>NZ_JBFWVK010000023.1:0-2544 GCF_050246775.1 Nocardioides sp. | reverse complement strand
TGTCCGTGGCCATGAAAAAGTCCCCGCGGGTGGCCGGGTGCAGGTCCCCGCGGGTGGCCGTGTGAGGTCCCCGCTGGTGGCCGAGTAGAAGTCCCCGGTCCCTCGTCGTGTCGTATGCCGGGTTGAGGCCCTGGGCGGTGACGGTGGCGGTTGTCGAAGCCAGCCGCCGCACCACCCAGGGGTCTCCCATTGAAGTCTGCGAGGGAACGGATGGACATCATTTCGGCCTATCGGGAGGTGGGCAGTTATCGCGGTGCGGCCGCGATCTGCGCCACGTCACCGAAGACCGTGCGTCGGGTCATCGAACGGCATGAGGCGGGAGGTGTTGTCCCGCAACGCAAACCGCGGTCCCGGAACTACGAGTCGGTCGCCGAGCTCGTGGCCGGGCGGGTCGCGAAGACCAAGGGCAGGATCTCGGCGAAGCGGTTGCTGCCCGAGGCTCGCGCCGCTGGTTACGAGGGCTCGGCACGCAACTTCCGCCGCCTGGTCGCCGACGTGAAGGCCGACTGGCGCCGCGATCACCATCGCGGGCGTCGTCCGGCGGTGTGGTCCCCGGGTGAGCACCTGGTCATCGACTGGGGCGTGATCGCCGGGCTGCACGTGTTCTGCGCGGTGTTGGCGTGGTCGCGGGTGCGGTTCGTCCGCTTCGCCGTCGACGAGCGCGCCGAGACCACGCTGTCGATGCTCGCCGAGTGCTTCGAGACCATCGGTGGGGTCCCGAAGGTCGTGCTCGCCGATCGGATGGGCTGCCTCAAAGCCGCCGTGGTCGCCGACCGGGTCGTCCCGACAGCGGACTACGTGCGCTTGGCCTCCCACTACCGATTCCGGCCGGACTTCTGCCAAGGCGAGGACCCGGAGTCCAAGGGCATCGTGGAGAACCTCGTCGGCTACGCCAAGCGAGACCTGATCATCGGCTGCGACCTCGACACCGGGGCGGATGACCGGCCGGTCGATCTGGCCGCCGCGAACGAGGCGGCGCGGCGGTGGTGCGCCGAGGTCAACGCCGCGATCCACACCGAGATCGCCGCGGTCCCGGCCCTGCGCCTGGCCGAACACGAGCTCGCCGTGCTCGGTGGGTTGCCGTCGCTGCGGCCGCGGATCACCGGTCCGGCGGTGATCCGCAAGGTCGACCGGCTCTCGTGTGTCCGGTTCGGCTCGGCCCGCTACTCGGTGCCCACCACAGCGATCGGCTCCCGGGTCGAGGTCCGCACCCACGCCGACCGGCTCACCATCCTGTCCACCGGCAGCCCGGGTGGGGTGGTCGGGGCGGGGGTGGTGTTGGCCGAGCATCGCCTGGTCGGGCCGGGTGAGGCGTCGGTGATCGACGCCCACTACGGCGGTCCCCGCCCCGAGCGGCCGGTTCGGGCAGTCCGCCCGAAGACCGCGGACGAGAAGGCGTTCTGCGCGCTCGGCCCCGTCGCGCAGTGCTTCCTGACCGGCGCCGCTGCGGCCGGATCCGCCAGGCTGGGCTCCGAGCTGGGTGAGCTTCTCGCCCTCGGTCAGGCCCACGGCGAGCAGGCCCTGCTCGACGCTCTGGCCCGCGCGTCGGCGTTTAGGCGGTGGCGGGCCGAGGACATCCGGTCCATCCTCGCCGCCGGCGCCGCCGCACCCCGCCCACGACTGGCCGGAGAAGCCCTCGTGGTCGAGCTGCCCGCGGTCTCGACCCGCTCCCTGGCCGACTACGCCGTCTTCACCGACACCGCGACGCCCACCGCCGGTCGCGTCGAGGGTGATGCGTCATGACCGCCGACAAGGCCCCAGCGCTCGGCGCGGACATCGAGGCCGGGCTCAAGCGGCTCAAGCTCGCCGCGATGCGCCGCCTGGCACCGGAGTTGCTGCTCACCGCCCGCACCCAGCGTTGGCGGCCTGAGGAGCTGCTGCGGGTGCTGGTCGAGGCCGAGGTCGCCGCCCGCGACGCCTCCAACATCGCAAACCGACGCAAGGCCGCCGGGTTCCCCGTCGCGAAGACCCTCGACGAGTTCGACCTGTCTGCCTCCTCGATCCCCCGGGCGACGTTCGACTACCTCGCCTCGCTCGAATGGATCCGGGCGCCGGAGAACCTCGCCCTGGTCGGGCCGGCAGGGACCGGGAAGTCCCACCTGCTCGTCGCGCTCGGCAGCGCGGCGGTCGAGGCCGGGCACCGGGTCCGCTACTTCACCGCCGCCGAGCTGGTCGAATCCCTCTACCGCGGCCTGGCCGACAACTCCGTCGGTCGACTCATCGACCTCACCCTGCGCCACGACTTGATCATCATCGATGAGATCGGGTTCGCCCCCCTCGACGACACCGCCGCTCAGCTGCTGTTCCGACTCGTCGCGGCAGCCTACGAACGCCGCAGCCTCGCGATCAGCTCGCACTGGCCCTTCGACCAATGGGGACGGTTCATGCCTGAGCACACCACTGCGGTCAGCCTCCTGGACCGGCTGCTGCACCACGCCCAGGTCGTCGTCACCAGCGGTGACTCCTACCGCATGCGCGAAGCTCGAACCGCGAAGAAGGCAGCCGCCATCAAGACCGCCTGAGAACCCGCGGACCAGGGACTTT
>NZ_JBFWVK010000022.1:0-2557 GCF_050246775.1 Nocardioides sp. | reverse complement strand
GTAACCACTGCCTAATTCGCGTCTAACCAGTGGGTGTGGTGGCAGGTACCCTGATGTGTTGCGCATATTCCAGCGGCGTCATGACCGAATTTCCCGCTGCGATGCGCTTGAGGCTCATCAGTATGAAAGCACGCGGGTCCAAATCATTCTTCTTAGCGCTTTCAATGATTGTGTAAAGAGTCGCGGCCGTCTCAGCACCCGTGTGGTTGTTGGAGCCGTAAAAGTTCTTTCTACCCATCACTGCATGCCTGATTGTCCGCTCAGCCTCATTGTTCGAGAGCGGAAGTCGGATGTCAGTTAGGAAGAGAGTGAACCCATCCCATCGTTCAAGTAGGTATTCGAGGGCCTTTCGTTTCTGGCTCTTTGGGCGAGACTTCGGATATTCGCTCATCAAAGCCTGGCGAAGACGCTTCGTGATTAGACCGCTCCGCTCGTCCCGTAGTTTCTTGAGCTGTTCGAACGTTCGCGCCTCTCGCTCGATAGCAAACAACTCGTCGATGTCGTCGAGGATGGCCATAACACCTGGATCGTCGTGCTCCACCGGCAAGAACTTTCGGCGGGCATGGGCCCAGCAGTATCCTTGGGCTATCCCAGCCTCTTCCAAAATATTGTAGCCGGAGTAGCCGTCGGTCAGCACAACACCATTGAGCCCCTCGAGTTTCTCCTGGATCGCCTTGCCCGAGCGTGAAGGCTTGAAGAAGTAATAAGACCCGAGGCGGTTGGAGATGACCCACATGTAACCGTCTTTCTGATCCTTGTCCTGGATCCGCCACGGCGTCTCGTCGAGGTGCAAAGCCACGTTCGAGGCTTCTCTAATAAGCTCGGCCTTTATCCTTTCTGCCATCTCCTCGAGCGAGGCCGCCCCGAGAGCGCAAAAGCGCGACAGGGTGCTCGTCCGCATGCCAGCAAGACCCAGCGACGCCATCATACGCACTTGCCTGTCCAGAGGGATGTGAGACACATACTTATCGGCAACCGTTGCGGCCACCACTTCAGTCGAGTAGTTCATGCCCGGCAGAAGTGCATCAGGGCCGGGGGCCGTCACGATCACATCCTTTTCAAAGGCGTCGGGATTGAACTCGTCCTTGAGACGGTATTTTTTCTTCTGGTGCACTTCCTTGATGTAGGAACGCTCGACGATCTGGATTCTGGTCACGGTGTCAAATGCCCCTGGGATCTCTTCCCACTGGCTCGCCGAGGGTGATTCGAGCCCGCGCAACTCACTTTCTTTTTTCAAGTCGGTATCATTCAAGCCATGCTGGAACTTCGACTCGGGAACGCCCCTCCATTTGTCTTTCTGGGATTTTGGCTCCTCAGGAGCGGGGAACGCCGCTTGCGAGAACAACTGGGCATCTTCTTGGCTCTTCTCGCGAGATTCCTTTTGTCCCTCCCGCTTATCCTCGGAGCGACCAAAGAGCTTGCGCCTCAGTAACTTTAAATCCTCCTCTATATTGAGCCGTGCCTGGTCGCGAGCGGCCTTGTCCTTTTCGATCTGATCGATAACTTTGAGAAGCCGGTCGTTCTCCTGGATCACCATGAGCGACAATGCCCGGAGGACCTCCGGGTTTGTCTCCTCTTTCACCAGCTCCAGTGCTCGTTCAAGTGATGTGCCCATTCACGTGGGAAGATTCATCTCTCCCATCGGAAGTTCAAGTCGCTCCCGTTGTGTCGTAAATATTTTCTTAATATCTACGGATTCGAAGCGGTCCGAAAACTCCTGCTGGTCAAGCCGATCGGCAGCTTCGCCGAACACGGGCCTGCGTACAACTCCGCCATGGAAGATGAGTTTAAGTTCTTCCAGCGTAATCTCCGTGCGCCCGAGCAGCTCCGCATGGGACATAAAACGGTTTCGCTCGATCCGTTTTGCGACAAGGACCAGTCCGG
The DNA here is from genome assembly GCF_050246775.1 of Nocardioides sp. Lineage (GTDB taxonomy): Bacteria > Actinomycetota > Actinomycetes > Propionibacteriales > Nocardioidaceae > Nocardioides. The sequence continues at coordinate 673 of NZ_JBFWVK010000022.1, read as the reverse complement.
AGCCATCATACACGAGGATTTTCATCCTCGAGCGGTTCTTGCCGAAAAACACATACGCGTGTCCCTCGTTCATTTTTGCTTGCATGTGCTGGACACAATAAAGATGGAGCTTTTCAAAACCCGCTCGCATATCGATGGTGTCCTTATAAACCAGGATTTTTATTCCCGATCGCTCAAGAAGCATGGCTCACCCCATCTCTCAACCCCAAGATGAGTCTCAGCAACACGTCTTCACTCAAACCCTCGATGCGGTAACCCTCCGGCGTTGTGACGGTCAGGGCCGCCGGGGTCATTTCAGATTTTGTGGCCGTTACGGTTACGGGTTTTGAAATGCTCGGCAATTTTGGCCCGGCCACCGTGATCTCGTGGAATCCGGATCGTTCGCCGGCCTTCCGCCGCTTGTATCGCCACAAAATCACCGTCTCGTATGAAATTCCAGTTTTCTGAGCAACCTGCTTGGCGGGAATGCCGAGCTCGTCCAATTCAGCGATGCGGGTCTTAATTGCCTTCGGCCACACCCGCCGCCCCTTGCCCACCTCGGCCACGTATTGCGCCTTGATCTGGCGGATTTCCTCGATCAGTGTTGCCGCTCTGTCTGTCATGATGCACCTCCTCCGAGGGACTATGACAGAAGGGCAAACGGAAATTTAGATGCGATTTACGCAGTGGTTAC
>NZ_JBFWVK010000021.1:0-3259 GCF_050246775.1 Nocardioides sp. | reverse complement strand
CCATTCAACTGGAGCTGGCACATGTTCGTTGTGGCTGATTTCTCCTGCTAGCTGGGCTTTCGGCTGTTCTGCGTGTCTTAGCGATCGTCAAGGCGTGATCGCGATATGTTAGGTGTTGCCTTAACTGGTTAGGCGGGAAGAAGGTGTGCGGGGAGTGGAGGGTCTGCGGCTGATTCCCGGTGGCGCCGCACCGGTCGAGGCTGTTGCCGCCGATCCTGTTGTGTTTCAACGTGAATGCGTCGATGCATTCGTGGCGTCCTGGCATGCCCGAGGATTCAGCCCGGTGACGATCGACAACGATATCGGGCTGTTGGAGCGGACCTTGACGGCGCTGGGGTGTCCGGCGTGGGAGGTCACCAGCGAGGACATCGATCGGGTGGTCGGTGAGCTGGCGATGGCGGGGCGGGCGGCGTCGACGCGGCGGGAGTACGTGCAGATCTTCAAGGGGTTCCATCGGTTCCTGCAGACCCGCAAGGCTGCCGAGATCGAGGCCGCGTTCGGGGCGCGGCTGGTGTGCCCGGTGGATGAGTTCAACGCGTCCCGGCACGTGGGCGACGACTCGCCGGCAGTCGCGGCGCCGCCGACCCCGGAGCGGGTGAGCGCATTCTTCGAGTTCCTGAAGACTCGGATTGCCACCGCCCGCAAGTACGGGCCGGCCGCGCGGGACTATGCGATGTTTCGGACCCTGTATCACGCTGGGCTGCGGTCGGAAGAGTCAGCGCTGCTGGAGATTCCGGACGTGCATTTCGATCGTGGACCGTTCGGCAAGTTGCACGTGCGGTTCGGCAAGGCCGCCCACATGTCCGGTCCCCGGCCGCGGTGGGTGCCGATGCTGGACGGTCTGGATGTGTTGTTGCAGTGGTTCCTGGCCGACGTGCGGCCGAAGTTCCCGAACTCGCCGGTGCTGTTCGCCGACGAGTCCGGTGGCGCACTGCATCGGGGCACGATCCGCAACCGCCTGCGGTATCTGATGGAGCTGGAGGGGCGACCGGCGACCGAGCGATTCAGCCCGCACGCGCTGCGCCGGGCCTGCGCCACCCACAACTACGAGCGTGGTGTGGATCTGGTTGCGATTCAACAGCTTTTGGGGCACTGGACGGTGAGCTCGACCATGCGGTACGTGCGGCCGTCGGCGACGTTCATCGAGGACGCCTACCGACGCGCGGTCACCTCGACGCTGGCCGAGCTGAGCGGAGAGGATGGGACGGCATGAGGATTCGTTGGCGGCTGCGGATGGCCGCGGCCCAGCGCGAGGTATGGACCGGCACCGAACTGCGGCGGCTTTTGTCCGAGCGCGCGGGTCTGGAGTTGTCGGCGGCGTCGGTGTCAGCGCTGTTCACCAAGGAGCCAAGCCAGATCAAGGTCTCGACGCTGATCGCCTTGTGCACCGCGCTTGACTGCACCCCGGATGACCTGTTCGAGATCGACACCACCCCAGTCGAACAGCCTGCCGCACGACCGCGCCCGGTCGCCTCGCAGCCCAAGACCGCCACCGCGCGGGGCCGATCAATGCCGCCAATGTAGGCCCACCCAACGTTTCGGAACGGGGTGCGGCTGGTGGGGAAACGACAACGAGACTGCGTTGACTGCGGCGCACCGGTGGGATACATCGGCCGCGAGCACTGCTGCCACTGCACCCGCCGGTTGCGGGCGCAGGCCGCCAAGGCACGATGCCCGGGCTGCGGCTGGGACCGGATCGTGCTGCCGGAGACAGACCGGTGCATGCTGTGCTCACGCCGCTGCCGCGAATGCGGCGGTCCGATCAAATTCCGCGGTGAAACGGTATGCCGGCCATGTCAGAAGCGGGCCACGCTCGCCGCCGCGAAATCGACATGCCCGCGCTGCGCAAAGCCCGGCTATCTGCGCGAGTCGACGGGGTGGTGCGGCCCGTGCTCGCGGCCCCGCCCACCAAAGTATCCGCCCCGCATCTGTGTGTCCTGCGGTGAGCTGCGCCGCCACGCCGCGCACGGCATGTGCGGGCGATGTTGGCAGCGCCACCCGGACCGGCCGTTCGTGCGCGGTGAGACCCTGGCCGCTGCGCTCACTGAACCACCAGGCTGGCTCGGCGATTTCGTCGCGTATCTGGCCGCCCGTCACTGCCCCGCTCGCGCTTGCAGGATGATCGCCACGCTGGCTCGACTCCTCGAAGACGAACACCCCAACCACCCGCAGAGCGTGCTCGAGCGGTCCCGCCGACCTGGCCGGTCGATGGGATCACTGGCTCGCGCTCTGGAAGCGTTCTTCACCGAGCACGGCCTGGCGATGGCCACCGACCAGGACCAGCGGCTGGCCGCCGGACGACGGCAGAAACGGATCGACGCCACACCGGGTCCGATGCGCGTCGCTGTCGCGGCCTTCGCCGAATCCATGCTGCACAACCGCGACCGGGCCCGGCGTGCAGGCACCCGCCCCCGCTCCGACCGCACCATCGAGTCAGCGTTGACGATAGTGCGAGACCTGGCTCACTTCCTCGAAGCGCAACGGGGCAAGCAGGATTGGGCACTCGTGGACGTCACGGATATCGAGGCGTTCCTCGCCGAGTTGCCCAACACCCGAGCGCGACGTCTGACCGTGTTGGGCCAGTTCTTCCGGTTCGCACGCAATCGTCGCGTGGTGCTCGTGGACCCGACACACGGCATGTCAGCCAAGCGGCACAGGGGATTTCGTGGCCGCACACTCACCATCACGCAACAGCGCGACCTATTTCGCCGCTGGAGCGCCGACCCCGCTGCGCATCCGCACGAAGCCCTCTTCGGGCTCCTCGCCATATTGCACGGTGTCTCCAGCCGTGAGCTGCGCCTGCTGCAGGTCGACCACATCGACACCAGTGACCGCTCGATCCGCCTCGGCACGCGCCCCCACCCGGTGCCGCTGGACCCGGTCAGCTGGAACGCGCTGCAACGCAGCCTCGATCACCGCGACACCCAGCGCACCAACAACCCGCACGTGATCGTCACGCGCGGTACCAAAGCCGACCGGCGACCGGCGTCGGAGGCCTACATGAGTCATCTGCTCGATCCCTGCGGCCTGCCACCCAAGATGCTGCGCAGTACCCGGCTGGCCGATCTGGTCAATACGATCGACCCGAAACTCGTCGCGGCAGCCTTCGGGATGAGACCCGAAGGAGCGATGATCTATCTCGCCGATCACCTCGACGAGGGCCGACTGCCCGACCACCTCGCCCAACCCTGATACCTGCAAACATGTCACGTTTCAACGCCACTTCCGCACAGGTTCGCGCGAACAAGTGCGCTTTGGC
>NZ_JBFWVK010000020.1:0-3324 GCF_050246775.1 Nocardioides sp. | reverse complement strand
TGAGCCCCGCTACATTGTCGGCGCGGAATCACTTGACCAGTGAGCTATTACGCACTCTTTCAAGGGTGGCTGCTTCCAAGCCAACCTCCTGGTTGTCACTGCGACTCCACATCCTTTTCCACTTAGTTACCGCTTAGGGGCCTTAGCTGATGGTCTGGGCTGTTTCCCTCTCGACTACGGAGCTTATCCCCCGCAGTCTCACTGCTGCGCTCTCACTTACCGGCATTCGGAGTTTGGCTAACGTCAGTAACCTTGTAGGGCCCATTAGCTATCCAGTGCTCTACCTCCGGCAAGAAACACGCAACGCTGCACCTAAATGCATTTCGGGGAGAACCAGCTATCACGAAGTTTGATTGGCCTTTCACCCCTATCCACAGGTCATCCCCTCAGTTTTCAACCTAAGTGGGTTCGGTCCTCCACGCGGTCTTACCCGCGCTTCAACCTGCCCATGGATAGATCACTTCGCTTCGGGTCTTGATCGCGCTACTCAAACGCCCTATTAGGACTCGCTTTCGCTACGGCTACCCCACACGGGTTAACCTCGCAACACAACGCAAACTCGCAGGCTCATTCTTCAAAAGGCACGCCGTCACAACAACCGAAGTCATCGCTCCGACGGATTGTAGGCACATGGTTTCAGGTACTATTTCACTCCCCGCCAGGGGTACTTTTCACCTTTCCCTCACGGTACTTGTCCGCTATCGGTCACCAAGGAGTATTTAGGCTTAACGGGTGGTCCCGCCAGATTCACACGGAATTTCAGGGGTTCCGTGTTACTTGGGGTCACGTTCCAGAGCCATCACCTTACACTTACGGGGCTATCACCCTCTACGGCGCCACTTTCCAATGGACTTCAACTTCAATAATGGTTTCTTACTCTGCGCCTGCTCGGCAGAACAGACAAAACGGCCCCACAACCCCACAACAGCAACACCTGCCGGCTATCACACTGCTATGGTTTGGCCTCATCCGATTTCGCTCGCCACTACTCTCGGAATCACTCTTGTTTTCTCTTCCTGTGGGTACTGAGATGTTTCACTTCCCCACGTTCCCTCCAAACACCCTATATATTCAGGTGCAGGTAACTGGACATGACTCCAGCTGGGTTTCCCCATTCGGACACCCCCGGATCAACGCTCGTTTGCCAACTCCCCAGGGCTTATCGCAGGCTACAACGTCCTTCATCGGCTCTCGGTGCCAAGGCATCCACCATGTGCCCTTAGTAGCTTGTCAAAACAAAAACTCAACAACAAAACAGCTACAAAGATGCTCGCGTCCACTATGCAGATCTCAAAATACGGGCGGCACCATCACCGATCCGTGCTTGCCGGTTGCCCGGTAGTTCAGCGGAAGTGATGGCCCAGAGGTGTCGGCCCCCGAAGGGGTCTCGATCCCTCAGGACCCAACAGTGTGTCTGACTGGTTCGAGCTCTCCACCTCGAGGTTCCACGCGGCACTCCTCCGAAGAGAGGTGCTGCAGTACTGACGAGGCTTCCAGCCTGATCCAGCCAATTAGTCGACGTTCCACTAGTGAGCAGTGATGGCCGTGGAACGGTTGTCCACGAAACCATCGGCTGGACAGCACACCACCGGGGTGGTGCCTGCCAAAGTGCTCCTTAGAAAGGAGGTGATCCAGCCGCACCTTCCGGTACGGCTACCTTGTTACGACTTCGTCCCAATCGCCAGCCCCACCTTCGACGGCTCCCTCCACAAGGGTTGGGCCACCGGCTTCGGGTGTTGCCGACTTTCGTGACGTGACGGGCGGTGTGTACAAGGCCCGGGAACGTATTCACCGCAGCGTTGCTGATCTGCGATTACTAGCGACTCCGACTTCATGGGGTCGAGTTGCAGACCCCAATCCGAACTGAGACCGGCTTTTTGGGATTCGCTCCACCTTGCGGTATCGCAGCCCTTTGTACCGGCCATTGTAGCATGCGTGAAGCCCTGGACATAAGGGGCATGATGACTTGACGTCATCCCCACCTTCCTCCGAGTTGACCCCGGCAGTCTCTTATGAGTCCCCACCACCCCGAAGGGCGTGCTGGCAACATAAGACGAGGGTTGCGCTCGTTGCGGGACTTAACCCAACATCTCACGACACGAGCTGACGACAGCCATGCACCACCTGTATACCGACTAAAAGGGGCCTCATCTCTGAGGCTTTCCGGCATATGTCAAACCCAGGTAAGGTTCTTCGCGTTGCATCGAATTAATCCGCATGCTCCGCCGCTTGTGCGGGCCCCCGTCAATTCCTTTGAGTTTTAGCCTTGCGGCCGTACTCCCCAGGCGGGGCGCTTAATGCGTTAGCTGCGGCACGGAACTCGTGGAATGAGCCCCACACCTAGCGCCCAACGTTTACGGTGTGGACTACCAGGGTATCTAATCCTGTTCGCTCCCCACACTTTCGCTCCTCAGCGTCAGGTAATGCCCAGAGAACCGCCTTCGCCACCGGTGTTCCTCCTGATATCTGCGCATTTCACCGCTACACCAGGAATTCCGTTCTCCCCTGCATACCTCTAGTCAGCCCGTATCGGAAGCAGGCTCGGGGTTAAGCCCCGAGTTTTCACTCCCGACGTGACAAACCGCCTACGAGCCCTTTACGCCCAATAATTCCGGACAACGCTCGCACCCTACGTATTACCGCGGCTGCTGGCACGTAGTTGGCCGGTGCTTCTTCTGCTCCTACCGTCACTTTCGCTTCGTCGGAGCTGAAAGAGGTTTACAACCCGAAGGCCGTCATCCCTCACGCGGCGTTGCTGGATCAGGCTTTCGCCCATTGTCCAATATTCCCCACTGCTGCCTCCCGTAGGAGTCTGGGCCGTGTCTCAGTCCCAGTGTGGCCGGTCACCCTCTCAGGCCGGCTACCCGTCGAAGCCTTGGTGAGCCATTACCTCACCAACAAGCTGATAGGCCGCGAGCTCATCCTCCACCGCCAGAACTTTCCACCACCAGACCATGCGGTCAGTGGTCGCATCGTGTATTAGCCACCGTTTCCGGAGGTTATCCATGAGTGAAGGGCAGATTGCTCACGTGTTACTCACCCGTTCGCCGCTCGTGTACTCCCGAAGGAGCCTTACCGCTCGACTTGCATGTGTTAAGCACGCCGCCAGCGTTCGTCCTGAGCCAGGATCAAACTCTCCGTTGAAAAACAACACCACAAACCACCCCAAAGGACAGCCTGCAGAAAAAGAGATCCCGGCAGAAGACCGATCACTGACAAAATTGTCAGAATTATCGATTAACTACCAAAGGAACCGTCAACTCACACCCCCACCAAAAAGGCAGAGGAACAAGCCAGACGGGTTAAAATTAATTCGTCGACTAT
>NZ_JBFWVK010000019.1:0-3347 GCF_050246775.1 Nocardioides sp. | reverse complement strand
TGTGGGTGACCAAGATAATCGACGCAAAATCGGCCGATCCTGCGCAACTTCACTGATGCTTGCAAAAAAAAGCCCCTCGGAGAGCCTGATCGGTTGATCGAGGTTCCCGAGGGGTGTACTCCGGAATGTTCTAACGCAACCCGGAGTAGTCACGATGTACCACGATTGGCCCGGCGGTGCCACGTTCTGGCCGTTTCTTTTCCAGGTCGATCAAGATCTCGCCCAGAGTGCCCGCGACAAGGCCTGCCGGTGCGGCGGCCGTCTGCACTGCGCCGACTACCCCCGCAAGCCGCGGGGCAGTGCCGAGCGTCTCCCCGAGGACTACGGCTACCGGTTCAGCTTCTGCTGCGATCGCGACGGTTGTCGCAAGCGGGTGACGCCGCCGTCGGTGCGGTTTCTGGACCGTAAGGTATATCTGTTCGCGGTAGTCGTCCTGGCGAGCGCCATGCGGCAAGGGCCGTCACCGCGCCGCGTCCACGAACTGTCGCAGCTGTTCGGCGCCGACCGGCGGACCATTGCCCGCTGGCAGGTATTCTGGCGGGAACACGTGCCGCAGACACCGTTCTGGAAGATCGCGCGTGGTCGTCTGTCAGCAACGGACGTGATCGTCCTCCTGCCACAGTCACTTCTGGGAGTGTTCCTCCGCGGTGACCATCCCTGCGAGGAATGGGGGCGTCTGCTGCGCTTTCTGTCACCGATCACGACCGCGACAGCCTGCCGAGCGAGCTCTCCGGATGGTTCGTAGCGAGCCACAGCGATCCGCAGAGGATGCTCGTCGAGCATCTGGGCGGGCCGGGATATAGATGGTCGTCACAGTGATTTTCACCTGGTTCGAGGAGGAGACGTGATGACCAGCAACACCGGCCCCTTGTGGGCCCGCTTTCGCTTTTCCGTGGTGGGCGCGCTGTTGAGTTCGCCGCGGCCGCGCGGAGACCTTAAGACGGCCCTCCGCGACCTGGCCGCCAAGACCTGGACGCATCCGGTGAGTGGACGGGATGTGCAATTCTCGGCCGTCACGATCGAACGCTGGTACTACGCGGCGCGACGTGAGAAGGACGACCCGGTCACCGTGCTGCGCCGCGCCGTGCGCAAGGACTGTGGCAAGGTGTCGATGCCCCGAGCCATGGCGGACCAACTTGGTCGCCAGTACGTCGAGCATCCGCACTGGACCTACCAGTTGCACTACGACAACCTGGCGGCGTTCGTGAAGGCCGACCCGGGGCTGGGCGTGCTGCGTTCCTATTCCACGGTCCGCCGCTACATGCAGGCGCGCGGCCTGGTGCGCAAGCCCCGGCCCCAGCCCAAGGGCAGTGCCGGCGAAGCCCGCGCCCTGGAGCGACGCCAGACGCGCGAGGTTCGCAGCTTCGAGGCCGAATACGTGGGCTCGCTGTGGCATCTCGATTTCCACTACGGCTCCCTCAAGGTGCTCACGCCCGGCGGCCAGTGGCAGCGTCCGCTCGCCCTGGGCATCCTCGACGATCACTCGCGGCTCTGCTGCCACCTGCAGTGGTACCTGTCGGAGACCGCCGAGGACCTGGTGCACGGCCTGTCGCAGGCGATTCAGAAGCGCGGACTGCCGCGGGCACTGATGACCGACAACGGCGCGGCGATGGTGGCCGACGAGGTCACGCAAGGCTTGCTGCGCCTGGGGATCGTGCACGAGCGCACCCTGCCGTACAGCCCCTACCAAAACGGCAAGCAAGAAGCCTTCTGGGGGACCGTCGAGGGGCGGCTGATGGAGATGCTCGACGGCTATCCGGAGTTGACGCTCGCGTTCCTCAACGAAGCGACGCAGGCCTGGGCAGAGATCGAGTACAACCGTGCCGAACACCGCGAGCTGTCCTGCGCTCCGGTCGAGCGCTTCGCCCAGGCCCCGGACGTACTCCGCACAAGTCCCTCGAGCGACGCGCTGCGCCAGGCGTTTCGCCTGGAGAGCAAGCGGCGTCAGCGGCAGAGCGACGGGACGATCTCGCTGGAGGGCGTGCGCTTCGAGATCCCGGCACGCTTCCGTCACTTCCGCGAGGTCGTGGTGCGTTACGCCCGCTGGGACCTGGCCCGCGTCGACCTGGTCGATCCGCGGCACGGCACTCCACTGGCTCCCTTGTACCCGCTCGACCGCACCGCGAACGCCGATGGCCGCCGCGGCGCCGTCGAACCTGCCGGCGACGAGGACCCCGACCGTCCGCGCTCCAGCGAGTTGCCGCCGCTCTTGAAGAAGATCCTTGCCGAGTACTCCGCCACGGGCCTGCCGCCAGCGTACCTGCCCCAGAGAACACCGACGAAGGGAGAGCAAGCCTCATGAATGCCAAGAAGCTGTTGTCGCTGTGGGGATTGAAGTGGAACCCGTTCTCGCCGGAGCTGCCCGGCGAAGCCCTGCTGGTGACCGCCAAGATCGAGAACTTCGCCTGGCGCGTCGAGCAACTGGTCCAGGAGGGCGGCTTCGCGCTGATCTCGGGGGAGTCGGGCACCGGCAAATCGGTGGCGCTGCGCATCGTGGCTCAACGCCTGGCGGCGCTGCGCGAAGTGGTTGTCGGCGCCCTCGAACGGCCCCAGTCGAGAGCCGCCGACTTCTATCGTGAGCTGGGCGACGTCTTCGCGGTAAAGCTCAGTTCCTCCAATCGTTGGAGCGGCTTCCGAACGCTCCGCGAGCGCTGGAAGGCTCACGTGGCCTCTGCGCGCATCAAGCCCGTGCTGCTGATCGACGAAGCCCAGGAGATGATTCCCGAGGTGCTCAATGAGCTGCGCATCCTGTCCAGCGCCGACTTCGATTCCACCTCGCTGTTGACGGTGGTCCTGGCGGGAGATGGGCGACTGCTGGAACTGTTGCGGCATGAGGACCTCATTCCGCTGGGGACCAGGATCCGCACGCGGCTCCAGACGGAGGCCGCAGCGCGCGAGGAACTCTGCCAGCTCTTGGACCATGCCCTGGCCAAGGCCGGCAACACCTCGCTGATGACCGTCGAACTCCGCGACACCTTGGTGGACCACTGTGCCGGCAATTACCGGTTGCTCATGACCATGAGCGCCGAGTTGCTGGCTTACGGCATGGCCCACGAAGTCCAGCAGCTCGACGAGAAGTTCTACCTGGAGGTGTTCCAGCCGAACCTGCCCCGCCCGGCAGCCAAGAAGAAAACGAGGGCGTGACGATGCCTGGACTGGATGAGCTGTTGCTGCCTGTCGTACGCGTGGGGGACATTCGCCACGAGGATCAGGCCCAGCGCTGGCTGGTCGATCCGCTCTGGGGGGACTCGTCGGTCGGCGTGATTGGTGGCTCGCCGAAGTGCGCCAAGACCTGGTTGGGGCTGGACCTGGCCCTGAGCGTGGCCACCGGCACGGCCTGCCTGGGC
>NZ_JBFWVK010000018.1:0-3992 GCF_050246775.1 Nocardioides sp. | reverse complement strand
TTATCTGGAGCCGGAACTCTGGCGTCTTTGACGTGCAGCACGAGGCCCGTAACCGTGCAAATGTGCCTGATGGAGGTGCTTATCTGAAGCCGTCCATCACACGGGATCGCGGGAGGATTCATGCAGGTTCAACGAGTTTTGGTGTCCGGTTCGCCGCTTGAGTCGTGGACTGTGCTTGATGATCATGGTGTCGTCGAGCCGGTGGAGCGGTTCCTGGCCTACCTGACCGACGTCGAGCGGTCGCCGAACACGCTCAAGGCGTATGCGCATGATCTCAAGGACTGGTTCGTCTTTCTCCGGTGCCGCGGCGTTGATTGGCGCCAGGTGACGCTGGAGAACGTGGGCGAGTTCGTGGCCTGGCTTCGGCTTCCGCCCGCCGGGCGGACCGCTGACGTGACGTTGCTGCCGTCGGCTTCCCATCATTGCGGGGCGGGCACGGTGAACAGGAAGCTGGCGGCGGTGAGCGGCTTCTACGTCTTCCACTCCCGTCATGGGGTTCCACTGGGCAACCTTGTCACCGAGTTCGAAACGGTCCGGCACCGAAGAACGGGATGGAGGCCATTCCTTGCCCACCTTGCCGGGGACAGGCCGCAGCGGCGCCGGATCGTGAAACTGCGTGAGCCGAAGAGGTTGCCGACAGTCCTGCCTGCAGTGAAGGCACAAGCAGTGCTGGATGCGTGCATGCGGCTGCGGGACCGGTTCCTGTTCGTCCTGCTGTGGGAGTCGGGAATCCGTATCGGCGAAGCACTCGGACTCAGGCATGAGGACATTGCAGTGGCCGAGGGCGAGCTGACGATCCGTCGGCGGGTGAACGCCAACCGGGCCCGGGCGAAGTCCGTTACCCCGCGCACGATACCGATCGGCGCAGACGTCGTGCGGCTCTACGGCGACTACCTTCACGAGGAATACGGCGATCTGGACAGCGACTATGTATTCGTGAATCTATGGGGCGGCGCCCACGGCCGGCCGATGAGTTACGCGGCAGTCTATGACTTGGTGAAGCGGCTGCGCCGGAACACCGGGGTGGATTTTGACCCGCACTGGTTCCGCCACACCTACGCCACCCGCTTGCTGCGGGCCGGGACGCCCATCGAGGTGATCAGCAGCTTGCTTGGCCACGCATCGGTGGCAACCACCATCGACGTCTACGGCCACCTCAGTGTCGAGGACGCCCGCCGCGCCCTAGAGAAGGCAGGGCTGCTGACCGGAAAAGAGGTCACCTGGTGAGCCTCCCTGCGCTGAATGAATATGAAGATGGTCGCGGTCTGTTGGCTAAGCTCATGGCCACGGTCAGGCCAGAGTTCCGACCCGGTATCGTCATCCCCGCCCCTGGTGCTCTCGTCTTCAACACCGAGTCCTGCCGGATCGACGAGTGTGAGAGGCAACGCACGGTCAAGGGGCTCTGCAAAGGCCACTACAAGCGCTGGCTGGACCAAGGACGCCCCGACTGGGAGTCGTTCCTTGCCAGCCCGGGCCGGTTGCCCGTAGGCGATGGCCCCTTGGCGGCATGCGCCGTCACGTGGTGCCGCTTCGGTTCGGCCAGACGCGGCCTCTGCGTCAGCCATCACGGATTCTTCGGACGCTCCGGCGAAACCGATGTGATCAGATGGCTCGCTACCCTCTCCCCCGAGCCCGCCACCGAGCGGCCCGCATGCCGGCTCGCGTTCTGTGACCTCTGGGCACAGGGCAACTCGCCGTTGTGTGTGAACCACAAGTCCCGGTGGCACGCCCTCGGTTCGCCGGACATGGAAGAGTTCGTCACCCGTTGCGAAAGCGTGGGCCTGGACCGGTTTGATTTCCGATGCTTGGACGACCGACCCCAGCTGCGGCTGGAGCTCCAACACGCCTTGCAGTGCCGCCACGACGAACGCCGGGCCAGTACCCGCGCCTCCGTCGTAACGCCTGTGATCCGGCTCGTCTCCGACAGCGGCGTCACCTCCCTGCTGGACTGGAATCCTGACCAGTGGGCCGCGTTCTATAGCGCCAGCCGGGCAGGCCGCAGCCACCGCCACAACGGGCAACTCGCATTCCTGCGCTTTGCCTACACGCGGCTCGAAGACCTCTCCGCCGGAACCGGCTGGGAGTCCGAGTATTCCCGCGACGCCTGGGCCCTGAACCGGCTCGGCTATACCGACACTCGCGGCACCCTCCGCTTCACTAAGATCACGCAACCATGGCTGCGCGCCCTGGCAAAGCGCTTCATCCGTTGGCGGTTGAGCAGCGGACGCGAAATCATCCAGGCCCGCGTCGACATCCTGGCCCTGAACCGATTCGCCGCGTTCCTCGCGCACGCTATCCCCGCCACTGATGGCCCGGACTGCATCGACCGCGGCATCCTGGAACGCTTCCTCGCCGAGCTCGCCCGGGACAAACGGGCCGTGACCTCCCGAAGCCGGGACGTCAGTTCCCTCAGCGCCTTCTTCGCCGCGATCCGCCGTCACGGCTGGGCCGAGAACCTGCCGGCGTCAGCAAACTTCTACCCTGAAGACTTCCCCCGACCGGCCAAACGGCTGCCCAGGGCCCTGGCCGATCACATCATGGCGCAACTCGACCAGCCCGAAAACCTCGATAAATGGGCAAACCCCGACAGCCGGCTTCTCACCCTGGTCCTGATGCGCTGCGGTCTGCGCGTCGGGGACGCCTGCAACCTGGTACCCGACTGCGTGGTCCGTGACGGCGACGGCGCCCCCTACCTGCGGTATCTGAACCGCAAGATGAAACGCGAAGCCCTCGTCCCCCTCGACGAGGAAGTCCATACCTCCATCCTCGACCAGCAACAACGCGTCCGCGAACGGTTCCCCGAAGGCAGCAACTGGCTGTTCCCGGCCCCGAAGATGAACCCCGACGGGGCGAAACCGCTCACCACCCACTCCTACCGAGGACAGCTTGAAGACTGGCTGGAACGCTGCGACATCCGCGACGAACACGGCCTAGAGGTGCGCCTGACCCCGCACCAGTGGCGCCATACCTTCGGGACAACACTGATCAACCGCGACGTTCCACAGGAAGTTGTCCGGGTCCTCCTCGATCACACCTCCGCCGAAATGACCGCCCACTACGCCCGGCTGCACGACACGACCGTGCGCCGCCACTGGGAGAAAGCCCGCAAGGTCAACGTCAACGGCGACACCATCACCGTTGACCCGCAAGGCCCTCTCGCCGAAGCCAGCTGGGCCAAGCAACGCCTCGGCCGCGCGACACAGAGCCTGCCGAACGGGTTCTGCGGGCTGCCGGTCCAGAAATCCTGCCCGCACGCCAACGCGTGCCTGACCTGTCCCATGTTCGTCACCACCGCCGAGTTCCTCCCCCAGCACCGCGAGCAGCGCCGCCAGACCGTCCAGATCCTCTCCGCCGCCGAGGCCCGTGGACAGACCCGACTCATAGAGATGAACCAGGCAGTACTGCACAACCTGGACCGCATCATCGATTCCCTCGACGACAACGCACCAAACGAGGCGGCCGGATGAACCGCGCAGACAACAGCCGGCATCTGATCAAGGCCGCCCAGCAGCGCGCGGCGCTCACCCGGTCCAAAGCCATCCAAGCGCTGCGCACCCTGCACGCGGACGGCCGCCCGGTCACCTTCGACGCCGTCGCCAGATACGCCCGGGTCTCCCGATCCTGGCTTTACACCCAGCCCGACCTCCGCGCCGAAATCGAACGCCTCCGCCAAAACCAAGCCTCGCCGGAGCCTACGCCGGAATCCCGGTCACAGCGGGCAAGCGAGGCCTCGCTACGACAACGACTTGAAGCCGCCAACGACCGAATCAGACGACTCAACGACGAGAACCAACGCCTGCGAAAGGCCCTCGAACACGCCCTCGGACAACGCCGCCAAAACCCATCACCAGCTCCCGCAACCATCCCGAATCAATAACAGTTCCACGACAAGGAAAGGACACCCAATGCCACCGTCATGCACGTCCCGGACACAACCACCACCCCAAAACTGCAGGCCAAAGGCACACCAGCCCGACGGGCTCAAGATAATC
>NZ_JBFWVK010000017.1:0-4006 GCF_050246775.1 Nocardioides sp. | reverse complement strand
CGCCCAACAAGGACAACATCAACTACGTCACCGAGACGATCGAGCCCCAGGCGCCGACGGTCAAGGACCCGATGACCAACCTGGCCGCGGAGAACCCGTCGATCTTCGTGGCCATGCTGGCCGGTACGCCGTGCTCGCAGGCCATCATCGAGGCCGCCGAGAACGGGATGAAGGACTCGGCGAAGTACCTGTTCATGCCCTCGGTGTGCAAGCCCTCCTCACAGGTGGGGCGCGACGTGGTGGGCGACGCCTCCGACGGCTGGTGGATCATGGGCGGCGGTGGGCGCGACATCAACTCGCCGGGCGAGGACGCCAACCCGTTCATCATCTGGGCCCGGGACGTGCTCAAGCAGGCCGGCTACAACGCCAAGGACTCCGGCAACTTCGGTTCGGGCATCTCCATCGGTTGGAGCTGGGCCCAGACGCTCAAGATCGCCGGCGAGCTCGACGGCGGCCTGACCCGGGCCAACCTCATCGTGGCGGCACGGTCGATGGAGATGACCCACCCCATGTACCTCGACGGCATCAAGTTCAACCTCAACGGCAACGCCGACGCCTACTGGATCGAGGGGTCCGACCTGTCGCAGTACGACGCCGCCCAGCAGTCGTGGATCCCCCAGGGCGACATCATCGAGCTGTCCGGGAAGTCCAAGAACTGCGCCTGGGACCAGGCGATCTCGAACTGCGCCTGAGGCCCCCCCAACCACGCCTGACCACCGTACCGATGGGTCTGCCCGCCTCGTCGCGGCAGACCCATCGGGCGCGCCCGGGGGCCGGCGGCGCCGCACCATCGCCGACTTCAACACGAGCGCCGCAAAATCCGCTGCCCCGCGCTGACACCGATCACGGGCCTTGGTATCGTGCCGTACGTCACACTTTGTGACGCAGTTCACCTTCCTGGAGGAAACCCCCGTGGGACATCTCGGTAGACGCGCCGCGGGCGCGATGGCGGTGGGCCTGTCGCTCGTTGCGGCGGCCTGTGGCGGCGACGACGGCGGCGGCTCGGGCGAGCAGACCGCCACCGCGCAAACGGTCGACGAGGGCGTGCAGCAGGGCGTCAAGGACGCGCTGACCGGCACGACTGCCGCCGGGGGCACGGCGACCTCGGCCGCCGGCGCGGACGACGCCGCCGGCGCGGCCAAGGAACACCCCACCACGATGGAGGACTGGGAAGCGCTGTGGGAGGAGGAGCGCGCCGCCACCATCGAAAAGATCAAGGACGGCGGCTACGGCATCAGCGCCGACGGCAAGAGCGCCCTCATCTCCGAGGGGTACACCATCGATCTGACCAAGTGCCCCGCCGGGTGGGACAACATGGAGGGCCTGACCGACACCGAGATCAAGATCGGCCACACCACCGCGCTGTCGGGCACGCTCGCCGTGTACGGCCAGATCGCCACCGGCTGGCAGCTCTACCTCGGTGAGATCAACAAGGCCGGTGGCATCACCGACTCCGAGGGCAAGACCCGCACGTTCAACCTGATCTTCAAGGATGACGGCTACGACGCCGCCCGCACCATCCCGCTGGTCGACGAGCTGATCGACTCCGAGAAGGTGTTCGCCATGGTCACGCTCGGTTCGCCCAACACCATGAAGACCTACGACAAGCTCAACGAGCGCTGCATCCCCCAGCCGCTGGTGATGACCGGCCACCCCGCCTGGGGCGACCCGGCCAACCACCCGTGGACCACCGGTGAGCAGCTGGCCTACAACACCGAGGCGGTGCTGTGGGGCGCGTTCATCGAGGACCGCATCGACGAGCTCAAGGCCAACGACGGCAAGGTCACGGTCGCCGCCCTGGTGATGAACAACGACTTCGGCAAGGCCTACGACGGCGGCTTCAGCGCCTGGCTGGAGCAGACCGACGTGAAGGCCGACATCGAGTACGTCACCGAGATCATCGAGCCGGCGGCGCCCACGATCACCGATCCGATGACCACGCTGGCCTCCAAGAACCCGGAGGTGTTCATCGCCATGACCGCGGGCACCTCCTGCACCCAGGCGGTGACCGAAGCCGCCCAGAACGGCCTCAAGGAGACCGCGCAGTACCTGTTCCAGCCGTCGGTGTGCAAGAGCAACGCCTTCGTCGGCAAGGACAAGGTGGGCGGCGACGGCTCGGCCAGCGACGGCTGGTGGGTGGTCGGCGGCGGCCTGAAGGCCATGGAGAGCCCCGCCTACGACAACGACCCGTGGGTGCTCAAGTCCCGCAAGGCGCTGGAGGCGGCCGGCATCGACTGGAAGACCAACCCGACCTACTTCGCCGGCAACGCCCGCTGGGGCTGGACCACCGAGCAGGTCTTCAAGATCGCGGCCGAGCTCGACGGTGGCATCAACCGGGTGAACTTCCTGATCGCCCTGCGCAACCTCGACATGACCTCACCGTTCCTGCTCGAGGGCTCCCGCTTCAACCTCGACGGCAACAAGGACGCCTACCTCACCGAGGCGTCCGAGTTCGGCAAGTACAACGCGGCCAAGCAGGCCTTCGAGCAGCAGGGTGAGCTCATCGAACTGTCGGGCAAGTCGTCCAACTGTGCCTGGAGCCAGTCGAGCGGCACCTGCGCCTGACGCGCTCCCCCAGCAACCGGTGCGCCGCGGCCCTGGCCCGGCACACCACCCCCGGCCCCGGATCGGCAGACGCCGGTCCGGGGCCGGTCCCGTTCGCAGGCACCGGCGGCGCTCAGCGGAACAGGGCGGCCACGTCGGTCAGCGACACGTCCACGGCGTCCGTGGTGGAGGAGTTGGCGGCGCCGGCGAAGCCGTCGATCCCCGTGCGCTCGCGCACCTCGGCCGACACGGCCAGGACCCCGTCGTCGAGTGGGATGCCCGTCCCGTCGGCCACCCGCACCAGCCCACAGAAGGCGGCCACCGTGGCCGCCGCCTCCCACAACGCCTCCTCGCCCAGCCGGGCCCGCAGCGCGGCCCGCGCCGCGGCCGGCTCGACGCCTGACGCCGTACCGCCCAGCACGGCGTCGGCGAAGGTCAGCAGCTCGGCCGAACCCTCGATGCCGCAGTCACCGACGTGCTGCCGATCGAGCACGGCGTCGATGTCGACGGTCAGACCCTGCACCTCGCTGCTCGCACGGAGCAGCGTCGCGTGCGACGCCGTTCAATAGAAGCACTGCTGCAGCACCGTGGTGCGCGCCGCCAGCAGCTCCACCTGCGGCCGGCTGAGCGCCCGGTCCCACACCAGCTCGAAGAACTGCCGACCCCGTGAGTAGTGCGAGTCCACCAGGGTCCGCCAGGTGGCGTTGGTGACCGGCACCAGCGACAGCGTGCGGCTCACGTTGGCCAGCGTCTTGTTGAGCGACTGGGCCACCCAGGCGCCGGTATCGCCCACACCTTCTGGCCGCACCCGGGCCGGTGCACCGCCAACGGGCTCGGGCAGGGCCGGCGGCGGCTGGCCCAGGGCGGCGGCAAACGTGTCGAGCACCTTGGCGATGGCGGTGAGGCCGACCAGCTCGGTGTAGCGCTCCTCGCCGAGCTCGTCGATGGCGGCCCGGGCCCAGCTCCGGGTCAGGCGGCCGGGGTCGGTGGCGATGCGGTGCACCACCTCGACCTCGATGGCACCCAGCGGCGGCCTGGCCGGGTGGGCACCTTCGACCGCGTAGGGGCTGAGCGCCTCGACCCGGCGGCGATCGAGCTCGTCGGTGGCGGCGGCGCGCACCTCGCGCCACACGGCCACCCGCTCGGCCCCGTCCAGCCAGTCGCCGGGGCGGCCCAGCGCGGCCACCGCCTCCTGCTGTGCGTCGATCAGCAACCGCATGGCCGAACCCTACTGCGGGCCCGACCCCCGGCCACCCCCCCCCCCTCGTACGGCGGAGCGCGCGATCGCGTGCAGAGGCGTGCCGCCCCGGATCGGGGAATGGAACCGCCACCGCTGCGACATACCTCAAGGCATGTTCGGGTCGGGTCGAACACGTCACCCGACGCTGCTGGTCGAGGGGGTGTGCGATGGCTGCGAGTGACGGAACGATGCATCAGGCGATCACCCACGGGCGCGACCCGG
>NZ_JBFWVK010000016.1:0-4297 GCF_050246775.1 Nocardioides sp. | reverse complement strand
CGTCGAGCTCCTGCGCGATGAGCAGGCTCTGCACGAACGGGAAGGCGTAGCCGAAGCCGTTGCCCAGCGAGCTGGAGGACTGCGGGTCGTCCTTGGACACGAAGCTCGTCCCGGCGCAGGTGAGCGGCTGGAACAGGTACTCCACGTTCTCCTTCATGCCGTTCTGGGCCGCCTCGGTCACCGCCTGCGTGCACGGCGTGCCGGCCACCATGGCGATGAAGAAGTCCGGCTCCTTCGACGCCAGCGTGGTCATCGGGTCGGTGATGGTGGGCGCCTGGGGCTCGATGGTCTCGGTGATGTACTCCACCTTGTCGCGCAGCACGTCGGACTGGGCGAGGTAGGCCTTGAACCCGGCGTCGTAGACCTTGCCGAAGTCGTTGTTCATGACCAACGACGCGACCTTGATCTTGTCGGGGTAGTCGGCGGCCCGCTGCTCGATGAACGTGCCCCACAGCTGGGTCTCGGTGGTGTAGGACGGCACCGGCGCGCCGCTCGTCCACGGGTGGTTCACCGGATCACCCCAGGCCGGGTGGCCGGTCATGGCGATCAGGTTGGGGACGCAGCGCTGGTTGAGCTTGTCGTAGGTCTTCATGGTCGGACCGGTGCCGAGCGTCCAGATGGCGAAGGACTTCTCGGCGTCGAGCAGCTCGTCGACGATGGGGATGGTCCGGGCGGGGTCGTAGCCGTCGTCCTTGACCACGTAGTTCATCGTGCGGGTCTTGCCCTCGGAATCGACGAACATGCCCTCGTCGCCGTAGTGGCCCACCAGCGCGTCGATGGCCTTGGCGTAGTTCCCGTAGTCGGCCAGCGTGCCGGACTGGGCGATCGACTGGCCCACCTTGAACTCGGTGTCGGTGATGCCCTCGGTGTTGGACCAGCCGGCGGCGCACCGGGTGAGGTCGATGGTGAAGCCCTCGGGGCCGGTGATCGTCTTGCCGTCGGCCTGCAGGCCCCAGCCGTTCTCCTTGATGCGGGCGACGATGGCGGCGCGCTCGGACGCCCACAGCGCCTCCCACTCCTCCATCGAGGTGGGCTCCTCGGTGGTGGGGCCGGCGGTCGTGGTGTCGGTCGTGCCCGAGGACGTGTCGGTCAGCTGGTCTGCAGGGCGCTGTTGATGGACGCGTCGATGGTGTCCTCGGTGGCGGTGTCACCGCCGTCATCGCCGCCGCACGCGGTGGCGAGCAGGCCGAGGCCGACGAATGCGGCCACATACGGGCGTAGGCCCGGTCGTTGCATGGATCTCCCCCTGGTTCGGTCCGGCCGGTCTCCCGCTCCCGAACAGCTCGGGCGCCGGCCTCTCTTTTTGCCCGTTCGGGCACGGCGCCAACTTCTCGCAGAGCACCTCATGCATGTCACAGCATGTTGCGAAAGTGACGACCGGTGACAGGTCCAGGCGGCAGAGCGGGGGGCGGACCGGGGCGTGGGAGCGGCCGGGAGGTGCCCGGACGCGACCGTGCCCCGGTCGAGGGGACCGGGGCACGGCACTCGACGCCGAGGCGTCAGGGGGCTCGTCACTTGCAGGCGCTGACCGACTGGTCCCAAGCGCAGTTGGAGGACTTACCGTTGAGGTCGTAGAGCTGTCCCTCTACCACCCACTTCTGGTTGACGGAGTCGAACTTGGCGAAGCTGCCGCCCTCGTTGATATACGAGTCTTTGTTGCCGTTCATGACGGATCGAATGCCCCAGTCGTGGGTGGGCGGGGTCATGTCGATTGAACGGTGAGCCACGATGACGTTGGCCCGGGTCAGGCCGCCGTCGAGCTCCTGGGCGATCAGCAGCGTCTGGACGAACGGCCAGGCGTAGCTGAAGCCACCGCTGAGCAGGCTCGAGGAATCCGGGTCGATGCCGTTGTCGGCCAGCAGGTCGCGGGCGAACACGGTCCACACGTCGTCCTGCATGTTCGGATCCTTCAGGTCCTTCACGCCGGGGTTGAAGATCCACCAGCCGTTGGCGGCGGAGCCGTCGCCGCCGACCTTCTCCTTGGCCACGAAGCCGGTGCCCGAGCAGGTGAGGGGCTGGAAGAGGAACTTGACGTTCTCCTTCATGCCGTTCTGGGCGGCCTCGGTCACCGTCTGGGTGCAGCTGGTGCCGGCGGTCATGGCGATGAACACGTCGGGGTTCTTCGACGCCAGCGTGGTCATCGGGTCGGTGATGGTGGGTGCCGACGGCTCGATCGACTCGGTCACGAACTCGACCTTGTCCTTGAGCAGCTCCGACTGGGCCAGGAAGGCGCGGAAGCCGGCGTCGTAGACCTTGCCGAAGTCGTTGTTCATCACCAGGGCGGCCACGACCACCTTGTCGCCCTCGAACTGGTCGAGGTTCTGCTCGATGAACGTGCCCCACAGCTGGGTCTCGGTGGTGTACGACGGCACCGGCGCGCCGGTGGTCCACGGGTGGTTGACCGGGTCACCCCAGGCGGGGTGGCCGGTCATGGCCAGCAGGTGGGGGAGGCAGCGCTCGTTGATCTTGTCGTAGGTCTTCATGGTGGCCGGCGTGCCCAGCGTCCAGATGGCGAAGACCTTCTCGGAGTCGAGCAGCTCGTCCACGTTGGGGATGGCCCGGGCCGGGTCGTAGCCGTCGTCCTTCTGCAGGTACACCGGCTTGCGGGTCTTGCCCTCGGAGTCCTTGAAGGCGCCCTGGTCGCCGTAGTACTTGAGCAGGACGTCGATGGCCTTGCCGTAGTTGCCGTAGTCGGCCAGCGTGCCGGACTGGGCGATCGACTGGCCGATCTTGAACTCGGTGTCGGTCAGGCCCTCGGTGTTGGACCAGCCGGCGGCGCACGCGGCGAGATCGATGCTGAAGCCCTCGGGGCCGGTGATCGTCTTGCCGTCGGCCTGCAGGCCCCAGCCGTTCTCCTTTATGCGTTCCACGATGGTGGCGCGCTCCTCGGCCCAGAGCTCCTCCCACTCCTCGATGGAGGTTGGTTCCTCCCGGGCTGTCGCCGTGGTGGCTGTGGCGTCGTCAGCGGTGGTGGTGCTCTGCAGCGCCTGATTGATGCTCTGGTCGATCGTGTTGACCGTTTCGGCCCCGCCACCCCCGCCGTCGTCGTCGCCCCCGCAGGCGGCGGCCACCAGGCTCACGCCTGCGGCGAGCGCCGCAGCGCCACGTCGATATCGTCCTGGCATTCTGGTCCCCACTTCCTGAATGTAACCTACGTCGCACCGTGTGGCGACAGTCATACATCTTTGCACAGTGCGATCTTCTTCGGGAACTGGCTGTGGTGGCACGCCTGCGCGCTCGCGCACAACGTCACCCGCTGGATCCGAGATCACGTCCTGCCCCGCGAATTCCGCCGCTGCCGCGGCAAACGCCTCCGGCTCGCGTTCTTCAACGTCGCCGCCCGGGTCGTCACCCACGCCCGCCAACTCTGGCTACGCATCCCCCGCTCCCACGCCTGGGCCGACGCGCATCCGGGCCCTGCCCGCGTTCGCCTGACCGGCCAGGCACCCCCACCCGACCAGCCCGGACAACCCGCACCACCACCACCACCACCCCCGCCTCAGCGCGCACGCACCCACCCCGTCCGAGCGCCGAACGCTCCACAACCTCCATCGGAACCCGAGCCGACACCATCAACCCCGATCACGACCCCCGCTGCAATAGCCGGGTCAGAAACGCCGCAAGATCGGTCTCGACATGGGCCAGTTCCCCACACCCGCCCGTCTCGTGTCGTGGGCGAAACTTGCGCCGCTCACTCACCGTTCAGTCCGGCGAACGCACCCGTCAGGTAAAGACCGGCGAGGGCAAACCGCTACCTCAAAGTCGTGGTGGGTGAGGTCGCCACCGCTGCCGCCAAGACCGACACCTTCCTCGGAGCCCGTTACAAGCGACTTGTGCGCCGCCGCGGCAAGCAACGCGCTCTCGTCGCGGTTGCCCGCTCGATCCTCGTGATCGTCTGGCACACCCTCAACGACCCCACCGCCCGCTGCCACGACCTCGGCGCGACGACCACGACCGGCGGCTCGACCCGACGAACCTGCGATCTCGTCCGCCAACTCGAAGCCGTCGGACACACCGTCACCATCACGGCCGCCGCTTGACCACCCAGCGCACTCCACACAGCAAGCAGCGCGGCGCCCACCAGGATCATCTCCCGTCAGAGCCGTTCGACGGCGTCGAGGACCAGCACGGCTCGGCCCTCCTCGCGCGAGGCGTCCCAGTCCACGTGGGCTCGGAGGCGCCATTCGCCGTATTCGTCGGGATCCACGAGCTGCTGGGTGACCTCGCCGGTGTCGACGTCGAACCGGAACCACCGCTTCTGGCGGGCCACCGGGTCGGTGCGCAGCTCGTCGAACTC
>NZ_JBFWVK010000015.1:0-7102 GCF_050246775.1 Nocardioides sp. | reverse complement strand
CTTTGTTTATCTGCCCCTGCCGCGTTGGGTCATTCGTAAAAACGGTCTTCTGAACTGGGTGGTTATGGCCTGTCGCAGGCGATCGGGTTGTTGAGGGACGTTTGGCACGATGCTTACGCGTGAGGGCTCTCATCTGGTCAGTGGGTTCGCGGACCTTTGGCCATGGGTCCGGCGCGGTTGACGATGAGGTCGTCTGAGTGCTGATATTGTGCGGCTCGAAATGGTGATTGATGTCCATTGATTCCAGACCTGATTAGTTGACGTGAAAAGATTGGTTTACAACGTCTATTGTATATCAAAGCTCTGTTGTTCAGCAACGTTTTCGTGTCAATTTGTTTGGTGCGCCGCGTCATTTCTTATGAGCTCTTCATGCACTCGAATCCCGTTCCTGCCGCGCATGATTGTGATGGGGCATACGCATAACGTCTGTTGGGATACATACAGTGCTGCAAGGGTTCTCGACCAGTATTGGGTGCGCATACGCGACCGTCACGAGCCCAAGTCTTTCTCTGGCCTTTTCTCGGTCACGTATTTGACCGACCCTAGGAGTGCTGAACGCAATGTTTATTCAGAAAAGTTTTCCGCGAGCCTCTTTGAGCGTCATTGCGAGTTCTGGGATAACTTTCTGGGCTGGCAGGGCCGTGCGCAGTGGCCTTGCTTGTTGCGAGCGCTCAGCCATTCATGATCGAAAGCCGAGCATGGGGAGTGGGAAACGATTTAGCGACTAGCCGAGGACAGGGTGCAGCCGACCGTGCCCCAGGGTTTTCTGTAGCAGGACGGCGGGACTAGCCGTGTTGATGCTGGTGGCGCCTTATGCGACATGTGTGGGACGGCGGCTGTCTTGCCGTCACATGTGGGACGTCTCTCGGACGTCGAAGCCGAGCTTGTCCGGTTACGTCGGACCGTAGCCGTCGCGGATGACCGGACGTTGTGTCGGCCGGCGCCACAGGACTAGTGAACGCCGGGTTGATTCGTTGATGAGCGTGTACTTGAGGTAGCCGAGGTCCAGGAGTTCGCGTTGGCCGTAGGCGCGTTCGCGGTGGTATCCGGCGAGGCGAGGGCCGGGGCGAAGCGCCTCACATGGTTGGCGACTGGCAGCGCCGCAGCGTGGGCATTGAAAACGTGCCCAGTGGTCGTGTCCGTCGCTGATGATCAGGTCGCCCCTTTGGCCGATGGTGGTGCGCCCGGCGGGCAGGTTGTGCACTGTTGACAGCGCGTGCAACAGGCCCAGGCCCGGATGGGTTGGTCTGGAAGCGGGGGAAGGGATGCCGGGTGGCGGGAGTGTGGAAGACGGTGCACCTGTTCGTTCCCTCGGATCGCTCAGCGAGCGAGGTTTCAAAGTACCTGTGCGACCACATCAATGCGGTTGCCTATGAAGCGGGTGAGTTCGTTCGGCAGGTCAGGATCGGTGACGGGGTCGACCAGGGCACCGGTTGGCATAAGTGGTCGGTGTCTTACCTGCCGGGGCTTGCCGGGGAGGGTGTGTGCGAGTGAGGGTCGGCCAGTAGGCCCCTGTCGCCGCGGCCCCCAGTCCGTTCTGCCGGTTTGTTCGTCCGTGCGGAGGCTGGTGTTCATAGCGCGGGGGTAAACAGGGTGATTGGCAGGATTGCGGCGCGAAAGGGGATGGACGAGGTGGGTGAGTTGGGCCGGGGTGCAGACCCCTCGTCGCGCACGGTGATCGATGTGGCGATCGGCGTGTTGGTGGGATGGCGCGGGTGTTCGCCGCGGGAGGCGTTCGAGGAGTTGGCCTGCGCTGTGCGTGAAACCGGGGTCGGTATCGGCAGCATCGCTCGCGCTTTGGTCGACCTGGCGTGCGGCACGGACCAATCAGCACCGCACCGCGCTGTCGCACTGCGTCTGTGGGGCGATGTGATGCCCAGGCCCTCGGCGCTGGTGAGCGCCTCGAGGAACTAACACGCGGCGTCTGCGGCCCTGGCCCGCCCGGGGGGCCGGGCCAGGGCCGCTTCCCGCGCGCGCTACCGATGCGCTCGGGTTACGGTGTGGCAGATGAGCACGTTGCGGATCTGAGATGACGACATCGCCGCGGCCCGAGCCGCCAATGTTGAGCAGGCCGACTACTACCGCGAGGAGCTTTCCCGTCAGGGCAGATTGCTCGCTGATCGACGAGCCGCCCTCGAGGCCGCCCTGGCGCGGTATCAACTGCGGGGGGAGCTCAATCAGGTACGCCGCATTGAACGCGAAATCCGGCACGAAGATTGGGAACGACAGGCACTGCAGCGCCTCCTCGATGCGATCGAGCAGCGATTCCCCCGTCGAGGGTCTGCCACCGAACCCCACACCGATGACGGCGGTCACCACGCGCAGGGTCGGGGCTTGGCGCCGCGCTCAGCGCAGCCACGCTGAGCCGGATCCGTTGAACCCCTAGGACGACACGGCCAGCAGCCCGGCATTGCGCGACAATTCCGCGCGGGCCCGCCGCTCGACGAGCAACGGGACAAACTCGCGGATCGGGCACTGCTCGAACCGTGCGTGGGCGCTCTGCACGGCGCCGGCCACGTGCTCGGGCGGCAGGTCGGCGTAACGGGTCGTCAGCCGCTGCACAACCTGGTCGATCAACAGTGTTTCGCTGATCTGGGCCATGTCGAACAGCTTGCGGCACGCACGCCGATCGCGCAACGGGATCAATCTCACGAATGTAAGTTCCCCGACGACCCCGCCGCGGCCACGACACGCCTTCCGCTTCATTGGTCACAGCCTCACCATGAGCCACACCGGAACGTATGTTCGATATGGGTGGCAGGCTCACCGGGCCGGCACGTCGTGTAAGTGCGAGCGTCATGTCGGCTCCATTTGGCCGCTGGTGTCGCGGATCATCTGGCGCAGGCTGGCTCGGACGGCGATGAGGTCGTCTTGTGCCTCGGTGAGTTGACTTTGAAGCCTTTGGTTGTCGTCAGCGAGTTCGGCGTTGGCGTTGTGGAGTTCCCGGTTGGCTTCGAGTAGTTCCTCGATTCGAGTGCGGAGGTCGCGTGTGTTGTGGCGGTCGAGCTGTTGGCCGAGTTGTTCGCGTAGTGCGTCGGTGAGTCGGGCGATTTCGGCGCGCAGGGTGCGGTTGTCTTGGCGCGCCAGTTCGAGGTCAGTTCTCAAGCTGGCTTCACTGGCGCGGGTTCCAGCGAGTTGTTGCCGGTGGGGTTGTGCGGCTTGGTAGTCGCGGGCGGCTTCGATGTATTCGCGGACCCCGTCGGCGTAGACCAACCAGGTCGATACCTGGGCTGCGCGGGCGATGAGCGCGAAAGTGATGGGCGTGTCGGTGTGTTTGATTTCGTCGACCGCGGCAAAGACGCGGGCGCGTTTCTGGTGGGAATCGCGTCGGCGGGCGTCTTTGAGGACGTCGGTGGGTGTGCGGGGAGCGGTCATCGGTCGTTCCTGTTGACAACCGTCAGGGGTAGGACCGTTTTGCCTTGGGCTGCACGGGTTTTCCGCAGCACAGCTGAGGCGTCCTCGACGCGGCGGCGCTCGCCGGGGTCAAGTGCTTGCAACTGGGTGCGCATGGCAGCTATCACGGTGTCGAATTGGTCGATTTCAGCGCTCAGGTTGTCGATGACGAAACTGGCGGCGTCGATGGCTTGTGCGGTTTCCCGGTTGGCTTTGAGTGCTCGGAGGTGGTCCTCGATCGCTGGGATGTAGGAGGGGTCGGGTCGGTAGAACCCGCAGCCAGAACATTGGAAACGTATGGGACATGCCTGGCCGCCGGCTTTGACGTTGGACGGTTCGGTGCAGTTGCCGTACGGGACAGCCACTGACCGCAGTTCATAGGCGCTCAGAGAGGACGGTTTGCGAGCGCCGAGTCGGTCAACGGTCAGTGCGGCGATGGTCGCGACTGCTTCGCGTTTACGGCGAAGCGATATGTCGTAGTAGCCCATGGTGGTCGAAATGCTCTTGTGGTCCATTAAGTCGCGCAGGACGTCGACTGGTACTCCTGCATCGGCATGACGTTGGGCATAGCTGTGGCGGAAGGCATAGGCGTAGACGGAGACACCTTCCAGTGGTCGGGTTTGGCCGGTGGGCAGCACAACGTTGTCGTTGATCCATGCCGTCCAGATACGCAGCGCGTCACCGACTGTCTGGGTGCGCAGGTACGGGATAGGCGCCGTGCTTGAGCGGGCAGGGAATAAGTACTCGGCACTGGCCTCGGCGATGAGGACGTTGGCACGTACTTGTTGCCAGTCGCGTATCGCCGCGGCGGTCTGCTGGCTGATGGGTAGTCGACGACCCAGCCGTTTGCCTTTGACGTTGTCCCATACCAGTTCTGGTTCGTTCCCATCGAGGAGGCAGTCGGCGCGCAGCTGGCAGATTTCGCCGGGCCGGCGCCCAGTATCGCGCAGCAGGATGTAGACGCAGCGGAACATCTGCTTGACCTGCTCTGCGTTGAGGCTGCTATGAAGTCTTCCGCTGGCCAGGGCGTCGAGATTGTCGTCGAGAAGCCTGATCACGGGCTCGGGCAGGCCCTGGCGGGCCCGCTCTTCGCTGCGTGACTCGGCGTCGGCGATGGTGTGGTGATGCTGGCGGATGAATGAGGCAGACATGTCGCGCAGCGGGCCGGTGGCGCGGCCGTAGTCGAGCAGGTCGATGAACCTTGCGAACAGGATCCGGCGGGTTTGAACGGTCAGCAGTCCCTTGCCGTCACGGCGGCCAAGCACACGGAACGCTTCGACGACGGCATCCATGTCGGCGACCTCCAACGCGGCGAGGTCTTCGCCGCCGCCGGGTCTGCGGGCCAGACCGTCGGAGGCGGCGGTGGCCGCGCGGATGGTCTCCACGACGATGTAGGTCGGGATGCGAGTGAGCTCGGCTTGGGCCCAGCGGCGGGTTATGTCATTGAGCCAGCTCACTGTGATGGGAGTGAAATCGAGTGCACCCTTTCGACGCCGGCTGCCCCCGTGGGTCGCCGGGTCGTGAGCCAGGCCCATGGTCACCAGGTCCCAGACCTGCCGGTCGGTATGGGCACGGCCGTTGACCTCTTCGTAGGCGTCATGCAGGGTGCGGGCGAATTCGAACAAGTGAGCAGTGGAGTTGGCGTTGCGGCCCTGTCGTGCCTGCAGGCGCTCGAACTTCGGCGTGCCGAAAATTGTTGCCAGGCTTTGAGTTGACCCCAGGGTGGTGACCACTGAGCGCACAGCCGAGGCGTCCATGCGTCCGTTTCGGGCATCGCGGCGTTGCAGTGCGTAGAGAAGCTCCCAGCGCATCTGCTCGGCCAATGGAACCAGCGAGAACATGTTCATGGCCAGATGCGGCGGTTGGGTGCGGGCCCACTGTTGCATCGTGGCGCGGCTGCCGCTGCGTCGATAACGGGTGCGGTGCAGAATGCAAAGCCCAGTGGCGTAAGAGGATTCCACCTCGCATCCCAGCACCATGCAGTCCGGCAAAGCTTCAAACGGGATGGCGATGGTGGTCGACCATCGTTTGAGACTGGGCGAGCGGCGGTCATGCTTGTAGACGTGCCAGCGGATGTTGTGGTCTTCGCACAGCCCTTGGGCCAGCGGCATCCGTTCACAACGCACGCCATCGCGTCGCACGATGCATGGTCCCTCGCGTCGTTCACCCGGGCGGTTCTGGCGAGCCGGGGGCGTGTACGTCGCGGTGAATTCTTCGAGGGTCAAACCCGATTGGCGGTATGCCCTGCCGCAGTGCCGGCACAAGCCTGAGGAGCGCCGAGCGATCCCGCAAGTGGCACACGGGCGGCTGACCGTCTGAGGGTTGCTCAGATCGCCGATGAACAGCCACGTTGAGTGGTCCCACTCCCCGCGCCGCCATCGCAGGTCGACGTTGCGGCGTAACCATGTCAGCCAATCCACTGATTCCGATGCCGGGACAACGATCTCGGCTGCCGCTCCCTGCGCTGCTGAGGCGCTCACCGCATCGCCCATTTCGCTGCGACCCGCTCGACCGCCCGGCGCTTCGTCGCGTCGGTCGGGTGCAAGTAGCGCTCCATCGACATCGGCGAGACATGCCCTAACAGCCGCTGCACGGTGTCACGTGCGGCACCGTTTTCCATCCACTCCGTGGCTGCGGTGTGGCGAAGCATGTGTGGATGGGCGGTAAAACCGACCTTCGTTGAGAGCCGCTCAAACAGCGCGTAGGCGTTGCCGTAACGCATCCCGCCCCCCAGCGGCGGGCGGTAGATGTTGACGAACACCATGTCGGAGTCGACCGCTGCACTGACCTCGTCGCGTTCGTACTGATAGTCGGCATAAAGCTGGACCAGCTCGGTGGGCACCGGAATCGAGCGCGGCGCACGCGCCTTCGCGATTGCGCCGTTGTCATTCAACCGCCGCCGAATATGAACATGGGGCCCAGCGATCGCGCAGCCCAGGACAGTCGACGACGCCAGCAAGTGCAGATCTTCGCGGCGCAGTCCCAGTGCCTCACCGATCCGCATTCCAGTTACCGCCAGCAGCGCTAGAAGGAAGCGGTCTCGGGGATTCGTGGTCGCCACGATCAGCTGCTCGACCTGCTCAAGGCTCAAGCTCTTCGTCTCCGCCGCCGTCGCCGCCAAGCGCAGCGCCTTAACCTGTACCACCGAGTACACAGCTTGGCCGCTGTCGCCGGCCCCAGGCAGATAGCGGACGTGACGCGGGGACGCCAACCGATCGATCAACTCCAGCGGCACCCATCCCTGCGCGGCGCCAAACCGTAAGAACTCACACACTGTCGTCATGATTTGGTTCGCAGTCTGGGGCGAACGCAACCGCGCACTACCCTTCGGCGGTGTCGTGACCAACCATCTCAGAAACTGACTGAGCTCGGCGAAGTCGATTGTCTGCCAATCGATTTGCATGTCCGAGCAATAGGACAAGAACAGCGCGACGCGACCGGCATAGGTTCGTTCCGTGTAGGGGGAACGTCCCTGTGACCGCAGCGCGGCCAGATAGGCCGAACCCTCGGCATGCAGGACATACGAGTCTGACGCGATCACGTACCGGCCGATCCCATCAGCATCCGAAACCGCTCTCTCGGCGATATACGAGTTGGACACGCACCGAAGGTAAACGTCGTAGCCAACGACAGGGTGGATAACAGTCAGACTCGTCACCCAACACCGGTCAACCAAATGTGCCTTAGACGGAAGCGGACGCGCAGATAA
>NZ_JBFWVK010000014.1:0-8132 GCF_050246775.1 Nocardioides sp. | reverse complement strand
CGAGAGAATCCACTCATCAATCGACTACATGACACCGACCGAACGAGAAATGGTGTACGATCAAACCATCGCCCGCCGGGGCGAGGTGGCCTGAACCCCGAGCCTCTCGCGAAACCAGGACGGTTCACATCTCGGCGAACCCGGTGCGCACCTCGGTGTCGAGCCGGTCGAAGCGGGCGGCGGTGTGCACGCCGAGGCCGTTGATCGCCGCCCGGTTGGCGTCGACCTTCACGGCGAGGTCGGCGAGGTCTCGGTCGCGCGCTGCGGCCGGGGTGGATCGTGCGTCGGCTTCCGGCACGGGCTGCGAGCACCGGAAACGGCGTCACCAGCCGCCCTGAAGCCCGTGCTGGGTAGCAAGCGCGCGAAGTTCGGTCATCAGGTCGCGCCGGGTTGCGTAGCGCTTCTCCTTGCGGAGGTGCTCGAACAGCGCTGCGTAGCCGTCGAACAGGCAGGTTCGGCGCCAGACGTCCGACACCTCGGTACAGATCCGTGGGAGAGTGGACTCCAGGCGTTCGTATACCCGGATGCTGCGTTCGGCTCCGCGGACGAGGTCGTGGAAGTGCAGTTCGCTGCGGACTTGGGCAACGTCGTCCTCGTCGACCTCGCCGGCGAACTGGCGGTCCATCGCGATGACGACGAAGCCGAGCTGCTTGGCCATCCAGAACGTCGTCACGTGCGCGCGGCGGCAGGCTGGGGTCGCCGTAGCACTCGCCGAAAATCGGGCGGATATGGCTGACCAGGCTCCCGAAACTTCCGAAGCAGACCCGAAGTGCAAGGTAGGACGTCAGGACCCGGATGCAGCTGCTATGCGCTCGCGCTCAATCGCCCGGTAGACGGTGGAGCGGGCGACGGAGAACAGCTCTGCGAGCTCGGCGCTGGTGTGCGCGCCGGCGTGGTGCAACTGCACGAGGTGGGCCTCCTGGCGCGGGGACAGCTTGGGCTTCTTCCCGCGCAGCCGGCCCTTGGCGCGGGCGACCTTCATCCCTTCCCGGGTCCTCATCTTGATCAAGTCTGACTCGAACTCGGCGACCATGGCCAGCACGTTGAACAGCAACCGGCCGACCGGGTCGGTCGGGTCGTGCACCGATCCGCCGAGGCTGAGCTTGACCTCCCGCGCGGTGAGCTCGGCGACGATGTCACGGGCGTCGGGCAACGACCGGGCGAGCCGGTCGAGCTTGGTCACCACCAGGGTGTCGCCGCCGCGACAGGCGGCCATCGCCTCGCGCAGCCCGGGTCGGGCCCGGTTGGTCCCGGTGAGCCCGTGATCGACGTAGATCCGTTCGGGCGCGACGCCGAGCGCGGCGAGCGCGTCGCGTTGCGCGGTGAGGTCTTGTTCGTCGGTGGACACCCGGGCGTAGCCGATCAGCAGTCCGCTCACCGCCCGAGTGTCCCAGTTGGCACCCCGTCATCGGGCATTTCACCGGGCGGGTCTTACGGGAATCGCCGAGCAGCAGCGATCTTCAACGGGCTGGTGCGGCGGGAGTGTCCCGGTGGGGGTTCCTCTGCGGGACGACCGCGATCTTTCCGCGCGCCGCATCGGCCCACGGCCTTTCCGTAGCCCGGGCGGCTGGATGGCGCCGCCCGCTTGGCGGATCGGCGCGGCGCGCCGGCGCTAACCTCGTTGATGCGCGTGCCTCGCCCGTCAGACTCGCCGATCGGCGGTCACCCGGGACCACGTCCGCCCGGCGCAACTGGCTGAAACGAATCACCCCGAAAGGGCGACAGAGTCGGTGATGGCCGCCTCTGCCCCGCGGCCAGGCCGATCGCTCCCCGGGGGTTACGAACGATGACGTCCATGCTCGAGTCCGCCGCGCCCAGCTGGCCGCTGCCCACTACGCCGGTTCCCCGGCCCCGCACTGAGCACGCTCAGCGCGTGGGCGTGATCGGGCTGGGGTATGTCGGCCTGCCGACCGCTTTAAGTCTGGCCGAATCGGGTGTGGCGGTGTTGGGCTGCGATATCAGCGAGGAGCGTCTTGCCGCGATCAAGTCCCAGCAGGTCGACCTGCTCGACGCGGACCGCTTGCGCTTGGCCAAGTTTCTGGGCTCAGATTCAGACCGGCTTGCGATCACGACCGAGACGGCCTCGCTGAGCGCGGTCGACACCGTGCTGATCTGTGTGCCGACCCCGGTCGACGCCCATCTCGTGCCGGACCTGACCGCGCTGACCGGCGCCTGCGCCACTGTGGTCGGCGCCGCCCGCGCGGGACAGACCATCGTGCTGACGTCCACCACCTATGTGGGCTGTACCCAGGATCTGCTGGTCGAGCCGCTGCACCGACGGGGCCTCGTCGTTGGGCAGGACGTGTACGTGGCGTTCAGCCCGGAGCGCATCGACCCGGGCGTGGCCGCGCACGCGCCGGAGCGCACACCCCGGGTAGTCGGCGGTGTCACCGCCGAATGCACCAGCCGAGCGGCCGAGACCTTGGCCAGGACGGCACCCGCCGTGCATCCGGTGTCTTCGCCGGAGGCCGCAGAGTTGACCAAGCTGCTCGAGAACACGTTTCGCGCGGTGAACATCGCCCTGGCAAACGAGTTCTCCGGTATCGCCCGGCGTTTCGGGGTGGATGCGCTCGAGGTCGTTGGGGCGGCGGCGACCAAGCCCTACGGCTTCATGCCGTTCTACCCCGGTCCCGGGGTGGGCGGGCACTGCATCCCGTGTGATCCGCACTATCTGCTCTGGCAGCTCAAGGCGAACCGGATGGCCTCGCCGGTGACCGAGGCGGCGATGGCGTCCATCGCCGCTCGCCCAGGGTCGGTCGTTGCCCGAGCCCAGGAGGTCCTCGCCGAGACCGGCCGGGCCCTGGCCGGCGCCCGGATCCTGATCGTTGGGGTGAGCTACAAGCCGGGCGTGACCGATGTCCGCGAGTCTCCCGCGTTAGAGATCATCGATGAGCTGAGCCACCGCGGCGCGGATGTGGCCTTCACCGACGAGCTGGTCGACACCGTGCGAACCTCCGCGGGCCTGCTCTCCAGCGAGATCGACCCGGCGTGTGGCGACTGGGACCTGGTCATCGCACACACCCTGCACCCGGGGGTCGACCACGGGTGGCTCGCCGATACAAGCCTGGTTCTCGACACCACCTACCGGCTCGCGCACCTGCGCAATCGGTGCGTGCTTTGACCCGGGCTGCCTCTGCTACGTCGGACAAGCACGCCCAGGGGGCATCCGTGCCCGCGACCGTGGCGTTTCGCGGCGACCACGCCGTTCCACCCGGCCAGCACCACGTCCCAAGCCCACGTAGCTCTCGCCGGGCCAGTCCGTTGCCGCGGCAGCGGCCTGCTCCCGGCCGACGTCAGCCCCGCGCGCTCGCCGAACCTGGCCTGTGGGGCCTGGACGCAGAGTGGGCGCGGCTGCTCGCGGAAGCACCGACGCTTCGCCTTCCGCGGGTCGAGCCAGCTGCGCGCCCACCGCTCACCCGGTCCGCCGCCGCGCCCACCGCCCGCCACCGCCGCCGTTCCTTCGTCACCTTCTATGCGCGTCGTCCCCTGGAACAGGTTCGGTGGCGGCCCGCCCTGGTGCTCGCCGCGCTTGCCCCGCTGACCGTGCTGCTGACCTGGAAGATGATCAGCCTGACCGGGGACATCCTGCTCAACCTCTACGGGCTCGGCGTCTTGCTCGCGCTGTTCACGACGTTCTTCCTCGCGTTCGGCTTCTACACCGATCCCGCCACCGACCGCGCGGCTAGCCAGGTCACACCGTCGCAGCTGCCGCGGGTGTCGTTCCTAGTCGCCGTCAAGGACGAGGTCGCGGACATCGAGCGCTGTGTGCGCAGCATGGCCAGCTCGCAGTACCCGAAACTCGAGGTCATCGTCATCGACGACGCCAGCACGGACGGCACCTCCGCGGTGCTCGACCGCCTGGCCCGTGAACTACCGGTGCGGGTGATCCACCTGCGTGACAACGTCGGCAAGAAACGCGCCCTCGTGGAGGCATTCCGTCACAGCACCGGTGAAGTCATCGTGTTCACCGACTCCGACTGCGTCATCGCCCCCGACGCCGTCGCGCACGCGGTGCGTGCCATCGTCGCCCATCCCGATATCGGCGGGGTCAGCGGACACGCCCGCGCGCTCAACCCCGATGTCAACCTGTTCACCCGAGTGCAAGACGTCTGGTACGACAGCCAGTTCGGCATCGCCAAGGCCGCTGAAAGCGTGTTCGGCTCGGTCAGCTGCGTGTCCGGGCCACTGGCCGCGTTCCGGCGGGAGGCCATCGCCCCCTACCTGCCCGCCTGGGCCGCCGACCGATTCGCCGGCGCCGAGTTCCGCTTCGCCACCGACCGCCAACTCACCGGCTATGTCCTCGGCCAGTACTGGGTCGGCCGGAAGCTACGCCACCGCCATCGGGAGGACCCCCTCGTCGTGCCGGCGCATCAAGACCGGGCCTGGCGGGTCGAGTACGTCCGCAGCGCGCGGGTCTGGACCAACGTTCCGCACCGTGCGCGGTCGTTCTTCCGCCAGCAAGCCCGCTGGAAGAAGAGCTTCATCCGCAACCTCTTCTTCACCGGCACCTTCTACTGGCGCCGCGGGGTCGTGCCGGCAGCGCTGTTCTACGGCCACATCCTGTGGGTCCTGCTCGCCCCGGTCATGGCGTTTCGCCACCTGGTCTGGCTGCCCCTGCACGCGGCCTGGATGGTCACCGTCCTCTACCTCCTGGGGATCTTCTTCAAGGGTGGAGTCTGGGCTGTCGGCTACCGCGCTCAGAACCCCGGCTGCCGGAGGTGGCGCTACCGCCCGCTGATGAGCATGACCTCGACACTGCTGCTGTCCTGGCTGCTGCCCTACAGCGCGCTGACCTTGCGACGCAGCGTCTGGTTTCGAGGGTGATCCCCGTGACCACCAAGAGAACGGGCCGGAACCTGATCGCCGACGCCGCCTTCGTCGTCGCGCTGGCCGCGGTGTTCGTCATCCTGCTGACCCGGGGTGACATCCTGCACTGGATCGGGTTGGTCTGATGTCCCCCGCACGGGCCCTGCGACGGATCAGCCTGGTCGGCCTGAGCGTGCTCGCCCTCGCCGTCCCGATCGCCGTCACCGTCATGCTCAACGACATCAGCGACTCCATCCGCCCGGTGCGCGACCAGCACACCACCAGCGTCGCCCCGCTGCCGTCGTCGGAGTCCGCCCGCTACCTCGCCTTCGCGGCCACGGCCCAGCCCGGGATCCTGCTGCTGAGCTACCACGACGTGCGGCCGACCACGGAGGAGAGCACAAACCCGGACGACGAGGACATCTACACGGTGACGCCCGAGCAGTTTGCCCAGCACCTACAGATGCTACGCACCGCTGGGTTCGAGTCGATCTCCACCGACACCCTCGTGCGCGCCCGTGAGGATCCCGCGATCCTGCCGGAGCGACCCGTGATGATCACCTTCGACGACGGGACCAGCGGCCTGTGGCGCTACGCCGACCCGTTGCTCGAGCAGTACGGCTTCCGCGGAGTCGCCTTCGTCATCACCGGCAGCCTCGACACGCACTACCCGTACTACCTGACTTGGGGCGAGGCCACCGCCCTGCAGGAGACCGGACGCTGGGACATCGAGAGCCACACCCACGCAGGGCACGGCCGCATCCCCGCCGGCGGTGGGGAACGGGCGCCGTTCCTGATCAACCTGATGCAGCGGCCGGACGGCGGCATGGAGACGCTGCAGGCAGCCACAGCGCGGGTCGCGGCCGACACCGACCAGGCCATCAGCCAGTTGACCACCCGCCGCCTTCCACGACCGCGCCTGTTCGCCTATCCCTTCAGCGCCGACTCCACCCCGACCAACAGCCCGGACCTCGTCGCCGCCAGCCGGGAGATCCTCGCGCAGCGCTACGCCCTACTGATGATCAATGAGCTGCCACCTCGATGGACCAGCGCCCGCGACATCGCCACCGGGCTCCTCCCCCGCATCGAGGTGTTCAAGCAGACCAACACCCGCGCGCTGTTCGACATGATCGTGGGCGCAGCGCCCGCGGATGCGTCGTCGCCAGCCCGATGAGATCGCCGCCGCGGATCCGATCTGATGTCGGCGGGTAGCGCTACGCGCCGTCGCGCGCCATGTCCAGGCGAGGCTGCACCGAGACGTCGTCGAGGCGCAGCTCGGCGTTGTCACCGCGGATACCGACACCTCCGGGACCCCGAAGTGGAGCACATCCCAACCCGCGATCGACGGCTGTGATCTGCCATCCGTCGCGACGGGCCGTGATCCGCACCGACCCGTCGGCCAGATCACGCACCGCCACCTCGACGGTCTGCCAACGACCAAACAAGATCGGCCGTCCCTCGAGCGGGGGTGCGAGCTCAACGTAGCGGCCGCCGTTGCTGGGTCCGCCCGCACACTTCTTCTTGATCACCATCACGCCGTCGCGGCGATCCACGCTGATCGCGTACAGCTGCTCCTCGGACTCGTAGCGAACCCACACATGCGCGCCATCGAAGTCCTGGGCAGGGGTCCGCGGCGTATGAACCAAGTCATCGACGCGCAGCTGCAAGCGGATGTCCACATCACCGAAGCCGCGCTGTGTCGACACCATCCGAAACACCGCCGAACCGTTCTCCCCCTGGTTACGGCCATCGTCGGGTCGACCCGTCCACCCGTGGTTGCTCGACCGGATCAACGTGCCGCTCGTCATCACCCACGGCGACTCCTCGGCTGGCTGACCAGACGAGGCGATCAGCCCGTCAGTCCCGCTGAAATCATCTATGATCGGCTGGGCCGCGGTGGCCGGAGCACAGCCCCCAATCATCGCCGCCACCATCACCCCCACGGCCCGCCGCCTAACTGCTCGCACGGACAGCATCCTCGTCGCCGGGCAGACCATGTTCGGCATCGGCCTCCCTCCGGGATGCAACCCCCGACCGTCGCGACGTCGTCGCCGTGAACTATGTCAACCGCGCGGCCTGCTCGTACCCATCGACTCTGCGCGTGTCCCGCTCAGGGATCCACTTACGGCACTCCGGATTCCCGGCTCCGATCGGCGTCGTGGGCGGCTTGTGGTGCACAGCACAATCGGCAGCATGGCCGACGACGATGTGGACCAGCCGGAGCCGCCATCGGCGAAGGCGATCACCGCGCTGCTGCGCGAAGCTCGTTCGCTGTCGCGGCGCGCTGACAGGCTCAGCTCCACCGCCGCGGCGGTGGACGACCCCACGACCCAGCAGCTCGCCGCGGAGGCCTGCACCAGCATGGAGCAGCTGGTGCACCACCTCATGCTGCTGGAACGACAGGCACAGCGCGGCGAGAAGTCGACAGCTCGGCGCCGGTAGAGCGGCGGTCAACGGTCCTCGTCGTCGTCGCTGGCATCCGGGTCGCGCAGCGCGCGGCGGGCCCCGACCAGGTCGGGAAGCTGGAACGAGTAGTGCCCGTGCACGTTGAGGTGGCGGCGCATGTAGGCCGAGAGCCGCACGACGTCCTCATCACGCACCGGGTAGCCCTCGTCGCGCAGCCGGGCGAGCGCGGCATCGATGTAGACGGTGTTCCACAGCGTGATGCAGTTCAGGACCAGCCCGAGCGCACCGAGCTGGTCCTCCATGCCCTCGTGGTAGGCGCGGCGGAGATCGCCGCGGCGGCCGTGAAAGACGTGCCGGGCCAGGTCGTGGCGGCCTTCCTGCAGGTTGCGCATGCCCTTGATCTGCGCCCGGTAGGGCGCCTGATCGACATAGGACAGCACGTGCAGGGTCTTGAAGATCCGGCCGTAGTGCGCCAGCGCCTCGCCGAGCTGGGTCGGGTTGCCGCCGCGGGCGAGCATCCGCAGCACGTCATGCGCGCTGACCGCGCCGGTGTGGATGGACCCGGCCAGGCGCAGCAGGTCGGGCCAGTGCGCCCGGATCCGCCCGAGGTCAATCTTGCCGCGGGCGGCGGTGCTGAGCGGGCCGTAGTCGGCGCCGGTGTTGATCCGCCACAGCTTGGCGTCGGGCAGGTCGGCCAGCTGCGGGCGGTAGTCGAACCCGAGCAGCCGCATCAGCCCGCACACCATGTCGCTGTATGAGCCGGTGTCGCTGATGATGACCTCCGGGCGGCGCCCGCCGTCCTGTCGGTAGATCAGGTCGATCACGTGCAGCGAGTCCCGCGGGGTGCCCGAGACGACCTGGCCGGCCAGCCCGACGGCCTGGTCGTTGACCAGGTTGAGCAGCGTCACCCCGCGGCGGCG
>NZ_JBFWVK010000013.1:0-11337 GCF_050246775.1 Nocardioides sp. | reverse complement strand
ATCGACGACCCCACCCCCGCACCAGCCTCAACAAACACCTCATGCCCATGCGACACCAACTCATTCACACCCGCAGGCGTGATCGCCACCCGAAACTCATTGTTCTTCACTTCCTTGGGAACGCCGACCTTCACCGTCTACTCCTGTTCTGGGCACCGCCCTCGTCGCTGGCGGCGAGACTACTCCTC
This sequence comes from Nocardioides sp., assembly GCF_050246775.1. GTDB lineage: Bacteria > Actinomycetota > Actinomycetes > Propionibacteriales > Nocardioidaceae > Nocardioides. Next base: position 11,149 of record NZ_JBFWVK010000013.1, on the reverse strand, counting down.
GCCGGCTGTCGGGTTCAGGGTCGGTCGAGGCCACGCACCTTGACCGCGAGGACCGCCTGGACGACGGGGCCGTCAGCCACGCGTCCGTCGAGCACCGCGGCCAGGAGGTCGTCGAACGGCACCATCAGCCGCTCCATCTCGGCCTCCTCGTGTTCCAGCACGAAGTCGCCACGCGGGCTGTCCCTCAGACCCGTGGCCAGGAAGATCTCGATCCGTTCCGTGGTGAACCCGGGCGAGGACCAGGTGCTGAGCAGCCGCGTCCAGTGCTCGGCCTCGACCTCCGCCTCTTCGCGGAGCTCCCGTTTGGCCGTCTCGACGGCGGGTTCGCCGTCCTCGTCGCGGAGCCCGGCGGGCAGCTCCAGCAGCCGATGGCGTACGGCGTGGCGGTACTGGCGCAGGCACACCACCTGGCGGTCGTCGTCCATCGCGAGGATCACCACCGCACCGGGATGCTCCACGACGAACCTGCGGAAGTCCGGCCCGTCGTGATGACCCGGCGGCCGGATCCGGTCCGATCGCAGTGCGATCACCCAGCCATCGCGGTGCAGGTCGACCGACTCGGTCACCGGCCAGCTCTCGTCGGGGAGGTCGGAGATCGGCGCGGATGCGGTCATGACGCGACCGTACCGGTCAGTCCTCGTCCTCGTCCTTGCGGCGGAGTCCAGACTCGTCGATCGGGAAGCGGAGTTCCTTCTGGCGCTCGATCGCCGCGCCGATCAGGCCGGCGAACAGCGGGTGCGGGCGAGTCGGGCGGCTGCGCAGCTCCGGGTGGGCCTGCGTGGCGACGTAGTAGGGGTGCACCTCACGTGGCAGCTCCACGAACTCCACCAGGTCGAGGTCGGTGTTGGTGCCGGAGAACACGAGCCCGGCCTCGCTCAGCTGGTCGCGGTAGGCATTGTTGAACTCGTAGCGGTGGCGGTGGCGTTCCTCCACCACGCTGGCGCCGTACACCTCGCGCACGATGCTGCCCGGTGCGAGCTCGGCCGGGTAGAGGCCCAGGCGCATGGTGCCGCCCAGGTCGCCAGCCCCCTCCACGAAGCTGGTCTGCTCCGCCATGGTCGAGATCACCGGCTCGGGGCAGGACGGATCGAACTCGGTCGAGGCGGCCTTGTCGACTCCGGCGACGTTGCGGGCGTACTCGATCACCATGCATTGCAGGCCGAGGCACAGCCCGAGTGTGGGAATGCCGTGGGTGCGGGCGTAGTGCAGAGCTCCGAGCTTGCCTTCGATGCCCCGGATGCCGAAGCCTCCCGGCACCAGCACTGCGTCGACGTCCCCGAGCAGGCGAGCGGCACCGGCCGGGCTCTCGCACTCGTCCGAGGCGATCCACCGCACGTGCACCTTGGCCTCGTGGGCGAAGCCGCCCGCTCGCAGCGCCTCGCCGACGGACAGGTAGGCGTCCGGCAGGTCGATGTACTTGCCGACCAGGGCAACGGTCACCTCCTCCTTCGGGTGGTGCACCCGCCGGAGCAGGTCGTCCCAGACGGTCCAGTCCACGTCGCGGAACGGCAGGTCCAGGCGCCGTACGACGTAGGCGTCGAGACCCTCGCGGTGCAGCACCTTCGGGATGTCGTAGATCGAGGGGGCGTCGGCAGCGGTCACCACTGCCTCCTCGTCGACATCGCACATCAAGGAGATCTTCTTCTTGATCGACTGCGGGAGCTCGCGGTCGGCGCGGCAGACGACGGCATCGGGCTGGATACCGACCTGGCGCAGCGCCGCCACCGAGTGTTGGGTAGGCTTGGTCTTCAGCTCGCCCGAGGGACCGATGTAGGGCACCAGGGAGACGTGGAGGAAGAAGACGTTGTCGCGACCGATGTCGTGGCGCACCTGGCGGGCGGCTTCGAGGAACGGGAGGGACTCGATGTCACCGACCGTGCCGCCGACCTCGGTGATCACCACGTCGACGTCGGCACTGCCCATCGCCAGGATGCGTTCCTTGATCTCGTTGGTGATGTGGGGGATCACCTGGACGGTGTCACCCAGGTAGTCGCCGCGACGTTCCTTGGCGATCACCGACGAGTACACCTGTCCGGTCGTGACGTTGGCGATCTGGCTGAGGTCGGTGTCGAGGAACCGCTCGTAGTGACCGATGTCCAGATCGGTCTCCGCGCCGTCGTTGGTCACGAAGACCTCGCCGTGCTGGAACGGGTTCATGGTGCCGGGGTCAACGTTGAGATACGGGTCCAGCTTCTGCATGGTCACCCGCAGCCCACGTGCCTTCAGCAGGCTGCCCAGGCTTGATGCCGTGAGCCCTTTGCCGAGTGAGGAGGCGACGCCTCCGGTGACGAATACATGCTTGGTGGGAGCCCCGGTCTTCACGGGGTTCTAGCCTACCCGACCGGGACGGGTCCGTCCGCACCCGACGCCCCGAACGCGCCGATGGTCCCGTCCGTGACGGCACTGAGCGCCAGCACCGCGGTGACCTGTCCGGCCCCGGTCTGCACCGAGTCGGTGGTGGAGACCGCGGCCGTCAACGTCTCGTCCTCGCGCAGCTGCGCCAGCTCGCCGTCGGCGGCCGAACCGGTCGAACCGGCCACGACGACACCCTGGCTGACCTGCGCAAGACCGGTGGCGAGGCCCGCCATGACGACGTCTCCCCCGGCCTCCAGGTCACTGGGTTCCTCCCCCATGACCACCAGCACCAGTGCTCCGCGCTTGGTGGGTGCGGCGGTGCTGGTCAACAGCTCGGCGCCCTTGAGGCTCTCGAGGATCGAGGTCGCCCGGTCATCGATGGCCGAACCGCCCGGGGTCCTGGTGGCGAGGCCCAGTCCGAGCAGCCGTCCCATCCGGACGTAGGTGGTGGCGTCGGCCGGGATGTTGGCGTCCTTCAGCGAGGTCGCCAGCTGGCTGCCCAGCGTGTCCACCAGTGACTTCTCACCAGGGTCGACAAGGCCGGGGGCAGCGGCGTACTGACCGACCACTTCCCCTCCGGCGGTGTCGACCAGGGTGCCCAGCTGCTTGGCGACCTCGGGGTCGGCACCCGGCATCGTCACCAGGACGACGCTCTCGCCCTTCAGTGTCTGAGCGAGGGTCGAGGGTGCTGTGGCGGTGACGTAGTCGTCGGCGAAACCGTCGGCGGCGGTCGCGGTGGCGTCCTGCTTCTTCGCCGCTGATGTCTCGGCTGCGTCGTCCGTGGTCCGGCCGACCTCGGAGAGGGGACCTCCGCCGAGCACCACGCCGACCGCGAGGGCGAGGAAGACGGCGACGAGCGAGACGAGGTGGTGGCGGAACGAGATCACGAGAAGAGTCCTTGCAGGGAGTCGAAGAGGTCGGTGGCACCGTTGCCGAGCGCGTCGGCCCACTCCTGGCCCACGGGTGTCACGCCGATGGCGGCGGCGAGCGCGACGAGGCCGGCGATGACCACCATCAGGAGGTGTCGGGGGCGGACGGTGCCGGAGTAGAGCTCGGGGACCGCGGCGGCATCGACGAGGCGCGGCCCGAGTTTGAGTCGGGTGAGATAGGTGCTTGCCAGGCCCGCCCGCTGGCTGTCGAGGAACTCATCCAGGGTTGCGCTCATGCCGACCCCGACGATCAGCGAGGCGTCGTTGAGGTCACCGAGCAGCAGGGCAGCGTCCTCCGCCGTGGCTCCGGTCTCGAACCGGAGTGGCTGCACCCCGAGTCGTTCGAGCGGCTCGGTCACCGTGCGGGCTGAACCACGGTCGACCAGGGCCACGACGTCCCGGGCCGCCTTGACGGCCTTGGACGACACGGCCTGATGCCCGTCGCCGACCCGCCCCTGGCTGGTCACCACGAGTACGTCGAGACGGTGGCCGGCCGCCAGGAGCACGTCACCACCACGATCGACTCCGATCAGGACGGGTGCCTGTTGCTTGATGAAGGATGAGATCCCGGCGAGTTCCGCCGCGTGGTCGTGCCCCTGCACCACCACGACGACCGGACGTCCGGCCAGTGCAGTGGCGAGTCGCGGAGCACCGGAGCCATGCAGCAGGAGGTCCTGCTCGCGACGCAGGAACTCGGTGCTGTTGTGGGTGAAGCTCTCGAGCTGTGCACCGAGGCCCTGACGGGCCGCGGTCATCTCCTCGATGACGGTCTCGAGGTCGACCACCCGGCCGTGCGCCACCGGCGCCTCGTCGACGTACACGGTGCCTTCGTGGAGCCGAATGGCGGTGGCGTCCTTGATGGCTGCGAGTCCCGCGGTCCCGATGCCGTCGACCAGGGCGATGCCGGACTGAGCGAGAAGCTCCGGCCCGAGGTTGGGATAGCGACCGGAGATGAAGGCCGAGGCGTTGACCACAGCCGCCACCTCGGCGTCGGCCAGGGCTTGGGCGGTGGCTCGATCCAGGTCCAGGTGATCGATCACGGCGATGTCACCGGGACGAAGGCGCGCCAGGAGGTTCTTGGTTCGCCGTTCGACCCGCGCGGTGGCGCGAAGTCCGGGCAGGGCGGTGTCGAGTCGTTGTCGCGCGGGGAATCTCATCAGTTCAATCGTGACAAAGACCCGTCGGTGATCTGCGCAACCGTGGGTGTCGGGCGAGTCGCCTGCTCCTGGCAGCTCCCGTGGACGGTCAGAGCGCGGTCAGCGCTCGGCCTGCGCCGTCGCGAGCAGCTCCTCAGCGTGGGCCAGCGCGGTGTCGGACTCCTCCTGGCCGGCCAGCATCCGAGACAGCTCGCGGACTCGTGCGGGATCGTCCAGCACGACGAGCCCGGAGGTGGTCACCGTGCCGTCACTCGACTTGTGGACCACGACATGGCGGTCCGCATAGGCAGCCACCTGGGGCAGGTGGGTGACTACGAGGACCTGCGCGCTGCGTGCCAGTGTGGCCAGGCGCCGGCCGACTTCGACCGCGGCCTTGCCACCGACGCCCGCGTCCACCTCGTCGAAGACGAAGGTCGGCACCGGGCTGGTGCCGGCGAGGGCGACCTCGAGTGCCAGCATCACCCGGGACAGCTCGCCCCCGGAGGCACCCTTGTGCAGCGGCCGGGGCTCCGACCCGGTGTTGGCCGCGAGCAGGAACTCGATCTCGTCGAGACCGGAGGACGTGTAGCGAAGCCACCTCCCGCCCACCTCCAACGGCTGCCCGGGACCCTCGGCTGCCGGTGGCTCCTCCGTGTGCTGGGTCACCGTCAGCGTGACCTGGGCGTGCGGCATCGCGAGCCGGGTGAGCTCCGCGGTGACCGTGCTGGCCAGTACGTCGGCGGCGCGGGTTCGTGCCGCGGTGAGCTCGGCACCGGTGCGGGCGAGATCTGCTCGCACCTGCCGGCGGGTCGCGTGCAACTGCTCGATCCGCTCGTCGGTGCCGTCGAGCTCCAGCAGCCGCTGGGAGGCGACCTCCGCCCAGGACAGGACCTCGTCGATGGTCTCGCCGTACTTGCGGGTCAGCGCGATCAGGGACGAGCGTCGCTCCGAGACGGTGGCCAGTCGGTTCGGATCGGTCTCGAGCCGGGCCGCGTAGGAGGCGACGTCAGCAGCGGCGTCGGAGAGCAGGTAGGAGATCTCGGCGAGACGGGCGGCCAGCGCCGCGGCCTCGGGATCGTGGTCCTGCACGCCTTCGAGGAGCCGGCGGGCCACTGAGGTGGCGCTCAGGGCATCGGGCCCGCCCAGATCGGAGGACAGTGCCTCCCGAGCTCCTTCGGCAGCCACGCGCAGGGTGTCGGCGAATCCGAGGCGGGTCTCCTCGGCGGCCAGCTCAGCATCCTCACCGGGGGCTGGCGAGACTGCTGCCACCTCGTCGAGCCCGAAACGCAGCAGGTCGGCTTCCCTGGCCCTCTCCCGGGCGTTGGCGACGACGTCGACCAGCTCGGTCTCGACGGCGACCAAGCGGCTGTGCAGGTCACTCCAACGGCTGGCGAGCTCACTGATCGTCGCGGCTCCGAAACGATCAAGGGCCTCGCGCTGGGCGCGCGGGCGCAGCAGGCGATGCTGGTCTGACTGACCGTGGACGGCGACCAGCGGCTCAGCCACCCCGGACAGGGCCGAGGCGGGGACCGAAGCACCTCCGACGTAGGCCCGCGAGCGGCCCTCGCTGCTGATGTTGCGGGCCAGCACGACCCGCTCGTCCTCGACCTCGCCCCCGAGGTCCTCGACAGCCGAGACCAGGCCCGGCAGAGCCGTCGACACGATCACGCCCTCGACGCGGGCGGTCTTGGCGCCGGTCCGCACGGCACCAGTGTCCGCGCGTCCACCCAGCAGCAGGCCCAGCGCCGTCACGATCATCGTCTTGCCGGCACCCGTCTCGCCGGTGATCACCGTGAGGCCGGGCCCGAGCTCGAGGGTCGAGGACTCGATCACTCCGAGCGAGCTGATCCGGATCTCCTCAATCATCGGCGCTGCCCTCAGATCGGCGGCGGCGCTCGGAGGCACCGCGCCAACCCTCGATCGACAGACCGAACTTCGCCACCAGGCGGTCGGTGAAGGGCGCCTCATGGAGGCGCACCAGGCGCACGGGCTCGCGCCCGCGCCGTACCTCGATGCGCGCACCCGGCGGCAGGTCCACCGTGCGACGACCGTCGCACCACAGCACACCGGCACCTTCGTTCTGGGCCAGGACCTCGACGGCCAGCATGGATGTGGGCGAGACGACCATGGGTCGGGCGAACAGCGCGTGGGCGCTGATCGGCACCATGAGGAGGGCTTCGACCCCTGGCCACACGACGGGACCCCCGGCGCTGAAGTTGTAGGCGGTGGAGCCCGTCGGAGTCGCGCAGACGACACCGTCGCAGCCCCAGCGCGAGAGGGGTCGGCCGTCGACCTCGACGACGACCTCCAGCATCCGTTGACGGGCGGCCTTCTCGACGCTGGCCTCGTTGAGGGCCCAGGTGCTGGCCACGAGCTCGCCGCCCCTGAACACCGACACGTCGAGGGTGAGCCGCTCCTCGGCCACGTAGCGCCGGTGCACGATGGCGTCGATCGTCGACTCGACGTCGTCGTACTCAGCCTCCGCCAGGAAGCCCACGTGGCCCAGGTTGACCCCGAGGAGAGCCGTCGTGGTGCCGCGGGTGAGCTCCGCGGCTCGCAGGATGGTGCCGTCGCCCCCGATCACGACCGCCAGCTCGCAGTCGATGGCGGCCCTGGAATCGGCGGGCACCACCTCCACGCTGGGTTCGGTGGCGGTCGGCTCCAGGCCGAGGTCGCGGGCCTCCTCGTGGAGCAGCCGGACGATGATGCCGTGTGCGGTGAGGGCTTTGCAGAACGAGCGAGCCACCTCACGGGCCTGGTCGCGGCCGGTGTGGGCGAGCAGCAGGACGCGTCGGATCTGCGGGACGCCCTCGATCGGGGACACGAAGGCATTGGTCACGGTCACGACTCCACCTTCTCACTCGCTACCCCCAGGTGCGCGGAGCGCACGACCTCCGCGGTCACGTCGTCGGGGCCGATCACGGCCTCGCCGTGCCGCAGCCACAAGAAGAACTCGACATTGCCCGAAGGCCCGGGCAATGGGCTGGTGGTCACCCCCTGGGCGCCCCAGCCCCGCTCGGCAGCTGCGGCCGCCACTGCACTGACGGCTTCGGCCCGGAGGCCGAGATCACGTACGACGCCGCCCTTGCCGACCCGGTCCTTGCCCACCTCGAACTGTGGCTTGACCATCAGGGCCATGTCCCCGTCGGGTGCGGTGACGCCGATCAGCGCATCGAGCACGAGCAGCAACGAGATGAAGGACAGGTCGCCCACCACGAGCTCGACGGGGCCGCCGATGAGCTCGGTGGACAGTTCCCGGATGTTGGTGCGGTCGTGAACGCGCACTCGATCGTCACTCTGCAGGCGCCACGCCAGCTGGCCGTACCCGACGTCGACGGCCACGACCTCCGCGGCGCCGGCGCGGAGCAGGACGTCGGTGAACCCGCCGGTGGACGCTCCGGCGTCGAGGCAGCGTCGCCCGGTGACCTCGAGACCCCGGTCCGCGAAGGCGGCCAGGGCTCCGGCCAGCTTGTGGCCACCGCGAGACACGTAGTCGGGGCGGTCCGGGTCGGCATCGACGAGGATCGCAACGTCGGTGGTGACCCCGGTCGCGGGTTTGGTCGCCACTGCACCACCCACCTTCACCCGGCGGGCGGCCACCAGTTCGCTGGCGTGCTCACGCGACCGGGCGAGCCCGCGGCGAACCAGTTCGGCATCGAGCCGCAATCTGCGTGGGGGCACGTCGGCTCAGCCACCAGGTCGCAAACCCGGCGGGATCGGGTTCACACCGGCCGGTGCCTGACTGTCCGACACCCGCCCGGGAGCCTCGAGGGCTGCCCTCAGGCGTTCGTGAGCCTGCTCGAACACGGCGATGTGGTCCTCGACCGGGAGTTCCTCGAGATCGGCCATCGTCTCGAGGACCGCGTCCACGTCAGGGTCACCGGTGGGTTCGATGGGCTCGCTCATGTCGGGCAACGCTACCCGTCGCTCGAGCCGGTGGCGGACATCGCGGGCGCGAGTCCGGAGACATCGACAGGCTGCCCGGTCGCATCGAGGTGCTGCCAGGCCGTCGCCGCAGCGCATCGCCACCAGTCGTCGACCCCACCGTCGCCCTCGACCACGAGGTCCCCGTCCTTGACGGTGCCACGCCATCCCCCCACTCCCCATGCGTCGTGCTGCTGCACGACCTCGGGGTGCGGGGTCAGCAGTCCGCCGAGATCGCACGCGAGGAACGTCGGGCGCTGCTCAGGCGGCGCCGTCACCAGCTCGGCGAGGCCGGTCACCCCTGTCAGGACGAGAAGTGAGTCCACCTCAGCGTTGTGGGCTCCGAGGATGTCAGTGTCCAGACGGTCCCCCACCATGAGCGGGTGGGTGCCTCCCACACGCGACACCGTCTCGTCCAATAGCGGCCTCTCGGGTTTGCCAGCCACCGCCGGGGACTTGCCCGAGAACTCAGCGAGCATGCGGACGACCACGCCATGGCCCGGGCCGAGACCGAACGCGGTCGGGATGGTCATGTCGGTGTTGGAGGCGACCCACGGCAGTCCTGCCCTGATCTGCACCGCCCCCAACATCAACTGCTTCCAGGGAAGATCGGGACCGTAGCCTGTGACCACCGCCTCAGGCTTCGCCTCCAGCGTCGTCACGGGCTCGAACCCGCGCTCCCGCAACGCGAGCTCGACCCCGGGACCACCCACCAGCAGCACCGGCGCACCTGGTCGGACGAGGTCGGTCAGCAGCCGGGCGGCGGCCTGGGCAGAAGTCACGACGTCCTCTGGATCGGCCGCGACTCCCAGCCGGGTCAAGTGCGCGGCAACGGCCTCGGGCGGGCGTGCTGCGTTGTTGGTCACGAACGCAAGATGGGTTCCAGCCGAGCGCACCCGCTCGAGGTGCTCCGGCGCGCCTTCCACTGCGCGTGGCCCGATGTAGACGACGCCGTCCAGATCGAGCATCACAAGATCGTAGGCGCGCATCAGCGGGTCTGTGCTGGAGCGGAGCATCTGGGCCCTCCTCATCACTTTGGCACTGCACCCTACGATGCTGCGATGGACACCACTGCGCCGGTCGCGCCGCCGTACGTGGTCAAGCCTTTCACCCTGAGGCCATTTCGGGCGCTGATGCTCGGTGCGTCCGGGATCGGCGACCCGGCATCGGCGCGAGCTTTCGCCCGGCCGTACGCGGACGTGCCGGCGAGGCTGCGCCATTGGCAGGACACCGGCCGGATCCACCGGGACGACGACCCTGCGGTCTACCTCCACGAGTACACCGCCGCAGGTGTGACGATCCGCGGCCTCGTAGGGGCCCTTGATCTGTCGCGCACCTCGCAGACCTGCCCCGATGCACAGCAGGCGGTCTTCCCGCACGAGGGCGTGCACCCCGAACAGGTCGATGAGCTCGCAGCCCGCATGCAGGAGATGCACATCAATCCGGCCCCCATCCTCCTGGTGCACCGTGGCCCGGCCGCGATGCGCGCGGTCATTCATGAGGTGGCGCAGACGCGACCGACCCTGTCCTTCGCCGACCGCGCCGACCAGGTCCATCGGTTGTGGCCGCTGCACGATCCCGAACATCTCAAGGTCCTGAGCGAGGGCTTGGCCGACACCCGGGCGCTCATCGCGGACGGGCACCATCGCTACGCGGCCTACCTGCGACTGCAGCAGGCCAACCCCGGCACTGCGTGGGACTTCGGCCTGGCCATGCTCGTCGACCAGAGTGACACCCCGTTGTGGCTGGGACCCATCCATCGCTTCGTGGCGGGCAGGACCATGAGCGAGGTCGTCTCGGCCTGTGCCGAACAACCGGGCTACGACTGCCGGGTGATGAGCCGCTGGGAGGCTCTGGAGCACCTCGGCGACCACACCCTCGTCCTCACCGACGACACGACCTGGGCCACTCTCACGCTCCCGTCCGCCGACGTCCTCGCGGTGGCGACCCTCGACGAAGTGCTCTTGCCCCTGCTGTCCGTCGAGAAGCGCAACATCTCGTTCCATCACACCGCCGAATCCGCCCTGGTCCAGGCCAGGACGCACTCCGGCACCTGCATCCTCATGCCGATCCCGCCCTTCGATGCCGTCGCCGACGCGGCCGGGGCGGGCATCCTCCTGCCTGAGAAGGCGACCTCGTTCCAACCCAAGCCCAGCCTCGGGGTCCTCATGAGGTCTCTCCTCGACGAATGAGGCGACCGGCGACGGCCTCCACCTCGACGCGGGAGACGGTGGCTGCGCCGGAGCGGAAGAAGCGACGCCGAAGGGCACCGGCCACTTCCACCTCGTCGCCCTCACGCCACGTCTGGACAGTGCGACTGATCCGGCCCTCCCAAGCCACACAGTCCAAAGCATCGGTGGCAGCAAGGGCTCTGGCCGGGCCGGACCGCGGAATGACCACGCGGAAGGACCACAGGGAGTCGCCGTTCGCCAAGCTTCGAAACTGCGGGTCGGACACGAGCCGCCCACGCAGCCGGACCCGATTCACAGCGCCACCGCGCGGGTCGACCTCGGTCCTGTCCGACGCCGGCCGGCTCAATGCGCATTGGTCACGTTGACCACCTCCTAGCCTCCATGCTCCGGCGTTCGACGCCGGCTAGCGAGGAGGGGACACGAACCTGTGCACACACTCGCGCCAGACGTGCCCTGTGGAGAGAATGAGGGCCCAAAAAGCGTGGGAAATAGCGTAGAGGCCACCCTGGTGGGTGGCCTCTACGAAGTGGTTGTCCGGCGACGTCCTACTCTCCCACAACCTTCCGGTTGCAGTACCATCGGCGCTGAAAGGCTTAACTTCCGGGTTCGGAAT
>NZ_JBFWVK010000012.1:0-28374 GCF_050246775.1 Nocardioides sp. | reverse complement strand
GACACCATGACGCGCCCGTGGGCGTACGACGAGCGCGGATCGGCAGCCGTCGAGGCCGTCATCGCCGTGCCTGCCTTCGCCCTTTTCGTCGGGCTGATCATCTTCGGTGGACGTACGGCGATGACGCACCAGTCGGTCGAGACAGCGGCCGCAGATGCGGCTCGTTCGGCGTCGATCGAGCGCACCACGAGCTCGGCGAAGTCGGAGGCGGTCTCTGCTGCGACCGCGAGCCTGGCCAACCAGGGCATCGACTGCCTCGATATCGACGTCGTGGTCGACGCCAGCGGCTTCTCACGCGCTGTCGGCGAGGCAGCAGACGTCTCGGTGACGGTCCAGTGCCGCCTCGACCTCTCCGATCTGTCGGTGCCCGGCGTACCTGGCAGCCGGCTGATCAAGGCGACGGTGACGAGCCCGATCGACACGTGGAGGGAGCGCGGATGATGCGGCGTACGCGCGACGAGCGCGGCTCCATCTCGGTATGGATGGTGACCGCAAGCTTCGTGATGATGATGCTCGTCGGACTCGCCGTCGACCTCGGCGGCCAGGTCCACGCCAAGCAGCGGGCCCAGAACATCGCCGCCGAGGCCGCCCGTACCGGCGGCGAGCGCGTCCAGGCCGCGCCGGCCATCGAGGGCCGCTACGTCAGCGTCGACACCGCCGCAGCCCGCGCCGCCGCCGAGCACTACCTCGCCGCCTCCGGCGTGACCGGAACGGTCTCCGTCACCGGCGGCGACACCATCCACGTCGAAGTCACCGACACCTACAAGCCCAAGTTCTTGAGCCTCATCGGCATCGGCAACCTGACCGTCACCTCCGACGCCACAGCGCGCATCGCCCGCACCCTGGGAGGAACCGAACAGTGAACGCACGCAAGCGCCTCACGGGCCTCGGAGCCACCGTGCTCATCCTGCTGCTCGTTGTCGGAACTCCGCTGCTGCTCGTCGCGATCGGCGCGACCCCGTGGCACGAGAGCCTCAGCGACCTCCGCACCCTGCTCACCAGCCCGGACGACGGCACCCTGGCGCTCCTGGTCATCGGGGTCGTCGCCTGGGTGGCGTGGGCGGTCATGGCTCTGTCCATCTTCGTCGAGATGCTCTCTGCTCTCAGAGGCGTGTCGGCGCCTCGACTCCCGGGACTCGCACTCCCGCAGGGCTTCGCGGGACGGCTCGTCGCGATGGCGACGCTGCTCTTCGCGGTCGCTCCCACGGTCGCACCAGTCTTCGCTCCGCAGCCCGCCCACGCCTCGCCTCCGGTCGAGGCACCTCGTCTCGTGGCCATGCCGGAGGGCGCGCCGCCGCAAGCCGTCCAGCAGGCCGCTCCCGCAGTGGCGGACCCCGAGCCTGACATGCCCACGGTCGAGTACACGGTTCGCCGCGGCGACAGCCTGTGGAAGATCGCCCAGGAGCAGCTCGGCGACCCGATGCGGTTCCGCGAGATCGTCGCGCTCAACGCCGAGGCCCTCCAGGGCGAGCCGAGCTTCATCGACCCCGGCCTGGTCCTGCGGCTGCCGAGCGACGCCACCCCCAAGCCGAAGGATGACGAGGCGTACGTCGTCGAGCCGGGCGACACACTCTGGGACATCGCCGAGGAGGAACTGGGTGACGGCGAGCGCTATCCCGAGATCTTCGAGGCGTCACGCGACACGGTTCAGCCCGACGGGCAAAATCTCACGAACCCCGATCTGATCCGCCCAGACTGGGAGCTCACCATCCCCGGCGCAGTCGTGGACCCGCCCGTGGTCGAGCCGCCGGTCGTTGATGACCCGCCCGTGGTCGAGTCCGGTGGCAAGCACGTCGGACCTGACCCGGTCGAGACAACCACACCCACAACACCCACCGCGGAACCGGGCGACTCGCCCGTGGCATCTGAGACCGACAATGCGGACGAGAAGGAGGCAGCGTCGTGGGTGCTGCCTGGACTGGTTGGCGGCGGCGCCCTGCTCGCCGGAGCCGTGCTGGCCGCCTTGCGCGCTCACCGACGAACCCAGCAGCGGTATCGCCGTCCTGGCTTCATGGTGGAACCGCCACCTCCAGAGGTTCGAGCGGTCGAACGAACAGCAACTGTGGCCGGTGCTCCAGCAGCTGAGGTGATCGTCCAACTCGACCGACTGCTGCGGCACCTCGCCGCGTCCACGGGCGAGCAGCCCAAACTCGCCGCCGTCGAGGTAGGCAAGCAGTCCGTCACCCTGCATCTCGCCGAGCCTGCGGACCTGCCCGAGCCGTGGTCCGGTGCGGAGACGAGGTGGTCTGCCGAACTCGACTCGCCCGTGACAGATGAAGACGTTCTTCCGCCGTACCCTCTGCTCGCCAGCATCGGACAGGGGGCAGACGGACACCTGTGGCTGCTCGACCTGGAACGGCTCGGGTCAGTCACTCTCACCGGCGACCCCGGGCATGCTCTGGCGCTCGCCCGTCATCTGGCCGCTGAACTGGCCCTGAGCCCGTGGGCCGTTATTGCAACCGTCGACACGATCGACGTTGCTTCCGAACTCGCGGACCTCGACACGCTCCGGCTGCGGGTGCATCCGGCCGACGACACGGTGTTCCTCAACCGTCTCCACCACGACCTCGCTCGCGACCAAGAAGACGGCCACGGAGACCCCGAGCCGTTCCGCGTCCTGCTCGTTGCTGGCGATCGCAGCAACGAGGTCCACTCCCTTGTTGACCTGGTCCAGCACCAGACGTCGCGTTCCGGCTTCTCGGTGGTCAGCATCGGAGACGCTGAGCCCGGCGATCTCGCGGTCGAGCTGACCAGCGACGGTCGGCTCCGCGTCCGGAAGATGGACCTCGACCTGCTCGCCGCTGGCCTGACTGCAGAGGAAGCAACCGCAACCGCTGCAATCGTGGACCTGACCCGCGAATCTCCCGTGGTCCCGATGCCGCGTGAGGAAGAGGCGACGGGGTGGCGTGCACTCGCCGACCAGGCCGGCGCCCTGCTGCCTGAGTTGACCGAGATCCGTCCTGCGGGTGAGGCGGGAAGTGACTCGCTGCTCCCCGAGGCCCCCCAGCGGTACGAGGCCGTCGCATCCACGACTTCCGACGACGTCGCCATGCTCGCTCCCCTCGTGCCCGAGCAGACCCGCCGCGCCGTCGAGGAGACCGACCCCGAGCTCGACGTTGACCTGGCCGAGTGGCACGACTCGGCGAGCCCGCTGCCGAAGCTGCAACTCCTCGGACCGGTGACCGTCACTGCTCCGAACGAGCCACCGGAGGCCGTCACTGAGCGACGGGCCTACTTCACCGAGCTCGTCACCTATCTGGCGCTTCACCCGGCTGGTGTCTCGTCACGACTCGTCCGTGACGCGTTTGGGATCAGCCAGTCACGAGCACGCACCGACCTCGGGTCCATTCGAGAGTGGTTCGGCATCAGCGCCCGAAGCGAGCAGCCACACCTACCGGCAGCGACCACCTCCCCAGCGCACGCGGCGCGGGGCGTGGGCGGCTACCAATTGCACGACGTCCTCGTCGACTTCGACCTCTTCCGCCGGCTGCGTGTCCGCGCCCAGGCGCGCGGAGCCGATGGCATGGCCGACCTGGGGACGGCGCTCGAACTGGTCACCGGTGAGCCGTTCACCGCGCTGCGCTCGCTTGGCTGGAGTTGGCTGCTCGATGACGAACGGGTCCACGAGACCGCCATGCTCGCAGTCGTCGACGTCGCTCACATTGTCGCGACGGACGCATTCTCCCGCGGAGATCTCGAACGCGCCCGCTACGCGGCGGAGATCGGATGTAGGGCCGCGCCGTACGACGAGGTCTGCCGACTCGACCTCGCCAAGGTCGCCGAAGCCGAAGGCCACGAGACGCTCGCGGATCAGATCCTCGACGAGCACGTCTTCAACCGCACCGACGACCACCTGCCGCCGATCGACCTCCCCGACCGAACGAAGACCGTGGTCAAGAACCACGACTGGGGCAGCCCGAAGCGGCCCCGCAAGAGCTGATTCGTCGCTGCGCAACCTCCTCGCGCAGAAATTCTTTCCTAGCCGCCACGGGGGGTTGACCTGCGAAAACGCTGACTCGACGACTCGCCCGTGGTGCCCCGGGCGAGCTGACCACGGGCGAAATTTGGTGCCCCCTCGGCGCAACGTCGTGGTCATGAACCACTCAGCACAACGGCAGTCCCGGACTTCGCGGTGGAACCCGTGGCTGCCCGTCACCTTGTCCGACGCGACGGACCTCGCCACCGCCTCCATGATGCTCGCCACGCGCGACATCCCGGTCTTCCCCTGCACGCCCGGCGGAAAGCAACCCCTGACCACCCACGGCTTCCACGACGCGAGCACGGACCCGGCGACCGTCCGCGGGTGGTGGCAGCGGTGGCCCGAGGCGAACATCGGCATGCCCACCGGAGCGGCGGCCGGGGTCGACGTGGTCGACGTCGACGTCCACTCCAGCGGCAACGGGTTCGCCGCCTTCGAGCGCGCCAGGTCCGCCGGCATAGCCGATGGCTGGGCGTGGCTGGTCCGCACCCCGTCCGCCGGCGTCCACGCCTACTACCTGCGCGGCGGAGTCGACGAGCAGCGGTCGTGGCAGGTCCCGAGTCAGCACGTCGACTTTCGGGGCGACGGCGGATACATCATCGTCCCGCCCTCCACAGTTGCTGGCAGGGCGTACGAGCTGATCGCCGTCGCTCAACACCGTGCTACTCCTGTCGACGCCTCGGCGCTCCGCGCGTTCCTTGAACCGCCACGGCCGAGCCGACCGCCCGCCTCCATGCCAGCCGTCGGGTCCCGCCCGGAGAAGCTGGCGGATTGGGTCGCCGCCCGGCCCGAAGGTGCGCGCAACCACGGACTGTTCTGGGCCGCATGCCGGATGGTCGAGGAGGGTCACTCCTTCGACTCAACCGCAAACCTCCTCGGCGACGCGGCGCGCTCTGCCGGGCTCTCCGACCGGGAGGCCATGACGACGATCCGGTCGGCGTACCGGATCGCGTCGCGACTTGGGGCCACGACCGTTGCCCGCCCTACGGCGGCGGCTGAGGCGGTGTCGCTATGAACAACAACGACTTCTACGACCGGCGCGATGGTCGGGCCATGCCCGACGAGCCGACGCCCCAGCCGCAACCTGACGAAGCAGCCTCCGCCCTCGCAGTCTACCGTGATCCGTCAGTCGCCGAGGTAGCCGTCAAGCCAGAGGCACAAGCCCAACGCGGCATCGCCTGGGTTCGCCCCACCGAGCTCCCGACTCTCGTCGGCGCGAAGTGGGCCAACCGAGGCATCGACCTCCAGGCCGAACTGGTCCGCCGCTCTCGCTCCGCGCCGGTCACCGCCGCCAAGGCCGGCCGACGAATCAGCCGCGCCGCCATCGCCCGCCCCGAGCCGCCCAGTCCGACGGTGACCACGACCGAGGAGTTGGGGCTATGACCAGCGCAACCGACGAATCCGCCCTGGACTTCACGACCACCGAAGGGCTCCGGCTCATGCTGGTCCGACTGCGCTACTCCGACACGGGCTGGAGCAACGATCCGGAGGCATCCGACCTCATGGTCTACGCGATGGAGAAGTACGGCGCGCTCGCCCGGAAGTACGGCTACGAGCCAGTCGAGGCGGCAATCGCGGCCTTCGATTCGATGCACACCCGCGCAGTGCGGGTCGCCGAAGATCCCTGGGCGGTCGTCACACGTGCCGTCGAGCT
The DNA here is from genome assembly GCF_050246775.1 of Nocardioides sp. Classification (GTDB taxonomy): domain Bacteria; phylum Actinomycetota; class Actinomycetes; order Propionibacteriales; family Nocardioidaceae; genus Nocardioides. Next base: position 22,741 of record NZ_JBFWVK010000012.1, on the reverse strand, counting down.
GACGCTGATCTACGACCGGCGCGCCGACGGACTCCTGTGCTCGAACCACCAGGCTCGGCGGGAAGTCGACATCGAGCGTCACGACGCGGAGCGCTTCAGCGACCGCGAGGCAGACCTGCTCGACTTCCACCCCGCTTTCGCGATCCCGGCACCGCAGGACTCGATCGAGTTCGAGGAACTGACACCGGATCACGACGTGGCAGCCGACCACGATCACGTCGACGAGGACGAAGTCGAAGAGGATGAGAACGAGGAGCCGGAGCCTACGAACGCATGGTTGGCCGTCGACGAAGCGGTGGACGTGTTCGTCGCGCTGCGCTGGCCGGCGGACCTCACTCGCGCCGCTCTCGACTACATCTGCACCCGTCTGATGAGCGCCGGCAACCGCCAGACCGCGTTCGAAGCGCTGAGACGAGACCGTGGCGCGCACGCGATCCTGGACGTCAACCAGACGGAATGGCTCGTGTTTCTCCGAGTAATCCTCGGAAACCAGCACCCTGACCGCCGGCACACCTCGGCTGGCCGCGGCATGCTGCTGAGGCTGGTCATCGGTGACCAGGCCGAGGATCTGCTGCGAGACAAGGCGCTCCTCGCCGAGATCGCGAGCATCCGTCAACCCGTACGCCTCCGACCGGTGGCAGGTCGTCATGCCTGAGGAGAAGGGCCACATCGAGTTGGAGCGACAGGTCGACTCGATCATCGTCGGCGTACGACACCGCCAGCACCCGGAAGAAGGCATCGAGCCTCTGATGGCGTCGATCAAGAAGCTCGGCCTGTTGCAGCCCGTCACCATCACCCCCGACGGCGTGCTCGTCTGTGGTGCTCGCCGGCTCGAAGCCGTGAAGCGGCTAGGGTGGCGCACCTTGAAGGTATGGGTCAGGTCCGGCATCTCCGACGAGCTGAATCGACTTCTCGCGCAGAACGACGAGAACGAACAGCGCAAGCCGCTGAGCCCGCTGGAGCAGGCAGCGCTGTTCCGAGAGCTCAAGGAGCTGATGCGCGAGGACGGCAAGCGGCGCCAGGAGGCGAGCCGCTTCGGCGCCGACAGCGAATCGGATGAAGAAGACGGTGCCGCCGCCGCGGCGGCACCGCGAGGAGAAGGCGACACGCGACGCCAGGCAGCCCAGGCGGTGACCGGCAAAGCGTCGTACAACATGCTGGAGCAGATCTCCGCAATCGAGCGGGTCGCCGCTGACCGATCTCTCCCTGACACGGTTCGGAAGATCGCCGAGTCAGCGCTGGAGGACATCCAGAACGGCGGCGACGTAAAGCCGGCCTACTTCACCGTCCAGGCGGCGAGGGAACTCATCGGCGTGGACGACTCCCCGATGCCGCCGGGTCCCATCACCTCCGAGGAGCTGGAGGATCTTGCCAACGAGGCGCTCAACAGGATCGACAAGAAGGGCCGCAAGGGCAAGAAGAAGCCGAGCACCTCGGGCAGATCTCTGCGGGCCTTCCGGCTCACCTGGGGCGATCTCGACGGCTGGTCCCGGTTCTACAACCCGACTGAGCTCGCGGTGCAGCTCAACGACGACGACTGGGCGATGTTCGAGCGTGTGGTCGCAGAGACCAATGCCTTCGCCGACGAGATCCGCGCCCTGCGCTCCAGCCCGATCTCGGCCTGAGCGGATCGGCGCGCGCACCTGCCTGCTGTCACTGACCGCAGACCCTAGGGGTGCTCATGCTCTATCCGACGTCCGACGACGTCCGGCGACGCCGGCTCATCGTCGCTGGCGTAGCGCTCGTCCTCCTTCTACTCGCGGTCACCGCGTACGCCGTCCTGGTCCACCGCGCGCATTCGTCCAAGGTAGTTGCTCCAAAGCATGAGGACGCGGGGCTGGGTGACACAAGGAATCCGAGTCTCCCGGTCACCGAGCTCGCCGACCTCCGGCCCACGAGCGACCCGGAGACCTTCATCCGGAAAGTCGCGACTGCGCTCTTCGAGTGGGACACGACCACGATCGTCAGCCGCACTGATCACATCGAGCAGCTCGTCGCGGTGGCCGACCCGACGGGCGAGTCGACTCCCGGGCTCGTGTCCGATCTCGACAACTACCTACCGACGCAAGATGCCTGGGTCGAGCTGGCGAAATACGAGACTCGTCAGTGGCTCACGGTCGAGTCGATGAGCACGCCGTCCAAGTGGGCGGAGGCTCAAGCCCAAGCCGGTGACGAGTTGCTGCCGGGCACGACCGCCCTGACGATCCACGGCACTCGGCACCGCTCCGGGATCTGGGAGGGCGAACCGGTCGCCTCTCAGCACGACGTCGCCTTCACGGTCTTCATCGTCTGCGGTCCGGCGTACCCCGAGTGCCACCTGCTCCGACTGTCGATGCTCGACAAGCCGCTGGAGTGACCGATGGCCAAGGTCGTGGTCGGCGGGCTGGTCGCACTCCTCCTGGCGCCAGCGAGCATCCTGCTCGGCCTCGGCACCCTACTCAGCCCGGCAGCCCAGGCGGAATCCCAGTGCCTCATCGCACCGCCGGTGCCCACCGGCGACTCCGCCCCTGTCGTTCCCGAGACCTCGCATGTGGTCTTCCCGCTGCCGACGGGAACCTGGGTTCAGACGAGTGGCTTCGGCATGCGGGTCCACCCCATCACTGGCGAACGAAAGCTGCACACCGGCGTCGACTTCGCAGCACCGAGCGGAACCCACATCCTTGCCGCTGCTGACGGGCATGTGGCTTTCACCGGCCCGGCCACCGGATACGGCCACCTCATCCTCATCGAGCACACCGTCGACGGGAAGCGGGTCGCCACCGGCTACGCGCACATGTACACGGGCGGCATCCACGTCAGCGCCGGAGACTCGGTCACCGCGGGCCAGTACATCGCCGACGTCGGTAGCGACGGCTACTCCACCGGTGCACACCTCCACTTCGAGGTGCGACCGGGCGGAGCGAACGGCGCCCCGATCGACCCGGAGCCCTGGCTCGCCGGGCACGGCGCGGCCGAGGTCGAAGGCGGCTCGAACACGGCCGGCTGCTCGGCTGACGGTGGGCCTGCCACCCCGTACTCCGGTGAGAACCCAGACCACCTCGTCGACGACCCCACCAGTGAAGGGCAGATCACCGAGCGCACCGCCAGCGTCCTCACCCAGGTCCAGAAGAACTTCCCCGACTCGCATTGGTCGTGCTGGTCGGAACGTCCAGGCACCAAGTCCGAGCACCCTCTCGGACGCGCCTGCGACGGCACCTTCGGCAACTCCATCGGCACGGCCGCGACCGGACATGCGCTCAACTACGGGTGGAAGGTGACCAACTGGCTGAAGGAGAACGCCAAGACGCTCGGTGTCGAGTACCTCATCTGGCAGGGCCGCATCTGGTCGGTGGCACGAGCGGCCGAAGGGTGGCGCCCGTACGACGGCGGAGGGATGCACGACCCCAACGGCATCACCGGCGGTCACTACGACCACTTGCACTTCACAGTCATCGAGAACTAGTCGATATTCCGCTTGCATCAGATGTAAGCGGGGAGGGCCAAGCACCTGCTGAGCGTGAATGCTTTATCCTACCTCGCCCCCCTTGTTGGCCCTGACTTCGGCGCCGTCGGAGGAGCCAGCAAGCTCCGCGCCATCGTCGGCGCACTGCTGACCTACGGCCTCATCGTGTCCGTGCTGATGGTCATCATCTGCGCGGCGACGTGGGCCATCGGTTCCTCGAACGGGAGCTGGCAGACGGTAAGCAAAGGCAAGACCGGCCTCTTCGTCGCGCTCGGCGGCGCGGTCCTCACGGGCGGCGCGCTCGCGTGGGCCAACTGGCTGCTCGACGTAGGCGCGACGTTGTGAACGACGAACAGCTCGCCTTCGACATCGAGGGGATGCACCACGACGTGGCGGTCGAGGCCGCGCCCGAGTGGACTGGCGCTCCGCTGCACGTCACCACGGCGTACTACCCGCCTGCCGAACTCGATGCCGCCTTCGAGCACTGGCAGTTCCTGCACGCCCACGACAAGACCCACACCAACAGCCGAATGTGGCGTCGATCGGTCACTGTCCCCGAGAGCGACCAGGTCGCCGGGCACGGATTCGTCCTCTACACGACGGATCTGCGCTGCGAACCCTGGAAGCACGCCGACAAGCACGAGAGCTGCGCGTGCGTGGGCGAGCTGATGTACCAGGCAATCTGCGAGCCGTGCGCATGGAACGGGATCACCGACGCCGAGAACGACGCGGTCGACATGTGGCACGACAACGCGCTACCCGGGTGGCGCGAGCTACCGATCGTGCCGTCGCGCCTCCGGATGATGGACAAGGACGGCTTGTCGAGGGCCGCGAAGAAGTGGATCGCCGAGCACTACCCGAGGTCGATGCAGGTCCCTGGCGCGCCGATCCTCACCGAGCGCCGTCCCTACGGAACGCGGCATGTCCCCGGCCGGTCGCCGTGGGGTGGCTACGACCTCTCGCACACGGCCGTCGACCCGGACCGCGTCGTCGAGGGCGCGGGGCCCCTTCGCCGCGCACACGACTTCCCAGCAGAGCCGACACAAGCCGTCGCGTCGTCGCCGGCCCTCGGTCTCGGCCACTGACCGGGTGCCGTGGCGGCTCACTCAGCCAGAGCCGTCGCGCCCTCGGTTCCTCTCGATTCCGAGCGGCTCGCCCGAGACGCTGCCAAAGAGCCTCAAGAGGTCGACGGGCGTCGACTGCTCCCGCAGCGCGGGATTCGCCTCAAGCATCAACTTGATCCGTCGAGCGCCTTCCTCAGGGGTCAGCGCCTCCATTCGACGCTGTGCCTCCAAGGTCGCGGGGTCGGCGTCCTCAATGTGTGCGTTGGACAGTCGGTGCCACAACTCCTGATGGGCCGCACCGACGCGAAGCCATGCCTCGACGTGCGCCTTCCACTCGGCACTGCTCATGTTGAACTTGGGCTCGGGGTGGGCCGGAGCACGTCCGCTCGCAGCGGAGACGGGTTCAGCTTGGTGAAGCGCGAGGCCGGTCCCCGGGCCGCTCGTGACATGACCCGTCCATGAGTTCCCGTCCCAGTAACGGAGTTGCGTCGGGTTGGACGGGTCCGGATACCAGTCCGCGGGGGTGGTCACAGCGCCCGGTGCCGGCGAGACGTGATGCGTCCATGCAGTGCCGTCCCAGTAACGCACCTGCGCCGCATTCGACGGATCGGGATACCAGTCGGCCGCGATTCGAGGTGCGGAGACAGCCCGTTGGGCGTAGTCGTCCGTCCAAGCGAAGCCAGTCCAATAACGCAGGCGGGTCGAGTCGCCAGAGACCGCGTACCATCCGGCGGGCGCAGCGCCCACATGCGCGGCGCTCGACTGTTCGATTTGGGCAGCCCGTCGCTTCTTCTTAGCGTTCTGAGCGACCTTGATACCGGCGGCACCGACAGCGATCCCGGCAACAGCGACAAGTGCCAGTGGCACGAGACCTGAGATGTCGGGGGCGTTCCCCGGGACTTCCGGCACTCGCTCACGATCGGTGTTCCGCGCTACGCGCCGGCCGCGATCCGAGTTCGACTCAACCCTGTCGCCGATCACCACCTGCGACAGGTCATTTGTCTTCCGATCCCGCGCGAGACCGCTCTTTAGTCCGTCGTGCTTCCGCGAGTCTGAGAAGTCAGCGTTCTTCTTGACGAAGACTTCGCGGGTTTCCTTCCGGTAGCCACGGGGTGCGTCAGCCATGGCACCCCCCGCAACCGTCGCGCAACCTCACCTGAGTCCCATCCTGCGTTCGGCATTGACCCGATGCACCTGGGACGGGAGCGTGAAGAGGTCAACGAGGAGGCCGATCATGAACCAGCCGAACGTGAGCAAGTAGCCGATGCCCCTGCCCACCTTGCCGAGGTAGAAGTGGTGCACTCCGAAGAAGCCAAGGAACAACCACAGCACGTAAGCAACGCCGAGCGACTTGTCTGGGCGCGCGTACGCGCCGGGGTGGTGCGCAGCGACATGCATCGGCGCGTGTACCGGCGCATGGTGGGTGAACTGACTGCTAGCGCCAGTCCCTGGCACCGGCGGAGGCATGCCTGCCGGAGGCGGGGGCACAAAGCTCGAAGCAGGCGCAGGGGGCGGCATGTTGGGCGGCACGCCCCAACTCTGGCCATCCGTCATCGGTCTTCCCCCTTTCGCGCCCGGCACCACAGCCGACAAAGCAATCCTAGTGGCCGGCCGCTCGCCGCGACCGTGAAACGGAGGCTACGGGGAGACTCCGACAGTTCCGACAGGCCACCCTGAGGGCCGTAACACCTGGTGCCCCATCGACGGGTCGATTCACCTGGCTCCCGGCACACGGGGCTGAGCGAACACCTGAGCGAGTGAACCACCCACTCGCTCAGGAGGAATCGTGATCAACCTCGGTCTATCCACCACCGTCGTGCTGCTGCCGCAGGACATCAACATCGGCCCCAACTCCAACGGACTGCCCGGCATCAGCCAACTCAAGTCCATCGTCGGCGCGTCGATGACCGTCGGGCTGATCCTCGCCGTCCTCGCGCTGATCGTCTCCGCAATCGTGTGGGCACTCGGCGCGAACTCGTCCAACCCCCACCTCGCCGGTCGCGGCAAGATCGGCGTACTCGTCGGCCTGGGGGCAGCGATCATCACCGGCGCGTCCGTCGCGCTCGTCAACTTCTTCTGGAACGTCGGCCAGCAGGTCTGACACGGCCGAGCCGAGAGGAGTACGACGATGGTCGACGTCTGCGACGTACCCGTCATCTCTGGCGTCTGCGACGTCGCGGGCGACGCGGCAGGAGCTCTCGTCTCCGCGCCCTTCGACTGGCTCGCACAGGGTATGGGCCACGCAGCGGGCTGGATGTTCGAGGCGGTCTGGAAGGTCTTCGACTCGACCACCATGGTCGACGTCACCAGCAGTCAGTACACGAAGGTCTACAACATCCTCTTTGGCGTCGCCGTCTTCGTCATGCTCGGCTTCTTCATGCTCCAAGTCATCGGCGGCATGATCCGCCGAGAACCCGCCGCACTGTCGCGAGCAGCCCTCGGGTTGGCGAAGTCGATCCTCGGCTCGTTCGTCGCGCTCGCCCTGCTGGCGACGGCGTTGGAGGTCACCGACCAACTCTGCATCGGCATCGTCAACGCGGCCGGGACCAACATGGAGCAGATGGGCGACCGGATCGCGCTCCTCGCGGGCGGGCTGCTGACTCTGAACATCGCCGCACCCGGTGCCGGCGCGATCATCACCATGTTCATCGCGGGCCTCGCCATCGGCGCGGCAGTGATCGTGTGGATCAGCCTGCTCATCCGCAAGGCGCTGCTGCTCGTCGCGATCGTGTTCGCACCGATCGCCCTCGCTGGGTCGAGCTGGGACCACACGCGCGGCTGGGTCAGCAAGTGGGCGTCGTTCGTGATCGCGCTGATCATCTCGAAGGTCGTCCTGGTCGTTATCTTCCTCCTCGCAACCGCCCAGGTTTCCGCACCGATCGACGGAGATCTCCAATCGGTCAGTGACCCCATCGCTGGCGTTGTGCTCATGCTCATGGCCGGGTTCGCGCCGTACATGACCTACAAGGCAATCAGCTTCATGGGCTTCGACATGTACCACGCAATGTCGGCCGAGCAGGAGGCCAAGTCGGCGCTCAACCGTCCGCTCCCCATTCCGATGAGTCGCCGGCCCGGAGCTGAGCCGAGCAAAGTGCTCGACGGCGGTTCGAGCGGCGCAACCGGCGGCGGAGGCGGCACACGTCGACCGTCGGCACCGACAGCGGGCGGCACTGGCGGGCCGGCTCCAAGCGGGCCGGCTCCAAGCGGGGCGGGCACCTCCGCAGGAGGTGCTTCAGCCACTGGCGGAGGCGCAGCCGCAGGCGGGGTGGCGGCAGGGGTGGTAGTCGCGAAGGAAGCCGCCACCGCCGGGGTGCGAACGGGAAGGGCCACCGGGAGCGCCACCTCCCAGCAGGTGGACGCCGCCAATCAGGCGCCGCCGTCTGCCAATGCACCTATGCCGCCTCATGTCGCCGACTCGGTCCCGGCCCAATCCAACCGCAAGAAGGGCTGAGCGATGAGCGACCAAGCGACTGCACACGACTACGAGCTCGCCCCGGTGAAGTTCTCTCGCCTCACCCGACGTGGCGTGCTCCTCGGCCTGTCCGGGCCACAGCTCGTCGTGGTCGGCTTCGGCGCGATCGTCCTGGTGTTCGCGCTCTACTTCGGAGGCGGCCCGTCCCTGATGTACGTCGTCCCGATCCTCCTGCTCTGCGCCATCCTCGCTTTCGTCGGCGTCGGTGGACGCAAGATCGTCGAATGGCTCCCCGTAGTCACCAAGTGGATCTGGCGCTCGACCGGCGGACAACTGCTGTTCCGTCGTCACATCGTCAAGCCCCGTCCCGCGGGGACGCTCTCGCTGCCCGGTGACGCGGCACGGCTACGTCAGTGGTTCGACCCAGAGTCCGGCGCGGTCATGGTCCACGACCCGCACACTGCGACGTTGACCGCGATCGTGGGCGTCACCCACCCGGCGTTCATCCTGCTCGACCCCATCGAGCAGCAACGCCGCGTGACGAGCTGGGGCCGCGTGCTCGCCACCGCCTGCCGCTCGGGGCGCATCGCCTCGTTGCAGGTGATGGAGCGGACCCTGCCCGACTCCGGCAAGAGCCTGGCCGAGTGGTGGTCCCAGCACGGCCACCACGACGACTCGTGGAGCTCGACGACGTACGGCGAACTCATCAACCGTGCCGGCCCCGCAGGCGAACGCCATGCCAGCACCGTCTCGATCTCCCTGGACCTGAAGGCCGCCGGCCGAGCGATCCGCGCGGCTGGCGGCGGCAACCGAGGCGCCGCTGCCGTGCTCCGACAGGAGATGTCGACCATGACTGCTGCCCTGCGAGCTGCGGACCTCGCACCGTCAGGCTGGTTGGAGCCGGGCGACCTCGCCGTCATCCTGCGCTCGGCCTACGACCCCGTCGTCGCCGGTGCCCTCGAACGACACGGTGACCTCGGCCGCGACCTTGCCACCGCCGGCCCGGTCGCCGTGACTGAGAGCTGGTCGATGCTGCGGTCGGACTCCGCACACCACTGCGTGCTCTGGATCAGCGAATGGCCGCGCTCCCTGGTCTACCCGGGGTTCCTCGCGCCCGTGCTCCTCTCATCAGGGGTGCGTCGGACTTTCACGCTGCTCTACACGCCGATGCGCACCGACCAGGCCGCCCGCGACATCCGCAAGAAGAAGACCGAGTACATCTCCGACGCCGCCCAGCGCCAACGGATCGGCCAGATCGAGGACGCGCAACAGCACGCCGAGTACAGCGACGTCCTCCAACAGGAAGCCGACCTCACTGCCGGTCACGGCATCCTCCGCACCACCGGACTCATTGCCATCAGCGCTCAAGACTCCGACGAACTCGAACGCGCCGTCGCCGACATCGAGCAAGCGGCGATCCAAGCCTCCTGTGAAACACGTCGGCTCTGGGGCCAGCAGGCCCAGGCGTTCTCGGCCGCCGCGTTGCCCCTCTGTCGAACGGTGTGAGTGACCTTCAGATTTTGTCGGCGGTCCTCCATAGGCTTTTCCTGTGGCCAGCATCCAGCACATCGACGGCGAGCGTTCCGCAGGAGCACTCGCTGACCTACTCAACGGCAACGCCCGACGTCGACCCGTTGTTGTGGTGACCATCCCCGCTGGCCGCGATGACCCCTGGATCGACGTCGAGGAGATCGCCCGCGAGGCCGGGAACCTCGCCGAGGTGTATTTGATGCCGACCGGCAACTTCACCTGGGAGTTCTCACGCCGGATGGCCGAGGGAACCCAGGTGTACGGCGGGGCAGGCCGCGTCTACCCGCTTGGCCACGAATGGGCATCCGACCTGGCGAAGTCGCCGTTGCGATTCGCGTTCGACGCCCGGGATGGCGAACGCGCCACCCAGCAGCTCATTTCTGACACGCTGCGCATGGCGGCAGCGGCGGGCCTGCTTCAGACACTTCCCACCCGCGAACTCCGGCAGGTCAACGGATTGGTGACGGGGGTTGTCGCCGGTCGGGCGCTGGTCGACGTCGGCAACATGTTCCCGGCCGCGATCGCCGAGGAGCTCACGGTCGAGGACGTTCCCATCGAACGGATCGTGACCGCCGGGCAGAGGGTCACCGGCTGGTACGACGCCGAGACGAACCGCGTCGACGTCACCAAGAGCCTCCGCGCTGCCAGCGACGCCCTCGCGGCGTACGCCGTCGGCGATGTCATCTTCACCAAGGTCGCGATGGTGAAGGGCAGCAGGGCCGAGCTGGTGCTCTACCCGAAGACCAGCACATCTGCCGTGACTGCGACGGTTCTGCGAGCGGACGTCACGACAAACCCGGCTGATGACCTACGGACCCTCATGACGGTGGGCGAGGTCATCCCGGCCCGGGTGGTTTCCACCTCGCCGAAGTGGTCTCTGATCCTCAACGACGTTGATGACGATGAACCCATCGCTGGGGCCCCGTCGTTGCTGGTTGGTGGTCCGCCGTGGCTCGTCGAGGAGGACGAGGTCCTCGTAGAGGACGAGCCGCCGACCCGCCTCCCACCTGCGCCGCAGGTCCCGTTGCCAACGCAGGTCCCTGGGTCCGAGGCTATCGAGGAACCCGCTGCTGCGGCGCCAAACCTGAAACCCTCGCCGCCGATTCCGAGCCCTGCAATGCTCGATCGGAAGCGGCCACGCCCCGTTCCGACACCGCCTGGACATCCGACACCGCCTGGACATCCGACACCACCGGGCCCGCCCGCCCAGTCCACCCAGCCCAGCGAGTCCACGAAGACACTGCTGCTGAAGGTCGACGGCCTCGTTGCCGAGGTCAGTGGTCTGAAGCGCGAGCAGGAGAGTCTGCGCACCCAGCTCCTCACTGGAGCCGACGAGCGCGAGACGCTGCGCTTCCTGCTTGACCAGGCAGAGCGGCGGGCCAACCGTGCCGAGAACGACCTGAAGTCCACCCGTTCTCGGCTCCGCAAGGCCGGGAACGCGAAGTCGGCAGCTCCCGCGTGTATTGGACCGCAGTTCGCCGACGCCGAGCAAGGCTTCCGTTATCGAGTGCTCACCCAGTGGGCCACCCGGACGCTGCCCAGCGAACAACACGATCGCCCACTGCCCGACTACTTCATCGGGCCGCGCTTCCTCGACTCCCTCAACCGGCTCGAAGGCATCAAGGAGGAGAAAGTCGCCGACGTCGTCTTCGAGATCATCACCGGCCTTGCCCCGCAGATCCCCAGCCGCGAGGTCCACCACCTCCGCACCGGGTCCGGTGGCGACGACCCGGTCAGGATCAGAGATGACGGGGCCGTCGCGTGGCGCGCCAGCCTCCAGGTGAAGACCCCCTCGGCGAGGCGCATCCACTACTGGATCTTGCCCAACGGAGACGTCGAGCTCGCGCGAGTGACGACCCACGACGACTTCGATGCGTGACCTTTGCCTCATTTGTGTCGGCGCCTTCTGCCAAAGTTGGTTAGTGAACCGAAGTAGTGGGGACAGTGGGAATGACCGAGGCTGATCAGCGGCGCGTGCTAACGCCGACCGAGGCGCTTCAGCTGCGCGAGAAGGCGTGGTCCAGGCGCCTGGAGTCGGTTTCCTTGGCTGCCGAATATCAGGTCGTCCCGGCCCATGCAGCCCAGATGCTCGATGTGCTCGGCGGTGTCTATCGCAAGTACGCCTACGACTCTTACCGCCGGGAGCGCGCGCTTCGCATGTATCCGGCGGTACAGGTCCTTGCCACGACCAACGCGGCGATCGAGAAGTACGACGCACGCGGCTTCTGGCCGAAGCTGGCGGACCTCCTCCAGATACCGAACTCTCAACCCTTCCAGCAGGACTGGGGTCAAGCGTTCCTCGACAACCTCACCAAGCTGGGACTCCCGACGTTCAGGAACGCGGACGCCGACGCGGGAAGCAGATATCTCGGCCGCATCCTCCTCCACTGCGGCGTCCCCACGAAGTGCCTCGACGACTACTACCGAGTCGTCACTGAGCAGCGGTCCAAAGACCCCCGTATCGACGCCGAGACCTTCGTGTCCTGGGCAGCGGGGCGAGCCGAAGTGGACCGGCTCTACAACGTCGACATGCCCGTCAACCGCTTCCTTCGCTTCGGCGGAGAGTTCGCGGTCGACGTCACCGACCGCATCTTCGAGCTGCTCGACATCGTCAGCGCGGGAGGCGACGGGAGCGACGTCCCCCTGCCTGAACGGTTCCGCCTCAAGGCCCTGGAGATGAACCAGGCGGGCACGATCGAGAAGGTCAGATCCCGAGGCTCTCGCGGCACGAAGCTGTACCCCCACCTCATGCTCGATCCGTACGGCCGCGGCCCGCTGCTCCAACTTCCGCCCGTAGGCGATGCACCAGACGGAAGGGCGACTTGGGTGGTCACGCTCGACGGGAATCCTCAGAGGGTTGCCACTGAGGCGTTGTGGCCTGGTTCGACCGAGCCCGCACCTTCGACAACTGTGCCGATTCCCCGACCGATCCGGGTTGCATCTGCAGCCATCGAGGGCCGCGAGAGCCTCACCGCCAACGTGTCAGTGGTTGACGACAACGACCCCTTCTTGGTCTTTGGGGAGGACGGCGTCGGGCTGCCGGCCGGCATCGCGCTTCCCGGAAGTCTCGTCTGGCTGCTCGTGCCCGGGCATCCCAGCGGGCTGGTTTTCGACGGCGACGCCAAGATCGTCACGGAGGCAGCCCTTCCGCCCGGATGGTCGCAGTGGTCGCTGACTCTCGTCGACCTTGCCGAAGTTCGATCGTTGCGATTTGGCGCCGACGGCAAGCAGCACTCCGTACGCCGCTTCAGCGCCGCTCGTATCGAGGTGGGCCAACCTCTGGCGGGGGCACGCACATCCGCTGGCGCACCCGTTTTCACTCAACTCCCAGCGGTCATCCTTCCCGACACCCTGGGTTCCGACGCGGACTGGGAGGTCTCGATCCTCGACAGCAAGGGAGCACTGGTCCGGCGTAGTTCGTTCAAGGCAGGCCAGCCGACCGACGAACTGTGGTCCGACATGCAACGGCCAATTCTCGGGACGTTCACCATCCGTGTCCGTGGCCCGTGGGGACGAGGGGCTTCCCGCACTGTCTTCGTCGCAGAAGGACTCAGCCTCCGGAGTAGCCCCACCTGGCGTCGTCTCACTACTGACGGACTTGTGCCTGCGACGCTCACCGTCACGGCCCCGCAGGGAATGGAGGTCGACCACACCTCGGTCATCTTGGGCCCGCATCAGAGGGACCGATACGTGATTGTCGGTACCAGGGGCGGCACCGTGTCGCTCCAACTGTCGCCACCGCACATGAGCATCGCCTATCAGTCGGCAGACACGACGACCAAGCCGTCCGTCCGCGCGGTGACTCTCTACACCGAGGACGTGACTGCCGGCGCGGGGACACTCATCCTGGATGTCGGGGCCGATGCAGAGCCAGCACTGAGCGTCATCGCTGCGTCGCAGCACATTCAGACGTTGACTCCGGGAGTTGGCCGACAGGGGGTCTACCGGTTCAACCTCGCCCAGCTTGTCGACACGCTCAACAGCCACCGGCAACTGTCGATCTGCCTCGGTGACGAGGGCCAGTTGCCGGTGGCCATAATCAGGCCGAAGCGCCTCTTCTCGACTGTCGACATCGGACCCGAGGGCCTGACCTTCGTCGACTGCACAGACATCCCTGGCTTGGCAGCGCTTGTCTATCCGACCCGCGCACCCTGGCGTAAGCCAGTGCTGCTGCCGATCTCTAACGGCGTCGCCGTCTTGCCCGAAGAGCTGAGGGATGCAGGGCCTCTGCGTGTCGCCGCTCGGGTCGAGGACCCCTGGGCGCCTGAGCCGGTACCCGATTGGCCAGAGGTCGGTGGGTCGCGCTTGGTTGATGCCCAGGGCTGGCTCCTAAGCGAGGACGATGAGGAATCCGCCATCTCGGCATTTCTCGCCGGTGTCAGAGGGCTTCCCGAGTGGATCACCGACTTCACTCGCTTGTGGTCCGTCCGCGCCACGCTTGCCGGCCTCAGCCTGGGCGATCGCGCGATTCCCATTCGCGACGAGGTCGAAGCGGCGATGTTCCGACAGCCCCAACCGGCGCTGGTGGCGCTTGCAGAATCATCAGTGCCAACCGGAGCCATCCCGACGTTGGTGGTTCGATCTGGACTCGCGTGGGCGGACCTCTCCGGGGCACACGATGAGACGCCACCGACCTGGACCACCCGTGGTGCCGTGCCAGCCGCCCTGCTCTCGGCCGCGGACGCCGAATGGTCACAGGAGGAGATCGACGCCGCGATCGTAGTTTGTGGCGACGTAGTCGCGACGATCCTCGACGGAACGGACCCGTACGCGACATCGGGCAAGTTTGATGTGGGCGCGGACATCTTCGCGGCCAACCCCGCCCAGCGGGACGCTCTCGTGGCATTGATGGGTCTCGTGCCCCAGGGACTCTTGGGAGGCGACACCCGAGTCATCGCCGCGATGGAGCTCATCCCGTTGCGGAAGGACAAGCGTCTGGAGTGGCTCTTCAAGCACGCTCGAAGCGTCTCGACGGTGACTGGCAACCTGCTCACGGAGATTGCCCCGCCTGAGATCGTCTCGGCCTTCCAATCGCGCAAGCACCCGACCCGCGAAGACGGCTGGAGGGCAACGCCGGCCATCTCTCTTGGTCTCGCGATCGCTGCTCGCTACGCGGCGCGCGGAAGTGAACCGGCCCTGCGCCACATGGACTTCCAGAGGCGTGGATGGGCAGACCTTGCAGCTGTCGTCCCCCAGCTCGTGACCATCGACCTCATCCTCGCCGAACTGCTGGTGGCGGGAGCAGAGGCTAGGAAGGGAAGGTCTTCGTGACCGGCAATATCGACGCAGTCGGGACAAGCACCGACATCAAGGCGACCTATCGCCGGTACCTCCAGTCTCTGCTCGCCGTACGTGATCCCTCGCTCGACTCGGCATTGCGCGAGGCCATCGACACGACTCACCTGCTCGACAAGGGGCCGTACCTAGAGGCCACGCCTCCCTACGCGCCGGGATCCTCAGTCCAGGACCTCATCGCGGACGGGACACTCTCGCCAAGCTTCGGCGAGCTGACAAGCCCCGCGTTGCCGTTAGACCGGCCACTATACGTCCACCAGGAGCGGTCGATCCGTAAAGTCGCTGCCGGGCGCAACGTTGTGGTCGCCACGGGCACGGGCTCGGGCAAGACGGAGTCGTTCCTCCTCCCGATCCTGGACAGCCTCGTACGTGAGAAGGACGCCGGAACACTCGGTCCCGGCGTTCGAGCGCTGTTGCTTTACCCGATGAACGCGCTCGCGAACGACCAACTGAAGCGTCTCCGCCAGTTGCTCGCGGGGTATTCAGACATCACCTTTGGCCGGTACACGGGCGACACTGAGAACGACCCCGCGAAGGCACGCGAGATGTTCTCGTTGTTGAACATCGGGGAGCCGATCCTGCCGAACGAGTTGCTTAGCCGCGACGAGATGCGCCAGACACCTCCGCATCTGCTCCTCACTAACTACGCGATGTTGGAGTACTTGCTCTTGCGTCCGCAGGACATGGCGCTCTTCCCCGAAGGCCAGGACACCTGGCGATTCATCGCCGTGGATGAGGCCCACGTCTACGACGGCACCCAAGGTGCGGAGATCGCGATGCTCCTGCGCCGCGTACGGGATCGAGTGGCCCCGGACCGAACCATCCAGTGCATCGCGACTTCAGCCACCGTCGGTGGGGACACCGATCCGGGCGCTGTTACGAGGTTCGCCACGAACCTGTTCGGCCAGCCGTTTGAGTGGATCGACGGTGATGACAGCCGCCAGGACCTCATCACCGCGCGACGAATAGAGACACCACCCGGTCCACATTGGGGGCCCCTCGCCGCCGCTGAGTACACCGCTCTCGCCTCGTCGCACGATCGAGAGCACGCAGTCCTCGAACGGGCGGCACAGGCTGGGTTCGCTGCAAACAGCGCCTACGACGCTCTCCTGCACGAATCGGCTCTGGTCGAGGTCCGCAGGCTCCTTGTAGCCAAGCCGATTCCGTTCCAAGCCGTCGCAAACCAGGTCTTCGCAGATCAAGACGACGCGCAGGCTGGGCTTGCGGCACTGGTCGAGCTCGGAAGCTCTGTCCACACTAGCGACGGGTCAACCCCCATCTCAGCCCGCTATCACCTGTTCCTCCGCGCGACAGAAGGCGCGTTCGCATGTCTCTCCGATGTTGGACCGCACGTCCAACTCGCGCGCCATGAATCCTGTCCCGACTGCACCGCGCCAATGTTCGAGATCGGATCGTGTAAGCGCTGCGGCGCCGTTCATGTCGTGGGGAACGTGGCTTCCGTGGCCGGGGTTACTCGATTGCTGCCACGCGCTGCGAGCCGGACCAACACCTGGCTGGTCCTCACTGATACGAACGGGCAGGTCGACGAAGACGAGGAGGCCGCGTCCGACGGTGGAGCCGACCCGACGGCTGACGAGGCGAAGTTGTGTACCGCCTGCGGAGCGATCGCTCGCGCCACCGACGGTTCGTGCCCTGCGTGCCACTCGTCTCAGCTTCGCGGTGTCCGGAAGCTGAAGCAGCGTGGCGAAGAGATCGCCGGGTGCTTGGTTTGCGGCGCACGCGGGCCGGCAACGGTTCGGGTCTTCGACACTGGCGCCGACGCCAGCGGCGCAGTCATCGCGACGTCCCTGTACCAGAGCCTCCCCCCGAGCCCGAAAGCCGCAGAGCAGCAGCTTCCTGGCGAAGGCCGCAAGCTCCTGTCCTTCAGTGACAGTCGGCAGGCGGCGGCCTACTTCGCGCCATACCTCGAAGACTCCTACGGTCAGATCAAACGTCGCCGACTCATTAGCCAGGGCCTAATCGACGCTGGAGCCGCCGACGATCCTGTAATGATCGAGGACATCGTCTTCTCGACGCGGAAGGCAGCCGAGAGCGTGAAGACGTTCCCGCGCCGAATGACTGCTCAGCAGCAGGCTCGCGAGGTCGGCCCGTGGGTCATGGCGGAGATCGTCGCGACCGATGATCGCCAGTCTCTTGAAGGTCTCGGATTGCTGTCGATTTCGATGGACCGCGACCCCGCGTGGCCGACCCCGCCACCCCTCCTCGCACTCGGGCTGACAGACGACGAGGCGTGGTCCTTCCTCCAAGAACTCGTGCGCACCCTGCGCCAGCAGGGCGCTGTCACGATGCCCCCAGACGTTGATGCGAAAGACGAGATCTTCGAGCCGCGTCTCGGACCGATCTTTGCCCGGGAGTCGGGGCCTCAAGCCATCCGCAAGGTCCTGTCCTGGCTCCCCGGCAAGGGCACGAACCGCCGAATCGACTACACACGACGAGTACTGCAAGCGATTGGCCGCGACGAAGATCCCACGGCTCTACTCAAGGGAATCTGGAACTTCCTGTCCTCGCCGTCGACCCCGATCGACTGGCTGAAGGCGAGCACCCAGCAGAGTCTCGGCGTCGTCTACCAGGTCGATCACGAACTGCTCCGTATGCGGTGGGCGACCGAAGCCTCGCCCGTCCACCAATGCACGATCTGCCGCAGGGTAACGGCGTTCGCGGTTCGTGGAGTCTGCCCGGCCCTGGGTTGTGAGGGAAAGCTTGAGGAGTTCGTCGCTCCGGCGCTCGACGCAGATCGCAACCACTATCGCGCGATCTACCAGTCCATGCGTGCGGTCCCGCTGAAGGCACAAGAGCACACGGCCCAGTGGACCAACGTCGAGGCTGCCAACGTCCAGCACCAGTTCATTCGTGGCGAAGTGAACACCCTGTCCTGCTCAACGACCTTCGAGCTCGGTGTGGACGTGGGAGAGCTGCAAGCCGTTCTGCTGCGCAACATGCCCCCGTCCACAGCCAACTACGTGCAGCGGGCAGGCCGAGCAGGGCGTCGCTCTGGGGCGGCGGCTCTTGTCGTGACCTACGCGAACCGCAGGTCGCACGATCTCAGCCGATTCGCCGAGCCGGAAGTCATGATGTCGGGCGCGGTCCGAGCGCCATACGTGACTCTGGACAACGCGCGGATCGACCGGCGGCACGCGCACTCCGTTGTGCTGGCCGCCTTCTTCCGGTGGTACCTCGATGTCCACCACACGATTGCCCGGACGGCAGGTCAGTTCTTCCTGCCCAGCGACACTGGAAGCGACGCACCTGTGACGCTTCTCAAAGGCTTCCTGACGCCCGTCCCCACGGAGATCAAGCAGTCCCTCAATCGCCTCCTGCCCCAGACGGTTGCCGACGAAATCGGGGTCGACCCCGACGCATGGGTCCAGGTGCTTCTCGACCTCCTCGAAAATGTGCGTACGGAGCTCGCGGGCGACGTTGAGGCGTTGGCTGAACTACAACTTCAGGCAGCGGCGGCCCAGAAGTACAAGCTGGCCGAGCGATACAAGCAGGTCGGCCGCACCCTGGAGATGCGCGACCTGCTCGGTTTCCTCGCCACACGAAACGTTCTCCCCAAATACGGTTTCCCCGTCGACTCCGTCGAGCTGCGAACTGCCTACTCCGGCAACCAAGCTGGAGCGAAGCTCGACCTGTCCCGCGACCTCTCACAGGCCATCCATGAGTACGCCCCCGACGCCACACTCGTTGCTGGCGGGATGCTCTGGACCTCCCGCGGCGTCTACAAGATGCCCGGTCGTGACCTTGAGGAGTTCGAGTACCGCACATGCGAGCGATGCGGCGGCTTTTGGCAGGCGCTCGCTGACCTCGACCCACGGTGTCCGCACTGCGGCGAGGCGTCTACTCACGCTCCGCGGAAGATCACCGTCCCCGAGTTCGGATTCGTGGCTGCACCAAACCCTGCTCGCCCTGGACCTCGCCCGCCGCGGCGATCCTGGAGCGGCGCAACGTATGTCCTCAAGGAGCCGGCAGAGGCCAAGGAGCGCAAGATCGCCATCAATGCCGGCACTTGCGATGTTCGGGTCGGTCCTCGCGGGCGGCTCGTTTCTGTCGCAGATGGACCTGGAGGCTCTGGGTTCTGGATCTGCAACTGGTGCGGCCACGGCGCGGCCCGGGCACGGCATCCGCAGAAGCCCCCGGCACACGACCATCTGATCAAAGGCTCGCCTTGCGCCGGGTCATCCCGGTGGCTAGATCTCGCCCATAGCTACGAGACCGACCTGCTGTTCATCGACATCAAGATGCCCGGCATCTCCAACACCCAGGCTCACTGGAAGTCTCTGCTCTACGCCGTCCTGGAAGCCGGTTGCGACGAACTCGAAATCGCGCGTGACGACATCGGCGCCTCGCTCGCACCGACCGGCGCATCGAGTTGGGAGATCGTTCTGTTCGACACCGTCCCCGGAGGGGCAGGACACGTCCTGCTTGTCGAGCAACATCTCGAGCGAGTCCTCAAGGCGGCCCTCAAGCGGGTCAGTTCGTGTGAATGTGGACCTGAAACGTCCTGCTACGGCTGCTTGCGCAGCTACGGCAACCAACGAGACCACGACGACCTGTCTCGCGGTGCCGCCGTAACTCTCCTGGAGGCAATGCTCGGGGCCTGACCACCGGGCAGGCGGCCCAGGCACACCTCCTTCTTGACCAGAACGAGAAGGAGGTTCCGATGCCCACGTTTGAGAACCCGACGGCTGACGCCGACGAAGTGCAGACAGCGCTGCGCGCTCTGGCGCATGCGACCCGCTCCAACGACGACCCGCGCGAGATCTACTCGGTGCTCGGGTCGCTCACGTCGGCCGTCGCGTCGCTGAGTCAGTCGCTGCACCAACTCGCGGCGTTCCACGACGGGCGTCAGAAGCAGACAGACTGGGTGCCGGCGGACTCTCCGAAGGCTCGCTCGGCTGCGTACCGGGTGTCGTGGGATCTCCACCGGGCCGGCGAGATGGTGCGCCAGGTTGGTGAGGTCATCGCGAACGCCCACGAGGCAGAGGCCATGCTGGCCTACCACCGCGAGTTCCCCGAGCCACCCTGGTCGCGCACCTCCGCCGAGCACGGGCTGTCACTGTGAAGAGCTCGAACGAAGGACGCCTGCACAGTACGGTCCTCGTCGCACCTCGACGCGAGCGTCGCCGTGAACAGCGGGCACGCAGAGCGGCGGCGAAGTCGTTGCTGGCCGAGGACCGTGACTCCCGCAAGGCCGTCGCCAAGGCGAAGGCCGACGAACTGGCCGCTGAGCGTCGCGCAACCGTCGTGCTGCCCAAGGCCGGCGAACCCGGCGCCGCGGCGCTCCGCACTCCCGGTCGGTTGCGATTGCCACGTCACCAGGACACGTCGGCCACCCTTGCGGGTGCGTACCCGTTCCTTGCCGAGGGTGGTCTCGGGAGCGACGGAGTGTTCGTAGGTCAGGATCTCTACTCGGGGTCCTCGTTCGTCTATGACCCGTGGGTGCTCTACGCCCGCGGACTCATCACCGCTCCGAACCTCGTGCTCGCCGGCATCGTCGGCTCCGGTAAGTCGGCGCTGGCGAAGAGCCTGTACACCCGCTCGATCCCGTTCGGTCGCCGCGTCTACGTCCCCGGTGACCCGAAGGGTGAGCACACCGCGGTCGCCGAAGCGGTCGGAGGGAAGGCGATCGCGCTCGGGCATGGCATGGCCAACCGGCTCAACCCGCTCGACGAGGGCCACCGTCCCGCCGGGCTGGACGACGTCCAGTGGGCGGCGCAGGTGACGGCGCGACGCCGCGAGCTGGTCGGCGCGCTCGCGGAGACCGTGCTCGACCGGCGGCTCACTCCGTTGGAGCACACCGCGATCGACGTCGCACTCGCCGACACGGTGCGCTCATCGGAGGTGCCGGTGTTGCCGATGGTCGTCGACCGACTCCTAGCGCCCGACCCGGCCACCGACTCCGACGGCCGTCTCGCTGAGGACGGGCGGCTGGCTGGTCACGCGCTGCGGCGTCTCGTCGCGGGCGACCTGGCGGGGCTCTTCGACGGCCCGTCGACGGTGCGGTTCGATCCGACGCTGCCGATGATCTCCCTTGACCTGTCGCGGGTCACCGAGAACGCGACGCTCATCTCGGTGTTGATGACATGTGCGTCGGCGTGGATGGAGTCTGCCCTGCTCGACCCCAACGGCGGGCAACGCTGGGTCGTGTACGACGAAGCGTGGCGACTCATGTCCCACCCCGCATTGCTGCGACGGATGGATGCCCACTGGCGGCTCGCGCGGCACTACGGCATCGCGAACATGCTGATCTTCCACAAGCTCTCCGACCTCGACAACGTCGGCGACCAGGGCTCCGCCATGCGCGCCCTGGCTTCCTCGCTGCTAGCGAACGCCGAGACGCGCGTGGTCTACCGACAGGAGTCCGACCAACTCGGCTCGACCGCTGCCGCGCTCGGGCTGACCCGTACCGAGCAGTCGCTGCTGCCGACTCTGGGTACCGGCCAGGGGTTGTGGCGGATCAAGCACAGGTCGTTCGTCGTACAGCATCAGCTCCACCCGGCCGAGCTGGAGCTCTTCGATACGTCTGCGCGGGCGTCGGCCCGGAGCTAGCATCCCGGTGACCCCGTCGGCGACCCGAGACGCAGGCGGGGTCTCCTTATGCGTGCCGGGCGATCTGGTTGTTCCGAAGGCCATTGGCGTCGTCGTAGTCCCACAACGCCCACTCGAACCCCGCGTCGTAGGCGTTGTCGCGGTCGCGTCGGGCTTCAAGGAGCAGGCGCGCAGCCGACGACGAGCCGGTACTGAGACATGCGGCGCGACCGTCGCGGTAGCCGTCGTCGTACCGCCTGACGCCGTGACCCTGATCCATTGCTCAAGTCGAACACATGTTCGAGGATGGGTCAAGATTGAGACGTGTCCTCGAACCCGCCGAAGAACGACGCGTGGCCCCCGCCCAAGCGCTGGCGCCACTGCTGGGTGCGGTTCGGCCACGGCAACTACCCGCCGCCCGCTCCCGGTCTGATCCTGGACTGGCGCCGCGAGTCGGGCCGGTGGACGGCATGGGTGGTGTGGGTCGACAACACCGGTATCAAGGAGCGGGTCTGCCAAGGCTGGCTCCCGGTCGCGGTACTGCGGCCGGCCAGGAGTGACATCAACGTCTGGAACGACGGCCCCTGGAGGTAGCCGGACGGGCTCGCACACCTGTTCTTCGACAACGACTGTCAGGAGGAACGGGAATGCGAGTACAAGCCCGCGATCTCGCGGCCCGCGAGGAGAAGCTCGAAGCGCTACAGAAGAAGCTCACCGAGTCCGTCGGCGCGCTGGTGACCGGGGAGGACTGGAAGCGGGCGCTGGAGTTCGCCGCGAAGTTCCGGGGTCGCAGCTTTGGGAACACGATGCTGATCGCGGTTCAGCACTACGCCGCGTTCCAGCAAGGCCGCGTGCCCGAGCCGATGCCGACGTACGTCGCCGGCTTCAAGCAGTGGCTCAGTCTGAACCGTGCGGTGATGAAGGGCCAGTCCGGGTACGCGATCCTCGCGCCGGTCACCGCCCGGTTCGCCTCCTCGAACCCGTCGGACCCGGACTCGTGGCGTCGCCTCGCTCGCGGCGAGAAGCCGGGCTTCGGCGAGGCCGTCCGATCCAAGCTCGTCGGCCTCAAGCCCGCTCACGTCTGGGACATCTCCCAGACCGACGGCGAACCGATCCCCGAGCCACCTGCCCCGACCCTGTTGCAAGGCCAGGCACCCGAAGGGCTGTGGGACGGCCTTGCGGATCAGATCACGGCGCAAGGTTTCGAGCTGAGGCTGGTCTCGAACGCGAAGGCGATCGGCGGGGCCAACGGTTTGACCGACTACATGACCCGCGAGGTGTCGGTGCGGATGGACATGGACGACGCCGCCCAGGTCAAGACGCTCGCCCACGAGCTATTGACCGCACCAACTGGAGTGCCCTGAGCCGTCCCCCGGCTGTCCGTGCAGCTACGACTCGCCGGTCATTGTCGATGTCCACCGCTGCCGAGGCTGTGCGTGCTCCCGTTTC
>NZ_JBFWVK010000011.1:0-33849 GCF_050246775.1 Nocardioides sp. | reverse complement strand
TTGTTCAGGAATCCCGACGAAATCTCGCAGATTTGTGGTGGTGTCGCATGCGCCCGATGAGCAGGAACAACGGCCCACGCAGGAACTCTGGGGCTCAACGAACCCACGGCACTAGGGACACCATGACATCCGGGCGGGCCAGATGGCGGCGACTGGTGAGGGACGAGCGGGGCTCAGCTGCGGTCGAGGCCGTGGTTGGCGTGCCCGCCTTCGTGCTGTTCGTCGGGCTCATCATCTTCGGGGGAAGGACGGCGACCACCCATCAGTCCGTCGAGACCGCCGCCGCCGATGCCGCCCGCGCCGCGTCCATCGAACGCACCGCGACCGTCGCCAAGAACAAGGCCATCGCGGCAGCGACCACCAGCCTGTCCAACCAAAGCATCAACTGTCTCGACATCGACGTGACCGTGGACACCAGCCAGTTCAGCCGCACGGTCGGCGAAACAGCAACCGTCACAGTGACCGTCCAGTGCCGCCTCGACCTCTCCGACCTGTCCGTACCCGGAGTGCCTGGCAGTCGCCTCATCAAGGCCACCACGACCAGCCCGATCGACACCTGGAGGGAACGCGGATGACACCCCAAACCTCTACCCGCCACCGCCACCGCCACCGCCACCGCCACCGGGACGAGCGTGGCTCCATCTCGATCTGGCTCGTCACCTCCAGCTTCGTGATGATGATGCTCGTCGGGCTCGCCGTCGACCTCGGCGGCCAGGTCCACGCCAAACAGCGTGCCCACAACATCGCCGCCGAAGCAGCCCGCACCGGCGCCCAGCAAGTACAGCCCGCCCCAGCCATCCAAGGCCAGTACGTCCGCGTCGATGCCACCGCCGCCCGTACCGCCGCCGAGCAGTACCTCGCCGCCGCCGGCATCGAGGGCACGGTCACCGTCACCGGCCAAGACACCATCCATGTCGCCGTCACCGACACCTACACACCCACGTTCCTCTCCTTCATCGGCATCGGCGACCTCACCGTCACCTCAGATGCCTCAGCCCGCATCGTCCGCAGCCTGGGAGGAACCGAACAATGAGACCCACCACGCGAGGGCGAGTACGCGACCGCCTCTCCGGCCTCGGAGCCACACTGCTGATCGCCGCCTTCGTCATCGGGATGCCGCCACTGCTCTTCGCCATCGACGCAAAGCCCTGGCACGAAAGCCTTGGCGACATCGGCTCACTCTTGACCAACCCGGACGACGGCACCCTCGCTCTGCTCGTTGTCGCTGTGGTCGCCTGGCTTGCGTGGGCAGCCATGACGGCGCTGTTCGCCCTCGAAATCCTCGCCTTCATCCGTGGCGTACCGGCCCCACGCCTCCCTGGTCTCGGACCGCTTCAAGATCAAGTCGGGAATCTCGTAGCCGTGGCCGCCCTACTGTTCGTCGCCACCCCTGCGATCGCACCGGCGTTCGCTCCACAGGCAGCCCACGCTGCTCCCGAGACGCCTCAGCAGATCGTGATCCCGACGGCAACGCCGCTCGCCGAGACTGCCACCGCTGCAACCCCCGTGGTCACTTCCGGCCCCGACGAGGCGACGACACTCGACTACACGGTGCGCCGTGGTGACAGCCTGTGGAAGATCGCCCAAGAGCAGCTCGGGGACCCGATGAGGTTCCACGAGATCGTTAGCCTCAACCCGGATGCTCTCCGGGGCCGCGCGGACTTCATCGACCCCGGCATGGTCCTGCGCCTGCCCAGCGACGCAGCACCCACCCGCGAGGAAACCGAAGATGCACCCCAACCAGAAGAGACCTACGTCGTGGAATCCGGCGACACGCTGTGGGAGATCGCCGACGAGAAGCTCGGTTCCGGTGAGCGCTACCCCGAGATCTTCGAGGCTTCGCGCGACACCGTGCAACCCGATGGGCAGCGGCTCACCGACCCGGACCTGATCCGACCCGGATGGAAGGTGACCGTCCCTGGCACCAGTGCACAGGTCCCGCCGATCATCGAGCCTCCGATCGCTGAGCCCCCGGTCGATGTCGAACCGACCGAACCCAAGCCGGAACAGGAGCCGGTCGAGCCGGAGGGCACGGGCACCGAGAGCCCCGACACCGGGCACGACCCTGCTGCTGACGCGCAGGAGGACGCCGACCAGGGCCTGAACGCTGACGCGCCGGGTTGGCTCGTTCCGGGACTGGCCGGTGCCGGTGCAATCCTTGCCGCCGGGCTCCTCACCGCGCTGCGCCGCCGCCAGCGCACCCAACTGCGCTACCGGCGGCCCGGGCATATCGTCGTACCACCGCCTGCGCCACTGAACGACCTGGAGAAGACCCTCCACGTAGAAGGGTCCTCGATGGCCCAGCAGATCGAGGCCCTTGACCACGCCCTGCGGCAGATCAACACCAGTCCTCGCGGTCTGCCCGAGGTGATCGCTGTCGCGCTCTCGGCCGCCGAGGCAACGCTCCATCTAAGTGTGGACGATGAGGACGCGACTCTGCCCGAGCCGTGGACCGGAACAGGTCGCAACCGCACCGCGCGACTCCACGGCACCAGCACGGAGCACAGCGACCAGAGCCCACCGCCGTACCCACTCCTGGTCACCATCGGACAAGACGACGACGGGACCGTCTGGTTCCTCAACCTCGGTCACGCAGCACACGTCGCCGTCACGGGAGAGGGCACCGGCGGCGAGGACTTCCTCCGCCACTTGGCCGCCGAGCTGGCGCTCAACCCTTGGTCAGCCGAGGTCGACATCGACACGTTCGGGCTGTCACGCACACTCGTCGACCTCGACCCCGCCCGACTCCACCATCACGACGACACCCGGCTCCTCGACAAGCTCACCGCAGACCTCAGCCAACCCGGCATCCCCGGGCTTGCCCCAGAGCGACAACGCGCCCTGCTCCTGGAACGCACCTATGCGGACACCGATGCGTCACACGCAATCACCTCAGCCAACACCTCCCACTCGGCTCGCGGCATCACCGTGGTCACCGTCGGCGACCACCTCACCGCGGATTCACTGGTGGTGGATGTCGACGAGTCCACGCGGCTCACCATTCCCATCCTCGGCCTCACGATGGCGGCGGCAGGATTGAGCGACGAGGAGGCATCATCGTGCGCTGCGATTCTCGACGTCACCCGCGACACCAACCTCACGCCGGTCCCCGTGGACGAAGAGGCCATCGGCCGCGACAGGCTGGTGGACAAGGCTGGCGCGCTGCGCGACGAGTTCGTGGAGTCACGGCCCGTGGGGCCGGCGGGAGGAACAGCACTTCTGCCCAGACCGACCAGTGAGTATGCCGATGTCGCGGCGACCACGCCCGAGGATGTCGAGATCCTGGCACCCGTCGTCCCTGAGACGACACGCACCGCAGTCGAGGACGCCGACCCAACTCTGGATCAGGAAGTCGCATGGTGGTTCGACCCCACCTGCCGCCTCCCGCGCATCAGCGTCTTGGGACCCGTGCATGGGCGTGCTCACGGGGACGCGACGGACATCACCGGCCGCAAGCCCTTCTACACCGAGATGCTGGCGTACCTCGCCCTCCATCCCGACGGGGTGACCTCAGCGCAGGTCGCCGACGCCTTCGCCATCACACCCAAGCGCGCCCGTGTGGACATGAACGCGCTTCGCTCCTGGCTCGGCACGAACCCTCACACCAGCGGACCACACCTCCCGAAAGCCGACGAGTCCCGGGCCGCCCGGCAACGAGGCGGTCACTTCTATCAAGTCGACGACGTGCTGCTGGACGCCGACCTGTTCCGTCGCCTACGCGCGCGCGGGCAAGCCCGGGGTGCGGCAGGCATCAGCGACCTCGTGACTGCGCTCAGACTGGTCACCGGCCAGCCGTTCGGGCAACTCCGGACCAACGGGTGGGCGTGGGTCCTGGAGGGTGACCGGCTCGACCACATCCTCACCTGCGCCATCGTGGACGTCGCCCACATCGTGACGACCCATGCCCTCGCCGAAGGAGACCTGGCGATGGCACACGAAGCCGTCGAGGTCGCCCACCACGCTGCACCGTACGACGAGATCACCAACCTCGACCTCGTGGCCGTGGCCTCCGCCGAAGGGCATGAGGAACTGGCCGAGCAACTCCTCAACGACCGGATCTACAACCGCAGCGACGACGACCTCGGACCGGTCGAACTGCCGCCGCGAACCCAGGATATGACCAGCAAACGGTCCCAGAACGGCTCCCAGCCGAGCGGAAACCGCCCCGTTCCGACCCCGCGCAAGGGGTAGCGCGAAACTTTTTCCAACTTTTTGGGGAACCCCCAGCTGACCTGCGCAAACGCGGAATCCGGCAGAGGTTCCCCCTTGGGGGAACCCTGGGGGAACCCCTCGTGGGGGAACCCATCCGGTAACCCCCTGCGACCAACGTCGAGCACATGAACAGCTCGACACGAGAACTCCCGGCGTGGTCACCGGACCTGCTCGCCGGCCTCGGCGACGCGCCCAACCTCGGCACCGCCGCGCGTCACCTGGCGCGGGCCGGCGTTCCGGTCTTCCCGTGCGTTCCTCTGGGCAAGCAGCCGCTGACCCGCCGGGGGTTCCTCGACGCATCCACTGACCCGGGCCGAGTCGCGCAGTGGTGGGGGCGCTGGCCGGAGGCAAACATTGCGATGCCGACCGGGGCTCCCTCGGGCATCGTCGTCGTGGACGTAGACGTCCACGCCTCTGGCAGCGGCGTCGACGCCTTCGAGCGTGCGCGTTCAGCCGGGCTCGTCGAGGGCTGGGCCTGGATGGTGCGCACCCCCTCGGGTGGCCTCCACGCCTGCTACCCCTCCAAGCCGGGTGTCGACCAGCGCTGCTGGCAGGTCCCCAGCCAGCACGTCGACTGCCGGGGCGACGGCGGCTACGTGGTACTCCCACCATCTCGGGCGACCCTGCTCAGCGGAACCATCGCCGAGTACCGCGTCGCCTCGATCACCGACCGCCGTCCCTCGCCCATCGACACCACGGCGCTGCGCCGGTTCCTCGAACCCCCTCGCCCCGCCCCGACCTCACGGACCATGCTCCCGCCCGCAGCAAGCTCCAGTCCTGACCGGTTGGCGGCGTGGGTGGCGTCCAGGCCCGAAGGAGCCCGTAACCAAGGGCTGTTCTGGGCGGCGTGCCGAATGGTCGAAGCCGGTCACAACTTTGACGCCTCCCTGGCCGTGCTCGGCGAGGCTGCCCGCGCCGCCGGCCTGACCGAACGCGAGGCAGAGACGACCATCCGGTCGGCGTACCGCACCACGTCCCCCGATCTCCAGCGAACCCCGGCTACCGGAACGACGCCGATGGGGGTGACGGGACCGTGAGCATCAAGTCGATGAGTCCGGTCGTCGCCACCGCCGTCTCCGGGACCGTGCTGATCGCCGCCGGTGCGTTCTGGCTTTCGTTCACCTCGCTGGCCGATCTGGCCCGGCGGTCGGGCATCGCACCAGAGCAAGCGTGGGCATGGCCGCTCATCGTCGACGGCATCATCGTCGTCGCCACCGTCGCCGTGGTCGCCCTCTCCCCGGCGGCAAGGCCACGGGCGACCTGGTATCCGTGGCTCCTCCTCGCCTCCGGCGCAGCCGTCTCGGTCGCGGCCAATGCGCTGCACGCGGTGATCGCCGCCGACGCATCCGTGCCCGCAGTCGTTGCAGCAGCCGTTGCGTCGGTGCCGCCCGTGGTGTTGCTCGCCATCACGCACCTGACCGTTCATCTGACACGCACCGTCGACACCGCAACCCAACCTGGCCCAGGTGAGCCACCCCCTGCACCAGCCGCACCGCCGTCCAAGCCGAGCGCCGTCGACCAGCGCGCCGAGG
Organism: Nocardioides sp.; assembly: GCF_050246775.1. GTDB lineage: Bacteria > Actinomycetota > Actinomycetes > Propionibacteriales > Nocardioidaceae > Nocardioides. The sequence continues at coordinate 28,105 of NZ_JBFWVK010000011.1, read as the reverse complement.
CCGAGCAACTGCGGCTCGACGGGATGAGCAACCGCGCCATCGCCCGCCACCTCGGCGTCCACCCCTCGACCGTCGGCCGCTGGCTGGCACCCCTCGACTCGACCCCCGAGTCGTTCACCGCACCCATCACGAAGGAGCAGCAATGAATCACGACCCCCATGAACACAGGACCGACAGGACCCTCGACCCGGCGCCACGGGCAACCGGGGCAGCCGAGGCCGAAGTCTCGGCACTGGCCATCCACCGCGATCCATCCCACAGTCCGGCCGAACGCCGAGGAGCGGAGCCGGCCAAGGCCCAGAAGACGATCGCCTGGGTGCGCCCGTCGGAGCTGGTGACGACCCTCGGCTCCGACCGGCTGCGTCGCGGCATCGACCTGGAGGCTGAGCTCGCACGGCGGGCTCGCCGCACTCCGGCGCAGGCAGCGTGGAAGGTCCGACGACGGATAACCCGCAACGCCATCGGCCGACCCGAGGCATCCGCGCCGACCGTCACCGACCAAGGGATTGCGCTGTGAAGCGGCCAGCGGACACACGTCCGCCGTTCACCAACTCCGAAGGACTGCGTGCGACGTTGCACCGCCTGCACGCCGCCGGTGAGCAGAGTTGGCGCGAAGACCCCGAAGCAGCAGAACTGATGCTCTACGCGATGGACAAGTACGGGGCACTCGCACGTAAGCACCATCTGGAACCCGAGGACGCAGCCGTCGCCGCATTCGAGGTCATGCGCACCCGGGCCGCGCGCGACGCCTTCGACCCCTGGGCCGTGGTCACACGCGCGGTGCAGGTCACGCTGATCGCTGAAGAACGCGCCAACGGGCTCCTGTGCTCGACTCACCAAGCACGCCGCCCGCAGATCTCCGCTCATCACGACGCCGAGCGGTTCAGCGACCGAGACGTCGCACTGATCGACTACCACCCCGCCTTCCATGTTGCTGCCGAGCAGAACGACCTGGGCGAGCCCGCCGAAGCGGGCGTGGAACCGACGGGCGCGTGGCAGGCAGCTGAGCAGGCCGTCGTGCTGTTGAGCCTGCTCGGCTGGCCCGTCGACACCGCACGCTCAGGGATCGACTACATCTGCGCGAGGGTGATCGAGTCAGGCTCACGCAGCGCCGCACACGAGGTGCTGCGGCGCGACCTGCACGCCTGCGCCCTCCTCGACCTCAGCCGGGCGTCATGGGCGGTTCTACTCCGCGTCGTGCTGGGCAATCAGACTCCGGACCATGCCCACACGACGGCAGGACGCGGCGTCCTTCTGCGGCTCCTGATCGGGCATAGCGTCACCGAACTGCTGACCGACGACGCCTTGGTGCGCAGCATCGTCACCGCCTCGCCCCGGACCATCAGGGTCAGTCATGCCTGACGCGAGCGCCAACGGTCACATTGAGCTTGAGCGGCGCATCGACTCCATCATCGTTGGCTCACGGCATCGCAAGGACCCCGGCGACATCGAAACGCTGATGGAGTCCATCGAGGAACTGGGGCTTCTCCAACCGATCACCGTGACCCCGGACGGTGTGCTCGTGTGCGGGTGGCGCCGCCTCGTTGCCATGCAACGGTTGGGTTGGCGCACCTGCAACGTGTGGGTGCGCTCTGGAATCTCCGACTTGCTCAACCGGCTGCTGGCACAGCAAGACGACAACGTGCTGCACAAGCCATACAGCCAACTCGAAGCTGCCGCGCTCTACCGCGAACTGAAGTTGCTCATGGGCGAGGACGCAGCTCGACGTCGCGCGGCTGAGGGATTCACCCCGACGTATCAGCCCCGGTGGAACGGCGGTGCCGATTCGGCACCACCGTTGAACGAGACGCAGCCTGATGGCTCTAACGGTGGTGTCGATTCGACACCACCGTTGGGAGGCTTCTCCGGCAAGGCGCGCGTGCAGGCCGCCGAGGCCGTGACGGGCACAGCGTCATACACGCGGCTTGAGCAGATTGGGCGCCTTCAGGACATCGCGGCCGACGAGGACCAGCCCGAGTCGGTGCGCGAGGTCGTCGCGGTCGAGCTGGCGCAGATCGAGGCCGGTGATCCCGTAGATCCTGCCTTTCAACGTGTTCAGGCGGCCATCCGGTTCGCCGCGGACGAGAAGGCGCTGATCGAGGCCGCCGAACTTCGACGTCTCGCGGCCGAAGCGCTTGAGCGTGCCAAGACCGCCAAGCGACGCCGGAGCCCCAGCAAGACCGATCGTGGCAAACCAAAGTCACCCACCATGCACAGCCTGCGCTCCTTCCGGCTGACGTGGCGCGACCTCGACGGCTGGACCGAGCACTATGACCCGGCCGAGATCGCCGAGGGCCTGGGTGACGAGGAATGGGAATCCTGGGAGCGCGTCGTCGCCGAGACAGTCGCGTTCGCTGAGGCAGTGCGTGCGTCCCGTGCTGCCGTCGACAGCGAGGCGATGAGCGCCTGAGCACGACCGTCGGGGCCACGTGGACACCTATGTCGTGTCCACCCAAGTCCCCGCCGGAAGGAAACCCCTCATGCTCCGCGAAGCCCCGGATCAGTTCCCGACTCGTCGTGTGCTCGTCGCCGCGACAGTCTGTCTCGCGCTCCTCGCGGCGCTCATCTTCGCCACCGTCTCGTTCCGATCCGGCACGCCCAGCGACCCAGGACTGGTCCCGGCGCCTGAGTTGCACGGGTCGGGGTCGTGGACCCTCGGGGCGACTGAGGACACGTCAGGAGTGCTGCGTCCGTTGTCACCGACCGCTGATCCCGAGACCTTCGCGCGTCGCGTGGCAGCGGGGCTGTTCGATTGGGACACGGCCGGCGCCACCAGCAGGAACACCTACGTCGAACGGCTGGTCGCCGTTGGAGATCCGAGCGGCGAGTCGACACCGGGGCTGGTCGCCGACATCGCCGGGTATCTGCCCAACGACGAAGCATGGCGGCAACTGCGCAGCTACTCCACTCGCCAGCGAATCGAGCTCGACAGCCTGAGTGTGCCGACGCTGTGGGAGCAGGCTCTCGCCGAGGCCGGACCCGATGGGTTCGCGCCGGGGACGACGGCCTACACCGTGACCGGCGTCCGGCACCGGGCGGGTATCTGGGAGAGCGAGCCGGTAACGAGTTCGCACGATGTCGCGTTCACCGTGTTCATCGTCTGCGGCCCGACTTATCCCGAGTGCCACCTGCTGCGTCTGTCCCTGCTCGACGAGCCGTTGGACTGAGACGGCAGAACGAGAGGGCGAGGCGTGTCATGAACAAGACCCTTCTCGCTGGCGGCGCGGCGCTGGCGACGGTGATGCTCGGGCCAGCCGCTGTCCTCCTTGGACTCGCGGCCCTCATCAACCCGGCACAAGCGGCGTGCGTGCCCACCACCTCGACCGCTGCCTCGACCACGAGCGGAAGTCCGGCTGGTGCGGATGCTCCGGCCGAGACGAGTCGCGTGGTCTTCCCGCTTCCTGCCGGGACGTGGGTCAGGACGAGCGGCTACGGGATGCGCGTCCACCCGATCACCGGGGAGCGCAAGCTCCACACTGGGGTCGACTTCGCTGCTCCTGCCGGTACGCCGATCCTGGCTGCGGCCGACGGGCGAGTGGCCTTTGCCGGTCCAGCGACCGGGTACGGGCATCTCATCCTCGTCGAGCACACCGTCGAAGGTCAGCTCGTCGCCACCGGATACGCCCACATGTACGCCGATGGCATCGGCGTGTCCGTGGGAGATCGGGTTCATGCTGGGGACCACATCGCCGATGTGGGCAGCGACGGCTATTCCACTGGCGCTCATCTGCACTTCGAGGTCCGTCCCGGCGGGGCGCGGGCCGCAACGGTCAACCCCGAGCCCTGGCTCGCCGGTCACGGCGCCGCCGAGGTCGACCAGAACAACAGCACGACCGTGATCCCGGCTGGCTGCGAGGCCGACGTGGTGGCCCCCGAAGAGTTCGACGGATCAAACCCCGACGCCCTAGTCGATGACCCCACCAGCAACGGCAAGATCACGGCGCGAACCGCCTATGTCCTTTCCCAGGTCCGGGCTAGGTTCCCTGAATCGTCCTGGGCCTGCTGGTCGCCCCGGCCCGGAACCAAGTCCGAGCACCCGCTGGGCCGCGCGTGCGACGGCACATTCGGGAACTCCATCGGGCAAGCCGCGAAAGGGCACGCCTTGGAGTACGGCTGGGAGGTCACCAACTGGCTGAAGGCCAACGCGACCAAGCTCGGCGTCGAGTACCTCATCTGGCAGGGCAAGATCTGGAGCGTCGCACGCTCCAGCGAAGGATGGCGCTCCTACAACGGCGGTGGAATGCACGATCCCTCCGGCATCACCGGAGGGCACTACGACCACCTCCATTTCACCATCGCCACCGGGGTCCGGGCATGAACCGGGTGATGACTCTCGCTTCCGCGTCTGTCGGGCCGGACTTCGGTGCGCTGGGCGGTGCCGGGACGTTGCGTTCGATGGTCGGCGCGCTCTTGACCTACGGCCTGCTGACCTCGGCGTTGATGGTCATCATCTGCGCGGCGGCCTGGGCGATCGCGTCCTCGTCTGGGAGTTGGCAAGCTTCCGCGAAGGCCAAGACCGGGCTCTTCGTCGCGCTCGGCGGCGCGGTTCTCACCGGCGGGGCGCTGGCGTGGGCAAACTGGTTGCTCGACCTTGGAGCGTCGCTGTGAGCCGCTACGCGGAGGCCGAGGGACAGCTTGCCTTCGACATCGAGGGCATGATCCACGCCGCAGAGGTCGAAGCCGCCCCGCCGTGGACTGGAGCGCCGCTGCACTTCACCGTCGACTACTACCGACCCAGCGATCTCGACGCCGCCTTCGCGCATTGGCAGTTCCTCAATCGTGGGGTCCTCGGCTCCTACGCCGCGAGCCGGATGTGGCACCGCGCCATCGCGGTTCCCGGCAACGTCCAGGTAGGTGATCACGGGTTCGACATGTTCACCGCTGACCTGCGCTGCAATGACGACGACCACCGTCACGGGAACTGCTCGTGCCTCGGCGACCTCATGTACCAGTCAGTGTGCGAGCCCTGCGACTGGCACGCCATCACCGACGGCGAGAACAAGGCCGTCGAGACATGGCACGACCACGCGATTCCCGGCTGGCGCGAACTGCCGATCGTTCCAGCGCGCATCAAGATGCGCGACTCCAGCATGAGGCCCAGCAAGCAGGCCCGTGATTGGGTGGAGGAGCACTACCCCGAAGCCATGCGGTTCCCCGGCGCGCCGGTCATCACCGAACGCCCCATCCTCGGGCACCGCCACGTTCCGGGCAGATCACCGTGGGCGGGCTACGACCTCTCCCACACCGCCGTCGATCCCGACCGGGTGATCGCCACCGCCACGAAGGTCACCACGAGGGCCGCTCCGGCTCGGCCCGCACAGCCGGCTCGCGAGGCCGGGCGGGCACCCGCCTCCTCGACCGGTCTCGGCATCGGCGACTGAGCGAACAAGCTCGGGACGACGAGAGCACCTTTCCAGCGCAACCACCCATCGCGCTGAATCAGGAGACGCTCATGCTCAACCTCGCCAATCCGCTCACGTCGCTGTCCGCTCTCTCGAGTGGCGTCGTCGCGGTCCTGCCCGCCGACATCGACATCTCGCCGAACTCCAACGGGCTTCCGGGCATCGGGCAGCTCCGAACCATCGTCGGAGCCTCGATGACGGTCGGGCTCATCCTCGCTGTGCTCGCGCTCATCATCTCCGCGATCGTCTGGGCGCTCGGAGCCAACAGCAGCAACCCGCACTTGGCCGGGCGCGGCAAGACCGGCGTCCTGATCGCCCTGGGCGCAGCGATCATCACCGGCGCCAGCGTCGCGCTCGTGAACTTCTTCTGGAACGTCGGCCAAGCGGTCTGACCCGCCAACCAAGTGACGTTGAGGAGAGGACACGACGATGGTCGACGTATGCGACGTACCCGTCATCTCCGGGGTCTGCGACGCAGCCGGTGATGCCGCAGCCAGCCTGGTGACCGCACCCTTCGACTGGCTGGCACAAGCGATGGGTGGCGCAGCCGCGTGGATGTTCGAGTCGATGTGGAAGGTCTTCGACTCCACCACGATGGTCGACGTGACCAGCACGCAGTACGTGCGGGTCTACAACCTCCTGTTCGGCATCGCGGCGGTCATCATGGTCGGCTTCTTCATGCTCCAGGTCATCGGCGGCATGGTCCGGCGTGAACCCGCCGCTCTGTCGCGTGCCTTGCTCGGACTGGCGAAGTCGATCCTCGGATCGTTCGTCGTGCTCGCTCTGCTGACGACCGCGTTGGAGATCACCGACCAGATCTGCGTCGGCATCGTCCACGCGGCCGGCACCAACATGGAGGACATGGGCGACCGGATCGCCCTGCTGGCCGGTGGACTGGCGACCCTCAACATCGCGGCTCCTGGCGCGGGCGCGGTCATCACCATCTTCATCGCCGGCCTTGCCATCGGTGGCGCGGTGATCGTGTGGATCAGCCTGCTCATCCGCAAGGCCCTGCTCTTGATCGCCATCGTGTTCGCACCCGTCGCATTGGCGGGCGCGACGTGGGACCACACCCTGGGATGGGTCAGCAAGTGGGCCTCCTTCGTCATCGCCCTCATCGTGTCCAAGGTGGTCGTGGTGGTGATCTTCCTGCTCGCCACCGCCCAGGTGTCCGCACCCATCGACGCCGACCTGCAATCAGTCAGCGAGCCCATCGCCGGAGTCGTGCTCATGCTGATCGCAGCATTCGCGCCCTACATGGCCTACAAGGCGATCTCGTTCATGGGCTTCGACATGTACAACTCGATGAGCATGGAGCAGGAAGCCAAAGCAGCACTCAACCGCCCCCTCCCGATCCCGACGGCCCGGCGCGGCGGGCAGGAGCCCCAGAAGGTGCTCGAAGGGGGCAACGGAAGCGGGGGCTCCAGTTCCTCCAGCCCTGCACCAACGCCTTCTTCATCGGGTGGGGCCGGATCGGGCGGCGCCACCGCTGGGGGCGGGTCGTCTGCCGGGGGCGCCAGCGCCGCAGGCGGAGCGGCCGGTGGCGTCTTGGCCGGGGCCGTTGTGGCGAAGGAGGCTGCTACGGCCGGGCCTCGTATCGGCTCCAAGGTTGGGGCAAGCGCCGAGGGCCACGCCGACGGTGCGAACCAGTCGGGCCAGCCTCACCCGCAGGGTGGCGGGAGTCCGCCGCCGCCCGCGCCGATAGTTCCCCACGTCGCTGATCCGACTCCTCCGACTCGCACTGCTCGGCCTGGGGGTGAGAAGCGATGAGCACGACGACAGGACAGGGCACCGAGGCTGGCCTGACACCGGTGAAGTTCTCCCGGCTGTCCAAGCGCGGCGTACTGCTTGGGCTGTCCGGCTTGCAGCTCGTCGTTGTTGGCCTCGGTGCAGTCGTGCTGGTGTTCTCGTTGTATCTGGGCGGCGGCATCATCCTCGCCTACACGGCACCAGTCCTGATCCTGTGCGCCGCCCTGGCATGGGTCGGTATCGGCGGGCGGAAGCTCGTGGAGTGGCTGCCGATCCTGCTCCGATGGGCGTGGCGCTCCAGCGGCGGGCAGCTCGTCTACCGACGCAGGGTCCTCAAGCCCCGCCCGGCCGGAGTGCTCGCCCTGCCGGGAGACGCCGCCAGCCTGCGGCAATGGGTCGACGCCGAGACCGGGGCGGTCATGGTCCACGACCCACACGCCGCGACGCTGACCGCATTGGTCTCGGTCACCCACCCGGCGTTCGTCCTACTCGACCCGATCGAACAGGAACGGCGCGTCACCAGTTGGTCCAGAGTGCTGGCCACCGCTTGCCGCTCGGGGCGAATCGCCTCGATGCAGATGATGGAACGTACCCTGCCCGACTCCGGCAAGGGACTGGCCGAGTGGTGGCACCGCCACGGCCAACAGGACGGCTCCTGGGCGGCGACCACCTACGGCGAGCTGATCGACCGCGCCGGCCCCGCCGGTGAGCGGCACGCCAGCACCGTCTCCATCGCACTCGATATGAAGACCGCCGGCCGCGCGGTCCGTGCCGCCGGTGGTGGGATGCGGGGTGCCGCCGCCGTGCTGAGACAGGAGATGACCACCATCACCGCCGCCCTCCGCGCTGCCGACCTCGCCCCCTCGACGTGGCTGGAGCCCGGCGACCTCGCCGTCATCCTGCGCTCGGCCTACGACCCCCAAGTCGCGGCCACGCTGGAACGCCACGGCAACCTCGGCCGCGACCTCGCCACCGCAGGACCGGTCGCACTCACCGAGACCTGGAGTCACTTGCGCAGCGACTCGGCCCACCACTGCGTGCTGTGGATCAGCGAGTGGCCCCGGTCGTTGGTCTATCCCGGCTTCCTCTCCTCGGTGCTGCTCTCCTCCGGTGTACGTCGCACCTTCACGCTGCTCTACACCCCGATGCGCGCTGACCACGCCGCCCGCGACATCCGCAAACGCAAGACCGAGCACGTCTCCGACGCCGCCCAGCGACAGCGTATGGGTCAGATCGAGGACGCCCAGCAGGACGCCGAGTACCACGACGTGCTCCGTCAGGAAGCCGACCTCACCGCCGGCCACGGAGTGCTCCGCGCGACCGGGTTCATCACCGTCAGCGCCACCACCCCCGACGAGCTGGAACAGGCCGTCGCCGCCATCGAACAGGCGGCCATACAAGCCTCCTGCGAGACCCGCCGGCTCTGGGGCCAGCAGGCCCAAGCGTTCGCCACGGCGGCGCTCCCACTGTGCCGGAACGTGTGAGTGTCATGATCGCCTTAGTTGCATCAGATTCAGAGGCAAAATGCTTCTCCTTGACACTCTACGCCCGCTTCCTCGATACTGGTGTCACACGGAATGTGTTTGCATCAGATTCAGAGGCAAGGAGGTGTCCCATGACACGCACAATCCCGCCGTCCTTGGCCCCGGTCATCGCTGAACTCGAACTTGAAGCCGCTGACCTCGTGACCACGGCGAAACTTGATGAGATCGTCAAGGCTTCCGGCGTCGGCACGGCGACGCGCACCGTGGCGTCTCGGCTGCGCGAACGCGGGTGGTTGCTTCCTACAGGCCAGCGGGGGGTGTGGGAGTTCGCTCCTGGGGCGGCCGCTGGCGCGGTCAGCCGGGGCGGTCACACCCGTCTGTTGCGGTCGGCGTTCGCCCACGGCAACGTGGAGTGTGGTCTGACCTTTCAGGCGGCGGCGTGGGCACATGACCTGGCCGACCGCGCGCCGGTCCGGCTGGAGGTGGCCGTGGTGTCGGCCCGCGAGGCGCGCAAACTCCCCGATGGGCTGGACGTGTCGATCTTCGCGCCGACACTCGGTTACGTCACGCTCAAGGGTGTGCCGGTGCTTGTCCCGGCCAGCGTCTTGGTTCACATGGCTGCCCATCCCAGCGACGTTCGCTCGTGGACCAGTGCTCTTGAGTGGCTCCCCGACCTTGCCGCAGAGGCGGGCGTCGAGGACGTGCTGACCGAGCTCAAGGGGCGTCCTGCCACCGTCGCAGCCCGGCTTGGCTACCTCATCCAAGGACTACGCCCCGACGTCGCCGAGCAGGTCGCCGGACCAAGCACGAAGACGTGGTTCGGCCCCCGGCAGAAGGTGGTCCGGCACGACAACCACTGGCAGATCGCTGACACACTGCTTCCATTCGATCCGCGGTCCCTGTCCTCGGTTGCAGGAGCAGCCGCATGACCAGCGGCCCCATCAGCCTGACTCTGGGTTGGCTCGGTCGCCATACGCCCCCGGGAGCCGGCGTTGACGGCCGACGGGCAGCCGTCATCGACATCGCCCAAGACCTGCTGTTGCGTGAACTCCATCAGAGCGGCGTACTGGACGCTCTCGTGTTCAAGGGCGGCACGTCACTACGCAAGCTCTACGCGGGCAACCAAGGACGGTTCTCCCTCGATCTCGACTTCAGCGTGGCCGACCCGACGGCCGACCCCGACACCGTGGTCCTGGACCTGATCGGCGAGATCGACGGCCTGCGCATCGGACCATTCGCCTACGGCGTCACCGAACGGCGGGGCAAGTGGTGGCTGACCATCGAGAGCGAGCTCTCAAACGAGGAATCGGGGTTGGCGAGCAAGCTCGACGTCTCGCCTCCTCCCTGGCTCACACCGGTTCGCCGGGGCTGGGTATCTATGCCTGTTCACGGCACCTACGGCGGCCCTGCCCTGCCGGAACTCCAAGTCATCCGACTGGAGGAGAACATCGCAGAGAAGGTCTCGCGGCTCAACCGCACCACCACGGCCCGCGACCTCTATGACCTCGCATGGCTGGCTACCCACCAACGCAACATAGGCAGCCTGGATACCGACCTGATCCGGCGCCTCGTCGTCCTCAAGGTCTGGGTCGATGCGCACGGCGTCGCTTCGGCGACCTGCTCATGGCGGCCGGGTCACGAGCCCCGCCCGTTCGACCCCGATGCCTGGCTGCGCATTCGCAGGGTCGGCGAAGTCGACCTCGACGACATCGGCGCCCTGGCAGTGCCAACTCCGTCACTGGACGACCTCAACGCGACCATCGGCGCCCACTTCGCCTTCCTCCGCGATCTGGACAAGGACGAACGGCAACTCGCAGCCGCCCGCGAGCAGGACCGCCCGATCGCCCTCCGGCTCCTCACCGAGCTCCCCGGCGCCAGATTGGCAGAACTCGGCATCTACTAACCCGACAAGGGTGCGGCAGCGCACCTGCATCTCGACCGCACATTGTCGAGACGCAGGAGACCCGGATGCCGACCTTCGAGGATGCCGTTGCTGACGCCGCCGAGGCCCAGCAGGCGATCAGGGGCCTTGCTCACGCGATGCGGCGCATGAGTGATCCGAGTCAGGGCTACCCGGTGCTGGGGTCGCTGACGTGGGGCTTGGCGTCGCTGGAGTTCGCTCTGACTCAGCTCGCGCGCTTCTACGAGACGACCGCCCAAGAGCAGGCCGCCGTACAAGGCGACCGAGATGCCGGTCGCGCATCCGCCCAGCGGGTGGCCGAGCATCTGCGGGCTTCCAGCGAGTTCGTCGCGCGTGCCGTGGAGTCGGTGACCTACGCCCACAACGCTGACTCCGAGATCACCTACATCCCGCCTTCCGCAGTGCCGTCCGCCCCGCGGCGCACCGCGAGAGCGACCCGACCCAAGCAGGTTGCGCCGACCACAGCGAGCGCGCCGGTCCGCACGGTTGAGGTGAATGGACCGTGGCTGTGACGGCGCGGGACGGAGAGCGGCTGCACAGCGCTGTCCTGGTTGCTCCGCGTCGGGAGCGCCGCCGTGACCGACGGGCTCGCCGGGCGTCGGCGAAGTCGTTGATGACCGCCGATCGGGAGACCCGCAAGGCCGCAGCCAAGCAGAAGGCCGACGAGTTGGCGGCGGAGCGCCGTGCGACGGTCGTCTTGCCCAAGTCCGGGGAGCCGGGGCCGGCGAGTCTGAGAACGTCGGGCCGACTGCGGCTGCCGCGTCATCAGGACACCTCGGCGACCTGGGGCGGGGCGTATCCGTTCGTCGCCGAGGGCGGGCTCGGATCGGACGGGGTGTTCGTCGGGCAAGACCTCTACAGCGGTGCGTCGTTCGTCTACGACCCGTGGGTCTTGTACCGCAACGGCCTCATCACCGCCCCGAACGTGGTGGTCGCCGGGATCGTCGGGTCAGGCAAGTCCTCGCTGGCCAAGAGCCTCTACACCCGGTCACTGCCCTTCGGAAGACGGGTCTACGTGGCGGGAGACCCGAAGGGCGAGCACACGGCCGTCGCGCGCGCCGTGGGCGGCATGGCGATCGAGCTGGGCCACGGGATGCCCGCGCGACTCAACCCCCTCGACGAGGGATACCGGCCCGTCGGACTCGACGACGTGGAATGGGCAGCCCAGGTCACCTCCCGGCGCCGCGACCTCATCGGCGCCTTGACCGAAACCGTTCTGGACCGCCGCCTGACACCCCTGGAGCACACCGCCGTCGATGTCGCCTTGGCGAGCACCGTCCGTGCTGCTGAGGTCCCGCTGCTCCCGATGGTGGTCGACCGGCTACTGAACCCCGATGCCCACGACGACACCGAGGGCCGGCTGGCCGAGGACGGCCGACTCGTCGGGCACGCGCTGCGTCGCCTCGTCGGCGGGGACCTGGCCGGCCTGTTCGATGGCCCCTCGACGGTGCGGTTCGACCCGACGCTGCCGATGATCTCGCTCGACCTCTCGCGGGTCACCGAGAACGCCACGCTGATCTCGGTGCTGATGACCTGCGCGAGCGCGTGGATGGAGTCCGCGCTGATGGACCCAGCGGGCGGTCAGAGATGGGTCGTCTACGACGAGGCGTGGCGGCTTATGTCGCACCCGTCGCTGCTGCGACGGATGGACGCGCACTGGCGGCTGGCGAGGCACTACGGCATCGCCAACATGCTGATCTTCCACAAGCTCACCGACCTCGACACTGTGGGCGACCAAGGTTCGGCGATGCGTGCGCTTGCTGCGTCCCTGCTCGCCAACGCGGAGACCCGCATCATCTACCGCCAAGAGTCCGACCAGTTGGGTGCGACCGCTGATGCGCTCGGCCTGACCGGGACCGAACGGCAACTGCTGCCCACACTGGGCACCGGTCAGGGTCTGTGGCGGATCAAGGACCGCTCGTTCGTCTGCCAGCATCAGCTCCATCCCGCCGAGTTGGAGTTGTTCGACACCACGGCCCGGATGCGCTAGCGGTTGCCCTTGCCGCGGTTGTGCGGCACGCAGAGCATTTCACAGTTCGCAAGGTCCGTCTTTCCGCCCTTAGACCATGCCGTCACATGGTCGGCATCCATCTCGCCCTGCTTGTAGATCCGAGTCTTGTTGGCGTTTTCGCCGAGGGCACACACCGGACAGTTGGAAACGCCGTTGCCATTGGCAGCCTTGGTCTGCCTCTCGTATGCCGCCCGTTTGGTCGGCTCGTCGAAGAGTCTGATGTCGAGCAGTTGGGGGGCGGTCTTCCGGCCAAGCAGAAACTCGTAGATGCCCTTGGTGCTCTTCACGAACGGGTCCCCTCGCAGGGCATCTACCTCCGCATTCAACTCTGCGGCGTTGTACGACGTGGAGTGGTAAGTCTCGTAGAGGCGTCCCCACTCACGCCCGCGCATTTCCTTGTCCGGCGGGCGGACGAAGACGCCACTGATCCAGTCGATGACCGTGGAGAAGTAGACCTTCAGTTCGGCGATGGAGTCCTCTTCCCGTTGCCGGGCTAGGTACGAGTCCACGCTCACACCCTGAGATGAGGCAACCCAGTGAAGGGCTTCGGCGAGGATCTCTTGACGCTTGGGGTCACCCTTCACGTAGGACTGCCACTTCTGAAGGTTCGCGTTCTGGCTGTTGCTGAACTCCGCCTTCGCCTTGGTGACGAACGGCCCGGAGTAGATCGCATTTAGGAGCTCTTGCGCGTTGAGGGGGACACCGGCGATGTTGATCGTGCGGAACCAGTCTTTGATCTCCGTCTCGGTTCCTTCGCAATGCCACACCTGTAGCTTGCTGTCGAGGATCAGGCGCTTGTCTTCCGGGTTGAGCGATGAGAACGTCTGTTCCTTGCCATCAACTCGGATCGCAAACTTGCCGGTGACAAAGCGCCCGATGCTGGTGATGCGCTGCTGGCCGTCGAGGACTTCGAGAGTGTCGCCGGCGACGTTGAAGTAGATGAGTCCCAGCGGGTATCCCTTGAGCAGCGACTCGATGACGGCAACATCTCTCTTGCCGTCGTTGTAGATGTAGTTGCGCTGGTACTCCGGCTGGATCACCAGCTTCCCAGCGAGGCCGAACAGGCCCTTGCCCTCGAACTCGTTGTAGACGAAGCCTTCCGTCACTTGCTCAACGCTGTACTCCGCGAGTTGAGTCCTCATCGGTTGACCTTCCGTCGGATGAAGAGCCTCTTGTAAATGCGCTTCACGGGGTAACCCACGTCAAAGTAGGTGCCGGGGCCGAATGCGTCGACCCGGACGTAGCACGCATAGGACCCGGTGTGTGACTTCGTAGGCACTCCGTCAACGACTTTCTGTTTCCCCTTGTAGACCTTGGACTGCGGGTAGTCGCCCTCGCTGCTGCCGACGATCTCAAACTGGTCCGGGTTGTAGCGGTCGAGAAAGGTGATGGGGACTCCCATCATCCCGTCGAAGTCGCTTGGGATCGCGTCGACGAAGGGGACTTCGATCGCGTCGAAGTTGTCGTAGGGCGGGTAGCCGACGCCACGGACCTCTTTGTGCTTGCTGTAGCGGATGTTGTCAGCCTCAGTCATGAGTTGAAGCGGCTCATGCCGACGACCGTGGTCGATGTTCGTGAACCAACAAGCGTTGCCGAGCCGCGTGTAGTCACGATCTGCGTCTGACGGGTAGCCGAGCTTCGCAGCCTTCAGCCGATCAGCCTCGGTCACTTTGGCTCCCTTGGGGACTCCGAACACCATGTCAGTGCTGTTTGCGGTTGCCCCCTTCCAGAGTTCGTTCGCCATGATGTGCGGGAACACCTCGTTGTATGTGATGGCGTTGTTGCTACCGATCACGGAGAACTTCCGGCCGCCGCCAATCACCCAGGTCATGAACTGACGGAAGAGGCTGAACGGCGGGTTTGTGATGACGAAATCTGCCTCGTCGCGGAGTGCCGTGACTTCGCGGCTGCGGAAGTCGCCGTCACCCTCCAGATACTCCCACTGGAGGTCGTCGATGTTGATTGCACCATCGCCGTTCACATCCTCGGCCGCCAACGTGAACTTCTTGCCGTTGGTCCGCGTCTTCGTCGCATCGAAGGCAGGACTCTCCAACTCGAAGAGTGTCGGCTGGTAGTCGACCTTTGCAGGGTTGCTGTCTGGCGCGTAGGACGTCGAGATGAGCTTCTTGAGCCCGAAGTCCGTGAAGTGAAGGGCGAAGAACTTAGCGAAGTTGCTCCACTCTGGGTCGTCACACGGGCACAGGACGGTCTTGCCGCGAAAGACGTCCGGGTCGTACTCCAGGTAGGCATTCATCTCGCGCTCGATGTCTGGCCACGTCGTATAGAACTCATCGTTCTTGGCGCTCTTGGCTGCGCCCAGGTGGCTGTTCTTCGGTCGCATGGTCGGCTGTGTCATCTCCGCACCAACGGTAGTGGAGCGTGTGGACAAGCTCGACGGCCCACACCGATCGGCGCCAATCGCGGCGCGGACGTGGAGGCGTTGGCGCACCTGACGTTCGGAACGAACCGACGGCAGGAGGGCACGATGGCGACGAGGACGCGGCCGACCCGTGCGGAGCAGGATGCGAAGCTGGAGGCCCTGCATGAGCGGCTGACCGAGGCGGTCAGTGGGCTGGTCTCGGGTGAAGACTGGAAGCGAGCGATCGAGTTCGCGGCGAGGTTCCGCTCCCGCTCGTTCAACAACACGCTGTTGATCTACGTCCAGCACTACGCCGCCTTCGAGAAAGGCCGCGTCCCTGACCCGATGCCGACCTACGTCGCCGGGTTCAAGCAGTGGCTGAGCATGGGCCGCAGCGTGGTGAAGGGCCAGTCGGGCTATCAGATTCTCGCCCCCGTCACGGCTCGCTTCGCTTCGGCCACTCCCGAGGTGGAGGACTCATGGCGGCGGCTCGGGCGTGGCGAGCGGCCCGCGTGGGGCGAGACCGTTCGGTCCAAGCTGGTCGGCTTGCGTCCCGCCTATGTCTTTGACATCTCCCAGACCGACGGCGACCCGGTGCCCGAGACGAAGCAGCCCACGCTTCTTCAGGGACAAGCCCCGGAGGGGCTGTGGGACGGACTGGCAACTCAGGTCGTCGCGCGCGGTTTCGAGCTGCGGCTGGTCTCCAACGCGCAGGCGATCGGTGGGGCCAACGGTCTGACCGACTACGGGAGCCACGAGGTCTCGGTGCGCACCGACATGGACGACGCCGCCCAGGTCAAGACGCTCGCGCACGACCTATTGACCGCACCAACTGGATCGTCCTGAGCCGCCCCCGACGCGCGCGGTGCATGACGACTCGCCGATGATCCTGGATCTCCTCTGGTCTCGAGCTTGTGCGTGCTGCCCTTCGTCGCAACGAGCGACGAGCGGAAGGACGCATGGATGGAGCGTGATGTGACGGGCCTCGTTGTCCCGGCCGTCGGAACCGTGGCCAAGGTGGAGGCAGCGCCGGGCATAGTACTGCTGGATGCCACGGGCGAGCCGGTCGCGGAGGTCAGCGAGTTCTTCGCCACGATGCTGGCCTCTGGCGCGAGCTTCAGCTCGCTGCGCTCCTACGGCATGGCGCTGCTGCGGTGGTGGCGGTTCCTGGCCGCGATCGAGGTGCCCTGGCAGCATGCGAGTCGACTCGAGGCACGCGACTTCGTGCTGTGGATGCGTCTGGTCGGCCCAGCAGGCCGGCAGGATGGCTACGCGCCGGCGACCATCAACCACGCCCTCGCGGTGGTCAAGATGTTCTACGCCGACCGGATCCGGGCCGGCGACGGGCCGCTGATCAACCCGGTCCCCAACGCCGACCACCGACTCGGACGCAGGGCGCAGGCGCACCACAACCCAATGCAACCCTTCGCGCCAGGACCGCGGGCACCGTTCCGGCAGAGGATGCCCGAGCGGATCCCCCGACACCTGCCCGACCGGCTCTTCGACGAGCTGTTCGCGACGCTGCGCTCGGACCGTGACCGGGCACTGTTGGCGTTCTACGTCTCGACCGGGGCGCGTGCCTCGGAGCTTCTCGGCGTCACCGTGGATCGTGTGAACGCCGGTGACCAGCGCATCGCAGTCCGCCGAAAGGGATCGGGCCGGTTGCAGTGGCTGCCGGCCTCAGCGGACGCGTTCGTATGGCTTCGGCTCTACGAGCAGCAGACCCGGCGCCCGGATGGCGAGCAGGCGTTGTGGCTGACTCGGCGACGTCCGGTGCGCCCGTTGACCTACTCCGCGGCACGGCGAATGCTGCAGCGCGCGAACGAGTCGCTGGGCACCGCCTGGACCCTGCACGACCTGCGACACACCGCCGCGCAGCGGATGGTGGATGACCCGAAGATGTCGCTGAGCGACGTGCAGTGGGTGCTGGGCCACGCCCACATCACCACTACCCAGATCTACCTGCGTCCGCGGGAGGAAGAAGTCGTCAGCCGGGTGCTCGCCCATCACCACGATCGTGCCGAACGGCCGACAGCGCCACCGCCGGCGGACACGGCAGGCTACTCGGCCGAGGTGCTGGCGGTGCTGTTCGGCGGGCCGCGGCCATGAGCGACCACATCGACGCGGTCGCCCATCTGCAGAGGGCCGCGCGTCCATCGCGCCACGTCCCGATCGACAACGGTGCCCTACGCCCCAAGGCGCCGACCCCGCAGTTGCCGACACCCGCGATTGCCCGATCGACGGTGTGGGCAGCCTCCCAGATGAGCTATGAAGAGGTGCTCGATGCGGTCCGCGACCTGGAGCTCGCGAGCGGTACCACCTCGCCGAAGCAGATCCGCCACCTGGCGATGTGCGCCGAAACCCTGCTCGGGTGGCTGTTGATGTTCCCTGGGGAGTCGTGGCAGCAACGTTGGCACGCCTCAGGAGCGGACGCGGCCGGGAGGGACTGGACCACCATGGCCTCCGAGCCTGACAAGCACGGGCACCTCGTCGCTGCAGCCGGGAGGCTCTTGATGCTGGACGTGATCCGGCCCGACTACTCCTGGCTCTACGCCACCCAAGCCACCCCCAGGCTCTACGAACGGTTGCGGGCGCTGCGTGATCCCATGGGGTTCGCCAGCATCGCGCGCCTGTGCGACGCGGACACGCGGATGCTGCCGAGCGACCGGATCCAAGCGCTCAACCAGCTCACCAGGATCCTGGTCCACAACGGCGGCACGGTGGCCGACATCACGTTGCCGGACTGCATCGAGGCCCACCGAGCACAAGACGGCTACCGCGGGCGTTCCCACCCCCGCTGGTACACGCTGCTCCGGGAAGCCGCCATCCTCCCGGCCGACAGCCCGCCAACCATCTTCGCCGCGTCCCGACGAGGCCAGCTGACCATCGAGGAGATGGTCGACCGCTACGACGTCGCCTGCCGCCCGATCAGGGACCTGTTCGTCGCCTACCTTTACGAACGCCGTCCGGCCATGGACTACAACTCGATCCGCTACCTGGCGGCCAAGCTCGTGCTCTTGTTCTGGCGCGACCTGGAGATCCACGAACCCGGCATCGACTCACTCCACCTGACCGACGAGGTTGCCCGCCGCTGGAAGACCAGGCTCAGCGGCCCGGTCCTGTACGGCAGCAACCGCGTCGGCAAGAAGCGCGAGGACCCCTACACGATCCTCATGGCCGTCCGTGCGTTCTACGCCGACCTCTCGCACTGGGCGCTGGAGGACCCCGCCCGGTGGTCGGCGTGGGCCGCACCATCACCGGTCGACTCCCGCGACCTGGCCGGCATGACCAAGATGATCAAGCATTCGCAGTCACGCACCCACCAGCGCATCCGGGAACTCGCGCCCCTGCTTCCACGGCTCGTCGACGCAGCCCGCGAACACCGATCCGTAGCCCAGGCACTGCTCAATACCGCCACCGCAACTCCGCCCGGCGAGTCGTTCACCGACTCAGGGCGCACGCTACGACGGGCATCCCTGAGCGACGACGCGACCAATGGCAGAAGGGTCAGTCGTGGGCACGTTTACGTCGACACTCCGCCACGCGGTGGCAGCAGCGGCCGGCCGCAGGACAACAGGAGGAACCTCAGCCTTGAAGCCGACCGGGCCTTCTGGGCGTGGGCGCTGGTCGAGGTCCTGCGTCACACCGGGGCACGCATCGAGGAAGTCCTTGAGATCACCCACCGCTCCTTCGTGTCCTACCGGCTGCCCTCTACCGGCGAGGTGATCCCAATGCTGCAGATCACCCCGTCCAAGACCGACAAGGAACGGCTCCTGGTCATCGGGCCCGAGCTCGCGGCGGCGTTCGCCGAGATCATCTCCCGTGTCCGCGGCGACAACGAGCAACTGCCGCTGGTCAGCCGCTACGACAGCGCCGAACGCGTCCACAGCCCAGAACTACCATTCCTGTTCCAACGGCCGTGGGGCACAGGACGGATCGCGATGAGCCCCTCGTACGTCGTAAAGCTCCTCGATGAACTGGTCACCACCGCGAAGATCACCAACAGTGACGGCACGCCAGCCAAGTTCAGCCCGCACGACTTCCGGAGGATCTTCGCCACCGAGGCCGTCGCGTCCGGTCTGCCCGTGCACATCACCGCCAAGATCCTGGGCCACGACTCGATCGCCACGACCCAGACCTACGTCGCGGTCTACGACCAGGACGTGATCGAGCACCACCGTGCCTACATCGCCCGCCGGCGAGCGCTTCGACCGTCGCAGGAGTATCGCGAACCAACTGACAGCGAGTGGGACGAGTTCCTCGGCCACTTCGCCCAACGCAAGCTCGAGCTCGGCACGTGTGGTCGTGCCTACGGCACCGGCTGCCAACACGAACACGCCTGCATCCGTTGCCCCATGCTCCGCCCCGACCCCGCCCAGCACGAGCGACTCCGGACGATCATCGACAGCCTGCGCCAGCGGATCACTGAGGCCAGCGAAAGAGGCTGGCTCGGTGAGGTCGACGGCCTGCGGACCAGTCTCTCTGCGGCCGAGCAGAAGCTCACACAGATGCAGCGCACCGCTACCAACCTGGGCATGCCCATCTTCCGGCGAGCACCGGGTACACCAGGTGGGCCGTCGCTCGGACCATGAGAAGTCAAGTCGAGGTTGCAGACCGACTATCGGCGTTCGGCTCCCGTACGGAGCTCACCGAGCTGGGTTCGTAAGGCGGCGCGCGCACGGGTGTACCGGCTCCGAATGGTGCCTGCAGGCCGCTTGAGAGTCGTGGCGACCTCTTCTTGCGCGAATCCTTCCCAGTGCACGAGTCGAATGATTTCGCGATCTAACGGATCCAGGTTCGCCAGGGCCGCGTGGAGTGCATCGTTGGACGCCGGCTCCGCACTGCTGCGTGCCGAGGTCAGTTCTGCTCGAAGTCGCTCCTGCAATGCCGTGCGGCGCCGTATTGTTCGACGGCGCCCGGCGAGGGTCTTGCGGGCCACACCGAACGCCCACAACCGAGCCTCGTCTGCGTCTTCTGGGATGGAGCGCGACCTACGGCAGATCACCAGGAGGGTGTCGCCGAGAAGATCGGCTGCATCTGCGGGATCGCCGACTCGGCGCACGAAGTAGTTCAGTAGATCGGGACCGAGCCGTTCCGCCAACTCCTCCAGGTTGACGTCGCTACCGCTTGTCAACGCTCGGCGCCCGGGTACTCGCAGCGTGTGGTGGATCCGACGAGGCTCGGTCCGTCCGCAGGTCCGCGGAATGCTAGTCCTGGGTTTGCACGAAGCGCTTCTGCGTACACCTGGTCGTCCACCCGCTCAGACCACAACGGCTCCGGGCCGTCCTGCACCGCGCGGTTCTTCTCGGGCAGCGCGTCATACACACGCTGACCGAAACCCTCCCACCTCGGATCGGTGGCCATCGCGTTCAAGTTGGCACGCTGCGCGTCCGAGACGTTCCGAAACTCGAGCCACACACCGCACTCCAACACGGTGCCCGCGTCGGTCGTGTAGTTGACCGGGATCGGGTCCGTGACGCGCTCTACTCCGGGCTCCGTCGAAACGAATGGCGGGACCGAGAGTTGGTAGGCAGCCAGCGTGCCCGCACCCGTGAGCGCGAGGATGCCGATGCCGGCCGGGGCAAGAACCCCAACCCGCAACCAACGAGGCCGCGACCGTGCCCCAGGGCCATGCGTCTGCGCGGCCTCCACCGCAACGAGGCGTCCGAGGGCAGCCGTCGACTCCGACACGCCCTGGCGCGCACCACCGAGCAGCACATCCAGATCTTCGTCATTCATCACACCGTCTCCGTTCGCAGCCCCATTTTCGTCCTTCGCCCCTACATGGCCGGACCGATCCGAATCGCTGCACGAAGGCGCAACATCCTGCCGCAGGTACCAGGGCCCTATCGCCGCAGTGCTGCCGAGATCGTGGCGCGGGACGTGCACCTAACAGGCATGACACCAGACTTCGGCGCACCGAACTGGGCTTGGTGCAGAAAAGAGCTGGGGCATGTGATGCTGCACGGACCTGACAACACCGACGCGGTGATGCACCGTGGCATCGCTGAGGTTGAGGCCGAGTCGGTCGCGCTGATGGTCGGTGCCGCTCACGGGCTGGCAACCGATGACTACACCATCCCCTACGTCGCATCGTGGGCCTCCAGTGTGCCCGGCAAGACTCCGGTCGAAGTCGTGCAATCGACGGCTGAGCGGGTGCGTGGCACTGCGGTGAAGATCCTCGACCAGCTTGAGACGTCCAAGGTCGGCGACGGCACACCACCGGGCTTGGACCGGGACGCACTTGCACAGGCACGCAGCACCGGCCGCCGGGCTCCCGGCGCGAGCACAAGCTCGGGAGTCCGGTCGCCCAGCAAGGCGACGGTTGAGGCGGTGGCACTGTGATGAGCCGCCGCACTCGCGTCGCTGCCGAGGATCGTGTCCACAAGTCACATGAGGCCGGCCGGGTGCCGGTGGTCCTCCCACTCCTGTCCATCACCATCGGCGATGCGGGCACGGCCACCGAGGCCGGTGGCGGTCGCTTGGACGTGACGCTCAACGGTGAGCCGCACCCCGTTCCGGCTGGCGCGGGCGAGGGTCGCTCAGCGCTCGGACCGCTCATCGAGCAGGTCACCACTGAGCTGGGCTGCCCGGTGCGGATCGAGGTCCGTGAGGTCGACGGATCGGTGTTCACCGAGATCGTGAAGCCACCCCCGATGCCGGCGCCGGTCCTGGTGGCGGCCGAACCACCCTCCGCCGCGTGGACACCCGTCGAGCCGGGCGCATTCGAGTACGGCCGCCTGGAGGTCGGCGGCAGCGGGTTCGCTCCAGATGAGCAGGTCGCGGTCGCGGTGGTGGTGGCCCACCAGACCGCTGGCCCCGATGGATGTGCTCGGCTGCGGCTTCCTGCGGCGCTGTTGGCATCACGGCCAGGAACGGTCGTACTGCTGGGTCGCGCTTCGGGGTTCGTCGCTGTCAGTGGGGGCCGGGCGTGAACCCGCGCGGTCGAGGGGTCGACGACGAGCTGGTCAACCTCGGCCTGATCCTGGTCGCCTCCGCTGCTGTGCTCGCGGCGGTGCTCTGGCTTGCCGGGGTCCTGGCCGCCTTCGTGACCGGGAACCCGCTCCCGGCCGGCGGCATCGCTGCCGGGTTCGGTGTCCTGACCCATGCTGGTGCTCCGGGTGTGGCGCTCGGCGTGCCCGGTCTGTCGGTCTGGGTCTACTGGCCTGTCGTCGCGCTCCTGCTGGCCGTGGTTGCCGGGGCGGCATGGGGTGGATGCCGGCTGGTCTCGGGATCGCGGCAGAAGTCGTCGCGTGACCCACGCCGACTCGCGGGCGTCGCCACTGTCCGTGACGTCGCCAGCGCCGCGGCGGAGAAGGCGCTGCTGAAGCGGGCCAGCACCCTGCGGCCGTCGCTGGCGAAGCCGTCAGCGGCCGACGTCGGCTACCTGCTGGGCCGGTCGCGTGGCAGGGGCGTGTGGGCGTCGGTGGAGGACTCGATCCTGCTTCTGGGGCCGCCGCGTTCCGGTAAGGGGCTGCATGTGGTCATCAACGCGATCTTGGATGCTCCCGGTGCGGTGGTCACCACCGCGACCAGGCCGGACAACATCGCCGCCACCATCACTGCTCGCCAGCGCAAGGGACCGGTGGCGGTCTTCGACCCGCAGCGCCTCGCGGACGGTCTGCCATCGGGGTTGCGCTGGTCGCCTGTGCGTGGGTGTGAGGACCCGCTGACGGCGATGATCCGGGCCACCGGACTCGCCTCGGCCACGGGGCTGACCTCGGGCGGGGTGGAGTCCGGTGGATTCTGGGAGGGCAAGACCCGTACCGCGTTGCAGGCGCTGCTTCATGCGGCCGCGTTGGACCAGCGCAGTCCTCGGGAGTTGTTCGGCTGGACGCTCTCGCCGTCGTCGGCAGCCGACGCGGTAGCCGTGTTGTCGAGCCACCCCAGCGCAGCTCCCGGGTGGGCGGACTCTCTGGAGTCGATGATCCACGCCGACCCCCGGACGCGGGACTCGATCTGGATGGGAGTCTCGCTCGCGTTGTCGTGCCTGGCCGATCCCCGGGTCCTCGACGCGGTAACACCGAAGCCGGGTGAGGAGTTCGACCCGACCGAGTTCCTGACCTACAACGGAACGCTCTACTTGTTGGCGACCGGTGCCGGTGCTGGTGCTTCGTGGCCTCTGGTGGCGGCGTTCATCGAAGACCTGGTGGAGACCGCACGCCATCTGGCCGCGAGCTCACCGGGCGCCCGTCTCGACCCGCCGCTGCTGCTTGCTCTCGACGAGATCGGCAACCTCTCACCCCTGCCGTCCCTGCCGGTGTTGATGGCCGAAGGCGGCGGGACCGGGATCACCACCATGCCGGTCCTCCAGTCGCTGTCCCAGGCACGCGACAAATGGGGAGACCACGCTGCCGGGGCGATCTGGGACGCCTCCATCGTCAAGGTGATCCTCGGCGGAACCGCATCGGCACGCGACCTGCAAGACCTCTCCGCCCTCATCGGCGAGCGTGACGAGCACACCGACACGATCTCAGTGGGCGACTACGGCTCACGCTCCCTGCAACGCTCCACCCGGCGCGTGCCGGTCATGCCACCGGAGACCATCCGCACGCTGCAGTTCGGCACCGGGCTGGTCCTGCTTCGCTCGGCTCCGCCGCTGGTCACCGACCTGCGCCCGTGGACCACCCGCCCTGACGCCACCTCACTGCGTACTGAGCGCAGCAGCGTAGAGGAGTCCCTGCGCCGACGCTGACCCGGCGTTGGCGCCGGATGACAACGACGGGTGTTGGCGCGCACCTACCTGCCGAGAGCGGCCACCAGCCCGGTGGCCCAACCGAACAGCAGGGAGTAGCAGTCATGAGCATCCCCACCCAGATGAGCCTCTCGGGGTTCGTCGCCACCGACCCCCAGCTCACCCACACCCGCGATGACGTCGCTCGGTGCTACATGCGCATCGGGGTCGAGCACGCGCGCAAGGAGACCGACGGGACCTTCACCCCGCTGGAGCCCAGCTACCACGACCTCGTGATCTACGGGGCCAGCGCAGTGCGGGCCAACTCTCGGTTCCGCAAGGGCGACAGCTTCGTCGCCTCGGGCTACATCCACGAGTACGAGGTCGAGCGCAGCGGCAAGGCCGTGCCCCGCGAGGAGTTCGTCGCCCGCCGCATCGGTCACGACACCGCCCGGACCCGCTACTCCGTCGACCGGCCCGCCGCGCAGCGAGCCGGGGTGGACGAGCCGAGCCCGAGTGCCCAGCCCACAGCACTGGGCACGAGCCAGGCCATCGGCCTCTGAGACGGGCGACTCGATGACATCGTTCTTCGACACGGCTCCGCCGAGCGACGAGCCCGAGCCTGACGTTGACGGCGACGAGGAGCAGCTTCGGCCTCTCAACTGGAACGCTCTGACCGCCGAGGAAGCCCGGCCCGAGTGGCTGAGCCTCAACAACTGGGTGGAGTGGCTGCGCAAGGCGTACGGTCTCCCGCCAGCGGTGGTGCCTCCGTTCTGGCACCGTCACGACGAGCTGATCTGGGAACTGTCGGCCCTTCACCTGCACTGGTTGTCCTGCTACGACGCGGACTCTTCGCCGTCCATGCCGCTGACCTGGCACAAGGACTTCTCCGAAACACGCGCACGCCTGCGCGAGTGGGTCTCAACCTGCGGCACGCGGCTGGACCATGACCGTCCCACCCGCCAAACGACCTGGCCGGGTGAGTCTCTGCCTGCGCCGGCACCAGAGCGGGCGATCGAGAACCGTGCCGAGGACTTCGTGCAGTTCGTCAACGACGACCTCCGGCAGCGGCGGCTGGCCGAGGAACGATTCCACGCCCGGAGCGCGGGACCGGCACGCAACGAAGGCGAGTAGGTGAAGGGCGATGGGGCGCGGACGGACGCGGCACGACGCCGAGGGCCAACTGACACTCGACTTGTGGGGCGAGGAAACGCCCGTCGAGGAACCGGTCCCGCAGCTCGTCGAGCAGAAGGAAGTCGAGGCAGCCGATGAACAAGTACGCGCGACTGGCGATAAGTCACTGGAAACGCTGCTCCCCGAGGAGGGTGAGGGCGTTGGAGGACCCGACGGCGTTCTTCACCGACCTGGGCGAGGAAGTGCAGGCGCAGGTGAGCGATCTGGCGCGCCTGTTGGCTGGACCGGACCCGGCGAGGGAGACTTACCGGGAGAAGGTCGCCCGACTCCAGGCAGCGACCCGGACCGCAGAGGAGGTCGTGATGGCGCAACTGGTGTGGACACCAGCCCCGGAGTTGACCTTGGCCGAGGCCCGGGAGGAGTGGGAGCAGACCCGTCCGACCGACGAGGCGCTGATCTCCTGGGCGGAGCGGATTCAGGACTGCCCGGACCTGATGGGTTCGACAGCGGAGTTGGAGGACAAGGCCAGGACCTGGGCGGTGACGCCGGAGTTCTTGACCTCTTTGGTGGCCGCACCGATTCCCCGGAAGTTCCTCGCCGAGAACCAGGCGACGATGGCCGAGGCAGCCACGCTCCGGTTCCTGCGCGAAGTCCGCTAGACCCCACCCCTGCGCCGAGCTTCGTCCCGGCCAGTCAGGACGACCTCGCACCGTCGGGCGCGAAGGCCCGCTACGCCGCGAACATCGAGGCCATCCGTCTCCTGCGGGTGCTGACTGACGAGCAGCGGCCTGCGACCGCCGAGGAACAGCAAGCACTCGCCCGCTGGTCGAGCTGGGGCGCGGTGGCCGATGTGTTCGACCCCAGCAAGGAGAACTGGACCGCCGAGCACACCGAACTGCGCGGCCTGCTCACCGACGAGGAGTGGACGGCGGCCGAGCGCACCACCCTCAACGCGCACTACACCGACCCGTTGGTGGTGCGCCAGATGTGGCGGGCACTCGGCTCACTCGGCTTCACTACCGGCAGCGTGTTGGAACCCGGCAGCGGCGCGGGAACCTTCATCGGCATGGCCCCGGCCGGAGCACGGGTGACCGGGGTCGAGCTGGACCCGCTGACCGCCGCGATCAGCCGTGCGCTCTACCCGCACGCCCAGGTGCGCACCGAGTCGTTCGCCGACACCCGCATCCGCACCGGAACCTTCGATGCCGCGATCGGCAACGTCCCCTTCTCGGACGTGAAGCTCCACGACCCGGTTCACAACCCGGGCCACGGTGCCGGTCGGCACAGTATGCACAACCACTTCATCATCAAGTCGCTCGCCTTGACCCGCCCGGGTGGGCTGGTCGCCGTGCTGACCAGCCACTACACGATGGACTCCCAGAACCCCGGCGCCCGGCGTGCGATGGCGGAGATGGCCGACCTGCTCGGCGCGGTCCGGCTACCCAACGGCGCCTTCCAGCGCGCCGCCGGCACCACGGTGCTGACCGACCTGCTGCTGTTCCGCCGCCGACTACCAGGCGAACCCATGCGAGCACCGGAGTGGGAGACCGTGATCCCGGTCCAGATCGACCGCCCCGGCGGTAGGGACGAGATCAAGATCAACACCTACTTCGACACCCACCCCGACCACATGCTCGGCCAAGTGAGCACCGGGACCGGCACCTATGGCGTCCCGATGCTGCGTGTCACCGGGAACCTCGACGGCCTGGAGGACGACCTCGCCCAGGCGCTCGACCAGATCACGTTCACGGCCCGCCGCAACGACCTGACCATGACCGCCGCCGAACCCGCAGCCGGGATGAGAGGTCCGGGCCACCCCGTGACCGGTGCAGTTGCGGCGGAAGACCTGTGGGCGGGAAGCCTCGTCGCCCAACCCGACGGCACGTTCGCCACGGTCGCGGACGGTCTCTTGGAGCCGGTCAAGGTGCCCAAGAACGCCGCCAGTGAGATGCGTGCCCTGCTGGAGCTGCGCGATCAAGCCTCCCACCTGCTGACGCTGGAAGGCGCGACCGCTGAGGATACCGAGGAGATCACCGCCGCGCGGGCCACGCTGAGCCGCGACTACCGCAAGTACGTCGGCCGGTGGGGACCGATCAACAGGTTCACGCTGCGCCGGACCGGACGGATGGACGAGAACGGCGAGGACACCTACGCCCGGATCGTGCCGCCAGCGATCCGGCTGTTGCGAACCGACCCGTTCGGCGCGCTCGTGCTCGCACTGGAGCAGTTCGACGACGTGGAGCAGGTCGCCACCCCAGCAGCGATCATGAGTCGTCGGGGCGTGGCACCACGTCCCGAGATCCAGGGCGTCGACACCCCGGCGGACGCAATCGCGGTCAGCCTCGACAAGACCGGCGGTGTCGACCTGCCGATGATCTCCGACCTCCTCGGCCTAGACGAGGACGAGGCCCGTGAGGCATTGGCCGGGCTGGTCTTCACCGACCCCGACACCAAGACGCTGGTCCATGCACCGGAGTACCTCTCCGGGGACGTGCGAACCAAGCTCGACCAAGCCCGCACCACCGCGAAGGAGCAACCGGAGTTCGAGGTCAACGTGGCCGCGCTGGAGGCGGTGATGCCGCCCACGCTGGGTGCAGACGAGATCACCGCGAAGCTCGGGGCGGTGTGGATCAGCGCCGAGGTCCACCAGGCGTTCCTCAACGAGCTTCTGCGGGCCGAGGACGTGAAGGTGGAGAACCCGCTGCCGGGCATGTGGGAGGTCCGTGGCGGACGCGGTGGCCTGCTCGCCACAAGCGAGTGGGGCACCGTCCGTCGTCCCGCCCCCGACCTCGCCCAAGCGGTCATGGAGCAGCGGGCCGTGCTGGTCCACGACGAGTTCGAGGACATCGACGGACGCAAGCGGCGGGTCCTGAACCCGGTCGAGACAACGGCCGCGCAGGAGAAGGCCGATGCGCTCTCCGAGCGGTTCGCCGAGTGGGCGTGGGAGGAGCCGGAACGCGCACGCGGGCTGGTCGAGGAATACAACCGGCGGTTCAACTCCATCGTGCTGCGCGACTACACCGACGCCGGGAACTACCTGACCCTGCCCGGCGTGGCCGAGGGGTTCACCCCGCGCCAGCACCAACGCGCCGCGGTCGCTCGGATGATCGCCGAACCCTCGGCCGGCCTGTTCCACGAAGTCGGGGCGGGTAAGACCGCAGAGATGATCATCGGCGTCTCGGAGATGAGGCGCATGGGCCTGGTGAACAAGCCGGTCATCGTGGTGCCCAATCACATGCTGGAGTTCTCTGCACGTGTCAAGCGTCCCGAGAAAGGACTACATGGCGCCTGGTTAGCGTCCCGTAGCGGGATGGTCAGCTGGGCCGTGATCGGCCTGATGACCCGACGCCTGGCGCCCGACCCGGGATGCC
>NZ_JBFWVK010000010.1:0-48438 GCF_050246775.1 Nocardioides sp. | reverse complement strand
TCGACCGCTTGGTGGGCTACGGAGGTCCGCCCTCCGAAGATGATCAGCCCGACGAACAGCACGAACGCGGGCAGACCGATCGTGGCCTCGATCGAGGCCGACCCACGTTGGTCGTGAATGGTCATGGGCTGGTGAGTCTCTCAACGGGCGCGCTGGCGCTCTGGAGGATCACCGGTGTCCAGCCCGGGATGACGCTCAGACTGTGTCCTTCGACGACCACGGTTGCGGTGGTCGCGGTCCGGATCGCCGAGGTCCTGGCACCGGGCAGGACGTCGTCGCCACCTGCGTCGGTGATGAACGCGGTGGCTGCTCTGATGCCGTCGGACTCCTGGCCGTTCTCACCTCCAGCGGCGCGGGCGCCCTCTTGCGCTGCCGCGATGGCCACGGTTCTGGCGTGGTAGAACAGGGCGGCCTGCATGCCCAGGAACATCACCGCGAACAGGGTGGGCAGCAGGATGACGAGCTCGATCGAGACCGAGCCACGTTCACCCCGGGGCGAGGCGCGGCGGCTACTTGATGTTGCCGGCTTGGCTTGTGACATATGCCTTCACCGCCGCGACCACGATCCCGACGATGGCAATGACCGCCACCGCCCACAGGACGTGCTCCGTCGTGACTGAGCCGCGTTCGTCGCGTCGCAGCCGTCGAACGTCCAGCCGCAGGCTGAGCGCGAGGAGGAATGTGAGGAGTTGATTCATCAGGTTCCTTTCGTGGGTCCCTTCCATGGGGGTCGTTGAGGGTCAGGTGTTGCTGAACATCCGCAGCAGGGATGGGGCGACGAGCAGAGCCATGAAGATGACACCGAGCAGGGAGCCGGGGATGCTCATGCGTTCGCCGATGGCATTGGCTTCAGCGAGCTCGTCGTTGAGCATTGCGGTGCGCATGGCTGATGAGCGGGCACGAAGACTGGCGTAGACGCTGACGCCCTCCTCGCCGGAGAGACGCATGATGTCCGCGAAGTCGTCGAGTTCTGGCAGCCCGAGTTCCTCCGACAGGGTGTGGAGCGCGTCCCACGGGGCCTGGCCGGACCAGCGGGAGCGGGCCAGCTCCTCGCTGAGGCGGGTGAAGACCCAGGATTCGCCGACGTCGGCGGCGGCTTCCATCGCCTGGCGTACGCCGGAGCCGTTGTTGCGCTCCAACGCGACGAGGTCGATGTAGGCGCCGAGAGCTCGGGTGAACTCGAGGCGCGCCTTCCGTGCGTCGTCGACAACGTTGTAGTTGGGCAGGAAGAACATCACGACCGCCAGTCCCAATGACGCGACGGCGGGAACAGCGGACGGGAACCCTAGTCCGATGAGGTCGAAGAAGAACGCGAGCAAGGGCGGGATGAACAGGCCGAGGAAGGCGAAGACGATCTTGTCGCCATAGAACCGGGCCAGGGGGATGCGCAGCAGGGCCAGTTCGCGGGTCGGGGTGCGCACCCATACCGATGGTGGGAGCGCCTTGATCGCCCACACACCGATGCGCTCCTTGCCGTGCGACGAGGACGCCAAGCCCGCCATGTTTGCCCGGCCTCTGGAGGGGGTCAGCCGTCCGAGTGCTTCGGCCAGGTCGGGCTCGGCCGGCATCATGCGTACGACGAGGAGCACCAGGCCGAGCCCGACCAGTGCTCCACCGGCCAGCGCGAGCTGCAGCCCGGTCGTCACGCGGCACCCCTGGTGCTGAGGATTCTTGGGAGGTTGCGCCCCACTGCCATCTGTCGCATCCAGATCAGCGTTGCGACGTACGCCGAGAGCAGAACGATCAGGATGGCCTGTCCGAGGGGAGTGCGGTACGGCTCGACGTAGCTTCCGGAGATCGCGAGCACGACGAGCACGCCGACGCTGATCAGCGTGACCCAACGCGCGGTCGCTCGCGGTTTGGCCCGGTCAGCCTCGACCTGACGACGAGAACGAACATCGGCCGCAACGGCTTCCGCGAGACCCTCCAGCACACTGGCGAGTCCGGCGCCTCGCCGGCGGGCACCGAGGATGAGGTTGGCGGCCACGAGGTCGCCGGTGGCGTCGTCGAGTTCGTCGGCGAAGGCACGCAGGGCGTCCTCAGTGACCCACCGGGAACGCAACCGCGCCACCAGCCGGGTCACCTCCGGAGCGATCGGAGCCGGCGTCGATCTCAGCGTTGCGACCAGGGCCTGCTCCAACCCGACTCCCACAGTGAGGACGCCGGCCAACGAGCGAGTCCATTCCTCCATCGCCTCGAGCCGCTCGATCCGCACGGCTGCGGAAGACGATGACAGCAGCGTGGGCAACCCGACACAGGCCGTGGGTACAACCACCAGAGCCAATACCCAGCCGGTGACCAGCCAGGCAACGACTCCAGCACCGAGGCCGGCCACGACAAGGATGCGTGTGCGTCGCGACAGACGCAGAACCCGCCTCGCCCGAGGGCGAGCTGGCAGTGTCTGGGTCGGATGCAGTCCTACCACCAGGCAAA
Organism: Nocardioides sp.; assembly: GCF_050246775.1. GTDB lineage: Bacteria > Actinomycetota > Actinomycetes > Propionibacteriales > Nocardioidaceae > Nocardioides. Next base: position 46,005 of record NZ_JBFWVK010000010.1, on the reverse strand, counting down.
TGCATCCGGCGACCAGGAGGGCGCCGCCGAGAGCGGGGATCAGCACGATCACGACCGCACCTCCAGCTGGTCGAGGTAGCCGGCCAGGTCGAAGCCGTCTGCGGCGAGACCGCGGTACTCGTCGGGAAGGACAGCGGGAGAGGCGTTCCCCTCGACGTCCGGTGCGAACACGTGGGTAGTCGCGTATCCGGTCTCTCGCTCACCCGGCGCGATGGCGATGATCTCGGCGACCTGCCGATGACGCCGCGAGCACCCGTCGACCGTGGTGGTGCGCATGTCCAGGTGCACGATCAGATCGATCGTCGAGGCCAGCTTGCTCGTCGCCAAGGCGTGGGTGACGTGCGGTCCGGCCTCCATCGCGCAGGTCACGAGTTTGCGGATGGCCGCGACAGCATCAGAGGCGTGGGTGGTCGAGATGGAGCCGGTCCCCGACTCCATCGCCTTGATCATCGCCCAGATCTCCTTGCCCCTGACCTCGCCCACGATCTGGCGCGACAGATTGAAGCGGAAGGAGTCCACCAAGGCCTCATCGAGGGTGAACTCGCCAGCCTGGCGTCCATCGGCGCCGCGTTCACCGGATCCCGGGCGGGCCTCCCACGCATGGACGACCCGGTGCCGGTCACGCAACTCGTGCAGATGCAGCTCGTACTCGGTCTCGAAAGTCCCGATCGCCTCAAGGGGGTCGATCTCGGAGCAGAGGGCGCGAACCAGGGTGGTCTTGCCGGCTCCCTGGCTTCCGGACACGACGATGCTCTTGCGGGCGTGCACGGCAGCACTCAGAAAAGAGGCGGCCACAGGCGTGAGCATGCGCCGATCCACGAGCTCGTCGAGGGTGATCTCCATCAGCCGGTGACGTCGAATCACGACGGACGGGCGAGGGGTGACCCAGGCGGCTGCCGCCAGGCGTGAGCCGCCGTCGAGACGCAGGTGGAGGCGTGGTTGGGCTTCGGAGAATCCGCGGGCGTTAACTTCACTGCGAGAAGCGAGGAAGACTAGGAAGTCGATCAGCTCCTCGTCGGAGTCCGCGACCGCCGGCGCCTCAACCAGGGAACCGTCGATGAGCTCGAGGAGCACATTGTCGTGACCGGTGATGATGATGTTCTCGACCCGGTCGTCATCCACCAGCGGCTGCAACCGCCCGAGCCGGAACAGCGAGTCGAACACCGCCCGCGCGAGAGCATCCTGCTCGGTCACGGGCCACGGCGCGCTGCCGGTGTTGGCCCTGTCCGCAAGTGTCGACTCGATCAGGTCCAGCACGATCGCCCGACCGAGCTCCTCCTGCGCGGCACGGTCGAGTCGGCGGTCAGCGGCCACTGCGTGGCTCAGTTGCTCGGACGCCTGGGCGCGAATGGCCGCGACCAGTGACCAGTCCACCTCAGCCGTCGACGAGGCGCCGTCTGAGCCAGCGCCGTTGAGAGAGGACAGGATGCGGCCACGCTGGGGAACTGCGTGGTGCCCGTTGTGCTGGGGGAGTGGTTGGCTGAACAAGGGGAGGTGGGCAAGCTCGTCGACCCGTTCGCTGGACATCACCGCGCCCCTTCTAACAGGTCCGTGCGACGCCTGGCGATAGTCGAGTGGATCGCTGCGATCGCGGCGTGAAGGCTGCGTGCCAACGGCCCGGTCTCGAAGCGACGCGGAGGCGCCGCCCCGCGATGGAAGACGGCTGCCGCCTCCGCGTCCTCGGCGATGGTTGCGATCACGGGAAGGTCGAGGACGCTCGCGACCTCGCGTTGGCTGTACGGCGTGCCTTCGTCGACCAGGAGCACGCCTGACTGGTGCCAGTCGAACGCTCCACTCTGAAGCGAGTCTGCCCACGAGCGGGCGGCCGCGAGAGCAGGAAGGGTCGCCCGGGTGACCAGCAAAGTCAGGTCCGCGCCGGCGAGCAGGGGCTCGGCTGACCCGGTGAGACCGAGTCGCCCGGCGTCGACGATGACGTCTTGGCCGGTGGCCTCGAGCTCCGCCAGTGTCTCGGACAGCGGTTGCCACAGATCTCGCAAAGCGGCCGCCTGGGTGTGCGAGCGGGTTCCGGCAACAAATGAGACCTGTGATCCCTCGATCGGTTGGGCGACATCTGCCAGCGCATCCGGGATGCTGCCTGTGGCGAGGGCCAGTTCGATCAGCCCAGCGTCGTACTCGCGGGTGCCACGAAAGTAGCCTGCTAGCAGCCCGGAGCCGCCCGTCGGATCTGCTTCGATGAGCAGGACCGGTCGCGGCCACAGGAGTGCGAGCCCGAGTGCCGTTGTTGTCACTCCGGGGGATCCGGAAGCAGAAGCGAGCGCGATGACGGCCATAAGGTCAGCGCTCCCGCGAGTCCAGGACGATGGCAACGTTACCCGTGGCAACGCGCCCAGCCAGACCGGCGGCATCAACGTGAGGGACCAGCAGGTCGACGACGAGTTGGCCGGACTCGTCAACGACGTGGACGCCGACAACCTCCGCTTCGCTGAACGCGGGTGCCCCCGCTGCCGGCTTCTCGCCCTGTGCCGGGGTCACGATGACGCGCACGTGGTCTCCGCTCTGCAGTGCGACTCCCGGGGCCTGTGCCGGAGTCAGGGCCACTCCGACGATGGAGCTTCCTTCAGTGGGGATCACCGCCGCCGAGATCGAGTCCGGCGTGACCAAACCACCGCTGGCGATGTCGAGTGCGGCACGCTGACCGACGACCGTGGCAAAGTCCGACGCCGGCATCGGATTCAGTGCCGGGTCGGCGGTGAGCCGGACCCGCACCAGATCGCTTGCCTCGATTACGGCGCCTCGCTCGATGTTGTGCCGGGCCGCGAGAACTTCCTCAGTGTTGGTCGTCGCCGTCCAGGCCCATCCTGCGAGCAGGGCTCCGAGGCAGATCGCCACAATCGCGGCGGCAACCAGGGCCGGCCGACGCCTCAGCTTCGGAGGAGGCACAAGGGCAGTTGCGGCGGACGTCGACTCGTGGTCGAGGGTGCTGCCCGCTCGTGTGGCCGTACTACTCATCCTGGTTGCCTTTCATGTCGCTACCCCGCTATTGCACGAGTACCTGCGCTTCTCCGACGGCCACCTGGACGGAGCGTTGTAGCCCGTTGAGTCGGATGGTCCCGGTCTGTCCGGCGCCTATCCAGGTGATGACCCAGTCCGATGCCGCCGTCACCGTGTACTTCCCGCCCGACTCCGTTGAGCTCGACTTCAGATAGGTGTGCCCACAGTCCGGAGAGGCCTGCCGTCCGTAACTCGGTTCGTACGGCGTCCCGGCGCTCCTGCAGGTGACCTGGGAGCCGTCGCCCATGTCCCAGGTGATGTCCTCGACCCGCGCGGTGGCTGTCACGGTGATCCCGCCAGCAGAGGCGGACTCGGTGATCGGCCCGTAGCTATGGCTGTCCGGATTCTTGACCCATAGCCAGACCGGCATGCCGACGATCCCGACGTCGTCGGCCCCGGGCTCCGGTGTGATCCCAATGTCAATCGCCCGCAAGTTCATCTGACTGATCGCCATCTGCGCGACCTCGCGAGGTGTCGGCCCAGTGTCAGCGCCCGGGGGAGGATCCTGAGACCAGATCCGGATGTCGATGTCAGTCTGCGGCTGAAAGCAGACGTACACCGCGCCGTCACCTGGCTCATGCCCCTGCCAACTCGGATCACCGGCAGGCGGCTGAGGGTCGGCCGCGGAGATGTAGCAGTTGTAGTTGTTCGACCAATAGCCGTACTCCGAGGTGCACGGGACCGGCCCAGCCGGAGGTCTGCTCAGTCCCTGCTTTCCTGGATCCCAGTAACAGGCCTTCCCAGACCCGGTGTCTTCCGGTCCGTCGTCACCGGGATCGCCGGGGTTGCCGGGAACCTCGACCCAGATGAAACACTCTCCGGTCAGTGGATCCGTCACCTGGCAAACCGTGTCGGCGTGCGACGTTCCTGTGGCGACGAACAGCAGACCCGCCGATACGAGACTAAGGAGAAAGCCGTAGGTCAGGAGGCGGCGCATGGCGTCCGCTCAATGTTCTGGCTTGACGCGACGCGCCAGGCGCCGGACGGATCGGTGTCCCACTCGTAGTTCGCGACCGAGTACCGAATCCAACCCGTCTCAGCTCGGTCCGCATTCACGACCGACTTGCCGCTCTTGTCGAGAAGGTCAGCGTCGCTTACGTCGTAGCAGACATCGACCTGGACGGTCGGCACATCCCCGCCCTGGGGATCCGCGTTGTCGAGGCTGACGGTCTGAACCATCAACTCAGCGATCTGGGTGTCTCCAGTCTGATGCAACCCCTGCTGGCGCTCGCGCTTAAGCAACTTCTGTAGCGCGGACAGTTCGCTGCTCGTCGCTACCACCTTCAAATTGTTCAATGGAATCTTGGGGCTCTGCCGCAACTGATCACGCACGGCGTAGTACGACCGCACAAGATCGGAGGCCGCCTGCGATGCGATCTCCGAGTCGGACGGCGGCGCCGTGGTTGTGGTCGAGGTCGTGGGCGAAGTCGATGTCGACGCGGCCGACGGTGTGGGAGACGGCTCACCACCGTCAGAGTTGGTGCACGCAGTCACGCCGGCCAGCAGCAGTGCTGCGGTCGCCACCGCTCGTACTCTTCGAGAAATCGTCATTGCCCGAGCACCTACCTTCCTTCGCGAGCCGATCTCGTGAAGGACGTAGACGATGACTGCTGGCTGACCAGCTGGCCCCCGTCCCGTCCTTTATTCCACTTCAAGCGCTGTGAACGCAACGACTAACTTCGTTCACTTCTGCATTCGGAAGGTGCGCTGAGGTCTCCCCCTGTGGATAGACCGCCCCGATCGAGGCCTATGGACCCCAGAGGCTTGTTGGCCTGACACGTCTTGCAGTGCGAGGGGGGTTCGGTGAGAACCGCGCACCTCGTCGTCGTGAAGGGGTGATCCGGTGACAGTTGCGATGCGGGTGATGTCCGCTGGCAAGGGCTATCAGTATCTCTTGCGCAGCGTCGCTGCCGGGGACGGGAATCGGTCGTTGTCGACGCCGCTGACGCGTTACTACGCCGAGGCAGGCACACCGCCGGGCCGCTGGATGGGCACCGGCGTCCTGGCCTTCGGCAACGGTCAGATCACCCCAGGGGCCGAAGTCACTGAGTCGCAACTCGCACTGCTCTTGGGCATGGGCCGGGACCCGATCACCGGTGACAATCTCGGCAAGGCCTATGCGCAGTACAAGTCGGTTCAGGATCGCATTGGCGAACGGGTCGCGGAGCTCGAGCCGACCCTGAGCGCCGAAGAACGTGAAGCCCAAGTCACGAAGATCGAGGCTGAGGAATCCGAATCGGGCGGCCGTACGGCGGTCGCCGGCTACGACTTCACCTTCAGCGTGCCGAAGTCGGTTTCGGTGTTGTGGGGCGTTGCGGACGCGGGCACGCAGGCAATGATCGTGGAGGCGCACCATGCGGCCGTCGAGCACGTTGTCGACTTCATAGAGCGAGAGGTCGCGGCCACCCGTCGCGGCACCGCCACTGGCGATGGCGCGGTTGCCCAGGTCGACGTCTTGGGGATCGCGGCAACCGCTTATGACCACTGGGACTCTCGGGCCGGTGACCCGCAGCTGCACACCCACGTAGTGATCTCCAACAAGGTCAAGACCCTCGGTGACGGCAAGTGGCGGGCCCTTGACGGGCGCCCGATGCATGCCGCGGTGGTCGCCCTCTCCGAGCACTACAACGCCGTACTCGCAGATCGGCTTACCGGCACCTTCGGGCTCGGCTGGGAGCGACGGCTGCGAGCTGAGGACCGCAACCCCCTATGGGAGATCACGGGCGTCAGCGACGACCTGATCGCTGAGTTCTCCAGCCGCACCCGTGCCATCGAAATCGAGAAAGAGCGCCTGATCACGGAGTACGTCGACCGGTATGGCCGCAGGCCGTCGCGGGCGACCGTCATCCGTCTACGCTCTCAGGCCACGCTGGCTACGCGGCCGGAGAAGCAGGTCAGGTCCCTGGCCGACCTGACCGCCGACTGGCGTCAGCGCGCCGGGAGATTGCTCGGCGCCGACCCCACCGAATGGGCAGGCGGCCTCACGACGGGAACTGTGCCGTCTGTGCTCCAGGCGGGCCATATCCCGATTGATCTGATGGCCGAGGTCGGCGCAGTCGTCGTCGCGCGGGTCAGCGAGAAGCGATCGACCTGGCGCCACTGGAACCTCTGGGCCGAAGCCGTGCGACAGACGATGGGCTGGCGTTTCGCCACCGTTGAGGACCGCGAGGCCGTGACCGCGATCATCGTCGAAGCCGCCGAGCGGGAATCGCTCACCCTGACGCCACCTGAGTTGGCCACCTGCCCAATGACCTTCCGTCGCTCAGATGGCACCAGTTGCTTCCGACCGAAGCACTCGACTGTCTATTCGTCAGCCGACATCCTTGCCGCCGAGGACCGGCTTCTCGCTCGTGCCGAGGATCGCGACGCATCGACCGTCGAGCTCGCAGCGGTCGAGCACGGCGCCACCCGTCAGGCCGAGCGCCAGGCCCTGAGTCGGGAGCAGGTGACTGCCCTCGAAAGCATCGTCGGCTCGGGTCGCCAGATCGACCTCCTGGTAGGTCCGGCTGGGGCTGGCAAGACCACGGCGATGCGAGCACTGCTCTGCGCCTGGACGGGGGAGTACGGGAAGGGGAGCGTCGTTGGACTCGCACCATCGGCGGCAGCCGCCCAAGTACTCGGTGGCGATCTCGGCGTCGCGTGTGACAACACGGCCAAGTGGTTGCACGAGCACGACCGAGGAAATGTCGCGTTCCGACGCAATCAACTCGTGATCATCGACGAGGCGACCCTGGCGGGTACACGGACCCTCGACCGCCTGACCGGGCTCGCTGCGGAAGCCAGCGCGAAGGTGTTGTTGGTCGGTGACTGGGCACAACTCCAGTCGGTGGATGCGGGTGGGGCCTTCGCGATGCTCGCCGAGGCCCGTGACGACGTTCCCGAACTCGCCGAGATCCATCGTTTCACCCACCAGTGGGAGAAGGCCGCCTCGCTCGACCTGCGCCACGGACGGGTCGAGGCCATTGGCACCTACGCACGACACCACCGGCTACGCGACGGCAACACCGAGGAGATGATCGACGCCGCGTACGCCGCCTGGCGCGCCGACACCCGGGCCGGACTCAAGAGTGTCCTCGTGGCCGAAGCGGCCCAGGCGGTGCACGACCTCAACGCCCGTGCCCGAGCCGAACGCCTCCTCGATGGCAACACCGATCCCGGCCGTGAGGCCCATCTCGCTGATAGCACCAGTGCATCGGTCGGCGACCTGGTCATCACCCGCCGAAACGATCGTCGCCTGCGCTCGGTCCGCGGTGGATGGGTTCGCAACGGAGACCGGTGGATCGTCATCGACGTCCGCACTGATGGCTCGATCGCTGTCCGACGGCAGAGTCACCGCTGGGCCGCGGCCGTCGTGCTCCCACCCGAGTACGTCGCCAAGAACGTCGACCTCGGCTACGCGGTCACCGCTCACAGGGCCCAAGGCCTCACCGTCGACACCGCCCACGTCGTCGTCTCGGGGTCCACGACGAGAGAGAACCTCTACGTCTCCATGACCCGCGGCCGAGACTCCAACATCGCCTACGTCGCCCTGGACAAGCCCGACGACAGTCACGCCGCACCAAACCCAGAGGACACGACCGCAAGCACCGTCTTGTACGGAGTGCTTCAGCACTCCGGCGCCGAACTCTCCGCTCACCAGATCATTGAGGCCGAGCAGGAACGCTGGTCCTCCATCGCGCAACTTGCCGCCGAGTACGAGACCATCGCAGGCAAGGCCCAACACGACCGCTGGGCCACACTCATCAGGGGCTCCGGCCTGACCCCCGATCAGGCCGAATCGGTGATCGAGTCCGACTCGTTCGGTCCGCTGACGGCGGAACTGCGCCGCGCCGAGGCGTACCACCACCAGGTTGAGGCGGTACTTCCGAAGTTGGTCGCGAGCCGACCGCTCGACGATGCCCAGGACATCGGCGCGGTGCTCCGCAGCCGCCTCCGGCACGCAACCACACAGCCGAGACGCGGAAGGAACCGGCCTGAACCGAGGCTCATAGCCGGACTCATCCCTATCGCCAGTGGCGCCATGGGTGACGAACTACGCACCGCGCTGACCGAGCGCCACCAACTCATCGAAGCCCGAGCAACGGCACTAGCTGCGGAAGCCATCCGCAAGGCCGAGCCATGGATCCGATCCCTCGGCGAGCTGCCCACGGACCCGAACGTTCGGGATCGCTGGACGGGAACCCTCCGAGCTGTCGCCGCCTACCGAGACAGATACGGAATCGATGCCCAGACCCCGCTCGGACCGGTCCCTGCAACTGACACCCAGCGACATGAAGCCGCCCTCGCCAAGCTCGCGATCCGCCGAGCTGAGGCAATGTCTCGCCAAGCGTCAGAAGGCGATGCCCGCTGCCCAGCGGCGAACATCGAAGGCGCTGCGATTCGCTAGCGATCTGCCACAGACCCAGTTCTGTCCGGGTCTTCCACAGGATCTCCACGATTTGCGCGGCCAAGTGCTACCAGCGGTTACGGATGGGGCACAGGCAGCCCACCCGCCGCTGCCGACCGAAGGGATTTCTCATGCTGTTCACGCTTTCGGTTCGCCTCGCCGCCACGATCCACAACCTTCTGCGCGCAGCGCCAACCAATAGATTGATTTCGGTGCTCCGAACCCCGCGGGGCCTGAACTGGGCACTGCCCACCTCCCTCGCGCTCGTCCCCATCTATGTGTTCCTTGCCAGCATGGCGACCACCCTCCTCGAGAGCGGTGGGCCCGGCTGGGTCAACCTGGTTGTGCTGACCTGTATCTGGAATGCCATCAAGTTCGCTGGACTGGCTCTGCTCAGTCCGTGCCTGCTCGTGCGTCGTCGGGCATTTCACGACCAGATGGACCTGATGTCGAGCGAGATTTTCCCGAGCTCCTGAGCGGTCGATGAGAAAACCCAACTGCGGCCTTCCGCCCAGAATGAGCGTGTCCCCCCACCTCCACCAAAGATCGCTGTCTGCTGATGCATTCGACACGCCCGCTTGGACGCCACCCCTTGGGTGTAGCAACGCCGCCGCCACGTCGTTACCGAACCGGTCCTTCCGACCCGGAACATCTTCGTGGGCAGCTAGCAGGCGCGAACGCGTATATCGGTTCATGAAGAGAGGCAGGACGTTTGGTCGCTCCGGCACGCCCTGCTCGTCAGCACACACTGACGAGCCGTTGGGCGACATCAGATCTACGTGTAAAGCGCAATTCGCTATGGCGCAGAGGCCGCAAGTCTTTGCCTCTGCAGTCAACCGTACTAAATGCCCCACCCATTGCTCGCCGCGATCTCCGACACCGGCGCCTGGCCCGCGAGACGAGTACCGATCCTTTCGGCCGCTAGGCGTGTCAGATCGGCCGGCCACTCGTCCGGCCTTCTAAGGATCTCCTCTGCTTCTCCCATCAGAAGCTTTGCAACATTCCTTGTTGAAAGGGTTCCGTCCGGCACGCTGCCCCGGGAGTCTCGAAAAAGTTCAACCGGAAGGACATCCCGTGTTGATGCCAGAAACTCTAAGAGCGCTTGTCGGATTGCCCCATCGTAAGGCCAAAAGGCGACCAAGTTTGAGGTCATATGCGCGCCGACGTGATCCCGGGTCCTTGTGTTCCCAGCAATCCATAGCAACACTGCCAACCGCGAGGGTGACGAACCAGCGTTCACGGTGATTGTCACGTTCAGGTCGCGCGCCAAAGGTGACTCCCGACTTACCCTGCGGATGACATTTGCGATTGTTGCAAATTGACCATCTGATAGCACGGCAAGGCTTCGTTCGAGACTACGTTGATTCCACCTAAGGACGCTGTTGGTCGCAAAGCTGAATGCAGAGCAGACATAGGTCATCGCACTCAACGAATCGTCGTTCGCTATGTGTTCGGCCTCCAGCACCCACCATTGGAGCTCTCCGCCGTAGGCACGCGCCTCGGCGAACCATCGACTCAGCTCTGTCGTGCTGCTACCTCGACGGATGCGACCATTCTGTGAGACCGGCCGCTCACGGACAATCGCTACGGACAGAATCTGGCTCCGCAACGGCCAACAATCCTCACCCCACACCGCGGCATACTCCGGCAAGTCGAGGTGGGAGTCGTTAGTCGTCCTGCTGTCGAGTGTTAAGGCGTAGTCGCAAAGCTGTCGGCGCACCTTGAGCAAACGCGTTTCTTGGTGGGCCTCATAGGTCGAGTGAATCGCGCAGCTGGCGTCAGACGACGCGCGCGGTTGGCGAAGCCCCAGGGCATCCCTACTTGCGAGGCTCAACAGGTTGTGACTATCGGCTACTGCCCCTGACACGAACGCATCGACCTCGCCCGTCATAACTTCATGTAGGACTCGAGCCTCAAGGTCGCGGCGATGACACCGCAGGTTGATGGTCTCCACCAGCATCGCTGCCAATCGCCCGTCATCCAGATCTACGAGCCTGTTTTCCAAATCCGGCGCCTCCAGCAACGAGGGAGCGTCGTCCAGTGCGATGGCACCCCTCGCCCACAACGAGAAGTCTGTGACGTCGCGCCTCGCTCGCCAAACCTCGGTCAGACCGGGCGCGCCCATCCCGTTCAATATCGCCGCGATGCATACCAATTCGGCTACGTTATCCGCCGCGCTCGCTCTCGCCCGGAGGTTGGTCGCAGCCAACTTCGCAGCCCTCGGGTCACCAAACCGTAGACCGTCTCTTGCAGAAGTAAGAAGCCCGTCACTTACGAAGTACACGCCCTGACCACGCAGAATCAGGTCGACTACGTCACCGACTGCAATCTCGATCTGGCCGGAGAAAACCAAGTCGTCGAGGAGCAGCTTCGCGATGTCACGTGGCAGCGGGTGGTAACCAAACTTTTGATCCTCCAGGATCTGGCGCAAAGCGTACGGTATGCCCGGCACCTCCCCCGACACAAGATTGCCGGCCAAGAAGCGAAGAACGTTTTGCCAATAAGGTCGGGTTGCCAATGCGCCAATACAGGCACCTCTCGTGTTGTTAGGAGTGTTGGATGGCGCCTGATCATAGATGTGCTGCGCCGCGAAGAATTCGCGCAGGGGTTGTACTTCGAAAGCGAACTCGTCCGAGTCCATTTCGCGCTGCACCAGACATAGCACGCGGTCCGTAACCGACGCGAACAGTTCCTCAACGAAAGCCGAATCAAGTCCTCGCGGCAGAAGGTACTCCGAAAGCACCTGCTTGAGGTCCCTCAACTTGACGGCACCCGTTGACTCTCCCCGCTCGACCGCTGTGTGAATTCGCCATGCCAAGAGTTTGTGAAAGGCGACTAATGTCTCGCGGTTCTCCGATACGATCGCGAACTTCGCTTCGCGATCGAAAAAAATGTCGATGTATCTCTCGTACAAGGCGGTGCGCTTCTGCGGCAGGACCGTGCGTCGTTGCATTAGATGCAAGAGGATCGCCAGTTGCATGGGGTTTCCAGCTAACTCCGCAACGTGGGGGACAGTGATACTCTTCGTGAATGTCTCGCGTAGTTCGCGCACCTCTCGAGCGTCGAGTCTGGTCTGGCTCGTCCAGCGCTCGAGGTACTTCATCCGCAGCGGCGGCGTGAGTTGCTGCAGAAGTAGCGTCTGAAATTCGGAATCTCTCCAGAGCGGCCGTCCCACCAAGCCTGGCCGTGATGCGACTATGATTTGAACGTCGACTCCAGCAGCCATAAATCTTGCAGCCGCTTCACGGATCTCGTCTGAAACGATCTCACGCATTCGTGCGTTGGCTACCTCGTCAAGGCTGTCCAGCGCCAGCATAAGGGGCGTTCTGGCTAGGAAGTGCGCGAGGTCTTCGACGGTGAAATCGGTTTGTGACTGCTCAGCGATGATCTCGCATAGGTAGAATTCAAGAGTGCCTCGACGTCGCTGCCTTCCTTTGGCTCCGTCTTGTCCATGAGTTTGCTTGTTGGAGCGCCGCCATTCTGCGAATTCCGGCAAGTCGATCTTGATTGGAGTCCGCTTGATGACGGTGACGTGTATTAAGTCTGCAGTGGAGGCCAGGTACTCAGGCTTCTGCAGGAGTCGCGCCCGATAGAACTGTGTGACATATTGCAGAAGGGTCGTCTTGCCTTGGCCGGGTCCCCCGACGACGACTGCGTTGCCAGTCCACTTCGGATGAAGCAGCAATTGCGCAGCCCCGACCGAGCGTGGTCGGCCTCCTGGCGCCCGCGGCTTGGGAGGGCTCAGCTCGGCAACCAGGAGATGTGCTGCCGAACGCTCGGATGCCTTGACCGGAACGTCAATGAACATGCTGTCTACGGTGACCCCGCTCAGATCAACCTGACGGAAACGAATTTCGTTGTCGCGCGCGAACTGAACCGCGACGAGATCTCGAACGGCCCGGTCGAATCGCTGAGCCTTTTGTGACTGGTTTCGTGACTTTCGAGCGGCTCCTTGGCCGCAGAACTGTGCCGCCCAAGCGGCACCGAAGCCAGCCTCAACCACAAGCGGCATTGAGCGGAGCTTTAGGGAGAGAGTTTCCTGACCCCAGACTGAGAAATCGAAGCGGCCGCGGTACTTCTGCCGCAGGCGGACGATTGCATCGACCTTCCTAGCATCGCTGTCAATTGGAGCCGATGTGACCAAGACGAAGGCATCCGCCGCGGGCAGTTCAGACGTGCTTGGCGACTCCAGTTGAGTCGCGTACAACTGGACCGCTTCTTCGATCTGAGGGACCGAAAGGTTGCGGTATCGTTTTGCCTGGTAGGCGATTGACTGACCCTGCGTCGTCTCCTCGTAGATGTCGAGACCGCCTTGCGCCTGTCCCGACCGGCCGTAGAGATGTAGCACAGGACTACGGGACTGGCTCAGCAGGAGAGCTACGACCCACTCGAACTCGCTAGGGCTCAAGGCGTCGAACGGCAGTCGCCTGGGCGACCTAGTTGGCGGGGGTGCAAGGTCTGCGGCCTCTACACGCAAGTCATCGAGGTTCAACTCAACGCTTCGCTCCAAGGTCCGCCCCTCCGCATTGGCTGGACTGAGTCTATGCACTTTTGGGATGACGCATTCCATCCTTGTCGACACTTTCCTCAGCCACTCACGTCAATGCCTGCGGCGGGGACCTACACTCGCTGGTGCATGAAGAGCACCTCGAGACACTCTTGAGCATGCGACGGGCGTCCCTGTGTCCGTGGTGAATCACTTCAGCGGGCCAGCATTCTGTGACGCGGTCGATCAGCAACGCCGCGCGGTAGTCCCACCCGCCTGCGCCGCCTCACTTCGCCTCTAGCTGGACGCGGATGCTGAGCGGCCGCTTTGACGGCGCCTCTTTGTGGCACCTTCGCCGTGCATCGATACGTACGCAGGCAATGCCCACGCCGATGAAGTACGGGTCCGCTGACCCTCATCCGACGATGCCGCGCTGCGCGCGCGGCGCAGGCCGGCGTCCTTCTGAGTGGGATGAGCGCCAAAGACGATGGGATCGCCGGGGGTGCGTCCGCGTCGCCGTCGACAATCTGTCAAGCGTGCCAGGCGGGCGTGCCTGGCTGCGATTAGGCTGGGGTAAGTGGCTGAGGTGGTGTATCCCTTCCGGCGTGGAAGCGGCGGTGTCTCGATGCGCGGATGGCTAGTGCGACGGGGCGTGCCCACACCCAGGACACATGGCACGCATAAGCCGGTCGCACGACGAGTCGCGAGACCACGCGTCGGACCATTTTGGATGCCCGACCGCTAACATCCCGGTAGCGCTTCGCTCTTGACGGGGGGTCAGAATGGTCACGGCACTACACATCGAGACAGTCATCCTGCACGGCATCAACAAGACAATTCGCGGAGAGGCAACGGAGCCAGATCTCAGCGACGGGGCTTCGGATCTTTCGGACCGGATCAGGGGATTCCTTCAGGAGCAGGTCCGAACCGCCCTCAAGCACGGCCGTCAGATCGTCGAAGAGACGGGGCTGTCCGGCACCGGAGATCTAGTGCGCGGTTTCTGGACATCGAAGCACGACTTGCTGACGTGCTCACGAGAGCTGGCCCGAACGCTGCAGCACAGTCAACCGGCGCAAAGCCCAGAGGGACTGCTCATGGTGGCCGACGCCCGCGCGGATGGGCAACGAGTCTTCGTGCTCGCCAAACTCGAGCACGAGCGCGGCGCACAAGCCACGCGCGAACGGGACGCGCAAGGAAACATGATTTACACCATGCAGTTCTTGGATGACCTGTTCTTCACTACAGGCTCCCGAGTCTTCAAGATCGGATACTTTCCAATAACCGCGGACCCCGAAGCAGCGTTGCAGGGGCTGGTCGTCGATCGCCAAGCGCAGGCACATCATGTTGCACGCTATTTCCGCGAGTCCTATTTAGGATGCGTATGGCGAGAGCGGCCCGAGTTAGTGACCGAGCGGTTCTACGACACTGTCCAGTCCTGGATTGACACCGTTGGAGATCCAGAGAAGCGCGCCCGTTACCAGGTCGGGCTCATATCCGAACTCCAGAGTCAAACGACGGGTCTTTCAGTTTCGGGATTCGCGACCAAGCACCTCGACGCGGGTGACCGAGATGACTTCGTTGCCACGGCCCGACAGGTACTGCCCGCAAGCGAACTCCCCAAGTCGCTCGAGTTCGTCAAGGCCAAGTTGAACAACGTCCGCATCGATACCGCCACCGGCACCATTGTCATTGCACCGCCCGAACGTATGAAGGACGGAACAGTGAGGATCGAAGACGACCAGCTTGGCGTTAGCACGATCACGATTCACGACACAATCGAGAAGACTTCAGGCACCGGCCAGTTCAAGCAGTCGTGATCGGATGAGCCCAGCTGGCGACCCGATTGAGAAGGCGCTCCGACGCTTCTCCGACGCACGACCGCGGTTCGAGCGTGCTGCCGAAGCCGTGATCGAAGAGCTTCGTGACATCCTCGGGGCGGGCGGAATTGCGCCACGGCTGACCCATCGCGTGAAAGATCTGAGCAGCTACCGCACCAAGGCGATCCAGAAGGGTTATAGCGACCCCTGGGGGGAGGTCACAGACAAGGTCGGAGTCCGGGCACTGGTCGAGCGTGCCAGCGACGTCGACCGAATTCACCAACTCATCGAAGGCTCGGGTCGCCTCGACATTGCGACCGTCACCGACAAGCGACTCGAGCTCGGGACTGAGACACTCGGCTACTCGGGACTACACCTGGATCTGTGGGCGCCACCCGAAGAGGGTGACCAGGAGCCAATCCCGTGCGAGCTGCAACTCCGCACGGTCGCTCAGGATGCGTGGTCGGTGGTATCGCATAGGTTGATGTACAAGACCAAGGCTCAATTATCCAGGGAAGACGAGCGGGCAATCATGAGGCTCGCCGCACTGGTCGAGCTGTTCGACGAGGAGGTGGATCGAGTGATGGACAAGCAGGCCGCCCTTGCTCCCGCCGTTCACGCCGGTCAGCCTGGGGTCTTGGAGTCGGTCGTTGGTCAGTACGCTCGATTCGAAAGGAATCAGGGCGACCTCGATCTCACTAGAACCAGCCTGGAGGCGGTTCTCGCTGCGATAGATCCGGCCGAGCGAGACGCCTACCCCGAGACTCTGGCGGCCTACGTCGACCACAATCGCGACGTCCTCGCGCAGCTCTACGCCGAGTACGGACCGGAGAGTCAGATGGCGTTCGTCACTGACTATGTGCTCTGGTCGCAACCAGAGAGCGTTGCACTCCTAGAGAGCCTCGACAGTCGACCTAACAGCCTGGTGTCGGCCTGGCGCGATGCCGGGCTCCCCGACGCTTGGCTACGACCAATTGCTGCACACACGGGCGCCGAGGTGGAGATATAACCCGACCGGCTCGCAACGCGCACTGGGCGCGCAGAGTCGTCGCGAGCTGAGCGCATCGAATTGTCGAGGGTGGCATCCAAGTGCGGGGTCGGCCAGACTGCGCCGCATGAGCGACTGGGTTGGGGTGGTGATCGGCGGGCTGGCACTCGGGCTGTCCGGATACACGTGGATAGTCCAGCACCGGCGGCAAGTCCTTGCCGACCGGGCCGCTGACGTGACTGTGGCCTTCCACTGGCTCCGGGTGCGAGCACATGTCACGATCCCTGGACGTGGCGAGTTCCAAGCGGGCTACCACCTGGTCCTCACAAACCGAGGGCCGGCAGCGGCACGCAACGTGGACGTGCGGCTGAGCGACTCTGATGGCCATCCACTGACGTTGCTCGACCTGGTCCCGGGCGAGTTGCCGCTTGCCGTTCTAGACGCCGATGGCAGGTACCCGATTCCTTGGATCTACGAGCCATTCTCACGCCACGCGCGGCGCTTCGAGGCGATCGTCAGTTGGACCGACGACGCCGGGCCACATCAGCGGCGAGTGCCGCTTCGACGCGGCCAGCTTCCTGATTGAGCTTCCAACCTTTATCGAACCAGTGGGGCGGGGCAGGCTCCAAGGGATTCGCGACCCTCATTGCTAGGCGCGTCTCTCCGCCGCCAGTCGACCAGGCCGCTCACTTGGAGTGACGGCCAGAGCCGAGTTGGATGGGCAGATGGACTGGAGCGATTGGGACCAGAAGTCGCTGGAGGACAAAGGCTTTGTCGGGTGGATCCGATGGGCCGACTGGCCACCACCCAAAACAGAACTTCCTGCATCGGCCGGGGGCGTGTATGTCCTATTTCGACGGTCGCAGTCGGAACCGAGCTTCTTGGATCGCTCGACTGGAGCGACGCACAAGAAGCGCGACCCGAGCTTGGGCGGTGATGCCCTCACGGCCAACTGGGTGCCCGCGGCCAATGTCGTCTACATCGGCAAGGCAGATCACCACCGACTGCTTGACCGGCTCAACGAGTACCAGGCCATGGGCGCCAGGCCAACCGGTAGCCACTGGGGAGGCCGACTCATCTGGCAGTTGAGTGACTCGAGCGAACTGCTCGTTGCCTATCTCGTGCTGCCACCCACCGACATTCCGCGCAACGTCGAGAAGAAGATGATCGAGGGTTTCCGTCGACGCTACGGAAAGCCGCCCTTTGCGAACGATCCGCACCTCCTTGGACGCTAGGGGCGACCGGCAACGGACCCCTTGGACGGGACACGAAGTGTCCCATTCCACCGCGAAACGGATACGGCTTTCGAGAGACTGTTCACGGTGAACTGCTGATCATGCGTCGGCTCGCGTCGGGGCATTGATTCACGGCATCGGATGATGCGGCGCCGTCTCCTGGTCAGAGGTCGAGCGTCTCCGATTGAGGTGGGGCGGCGGCTGAGTTGGTCCATTGGTGGACGAGTCGCCCGATGCGGGTCAGGTCTCCGCTGGGGAGTTCGTCGGCGACGACGAGGTCGAGGCGCTTCTCAGACCAGGCGGCGACTCCGAGGCCACGGTGATTGCCGGCCGGGTGTTGGCGGGATGTGGTGTCCCATGACCTCGACCAGTGCGAATGGGTGATCTGAAGTGTGCCGTCCACTGGTGCGATCGCGTAGAGGTCGACGTCGACTGGTCGGCGACTTGTCGGTGACGGAGACTGGAGGAAGTGGGGGATCGAAGCGGTGATGGCTGGAGCCGGACGGTCGCCAGCTGCTGGGGACGCGGTGTGGGCGAGGTTCCATCGGGTCCAGGTGCCGAGCCAGACGTCGTAGTCACAGACCTGTGGGTAGCCCTGGACGGAGAGCCCCGCGATCACCAGTCGCCCCGGCGCCGGGGCTGTCGCACTGAGGCCTGAGGAGAGCTTCCGGGAGCCGACGAACGGGTCCAGTGATTCCCATCGTCCCCAACCGGTCGCGGAGTCTCGCCACAGGTGCATCAGTTCGCCGGCGGGGCCCTTGGCGAACACATCGAGTCTTCCCGGGGCCCAGGAGGCCACCGCAGGTGAGCAACCTGGATCGAGCGCCCCGCCGAGGTTTGCCCACATGCCCCAACCGGTGGCGACGTCGTGTGCGAGCGTGTGCAGGGTGCCGTCGTCGCCGATGATGAAGGCATCGATCCTTCCCGGCTCCCAGGAGCAGGCGGCTACCCCGGAGCGTCGACCGACCGTGGGTGTGGCACCGTCGATTGATTCCCACACACTCCCCAGCGGCATGTCTGACGCGTGCCAGGTGTGCAGCATCCCGGTCGAGGTTGAGCAGAAGAGGTCCAGCCGGTCGGGGCCCCAGGTCGACACACCTGGGGTCGGCCCTACCTGTCGTCCGCCCGGCTCGTAGGGCTCCAATTCGGAATCGGCGTACGCCGACGGGCTGAAGGAAGGCACCGAGAAGTCGGGCTGGACTCCGACGAAAGTGGTGGATGCCGGGCTCGACGCGAGCACACCCATTCCGAACCGGGCGAAGGCGGACCAGGCCTCGTGCATCCGCAGTTGCGCATCGCCACTCGTCCACCCCGATGCGGTAGCCATGTCGTCGAGGGCGCTGAGCACGGCATCGCGCGCCTGCAGGAAGGTCGGGTTCGAGGGAGTGAGTTTGAGAGCATCGAGCACCAGCTGTGCGGTGATCTCGGTCCCCAGTCTCCGGTCCACCTCCATCAGCGCCGCACACCAGATCTCGCCGTAGTCATGCTCCTCGGCTGAGGGTTTGGACGGGGCGAGATCTGAGTAGAAGCTCGGGTAGTTCTGGTCATACGGATTGCTTCGCATTCCTGCGGAGCTGTTCACGACCCAGGACCCAACCACATTGAGACCGGTGACGACGCACGCGAAATAGTCCGCCCATCCTTCATTCATCCCCGCGGACTGGGCGGCGTCCAAGGCAGTGGTGCTGGTTTTGCCGCCAACCAGGCGATTCACCACCCCGTGGGTGTATTCGTGGATCACGACCGACTCGTCCAGTGCGGTGTGCCTTCCCGTCGGCACATACAGGCCCATCCGCAGTGTGGGGGACGCTCCATCCACCGATGGGCCCATACTCGCTGTTCCCTTGACCTTCCCTGGATAGACCAGTGCGTTGACTCTGTCCTGGTCCTCGGCGCCGTTCTCGTCGTAGTCGTCCAGCTGAAAGTTGCCGTCCCCTTCCTTGAAACCCAGCAGCCAGAACAGGTCGTGGGCATAGCTGCAGAAGTACTGGGCTGCCACTCGCCGGATGTCCTCGTCACTCGTGGGGCGGAACTGGATGACCCCGTCGACCACGGAGCCGACGGCCTCACCGCCGGTGTCGAGCGTCACCGAGACGCAGTTTCCTTGCGTGGAGTCCTTGGTGATCCAGTCATCCCTGGGAAACCCATCGATGCCGCCGGAGGGCGTCTTGACGGGGTAGCGACTCAAGGGTTCGGGCATTGCCCGCAGTAGCGCCGCGGTGTCGGGGTTCGGCGCGGACACCATGGCGTTGGCCACTACCTCACACACACGCGACCGGCTGTACAGGACCTCTCCGGCGACGCTGTCCACGACCAGACGGAAACTGCCCTGGGCGTCGGGAAGATCGAGACTCACCTGCCAGCCGAGCACCAACATTGCGCCGAGATCGAACCAGGCCAGGGACACCAAGGCCGTCGTAGACCAAGGCGAAAGGCCGACCCACGTCGTCCGCTGAGCATCGTCTCCGGCCGAAGAGATCGTGATCCCGACCGATCCCGGGTCGATGTCGACACCCTTGCGAGGCTGCCCAAACGAATCCAGGCCGTCATCAGCGACGTGGTCAGGCTCCGCGAGGTGCTTGAGCGCCACAAGGACCGCATCGACGGGATCGATCCCCGGACTCGCCGGCCCCTGGTCAGACCACCCCACCACAGTTCCAGTGACCTCGACCGGGAGACCGGCGCAGGAGAAGCGCACAGTGAGTCCAGCTTGGAACACCGGAATGTCCGCGAACGTCTGCTCGAAATGAACGGCCACCGCACCAGAGCTGGTGGGCGAAACTGTCGACTCGACTCGCCAGCGCGACGCGTGGGCCGCGCCGGGGTCCTCATCACCCGTCACAGAACTGATAACCGACTGGGCCACAGCCGACAGCCCTGCCACGTCGTCGTTGGCCACCGGGTCATGCCCGGTCAGGTTCCCGCGCAGTTGGAAGATTCGCCGAGACATCGCCCCGTCGTCATCGAGCCGGGTGATCTCCCTGACATCCACTTCGCGACTCATCACGGATCCTATGTTGGAGGCCGAGAACACCACGAGGTGTGGCCCCTCCGGACGCTAGAGCGACCTACGAGACCTGTCAAAGGAATTGTCGATGAAGACCGGGTCGCCCGAGATGAGGTTGCGACATTCCGCGAACAGGACGCGCGTTCAACCTGGATGATCGGGTCTCCGGGAACGCAGTTCGAGCGCCGACTGAAGCCGGTAGGTCAATAGCTTGGCCTGGAGCAGGCCCGCTCCTGGAACTTGACCGAGAATCGCCGTTCGTGTCGGGACTTGAGGTCGAGGGGCACGCCGTCCGTGGGAGGCCTAGGCTCCCGGCATGGGAATCGTGCACCACACAGCCACACTGTCGCCCACCAAGCAGGAGCTCGTCGAGGCATGGCTACCAAGCCGGTCGTGGGCCGCAGGGCAGAAGATCGCCGGCAAGGTCGCGGAGTATCGCTTTGACGACCCCGATGGCGAGGTGGGCGTCGAGACCATCCTCTGGCGCACCGACGACGACATCGTCCTCCAGACGCCGCTGACCTACCGGGCTGCTCCTCTCGGCGGTGCGGAGGCTCACCTGATTGGCACCACGGAGCACTCAGTGCTCGGCGAGCGATGGGTGTACGACGGGTGTGGTGACCCGGTGTGGGCCGCCACGCTGGTCGACACGATCGAGACAGCCGGCCGACAGGCCCAGATGTTTATTGAGAAGGATGGCCGGCGAGTCGATGTGCCTCCCCGGATGCAGGTCCGCGGCAGTGGCAGCGACGGCTCCGCCCCTCGGGTCAGCAGTATCGACGGGGTGACCGACGAGGACGCCGTCACGGTCGTGACCGCCGATCAGGTCGAGATTGCCGTCGCTCGCGTCGTCGGTGCGCAGCTCGGCAACGGCCCGCACCTCACCGCGAGCGTCGCCGACAGCAACGAGACCACGGTGCTGGCCGTCCTGCGCCGTCCCTGACGATCCCCTCCAACGACCCATCCGATGACTTGCTGACAGTCGCGACCTTGTTCTGAGGCGCGCCCGCCACGAGGGCAATCCAGGGCAGGCTGACCCCATGGAACATCGCTACACGCTGACCGTGACCTGGACCGGGAACACCGGGGATGGCACCTCCACATACCGCGGATACAAACGCACTCACACGGTGGAGGCCGAAGGACCGCCCGAGCTACTCGGCTCGGCGGACCGTACGTTCCATGGCGACCGCGAGCGATGGAACCCCGAGCAGCTCCTTCTCGCCTCACTGGCCCAGTGCCACATGTTGTCCTATCTCCACGTGTGCGTTGAGGCGGGCGTCGTCGTGACCCATTACCTCGACCGCCCGACCGGTTCGATGACAACCGGGGCCGACGGGAGCGGACGGTTCACGGAGGTGGTGCTACATCCAGAGATCCTCGTCACCAACGACAGCATGATCGAGGCCGCACGGGACGCGCACCGCCGTGCCAATGAGTTGTGCTTCATCGCCAACAGCGTCAACTTTCGCGTGCGCCACGAGCCAGCCATCCGCGTCTCCGCCTGAACCTCGCATTCCGGGGCGATGCGGTGTTGGACGGCCTCTGGATCCGCCTTGTGTGATCAACAAGGGCGCGTCATATCCGCGTGCTGGTTTATTGCTGCTCTCCCGTCTCCAGCGAGCGCGAAGCTGCATCGGCTGCCCACACCCGCGAGTCCGCCGCCAACGCGCCGCGGGCGCGGCGCAATCGCTCGCGCGGCTCTCCGACTTTGTCGAGATTCAAGGGCGGCCGGAGCCGCAGGAGGACCGCCGTCTCGACCTCATCAAGAGGGACATTTTCGGGCTTGACCCACGCCGCCAACGCCAAACGTTCCTCCATCCATCGGCTCAGGCGCTCGTCACCGGCTGCGTCGAGCGAGAAATTCGCACTTCCATCCGGCTTCGCCAAATTCCGCGGCACGGCCACGAGATCGAGCTGAGCAGCCAACAGCGCGGCGAGGCTGCGGCGTACGGTCGACGATCCAGTCTTGCCGGTCGCGAAGTGTGTGCCGACATCACGACCGTTCAGGCTCTTCTCGGCCTTGCCGACGTACAGTGGCTGACCGTCGAAGGTGGGAGAGAGATCGAGGTCTGTCCACGCCTGTTCGTCACCATAGAAGGCGTAGAGGCCGGATGCTTTCGGGACCCGATGGGTCGCCTCAGAGCGGATGTATCGCACTCCCGCGAGGTTGATGAGCGCCTGAGAGGCAGCAGACTCCGGGTTCATGAGCACATCCTTGCTCGTTCATCGGCCAACGCGTAAAGCGGGCCGGGACGTGTGTCTTAACGCCGCCTGCCGGCGCGGGCTAGTAGTTCAGGGGGTATCTGATCCGACGTGTCCCATGCGTGCGGGTCCCTAGAGGGTTGGCCGGAGGTTGGTCGACCCAGGGACTCCAGAGGCTACTTCCTGACAGGTCGGTCAGGATTGAATGCCACGAGATGCTCCTGGAGCGCGGCATGCCGGAATTGGTACAGCGGGCCGACCTGCCGCAGCACTTGCCGATGGTTTGCGTCCCCTAGGAAGCTCGGGTTCGCGCGAACGGTGTCGGCGTTCGCGCCGGCCGCAGGACCGCGAGCGCAGGTGATCGACTAAGACTGCGCCACGCGGATGCACCCCGCGGAGCGTGAGCCCGTGCGCCTAGAGATCCCAGCCGTCGATGATGCGATCGAGCAGCTTGCGCGACTGCTCGGCCTCCTCGCAATGCCTCGTCGCCTCCTCGTGGAGGCGCGTGAGAATCTTCTGGAGCTTGGTCAGCGTGTTGTCGTCGACCTGCTGCATCTCGACTTCCGCCCGAGTGCTGCCCGTGAAGACACGCCAGTTCCTCATCCGGTTGTCGACTTCGCGCAGTTCGTAGACGCCGAAAGGTCGGTCGAGGTCGAGGCTGAGCACGATCATGTCTCCCTGGTGCCAGTCGAAGGGGAGGTTGGGTTGCACGCTGACGATGCGCGCCGGGTCTTCGGGGTGAGCGGCATCATCGTGGTCCGGAAGCACGACAGTCATGGGGTTATCTCCTAGGTTCCATGGCGCCGGAGGAGTCCAGCGAGGTCGACGGGTGAGTCTTCCCGGGATAGCACCTTGCCCTACGTCGCCGACAACGCGGTGCGAGGCACGGCTTCAGGGCGAGCAGATCGTCGAGCGCGGTAGTCAGGGCGTTGTATTCGGCCAAGTGGGCCGCGTCGAACGGGAGGCCGGTGGGGTCGGCGAGGCGTCCCGCCGAGGTCAAGAGAGCGGTGTGCAGGCGGTCGGCGAGCTGTCGCGGTCAGCGGCGCCGTGCGGTACCGGGCGGACTCCTTGCGCCGATCAGTCGCTTAGCGTGAGGCAGTCATTCCGCGTGAGCCCGCGGCGGAGTCCCGCGACGGTGGCCTCGTAGCGCTAGGGTCCGGCCATGAGCAATCAAGTTGGCAGATTGCACGTCTTGATTGGATTGCCGGGCTCAGGGAAGTCCACCTTTCTTCGAGAGCGCTTTCAGGTTTCGCACCCGGAAGTAGCTATCTTTGATGACTACCAAGCCCATGCGATCGCCGATCAGTCCGATCCGCAATGGAGTCGAAACCGCCCCTCAGCTATCGAAACGCTCCGGGGCGGCACGCCCGTTCTGGTCAGCGACATCTCCTACTGCAGGGCATCTGCTATCGATCGCTTGGTCAGTCTCATGCGCCAAGATGTGCCCGGAGTAGAGATTGACCTCATCTACTTCGCCAACGATCCAGAGGCCGCAGCGCACAACGTGCGCCTTCGAGGCCGAGATCAATGCGAACGCGAGATTCAGCTCATTCGCGAGTTTTCCGCGGACTACCGACCGCCAGCAAGCGCCATGCCCGGGTCTGCCCAGAGTTTGGAGCACCGCTGAGTCCGAGATCTAATGAAGAGTTCGTTGCGTCACTTCTAGCCGCGTTCGTCCTCACGCCCAGCGCGTTCCGTGAGGGCATGAAGATCTGGGTCGACTACGAGACCGCCCAGAGCATGCACAGGATGCAGCCGATCATCGAGGATCTGATGACGCCGCCGGACCCGACGAACAACTGATGAGCTTCCGGCGCAAGCAGAGAAAGAGGACCACCGCCAACGTGACTGAGCCAGAGGTCCAGGTCGAGGAGTTGCGGCTCGCACGGGTCTTCTTCGTCCTGCCAGAGCCCATCTCTTTGCCGGACGGCTACCAGGTCGTCATGACCACCGGCGATGGCTCGCAGCCAAGGGAGGACGACCCGGAGGTCAGCCTGATCTTCCACCAGGTGACCACGCCCCACGGGCGTAGCACCGCCGCGTTGGAGGCACTCATGAAGACCACGGGCCAAGCGCCGGGCCTCCCACCCCAGGCTGAGGAGCCGGCGTCGGTGGAACCGGACATCGAGTGGACGGTCGTGGAGGCGCTGACCATCTGGGACTCGCCCGATCCCATCTCGGAAGCCGATCTCGATCAACCCTCGCACTGGACGCCGCGCTCCGACGTGTTCACCCGGTGCCTGTACGCGGCGCGCCAGGTTGTGAGGGCCGATCGGCAGGCGACCGAGACTCCCTGCGGCCTGCCGACGTACGCACGGACCGTCTCCCAAGTCCTCGTCTACACCACCGACGGCGTGCGGGAAATGGGCGTCGTCGACGGCCAGCCCGTCTTCCTTATCCGCCCGACCCAGGATGTCTGGGACGGTCCCAGCCTCATGCTTCTCGACCACGCGAACTTCCCTGACCCGTTCCGCAGCCGGGACTTCGACGAGAACATCGAGACGCGCTTCTGGCACTGGTTCTCCGAGGAGAACCGAGGCAACCCCTTGAATCTCTGGCGGGAACGTTGGATCGAGGCTCGGCGGGCCCATGAAGTCCTCGGCGAGGAAGCGCATGCGCTGATCCTGGCGAACACCTCATGCGAGGTGATGCTCGATGCGATCCTGGCGTTGCTGTTGTGGGAAGAAGGCGTCGCCGTCGAGGACGCGGTTCCCCTCTTCGAAGAGGGGAAGGTCCTCCGTCGGCTCAAGCAGGAACTCCAACCGCGCCTCAAGGGACAGTGGTCCACCGAGACCGGTGCAGTCGGCGAGTGGTTCCGATCCGCCTATCGGCTACGTCACCGCGTCGTCCACGGCGGCTACTCACCCACCCCCGCCGAGGCGGCGAGAGCGCTCGAAGCAGGCCTCGGCCTCCAGCACTTCGTCATGGATCGCATTGCGGAGCGACGCACGACCTACTTTCGGGCCGCGTTGATGACGGTTGCCGAAGAAGGCCTTACCCGTCGCGATCTCTGGTCGGGCCAGATCAAGCGGTTCGCCGAAGAGGTCGCGCCCACCGAACCGAACTGGCGGGACTCCTTCACCGCCTGGTACCGCGAACTGGTCGGGAGGCTCGCACCGTGACGACGTTGCAGACACAGGCATGTTCCGAACCGGGGTGCTTGAACCCCGCCGCTTATCGGACCCGCACGAAACCGACCTGGTGCGACGGTCACATCACCTCAATCCTTCATCGCGGTGGACTAGTGCCGCTGGAGCCGTTCACCAAGCCGACGGCGTATCGGCTGACCCGCTGTACCTCTTGCGGGTGCGAGGCGCATTACCGGTTCGAGTACGTCCTAGACCGGAACAAGATCGGCGAGGCGACATGTCGCGCCTGCCACTGGCGCTCGTGGGCGGCCGAGGCGCGCGGGCTGCAGGGGGGCCACGCGAAGAGTGAACCCGTTTCTGAGGACACGGCCAAGGACCACGCTGCAAAGAACGGCTACGAGTACCTGGGGTCGCTGACGCGGCCCTCGCTTCCGGACGACCCGCATCGGGTCCGGTGCCTGCGGTGCGGCCGAATCAGTGCGAAGCGGCTCGGGGACATCGGTTGGGGTTGCTCCTGTCTGACTAATCCCCGGCGGGAGCGCCAGACGCGCAAGCCCGCGGGTTCGAAGAAGAAGGACCTGCTGAAGGATTCAGGGCTGGCCGTGCTGGGCTGGTGGGATCATGACAGGAACGACTCCGCGACTTGGAACACGGTCACCGCCAAGGCTCGACGCGAGGCGCACTGGCGGTGCCCCGACTGCGGACGTGAGTTCACCGAGAAGGTTTGTGACATGACGGCTTATCCGTCTTGCCCGGACTGCGCGGTGAAGCGCCGAGCCGAGTGGGAGGTCGAGTACGCCCGGCTCAAGCAGACGCCGGTGGCCGCGATCCCCGACCTGCTTGCCGCTTGGGCGGACGAGGCGGATCCCGCGATGGTCATGGTGGCGGGCGACTTGCGTGTTCGCCGCTTCCGCTGTCCCGCTGGCCACCACCCGAGGCTCTCGCCCCATTCCTTCATGCGGGCGGGTTGTCCGTCGTGCCGGGGCAACGCCACGAGGACGCAGCGGCTGGAAGCCGTGGCCGTCGACCCGGAGACACACACGATGAACCGCGAGATCGCCTCGCAGTTCCATCCGACGCTGAACGGCAAGATCCGACTTGAGACCATCTCGCCTGATTCGAGGCGGATCCTGTCGTGGACCGACGCCGAGTGCGGACACACCTGGCAGGCATCCCCGCGGGAACGGGAGAAGGGGCAGCGCCCCCGGTGTCCAGAGTGCCGTTCGATCCTCGACTCCCTGGCCTACCACTTCCCGGAGCTCGCGGCCGAGTGGTCTGACGCCAACCCGCTGACGGCCTGGCAGGTCCGGCCGTCCGGGCAGACGACCTTCGTGCCTGAGTGGATCTGCGCCAACAACCCGGCCCATGCGTGGCAGGCGCCGTTGACGTCGCGCACAGCTGGGGCGGGATGCCCAGAGTGCCGGGAGACGGGAAAGTCGAAGGTGGAACTCGACCACCATGCCGCGGCGGAGACCATCTTCGGGTCCGCGGCTTCTGGGCGGCCGGTGGTGAGCGAGGCGTTCAAGCGGCGGGCACGGTGGCTCGTCGACGTCGTCGTCGATCTACCGGACGGGCGGAAGGTCGCCATTGAGTACGACGGCGCGTACTGGCACGCGGACAAGGCCGAGATCGACACCGCCAAGTCGGTCGACCTGCTCGCGGCCGGTTACCTCGTCGCCAGGCTCCGCGAGCACCCGTTACCCCCGCTTGGCGTGACGGACCCCGGGTATGTCGAGTTCGTCGTGCACGCGACCGCGCCCGACGCACATGGCGTGATCGCCAAGGTGAAGGATTGGGTCGATGCCTGACAATGCCGAGAGCCGCGAGATGTTCGCCGAGATGGTCGCGCGGTTCCGCGAGGCACCCATGCCGAGTCCCCTCCCGAACTCGGGCTCGTCACGGGCCTTCCTGGCTGCGCAAGAGGCCGTCGCCGTGATGTACGGCTGGACGAACCGGGTCATGCGCTCCGGACAGGCTGTCCTGCGCATGGACGCCGACGGGTTCGCCGCGGAGGCTTCACCCCTCCTGCGTTCGATGTTCGAGCACGTCATGGCTCTCCACTGGATCAAGGAGCAGCCCAGCGACGCGTTCCAGTCGACGTGGAGGGCGTGGCAGAAGGAAGTCTCGAAGTTCCAAGAGGCCGAGGCGGCCGGCTGGGAACTCACCGACGAGGTCGTGGCGCTCATCGACGACTTGCTTACCATCGAGACCGACGAGTCTTCCAGGCGCGTGGACAACCTGCTGAACACCCGCCACCGCGCCGAGAAGTACGGGCTTGGCATCCTCTATAGGTCCTGGCTGATCGAGACCTGGACATCGCACGCCACCTTTGCATCGGCGAAGGCGTACTACGAGGTCAAGGATGAGGGGCCGTTCACCTTATTCGAGTCCAGCCCGCTTCTGCCACCTGACCTGCCGATCCTGTGCGCTGCCGCGGGCCGCGCCGCTCTTGAGGCCTACAACGAGCTGCTACCAGACGGTTTCCTGACCGACGACCTGGAGAGCTGGAAGTCCCGGCTCGGGCCCACTTTCTGACTGGGTGTGTCCCGATTCGCCGGCCGAGGCTGCGAGTCGTGTGCCGGATCTAGCCGCGATGAGAGCGGCTTCCAATCAGCGTCATAGCCGCGATTGGGACACCGCATATTTTGACGCCGAGTAAGTGGCTCTCGTCTCAGGCGAGGCCCGTGTCGAGCCTCACGTCGGCTTTAAACACGACGTCGACCAGAAATCTAGGCATCGGTGGCCGCTGGGTGTCTGCCGCGAGGCGGCCCAACAGGAGGCGCTCCAGTCGGCTCGAGCGCTGACGGCGTCGGTAGGTGAGCTTCATTTCGATCCTCACGTCCCAAGAGCAGGGCGAGTGGGGTCTTGCGCGAACCTGGCTCGCTGCCACGCGAGACCCGAATCGCGATCAGTGTCGCGCTGAGGATCGGGGACCTTTGCGGACTCCCACTCGCGCGGATGCATTCCGCCTTGGACGGCTGCGGCGACGAGATCAGCGAGTGGGCAGGGCCTGTCGGGGGGCACTTGGTCGAGGGCACACCAAGCCATGGCGCCATTCCCGTTCAGCCAGCTCGCGAAGCCCAGCAGCGAGGCTGGTGCGGCTCGCACGTCGTCCGGCGCCCTTTTGGTCAGGTCGCTCCATAGCGCGACGTGCGACGTTGCGGTCTCGCGTGTCATGTCATTCCACAGCGTGTCACGGATAGGAATGGAGTTGATTGCCACGACGAGCCGGGCCGCGTCAGCGTCGCTGAGTCGGACGCCGTCAGCGTGAAACTGCTGGAGTCGGCCAAAGGCCCACGGCCTTTCGAAGCGCGCGGTGTTCCGGACGGCTTCTGCCCGAGCCGCGGAAAGAAGAGCTGCAATGGGCTCGCGGTCACCGACCAGAGAAGACGCGAGCGAGTCACGGCTGGTGGCTGGCTGAGACCGCCCGGCCAGCACCGTGGTTGCGGCGAGACGTTCGCGGGCGAGCCCGGTCTGAGGGCCAGACTCGCCAGTAGCGAGATCAGCCCAGTCGACGTTGTCAGCCCACAGCCTGATGGGGGTGGTGATGCCGATGGCCGCGAGCCGGCCGGCGAAGTCTTGACTGATTGAGTCTGCGTGCTGGCGGTTGGTGGTCAGGCAAACGATCGCCACCTTGGCGCCAGGCTGGGCATGGCGACTGAAGGCGCTGCCGACGGAACTCCAGACCAGGTCGCTATCGCTGGTGGAGGTAGGTAGGTCAACTCGGGCAATGGGGAGCTCTGATCTCAGGGGCACGAGCACGATCGACTCCTCGGGCTTGAAGCCGAGCAGATGAGGGATGGCTGCAACGAGCTCGTCGGGGGAGCGGACCGAGAGTGTCATGACATCCAGGTGCGCGGAAGCAGCCGCCGCCACCGTGCACCCGAAAGCCCTGGCAGTCAGCCCAATGCCAGGCGTGGTGTCGCGGCCTGCCAAAGAACGATGAGGCAGGATGCAGTCCATGTCGACCACGATCCATGAATTGCTGGATGAGCTTCGGGCGAAGGCACTGGATGAGCGGGACAAGGGGGACAGGTTCGAGCGCTTGGTGCAGGCGTTCCTCACCAGTGATCCCGAGTGGGCGACTCGGTTCTCGCAGGTGTGGTTGTGGAGCGAATGGCCAGAGCGGGGCGGGCGTCCGGACACGGGGATCGACCTGGTTGCCCGCAACCGTAATGACGACGCGTTCACGGCGATCCAGTGCAAGTTCTACGACTCCACGCACACAGTGTCCAAGGGCGATATCGATTCGTTCGTGGCTGCCTCGGCGAAGCCCGAGTTCACCCAGCGCTATGTGTTCGACACCGCGCGGACCTGGTCGGCAAATGCTTTCGACACGATTGTTGGGCAGTCGGTGCCGGTGCAGCGCATCGATATCGGTTTCCTGGACTCGGCCCATGTGGACTGGGCGGAGTATTCGTGGAGCACCCCTGAGGTCCTCGTGGCCACCGGCCCGAAGACGTTGCGCCCACACCAGCAACGTGCCTTGCACGACGTCCGGGACGGCCTGGCGACCAGTGATCGCGGCAAGTTGATCATGGCCTGTGGCACCGGGAAGACGTTCACGAGCCTGAAGATCGCCGAGGACCTCGTCGGTGCTGGTGGCAGCGTGTTGTTCCTGGTGCCGTCGATCCAGTTGATGTCGCAGAGCCTGCGCGAATGGATGGCAGAGAGCACAATCGAGGTCCGACCCTTCGCGGTCTGCTCCGATGTCCGGGTCGGTCGCAAGGCCACTGATGAGGCTGACCTGTCCACGGTCGACCTGACCGAGCCCGCGACCACTGATGCCACCAAGCTGGTGGAGCGGATGTCGCGGGGCAAGCGGGCCCGGGACCGGATGACGGTGGTGTTCTCGACGTACCAGTCCATCGACGTGATCGCCCAGGCTCAGGCCCAAGGTCTGGGGGCGTTCGACCTGATCATTTGCGACGAGGCCCACCGCACCACCGGGGTGACGTTGGCGGACGCGGATGAGTCGCACTTCGTGAAGGTCCACGACAACGATTACCTGCGCGCGACGAAGCGGCTGTACATGACCGCGACCCCGCGGCTGTTCGGTGAAGACGTACGACGCAAAGCGGCCGAGGCCGAGGCCGTACTGGCTTCGATGGACAACGAATCGGTCTACGGGCCCGAGTTGCACCGGCTGGGCTTCGGCGACGCCGTCGAGGCAGACCTCTTGACCGACTACAAGGTGCTGGTCCTCGCGGTCGACGAGGCGTACGTGGCAGCCAACTTCCAGTCCGAGATGGCCCGACACGGCGAGATCGCGTTGGGCGATGCGGCCAAGCTGATCGGCTGCTGGAACGGGTTGTCGAAGAACTACGGCAGCACCCATGAGGCCAGCCCGACGGGCACTGAGAATGGCATGCGGCGGGCGGTGGCCTTCGCCAAGGACATCCGGGCATCCAAGCAAGCCGCTGCGTCGTTCCCAGCACTGGTTGATCGTGCGATCGATGGCGACCCGGACCGGGTCGGTGGCCAGGTCCGGGTCGAGGCCGCCCATGTCGATGGCACGATGGGCGTTCAGGAACGCAATCGGCATCTGGCCTGGCTGCAGGCCGATGCCGACCCAAGTGTGTGCCGGGTGCTCACGAACGCTCGCTGTCTATCCGAAGGCGTCGACGTCCCCGCGTTGGACGCGGTGATGTTCCTGACTCCCCGGGGCTCGCAGGTCGACGTGGTGCAGTCGGTGGGCCGAGTGATGCGCAAGGCCCCAGGAAAGGAACTGGGCTACATCATCCTGCCAGTCGTCGTACCGTCCGGCGTTGCTGCCGAGGACGCACTGCGCGACAACGACCGCTACAAAGTGGTCTGGCAGGTGCTCCAGGCGCTGCGCTCCCACGACGACCGGTTCCACGCGATGATCAACCAGATCGAGCTGAACAAGAACAAGACAGACCGACTCATCATCGACGTCGTCCCGCCACGACCCGAAGACACCGACGACGCCAACACACGAGGAGCTGACAAGAAGCCGCAGGACACCCAGCTTGCCTTGTCGTTCGATATCGACGCCTACCGCGACGCCATGTTCGCCCGGATCGTGGCGAAGGTGGGAGAGCGGAAATACTGGGAAACCTGGGCCCGCGACGTCGCCGACATCGCCCACGCCCACATCACCCGAATCAAAGGCCTACTGGCGGCCACCGATTCGCCGCCGGCCCGGGAGTTCGAGGCATTCCTGGACGGTCTGCGCGGCAACCTGAACGAGTCCATCACCGCCGAAGAAGCCATCGAGATGCTCGCCCAGCACCTCATCACTCGTCCGATCTTCGAGGCCCTGTTCGCCGGCTACGACTTCGCCGCCCACAACCCCGTGGCCCAGACCATGGAGCTGATGCTCGCCTCCTTGGACGAGCACAACCTGGAATCCGAGAACGACAAACTCGAACGGTTCTACGCCTCGGTGAGGCGCCGGGTTGAAGGCGTGCAGGACGCCGAAGGAAAGCAGCGGGTCATCGTCGAGTTGTACGACAAGTTCTTCGCCACCGCCTTCAAGAAGACCGTCGACCGGCTCGGCATCGTCTACACCCCCATCGAGATCGTCGACTTCATCCTCAACTCCGCCGACCAAGTCCTCCGAGAAGAGTTCGACCAAGGCCTCACCGATGAAGACGTGCACATCCTCGACGGCTTCACCGGCACCGGAACCTTCATCGTCCGACTGCTGCAATCGGGGCTCATCAGCCCGCACGACCTGGCCCGCAAATACGCCACCGAACTGCACGCCAACGAGATGCTGCTGCTGGCCTACTACATCGCCGCAGTCAACATCGAAACCACGTACGCCGCCGCCATGGGCGGCGACGGCTACACCCCGTTCCCCGGGCTGGTGCTGACCGACACCTTCCAGTCCTACGAGGACGGCGACCGCGACGACCTCGACATCTTCCCCGAGAACAACGACCGGATCGTCAAACAACGGGCTCTGCCGATCACCGTGATCGTCGGCAACCCGCCCTACTCGGTCGGCCAGGACTCCGCCAACGACGACAACGCCAACACCGCCTACCCCACCATCGACAGCAAGATCAGGGATACGTACGCCGCCAAGTCGACCGCGACGCTCAAGAACTCGCTCTACGACTCCTACATCCGCGCCATCAAATGGGCCTCGCTACGGCTTGACGACCGCGGCGTGATCGCATTCGTCACCAACGGCGGCTTCCTCGACGCCAACACCGCCGACGGACTCCGCAGGTCCTTGGCCGAAGAGTTCTCCACCATCCACATCTTCAACCTGCGAGGCAACCAGCGCACCGCCGGAGAGCAGAGCCGTCGTGAAGGTGGCAAGGTATTCGATGCTGGCTCCCGCGCCACGGTCGCGATCACCGTCCTAGTGAAGAAGCCGGACGTCACTGGGCTGGCCACCATCCACTACACCGACATCGGCGACTACCTCACACGCGACGAAAAGTTGGCCAAGGTCGCCGAGGCCGGGGGAGTAGCGGGACTTGAACCCGTTGTCGTCTCACCGAACGTTCACGGTGACTGGCTCAACCAACGCCGCGACGACTTTGAGCGGTTCCTTCGGCTCGAGGGAAGCACGGACGAAGTATGTGTCTTTGGAGCTGGCGGACCGGGGATCAAGACCAATCGGGACGCATGGGCCTACAACTTCAGTCAGTCGCGACTTGTTGACAATATGAAAAGGGCGCTGACTGCCTACGCAGCGGCGCTCGGCGGGCACCGAACAAGCGATAGCACCGTCATCAAGTGGTCCTCTGCGCTTGAGTCCCGGTTGCTGAGACGTGAAGTGCTGGATGCATCGCAACTCCGCGCGCGGCCCGCCATGTATAGGCCATTTCAGAAGCTGAACTTCTGCGGTGACCAAAGATGGATCGATCGGCCAGGCGCTGTCGGTCGGCTATTTCCGGTCCCGGGTGTCAATCCAGGTTTTTTGTCCCGCTGCCGGGTTCGATGGCGCCGCCGTTTCTGGCCCTCGCAACAAACAGTGCAACTGACGCCGGAGTGGCGGGAATTGCTGCGGTACGAGTACTCACCCGATGGCAATACCTCAGAGTGGATGACGGCGGGCTCGACTTTGCAGAGAACGACGACGTAAGCGTGGTGGACGACTTCCGGCGGGTTGACAACATCACCGATGCCGCACTGCGGCGGTTTGTGTCTGCGTACGGCGAAACTTTCATGAAGGACGACGTCTTCTTCTACGTGTACGGTGTGCTGCACTCTCCGGACTATCGGGAGAGGTATGCCGCGGACCTGCGGAAGATGCTGCCGCGAATCCCGCTCGTCGGTGATCCCGCCGATGCTCACGCGTTCGTTGCCGCCGGACGGGCCCTGTCCGAGTTGCACCTCGGCTACGAATCCGTGGAGCTCCACCCGTTGGGGGGGCTCGACGTAACTGGCCCTGAGGGTGAAGCTGCCTACGACTTCTTTCGGGTCGAAAAGCTGCGCTTCGGCAAGCCCACGGGCGAGCAGAAGGCGGCGGGGGAGCGGGCCGACAAGACCACGGTCGTCTACAACGACCGGATCACGGTGACTGGGATCCCATCTGGGGCGTACCGCTACATGTTGGGTTCGCGTTCGGCGGTCGAGTGGATCATCGATCGCTATCAGGTCAAGACCGACAAGCCGTCCCAGATCGTTAACGACCCCAACGACTGGTCCCGCGAGGTCGGCGACCCGCGCTACATTCTCGACCTGCTGGCTCGCATTGTCACCGTCAGTCTCGAGACAATGAAGATCGTAGACGCGC
Source organism: Nocardioides sp. (assembly GCF_050246775.1). Lineage (GTDB taxonomy): Bacteria > Actinomycetota > Actinomycetes > Propionibacteriales > Nocardioidaceae > Nocardioides. The sequence goes on along the minus strand of NZ_JBFWVK010000010.1, from coordinate 12,058 downwards.
TTCCAGCCCTCAACGTGCAGGTCGATGACTAACAACAAGCGGTCGCTCTGATGATGAGGCGCCGGTACAGTCGGACCCGCCAGCCTGTGCATCCGAACATTCACACTTTTGCGCCACTTTTGATGCTCCAAAGCGTGCGCCTGGCTGCAAAGTCCGACAAAGAGTGAGGTCGTTGTGAGGTTTTGGGGAGTGGGTTCAGCCAGCGGCCGGATCGATCGTTTCCCCAGGTCAGATCATGTTCAAGCTCGCCAAGGCACACGTCAGCAGAGGGCAGCAGACGGCCGCACAGCGCGGCCCGCCGAGCCCGGTCTGCCAACGGAGGGTTGTTGGTTCGAGTCCAACCGGGGGAGCAAACAGACCGGGTCTGACCTGCCGAGAGCAGCTCAGACTCGGTCTTCTCGTTGAGTGGCCCCGCGCCGCGCCACCGTCGTGCATCCTGCACGGTTGTGACCCGGATCGAGGGCGGGAAGACGTCACAACCGTGCAGCCTGCATGCTTGCGCCGCTGGGCAGGACGAGGTCAGTCGCCCCAGCCCATGGGGAACACCTCGAACGGCGCCGCCATCGGTACGCCGAGACCGCGACCGCACGGCCGCGCCATGCCCTCGAGGAACTCCTCGGGATCGAAGTGCTCCCAGCCCAGGCCACGGATGTAGGCGCCATGCGCCTCGAGGGAGGCCACTCCGGCAGCGAAGGTGTCCGTGGTGTCGACGGCATGACCCGCCAGGGGCGACCCGAAGGCCCAGACCTCTTGGACGCCGCCCCAAGGTTCGAGTTCGGGGCCCAGCTGTTCGGGGAAGATCCAGCGGTTGCCCGCGTCGCGGACCGCGTCGAGCACGGCCTTGCCGACGGCGATGTGGTCGGCCTGGTTGAGGTTTCGTCCACCGAAGGTGTCGCGGAAGTTGCCGGTGATCACGATGTCGGGTCGATGCCTGCGGACGTTCTCGGCGAGCACCCGCCGAAGGGCGACGCCGTATTCCAGGATGCCGTCGGGCAGGCCCAGGAAGTCGACCTCACTGACCCCCACGATGCGGGCGGACTCGACCTGCTCGGCCTCGCGGACGACACGGCACTCCTCGGGATCGAGGCCGTCGATGCCGGCCTCGCCACTGGTGACCATGCAGTAGACGACCTGCTTGCCCTGGCCCGTCCAGCGGGCGACGGCAGCGGCTGCGCCGAACTCCATGTCGTCGGGGTGCGCGACGATGCACAGCGCACGCTCCCAGTCCTCCCGCAACGCCTCATAAGTGTCAGCCATGGGTCGAGCATGCCAGCGAAACCGCATTGCCGGGAGAGCGGCCTTCGGCTTTGCTGGGCGGGTGCAGAGCCACTGGGCGACCACTGACGAGGTGCAGGAGTGGTGTGCCCGGATGCTGGGACCGGTGTGTCGCATCAAGGAGGCCAAGATGCGGCCCTGGTCGAAGGTGTGGCGGGTCGAGACAGCGGACGCGGTCCACTTCGCGAAGCAGAACTGTGTGGCGCAGTCGTTCGAGGCAGCCGTCCTCCAGGAGCTGAGCATGCTGGCACCGGATCATGTCGTCCCGATCTCCGCGGTCGACCTCGACCGCGGCCTGCTGCTGACGCCGGACCAGGGCCCGACGTTCCGCGAGACCGGGGCTGACGACGTGGTCGCCTGGTGTCGCCTGGCCAGGGACGGTGCCCTGCTGCAGCGAGAGGTCACCCCTGGGACCGACCGGCTGGAGACGGCCGGACTCACCCGGCAGCCCGCCCTGACGGCGCCCGCGTACGTCGAGTCGTTCCTGGAGCGGTGGCAGGCAGCTCCCCGCGACGATCCGCGACATGTCTCCCAGCACGACGCATCCCGGCTGCGCACCCACCTGCCCGTCGTACGGCGCTGGGCGGAGCAGGTCGCGGCACTCGGGCTCCCGGTCACGCTCAACCACAACGATCTGCACGACCAGAACGTCTTCCACGTCGAGGACCGGCTCGTGTTCTTCGACTTCGCCGATGCGCTGCTGACCGAGCCTCTGCAGGTGCTGCTGATCCCGCTGCAGGTGCTCCAGGACCGGCTCGACTGTGGCCCGGACGACCCGCGCCTGCAGCGGGTGGCCGACTCCGCGCTGGAGGTGTGGAGCGACCTGGCACCGCTCGAGGAGCTGCGCGGCGCCTTGCCAGCAGCGTTGCGACTGGCCGGGCTGGGACGTTGTGAGTCCTGGATCCGGGTGACCGAACAGATGTCGCCCGCCGAGCTCGACGACTACGGGGCCGCTGCCTCAGCGTGGCTGCTCAGCCTGGTGGAGCAGTCGTCGACGCGCTGACTACGCTGGTCGGATGATCTTCATCACCGCGAAGTTCCAGGTCCTGCCCGAGCATGCCGATGACTGGGCGAACATCAGCGCCGACTTCACCGCCGCCACCAACGCCGAGCCTGGCTGCCTGTGGTTCGAGTGGTCGCGCTCCCTCACTGACCCGGCGCAGTACGTCCTCGTCGAGGCGTTTCGCGACGACGAGGCCGGGGCGGCCCACGTGCAGTCGGAGCACTTCAGGGCCGCCACCAGCACCCTGCCGGCCTACCTGGCTGCCACCCCGAAGATCGTCAATGTGCAGGTCGAGGGCGACGACTGGTCCGAGCTGGGCGAGATGTCGGTCGGCTAGTGCCCGATGCCCTGGCCCGCGCCGCGGTCGACATCGCATGGCACCCGGCCAGCGACAGTGCCGACCAGGCCCTCCGGGCACAGGTGGCCCAGCTCCGCGGGGTGCCGGTGGACGGCGTCCGCGTGGGGAGGCTCTGCCCCCGGTGCGGATCCGAGGAGCACGGACGTCCGTGGGCGAGCGGCGCGCAGGTGAGTCTGTCGAGGTCCGGACCACACCTGGTCACGGCGGCATCCCTGGAGCACCAGGTGGGAGTCGACGTGGAGTCGGTCGCGGAAATATCGCGGCGATGGGTGCCCGCTGAGGTCCTGCACGCCTCGGAGCGGGCCGACACCCCGGAGGCCCGGGCGAGCCTGTGGTGTCGCAAGGAGGCCATCCTCAAGGTCCGCGGGACCGGACTGGTCACACCGATGCCCCAGATCAGGACCAGTCAGCACCAGGCGGTGGACCTCGCGGCGCCGCACGGCTACCGTGCCGCGCTGGCCTGGTCCGACCTACAACACCGGTAGGGCAGGCAGGTCGGTGTGGAAGAGCCACTGCCCGAACAGGTCGGTCAGGTCGCGTCCACACGTCGCCGAGGCGTGCTCCACGAACATCGCCGTGTCGACGGTGCCGCCTGAGTGTGCGGCGACCCAGCTGCGCAGGGTCTCGAAGAACGCGTCGTCGCCCACCTCGGCACGCAGTGCGTGCAGCGTCAGTGCGCCGCGCTTGTAGACCCGGTCGTCGAACATGAGGTCGGGGCCGGGATCGCCGAGCAGCAATCGCTGGTCCAGCTTGGCCAGCCGGGCGTGGTGCTCCGCGGCCCGCTCCTGGGCGGAGTCCCTGCCCGACTCCTGCGACCACAGCCATTCGGCGTAGCAGGCGAACCCCTCGTGCAGCCAGATGTCCTTCCAGGCTCCCAGGGTCACGGCGTTGCCGAACCACTGGTGGGACAGCTCGTGGGCCACCAGCCGGATGGCCTCCCAGTCGTCGACCATGAAGTTGCGCCCGAACGTCGACAACGCCTGGGACTCCAGCGGGATCTCGAGGTCGTCGTCGGTGATCACACAGGTGTAGGAGGCGAACGGGTAGGCGCCGAACACCGACGAGAAGTAGGCCAGCATCTTCGGCTGGTCACCGAACGCGACCTCATAGCCGGCCTCGTCGGCAGGTCGAGGGGTCACCCTGGTCAGCGGGACCTCGGCGTCGATCGTGGCGACGTCGTAGTGGCCGATCTGGACGGAAGCCAGGTAGGTGGCCATGGGCTGCTTCTGTTCGTAGTACCAGGTCGTGCTGCGTGCGCTGCGGTGCGAGGTGACGTGTTCGCCGGTGACGGCGACGTGGTAGTCCGAGGGCACGGTGACGGTGATGGAGTACGTCGCCTTGTCGCCGGGATGGTCGTTGCAGGGGAACCAGGACGGCGCCCCGTGCGGCTGGGAGGCGACGATGACGCCGTCGAGCAGCTCCTCCCACCCGGCGGCGCCCAGGATCTTGGACGGCACCGGCTTCGGATTGCCGGCGTACTTGATGCGCACCTCGAACTCCTGGCCGTCCTCCACGGGGTGCGCGGGACGGATCGTGAGCTTGTCCCCGGAGTGCCGGAACCGGCTCGCCCGGGTGCCCTCGACACTCACCTTGGTCGGGCGCAGGGCGTGGAGGTCCACCGAGAAGGACGTCAGCGAGTCGCGCGCCACGCAGTGCAGCACGGCTTCGCCGTCGAGGTGGTTGCCGTCGACGCGGTAGGACAGATCCAGGTCGTAGTGCTGCACGGAGTAGGTGGTCTCGCCGTGACCCGGGACGTAGGGGTCGACTCCAGCGGGCACGTTCACTCCGGTTCCTCCCAGGGGCCGATCGGGTTGCCTATCCAGCGGGTCCGGCTCGGAACGCCTTCGCCACGCATGACCAGCGAGACCGGCCCCACGGTGGCGTGTCGCCCGATCGTCGCAGCCGGCAGGATAACGCTGTTGGGTCCCAGCGTCGCACCCGTGCGCAACACGACCCGGTCCATGCTCAGCACCCGGTCGTGGAACAGGTGGGTCTGCACGACGCAGCCGTGGTTGACCGTAGCGCCGTCGCCCAACTCGACCAGGTCGGTCTCGGGCAGCCAGTAGGTGTCGCACCAGACGCCTCGCCCGATCTTGGCCCCCAGCATTCGGAGCCACACATTCAGGGCGACCGTGCCCTGGGTGACGTGGGCGAACCACGGGGCCGCGAGCATCTCGGTGAAGGTGTCGGCCAGCTCGTTGCGCCACACGAACGAGGTCCACAGGGCATGGTCCTCGGCTCGATGCCGCCCCACCAGCACCCACTTCGCCAGGACGGTCGTCAGCGCGGCGAAGACTCCGCCGAGGATCAGCACCGGTCCACCGAGCACGATCGTCCACCAGCCCAGCCGATCGAGCAGGGTGAGCAGCGTGAGCCCCACCCCGAGGTTGAGCAGCACGAGGAGCAGCAGGGGTACGACGCGGCAGGCCTCGACCGCGCCGCGCCACAGCCGCAACCGCCGTGGGGGCGCGTAGGTGCGGGTGTCGTCGGTGTCGCCCCTGGCCCGGCGCAGTTGGGCCGGTGGACTTCCGATCCACGCGGTGCCGGGCTCCGCCGTACCTCGCCTCGGCGCCGCCGACAGGACGGCGACCAGGGACTGCTTGGGCACCTTGCGTCCCGGCGCGAGCATGCCCGAGTTGCCCACGAAGGCACGCTTGCCCACCTTGACGTGCTCCACCCGGACCCAGCCCCCGCCGAGCTCGTAGGAGCCGATGAGGGTGTCGTCGGCGAGGAAGGCGTCGTCGTTGACATGCACCAGCTTCGGGATCATCAACACGGTCGAGGCCTCCACTCCCTGCCCGATCCGCGCGCCGAGCAGCCGCAGCCAGGTCGGGGTCAGCGCACTCGAGTACAGCGGGAACAGCCAGGTGCGCGCCTCGTCGAGGACCCGGACGGTGCCCCAGATCTGGACCCCCGCAGCTGAGCGGACGGGGTGGTGCCCCGGACTGATCCCGCGCCCGAAGAGTCGCACCAGCAGGAGGATCGCGAGCGCAAGGACGAGGTAGCCCACGGCGGCGGCCACGGGCACCCACGGGAGTGCGCTCTGCGCGGCCTGTCCCAGGGAGGTGGCCTCGCGCACGGCCGGGAAGAGCACCGCTGCACCGGCCAGGACGCCGACGCCGGGCAGGCTCGCGATCAGCACCGACACGACGCCGTAGGCGCCGAGCCAGATGGTCTCGGCGGGTGGTTGCTTGGTGGACCAGGGGCCGCGGGCCTTGGCCTGCCGCTCGGCGGGGGCGCCGGACCAGAACTCTGCGTCGGGCACCTCGCCGGACACGAACGAGCCCGGCGCCACCTCCGCGTCCTTGCCGACGACCGCGCCGGGGCCGAGCATGCTGCGCACGCCGATCCGGGCCCGGGCACCGATGGTGATCGTGCCGATGTGCAGGATGTCGCCGTCGATCCAGTAGCCCCCCAGATCGACCTCGGGTTCGATGGCCGCGTCCTTGCCGATGCGCAGCAGCCCGGTCACCGGCGGGATCGTGTGCAGGTCCACACCCGGGCCGATCCGGGCGCCCAACGCCCGCGCGTAGTACGGGAACCACGCTGCGCCGGCCAGGCCGGTGGCCGCGAACTCGTCCTGGATCCGTCCGGCGAGCCACAGCCGCAGGTGCACCTTGCCGCCCCGGGGGTGCTCACCGGGCGCCACGCCGCGCAACACGATGCGCGCCATCGCGGCCGCCAGCGTCATGCGACCTGGCGGCAGCAGGAAGCAGATCGTGGTCAGCGTCAGCAGCCACCAGGGGTACGCCGGCAGCCAGGGCAGGTCGGCGACCACCCGGGCGATGGTTGAGCCCAGGGCGAGCCAGCTGAGCCAGCGGGCGGCCGCGATGGCGCGCAGGGGGAGCAGTGCGGCGAGCTGGCCGGCCTGCGTCTTGAGCGGGATCGGGGGGACCTTGCGGTCCGAGCGGACGACCGTGCCGGCCAGCTCCTCGAGGGCTGCGCCCAGGGTGGCGATGGTGGGGTTGGCGTAGACGTCGCCCACGGCGACCTCCGGGAAGCGCTCGCGCAGCCGGCTGACGACCTGGGCCGCGGTGAGGGAGCCGCCGCCGAAGTCGAAGAAGTCGTCGGTGGCCGAGGAGACCTCCGCGCCGAGGACGTCGTGCCAGATCTCGGCTATCCACGCCTGGGTGCCGACAAGCCCCGCGCTGACGACCCTGGACTTGGCGATCGGCCAGGGCAGGGCATCGCGGTCGACCTTGCCTGAGGTGCGCGTGCGCAGCTCGTCGACGACGGCCAGTCGGGGGACCAGGGCTGCGGGCAGTCGGTGTCGCAGCACCTCCATGGCTGAGGTGGCGTCGTACGTCTCGGAAACGGTGAGGTAGCCGACCAGAAGCCTGTTGCCCGAAGCCGTGGAGCGGACCGCGGCGGCGGCCGAGACGACGCCGGGGAGTCGGAGCAGCTGGTCGTCGATCTCGCCCAGCTCGATGCGCCGCCCACCCAGCTTGATCTGGTCGTCGGCCCTGCCTGCGAAGACCAGGCCGGCGGGGTCGTTCCGCACGACGTCGCCGGAGCGGTAGGCCCGCTCCCAGCCCAGGGTCGGCATGGCGGCGTACTTCTCGGCGTCCTTGTCGGGATCGAGATACCTGGCCAGACCGACGCCGCCGATGATCAGCTCGCCGGTCTGTCCGCTGGCGACGGGCAGTCCGGCGGCGTCGACCACGGCCAGGTCCCAACCGTCGAGGGGCAGCCCGATCCGGACCGGATCGGTGCCGTCGAGCAGGCCTCCGCAGGCGACCACGGTCGCCTCGGTGGGGCCGTAGGTGTTCCAGACCTCGCGCCCGGGGCGCTGCAGCCTCGCGGCCAGCTCCGGGGGACAGGCCTCGCCGCCCATGATGAGCAGGCGGACGCGGTCCAGCGCGGACTCCGGCCAGAGCGCCACGAGGGTCGGCACCGTCGAGACGATCGTGATGTCGTTGGCAACCAGCCAGGGACCGACGTCGACGCCCGAGCGCACCAGCGAGCGTGGTGCCGGGACCAGGCACGCGCCGTACGCCCAGGCCAGCCACATCTCCTCGCAACTGGCGTCGAAGGCCACCGAGAGCCCGGCCATCACCCGGTCGCGGGTCCCGATGGGGTCGGACTGGAGGAACATCCGCGACTCCGCGTCCACGAAGGCGGCAGCGTTGCGATGGGTCACCGCGACGCCCTTGGGCGTGCCGGTCGACCCCGACGTGAAGATCACCCACGCGTCATGCCCGGGACCGACCACCCCTGCCGCGTTCTCGGTGGCCGAGCCGCTGCCCTCGGTGGTCGGGCCGCTGCCCTCGGTGGTCGAGCTTGTCGAGACCACGACCAGCTCGTTGCCGATGATGGCAGCCACGTTCGATTCCGCGAAGACCAACCGGGCGCGCTCGTCGGGATCGTCGGCGTCGACCGGGACGTACGCCGCTCCGGCGACCAGGATGCCGAGGATCGCCACGTAGAGGTCGGTGGTCCCGGACTTGATCCGGACGCCGACCTTGTCCCCGGGTCCGATGTCGAGCTCCCCCAGGCGGTGCGCCAGTTCGTCGGCTGCCTCGTGGAGTTCGAGGTAGGTCAGGGTCTCGGTCCCGCTGTCGATGGCGAGCGCGTCGGGACTCGCGGCGACGCTGGCGCGGAAGATGTCGACCAGGGTGCGGGGGACCGGCGCGCGGGCAGCCGCCAACAGCGTGGGTAGCAGCGCATGGGCTTCGGTCACCGCGGCATCGTGGCCGACGTAGGTGAACGCCACGTGTCCGATCCCGACTGCTGGTCTCCTCGGGCCCGTTCACTTTGATGTGCTCCACTTCCCCGGTGTCGAGTGACGATTTCCTCTCCGGTGGTCGCCTCGAGGTCACCTTGGAGGGCCTGACCTTCTTCCGCAGCAAGTCCTCGGCTGCCGCGCGCGGGCTGGACCGGGTGTCCCAGGTCGAGTGGGCGGAGATCCGTCGAGCCGGGATCTCCACCCCACCCCTGGGAAAGCCGATCCTGTGGGTCGAGATCGTGGGCGCCACCGCGCCCGCCGATACAGCGGACGGGCCGCACTCCTACAAGGTCAAGCGACGCCGGATCGAGGAGGCCCACGCGCTTGTGGAGGCGATCAACGCCGAGTCGGACGGGCGCCGCCGGTGGTCCGCACCGCCGAAGGATCTCTGAGCTCCCTTGGCCCGAGCGGCCGCGGTACCTCACGGCACCGACCTCCGATAGGGTCGCGACCTGCGCGTCAGTGCACCGGGGGCGGTAGCTCAGTCGGTTAGAGCAAGCCACTCATAATGGCTCGGTCGTCGGTTCAAGCCCGACCCGCCCCACTGCGGTCCGGTCCTGGACCCGCCTCAGTCGGCGTGCACGATCTTGGCGCCGGCAGCGGCCCGCTGCACGGCTTCACAGCCCTTGGTGGCCGCGGCCCTCGTTTGATAGTCCTGCCCTTGGGCCACGACCTCGCCGTTGCCCGCCTTGAGGCGGAACCTGAACTTGCCGGCCTTGTCCTCGTACACCTCGAACTTGCCTGCCATGACGTCTCCTCGGTTCGCCCCCGCTCGTGCAGGCTAACCCTGACGAAAGCCCCTGACGAGGGGTTGCCTCGCAGCTCGGCAGTCGATGAGGCAGGCTTGGTGCACCATCTCCGACCTGGAAGGCCCGGCGTGCCCACCGAAACCAACGTCCTCGACGAGCTCGAATGGCGCGGCCTGATCGCCCATTCGACCGATCTCGATGCCCTGCGCGAAGCGTTCGGCCAGGGGAGTGTGCGTTTCTATGTGGGCTTCGACCCCACTGCCCCCAGCCTGCACATGGGCAACCTCGTCCAGATCCTGACCGCGAAGCGGCTGCAGGAGGCCGGCCACACGCCGTACGCCCTGGTCGGGGGTGCCACCGGGATGATCGGCGACCCGCGCGACTCCGGCGAACGCACTCTCAACTCGCTGGACACTGTGAAGGACTGGGTGGAGCGGGTACGGCGCCAGATCGAGCCCTACCTGTCCTTCGAGGGCGACAACGCGGCCACGATGGTCAACAACTACGACTGGACCGCCTCCCTGTCGGTGATCGACTTCCTGCGCGACATCGGCAAGCACTTCCCGGTCAACCGCATGCTGGCTCGCGACGTGGTCAAGAGCCGACTCGAGGCGGGGATCAGCTACACGGAGTTCAGCTACGTCCTGCTCCAGTCGATGGACTTCCTCAACCTCTACCGCAACCACGACGTGAGGGTGCAGTTCGGTGGCAGCGACCAGTGGGGCAACCTCACCGGTGGCGTCGAGCTCATCCGTCGTTCCGACGGGGGACGGGCACACGCCTTCGCGACTCCGTTGGTCACCAAGGCTGACGGCACGAAGTATGGGAAGACCGAGGGCGGGGCGCTCTGGCTCGACCCTGACCTGATGTCTCCCTACGCCTTCTACCAGTTCTGGCTGAACGCCGAGGACGAGAAGGTGGGCGAGCTGTTGCGCATCTTCACGTTCCTCTCGCGGGCCGAGATCGAGGAACTCGACGTCCTCACGGCGGAGAAGCCGTTCCTGCGCAGCGGTCAGAAGGCATTGGCCGAGCACGTGACCACGCTGGTCCACGGCGCCGAGGAGACGGCACGCATCAAGGCCGCTTCGGCGGCGCTGTTCGGGGGAGGGGACCTGCACGATCTCAGCCCGGACACGCTCGGCGCCGCCCTTCGTGAAGCGGGTACCACGTCGATCACCGGTGAGCTGCCCAGCATCATCGACCTCTTCGTGGCCTCCGGGCTTGCCCAGAGCCGGGGTGAGGCGCGCCGTACCGTCGGGGAAGGCGGTGCCTACCTGAACAACCGCCGCATCGAGGACCCCGAGTTCGTGCCGACGCAGTACGACGTGATCGGCGGGACCTGGTTGGTGCTGCGGCGCGGCAAGAAGAAGATGGCCGGGATCGAACTTCACTGAACGTCCGGAGCACGGAGGGGGACGCATGGACCGTTGGCTGAACTCGCTGGAGGAGACAGCGCGCCAAGCGCTGGCGGTGCCGTTGTTCCGCTACCTCTCACAGGGCGCCCGGGACGGTACGACGGCCAGCGAGGCACACGCGGCCTGGGCTGAGTTCCGCCTGCTTCCCCATGTGCTGCGCGACGTGACCGAGATCGATACCCGGACCACGGTGCTCGGCACGGAGTTGACCTGCCCGGTCGCCGTGGCTCCGACCACGCTGCAGCGTGCGGTGCATCCGGACGGAGAGCTGGCGATGGCGCGAGCCACCGCAGCCACCGGCTCGCTGGTGGTGGTCTCGAGCAACGCTGGCACACCGTTCGCCGACATCGGGGCCACCGGTGCCGACTGGTGGCTGCAGGTCTACCTGTCCGCTGACCGGACCCTGTCCGAACCGCTGTTGGCCAGTGCGGTGGCAGCAGGTGCGAAGGCGCTGGTGCTCACCGTCGACACCCCGGTGGTCGGCACGAAGTACGACGGTGCCGGACCGACGGTCTGGGAGACGACGGACCCGGCCATCCTCCGGGTCAACGCCGAGCCCGATCTCTCCGAGGCGCCAGGGGCCGAGAAGGCCACGGACCTGGGTCCCCACGACATCGGGTGGCTCGCCGAGACCACGGGACTGCCGGTGGTGGTCAAGGGTGTGTTGCGCCCGGACGATGCCCGCCGCTGTGTCCAGGCGGGAGCCGCAGGCATCTGGGTCTCGAACCATGGCGGGCGCCAGCTCGACCGGTCCGTGTCGACGGCGGCGGCCCTGGCCCCGGTCGCGGAGGCTGTCGGCAGCGAGGCGGAGGTGTACGTCGACGGAGGGGTGCGCTCCGGCCTCGATGTCGTCACCGCTCTCTCCCTGGGTGCCCGGGCAGTGTTCTTGGGGCGCCTGCCGCTCTACGCGCTCGTCGGGGGTGAGTCCGCCGTCCAGCGGATGCTGACCGACCTGCAGGACGAACTGGTTGACGCGCTGCGCCTTTCGGGTTGCCGGCACCTCGGCGACACGCGCGGACTGGCCGTCCGCGGCCCCCTCACAGGGCTCTGACCTGCGAAAACACAAATGTGCCCTGCGTCACTCCGTGTCGATTTGACCCCGTTGACCTGCTCACATAATGTTCTGCTTCGTCGCCGGAGTGCGGCGGGGAGCAAGACCGCAAGGTTGGGTTCCCGGCCTCCGAGCGAAACCCTTCACTCTCACCTCAACCGAGGCGGGACGAGTGCGCGCCACGTGCGGCCTCGCCATCAAATCGGTGTGGCTGGCGTGGGTGGGGCCGGCTCAGTGCGAAACCGATTTGCATCGGCGTAGTTCAACCGGTAAGTTTTCTGAGGTTGCCCCGGATGCGGTCCGCAAGGATCGCGGTGGTGCGCGTCTGATGTTTGAGAACTCAACAGTGTGTCATATAGTCGACGAATTAATTTTAACCCGTCTGGCTTGTTCCTCTGCCTTTTTGGTGGGGGTGTGAGTTGACGGTTCCTTTGGTAGTTAATCGATAATTCTGACAATTTTGTCAGTGATCGGTCTTCTGC
>NZ_JBFWVK010000009.1:0-55604 GCF_050246775.1 Nocardioides sp. | reverse complement strand
CCATGACCATTCACGACCAACGTGGGTCGGCCTCGATCGAGGCCACGATCGGTCTGCCCGCGTTCGTGCTGTTCGTCGGGCTGATCATCTTCGGAGGGCGGACCTCCGTAGCCCACCAAGCGGTCGAGTCCGCGTCCGCCGACGCAGCCCGCTCAGCCTCCATCGCCCGTACCAGCACCGATGCCAAGCACGACGCTCAACAGGCCGCACACCTCAGTCTCGCGAACCAGGACGTCCACTGCCTGAGGATCGACGTCATCATCGACGCCAGCGACTTCACCAAGCCCATCGGCCACCCCGCCACGGTCAGCGTGACAGTTGAATGTGTCCTCGATCTCGCCGATCTGTCGGTGCCGGGGATTCCTGGCACTCGGGTGATTCGCTCCACGACCTCCAGCCCGCTCGACTCGTGGCGGGAGCGCGCATGATCGTGAGGCTACGAGACGAACACGGTTCGATCAGCCTGTGGCTGGTCACCGCCAGCTTCGTGATGATCGTGCTCGTGGGTCTCGCTGTCGACCTCGGCGGGCAGGTGCACGCCCAACAACGGGCACACGACGTCGCGGCAGAGGCTGCCAGGGCCGGTGGCCAACAGGTCCAGGCGGCGCCTGCCGTCGAGGGCCACTACCTCGCGATCGACACCGCAGCCGCCCGGGCCGCAGCTCAGGACTACCTCGCCGCCGCGAATGTCGAAGGCAGCGTCACCATCACCGGTGGCGACACGATCACAGTCGACGTCACCGACACCTACTCCCCCACGTTCCTCAACTTCATCGGAGTCGGTGATCTCACGGTGACCGGGGAAGCCTCGGCACGACTCATCCGCAGCCTCGGAGGGACCGAACGATGAGCAACCTGCGCCAACGACTCCGCGGCCTCGCCGCCACGATCGCGATCCTGCTGCTCGTTGGCGGCACCCCCGTGCTGCTCGTCGCCATCCGTGCGACGCCCTGGCACCAGGATCTCGGGGATCTCGGCGACCTGCTGACCAGCCCCGACGACGGCACCCTCGTCATGGTCATGATCGCCGTCGTCGCCTGGGCGGCGTGGGCCGTCATGGCGCTCTCTGTGCTGTTCGCTGCGACCGCGCAGGTCCGTGGCATCTCGGCACCGAAATTGCCAGGGCTGGCAATCCCTCAGGGTGTGGCCGGGCGGCTCGTCGCGATGGCTGCGTTACTCTTCGTCGCCGTGCCGGCGGTGACGGCTGCGTTCCCAGCGCCGCCGGCGCACTCCATCGCTGCGCCGCCTGTAGACGCGCCCCAGAAGAGCGCTCCAGCGGTGGCTCTCGCTCAAACCCCCATCCAGGCAGCGCCGGCAGCACCCGTCGTCGATGCCCTGATGGCGGACGAAGACACGATCGACTACACCGTCAAACGCGGCGACAGCCTATGGAAGATCGCCGACCGCCTGCTCGGAGACGGCGCCAGATATGTCGAGATCGTCGACCTGAACGCCGACGTCCTCGGCGGACACCCGGACTTCATCACCGCCGGAACCGTCCTACGGGTGCCGCACACCGTCGAACCCCACGCGGGCGACCAGCCGTCCGAGACCTACGTGGTCGAACCGGGCGACACCCTGTCGGAGATTGCCCTCGACGAACTGGGCGACCCGATGCGCTACCCGGAGATCTACGAGGCATCCCGCGACACCGTCCAAAACGACGGCACCCACCTGGAGGACCCCGATGTCATCCGCCCCGGCTGGAAACTGACGATCCCCGGCACAGCCCCACGTGAGCCCATCGAGCCCGTCGAGGCCGTCCCTGACCCGCCGTCACACCGGAGCGAGGGCGCGACACACCCGGCGGCACCGACACCTGGACACACGCGTGAGCCGACCGCCGAGCCCTACGACGGCGCCGAGCCCACCCAGGTTGCTGGCGTCGACGACGCTGCCAACCCAACTGACGACGTCACTCCCGGTTGGCTGTTGCCAGGACTCACCGGTGCAGGTGCGCTGCTGGCCGGAGCCCTCCTGCTCGCCCTGCGGCGCCACCGCAGCACCCAGCTCCGCTTCCGGCGCCCCGGTCACATCATCGCTCCCCCACCACCGGAGCTCCGAGCCGTCGAGAAAACCACGCAGTTGGCCGGCGCGGTCATGGCCCCCAGACTGGAAGCGCTCGACGCTGCCCTGCGCTGGCTCGCAACAGTCATGTCCACGCTACCCGCCGTCACCAGTGTGGAGCTCACCCCGGACACCCTGATCCTGCATCTCGCCCAGGACTCAGCCCTGCCCGCACCCTGGGAGGGCAACGAGAAGACGTGGTCGCTTGCTCTGGATGCCGCCATCCCCACCGACCTCGACCAGTTCGCGCCGTACCCGCTGCTGGTCACCGTCGGACAAAGCGTCGACCAACACCTGTGGCTCCTCAACCTGGAACACCTCGGCGTCGTCAGCGTCACCGGCGACCCCGAGAACGCTGAAGCAATCGGGCGGTACGTCGCGGCCGAGTTGGCCCTCAACCCCTGGTCGGACCTGGTCGACGTCGACATCCTCGGGCTCGGAGCAGAGCTCGCCACTATCGCGCCGGTGCGCCTCCACCACCACAGCGATGGTGACCTCACGTTCCTCGACCGCCTCGCTCGCCACCTGACCAGCGGCCCCAGACTCCCCGGACACGACCCCGAGCAGTTCCATGCCGTCGTCTCCGCGAACGGTGTGGGTGGAAGAACACCGGTGCGACAGATCGTCAAGATCATCAGGGCTCACCCCGGAAGGCCAGGGGCAGCGGTCATCGCCGTCAACAGCACGCCCGAGCCTGGCGACGTCATCCTCGAGGTCACCCCGGATAGCAGGCTTCGCGTCAGCAGCCTCAACCTCGACGTCACCGCGGCCGGCCTCACCGCGGAAGAAGCGGCCGTCTGCGCGGCGATCGTCGAGGTCACCCGCGACGCCGAGAACGCACCGATGCCGGTTGACGACACAGCGGAAGAGGGATGGCGCCGCCGGACCGACGTCGCGGGCGCCCTGCGCACCGCACTGGTCGAACCACGCCCCGACGGCCCAGCCGGCGAGGGCTCGCTCCTACCTCTTCCCGCGATGCAGTACGCCGACGCCGCCCCGACAACCGCCCAAGACATCGAAGCCCTGGCCCCCGTTGCAGCACCCGAGACGCGCACCAGTGCCGAGGCCGCTGATCCCACCCTGGATCAAGACATCGCACTCTGGCTCGCTCCCGAGTGCCCCCTCCCGAAGCTCGTGCTCCTCGGACCGGTCCGCGCCCGAGCCCACGGGGACGTCTCCGGCATCGCCAAGCGCAAGCCCTTCTACACCGAGCTCCTCGCCTACCTGGCCTTGCATCCGGCCGGGACGACCAGCTCCGAGATTGCTGACGCCATGTCAATCACCACCAAGCGCGCCTACGTCGACCTCAAGATGCTCCGCTCCTGGTTGGGCACCAACCCGCGAACCGGCGTTGACCACCTCCCGAGCGCCAAGCAGTCGCGGGCGGCAATTGAGCGCGGGACGCCCTCCTATCAGGTCGACGACGTCCTGGTCGATCTCGACCTGTTCCGACGCCTGCGAATGCGAGCACAATCCCGAGGGGCCGCCGGCCTCAAAGACCTACAGACGGCACTTCGACTGGTGACCGGCGAGCCCTTCACCCAACTGCGCCCCGTCGGCTGGACCTGGCTCCTCGAAGGCGAACGCCTCGACCATGTGATGGGCTGCGCAGTCGTCGACGTCGCTCACATCCTCACTACCCATGCCCTGAGCGTCGGGGACCTTGACCTCGCTAGGTTTTCGGCCGAAACGGCGTACCGCGCAGCTCCCTACGACGAAACCAGCCGACTCGATCTCGTTGAGGTCGCCGCCGTCACCGGGCACGCCGATCTCGCCGAGCGTCAGCTGATCGACGGCGTCTTCAACCGCAGCGACGACGACCTCGGCCCCGTGGATCTGCCACCCCGGACGGCCACGGTGGTCCGTCAACGTGGCTGGGATCGTCGCCCGTCGCGACGATAGAACCGTCAAATTGTCGGTAGTCCGGGCGAACTCAACCTTTCGGGGGAAGGTGCCCTGACCTGCGAAAACACGGTCCTTCCCCCTGTTCGCAGCGACATCGGGGGAAGCCCCAGGGTAAGGACGCTCGGGCAATCTGACCGCCATGAGCAGCCGGACAGAAACCACAACGCGGTCGGTGGCTACGGCGATGCTTCGAGCGGCCGGGGCACCCGACACCTCGACCGCGGCACAGACCTTGGCACGCTCTGGAGTTCCAGTCTTTCCGTGCTTTCCGGGCGGCAAACAGCCGCTCACAACACGCGGCTTTCACGACGCCACAGCTGACCCCGCACAGGTCGTTGGGTGGTGGCGGCGGTGGCCGGACGCCAACCTCGCGGTACCGACCGGGGCCGTGTCCGGGATCGACGTCGTCGACGTTGATGTCCACCCCGGCGGCAACGGCTTCCCCGCGTTCGAGCAGGCCCGGTCTGCCGGATTCGTCGCAGGCTGGGCATGGCTGGTGCGCACTCCATCGTTCGGCATCCACGCCTATTTCCTGCGAGCCTCGGCAACCGAGCAAAGGTCGTGGCAGGTGCCGGGTAAGCATGTCGACTTCCGCGGCGACGGTGGCTACATCGTCGTACCGCCCTCAACGGTCAACCAGGCCGATGGCATTCGACACAGCTACGAGCTCATCGCCGTGGCGAAGCACCAACCGCACCCGGTCGACGCAGCCGGGCTCCGGGCCTTCCTCGATCCACCCCGGCCAACGCGGCCACCCGCCTTCGTACACACCGCCGGTGCCCGCCCGGACCGCCTCGCCGCCTGGGTGGCCTCGCGACCCGAAGGCGCCCGCAACCACGGCCTGTTCTGGGCGGCCTGTCGGATGGCTGAAGACGGTCACAACCTCGACGTCACCTCTGACCTGCTCGGAGATGCGGCTCGCTCGACGGGACTGACCCGGCGTGAGGTCCAGACGACGATCCAGTCGGCGTACCGAAGGGTCACACGGGTCAGCCCAACACCTGCCGGCGGCCCTACCCGGGCGGTTGAGGCGGTGCGACGGTGAACACCAACGAGCCCTACCACCGCCTGGGCGAACGCAGCCTCGGCGAGGCACCCCCGCTCCCCGAGCACACTGCGGAGGTCGCAGCCCTCGCCATCCACCGCGACCCCTCCCAGCCAGCTCCCCACGCCGGCCCCGAGCCGACTCTGGCGAAACCCACCGTGGCGTGGGTGCGCCCGACCGATCTCCCCGGGTTCCTGGGCGCCCCGCTGACGCGTCGAGGCATCGACCTGCAAGCCGAGCTGACCCGCCGCGCCCGCCAGGCACCAGCCCGCGCAGGACACCGCATCACGCGCTCAGCGATCGCCCGCCCGGACACTCCAACCTCCGCCGCCACGACCCGAGAGGGACTTGGACTATGACCACCCAGCCGACCTTCGTCGAATCCGAGGGGTTGCGAAACCTCTTGACTCACCTCCACTCATCGGGTCCGGAGGCCTGGAGCCGCGCACCTGAGGCCACCGACCTGGTGACCTACGCGATGGACAAGTACGGCGCCCTGGCCCGCAAGCACGGGCAGGAGCCGGCGGATGCCGCTGTCGCCGCGTTCGAGGTGATGCTCACCCGAGCTGCCCGCGATGCGCTCGACCCCTGGGCCGTCATCACCCGGGCGGTGCAGTTGACGTTGACCTACGACGCACGCGCGAACGGTCTTCTGTGCTCCACAGGTCGCGCCAGGCGTGCAGAGAGCGCGGGCTTCCACGACGCCGAGCGTTTCAGCGAGCGCGAGACCCCCGTCTACGAGTACCACCCGGCCTTCACTGTTCCTGCCGAGTCCGAGTCGTACGACGGCGACCCGTTGCCGGAGAGTGATGCGCCGACCAACGCCCTGGTCGCGCTCGACCGCGCAGTGTCGGTCTTCATGCGACAAGGCTGGCCGGAGGAGACGGCACGATCTGGCGTCGAGTACATCTGCAGCCGCTTGATGCGGACCGGGTCCCGGCTCGCGGCCTTCGAGTACCTGCGCCGCGACCGCCACGCCCGAGCGCTCTTCGACCTCGACCAGCGCTGCTGGCTCGCGATGCTCCGTGCCGTACTTGGCAACCAGCACCCGGATCGAGCCCACACCAGCGCCGGCCGCGGGCTCCTGCTCCTGCTGGTGATCGGCTACGACGTCGAGGACGTCCTGGAGATCGCAAGCATCACCCGACCGATCACGCGGGGCGTCCGCGCACTGGAGGACGGGCACACCCATGGCTGACATCAACGGTCACATCGAGCTCGAGAGAAGCATCGACTCGATCATCATCGGAGTCCGTCACCGCAAGGAACTCGGCGACCTCGTCCCGTTGATGACATCGATCCAGGAACGCGGCCTGCTGCAACCGATCACGATCACCCCCGACGGCGTTCTGGTCTGCGGCCGGCGGCGACTGGAGGCCGTCAAACTCCTCGGGTGGCGCACGTTGAAGGTCTGGGTGCGGTCCGGCATCTCTGACAACCTGTCGCGGCTCCTCTCCGAGCAGGACGAGAACGCGCTGCGCAAGCCGCTGACACCGACCGAGGAGTCGGCGCTGTTCGAGGAACTCAAGGAACTGTTGGCCGAAGACGCCGCCCGTCGCCAGGAGGCGTCACGCTTCGGCTCCAGCCCGACTGTGGGTGGAGAGAACGGTGGTGCGGACTCCGCACCACCGTCGCCGCTCGGCAAGGCCCGCAACAACGCGGCGAAGCTCGTCACCGGCAAGGCCTCGCATCAACGCCTCGAACAGATCAACACGATCAAGCGGACCGCCGCCGACCCCACAGTTGCAGCGGTAGTGCGCGACCTGGCGGGCACCGAACTCCGGGCCATCGATGACGGCGCCGACGTGGCTCCCGCCTTCCATCGCATCAAGGCGGCGATCGAGCTGACCGGGGGCCAACTCAACGCCGCCCCACTCTCCCGCGACGAACTCGAAGCCCTCGCCGCCGAAGCCCTGGCGCGCGTGAAACAGGAACGAGCCCGCGGCGGCGGAAGGATCCGGCCGCCCCACCCCGACCACCAGCCCTCACAGCGCTCACTTCGGGCCTTCATCCTCACCTGGAGTGACCTCGACGGCTGGTCGAAGCACCACGACGCGACGGAGGTTGGGCAGCAGCTCTCCGAAAGCGACTGGGCCACGTTCGAGCGAGTGCTGGCCGAAACCGAGGTGTTTGCGGACGCAGCCCGTCGCGCTCGGCAACGGATCCCACAGCCCGCCAGCGCCTGAGCCCGGTTCCAATGCCGCCGGTGCCGGGGATCCACCTGTGACGTGACCGAGTCTCCGCGACCAAAGGACACGCACTGATGTTCCGTTCCTCCGCTCGTGACGGCGGCCTCCGCCAGCGCCGCATCCTGGTCGCGGCCGCCGCCCTCACCGCCCTGCTCATCGCTGCAGGCCTCTACGCCGCCCTTGCACACGACCCTTCTCCATCGGCCACCCAGCCGGCTCCTCAGCCCGACACGGTGGACCCGCTCCCAGCCGAGGAGGACGAATCCCCGGCCGGCGGACTACCGGCGCTGCCACCGACCGACGATCCGGAGGCCTTCGCTCGCATGGCGGCGTCCGCGGTCTTCGAATGGGACACCGCCGCTGCGGTGCCGCTGTCCGAGTACGTCGCACGGCTGGTCGCCGTCGCTGACCCCACTGGCGAGTCCGCCCCCGGGCTCGTCGCCGACCTCAGCACCTACCTGCCCACGTCGGCGGCCTGGACCGACCTTCGCCGCTACTCAACCCGCCAGTGGCTGACCATCACGTCGTCTCAGGTGCCAACTTTGTGGTCACAGGCCAAGGCCGAGGCGGGACCGAACGGGCTGCTCCCCGGCACGGTGGCCTACACGATCGAGGGCGCCCGACACCGAACTGGAGACTGGGAGGGCGAGCCCGTCGCGACAGAACACGAGGTCGCGTTCACGGTGTTTGCGGTCTGCCGTCCCTCGTACCCCCGTTGCTATCTGCTGCGGCTCTCACGTCTCGACGAGCCCCTGAGCTGAGCGGGCAGCGGTGGGCAAGGCAGTAGCCACGGCCCTGGTCCTAGGACTGTTCTTCGGGCCTGCCTCGTGTCTGGTCGGGATGGCTGTCCTGCTCAACCCCGCAGCGCAGGCTTCCTGCCTGCCGACAAGCCGGCTGAACGTTGGTGCCATCCCCGCCAGCCTCAGCGTGACGACAAGCGACGGAACAACCCTGACCCTGAACCGGCGGCAACTGACGCACGCCGCGACGATCATCGCGACCGGCGGGCGCACGCGGGGTGTGGGACGCGACGGTGTGGTCATCGCGCTGATGGCCGCACTCACCGAGTCGAGTCTTCGGATGCTCTCCAACACCAGCGCCTACCCGGAGTCGGCGAACTACCCCCACGACGGCAACGGCGGCGACCGCGACTCCCTTGGCCTCTTCCAGATGAGGCCGAGCGCCGGCTGGGGCACGATCGCCGACCTCATGGACCCCGCCTACCAAGCTCGCGCTTTCTTCGGAGGCCTGACCAGCCCGAACCACGGGTCACCCCGAGGCCTGCTCGACATTCCGGGTTGGCAGCAGTTGTCACCGGGCGCCGCAGCTCAAGCCGTCGAGGGCTCGGCGTACCCCGACCGGTACGCCAGGTTCGAGCGCGTCGCCGCCCAGACCGTCGACGCGCTGACACGCACCGCGTCGACCAGCGCGAGCGCTAGTTCGGTGGTCCCAGAGACCGGACGCGTCGTCTTCCCGCTGCCAGCCGGGACGTGGGTGCGGACGAGTGGCTTCGGGATGCGCGTCCACCCGGTCACTGGCGAGTCCAAGCTGCACACGGGCGTCGACCTCGCCGCTCCCAGCGGCACACACATACTCGCGGCAGCCGATGGTCGTGTGTCCTTCGCCGGACCCGCCCCGGGCTACGGCCACCTCATCCTGATCGAGCACACCGTCGCCCGACGGCGAGTCGCGACCGGCTATGCGCACATGTACGCCGAGGGCATCCGCGTCAAAGCCGGCGACACCGTCACCGCGGGGCAGTACATCGGCGACGTCGGGATGGACGGCTATGCCACCGGGCCTCATCTGCACTTCGAGGTTCGCCCGGGCAGAGCCGATGCTGCACCCGTTGACCCAGAGGAGTGGCTGACCTCGAACGGCGCGTCCGACGTCGAGAGCAGAACCGAACGGAGCGCCGCAGGCTGCGGCAACGCCGGCGGCCCAGCGAGCTCCTACGCTGGCGACGACCCCAACCACCTCATCGACGACCCGACCACCGATGGCCAGATCACCGAGCGCACCGCGAGCGTGCTCGCCCAGGTGCAGAAGAACTTCCCCGACTCGCGTTGGGGGTGCTGGTCGCCGCGCGCAGGCCAGCAATCAGAGCATCCCCTCGGTCGCGCGTGCGACGGCACTTTCGGCAACTCGATCGGCACGGCGGCCAGCGGTCCCGCGCTCGACCTCGGCTGGAAGATCTGCAACTGGCTGAAGGTCAATGCCGTGACCCTCGGCGTCGAGTACCTCATCTGGCAGGGCCACATCTGGTCGGTTGCACGCAACTCCGAAGGCTGGCGCCCCTACGACGGCGGAGGGATGCACGACCCCAACAGCGTGACCGGCGGTCACTATGACCACCTGCACTTCACGGTGGTCGGGTAGTGCCGGAAGTCTGCATCAGCCGCGTGACTCAAGGCTTCGAGGCAAGCGCGAAGCGGTCGTTCTCAACAGGCCCTCAGTCGTCACTGGGATCGGCTTAGGCGCCACGGCGTCGACGCAGTTCTAGAAACAGTGCACCGAGCACGAAAGCTGTCCCGACGACGAGTGATCCCAGCCCGATGACTTGCCATGCGTCGGAAGCGAAGGTGCCGAAACAGCTACCGCCCGGCTCCAGTGCGTCCAAGCACACAGTGGCCTGTGACGATTTGACGTAGCCGCCGATCCAGATCATTGCCAGACCCGTCATGGCCAGGCCGACTGTCCAGCGGATTCCGAACACGAAGACTCCTAACCCGGCCATTCTCGGCAAGCCGGCCTCGGCGAGACTCGAACTATCCATCAGACGGTGCGCGTCGAATGGGCGGTTCCACAGATGCGAGCGTTCCACGCGCTGATCAGCGTAAGCGTGCGCTTGGTCGCGTCGATTTCGTCCGCTGCGATCGTCAATCGCTGGCGTAGCTGATCGCCCGCACGCGCGGTTTGCCGGAACCATCATGCGTCCCTGGGCCCGTACATGATCACCGCGACGCCGACAAGGCAAACAGCGGCTCCGACAAGGTCGTAGCGGTCGGGTTTGAACCCGTCGGCGACCATGCCCCAAAGCAGGGACCCGGCAACGAAAACACCGCCGTACGCAGCAAGGATGCGCCCGAAATTGGCGTCGGGCTGCAGCGTCGCGACGAAGCCGTAGACGCCGAGGGCGATGATGCCCCCGCCGATCCACACCAAGCCTCGATGCTCGCGGACGCCTTGCCAGACCAGCCAGGCACCGCCGATCTCGGCGACAGCGGCGGCGATGAAGAGCGCGATCGAGCGCAGCGTGTCCACCACAAGATCCTCTCAGAGAGCCTCGTCAGGTCGGCGCAACGAGACCTCGACAGCCACGGGACCTGCAACAGTTGAACAATCCCCGGCACGGCGGCGGCGCCGCTGGTTCCACACCGCCAGGAGCGCCCCGACTGCCACCACGATGGCGAAAACTGTCCCGGCGAAAACGAGGGTCGCGGCCGTTGCGGCAACCCCCGCCACACCGAGCAGCGTCAGGATGGGTGCCGCGCAGCAGACCGCGCATGCTGCAGCACCCATGCCGAAGAGATGGCGATCCTTCATGGAGAAGCTCACAAGGGGCTCGATTCTGGGCGGGTGCTGAGCTCGACGAACGGCAGCGGGCAACACTCCGAGGCGGCGCACTGGGCGAGATCGTCGCAGCCGGCGTCCCGGGCAGCGATCAGGGTGTCGCGAATCAGATTGAGGTCCGCGATCTTCTGATCGACCTCGGCGACCTTTGCCTCGGCTCGTGCTTGTAGCCCGCCGCCGTGGCCATGGCGCCCGACCTCCAACAAGTCGACGACTTCGGCGAGGGTGAACCCCAGGCCTTGCGCGACCTTGATCACCCGCAACGTCGTCACGGTCTCGTCGGGGTAGAGCCGGTGTCCGCCAAGACTGCGATCCGGCGCAGGGATGATGCCACGCCGCTCGTAGTAGCGAAGCGTCTCTACGTTGACGCCGACCGCAGCGGCGACCTGTCCCGAGCGCTTGCCAGAAGTCACGAGACTCGCCCGACCCGCGATGACGCGCTCGCTGCGAGCGCGGCTAGAACTGGTTCATGCTCGGGCTCAGTTGAGACGACCATGCCGATCTTGCCCTCGGTGATGGTGAGATTGAAGGTGAAGAACGAGCAGCAGGCCGTCTCCCGAGCCGCCAGACCCGCGGCGCGGGCGGCGACGTCTGGGACTGCGCGGAGTTCCAGTCTCAAGATCCCGGCGGCAGGCTGCTCGACGCTGATGACATCCTGGGTGAACAGGTCATCAAACTGTGCCCGCCGGACCGGCTGTTCCATCGTTGGCAACGTGCATGTGGCCGGGACCCAGCCGTCGTCGACCATCAGGTTCTCACTCATGGATCGACTGTAAACCCGTACCTGGGTACGGGATGCAACACCCTGAGGCTTCCAATCCGAACAGACGGTTCGGTGAGTCGGCTGCACCTACCGGACATGACCAGAGTCCACGCTCAGCTCACTGCGGTCGGCCCCAACTTCGGTGCCGTCGGTGGATCCAGCGATCTGCGCCAGATCGTGGGGGCGCTACTCACCTACGGGCTTCTGACCGCCGTACTCATGGTGGTCGTCTGTGCTGCGACCTGGGCGGTCGCCTCGTCCAACGGAACCTGGAACACCGCCAGCAAAGCCAAGACCGGTCTGCTCGTGGCCCTCGGCGGCGCGGTCTTCATCGGTTGCGCACTCGCGTGGACCAACTGGCTCCTCGACCTGGGCTCGTCCCTCTGACCCGGCGCACCAGGACTGCAACCCTCCCTTCGATCGACCAAATAGGAGTCCCTCGTGTTCAGAGTTCTTCCGACCTACCGGATCGACGGCCGGCTGCCGTACGACATCAACATCAACCCGAACTCAAACGGATTACCCGGCATTAGCCAGCTCCGCGACATCGTCGGGGCGTCCATGACGGTCGGACTCATCCTGGCCGTCCTCGCCCTCGTCATCGCTGCAATCGTGTGGGCCCTCGGCTCCAACTCCTCGAACCCCCACCTCGCTGGCCGCGGCAAGCTCGGTGTCCTCGTCGCGCTCGGCGCAGCGATAGTCACCGGCGCCTCAGTGGCGCTCGTGAATTTCTTCTGGAACGTCGGCCAAGCCGTCTGAACTCGCCTCCCACCAGGACTACGAGAGAGGTCGAGCACCATGGCCGACGTATGCGACATCCCCGTGATCTCCGGAGTCTGCGACACCGCCGGCGATGCCGCCGCGAGCCTTGTGACGGCACCGTTCGACTGGCTTGCCCAAGCGATGGGTGGTGCAGCTCAGTGGATGTTCGAGTCGGTCTGGGAGGTTTTCGACACCACGACCATGGTCGACATCACGAGCGCGCACTACACGCGGGTCTACAACATCGTGTTCGGCGTCGCCGTATTCGTGATGGTCGGGTTCTTCATGCTCCAGGTCATCGGCGGCATGATCCGAAGAGAACCCGCAGCGCTCTCGCGAGCAGCACTCGGCCTGGCAAAATCGATACTCGGCTCGTTCGTAGCGATCACGTTGCTCGCCACCGCACTGGAGATCACCGATCAACTGACCATCGGGATCGTCCACGCCGCGGGCACGAACATGCAGGAGATGGGTGATCGGATCGCCCTCCTGGCAGGAGGCCTCGGCAGCCTGAACCTCGCCGCCCCGGGTGCGGCGGCGATCCTTACCATCTTCCTCGCCGGGCTGGCGATCGGTGCGGCAGTCATCGTGTGGATCAGTCTGCTGGTCCGCAAAGCCCTGCTCTTGATCGCGATCGTGTTCGCACCGATCGCATTGGCCGGGTCGACCTGGGACCAAACCCGCGGCTGGGCCGGCAAATGGGCGACCTTCGTCATCGCACTCATCGTCTCCAAGGTCGTCCTGGTCGTGATCTTCCTCCTCGCCACGGCACAGGTGTCCGCGCCGATCGACTCCGACCTTCAGTCGGTCAGCGATCCGATCGCGGGAGTCGTGCTGATGTTGATGGCCGGGTTCGCCCCCTATCTGACCTACAAGGCGATCAGCTTTATGGGCTTTGACATGTACCACGCGATGTCGGCCGAGCAAGAGGCCAAGTCCGCACTCAATCGACCACTACCGATCCCGGTGGGAGGACGACCAGGCAGTGTGCCGAAGGTCCTCGGTGGCGACTCCCCTCCTGGGTCCGGATCGGGCGGTTCTGCTGGCTCGGGAACGCCACCGACGCCCACAGCCGCTGGGAGCGCGGGTGGCGCGTCGGCTGCTGGCGGTGGCGGGGCGACCGCCGGGGCCGGGGCAGGGGCGAGTGTAGGAGCTAGCGCAGCGGCCGGCCCCGTAGCCGCCGCAGCGGTGATAGCGAAGGTAGCCGCGACTGCCGGACCTCGACTGGCGAACTTCGTCGGCGCCCAGGCAGGGCAACAGTCGGAAGCGGCGCACGAACCTTCGGCGCCCAACGGCGCCTCGCCGCGAGTTGCCGACCCGACTCCGCCCGTACTAGCGCGCTCGTCGGAGCAATCCTGATGTCGAAGACTGCCTCGGCGGGGCGCGAGCATGAGCTGCATCCGGTGAAGTTCTCGCGGCTCGCCCGCAGGGGGATACTCCTCGGCCTCTCCGTCGCTCAACTCGTCGCAGTCGGCATCGCAGCGGCCACTCTCGTCTTCGCGCTCTACCTGGGCGGCGGCATGGTCCTCGCCTACGCACTCCCACTGATCCTGACCTGTGCCGCACTCGCATGGGTTGGTGTCGGTGGCCGCAAGCTCATCGACTGGTTGCCCATCGTGGCCCGGGGGGGATGGCGATCGAGCACAGGGCAACTCATGTTCCGTCGCCGCATCGTCAAACCCCGGCCCGCCGGGACCCTCGCCCTGCCCGGCGACGCCGCACGACTCAGGCAATGGCTCGACCCCGTGACCGGCGCCGTCATGGTTCACGACCCCCACCAAGCGACGCTGACCGCCGTTGTCGCTGTCTCACACCCGGCGTTCATCCTTCTCGACCCGATAGATCAAGAACGTCGCGTCGTCAGCTGGGGACGGGTGCTGTCCACCGCCTGTCGCTCCGGCCGAATCGCGTCGCTACAGGTGATGGAAAGAACGCTGCCGGACTCAGGAAAGGGCTTGACCGACTGGTGGTCGGCGCACGGCAACCACGACAACACCTGGACTTCGACGACGTACGCCGAACTCATAGACCGAGCCGGGCCCGCAGGTGAGCGCCACGCCAGCACCATCTCGCTGGCCCTCAACATGAAGACCGCGGCGCGAGCTATCCGTGCGGCAGGAGGAGGCAACCGCGGCGCAGCCGAGGTACTGCGCCAAGAGATGACGACGATCACCGCCGCGCTCAGAGCCGCGGACCTCGCACCATCCGATTGGCTGGCACCCGGCGACCTCGCGATCATGCTCCGCGGCGCCTACGACCCCGTTGTCGCGTCAGCCCTCGAACGCCACGGTGACCTCGGCCGTGACTTGGCCACCGCAGGCCCGGTTGCTGTAACCGAGACCTGGTCCAGCCTGCGCAGCGACTCCGCTCACCACTGCGTCCTCTGGATCAGCGAGTGGCCCAGGTCGCTGGTGTTCCCCGGCTTCCTCGCCCCCGTGCTCCTCTCATCCGGCGTACGCCGAACGTTCTCGATGCTCTACACCCCGATGCGCACCGACCAAGCCTCACGGGACATCCGCAAGAAGAAGACCGAGTACATCTCCGACGCCGCCCAGCGCCAGCGCATCGGGCAGATCGAGGACGCCCAGCAGAGCGCCGAGTTCCAAGACGTCCTCCAGCAGGAAGCCGACCTCACAGCAGGTCACGGCATCCTCCGCGCGACTGGACTGATCGTTATAAGCTCTCCCGATCAGGACGAGTTGGAACGCGCCGTAGCCGCCATCGAACAGGCCGCGATCCAGGCCTCCTGCGAGACCCGGCGACTGTGGGGGCAGCAAGCCCAAGCCTTCACGGCTGCCGCCCTGCCGCTCTGCCGCGCGGTATGAAGCCTCGTTCTGGCTCATTCTCTCCGATGGGGCGCGTGCCCCGGATTGCGCACGGCGCCAATTCAAGGTTGGAAACCCGGTAGTAGACGAATCAGTGCTCGATGGGATTTAGATCGCTCAGCCAGGTCGCGTGTCGCGGCGCAGTGTGGTGCTCCAGCATCTCGTGATGGTGGTCGTCGGTGTTCGCGTGCGGGCTCACGTGCACGGTCGCTCCCACCAGCTTGGGTATGGCGTGCAGCAATCGGTGGTGAGCTTCGGTGGCGATCTGGTGGGCGGACACCAGGCCGAGCTCCTCGTCCACGGCGATGCCGGCCTCGGCGCGCAGGCGGTGTCCGATCCAGCGGATCCGGAGTTCTTCGACGGCCTTCACGCCGGGGGTGGCGGCGAGGGTTTCGACAGCGGTGGAAGAGACTTCCGGGTCGACGGCATCCATGAGGCGGCGGTAGATGTCGGTGGCCGCGGTGCGTAGGACGAGCAGGATGGCCACGGTGATGAGGAGGCCGACGATGGGGTCGGCGAGGGGGAAGCCGAGCAGCACTCCTATCGCACCGGCGAAGACAGCCAGGGAGGTGAAGCCGTCGGTGCGGGCGTGGAGGCCGTCGGCCACCAAGGCGGCGGAGCCGATCCGACGCCCGACGCGGATGCGGTAGATCGCCACGAGTTCGTTGCCGGCGAAGCCGATGAGCCCGGCGGCGGCAACGACCCATGGGGAGGTGACCGGGCGGGGGTCGATCAGCCGGGAGATCGACTCGTAGCCGGCAACGACCGCCGACAGCCCGATCATGGCGACGATGAAGATTCCTGCCAGGTCCTCGGCGCGCCCGTAGCCGTAGGTGTAGGAACGTGTCGGGGCACGGCGGGAAAGGACGAAAGCGATCCACAGCGGAATCGCAGTGAGCGCATCGGAGAAGTTGTGGATGGTGTCGGCCAGCAGCGCGACCGAGCCGGTAAGGACGACTAGGAGAGCCTGCACCACGGCAGTCACGCCGAGCACCATCAGGCTGATCTTGACCGCCCGAATGCCCTCTTGGCTTGATTCAAGGGCGTCGTCCACAGAGTCGGCTGCGTCGTGGCTGTGCGGCTTGAACAGCGATTCCAGGAAGCCTCGGATTCCGCTCGCATGTTCATGATGCTGTTCAGCGTCGTGTGTGTGCCCGTGTCCGTCGTGGTCGTGGTCGTGGCCAGAGTGCCGCGTCATTGCCTCACCCCAACGCCTCGAGCGGAGACCTCGGTGTCTTGGTGGTGTTCAGGGGTGCCCGGGCCCGCGTGCTCCGCGTTGTAGACCGCGTCGCTGATCAGCTGGCGCACGTGGTCGTTGGTCAGCCGGTAGAACACCTGGTTGGCCTGCTTGCGAGTGCTGACCAGCCTCGCCATCCTCAGTTTCGCGAGGTGCTGGGACACCGCGGTTTGCGGTTTGGCGACTGCTTCCGCGAGCTGGTTCACCGGCGCCTCGCCGGCCAGCAGCACCCACAGCAGCTTCACCCGGGTCGCGTCCGCCAGCATCCGGAAGACCTCGACAGCCAGGTCGACCTGCTCCTCCGCAGGAAGAGCAGGTCGACCCTTATTCGGCTTGTATGCGCACATGCGTAGATACTAAGGCACGGCACGCCAGGCCGCTAAACCCCGAACAGCAAGTAGAGCCCGCTGAAGGTGTAGAGCACCATCACTGCCAGCAGGGGCAGTTGGCCGGTTGCCTGATGGCGTTTCGGCAGCACCTGGAGCGCTCGGTCGTGGGCAGCTACCGCTCCGAGGATGTGGCCGGTCACGATCGCGAGCACCTTGATTGAGGCAAGCAGCGTTGGATGCTCTGATAGCCAGTAGTTGACCTCCCAGTTCGCGGTGCCGAATAGGTTCGATCCGTTGCTCAATGGATCGCTCACGAGGATCAAGGTGGCTTGGCCGGTCTCGACAAAGAACGTCAAATAGTGGGCCACCATGTAGCCCACGATGATCGGCACCAGCGAGTGGGCGAACATCGCAGGCAGCTCCGCCCGCCGGAACTTGCCGTCCACGCCAGTTGCCATGGTGGCCGTAACAAACGCCAGACCCACGAAGAGGCACATTCCGGCCAACAGAACCGTGTCGATGACAGGCACGCTGGCGGTCGTTGTCTGCGTCCATCTCAGCCAGGCGTTCGAGCTGCGGAAGCTGTCGAACGCCGTACTGCCGAGCAGGATCGCCACCACGGCGACCAGTCCAGGTCCGGCCCGGACCCGGTCGAGATTGGCCAGAGGATTCCGGAGGACGAGCACGCCGTCAGACCGTCTCCCCCAGACCGACAGATGTGCCACAAGAGTGGAGTAGACCTCGAACGGATCCGCGCGCGCGAGCCAGCTCGACCCGTAGTAGAGCGCCCCGATCAGCATCGCTGCGACATAGCCAGCGAACCACAGGCGCAGGCTGCTCAGGTACGTCGCGTCGGGGTACACAAGCTCTAGCCAGACGAACGCGAACAGCCCCACCGCGGCCGGCCAGTAACCCAGCCGGGCCGGCATCTTCGCCAGACCGGAGTCCGGGTCCTCACCGGTGGCTCTTGCTAACAGCAAGTGCAGGGTGCGCACCGGGCTCATCGCCTTGAGGACTGGTCCGAACAGCAGGGACACAGGGATCAGGCCAACCCACAGCCACACGTAGACCAGGCCGAAGGCAGGGTTGGTCAGCAGGTCCTTGCCCGCGATGGAGACCCAGACCAGGAACCCGGCGAAGAGCAGGCCCACGGCTCGCAAGGTGACCGCGAGAGCCTGGCTGTCGACGGCTTGGGTGAACCAGCCGGGCATCTCCAGTCCGGCGTCGGACTTGTCGAACCGAGGGGTCCGCCACGCCAGCAGGAGGATCACGAACGACAGGGTGAGAGCCGCGCCGCCACCGGCGATCGCGTAGGCGGCCGGGATCGGTAGGTCGCTGCCGCCTCCCAGCCCGTGTGCCAAGTTCACCGCTACTTCACCTCGAGCTGGGCGATGACGATGCCGGATTCGTGGTCCTCGATGTCCACGATGCCGGGGGTCTTGATGATGAGTTCCTGGGTCGACGTACCCCTACCGAACTCGACGACCTGCTCGGGCTTGGAGTGCACGTGGAGCTCGCCCGAGCGGTCCGAGGTGAAGTTCAGTACGACGGGTGCGTTGAGCTCGGCCTCCACCAGGACCCCTTGGGGTTTGACGCTGTCGCCCTTGATCGTGATGTCCACGGTGGGACGATCATTGTTCGTTTCGCTAGGGGTCTCGCTGGGCGTGGGCGAGGCGGAGGCGTCGGCGTCGGAGGGCGACGGGGAGGCTGACGCCGGGCTGGTGGAGGGCGGGCTGACCGGATCGCTGGAGCCGCAGCCGGCAAGGAGCGAGGCCCCTAGGGTGGCGGAGGCGATGAGAGAAATCGTGCGCATGGAATGTCCTTCGAATGGGTTGACGACGCGCAGGCTGCACAGATCGCCACGAGGCGACCCTGCGCCAGGCGAGAATCGACGAGGGTTGGTGGGTCAGAGAGCTGCCGCGAGTCGCGGTGGCCCGCGACGTGCTGGTCGCCGTTCGATGACCCACCTCGCGGGCGGCCGCTCCACCCGCACTGCGGCGGAGGCAGCGCGGTGGCGCTTCCCAAACGCCAGCGTTCCACCGGCCCCCGCGGTGAGAAGCAGGACGAACTTCCAGGACTGGCGGCCCGTCAGGCAGATCAACGCCCACAAGGCGGCCTCGCCCGAGGCGAGCCACCAGCCGACCGCCGCAGCCGCAGTGAGGTGTGCCAATGCCATGAGCGCGTTCGCTCCCGACAGATCAGCCACCACGTGCTGCGCCCAATGTGGAACGGCCAGTTGCAAGTCGCCACTGGCAGGCATTTCTGGGGCTGCCATCAGGTCACGCAGAGAGCCTGTACGCCGGCCGCCCGCGGTGGCCGAGCGCACGACCTCAGCACGGATGGCGTCGCCGGCTCCAGCGTGTGAGCCTGCCCCGGCGTGACCGGCCAGCGCCGTCATGGCCAGATGGAATCCGGCCTGTCCCAGGGCCAGCAGCGCAACGGTGGCTCTCGTCGTGATCGGTCGGCCGAACAAGGCGGCGCAGCCAAGGAGGGTGGCCGAGCCGAGCAGCACCAAGATCCCGATGTCGGGCAGCAGACCGCCCGCACTCACGTGCGCGACGAGCCCGCCGCCGAGGATCAGCGCGGCCACCAACGCGGCGCGCGACCAGCGCAGCACCCACCCCGCTCGCAACTCCGACACGGCTACATGGTCGCGCATCAAGTCGAATCGCGTGGGACCGGCCTTCATCGTGGAGATTGCTACGGTGGCCCTCGTGTTCGCGAACGTGAGGCTGACGACGCTGGACAGGTGCTCCTACCTGTTGCTGTTCGTGGTGCTCACTGGTGTGTTCGGGATGCACGGTCTCGCGGGCCACGGCGCGACGCCGCTGCAGTTCGGAGCGAGCTCAACCGCCGTCACTGGAGTTCAGAGCGCTGCCGCGGTCGGCGCCGACGAAATGGCGTCACTGCTGCCAGCAGTTACCGCCGCGGGACCCCATTCCGATCCGGATGGGAGCCCGGACCTCGCTTTGGTGGGTGCCTGTCTGGCTCTTCTCATCGGCGGGCTGGCATTCCTAGCGAAGTGGGTGAGTAGGCGAACAAGATCGTGGCGCGCCGTTGACCGCTCAACCCCTGTTCGTGCACGGCCGTCAAGTCACCACGTGAACGCATTCCGTCCGGAGCTGCTGGCCGTTTGTCGCTGCTGAGTTCGAGAACCCAGACGGGTTCCTCCTCATACCCAGCAGGCTCAAACGTCCCCACCACCGCCGCGGAGTCACGCGATGAACCAGCACGAGCAACCTCGGCACCGCCGACAGCGACCTCGAGGGCGCGCACGGACACTCGCCATCGGAACGGGCGCGACTCTCACGCTTGTCTTCGCTGCTTCGATGAATGATCAATCGCCCAGCCCAATCGTTGGTTCAGTCCCAGACGCCGTGTCGTCAACAGGTGTGCCCAATTCCTCCAGTCCGGGGTCGAGGACCATCAACGATCCGAAACCGGATCTGGTGCGACGCAGTGTCAGCAAACCTTCCACCGCACGGCGAGCACAGGTCGTACCGGAGCGCGGGTCGGGTGAGTTCGACGTCGCCTCAGGAGGCTCTCCCGTGGTCGGCTCCGGCACCCGGGTCACCTATCAGGTCGAAGTCGAGAACGGCATTCCACTCAGAGCAGCTCGAGTGGCGAGGCGGGTGGACACCGTTCTAGCCGATCCGCGCGGTTGGACCGCGGCGGGTGAACACGCGCTCAGCCGCGTCGATGCCGATGGGGATCTTCGTATCCTGATCGCTACGCCGACGACTACGGACAGACTCTGCGCGCCACTCTCCACCGGCGGCAGACTCTCGTGCCGCAACGGCAACCTGGTGGTCCTGAACGCGTGGCGCTGGATGAACGGAGCCGCCTCGTATGACCGAGACCTGGCCGGGTACCAGACCTACCTGATCAACCACGAGGTGGGACATGCACTGGGCAATGCCCACGAATCCTGTCCAGGGGCCGGCGAGTCGGCTCCGGTCATGTTGCAGCAGACCAAGGGCCTGGATTCGTGCGTGTCCAACCCGTGGCCGACATCGTGAAGTCGCCGAGGTTGCCCATCCGAGGTCTGCTTGCCACGGCGAGCGGTGTCGCCCTCGCGACCACCAGCGCCCCCTGGAGTCTGGGCTCGTTGCTTCCCGTGGCGGTAGCCGGGTGGATCCTCGCCCTGCACGGCACCCGGGGACGCAGTGGGGCCGTCGTCGGCTATCTGTTCGGGGCTGCCTATTCGCTGACGCTGTTGTTCTGGCTGCGCGCGGTGGGCACCGACTCCTGGCTGCTGGTCTCACTGCTCGTAGCCTCCTACTACGCCCTTCTGGGAATGGGGATCGCCTGGCTCAGCCGACGCCGCGCATGGCCGCTGTGGACCGCAGTGTCGTGGGTGGCCGTCGACATGATCCGGACTTCCTGGCCTTTCGGCGGGTTCCCCTGGGGTCGCTTGGCGTGGTCCGTGCTCGACACTCCCCTGAGCTCGTGGCTGCCCTGGGTCGGCGCCAACGGTGTGAGCTTCCTCGCCGCGTTCAGCGGCAGCACGCTCGCCTGGATCCTCCTTCGGGTTACTCGCGCCCCCATCCGAGTTGGCTGCGTTGCCGCGGGCGTCATCGGTCTTGTCATGATCCCCACATTCGTTCGACCCGCGTCGCTGACGCCCGGCTGGGAGGCCGGACTGCCCAGCGCGACCGTCGCGGCAATCCAAGGTGACGTACCGGGACGGGGCAATGACCTGATCGCCCATCACCAGCAGGTCACTCGCAACCACATCGAGGCGACGATCGCGCTCAGTCGGCGCGTGGACAGCGGCGCAGTTGCCCGCCCAGACCTCGTGATCTGGCCGGAGAACTCAACAGCGGTCGATCCGACCACAGATGCAGTCACCCGGTCTGCCATCAACGAAGCCGTCGAGGCCATTGGGGTGCCCGTTCTCGTCGGAGCCATCACCGACGGAGCGACCACGGCGCAGGCACGCAACCAGGGAATCCTGTGGCGGCCCGTCTCTGGACCGGCCGAGCGGTACACCAAGCGACACCCGGTGCCGTTCGGGGAGTACATCCCGTTCAGGGGTCTCCTGGGTCGATATGACATCAGCCGACTGGGGCAGATACCCCGCGACATGGCTCGTGGTGATCGCTCCACACCCCTGCGCGTGAGTGACCGGATCCA
The DNA here is from genome assembly GCF_050246775.1 of Nocardioides sp. GTDB lineage: Bacteria > Actinomycetota > Actinomycetes > Propionibacteriales > Nocardioidaceae > Nocardioides. Next base: position 33,773 of record NZ_JBFWVK010000009.1, on the reverse strand, counting down.
AGTCGCGGACCTCATCTGTTTCGACGTGGCCTTCGATGACTCCCTCGCCGAGCAGGTCCGTTCCGGAGCTCAGTTCATCGCCGTCCAAACCAGCAATGCCACGTTCATCCGCACCAACCAGATCGAGCAGCAGTTCGCGATCAGCCGCGTGCGGGCCGTCGAAACCGGGCGAACGGTGGTGGTGGCCGCCACCAACGGGATCACCGGGATTATCGGACCGGACGGGTCGGTCCGTGAGCTCGCGGAGCCCCAAACACGCGCGGTCCTGGTCAGCCAGGTGCCCCTCCAGGACAAAGACACGCCTGCGTTGTTCCTGAGCCCGTGGATCGGGTGGGCCTGCGTCGTTGTCGCAGCTTTGGCCCTGGTCACCCCGCGCCGGAGGCTCACCGTTCGCTCTCGGGTTGTCTACTAAGTTACATAGTACGTAGAGTGGCAGGGCACAGCCGGCGGCGGCCGGACCGGCACCCTTCCCCGCTTACCCGGCCGCCGTCGAACCACTGCCGCCAATCAAGGAGAACCCGTGGAACAGCCCGACAGCGCCTCGGACCGGCGGCAGACGGCAGCCGACATCCTTCGGGAACAGCGCGATGCCGAGCGGCGGCGCAAGCTCATGATCTTCGGCCCCGTCGCTGTGACAGCAGCACTGATACTCGCGTTCGTCGCGTTCAGCATCTCCACCGATGGCGGCAACGATGCGGACGCGTCGGCGGCCGCGAGTGAGCTTGAGGGCGTGGAGGAGTTTCCTGACCTGCCGCGGAACCACGTCGAGGATGCTGTGGACTACCCACAGAACCCCCCTGTCGGGGGCGACCACAATCCGGCCTGGATGAACTGCGGCGTCTACGACGCGCCAGTGCCGTCCGAGAAGGCTGTCCACTCCCTGGAGCACGGAGCAGTCTGGATCAGCTACGACCCGGCGCTTGACCAAAGCGATGTCGACAAGCTGACTGCGCTCGCGGACGGCAACTCCTACGTGCTGGTCTCCCCAGTCGACGGGATCGGTTCGGAGATCGTGGCGACGGCCTGGGGCAAGCAGATGATGATCGACGGTGCCGCCGACCCCTCGCTGGAAACGTTTGTCACTGCCTTCGCCCAAGGACCCCAGACCCCGGAGCCGGGAGCACCCTGCACCGGCGGCGTCGACTCGTGACCCCAGGGAGTGGCTCTGGCTCGAAATTTGGTCGCGCCGTGTGGTTGCCAGCGGCCGTCCTACTGCTTGCTGTCGCGGTGGCTGCGGGCATGCTGCTCGGTGCCCGTCTCGACAACGAAGCCACCAATCAAGGCCCGACCGAGGGCTCCGTCGACGTCGGGTTCCTCCGGGACATGCAGGAGCACCACGCCCAGGCGGTGGAGATGTCGGTGCTGATCCGCGAGCGCACGAAGGACCCGGAGATCCTCAGACTCGCCCTGGACATCGAACTGAGCCAGCAGCAGCAGATCGGCCAGATGTACGGCTGGCTCGCCGAGCGCGAACTGGCCCAGAGCGCCTCCGGGCCCCCCATGCAGTGGCTGGCTCAGGACCAGATGATGGAAGAGCCCCACGACATGGGCGACTCCTCGTCGATGCCCGCGGACATGACTGTCATGCCCGGCATGGCCTCCGACGCCGACCTCACCAGATTGACGAGCCTCCCGGTGGGCGCAGCCGAACGGCTCTATCTCCAGCTCATGGTCCCCCACCATCAGGGTGGTGTTGAGATGGCGCGCTACGCGGTCAGCCAGGCGAAAGACAGCCACGTTCGGCGCCTCGCCCAGCGCATTCTCGAAGCGCAGGACTCCGAGATCGAAGCGCTCAAGAGCATGCTGTCGGCGCGTGGCGGACCAGTCACGTGATCCAGGCACCAGGCGCCCGATCTGGGGCCCGACCGACTCGCGGGCGACGAGTGACCGTCGCCCTCACACTGCTACTGGCCTTGCCTCTGACAGCCTGCGCCTCGGGGGCGCAATCCACTTCCACTGCTCTTGGAGTTGGCGCAATCGAGCAGATCGCGCCGAAAGACCGGAAGTCGGTTGCGCGGATCACGGGCCGCCTCCTGGACGGCGGCACCTACGACAGCGCCCAGAACAACGGTGAGGTCGTGGTCTACAACCTCTGGGGCTCCTGGTGCGCGCCGTGCCGCAAGGAAGCACCGATCCTGGCGAAGGTGGCAGCTGAATACCTGAACGACGGGGTCCGCTTCGTCGGCGTCAACGTGCGAGACAATGACGACGCGGCCAAGGCCTTCGAACGGAAGTTCGGAATCGACTATCCCAGCCTCACCACTGGATCCTCTTCCCAGGCATTGCTCGCCTTCGGCAACGCGCTGCCGCCGAATGCCGTTCCCATCACTCTGATCGTGGATCGTTCCGGCAAGTTGGCCGCCCGCATCATCGGGGTGACCACCTACGTCACCCTGTCAGCGCTGGTGACGGACGCAGCTGGCGAGGTGGCGATCCCGTGACCCAACTGCATCCCAGCGCCCCAGTCAGCTCGGGGGCGCCGGACGCTCCCGAGCCTGAGCATCCTCTGTCGTGGGGATGGGGGCGCTGGCTGTGGCGCACTCTCACTTCGATGCGAATTGCCATCGTGCTGCTCACCCTCCTGGCAATTGCTGCCATACCCGGATCACTGCTGCCGCAGCGCAACGTGGCCAGCGATCCGGTTGCGGTACTTCAGTTCACACTCAAGCACCCGACGATCTCGCCGTGGCTGGACCGCTTCGGGTTCTTCGAGGTCTACGCCTCACCGTGGTTTGCCGCGATCTACCTCCTTCTGCTGGTCTCCATGACGGGGTGCGTGCTGCCGCGATCCCGACAGCTCTGGAAAGCCTCCAGATCGGCGCCGCCCCGCGCCCCGCGCAACCTGGCGAGACTCGAGAACCACCACAGCTGGCAGACGTCCACTTCTCCGGGCGAGCTTCTCGAGCAAGCGGCGTCTGCGCTGCGGCGCGCCGGCTTTCGGGTCGTCGCCGACGCCGACCAGGTGCGTGCCGAGCGCGGATTCCTGCGCGAGGTGGGCAATCTGGTGTTCCACCTGTCGCTGCTGGTTCTCTTGGTGGGAATCGGGGCTGGACGTCTCTACGGCTTCGAGGGCCGCGTCGCCGTCATCGAGGGGTCCTCGTTCACCAACGTACGTTCGGAGTACGACGCCTTCACGCCCTCGGTCTGGACCGACGTCGACAGCCTCGAACCGTTCTCCTTCACCCTCGACCAGTTCACCGCCTCGTTCGAGACGAGCGGACAGAAGATGGGTGAGCCTCGCGGCTTCAGTGCCGACCTCACTTCTCGCACGTCCGCGGGGGATGAGGCACTTTCGGTCCGACCCAACCGGCCCCTCGACGTGAACGGGACAAAGGTGTTCCTCACCGGTCACGGCTACGCGCCGCGCGTCACGGTCAGAGACGGTGAGGGCGAGATCGCTTTTGCCGGCCCAGTGATCTTCCTCCCGTTGGACGGCAGCTTCGCCTCCGACGGGGTCATCAAGGTCCCTGACGCCCAACCCACTCAACTCGGGTTCGAAGGGCTTTTCCTGCCGACCGCCGCTGATGGCACCAACGGTGCTTTCTCCGCGTTTCCCGACGCCCTCAATCCGCAACTGCTCATGACCGCCTACACCGGTGATCTCGGACTGGAAACCGACGGCGTCGCGCAGTCGGTGTTCACCCTCGACAAGGCCCAACTCCAGCAGGTCACCGAGGCTGGCAAACCCTTTCGCCAGGCCTTGGCGGTGGGCGACACCATGACCTTGCCGGACGGTCAGGGAAGTCTCACCTTCGATGGCGTGTCGCGGTTCGCGAATTTCCAGATCGCCTACGACCCAGGCAAGGAGATTTCGCTGTTGGCAGCCGTCATGCTGCTCCTCGGCCTCACCGCGTCGCTCTGCATTCGAAGAAGACGGATCTGGGTAAGGGTCAGCAGTACCCCCGACGCGTCGGTCACCGTCGTGTCGCTCGCCGGACTCTCCTTGACCCGTCGCCCTCCCCCGGAGCACGAGTTCCACGACCTCTGCAAGGCGCTCGGCAAGCCCGCGCCGTCGCCAACAACGACCAACCCGCCCGGAGATCATCGATGATGCTGTCACCCGAAACGCTTGCCGAACTGTCGCTTCGCCTCGTGTATTCAGCGATAGCGGTCTACGCCCTGGCGATGCTCGCCTACGCAGCTGAAACAGCAGGGAGGGTGACCTCCAAAGCGCTGGTGACGGCGGGACCGCCGGTAGACGCGGATCCCAGCGGTCGGTGGTACCGCATCGGCGCGATCGGTACGTCCCTCACCGTGACCGGATTCGCACTGAGCGTGGGTGCGGTGCTGACCCGTGGGCTGGCCGCGCAGCGGGTCCCGTGGGGAAACATGTACGAGTTCGCCATGGTCGGAGCCGTCGCGGCCGGTGCCGCTTACCTCACTCTCCTGTATCGCCGCCCCGTACGCGCCCTGGGGGTGTGGATCGTCGGCATTGTGCTGCTGGTCCTGGGACTGGCGGTCACAGTGCTCTACACCCCCGTCGACGCACTCGTGCCTGTGCTGAACTCCTACTGGCTCGTGATTCACGTCGCCGCCGCCATCACGGGTGGAGGTGTGTTCACCGTCGGGGCCGTCGCCACCGTCCTGTTCCTGATCAAGTCCCGCAGCGAGGTGGCTGCGGAAGGTTTCGACAACCCCAGAGCCCGTCGCTACGCCACCACGCTGCCGAGCAGCAAATCCCTGGATCAGGTGGCCCACGCTGCGCACATGTTCGCCTTTCCCATATGGACCTTCGCGGTCATCGCCGGGGCGATCTGGGCAGAGAACGCCTGGGGCCGCTACTGGGGCTGGGACCCAAAGGAGACCTGGGCCTTCATCACCTGGGTCTTCTACGCCGCCTACCTGCACGCCCAGGCGACCGCGGGATGGCGTGGTCGCAAGGCCTCCTGGTTCGCCCTCGCCGGCTACGCGGCGTTCCTCTTCAACTTCTTCGGCGTCAACCTCTGGATCAGCGGACTGCACTCGTACGCCGGTGTCTGATCTCACCGTCCATGACCCACACACCCGAAGGAGTCTCATGATCCGCGGATGGCTGATCGTCGCCTTGGCGAGCCTCACCTGGTGGTCCACCCCGGCACCCGCGAACGCGCACACTGACCTCATCAGTTCCTCGCCCACCACCGATGAGGTCCTGACCGGATTCCCGGAGACTGTCCAGCTCGTGTTCAGCGAGCCCGTAGCCCCCGAGTTCGTGACCGTCACCCTCACCCAGGACGCCGGGCCTAGCCTGGAACTCGCGCCCCGCGCTGAGGGCGCGACCGTCACAGCACCGGTGCCAGCGCTCAAGGCGGCCGGGGACACTCCAGCTGATGGGTGGACGCTCTCCTACCGAGTTGTCTCCACGGACGGGCACCCCATCACGGGCCACATTGCGTTTCGGGTGACCGGGTCGGGCTCTACGAGTGACAAGCCGACTCAGGCTGTCGCGACACCGGCGACCGAGGGTTCACGTGGTCAGGGACGCAGTGTCATCATCATTGGGGTGTTCTCTGCGGTGACCACGATCGCGGCCATGTACCTACTCGCACGTGGACGCGCCCGGGATCGCCACGAATGAGCACCCCCACGCGCAGGTCCACCGCCTGGGTGGCGGGCGCCCTCCTCATCACGCTTCCAGCCGTCGTCGCGGTGGCTCTCCTCGCCGCGAACGGAAACCTCGAACCCGTGGTTGGGTTCGGACTTCCCGATCCCGGCGCAACCACACGCTGGGCACTCCCGGTGGCGAGAGCGCTGCGCGATGTGGGAGCCACCCTCACCATCGGCTCGCTCGTCCTGGCCGCCGTTGTGGTCCCGGGTCGTCCCGATGCCAAGGCCATGCTGAGCCCGCCTCAGCTCCACCTGCTGTCCGCCGCGGTGATGGCCGGGTCTCTGTGGATCTGGTCCGGGGTCGCCGAGATCGTCCTCGTCTACTCCGATGTCGTGGCGCAGCCGGTCAGCGCAACCCCCCTGGACCAGGTGAGCTTCTTCGTCACCGATATCCCACTTGGCCGCTCGCTCGCCCTGAGCCTGGCGTTCGCGGGGGTGGCGACAATGGGCAGCATGGTCGCCCGCACCGTCACTGGCGTCGGCTTGTTGGCAGTGGTCTCCCTCGCGGCACTGTGGCCGCTGTCCCTGACAGGTCATGCCTCAGGCGAGACCAACCACGACCTGGGAGTCAACGCCCAGTTCCTGCATCTGGCTTCAGCGTCACTCTGGCTAGGTGGACTGCTCGCGTTGATCCTCCTGCGCAACCTGCCGAGGACCTCCTTCGCGACGGTGGCTGCCCGATACTCGCGGATCGCCGGATGGTGCTTCATCGCCACCGCAACCTCCGGCATCCTGTCTGCCTCCCTCCGCCTGCCGTCATGGCAGTCGCTCCAGAGCAGCTACGGCCTACTCGTTCTGCTCAAGATCGGAGCGCTGGTGTTGCTCGGTATCGCCGGCTGGCTACACCGGCGTCGGCTGCTCCCCCAGCTCGCCGACACTCCACCAGCCGGGCACGCCTTCGTTCGCCTTGCCATCGGCGAGCTCGTCATCATGGGCGCAGCCGTGGGCACGGGTGTCGCACTGGGACGCACTCCCCCTCCGGTTTCCGGACCCGAACGCCCTCTCAGCACCGCCGAAGGCCTGCTCGGGAATCCCCTACCCGCACCGCTGGGTGGCTCGGAATGGTTCACCGAGTGGCGACTGGACAGCTTCTGGGCGCCGTTCGCCATCGGCGCCCTCGCGCTCTACCTCGTGGCGGTGGCCCGTTTGCGGTCCAGGGGAGATCGCTGGTCACCCGGTCGGACCACCGCGTGGGTGCTCGGCTGCCTGGGCCTGCTCTGGGCCACCAGCGGCGCCCCGGGCGTGTACGGCGACGTGCTCTTCAGCATGCACATGGTGGAACACATGACTATCGCGACCGCGGTCCCGGTCATGCTCGTGCTTGGTGCGCCGGTCACCCTTGCCCTCCGCACGCTGACGCGCCGTCAGGACGACTCACGCGGTGCCCGCGAATGGCTCCTGGTCGCCGTGCACGGATGGCCTCTGCGGCTTCTGGGGCAGCCACTTGTCGCCAGCGGCCTCTTCGTCACCGGACTGGTCGCCTTCTACTACTCTCCCTTGTTCGAGCTCTCCATGCGCACCCACACCGCCCACCTGCTGATGACCGCGCACTTCCTGTTCACGGGCTACCTCTTCGCCAGCGTGATCTGCGGCATCGACCCCGGCGTACGCCGTCCGGCGTACCCCCTGCGGGTTCTGCTCCTGATGGGCACCTTCGCGTTCCATGCGTTCTTCACCGTTTCCCTCATGGGGAGCAGCACGATCCTGGCCGAGGACTGGTTCTCGGCCCTCGGGCGCGACTGGGGCAACCCCCTCGAACGCGACCAGTACATCGGCGCCTCCCTGGGATGGGCACTGGGTGACTACCCATTGGCGATTCTGGGCGGAGCCTTGATCTGGAGCTGGGTCAAGGACGACCACCGCGAGGCTCGACGTCTGGACCGCCAGGCAGATCGTGACGAGGACCTCGCCCTCACCACCTACAACGACCAACTGCGCCGGCTCTCCAACTCCCGGGATTTCCGATCCCCGCGGCCATGACCTTCCATCCTCTACAGTCATCGGAGCCCGGAATGTCACCCAAGGGGCACGTTGGCCCTGGTCAGGAATGAAGCGATGACCCCCGTAGCCCAAGCCGCGGTGCTCGTCTCCTTTCCAGTGGCTGCGGCGGCCATCGGATCCGGTGTCGCTCTGGTCCGTCCGCCGGGTCCACGGCTGGTCTCCGGTATCCAGCACTTTGCCGCCGGTGTGGTGCTCGCGGCTCTGGCCGGCGAGGTATTGCCTCGACTACGCGAGGAGGGAAACCTCCCTTGGGCGGTCATTGGGTTCACAGTCGGTGTGCTGACGATGCTGGCGCTGGCTGCCTACGGTCGCAGTCGGGATGAGGCACGCACGAACGTGTCCACCAGGACACTCGTCATGGCCTTGCCGCTGGGCATGTTGGTGGCCGTTGGCATCGACCTGTTGATCGACGGTCTGCTCGTGGGACTCGGTGTCACGTTGGGAGCAACGGCCGGCCTCATCCTGACCGTGGCCCTGACTATCGAGATCCTCTTCCTTTCGCTGTCGCTAGCCGCTGAGCTGACGGAGACAGGACTGGGACGACTCCAGGCGGGGTTGATCTGCGCCGGCTTGGGACTTATCACGGCCGTGGGTGCCATCGGAGGGGTGCTGGTGCTGGGCGGCGCGTCTGACGCCGTGCTGGCTGCTGTGCTGGCGTTCGGTTCTGCCGCGCTCATGTACCTGGCCGTCGAGGAACTCCTCGTGGAGGCTCACGAGCAGGACGAATCGAGCCTGCTGACGGCCATGTTCTTCGCCGGGTTCCTGGTGATCTATGTGCTCGGTGAACTCGCGGCCTGAGCCGCTCAGGACTGGGATGCGCTTGAGGGTCCGGGGCCGTGCATCCAGACGGGGCAGTAGTCGAGCAGCACGGCCTCCGCGGCTGGCGCGGCCGCGATCAGCAATGGAGTCGCCAGTACGGCGCTGATGGCCGCCACGATGAGACCCCGCCGCACCCGGGTGACCTGAGCCGGTGGGGTGACCAGGCGGCGTACCCGCACGAGTGCCGTCTCACCGCCGGCCCCCAGCGCGCCCATGGGCGTAGTGCCCTGGGCAAGCCGGACCAGCGCTGTCGCCAGAGTCATCCGGTCTCCCGCTTGGAGAGCCCGGTCGTCCGCGCGCATCTCCAGCAGCGCGGCCACGTGCTTGTCTGCATGGCCGAACAAGGGCACGAACGGAAAGGCGCGTTGGAGTGCACCCGACCCCACCAGTGCCATGTCATGGCGCCCCTCGAGGTGCGCGCGCTCATGGGCAAGTACGGTCGCCAACTGGGAGCCGGTCAGGCTCTGTGCGGCTCCCGATGTCATCACAACTACCGGCACCCGACCCGGCATGCAGTAGACCGCGGGGCGGGGATCGTCGATCAGCATGACGCCGGTCGCGGCATCGACTCGCGCGATCAGACTGATGGCAGTTCGTTGCCGGGCTCGGATCCTGCCCACGTTCCACAGCGAGGAAACCAGGCACGAGAGGGCTCGGGCGGTGACGGCGAGCGCAATGCCAGCGCCGAAGACCGCGACCAGGAACCCGCCCGGGGAGTCGTAGTGCTCGCGCACCAGGAACGCGCAGACACCCAGGAAGGCGGCCCCGTTGTCGGTCGTTCCGAAAGGCAGTGTCGGAAGTGCGAGGGCGATCCCAGCCAAGACGACCGAGAAGAGCGCCGACCAGCTCACTGCCTGCCAGGCGATCACCCCCAGTCGAGGCAGCCGTACGGTCCAGTCCGCGTTGGCCAAGACCAAGTGGCCACGCCAGGCCAGGGCGAGCGCGACCGATACCAGGGCGAAGGCAGCGATCATGTGCCGTTGTCCTCACTGTGTTGGCGCAGGGCCTCCTGGAGCTTTGACGCCTCGTCGGCCGACATCTGCTCAACGAAGTGCAACAACGTCGCACCTCGATCGCCGCCCGCGGACAGCAGCTCTTCCATCACCGAAGCCGTGTGTTGCTCACGGGAGTGGACTGGTCGGTAGCGGTAGGCACGACCGCTCAACTCGCGAGTGACGAAACTCTTGCGGAACAGGTTGTCGAGAACGGTCATCACGGTGGTGTAGGCACGACTCTGGTCATCCGACAGCGTGTCTGCGACGTCGCGGACCGACAGTGGTTCGGTCGCTGACCACAGCCGGTCCATGATCACGGCCTCGAGCTGTCCCAGGTTTCGCAACGACGTCGTCCTTTCGTGGGCCTCGATCCTCCCATGAAGGGTTCGGATCCAAGTGTGTCCTATGCTGCATAGTAGACCTCGGGTCCGAGGCTGAGGCGACTGAGAGACCACCGATGAACCTGGCCCTGTCCGCGACGGATCTCGTGCTGTCCGGGCCCATCATGCTCGCCGTGCTGGTTGCGGTGGCAGCGGGAGTGGTCTCCTTCTTCTCCCCGTGCTCGTTGCCCTTGGTGCCTGGCTATCTTTCGTACGTCGCCGGGATCTCCGGTCTCGAGAGCGGGACCCGCGCCCAGTCGACGGACACTATCGCTGCTCCTAGGTCGCGCACCCTGGTGGGCGCCGCCCTGTTTGTGGCCGGTTTCGCCGCCGTGTTCACCAGCTATGGCGCCCTCTTCGGTGCGTTCGGCGCGCTGCTGATCACCCACCAAGACATGCTGATCCGGGTTCTCGGCGTCGTCACGATCCTTCTTGGCCTGATGTTCACCGGGTTGCTCTGGCGGATCCCGCTGGCCGGGCGAGTGTTTCGACCGGCGTACCAGCCACGCGCCGGACTGGTCGGCGCACCGCTGGTCGGGATCATGTTCGGGCTCGGGTGGACGCCCTGCATCGGTCCCGCGCTTGCAGCAGTGCTCACCTTGGCCACCAGCAGCGGCGGGGCCGGCCGAGGCGCCCTCCTCTCCCTCGCCTACAGCGCCGGGCTCGGGATTCCTTTCCTAGTCGCCGCTCTGTCGATCGACAGGGCCATGGTCTCGTTCGGCTGGGCCCGACGCCACGCCAGGACCGTGATGCTGACCGGCGGGTGCATGCTGATCGCACTCGGGCTCCTCCAGGTCAGCGGGCTGTGGCTAGACGTCATCTCGCGCATGCAAGGCGTGATTTCCGGCTGGCAGACACCACTTTGATCGCCCGAGTGGCGTCTGTTCAGGATCAGGTTCACCAGGACATCTCGCGACAGTCGACAGCATCGGATTCGACCTGCAAGGTCGCATGGTCGATGCCGAACTGGCGGGCCATGACTTCTCGCGCGGCCGCCAGGACCTCATCAGAGTCTGACTGTGGGCCGGCCACCAAGTGCGCCGTCGCGACGTTCATGCCGGATGTCAGCGTCCACAGATGGAGGTCGTGCACCTGGGTCACCCCGCGGACGGCAGCGAGGGCCGCCTCGACGTCCGCCGGGTCCATCCCGCTCGGCGCGTGCTGGCCCAGGACCGTCAACACCTCGCGACCGAGCAGCACCGCCCGAACCGCGACGAAGACGGCGATCGCCAGGGCGATGGCCGTGTCCCAGAAGGCATCCCCGGTGCGGGCGACGAGGAAGCCCGCAACAATCACGCCGACCGAGCCGACGGTGTCTGCCACGACCTCGAGGTAGGCGCCCTTGACATTGAGACTCTCCGAGGCGCCACCCCGGAGCAGGAAGAGAGCAATCACGTTGATCAGCAGGCCGATGGCGCCGACGATCATCATCGCCCCGGTCTGCACCTCCACGGACTCGCCGATCCGGCCGATCGCCTCGATCGTGACGTAGGCCGCCGCTCCGAGCATGAGCAGCACAGTGAGACCGGAGGCGAACACCTCTGCCCGATAGGACCCGAAGGTGCGGCGACCCGTTGTGTCTGGTCGCGTCGCGATCCTCGTCGCGGCCAGAGCCGCACCCAGCGCGACGACATCGGCGGCCATATGGCCGGCGTCCGACAGCAGGGCAAGTGAGCCGGACCAGAGCCCGAACCCGAGCTCGACACCGAAGTACGACGCCACAAGCCCGAACGCGAGTGCGAGGCGCCAACGGTGCTTGCCTCCGGCGTGACCTCCGCCGTGGCTGTGTCCTGATCCCATCAGAGCACCTTCAACTGGTTATCGGGGCCGGTTGTGAAGCCCGCTGGTTCACAGCAACCGTCACTGCAGGCAGTGTCGTCGCTCGTGGAGGTCGGCGCGCAGCAGCCCTCGCCCTGCCAGGCCTGCCAGCCCTCCCGAAGTGCCACAGCGGCAATCACCAGGCCAGCAAAAGGGTCCGCCCAGGACCATCCGAGCCAGGCGTTGAGCAACAGCCCCACCAGCAGCACCGCGGACAAGTAGGTGCACAGCAAGGTCTGGGTGCCGTCTGCCTGCACAGCTTGCGAACCCAGCTCCGTGCCCGTACGTCGCTGGGCCCACGACAGGAACGGCATCACCACCAAGGAGGCCATGGCAAGGCCGATGCCCACCCGAGACACCTCGGGCGAGACTCCGGTCATCAGGGCACGCACTGACTCGAAGCCGACGTACGCCGCCAGGACGAAGAAAGACACGGCCAGCAGACGCAGCGCCCGCCGCTCGCGAGACTCCGGAAGAGGATGCCGGAACTGCCACAGGATGATCAGCCCGCTGCTCACCTCGACGGTGGAGTCCAGCCCAAAACCGACCAGGGCCACCGACCCAGCGGCGACGCCGGCACTGATCGCCACCACAGCCTCGAGCACGTTGTAGGTCACGGACGAGGCCGCCAACAATTGCGCGCGTCGACTCAGCACCGCTCGACGAGCAGGGTCACGAACCCAGGCAGCGTCACTCATTTCGAGGCTCCGAGCCCGGTCGTGGAGCAAAGCGTCACGGCGTCACCCGTGGCGGCGAGCAGTTCTTCGGTTGCACCGAGCACCTTGAGGACCAGGTCCCGCTCGGTGAGGGCAAACATCGAGGAGCGTGCCACCGGACGGGAGGAGACCAGCCCACAGTCGCGCAAACAGGCGAGGTGCTTGGACACCGTCGACTGGGCCAGACCCAGGTGATCCACCAGGTCGACGACACGGTGTTCGCCCATGGTCAGGTGTCGCAGGATCGTCAGCCGGGCTGGATCTCCGAGCGCCCGGTAGAGGCAGGCCGCCGGAGCAAGAGAGTCGCGCTCGCTCACCTCGGAAGTCACAGGATTCGCTAATATCGCCATCTGGCGATGATATTCAGTTCGGGGCCCTGAGCACAATTCCTCGAAGACAGTCATCGGGGTCGCGGCTGCCCGTCTGCCGTGCAGCCGACCAGTTCCACCGAGGTTGCCTCGCGCTCGGTGCGGACCGATTTGGTGAGGTCGACCCGCTTGGGATCGGAGCCGTCCAGCGTGAAGTTCAGCTCGCCGACCGTCGTGTGGTCCTCGGCATAGGCGCGGAGCAGACAGTTGGCCACGACCCCTGAATTTCGGCGGGTCACCGTCAACGTCGCAGTCGCTCGATGGTCGTCAACAATCTCGTACGCCGTGAGTCCCGACTGCGCCAAGGGACGTCCGTGGAAGCCCGTCACCCAGATCAACCAAGCGACGCCCGAGACACCCGCAAGGACAGCGAGGATGACAATCAGCGCCTGCCCCCTCGGCCTCCCATTGCCGTAGCGGCCGGAAAGGTCACTCGTCGAGGTGGACGCACCTTGAGCGCTGGACCACTGACCTGCGGGCACCGCTCATCACCTCGACCCATTTGTCCGGCGGGCAGCCCGCGACCGACACACATCTACTAGGTTTGATAGTAGTCCTACGCTCATCGGACCTACTAGCGCCGGGCTCGCAGGACCACATAGCCAAGTGCCACTCCAAAACCGGCCACGATCGACCCCAGCGTCGCCAGCGCACTTGAGGGGTCAGGGTTGCCAAGGACGCCTTCGCCTTGCAGGGCCCACAGTGAGCCGACAGAGATAAGCAGCATTGCGCACACCACACCGGCGATTTTGCGCCTCACAAGTGGGCCGTCCGCGCTAGGGCGCGAAAGAGTCCACGACGTCCGTGCTGAGCCCCGCCGAACCGGTTGCCAGTCATTCGTCCATCTCCGCAATCAGGTCGCGGAGGGTGATGGCGTCGGCTTTGCCTACCCAGCGGGCGCGGATTAATCCGTCGGCATCCACGAGAAGTGTTGATGGGACCGAGTCCACAGCGACAGTGCCACGTATTTCGTCGAGCACTCGTCCGTCACTGTCATCCAGGCTGGGATCAACCAGCCCGGCCCTGCGCTGGAAAGTTCGGCCATCCGACGGCCGGTCTCGAACGTCGATACCGACAAACCGAACGCCCAGCGGTTTGGTCTCCCTCTTGAGTGCCGCGAGGTCCAGTGCTTCAGCCCGGCAGGCCTCGCACGAGGAGCTCCAAATGCTGAGAACGACCACGTGACCCCCGAACTCCTCCAGCGATAGCCGTCGGCCGGAGAGGGTTCGGCCCGTGATGGCTGGCAGTTCGATGCCTTCGCTTCCCAGGAACACGGTGAGGCCGGGTCCGGTGGCGGTGCTCTCCGATTCGGAGGCGCCGGTTTGGATCTGATTCGCCTGCCAGACAACAACGCCTACCAGGCCAGCGGCTATCGCGAGAGCCGTCATGACGCGCAGGACCCTGGCGCGGTCGCTCGCGATCACCCGTCACCCCATCTACTATGTTGAATAGTTGATACTAGTGCATGGGTTTGGTGCCGCTCAAAGACCTAGAGTTTGATCCCAAGCAAGACCGCTTTGCGAGCCTCGTACTCGTCCTGCTCGATCTCACCACGGGCAAACCGCTCGTCGAGGATGTCCACCGGTCTACGGTGGGTCGGCGGGGCTTCCCGACTACTGTCTCGACCGCCGCGAGCACCTCGGAAGAGAATGATGCCGACGGCGATCACGCCTCCCCAGAACAGGCTCATCATCAGGATCATCGCGATCCAACCGCCAGCCCCGATACCTCCGTTGTCGTACCAATCCATCATCGTGCTCAACTCCCTCATTGCTTGTTGTCTCCACCGTGTCCCCGGGACCGTGGGTGTGCGGTCGTGGTTGTGTGAAGGTTCACTGAAGAATGGGAGAGCTGCCGCGCAGCGGCCAGTTGCGCCTGCTGATCGCTGGCAGCATGAGCCCATGTCGAACCCCAGTTCTCCGAAGACCGCAGACCACGTCGCCGGGGCGACGGCGCCCCAACTGCGACCGTCATCAGGCTTGCGGGCCCTGGTGGTGGAGGACGAGATCTCCTTGGCGGCACTGATTGGCAGCTACTTCGAACGGGACGGATTCGAGACCTCAATCAGCCACGACGGCCTGCAAGCAGTGGCGCTCGCCCGCGACGTGGATCCCGACGTCGTCATCCTCGACCTCGGGCTGCCCAGCCTGGACGGCGTCGAGGTGTGTCGCCAACTGCGGACCTTCTCCGATGCGTACGTCGTGATGCTCACCGCACGCAGCGACGAGATCGACACGCTGATCGGCCTCTCCGTCGGCGCCGACGACTACCTGACAAAGCCGTTCAGTCCCCGCGAACTCATGGCCCGAGTGCAGGCGATGCTGCGGCGACCGAGACAGTCGAGAGGGCTGACCCCAGCCGGGGAGCCCGTGGTCGGGTTGCGATCGTTTGGTGCGCTCAGCATCGACACGGTTGGACGCGACGTCTGGCTTGACGGGGAGCCTGTCGCGCTCACCCGCACTGAGTTCGACCTCCTCGCGGCGTTGTCGGGACGGCCACGCATGGCCTTCAGCCGGCGGCGGCTCATCGAGGAGGTCTGGGGTCCCTCCTGGGTAGGCGACGAGCACCTGGTCGACGTCCACATTGGCCACCTACGCCGCAAGTTGTCCGACGATGCGGCGGACAGCCTGTACATCCGCACGGTGCGTGGAGTCGGCTACCGGATGGGGACAGTCCAATGAGGGCACGCTGGCCGGGCTGGTCGGGCTTCGCCCCGCGGCTACTCGCCGCGCAGGCCATGGTCCTCATGGCTGGGGCCGTCACGACGTGGATCGTGGCGTCGCTCGTGGGGCCGAGCATCTTCCGCGACCACCTGCACCGCGCCGGGGTCTCGCACACCTCAACAGAAACCCAACATGTCGAGGAGGCCTTCTCCTCTGCGCTGCTGATCTCGATCTCCGTCGCACTCCTGGCCGCAACCACTGCCGCCCTGGGGGTCACCTGGTACTTCACCCGAAGGGTGAAACGCTCCATCGCCCAGGTCGCCTTGGCGGCCTCGGAAGTGGCTGCTGGGCGCTTCGACGACCGAGTCGCCGACCCCGGTCTCGGCAACGAGTTCGCCACCCTTGCCGAGAGCTACAACTCCCTGGCCCAGCGACTGGGAAACGTCGAGGCGACTCGGCGACGCATGCTGGCCGACCTCGCGCACGAGATGCGGACGCCCCTCGCAACCGTGGACGCACACCTCGAAGCCGTCGAGGACGGCATCCGCAGTCTCGACAAGGACACCCTCAGCGTGATCCGGCAGAGCACCCGCAGACTCAACCGGCTCGCCGAGGACATCGCAGCGGTCTCCCAAGCCGAGGAAGGCACACTCGACATCCACCGCGAACTGGTCGAGGCACGCGTGCTGGCCACTAACGCAGCCGAAGCGGCCCAGGATCGATTCACCGCGAAAGGGGTCAAGCTCGAGACTGACCTCGCGGCCGGGAACCCCGTGCTCGCGGATCCCGAGCGCATCGGCCAGGTCCTCGGAAACCTGCTCGACAACGCACTTCGACACACCCCAGCCAGCGCCACCGTGAGCCTCACGTGCCGTCGCCACGACCGATGGGTCGAGTTCGCGATAGCCGATGCCGGAGTGGGCATCGCCCCCGAGCATCTGGCCCACGTGTTTGACAGGTTTTACCGCGTCGACACCGCGCGGGACCGAAACAGTGGCGGCTCCGGAATCGGGCTGAGCATAAGCAGGGCAATCGTCGAAGCGCACGGTGGGACCCTGCGTGCCACCAGTGCCGGACCTGGCAGGGGCGCCGCGTTCACCGTGCGGCTGGCACTGGCCAACCAGTAGCAATGCGCATCCGGCCCTGCACCGGATCGGACCTTCAGCAAATCTTCACACGAACTCCGCCGGATGCCCGGAGGAGGCACACCAGGCTGCTTGTTGCACAACGATTCGACCACCCCTCAGGAGACAGTTCCATGAAGAAGGCGTTCAGCCTCGCGTTGCTCAGTGCAGCCATCCTCTCCCTCACCGCCTGCGGCACCGACAGTTCCAGTAGCGCCGAGGGCACCACGGATACCCAGAACCAGCAAGACGTCACTTTTGCGACCGAGATGATTCCTCATCACCAGCAGGCGGTGCAGATGGCTGAATTGGCCCAGAGCCAAGCCGCATCGACAGCGGTCAAGGACCTTGCCGATCAGATCCAAGCGGCCCAGGGTCCCGAGATCGACACCATGACTGGATGGCTGAAGGCCTGGGGCGAAGACGTCCCGGACCCCTCGATGGGCGGCATGGACATGGGGGAATCCGAGAGCATGCCAGGGATGATGTCGGATCAGGCAATGAACGACCTGTCGGCCGCCAGCGGGGAAACCTTCGATCGGATGTGGCTCGAATCGATGATCGCGCATCACGAAGGCGCCGTGGAGATGGCCGCCACCGAGATTGCCGACGGCAGCGATGCCGGCGCCATCTCGCTTGCACGGACGATCAAAGCAGCACAGAAGGCCGAGATCGCCACCATGAAGAAGCTGCTGGCGTCCTAATCTGCAACGACCAGATCCCTCGGAGGAAGCCATGCACGAGATCTCCCGACGCGTAGTTCTCCTCGGCGGTATGACGGTCAGCGCCACTGTCGCACTGCCTGCGTGCTCGGGAACATCAAGAACCAAGGCTCCAACCTTCGCCACCGCGGCACGGCTACGGCCGATCGCGGGACAACGGGTGGTCGAGCGCAGTGTGAGGGCCAAGGCGACGTCGCTGGACCTCGGCGGCACCACGGTCGAGACCTGGGCTTTCGGCGATACCGCACCGGGGCCGTTGATTCGGGCCACAGCCGGGGACTTGTTGCGAATTCGAGTGGAGAACGAACTCCCGGCGGACACTTCCGTGCATTGGCACGGCATTGCCTTGCGCAACGTCGCGGACGGGGTCCCCGGCCTCACCCAGGCTCCGATCGCGGCTGGATCGTCGTACCTCTATGAGTTCATCGCACCGGACCCGGGAACCTACTTCTACCACCCCCATGTCGGCGTCCAGCTCGACCGCGGCCTCTACGCGCCGTTGATCATCGACGACCCCCACGAACCCGGCGACTATGACCTGGAGTGGGTGGTGGTCCTGGACGACTGGGTCGATGGCACAGGCCGCACCCCCGACGACGTCTTGGCGGATCTCACTGGCTCATCCGGAGACAGCTCGGATTCCAACAGCTCGGATTCCATGGGCGGCATGGACATGGGAACCATGTCGATGGGCGGCGCCCCACCCTTCGGCGACGCCGGCGACGTCACCTACCCCCACTACCTGATCAACGGCCGCCTTCCAGCCGCTCCCGACGTCCTCCGGGGAAAGCCCGGGCAGCGGGTCCGGCTCCGCATCATCAACGCGGGAGCGGACACGATCTTCACCGTCGCACTGGGCGAGCACCGCCTCACCATCACCCACACCGACGGGTTCCCGGTGCAACCCCAAGACACCGGAGCCTTCTACATCGGAATGGGCGAGCGGTACGACGCCCTCGTCACTCTCGGTGACGGCGTGTTCCCGCTCGTGGCGGCGCCATATGGCAAGGAGGGCCAGGCCAGGGCACTGATCCGCACCAGCTCCGGTGCCGCACCAGACGCGGCAGTCCATCCCGCGGAACTCGACGGACCCATCCTCGAAGGCGCCGACCTCCAGCCGTCTGACGCTTCACGGCTGACCGCCCGGGAGCCGGACTCGAGCCACGCTGTCCATCTGAGCGGCCAGATGATGCCGTACCAGTGGGCCATCAACGGAGCCCCCTACGGCAAGAACGATCCACTCATGATCAACGAGGGAGACCGGGTGCGCCTGGCGATGATGAACATGACGCAGATGACCCACCCGATGCACGTCCACGGACACACGTTCGCTTTGCCCAGTGGGCTCCGCAAGGACACCGTCCTCGTCAAGCCGAAGTCCTCGCTGGCAGTTGATGTCCAAGCCGACAACCCAGGCGACTGGATGACGCATTGCCACAACATTTACCACGCCGAGGCGGGAATGATGATCGCCCTGAAATACCGGAAGTGACCCGAGTTCGACGACCGCTTGCCACCACCACTGGAGATCCCATGGAGATTGTCATAGCCGGCCTGATCGGGCTGCCGCTCGCTGCGTTGGTGATCGGCGCCCTTTCGGGCCGCGTAAGGGTCACGTCGTGCTGCGCCACAGCCGACCCGTCCCGGGACCTGCGGATGCGGGCCGCCTTCGAAGACGATCGGCCAGCTGCAGACTAGGCGGGACTTTGGACTCTTGCTTGCATACCCCCCAGGGGTATGCTGACGCCATGAACAGTGACACCGAAGGTCGGCTAGTGAACCCAGCAACAGAGCTCGTGAAGGACCCCGTCTGCGGCATGGGCGTCGACAGCGCCACGGCTGATCACTTAGTCGACCACGAGGGCTCGACGTACTACTTCTGCTCGGCGCACTGCCAAACGATGTTCCAGGCTAGCCCGGATGGGTTCCTCAACCCGTCGACTGGTCAGGTCGCTCCCGTGGCTGCCAACGACGGAGCGGTGGAATATACCTGCCCGATGCACCCGGAGATCCGTCAAGCAGGACCGGGTGCTTGTCCGATCTGCGGAATGGCCCTTGAACCCGTCATGGTGACGGCCGACAGCGGTCCAAGCCCCGAACTGTCGGACATGAGCCGCCGGTTCTGGATCGCGCTGGCCCTCTCGATCCCGGTGGTGGTCCTGGAGATGGGTGGACACCTCTTCCCGGCACTGGAGAACGTCGTCAGCCCGACGGCCTCGACCTGGATCCAGTTCGTCCTGGCCACTCCGGTCGTGTTGTGGGCCGGTTGGCCGTTCTTCACCCGTGGCTGGGTCTCGGTGCGGACGATGCAGCTCAACATGTTCACCCTGATCGGGATCGGCACCGGTGTCGCGTGGCTCTACAGCGTGGTTGCCACGCTCGCCCCGGGTGCGTTCCCTGAGGCGTTTCGTAGCATGGGCGGCACCGTGGACGTGTATTTCGAGGCCGCTGCCGTCATCACTGTCCTGGTGCTGCTCGGTCAGGTCCTGGAGTTGAGGGCCCGCGAGCAGACCTCTGGGGCGATCAAGGCGCTGCTGGACCTGACTCCGAAGACCGCGCACCGCATCACCTCCGAGGGCGAGGAGGAGGTCACCCTGGACCTGGTGCAGATCGGGGACCGGCTACGCGTCCGCCCCGGTGAGAAGGTTCCGGTCGACGGCTCGGTTGAGGACGGCCGGTCGTCGTTGGACGAATCCCTGGTCACCGGGGAGTCCATGCCGGTCACCAAGACCAGCGGCGACACCGTCATCGGCGGGACGCTGAACCAGACCGGCTCGATCGTGGTCCGCGCCGACCGGATCGGGCGCGACACGATGCTGGCCCGCATCGTCCAGATGGTCGCCGAAGCACAACGCTCACGGGCACCGATCCAGCGGATGGCAGATCGGGTCGCGGCCTGGTTCGTGCCCGCCGTACTCGCTGTCGCCGTGGTCGCGTTTATCGTCTGGGCCTCCGTCGGGCCCGACCCTCGTCTGTCACATGCCCTCATTGCGGCGGTCGCAGTGCTGATCATCGCTTGTCCCTGCGCCTTGGGCCTGGCCACTCCGATGTCGATCATGGTGGGAGTCGGGCGAGGTGCCGGGCTCGGCGTCCTGATCAAGAACGCCGAAGCCCTCGAGCTCATGGAGAAGGTCGACACCTTGGTGGTCGACAAGACGGGAACCCTCACTGAGGGGCGGCCCTCGGTCACCCGGATCGTCGCAGGCACGGGATTCGACCGCGACAATCTCCTGAGACTCGCGGCCGGCGTCGAACGGGCCTCGGAGCACCCCCTTGGCAGGGCAGTCGTGGAAGCAGCAGAAAGCGCCGGTGTCACCATCCCGGATGTCATCGACTTCGACTCCCCCACCGGGAAGGGAGCTCTCGGCACGGTCGATGGCAAGCAGGTCGTACTCGGAAGCGCCGGGTTCCTGCTCAGCCACGGGATGGACACGGCTCCCCTGACGGCAAAGGCCGACGAACTGCGGGCCGACGGTGCCACCGCCATCTTCATCGGCGTCGATGACGCGGTTGCTGGCATCTTCGCCGTCGCTGACCCGGTCAAAGCCACCACCGCCGACGCCCTCGCAGCCCTTCGGGCCGAAGGGATCGAGGTGGTGATGCTGACCGGCGACAACCGGGTCACCGCCGAAGCCGTGGGACGCCGTCTCGGCATCGCCCGGATCGAGGCCGAGGTGCTCCCCGACCACAAGAGTGACATCGTCAAGCAGCTCCGCGAGGAGGGACGGGTGGTCGCCATGGCCGGCGACGGCGTGAACGACGCCCCAGCCCTGGCCGCTGCCGATGTGGGGCTCGCGATGAGCTCCGGGACCGACGTGGCGATGGAGAGCGCCGGCGTAACGCTTCTCCGAGGTGACCTCACCGGCATCGTGCGAGCCCGCAAGCTCTCGCAGGCCACCATGTCCAACATCCGGCAGAACCTGGTGTTCGCCTTCGTCTACAACGTGGCCGGCATCCCCGTCGCCGCCGGTGTCCTGTACCCCACTTTCGGGCTCCTGCTCTCCCCGATCATCGCTGCGGCTGCCATGGCAATGTCGTCGGTCAGCGTGATCACCAACGCACTGCGACTGCGGACGCAGAAGCTCGGATGAGAGTCCCGCGGACCAGGCACACCTGTGTCCCCTGCCGATGTTTGGGCAGATACTTGCCTCACGGACAGAGCAGGAGCCCAATGTGACGGCACCAGACCACCCAGGCAGCAGCGCCGAGTTCGCCACGGCATTGTTCGCGGCGTTGGTGGCTGGCACCCGTGAGGCGTTCACGGCTCTGCTCACCGACGACGTGCACTGGGGCGGTGAACACGGTGGCAATCAGTGCACCAGCCGGGCCGAGGCCGGCGACCACTATGACGGCCTGCTTGCCGCTGGCGTGACCATCACCCGCACCGAGATCCACCCCGATCTTCGCGACGGCCCTGACGGGCCGGACAGCAACACTCTGCTCGTCCGACTGAAGGTCGACGCACCGGACCCCGACGACTTCCCGGCCGAGCTGACGGTCCGGCTCACCCTGCGGAAAGGTTTGATCGCCGACATCCGCGAACTCGACCCACCGCCCAGCATCGAGCTGCTCTTCTTCGACGGCTGTCCCCACCATGAGACCTTCCTGCCCCACCTACGCCAACTCCTCGGCGAGTACGCAGTGGCGATCCCGATCACCCTGGTTCGCATCGACAGCGAGGACGACGCTCGCGCCAGGCGATTCCTAGGCTCACCCTCGCTACGGGTCAACGGCCACGACGTCGACCTCACCGCTGCCGGGCGCAACTCCGATGCCAACTACGGCCTGCAATGTCGCCTCTACTCCACCCCGAACGGGACCACGGGCACCCCACCGGACCAATGGATCCTCGACGCCCTCATCGAGAACCCCACTCATGAGGCAGCCATCACCGCCGTCCGTGGCGGCGAACTGTCAACTCTGACTGAACTCCTGGACGCGAATCCCGGACTCGCCGCAGCCCGCCTCGCCCGCCACGAAAGTCGCACACTCCTGCACATCGCCACCGACTGGCCCGGCCACTACCCGGGTGTCGCTGCCACCATCGCTGCGCTCGTCGCGGCCGGGGCCGACCCCAACGCAGCCAGCCTCGGTGACCACGCCGAGACTCCTTTGCACTGGGCCGCCAGCAGCGGCGACCTTGACGCCATCAACGCCCTGCTCGACGCGGGCGCCGACCTCAACGCGACCGGGGCCGTCATCGCCGGCGGCACCCCGATGGCCGACGCCACCGCGTTCGGACAGTGGGAGGCCGCCCGCCTGCTCCTCGACCGCGGCGCCTCCACGAACCTGTTCGAAGCCGCAGCCCTCGGCCTGGTGTCGCGCGTTATTAGACTGCTGGGCAACGGCAACCACACCCTCGACGGCATCACCAGCAGCTTCTGGGGAGCCTGCCACGGCGGACAGCTCGACACCGCAATCATCCTGCTCGACCACGGAGCCGACCTCAACTGGGTCGGCTACGACGAACTCACCCCACTCGATGCCGCCCGACGCGCTGAAGCCCCCGACCTCATTGACTGGTTGGAACACCGGGGTGCCCGAACGGCCGCTGAGCGTCCGACGTGAGCCGGATTGGACCATTCGGCGTTCCGAAATGACGGGTGGCGGACTCCCGTCCGCGCAACTCAAACTGGTGCTTGGCGTCGAGTTTCGTACATGCGGATGGCGACGAGCAGGCCTGAGGCGGCGGTGAGCGCGGCGACGGTCCAGACGGCAGCGCGGACCCCCCACAGGTCGGCAACCACTCCGGAGAGGACGGCTCCGACCGCGAAACCGCCGTCGCGCCAGAGCCGGTAGATCCCGACCGACCTGGCCCGCCAGGCGGGGTGCGCGACGTCGCCGATCGCGGCCAGCAAGGTCGGGTAGACCATGGCGGTCCCTGCCCCGAGGAGCACCGCGGCCAGCGCCCAGAGGCCGAACGTGCCCCCCGCGGCGACGACGCCGAGCGCCACGGCTTGGGTGAGCATGCCGCGGACGATCAGGTGTTTGCGACCGATCCGGTCTGAGAGTGCCCCGGTGCCGAGCTGGCCAAGCCCCCACACGGCGGGATAGAGCGCGGCCAGGATGCCGAACTTCCCCAGGCTGGGTCCTGCGGTGGCGAACAGCAACGGGAACAGCCCCCAGGCGAGGCCGTCGTTGAGGTTGTTGACAATGCCGGCCTGGCAGGAAGCGGACATCGCTGGCTCACGGAAGCTGGTCTGCACGAACACCTCGCGCTGGGTCAGTTGCGCGTGCAGGTGCTCATCACTGCCGTCAGAGCGCGCGACGTGGCTGCGGGCCTCGGCCTCGGCGTGGCCCCGGGTCTCGCGAACGAGCAACGTGGACAGACCGAGTCCGAGCGCAGCGAAGGCGATTCCGAGGTAGAAAAGTTCGGGATGGAGTCCGCTCTGGGCGGCGATGAAGCCCGTGGCCAGCGCAGTGACCGCGACGGCAGCGTAGCCGGCGGCTTCGTTGAGGCCCATCGCGAAGCCACGTCGGTGCGGGCCGACCATGTCGATCTTCATCATGACGGTCGTGGACCAGGTCAGGCCCTGGCTGATGCCGAGCAACAGGTTGGCGACGATGACCCACCACCAGGTTGGGGCCCAGATCAACAGAAGGGGAACGGGTACGGCGACCAGCCACCCCGCGATGAGCGCTGGTTTGCGGCCGTAGCGGTTCGACCAGGTGCCGGCCAGGTAGTTGGTAGCTGCCTTGGCGAGGCCGAACGCGAGGATGTAGGTCATCCCGGCGGTGTAGGCGTTGAGGTGGAACTCCTGTTCTGCCAGCAGCGGCAGGACGGTGCGTTCCTGGCCGAGCATTCCGCCGACCATGGCGTTGACCGCGACCAGCAGGGAGAACTGTGCGAGGTTGGCGCGCAGCCCCAGCTGCACGGGTGGGTCCTTGGTCTCGGCGTTCGTCATGCGTCGGTCTCCAGGGTGGCGCCATGCGTGGTAGCCCAGTCCTGCGGCCCACCGAGGAGCACCGCCACCTTGGCTCGGCTCGCTCGTTCGAGGAGGCTGGCTGCGGTCATCGCACGCTCACCGTGGCCGCACATCCACCGTGACTGGTCCCCCTCGCAGTGACGGGGCGGCGGCGGAGAGGTCGCCGAGCTCGATGTGCCCGGCTCCCGGCACGTGCCCGCCGGTGAACTCCGATGCCTGACGGATGTCGAGCACCTGGTCGTCGGACATCGCGGCCGGAGTCCTCAATTCGGTGGAAGTTGTCGGGAGGTCCTGGGCCGCCCACGCGGACAGTCCTCCGGTGAGCTCGCCAGCCAGATCGTCGTACCCGACCTTGGCCGCCTGCGCGAGGATCTCGACGGGGTCCTGGTCGGGGTTGCGCACGACGACCACGGGACAGTCCAGTGGGGCGAGCCAGCCGAGCCAGGTGGCGAAGGCCTCTCGCAGCGGGATCGAGAGCGCTCCGGGCAGGTGTGCCGCGGCGTATTCGGCGATGGGCCGTACGTCGATGAGGGTGGCGCCGTCGGCCACGAGCCGCTGTACCTGCTCGACGGTCAACCCACCCAGGCGCAGGGGTTCGGGAAGGAGGGTGGGTCCGCGGCGGTTGATCTCACCGAGCCGTCGGAAGTACTTGTAGCCGTGAGTGATGAAGACCTGTGCCGCTGTCGTACCCGGCGACCCATTGTTCGTAGGTCTCGCCATCGAGGTCAGGAGCTTGCAGCACAGCCGGGCTCACTACGTGCCTCACACCGACCACGAAACGAGCGGCGACGCCGGACCCCTGGGTCAGGTAGTAGTCGTCAGCGCGGGAATGATCGGCCTCAACGTACGCGCGTGCAGCAGCTGCGGAACCGCGGTAGAACTTCATCCCGCCATGCACACGACCACCTCAAATCCGGACCGGACGAGGTGGCAGCAACTGCCAACGACGTCCAACAACGACCCTGAAAATCGATCGTGGGCCGCCCGTTTCCGGGCGACCATCTCCGTCCTTCGTAGGATGCGTGCCGCTTGCTTGGAAGGTGACGAATGCCAGTCAGGGGCGGAGATTTCGAAGAACTTCAGCCGGCATGAACGGCGGTTCTTGGTAGGCGTTGGTTGGTGAAATCGAGTCCTCAGGGCCATATCGCGTCGGACGGCACCTCGGTCGAGCCAGCGGCAGCCGAGGTCGAGGCCTTTGAGTAACGCAGTGATCGTGCAGCTCGAAGTCCGCTGACGCTGGTGCCACTCATTGTCCCCATGCACGGGTCGGAGGCGCCAGGACCTTCCGCGATGCTGCGTGGTCTCGTTCGGCCAGAACGGGTTTCGAACTTGTCGTCAGCGTCGGCCTTGCCATAGGCATTGGCTCCGCGCCAGGGCCTCTTTGGAGGCAACGCAATGCGATATCATCGGAACATGCCGATAACAACGACCGTTGGTGATGATCCTGGTTTGCGCCGCGGAGCAGCTCTCTTCCACGGCCTTGCAGACCGCACCCGGTTGGCGATCGTACGCCAGTTGGCCGAGGCCGAGCTGCGCGTGGTGGACCTGACCAGAAACCTCGGTCTCGCCCAGGGCACTGTTTCGGGTCACCTGGCCTGCCTGCGCGAGTGCGGTCTTGTTGTCGGCCGCCCAGAAGGCCGCCAGATGTTCTATGGACTTGCGCATCCCGAGTTGTTCGACCTGCTGAGCAGCGCCGAGCAGTTGCTTGCCCTCACCGGCGACGCGGTCGAGCTGTGTCCCAATTACGGCGACCCCGTCGATTCCGACACCTCCATCTCCCCGACGAAACAGGAACACGCGCGATGAGCAACGCCTGCGGCTGCGGCCACGACGAACCAAGCACCGACGACGACGTGGAGGAGCAGGAGCCCGAGCGGTTGTGGGAGGTCAGCGAGCTGCGTTTCGCCGCGGCTGCTGGGGTGTTGCTGCTCGCAGGGTTCCTCACGGGACTCAACGAGGGCCCCGACCGCGTGGCCTCGGGCTTGTACGCCGTGGCCCTTGCCCTGGGTGCCTGGACCTTCGTCCCCAGCACTTTGCGTCGGTTGGTCAAGGGCAAGATCGGTGTCGGCACGCTGATGACCATCGCCGCGGTCGGCGCGGTGATTCTCGGCGAGGTCGCCGAGGCCGCGGCGCTCGCGTTCCTGTACTCGATCAGCGAGGGGCTGGAGGAGTACGCCGTTGCCCGAACCCGCCGCGGTCTCCGTGCGCTGCTGTCACTGGTCCCGGCCGAGGCTACTGTCCTCCGCGACGGCGCTCAGGTCACCGTGGCTCCGGTCGACCTTGTCGTCGGCGACCTGATGCTTGTCCGGCCCGGCGAGCGGCTGGCCACCGACGGCGAGATCCGCTCCGGCCGGACCGCCCTAGACGTGTCCGCGCTCACGGGCGAATCGGTCCCGGTCGAGGTCAGCGTCGGCGCCACTGCCTTTGCAGGCTCTATCAACGGCAACGGAGTCCTCGAGGTCGAGGTCACCACCACCGCCGAGGACAACTCGCTGGCCCGGATCGTCAACATCGTCGAGGCCGAACAGTCCCGCAAGGGCGACGCACAGCGGCTCGCGGACCGCATCGCCAAGCCCTTGGTCCCCGGGATCATGGTCCTCGCCGCCGGGATCGCCATCGCCGGCAGTCTTCTTGGTGACCCCGCCACCTGGATCGAACGGGCCCTGGTCGTCCTGGTCGCCGCCTCCCCGTGTGCGCTGGCGATCGCGGTGCCGGTCACCGTGGTTGCCTCGATCGGTGCCGCGAGCCGCATCGGCGCCCTGGTCAAGGGCGGTGCTGCCTTGGAGGCACTGGGCCGGATTCGGAGTGTCGCCCTGGACAAGACGGGGACCCTGACCCGCAACCAGCCTGCCGTGGTCGACGTCGCCACCGCTTCTGGCCACAATCGGGAGCAGGTCCTCGACATTGCGGCCGCCCTGGAGTCCCGCAGCGAGCACCCGCTGGCTCGTGCCATCCTCGCCGCTGTACCGGGGCACCCTGATGCCGAGGGCGTCGAGGCTGTCACCGGCGCGGGCCTGACGGGAACCGTTGACGGCCGGCAGGCTCGCCTTGGCCGACCGGGTTGGATCGACGCGGTCGGGCTCGCTGAGCAGGTCACCGTGATGCAGGAGGCTGGCGCCACGGCGGTGCTTGTCGAGTACGACGGGGTTGTGATCGGTGCCGTGGCGGTCCGCGACGACCTGCGCCCCGAAGCACCCGAGGTGGTCGCTCGGCTCCGTGCCGACGGCTACCGGGTCGCCATGCTGACCGGCGACAACGAGCGCACGGCGACCGCGCTGGCCGCCCTGGCCGGGATCACTGATGTCCACGCCGATCTGCGCCCCGAGGACAAGTCGGAGATCATCCGCCGGCTGCGTGAGAGCGCACCGACGGCGATGGTCGGTGACGGTGTCAACGATGCCCCGGCGCTGGCGACCGCGGATGTGGGCATCGCGATGGGTGTGATGGGCAGCGACGTGGCCATCGAGACGGCTGATGTTGCCCTGATGGGCGAGGACCTGCGCCACCTGCCGCAGACCCTGGCCCATGCGCGTCGTGCGCGGTTGATCATGCTGCAGAACGTTGGCCTCTCTCTTGGCCTCATCACCGTCTTGATCCCGCTTGCAGCGCTGGGCGTCCTCGGGCTGGCCGCGGTGGTCCTGGTGCACGAACTGGCCGAGATCGTCGTGATCGGCAACGGCGTCCGGGCTGGACGGACGTCAGGGGCGCTCGCGAACATTGCTACCGCATCGACGGTCGAGCCCGCTGACACGGGGGTCACAGCGTGAGACCGGCCACCAGCGTGGCGACCGAGCTCGCGGCGGCTCGCCGACGGCGCTGGCTGGTCGGGCTGGCGGCTGGGCTCACCGGCATGTGTCTGGCGGTCAAGGCGATTGCGGATCAGACCCTGGGTGCGCATCCGGTCGACCTGGGTCCGATGGACCTGCGCCTTGCGTTCAACCCTGGCGTTGCGTTCAGCTTCGGCGACCGGTTGCCGAGCGCCGTCATCGTGGCATTGACCGGCGCGATCACGCTCGGCGTGCTCGTCTTCGCGTGGAGCAACGCGCGAACACTGACCTCGTTGAGTGTGGTGGGATTCGCCGCTGTGCTCGCCGGCGCCCTCTCCAATCTCCTCGATCGGGCCACTGATGGTGTGGTCACCGACTACTTCCACACCGGGTGGTATCCCACCTTCAACCTCCCCGACGTCCTCATCACCATCGGCGTCGGCCTGATCCTGATCAGCGCACTCCGGCACGGCAACGACGGCAACGCGGAAGAGGCTAGACAGAGTGCGGCGTGCTGACCACCATCGCGACGGCGATCGGCCTCTTCGTGGCCACCAACCTTGATGACGTTGTCGTGCTGACGTCGCTCTTCGTCGCTTCCACCCGCGGAGGCATCCGGGGCCGGTCGGTGGTGGCGGGCCAATACATCGGTTTCATCGCGCTCGTGGGTCTCAGCGCGATCGCGGCTCTGGGTCTCACGATCGTGCCCGTCGAGTGGGTGGGACTGCTCGGCCTCATCCCGATGGCGATCGGTGTCCACGCACTGATCCGCACTCTCCGCCACGGGGGAGGCGACGACGCGGCAGAGTCAGCCCTGAGAGCGGGTGGGCTCCTCGGCGTCGCCGGGATCACGTTTGCCAACGGCGGCGACAACATCGCCATCTACACCCGGTTTTCCGCACCATGTCAGGTCCGCAAGCCGCCACCACCATCATCGTCTTTTTGGTACTGGTGGCGATCTGGTGCGGCATCGGCGGCGTCGTCGGAACCCATCACACCGTCGTGGAGGGCCTGGAGAAGCTCGAGGGCTGGCTCGTCCCGGCTGTCTTCATCGGACTCGGCCTCTACATCCTGATCGACTCCGCGACGCTCCCTCACCTGCTGCCCTGACCGCGCTCACTGCCAGCCGCACCTCGTGGGCAACAAGACCCGCACCCAACACGAAGGATCCCGTCGCATGTCCTGGTTCACCGCTGCTGTCCTCGGACTGGTGCAAGGTCTCACCGAATTCCTCCCGATCTCGTCCTCGGCGCACCTTCGCATCGTCGCCGCGCTCGCCGGGTGGAGCGATCCAGGTGCGGCCTTCACGGCGGTCACGCAACTCGGCACAGAAACGGCAGTGCTGATCTACTTCCGCAAGGACATCTCCGCGATTGCGACCACCTGGATCCGATCGTTGCGCAACACCGGTCTCCGATCCGATCCCCACGCGCGGCTCGGGTGGTTCATCATTCTGGGAACCCTCCCGATCGGCCTGCTGGGCCTCGCCCTGCAGGACCCGATCGAGACCGCATTCCGCGACTTGCGCATCCTCGCCGTCACCCTCATCGTGTTCGGGCTCATCCTCGGACTCGCCGACCGTGTTGCCAGCAACCGCATCCCGCTCGATCAGCTCAGGTCCAAAGACGCCATCGCGATGGGCTTCGCCCAGGCTCTCGCGCTGATTCCCGGAGTGTCACGCTCCGGGGGCACCATCAGTGCCGGACTGCTCCTGGGCTATCGCCGCGAGGATGCAGCGCGGTTCTCCTTCCTCCTGGCTGGCCCCGCAGTCTTGGCCTCCGGAGCCCTCGAGCTCACCAAGATAGGCTCTGCGACCGCTCCTCCTTGGGGCCCTACCATCCTGGCCACCGTCATCGCTTTTGTGGTCGGCTATCTGATCATCGCGTGGTTCCTGCACTACATCAGCCACCACAACTTCACGGTCTTCGTCGTCTACCGGATCGCGCTCGGCGCGGCCATCCTCGCCCTGGTCGGAACCGGTGTCATGCACCCGGGGAGCTGACCGGTGCGCGGTAGGATCGCGGATGTGAGCCGAAGCGTTCTCCAGCGGATTCACAACCCGCGAAACCGTCAGTGCGGTTGCGATCCGGACTGCTGGTGCCGTCGCACGACTCCCCGTCGGGCGGTGAAGTGGTGGCTACCTGCCCGCCTGGTCGGCCTACGGCATAAGAACGACGCCCTGGCCGACTGGAAACGCGGACAGGATCACGGCAGGCCCGGCCACGTCAGGGGATCCGGAACGTGATCACGAGCGCGCTCGGTTGCTCAAAGTTGGGCGCGACCCTCGTGAGGAGGGCTACTCACCAGGAGTGAGTGTGCGAAGGTCCAGCGAGCACCTGCGTGCGTGGCAAAAACGTGGCAGAAGAAGCAGCCGCGACCAATCGCACACAGCGTCCGCTAACACGTTTGTGCAGGTCAGCCCCACAATGCCAACAAGGTCCATCAAGGGCAACTGAGCGTGCCGCGCTTCCCCTGGCACGACTGGCGGTTCGCCTGGCGCTCCCGCCAGGCACCTCGCTGTCCGTGCGGTGGACAGTGGCGGCCCATGCTGGGTGGCCTCGCACTCGCGCTGGCCACTCAGGCCGGTTCGATCATGAGGCTCGCGTTCGGAGGAGAACGCACCGGTGTAGCGGCCGAGGCCTCGCGAGGTCACCTCAGCGGAACACCGTGGCCGCTCAAGGCCGGCCTGGACGTCGTACTACTTGCGGGAGCCGCGCTTTCGTTCGCGTTGACCGCGCGGAACGGCTTTCAGGTCGTCCTTGCTCCCGAAGGAATCCCGCAGACCCAGGTCAACTACCCGGCGCTGGCAGACCCAAACTGGCGTGGCCAGGTCTGGCCCCCTCGTCTGGCGCATCACCTCGTGGGCCACGGGGAAGCGGACGGGCCGGTGGTCGTTCAGCCGCGCCGGTGGCGCTCCCGAGCTTGAGGCCGCTGCGCTACGCGCTCGCAGGCGGACTCATAGACAGTCGAGCAAACAGTGTCAACGCTCATATCGGGGCCTTTCTGGGTTGGGGTCACGCCATCGTGCGGCTAGTGCCCTGCCGACGACCTGACTGCCCCCGTCCACGCCGTGCGAGCTGAACGGTCTAGCGCCGGTGCGGTGATGACCGCACACCTCTTGGGTGACCAATCCAGTCAGGAGCAGGAGGGTCTCGATGCCAAGGTTCCAGGACCCAGTTCGGGAGGCGGCACAAGCACGGGAAGCGTTGCGTTGCCTCGCGCACTCCACCCGGGCCATCGACGACCCGCGGCAGATCTACTCAGTGCTGGGATCGTTGTCTGCCGGCGGATCATCATTGGAGCAGTCCCTGCCTCAGCTTGCGGCCTTCCACGACGGAGCGGCCCAAACAAGGACGTGGACCACCGATGTAGACGTAGCCAGTCGGGCTGCCGCCCATAAGGTTTCGTGGGAGCTGCACCGGGCAGGCGAGGAACTTCGACAGGTTTCTGCGCCCCTCGAGCACGCCCACGAGGTCGCAGCATCGATCGCCTACGTCCGGCAGGACTCCGCGCTCGCCGCCGCAACCCCGCCTACAACCCGAAACCCAGGTGTCTCGTTGTGACCGGCAGGGGTGAGGGGCGTCTGTACAGCGCAGTGCTGGTTTCCCCTGGCCGGGAGCGGCGCAGGGAGCGCAAACTACGTACACGGGCCGCCAAGGGACTGCTGGCCGCCGACCGCGCTGAATCCAAGTCCGCCGCGAACGCGAAGTCTGCCGCCCTCGTCGCGGAGCGAAAGGCGACGACCATCCTTCCTCGGTCGGGCGAGCGCGGACCATCCGCGTTACGCACCCCAGGAAGACTTCGAATTCCTCGCCATCAGGACACCTCTGCGACGTTGGCTGGTGCGTACCCATTTCTGGCAGAGGGTGGGCTTGGGAGTGAGGGCGTTTTCGTCGGGCAGGACCTCTACTCGGGGAGCTCTTTCGTGTACGACCCGTGGGTGCTCTACCAGCGAGGTCTGATCACCGCGCCGAACCTCGTGCTTGCCGGCATCGTCGGCTCGGGTAAGTCTGCGTTGGCCAAGAGCCTCTACACCCGCTCGATTCCCTTCGGTCGTCGTGTCTACGTGCCGGGTGATCCGAAGGGTGAGCACACCGCGGTTGCCGAGGCCGTGGGCGGGAAGGCCATCGCTCTCGGGCATGGGATGAGCAACCGGCTGAACCCTCTGGACGAGGGCCACCGTCCCAGCGGGCTGGAAGACGCCGAGTGGTTGGCGCAGGTCAGTTCGCGTCGCCGAGAGTTGGTTGGCGCGCTTGCCGAGACGGTGCTGGACCGTCGGCTGACCCCGCTGGAACACACTGCGATCGACGTCGCCCTGATCGGTGCGGTCCGCTCGAGTGAGGTGCCGGTGCTGCCGATGGTGGTCGATCGACTGCTCACGCCCGACATTGCCGAAGACCCGGACGGTCGTCTGGCTCAGGACGGGCGGCTCGCCGGCCACGCGCTTCGACGCCTCGTCGCCGGCGACCTGGCGGGTCTGTTCGACGGTCCGTCGACGGTGCGGTTCGACCCCACCTTGCCGATGGTCTCCCTTGACCTGTCACGGGTGACCGAGAACGCAATGCTGGTCTCGGTCCTGATGACCTGTGCGTCGGCGTGGATGGAATCCGCGCTGCTCGACCCCAACGGTGGTCAGCGGTGGGTTGTCTACGACGAGGCGTGGCGTCTCATGTCGCACCCCGCGCTACTGCGGAGGATGGACGCTCACTGGCGACTCGCGCGGCACTACGGCATCGCGAACATGCTGATCTTCCACAAGCTCTCTGATCTCGACAATGTCGGCGACCAGGGGTCAGCCATGCGCGCTCTCGCATCCTCGCTGCTGTCGAACGCTGAGACCCGGGTGGTCTACCGGCAGGAATCCGACCAGCTCGGAACCACAGCCACCGCCCTCGGCCTCACCGGCACCGAGCAGTCACTGCTCCCCACGCTCGGCACCGGGCAGGGGCTGTGGCGGATCAAGAACAGGAGCTTCGTTGTTCAACATCAGCTACACCCAGCCGAGCTGGAGTTGTTCGACACTTCGGCCCGGTTCATCGGTGGCAATCGCGCACCTGGCGTCTGAGACGACAGGAGCTGATCCCCGATGAGACAGCAACCGCAGAGCCGGGCGGCTCGTGATGCGAAGCTCGATGCGATTCAAGAGCAACTGACCAAATCGGTGGCTGCGTTGGTGAGCGGTGATGATTGGCGCCGGGCATTGGAGTTCGCGGCTCGCTTCCGGTCTCGGTCCTTCAACAACACGATGCTCATCCACGTCCAGCACTACGCGGCGTACGAGGCGGGGCGGGTGCCCGATCCGGTGCCGACGTACGTCGCCGGGTTCAAGCAGTGGCTTAGCCTGAACCGACAGGTCATGAAAGGCCAGTCCGGCTACGCGATCCTCGCCCCGGTGACTGGCCGCTACGCCACCAAGACCCCCGAGAATCCCGAGTCATGGCGGCGGCTGGGACGTGGAGAGAAACCCCAGTGGGGAGAAGTGGTCCGATCCCGGCTGGTGGGGCTGCGACCGGCCCATGTCTGGGACATCTCCCAGACCGACGGCGACCCGGTCCCCGAACGCCCCCTGCCCACACTGCTCCAGGGCCAGGCACCCGTTGGGCTGTGGGACGGCCTGGCCGCCCGGGTCCAGGCGTGCGGGTTCACCCTCAAGCAGGTGCCGGACGCCGCCTCGATCTATGGGGCGAACGGGATCACCGACTACCTGACCCGCGAAGTATCGGTGCGTACCGACATGGACGCTGCCGCACAGGTCAAGACCCTCGCCCACGAGCTATTGACCGCACCAACTGGAGTGCCCTGAGCCGTCCCCCGGCTGTCCGTGCAGCTACGACTCGCCGGTCATTGTCGATGTCCACCGCTGCCGAGGCTGTGCGTGCTCCCGTTTC
>NZ_JBFWVK010000008.1:93117-98990 GCF_050246775.1 Nocardioides sp. | reverse complement strand
CTCGTCGAGAGAAGGAATTGGTCCCGGGTTCGCGAACCCAGGCCATCTACTCTGGACTTCCCGCCCAGGTCGCCGTCAGTTCCCACCGTCGGACCCTTCAGAAATCGTGAACTCACGGGAGGGTTCGACGAACCTCTCCACGGGTGCCGTCGCGGTGGAGGTGATCGAGCCACCCAGCCACGGCGCCAGGGTGACGACGTCGACCGTCACGGTCACCCGGGCCTCGGTCGGCGAGCGGCTGACCGACACGCTCGAGCCGGTGACCGCTGGCTTGCCGTCGTCGTCGACGTACTCCTTGGCGGTGCTGCTGCCGGCGCCCTCGGTGCCGTCGAAGCGGGCAGCCGCGACCGCGCCCTCTCGCGCTGCGGCCTCGGCGACGCGCTGGGCGTGGAACCTGATGCCGTACTGCACCAGGGTGGTGAACAGGAAGATCAGCACCGTCGCCACGATCAGGAACTCCACGCCAGCGGCGCCCCGCTCGCCGCGGCGGCGCCAAGGGCGGGGCTCGAGGAGAGTGCGGCGGACGCGCCGTTGCTTTGGGGTGTTCATGCGGGTCGCACCTCCTCTCGGGTGGCGGTGAGGGCTACCGGCGTGTGCCTGGTGGTCCCTGACGCGGGTCGCGGGTTGGTGGGTGGGTCGGGCTACTTGCCGAGGTCGCCGACGAGGGACTTGGCGAATGCCATGACCGAGTCGCCGGCGAAGTAGGCGATCGCGATGCCGGCGCCGAGGATGACGAGCCACTCGACCGCGCTCGCGCCACGCTCGTCGCGCTTGCGGGGCTGGTGGATGAAGGCTGTGGCGGAGCCCTTCATACGCAGCATCAGGGTCAGCATCAGGACGTTGAGAACTCGGAACAACTTGAACATCTGGACTCCTCCTCGAGGATCGTGTGGTGCATGTGGGGGGATGACCGCTACCAGGCAGGTGCCGGGTTCGGCTGGACTTCTGGGTGTGGTCATGGGGCTCCCGCTGCGGATCGGAGAGCGAGGATGTAGGGCGCGGCGATGTAGACCGAGGCGAGCATCGCGGCCACGAGGGTCAGCTGGCGCATGGACTCGGTGGCCTTGTTGGCGCGCTCGACCGCGCCGGCCAGCCGCGAGGAGCGCATCGTCTTGGCTCGGGCGATCAACGAGGCCTTGACCCGTGCGCCGTCGTCTTGGGCCAGCTCGATGCTCGAGCGCAGGCTGACCAGCTCGGCGATGCGGTACCGCTCCCCCAGCTGCCCGAGCGCTTCCCAGGCGGTGATGCCGCGCGAGGGTGCCAGGTCGATGGCGGTGCGGATCTCGTCGAAGACTCGCCGGGTGCCGATCTGGGAGGCGGCCGGCAGGGCCTGGGCGTGCCCTTGGCCGGCTTCCATGCTCATGGCGACGAGGTCGAGGTAGATCGAGAGCGCCTGGGTGTACTCCTCGCGGGCGCTGGCTGCCTGGTTGCGCAGATCCCTGATCGAGAGCACCACCGCCGCTACGGCCAGGAGCGCACCGACGATCGGCGCCCACTGCACGGTGACGTCGTCGCCGCGCAGACGGCGGGCCAGGACCAGCACGATGGGGGCCAGGCCGAAGCCGAGAGCGAGGCCGGTGACGCGGGTGAGCCAGGACTGCAAGTCACGCTGGGTGATGGCCAGGTCGGGGGCAAGGTTGTCGAGGAAGTCGGGGCGGTGCGTCCGCAGCAGGTCGACGACCCAGCGGGCGATGCGACCGATGGGCGAGAGTTGCTGAGGCGAGTCGGCGCGTTCGGTGGCGCGCTCGCGGCCGCGGCGCCAGTGGTCGATCTCGGCGACCAGGTCCGGGGCCGGCGGGAACAGCAGCCAGCGCAGCTGCAGCAGCCCCAGCGCCAGCAGCGCGCCGAGGACGATGACGCCGGTGGTTGCGTGGTTCATCGGGTCCCCTCCTCGACGAGCGCTGCGCGGGCGCCCGGCCGTGTCTTGGGCCGGTAGGTGGCGGCCTCGAGCACCTCGGTGGAGGAGGACAGGAACCGCGGCTGGATCTCCGGCTCCGCGAGCTTGCGGACCCGGCTGAACACGAACACGAACGCGACAGCGAGGAGCAGCGGCAGGACCTGGGCGGCGCTGTCGGCCTCGTTGGGGAGGCTGGGGGGCGCGAAGAGGTTGGCGCCGATGACCAGCACCGCGGTCAGTGCGGCGACCTGGGCGGCCTCGCGGCGGATCATGTTGCGCTCGCGCATGATCTTGGTTCGCTGCTCGAGCTCGTCGCGCAGCGCCTCCGAGAGCGCGCCCAGGACGTCGGAGAGCCGGCCGCGGCGCTGGCGGGCCGACAGCGCGAGGGCCGCGACGACGGTGTCGGCGCTGGCGTCGTCGACCTCGTCGGCGAACAGGCTCAGCGCCTCGGGCAGCGGGACCTTGACGCTGAGCCGTCGCGACATCAACCGCAACGGGCCCACGAGGACGTCGGAGGCGGTGTCGACCGTGCGGGGGATGACCGACTCCAGGCCGGAGCCCTTCTGGGCCAGGTCGCGCAGCGCCTCGGTCCACTGGGCCAGCGCCTCCAGCTTGGCGAGGTCGGCACGTTCGGCCCTCCCGCCGCCGACCACCATCGGCCACAGCACCACCGCGGCGCCGGCGATGACACCGAACACCAGGTTGCGGCTCACCAGCACCACCATGAGGCCGACCGCCCCACCGGCGATCAGCGTCCGCTGCTCGTGGGCCGAGAGCCGGCTGGACGTGCTGCGCACCCTCTCCCCCGTTCGGAGGGTGGGGAGCAGCGGAAGGCCTCGGATCAGGCGTGCGATGCCGAGCAGGCCGAGGGCCAGCGCGACCCCGAGAAGCGCGACCATGTCAGACCCACCGCCCCGGGTCGGGGTCGCCGACGTCGCGGTAGCCGACCTCGCGCAGCGCCTCGATGCAGTTGATGGCAACCGGCTCGTCCCGCACTGCCATCCCGTCCGGGCCGGGACGGAAGATCTCGTTGGTCTTCAACCCGTGCTCGTCGTAGCCGACGATCTCGCGTACCGAGTGCACGACCCGGCGCTGGGCGCCCTCGCCGCGGTAGCGGCGCGCGAAGACGAGGAAGTCCAGGCCGTTGGCGATCATGCTGACCGTCGCTGCGCGCGGGAGCCGCTCGGGGGCCTGCACCGCGTAGGCGATGATGTTCTCCACGATGCCCTCGGAGCTGTTGGCGTGGATCGTGGACAGGCTGCCGTCGTTGCCCTGCATCATCGCGTTGAGCATCACCAGGGCCTCATCACCCAGGACCTCGCCGACGATGACCCGGTCGGGTCGCATGCGCTTGGAGATGGTGACCAGCTCTCGCATGGGCACGGCACCTTCGCCCTCGGCGTTGGCCAGCCGCTCCTCCATCACCACAGTGTCGGGGTGGGCGTCGACGTCGTCCTCCAGGCCCAGCTCGAGGGCCCGTTCGATGGTGATGAGCCGTTCCTCGGGACCGATCTCGGCGGCCAGGGCGCGCAGCAGCACGGTCTTCCCGGAGCTGGTCTCGCCGCCGATCATGAGGTTCTTCTTCGCTCGGACCGCCGCCGCGAAGAAGTCGGCCAACGGCTGGTCGATGGTGCCGTTGGCCACCAGGTCCTTGAGCGTGTACCGCATGTGGCGGTGGTGCAAGCGGATCGCGATGACCGGGGCGGTGCTGACGGCCATCACGGCCTGGACGCGCGCCGAGCCGAGACGGAAGTTCACGTGCGGGTTGGCCGAGTCGAAGCTGCGGCCCGAGAGGCCCTCGTGGGCGGCGAGGGTCTGGATGGTCTCGATGAGCTCCTCGTTGGAGGCGAACACCGGCGCGACCTTGGCCCTAACACCGTTGGTGTAGTCGACGAAGACGTTCTGCCAACCGTTGACGTCGATCTCCTCGATCCGCTCGTCACGCAGCAGCGCCTCCAGCGACCCGGCGCCGTAGAGCCGGTTCTTGAGGGCGTTGACCAGGTCCTGGGTGTCCTCCCACGACATCTGGCCGAGCCCGCCCTCGGCCTGGGACCGGGCGTGCTCGTCAACGACGCGGTGGGCCAGCTCGGCCTTGAAGGCGTCAGTGTCCTCGTCCGACAGCGGCGGCTGGTGACGGCGCCGGCGCTCGGAGAGGTCCTCCTCGAGCAGGTCACCGACGCGAACCTGGAGCCGGCGCAGCAGCGCGTGGTCGAGGCTGGGTGCTTCGGATCGCTCCATCAGCGGCGCTCCTGTCGTGCTGCGGTCTCCCAGCGGCCGACACCGGCGCCCTGGCTGTCGGCTTGGTCGGCCTGGCTGTGGGCCTGGCCGTTCAGGTGGCCGTTCTGCTGGCCGTTCTGCTCGCCGCTGCCGGTCGGGGTGTCCGGTGTCTGGGCACTGCGGGTCGGTCTCCAGGCAGGCGGCGCACCGAGAGGCTGCGTAGCCGTCGGGGTGGCCGCGTTCTGCTGACCCTCGCGAGGTGCGTCGACGGGAACTGGCGCGTCGTGGGGTGCGTAGGGTGACGCCCAGGACTGCGGCTGGTCCTGAGTCTCCTGCTCGTCCCGACGTCGACGACGCGCACCGA
The DNA here is from genome assembly GCF_050246775.1 of Nocardioides sp. Lineage (GTDB taxonomy): Bacteria > Actinomycetota > Actinomycetes > Propionibacteriales > Nocardioidaceae > Nocardioides. Next base: position 94,512 of record NZ_JBFWVK010000008.1, on the reverse strand, counting down.
TCTTGTCGCCGCTCTTGGCGGACGGGTCGGCGTGCGAGAGCCCGGTGGCCAGGCCGACCATCCACATCACCTTGCGGGCCGACTTCATCAGCGGCGATTTGCGCAGCGGCTTGGCCCAGGGGTCGGCGCCGTTCTCGAGGTGTGCGACCGCGCCCGGGTCCCAGGCCAGCCAGCTGACCCCGCGCAGGGTGGGCCCGACTGCGGTCTCGCCGAGGATCTCCGCGACGCTGTTGGCGATGGCGCCGCCGTGCTGGCGGGGCGCGATGACCACCGGCAGCACGATTGGGGGACGGCCGTTGCGGTCGGCGATCGCCGGCACGAGGAGCTCGAGCCGATCGACCATGTGCTGGACCGAGGCCATGTCGCTGCGGCACACCGGGATCAGCGCGTCGGCGGCGGCCGCGACGGCCAGCGACGGCGAGCCGGTGTGGATGCGGCCGAGGTCGGCGAAGACCGGCACCGACTGCGCTTCGAGCGCACTGGCCAGCACCGGCCAGGCCATCGACGTGCCGTGCTCGGCGGCCATGAACCCCGGGACGATGCGCACATGTTCGGACATCTCGTGCGATCCGTCGCGCCACAGGTCGCGGTGACGTCGCTCCGACGCGCCCCCAGGCCCGGCGAGCGAGGTGCGCGGTCCCGACGCCCGACCCTGACCCGATCGGCCGGCGCTGACGCTGAGCACGGTCGGGGTCGTGGGCAGAGGGTTGCCGTCGCGGCGGATTCGCAGCGCGAGGTCACCGCCGTAGGGGTCTGCCTCGACGACCACGGCCGGCAGGCCTCGGGCGGCCGCCAGCGCGAGAGCGGCCGTGGTCGCCCCGGGAGCACCACGGTCGGCGCAGATTGCGAACAGCATGCAGTCCTCACTCCCCCGCCGTGTCGCTGCTGGAGAGCGGCGCCTGGATGATCGTGACCTGACCTGCGGCGCTGTAGGCCGCGACCTGCTCGGCCTCGCCGGCGTCGACGAGCACCGTGACCACGCGCCCGCCCTCAGGGGTGTCTCCCACCGCCTGCACGGACGCGGCCTGTGACAGCACCGCAGGCGCCTGGAGTTGCTCGCTGGAGCCCTCGGCACCTTCGACGGGCACCACGATGACCGTCACGACGTCGCCGGCGGACAGGCCGCCGGGTACGCGTCCGTTCGGCAGCGCGATCGCGACGACGCGCTCGTCTTCGCCGGGGACCAGCTCGTCGGTCAGCGCGGCGTCGGTGAGGACCTGGCCCTCGACGAGACCGGCCGCGGCTCGCTTGCCGACCACCGAGTCGATGTCGGTGGCCGGGATCGCGCCGGCGACACCGGCCACCTCGACCGGTCGTACGTCGCCCTCCTCGATCACCTGGCCGGCCGGTACGGCGTCGGTGACGGCGAGGACCTCGACCCGGTCGCTTTGGGAC
>NZ_JBFWVK010000008.1:0-93017 GCF_050246775.1 Nocardioides sp. | reverse complement strand
ACCAGCTGCGCGGAGACGCTGTGGGTGTCGCCGGTCGGGTTCTCGATGGACTCGTAGGCGAAGGAGCAACTCGTCTTGGCCGCGTCGGTCATGCCCTTGGTCCAGACCCGGCCGGCGTCGTAGCAGCTGGTCACCTCGGTGCCCATGTCCCAGTCCACGCGGATGGGTTCGGCGGTGACCGTGACCGACGTCGGCCCGGCAGTGACGGTCTCGGTCAGGCTGTGCCACTGCGCCTCGGGCAACCACAGCCAGTTGTCGATGTGCACGTAGGTGTGGAAACCGGGGCCGGGAGCGATCTGCGCGTTCGCGTTCTCGAGCTTTATCCGCCCGAGCGCCTCCTGGGCGAGCACCGCTGGATCGACCAACGGGTCCTCACCGTTCGGAACGAACCACGAGTTCTCCGGGATGGTCACGGTGTAGTCGCAGCTGTACACGCTCCCCTCGGACGGATCGTGGCCCTCCCATAGCGGCGACCCGGCCGGCGGAGGCGGAGTGACTTGGAAGGCGTAGCAGCCGTGGCCGGCGTCCCACGTGCCGCCGTAACCGTCGTTGCAGGGCACCTCCTTGTCGCCGTCGAAGCAGCCCGCCGGCTGGGTGCCGCCGTCACCGCCGTCATCGCCCGGGTCTTCCCCACCGGGGTCGCCTGGGTCGGAGACGGGGATGCAGATCCAGCCGCCGGGAATCTCTGAGGGTGATTCACCGGGCGGGCATGCGGGCGGGTCCGCAGTTGCGGTCGGCGCGCCACCGATTGCCACGACGGCCGTTAGGACGCCCGTCAGCAGGATTGCCGCGACGACTGCTCTCAAGGCACGCATGGCCGCGCCTTCCCGGTCGAGGCGTCGACAACCCCGTAGATCAGCCAGTCATAGCCCTCCGGCTTTTCCAACGTGACTGTTCGCAAGTTGGGCTTCTGCTGCCCCTTGACCGGCGGCGCAGGTTCGCCTCGCTGGGTGATGGAAACCTGCGTGTAGTCCACACACTGGTTGATCACGACTGACTTGCCACTGTCGCTCACCGACTTGGCTTTCGACCAGTAGATTCCGGGCGTGCCCTCGATCTGAACGTCGACCTGCTCGTACGTCGTGAGGCGCCGCAGCTGCCCCTGCCACAGCGGTGATGGAAAGTACTGCTTGAAGAGCGCCTCGGCCCGGTCGGTCACCTTGCCCTCGGCAAAGATGGGCTCGCTGCGGGTCTCGTACTCCTCGTACCGGCCAAGCGCCTCCTCGTAGGCGTCGAGCTGGGCGTCGGTGTACTTGTCCTGCCAGGCGGTCTCCGTGGGGCTGGGCTCCGTGGGTGACTGGCTTTGCGTCGTCGGAGTGGGGGTGCTCGAGGAGGGTGTGGCCTCGGGCTCGTCGTCTCCTCCCCCGCAGGCAGCCGTAGTGGCGAGCAGAGCGATCGAGACGGCCGCGACTGCGATTCGTCGTGGGGACAGCATCAGAAGCGACCTCCCGAGTGAGTGTTTCTGTGGCTTCGAAGAGTAGAACGCTTTCGCGACGGCCCGGTTCCGCTGGCTGGGTGGGCCACACGCCGGCTGGAGGTGCTTGTTGAGGCCGTCATGGGTTCGCTCCCCCGCTTCCGCTGCATGCGTGTCGGTTCGGACGACAGGTCGCCGTCCTGGTCTCCTAGGACGCTTGGAGGGGCCGGCGCGATCACCGTGGCCGAAACTTGGCTGGTTGCCACTAGTGGCGGACGTCGCCGAACGCCGTCGACTTCCCGAGTAGTCATCGTTCATTCCCCGTCCGTTCGGCCGCAAAGCATGTCGATTGCCGCTTCGCCACTGTCCCCCCGAATCGGAGTTGATGCCCCGACAGGAGGCGTGGCGTACTCTCGCTGCACTCTATCGCGCTAACTGTGATAGCGGTAGTAGCGGTCGTCGCGCCGGCGTCGGGCAGAATGCGGGCGTGCCACGACTGTCGATGCCCGGGGATATGCCCGAGGAGGTGCTCGCCACTATTGACGTCATCGGCAACAACGTGCGCACCGAGATCTTGCGTCGCCTGGCGCAGAGGCCGGCGACGGCGGGAGACCTGGCCGAGCAGATCGGCGTGCATCATGGCAGCGTTCACCGGCATCTGGTCGTGCTGGAGCAGCACGAGTTGGTGACGACCGATGTCGCCCCGGGCAAGCGCCGGGGCCAGACCGTGTTGTGGTGCACCGATACCGCGAAGGTCGCCGAGTGGGCCGAGGTGTGGGCGCGCTACGCCTCGGGACGGGAATGACGGTGCTGCTCGGCCGCCCGGGCGAGCTCCAGCGCGTCGCGGACGGTGCCCACTGGGACGTCGAGCTTTCGAGCGATCGCGCGCAGGTTCTCCGCGCTCGGTGGTCGCACCCAGGAGCCTGACTCCCACCGGGCGTAGCTGCGGGCCGAGATGTGGACTGCGGCCGCGACCTCGCCTGCTGAGAGGCCGGCGCAGTAGCGCAATGCTCGTAGGTCGCGGCGCTCCGCGTCGACGTCGAGCAGCTCGACGACATGGGTGTTGAGGGCGCGTGCCAGGCGTGCCAAGGAGTCGGGTCGGGGTTCGTCGAGGCCGAGCTCCCAGCGCGAGATGCGTTCGCCGCCGGCGACGCCGACCAGGCGCGCGAGTTGGTGCTGGGTCAGTCCCAGCCGCTCCCGGGCTGTCCGCAGCGCGCTGAGGTCGATTCCGGAGGCCATCGGCCACGAACACTATCGGCATCGGCGAGCTGGTTGGTTCAGTCGGCTAGAACAGCGCGGAGGGCGGCGCGAATCAGTTGGCTGCGGCTCTCTGCGCCGTGCTTCTCGACGAGTGAGTCGATGACCTTGAGATTCGCCTCGGTGGTGTCGAAGTTGATCGTCGTGCGTTCCTCGATCGCCTTCCGGCCAGTGCTCGGGTCGGGAAAGAGTCCTCCAGTCGTCGGCGCGAGCGGACGTTCCTTTGCGACCAGTTCTCCGAGTTGGTGTGCATTCGATTCGATCGCGTTCAGGATGAACTGGATCTGGCTTACCCTGCGGTCGCCTTGGAGGCGCTCGCGCATGCTTGCGGCCAGACGCTGCGGGATGCTGATCGTGGTCCGCTTCATCCCGCCGGTGCTTGCCGAACTTGCCTTTGGTCGCGCTGCCTTCTTGGGCTTGACCTCGGCTGCCCCCCGCTCTTCGCTGGGCTTCTCGGGCTCGTCATCGTCCGCCGCTGCCGTCGTGACGTGTGCGGGCGCAGTCGTCTTGGGGCGGGGTGGCGGACCAGAGATCCGATCGCGAACCAGGCCAAGGGCCGGGGACAACTGGGGACGCTCGCTCATGCTGTCGCCGCCTCCTGTATCGCCGGCGCCGCCGCCTCGGCTTCCTCGGCTGCGCCGATGCGTCGAATGAGCTCGTCGGCGAGTAGCACGTAGTCCTCGGCCAGGGCGGGGGCCGAGCCAGCGATTCGCTCGGGACGTCGACCCTCCTTCAGTGCCTTCCAGTAGGGCTCGGCGTTGTGGACCACCTCGGCGAGCTCGTGGATCAGGCGGCCCTTCTCGCGCGCGTCGTCCGCAGCCGCCTCGGCGTGCCGGATTACCGAATCGCAGAGCAAGTCGGCGTTACCAAGCACGTTGCGGACGTCCTCCTTCGCGAATCGTCGGCGCGCCGTCGCCGTCGCGCCCATGCCGAACAGGACAGCGCCCAGCACGTCGATCTCGGGATTGATCTCGCGGATCTTGACAACTTGCTCGGCCAGGACACGGAGGCCCTCGATGCTGGAGCGATCCGACTTGGTCGGGATCACGATCCAGCGCGCTGCGGCGAGCGCGAGCTGGACCAGCGCCGAGCGTCGCGAGGGCGGGGTATCGATGATGATGAGGTCGTACTCCTCCGCAATGCTGGCCAGGGCCTCGCGCAGCAGGATGCGGCCGTCCTCGCCCCGGCGCTGGCGGCCGAGGACAAGGTCCTCAAGGTCGTCGAGCTTGCTACCACCGGGGATCACGTCCAGGTTGGGCCTGACCCCCACCAGGACCGGCGTAAGGGTTCCGCCGGTGACGAGCGTGTTGACCAGGTGTGCGCCGTTGTCAGCTCCCTCGCTTTCGGAGAAACCGAGGTCATGGCCCAGGTTCGCCTGCGAGTCGAGGTCGATCAGGAGGGTCCGCCAGCCGGCTTGTGCGGCGAGGCCGGCAACGTTGGCCGCACAGCTCGTCTTTCCGGTTCCGCCCTTGCCGGTGGCGAAGGTGATCACGCGCGACAGATTGGTCATGGGCCAGATTCTCCTATGCGTCGCGTTAGCGCCTGCGCTACGACACGCCGTATGGGACGACTTATCAGACGCGTTACCTCATCCGTTACGTCCCCCCGCTACGGGATCCGCTAGTGCCGCCGGTACGTCTGCCGCTACATTTCGCCGCTATCTCGCTCATTAGTGACCTCTTTAGCGGCCCCGCTAAGGCTCCGCGTATGCCGCCCGCTATGTGTTCCGGTATGCCTTCCATTAGCGCCCGCGTATGCAGCATCTAGCGCGCAGGCTATGTAACGCCATAGCGGAACACCCTCCAGAAGGAACGCCATAGCGGAACACCCTCCAGAAGGACCGGCTCACCCAACCACCGCTGAATACAGCCCTGACAACATCAGAGAACCACTCAGAGCGACCCTGGACGCTGTTCTGAGCGCGTAGTACGGCTCCGCCCGAGCCCCAAGGGCATCCGATCACAATCGGGGCCCTCAGACCGGCGAACACTGCAAGGCCGTCCGGGCAGGTGAGGCTTCTCGATTGCGGCATCTTCGACCCGTCAACTTCACCCAACTGCTAGATGGTCTGTGCCCTGGAACAGAGCACCTTGACGTTCGAGGAAGGCCGCGTCGCGGACGGTCTCACCGTTGGGGAGCAGGGCCTGTCGTTCCTCGAACGCCGATCTCGCCAGCTCTAATGGCGTGGCAAGTCGTTGGCTCTCGAGGCCGTAGCGTCGCCGATGGTTGCTCCATGCGGCGATCGATGCTCCGCGTTCGGCGGGGGAGAGGCTCTTGAAGAGCGCCTTCCGCGCGAGGCTTCGAGCGACGTACTCGTCGGCCGGGATGCGGCGAAGCCACGCGCAGTACTGATCGAACTCGTCGAGGCCGGCCCGGGCACGACGCTCGGCGAGCCTGGCCTTCAGGGCTGACTGCTGGGTGAGCGACATCTGCTCGAACTCAAGTCGCTTGCTGGAACTTCGCTCGGCTCGGGCTGCGGGGGAGAGGCTGTCCCACCACGCCTTCTGCTTGGCCATCTCTGACTTGATGGCCCTCGCTCTCCCGGCCGTCCAGCTCGGGGTCGCACCGGCACGGTACGCGACACGCTCCGCTTCCACGATCGCTACCTGGCGTGCGTACGCCGCAGCGGCCCGCCGGTCGACGTTCATCGACCGAGGGCGGGTGGCTACACGCCAGCGTCCGTCTTCGTCCAGGCTGATCATGCCCGCGCGGCTCAGCGCTGCCAGCGCTGTCTTCGCTGTGACTCGTTGGCTCTTGGAGGGGACGTCTTCCGGCTTCTCCACCAGGCCTGAGTTCACCACCAGTTCAGTGAGGTCCAGCGGTCCTGGGGAAGCTTGCAGCGTGCGCCAGAGGCTGTGGCTGGTCCGGGGGAGAGATGCCCAGAGACCCCGGGCCTGTGGGGGTGTGTGAAAAGCAGGTGGGGGGATTTCCCGTCCCCCCGCCTGGTCGGAGGCGTTGATTTCGAACTCGTAGCTGGTCGAGTCCCTCTCGAAGGGGGAGAGGCAGTCGGTGTGGAGGGTGCCGAGTCGCCCGTTGAGCAGGCGCAGGGCAGCGCGGATGGTCTTGCGGTCGCTGAGCCCGGTGTCGAGGACGAGATCGCGTTCTGGGCAGGGCACGCGGAGCTTGCCGGTGCGCAGGACGCGGTCGAGCAGGTGATGCCCGACCAGGAGGAGGGCAGGTCGTTGGCGGGCCGATACGGTCCACATCAGCGCCGCCAGCTGGGTGCGGCCGGCTGCTACAGCCGCGGCGACCTCGACCGGCGGTCCCTCGATCGTGAGTCCGCGTGAGCCTGTGTCGGTGGCGTGGCGGAACGCATCGGCGGCCACGACGGTCTTGTTCCACCAGTTGTTCAGCCACCAGGCCTCGCCCTGATGCTTGGCCTTCGTCATGGCGGTCGGATGAGACTCCCGAATGATCCGCCACGCGATCTGCGGGTCGCCGACTGCCCACACAAGTTCACGGGTGCACGAGATCTCCAGGAGCGACCGGTCGACCTGGTCGGCCTTGCGGGACCTGGTCGCGCCGGTGGTCCAGGTGCCGGCTGGGATGTGGCCATGGAGGAGGTATCGGCGCCAATCGGGCCGCAGCTCGCGCCTCCATCGGTGGAACAGCAGCGGCACGACGACCGCGGTGTTGTCGCTGGTGCTGGTCGACGAGCTGGCGCCGACGTCGGTCTTAACCGTGGGCCGGCGGCGCAGCGGCGCGGGCTCGGGGCGGTCGGGCAGGACCCGCTGCAGATCGCGCAGCGCGTGGCGCAGGTTGCCCTTGGGTCGGGTAACCGCTCCGTGGCGGTGGGGAGACGTGAGAGGGCGTACGGCTTCGCGGAGGTCGAGCTCGTGTGCCGGCACCCTCACATCGGCCGCGAGGCCTACCAGGAAGTCGCTGACTTCGGCGGCCAGACCGGTGCGCTGCGCTGCCGGGGAGTACCGGTAGTCGGTGTGGGCGAAGAAGATGTGCCAGCGGCCCCTCGCCCCACCGGAGGGGCGCTCAAGGACCCAGGCGCCGCGGCGGCGCAGCCACTCGGCGATCTCGGCGGCGAGGAAGTTTCCGAACTCACTGGGCACGTCGACGTCGACGACGCCGACACCGTCGCGGAGATGACCCACCAGGGCGGCGACACGTCCCTTGCCGATTAGCTCGAGTCCAGCCTCGAGCGAGGGGACGTCGACGCGCGGCACCGCGGTGTTGCCGGTATCAATCACCAGCCACGCGGCTGCAGCAGGGTTGAACAGATGTTCGTCGAGCGCCAGAAGGGCGGTGTCGACACGCCGACCTGCAGAAGGGTGTGCGGCATCGCCAAGCGACGCCAGTACAGTTACCGGCAGCAAATCTTCATACCTCCTCTCAGAGGCATCACCCGGGGTTCCCAGTTGGCGCTGGTCCCGGTCTTCACCAAGACGATCAGGTCCTGTTGGCGCAGGACCTTTCGTCATTTCTAGGGCGAGTCACGCCCGCCCTGGCCAGAGCCGGCGGCATCCACCTCCCTCCGGGCGCGACGAGCGAGGCTCGTCATCGACGAGCGCAGCCGCGTTGCAGCGGCTCGGGGTGGAGCGAGATGGGAAAGCGCGTGCAGCCGAGGACAGGTAGTCGCAGCGGCACGCGGGCTGCGCTCGCGACCACATCGCGGAGCAGCCTTCACACACGCAAGATCCGACTGAATGTCGGCGCGCGCTGTTACTGTGGGGAGCACGAAGCACCCTCCTGTCGAGGTCTTGGCACCCATCTCGTCATCTCCGGCAAAGAGTTGAGTTGGGTCTCTGCTTCATCGAAGGGCGACCGTTGGAGCGGTCGCCCTTCAGGCTTTTCGGGCCCTGCCCGAAGTCTCAGACGGCTACGTCGAGCCTCCCTTGTCCCTCGGAGATGTAGTCGAGCATCTCGACCATGTCGTAGACCTCCAGGCCATCGCCGAGAAGGAACTCGAGCACGTCCTGATAGGTGCGGGCTGTGGTCTGTGCCAGGTCGAAGACCTTCTCGGCCTGAGCGATCGGCAACTGGAACTTGACCGCGCGTCGCTCGCCCTTGTGGCCCACGAAGTCCGTGACCCGATCCAGCTGTTCATCGCGGGTCCGGGCAGCGAGCGCGTCCGTGGCCACAACTTCGACTACCTCGACATAGGTTCGCTCGTTGATCTGCGCGAGAAGGTGGATCTTGTCGACCATCTCCGGAGACAGCTTCACGAGGAACGCGTGGCGCTCGCCCTTGTGGGGTCGTCCGGCCTTCCGTGTCGTCTGCATAACTGCGATCCTGCCGTAGAGGACGTTTCTGGAAACGACAACACGCCGCTTTGCATTTCCGGAAATGCGTGCGCTGGCGCAGTGCTCTCCCTCGCCGGCACCTTCTGACACACCAATGCGGCCCCTGTCGATGCTGGGTGGCAGCGTTCTCCGGTCCGCATCTGACAGGCGTTGTGTGAGTCACCGGCGCGGCCCGGTGGACGTCGCGATTGGTGGCCGGCCGACCTCGGGCAACGTCTTGCCGCGCAAGCCAGGGTCAACGTCAGGGGTCGCCGCCGTGTGCTCGCGTTGATGCACCGTGGCCACCGCTGAGACCGAGCTGGTGGCGTCGATCATGGCGTCGCTGGCCGCGCGCAGGGTTTCCGCGACGGGCGGGGGGAGCAGCACGAGGCGCTTGGCGTGGATGTCGGCGGGGGAGACCCAGACGACGTCGCCGGAGGGGTCAGGGGTGGCCAGGCCGGCCTCGATGTCGTTGTGGGCTCGGTGGGAGAGCGCGCGTGCTCGGCCGACGAGGCCGGGCTGGTTGGCCTTCTCGGCGAGGACGTCGGCGAGCTCGGGGCTGCTCTCGATCGCGGCCAGGGTCGCGTTCAGTGCGCGCTCGAGACCGGGGTACTGGGCGATGACGTCTGGGGGGAACGTGGTGGTGGCGTCGTGGGTGAGCTCGCGGTAGGCGGCGCGGAGCTCCGCCGACGCGCGGAGCAGCTTGGGGTCGGGCCGGTCGGTGGGGGCGGGGAGGTCGTCCCATCGGCTGGCCAGGTTGTTCCAGGCTCGACCGACCGCGTCGAGAGGGGACGTGAGCCGGTCTGACGGCGGGTGTCCGCCGGCGGCGGCGGTCGTGGCTGTGCGGTGGTGTGAGTCGGCGTCGACCAGGAGCAGGCCGACGCCGGCGATGAGGGCTTGGGTGCGGCTCACAGTGACGTTGTCGGCGGCAGAGGATCGGGCGGCGAGAGTGCGGTGGGCCTGGATGTCCCAGCCGGCCAGGGCGCGCGGGACGCGGTGGTGGTCGGTTGCGGATGGGCGAGCTTCGCCGGCGACGCCGGCGACGAGTCCGCCGGCGAGGTATCGGCCGGCGATCGCCTCCGCGGTGGCGAACCGGCCCACCCACGTCGCGGTCGGTGCGACGACGTACGGCGAGTGGACCGTGGACAGCGACACCTTGCGGCCGGCCTGACGAGCCTCGCGATACCGGTCGTAGCCGTGAGCGTGCAGAGCGACGCTGCCGGCGTGCGCAGCCACGTAGAGCGAGTGCATCGTCCTGGACCTGGCGGCCTGCAGGTCCTGACGCAGCGCGGGGCCGTGGCCGTAGATCTCCGGGCCGTAGCGACGAACCAGGCTGCCTGCAGCCTGCAGCGTCTCGGTCATGTGCGCCACGCGGTGGTCAGGGTCTCCGCGGCCGGGCCACCCGGCACTCAAACTGTTGTCGATGGTGGCGGCGTGGGCAACCAGGCGCTCCATGGGACGGTCGTGCAGCTCGTCGGTGTAGCTGGTGCGGGGGAGGGCCGTCCAGAGCTCGCTGGCGGCCGTCACGAGGGCCGGCCACCCCCGCACCAAGCCGCCGGCGTTGTCGCCGTCGACGTCGAGCAGCAGGAGCCTCGCCTGATGGTCGACGTCGGCGAGCATCTCGCCCACGGTGCGGATGTCCCCGGTCGTGAAGGGGACGGCATCGGCGTCGAACAGCTCCGCCTCGACCGCGGCGAACGCAACGCCGCCAGCTGTGACCGGGGCTGCGGCCGGGGTGGGTGGTCGCGGGTCAGCAGCCAAGGTGCTGCGCCTCCCGGAGCAGGTCGCACACGTCGACTACCAGCTGCGAGCCGTGGACCAGGTCCGCGCGCCACACAGGCAACGGCCGGCTGAGTTCCTCCACCTCGGTGAGCAGCTGCACCGCGGTGCGCACGTCGAGCTCGTCGACGTCGAGCTCGAGGTCTGTCTCGACGTCGCTGAGGTCTTCGGGGAGCAGCAGCTGCGTCTGGCCGTGGGCGAGGTAGATGCCCAGGCCGAGGGAGTACAGGGGCGATGCCGGGCCGTCCTCGTCCGCGCGGGCCCAGACGGTCCTGGCGGCTTGGTGGAGCAGCCGCGACATCGAGTCCAGGCGGCGCCAGACCTCCTGAGGGGTCTCGTCGGAGCCGTGCTCGAGGACCTGGCCCAAGACCGGGCTCGTGGGGTCGTTGCTGGAGTTCATGGCCGTGCCTCCGGATCTCGTCTCGGTGGCGGCCCGGGCGGGCCGCTGTCCTTCATCAAGCCACGTCGGGAGGCCCCGGCGTCGGCCGGAAAGTCGGGCCTGTGGATAACCGGGGTGGTGTCGGTGGTTGGGCACAAACTGGTCACGGTCGCCTAGGTCGCGCCGAGGTCGTCGGACGATCACCGACACGCCAAGTCGGCCAATAAGCACTAGTGGCGCGAGGACACTGGCGACAGGAGGCTGATGGCGATGAAGATCCCGATGACGGTGTTGAAGGCGACGACGTTCTGGCCGGCTGCGTTGGTCAGCTTCGCGCTGTTCATGGTGGTCGTGGCGCTCGTGCCACCGTTCTTGTCGCTGCCGCTGGTGCTGGCGGCGACGGCCCTGCTGGTGGCGCTGGCCAGTGGCCGGCTCGAGGAGCCGGCGGTCGAGCTGCTGGCCGGCGCCCGGGCCGCGACCGCGGGGGAGCGGCAGGTGCTGGGGACCGTCGTCGACGGCCTGGCCCGGGTCGGGATCACCGACCTCGAGTTGCTGGTGCGTCGTCGCCAGCGTGCCTCGACGCCGGCGGTGACGGTTCTCGGTCGACGCTCTGTGGTGGTCACTCCTGGGCTGGTCGAGGCCGTGTACCGCGGATGGGTGGCCACCGAGGAGGTCGCGGCATTGGTGGCGCAGGCGGTCGCGGCGCGGCGTGCACGCCGGCCTCGCGTCGAGCTCGCGGGCCTGGTGGCTACAAGCCCCTGGCGCGTGGTCGTCATGGTCTTCCGAGGGGTGGGTGCGGCGTTCGCCTGGCTGCCGTTCATGGGGATGGCGTGGGCGCTGCGCGGTGTGGTCGCGGTGATCTGCGTACTGCAGTCGGTCGTCGAGGGACGAGCAGCTGTCGGGCTGCTGGGCGGCGCCGTGATCGCCCTGACCTACGTGGTGCCGGCGGCCGGCCGGGCCCTGCAGGCGCGCACCGAGGCGATCGGGGACCAGTTCGTGGTCGACCACGGTCTGGGCGGCGTGCTCGCGCGGTTCCTGACCCGCTACGGCCACCCGACCACCGTCGAGCGGCTCCGCCACCTCGAGCAGCAGCCCCCACCGCCCGTGCCGAGCCCGTCCGCGCTGCTGGCGACCCAGCTCATGCCGCTGACGTCGTTCTCGCTGAACTGACCGGACCTGGACGAGCTAGAAGCACCCAGGCCGGCTACCAAGTTGGTTACTCGTCGTCGCCGTAGTCGTGACGGTCGGGCACCCCCGAGGTCGAGTAGTGGACGCAGCCGCGGCCGTCGCCGGCGTGGGGTTGGTGGTTCATGCACGGCAGCCCGGAGAGGGTGTGGGAGCACTCCACCCACCTCGTGCGCGGTCGACTGGCCAGCCTGGCGCGAGTGGCCGCCCGAGGCGATGCAAGAGGGACGGAGGCCGGCAAGCAGGCTGGCGCGAAGGGGGTCTCGGCCCGGGGAGCGGTGGTCAGCATGGCTGGCCTCCTAGCGGCGCGGGCCGCCGCGTCGGCGCCGGTCCAAGCCGGCGGGCTGCTGCTGGTGGTAGGCGGCGGTGTCGGTGTAGTCGTGCTGTCGGCCGGAGCGCTGCACCTCAGCGATCGCGGCGTCGGGCGAGCGGTCCTCGTCCATGACGGCGGCCCGCTCCGCGGCGGCCTCGCCGGCGCTGATCTCCGCCGAGCGCCTGCGGGCCTCTTCCTCGAGCTCGGCCTCGTGACGAGCTGCGTCGTCGCTCATGATGTTCCGCCCTTCGTGTCTGGGGTGGTGGCCGGCGCCTGGGCGCGTCGGCCGGTGTTGGTCTCCTAGGTCCCGCATGGCGGCGGGAGCGATCACGTGGCGTGGACCGGTCTGCACCTCAGCAGGCGTCCCACAGCCCCCGTGCGTCGTCCTGGGCGTCCTGAGCCGCCAGCTGGTGCTCCGAGGCCCGCACGAGGGTCGGCTCGGAGTCGTAGAGCCGGGCGGCGCCGGCGGCGAGCATCGTCGCGGAGAGGTCCTCGCCCTGGTGGTCGACGTAGCGAAGGAGACGGCCGTAGACGTCGCGGTCGGACTGCCGGGGGTCGGCGGCAAGGGTCACCGTGGTGCCTGGCGGGCTGAGACGGGCCAGGAGCTCGGTCGCGGCGTCGCCGTAGCAGTCGGCCGGCTCGCTGCCGTGGGTGGTCTCGGGAGCGTTGATCCCGAGCAGGCGGACTCGGCCGAGGTCGCGCCCGTCGCCTGTTTGGACGCGCACGGTGTCGCCGTCGACGACGTCGGTGACCTGCACGGTGATCGCGGATGTGGTGGCCCGTGTGCCGGCGGTTGCGGGGCTGTCGTGGGTGGAGCCGGGGCCGCTGAGGAGCGTCGTGAGTGAGGTGCCGGCCAGCCCCGCGCTGGCTGCGGCCGCCACGGCGAGCGTGGCGGCGAGGGCGACCGGGTGCCGGGCTCTCACCGGGCCACCTGCAGGTGGCGCTCGGTGGTGCCTGCCGGCGTCTCGCGGCGCTCGTGCTGCGCGCCGGGTGAGCGCGGTCCGGCTGGCTCATCGGGCCCGGCACCGACCGGCCCTTGCCCGGCTGTCGCACGGGTGCTTCTTCCGGCCTCTGCGGGCTCCTCGGCCAGCTCGCCGGCGATCTTGGCGGCGAGGTCGCGCAGCGGAGGTGACTTCTCGATTCGCCGGGTCGCATGCAGCACGGTGGTGTGGTCGCGGTCGAAGTGGCGGGCGATCTGGGGGAGGCTCTGCCCGCGCATCCGGGCGGCGGTCATCGCCACGCCGCGGGCATCAGCGGCGGAGCGGGTCCGGTCGGCGCCGATCAGCGTTTCGGGTGTCGTGGCGAAGGCCTGCGCAGCGGCGACCACGGCGTGGTCGACCAGGTCGTGTGGCTCGAACGTCGACACGGGCACGGCGGCCGCGGCGGCCTGGACTGCGCCAGCCGGCGCAGCGGCGTCCGGTCGGAGAAGTCGCTCGGTGTAGCGGTCGTTGACGTGTTGGGTGACTCGAGCGGCCGCGTCTGCCAGGCGTGGGCGCTGCTGGGTGCGGCGTACGGCGTGGATGACCGATCCGTGGTCCTTGCCGAACTGCTCGGCGATCGCGGGCAGCGAGAGGCCGTTCTCGCGGGCGGCGGTCATAGCGACCGCTCGCGCATCAGAGATCGGCCGGCTGCGCTGGGGGCTGCGGATGTCCTCCGGGGTGACCCCGAACAGCGGGGCCGAGGCGTTGATGGCCAGCTCACACACCGCGGCCGGCCCGCTCACGGCCTCGGCGGTCATCACCTGATCGACCTGCACCGCCAGGGTGGCGACCAGGCTGCGGAGCTGGTCGACGTCGAGCGGGGCGGTCAGCTCCGCGATCGCGGAACGGTCACCGCGGCCCGCGGCCGCCAGCACCGTGGCCGCCAAGAGCCGGCCGCCCTCGTCGAGGGACCCGGCCGGACCGGTGCCGGCGTCAAGCTCGTGCTGGGCCATGGCCGTGGCCTCCTGTCGCACTCTCGGTCTTCGTGAGCGGTCTCAGCGGGACAGGCCCCCGGCGGCCGCGCTGTGGCTACCCGGGTGGCCGCCGGGGTGGTCGCGGTATTGGTCGTGATGGGCGTCCATGCGCCTGCGGGCGTTGTCGGAGATCTCCGTGGCGATCCCGACCGACTCGTGGGCCTGGCTGGCCGCGCGCTCGACGACGGTCTCCAGCAGGCGCACGTCCTCGTCGGCTCGGTCCAGCTGGCTGCCGGCGGCCCGGAGGCTGCGTTCGAGGGTCTGTGGCTCGAGCAGACCGGGTGCGGTGACCTCGCGGCTCGCCTGGCGTGCGCTCTCGACGTGGTCGCTGGCGAGCTGGGCGATCGGCCGAGCCAGGTTCACGACCTCGCCCAGGATCGCGACCCTCGGCTGCAGCTGCTCGATGTCGGCGGCCAGCGCCGGATCGCTGGTGTCGACCTCGACCAGCCGGTCGCGGGCCTCGTCGACCGCGACCGCGGCCCGGCCGAGATGGGTGTCGAGCTCGGTGGCCAGGTTCGGGAGCTCGTTGCAGCGAGTCTGCAGCCTGCCGAGGTGCTCGGCGGCCGCCTCCAGGTAGAAGCCACCGCGATCGCTCAGGCGCGACTTGGCCGAGTCGAGCTCGGCGTCATCGAGGACCCGCAGCGCGGAGGTGACGACCTCCTGAAACTCCTCGACCACGCGGCGGGCCCGCTGGACCGCCTGCTCGGCTGCGAACACCGCGTCGACGGCCTCCAGCTCGCGGGGCACCGAGGTGGTCACTGCTGACTCCGGTCGGGCTGGCGGTTGGTCCCGTCGACGGGCTGGGTGCTGGCGGGCAGCAGCTGGTCCAGGGCGGCCAGGGCGGCGCTCGCTCGCTCGAGGTGTTCTCGGACCTCGCGCACGCGGTCACCTAGCGACGTCGCCTCCGGCGGCGGCGCCGCTTCGGCCGCTGCGGATGGCTGGGTCTCCGGCTGCTCCTGCTCCTGGGAGTCGTCCACGGCTGTTGCTCCTTTGGTCGACCGGTCACGGGTCTGGCCTGTGTTGTGGTCACCAAGGGGTCGGAGTGGTCCGGGAGCGATCACTCCGCCGCAAAACTTCTCCCGGGGGCTGCGCACGCCCAGCGCGCGGGCGGACCTCGCCCACCCGGCTGGTCACTTCGGCGGAGATCTCGTTGTGGCGCGGGCTTCCGCTGGCCCGCGCCAGACGCGAGACTCGACGTCCATGGACGAGCAGGCCGCGTTGATCGCCCGGCGGGTGGCGATGGCGGCCGCGGCTTGGTTCAACGCTCCGGCCGACGTCGAGGCCTACCGACGCCTGGCCGGCGCGGTGGGGGAGTGGAACGCCTACTGCGCTCCGACGATGCAGCCCTCCGCCACGGGCGCCGATGAGGAGGAGCTGCTGGACCAGCTGGCCGACGCGCGGCCGCCGGCGCCGTTGGGCGCGGGTCTTGCCGACCTGGAGACTGCGCTTCGTCGACGCGCTCGCACCAGCCTGCCTCCACGTGCGCCCGGTCAGCAGCCCTCTCGCGACGACAGCCCGTCGACCGCCTGACGGCACGGCTGGTCAGCAGCAGGAGGAGCGAGCAGAGCCCGGCCCCTAGCCGGGTTCAGAGCTGGACTCAGCGGTCGGGTCCTGCCGCCTCACGGCGCGTCGTGGGCGGTCCCGGCAGGTCGTCGGGTGTGTGAGCCCCGAGCCGGCGACTGGCGGTTTCGTCGGGGCTCTGCCCCGGGGTGGTCTCGTCGACCTCGACCCCGTCCAGCAGCTCGCGCCGGTCTCGGCTCCGGGCGTTTGGGTCGGCGAGGTCGAGGGCGGCCGCCAGGTCGGCAACCTCAGCCGTGAGGACCTGCTCGAGGAGCGAGGTGATGCTCTCGGTGGTGCCGTCGCACCGGGCCGCCAGGCGGCTGGCCAGGTCGTCGAGCGCCCGTTCCCCCTCGGCCGTGAATGTGACCACGCCAGGCCCGGGGTCAGGTGTCGGGTCGCTTGCCGGGGAAGTGCTCATCAGGTGTCCACCTCGGTTCGTCGTCGTGCCGGGGTCCTTGGTCACCTAGGGACCGGAACCCGCCCGCGGCGATCACGGAAGCGCACATGAAGTTTCGCCCAGGGCTGGCGCGGCTCGACGCCCGCGTGCCCACCGCGTCGAAGTGCGTTTCCTGTCGTAGGTTCACGCGCATGGCTCGCAGAGTGGTGGTGCAGCTGGTCGACGACCTCGATGGAGGCGAGATCGAGGACGGTGCAGGAGGCACGGTGACGTTTGCGCTCGACCAGGTGGTTACGAGATCGACCTCAGCGCACAGCATGGTGAGGAGCTGCGGGCTGCGCTCCAGCTCTACATCGAGCGGGCTCGGAAGGTGCGGACCACGAAGCGTCGCCGGGGTTCCCGCTGATGGTGGCTGTCTGTTGGCGGCGGGTCAGTCGTGGGTGATGGTGGTGTGGCTGATCAGGTGCGCTGTCTGCTGGTGCGCAGCGTCGAGCAGGCGGTAGAGGACGACGGCGGCCTCGCGCGCCTCCTCCAGGTGCAGGGATGCCGTGTCGACGGCCAGGGTCGGGTCGCTGGTGTCGCTCATGGTGTCGGTTTCGAGGACCTGCTCGCTCTTGGCCTGGTCGAGGATCTCGGCGAGTTGTGCGCTGGCTTGGGGGAGTGCGGCGACGGCGGCCGCCAGGTGGCTGAGCACGTCGGCCGTCTCGGCCGGGGTCAGCGCGGGCCGGTTCAGGGTCACACGGCAGAGGTCCTGGACGGCGGCCTCGGTGGCTCGTGCGTGGGCGATCGCTTGGTCCGCCGCCGTGCGTGTGGCCGGCATCAGACGTTGACCTTGGCGCTGCTGACCGCCTGCGATCGACGGTGCAGTGCATCGACGATCTGAGCCAGAAGCGAGCAGCCGGCTGCGATCCACAGCGTGGGTCGCTCGGCCTCGAACAAGACGCCGGCGAACCCCAGGCTGAGGGTCATCACAAACGCGTACATCATCGGCCTTCTCCCATCGCTCGTCAGTTGTCGGCTTCCGCGGCGTTGTCGGTCTCCAGCGCCCGCGTGAGCCGTTCCAGGGGGGTGCCGGGCAGGTCCTCGGGGGTCGGGGTGTCCATCACCGCCGCGTCCACTAGGCGGGCCTCCAGGCTGTTCCAGAAGCCCTCGCGCTGCCCGCTGTCGCGGCGGAAGGTGTCGACGTCGACGTGGACCTGCACCGGCACGTCCAGGCCGGGCGTGGCCGCCGCCAGCGCCTCCACCCGGGCCTTGAGCGCCTGGCCGTAGGCGGCCCACTCCTGCAGTCGCTGCTCTTCGAGGCGCTCCTCGAGCTCGCCGATCGCGGTCAGCCGTGCCTCGTGGGCGTCGAGGAGCCGCTGGTGCTCGGCGCGGTCCTCCTCGCTCTTTGGGATGTGGGCGGTGCTTCCGTCCGGGCGGCCGGTGAACAGGCCCGTCCCGGTGCGCAGGCTTTCCTCGACGGCCTCCCGGAAGTCCTGGGGGGTCTCCGGGTCGAGCCCGGTCCGCCAGGCATCCCACGACCACGCAGGGGCGTCCGGGTCGCGGGCCACCATGGCCCCGGCGTCGGTGCGGTCGTAGACCCACATGTAGCGGGCGTCGAGGTCCTCGCTCCAGTCCCTGCTGGCGACGTCGTAGCTGCGGTTGATCTCGGTCTGGGCCTGGTCGTAGGCGGCCCAGGCCTCGGTGCGATCGACCAGGAGCTCGTCGACGTACAGCGTGATGTCGACGGGGTCTGTGCGATGCGCCCACAGCTGGGCCTCGTCGGCGCCGACGGTGGAGTACAGGAGTTGCCGTACGCCCTCGGCCTCCCACGACCCGGATCGGCCCGCGAGCACGGCGTCGATGCCGCCCATGTTGGCGGCGACGCCGGCGATTGCCAGGGTCACGAACTCGGCCCAGTCCATCTGCTCGGGCGCGGCTTCGGTGTCCTCGACCCAGGTGCCCTCGTCGGTGCGTCGCAGCCGCGGGCGGGGGAGCCGGGCGGCATCGCTGAGCGCCCGGATGGTCTCACCGAGCTTGGCCTGATAGGCCTCGTGGAAGCCCGGTGCTGCCGCCGTCTCCGTGGCTGTCGAGTCGCTTGGGCGGTCCTCAGGGGTGCCGTTCATCGTTGTCATCCTCCTCGTGCGTTGTGATCAGTCTGGTCGATGTCACCGACACCGGTCGGGTTCTCCACAGGTCTGGTTCACGTTCCGGCCGTGTCACCAGCGGGGTCATCGGCTGTTGGGGCCACCTCGACGAAGACGGCATCGCACACGCCGCAGAGGATCGGCCCGAGGGCCGCGGTGGAGGGGGCTACTCGGATCTTTCGGCCGCAGTCGCACACGAGCGCGGCACCGTTGTTGCTCGAGGCGCGCCGGCGCCTGCGTAGCCGGGTGACCCGGTGGCCACCGATTGCCTTGTCCAGGCGGGTGACCTGCTGGGCGTAGCGGGCCCGGGTCGTGTCGTCGAGCTGGGTCTGGGCCCAGCCGTCGCCTCCGCTTTGCGTGCACACCAGGCCGATCTCTCGTGCGACGTCGCGGAACCGTGCGTTGTGATAGCGACCCTGCCGGCTCGTGTCCTGAACCCCGCGCACATGGGCGAGGGCGTGAGCGGCCTCGTGCAGCAGGGTGTCGAGCAGCTCCTCGGCCCCAGCAGCGAGGCCCTCGGCACCGACGAAGACCTCGTGGACCCGATCCTCCGACCCGCGGCGCACCCAACCACCCGCCAGGAAGTGACCCAGCCGCTGTCGGCCGCCGGGGCCACCCCCCTCGCCCAACGTGAACATCACTGCCGGGAGCTCGGGATGCCGACGCTGGATCTGCCGCCAGGTCGCGGTGATCTCACCGACGAGCTCGTGGGTGCCAACGTCTGTAATCACCTCCCCATCCTGATTGTTTGACACGTACGTGTCAAATAGATGCACCCGGGTCTTTCGCCCGAGGGGGAGTGGTCCGTTGCCCGCGCCCGCCGGACCCGGGCCGGGGCGTTGCTCTCAGCGCTCCGCAGGTCCGCCGGGGTTGTCGTCGAGCGATCGCACGTAGGCGGCGAAGCCGGGGATGGTGAAGCGCAGGCTGCCGCGCCGGGGGGACTCGATGATGCCCTTGCTGATGAGGCTGCGTCGGTGCATGCCGAGAGCGTCGGTGTCGACACCCAGCTCGGCGGCGACGGCGGCCCGGTCGATCTCGTTGTCGGTGTGGCGGGCCATGGCTTCCAGGAAGGCGCGTTCGAACGCGGTGGCTACCTCCCAGCGCGCTCGGAACAGCGACTCGAGGCCGGCGTCGCTGACTGAGCGTCCGGCCTTGAGGTCGGCGAGGGTGATGGTGTCGCCCTCGTCGGGCTGTGCCGCGTCCCAGGTCGCGGCACCGATGGTCTGGAGTGACTGGGGGTAGCCGCCGCTGGCCTGGGTGGCGGCCGCCAGGGCCTCAGGGGACCAGGTGACGCCGAGACTGCGGGCCGGCTCGGTGAGCACCTGGCGGGCGGTGTTCTCGTCGAGTACGTGCAGGACCATCTCGTGGGTGCGCTCGCCGAAGGTGGCCGCTCGGGTGAGGTAGGCCTTGGTTTCGGGCAGCCCGGCGCCGATCACTCCGAGCGGGTAGTCCTCTCGCTCGGCCTCCATGTTCTGCACCGCGTTGAGCAGCACCGCGGCGTCCAGACTCGCGCGGGGGTCCGCGGTGCTCTCGCGGTCGCTGCGGGGGAGCAGGGGTGCGTGCAGCTCGTCGATGATGACGAGCAGGCCGGCGCCGCCGGCGTCTCGGACCAGGTGCGAGGCGGTGTGGAAGAAGTCCTCGACCGGTCCCACCAGCGCAGCCGAGGAACCTACTTCCGAGTTGTCACCCCGGCCGATCGTGGCCGACACCTTCGCCATGCCGACGCCAACCTCGACGCCGACCTCCTGCACGCGAGCTCGTGCCGGCCTCTCGAGCCGGTCGGCACGGTCCAGGGCGCGCGTCACCCGGTCAACCACGTCGGCCAGAAACGGCTGCTGCTTGACGCCGGCTACCCAGGCCACGACGAATCCGGTCTCCTGGGCCTGCGCCTGGAGATCACGCATCAGCGAGGTCTTGCCGACCCCGCGGGGACCGGTGGCCACCACCAGCGGGCCCATCATCTCGCCGTAGGCGACAACGCGTGCGAGACGGTCGCGTAGCCACCGACGTTCGCCGTCGCGGCCGACGAACACCCGCGGCCGGCCACCTGGGGTGTAGGGGTTACTCATCATGACGGGTGCCTTACGCCTAGTTACGGATGTCGCCAACCGTAACAGCATCGCCAGTGTCTTTACGGGTGTGACGCGGTCTGACGTTTGGCAAGGCCAGACCGCGGCCGGGACTGGCTCTGGGAACAAGTAGCCAGCGACCTGTCACATCTCGGGCGAGCTGCGGACTTTCCCCTCACGAGAGGCATCCGCGCCGCTTGTCGGCGCACTCCGCACCGTGAAAGGGAGCGTCACGATGCACGACTATCACCGCGGGCACAACGTGGTCCGCCCGTCGCTCGATCCACCGTATTCTCACCAACCTCGATGTGCCCGCCGGTTGCTCGGGCGTCGTCGTCGAGGCGCCGCGGCTCAGCCGTCAGGTTACGGTCGTGTTCGCCGTGCCGCGCCTGCTCGGCGGGGAGCGTCCAGTCCGGATTCGAGTCGATGTCGAGGTACTGACTGACTGACCCATAGTGACCTGCGCAAACATCGGTGGCTTTCGACTGCTTGTACTCCGCTTGTAACGGACGCGGGTCTGGTGCTGCGCCACCCGGGTTGTGCCCAGGTCAGTGGGCACCAGTCGGGACCTCAAGACGTACGCCGATAAGGCGGGGGCCGGGTTGGCCAGCTATGCCTGGTTGCTTGCCCGGGCAGCAGGTGCGGGCGTCACGGCGGACGCCGGGCGGTTGCTGGCCTTGCTCGACGCCGTGTGGGTCCTCAGAACCGTAGGCCTGCTCTCCGCGTTCGCAACTCAGGTGACCTGGACGGGCTGGCCGTCTCCATCGGGTGCGGAGCCTCATCGCCGCGCTCGGCTGTGGCCAGTGGTTGGCCTCACATCGGGTCGACCCCGTGCGGCGAGGAAGTGCGACTGTGGGGACGTCACCGTCCACGCGCCACACTGAAGACGTCGCCCACGCGTGAGCCGAAGCGCGCGACGCACGAGGAGACTCCATGACCAGCGCCCCGTTCAGCTCCGACCAACCGATCAGCCCTGACGGGCCGAGGCGCCCGAGTCTGCTCATCTTCGACGTGAACGAGACCTTGTCGGACATGTCGCCGCTCTCAGCACGGTTCGAGGAAATCGGTGCCCCCGAGCATCTCGCCAAGCTCTGGTTCGCCGAGCTGCTGCGTGACGGGTTCGCGCTGACGGCGTCCGGGGACATCGAGTCATTCGCCACGCTTGGCGCCGAGGCCCTGCGGGTCCGTTTGGCCGGTCGTCCGATCGACCGCCCGCTCGAGGAGGCCGTCGAGCACGTCATGCGGGGCTTCTCCGAGCTCGCAGTGCACCCAGACGTCGTCGAGGGCGTCCATGCTCTGAGCGATCTCGGGATACGGCTCGTGACCCTGAGCAACGGCTCCGCCGGGGTCGCTGAGACTCTCTTGCAGGGGGCGGGAGTGCGTGACCGGTTCGAGCGACTGCTCACTGTCGAGGACGCGGGAGTGTGGAAGCCGGCCCTGCGGGCCTACACCTGGGCCCTACAGGAGTGCGGCGTCGAGCCGATGGACGCCATGCTCGTCGCGGTGCATCCCTGGGACGTCGACGGTGCTCGACGTGCAGGCCTTGCCACCGCATGGATCGACCGTGCGTCTGGTCGCTACCCGTCGTACTTCGCGGCGCCCGACGTCGAGGCAGCGTCGCTGGTGGAGCTCGCCGACGCGTTGAGGTGACGTCTGCGGAGGGGCCGGTCCTCAGGGAGCCGCGACGAGCCGTGTGTCCGGCTGGAAGGCGATCCAGGCGAACCAGAAGGTGTCGAGGTGCCTCACGGCCGCGAGCTGTTCGCCGGCGAGCGGCCCGCTCACCGCGCGTCCGAAGAGGTTCCACACCGATCCGGTCTGCCGGTCGCGGAACGTGCCGTCGTCGGCTCGGGTGAAGTCGAGAGCCCTTCCGCTGGCCTTGGCGGTGAAGGCGGCCACCGACCCGATCTCGGCGCCGTCCGGGATCTCCTCTGTGTCGAGCGCCGACACCTGGCCCGGCGCGTGCCAGAGCACGACACGGTTGGGACCTACGTCCACGTGCTGCACACCTCGGTCCGCAAGCAGGTCCCGAGACACGGCCACGGCGTCCTTTCCGTCGCCGACGCCGACCACGCGAGCCTTGACCAACAGGCGGGAGTCCGGGTCGGTCGGGAGCGCGAAGAGCGGCTCGGAGTCCGGGTCGTCGTAGCCCACGTACGGGTTGCTCAGGTAGCTGCGGTCATGTCCGGTCGACCTGCTGAGGACACGCGCGTCCGGGTGCTCCTCGCGAAATTGCCGCCAGCCGACCGCTCCGACGGGGATGCTCTCGAGCCGTGTGCCCGTGAGCGCGCCGACGGACGCCCGGCCCGTCAGCTGGGGCCACAGCGACTCGGTGAGCCGGTCGTACATCACCAGGTTGTCGGCGTAGAGCTTGCCGGAGACCCCGAAGGTGGTGGTCTGCCCTGAGACGGTGCGCTCGAAGGCGACCCCGGAGTTGCAGAGCGGGCAGTACGTGACCGCCACGGGAACGCCGGCGAGCTGGTCGTTGACGATCTCGTGCCACGTCATGATCCGGATCGGGTATGCCTTGGTCTGACCGTCGATCGTCAGGGCGAGCACCGGCTCGTCGTCGTCGAGCCAGTTCACCTCCGAGACTGGTTGGAAGTGGGGGTTGTCGATGGCGGGGATGCCGTCCGGCGGCGGTCCCCCAGGGAGGAGGTCGTCGAGGTCGATCAGCGGGTCGGGGAAGTCGGGGTGTGCCGGGTCGTCGAGCGCGGACAATGGCTTCTCGCCCGGGGTGGCGGCGTCCCCGGCGTCGACCTCTGGCGTCGATGTCTGGTCGTCGTCGCGGTCGTCGCGGTCGACGCGGTCGCTCGGTGTGCTCGCGCAGGCTGCCAGGACGATCGAGAGTGCTGCTGCGGACGCCAGCCGCTTCGTAGCTCTCATCGTTCCGCCCACTCACTCATCGCCGGGTCCCTGCGGCCGCGAGCTCGTCGCCGTGTGATGAGGACTGCCAGGAGAAGCAGCGCTCCGGCCGTCAGCCACCCGAGGGGGCCGATGGAGTCCACGGTTTCAGCGAGCTGCTGTTGGAGCCGGGCGGCCGCGTCGATGATGGGATCGTCCGGGTCTCCGCCGGCCAGGACCCGCAGCTCCCACCAGCCGTAGTAGGCGACATAGGTGCCGGCCGCAGCCAGCAGCGCGCCTGCCGCGCGGGGAGCCCACCGACCAGCGCCTCTGAGGCGCCCGATAGTCGTGGGGGAGGCGAAGACCGTCGCCACGGCCAGCGTCCCGACCACCAGTCCCATCCCCACGGCGTACGCCAAGAAGAGCGTTAGCCCCTCGAGGACTGAGCCGCTGCGGAACCCGCCGACGACCACGGCCAGGAAGGGCGCGATCGTGCAGGAGATGGAGGCGACCGCATAGCTGGCCCCGAAGCCGGCCATCGACCAGAACGAACGGGTCAACGGTCGGGCTGCCGTCGAGCGGGACGAGCGGCGCAGGCGTGGGAGCGAGAGCGTGCGGCCCGCTGCCAGCCACACACCCATCAGCGCGAGCGTCACCCCCAGCACGACGGTGAACCACGGCAGGTGCCGTTGCAGCTGACCAGCGACCGGGGAGATGACCAGGCCGAAGACGGCGAACACGCCTGCGAAGCCCGAGGTCATGGCGACGCTGAGGGCCGCGGCGCGTCCCGCTGCAGCGGGGCGGGAGAGCGACTCGCTCCCGGCGAGGAGGAGCGAGATGTACGCCGGAAGGAGGGCGAAGCCGCACGGGTTGACGGCGGCAAGCATGCCGGCGCCGACGGCGACGACGAGCAGGCCCTCGGACATCAGCCCGCCAGGTCCTCGACGAGGGCGGCCAGCTCGGCGTCGTCTAGGTAGCCCGACGCCTGCTCCGTCCCGGCCTCGTCGAGGACGAGGTAGGTGCTCTGGGCGGTCACGCCGAACTGGCGCCACACGGCGCCGTCGGGGTCGGCGAGCAGCGTGACGTCGGGTGACACCTCGGCGGCGAACTCCTCGATGGCTGCCTGCTCGTCCAGCGATCCGACGCCGACGACGTTGACGTCGGCACCGTAGGTCTCGGCGAGCTCGCCGACGCCGGAGATCTGGGCGCGGCAGGTGGGACACCACGGTGCCCAGAACCAGAAAACAGTCGGCTTGCCGGCGAGCGTGCTGCCGTCGAAGGCGTCACCGTCGACGGTCTCGGAGGTGAAGTCGAGCACCGCAGGCGTCGCTGTGCCTGCTGTGGTGGTCGAGGTGTCGTCGTTCGCTGTCTCGTCGGCGGTGGCGTCCTGCCCGCCGGTGCCGCATCCCGAGACCAGAAGCGCGAGAAGGGCGACCAGCCCGATCAGAGGTCGAGTCCATGTGTGCGCACCCATGTCAG
This sequence comes from Nocardioides sp., assembly GCF_050246775.1. Taxonomy (GTDB): domain Bacteria; phylum Actinomycetota; class Actinomycetes; order Propionibacteriales; family Nocardioidaceae; genus Nocardioides. The sequence continues at coordinate 69,030 of NZ_JBFWVK010000008.1, read as the reverse complement.
TCCGTCACCTTGACGCCCTTCCAGAAGGCCACCCGGCCGCTGATCTGGGCGGCTTCGGGCTTGGGCTCGCGGTAGAACCATGCTGCGTCCTCGTTGACCTGCCCGTCGACCTCGAGCGAGTAGTAGGAGGCCTGTCCCTTCCATGCACACGAGGTCTGCTTGGACGATGGGCGCAGGAGATCTTTTCGGACCGAGCTCAATGGGAAGTAGTGGTTGCCCTCCACGACCACCGTGTCGTCGCTCTCGGCGACCGTGGCGCCTTTCCACACTGCCTTCATGCTGACCTCGCTGCTGGGTTGGTGACTGGGTGCCTACGAAACCCGGCGGAGGATCGGGTTGCTTCCCACTCGGTGAGAAGAGGTGCGTGACGCCGTCCACACGGTCGAGTCGGAATGGTGTCCGACCGTGGCCGGGTTGCCCAAGGGACAACCGAACCCGATCTCTCGGAGGAGAAATGCCCCGCATTCCCGTCCACACCACGGACAGCGCACCTGAGGCCAGCCGCGACGCCCTCAAGCGGCTCGAGGCGAAGTACGGCAAGGTCCTCAACATCCACGGCGAGATGGCGCACTCGCCCGCCGTCCTGCACTCCTACGTCGCCCTGCAGGACGTCATCCGCGAGCACGCGCTGCTCGACGCCCGGGTCCGCGAGGCGATCGCCCTCGCGGTGGGCAACCAGGACGAGTGCACCTACTGCCAGTCCGCGCACACCGGAGGCGGCAAGGCGGCCGGCCTCGGTGACGACGAGATGATCGCCATCCGTCGCGGCGAGGCTGACTTCGACCCTGCCCTCGACGCACTGCTCAACCTGGCACGTGAGTACACCGCGAAGGTGGGCAACACCAGCGATGCCGCGTGGCAGGCCGCGTTGGACGCGGGGTGGAGCGAGGAGCAGCTGACCGAGCTCTCGGCCCACGTGACGCTGAACCTGCTGACGAACTACTTCAACCACCACGTGCACACCGAGCTCGACGTGCCCCAGGCACCCGAGATCTGAGAACCGGACGACCCGTGCGAGGGCCGACGCTCGACGAGGCGCCGGCCCTCGCACCTTCGTGGCCGCTCGTTGCTCGGGCTCTTAGTGCAAGGCTCGCAACATGCACGCTCTCTGCCCCCGCCACGGTCCGGCCTCAAGGCGCCGTAGTGCGGCTGGAAGACATCTGGGTACTCGACGGGTTTCCGTGGCATGAGCGAGGCCGCCCACCCCGACGATGCCGTGCGCCGTCGTGCCTTCGCGGAGGTCGTCGAGCCCGAGATCGAGGTGATGCTGCGGGTGGCCCGGAGCATCACCGGGAGCGCTGCCGACGCCGAGGACCTCGTGCAGGAGTCGCTGATTCGCGCCTTTCGAGCCATCGACCGCTTCGACGGCCGCCACCCACGGGCGTGGCTGCTCACGATCGTGCGCAACACCAACGCCAACATGCACCGCAGGCGACGCCCCATCGCGGTCGACGACTGGGAGTTGATCCACGCGTCCCGGCCTGCGTTCGGGGCTGCGGAGTCCCCGGGCGCCGAGGAGGCATACGTCGTGGAAGAGCTCGACGGTGCTCTGCAGGACGCGGTCGACGGACTGGCCCCCAAGTTCCGCTCCGCGCTCGTTCTCGTGGACGTCCATGACCTGACCTACGCCGAAGCGGCCGCGGTCCTCGACGTCCCTGTCGGCACCGTCATGTCCCGGCTGAGCCGCGCCCGCGAACGCGTCCGCAAGGCACTCGGCCCCACCTTCACCACCACCCGAGGGGAGCAGTCATGAGTGGAGCGCTCCGGCAGATGGTCACCTGTCACTGGACCGCACGTCGCATCCAGCGCTACCTGGACGCCGATCCGGCCGCGCCCCTGACGCCGGGGGAGATCACCCGACTTGAAGAGCACGTGGCCACGTGCAAGAAGTGCAGTGAGGTCATGCGCCAGCACCGGCTGCTGCACCGTGCCCTGTCGTTGTGGTCGGGCCGTCGATCCGTGGACCCGAACTCGGTCGAGCGCATGCGCACCGTCCTCGACGACCTGATCGACGGGCGGCAAGCGTGAGCACGCCGGACCGCTGGGACCTGCTCGTCCTCGGAGGAGGTACCGCCGGGATCGTTGCGGCCAAGACGGCTGCGCGCCTCGGTGCTCGGGTGCTGCTGGTCGAGCGCGATCGCACCGGGGGAGACTGCCTGTGGACCGGTTGCGTGCCGTCGAAGGCACTGCTGGCTGCAGCTGAGTCAGCCGCGGGCGCTCGACGCGCCGAGCGGTTCGGCGTGCACGTCGGTGGCGTCCGGGTGGACTTCCCGCGCGTGATGCAGCACGTGCACGCAGCGATCCGCCAGATCGCGCCCGTCGACTCGATCGAGTCCCTCGAGGCCGTGGGGGTGACGGTGCGCACCGGGAACGGCCGGTTCGTCGGGGAGGGGATGCTCGACCTCGACGGCGAGACGATCCGATTCACCCAGGCGGTCGTCGCGACGGGTGCGTCGCCCGCCGTGCCGCCAATCCCCGGCTTGGCCGACCTCGACTTCCTGACCAGCGACACCGTGTGGGACCTCACCGAGGCTCCGCGCCGTGTGGCGGTCCTCGGCGGGGGGAGCATCGGCTGTGAGCTCGGGCAGGGCCTGTCCCGTCTCGGCATCGAGGTGACCGTGGTGGAGGGGGCGCCGCGGGTGCTGCCACGCGAGGACGCCGCGGCAGCCGCCGTCGTGCACCGCGCGCTGGAGTCCGACGGCGTCACGATCCGGACCGGTCAGTCGGTGGCCTCTGTCGTCGCGTCGGACTCGCAGTCCGGGTGGGTGATCCTCGACGACGGGGCGAAGGTCGCCTTCGACCGGCTGCTGGTCGCCGTGGGACGACGTCCCCGGACCACGGGTCTGGGGCTCGACACGGTCGGGGTCGAGCTGGACGAGCGCGGGTTCGTGGTCGTCGACAGTCGGTTGAGGACCACCAACCCCCGCATCTGGGCGGCCGGCGACCTGACCGGTCACCCCCAGTTCACCCACGTCGCCGGCGTCCATGGCAGCCTCGCCGCCAGCAACGCGGTGCTCGGTGTACGTCGTGCTGTGGAGACCTCTGCGGTGCCGCGGGTCACCTACACCCATCCGGAGGTCGCCGCCGTCGGTGTCGACACCGGACGTGAACGCGACGGCATCCGGATCCTTACCCTGGAGCACCGCCACGTGGACCGCGCCGTGACCGAGGACCTCACCGACGGGCTCACTCGTCTGGCCGTCGACGGCAAGGGCAGGATCCTCGGAGCGACCGTCGTGGGGCCACGGGCCGGAGAGACGCTGGGCGAGCTGGCGATCGCCGTCCGCCGCGGGCTGCGCACGCGCGACCTGGCCGGCATCACCCACGCGTACCCGACGTGGAACGACGGACCGTGGAACGCTGCGATCGCCGACGTCCGGAATCAGCTCGACCGCCCCGCGACGCGGCGCGCCCTGCACACCCTGGCGAGAAGTCGTCGCTGGTGGCTTGAGCGCCGTGTCGCCTGAGCGGCGCCTGTTGCTGGTCGGCGCCGGCCACGCGCACCTTCACCTCCTGCGCCACGCCTCCCGGCTGGCTGCCGCCGGGTACCGCACCACGCTCGTGGCACCTGCGCGCTTCGACTACAGCGGGACCGCGTCCGGCATCGCGGCCGGTGGCCGCGACCCCGCGGAGGGTCGGCTCGACGTCGCGGCTCTCGCATGCCACCACGTCGACCACCGGCACGGACTCGTCACCGCCGTCGACCCCGTGGCGAGGACGGCGACCGCGGACGACGGGTCCCGCCACGAGTGGGACGTCGTGTCGTTCAACATCGGCAGCGTCGCCGACGTGCCGCCGGGCACGACCAACGGCGCCGCGGTGGTCCGGGTCAAGCCGCTCAGCGACCTCACCGGGCTACGCGAACGCCTGCAGGACCCGCCGGCCGGGCGCGGTCACCACGTCACCGTGGTCGGCGCGGGCGCCAGCGGCATCGAGCTCGCCGCGCACCTCGCCGCCCGCGATGACACCGACCTGGTCCACCTGCTCGAGCACGGCTCCCGCATCGGCGGATTTCTGCCGCGCCGCGCAGCGCAGCGACTCCTCGGGCTGCTCGAGACCAGGGGTATCCGGGTCGTGGCGCAGGCCGATCCCGTGCGCATCGACGACAACGCTGTCCTGCTGCGCGACGGGACCCGCATCCCCCACGACGTCGTGGTCGTGGCCACCGGCCTGGTGTCGCCCCCGCTGGCCACCCGGTCGCCGTTGGGAGGTCCTCGTGGTTTCCCAGTGCGAGCGACCCTGCAGCACCGCGATCACGACGACGTCTACGCTACCGGGGACTGCGCTGACTTCCTGCCTGTCACCCTGCCGCGGATCGGCGTTCACGGCGTCCGGCAGGGCCCGGTGCTGCTCGCGGCGCTCGAGGCCCGACCCAGCGGTGCCTTGGCCCCGGTCTACCGCCCGCAGGCGAACGCGTTGTCCATCCTCGACCTCGGAGGGGGTACGGCGCTGGCCGTGCGGGGTCGGTGGTGGTGGCTAGGCCGGTCCAGCATGGCGCTCAAGCGCCGGATCGACCGGCGGTGGCTCGCGACGTACCGGAACTGAGCTGCCGTCAGCGCCGCGTCGGCATGGGGAGCAGGGTGAGGAGCTGCTTGTTCTCCTGGGGGTCGTGGACCGAGTGCTGGACACAAGCCGGGACCAGCTCGCCGGTCTCGGGGTGGGCCATGGTGTAGACGCAGGCCTGCAGCCGCTCCTGGGTGGCCCTGGTCCCGGCATCCGAGGCGACTTCCCCTGCCTCCATGGCGCGCCACGCGGGGATCACGGCCGAGGCATCCATGAAGGCGTGGACGACAAAGGTCAATCCTCTGACCTTGTGGCGGGCAGCTGCATGGACCAACGTCGACAGGCCGCCGGCGCGACGTATGAGACGGCGGCTCCAGTGCAGCGCCATGACGGCCAACCGTGGCTCCCGCAGTGCCAAACGGAGCGCTTTTGCGGTCGTGACCCACGACTGCTCGCCGCTGAGCGAGACCCCCGGAGCGCGCGCGAACACGGCGTCGCGGAAGGCCAGGTCGGCCGCCGCAGCGGGATCAAGCAGCGGGACCCAGCTGTCGCCCACGACGATGCCGAAGGCCGAACGGTTGCACCGTGAGTCTCCGAACTGCAGGGCCCGCCACGCCACCGGCTGGCCCATGCCCGTCTCGATCTGCTCCCAGACCTCGTCGATGGCGACGGACTGCTCGTCGACACCCCACCTCCGGGGATCACCCACCCGGGCGGCCGGCTGGAACGACATCATCGAGTAGCCCATGTGTCGCACTGCGGCCACGACGTCGGCGACCTGGTCGAGGTTCGCGCGGGTCACCGTCATGTTGTGGGCCAGGAAGTAGCGCAGGCCCGTCTGCTGCTTCACGCGTTCGAACATGGACACGAACGCAGCGCGATGCGCGTCGAGCTCACCCTCGGTCCGCGGTCGGGGGGCCCCTCGCCGCCCCCGCATCAAGGAGTCGAAGTGCGCCGCGAAGGACACCCGCGGCAGTCGGAGCCTGCCATCGGACTGGGTGACGAGGTCATGGAGGTAGTCTTGGTCGAAGTCTCCGTGGGTCATCGACATGGGTTCTCGACCGGCGGCACGCATCGCCAACAGCGAGGCAGCGTGATCATCGGGCGGCAGCAGCGAGACCTCGCCACCGATGAGCTGGGCGTGGGCCCGTGGGCCGCGTCGCTCTCGCAGCAGCGCCATCTGGCGCCGGACGTGTTCCAGCGTGTGGGCGCCGTCGGTGCGGACCTTGTTGGCGTCTGCGGAGTGGTAGCACGGAGAACACGTCAGGTTGCACTTCGGAAACACGCCGTGCGTCCCCTCGCAGCCCACGCCGATGCGACCCAGCGTCTGCGCGGGCGTCCGCGCCGAAATCGGGAGCTCGGACCAACGGCGCCGCACCGCTGCAAGAGTCTGGGGGCGGACTGGCTCCGTCAGCTCAGCCAGTGCCCGCCAGCGCGTCCTCAGAGTGGAGGCGGGGCCAGGCGTCCAGGACCTCGCGATGTGGCGTGTCACGACCCTTGCGTCACCGTGTCGGGGTGACCTCCGGAGGCGAGTTCGGGTCGGGGGCTGGTGGCCAACAGCCGTCGCCCGACGGTGCCGCCGAGGACGGCCAGCACCACCAGCCCGCCGACGCCGATGGCAATGCCGCGGGGGTCGACCCCTGAGGCTCCGACAGCGGCGTAGGCGAGGGCCGCGGGCATGATGCCAACCGCCGTCCCGAGCGCGTAGTCGCGTCGGCGGACTCCGACCAGCCCAGAGGCATAGTTGAGCGGAGTGAACGGGAACAGCGGCACCAGCCTCACGGCGAGCACCGCGACCAGCCCGTGACGAGCCAGCACCTCATCGGCCTGCTGGAGCCGGCCGCGAAGCATGCGGTCGACCGCCGGTCGTCCCAGGCGCCGCCCTAGCAGGAACCCTCCGGTGGCGCCGAGCAGCGCACCCGCCCAGGCCAGCACGGCGCCCCACCACAGCCCGAAGAGGGCACCACCGAGGATCGTCAGCAATGAGGCGGGCGACGGCGCCAGCACCAGCATGGCGTACCCCACTACGAACACCACGGCGCCGGACCACCCCGCCGACTCCACCAACCTCTGCAGACGGTCCGGTCCGCTCCAGCCGCTCAGGTGCAGGGCGGCCGAGGCCCCGGCGAAGGCCAGGACCAGTGCCACCAGACGCAGCCCGGCCCACCGGGACGGCGCCTGGGTGTGCCCCGGCCCGTAGTCGGCCACCTGCTCACGAGCAGGCGGTGCTGGTGGAGTCCTCATATGGATGGGAACCCTCCGAGGCGCCGTGTGGCTTCCCGCTCGCTCCAGGTCACGAGCCCGCAGTGGCTGGCCCGCGCAGGGTGCGATATCCGGTGATGATCCGGTGGGCCGCGCTGACACCCACAACGGCTGCCCATGCCGTCGCGACCAGCGGGGCGTATCCGGGAACGAGCAGCCACACCGAGTGCACGAAGATCGTCTCTGCTCCCTCGGCGATGCCGCCGAGAAAGCTCAGCGACCGGCCGTCGTCGAGGCGGTGCCCGGTGCGCTCCGCGATCGAGGAGAACGCCAGGAACGCGGTGCCGTTGACGTAGTAGGCCAGCAGCACGGCCAGGAACGGGAGCCAGTCATCGAGCGGGGCCGAGGTGCCGACGGTGCCAACGGCAATCCCGACGACCGTCGTGCCGTAGACGAGGAAGTCGGCGCTGATGTCGAGGAATCCGCCTGCGGGGGAGCCCTGCCCATTGGCGCGCCGTCGTGCCAGTGGCCCGTCCAGTCCGTCCATCGCACGGGAGAGCAGCCACGCGACCAGTGCCCAGCCCCACAGCTGGCCGGCCGCGAACCCAGCGCTGGTGAGCCCGAGGATCAGGCCCACGAGGGTGAGCCCGTCCGGGGTGACCCACGACCGGTCGATCCGCTCGGCGGCCGCGGCGAGCGGCCCGTCGAGACGACGACGGAGCGCGGCGTCGAACATCAGGGCTCCTCTGCGTCTCTGACGGGCACGGGCACGTCGCCATCATCATCACCCAGCAGCCGGCGCCCGAGGATCGTGCCCAGCGCGACGAGCGCCACCAGCACAGCGACCCCGGCGAAGATCCCCCACGGATCGGTGCCCCACGCGCCGAGCGCGGAGTAGGCCAGGCTGCCGGGGATCATGCCAAGGGCCGACCCGAGTGCATAGTGGCGCCACCGCACACCGGTCAGCCCCGCGGCGTAGTTGATGACGGTGAATGGCAGCACCGGCGTCAGCCGAGCGGCAAGGACAGCGCCGAAACCATGCTGAGCTAATAACCGATCAGCTCGCTCAACACGACCGCGTGTCAGCCGGTCGACGGCGTCGCGTCCCCAGGCGCGACCCAGCCAGAAGGCGGCGGCGGCGCCAGTGAGCGCGCCGATCCAGGACAGGAGGGCCCCGAGCCACCACCCGAACAGCAGTCCACCCAATGCCGTGAGAAGCGCCTTGGGTGCCGGCAGCAGGCACAGCAGGGTATAGCCCGCGACGAAGACGGCGGTGCCCCACGGCCCGGCTGCGTCGACCTGCTCACGCAGCAGCCGGACGTCGTCCCATCCGCGCACCTGTTCGACGACGAACACCGCGAGCAGGAGTACCGCCATCGCCCCGAGCCGTGCCCACGCCCAAGCTCGGCTCGGTGTCGGGGTCGGCTCCACAAGGAGGGAAGTCGCTGGGGCCGCCACCGTGTTCCCGTTGCGACAAGGTTCCCCTGCCCTGCGTGCCATCTGAGGAGAAGCGATCGACGTGAGTGCCCGCCACCGGACCTTGGCAGCGATCGCGCTGGCCTCGGCCCTGCTCGTCACTGCCTGCTCGGCTCCAGCCGCTGAGGGTCCTGCGGTATCGACGGATCGACCGTGGGACGAGGTCCTGGCCGAAGCGCAGGGTCAGACGGTGGACCTGTGGATGTACGGCGGCGACGACCGTGGCAACGCCTACGTGGACGACGTCCTGGCTCCTGCGGCCGCCGACCTCGGAGTCACGTTGCGGCGGGTGCCTGTGGCGGACACGAAGGACGCGATGCGGCGGCTGCTCGCGGAGCGGGCCGCCGGCGAGGACGAGGGCTCGGTGGACCTGGTCTGGGTCAATGGCGACAACTTCGCCACCGGGCAGGAGGCCGGTGCCTGGCTGTGCGGCTGGTCCGACAGCCTGCCCAACGCCCAGTACGTCAGCGACGAGGACCCGCTGGTCAGCGAAGACTTCGGGGTGCCCGTCGAGGGATGCGAGTCGCCGTGGCACAAGGCACAGTTCACCTTCGTCTACGACTCCGCCCGGGTCACGGATCCGCCGACCACCGTGGCCGGATTGCTCGACTGGGCCGAGGCTCACCCCGGACGTTTCACCTACCCCGCTCCGCCCGACTTCACCGGGTCGGTCTTCGTCCGCCAGGCGCTTTACGCGCTCTCCGGAGGGGCGGACGCCGTCCCTGCGGGGTTTGACGGGGGAGCCTACGACGAGTTGACGCCCGCGCTGTGGGAGCGACTGCGCGACCTCGCGCCGGCGCTGTGGCGCGAGGGACGCACCTACCCGCGGGACCAGGTCGCGTTGGACCGGTTGTTCGCCGACGGTCAGGTCGACTTCACCATGACCTACGGGCCCGCCACCTTGACCGAGCTGGTGGAGGAGGGCACGTTCCCACCGACCACCCGCGTGCTCAGCCTCGAGGACGGCACGGTCGGCAACGCCAGCTTCCTCGCGATTCCCGCCAGTTCGCCGGACCAGGCCGGCGCGATGGTGGTCGCCGACCTGGCCCTGTCGCCGGAACAACAAGTGGCCAAGGCCGACCCCGCCGTCTGGGGCCAGTTCACCGTCCTCGACACCGAGCTGCTCGATGCTGAGGCCGCGCGTGCGTTCGACCAGCTGCCGGACTCGCCCGTCGTCCCGGCCTATGACGAGTTGTCCCGCAACGCCCAGCCCGAGCTGTCCTCGGCGTGGGTGACGCCTCTGGACGAGGGCTGGCGCCGCGAGGTCCTCGGGCGCTCATGACGAGTCGGCGGGTGAGCGGTGCCGTGCCCGGCATCGTGACGATCACCGTCGTCGCTGGCACCGGCATGGCTGCGGTGGTGGCGACCTCGGTCGGTCTGATGCCGCTCTATGGTCAACCAAGTCTGAGTCTCGATGGCTGGCGAGCCGCGGCACCGGACCTAGTCGCAGGCATCGGCGAGTCCCTGCTGATCGCGGTGCCGGCCACGGTGCTGGCGGCCGTGGTCGGGTTCCTCCTGGCGATGCTGATGCTCGGCGGCGGCCGAGCATCGGGACTCGTCCGGGTGGTCTGCCTGTCGGTCCTGGCGGTCCCGCACCTGGTGGGGGCGACCTCGGTGTCGCTGCTGTTGAGCGACGGGGGGATGGCGGCACGGCTCGCGGCGCCGAGCAGCGGCGACGGCTGGCCCGCGCTCGTCGGCGGGCCATGGCCGATCGCGACCGTCCTGGAGCTGGCCTGGAAGGAGTCGGCCTTTGTCGCACTCGTGGTCCTGGCCGCGGTCGCTCCCGGTCACCGACAGCGGATGGAGGTCGCGGCAGGGTTGGGCGCCAGGCCCCGGCAACGCGTCGTCCGAGTACTGCTCCCCACCGCCGCCCCCGCCGTGGCTGCCGCCGCCCTGGTCACGATCGTCTACGCCATCGGGTCCTACGAGGTGGCCTGGCTGCTGGGCCGCGCGGTCCCCGAACCCCTGCCCGTGCTGGCCTTCCGCCTCTTCGGCTCCATCGAGCTCACCGACCGGCCCGCCGCCGCGGCGGCGGCTGTCGTGGGCGCTCTCCTCGCTCTGAGTGTGGCGGTCCCGGCCCTCGCGGCGCTGCCGCGGCTGCGGTCTTTGTCGACGGGTGGTGCCTCGTGAGGCAGGCCCTCCGGGTGGCTGGTCTCCTGCTTGCCCTGCTCTGGCTGGTGGTGCCGCTCGTGCCGGTGCTGGTGTGGGCGGGAGCAGAACGCTGGAGCTTCCCCGAAGTGCTGCCGAGCACCTGGGGGTTCTCCGGCTGGCGCGATGCCGCCTCCGCGGGTCTCCCGCAGGCGCTACTGCGCTCGTTGGCGTTGGGCGTGGCCGTTGCGGCGGTCTCGACGCCGTTGGGAGTGATGACCGGCAGAGTGCTCGGCTGGCGCCTCACCCGACACCCACGTCTCGTCGTCGGACTGCTGCTGGTCCCGCTCGTCCTGCCGCCCTTCGCAGTGGCCATGGGCCTCGACGTGATCCTGATCCGCGTTGGGCTGCCAGAGCTCGTCTCGGTGGTGCTCCTTCTCGCTCTCGTCGCGATCCCCTACACGGCCTACACGAGTGCGACCGGGTTCGCGCGTATCTCGCTGGAGCTGGAGTCCCAGGCGCGAGCGTTGGGAGCGACACCCCGGCAGGCCAGGCTGCGGGTGGTGCTACCGGCCGTGCGCGGCAGCATCCTGGTGGCTGCCCTGCTGGCCTTCCTCGTCGGGTGGAGCGACTACGTCGTCACCCTGCTCGTGGGCGGTGGGCAGCTCGTGACCGCCCCGGTCCTCCTGGGCGCCGCGGCCTCCGGCTCGGGCAACGACTCGATGGTCGCCGCCATGGCCCTCGCGACCCTCCTGCCACCCGTGGTCCTGGTGACCCTTGCCGCCGCTTCCAAGATGCGCGGCGGTGGCCACACCTCGGCGGCCGCTGGTCTGTCCGAGACCATGCCCGAGCAAGAGAGGACGCGCTGATGAGCACGCTGGAGATCCGCGACGTGTGGCACCACTACCCCGACGCCGAGGCCCCTGCTCTTCGCGGCGCGTCCCTCACCGTGGGGGATGGGGAGATGGTCTCAGTCGTCGGCCCCTCGGGGTCCGGCAAGAGCACCCTGCTCCGCGTGGCCGCAGGGCTGCAGCGCGCCACCACCGGTCAGGTGCTGGTGAGCGGACGGGATGTCGCGGACGAACCCACCGAACGGCGCGACCTGACCCTCATGTTCCAGCACCCGCTGCTCTTCGACCACCTCGACGTGGCCGGCAACGTCGGCTTCGCCCCCCGGCTGGCCGGCGCCCGACGCCGGGAGGCCCGACGATGTGCGCAGCGCTACCTGCGACTGGTCCACCTCGAGGGATTCGACTCCCGTGACGTCTCGTCGCTCTCCGGCGGCCAGCAACAACGGGTGGCACTCGCGAGAGCACTGGCCGCCGAACGCGGGGCGCTGCTGCTCGACGAACCGTTCAGCTCCTTGGACCGCGAACTGCGAGCCTCGATGCACGACCTCCTCATCGAGGTGCGCGCCGCACTGGCTCCCACGATCCTCATGGTCACCCACGACCTCGACGAAGCGGCACTCGCCGAGTCGACCGTCGTACTCATCGACGGGCGCGTACACCAGCACGCACCGATGGCCGAGATCTACCAACGCCCGGCGAGCGTGGCCGTCGCCCGGCTGCTCGGCGGCTTCGCCGAGATCGCAGGGACGATCCGTGGCGGCGTGCACCACTCCTCGTGGGGTCGCGTCCCGGTCGCCGCAGGCGGAGCAGGGGAGGGGTCGGCTGTGCTACTGGTCCGCCGAGAGTCGCTCCGCCTCGAGAGCACCGACAGCGGTGTCACCGAGACCGGGCTCGGCGCCCGCGTCCTCCGCAGCCGCCCTACGGGCACCCGGGTCGTCGTCTCCCTCGTCGGTGACGACGCCTCCTCTCTGGAGGTCGAACTGCGGATCGGCGAGGGCATCCAACCGGGCGCCCGGGCCACGGTGCTGCTCCCCGACAGTCGACAGCCCCAATGGGCTGTGCCCCAAGATCCCTCCACAGGGAAGGCCCAGGAGCCCCAGATGGGTTCCCATGGCAGACCGCCCGACGCGCGGCTGCCTCTGGAGGAGACCCGGTCATGAAACCAGCTTGCGAAGGCGAGACGTCCGTCCCGCACGATGCCGGGGTAGGCGCATGAGCGCGACGCCTGTTGAGGTGTTGTGGCGCCCCGGATGCCCGTTCTGCGTAAAGCTCCGCGTCGGGCTGATGGTTCTTGGGGTGCGGGCGACCTGGCGCAACATCTGGGACGACCCCGAGGCCTCTGCTCTCGTGCGTGCGCACAACCAGGGCAACGAGACGGTCCCGACCGTCCGGGTCGGCTCGGTCGTGCTCACCAACCCGTCTGCTGGCAAGGTTCGTTCGCTCGCACGTCGCTCCTCTGGCCGATGACTAGCGGGGGAGAGCTCCATCGCAGGGGCGTGACCTTCCCGGGGGGCGGCGGTTCCGACCTCACGGGCACCCTCGACCTTCCGGGCGGCCCCGTCCGGGCGGTGGCACTGTTCGCACACTGCTTCACCTGTGATCGCACCTCACGGGCGGCATCACGAGTCGCCAGAACCCTGACGAGCGCCGGGTACGCGGTCCTGCGTTTTGATTTCACTGGGCTCGGAGACTCCGACGGCTCCTTTGCGGAGACCACGTTCAGCACCAATCTCGAGGACCTGCGTGCCGCCGCCCGTTGGCTCGCCCAGGAGCTCGAGGCGCCGCGGCTACTCATCGGGCACTCGCTCGGGGGTGCAGCCGTCCTCGCCATTGCCGGAGAGCTCGAGTCTGTGGAGTCGGTCGCGGTGATCGGTGCCCCATCGACCCCAGCGCACGTCACCACGCTCCTGTCTGGTGCGGTTCCGGTGAGCGACGGACACCTTGCTGTCACCATCGGCAACAGGAGCCTCCACATCAGTCCAGACCTGGCCCGCGATCTGTCCGCCCAACCTCAGTTGGAGCGCATCTCCGCGCTGGGCAAGCCTCTCCTGGTCCTGCACTCGCCCCGGGACGCCGTCGTGGGCATCGGTGAGGCCCGCGTGATCTTCGAGACCGCACGGCACCCCAAGTCGTTCGTCACCCTCGACGAGGCCGACCACCTGCTGCTGCGCGCCGAGGACGCCGACTACGCCGGATCCATGATCGCGACGTGGGCCGGCCGGTACCTCCCGCAGAGAGCCGCGTCGCCTCCCACCCCCGCCGCAACGCCAACCAATGTGGTGGTCGACGAGGTCGACGACCTCAAGGGCTACGCGCACCGAGTCCGCTCGGGGCGCCACACCTGGTTCCTCGACGAGCCGCTCGAGGTCGGCGGCGCCGACAGCGGCCCCGGGCCCTACGACGTGTTGCTCTCCGCCCTCGGGGCATGCACGTCCATGACGATGCGGATGTACGCCCGGCGAAAGGGCTGGGACTACAGCCCCTCACGGGTGACGCTGCGTCACGGACGCATTCACGCCTCCGACTGCGAGTCGTGCGAGACCACGTCAGGACACCTCGACCGAGTGCATCGGCACATCGAGCTGGACCCGTCCCTGCCAGAGGACCGTCGTGCTGCACTGATCGCGATAGCGGACCGGTGCCCCATCCACCGCACCCTGCTGGGCGAGATCGACATCGTCACCACCCATGGGCCCGACGAAGTGCTGACCTCATGACCATGCGGGCCGAGCTGGAGGGAACGGTCCTGGCGGAGGGCAACGACACCGTCGTCCGCGGCGGAATCCACTACTTCGCCCCGCAAGACGTGGTCTTCAGACATCTACGGCCCGTCTCTCTGCGCCCGTCTCTGCGGGGCACCTCCGCCCGCTTCGACGTCTACGTCGACGACACGCGTGCCGCCGACGTGGCCTGGTGCATCGCCCGCCCACGATGGTGGTCCCGCGAGGTCAGGGGGCGGGTGGCATTTGCCCTACCGGTCATCGTCCATCCGGTCGCCGACGAGTCGGGTCCGAGAACCCGATGACCCGGTCCGCCCAATAGAGGAGCCTCACATGATCCCCGCATCCGTCGCCAGGTTCATCGACGCAGAGGTGGCCGCTGCCACCACCGCGTACGACGATCTGCGCGTAGTTGTACTCAACGGAACCCTCAAGCGCTCACCCGAACCAAGCCACACCGACGGGTTGCTTACCGTGACCCGCCGGGTGCTGGAGGGCGTCGGTGCGCAGGTCGACGTCGTGAGGCTGGTCGACCACCTCATCCCGCCCGGCGTCCAGCCGGACATGCGCGAGCACGGTTGGGAGCGAGACGACTTCCCCGACCTCTACCGCTCGCACATCGAGCCAGCGGACATCGTCGTCCTCGCCACCCCCATCTGGCTCGGAGACCAGTCATCACTGACCCGGCTCGCCATCGAGCGACTCTACGGCTGGTCCGGGGAGCTCAACGCGGCAGGCCAGTGGAGCTACTACGGCAAAGTCGGCGGGGTCGTGATCACTGGCAACGAGGACGGCGGCAAGCACTGCGCAGCGCAGATGCTCTACGCACTGAGCCACATCGGCTTCACCATCCCGCCGCAGGTCGACGCCTACTGGAACGGCGAAGCCGGCCCCGGCCCCTCCTACCTCGACGAGAACCGCGGGCCGCGCAACCACTGGAGCACCCGCAACGCAGTCTTCGCCGCCTGGAACATGCTCCACACCGCCCGACGGCTCAAGGACGACGGGGGAGTCCCGGCACACGGCAACATCACCACCAACTGGGACCTCTCGGACCCCGAACAACCCAACCCGGAGTACCGCTGACGGATCCGCTACTCAAGAGTCGGCGAACCGACGTAATCCCTCCTGGTCGTGCACGGTGATCTTGCCGCGACCCAGTGAGATCAATCCCAGGTCGGCGAACTCACCCAGCACCTTCGTCGTCGTCTCGCGCGACGTCGCCGCCAAGGCGGCGAGCTGATCGTGGGTGAGCTTGACGTGAGCCTCCCGCCCGAAGCCGCTGCTCGCGCCCTGTGCAAGCGCTACGAGCGCCCCGGCAATGCGCTCCGGGACCGACTTGAAGACGGCGTCGGAGAGTCGCTGCTCGAGCGCCCCGAGCCGTCGCCCGAGCGTTTCTGAGATGCGGGTGGCGATCCGCGAGTCACCGAGCAGGAGGCGGCGCACGTCGGCCTCGGACATGACACACACAACGATGTCCTCCATGGCCTCCGCAAAGCTGTCGTGCATCTGCTGCCCCACGATGACCATTTCACCAAAGATGGTGCCGGGGGAGATGATGGCCGTGGTGAGCGCGCGACCATCAGGAGAGACACGGAAGATCCGGATCCGCCCCTGCTTGAGGATGAATAGCGCCTCAAGGGGCTGGTGCGGGGTGTAGACCAGCTCACCGGAGCCATAACGCCGCATCGGCGCCGCCTGAGACAGCGTCGCCATCTCGGACTCGTCGAGGTCGCAGAAGATGTCTACCTCAGACATGCACCAAAGCTGGTCCGGGCCCTCGCGCGCTGCTCGCTCGATATCCACATCTTCCTCTCTGCGGCCCGGCGACCAGGGGCGGCCACCCCCGGCCAGATCGATGGGGTCGGCGATGCTCAGGCAGTGGTGTGATCGGGTTCGGATCATCTCAGCCTCATTGCAGTATGCGCGGACGGAGCGAGTCGGGTGGCGGCTGGCCGCCACCCGACTCGTTGAGGTCGTCAGTGGGCGGCAACAGTCTCGGGCGCGGAGAGAGAGCGCTTGGTTCGTGCCGCGGCGACTAGGACACCGAGGACGACGCCGAACATCAGGTGCTCGATGATGAACGTGCCCCATCCGGCCATCTCGGCCATGTTCTTGATGGGGTCGCCGCTGTCGAAGATCGATGCGGCGAGGGGAAGCCCGACGTAGGCGCTCATCGCGAAGACCACGAAGCCGTAGGCCATTCCGACGCCGGCAAGTGCGGCAAGGCCGAGGCGGAGTCGGGAGGCGATGAGACCGAACACGGCACCGTACATCGCGCCGGTCATCATGTGGATCATCGCGCCCAGGATCGCGGGGCCGGCCAGGAACGTGAATGCGTCGCCGCCCTGACCATCGGCCATCATCGAGGTCATCATGTCGGCGTCGTCGGTCACCAGCGACGCGATGTGGTATAGGGGGGTGAAGAAGCCTGTGTCCTTGAAGTAGGCCGCGAGCATCGCATACATCGCCATCACCAGGGAGGCGATCACGCCGGCCCCGGCGCCAACGAGGACGGCTCGGCGCAAGCTGGCCGTGCTGGTGTTGCGGGTCATAGTGGGTGCTCCTTGTCGATTGGCTGACCCGGTCGGGCCAGAACTCGTGGGCACGAGTGTTGGCCACCCGGGAGGCCGAGTCGGTGAGCGCGCTTACATAGCGGCGGAACTCCCAAAGCCGCCGAAACGGTTGAGGTCGAGGTCGAGCCGGCCTCAGGCCCCGGAATGCGGATCCAGACTCAGGCCTCGGATCCAGGAGCTGTCTCGTTACGTGTGCGGGGTTACACAACTTGCGGCTGATCTCAGGGAGGCTGGCGCCCAGGCGCCGCGACGCGCCGTGACCGCCAGCAGCTATCGCAACCGGAGGAGCCGTCTCGTGGCCGCTGAAATCACGACCAACGCCGTCCCGCTCGACCTGGACCTGTCCACCGCCGACGGGACCACCGTTGCACTGGGCAATCTCCTCACCGAGCGGCTGACCCTGGTCCACCTGGTCCGCTACTTCGGCTGCCTGCCCTGCCAGGAGTGGCTCATCGACCTCGACCGGATCGCCGGCGAACTCGCCAAGGAGAGCGTGGGCGCCATCGCGATCGGTGGTTCCGCCGACTACCAGGCAGTGTGGTTGCATGAAGCCAGAGGTGTCCGGATCCCGCTGCTCCTCGACCCCGCGCAGACCTTCCGCGACTACGTGGGCGCCTCCAAGCCCTTGGGCTGGAGAATGGCCGACCCGCGCGGTGCCGCGGCCTACACCCGCTCACTCGCCAAGGGATTCCGGCCGCAAAGCATCACCAAGGACACCGTTCGCAGCCCCGGCGTCGTGGTCCTTGACCAGACCGGTTCGGTGCGCTGGCGTCACATCGGCACCCGGATCGGCCACTACCCGCCGCTCGACGAGGTCCTCGCGAAGGTTGCCGGGCTGACCTGAGTCAGCCGGAGCCGGATTGCCGCCCGCCCCGAGAACGGGGTGGGCTGGAGAGTCGTCGCCGTCCGAAGGACCGATAGCTCGTGTGGCAGTGCACTCCGCCCTCAGGCCGAGGGCGTGATCGCCAACGTGGGCGCCCTTACAGTCAAGGCCGCAACTCAACGGCATCATCGTCGTCATGATGACGACGACCTGGTCCAGATGGGCCTGGCCGATCCTGAGCGGACACACGAGGCAGGTCGCGCTCCCGATCGCGTTCGTGGTCGGCACCATCCTTCTCGCCGTCAACCAAGGGACCGAGCTAGCGGCCGGCGAGGCCGACGTGGCCACGCTGTTCCGTGCGCTGGCCAACTACTTAATCCCCTACAGCGTGTCCAGCGTGTCATACCTCAACGCACGTAACAGCCCCGGCGTCCCATTCATGACGGAAGTTCCACAGCCATGAATGCGCGGATCCAAGTTCTCCAAGTGCCTGACTGTCCACTCGTCGACCGACTCATCGACGATCTTGAGAGTTGTCTCACCGAGACTCACATCTCGGACCCGGTCGAGGTGCTCGTCGGCGACTATCCCTCACCCACCCTCCTTCTCGAAGGGATAGACGTAGCCACAGGCCAGCCGGTCTCGGGTCAACCCCGCTGCCGAATGGACCCCCCGTCGCGCTCGCAGATCCTGGCCGCCGTTGCCGCGATGCGCACTTGAGCCCGAAACACTCAGCCCGGTAAAGAGGAACTGGCATCGCGGATCGGATCCTTGGGTCGCCGTAACCGCGATGAGGGGGCACCGGCCAAGCCGGAGCCCTCATCCTGCCGGCAGACTAGTGATTGACATAAGGTTAGTTATCGGCGTCGTTTATTGATTTTTTCGGCGTTGTTTAGATCCCATTGCGGCGCTACCCTACCAGCATGGCCAGGCCTGAAATCGGCGAACGCGTGACCACCCGTCTGCCACCCGAGCTGCTCGAGCGCGTCGACACCGCGGCCGGCGAACGAGGTGTACGCCGTGCGGAGTGGCTGCGCGAAGCCGCGCGCGAGGCGATCACCGTGCAGGCCCCTCGCTTCACCGAGGGCCGCCGACGCAGTGCGACAGAGCTGGCACGGTTGGTTGCCCAGCACTCCGAGTGGGCCTGGGCAGAGGACGATGCCCTGGTCGACGACCTTGGGGGCTTCCTGGCGTACACAATCGAGGATGCGGCCGAGGCCATGCAGGACCTGGGATGGCTCGCCCCGGGGGGCGCCGGCGTGATCTGGGTCCGGATGCCCGCGGCCCACCTGCAGGGCGCCCGCGCCGAGGAGCTGCGCAGCCGGCTCGACGAATCTGGACGCCATCCCCACGTCAACGGCGTGCGTTGATGACCCGCAACGAGTACGACGGGGAGGCCAGCGCGACCTGGCGCATGGACGTCGTCCACGAGGTCGACGACTCCGCAACCCCAGTCTCCCGATGGGTGGACGCGATGCGTCGCCTCAACACGATCAACGACCCACTCGCCCGCAAGCTCTTGGCGCTGCACCGCGACTGCGGATCCGGCACGGGTGTCTGCGATTCGCCCGATGACGAGCCGGACCCGATGGATCGCCGCTCGAGCTGGGGCTGTGAGACCACACAGGTCATCGCCGACCACTTCGACCTCGACTACCCGCGAGCGCGTGAGCAATCACCGTGACTTCACAGGACTCCAACGCCCGACTCGTCGAGCTGATCCGCGCCGGTCTCGGGCGAGCTGACGACGACGGCCGCGCACGCGTCCCGCTCAAGCTCTATCCGCCCGAGGAACAAGAGGAGCTCCTGACGCTTCTCCACGCCTACTTATGGGACACCGCGGCACCCTACGACGAGGAATGGCACCGCTCCCCGGGCAACATCATGACCCTGTGGGCCGAGCTGCTCGAGATCGGCACCGAGACACGCCACCGTCTGATCCCGCTCCGCACCGACCTGGTCAAGCTCCTCACCGAGCGCGGCCTCGGCTACCGGACTCACCCGCGCTCGGTGCCCGTGCTGGTTCGGGAGTACAGCGGCGTCATCGAGACCCCCGTCCACCCCGGCGACCCGCGCGAGTCCTCAAGCACAATCGCTGTGGGCGCCTGGGGAGCCGGGTTCGGCGACCCGGCCACAAACCGCAAGGTCGAGCTGGCCGCCGAGGCCGCAGTTCAACACCACTACGAAGCCGCAGGGTGGACCATCACCCGCGTCGCGCACCTCAAGTGCGGCTGGGACCTCACCGCGACGCGACACGACCAGCAGCGCCACCTTGAGGTCAAAGGCGTGTCCAGCTCCATGCCGTCGGTTCTCCTAACCCGCAACGAGCTGCGCACCGCCAAGACCGACCCCGACTGGGCCTTGGCCGTGGTGACCGGCGCCCTCACCGACCCAACGCTGGCCGAGTTCGACCGCCAGACCGTGGTGGCGGCCGCCGACCCGACCGTCTACCGCGTCAACCTGGTCCCGTGACCTCAGCGATGGACGTCAGCACCGACTCGCGCACCCGGGAAGCGTGGGAAGCGTCCTCCCGGGCCGCCTCCCACGCTCTGCCGGACTCACGGGTGTGGCGTCGCCTGCTGGCCGAGCTCGACGCGACCGAGCTGACGTTGTACCTCGATGTCTTCACCGACGGGTCCCGGGACGTGTTTGTGGCCGTCACCACCGAGCGGCTCTTGTCGTGGACCGTCCTAACCGACCGGTTCCGCAGAATGGTGCGCCGGAACGTACAGGTCACCGAGCACACCCGGACCGTGCAAGGCGTACTGCGGCTGTCCGACGGCAGCTCCTCAACTCCCTTGCGCCTGGTCGGGCGGCCCGAGCAGCGCACCGCCCTGCTCAAGGCGCTCCGGCTACCGGCAGACGCCCGCCCGGTCCGCGCTGTCGTCCTCGACCTGACCACGTCGCCCAAGACCAAGGCCGCGTACGCAGCCAGTCCCCTTCCGCCACCTGCGACCGGACCAATCGCCGACGCCGTGCTCGGTTCACTCGGGTCCGCCAAGGCCCAGTGCCTGGTCCATGCCACCCAGGTCGCCCTGCATCCGTCACTACCTGGCGGCGAGGTCGTCGTTGTGGGCACGGGAACGAAGATCACCTTCGTCGCAGTCGGAGCCGATGCGAAGTCCCGGCCGACCATGGGCATCGGCCGCGGCTCGCTAGCTTGGGACCTGCGCGGCACCGAACTCACCCTGTTCCACAACCAGCCCATTCATTCGGTCGTGGCCCGTATCCGCGGCGAACCTCGCGCACTGGAGGCAGTCGTTGAGCTCGTGCGTCGGTGGGCGGAACTCGATGCCGTCGCCGAAGGCCAGCGGACCGCCAAGCAGCAGGCACGACGCGTCACCGCCGCCGATGGAGTCCCCACCATCCCGGTCGTTCGGCGAACCGGCT
Source organism: Nocardioides sp. (assembly GCF_050246775.1). Classification (GTDB taxonomy): domain Bacteria; phylum Actinomycetota; class Actinomycetes; order Propionibacteriales; family Nocardioidaceae; genus Nocardioides. The sequence goes on along the minus strand of NZ_JBFWVK010000008.1, from coordinate 48,401 downwards.
TCCTGGGGCGCAAACGGGCCGCGCCGATCGGCACCTGGCAACAGGCCGAGGCCGCCGCCTGCGCGTGGCTGCGTCACATGGGGTTCAACGACGCCAAGGTGACTCCGACCGGGAAGGACGCCGGTGTCGATGTCATCGCCCGCAAGGTCGTCGCCCAGGTCAAGTGGGAGGCCGCCCCGGTCGGGCGGCCTAAGCTCCAGCAGCTCCACGGTGCGGCATCCCACGCGCGCAAGAAAGGAGCGTTCTTCTCGCGGTCCGGTTACACCGCCGATGCGCGGGCCTGGGCAGAGACGGCGGGTATTGCCGCGTTCGTCCTGCTCGACGACGGCTCGCTAGCGCCCACAACCTCGGCCGCGAAAAGGATGATGCGCTGATGAGGCCACGAGTTGTCGCCATCGACGTCGGGTCTGTCCGGACCAACTTCGCCTGGGCCGCCCTGGATCTGCCTGGCAGGCGACCGGTCGGCGAGGGCGGGAGCCACCCTGAGGGCGCGGCACTCGCAGTCCTCGAAGCGCTCGGAGACGACGTTCCCGTGGCACTTGGGTTCGAGGCTCCGCTGATGGTCCCGGTTAGCCCGGTCGGGCCCGCCGACGGGTGGAGGACCTTAGGGCAGGCGCGCCAGGGCGAAACCGTCGACGGTCGCTCCAGGCCGTGGTCAGCCGGCGCCGGGAGCGGCGCACTCGCTACGGGGCTGGTTCAGATGGCTTGGGTGCTCGAGCGTGTGGGCTCCGGGTTTCCCGGGCTCCGGTGCACGACCCGGCCGGAGCTGTGGCTGGTCGGCGACGCCGAGTTGTTCGTGTGGGAGGCCTTCGTCTCCGGCACCGGCAAGCCCGTGCCCGCTGGGATCACCCAGCACGCAGCGGACGCGGCCGCCGCCACCGACACCTTCGCCGACCGTCTGGAGAATGGCACCTTGAGCGACTCCGACGTCGTGTGTGCGCCATCATCGTCGTTCAACCTCGCGGCCGCAGCTGCGACCTACGCCGGTCTGGAGATCGCCAGTCGTGAACTGCGTGATCAGGTCCAGGTCTACCGCACCCAACCGGCTCTTTAGGTCACCGCCGGCGGCCGTGCTTCGTCCGAAACCACGGCATCGGTCAGGAATGGTCCGCTGACCAGGTCCCGATAGCGACACGCGTCAGGTAGCGCTGCTACATCAGTTGCGGTTTAGACCGTGGCACCGTGAGTCGAGGGCTTGCTTGTAGTGGCCCTCGGCGGCGTCGATATCCCGCGTCGGTGTGGACGGGTCGAAGACGCGCAGCACCGAGAATCGGAAGGTGAGCGGGTTGAGGTTGCGCAGCTCGACGTTGCCGCCGTGACCGTTGGTTGCGTAGGCCGCCCACCGCTGGAGAATGGTCTCGGCACCGTCGGCCTTGCCGACGTAGTGCCGACCGTCGCGGGTGTCGGTGATGAGGTAGATGCCGATGACCGAGGACAAGGCGGTGCGCCACGCCGCGTATCGGTGCTCGCGGATCACTGCTTGCAACTGGGGGTGGTCGAGGGTCAGGGCGTCGAATCCCGGGAACCGCACTGGCTCGGCATCGGCGATTTCCATGACGGGGTAGCCGGCCGCCGTGGTGGCATTGATCCGCCAGGTGCGCGGTGAGCGCCAGCCGATCACGAGGCGCCCCCGTAGCTCGGCCATCAACTCGGTTGGTTCCAGGTCGAAGGTCCGACGCTCCCCGTCGTGGGCGACCTGGCCCCGATTGGTCAAGACCGACCACAGCCGGGCTCGGTCGCCGCCCTCGGGCAAGAAAACGATCCAGGTGCCGGGAGGGTTCGCTGGGAAGGTGCGCGTGTTGGCCGACTGAACTCGGGTGTAAGCCAGTATCTCGGCCTCCGAGGAGTCACCGTGGATGCCGACTGTTCCGTCATCGTGCTCACGCACGTAGGCGTGCCGGATTACCAGCGCATCAGCCGGGTCGACACCTGCGCTGGCAAGGACCGCGGCGAACGTGAGCGTCATAACAGCCCTCCCCGATGTGTCGGCGGCCGCCGACGCATCGCATCATCCCTACAGTCTCGCTCGGCCCGGACCGAGGGTCGGCATCGGACGGGCACCGCACCTGCCGTGCAAGCTCCGAGGGAGGCTTCGGTGCTGGCGAAAGAATGTCGGCGAGTCGACCGTAACCCCCCGTCGACCGTAGGTAGTCTGACCGCGTGCCACACATCAACCCCCACCTCGCGATCATCGGGGACCGCCAGGCACTCGGCTGGGTGCTTCAGGAACAACGCCTCGCGTTCCCCGAACCTCGCTACCACCACATCTTTCCGGCCCTCGCGGCCGGCGATCAGCTATACCTCTACACGACCCGTGGCTGCTACAGGAACCCCGGCAGGGACCGCGGCCTCGTCATCGGCACCGCCACAGTCATGGGCGACCTCGAACGGCCGCCCAACCCGCGAGTAGTCCGCGACCGAGAGTTGCCCATCGAAGTTCCTGTCCGTATCAGAGCGCTCGCGCCCCTGGGCGACGGCGTGAATGTGGCCGACACCATCGAGAAGATGACCAGCTTCCCGAAGCCTGAGTCATGGTCGGTGTACCTGCGTCGCAGCCTGTACTCGCTGACCGAGCACGACGCAGCCCTGCTCGACCGCAAACTCCGCAAGTACGCCGGCCAGCACCACGAGCACCTCGACGGCTACCTCGAGCGAGCCCGTCCTGTCGCCTACGCATCCCAGGGCCGGTCATGACGACGACCAGCGAGATGTCGGTGCCGCACGACATCATCCAGCCAGTGGCTCTCACCTCAATCTCAGACCTTGTCGCCGCCGCTCTGGCGCTGGGAGCCGAGAACGTCAGCGGCATCTCCGCGGCCGAGAAGGAGCTCGCCAACACCGCCTCGAACGCACGCATCGAAACCAAGAGGCTTCGTGACGCCATCCGCGCGGGCCAGGACCCCCTCGGAGACGCGTTCTGCCTGATCCGCAGTGCCGAAGACCGCAGACCTCAGGGGCAGACGTACACACCGCCGCCGATCGTGGAATCGATGGTCGGCTGGACACTGGGCCAAAAGGCGCCTGTGCGCGTCGTCGACCCAGGCGTTGGCTCCGGTCGCTACCTTCTCGCCGCAGGTCGCCTTCACAAGAAGGCCGACCTCATCGGCGCCGACCTCGACCCGGTCGCCGCCCTCATGGCGCGGGCCAACCTGCATGCCGCCGGCCTGTCCGAGCGCGCCCACGTGGAGCTGCTCGACTACCGCAGCCTGGACCTGCCGCCCGTTGAGGGTCCGACGCTGTACGTCGGGAACCCCCCGTACGTACGGCACCACGGGATCACGCCCGCCTGGAAGCAGTGGCTCACCGCGACCGCCGCGCTGCACGGCTACAAGGCCAGTCAGCTCGCTGGCCTGCACGTCCACTTCTTCCTCGCAACGCTCGAACACGCAGTCCGAGGGGACTACGGCACTTTCGTCACCTCGAGTGAGTGGCTCGACGTCAACTACGGCTCCCTGGTCCGACAGATGCTCGTCGACGAGCTCGGCGGCCACTCGATCCACGTCGTGGCGCCCGAAGCAATGCCGTTCACCGATGCGACCACCACTGCTGCCATCACCTGCTTCAAGGTCGGTGAACCCGTCAGGTCCATCAAGCTCCAGTCCGCGAAGAGTCTCACCGACCTCGGCACGTTGACGGGAGGTCGCAAGGTCGCGCGCGAGCGTCTGATCGAAGCACCCCGCTGGACGCCGCTGCTCCGCGCCGCCCCCAAGCTCCCTGAGGGTTACGTCGAGCTCGGCGAGTTGGCCCGCGTCCACCGCGGCACCGTGACGGGCGCCAACAACGTGTGGGTCACCCACCGCGGCGCCACGAAGCTGCCCGACACCGTCCTGCGGTCCTCGGTCACCAAGGCCAAAGAGCTCTTCGCTGCCGGGGCCACGCTTGAGGACCCGTCCCCGCTGCGCGTCGTCATCGACCTCCCCGTGGATCTCGACGAGCTCGACGCGGCCGACCGGAGGGCCGTGAACGCGTTCTTGCGTCAGCCAACGGTCAAGGCCGCCAAGGACGGCTACGTGGCGAACAACCGCCGCGCCTGGTGGTCAGTCGGCCTCCGGCATGCTGCCCCGATCCTGGCCACCTACATGGCCCGGCGCCCGCCGGCGTTCGTACGAAACCTCGCCGACGCACGTCACATCAACATCGCTCACGGCATCTACCCCCGCGTCGCACTCACCGACGACGCGTTGACCCAACTCGCCGAGCACCTGCGAGTTTCGGTGACGCTTGGACAGGGTCGCACCTACGCTGGCGGCCTGACCAAGTTTGAGCCGCGAGAGATGGAGCGTCTTCCCGTGCCACACCCGGACCTGCTCACCAAGGCCCCATGACGGCGCGCCCTCCTGTTTGGGATAAGGCCAGACTGGAGGCTGACCGGCAGACGTCTATCTCCTGGTTCCGTGAAGAGCGGGTGACCGAGCCGCTCGAGGACTACCTCGGGTTCTTCCAGACGTCGCGCGAAGCGATCGAGAACGTCCTGGAGCTGACCGAGGATCTGGACAAGGCGCGCCTGTATGCCCCAGAGGTCATGTCGGACAAGGAGATGGCCGAAGCCGGCCGCTACCTCGCCTCGCCCGTGATCAGCAAGGACGATCTCGAGACCATCGCCGAGGTGACGATGGCCCGCAGCCTGATCCAGAAGGACCCCGATCGCGGCCGCAAGCTGATGGACACCATCCTTGCCGGCCTCGACCGGGAGCGGTTCCCCTGGCTCTCCGAGGGGCGCGACCCGACCGAGGCGGAGAGGGAAGCCGCCATTGTTGCCTCCGCGGCGCTACGCGCCACACGGCTGAGTGAGACTGCCCGCCGCACGACTGGCAAGAAGCAGCAGGAGGCGTCCGTCAAGGCGTTCCTGGTCAGCGAGTGCGGCTTCACCGAAGGCAAGTCCGAGCCCATCCCTCACCTCCAGAAGGCCCCCGACCCAGGCAAGTTCTGCGGCGAGGTCCTGGTCGGGTCCCGACTCTCAGATGTTCCGATCCGGCTGTGGGACGGGCGGCTGATGCCGACCGAGTGCAAGGTCTCGAACTCAGCCACGAACTCCTACAAGCGCATCAACAACGACGCCGCCGTGAAGTCGGTGGTGTGGCGCGAGGAGTTCGGGAAGAACAACGTGGTGCCGGTCGCGATCCTGTCGGGCGTGTTTGCTCTCTCCAACCTCGAGTACGCGCAGGATCACGGGCTCACGTTGTTCTGGGCGCACGACCTGGAACCCATGAAGGAGTTCATCGAAGCAGCGCGCTGAGCAGACTTCGGCACCGCGACGCAGGCCGCGCGTCAGGCCATGCGCTCGACGCGGATGTAGAGCAGCGTCGTCGAGCCGGCCGGCACTTCTGCGCGGACGCGCTCGAGCGCGCGGTCGTAGTCGTCGTCCTCGACCTCCCATGTGTGGGATGGCGCCGAGGTGTCCCCCGTCGGCCGCGACGTCGCCAGCATCTTCACACCAGCAGGCTACATCGAACATGTGTTCTATCTTTGGTGCGTGTCGGCCAACCCTCCCAAGAACGACCGCTGGCCACCGTGGCCAGACATCCGGTTCGTCTTGGTCCGCAGCGTCGGCAAGCTACGCCCGTGCCGGGGCCTGATCCTCGACTGGAAGGGCCAGGGCCGCTCTCGCGAGGCCTTGGTCGTCTACTTCGACGACGCCGCTCTCAGGCCCGTCCGCAAGATGGAGTGGATCGCCAAGTCTGATCTGATTCCTGTACCGGTTGATCCGAACTGGACGCCGTGACGCAAGGCGGCGCCGGCCAGGGTCGGCACGTTCAGTCGGCGTCGCCGGCAGTGTCGGGTGCGCATGATGGCAGGCCGAGGATGAAGCGGTTGCCGTCAGGCCGGTAGTCCAAGCTCCCGCCCTGGCGCTCTGCCAGCTCGCGGGCGACGGCGAGTCCGATGCCGGTGCCGATGGTGCCGGTGCCTGTCGCGCGGGTGTGGCGATCGAACATCGCGGCGACGAAGTCGGGCGGGATGCCGTCTCCGGCGTCACTGACGACGATCTCGGCCCAGTCCTGACTGGTGGCACGAGCGGCGATGGTCACCGGTGGCCGGCCGTATCGCTGGGCGTTGCGGATGAGATTGCCGAGGACCTGGTGCAGTCGAAGTCGGTCGGCAACGACCGTCAGGTGCTCGTCGACGTCGAGGTGGATCTCCAGCCGCGGGAAGGCCAAGGCGCAGGCTCGCAGCTCCTCCGATACCGAGACCACGACAGGTTCGTTGCTCAGCTGGCCGCTGCCGGCGGTTGCGTGCACCAGCAGGTCCTCGCCGAGGTAGCCGAGGCGCTCGGCGACGTTGTGGGCCTTGCGCTGCAGCTCGCGGGACTGCTCGGTGGCCGGCTCGTCTGCGAGCAGCTCGAGGTAGCCGGCCAGGCCGGCCAGGGCGTTGAGGAAGTCGTGGGTCGCCGCAGCCATCCGGTGATCGCGCTCATCGGCTGCCCGCATGACCTCCTCGATGGCCTTGCGGCCGGGTGCCCACCGTCCCCAGGCCGGCAGTCGACGGACGCCGGGTGATGCCGCAGCTCCCCGTGGCCGGGCCTTTCCCCGCACCGCCGCGGCGCGGCCGAGCAGGGCAGCCGCCAACGCCGGCAGCGCGGGGCGCACCTGGCGGTTGGGCTGAATCACGTCCACAGCGTCTCCCGAGAACCGGGGCAATGGGGGCGGAACGAGCAAACAACCGCTCTTAGTGCGAAAGCGCGGCGGGCGTTCAGCTCCAGCCCGTGATGCCGAGCTCCCGAGCCAGCTGACGGTCGTCCTGCTCGAGGAGCCGGCGCAGCTGGTGGTCGTGGACCCAGTCCACCCGCACCGGGCGCAAGGGCGCCCCGGGAGGACCGCCGAGCGCCTCGGTGCGTGCGCGCGGATCTCCGTTGGCTGTCATCACGTGTCCTCCCTGGTCTGGACTCACGAGTCACGTCGTCTCCACCGTAAGTGGCGCGGTCGGCCCGACCGCGGTTATCCACAGCAGCCGCCCGCGTCGAGACGTCGGCCGAGCTCACGCGTCTGGGAGACCAGGACCACGACGGCCCCCGTCGTTCCTGGGGGCGCCCTGGTCGACGTCGGCCGGCGACGGCGGGTCGTGCACCCAGTCGATCCGCTGGTGCGGCTCGTAGGCCGAGGGCGCGGGAACCACGAGGCGGGCGAGCCGTCGCTCGCCGGCGCTGGCGGTCGCGTTGGACGGGTCGGATGAGGTGTTGCTTTCCATGGACGGGTCCTTGTCCGGTGTCGTTGTCCGTGTCGTTGTTGAGGTCAGCGGCCGGGGGCCGCGCGGTTGGGGCCGTCGCCCGGGCGCGGGCCGCCGCGCATCCCGGGCTCGTTGAGGTGGCGGTTGACGCTTCCCAGGCGGCGATCGGGCACGTAGGACTCGTCGAGCTCGCCGGCGATCTCGCGCATGGTGGCGTTGGCGCGCTCCCACTCACGCGGATGCAGGCCGTTCTGGAGCGCCGAGGCGACGATCGCGGCCAGCGGGTAGGGCTGGTCGGCGGGCACCTGGTCCAACGCGCACCAGGCGCGTGCCCCGTCGCCGTTGAGCCAGCTGGAGAAGCCGAGCAGGGCGGCCGGCGCGGCACGGACCTCGTCGGGTGCCCGGCGGGTCAGGTCGGTCCACAGCGCGATGTGCGAGCTGGTGTTCTCGCGGCTCATGTCCTCCCACAGGGCGTCTCGGGTGGCGGTCGTCTTCACCGCGAGGAGCAGGCGGGCGGCCTCGGGGTCGCTGAGACGCCGCCCATCGGCGTGGAACTGCTCGAGGCGGTCCAGAGCCCAGTCACGCTCGCGGCCGGGCGTGCTGTTCTCGGCGGCGTCGTGTGCGGCCGGGAGCACGGCGGCCACGGGCTCGTGGTCGCCGGCGAGGGAGGCGGCCAGCGAGTCGCGGTTGGCCGCGGGCTGGACGGCTCCGGCGAGCACCGTGGTGGCCGCCATCCGGTCGGCCGCCTGCTGCGATTGGTAGCCGGAGGCGCCGGTGTCGAGCTCAACCCACCGCTGGCCGTTGGCCCACAGCCGCAGCTTGGTCTCCACACCGACCTCGGCCAGGCCGGCGGCGATGTGCTGGCTGGCCAGCTCTGCCGATCGGCGGTCCTCGGTGACGCACACCAGCGCCACCATGGCGCCTGGTCGTGCGTGTTGGCCGTACGGGACGCGGAGCGCGCGGCTAACGCCGTCGCGATCGCTCGCGGTCGTCGGCAGGTCGACCCGCGCACACGGCAGTCCCTTGGTGATCGGCATCAGCACGATCGACTCCTCGGGCTTGAAGCCCAGCACGTGGGGCACCGCGGCGATCAGCTCGTCGGGTGACTGGACGACCAGATCCATGGCCGGGCCCCTCAGCCGGCCGCGGGCTCGACGGCCGCCGGCTGCTCGTCAGTCGCCTGGGTGGCCGGAGACGTGTCGGACGGCGTGGCCGGGCGCTGTCGCTCGATGCGAGCTGCGGCGAACTTGAACGATCCGCCCACCTCGCCGAACCGGTTGCTGACCTCGACGACCTGCTTGGTGCGCTTCTGCTGGGTCTCACGGTCGGTCCAGGTCTCGGTCTTCATCAGGCCGTGCACGATCACCCGGTCGCCCCGGCCGGCGGAGTCGTAGAGGTTGATCGCCGCGCTGCCGTAGACCTTGACGTTGTGCGCGGTCGGCTCGCCGTCGACCCACTCCCCCTCGGCGTTGCGGGTCCGGTTGGTCACCAGGACCCGGCAGCTGACAAACGGCTTGTCGTCGCGGGTGTACAGCAGCTCGGGGTCCTCGGCGAGGTTCCCCGCGAACGTGACGGTGGTGGACATCGCTCCTCCTGGGTCTTCGCAACGCGCACGGTGCGCCTGCGGTCTCCTAGGGGCCGATGGGTGGCGGGAGCGATCACCAGCGGCGCCAGAACATCGCGATGAACATGCAGAAAGCCCCGCCGTGGCTTCGGGGGAATGGCCAGGGCGGGGCCTGAGATCGACCCTGGCCCGGCCTCACCCGATCGGGCGACGGGATCTCCGTCAAGAAACGGGCCGTGTCGGTCGCCGGGGTGGCCGGTTGCTCAACCGCGCCGGCGGCGGAGGAAGGGGCCGTCCGATCCGCTCGCGGGCGGCTTGTGCCGCGGCGACTACCGCCTCGGCAGCGAAGGCCGACCTAGACACCACTCGGCCGAGCTCGCCTCGGTCGGCGATCACTGCCTCTTCGATGAGCTCGATCGTGCGGACCTCGAGAGGGTGGGACCGGTTGACGCCGGCCCCCGTCACGTTCTGCAGCTGCGGGTCCTCCGCGATCGCGACGCGTTGTGCCGGCGTCCGTGCGGCGTGCTGCTCAAGCACGCGCCCCAGCCACGCCACGAACGCGTCGGGCGAGCCCGGGTCGTGGTCGAGGTCCGCGACGTACGCCGAACGGGCCAGGGCCCACAGGGACGGCTTCCAGTAGATCCCGGTCCGCACAGGCCTCGCGTCGGTGCTCACTCGCCTCGCCGCCTCATCCCCAAGACCAGGTCGCCGAACTCGTCGACCAGCTGACCGCTAACACCAACGCCGCTGCATTTCCGGTCCTGGTCGTCGTCTTCGTACCTTCCCACGTTCTCTTCTCCCTACAGCTGATCGGCATCGAGGGGACGCAGCGCGACTGGCCCACCACGGCGTGCGCCGCGCGTCGACATCACGCGCGTCTGGTTATCCCCAGCGCGGCGTTCCTGGCCTCCATCCACAGCGGACTCCCGTCACCACGAGGACGACGGCTGAACCTGGAAACGTAGGCGTTGACAGTTCATTCTATTCAACTCCGAGGAGTCAACCATGACCAGCACCGCCACCGCCACTGCCACGACCGACGAGCCGATCACCGACGCCAGCAGCGGCGCGGCCGAGGAGTTCGTCTACCTCGACCCGGGCTCGATCATCATCGGCAGCAACGTCCGCACCGACCTCCCGGACGCGAAGGAGTTCCGTCGCTCGATCAAGGAGCGCGGCGTCCTGGAGGCCGTCACGGTCTACCGCAACGACGAGGGCCAGCACGTGTGCCTGCGAGGTCAGCGCCGCACTGTCGAGGCCGCGTCGGTGGGCACGCCCACCGGCCTGATCCCGGCGCGCGTGGTCGCCAAGCCCGAGGAGGCCGACCGGATCGTGGACCAGATGGTCGAGAACATCCACCGCGCGGGGATGCGCGAGACCGAGATCGTCGCGGGCGTCGAGGAGTTGACCCTCGTCGGCGTCAGCGCGGCCCAGATCGCCAAGCGGCTCTCGGTGCCGCGCCCGACCGTGAACGCCGCCCTGGCCGTCACCAAGGCCGACCAGAGCCGCAACCGGCTCGACTCCGGCGACCTCACGCTGGCCGAGGCCGCGATCTTCGCGGAGTTCGAGCACGACCCCGACGCCGTCGAGCGCCTGGAGCGTCGCCTGCGCTGGGGCCACGGCCTGGACCACGAGGCGCAGCGGCTGCGCGACGAGGCCACCGAGCGTGCGGAGTACGCCGCCGAGGTCGAGCGGCTGCGCGGCGACGGCCTGCCGGTCCTCACCGCCGAGGAGGCGACCGAGGTCCAGGCGACCGCCGTGGCGATCGAGGACCTGCGCACCCCCGAGGGCGAGCCGGTGCCCGTCGAGGACTGGCCGAGCGTCACGGGCGCGGCCGTCATCCTCACCGAGGAGTGGGACTACCCCGAGCCCGCCACCAACGACAGCGCGGACGGCGACTCCGAGGAGGAGACCGACGAGCAGACCGACGAGGACGCCGAGGAGGAGGACCCCGAGCCGGTCAAGGTCTTCACCGCCACCTGGGTGGTCACCGACGTCGAGGCCACCGGCCTCGTCTACGGCAGCCGCTCCCACGGCTCCGCGTCCGACCCGGACTCCGGCGCGGCCTCGGACGGTGCGGACGCCGCCCGCGCCGAGGAGGAGGCCGAGGCGAAGCGCCAGGAGCGGCGCACCGTGATCGCGAACAACAAGGCGTGGGTCAGCGCCGAGACCGTCCGTCGCGACTGGCTCGCCGGGTTCCTGACCCGCAAGAGCGCGCCGAAGGGAGCCGAGGCGCTGATCTGCGAGGCCGTGCTCACCGGCAACCACACGCTGAGCAAGGCGATGGACCACCGCCACCCGATGCTGTTCAAGTTGCTCGGCATCGACGTGCCGAGCGGCTACTACGGCGCGGGCTACGAGGAGTGCCAGAAGATCGCGACCAAGGCCACCACGCCCAAGGGCGCGACCATGACCGTGCTCGCCGCCGTGCTCGCCGCCTGGGAGGACTCCACCGGCAAGCAGACCTGGCGCAACCCCACCGGCTGGGACGCCCGCGTGCTCGGGGCGCTCGCTGAGTGGGGCTACGAGCCCAGCGACGTCGAGCGACTGCTCCTGGGCGACCAGGACGACCACGATATCGACGGGGACGCCGACACGGACGCGGCTTGACGCTCCACTCCCCCGACGTCGGTGGCGGGCCGTGGTGATCAGCCCGGCCCGCCATTGGCATGCCCGCTCCGTCAGCACGCGGGTCACCACAGGGTCAGTTGCTCACCGAGGAGCTGACGCAGCCGGGCGAGGTCGGCGGCCACGAGCTCGGGGTCCACCCGGGCCATGTCGCGCAGCTCGCGCGCACGTCGCCGGGGACCGCGTGGGTCGGCCAGCGGACTGTCGGGCAGGTTGCGCCGGATCGACCACTCGCGCCGGTTCTGCGCAGCGCTCGAGACCACGACGTGCTCCGGTGCGATGCGCTGGCACAGCGGGTTGTCGCACCGGTGTCCCAACAGCCTCGCGTCGTCGAGCGCCTCGACGCCGTGCATCACCGCGAACGCGAACCGATGGGCGATGATCACGCGGCCCTGCGCGAACCAGAACCGCCCGTGCCCGCCCCCGTCGGTGCGCTCCTGGGTGGACCGGCCCGACACCGCTCCGGTCCACCACAGGCACTCGCTGCCGGGCACCGTGGTGATCTTGGCGCGATACCGCGCCAGCACCACCGGGTCGCCCAACGCCGACCCCAGCGCCGCCAGCCCCGCCTCATCCAGCCGTCGAGCCGCCACCCGCTCCCCCGCTCAGGTCACCCTTCCGAGCCTCGCCGGCCTGGTCGCCGGCCTCGTCGGTGCGTGCGCCGCCCTGGCCCTTGTCGTCGCCGCCGTCGCCGTCGTCGGCCAGCCGCCGCAGCCGCGTCGCCTCACGCGGCGTGAGCAGGCCGTCGCACCACTCGACCATCTCGGCCAGCGTCAGCCCCTCGACCTCGGTCCACTCCCGCAGCGCCGCCCCGGCCCGTGCCTCGGCCGCGATCACCGCCTGGTCGCGCTCACCGACCGCCACCATGACCTGCTCGGCCAGGTCCGTCATCCGGCGCTCCTTCTCCACCCGCGCCAGACGCCGCCGCTCGGCCACCTCACGCGCCGTACGCCGCGCCTGCTGCTTGATCGTCTGCTGGCTCATCCCGGAACTCCTCGCTCCTTCTCGGTTGCACTCTGCCGGTCCCCTAGGACAGTCCGACCGCCCGGAGCGATCACCAGCCACACCACCAACCGCGATTCACCACCCATCACGAGCGCACTACCCACCCTCACCTGCACCCCGAGACAGCCGAATCCACCCTCCCTCGACACCGGCCCGACCACGCACGTCAGACCGACACCACCACCTCGATGCGTCCCCCCAACTCGACGCGAAAGACGAAGTGCCACACACCTCTTGCATTCTCGGTGACGTGAATAGATTGAATAGCAAAGAATTCCGCGCCACGGTGATCGCCCCCGCCGGCGGCCCGCACCTAGGTGACCGTGACCATGAGCATCCACAAGCTCACCGCGGGCTCGGGGTACGACTACCTGACCCGTCAGGTCGCCGCGATGGACGCCACCGACAAGGGCCACGTCGGGCTGGCGAGCTACTACACCGAGAAGGGCGAGACCCCCGGGGTGTGGGTCGGCTCCGGGATGGCCGGCCTGGAGGGCCTGGACGCCGGCGACCTGGTCACCGCCGACCACATGCAGAACCTGTTCGGCGCCGGCCACCACCCGCTGGCCACCGAGCGCACCAAAGCGCTCGATCTACAGATCGGTCGCCCCGACCAGCCCTCCCCCACCGCGGCCGACTACAAGGCCGCGGCCCGCCTGGGCACGCCGTACAAGGTCTACGAGAACGACGTCTCCCCGTTCCGGATCGAGGTCGCCAAGCGGATCGCCGCGGTGAACGCGGCCGCCGGGCTGCCCGGCGACTGGCCGGTGCCGGCCCCGGAGCGGGCCAAGGTCCGTACCGACGTCGCGCGCGAGTTCTTCCGCGCCGAGCACGGCCGCGAGCCGGCTGATGCCCGCGAGCTCGCGGCCACGATCGCCAAGCACTCCCGCCCCAGGACCAACGCGGTGGCCGGCTACGACCTGACGTTCTCCCCGGTCAAGAGCGTCTCGGTGCTGTGGGCGATCTCCGACTCGAAGACCGCCGCGGTGATCGAGCGGGCCCACCAGGCGGCGATCAAGGACGCCGTCAGCTTCATCGAGTCCAAGGCGCTGTTCACCCGCCGGGGCGCCAACGGCGTGCGCCAGGTCGACGTCGAAGGCCTGATCGGCACTGCGTTCACCCATCGCGACTCGCGCGCCGGCGATCCGGATCTCCACACGCACTTGGCCATCTCGAACAAGGTCAAGACGCTTGACGGGGCCTGGCTGGCCATCGACGGGAGGCCGCTGCACAAGGCCGTCGTGTCGGCCTCAGAGACCTACAACACCGCTCTGGAGCGGCACCTGGTCGACGCCCTCGGGGTGCGGTTCGCCGAGCGTCCCAACGAGGACGCCCGCAAGCGACCGGTTCGCGAGATCGTCGGCGTCGACCCCGACCTGAACCGCCGGTTCTCCAAGCGCCGGATCAGCGTCGAGGACCGCCGCAAGGTCCTCGCCGCCGCGTTCCAGGCAACCCACGGCCGCCCGCCCACGCCGGTCGAGACCATCCAGCTGTCCCAGCAGGCGACCCTGGAGACCCGGGAGGCCAAGCACGAGCCGCGGTCGCTGGCCGAGCAGCGCGAGGCGTGGCACCGCGAGGCGGTCGAGGTGCTCGGCACCCCGCAGCGCGTCAAGCAGATGGTCCACGGTGCCCTCAACCCCGCGGGCGCCGCTCGGTCGCTGGCCGACTCGGCGTGGTTCGCGAAGGCCAGCGACCGGATCGTGGCCACGATGGAGGGCAGCCGCAGCACCTGGCAGTTCTGGCACGTCTACGCCGAGGCACAGCGCCAGGTCCGCGGCGCCGAGGTCCCCACGAATCAGGTCGCCCAGGTGGTCGACCTGCTCGTCGGTGAGGTTCTCGACGGACGCTCGATGAGCATGGCCCGGCCGTGGGACACCACGAGCGAGCCGGTCGAGCTGCGTCGGGCCGATGGCGCCTCGGTCTACACCCAGGCCGGCTCCGAGATGTTCACCTCGAGCAAGGTCCTCGCCGCTGAACAGCGGCTCGTCGACGTCGCCGGGCGGCACGACGGGTACGCCGTCGACGCCTCCTCGGTCGACCTCGCTTTGCTGGAGTCGACGGCCAACGGGGTCACCCTCAACGCCGGTCAGGCCACGCTGGTCCGCGAGATGGCGACCTCCGGGGCACGCCTCCAGCTGGCGATCGCGCCAGCCGGGTCCGGCAAGACCACCGCCATGCGAGCGCTCGCCACGGCGTGGGCTGACGGTGGCGGGACCATCGTCGGCCTGGCCCCCTCGGCGGCGGCCGCCGACGCGCTGCGCTCTCAGATCGACACCCAGACCGACACTTTGGCCAAGCTGACCCACTCGCTGCAGCAGGCGCGCGAGTCCGGTGCCGCGGTCCCGGACTGGGTCGCCGGGATCGACTCCTCCACCCTCGTGGTCATCGACGAGGCCGGCATGGCCGACACCCTCTCGCTGGACGCCGCGGTCTCCTACATCCTCGAGCGCGGCGGCAGCGTCCGCCTGGTCGGCGACGACCAACAGCTCTCCGCCATCGGCGCCGGCGGTGTGCTGCGCGACATCCAGGCCACCCACGGCGCGCTGCAGCTCAGCGAGCTGGTGCGGTTCAAGGACCCCGCCGAGGGCGCCGCCTCGCTGGCGCTACGCGAGGGCAAGCCCGAGGCGCTCGGCTTCTACCTCGACCGCGGCCGCGTGCACGTCGGCGACCTCGCCACCATGACCGAGGACGTCTTTGGCGCCTGGCAGGCCGACCGCGCCGCCGGCCTGGACTCGATCATGCTCGCCCCGACCCGCGACCTGGTCAGCGAGCTGAACCAGCAGGCTCGTGCCCACCGTCTTGCCCAGGAGGGCACCGACAGTGCCCTCAACCCTGGCAGCGATACGGCACAGGACATGGCGCGGGTACGCCGCCTCTCAGACGGCAACGAAGCCTCGCTCGGTGAGCTCATCATCACCCGCGAGAACGACCGCCGGCTGCGCACGTCGGCGACCGACTGGGTCAAGAACGGCGACCGCTGGAACGTCCTGGAGATCCACGACGACGGCGACCTGACCGTCCAGCACACCCGCCACGGCCGCACGGTCCGGTTGCCCAGCGACTACGTCGCGCAGGCCACCGAGCTGGGCTACGCGTGCACCGTCCACACCGCGCAGGGCGTCACGGCCGACAGCATGCACGGCCTGGCCACCGGCACCGAGTCGCGCCAGCAGCTCTACACGATGATGACCCGCGGCGCTCGGGCCAACCACGTCTACCTCGAAGTCGTCGGCGACGGCGACCCCCACTCGGTCATCCACCCGACGCTGGTGCGCCCCCTCACCTCGACCGACATCCTCGAGTCGATCTTGGCTCGCGACGACGCGCCACGATCGGCGAGCAGCCTCGTTCGGGAGCAGGCCGACCCCGCCACCCGGCTCGGCGAAGCAGCCCAGCGCTACCTCGACAGCCTCTACGTCGCGGCCGAGAACCTGCTGCGCCACGACACCACACGGTCCCTCGACGGCACCGAGACGAACCTCGTCGACGCGCTGGACCTCGCCGTCGACCAGCTCGCACCCGGCCTCTCGGACGAGGCAGCCTGGCCCACGCTGCGCGCCCACCTGCTCCTGCTTGGCGCCGCGGGTGAGAACCCCGTCGAGGCGCTGCGGGCCGCAGCCGGCGACCGCGAGCTCGACACCGCCCGCGACCGCGCCGCCGTCCTCGACTGGCGCCTGGACGCCTCCGGACTCCGCAACGCCGGCGCAGGCCCGCTGCCCTGGATGCCCGGCATCCCCGCCCGGTTGGCCGACGACCCGCACTGGGGCGCCTACCTGACCCAGCGCGCACAGCTGGTCGAGGAGACCGCGGGCCAGGTCCGCGACCGCGCCGCCGAACAGGCAGACAGGGGTGGTCTGCCGGCGTGGGCACAGAACGGCCTACGGCCGGCCGACACCACGGTGGCCGACGTCGAGGTCTGGCGCGCGGCCATGCAGGTCCCCGCCGATGACCGTCGACCGACCGGCGCCCCGCAACTGCAGAAGGCCTCCGCGACCTGGCAGCGACGCCTCAACCGCGCGGTCACCGGTGACCACACGCCCGCGCTCAAGGAGTGGCGCCACCTGCTTCATTCCATGGCTCCGCAGGTCCGCGACGACGAGTTCACCCCGCTCCTGGCCGAACGGCTGGCAGCGATGTCGCGTGCGGGCGTCACCGCCCACCAGCTGCTGCGCACCGCCGCGGACCCCGACCACCCGGCCGGGGCGCTGCCCGACGAGCACGCCGCGGCCGCGCTGTGGTGGCGCATGGCGCGCCAGCTGACGCCGGCCGTCGCCGCCCAGATCGGCGACGGCTCCCACGGCGAGGGCGTCACCACCGAGTGGGCCGACCGACTTGCCGACCTGCTGGGCCCCGAGCGGGCCGCTGGCATCCAGGCCAGCAGCTGGTGGCCAGCCCTGGTCGCCAACGTCGACCACGGGTTGCAGCGCGGCTGGCAGCTCGAAGCACTGCTGGGTGCCGGGCGCGCGCTGCCCAGCGATGGCTGGGACGGCGTCGACGAGTGCCAGGCGTTGGTCTGGCGCGCCTCGATCGCGCTGGAATCGGCACCCGACGAGAGCACGGAGTACGGCCACGAGTACGACTACGACGAGCCTCCGGCCGACCTGTGGTCGGGCGTCGAGGTCGACCCCGCGACGCTCGTCGACCACTCCGCCGAAACCAGCTGGGCTGACTGGCCCCTGGCCGAGGAGCCCTACCCCGTCGACGAGCACCCGGTCGACCAGGAGCAGGCCGACCAGCTCGGCCCGGTCGATGAGGACCAGGTCGACGTCGACGAGGAGCGGTTCGTCGAGGGCGACCTCACGATCGCGGCTTACATCCGCGACCTCGGCGGCACCCCGCTGGAGCCCACCGAGGCCGATCTGCGGCTCATGCACGCCCGCGCCGAGGAGTGGTACGACTCCCCCGTCTCACGGGAGCGCATGCTCGAGGTCAACGACCTCGCGCTGGCGTTCTTCGAGGGCCAGTTCACCGACTCGTGGGGGCGCGACTACCTGGCCGGCCGGTTCGGCGACGACCTCGCCGGCGATCAGCGGTTCCGCCCCGGTCAGGCCCCCGCTGGCTGGACGAAGCTGGTCGACCACCTGCGCCGACACGGCGTCAGCGACGACGAGATGGTGGCAGTCGGCGTCGCGACCGTCGCACGCACTGGCCGGCTGATCGACCGCTTCCGCGACCGAGTCATGTTCCCCGTGATCCACCACAACCCGAACGCCGGTGGGCACCCCGAGGTTCTCGGGTTCGTCGGCCGCCGGCGCCCGGACCTCACCGACGACGACAAGGCGGGACCGAAGTACCTGAACACGGCCGACACCGCCCTGTTCCACAAGGGCGCGCAGCTCTTCGGCCTGGTGCCCGAGTCGATCGGCGAGGGGGCGACACCGGTGATCGTCGAGGGTCCGATGGACGCGGTCGCTGTCACCCTGGGCAGCGTCGGCCTGTACGTCGGCGTTGCACCGCTCGGCACGTCGCTCACCGAGGAGCAGGCGGCCCAGCTCGCCGCCATCCATCGCGCCACCGGACGCGACCCGATCGTGGCCACCGACCCCGACTTGGCTGGGCAGGTCGCTGCCGAACGTGGCTTCTGGCTGCTTACTCCGCACGGCATCGACCCCGGCTACGCGCAGCTGCCCGACGGGCTGGACCCCGCGGACCTGCTGGCCCAGCGGGGTGCGGCTGCCCTCACCGCGGCGCTGGCCAGCGGTCAACCGGCCTTCCAGTCACTCGGCGACCAGCTGCTCACCGAACGGCTCGACAACCTGGACCCCGACCAGGCTCGGGCCGCCGCCATGCGGATCATCTCAGCGCGACCGAGCCGGCTCTGGACGCCGCGCGCCGAGCTCGTCGCCGACCGGCTCCAGCTCTCCGAGACGGAGGCCCGCCGCGAGCTGCGCGACGCGGTCACGACCTGGGACGCCGACCCGCGCAAGGCGGCCGCCACCGAGCTGCACAAGAGCAGCGACGTCCGCGCTCGACTGGCGGCCGCTGCAGCCGCTATCGCCCCAGCGACACCCGCACCCGCCGAGGCGCCGGCGAACACGCAGACGAACTCGCCCGCAGGGACGCCAGCAGAGACACCGGCCGAGCGGTGGGCTTCGTTGGCACGCGAGCTCGACCCGCGGCTGCTGGAGCAGGGGGACTGGCCGGCTACCGCGGCGAGGCTGCAGCAGGCCCAAGACCAGGGCCACGACGTCAACGCCACCACGCGCGCGCTCCTCGCCGAGAGGCCGCTGAGTGACAGCCCGGCTCGCGACCTGCGCTACCGGCTTGTCGCGCGCCTCGAGCTGCCGGTCGACACCGACGAGAGCACAGCGGCGCCGACTCGCCCTGTCGGCCCGTCGAAGGGTGCGGAGCGGGGCCGGCAGGACGTCAACCAGCCGCGGCGGCCGCGCGGTGGTGCGCCGCGGCGTTGATCCCCAGGTCGCCCGGGCGGGCAGTGTGCGCGACGGCACCGAGCGCCGGGACAGCTGGGGCTGGCTGGCGTCGACCGCGCCGCACGTGGACGCCGATCGGCGCCAGCAGGACCTGGCGGCCGCGCAGGTCCTGGTGCCTCTATCGTCCGCCCTGTTCGGCCAGGTGACGGCGCATGGCCGCGAGCCGCGCCGGCGCCGGTGGGTGGGTTGCGAACCAGCAGCGCTCGAGGCGGGTCGCTGCTCGGGCGAGCCGCCCATCGGGCAGCGGCCTTGTCACGTGCTCGTCGAGGAACCGCATCAGCTCGGCGGCCGCGTCGAGGTCGTGGGTCAGCTCGACCGCGAACAGGTCCGCGGCGATCTCCTCGCGCCGGTCGAAGGCGACCTGGAGGCCTAGGAACGCGACCGCGGTGGCCAGCGTGGCCATCAACGCCAGGCCACCCAGCTGCGGCACCCGCACCATCGC
Organism: Nocardioides sp.; assembly: GCF_050246775.1. Classification (GTDB taxonomy): domain Bacteria; phylum Actinomycetota; class Actinomycetes; order Propionibacteriales; family Nocardioidaceae; genus Nocardioides. The sequence goes on along the minus strand of NZ_JBFWVK010000008.1, from coordinate 29,170 downwards.
AATCACGCTGAGACTGGCGCCGGCCACCATGAGCACCAGGTAGCCGACTAGCCACACGTAGCGGCCCGCGGGCGAGCCTTGTTCGCGTCGGATGACGTGAGCGAGCTCTTTCCTGCACCAGGGCAGTCGAGGCGTGCACGCGTTGGTCATGCATCTCAGGTGCGACTCGCGCGCCGGCCTGGCCGTGTGGATCGAATGATGGTCGTACTGGCAGCTGCAGATCCGCCCGCGTTGACGCACAGAACGCGGGTGAGCGAACCAGTTCTAGTGCGAGGGAAGAGATCCGGTGAGCCGGTCGTGCCGCTCTGCGCTGGAGTCGTTCAGGCCGACGATTTCGACGGTCTTGCCCTTGTGCTCGTACTTGTTGGTGATGGCGTCGAGCGAGGCGACGGTGGAGGCGTCCCAGATGTGAGAGTCGCTGAGGTCGATGACGACCCGGTCGGGGTCGTCGGCGTACTCGAACTGGGTGTAGAGGTCGTTGGAGGAGGCGAAGAAGAGTTGCCCGGTGACGTGGTAGACGGCGGTGGGAACGCCGTTGCGGTCCTCCACGACCTCGCGGCGGGTTTCGGTGAGGTGGGCGACCCGTCGGGCGAACAGGGTCATCGCGACCAGTACGCCAACGACGACGCCGATGGCGAGGTTGTGGGTGGCGACGGTCACCGCGACGGTGGCGACCATGACGGTGGTCTCGGACTTCGGCATCCGGCGCAGGGTGGCGGGCTGGATGGAGTGCCAATCAAACGTGCCGATCGAGACCATGATCATGACGGCGACCAGCGCAGCCATGGGGATGACGGCGACCACATCGCCGAACCCGACGACCAGGATGAGTAGGAAGACGCCGGCAAGAAACGTCGAGATGCGGGTGCGGGCACCAGAGGCCTTCACGTTGATGAGGGTCTGCCCGATCATGGCGCAACCTCCCATGCCGCCGAAGAACGCGGTGATGACGTTGGATGCGCCCTGGCCCCAGGACTCGCGGGTCTTGTTGGAGTGCGTGTCGGTGATGTCGTCAACCAGCTTGGCGGTCAGCAGCGACTCCAGTAGGCCGACCAGCGCCATCGCGAGGGCGTAGGGCGCGATGATCTCCAGCGTGTTCAGGTTCAGGGGCACGTTGGGGATGAACAATGCCGGGAGGCTGTCGGGGAGTTCACCTTCGTCGCCAACGTTGGGAACCGTGATGGCTGCCAGCACAGTGAATCCGGTGAGGGCGACGATGGCGATCAGCGGGGCCGGGACGACCTTCGTGACGCGCGGGAGGCCGACCATGACGGCGATGCCGACGGCGATCATCGGGTAGACCAGCCAGGGCACGTCGACCATGTACGGGATCTGGGCCATGAAGATTAGGATGGCGAGGGCGTTGACGAACCCGACCATGACGGAGCGGGGGATGAAGCGCATCAACTTGCCGAACCCGCCCAAGCCGAGTCCGACCTGGATGAGTCCACCGAGGAGCACGGTGGCGATGAGGTAGTCGTAGCCGTACTCGCGCATCACCGGTGCGATGACCAGGGCGATGGCACCGGTCGCAGCAGAAATCATGGCCGGGCGTCCGCCGAGGAACGAGATGGACACCGCCATCGTGAACGACGCGAACAGACCGACACGAGGGTCGACCCCGGCGATGATGGAGAACGAGATGGCCTCAGGGATGAGAGCCAGCGCAACAACGAGGCCCGCTAGGACCTCGGTGCGAAGCATCCTCGGAGACCGCAGTGCTTCGCGGACCGACGGTTCGCGGTGGGTCACCGGCGCATCTGTAGTGGACGTGCTCAAGGGGGCTCCGTTCGGACAGCCGGTCGGACCCGTCACTGCGTGAGGACAGACCCGACCGACTTGGCTAAGAGGGTCGATGGTGCGCACCATGACGGTGCGAGTGCCGGCGTCGTCGCCAGCGGAAGTCTGAGAACAACCCTACCCTCACATAACGTTAGGGTTGTAATCCGTCCGGAGTGAGAGGGACCACTGTGCCAAGCGAAGCAACACCCAGCACCCACTCCGAAACCGTGCCACCAGCCATGCACATCGGCGAAGTCGCCGCCCGCACCGAGCTCTCCCTGCGCAGCCTCCGACACTGGGACGACGTCGGCCTCCTACGCCCGTCCGGTCGCACCGACGGCGGCTTCCGGCTCTACACAGAGGCCGATGTCGACAAAATTCTTCTCATTCGCCGCATGAAGCCGCTCGGATTCACCCTGGACGAGATGAGCGCGGCCTTGAGGGACATCGAGACAATTCAGCGACCTGACCCTGACACGAGCACAGTCCAAGCCCGCGAACGGCTGGCCAGACTCCTGAGCGAGGCGAAGCAGCGACGCGAGGCCCTCGCCAAACGGCTGGACATGGCCGACGAGTTCATCGACCTCCTCAGCAGCCAACGCCTGGCGTGAACCGGCCTGAGAGACATCCGCTCATCGTCTTGAGTCCAACCCCTCGCGACCTCGCCTGGGCAAGTAGATGGCTTCGCGCACCGGGGATAGCCGCATTCAGCGTTCGCGCCAACAAGTACAGCGCAGTCAGGACTGCCGTGCGGCGTCGGGCCGGAGCGGAACGATCGGCATGCCGAGGTTGGTTGCGGTGCGTTGCATCTGGGTGATCTTTTGTTCGGCGGCGGCGAGGCTGGTCCGCAGGCCGTCGACTTCGCCAAGCCAGCCGCGTTCGCTGGCCTCGGCGATGCGTTCTTCGAGGCTGTCGATGATGCCCTGGAGCCGTTGATGTTGGTCGGGGTCCGGGCGGAGCATCGGGCAGCGGATGCAGGCGTGTTCGTGTTGGCAGCCGGAACCGTAGGCCCGCCCGCAAGTGCCCAGCTCGAGCTTGCGTTGGGCGAAGTGTCCGAGGAACTCGTCCCATTCGCTGTCGGTGGGCTCGCGGTACTCCTGCGACGGTCGAAGGGACCGCCGTCGTGCGATGTGGGCGCGGTGGTGCTCGATCACGTCGTGGTCGTAGACCGCGATGTAGGTCTGGGTCGTGGCGAGCGAGTCGTGGCCGAGAATCTTGGCGGTGATGTGCACCGGCAGCCCGGACGCGACTGCCTCGGTGGCGAAGATCCTTCGGAAGTCGTGCGGGCTGAACTTCGCCGGAGTGCCGTCGCTGTTCGCGATGCCCGCAGTGGTGACGAGCTCATCGAGCAGTTTGACGACGTAGGAAGAGCTCATGGCGACCCTGCCCGTGCCCCATGGCCGTTGAAACAGGAACGGAAGCTCCGGACTGTGAACGCGCTCGGCGCTGTCGTAACGGCTGACCAGCGGCAACTGAGCGTTATCGCCGCGGACACGGGAGATGATCTCGGCGAACGCCACGGCGAGCTCGGGGCCGATGACCAAGAGCCGCTCCTTGTCGGTCTTGGATGGGGTGATTTGCAGCATCGGGATCACCTCACCTGTCGAGGGCAGCCGGTAGGACACGAAGGAGCGGTGGGTGATCTCAAGGACCTCCTCGATGCGCGCCCCGGTGTGACGCAGGACCTCGACCAGCGCCCACGCCCAGAACGCGCGATCGGCCTCGAGGCTGAGGTTTCTCCGGTTGTCCTGCGGGCGTTCGCTGCTGCCGCTACGCGCCGGAGTGTCGACGTAGACATGCCCACGGCTGGCCCTGATGCCCGAGCGCGCGTCGTTCAGGGAGACCCGCCGCAACGTCTCGCCTGCGATGGTGAACGACTCTTCGGGCGCGGTCGCGGTCGCGGTGTCGAGCAGCTCCTTGGCCGCGGCTCGGTTGTCGCTGGCTGCGTCCACGAGCCGTGGAAGCAGCGGCGCGAGTTCTCGAATGCGCTGGTGCGTGCGTGAGCGCGACTGTTTGAGCATTTTGGTCATGCCTGCCAGGTCGCGGGAGTCGACCGGTGAGGGTGCTGCCCACGCGGCCCAGCGGCCGGGGTCCTCCAGCGCCCAGTGCGACAGGTCGGCGTAGAAGGCACGGACGGCCATCAGGATCGTGTAGGGGTCCTCCCGCTTCTTCCCGATGCGGTTGCTGCCGTAGAGGACCGGGCCGCTGAGCCTCGTCTTCCAGCGGCGGACAACGTCGTCCGGCAGGTGCAGGGAGTCGATGCCGGGTTCATGGATCTCGAGGTCGCGCCAAAACAGCAGCACGAGCTTGGATGCCAGGTAGCGGATGGAGTTGTAGTCCATGGCGGGACGGCGTTCGTAGAGGTAGGCGACGAGCAGGTCTCTGATAGGGCGGCAGGCGACGTCGTAGCGGTCGACCATCTCCTCGATCGTGAGCTGCCCGCGTCGTGACGCGGCGGAGATGGTTGGCGGGCTGTCGGCTGGCAGGATCGCGGCTTCTCGCAGCAGGGTGTACCAGCGGGGGTGAGACCGGTTGCGGTAGCCGTCCTGTGCCCGGTGGGCCTCGATGCAGTCCGACAGCGTAATGCCGGCCAGCGTGCCGCCGTTGTGGACCAGGATTCGTGTGAGCTGATTCAGTGCTTGGAGCCGGTCGCTCTGAAGCATCCGCGCGTCTGCGGCGCAGCGGCGCTCAATGTCGGCGAACCCCTCTGGGTCACGCAGCGCCCGCAGCCGTTGGTAGAGCCTTGGTGTGGCGTGCGTGGCGTAGAGCCAGGAGTAGTCAGGGCGGATCACGTCCAGCAGCAGGAGCCTTCCAACCGCAGCCACGAGGTGGCCGCGCCGGCCGGGCGCCGCAGCCAACGTGGTCCACTCCTTCCCGGCCGCGTCAGCTCCCGAGTCGTGCCACCGTTGCTGCCACGACTCCCCGGGGAACCTGAGCAGCCACGCGAGCAGGGATTCGGCGAACAGCACCTGGCTGCGGGCCTGCTTCGGTGAGGTGTCACCGTTGGCAAGTTCAAGGTCGTGGACCGCGTCAAGCACCTCCTCGTAGCTCATCTGCGAGGCGGGCCACACCGTTGACCGGGCGATCGAAGGTGTCGGCAGCGTCGGGGTCGGTGCTTTAGGGCGTAGGGCGCCGTTGTTGGCGGGGACGTGGCGAGAGGGACGTGCGGCCTTCTGAAGATTCGTGACCGCGTCGATGTGATCGCTCATGGTCGCGGACCGCCGAACAACACCGCTAGCACCTCGGCTGAGTAGCCCGCGGTGTCCACGGGGCGCGGTGGCGCCGAGGTTGGCCGTTCGTCACGGTCGCGGTGATGGGCGAGCACCCGGGTCACGACTTCTTCCTCCCGGGGACGCAAGTAGACCTGGGTCGTAGTGATGTGGGCGTGGCCCAGCACCCACTGCACGTCGCTCAGCGACATCTTCGGGTCGTCGACCATCCGTTGCGCGGCCGTGTGTCGCAGGTCGTGCAACGTCCAGGCGGTGCCCAGCGACTCGTTCGCGCGTTGCAGCATCCGCCTTGCCGCAGAGTACGTCAGCGGGCGTACCGGGCTGCGCCGGGTCACCCACAACGCCTGCTCGCCGTCCGGGCGCCTCGTTTGTTGCTCGTAGAGCCGAAGCCATACGAACGCGTCCGCCGAGGCCGGCAGCCATTGCAGCCGACCCGAGCCCTTTCGGTGGACCCCGATGCGCTGGTCGCCGGGCTTCACCTGGTCCACAGTGACGCCGAGCAACTCCGAGGCACGGGCGCCGGTCGAGGCGTAGAACGCCAAGAGCGCCCGGTCCCGGTCCGAGCGCAGCGTCGCGAACAGTTCATCGAAGAGCCGATCAGGCAGGTGGCGCGGGATCCGCTCGGGCATCTTCTGCCGGAACGCGGCCCGCGGTCCCGACGCGAAAGGCTGCAACGGGTTGTGGTGCGCCTGCGACCTTCGACCGGCTCGATGGTCGGCGCTAGGCACCGGGTTGAGCAACGGCCCGTCGCCCGCCCTGAGGCGGTCGGCGTAGAACATCTTGACCACCGCAAGCGCATGATTGATGGTCGCCGGCGCGTACCCACCCGGTCGACCTCCTGGGCCGACCAGCCGCATCCACAGCACGAAGTCGCGCGCCTCAATCCGACTCGCACGCTGCCAGGGCACGTCGATCGCAGCGAGGAACCGCCACCATCGCAGCAGCGCCATGCCGTAGGAGCGCAGCGAGCTGAAGCTCGCGCCGCAGGCCAGCATCGTGGCGAAGAACTCGCTGACCTCCTCGACCGGCACGCCCGTGGCATCCAGCAACACCGTGCCTGGCACTGCCTTGCTGTGGGCCACGGCGCCGACCCTCGGGACGACCAAGCCCGTCACATCACGCTCCACCTCATGCGTCCTTCCGCTCGTCGTTCGTCGCGTCGAACGGCAGCACGCACCATCTCGCGAACGGTGGACATCCACCTCCATCGGCGATTCGCTCAGCCCGGATGTCCCTTGGGACGGCTCAGGACACTTCAGTTGGTGCGGTCAATAGATCGTGGGCAGCCAGGCTGTGCAGCGCGGCCGGGCTCAGCCCGGTCAGCGCAGCGGCCGCGAACACCACGGTGGGCGGGCGGCCGCATTGGAACCGCGTGACAGCCAGCCCACCATCGCCGGTCACCGGTCCCCCGCTGCTGGCGAGTGGCGCTCCGAGGACCTCGACGACGTCGACGGCAGGCGTCCTCACGCGTGCGCGCGACGCGACCACGGTCATCGCTGCGGCTGCTCGACGTCGCAGGCCGTCGACGTCACTCGGGCCTCCTGGTGCCCCGAGATGGCCCGGGTCGGCGTCCTTGCCTGGTCGCCAGCTGGTCGACCAGGCGAGGAGGACCTTGGTGAGCGCTACAAGCATCAGCACGGCACCGCCCAGGTAGGCGATGGTCAGCAGGATCAGTGCCGCGTCGCGTGCCGGTTCGGGCATGGTTCTAGGGCCGTCGCGTCGCCGTCGTGGAAGCGCTCAGATTCGCTCCCACGCAAGCGGCCCGCTCGGGGGCGGTCGTGCGACGGTGGATCGCGTCTCTCAGCGGCGTTCTGAGCCCGTTTCGGGCCGTCAGGCGTGCTGAGGGGCCATTCATGGCGCCGCGGTGGGCGCCGGGCGCGCGTCGGCATCGGTCGGCGTCGACCAAGGGACGTCGCGGTCCTCCTCGGCGCGGCCGCGTCGGTGTGTCGAAGGCTCCTCGGGGTCGGAGGTCTCACGGCTGGACTCGACGGTGTGGTCCTGTTCGTCCGGGCACGGCACTCCGTAGCGCCGCTCGGCCATCGTCTCCACCTTGGAGACCGCGTCCCAGACGTGGTCACCCGAGCCGTGGGAGTAGCAGGCGTTCAGGTGCTCGCGCGCGTGGCCGAGCTCCTTCTTGCTCGAGCGAGGGTGCTCCCCCAGCGCCTTGAGAGCGCGCTGGGCGCGTCCGATGGCTTGGGAGCGCTCGCCGATCGACATCGCCGCGGCGTTGGATCGTCTAGTCGTCTCCTGCGTCATTCCCGGGGTCCCTTCTCGGTGCGGGTGCGCTTCTGCGCACCGGGCTGCTCGTCGTCTTGGATCTCGCCGGTGTCGAGGTCGACCAGGCCGAGCCGGGGCGGCCCGTCGCGTCGGGTCGACTGGTCATCGGCGCGGCGGCGGCTGGCGGGCAGGGCGTCGACGTCGTGGGCGAAGGCGTTCTCGCGGCGCTCGGTGGCGGCCTCGGCGACGTGCTCGCTGTGCCGTGGTTTGGCCGGCCAGCCCTTGTGGTCGTCGTCGCAGTGCGCGCGTAGGCGGTTGCGCATCCGGTCGGTGAAGGCGGGAAGGCAGTAGCGGTGCCACTCCTCGAGCGCGTCGCTGGTCATCGCCAGTCCGGCTCGTCGACGCTGGTCGGCAAGGACGGCGATCTCGTGGACCAGGTGAGGGTGGAGTGGCCAGCAGCTGGGGATGAGGCCCGCGACGTCCCAGGAGTAGTCGTGGTTGAGCCAGATCACGACGTCCTCGAGCCACTCCCACAGCCCGTGTCGCAGATCGGGGTCCAGGCAGCTCGCCGGCTCCCACGGTCGCGGCAGCAGCGCGTGGTTGCCCAGCGCCTTCTTCTGCTCCTCTGAGCCGTTGACGGCGATGTGGAGCTCGCGGTAGGCCAGCCGGACCTCCTCACCCGGGGCTGGGAACGCGCCCACCATCGACGTGGGGGCCGTACGGCGGTTGTGCTGGGGACTGGTCACCGATCGCTCCTTGCGCGGTTGTCGCCGTGGTCGAGGCCACTCGATGTGTGGTCGGTGTCGTCGTCGACGAAGCCGAGGCGCCGTGCCTCAGCGAGGGCGGCGGCCGCCCGGGCGTCGGGGGTGACGACCATGCGGCGGTCGCTGCTGAGCTGCTCGCGCAGCGTGCGCTGATCGGCGAGCAGCCGGGCACCGGCCTTGCCTTCGACGCAGCGGTGGAGCTTGGCGATGATCGGTTTGCCGTTCTCGGCGATCACGAGCGCCTGGCGCTCGGGCAGCTGTCGGACCTCCTCGGGTCGCATGATCGGGATGTCGTCCCCGGAGTAGCTGCGGCCGCCGCCGTGGGTCCCACCGGCCTGGTGGGTGACGCGGCCGACGCGGACCGTGCCGAGGAGGTCGGAGATCTCCTGGTTGAACTGGACGTCCTTGGACCCGCCGAACATGACCAGGGCGTTGGTGAGGCCGAGCAGCGCCCGGGCCTCGTGTTCGCCGAAGATGCTGGTCAGCTGTGGCCGGGTCTGCGCGGCCCAGATGAACGAGAGGCCGAGGGCGCGTTCGTTGGCCATTCGGGTGCGCAGGGTCGGCAGCGGCGCGGTCGAGGGCAGCTCGTCGAGCACCGAGACCAGCGGTGGGCACAGCCGCCCGCCCCACGGGGAGCTGTTGGCGAGCAGCAGCCCGGTGTCTAGCACGTGCTCAGCGACGGCGGTCATCAGCGGGCTGGCGCTCGCGTAGGGGTCTTCGCGGCCCAGGAGGTAGATGGTGCCGCGGCGCCGGATGACGTCGGCGAGGTCGGTCGCCGGCCGCCCGTGGCCCGGGATGCAGCGGCGGCGGGTCTCGGCCTGGAAGAACAGGGAGACCGCCTGCTGCACCGTGGTGATCGTGTTGCCGGCGGTGCGGTCGTCGCCGTTGAGCGCACCGTGGAGCAGACCGTGCCAGAACGGCTCGGCGTGCGGGTGTCGTCGCAGGATCTCCATCGGCTGTGAGGCTGCGGTCGGGTTGGCGACCCACTGCAGCACGTCCTCGAGCGTCTTGCCGGTCAGCGCTGCGGCATGGAAGTAGCCCTGCAGGACCTTGGCCGACTCGGCGGCGTAGAACCGGGCTGCCTCGTCGCCGGTGCCGCCGTTGATCGCGCCCTTGACGGTGCCGGCGGTGAAGGCCTTGGCGCGGCGCTCGGCCACCTTGGGGTCGACGCAGCCGGCGATCGGGTCCCAGATCAGCTCGTCGACCCCGTGACCCCAGATGCCCTCGGCGAGGCCGAACGGGTCCAGCACGACGCAGGGCCGGCCGTCGCGGGAGCGCTCGGTGAGGCTCAGCAGCAGATCCTCGACCTTCGTGAGCGTCACCAGCGCGGCACCGGGGGCACCCAGCAGCGCCGGGGTCAGCAGGTCGAGGGTCTTGCCGGAGCCCTGCGGCCCGATCACGCCGGCGGTGCGGTCCCACGGGACCCACAGCTCTCCGCCGCGCGGCTCGTGGGCGTCGCCGATGCGCCAGCCGACGTCCCAGGGGTCGAAGCGGAGCTTCATGACGCCACCTCGAGCGGCAGCGGGGTCGGGCATGGTGTCTGGTTGCTCATCGCTTCTCCTTCGTTCCTCGGCCGGCTACCAGCCACGGGCTCAGCCCCCGGCCGAGCTGCGGCCCGGGCTGCTCGGCAGCGTCGAGAGATGGGTCGCCGGGTGTGCGCTGCACGCGGCCGCCCGCTCCACCGAGAGACGTGGCGGGTGCCGCGCCGGCGTGCTTGCCGTGCAGATCGGGACGGACGATGCCGGCGACCTTGCGGAGCCTGGTGACCCCGAGCATCCGCTCGGCCTCGGCCGAGGTGGCCATACCTCGCATGCGACCGGGCCCCCAGCGCAGCAGGACGAAGATCGCCAACCAGCCGAGCGCGACGACCACCAAGAGCTCGGTGACGATCAGGCAGCCCCACGTCAGCGAAGGGCCGGCGAGTCGGCCGTTGCTGGCCTCCTGCTCGGCCAGGCCGGCACTGGAGTCACCGGTGACGACGCCGGGCAGGCTGGTCCAGAAGGCGGTGCCGATCGGCGAGGTGAACTGCCCCGCGTCCGGGTCGGGCCAGGTCCACCCGGCGCCGGCGAGGAGGTTGGCCAGGGAGCGCCCGAGCTGCAGCCCGGTGACGAGGGCGAACCCGCCGGCCAGGGCCACGCCCACGGGGATCTCCCAGGTCCAGGGGTAGGGGTCTCGTCGACGTTCTCGCTGCACGATGTTCCGCCTTCCGTTGCCAGATGCTTCTCGGGGGCCGGGTCCACCCGGTTGTCCCCTCGGTCTCCTAGGGCCGCGGGAGGCGCGGGAGCGATCACCGCGGTGCTGCTGGTGTTGAGCCGCACGATTGGACGTCGCTCATCCGCTGGTTGTGTCGGCGGCCCTCATGCCGCCGCGCGAGCGGCCGCAGTGCCGCCGTTCGGCGAGGCGTTCTCGGCCAGCCACTGGGAGGGGTCGACGTTGTCGGGGCCGTAGATCGAGCCGTTCTCCAGGTGCACCTCGAAGTGCAGGTGACAGCCGCGTGAGTTGCCTTCGTCGCCGACCATGCCGATCTGCTGGCCGGCCTGGACGGTCTCGCCGCGGCTGACGGTGACCTGCTGCATGTGGGCGTACCAGGTCGTCAGGGAGTTGGCTCCGGTGCTGACCTTGACCAGGGTGGGGCCGGCCCACGCCTGGGTGGTGTCGATCTCGACGGTGCCGGAGTGGGCGGCGTAGACGGGGGTGCCGCAGGGGGCTCCGAAGTCGGTGCCGGTGTGCCAGGAGTCCCAGGCACTGCCCTGGCTGTGCCAGTTGTGGGCGTCGTTGCCGACGTAGGCGGCGGGGACCGGGTAGACGATCTCGGAGCAGCTGGCCGTCTCGCCGCCGCTAGAGATGGGGCTGACGCCGGCGCCCGGCTTGACGTTGATGTGGACGTGGTCGCGGTGGTTCTCGGTGGCGCTGCCTCGGTCGCCCATGGGTCGCCAGCCCTCGCCGGCGCGGCTGGTCGACCAGATCTGCTGGTACCAGATGATGTAGTCGATCCCGAGCTCGCTGGCGTGGGCCTTGGCGTAGTCGGCAAGCGCCTGTCCCTGGGCCCGGCCGGCGGAGGTGAGCGGCACCATGAAGTCGGCCGCGAGACCGGCCGGGTGGCCGGCGGGGTCGGTGGCGCTGTCGCGGTATCCGCCGACGGTCTTGATGTCGAACATCGGGCCCAGCACGTTGACGAGCTGGGTCAGCTGGGGCTTGACCTGGCCGAGGTTGTAGTCGGTGTTCGTCGCGACGGCGCATCCGGCGCTGCTGCCGGCGGTCGTGGCCACGACGAGCGGGTGGTCGCTGATCTTCTGCGACTGGGTGCTGTTGTCGACCCGTGCGCTGGCCCAGGTGAGGTTGGCGCCGTAGATGTGGTCGATCGGGGCGTCCTCCTTTGGCTGGCGACACGGTGCCGAGGAGCCGCCGAAGGCGTTGGTCAGGGTCGGGGTGAGCACGCAGTGCGAGGCGTTCTGGCCGTCGCCGCCGTCGTTGAAGTCGCCCCCGATGACCGTGGGCGTACCGGTGGCGGCCAGGTCGTCGAGGGTGTCGAGCTGGCGGCGCAGCGCCTCGGCACGGTGACCGGAGGCGTTGCCTTGGGTGTTGGCCGGGTTGTGGATGCTCCAGACCCAGATCGCCTGCCCGGTGGTGGTCGAGGTCAGCTGCACCAGTGGCATGCCGACGTTCTTGCCGCCGAAGTAGGGGATGTCGACGAGCCGCTGGTCGGTGGCGGTCCACTCGTTGAGGTCCCAGATGACCTTGTTCTGGGTGGGGCCCGAGGACGGGTACATGCCCCACTGCTGGGAGTAGCGGCTGGCCAGTGCGTCGGCCTGCGGGCCGTGGACCTCTTGGAGCGCAGCGATGGTGACCCCGGCGTCCTCGAGCGAGCTCATCGCCCCGGGCAGGCGCGCCTGCCAGCTGCCGAATCCCTTCCGTGCGTCGGGGCCGGAGGTGTGCCCGGCGCCGAGGAGGTTGAGGGTGCCGATCGTGATCGGGGCGATCGTGTCGCCGTCGGTGCAGCTGGTGGTGGAGGAGGCGTTCTCGACGTCGCCGCCGGGAATGTCGGGCAGGTCGCCGCCGAGGATGTCGGTGATGTCGCCGGCGACGTCCTCCCACTGGGCGTAGGCGTCGGGGAACCCGGAGCGCTGCACGGCCTGCGAGGCCTCGGTCAACGGCATCTGCTCCCAGCCGGGGATGTCGAGCAGCCCGGGGTTGCTGGTGTGCTGGGCGCGGCCGAAGAACGCCTGGGCGGCCAGGGTGGGGTTGGTGACCTGGGCGCGGCTGCCCCAGCCGGTTGAGGGACGCTGCTGGAACAGGCCGCCGGAGTCGCGGTCACCGCCGTCGAGGTTGACCAGCTTGGACTCCTGGATCGCCGTGGCGATCGCGATCTGCAGGCCGTACCGGGGGACGCGCAGGTCGCGCGCGACCTGGGCGATGGTGACCGCGTTGCGGGCCTGCTCGGTCGTCAGCGTGGGGTAGGCGTCGGAGAAGCGCAGCTGCATCAGCGCGGGGAGGACATCGCCGGCCGGCGGGGCGGCTGCGTCGACGTCGGCGCCGACGTCGCCGGAGCTCCCTGACGTGCTGCTCGAGGTGTCGGCCACCGTGGCGGTGCCTGCGTCGACGTTGCCTGCGTCGAGGGGGGAGGTCGACGTGGGTCCGGCGCCGTTCATGTCGATCCGGGCGGTGAGCCACTGGTGGTCGGAGACCAGGGGCCCGGTCGAGCTGTTGGCCAGCCGTGCGCCCTGGCTCTGGGGGAAGAAGACGAAGTCGACCGAGTGGTTCGCCCACCCGTAGCCGGCGGCCTTCATCTTCGAGACCGCCGACCAGGGCAGGTCGGTGTAGGAGGCGTGGGTGTTCATGTCGCCGCCGATGACGACGGGCCCGTGGGAGGCCAGCGAGTTCGTCAGCTGGACGAGGATGTCCATCCCGGCGCCGTACTGCTGGGCCCGGGTCAGGGCCGGGTTGCCGTGCTGGCGGGGGAACTTGTGGGGGTTGGTCATGTGGTGCGTGGCGATGACCGAGACCACGGCGCCGTCGCTCTTGCGCTGCAGCATCACCCAGGTGGCGTAGCGGTCCCAGGTGCGCGGGTTGCCCTTGAAGTAGAGCTGGTCGTCGGCGACGATCTTGACCCGGCCGGCGTTGACCTTGGTCCACGTGTCGCGCTTCCACAGCACGGCGTTGCCCATCGACTCGATCGAGTCCGGGCCGCCCGCGGGGGCCTCACGGAAGACCTCGTAGCCGGGGGCCGCGCTCTGGATCTGGTCGAGGCTGCGGCTGCTGATCTCGTTGAGCGTGACGAAGTCCGGATCGGACCTGAGTGTCGTAGTGAGGTCGGAGTTGAAGGCCGACAGCGGGAGGCTGACCTTGATGTTGGCCTGCGCCAACGTGACCGATCCCTTGACCGGACCGCCGACCGGGCCCTCGATCTCGCCGAGGTCACCCAGCGCGCTGGACACCGTGGTGTCGGTTTGAGTGCGGCACTCGGCGGCCGCCTGGGTCGACATCGTGATCATCACGGCGCCGATCAGGGGCAGCGCGGTGAGGATCACCAGCACCGGCAGAGCCGCTAGGAGTACCTTCTTCACGAAGTCTCGACCTCAGATCAGCCAGCTCTAACGAGCTGTCTCGATGGCCTCGTTGGTCCAGGTGAGCTGCTTCTCGAGCGGGTGCAGCACGGTCTGGACCTTGTAGGTCGACTCCCCCACCGACCACAGGGCGCGGCCCTTGTCCTGCCGGGCCCAGCCGGTGACGAGGTCCTGGGCGATGGGTCCAAGGCCGAGCATGGAGTCGAGCTCGCGGGCGACCTTGGGGTTTTGCCCGCCGAGGATCTTGACGTCGGCGAGGTCGAGGAGGTCCTTGGCGATGGTGGCGGCCTGGGAGCCGACGTCGCCGGCGGCGAGGAGGTCGGAGGGCTTGTGGGCGATCGCGAACTGGATGTCGCCACCACGGCCGGCCATGCCGCGGCTCAGCCGCAGGTCGGCGTCGAAGCTCTTGACCGCGTCCGGGCCCAGCCGGAGCTGGCGCCAGGACTCGTCGCGCACGACGATGCGCAGGTCGCCGGCGTCGGCGGTCTCGCGCATGCCGCGGCCCCAGGAGTTGAGCGCCAGGAGCGCGATGCCCACCGCCTCGTCGCCGAGGTCGTCGAGTCGCGACAGGGACAGCGACTGGATCGGTGCGGACCAGTCGACCTCGATGTTGGTGGGGGCGTCGAACAGGCCTGCGAGTGCGCCCTTGACGAGCTGGCCGAGCGCGTCGCGCAGCAGCCGGGTCTCGTCGAGGAACTGCTGGCGGGTGGCGTAGCGGGAGCGCTCGACGAGGTCCTCGGTGGGGTTGTGCAGCAGGTGCCACAGCTCGGGGATGGTGGTCTCGCGCAGCACCGAGCTGCCCTCGCTGTAGCCGGTGAGGTGCTCCAGTGCGGTGTGGACCACGTCGGCGTCGGTGGGGCCGAAGGGGACGTGGTTGGTGCCGATGCGCATCGACCCGACCAGGCCGCGGACCAGGGTGAGCCAGCGGCCGAAGATGATGGTGGCGCGTCGTTGGGCCTCCTCGGCTGAGAGGTTCTCCCAGCCCTGGCCCAGCGGCCCCATGGCGAGCGGGTTGATCCGGGTGCGCATGCCGGGGCCGATCGCGAAGGGCTCGACGCCGAAGGCGCGGCACAGCCGCTCGTACTCGTCCTTGGGGTCGCCCAGGATGAGCACCTTGTAGCCGAACGGCATCATCCGCAGGCAGAACGCCTTGGTGGTCGCGGACTTGCCGAGTCCGGGCTTGGCGAAGAAGAAGACGTTGGGGTTGGTCACCGGCACGGCGTCGTCGAGGACCCAGCCGAAGGGGTCGAAGTAGAACGAGCCGCCGGAGAGCTGGTCGATGCCCATCTGGGCGCCGGTGGGCGGCAGGGCCGGGGCGGAGATGAAGGGCCAGAACACCGGGGCTTGGTCGCTGGTCATCCGGTAGGCCATCGCGGTGGCCTTGGCGGCCGCCCACCCTCGGCCGGGGCGGGCGGCGCCTCGGCGCGGGGTGTGTCGGAATAGCCGGGCCTCCTTGGCCTGCGGTGCCGGCGTGGGGACGGTGGGCAGGTCGTGGCCGAAGTCGGAGAGCAGCGCGGCCATGTCGCGGCCACCCCTACGTCCACCGCGGCGACGCATCGTGTTGTTGCTCATCAGGCGTCTCCCGCCCGGGTCAGGCTGATGCCGAGCGGCACCGTGGAGGCGGCGAATCCGACGTCTTGGGCGAGGTCCAGGCGCAGCGGGGCGAACCCGGCGCGGCGGATCGAGGCGTCGAGGCGGCGGCCGAACTCGCTGATCCGGGAGGTCTTGGGGACGGTCACGGTGCACACCGCGTACGGACGGGTGAGTGCGTTGCCGCGGGCCAGCTTCATGTCCAGACCGCGGGCCTTGCTGGCGTCGTCGCGTTGCTTGGCGCGGGTCTTGCGGCCCAGTCGCTCGTTCATGCCCTCGGCGATGTCGGCGGCCCACTCGGCGTTGCCGCTCTGCCGGTCGGCCTTGGACTGCGAGACGATCGGGTAGGCGACCACGAAGCTGCGCCGCTCGCCGGCCTCGCTGGGGGTCAGGATGGGCGCCAGGGCTCCCATCACCGCGCCGCGGGTCGGGAGCTTGATGGTAGAGCTGATCGAGTTCCACGCGTCGTGGCTGTAGTGGCGCACCGTGGCGTCGGCACCCGACGGGCCCGCCATCGCCCAGGGGACGTCGGCGGCCACGCTCGGGTCCTTCTCGCGCATCGAGAGCGCCTCGACGATGCCAGCCCGGTCGCCGGGCGCGAAGCCGGTGCGGCAGGCCAGAGCCAGCTCCGGTGAGGTCAGCCACCGCACCGAGGTCATCCCCAGCGGGCCACGCAGCTGCGCCTCGATCTCGCCGAGCAGCAGGTACAGCTCGCGGCACCTGCCCTCCAGTCCCCCGCCGGACTCCTTGGCCGAGCGGGCGATGCGGGCCTCCGGCACGACGAGGGTCACGAACACCTCGGTTCGCACCGACGCCTGGGTCAGGCCGCGGGCCAGGTCGGCGTTGACGCGCTCGGCGAGCTCGGGGGCGCCGGGCCGACGGTGCTTGGTGACCCACAGCTCCCGCTCGGCGCCGTCCTCGGGCACGGTGCGGACCACGAAGAGGATCTCGTCGATCTTCTCGGTTCGGCCCGCGACGTCGATCAGGCCGGCGAGCGCCTCGCCGTAGCGGGTGCGCTCGTCGCCGTCCTGCATGCCGATCCCGGGGTGCACCACCGCGGCGGTGACCGACCAGGTGCGGGTGGAGTGGTCCTGGACCACCGCGACCCGCTGCAGCTGCGAACCGTGGGGCGGGCCGTCGTGGATCTGGATGCCCTGCAGCACCCCGGGCAGGTCGGGGGTCTCGAGGTCCTCGGCCCGGCCGCGGGTGGCCTTGGCTCGGAACGAGGTCCAGCCGAGCAGCCCGCCGAAGGCGTAGGCGATCGAGGCGATCATCCAGCCCGTGGCCGAGCGGCCGCGGACGGGGACGACGGTGACGGCGAGCACCATCACCCAGATGCCGGCGAACAGCAGCGCGGAGAACCACGCACCCCGGCTGATGGCCCAGAAGGCCGGGAGGCTGGTTAGCGCCAGCAGCAGCAGCTGGCCGCCGGAGAGCCCGAAGAACCAACCGATGCGGTCTCGCTGGTAGTCGGCGTACGTCGTCATGGTCGGTGGTTTCCTTCCTGGCTGGTCGACCCGAGCGGGCCGGCAGATGACCTGGTGGCGCTAACGCGGAGGTGAGGCGTGCGAGTAGGTGCCATGGCTGGGCTAGGCGACGGGCGGGACGGCCGCGGCGCCACCTGCCGCTCCACCTGCTCCGCCGGCACCTCCCGCTCCCCCGGCACCGCCGGCACCTCCCGGCGGCTTGGGAGCACCGCCACCGCCGCCGGTGACGCCACCGCCACCGCCACCGCCTCCGCTGCCGCCGCTGGGTGCGCCCACGGGGAGGTTCGCCGGGGTGACCGACGGAGTCGGTGGAGTCGGCGACCCGCCGCCGTCACCGTTGCCACCCGACGAGCAGCCGGCACCGTCCTGGCCTCCCCCGGGGCCCTGGCCCGGTCCGCCGGGCTGGTTTCCGCCCTGCCCACCCGACTGGCCGCCCGAGTCGTTGCCGGACTGGTCGCTGGACTGGCTGTTGTTCTGGTTGTTGCTGCGGGCGCCGCTGAAGTCGGGTCCGTAGGTGTTCTGCCCGACGCCGGCCTGGTTGGTCTCGTCGGCCATCAGGGAGGTGGCCTTGGCGCCGGCGCTGCTGATCATCCCCATGCCCTTGGCCATCGCCTGGCCCCCGGCCCCGAGGCTGCCGAGGAACCCCTGGGCGGACTGATTGAACCGGTCGCCGGTGGAGCCCTCGGCGTTCTGCTCGCCGGCCGAGCGGCCGCTGGAGTCGGCCGAGGACGCGGCCGAGGACCCGCCGCCGGCACCCCCGCCACCGGAGAGCAGTCCCTGGATGCCTCCCTGGACCGCCATGCCCTGGCGGAACGAGGCACCGCTGGGGGTGCCGGGGTCGACGAAGGCAAGCAGCTTGAACAGCGCCAGCGGGGCGACGACGCTGACCAGGATGAGCATCACCGCGGGGAGTGCGGTGCCGATCGCCTTCTGGGTGCCGTCGGAGAGGTGGGCGGCGACGCCGTTCGACATCTGTACGCCGATGCCGAGCACCATGATCATCAGGACCGGGGTGAACGCGGCGGCGTGGAACCAGCGCAGGCTCTTCCAGAACCACGAGCGGGTGAAGTCGGAGACCAGGCCGGCCGCTGAGATGGGGCCGGTCGCGGTCAGCACGAGCAACGAGGCGGCGCGGGCCAGGTAGACCAGGATGTGTCCGATGGCGGCCAGCCACAAGAAGATGCCGAGGAAGGCCAGCACCGTCGCCACGGTGGCGTCGGCGATGTCTTCGCTGCCGAGCCCGCCGAGCGGCTCCCATTCCGGCCAGGTGTTGACGTTGAGCAGCGCCTTCATCAGCGCTCTGCTGAGGGCACCGCAGGCGGCGACGATCGTCACGCAGTAGCCGAACCAGGTGGCGCACACCACGACGAACTGGCCCGCGCCGATCAGTGCTCGCGCGAGGCCCTTGCCCTCCCGTTTGAAGGCGGCGGCTCCGAGTTGGATGACGGTCAGGAGCACCACCATCGCGAGGGCCAGCCACAGCGCGAAGCTGTAGACGTCCTTGCCGGGGCCGTCGCCGCGCAGGTCCGGGGTGAGGAACAGCTCGGAGTAGGTCAGCACGATCCGCAGCACGAACAGCCCGGAGTTCCAGATGGCCAGCATCGCGGCGGTCCAGGCATCCGCGGCCGCCTTGGCGATGATGTCGCCGAGCTCGGCCATGGGGTTAGGGATGTCGCCCAGGCCAGGGAACCCGCCGCCGAAGATGTCACCGACGTCGGGCAGTCCGGGGATGCCCGGGATTCCCGGGATGCCGGGCAGCCCACCACTGGCGACGTCGCAGACCGCGTCGAGGACGCCGCACCCGCCGAGGCCCGGGATGCCGGGCAGGTTCTCTGCCACGCCGCTGACGGCGTCGACGCCGTTCTCGACGCCATCCTTGACCTCGCCGGCGGCGTCCTTACCGCAGTCGACGGGACTGCCGGCGCAGTCCAGGACGTCGCCGCCGAGGTCGCACAGCGCGTCGGGGCCGGGGCAGCCCTGCTTTAGTCCGGGGGCGGCGACGAGCCGGGTGTCGAGCGCGACCACCGTGTTGCTGGAGCTGATGGAGCTGCTGCTGGTGGCTGCGCCGGTGGCCGGCGCGGCCGCGGCCGGCTCGATTGCCGCGGCGGGGCCCATGAGCCCGCTCAACAGGCCCACCAGGAGTCCGGCGAACAGGGCCAGGGCGCCAGCCCGGCGCAGGCCGCGCAGGCGCGCGAGGAGCTCGCTGGTCACGACGACTCACCGGCCTCGGCCGAGGAGGTGCCGCCGGTGGGGTCGATCATGATCCAGCCGGCGTCCTGGAACTCCTTGGTCTCCGGCGCGACGGCCTTGGGCTGCCCCTGCGCGACGAGGTTCTCGAGGTCGGTGGTGCTGCCCTCGACGACCTTCCAGTCACCGCCGTTGTCGGCGTCGGGGTCGGCCACCCAGCGCACCAGCTGGGTGCCGGCGTAGAGACCGTCACGGGCCTCGCCATCGACGCTGGTCAGCGTGACGTAGCTCAGCAGGTTGACCACGTAGTAGTCGGTGTCGAGCTCGGTGAGCGTGTAGGCCATCGGGGTGACCGCGTACGAGGCGGGTGCGGGCACCTGGCCCTCGGCCGGCACTCCCGCCTGCTCGCGTCGCAGTGCTACCGCGTCGTGGGAGCGCTGCTCGAAGACGGCCTGGTCGGCGGGGTCGGCGTACAGCTGGGCCACCGTGGCGGCCTGGTCGTAGTCGAACCCGACCTGCGCCTTGGCCAGCTCCACCTGCAGCGCCACCGCACCGAGGTCGGTGTAGGGGAACCCGGTCGGGTAGCCGTCGGTCTGGCTCGACCCGGTCGGCAGGGCGACACCGTCGTCCGGTGCGGCCGCGGCGCTCTCCGGTGCCAGCTGCTCACTGCCCGAGCCACCTGCGGAGCCACCCGAAGAGTCCCCTACCGACTCACCTGGGGTGCCGGCCGCGGTTCCCGTTCCGGCGTCGCGATCTGCGGCTTCGTCGTCTCCGCGGGTGCCGAGCCAGACCGCGCTCGCGGCCACGATGGCGATGACCACCAGGACGGCGACGCGGGCGATGTTGCCCGCCGGGGTGGGGATGGTGGATGTGCTGCGGCTGCTCATGAGTGTGCTCCTCCTTGCTCGTCGCTGTGGTCCTCGCCGTGCTCGCCGGGCGCTCCGGTCGACGGGTCCGTGGTCCAGGTACGCCAGCCCGCCTCGACGGCCAGCTCGGTGCCGGGCCACGTGGCCGGTGCGGGCGCCGGGGGTGCGCCGGGCGCGAGCATCCAGCGACCCCCGACCCACTGCATGCGCTCGCAGTGGCCGAACGCGGCGTGGCCCTCGGAGCGGTAGGTCGCGGTGACCTTCATCAGGACGCAGACCGTGGCCCAGTCGGGCCCGTCTGTGCCCTTCACCAGGGCTGCCGCCGGCTCCACGGCCACCGAGGCCGTGGCGCTCTTGACGCTGCCCATCTCGCTGCTGCCCAGGAAGGCCTCGACGCTCGAGGTGATCCACCAGTCGTCGGCCCCGACGCCGCCGGGCAACGCCCAGCTCGCGTAGACCTCGTGAGCGGTCTGCAGGCTCATCGACTGCAACACCGCGGTGTCGATCTGAGCGAGCTGCCCGATCGCGCCCTCGGGGGTGCGGGGGAAGCCCGTCATGACCAGGCCGGGACCGTTGATGCCGGTGCCGGTCGGGATCTTGATGGCGTCCTGGTCGGCGGCGGTGCCCCCACCTGCATCGGGGTCGTTGGGGTCCTCGGGGAACGCGGCGCCCGGCGGGACGCTCAGCATCGGTTCGGCGGCGATCTCGTCGCGGTGGCTGGCGCCCCTAGCGACGGTGGAGCGTTCGGTCTCGCCGGTGGCTACGTCGCTGGTCGCCGAGTCGTCGCCGTTGAGCCCGGACACCGCCAGGTAGATGGCGTACCCCAGCCCGACGAGCAGTGCGACGGCGACCACGACGGCTCCGGTCAGGATCGTGATCAGGCGCCCGCGACTCCACTCGCGGACGCCCGAGGTCTCCTGACCGGAGCGACCCGTGCTCTTGGACTGCATGGCACCCATCGGCGAGCTCCGATCAGATGCAGCCGTTGCCGAGGATGCCGTTGAGCATCCCGGGCAGGACCAGGTAGGCGATCGCGCAGCCGAAGACGACGACCAGCGAGATCACGCCGACCTTCGAGGCGTGGGGCAGGGCGAACATCCGGCCGGCGATCACCGCACCGATCCCGATGATGATGGCAAGACCGAAGAGGATGATCACCCCCCAGAGCACGTAGCCGGTGATCTCGTTGGTCGGCCCCTCGGCCCCGGGCGGTGCCTTCGGGCACACCTTGGCGGCCATCACGGTGGTGCGGGTCATCAGGTCCATCGGTCGGTTCCTTTCGATGTCGCGAACTGGCGTCGCGGAGTGGTGTTGCGGGTGGTGTTGCGGACTGGTGTTGCGTGGGTGTCAGCCGGACCGGTCGGCCGGCTGGTCGGTGAGGTCGTGATCGGCGAAGAGGTCGAGCTCGTCAGCGCCCGCCTCGTCGACGACGTCGTGATGGGCGTCGTGGTCGACGTCCGGGCCGGCGGTGTGTGCGCGCGCGGCAGCGGCGAGCAGGGGCGGCGGTACCGGGCGGGAGTCGAGGCCATGGATTGACAGGCCCCGGTCCTCGGGGATCTCGACGACGCGCCCGCTGTTCAGTGCCCGCCGGGCGTGCGGTCCGCCGGCGCCTTCGACGCCGCGCGGCCACTTCTTGCGTCGGGGGCCGACCACGGCCACCCAGGTCCGGTCGGTCACGTCTGCGCCGACGTGGTTGACGAGGAGCTCGAGGGCACCCTCGAGTCGGCGCATGCCGGGGACGGTGGCGGTGCTGACCAGGAGGACCTGGTCGGCGCTGGTGACGGCGTCGCTGACCCAAGAGTCGGTGGTCGTCAGCTGACCGACCTCCCAGCCGATGTCCAGGACGGTCAGCTGGGTAGTGTGCGCGGCCGGTGTGGGTGAGGGGACCTCGTCGACGCCGGCGAGGACCTCGCAGACGCGCTCGATGAGGACCTGCTCGCGCCGGCCCTGCCGCCATCCGGTGGGGTGCAGGCCGAGCTCGGCGGTGGTGGCGGCGGCCAGACCGGAGGCGCTGGCCGAGCAGCACTCGACGACCCGCGCGGGTTGCTCGGCGCTCAACGCCACGGCGAGAGCCACGGTGCTGGCTCCGCACGAGCCGGAGGTGCCGATCACCGCAAGGACCCGCTCCCCCGGCTGAGCTGTCCAGTCGGCTGCGTCGGCCCGCGCCGGAGTCCGGCCCGCGGTGCGCGGCTCTGCCGTAGGTCCGTCCGGGGACGCGGCCCGGGTGATGGGGCGGGCGTCTCGGAACTCGCCAGCCTGGAGGGCGCGGACCGCGGCCTGGACCTCCTCCAGGGCGTATGGCCGCGAGGTCGGGCCTCTGCCGCGGTTCAGGGTGCTGCTGCTCATGACGACTCCCCCGCGGGCCTGGCGCCGGGCTGGCTCAGCAGCCCGGGCTGCAGGGTGCGCCGGTAGGCCAGGGCGTCGCGGACCTCGGCCGGGCTGAGCCGGGCCAGCGCCTGCTTGGCGGCCTGGACGGCTCGCAGGTCGTCCATCCCGCCCGCGAGGCCGGCGATCACCTCGCTCTCGCGGCCGGCGATGTCGAACAGGGTCGAGATCTCCTGCACCGAGCGCCCGTGCTCCGCGTCCATCCCGATGGTGTGCTGGGTGTCGGTCATGTCCTTCACCACCTCCAGTCGCCTAGGTCCGCGGGAGGGGCGGGAGCGATCACTCGCCGGCTTCTTGTTCGGCTCATTCGTCATGGCCGAACCTCCCGGCCGCCTGCGCCAACGCACGGACGCTGCGTGAGGCGTTGCGCCGGACGGTGGCCTGGGAGACCCCCAGCTGAGGGGCGACGCGCATCGACAGCTCGTTGCCGATCAGCCCGCCGTAGCCGCGGCCGAGGTTGCGGGTCTGGACCCGGTCGGCCTCGTGCACCAGGCACAGCAGCAGGCGCCGGTCGGCCTCGCTGATCACGTCCTGCTCGCACGCCCAGGTGAGCAGCTCGAGCAGCTCCTCGGCCGGTGAAGTGTCCGGCTCGGCCGGGTCAGGTGCCGCGAGCGCGTGGGGCTGGTGGCCCAGGGCGCTGGCACCGCGCTCGGTGGGAGGCCGCTCGCCGTCCGCCCAATCGCTGCCGCCGCTGGGCAGGTCGCCGAAGGAGAAGGACTCGACCAGGTCGGTGTGCGCCCAGGTCCGGTCGGCGCGCGTGAGGTAGAAGTAGTCGCCGACCTCCCGCAGGACCCCGACCTTGGTGTTGACGATGATGTTGGAGGCGACCTTGGTCAGTCGGCGCCACGGGAACGAGCGGACCTCGATCCACAGCTGCGAGGCCACCAGCTCGTCGATGCGCTCGACGGCCCACCAGGCCCCGGCCTGGATCGGCTGGCTGTCGCGGAAGACCTCCTTGGTGGGCAGGGAGCTGAGCCAGCCAGCCAGCCGGCACGCGCCGGGGAGCAGGCACTTGGCTAGCGCCGCCGCGGCCGCGATGTCGTCGCCGCCGTCGGGGGCGGCGAGCATCGCCAGGGCGAGGAGTACCTCGTCGGCCTCCTCGCGGGTCACCGTGGGGAGCCAGGGCCGCAGGTCGTCGAACCTCTCGACGACTCCCAGGCGGCTGTCGGCGGCCACCCAGCGGGGCCACATCCGTCTCGCCTGGTCCAGCAGCTCGCTGTTCTCCTCCAGTCCAAGCTGGTCGCCCACACTCATGCCGGGGCCTCCCTTCCGTCGTGTCGTTGCACGGCAGGAAGGTGGCTCTCGGGTGTCCCTCTCGTTGTCCCCCCGACACCTCAAATCGATGGGGGGACACAGTCGGGGGACGCGCGTTTGCGCAGGTCAGAGGGCGTCCCCCCGAAAGTTGCAGAATCTTCAGGGAAGGGGTTGCGTTCGGCTCGTCTCACCCGGTGCGCCGAACACGGTCGCAACGAACTAGCCCTGGGTAGCACAGGTGCTACTACTATGAGCTCATGACGACCGTTGGTTTGCGTGAGCTGCGACAGGACGCCTCTGAGCTCGTCCGTCGCGTCGAGGCGGGCGAGGAGATCACGATCTCCGTCTCCGGACGTCCTAGTGCCGTCTTGGTGCCGGTGCGACCCACCCGGTGGAGGACCTGGCGGGAGGTCGAGGACCTGTTCCACGGTCCCGCCGACCCGGACTGGGCGCAGGACCGAGAGCTCGTCGACGACGAGCTGCGTGACCCCTGGGCCGGTCGGTGACCTCGGACCTGGGCCCTAGCGGGTCGCCGGCTGATCGGGCGATCTTGGACACCAGCGTGGTCATCGACGAGGGCCTGTCCCCGATGCCCGGCGTGCTGGCCATCAGTGCGGTGACACTCGCCGAGCTCCACTTCGGCGTCCTGGTAGCCAAGACCACGGAGGTCCGCGCGGAGCGGTTGCGTCGGCTCAGCATCCTCCAGCAGCGCTTCGACGCCCTACCGGTCGATGACGCGGTCGCCGCCAGCTACGGCCGCCTATCGGCGGCCGTCGTCGACGCCGGGCGACGGCCCCGGGGCCGGGTGATGGACCTTCTCATCGCGGCCACCGCACACGCGCACGGCGCCCGGCTGTACACCCGCAACCCGGTCGACTTCGCCGGCCTCGAGCAGCTCGTCGACGTCGTCGGCGTGTGACCCCGTCAAGCCGGACGGTGACGCCCCGACGCGTCACCGAGCAGGCCAGCGTCTGGCGACTGCCTCTTGAGTGACGGCCTCTGCGACACCCACCACCTGGCTCACCGCCCGGTTGCTCTCATCGGCACCCCACCGGTTCTTGCGTTCCAGCCCAGAGCTGTAGAGCCAGTCGATGCCGAGCTGGGTCAGGCTGCGCTCGACGGCCTCGCTCGCGACGGCGAGTGACGGGACCGGTGTGCCGTCCATGTCCTCGTGCTGATCGAGGACTGCCCGCACGTTGTCGTGTAGCCAGTCCCGCAGCGGCCCGTCGTCGAACATCACGCCGCTCCTCGTCCCCCTAGCTGGCAATCCACTGGTGGTTGCGGATGATCTCCTGGGTGCGCTCGGGGAGGTCGAGCGGTCCGTCGCCGTCCTCGGACCGGTTGCAGACGTCCTCGAGCAGGATGCGCATGGCTTCGGTGTTGTTGCCCTCGGCCTCGGTCAGCGCCACCTGGCACAGCTGGACGACCTGTTCGTCCGGGACCGCCAGGATGGCGACTTCGGTGGCCGCCCGGGCACGGACCAGGTCCCCTTCGTGCAGGCAGTGGGTGACGACGGTGAAGGCGACGTCGGCGATGGCGTGGGCGGCGTGCTGGTCGTGCGGGTCGCCCTGGTACAGCCAGCTCCAGCCTCCTTGACGCAGCTGGTCGAAGGGCCGGCCGGTGACCAGCTCCAGCGCCTGCAGGAGGTCGCTGTGCGTGCCTCGGGCCCGTAGGCGGCGGAACAGGTCCCAGTCGGTGAGGAGGCCAGTCCCCGGTATCACGGTGACCTGGTAGACGTTCACCCCGCGGGACTTGGCCGCGGGCGACTTGCTGGCGTGGGGCAGGTAGTGCTCGTGGGTCTCGGGGTCCTCGCCCAGCCAGTGCCGGACGAGGTCGATGTACTTGCGGACGCGGGCGGGGTCGTCCCATCCCACGGCCTCGGCCAGCTCGTCGCGGGTCGCGCCGTTCCGCGGCCGCAGTGCGAGGTAGGCGACGATCTCGGTGCACAACGCCTTGTACTTAGCCAGGGGGCGGCCGTGCGTACGGACCGCGACCGGGCCCAGCAGGGTGAGCTTGGGGCGCGGGCAGTGCGGGTCGAACCAGTCGGCCAGGTCGGCGTCCAGGGCCGGGTCCTCTGCCTTCACCTGAGCCAGCACGCTCTCCGGCACCTTCGGCGCGACCGCGTCCAGGTCCTCGACCACCACTGGTGCGGCTGCCACGTACTCCTCGTCCGCGGCGTCCAGCAGGCTCGTCGCCGGCTCGTCGAGGTCCTCCTCCGACGTGCTGCGCGGCAAGGTCAGCTCCCGCCGCACTGCGCCGGTCTGGTCGACCAGCGCCTCCCACCCCTCGGTGGCCTCCTCGTCGACGGGGATCTCGACGTCGTCGAGGATCTCGCTGTGGGCGTAGAGCAGCGCACAGCCGTGCGCCTCCTCGCAGGTCAATCCGACCGCCGCCAGATCAAGCCCCTGGTCGCGGAGGAGCACGCGGCCGGTGCTGGTCAGCTCCACGACGGTGGTCGCCGTCTGCCCCTCGCCGGACAGCACGACACGATCACCGGCCAGGTCCTGCGCGGCCGGCGAGGTCGCGGCGACCAAGATCGAGGTTCCCGTCCGGCCGACGTGCGTGGCGACCAGGTGTCGCAGCTCGTGCAGCACACCGCCGTCGACAGCGTCCTCGACGGCGCCCTCGGTGGCTGCTTCGGTGGTGACCACGAGCATCCGGCCGGGCCACACGTCGTCGTCGAGGCCGCCGGTTCGGCCGGTGCTGACGTCGGTGTCGTGACTGTCGGCACGGTCGACCATCGACACCGCCTCGGCGAGGACCTCCGAGGTGGCGCGGTCGCCCTCCCACCCGACGTCGTAGTAGCGGATGCGCTCGCCCAGACCCTCGGTCTCCTGAGCGATGCCCACGCAGTCGACGTTCACCTGCTTCGACCACGGGTTGACCGCCAGCTGGGCGGCCAGGTGTCGCGCGAAGTCCCCGGCCCGGGTCGGGTCACCCACGACCTCGAGCGTCCCGAGCTCCTCACAGTTGAGCAACCACAAGTCGCCGTGGTGCTCGCTGCGGTGATCGCTGTCGCCGACCGACGGCGCCGCGGCCGCGTCGTCTCGGTCGTCGACGCCGATCGTGACGAGCATCGGGTAGGGAGCCTCGGCCCACCCGTGGTCAGGACCGAGGTCCTCAACCGCCGCAGTTGTTGAGCACGACCAATGCAGCCGGTCCGGGCTCCCCTCCCAGGGAGCGGGCAGGTCGGCCGGGCCGCTGAGGTGGAGGGTCACCAGATCCTCACGGAGCTGCACGGCCGCGAGGGGCGGCATCTCGGCCTGGTGGGTGCGGGCGTGCTCGGCGAGACGGCGAAGCGCTTCGTCCATGAATGCGACCGTGGCTGCCACGGGTCCGCCGGCGGCGTTGATCGTCATCTCGGTCGGCGCCAGCTCGGGCGGCGGTGCCGCGATCGCTCGGCCGGGCCGGCGCACCCCGAACTGTGCCCGGCGCCGACGCTGCAAGCCGAGGTAGAGCGATCCGGCGAGTAGCACTCCCCCACCGGTCAGGCCGGGCAGCACCCAGCCAGCGTCGAGGACGCTCTCGTCGTTGGCCTCGTCGGCGTTCTGGTCCCCCGCCGTCTCTGCGCTGGGGTTCTGCTCCTCGGTAGCGCCGGCCTCGCCGCCCTGCTGACCCTGCTCGCCTTGCTCACCCTGGTCCTCGGGCGTGACGTGGGGGGTCTCAGGCGTCTGCTCGTCGGCCCCGTCACCCCGGCCGCCTCGGTCCTCCTGGCCGCCTCGGTCTCCGCTGTCATGTGCCGTGCCGCCACCGGGGATGGTGATCTTCCAACCGACCTCGATGTGGTCGGGGTCGACGAGGTGCTCGCCGCCGGGCTGGACAGTGCCGGTGGAGGCCTCGTAGAGCTCCATGTAGCGGGCGGGGTCGTCGAGCTTGGTCTCGGCGATGTCCCACAGGGTGTCGTTCGGCTTGACGGTGTAGCTGCCGTCCGGCCGGTCCTGCTGGCCGCGCTGGCCGAGCTGGTTGGTGGGGGCGTCGTTGAGGTGTGCGCCGGCGGGGAGGCGGAGCGTGGACCCGGCAGGAATGGTCTGGGTGGCTTGGGTGAGGGCGGTGCCGTCACTAAGGGCCTCGCCGCGGTTGAGGTCGAGGAGCTCACGCCACCGCGAGCCGTCGTCGAGGTGGACCTCGGCGAGCTTCCAGACCGTGGTGTCGCGGTCGATGGTGACGGTGGGCCCGGGCGCGACCTGGCCGGCGTCGCGGCGCTCGACTGTGTGGCTGGTCGTCGGCGCGGTCTCGGGCTGCGGAGTGGCGGCGGTGGTGGCGGCCAGGGACGGTCCGACGGTGCTGGCGCCGATCCCGAGGGCGATCACCGACGTGATGAGCACGCGGGCGAACTGCTGCTGGCCGCCAGAGGCGAACCTGACCCGCTGGGGCGCCTTGCCGCGGACTGCGCCTGCCAGCTCGATCAGGATGCACGCGGCCATCTGCGCCCAGGCCAGCCAGCCGACGACGGCCAGGGCACCGAGGATGGTCCGGTTGGTGAGCAGTTGGACCTCGGACCAGCCGCCGGCCGGCCACGGGTTCCCGACCCACGCGAGCAGGACCAGGGGCGCGCCCACCAGGAGCGCCACCAACACGATCAGGGCTCCTACCCCGCGTATCAGCCTTTTCAGCATGGTGCTCCTCCTTCTCGGGTCGGCGTCGCGTTGTCCGCGCTGTCGCCGCTTCGGTGCTCTGACCGGCGTCTCAGCCGTCGGGTGTGGAGATGGCGTCGGCGGTGCCGGTCTCGTTGATCTGGATCGCCCCCACGCCGATGAGGCTGAGGAACTGGGGTTTGCGGCTGCCGGTGGCGGTGACCACGACTCGGCTGCCCTGGACTTGGACCGACCCGGACCAGCCCGCCTGGTGAAGCACGCTGTTGGCTCGTGCGATGGCCTCGCCGGCGTCGACCTGGTCGGTGCCCGAGCGCACGGCCGAGGCGGACAGCTCGTCGGCGCCGGCCCTCGCGGCCTGCTCGGCGGCGCGCTTGGCCTCGACGCGCTCGTTGATGAGCTCGCCTCCTCCACCGACCAGACCCATGAGCGCGACGAAGGCGGTGGTGACGATGATCATCGTCCACACCGCGGCGGCGCCGCGCTCGTCTCGGATGCGGCGTGCCCGCCGGAAGCGTCCGGCAGGCCGGGCGGGTGCGGGCGGTCGGTTCTCGTGTGGTCCTGGGCCGCTGGCGGTCGCGATCACTCGGGCGGCTCGAAGGACGGCGCGACGTACGGCTCTCTCGGGTGCTCGCGTGGTCACGACTCGCTCCGGTACGTCTCGATCGGCACGACGGCGCGCTCGGTGAACTGAGTGTTCGGGCGCAGGCCCAGCTGCTTGCCGAGGGAGCCGGTATCGATGAGGCTGACGGTGCAGGTGACCTCGGCGACGACTTGCCCGCCGGAGGTGAAGTCGCTGCCGGCGAAGGAGACGGTGAGGTTCTGGCAACTCTTGCCGCGCTCGGCGAGTGACTTCTCTGCGGCCTGGCGGCCGGCGATGGTGCCCGGGCCCATGCCGGACTCCAGGGACGCGGCGCGGGCGGCGGCGTACGCGGCGTCGTTGGCCTGCGCTGAGCCGTCGACGTATCGACCGGCGGCGACCACGACCAGCACGATGCTCAGTGCGGCGGTCGCCATGATGAGGGTCTCGACACCCGCCGATCCCCGCTCGTCGCGCGCAGTCGAGGCTCGGCGCAGGCGGCGGACTCGGCTGAGGAGGCGGCTAGGCAGTGGCATGGCCCGGCTGGTCATGTCCCTAGTGCCGTGGGTTCGTTGAGCCCCAGAGTTCCTGCGTGGGCCGTTGTTCCTGCTCATCGGGCGCATGCGACACCACCACAAATCTGCGAGATTTCGTCGGGATTCCTGAACAAGA
>NZ_JBFWVK010000007.1:0-167406 GCF_050246775.1 Nocardioides sp. | reverse complement strand
ATCTCGTCGAGAGAAGGAATTGGTCCCGGGTTCGCGAACCCAGGCCATCTACTCTGGACTTCCCGCCCAGGTCGCCGTCAGTTCCCACCGTCGGACCCTTCAGAAATCGTGAACTCACGGGAGGGTGCGGTCAGCCTCTCGACGGGCACGGATGCCGCTTGACGGACCACGGGCGACCAGCCTGGGATCACGCTCAATGAGTGGCCTTGGACGACCACGGTCGCTGTGGTGCTGGTTCGGTTTGCCGTGGTGGTCGCGCCGGTGAGGACGTTATCTCCGCCGGCCTCAGCGATGAACGCCTCGGCGGCTTGTACGCCGTCGGACTCCTTGCCGTTCTCGCTGCCAGCGGCTTTCGCGCCTTCTTGTGCGGCGGCGATCGCCACCGTGCGGGCGTGGTAGAACAGCGCGGCCTGCATCCCGAGGAACATCACCGCGAACAGGGCAGGCAGCAGGATGACGAGTTGGATGGAGACCGAGCCGCGCTCGTCCCTTGCTCGCACGCCCGGCCTGCTACTTGATGTTTCCGGCTTGGCTTTCGACATAAGCCTTCACCGCGGCGACCACGATCCCGACGATGGCGATGACGGCGACCGCCCAGAGGACGTGCTCGGTGGTCACCGAGCCGCGTTCGCTTCGGGCGCGCAGGCGCGCGTGGAGTCCGAGATGGACAGTGAGTAGGAGTGCGAGCAGTCGTTTCATGTTGGTGTTTCCTTTCCTGGATGGGTTCCCTTTCCCGGTTGTTGAGTGAGGGTCTTGGTGGTCAGGTGTTGCTGAACATCCGCAGCAGCGATGGGGCGACGAGCAGGGCCATGAAGATGACGCCGAGCAGGGAGCCGGGGATGGTCATGCGTTCGCCGACGGCGTTGGCTTCGGCGACCTCGTCGTTGAGCATCGCGGTGCGCATGGCAGCGGAGCGGGCACGCAGGTTGGCATAGACCGAGGCCCCTTCCTCTCCAGACAGCCGCATGATGTCGGCGAAGTCGTCGAGCTCGGGAAGTCCGAGTTCCTCAGCCAAGGTGTGTAGGGCGTCCCACGGCGGCAGACCCGACCAGCGTGAACGGGTCAACTCCTCCGACAGGCGGGTGAACACCCAGGAGTCGCCGACCTCGGCGGCGGACTCCATTGCCTGCCGCACACCGGAGCCGTTGTGACGTTCCAGGGCAACGAGGTCGATGTAGGCGCCGAGTGCCCGGGTGAACTCGAGCCGGGCTTTGCGCGCGTCATCGACTGCGTTGTAGTTGGGCAGGAAGAACATCACGACGGCCAGCCCGAGCGAGGCGACGGCGGGGATCGCCACACCGAACCCGAGCCCGATGAGGCCGAAGAACCATGCCAAGAGCGGCGGGATCAGCAACCCGAGGAACGCGAAGGTCAGCTTGTCGCCGTAGAACCGGGCCAACGGGACACGCAGTAACGCCAGCTCGCGGGTCGGGGTCCGAACCCACATCGTCGGCGGTAGGGCCTTCATTGCCCACACCCCGAGCCGCTCCTTGCCGCCACTCGCCGGGGCCGGGCCGAGGGTGTTGGCGCGGCCACGACGGGTCGGGGTGAGCCGTCCCAGGGCCTCGGCGAGGTCAGGCTCGGCTGGCATCAGTCGCACGACCAGCAGCACCACGCCCAGAGCCACGAGTGCTCCAGCGACGAGGGCGAGTTGGAGCCCGGTCGTCATGCCACGCTCCGAGTCGGTGGATGGGCAGGTGCTCGGTCGAGGAAGCGGGGGAGGTTGCGGCCCATTGCCATGTGTTTCATCCAGATCAGGGTGGCGACGTAGGCCGACAGCAGGGCGACGAGGATGACCTGCCCGAGCGGGCTCTTGTACGGCGCGACGTAGGTCCCCGACACCGCGAGGATCCCCAGCACGCCTGCACTGATGAGGGTCACCCACCGGGCCGTGGCCCTTGGCTTGGCTCGGTCGGCCTCGACCTGACGCCGCGCCCGAACGTCGGCTGCCACTGATTCGGCCAGACCTTGGAGCACCGACGCCAAGCCCGCGCCGCGACGACGGGCTCCGAGGATGAGGTTCGCCGCGACCAGATCGCCGGTGGAGTCGTCCAGTTCGTCGGCGAACGCCCGCAGCGCGTCTTCGGTGCCCCACCGCGCCCGCAAGCGCGCCACCAACCGGGTGACCTCGGGCGCGATCGCTGCCGGGGTGGACCGCAGCGTCGCCACGAGGGCCTGCTCAAGCCCAACTCCCACGGTCAGCACCCCAGACAGCGAGCGAGTCCATTCCTCCATCGCCTCCAGCCGCGCGATCCGCGATGAGGCCGACCCGGACGACAGCAGCATCGGCAGGCCGACCGCTGCCACAGGAACTGCCACGATGGCGAGCACCCAGCCGGTGACCAGCCACGCCAACGCACCTCCCGCGAGACCGCCGAGCACGAGCATCCGCGTTCTCCGGTTCAGGTCACCGAGCCGTCGCATCCGTCTGGTTGCAGGTCGTTTCTCACGGACGGGCGCGGGGCGTAGCCCAAGGAAGAGGCCGATGATCCCGGCGACGACCAGCGCGCCCGCCAGCGCCGGGACGAGCGCGATCATGGCCGGGTCTCCTGCCCCATGAGGTAACCCGAGAGGTCGAACCCGAACCGTTCCAGCGACCGGTACTCATCTGGCAGCACGGTCGGGCGTGCGGTGCCGTCGGTGTCGGGGGCGAAGATGTGGGTCGTCGCATAGCCCGTCTCCCGCTCACCAGGAGCGAGCGCGATGACCTCCGCGACCCGCCGTCGACGTTGTGAGACCCCCTTGACGGTCGTGGTGCGCAGATCGAGCTGGACGATCAGGTCGATGGTCGCGGCCAGTTTGCTGGTGGCCAGGTCGTGGGTGACGTGCGGCCCGGCCTCCATCGCGCAGGTCACCAGCTTGCGGACAGCGGCGACCGCATCGGAGGCGTGCGTGGTCGAGATGGAGCCCGTCCCGCTCTCCATCGCTTTGATCATCGCCCAGATCTCCTTGCCGCGGACCTCGCCGACGATCTGGCGCGACAGGTTGAACCGGAAGGAGTCGACCAGGGCGTCGTCGAGTGTGAACTCACCGGCCATGCGCCCGTCGAGGCCGCGTTCGCCAGAGCCGGGGCGGGCCTCCCACGGATGGACGATCCGATGCCGCTTCAGCTCATGCAGGTGCAGCTCGTACTCGGTCTCGAAGGTGCCGATCGCCTCCATCGGGTCGATCTCCGCACACAACGCCCGCACCAGCGTGGTCTTGCCTGCGCCCTGGCTGCCCGCCACCACGATGCTCTTGCGTGCCTTGACCGCAGCCCGCAGGAAGGATGCCGCAACTCCGGTGAGCATCTGCCGCTCCACGAGGTCATCGAGGGTGATCTCCATCAGTCGGTGACGCCGGATCACCACCGAGGGTCGCGGCGTCACCCATGCGGCCGCCGCGAGACGCGACCCACCATCCAGTCGCAGGTGTAGCCGGGGCTGGGCTTCGGAGAAGCCTCGGGCGTTCACCTCCGAGCGGGAGGCGAGGAAGACCAGGAAGTCGATCAACTCTTCGTCTGAGTCCGCCACGGGTGGGCCGTCGACCAGTGACCCGTCGATGAGCTCCAGGAGCACGTTGTCGTGGCCGGCGATGATGATGTTCTCCACGTCGTCGTTGTCGACCAATGGTTGAAGGCGCCCCAGCCGGAACAGCGAGTCGAACACCGCACGGGCGAGCCCGTCCTGCTGGGCTGTCGGCCACGCGGTGTTCCCGGCGTTCACCCGATCCGCCACGGCGGCCTCGATGAGGTCGAGCACGATCGAGCGGCCGAGTTCCTCCTGCGCGGCCTTATCGAGCCGAGCCCGGTCTGCGGCAACTGCCTGACTCAACTGCTCGGACGCTTGGGCTCGTAGCGCCGCCACGAGCGACCAGTCCACGCCGGTCGCGGGGATGGCATCGTTTGTCGGGTCGAGGGGTTGGACCAGTCGCGCCACGGTCGGGCTCCGGTGCGCGCCGGGCTCAGTGCCGGTGGGAAGCGGCTGGGCGAACAACGGCAGCGCGGTCAGATGCGTCCGGTCGGTTGATGTCTCATCGACGCTCTCGCTCGTCATGGGCGGACTCCTTCGACCAGCTCGCTACGCCGACGGGAGACGGTCGCGTGAATCGAGGCGATGCCCGCCTGAAGAGCACGAACCAGAGGACCGGTCTCGAACCGCTTCGGAGGTTGGGTGCCGCGCGAGAACACCGCAGCCGCAGCCGGTTCATCGGGGAGTGTGGCGACCACCGGGAGCCCCAGCACACCGCCGACCTCGCCCGCCTTGTACGGCTGGCCCTCACCGATGACCACGACACCTGACTGCTGCCAGTCGAACGTGCCCCGCTGGATCGAGTCGGCCCATGACCGCACCGCCGACAGCGCCGGCAGGGTCGTCCGGGTCACCAGGAGCGTCAGATCGGCGTTCGTCAGCAGCGGCTCCGGGGACCCGACGAGTCCGAGCCGCCCGGCATCCACGACCACGTCCTGGCCCGTGCTCTCCAAGTCCGCCAGTTCCTCAGCCAATGGCTGCCATAGGTCCCGCAACGCGGGCGCCTGCGTGTGGGACCGAGTGCCCGCGACGAAGGAGACAGTTGTTCCGTCGATCCGCTGGGATACCTCGGCCAACCCGTCGTGGATGCTGCTCGCGGTCAGGGCCAGCTCGATCAACCCCGCCTGGTACTCGCGGGTGCCTCGGAAGTAGCCCGCCAGCACACCTGACCCGCCCGTGGGATCGGCCTCGACCAACAGCACAGGACGGGGCCACAACAACGCGAGACCGAGCGCCGTCGTGGTGACGCCGGGCGACCCCGAGGCCGAAGCGAGTGCGATGACAGCCATCAGCGCTCCCGCGAGTCCAGGACCAAGGAGACGTTTCCGGTGGCCGCGCGGGCGGCTAGCACGGCGGCGTCGGCGTGCGGGACGAGCAGGTCCACGATCGTCTGCCCGGTCTCCTCGGAGACGTGGACGCCGGCCACGGTCGCGTCGCTGAACGTCGGCGAACCCGCAGGCAACTCCGCGCCCTGCGGCGGAGTCACGACGACCCGCACCCGATCGCCGGTGACCAGTTCAAGTCCAGGTGCCTGTGCAGGGGTCAGGGCGACGCCGACGATGGAGTTGTTGCCGTTGGGCTCGACCGCTGTCGTGATCGAGTCAGGGGTGAGCATCGCGCCTGCGGCAACGTCGTACGCCGCTCGCTGCCCAACCACCTGATCGAACTGGCCCGCCGCCACGGGCTTGAGTGCCGGGTCCGCGCTCAGCCGAACTCGAGCCAGGTCGTCGGTACCGATGACCGCGCCCCGTTCGATGGTGTGCCGGGCAACGAGGACTTCCTGCGTATTCGTCGTCGACGTCCAAGCCCACGCAGCAAGCAGGGCGCCCAACAGGACGGCAGCAACGGCTACAACAACGAGCGCAGGACGTCGGCGAAGTTTCGGCGGCGGCACAAGCTGGCTGGCGGCGGGACTCGACTCGGGGTCGAATGTCCTGTCGTCTCGGGTGGCTGTCTTGCTCATACCTTGCTGCCTTCCTCTGCCGGTTACTGCACGAGCACCTGCGCTTCTCCAATGGCGATCTGGGCCTCCCGGACGAGTCCGTTCAGCCGGATGGTTCCCGTCTGCCCCGCGCCTTCCCATTCGATGATCCAGTCCGACGTGGCGGTGACCGTGAACTTGTGGTCGGGCTTCGACGAGCTGGAGGCCATGTAGACATGGCCGCAGTCGGGAGACTTCTTGCTGCCGTACACCGCCTTGTACGGAGTGCCGGCACTCGTGCAGGTGACCTTCTTGCCGTCACCCATGTCCCAGGTGACCTTGTGGACCCGAGCAGTTGCCGTGACAGTGATTCCGCCCGCGCTCGCCGAGGCCGTGATCGGACCCCAGGTGTGCTCACCGGGGTCAGCCGCCCACATCCAGACAGGCATCCCAACCAGACCTACGCTGCCGTCCTCAGCCTTCGGGGCGATCCCGATGTTGATCGCGGTGAGCTTCATGTCCTCGATGGCCAACTGTGCGACCTCTCGCGGCGTTGGCCCCGCGCCCGAGTTGGGTGGCGGATCCGCTGACCAGACCAGAATGAGTAGATCCGTCTGAGGCTGGTAGCAGGAGTAGACGGCCCCGTAGTCGAGGTAGGCGCCCTCCCAGAACGGGTCACCCGGTCCAGGCTGAGGGTCGGCGAGCTGGATGTAGCAGTGATAGCCGTTCGACCAATAGCCGTACTCGGAGCTGCACGGGACGGGGCCAGGCGGTGGCTTGCTGACGCCCTGTGCAGTTCCATCCCAGTAGCAGGCCGCTCCCGAGCCTGTGTCCTTCGGGCCGTCGTCGCCGGGATCACCGGGCGTGCCGGGGTTCCCGGGCGCCTCGACCCAGATCAGGCAGATCCCGGTGTCAGGGTCGGTCTGTCCGCAAACGGTGTCGGCGTAGGCCGCCGAACTCACAAGAGTCACCAGCCCGCTGACGAGGGCTCCGACCGTGACCGCGAGGGTCAGGAGCCGGCGCACGGCTCTTTCTCCAGGTCCGAGCCGCCTGACACCCGCCAACCGTCGGTAGGTGCCGTCTTCCAGTTGGTGTTGGTGACGGTGAACCGCGTCCAGCCGACGTCCTTGCGTTCCGGGGTCACCACCGACTTGCCGCTGCGGTCGATGACGTCCACGCCGCTGACGTCCCAGCAGACGTCAACGATCGCGGTGGCGGGGTTATCAAGGCTCACGGACTGGACCGTTAGCTTCACGACCTTGGTCATGCCGGTCTGGTGCAGGCCGTCGGCGCGCTGGCTCATGAGCAGATTCTTCTGCGCGAGAAGCTGCGTGCTCGACGCAACGGCGTCGAGGTCGGAAGCCGGGCGCTTCGGATCCTGACGAACCTCGCCGACCGTCGTGAAGTACTGCCGAACCATGGCGGACGCCGCCTCCGAGGCGATCTCGCTATTCGATGGCGGCGTGGGTGTGCTCGGGGCCGGCGAACCCGATGTGCTCTGTGAGGCACTCGGGCTCGCCGCAGGATCATTGCCGTCGTTGGAGCAGGCACCGAGAGCGACGACAACCAGTGCTGCCGTCGCTACACCTGTAACTCCTCGTGCGCGTGTCATGACCGAGATCCTGTTGCCCCCGCCAGACCTGCTGGCGCAGGGTGCAAATGACGCCTTACCGACGGACCGGCGAGGTCGCCGTACTCGTATCGTACGTCACATTTGGGACTCTGACCTCGGCTGCTTCTCACGGCTCGTCGCCCGGCTCAAGTGTCGCTCCGGAGTCGGCGTGTAGTTCTGCGGGCAGCCAGCCCACGGCGAGATTGGTGTTGGTCTGGCCAAAGTCGACAGGTAGTGCTTCGGTCGCGGCGAAGACGCTCCTCCGGATCAGGCGGGCAAATGTCTGCGCCACGCGACTCTGCGGCGGGCGGCGCTGGTACGAAATCTCCATTGCTTCACATCCCCAACGCCGGGTGGACGACAGGCTGTTCGCTGGCCGTCGGTGTACGCAGTGGGCCTGCGACTCCACGACCGGCAGGGAGGGTTCTTGATGCCTCCCACTCCCGGGGATGCATTCCGCTCTGCACGGCGGCAGCCACGAGGTTGGCGAGGGCATAGGGCTTGTCCTTGGGGACCTGGTCGAGGGCGCACCACGCGAGCGCGCCGTGGCCGCTGAGCCAGCTCGCGAACCCGAGCAGTGAGGCTGGGGCGGCTCGGACCTTGTCTGGTGCGCGCTTGGTCATGTCGGTCCACAACGCGACGTGCGAGCCGACATTGCCGCGGTTCATGCCGAGCCACAGGCGGTCGCGGGTCGGCGTGGACTCGATGGCGACGAGGAGACGGGCCGCGTCGGCATCGGAGAGCCGGACGCCGTCGCGCTGGAACCGTTGCATCCGGGCACGTGCCCAACGTCCTTCCAACTTCGCGGTGTTCTCTCGTGACGCCTCCCGCGTCTCAGGAAGAAGTGCAGCCACGGGCTCGCGGTCACCGACCAAGGACTCGGCAAGGGAATCGCGGCTCGTCGCCGGTTGCGCACGCCCGGCCAGGACTGTCGCCGTGGCGACCCGTTCGCGGGCGGCTTCGGTCTGGAGTCCTATGTCGCCGGTGTCGAGGTCAGCCCATCGGGTCTCGTCGGCCCAGAGCATGACGCGGGTGTCGATGCCGACGGAGTCGAAGCGGGCGGCGAAGTCGTGACCGACGATGGTTGCCGCCTCCCGGTCGGCAGTCAGGCACACGATCGCGACGCTGGAGCCGGGTCGTGCGTAGCGGCCGTAGGCATCGCTGATAGAGCGCCAGACGACATCGCGGTCACGCGCGGTGGTGGGCAGATCGACGCGAGCTACCGGGAGCTCGGAGCCCATCGGTAGGACGACGATCGACTCTTGGGGCTTGAAGCCGAGCAGGTGCGGGATGACCGCGACCAGCTCGTCGGGGGAACTGATTGAGAGTGTCATGCTCTCTAGGTGCGCATCGGGCCCCTACGGTACGGATCGTGGAGCTACCTGGTTGCGAGGCCACGCTCAGGAGAAGGTCTGGATAATCCTCGTCGCCGCCCTGTGCCCTGATTTTCCCCGAGCGTTCGCTACCCAATTTGCCAATAGTGGGATGGGCGCCGTCGCCGCTCCCACTGCGGTCGCCACGCTGCCGCTACCTGTCCAGAAGTCTGCCCCGGCTAGGCTCATTGTCCATGCCGCGCCTGCCGCCGCAGCCAACGTCGGTGATCGCCTCACCTCGCGCATGAGTTGGTCATGCAGAGGTTTGAGAACGTCGCGTGCGATGTCTGGTCCGACACGACGAGCCCGCTCGGGATCATTCGGCAATTGTTCGGCGACCTCGTTGAGGGCGGATCGCATTCTCGTGAAGACCTCCGAACTTCGCCGCAGCGCGACGACATCCGCCACTTCGAGCCCGACCAGGCTCGGCACTAGAACATCGAAGTAGGAGGTGATTCCCGCGCCGGCCGTCGTCAGCGAACTGGGCAGCATGGAAACGTACCGACCAGTTGCCGCCACCTCAACATCGAAGGCGCTTGCTGCCAGCAGGTTTGCCATGATGTGGTCAGCGACCTCGCCAACCTGACCCTGGGGGAGTAGGTGCCACAGGTTGTTCACCCAGTCCGTGAGTTCTTGGCCCCAAAGTGATGCCCGGTGGTCTTCGTCGTGGCCTTCCGGGTCGCCTATGAGCTCGAGGTAGGACTGCGGCTTTCCAACTCCCACCCATGAGGGATAGAGGACCACGGCGGATTCCTCGATGAGAGGCCGCAGTCGGGCTAGTGGCGCGATGTCGTAACTCAGATTGTTCAGCAGGCGTTCGACATTGCCCTTGCCCTTCGGCGGACCCGGCGGAAAGCTGACTGGGTCGTCAATCAAGAGTTGGTGGGCGTAGATCGCACATGCCGGTACGTTGCTTCTCGTCGAGAAGTCGATGAGAAGCGTCGCGCGAGACTCTAGTGTCCGGGCTGTTCTCCATGCGACCGCACCGGCATGCCCGGGGTCGTGCGGCGGCACGACTGAGCAAAGCCGTGAAATCAGCTCGGAGCCGCGATGAAAGTCGAGACTCCTGATTCGTTCGCCCGTGATGTCGTCACCGACCACCCCTTCGAAGAACTCTTCGAGTATCTGGATCGACCCCCAGCCACCGGAAACTCCACTCATGGCTCTGCGCTCACCATCCCGGATCTCCGGGCAATCCCCTCCGCAACGCCACTGGGAAGGCGGGCGTCCTCGACGGCCTCGCGAACGGCGGCCCTCAACACCTCGCGAGCCACAACTGCATCAATCAGTCGTGAGAGGTCGAGGAGTTGCTCCTTGGCCCAGTTGATTACGTCGAGGAGGTCGTCCTCCCAGTGGTTGCTGCGCAGTTGGGTGAGCGGGTACTGGTCGGCAGGGAAAGCCGATCGAGCAACTGCGCGGTATCCGCCAAGCGCGGTGCCGCTGGCCTGGGTGGCGTCGTTGCTCCAAGCATTGAACAGTGTCGTCAGCCGATCATCGAGTGATCCGCCTCTGGCCTCATTCAACTGTGCTTGGGTGACGACGACCTTGCGGATGCCGCTCCATGCAAGGCACTGGGTGCGGGCACCCACCTCTGAAGCGAGAGCATTGAGCGCGTCCAAGGAACGTGATCGCAAATGGGTGGAGAGCCCCCCCGAGGAGTGGAGACCGACCACGGGTAGGGCCATCACCTGTGCGGCTCGGTCCTGCGCGTTCCATGCCTTGAAGTGTTCGGCAGGTAGTTCGCACCCGCACGGCCATGGAGTCGGCCCGGCGTTGAGGTCGTGTAGCCCTGCGTCGAAGGTCTGGACCGCAGGGTCGACCGACACAGTCTGAGGCGTGGGCTGTGTGCGAGTGGAGATGACTGCTTCGCCGCGAGCGAGGGAGCCGAGCGAGCCTTGCTCGGCTTCATCCATGCCGAGGGCACCAGCCATCAGTTCTTGGTCGTCAGGATGGGTGATGCGGTGACAGATCTTAAGGTTGGTGTTCCGGATGACCTCAGAGCTGACCTTGGCCGGGCTCTGGTCGACCACGATGACCTGCTGACCGTAGGAACGAACCTCGGCAAGCATCGCCGCTAGTAACTCGGCTGATACCCGCTGAGCGGTTCCGCCTTCACCTGCGGCATCAGACGGACCAAGTTCCGGTAGGACGCGGTGAGCCTCCTCCAGAACCAGTAGGTGGCGTACCGCGTTGCCTCCGCGGTGGTGCTTCGCGTTCGCCCATGTCGCAAGAGCGAGCACCAGCACGATGAAGCTGCGCTCCTCGTCATCTGGAATGTCGGCGAGTGTGACGACCGTAGGTTGGCTGAACAGGTTGGTGACGAGATCGGACTCCGGCCAACAGAAGCGGTGTGCGCGTGACGGGGCAAGCAACAGGTTGAGCCGTGTGCGAAGTGAGGCTTCGATGTTCAGCCGGGCTTCGGCGGCATAGCCCAGGTCCTCAACAGTGTCCTTGAGAAGGCCACGGACATCGAACAGAGAGCTTCCGCTTCCCTGGTCTGGAAGCTCGGTCAGGCGATCGAATAGTTGAGTGACGACGTACGGTGTCGGCGACGGCATCACGAAGGACCCCTTGAATGCCTGCGCGACGCGCGCGATGTGTTCCACCTGGTCCTCGCCGGGCCACGCTGAGAGGAGGTTGAGGCTCAGGGCTCTTCCGCTGAGTTGACCTATCCCGCCGCGGACGAGGCCGGCCATGTCGGCGTAGTCGTCCTTGACTGGGTCGACAATGAGGAATGGAACGCTGTGCTGGTTCCAAGCGTCGGTGATGAGCCGATGAAGCGTTGTGCTCTTGCCTGATCCGGTGGTTCCAGTGACGAAGGCGTGCCCTTCGAGGTCAGCGATACCGATCCGAGCGTCCAAGTCCGTGCCGGAGTATGTGCCGAGCGTGATCGGCGCAGACGACGTGTCGGGTCGCCGGTGTGGGGGTGGAGAATCCTGAACCAGCAGCCCCGGCGTGGACACGGGGGGTGATTGCAACAGCCCGGCGACGTCGCGCGTCGACAGCAGCGAGATCGGTGGTGGGGCGGTCTGTTCGAAGTCGAGGTCGTGCGCCCAGAACTGGCGGCCTTGCCTGTCGTGGACTCCGCCGTGAAGAGCGCCCAATACCCGGTTGAGGGTTTCGTCGTTGGGTGCCGTGGCCCACGTCGAGACGGCCCATCCGCCTTGCGACCCACACTCGGTGAGGTGACCTTGGATCAGGCTCATCCAGTTGACGATCCGCTGCCATTCGCTTGAGACCTGCGTGACTGACTCGACGGCAGAGAGTTGGAGCGAGGCGGTGACTTGGCTCGACGCCTGCTCGGCGATCTCGCCAGCGTGTTCGCGAGTGTCCATCAGTTCGTACTGGCGAAGCCCCCGGAGATGCAGGTCGACACTCCAGGGTCCCCGAATGGCAGCGAGCCGCTCCAGCAGTGAACCCGGGACCCGTTGGTTGTAGTCCAGTTGCAGTTGGTCCGCCTGGAGACGGAAGATCACTCCCGCGCCCTTGGGGCCGACGAGCGCGGGAGGCCGGTCCTCGACTTGGACTCGGTAGAAAGGCGTGAGCATCCGTCGTGATTGCTCGATGGTTGGTTCGTCGGCAGCGGTGAGGTGTACCGACGTCTCTCCGGAGGCTGACTGTCCGATCCGAACCCGCAACTCACGAGGGACGCCCGCGAACGCAGCCAGTCCCCGCTCCAGGGCTCCTGCCTTCTGGGGATCGTGTTTGGGCAGAGCGGTCAGGCGAAGCCACGGACGCCCGAAGTCGTCTGCCGGGGGATGGCAGGATCGGTCGGCGTACGGCCCCCACGCCAGCTCTTTCAGGATCTCCCTGGGATTGCCACTGCGTCCGGCGTAGACGCCAACGATCCGATCAAGCGCACTACTCACGA
The DNA here is from genome assembly GCF_050246775.1 of Nocardioides sp. Taxonomy (GTDB): domain Bacteria; phylum Actinomycetota; class Actinomycetes; order Propionibacteriales; family Nocardioidaceae; genus Nocardioides. The sequence continues at coordinate 155,120 of NZ_JBFWVK010000007.1, read as the reverse complement.
GGATTCGTCCTCGGCGGACTTGCGCAGGAATGCGAGGGAGTCCCATCCGATCGGGACACGTTTGGCCACGCCCGCGTCGGTGACGATCCACGGCGCTTCACCCATCGGCAGCTCGACGTCGACAACTGCCCAACTGAAGATCCAGCCGACGTCGTAGCGGTGAGCTCCGTATCGGCCGGCGTCTTGGGCGGGGCTGCCAAGGTGAGCAAGAATGCGCCGGGCTTCCGCTTCGGAGAGTTCGTGACTATTCAACGGGGCGTCCCTTCGCATCCCAGACGAGCACCTGGTGCTTGCTGATCGGTGAGATTCCCGGTCGTATGGACTCATCATTGAAAGGCAAGACCTCGTGGGTCTGTGCGTCGGCGACCTTGATCTGCCCGTGGTCGTTGACCACGTTGTATGCGTGGCCCTGCGGATGCCCGGACTCATCTATCCACCGGGTGTGGACGATCGCGCTGCTGCCGGGACCTTCCCGTTGCAGTTCCTCCTTGAGGTCGCTCGGTTCGAGGATGCCTCGCATGTCGCGCCCAGCCCACTCCTCGGTCATCGCACTCGGTTCGCCACCGACGTACAATCCCGGCAGGTCAGGGTCGTGCTGGGAGTTCACTTCGTAGGCGCGACCAGCGGCCTCTTCGATGTTGCCGCGCCAGCTCCGCTCGAAGCACCGCGCCGAGTCTGCGCAGTTGCTCCGGTACGACTCGTCTGTGGCGTAGTCGGGGTTCACGCGCTCAACGAGATACTCCGGCGCGGTATGCGGTTCGACCTTCTCGCTGACCCGGTTCATTGGCTCTAGGAACTGCTCAGCGTGCTGCCGCCGGAACTCACTCTCGGGCTGGTCGACGTAGGACTTCTCCGCATTGGAGTCGACCTGCTCAATCTGCTCTCGTGCGATCCGCTCTTGTTCGATCTGTCGTTCAGCTTCTTCGGCAGCGCGTTCGGCGGCGGTTCCGTCCAGACCTGCGGTGACCATCAGAACGCGCTCACTAGCAGCCAGATCATCAGGATCAGGAAGACGATCATCAACACAGCACGGAAGTTCCCACCCTTGGCCCGCGGGTCAACGTACGCGGTGGTGGTGGCGCCGGTCCTCGCGTTGACCATTGACGACACGGTGAGCACGCCGTGACGACTTAGCCGGCCTTCCACGTCCACTTCGTCACCTTGTCGAAGCGAGCCACCCCGCAACTCGCCGCGAAGCATGCACTCAACGCTGTCGCCACTGTGTGTCTGGAGGAGGAAGGTGTTGATCGGAATGGAGAGTTGGTCAGGTCCCTGGGGTCCGCGGAACATCATGGACGGGATCATCAGGAAGCGGAGCGGCGCGAACAGAAGACTCATCAGGATGCCCATGGCCCGGAACGGTGCGGTCAGGCATCCGCTCGCGGCCATCTGAGCAGCGTTGTGTCCGGAGAGGCTAACGGTCTCCGTGCGCGGCTGGTCGACCTGCACCACCAGACCGGACATCCTCAGCGGAGCGAACTTGGCGAAGAACCCGCCTCCGCCACCGACTTCCTCGACGGCGCCTGAATCGCGGGCGGCGGGCACTGGTGACACCACGGCCCGCTCGATCGCGGGAGGTTCTGCGTCATAGCGTGAGGACGAGTCCCGTGCCTCCCACGCCGGGGTGTCGCTACCCAGCCAGTCATAGGACGTCGGAGTCTCGACCTCGGCGAGATGAGACGGCGTGGAGGAGGAGCCGTCGATGCTCCAGCCGCACTGTGTGCACGACGAACCCAGCACCAAGATGTGACAGTTGGGGCATTCGTTCATGCAGGAATCACCTTGCCCCTTGTTGATCTGGACGAGTCGGTCGGCTGCCCGACGTGTGTGTCTGGTTTCATATTGTCTGTGCGGGCGTACGTCGCTCGTCGCTCGCAGTCTAGTGGCCGGGCACTTCCTGTGTGGGGGTAGATGTGCCCTCACGAGGGATCGGCGCGCGATGGGATCGTTGGGTCTGCCACCACTGCCCAAGGGTTCTACGAGAGGAGCGCCGACGTGTCCTGGCTTGATGATGCGCCATCGGCTGACGTCTCGACGTCCCCGCGACGACCGCCGACGGTGCAGTCGGTCGCCCGCCGTTGGCCGCTGTACGGCGTTCTCGGCGTCAGCGGCGTTGGACTCGTCGCGGCGATCTTCCGAGCCCCGCTGGTGTCCACTGTCGCATACGCAGTTCTGTTGCTCATTGGGTGCGGGCTTCTGTTCTACCGCCGCTTCGATGCCATCGCGACAACGCGAAGCGCAGGAGGTTCGGGTGTTCTCAGCGTCCAGCCGGTAGAGAAGGGAGCCATCGCGGCGTTGTCGCTGGCCTGCCTCGTCAATGGCGTCGTCATCGCCATGGAGGTGGCGCGATGGCCCGTTTGGACCCAACTGCGGGAGCAGTTCCTGTGAGTCGGCGCCCCATCGCGGCCGCGCTGGCCGCCCTCACCTGCATGCTTGCCGCCTTGGCCGGCGTAGGAGGTCCTGCACACGGCGCGATGCCGCAGACAGTCGTGAAGGCTGCCTCCCCAGCCGGGGACGGGTCGGAGGATGTCGCGACGTGTCTTCAATCGGCCCGCAGCCTCAGCGCGCTGTTCTTGTTCGACCGATCAGGAAGCCTGAGTTCATCGGACCCGAACGGCATCCGCTACGACGGGCTGAAGGTCGCTCTCCAGAGCCTGTCGCGTGTCACTCGACCAGACGGCGCTGACGTTGCAATCGAGGTCGCAGTGTCGGCCTTCGACAACAACTACTACAAGGCTCGCAACGTCGTTGAGTGGACCCGTATCAACGATGGAAATGACGACGACGTCTCAGAGACGATCGATGAAGTCATCAAGAAGGCCAAGGAGCGAACCAGCCCAGATGGCGGCACCAGCTTCACCTCGGCAATGGAGGGCGCCTTCGACGACCTGAAGGACCGTGGCTCGCAAGGTACGTGTCGTGTCGTGTTCTGGTTCACCGATGGAGCCGACGAGTCCGGTGCAGTAGCCGGCGACTCGTGCCGCGCCGACAGCGGCGTGGTCGACCAGATGCGGCAAGCCGGGATCGTGATCGTCGGACTACAACTGTGGCCGTCCAACATCATCGACCCCCGCCCCGACGACTTGGAGGCGATGTCGACCGGCAAGTCCCCAACGCTCGAATGTGGGCGAAACCCCATCCCGACAGATTGGGCTAGGGGCGTCTTCATTCGCGCAGACGATTCGGCCGCTCTCCGCAGACTGTTCGGCACCCTTGGCAACATCGTCAACGGTTGCGCGCCACAAGGCGACCGAGGCGGCAAGATCGACCCCGGCGTGCGGGCTATGAACGTCACGATTCACACGCCCAAGCAGGTCAAGGCGGTTCGCCTGGACGCTCCGGACGGCACCATCATCACGGCCGCACCTCGCGGGTCAACGACCCAAGGCGGATACACGACCCTCGCCCAGTCGGATGACTCCTATGTCTCACTCACCGTCGACTTCCCGCCGGGCGAAGGAGCCGGTGAATGGACCGTGTCAGCGGGCCAGGCAGTCGCCAGCGACGACATCGAGTTCTGCGTCTTCTCCGGACTTCACCTCACTCGCGCCGACCCCAAAGCGGCACCGAAGGCCGGCAAAGCAGGCGAGTTCGCCTACCAAGCAGTCGACAAGGACGGCAACGTCGCTGACCTCTCCGTCTACAAGAACGTAGCCGTCGGCGCCTCCGTAGTCGCCTCCAACGGAGACATTCGCAAAGCCACCGCAGAGCGAGTCGGTGACCAGATCGTCGTCCGTTTCAAGTCGGAAGCCACCGACGCCCGGTTGCAGGTCCAGCTCACGGCACAGTTGACCACGATTTCCGGTGTAGAACTCACCCCCCTCGCGATCGACGAAGGGGTCGGGCTCACGCTCAGCAAGGCGTTCCCGACCATCTCGCCCATCGATCAACTCGATCTCGGTGCTGCGATCAACACCCAACCAGCCAGCGCAACCCTCACCCTGGTCGGCTCACCCATGGGCGCATCACGAGTCTGCTTCGAGAAGCCAACACAAATCGTCGTGCCCGAAGAGGCCAGCGGCGCGACCCTGGACGTGCGGCGCGGTTGCGTCGACCTTGCGCAGGCTGAGACCAAGACGGTCACCGTTAGTATCACCACGGACGACCCGACAGTAGGGAATGGCGAGGCGATCCTGCCGATCCGCCTGGTGCCCGTTGTGGGCAGCGAGATGGATGGACAGGAGGCTCTGGTCAACCTGCCTGTCATATGGCGCTACGAGAACCCACGCGACCCCGTCGTCTTGGTTGCCGTGCTGGTAATCGCATCCTTGCTCTCCGTCGCGCTGCCGCTCATCGCTCTCGGCCTCGCCAACTTCCTCACCGCGCGTTTCCAGGTGTCCGGCCTTCGCGGCGAGGTGATCCCCGTTGTCATCGGCGAGGACGGGCCGAGGCGTATTGAGCCGCTGGAGGGTAATACGACTGCGGTCATCGAGAGCTACAAGACATCTGTGGTGCCGACGACTGGACATAGGAAGTTCCGTTACGGGCCGGTCGAGCTGGTGAGCAAGGCGTATCTGAGCCCGCTCAAGGCGCCGACGTTCGTGGTCCGTCCGATCGCTGCGGGATATCGCGTTCTCTCCTCGGTGCCGCCGCCGACCGCTGACGGCACGGTGGCCAACGCCTCTCCGGGGCTGGGATTCTTGGCAATCGCGGTGATTTCCGAGGCCGATTTGAAGAATCCTTCGGTCGGGGAAGTGCCCGCTCAACTCGTTGTCTTGGTACGAGACACGAGCGTCGCTTCCGCCAATCTCGACCCGATCATGAACTGCAAGATCGACTGGCGCGTGGTCACCGAGCGGTGGCGCGAAGGCGTCGACGTCCGACCCGGCTCAACAGGCGGAGACGACTCAACCTCGGGCACAACAAGTTTCAGCCACCTCGACGGCGGCTCCAACGCCTCCACCCTGGACCTCGGTTCGATGGGGCACTTGGACCTAGGGGACGACTGATGGTCCAAAATAGAACGCAGAAAACTGTGGGAAGGCGGCGCTAATGCCCATTCAGCCATTCATATTCGTAGGCGTCGGAGGCACTGGCGGCAAGACGCTGGGCGTCGTTCGCAAGACGCTGTCCGACACCCTCAGCCGCATCGGCTGGGACGAGGACTGGCCGGAGGGCTGGCAGTTCGTTCACATCGACGTTCCCGCCGACCCCGACGCGGACGCCGGAGACACCCCCTACTCGCTACCGCGCACCAGTTACGTGCCCCTCACGACGGCTCGCAGCACCTACCAAGGCTTCCACGACGCCATCACGCAGGAACTCGCCCAGTCGGGAGCCGACGCCGCTGACCAGTACCACGCATGGGGCTCCTGGCATCCCGAGCCAGCCAGCGCGGTCAAGGTCGAAATCCCGAACGGAGCAGGCCAGTATCGCGCCATCGGACGCGCTTGTGTCCTGAAGTCGCTCAAGCTCGTCGACCAAGCGCTGACGCGTGCGTATGACGCTGCGACCGCGGCAGAGACAGCGCCCCAGTTGAGGCGTGTTCAGGAGCGGATCGGTCGCGAGAAGCCGACTGCGGGTGACGTGCGTCCTGTCATCTTCGTTATCGGCTCCGTCTCGGGCGGCTCGGGCTCGGGCATGCTGCTCGATGTCGTGGACGTCCTGCGCGCTCACGGACACCGCGAGATCAACGCAGTCGTCTTCACCCCCGAAGTCTTCGAGAAGGCCACCGGCGAGACCGAGCCCGGTGTCGCTCCCAACACGTTCATGGCACTCAGCGAGATCTCCAACAGCATGTGGACCCACGCTCAGGCCGACGCCCCCCTCTCCCGCGACCGGATGTTCGGCAGGGCAGGCGTGCGCTACCCGGTCGGACACGGCGGACCGAGCACCGTCTTCCTGGTTGGACGGCGCAACCGCTCGGTCACGTTCGACACCGCCGATGACGTCTACAAAATCGTCGGTCGCTCGCTGGGCGAACTCACCCTCGACGAAAAGCTCACCACCGCCGTCGTCAACTACGACCTTGCCAACGGCAACGCCATCGCCGCCGGTGCCAAGGACTCGCTCCACCTCTCTCCACCGGACGTCAACCGCGACGTCGCGCCCTTCCGAGGCCTCGGTTTCTCGCGGTTGTCGGTGGGGCGTGACTTCTTCGACCGGTATGCCAGTGACCGGCTGCTGCGGCGCGCGGCGTTGCGGCTTCTCGATGGTCATCTGGAGCGTCGTCGGGCCGATGATGCTTCGTCTGATGACGAGTTGAAGCAACTGGTGGTGCAAGAGGCGTGGCCGGCGTTCCTTCGTGACGTCAAGCTCGACGAGGTGCGCGAGAAGAACGCCATCTCGGACCGTCTCGACACCTGGAACCAGCCCGAGCTGTCAGGTGCCCGTGCGGAGTTTGCGAACCTCGTGCGCGAGGACGTCACCGCGGACCCGCGGCGCGGCAAGGTGCAGAACGCCCAAGCGCGCGCCAACGTCGTTGTCCGAGTCAACGCCGCACGCGGCGCGAACACCGGCGTTGCGACCGCGATTCAGAAGGCCACCAATCGGCTTTCTTTGGAGTTGCAGGAGGACGTGCAGCAGACCCTGGAGCGGGTCATCTTGCGTAGCGTCGCCGCCTACGGCCTGCCTGTGACCATCGACCTGATGGATCGACTGATCGACCGCTCCCGCGAGGGAGTCGAGAGCCTTGCAGCCGACCGTACCTACGTCGGACGCAAGATCAACGACATGCTGGGTGCACTGCCCACACCTCCTGCTGGAGCACCTGCCGAGTTCCCGGTCGGTTCTGTGGAGGACGTCGAGGCCATCGTGTCCGAGGCGCAGGACGTGCTGCGCAAGCACGTTCAGGTGATCGCGCTGGAGATCTCGCACGGGTTCCTTGATGACCTCACCACCAACCTGTTGGAGCCGTGGCGGCGTGCGTTGAGTGACGCGGACGGCCTTCTGCGGCTCGAACTGCGCCCCGCTGTCGGTCGCAGCCCGCTGGAGATCTGGCCCGGCGACGAGGGCGTCCCGGACTACCTGCGTCCCAGCAAGGTCGAGTTCCTGCTCGACGAGGTCGACGGGTTCCCCGAGCAGTTCGTCAGCGTGATCGAGCGGTCCGTGAGTGGCGACAAGGGCCTCGCAGCCCTCATCACCGCCACCGAGCAGGTCATCGCTGGCGAAGAACTCGGCGTCCACGCCCGCACCCGACCGGTCGCGCTGGTCGAGCAGCGGTGGGTGCCCAAGATGGAGATCGCGCGCCGCAAGGGGCAGAACCAGGCATCGGCCCGGTTGTCGATCACGCTCGGTTTGGAAGACCTGAAGGCCCGCACCCACGAGTGGCTGGTTGACCAGGAGAAGTACGTCGGCCAGTTCCTTCAGCACTCGCTCGGCGACTACCTGACCGACCCGCTCACCCCGGCGCCGGAACGTAAGAACCGTCAGTCCCGGCTGGTCGGCCACTTCGAGTCGATGGTGAAGGCGTCGCTTCCGCTGGTGGCGCTGGAGCCGGCCATGACGAACCTGATCCATGGTCACGATGTCCCGCCGTACAACCTGCACGTCTCCACTCTGAACGTGCCGAGCCAGCTCGATGACGTCCGTCAGCAGATCAAGGACGCCGCTGTGGCGTTGTTGAAGACCCCGCAGGCGGTGAAGTTCAGCAACACGCCGCGTCAGGACGCCATGATGATGACGCTGCTGTCCGAGCCCTACCATCTGGTCGAGGTTGCGAGCATCATGTCGCCGATCTCGAAGCAGTGGTCCAAGGGTGGTCAAGGACGAGAGCTGTGGCAGTACCGCCGTGCCCGCCCCCTCAGCGAGTGGGTCCCTCTCGGCCCCGACGCACGGCGAGCACTGGTCACTGGCTGGTTCGCCGCTCGCCTGCTCGGCACAGCCAGCGCCGACGGCGAGGGCGGAACCGACCTCACGGTCAAGGTGGAGGGCAAGGCATACAAGGTCTCGAAGTCCGGCGTCCGACTGCCCAGCAGGCGTGACCACGTCGGCATGCTGCTCGAAGCGCTACCCGCGACCTTCTTGGAGTCCTTCAACAAGAAGTCGCTGGCCGAGCTCAAGCCCTACCAGCACCTGATCGAGCTCGGTGCTTCCGTCGATGACGAGATCAACCCGATCTCCACCTGGCTCGCGGGCGGGAAGGGCGCGGGCGCACCCGAACTTGCCGGAGCAATCGCAGACGGCACCTCACGACAGGAGGCCGCCCGGATGCTCGTCGCCAAGTGGCGCGAGTCCTACGACCGAGTGTTCGACCAGCAGGCGGCGCCAGCCGGGGCTCAGGCCCACCCCACGCTCGAAGTCGCTGACGACGTGCGCGAAGCATTCACCCGGCTCCAGGTCGCCATCGACCGTGAGGTCGAAGAGATCGTCTCCGACGTTCGATCCGCAGGTGGGTCGGCCTTCTAGTGACCATCGCAGTTGTCGTCGTCAGCCCCTCAGACGTGCGCGATGACGCGCTCGTCTGGGGGCAGGCCGGGTTGGTCGCCGACAGCTTCTGGGTCTCATCGGACGATGCGGGAAAGATTGACCCGGATCGGCCGAACAGCGTGAGCGCCCAGCGCATCCTGCCGCGCGATGTTCAGGACCCGGCTCCGCTCGCACTGTCCTTGGCAGAACTCGGCTCCCTAGACGAGATTCGGGTCGCTTGGATACGCCCTCCTGAGCCCGAGATCAGTGAGGCAATGAAGGGCCTGGAGCAGCTTCTTCGGGAGATGCTGCCGCCCGACGTCACGCGCTGGCTCGACATCGTTGTGCCTTCGGCCCGCACGGATGCGACGGTTGCGCCGCTCCCGGGCCAGTGGCTCCAACTTCGCATTCTGGCCGAAGACCGCAGCGCACCTGACGTTACTGACGCCGGATGGGATCTCGACCTAGATGTCCCGCTGCACTCGGCGCTGATTGCGGTCGGCATCTTGGCCGGAACCTTTGAACGGCTGCCTTGGGGTGCCGAGAGCGCCGCCGAGCACTACGAGTTCCGAACATTTAGCAGGCTTGTCCTGGGCGCACTGGAAGCCGACGTCGAAGCCGACCGGTTCATCGCTCAAACCATCCCAAGTTCGAGTGCAGGCTCGTTCTACCCGGCTCGCTACCTGGAGTTAGAAAGCGAAGCAGCGCATCGGTTGCTTGCCGAGGCGCTGACGTACATCCTCGAACTGGACTCAGCGACTCTGTCGTACAACGACCCGGAGCCGTCGCGATTCCAGCCACCGCCCAGTTTGACGCGATTCCAGCACTTGATGGCCTACTTCCGTTTTCTGGGGTTCGGCCTCCTCCTGCTGATGGGCCTCAAGGCCGAGCCAGAGGCGGTCGTCCACTCCAAGTACGACTTCGACGATCTGGGCTACAACGTCGACAAGCCCACACCTGCCATTGATTGGGGCGTCAAGATCCCCGACTTCGATGCGCTTGATGCCGAGGCTGCGGAGGAAGCCCGCAAGGACCTCACAGCGTTGGACCGTCAACTACGACGCGAGCCGCCGATGCCGCCGTCGCGGGTCTGGCGCTCACTGATTCGGCTGGTGACGTCGATCAATGACGGTGGTGCCGAGCCGGACGGGTGGGAACCGCCGGAGCACCAGGACCGCAAACCGGTACTTCCCGCCGAGATGGTCCAACCCTCGGCTGCCAGTCCAGTCACGAGTGATATCCCTGAACTGGCCGAAGCCCGTAACGCGGGCATCGCGGCTGCGGCGATCAGTGAAGCGCGTCGCCGCCGAAACACCCCGCTGGTGGCGCTCGATGACGCGACCGGTGTCGTGGCCACTGCTCAGCGTCTCGCCTCGGAGGGCAATGAGCGCGACAACGTTCGGCTGGAAGAACAACTCAGCACACTCTCTGCTCCGGCGGGTGCCGGCACACGCAGCCTGCTCGACAAGATCGGCAGCTGCGTTATCGGTGCCGCCATCAGGGCACGGTTCGACGCGGAGCGATGGACTGAATGGGCGACTGGCCCCTCGGAGGGCGACCCGCTCGACTGGAGTAAGGCAGAGCGACAGTTCCGCAAGCGCACCCTCATTGGCCTTGCGGTCTGCGTGGTGCTCGCCCTCGTCTGGGCGGCAGTTGCCTACTTTGCGCGCGACGTGCTTCCCGCCTGGCTTACGGCGCCCGTCGGCTTCAGCGCGGTGGGCGCTGTGGCGGTGTTCTTCCTCCTGTGGAGCCTGTACGCCTTCTTCCGTGTGTACAGCGCATTCCTAGAACGCGGCAGGAGGCGCCTGGAGGTGAGGCGCAGGTGGCTGGAGCGCGCGCAGGTAGCCATGAGGGAGCACGCTCGCCTTCGAATCGCCCGCGTGTTGATCACTAAGTGGCTGGACATTCTCGCGTCGATCTATCCGCCGAGCGACGCCACGGTTGAGTCGATAGACCGCACCATGCCGGCAACCGCACCGAAGGGCATGGCTACTGCCCTCCCAATCTATTCCGAGCGCGAGATCACGAAGTGGCTCGTCGACGAAGGCGCTGAGATTGGGTGGCGCATGCGATCACTGGAACGACTGGCCTCCGACGCGTTGGAGGCGTCGGCCGCTGATTCCGTGAAGATGCTCGTCGAGGACGACGGCCTCAAGGGTGGGCCACTGGCGGACGTCTGGGATCGGCGCACGGATCTGTGGACGGCGCACGCAAGCGAGCTTCGCGCCGAGGTCTCGGGCGATGTTGCACGGCGCCTCCTAGAGGGCAGCGACCGCGAGGTACAGATACTCACCCCGTCAGCACGCAGTGATACCCCAGTTCCCTTCACAGAGTTCGGAACTGAGCCATGGCCTGGGTCGAACCCCGACGATCTCGCTAGTTGGGACGAGCGTCGAGACTTCAGCGTTCGCGACGGGCTGGGCCGAGTCGGCACCGGAGTTCTCCGCATTGGAGATGACTTTTGCGCGGTGGACGTCAGAATGCAGTTGCGTCGGGCCTGGAATGGCCAGAAGGCTTCCGACGACGGGCATGCGGTGACTTTGCCTATCGAGGACGAGGACGGCGTATTTTGAAATACCTATTCCTGAGCCGTGGAGTATTGCCAGCAGTCCCGAGGCCCGGCGCCTCGCATCTTGGCTCGATCCCTATATTGGAGTTGCTGTGACTTTCTCTCTCGATTGGGGAACCGTTGCTGACTGGGTCGGAGCCGTGGGGACCGGCGGGGCGCTGATTTCGTCCCTCTATTTCATTCGGCGCGATAAGCGGGAGGCCGCCGAAGAGGCTAGGGGAGCTCAGGCAAGGCTTGTGGTTGCTTGGACCAATGAAACCAGGGGCGAGTCATCCACATACAATGTGATCGGCCATGTCCGAAACGCGTCTAGTGAGCCGGTCTTTGATGTCGAAATCCAGATTGCGGACGAAGAGTCATCTCAAAATGCGACCTGGTCCACTCCGGGGTTGCCGATGGTCTTGCCGCCACAGGCGGTTGGAGAGTTCAAGCTTTATGAAGTATCCACCGTCAGGCTTGACCTTAGATTCACGGATGCAAACGGGCGTAAGTGGCGACGAGTCGGCGGCGACTTGAACCAGGTGGACGCGGAGTAACTAGTGGCGGGCCGCCATCGCTGAAATGAACCATTCCACGATTTCCGGCAGGCCCGCAATCAACGTTGGTGAGGATAGGCCAAAGTCCTCGAACCTCACGACGCTGTGGGATGTCGACTCAACTAGAAGTGTTCCGGCTGCGTAGTCCCAGATCGCGGGGCCAGGTGCCGCGTATAGATCAAGCAGTCCGTCAGCGACATGCGCAAGCCCCAGCGCGACGGATCCTGGGACTCGCGTCGTGTGAACGGCTTCTGACAGGGCCTTGAATGCTGTCACCCCCCATGCCTTGTATTCACTCGGGCCATCTAATTCGGTTGCGCAGAAGGAAAGCGAAAGGGGCACGCTGCTTCTGCTCGCAAGGACATTGTTTGGAGTGCAGAGCTTCCTTCGGCTGGCATCCCAGATCGCGCCCGCCCGCTCCCCGTCCTCGCCGTAGTAAGCGAGGGAAATTCCAAAGTACTGGAGGCCCCTGGAGAAGTTGGCTGTGCCGTCGATCGGGTCCAAGATCCATCCGATCCGGTCGTCTCGGCTTCCATGAGACTCCTCTCCTACGAGGTGCGTCCCAGGATCGAGTTCCTTCAGTTCTTGCGCGACGGTCTCCTCGATGGCCTTGTCCCAGTATGTAACCAAGGAACCGTCGTACTTCAACTCAGAGTCGCTGCCGGTTAGAGGAACCTGTTGCGCGGCCTTAGTGACGACGGCTTCGGCCATCGCCTGTCGGTGGGTGTCGATCATCAAGTGAGTGTCCTCCTGGCCAGTCTGATGAGTCCGTCAAGTGGGCTGATCCTCCCCGCGACGAACTCAAACTCTTGCCTCATCCTCTCATTTAGTCGCGAAAGGAATTTTTCCGCGTTGCCCCCAATGACGATGGGCCTTGATTCCAGATCGCGCGCGTTGGAGAGGTGATGGGCGGCCAGTGCGTCCAGGACGTTGCTGGCCTCGGAACGGTCGGTCGGTGCACCTCGCCAGCGTTCCTCGGTGTCCTGCACCGTGGTAGCTGCCAAGTGTGGGACGAGGAAGGGATCGATGGTCTCGCGGTACCCGGCGGCGTGTGGCGGGTCCAGGCCCAAGCCGGGAGACAGGTTCTCTTGAACCTGCACGAGCGAGGCCCAAGCAGTTCCGCACTCGACTACGTTCAACTCACCGCGCGCTGTGAACGCAGAGATTGCAGTTGCTTCGTGATCGCCAAGGATAGGCAAGAGCACCCCGCTGACCAGGGTCGGCACATCGAGGACCTCGGGCAGTGCCGGAAGTCGGTTAGCCTGCTTGAGCATCGACACTACTGACGAATCGAACTGCTTCGTCTCTATATTCCAAGCTCCTGACAGCCAAGCCATGCTTGGTGCGACGGCGGCTAGATCCGTGAGTTGCTGTGCCAGCCAAGCATCGAAGGAGAACCACCCTGCCGCGCCGGTCACAGGGCGAGTTCTCCATCGGTGGAGAGTCGCGAACGGGTTCCCCGCGTCAGTCCCAGGGAAATTCAGCGCGGGCGGGGAAGTGTCCAGGTCCCGCACTAGGATCGGGTTCGCCTCACTATCGAGTGCTGCGCGCCGGTAGGAGGCGATGGCAGTAACCGTTGGGCGATAGTGAGCGCGGAGGCGTCGTATCAACCTGACCGTGTCCTTGGGGGACCCCGTTTCGAGCCAGTCGTCATGAGCGGATTCAGAATCCTCAAACCGGTACTTCGTCCGAGTAGTGCCAATGTCGACCGCAAGGACACTTCCAGCCATCAGCGGCCGCCTAGGATGACATCACGGATGCTCTCGACGTCCAGTTCGGCCCAGCGAAGCAGGACGTTGTGATCATCGCTGGGGGATGGCCAACTCGCTCCCAGAGCGATGAACTCCTCGTGCTGGATCGTTGCCCGCGCGAACCTTGCCGTTCGACAGTCTGCGAATGTCTCCGCGACGTGTATCAGCCGGGAGGTGCGAAGCGTGTCAGGCAGTCTTTCTTGGGTGAGGTCGCCAAGATGAAGGGCGAAGATCCGTAGGGCCGGGTTGGCGGCCGCCGCGAGCCGCGCAGCCTCGCCGACTGGACTCCAAATCGACCCATGCGAGACGAGAATGCAGTCGGGGTCACCGCCGGCTGGGCCGATGGACAGGGTTCTGCTCCACTCGCCAAGTTGTTGCTCGCCAGGCCCAAGCCTCCCTGCCCCCAAGTCCCGGGAGACACGAACGTAGTACTGGCCTGGGTGCTCAACAGCGAACGACAGCACTCGCTCGAGCTCTGTCTCGTCGCAAGGACTGAAGACTCGGACACCTGGGAACGATCCGAAGACCTCGGCGTCTTCCAGGGCATGGTGGGTTGCTCCGTTAGCGCCGGCGGAAAGTCCAGCATGTCCGCCGACGAGCACGACGTGCCGGTCATCCAGCAGCACCGAGTTGCGCCAAACCTCAAGTCCTCGGAGAAGAAAGGCCGCGAACGTTGCACACACCACTGGACGTCCGAGTGACGCCAAGCCCGCAGCGATCCCCACCATGGCTTGCTCGGCTACGCCGACATCGAAGGTTAGGTCGGGCAGGTCGCGAATGCGTTGCTCAAGCCCAAACTGCTTCACTAGGTCCGCTGTAAGGACATAGGGCTGGGGGCCGCCTATCGTCTCGAGCGCCCGCCCGACGGCTTGGCTCATGACCCTGAACTCTCATGGACGAGATCGATGCGAAGGTCTTGTTGAAGAGCAAGCCGAGTGTGATCCGGAATCCTGTCGCCGTACAACTCATCAGGGTTCGTCAAGGACGGAAGGTACCGGAGTCGGGATGTCGATGCTCGGACGAGTCGAGGCGAAGTGCAATCCCAGCGAGCCAGCAGACTTCCTATCGCCTGGGTATCGTGTCCATCCACTTCGACCGTTTCAATGTCGCGGAGCCCCATTGCGCCGCTGAATGTTTCTCCTGACGGTACGGCTGAACTCGTTTGCCAGCCGTTGAAGTCGACCAAGATTAGAAGGTTGCGTAAGCGGCGCCGGGCGGCGATGCGTAGAGTTTCCCAAGCGAGGCCCTCCTGTAGTTCGCCATCGGAGGCGATAACCACCACTCGACGTGTGGGATCACCAAGCGCCACGCCGGCGGCGAACGCTAGTCCAACCCCGAGAGATCCCGTGGAAGTCAGGACCGTCGGAACGGCCCCAGCTCTGGGATGGCCGCCGAAGGGCGAGTCAATCCGCCGCAGCGTCTGGCCGGAAAATGAAAGGGATGAATCGATCTGTGCTAGTCCTGCATACAGAGCAGGTGCCGCGTGTCCCTTGCTGAGAACAAGCGTTGATGCCATCACCTCGTCAGCGGTCGGAAGTTGCGTGAGCCACGACAGGGCGGACGCAATCAAATCGGACGCAGAGAGTGAACTCATAACGTGTCCACTCTTGCGTTGCAAGATTGATTCGACGGCGTCAGCACGCAGTCTCTCGGCGTCAATGGGTGAGGGCATGGAACAACCTATGCGCACGTTCGCGAGTTTCCTGGCCCGGAATAGCAGGAGCGTCTGAAAAGAAGTGCCGGATGTGATCCGAGTCGAAGTCGGTTGGGGAGCATTGGGGACCCCAGCGCGCATCCCACGTTCGCCACTCGTCACCCTTTCCTGTCAGCTGGGACAGCAGCCAGTAGTCAGAGTGATGTGCTGCCGTGGCAGCCAAGACGCCTCTGTCGATGCCTGAATGAAGGAGGACCTGCGCTTCGACGGCCTCGAATCGCATTCCGTACTGGTGGAAGTGATTCTTTGCCGCACCGCGAGTCTCGACGGCTTTCCGGGAATCATGGAAGAAGAGAATGTGACCCTGGCCATGACGGTACTCCATGTCGCCGAACTGTTTTAGGAGTGCGTCGGCCCAGTCTGGATCAGGGACAATGTCGGGGGCGACGGCCCAGAGCCTCACGAGATTGGCATTGACCCACGCTTCGTAGAGCCGAGAAGCTCCGGAGGTAAACCGTTCTCGGGCTTCTTCGAGGAGATCGATTGAAGTGTTCCACATGCCTCGCTCACGCGCGAGCACCGCGCGGCCAACGAGTGTCTCCCCAATATACTGCGGTCGTTTGGCGCTCACGAATCCATCCGCAGCTGCGGACAAGAGCGTCTCGGCCGCGGCGAAGAATCCGATGTATGTGAAGAGCCTGCCGGTACCGTAACAGGCCCTCGCCTTCGCGAACCCGCCGTCATCCACGTCGCGAAGTTTCGCTGCTACTCGCTCAAGCCCATCGATGGCGACACTCCAGTCGCCGTGCCACCTAGCGAGGTGCTCAGACTGGAACGCGAGCAAAATGCCGATCTCTGAGTTCGACGCACCCAACCGATTTAGCGTTCCCAGCGCCCCCTTGGCGGCTTCGGTTTGTCCGGTGAGTCCTAGGAGTTCTACTTGGTGGGTCTGTAGTTCGAACTGCACCTTTGGGTAGATTCCTACAAACTCGCCGGTCCTACTCGAATCCAGTCCGAGTTGGATCGCGCGCGACGCTCCCCGGAGATCACCCAAGTAGCGCTTGGCATCTGCGTTGGCCAACGTGATGGGGGGACACGTGGAGTCATGTTGCAGATCCTCTGTGAAGTTCAGAAGCTCCTGCCAGAGTCCCTGGAGGCGGAAGGAGAGACCTCGGACGACTGCCGCGTAGCGGCGCGCCACAGGAAGGGTCTGTGCAGCCGACTCAAGGGTGGCAGTCAGAACGTTCCCGGCATCCGAGTTTCCATCTGACAGGTACTGTCGAAGGAGTTCTTGTGCCCGGTAGTACCCGGCCTCCTCGTCGGCCAGGAAAGTGTGGTGGAGTTCGAGTTCGGGTCGCTCGACAGACGTCCAGTATTCGGCCACGCGATCGTGAACAGCCGCTCGGGCTCGGCGTCCGGCTTTCAAGCCTTCACGAAATAGGTAACTCTGGAAGACGTCGTGGATGCGGTACGTGTCGACGCCGACTGCCTTGACGAACGACAGGCTTTGCAACTCGCGCCAATGAGCGTTCGTGATTGGATGATCGAGCGCGGCTTCCAGTGCGGCCTTGTCGAACAGAATGAAACCCGAAGTTGCAAGGACCAACTCTTGGAGGTCGCTGCTACCTGTGTTCTGTAGGAACCGCTGGACTGTCGCGTCCGCAACGTCGCCGCTGGCGAAGACTTGCTGGTCAGGCCCCGCAGTCCCATTACTCACGGTGTTCAAGAGAAACGAGACAGCCAGGGGGTAGCCTTCCGTCAACCGAAACAATTCGTCGGCTTGTGACTGCGCGTCGTCGGCGCCTGCTGACCTAAGAAGTTCCTCAATTTCCTGCCTATCGAGCCTGCCGAGCTCGATTTCTTGAAACCTACCTTCAACATGCGTCCTCCAGGCGATAGAAAGCTCCCTCTGTCCTCCGAGGATCAGGCTTACAGCGTCCGACTCGACTACCTGACGGAGCCAGTCCTCGATCTCGGTCGTCGCCTTCTCGTATGCGTCGACGGTCAAGACAATGGCTGACTCGTCGAGAACTTCGAAGTCTTGCAACAGCGCATCGGTAAGCGGCCGCACCGGATCAAGATAGAGAGAGCGCTCTTCGGGGTCGAGAATCGTATTCGCGAGCAGAATACGTTCGTCTCTCGTTGGGTTGCCTCCAGCGATCTCATCGCGCATCTTGTTGCGCGCCGTCAGCCAGCGCTCGCGGGTTGCGCCGTAGTGGCCAGTCGGGCCACCGTTGGCGACCATTTGGACCTGGGTGAACTGGGTAGAGAGGGAGTCGATCGCGTTGAGGGGGTCTGAGGTGGCGTTGAGATCGATTTCGAGAGCGATATGTCGTGGCCCGCGATCCGAATGTCGCCGACGAAACTCCTCTAGTACCGAGGACTTCCCGATCCCTGTAACTCCCCAAACGTTGAGCAGCCATAGATCGGGATTCTCAAGATAGTGCGCGAGCTGTTCGAGTTGGGCACCTCGACCGGCAAATCCACTTCTCGTGCGGGTGCGTTCGCGACGGCGGGCCATTCGCTCACGACTCGTCGATTGGCTTGTTTGCGGCGTCCATATGGTCAAGCATCTCTGAGATGATCTCAACTTCACTTCGGCCGGCGATGCCTGCCGCGAGGATGCAGATGAGCCGAGCCACTGTTGCCATTCCGAGGGCAGCCTCGCGGTCGGACGCGAAGTGTTCGATTCGGGACAGGATGGTCTCTTCGCGGCCGTCGGGATCGAGTGTCCAAGCTGCCAAGGCGCGACTGCTCTTTTGGATGAGCGCAACCTGTTCGGGCGTGAATGGTTGGGGCATGACGGGTCTCTTGTGTGCGGGCCTGGGAGAGCTTAGCTAGGAGCTCGATGCGTCTGAGATGAGTTGGATACTCCGATCGAGATGGGCATTGAAGTCAGCGTCGCTCTGCGATGCGAGCAATCCGTCCGTGAACGCACGGGAGAAGCTCGCGATGACTCCGTTGTTTGCGTGAAGACGTCGCACAGACTCGGTCAATGAATAGCCGCCGGACAGAGCCACAACGCGGACAACCTTTGGGTGATCCACGAGAACTCGGTAGTGGTTAGGTGCCTCGGGAAGGGTCAACTTGAGCATCACGGCGTCTGAGACGTTGTCGAGCGCGCTGCTCAATGCCTCCAGGAGGAGACCCTCTGCCTCGCCCTTTGATCCGCTTTCGATGGAGACCTCGGGCTCAATGATCGGAACCAACCCTGCCTGAAGGACTTGCTCGCCGACGGCAAACTGCTGTTCAACGACCGCAGCAATCCCAGCGGGATTCGGTCCGTGAATCACTGACCGTGCTTTCGTCCCGAAGACGCCCAAACTCGCTGCTTCCGAGAGCAGGCTTGGGAGGGATGGCATGGGAGCCAAGAGTTGGACGTCGTCCGCAAAGTCAGCAAGTCCCTTGTCGATCTTGACGAAGGGAACGATGCCCTTGGCGTCCCATAGGTACTGAACTGCGGGGGTGTTCTCGATCTCTCGACGCATGGTGTCTTCGAAGAGGATGGCACCAAGGATGCGGGTATCGAAGGCCGGGGCGGTAGCGATCCGCGCTCTGAACGCGTGGACGAGGTCGAACATTTCGTCGGGACTGGCGTACTGTTCGGGCGTGACGCCGTATGCTGCGAGCGCTTTGGGCGTGCTGCCACCGCTCTGGTCGAGTGCGGCGATGAAGCCACGTCCGGTTCGGACCCGTTCGTACTGCTCGGCGTTCACTTCGCTCCTCTTGCTCGCGTTGACACACGATGGACCTGCGCTCGGAGCGTGACACTTCCGTCGAGGCCCATCCTCGCGACCAGCCTAGCGTGTCTGCTTCATCAGAGTAGTCACTGGCCCTGTGCAACGAGCACCACCAGGCAGGGGGTCTTCTTGCTCGCATGGTGACCGGGGCAGCGGCGAGATGTCGCTCAACACCCTGCGCACTGAGTTGGTGGCTGACGAGAGTATTCTGCGGCACGTGAAGTCAGGGCACCGCAGGCGTGAGTGGCAGGGTTGGCTCGCGCCCGCCATCTTCCTTGCGTTTGGCGTCCTCGCCCTGGGTGCCGCCCGCGGCGACTTCCCCCCGCCGGTCCCTGACATCCTCCTAGCTGTCGGGTCCACCTTGATCGGCGGTGTAGTCGTGTCGGTGATCTGGTGGTTCCTAGGTGGTGAGCCAGTGACTGACGCGCTCGGACGACTTGAGCGCGCAACCGACACTTTGGAGGACGTCGTCTCGCTTCAGATCGAGGCGCTCCACGGTTCTCGCCAGCATCCCGACAGGTCTGCAACCGCCGCGAAGTGGGCCGCAATGTTAGGGCAAGCGCGCGAAATCGACATCGTCGGTTCATCCCTCAAGTTCGATTGGTATGACATTGAATCCATTCAGGATTCCCTCGCCAATTCCGTGAGGCGAGGGGCGGCTGTGCGCCTCTCGATGCTTTGCCCCGGAGAGCGAGCTGACCATGAGAAGTGTGGTGCGCTGAGCCTGCGACTAGGTCAACAGGCTGTCGGAGAAGCGACACTTCTTCCTCACTATGTGGCCGAGACCTTCTCGAGAGTTCAGAGCGATGTATCGAAGTTCTCGGCTCAGTCTTTCCGTGGTGACTTCCACGCCTACACGACGTGCAATGGCGCGGTCTACGCTTTCATCTTGCGAATCGACTCGTACTTTTTCGTGGCGCCGTACCTCACATCGGGCAGGGGGCGGGACTCCATTGCGTTCGAGTTCTTTGGCGAGCGTTCGGCGTGGGGCAACGTATACCGCCGGGAACTCGACGCCATCTTCCGTCGCGGGTCCGAGATACCATCAGCAGTCCCTCCTGCGGTGGTTTGACTCGGCCTGGGGCAGCTGGCCGTGACAAGCACGGTCTTCTCAAGGCAGTGGAAAGCTAGCCACGGGAGCGGCGAAGTTGTCTGAATTCTCGAACCAGCAGATCAGCGTTCGGACGACAGGAGAATGGGTGGGGGCCATCGGTCAGAACCCCATGGCCCACGGCTCGCCGGGGCCGGCCGGGGCGTGCATGTCGAGGAGCAGTTCCCGGACCAGTTCTTCGGCCTCTTCGTCTGACGGCTCGTACGGTGTGGGGAAGGCTGACCGAACGATGTCGTGACCGAACAACGGGATCTGCCCGTTTGGTTCGGCGTATGCATCGGCCAGCATCCGGACATCCTGGGGATGGATGCCCATCTCCCACCAGTCCTGGAGGGTCTGGCCCTTGGGTAGGTAGCCCGCTGCGCCCCACACGTCGATCGGTGGCGTGCGAAGCCCGTTCCATGCACGAGAGATCTGATCGAGAAGCATGCCGATCAGATAGTTGTCGTTGCCGTATTTCACGTGCAGATGCTCAAGTGTGCGGATATGCGCACACACGCTCTTGATCTGTTGGTGATGACTGATCGTCCCCGCGGTCACTGACGGGACGGCAGGCGGCGTCGACCGCGATCGCCCCGTCACGGTCACTGACGGCGAAGTCGATCGCTTGGTCTTCGCGATGATGATGCGGTAGGTAGACCGTCCCTCTCGTGTCTTCACGGCGAATGCGACTCTTCGAGACTGGGGGACCTTGCTCGCCTTGACCGTGGACCAGGCTGAAGAACCTTGTCGGCGTTGGAGCATCGCCGTCGCTCCGCTTCCGCCCTTGCTTACGCGCCCGCTGAACCGGATCGGCGTCCCGGTCGTCGCCGACTTGGTAGAGACGGACAGCGTCACCTTCAGCTTGCTCGGGCTCGGCCTAGCTTGAGCAGTCGGGGCAACGAAAGCAAGGCTCATCGCTGCGAGCACTACAAGGAACCGTCTACACACGCGACTATCGAATCGGATGCTGCGCGACCTGCGCTGGGGTAGATGTGCCCTGCGACGAGGGCGAACGAGCCGACCCATAGATGTTGGTCACCGCGCACCTTGCGACTCTTGGCGGGAGGGACGCTGAGCGCTGCGACCGAGTGCTGCGAGGCATTCGTCGCGATCCTCGGGTGGTAGTGCTTCGAGCACGTCGCAGATTGCCGACTCCAGGCTGTAGGTGAAGCGAACCGCGAGGTGGTCGGGGTGGTGTCGGCTCGGGAGCACCAAGCCACGGCTGCGTGCCGCGAGGGCTACCAGTCCCAAAGACACCGCGCTCGGGTTGCGGGTGAACTCCTCCATCGCCAGTGGCACGGCGCGGTGGTCCCCGGCGTGAGAGAGAGCCACGATTCGATCGTGAGTCTCGCGCTGGTTCACGGTCTTGCCCATCGGTCGTCGACGAGGCATTCGACCCGGGTTGCCCATTTGGGTGTTGGCGGGAGGTTGAAGCCGCGTCCGCCGAGGATGGCGGCGATCACTGCGGCTCCGGGTGGAGGGGAGGTGGGCCAGGGGGTGTCGCCGTCGGTGAAGCAGATCACGACGTCGGGACGTGGTCGTTCGTCTTCCACGCCGCGGAATCCGAGGCGCATGTCGGTCCCGCCGGCGCCGACCAACTTGGCGTCTCGGGCACGGCGAACCTTCTCGACTGTGTGGACGGCAGCGTCGACCGAGTAGATGGTCATCTGTGCACCGGGAACGCCGAGTGCCATGAGTGCGCCATCGACTTCACCGAGTGCTCGGGCGAGGAGGTTGTCATCGACGCTGTAGGAGGTGTCGATGATGATGGACACCCGTGGCACCGGCTTGTGCTGGCCCGGGAGTACGACTCCGGGGAGAGAGGACGAACGTCGAGAGGGCTTGGTGTAGGTGTAGTCGCCTCGACCAACGGCCCAGCCGACGGCCCGGCGGACTGCGCCGGCGAGGAGTGGCTCCCATGGAGTTTCTGGTTCGAGTGTGCGCTTGACCCACCGAAGCGCGTCGCCAGGGTCGTCGCCTCGGCCGGATGCGTGCCGGTCGTAGTCGACGGCGACCTTGCGACGAATCTCGGTGGCCTCGTGCTTCGACACAGCACCGACATCGGTGTTTGGCCCGTACTCGTTGCGGCGCGTGAGTCCGTCGGCTCCGCTCCCGCAGCCGTCTGCTGGTCCCAGCGACCCACCGTCTGGGTCGCCCTCGCCGTCGGACGGAGGCGGAGGCAGGCGCGAGATTAACGCGAAGTATTCCTCGGCCGATCTCGCATCGGGAAGGTCCAGGTCTTTCGCGGACGGCAGGTACTGGGGACGGAGCTTGTCCTGGGTAAGGGTGTGCGCGACGGTGGCGTCGGCCGACTTCTCCCACGCGGAGGCCGTACTCCGGTCGACGTCCTGGTCACGCGCGCGGTCGGCATGCTCGGCGAGCAGATGCCATGTCACGTGCGCGAGTTCGGCTCCGATCTCGGGCACGGTCGCGGCGTCGAACCACTCTTCGTTGATGTAGATCCGCCACCACTCGTCACACGTCAGCTTCTCCACATCATTATCCACAACGGGGATCAGTGCGTAGAGCGCATGCGACAGGTATGGAAGGTCCCGCGGATCGTCGCCGCGGCCCCCCGTCGGGGATGGGGACGGGGACGGGGAGATCAACCACAGCTTGGCCGCGGCCAGCTTCTGATGATCCATCTCAGGTCGCCTTCGGTAGCAACCCGGCCAGCGCAAGAGCCGGTGCGAAGACCTTGATTGAGGGTGGCACAGACGACCCATTGGGCCGGATGTCGGGTCGCATCAGGGAACGGACTACCGGCACAGCAGGGTCGACGCCGGCTTGGTCGGCCGCACGGGCGCAGACGTCGATGGCCCGCTCCCAGCGCCCCACAGAAGGCTGGCGTGAGTAGGCGCCGAGGACTGCTTGCAGGGTGACGAAGACCCGGTCAGCGCGCAAGCCGGTGAAGTCGACCGCGTCTGGATCATCGAGAAGTTCTTCCGGGTTCGGGAGATCTTGGTTGTTGGCCCACGTGAGGTACTCGTGAGTGACGGGGCCTCCGATGCAGCCGGCGACGAGGAGTCGGCGCACCTCGGCGTTGGCGCCAATGGCGCGAGCAAAGGCCGACAGTCGGGCCGCGTAGTCCCAAGTGCGGGGCGTGGGGAAGGCGCGACCTCGTTCCTCGGCATTCTTGGGGATCACGCTGAGCTGAGATTCACGGGCTCGCAGGAACCCGGAGACAAGCACCAGTTCCTCTTCGAGCAGGCTCCGGTAGTTGGAGGGCTCGCTGTAGACGGGCATGCTCGGCCACTTCCCGGTGACGAGTCCTTCGGAGTAGACCTCGTAGGGCATGGTCCAGTCCAGGTGGACGAACCGGCTGGCGGTCGGTGCAGCAAGTTCCCATCCGGCTGCCGCCACGTCTGAGGGGTTGGCCGCGGCGACGAACGAGACCGTCTTGGGCAGTTGGAGTGAGCCGACCTCGTAGTGGGTCAGTGGCCGGAGTGCCGCCGCCTGGAGCGACGGAGAGGCTGTGCTGAACTCATCGAAGAAGGCGATCGACGGCCCATCGTGCTCGGCAAGTCGAGTAGCCCACCCCGGTGGCGCGAGGCTGACCGAGCCGTCGTTGATGATCGGCAGGCCCGCGAAGTCAGACGGCTCGCTGTGGGTGATGATGACCGTCTCGACGTGCCAGCCGGTCTGGGATGCAGACTCGACGGCGGCGGTTTTGCCTTCGCCCGGGTTGCCCCACAAGAGAGCGGGGATGCGGGCGGAGACGCAGATGCCCAGCGCCTGCAAGGCGTTCTCGTACTCGCTCCTGGTGCGGATGGTCACGCGGGTTCCTTTCGTGTTTTCACTGCTGCCATCCTTGCGGCGGCTCGACAGGTCGGCAGGGGTAGATGTGTCCGGCGGCAGGAGGATTCATCGGGCTGCCCGCTCGTAGCTCGTGACGTAGGCGTCCAAGTCGTCGGGAGTGCGGGCGCCTTGGGCCAGGGCGCGGCGGACCTCGTGCCTGTTGCCAAGGATCTCCAGCATCACGGCGAGGTCGGTGCGATCCGGGCGGTCGCGCAGAGACTTGCGCGCTGTCGGGCCGAGGTCGCTGTCAACCATCTCGCACAAGGCGTCGATGGCGCGCCGGGATGGCTTGGGCGAGTAGACGCCGTTGCGCTTCATGGCGTGGAAGTGCTCCGACTTCAGGGTGCATCCTGCGTTGGCCCACTTCACAAACTGCGCCGCTACGGCGCTGACCGGCCAGCCGTTCGCGTAGGCGACCTCGTGCACGTGCTCGGCAGGGACTCCTGCCTTCACCGCCACGACCACGTCTGCCTTGCTGATCCCGAACCTCAGCCATAGACCCCAATCAGTAGGGGTGGCTCGCTTCTGCGGCTCATCCAGCCAAGTCAGCCACGCTGCCGTGTCGGGGTCCGGCCGGTGCGGAAGGACCTCAGCGACCCAGCTCCGGTCGGCGCGGCCGTACACGAGCCCCAGGTAGAAGCTGATCGGCAGCGGCTCATCGACAACCGAGCCCACCGAAGCCAGTGCCGGAATCTCCGCAGGGTGAATCCCGGCACGCCACAAGTCGCCGACACCACCGGGCTCCCGGATCAAGCTCTCAATACGGGGGTCGACCTCCGGCGTACCATCCCAGCCACCCCAAGTCCTGCTCGCGGCGTCGAGGAACGCCTCCAAGTGTCGAAGTGGGACCTTGTGCTGCTTGGCGAGGTGCATGGGAGCACGAGTGTGTCTAGCTGCTCCGACCACGCCCCCGAAGAGAGTCCCGCGGCAGCAACCCGAGATGGAGTGGCCCTTTCCGACCTGCCAACTCCCACCTCGACCGACGCTCAAGGGGACACGCTCCGCGCGCGTCAGTATCCCGAATGACTTGCGGAAAGCGTCCACGATTCGCTCGGTATGGGTGACACACGAGGTGTAACTGCCGAACGCCTCGGCGATGCGCTCGGCCTCGGCGTCATGCGGAGTTGTGACTGTCCAATCGGCGTGGACCGTCACCTGGTGCTTCGCGCCGCCTGCGCCTGTCGAACCGTTGAAGCACTCCATGAAGAGCTCCAACGGCTGGTTGCCGGGCGCAGGTCCGTCCACGCTTCCCATGGTCGTAGAGGACCGGGCCGGGGGCAGCGGCACATTTACCCCCTGTGGGGGCTGCCGCCTTTAACGCTCTGTGAAGAGCTCTAAGACCTCTGGGTTTCCGAGTACGCGTCCGAACACCCCGATGAACTCGCCTTGGTCGAAGTTGCGGTTGAAGCTCGGCTTCTTGGTCCTGCGCTCGTTGATCCACTCGTCGAGCTCGTTTCGGCGGTCCTGGAGAACCTGAAGGACACGGTCCTTGACGTGGGGTTCGGAGTCGCGGAGGCCACGTTGGACTTCGTTGATGGCGAGATCGACTTCAAGCAGCTCATCGGCGGCGATCCTGCGCTCGATGTCGATCAGCCGCAACGGGGTGCCATTGAGCATGTGAAGGTGGTCGTCGAGATCACGCAGGTAGACGATGGCCGAGAACAGCGCGTTGACTTGGTCCCAGAACTTATTGCGCCGGTGGTAGCCCGCTGCCAGCACCGCCACATCGGCATCGAAGCCTTCGAAAATGCGCTCCCAGACCACGGCGCGCCGCCCGCCGAACAAGAACTCGCCGAGCATCTGCTCGCCGCGTTCCTCCTTGACCACCCGAACAGGGTGGACGACCGTGCCGCCGTACGCCTCCGCATCAGCCGGCGTGATCGGGGACGAACGCAGGTAGGACAGAAGATTCAGCGCATCCTTGGGACGCTTCCCCCACAGCGCGAGAGGCTCCCCGAACAGTTCGGCAGCGAGGACGGCCGACAGACTCCTGTCGTCGTCGACATCCTGGGTCCGCAGGACGATCGGCCACGTCCGAGTGTGGGTCTGCTGCCAGCGTCGGATGGCGTTCACCGCTTGGAGCCCACCGGCCGCGCCGTCCGCGCCACGGCCAAGATCCAAGTCGACGATGGCGGCATCCAGCGACTCCGGGAACGGCGAGCCAGAGTAGTGAGGCTGGCCTCGGGTGACCGAGAGCACTTCCGTCAGGTCGCGGACCTGCCAGACGCGAACGTCTTCCTCACCCCAAACACGATCAAGGAGGGCGCCCTCGCCCTCCTTGTCGTCAACCAGTAGCACGTCCATCAAGGCCATTCTGCCGCAGGTCATCCCGAACCTACGGGACCGGGCCCGCCACAGTATTCGCATTGCCCGCCCGTTCAGGGGGTAGATATGCCCCGCACGCCGCGTTGCAGCCAGGTCGTGGCACGCGTAGCGTTGCCCTTGCGTGATGAAGCCCGAGTTGGCGTTCCACGCGCTCTTGAGAAACCAGTCGATGGCCGCTTTGGCGCGCCCGCGTGTCGGCTGGGTCTGCCGATCAGCCGCGACGGTGCATGCCGTCACGCGCCGAAGCTTGACAACTCAAGAGTGGGAAAGGGTGGCGGTCCACCCGGCAACCGAGTCGTTCGGCTCGGGCCGGGCGCCGAGTGAAAGGCAGCGAGAGCCGAGTAGCCAGTCCACCGATCATGCGGCTCACGAGCCTCCTGGCAATGCCAGCGCTCGGGGATCACTGGGGAGTGCCCGGGCGCGCGTGAGTACGAAACCCCCAGCTTCAGCGTCGCCACGACCCGCCTGTCTGACGGTGGAGAGCGCGCCAAATCACTCATCCACGTCCGACTCCGCAAACCGAGTCGGCCGTCCCGTTCTGCAAGGAGGAACAAGCATGACCACATCCACGACCCACCTCAGCAGCGACACCCTCGCGCCGGTCGTTGCGCAAACCATAGGACGGCTGCATACAGCTCGCGAAGGAACGCGCTGCCGCTGCGGCGCATGCCGGCACCAGATCCTCGTTGCCTCCCGGCACTCCGGAGTGGCCCTCGGACGCATTGTTGCGGCATTGCCTCCGGAGTTCGCATCCGACCTGACCTCGGAGTTTCACCCGACACCGGCGAAGCGGCCTCGCAACCCGTTCGTCGTGATGGACGCCGTGACGGTGACCAACAACGGCCACCAGACGCAAGGAGCCGACGCCATCCTGACCCTGCTGGGTGCGGCATGAAAGGAGATACCACTGTGGACACACAGACGCTCACGCTGCCCACCCATCCGCTCGTCCGGCAGTTGTGGCAGATCATCGAATACAAGCGCATTGCCGGACAGTCGACCTCTCAGGAGGTGCTGGAACTGTTCTGGGACGAGGTGGCCGCACAGGGAACACCGCTGCTCCACGACGTCGACGGGACGACTCGGGCCACGTTCCTCTACCGGGAGGAGATTGAGCACATGATCGACGCTCACCGGGCCTACTACCGGATCGACGCCGCCTTCGACACCACGAGCTTCAGTCTGAGCCTGCTCCCGCGAAGCAACGTCTGGTGGGCCGAAGTCGACCTCCCCGACAACTTCACCGGGATGTACTACTTCGAAATGTGGGACCACGAGGGCCTGATCTGCGAGGACATCCACGAGCCATGGGCGATGAGCTTCCACGATGAGTACAACGACTGGTACACCCATGAGTCCGATTCGGCGTATGACCGCCACATTGCTTCGACCAAGGAGCAGAACGGTATCGTACGCGAGGGCAAAGTCTCTGAACTACAGGTCTCGGCCGATCATCTGGAGGTGCCCGAGCGAGTTTGGCGCACACATGAAGGACGCCGACGTGAGCCCGATCCGGTGACGTATCCGGTGTGGACTTACCAGCCGCACGAGCGTTGCATTGCTGGGGGCGACCAGCGCTTGCCGCTTGTTGTGCTCATGGCAGGGCAGTTCCATGAGTCGATGAGCTTGAGTGGCCAACTGGATGCCGCGATCGAGGCCGGCGCTATCCCGCCCGTAGCTGTTTGTAGCCCGGGCTACTTCCGAGAGGGATACAAGGCATGGGGCTGGCGCAACGGTTACGGCCCCAAGCACTATGCCGAGTTCCTGGACGAGACCCTTTTCCCTGACGTGTCACGGCACCTGAACGCCGACGACCGCGTCCACCTTGTGGCATGGAGTTGGACGACCCAGCGGACGATCGAGTCCGCACTGCGTGTCCCCGACCGCGTGGCCTCGTTGATCTTCGTGGCGCCGAGGTTCAGCGATGGTTGGCCTGGATACTACGACTACGTCGACCACGCGGAGGCTAACGTCAGTAACCTGTCGAAGCGGTTGCCGCGCGTGCCGATCGCCGTTGGACTCCCGCCGGCACGCGAAGAGTCAGCCTTCGCCTGGACAGCAGGTGAGAGCGAGCGGTTCGTTGGTCTCGCGAGAGACGCAGGGCTGGACGTTCGCACGTTCGAGGTCAGCGACCCCAACGTCGTCGCCGAAGGCGAGGCCATCCCGGCTGGCATCGCAGCAGCTATGGGTTGGTGTCAACGGTGACCGCGCTGGCAATCAACCGCTCGACATGAGGTAGACGTGCCAACAGCGAGGGGAACTGGAATGGTTCGAAGTGGAGGTACATCTTGGGCTTCGCACGAATCCGGTCAAGGTTTGTCCGGTGCTGAGTCGCCTCCTCCGGGGGGAGGCCCAGCACTTCTGACAACTCGGCCAGCTCTTCGTGGATCTGGTCAGACAGGAGACCGAAAGTCACATGCGCGCGGATGCCGCGCTCGGTCATTGCGTTCAGGGCCTCGAATCGCTCCGCCGGTTCCAGGTCGCGGCTGAGGACCCATTCGGCGAGCAGTTCGACGCCGGACGCGGACCATCCCTGCTGGTCTGCGCCGCTGTCACAAGCAGTTGCTCGCTCACGAGCTCGGACATGGTTCCCGCCGATCCAATCGACCGTTGCCAGGGCTCCCAACAGCCGTGCGTCTCCGGCGTTGCACCACTGAACACACCACCCCGGCCCGTGGTCTCGCGTCAGGCGGTCCTGATGGTAGACGCGGTAGGGCTCCTGGCCTGAGTAAATAGTCGGACGCTCGGCAGGGGCGTGGAACAACTGGGCATCATCGACGGCGGAGCTCCACGCCACGGCAGTTTCGGTGGCGCCATCAGCAAGCAGTTCAACGGCCATGTGAGTGAGTCCGCCGAACTCGCCTTGCTCGGCCAGACCTTCGAGGTCGAGCAGCGCGGCAATCTCGGACGCGGCCACCGGGCGACCCTCCTGTCGCCGAAGACGAAGCACATGAAGTGCTGGCGACACACAACCAAGCCGCCCGGACGCGGCAACGATCTGCGCTACCCGAGCCGCATCACCCTCTCGATCCGCCTCCAACAGGTCGATCATCGAGGCTTCACTGTCGAGCGCCGCATCTCGAACAGCCTGTCGCGCCTCGGGAGGAAGAACACCGTGCCACGACGCTGACCATCCGAGTGATGCCTCTGATTCCATCGCACCCGCGCCTTCGTTGCCGGCTTCGATCAGACGTGCCGTGACAGGCTTGAGTGCTTGACGCCATTGGGGAGTCTGGAAGACCCATGCGACGAGTCCGGCCGCTTGTTCGTAGACCTCGGCGAGGGCGAGGGCGAACGTAGCACCCAGTTCGGCCTCGGCCCGGCGCTTGGCCTCGAAGCCGGTTTCCCAGGCAGCGCGGTCGAAGAGCGCGTTCTTGGACCAGTCGGGGTGGGAGCGCTCGAACTCGCGACCCGCGAGACTGTGGGCTGCTCCTATCAACTCGTTCTCAAGCTCATCGAAGGTGATGATTCCGCGATCAAACTGAGCGAGGTATCGCTCGGCTTGCTTCGCCAGTTCGGCTGGCAAGGCCACGGTGCTGTCTGACTCGTTCATAGCGCGTGCTGGGCGGTGTCAGGCTCGACTTCGGCTGGTGAGAGTCCTTCGGTGGCAAGGATCTCAACCCTGCGGGCTGCGACTTCCTGCCTCAGTTCCTCGTGGATTGCGCGCACGGTGTCGTGGTAAGTGGGCTTGTGGGCAGCGAGCCAGACGCTGCCAGCGACCTCGGCCAGCACTTCGAGGGGTTTGTCGAGGTTGTTCTGGTAGTTGTCGTGGTCATGTTCATCGAGGACCTTGCGCACGGTGGCCTCGTCCTGGTCGATGATCTTTTCGAACTCCGCCAACTGCTCGTCGCTCAAGCCGTCTGATAGCGCGGTGCCGACGCGCAACTCGGTCTCGGCGTAGACCGCGCTTGCCAGAGACTGCTTGCCGTCTGGCGACAGGGCTGTCAGACCGACGGACTGGAAGTACTCCGCATCGAACGAGATCGTCACTGGTCGTTCCCGGGTGAGCCTTCACCGTCATCAGTTGCGCCCTGACTGCGGCGTGCGTCAATCCAATCATCGAGGAACGACATCCGCGCCCGCTGGCGCTTCTCGGTGTGTTCGCCATGATCGCCGTTAGCCCGCATCCGTGATTGCACAGCGTTGGCGGCGAAGGACCCTTCGACCGGTGCCCACCGGGTCAGGAAACGCTCTTCTGCTTCGGCAACAGGTACCGCGTTCTGGGAACGGGAGCGCGCCCGTGCCTTCTCCGCGATCGAGAAGTTCGGTTCGGCCGGAGGGCGGGAGTGAAGCAGCACCGGCTCCGTCGGAATCCCTCGGGGAGACAGCGCCGCCACCAACTGGTGGTTGGGCAGGTGAGTCAACTCGCCCCGCTCGACGTCCCCGCCGAGCCAGTGAGCGAACGCGCCGGCGTCCGCCGGACCGAGGCGGAAGGACAACTTCGTCCCGACGTTGCCGAGTAACGCTGCCCGCGTAGTCTCGCTCAACTGGTCGAAGAACTGGTTGGCCAGCGTCAAGCCGACTCCGTACTTACGTGCCTCGGCCAGCATCGTGTCGAGCGAATCGGTGGTGATGTTCTGGAACTCGTCGATGTACACGTAGAACGGTGTGCGCTGGTCGTACGGGAGTCGACCGCGTTCAAGGATCGTGCCCCAGAGTTTCATCACCACGACGTGACCCAGGAGTTCGGCGTTGCTCGAACCCATGGCGCCCTTGGACAGATTCACGAGCAGGATCTTGCGGTCGCGAATCACATCACTGAACGAGACGCTCGACTCGGCCTGTCCGATCACGCCTCGCAGCAACTTGCTGGTGCGGAACACCTCGAACTTGGAGTTGACCCACGCGACGACCTCACCCCATTCGTTCGACCGCTGAGCAGCAGGGACCTCGGACTGCCAATACTGAGCCAGCAGTGCATCCTCGGCAGCCCGCTTCACGAGGAACTCACGAACCGCGCGGTCGCTGAACACAGTTGCGACGTCGAGGAAGGAACTCTTGATCTCGGTGTTGTTCTGCAACAAGAGAATCGCTTGCCGCACCATCGAGTGCCAGCGCGGCCCGACGATGCCCGTGTTCTGCGGATCAAAGAGCTTCTGCATCAGGTTGCTGACCTCGGTGATGAGGTAGTTGGCCTGGAGATCGGTCTCCGCCTCGATCAGGTTGACACCGACAACGGCAACCGGATCGGCGGGGTCGATCAGTACGACATCATCGACCCGTTCCTCGGGCAGGCGCTCCAAGATGCCCTCGACCAAATCCCCGTGCGGGTCAACGACACAAACGCCGTCACCGGCTTGGATGTCGTCAAGTGCCATGTTGAGCAGCAACGTGCTCTTGCCGGTCCCCGTCTGCCCCACTACATACGTGTGCCGGAAGCGATCATCGGCCGACAGAGCGACATGACGCTGCGGGTGGCGCTTGAGGGCGCCAAGGCGTGTGCCCTCGGACGGAAGGTCCGCAAGGACTCCGGGTAGGTCAGGACTCTCATCGATCGGCAGCGCCTGTGGGTCTTCAGCGGTCACCACCGGAAGACGGAACAGGTTGCTCGCCTCCCAGACCCCCAACAGGCTGCGCAAGCGGCCGAGCCCGCTCGGCGCGATGCTCCGCAAGTCGGGCGCTGGCGCCCCCAACTCGAACACCCTGCGAAGTCCCTCATCATCGCGCGTCACCGCGTAGCCGCCCGCGAGAGCCGGCGGCGGCTCCGTCACGTGCTCCGCCGGTTCAGAGAGGGTGTGCCCGATGGTGCTCAGCAGCGACGAACTGAGCGGCTCCGGGCTCGCGACCACACACCGAGCTTGGAACAGCGGCCTCAGGTAGAGGATCGACTCCAGGGTGCGGTGAGCCGCCTTCGCCGAGGCGCTCGCAGTCGCCTCACGCTTCTTTACCTCGACCAGTTCCTCCAGCGCGTCGCGTTCAGTCTCTTCGAGCGACGTCGGAGTGATTGACATCCGGACGCAGATGGGCGCTTCCTGTGCGACCAGGCTTGCCGCCAGCCGGTGAGTGTCGGGCGTCGACGGACCCAAGGTCCACAGCGTCCACAGAGCCTTGTCGGTCACAGATACTGCCCAACCTGTCGAGCACCGTCGACGGCGTGCAGGTCGGCTCCGGGCAGGCTCTCCTCGCGCCGCGAAATCTCGGCGAAGTAGTGAGCATCGAACGGTCGGAGGATGTTCTCAAGCTCCGACGCCTCGGTGACGCGCTCGAACGTCCACAGCCCAGGCGGGCCATTGAGAACATCCGACACATCGTCGGCGATCTCCTCGATGACCGCACCTGTCATGCCAGCCGGGATCTTGACGATGACAGAGACCTCGATATGCCCGCCGTGCACATCGTCCAGCGCGGGAAACGCGAGCCACTGCAACGTGAACGTACATCCCCGGTGACCCTCGAATGCAGTCAGCATGGCCACGAGATCACGCCGGGTTTCCCTCAACTCATCCTCGTCAACCTCTCGTACGCCAACCAAGCGGAATGCCACGGCGGATGGCACCGGAGTTGCAGAAGTCACGCTCCTATTCTTGCCCATCCGTGCCGCCGGGGAGTGCTCGACCAGCAGGTCGGCCGCGGAGCTTATGCCGCCTCCTCAACTGTGCTGGGAGGGCCGACCCGGTCGGATCTGCCCGCTCTCGTGCGTTCGACCGCCGGTGCTGGCGCCTGTGCCGCTCCGCACGCGAGCCTGCCCTCTTCGCCTGGCAAACGTCTGGCAGATCGAGGGGGGCTCAGTGCGCACCTGAGCTTCGTGACGGTTTCGATGCGCGTGATGAGCGCCGGAGATGGCTACGAGTACCTGCTGCGTTCGGTCGTGGCCGGGGACGGGGACCGCTCGCTCTCGACGCCGCTGACGCGGTACTACGAGGAGACAGGAACCCCTCCGGGCTACTGGCTCGGGAGCGGGGTTCACGCCTTCGGAGACGGCCAACTCGCGCCCGGCGCGACCGTCGGTGAGGACCAGCTCGCGTTGCTGCTCGGCCAGGGCCGCGACCCGCTCACGGGCGACCAGTTGGGCCGCGCGTTCCCGAAGTACCAGTCCGTTGCTGACCGGATCACCGCCCGCGTCGCGGAACTCGACTCTGGGCTGAGTGGCGAGGAACGCGATGTCGAGGTGGCGCGGATCGAGGCTGAGGAGACAGAGAAGGGCAAGAACCGTGCGGTTGCGGGCTATGACTTCACCTTCTCCGTTCCGAAGTCGGTCTCGGTGTTGTGGGGCGTTGGCGACGCCGGCACCCAGGAGATGCTGGTCGAGGCCCACCATGCGGCCGTTGCGGAGGTCGTTGCGTTCCTGGAACGGGAGGTTGCCGCCACCCGCGCGGGTGTTGCGGCCCGGGATGGAGCGGTTGCACAGGTCGACGTGGCGGGCATCGCCGCGACGGCGTACGACCATTGGGACTCTCGCTGTGGAGACCCGCAACTACACACCCACGTCGTCATCAGCAACAAGGTCAAGACCCTCTTGGACGGCAAGTGGCGCAGCCTGGACAGCCGCCCGATGCACGCTTCGGTGGTCGCGCTCTCGGAGCACTACAACGCCGTGCTGGCCGACCGACTCACCGGCACCTTCGGTCTGGAATGGGAACGGCGTGCCCGTGGCGAGGACCGCAACCCGTCGTGGGAGATCGTCGGTGTCCCGGACCGGCTCGTCACCGAGTTCTCCTCCCGAGGCCGCGCCATCGAGATCGAGAAGGACCGCCGCATCGCCGAGTACGTCGCCCGCTACGGACGGCAACCCTCACGCACCACCGTCATCAAGCTCCGCGCCCAGGCCACCCTCGCCACCCGGCCTGAGAAGCACGTCCACTCACTCGCCGAGCTGACCGGAGCATGGCGCTCGCGGGCCGCACGGTTGCTCGATGAAGACCCGACGCAATGGGCACGCAACCTCACCACCGGACCCCTGTCAGGCTCGGCGCCGCAGGTGTTGCGCGCTAGCGACGTGCCCCTCGACCTGATCGGCGACGTAGGTTCGCGGGTCGTCTCGGCAGTGAGTGAGAAGCGCGCCACCTGGCGACACTGGAACCTCTGGGCAGAGGCCGCACGGCAGACGATGGGCTGGCGATTCGCCAGCGTCGAGGACCGCGAGGCGATCACGGCCATGATCGTCGAGTCCGCCGAGGGCTGCTCCATCGCGCTCACACCGGGCGAGGTCGCGCTCAGTCCGGCGGAGTTCCGCCGCGAGGACGGGACCAGCGTCTTCCGTCCTCGCCACTCGGTCGTCTACTCATCGCTTGAGACTTTGGCTGCGGAGGATCGGCTGCTGATAGGTGCTGAGGACCGCAACGCCGCTGTCGTTCCGGCCAAGGTCGTGCGGGCCGTCGCAGTTCGCCCGGCCGACCGCCAGCAACTGAGCGACCAGCAGACGGTTGCCTTGACCGCGATCGCTACTTCCGGCCGCCGAATCGACCTGCTCGTCGGACCTGCCGGGGCAGGGAAGACGACCGCGATGCGTGCCCTGCGCGGCGCATGGAGCACGGAGCACGGCACCAACAGCGTCGTTGGTCTTGCGCCCTCGGCAGCAGCGGCACAGGTGCTCGCGGATGACATCGGCATCGCGTGTGAGAACACCGCCAAGTGGCTCCACGAATACGACAACCACCGCGCCGGGTTCGCCAAGGACCAGCTCGTCATCGTGGATGAAGCGAGCCTGGCCAGCACCCGTACGCTCGACCGGCTCGCTGCCATCGCCGCCGAGGCAGGAGCCAAGCTCCTCTTGGTTGGCGATTGGGCGC
The DNA here is from genome assembly GCF_050246775.1 of Nocardioides sp. Taxonomy (GTDB): domain Bacteria; phylum Actinomycetota; class Actinomycetes; order Propionibacteriales; family Nocardioidaceae; genus Nocardioides. The sequence continues at coordinate 120,579 of NZ_JBFWVK010000007.1, read as the reverse complement.
AGTTGCAGTCCGTGGACGCCGGAGGCGCGTTCGCGCTGCTCGCGTCCGCCCGCGACGACACCCCTGAACTGCGCGACATCCACCGCTTCACCCACGAATGGGAGAAGACCGCCTCCCTCGACCTGCGCGACGGACGCGTCGAGGCAATCGGCACCTACTCCCGAGAGAAGCGCCTCCGGGAGGGTACGACCGACGAGATGATCGACGCCGCCTACCTCGCCTGGCGCGCTGACTCCCAAGCCGGACTCGCCAGCGTGCTGGTCACCGAGTCCAGCCAAGCCGTCGCAGCCCTGAACGCCCGAGCGCGGGCCGAACGAATCCTCGACGGCGAAACCGACGCCACCCGCGAAGCCGTCCTCGCCGAAGGCGCCCGGGCCTCTGTCGGTGATCTGGTCATCACCAGGCAGAACGATCGCCGCATCCGGTCGCTTCGTGGAGGGTGGGTCCGCAACGGCGACCGCTGGAAGGTCACAGATGTCCGTCCCGACGGCACCCTCGTCGTACGCCGCCAGGGACTCCGCTGGGCAGCCACCGTCGCCCTGCCGACCGACTACGTTGCCGAGCACGTCGACCTCGGTTACGCCATCACCGCGCACCGCGCCCAAGGCATCACCGTCGACACCGCTCACGTCGTCGTGTCCGCGACCACCACTCGGGAGAACCTCTACGTCTCCATGACCCGAGGTCGGGACGCCAACATCGCCTACGTCGCGCTCGACACGCCTGACGACAGCCACGCCGCGCCGCACCCCGACGACGTGAACGCCCGCACCGTTCTCTACGGCGTGCTCCAGCACTCCGGGGTAGATCTGTCGGCCCACCAGATGATCGAAGCCGAGCAGGAAGCCAAGACCTCCATCGCTCAGATCGGTGCCGAGTACGACACCATCGCAGCCGCCGCACAACGCGACCGTTGGACCCGGCTCATGCGGGCTAGCAACCTCACACCTGAGGACGTCGAAGCAGTCCTTACCTCTGATGCCTTCGGTCCGCTCACTGCTGCGCTCCGTCGTGCCGAGGCCATCGGGCGCGACGTCGACCAGCTCCTCCCGAAGCTCGTGGCACGACGCTCCCTCGACGGCGCCGTCGACGCAGCGGCCGTGCTTCAACACCGGGTGGAGATCGTCGCCAAGCAGCCGCCCGGTGGCCGTCGGCGCAAGACTCCCGCGCTCATCGCCGGGCTCATCCCCGAAGCGCAGGGCGACATGACCCCGGAGATGCGGACTGCTCTCGACGAGCGACGCGAACTCATCGAGACCCGCGCGCACGAACTCGCGGAGCGTGCCGTCGCCGAGCACGCACCGTGGCTGAACAAGCTCGGCCGGCCGCCTGTCGGCGAACGCGAACGACGCCGCTGGCTCCAGCACGTCGCCACCGTTGCCGCCTACCGCGACCGCTACGGCGTCACGACTGTCTCGACGCTCGGGCCTCAGCCCCAGACCGAGACCCAGCGCAACGACGCCGCTCGCGCCCGGTCGGCTGCCGAGCGCGCCAGCCAAATCGCACGCAACACGTCCCCACAGGCAACGACGAGCGCAAGTCGCACTATCGGCCTGTAGCGGCGCACTCTCGTTCTCGCACTTTGTCGGCAGGGTGGCGTATCGTCGTAGACGAGGCAGCCTTCACGCGGCGCCGACGCTCTCGCAGCGACGGCATTGACCCTCCGAAGTCGGGATGGTCCTTCAAGGTTCTTGCTGCCGGACCCTACGAGAGGACCGTCCAATGACCACCGCGATCTACACCCGCACCGCCTTCGACAACGACGCCGCCCACCGAACTCAGCGCAACGCCTGCACCGACCTTGCCACCAGGATCGGTGCCACCGCTACGCACCTCTACGCCGCAACAGGCAGCTCACGTCTCGCGCTCGACAAGCTCCGCACCGATGCCGCCGCTGGCGAGTTCGACTCGCTCATCGTTGCCAGCCACGACCGGCTCAGCCGTAGCGCGCCAGCCTTCGTCGAACTGCTGGACGATCTCAACGCCGCCGGAGTCGCCGTCTACGTCGCCGAGTCTGGTGACGACCCGATCGGCGCAGCATCGCCGACCGCCTCGCTCCTCGCCCTCGTGGCCGCCGAGTCCGGCGCGAGCCACCGACTCTCCAGGAAGGACTGATCCCAATGTTCAGGCTCATCGTCACCGCCAGCACTCGGTTCCGCTGGTTCCTTCGCTGCTACGCACCGAGCAACATCGCACTCGATGCGATCCGGTCTCGGAGCGGCCTCAAGTGGGGCATCCCTGCCGCGCTGATGCTTGTGCCCGCCTACCTCTTCGCGGCGAGCTTCACCTCCGCCCTGATCGAGCGCGGTGCGCCGGGCTGGCTCAACATCGTGGTCCTGGTCCTGATCTGGGACGCTCTCAAACTCGCCGTCATGGCTCCGGTCAGCGTCGGCCTCCTGCTCCGGGCGCGGCTGGCTGAGCGGTCGCCCCGTCGGCGTCAGCAGTTTGTTCCGATGGGCTACGCACCCGGTCGGGGAGTCGGTCCTTGGACTACCTCCGCGTAGACACCCACTCCACCTCACAAGAGACGGCCCAGCTGACACCCGGGCCGTCTTCTTGTTCACTCTTCACACGAAGAACGTCGGCATCGACTCGTCGATCGTCGCGGTCAGGTGATCAACGACCGTCGTGGGCCAGCCGAAGTAGGACGTCGTGTAGGTCAGAGCGTTGTAAAACGCAGCGAGCGCTGCCCTCGCTTCGGTCTCGGTGGAGCCCAGATCGACCCGAAGATGGGCCACAGGGTGACCGGCCGCTGGGTCTGAAGTCCACTCCCGTCGCTGCTGTGCGGGGTAGAGAGTCGGATGAGTCATGTTGGACAGATACCCGTAGATGCCAGTCGCCGTTCGGCCGTCGATCGTTCCGCCGTAGCTCTTGGTCAGTTCGTACATCCACTCCACGGCAGCCTCCAGATTGGGTAGGGACTGCCCGATCAACGTCCGGGGTGCGCCACCCAGGCTCGCAGGCGTCGTGCCGGGAAAGCGTTCGAGAATCTCCGCCTTGAGGGCTTTGTAGTACCTGTTGGCTGAGACGTAACTCGGGTGTGCCTTGTCGCGCATCCGGCCGGCGTTCTTCTTCGCTTCTTCCGCGCTCACGAGTTCTTCCAGGTAGGCGCGGGCAAGGCGGTTCTCGGGCGAGTCGTCAGTGTCTTCGCCCAGGACCCACACCGCATGTGCGCAGTTCTCAATCGTTGAGCGGATGAGCGCTGGTGTTGGGAAGATGACCTCCCCGCTCCTGTAGAGGCTCGCGAGTCCCCCGAGATGACCGCTTGCAGTGAGTAAGTAGGTCTGAACGACCTCAGCGACAAGCCGGTGCCCAGTCTCTCCTCGTGGCGTGGAGACAGCGAGGTCGGGTGATGGGAGCTCGGCCGCCGCCTGTGCTGCGGGGGACTCCGGAGCAGGGCTCCAGTGGAAGCGGTCTGCCGAATCAAAGAAGGCATCGCGGCTGGCGACGAACAGGTCCGCGATCTCGCCCAGCCGATCGGCGAAGCCATCGGGAGTGTGTTGCCAGTACGCCATGCAGGTCAGGTTAAGGGGCAGGGCTGGACGAAACAGGGGAGAGCTCCGCATGGTGAGGTCACCGGCTAAGACGGTGGCCCGACCATCGCCTCCTACTGGTATGTGGGGGCCTTGTCGACGAGGAACCACTTGTCCTGCTTCGCCACCGCGAGCAGGGCATTCGATCGCGGCGCGCTCGCAGGAGCGGACGGACCGCGAGCAGGCCGACCTCCCGGCGCCGGCCGGCGTGCCGATGGCCGCGGTGATTGCGGGTCATCGGGAACCGGTGCTCCAACGGGCCGCGTGCCGTCACGGGCATCGAGCAACGCGCGCGCATCCTCTGACCTGGGCGTCGTCCGAACGCTCCGAGGCGCGAGGAACCCCCACGTACCGAGTCGAAGCGCAGCCGACTGAACGACGGATCGGCGGAGGGGAGGTAACGCATCCAGCGTGGCTTCCCATTCGGTGAAGATGTTGCTGAGTACCTCGCCCGATGCCATCGCCCACAGGGCGAGCGTCCACTCCGCCTTCGAGAGGTCATCGGTGGTCTGGTTGAGTTGCTGTCGCCACCACTCAGTTGACTTCGCGTTGGCGCGACCTTGCGCGAGCATCGTTGCGGGGTGGCTGTTCATGCCGAAGGGGGTCGGGCCTGATGTGGTGGTGTGGCCGGATCGGTGTGGTGCCGCGCCGCCGATGATCGCGATCTCCGAGGCTAGCCAGCAGCGTCCGGCCTCGTTGAACAGGAGCGTCGCGGCATTGGCCCAGGGGTAGGTGGTGCCTCGTTCGCCCGCCTTGAAGCGGCGTGCTGCGGCTGCTTTCGCGAACGGCGATCCGCTTCTGCGGAGTGTGGCGATGGCATCCGTCCGTCGACGGTTAGCCGTCTCCTCCTGGCCGGCAAAGCCGACGTTAGAGGTCGTCCTAAAGGCAGCGGGGGAGAACGCCGCAGCGATCTGTGCTGGCTGCGACCGGATCGAGGTGACGCACGGGCACTCGCCGTCGAGAACTGCTTGCAGAAGAGCCTTCTCTAGAGCGCTGCCTGTCGGTGGGGCGAAGCCGGTGTTGAGTAGCAGTTCAGCGCCCCCGTGGGTGAGGTCGATGTTCGGGGGATCAAGAGTCAGGCCGGCCGCCGCCTCGCATGCCGCACCGAGTTCGAGCCAGAAGCGTTCCGTCGCCGTCCCGACAGCCGTCGTGAGCTGCTCGGCCCACCACTTGCCGAAGGGCGTGCGCAGGGACATCAACTCGCGCAGCACACGCACCCGCTGGCGGTTCTCGGGGTCACCCGGCTTCGCCGCGATCGCCGCGGTCAGCCTCGCCCAGGTCGGGTTGCGATCGAGCGATGAAGGTAGGTCTGGGAGTGGACGAATTTCCTTGCGCTCCAGAGCGCTGAGAAGGTGGTCGGTGCCGGTATCGCTCAGAAGCAGGTCGATGATCGCGGTGGCTTCGCTCGGGCGACTTGTGAAGACTCCGTCCGTGAGCAGCGTCCAGATGGCGACATGGACATGCTTGCCCGGGTTCTCAGCGAGTTCCTCGCGGATGCCCGCGGTCAGGGCGTAGATCTCCTTGCCGTGGGCGTTGCCGCTGTAAAAACGGGCGGTGTTCAGCCAGTACGGACGACGCAACAGTTCGCGGAACACGATCGCACTATCGAAGTCGCGGTCGCCCTCTCCAGCGAACTTGTATAGGAACCGAGCGGCGAAGTACTCCCGAAGCGAGACCACTTCGAACTCATAGACCCCTTCCTCCTTACTTGTGAGCGCCCAGAGGCGGTCGGTGGTTGCCTCAAAGAGCTCGTCGACAACGGACTCTGGCTTCTCGTAGGTTCGCTGGAAGTGGCGCATCGCCGCGTCCAGTTCCTGGCTCGTCATCCGACCGCCGAGCCCCCGCTCTTCGCTGCGAGACTGTAGGTACCAGCCGAGGAAGGGGATGATTTCCATCAAGTCGGTGCGATGCTTCTTCACCGACTGTGGATGTTTGTTGGCCTCACGAGCCAGCAGCAGACTCATGTACGAGTCATAGAGTTCAGTGCGCTGCGTCGGCGTCGCCATACCCTGCTGGTGCAGCAGTTCGAGCAGGATCGTCAACTGCATCGGATTGCTGGACAACTCCCCAATGTACGGCTCGGCGCTCTTCTCCTTGAACGTCTTCCGGAGGGTTCGGCCATCTGCGGCCCGGATGCCATGCACCAGGCACCACTTGTTGAGGTACTCATTCCGCTGGCGGGTATCGAGAGGGGCCAGCATCAGTACCTCGAACCGTTCGGGCGACGGTTCCGGGAGCTCACCGGCGCTTGGCCGGGTGGTCACCACGATCTTTGGCGGCACGTGATACGACCGAGCTCGGCTCGTAAAGCTGTCGATGGCCCGAACCACCTTGGCCCGGATGGTCGGGCTGCCGACCTCATCGAGACCGTCGAGCACGATGAGGGAGGGCACGCGCTGAAGCAGCGTCTGGACGTCCTCCGCAGTGACGGGCAAGCCACCGCTCGCGTGGCTCAGCAGGTCCGCCAAGAAGCACTCGATCGTGCTTTGGGCGGCCGATCGGGCCTTGGTCCGTCTCGGTGTGGTCTCTGACGTCTCGAAGACATCGACACCTTTCGTCCAGACCGCGTAGTCGCTGAGATCGAAACGGATGGGGAATCGAGGTGTCTTGACGCGCGGTAGCGCCTCCTTCCGGTCAGTGTCCTGGACGAACGCAGCCCGATGGGCCTGGCACACGTACTGGCTCAACGTCGACTTCCCTTGCCCCGGTGCTCCCCGGATCAAGGTGAACGGTGTCTTGTCGCGCAGAAGGTAGGCAGCCGCGCCGCCGACGAACGGCTCGACCTGGTGATCGTTCTTGCTGGCAAGCGGGCCGCGGATACGCTCAGCGGTCACGTCGACGAACAGATCGGCGACCCGTTCCCGCTCGATGTCGACCTGGCTGAACTTGACGGTGTCGTCTTCGTCCCACTGCGTGGCGGCAACCTTGTGTAGCAGTTCGCGAAGGCCGCTGTCCCGGTCGGCCTTGAATCGACGGTCGATGAGGTAGCTGATGAGGTCCCAGCCAGCCAGCATGTCAGCGTGCGACCACTTCACGGCGTCGTCGGCATTGTCGACGAGGGAGTCGATGGTCTCCCGCCACATGCACTGCATATCGACGCCGTAGGTCTTGCTCAGTGACTGAAGCTCGCGGTCGAGCGCGTCGAACGACCCCTGCTTTCCGCCGGTGCTCGCCACATTGGTAACCAGGACGTACTGCGTCGCTCCTTCGGCGATGAGCGCCTTGATGTTCTTGTCTTCGGTCTTGATCGCGCTAGTCAGCCATGAAACAGGCTTCTTCTCGCTGCCAGTGACCGACCACTTGACCTGGTAGATCAGCGAGTCGCCGTCTGCCTTCCGGATGCCGTCGCGCCCGCGGTCAGACTGACGAACGGGTAGCGGGCGGTAGTCGGGAAACTGCGCGATGAGAAGTGCGTTGACCAAGAGCTGGAAGCCCTGGTCGCCGAGACGCTCGTACAGATACTTGTGGCGGCTCTCGGGCACCGATGTCTCCTTGCCTCGCTTCGATCGTGCCGCGCTGGTCAGGACGCGGCGCGACTCCAAGAAGAGCATGCCGGACGGAGCCGACGAATCTGCCCAGCGGGCTCGGTTCGGCTGTCGAGCTCATCGAGAGGACGTACCAGTCATTGTGATGCCGGCGGGCCGCCACGGAGCGCGCTGAGCCGACTGATGTGGGCAGCTCGTGGACCAGTACGTGTCCCAAGCTAGCGATTCTGTAGGTGGTGCCAGGGCTTCCGCATCTCGACTCCCTGGGTTCGCAGGACAGCGCGGACGGTGTTCGCTGTGGTGCCGAACTTGGTGGCAATCTGGGCCAGCGACCAGCCCTCCTCGTAGAGCTGCATCGCAGTCTTGACGTGCTTGGGCGCCAGTCCGTCGCGGCGGAGTGGAACGCCCTGCCGATGTAGGTGGACGACGACCGTACGCCGGTGGATTCCGAAGGTCTCGCTCAGTTCCGCGGTGCTCGTGCCGACCCGATACGACGCGACCAACGCCTCGACCTGGGCCGGGGTCAGGAATGTTTGAACTTTCCCAACAGCACCCACGATCGGCCCCCGTGAGTCCCGAATCGGGGGTTCAACGGCCCTCACCTGGGTCCGGTAGTACCCTCGTGACCAGCGGGAATGCACTGTTTCGTGGGCTTGGCGGGTGTTCTCAAAGTCTCTACGCAGGTCCACACATTCGCAGTCGCAGGCACATCCGCTCATCGAGTGGGTGTGCCTGTGGTGTCTGTTCGGCCATCGGGCGCGCCTTGCCGCGCGAGGTCGCGCCGGTCCTGACGGGCCGTCAGGTGACCGAGCGCCACTGCTGGTGACTGCGCTGCGGCATCGTCCGCGGCTGGGCCACCTCGGAGGGCGCGTAGGGCTCTCGTCCGAAGTAGTCGGCGACGTCGTCCATCACGCGCGAGGATCGCGACATCAGGACGTAGCGCTTGCGTGAGCGCTGGCCGACCAGCGGTGAGCGGAAGTCGAGGCGTACGCCGGCCCGACGGGCGACCAGGCGCAGGGCCCGCGGGGAGTAGTACGACGTGTGGTCCGGGTAGTAGATGTAGCGGTCCCGGGTGAGCATGCCACCGTCATGGATGTTGGTTCCGCAGACGAGGAGGCCCTTCCTGCTGACCAGTCGGAGCAGCCTGGCGAAGTCCTCGTGCGGATTGCGGAAGTGCTCGATCACCTCGCTGGCCACCACCACGTCGAACGCTCGGCGGGGCGGGTCGTTGGCATCGATGAACTCTGCGTCGTCACGGACCTTCATGATGTCGCTGATCGCGACTGTGGAGACCTCGGGCAGAGCGGCGATGTGGTGGTTGTCCAGGCTACGCCCGGCGCCGTACATCAGGACCCGGCGATTCCTGCCACCGAGGATGTCCAGGCCCATCTTGCTCATGTGGAACTCACGCCCCGGAGTCTCCCGCGTGCCCAACCGGGGATGCCCGTTCGGCAGCTCCTCCATGTCGGTCTTGGACCGATAGCGACTCGGGACGTGTTCGGGAAGGTGGTTGTAGCCACAGGCACCGCAGACCACCACGAGCGCCGACAGCTTCCGGTCGCGGGCATAGGTGAGCCGCTTCGAGGTGAGTCGCCGGCTGCCACAGATCAGGCACGCCGTGGTGCCGTCTCCGCTGGTTCTGCGGCGGAGTCCGAGCTCCATGCTTCGAGGCTAGCAGCCGCGCTGCCGGGCAGCTGCCGCTCAGCGCGGCGCCATCCGGGTGACGGTTGATGGATGATGTCGCCCCGCCACGGTGGCGGTGAGCACCCTCACCGCTCCTCCGCCAGGGCGAGACCGGCCAACAGGCCGAGCTCTCGTCCGCGCACGACGGCCTGTCGGCGGCTGGAGACGCCGAGCTTGCGGAAGAGGCCCTTGAGATGGGCCTTGACCGTGTTCACTGACACATGGAGCTGGGCAGCGATCTCGTCGTTGGTCATCATGGCCGGCAGGAACTGCAGGACGCTCAGCTCGCGGTCGGTGAGTGGCTCGGTCAAACCGGGGCCAACCCGCGGCGACGAGGTGGGCAGGACGATCGTGCGGATGTCCTCGATGACCTCAGTGCGCTCCGGGCTCACGACGCTCAGCCGATCGAGCAGACGCAGCAGCGGCACTGGGTCGACAGCGGCGAACGGGCGGCGGACCGACGTCGCCTGTGAGGCGTCCAGGGCCCGTCGTAGCGCATCCAGGGCCCTGCCGTCCTCGCGGAGGCGATCAGCGGCGACGGCGGTCAGGAGCCACACCTCGACCGTCGAGTGACCACCGGTCGGCGATTGCTCCCTGGCGCTATGGAGCAGTTCGTCGGCTCGCCGAGGCTCGTCCTGGTGCAGCGCCGCCCTGGCCAGGCAGATCAGTTCCTGGGTGACGAACGGGCCATCTCTTTGCGGTGCGAGCCGCGCCGCGGAGGCGGCGTCTCCCTCGGCGAGGTCGGCCTGGGCCTGGGCAAGTGCTCGCCAGTGCCCCAGGAGGGTGAGGTCGTCGCGATCGGCCACCTCCGACGGGACCCTGCTCAGCTCCGCCCGGGCGGACGCGACATCACCTCGTGCGGAGAACATCTGCGACTGCACGATCGCCAGCGCCCACCGGGCAGTGGCTTCGTGGTTCCCGGCTGTCCTGCCCTGCTCGAGGAGGAGCTGCGCCCCGTCGAGATCGTTGCGCTCGAACTGGAGAAGTGCCAGGGAGAGGTAGGCGGTAGCGACCTGCGGCAACGGTGCCCAGCCCCGTGCCGCCACCAGTTCCGCGGCCCGGTTCCCGTGCTCGCCTGCCTCGTCGATGACGCCGCCGATGGTGGAGACCAGCGCGAGATGCGCCAGGACGTTGATCTTGGTCGCCTCGACGCCCGCTTCATCTGCCGCGGTCAGGGCCTCGCGGAGCCGGTGCTCTGCCTCCGCGAGCTGACCTGCCCAGAGAAGTCCGGTGCCGAGGTTCCCCAGGGCGACCGCTCGGTAGGCGGGACCGGCCGGGATCATCGCGGCCGGGCCGGCGAGCTCCACGAGGGATCGGCGAGCTGCACGGATGAGTCCGTGCATGTCTCCGCGTGCCCGCGTGGCCGGGCTGGTCAGGGCCAGGAGGGCCACGTGGACCGCGACGTCAGTGGGGCCGGGGTGGCGCTCCCTCAGGGTGATGGCGATGTCCAGGTGCGCCTGGACATCCAGGAACCGGCCGTCCAAGAACATCAGCGCCGCTCCGCACAGTGCCAGGGCCGCGGACTCGCCCATCCGGGCGGGAGGGATCCGCGCGAGCTGTGCTCGGATCGCCGACCGTTCGACCGTGACGATGAGGGGCGCGGCCTGGGTGACGAACAGCTCGCCGACAAGATCCCAGTCAGCTGCCTCGGCTGCGTGCCGGAGGGCGTCTACCGGGTGCCCGTGCTCGCCGTACCAAGCAGCAGCCTGTCGATGCAGGATCGGCAGCTGGTCGGGCTCGTCCACCCGCAGGCGGTGCTGCAGCATCTCCCGCATGAGCGCGTGGTAGCGGAACCACTGCCGGCCGGGGCCGATCCCGACGACGAAGGTGTTGGAGGCCTCGAGCGTCTCGAGGTGCCGCTGGCTCTGGGTCTGCCCGGTGAGCACTTCCGCGAGGCTGCTCGACAGCCGCTCGACGACGGACGTCCTCAGCAGGAAGGTCTGCACCTCGGGAGGCAGGCTGGCGAGCACCTCCTCCGCGAGGTAGGTCGACACCGCCCGATCGTCGCCCGCGAAGTCGTCAACGCTCCGCTCGGTGTCTTCTCGTGCGAGGAAGAGAGCGGCGAGTCGGAGTCCGGCCGGCCAGCCCTCTGTGCGATCCACCAGGGCCACCGCATCGTCGTGATCCACGGGGACGTGGTGCGCTGCGAGGAGTTCGGAGGCGTCGCCGACGCCGAAGGCGAGGTCGCGCGACCGGACTTCCACCACCTCGTCGTTGAGTCGCAGGCGATGCAGCGGGAGGGCCGGATCCGTGCGGGTGAGCAGGCACAGGCGCAGTCGGGGATGGCGGTGGTGCAGCAGGGTCGCGAGATGCTCGAGGATCGTCGGGTCTGTGATGAGGTGGAAGTCGTCCAGGACCACGACGACTGTGCGGGGGAGTGCGGCCAACCCGGCGCTGAGCCGGTGGAAGGTGTCTGCCGCGCTTCCCATGCCTGGCAGCAAACCGACGAGCGGACCGTCCGCGGTCATTGCACCGGCCTCGTGGAGGGCGGCCAGGAAGCAGGACCAGAAGCGGCCCACCTCGTTGTCGCCAGGATCCAGGGACAGCCATCCCACAGGCGTCGTGCTGATCGAGTCTGCCCAGTGCGCCACGGCCAACGTCTTGCCCCAGCCCGCCCCGGCGCTGACCACCGTCAATGTCCGTGTCGACCCGGTCGAAAGCAGCTCGTCCAGGCGTGGTCTCGACACGAACGAGGCGGGAACTCGGGGGCGGATCAACTTCGAGGCCATCACGTCGAGCGGCCGCTCTGCTCCCCGGGGCACCGATCCGGCGGGCGCCTCGCTCATCCCGTCCCCCTTGCCTGAATTGCCTCGAACACGTGATCAGACTCTGACGGAGGTGCGGGCGCTGCGCCACCTTTGCGGACAGATCGTGCCAGATCGTACGCAGACGTCACCTTCTGTGGGTGACGTGCCGGGAACACCATCGAGACATGCTGGGCCTCTGGTCCGCTTGGAGGTGGTGCAGGTGTTCGCGAAGGCGTTCGAGATCCATGTCCGTGGCAGTCTGCCGGCAGACACCTGGGAGGACTTCGAGGACCTGCACTCGACCGTGGTGGGCGGCGAGACCGTGTTGTCCGGGGTGCTCGCCGACCAGGCGGCGTTGTACGGCGTACTCCTGCGCATCCAGTCGCTCGGACTGGAGCTTGTCGAGGTGCGGCGGCTGGGCCGCGGGGTCACACCGGACTGACGGGGCTGGGCGTTGCCTTGCCCGGTTACCCACTACGGGTGAGGACGTCTCGCCTCGGCGACGGAGAAGGTGGCGAACATGGCCACGATGATGCGTGAGTACGTCACTGATGAGCGCACCGCGCCGCCCGATCCAGTTCTTGAGGCACGAGCCGTCATCCCGGTCCTGCCTCGTCACCACGTCGATCGGCCACGCCTCCACGCGATGCTCGATGCGGGTGCCGAACGACCCCTGACCCTGGTGAGCGCCGCCGCTGGCAGTGGCAAGACGACCGTCGGAGCGTCCTGGGCACTCGAACGGCAGCGGCGGCGACCCGACGAGAGGCTGGGGTGGGTGACCTTCGAGCCGGGAGACGAGCGGCCGGACATCCTGTGGCCGCTCGTCCTGGCCAGCCTGCGACGCTGCGGCGTGGCGCCGCCGGTCGCGGCGTACGGCGATTCCGTGCTGATGCATCGAGACATGGTGTCCGACGTGGGCGTGTGCCTGGCGGGGCTGGACACTCCGCTCGTTCTGGTCCTCGACGGCTACGAGATAGCCGATGCCGAGCTGGCGACCGACCTGGCGTTCCTGCTCAGCCACAGCGCGGGACAGCTCCGGCTGATCCTCCTGACCCGGGCGGACCCGACGTTGCCACTGCATCGGTTCCGATTGTCCGAGGCGATCACCGAGGTGCGGATGGCCGACCTGGCATTCACTTCGGCCGAGACCCGGCGATTGGTGCACGCCGCGCCGACGCAGTTCGCGGAGTCGTCGGTGGAGGCGCTGCTGGAACGCACCCGCGGCTGGGCTGCCGGGCTGCGGTTCGCGCTGTGGTGGGTCGACCGCTCCAGCGATCCCGTCGCTGCGATCAGCCGGCTGCGCGGCGACACGGGGAACGTCGCGCAGTACCTGAGGACGGAGATGCTCGACACCCTGCCGACTGAGTCGCGCGAGCTCCTGCTCCGGACCTCGGTGGTCGAGGTGCTGCAGCCGGGTCTGATCGAGGAGCTTGGGGGTCCGGCGGCCGCACGTGCCCTCGCGAGCCTCTCCCGGAGCAACCTCCTCCTGGACGAGGTCGGGGACGCACCCGGGTGGTTCGAGTACCACCCGCTGCTGCGCGACCTGCTGCGCGCCGAGCTCGCTGACACCTCGCCCTCCCGACTGTCGAGCCTCCAGCGCCAAGCGGAGGGCTGGTACGCGGGCGCTGTCCAGGAGCCCGCCGTGCCTGGACTCCGAGCCGTCGGTGCGCGCGCCCCTTCGCCCGCCCTCGCTAGCGGGGCGGCGGCCTTCCGGCTGCCGGACGGCTGCGTCATCGAGCCACTGTCCGCGAAGGAACGCGAGGTGCTCGGCCATCTCGCCGAGCTGCTGAGCACCGAGGAGATCGCGGCCACCATGTTCGTGTCGGTCAACACCGTGCGCACCCATGTGCGCAACCTGTTGCGGAAGCTGGCGGTCAACCGACGCAACGACGCGATCCGACGGGCTCGGTCACTGAACCTGATCGAACCGCCCGCCTGAGCCGACCCGGCGTACTGGCTCGCCTCGAGTAGGCGCCAGGGCCCGCGACCTGGTGTGGTCGCGGGCCCTGGTCGGACGGTTGGCTACCGTCCCTTCGCTCAGCGTCGGGGTCGAGGACCGTGAACCGTGAGCGCCCAGATCACCAGGATGTCGATCGTGATCATGATGACCGACCAGATCGGGTAGGCGGCGAGGAAGCCGATGTTGATGATCACGCTGAACATCGCCAGGACCACGGCGACCACAGCACCCCAGGTCTTGCCGGCATACAGGGCGAATGCGGCTGCGATCAACAGTGCCCCCCACAGCACGTGCACCCAGCCCCAGGCGGTGAAGTCCGCGGTGACGACGAGGCCTCCCTGGGTGACCAGGTAGTACTCGTCATTGAACAGGGCGACCATGCCCTGGATGACGTGCAGGGTGCCGATCAGCACCATCATGAGGGCCGCGAAGTCGACCCATCCCGACCACGCACTGGGCTGGCCTGGTGCAACGTAGTCATCGTGGACCGGCGAGAACGGCCGCACTGATTCTGAAGGTCTGTCACTCATCGTTGAACGTCCTTGTCCTCGGAAGTGGTGGGTCGGGTGGTCAGGCCAGGGCCTTGGCCTTGAGGGTCTCGAACTCGGCCTGGTTGATCGTGCCGGAGTCGAGCAGCGACTTGGCGCTGGCGATCTGCTCAGCAGCGCCACCCGAGGTGCTGGCCACGCGCTGGATGTACTGCTCTTGCGCGCTGCGCTGTTGGGCCACGAGTGCCATCTGGCGCTCGGCCATGCTCTGGCCACGCGCGATCAGGTAGATCAGGGCGCCGATCCACGGCAGCAGGATGAGCACGACGGCCCACCCGGCCTTGGCGCCGCCGTTCAACGTCCGGTCGCCGAACATGTCGAAGATGCAGCGGAACCACACCATGACGGCGGAGATCCAGATGAAGAACCAGAAGCTCCAGAGCAGGACGTCCCAGAAGTTGGTCGTGATCGAGTCCATCGGTTTCCTTCGGTAGGTGTCGAGATACGGATACAACGGACCACTCGCGGGGTACGACGGTCGTGGTCCGGGCCAGGCACCAGTGCCTCCGCGTGGATGCGGACCATCGCCAGGGTGCACCGAACTCTGCGCAAGGCGCCTCATCCACCGGGGGTGAAGCAGGCCGTCAGCCGCGCCGACGACTCCTCCACGCTGGGTCATGAGGGGCCGGCCCGGGGCTCGGTACCGTCGGTCCATGGCGGTCGACGGTGGAACCAAGGCAGTTGTCGCGGCACTGATCGCGAACACAGGGATCGCGATCACGAAGTTCATCGCCTTCTTCCTGACCGGGCTCAGCTCGATGCTGGCCGAGGCGATCCACTCCGTCGCCGACGCCAGCAACCAGGTGCTTCTCCTGGTCGGTGGCAAGCAGTCGAAGCGCCCCGCGACGGCGCAGCACCAGTTCGGCTACGGCCGGGAGCGGTACCTCTACGCGTTCATCGTGTCGATCGTGCTGTTCACGGTGGGGGGCCTCTACGCGCTCTACGAGGCGTACCACAAGGCTCACGAGATCCGGACGGGCCACCACGAGGACGCCGGGGAGTGGTGGTGGGTGCCGATCGCCGTACTCTGCATTGCGATCGTGCTGGAGACGCTGTCCTTCCGCACCGCGATCATCGAGACCGACAAGGTGCGCGGTGACGCCTCGTATGCCCACTTCATCAAGCACTCCAAGCAGCCCGAGCTCCCGGTGATCCTGCTCGAGGACCTCGCAGCGCTCCTCGGTCTGGTCTTCGCGCTGCTCGCCGTGTGCCTGTCCCTGATCACCGGGAACTACTACTTCGACGTCGCCGGCACCGCCATGATCGGCATCCTGTTGGTCGTCGTCGCTGTGCTGCTGGCGGTGGAGACCAAGAGCCTGCTCCTGGGGGAGGCAGCCACGCAGGAGGCTCAGCAGCAGATCCTGCAGG
Organism: Nocardioides sp.; assembly: GCF_050246775.1. Taxonomy (GTDB): domain Bacteria; phylum Actinomycetota; class Actinomycetes; order Propionibacteriales; family Nocardioidaceae; genus Nocardioides. The sequence goes on along the minus strand of NZ_JBFWVK010000007.1, from coordinate 105,255 downwards.
CGCTCGAGGCGACGCCGGGGATCGAGCGCGTCATCGACATGAAGACGCTGCACCTCGGTCCCGAGCAGCTGCTGGTCGCGGTGAAGTTCGGTGTTTCGGCCGAGACCCCCGCGGGGGAGATCGCTGCCGCCATCGATGCGGCCGAGCTGGCGATCCGCACCGCCGACCCGATGGCCACCTCCATCTACCTGGAGCCCGACATCTACCGCGCCGACTACTCCCGCCCAGCCTCCTGAGACCCGTCCCTCTCAGCGGCGCGGCGGCACCGAGTGCGGGGCGTGCGCGGGACCGGCCGTACGCCGGTGCGCGTCCGCCACGACCGCGGGCAGGCTCCCGGTCGCAGCGAAGACCTGCTGCTGGCGGTCTGCCCCGCTGCCGGTGTCGAGCAACCGCGCCAGTTCCGCTGCCACGAGCTCCTCGTCGCCCGCGTCTCGCAGGGCGGGCGTGACCTCGTGCTGCAGCTGACGCAGGGCTGTGGCGGCCGGCACGAGGTGCAGCTCCAGTGGATCGACCAGTTCTCCGGACAGCCCGTAGCGTGCCGCGCGCCAGTGCGCGGCACGCAGTTCCTCGCTGCGCCACGACGGGCCATCGACTCCGGTGGCCCAGCGCCTGGCGCAGGTCTCCACGAGAGCCCGGACCAGCGCCGCCACGAGCAGGCTGTCGGCTGCCTCGGTGCACGAGTCGCCGACCCGGATCTCGACGGTGGGATACGTGGCCGAGGCCCGGGCCCCGAAGTTCAGCAGTGCGGGGTCCTGGGCGGCGCCCCAGGCCACGAGTCGGTCCGCGGTCGCGCGGTAAGCGGCCTCCGTCCGGAATGCCTCAGGCGGTCCGCTGCTGGGCCACATCTCCCAGAGTCGTGAGCGCCAGCTCTGATGTCCGGTGGACTGTCCGCCGTGGTAGGGAGAGTTGCTGGTCATGGCGACGATCAGGGGTAGCCACGGGCGCAGCCGGTCGAGCACGGCGACGGCTTCGGACTGGCTCTCGACCTGCACGTGGACGTGGAGGGCACACATCAGCGAACGGCTGGCCAGCTCGCCGTACGTCCGGTGGATGTGCTGGTAGCGCGGGCCGGGACTGACAGTGCCGGGTCCCTCTCCCAGAGGCGGAAGTCCGAGTGCGACGGCCGCCACCGCGTTGTCGGCGGCCGACTCGGCCAACGCCTCTCGTCCCACGATGACCTGCGCCGCCAGCTCCTCCATGCTCCGGCACGGTCGCGTCGCGAGCTCGACCTCCTCCTGGAAGAACTCCTCCTTGGCCTCCGGGTTCGAGTGGGCAGCTGGGCGGCCACCGGTCCACGTCCCCAACCGCGAGCGGCAGCCTCGGAGCACGTCGGCAGCCTCGGCTCGCACGCGTCCCGTGCCGGGATCCACCAGGAGGAACTCCTCCTCGATGCCGACGGTCCGGACCATGTCATCCACCCCGCCCCGGTACCCGCGTCGGACTGTCTTGATGCGACCGTCGCCCATCGGGTGGCTCGGTCCTGCCGGGCGGGGACGTTCCGCCCGGATCTGAGATATCCCGCCGGCTTCCTGGGTACAGGACAGGTCCGGCGACGCGAGGTGGGAGTGATGACGAGATGTTGATGCCGAAGGCCCGCGGTGAAGTGAGCGAGGCGGTCTTCGCCGCCTTGCGCGACCCCGACCGCGGATGTCAGGTCCCCCTCGGCGTGCGTGTCGATGATCCCGAGGACCTGCACATCGCGCTGTGGGCGTTGTACGAGCTGCACTACCAGGGCTTCGACGATGCCGACGAGGACCTGGAGTGGCACCCCGACCTCCTTCGCGTTCGTCTGGCACTGGAGCGCAGGTTCGAGGCCGACCTGCGCAGCCGGTACGTGGCACCGACCGGCGCTGAAGACTTCGCGAGCTCGTTCTTCGACTACGTTGCGGCCTTCGACGGTCCCTCCCTGGCGTCCTACGTGAAGGGCCGGGCGGACCGCCAGCAGGTGCTTGATCTGCTCCGGCTCAAGTCGATCTACCACCTCAAGGAGTCCGACCCGACGTCCTGGTTGGTGCCCCGGCTGCCGCCCGCTGCGAAGGCCGGCCTGGTGGAGCTGCTCTTCGACGAGTACGGCGCCGGCGATCCCAATCAACTGCACGCCCACCTGTTCGCCAAGGGCCTGGAGGCCAGTGGCCTCAGCGGGGCCTATGGCGCCTACATCGACGAGGCCTCGTTGGAGGTGCTCGAGGACAGCAACGCGATGTCCATGTTCGGCCTCAACCGTCGCCTGCGGGCTGCAGCACTGGGGCATCTGGCCGCATTCGAGGCGACCAGTTCGCTGCCCTCTCGACGGATGGCGCAGGGGTTGGCCCGGCTCTCCTTCCCGCGCGAGATGATCGACTACTACGAGGAGCACGTGGAAGCCGACGCGGTCCACGAGCAGCTGGCCGTGCGGGTGATCTGCGCAGCGGTGCTCGCCCACGAGCCCTATCTGCGCGACGACCTGTTCTTCGGCGCGTTCACCAGCCTGGACCTCGCGGACCGGTTCGCGCGACGCATGCTCGGGCAGTGGGGGGTCAGCGCATGAGCTGCGAGGTCTACTCGCACGGCGATGTCGTCCTGTGCCCGAACGGTCCGATGCTGTTGCGCGGCGACCATGTGGTGACCGACGAGGACGGGGCTGAGCACCTGACCACCCGGCCGGTCAGCGCGGTCTGCCGCTGCGGCCACAGTGCGACCCGCCCGTGGTGCGACGGGACCCACAAGCTCGTGACGCCCCATCGAGCGCCGCGACGACCGCTCCCGCGGAACACTGAGGCGGGCGCATGAGCGCAGAGACCGTCTCGGCCGCTGAGCGGGAGATGGACTTCGACGGACTGCGGATCTCGTTCGACAGTCGCATCATCGAGCCGAGGCCCTGGACCGCGGCCCAGTCCCACTGGGCCAGTGAGCTGCTCGCCGACCTGCCCCCCGGTGCGGTCCTCGAGGTGTGCTCGGGGGCTGGCCACATCGGGCTGCTGGCGATCGCGGAGCATGCCCGCGAGCTCACCCAGGTCGACCTCGACCCGGTCGCCTGCGAGTACGCCGTGCGAAACGCGCGACGTGCCGGCATGGCTGATCGCGTGCACGTCAGGTGCGGTCCGATGGATGAGGTGCTGGACGCTGGTGAGACCTTTCCGCTCGTCATCGCCGATCCGCCGTACCTGCCGACCACCTCGGTGGCCAGGTATCCCGAGGATCCGGTCGTGGCCATCGACGGTGGGCCGGACGGGTTCGACCTGGTGGCGGCCTGCCTCCAGGTCATCGGCACGCATCTGGCGCCAGCGGGCGCAGCGATCCTGCAGGTGGCCGACCTGGCGCAGGTGGCAGCGGTACGCCGGCACCTGGATGCGCACCCTGAACTGGGGCTCGAGCAGGTCGACGCACGCGACTGCGGTCGCGGAGCACTCATCCGGCTGGGCCGCGGGCCATGTTCGACTTCGTGAGGCCGTGGGCTCGGTCGACGCCCACTGCCGACCCCGAGACCGCCGAGCGACCTGGGGAGGGCGTGCTCTTCGGGAAGGAGGTCCTGTCCGTCTCGCTCGGCGACGGTCCGCGTCGGGAGGAGCCGGCACCCGGAGGGGCGGCGCCCTCTCGCGAACACGTGATCGGCGATGGCCTGACCTGGACCGCGACCTGGAGCCTGCGCTGGCTGCTCATCGTCCTGGGTGCCTACGTGGCGGGGAACCTGATCGGTCGGGTCTGGACGATCCTCCTCCCGTTGCTGCTCGCTCTGATCCTGACCACGATCCTGCAGCCCCTGATGCGTCGAGTACAGCGGGCGCTCGGTTGCCCCGCGAGCTGGGCCGCCGGCCTGGTCCTGCTGCTCGGGGCGGCCCTGGTCGCCGGGCTCGGGTTCCTCCTGGCCCCTTCGGTCGCCGGCCAGGCCTCCGAGATCGCCGAGGACGCGTCAGCCGGGCTCCGGCAGATGCAGGACCTCTTGCAGAGCAGCCCGTTCGTCACTCGCGAACAGTTCGAGACGGTGATCGAAGCCGCCCAGAGCCGACTCACCGAGAGTGCCAGCAGCATCGCCTCGGGGGTGCTCGTGGGCGTCAACGCCGTGACCTCGGCGGCGATCACACTCATCATCACGGTCGTCCTGACGTTCTTCTTCCTCAAGGACGGTCCGTTGTTCCTGCCGTGGCTGCGGTCGGTCTCCGGGGCGAGGGCGGGCCAGCACCTGGACGTGGTCCTGCGCGACTCCTGGGAGACCCTGGGCGGCTTCATCCGGACCCAGGCCCTGGTCAGCTTCATCGACGCGGTGTTCATCGGGGCGGCGCTGCTGCTGGTGGGGGTCCCGCTCGCTGTGCCTCTGGCGATCCTGACCTTCGTCGGAGGTTTCGTCCCGATCGTCGGCGCCTTCGTGGTGGGGGCGATCGCCGTGTTGGTGGCGTTGGTCTCGAACGGCTGGTCGGGCGCTCTGATCATCCTTGCCGTGATCGTCGTCGTGCAGCAGCTCGAGGGGAACGTGCTGTCCCCGTGGCTGCAGAGCAGGACCATGAAGCTGCATCCCGTGCTCGTCCTGCTCTCGGTGACTCTGGGCTCCACGTTGTTCGGCGTCGTGGGCGCCTTCTTCGCCGTCCCCGTCGTCGCTGTTTCCGCCGTCGTCCTGCGACACCTCAATGGCGTGGTGACAGCTCAGTCGAGCACACCTGTCGAGGATCCATGAGCTGGAATCCCTGGTGGGCCGGGTCCGCGCATGCCTCCTGACGCACAGCCGATACGCATCGCCGTCGTCGACGACTACGAAGTCGTCGTCGCGGGCGTCGCCAGCATGTTCGCCGGCTTTCGCGACCGCATCGAGGTCGTCGAGCTGGACAACCAGGTGCCGGTGGTCAGTGACGTGGACATCGTCCTGCTTGACACCTTCGCCCTTGTCGAGGGCCGGGGTCTGGGGTTGTCCCGGCTCGTTCGCCCGGGCGGACCGAAGGTCGTCGTCTTCACCTGGCCTGAGGACAACCGCTCGGCTGCGAGCGCTCTCGACCAGGGTGCCGTCGGCCACCTGTCGAAGGCGATGCCCGCCCAAGAGCTCGTCGCAGCCCTGGAGGAGATCCACGCCGGATCGGTGATCACGCGTGCACCGGTCGAGCCCCGTGCCGACGCGGACCTCGGCGACTGGCCCGGGCGCGAATGGGGCCTGACCCCCCGAGAGAGCGAGGTGCTGGCCCTGATCGCCCAGGGGCTCAGCAACCAGGACATCGCCGGGGCGATCTACGTGAGCATCAACTCGGTCAAGTCCTACATCCGTTCGGCGTACCGCAAGATCGGTGTGGAGCGCCGCAGCAACGCCGTTCTGTGGGCACTGCAGCACGGCTTCGGGCTCCAGCCGAAGCGGACGTTCCCCCCTCGCTGAGCATGGTCCTGCCTGCGATGGGCAGGTCGTGCGGGGCGATGGGCCGGCCACTACGTCGAGGGGAAGCCGCCGATGCGCACCAGGTTGCCGTGGACGTCGATGACATGGAACTCGAGCGCCCCCCACGGCTTGACCTCGGGTCGGCTGAGCTCGCCTGGTGCAGGCACCGTCGCTGCTGCCCAGGAGGCGTGGCAGGCGTATGCCTCCTCCGGGTCGGAGAAACGGACGTAGCAGCCGACATCGTTGGTCCACCGGTCAGCGGCGGGGTCGAGCCAGAAGTGCAGCTCGACGGCGAGACCTTCGTGTCTCAGCACGAGGTAGTCGGGCCATCGGCCTCGATCGGCGAAGCCGAAGGTGGACCAGAACGACGTCGTGGCGTCGAAGTCGGCGCTCTTCAGGATCGGAATGGTTTCGGCGACCATGACCCCACTGTGCCTGATCACTGGGTTGCCACGGCACGCTCGACCGCGTCGACCTCCTCGGCAGTGAGCAGTCCCAGCCCGGCCGCGTGCCGGGCCAACGAGTCGGAGCCGGCGACCAGGACGAAGGGCACGTCGTGGGCCCAGGTGTCGGTGATGGCCTCCACCCTGCGGTCGCCGGGATCGAGCCGCACCTCCCGGATGTACACCGCCAGGACCCGACCTGGGTGCCGTCTCACCGCGTCGGCGTAGATCTCCGGGTCATGCTGCCCGGAGTCGCCGATGAGGACGAACGACAGCCCGGGATGCAGATCCAGCACCTCGTCGATCCGGGCGGACTTGTGTGAGCCGTGGCTTCGGTCCACCTGGTCGCCGAGCAGGTCGCGCAGCAGCAGCGGACCTAGCGGGAAACCGCGGTGAGCCAGGAAACGATGGAGGAACCCGTGCAGGTTCCACGGGCTCGAGGACACATAGAAGACCGGGTTCTGGCTGCCGGGCGGGTTCGCTGCCAGAGCCCGGTAGAGCTCGGCTGCCCCGACGAAGGGCAGCCGGGTCAGCTCCGAGCCGACGAGGGTCTGTCGGATCATGGCCACGGCGCGCTGTGCGCCGGTGTGCAGAATGGTGTCGTCGATGTCGGAGATGACCCCGAAGGCCGCGCCCTGATCCGAGATCCGCACCCGCAGCGCCGTGGGCTCGGCGGAGTCGAGGCCACGGTACGGCGCCGCCAGGCTGGCCTCTCCGGTCGCCCAGGGCCCGACGAAAGGCTCGTCCCGGGTCACCAGTCGGGCCTCGAAGTAGCCCTCGGAGTCGCTGGTGACGTCAGCCTCGGCAGGCCCGACGCGGACTCGAAGCGGCACGCCGGGCAACTCGTCGGTCAGGAAGCGTCCGACAGTACGGCGGAACGCGGCCCACGCAGACTCTCCGTCCACCGCCTCAGTGGGCTCCGGATCATCGAGCACCCGTCCACGCAGCACGACCTCATGGGCGTTGCCGTGGCCGGCGTAGGAGTCGATCCGGAAGTGTTCGGGCCTCCGGTCGACACGGCGCGCCAGGCGCACGGCGTCCCATCGGCGCTCGAGACTGATGGCCAAACGGTGGCCGGCGCGGGCCGCCCGCATGCGTCGTGTCTCCTCGCTGCCCACCACAACCCCCTGACACCGGCACGTTCGAGCGGGTCCTGCCGCTCGTCAGCCTAGTGACCGTTGGCCTTCTCGGGCGGCACGGCAGTGTGGCGCGGGTCGCCATGGCTGCGGTTGCGCTCCTTCATCTCGGCTTCGCGCAGGTGTCGCCGCCCGAGCACGAGATCGTCGCGCACCTGGCGCTCGAAGGCCTTGAACAGCTCGTAGTAGGTGTCGTCGTACTCCTCGATGATCTGGAAGGTCCAGCGGCCTTCCAGCACGTTGCGGCCCACCAGTTGATGCTCGAGCACGTCGGCGAGCTCGTCATGCCCGGCCCCGCGCAGCATCCGCACGGAGTCGCGCAGCTGCGCGTCTCCGGTGCCGGTGAGCCGGTGGAACTGGTAGAGGTGGCCGCGTGCGGCCTCCGTGGCCTCGAGTGCCTTCGTGAGCATGCCGACAGCTTCGACCGTGGCGTCGTCGACCCCCGGCGGCCGCTGGTGCTCCTGAGCGGGAGTGTCCATGCCGGACACTCAGGGCTCCACGACGCCGTGGTCGGCGTCGTAGGTGTCGCCGGTGAGCTTGGTCTTGGCGAAGCTCACGAGGGAGGCGATGCGCCCGCCCGGGGTGTCCCAGTACTCAGCCTGTTCCACATCGACCCTGACCAGCACCGCGTTGGGGTCTTCGGGGCCACCGGGCAGCCACGCCTCGGCGAAGGTGTTCCAGAGCTCCTTCAGCTTCACCAGGTCGTCCACGACCTCGGCCCGCCCGGTGAGGGCGACCCAGGAGCTGCGTGAGGAGAAGGTCAGCGCCACCCGAGCGTCACCCTGGATGTCGGCGACGTGCTGGGTGTCGCGCGCGGTGATGAACCACAGCTCGGCGCTGGCCTCGACCTCCTGGCGGGCCATGGGCACACTGCGCACCCCGCTGCCGCCGAAGGTGGTGAGCATGCCGATCGGCATGTCCTCCATCAGCTCGACGAGCTTCTCCTGATTGCCGGAATCGGTTGTTGTCATGGGTGTGCCGTACCCACTTCGCGGGTTGTCGTGCGGTGTCGGCGCTCTCAGCCCAGATGATGGGTGCGCAGTCGAAGCGCGTTGGTGATCACGCTGACCGACGACAGGGACATGGCGGCCGCGGCGATGACGGGGGAGAGCAACCATCCGAAGGCCGGGTAGAGGATGCCCGCTGCGATCGGCACGCCGGCGACGTTGTAGACGAACGCGAACACGAGGTTCTGCCGGATGTTCGACATGGTCGCCCGGGAGAGCTGACGGGTGTGCACGATGCCGGTGAGGTCGCCCCTCAGCAGGGTGACGCCGGCACTCTCCATCGCCACGTCGGTCCCCGAGCTCATCGCGAGTCCGACGTCGGCGGCAGCCAGGGCGGGTGCGTCGTTGACACCGTCGCCGGCCATGGCGACCGTGCGCCCTGCCTGGCGCAGCCGGGTGACCACGTCGCTCTTGTGGTCGGGCAGGACCTCTGCCTCGACCCGTTCGATGCCCAGGCGGCGGGCGATCGCCTCGGCGGTGACGCGGTTGTCGCCCGTCAGCATCACCACGTCGATCCCGTCGGCCCGCAGCGCCGCGAGGGCATCGGCGGTGGTCGCCCGGACGGGGTCGGCGACCGCGAACGCCCCGGCGAGCTTCGCGTCGACGCCGACGAAGATGACGGTCGCCCCGTCGGTGCGAAGCTCGTCGGCCGTGGCCGACAGCGGGTCCACGTCGATCCCGTGGCTGCGCAGGTGAGATGCGCTGCCGAGTACGACGGCGTGGCCCTCGATGGTGCCGCGGACGCCCTTGCCGGTCGGGGCGTCGAAGTCGGTGACCGTCGGGATGCTCACCCCTGCGGCGGTGGCCGCGGCCACGACGGCCTTGCCGAGCGGGTGCTCGGAGGCGCGCTCGACACCGGCCGCGAGTCGGAGCAGATCGTCGGACTCGACACCCGCCTGCGTCACGATCTGGGTGACGCGGGGGCGTCCTTCGGTCAAGGTGCCGGTCTTGTCGACGACCAGGGTGTCGACCTTCTCCATGACCTCCAGGGCCTCGGCGTTCTTGATCAGGACGCCCAGGCCGGCGCCCCGGCCGACCCCCACCATGATCGACATCGGGGTGGCCAGCCCGAGGGCGCAGGGACAGGCGATGATCAGCACCGACACGGCCGCGATGAGGGCATGTGCCAGCCGCGGCTCGGGGCCTACGGCAGCCCACACGATGAACGCGATGAGGGACACCCCCAGCACCGTGGGCACGAACCAGGCCGCGACCCGGTCCGCCATCCGTTGGATGGGTGCGCGGGATCGCTGCGCCTGCGCGACCATCGACACGATGCGCGCCAACATCGTGTCGTGACCGATCCGGTCCGCACGGACCACCAGTGAGCCCGTCTGGTTCACGGTGCCGCCGATGACGCGATCACCGGGGTTCTTGGTGACGGGCATCGACTCGCCGGTGACCAACGACTCGTCCAGGGCGGAACGACCGTCCTCGACAATGCCATCGACCGGGACCTTCTCTCCCGGGCGAACGCGCACCCGGTCCCCGATCTGCACCAGGTCCAGGCTGACCTCCTCCTCGCCGCCGTCCGCGGTGATCCGCTGAGCCAGCTTCGGAGTGAGGTCGAGCAGGGCCCTGATCGCTCCGGAGGTCTGCTCGCGAGCCCTCAGTTCCAGGACCTGGCCGAGCAGGACCAGGACGGTGATGACGGCCGCGGCCTCGAAGTAGACGTCGACCGTGCCACCCATGCCCCGAAACGCGTCCGGGAAGGACCCGGGGGCGAGGGTCGCGACCAGACTGTAGAGCCACGCCACTCCGGTGCCGATCGCGATGAGGGTGAACATGTTCAGCTGCCGGGTCCGGATCGAGGCCCAACCGCGAGCGAAGAACGGGAAGCCTGCCCACAGCACGACGGGAGTGGCCAGGACGAGCTGGAACCAGGTGGAGGCCCGCGGGGAGACGACATCGTCCAGTGCAGGGACGAGGTGTGCCCCCATCTCGAGGACGACCACCGGGACCGCCAATGCCGTCGCGATCCAGAACCGCCGGGTCATGTCGGTCAACTCGGCACTCGGACCCGAGTCCGCCGTGGCCACGACCGGTTCGAGAGCCATCCCGCAGATCGGGCAGGAGCCTGGCCCCAGTTGACGGATCTCCGGGTGCATCGGGCAGGTGTAGTCGGCGGTGCTCTGCGAGGGGGCCGTCCGAGCCGGCCCGGCCTCCGGCGCGACGAGGAACGCGTCCGGGTCCGCGCTGAACCGCGCCTGGCAATGCCCGGAGCAGAAGTGGTACGTCGCTCCCGCGTGCTCAGCCCGGTGCGGCGTCGTCGACCGGTCCACGTCCATCCCGCAGACGGGGTCCTTCGCGAGCAGTCGCTCCGCGTCGGTGTCGTGGCCGTGCTGGGTGTCCATGACTCCAACATACCCCCAGGGGGTATCACCGCGAAGCGGCGCGGCGTACCTCGACGACCTAGGGCTGGGCCTCGAGGACGACGTCGAGCTTCGCGATGGGTCCCGTCCCGCGGCGGTAGCTCACCTCGACCAGGTCACCTGCGCTGCGGGTGAGAGTGGCGACGACCAAGGCATCCGGACTGGTGACCGCGACTCCGTCGAGCGCCGTGATCGTGTCGCCGGCGCGAAGCCCCGCCCGGGCGCCTGGCCCGCCGGGCGCCACGGCCGTGACGAGGAGCCCGGGGCCTGGTGACTGGGCCTGGGTCTCCAGCCCGAACGTCGGGTGGGTGACGCGTCCGGTGGCGATGATCTCGTCGGCCAGCCGCATCGCGAGGTCGACGGGGATGGCGAATCCGAGGCCCACACTTCCGCCGCCGGAGACTCCCGCCGCGTTGGCCACCGTGATGATGGCGGTGTTGATGCCGATCAGGCGTGCGGAGCAGTCCACCAGCGCGCCGCCGCTGTTGCCCGGGTTGATCGACGCATCGGTCTGGATGGCGCCGACCAGCTGCGCGGACTCGTTGTCCTCGTCCCCGGGGATCGGCAGGTTGCGATCGAGCGCGCTGATGATGCCGGAGGTGACGGTGCTCGCCAGGCCCTGGGGCGCGCCGAGGGCCACCACGGGCTGGCCCACCTGCACACCGGTCGAGGTGGCCAGTCGGATCGGCTGCAACTCGCCGCCGTCCTTCGTCTTCAGGACGGCGAGGTCGGTGTCGGGATCGCGGCCGACGATCACCGTTGCGAACGCCCTGCCGTCGTCCAGCCGAACGGCGACCCGACCACCGTCCGCAGCCAAGGAGATGACGTGGTTGTTGGTGAGGATGTAGCCCTCGGAGCTGATGATCACGCCTGAGCCCGTGCCGGACCGTGCCCCGTTGCGAGCGCTGATCGTGACAACGGAGGGCAGTCCGTCGGCGGCCACCGAGATGGCTCGGCAGACCGATGCCGTGGGGGAGCCGCCTGCCCTGTCTCCTCGCGCCAGCAACCCACCGACCAGGCCGCCCAGGACGGCGACAGCGACGAGGAGTGCGATTGCTCCGGCCACGCGGAGCCGGGTCCGCGACGCGTCCGGGGGTGGGGTGCTCGTCACACGGCCATGCTAGTCAGATCTGTGCCTGTTCACGGCGCCGATCTTGCGGCAGTCTGGAACAGCGTCGATGCACGCCGGAAGGGACTGTCCCATGAGTCACCAGGCATCAACCAGATCAACCACTCCGAGAGCCGGTGCCCGTGGCACGTCCGGCTGGGTCGGCTGGATCGCCTTCGCGAGCCTGATGCTCATCCTGCTCGGGACCTTCCACGTCATGGAGGGCATCGTGGCGCTCGCGAAGAACGAGGTCTTCCTCGTGCTGCCCAGTTCCCTGATCGTGAACGTCGACTACACCGCCTGGGGCTGGCTCCACATCATCTTCGGCGTCCTGGTGTTCCTGGCCGGGGTGGGCGTCCTCGCCGGCCAGGTCTGGGCGCGGGTGGTCGGCACCCTGCTGGCCATGGTGAGCGCGGTCATCAACCTGTCGTTCGTGGCCGCCTACCCGATCTGGTCCGTCACGATGCTGGCCGTCTCGGTCGTCGTCATCCTGGCGCTCACCGTCCACGGGTCCGAGATCAAGGCCGGCTGACGCGACCGCATAGCGGACACCCGCTCCTGCTCGTGGAGAAATCGTCGGAAAATGCCTGGTCGGGGGACCATTGCCCGCTCGCCGGTCCAGACCGCAGCGCCGCCCTGCACGGATTCCCCGGACGAAGCGGTTTCAGTCCCGCCAGACTCCGGGCATGTCCACCGAACTCAAGCGCACCAGCCTCCTGGCCCTGCTCTCCGCCGGCTGCCTGGCTGCCACAGTCGCCCTGACCTCACCCGCGGGCGCGCAGGTGGCCGGCGACGCCACCGCCGAGACCGCCTGGCACGTCGACGGCCCGGTGTTCGCGACCGTCATCGTCGGGGACACCCTGATCGTCGGCGGTGACTTCGACCGCGCCGTCTCGCCCACCGGCGCCACCCTGCGGCGCGACAACCTCGCTGCGTTCTCGGTGAGCTCGGGCAAGCCCCTGGTGAACTGGCAGACCAGCGCCCCGGGCCGGGTGCGGGCCATGGTCACCGACGGCTCGTCGGTGTGGGTCAGCGGCGCGTTCTGCGTCGGCCGCAGCAAGTCAAACCGGGGCCGCACCGCCGTGATCAAGCTCAACGGCACCACCGGGAGGGTGGACAACAGCTTCCGGGCCGCAGCCGACGGCGTCGTACGAGCCCTGGCCCTACGACAGGACTCCCTCTACATGGGTGGCTCCTTCGAGAAGGTCAACGACAAGTACTGGCGCAGCAACGTCGCGAAGATCAACGCCGCCAACGGCGCCTTCGACGAGAGCTTCCGGGCGCGGACCGACGGAGCCGTGCGCGGGATCGTCACCTCGCCCGTCGACCGCGAGGTCTATCTGGCCGGCTCCTTCTACGAGGTCAACGGTGAGGAGCACCGCGCCGTGGCCGCTGTCGACGGCCGCAGCGGCGTCGTCCGCGACACCCTCTTCCGGCCGGTGGCCACCACCCTGGGACTGGACATCTCGCCGGACGGCCGGCTGCTCTACGCCGCCACCGGCGGCGAGATCAACGGGGCCTCGGCCTACGACACCGCCACCGGACACCGGATCTTCCGCAAGAAGGTGGACGGCGACGTCCAGGCCGTCCGCTACCACGACGGCACGCTCTACTTCGGCTTCCACAAGGGATACCTGGGGCGCACCACGGTGAAACTGCTGGCCGCCGACGCCTACAACGGCTCGATCGACCCCGACTTCAGCCCCCGGATCACCGGCTACTGGGGAATCCACGCCATCGCCGCGTCGGACACCGCAGTGGTGGCCGGTGGCAACGTGAAGTCCGTCAGCGGCGTCGCCACCCAGGGCTTCGCGATCTTCGACAACGACCTCGCGCCCAGCCGCGAGTACGTCGGCGGAGTCACGCCGTGGCGCTACCTGGACCAGGGAGCCCGACCCGATGGCTGGGAGAGCCCGACGTTCGACGACAGCACCTGGTCGTCGGGTCGCCCGTCCTTCGGGTACGGCGACGGTGACGAGCGCACGCTGATCACCTCCGGCCCGGCCGTCAACGAGTGGTACCCGACGTCCTACTTCCGTACCACCTTCGAGGTGGGTGCGCTGCCCTCCGCGCTGACCCTCAAACTGGCCGCCGACGACGGCGCCGTCATCTACGTCAACGGTGTCGAGGTGGCGCGCGACAACATGCCTGAGGGAGCCGTCGGCAACGCGACGCGTGCCACGACGTACCGCAGCGCTGGTGCCGAGGAGCTGCTGCGCCGCTTCTCGATCGACCCGTCGGTGCTCCAGCTCGGCACCAACACGATCGCGGTCGAGGTGCACCAGGCCACCGGCGGGCGTTCCGACCTGACCTTCGACGCGCGCCTCAGCGGGACCCTCACGCCGTAGGCCGGTGCCGTGGCGTACGGCGCCGTCGCCACCGGTAGCCGCCCAGCAGGAGCAACGGGATCGCGACGACCAGGCCGAGCTGCCACCAGTACCAGGTCCACAGCTGGCTCGAGGTCCCGAACAGGGCCCAGTGCGGACCGCCGGCCAACGCGTCCGCAGCCCACTGCACGCAGAACGACTGGTTGCGTGGGTGCACCGCGACGATGGACCGGGCTCCCTCGGCCGTCACCAGCATCGAGCGAGCAGGCGATCCCTCTCGTTTGAGCGGCACCACCGGGTCGTCGCCGATCCAGGCCGTGGGACACCCGGCGTCCCAGTCCTCGACGGATCGGCTGTCCAGCTCGGTGCCGTCCTCGGTGCTGAAGAAGCGCAGACTGGTCGCGTTCTGACCATCACGCGGGTCCTCCAGCAGGAGCAGCAACCTGCCGTCGGGGGAGATGCTCGCGTCAATGCTGGAGGACTCCTCCGCCCCCCACGGCTCGTCCAGGTCGAGCGTCAGATCACTCGAGGCGCCGGTGCGCAGGTCTGTGGTGGTGAGGACTGGTGGGAGGTCATGATCTCGGCCCCCGGGGCGTCGCAACGTGATCACCTGCGTCGCGTTGGCAAAGCCGACGCCCCAGGCTCCGTCGAGGACGGTTGCCCGCCCGCTGGCGAGGTCGAGCACCATGGGTCCTGCCTTCCCGCCGCGGGACCGGGCGCTCACCAGGACCGAGGCCCCGTCCGGCGACCAGGTCACGCCGGTGTGGCCGACGGCGCGGAAGTCCGAGGCGCCGCTCTCGCCATAGGTGCGGAGCTCGCCGGTGACCAGGTCACGCACGGTCAAGGTGTCGGACCCGGCGCTCTGCGGCAGCGTCAGCAGTCTGGTCCCGTCCGGTGACAGGGTCCCCGAGACGTACGGCGCCCCCCACGTCCGACCCGAGGAGGAGACCAGGATGGTGAAAGCGTTGCCGAAGTTGTTGTCGGTGACCATCGCCGCGATCGGGCCGGGGGTGTCAGGCACCCGGTCGGACCACGACGCGGAACCGATGCGCTGGGGATAGCTGTGCACCCCGCCGGCGCCGTCGCTCGCGATCGGCGGGGACTGGTCGCTCAGCCGTGGCCCGATGACGACAGCCGTCGCGACCAGACCCACGCACACCGCCCCGATGCCGATCCGCCGGGTCCGGCGACGGCGGCGGCCGGCCGCCCACGCGTGCGCTGCGAGGTCACCGGGGACGGGGGCAAGGTTGGCCAGGTCGTCGAACGCGGCGCGGAGTCTCACGGTCATGTCGTCTCCATGGGGTCGAGGTCCGCGAGCAGCTCCGGGGCCAGGACTCGCAACCGCGCCAACGCGTGCCGCGCCTGGGACTTGACCGTGTTGACCGAGCAGCCGAGCACGGCGGCGGTCTGCTGTTCGGTGAGGTCGTCGTAGTAGCGCAGCACCAGCACGGCTCGCTGTCGGGTGGTCAGGCGCAGGAGCGCCTCGCGCAGAACCAGCCGCGGGGCCACCGTCTCGGCAGGTGAGGTGGAGGCGTCGCGGGGGACCGGCAGCCGCACCGCGGCTGCGTCGCGGACCCTGCGCTGACGCCACCCGTCGACGGCTCGCGTGTAGAGGATCCGCCGCACGTAGGGCTCGGGATCGGGGGTGATCCGGCTCCAGCGGTCGGCGGCCCGGATCAGGGTCTCCTGCACGACGTCCTCGGCCCGGTGGGCATCCCCGGTGAGCAGGTAGGCGGTGCGCAGCAGGGCTGCCGACCGGGCGCGCACGAACGCCTCGAAGTCCTCCACCGCTCACCCCCTTGCCCATTACTACGGCCAGGGGACCATCTTCGGGTGGAACCCGCCGAAACCAACTCGATTCGCAATCGCAAAGGTTGTTACACGGGCGAAACAAGGCCGACACCGGCGATGCATCCTGCTCGCTAATTTCAGTGAGTCAGATCTGAAATCAGCCGCCCCGAGCAGCTTCGTTCAAGGGATGCCCACTGTGAGTGGAAACAACGTACGCCTCCAGGCGATCAAGGACGTCGAGGCCTATGTGCCGCCGGCCGTGAGCTTCGACCCGGGTGAGGAGCCCGGCGAGATCTTCGGCGAGAACGTCTTCAGCCTGACCGTCATGGCCAAGCGCCTGCCCAAGACCGTCTACAAGTCGGTCCTGGCGACCATCGAGCACTCCGCCCCGCTGGACCCGGTCGTCGCCGATGCCGTCGCGTCCGCCATGAAGGACTGGGCCCTGGAGAAGGGCGCCACCCACTACGCACACGTCTTCTACCCGCTGACCGGCCTGACCGCCGAGAAGCACGACAGCTTCCTCGACCCCGTCGGCGACGGTACGGCGTTCGCGTCGTTCTCCGGCAAGACCCTCATCCAGGGCGAGCCCGATGCCTCCAGCTTCCCCAACGGTGGGCTGCGCAACACCTTCGAGGCCCGCGGCTACACCGGCTGGGACGTCATGAGCCCGGCGTACGTGCTGGAGAACCCCAACGGCAACACGCTGTGCATCCCCACCGTGTTCGTGTCGATGACCGGTGAGGCCCTCGACCACAAGACGCCCCTGCTGCGCTCGCAGCAGTCGATGGCCGAGCACGCGGAGCGCATCCTCAAGCTGTTCGGGCACACGCCGGACCGCGTGGTGTCCTTCTGTGGCCCCGAGCAGGAGTACTTCCTGGTCGACAGCCACTTCTTCCTGTCCCGTCCGGACCTGTTGAACGCCGGCCGCACCCTCTTCGGTGCCAAGCCGCCCAAGGGCCAGGAGTTCGACGACCACTACTTCGGCGCCATTCCCGAGCGCGTGCTCGGGTTCATGATGGACACCGAGCGTGAGCTGTTCAAGCTGGGCATCCCGGCCAAGACCCGCCACAACGAGGTCGCCCCCGGCCAGTTCGAGATCGCCCCCATGTTCGAGCGTGCCAACGTCGCCTCCGACCACCAGCAGCTGCTGATGACCACCTTCAAGACGATCGCCAAGAAGCACGGCATGGAGTGCCTCTTCCACGAGAAGCCCTTCGAGGGCGTGAACGGCTCCGGGAAGCACGTGAACTTCTCGTTGGGCAACTCCACCGAGGGCAACCTGCTGCTGCCCGGTGACACCCCGCACGACAACGCCCAGTTCCTCGTCTTCTGCGCCGCTGTGATCCGCTCGGTCCACAAGTACGGCGGACTGCTGCGGGCCTCGGTGGCCTCGGCCAGCAACGATCACCGGCTCGGAGCCAACGAGGCGCCGCCGGCGATCATCTCGATCTTCCTCGGCGAGCAGCTGGCCGACGTGTTCGACCAGATCGCGAAGGGTGGCGCCACCCGGTCCAAGGAGAAGGGCTCGATGCTCATCGGCGTCGACACCCTCCCGGTGCTGCCCACCGATCCGGGTGACCGCAACCGGACCAGCCCGTTCGCCTTCACCGGCAACCGTTTCGAGTTCCGGGCCCCGGGCTCCATGCAGACCGTCGCCGGCCCCATGGTCACCATCAACACGATCATGGCCGAGGCGCTGGACTACATCGCCACCAACCTGGAAGCCGCCGTGGCGGCCGGGACCGACTTCGACGTCGCGGTCCAGGACATCCTGGCCGAGATCATCGCCAACCACGGTGCCGTCGTCTTCAACGGCAACGGCTACTCCGAGGACTGGCAGATCGAGGCGGAGGCACGCGGACTGAAGAACCTGCGGACCACCGTCGACGCCCTGCCCGAGCTCATCGCGCCGGAGGCTATCGAGCTGTTCTCGAAGTACGGCGTGTTCAACGAGCGCGAGATGCACAGCCGCTACGAGATCGGCCTGGAGCACTACCTGCTGACCGTCCAGGTCGAGGCCAACCTCACCGGCGAGATGGGCACCACGATCGTGCTTCCCGCCGCGGTGCGCTACCAGACCGAGCTCGCGCAGAACGTGGCGGCCCTGAAGGCTGCCGGGGTCGAGGCCGACCTGTCGGCACTCGAGGCCATCTCGGTCCCGATCACCGACCTGAAGGCGGCCCTGACCAAGCTCACCGAGGTCACCTCGGTCGACCATGACGAGGACCCCTTGGTGCAGGCCACCTACGTCCGCGACAACGTGCTGCCGGCCATGGCCGAGATCCGGGCCGCGGCCGACATCCTGGAGAACATGGTGGCCGACGACCTGTGGCCGCTGCCGACGTACCAGGAGATGCTCTACATCCTCTGAGAGCCGACGCTCGATCCGGCGCCGGCCGGCTCGCGGGAGACCGTGGGCCGGTCGGCGCCGTCGTCGTGTTCGAGGTGTGCGTAGTAGTCACGCGCCTTGCCGTTGCGGTCCATCGTGCTGAGCAGCTTGAGTCCGGCGGACTCCACCGTCTTCGAGCTCACCCAGGCAAGGGCTATGGCGAGGATCGCGACCAGGAGCGCGGTGACCAGGAAGAACAGGCCGGGCCGAGCGGCCGGCAACGCGCCGAGGGTGTCGAGCAGCCGCATCACGGGCTCGTGGATCAGGTAGATCCCGTAGCCCAGGCCCCCGACCCAGACGAGCGGGCGCCAGCTGAACGCCGCCGGCCACGGACCGTCGTGCAGCACGATCCCCGACAGCGCGATCGCCAGGGCCAGCGCGTACGCCGGACTCCACCACGCACCGAGCGGTGTCTCGGGGCGGTTGAGGACGAGTGCGACCAGCGCACCCACCCCGAGCAGTCCGGCGGCCAGCCGCGGGGTGCGGGCCAGGCGAACGCCGGAGGCGCTGAGCACCGCCAGCCCCATCCCGATCCCGAAGTCGGCCGCCTTCGCCATCGGCGAGAACCAGACCGACCAGTTGGTGGGCTCGGGGTGCGTGAACACCGTCGCCCACAGCAGGTAGCCGACGCCGAGGGCCACCAGCGACACCGGGAGGGCGAGCGCCACGACCATGCGGCTGCTGCGGGTCCTCGTCCGGCGTACGGCTGCATGGACGAGGGGCACCGACAGGGCCATGAGGACGTAGAAGTGGAACTCCACCGCCAGCGACCAGGCGGGTCCGGCGTCCCAGAAGATGTACTGGTCGGAGTAGACGTGGGTGAAGCTCAGGTGCAGCAGCAGGTCCTGCCAGTGACCGGGCAGCGAGGGATTGGTCAGCGCCCAGACCACGATGATGATCGCGTAGTAGAGCGGCACCAGACGTGCCATCCGTCGCAACAGCAACACCCAGCCGGGGCGGCCGGTGCTGCCGGCCAGGGTCGCCCTGGCGACAGGCAGGAACAGCACGAACCCGGAGAGCACGAAGAACATGTCGACGAAGAGCTCGGAGCCCACCATCACCTGGTGGGCCACGCCCGACCACGGCCAGGCACTCTCCGGCCCGGTGCGGTTGTGCTGGTAGGCGTGGAACGTCAGGACGATCAGGGCTGCCAGTCCGCGCAGCCAGGTCAACGGGTACGACGGGCCGGCGTGAGTGTTCGTGCGCGTCGTCATCGGACCACCCCCGAGGGGGCGAGGCTCGACGTCGAGCTCGGGGCCGTGCGTGGCGTCACGACCCACTGGTGCTCACCGCGCAGCTGCTTGAGGTGGGCGATGCGGTTCACGAGGTTCTTCAGCTCGTTGTAGGCCAGGAGGTTGGCCAGACCGGCCGCGACGAACCACCACGGGTGCGCCTTGATCTCGGGTGCCGCCAACCGCCAGGCGGCCAGCGTCTGCATCGGTCCGGAGGCGGCCACGAACAAGGTCACGACCAGGAAGATCGGGGAGGAGAAGTCGAGCCCACCGTCGCGCCAGGCCAGGAAGCCGAGCAGCGGCCAGGCCATCAGCGAGATCCACGGATAGAGCTCGCGCCAGCCGAGCAGGTACGCCGCGCCGGTCTTCTGTCGCAGGCTGAGTGCGGGGGAACGCAGGATCGGCCACAGGTGTCGCACCGACACCTGGAACCAGCCCTGGGCCCAGCGCATCCGCTGCTTCCACAGTGCACCGGCAGTCTCGGGGGCAAGTTCGCGGCTGATGAGACCCGGGTCGTTGACGATCCGGCCGCCGGCGGCCAGCACGCGCATCGAGGCTTCGATGTCCTCGGTGAGGTAGGAGCCGCGCAGCCGGATCTTCTCCAGGGCAGACATCCGCCAGTAGCCGTTCGAGCCCCCGAAGATGCCGAAGCCGTGCAGGGAGGCCCTCCCGGGGTGGGCAACCGCGTAGATCTGCTCGAACTCGACCGCGACCAGCTTGGCCAGCGCCGAGTCGTCGCCGTTGCGGATCACGCAATGGCCCTGGACGATGTCGACGCCGTCGGCGATCCAGCGCCAGGCGCGGTCGAACGCGCCGGGCATCGGGTGGTGGTCGGCGTCGAAGATGCCGACGAACTCGCCCTGCGCGACGCGCAGGGCGGCGTTGACGTTCTGTGCCTTGGAGGTGCTGTCGTGCACCTTGACCAGGGTCAGGGCCTCGTGCTGCGAGGCCAGCAGGGCCAACTCGTCCTCCACGGGCAGGTGCACCGGGGTGTTGTAGGCGAGCACGACCTGCAGCCCGCCGGCGTAGTGTTGGCTGAGGAAGATCGCGACGGTCTCCAGGATCGTGTCGGCCTCGTTGGGGAGGTAGGCCGCGATCACGGCGGTTGCCTTCGGTGCCGGCCGATCCGGCACCTCGGGCAGGATCGGGGGCTCGAAGGCGTGGGTGCATTCGGCCCAGATCGTCAGCGCGGTCAGGCTCAACGCGCCGACGAGCGCCCAGTAGACGATGTCGGAGACGTCGAGTCCGACGGTGTAGAGACCGACCAGGGCGAGGAACGGCAGGAGGATGCTGCCGAGGGTCGCGGCAAGGATCTGGTTGCCGGCGCTCCATACGTCGATCCGGGGTTGCCGGTTGCGCAGGTGGATGCCGCGTTGCCGCGGCTGCAGGTCGCGCTGGAGCACCGACTCGCGTGCGGCGGTCGCGGCGTACCGCTCGGCCTGCTCGGGGTACTGCTTGCGGGTCACCGGGGCCCAGCCCACACCGAGATCGATGACGCTGCCGTGCTGTCCCAGGGAGTCGAAGACCTCGATGGCGTGGTAGGCCATCTCCTGCAGGCGCACCGGGCGCGCGGCCCGGTCCTCACGACGCAGTCGCAGGGTGAGCCGGCCGTCGGGGGTTCCGGCGACCACCTCGCCGGGTTGCAGGAACCTGGTCAGGAGCGTGGCCGCTTCGACGATGACCTCGGCCGGTGCGCGCACCGATGCCGTGACGTCGGCGCCGGGTACGGCCCACACGGGGTCCAGGACGGCGACGATCTCGCGGCTCAGTGGCCGTGGGAACCGGGGTCGGGCGACGAGGACGTCGGCGGCGGTCCCCACTCGCCCGTTGGAGGAGGGGGCAGTGGTCGGGTCTGGATCGGACAGGAGGGGCAGGGGCACGGGTTGTCGCCTTCCGGAGTCGGACGCGGG
This sequence comes from Nocardioides sp., assembly GCF_050246775.1. Taxonomy (GTDB): domain Bacteria; phylum Actinomycetota; class Actinomycetes; order Propionibacteriales; family Nocardioidaceae; genus Nocardioides. Next base: position 84,208 of record NZ_JBFWVK010000007.1, on the reverse strand, counting down.
CGCACGGCAACCCCATTGACGGGGCCGCCCAGGACGGGGGTTGGCGCGCTGCGTGAGGCGCCCTGCCCGGGGTTCGATCACGCCCGGACATCGCTTCCACCGTTCAGGATCGGTGGGGACGGATGCAAACCCTGACGCCCTTTTCGACCGTGTTCCGAGTCACGTGACGCGAACAGTCGGGTCTAGGATCCGCTCATGCTGACCGTCGCCCTGGTGTTCGCCGCCCTGGCCGCCCTCGTCCACGTCTACATCTTCGTGCTGGAGTCGCTCCAGTGGGAGCGACCCGGCACCCTCAAGGCATTCGGGATGTCGGCCCAGCAGGCTGCGGCGACCAAGCCGCTGGCCTACAACCAGGGCTTCTACAACCTCTTCCTCGCCATCGGCACCGCGACCGGTGTGGCCCTGATCGGCTCACACCGCGAGGCGGCGGTCGCCTTGATCCTCTTGGGCTGCGGCAGCATGGTCGCCGCTGCGCTCGTGCTGGTCACCAGCGACGCCACCAAGGCCCGGGGGGCCGCGATCCAGGGGACGTTCCCCGGCCTGGCCCTGCTCGGACTGCTGCTCTGGGCTCTCCTCTGAGCTGACCCAGGCTGGGGTCAGTGCTCGCGACGCCGTCGCTGGGCCACCACGAGGAAGCCAACTCCTGCGAGGAGGAGCAGCGCCCCCGCCGTCCCCAGCGGCACCAGGCTCCGGGAGGCACCCGTGTCCGGCATCGTTCCCGCGGGTGGGGAAGCAGAGGGTCCCGTGCCCGGACTCTCCTGGGAGGGGCCGTTCGACGGCTCCGAGCTGGGGCTCGTCGAGGGACTGACGGGCGGACTGGTGGTCGGTGCGGCCCGGTTGGTGATGGTGACTCTCGGCACGCCCTCGAGTCCACCCACCGGGACCGTGACGGACTTGGCGTTCGCCTCGCCCTCCGCGTCACCGACCAGGCCGGCGGAGTCGGTCTCCCACACGCGGCACGTCGCTCGTGCCGGCACGGTGGTCAGGGTCAGCTCCTCACCGCCGCGGATCTCGAACGCGCCGGCAGCCACCTCCACCGGGTCACCCGGACCGGCACCCGTCTCCGGGGTCACCGTGCACCGATAGGCGAACCCGAACGGCCCGGCGTCGGCGTCACCCACGACCACCTTGGCGGTCGTGATGTCACCGAACACGGTGGCCACCCCGGTCTTGATCGGTTCGGTGGCGGGCAGTTGGACGATGCGGCCACTGTCGGAGAAGAACTCGGTGTGCGCGAACGAGTTCCAGGCCACCTCGTTCTGGACCGCGTTGGTCGGAGCCGCCGGGGCGGCCATCCGGAATCGGAGCGCGGTCGCGTCGCCGGGGCCGAGGCCTCCGGGGAAGGTGATGATCCCGCGGAACGCACTGCTCTGCGGGTCGTAGGTCGCGCTCCAGTCGTCGGGCGCGCAGGTGCCCGGCGGCCGGTTGAGGTCCAGGGTGCAGGTGGGCGTAACCGTCGAGTAGGACGCGTCGAGGTTCCCGGCCCCGGACAGGGCCACTGGCCCGAGCAGAGTGGGCGGCTGGTCCCACCGGGTGCCGCGCTCCTCACCGGTCAGGATCACCCCGGTGTCACCGGGCGCCGGAAACACGTCGACGACCCGGATCTCCGTCGCGGGGTTGGTGCCGGCGTTGGTGACGCGCACGTAGAAGTCGAACCCCTGGCCGGGGGCGACCCGGGCAACGCACGGGTAGCGGGTGAAGCTCTCCCCGTCCACCGTCAGGCGTGGACACGCCGGGTCTCCCACGTCGTAGAACTCGCCGGTGACGCTGTTGAGCCAGCCCAGCGAGGTGTCGCCCGACACCCACTTCGCTGCGGCCACGGCGTTGCCGGCCAGCGTGGTGACCACCGCCCCGGATGTGCAGTAGAGACCGTCGCCGTACGCCGGGTCGTCGGTTGCTGTTCCGGGTCGTGAACCGCCGTCGGCGCACGAGAGGCCGGGGCGGTCCGCCGTGCCACCGGCCCTGTTCTCGATGGTGCTGCCGGCGGTGACTCCCGGAGCGAGCTGGGTCTGGACGGTCACGGTGATGCTGCCCCCGGGCAGCAGCACCAGACCCTCGAAGTCCCAGCGCAGGGCACGCACCCGGCCTGCGCCGTCATCGGTGGTGGTGAAGCTCGGCTCGGGCGAGGCCGGGGCGCCGGTGGGCTGCGTGATCTCGTAGGTGTACGGCGCCAGCGGATTGCTCGGGCTGAAGTCGAGACGACTCGGCAGCGGCTCGGTGATGCTGGGATCGGGCAGCGGGCCCGTCCCGGTGTTGGTGAGGGTCAAGGTGAACGGGATCGGCTCGCCGGGACCGGCCGCGATGTCGGCGGACTTGTCGAAGCGCAGCTGTGCGGTCCCGGCCGTGAGCTCGTGGGTGGCGGTCGTGTTCGGGATCGGTGCCAGCGCGCCGCCCTGCCGGGTGCTCTCGTAGCCTCCGGACGCCGTGTCCACGAGCACGTCCGGCACCGTCGTGCCCGGGTCGGAGTGCAGCGTGGCACGCGGGATGGCGCCGATGCAGACGCTGGCTCCGGTGCACAGCCCGGAGGAGGGGAAGTTCGTGCCCGGCTTGATGGTGAAGCTGTCGTCGGCGACGCTGAAGGTGATGCGGAAGCCGCGCACGTCGGCGGCTGCGACGCCGGCCGGCAGGGGCGGGCTCTGATTCGCGGTCCGGGTGCCGTTGATGAAGGTGCCGCCGGCGCAGTCAGTGGTGCAGACGTCGACCTGGACGCGGTTGGACGACGGCGGGAAGTTGACCCGGACGCTGCCGGTCACATCCACGGCGTCGAAGAAGTCGGGATCGATGTCGGTGACGACCAGGCGCTTGAGCCACAGCGTCCCGGTGTTCTGGGCGGCCAGCTTCACCTGCATTGGCGTGCCCGGCAGGCCCGGGCGGGGCCGGACCGAGGTGGCCGGGCTGATCGACTTCTGGATCGAGGCACCCTCGCTGGGCTCGGTGGCGGTGATCGCGGGCGCGCAGAAGGAGGTTGCAGGTTGGGTGTCGGAGCCGACGGAGGCGCAGTTCTGGAGCCGCGTTCCCGCCTCGACCCCGTCGCGCAGGACGACCCGGGCCGTCAGACGGTAGGTCTGGCGGACCCCGAGCGGCTCGGTGAGGGTGACACGGAAGCCCCGTGCGCGCAGGAGCAGGGCGGTCGCGGAGGCGTCGTACGGCACGTAGGCGTCGACGAGAGGGTCGTAGACCTCAGCCACGGCGGCCGGGGTCGCCGGCAGGGTCAGCTGGGTGAGTCGAACCGAGTCGAAGATGTTCCCAGGTGCCGTCGGGTCCGCGGGATCGGCGAGGGTGACCCCGGTCGCCGGCACGGTTCCGTTGTTGGTGAAGGACAGGGTGAACGTGCGGGGCAGGCCCGGCAGGATGGTCGGCAGCTCGGAGGTCTTGACTCCCTGGACCCGGGAGAAGGCCGGCTGCACGGCCACGCTGGCGCAGTCCGCCGCGGCTGCCGAACCGACCCCGTTGATGGAGCTGGTCGCGGTGCCGGAGGCACAGTTCTGGACGCCGGCCGACCCTCCGCCCACCAGGTCGTCGGCGGTGACGTTGTCGTTGAGCCGACCCTGGATGCCGAGGGTGGCCACCGCACCGGCGGCGATCGTCGCGTTGCCGTCGGGATCGGTGCCCGAGAAGGTCACCGTGACGCCCTCGGTGCGGCCGGTCAGGCACGGGACCGGTAGGTCCTGGGTGGACGGTGGCGGGACCAGCTGGCGGGTGATGGTGCCTCCAGCACCACAGTCGAAGCTCACCTCGGCGGTGGAGGCACCGGCCGGGAAGATCACGCGCACGTTGGTGACGTCGATCTTGTCGAACTCACCGGGAGGCGTCGTGGAGGGATCGGTGATGGTGACCTGGGAGACCGGGAAGGGCGAGGTGTTGGTGGCCGCGACCAGCCCCGAGACCAGGGAGTTCTCACCCTCGACGGCCTGACCGTTGGCCACGTAGTTGGCGTCGGTGTCGGAGAAGAAGGTCTTGTCGAGGCTCATCGTGGCCTGGGCGGGCTGGACGGCGTACTGAGCGCAGACCTCGGTGCCGGACACGTCGCCGAGCACCGGGTCGTCTCCCGAGGGCGTGACGCAGTTGTCGACGACGTCGCGGGTCGTGGGGGAGTACGTCGCACCGGTGCTGCGCAGGGTGTCGCGCAGCACCAGGTTCACCACCACCGTCCCCGGGTCCGGACTGGGTGGGATCGCGGTGCCGGCCGCACTGGTGAAGACGAAGCGCAGCCCCGTGACGTCCGCGGGCTGGATGCCGGCCGGCAGTGTCAGGCCGGGCCCGCTCTGGGCGGCGCTGGCGGTGTAGTCGGCGTCCGCACAGTCAGACAGGATCTCCGTGCAGGCCAGGACGGTGACCCGGTCGGCCCCTGGCGGGAAGGTCACCGGGCCGATGCCGGTGACGTCGAAGCGGTCGAAGACCTCGGGGGTCGCGTCCTCCACGGTCAGCGCCGAGACCTCGGCGGTGGTCGACGAGGCGTTGCGCACTCCGAGGCGGATCACGCTGGCTTCGCCACTGCCGGCTACCGCGCTGCCATCCAGCCAGGTCTTGGTCGCCACCGGGCGGACCACTCGGGGGACGTCGACGGTGACCTCGGCGCTGTCGGTGGCCGGCGGCGCGTTGTCGGCGCTCACGCTCACCGTGTTGGTGATGACGGTGCCGTCGGTCACGGCGCTGCCCTCGGGGACCCTGACCCCGACCTGCACGTTGTTCGAGGAGCCTGCCGGGAGGCCGACGGAGCCGGCCGGGCTGGGCGGCGGGAGCGGGATCCGGTAGACGATGCGCAGCTCACGGGTGGTGGTGTCGAACGTGACCAGCCGATCGGCGTTGCTCGGCGGCAGCGCCGTCACCTCGATGCCCGCGGGCACGATGTCCACGACGGTCGCGTTGATGCACGCTTCGGTGAGGCCCGAGCAGCGCGGGACCAGGGTGTACTGGAAGTCCTGTCCGGGCTGGGTGGTGCTCACCGAGGCGGTCTTCTCCACCCCGAGCGTGGAGGCTGCGACTGCCGGGCCGGCGGTGAGGACGCTCGAGACGAGCGTGAGGATCACGGCGGCGGCGACGGTGAGCGCGGTCAACCGGGTACGGCGAGCACGTGACTGGCGTGGGCTCGTCATTTGTCTCCCCGTGTCCCGAATGCGCAGGTTGAACCAGCAAATTATCAAAGAATGCGGACCTTGGCCTCTGGTGGACCGACGGCCTCGACCAGCCGTGCAGCCATCGGGGGTCGGCAGCGGTACGATGAGTCCATGAACACGCAGTCCCTGCTCCTTCGCCAGCCGCGCTGATCACACCGATCGCGCGGCCGCCCCTCTGTCGGAGGGGCTTTTTTGTGCAGAAGTGTCGACCAACAGCAGGGCCGAGGAGACGAGAGAGATGACGCAGGACACGTCGTTCGAGAACACCTATGACATCGGCGCCACCCAGGACAAGTGGCGGGAGGTCTGGGACGGTCTCGACTCGTTCCGCGCCGGGAGCGCCGCCCCGGGCGCCGAGAAGCGCTATGCGCTGACGATGTTCCCCTACCCGAGCGGCGACCTGCACATGGGGCACGCCGAGGTGATGGCGTTGCACGACGTGATCGCGCGTTTCTGGTGGCAGCAGGGCTACGACGTCCTGAACCCCATCGGCTGGGACTCCTTCGGCCTGCCCGCGGAGAACGCCGCCATCCGGAACAACGAGCACCCCTCGACCTACACCTACGCCAACATCGAGACCCAGGCGGAGTCGTTCCGGCGCTACGCCGTGAGCTTCGACTGGAGTCGACGGCTGCACACCTCCGACCCGGAGTACTACGCCTGGACCCAGTGGTTGTTCCTGAAGTTCCGGGAACGAGGGCTGGCCTATCGCAAGGCCTCGCCGGTGAACTGGTGCCCCAACGACCAGACCGTGCTGGCCAACGAGCAGGTCGTCGGCGGGCTGTGCGACCGTTGCGGTGCCGTGGTCACCAAGCGTGAGCTGACCCAGTGGTACTTCAAGGTCACCGACTACGCCCAGCGGCTGCTGGACGACATGGACCAGCTGAGCGACACCTGGCCGGAGCGGGTGCTGGCGATGCAGCGCAACTGGATCGGCCGCTCCGAGGGCGCCCACGTCTCGTTCCAGATCGAAGGGCGCAGTGCGCCCGTCACGGTGTTCACGACTCGTCCCGACACCCTGTTCGGGGCCACCTTCTTCGTCGTGGCCGCCGACGCCAAGCTGGCCGACGAGCTGGTCACCGACGAGCAGCGACCAGCCCTGGCGGCGTACGTCGAGGAGGTCCGCAGGGCCACCGACATCGAGCGGCTGGCCACCGACCGACCGAAGACCGGCGTGTTCCTGGGCGTCCACGCCACCAACCCGGTGACCGGGACCCAGATCCCCGTCTACGCCTCCGACTACGTGCTGGCCGACTACGGCACCGGAGCGATCATGGCCGTGCCCGGCCAGGATCAACGCGACTGGGAGTTCGCGAAGGCGTTCGACCTGCCGATCGTGCGCACCGTCCAGCCCCCGGCCGACTTCGAGGGTGACGCCTTCACCGGGACCGGGCCCGCGGTCAACTCCGCCAATGCCGAGATCTCGCTGGACGGCCTGGACATCCCCGAGGCCAAGGCGGCCATCATCGACTGGCTGGTCGCCAAGGGGCTGGGCACGAGCACGGTGAACTTCCGGCTGCGCGACTGGCTGCTGTCTCGCCAGCGCTACTGGGGCGCGCCGATCCCGATCATCCACTGTCCTGCCTGCGGCGAGGTCGCGGTGCCCTTCGACGAGCTGCCCGTCGAGCTGCCCGAGCTGCGCGGTGCCGACCTGAAGCCCAAGGGTGTCTCGCCACTGGCCGCAGCCGAGGACTGGGTCAACGTGGAGTGCCCCAACTGCGGGGGTCCGGCCAAGCGGGACACCGACACCATGGACACCTTCGTGGACTCGTCGTGGTATTTCCTGCGCTACTGCTCGCCGTCCTACACCGCCGGCCCGTTCGACGAGGAGGCCGTGCGCGAATGGATGCCGGCCGCCCAGTACGTCGGAGGCGTCGAGCACGCGATCCTGCACCTGCTGTACTCCCGGTTCTTCACCAAGGTGCTGAACGACATGGGGATGGTGGACTTCGTCGAGCCGTTCACCGCGCTGCTGAACCAGGGCCAGGTGATCAACCAGGGCAAGGCGATGAGCAAGTCGCTGGGCAACGGGGTCAACCTGGGCGACATGATCGACGCGTACGGCGTCGACGCGGTCCGGCTGACCCTGGTCTTCGCCGGCCCACCTGAGGACGACATCGACTGGGCCGACATGTCGCCGGCAGGGTCGCTGAAGTTCCTGCAGCGTGCGTGGCGACTGAGCGGCGACGTGTCGTCCCCGGTGGGCACTCCCGCGGTCGAGGGCGACGTCGCCCTGCGCAAGGTCACCCATCGCACCGTCCACGACATCGCAGCGCTGGTCGACTCCCATCGCTTCAACGTGATGGTCGCCAGGATCATGGAGCTGGTCAACGCCACCCGCAAGGCGATCGACTCAGGTCCCGGCGCAGCCGATCCAGCGGTACGTGAGGCTGCCGAGGCGGTGGCGATCCTGCTGTCCCTGGTGGCGCCGTACACCGCGGAGGAGATGTGGGAGCGGCTGGGTCACCAGCCGACAGTGGCCCGCGTCGGGTGGCCCACCGTCGAGGAGTCCCTGCTGGTCGAGGACGCGGTGACCGCCGTGGTGCAGATCCAGGGCAAGGTTCGCGCCCGGCTGGAGGTGTCCCCGGACATCGCCGAGGCCGATCTGGAGGCTCAGGCGCTGGCCGATCCGGCGGTCCTGCGAGCCCTGGAGGGCAGGACGATCCGCAAGGTGATCGTGCGAGCCCCGAAGCTGGTCAACATCGTCGCCGGCTGAGGGTCAGGCAGGTCGCCTGGCCCAGGTGAGGTGGCCTTCGTGCAGGGCCAGCTCGCCATCGGCGAAGTCGGCTGCCTCGGGGTCGTGGGTGGACATCACCACGATGGCTCCCCGGGTCGCCTCCGCCCGCAACGCCGTCAGCATCCGCTCCCGGTTGGCCGCGTCCAGGTCGCTGGTCGGCTCGTCGGCCAGCAGCACCGTGGAACCGGCCGCCAGGGCACGGGCCAGCGCGACACGCTGCTGCTGTCCACCGGACAGCTCCTCGACCAGGTGGCGACCGGAGTCCTCGAGCCCGACCAGCACCAAGGCGTCCCGGGTGCGTTGATCGGCGTCCCCGGGCGCGGTTCCGGCCGCCAGGAGCGGGACGACGATGTTCTCGTGGGCGGTCAGCGAAGTGGCCAACCCGTTGCCCTGCGGGACGAGCGAGATCCCAAGACCGGCTGCCTGGGCGCGTCCGGTGACCTGGGTCTCGCCCAGGTGCACCGTTCCGGAGTCGGGCGCCAGGGCTCCGGCCAGCGCCCACAGCAGCGAGGTCTTGCCAGCACCCGAGGGACCGGTGATCGACACGAACTGTCCAGGCACCAGTTGCAGGCTGACGTCGTGCAGCGCGTGGACCTCGCCGTAGCTCACGCTCACACGGGCGGCACCGAGCTCGCTCACGTCGGCTCCTCCTGTTCGGTGTCGGGGGCGCCGGCCAGCAGCGTGTAGCGCCCGTCCTCGAGATGGAAGCGCACCAGGGTCCCCGGTGTGAGGTCCTCGCGGGCGTGCGGTGGCAGCGGGAGGAACCCGTCCGCGGTGACCACCGAGTACTCCTCGCCACTGCGACCCTCGCCGCCCACCCGGCCGTCGCGGATCGTGACCGTGCGGGGGAGTGAGGCCGCCACGTCCGGGTCGTGGGTCACCAGCACCACCGTCGTGCCGAGGCTGCGGTTGATCCGGCCGATGGTCTCCAGGACCTGGTCACGGGCCGCATGGTCCAGCTGGCTGGTGGGCTCGTCGGCGAGCAGGACCCCGGGGACCATGGCCACGGCAACGGCCACCGCACTGAGTTGAAGGTGGCCAGGAGTGAGGGCGGCCAGGGGGCGATCGCTCTCCGCCTCCAGCCCGACGTCGGCGAGCACCTGGGCCGGATCGGGCAGCGACTTCCCGGCCCGTCGAGCGGAGGCCTGGGCGAACTCGACGTTCTCGCGCGCAGTCAGGTAGGGCAGCAGGTTGCGGGTGGCACCCTGCAGCATCAAGGACACCTCGGTGGCGCGCAGGTCGTCCAGCTCGCGGGCGGTCACGGTCGACAGCTCCGCGCTGCCCACGAAGATCTTGCCGGCGCTGGGTCGGAACAGCCCGCCCAACAGACTGAGCAGCGTCGACTTGCCGGCTCCCGAGGGCCCCAGCAACCCCACGAACTCGCCAGCCCCGACGCTGAGATCGACCCCCGAGAGCGCAGCGACGTCGTGACCTTCCGAGTGGTAGATGTGCACCAGTCGGTTGGTGAGGATCGGCAGCCCGGTCATCGGCTGACTCCTGTCGGGTGGAGGCTCACAGTGACTCCCTGACCCGGTCCAGCACCGCGCGTCGCGCGATGGCCTCGCCACACAGCCAACCGACCGCCAGGAGCAGGAGTACGGCGCCTCCGGCCGCGGCTCCGACGGCGACCCAGGCGGTGGTCAGGTCGAGGGTGGACACCTCGGGTGTGGTGGCGAACAGCGGCACCGTCGGCAGTGCCGCATGGGCGCCGACCAGGCCGCACACCGTTCCGGCGACACCGGCCAGGACGATCGCGATGAGCTGCTCGGCGACTGCGATCCAGCGCACCGAACCTTGGCTCAGGCCGGTCATGCGCAGGGCCGCGAGGTCGCGCGAGCGCAGGCGCCACGCGGTGGCGGCGATGACCAGGAGCACCAGCACCGCGATGAGGAGGCCGGCCACGCCCACCACGCCCGCCAACTGGAGGCTCCAGGCGGTGGTGGTCTGCTCGAAGCTCCGCCGCTGATCCGCCAAGGTGGTCGTGGACGTGATGGCCACGCCACGAGCCATCAGGGCATCGGTCACCTTGGCGAGCATGGCCTCGTCGTCGCTGGCGAACCACAGCATGATCGTGTTCTCGGGATCCACATTGGCCCCGCGCTGCACCACGTCGAGGTTGACCACCGCTGCTTCCGGGCCCGTTGCCGGCACCCGAGGCATGCTCGCCACCCGGGTCGCTGCTCGGGCCAGGCCGTCGATCCCGGTGCCGACGAACGAGTCGCCGTCGCTGCCCGGGGGCAGGGCACCGGCGGTGATGGCTGGGATCACTCGGGGGAACCAACCGTGGGTCACCAGCGACGTGCTGCTGCCCTCGGTGGCGAGCCGCACCGTGACCGTGTCGGGCGCAGCGGAGCGCACCTGGATCTTGCCGGTCTCGGTGTCGTTGACCGACTGCCACGCCGAGCCGGGTCCCAGGTTCACCGGCACGCCACCGGCGCGCACCTTGCTCAGGGAGAGGCTTCCCGAGATTCGGCTGCCCGGCGCCGTACCGAAGCGGAGGCCGGAGAGCACACAGCCGTCCCGGCAGGGGACGTCGACCGAGAACGGCCTGACGCTGTTGCCCGTGAGCAGCTCACCGACGGTGACGCTGAACGGCTCGTTGGTCGCGCCGACCACCTCGAGGGTCAAGGTGAGCGGGATCTCGGTGTCCTGCGTGCTGACCCCCAGCTTCCGGGAGGTGAGCAGGCCCGAGACCTGCGGTCCGGACAGGCGGATCGGTTCGACCTCGGGGCTCGCCAGCTCCGACCACGGGATGTCGCTGGGATCCTGGCCGGGGAACAGGGCGATGCGGCGGAAGGCGCTGGGCAACACGGCGAGCGTCGTCGGACTGTCCGGGGCAGGAGCCTTGATCGAGACCACCGGCGTCACCGAGGAGCCATCCGGATCGAGGTCATCCAGGACGCTGCGCACCGTGAACAGGTCGTTGCCGTAGACCTCTGCGACCAGCGGTGCGCCAGCCTGCTGCTCGGCGGCATCCGCGCGGTTCCGGTCACCGACGACCAGGGCATCGGTGCAGAAGACCAGGAGGGCTGTGGCCACGGTGAGGATGGCCAGCATCCGACGGGTGCCGGGGCTGCGGGCGGCGTCCAGCACGCTCACGCCCAGGCGGACCCGGCCACTGCCGAGCAGCCGGCGCCCGGCCACGGACGAGACCGGCACGGTGGCGTAGGCCAGCAGCAGCCCGACCACCAGGGCGAGCAGCGCCGGTGCGGCCAGGGCGATGGGGCCGCTCAGACCGCCGGTCAGGAAGGCCACCACCGCTGTCCCCGCCGCAGTGAGGACGAGGGTCTCGAGGGCACCCAGTCGCCAGCCGGCCCGGCGCGACTGCACCGATCGGAGCAGGGTCTCGACCGGCTCGCGGGCCACCCGCCACACGGCGAGGGCTGCGATGACACAGAGCCCGACAACGGCTGCCACCAGTGCGAGCGCCGGAGTCGACCTGAGCTCCACCGTGGCCGAACCGGGCAGGAAGAACGTCACGGTGACCCAGCACAGGGCGACAGCCATGACGAGCCCGGCGGGGACGCCGAGCAGGACCATCGGCAGCAGCTCGGAGAGCAGCAGGCGTCGCGCACCCCTGCGGCCCCGTCCGCGCAGCAACGCCAGGGCGACCTCGGGCCGACGCTGCTCGGTCGCGGCGCTGAGGACGAGCCAGAACACGACGGTGGCCAACAGCCCGAGCTGGACCATCAGCAGCGGGATCGTGACCTGCGACTGGTCGCGTTGGTGGGCAACCTGATCTGCGATGTCGGGCAGTCCGGTGTGCACCACGGCGCCGCTCGTCGGCGCGGTCCGTTCGAGCGTCCGCAGCCGAGGGGCCATGGCCAGCAGCTCGTCGACGCCCGTCGCCGACTGGTCGAGGGTGTAGTCGAGCAGCATGATCGCCTGCGGCAGGGCGGCCAGGTCCATCGAGGCGAACGAGCTGTCGTCGGCCAGCCAGAAGTCGTGCTGGAGCTGCGGCGGGGAGCCCTGGTCCAGGATCCCGGAGAGTCCCGTGAGGCGGGTGCCGAACCAGAAGGCCGACGGCACCTCGGCGTAGACCCCGACGACGACGAGGTGGACGTCGGGTGCGGTGCTCTCCCCGATGGGCTGATCACCGGCGACGGTGATGCGCCTGCCCGGGGCCAACCCGAAGCCCTCCGCGTCCGCCTCGCTCACCATGATCTCGCCGGCATCGGTGGGGCAGCGGCCATCGATCACCTCGACGTGGTCGCAGAAGCCGTCACGCCACAGCATCGTGCCCGTCGTGGCGGGAGCGCCCGCGAGGACGTTCGCGATGCCTCGGGCCCCTTGCACCGGTGTTTCGAACTGGCGACTCACCGATCGGGGGACGGCGACCGCCGGCCAGGCGCCTTCGATGCTCAGGCCTGAGACCTGGACCGGAGCCTGCGCCAGTTGCAGGTCGACGAGTGCCTGTTGGGTGGCGCGGTCGTAGAGGGGCGCGAAGACCGCGCAGGCGGTGATCAGGGCTGCCAGGAAGGCGATCGTGATGGCTTGGAGACGCCGGTAGCGCACCAACTTCCACATGCCCCGTGTCCCCCTTGTGTCCGAGTCGCCCCCTCTGCTCTATCACGCTGGGAGGGTGCGGTGGATCACGGTGGGGTCACGAATCGGTCATCAGCGGGACCCTCACGGGCAGGTGACGACCTGCTTGCGGGCCACCTTCGCGACGTACGGCGTCGAGGAGTGGGTGGTGGTGTGCTTGACGGTCACTCGCGCGCGCAGCAGGTAGGTGTGCGTCCCGGACAGTCCGCTGCCACGGCCGCAATCCAGCAGCACGCCGCTGCCCGAGGACAGGATGGGAGCGGTGGACGAGGTGAGTCCGAAGCCGCCGGGGGCCACCAGTTCTCGCAGGGTGCCGCCGGGGAGCACCTCGTAGAGAGAGGGCGCTGACTTGGCGCGGTGGATGTCGGCTCCCGCGGAGCAGGTGAGGCTCACCTCGCCGCTGACCTGGGTCCCCGTCACCGTCAGGGGCTGCGCGGTGACCGAGCAGTCGACCGTGTCCCCGGCCGCCGAGGCCGGCACCGCGGTGGATGGCAGCAGGGCAGCCGCGGCAGACCCGGCGGTCAGGGCGACGGTGGCTGATGCCAGGGCGGTGGCGACGCCCAGCGCCGCGCAGATCGAGGTGACGGTGGACCGCATGGTGTTCCCCCAGGGACTGGCCGGGCCCCACGCCCGTGCCGACGTTTCATGCCTATCAGACGGTTCGGGCCCAGCGGGATGCCCCGTCGTGACTACTGGGGTCGGTGCTGGTGGCTGTATCTGGTGCTCGGCTCCTGGGTCTTGGTCCATGTACCCGCAAGCCCTGAGGAGGGCACGATGAACCACACACGCACCATCTGTCACTTCGTCCCGCCGTACGTGCAGTCCGAAGTCAGCAAGAACACCGACGGCGCAGCCGCCGACAAGAGCCAGAAGTCGCTGTCCGATGCTGCCCGCAAACGCCGCGGGGACGCTCTCGGACGATCCGCGCGCGGCGCCGCCCCCGGCCTTGCTCCCGCACCGACGGGCACCTCGCGCCGCGAGGTCTACGACTCGGCCAACACCGCCAACCAGCGCGTGACACTCGTCCGCCCGGAGGGCTCCCCGGAGACCAAGGACGTCGAGGTGATCAACGCCTACGACAACGCCGGAGTGGTCCGCGGCTACTTCAAGCAGGTCCTCAACCGCGACTCCATCGACAACACCGGCCTCGACCTGATCCTCAACGTGCACTACGGCACGGCGTACAACAACGCGTTCTGGGACGGCGACGAGATGACCTTCGGGGACGGCGACGGCGTGATCTTCGCCGGCTTCGCCCGGTCCCTCGACGTGGTGGCCCACGAGTTGGCCCACGGCGTCACCCAGTACGCGTCGGGACTGATCTACCAGAAGGAGTCCGGGGCGCTCAACGAGCACTTCAGCGATGTCTTCGGCACCTCCATCACCCAGTGGGCCAACCACGAGAGCCCGGAGCAGGCCGACTGGCTGATCGGCGACGAGATCATGGGCCCGGACCTGTACGGCGAGGCGCTTCGATCGATGCGGCACCCCGGCACGGCCTATGACAACCCGATCCTGGGCAAGGACCCGCAGCCGGATCACTATGCCAATCGCTACACCGGCACCGGTGACAACGGGGGCGTCCACATCAACTCGGGCATCCCGAACAGGGCGTTCTACCTGGCCGCGACCGAGCTCGGCGACACTCTCGTCGCGGCCCGGATCTGGTACCACGCACTGCACTTCCTGGTGCCGAACAGCACCTTCGCCCAGGCCGCGGTGCAGGTGGCGGAGTCTGCACGCATCCTGGTCAAGGCGGGCGTCGTGCCCAAGGGCGCTGCGCAGATCGTGCGCGGGGCATGGCACGCCGTAGGCGTGGGGTGACTGGCACGCCGTAGGCGTGGGGTGACTGACCGGTAGCCTTCCGGTGTGCCTCGCATCACAGTCGTCACGGACTCCACCGCGTCCCTGCCAGCAGACGTCGCCTCCGCACGGGGCATCCGGGTCGTCCCGTTGCAGGTGGTGATCGGAGCCGCGTCGTACGACGAGGGCTCGGCGGAGGCGACCCCGGCCAAGGTTGCTGAGGCCCTGCGGACCTGGACGCCGGTGAGCACCTCGCGTCCGACCCCGGCTGCGGTGCTCGAGGCCTACCAGGCGGCGGCCGATGCCGGCGCCGACTCGATCGTGTCGGTGCATCTCTCCGGTGAGATGTCCGGGACGTTCGAGTCGGCCCAGCTGGCTGCCCGGGACTCACCTGTCCCGGTCCTGGTGGTCGACAGCCGGCAGGTCGGCTTCGCGACGGGGGTGGCCGCCCTGGAGGCGGCTGACGTCATCGACGCAGGGGGGACGGCACAGGAGGCCGCGGACGCGGCCCGGCGACGGGCCACGGGCGCGACCTCCCTGTTCTACGTCGACACGCTGGAGTACCTGCGTCGAGGCGGGCGGATCGGTGCCGCCGCGGCCATCCTGGGCAGTGCTCTGTCGGTCAAGCCGCTGCTGCGCATCAAGGACGGGCGCATCGAGTCGCTGGAGAAGGTGCGCACCACCAGCAAGGCGCTGGCGCGGCTCGTCGACCTGGCCGTGGAGGCGGCCGGCGATCGACGGGTGAGCCTCGGCGTGGCCCACCTGGCCAACCCGGATCGTGCCGATGCCCTGGTGGCGGCCGTCGGTCAACGCCTGGCTGACAACCTCGAGGGCCGACCCGTGGAGTGCGCCGAACTCGGTGCCGTGCTCGGAGCGCACGTGGGTCCCGGCATGGTTGCCGTCTGCGTTGCGCCGCTGCTCTGAGCGTTCTCCACAGCGGCCCCAATTGCTGGTGGGCAGGCCGGTGATCGCTGCCTAGGTTCGGGGCATGCCCCAACGCCGATCAGCCCCGCCGCCCGATGAGGTCAGTCGGCGACTGTCGTTGCTGGGTGCCGAGCTGGCCGCGGTTCGCGAAGGAGGGCCAGCCCCACGCGATGGGTTGCCCAGCGAGGTCGGACCGGAGTCCGGCTCACCGGTTCCGGTGCCGGGTCGCCACGCCTCTCCCCGGGCCGGTGCTGTCGTCGCCCACCACCTCGCCCAGCGTCTGCCAGACACCCTGCGCGGTCGGGTGCGGCTCACCGGCGCCCAGGTGGTGCTGGTCGCGCTCGCGGTGCTGGCCGGCCTCCTGGCGGCGGGGTGGTGGGCCTGGCGCAGCGCCCCGGGCGATCCCGTGCCGCTGGCGCCGGAGGTCGCCACGGCACCCCTTCGGACGCCTGCCAGTTCGTCAGACGCGACGCCGGTGGCCACGCCCACCTCCTCGACTGCGTCGTTGACGACGCCTGCATCGGTGGTGGTGGACGTCGCCGGCAAGGTCCGTCGTCCCGGCATCGTCGTGCTCGACAGCGGTTCCCGGGTCGTCGACGCACTCAGGGCGGCTGGGGGAGTGCGCTCGGGGGTCGACCTGAGCGGGATCAACCAGGCTCGCCTCCTGGTCGACGGCGAGCAGATCCTGGTCGGTGCACCGACGGTGCCCGGCATCGCGGCGTCGGCGGCTCCCGAGACCACTGCTGGCCCGGGTGCCCTGGTCAACATCAACACCGCCACGCAGGCGCAGCTCGAGGAGCTGCCCGGCGTCGGCCCGGTGACCGCCCAGGCAATCCTCGGCTGGCGCGAGACCAACGGGGCATTCACCAGCGTCGAGGAGTTGCTCGAAGTCGATGGCATCGGTGACGCGACGCTGGCCGAGCTCGCTCCCCACGTCACGATCTGACCTCGCGCCACCCGTGACCCCGTCCGAGGAGGCATCGGGTGAGCCCACCGTCGACCTGCGCATGCCGCTGCTGGCAGTGGCTGCCTGGGCAGGCGCATTGCTGGCGTTGCTGGCGCCTCACAGCATGGTCGTCCCGGTGGTGCTGGCAGGCGTCGCCGCGCTTGCCTGGTGGTGGGCCAGGACCGGGATCCGGGGAACCGCGGTGCTCGGTGCCTGCGGGGTGGTTGCTCTCGGTGTCGGCGGTGGGGCAGGGCTGCGCGCCCATGCCATCGCGACGAGTCCGGTGGCGGTGCTCGCCTCGCAGTCGGCCGTCGTCCATGCCCGCCTCACGGTGACCTCCGACCCTGTGCTCACCCACGGGCGGTTCGCCGACCAGGTCCTGTTCCGGGGGCGGGTGGAGCAGGTGACGGGGCGCGGCTTCAGCCAGGGCAGCCAGGTGCCGGTGTTGGTCATCGCGCCCAGCCAGTGGGAGGACACCTCCCTCGGCAGCCGGGTCGAGGTGCTCGGTCGGTTGACTCCCGCCGAGGACCGGCAGCTGGGCGGGATCCTCGCCGTACGCGGAGAGCCGGACCTGGTCACCGGCCCGGGGGTGACCTGGCGAGCGGCAGGGGCGCTGCGGACCGCGATCCGCGAGGCCGCCAAGGCCGGGCCCTCGCGCGGGGAGGTGCTGGTCCCGGCTCTCGTGGACGGCGACGACGCGCAGCTTCCCGAGACGGTCGCGACCGACTTCCGGACCACCGGACTGACCCATCTGTTGGCGGTCTCCGGGACCAACCTCACCCTCGTGGTGGGCTTCGTGCTCACCCTTGCCCGGTGGTGCGGCGTCCGGGGCCGCTGGCAGGTCCTCGTCGCGGGCTTGGGCATCGCGGGGTTCGTCCTGCTCGCTCGCACCGAGCCCAGCGTGGTCCGCGCGGCTGCCATGGGGGCGGTCGGACTGCTCGCCATGGCATCCAATGGACGTGAGCGCGGTTCACGGGCTCTGGCCGTCGCCGTCGTCGTCCTGCTGTTGTTCGACCCGTGGTTGGCGACCTCGACGGGATTCGTGCTGTCGGTGCTGGCGACGGCGGGCATCCTCTTCCTGGCCCCGGGCTGGCGAGATGCCCTCGCGGCCTGGATGCCTGCGCCGCTCGCCGAGGCGATCGCTGTGCCGTTCGCAGCGCAACTCGCCTGCACGCCGGTGGTCGCAGCCATCTCCGGCCAGATCAGCCTGGTGGCGGTGGTGACCAATCTGCTGGCCGCCCCCGCGGTGGGCCCGGCCACCATCCTGGGACTGCTCGCCGGCGTGCTCGGACTCCTGGTCACCCCGTTGGGCCGTGCACTGGGTTGGGTGGCTGCCTGGTCGGCCGAGTGGATCGTGGAGGTCGCGGAGCGCGGCGCCGCACTGCCGGTGCCCGCGGTCGGCTGGGGCACCGGCGCCATGGCTCTCACCCTGCTGACGGTCGGGTGCCTGCTCTGCGCCGTCATCCTTCCCAGGCTCCTGCGCAGTCGCCGGACCGGCACCACGGCCCTCGTGCTGATGCTCGTCACGGTGCTGGTGCCCCTGCCGACGCCCGGCTGGCCGCCGGAGGGCTGGGTCCTGGTCGCGTGCGACGTCGGACAGGGTGATGCGCTGGTGCTCAACGCGGGTCACGGCCAGGCCGTGGTGGTCGATGCCGGCCCCGACCCCCGACTGGTCGATCGGTGCCTGGACCGGCTCGGTGTGCGCGGCGTACCGCTGGTCGTGCTGACGCACTTCCATGCCGACCATGTCGACGGGCTCCCTGGGGTGCTGTCGGGGCGCACGATCGGCGCTGTGGAGGTCAGTGCCCTCGCGGACCCGCTTCCCAACGTGACGCAGGTGCGGGCCGAGGCGCGTGGACGGGCCCTGGTTCGAGTGGCGGGCTACGGACAGAGTCGAGCCGTCGGAGACCTCACGCTCCAGGTGCTGGGCCCCGGACCGACCATGACCAGGTCCGCGGCCGGGGAGGGTGACGGCAGTGGCCCCAACGACGCGAGCGTGGTGCTGCTGGTGGAGGTGGCCGGCGTGCGGATCCTGCTGCTCGGGGACGTGGAGCCGCCCGCGCAGCAGGCCCTGGCGGCGGCGTGGCCCGGGCTCCGGGTGGACGTGCTCAAGGTCCCGCACCACGGCAGTCGGCATCAGGACCTGGACTGGCTCCTGAGCCTGGGTGCGCGCGTGGGGGTCGTCTCGGTGGGAGCCGACAACACCTACGGACATCCCTCGACCGAGACCCTCGGACCGTTGGCGGCAGCAGGGCTCGAGATCGCCCGGACCGATCAGGAAGGCGACATTGCGATCACCGTGCGCGATGGAGTGCTGCGGGTCACCCATCGAGGCTGAACCGGCTGGCCTCGCCAGCCAGAGTGTCCGTGGCCTGTGGCAGGCTGGCGCCACCATGGCCAGTCCTCGCGCACCTCAACCGTCAGCCGTTCTCGGCAGGGTCACCCTGATCACCGGGCCCGAGGAGTTCCTCAACGAGCGCACCGTGTCCGCTGTTCGCTCCGCGGTGCGTGGCTATGACGTCGAAGCGGAGTTCTCCGACGCCGTCGCCGCGGACCTGAGCCTGGCGACCCTCGGTGAGCTGGCTGCTCCCTCGCTCTTCTCCTCCACCCGATGCGTGGTGGTGCGGGCTCTGGAGCACCTGCCGGAGGAGTCGGTCTCCGGGCTGCTGGACTACTGCGCCGCGCCGGTGGAGGACGTCGCGTTGGTGCTGGCCCACTCCGGTGGCCAGAAGGGCTCCGGGGTCCTGACCAAACTGAGGAAGCTCCCCACGGTCACCGAGGTGAAGTCCGAGCAGCTCAAGAGCAATGAGCTGGCCGCCTTCGTCACCTCGGAGGTGGCTGGGCACGGAGCCCGCATCGACCGTGACGCAGCAGGTTTCCTCGTCGAGGCGGTCGGTCAGGACCTGCGTTCGCTCGCCGCCGCGGCGCACCAGCTCACCAATGACTTTCCCGGCGAGGCCCTCACGACCGACCAGGTGAAGCGTTACTTCGGGGGCCGGGCCGAGGCGAAATCGTTCGCTGTTGCCGACCACGCCTTCTACGGACGGCCCTCGGCAGCGCTGGAGGAGCTTCGCTGGGCGCTGGACGGAGGCACGGCCGCGGTCCTGGTCACCTCGGCGTTCGCCTCCGGCGCCCGCGGGTTGGCCCGCATGATCTCGGCCCCGCGAGGGATGCGGGACAACGATCTGGCCCGCGTGGTCGGGGTGCCACCGTGGAAGCTGCGCACGCTGCGCGAGCAGTCCCGAGGCTGGTCGGAGGCCGGTGCCGCCGCTGCCATCCGGGCTGTGGCCCAGGCGGACGCCGACATCAAGGGTGCAGCCACCGACGCGTCCTATGCGCTCGAACGGCTGGTGCTCACGATCACCCGACTGCGCAGCCCGCGCTGAGGCTGGCTGCTGGGCCATCCCTGCCAAATGCACAAAGCGCCGCCCCCGATGGGAACGGCGCCTGGGCTGACCGGCTCAGAGAGTGGCGGCCTTCTTGGCGATGGCCGACTTGCGGTTGGCCGCCTGGTTCTTGTGGATGACGCCCTTGGACGCAGCCTGGTCGAGCTTCTTGGTGGCGCTCTGGGCAGCCGCGGTGGCGGCAGCCTTGTCGTCGCCCTCGGCAAGCTCGCGGAACTTGCGGATGGCGGACTTGAGGCCCGTCTTCACGGCCTTGTTCCGCTCGTGCGCCGCCTCGTTCTGACGGTTGCGCTTGATCTGGGACTTGATGTTCGCCACGTGGGTGCGCCTCTGTGTTGTCGGTGAATCGGACGGAACTGCTGCAAGTAGGTGGTGCGGATCGGCGTCTTCTCCTGGACCGGCAGACACCAGACACGCGACGAGAAACTCTATCAGCGCCCCGGAACCAGCCCAAATCGAAGCGGCGACCCATGCCGGTGACCCTGTCCGTGCTGGGGTGACCCAGGGGGCACGTACTGGGGGGCGGGGTAGTCATTGTTGCGCATTGCACCGTGGAGGCAGCGGGTCTAGACAGGATAAAAGGCATTTCTCGGACTTTGGAGTCGCCATGTCCCGCATCCGTATCGCCTCAATCGCTTTGACCTTCTTGACGGCAGCGGGGGTGGTCGCGCTCGCGCCGGGAGCGGCCGTCCAGGCCGCCGACCCGCAATTGGCCGACCGCGCAGCAGCCGCCGGCCTCACCCTCACCGAGCGCACCTGGTCGGCCGCGCCGGTCGACTACGACAACGACGGCGACCAGGACGTCCTGATCGTCAACCACCAGCACGCCAACGGTCGCCTCTACAGCAGCAACGGCAACGGCACCTACACCTGGGTGGCCCGCACCGCGTGGCCGCGCGTCAACAGTCAGGGCGGAATCCTCGACCGTCACGACTGTGCCTGGGCGGACGTGGACGGCAACGGACTCCAGGACGCCTACTGCTCGGGTGGGCGCAACAAGTCGAACTACGTGAAGACGGCGGTGAAGGACAACGAACTCTGGTTCCAGACCTCCGTTGGCGTCTTCGTCGACCGGGGCACCGAGTGGGGCGTCGGCGACGCCTGCGGCCGCGGCCGGTACGTCGCGTTCCTGGACGTGAACAACGACGGGTGGCAGGACCTGTTCCTGAGCAACCAGGCGGGTCGCAACGTGAGCGACCCGTGTGACAACCCTGCCAATGGTCTGCCGAACGAGCAGTCGAAGATCTTCCTCAACAACGCCGGCCGCTCGCTGACCTACGCTCCGGCCTGGAACGTGTCCCAGCCGAATTCCGGCGTCTCGTGTGCCCTCCCGCTGGACTACAACAAGGACGGCCGGATGGACCTGCTGGCCTGCAAGTTCCACCAGGAGCGTCCACTGCTCTACCGCAACACCGGGACCGGGTTCGCCGAGACCTCAGCCTCCGTCGGACTGACCGCGATCACCGACGCGGTGACCGGTGACCTCAACAACGACGGCCTCCTGGATCTGGTCACCAGTGACGACAACGGGTGGGCCTACCGTCTCGGGACCGCGACATCCCTGGCTGCACAGGTCCGACTGGGCACGGCTGCCAGCGGCACCGACGGGGTCGGGATCGCGGTCGGGGACATCAACGGTGACGGTCGTCAGGACGTCTACGCTCAGGCGGGCCGTGGCAGCGGCGCCAATCCGGACGACCGGGTGTTCGTGAACCAGGGCTCCCTGAGGTTCACCAGCTACGTGCCGCCGTCCGCGACCGGGCAGGCGAACGCCGTCGTCGCGCTGACGCAGCCTGCGGGCACGCCGGTCAGGTTCCTGGTGCTCAACGGCCTGGAGCAGCAGGACGGCCCCTACCAGCTGATCACCTGGGCGGGCTGAGGCGAGCCTCGAGCGTCACGACCAGCCGCGCCGCTCGCACAGCCAGTCCCAGCACGTCTCGGCGTGCCAGGACTGGTGTGCGCGCAGGTGTGGTGACGTCGGCGGCACCGGGTCGTCTCGCTGCTTGAGGAAGTAGCCGGCCAACAGGGCGAGCACCCGGTCGATGTGATCGGGAGGTACGGCGCTGAGCTCACTGCGGTCCGCGATGACGGCCTCCACGTCGAGACCGTCTCCCCGCGGACCGATCAGCAGGAACACCGCATCGAGCCACGACGCTCCCAGCACCGGCCAGTTCCAGTCGCAGGTCCAGACCTTGCCGTCGTCGTCGATGAGGAGGTTGTCGTCACGCAGGTCCGTGTGGACGACCGTGTCGCCCGCGGTGACCTCGCGGAATCCGGCGGCCAGGGCAGCGGCCTCCTCGAGATGTGGCAACCCGGGCTGGGTGGCCCGGACGTGGTCCCAGTGACCGGGCACCGAGGCGAACTCGTCAGCGAACGTGTCCAGGTCCATGCGCACCGGCGGCGGGGTGAGTCGGTCCGCGAGGTCGGCGACGGTGTCCAGGCAGCGCTCCAGGTCCGCACTCGACCACGGCCGGGCCGGATGGCGGCCCTCGACGTACTCGATGCCGAGCACGACCCAGTCGTCGTCGAGCGACCACAGCAGTTGCGGGGCAGGGATGGCGGACGGGAGCTCCGACAGCTTGCGAGCCTCCTCGCGATAGGAGGTGGCAAAGGCCGGCTGTGCCTTGACCGACGCCGCCTTGACGAAGTGGCGGCTGCCGTCCTCGCAGGTCAGGACCGAGGCGAAGCCAGGAGTGAACCCGGCGTTCTGCGAGACGGCGGTGTTCACGGGCGACCCGCACTTGCGCTCGATGTAGGCACGCAGGTTGGCCGGAAGGAACTGCCACTCCAGTCGGCGGGCCGAGCTGCGGCTGGGCACCGGGTAGGGCTTCATGCCCGGCATCCTTCCCGACGTCGGCCGCCAGCGCCCGCGCGGGTGTCCCCAGGCTGTCGAATCAGGGGAAGGTGGGATGGCATGGAAGAATGACACGATCCCCGACGACGTAGAAGAAAGCCCTCAGTGCCCCCCTCGACTGCCCCCCGGCCCGGCCACACCGATCCCGCGATCATCCGCAATTTCTGCATCATCGCGCACATCGACCACGGCAAGTCGACGCTGGCCGACCGGATGCTCCAGCTGACCGGTGTCGTCGATGCCCGGGCGGCCCGGGCGCAGTACCTCGACCGCATGGACATCGAGCGCGAGCGGGGGATCACCATCAAGAGCCAGGCCGTCCGGATGCCGTGGACGGTGCCGGCGGACAACGAGCAGGGTGCAGCGCCGGGGCACTACGTGCTCAACATGATCGACACGCCCGGTCACGTCGACTTCACCTACGAGGTGTCGCGCTCGCTCGAGGCATGCGAGGCGGCCGTCCTGCTGGTCGACGCCGCCCAGGGGATCGAGGCCCAGACGCTGGCCAACCTCTACCTGGCGCTCGGCGCAGACCTGCACATCATCCCGGTGCTCAACAAGATCGACCTGCCGTCGGCCCAGCCTGAGAAGTACGCCGCCGAGCTGGCTGGGATCATCGGCTGCGACCCTGCCGACGTGCTGCAGACCTCGGCCAAGACCGGGCTGGGTGTCGAGGCCCTGCTCAACGAGATCGTCAAGCAGACTCCGGCACCCGTCGGTGACGCCGACGCCCCGCCGCGCGCCTTGATCTTCGACTCCGTCTACGACACCTACCGCGGGGTGGTCACCTACGTCCGCGTGGTCGACGGCAAGCTGTCGCACCGCGACCGGATCAAGATGATGTCCAACGGTGTCGTGCACGAGATGCTCGAGGTGGGCGTGATCAGCCCTGAACCGGTCAAGTCCTCCGACCTCGGCGTCGGCGAGGTGGGCTACCTCATCACCGGGGTGAAGGACGTGCGCCAGTCCCGGGTCGGCGACACGGTGACCAGCCAGCACCACGGCGCCACCGAGGCGCTGGGCGGCTACAAGCACCCCAATCCGATGGTCTACTCGGGCCTCTACCCGATCGACGGCGACGACTATCCGGCCCTGCGTGACGCGCTCGAGCGACTGCAGCTCAACGATGCCGCCCTGGCCTACGAGCCGGAGACCTCGGGTGCCCTCGGGTTCGGGTTCCGCTGCGGGTTCCTCGGACTGCTGCACATGGAGATCGTGCGCGAACGGCTGGAGCGCGAGTTCAACCTCGACCTGATCTCGACCGCACCCAACGTGGTCTACCAGGTGACGATGGACGACGGCACCGAGTTCGAGGTGACCAACCCGAGCGAGTATCCCGAGGGCAAGATCGCCGAGGTCCGCGAGCCCATGGTGCGTGCCACGATCCTGTCGCCCTCCGACTACATCGGCACGATCATGGAGCTGTGCCAGACCAAGCGCGGCAACCTCCAGGGCATGGACTACCTGTCCGAGGACCGGGTCGAGATGCGTTACACCCTTCCGATGGGGGAGATCGTCTTCGACTTCTTCGATGCGCTGAAGTCGCGGACCAAGGGCTATGCCTCCCTCGACTACGAACGTTCCGGGGAGCAGGCGGCCGATCTGGTCAAGGTCGACATCCTCCTGCACGGTGAGCCGGTCGACGCGTTCTCCGCGATCGTCCACCGCGACGCGGCGTACGGCTACGGCGTGATGCTGGCCGGCAAGCTCAAGGAGCTGATCCCGCGCCAGCAGTTCGAGGTGCCGATCCAGGCGGCGATCGGTGCTCGGGTCATCGCTCGCGAGACCATCCGGGCGATCCGCAAGGACGTGCTCGCGAAGTGTTACGGCGGCGACATCACCCGCAAACGCAAGCTGCTGGAGAAGCAGAAGGAGGGCAAGAAGCGGATGAAGATGGTCGGCCGCGTCGAGGTTCCCCAGGAAGCCTTCATCGCCGCGCTCTCCAACGCTCCGACGGCAGAGAAGTCCAAGAAGTAGTGGACGTACGTCGCGTCGCTGATGACCAGTGGGACATCGTCGCGTGGCTGTGGCAGGCGTTCCGCAACGACCTGGCACCGGTGGTCGACAGCTTTCCCCAGCCCGATGGTCGCTACAACACGGCGCCCCTCGAGGGGTATCCGGGCGTGGGTCGTGAAGGCTGGATCGCGTGGGCGCCCCACCCGAACCTCGGCGCTCCGGCCCCGATCGGCTTCGCGCTGGTGAGCGACCTCGCGACAGCAGAGCAGTCGTTGGCCCAGTTCTTCGTGGTGCCGGCGGCGCGACGTACCGGCGTGGGGCGGCGCCTCGCCGCGTACGTGCTGGCACAGCACCCAGGGCCGTGGCGGGTGGGCTTCCAGCACGAGAACCCTGAGGCGGGGGCCTTCTGGCGACGCGTGTTCTGCGAGGCCTTCGGGGCCGACGGGTGGGTGGAATCCCGGCAGGCCGTCGAGCACAAGCCGCAGGCGCCGGCCGATCACTGGATCCGCACCCGGTGAGGCTGCCCGCCGGTCTCCTGGCCTTCGCCGCGATCAGCGCGGAGTGGGACAGCTGGTTGCAGGCGCTCCCAGCACTGGTCGACGACCTCCTCGAGGAGTGGCAGCTCGATCTCGACGGACCTGCGACCCACGGCTACTGCGCAGTCGTCGTGCCCGTGCGCACCATCGCGCAGCGACCCGCGATGCTGAAGGTCGGTTGGCCGCACCCCGAGGCCGAGCACGAGCATCTCGCGCTGAAGCAGTGGGCGGGACGAGGAGCAGTCGAGCTCCTACGCGCCGACCCGCGGCGGTTCGCGCTGCTGCTGGAGCGCCTCGACCCCACGGACCTGAGCGACCTGTGGGACCTGGAGGCCTGCGAGATCGTGGGTGGGTTGTACTCCCAGCTGCACGTCCCCGCGCTCCCGCAGTTGCGCACCCTGTCGTCGTACGTCGAGCAGTGGACCGCGGAGCTGTCGCAGGTGCCCCGCTCGGCACCGATCCCGCCCAGGCTGGTGCAGCAGGCCGTGTCTCTGGGCCGTGGTTTCCTGGCCGATCCCAGCATCGACGCGACCACGATCCACGGGGATCTGCACTACGGGAACGTGCTCGCCGCGCACCGGTCGCCCTGGCTGGCCATCGACCCGAAACCGATGTCGGGGGATCCTCACTTCGAACTCGCCCCCATGCTCTTCAACCGGTACGACGAGCTGGCCGGTGACGTCCGAGACGGCGTACGGCGTCGGTTCCACACCCTGGTCGACGTCGCGGGACTCGATGAGCACCGGGCCCGCGACTGGGTCGTGGTGCGCATGATGCACAACGCCATGTGGTGGCTCCAGGACCCGCAAGACGGCCCCCGGGTTGCCCCCGGCGACCACTACCTGACGATGTGTGTCGCGATCGCCAAGGCGGTCCAGGACTAGCTCGTCCCGCGCGCCTCAGGTTCATCAAGGGATGCAGGTCAGCCGGTGCTTCCCTCGGCGAACTCATCGTGGGGAGTGGAGGTTCGCCTGCATACCTTGATGAACCAGGGGCAGGAGACGACTGACACCCCCACGGGTGAAGTCCGAGCAGGGCTGGCTCACCTAGCCTGACGTGATGGCTCGCCTGCGGACGGTCTCCCCCAACTCCCGCGGCTGGACCCGGCGACGGGCCGGCAGCGGTTTCGTCTACCTGGATGCTGCTGGAGGACGGCTGGGCGCCGAGGAGGTGGCGCGGGTGAAGGCGCTGGTCATCCCGCCGGCCTGGTCCGACGTGTGGATCTGCCCAGTTCCCAACGGCCACCTGCAGGCGGTCGGCACCGATGAGGCGGGCCGGAGGCAGTACCTCTACCACCCCGAGTGGCGGATCAAGCGCGACAAGCTCAAGTTCGACCGGGTCACCCAGGCTGCGAAGCGGCTGCCAGCGGCCCGTCGTACTCTTCTGACGCACCTCGGCAGTGAGGGAATGGACCTGGACCGTGCCGCGGCGACGGCCGTCCGACTGCTCGACCTCGGCTACTTCCGGATCGGCGGGGATGCCTACGCCGACAACGGCTCGTTCGGTCTCACGACGCTCGAGCGTCGGCACGTGTCGGGGCGCGGTGGTCGCCTCGTGTTCGACTTCGTCGGCAAGTCGGGCATCGAGCACCGCATCGAGATCGATGATCCGCTGGCGATCTCGGCCATCGAGGTGATGCGACGCCGCCGCGGCGGAAGTGACCGCCTGTTGGCCTACAAGGAGGCGCGTCGGTGGGTCGACCTCGACGCCGCCCGGGTCAACGACTACCTGCGCACCAGCACGGGGGAGGACCTCACCGCCAAGGACTTCCGCACGTGGCACGCGACGGTGCTGGCGGCCGCTGCGCTGGCTGCCAGCGAGGAGCCCGGCGACACCAAGGCGTCGCGGGCCCGGGCGGTGCGCGCTGCTGCGGTGGAGGTCTCGGAGTTCCTCGGCAACACCCCGACGGTCGCGAAGTCGGCCTACATCGACCCTCGGGTGATCGACCTCTACGAGAACGGGGTGACCATCGCCGCAGCGCTCAAGCGTCAGTACGCCGACCCCGCGGCCCGGCAGGCGGGGCTGGAGCGCGCGGTCCTCACGATGCTGGCCGACTAGCCAGCGAGCTGACCGCCTTCTCGATGTGGGCGGCACGGTTGGCGGGTGTGCGGGTGGTGAGGACGTCGAGGATCACCGCGTACTGCGCCGAGGCTCCAAGAGCCTCGAACGCCGCGGCTGCGACCGGGTGGGCGGCCAACGCCGCCGCCAGGTCGTCGGGAACGCCTGCCTCGCGTTGTGGGGGATAGGCGGCCTCCCAGCGGCCGTCCGCCTTCGCTGCGTCGACCTCGGCGAGGCCGCTTGAGCGCATCCGGCCCGCGTCGGTGAGGGCCTCGACCTTGCGTACGTTCACGAGTGACCACCGGCTGCGCGGGCGTCGCGGGACGTACTTCTGCAGGTAGAAGTCGTGGTCGTGGGACCTCCGCTGACCCGAGATCCAGCCGAAGCACAGGCCGACGTCGACGGCCTCGTCCTCGCTGATGGAGGGGATTCCCGACGCCTTCTTGGCCATCTTGATCCACACACCTGCGGGGTGGTCCGAGTGCGTCTCGAGCCAGGCCTCGAAGGCCGACGCATCGCCGAACGCGATCACGTCCGGCTCGTCGCGCTCCGGCGAGGTAACCATGCCCGCCACGCTAGCCGAGGGTGTCGCGGCGTCGCCCGAGCCAGCTGCGTTCGGCGGCGTTCTCGGTCAGCTCGATCGCCCGGTCGTACGCCGCCCGCGCCTCGTCGTCGCGCCCGAGTCGCCGCAGCAGATCGGCGCGGGTCGCGTGCCAGGCGTGGTAGTCGCTCAGGGGGAGGCCGTCGACGATCGCGAGCCCCACCTGGGGACCGTCGAGCTC
This sequence comes from Nocardioides sp., assembly GCF_050246775.1. GTDB lineage: Bacteria > Actinomycetota > Actinomycetes > Propionibacteriales > Nocardioidaceae > Nocardioides. The sequence goes on along the minus strand of NZ_JBFWVK010000007.1, from coordinate 56,546 downwards.
GGCGACAGCCACGGCTCGGTTGAGGGCCACGACGGGGCCGGGGGAGACCCGGAGCAGCTGGTCGTAGAGCGCCACCACCTGCTTCCAGTCGGTCATCGAGGCGTCCAGCGCATCGGTGTGCACCGCGTTGATCGCCGCCTGGAGCTGGTAGGGGCCGGGTCGATTCACCGCGAGGCAGTGCCGGACCAGCGCGTGTCCCTCGTCGATCAGGCTGTGATCCCACCGTGAGCGATCCTGGTCGGGCAGGGTGACCAGGATGCCGTCGGCGACCCGCGCCCGCCTGCGGGCCTCCAGGAGCAGCATCAGAGCGAGGAGGCCGTCGACCTCCGGCGGGGAGCCCACCGCGGCGTCAAGGGCGCGCAGTTGGCGAGTCAGGCGGATCGCTTCGCTGCACAGCTCGGTGCGGATCGGGTCGGCGTTCCCGGAGGAGAGGTAGCCCTCGTTGAAGATCAGGTAGAGCACGGTCAGGACAGCGTCGAGGCGGACCTCCAGGTCACCCTGCTGGGGCACGCGGTAGGGGATGCGTGCCTGCTTGATCTTGGACTTGGCCCGTGTGATCCGTTGGGCCATCGTGGTCTCGGGCACCAGGAAGGCCCGAGCGATCTCGCCGACGGTGAGGCCGCCCAGCAGCCTCAGCGTCAGGGCCACCTGGGCGGGTCGCGCGATCGCCGGGTGGCAGCAGGTGAAGATCAGCCGGAGCCGGTCGTCCTCCACCGGCCCGGTGGGCTCGTGCGGGGTGTCATCGGTGAGCATGGCGGCCTCGGCGTACTTGGCGTCGCGGACCCGCTCGCGGCGGATCCGGTCGATGGCCTTGTTGCCGGCCACTCGGGTCAGCCACGCGGCGGGGTTGGGCGGCACTCCGTCAGCTGGCCACCGTTGGAGCGCGACGACCAGCGCCTCGGACAGGGCGTCCTCGGCGAGGTCGACGTCTGCGAAGCGCCGGATCAGACCGGCGACGACGCGGCCGTACTCGGCCCTGACGACGCCGCTGATCTGCGCGGTGAGGTCATCGTCGGGCAAGGACTCAGACGTCCTGGAACGGGCGGACCTCGACCTTGCCACCGCAGGCGGCCGAGCCACGGGCGGCCAGGGCCAGGGCCTCGTCGAGGTCCTCGGCCTCGATCACCCAGAATCCGCCGAGGTACTCCTTGGACTCGACGTAGGGGCCGTCGGTGATCACCGTCCCGGTCCCGGTCCCGTCCACCACGGTGGCGCTGGTGATCGGATGCAGACCGCCGGCGAACACCCACTTGCCCGAGGAGCGGAGCTCGTCGTTGAACTTGCCCGTGGCGGCGTACATGCGCTGGATCTCGTCCTCGGGCGGCATCGTGTCGTCGATGGAACCATGAACGGAAAGCAGGTACTGCGACATCTCTGTCCTCCTGTGGTGGTTCGGCGGCTGGCGCCGCCATGCGTTGTCGTCACCCTGTCCACGAACAGCATCGGCGCGATACGACACAATCTGATCATGGCTTTCATCCGCTCGGTCAACGTCGGTCGGCCCCAGACCCGTGAATGGGCCGCGATCGGCCGGACCTCCATCGACAAGCATGCGGTCACCGGGCCCGTTCAGGTGGCCGCTCGTGGCCTGGAGGGCGACCAGGTCTCCGACACGGTCAATCACGGTGGCCGCGACGCGGCTGTCTACGCCTTCGCCCGCGAGGACCTGGACCACTGGGCCGCCGAACTCGGGCAGGACATCCGCGACGGCCAGTTCGGCGAGAACCTGACCACGAGCGGCATCGACGTCAACGATGCCGAGATCGGTGAACGGTGGCTGATCGGTTCGACCCTGCTCGAGATCAGCTCCGTGCGCACCCCGTGCAACGACTTCAAGAACTGGATGGGCTTCTCCGGCTACGAGAACCGGGCGTGGGTCAAGCGCTTCGCCGCACTGGGGCGCCCGGGTCCTTACCTCCGGGTGGTCCAGGAGGGCACGTTGGCGGCTGGCGACGAGCTGGTGGTGGTGCACCGACCGGGTCACGGAGTGAGCGTCAGCACGATGTTCCGGGCCCTGAACACTGACCGTTCGCTGCTACCTCAGCTGCTCAAGGTCGACGGGTTGATCGCGGAAGCCAGGGAAATGGCCGAGGCCTACGTCGCCGCGCGGGCCTGATCCCTACCGCCGCGTAGCATCGTGATCTAGGTTACTTGCGTCACAGCCTTTCCCGGAGAGCGCAGGAGAACCATGCCGATCAATCACGACGCGTCGTTTCTCGAGTCGATGCCGCGCAACGTCGCGGTGCAGTTCTTGGATCGGGTGAAGCAAAGCGGGAGCCGTGAGGCATACCGCTACCCCGTGGGAGACCGATGGGAGAGCGTGACCTGGAAGGAGACCGGCGACCAGGTCAACCGTCTGGCGGCGGGCCTGATGGCGCTGGGGATCGAGCCGGAGCAGCGGGTCGGCATCGCATCCTCGACCCGGTATGAGTGGATCCTCGCGGATCTCGCGATCACCTGCGCAGGTGCCGCGACGACCACCGTCTACCAGTCCACCAACGCCGACGACACGGCCTACATCCTGAGTGACTCCGACTGCCGCATCGTCTTCGCCGAGGACGACACCCAGATCGCGAAGCTGGTCTCGCACCGCTCCGAGATCCCGCAGGTGATCAAGGTGGTCACCTTCGACGGCAAGACCGACGGGGACTGGGTGATCGGCATGGAGGACCTCGCGGTGCTCGGCGATGCCTACCTCGCCGACAACCCGACGGCCGTGACCGACCACGCCGAGGCGATCGAGCCCGACCAGCTGGCCACCCTGATCTACACCTCAGGGACGACCGGGCGACCGAAGGGTGTGCGGCTGCGGCATCTTTCCTGGGTCTACGAGGGCGAGGTCATCAAGGCCCACGGCATCCTCGACGAGACCGACCTGCAGTTCCTGTGGCTCCCGATGGCGCACTCCTTCGGCAAGGTCCTGCTGTCGACCCAGATGGCCTGCGGCTTCGCCACCGCCGTCGACGGCCGGGTCGACAAGATCATCGAGAACCTCGCCGTCGTGAAGCCGACCTTCATGGGCGCGGCTCCGCGGATCTTCGAGAAGGCGCACGGCCGGATCGTCACCATGCAGGCGGCCGAGGGCGGGGTGAAGGAGAAGATCTTCAAGCAGGCCTTCGCGGTCGGGCTGAAGGTCGATCAGCTCCAGCGGGACGGCAAGTCGGTCCCGCTGCACCTCAAGCTGCAGCACGCTGTCTTCGACAAGCTGGTCTTCAGCAAGATCCGCGATCGCTTCGGTGGCCGGGTCCGCTTCTTCATCTCCGGCGCCGCCGCGCTCAACCGCGAGGTGGCCGAGTGGTTCCACGCGGCAGGGATCGTGATCCTCGAGGGCTACGGACTCACCGAGACCTCGGCGGGGGCGTTCGTCAACCACCCCGACCACTACAAGTTCGGCTCGGTGGGCCCGGCCTTCACCGGCAGCGAGGTCAAGATCGCCGAGGACGGCGAGGTGCTGGTCAAGGGCCCCCACATCATGGAGGGCTATCACAACCTGCCCGAGCAGACGGCCGAGGCGCTCACCCCCGACGGCTGGTTGCACACCGGTGACATCGGGGAGCTGGACTCCGAGGGGTTCCTCAAGATCACCGACCGGAAGAAGGACCTGTTCAAGACCTCCGGCGGCAAGTACATCGCGCCGTCTGCCATCGAGTCCCAGTTCAAGGCCGTGTGCCCCTATGCGAGCCAGTTCCTCGTGGTCGGGGCCGAACGCAACTTCTGTGTCGCGCTGATCACCCTCGACCCCGACCAGATGACTGACTGGGCCAAGCAGAACGGCATGGAGGGCGCGTCGTACACGGAGATCGTCAGCAGCCCGGCGGTGAACACGATGGTCTCCGGCTACGTCGATGAGCTCAACGGGCGACTGAACCGCTGGGAGACGATCAAGAAGTACGTGATCCTCGACCACGACCTCACGGTCGAGTCCGGGGAGCTGACGCCGTCGATGAAGGTCAAGCGCAAGGTCGTGGAGGACAACAACCGCGAGGCCATCGTGGCCCTCTACAGCTGAGCCGCACGGCCTCAGTGGAACTCAACCGCGCTGCACAGAGGTGACACAGGCGACGCACAGGCTGCCGCGGTGACATGGCGTCATGAGCAATCACCACGACCAAGACGACGAGTTGCACGACCACGACAAGGGGCTCGCGCACGACCTGCCCACGATCGTCTCGCGGGGCTACGGCCGGCGCGGGATGCTCGGCCTGCTGGGAGGGATCGGCGTGGCCACGGTGGCCGGCTGCTCCATCGCAGGCTCGGACGCGAGCACCGCCACGACCGCCGCGAGCTCGGAGGCGAGCACGGCCGCGAGCACGGCCGCGACAGACGGTGAGATCCCCGAGGAGACCGCCGGTCCCTATCCCGCAGACGGTTCCAACGGAGTGGACGTGCTGAGCGAGAGCGGCATCATCCGTCAGGACATCACCAGCTCCTTCGCTGGTGCCTCCGGCGTCGCCGAGGGCGTCCCGCTGACCATCAACCTCACGCTGGTCGACCTGAACGGCACCGACGTCGCGCCGCTCTCCGGTGCGGCTGTGTACCTGTGGCACTGCAACCGCGACGGGGAGTACTCCATGTACTCGGAGGCGATCGTCGAGGAGAACTACCTGCGCGGCGTACAGGAGTCCGACAGTGCCGGGGCGCTGACGTTCACCAGCATCTTCCCCGCCGCGTACGACGGGCGGTGGCCGCACATCCACTTCGAGGTCTACCCCTCGGTCGAGGACGCCACCACGGCGAGCAACAAGCTGCGGACCTCCCAGATCGCGCTGCCCGAGGACGCCTGCCAGGACGTCTACGACAACGCGGACGGCTACGACGCCAGCGCCGCCAACCTTCAGAGCACCTCGCTGGACACCGACATGGTCTTCTCCGACGGCTACTCGCTGCAGATGGCGAAGCTGACCGGCTCGGTCGACGAGGGGTACGTCGCCACGCTCAACGTCCCGATCTGAGCCGCTTGCCGGCCTCTGGGAGGATGGCGACATGCCGTCCTCCCTGCCCCCCGGGGATGAAGCACCCGCGGATGGCTCGTTGCCGTCGTCCGCGCTGGACGGGTTGGGGGATCGCCCGTTCGGGCTCTACGTCCACGTCCCGTTCTGCTCGGTGCGCTGCGGCTACTGCGACTTCAACACCTACACCGCCGATGAGCTCGGTGGCGCCAGCACGGCGCCGGGTGCCTCACGAGCGACCTACGCTGAGGCCGCGATCGCCGAGATCCGCCGCGCCCGAGCAGTCCTCGGCGACGTGGACCTACCGGTGCGGACGGTGTTCTTCGGGGGCGGTACGCCGACCCTGCTGAGCAGTGCGGATCTCGGCTCGATCCTGGCGGCGGTCCGGTCCGAGTTCGGGGTGGCACCGGATGCCGAGGTCACCACCGAAGCCAACCCCGACAGCGTGGACCTCGCAGACCTGGAGGCGCTGCGGGCCGCGGGCTTCAACCGGCTTTCCTTCGGCATGCAGTCCGCGGTGCCCCACGTGCTCAGGACCCTGGATCGCACCCACGACCCGCGTCGGGTGCCGGCGGTCGTCGGCTGGGCCCGTGACGCTGGGTTCGACAAGGTCAGCCTGGACCTCATCTACGGCACACCGGGGGAGACCCAGGCCGACTGGCGGCTCTCCGTGGAGGCCGCCCTGGCGTGTGCGCCGGACCACGTGAGCGCGTACGCGCTCATCGTGGAGGCGGGGACGGCTTTGGCCCGCCAGGTGCGCCGCGGCGAGATCGAGATGACCGACGACGACGACCTGGCCGACAAGTACCTCATGGCCGACCACCTGCTCTCCGCGGCCGGGCTGGGGTGGTACGAGGTGTCCAACTGGGCCAGCACGGCGGACCAGGAGTGCCTGCACAACCGGCTCTACTGGACCGGCGCCGACTGGTGGGGAGTGGGACCCGGCGCGCACTCCCACGTGGGCGGGGTGCGCTGGTGGAACGTCAAGCACCCGGCGGCGTACGCCGAGCGGTTGGCTGCCGGACTCAGCCCGGTGCACGCGCGCGAGGTGCTCGACCGTTCCGCACGGCGCACCGAACGGGTGTTGTTGGAGGTCCGGCTGCGCTCAGGGCTGCCGCTCGACGTCCTCGATGTGGCCGGGACGGCAGCAGTCCCCGGTCTGGTCGACCGGGGACTGCTGGTGATCGAGTCCGACCGTCTGGTGCTCACGGTCGAGGGGCGGCTGCTCGCAGACGCCGTGGTGCGCGACCTGCTGCCCTGAGGTCAGCTCACCAGTCGCAGGATCAACGGGAAGCGGTAGTCCTGCAGGGAGGCCGCCTTGACGATGCCGATGATCATGAAGACGTAGTAGGCGACGATCACGACCGGGAACAGGATGATCCCGACGAGCAGGAAGATCGAGATGCCGGAGGCGAACAGGTAGATGGCATAGGAGATCTGGAAGTTCAGGGCCTCCTTGGACGTGCGATCCACCCAGGCGGACCGGTCCTTGAAGACCAGCCACACGATCAGCGGGGAGATGAACCCGAGGATGAAGCCGCCGGCGTGGGCCAGGATCCCCCAGGTCTTCTCCTCGTCGGGGCGCAGCGGGGCACCAGCGGGCGCGGCGGCACCGTAGGGCTGCTGGGCGGGTGCGCCGTACGGCTGTTGCGGCTGGCCGTAGGGCTGTTGGGGCGGCTGCGGCTGCCCGTAGGGCGGCGTTGGCGTCTGTCCGTACGGCGGTGCCGGCGGCGGCTGGTCTGCCGGTTGGTCCGGCCTCTTGGTGAAGTCCGGGGTGCCCTCGGTGTCCGACATTGGCGCTTCCTCATCAGGTAGTCGAGCGGTGGCAGTCAGTCGTTGGTGACGAAGTCGATCAGTTCCTCAACCCTACCCAAGAGACTGGGTTCGAGATCCTGATACGACGAGACCTTTCCCAAGATGGTCTTCCAGGCCCGGGAGATGTCGGCCTGGTCGCGATGCGGCCAGCCCAGGTGCTGGCACACCCCCTTCTTCCACTCGATGCTGCGTGGGACGCTCGGCCAGGCTTTCAGGCCGAGCTTCTCGGGCTTCACCGCGGCCCACACATCGATGTAGGGGTGGCCCACGATCAAGACGTGCTTGCCCACCGGTGAGCGCTGCACGGCCTGGGCGATCCGGCTCTCCTTGGAGCCCGCGACGAGGTGGTCCACCAGGACGCCGACCTTGCGCTGAGGCCCCGGCCGGAAGTCGCGGAGGTGCTCGGCGAGGTCGTCCACGCCGTCGAGGTACTCGACCACCACGCCCTCGATGCGTAGGTCGGCACCCCAGACCTTCTCGACCAGTTCCGCGTCGTGGCGGCCTTCGACGAAGATCCGGCTGGCTCGCGCCACCCGGGCTCGGGCCTCCGGCACCGCGACCGAACCGGACGCGGTGCGGGTCGGTGCCGCGGGTGCGCCGGCGCGGCTCGGTGGGACCAGAATGACCGGTCTGCCCTCCAGCAGGAAGCCGGGGCCGAGCGGGAAGGTGCGCCGCTTCTCGCGGCGATCCTCCAGCGTGACCGTGTCGAGGTCGCGGTCCACGGCCACGATCTCGCCGCACCAGTCGGTGGTGACCTCCTCCACGACGAGGCCTGGGGTCGCCTCCGCCTCGACCGCGCGGCCTCGCTTCGGGGCGCGCCAGTCGGTCGCGAGCACGTCGCCGCCGTACCGATCGGTTGGATTCACTCCCCAACGCTAGCCCCGACCTGTCGCAGATGTACGCCCGAAACGCGCTCACCTGTCGCAGATGTACATCGCTCACGTGCATCTGCGACAGGTCGACGGGAAATTCATGTACATCTGCGACAGGTGGGTTGAAGGGTGAACAGTCGCGATATATCGTGAGCGTATCGGTTCGTCGTCGTGACAAGAGTGAGGGATTTCGACATGGGACACGGATGGGGACAGGGATGGGTCGGTCCGGGATGGGCCGCCGAGGGGATGTCGGGACACAAGGGGCGAGGCCCCGGTGGCCGAGGTCGCCCCGGGCCACCCCCGTGGGTCCAGGAGCTGGTGCGCAGCTTCGGTGGTCCCGACATGGGCGCCAAGGCGCGCGGGCCGAAGGTACGGCGCGGCGACGTCCGGGCCGCGATCCTCGATGTGCTGGCGGTCGAGCCGATGAACGGCTACCAGATCATCCAGCAGATCTCCGAGCGCAGCGCAGGGGCGTGGAAGCCCAGTCCGGGTTCGGTCTACCCGACGGTCCAGCAACTGGAGGACGAGGGTCTCATCGAGGGGCAGGAGCGTGAGGGAAGGCGGGTCCTGGTCCTCACCGAGGAAGGGCGCACGTATGTTGCCGAGCATCCCGACGAGCTGCGTGCCACCTGGCGTCCGTTCGAGGCGACCGGTGACGAGGTCGCTGCGGCCGCCGGCGTGGGCGACCTCAAGCCGGTGATCGGCCAGGTGATGGGGGCCGTCTGGCAGATCATGGTCTCCGGCACCGACCAGCAGCGGGCCGAGGCCGCCGACGTGCTGGGGGAGACCAGGCGACGGCTCTACGGGCTGCTGGCGGAAGGGGAGCCGGAATGAGCCACGCGTTCCACTCGATGCGGGGCCAGGTCCACGACGCATGGCCGGCCCTGAACTCCTGGCAGACCCAGCTCACCAAGGGCAACGTGCGCATCGGTGACGCCGAGCGCGATGACGCGATCCGGGCGCTCGGGGAGCACTTCGCCGCGGGTCGCCTGGACCGTGAGGAGTACGACGAGCGGGCGGACGCAGCACTGGCGGCCCGGACCTGGAGCGACGTCGCGCCGCTGTTCCGTGACCTGCCGCAGCCCGTGGCGACTCCTCGGGCACCGGTGCCGGTGTCGCCGCGGCCTCGTGCGCGCCTGCCGTTCCTGCCCGTGCTGCTGATCCTGATCGGGGTCTCCTGGCTGGTGGGCATGCCGTGGCTGGTCTGGGTCGGGATCGGGATGTTCCTGCTCTTTCGCCGCGCGGCCTGGGCTCGTCGCCGTCAGACCAGCGGGAGCTGGCGCCCGCCTCGCGGCAGCTGGTCGTAGCCACGGTCCACCGCCGCGACGAGCAGGTCGCTCGGGTAGGGCCACTCACCGACCTCCAGCGCCTGCGCCCGGGGAACCCCGCGCCCGGCGAGGTCGCGGATGGTCTCCGCGACGGTCCCGATGTCGTTGCGCTGGTCCTGCACGAACGAGAGGTCCACGATCGCGCCGTGCCCGGGCACCACGACGGAGGTGTCGCTCAACAGGCTGATCATGAGGTCGAGACTCGCCGGCCAGTCGAACGGGAAGCAGTCCGCCCCGAACGCCGGCGGTGCCGACTCCTCGAGCAGGTCGCCGGCCAGCATGACGTCGATGTCGGGCACCCGCACCACGAGGTCACCCGCGGTGTGGCCGCGCCCGGGGTGGATCAGCTCGACCTGACGATCCCCCAGATCGATGACCTGCGCGGAGGAGAACGACCGGTCGGCCGGGACGATGCGGGTCTCCTGCACCTCGACCCGGTGCGGGTCGTCCCCAACGGCGTACGCGCGCTTGATCCGCTCGCCCGCCGCCGACGTGTGCTCGGCTGCCCAGTCGGTGGCGTGGATCGGGACGGCGCCGTACTCGTCACGGAACACGGCGTTGCCGAAGGTGTGGTCGAAGTGCTCGTGGGTGTTGACCACGGCCACCACCGGCCCCGCCCCCAGGCGGCGTACGCCGTCGAGCACGCCGCGCGCGGCACGCTCGGAGGAGTGGGTGTCCACGACCACGAGGCCACGCTCACCGCCGATCACGCTCACGTTGACGTCGAGCCAGTCGTGCCGTGCGACCCAGACCCGGGAGGCGACCTCGGTGAATGTGGATGCGGTGAAGTCGGCCATGTCGATAGACCCTAGTACGCTTGGCACTCAGTCAGGTGGAGTGCCAGGAGTCGAGCCCGAGGAGGATCGTGTGGTGGTCGAAGACCGCAAACTTGCCGTCCTTCGTGCGATCGTCGAGGACTACGTCTCGACCGAGGAGCCCGTGGGCTCCCGGGCGCTGGTCGAGCGGCATCAGCTGGGGGTCTCCCCGGCCACGGTGCGCAACGACATGGCCGCGCTGGAGGAGGAGGGCTTCATCGCCCAGCCCCACACCAGCGCCGGCCGGGTGCCGACAGACAAGGGCTACCGGCTGTTCGTCGACCGGCTGACGACGGTCAAGCCGATGAGCGCCGCGGAGAAGCGCGCCATCGCAACGTTCCTCGATGGTGCTGTCGACCTGGACGACGTCGTGCAGCGGTCCGTGCGGCTGCTCGCCCAGCTGACCCGTCAGGTGGCGGTGGTGCAGTACCCGACCCTCGCCCGGTCCACCGTGCGCCACATCGAGCTCGTGCTGCTCGCCCCCAACCGGCTCCTGGCCGTGCTGATCCTCAGCAGCGGCCGGGTGGAGCAGCGGCTGGTCGAGCTGGCCACCGAGCTGGGCGACGATGCCTTGTCAGACCTGCGCTCGCGGGTCAACCGGGCGGCCACCGGAGAGCTCATCACCGTGGCGGCGCAGGCACTCGGGGACCTCGCGGTCGCGGCTGCGCCCGAGCAGCAGGCGATCACCGAGGCGGTCACCGCCACCCTGGTCGAAGCCATGTCGGACCACCGTGCCGACGGTCGTGTGGCCGTGGGTGGGGCGGCCAACCTGGCCCGTTTCGGCGAGGGGTTCGACGGCTCCATCCGCCCCATGCTGGAGGCGTTGGAGGAACACGTGGTCCTGCTCAAGCTGCTCGGCGAGGCGAGCGTCGGGGGCACCGTGACCGTGCGCATCGGGCATGAGGGGCCCTATCAGGAACTTTCGTCGACGAGCGTCGTCGCAACGGGCTACGGCCCCGGCGATGCTGCGTTGGCCACACTCGGCGTGGTCGGCCCGACCCGCATGGACTACCCGGGGACGATGGCGGCGGTGCGGGCAGTGGCCCGTTACGTCACCCGAATCCTCGACGAGGCATGAGAAAGAACATCAGGTGAGTCAAGACCTCTACGAGATGCTGGGCGTCGCCCGCGACGCTGACGGCGACACCATCAAGAAGGCCTACCGCAGACTGGCGCGCCAGCTGCATCCAGACGTCAACCCCGATCCGGAGACCCAGGAGCGGTTCAAGGAGGTCTCGCACGCCTACGAGGTCCTCAGCGACCCGCAGAAGCGCCGCCAGTACGACCTCGGCGGCGACCCGTTCGGCGGAGGCCAGGCCGGCTTCGGCCAGGGTGCGGGGTTCTCCTTCACCGACATCATGGACGCGTTCTTCGGTGGCCAGCCCGGCGGTGCTGCTGGCGGTCGTGGCCCCAAGCCGCGGATGCGCCGGGGCCAGGACGCCCTGATCCGCCTCGACATCGAGCTGGCCGAGGCGGCCTTCGGAGTGACGCGCGAGCTCAAGGTGGACACCGCCGTGCGCTGTACGACGTGCAACGGTGACGGCGCCGCTCCTGGATCGAAGCCGGTGACCTGCGAGACCTGCCATGGCCAGGGCGAGGTGGCTCATGTCCAGCGCTCGTTCCTGGGCGAGATCCGCACGCTGCGGCCGTGCGCGGCGTGCCGCGGCTTCGGCTCCATCATCCCCGAGCCGTGCCGGGAGTGCTCCGGCGACGGGCGGGTGCGCTCGCGTCGCAACCTCACGGTCAAGATCCCCGCCGGCGTCGACACCGGCACCCGGGTGCAGCTGACCGAGCAGGGTGAGGTCGGGCCCGGTGGCGGACCGGCCGGGGACCTCTACGTCGAGATCAAGGTGGCGCGCCACCCGACGTTCGACCGACACGGCAGCGACCTGCACTGCACGGTGTCGGTGCCGATGACCGCAGCGGCCCTGGGCACGACGTTGACGATGCCCACCCTGGAGAGCGACGTGGAGAACGGCGCCGACTCCGGCGTCGAGACCAGCTTCGAGCTCGAGGTCAAGCCGGGCACGCAGTCGGGCACCGAGACGGTCCTGCGGGGCCGCGGTGTGCCGGGCCTGCGTGGTGTCGGACGCGGTGACCTCATCGTCACCACCATCGTGGAGACCCCGCAGCGACTGGACGCCCGGCAGAGCGAGCTGCTCAAGGAGCTCGCCGCGCTGCGCGGCGAGGAGACCCCGTCCGGGAGCATCCGTGCCGGCGGCAAGGCCGGCGTCTTCGGGCGGATCCGCGACGCCTTCAACCCGCACTGACCATGTCCCTTCCCGTTCACCTGGTCGAGTCCTTGGCCGATGTCGTGCCCGGGGCAGTGGTCGAGGTCGACGGTGACGAGGCCCATCATGCGGTCGCGGTGCGCCGGCTGCGTGTCGGTGAGGACGTCGTGCTCACCGACGGGCGGGGGCGCTCGGTCACCGGTCCTGTGACGGCGACGGGGAAGCGCTTCTTCTCCGTCACCGTCGTCGAGGCCCGGACGGGTGAGCGGCCGGTCCCGCACCTCACCGTCGTGCAGGCGATCCCCAAGGGCGATCGAGGCGAGCTGGCCGTCGAGGTGCTGACCGAGATCGGGGTGGATACGATCGCGCCCTGGGCTGCGAGTCGCTGCGTCGCGGTCTGGCGTGGCGATCGCGCGACGAAGTCCCATGCCAAGTGGCGCGCGACCGCTCGCGAGGCCGCGAAGCAGTCCCGTCGCTCCTGGTTCCCCGACGTGACCGAGATGCTCACCACGGCCGAGGTGGTCGCGCTCGGGCATCAGGCCGACCTCGCCGTCGTACTCCACGAAGGGGCGCAGACTCCCTTCGCACAGCTCGAGGTGCCCTCCCACGGCCGGATCGTCGTGGTGGTCGGGCCCGAAGGCGGGGTGGCGCCCGAGGAGCTCGCGGTGTTCGAGGCTGCAGGGATCGTGCCGGTCAGGCTCGGCAGCGAGGTGCTGCGCACCTCGACAGCCGGGCTGGCAGCGGTTGCCGGCCTGTTGGCGCGGACATCGCGCTGGAGCTGACCTGGCCCGCGGTGTTCTGAGTAGGCTCGCACCATGTCCGACCAGACCCCGCGTGGCTTCCGTGGCCGCCGGCGTCGTACGTCGGTGGCTCCCACGATGCTCGACGACGGAGCCATCCCGTCGCGACCGTTCCGGCACAGCTTCGTGGACTCCGCGATCTACGTCGACGGCCGCCGGGTCTCCTCTCCCGAAGCCCTGCCCGACACGTATCAGGAGCTGCGCGACACCGACGACTCCATGGGGTGGATCGGCCTCTACCGGCCCGACCGCAGCGAGCTCGCCTCACTGGCTCATGAGTTCGACCTGCACGAGCTCGCCGTGGAGGACGCGATCCTGGCCCACCAGCGTCCCAAGCTCGAGCGCTACGACGATCTGCTGTTCGTGGTCCTGCGGGCGGCGCGCTACATCGACGACACCGAGGAGGTCGAGTTCGGCGAGGTCCACCTCTTCGTCGGGCCCGACTTCGTGGTCACCGTGCGCCACAGTGAGTCGCCCGACCTCGGGTCCGTGCGCCGCCGGCTGGAGAGCGAGCCGGAGTTGCTCCGGCTCGGTCCCGAGGCCGTGCTCTACGCGGTGATGGACCGGGTGGTGGACGGCTACGCGCCGGTGGTGGCCGGCCTGGAGAACGACATCGACGAGATCGAGACCGAGATCTTCAACGGGGATCCGCAAGTGTCTCGGCGCATCTACCAGCTCACCCGTGAGGTCATCGAGTTCCAGCGCGCTGCCGCACCGCTGGTGAACATGTTCGAGGGGCTGAAGCAGGGGTTCGAGAAGTACCACACCGATGAGGAGCTGCAGCGCTACCTGCGTGACGTCGAGGACCACATCCTCGCGGTCGCGGAGTCGCTGGACGGGTTCCGCCAGCTGCTGCGCGACATGCTCACCGTCAACGCAACGCTGGTCGCGCAGGAACAGAACGAGGAGATGCGGCGTCTCAGCGTGGCCGGGCACGCCCAGAACGAGGAGGTCAAGCGGATCTCCGCCTGGGCGGCCATCCTGTTCGCCCCGACGCTGATCGCGTCGGTCTACGGCATGAACTTCTCCAGCATGCCCGAGCTCTCGTGGGCCTTCGGGTATCCGTTCTCGATCGCCCTGATGGGCGTGGTGTGTCTGGTGCTCTACATCGTGTTCAAGCGTCGCGACTGGCTCTGACGGCGAGCAGGGCCTCGACCCGGGCCAGCTCGTCGTCCAGCTCGCGCCGCTCGGAACGGCTGAACCTCCGGAACTCCGCCAGCACCTCGGGAACCCCGTCGGTGACGCGCCAGAGGCCCTCCAGCCAGCCGTCGACGAACAGCGCCATCCCGGCGCCGCCGTTGGGTCCCATCCAGTGGCTCCGCTTCGCGGGGTCGGTGACTCGGTCTCGTGCGCGGTGGGAGAGCCAGATGTTGTCGTAGGTGCCGAGCAGCCGGGCCGGTGCTGGCGCCTCCTCGACGATCTCGCCGTCGGCGACGTCGTAGAGGACGCGGCCCTGCTCGTCGGTGTGCCGCACCAGGTCCTCCATCGCGGCCAGGACCGGACCGAGCCGCGTGACCCCCGACCACGTCGTCACGTCGGCGGCGAGAGCCGGGCCGAAGGCCCGCAGGTAGCGCCGCACGATGGCCGGCACGTCAGGCTCGGTCAGTGGCGCGTCCAGCCAGGTGTCCACGCGCTGGTAGATCACGCCACCGGAGGCCGCCCACTGTCCCCGAGGCGGCACCTGCACCAACGGGCTGTCGACCCGGGCGAGCTGCCCCAGCTGTGCTGGAGCCACACCCGGGAACCGCTGCGCAAGAGCTTCGCCGAGGACTCGCACCGGCAGGGGCCCGTCAGCGAGTACGGCGTCGACGGCGCGGCGGATGTCGCTCGGGTCCAGGTGTGCGGCCTCCCGGACGTTCTGGCTGCTGCGGCGTTCCCGGTCCTGGCAGGGCTGGGAGAACTGACGCAGTGTCAACGCATCGGCCGGTGTGAGCAGGTGGATCGTGCCACGCATCACCAGCAGTCTGACCAGGTCCCGGCCGCCCAGCGCCCTGCTGACCACCCCTGGGTCGAAGTCGACCAGGCGCGCGTTGAGCGAGAGGTACGGCGGCAGCGTCTCCTGGGCCTGCAACCCGACCAGGTGTTCGACCATGCTGATCGGGTCGGTGTCGGAGCGGGCGAGCAGGCCCTGGCGGTGCAGCAGCGTGCGGTTGAGAACGCGAGGGCCGAGGTGCACGCCCACAGCCTAGGATGCGGCGCATGAGCAAGATGGTCAGCGACGAGATCCCCCAGGCCAACCGGATCGAGCATGCCGGGGTCGACGTGATCGCGGAGTCGGCGCGCCACGGTCACCCGCACAGCCTCTTCTGGCCCTGGTGCGCCGCCAACGTGGCGGTCCTGGCGGTCAGCTGGGGCGGCTACGTGATCGGCTTCGGCATCAACCTGACCCAGGCCCTGCTGGTGACGCTGATCGGTGTCGTCGCCTCGTTCCTCCTGGTCGGCCTGGCCTCCCTGGCTGGCCAGAAGGGTTCGGCGCCGACGCTGGTCCTCTCGCGAGCCTCCTTCGGCATCAAGGGCAACTGGTTGCCGGGACTGGTCTCGTGGCTGCTGCTGGTGGGCTGGGAGACCTCGCTGTGCGCCTTGGCGGCGCTGTCGGCTCGCACGGTCTCCGAGCGACTCGCCGAGGGGTCGGGTGATGTGGCTGCGGCGGTGGCGCTGGTGCTGGTCGCCGGCAGTGGCATCTACTACGGAGTGCTCGGGTTCGAGGCCATCATGCGGGCCCAGCGCTGGTTGACCATCGCCACGCTCGCGCTGACCGCCGGCTTCATCGCCCTCACCATGGACGAGGTCCACCTCGGCGCCGCTTTCGACCAGCCTGCCGGGAGCACGACCGCGGTCATCGGGGCACTGGTCATGCTGGTGGCGGGCTTCGGGGTGGGGTGGATCAACTGTGCCGCCGACTACTCGCGCTACCTGCCGCGCGACGCCTCCAAGGCCGGCATCGTCGGCTGGACCACGTTCGGTGGGGCGTTGCCCGTCGTACTTCTGGCCGGCTACGGCCTTCTGCTCTGCGCCTCCGACCCTGCGTTGATCGACCAGTTCTACGACGATCCGATCGGGGCGCTCACCCCGATGCTGCCGACGTGGTACCTGCTGCCGTTCATCGCGGTCGCGCTGCTCGGTCTCGCTGCAGGGGTGATCATCGACATCTACTCCTCCGGCCTCACGTTGGTGGCCACGGGCATCCCGATCCAGCGCCCGGTGGCGGCCGCCCTCGACGGGGTGCTGATGACGATCGGCGCGATCTACGTGGTCTGGTTCGCCCCTAACTTCCTGGTCCCGTTCCAGGGCTTCCTGATCACGGTCGGGGTCCCCCTGGCGGCCTGGGGCGGCATCTTCGTTGCCGACCTGCTGCTGCGCAAGGAGCGGTACGACGAGGTCAAGCTGTTCGACGAGTCCCCGCAGGGATACGGGGTGGCCAACCCGACAGCCATCGTGATCATGCTCGTCGGCACGGTCATCGGGTGGGGACTGGTCACCAACAGCCTGGCCAGCTGGCTCACCTGGCAGGGCTACCTGTTGGGCCCGCTCGGTCTCGGCGGCAAGAGCGGGGACTGGGCCTACGCCAACATCGGTGTGCTGGTCGCACTGGCCATCGGCTTCGTCGGCTACCTGGTGCTCTGCGGTGCCCGGGTGCGGGCCCAGGAGAGCAAGGAGTTGGCCCTCACCTCACCGTGATGTCACGGGTGTCCACGAACGGTCCGGGGCCCTCGCCACCCGAGGGGTCGTCGGTCTGCACGACCAGCGTGTAGTTGCCGGGGGCCAGTCCGTTCAGGTCGATGTCGCCGGAGAACGGGTAGAGCTTGTCCTGCCAGCCGTCGGCGGTGAAGAAGCCGGTGCGCACCTCGCGGGCTCCTTGCATGAGCTGCCACGGCACCGTGGCCTCGAAGGAGCTGGCCACTCCGTCGACCGCGAGCGAGCCGCTGGCGCTCGTGCCCTGGGCAGGGTTGGTCAGGTTGACCAGCGAGAGGACCTCCAGGGGCTTGCCCTGGGCCAGCGGCTCCGAGGTCGGGACCCCGAACACGGTCGCCACCGGGTTGTCCTCGAGGTAGAACTGCACCGGAGCCCGGGTCTGCGTCGCAGCCTGCAGGGTGTAGATCACCTGCTCGATGGCGATCCGCGCTTCCTCTCGGCTCATCCCCGCCGGGCGGGTCAACGGGGTGCTCGGGTCCAGCGTGACCCCGATCTGCCCGTCATTCCCGATCCCGTCGAAGGAGACATCGGAGATACCGCCGCTGGACCACAGGCTGAAGTAGTCCGGATCCAACGGGGTCCCGGTGGTGCTCGCCTGGCCCGCCTCCAGCAGCCGGTCCGCGGAGGTGGTCGGGCGGAACTCGCGATAGAGGCGGGGGCCGAAGGGGGTGTCGCCCGCGACGTAGATCGCCATCGCGCCACCGGCGGCGGGCGAGCTGGGATCCTCGGAGGGCGTTTCGGACGGGTCGGCTGAGGGATCGCTGGCGCTCGCCGAGGGCGAGCCTGCCGGAGAGGGGTCGGCCGAGGGCTCTGGGTCGTTGAGTACGGCGAAGCCTCCGATCACCGCGGCCGTCGCGACGGCGGCGCCGAGCGTGACCCAGATCCAGGGGCGTTTCGTGGTGTCCGAGGCGGGCATGGGGGTCTCCTTCGTTCGGGCACGGATGGCGTCGAGCTGGTCGCGTGGTTCGAGGTCCGCGACGCTCTGCTCGATCAGTCGACGAAGTCGCTCCTCGTCGGGCCGGGGGCTGGTCATGACGGGTCCTCCATCAGGGAGCCGAGCGAGAGTCGGAGTGCGGCCAGGCCACGTGAGGAGTGGCTCTTGACCGCGCCGCGGCTGATGCCGAGGGTCGCGGCGATGTCAGCCTCGGACAGGTCGAGGTAGTAGCGCAGCGCGACCACTTCGCGCTGCCGCTCCGGGAGCTGGCGCAGTGCTTCGAGGACGACGTCGCGCTGTCCGTGCGCGAGCGCTGCCTCGTCGGCGCTGGAGGTCACTTCGGGAAGCGGCGCATGCTTGGCCACGACGCTGCGGTGCCGCAGGGCGGACCGGGATCGGTTCACCACGATCTGGCGCAGGTAGGCCAACGCCTTCTCCGGATCGCGCAGCCGCGACCAGCGGGAGTGGAGCGCCACGAAGGAGTCCTGCACGACCTCCTCCGCGGTGCCGACGTCGCGCACGAGCAGCATCGAGAGACGGACCAGCTGGCGCCAGTGGGCGGCGTACAACTGCTCCACCGCGGTATCGGCATCCCACGTGGCGCCTCGAGGTCTCATCTCCGTCAACACGCTAGTTCCACGCGCAGCCTGATTCGTTGGTTTACACGCGCAGAAACAAATATGCTGACTCGATGACCCTCCCGGCGCCCGACCCCCACTGCCTCTTCTGCCGGATCGTGTCGGGCGAGATCCCGGCGCAGGTGCTGGCCGAGGGCGAGACCACGGTGGCGTTCCGTGACATCGAGCCGCAGGCACCGGTGCACTTCCTGGTCGTCCCGCGCAGCCACTACCCCGACGCCGCCAGCCTGGGAGAGGCGGAGCCGGCGACCGTGGCCGACCTGGTGGCAACCGCGGCCCAGGTGGCCTCCGCGGAAGGCGTTGACAGCTATCGGCTGGTGTTCAACACCGGTGCCGACGCCAACCAGACCGTCTTCCACGCGCACCTGCACGTGCTCGGGGGCCGCTCGCTGACCTGGCCTCCGGGGTGAACCGTCGTCTGCTCGCCGGCGTGGCGGCACTGTGCCTGCTGCTCCTCGCGGCCTGCGGGCCCGATGAGTCCCCTGCCACCGGCCCTGGCTCCTCGGCGTCGCCTGAGGCGACCGCCGGTGCGCACAGCGGTGCGTCGCACGCCCCGGTGGACGACCATGCCGCGCCTGCCGCACACCCGCTGAGGCCGCTGCGCGCCGGCGAGAAGCGCATCACCATGAAGATGTCGGCTCCCTACACCCCGAGCGCACCGACCGGAGTCGGCACTGACGACTACCGGTGCTTCCTCCTGGATCCTCGGCTCGACCGCGATGCCTTCATCACCGGCACCAACGTGCTGCCCGGCAACCCTGAGGTCGTCCACCACGTGATCCTGTTCCGGGTGCCTGCCGCCGAGGTGGATCGTGCTGTCGCCCTGGACGACGCGACGACGGGGGACGGGTGGACCTGCTTCGGCAACTCCGGGATCAGCGCCGCGGGCAACGAGCTGGACAGCGCTCCCTGGTTGGGCGCCTGGGCTCCCGGTGGTCGCGAGACGGTCTTTCGCAAGGGCCTGGGAGTGCGGTTGGAGAAGGGGTCACGGATCGTGATGCAGGTGCACTACAACCTGCTGGCCGGAGACAGCCCTGATGTCTCGGCCACTCAGATCCGGATCGCTCCCGGCACCGCGGCCCTGGACCGGGTCGAGACCATGCTGATGCCGACGCCGGTGGAGCTGCCCTGTCGGGCGGGGCACGAGGAGTCACCGCTGTGCGACCGGGCAACCGCACTGGCCGACGTGAAGCAGCGCTTCGGGGACGGCCCCGGCTCCACCGCCGACCTGCTGCACTTCCTCTGTGGCCCGGTGCGGGCCGGGCCGGTTCAGATCTGCGACCGCAACATCCTGGAGCCGACCACGATCGTGGGCGTGGCCGGTCACATGCACCTTCTGGGGCGCTCGATCAAGATCGAGGTCAATCCCGACACCCCGCGGGCACGGACCATCCTGGACATCAAGGTCTGGGACTTCGACAACCAGGGTGCCCAGCCGATCACCCCGGTCCGACTGGACACCTTCGACAAGGTGCGGGTGACCTGTCGCCATGCCCAGTGGCTGCGCGACCGACTGCCCGCCTTCGAGGGTCAGCCGGACCGTTACGTCGTGTGGGGGGAGGGCACGACGGACGAGATGTGCCTGGGCATCCTGCAGGTCGTCCGCGGCTGACCGACCCTGCGCCGGGAACTCGTTGGGCGGCGCGCGGACGCTCGCGTAGCATGGTTTTCGCACCTGAAACCGACCGAAAGGCTGCCCACCGGGCCTCCATGACAGATTCGCAGACCAATTCCGGCACCCGCCACACGGTGGTCGTGCCCGCCAGCGTCAACATGGTCAGCCTCCTGGGGCCCGGCGATGAGCACCTCACGCTCATCGAGGATGCCTTCGCGGCGGACATCCACGTTCGCGGCAACCAGATCACCCTGCACGGTGAACCCCACGAGATCGCCCTCGCCGAGCGGTTGCTCGACGAGCTCGTCACGATCATCCGCACCGGCCAGGGCATCAGTCCCGAGACCGTGGAGCGGGTCCTGGGCATGCTGCGCACCGAGACGAAGGAACGTCCCGCCGACGTCCTGTCGCTCAACATCCTGAGCAACCGCGGCCGCACGATCCGCCCGAAGACGCTCAACCAGAAGCGTTACGTCGACTCGATCGACAAGCACACGATCACCTTCGGGATCGGCCCGGCCGGCACCGGCAAGACCTACCTGGCGATGGCCAAGGCGGTCCAGGCCCTCCAGGCCAAGCAGGTGACCCGGATCATCCTCACCCGACCCGCGGTGGAGTCCGGCGAACGTCTCGGCTTCCTGCCGGGCACCCTGGGCGAGAAGATCGACCCCTACATGCGTCCGTTGTACGACGCCCTGCACGACATGCTCGACCCCGACACGATCCCCAAGCTGCTCGCCGCCGGGACGATCGAGGTGGCCCCGTTGGCCTACATGCGTGGGCGCACCTTGAACGATGCGTTCATCATCCTCGACGAGGCGCAGAACACCTCGCCGGAGCAGATGAAGATGTTCCTGACCCGCCTCGGGTTCGGTTCGAAGATCGTGATCACCGGCGACGTGACGCAGATCGACCTCCCGGGCGGAGGGTCCAAGTCCGGCCTCAAGGTCGTCGAGGGCATCCTGGGCGAGGTGGAGGACGTGGTGTTCAACCGCCTCACCAGCCACGATGTCGTGCGTCACCGCCTGGTCGGCAAGATCGTCGCGGCGTACGACGAGTTCGACGCCCGCAAGGAACGCGCCGCGCACGAGCAGGACAAACGTCAGGAGACCGGCCCGCGGTGAGCATCGAGATCCTGAACGAGTCAGGCCAGGAGCTCGACGTCCAGAGCCTGGCCTCGCTGAGCCGGTTCACGCTCGAGCGGATGCGCGTGCACCCTCTGGCCGAGTTGTGCATCAAGGCCGTCGACGTCGACACGATCGCCGAGCTCAACGCGAAGTGGATGGACAAGGAGGGCCCGACCGACGTGCTGGCCTTCCCGATGGACGAGCTGCGTCCCGGGCTGGTCAACGAGGAGCCCGAGGAGGGCGTGCTCGGTGACCTCGTGCTCTGTCCTGAGATCGCGGCGACCCAGGGCGAGAGCGCCGGTCACGGCCGGGACGCGGAGATCGAGCTGCTGACGGTGCACGGCATCCTCCACCTGCTGGGCTACGACCACGCGCTGCCTGAGGAGCACAAGGAGATGTTCGGTCTCCAGGACCAGGTGCTCCAGGAGTGGCGCTCCCGATGACCTCGGGTGATGTGTGGCTGCTCATCGGAGCAGCGGCCCTCGTCGTCCTCGCCGGACTCTTCTCCGCAGCAGATGCGGCGCTTTCAACCTTCTCCCAGGCACGCGCCGAGGAGCTGGCCGCTGAACGGCGTGCGGGCTCTCGGCGCCTGCTCGAGATCGTGGCTGACCGGCCCCGCTACCTCAACACCGCGTTGCTGCTGCGCCTCCTCTGCGAGATCGCGGCCATCGTCCTGGTGACGGTGCAGCTCGGAGAGCTGTTCGACGGCGACCGGGTGCCCACCGTCCTGACTGCGGTGGGGATCATGCTCGTGGTCTCGTTCGTGGCGATCGGGGTCTCACCGCGCACGGTGGGACGTCAGCAGGCTGCGACGGTGGCGTTGGCGATCGCCGTACCCCTCGCCTTCATCACCCGGATCCTCGGCCCCTTGCCAAGGTTGCTGATCCTGCTCGGCAACGCGATCACACCGGGGAAGGGATTCCGGGAGGGCCCGTTCAACTCCGAGACCGAGCTGCGCGAGCTGGTCGACCTGGCCGAGGCGAGCGCGGTCATCGAGTCCGGGGAACGCAAGATGATCCACTCGGTCTTCGAGCTCGGGGACACCATCGCGCGCGAGGTGATGGTGCCGCGACCCGACATCGTCTTCATCGAGCCTCACAAGAACCTGCGACAGGCCATGTCGCTGTTCCTCAAGAGCGGCTACTCGCGGGTGCCGGTGGCCCGGGAGAACCTCGACGACATCGTGGGGTTCGCCTACCTCAAGGACGTCGCCCGTCGTGACTTCGAGGCCCCTGACGCCGAGTTCACGCTGAGGGTCGACGAGGTGATGCGCCCGGTGCACTTCGTGCCGGACTCCAAACCGGTCGACGAGCTGCTCAGCGAGATGCAGGCGCGCCGTCAGCACATCGCCATCGTCGTGGACGAGTACGGCGGCACGTCGGGCCTGGTGACCATCGAGGACATCCTCGAGGAGATCGTGGGCGAGATCACCGATGAGTACGACGAGGCGGAGATCGAGCCCGAGACGTTCGAAGACGGGTCGGTGCGGGTCTCCTCGCGCTACCCGGTGGACGACCTCGACGAGGTCATCGGTATCAACGTCATCGACGACGACGTCGACACCGTGGGTGGCCTGATGGCCAAGTTGCTGGGCAAGGTCCCGCTGCCTGGTGCTCACGTCGAGGCGCATGGACTGCGTTTCGAGGCCGAGAAGCCGACCGGGCGCCGCAAGCGGATCAGCACGGTCCTCATCAGCAGGAGCGAGGTCGAGTCCGAGGAGGACGACACCTATCCTGAGTCCCATGCCTGATCTGACGGTGGAGGACCAGAAGCTGCTCACGCTCGCCAGAGCCACGCGGGCGCGCACCGGAGCGGCCGAGGGTGCGGCCGTGCGGGACGGGGACGGGCGCACCTACGCTGGTGCGGCGGTCGATCTGGACTCGCTCCGGCTCTCGGCCGTGCAGGTCTGTGTGGCCATGGCGGTGGCTTCGGGGGCCCGCGGCCTGGAGGCGGTGGTGGTCTTCTCCGGGGCAGACGAGCTGTCGGCTCCCGATGCCGCGGTGATCGCGGAGTTCGGCGGCGACGAGGTCGTCGTACACCTGATCTGAGTCCACGAACGAGACCGTTGGACCTACCAACCTTCAATGGGGCTAAATTGAGAGGGTGACGGGTGTGGGGAGCATTGCTCACGAGGCAGCGGTGGCGCGACTGAAGCAGTCGTTCGCGGCCGTGCCTCGCTCAGCCAACGTGCGGCTGGCGAAGAAGACCTCCAATCTCTTCCGGGCGCGCAAGGCCAACGTCGCGCCCGGGCTCGACGTGTCGGGGCTCGACGGAGTGATCAGTGTCGACGTCGCCGCACGGACGGCCGATGTCCAGGGGATGTGCACCTACGAGGACCTCGTCGACGCCACCCTGCCCCACGGGCTGATCCCGCTGGTGGTGCCGCAGCTGCGCACGATCACCCTGGGTGGGGCCGTGTCGGGCCTGGGCATCGAGTCGACCAGCTTCCGCAACGGACTGCCGCACGAGTCGGTCCTGGAGATGGACATCCTCACCGGCACCGGAGAGGTCGTCACGACCAGTCCGGGCGAGCCGCTGTTCGACGCCTTCCCCAACTCCTACGGTTCCCTGGGCTACGCCACCCGGCTGCGGATCGAGCTGGAGCAGGTGCCGGCCCAGGTGGCGTTGCGCCATGTCCGCTTCTCCGACTTCGGGCTGATCGCCAAGGCCATCGCCGAGGTGGTGGAGACCGGAGAGTGGCACGGTGAACGGGTCGACGCCATCGACGGCGTCGCGTTCGAACCGGGCGAGGGCTACCTGACGCTGGCCAGCTGGGTCGAGGAGGACGGACCGACCAGCGACTACACCGGCATGGCGATCTTCTACCGCTCGCTCCAGCAGCGTGAGGTCGACCGGTTGAGCATCTACGACTACCTCTGGCGCTGGGACACCGACTGGTTCTGGTGTTCGCGGGCGTTCGGCGCCCAGAACCCGCGCGTGCGCCGCTTCTGGCCGCGCAGGTGGCGGCGCTCCGACGTCTACTACAAGCTGGTCCGTCTGGACCAGCGCTTCGACATCGCCCGCAGGCTCGACAAACGGGCCGGTCGCGCCGAGGCTGAGCGCGTGGTGCAGGACGTGGAGATCCCAGTCGAACGACTCGAGGAGTTCCTGGCCTGGTTCGACGACGAGGTGGGGATGCGTCCGGTGTGGATCTGCCCGCTCAAGCTGCGAGGCGATCGCTCGTGGCCGTCGTACCCGCTCGCAGCGGGCGTGACCTACGTCAACGTGGGTTTCTGGGGCGCCGTCAACGTCGGGCCCGAGGCCCCTCATGCCCCGCGCAACCGTGCCATCGAGGCCAAGGTGCACGCGCTGGGCGGCCACAAGTCGCTCTACTCGGAGGCCTTCTACGACCGAGAGACCTTCGACCAGCTCTACGACGGGGCCAATCTCGCTGCAGTGAAGCAGCGCTTCGACCCTGACGACAGATTCACGTCGCTCTACGACAAGGCGGTGAAACGACGATGACCATGTCCATCGCGGAAGCATTCGAGCAGTTGCTCAAGGAGCCCCTGCCGCTGCGCATCACGGCGTACGACGGGAGCGAGACCGGGCCCCCGGACGCCCAGTTCACCTTCTCCCTGCTCAACGAGCGTGGCCTGGCCTACCTGGTGACCGCCCCGGGTGACCTGGGCATGGGGCGCGCCTACGTGGCGGGGGACCTGACGCTCTCCGGGGCGCATCCCGGAGACCCGTACGAGGCGTTGAAAGCGCTCAAGCACGGGTTGAAGTTCAGGCGGCCGTCGGCCAGCGAGGCCGTGGCGCTGTTGCGCTCGGTCGGCATCGCCAACCTCAAGCCCCCGCCCGCGCCACCCGAGGAGGCTCCGCCGCGCTGGCGCCGGGTAATGGAGGGCCTGCGGCACTCCCAGGGGCGCGACGCCGAGGCGATCCACCACCACTACGACGTGTCGAACCGGTTCTACGAGCTGGTGCTCGGCCCGTCCATGACCTACACGTGCGCGGTGTTCCCGACCGCGGAGTCCACCCTCGAGGAGGCGCAGCACGAGAAGTACGATCTCGTCGCGCGCAAGCTCGGCCTCCAGCCGGGTCAGCGACTGCTCGACATCGGTTGCGGGTGGGGTGGCATGGTGCGTCACGCCGCCCGGGAGTACGGCGTCAAGGCACTCGGGGTGACCCTCTCGCGTGAACAGGCCGCTTGGGCCCAGCAGGCGATCAAGGAGCAGGGTCTCGACCACTTGGCCGAGGTGCGTTTCCTGGACTACCGCGATGTCGAGGAGACCGGTTTCGACGCGGTGTCCTCGATCGGGTTGACCGAGCACATCGGGGTCAAG
Organism: Nocardioides sp.; assembly: GCF_050246775.1. GTDB lineage: Bacteria > Actinomycetota > Actinomycetes > Propionibacteriales > Nocardioidaceae > Nocardioides. The sequence goes on along the minus strand of NZ_JBFWVK010000007.1, from coordinate 31,437 downwards.
AACTACCCGGCGTACTTCGCCGCCATCAACGCCAAGCTGCGCCCCCAGGGCCGACTGCTCAACCACTGCATCACCCGCCCGACCAACGTGACCACCCGTACGGGTGCGTTCATCGACCGTTACGTGTTCCCCGACGGCGAGCTCACCGGCTCGGGCCGGATCATCACCGATGCCCAGAACGCCGGGCTGGAGGTGCAGCACGAGGAGAACCTGCGCTTCCACTACGCGATGACCCTGGCGGGCTGGTGCCGCAACCTCGAGGCCAACTGGGACGAGGCCGTCGCCGAGGTGGGCGAAGGAGTGGCCCGGGTCTGGGGGCTCTACATGGCAGCGTCACGCCTGAGTTTCGAGCGCAACGAGATCCAGCTGCACCATGTGCTCGCCACCAAGACCGACAGCGAGGGAGTGAGCGACTTCCCACTGCGCCCCACCTGGTAGCGACCTGTCGCAGATGTACACCCAAACATGCGCCGACCCGTCGCAGATGTACACCAACTAACCTTGGCCGGTGAGCACCCGAGCGGCGACGTACCAGGCTGACGTCCTGCGACGCGAGCAGTTGTCGTCGCACTTCGTGCGCATCGTGCTGGGCGGTTCTGGGCTCGACGGCTTCGCCACGACCGGGGCGCCGGACGAGTGGGTGGCGTTGACGGTGCCGGGCCAGTTCCAGATCCGGTACTACACGGTGCGTTCCTGGGCGGACGGCGAGCTGACCCTCGACATCGTCGTCCACGACCATGGTCTGGTCACCGAGTGGGCGACCGGCGACTGCGTCGGTGACACCGTCACCGTCTCCGAGCCGAAGGGGTCGTTCAGGCTGCCACCGGGTGCACGCTGGTTGATCCTCGTCGGCGACCTCACCGCGCTGCCGGCCGTCGGTCGCATCCTGGAGACCCATCGTGACCTGCCGGTCCGGGCCTGGGTGGAGACACCCGACGCGCCGATCGAGGGCTACGTCGATGCGGAGATCATCTGGTCGACGCCCCCGGCGGGCAGCGAGTCGGCCACGTCTGCGATCGTCGAGTCCATCGACTGGCCGGCCGGCGACGGGTACTTCTGGATGGCGGGCGAGTCGGCTCAGATGCGGGCCATCCGCAAGCACCTGATGCGCGAGGTGAAGTTGCCGGGCCCCGCGTTCGATGTGATGGGCTACTGGCGCGGCGGGCAGCAGCGCCAGCCGCGCGCGGTCGACCCGGCACCGATCTGGCAGCAGGGCAAGGCTGGTGGCAAGTCCGATTCTGAGATCTGGGCGGCCTACGACGCAGCACGAGAGGCAGAGCAGTGACCGAGCAGGCTCCACCGTTCAAGAGCGGGTTCGCCTCGTTCGTGGGACGCCCGAACGCGGGCAAGTCCACACTGACCAACGCCCTGGTGGGCACCAAGGTGGTCATCACGTCCTCCAAGCCGCAGACGACCCGGACCGTCGTACGCGGCATCGTCCACCGCCCGGACGCGCAGCTCATCCTGGTCGACACCCCGGGGTTGCACCGCCCGAGGACGTTGCTGGGGGAGCGGCTCAACGACCTGGTCAAGACCACGCTCGCAGAGGTCGACATCGTGTGCGTCTGCTTCCCGGCCAACGAGAAGATCGGGCCTGGTGACCGCTTCATCGTCAACGAGATGGCCAAGGTGCGCCGCACCATCAAGGTCGCCGTCGCCACCAAGACCGACCTGGCGACCCCCGAGCAGATCGGCGAGCACCTGCTCGCGATCCAGGCCGTCGGAGCCGACACCGGCACCGAATGGGCCGAGATCGTGCCGGTGTCTGCGAAGGCCGGTGACCAGGTCGCGTTGCTCGAGGAGCTGCTGGTGGGCCTGCTGCCAGAGGGGCCGCCGCTCTATCCCGATGGCGACATCTCCGATTCTCCGGAGGAGGCGATCGTGGCCGAGTTGATCCGCGAGGCCTCCCTCGAAGGAGTCCGCGACGAGCTGCCCCACTCCATCGCCGTCGTCGTGGAGGAGATGGGCCTACGCGAGGACCGCCCCGCCGACAAGCCGCTGCTGGAGATCCATGCCTGGCTCTACGTCGAGCGTGACAGTCAGAAGGGCATCGTGATCGGCCACAAGGGCAGCCGCCTCAAGGAGGTCGGCACCAATGCCCGCAAGCAGATCGAGGCCCTGCTCGGCACCCAGGTGCATCTCGACCTGCGGGTCAAGGTGGCCAAGGATTGGCAGCGTGACCCGCGGCAGCTGCGAAAGCTCGGGTTCTGAGCGCTCAGCTGCTGGGCACCCAGCAGACGCCGTAGTGCTGGCCGCCTCGCCATTGCTGCAGCGTGGGCGGCTCGTAGCTCCAGGTCACGGTCAGGGGGTCGGGAGCGACCGCCCGGGCGGGATCCTCACAGGCGGCCTTGCCGTCGGTGCGCAGCTTCTGTGGGCCGGGAAAGGTCTTCTGGTCGGCGTCGACCGTGGCGACGGCCTCCCAGGTGTGGGGGGCCGAGCAGATCACTCGCTCGAAGCGCGCGGACTCGGGGTCGGCGGTGCCGCACATGGCGAAGTCCGCAGCCTCTGAGGTGTCCAGCACCCCCTTCAGGTCCCCGCCGAGGCGGGCCAACGCCTGGTCACCGGCGAGCGCGATGACGTCACAGCGGAACCAGTTCTGGCCGGCGTCCGACTGCTCGATGCTGGGACTGAACCAGATAGCGCGCAGCATGCTCAGTCGGCGAGCTTCCTGGTCACCGCCCAGATAGCGTCCGAGACGCTGCGGGCAGGCGGCTGCGATGGCGTCCTGGACCCGGGCGGAGTCGACCGCGAGCAGGTGACCGTCGACCACGGCATCGACGGTGCCCACGAAGAACGTGCGGGCCGTGTGCGGCCGTTTGCACTTCCCTGGGCGCACGCTCGAGGTCGACTCCAGGGCCTCGGTGTAGGTCAGCGCGTAGCACGCGCCCGTGCTCGGTCTGGGGGCAGCCGTAGCTGGCGACGCCGTCGGCGACGGTACGTCGGCGCTGGGGCTGGGGCTGGGGCTGCTGGACGGTGCCGGGTCAGGCGTGTTCCCGGTGCAGCCCGCCAGAAGGACGAGGGCGACGGCAGCCGCAAGCAGGCGGGGGGTCATTGATCGGTCCTCGCCCAGCAGATCGAGCGGCGGTTGCCGGCCGACCACTCACCCTCCTTGAACCAGGTGAACCCGAAGTCGTAGTCGACCGGGTAGTTGAGCCAGGCTCCGACCGAGTCGGAGCAGAAGTCCTCGGTGCGTGCCTCCACAGCCCGGTCGCCGGGGTAGGGGTCCGCGGCCTGACCGAGCTTGATCGTCGTGACGGCCCGCCAGGTGTGCGGGCGGTCGCAACTGGTCTTCAGGCCGTTCACGGAGGGGCCGTTCACACACGCCATCCAGGTGTCGGGTCGCTTCTGCAGCAGGCCGCGCGCGGTGGTCGGCAGGTCGACGTACTTCTTGGTCTGCGCTCCGCCGCCGATGACGTCGCAGCGGTACCAGCGGGCCCCCTTCTCCCAGGCCGGCTCCGAGGGCCGGAACCAGACCCAGCTCACGATGGTCCGCATGGCGAGTGACTCATCAGCACCGAGGAACTCCTCGAAGGCGCTCGAACAGGTCTGGTAGGCATAACGTCCCACAGCCTTGTCGTCGTACGCCGCCTTGTCGAACTCAGCCGGCAGCGTGCCCACGGCATAGGTCTCCGCAGAGTGCTTGTCGGTGCAGTCGACTGTGACGGTGGCGTTGCTGGGCATCGCGACGTCGGCGGGGCTGAGACGACGGCAGGCGCCGTTGTCCGGCGCCCGCACGGCATCGACCTGAGCGGGATCGATGTTGGTGCCCTGGTCGTCGGGAGTGCAGCCGGCCAGCAGGAGCAGGGCGAGAACGGGTCCGACGCTGGCTCGCGCGGCGCGAGTCAGGTGTGGCAAGTCGTTGGCTCCAGGTTCACGGTGGCGGCAGTGCCGTGATGCTACTCCCCGGCTCCCTGGGTCCCGGCGAGCTGGCCGGGGCAAGGAGCGTGCCGGTGTGATCGGTGATGACGTGGTGGCCGTGCGGCGTGGTCCACCGGTAGCTGCCCGGCCCGAGCTCTGTCAGGGACTCAGCAGGGCTGCCAAGGTCGCGCCGAGCTCGTGGCCGGCAGCGTCGTGATCGCTCGTGACCTCACCGAGCACGGCCAGCACGGGTGCTGCCTGCCTCCAGGGCAGGGCGCCCACGATCGTGAGCACTGACCGGACGGCACCGGTGGTGTCGTACCGGCCGTGCACATAGAGCCCGAACGGCTTGCGTCCCTGTGCGCCTCCGACGCCCGCGGCGCCGTCGTCGGCCAGCGATCCGCCGATCTCCAGGAACGTGCTGTCGAAGAAGTGCTTGAGCGCACCACTCATGTAACCGAAGTTCGCCGGGGTCCCCAAGAGGATGCCGTCGGCGGCCAGCACCTCCTCGGCGGTGGCGTCCAGAGCGCCGCGGACGACGACCTCGACTCCCTCGATGGCCTCGTCACCGGCGCCCGCGACGACGGCCTCGGTGAGCCTGCGCATCGACGCCGTGGGGGAGTGGTGGACGACCAGGACCCTCATGGGGCGATCGTCGCATGCCGGGGTGCATCCGGACCTCGCTCGGCAGCTTCGAGCCGGGTGCGCTAACCTGTGGTCATCATGATGCGACTGCTCCTCCTTGGCTGCCGCAGCGAGGTCTGATCACCGGACCCCCTCGCTGCGGAGTGCGTGCTGCCTGACCGGGCCCCCACCGAAGACCAGCCGAGGACGACCATGAACACTCAGAAGCCCAGCGGGATGCCGATCCACCGCTACCGCCCCTTCGCGCCCATCGACCTGCCGGACCGCACCTGGCCGTCGAAGACGATCACCGAAGCCCCACGGTGGCTCTCCACCGACCTGCGCGACGGCAACCAGGCGCTGATCGACCCGATGAGCCCCGCTCGCAAGATGAAGATGTTCGACCTGCTCGTGAAGATGGGCTACAAGGAGATCGAGGTCGGGTTCCCCTCCGCCAGCGAGACCGACTTCAACTTCGTGCGCCAGCTGATCGAGGGTGACCGGATCCCTGACGACGTCACCATCTCGGTGCTGACCCAGGCCCGCGAGGACCTGATCGAGCGCAGCGTGCAGTCCCTGGTGGGCGTCCCCAGGGCCAACATCCACCTCTACAACGCTCTGGCGCCGCTGTTCCGCCGGGTCGTCTTCCATGCCGGCAAGGACGAGATCAAGGACATCGCGGTCCGGGGCACCGAACTGGTGATGAAGCACGCCGAGAACTACCTCGACACGACCGTCATCGGCTACGAGTACTCGCCGGAGATCTTCACCTCCACCGAGCTGCCCTTCAGCCTCGAGGTGTGTGAAGCAGTCTCCGACGTGTGGCAACCGGCCGACGGCCGCGAGATCATCCTCAACCTGCCCGCAACGGTCGAGAGCGCGACCCCCAACGTCTACGCCGACCAGATCGAGTGGTTCTCCCGCCAGCTCACCCGCCGCCAGAACACCGTGATCAGCCTGCACCCCCACAACGACCGCGGCACAGCGGTCGCGGCCACCGAGCTGGCGATGATGGCGGGCGCCGACCGGGTCGAGGGCTGCCTGTTCGGGCACGGTGAGCGCACCGGCAACGTCTGCCTGGTCACGCTGGGCATGAACCTGTTCAGCCAGGGGGTCGAGCCGATGATCGACTTCAGCGACATCGACGAGATCCGGCGCACGGTGGAGTACTGCACCCAGCTCCCCGTCCACCCGCGGCACCCCTACGCCGGTGACCTCGTCTACACCGCCTTCTCCGGCTCCCACCAGGACGCCATCAAGAAGGGCCTGGAGGACCTCGACGTGAGGGCAGCCGACCAAGGCATCTCGGTGCGCGACATCGTCTGGGAGGCGCCGTACCTGCCGATCGACCCCAAGGACGTGGGTCGCAGCTACGAAGCCGTGATCCGGGTCAACAGCCAGTCGGGGAAGGGTGGGGTGGCCTACATCCTCAAGGCCGAGCACAAGCTCGACCTGCCGCGCCGCGCCCAGATCGAGTTCAGCCGGGTCATCCAGGAGCGCACCGACACCGAGGGTGGCGAGATGGCTCCCGAGGACATCTGGTCCACCTTCAAGGCCGAGTACCTCGAGCGCGAGACACCGCTCAAGCTCAACTCGGTGCACACCTCGTCAGCCGCCGGGGAGAAGGACCAGCTCGCCGTCAACGTCTACGTGGACGGTGAGATCCGATCCCTCGAGGGCACCGGCAACGGCCCGATCGCGGCGTTCGTCAACGCGATCAACGACCTCGGCCACGACGTGCGGGTGCTGGACTACGCCGAGCACGCGCTGTCCTCGGGCGGCGACGCGATCGCGGCGGCCTACGTGGAGTGCGCCGTCGGCGACCAGATCCTCTGGGGAGTGGGCCTCGATCCCAACATCGTCACGGCCTCGCTGAAGGCGGTCATCAGCGCGGTCAACCGCGCCTGATCGGTGGACCGTTCGGCACTGCACGGTGCTGCCCAGACGGCCGTCATCATCGCGGTGCCCGCGGCCGAACCACTCGTCGCTGCGCTGCGCGCGCAACTCGACCCGGCCGCTGCCTGGGGAGTGCCCGCCCATGTGACGGTGCTGTTCCCCTTCGTCGCCCCGGCCGAGGTCGGCGAACCGACGGTGGCCCGGTTGGCGGCTGCGGTGGGCAACGTGTCGGGCTTCGACTGCACCTTCGCGAGTTGTCGCTGGTTCGGATCCGACGTGCTCTGGCTCGCGCCGGAACCGTCCCAGCCGTTCACCGAGTTGACCCGGGCGGTGTGGGGCGCCTTCCCTGACCGCCCGCCGTACGAGGGCGCCCATGAGGACCTGGTGCCGCACCTGACGGTCGCGGTCCGCGGTGGCGGCGGTGTCCAGGAACTGCACCGTGCTGAGGCTGCCCTGACGGTGGGGCTCCCGCTGCGCGCTCGCGTGGACAGCGCCCGCCTCATCGCGGGGTCGACACGTCCCCTCTCGTGGCGCACCGTGGCTGACCTTCCGCTCGGCTACCCCACCGACGATGGTCCATGAGTGAGGCGACCCCGCGTCGCAGCGCCCGTCAGCGCCGGGCAGGTAGCACCAGTTCGTCGACGACCAGCGAGGATCCCTCACGTAGGGGAGAGGAGTTGCCGGTGGCGACGAAGCCGAACCGCTCGTAGAGCGCCCGGGCACCGGTGTTGCGCCGTTCGACGTCCAGGACGACCCGGCGATGCTCATCACCAGCTGCCGCCACGATGCGCTCCAGCACCTGTCCCGCCAGGCCTCTGCCCCGGTGGGCCGGATCGGTCCACATCGCCACCACCTGGACCCAGCCGGGCCGGATCCGGTAGCCGCCGCCCAGACTCGCGGGACGGCCGTCGAGGAACCCCATGACCGGCATGCTCTGGAGCCGGTCACGCCAGTCGGCCTCGACGAATGCCTGCTCGCGCTCGAGCGTCGAACCGAATGCGTCCGGGGCGTCGGCCAGTGAGCGCAGGCGCAGGTCGCGCCACAGCTGCCACTCGTCGGCCTCGAGCATCCGGATCTCGATCATGTCGACAAGCCTCTCAGGTTCGCACCCGCGCGTGCGCGTGAATAAGTCGCAGCACACGGCAGAATGGGAGGGTGCCCCTCTATCGTGACGAAGCCATCGTGCTGCGCACCCACAAGCTGGGTGAGGCCGACCGGATCATCACGATGCTCTCGCGCAACCACGGCCGGGTCAGGGCCGTCGCCAAGGGAGTACGTCGCACCACCTCGCGCTGGGGCTCGCGGCTGGAGCCGTTCACCCATGTCGACCTCCAGCTCGCCGAGGGCCGCAACCTCGACACGATCACGCAGGCCGAGACCCTGACTCCCTTCCACTCCCGCCTGGGCCTGGACTACGAGCGTTACACCACCGGTACGGCGATGCTGGAGACCGCCGAGCGACTGGTGGTGGAGGAGAAGCAACCGGCCCTCCAGCAGTTCCTGCTGCTCATCGGCGGGTTGCGGGCGCTCACCTCTCCCGAGCGGATCCCGGGTGCGGTGCTCGACTCCTACCTGCTCCGCTCACTCGCGGTGGCCGGTTATGCACCGTCCTTCGACGTGTGCGCGCGCTGTGGCGACCCGGGGCCGCACCGTTGGTTCAGCCCGGCCGCCGGTGGGGTGCTGTGCGGCGACTGCCGGATGCCCGGCTCGGCCAATCCCCAACCGGAGACGGTGCTGGTGCTCGGTGCGCTGCTCGCCGGTGACTGGCCGCTCGTCGAAGCGGCGGACGCCCGTCAGCTGAAGGCAGCCAGCACGCTCGTCTCGGCGTACCTCTCGTGGCACCTGGAGCGCGGGCTGCGCTCGATGGCCTACGTGCAGCGCTAGACCTGCTCGACCAACGACTCCGGCAGGCCCGTGACGTTCCACTCCTCCACGGTCGTGTTGAACCGGCGCAGGGCACGACCGAACTCGGTGCGCTCGTCCTCGGTCCAGTTCTTCATGAGCTCCTCGAGCATGGCGCGACGGTGGGCGCGCGCCTCCTTGATGGCGGTGCGGCCCTCAGGTGTCAGGCTCAGCAACATGGCACGCCGATCACTGGGGTCGACCGTCTTCTCGGCAAGCCCGGCCTTCACCACGGCCTGGACCTGGCGGGTGATGGTCGAGGGGTCCAAGGTGAACGTCTGGGCGATGGTGCCGAGGCGCTGAGGACCCTCGTCCAGGATCAGGCACAGGATGCCGTAGCTGGAGCGCTCGATGAGCACGTCGCCGGAGGATGTCCGGACATGGATCGCCTGAGTACGACGCAGCAACAGCAACAGTTGCTGCTCGATCTCGTCGTTAGCGTTTCCCACCTCTGGCCTCGCCTCCATCGCCGCGGACCCCCTCTGAGCACACTATCGTTTGGCAGGTGCCCCGAACCGCAAAAGCCCCGACACCTCACCCTTCGGGTGCCACGGCACCATCCCTTCCTCGCGAACTCGTGCCCCGGCACGTGGCCATCGTCATGGACGGCAACGGCCGGTGGGCCAAGGAACGCGGACTGCCGCGTACGGCGGGACACGCACAGGGCGAGTCGTCGCTCTTCGACGTCGTCGAGGGTGCGATCGAGATCGGCGTGAAGGCGATCTCGGCCTACGCGTTCTCGACCGAGAACTGGTCGCGTTCGCCAGACGAGGTGAAGTTCCTGATGGGCTTCAACCGTGACGTCATCCGCCGCCGGCGCGACGAGATGCATGACCTGGGCGTGCGCGTGCGGTGGGCCGGGCGTGCCCCGCGGCTGTGGAAGTCGGTCATCCGCGAGCTCCAGGTCGCCGAGGAGCTCACCAAGGACAACGACGTCCTCACCCTCACCATGTGCGTGAACTACGGCGGCCGCTCCGAGCTGGTGGACGCCGCGCGCTCGATCGGACGGGCGGTCGCGGCCGGGAAGCTCAACCCCGACAAGATCGACGACAAGACGTTCGCCCGCCACCTCTACGTGCCCGAGACCTCCGAGGCTGACCTGATCTGGCGTACGTCGGGTGAGCAGCGCCTGTCCAACTTCATGTTGTGGCAGGCGGCGTACGCCGAGCTGGTCTTCACCGACGTGCTCTGGCCGGACGTCGACCGACGTCACCTGTGGGCCGCGATCGACACCTATGCCAGGCGTGATCGGCGCTACGGCTCGGCCTGACCTCGCCCTCTATGTCGCGACGCGACACCGCGGACAGGTCCCGAAGATTTCCAGCGTGTGGGACACGTCCGAGAAGCCGTGCTCGGCAGCCATGGTGCGGGTCCAGCGTTCGACCGCCGGGCCCTCCACCTCGATGGTGGCTCCGCAGGAGCGGCACACGAGGTGATGGTGGTGGGTGTCGGAACAACGCCGGTAGATGGCTTCGCCGTCCTCGGTGCGCAGCATGTCCACCTCATCGGCGTCCACCAGCTTCTGCAGGGTCCGGTAGACCGTGGCCAGCCCGACCGAGTGGCCCCGTTGGTCGAGGAGGTCGTGGATCTCCTGGGCGGAGCGGAAGTCCGCGAAGGTCGACAGGACCTCCGCGACCGCCAGTCTCTGTCGCGTCGGACGCGCCCCGGCCATCACCGGCTTGGGATCAGTGCTCGTCATAGTGCTCTCCGTGAGGTGCATGTCGGTGCCCGTCGTGCACGTAGTCGAGGTGGTCGTCGTGGGGCACCGCCCGGTGGCCGCAGTTCTCGCCGTGCTCGTGGGGGTGCTCCTCCGTGCTGGCCTCGTGGCCCTCGGGCTCACCTGAGGCGAAGGGGGTCAGCAACCGCTGGCGGCGGCGCAGCAACACGCCGATCGGCCAGGTGAGCAGGAAGCCGGCCAGAGCCAGCAGCACGATGGTCGACCCGGGTGCGACCATCGGCCCCTGCAACGAGACCAGGGCCGAGACCACCAGTCCGCCCAGGCAGGCGCCGACGCCCAGCACCATGGCCAGCCTGAGGGTGGCCTGGAACGAGCGGGTCACCTGCTGGGCGGTCGCCACCGGCACCACCATCAGGGCGGAGACCAGCAGGAGGCCCACGGTGCGCATCGCCACCGTGACGGTCACCGCGGCCAGCACCGCCACCAGGAGGTTGTAGACGCGCACGTTGAGGCCGGCCACCTTCGCGAACTCCTGGTCCTGGGCGACCGCGAAGAGCTGGGGTGCCAGACCGACGCAGATGAGGACGACGGTGACCGCCAGGACGACGGTGACCCAGACGTCGACCAGCGAGATGGTCAGGATGGAGCCGAACAGGTACTGCTGCAGTGTGGAGGCGCTCTGCCCACCGAGCCCGGTCAGCAGCACGCCGCCGGCGAGGCCGCCGTAGAAGAGCAGGGCGAGCGCGACATCGCCGTTGGTGTGGCCGCGCTCGCGGATGACCTCGATCAGGGTGGCACCCAGGACGGCCACGATCACGGCCGTCCAGGTCGGTGAGGTGCCGGTCAGCAGCCCGAGGGCCACGCCGGTGACCGCCACGTGGCCGATCCCGTCGCCCATGAGGGCCAGGCGACGCTGCACCAGGTAGGTGCCGATGGCCGGTGCAGCCAGCCCGGTGAACACGGCCGCCAGCAGGGCACGTTGCATGAACGGCAGGGTGAAGATGTCCATCAGTTGCTGCCCCCGTCCAGCGGCGAGGAGACGTACGGCGCGTGGTCGCGACGCTCGAGCGACTCGTGGTGATGGTGGGTGTGGGGCTCGCCGAAGTCTGGATGGTGCACCTCGTGGTCGCCCAGCGGCGCCCCGTCGTAGGCGATCCGGCCGTCCCGCATCACGACCGCGCGATCGATGAGCGGGGCCATCGGGCCGAGTTCGTGTGCCACCAGCACGATGGTGGCGCCACGCTCGGACAGCACCTGCAGGGCATCGGCGAGGGCCTGCTGGTTGGGGAGGTCCACGCCGGCCGCCGGTTCGTCGAGGAAGAACAGGTCCGGTTCGCCGGCGAGCGCCCGGGCGATCAGGACGCGCTGGTGCTGGCCCCCGGAGAGCTGGGCGACGCCGCGCTGGGCCAGATCGGTGAGGCCGACGACCGCGAGCGCGTCGTCGATGGCCCGGCGGTCGGCGCGCGAGAGTGGCCGCAGCAGCCGACGCCGGGTCAGTCGGCCCGAGGAGACGACTTCGCGCACCGATGAGGGGACGCCCGAGGCGGCGCTCGCTCGTTGGGGCACGAAGCCGATGCGGTGCCAGTCGTGGAAGTCGTCGATGTCGGTCCCGAAGAGTGCCAGCGAGCCGGTAGCGAGTGGGCTGAGCCCTGTCATCGCCCGCACGAGCGTCGACTTGCCGGAGCCGTTGGCTCCCATCAGCGCCAGGAACTGCCCGGTCTCCACGGTCAGGTCGATGCCGCGCAGGATCGGCCGACCCCCGATGGCGACGGCGCCCTCGCGGATCTGGATGGGGGGGACCGGGTTCAGCACCCGTTCGCCTTCTTCAGGGCCGAGAGGTTCGAACGCATGATGGAAAGGTAGTCCTCATCGGCGGTGGCGTCGCTCAGGCCCTCGATCGGGTCGAGTACGGCGGTGGTGATGCCGAGGTCGTTGGCGAGGGTCTCCGACATCTTCGGACTGGCGAGGGTCTCGGAGAAGACGGTGGTGATGCCCTTCGCCCTGATCAGGCGTTGGAGGCGGGCGAGGTCGGCTGGGGTCGGCTCGGCCTCGGGGGAGAGGCCGACGATCGGCTCGAAGTCGAGGCCGTAGCGAGACAGGTAGCCGAAGGCGTCGTGTGAGACCACCACGGTGGTGCGTTCGCAGCTCGCCAGGCCCTCGGCGTACTGCTGGTCCAGGCTCTCGAGGTCGCTGCGCAGGGCTGCTGCGTTGGCCCGGTAGTCCGCGGCGTGGTCGGGGTCGAGCTCGGCCAGCTTCTCGGCAGTGGCGTCACCGACGGCGGCCAGGCGGAGGGGGTCCTGCCAGAAGTGCGGGTCCAGCCCGGACTCGTCGGCATGGTCGTGCCCGTCGTGCCCGAACGGCTCGAGCCGGGCGGGTGCGGCCGCATCCAGGACCTCCCCGGTGGCGTTCTGGGCGACGGCGTCGTCGACGGCCGGCTGGAACCCCTCCTCGAGGATCACCAGGTCGGCCTCGGCGACCTCGGCGACCTCCTTGACCCCAAGCTCCAGGTCGTGCGGTTCGCCCCCCGGTCGGGTCAGGTTCTCCACGTCGGCGAGATTGCCCGCCACCCGTTCGGCGACATAGGCGAGCGGATAGAACGCTGCCGCGATCCGGCGACCATTTCCGGAGTCGTCCGACAGCGCCGAGCATCCACTGAACGCCACGGTCCCGGCCAGGCTTCCAGCAAGGAGGAGCGCCAAGGCGGGGCGGTGGGCGCGTGGCTTCGGGGTGGCGAGCAATCTCATGAGAATGATTCTCATCTAGTTGAGAATCATTGTCAACTGTGCCCATCCCCCCTCCCGTTGAGGGGGCACCACTCAACGGGAAGGGATAGCGTGCGCAGCATGTTGGTGATCAGTCGTTTCCGGGTTGAGGCAGCAGATGCCGCGTCGTTCCGCATCGATGTCGAGCGTGCCGCCGCGGTCCTCGCCGAGCGTCCCGGCCACCTGGCCGGCCACGTCGGCCGGAATGTGGACGACCCGGAGCTCTGGGTGCTCTCGACCCAGTGGGAGAACGTCGGTTCCTACCGCCGCGCGCTTTCGGCGTACGACGTCAAGCTCGGCGCTGTGCCCCTGCTGAGCCGGGCGATCGACGAGCCCAGCGCCTACGAGGTGGTCGAGTCGGGCACCGAACTGAATGTCGAGCAGACACGGTCGTTAGGCTGAACCCTCGAGACCGGCAGCCAGCCGGCCTGGGTTTCGAGCCGGGGCGCAGTGCGCCCTGCTCAACCACCGAATGGAGCTCCGCAGTGGCAAAGCCGCCCCCGACCACCGTCGACAACGTCGTCTCCCTCGCCAAGCGCCGAGGGTTTGTCTACCCGTGTGGCGAGATCTACGGCGGCACCCGCTCGGCCTGGGACTACGGGCCGCTCGGTGTCGAGCTCAAGGACAACATCAAGCGCCAGTGGTGGAAGTCCATGGTGCAGGCTCGCGAGGACGTGGTCGGTCTCGACTCGAGTGTGATCCTTCCTCGTCAGACGTGGGAGGCGAGCGGTCACGTCGACACGTTCAGCGACCCGCTGACCGAGTGCCAGTCCTGCCACAAGCGCTACCGTGCCGACCACCTGCAGGAGGCATACGCGGAGAAGAAGGGCATCGAGGACCCCGACTCGGTGCCGTTGAGTGACATCGTCTGTGTCAACTGCGGCACCCGCGGCGCGTGGACCGAGCCTCGGCAGTTCTCCGGTCTCCTCAAGACCTACCTCGGTGTCATCGAGGACGCCTCCGGACTGCACTACCTTCGACCGGAGACCGCCCAGGGCATCTTCCTCAACTTCGCCAACGTGGTCACCAGCAGTCGCCAGAAGCCGCCCTTCGGGATCGCCCAGATCGGCAAGAGCTTCCGCAACGAAATCACTCCGGGCAACTTCATCTTCCGCACCCGGGAGTTCGAGCAGATGGAGATGGAGTTCTTCGTCAAGCCGGGCGAGGACGAGGAATGGCACCAGTACTGGATCGACGAGCGCACCCGCTGGTACGTCGACCTGGGCATCGCGGCCGACAACCTACGTCACTTCGAACACCCGACGGAGAAGCTGAGTCACTACGCCAAGCGCACGGTCGACATCGAGTACCGCTTCAGGTTCGCCGGCTCCGAGTGGGGTGAGCTCGAGGGGATCGCCAACCGCACCGACTTCGACCTCACCACCCATTCCAAGCACTCCGGCCACGACCTGTCCTACTTCGACCAGGCCGCCAACGAGCGCTACACGCCCTATGTGATCGAGCCGGCCGCCGGCCTGAGCCGGAGCCTGATGACGTTCCTGGTCGATGCCTACCAGGAGGACGAGGCCCCCAACACCAAGGGCGGGGTGGACAAGCGCACCGTGCTCAGGCTCGACCCACGCCTGGCGCCGATCAAGGTCGCCGTCCTGCCCTTGAGCCGCAACGCGGACCTGACCCCCAAGGCCAAGGCGCTGGCCGCTGAGCTGCGGCGCAACTGGACCGTCGACTTCGACGACTCCGGCGCGATCGGGCGTCGTTACCGTCGACAGGACGAGATCGGGACGCCGTACTGCGTGACCGTCGACTTCGACACCCTTGACGACAACGCGGTCACGGTTCGCGAGCGCGACTCCATGCAGCAGGAGCGGATCAGCCTGGACGGGATCTCGACCTACTTCGCCGAGCGTTTCGTCGGCTGCTGACTGGTGTCGTCAAGCACAATGACGGCCATGATCTCTTCGGTGGCCAGGCGCGCTCTCGGCGCCGTGAGCCTGCTTGCGGCGTCTGCACTCGTGCTGGGCGCGTGTGGCGGCGGGGACGGCGCCGACCCCGGGGCCGGGAACACGTCCGGGGCCGGCACGACCGGGGGTTCCGCGACGTCCGGCGACGGGTCGAGTCAGGACACGACTGCGTCGGAGGATGCCAACGCCGCCTACGGTCTCGACCTTCCGCGTGGCACGAAGCTGACTCCGCTCGGCAGTGATCTCGCCCTGGGCGACACCGCCCGGGTGGGGTGGCAGGTGGACAAGAACAAGGTGGGAGTCGCTGCCATCACGGTGACGAAGCTGCGCCGGGGGAGTGTCAAGGACTTCTCGGGATTCGTGCTCGACGAGGCGACCCAGCAGTCGACGCCGTACTACGTCGATGCGACGGTCCGCAACCTCGGAAGGACCGACCTGAGCGGGGTGAAGACCCCTCTGTTCATGGTGGACGGCAACAATGTCCTGGTGGGCCAGTCGACCTTCCGGAGCACCTTCACCCCGTGCGCCGCGAAGCCGCTGCCCGAGAAGTTCAAGCCGGGTCGGGCCACGAAGGTCTGCCTGGTCTACATCGCCGCCGACCACGGGACCCTGGCCGCAGTCAGCTTCCGCCCGGACCAGGCCTACGACCCGATCCAGTGGACCGGCGAACTCACCAAGGCGCCGGTGGACAAGCCGAAGAAGAACAAGTCGAAGAACGACAAGGGCTGAGGCACCGCGGCAATTCGCGCCCGAGCCCGTGGCCACGGACAATGAGGGCGTGACCTTTCCGATCCCCACCGAGCTGCGCCTCGGGTCAGTGCGCGTCGACACGCCTGTCGTGCTCGCGCCGATGGCGGGGATCACCAACGCGGCCTACCGCCGACTCTGCGCGGAGCAGGGTGCCGGCCTCTACGTGTGCGAGATGATCACCAGTCGCGGCCTCGTCGAGGGCGATGCGGTCACCACGTCGATGCTGGTCTTCGACGAGCTCGAGACCGTTCGTAGCGTCCAGCTCTACGGCACCGACCCTGCGTATGTCGGCAAGGCCGCGGAGATCCTGTGCGCCGACTACGGCGTGGCCCATATCGATCTGAACTTCGGCTGCCCGGTCCCCAAGGTCACCCGCAAGGGTGGCGGCGGAGCCCTGCCATGGAAGCGAGGTCTCCTGGGCGAGATCCTCGAGAGTGCGGTGCGGGCGACGAGTCCCTACGACGTGCCGGTGACGATGAAGACCCGCAAGGGCATCGACACCGACCACCTGACCTACCTCGATGCCGGGCGGATCGCGCAGGAGACCGGAGTGGCGGCGATCGCCCTGCACGGGCGCACCGTGGAGCAGGCCTACTCCGGCCAGGCCGACTGGGACGCCATCGGCGAGCTGGTCGAGGCGGTGGACATCCCGGTGCTGGGCAACGGCGACATCTGGGAGGCGGGCGACGCCATCGCGATGGTGGAGAGGACCGGGGTCGCCGGGGTGGTGGTGGGCCGCGGCTGTCTGGGGCGGCCGTGGCTGTTCCGCGACCTGGCCGCGGCGTTCGCGGGAGAACAGGCCCGGACCCTCCCGCTGCTGGGTGAGGTGCGCAGCATGATGCGACGCCACGCCGAGCTCCTGTGCGAGCACATGGGGGAGGAGCGCGGGTGCAAGGAGTTCCGCAAGCACGTCTCCTGGTACCTCAAGGGCTTCGCTGCGGGCGGACCCCTGCGCCACGCCCTCGCGCTGGTGGACACGCTCGCGACCCTCGACCTTCTCCTGGGTGAGCTCAACCCTGACGAGCCGTTCCCGGTGGGCGAGTTGGGTGCTCCGCGCGGACGCCAGGGCTCACCACGCAAGCGCGTCGTCCTGCCCGAAGGGTGGCTCGACAACACCGACGGCAGCGGGTTCGTCGTACGAGAGGAAGCCTCCGAGACCTCGGGTGGGTGACCACCGCCACAGGCGGTTCGATTCGGCTCCTCTTGACGAATGTGTTTGACTCGAACCTCGTGCTTGGTCCTCGGGGTTCACGCACACCCGCCGTGTCCTCGACTCGCAAAGGATGAACGCTGTGGCAGATCATCGCCACAAGCGGGTCACCAATGCCCGCCGCAAGATGCCCAAGGCTGTTCTGGTCAGCGCTCCTCTGGCCTTGGCGGCCACCGTCGCCACTGTCTCTGCCGGAGTGCTGCTCGGCACCCCTGTGACACCTACTCTGATGGCCGATGCCAACTCTTCGCTGACGGCGGCGAACCCCCAGTTCCCCACCACCACCGACCGGCCCGAAGAGGTCTCGCGTGAGCTGGGTCGGGCCTACCTTCCCGCCAGTCAGCTCAAGGCGATGAAGCTGCGCGACCAGCGCATGGCCGCGCAGGCGGCCACTGCGAAGGCGGTCCGCCGGGCCGACACCCGGCTGTGGGCCACCACGGACCTCAACCTGTGGAGTGACGCCGGCAAGGACGCACGGATCCTCGGTGAGATTGCCGCCGGAGACAAGGTGCTGGTGACCGGACGGACGGCCGAGGGACGCAGCGAAGTCGTCGTCAAGGGCAAGTCCCGGTGGGTGACGTCGGGCTACTTCTCCGACGAGAAGCCGCTCGCCGCCGCGGCGGGCCTGTCCATGGAGCCCTGCCCGGACCCGGGCGTCGAGAGTGGCCTCACCTCCGACGCCGTTTATGTCTACCGCTCGGTGTGCCACGCGTTCCCGCAGATCACGTCGTACGGCGGCTGGGACAACCATGGTGAGCACAGTTCCGGCAGGGCCCTGGACATCATGACCTCCGACAGCGCGCTGGGCTCGGCGATCGCGGACTTCCTGCAGGCGCACGCGGCTGAGCTGAACCTCTACGACATCCTGTGGCAGCAGCACATCTGGACCCCGGTCCGCTCGAGTGAGGGATGGCGCTCGATGCCCAGTCGGGGATCGTCCACGGCCAACCACTACGACCACGTGCACGTGTCGGTCAACTGACCGTTGTCACGTGGGTCCGTGACCCGGCGCCTCAGCGGGTCGGTGTGGAGGACCTGCCCGTGCCGACCGCCCGCCCGGTGGGCTGTGACACCGGGGTGAGCACGGACCGGCAGTGCACGATGCTGCTGCGCAGCAGCTCGACGAGCTGGGCGTCGCGGTCCGCGGCGACCGATTGGCTCAGCCCCAGCACGGCGTTCTCCAGGACTGCGGCCACGTTGGTGCGCAGCACCCGGATGGGATGCGCGGACAGGTAGTCCACCGCCCACCGATGGGCGCCCGGCACGTCACCCAGCGCCTCGGCGGACGCTGGCGACAGGTCTGTGCGGCCACTTCCCTCGAGCTCGGCCAGCTCCCGTTCGCCGTTGAGGATGGCCAGGGCGAGCACGCGTTGACGTGTCTCCGGTGCCACCCGGATCGCCGCCTGGGCACTGTGCAGGGCGATCCAGAGGTCCAGACTCCGGCCTCCGCCGTTGACCCCCACCACATCGGGGATCAGGGCGACGAGCTCCGAGCGGGCCTCGTCGCTCACCGTGTCGTTGACGCCGCGAGCCAGAGCCGCCAGTGCCGGGTGTGTGCAGCTCGGGTGATCGCTCCACCGCTCGCCGGCCAGATAGGAGGCGAACTCCATGAAGCACGCCCCCTTGCGTGGCGTGCGGTGTCGTCCGGGACTGAGCACGGGCATGGCATCGGGAATCATCGTCTGCTTCATGGGCGCCTCCGCTCCCAGGCTACGCCGGGCTCCCCGGTTGGTCCACGGGTTGCCGCACCGGCTGTGGTCGGTCAGGGGCAGTAGGGTCGTCGCTGATGGATGCGCTGGAGTTGTACGACGCCGCTGCGTGCGAGCGTCGAGTGCCCGAGCCGCCGAAGCGGGTCGAGGCTCCGGTCCGCACGCCGTTCGAGCGCGATCGGGCCAGGGTCGTCCATGCGGCGGCGTCTCGGCGTCTCGCGGCCAAGACCCAGGTGGTGGGGCCAGAGACCGACGACTTCGTGCGCAACCGACTCACCCACAGCCTCGAGGTCGCCCAGGTGGCCCGCGACCTCGCTCGTGCCCTGGGCTGTCAGCCCGACATCGCCGAGACCGCCGCGTTGGCCCACGACCTCGGTCATCCGCCGTTCGGCCACAACGGTGAGCGGGCTCTCGAGGCCCTGAGCGCGGAGTGTGGTGGCTTCGAGGGCAATGCGCAGACACTGAGGATCCTGACCAGGCTCGAGGCGAAGACCTTCGACGACCACGGGTCCGTGGGGCTCAACCTGACCCGCGCCACCCTCGACGCATGCACGAAGTATCCCTGGACCCGCGAGGACTCCGAGGACCCGTCCGGTGTCCACGCCGACGGATCGCCGCGGGAGATCCGCAAGTTCGGGGTCTACGACGACGACCTGCCGGTGTTCACGTGGTTGCGTGACGGTGTGGCGGGCAAGCGCCGCTGTGTCGAGGCGCAGGTGATGGACCTGGCCGACGACGTGGCCTACTCGGTGCACGACATCGAGGACGGAATCGTGGCCGGTCGCATCGACCTGGTCGGGATCGATCGCGAGGCGGTGTGGCAGACGGTGCGGGAGTGGTACGTCCCCACCGCCGATGACGGACTCCTCGACGATGTCCTGCTCGGCCTGCAGTCGCAGGGCAGTTGGCCGGTGACGCCGTACGACGGCAGCCGACGCGGGTTGGCAGCGCTGAAGAACCTCACCAGCGATCTGGTCGGCAGGTTCTGCGGGGCTGTGCAGCAGGCGACGTTCGCCGGCAATGCGGGACCGTTCGTGCGCCACGGTGCCGATCTGGTCGTGCCCGAGACGACGACTCTCGAGATCGCCGTCCTCAAGGGCATCGCCGCACACTATGTGATGCGTGCCGACGACCGGGTCGAGCTGATGGTGCGCCAACGCGAGCTGCTCACCGATCTGGTGCACGCCCTTCACGATCGGGGGCCCGATGCGCTCGCGACGCCGTTCGCCGACGACTGGAAAGAAGCTGTTGACGACGCTGCCCGGGCCCGGGTGGTGATCGACCAGGTGGCCTCCCTGACCGACGTCTCCGCGGTGACCTGGCACCGGGCCCTGGTGGTCTCGTGAGCCTTCCACTGGTCTGGTTGCCGTTCGAGATCGACGATCTTCCTGTGGGGGTGCGCTGTGAGGTCGTCCCCGATCCCGTGGCGCACCTGCCTGCGAGCCTCGCGGAGGTCGCCGGCTACGTGCTGCCCTATCGGTTCGAGCCGGGGGACTCAGCGTTCCTGGCCCGAGCGCCCCGCCTGCGCTGGGTGCAGTCGCTGACTGCGGGTGTCGATCACCTGGTCGGCCGGATCCCGGAGGGGGTGACCCTGTGCAACGGCCGCGGGATCCACAGCGCCTCCACCGCCGAGCTCGCGGTCGCCCTGATGCTGGCTTCACTGCGCGCGATCCCCGATTTCGTCCGCGCCCAGGACCGACGCGAGTGGGTGCCCGGCGAGCGCCCTGCCCTGGCGGACCGGCGGGTCCTGATCATCGGCTACGGCGACATCGGGGCCGCCATCGAGGCTCGTCTCACCCCCTTCGAGGTCGAGGTGGTCCGGGTCGCCCGGACCGCACGAGCCGACGTGCACGCCTTCGCGGACCTGCCTGCGCTCATCCCCGAGGCCGACGTGATCGTGCTCGTCGTACCGCTGACCGAGGCCACCCGGCACCTCGTGGACGCGCGTTTTCTTGCCGCGATGAAGCAGGGAGCACTGCTCGTCAACGTCGCTCGGGGTGCGGTGGTCGACACAGATGCGCTGGTCGCAGCCCTGCACGGTGGTCGGATCACAGCCGCACTCGACGTCACCGACCCGGAACCGCCGCCGCCGGAGCACCCTTTGTGGAGTGCTCCGGGACTGCTGATCTCGCCTCATACCGGCGGCAGCTCGACAGCGTTCAAACCACGGGCGGTCAGGCTGATCCGAGAACAACTCCAGCGGTTCGCCCGGGATGAACCGCTGGACAACGTCGTCTGACCCCCGTCGCCCCCACCTTCGCGGATTCCTGTTCCCCGCGCTCCACCCCTTGGGGTGGAAGTGACGGCCTGCGGATCGGTCGGTGCCGCGCCGTAGACTCCGCGACGTGGCCGGTCGGATCAGGGAAGAGGACATTGCAGAGGTCCGCGAGAAGACGCGGATCGACGACGTGGTGTCCTCCTACGTCACGCTGCGCAACGCCGGGGGCGGTTCGATGAAGGGGCTGTGCCCCTTCCACGACGAGAAGTCCCCGTCGTTCCACGTCACTCCGTCGCGGAACTTCTACCACTGCTTCGGATGCGGCGAGGGAGGCGATGTCTACTCCTTCCTGATGAAGATCGACGGCCTGAGCTTCACCGACGCCGTTGAGCGACTGGCCGACAAGGCCGGCATCCAGCTGCGCTACGAGGACGGGCCGGCCCCGGTCCGTGGCGCCGGCGGTCCCAACCGTGGGCGGCTGATCGACGCTCACAACAAGGCCCAGGAGTTCTACGCCGACCAGCTCACGACCGCCGATGCCCTAGTGGCCCGACAGTTCCTCGACCAGCGCGGGTTCGACCAGGACGCCGCGGCGATGTTCGGGGTGGGCTTCGCGCCCCGCAGCGGTGAGGCCGTGCTGCACCACCTTCGACAGAAGGGCTTCAAGGACGAGGAGCTCGTCACGGCCGGCATCGTCGGCCAGGGCGGACGGGGTCTCTACGACCGGTTCCGGGGGCGGCTGCTGTGGCCCATTCGCGACGCCAGCAGCGATGTGATCGGCTTCGGCGCCCGTCGCATCTTCGACGATGACCGGATCGACGCGAAATACCTCAACACCTCCGAGACACCGATCTACAAGAAGAGTCAGGTGCTCTACGGCATCGACCTGGCGCGGCGCGAGATGGCGCGCTCCTCCCAGGCGGTCATCGTCGAGGGCTACACCGACGTCATGGCCTGTCACCTGTCCGGGGTGGGCACCGCGGTCGCCACCTGTGGCACCGCGTTCGGTGACGAGCACTCCCGGGTGCTGCGCCGGTTCCTGCACGATCATGAGGAGTTCCGGGGCGAGGTGATCTTCACCTTCGACGGTGACGCGGCGGGCCAGAAGGCTGCGCTGCGGGCGTTCAGCGGTGACCAGAACTTCGTGTCCCAGACCTACGTTGCGGTCGAGCCCAACGGCCTCGATCCCTGCGACCTGCGCCTCCAGGGCGGTGATGCGGCGGTGCGCGAGCTGGTCGCCCGCCGGGTCCCGCTGTACCGGTTCGTGCTGGGCAACGTGGTCTCGAAATACGACCTCGACCGGGCCGATGGCCGCATCGACGCCGTCCGTGAGTCCGCCAAGCTCGTCGCCTCGATCCGCGACCAGTCGAAGGTCACGGCGTTCGCGCAGGAGATCTCGAAGATGGTGGGCGCCGACATCGACACCAACCAGGTCCTCACCGAGGTGCGCCGCGCGGCTCGACGTGGCTCGCACGCGCAGTCCGAGGCGCCTGTGCAGGTCCAGGCGCCTCGCCCCGACGTGCCCGACCTGCGTGACCCCCGGTTCTCCCTGGAGCGCGAGACGCTCAAGCTGGTCATCCAGCACCCTGGCGCCCTCGGTTCACTGGCTGCTGGTCTGGGTGGCAACGACTTCACCCACCCGACCTATCGCGGTGTCTGGGACGTTGTCACCGGCCGCGGGGGACCAGCAGCGGGTGCCTCCGACCCGGCCTGGGCGTCGCGACTGCGCGACGGTGTCGGCGATCCCGGTGTCGCCTCGGCGATCAGTGCCCTGGGTGTCGAGCCACTGCTGACCCCGCGAGATCCCGATTCCGCCTACGTCGCAGCCCACGTCTACAAGCTCCAGGAACTCACCGCCATGCGCCGCATCGCCGAGGTCAAGTCGCGGCTGCAGCGCACCAACCCGGTCGAGCACGTCGCGGAGTACAACAAGATGTTCGGAGAGCTGGTCGCGCTCGAGCAGCACCGCCGCCAGTTGCGTGAGCTGGCGATGGGCACCTCGTGAGGTGGCGTACGCCGCGCGACGGCATGCTCGCGCGCGCCACCACCACGACGGGAGTGCTCGTGGGCGGCACCAGGGACGCCCTGATGATCGGCGACGAGCGCATCGGCTGGGAGGACGTCGAGAGCGCCGACTGGGATCTCGACACCTCCGTCCTGCGCGTGGCCGAGGTCGGCACCTGGGGGGAGCAGCGCCCTGTTCACGAGTTGAGCTTCGAGGAGCCTGGTCGCCTCCTGGAGCTGATTCGCGAACGGGTCACAGCCAGCGTCGTCCTGCAGCGCCACGTCCCGGTCCGCGGCCGTCGCGGGCTGTTCGTGATCGCCCGGCGATCGCCCGCAGGCGACGCCCCCATCCGCTGGATCTTCGAATACCAGGACGGCATCGACCCCGACGATCCGGTGGTCCGGCTCGCTGCTGCAGCCGGTCTCGCCGCCGCTCAGGACGAGGTCGGCACCCGTTGAGTAGGGCCCCGCGCCCCCTCCTTCAACCCGATTCGCACCGGCCTGCACTCCTTGCTAACCTATGCGGGCTGCCAAGCGATCCCCTGTAGCTCAACTGGCAGAGCATTCGGCTGTTAACCGGAGGGTTGTTGGTTCGAGTCCAACCGGGGGAGCACCGAAAACCCGCCTGACCTGCGTAAACAGGTACGGCGGGTTTTCACGTTTCCGGCTCTGAGCCCACTATTCACACTTTTGCGCCACTTTTGGGCGCTCGCAGCACTGCCGAGGTTGAGCCGGAGGCGGTCTGCCAGCGCCACCCTGTGGGCACCCTGGGGCACCTGTGTGGCAGAGCCATGTCCACTCATTCCGGATTTCCCGCACCCTCCGGCCTGCCGGAGGAGATCGCCTCTCACCGCCTCCTCACGTCCGACGAGGCGGCGGTCGTGCTTGGCGTGCCGGTCGCCACCCTGCGCACGTGGCGATCCCGTCGGCGCGGCTACGGCCCGCGAGCAGTTCAGGTCGGTGGCAGCATCCGCTACCGACCTGCGGACCTGCTGGCCTGGATCGACGAGCACACCGAAAACGAGGACGGGAGCGTCTCGGAGGGCATCGAAGGCTCGAAGCGAGGCAAGACATCGCCCGCAGATCTCCCTCCCGTCACCCGGCACCGGCGGCCAAGCCGGAAGCCCCTCGCTGGCGGAGCCGGCATCCACGGATCAGCTACCGCCCATTGACCGCGTAAGACTCCTGCCGTCGTCGAGTTGATGGCCATCAGAAAGAACGACTTCATGTCACGCAACCCGCTTCAACCCGGCGAGATCGGAAAGATCCGCACGGTACAGATCCGGCCCGGCCTCTGGCGAGCCGACGCCTCCTACTGCGACCGCTCCGGCACCAAAGGACGTTGCCGCAAGACTGGTCGCACAGAGACGGCCTCCCGACGCGCGCTGGCGGATGAGCTGAAGGAACGGATCGAGTTCGAGAACCTCAACAGTCTGGTCACCACGGCCAGCCTCGTGAACGAGGCGGTCGACATCTACCTGATGAACCGGATGGACGACGCTCGCAACGGCATCGGGCGGGCGAACCCGCGTAGCGTCAAGATCTACCGGTCGGTCGCCGAGAACTGGATCAAGCCGATCCTGGGAGAACTCCAAGTCCGCCAACTCACCCCTGGCCGGCTAGATACCTACTTCCGCAACGACGTCCCCCCAACGCGGTACGCGGATGTCCGCAAGATCCTCCATGCCTTCATCAAATGGCTCGTCGTCCAAGGCGCACTTCGCCGTGACCCTGTCACCAACCTGCAGAGCTACCAGCGGAAGAACATCCAGAAGCGGTCCAAGGATCGTGAGTTCACCATCGAGGACCTGAAGACCGTCCTCGCCGCGATCGAAGGATGGATGACCAGGAAGCGACCTGGTCCGCGACCCAGCACCAACTACCGCGATCTGGTCCTGCTCATCGCTGGGACCGCATGCCGCCCGGGTGAGGCACTCGCTCTTCGGCGTTGCGACATCGATCTCAACTGCACCGTCGCGCCCGGAACGACCAAGCCAGTCGCCCACATCACCGGAACGGTCGTCTACGACGCAGAACTTGGTGGCCTCCTCCGCCAGCCTCACACCAAGGGCCACGGCGCCGGCGACCGCACCGTGATTCTCCCGACTTTCGTCGCCGCCATGCTGCGTGAGCGCATGATGGCCGCGGCACCGAACGAGAACGACGCCATCTTCGCGACCCGGACCGGGAATTGGCTGTCCCTGAACAACATCAACACGCGACTTCGAGACAGCATCTTGAAGGACACCGACGTCGGCGCCTGGTTCGAGCTGCGACTCCTGCGATCCGCCACGGGGACGGTCGTTGCGAACGAATTCGGCGCCGAAGCAGCCGCGGCTCAGATGGGCAACACTCGCGAAATCGCCGAGAGCCACTACATCCACAAAAGCCGGCTCGCCCCCGACCGTGCGGCGCAGATCCAAGACGCGTGGGGGACCGCATTCGGCTCCTGAACTCGGCAGCGGACGGCCTCTCAAGCTGACGACTCCGACGTGGGCAAGTGCATTGCGCCACTCAGCGGCTTGAGATCGCCGACACGTCCGGCTGGCGCGACGACGTGTCGAGAGGCAGTGCAGTGGGCATGGGCTCGTTCTCGAAGCACTCCACGTGCTCCGCGATCCAGGCGTCCAGGTCGGAGCGTCGGTACCGCAGGCAGCTGCCGAATTTGACCGCGCGTGGGCCGAAGCCAGCGCGCCGGGTGCGCCACGTGTAGAGCGTCGCCTTCGGGATGGCCAAGTACGCCGCAGCCTGGTCGATCGTGAGGATCGAGCGCGCTGAAGTGCTGGGTGTCGTCGGACCCATCATGTGCTCCTTTGCGTTGGCGTGGGCCGGTTTGCCCTCGCAACAAAGGTGCTCAGCGGGCTCCGCGCCCGTGTTGGGTGCTCGCATTCAGGTCGGTCGGGTGGGACGCTAGCCTGAGATCAGGGGTCGTCGGTTGCTACGTGAATCGGGGACATGGATGCGCGGCAGCCCGAGGGATCCGCAGACTCGAATGCTGCTCGGGCACTGGCCTCACCGGCCAGGCACTGCTTTGTGAACGGACAACCCTCCCTGCTCGTCGAATGGCGTCGCGCGGCGACGGGTTGGGAAGGCGGGGTGATCACGGTCCGATGGCTCGACAGACAGGGCTGGGCGACCGTGGAAGCCTGGCTGGATGCCTCAGAAATCTTGCCTGGCGGAGCTGACCCGGCAATGCCGGAGCGGGGTCGAGCGTTCACTCCGAGCACGACGTCCTAGATCGAAAGGTTTGTCCCGCGGCGTTCGGATCGATGCGTGATGGCTTCGTGAAGTTCCACGCGACTGCTCCTAGCCGCGGGCGGGGGAGTGGCGATCGCGGGAGGCGGCCTCAGTTGCGACTTAACGACGTTGACGAGGTCCGTCTGGATAGGCGCTGTGATCGGTACGTAGCGCTCGCGGACCGACTTGATGAGGCCCTCGGACTGGTGGATGACGCGGGGCAGTCTTACGCGGTGGACGTAGAGCCGTTCGCGTGTGCCCTGCTCGATGATGTCGCAGAGTCGCTCGTCCACCTGGAGGAACAACCGGTCCAAGTGTCGAAGCTGCTGCGACTCCGGCGCCTCGCCGTTGCGGACCTTTCTCAAGCGTCCGATGGCGTTCGCTCCTTGGGAGGCGGCCTCCGCCCCGCTTCCGACGCGTCCACCAAGGTCGCGGGTCTCTCGAACCAACGCGCCATATGTCTGCCCCCGCGCAAGCCACTTGTCCGAGAAGCGAGAGGCCATATTGACGACGCGAACCGCCGCCTCCTGCGAGAGCACTCGCTGGGAATCAAGGATCAGACGGAGGCTGCGAGCGTTGGGGAAGTTGTTCAGGGCCACGAGGAGGTTGTGCTCGGCCTGGAGAACGCCGCGCCAGCCCGTCATCACTGAACCCTCGAGTGTCGCCATCCGCGGCCGCCAACCTCGGAGGTCGACGCTGTAGTCCATGTCGGCACCACTGGCGGACTCCGCGCAGACGTCGGCGGCTCGGCCGAGGCGTCCTTGTCCCTGAAGGTTCTCCCATCCGGGGATGTTCTCGTAGCGCCGGTCGAGCGTGACGAGCCCTCGGGTGATCTCGGCGGCGTCTGTCACTAGGGTCTGCGCTTGCGCGGCTGACAGCCTCCCGTTTCCAAGCCCGGCCGCGAAGTCGTGCTCGCCGAGTGCAGCGGCTCGGGCAGCTTGCCGCCACGTCTCGACGATGGCGAACTCTTGCGCGGTAGTGAGTTCGTCCAGGGCCGGCAAGGCTGTTCCGGTGGCTCTGACTGCGAGCGTGAGTCGGTAGCGCAATTCATCGACTGGGGAACGTGGCCGAATCGAGGTTTCGGCTACTCCGCCCATTGGGCTGGAGGCCCTGACGGCCAGTTGGCACCAGACGAGCACGGCCAGGCGGTAGCGCCCGATCTGTCGCCCGAGCTCTTCGCGCTGTTGCATCGTCGTCGACTCTTGGCCGAATGGCCCGTGGGATCCGCCCAGGCGTACTTGGATTCGATGTTGCCTCAGCAGTGTTGCGACCTCGGTCCTGAGTTGGCTGCCGTTCTCGCCGTACGTCATGGCAGGTCCATCGCCCTGGCGGCTTCGAGCATGTCGAGGACGAGTTCGATCTGGAGCGCGTCGACGCCATGGGTGGCCAACTCCTCGATGGCGTCCTCGGCAGCCGAGTAGATGACCTCGCGCTCGACGGTGAGCACGGTGGTGAGCGCAGGGCCGTCATCGCCGTGGATCCAGTCGAGTTGGAGCAGGACGCGCTCGTACTCGACCGAGGCGTCGAACGTGTGAGCCAGGTCGGCCAGAACAGCAACGTAGGAGCGCGCTTCGGCGAGCGTGACAGCGTGTGCGAGCAGCATGGCAACTTCCTTCCGAATCAGAGCGCTTGGGACGGGCGCACCTGTCGACCGTCTGCTTTCCAGGGCTGGGTCTTCGTGTCCATCGGCGTAGGTGTGGAGAGCCGAGCGGCTGCGCGTAATGGAGGCGTCAGGGCAGGTGGGCACGGACTCGTTGTTCGATGTGCTGGCGTGCGGTGACGTCGGCGAGGACGAAGTCCACGAAGTCGGCGTCGCGGTCGGCGACGACGCGCTCGACGGCTGGTTGGGCGGGCAGTTCGCCTGGCCAGGTGGTCTGTCGGGTGGGCCGGTCGCGATCGAGCCGGGTGCCCGAGGTTCCGACCCATTCGCGCAGTCGGTTCCTGGCGTCGGCGAAGTCGCGGTGCCAGGCGAGTGGCGCTGCGGGCGAACCGTCGGGGTCGTAGGAGTTGAGCCAGTGTTGGTGCAGTGCGGACAGTTCCCAGATCAGTTCGTCGTGGCGGTGCCAGAACGGTGGGATCACCGTGGGTGGTAGGCCGTAGGTCGCTCGCAGCCAGTTGACCCATGCGTTGAGGTCGAGCCATTCGGCCTGGGCCTCCTCGGAGGTGAGGAGGTTCCAGTTGATCGGCCTCGGAAGCACGTCGTCGTCTGGGAATCCAGGCGCGAGGGGCTCGTCTGGCGCGTTGTACCTGCCGAAGTCCGGGTGGTCGTGGTCGTCTGTCGGTGGGTCCAGCAGGGATTGCTGCTCGCCGTACTCCACGTCAGTCGTCATCGCTTGCCCTAGAGGCCGACGGCGAGGGCCGACTCACAAGGCGCCGCGACCGGGGCCTGGCTGGGCGACGTGGGCTCTGTTGGCGGCGGGCGGTCGACCGGGTAGCGGGTGCGGGCGGTGTCGTGCCCGATCCGGCGCGCGACGAACTCTTCGCGCGGGATTGTTTTGCCGCCACGCTGAAGCTCGTAGGTGGTGATGTAGCCGGAGGCGACGAATTGGTCGCCTTTGTTGAATCTGTCGTGGGCGATCTGCGCGCTGGTGGAGAACATCACCAGGTCGTGGAAGCTCGGCTCGAGTCGGGTGAAGGAGCCGTCGATTTCCTTTCGGAAGTGCTCGACGCCGATGCGGGCGTAGAACCGGGCGGTGCCGCTGGCGGTGAAGTGGATCTCGGGGTCGTTGGCGATGAATCCGTGGAGGCTCATCTGGGTGGGGATCGACATCGCTGACTCCTGCCGTCGTGCGGTGCCGGATTGGCGGCCGCTCTCGTCGGTCAGGTGCGCAGGTGGCTCCGGACACCGCGGCCGCCGGCGCAGGCGACCGACTCCGCCTACCGGCGGCGGAGCTGCGACTCGACGGCGGCGCGTTCGGCGGTGATCTGGTGGGCCTCAGGCCGGGCAGTCCAGGGCTGGAGGTCGGTGACGAGCGGTGGTGCGCTGCGCAGCAGCACGAGAGCGGTCCCGAAGGGCAGGGTCCGGATGGTCTCCGGGGGCATGACGGGTACGCGTCGGGTGGAGCGTTGCAGGGACCGTGAGCCGTGGTCCCCGATCGAGACGGTGTCGGTGTGTTCGTCGCGTTCTCCGATGAGTGCGGAGAGGTCCTGGAGGTCGCGGGCCGCGGAGGTGCCGCCGAGGATGATTTTGACGATGGAGGCGTCCCAGATGGCGCTGGCCGAGTGGTCCCCCCATTTGTCCCTGGCCTGGGACAGGGACTGGAGGACCGGCATGGTGGTGATGCCGGTGCCGCCGCCTTCGGCCATTAGGACCGGCAGGGAGGGTAGTGGGGAGAGGTTGCCGATCTCGTCGAGTGCCATGAGCAGTGGGGGGTCAAGCCGGGCGCCCGGGGAGGCCGCGGCGAGGTGGCGTGCTGTCTCGACGAGGTCCTCGATGAATGCAGCGACGAGTGACCACGACGCGCCGGCTCCGGCTCCGGTGGCGAGCAGGTAGAGGGTGCCGTTGCTGGTCAGGAACTCGCGTGGGTCGAAGTGTTCGCCCGGTCGTGGTGTGACCGCGTCGAGCACCCGTGGATCGGCAAGGCACGACAGCGCCAGGGAGACGCCCATCCAGATGGAGTCGCGGGTGCGGGGGTCGGAGTGGATCGTCGATTCCAACGAGTCGGCCCAGCCGGGTGCCGCGTCGGTGTGGCTGGCCAGGATCGCCACTGCGTCGGCGGCCGCGGAGGGCGACAGGGTCCAGGCGAACAGGTCAGTCGGGTTCCTGTGGTCCAGGGCTGCTGCGTGTAGAAGAGCTTGGAGGGCGGTGCGGGTCTTGCCTTCCCAGAACCCGCCGGACTCGACCCCTCCGGTCGACAGTCCGGTGGCCGAGGCGAGACCGGTGGCTCGAATCATCGCGGTGAGGGGGTCTTCGCAGCCTCGGACCGGGGACCACCTGAGCCCAGCCGGCAGCCCGTCGGCGAGCCGCTGGGGGTCGAAGACAGCAACCGGGCCACGTCGCTGTCGCGCTGTGATGGTGGCGGCGATGTTGTCGGGTCGAGTCGCCGTGGTGACGGCGGCGCCGGGTGCGTCGAGGATGGCGTTGATGACGACGTGCAACCCCTTGCCTGAGCGTGGTGGACCGAGGAGCAGCATCGAGTCCTCCACGGACGCCCACACGCCGTGACCGCGGGAGTGACCCAGCAGGTAGCCGACGTCCGAGGCTTCCGGCTTCGCCAGTGAGGGACGCAGCGTTCGCCCACGCGCCAGCAGAGCTCGTTCGGAGGCGGCCACTGCGACGTCCCGCTTGGTGGCGACTCCGGCCAGCCGTCGTGGGTCGCGTGAGGTCTTGTGTTTGACGGTTTGGATGCGGTGCCAGAGCACGAGTGCCGTCAGGGCCACCGTCGCTGTCATGAGGGTGAGGACGAGCCAGTAGAGCCAGGCCGGGAGACCGGGGGAGCCGAGGGCGCCAGCCGGGTTGCCGGGGTCCCCGAGGACACGGAACCCGCCCGCCAACCCACCGGTCGGTGGCGTCGCCCCGGTCAACCAGGCGGCCGCGGTTCCGGCTAGTCGAAGGATGGCCGCGAGGAGACCGACCGCAGCGATGATGACGAGTCCGAGGTTGACCAGTTGGTCGTCGATCGAGCGGCCGCGCGGGTTCACGCTGTACTGCCGCTCACCGCGATCGCCCCCGAGGTCCGCCCGAGTAGGACGACGATGCCTGGTCGACCAGCGAGCAGAGCTGTGGGCAGGCGCAGCCGTGCGGTTCCGTCGGGGCTGGCGACCTGATGGGCCACGACCACCGCGACAGCGACGTCTTCGTCGGGAAGGAACCCGTCGCCGGCGACCTCGCCCGGACTCAAGATGGTAGGGAATTCCGGGTTCGGCAGCGGCGCTTCGTCCGGTTGTACACCCGGGATGACGATGTCGGTGAAGACCGTCTCGCCCTGTTCGTGGATCTCGACTTTGACCGGGGACTGCAGGTCGTCGGCGATCCGCGTGAGTGCCTGCCGAAGGTCGTCTCTCATCAAGGGCCGGTCGGTGACGTAGGGCTCGCGGTTGATCAAGATGCTGAGCACCCCGTCGGTGTCGACGTGGACCTCCACAAGGGGCAGCGTGACGGGCACCCGCAGTGGGCTTAGCTGGTCGCGCCGGTAGGGCGTGGTGGTGTGCAGGAGACTCATAGCCCGATCACCGCTGCCTGTGCACGCTCGGATGCTTCAACCGAAGACGGCCGGTGTCCGACGACGGCGACCGCGACCGGAGCCGTGCGGTCAAGCCCGGGAGGGTCTCCGTTCCCGACCTGTGGGGTTTCGAGTTGGTTGAGAATGCTGACGGCCGTCTTCCGTACCCGCTCTGCGGTGGCCTGGACGACCTCGACCGGGGACTTGTCGGGCACGCTGCTGGCCCAGGAGGTGACGTAGGGAATTGTGTAGGTGGCGGTGTCCAGGCCGTGCGCGGCACCGATCATCAAGGCCACAGACTCTGCCTCGACCTCGGCGATCCCTCGGTGCATGGCGGCGTCCTCGTTGTCGGGACCGTGGAGCAGGACGTGGCCAAGTTCTTTTCTGCACCAGAGCCGAAGGTCTATCGCAGAGCCTGTTGTCATAGCTGTTAGGTGTGCGTGTCGTGTCGCTGGCCCTTTGGGCGTGACGCCCTGTCCAAAGGCGGGCTGGTGAGGAGCCTCAG
>NZ_JBFWVK010000006.1:0-255538 GCF_050246775.1 Nocardioides sp. | reverse complement strand
CCAGAGGTCGCAGGTTCAAATCCTGCCCCCGCTACAAAGTAGAACTGCAGGTCAGAAGCCGTTTCAGGAGCAATCCGGAGGCGGCTTCTGTTGCGTCTGGAGGGCCTTGCGGTAGCCGCACGGTAGTGGGCCAAGGCGCAGGTGTGGACGAGTCTGGACCTGCATGGACACGCACGGAGCGACCTCTGGGTTGGCGACCCGGAGCACCTCAGGAGCCGGCACCTGCGCTTGCTGGCTGAGTGCCGCTAGCGCTCAGAGGTCGTTGCGAGTGCGTCGACCGTCTCCAGCGCAGCCCTGGTCACCGTGGTGAGGTCGACATGCGCCGGATCCACGAGGTACTGCAACACGATGCCCCGAACGACCGCCTCGATCACCGTTGCGTGGGCGCCTGGATCGATGTCGGAGCGGATGCTCCCGTCCTGCACTCCCAGCTGGATACACCTCCGCAGATCGTCTCGGAAGCTCTGGTAGGTCTCACGGACAGCCGCGGTTACTGAACCCGGCTGTCCGATCGAATCAGTTCCGAGGACGAGCATGACTTTTGCGGGTCGTGGGTCGGCCTGGAACCGTTTGAGGTACGTGTCCACCATGCCGCGCAGCGCGTCGTGACCATTGCGGGTCACGTCGGCGCGCATGGAGTCGTGGTAGCGCTCCCGAATGGTGGCGATGACGCCTTCAACGAGCGATGTCTTGCTTCCGAAGTGGTAGTTCACCAGCCCCCGACTCAGCCCGGCGACCTCTTGAATTCGGCTGAACGTCAGACGACGGTAACCCTGCTCGGCGAGGATCTCGATCGCGGCGCCGACGAGTGCTCGTCTGGCCGCGTCGCTTCGCTCGTCCTGGCTAGACACCGTCGACTGTGCTCCCACTTGGCTTCGCCACCTCCGCACCGAAGGGTATCTGGTGCTCACCCCGCACCCGTGCCGGTGGAGTGCTCAGACATGAATCGGTTGACGTGAACATCTCAGGCCGGCGCCGCGAGCACGTGGACCACGCACACGGCACCCAGGCCGACGAGGTGGGCGAGTCCGAGACGGGCATCAGGCTGCTGGCGGATGCCGGCCTCGCCTCGCAGCTGCTGGGTGATCTCCACGATCTGCCCAACCCCGGTTGGCCCGATCGGGTGCCCCATCGCCAGCAGTCCGCCTGAGGGGCTCACCGCGACGCGACCACCGATATTGAACTCGCCGTCGCGCAGGCAGGACGGTGCTGCTCCCTCGGCGCAGACTCCCATCGTCTCAAGGTACTGCAGCTCTTCGATCGCGAAGGCGTCGTGCAGCTCGATGACGTCGAGGTCGCTCGCCGCGACACCCGCCTCGGACAGCGCCTGTTGCGTCGTCGCGCCGGTCAGTTCGGCGTCATAGCTTCGCGTGCCGTACAGCTGCTCGGACTGCTGCGCACTGGAAAGCACCCGAACGGCTCTGGCTGGGTCGATTCCAAGCGCGGCGATCGCCTGCTCGGAGGCCACCACCACGGCTGCGCCGCCCTCACCGACCGGGCAGCATTCCAGTCGCGTCAGGACCCCGGCGATGGGCCGGTCGGCCAAGACTTCCTCGATCGTTCTGCGCTGCTGGCGGTGGGCGAAGGGATTGTCCGCGGCGTTGTTGTGGTTCTTGACCGCGACTCGGGCCAGGTCCTCGGGGCCGCCGCCGCGCGAACGCAGATACTCCTCGGCCAGCAGCGCGAACTGGACGGGTGGCGTCGTGAGCCCCTCGTCATGAGGTGAGATCCCCGTCATCGACTCGGCCCGGAGGCCCGGCGCGGCCTTGTCGACTCCGATCGCAATTGCCACATCGGCGAAGCCGGCGGCGATGTCTCGAACCGCGAGGCGGAAAGCAGAGGATCCTGAAGCCGACGCGTTCTCCACCTGCGTCATGGCGATTCCCGTCACCCCGAGGTGGCGCAACAGCGGGCGGGAGACGGCCATCCCGAGTCGGGTCGAGCCGGTGTACGCGGTCTCAACAGAGCTCCAGGGGATGCCGCCGTCGTCGAGTGCCGCCCGGATGGCTGTCAGGCCAAGGTCGACGAAGCTGGTCTCGGTGGGCCGCTGGTAGCGGTGCAGGCCGATCCCGACGACGTACACAGGCCGCAGGTCGGAGAGGGTCATTGCCATCAGAGCGCCTCCCCGAACTCGGCGAACACCAGTGCTTCGCCAGCTTCCGTCGCGTGAACCCTGACGCCGGCCCTTGCGTGCTCTGACAGCAGGGCCCTGAGCATCGGACCCTCATCGAGGTGGACGGACCCGATCCGCAACGACTGACTCGCTGTGCGGTGAACCGTCACAGCGTTGAGGACCGTGCCCTCACCTGTGAGTGTGGTGTCCACGAGGTCAACGCCGTGCCCCCCGCAGTTCTCACAGCCGAAGTGCTGAACGGGTGTTGCCACGTGCTCGCAGCGTTGGCAGCGGACGCCGCGTAGTGGCAGCAAGGGGAAGGACATCTGGGCTCCCTGGTGAGTGTCAGTGGAATTGGACGGGGAAGGTGTAGCGAGGCGGTGTGTTGGTGTGGTCGACGCGGTCTGGAGTGTTCTGTGTTGCCAGGGCGATGGCCTCGCCCACGTCCAGGACCCGATGCGCTGGCACGCCGTGCCGATCGAGAAGCCGGAGGCACTCCTGCGAGTCGAGCTCGCTCACCGCGCGTGTGATGGCGGCGTTGATGGCCGTGGCGTCTCTGCGTCGAGCCGCGGGTCTGCTCCACTGCTCGCCCTTCCAGGCGACGAGCCCCAGTGCCTTCACGAGCCCGGACCAGAAGTGGTCCTCCATCGCTGCGATGGCGATCTGTACGCCGTCAGCGCTGATGAACGTGCCGTAGGCAGCCCGGTCCTGTAGGAAGGCTCGCTGCTGAGCCCGGTCGGTGAGCCCGAATGCGTCGAAGTCACCGATGCGAGGATTGAGCCAATGCGCCAGGCACGCGGTGATTCCGACGTCGAGGTGGCCGCCGCGCCCTGTCCGGTCACGCTCCCTCAGTGCGGCGAGTACGGCGACTGCGGCGTACAAAGATGACGCAAGGTCGGCGATCGGGAGGCCGGGGTTCCACGAAGGCAGATCTCCAGGGCCGGCGAGGGAGAGGACGCCGTTCGCGGCAGCGTAGGTGATGTCGTGTCCCGGGGCATCCCTCATGGGGCCGGTCTGGCCGAAGCCGGAGATGGAGACATACACGAGCCTGGGATGCGCCGCGCAGGTCGCTTCGCGTCCGAAGCCCAGACGTTCCAGCACTCCGGGGCGGAAGCCATCGACCAGCACGTCTGCCGTCGACAACTCTGCCTCCAGAGCGGCGCGTCCGGCTGCGGACTTCAGGTCGAGGGTCTCGGCCTGCTTGCCTTGTCGCAGGATGGCGAAGAGCCCGGGTGCAGTGGACCGCGCAGGGTCTCCGCCGGGACGCTCGAGCTTGACGACCTCGGCGCCCAGGTCGGACAGCACCGACGTCAGGAACGGGCCGGGCAGAAGTTCTGAGAGGTCCAGGACCCGGATACCCTCCAGAGCCGAGTTCATCGCTGCACCAACTCGACGACGGCATCCACGGCGACGACTGAAGGTCCGTGCGCGTCGACTGCTCGCAGGACGACCGGGTTGAGTTCCAGCTGCTCGATCTCGGGATGGGCGGTCACCAGGTCGGAGATGCGACAGAGCAGCGAGACGAGCGCCTCGATGTCGAGTGGCGGGCCACCTCGATGGCCGTCGAACAGCGGGCTCACCCGCAACTGTTCGATCATGGCGAGTGCCGTTGGGCGTTGCACAGGGAGCAACCGGCGCTGCACGTCATCGAGCAGCTCGACCAGGACACCGCCGGCTCCGACGGTCAGCACGTGACCGAACGTGGCATCGACGTGGACGCCGACGATCAACTCGAGGGCGACGTCATCGATCATCTCCTCCACCAGGATCCCCAGGACTTCGACGTCCGGGGCAGCCTTCCCGATGGCATCCAGGATGCCGTCGTACGCCGCTCGCACCTGGTCGCCGCCGCGGACTCCGACTCTGACACCCCCGATGTCGGACTTGTGAGCAAGGTCTGGGCTGACGATCTTGAGGACGGCAGCACCGGTGAGTTCCGCAGCCGCTGCGACCGCCTCCTCGTCGGTGTGCGTCAGTCGACCCTTCGGTACCGGGATGCCGTTGTGAGCGAGCCACGACTTCGCGGCGACCTCGGTCCTCACCTCTGGAGCCGGTGTGGAGGTTCGCAAAGACGGACGCTGGATCATGGGCAACGGCTGCCCGCCGAGCGGCAGCGACGCGCGCCAGTGACCGTGCGCAGCCCAGCGGGACACGGCCTTGACCGCCTTCGACACACTGTGGACAGGCGTCAGCCGGGCGTCTGCCAAGACTGAGTACGCCGGGCCTCGTCGATCGCTCATCCAGACCGGCAGCAGTGGTGTGGTGCTCTCCAACTGCATGTCGACCATCGCGTTCGCGACCGGCACGGTGGTGTCGCCATAGTCGACGGGGATCGGCGCCAGGACCACGTCCACTCCGGGGTCGGCCGCCAGCACGCGAAGACTCTGCAACACCAACTCTGGCGCGGCCAGACCGGCGGCAGTGATGTCCACCGGGTTGTCAAGGGCGGCGTAGCTGGGCAGGATCGCCCCCAGCTTGGCCTTGGTGTCTTCATGGAGCTCGACGAGCCGTAGGCCTGCCTGTCCCACGGCGTCCGCGCACAGTGACACCGCACCGCCGGACATGCCCCAGATCGCGACGCCCGCGTCGGCCGGCGGCGTTGCCCTGCTCAGCAACGAGGCCACATCGGCGAGTTCGTCGATGTCATCGACCTCGACAACGCCGAACTGGGCAAAGACCGCCGAGTTGATCGCCGCTTCTCCCGCCATGGCAGCGGTGTGGGATGCGATCGCGCGGACGCCGTACTCCGATCGGCCGATCTTGAGGGCGACCACCGGCTTCGCAGCAGCCGCCGCGAGGCTGATGGCGGCTAGGAAGGCTGCACCGTCAGGGATGCCCTCGAGCAGCACGGCGATGGTGGAGATCTCTGGATCGCCGGCGAAGTAGGTCACGACATCTGGGACGTCGAGATCTGCGGCGTTTCCGAGGGAGGCCCACAGGCTGGTGCCGAGGCCTCGCTCCGCCGCCTGCAACACAGTGCGGCCGAGACCTCCACCCTGGGTGGCCAGGCCGATAGGCCCCGCCGTCAGGTCACCGGTGTAGGACGGGGAGAACGTCATGCCGATCCGGTCCCGGATGTTCGTCAGCCCAGGACAGTTGGGCCCGACGATGCGCATGCCCGTCTCTGCGGCGATCCGAGTCAGGGCACGTTGCTCCTCCGCGCCTTGGTCACCTACCTCGCCAAATCCAGAGGTGAGGATGACGACGAAGGAGACCCCGGCTGCCGCACACTCCTTCACCGCTTCGACGACCCCCGCCGCCGGGATCACCACGACCGCGACGTCCACAGCTGGGGATACGTCAGCGATCCGAGGGAAGCACGGACGTCCGAGCACCGTGGATCTGGTCGGGTTGACCAGATGCAGGCTTCCCTGGAGATCCGAATGGTCGGCGAGGTTCTCCACCACGCGCCGGGCGATGCTGCCGGGTCGCTCCGAAGCGCCGATGACGGCGACGGAGTGCGGTGTGAACAGGCGGGTGAGATCGGTGGTGGTCATCAATATCCTCAGGAAGGGGGTCAGCGGATGGCCGAGATGCCAAGTAGCTCGCGCCCGATGATGAGCGTCTGGATCTCAGGTGTGCCTTCAGGGATGCTGCCTCCGCGGGTGTCCCTGAACAGCCGCTCGATGGGGTACTCGGTCGCATAGCCGAGGCCACCGTGGACGGCCATTGCAGCGTCAGCGACCTCGTGGGCGGCTTGGGTGGCGTAGAGCTTCGCGATGGAGGTCTCGACCCGCCCGGACTCGCCCCGGTCGAGAGCTGCTGCTGCTGCGTAGCAGAGCGCCCGTGCGGCATCGATCTTCATCCGCATCCCGACGATGTGTTGCTGGATCAGCTGGAACGAGGCGATCGGGCGCCCGAACTGCTGGCGGTTCTTCGCGTAGTCGAGCGAGAGTTCGTAGGCACGCTGCGCCGCGCCGACCGCACCCATCGCCACGTTGATCCGAGCGGGGCCGATGAAGGCGAGAGTGCCCTTCAGTGCGGAGCCTTCCGGGCCGAGGAGGTTCTCCTTGGGCAGTCGGACTCCGTCGAACGCCATCTCGGACGTGCCCGTTGACTGCAGCACCATGGTCTCGACCTTGGACACCGAGAAGGGCGTGTCGCGGCGGTCGACGATGAAGGTCGACAGAGCCCCATCACAGGTCGGGCTGAAGGTGCGGGCCAGGACGGTGCCCCAGTCGGCGAAGAGCCCTCCAGTGATCCAGAGCTTCTGTCCGGTCAACACCCATTCGTCCCCCTGGAGCTCAGCCTTGGTGGTGATCGACGAGACATCCGAGCCGGAGTCCGGCTCGGTGATCGCAGTGAACACCTTCTCCTCGCCGCGCAGCAGGGGAGCAAGGTAGCGGTCCCGCTGCGCCCGAGTGCCCACCTGGGCCAGCCTCTCGGCGGGGCCGTTGCTGATGCTGACCATGGTGCGCAGCGACGGCCAGCAGTAGCCGAGCTCTTCCATCATCATCGCCCACGTCACCCGGCTGATCCCGAGTCCACCTTCGTCCTCGGGAAGGTAGCCGCCGAGGTAGCCGAACGGCGCGAGTTTGCCAAGCACGTCGAAGGGGAAGGTCTGTGCGCGTTCGTGCTGCTCCACGAGCGGTGCGACCTCGGTGGTGAGGAAGCGCCGGATGGCGGCACGGAGTTCGGTCTGGTCGTCGTCCAGTTGGAAGTCCATCGGCGTATCCCCTTGTCGTTGTGGTGCGACCAGTGCATCATACTTCCTGTACGTACAGCAAGGAAAGGATGCCGAATGTCGGATCTGCTGGAGTTGAAGGGCCGTACGGCCTACGTCACTGGTGCAGGACAAGGGGTAGGGCGACGGATCGCCCTGCACCTGGCCGAGCACGGCGCTGGTGCTGTGATCGTGAACGACTTCCGACTGGAGCGCGCTCAGGCAGTGGCGGCCGAGGTCGAAGAGCGCGGCTCGCGCGCGATGGCGTTGGCGGGCGACGTCTCCGACTACGGGGGAGTCAGGGAGCAAGTCGCGACCGCACTGAGTGAGTTCGGCGGAATCGACATCCTGGTCAACAACGCTGGAAACGCCGGCCCGAACCCGACCGACACGATGTCCCGGCCTTTCTGGGAGCAGGAACCGGAGGACTGGAACGGCTACCTGGCAACGAACCTCTATGGCGTCCTCAACACCAGCCGCTTCGTGGTTCCCTCCATGGTCGAGCAGGGCTACGGGCGAATCGTCAACATGATCTCCGACGCCGGGCGTTTCGGCGAGCGCGGACGGGAGCCCTATTCCGCGGCGAAGGCAGGCGTTGCCGGCTTCACGCGGTCGCTTGCGGCCAGCCTCGGCCGCTACACGATCACGGCGAACTGCGTCTCCCTCGCCGCCACCCGCACGCCCAGGACCGAGAAGCAACTCAGTGACGAGGCAGCAGCCAAGAAGCTGCTTGCGCATTACCTGATCCGCCGGACAGGAGAGCCCGAGGACGCAGCCAATCTCGTCCTGTTCCTCGCCTCCGACGCTGCGTCGTGGATGACTGGACAGACCGTCCCAGTCAACGGCGGCTACTCGTTCGCACTCTGAGAGGAAGTCATGCCTGTTGTCATCACCGAGAAGTGCGGGGAGATCGGCGTCATCACGCTGAACCGACCCGAGGTCCGAAATGCCCTGAACACCGAGACCCGCACCGCCATGCGCGCAGCGCTCGATGCCTTCGATGCCGACCGTGACGTGCTCGCGGTCGTCCTGACCGGTGCCGGCGGAACGTTCTGCTCAGGGCGGGACCTGAAGGCAGCTGCCGCGGGGGAGCCCATCTACCCGAACAGGGCTGCAGCGCTCGGGTCCTTCAATCGTCGGTCCATTGCAAAGCCCGTGATCGCCGCGGTGGAGGGATGGGTGCTGGCGGGCGGCTTCGAGCTGGCGCTCTCGTGCGACCTGATCGTGGCGGGCCAGGACGCCAAGTTCGGGCTTCCCGAGGTGACACGGAACCTGGTCGCCATCGGCGGCGGGCTCCTGCGGTTGCCACGGCGCATGCCGTACCACGTTGCCATGGAGATGGCCCTCACCGGCGAGACGTGGGGTGCCGAATCCCTCGCCAGATGGGGGGTGGTGAATCGGGTCGTGCCCACCGGTAATGCCCTCGAGGCAGCGGTCGCCCTGGGCGAAAAGGTCGCCGCGAACGGACCCAGCGCCGTCCGAGCAGCCAAAGAGATCATCAGGACAGCGTTCGACGCTGTGCCGGAGGAGCACGCCTTCGACATGCAGATGGCCTCTGCCGAGCCGGCGCTATCATCCCCTGACGGCGTCGAGGGTATTCGTGCGTTCGCTGAGAAGCGTCGACCGGTGTGGAGTGACCGATAATTTCCGTCGGCGCTGACGCGCGGCGAACAGACCCGGAGGCAGCACGTGGAACTGCGAGATCTCGAGGCCTTCGTGGCCGTGGCCGAGGAGCTGCACTTCGGCCGTGCCGCGGCGCGGTTGTACGTCGCTCAGCCATCCCTGAGCAACCGGATCAGCCAGCTCGAGCGAGAGCTGCACCTACTGCTGTTCGATCGCAGTACCCGCAGCGTCACCCTCACCGATGCTGGGCAGCGCCTGCTCA
Organism: Nocardioides sp.; assembly: GCF_050246775.1. Taxonomy (GTDB): domain Bacteria; phylum Actinomycetota; class Actinomycetes; order Propionibacteriales; family Nocardioidaceae; genus Nocardioides. The sequence continues at coordinate 246,877 of NZ_JBFWVK010000006.1, read as the reverse complement.
AGCCGGCACGACTGGTGCTGAGAGATGCAACCGCCGTGCGCGAGACGGCTACATCGATCGTCGCGGGCGAGGAGGGACTGGTTCGTGTGAGCTTCCTCGGTGCGGCCAGCCAACGGGCCTTGTCACTGCTGGCGCACGCGGTACGACGGAGCCATCCGGGAATCGAGCTGCTCCTGCAGTCGCAGGTGTACGTCGACGTGGCCTTCGATCTGCTGTGCGACGGCGACCTCGACCTTGCGTTCGTCCGCTCACCGATCACTCGACCGGAGCTCAGCTTCCGCGTCGTCGAGGTCGAGCAGCTGATGTGCGCGCTCCCCGAGGGGCACCGACTGGCTGACCGGGACAGCATCCGACTCGAGGATCTCAAGGATGACGGTTTCGTCGCCATGCCGGAGAGCAGCCGATCGATGTTGCGTGCAACGCTGCACAGCATGTGTCTCGCGGCCGGGTTTCCGCCGCGCATCGCGCAGGTGGCGCCCGACCCTGCCACGGTGATGGCGCTGGTCGCGGCGGGTGCCGGTGTGACCATCACCCTGAGCTCGATGCGACCGGTCCAGAACGTGGGCATCGTCTACAAGCCCCTCGAGGACACTGAGCCGCAGCACTGGTTCGCAGCGCTGGCCTGGCGCACCGACAACGCCACGCCTGCACTGGCTCGGGTCCTGGAGATCAGTGAGGAAGTGCTGCCAACACCAGACCTGGACCCCTACGGCATCAAGGAATCGGACCTGCGCGTCGCACTGTGACGCTCGCACCACTTCACCTTCGGAAGGCACTACCTTGTCGGCACTCTTCAGTCCGCTCACGATTCGCGGAGTCACCACCCGAAACCGCATCTGGCTGGCACCGATGTGCCAGTACGCCGTCTCAGCACGCGACGGCGTACCGACCGACTGGCACCTCACGCACCTGGGGGCCCGGGCAGCGGGCGGCTTCGGGCTGGTCATGACCGAGGCGGCGGGTGTGACCGCGCAAGGTCGCATCAGCCCCCAGGACGTGGGGTTGTGGAACGACCGCCACACCGAGGCGTGGGCTCGCATCGTCCGCTTCATCCACGAGCAGGGCGCTACCGCAGGGGTACAGCTCGCGCATGCGGGCAGGAAGGCCGGATCGTCGAGCGGTTCTGCGTGGTTCGACCCGGCGGCGGGTGTCGCGGACTGGGAGACCATCGGACCCTCGGCGTTGCCGTGGAACGGCTTCCCGCCTCCACGGGTGATGTCGCGATCGGACATCCAAGAGGTGGTCGCGGCCTTCGCTGACGCGGCTCGGCGAGCCGATGAGGCGGGCTTCGAGGTCGTCGAGGTGCACGGAGCGCACGGCTACCTGCTTCATGAGTTCCTCTCGCCGCTGTCCAACCATCGCGAGGATGAGTACGGCGGGTCGCCGACCAACCGCGCACGGTTCCTCGTGGAGGTCGTCACTGCCGTCCGGGCCGCCTTGCCTCGGGACAAGGTGCTGGTCGTGCGGCTGTCGGCCACCGATTGGATCGACGGCGGATGGACGCCTGAAGACTGTGTCGAGCTGGTAGCGAGGCTCTCTGACTACGGCGTCGACCTTGTGGATGCGAGCTCCGGCGGTCTGGATGACCGACAGGTCATCCCCGTCGGACCCGGCTACCAGATCGGCTTCGCGGAGCAGATCCGCGCCGGTGCCGACATCCGCACCGGCGCGGTCGGGTTCATCACAGATCCGGTGGAGGCTGAAGCGGTCATTGCCGCCGGTCGAGCCGACATCGTCTCCATCGGGAGGGCCGCACTTCGGGATCCGTCCTGGCCTCTACGGGCCGCGCATGAGCTGGGAGTGTCTCGATCAGAGGCTCCCTATCCCATTCCGTATCTCAAGGGAGCCTGGCGACCCGAGGGCGCAGCGCTCGAGCGCTGAGAGCAAACAGACCGCGACCCACGGTGGCTCTGGCGATTAGTTCGACCGGGTTATGAGTCATGAGTCGATTGGTATTGGACCGCTGAGCGCTCGCGCCACGAGCATGGAGTGAAGCAGGTCACATCCGTATCGAAGGGACACCGCCCGTGAAATTGCGTCTGCACCATGTCAATGTCGTCTCAGACGAGATGGATGAATTGAAGTCGTTCTATCGCGACGTGCTGAGTTTGGATCAGCTCCCGATGATCATCGAGGACGTCAAGGACCAGGCTCCGCTGACCGGGTCCGAGGATGAAGGTGAGCTGCTTCGGAGGTCGAACGCCAGCATCTTCGACTCGACGAACGCTGCGTTCTTCGACGCCAGCGGTCAGGACGACATGCAGATCCACATCGGGATTCGGCAGCCGTACCTCAGCGCGCAGTTGGGGCACGTGGTCAACCCGGTGCTGACGGGTCACTTCGCCTTCAGAACTGATGATCTCGACGCCGTCCGCAAGGCTTTGAACGACGCTGGGATCGCGTTCTCCGACTACGGAGAGTGGGTCATCAAGGGCTGGGACCAGATCTTCCTCTACGACCCGGCCGGCAACGTCGTCGAGATCCAGCAGGTCCTTTCCGACTGACGCGGGCGTCATCGCTGAGTCGGGTGGTGTGCCGGGGCTCGTCCGAGCCCCGTTGTCGCAAGGGGAGGACGGCGAGCGTGGCGGGTGTGTTCTCCGGCTACGCCAGCATCACGATGCTCATCGTCCTCGGCGTGTTTCTGGCACAGCTCAGGATCGTCGACGAGGACGGACAACGCACCTTGTCGACCTTGGCCCTCTCGGTCGCGAGCCCTGCACTGTTGATCACGGTGCTGCAGGACGCCAGCCCCGGGTCCGTCATGTCAGGGGATCTGATCGTCACGAGCGCCGCGGTCTTCATGACCGCGGCGCTCGCTGGCGTCGTGGCGGTCGCGCGAGGGATGCGGTCATCTGATGTCGTGATGTGGGCGATGTGCTCGGCGTACGGGAATGCCGGCAACCTCGGCCTTCCGATCGCTGCCTACGTCTTGGGCGATGCCGCGCTCGCGGCACCGACGTTGCTGTTGCAGATGCTCATCCTGCAGCCCCTGATCATGATGGCTATGGACGTGGATCGAGACGAGGCGGGCCTGTCCGTCCGACGGGTCATCATCGCCTCGGCGAGCAATCCGATCACGGTTGCATCCGCTCTGGGTCTTGCCCTTGCCGTCACCGGCTCCACGGTGCCCCTCACCATCGGGGATCCGTTGACTCTGCTGGCCGGGATGGCCGTCCCCTCCATGCTCATCGCCTACGGCGTCAGCCTCCGCCTGGGTCCGCTGCCTGGTCGAGGTGTCCCGCTCGGCGAGCTCGGCGTCGTGGTCGCGTTGAAGTTGATCGTGCAGCCGTTGCTGGCCTACACACTGGGGCGTTTCGTCGTGGACCTGTCGCCTTCGCACCTTCTTGCGGTCACCGTCTTGGCAGCCCTGCCCGCTGCTCACAGCGTCTTCGTCGTCGCCAACCGCTACCATCGGAGCAGCATGCTCGCCCGCGACGCCATCTTCGTCAGCACGTTGACGAGCGTCCCGACGATCATCGTGATCATCGCGATCCTGGGTTGAAGAGCGCTCTGCGAGGGACCTTTCGTTGCAGGCTATCGACTGCTACTCAATCGATATTGGACGCCTGATGCACGTTGCGAACACTATGTGACGGCGGACACAACAGGCCGCTTCCGAGCACCAGTCCAGCCCATCCGAAGGTTGAGAACCATGTCGACAGCCAATCGCCTCTACGCACTCGACGGCGCGAAGATCATCATCGACTCGCAGTGGCTCATCTTCGGTGAGAACAGGAAGCTCACGGCGCCGTGCCCCGTCTTCCTCATCGAGCACTCCCGGGGTCTCGTCCTCTTCGACACGGGCGTCGCCCCGGAGGCGTGGGACGACCCGGTCGCGGTCTACGGCCAGGGTCTTCTCGACGTGTGCAACCTGGTGCTCCCTCCCGAGAACCGGCTGGACCGCCAACTGGCGAACTTCGGATACACCGCGGCAGACGTCACGCATGTCGTGGTGTCACACGGACACTGGGACCACACCGGCGGGATGTACCTGTTCCCGCAGGCGCAGATGTACATGTCCATCGAGGACATGAGGTACTCCTTCTGGCCGGACCCGATGTACGCCGGCTTCTTCCGCAACGGCGCCGACCTGGAGAGGACCCGCTCGTTCCAGTGGAACCCGCTGCGCTGGGACCTCGATCTCTTCGGGGACGGCAGCATCCAGATCATCCGCACACCCGGACATACGGAGGGCGAGCTGTCGATGCTGGTGAAGCTCCCATCGCGCAACTTCCTCCTGACTGCAGACTCCGTGCACGTCCGCTCCCAGATCGACCAGGTCTCGCCTTGCCCGGTCGACATGAACGCCGCCGCGAGCATCCAGTCCATCCAGCGGATGACCCAGCTCGCTGCCGCCCACCAGGCCGACATCTGGGTCATGCACGACGAGGACGACTGGGCTCGTCTGGGCGGGACTGACGGCTACAAGTAGGTCCCCAGCAAGGTCGAGGGACGTGCACACGAGGCGCGTCCCCTGGCTGAGTGCGCCCTCGTGCAGGGGCCCTCCCCGCGGTCACATCCAACGAAAGGAAACCCCATGCGTGTTGAGGGAAAAGTCGCGTTCATCACTGGCGTCGCCCGAGGACAGGGCCGCAGCCACGCCATCCGGCTCGCACAGGAGGGCGCCGACATCATTGGCGTCGACCTACTGGAGGAGATCCCCGGGGCCCCGTACGGGAGGGCCACTGAGCAGGACCTCGCCGAGACAGTGCGGGCTGTGGAGGCCGCCGGTCGGCGGATCCTGGCCACTCAAGCTGACGTCCGTGACATCACGGGCCTCCGCAAGGCAGTGGACGACGGGGTCACCGAGTTCGGTCGGCTCGACATCGTCTCGGCCAACGCAGGCATCTTCACCCAGATGGCTCCCAGCGAGGAGCTGGACGAGGACATCTGGCACAACATGATCGACACCAACCTGACCGGCGTCTGGCACACCGCGAAGGCCGCGATTCCGCACATGAAGGCGGCAGGCAATGGCGGCACGATCGTCATCACCGGCTCCCAGGGCAGCATCGTCGGCTTCGGAAACATCGCCCACTATGTCTCGGCAAAACACGGTGTCGTCGGACTGATGCGCACCCTCGCCCTGGAGCTGGCCCCGTGGAGCATCCGGGTGAATGCCGTCCTGCCCACCCAGGTCGATACCGACCTGATCATGAACGACGCCACCTACAAGCTCTTCTCCCCAGACGTCGAGCACCCCACCCGCGACGACTTCGCGCCCGCGTCGCAGGCCCTGCACGCACTGCCGGTTCCCTGGGTCGAGTCTGTCGACGTCTCGAACGCCGTGTTGTTCCTGGCCTCGGACGAAGCTCGCTACATCACCGGCGCGATGCTGCCGGTCGACGCGGGCGCCGCGCTGTAATGAAGGCTCACATCGCCCGACTCGAGATCACCGATCTCAGCAAGACGTTCGGCGAGACGAGGGTGCTCTCGGACGTGGACTTGAGTGTCGCCCCGGGTGAGATCCATGGTCTCGTCGGTCAGAACGGGTCAGGCAAGTCGACCCTCATCAAGATCCTGACCGGCTATCACGCGCCAGACCGGGGGGCAGACTACCGAGTCGATGCAGTGCCGCTCGCGCTACCTGTCCGGTGGCGGCAGGCGCACGCCGCCGGAGTCTCCGTCGTGCACCAGGACCTGGGACTACTCGATGAACTCTCGGTGGCCGAGAACATCTGCGTGGGTGGCTTCCCCACCACCCGCCCCCTTCGTCGCATCGATCGTCGTCGGACCCAGGAGGTTGCTGAGGAGGTTCTCCGGCGCTTGAGCGTCGCGCTCGACCCATCGATGGCCGTGGCAACCCTCAACGCGACGCAACGTGTGGAGGTGGCCGTTGCGAGAGCACTACGCGACCAGCAGTCGGGGCGTGGCCTGATGATTCTCGACGAGTCGACCCGTGCGTTGGGCGGCGTCGACCTCGAGAAGTTCCACGCGATGTTGCGCCGGCTTGCCGATGACGGTGGCTCGATCCTCATGATCAGTCACAACCTTCCCGAAGTGCTTCAGGTTTGCGACCGGGTCACCGTTCTCCAAGACGGTCGCGTGGCTGCCGGAGGAGTACCGACCACGAGCCTTGACGAACCTGAGCTCGCACGGCTGATGCTGGGCAGATCCGTCGCGACGCTCTCGGCGCCGAGGAGAGCGGCGCACAGCGCTGGACAGGATCCAGCCCACATCACCGTCGCCGGGCTTCGAAGCAAGGCACTGGCCAGCATCGACTTCACGGTCGGCGCGGGAGAAGTCGTCGGCATCACCGGGCTTGCCGGCAACGGATACGAGGAGATCCCTTACCTGCTGGCAGGTGCACGCAACGCCCTGAGTGGAGAGTTGCGCACACCGACCGACAGGCTCGACCTGCGGCGAGCGAACGTCGGCAGGTGCATGCGCGCCGGAATCGTCTTGGTACCCGAGCGGCGAGAGCGTGAGGGCCTTGCCTTCGACCAGAACGTGCGAGACAACATCTGCCTGCCCACGATCACCCGCCACGGTCGACCGTGGTTCGTCGGCCGCCGGTGGCAGGACACCAAGGCCAGAGCCGCCATTCACTCATTGGACATCAAGCCCCAGTCGCCTCACCTCCTCGTCAAGAAGCTGAGTGGGGGAAATCAGCAAAAGGTGATGGTGGCCAAGTGGCTGACGTCCACGCCGGCTCTGCTTCTGCTGCACGAACCGACGCAGGCCGTCGACGTCGGTGCCCGCTTCGACATCTTGACTGCGCTGCGACACGCGACCGCGGATGGAGTCAGCATCGTCATCGTCAGCAGTGAACCGATGGACCTCGTCGCGCTCTGCGACCGCATCTTGCTCTACGACCCCGAGTCCGGCCTGGAGCACGTCGAGCACGACGTCGACGTGATCATCGAAAAGACGTACGGCGCCCACGTTCCGATGGCTCATGAGGCCATCTCCACACCCGACTCCGTGAAGTGAGAGGACGTAAGCACATGACCGACCTGGCACCTCGTCAAAGTGACGTGAAGACCGACAGCGGCACCACGGTCGACGGATCGCGTCCAGCGAGTTCGGGACGTCGCCGACGCTGGCATGTCGTGAGCCTGCACGCCCTCGTCACAAACTACGCCCTGGTCGGGGTGTGGGCTGTGATGGCCGCGTTCTATGCGGTCGTGGCGCCCGCGTTCTGGACCGTGCCCATAGCGCAGTCGATCTTCAGTTCGCAGTCGGTGCTCCTCACCTTGGGGATTGCATCGCTGTGCACCTTCGTCGTAGGAGAGTTCGATCTCTCGTTCGCCGCCGTGATGGGACTGTCGACCACCACGGTGCTGGTGTTGTCGGGGCTGCACGACGTGAACCTGGCCCTGGCATGCCTGATCGCGATCCTCATCTCGGTGTGTTGTGGACTCCTGAATGCGTTCTTCGTCGTCTTTCTCGAGGTCCCCTCGTTGGTGGTCACGCTCGGCTTCGCCAGCCTCTTCCTGGGTCTCGCTCAGTTCATCGCGAAGTCGAGCATCGTATCCATCCAGAATCCAGACTTCAGCAAGTTCGCGTTGCATCCCTTCTTGGGCTTGCCAGTGTCGTTCTATTACACGCTTCTTCTCGCGGCGGCGTTCGCCTACGTGATTGCCTGGACACCACTAGGGCGACACATGGTGTTCACCGGCGCAAATAGGGAAGTGGCGCGCCTCGCAGGGATCAACGTCAATCGTATTCGCGCGGGAGCGTATGTGGCCGGGGCTCTCGTCGCGGGCCTCGCGGGTGTTCTTCTGGTCGCGACGGTGGGAGGTTTCGACCCCACCTCTGCCCCCACCTTCCTGCTACCCGCGCTCGCCGCGGTCTTTCTGGGGACCGCGGTGGTGCAACCGGGGAAGTTCAACGCGATGGGCACCGTGATCGCCATCTACTTCCTCGCGACAGGAATCATCGGCCTTCAGCTCCTGGGCTACACCGGTTGGGTGCAGGACGCGTTCTACGGAGCCGGTCTCGTACTCGCCGTGACGATAGCGACCGTCGTTCGATCACGAGCCCGCCGGTGACCGTTCTCGCAAGATCCCTCGCGCGTCCTGAGGGGAGTCCCTAGCGGAAAGCCGCCGTGCGAAACGGCGAAATCAAGAACTCGGTATTCATCGACATCAGACGACAATTGGGAAAGATGGTGATTCGGCATGTCTAGCATGCGAATTTATGGAATTGCGGCAGCTATCGGCGGCGTACTACTCGTCAGCGCTTGCGGTGCGAGTGAAGCGGACACGAACAACGACGATGCCGCTGGGCCGTCGGTCAGCAGCGACGAGGCGGTGGCGACCGCGAAGTCGGACCTCGCCGAGTATCTGCCGCTGCGATCCACCTACGACGCCATCGCTCCTGTCGCGGGGGATACGTCGAGCCTGACCGGCAAGACCGTCTGGATCGTTCCGGTCGGTGTGGCCAACGGTCCGCTGGCTGCCCAGAACGCAGCCGCCGAGGACGCTTTGAGCCGCCTCGGCATCAAGGTGCACATCTGTGACGGCAAGTTCGTGCCCACCACGATCACATCGTGCCTGAACCAAGCAGCGACTCAGGGCGCCGACGGGGTCGTCACGACGTACATCAACTACAGCACCGCCCCGAACGCATTCGACAACCTTGTCGCTCAGGGCATTCCCGTCTACCTCGGTGGTGCCGGCCCGGATGGCGGCAAGACCGAATCGACGGCGGAGCTTGGTTTCAACGACCAGACGGAGACCCTGTTCCTGGAGCAGAAGCTGCAGATGTGGGCGACGATCGTCGACAGCGGAGGGAAGGGCGACGTTCTGTACGTCCAGAATGACAGCGGTCCGTTGGAGCGAACTCTCAACAAGGAGGTGGACGCCTTTTTCAAGGAGGCCTGCCCCGACTGCTCAGTCACGACGGTGCCTTACCAGATCTCAGCGATCGACAAGGTCAGTTCGGCCGTGAGTGCTGCCCTCAGCTCGCACCCTGACATCAAGTACGTGATCTCCGAGTTCGACGATGCCCAGCCCTACGTGATCAGTGGCCTCACGGCTGCCGGGTTTGCCTCCAAGGTGAAGTTCTCCTCGGGCAATGGCTCGCTGTCGTCATTGCAGTTGCTGGAATCCAGCCCGATGCCGTTCTTCAGCGCTGGTCTGAGCATGACCTACATCGGCTGGCAGTACACCGACGGCGTGGTCCGGATGATGCTGGGGGAGGTGCCCGAGTCGGGTGTTGGTGTGGTTCGTGGTTTCGACAAGGAGAACGTTGCGGATCTGGATCTGTCGGAGTCGGCGTACGACTCGATCGAGTGGTTCGGTTCCGACGACTTCGAGCAGCAGTTCCTGAAGGCTTGGGGAGTCAGCTAGGCATTCATCCGGCCGCCCCGGCCGTATGTGGACGGGTCTCCTGGAGCCATGGATGCGGTTTGCGTCCGTGGCCCAGGAGGCCCTCACTGTGACCTGTTTCGGATGATCCAGGTCGCAGGGAACGGGACGTGACCGAATCGAGAGCGACATGCTGACCGTGCAAGCCATCAGACAGGATCCAGGCAACGACGATGCCCAGCAACCAAGAGTTGGTAGATGCCACTGAGACGCTGGTGCGGACTCACGTCCTCCCCATCGACGACGAGTTCGATGGTGACGTCGAGGCGGCGGGCGGGGAGGAACTGCGAGGCCGGTTGCAGGCGCTGGCTCGCACCGCAGGGCTACTCACGCCTCACGGACCAGTCGATCTCGGTGGGCTCGGGCTGAACATGGGCGAGCGTGCTCCGGTGTTCGAGGCAGCCGGCTATTCGCTGTTCGGGCCGATGGCTCTCAACGTCAACGCGCCCGACGAGGGCAACATCCACCTGCTCGACCATGTTGCCTCGGCGACACAGCGTGAGCGCTACCTCCGTCCGCTGGTCGCCGGTGAATGGCGATCCGCGTTCGCGATGACCGAGCCGGCCCCAGGGGCAGGGTCGGATCCTGGGGCGCTGCTGACACGAGCAGTGAAGGTTGCGGGCGGTTGGCTGATCACAGGTCGGAAGCGCTTCATCACCGGTGCTGACGGTGCGGGATTCCTCATCATCATGGCTCGGACGAGCGGCGAGCCTGACACCCCGGGTGGCGCGACGATGTTCCTCGCCCCCAGCGGTGCAAACGGCATCACGCTCGTGCGACACCTGAGCACGATGGATCGCTCGATGTTGGGTGGGCACTGCGACCTCACCTTCGATGACGTGTTCGTCTCGGATGATGACGTCCTGGGTGAGGTCGATCAGGGATTTGCCTACGCGCAGGTACGGCTCGGCCCGGCACGGATGACCCATGTGATGCGGTGGACGGGGGCAGCCCAGCGCGCGCATGAGGTCGCGGTGTGTTACGCCACTCAGCGGAAGATGTTCGGGTCGCGGCTCTCTGATCTGGGGATGGCGCAGCAGATGATCGCCGACAACGAGATCGACCTGGCGGCCACGCGGGCTCTGCTGCGTGAGGCGTGCGCGGAGTTGGACGCGGGTGAGAGGGCTTCGAAGGCTACGTCGATCGCGAAGACGTTCTCTGCGGAAGCGCTCAACAGGGTCGCCGACCGCTCGGTGCAGCTCTGCGGGGGACTGGGCATCTCCCGTGATCTTCCTGTCGCGAAGATCGCCCGGGAGTTGAGACCGTTCCGCATCTATGACGGCCCGTCGGAGGTGCACCGCTGGTCGCTGGCCAAACGGGCCGCTCGACAGTACGGCCAGAGCGAGTCGCCCCGATGACCTCACCCTTGGCACCCGAAGTCGTTCTGGGCGAGAACGAGTTGGCCGGGGTTGCGGCATTGATGAAGAATCAGGGGATCTCAGTCGTGGGGCCTATCCGCGCCGACCTGATCGCGGGGGGCCGCTCGAACCTCACCTTCCGGCTGGGCGACGGGGTCACCCAGTGGGTGTTGCGGATGCCGCCGCGATCGGGGCGTACGCCATCGGCGCATGACGTTGCTCGCGAGTATCGGGTGACCGCAGCCCTGCGCGGCATGCCTGTTCCAGTCCCACCAGCGCTGCTGCTGCATGAGAGGGAAGAACTGCTGGGCGGACCCTTCGCGATTGCGGGGTACGTCGAGGGCCGAACGGTGCAAACGCAGGAACAACTCGAGTCGCTCACCGCGAAGGACGTTGAGATCCTCACCTCGAGCTTGGTCGAGACACTGGCGGCGCTGCACCGCGTTGACCACGCCGCGATCGGCCTGGAGCGATTCGGTCGTCCCGACGGGTACGTGACTCGGCAACTACAACGCTGGTCGCATCAGTGGGCGCTGGTGGGAGACCCGTCGCTTGCTTCTCGTGCGGCCCTGCTGGTGTCGAGTCTTGGGGTGGCGGTTCCTCCACAGCGCTCAACCAGCATCGTCCACGGGGACTTTCGCATCGACAACGCCATCCTCGACCTTGCCGCGAGTGGAGCGCCCAGGTTGGCTGCAGTGGTGGACTGGGAACTGTCCACGATCGGCGACTCGGTCGCCGACGTGGCGATGATGTGCGCCTACCGCCATCCCGCTTTTGATCTCATCGTCGGCGCACCGGCAGCCTGGACTAGCCAACTGCTGCCCGAGGTCGACGAGCTGGCCGGTCGCTACGAGGCGGCGGGCGGGGCCAAGCTTGATGCATGGGAGTTCCACCTTGCGCTGGCGTACTTCAAGATCGCCGTGATCGCCGCGGGCATCGACCACCGGATGCGCTCGGGCTCGGGCTCGGGTCCCGGCTTCGACACTGCCGGCGCCTCTGTGCCCATCTACCTGGAACTCGGTCTGCGGGCGATCGGGCGTGCGTGACTGGTCGTGGTTTCCGCGGTAGTGCGGTAGCGGACTTTGCGAGGCGATCCCAGACGAACCTGGACCTGCCGGGAATCTCCAACATCGCTCTGACCTGCGCAGATGCCTCACCACCCGCCTCCGAAGCTCGGAGACCCAGGCATCGTCACACCTCCACCTCACGGCCAGGACGACGCTCCTCGGCCGGCCAGCCGAGACCGGTCGTGGCCGGCGCTTCGGTGGTGCTCGGCTTGGGCGCGATGCCACCGGGGTCCGCCGGGCCCTGGTCCAGCCGGAACGGCGGGTAGGTGTCGGTCATCAGGGCGACGTACGCCGTCACTCGGTAGACCCACCGGTTCAGGCCGACCAGGAGGTCGAACAAGGGAGCCGGGTAGCGGCCGGTGAACAGCAACAGGATTCCGGCAGCCAACGTCAGCGCGCCGATCAGACCGCCGCCGACGAACTGGAGGTCGTCCGCGTCACCGAACTGCCACGTGCCCGCGAGCACGCCCAGCACGATCAGGTGCGGCAGCGCCAGCAGCCACGACTTGACCAGCACCAGTCCGCGCGAGAGCCGCTCGGGGTAGGCGACGTCGAGGTCGGCCGGGTAGTCGGCGTGCCCGAGGGTGAATGGCGGGTAGCGGTCCGTGCCGATCGCAGCCGTCGCGTAGAACTGCACCCGCCAGCTCCACCGCAGGATGCCGACGTTGAGGTCGAACAGGCCACGCGGGTAGCGGCCGGTGAGCAGGATCGCGAAGAAGGCCACGACGGTGAGCACCACGAAGACCAGCCACAGCAGCGCGAGCACGATGAAGTGCGGGATCGCCAGGAACCACTTGACGACCCAGAGCCCACGGTTCAGCTGCGGGTCCTTCGCGCCGACCAGGGTCACCGGGGTGTCGGGCCGGATGGCTTCCGGAGGCTGACCGGGCGCGGCCTCGCGCAGGACCCGCGGTCCCGGCGGCCGGGCGCCGTGCACGACGAGCAGTGCGCCGCCGACGATCAGGGCGCCGCCCAGCAGGCCGAGGCTCCATGCCAGAGGGGCGAGCCAGCCGAGGCGTCCGCCCGCGGACAGGTCGACCGCAACCCCCGGGGAACCGTCGAGGTTCATGACCACGGCGGTGTAGGTGCCGGGCTCGAGGTCCCAGGTCAGCGTCTGGGTGCCGGGGCCGCTGCTCTGCGCGGTCCAGAACCCCTGGTCCGTGGGAGCCGCGCGCAGGTCACCGCCGGCGCCACGCCGGGTCAGCGAGTAGTCAAACGGGTCGGTGCGCAGGTCGCTGATCTCGTCGTACGACGCGCTGCCCAGGTAGTCCGCGACGTCGGCACTCGGTGCGATCGCGATGAAGACGGCTGATGCGTCCGCGGAGCGGGCGCTCAGCCGCACGGTGGCGAGGTCACGGTCGGCCCACCAGTCGTCGGGGCCGGCCTCGCCGAGGGTCACGACCTCGCTGGAGAGGGCCACCGTCTCGGTGGTGAGCTGCTCGGTCGAGGTGCTGAAGAATCCTTCGTCGTCGCGCTGGGTCGCCATCGCCCAGCCCAGTCCGAGGCCTCCGAGAAGCAGCGGGAAGCCCACGAGCGCGAGCAGGATGCCGACGACGAGGGGGACCGGGCGGCTCCGGCGTGAAGCGGTGCGGCCCGGTCCAGATGGTGGGGCGTGGGTGGTCATGGTCGTGGTCTCCTTTCTCCTCGCCAGGGCCAGACACCACCGTGACGGTGCACGAGGTCGAACGGCATCGGTCGTGAGGCTCCGTGTCGGTCGTGCCTTCGGCCGGGGGCCGGGTCAGACTTTCGGCCGGTTCCCTGGTGGCGCTCCATCCCTAGGCTGAGGGGGTGAGCAATCCACTGCGGTCCCTGCTGGAGGAACCCCGGCCCTCCGCCCCACCGGTTCGGGTATGGCGGGACTGGGCGCTGCTGGCCATCGTGACGTTCCTCGGGGTGCTGGAGGGTGTCCTGCGTGAGGACCAGCCGCTACCGGTGCTGTCGGTGGCGTTGACGCTCGGACTGGCGCCGCTGCTGTTGTGGCGACGTACCCACCCGCTCGCAGTGGTCGCGACCGCCTTCGGCGTGGTCGCGGTCGTGGACATCGTGCTGGTCGTTGCTGACGCGCCGGCGATCGACATGTACACGATGCTCTACTTCCTGCTGCTGCCCTACTCACTCTTCCGGTGGGGTTCCGGGCGAGAGGCGGTGGCGGGTCTGGCGATCATCATGGTCCCGGCCACCCTCGCGTTCGTCGTCAGCTGGACCGGGTTGCCCGACGCAATCGGCGGGGTCGCCGTCCTGATGTCTGCCTTTGCCCTGGGCTGGGCCGTGCGTTCCGAGCACGGTGCCCGGGAACGAAGGTTGGAGCAGGTGAAGTCGGAGGAGCGGGTCCTGTTGGCGCGCGAGCTGCACGACACGGTGGCCCACCATGTCTCTGCCATCGCCATCCAGGCTCAGGCCGGGCGCGCTCTGGCGGCGACCAGCCCGTCGTCGCCGCTCGAGGCACTGGAGGTGATCGAGGTGGAGGCATCGCGCACGCTCGCGGAGATGCGGGCGATGGTCCGCGTGCTGCGCAACGAGGCACCCGTCGACTACGCCCCGCAGCCCGGTGTGGCCGACCTCGAGCGGCTGTCCGGGGCCTCGGCCGCTGGGCCGCGGGTGGAGGTGAGGGTCTCCGATGACCTGGCCGACCTCCCTGCACCGATCGATGCCGCTGTCTTCCGGATCGCTCAGGAGGCGGTCACCAACGCCCTGCGGCATGCTCGGAATGCCACCCTGATCGACGTACGCGTCTCCGGCGACCGGTCGACCGTCAGCCTCGTCGTCCGCGACGACGGTGATCCGGTCGCGGCTGACCCCGCCCCCGAAGCGGGGTTCGGGCTCACCGGGATGGTGGAACGCGCACTGCTCCTGGGTGGCGCTTGCCAGGCAGGTCCCTGCCCCGGTCGCGGCTGGGCCGTCAGCGCGACACTGCCACGGCAGGTGTCGGCGTGAGCATCCGGGTGCTGGTCGCCGACGACCAGGATCTCGTGCGGACCGGACTGCGGCTGATCCTCGGCACCCTGGACGGCATCGAGGTCGTGGGGGAGGCGCGCGACGGGCAGGAGGCGGTGCGGCTGGCCCGCGAACTCCGTCCCGACGTGTGCCTGATGGACATCCGGATGCCCGTCCTCGACGGTGTCGAGGCGACCCGTCTGCTGGCCGGTCCGGGTGTCAAGGACCCGGTCGCGGTCGTCGTAATCACCACCTTCGACCTCGACGAGTACGTCCACGGTGCGCTGTCGGCCGGCGCCACCGGCTTCCTGCTGAAGGACGCCGGCCCCGAGCTGCTCGGCGAAGCGATCCGGGCGGCCACCCGAGGCGACTCGCTCATTTCGCCCAGCATCACCCGCCGGCTG
Source organism: Nocardioides sp. (assembly GCF_050246775.1). GTDB lineage: Bacteria > Actinomycetota > Actinomycetes > Propionibacteriales > Nocardioidaceae > Nocardioides. The sequence continues at coordinate 231,800 of NZ_JBFWVK010000006.1, read as the reverse complement.
CTGTCGACGTTCGCGGGCACGGGTCGGGCAGCCCCTCCCGCGCAGCCTCTCGACCCGCTCACCGAACGCGAGGAGCAGGTGCTGCTCACGATCGCGCGGGGTCGCACCAACGCAGAGATCGCCGCCGAGCTGCACATCAGCCTCAGCACGGTGAAGACCCACATCGGCAGCCTCATGGCCAAGCTCGGCGCCCGGAACCGGGTGGAGGTCGCGATGTGGGGATACGAAACGGGCCGGATCCGGGACTAGAGATCGCCCCACACGGGTCGGGACCTGCCGTTTCGTGTGACTACTTGACCTCGGAGCGGCGCAGGAACAGCAGCCCGACGACGAGGGGAATGACGATCCAGATCATCGTGGTCGAGCCGAGCATCGCCCACTCCTCAACGGTGTTCGTGGCGCCGTCGAAGAGTTCCACCTGCGTGTAGTTCCAGTCGATCCACGGCTGCAGGTCCTCGAACCACGGGCGCACCTGGGCCAGGAGGACGAGGATGCCGGGCATGACCAGTGAGACGACGAAGTAGCCCACGATCGCGGCCGCTGAGTTGCGCAGTACGACACCGAGGGTGAAGCCGATCGCCATGCCGACCACGTTGCCGAGCACGATCTGGGGTGCGGTGGACAGCGACACGTCCCAGACGGTGTCGACGCCGGCGAGTGAGGAGCCGGCCAGGTTGCCGACAGCGCCCACCGCGAAGGCGACGGCCATCGAGCCGAGGCCCACCAGGACGGTCGCGATCGCCTTGGCTCCGATCACGCGTCCACGGCTCGGCACCAGCGTGAACGTCGTGAGCCCGCTGCGCTGGCTCCACTCACTCGTGACGGCCAGGATCGCGATCATCGGCAGGATCACCGACATCGGGAACCCGATTGCCGTCGCGAAGCTCTCGTAGGTCACGTCGCTGTCGGGAGCGAAGGTGATGACCGCCCCCGTCGCGATGACCGACAGGACGCCGATGCTGACGAGCATCCAGAATCCCGAGCGGGTGTTGAACATCTTGCGCAACTCGACCCTGACGAGCCGGGTGGTCGAGATGGGACGCACGCCCCGGGGCGCAGGGGCGGTGGTGTCCGGCGAGATGGTCGTGGCGGTCATGCGGCAACTCCTTCGCGTTGGGTGTCGGCAGTGAGCGACAGGAACATGTCTTCGAGCCCGGCACCCTCGGCGGACCGGAGCTCGGTGAGGGCGATACCGGCGCTCAGCGCCACCGCCCCGACCCGAGCGGGGTCGGCATCGGTGCGGACCGAGCCGTCCCCGGCGACCGTGCTGGGGATGCCGGCCTGCTCCAGGGCGTGGGCGAGGTCGCGCGGTGACGTCGAGCGGGCGAGCGTCCCGGCCGCGGCCAGGAGTTCTTCCTTGGTGCCGGCCGCGACGATCTTGCCGTTGCCGATCACGACCAGGTCATCGGCGATGACCTCGATCTCGTGGAGCAGGTGTGAGGACAGCAGCACGGTGCCGCCCTGGCTGGCGAAGCCGGTCAGCAGGTCGCGCATCCACCGGATCCCGGCGGGGTCGAGTCCGTTGGCGGGCTCGTCGAGGATCAGCACCTGGGGGTCTCCGAGCAGTGCGGTGGCGATGCCGAGCCGCTGGCGCATCCCGAGGGAGTAGTGACGCACCCGGCGCCTTGCCTCGGTGGGGGTCAGACTCACCAGTTCGAGCATCTCGTCGACGCGCGAGCCGGGCAGGCCCATCGTGGCGGCAGCTACCGCGAGGATCTCGCGGCCGGTGCGCCCGGCGTGCTGCGCTGAGGCGTCCAGCAGGACGCCCACCTCGAGGCCGGGGTTGGCGAGGTCGGCGAACCGTTCTCGGTTGATGGTCGCGGAGCCGGATGTCGGGACGGTCAGACCCACCATGACGCGCATCGTGGTGGACTTGCCGGCACCGTTCGGGCCGAGGAAGCCGGTCACGCGGCCGGGCTGGGCGGTGAAGGAGACGTTGTCGACGGCGGTGAAGCCGGCGTACCTCCGGGTCAGGGACTCAACTGTGATCATGGGCTCAACCCTCGCGGCATCGCGTCGTGCGCGCCTCGGTTCGATGGCCAGTCTTGTCCCGACCGAAAGTACGAGGCCGCCTCACCCTGCCCTTGCCAGGAGTGGCTCGGTATCAGCGCAGGTCGGCCAACGTGGTCGCACCGGCGAGCACGTCGTGTTCGAGGATGCGATGTGCTGCCCGGGGCTCTTCCAGCAACGGGCTGTGCGCGGAGTTGTCGAACACGTAGAAGCCTTTGACCGGGGCTTGAAGCTTCTCGAAGTAGTCCCGGGCCAGCGAGGTCACGCACGTGTAGTCGTACTTGCCCTCGAGGAAGTACACCGGGATCTGCAGCGCCGGCACGGTCTCGCGGAGGTCGGCTCGGATCAGCTGGTCCCACAACCCGAAGCTCCGCGAGAATGCCCGACCGCGCCACAGTCTGACCTTCTCGCGCAACGTGTAGCCGCGGAAACGCCACGAGGCCAGGAAGATCCCCGTGATGACCGACGTCATGTCGTGGGTGGTGCCTATTCCGAGCCTGTGCATCGCGGAGTCGCGTAGCTTCAGATACGCCTCGGGCGTTCCGGTGCTCATCGTCACCGGCGCCCGCTCCAGGTCGCGCACCATGCCGGCGTCGCGGCGTTTCTTGTAGGCAGCGAGCATGTAGTCGTGGGCGATCTTCTCGGATTCGAGCTGGTAGACCGTCTGCGCCATGCCGAGGTAGGCCTTGAAGCGTTCTGGTGACCGAGCTGCGGCCTGCAAGGCGATGAAGCTGCCCCAGGAGTGGCCAAGGAGGTAGATCTGATCCTGGTCGAACCGATCACGCAGGTAGTCGGTGACGGTGAGCGTGTCGTCGATGAACTGCTCGATCGTCATGGTCTCCGGGGGGATGTCAGAGGCGTAGGAGAGCGCCGCGCCGCGCTGGTCCCACCAGACGACGGTGAACAGGTCCTCCAGGTCCGTCGGGTACTGCTGGGTGAGGGGGTAGTCGGGCATCCCTGGCCCGCCGTGGACCCACAGCAGAACAGGATTGGACGTGTTCTCGCCGCGGATGACCATGCCCTGCAGCACGCCGTTGACAGGCACGGACAACTTCTCCGAGATGCTCTGGGGGAGCCGGTGGCCGTTGTCGTCGAGGAATGGCTCGGTGCTGCCCGGTCTCCACCACGGCAGCAGAGCGGCAAGGCTGACGGTGGAGACCAACACGATGATCACTCCTTCGTTCGTTCGAGCCTGAAGAGGGACAGGACCCGGCCTTCTACGGGCTAGACGACGTCGCGGCGCTGCACCGCCACCAGGCCGGCCGCTGCGGGCAGGAGGCCATAGAGCAGCAGTGCCGCTACCGCCGCTGCGACACTCACGTCGGAGGTGACTCCGGAGATGGCGCCGCCGAGCGCGGGCGGGATCCAGGACGCGGCGTCGCTGAACAGCTGTACGACGAGAGGCGGGATCATGAAGAGCGCGAGCACTACCGCTGTCACCGCACCACCGAGGTTGCGGATCACGGCCCCCAGTCCACCTCCGAGGAGTGCGCCGACGGCTCCAGCCAGGGTCGTGGCGGCCAGGATCTGGGTCACCCCGCCGATCGACACCAGGAAGCCGTACTCGGTGCTGGGCAGCGCGAGAGCGACTCCCGTGATGATCAGCGTCTGACCGATCAGTCCGAGAAGCGCACCGCCGAGGAGAATCGCCGTGAGTTGGGCGAGGCCCGCGCGGATGCGCCGCGGCGAGGTCAGGTAGGTCGGGACGACGGTGTGGTGTCCGTGCTCCCGAGCTACGGCGATCGCGCCGAACAGTCCGGTGCCCAACATGGCGTTGTAGGCGAAGGCCATCAGCGACTGCTGGTCCGCAGCGGTCGCGATGAACGCCTTGCTCCCGTCCATGTCGGTGCCGAAGATCACGACCGCGGCATCGATGCCGGCGATCAGGAACAGCACGGCAAGGAAGCCCAGCGGCAACCTGGTCGTCGTGAGCTTGCGGATCTCCGCCCGCACGAGTCGTAGCCACGTCATTGCGCCACTACCTGCCTTTCGGTCTCGGCCACGTCGGCGGTGTTGTCGTGACCGTCGAGGTGGGAATCGTTGCTCGTCCAGTCCAGGAACAGCTCCTCGAGGGAACCGGCCTGGGGGGTCAGTTCGTGCAGCGCAATGCCTGCGGCGCAGGCGCGGTCACCGATGTCACGAGTGCTGAGGCCCCGGACGACGAGCTCGCCCTCGGCCCCGGTGTGGACGGTGGCGCCAGCATGTCGGAGCAGCTCGGTCAGCCGCTCTCCCTGGGGGGTGCGCACCGACGTACCTGCCTGTTGCAGGCTGGCAAGGGCCCCGGTGGCGACCAGACGCCCGTGGTTGATCACCACCACCTCGTCGGCCAGGTGCTCGACCTCGGCGAGGAGGTGGCTGGAGACGAAGATCGTCCCGCCGGCCGCGGCGCGAGACCGCAGCAGGTCACGGAGCCAGCGGATGCCCTGTGGGTCGAGGCCGTTGCCGGGCTCGTCGAGGACCAGGACGGGCGGGTCGCCGAGCAGGGCGGCCGCGATGCCGAGCCGTTGCCGCATCCCCAGCGAGTAGCCGCCGACGTGGCGGTCGGCGGCGTGGGTCAGCTGGACCAGCTCCAGCAGCTCATCGATGCGACCAGGCGAGATGCCGGAACCGTCGGCGAGGATCCGCAGGTGGTTGCGGCCGCTGCGGCCGGGGTGGAACGCGTTCGGCTCGAGGACGACGCCGACCGTCCGGGTGGGGTCCGCCAGGTCGCGGTAGCGGGTGCCCGCGACGGTGGCGTGGCCGGAGTCGGCGGCCGCCAGGTCGAGCAGGATCTTCATCGTGGTCGACTTCCCGGCGCCGTTGGGCCCCAGGAAGCCGGTGACTCGGGCGGGCGCGACGGTGAAGCTGAGGTCGTCGACGACCACCTCCCGGCGATATCGTTTGGTGACGTGTTCGATCTCAAGCGGATACATGGTCGGGCTTCCTTTCAGCGGGTGTGGTGAGAGGGCGAGTGGGGCGGCGGAGCAAGCCCGCCACCCGGACGATGGTGGCCAGCGTGAGCAGCAGGGTCAGGCTTCCCATCACGACGGCGAGGTCAGGCGCCCAGGTCCACAGACCGCCCCACCCGTAGCTCGACATCGGCAGCAGGACCAGCCCACCGACGACAGCGGCCCGGAGCAGGACCCCGGCCCAGGAGCGCACCCGGTGGGCCGGGGGCTCGGGCGATGTCACGCTGCGTACGGCTCGGACCAGTCCCCACGCGGTGGCGCCCAGCAGGAGCAGAGCGACCACGTCGAACACGGCGTAGAACCGCCACACCGAGGGCAGATCCTCGGCCGGCTGGCCGAGGGCGGTGTGCACGACGTTGCGGGCGATGCGGTCCGCGATGAAGGGGTTGCCAGGCACCGGCAGTTCGTTGCCGGCATTGACGACCACGGCCATTGCCACGCCGCGCTCGGGGAAGAGCGCGAGCATGGTGGTGGCGTCGGGGGTGTTGCCAGGGTGGAAGACGGCGTCCTCACCCCAGGGCCCACCTACGAACCAGCCCATCGCGTAGTGGCTGTCCTGTCCCTGTGCCCACGAGCCGAGGACCGCGTCGGGGCCGGCGGCGACCAGGGTCCGGATGCCGTCGGCGGAGACGATCCGGGTGCCGTCCGGGGCGAGGCCGTCGGCAAGGTACATCGACAGGTAGCGGCCGAGGTCGGTGGCGGACGAGATCAGGTAACCGGCAGCGAGGGTGGCCTCCCGGCGGGTCGGTTCGTTGGCGATGGGTACGCCGAACCAGAACCGGTGGCCCTGCGCCAGGGCGTCGTCGCCGACGGGTGCGGTGGTGGCGGAGCTGTGCGTCATCCCCAGCGGGCCGAAGATCTCGCGCTGCAGGTAGTCGGCGTACGGCTGGCCAGAGGCGCGTTCGACGACGAGGCCGGCCAGGACGTAGTTGGCGTTGGCGTAGAGCCAGGTCCTGCCGGGAGTGGAGGCGAGCTCGGCGTCCTCCAGCTCGGTGATCGCCGCCACAGGCGTGCCGTCGGCAGCCGAGGCCAGCAGCGGGCCGCCGGCCAGGTCGTCGAGTCCACTAGTCTGCTGCAGGAGGTCGCGCACAGTGATGTCGTCGACGCGCTGACCGGCGGCGAGTGTGAGCTCGGGGACGTAGTCGCGCACCGGGGCCTCGAGATCCACGCGGCCGGCGTCGACCAGTTGCAGGACGGCCAGCGCCGTGAACGACTTGCTGGCGGAGCCGATCACGAACGGGGTGTCCGCCGTGACCGCACGGTCTCCGCCTGCGTCGCCCACCCCTCGCGCCTCGACACCTTCCTCAGAGACCAACGCGACGGCTCCACCTGAGACGTTGGACTCGCCGAGCTGCGCGGCCAGGACGCGCTCGACCTCGGTGATCGGGACTTCCGCCTGGCGAGGGCCATTGACCACCCCGGAGGACACGGGGCTCGCCGCCGCTCCTGCGCCGCCGATGGCCAGCAGCATCAGCGCCGCCAGCACGGACCGGGTGACGCGCCCGGGCCGGCCGGTCACGACGACGCCCCGGGGTCGACCACGGGCAGCCCGCGGCTGCGGTCGGCGTGCAGGGTGCTCATGTCTGCCTCCAAGGAACACGGGTGTGGATCAGCGGGTCGGTGCGGTGTCGCGCAGGACATCGGTCATCAGGTCGTGGAACTCGGCGGGCTGCTCCCACAGAGGGCGGTGCCCGGAGGTGTCGAAGTACGTCAGTTCCTTCGAGGGAGCGCGGAGCTGCTCGAACCATTCCTGGGCCAGCAACTGCCTCCCGGGTGCCTCGTGGCGCCCTTGGGCCAGATACACCGGCACCGCGAGGCTGGTGGCCTGGGTGCGGAAGTCGATGTGCTGCAGCTGCGGGTAGAGCACCGAGAACACGTCGAGAGTGGCGCCCAAGATGTGCGCCTGGTCGAGCAACGTGTACTCCTCGACGAAGAGGTTCTCGCTCATCTGCCCGGCGCCCTCGCTGTTCGGGCCGTGGTCGTAGGGGTGGACCTCCGTCTCGTTGGTCAGGGCCGCTTCGTAGTCCAGGATGTCGGTGTACGGCGGAGGGCCGTTCTCCTCCAGCGTGGCGACGAGGTCGGTGTTGCCTTGCCTGCGCGCCCAAGCGAGCGTGTCCTGGTAGAAGATCTTGTCTGTTGCCACCTGGCTCACCATCTGCCCGACGCCGATGTAGGCGCGGTACAACTCGGGATGCTGTTGCACGGCAAGGACTCCGAGAGTGGTCCCCCAGGACTGGCCGACCAGGTAGACCTTGTCCTCGTCGAATCGGTCGCGCAGGTAGTTGGTGACCGCGAGCGCGTCGTCCACTGCCCCGTCCAGAGTCATCGTGTCGGTGGGGTCGAGCTGGTCGTAGGACTTCCCGGTGCCCCGCTGGTCGAACGTGACGACCACGAAGTCATCCTCCAGTGCCACGCTGTGCCGCCGCATCGCACCGAGCTCACTGCCGCCGGGTCCGCCGGCCAAGAACAGGAGCACAGGGTTCTGGGCACTGCGCCCGCGGATCATCAACGCCAGGTCTCGACCGTCGACCTCGACCCGAGTCAGTTCCGCGACGCTTCCGGCTATCGTCTGGCCGTCCGCGTCGACGATCGGGTCAGTGCTCGCAGGGCGAGCGATGAAGGCGGCCAGGGCCACGAGCACGAGGCCAGTGACCACCGCGATGCTGCGACGCAGCCACAGGCCCAGCGCACTCGGGAAACTCCGGCTACGGTGACCGGTCGACCGCCGGCGCCGGGCCAAGGCCGCACCCAGAGCGGCTCCCAGAACCATCGGCAACAGGGCCAGCAGCGCGTGGACGCCACGGCCGACCGCGAACGCCATGATGCCGTAGGCGCTGGTCAGGTGGATGCCGTCCACCGTCGGTCCCGAGACGCCTCGTCGCGTCAACTCGAAGACGACGACGAAGGTGAGCGGAGCCACCAGCATGGCCCATCGGGACCGGAGCAGGAGACCGGCGACGAACCCGACGAGGATCCCGAGCCCCATCGCCGAGAGCGCCTCCCACGGGGACAACGGTCCGCGCGGCGTCCACCAACCGGCGAGCAACCCGTAGCCAACCGCGGCGAACACCGCGAGGCTCCGGGCCAGCCGCCTGTCCGCCACGTCCCCCCGCCAGAGCACACCTGCTCTGCCCCTGTTGATCACGTCAGCACCCGCGCCCTGGCCTGGAGGCCGTTCCAGCTGCGGTGTCACTGGGGGATTGGCGTGCACACTCATCACGGACGCTCCTGACCCGGTTGCTCACTCGGCCGTACCGTCCCTGACCTGCGTGCCACCAGCACGCTGAGGGAACTTCAGCCTTCCCCTCTAGCCTCGCCACCTGCCTCACCCCAGCGGCAGGGCCGACGGACTCCCCAGACGAGGGCCTAGGGCCTTCGTTGGTCAGGACACCCAGCGGTCCGCCTTGTTCGCGGACCGGTGGTCGGCGTCGCCACGGCAGCCCTCCTGAGCACGAAGAAGGCAAGCGCGATGGCTCCGGAGGCGATGTCTGTCATGGGCGCGTGGACTCCGCTCACCTTGGGGTATGCGGGTGCCTACTCCAGCTTCTACGTCACGCCGAGGCCGCCTCGGAGAGCTACGGCGTCGACCTGCGCACCATCGTCGAGGTCGGCACCCGCGGTCTCGTGGGCGGCCAAGAGGACAGGATCGTGGACATGGCGCTGACGCTGCGCGCTCACTTCGTGACCATGACTCCCACCAGGTAGATCCCAGCGATCGTGGTCAGGGCGATTGCGGTGCCAGGGATGGCTCCACGGCGGAACCCAGGGATGCTCACGCTGCCGTAGATGATCCACCCGACGCCGGTCGAGAACGCGGCGAGCAGAAGCCAGGGGAAGGTGCTCTCCGGGTCCCAGTCGTCGGGTCCTACGAACGTGACGACAGTGGCGAGGATGCCGGCGCCGATCCAAGGGAAGATGAGCAGAGCAAGCCCGGATGCCCAGCCGAGGACCCTGCCGGTGTGCGTCCGGGGCGTTCCATCCTGGGCGGAGGGGTCGTGTCGGTCCATCGTGCTCTCGTCCTGTCCGTCTACTCAGGCACGCAGATCTCGCCGCGGAGCATGCTCACCGTCGTGCGGACGGCAAGAAGCGCGATCAGGGCGGTGACGGCGACGAGGAACGTCCAGGAGGCGGCGGTGAAGAACCATCCGCCGATCTCGCCGGCCATCACGCTCGTGGCGACGCTCAACGCGGCGAAGGGGAAGGCGTAGGCCCACCACGAGAGGAAGAACGGCAGCTTGCGGAGCCGGTTCACCTGCGCAAGGAAGAGCAGGGCGAAGAACAGGGCCACGTAGTAGAGCAGACGCGGCACGGGACCCTCGCCGCCCTCGGGAACGAGACGAAGATAGGCGACGGCAGCGACCGCTGGGGGAGCGATCAGCACCGCGAGGGTGGGCAGCAGTCTGGCGGGAACTGGTCGGTCGTGCACGAAGAGCCGGGAGAGCACCATAGCCAGCAGCGGGATCCAGAAGGTGACCCCGACGGCGAAGAAGAACCACGACACCTCGCGGCTCGCGAACTGGACACCGGCGAGTGGAACGACGACCAAGCCGACGACGGGGATGAACCAGGCCGGGGTGACGTGCTCGAGAGAGAAGGTCGGGCGATTGATCCAGGAGGAGAGCACGTAGAGGGTCAGCATCAGCTGGCCGGCGGCTCCGCCCCACCAGAGCACCTCGGCCAGCGAGGTTGCGAGGTGTTGGCCGGCGGTGGCAACCAGCAGCAGGGCAATCGTGATCGTCGGGACGAACGCGATCCGCACGGGGTGCGCCAACTCCTCGCGCACAGCATGCGGGTGGAGGACAACCTTTGCGCCGTACGCGAGCAGCACAGCGGCGTAGAGGCAGAGTGAGGCCCAGAACAGCGCCTCACCGACCCGGCTCGGCACGTCGATGACGGCGGCCGCGCGCGCCCAGGCGATGGAGAGCCCGGCCAGTCCCATGACGGTGGCGAAGAAGGTCACCGGGAAGTGGGCGAGTCGTGCACGAGCATCGCTTGCCTCCGCCTCGACGTGGAGGGTGGGGGCGCCCTCCCGACGAACCTGGAGGTCCTGGTCGTCGGTGCTCACGGGATATCCCGCGAGGTGGCGCGCACCACGGCCACGGGGCAGTTGGCGAAGTGCAGCATCTTGTGGGTTGTCGAGCCGATGGCCAGGCCGTGGAACCCGCCGAGGCCGCGTGAGCCGAGGACGAGCAGGTCGGCATGTTGGGAGGCGCTGTCCAGCGCCGCGAGGGGGTCCAGTCGGTGTGCGCTGAGGACAACGTTGACGCCGGGGTGCTGATGACGAAGTGATGCGAGCTGTTGCTCGACCACTTGGTGACGTACGTCGACTTCGGCGTTGTCCTCGGGGAGCGGGCGCAGAAGGTGGGTGGGCCATCCTTGCGGCAAGCCGAGTGCGCTGATCACGTGCAGATCGGCCCCGCGCAGGTGGGCCTCCTCGAATGCGTAGGCAAGGGCCGCCGTGGAGCCTGGGGACCCGTCGGCGCCGGCCACGATGCGGTTGTGGCCCGCGCTCACGTGGCCGACCACGATCACCGGGCAGTCGGCGTGTCCGACGACCTGGAGGGCAGTGGACCCGAGGAGCAGGTTGCCGACGTTGTCGCCCTTGCTCCCGAGCACGATCCCCTGGGCACGCGCGGACTCCTCGATCAGCGCTGCGGCGGGGCTGCGCATCGGCAGGGCGGTGGAGCACGGCACATCGGGGTACGCCTGCCGAACGATCGCGACCGCTTCGGCGATGACCGCTCGACCGTGCTCCTCGGCGAGTTCGAAGCGTCCGGGCGGGAACAACGGGATGTCCATCTCATAGCGCGGCAATGTGTGCACGATCCGCAAGGGTCGAGCGCGCAGGAATGCGTCATGTGCCGCCCACATCACGGCTCGCAGGCTCCGGCCCGTTCCATCGACCCCGACCACCACAGGCGTGCTCACGCTGGCGTCCGTCTCCTTGCGTCGCCGGGTCACGGGGCGATCTCGCTGGGGGTCATGGCTCGACGGTCCCTTCGCGGAGCACGATTCGGCAGAGCCCAAGTGCCCTTGGGTGAGGGCCGGCCGGCCCCGTCCCGGAGCGGGTGATCACGTCAGGCCCGCCTGGCACCTGATGCCTCGAGGGACGTGGCACGTCGCAGCCAACGCAGATACTCATGGTCGCCGAGCAGGTCCAGGCGTCGCCACAGCACGCTGGTCGGCGCCGCCTGGCTGGCGTGGGCGAGGCTGGCCATGCGCTGGCGCTCTCGGTCGACACGGACAACCAGGTCGATGTCGTCGTCTCCGTGTCCGACGAAGGCTGTACCGAACTCGTCGTTCAACTGTTCAGCAGCCGACGCGGGCAGTGTCCAGCCAAGCACGTCCAGGTCCCTCTGGGCGGCGACCGCGAGCGCGACTTCACTTGCTGCTGTGTGGTCGGGGTGGCCACTGACCCCCGTGGGGTCGAAGATCACGATCCCCTCGGCCGGCCGAACATCCAGCTCCCGGTGCAGCTCGAGGGCCAAGGCCGTCGGATCCACCTGTGCCAGCGCCCCATCCGGGAACGTACGCAGGACGGCTGAGGCAACTCCGAGCTGGTGTGCGGCGTGCTGAAGTTCCATGGCCCTCATGTGACTGAGGTCTGGGCCCGGCGCACCGAGGCGTGATGCCTCACCTTGAGTCAGGCACAGCACCGAAACAGTGGCGCCGGCCCGAACGAAGCCGTCGAGGACCGCCCCGAGACCGAATGACTCGTCATCGGGATGTGCAACCACCGCCAGGACCGTTGCCCACGACGGAAGCGTCCCCATCGTGTCGGGGGTTATTGCGGAGTTCATGGTGCGTCCTCTCCGGTGTGTGACGAGTCACCGTCCTGCTGGCTGCCCGCGACGTTCTGCCAGGCCCACATGCCGCCGGCGACCGAGTAGGCGTCATATCCGACGGCGCGCAGGAACGGGATCAGATCGAGGCTCCGAGCTCCGTTCGCGCAGACCACGTAGAGGGTGGACCTGCGGGGCAGCTCATAGAGTCGCGTGCGGATCTCATGGGCGGGAATCAGGCGCGCGCCGGGCACGTGTCCGGTCGCGTACTCGCTGGGCTCACGGACGTCCACGACGATCGCCCCGTCTGTGTGCGCGGACGTGAGGACTTGGGCCTTGACCTCATACATGGATGACACTCCCTCAATCGATCTCGATACCCCCTAGGGTATATGTGGAGGTGAACGCGCGGCCACAGGCGCGCATTCCCAGCCCGCATGGGATGGGACGGCACGTGGTCTCGCTGAAGCAGGCGCAACGCAAGGTGGCCTGGCTGTGTCAGGGGTCGGGCCCGATGGCAGATGCCTCGGGACCATCGCCTCTGCTGGGGGTCTCCGCGACGGGCAAGTGTTTCAGCGTGGGCGCGGAGAGAGCGTCACCATGACGACGAACGGGGGCGGCCGCTCTGAGCGGCCGACGTTGTCCGACGCTGTGCCTGACTCCTCCGGCGGCCCGTCTATGCGTTCCGGACCATCCGGTGCGCCAGGAGGAGGAGTCATGAATATGCACAAGCGCGGCGCACCCTGGTTCGCAGCGTCCCTGATGGTCTCTCTTGCCTTCTCGTCGCCCGCGGCACTCGCCGCCGGTGTCGGAGCCGCCGCAGGGCCACCGGACGACAACACCGGGTCGCTGTACTCCGATCTCGTGGTCGAACTCCGAGAAGGAAACGGCACACCACTCCTGAAGGAGTACGCCGTACCCGGCGAGGACCCTGCCGACCCGGTCACCGTCGAGTACTGCGTCCAGCCGGTGTCCTACACCGCCGTGCCAGGCGTGGGTGCAGTCACCAACCCGTTGGACGGCCGCCAGGTCTGGGTGCTGCCGCTCCAGGGTGAGTGGATCGACCACCCGGTCGACCCCCTGCCCGTGGCCGAGATCGAGGCCTGTGACCCGCAGCCGCAGTACGCGATGTTCGCGGTGGAGAGCGAGTTGGAACGGCTCAACCTGACCCGCACGAGCGACAGCGTCCTGGAGAAGAAGAAGGCCGACGTGAAGGTCAAGCTGACCTTGGCCGACACCATCGGCCTCGACCCTGCGGGTCGTCTGACTGTTGACGGGGCTGCGCTGGACGCAGCGCCGGAGTACGCCGGCATGTACGACTCGTTGATGCTGACCGGCGGGATCGCCGGGCTCGACTTCGCCGAAATCCCCTACGGCAAGTGGCAGGTCGCCGCGGTGGCCATCGGCGCCGCTGCGAGCAAGGGCGTGCCGATCACCGTCGACACCGTCCAGTACTACAACCGCATCGTGGGATTCACGAGCCTGCCCGACCCGCCGACCTGGCCCGGGCTCTCCTTCGTCACCCCTGTGGACCCGAACCCGGCGACGCCGATGGCGGTCGATGTCCTCCCCGGAGGGGAGAACTTCGTCGACTACAGCGCATTCACCTACAACCGATCCGAGACCTTCGTCGGCAGTGCCACCTGGCTCGACGTCGCCAGGCTGAAGTGGAACGTCACTGCCGTTCTCGACCTGGTCCCCTGGACCAACCTGCAGGAGACCGGCGGTCTGACCAAGGCGCAGGTGGACAGTCGTACGCTGACCGGGGTGACGGCTTTCGCGCAGATGGCTGATGACTCGCGCGCAGTCATCAACTACCTGCACGAGCACGACCAGATCCTTCCGGGCTTCTACATGGACCCGGTCCTGGTGGACACCACCGCGCAGCAGATCAAGAACACCACCGATCCTGCTGTGCAGGTGGTGGCCCCTGAGCAGGTCTTCCAGACCCTGCCGTTCCAGGTGACGACCTCGCTGCTCAACCCGTGGGGCGGAACCCTCGTCGACGAGGGTCGGCTTCGCATCACGGTCGATGCGCCGGACGCTCTGGTGGTCGATGACCTCACCGCCACCGCGACCGATGGAAGCGTGCCGTTCAGCGTGGACGGTGACGGAAACCTGGTCGGCTGGTGGGGTCCTGACGAGGGGTTCGAGGTCCCGCCGGGCTACAACGTTGACACTGAGTTCACCGTCACCGCGAGCGGTGAGGCCCCCGACGGGCCGTACGTCGTCACTCTTCAATTGGTTGACGTCGACGACCCCGGTGCGGCGCTCGCGGAGGACACCTCGACGGTCAATGTCAACGCCAGCAGCCCGACCGTGCTCTGGGGTGGCGAGATCCCATCCCTGGGAATCCAAGGCACCTACGTCGACGTGCCGGTGCGGGTCTACGCTCCGACGGATCAGGAAGCGGTGCTCACCTTCACGCTGACCGGTCCGGGTGATGACCCGACCACCGATCTGTTGGAGGAGCTCGAGGCTGCGGACGCCAGGGTCTACGGCAGCAACGGCACCGACATGGTGTCGATGCCGCTGGCTCTGTTGACGCAGGACAAGCTCGGTGGCACCTGGCCGATCGCACTCAAGGCGGGCTACAACGACGTCACCTGGCACCTGCTGATGGCCGTGGGAGCGACCGTGGGCCAGTACGGGATCGACGCGGGCCTCGAGGGCGGGGTCGACGTCGCGGAGCCGCAGTATGTGAGCTTCGCGGCGCCGGAGTCACACGGAAATCAGCCGCCCGATGTCGGTGAGGACACGACCGCTCCGGTCGTGACCATCACGGTCGCCTCGGTGACCACGGATGCAGCGACACTCGACTTCGTCGCCAACGAGCCGGCCACGTTCGTCGGCCAGTTGACCACCAATGGCGTCAAGGGCGCCTGGGCGGCGACCACTTCACCGCAGACCTTCGAGGGTCTCGCGGCCGGTGACTACGTGTTCGCTGTCAAGGCGACGGACACTGCCGGCAACGCGGCCACCTACATCAAGAGGTTCGTGGTCGGGACCGACACGCGGGTGCTGGCCGGCCCGAGCGATCTCGCCTGGGTGCTGGGCACCACCGCGACGTTCACCCTCGCCAGCAACGCCTCGTCGGTCGAGTACCACACGGTGCTCAATGGCAAGGCTTTGCCGGTCAACACCTCGGGTCGCATGCTCGTGAGCGGGCTGCGGCAGGGCTCCAACCGGATCGCATTCACCGCGGTCTCTGGTAGCGGGGCTGACCCGTCACCCGTCGTACGCACCGTCTACCTGCCTGTCGGGGCAGACCGGTTGTCGCACACCCGCGAATGGGACGCGGTGAGCAGTCCCAACGCACTGTTCGGCCGATTCCTCTCTACGCGCCGGAGTGGGCAGGTGGCCCGCGTCTACGCTCCGAGCGTCAAGCGGATCGCTCTGGTGGTCACCAAGTCGCTCTACAGCGGCAAGGTGCTCGTCTATCTCGATGGCAGGCTGCTGACGTCCAGGCCCATCTCGTTGCTGAGCGAGCAGTTCGCACACAGGAAGCTCATCCCCGTCACGACCTTCTCCTCGGCGAAGAGCGGCTGGGTCCGGGTCGTGGTCGTGAGCAAGGGCAAGCTGGTCCGGATCGAGGGCATCGGCATCGCTCCGCGCTGAGCGAGGTCTCAGGTGACGTGGGGATCGCATCTCGGGATGCGGTCCCCACGCCGCGCCCGAACTCCCCGAACGCCGCGCCGCGATGGCTGCTCGACTGTCACCGGGGATGCGGGACGCCGTTGAGCAAGGCAGCTTCGTGGGCTCGTCAAGGAAACCGTCGCGGCAGATCGGCCCCCAGTCCAACAAGGCGCCAGCTTCATGCAACCGGTCCGGGACTGCCTGCGAAGTACGGGGCAAGAGGCTTGACCCCACTCCCCGAGAGGACGACTCATGCGTCGCATTGCTGCCGCAGTCGGAACTGCTGGTCTGATCGCCCTGAGCACCACCATGTTCGTGCCGGCCCACGCCGCGGACACCGCCACCGTGTCGGTGCTGCACGCCGTACCGGGACTGACCGTCGACGTCTACGCCAACGGTGACGAACTGATCCCGGACTTCGAGCCGGGCACGTTGACCGACCCCCTCACCCTGCCCGCCGGCAGCTATGACCTGCAGGTCTTCGCCGACGGCGACAGCCCCGGCAACGGGGACCCCGCCATCGAGGCCAACGGGGTCGAGGTCCCGGCCGGTGCCAACGCCACCATCGTGGCCCACCTGGACGCCGACGGTGCTCCGATGCTCAGCGTCTTCGCCAACGACACCTCGGCGACGGCACCGGGCGAGGCCCGCCTGACCGTGCGGCACACCGCGGCCGCGCCGGCAGTGGACGTCCGCGCCAACAAGGACGTCCTCTTCTCCGACGTCACCAACCCGAACGAAGGTGTCGTGGATGTCCCCGCCGACACCTACTCCGCCGACGTGGTGCTCGCGGGCACCAGCAAGGTGGCCATCGGACCCGCCGACCTGACCCTCGCCGAAGGCACGAACACGATCGTCTACGCCTGGGGCAGCGCTGCCGACGGCAACCTCGACCTGGCCGTTCAGACCATCGACGGCCTGCACTCCGCCCCGGGTGGAGTCCCCGGCGGCGAAGCCGGTCTCGCCCCCGAGGCCACCAGCGCGGGTGCGCCGGTCTGGGCCTTGGGTGTGGGTCTGGTGTCCCTCCTGGCTCTGGTCGTCTCCGGCCAGCGCCTCGTGCGAGGTCGCGCGGCTCGCTGAGCCCGGCACTGCCATGACGACGGACCGAGCTCCTGCGATCGTTGCCTTCCTGGCAGTGGTCGGCCTGGCCGTCAGCGCAGTGGCCCTGTGGCCCCGGTCGGGGTCCGCCGACCCATCCGTCGGCGGCCCCGATCCGGGGCCACCTCAGCCCTCGGTCACCGCGACGCCGGCCCCGGTCGGAGCGCCCGTGACCCGAGCACCAGCCAAACCCCCGCTCCCGGAGTCGCCGGCACCGCGGCCGCGGGAGATCCGGATCGCCGCCATCGGCCTCGATGCGCCGCTCGTCGCGACCGGGGTCGGCGCGGACGGGCAGATGGCGCTGCCGCCGGATCCGAAGACCCTCGGTTGGTACGAGTTCGGCCTGGCCCCGGGCTCCACCGAGGGCTCTGCCGTCATCGCCGGCCATCTCGACTCCTACGACTACGGACTCGGTCCCCTGGTGGGACTGCGTGAGCTCGAGCCTGGGGACGGGGTGGAGGTCAGTCTGGCGAACGGCCGCACCGTGCGGTACGTCGTGTCCTCCCTCAGGCGCTTCGACCGGGAGGCACTGCCAGCGAGCCTCTTCTCGCGCTCCGGGCCACCCACCCTGCGGATCATCACGTGCGGTGGTCCCTACGATCGGGCGGCTGGCGGCTATCAGCAGAACCTCGTGGTGACCGCGGTCCCTGCCTGAGCCGTCTCAGCTGACGTTCGGTTTGCGGCGGATCGCCACGACCAGGAGGACGACGCCGATGACCAACGTCAGCCCGGCTGCCACGAAGAGGCCGCCGTAGATCCAGCCGATGACGGGCACGGTGGCACCGGTCGTCACGTCCGCGCTCACCCCGCGGCTGCTGTCGGCGTTCATCACGACGACCGTCCAGTTGCCGTTCTCGACGGGCCACGTGATGCTCTGAGGTCCGGTGCCCGACTGCTGGGCAACCCAGATGTCACTCTTGCCGGGGGCCGTCGCGGGTGCCCCGCCGCTCTGCTCCTCGTAGACGGGGTCGTCGGCGAACACCGACACCCGGGTGGTCTGCACGTCCCCCAGGTAGTTCTTCACATCAGCGGTCCGCGCGACGCCCACGAAGAGCGCGGCGTCACCGTTGGTCTCGGCCGTGACCTTGGCGTCACCGAGAATGCGGTGTGGCAGGGCACCCGCACCGTCGATCTCGACATCGGGGGAGGTGATCGCGTAGCCGCCGGAACCGAGGGTGACCGAATCGCTCATCAGGTAGCCGGCATCGTCGCGCTGCGTGCCGTTGACGATCGCCACCCCTGCGCCGCCGACGGCGAGGGTCAGCGACGCCATGAGCAACAGGCAGCCGAACACCAGGGCCAGGACCCGCCCGACACCCCACCGTGCGGGCGACGGTGGGACCGGGGGCCCGGGCGGCGGGGTGGGTTGAGTCCGCGAAACTGCATCCGTCGACATCGTCATCGCCTCCCAGCGCATAGTCCTTGTCCCAGACTGGGTCGGGGAGGCGTACGCCGACCAGGGTCGAACGACCTCGGTGGACCTGACGAACGACGGTCCTTCCGGGCGTCGGTCCCTGGCGGCATTGAGGGGATGTGTCTATGGTGAAGACGGACTGCGGGCAGGTGCTGGCGGTCCGCGCCTTGGGCCACGGAGTAGGAAAACCTTCGGGTCTGCGATGGCGGACGGCGATCTGTCAGGACAACGATGGCATCGCCTGTTCGGTTCTCGCGTTCCTCGAAGACTCCGACAGGGAATGACGGTCATGCCTGGATCCACCACCCACCCCCATCCGGTTTCCACCTTGGTCGAGGTCGCGCTGCTCGACCTGGAGGGCGTGATCGTCTCCGTCAACCAGGCGTGGTCCCGGTTCGCGGAGGAGAACGGCGGCGATCCTGAGCGCACCGGCGTCGGCGTTTCCTATCTCGACGTGTGTGACGCCGCAGGGGACGAGGTGTCTCGATCCGTGGCCGCGTGCATCCGGATCGCGCTGGCCGGAGACCTGCCCGCTCCGATGACCCTGCGCCTGGCCTGTGACGCGCCACAGGAGTCACGTCTCTTCGACGTGCTGATCTCCTCGCGCCTGAGCCCCTCCGGCGCGACCATCGGCGCGACCGTGACGCTGTCGCGTGCCCCGCAGGCGCAGGACCGCCTGCACGCGCTGCTCCGGGCCCGGGCCGCCGTCGCCACCGACCTGAGCCTGCCCGTGGTGTTGAGACAGGTCGTCAGTGCGGCGCGCGAGCTCGTGGAGGCGAGGTACGCCGCTCTGGGGGTGCTGGACACCGACGGGACCCTGGCCGAGTTCGTGCACTCGGGGATGGACGACACGACCGTTCGAGCCATCGGGAAGCTGCCCAAGGGTGCGGGACTCCTCGGGTTGCTGATCAAGATGCCCGAACCCGTGCGCCTGAAAGACCTGGGCACCCACCCCGACAGCTCGGGATTCCCGCCGAACCACCCTCCGATGGGGAGCTTCCTGGGTGTCCCGATCCGGGTGCGCGACGAGGTCTTCGGCAACCTCTACCTCACCGAGAGCGCACGCGGCGAGTTCAGCGCAGAGGACGAGGAGCTCGTCACGGCGCTGGCTGCCACGGCGGGGGTGGCCATCGACAACGCGCGCCTGCACGCGGTCGCCTTGCAGCAGCGCCGGTGGCTCGAGGCCTCCACCGAGATGACCCAGGAGCTCTTCGCAGGCGACTCGGCGCGACCGATGGACCTCGTGGCTCGGCACGCAGCGCGCGGTGCCGACGCCGACTTCGCCACGGTCGTGACCTCCCTCGACGACTCCCAGGGACGGGTGGAGACGCTGATGGCGAACGGTGAGCGCCTGCCTGAGACCGAGGTCGACCTGGAGCCAACGTTCGCCGGCCACCTCATTCGCAGTGGCAAGCCTGCGCTCCTGGCGGACTACGACGCGGCCTTTCCGGCCACCGTACGCAGCGCCCAGTTCACCGATCAGTTCGGCGACGGGGTCGGCTCGGTGGCCGGCGTACCGCTCTCCGCGCCAGACGGTGGCGTGTGGGGTGCGCTGCTGGTCGGTCGCGGCGCCGGCAGGGCCACGTTCGCCGAGCATGACCTGACCGCCTTGGCCGGGTTCGCCAGCCACGCCGGCATCGCGGTGGCCCTGGACCAGGCCAGGACGGACCGCGAGGCCCTGCTCCTGCTGACCGACCACGAGCGGATCGCCGCAGAGCTGCACGGCCACGTGATCCGCGAGCTGTTCGCGACGGGGATGGGACTGCAGAGCATGGTGCCGCTCGTGGCTCGCCCCGAGCTCAAGAAGCGCATCCTTGATCACGTCGACTCCCTGGACGACACGATTCGTCGGATCCGGTCCACGGTCTTCCAGGTCCCCCACACCGCACCTCGGACCACGAGTCTGCGGCATGAGCTCATGACGGTCCTCGACGAGGCACTGCCGGCCCTCGGCCTCACGGTGCACATCGACTTCTCCGGTGCCGTGGACCGGGGGGTCGACGCTGCGCTGGCCGTCGATGCGGCAGCGGCCCTGCGGGAGGCGCTCACCAGCATCGCCCGTCACGCCCGGGCCAGCAGTGCCGACGTCAAGGTGGGGCTCAGCGACGCGCTGTTCACCCTTGAAGTGACCGACGACGGTGCGGCCGAGCACCATGCCGAGCGCCGCGGGGGACTGGGAGCGCTGCGGGAGCGCGCCGCGGTCCACGGTGGCACCTTGGACCTCACCACGCCCCTCGACGGTGGCACCTGCCTGACCTGGACGGCCCAGGTCGACCACCACGGCTGAGCGCACCGGACAGCCGCCGGGATCGACGCAGGACCGAAGGTCCTCGCCGCGCCGACCAACTGCCCTGCCCTCGAGGCGGTCATCCGTGCCCTGATGAAGAGGGTCGGACCGACCGGCCGCGCCAGGACCGAGGTGAGCATCATGGACGAGACCGAGCAGACCACACTGCCGCGAACCGAGCAGCTCCAGCCGCAGATCACAGCAGTCCGACGGGCACACGTCCCGACCTCCGAGCTGGCGAGCTTCCTGGGCCGGGCCTACGCCACGGTCGCCAGCGAGATCACGTCCCTCGGACGAGAGATCGTGGGCCCACCGTTCGGTCGCTACGTGCCCACCAGCGATGGCTTCGACGTCGAGGCGGGGTTCCCTGTCGACCGCCCGATGACCCCAGGGCACCAGGTGGAGCAGGGTCAGCTGCCAGGCGGGCCGGCCGTGGCTCTGCTGCACGTCGGTCCGTATGACGAGGTGGGCACTGCCTACGCGACTGTCCGTCAGTGGATGTCGGAGCACCAGGTCGAGGCGACCGGTGATCCGTGGGAGTGCTACCTCGACGACGCCGACGTACCCCGGCCACGAACCGTCCTCTACTTCCCCTGTGCCCCGGCAGACCTCGACACCGCCAGCGCCGGGAGCCTGTGATGAAGATGATCCGGTGGTTCGAGGACCTGCGCGTCGGTGACGCCGCCGAGGCCGGGGGCAAGGGCGCCAACCTGGGCGAGCTGACCCAGGGGGCATTCCCGGTCCCGCCCGGCTTCGTCGTCACGAGCGGCGCCTATCTGGACACGATGGAGCAATCAGGTGCCCGCGGCCGGCTCAACGAGCTGATCGGCGATGCCGGCCCGGACGACCCCTCGGCGGTCGCGGAGATCGCGGCCCAGGCCCAGCGGATCGTGCGCGACAGCGACCCCTCGGAGGAGCTGGTCCGCGAGATCACCAAGGCGTACGCCGAGCTCGGCGACGACCTGGCGGTCGCCGTCCGGTCGTCGGGCACCTCCGAGGATGCCGGAGACACCTCCTTCGCCGGGATGAACGCGACGTTCACCCATGTGGTCGGTGCCGCCGAGCTGATGGATCGGATCCGGGACTGCTGGGCCTCGCTCTACGGCGAGCGGGTCGTCAGCTATCGGGCGAACAGCCACCTGGTCGACGAGCCGGCCATCGCCGTGGTCGTGCAGGTCATGGTGGACTCGGAGATCTCCGGGGTGATCTTCACCGTCGACCCCACCAGCCAGAGCACCGAGCGTCTCGTGATCGAGTCCGTCCTGGGCCAGGGCGAGGCGATCGTCAGCGGCATGGTCGAGCCGGACACCTATGTCGTCGACAAGTCCGGTCCGCGGCTCGTGTCGGTGCGGGTCGGGCACCAGACCAGGAAGATCGTGCGGGGACCTTCGGGCGGCGACCAGGTCGTCGAGCTCTCACCAGACGAGGGCGACCAGCGCCTGCTCTCCGACGACCGGGTGCTCGAGCTGGCACGGCTGGCCATCGCGGTCGAGGCCCACTACGAGCGGCCCCAGGACATCGAGTGGGCCGTGGCGGACGACACTGTCTGGTTGGTCCAGTCCCGCCCCATCACCACGTTGCACGCCACCCCGGATCGCGGCGCTGGCTCGGTCGCATCCTCGGCCACGGTGCTCCTGCGCGGGCTGTCGGCATCCACCGGATCCGCCACCGGCATCGTCCGGGTCCTCACCGACCCCGCCGAACGCGACCGCCTGCAGCCGGGCGAGGTGTTGGTCGCGCCGATGACGAGCCCGGACTGGATGTCGGCGATCCGGCGGGCCTCGGCACTGGTCACCGACGGTGGCGGGATGACCTGCCATGCGGCCATCGTGTCGCGCGAGCTGGGTGTCCCGTGCGTGGTGGGCACCCGCACCGCCACCACGACCCTGCGCGACGGCGAGCTGGTCACGGTCGACGCCACGGCCGGGCAGGTGCTGGCCGGCTCGGTCGACCTCGAGCGTGCAGCACCGGCACCGGCGCCGGCCGCCCTGGTCACCCAGCAGGCCGAGCCGTTGGCGACCCGGGTCTACGTCAACCTGGCCGTCGCCGACCACGCCGTGGAGGTGGCCGCGATGGCCACTGACGGTGTCGGGTTGCTGCGGGCGGAGTTCATGGTGGCCGACGCCCTCCAGGGGGTGCATCCGCGGCTGCTGATGGAGCGAGGCGAGCATCACCGCTTCGTCGACCAGATGGCCGACTCGCTGCTGCGCATCACCACGGCCTTCGCGCCGCGCCCGGTCGTCTATCGCAGCATCGACTTCCGCACCAACGAGTTCCGCAACCTCGAGGGCGGCGCAAGGTTCGAGCCGAGTGAGGAGAACCCGATGATCGGCTACCGCGGCTGCTTCCGCTACGTCCACGAGCCCGACCTGTTCGGCCTGGAGCTCGACGTCCTCGGCAGGGTGCGCGCCGAGACGCCCAACCTGCGGTTGATGCTGCCGTTCGTCCGGTCCGCCTGGGAGCTCGAGGCGTGCCTGGACGTCGTACGCGCCCACCCGAGCGCTGCCGGCCTCCCGGTCTGGGTGATGGCCGAGGTTCCGTCAGTGGCGTACTGGATCCCCACCTACGCTCGCATGGGCATCGAGGGTGTCTCGATCGGCAGCAACGACCTGACCCAGCTCATGCTCGGCGTCGACCGGGACTCCGAGGTGTGCGCCGAGGTGTTCGACGAGGCCGACCCGGCGGTCCTCGATGCGATCAGTCGCATCGTGCGGGCCTGCCAGGAGGCCGGGATCACCTCCTCGCTGTGCGGTCAAGCGCCGTCGAACCGTCCGGAGTACGCCGAGTTCCTCGTGCGCGAGGGCATCACCTCCATCTCGGTCAACCCGGACGCCCTGGGCGCGGTGCGCCGGACCATCTCGACGGCCGAACGTCGGATCCTCCTCGAGGCGGCGGACCCGTCGCGCCGGATCCCCCCGGCGCCGATGGCGCGACGGCGGCCACGTGGGTGAGCGACCCCCGTCGCTGGTGGGCCCAACGTCCGGCCGACCGGTGACATCGGGCCCTCCCGATCGAGCGCCGACGCGGCGAGGCTGGAGTCATCAGCAATCGATCCGAAAGGCGATCCGATGATCGAGACCATGCTCCGCCCCAGCGACCTGGACCCCCGGGTGGGTGAGGCAGACCAGGCCCCTGAGGAGTCGCCGAGCGTCCCGCTGGCCGAGGCGAGTCTGCAGGGCCGCGGCAGCGAGTGACCCCGCGGGCCCTGGCGCGTTCAGCCCGAGGGTGAGGGGGCCGGCGAGCGTCGGTGTCGCAGCCGCAGACTGAGGTAGGTGACTCCCGCGACCGGGATCGGCAGCCAGAACTCCAGCGCTCGCCAGGTCAGCACCCCGAGCACCACCGGGCCGCCCTGAGCACCGAGGGCGATCAGGGACGGGATGAGCACTCCTTCGATGACGCCGAGTCCGCCGGGGGTGAGGGGGAGCAGCCCGATGAGGTTCGCGGCGCCGTACGCCGTGAGCAGGGCGCCGGGGTGGACGGTGACACCGTAGGCCCACAGGCAGACCCAGAGGCTGGCGGCGTCGAGGAGCCAGTTGGCCCCCGCCCATCCCAGTAGTGCCAGCCTGGGCCCGGGCTGTTGTTGGAGGAGGCTGACGGCCCGGAGCAGCACGGTGCGTCCGGCCGCGAGGGTCCGGTTGACCTGGCCGAGAAGCCACCGCGAACCCCGCCAGGGGGCGGCGCCTTCGAAGCGCCGTACCCGCGGCGGAGCGCTCGCCCAGGACGCCCGGGCTCCTGCTCTGGTGGTCAGCCCCACAGCGAGCAGGACTGCGAGGCCGCCGAGGCCGGCGAGCAGGTAGCCCGGGTGGGACACGATGCCGGGCAGGGCCAGGGCCACCCCGCCGGTGAAGGTGGCCACCAGGCCCGTGATGGCGATGGCCGACTGCACCGCGGCCGTCGACAGCGCGTCACCGGTCGCGACGCCGTGCGTGGTCATGAGTCGGTAGCGCAGTGCTGCGGCGCTGGCACCGCCGCCGGGAAGCACGTGGCTTGCGCCCAAGCCGGTGAGGTCGATCCGGAACTGGGTGAAGAAAGGAAGCCGGGCGCCGGGACGCAGGACCGCCTGGGTGAGCGACGTGTAGGCCAGCAACGACCCAGCCTCGAGCGCGAAGGCCACCAGGAGCAACCACACGGAGGCGTCGGCGAAGAGGCTGAGTTCGCTGCGGGCCTTGAGGAGCTGGGGTACGGCGAGGTACTCCACCAGGACCACGGTGAGCGCCACCAGCCCGACCTTGCGGACCCAGTCCCAGGTGGTCACGGTGGACCACTGGCCCCTGTGCCGCGGGGGTGCGGCAGCCGTTCGTGCGTGCTGAAGCGGCGAGCGCGTCGCCTGAGCTGACGATGGGTCGAGGGCGCCACGGGGGAGACCGGCCGCGCGGGGGCGGCGGAGATCGGGGCGATTCGGTAGAACCAGCTCTTGGCGATCTCGATGAGCACCAGATAGCCGACCACCATCGCGACCAGGGTGGCGAAGAAGGCGCCCGGCAGCGGCGCGAAGCCGAGGGTCCTGGCCAGCGGTGTCGCCGGCAGCAGGGCACCGAACGTGGCCACGCCCAGGGCGGCCAGCGTGAGCGGGAGACTGGGATGGCTGCGGAAGAACGGCACCCGCCGGGTGCGGATCGCGAAGATCACCAAGGTCTGGGTGGCCAACGACTCCACGAACCAGCCGGAGCGGAACTCGGCCGAACCGGCGTGGAAGACCCCGAGCATCACCGCGAAGGTCGCGAAGTCGAACAGCGAGCTCAGAGGCCCGAAGACCATCATGAAGCGCCGGATGAACGCGAGGTCCCAGTGCGAGGGCCGGTGCAGCTGCTCCTCGTCCACGTTGTCGGTCGGGATGGCCAGCTGGCTGGTGTCGTAGAGGAGATTGTTGAGCAGGATCTGCGAGGGCAGCATCGGCAGGAAGGGCAGGAAGAGCGAGGCGCCGGCGGCGGAGAACATGTTGCCGAAGTTGCTGGAGGTCCCCATCAGCACGTACTTGATGGTGTTCGCGAAGATCCGCCGGCCCTCGGTGACCCCGTCAGCCAGCACTCCGAGGTCCTTCTCGAGCAGGATCACGTCGGCGGCGTCCTTGGCCACATCGGTGCCCGAGTCCACCGAGATCCCGACGTCGGCCCCGTGGAGCGCAAGCGCGTCGTTGACGCCGTCCCCGAGGAACGCCACCCCCGACCCGGTGCTGCGCCGAGCCCGCACGATGCGGGCCTTGTGCTCGGGGGAGACCCGGGCGAAGACGGTGGTGGCATCGACGGCGGCGGGCAGGTCGGAGTCGGACAGGGCATCGAGGTCAGTGCCGGTCAGGACGGCATCGCCGGCCAGACCGAGGTCGTGGCAGACCTTGGCGGCGACGGCGGGGTTGTCGCCGGTGACGACCTTCACCGTGATGCCCAGGCCGGCGAGGCGCCGCAGGGCCGCGGCCGCCTCGGGCTTGGGAGGGTCCAGGAAGACGAGGAACCCCAGCAGGTGCAGACCCGTCTCGTCCGCGACCTGCAGCCGGTCTCCGCTGGCCGGGCGGGTGGCCACGGCCACCACGCGGTTGCCGGCCTCGAACTCGCGACGCATGGCCGCGCGCGCCGCCGGGGGCACGTCGAGACAGCGGTCGAGCACCGTCTCGGGAGCTCCTTTGGTCAGCAGCGTCGTGGTCGTTGCCTCGCGGAGGAGCACCGAGACCATCCTCCGGTCGTGGTCGAAGGGAAGCACCGCGAGCTTCTCGGCGCTCGCCAGGCCCTTCAGCAGGTGCGCCACCGCAGGGGTGTCGGCCAGCGCCTGGTCGAGAGGGTTGACGCCCACAGTCGCCTCATCGGTCGTGAGCGATTCAGTGCACAGCAGGCCGGCGCGCAGTACGTCGTCGGATCGAGCCTCGCCGGTGGGCACGGACCGGGCGTAGGTGATCTGGCCCAGCGTGAGCGTGCCGGTCTTGTCGGTGAACAGGGTGTCGATGTCCCCGAGGTCCTCGATGCACACGAGCCGCTTGACCAGGACCTTGCGGCGCAGCATCCGCCGTGACCCGGCCGCGAGGCTGGTCGCGACGACCGCCGGCAGCAGCTGGGGGGTGATCCCGACGGCGATGGCGAGGGAGAACAGCAGCGCGTCGAGGAAGGGGCGCTGCAGGACCAGGTTGGCGACGAAGATCAACGACGTCAGCGTGCCGGCGACGTACACGAGCAGCATGGAGAACCGTCGGAGCCCGACCTGGAACGAGGTCTCGAGCTGGTGCTCCCCGAGACCCGAGGCGATCGCCCCGAACTGGGTGTCGACCCCGGTCGCGACGACGACGCCCCGTCCGTTGCCGGCCCGCACGATGGTGCCCATCAGGGCGACAGAGGTCAGGTCGGCCAGCGCGGTCTGCGGTGCGACGGGGTCCGTCTGCTTCGCGACGGCCTGGGACTCGCCGGTCATCATGGACTCGTTGCACTCCAGGCCGTTGACCTCGGTCAGCCGGATGTCGGCCGGGACGACCTCGCCCAGATGCAGCTGCACCACGTCGCCAGGGACCAGCGCAGTCACCTCGACAGCCCGTGGCTGGCCGTCGCGGAGCACCACGGCCTGGTGACTGATCTGCGCGTGAAGGGCCTGCGCCGCCTTCTCGGCGCGGTACTCGTTCACGAAGCCGAGCCCGACCGACATCGCCACGATGACCGCGATGATCACGGCGTCACTGCGCTGCCCCACGAGGTAGGAGGCCAGGGCGGCGGTCAGGAGGAGGCCCAGCAGGGGTGAGCGCAGCTGGTGCCAGAGCACCGGGAGCAGCCGTGCGCGGTGCGAGGAGACCGCGTTGGGGCCGTAGCGCCGCGCCCGGGCCGCGACCTCCCCGGTGCCCAGTCCACGGGTGGGATCGACGTCGAGTGCGGCCAGCACCCGGCCGACGTCCTGGGTGGCCGCTGCACCGATCCTTCCGGCGGGGCCTGCAGGCCTGGAAGCACCGATCGCCGCAGGCACGTCGCCGTGGGGAACAGCGCTCGGGCGGCGATTCAACTGGTCTCCTGTCAGACCGAACGCGGGCGCGCTCGCCCCTCACTGTGCCGGTGGCGGCGACTGGGCCACAGAGACGTGCGGGGGCGTGTCGCGGGACCTTGGTCCCAGGCGAGGCTCAGGTCATCACCGGTGCAACCGCTCAGCGGGATACAGGGGCACCGGTTCTCCGGGCAGGACGATGATCGGGTCGTGGTAGGTGAACAGCAGGCTGGGGTAGATCCCGCCGTCGCCGTCCGCGAGCGGCGTCGAGAACGGGTACGACGGCCGATCGACGGTCGGCGTCAATGTGAAGGCGAGCGGCTGCGAGACGTGGACCTTGTCGGCGCAGCTGCTGCCCTCCCAGTAGTAGGCGGTGCCGACGGCGTCGACGACACCGGTGCTCTGGTTGAGGCTGAACTGGACCCAGAGGTCGCCCTGCACCTCGTGGTCGACGCAGTTGCTGAAAGACCAGGTCGCGGGTGTCACCGCGCCCGAGCGCACGATCAGGGTCTGGTTCACGTAGACGTCGCGGTCCTCGTTGGCGGACTCCGGGTCGTAGTCGTGCAGATGGACCTTCCCGCTGATGGTGACGAGCGTCTTGGCGTAGATCGGCACCGGATCCGGTGTCTTGGGAAGGATGGTCACTGAGTTCTCGGTGGCTGTCGCCGGATCAGCGCCCAGCGCGAAGACGACCCGGCGGGCGCTCGGGAGCAGCTGGGGTTGATCCTGCTCGATGGCGGCCAGGTTGAGGGTCACCAGATAGCTCGACGGGTCGTCGACGTAGTCGCTGACGTCGACGAAGGCCCCCGGCGTGGTCTCTACCCTGGCGGTGACCATCGAGCGGCTGAGGTTGAAGCCGTCGACACGGATGAGCCTGCGCTCGGACGGCAGCAGGTTGAGGTCGATCGAGTCCGGAGAGGGGTTGCAGAACCGTGGGTCGTTCGGAGGCTCGTCATCGTTCTGTCGGGCGAGCAGCCGCTTCAGATCGTTGGCGACGCGGTCGCGCAGGAAGTCGGTGTAGCAGCGCGCCTCGATCCCCACGTTCTGCATCGTGTCCTTGAGGAGCTTGTCGACCTGCACCGCCAGCGTCTTCTTGCCCTCGGCGACGAGCTTGTCGCGGGTGTCCTGCAGCACCTGCTCCCAGGATGCTGATTCCTGCTCCAGCATGAGCACCGCGTCGGACAGGATGTCGTTGGTCCTGTCCACGCCGAGACACGATGATCCCGTGAGCAGCAACGCCGCGAAGATCGAGGCGAGTGCCGTCCACACCGTCGTACGGCGCCTCCTGGTCGTGGGTGCGTCGTCGCGTCCGATCCCGAGCATGGTGTCCCCCTCTGTCGCATCGGCCGGCTCACCGTCCGATGCCTCACCATCAGGGCACCATTGGTTCCGTCAGGCGGGTAGTGGCTCTGTGCCCACTGTCGTAGGACCTTGGGAGGGGCTCGAGGACGTGGTCGTGACGGGCAACCAGGACGATCCCGCGCCACGACCTCTACGGCGCTACTGCTGACCCGGAGAACGAGTCGACTGCTCGTCGCGGCGCTGCGCGTCCACGGCCTCCAGCACGAACGCGGCGATCTCGTTCAGCGTGGCGAACTCGACCCGGGCGCCGGCACGGCACACGCGATAGCAGTGCCGACCCCTGGCGCCGCCGTCCGGCGAGGTGAGTGGCATCTCGATGGTCGTCCCGTCGGGCATGGTCATCACCGGCAGCCAGGTGGTCGGATCGCTCGGACCGGCCGAGGCCCGCAGTTTCGCGGTGTCTCGCCGATACGTCGGAAGGCGCATGGGGGGCTCCGGGGACAGCACAGACCGGGCGCCGGTCATGGCCTCAAGGTGGTCCGACCGGCCGAGCGCCTATCCGCACCCGACTCGCACGCTACGCCCGCGTTCGCGGTGCGGCAAGGGTCGTGCAGACCTTGACGAGTCAGTCGCGGTGGCTCAGCGGACGCGGCGGCTCTACCGGGTGCCCGGTCGCACTCTGGATCAGGTCCGCAGCCAGGTCCTTCACCTTGCGGTTGCTCGTCTGCGACCGGTGGCGCAGCAGGTCGAAGGCATCGTGCGCGTTCAGCTGCCGGGTGTACATCAGGATCCCCAGCGCCTGGTCGATGACGGCTCGGCTCGCGAGCGCCTGGCGCAGCTGGTCGTCCATCTCGCTGGTCTTCACCAGACGCATCACGATCGTCAACGCCATGGCCGACTGGTCGGTGAACGCCTTCGCACGAGCAAGGTCGGTGTCGAGGAAGGCGTGCGGCCGCGTGGCGAAGAGGTTGACGGCCCCGATGCTGTCCCCGTCGACCACCAGCGGCAGGCAGACGACGCTGTGCACGCCGTTGGCGAGCGCGCGCTCCCGGTAGTGACCCCACCTCGTCTCGGCGGACACGTCGGGGATCTCGATGGGCTCAGCGCAGTGCATCGCCTCCAGGCACGGGCCGCGTCCGCGGAGGTACTGCACCTCGTCCATGCGCATGGCCACCGCGTCGCTCCAGGCCACGCTCAACACCTGTCCGCCGCGGCGCAGGGTGATGCCGCAATGGGTGCCGGGCACGACCGCAGCCGCGATGCGACAGAGCTCGGTCAGGAAGTCGGTGACCTCGGGACTGTCGAGGATCAGGGCCTGGAGCTCGGCGTAGGCCGAGGCAAGGTCGAGCGGCTCCTGCGCACTGTCACGATGTGACTCCACCTTGGTCATGGCTCCTGCTCTCCACTCCTACCTGCCAGTATCGCCCGAGACTGAAGGACTTCCAAGAGGCGCATGGCACGGGCCGAAGGTCCCGGTGGGGGATGACCCCGGCCCCTGATCCGCACGACCGATGGGGGTCAGTCTGATGGCATGACGAGCACACATGCAGGCATCGTGGTTGGCTACGACGGGTCCCCGGACGCGGACGCCGCGCTCGAGTGGGCGGCGCGGGCCGCCACTCTCCGCAAACTCCCCCTGACCGCAGTCGTCGTGGAGGACTTCCCGACCTGGATGGTGGTCAGCCCCACCGAGGAGGAGGAGCAGGAGAACCGCTACGGCCCCTATGGGGGCGAGCTCCGGCAACGGGCCGAGTCCCTGCTCGCCTCGTTCGAGGTCCCTACCTGCGCGACCGAGCTGAGGCGTGGCCCGGTGGTCTCCGAGATGCTCGACGCCAGCGCGGATGCTGACTTGCTGGTCGTCGGCAGCAACGGGCACGGCAAGCTGTCCGGAGCACTGAGCGGCTCGGTGAGCCAGCACCTGGCTCGTCACGCCCGGTGCCCCGTCGTCGTGGTGCGAGCGCCGGCGGATCCGCGGGCCACCCGCATCGTCGTCGGGGTGGACGGGTCAGGCGGTAGCCAGGACGCCCTGGAGTTCGCCTGTGTCCAAGGACAGCTGACCGGGCAACCTGTCGTGGCCGTGCATGGCTGGCGGCTGTGGAACGTGCCCGTCGACAAGCATGGGGACCTGCCGGCCCCGCTCGCCAACCGGATCAGCGACCACGAGCGGCTGCTGGCCGACGCGGTGGCCGGCCTCGCCGAGAAGTTCCCGGACGTCGACCTGAGCACCGAATCCATTCCGGTTCCCGCCGCGCGCGTGCTGGCGGACGCCTCGATGACCGCAGCGCTGGTGGTCGTCGGCTCCCGCGGCCGCGGTGCCTTCGAGGGCATGCTGCTCGGCTCCGTCGGCCAGGAGGTCATGCACCGCGCCCACTGCCCGGTCGCGATCGTCCGATGACCGGGGCCGGTCGGCTGGTCTCCGAGACCTGCTGATCGACTCAGTCGGTCAGGAGTACGGCGGCGCCGCGGACCCGGTCGTCGGCCAGGTCGCAGAGCGCGTCCCGGGCCCGGTCCAGGGGGTACGGCGTGACCGTGGCCTCGACCCCGAGGCGCACGGCCAGGTGGAGGAAGTCCTCGCCATCGGCTCGGGTGTTGGACGTGACGGTCGTCAGCGTCTTCTCGTGGAACAGGTGCCGCTGGTAGTCCAGCGCCGGCACCTCACTCATGTGGATGCCGGCCAGGGCCAGCGTTCCGCGCTGGTCGAGCGCTGCCAGGGCGTGGGGAACCAGCTCCCCGGCTGGTGCGAACACGATCGCCGAGTCCAACGGGACCACGGGATCACCGGTGGCCCCGGTGACAGAGGCGGCCCCCAGGGACCGCGCCAGCGACCGCGCCTCCGCGTCCCTCGTGAAGACGTGCACCTCCGCCCCTTGGGCGATCGCGACCTGAGCCGTGAGGTGCGCACTGCCGCCGAACCCGTAGATGCCCAGGCGCCCGCCGGGTGGCAGCGCCGAGCGCTTGAGGGCCCGGTAGCCGATGATCCCGGCGCACAGCAGGGGAGCGAGGTGGAGGTCGTCGATGCCGTCGGGTGCCCGGTAGACGTACGCCGCCGGAGCGATCGTGTAGTCGGCGTACCCTCCGTCGTCGTCCCAGCCGGTGTAACGAGACGTGGTGCAGAGGTTCTCCGCGCCGCGTCGGCACCAGCGGCAGCTGCCGCAGGTGGAGCGCAGCCATGCCACGCCGACCCGGTCGCCGATCTGCAGCTCGCGGGCGCCGTCTCCCAGCGCCACCACCCGACCGACGATCTCGTGGCCGGGCACGACCTGGGCCTTCCTGGGCGACAGGTCGCCGTCGGCGACGTGGAGGTCGGTCCGGCAGACGCCGCAGGCGCTCACGCGCAGGAGCACCTCGCCCGGACCGGGGGTGGGCACCGGGACCTCGGTCAGTCGTAGGCGGGCGTGCCCCTCTCCCGAGGTCAGCCAGGCCCGCATGTGGTCGGGGCGCACGGCCTCTCCTGGGGGATTCGCAGGACTGGACACGGGCCACCTCCGACGTCGGGACTCCAGCGTGGGCGACCCAGCTGTCGCCGAGTAGGGCCGATCGTCCCGGGGAGCCCGGTCCGGGGCGCTGGGGACCTTCGCCCCTAGGGCTGGCGCGCCGTCGGGGGTCACTGTTGACGCAGATCAGCCGGACGGTGACGAAGGAGACGGGCATGGGCGCCACTGCCACGAACGGCACCGAGCGCACGGCCGACATCGTGGTGGGGGTGGACGGTTCCGAGCAGAGCACCCGGGCCCTTGTCTGGGCTCTCAAGCTGGCCAGGGCCCACGACTGGAGGGTCGAGGCGGTCACCGCCTGGCCCGATGCCGAAGCGGTCTTCGTCCGTGACGTCCCGGGGCACTCCTGCGAACCGCGTCAACGCGCGCTCGACCTGCAGGACGCCGCGCTCGGTCGGGCGACGCGGGCTCTGGGGCGACTGCCGGCCCTCGACGCCAGGATCGTGAACGCGCGTCCCCTCGAGGCGCTGCGCGACCGCGCCTCCAGCGCACGTCTCGTCGTGGTGGGGTCGCATGGCCCGACAGCTCCCTTGGCCCGGGGTGGGCGTGCGCCGCTCGGTGAGTGTCTTAGGGCCGTCGTCGACTGCCCGGTGATCCTGATCGACGGTCAGCAGGGGGAGCCTTCGTCCGGCGCCGGTGGGACCGGTGGAGGGTCCGTCCCCCGTCGGGTGGCGTGGTCAGCCGTCGCTCGATCGGTTCCCACCGTCCTTGCCATGGTGGCGCGGGGCCGGCTCAGCCGACCACGCCATCACGTCGGGTGCGTCGTCCGCTTCGCCGACGCGACTGCGGCGCGCGTCTATCGCGAGACCGTGGTGAGGGGACGGACGGCAGCCGATCCCTGCGTGCTCGCCGTGTGCTTCCGGCTTCGGCATGTCCACGGTCCGGCGCATGCCTTCTTTCGCGCGGAAAGCCTCCTGAACACCCCGCTGTTCGCGGGCTTCCCCGGCTTCGTCTCCAAGCTCTGGTTCGCAGACGACGACCACGAGGTCTATCGCGGACTCTACGCATGGGACGGTGCGGGCCCGGCCCTGCACTACGCACGCTCCCTTTCGCGGGTGTTGGCGCTGGTCAGTGAGCCCGGGTCGGTCGACTTCCGGGTCGTCCCGCGACTCAGTCTCGACCGCGTCCTGGACGACCCGACGTGTCTCGAGCCTCGCGCGAGCCCGGGCGGCCGGGAGTGGTGGCGCGTGCTGTCCGTCGCTCCGCCCGCCGCTCAGTCCTGATGGTCGTCCTCCACCTCGGTCGCTTGGCCGCCTGTGGTCGCGCCACTCTGACGAGGAATCACGGGCCGACCCTCCTGACGGGCTCGGGTGGGTGCGCCCAGGCGACGTACTGCGCTGATCAGGGCCTCCTTGGACGGACTGGACATCAGCATCGGCGCCGACCTGCGCGGGAGCTCCACGAAGAGCTCGATGCCCAGCTGCCTGGCCAGCCGGAGCCGCTGGTGGCCCGTGACCCGACGTAGGGACTGTTCGGGGGGCGGTGGTTGGCGCGACTGCCACAGGAACAGGGCCCCGGCGTGGGTTCCCAGCCACTCGGTCAGCCCGACCAGGTCGCCCGGTGTGACCAGCAGGTCGTAGCGAAGATTGCGGGTCCGTGCGCCGAGGGCCGGATGCCCGCCGGGGACGGCTGCCGGGTCCCAGCGGGGTTCCCGGGTGCCGACGTCCTCCAGGACGACATGGGGTACGCCGGGGTCGACCACCGCGGCCAACACGGTCAGCGGGGCTGCGTGAAGAGTGGTCGACCACATCCCGAGCCGTGAGCGCTGGACGTCACCCACCCGCACGTCGTGGGTCTGCATGGGGCACCTTCCGTTCGCTGGTCGTCACCACCCCCGTACCCCGAGTCCGCGACTTCACCGAACGCCGCGGCGGCGACGTGCACGCCGATCCTCGCGACCACCGTTGGGCTACAGTGAAGTGTGGAGGCGGTCTCATGAGTGGACGTGAAGACCTGCTCGCCCGACTCGCCGGTGCCATCGCGGAAACGCCCGTCGGACATCCCTTGAGCGCGCGCCTGTGCCACGCCTGTCGCAATCTCGCCGGCGCCGACAGCGCTGCCATCACCCTGGACTACCTGTCTGCCAACCGGGTGACCCTGTGCGCCACCGACGAGACCGCGAGCCGTCTGGAGGACCTGCAGGACGTCGTCGGTGAAGGGCCGGGACGAACAGCCGCGGAAACCGGCCGCGTCGAGGTGTGCCCGCTGCCGTGGCCGGGCCGCGAGCGCTGGGCGATGTTCGCCGAGGCGGCCGAGAAGGTGGTCGACCAGACGGTCATCCATGCCGTCCCCATCCAGCCGGGCGACTCCGTCCTGGGTGTCCTGACGTTGTACCTGCTCCGTCCGGCCCCGGCCGAGCTGTTGCTGGACGAGCGGACCCTGCTGACGATGGCGGCGGCGACCGGGGCAGCGCTGGCGCGGGATCCCGGCGTCTTCCAGGACGATCTGCTGTCCGGTCCCTGGAGCTCTCGGGCCCGCATCCACCAGGCCACCGGCATGGTGATCGCGCAACTGGGACTCAACTCCGACGATGCTCTGGCGGTCCTGCGTGCCCACGCCTACGCCGGGGAGACCACGTTGACTGACATCGCAGAAGAAGTCGTGTCCCGCCGACTCCGGTTCACCAACCCATGAGGAGGAAGTTTCGATGATGAGCGACGCCCAAGCCCTGAGTGGCCTCGCAGACGTCTCCGCCTCGCTGGTCGGGGAGGGCGACATCTCCGGCGTGCTGGCGTCCGGACTGGCCCGGTGTGCCGAATCGGTCGGGGCCCAGGCGGCCGGACTCCTGGTGGTGGGCGACCAGGGTCTTGAGCTGCTCTCGGCGACCTCCCATGCCGTGGAGGAGCTGGAGGCGTTGCAGGTCGGCAGCATGCAGGGGCCGTGCGTCGACTGCGTGGAGCAACAGATCGCGATCTCGGCCCCGGCTCTCGAACCGATCCGTGCCTCCTGGCCGTTGATGGCCGAAGCCATGGAACGCGCGGGGCTGCAGGGGGTCTACTGCGTTCCACTGCACTGGCAGGGCCGCGCGATCGGCGGACTCAACCTGTTCTGGAGTGCCGCCCAGGAGGAGGTCGACCCGTCATTGGCGCAGGTCGCCCAGGCGTTCGCCGACATCATGTCCGTGGCGATCATCAGCATCCATCCGACGATGACCCGTGACCTGGCGCTCGACCGCGTGCGTGATGCGCTGGCCGGCAGGGCGGTGATCGAGGTGGCGAAGGGAGTTCTCGTCGAGCAGCACGGACTGGAGCCCGACGCTGCCTTCAGCGAGCTGCTCCGACGTAGCGCAGCGGTTCACGACTCACTGGGTGCCGTCGCACTCCGCATCATCGACGCGGCGCGTCGACCTGTTGATCCTGGCTGACCGGGGGTAGGTAGCCGTTGCGGACCCCCCACAGCACCGCCTGCGCACGGTTGGTCACCCCGATCTTGCGGTAGGCCGAGCGGATGTAGGTCTTGACGGAGTTGATGCTGAGATACATCTGGTCGGCGATCTCGCGATTGGTCGCCCCCGTCGTGACGAGCCGGACGATCTCCGCCTCCTGGGGACTCAGCGCGGACACCTCGCCGGATGTCGCGAGGGCCTCGAGTGGCGACTCCTGCATCAGGTCGGCAGGCTTGGGGACGGCGCGACGTCGACTGGCTCGCGCCATCTCGGCGGACGCCGCCAGCCCCGGGATCCGGCGTCGCCCGACCAGCAGGCGCGCGACCTCGGCAGGAGCGAGCCCGGACTCGGCGACCATGGCCTGGATCGCGACCGCGGCCGAGGCAGGGGAGAGGTCGCATCGCTCGATCAGGATGCCGGTGGCCTGTTCCAGCCTCGCCCGCGATTCCAGCGCCCGGCGTACGTGCTCGGACCTGGCTTCGGCCAGGTCCTCGCGGGTGGGGGCGGCGATCAGCCGGTCCAAGGCCCCCGAGCAGGTCGCGGCCAGGCTGCCCAGCCGGACGCGCAGCGTGTCGTCGAAGTCCTGCTCCTTCAGGTAGTGCGCGACCAGGAACCCGAGGGGACTCTCCCCGGACAACAGTGGCAGGCACGCCGCAGCCTCGAACTCCAGCTGCGCCACCCGATCGGAGGATGCGGGGAACCGGTGGATCGTCACCGACTGGCTGGACAGGTAGACCGGGTGCCCGGTCCGCATCGCATCAGGTCCGGGAAGCTCGTCGGCGGCCAGGACGGAGTCCAGGTCCTCGAGCAGGGGGGAGGCGGTCCCGCGATAGACGATCGCCACCCGGTTGCCGCGCAGCACGCCGATCGACACGCCGTCGCCGCCGACGGTGCGGACGGCGTCCTCAGCAGCCTGCACGAACTCACCGAAGGTCTGCGTGGCCGCGATGGCGGCGTAGGCCTGCTCGAGCTCTGGCAAACGATGAGGCATCCACTGACCGCCTGTTCGATGTGGTGAACCAAGCACAACGCGGAACCGACCTGCACCAGCAGGGAAACGCTACTGCATGGCTCAACCCCCGCGCGGAGCCCAGACTCGACCGCCCGCCGACCGGCCTCCCGCATCGATCGCGACCGAGTCGGGTACTCGACCTCGTCACGTATCAGGCCACAGCAGGAGGAAAATGCCATGACCACGGTTGCCGAGCTCCTGGTGGAATCCTTGGCCGAGCACGGAGTCACCCAGGTGTGGGGCGTCGTGGGCGACGCCCTCAATCCGGTCACCGACGCCATCCGGCGCCAGGATCGCCTCGAGTGGATCGGGGTGCGTCACGAGGAGGTGGCGGCGTTCGCCGCCGGTGCCCAGTCCCAGCTCACCGGTCGCCTCGGAGTCTGCCTGGGAACCGTCGGACCCGGTGCCATCCACCTCCTCAACGGTCTGTACGACGCGAATAAGTCCCGCACCCCGGTGCTGGCCATCTGCGGCCAGGTTCCCCGCGAGGACCTGGGCAGCGAGTTCTTCCAGGAGGTCGACAACGACGCGCTGTTCGCTGATGTCGCGGTGTTCAACCAGACCGTGGTGAGCGCCGACCAGCTGCCGTCAGTCCTGGAGCACGCGGTCAACGCGGCCCTCGAGCACCGGGGCGTCTCGGTGCTCACCCTGCCCGGCGACGTGGGCGGGCTGGAGCTGCCGAAGCACACCCCCACCCCCACGTTCGTCGAGCCGAGTCCCGCCACGACTCCGGCTGCGGATGCCCTGCAGCGGGCGGCGAGCCTCCTCAACGCCAGCGACTCGGTGGCTCTCCTGGTCGGCCAAGGAGCCTTGGCCGCGCGGGCGGAGGTGCTGGCGCTGGCCGAGACGCTGAAGGCGCCGATGGTGCTCAGCCTGAAGGCCAAGGAGGTCCTGGAGGACGACAACCCGTTCGAGGTGGGACAGTCGGGCCTGATCGGCAACCCGGCCAGCAGAGTGGCGTTCGAGGGCTGCGACACGCTGTTCCTGATCGGCTCCGACTTCCCCTACCGAGACTTCCTGCCCACGGGCAAGACGGTGATCCAGCTCGATTCCCGCAGCAGTCACATCGGACGCCGGATCGCAGTCGACGAGGCGCTCGTCGGCGACTGTCGGCTCGGCCTCCAGGAGCTGCTTGCGCAACTCACCGGAAGCAGCGACGACTCACTGCTCACCTCGGCCCGCTCCACCTACGAGACGTGGCGCACCGGCCAGGCCCGGCTCGCCGACCCGGACTACGAGCGCAGGCCCGTCGGGCTCCTGCGCCGCAAGGTGGACAACCCGGAGTCACGCATCCGGCCCGAGCTGCTCGCCGCGGCCGTGGACCGTCACGCGGCGCAGGATGCCGTCTTCACCACCGACACCGGCATGGCCACGGTGTGGCTGTCGCGGTTCGTGCGGATGACCGGCAGCAGGCGGCTGCTCGGTTCCTTCAACCTGGGGTCGATGGCCAACGCCCTACCCCAGGCCCTCGGTGCAGCAGCTCTGGATCCCGGGAGACAGGTGGTCGCCTTCTGCGGCGACGGTGGGCTCTCGATGCTGATGGGCGACCTCATCACCGCGGTCGCCTATGAGCTCCCGGTCAAGCTCGTCGTCTTCGACAACGGCCGACTGGGCATGGTCAAGCTCGAGATGGAACAGGTCGGGCTGCCTGAGTTCGGCACCGTCCTGGACAATCCGGACTTCGCGCGGGTCGCGCGGGCTGTGGGCCTGCACGGCGTACGGGTCGAGGATCCACACCACGTCGAGGACGCCGTACGTGACCTGCTGGCAGTCGACGGACCGGCCCTGCTGGACGTGGTGACCAACCCCGACGAGATCGCGATCCCACCCAAACCCACCCTCGCCCAGGGATGGGGCTTCGCCATCGCGAAGACCAAAGAGTTCATCGAGAGTCCCGAATGAGGCGCGCGTCGTGACCGTCTCGGAGGCGATGACCGACGAGTTCGACACCGTCGCCGCCTGGACCGGGGATGCGGTCGCTGCCTTGGGGATGGACCATGCCCTTCCCGCAGCGTGCCGGGGGACCGGCAGCCCGGCGGCCCTCGACTGGTTGTGCGAGAACATGGCGCTGGGTCCCGGCGACCGGCTCCTCGACGTGGGTGCGGGCCTGGGAGGCCCTGCGGAGTACGCCGCCCGGACCCGAGGTGTGCGCCCGGTGCTGTTCGAGCCGATGGTGGAGGCCTGCCACGCCGGTCGGCGGTTGTTCGCGCACCCCGTGGCCGCGGCCACGGGTGACGCGCTAGCGCTGCCCGACGCAGCCTTCGAGGCCGTGTGGTGCCTGGGTGTGCTGTGCACCGTCGAGGACCACCAGGCGCTGGTGGCAGAGCTCCGCCGCGTCGTGACGCCCGGGGGAGTGGTCGGACTGCTGGTGTTCGAGCGAACGGTCGACGTCCTGCCGGAGCAGCCCGAGGGCAACACCTTCCCGACCGCCAGGGAGGTTGCGCAGGTGTGTGGACGCGCCGGGCTCAGGATCATCCGTCAGGCCGCTGTGTCCGACTTCGCCCCGCCCGGTCCGGCGTGGAACGCGGCGGCCGATGCGGTCGAGCGATGGATCGAAGGCGCGCACGGTGCCGATGCTCGCTGGAAGACCGCTGCCCGCCAGCAGGCGATCATGACCCGCCTCGTGGCGCAGGGGCTCGTGGCCGGGCGGCTGTATGTCGCCCGGCCGGAGATCTGAGGCGATCTACCCACAGGGGTGGAGAGGTTTCGAGCGGAACCAGGAAGGGTGGAGGACATGAGTCACCCAACCGATCAACCGCCGACCGGAACCGAGCCGACGCTGGGCGCCCTGGCCCACCAACTCACCCAACAGGTCCCCACGCTCATCCGCTCCGAGCTGCGACTGGCGCAGGCGGAGATGGCGGAGAAGGGCAAGCGGGCCGGCATCGGCCTGGGGATGTTCAGCGGAGCCGGCTTGCTGGCGTTCTTCGGTCTGGCTGTCCTGGTCAGCACCGCGGTGCTGGCGCTTGCCGAGGCCGTGGACGCCTGGCTGGCGGCGCTGATCGTGGCTGTCGTGCTCCTTCTCGCCGCTGCTGTCGTCGGCGCGATCGCGAAGAAGCAGGTGAGCGCCGCGACGCCGCCGCAGCCCGAGCACGCCATCGAGGGAGTACGACGCGACATCGCCACCCTGAAGGGGGACCACCCATGAGCCACGAACCGACTCCCAGGGAGCTGGAGCAGGAGATCGAGGCGCAGCGCGAGGAGCTTGCTGCCACGGTCGACCAGCTCGCCGCCAAGGTCGATGTCAAGGCCCGGGCCAACGCTCGGCTGGCGAGGACGAAGTCGGCCGTGACGACCGACAGCGGGGCGCCGCGGCCCGAGCTGATCGTCGCCGGAGCGCTCGCCGTGGTCGTCGTACTCGCCGTCTGGTGGCGCCGGGCGCACTGAGGAGACCGCAACGAACGAAGCGCCCACGGGCCCCTGGTCCGCGGTCAGCCCGGCGTGCTGCCTGATCTCGTCTCCCATCGTCGCCTCGACCGCCTGGGTCGATGCGGCGGCGATGAGGCGGGCGTTGTCATGCCGCCCCCTCCTGTCCGGTGGGCGAGGCCGCGCGCAGCTTCTCCAGCAGCGGTCCGGCAGCTTCGCTGAGGAACCGGTCCTGGCCGTCGTCGCCGATCTGCACCAGGGCGATGTCGGTGAACCCGGCCTTCCAGTAGGCGCTCACCGCCTCGACGACGGCGTCGAGGTCGGGGCCGCAGGGGATGGCGTCGGCGACGTCCTCGGGTCGCACGAACTGGGTGGCGCCCGTGAAACCCGCGGGCGTCGGGAGATCGGCGTTCACCGACCATCCGCCTGCGAACCAGCGGAACTGCTCGTGCGCCTTCGCCACGGCCGTCGCCTCGTCGGGGTCCCAGCAGATCGGGATCTGTCCGATGGCTCGCGCCGTGCCGCCGATCCGGGGCGCACCGTCCACCGCGTTCCAGCCGGTCACCAGGTCGGAGTCGGGCTCGACGCCGATGAGGTGGTCAGCGAATGGCGCGAAGGCCTCGATGGCACGTTCACCGCCGACGGCGACGCCGAGCTCGACTCCCTCATCGGGGAGGTCCCAGATCCGGGCGGAGTCCACCTGGAAGTATTCGCCGCGATGGTCGACCAACTCGCCGGTGTGCAGGGCCCGGATCACCTCGATGGCCTCGGCCAGCATGGCCTGTCGGTCCTGGAGGGCGGGCCAGCCGTGGCCGACGACGTGCTCGTTGAGGTTCTCGCCGCTGCCCAGCCCCAGGGTGAAGCGCCCCTCGGCCAGGATCTGCAGCGTCGCCGCCTTCTGGGCCACGACCGCCGGGTGGTAGCGCAGGGTCGGGCAGGTGACGTAGGTCATCAACCCGACGTGCGAGGTGGCCTGGGCGACCGCCCCCAACGTGGTCCAGGCGTACGGCGCGTGGCCCTGCTCGCTGAGCCAGGGCGAGAAGTGGTCGCTCATGACCTCGAAGTCGAAGCCGACGTCCTCTGCTGCCCTCGCGTAGCCGACGAGCTCGAGCGGTCCGCTCTGCTCAGTCATCAGCGTGTAGCCGAAGCTCGTCATCCGCGACTCAGCTCGGCAGTACGTCGGCGACGCTGACGTTGCCGTGGGCGGACTCGATGGCCTTGGTCAGCGCAGCTAGCTCGCGCTCGTTGAGATCGACTCCCGCCTCCTGCAGTCCGCTGCGCAACTCGGCCTCGATCGTCGGTTCGGGGGCGCCGTCCTGGTAGGACGACACCCGGTCGACGACGGCCTGGATGGCCTGGGTTCTGGCTGTGCTCTCACTGGTGGTCATGTCCGACCCGTACCCACATCGTCGAGTCCCACGTGTCAATGTGCCGGAGGGCGGTATGCATGGGACATGGCCATGCCGCTCTTCGTCGTCCAGCGCCACGATGCATCCCGTCTCCACTTCGACTTCCGCCTGGAGGTCGACGGCGTGCTGGTCTCGTGGGCCGTCCCGAAGGGTCCCTCGCTGGACCCGCGGGAGAAGCGGCTGGCTGTCAAGGTCGAGGATCACCAGCTCGACTACGCGCACTTCGAGGGACGCATCGGTAAGGGCTACGGGCGTGGCACGGTCATCGTGTGGGACACCGGCACCTATGAGAACCTCACGACCAAGAACGGTGCACCGCTCGACATGGCCGACGCGGTCGCAGCGGGTCACGTGAAGGTGTCGCTGTCCGGCGAGAAGCTGACAGGGGCGTTCGCGCTGACGCGCACCGCGATGGGTGGCGACCGGCGGAACTGGGTGCTGGTCAAGCTGGATGACGCGGGTGCCGACCGGCAGCGCCGGCCCCCGTCGACCCATGACGAGTCCGTCTTGAGCGGACGCACGAACGAGGACCTCGAGGATGAGCACGAGGGTCGCTCGACCGGCGACACGGACGCCGACGCGCCGGGATCGTGATCCCTCATGATGTCCGCCCGTCGCCGTACATTGGGCGGCGGTGCGGGAAGGGATGGATCGTGAACAGTCGGTTCGCGGTGAGCAGTCGCGGGATCCGCGTTCCTCACCGCCAGAAGGACCCCATCGACGTGCGCTTCGACGGGGAGCGGATCTGGTCGTTCAACCCCGAACGTGACCGGATGAGGCTGCATCCGTCCTGGGTTCGTTGGCCCACTGCGGTGCAGCCCTACCTGGACGGCTCTGCCGAGGTGAGCCTGGTGCGCCACGGCAGCGGTGAGATCGCGTTCAGCGAGCAGGTGAGCTTCGGTGCGAGCACCGCACCCATCCGGCTGGTCGACCCGGCCGGTCACCCACTGGCCGTCGACAAGACCGGACACCTCCAGCGCATGTTCGCGCGCACCGACCGCGCCATGACCGAGGCGGTCCTGGACTCCGTCGAGCAGGTCCTTCGCGACCTGCGCGAGGAGTGTGGCCTCGACGCGTTCCTGTCCTTCGGCTGCCTGCTCGGTGCGGTGCGCAGCGGTCACCTGATCGGCCACGACAGCGATGCCGACGTGTCCTACCTGAGCCCCCACACGCATCCCTTCGACATCATCCGGGAGAACAAGCGCGCCGAGGCGACCATGGAGGCACGGGGCTGGCGGATCACCCGGATGTCTGCCGGTGACTTCAAGATCTGGATCACCCCCGGGGGCGGTCGCCGGGTGGGCATCGACGTGTTCGC
Source organism: Nocardioides sp. (assembly GCF_050246775.1). Lineage (GTDB taxonomy): Bacteria > Actinomycetota > Actinomycetes > Propionibacteriales > Nocardioidaceae > Nocardioides. Next base: position 189,391 of record NZ_JBFWVK010000006.1, on the reverse strand, counting down.
GGCCTTCCACGTCGACGGCACGTTCTACATGGTCCCCTCCGTCACTGGCGAGCTGGACCGCTCGGCGCTCCTGCCCGTCGGCGAGGTGACCCTCGAGGGGCGTCGCTTCGTGGCACCCGCCCGCCCCGCGGACCTCCTCGAGGTCCTCTACGGGCCGACCTGGCAGGTGCCCGACCCGTCGTACTCCTTCCATGCCTCGCACGCCACCGCCCGCCGGATGAACGGGTGGCTGCGCAACAACCGCAAGCACCTGCGGCACTGGGGCGACTTCTACCGCTCGAAGCCGAGCAGTCGGGTGCCGCCCACCCCCTCGCCGTTCGCGGCCTGGGTGGCGGGTCGGCTGGAGCCCCACCAGCAGGTGCTCGACGTCGGTTCCGGCAACGGCCGCGATGCCGTCTACCTGGCCGAGCAGGGACACCGGGTCACGGCGCTCGAGGGCAGCAAGGCGGCGCGGCGCTCGACCCGACGGCTCGGCGTGCAGCACTCCGTCGCCGTCCGCCCACGCGAGCTGAACCTCAACGACCTGTCCTCGATCCTGATCTCGGGCGCTCGCTTCGCGCACCTGGAGCGGCCGCCGCAGATCTACGCCCGCTTCCTGCTGGACGCCGTGGAGCGCGACGCGCGGCAGAACTTCTTCCGTTGGGCACAGATGATCCAGCGGCGAGGTGGTGAGACGTTCCTGGAGTTCCGGACCTGGCGCAGCACCCTGCGTGCCGGTGCCTTCCCCTCGAAGCACCGCACCCTGCTCCGCCCGAACCGGGTGGTCGCCGAGATCGAGCAGTACGGCGGCAGCGTGGTGCACCGTGAGGAGGGTGTCGCCCTGGCACCTTTCGAGGACGAGGACCCGCGCATCTGTCGACTCGTAGTGAGGTGGACGTGAATATTTCGGACCGTGAACAGGTACGCCTGCGGGTGGGACCCGTGTCGTTGTACAAGCGCATCGTGGCCCTGGAGGAGGAGATCCAGGAGTCGCGCAGGCTCAACCAGCGCCTCAGCGACATCATCGACGTGATCACCGAGATCCTGGTGCCCGCCGCTGACCGTGACGACGAGCGGATGCGGGACGCGCTGGCGCGCCTCGAGCGAGTCGTCGCGCCGCCCCTGGCGGAGTCGGCCGCCGACCAGTGACGCCCTGAGGCTGCGCTGGTCGGGTAGGAAGGGGCCATGGGTGACGCTTCGGAGCCGAAGGTGGTCTCCAGGGGCTTGTTGAGCGGACCTGCCCCGGTGGTGGCCGTGGTCGTGGCCGCCGCCGTGGCGGGCGGCCTGAGCCCGGGCTTCACCGATCTCTACGTCTACTTGCAGGCCGGTCGCTCGGTCCTCGACGGTCTGCCGGTCGAGCACCCGGTGGACCCGGTGACCGGGCTGTCCTTCACCTATCCGCCGTTCGCAGCGCTGGTGATGGTGCCGTTGGCGTTGGTGCCGGGCTGCTTGGCCGCGGCCTTCGTGACGGGAGCGTCCGTGGCTGCGCTCGCCGCGACCGTGCGGGTGGTCCGCATCGCGCTCGCGCGACCGGCGCCCGGGTGGCTGGTCGCGCTCGTGACGGTGGGCGCCCTCGCCCTGGAGCCGGTCTGGCAGAACCTCACGTTCGGGCAGGTCAACCTGGTCCTGATGCTGGCGGTGGTGCTCGACCTGCTTCGGCCGGACCGACGCTGGTGCGGGGTGCTGATCGGCATTGCGGCCGCAGTGAAGCTGACGCCGCTCGTGTTCGTGCTGCTCCTGCTGCTGGTCGGGCGCCGTACTGCTGCCGGTCGAGCGGTGCTGGTCTTCGCCGGCAGCGTCGCGATCGGGTTCGCCCTGATGCCAGGCTGGGCTGCGTCCTACTGGTCCCACGGGTTGTTCGACGCGAGACGGGTCGGGCCACCGGGGCTGGCGCACAACCAGTCGATCTACGGGGTGCTGACCCGGCTCCTGGACGGGCCACCACCGACACTGCTGTGGCTCGCGGTCGCCGCGCCGTTGGCGGCCGCGATCCTGGTCCTGGGTGCTTGGTGGTGGCGGCACGGAGATCGGGTGCTGGGCACCTGCCTGGGAGCCGTGGCGATGCTGCTCGCCTCGCCGGTGTCGTGGTCGCACCACTGGGTCTGGGCTGCCCCGATCGCATTGCTGCTGTGGGAGCGGGCTCGCTGGGCATGCGTTCTGTGGGGCGTCGTCTTCGTGGCCCGTCCGATCGTGTGGCCGCCGTACGGGCGTGGTCGTGAGGCGGCGTGGAGCCCGCTGGAACACGTGGCTGGCAACGCCTACGTCCTCGCTGCCCTGGCGCTCTGCATCTGGGCCGCACGGCGCGCGACCTCTGGGCCAGCTCTCCGGGGTCTGGGAGCACGTGGGCGCACCCCCGGTGCGGACCCTCTGGCTTCCTGATCGAATCGTTTGCGGTTCGACACAACCTCCTGACCGACTCCCGGAGTCAGATCAGCAGAAGGGGGTGGTGTCAGATGTTCACCGTGACCAAGAACCCGGACGCGCTGACGTTCGAGGAGTACGCCGCGAGTTCATGGCCGGCGCTGTACCGCTACGGCTATCTGCTGGCCGGCAACCATGCCGACGCCGAGGACCTGGCGCAGCAGACGCTGCTGAAGGCCCACCGGTCCTGGTCGCGAGTCTCAGGCTCCGACTCGCCGGCGGCCTACGTGCGGCGCATGCTGATCAACACCTACCTGTCCGAGCGGCGACCCCAGGCGCGGCGCCTGGAGGTGCTCACCGACGCTCCGCCGGAGCCGGTGCACGACAAGGTCGCGGGCCCCGAGGACCGCATGGTGCTCTGGCCGCACGTGAAGTCGCTGCCACCACGCCAGCGGGCCGTCATCGTGCTCCGCTACTACGAGGACCTCAGCGAGTTGGAGATCGCCGACGCACTCGGCTGCTCGCGGGGCAACGTGAAGTCCACTGCCCACCACGCCCTCAGGGCATTGCGAGCCGCGATCGGCCAGCACGACACGGACGGAAAGGAGAACTGACATGCCCATCGACGTCGAAGAGACCCTGGGCCAGGAACTGCACGATGTGGCCGAGAGCTTGCGCATCCCCGCCATGCCGCCGTTGCCGCAGGAGCCGCCGCGTCCTAGACGCCACTGGCAGCCCCTGCTCGTCGCGGCCGCCGTGGTGCTCATTCTGGCCGGGACCGTCCTGGTCGTGACGAACGATCGCGGTGGACGCGAGCCACAGCCGGCACCGTCGCCGACCCTGCCCACCTCGACCCTTCCCTCGCCCACCGAGCCTGACGCGGCGATCAGGATCCCGACGACCCCACCGAGCGTCCCCTACGTCCTCGACCAGCAGCTGTACGTCGGCGGCGAACAGGTGCCCGGCAGCTGGTGGTCGGTGGAGGGCACCGCTCAGGGTTGGCTCGCCCAGCGCGCCGACGGCACGTGGCAATGGGGCCGCGGACAGCGGGTCGAGGACTTCACGCTCCCACTGCCGGTCCCTCCGGTGATCTCGCCGAACGGGAGATATCTCGCCTACATCACCCGGGAGGGCGACAAGGACATCGTCACCGGCTTCGACACCAGCTTCAGTGGCGAGGGCATGGGTGGCATCGGCATCGACCCCGGCGACCCTCAGGACGGGAGCACCGTGACGGTCCGGGCCGTCATGAACGACGGCCGGGTCCTCGTCCAGGGCACCGACACCGCCCTGCTGTGGCTGCCGTTCGTGGACACCACCACGGTCGACCTCTCCCGCACCGCACCCGACCAGCAGATCCTCGACGGCACCGCCACCGGACTGCTCGCCACCGATGGCTCGGACGGGACCATCGACGGCACGCAGGGTTCGCCGTACCTCGCGGAGATCTCGAACGACGGACTGCTCACCCCGACCGCCCCGTTGCCCAACTTCAGCGGCGACCTGATCGTGAGCCCCGATGGTCAGCGGCTGGTCTGGGCTTCGCCCGACGCCCTGGGTGGGGAGGTCACGGCCATCGGGACGCTGCAGTCGCAGAACATCGACGGCACCGGGCGGGCCATCCTGACCGCCCCCGATGGATGGGGTTTCCGAGTGATGGACTGGGTGTGGGAGGACGACGACTTCGTGGTCTCCGCCGTGCTCGCGGACGGTGACACAGCCGAACGGATGGCCCGGTGCAGTGTCCGGACCGGTCGCTGCGTGTTGGTCCAGGTGCCATGATCCTCAGCGCTGTTCAGGGTACGGAGGGCGCGGCGGGGGTGCCTGGTCGCCCCAACCACCCGCCGCGGGGTGCTGGGGATATCCCGGCTGGTGGGGCGGGGGGCCGCCCTGGGGCGGGTACGTCGGCCGGGGGATCGCCAGGGCGGTTCGCACCGACGTCGGGACGACGAGCGCGTAGATCGCCAGGGTGGGCAACGTGAACCAGAATGCTGCCTCCCAGCCGTTCATGCCCAGTTGGTAGTCGAAGCTGCGCAACAGGGAGACGGTGACGATCGAGGCCAGCAGGTAGCCGCCGATGACTGCCAGGACGATCGGCCGGTTCTGGCGAGGGTTGTGGAGCAGGGAGATCGCCACGACGGCAGCCACCGTCGAGCAGATGATCAGGACCACGGCGATGAACAGGCCGGGATCGGTGAGTTCGCGGTCGATCATCGCGATGATGAGTGCGACACCGGAGACCCCGAGAGCCGCGGCCGCGACGCTGAGCGCGGCAGTTGCTGTCTCGATCCATCCGGAGACGGGATCACGCTCCAGGCGAGCGCGATGGATCGGTCGGGAGACCGACAGACCGGCGGCGGCGCCGATGAGGAAGGTGCCGCCGTACACGTAGTTCCACTTCTCGACGGCCTGCGCGAAGAAGACACCTGACCCATCACCGGCGAGTGACAACAGGCAGACCGCGACCACCGTGAAGGTAATCACGCTGAAGACGCGGATCCAGCCAGTCTTGCGCTTGAGGATTCCGACAGTCGGCCATCCGATCAGCACGATGAACGTGACGGGGGCGGCGAGAGTGAGTCCGACAAGCGTGAGGAGGCTGTCAGACAGCGAGCCGAACAGGTCGAGCCAGTCGAAGGCGAAACCGACGAAAGCAACGATGCCGACCGCGAGTGCTGCCGATGCCGTGGCGATCGTGGCCGTCACCCACAGCTCGTCGGTGCGATGGGTCTGGCCCTCTTCGGCGGCGCGAGGTTGCACGGCGAGGGTGATGCCGGCCAGGGCAGTGGCGATGCCGATCCCGAGGCCACCCTCGAAGTCGTTGCCGAGGTTGACGAGCTCGTTGACGATCGCCGCGAACACGGCCAGGAGCGCTGGGACGTTGGCCGCGAACTTGGCCAACCCGGACTCAGCCGGCCCAAAACCTGGAATCAGCTGGGCCTTGGCGACGTAGGGAATGGCCAGGGAGGCCAGCGACAACAGCAACGCGATGACGACCCACCACCGGTCAGTTGCGTCCCCGTTGAGGTCCCACGGCATCCCGAACGCCGCGAACAGGCAGAACAGCGCGGCAGCATCTCGGACGAAGTCGGAGATGGGGACTCCCAGGAACGGATTGATCCGCGGTGCGGCTGGATATCCGGGAGGTCCTTGGGGCTGCCACCCGGGCGGGGCCGGCGGAGGGGTCCAGTTCGGCGCGGCCGGCTGCGGCGTGGGTGGGGCCGGGGCTGTCGGGGCTTGCTTGGTGAGTCCTACTGGCGGTACGGCCGAAGCAACTGGGGGAACAGGGGCAACTGGCGGCGCGGGCGGTGCTACTGGCGGAAGGGGGGCAGCCGCCTGAGCCGGTGGCGCCGGCGTACGGATCTGGGTCGTCTCGACCTCGGGTGGGCCCGGGGTGGGTGCCGCCGCGACCGTGGGGCCCGAGTGGGCCGGTGCCGGTGCTGGCGCCGTGGGCAGCGTCTCGTACCGGGAGCCGCACATGGGGCAGAAAGAGCCACCTTCGTTGGGGCTGCCACATTCTCCGCAGAAATTGGCCATCGACGGGTCCCTCGTAACGTGATGCGTGAATGGTGTGGCCAAGATTTAAGCACTGCCAACGGATCCCCGACGGTTGCCCGTCCAAAAAGGTCGTCGGGCCGGTGGATATCCGTAAACTCTGGGGTTCCGGTGGAGCATCAGGGGGACTCATGGGTCGGTCGACTCGTTCAGCGGACCCGATCTTCACCCTGGTCTGGCTCGGGGTCGGTGCTGCCTGGGTGGTCCAGCTGTTCCTGCCCTGGGTGACGACCGGACCGCTGTCCACCTCTTCCGCCCTGGACGTCATCCGGTTGGAGAGAATGGGATCCCTGGGTGACCTCGTCCCGGCGTGGGGTGTCGTCGCTCTGCTCGTGCTGCCGAGTGCCGGGGTGCTGATGATGGCCAGTGCCGGCCTCAGCACCCGTTCGGCACGCAGATTCCGCACCCTGATCATTTGCTCGGTTGCACTGTGCTTCGCGGTTGCTTTCGTTACGCTTCTCGATCACGCGCACGAGAATCTGGGGCCGGGCGCATGGATGACGCTTCTCGGGGTCGTGTTGGGTGCCGTTGCTGTGGTCATCCGGGGCGCCGAGCCGGTCGCTTGAGAAGTGCGAATTGTTGCCATGGTGGGAGCAGCGTGAATCGATTCTGTGGATCGTGTGGAAGTCCGGTCAACCACGCGAATCAGCGTTTCTGCGTGACGTGCGGGTCCAGCGTGTCCGCCTCGACGGCCACGGGAGGTCAGCAGCAGGCGCTCCAGCCGACGCCTCCCTCGCCCCGTGAGAACGTGCTGGAGCCGACGGGCGCCGCGCCTGACTGGTTGTCGCCAGCGCCACTTCCGCCGTCACGCCGGAGCGCCGGCCTGGCCAAGATCCTCGGCGTCGGTGCCTTGGTCGCGGCCCTGGCCGCCGGTGGATTTGTCGCCTACCAGGTCCTGTCACCCCAGGGCGGGGCTTCGACCCCCGATGCCGCCGTTCGCCAGTTCATCGAATCGGTGGCGAAGCAGGATCCGGTCGGAGCCTTGGCCGTGGTCAACCCTGGCGAGGTGGAGGGCGTCGTGGACCTGTACGAGCCGGCCCGGGAGCGACTGGCCGATGCGGGGCTCACCTCGTCGGAGGGGGACCTGGCCGATGCTGTGGACGTTGCGCTGGGCGATGTGGAGCTCGATATCGACCAGGTGGCCGACAGTGTGGCGAAGGTGACGGTGCAACGCCTCGAGGTCACCGCATCGTTCGATCCCGAGGCTCTGCCGCCCCGCCTGGAGTTCATGTCCGAGCGCTACTCCAAGGCCCGGAGCTGGGAAGGGGATCTCGTCGCTGAGGTGCGCGATAACGCCGAGGAGGGCTTCGAGCTGTCGGTCACGGCGGTGAAGGTGGACGGCCGGTGGTATGTGAGCCCTGTGGCGTCGTACCTCGATGCTGTCGTCAACGAGCTCAACTACTGGGCTCGGGAGTCCGGCGATTCACCCATCACTCCCGACTACGACGCCGTCGGGCTGGCCGACGCCCCCGACCCGGTGGTGGCCAAGGACCCCGAAGATGCTGTCCGTAAGGTCATCGAAGCGGCTTCCGACGAGGACTTTGAGGAGTTGTTGGCCGCCCTGCCCGAGGAACAGGTCAACGTCCTGCGCGCCTACGTCGAGCCCGCCGAGGATCTTCTCGCCGAGGCGGGGGCGGACTTCGACATCGACCTGAGTGAGCTGGACACGGATGTGGCTGAGGACGGCGACCACGCGCGCATGACCATCGACAGTGCCGCGGTCGCCGCGTTGGCCTCTGTTGACGGCGAGGTCGACTCCGGATCGGTCCGGCTCGACGGGCGGTGCGTCGAGGTCGCCGACGAGTACGACACGGACTCGGGTTGTATCGACGGGGACATCCGTCGGATGACGGGAGTCGACTCTTTCTTCGTGATCCTGAGCAAGCGGGACGGCGGTTGGCAGGTCGACCCGATGGCTACCGCGGTGGCCTATTCGAGCGACTTCCTCAGCAGTGCCTCGGACGAGTTGGTGGATGACGTCGTGACCAACCTTTGCTACGAGGTCAGCAGAGATGGTTCCTCGTGCGAATGAACATCCAGCTGGGTCGCTTCGAGGAGGCAGCATGAGGTTCTGTGGGTCCTGCGGAGGTCAACTGAGTCCTGGGGCGAAGTTCTGCACTGTGTGTGGCAGCCCGGTCCAGCCGGCGGAGACACCCATCCAGGCGCCGCCGCGAGCCGCAGCATCCGCGTCCTGGGAGCAACAGGCTCCTCGAGGGGTACGCCGCCGGTGGCCACTGGTGCTCGCCGCCGGCGTTGCTGTGACCCTCGTGATGGTGGGGGGCGCCGTGTTCGTCGCTCTCCAAGGCGGCAGCGACGGTGAGAGTGTCGGAGACAACGGGGTGGCTGCACCCCTCGTCAAGGCCGTCACCTCCGAACCCGAGGAGGTCTGGGACTGGCGGGTGCCCCATCAGGATGACTACGGCTACGCCACGATCAAGGTCGTCGGCGACCGGACCCTGGTCGGTTATCCGACCGACTCCGGTTCCCTGGTCACCGCGCTGGATGACCAGGGCGACACCGTCTGGGAGATCGAGCCGGATCACCTCGACTGGCTCAACGCGGCAGTACCGGGGACCGACAACTTCCTTCTCGGGCCGTACGAGGACGGTTCCGGCATCGAGGCTCGGTCAGTCAAGGACGGATCGCTGGCGTGGTGGTTCGAGGATGGCAACGCGGTGGCCGAGACGGAAGCCGGCGTGTTGTATGTCGTGTGGTCGGACTACGACGAGGAGGTCACCGACTACACGCAGGAGCTGGGTCTGCTCGACGGCGAGACCGGCGAGGAGATCTGGACCGACGAGGCCGAAGCCTGGCAGGTCCACGGGGATGACCTCTACCTCACCGATGGCGAGGAGGTTCGCAGTCTCGACATGGCCTCGGGTGAGGAGAACTGGTCGATCGGAGTCGATGTAGACCTCGATGTCGACTACCCCGTGCTGACACTCGCGGCAGTCAAGGACATGGTGGTCGTGGGCGGAACCGACCGGGCCGTTGCCCTGTCCTCCAAGGATGGGGCGCAGTTGTGGGACCAGTCGCTTGGCTCGGATGAGTCAGGGCCCTACCGGGCGACCTCCCATCTGGTGTATCTCGAACAGAGCACGGACTCCGAGGAGTTCGAGGACGGAGAGGTCCGGTTCTTCGACTCCCAGGGTGTGGCAGGCAGCCTTCCGGTCGACGTGGACGACTACTCCTTCGGATCCTCGACGTTCGACATGGGCGGGGTCTCCTACCTGATCGACAGCAACAACGGGCTGCTCTACGACGAGGACCTCAAGGTTCTCGGGGACTATCCGGGCTATCTCACCCCGGTATCGCCGGGGCTGTACTCCACGGACGAAGATGAACTGTCCTACTACGAGATCGGCACGTCCTCACCGGTGTGGACTCTCCGCTTGGATGGGGCGGACTACGGCATAGAAGTCGCACCGGCGGATGGCGCCGTCATGGTTCACGAAGGGGACCGGGTGGTTCGCTACGAGTGATCGGGCAGCGGTTCGTTCCTCGCCGCGGTGCGAGGTGTTCTGCGGTCACGGCGATACAGCAGGCTGGCACCGATGAGGCTGATGACGACAAGAGCAGCGAGTGGAAGCAGCCAGAAGGGGATCGCGCGGGCCACATCGATGTCCTGAGTGGCGGTGACGGGGTTGGAGCGGGAGTCGAAACCGATCGCTTGCAGGTGGTGCGTTCCGGGGAGTGCAGTTCGGGGCACCTGCACTGTCCCCTCGCCCGTGCCGTTCGGGCCCACCTCGACCCTGCCGATCAACCTGGTCCGGGAGGCCAGGGTGACAAGTACGGTGCTTCCGGGGGCAGCGCCACGAACCTGGACGTCCAGTCGCTGTCCGGCGCGGACGTCCTGCGGATCGGTCAGCCAGGTTCCGGCCGTCGCGTCGAGAACTGCCGGACCCACCGAGGGCAATCTCGGGGTGACGGCGCGCGCGATCGTGGGCAGGTCTGGGATCAGCTGCGACCACCAGCCCTCGTCGTCGACCTGCCAGCGGGCCACTCCCTCGGGTAGTTCGTCCTCGGCGCCCACCGACCAACTCAGGATGGTGTTGGTCTCGGCCGTGTAGCCGAGGGCGTTGGGGTGCATGAACTTGTTGGCCACGGACGTGCCCGCAATGAGGTCCCACACGGCCGTTGCCCCGCCCGAGATCGCGTCCACAGAGTTCATGAATTCGACGCTGCCCGGACGTGGGCAGGCTGTGTTGTCAGGAAGGAAGGTGTCTTGGGTGGCGGTGATCATCTGGACCCGGTATCCCTCCCTTCGCACGGCTTTGACTGAACGCTCGATCTGAGCGTTCAGGTCGTCCACGAGGTCGTTGGCGTAACCCACTTCGGCGGAGTCGAAGCCGCGACACCAGTACGCCCACTGCGCTTCAGGAAAGGGCTGGGGGTAAGCGAGGACATAGAGGGGCGCCACCTCCCCACCTCGAGCTTTGACGGCTTCGCTGGGGTTCAATGCCAAGGAGATCTGCCGGTAGGTGGGCTTGAGTTCGTTCGGCAGGTCGGCCACCAGGCTGTCCGTCTCAGCTCGCCAGCCCCAGTCGTCAGAGCACCGGGTGTCCCATTCAAGACGCACTCCGTACCAGTAGGCCCTGGGTGTCGGATGGGCCAGCAGACAGTGTTTGACGATGCCCGAGAAGCCGATGTCGTTGCCGCCGACGGTCAGGAAGCCGGCCGCAACAGGCTTCTCGGCATCCCTCTGGCGATCCTCCAGGTCAGGCACTTGGTCCTCGCGGACCCCGTTCCAGTCATCATCCTTGATGTGGTGCGAGGTGGCCCCGCTACAGGCATAGAGATCAACGTCGCCAGCCTTGAACAGGGGAAACAGGTAGGTCTTGGGTGAGACGTGGCACTGGTTGACGCGCGGGCCCAGATGCATCTTCACGCTGTCGGTGCCCTGGAAGTAGCTCCCTGCGCCTTCACCCGAGGAGTAGGAATCCCCGAGGATCGCGACCCGCTGGCCTTCGAGGTCCTTGATGAGGTCGCCGGCATCGCTGAGCGATTGATCCAGGCTCGTGACCTCCACCTGGCCCTCGAGCGTCACGGGTTGGGCATTGGTGCCCCACGCCGTCAGCCGGTACGACGCCACGCCGGTCTTTCCGCGACTGCCGTAGGAGACCACCCAGGTGTGGGTGGAGCTGGTTCCGGACTGAAGGTTGCCGATGCGCACCAACGGTGGGAGAACCGCGGGCACGACTGCTTGGCGGCCGCTGGTGCGGTTGGCGAAGTTGAATGAGATGCGAGCGTTCTCGATATCGCTGGCCGAGTCGTTGCGGACCTCAACGGTGACGCGACTCGCTGAGCCTGCAGGCGTGGAATCGGGAATGCCATCGACCTTGACTGTGAGTTCGGCGACGGTGGCCAGGTCGATGACCTCGCCCAATTGGTCGGCGTCGTTGGCCTGGTAGGTCTGTCCACCCGTCGCCGCCGCGATGCACTCGAGTTCGGCCATGCCCTCGTCAGAGGTCTGGAAACCCGCTGCCTGAACAGTGAGGTCGAACCCCTCCGCGGTGATGTCCTGAGCGATCTGGCACGGATCGGGATCGCAATTGCTCAGGCCGTCCGACACCAGCAGGATCGTGGCGCCCTGGAATCCCTGGGACTTGAGCATGTCCACGGCAGTTCGCAGCGCCCCACCGGTAGGAGTCTCTCCACCGGCAGTGAGCGCTCTGATGTCGCCGATCATGTTGCGCTGGTCGATCTCGTCGACTTCGAAGGCGAAGCCTCCAGGATCACAACTGCCCCCGCCAGGGAAGGTCCACAGCCCGAGCTTCGTGCCAGGCCTTTGTTGCCGAATCACGCGGGACAGCGCCGCCTGTGCGCCGGCCAACTTGATCGTCCCCGTTCCGTCGTCGTCGGCCATGGACCCTGAGGTGTCCAAGATGATCACCAGCGGCCTGCCCTGGTCCGCGGATGCCACGGCTGCAGCGGGCTGGGCAGCTGTCTGGGCAACCGGCTGGAGAGCAGGCGCCGCGGCACCGGTGTGCGGGGCGGCGGCGAGCACGACGAAGAGCAGCGCTGCGAGACAGCTGGACGCCATGAAATGCAGGCGCGCTCCTCGCATCAGTAGACCTCGAGCTTGTTCAGCAGTTTTGCGTCACCCAGCAACTTCAGCCTCGCCAGGCCAGCAGTGCTGTACTCGCGGGTCTGGGAGCGCACCTGGAAGGTCAGCCGAAGTTTGCCAGCGATGGACACGTCGAAGGGGACAACTGAGCCGTACTCCGTCGTCAAGGTGGTGAGGACCTCGCCGTCGGCAATGATCCGGAGCTCGACCGCCTCCTTGGGTTCGCCGCTGTCCGGAACTCCCAGAACGCCGCTGACCCGGTCGGCCGCCCGCTTGACGACCCAGGTTTGATTCAGCGGATAGCGGTCGGTCTCGCAGGTCAACAGTTCGTCGTACTGTTTGCCATTGAGCGAGTCAGTGTCGGTGTAGCAATTGTCCTCGGCGGCGACGAGTTCGGCCAGGTTGACAGAGTCGGGCTCGGCGGACACGACCACCGTGACGTCCACGGGCAGCAGGGTTCCAGGCTCTGGGCTGATCGAAGCCACGTTGCCGACCGGCACGCCTGGGGTGTAGCGAGAGATCGTGCGAGTAGCTGCCCCGAGCTCATCGAGATCGGCCAGGACGGCAGTGGCGTCGCGGCCCTTGAACGCAGGAACCTTGGCCGGACGTGAGGCGCTGAGCACGATCCTCGAGCCAAGGGCATAGCCGTAGACGGGGTCCTGAGCCAGGATCACGCCGGACTCGCCCGCCGCCGGTTGGTCCCGGAGGGTCACAGCCCCCGGAGGTACTCCGAGGTCCGCAAGAATCTGGCGGGCATCGCCGACACCGAGGCCGCGCAGGTCCGGCATCACCTGGGCACCTGGAGAGATCGTCGAAGTCGGGCCGGATGGTGCTGGGCGGGACGCGGTCTCCTCCACCGAGGATCGCTCCGAGGCCAGGAGCCAGCCGATGATCAGGCCGATGCCCACCAGCGTCACCGCCAAGCAGGCGCGAGCGGTCAGAAGTGTGGCGCGGGATCGGATCCACCCGGGTTTGCTCGGTTCGGGCGCCTCGGGAAGAGCTGTCTCTGGAGGCGGCTCGACGACCTTCCAGCCGCAGGCCCGGCAGAAAGCAGCGCGTGGAGTCAGGGGTTCTCCGCAACTCCCGCAGTGCGTCACGAACTCGCTCCGCTGCTGCGGACACCGAGGATGTCGCGCTCCGGTCGGATCGTCACCAGGTTGCGCAGGACCCAGCGACGTCCTCCTGGAGTGACCGCTTCCACCGACAGGGAGAAGGGATAGCGGGTGAACATGGACGACAGCGTGTACAGACCTCTGCCAGACCTCAACTGGTAGAGCCAGGCGTAGCGGACCACCTCACCATTCACGGAGATGGCGTTGCGGTCACTCACACCACCGAGCTTGGTGTTGTAGTGAGCGAGCCCATTCTCCACTGTGTCGAACTCGCTGTACCGCACCAGTGCGGCAGCCCCGGAGGAGTCGGTCACGGGGCACTCCCAGGCGGCAAGCTTCCCGTAGCTGGCGCCCTTGGTCGAGAAGGTGCACTCGCCGGGCTGAAAACTGGGGAAGATCCATTCGAGTGCCTGCTGACCCTGCGGACTCGGGCAGCTCTTCAGCTCCCCGACCCGCTTGCCATTCCAGCAGCGGGCAAGGACAGCCGGACTGGCCGCGGGCGATGATGAATCCCTGGGATCTTCCGACACGGACGGACGGAGGGTCGCGCTCGGCGTGAGGACCGTTGCGTCCGACGCGATGCTCGGCTCGTCGCCTTGGGAGAGCAGCCACCATCCTCCGAACGCCACCGCGGCCAGAACGGTCAGAGTGACCCCGAAAACGATGGCACCAGTACGCCATGGCCGCCTGACGGCAGAGGCGGGGGGATGCGGCTGCGCCGGCCCGGTAAGGGTCAGCGGATGCAGTGCCGGTCGGGGCGGCGGCTGCGGCGGCAGCTGCGGCTGCGCAAGGGGGGTGGGCGTTGGGGAACCGCACTCGGTGCAGAAGGCGTTGCCCGGCGCGAGAGGGGCCCGGCAGTTGAGACAGGTGGGCTCGGCTGGGATGAAGGTCGGCTCCGACGTCCGCTGTTGGCCGCAGTTCGTGCAGAACCTGGCCCCATCGCCTGGGCGGCCACAACGTGTGCACGGTCGATCGTCCACAAGCCACCCCCACGATCAGAACGGCAGTTCCGGACCCACCCGGAACGCCACAGTGCGTGGATACTACCGGCGGCGAGCCGTTTCGCCGATGCGGTCCAGCCCGCTTCTTGCCAACTGGGAGAAGGCTTGCCCAGGGGTGCTGCGATCGCAGGACATCAACACGAGCTTGCAGACCCCCGACGACAGCTGCCCAGCTGAGGTGTCCCAGTCTGAGGCGACTTCTCTCAGATCTCGCCCCCGCCGGTCTGCACCCGCCAGAGACCCGCGTAGGTGCCATCGCGCACCAGGAGCTCGTCATGGGTGCCGGACTCGATGATCCGTCCAGCCTCGAGCACCCAGATCCGGTGGGCATGGCGGACGGTGGAGAGCCGGTGGGCCACGACGAGCGCCGTGCTGCCGCGGGTCGCGACGCGCAGGGAGCGTTGGATCGCGGCCTCCGTCTCGTTGTCGACGGCGCTCGTAGCCTCGTCGAGCACGAGTACGGCGGGGTCGCGGAGCAGGGCCCGGCCGAGGGCGAGCCGCTGACGTTGCCCACCGGACAGGGTGATCCCGCGCTCACCCACCCAGGAGTCCAGGCCGTCGGGCAGGGCGTCGATGAAGTCGGTGGCGGCAGCTGCTTCAGCGGCCGCCCGAAGCTCGGCGCGGGTGGCCTCCGGTCGGCCGTAGGCGAGGTTGTCGGCGATGGTCCCGGCGAACATGTAGACGTCCTGGGAGACGTAGCCCATCGATCCGCGCAGGGAGTCCCAGTCGAGGTCGCGCACGTCCTGCCCGTCCAGCAGGACCTGGCCCGAGCGGGGGTCGTCGAAGCGCAGCACCAGCCGCAGGAGGCTCGACTTGCCCGAGCCGGTCGATCCCACGATCGCGTGGGTCTCCCCGGCGGGCACCACGAGGTCGATGCCGTGCAGCACGTCCGGGCCGTCGCCGTACCCCGCACGCACACCGCGCAGCTCCAGTCGGCCCGCGATCGGCCTGGCCAGCGAAGCGGAGCCGGCCGGGACCGTGACGGGCACGGCCAGCAGCTCCAGGATCCGGGCCGTGGAGGCCCGCCCGCGCTGGTAGAGGTCAAGCACCTCGGCCACGTCGGTGAGGGGCCACAGCAGGCGCTGGGTCATGAAGACCAGCACGGAGTAGAGCCCGAGCTCCAGGTCGCCGTCGAGGGTGGCCCAGCCGCCGAAGAGCAGGGTGCAGGTGAACCCGGCCAGGATGGCCATCCGGACCAGGGGAACGAACGCTGCGGAGGAACGGATCGCGTCGGTGTTGGCGGTGCGGTAGGCGTCGGAGACGGCCGTGATCCGCTCCCGCTCGCGGTCCTCGGCGGTGAAGGCCTTGATCGTGGCGACGCCGGCCAGGTTGGCGTTGAGGGCACCGGAGAGGTCGGCCACTGCCTCCCGGATGCGGTGGTAGAGCGGTTCGAGCCGCCGCTGGAAGACCAACGATCCGGCGATGATGAGCGGGATCGGCAGGAATGCCAGGACCAGCAGCTGCCATGATGCGACCGCGAACACGGCGCCCACGAGCAGCACGTTGAGCGCTGTCTGCAGGATGGCCGGCGCACCGATGTCGAGGAACCGCTCCAGCTGGTTGACGTCGTCGTTGAGCGTGGCCAGCGTCGACCCCGAGGACCGGGTCTCGTGCCAGCTCATGTCGAGGTGCTGGGCGTGGTCGTAGGCCTCCACCCTGAGGTCGTGCTCGACACCTTGGGCCAGCCCGCGCCAGAGTACGGCGGCGACGTACTCCGAGAGTGACTCGATCACCCAGATGACGACGTTGATGGCGGCCAGCCAGGCGAGCTGGGCGTGGCGGGACTCGACGCCCAGCAGGGCGGCCATGAACGAGTCGTCCCCGCGCACCACGACATCGATCGCTGCCCCGATGAGCAGCTCGGGCACCACATCGGCGACCTTGTTGACGGTGGAGGCGACGACCGCGCCGACGAAGCGGCGGCGATAGGTGCGGTAGCGGCGCCAGAGCTCGCCCAGCGGCCGTTGAGGGGCAGTCGCCCGCGGTGGTGACATGGACGTGAGCGCCTCTCCTGGATGTGAGGACAGGCTACCCTCACTCAGCAGCTCAGCTGAACGTCGACTCCGCCACGACCCGACCGTTCGGGTCGGTGACCTCGAAGCCTCTCGCGCGGTCCCGGAGCACCGATGAGTTGAGGTTGCACAACATCTCGCGCTCTCCGGTCCCGACGAACCCGCCGGCGGAGTAGCGACGCCCGTCGAGCCCGATCACGGCGACGCGGTAGCGGCTGCCCCGATCGAACCCGACGGCCGTCAACTTCACCTCGACGCCCCAGGTGTGGGCGACGAGATCTGCGGTGGCGGCCAGCCCCGGGACGTCCTCCTGGACCGCCACCGCCTCCAGCGGCACTGCCGGCTGGGAGTCCTCACGAGTCATGGCCACACCGGCGACGATCACCACGGCCGCCGCTGCGGCACCGACAGCCGCGATCGAGGCCGAGCGAAGCCATCGCCGGCGATCCTCGACCCGGTGGGCACTCGACACCGCCCCGACGATCCGCTCACCGAGCTCGGGCGGCGGCTCCTCGGCAGCGACGCGGAGTGGGGCGCCGCGCAGCAGGGACAAGGCGTCGGCGGCCGGAAGAAGCTCCTCCAGGTCGGCGGTGCACTCGGCGCAACCTGCCAGATGAGCCTCGACCCGCGCTGATTCGTCTGCTGACAGGTGGCCGAGCACGTAGGCGCCCAGCATCTCGCGCAGCTCACGGTCCTGTGCCGCATGGTCCGTCATCGCGTCACCTCCATTTCCTCCATCACGACCCGCAGCGCCTTCAGTCCGTAGAACACCCGGCTGCGCAGCGTGCTCACGGGAATGCCCAGCTCGGCTGCCACCTCGTCGTAGGGCCGGTCCGCCAGGTAGGTCTGCTCCAAGGCCTGGCGGTGCTCGTCTCCGAGCCGTCGCAGGGCCTCCTCCACCAACCACCTGTGCATCAGTGCCTCCCACTGGTCGGGACGGTCCTCGGGCCCCGTGGGCTCCTGGCGGGCCAGCGTGTCATGGTCGGCGAGGTCCCGCAGCCAGGGACGGGCGCCGCGCGCCCGGTGCAGGTCGATGACGACGTTGCGGGCGATGCCGAACAGCCAGACGCGTACGCCGGCGAGCTGGGGGTCGTAGCGCTCCCGTGCCCGCCACGCCCGCAGGAACGTCTCCTGCACCGCGTCCTGAGCGGCGCCCGGGTCGCCCAGCCCTCGCAGGGCGAAGCGGTAGAGCTCACCGCCGTGCGCGGCGTACGCCTCACGCACTCCCGTCTCGGAGAAGACGGGAGTGCGTGCGGGATCACGGGCGAACGCCATCAGTGAGCGGTCAGCGGTCCAGCTTCACGGCGAGGTCGGTGACCCGCGCCCACTCGGGGAAACGACCGGCGTGGTCGACGTCACCGGTGAGCAGCGACACCGAGAAGAGGTGACGCTTGCCGTTGACCTGCAAGGTGGCCCAACCCTTGTTGATCTGCGTGGTGCCGCCGCCCTGACGGCTGAAGATGTCGAAGCCCGCGTCCGACCCGGCATCCACCCCGAGCTTGCCCGTGGCCGAGAGGAGCCCGGCGTTCGCGGGAGCCTGCAGGGTGACCTGGTCCAGTGCGGTGTCGAGGTCGAACAGGCTGGTGGCGGTGTCCGCGTCGAGGTCGTTGTTCGTGTACGCCGCCCCGCTGACGCCCACGGCCGTCGCGGCCGGCGCGGTCGGGGTGGCGGGGTAGGTGAGCGTGGAGTCGACGGTCGTGGCTCCGCCCGCGTTCACGTCGTGGCGCAGGTTCTGGCCGGTGTCGCTGATCACCCGGAGCCGGTCGGCCGCCGGGTTGAAGTCGACGCCGAAGCGGGTGCCCTCGAGAGCCACCGTGAGCTGGCTGACCTTTGTCGCCTTCGCGTTCCCCGAGAGTGTGTAGACACCACCGTCGTCACCGACGCCGTACAGCTTGCCGTCCTGCACGCGGTAGTCGATGCCGACGATCCTGGCGTCACCCTCGAGGCCGGTGACCTTGCCCAGCACCCGGGGGCGCTCGGGAGTGGTCAGGTCGAAGGCGACGAGCCTGTTGGTCATGGTGAGGCCCACCGCCGGGTGCGACGGCTTCGACTTGCCTGCGCTGGCTTGGCCGGGGATGACGGTCACGGCGAGGGCGGTGGCGAGGACGCCGGTGGCGATCCCGGCGGCGACTGAGTTCTTGCGGTTCATCTCGGTTCTCCTGGTTCAGGGGGATGGAGGTGTGCACCGGTGAATACGGATGCCGAGGTCGCAGCGTTGAAGGAACCGCGAACGTCTTTCCAGGAGGGGTTCGGAGCGGGCGCCGTCTCGGATGGGCCGGCAGGTCCCACCGGCGCCGGCTCAGCGCAGGGTGAGGCCGGTTCGGCTGCGGAGCTCTGCGAGGGAGAGCCCGAAGGCCCCGCGGACCACGAGTCCGTCGGGGGTGACCTCGAAGGTGGCGTGTTGCACGAACGACGGCGTGGGTGCGGACGGGGCCTCAGGTGTCGTGGTGGGCCGGATCGACTCGACACCACCGGTGAGCACCAGGTCCGCATCGCCGACCTCGATGGAGCGGGAGCCGAGCATCACCGCGTCGAGACTCGACCCACACAGGCGGTTGACGGTGCTGCCCGCCAGGGGGCGCCGTTGGACCTGCCGAACGGCGTGCGAACCGCGTCGTACGCGAGGGCGCTCATGCCTCACGCCCCTCGGCGAGCACGCGCTGCGCGATCCGGAAGGCGGTGTTGGCGTCCGGGACGCCGCAGTAGACGGCGCACTGCAGGAGCAGCTCCTTGATCTCGTCGTCGCTCAGTCCGTTGGCGCGGGCGGCGCGCAGGTGCAGCTCGAGCTCCTCATGATGGCCGCGGGCCACCAGTGCGGTCAGGGTGATCAGTGAGCGGCTGCGCCGGTCGAGTCCGGGACGGGTCCAGATCCCGCCCCAGGCGTAGTCGGTGATGAACTCCTGGAACTCCCGGGTGAAGTCGGTGGCTGCCGCGCTCGCCCGGTCGACGTACCCCTCGCCGAGGACGGCGCGGCGTACGGCCATCCCGGCGGCCCGCCGCTCGGCCAACGTCACGGGCGGCACGTGCTCGCGGATCAGGCTCGCCACCGCTGCGGGCGCCTCGGCCGGAGCCAGGTGGGCCACGTCGGGGAGTACGACGAGCCGGCCGTGCTGGAGTCCTGAGACGAGCTCGCCGAGCAGGTCCACCGGGGTGGCCACGTCGTGCTCCCCGGCAACGGCGAGGACCGGTGCCGTGATCTCACCCAGGCGATCGCGGACATCGAACTCGGCCAGGGCATCGCAGGTGGCGGCGTAACCGAGCCGGTCCGCCTGTTGCAGGGCGTGCAGCAGGGTCGTCGAGACGACCGGCTGCCGTTCGATGAAGCCTGGGGCGAACCAGCGTTGCGCCGACGACTCGACCATGACCGGGGTGCCGGAGGCCCGCACGGTGGCCGCTCGCTCCTGCCACATCTCCGGGGTGCCGATCCGGGCCCCGCTGCACAGGATCACCGCGGCCGACACCCGCTCCGGCGCGTCCAGCAGCAGTTGGAGGCCGACCGCGCCACCCACCGAGTCGCCGGCGTAGGCGAAGGGACCGGACCCGAGGTCGTCGACGAGGGTGAGGACGGCGGCGGCCAGGTCGGCGATCGTGAACGGCTCCTGGCGGGGGGCGCTGCTGCCGTGGCCGGGGAGGTCCCAGCCCACGACGTGGAAGCGGTCGCCGAGCAGCTCGGCCGCCGCCGACCACAGGGCCACCGCGGAGGTGCCCAGGGAGGGTCCGCAGACCAGCAAGGGCAGGTCCGCCGTTCCGGCGAGGCGGGTTGCGGTGAGAGCAGGCACGGTCATGGATGCTCCGGTGGGTCGGTCCGGGCCAGGGCGGCGTCGATGAGCAGGTCGGTGGCTCCGAGGTGGTCGGCCAGACGATCGGTCACCACCTGGTCGGTGTGGTCGTCCCACTGAGCGACCGAGCGGCTCTCGGCGAGCAGGTCGCCAGTGACGGACCGGGCGTTGGTGGCCATCCGGTCGGCGTCGACCCGGAGCCCGGCAACCAGTTCGGTGACCTGCGAACCCGCGGTCAGGGTGTGCCGGGTCAGGCTTGCCAGGGCCGACCACTCGACGTGCCATCCACCGTCGGGCCGTTCGTCGACCACACTGGCTGCGCTCAGGTGCAGCTGCGCGGCGACCGCGGGGGCGGCGAGGGCCGCGCGACGGATCAGCACCGACAGCACCGGATTGGCCTTGTGCGGCATCGCCGATGATCCGCCGCGGCCAGCGACTGCGGCCTCGGCGAGCTCGCCGATCTCCGGACGGCCGAGCAGCAGGACGTCGTTGGCGATGTGCCCCCAGGCGTCCGAGCAGGTGACCAGCGCGTCCGCCCAACCGGTGACCGGTGCCCGGTTGGTGTGCCAGGCGACGCGGGTGGCCAGGTCGAGGCGCTGGGCCATCTCGGTGGCCACGCCGAGCGCCACCGCTGCTGGTTCGGGGTGACCCCGGAGGCCGGCGAGCTGGGTCACGGCGCCCAGGGTCCCGGCGGCCCCACCGAACTGCCCGGCCAGGGCGGCCCGGGCAGCGATGAGACGGTCACGGGCGTCGAGGACGCCGTGTAGCCAGTTCGCCGCCTTCAACCCGAAGGTGATCGGGGTGGCGGGCCGGGTGAGCGTGCGACCGGTCATCACCGTGGCGCGGTGGGTGTCGGCCAACGTGCCCAGGGTCGCGATCTGCCGGGCGAGCTCGTCCTCCAGCTGATGGGCGGACGACCGGGCGCAGATCATCAGGGCGGTGTCGAGCACGTCCTGGCTGGTGAGGCCGCGGTGCAGCCACAGCGCCGTGGCCGGGGGCACCCGCTGGCGCAGGATGTCGAGAAACGCGATCACGGGGTTCCCGGCGGCCTCGGCGTTGCTCGCGATGAGGTCCACGTCCGATTGCGAGACGAGGCCCTCGAGGTCCGCGGCCGCCCCCAGCGGGAACAGTCGGGCCGCGACCATGGTCTCGAGCCACGCCGACTCCACCCGCACCACGGCCTCGAGCAGGCTGAGAGGCGAGAAGTGATCACCGGCCCGCTCGTCGCCGGGCCAGAACAGGTCGGTCATGGAGTCAGTGTGTCCGATACTGCAGGAAGACGGTCTCGTCCTCGCCCTGCAGGACGATGTCGAAGACGAAGCCGTGCTCGTCGGTGCCGGCGATCAGGGTGCTGCGCCGCTCGCCGGGCAGCGAGGCCAGCAGGGGGTCGGCGGCGAGCGCGTCCGCATCGCCCGGCAGGTAGGCCCGGGTGAACAGCCGGTCGAGCAGCCCGCGGGCGAAGACCGTGATGGCGAAGAACGGGGCGGGTCCGGGCTCGGCACCTGGCACCAGGGTGGTGAACGAGTAGGCACCG
Source organism: Nocardioides sp. (assembly GCF_050246775.1). Taxonomy (GTDB): domain Bacteria; phylum Actinomycetota; class Actinomycetes; order Propionibacteriales; family Nocardioidaceae; genus Nocardioides. The sequence goes on along the minus strand of NZ_JBFWVK010000006.1, from coordinate 167,991 downwards.
GTGGCGTCGACCGCCGTACGCCCGAAGCCCGTGAAGGTGTACCCGTCGCGCCGCAGGGCTCCCGGCTCCTGGCTGACCTGGCCGTCCTCGTCGGCCTGCCAGAGCTCGATGAGGGCGTCGGGGATGGGGTCGCCGGCGCCGTCGGTCACCCGCCCGTGCAGGCGTACGGCGCGGGGGTGGCTGGGTGGCACCACCTGGTCGCCACCGGGGAAGGGCAGGGCGTAGCCGAAGAAGGGGCCGACGGTCTGGCCGGGCGTGGGGATCATGCGTGGTCCGCCTCGAGGGGGGTGCGATGCGTGCCGGTGAGCACGATGTCCCAGCGGTAGCCGGTGGCCCACTCGGGTTGGGTGACGTCGTGGTCGTAGGTCGCGACGAGCCGCTCCCGGGCGGCGGGGTCGACGATGGCCTGATAGATCGGGTCCAGGGCGAACAGGGGGTCGCCGGGGAAGTACATCTGGGTGATCATCCGCTGGGTGAACGCGGTCCCGAACAGCGAGAAGTGGATGTGGGCCGGGCGCCAGGCGTTCAGGTGGTTCTTCCAGGGGTAGGGGCCGGGCTTGATGCTGGTGAAGGTGTAGTTGCCGTCGCCGTCGGTGAGGGTGCGGCCGGTGCCGGTGAAGTGCGGGTCCAGCGGTGCCGGGTGCTGGTCGCGCTGGTGGAGGTAGCGACCAGCGGCATTGGCCTGCCAGATCTCGACGAGCTGGTGACGCACCGGCAGGCCGTCACCGTCGACCACACGTCCGGTGACGATGATCCGCTCACCCAGGGGCTCGCCGGAGTGCTGGATCGTCAGGTCGGCCTCGAGGGATCCGACGTCGCGGTGCCCGAAGCACGGCGCGGCGAGCTCGATCGTCTCGGGATCTGCTTGGTGCAGGTCCTTGGTTGGGTGGCGCAGGATGCTGCTCCGGTAAGGCGGGTAGTCCAGCCTCGGCTGTGTCTCCACGACCCCGCTCTCGGCGTACGCCCGCCCCAGCTCGGCTATCTCAGCGCTGATCTCGGCTTGCGTCACGACCGGAACGCTAGGCGGGAACGCGGCTGCTCTGCGACACTTGCTTTCCACTGAACGGAAAGGAGAGGTGGGTGGCGGGCAACAACGCGAGGCCGGGGGTCAGCGTGACGTCGAAGGTGGTCGCCCTGCTGGGGGCCTTCGACGCCGAGCACCGGGTGCTCACTCTCAGTGAGCTGGCCAGGCGTGCGGACGTGCCGGTGGCCACCGCGTTCAGGCTGGTGGGCGAGTTGGTCGCCAACGGCTTGCTCGAGCGCCGGCCCGCGGGTGACTACGCGGTCGGCCGCCGACTGTGGGACCTCGGGCTGCTGGCGCCGGTGCAGTCGGAGCTGCGCGACGTCGCCTCGCCGTTCTTGCAGGACCTGTACGGCGCCACGCTGGCCACGGTGCACCTGGCGATCCGGGATGGTCACGAGGTGCTCTACCTGGACCGGCTCTCCGGCAACGCGTCGGTGCCGGTGGTCAGCCAGGTGGGCTCACGGCTGCCGCTGCATGCGACCGGTGTGGGGAAGGTGTTGCTGGCCCATGCCCCAGCCGAGGTGGTGATGGCGGTCCTGGGCAGGTTGACCCGGATCACGCCCTACACGATCACCCAGCCGGGGCGGTTGCGTGCGGAGCTGCGCCGGGTGCACAAGGAGGGCTTCGCGCAGACGACCGAGGAGATGAGTCTCGGGGCGTGCTCGGTCGCGGTGTCGATCAGGGCGCCGGGCGGCCCGGTGGTTGCGGCGCTGGGCATCGTGGTGCCGTCGCTGAAACGGGACCGGCCGCAGCTGGTGGCCGCCCTGCGGGTCGCCGCGCGGGGGATCGGCCGGCAGGTCGATGAACTCGCTTCGTCCGTTTCCACTGAGTAGAAGACCGGCATACCCGTTGCGACTCGTGGTGCGCTGCACTGGTCGGTATGGCTCCCACTCTCACGACCACGACCGTTGCGATCGTGGGCGGTGGCCCGGCCGGGCTGATGTTGTCCCATCTGTTGTCGTTGCGGGGCATCGATTCGGTGGTGGTGGACAACCGGACCCGGCTTGAGATCGAGCGGACCGTGCGTGCCGGCATCCTTGAGCGCGACAGTGTGCGGATGCTGGTCGACACAGGTGTCTCGGACCGGGTGCTGCGCGAGGGGCACGAGCACCGGGGGATCGACCTGGCGTTCGGTGGGGCTGGGCACCGCATCGACTTCGTTGACCTGACTGGTGCTTCGGTCTGGCTCTATCCGCAGACCGACGTCTTCATGGACCTGGCTGACGCGCGCGACCGCGACGGCGGCGATGTGCGGTTCGGCGTAAGCGAGGTCAGCGTGCACGACGTGACTGAGCGGCCGGTCGTGCGGTTCGTCGATGCCGATGGGGTGGACCACGAGCTGCACTGCGACTACCTGGTGGGGGCCGACGGTTCGCGGAGTGTGTGCCGACAGCAGCTGGCGGGCGAGCATCGCCGCGAATACTTTCGCGAGTACCCCTTCGCCTGGTTCGGGATCCTCTGCGAGGCCCCGATGAGCGCTCCTGAACTGATCTACAGCCACTCCGACCGCGGGTTCGCGTTGATCAGCCAGCGCACCGAGACGATGCAGCGGATGTATTTCCAGTGCGACCCCTCCGAATCGGTCGACGACTGGTCCGACGACCGGATCTGGGCCGAGCTCCAGGCTCGGGTGGGAGCCAACGGCTACAGCCTCATCGAGGGCCCGATCACCTCGAGGACGGTGTTGCCGTTCCGCAGCTTCGTGTGCGAGCCGATGCGCCACGGCAAGCTGCTGCTGGCCGGCGACGCCGCCCACACGGTGCCGCCGACCGGGGCCAAGGGTCTCAACCTCGCCCTTGCTGACGTGGTCGTGCTCGCCGAGACCCTGGAGCGCGCGGTGATCGGCGGTGAGGTCGCCGCGCTCGACACCTACACGGCCCGGGCGCTGGAGCGGGTGTGGAAGGCCCAGCACTTCTCCTACTGGATGACCACGATGCTGCACACGCTCCCAGACGCCACCCCGTTCGACGTACGCCGCCAGATCGGCGAGCTCACCTCGGTGGTGACCTCGCGGGCAGGCTCGACCTACCTGGCCGAGGCCTACACGGGGTGGCCGGCGCGCCAGGCTGTGCCGTGAGCCGGTGAGTCCGGGAGTTCCTCATCGCCCGCAGTGAGCGCGCTCCTCGCCGGGCGGCAGGTGGACTCCCGATGCTCATGTCCGTCTGGTGAAGGCGACCTTGCCGCCGGGGAGGTGGGTGATCCGGTAGGTGGGGTCGTGTGCGCGGGTGTGGTGGCGCGCGCAGAGCAGCCGACCACCCGTCACGCTGGTCCTTCCGCCGGTGGACCACGGGCGGTCGTGATGGGCGTGGCACAGCCCGGGTGGCGCGTCGCAACCATCGGCGGTGCAGCCCTTGTCTCGCAGGCTGAGGGCGATGCGTTGGGCCCGGGTGTGGAATCGTCGCCTGCGACCCAAGTCGAGGACCTGGGATGCCGTGCCGAGGACGGCGGGGATGATCCCGGCCTCGCAGGCCAACCGTCGGGCCTGGGACGCGGTGATGCTCTGGCCGGTGTCGAGGGACGCCACCCCTGTGCCCTCGATCAGGCTCTCCAGGTCCATGGTCACGACCACGGTGGCATTCACCCCACCCGAGCTGGGCAGGTCGGTGGCGGGAAAGCGTTCGACGTACTCCAGGAACGCCCTGCCCAGTCGTTGGGGTGAGGGGCGCCGTTCGCCGGCTGTCCCGTCGATGGCGGCACGGTGCTTGGGGGCGGCGAAACCCACCAGGGCCTTGTGCAGCATCGCGCCCTGAGCGCTGGGGAGCGTGAAGCGTCCGTGGCAGCGGCCGTGGCCGTCATCAGCCATCGTGAACCGGGCGGAGTCCCGGGCCTCGCGTTCCTCGGCTGCGAGCAGTCGGGCCTCGTGGGCCTCGGCCACGTCGGGGGCGATCACGTCGAGGATCCTGCGACCCAACACCCGCAGCGTCCTGGCGTCGTGCTCGTGCGCCAACGCCACGAGCTCCTGCTCGGCCTTGGTGACCACCGCGGGTCCGAGGTCGTGCGGAAGCTCCTCGAGCGCCCGAACGATCACGGCCGCCTGCTCCACCACGATGCTGCCTTCGGCAAGCGCGTCACGAACCCTGGCCCGGTGACCGTCGAGTGCCTGCGCGAGCCTCACCTTGCCGTGCGCCTCCCGTCGGGTCAGCCGGCCGGCGTGGGCCCACCAGGCCGCCGCGGAGGTCGCACCGGTGGCTTCGCCGACCCCGACGCAGTCGGCGTGGGCGGCCACGCGGAGCTCGAGCTCTGCGACCTGCGCCGAGAGTCTGGTCAGCTCCACCAGCGTCGATGCCGCCTCCGCAGCAGGCATGGACCACAACGGCACGTCCACCAACGCAGAGACCCGAGACCGCAGGCCGGCCACCGCACGTGTCACCACGTGCTCCTGATCCGAGGCCATCGCTGTCATGGGTCAAGCCAAGCACTGGGTACCGACACTTCCCGACCACCTCGAGGCGCGCCTGTGGACAACCACACCGGACCGGGTCGCCGCGGCCGTACGGCGCGTGGCAACGAGGATCGTGCAGTGGTGCGTTGCCCCTCACCGACCCTTGAAGTAGCCGAACAGCTGCCGGTCTCGCACCACCAGAGCACCGAGGGCCGCTCCCGCGATCGCACCCACGACCCCGGAGGCAACGATCCGGGCAGCGAGCTCGAAGAGCCAGGCCTGGGGAGGGGCGACCAGAGCCGTCACCGTGCAGGCCAGGACAGCCACCGAGGCCGGCAGCGTGAACGCCCACTCGAGCACGAGTTGCCACGACTGCTCCGAGATGGTGAGTCCCAGATGGCGCGCGTGGGCCAGCTCGAGTCGGCGCCGGAAGGCGCCCATCAGGGCGGTGATGAGTCCGGCGATCCCAGCCACCAGCGGGGCCCACCGGGTCGGGCGGTCGGCGTACGCCTCGGCGACGGTGAGCCGCTCTCCGAGCCGGCCGTTCAGCTGTGACTGCGACGTCGGTGCGCCAGCAGTGGCGGACGGTACGACGGCCGTGGCCATCGCGCTCCATGCGGACGGATCGTAGGGCCAGATGGTGGCCCAGCACTGGTCGAATCGCGCGCGGGACCGGGACGTGGCGACGGCGGCGTCGAACAGCATGGGATCGCGGCCGTCGTCGGGGTAGTCGAACACTTCCGACAACCTCAGGGTGCCTTGTCTGGTCAGGAGAGCCCCGCCGGGGTTGACCCCGTAGGTGTGAGCCGCGTGGGCGTCGAGCATCAGGCCCTCGGTGCGCGGACGTCCCAACACTCCCGCGAAGCCCGGAGTGGCTTCGTGCACCTCGAGAGGGTTGTCCGGGGCGCTCAATGTGAGCACCCGGCTTGCTGAGGTCTGCACGGCCCCTGCCGCTGCGACTCCTTCGATGTCGGCGAGCCGGTCGCAGGCAGAACCGGAGATGGATCCCGGCGCGACCAGCACAACCGTTGCGGCCCCGGCCCGCCGGAACTCCGCGGACGTCTGGGCGAGGTCGCGGGCGGTGATCACGTCGACCGTGACCAGTGCGCCGACAACGATCGTGAACCCGGACCCGAAGAGGAAGGATCGAGATGCTCCGGAGATGACGTTGCGCCAGGCCTCGGACCAGAGCTCAGCAAGCCTCACCGTCGGCCCAGCCGGATGTGGTGCCCGCACTGGTCTTCGACCCGACGGTCGTGCGTGGCGATCACCACGTTGCGCCCAGTCCGGGCCAGGCCTTGCAGGACGTCGATCACGAGCGCCGCGGAGGCGACGTCGAGTTGCGCCGTGGGTTCGTCAACCAGGAGGAGATCTGCTGTGCTCAGGCTGGCCTGCGCCAGCAGGAGGCGTTGGGCCTCGCCTCCCGAGAGCTCTCGAAAGAGCCGATCGGCGGCGCGATCCAGGCCGAAGTCCTCCAGCACCCGCCGGGCGAGGGGTGCGGCCGATCTGCGGCTATGGCCCTGGACCAACAACGGATAGTTCGCATGGTCCAACGCGGTTCGACGGGACGAGCCGAACGGATGCTGGGGCACCCACACGAAAGAGGTCTCCGCCGACATGCGGACCTCTCCGGTCGCCGGCTGGGTCCAGCCGGCGAGGATGCTGAGCAACGTGCTCTTCCCCGACCCCGAAGGCCCGGTGACTGCTGTGAGCCCACCGGCCAGTGTGAAGGAGACGTCGCGGAACAGCGGCGGGGCCGGCGGGAAGCGGTGGCCGAGCTGGTGAGCCTCTATTCGCATCGGGCTGAGCTTCCGGGGCTCACGCTGATGCTCGTCGGCCAGGCTCGGTGCCTGGTCGAGATGACGGATCGTCCCAGCGACGATGCCAGTACGCGGACGGGCACAGACGCGCCGGTCGAGCTCCTGACGCACAACCGTTCCTGAGTCCCGAACACCGCGGAGATGGGCACCGACGCCGCCATCAGCGGCCGGCGAAGGGCGAGTTGTCCGGAGAGGTCCTCGGTCCCGTTGGGTCCCGTCGTCTGCACGGCCAGCCGGACGGCCTCAGTGCGCATGATCCGTCGGATGGAGGCTCGATCGGTGACGGCCCCCGGCTCGTCGAGCGTGACGGTGGTGCCACCGACGGTCAGACGTCGCACCCCCTGCACCAGGTCGGTCAGAGCGCCGGTCAGCCGGATCGACGTGACTCGGGGCGTGGTCTGGGCGATGGGCTCCCCGGCCAGCACGATGTTTCCCAGCCTCACGGCGCAACTGCGAAGCGGGACCCGAGACCGGGGGAGCCAGATCGTGTCGGCCAAACGAAAGGCGGTTGAGGTCGGCGCCCCGAGCGACTCCCGGAGTTCGTTCCAAGCGTTGAGGGTCTCGTCGCCGAAGACGCCGTCGATTCTCGTGGGATACCCCAAGCGGGTGAGCTCTCGTTGCAGAGTGTCGACATCCTCGCCGGTCATCCCCGACCGCAGGTTTCGATAGGGCGGCGATGCCGTGGACAGGGCGATGATGTCGTGGCCATCGACTGCCCAGGGTGAGCGTCCGGAGGCGAGGGCAGTCATGCTGGGACACGATGACCTCGTGACGACCCCACTGCGCCTACCGAGTACGTCGACGGCGGGTGCGCGACGGATCGTCAGGTCGACGGTGCGAGGGTCGGCGAAGGGCTGGGGGCTCAGTGGGACCGATCCCGCGTCAGGTGCCGTGCGTAGAGAGGTCGGTGCTGGGTCGCCCCGCACGACCATGCCGAGCGTGGCCCCCGCAGCGAGCAGCATCGTGCTCAGCAGGAGCCACCCGGTAGCCGTTGACGCGAGCCGAGACAATCGGGATCCTTCAGTGCGACGCGGGATCGAGGTGACATTCCCCGAAGCGTGGGTCTTCTGCGTCGAACGGGAAGGAACCGGACTCCGAGTCGGCCGTGAACGCGGCCTTGTCGTAGCCTTTTGGCGCCAGCCCGCTGGAGGACAGGCATGCAGCAATCAATTGCATCATGTCGCCCTTTGTCGGATTCTGAACGAGGGCCCCGTAGAAGGCCTCGATCTTCTGGGTCGTGCCTACCGAACATTCATCCGCGACTTTTTCCGCTGATGCCCCGGCACCCAACTCGTAGGTGTAGAGATCGCCCTGTTTGACGGGATTGATCGTCACTCCCTGACCATTCGCACATTTCACATATCTGGCAACCGATTCCTCGTACTCGGAGCGGGTCACCTCGCCGTCACTGAGCACCTCTCGCTCGAAGTCGGAGTCAGCCGTGCGGCTCGCCGTGACGATGTCGGAGTAGTAGGGACTGCGTGGCTCACTCGCCTCCTTGGACGAACAGGCTCCCAGCGACACACTCAGCATGGTCAGCAGGCACGCTGCGATGAATGCGGACCAGGTCAGGTCTGCTCGATCCCCGATGGGTCTCACCACCCGTCTAGAGGTCGATCCAAGGGCCGACGGTCCCGGATTCTTTCCGCTGGTGGAGGGTGGCGACCACGGCACCGCGGAAGAGGCGTGACATGTGAATCCCTTCGATTTCGGACCCGTTGTGCCACGGATCCCCCGTAATTCGAAGCAGACTAACGAGCGCCCTAACTCTTGGCTAGCAGCGCTATCTGATCTTTACCTTTGTGGTCGCCTTGGCGACTGAGAACTGACCCGAGGGCTCTGGCAACGCGGATTGGTTTTTCCAAGATTGTCCGGATAAGTCGGATTCAAGTATCGAAATTTCGGGACTATTCATCCAATAAGGAGCACCGAAGGTCATTGTGCAAGCCGGACCAGGTCACCCGATCCCGACACCGACCGCAGGTCGTCCAGAAAGGAATCCACGCCCTCATGGCTAAGCGTGACCCCGACGACGTGCCGCACCCCGGCGGCACGAGCCGAGACGATCCCGGCGGGGGCGTCCTCGAAGACAAGGCAGGCACCGGCCGCCACCCCAACAAGCGGCAGCGGACACGATGACGAGGGCATGACGTACGAGGTGCTTCGTGGCACGACTGTGACTCCCGTGAACGAGATGATGGGTGAGAGGAGAGATGACCGAAGGGGGTCAGCCGTCAGCGCGAGTGGAAGCCTCCACCGAGCCTCAGGCCGGCCGGGACGTCGCTACCCTCGGGGGGTGGACGCCTTCGAATCTGTCTCGACGTGGCGTCAGCCGATGCCACCAGCGGCCTCATCGTGCAGATCCGACTTGTTGACCCGGGTGGCAACGGACATCGTGGCGCTCTCAGACCGTCGGATCCGGGTCGCCGTCGATGGCCGGACCGCGGCCGGTAAGACCTCGTTCGCCCATGAACTCGCGTCCGCCGTCCGAGCATTCGGTCGACCGACATTGCGGGCCTCCCTCGACGACTTCAAGCACCCTTGGACTCACGCGAGCGAGCACGGATACGACCGAGTCTCAGGAGAGGGCTACTACCGCAACGCCCATGACCACGCGTCTGTCCGGCGCCTACTGCTCGAACCCGCCGGACCGTCTGCGTCGGGCCGGGTCGTCCTCTGCGCGCATGACCCGCTGACGGGCGTTGACCACCGCGACGTCGCTGTCCGAGCCCCGCTCGACGCGGTTCTGATCGTGGACACTGTCTTCGCGTTCCGCCCCGAATGGGACGACCTGTGGGACTACAGGATCTGGCTGGAGGTCACCGCCGCTCAGTCGTTGGGACGCGGCGTCGCCCGCGACAGTCCCAGTGACGGTGCTGACGAAGCGACTGTGGTGCACCAGGACCGATACGCGGTTGCCGGAGCCATCTACATCGCGGAGGTCGACCCTGTTTCGCGCGCCGACATCGTCATCGACAACCACCACTGGGCGGCACCGCACGTTCTTCGGTGACCGGATCTGCGGCGCCCGCTCGCCTGGCGAGATGCCTTCGGGGTGCGGCTTGGTCGAGTTCGTCGCTTGACGCCCTTCATAGAGTCGGCGGCATGGAGCCGATCCGGAGCGTCATCGTGTTCGACGCGGCTGACCTTGCTGCTGAGAGCGCATTTTGGGCCGGGCTCCTCGATGGTCACGTGTTCGAAGACGAGACGTTCCACAGCGTTCTGGATGCGGCCGGCGAGTGGCGGATCGGCGTCCAGTTGGCCCCCGATCACGTGCCTCCCCAATGGCCGGATGGAGCGCCCCAACAGGTGCACCTCGATCTCCATGTCGCGGACGCGAAGAAGGCTCATGAGCAAGTGATGAGTCTCGGCGCACGATTGCTCCGAGCCCATGATCTGGGGGCCGACGAGGGGCACCAGGTCTACGCGGATCCCGCAGGGCACCCGTTCTGCATCGGCTGGGGTCAGCCATCGCGGGAGGCACTAGAGAAGTACGTGCGGACCAAGCTCGGCTGACGCAACTGTCGGATCGGAGCGTCCGGACCTACCGTGATCTGCGCGGTCGTGTCGATGCGAGCGGCGCGGTGAACCACTCCGAAGCAACGTACAGACCAGCGTCCTGAAGCACGGCTCTCTTTGGTCCGTCGTGGGGTCCGGAGACCACCACAACCTGGACGGCACCTCGCTCCCGCGCCCACGCTGTTGCCGCGGCCAGAAGGCTCGCGCCTGCCGTCACCCACTTGTCCGGAGACGACACCACGAAATCGTCGATGACCGATGAAAGGCCACCGGGGTCGTAGACGGGCGGCGCGGGCACCGTGGTGATGATGGCGAAGCCGTCCACATCGCCGTTGGAGTCATCGTGCACGAACGAACCTGCTTCGGGGTTGTCGACGAGTCGGGAGAGCCACGGTCGGTGCACGTCCTTGGCGTCGGCGGCAGGTTTCTGAAACACCGGGGCATGTGGTTCGTACGCACGCCTCGTGCTGTCCGCCAACTCGACCATCCGCTCGACATCGGCGGAGGTCGCCTCTCTCACAGTCACGTCAGCGAACGTACCGGCACAGAACCGCATGCTCATGCTCGCAAAGGACCTGTCGGGCTCAATCAGAGGGCGACGGCCTCATCGCTCAGGTCCGAGTCTGGGATGGCCTCGGCCATCCAGTCGATGGTGTCGCCGTTCCAGTCGCTCAACGTGACGCCGAGTTCGGTGCCGGACCGTGGTCCGTCTTTGATTCTCTCGGTAAATGGTCGCGCGGTCTGTTCAGGGACTGTGATCCCGGTGTCTATACCTTCCTCGCCACCACCAGGTAGTTCTCGGCCTCAGCGTTGAACGTGCTCATTTCCGACCGGAGTCCGACCTGGTGCAACTCGACCTCGAGTTCGTCGTATCGGAAAGGCCAGCAGGACAGCAGCTCCGAGCGAACAAGAACCGACCCAGCCGCATCAACCTGTGCGACCGCAATCTCGATGTGGTGCTCCTCCTCCCAATGCGGTGCAATCTCCCAGCGGTAGATCACGACGGCATTGCGATCGTTCCGGCGGACGAGTCGGTCACTGATGTCCAGCCTGGACCCTCGGGCCCTCACGAGTTCCCAATTGCGGGAGGTGAGCACCAGGCGTCCGCCACGGCGCAGAAGCCGTGACATCGACTCCAAAGCAGCAACCCTGCCTCTCGCGCCTACGGCATGGTGCAGCGAGTTGCCAACGCAGAACACCATGTCGAAGGTGGTGTCATCGAAATGGTCGGGCAACTCTTGCCAGTCCGCCCGCATTGTCCGGACAGATGCCCGGAACTCCTCAGACAACTCCGCAGTCCGACGAACCATCGTTTCGCTGGCATCAGTTGCGACGACCTGCATCCCAAGACTGGCGAGGCCGACCGCCAACTGTCCGGTTCCGCACGAACAATCGAGGACGTGAGCGTTCGATGGCAGGAGACGGAGGACGTCATCGAACGACGCAGCGAACTCGGTCGGAGTCAGTTTTGCGTCCGAGATGAGCCACTCGTACACCTCGGCAAGCCCGTCATAACCCGTCACAACTACTATCTTCTTCACGCGGCAGATTCACGGTGGCACATCAGTACATCGGGCGAGCAGGTCGGTTGGCCAATGGTTTCCTGAGGACAACCCGTCCGCTCATGCCGATGAGAGCGCGTCAGTCTTCGAGCCAGGTTGGGTCGTCGAACAGTGCTTGGACCTCGTTGATCAGGCGTGAGGCGTGGAAGCCATCCGCCGTGGCATGGTGCAGTTGGATCGCCATCGGCAGCCTCAGGCCATCGAGTCGCTCGACGGATTGCCCGATGGTGATGATGGGGAGTAGGTGACGGTAGCCGCCTTCGAGGTGCAGGGTGAATCCGGTGAATGACGTCCACGGCATGCTGGAGACATCGAACGTATTGGGTGGCCTGTCTGGCTGCGGGAACAGCGTGGTCGAACGCTGGTAGCGGCGTGAAGTCTCGATCATCTCTTGCTGGAAGCACGAGAAATCGAGATGGTGCGGTGTCCACACCGACGAGAAGGTTTCACTGTCAGGATTGAAGATCGTGAACGCGGCGTGTAGTTCGGACCAGACAGCGGGGTGGCCCTGCTCGGTGAGCGTGGTCCGGAACTCGTCGTGGCGGTTGATTACCGTGGTTAGTGCCCAGATGTGGGCCGCATACGTCTTTGCGCCCGTCTCCTTGATGCGACGGTTGAGCCTGCTTACGTCGAGTTCCGTCGTCAGTGCGTACGTGCACGGGCTCTGCGTCAGGTAGTGCTCGAAGTGGGAACCTCGTGCCCAGGAGGCGACATCGATCGGGCGTGGGTCACTCAGCGGGGAGACTTGCATCGCTGTAGGGGACCCGGCCGAGGGGCCGCTCGTTGGATGCGGGTTCAGGCTCATGGCGTCCAACGTAGTGCTCTGACCCGACATGTCCGACGTCCGGATCTAGCCGCGAATACCCGATGCGCCCGCGCAGACCAGCGGAACCGCTGCACGTCTCGCCACGTCGTACCGCCGTGAGCTTGCCATGGAACTCAGCGCCCCGCGTGCTGTCCGTCTCGCTGCTCGTGGTGCTCATGACTGCCTGCGGCCAAGGCGAGCGGGAAGGCTCAGACCCGTCCTGCGAAGCCGTCGATGCGGCGCTCTCGACCGAAGCCGCGACCGTGCCGCCCATCGACTATGGGACGTCCGTCGACGACGCGATGGAGACACTTGCCCGGGCTGGACTCTGCGGTGAACGGCCAGACGTCGACTTTCCGTATTACGTCACGGGAACCGACCCGTCGGCGGGATCCACCGTTGAGCGGGGCACCCACATCACCTTCCTGATCGGCGACGGCTGACGACGCGGCGCCTGTGCCGTCAGCCGACAGACGCGAGAGCAGATTCGTGCTGGTTCGCCGAGGAAGTGCTACCCGGAGCGGTGAGTCTTGCGGGCTTCGCTGGTCGGTATCCCGAACGCTCGACTTACGAGAGGCTGACGCTATGCGGAGACTGACCTACGGCATGAACGTGAGCTTGGACGGCTACGTCGCCGCCCCGGGGGACGATCTTGGCTGGGGCGTGCAAAGCGACGAGCTGTTCCAGTGGTGGTCCGACCGCGTGGGGGAGACGGGCCTCGCGTTGTACGGGCGCCGACTGTGGGAGGCGATGAGCTCCCACTGGCCGACTGCCGACCAGCAGCCTGGTGTGACACCGGCGCAGATCGAGTTCGCCCGCCGTTGGCGGGACATGCCGAAGGCGGTGTTCTCCTCGACAGCAAGCGCGGTCGCCTGGAACGCTCGCCTGGTTTCCGGCGACGCTGTCACCGAGATCACCCGGCTCAAGACTGAGGAGGGCGGTCCCATGGACATCGGCGGCGCAACTCTCGCCGCGGCAGCCATGCGAGCCGGGCTGATCGACGAGTACGCGATCGTCACCCACCCGGTCCTGGTGGGCGCCGGCGCGCCCTTCTTCACGGCCCTGGACAACTGGGTGAACCTGGACCTGGTGGAGACCCGGACGTTTCCCGGCGGTGTGCTCCTGACCAGGTACGAGACCAGGCGCTGAATGCCTGACCTCGGAGTCACGGCAAATACGGTCGCGACCTGGCGCCGTCCCACCTACAGTCGAAGAGCGCATGCCGGGTTCAAGGCGGGCTCGCCCTCCGTGCGGACACGGGAAACCGTGAGCGTCGGGCACGGCGCTGGACAGCGACCACGTACAGGCCCGGCATGCGCGCTCAGACCGGAGCGTCCGCTGTGGCGACTACCCTTGAAGGGCCTCGACCAACGAGCAAGTGAATGGACGTTGATCCGCATGGACGAGACGCATGAGCGGGGCCCCAGATACCGAGCGCCAACGATCGGGAAGCGCATCGCGGTCGCCTGGTCTGTCGCCCTTGCGCTCGTGGCTGCAGCGCTTCTGCTTCTCCTCGTCGTCTGGGTGACGGACGGCCTGCTGAAAGGCGGGGACTTCGCGTTCCTGGGCGAGACTCGGACCAGCGACACGATTCTCCCGCTACGACTGGTCCGATGACCGGATTGCACCGGAAGCGCCCACGATCGCTGAGGACCGCTCGGTGCATAAGCCAACAGTGCTTCATCCGATCCAGATCGACTCCCCGCCCGTCTGCTGTGTGCCAGCGGCGATTTCTGCCGAGCTCTCACCGGCAACCTTGAACAGCCGTTCAGTGCCGTGGGAGGATGTGGCCTTCCCGACCCGGAGGCCCGAGTGAACGACATCGAAGCGATCAGGACCGCGTTCCACGAGGTGACCGCCGCGCAGGGCGGTTCGCACGTCGAGGACGGCGGGTGGATGTGGCTCGAGGGGTTCGGCGACGTACCCAAGGAGTACGCCGCTCTCCGCGACGACGTCGCGGTGTGGGACGTCTCCCCACTGAACAAGTGGGAGTTCCGTGGCCCCGACGCACTGCGGGCCGCCCAGCGAGCGTTCAGCAATAACGCGATCGGGCTCGAGGTCGGCCAGGTGAGGTACGGCGCGTTCCTGGATGCCGACGGGCTCATGGTCGACGACGGGACTGTGTTCAACACCGCGCGTGAGGACCACTGCTGGGTGATGACCAACGGCCGGGACCACGACGAGCGGTTCGGGGAGCTCGTGGCGGACCTCGACGCGGAGTTCGAGTGGGTCACGCCGTCGATGCCGCATCTCGGTGTGATCGGTCCCCGGTCGCGCGAGGTCGTCCAGCAGCTCACCGACGAGGACCTGGGTGCGTTGCGCTACTTCCGCTTCATCCCACGGCCGATCCAGGTGGCAGGCGTGGAGGTGTACCTGTCGCGCACCGGGTACGGCGGCGAGCTGGGCTACGAGCTGTTCCTGCTCGACCCTGCCGACGCCGGGTCCCTGTGGAACGCGATCGTCGGTGCGGGCGTGACCCCGGTCGGCACCGACGCGATCGAGATCGCCCGCATCGAGGCCGGGTTGATCGTGACCGGCTACGACTACGAGCCGCACGAGCGCACACCGTTCGACTTCAATCTCGACCGGATGGTGCGAACAGGTGCGGGACTCGACTTCGCTGGCGAGCCTGCCCTGCGTGCCCTCGCCGCAGACCCGCCCCACCGCTTCGTCACGTTGCGCTACGAGGCCGACATGCTCCCGGAGTACGGCGCGGCTGTCTCGAAGGACGGTGACGAGGTGGGAATCCTCACCAGCCCGACGGACAGCCCGCGGTTCGGCAAGATCGGGCTGGCCGTGATCGCGAGCGAGCAGGCCAGTGTGGGGAACACACTCGGCGTGGCCATCGGCGACGAGACCGTCCCCGCAACGGTCGACGTACTGCCCATCTACGACACGCAGAAGAAGCGCCCCCGCGCGTAGCGGGCTGCCAGGACTGCCGGGGCCTCGCGGGCGCTGCACCAGCGGGTGACGATTCCTGACCGGACGAGCGGGAGTCAGCTCGGCGACTGCTTGGTCCAGGTCGCACCGTCGTCGCTGCGCAGGACGATCGGTCGACCGTCGCAGATCAGCCGCAGCCGGAAGGAGGCGCCTTGCAGCAGCCCGGAGTCGTCGAGTCTGCGCCGACAGGTCGCGGTTCGGGCCTCGTGCACCACCAGTGAGGGTGTCCACTCTTGCCGCGAACGGTCGTAGCGCTGGGCAGTGACGTGCCGTCGGTCCGGAGATCCGACCGCGACGAGATCGCCGCCGGTGTTGGAAGTGACCTGGTTCCAGACGGCGCGATCAGGGTTCTCCGGGTAGACCGCCAGACCTGGTGCGGTGATCGGGGGTCGGGCCGTGAGGATCCACCCGCCGGCACCCGTGCGGCGTACGACGAACTCGGTGCCGGGCTGACCGGACACGTCGCCCTGGATCTCCGACGGCGTGGCCAGCCACAGTCCGATGTCGTGGCACTGCAGCTGGCCGGACCGAGCGACCGGCACGACGGCCTGCGTGAGCTTCGCCTCGCTGGCGCGGATCTCGACCGCGCACCGGCCCTGGGAGATCCCGACCCCGGCGCCGAGGATCGTGCCAGCGTCATCGACGGTGACGACCTGCGCCGACCCTTGGGGGCCGGGCTCGGTGCGGAACGACCCGGCTTCCCAGGTGAGCAGGTCATCGCCCTGCGCCCAGACAGCATGACCCCCGCGGGGCGAGAGGCCGATGGTTCCGGGGGTCTCGCCGTCCAGATCACGGTGGGTCCAGGTGCGCCCGTCGGTGCTGATGAGCGCCACGCTCCGAGTGGGCATCTGGTCCACCGCGAAGTGGTCATCACAACCGACGGTGGCCGCCACCGTCGGTCCTGCGGCGAGCGCGTGCACCGTCCCGCACTCACGGCTGCGGTCCTCGAACACGACACGGGGGTCTCCCCAGCCGTCTGCCGTGCGGTGTTCGACGACCACTTGGTGCATCGTCGGCAGCGAGAACCGCACGTCCCCCACTGTCGCTATTGCCCGCCCCGGCTCGGTCGGCGGACCGGCCTCGTCGGTGCCGCAGCCCAGGCTGCAGGCGATGAGCGTGCACAGCAATCCCCAGGCAACTGTTCGACCGATGCGGTCAGGGCGCCACAGCCGTGGGTACGCGGTCCTCACGGTTGAGATCCCCCTTCGTAGCCTCGGACTCGGGAGCGAATCTACGTGCCTGCCGCATGCGCAGCTCCGGCCGGGCCGACCCTTGGGGAACCACTCGGGACGCTCAACCGTCTCAGCAGTCATGAGACTGTCCGGTACGCCGCGCTCCGCACGCGTTGGGGTCTTCGCGGTCACCGGAGTCCTGCTTCTTGCGGGACTGTCCGGGTGCAGCGGCGTGGGGAGCGGGGCGGCGAGCTGCGCCGCAGCCATCGAGTACGACGGGCACACCTATCTGGGGACCGGCAACGTCAGGCGTGACCCGGAGGTCACCGGACGCTCCATGCCCGCGGTGCTGCCGGGGTGCGATGACAGCGGGGGACAGTCGGAGCCTGAGGGGGATGAGGCCATCAGGGTGGAGGAGCTCGCCGACGTGGACTCAGGCGTTTCGGTGATGTTCAACGGTTCGGTCTACGTCCGCAACGGACAGAACCTGCCCCACTGGACCCAGCGGTGGTTCCGGGCGCCGCGGTGTGACACCGACGGAACCTTCCGACTGAGCGGTGGTTGGCTCGGGGTGACCGGCCCGCACAAGCCCCGGTTCGACGGCGACATCCAGGTGCCCTATCGGTTGGAGGTGCATGTCACCTCCGGACCCCCGGATTACGTCGCGACCACGATCTTCGTGCGCGCCACGTCGTCCACCGACCCGGCGTTGGACGCCGCGGACGTGACGACCTCACTACTGAAGGGCGGGCAGGTCTCGGCTTCAGTGCGATGCGCGGGCGGACGCTTCGAGGCCGTCGCGCTGCGCGCCGGATGACTCAGCCGTGGGGGAGCCGCGGGTCACGCACGTCCGATGGTGAAGGCGACCATGAAGCCCAGGGCGGCGATCAGGCCGGTGAACAGGTGAGCTCGCTCGAACGCCTCGGGAATCATGGTGTCGGCGATCATGGCGAGGATCGCGCCAGCGGCTGTCGCGGTGATGACGGCCACGGTCGCCGGGGACGCCGTGTCCAGGAGCAGGGCACCCAGCAGCCCGGCCAGACCGCTGGCGAACGCGATGCCGCACCAGATCCCGAACACGTAGCGGGCCGATCGACCGCTGCTCTTCATGCCCGCCGCGCTGGACAGCCCTTCGGGCAGGTTGGAGAGGAAGATCGCCACCAGGACGGAGACCCCGACGCCGCCACCACCAAGCACGCTGAGTCCCAGCACGACCGACTCCGGGATGCCGTCCATGAGCGCGCCGATGGCGATGGCCGTGCCGCTCCCCGGTTGCTGTTGCTCTGAGGGTTGCCGGCCCGACGAGCGCTTGCGGTGCTGTGCCCCTCGGCGAGCCAGAGCCACGTTGGCGAGGACGTAGACCAGGGCACCGCCCAGGAAGCCGGCGATGGTCGCAGGCAGACCGCCCGAGTGTTCCGCCTCGTCGACCAGGTCGAAGGACACAGCAGAGATCAGCACACCAGCACCGAAGGCCATGATGCTTGCCACCAACCGGTGGGACACCGGGACGAACCATGCCACCAGTGCCCCGAGCACGAGCGCCCCACCGGCCACGAGCCCCCAGGCACCAGCCTCGAGCCAGTTTGGCATTCGAGGGTCCTCCTTGCTGTTCGACGAGATCACCACGCAGCCGACGGCCGCGCAGGGTCCCTCTTCTCCGGACCCGAGCCCAGCTTCCAGCACCGGGCTCCCCAGAACCCGGTCGACGTCACCGCTCGGTAAGGGTCAGCGAGTCGGATCGGGCCTAGCGTGAGACGAAACGAGGAGGCTCGACATGAGAGACATGATGCACTCCACCGAGGCGCTGATCGCACTGATGGTGATCCTGATCCTGGTGCTCGGCGGCATCCTGGTCGGGATCAGGCTGGTGGGCGAGCGGGCGTTCAACAACGACCATCGACAGAAGTAGCACCCCACGATCCCGCCGCGCTGGAGCCCGGTGATGCGGTGCGGCTCGCGGTCGGCGGGCTGGGCGTCCTCGAAGGCTCCTTTGGCCTGACAGAGTCCGTTCAAACGGGCAATGGGACCGCCGGCTCGACGCGCGGCGTACCGATTGTGCTGCGGTTGGTCACCACTGCCCGTTTGAACGAACGCATCCCTCAGGGCAGCGGCGTCACCCGGGTCGGGGACGGCGGTGCCACCGGCGAGTTGGCGGTGAGGTAGGCGTTGAACGCGTCGAGGTCGACGCCACCGCCCACCCGGTCCGTCCCGTCACGCAGCACCGTGAAGCCGTCCCCGCCGTCGGCGAGGAAGCTGTTCACCGTCACTCGGTAGGTGGCGGCCGGGTCCACCGGGGTGCCGTTCAGCGTGATGCTGGCGGGGTCGACCTTGTTCCCGACCGGCGCCGAGGCCGACCACGAGTAGGCGACGCCCGCGGAGACCCCGAGGTGCAGGAACCGGACACTGCCGTCGGCCTGGGTGACCCACTGCTGCTCCAGCATGGTCTCGATCTGCGCTCCGGTCAGCGACATCGACACCAGCAGGTTGCCGAACGGCTGAACCGTGAAGGCCTCGCCGTAGGTGACGTTGCCGTCGCCCTCACCCGCCGTCGACGTGGCATAGGTGAGGTCGGCCCGGACTCCACCGGGGTTCATGAACGCCATCACCGCGTTGCCGTCGCCCGCTCCGTCCGTAGCGTCGAGCTGGGCGTCGGCGATGAGGTCGGCGAGGCTCGACTCGCTGTCCCGGGTGATGCTCCGGGTGATGTTGGCGGTGATCGAGCCGATGACCCGGTTGGCCAGCGGGGCCGAGATCGCTTTCCACTTCTCGATGATGTCGACCTGGTCCTGCGCGGGCGTCACGTCGCGGGTGATGGCGTGGTTGGCCGAGACCACGGACGAACGGATCACGTCCTTTGTGCGCCGGTCCAGCAGCAGATTGGTCTCGGTGACCACGCGGCCGAACGACGAGGCGCTCGTGACGTAGCGGTCCGCGCCGGACGGGTCGGGGATGTTGCACACGTAGGGCTGGTGCGTGTGTCCGGTGACCACGAGATCGATCGACGAGCTGAGCCCCTGAGCGATCGTCACGATCGGCCCGGACAGCGCCGGGGTGTCTCCGGTGTTGCAGTCGTAGTCGAAGCTCGACCCGGTCGGCGGCAGACCGCCCTCGTGCAGGAGCACGACGATGGCGCGCACGCCTTGGCGCTTGCGCAGGTCACGGGCGGCGAGGTTGGCCGACTCGACCTCGTCGAAGAAGTCGACGTCACGGATGCCGGCCTGGGCGACCAGCTCCGGCGTGCCTTCCAGCGTCATCCCGATGAAGCCGACCTTGATGCCTCCCACCTTGGTGACCCACGTGGGCGGCAGGACGGTGCGGCCGGTCGACTTGCGGAACCAGGAGCCGTAGGCGGGGGACGCCTTCCTGATCCGAGGAGCGCGTACGCCGTCCTTGTAGGCGACGTTGGCGGCCAGCCACGGGAAGTCGGCCCCGGAGTAGCCGTCGGCGTCGAAGCAGCCCTCGACAGGGTGGCAGCCGCCGTACTGCATGCGCAGCAGTTCGGGGACACCCTCGTCGAACTCATGGTTGCCGACGCTGGACACGTCGAGGCCCAGTGCGTTGAGCGTTTCGACGCTCGGCTCGTCCTTGAAGAGTCCGGACAGGAACGGCGATCCGCCGATGAGGTCGCCGGCTGCGACAGTCAGGGAGTTCTTGTGGTTCTCGCGCAGCGTGCGCAGGTGGCTGGTCAGGTAGGCGACGCCGCCCGCGGTGACCGGGCCGGCTGCTCCGGTGATGGTGCCGTCGGAGCCCGTCGGGGGCTCGAGGTGACCGTGGTAGTCGTTGAACGACAGGATCTGCAGGGCGACCGGCCGGGGCTTCGGCTTCGCGGCCGCCTCGGCTGGCACGCCCATCGCTGCGGTCACCATGGCACCGATCGCGGTGGCGGTGACGACGGCGGCGGCTGCGCGGCGCCTGGAGGGGTGTCTCGAGAACATCATCAACTCCTCTGGTGGTGGAGATGTCGCACTCAGCGTCACCCGAGAATCTCAGTACGACGTGGTGGATCGAACCTCTCACGCACCCCCCTCAGCTGTCACCCACCGATTCAGGTTCACCAAGGTATGCAGATGAACCTCCACTGTCCGTGGTGAATTCACCGTGGGAGGTGGAGGTTCATCAAGGTATGCAGGCGAACCGCCGCCGTAAGGGGCCGGCCACGCCAGACGAACCGCCGCCGCAACGGGCCGGCCACGCCAGGCGAACTCAGCGGCGCCCGGCGAGGAGGTAGGCGAGGGGGCCGAAGGGCTGGACCACGAAAGCGGCTGCCCAAACGAGCTTGGGACCGCGGACCTGCGCGGCCGGCCGGTGCATCAGGTCGCGGATGGCCGCGGAGGTCATCGCCAGCTCGGCGATGCCGGCCAGGATGATCAGGCGCTGTTGCGTCTCGGACAGCTCGGACCACTTCTTCTGTGCCATGGCCACACGCTAACGCCTCGACGAAGTCCGCGTACACGCCAGTCGCCGGAGGCTGGGCGGCCGTTCTTCCTGGCCTCACGTAATCCCGACCCATTGATTCCCGTCTCCTCCATGTGGACACTGGGAGAGTCGAGCAGGCGTTGCACGACCGAGCACTCAACAGCATCGTGGACGACGGTTCGCGAGAGCTCGACCGACCGCACGTGGTGGTCATCACCCTCGAGCCGGGGATGCTGCTGGTGGAGGGGCCCTACGACACCGGCGCGGAGGCTGCCAGTGCGGCCGATCGTTACCTGGCCAGCGTCCGGTCGGAGCAACCACCGCAGGCAGACCCGTTGACGACCGTGGTGCCGCTGACTCCGGCGCCATGTTTCGCCGACCTTCGGGCCGATGACGAGTTCGTGCCGTGACCGCGCAGCGTCAGAATCTTCCTGTCAGGACGTCTACCTGACGTGAATTCTTCTGCCTGGGGCGATTTCGACGACACGAGTGACGCAGACCTCGTCGCACTGGTGCGCGCCGGTGATCTGGGAGGCACCGAGGGCTTGTGGCGTCGCCACTACCAGGCGAGTCTCGCCTTCGCCATCAGTCTGTCGGACCCCGCTCTCGGTCCCGACCTGGTCTCAGATGCGTTCGAGAAGGTCTTCTCGGCGATCGAGAAGGGCGGCGGACCCGACCATGCCTTCCGGCCCTACCTGCTGACCACCGTGCGACGTCTCTACGTCGACCACGTCAGGAAGCACGCACGCACGGTCCTCACCGATGACTTCGCGCCGCTCGAGCGCCAAGTCCCGTCAGAGCGTGACGTGGGCGACCGGGTGCTTGACGCCGGGCTCGTCCAACAGGCCTTCCGTACGCTTCCCGAGCGCTCGCAGGCCGTCCTCTGGTACGGCGCCGTCGAGGGCTCGAGCCACGACGACATCGGCAAGGTCATGGGGTTGAAGCCCAATGCGGTGGCTGCCCTGGCGTTCCGGGCCCGTGAGGCCTTGCGCCAGGCCTACATGAGCGCCTATCTGGGGACCTCGCCGCAGCCGGACTGCGCAGCTGCCGCCCCGTCGCTTCCGCGACTGGTTCGTGGTGACCTCGCAGAGAGCGAGCGGGCCAGTGTCGAGGGGCATCTGAGCGTCTGCACCAACTGTCGTGACGCGCTCGCCGACCTCGACCAGATCCGTACGAACCTGTCGGGGGTCGTCTTCGCGAGCGTCGCCGGCGCTGTGGGGCACCAGGTGCTCGGGGACTACCAGGCTGCCGGGCAGTCGAGCGGGGCCGTGACCGGTCCGACACCAGCGCAGGCGGCGACCAAGACGCTCGCCACGTGGTTGACCATGGCGGTGGCCGCGTCGGTCGTCGTGGCCGGAGTCGTGGCCCTGGTCCTGGCGCAGGGAGCGCCGGCGCCCACGACGGCGACGGGCAGACCACCCTCCCGGGCGGCTGACGAGCCGACGGTCCCGGCCCCCACCAGCCCGACCCGGCGGCCAGCCTCCGGGCCGACCGCCGTCCCGGTCATCGATGGCCCGACACCCACGGCGACTCCGTTGCCCACCGGGTTCACGACTCCGGCCGCTCTGGACCTCGACCCGGGGCCGTCTGCGACGCCGACCCGCACGCCCTCCGGGTCGGCGGATCCGGCACCCACTCGGATCCGACTCGGTCAGCCGAGCCAGAGCCCGATCGAAGGCTCGGGTGAACCGTGGGTCCATCTCGACGTGCCGATGAGCGCCTCGTCGAACGACCTCACCCTGGCGTTGGCCGTCACCGGCGCCACCCAATGGTTCACTCATCGAGATGCGGGGTTCGGTCCGTGGGCGTGTGTGTCGTCCGGCTCGGAGGTGGGACCCCTGCGGCTCACCTGCACGCTGCCGCCGGGTGCGCGCCGAGTCGAGCTTGGCCTGGACCTACTGGTGCCGCAGGCGGCGTCGGTCAACCTCACGGTGGCGCCGGCCAAGGGCACAAGGGGGATGTCGGCCCACCTGGGATTCGACGTCACGCCCCCGTGAGCGCGTAACGTCGCGGACGTTTCCTACGTCCCCTCTGCATGGACAGCACGTCTTTCAGCCGGGTGCGGACCCCGCAGGTCACCCGGAAGCGGATCCTCCGGTTCTGCTCCTTCCTCAGGCTCCAGCACCCCGGCTGGACCTGGGAGCTGTCGATGCGAGCGGTCACAGCCGTCGACTGGGCTGCTGCTCAGGACGGGGTCGCCCCTGGTCCGGGTGCGCGTGGGACGGTCGAACCTCACTTGGTCGACGCCTTCTCCCTGCGCTTCGCCGACCTCGAGGCTCGCACGGTGGTGGCTACGCCACTCCCGCCTGGTGGCATCTGGACCCGCGGTGCGGTCCGCTACTCCATCGACCTGTCCACCGGGCGGGTCCATGACGACCGTGCCGCCCTGCCCGAGCTGGGGCAGCCCCAGCCCGGGTAGCGCGCGTTGCACATTGCCGGGCTGCGTGACACGCTGTTACTGACCGATCGGTCTGTAATTGCCAAGCCGGGAGGCGCCATGACCACCGCAACCGACGAGAGGGACCGGTTGGCCGACTTCGAGGCCATCGTCTCTCGCCATGACCGCATCGAACCCCGCGACTGGATGCCGGAGAAGTACCGCTCGACCCTGGTCCGCCAGATCGCGCAGCATGCGCACTCAGAGATCATCGGGATGCAGCCCGAGGGCAACTGGATCACGCGGGCACCCTCTCTTCGGCGCAAGGCGATCCTGCTGGCGAAGGTGCAGGACGAGGCCGGCCACGGTCTCTACCTCTACTCGGCCTGCGAGACCCTTGGGGTCTCGCGCCAGGAACTGACCGAGAAGCTCATCGCCGGGCAGCAGAAGTACTCCTCGATCTTCAACTACCCGACGCTCTCCTATGCCGACGTGGGCACCATCGGCTGGCTCGTCGACGGCGCGGCGATCTGCAACCAGGTGCCGTTGTGCCGCACGTCGTACGGTCCCTACGGGCGTTCGATGATCCGGATCTGCAAGGAGGAGTCCTTCCACCAGCGGCAAGGCTTCGAGCTCCTCAGCACGATGATGCGCGGCACCGACGAGCAGCGCGCGATGGTGCAGGAGTCGGTCGACCGGTTCTGGTGGCCGGCCCTGATGATGTTCGGGCCACCGGACGCCGACTCGCCCAACACCGCCCAGTCGATGGCGTGGGGCATCAAGCGTGACACCAACGACGAGCTGCGGCAGAAGTTCGTCGACATGTCCGTGCCCCAGGCCGCGGCCCTCGGCGTCACCTTCCCCGATCCCGACCTGGCCTGGAACGAGGAACGCGGGCACTACGACTTCGGCCAGCCCGACTGGGAGGAGTTCATGGCGGTGGTCAAGGGCGGCGGCCCGTGCAACAGCCAGCGGCTCGCCCACCGCAAACGGGCCCACGACGAAGGCGCATGGGTCCGTGAGGCAGCCACCGCGTTCGCCCGGTCGGCTGCTGACCGTGCCCTGTCCCAGGAGGCGTCGCGATGACCGAGATCCAGGCCGAATGGCCGCTCTACGAGATCTTCGTGCGCGGCAAGCGCGGACTCAACCACGTCCACGTCGGCTCGTTGCACGCTGCCGACGACGAGATGGCGCTGCACCACGCTCGCGACGTCTACACCCGTCGCAACGAGGGAGTGAGCATCTGGGCGGTGCGCGCCGACCTCATCGCGGCTTCGAGTCCCGACGAGAAGGATCCGCTGTTCGCTCCGGCGGGTGACAAGGTCTACCGGCACCCGACCTTCTACGCCATCCCCGACGACGTCCCGCACATGTGATGACCGACCACGACAACGTGTACGACGGCTTGCTGGGCGGCGACGACTCCCAGTGGGCCTTCGGGACCGACTTCGAGGACCCGCTGGCCGGGGTCGACACCACTCTGCCCGCTGGTGTCGACGGTGCCGCGCTGGCGACGTACTGCCTGATGCTCGGTGACGACGCGCTCATCTACTCCCACCGACTCTCGCAGTGGACCAGCAACGCGCCGGACCTCGAGGACGACATCGCCCTGGCCAACGTGGCGCTCGACCTGCTGGGTCAGGCGCGCCTGCTGCTGGCGCGAGCCGCGGCCGCCGACCCCGACCAGGTGCCGGTGCTGCCCGAGGGGTCCCCGGTGCCTCCCGAGGATGCCCTCGCCTTCTTCCGGGACGAGGCCGCGTTCCGCAACCTGCGCTACGTCGAGCCTGACAACGGTGACTTCGCGGTGAGCATCGCCCGGTTGCTGGTCTTCTCGACCTACCGGCTCGCACTCATGCAGCGACTGCGCGGCAGCCGCGACAGCGTGCTCGCGGCCGTCGCCGCGAAAGCGGTCAAGGAACTGGCCTATCACCGCGACTACGCCGGCCGCTGGTTCCTCACGCTGGCCCAAGGGACCGACGAGTCTCGGCGTCGCCTGGTCGCCGGCCTCGCACTGGTGTGGCCCTACTACGACGAGCTCTTCGGCACCCACCCGATCGAGAGGGCGCTCGCCGATCAGGGTGTCGGGGTCGATCCCGCCGGGCTGGCTCAGGAGGTCGATGTCCTGCTGGAGCAGGTGTTCTCCGTGAGCGGGATGACCCGACCCGACGTACCGTCCATCGGTCCCGTCGCCAAGGGACGCGGCCGCGACGGGCGCCACACCGAGGCCATGGGACACCTGTTGGCCGAGATGCAGGTCGTGGCTCGCGCACATCCGCTGGGGCAGTGGTGAGCGCCAGGGCCACCGGAACCCGTGGACGCCTCGACCTGGCTCGGGCACTGGCCGCGGAGGTCGTCGACCCGGAGATGCCGATGCTAACCCTTGAGGATCTCGGCGTCCTGCGGGAGGTCGCCGCCGACGGGGACCGCATCGTCGTCACCATCACGCCGACCTACTCCGGTTGCCCGGCGATGGCGAGCATGCGTGACGACCTGGTGCACCGCTTGCGTGACCACGGGTTCGCCGACGTGCAGGTCGTCGTCAGCCTGCACCCGGCCTGGTCCAGCGACTGGATCACGCCCCGGGGACGCCGGGCCCTCGAGGACCACGGCCTCTCGGCTCCGGGGGCGGCGCCGGACCACGACGGCCCGACCCCCCTCACCCTGTCGCCGATCCGGCGAGCACTGAGGTGTCCGCGCTGCGGCTCCGATGCCGTGGCTCTCACCTCCGAGTTCGGGCCGACGGCGTGTACGGCGCTCTACCGCTGCGTGAGCTGCCTCGAGCCGTTCCAGCACGTCAAGGAGATCTGATGGCCTTCCATCCGCTGACGGTCTCGGCTGTGCAGAGGCTCACCGACGATGCCACTGCCGTCACGTTCGAGGTGCCCGACGACCTGCGTGATGAGTTCGCGCATCACGCCGGTCAGTGGCTGACGCTTCGACGCGAGGTCGACGGTCAGGAGCAGCGCAGGTCCTACTCGATCTGTGCACCGGCCGGCGCCCCACCCCGTGTCGGCGTGCGGCTGATCCCGGACGGACTGTTCTCCACCTGGTTGGTCGAGCAGGTCCGGGTCGGCGACACCGTTGACGTCCAGACCCCGTCGGGAAGCTTCCGCGCCGACCCGAGTCAGCCAGGACGCCACCTGTGCATCGCTGCCGGGTCGGGCATCACCCCGATGATCTCGATCGTGGCCACGGTGCTCACCAACCCGGAGTCCCAGGTGACCCTGGTCTACGGCAACCGCACGACGAGCACGGTGATGTTCGCCGAGGAGCTGGCTGACCTCAAGAACCGTCACGGCGCCCGCCTGGAGATCGTCCACGTGCTCTCGCGCGAACCCCGCGACGTGGACCTGTTCTCCGGGCGGCTCGACGCCGACCGGCTGCGCCGGTTGCTGACGGCGCTCGTGCCGGTCAAGGCGATGGACCACATCTGGCTGTGCGGCCCGTTCGGGCTGATCACCGATGCCCGCACGGTCCTGGAGGAGTACGGCGTCGAGGCTGATCGGGTGCATGCCGAGCTCTTCTACGTCGACGCCCCACCGCCGGAGCTCACCCGCGCCGAACCATCGCTCGAGGGTGATGTCAGCGAGGTCACCATCGTGCTGGACGGCCGGGTCACCACCTCGCCGATGGTGCGCGACCAGAGCATCCTGGACAGTGCCGCGATGACCCGCCACGATCTGCCGTTCGCCTGCAAGGGCGGGGTGTGCGGCACCTGTCGGGCCCGCGTCACCTCCGGTGAGGTCGACATGCGGCGCAACTACGCCCTGGGCGACGACGAGGTCGAGCGAGGTTTCGTCCTCACCTGCCAGACCCACCCGGTGAGCGCGGCGGTCACGGTCGACTTCGATGCCTGACGAGGAGGAGGTCGCGCAGCGCAGTGCCGCGGAGATGTGGGCGGGCGATGCCGCCAGCCGGATGCTCGGCATGCGGATCGTTGCCGTCGGGCCGGGGACCGCGAGCGTCTCGATGCGGGTCCGCGCCGACATGGTCAACGGGTGGGACCTGTGCCACGGCGGGCTGATCGCGGCCCTGGCGGACAGTGCCTTCGCCCTGGCCTGCAACTCGCGGGGGACCGTCACGGTGGCGGCGGGTTTCGATGTCACCTTCCTCGAGGCCGGGCGGCTCGACGACGAGCTGCTCGCCACCGCTCACGAGGTCGCTCGCCGCGGACGCTCCGGGCTGTACGACGTCCTGGTCGCCCGGGCCGCTGACGGTGCGGTGATCGCTGCGTTCCGGGGCCGCAGTCGTGAGCTGGGGCGGCCCAACCCGGGCCTGTGACTAGGTGGTCGCGAGGCCGTCGAAGGCCAGGGCGGCGACCGACCTGGCCAGGGCGTCGGCGCTGACGGGCCCGCCTGGCCGGTACCACTCGACCAGCGAGTTGACCATGCCGAACAGCAGTCGGCTGATCACCTCGGGAGCCAGGTCGTCGCGCAGCGACCCCTCGGCGACGGCAGCCCGGACCAGGGTCGTGAGCTTGTCGTCGATCTCGCGACGCCGGGCGAGGGCGGCGACCTCGATCTCACTGTTGCCACGGACCCGGAGCAGCAGGGTCACCGCCGGGAGGTGCTGGGTCAGGATGCGCACCGACTCCTCGACTGCCGTGCGGAGCCGTTCCAGGGCCGTGATGCCGGGGTCGGCCTCGATCGCCGCGTCGATGGCGGAGCTGAGTCCGTCGAGCGCCTCGTCGAGAGCCGCCGACAGCAGTGCCTCCTTGCTCGCGACGTGGTGGTAGATCGCTGACTTGGTCAGGCCTAGGTCCCGGGCCAGGTCTCCGATGCTGGTGGCGTCGTACCCCTGGGTGTTGAAGAGCTCGACGGCACGTCGCAGCACGGTCTCCTGGTCGTAGCCGGGTCGGCCCCGGCGTGGTCCCGACATGGCTATCCGGCCTGGTGCGGTTCGGAGACGAAGAGGTTCAGCCCGAGCTGCTCGGAGAGGAACCGGGCGGCCAGCTGCCCCTTGACGCTGTTGCCGGCGTCGTCGAGCCGGGGTGCGAAGGTGCCGAGCCCGCCCTTGCCCGGAGCGCTGGTCACGATGCCACCGCCGATGCCGCTCTTGGCCGGCAGCCCGATGTCGTAGAGCCAGTCACCGGAGGTCTCGTAGAGACCGGCGGTGGCCATCACGGCCAGGGTGTGGTGACAGGTCCTGGGCTCGACGACCCGGACGCCGGTCACCGGGTTGACGCCTCCGTCGGCCAGGGTCGCCCCCATCACCGCGAGGTCGTGGGCGCTCACCGCCAGGCAGCTCTGGCGCGTGTAGAGGTCGACCGCCGCAGCAGGATCACCCTCGAGGCGGCCGTAGTCCTGCAGCAGTCGCGCCATGGACTGGTTGCGGTGGTTGGTGGCCGAGGCCGAGGCATACATCTGCTCGTCCAGGTGCAGCGGTCGCCCCGCGAAGGCCGAGAGCCCGGACACCAGGAAGTCCCACTGGGCGCCCGCATCACTCCCGGGGGCGAGCTGGGTCGTGGCGATCGCGCCAGGGTTCACCATCGGGTTCGTCCGGCCCTGGTCGCCGCGTTCCACCGCAGCCAGCGAGTTGAACGGCAACCCCGTGGCGTTGACCCCCAGCCGGTTGCGGGTGGTGGCCGCGCCGAGCTCCTGACAGACGAGAGCGAAGACGAACGGCTTGGCTACGCTCATGATCGTGAACTCGACGTCGGCGTCGCCGCTGGAGTGGACGGTGCCGTCGGTCTGCACCACGCAGATCCCGAACAGGTCGGGGGGTACGTCGCGCAGCGCGGGGTAGACCGTGGAGTTGTGGCCCTCGGTGGTGCTCGCGAAGCGCTCGTGGGCCTCGTCGACGAGGAGCTGCACCCGGTCGGCGCTCGGCAGGTGCCCGGTGGAGACGTAGCCGTCGTGACGGGAGCCGGACATGGGCCGGAGCCTAACGCAGCTCGGGCAGGTCGAGCTCCACGCCTGCGCCCACGGCGATGGTGCCCGAGGTGAGGACCCGGAAGACGGTGCCTGCCCGTCGCCGTAGTGCCCCTTGGGCGCCGGCCCCGATCGTGTCATCGAGCAACTTGCACGGTGCGGCCACCCGAACGACCTCGAGGGTCACTGCTCCGATCCGGATCCGGGTGCCGGGGACGGTCGGGACCTCACCGCTCGACAGGGTGATGTTGCGCCGGGTCAGTGCGGCTGGGATCGGCGAGCCGAACGCGGTGGCCGCCTCCTGCAGTGCTGTGCCCGACTGCACGGTCACGTGCCGATGTCGGGTGCCGTGGTAGCGGTCGCCCACCAGGCCCTTCCCGGCCTCGGCCTCGATGCTGTCGACCGCACGCATCGGCAGCCGGGTCGCCGGAGAGATGTGGATCGACAGCACAGTCGGGTGGCAAGCGTCCGAGGGCATGTCCCCATGGTCGCGCAGCACCGCAACGTCGCTCGGTGGCCTAGCGTTGTGCCATGTTCCCGGACCTGATGATCCTCGACGGCGGCCTGTCCAACGCGCTGGAGGACCGTGGCCTCGACCTGTCGTCGCAGCTGTGGACGGCCCGGTTGCTCCGCGACGCTCCCGAGGAGATCGCCGCGGTGCACCGCGACTACTTCGCGGCCGGTGCCAGGGTGGCGACGAGCGCCAGCTATCAGGCCAGCGTGCCGAGCCTGGTCTCCGCGGGGATGGAGCGCCAGGAGGCCGAGGGCCTCATCACCGCCAGCGTCGCGATCGCCCAGCAGGCTCGCGACGAGTTCCAGGCACAGGACGCCCACCCGTTGCTGGTGGCCGCCTCCGTCGGACCCTACGGCGCCGTCCTGGCCGACGGTTCGGAATATCGTGGCCGCTACGGGCTCAGCGCTGCTCAGCTGCGCGAGTTCCACCTGCCGCGGCTGGACCTGCTGGCCGCCGCCGGACCCGACCTGTTCGCCGTGGAGACGATCCCGGACGCTGACGAGGCCGCGGTGCTGGTCGCCCTACTCGACGAGATCGGGCTGCCGGCGTGGTTCGCCTACTCCGTCGAGGGAGAACGCACCCGGGCCGGGCAGCCTCTGACCGAGGCCTACGCGGTGTTGGCCGACAGTTCCGCGGTGCAGGCGGTGGGACTGAACTGCTCCGCTCCGGATCAGGTGCTGCCGGCTCTGAGGATCGCTGCCGAGGTGACCGGACGCCCGGGCGTGGCCTACCCGAACAAGGGCGAGGACTGGGACAGCGCGTCTGGCTCCTGGCGGGGGACCGCCCAGGACTCCACCCCCCTGGCGTTGGACTGGGTGGCGGCCGGCGCCCAGCTCGTGGGCGGTTGCTGCCGCGTCGGCCCTGCCGACATCGCCCGGCTGGCCCAGCTGCTCGACTGAGCCTGCTCGAGTGGGCTCACACCCCCAGTGCCACGAACGCTGCTGCCGTGGCCTCGGTGACCAGGTCACCGCGGGCCCGCTGTCGGGCCGCGAGCATCACCTCAGCCAGCCCGGCTCCGGTGGCCAGGCCGGCATGCACGTCGAGCATGAGGCCCACGGTCGCCTCGTCGTTGACCTCGGCGATGCTGGACACGATGCCCGCCGTACCCAGCGACAGGAGCACCGAGGCCAGCCCCAGCAGTTCGTTGGCCCCGACCGGGACCATCACCCCGGAGTCGCAGGCGGAGAGCACCAGGCGATGTGGAGCCCGATGCAGCAGTTCGAGGTCGTGCACCGTCAGCGGTCCGTCGTGCATGACCAGCGAGGAGAACATCGGGCTGTCCGGCCGGAACTGCCCGTGCGCGGCGATGTGAGCCAGGCTCGCGCCGTCCAAGGCCTTGAGGCAGTTGGCGACGGTCGCAGCGCCGTTGCGCAGCACGACCGCTGCCGAACCGGAGTCGGCGAGCACGCTCACCTCGGCCCCACCGGTCTTGAGGCCGGGACCGGCGACCAGGACGAGGCGTGCTGCAGCCGGGGGAGTGGCGGCCTTTGCCCGCTGCCACATGACAGCCGACGGTACGACGGCCACGGGCCGCTCGGACAGCACCGGGAGCAGTGACCACGGAGTGTCGTGCAGCCGACTGGAGGGAGAGATCACCACCGGCCCGCTGCCGAGGAGCCGAGCCGCTGGGCCCAGCAGTGCCGTCTGGAGACGGTCCCCGACCCCGTCCAGCGTGGTGGGGCGTCCCCGAGCCGACTGACGCAGCGCGAACCGGGTCGCGGTCACGGCGGCCAGGGCGGCCCCGATCGGGCCGACCACCTGGGTGCGCACCCGGCCTGCCCGGGCGACGACGGCGTGCAGGGTCTCCTCGACCTCGAGCAGCTCGATGAACGTGTCGGCGCCGAGTGAGTCGACGAAGTCGGGAACGTTGAAGCGGGTCGACACCCCGGCCACCCCGGACAGCTGGTGTCGTTGACTGCGAATGGCCTGCTCGAGCCCTATCGGCGCGGCGGCTCCTTTGCGGGCCTCGACATCCTCAGGCGGGCCTGGAGCCTGACGGCTGCGCTGGCTGAGCCGCGGACGCACCGGTGGCTGCGTGAGGGCGGTCGCCCGCCAGCGTTCACTCCAGTGCAGGATGCGCCGGGCGTCCCCCGAGGCGACGGCCGAGCGGGTGGCCAGCTGGGACAGCTCTTCACCGTGCCGGGTTGCGAGTGCACGCAGCTCGGAGCTGCCCAGGCTCATCCGGTGTTCGTCGAGGGCTTCGAGCCCACGGGCGCAGGCGGCGTAGACCCCCCGGGTGTTGCCGTTCGCGTCACGGTCGAGGGCGCTGGCCAGCCACCCTGTCGCCCGGACCAGGGCCGACGGGTTGCGCTGATAGCGCGCGGCGGCCGTCAGCAGCTCGTGGGCAGACGGGTCCCCCCGGACCGTCGCGAGACGACCCGCGAGCAACAGCGCGTGGGGAGCGTCTTCGGCCCGAAGCGCCTGGAGTCGGAACGCCACTGCGGTTCCGGCCCTGAGCAGGGCTGGACCCGTCTCACCTCGGTCCCGACGGGCCCGGATGGCCGCCAGATCGGCCCGGTCCGCCCACCACGCCCGGTCCTGTCGGCGGAACAGGCTCCGCGCCTCGGTGGCCGCGGCCAGGGCTTTGGTCGGGTCGTTTGCCGCCAAGGAGGCGTTGGCTTCGGCAAGCAGGAGCTCGGCGCGGCTGCGAGGCTGCATGGCGGGTTCGGCCAGCGCCTCTTCGATCACGCTCACCGCCTCATGGGCGAGGCCGGCTGCCAACAGCACCGCGGAACGATCGATGGCCAGCTCGGGAGGGGCGGCCGCGACAGGGGCGTAGCGGCGAGCAGCCTCGTCGTAGAGCGCCAGTGCGCGAGGCAGATCTCCCCGGGTGAAGGCCACCAGACCCTGGTGCTCGACGGCGTCGACCGCCTCCAGCTCCTGGTGGGCAGCTTCGAGCAGCGCCCCGGCCCGGACGAAGTCGCTTTCGGCCCTGGTCAGCGAACCGCGGGCGAGGTGGATCAGGCCACGATTGGTCAGTGCGCGGCCCTCCCAGACCACGTCACCCGCAGCGCGGATGCCCTTCAGCGCCTTGCCCATGTCGGTGAGGGCCTCGCCGTGACGACCGAGCTGGCTGAGGATGTAGGCGCGCCGCATCAGCACCGTGGCCAGGACCGAGCCGGTGGCCGCGTCGGCGGCCGCGTCGAGGTGCTTCAACCCGATGCGCGTGCGGCCGTTCATGACCAGGGTGGCGCCCAGGGTCGCCTCGACGTCGGCCGTGCGCTCGAGGGAGCCGGTGCGACGGGCGGCGCGCAGTCCTTGGCGCAGGTGCCCGATGGCTTCGGTCATCTCGCCGTTCTCTCGGTGCACGATGCCAGCGGCCTGATACGCGAAGGAGCGGGCAACGGGATCCGAGCTGGACTCCAGCACGGAACGGGCCTGCTGCAGGGCGACCGAGGGGCGCGACAGGGCCAACGTGGTCAACTCTGCCGGCGGGACCTGCGCCGGTGTGGTCCGGGACCGCAATGTCACCTCTTAACCTGCTCCGGTGTTTGTCGCTACGCTAGCGAAGATCTACCGGGGACCACTGTCGAGGATCGGGGGCTGCTCATGGCCGCTTCGGAAAAGCCAGAGCCCAAGCGCGAACCACTGGATGAGCAGCAGCGTCGCGAGCTGGCCCGCATCCAGGTGGGGATCATCGCCGACGCGCTCGGTCGAGACCAGGTCGGCTGGGACAGCGAGGACCCGGCCGACTTCAGCTACCTCTTTCGCCGTGAGAGCGTCCTGGTGCGCGACCGCGACGTCGAACGGGTGACCAACTACCTCGGAGACCGGTCGCGGATCGCCGACAACCTGGTGAACGGCCTCACGCGCCTGAGCGTCGCGGGCGACCAGGCCGTGCCGGACCTGCTCACCGAGCTCGACAACGCCGTGGGTATCGGGGTCGCCACCCCCGACCACATCCTGCACGTCACCCCGGGGCGATGCTGCCCCGCGACGGAGCCCGAGGTTCCGGTGATCGCCCATCCCCGGCCCAAGGTCTCGCGCAACAGTGAGGCCGGCTGCGGCGTCTTCGTGTCGGTTGTCGACACGGGGTGGTGGGAACCAGCAGCGACCGACCCGATCAGCCCGTGGTTGGCCGGGGTGACCGGTGATCCTGAGGTCATCGACACCGACCACATTCACCCCTACGCCGGCCACGGCACCTTCATCGCCGGGGTCATCCGCTGCGAGGCACCCAAGACCGAGATCCGGGTGGAGGGCTTCCTGCCCCAGGGCGGCGCGATCTTCGAGTCCGACATGACCGTCCAGCTCTGCCAGGCCCTCGCCCTCGGGCCGGACATCATCAGCCTGTCGGCTGGGTCGACCACGCGCGAGGACCGGCCGCCACTGAGCTTCGAGGTGTTCTGGGAGAACTTCCTCAGTCACGTCAAGGGCACGGTGCTGGTCGCCGCAGCCGGCAACGAGGGCACCCGGGCGCCGTTCTGGCCGGCTGCCTTCCCGTGGAGCGTGTCGGTGGGAGCCCTCACCCCCGACGGCAAGCGTGCCGACTTCTCCAACTACGGCAGCTGGGTCGACGTCTCGGCGCTGGGGGTCGACATGGTCAACGCCTACCCCCGCGGGACGTTCATCACCCATGAACCGCCGGTCATCGGCGAGGTGCGGAAGTTCGAGGGCCTGGCTCGCTGGAGCGGCACGTCGTTCTCCACCCCGCTGGTGGTCGGCAAGATAGCCGCACGGATGAGCAAGACCGGGCTGAGCGCCCGCCTCTGCGCCAATCAGCTGCTGGCCGAGGCGCGCGCCCAGTCCAAGCCGGGCGTCGGCCCCTGGCTGTAAGGGCTCAGAGCGTCATCCACTCGGTGCTCTGCACCGAGCCGTCGTAGGTCACGGTGAACCGCACGGGTCCCGGAGCCGGGGCCGCGGCAGAGAAGAAGCCCGCCTCATCGGTGGTCACGATGCTGGGCTCTCCGGCCGAGGTCACCACTGCGATCTGACACACCAGCCCGGGGATCACCTGGCCCATCATCGTGGGCCCGTCGATCTCGATCTCCAGTGAGAACCCGGTCCCCTGGAAGCCGACCACGCGCGGCGTACTCACCGCGGCGCTGCGCACCAGCAACTCGCCGGCTGTGAGCGAGTCGTGCGACAGGCTCATCAGGTCGTCGTCGATCGTGCGCCACGCGAACGCCGCGCGCGCATCGACTCGAGCACGGTCCGAGACGGCGCCGGCGAGTGCGTCGTCGAGGTCCTGCATGAGGGCCTCGTCATCGTCCCAGCGGGTCATGGGGATGCTCCGAGCCGGCTCCGGCGAGGAACCCCTTGAGTGCGTTGCTGTTCCTGAGCTGTTCCAGAGCGCGGGCCCTGGTGGGTCCGATGCTGCCGACCGGGATGCCGAGCAGCCGACTGATCTCACGGTAGGGCAAGGGTGGGTCGGCGAGCAGCAGCGTGAGCAGCTCGCGTCGGTCGTCGGGCAACTCCAGGAGCGCCGCGCGCAGGGCCTGGTGCTGTTCGAGCACGAGCAGGTCGTCGCTCAGGTCGGTGTCGTCGCGTACGTGGTCGAACGGGGTCGCCACCTGGGGGTCCACGGCCACGGTGCGCTTGGAGCGGTCGACGACCCGCAGACACTCGTGGCGGGTGGTGGTGGCGATCCAGCCGGGTAGGGCCCGGGGTTCGCGCAGGGTGTCGAGGTGTTCCACGAGCCGGAGCCACACGGTCTGGTTCACGTCGTCGGCGTCATGACCGCGCAGCCGGTGGCGGGCGATGATCGCACTCACCAGGGGGAGGAATCGCTCCACGAGCTCGTCCCAGACGCGCTGATCCCCGCGGCGGGCGCCCTCCACGAGCTCCGCGACGCTGTGTGGCTGCTGATCCATGCTGGGCCTCCTGCGCCGGCTGACCCGCCGCCGGTCGTCGAGTCTGCGGGCAGTGCAGACCGGAAGAGGACGTTCGAGCCAGCCAGATACATCTGCACTGATCATCGCACTCATGACCGTTCCTCTCCCAGCACCCTCGTCGGCACAGCGCCGACGTCACCCGAACAGACCACTCAGGAAGGCTGTTGATACGCCGGGGCGCCTCGCTGTTCCTCGATCACCGTCCGGGCCGTGGCCGTCATGAGGGCGCCGATGATCTGGGTGGGCCGATCGATGGGGAACACGGCTCCGCCGGTGGTCCTCACGATGCGGCTCATCGCGGCCCGGTCGGCCTTGCCGTAGGCGATGAACAGCAGCGAGATGGGCCGTCGGGGATCCTGGGCCTCGCGCAGGGCTGCCAGCAGGCCGGTCAGATCCAGCCCGGTCGCCTCGTCGTTCTTGCCGTCGGTGAAGATCGTCACGACGTTGTTGGCGGCTGGTTCGAAGTGGGCCTGGACGTGGCGGTAGGCCGCCAGGGTGGTGTCGTAGAGCCCGGTGCCTGTGTCGCGGGCCCGCATCGTGGTGCCCATCCGCATCATCTCGGGCCGGTTGCGGGCCAGCGGTGCCATGGCAACGAGCTGTTCGTGGTCCCGGTCGCCGTCGATGCGGGAGCCGAACTGCCACAGTCCGATCCTCGTGCGATCGCTCAGCACACTGAGACTGGCCCCGACCGACTGGCGCACGTAGGTGATCAGCGGCTGGCCGTGGCCCGGCACGGTCTGGTTCATCGAGCCGCTGACGTCGACCACGGCCAGGGTGTTGCCCGGTCTGCCGCCCGCAGTGGCCAGGGCGTAGAGGATCGGGATGTCCTTCACGGCAGGCGGCGCGAGCAGCCGTGAGGTGACGCCCAGGGGCTTGAAGGAACGCAGGCCGGGCTCGCGGAAGCCGTGGGCCGTGCGTGCCCGGGTGCCGGAATCGCCCAGCAAGGCGGTCAGCAGCACGCGGGCTGCCCCTGCGTGGCGCGTGTGGGGCCCCTGGATCCAGGGGTGGTCCAGGACGGGCGAGCCCTCCGCTGCCGGCACGATCGCGGCGCCGGGTGGGACCAGGCGTTCCTCGACGATGCGGACTTCGCCGTCCGCGATCGCGGTGGTGTCCTCCTCGGCGACGGCCGGGAGGCGGGAGAGGGCGGCGGCCGTGGTGGCCAGCGCCGTGTCGCGGTCACCTGTGATCCGGGTGGCCACTGGCGCCAGCGTGGCCGCGAGGGCGAGTCCGACGCCGGAGGTCGTGGGCTGCTCGATCCCGAAGGTGAGGGGCCCGCGATCGCCGCTCTTCAGGACGAGAGCCCAGCTGGGCCGGTCCCGGTCAGTCAGGGTGGCAGCGGTCGTGGTGCTGGCTGCCAGCACCACGGGACTGGTCGCCGTCGACGGCGCCCTCGCGGCCAGCATCGGACCGGCCAGGAACGCTCGTTCGCGTGAGTCCGGGATCCAGACATCGACGTCTCCCGACGCCAGCCGCCTCACCCCCGAGGAGCCCTGCGTGATGATCATGGTCAGGTCAACGCAGGAATCGTCGGCCACGGCCTGCACCACGGGCGCGTAGTCGCCGGTCGTCGCGACCCGCACCGCGGGCCGGGTCGCGCAGTGCCGGTCCGCGGCAGCGGCATCGATCGTGTCCGGGGGGCGAGCGCCGCCACGAGCCAGGGCAAGGATCGCCAGGGTCCCCACCGCCAGGGTCAGCGCGGCGCCGCTCGCGATCACCCGTCCCGACGTGCTGTGGCGCTGCTTCCTGCGTTTCGGCGTGTGCCTGCTCATCTGGTCCCCCTGAGTCCTCAGGGGGGAGACGAGCAGCCCGAGCGATGCCTTACGGCGGCCTGGGGTCGGTCCTAGCTGGAGATGGCGCGCGGGATGCTGCGGTTGGCGATCCGGTTCTCCGAGTCGATCATCCAGGCGAGCTGTTCGACCCGCTCCAGGATGGTGTGCAGGATGTCGGCCGTGGTCGGGTCCTCGGCGTCGACGTCGTCGTGGATGCGGCGTGCGGTCGCGGCGACGGCGTACAGCGCGGCGGTGATCAGGTCCACGGTCTCAGCGGTGTCGATCTCGTCGGCAGGGAAGGTGGCCAGGCTGGTCTGCGCGGCCACGGTTGCAGCGCGACCGTCCGGGGTGATGTAGATGGCACGCATCCGCTCGGCGACCTGGTCGGAGAAGGTGCGGGCGTCGGTGACGACCTCGTCGAGCTGCAGGTGCAGGTCCCGGAAGTTCTTGCCGACGACGTTCCAGTGCGCCTGCTTCCCCTGGAGGTGGAGGTCGATCAGGTCGACGTGCAGGGCCTGGAGGTGCGCGGCGACCTCAGCCGAGGCGCGGTACGGCGGGGTGGCGGTGTGGGTCTTCTCGCTGTGAAGGGTCATGTCCCCATGCAAGCACCTTTTCTGGAATCATTCCAGTAAAGCAAGCCTGCCCTCACCTAACCGCACCGCGCTCAGTGGGTCGTCGTACACCGGTCCCAGCGCGATCGTGCACGCGGAACTCAACGGCATGCCGCCCCTAGGCGTGTACCTGGTCGAGGGAGATCAGGTGGGCCCCATTAGTAAGTACATCAATCAAGACACTCATATTCTAGCGGGCTCTACACCGCGGTTCGTTCAGGTTCCATCTGAGAGGGTGTCCGCATGGGAGCGAAGTCGGCCGCGAAGCGGATCGCACTGGAAGTGCTGGGCTGGACCCTCGTGATCGGCGGGATCGCAGCGCTGGTGCTGCCCGGCCCTGGGCTCCTGGCCCTGTTCGCCGGGCTGGCTGTGCTGTCACAGCAGTACGAGTGGGCCGAGCGCAGGCTCGAGCCGGTCAAGGCGCGAGCCTTCCAGACCGCCGCCGACGGCGTGCGGACCTGGCCGCGCATCATCGCCTCAGTGATCGGTGGGTTGATGGTGATGGCCGTCGGTGTGCTCTGGTTCCTCCAGCCCCCAGCACCGGGTTGGTGGCCCGTGCGGGACTCCTGGTGGCTGTTCGGCGGCATGTGGGCCGGTGTCACGCTGATCCTGTCGGGCATCATCGCCCTGGCCCTGATCGTCTACAGCTACCGTCACTTCCGCGGAGTCGACGACGCCGAGCTCGCCGAGCGGGCCACCGGCGCGTGACACGGGGTCTGGCAACCGCCACGATGTGCGCATGACAATCACCGCTCTGGTCATCGGCGAGGCCCTCGTCGACATCGTCGCCCAGCCCGACGGCACCACCGTCGACCATCCCGGCGGCAGCCCCGCCAACGTCGCGGTCGCCATGAGCCGGCTGGGCACCAGCGTCGGGCTGGCCACGGCGTACGGCGCTGACCGGCTCGGTGGCCTCCTCGACCGACACTTCGCCGACGCCGGGGTCAGCCTCGTGGGCAACCCCCACGGTCTGGAGCGCACGTCTTCGGCGCTGGCCACGATTGATGCCACCGGCGCCGCGTCGTACGTCTTCGACCTGCACTGGGAGCTGCAGCCTCCACGGCCAGCCGACCCGCCGCTGTTGGTGCACACGGGGTCGTTGGGGGCGGTGCTGGAGCCCGGTGCCGGCACGGTGGTGGAGGCCATCGCGTCCCTGCGCGAGGTCGCCACGATCAGCTATGACATCAACGCCCGGCCCGCAGCCACCGGCATCAGCGCCGAGCTGGTTGCCCGGGTCGATGCGCTGGTCGCGGTCAGCGACGTGGTCAAGGCCTCCGACGAGGACCTCGAGCACCTCTACCCCGAGGGGAGCATCGAGGACGCCGTCGAACGGATCCTCGCCCTCGGAGCTGGGGCCGTCGTCGTCACCTGGGGCGGCCAGGGCGCCTCGTGCTTCAGCGCCGCCGGCCGCGTCGACATCGCGGGCGAAAATGTGGAAGTCGCCGACACCATCGGTGCCGGCGACTCCTTCTGCGCTGCCCTGCTCGACGGTCTACGCCGCCGCGAGCTGCTCGGGGCGACCAACCGCAGCGAGCTGCGGGGGCTGTCCCTGGCCGGGTGGACCGAGGTGATGACTCGGGCCAACCGGGCCGCCGCGATCACCGTCTCCCGTCCGGGAGCCAACCCGCCCACGGCGGCCGAGCTCGATCAGCGGTAGGCCGTCGCGCTCCACTTGAACGTGTTGCCGTTGTTGCGCGACTTGCCCTGGCAGGCGAAGTTGGTGCCCTGCCAGCACGTGTACTGCGTCCCGGCGTTGGCCAGCGTGAAGCTCACCCGAGCCACCTTGGCCCGGTTGAAGTTCACCCGCACCACACCGTTGCCGGCAGCGTTGATCGGCATCGCCTTGCGGACCAAGGCGCCGTTCTTCATCAGGATCTGCGCGTAGCCGGCTGTGCCCTCGACGGCGTTGGGGCCGTCCACGAACAGCCGCAGCTTCCACGCGCCCTTGAGGGTGGCAGTCGGGGTGTAGGAGTAGCTGGTGCTCGTGAGGTGGTTCAGCCCCAGGCTGCCCACGGCGGCGTGCTTCGCCTTGCCGAACTTGTAGGCCTTGGCGACCCGCGTTCGTGTGTAGGACGCGCCCTCGCTGTAGACCTTGCCCGGGAACAGGTTGCCGGCCGCGAAGTCGGCGTAGAAACGCGGCAGCTTGACGTGCTTGGAGGTCAGGTAGTTGCGAACCGCCTGGATCGAGAAGTTGTCGCGGGCACCACTGGTTGCGTCGAGGCGGGTCCAGATGTTGCGCACCGCGTCGACCCCGAACCGCTTGGAGAGGCGCTCGAAGAAGATCCAGTTGCCGTAGTGCGTCAGCCCGGAGAACGTGTCGAGCGGGGTGCGAGGCTTCGCGAGCTGGCCGTAGCTCAGGTAGGAGCGGTTGTCGTTGACGTTGTCGGCGTAGCGCTCCTCCATCCAGGTGGCGGTGGCCTCCATCAGCCAACCGTCCTCGCCGGTGTCGTAGTTGAACTGGATCGCGTGGAAGAACTCGTGAGCCGCGGTCACCTGGAGGCTCGGCAGGGCACCGAGCGGGTAGCCGGCGTAGTCGTTGTCGAGCACGCAGTAGCCGGAGTAGATCCAGTCCTGGCCGGCCTGCTTGGTCTCGGGCTGGCAGTAGCCGTAGAGGCCGTCACCGAGCAGGTCCTCGGTGTAGACGTCGAACTGGGGGGTGCCGCCCAGGCCGTTGTCGACGGCCGGTCCGCGGGTGTAGCCGCGGGTGGTGACCTCGTAGGTCCACACCGACTCCATGGTGTCCAGGGTGGTCTGGGCCCAGGCGGGCGTCGTCGTGTCACCGGCGCCCGTGCCGGTGGAGTAGTGCACGCAGACGTGCGTGCTGCACAACATGTCGTTGCGCGTCGGGCGCGCCATCAGCTTGTCGGCGCTCTTCTGCTCGGCAGCCGAGAGGTCGTCGTACGACTTGCGGAGGGCGACCAGCGCCATGGTCGCGTCGCGACCGGGGGCCGCGGTGCCGGAGAGCACCTCGCGAGCCTCGGTCAGTGCCATGTCGGCCTGGCGCTCGGCGGCGGTCGGTTCGGCGCTGCGCGCCTTGTCGACCAGCGGCGCCGATTGGGCGCCGGCGGACTGGGTGACGAGCAGTGGAGCGGTGAGGGCGGCGACAGCCACCAGCACTGAAGCGAACGTGCGGCGCATGGAGTCTCTCTCAGAGCGAGGATAGGAAGGCGTTCACCCTAACCTCAGAAACGGTTGCAATGAGCACGAACCCCGAGTTCGGCTCAGGCAGTGCCGGAGATCTTCTCGATGAGCGCCGTCGTCGAGATCGCCGGTGTGCGGGTCAGGTAGACCACGTCGCAGACATCCTTGAACTCGTCGAACTTGCCCTCCCAGTCGTCGCCCATCACCAGGACGTCGGCGCCGTGCTCGATGATGTAGTCCCGCTTCTGCTCCAGGCTGTCCTCTCGGAACACGGCATCGACGGGCTTGAGGGCTGCCACGATCTCCATCCGTTCGCCCTCGCTGAACACCGGCGCCCGACCCTTCTTCTTGATGTTGAGAGCGTCTGCTGAGACCCCGACCACGAGGCGATCACCCAGCGCGGCGGCGCGCTCGATGACCCGGAGGTGGCCGACGTGGAAGACGTCGAAAGTGCCGAAAGTGATCACGGTGCGCGACATGCGGGTCATCGTTTCATGCCGGCCTGACAGAATCGAGACGATGACGACGCTGCAGATCCAGACCCCCGAGCCCGAGGCGGACGCCGAGCGTCGAGCCGGCCTTCGCCGCATGCGGACCCTCGCGGTCTCCCTGTTGGGCCTGGCCGCGGTCGTGTACGTCGCCACCCTGGGCCAGGACGGGTTCCTGGGCTTCGTCAACGCAGGCGCCGAGGCCTCGATGGTCGGCGCCATCGCGGACTGGTTCGCGGTGGCCGCCCTGTTCAAGCATCCGTTGGGTCTGCCCATCCCGCACACCGCGTTGATCCCCAAGCGCAAGGAGGACCTCGGGCGGAGCCTGGAGGACTTCGTGGGCGAGAACTTCCTGCAGGAGACGATCATCCGCGAGCGGATCTCGGCCTCGGCCATCTCGCGACGCATGGGGGCGTGGGGGAGTCAGCCCACGAACGCGCGCCGCGTCGTCGACGAGGTCGCCGACGTGGCCGTGATCGCCCTGGGCAAGGTCCGCGACGAC
The DNA here is from genome assembly GCF_050246775.1 of Nocardioides sp. Lineage (GTDB taxonomy): Bacteria > Actinomycetota > Actinomycetes > Propionibacteriales > Nocardioidaceae > Nocardioides. The sequence goes on along the minus strand of NZ_JBFWVK010000006.1, from coordinate 126,245 downwards.
CACATCGTCGAACTGGTCGAGCAGGTGCTGGTGCCCCGATTCCACGACGAGCCGATCGCGCCGATCCTGGGCACGCTGCTCTGCGAGGCGGTGCGCGACGACCTCCACCACGGGGTGGTCGACCTCGGCCTCGAGGAGCTCCAGCGCTGGCTGGAGGCCAACGAGGAGACCTTCACCCAGGTGCTCTCCGAACGCGCGCCCTGGTGGACGCCACCCCGGCTCAACGACGCCGTCACCGGCCGCCTGCACACCGAGGCGATCAGGTGGCTGGAGGACATCCGCAACGACCCGCGACACCATGCCCGCGAAGCCCTCGACTCGATGCTGGCCCAGCTCGCCCAGGACCTGCTGCACGACCCGGCGACGCAAGCTCGCGCCGAGGCGCTCAAGGACCGGATCCTCGAGCACGAGCAGGTCAGTGCAACTGCCGTCTCGCTCTGGAAGGCCCTGCGCAACGCGCTGCGCACCTCCCTGGAGGACCAGTCCGGGCCTCTTCGGGCCCGGCTCACCCACGAGGTCCAGTCCTTCGCCTCACGGCTCACCACCGACGAGGCGCTCCAGCAGCGTCTCGACGGGGTCGCCGCCGACGTGGCGGTCTTCACGGTTTCACGCTACGGCGAGGAGATCACCAGCGTGATCACCAGCACCATCGAACGCTGGGACGGCAAGGAGGCTGCTGACAAGATCGAGCTCCACGTCGGCCGCGACCTGCAGTTCATCCGGATCAACGGCACCATCGTCGGCGGTCTCGTCGGCGTCCTCATCCATGCGATATCGGTGGTGATCAACTGATGCTCGACGTACCCATCCGCGACGAGTCGATCAGGCTCGGCCAGTTCCTCAAACTCGCCAACCTCATCGACACCGGTGCCGACGCCAAGCCCCTGATGATCCAAGGGCTCGTGCAGGTCAACGGTGAGGTCGAGACGCGCCGCGGCCGCCAACTGCTCAAGGGCGACGTGGTCGCCCTGGGCTCACAGTCCGCGCGGGTGTCCTGAGCTCAGGAGACGCCCATCAGGTCACAGACGAAGATGAGGGTCTCGCCGGGTGCGATCACGCCGCCGGCACCCCGGTCGCCATAACCGAGGTGGGCCGGGATCACGAGCTGACGCCGTCCGCCCACCTTCATCCCCAGGATCCCCTGGTCCCAGCCGGCGATGACCTGGCCGACGCCGACGCGGAACTGCAGCGGCGCCCCGCGGTTGTACGAGGCGTCGAACTCCTCGCCTGAGGAGTGGGCCACGCCCACGTAGTGCACCGACACGGTCGATCCGGCGGTGGCCTCGGCTCCGTCGCCGACCGTGACATCGGTGATCACGAGGTCGGTCGGCGGCTCGGGGTCGAAGAAGTCGATCTCGGGCTTGTCCATGTGGGTTCTCCCGCGTGGTCCGCAGCACGAACCGCGCACGTAGGCGTCAGGTCTGGTGGAGGTACTGGTCGAGCTGGTCACGCTCGAACTCGAGCTCGCTGATCCGGCTCTTGACCACGTCACCGATGGAGATGATGCCAGTCAGCTTGCCGTCGGCCACCACCGGGACGTGGCGGATGCGGTGGTCTGTCATCTGCTTCATGAGCTCGTCCAGGTCCTGGTCGCCCTCACAGGTCTCGACCGACGCGGTCATGATCGTGTCGACGCGTGCGTCGAGGACCGCGACCCCGTCGTTGAGCCGGCGTACCACGTCACGCTCGGACACGATGCCGTCCACGGACTCGCCGTCCACGCTGACGATCAAGGCACCGACGTTGTGCTGGGCGAGGGTCGCCACGAGGTCGCGCACGGTGGCATCGGGGGCGATGGTGACCACCTCGAAGCTCGGCTTGGATCGGAGCACGTCGTTGATGCGCATGGGGCCTCCCTTTTCGCTGGTGTCTCAAGCGTCACGCTAGTGGCGGGCGGCACCGTTGAACAGGGGCCGACCGTCCTCCGTCCGCAGGCTGGTCATCCCAGCGGTGGCTCGTCGGGGGTGGGGGAGCGACGGTGCGAGCGCAGATCGGCCACGGAGCCTGGCCCGTAGCGCTGGTCGTCGGGGTCGCTGCTGTCACTCAGCGCGCCGAGGAACGACAGCGCGGCTTCGTGCAGGTGACCATTGGTGGCCATCACGTTGCCGCCGAACGGCCCCGGGGTGCCGTCCAGCGACGTGAACTGCCCTCCGGCCTCCCGCACGATGACATCGAGGGCGGCCATGTCATAGACCGCGAGCTCGGGTTCGGTGGCGATGTCGACCGCCCCCTCGGCCAGCAGCATGTAGGACCAGAAGTCGCTGTAGGCGCGCGTGCGCCAGCACCGCCGCGACAGGGCGAGGAAGTCGTCGAGGCGGCCGCGTTCCTCCCAGCCGTGCAGGGACGCATAGGACATCGACGCGTCCTCGAGGCGCCGTACGTCGGAGACCTGGCAGCGGGTGGCCTTGAGCAGGGAGCGACCTGTCCACGCACCGTTGCCGGCAGAGGCCCACCAACGGCGTTGCAGGGCCGGTGCCGACACCACACCCAGCACGACCTCCTCGTCGACCACCAGGGAGATCAGCGTCGCCCAGACCGGGACGCCGCGCACGAAGTTCTTCGTCCCGTCGATGGGGTCGACGATCCATCGGCGTTGGCTGTGGCCGGTCGACCCGGTCTCCTCGCCGGTCACGGCGTCGCGGGACCTGGCGCGCGACAAGGTGCGCCGGATCCCGTCCTCGACGGCCTGGTCGGCATCGGTGACCGGCGTGAGATCCGGCTTGCTCATGACGTGGAGGTCGAGCGACTTGAACCGAGCCGAGGTGAGGGAATCGGCGTCGTCGGCCAGGATGTGCGCGAGCCGGAGGTCGTCGGTGTAGTCGATGGACATGACGACAGGCTATTGCCCGTGTCACGCCGGACACCGCAGGGTCGGGTCTTCGACACCCTGGTCGTAGGACTTTCGTACACAGGTTCTGGACAGGTCGCGCCGCTACCGTGGGCGCCATGGAGATCAACGGAGTGCCTCTGCACCCCCTCGTCGTGCACGCTGCAGTCGTCTTCGTGCCACTGGCAGCCCTGTCCGCCCTCGTCTACGCCCTGGTGCCTCGCTGGCGCTGGGCGCTGCGGCACCCGATGCTGGCGGTCGGGATCATGGCGGTGGGTGCCACCCAACTTGCCTCGCTCACCGGCGAGAGCCTCAAGGAGGACCGCGGGCTGTTCACACCGCTGGTGGAGAAGCACGAGATGTGGGCCGGACGCATGCTGTTCTCGATGTGGGTGCTGGTCGCGCTGATGGCTGTGGCGTGGTGGGTGCTGCCTCACGTCACCGCCCTAGCCGGCAAGGCCGACAAGGAGGTCCGGGTCAAGGCGCTGGTGCTCCCGGTGACCGTCCTGCTCCCCATCGCGGCGATCGTCACCCTGGTCTTCGTCTACATGACCGGCGACGCCGGCGCCAAGGCCGTCTGGGGCTGACCTGGCCCCGGGTGGGTCAGTACTGGTCCTCGGAGCCGCGCTCCCGCGCGGCCAGCAGGCGCCGGAACGACAGCACCCGATCGATCTCCGCGGTCCCCGCGGCCACGGCGTCGTCGAGCCCGCACTCGGGCTCGTCCTCCCCGTGGGTGCAGCCGCGCGGGCAGTCCTCGGTCATCTCGTCCAGGTCCGGGAACGCCTCGATGAGGCTCTCGGGGTCCACGTGCGCCAGCCCGAAGGACCGGATGCCCGGGGTATCGATGATCCAGCCGCCCTCGGGAAGGGCGAGCATGTAGGCACTCGTCGAAGTGTGCCGTCCCCGGCCGGTCACCGCGTTGACGATGCCGACCTGACGATTGGCGTCCGGCACGAGCGCGTTGACCAGCGTCGACTTGCCGACCCCGCTGTGTCCCACGAGCACACTGGTGCGGCCGACGAGCTGGGCGCGGACCTCGTCGAGGTCGCCGCCGCGCTGGGTCACGACGTAGGGCACCCCCAACGAGCGGTACGTCGACAGCAACGTCTCGGGGTCGGCGAGGTCGGCCTTGGTCAGGCACAGGATCGGCTGCATCCTCGACGCGTACGCCGCCACCAGCGCCCGATCGATCAGGCGGGGCCGCGGTTCCGGATCGGCCAGGGCGGTGACCACGACCAACTGTGAGGCGTTGGCCACGATGACGCGCTCGACCGGGTCGTCGTCGTCGGCGGTACGGCGCAGGGTCGTCGTACGCTCATGGACCTCGACGATCCGCGCCAAGGTGTCGGCGGTGCCCGACACGTCCCCGACCACCCGGACCCGGTCCCCGACGACGACCCCCTTGCGGCCCAGGGGGCGGGCCTTGACGGCCATCACCGTCCGGCCCTCGATCAGCAGTGTGAGCCGGCCGCGGTCGACGGTGACGACCACACCGTCCACAGCGTCGTCGTAGGTCGGGCGGTCCTTGGTGCGTGGCCGACTGCGCCGGCGGGGCCGGTCGTAATGCTCCTGGTCATGCTCGTCGTAACGGCTCACCACGGGCTCATCCTGATGTCACAGCAGTCCGGCCCAGAAACCGGGGAAGTCGGTGAAGGTCTTGGCGGTGGTGCCCACGTCCTCCACGAGAACACCGTCGACGGCGGCGCCGAGGATGACCCCGGCATGTGCCATCCGGTGATCGGCATAGGTGTGGAAGACCCCTCCGTGCAGCGCCGAGGGGCGCAAGGAGAGCCCGTCGGGGTGCTCGGTGACGTCGGCACCGAGAGCAGCGAGCTCGGTGGCCAGGGCAGTGAGCCGGTCGGTCTCGTGGCCGCGGATGTGAGCGACACCGCGCAGATGGGACGGCGTCTCGGCCAGCGCACACAGGGCCGCGACCGCGGGAGTCAGTTCGCCGACGTCATGCAGGTCGAGGTCGACGCCCTGCAGGTGCTCGGGGCCGGTGACTCGCAGCCCGGCAGCCTCCCGGGAGACCGTGCAGCCCATCAGCGTGAGGATCGAGCCGAGCTCGTCGCCGGGCTGGGTGGTGCTCGCGGGCCAGTCCCGGACGAGCACGGTGCCGCCCGAGACCGCCGCGAGAGCCAGGAAGGGAGCAGCGTTGGACAGGTCCGGCTCGATGTCGTGGTCGACGGCAGCGATCGGGCCCGGGGCGACGGTCCACCGGTTGGCCTCGGAACCGTCCACCTCGACGCCGTGCTGACCGAGCATGGCGATCGTCATCTCGATGTGAGGCAGTGACGGCACCGGCTTGCCGTCGTGACGGATGTCGACGCCTTCCTCGAAGCGCGCGCCAGCCAGGAGCAGCGCTGAGATGAACTGCGAGGAGGCCGAGGCGTCCATCACCACGGTGCCACCGCGCACGGCCCCGCCACCCATGATCGTGAAGGGCAGGCCGTCTGCCTCGGAGACCGCCACACCCAGGCCACGCAGGGCAGTCAGGACCTCGGCGATCGGGCGGCTGCGCATGTGCGGGTCGCCGTCGAAGTCGATCCGGCCGGAGGACAGCCCGGCGATCGGGGGCACGAACCTCATGACCGTGCCGGCCAGCCCGCAGTCGATCACGGCGTCGCGCGTGAACTCGCCCGGCGTGAGGACCCAGTCCGGCCCTGCCGTGTCCACCGTGGAGCCCAGCGCGTCCAGAGCCGCAGCCATCAGCATGGTGTCGCGCGAGCGCAGGGCACGGCGTACGACGGACGGGCCGTCGGCGATGGCGGCCAGGATCAGGGCGCGGTTGGTCAGCGACTTGGATCCGGGCAGCGAGACGTCGAGGTCCACGGGGTCGTTGACCCGGGGCGCGGGCCACGGGTTCGGCACGGCAAGATCCAGCGTCGTCACAGGCCGAACCCTACCGAGAGGATCAGGTGAGCTGTGCTTTGGCCAGCTTTGCCTCACGCCGAGCATTCCTGGCCATCCGGCGGGTCTCCTTCTTGGCCGCGGTGGCCGCGTGGCGTGCCCGCCACGCCAGACCCGGCTTCCCGTCGGTGTCGACCCCGGCGAGCAACAGCCCGCCCAGCACGGAGACGTTCTTGAAGAAGCCCAGGCGCTGGGCGTTCTTCGCGGCGGGCTCGGACTCCTCCCAGAACGCGTGGCCGGCCAGCGTCGTGGGCACCAGCGTGACGGCCAGCACCGAGGACGAGAGGCGCGGGGCGCGACCGGTGGCGAGCGCCGCGGCGGCACCGATCTGCACGGCGGCGTTGATCCGCACCAGCGTCTTGGGATCCTGCGGGATGGGTGCGCTCGGCGCAGCCTTCTGGAGCAACGGCACCAGGCGATCGGTGACCTTGCCGGCCTTGGCCGCCGTGGCGTCGGGGTTCCTGAGGGCGCTGTAGGCCCCGAGGAAGAAGATCGAGGCGAGCATCGGACGGGCGACGGTGCGAATCAAGGTCATGGCCCATTCATACCCGATGGAGCGAACCGCCATGCCACCAGCCGAAGCGGGCCCCATCGGACGGCTCAGGGGAGCCGGTCGGTGTTGTTCGACGGGTCGGCGTCGGTGAAGCCCTTGGCGGTGACCTTGAAGTCGGCGCGCCAGGCAGTGTTCGGCAGGCCGAGGAAGTGGATCGGCCCGACCTCCCGATCAGCGGTCACCTGGCAGGTCACGGTGCTGCCGGAGATGGAGCACCCGGTCGGGATCGAGGTGATCAGGCTGAGGCCGGTGATCGACACGGTGAGGGTCGCGGAGCCGGCAGGGTCGATCCCGGACACATCGCCCCAGACCTGGTGGTTGATCCCGGACACCGTGCCGCGCGCAGCCACCGTGAGGTCGAAGTTGACCTTCACGCTGATCGTGCCGGTCGAGGTGCCACCTCGCGGGTCGGTGACGGTGTAGGTGAAGGTGTCCGTGCCACCTCGGAAATCGCTGTCCGGGGTGTAGACGACCTTGCCACCTTCGATGCGTGCCGAGCCGCGTGCGGGGTTGGCGACCGCGCTCAGTGTCATGGCGTCACCGTTGGCGTCGGAGTCGTTGAGCAGCGCGTTGATGGTCACCGACTCGCCGGGATTGATGTTCGCGGAGTCGGCGACCGCCGACGGGGCGGAGTTGGTGACCGTCACGCTGACGGTGCCGCGGGCGCGGCCGCCGAAACCATCGACCACGACGTAGCTGAAGGTGTCGGCCCCGGCGAAGTCGTTGCGGTAGCGGTAGTCGAGCTTGCCGTTGACGATCGAGACCGTGCCGCCGCCGGCCCCGGTGACCTCGGTGAGGCGCAGGGTGTCGCGGTTGAGGTCGGTGTCGTTGGCCAGGACGTCGATGGTGCGTGCGCCTTCGGACTTGGCTGCGAAGGTGACCTGGTCGGTGACCGCGACCGGAGCGCTGTTCGTGACCTCGACGGTGACCTGGCCGCGGCTCGTGCCTCCGTCGCCGTCACTGACCACGTAGCCGAGGGTGTCGGTGCCGTGGAAGCCGTTGGCCGAGGTGTAGCCGAGCTGGCCGCCCTCTCGGGTGACCACGCCGCCCTGGGCGCTGCGGGCATCGAAGCTGCCGATGCTGAGTGTGTCGTCGTTGGTGTCGGTGTCGTTGGCCAGGACCGGGATCAGGATGCGCTCACCCCCGGTCGAGGCGGAGTCGTCGGTCGCGCTCGGTGCGGCGTTGCGCACGGTGATCCGAACGGTGGCCGTGGCCGTGCCGCCCTGGCCGTCGGAGATCGTGTAGTCGAAGCTGTCGTCACCCTTGAACCCGGCTCGCGGCGCGTAGTAGGTCAGGGAGCCGTCGTCCTGGATGCGGACCGACCCGTTGGCCGGGTCGTCGGCCGAGACCACCGTGAGGGTGTCGCCGTTGGGGTCGGAGTCGTTGGCCAGCACGTCGATGGACACCTCGGTGCCCGTGCCCGTCGTCGCGGAATCGTCTGTGGCGACGGGGAGCCCGTTCTCGACGGTCACGGTCACCTCGGCACTGTCGGTGCCTCCGTTGCCGTCGCTGACGGTGTAGGTGAAGGTGGCGTCGCCTGAGAAGCCGGCGGGCGGTGTGTAGCGGACCTGGTCCTCGACCAAGGCCACCTTGCCGTGGTCGGCCACGCCCAGCCTGGTGATGGACAGTGCGTCGCCGTTGGGGTCGGTGTCGTTGGCCAGGACGTCGAGGAGGACCGAGGCGCCGTAGGCGGTGCTCGCGGTGTCGTCGACCGCGACCGGTGCACCGTTGGCCACCGTGACGGTGACGGTCGCGGAGTCGCTGCCGCCGTGACCGTCCACGCCGGTGTAGGCGAAGGTGACGACCCCGGAGTAGCCGGCGGGCGGGGTGTAGCGCACCTGGTCGCCCACGATGCTCGTGGTGCCGTGCGGGTTGCCCTGCGCTCCCACCGGGTCGGTGACCGAGGTGACGGAGAGCGCGTCGCTGTTGGGGTCGGTGTCGTTCGCGAGGACGTCGATGTCGATCGGGGTGTCGTAGTCGGTGCTGGCCCGGTCGTCGGCCGCCTCGGGGGCGGCGTTGGCCACCGTGATGGTGACCGTGGCTCGGCCAGAGACGCCGCCAGCGCCGTCGGACACGGTGTAGGTGAAGCTGTCGGTGCCAGCGAAGCCCGGTCGCGGCGTGTAGTGGACCGTGCCATCCCGGTTGGGGGTGGCGGTGCCGTTGGTGGGCTGGTCGACGACGGTGGGCAGCAACCGCTGGCCGGTGCCCGGGATGTTGGCGTCGCTGTCGTTGGCCAGGACCCGGATGTCGACGGGCTGGTCGGTGTCGGTTGACGCCGTGTCGTCGTTCGCGACCGGGTCGGCGTTCGCCACGGTCACGGTGACCGTAGCCGGGCGCGACTCGGCGCCGTTCGGGTCGCTGACCCGGTAGGTGAAGGTGTCGGTGCCGGCGTAGCCGGAGTCGGGGGTGTAGGTGACCGTGCCGTCGTCGTTCACGGTGGCGCGACCGTGGTCCGGCGCGCCGACCAGGGAAGGCGACAGGTTGTCGCCGTTGGGATCGGTGTCGTTGGCGAGGACCGCGATGTCGACAGGTTGATCGGTGTCCGTCGTCGCCGTGTCGTCGTTGGCGACGGGTGCGGCGTTGCGCACGGTGATGCTCACCGTGGCGGGCGCCGAGAGGCCGCCGTCGCCGTCGCTGACCCGGTAGGTGAAGGAGTCACCGCCGGCGAAGCCCGAGTCGGGGGTGTAGGTGACCGAACCGTCGGCGTTGACGGCTGCGGTGCCGTTGGTCGGCGCCCGCAGGATCTCGGGGGCCAGCGCGTCGCCGTTGGCGTCGGTATCGCCGTTGAGGACCTCGATGTCGACCGGCTGGTCGGTGTCGGTGCTGGCCGTGTCGTCGTCGGCGACCGGGGCGGCGTTGCGCACCGTGATCGACACGGTGGCCTGCCGACTCTGGTCCACGCCGTCACTGGCGACGTAGGTGAAGCTGTCGGGGCCCTTGTAGGCGACGTCGGGGCTGTAGCGGATGGTGCCGTCGTCGTTCACCCTCACGGTGCCGTGATCGGGGCGCGAGGTGAGGACGGGGGACAGGCTGTCGCCGTCAGGATCGCGGTCGCCGGCCAAGACGTCGATGTCCACGTCGGTGTTCGTGTCCGTGCTGACGGTGTCGTCGTCGGCGCTGGGTGCACGGTTGGCGACCGCGACGCTCACCGTGGCCCGGTCGTTGCCGCCGTCGCCGTCACCGACGCGGTAGTCGAAGGTGTCGACGCCGCGGAACCCGGGTCGTGGCTGGTAGCGCAACGGGCCGCCGGCCGGCCCGGAGACGGCTCCGCCGTCAGCGCTGGCGGTGTCGAAGTCGGTGATGTCGAGCGGGTCCCGGTTGGGGTCGGTGTCATTGGCAAGTACGTCGACCTCGACACCACTGTTGCGCGTCGTGGACGCCTCGTCAGGACGGCCACGGGGGCGCCGTTGCGCACCGTGACGCGGACCCGTCCCTCGCTCGTCTGACCACGGTCGTTGGCCACGACATAGGTGAATGAGTCGCGGCCCTTGAACCGGGCGTCGGGGATGTAGGTGACGATGCCGTCGCCCGCCAACCGACCGAGCGCGCTGGTGCGGGCCGCGCCCTTCTTGACCCGCCCGTGGTCGGGCTGCGTGACGCGCACGAGCTCGAGGTCACCGGTCACCGGGTTGTCGTCGTTGGCGAGAAGGTCGAAGGTCACCGGTCCGCCGTTGCTGTCGGGCAGCACGTCCTCGCCCGGAGCGGGGTTGGTGTCCGGCCCGCCAGTCGGCCCGCCGGTCGGCCCGCCGGTCGGCCCGTCGGTCGGCCCGTCGGTCGGCCCGTCGGTCGGCCCGTCGCTCGCAGTGTCCGTCGGGTTGTCGCTCACCCCGTCGGTGGGCGCGTCAGTGGTCCCGTCGCTCGTCCCGTCGGTGGGGCTGGTCCCGTCGGTCGGGCTGGTCCCATCAGTGGGGCTGGTCCCGTCGGTCGGCGTGATGCCGTCGGTCGGGGTGGCACCCTCGGTGCCGGCGGTGGGATCGGTGAGTGAGGCCACGGGGCGGTCGGCCACGTTGGCGCCCTCGTTGCCGCCGCCGATCACGCCGGTGGCGACCAGGACCCCGCCGGCTACAGCGGTCACGACCGCGGCGGCGGTGCCGAGCACGGCGAGGGTCCCCATGCTGCCGGCCACTGCGCTGGCACCGGCGACGGCCCCGGCGCCCGCACCGGCGCCTGCCGCGCCGGCGCTCGCGCCCGCACTGCCGCCGGCGGCCGAGCCGTTGCCGGTGACGGCATCGCGCGCGCGACCGATGACCCCCAGGACGCCGGCCTTGGCAGCCACGCCGGTGGCCCCGGCCAGGTAGGCCGCACCCGCGGTGCCGAGCAGCAGCGGGGCGAGGATGCCGGACAGGTTGGAGTTGACCTCGGAGAGCTCGAGATAGATGGCCATGCACTTGCGGCACTCGTCGAGGTGGGCCTCGACCTTGCTCGCATCGCGCTTGGAGACGCCCTTGCGGATGTAGGCACCGATGTGCTGGTTGGTCCAGCGGCACTCGTCCTCGTCGAGGTCCTGCGCGTGCATGTTCAAGAAGGCCTGGCGCAGGCCCTCGCGCGCGCGATAGGCCAGCGCGGAGACCGAGTTGGGGCTCATCCCCAGCAACTCGGCCACCTCGGCGGGCTTGGCGCCCTCGACCTCGGTGTGCCAGAGCACCAGCTGCCAGCGCTCGGGCAGCGAGGCGAACGCCTTGGCGGCAGCGGCGTTCTCGAAGCCTTCGACGGCGGTGTCGCGGAACGGCACGCCCGGGTCGAAGGCCTCCATGTCGTCGGTCGTGGTCAGCCGGGAGGTGGCACGGATCTTGTCGACGTGCAGCCGGCGTACGGCGGTGAGCAGGTAGGCGCGGAAGGCCACATCGGGTCCGCCACCGCGCTGGAGGACCACCAGGACCTTGGCGAAGGCATCGGACACGAGGTCGTCGACGTCACCGTGAGCGACCAGTTGTCGGGCGAGCCGGCGCGCGGCCGCGACATGGCGCTCGAAGAGGTCGCCGTATGCGGACACGTCTCCACCCCGGACGGCCGAGATCAGCTCGGCATCGCCCGGTCCCTCGATGCGTTGGAGAGTGCTCACACGTAGTCAACGGTCTTCTGGGGGTTTGATGACGCCACTTTAGTCGTGCAGGCGTCAGAAGAATGCCAAACAAAAACTTTCGAAACCCGCGTCATGGTCTGCGAGGACCCCCGTTTCTTCTGTGGGAGTCGCCCAACGAGGGCGAAACTCGGAGACCGAGGGAGGCAATGCCGTGGGACTTTTTGCGACTCGTACTCGTCGCGCCGCCACGGTGGATCCCGAGGCAGGGCGGGCACTGTCCGATGGCGAGCGGTTGGGATTGCCGCCACGCTTCGAGGCAGTGGGAGAGGCCCTCGCCTCGGGATCCGGCTCCGCGGAGGCATGTTCGGTCCTGGGCTGGGAGCTCGCTCAGGATGGTGCCTCGCTGCAGGAGGTCCTCGACGCTCTGCGGGCCACGTCGCTCGAAGTCCTGGGCCGCGAGCCGCACTTCGAGGACATCGCCGCGCTCTGCGGAGCGTGGAGTGAGTCCACGCTCGCCTATCTTCACCAGATGTCCTGCGAGGACCCGATGACCGGGCTCGCCTCGCTGGCGCACGTGCGCACTCGTCTCTCTGAGCTGTACCGGGGAGAGCTCAGGGCCGAAGGCAGCACGCAGGAACGGTTCGCGCTGGTCGTGGCCGACCTTCCGGACGACGCCGGGCTCGGGCCCGCGTCCGACGGGCACCTCAGCCGGGCCATGCGCCTCGCCCGCCTCGGTGACGCAGCCCGCACGGTGTTCGCCGGGACCGAGACCCTCGGTCGCCTGGGCGAGAACCGGATCGTGGTCGTGGTGGCGAGAAGTTCGCGTCTCGGTCGGCGTGTCGCGCTGTTGCGACGGCTCTTGGACCAGCTCGACCTGTCCGGTCAGCCGGCCCGTGTCTGGATCGAGGGCCTGCCCCCGACCGACGACGGTGCCGCAATGCTGCTTGACGAGCTCGCGCGTCCCTGAGGACCTGCTCAGAGCTTCGCGAGAGCCTCGCGCAGTCCCTTTTCGGCCTCGTCGCCGAGCTTCTTGAACGCGGGCGCGAGCAACGGGGCGACGTACTTCGTGATGCCCTTGAAGGCGAAGTCCGCGGTGTAGGTGACCGAGGTCCCGAAACCCTGGGGCGTCAGTTCCATCGTGTCGTGGGCGACCAGGGTCTTGTTCTCGCCACGCAGCGAGAACCGGGTGTCCGGCGTGCGCTCGAGCACTTCGTAGGTCAGCTCGGTCTTGCGTCCGGCGAACTGCGACACGTTGTGATAGGTCGTCCCCTTGCCGCCGTCGCCCTGGACCCTGGTGGTCTCGGCGGTCCCGGGGTCCCACTCGTTCGTGGTGGTGAAGTCGCTCAGGTAGGCGAACACCGCCTCCGGGGCTGCGGTGGTCTCGACCGTCCGTTGGATCTTCACGCGTTCCTCCTGCTGATGGGCTGACCCTGTGCTCCTGGCCACCCTACGTACCCACCTGTGAGCGACCCGGGCGGCTAACCTGTGACGCATGTGCGGTCGCTACGCGTCGTCCCGCAAGCCCGAGGACCTGATCGAGGAGTTCGAGATCAGCGAGCCACGGATCACGGTGCCGTTGGAGCCCGACTACAACGTGGCTCCCACCAAAGAGGTGTACGCCGTGCTGGAGCGGCCTCCGTCGAAGGACAAGTCGGCTCCGGCACAGCGCCAGTTGCGCGTGGTGCGGTGGGGGTTGGTGCCGTCCTGGGCCAAGGACCCCTCGATCGGCAACCGGATGATCAACGCGCGGATGGAGACGGTGGCCGAGAAGCCGTCGTACCGGCGCGCCTTCTCCTCACGTCGCTGCCTCCTGCCGGCCGACGGCTACTTCGAGTGGTACCCCTCCGCGGAGGTCAACGCGAAGGGCAAGCCCGTCAAGCAACCGTTCTACATCCACCCCAAGGACGGCGGTGTCCTGGCGATGGCAGGCCTCTACGAGATCTGGAAGGACCCCACACGGGACGAGGAGGATCCACAGCTGTTCCGGTGGACCTGCACGGTGATCACCACTGATGCGGAGGACTCGCTCGGCCACATCCACGACCGGATGCCGCTCATGGTGACGGCCGACCGGTGGTCGCAGTGGCTCGACCCGACCGTGTCCGGCAAGGACGAGCTCCTGTCGCTGCTGGTGCCCGCGGCGCCCGGACTCCTGGAGGCCTATCCGGTCTCCACCCAGGTCAACAGCGTGCGCAACAACGGCCCCGAGCTGGTCACGGCTCTGCCCCTGACGGACTGAGACGACATGGCCGAGACGCGCACCATCGCGACTCCTCACGGTGACGCGAGGCTGGTCGCCCACCGCGCACGCAGCGCCGCGGCCACCGTGCTGCTCAGTCACGGCGCCGGCAACGGCATCGACACTCCCGATCTGGAGGCTCTCGCCGAGGTGCTGCCCCGCAACGGCTTCACGGTGCTGCTGCTCGAGCAGCCGTGGAAGGTCGCCGGGCGCAAGGTCGCCACGCCACCGGCCACGCTGGACGCGGGTCTGCGGGCCGCCGCCGCGACCCTGCGTGGCCGCGCTCCGCTGGTGGTCGGCGGCCGCTCGGCCGGGGCGCGGTCCGCAGCCCGATCGGCTCTCGAGGTCGGAGCGGTCGGCTGCCTCGCGCTCGCCTTCCCCCTCCACCCGCCGGGTCGCCCGGAGAAGACTCGGGTCCAGGAACTCATCGGGGCACGGGTGCCCACCCTGGTGATCCAGGGTGATCGCGACACGATGGGCCGTCCCGAGGAGTTCCCTGCCGGCATCGATCTGTGTCCGGTGCCAGGAGCCGACCACTCGTTCCGGGTGCCCAAGCGCGGCTCGATCACCCAGACCGAGGCGCTCGCCATCATTGTCGAGGCCACCTTGGAGTGGCTCGTGCGCGACGTCTCCGGGCCTCGGCCGTGAGCGCGGGGGAATGAGAGGGCAGGGGCACGTGTTGAGTCAGTCGTGCCAGCCGTACTCACCCGACCCAGTCCGGACGTCCCCCGAGACGACCGCTCCCACGCCATTCCAGCCGACTCCCGGCTACTGTGGGAGACGATGACTGAGACCTTGAACGGGGCGTTCGACGTCCCCGAGAACGAGACCGACGAGCAGCGCTCGGCGCGCTTCGAGCGTGACGCGCTGCCCTACCTCGACCAGATGTACTCGGCTGCGATGCGGATGACTCGCAACCCGCAGGACGCCGAGGACCTGGTGCAGGAGACCTTCGCGAAGGCCTACTCCGCCTTCCACCAGTTCCGGCCGGGCACGAACCTGAAGGCGTGGCTCTACCGGATCCTGACGAACACGTTCATCAACACCTACCGCAAGAAGCAGCGTGAGCCTCAGAAGTCGATGTCGGAGGACGTCGAGGACTGGCAGCTGGCGCGGGCCGAGTCGCACACCGCCGGTGGCCTGAAGTCGGCGGAGATGGAGGCCTTAGAGCACCTGCCCGACTCGCAGGTCAAGGACGCTCTCCAGCGGCTGCCCGAGGAGTTCCGCCTGGCGGTCTACCTCGCCGATGTCGAGGGCTTCCCCTACAAGGAGATCGCCGAGATCATGGACACCCCGATCGGCACCGTGATGTCGCGCCTGCACCGCGGGCGACGTCAGCTGCGCGGGATGCTCGAGGGCTACGTCCGCAGCAACGACCTGCTGGCCGCCACCGCTGGTGAAGGGAGTCGGTCATGAGCCAGTCAGACCCCACCAACTCCGAGTGTGTCGACTACCTCGAACGGATCGTCTACCTGCTCGACAACGAGCTCGACGAGGCCGAGTGCTCCGAGGTGCGGGTGCACTTGGAGGAGTGCGGGCCGTGCCTGCACAAGTACGACCTCGAGCGCACGGTGAAGGCGGTCGTCGCACGGTCGTGCTCGGAGTCGGCGCCCGACGGGCTTCGGGACCGGGTGCTGATGCAGGTGCGTCAGGTCCAGGTCCGGATCACCGAATCCTGATCGCCCCGATTCACGTCTTCCCAGGGCCACCTGAGAGGATGCCCCGAGCACTGATTCCAGGAGGAACACCATGGGCAAGACCGGCCGCAAGCGCCGCGCTCGCAAGAAGAAGGGCGCAAACCACGGCAAGCGCCCCAACGCCTGAGCGCGTCTGCATCGTGAACCCCCAGCCGATTCGGCCGGGGGTTCGCTGCATTTCCACCTCACGACACACTGGGTGGCATGGACGCGACCCAGACCTTCACCGTGACCGATGCCGACACGGCGATCGCCGTGGGGTCGGGATCGCTCCCGGTCCTCGGCACCCCTCGGCTGCTCGCCTGGTGCGAGGCCGTGACCTGTGCGGCCATCGAGCCGACAGTGCCCAGCGGCGGCACCAGCGTGGGGACCCGGATCGCCCTCGAGCACCTCGTCGCCTCACCGGTGGGAGCGGTGGTCACGGTCAGCGCGTCCGAGGTGTACGTCGACGGGCGACTGGTGCGCTTCACGGTCTCTGCCCGGCATGCCGACGGCAAGCTGGTCGGCTCAGGTGAGGTGACGCGCGTGGTGGTCGATGTCGAGAAGTTCCTCGCGCGCCTGCGCTGAGCCCGGCCCCAGCCTTGCTGCACGGCGCTGGGGGTGGGACTGGGGACGGATGACGCATCCGGGCCTGCCCGGGCTCTGCACTGGCGGCGCAGTCTGGAGGGGAGGTGATCCCCATGCCGCGACACTCGCGCACCATCCTGTCCGCCATGCTTCCCGTCCTGGTCCTGGCCGGGTTGTGGCTCCCGCTGGGCGCCGCCCAGGCGGCCGGCCCACCGCCGCCAGGTGTGGCAGGCGCTGTCGGTGCACCGGCGGTGGAGCTCCGGGTCGGCCAGGAAGGCAGCGTGGGTCGGTTCAGCTCGGTGTCGATCCCCGTGCTCTACCGCTGCCAGCGACCGTGGCTGGTGGCGGGACTCTACGTGGAGGTGAATCGAGGCGCCGTCACCGGATTCGGTGCACGCACCGCTGGTCTGACCTGCGACGGCACCTGGAACCGGGTCCTGGTGGGCGCGGACTCCGACACCGGGGAACCCTTCGCGGCGGGCTACGCAGAGGTCCGGCTGACCATGGACGTGCAGGACCCGGTCACGTTCGACCCGGTGGATCAGGCCACCGCCTCGGCCAGGATCTGGATCGCTCCGGCGGCCCGGATCGTGGTGGATCGGGCCGTGCTGGGGCCCGATGGATCGGTGCGGGTAACGGTCTCGGCGCGGTGTCAGCGTCCCTGGGTGCTCTCCGAGTACAGCGTGAGCGTCAGCCAGCGTGAGGGTTTCGTGTACGGATCTGCGTTCCGCGACACCGGGCTGGTCTGCGATGCCCTGTGGCACCGGACGACCCTTCGGGTCGTCGGCTCCGAGCCTTTCGTCCGTGGCCGAGCGATAGTGGGAGCTGGCATCTATGTCCTGGACCCGGTGGACTTCGACCCGGTCGGGGCCGATGCGGTGTCGAGAACGGTGATGCTGCGCCGCTGAGCGCACGCGGTTGTCGGTGCCCCGGGGCATGATGAGATCGACCAGACATCGACGAACGGGGAAGTGAGAATCACATGGTCGAGGTGTTGCTGTTCCATCATGCCCAGGGTCTGACTGACGGCGTCCAGGCATTCGCCCAGAGACTGCGCGGAGCCGGCCACACCGTGCACGTGCCCGATCTTTACGCGGGGCGGGTCTTCGACGACCTGGAGGAGGGGGTGGGTCACGCCCGCCAGGTCGGGTTCGAGGAGATCGGACGTCGCGCGACGCAGGCGGCGCAGGAGCTGCCTGCCGACCTCGTCTATGCCGGATTCTCGCTCGGCGTGATGTCGGCCCAGCGGCTCGCCCAGACGCGGCCAGGGGCACGGGGAGCCCTGCTGTTCCACTCCTGCCTCCCCCCGAGCGCGTTCGACACGGTGTGGCCCGCAGACGTCCCGCTGCAGGTCCACGGCATGGAGGGTGACGACTGGTTCGTGGCCGACGGTGACCTGGCGGCCGCCCGCGACCTAGTGTCGGGGATCCCCGACGGCGAGGTGTTCCTCTACCCGGGCGACGCGCATCTGTTCGCCGACAGCAGCCTTCCTGGCTACGACCAGGCGGCTGCGGACCTGCTCACCCAGCGGGTCCTTCAGTTCCTGGCTCGGGTCTCGTAGTCGAGACGGAAGGCCCACAGACAGACATCGCGTCCGGGCGTCCAGTCCTTCTCGGGCGTCCGGACGAAGCCGAGGCGCTCGTAGATCCGGTGGGCGCCGGTCATCTCCTCCATCGTCGACAGGGCCATGGCGTGGTCGCCTGCGGCTTGGGAGCGGGTCAGGCAGTGCCGCACCAGGGCCTCCCCGATGCCGCGACCTCGCACCGATTCGTCGACGGCGAGCATCCGGAACTCACCTTCGCCCTCCTGGGCGAGCTCACGGTGGGCCGAGCCTGCGGGACAGTAGGTGACGGTGCCGAGCAGGCGACCGTCCTCGACGGCGACCCACACCTCGGAGTCGTCGGCACGGCTCGTGGTGTCCCTGAGCTGATGGACGTAGTCGGCCTCGGCCGGGATGAACCCGCCATCGACGTAGACCGAGAGAATCAGGGCGGCGACGGCGGCGTGCTCCGACTCCGCGATCAGACGGATCTGCATCAGACGCCGTAGGTGGCCCGCGGATAGGCCGCGTTCACGTCGGTGATGACGTTGACCAGGTAGGGGACCCCGGAGTCGAAGGCGCGATCGAGTGCCGGACCGATCTGGCGGGGATCGGTGACGGTCTCTCCGCCGCCACCCAGGGCCTTGACCACGTCGTCGTACGCCGTGCGCGGGGCCAGGTCGGCGGCCACGTCGTAGCCGTAGATCATCTGCATCGGTCCCTTCTCCAGTCCCCACGCGGAGTTGTTGCCACAGATCATGACCACGGGCAGGTCGTGACGGACCAGCGAGTCGACGTCCATCAGGGAGAATCCGGCGGCACCGTCGCCGAGCAGCAGGGCCACCTGTGCGGAGGGTCTGGCGATCCGGGCGGCCATCGCGGCTCCCAGGCCTGCCCCCAGACAGCCGTAGGGGCCCGGATCGAGCCACCCTCCGGGGCGTTTCGGTTCCACGAACTTCCCTGCGAAGCTCACGAAGTCCCCGCCGTCGCCGATCACCACGGCATCGTCTGCCAACCGTGGCACGAGCTCGCCGTAGATCCGGGCCGGGTGGATCGGATCCGCCTCGGCCGACAGCAGGGCGGAGTCCCGGTCGGTGGCGGCGCGCACCGAGTCCTGGAGGGTGTCGACCCAAGGGGTCCAGTCCGGCTTGTGCGACACCCGGTCCAGGGCAGAGAGGATGCCGGTGAAGATGCTGGTGAGGTCACCGGAGGCTGCTGCGGCGAGCTGTGCATGCCCCGACACCTGGGCGGGGGAGTCCGCGAGGTGCACGACCTTGGCCGGGGTCGCGCCGTCCTTGCCGCCGAAGACCCCGTAGCCGAGGCGGAAGTCGAGGGGGGTGCCCACGACGACGACCAGGTCCGCCTGGCCGAAGGCCTGGCTTCGAGCCTTGGTGACCAGGAGCCGGTGGCCGCCGGGGATCACCCCTCGCCCCATGCCGTTGGTGATCGACGGCAGCCCGAGAACCTCCACGAAGGCCAGCGCTGCCACCTCAGCATGGTCGGCCCACACGTCGGTGCCGAGCACGAGCACCGGGCGCTCGGCTGCCGCGAGCAGGGTGGCGACGCGGGCAAGGGCGTCGGCGTCAGGCGCGGCGCCGCGGTGAGGATCGACCTGCGGGACCACGGCGGTCGCCTGGTTGAAGAACTCGTCCATCGGGACGTCCACGAAGACCGGTCCGCGGTGGGAGGAGCCAGCCGTGCGGAAGGCCTCATCCATGCCCTGGGTGATCTCATCGGCGGTGCCGATCGTGTGGGCCAACTTCGCCACCGGAGCCAGGATCGGGGGGTGGTCGAGCTCCTGCAGACTGCCCATGCCCCAGCGGTTGTCGGGGGCCCGGCCACCGACGACCACCATGGGCGACCCAGCGAACTTCGCCTGCGCGACCGCACTGACACCGTTGGTGATGCCGGGGCCGGCGGTCAGCACCGCCAGGCCGGGGGAGCGGGTGAGCTTGCCGGTGGCCTCTGCGGCGAAGGCTGCGGTCTGCTCGTGACGTACGTCGACCAACCGCATCGGGGGCTCGGCCTTGACCGCCCCGTCGTACATCGGGAACACGTGGGCTCCGGAGAGGGTGAACATGGCCTCGACGCCGTGGGCCCGGGCGACCGCCACGGCGAGTTCGCCGGCATGTCCGGACACAGGGGTGCCGCTCGATTCGCTCATGCCTGCAGGTTAGCCGGAGGGACTCGGCTCAGTGCTGGCCCGTGGCCACGTCGGTGAAGTAGAAGGGGTTGCTCATCCGTAGCGCGTCGACCAGCGTCAGCAGCAGGTCGGCCCGGCAGGCGGGCTGGCGCTGCTGGAGGAGTGTCAGGGCAAGGTAGAGGGCCCTCAGGAACGACTCCGGGTTGCCGGTGGTCAGGAACGGGTCGATGTCGTGGTGCGGTGGCCGAGCAGCCACCCCGGCCAGCCGGGCGACCCAGGGCTCCAGGACCGACAGTGGGACCAGGTCACGACGCAGGATCGCCATGGTCGCGGCAGCCAGGCGATCAGGTTCGCCGTTGGTGAAGACGTGCGCGACCGGGAGGAGTATGCGGTCGGCGATCACATCCAGCAGGACGGTCAGCTCATGCTTGCCGAAGTGGGGTGAGGCGGCCAGCGCGGCGATCGCGTCAGCGCCGTGCGCGACCGCGTGGGCCCACCCACTGGTGCGCACGTAGCCGCGGAGGTCCTTCTCGCGCACGTACCAGGCGGTCAGCCGGTCGCCCCACTCCAGCACCTTGTCGGCCGACAACCGGTCGACCTCGTTGTTGCGGCTGATGCAGCAGCCCAGCACCAGGACGGAGAAGGCGCGGCGGAAGACAGTGTCGGTGCCCTGCTCGCCGAGTCCCACGGACAATCCGGCGACCATTCCGTCACCCAGTCCGGACAGCAGGTCGTCGTACACCCCACGACCGATCCAGGTCGCCAGCGTCGGATAGGCGATGCCGTCGCGCAACTCAGGCTCGGTGGAGCCGAGCATGGCAGTGAGCTCGGCCGTCATGTCACCCAGTGGCCGGTCGGTCGGGACCCGCAGACCGTCCCGCACGACCTGCTGCCAGAAGGGCGAAGCCGTGGATGCCATGGCCCTCATCCTGCCAGCCCCATGCCTGCCCCTAGGCTGGTGGGCGTGCCGTCGCTCATCGAACTGGTGCGAGCCCACACCGACCTCGGCGACGAGGACGTGTCCTGGCTGCACCTGTTGCTGGCCGATTGGCAGATCATCGCGGACCTGTCCTTCGCCGACCTGGTGCTGTGGTTGCCCGACCGGGAGGGCACCGGATTCTGGGCCGGCGGCCAGATGCGTCCCACCACCGGCCCCACGGCCTACGTCGACGACGTGATCGGCACCTTCGTGCCGACCGGGAAACGGGCCATGCTGGACGCCGCATGGGCCCAGGGCCGTCTCGTGCGTGACGGCGACCCGGAGTGGCGCGACGACGTGCCGGTGCGGGTGGAGGCGATCCCGGTGCGACGCGGCGACCAGGTCATCGCCGTGGTCGCGCGCAACACCAACCTGCTGGGCGTGCGTACGCCGAGCCGCCTGGAGCTCTCCTACCTCCAGACCGCCAGCGACCTGACCCAGATGATCGCCCACGGGTTCTTCCCCTCGAGCGGGCAACGTTCCGACCACGCCGACTCCCCGCGGGTGGGCGACGGGTTCGTCCGGGTCGACGCAGCCGGCCGGGTGGCCTACGCCAGTCCCAACGCGCTGTCGGTCTTCCGGCGCCTCGGGCTGGGCACCGACCTGACCGGCCTCAACCTCGCCGAACTGACCCGCTCACTGGTGCCACCCCGGCGTCGACCCGACGAGGAGACCCTGAGCGCCGTCCTCGCCGGTCGGATGCATCGCGACACCGAGATCGAGACCGACGACGTTGCCCTGATCCTGCGATCCATCCCGTTGCGGCCTCAAGGCGATCACATCGGGGGGCTGATCCTGCTGCGCGACGTGACCGACCTGCGTCGGAGGGACCGGGAGCTGGTCACGAAGGATGCGACCATCCGCGAGATCCACCACCGGGTGAAGAACAACCTGCAGACGGTAGCCGCGCTCCTGCGACTCCAGGCCCGGCGGATCGACAACGACGAGGCCAAGTCCGCGCTCGAGGAAGCCGTACGCCGGGTGGGCTCGATCGCGATCGTGCACGACATGCTGAGCCAGGCGGTCGAGGAGCACGTGCTCTTCGACGATGTCGTCGACGAGCTGGCCCGGATGGTGACTGAGGTCAGCGCCGTGGGGGCCTTGGTGAAGGTCCGGCGCGACGGCACCTTCGGCGTGGTGCGCTCCGAGACGGCGACCGCTCTGGCCATGGTGCTCACCGAAGTGCTGCAGAACGCCGTCGAACACGGCTACGACGCCGGCGACACGGGGGAGATCGTCCTGCGCGTGCGCCGCATCGTGGGTCGGCTGCACCTCACCATCGACGACGACGGCAAGGGTCTGCCGGCCGGCTTCGATCTGGACTCCTCCACCAACCTGGGGCTCTCGATCGTGCGAACGCTCGTGGAGTCGGAGCTCGACGGTCAGCTCCGGCTGGGGCCTGTGGCGACCGGCGGGACGCGTGTCGACATCGACCTGCCCGTGGAGTGACGCAGCGATCAGGCGGTGCGCACGCGGGCGCGCGCGTTGCGTCGCTTGAGGGCGCGGCGCTCGTCTTCGCTGAGCCCGCCCCAGACGCCGTGGTCCTGACCCGCCTCGAGCGCCCAGGCAAGGCACTGTTCGCGCACATCGCAGCGTCGGCACACCTGTTTGGCTTCCTCGATCTGGAGGATGGCCGGACCGGTGTTGCCGATCGGGAAGAACAGCTCCGGATCCTCGTCGAGGCATGCAGAGCGATGGCGCCAATCCACGGGTGGGAATCCCACTTTCTTTTGCGACTCGGCAGATCATTGCTGCCATAGGTTCGGGGCACGCTTAGTGAACGGGTTCACATGCGCAACGAATAGCGTCGCAAGAAGTTGGCAGGTAAACAACCCCCTGCGAGGGTTTCCTCGGTCACAACTACCCTTGCCGGGTGCGACTCACCCCCGATCCTGGCACTCCCACGCCCCTGTCCGTGGCAGCTGGTGTGGCTGCTGCCCAAGGACTCTTCCTCGTTGGGTATGGCGTCCTCGAGCTGATCAGCGTCTCCTCCGGCCGGGTCACGATGGGCCTGACGACGGCTGTCTTCTTCCTCGCCAGTGGGGTCGGGCTGGTCTGGGGGGCGTGGGCGGTGACGCACGGGCGACCGGTGGCGCGCAGCCCGATCCTCCTGGTCCAGCTGATCCAGCTCGGCCTGGCGTGGAACTTCTTCGAGCCCGGCACCCGATGGGTCTCCGGGGTGCTGGCGGTCATCGCAGCGGTCGTCATCGTCGGGCTGCTGCATCCGGCGAGCATGCGGGCGCTGGACTCCGAGCGCTGATCGCCTCAGTCGACCGCCCGCAACGCCGTCCGCATCGCCTCGAGTGACCGGCCCAGCAGCCGCGAGACGTGCATCTGTGAGACACCCACCTCGGCCGCGATCTCGGACTGGCTCAGGTTGGCGAAGAACCGCAGCATCAGGATCTGCTTCTCGCGGTCGGGGAGTCGCTCGATCACCGGCTTGATGGACTCACGCAGATCGACGTTGTGCAGGCCGATGTCGTCGACGCCGAGGCTGGCGAGCATGGCGGGCGGGCCGTCCTCGGAGCCCGACTCGGCGTCGAGCGACACCGTGGCGTAGGCGTTGCTGGACTCCAGGCCCTCGAGGATGTCCTCGACCGAGCAGCCGATCCGGTCCGCCAGCTCAGTGGCCGTGGGGGAGCGCCCCAGGCTCTGGGTCAGCTCGCCGGTCGAGGCGTTGATCTGCATCCGCAGCTCCTGCAGGCGGCGGGGCACCCGGATCGCCCAGCCCTTGTCGCGGAAGTGACGCTTGATCTCCCCGATGACGGTCGGCGTCGCGTACGTCGAGAACTCCACACCACGATCGGGGTCGAAGCGGTCCACCGACTTGATCAGGCCGATGGTGGCGACCTGGACCAGGTCCTCATGGGGCTCGCCTCGGTTGCGGAACCGTCGGGCGCAGTGCTCGACCAGCGGAAGGTGCAGCTGCACCAGCTCGTCGCGCGCCGCAACTCGGAGGCCGTCGTTCGCACTCGGGTCACGCAACTGCCCGAACAGCGCCGCGCTCCGGCGTCTGGTCAGGTCCCCGTTGGTCGATGCTGTGGTCTCGTCCCCCCCGGACCTCATCTCAGACGTCGACCGCCGAATGCATCGTCAACGTGAGCGTGACGTGCCCGAGAGAGACGCTCTGGGTGGCCTCGGCAGTCAGCGCGTTGAGCACCTGCCAGGCCCACGCACCCTGGTCGATCGTGGTCGGATGCTCCGTGGACACCCGGACCGAGGCGGTGATGGTCGCCTCGTCGAGGAAGAACTCGGCATGCAGATCGCTGCCGTGGTCGGCCATGGGGAGCATGAGGGCACATGCCTCGCTGATCGCCATGCGGAGGTCCTCGATGTCCTCGATGGTGAAGTCGAGCCTCGCTGCAAGGCCCGAGGCCACCGTGCGCAGGACGGACACGTAGGCGTTGTCGGCGGGGAGTCGCAACTCCACGTCCGAGCGCCTGGTGGCCCGCCCCGGCATCGAGAGGTGTGCCTGTTCCATGAAGTGATCCTCCGCACCCACGGGAATGGACTATCCGTCACCTTAGTCAAGACGACGGCGCTAGCGTCTGGAAGGGAACCGGAGTGGGGGTCCAGGCTCTCGTACAGGTTGAAGGCCTACCCCGGAGGATGACAGTTGAAACCGGATGACGCGGAGTACCTCTCCTTCGTCACGGCGCGCTACCGGACCCTGGTTCGGGCGGCCGTGCTGTTCGGGTGCTCGCGTCAGGACGCCGAGGACGCGGTCCAGGACACCCTCATCCGGTGCTACTCCGGGTGGTCCCGGGTGGTGGCGGCCGATGATCGCGACGCCTACGTCTACCGCATCCTGGTCAACGGCATCTCTCGGTCCAGGCGGCGCAGGTGGCGCGGTGAGCTGCCGCACGGCGAGGTCCCTGAGCCCGCTGCCGTGGAGGACCCGGCCGCTGACGTCGTGCTCAGCCAGTCCGTGCACGCGGCCCTTGGCCGGCTGGGACCCGACCAGCGCCAGGTGGTCGTGCTGCGCTACTTCGCCGATCTCAGCGAGGCGCAGATCTCACGGGTGCTGGGGATCCGCCCCGGGACCGTGAAGAGCCGGGCCTCGCGGGCCCTGGTCGCGCTGGGCGCTGACACCTCGCTCGCCGCCCTGTCACACCCGTCGCAGGAGACCCCATGATCCAGGAAGCCGAGGTCGCGGCCTGGCTCCGTGACGCGACCGCAGCCATCGACGTGCCCGTCGTACCGGCCCAGGAACTGGCACGGGCCGGGCAGCGGCGCACCCGGCGGCGCAGGCTGGCCGTGCTCGCAGCGGGCGTAGGTGTCGCAGCCGTCACGACCGGCGTGGTGCTCGCCCGATTGCCAGGTCCCGACCGGGCTGATGCTCCGCCGAGTGTCGGCACACCTGTCACCTCCACGGGCACCTGCCAGAGCCGCGTGCCCGCCAAGGTCCTACCGGACTGGGCGACCGCCGGCTTCTCCGACCCCGAGCCGAGCATCCCGTATGTGCTCGGTGACAAGGGTGCCATCGTTGCGGTCCTGTTCGCCCAGCCCCTTTCGGCACCGCCTTCGGCCGATCACAACAACAAGATCCTCTGGGTCGCCAGATCGGCGGACTTCGCCAGCGACCTGGAGATCACGGCACGAATCGCAGACGGCTCACGAACCGTGACGCGCACCGTCGCCGGCGGGCCCGGCCCCTCGATCATCGACCTGCCCGAGCCCGGTTGCTGGCAGCTGAGCCTGACATGGGGCGATCAGAGCGACTCGATGGCGCTCGCCTACGCCGCGGACTGACCCGTGCGCACCGATGGCCGGTCACCTGGATCAGGTGACCGGCCATCGGAGGTGTCTCAGGCCTTCTTGGTCTCCCAGAAGATCTCCGCGATCGCATCGATCTTGGCGAGCAGCTGGTCGGCCACGTCGGCGTCCATGGAGCCCTTGGTGCCGGTCGCGCCGGCGAGCTTCGTCGCCTCGTTGACCAGCGTGTGAAGCTGGGGGTACTTCTCGAAGTGCGGCGGCTTGAAGTAGTCGGTCCACAGCACCCAGAGGTGGTGCTTGACCAGCTCGGAGCGCTGCTCCTTGATGAGGACCGCCCTCGTGCGGAAGTCCGGGTCGTCGTTGTCGGCGAGCTTGCCGATGACAGCCTTGATCGATTCGGCCTCGATCCGGGCCTGGGCCGGGTCGTAGACGCCGCAGGGCAAGTCGCAGTGAGCCTGAACTTCAACGGTGGGGGCGAAAAGTCGCGAGAACATCCGGTGGGAGTCCTTCCTTGTCGATCTGGAGTTTTCCATCGACTGCGACACTACTCCGCGTGCCGATCTCGCCACCCCACCCCTTCGGTTTTGCCGTCGTTCGTGGACGGTCGATGCTGCCCACGCTGGTGGAAGGTGATCGTCTGCTGGTGCGCTACCGCGCCAGTCCGCGACCCGGCGACCTGGTGCTCGCCCGGTTCGCCGACGGCACCCTGAGTGTCAAACGTGCCGCCGAGCGCCGTACGACGCGCACCGGCGAGGCGGGCTGGTGGCTGCTCAGCGACAACCCCGAGGAAGGGGTCGATTCCCGGCACCGGGGGGTGGTTCCCAGTGCGGCCGTCCTCGGCGTGGTGGGGATACGAGTGTGGCCGCTGCGCCGCCGACCTGTGATTCATCCCACCGGGCGTTCCTGAAACCGCGGGTGGCGCCCTCCGCCGGCTCTGGCATCATGACGAGCGTCATGGCTGAAGAACTGGAAACGACCGCGCCCGCGACCGAGCACCCCTTCGCCGGGGACCCGGTCTTCGACCTGCACGTCGGCGGGAAGATGGCCATCCGCTCCGCTGTACCTCTCACCGGACGCGACGAGCTCTCCCTCGCCTACACCCCCGGCGTGGCCCGGGTCTGCGAGGCGATCGCCGCCGACCCGAGCATGACCGCGCACTACACCTGGGTGCCCAACACGGTCGCTGTGGTCACCGACGGCACCGCGGTGCTGGGCCTCGGTGACATCGGCCCGGCCGCGGCGATGCCCGTCATGGAGGGCAAGGCTGTGCTGTTCAAGCAGTTCGGCAACGTCGATGCCATCCCCATCTGCCTGGACACCACCGATGCCGACGAGATCGTCGAGACCGTCGTCCGGTTGGCTCCCAGCTTCGGCGGCATCAACCTCGAGGACATCTCGGCTCCGCGCTGCTTCGAGATCGAGCGTCGCCTCAAGGAGCTGCTCGACATCCCGGTCTTCCACGACGACCAGCACGGCACGGCCGTGGTCGTGCTCGCGGCTCTCACCAACGCTCTCCGGCTCACCGGCCGCGAGGCCGCGAGCACCCGCGTGGTGATCTCCGGTGCCGGCGCCGCAGGCGTTGCCGTGGCTCGCATCCTGCTCGAGGCCGGCATCCGCGACCTGGCCGTGGTCGACCGTCGGGGCGTGCTCAACAACGTGCGCGAGGACCTGACGTCGGTGAAGTCCGCACTGGCGCGCGACACCGCGGACAACTACGGCCGCACCGGTGCTCTGGCCGATGTCATGGACGGCGCGGATGTCTACATCGGCGTGTCCGGCGGCACGGTGCCCGAGGAGGTGGTGGCCACGATGGCCGAGGGCGCGATCATCTTCGGGCTGGCCAACCCCACCCCCGAGGTGCATCCCGACGTGGCTGGGCGCCACGCCCGTGTGGTGGCCACCGGACGCTCCGACTTCCCCAACCAGATCAACAACGTCCTGGCGTTCCCGGGCATCTTCCGTGGTGCGTTCGATGCCCGCGCCATGGCCATCACCGAGGGCATGAAGCTCGCCGCGGCCACGGCGCTCGCCGAGCTCGTGGGCGATGAGCTCAGCGAGGACTTCATCATCCCCGGTCCGTTCGACCCGCGGGTCGGACCCGCGGTCGCCCGCGCGGTCGCGGCCGCCGCTCGTCGTGACGGGGTCGTCCGCGCCTGAACACCGCGCCCCGCAACGTCATCGCTCCTGGCTGCCCCGGCAACCGGTTGTTATGACGTTGGACACAGCCAGGGGGGTGCGAGCCCGCTAGCCTCGGAGCATGTTCGCTGTCTACGCCGACCAGTTCTCCTTCGAAGACCCGCTGAGCGGCTTGGTGGTCGGTGAGCGGCCCGACCCGGTCGCGCCGCCCGGCTGGACCACTGTCACCGTGAAGGCGGCCTCGCTGAACCACCACGACCTCTGGTCGCTGCGCGGGGTGGGCCTCAAGCAGGAGGCCCTGCCGATGATCGTGGGTTGTGATGCCGCCGGCTACGACGAGGCCGGCAACGAGGTCGTCGTGCACGCGGTGATCAGCGCGCCGGGCTGGACCGGCGACGAGACGCTCGACCCCGGTCGTTCTCTGCTGTCCGAGCGCCACCAGGGCACGTTCGCCGACAAGGTGATCGTGCCCAGCAGCAACGTGGTGGCCAAGCCCGCCTCCCTCAGCTTCGAGGAGGCCGCCTGCCTGCCGACGGCCTGGCTGACGGCCTACCGGATGCTGTTCGTCCAGGGTGATCTCAAGCCCGGTGACACCGTGCTCGTCCAGGGTGCCGGAGGTGGGGTGGCGACCGCGCTCATCACCCTGGCGCGCGCCGGCGGCCTGACCGTGTTCGCCACCAGCCGCGACGAGGCCAAGCGCACCCGCGCCCTCGAGATCGGGGCTCACCGGGTGTTCGAGAGCAACCAGCGACTGCCGGTCACCGTGGATGCCGTGATGGAGACAGTCGGGCGGGCCACGTGGACCCACTCGGTGCGCTCACTGCGGCCCGGCGGCCGCATCGTGATCAGCGGGACGACGTCCGGCCCCAACGTGGACGACGCGCAGCTGACCCGGATCTTCTTCCTCCAGCTCAGCGTCGTGGGCTCGACGATGGGCACGCGTTCCGAGCTGGCCTCGTTGGTGCAGCTGCTCGACGCCACCGGGGCGCGGCCGCTGATCGACCGGGTGCTGCCGATGACCGAGGCCCGCGAAGGGTTCGCGGCGATGGCCGGAGGCGACCTGTTCGGCAAGATCGTGTTCACCCGATGACCCGTCGACACCTGGTCACCGGGGCGGCCTCGGGGATCGGGGCGGCGATCGCCGACCTCCTGCACGAGCGCGGCGACGAACTCTGGCTGCTGGTGCGCACCGAGGAGCGCGCCCATCAGCTGTCCCCGGCCTTCCCGAACGCCGAGATCGTGGTGGCCGACCTGACCGACCCCGCGGGGCTCGAGAAGACGTTGTACGACGCCGTGCTGCCCACGGAGCTCGACTCGGTGCTGCACATTGCCGGAGTGGTGGACCTGAGTCCGGTCGCCGAGCAGAGCGTGGAGCAGATCCGCGAACAGGTCGACGTCAACCTCATCTCTCCGATGGTGCTCACCCGGGTGCTGCTCCCGGCGCTGCGAGCGCGGCAGGGGCTCGTCCTGGTGGTGAACTCAGGTGCTGGGCTGACGGCCCACGCCGACTGGTCGGCGTACGCGGCGTCGAAGTTCGGGGTGCGCGCGTTCGCGGACAGTCTGCGAGCCGAGGAGGCTGCCCACGGGATCCGGGTCACGACGGTCTATCCCAGCCGGACGGCCACGCCGATGCAGCAGAAGGTGCACGACCAGGAAGGCAGCGACTACGACCCGAGCCGGTGGATCCAGCCGGACACGGTCGCGCGCTCGATCCTGCACGTGATCGACCTGCCGTCCGACGCATCGATCCCCGAGCTGACGATCCGCCAGGGCCCGTCCCGGCCGTGACGCCGGCCTAGTCGTCGGGATCGTCGAGTCGCGCCAACCAGGTCGCGAAGCGCTCAACTGCCGTCTCGAACTCCGGGAACGTGTCGGTGAACTCCTGGAGCCGCTCACCGACCCATGCCAGCGTGACCTCCTCGTCACCCCGACGTTTCTGGAGCTCCTCGATCCCGCGGTCGGTGAAATACATCAGGAGTCGAGGGTCGCGCCGGCATCAGGTCGGGCGAACGCCGCATCGAGCAGCGTGCGCTGCTCCTCCTGGTGGCGCTTGACGGTCCCGACCGACGGCGAGGCCGACTCGGGTCGCGTGACGGGCTCGACGTCGAACTCCCGGCCCGCGGTGAGGCTGGGCCACACGTTGAGCTGGTAGTGCGGCCACGGGCCCATGTTGCGCGGCTCGTCCTGCACCCAGCGCACGGCCTTGAGGTTGGGGTATTTCGCCAGTTCCTGCTCGATGGCAGCGACCGGGCGTGGGTAGAGCTGCTCGAGCCGGGAGATGGCGAACCGAGCACCGTCCTCCCGCTTCGCACGCTCCACGGCCAGGTCCCAGGTGACTCGTCCCGAACACAGCAGCAGCGTCTCCACAGTGTCCGGGTCGGCGTCGGCGTCGGAGATGAGCGGGCGGAAGGTGCCCTCGGTGAAGTCGGAGGGCTGTGAGGCAGCCTCCTTGCGCTTGAGCATCGACTTCGGGGTGAAGACGACGAGCGGGCGGTGCTCCTCACCCAGGGAGTGCTGGCGCAGCAGGTGGAAGTACGACGCGGGCGTCGATGGCTGGGCCACCACGAACGCGTCGTCGGCGCACATCGCGAGGAACCGCTCGATGCGGGCCGAGGAGTGGTCCGGGCCCTGTCCCTCATAGCCGTGGGGCAGGAGCAGGACGACGCCAGACTGCTGGCGCCACTTCTGCTCACCGGCCGACACGAACTCGTCGATCACGGTCTGGGCGCCGTTCACGAAGTCACCGAACTGAGCCTCCCACAGCACCAGGGCATCGGGCCTGGCCACGGAGTAGCCGTACTCGAAGCCCAGCGCGGCGTACTCGGAGAGCAGCGAGTCGTAGACGAAGAACTTCGCCTGGTCGTCGGTCAGGGTGCTGAGGGGGGTCCACTCATCGGCGTTCTTGCGGTCGATGATGGTGGCGAAGCGGGACACGAACGTGCCACGGCGCGAGTCCTGGCCGGCCAGACGCACCGGGCGTCCGTCCATGAGCAGCGCACCGAAGGCGAGGATCTCGCCGGTGCCCCAGTCGATCGGGCCGTCGGTGATCGCGGCCGCGCGTCGCTGCAGCTGAGGCATCACCTTGGGGTGGACCGTGAACCCGTCGGGCGGGGTGATGTAGGCATCGGCGATCCGCTTGAGCACCTCGGGGGTGACCGCGGTGCGGGTCTCGCCGGAGGACTTCTCGGGGTAGTCGGGCACGGTGGTCCACTCAGAGGGCTGGCTGTCGGCCTCGCGGACCTCGGTGAAGACTCGTTCCAGTTGCGACTGGTAGTCGCGCAGGACCTGCTCGGCCTCCTCGATCGTGATGTCTCCCCGACCGATCAGCGACTCGGTGTAGAGCTTGCGCACCGAGCGCTTCTGCTCGATCAGGTCATACATCAGCGGCTGCGTGTAGGAGGGGTCATCCCCCTCGTTGTGACCGCGGCGGCGGTAGCAGACGAGGTCGATGACCACGTCCTTCTTGAACGCCTGACGGTATTCGAAGGCCAGTTGGGCGACCCGGATGCAGGCCTCGGGGTCATCGCCGTTGACGTGGAAGATCGGCGCCTGGACCATGCGGGCCACGTCGGTGCAGTAGAGCGAGGACCGCGAGGATCCAGGAGACGTGGTGAACCCGACCTGGTTGTTGACGACCACATGGATGGTGCCGCCGGTGCGGTAGCCGCGCAGCTGGGACAGGTTGAGGGTCTCGGCCACGACTCCCTGACCGGCGAAGGCGGCGTCGCCGTGCACCAGCAGGGGGAGCACCGGGAACGCCGCGCCCTTGTCGAGCATGTCCTGCTTGGCCCGGGCGATGCCCTCAAGGACCGGGTCGACGGCTTCGAGGTGGGAGGGGTTGGCGGCGACCGAGACGGCGATCTTGTCGCCGGAGCCGGCAACGAACTCACCCTCGGCGCCGAGGTGGTACTTCACGTCACCGGAACCCTGCACCGTGCGCGGGTCGATGTTGCCCTCGAACTCCCGGAAGATCTGGGAGTACTTCTTGCCCACGATGTTGGCCAACACGTTGAGCCGGCCACGGTGAGCCATCCCGATGGTGACCTCGTCGAGCCCGGCCGCCGCGGCAGCTTCGCAGATCTCGTCGAGCACCGGGACGGTCGTCTCGCCGCCCTCGAGGGAGAAGCGCTTCTGTCCGACGAACTTGGTCTGCAGGAACGTCTCGAACGCCTCGGCCTGGTTGAGCTTGAGCAGGATCCGCAACTGCTCCTCGCGAGGCGGCTTGGTGTGCGGCTGCTCGACTCGCTCCTGGATCCAGTGGCGCTGCTCGGGATCCATGATGTGCATGTACTCGATGCCCGTCGTACGGCAGTAGGAGTCACGCAGGATCTTGAGGATGTCGCGCAGCTTCATGAAACTACGACCCTCGCCACCGAAGGAGCCGGTGGCGAACTCGCGGTCCAGGTCCCAGAGGGTCAGTCCGTGTGTGGCGACGTCGAGGTCGGGGTGGCTGCGCTGCTTGTACTCCAGCGGGTCGGTGTCGGCCATCATGTGCCCGCGCACCCGGTAGGCGTGGATCAGCTCGAGGATCCGGGCCTGCTTGCTGATCTCGTCGTCGTGGGAGGTGGCGATGTCGGAGGCCCAGCGGATCGGCTCGTAGGGGATCCGCAGCGATCGGAAGATCTCGTCGTAGAACTCCTCGCCGCCCAGCAGCAGGGAGTGCACGCGGCGCAGGAACTCGCCGGACTGCGCGCCCTGGATGACGCGGTGGTCGTAGGTGGACGTGAGCGTCATCACCTTGCTGATGGCGTTGCGGGCGATCGCCTCCTCCGAGGCGCCCTGCCACTCCGGGGGGTAATCCATCGCGCCGACCCCGATGATGGCCCCCTGACCGCTCATCAGTCGCGGCACCGAGTGGTTGGTGCCGATGGTGCCCGGGTTGGTCAGTGAGATCGTGGTGCCCTGGAAGTCCGAGACCTCGAGCTTGTTGTTGCGCGCCTTCTTCACGACCTCCTCGTAGGCGGTCCAGAAGGCGGCGAAGTCCATCGACTCCGCAGCCTTGATGCTGGGCACGAGCAGCTGTCGGGTGCCGTCCGGCTTGGCCATGTCGATGGCCAGCCCGAGGTTGATGTGGGCGGGCTGGATCAGGTTGGGCTTGCCGTCCACCACGCCGTAGCCGACGTTCATCTCCGGCATCGAGCGCAGCGCCTTGATCAGCGCGTAGCCGATGATGTGGGTGAACGACACCTTGCCACCGCGGGCCCGGCCCAGGTGGCTGTTCATGACGATCCGGTTGTCCCACAGCAGCTTGACCGGGACCGAGCGCACGGAGGTCGCCGTCGGGACGGTGAGGGACACGTCCATGTTCTGGGCGGTCCGCATCGGCGCGCCGCGCAGGACGGTGTACGTCGGCTCGTCACTCGCCGCACTGGGCACCTTGGGGCGCGACTCCTTCGGGACCGGGTTGGAGGTCCCGGCGGCCGGTTCGGCTGCCTTGGCCGCCGGTCGGGGCTTGGCGACGGGCGCGGGAGTGGTGGTGGCGGCGGGCGCGGCGGCGGCCGGCTTCTCCACCGGGGTTGCCGGGGCTGCCGGAGCCGGGGCGGCTGGCTTCTCGACCGGGGCTGCCGGAGCAGATGCAGCCGCGGCCGGCGGTGCAGCGGCGGGCGTGGGCGCGGCCGCCGGGGCGGATGCGGTTGCCGTACCGTTGCCGTTCGGTCCGCCATGGGTGGTGAAGTACGCCACCCAGGCCGGGTCGACAGCCGTCGGATCCGAGGTGTACTGCTCGAACATCTCGTCGACGAGCCATTCGTTGGCTCCGAAGTCTTCGAGTGGGTGAATGTCCTGCGACTCGGGCACGGCTTGGATCGCCTCTTCCGGAAAAACGCGAATGCTTTGTCTGACAGCCACCAAGGCTAGCCCTACACAGCGCCAAATGCAGAGGGTGGGGCAGGTTGTCGGGCAGGCTGTCACCAGAGTCACAACGGATGGGAAATCGAACGCATGCATGCAACACGGGTTGGCCGCGCCTCAGCGGTGGCTCTCGCCTGCCTGACCGCCCTCTCGCTGGGCGGCTGCACCGGGGGAGACGACAAGGATCCGGCCAGCGGAACGAGCGACACGCCGACGACCGAGCCGATCCCCGTCCAAGCCTCGCTCGGCGCGGTTGCGGGCCGGTTGAAGCCGGCTGACGCCCAGGCCGCGGTCGACGCCATCAGCCCCGTGGTCGACGGTTGGTTCGAGGCGGCGTACGTCGGTGGCGACTACCCGCGCACCGACTTCGAGGACGCATTCCCCGGTTTCACTCCCGGCGCGGCCAAGGACGCCACCGGAGACCTGGCCATGATGAGCAATGCTGGGATCGGGGGCGACGTGGAGACCGTCACCGCTGACGTCAAGAAGATCGATGTCGACCTCCTTGCCGCGAAGAACCGTGCCGCCGGTGCCACGGCCCGGTTCACGCTCGTCTTCACCACCACTGGTGACGCAGCCAAGAAGGTCATGGTGAAGGGGCGCCTGTTCCTCACCCCGAAGGCGAGTGACACCTGGCAGGTGTTCGGCTACAACGTGACGAGGACGGCCCGATGAACCCCCGTAAGCTGCTCGCCCGCATCGGCAAGCTCACCGCTCTGGCCACCATCCTGGGCGTCACGCTCGTCGTCGTCCCCGACTCGTCGGTCGCACCGGCCTCCAGCGTCCTGGTGAAGGTCGACCAGGCGCACGGGGTCGACCTGACCCCCGACGTCGTGTGGATCCTGGCCTTGGGCTCCGATGCCCGCCCGGGCGAGGACATGACGCGCACCCGCGCCGACGCCATCCAGCTCGTCGGCATCAACACCAAGACGGGCGCCGCGGCGGCCATCGGCATCCCGCGTGACTCCTATGTCCCGATCGAGGGTGTGGGCTCGGACCGCATCAATGCCTCCCTCTACTACGGCGGACCCCAGCTCATGGCCACGTCCGTCGGAAACCTGATCGGCATCGAGCCGGACTACGTGATGCTCACCGGGTTCCAGGGCCTCATCACCATGGTCGATGACATCGGCGGGATCACCGTGAACAACCCCATCGCCTTCTCCGACGAGCACCTCAAGGAGAACGGCTTCAAGGCGGGCAAGATCCACCTCAACGGCTACACCGCGATGGCGTTCTCCCGGATCCGTCACAACCTGATCGGGGGCGACTTCGACCGCTCGGCCAACCAGCAGCGGACCATCAAGGGGATCCTCGGCACCATCCGGGCCAAGGCCGACAAGCCGGGGTTCATGGAGCGCGGAGTGCAGTCGGTCATGAAGAACATGGCCACCGACCTGTCACCCGCCGAGCTGTTCGTCATCGCTCAGGCCGTGGGGCAGGTCGACCCCACGAAGGTCACCAACTGCGTGCTGCAGGGTGGGTTCGCGAACGTGGGGGGTGCCAGCGTCGTGACGCCGGACACCGCGATGGCCGCCCGGTTCGGCGACGAGGCCCGCAAGGACGCGACGCTCGAACGCTGCTGAGGTGGCCTAGCCCCGGAACTCGAATGCACCGAGGTCGACCCGACCGATCCTGGGACGGGCGATCCGGCCCACCGGCGCTCGGAACTCGTACGTCGCCCGGGCGCGGCTCGGCGGCAGCACACCGCGATTGATCGCCGGTGATCCGGGCCGCAACCGGAAGCCGAACGCGGCCGGGTCGCGGAACCCGCTGCGGACACGTCGGTTGGCGGTGCGCTGGGCGGTTCCGGACCGAAGGTCGCCCGGGCCGACCAGCAGGTTGTTCCACAGGTGCGCGTTGCTGCCGGCGGCCACAGCGACGTAGGTGCCCGTGCCGCGGTGGTTGACCAGCGTGTTGTTGACCACCCACAGGCGCGCCGACGGGTTCGACAGTCCCTCGGCGCCATACGAGATCAGGACGGGGTTCTCGGAGTTCGGGCCCTGCTCGATCACGTTGCCGGCGATGACACTGTCGCCGCCGTTGGGCAGATCGATGGAGTAGCTGGCCGTGGCCTGCTTGTCGAGGATGCGGTTGGCGCGGATGGTGTTGCGCAGGGCCCGGGACTTGACCTCGTGACCGACGCGAGCAGTGGTGATGGACGAGCCGGTCAGGGTGAAGGAGCGTACGGCGCCGATGTAGATGTTGTGGGTGTAGCCGTCTCCCAGGCCGTTGCGGAAGAACCGCGAGCCGGCGATCGTGATGTCGCTGGTCGCATTGGCTCCGGCCAGGATCC
Source organism: Nocardioides sp. (assembly GCF_050246775.1). Lineage (GTDB taxonomy): Bacteria > Actinomycetota > Actinomycetes > Propionibacteriales > Nocardioidaceae > Nocardioides. The sequence goes on along the minus strand of NZ_JBFWVK010000006.1, from coordinate 90,769 downwards.
CGTTCTCGTTGTCGTGGAACCAGCAGTTGCGCAGCACCAGGCCGGCACCCTCCTGGCGGATCCCTGCGCCATTTCTGTCCGGGACGGTGGCGCCACTGAACTCGACGTTCGCGATCCGGGTGCGGGCCCCGCTGATGACCCAGATGCCCTTGCCCTGGGCGCTTCTTCCGGCCGCGTCGAGATGCACCCGGCCCCCGACCCCGCGGATGGTCAGGTCGTCCTGGGTCCAGGTGGCCGTGTCCCCGACATAGGTGCCCGCGTCGATCTCGATCCGGTCACCGGAGCGGGCGACGGCTGAGGCGGCGCTCGGCGTCTCCAGCGCTCGGCCCGGCCCCACCCTCAGCAGCCTGGGTGCCTCTGCCCCCGAGCTGGGCGACGGGCTTCCCACCGGCACCAGGGATGAGAGGAGAACAGCGGCGACCAGGAGGTGTCTCATGTGCCTGATCGTAAGGAGCGCACCATTCCATCAGCGGCTCGAGGTGCACCTCGCCACGAACGACGACGACAGGACACGGTGCTGCCATCACGACCGCGCTGACCCATGTGCCGGGCCACGGGCCCGCCGGCGGCGCGGGCCGGCCGGGCGCACCGATGACCACGAGGGTGGCGTCGAGCGCCTCGGTGAGGAGACAGTCGGTCCGGGTGCCCCGGACCAGGGTGAGGACGACGGGCACGCCCGGGGCCACCTCCGCCGCCACCTGCGCGGCTGCCTCGAGCGTGGCAGCGCCGCGCCACTGGGAGGATCCTGGCTGATGCGGCCGACCGGAGCGCACCGGCGGATCGACCCCGATCACGTGCAGGAACTCGAGCACGCTGCCGCGCGCAGCGGCCTCCCGGGCCGCATAGGCGGCCACACCTCGGGCTGCGGCCCCGCGACCGGCTGCTGCGATGACCCGACCGCGCGGCGTACTCATCCCGCGCGCCTCACGCTCTGTGGAGCGGGCGTTCGTTGCTCAGGCACGCCTGTCAGGCGTGTGGTGAGCGCCAGCCGGGCGGTGCGTTCGGTCTGTGTCGAGACCTGGTGGCCAGGGACCCCCGCCGACAACGCTCGGCGTGCGGCTCGGGCCACACAGCGCATCACGGAGCCGGCCGGGAAGTCCGGGAACTCGTCGACCAGCCGGATGGTGAGCTCCATCAACTCGTCGTGGACGCCCACTGCGGTCGGGTGTGAGGCCGGGATCGACGTCATGGCAGGAAGACCCGTCGCAGCAGGCCACCGATATCGGTGTCCACGGGCAGTCCGAGCCAGCCCAGGAGGTGGACGACGGTCAGGCCGAACAGGAGCCCGGTGCCCACCCCAAGGAGCACCAGCAGAACGCTGCTCAACAGCGCCCTTCGTCTGACTGTCCGGTCCACTGTGTGTATCAGTGCCATCGTCCACCACCCGATCGGCTCCAGGGACCATCGATCCCAGGAGAGTGCTGTCGGCGCGAGCTCCCACCCCCCGGTGGGGAACTCGCGCCGACGGAGTGCGGTGTGCCTCTCCATCCGCCCCGCCCGGTCAGTGCGGGACGTGAACCATTGGCTGCGTAAGCCATCCACATGTCCGACTCCGGTCACTCCACGGAGCAGTGCTGGCGAGTGATCGAGCCTCTCGCCACAAGGCGCCTATCCGCACCTGGCGATGAGGTTATTCCGCTCCTGCGCCGTCCATCCAGGGACCAAGGTCCCGACAAACTGGGACAACTGAAGTCGGCGCAACGACACCAAGGTTCAAGAAGCTCCTCGGCGATGGGGGCCGCTCCTGCGCCTCGGGCATCCGACTCTGGTCGTGGAGGCACTACCGACGATCGCTGCGCTGGAGAAAGGGAGAAAAGTGCCCCCGGAAGGATTCGAACCTTCGCTCCCGCCTCCGGAGGGCGGTGCTCTATCCCCTGAGCTACGGGGGCTCACGGTGCGGGCACGACCATACCGCCCGCGACCAGCGGCTGCGAAACCGGCCACTGATATCGATGTGAGTCCGTACGTCGCTCGCAGATAGGCTTGACCGGTGACCCCCGACCAGCTCTCCACCGCCATCGTCGACGCCCTCACGGGCCTGGTGCACGACGCTGCGATCACCCTCCCAGACGGGGTGCCTGCCAGTGTCACGGTGGAGCGACCTCGTCAGAAGGGGCACGGCGACTACGCCACCAACGTGGCCCTGCAGCTCGCGAAGAAGGCAGGGACCAACCCGCGCGAGTTCGCCGCGCTCATGGCGGCGCGACTGGAGCAGACCGACGGGATCGCCTCGGTCGAGATCGCCGGACCCGGATTCCTCAACATCACCGTGGAGGCAGCCGCGCAGGGGGTCGTCGCGGCGCAGATCGTCGCGGCCGGGGCGGCGTACGGCGCCACCGACGAGTTCGCCGGGGAGAAGATCAACCTGGAGTTCGTGTCGGCCAACCCGACCGGCCCGCTGCACATCGGGGGCGTGCGTTGGGCCGCAGTCGGCGACGCGCTCGGCCGGATCTTCACCATGGCCGGCGCAGAGGTGAGCCGGGAGTACTACTTCAACGACCACGGCGCCCAGATCGACCGATTCTCCTCGTCACTGCTGGCCAGCGTGCGGGGACTCCCGGCCCCGGAGGACGGCTACGGCGGGCAGTACATCCACGAGATCGCCCGATCCGTCGTGGCGAAGCGTCCCGATGTCGTCGACCTGCCCGACGAGAAGGCTCAGGAGGTGTTGCGCTTCGAGGGCGTCGAGATGATGTTCGCCGAGATCAAGCAGAGCCTCCACGACTTCGGGGTCGACTTCGACGTCTACTTCCACGAGGACAACCTGCACACCAGCGGGGCCGTCCAGCGGGCGATCGCACGGCTGACCGAGCTGGGCAACACCTATGAGGCCGACGGTGCCCTCTGGTTGAAGACCGAGCAGTTCGGCGATGACAAGGACCGGGTCATCGTGCGCTCGAACGGCGAGCCGGCCTATCTCTCCGGTGACCTGGCCTACTACCTGGACAAGCGCGAGCGTGGTTTCGACCGGTGCTTCATCATGCTGGGCGCCGACCATCACGGGTACGTCGGCCGGATGATGGCCATGTGCGCGGCCTTCGGTGACCAGCCCCACGTCAACCTCGAGATCCTCATCGGCCAGATGGTCAACCTGCTGGCCAACGGCGAGCCGTTGCGCATGTCGAAGCGGGCCGGCACGGTGATCACCATCGACGACCTGGTCGAAGCCATCGGCGTCGATGCGGCCCGCTACGCGCTGGCCCGCTACAGCTCCGACTCGACCATCGACCTCGACCTCGAGCTCTGGTCCAAGCAGTCCTCGGACAACCCGGTCTACTACGTCCAGTACGCCCATGCCCGGGTGGCCTCCATCCTGCGCAACGGCGCAGAGCTGGGCATCGTGGTCTCGACGGGCTCGGACGTCGAGGTCGACGACTTCGACCCCAGCCTGCTCTCCCACGAGAAGGAGGGCGAGCTCCTGCGCTCCCTCGCGGAGTTCCCGCGGGTCGTGGCTGCTGCGGCCCAGCTGCGCGAACCGCACCGGGTGGCGCGCTACCTCGAGGACACGGCCGCTGCCTACCACCGCTTCTACGACAGCTGCCGCGTGCTCCCCATGGGCGAGGAAGAAGCCGGAGACCTGCACCGGGCCCGATTGATGCTGGTGGCCGCCACCCGCACGGTGCTGGCCAACGGCCTGGCGCTGCTCGGCGTCTCCGCGCCCGAGCGGATGTGACCTGATGCCGTCACACGAAGCCGGGTGGGCGCACGCCGACGGTGCCCTCAAGGGGCCGTCGTGGCTGCGCCAACCGGCGGATCCCAACGCCCTGGTGCCCCTGCTGTGGTCCGGCACGGCCCACAAGCGCGACGGCGTCCTCAGTGTCGGAGGCGTCCGCCTCACCGACCTGGTGGCTGAGCACGGCTCCCCGGCGTACGTCCTCGACGAGGCCGACTTCCGGGCCCGTGCCCGGGCGTTCCGCGACGCGTTCGCCGCCTACGACGTGTATTACGCGGGCAAGGCCTTCCTGTGCACGACGGTCGCGCGCTGGATCGCCGAGGAGGGACTCAACCTCGACGTCTGCTCCAACGGCGAGCTGACCGTAGCCCTGCGCGCGGGCTTCGACCCGGCGCGCATCGGCTACCACGGCAACAACAAGTCCCCTGCGGATCTCGAGCGCGCAGTCACCGCGGGCGTCGGGCGCATCATCGTGGACTCCTTCGAGGAGATCGATCGGCTCGCGGAGGTGGTCTCGACAAGCTCGACCACCGGCCCGGGCTCGACCACCGGACCGGGCTCGACCACCGGACCGGGCTCGACCACCGAACCGGGCTCGACCACCGAACCGGGCTCGACCACCGGACCCGTCGGGGTCATGGTGCGGGTCACCGCCGGTGTCGAGGCACACACCCACGAATACATCGCGACTGCTCACGAGGACCAGAAGTTCGGCTTCTCCATCACCTCGGGGGACGCGTTCGAGGCGGTGCGCAGGGTCGAGGCGGTGCCGGGGCTGCGCCTGCTGGGTCTGCACTCGCACATCGGCAGCCAGATCTTCGACTCCTCCGGCTTCGAGGTCGCCGCCCGCCGGGTCCTCGCGCTGCACGCGCGAGTCTCCGAGGAGATCGGCGTCGACCTGCCGGAGATGGATCTGGGTGGCGGATTCGGGATCGCCTACACGACCCAGGACGATCCCTCGGATCCCGCCCAGTTGGCCACGGAGATGAGCAAGATAGTCGAGCACGAGTGCCGCGCCCTGGGGATCGCCGAGCCCCGCCTCTCGATCGAGCCTGGACGCGCGATCGTCGGCCCTGCCGTATGCACCGTGTACGAGGTCGGCACCGTCAAGGAGGTCGCGCTCGACGGCGGCGCACGGCGTACCTATGTCAGCGTCGACGGGGGCATGAGCGACAACATCCGCACGGCCCTCTACGACGCCGACTACTCCTGCACACTGGCCAGTCGGGTCTCGGGCGCGGAGCCCACCCTGGCCCGAGTCGTCGGCAAGCACTGTGAGGCCGGCGACATCGTGGTGAAGGACGAGTTCCTGCCCGGAGACGTCCGTTCCGGAGATCTTGTCGCGGTCCCGGGCACGGGCGCCTACTGTCGTTCGATGGCCAGCAACTACAACCATGCCCTGCGCCCGCCGGTGATCGCAGTGCGGGACGGGTCCTCGAGCGTGGTCGTCCGGCGCGAGACTGAGGACGATCTCCTGGCAACTGACATGGGGGCAATCGACGTGGGAGCGAATTCGTGAGCGGGTCTCGACAACCAAGACTGAAGGTCGCCGTCCTGGGCTGCGGCTCGGTCGGCTCGCAGGTCGTGCGCCTGCTCACCGAGCAGGCAGATGACCTGGCGGCACGGGTCGGCGCACCCGTCGACCTGGTCGGGGTGGCGGTACGCCGACTCGACGCGGCACGCGAGGTACAGGTCCCCGAGGGACTGCTGACCACCGATGCCCTGGGTCTGGCCACCCGCGAGGACGTCGACCTGGTGATCGAGGTCATCGGCGGCATCGAGCCTGCTCGCTCGCTGATCCTGGGTGCGCTCGAGAGCGGCGCCAGCGTCGTGACAGCCAACAAGGCCCTGCTGGCCGAGGACGGCTCCACCCTCTTCGAGGCGGCCGAGAAGGCGGGACGTGACCTCTACTACGAGGCTGCGGTCGCCGGCGCCATCCCCATCGTGCGACCGCTGCGCGAGTCCCTCGCCGGTGACAAGGTCACCCGCGTCCTGGGCATCGTCAACGGCACCACCAACTTCATCCTCGACAAGATGGACACCTCCGGCGCCGGGTTTAGCGAGGCGCTCGAGGAGGCGCAGGACCTGGGCTACGCAGAGGCCGACCCCACCGCCGACGTGGAGGGCTTCGACGCGGCGGCCAAGGCCGCGATCCTGGCCAGCCTGGCGTTCCACACCCGGGTGACGGCCTCCGACGTGTACCGCGAGGGGATCTCGGAGGTCACGGCGGCTGACGTGGAGAGTGCTCGCGAGATGAACTCCGTGGTCAAGCTTCTCGCCATCTGCGAGCTCAAGGGCGACGCCGTCTCCGCGCGCGTGCACCCCGCCATGATCCCGCTCTCGCACCCGCTGGCCAGCGTGCGCGGCGCCTACAACGCCGTGTTCGTCGAGTCGGAGGCCGCGGGGCAGCTGATGTTCTACGGTCCCGGTGCCGGCGGCTCGCCGACGGCCAGTGCCGTGCTCGGCGACCTGGTCACCGTCGCCCGCAACCGCCTCGACGACGTCCGGGGCCCGGGGGAGTCGGCGTACGCCGCCCGCACGGTGCTGCCGATGGGCGAGACCGTCACCCGCTACCACGTCGCGATCGACGTGGAGGACCGCGCGGGGGTGCTGGCCGCCGTCGCCACCGCCTTCGCCGAGCACGACGTGTCCATCCAGACCGTGCGCCAAGAGGGCAGGGGCGCCGAGGCGCAACTCGTGGTCGTGTCCCACCGAGCGACCGACGCACAGCTCTCCGACACCGTGGAACACCTGCGCAAGATGGACATCGTCAGGGACGTCACCTCGGTGATGCGGGTCGAAGGCGGAGGCGAGTGATGGCACACCTGTGGCGTGGCGTGATCGACGAGTACCGCGATCTCATCGACATCCCATCAGCCGCTCCCGCGATCAGCCTCGGGGAGGGCGGCACCCCCTTGGTGCGCTCGGACTGGCTGTCCGGGCTGAGCGGCGCCGAGGTCTGGCTGAAGGTGGAGGGCGACAACCCGACCGGCTCGTTCAAGGACCGCGGGATGACCACCGCCATCACGGTGGCCGCCTACGAGGGCGCCGAGGCCGTGGTCTGCGCCTCGACCGGCAACACCTCGGCCTCGATGGCCGCCTACGCTGCCAAGGCGCGCCTCAAGCCACTGGTCCTGGTGCCGGAAGGGAAGATCTCGGCCGGCAAGATGGCTCAGGCAGTGATGCACGGTGCCCAGGTGATCATGGTGCGCGGCAACTTCGACGACTGCCTGCGGCTGTCGAGAGCCATGGCGGACCATTACCCGGTCGCGCTGGTCAACTCGGTCAACCCGGTGCGGCTCGAGGGCCAGAAGACCGCTTCCTTCGAGGTGGTCGACCGTCTGGGTGACGCCCCCGACTACCACCTGCTCCCGGTCGGCAACGCCGGCAACATCTCGGCGTACTGGCTCGGTTACAAGCAGTACGCCGACCTCGGGCGCACCACCCGCCGACCGGTGATGCGTGCCTTCCAGGCTGAAGGAGCAGCGCCCCTGGTCACCGGAGAGCCGTTCCCGCACCCCGAGACCAAGGCCACCGCCATCCGCATCGGCAACCCGGCGTCATGGAAGCTCGCCGAGGCTGCCGCTGCGGAGTCCGGCGGACGTTTCGCTGCCCTGAGCGACGAGGAGATCCTGGCTGCCCAGCGCGAACTCGCCTGCCGCGACGGTGTCTTCGTCGAGCCCGCCTCGGCAGCCGGCGTCGCCGGCATGCTGAAGGAACTGGCCGCGGGGGAGTCCTATGCCGACTCCACCGTGGTCATCACCGTGACCGGTCACGGGCTCAAGGACACCGTCACGGCCCTCGAGGGCTTCGGTCCGCTGGTGGACAACGTGGTCGACGCGGACGTGGACGCAGCAGCCCGCGCAGCAGGGCTGGTCTGACGCCGGTGCGCTTCGTCGAGGACGGCATCCGGGTGTCGGTTCCGGCCACGTCGGCCAACCTGGGGCCGGGGTTCGACGCACTCGGCCTGGCACTGTCGCTCCGCGATCACCTACAGGCGCGGGTGACCGGCTCCGGACTCGTCATCGACATCGCCGGCTCTGGTGCTGATGCCGTCCCGCGCGACGAGTCCCACCTCGTGGTGCGCGCCATGCGCGCCGCCTTCGACAAGCTCGGCGCGCAGCCGAGTGGACTGCACCTGCAGTGTGACAACCTCATCCCGCACGGTCGCGGCCTCGGCTCGTCCTCGGCGGCCATCGTGGCAGGCGTGTCCCTGGCGCGCGCGCTGGTCGAGGGAGGGGCCGACCTGCTCGACGACGATGCGCTGTTCCAGCTGGCGGCCGAGATCGAGGGGCATCCGGACAACGTCGCGCCCGCCTTCTTCGGCGGCTTCGTGATCTCCGGCCGCGAGGGCGATGCCTTCTTCGCCGCGCGCAGTCGGGTCGATCCGCGGATCTCCGCGGTGGTCTTCGTGCCGCCGACCCCGGTGGAGACGACGGTGGCACGCGGCCTGCTCCCCGCCCAGGTCTCCCACGCCGATGCGGCGGCCAACTCCGGGCGTGCCGCGCTGCTGGTCGCGGCGTTGGCAGGACAGCCCGACCTCCTGTGGGCGGCGACCCGCGACTTCCTCCACCAGGACTACCGTGAGCCCGCCATGCCGGAGTCGCTCAGCCTCGTCCGCGCGCTGCGCGCCGATCAGGTGCCCGCGATCGTGTCTGGTGCCGGACCCACCGTGCTGGCCTTCGTCGACCGCGGCACCTCCGCGACCGCTGCCCTGGAGCGCGTCACCAGCCTGGTGGCCCGTTGTCCCGATGGGTGGCAGGCCCGCCCGCTGGCTGTCGAGTCCGCCGGAGTCATCGTCGGGTGATCGGCCGGACGACTGCCCTGGGCAGTACGCCGCGTTGACTCACGATTCCGGCAGAGCGGGTGATAATGTGAACCTGCGCCACGATCGTGGCGCCGCATCATTCGGCATTCGCCGCAGATGCACCCACTTCCTCACTTCCGTGCGGGGCCCTGCGGCCCGACGCGTGCCCACGGCATGAGCGAAGCACCGACCAAAGCCGACGGCTTGCGAGCCGGATCGGCCTGATACGTGGGAAGGACCTCACGTGACGGACACCATCGAAACCACTACCGCTGCGCCGGACTCGGCGCCCAAGAAACGCGGTGGCGGTCTCAACTCCATGCTCCTCGCCGATCTGAAGGCGAAGGCCGGCAGCATGGGGATCGCTGGCAGCGGCACCATGAAGAAGGCGCAGCTCATCGACGCGATCAAGTCGGCTCAGGGGAGCGCGGGAGGCCAGCAGCGCGACGCAGCGCCGCAGGAGAAGGAGAAGCCGCGCACCAGGGCCCGCCGTACCCAGGCGGAGGTCCAGCCGGAAGCCCAGTCCGCGGCCCAGCCGGAAGCCCAGCGCGAACCCCAGGCGGTCGCCGCGCCTGCTGCCCAGTCGGACGACCGGAAGCCCGAGCGCTCATCGCGCAGGGAGCCCCGCAAACGAGTAGCCGACCCGGCACAGCCTGCTGTCGCCGAAGCGGGCGCCGATCACGCCGATCACGCCGGCGGAGACCCCGCGCCCGAGGGCAACTCGGGCCGACGCGAGCGCAACCAGCGCAACCAGCGCAACCAGGAGCGCCAGCAGGAGCGCCAGCAGGAGCGCACCCAGCCGGCCGCCCAGGCACGCGACAGCCAGGCACGCGACAACCAGGCACGCGACAACCAGGCACGCGACAACCAGGCACGCGACAACCAGGCACGCGACAACCAGGCACGCGACAACCAGGCACGCGACAACCAGGCACGCGACAACCAGGAGCGCGACGAGGAAGGTGGCCGGCGCAACCGCCGGCGCCGCGGACGTGACCGTGACGGGCAGGGCGTCCAGCGGGACAACCAGCGCGACCCTCAGCAGCGCGAGAACCCGCGCAACCAGCGCAACCGGGAACCCGACACGACCATCCTCGAGGACGACATCCTCGTCCCCGCAGCGGGCATCCTCGATGTGCTGGACAACTACGCGTTCGTGCGGACCAGCGGCTACCTGCCGGGCAGTGACGACGTCTACCTCGCCATGTCGATGGTGCGCCGACTCGGACTGCGCCGCGGTGACGCCCTGGTCGGCCAGGTGCGCCAGCCGCGGGAGGGCGAGCGCAAGGAGAAGTTCAACCCCATGGTCCGGGTGGACTCGGTCAACGGAGCCGACCCCGAGTCGGCCAAGGACCGGGTGGAGTTCCAGAAGTTCACTCCGCTGCACGCCAACGAGAGGCTGCGGCTGGAGACCGACGCGACCAACCTGATCGGGCGCGTCATCGACATCGCCGCCCCGATCGGCAAGGGCCAGCGCGGCCTCATCGTCAGTCCCCCGAAGGCGGGCAAGACGATGGTGCTCCAGTCGATCGCCAACTCGATCACGACCAACAACCCCGAATGCCACCTGATGATCGTGCTGGTCGATGAGCGTCCCGAAGAGGTCACCGACTTCCAGCGCACCGTCAAGGGCGAGGTCATCGCCTCGACCTTCGACCGCCCGGCCACCGACCACACCATGGTCGCCGAGCTTGCGATCGAGCGGGCCAAGCGCCTGGTCGAACTCGGTCACGACGTCGTCGTCCTCCTCGACTCGATCACCCGCCTGGGCCGTGCCTACAACCTCGCGGCTCCGGCCAGCGGTCGGATCCTGTCCGGCGGCGTCGACTCGAGCGCGCTCTACCCGCCGAAGCGCTTCTTCGGAGCGGCGCGCAACATCGAGAACGGTGGCTCCCTGACCATCCTGGCGACGGCCCTGGTCGAGACCGGCTCCAAGATGGACGAGGTGATCTTCGAGGAGTTCAAGGGCACCGGCAACATGGAGCTGCGCCTGCGCCGTGACTTCGCGGACAAGCGGATCTTCCCGGCCATCGACGCCGTCCAGTCCGGCACCCGACGTGAAGAGCTCCTCATGACCAAGGAGGAGACGGCAATCGTCTGGAAGCTTCGTCGCGTGCTGGCAGCCCTCGACGGCCAGCAGGCCCTCGAACTGCTGCTCGAGCGGCTCAAGAAGAGCCACAGCAACGTCGAGTTCCTGATGCAGGTCCAGAAGACCACACCGGCGGTCAACACCCGCGAGAGCGACTGACCCGGGGGCGGAATACCGCGATTGGCTTCGCGGTTGTCAGGGGTGGCACACTTCTGTGTTGGTTCCGGTTCACGCAGTCCGCAAGGCGCGGAGGGCGACCCGGCGACTGAGAGGAAACAATGAAGAAGGACATCCACCCGGACTACGTCGACACGGCAGTCACCTGCACGTGTGGCGCTCAGTTCACCACCCGCAGCACCGCGACCTCCGGCAGCATCCACGCCGACGTCTGCTCGCAGTGCCACCCGTTCTACACCGGCAAGCAGAAGATCCTCGACACCGGCGGTCGCGTTGCCCGCTTCGAGGCCCGCTACGCCAAGAAGACCGCCAGCAAGTAGCAACCTCCAGGCGCCGGTCACCGCATTCGTGCGGGGGCCGGCGCCTGTGGATTTTCCCACGCCCACACCGAGAGGCATCCCTTGTTCGAGGCCGTCGAAGGGCTCGTCGCCGAGCACGCCGAACTGGAGGAGCGTCTGGCCGACCCGGCCACGCATGCTGACCAGCAGCTGGCAAAACGACTGAACCAGCGCTATGCGGAGCTCTCCTCGATCATCCGCACCTGGCGAGAGTGGCACCAGTTCGGCGAGGACGCCGAGGCGGCCCGCGAGCTGGCCCACGACGACGCCGAGTTCGCCGCCGAGGTCGACGTACTGCTGGCCAAGCGTGACCAGGCCGAGGAGCGGTTGCGCCACCTCCTGGTGCCCCGCGATGCCACGGACTCCAAGGACGCCCTGCTCGAAGTGAAGTCCGGTGAGGGCGGGGAGGAGTCGGCGCTGTTCGCCGGCGACCTGCTCCGCATGTACACCCGGTACGCCGAGCAGCGGGGTTGGAGGACCGAGATCCTCGACGCCACGGAGTCCGACCTCGGTGGCTACAAGTCGGTGACGGTCGCGGTGAAGGCCAAGGGGATCCCCGAGCCGGGTGAGGCCCCCTACGCCATGCTCAAGTTCGAGGGCGGCGTGCACCGGGTCCAGCGGGTGCCGGTCACCGAGTCCCAAGGCCGGGTGCACACCTCGGCTGCGGGCGTGCTCGTGATGCCCGAGGCCGAGCCGGTCGATGTCAGCATCGACGAGAACGATCTGCGCATCGACGTCTTCCGGTCCTCCGGTCCGGGAGGGCAGAGCGTCAACACCACGGACTCGGCCGTGCGGATCACCCATGTCCCGACCGGCATCGTGGTGAGCTGCCAGAACGAGAAGAGCCAGCTGCAGAACAAGGACTCCGCGATGCGCATCCTGCGGGCACGACTCCTGACCGCGGCCCAGGATGCTGCGAACGCCGAGGCGAGCGTGGCCCGCAAGAGCCAGATCCGCACGGTGGACCGCTCCGAACGCATCCGCACCTACAACTTCCCCGAGAACCGGATCTCCGACCACCGCACGGGCTTCAAGTCCTACAACCTGGACAGCGTCCTCAACGGAGAGCTCGACCCGATCATCAGCAGCTGCATCCAGGCCGATCTCACGGCCCGCCTCGAGGCGCTCGAGAGTTGAGCGGGGGAGTGCGTCGCCGCGAGCTCCGGGCGGCGAGCGTCGAGCGGCTGCGACGTGCGGGTGTGCCATCGCCCGAACGTGACGTCGACGAGCTGTTGGCGCACGTCCTGGGCGTGAGCCTGGGACAACTGGCCCTCGTCGAGGAGGTCGGCGCGGACCCGGAGGTGCGGTTCGAGGCCCTGGTGGTGCGTCGCGAGGCCCGCGAACCGCTGCAGCACCTCATCGGCACCGCGGCGTTCCGCTACGTGGAGCTGCGAGTCGGCCCCGGGGTGTTCGTGCCCCGCCCAGAGACCGAGCTGCTCGCCGGATGGGCCATCGACGAGGCCAGGCGCCACCACGACCCGGTCGTGGTCGACCTGTGCACCGGGTCGGGTGCCATCGCGAAGGCGATCGCCGACGAGGTGCCGGGCGCGCACATCCACGCGGTCGAGCTCGACGAGTCCGCCCACCACTGGGCGGTCCTGAACCTGGCCGGGACCGGGGTCGACCTGCGGCACGGTGACGTGGCGACCGCCTTCGAGGACCTGGCGGGCACGGTCGACGTGGTGGTCTGCAACCCGCCGTACATCCCGCTCGACGCCTGGGAGTCGGTGGCCCGCGAAGCGCGCGACCACGACCCGCACCTGGCCCTGTTCTCCGGTGCCGACGGACTCGACGCGATGCGGGTGCTGGAGCGCCGCTCCGCCGTCCTGCTCAAGCCCGGGGGAGTGGTGGGTGCCGAGCATGCCGAGGTGCAGGCCGAGGCCGCGCCAGCCGTGTTCAGCGGCGCCGGACGGTGGGAGAGTGTGCGCGACCACCGTGATCTGGCAGGTCGGGCCCGCTACGTGACGGCGCGACTGGCACGATGACCCCGTGAGGTGTGACGCGTGAGCACGAGATATTCAACGGCCGACGGCGAGGACCGGGAGGCCGGCATCGAAGCGGCGTCGCTGGCGATCCGGCGCGGGCAGCTGATCGTGCTGCCCACCGACACCGTCTACGGGGTCGCTGCCGACGCCTTCGACCCCGAGGCGGTCGAGGCCCTGCTCAAGGCCAAGGGACGTGGGCGGGAGATGCCGCCGCCCGTGCTGGTGAGCTCCGCGACCACCGCGGATGCGTTGGCCGCGGGACTGCCCGACTACGCCCGCGCCCTGATCAAGGAGTTCTGGCCCGGCCCGCTGACCATCGTCGCCCGGCAGCAGAAGTCCCTCCAATGGGACCTCGGCGACACCCGCGGCACCGTGGCGGTGCGGATGCCCGATCACCCGGTCGCCCTGGAGATCCTGGAGCGCACCGGGCCACTGGCCGTCAGCAGCGCCAACACCACCGGCCTGCCCGCGGCCACGAATGCCGACCAGGCCGAGGAGATGCTGGCTGACCGGGTCGAGGTGATCATCGACGGCGGTCCCAGCCTCGGCAAGGCGGCCTCCACCATCGTCGACGTGACCGGCCCTCAGGGCCGCATCCTGCGCTTGGGAGCGCTCAGTCTCGAACGACTCAACGACATCCTCGAACCGCTGGGTGCCGCCCTGTCGGACGAGGGATAGCTGGATGCGGGAGTACATCCTGGTCTTCCTGGTCGCCGCCTCGGTGACCTACCTGCTGACCGTGGTGGCGCGCGAGATCGCCCTGCGCACCGGCGCAGTCGCCCAGGTCCGCGACCGGGACGTGCACGCGGTGCCGATTCCGTACTTCGGCGGCCCGGCGATGCTCGGTGGCCTCTGGGCCGCATTCCTGGTGGCCCGCGAGCTGCCGTTCCTCAGCCGGGCCAACGAGCTGGTCTTCCACGACATCCGGGTCGTGTTGATCGCCGGGTCGATGATCTGCGTCGTCGGCGTCATCGACGACCTGATCGAGCTCGATGCCCTGACGAAGCTCGGGGGCCAGGTGCTGGCGGCCGCGTTCCTGGTGCTCAACAACGTCCAGTACTCCAACTGGCCGCAACCCGGCGGTGGGTCGCTGGTCCTCGTCCCGGAGCAGGCCGCACTGCTGACGGTGTTCGTGGTGGTCGCTACCGTCAACGCGGTCAACATGGTCGACGGGCTCGACGGGCTCGCCACCGGCGTGGTCGGCATCGGTGCCATCGCCTTCTTCGCCTTCGCCTATGAGCTGTTCAGCAACAACGGCCTGAGCCTGTCGATCAGCAGTGCGGTGCTCTGCGTGGCCCTGGCGGGCGTGTGCGCAGGCTTCCTGCCGCACAACGTCTACCCGGCCCGGCTGTTCATGGGCGACAGCGGATCGATGCTCATCGGTCTCGTTCTCTCGGGTGGGGCGATCGCCCTGACCGGGCAGATCGACGTACGAGACTTGAGCGAGGGTGCCAGTCTGCTGCCCACCCTTCTGCCGATCATCCTGCCGATCTCCATCCTGATCGTGCCGTTGGCCGACCTCGTCCTGGCCGTCGTACGCCGCACCCGTGCCGGGCGCTCACCCTTCGCCCCCGACAAGCAGCACCTGCACCATCGGTTGCTGGAGATCGGGCACTCGCACCGTCGTGCGGTGATCATCATGTGGATGTGGGCGGCCATGATCGGCTTCGGCACGGTCTTCGCCAGCCTCTACTCCGGTCGGCTCATGTGGGCGGTGATGGCGCTCGGATTCGTCGTGACCCTGGCGGTCACGTTCGTCCTGCCGCGTCTGCGGACCATCCATCCGCTGCCGCTACGCCACGACTGAGACCGATTTCCTGCCGCCGGGGACTTTGTGCTACTTTTCACAAGCGCCAGTGGCGCGTAGATTGCACGCAAGGATTCCTTCCACAGAACGGCCGCCAACGATGACGACCGAGTCGAAGCAGGACACCACCTCTGGTGGCTCCGTGCTCCTCGGTGCGGCCTTTTCAGCGGGCATCGTGGGCTTCATCGCCGTGGTGGTCGCAGCCCTGGTGGGCGGAACCCCTGCGGCGTACGGCGCTCTGGCCGGAACGCTTCTCGTGGTCGTCGTGTTCGCCTTCGGATCCTTCACCGTCAATGCCGTGAGCGGGCTGATGCCCGCCGCTTCCCTGATGGTCGCGCTGCTCACCTACACGCTCCAGGTAGTGGCGATGGGGCTGGCCTTCGTGGCACTCAACCGCAGCGGCCTGCTCGAGGACGCCCTGGACCGGCGCTGGCTCGCCGGCGCGGTCATCGTGGGCACCTTCGGGTGGCTCATCACCCAGATCGTGCTCGCGAGCCGAGCGCGCATCCCCGCCTACGACCTGCGCGTCGATGTTCCGGAGGCGGGTGCACGATGACCACTCATCACTGCTATTGTCCGGTTCGCGATGGCTCAGCAGAAACCCCCGTCTGCGGACCCCGACGACACTCCACGCGGAGACCCCTGGCACGCGTTCGGATATCTCGTCTCGGGAGTGCTCATGTACGGGCTGATCGGCTGGGGGTTGGACCGCTGGCTCGGAACCTCGTGGCTGGTGGTCGTCGGGATTCTCTCCGGCGCGGGGCTCGGCATCTTCATGACGTGGTCCCGGTTCAACAAGCCGTTCGCGGATCGGCCGCACGACCGCAGCAACTGACGCCAGCACCACAGACGCCAGCACTACAGGAGACACGGTGAGCAACGTTTCGATGACGGTGATCCGCGCGGAGGGCTTCACGCCCCCGGGGCCGGGGAACTTCGATCTGCCCGGGTTCTTCGACGTGGCCGGAAGCCCGGTCACCAAGCCGATGTTCCAGCTGGTCCTCGCAGCCGTGATCGTCTTCGTCTTCTTCTTCCTCGCGACCCGGCGAGCCGCCCTGGTCCCCGGTCGCCTCCAGTTCGTCGGTGAGTCCGCCTACGGCATGGTGCGCAACAGCATCGGTCGCGACGTCATCGGCAGCCACGACTTCATGCGGTTCGTGCCCTACCTGTTCGCGCTCTTCTTCTTCATCCTGGTCAACAACCTCTTCAGCTCGATCCCGGGTGTCCAGTTCCCGACGTTCTCGCGGGCCTCGATGGCCTACGCGCTGGCCGGGCTGAGCTGGGTCGTCTACAACGCTGTCGGGATCAGGAAGCACGGATTCGTCGGCTACCTCAAGCTGCAGTGCGTGCCCTCGGGCGTGACCCCCTTCATGTATCCGCTGCTGGTGCCCCTGGAGTTCTTCTCCAACATCGTGGTCCGGCCGGCAACGCTGGCCCTGCGTCTCTTCGCGAACATGTTCGCCGGTCACCTGCTGGTGATCCTCTTCGCCACCGGCGGTCTCTACCTGCTCCAGGAGGGCGACCTGCTCGTCAAGCCGGTGGGACTGCTCGCCTGGGTCTTGTTCATCCTGATCTCGTTCCTGGAGCTGCTGGTGCAGTTCCTGCAGGCCTACGTCTTCACCCTGCTGAACGCCATGTACATCTCGGGCAGCCTGGCCGACGAGCACTGAGCACCAGCTCGTCACTGATCGATCCCACAAGCGCACGAACGTTCAAGTAGTAAACAACCGAAAGGAACACGCCGTGGACGGCAACCTGAACATGATCGGCTATGGCCTTGCAGCCATCGGCCCCGGTGTCGGCATTGGTCTTATCTTCGCCGCCTACATCTCCGGAGTCGCCCGCCAGCCGGAGGCCCAGAGCCGCCTGCAGTCGATCGCCATTCTGGGCTTCGCCCTCGCCGAGGCGCTGGCCATCATCGGTATCGCGCTCGCATTCGTTCTCTGACTCTGACTCAGCAGGACTGACGAAGGACGGAACATGCAGACACTCATCATCCTCGCCGCCGAGGAGGAACACGGCCCGCTCGCTTTCGTGTGGGTCGAGTTCCTGCTGGCGCTCGTGGTCTTCGGCATCCTCTTCTTCGCCCTGAAGAAGTACGTCATCCCGACCTTCGAGAAGACGTTCGCCGAGCGGACCACGGCCATCGAAGGCGGCCTGAAGGCAGCCGAGACCAAGCAGGCCGAGGCTGACGCCAAGCTCGCCCAGCTGGAGAAGCAGCTCGGGGACGCCCGGCACGAAGCCGCCCGGATCCGTGAGGAAGCCCGCGAGCAAGGTGCACAGATCATCGCGGAGATGCGGGAGCAGGCCCAGGCCGAGTCCACCCGCATCGTCGAGCACGGCAAGGCCCAGATCGAGGCCGAGCGCCAGCAGGCGGTCACCTCGCTCCGTGCCGAGGTCGGCAGCCTGGCCACCGGCCTGGCTGGTCGCATCGTGGGCGAGAGCCTCGATGACGACGCACGTCAGAGTCGCGTGGTCGAGCGTTTCCTGGCCGAGCTGGAAGGCGCCAACTGATGTCCTTCCGCGGGCCTTCGGCTGGATCGGCGGCTGCTCTCAAGGAGCAGCTGACCGACTCCACGTCGGGCGAGGACCTGTTCGCCGTGGCCACCGTGCTGCGCTCCGAGCCCGGTCTGCGCCGGGTCGCGACCGACGTGTCGATCGCTGCCGAGGCCAAGGCGGGACTCATGCAGCAGGTCTTCGGGGACAAGATCGGTGCTGACGCCGTCAGCCTGGTCGCTCAGGCGGTCGGCAGCAGGTGGAGCTCCACCCGCGACCTGGCCGACGCGCTCGAGCTGCTCGGCGTCATCGCTGTGGCCAAGTCGGCTGGCTCCGATGCCGGTCGGCTCTCCGACGAGCTGTTCGGCTTCGGGCAGATCGTCCGGGACAACCCCGAGCTGCGCGACGCGCTCTCCGACCCTGCCCGCTCCATCGCCGACAAGCGTGGCCTGGTCAAGGTCCTGCTCGACGGCAAGGCGCTGCCGGCCACGGTGTCGCTGGTCGACCAGGCGTTGGCCGGTTCCTACCGCACGGTGGGTGTCGCGTTGGCCGAGTACGAACAGGTCGCAGCCGAGGTCTACGGGCAGGGCGTGGCCACCGTTCGCGTGGCACGCCCCCTGGCGGACTCCGAGAAGACCCGGTTGGTCGCGGCACTCCAGCGCCAGTACGGCCGCGACGTACACCTCAACGAGATCATCGACCCCGACGTGATCGGCGGCATCCGCGTGGAGATCGGCGATGACGTCATCGACGGCACGGTCGTCAGCCGGCTCGACGACGCACGACGCCGGTTGGCGGGCTGACATGCCGGTCCCGACAAGCTCGACCATCGCCAGTGGCGCAACCAGAACTTTCCAGCAGACGAGAAGTGAGGAAGACAAATGACGGAGCTTTCGATCCGTCCGGACGAGATCCGGGACGCGCTGCAGCGCTTCGTGTCGGACTACAAGCCCGAGACCGCAAGCAAGGAAGAGGTCGGCACCGTTGCCGAGGCCGGTGACGGCATCGCACGCGTCAGTGGCCTTCCCTCTGTCATGGCCAACGAGCTGCTGGAGTTCGAGGACGGCACGCTGGGCATCGCCCTGAACCTCGACACCCGCGAGATCGGTGTCGTCGTCCTGGGTGACTTCGACAAGATCGAAGAGGGCCAGCCCGTCCGCCGCACCGGCGAGATCCTGTCGGTGCCCGTCGGAGACGGCTACCTCGGTCGGGTCGTCGACCCGCTCGGCACCCCGATCGACGGCCTCGGCGAGGTGGCGACCAGCGGTCGTCGTGCCCTTGAGCTCCAGGCCCCCTCGGTGGTCGAGCGCAAGTCGGTGCACGAGCCGCTCGCTACCGGCATCAAGGCGATCGACGCCCTCACCCCGATCGGGCGCGGACAGCGCCAGCTGATCATCGGTGACCGCGCCACCGGCAAGACCACGATCGCGATCGACACGATCATCAACCAGAAGCAGTACTGGGAGACCGGCGACCCGACCAAGCAGGTCCGCTGCATCTACGTCGCCATCGGTCAGAAGGGCTCGACCATCGCCGCGGTGCGTGGCGTCCTGGAAGAGGCCGGCGCTCTGGAGTACACCACGATCGTCGCCTCCCCGGCCTCGGACAGCGCGGGCTTCAAGTACCTCGCTCCCTACACCGGCTCGGCCATCGGTCAGCACTGGATGTACGAAGGCAAGCACGTCCTCATCGTGTTCGACGACCTGACCAAGCAGGCCGAGGCCTACCGCGCGGTGTCGCTGCTGCTGCGCCGTCCGCCGGGTCGCGAGGCCTACCCCGGTGACGTGTTCTACCTGCACAGCCGGCTGCTCGAGCGTTGCGCCAAGCTCTCGGACAAGATGGGCGCGGGATCGATGACCGGTCTTCCGATCATCGAGACCAAGGCCAACGACGTGTCGGCCTTCATCCCGACCAACGTCATCTCGATCACCGACGGCCAGATCTTCCTGCAGTCCGACCTGTTCGCCGCCAACCAGCGCCCGGCCATCGACGTCGGTGTGTCGGTCTCGCGCGTCGGTGGTTCGGCCATGACCAAGGCCATGAAGACGGTCACCGGCTCGCTCAAGGTCGACCTGGCCCAGTTCCGGGCCATGGAGGCGTTCGCCATGTTCGCCTCCGACCTGGACGCCGCCTCGCGTCAGCAGCTGGACCGTGGCCAGCGCCTGATGGCCCTGCTCAAGCAGCCGCAGTACTCGCCCTACCCGGTCGAGGAGATGACGGTCTCGCTGTGGACCGGCACCAGTGGTCGACTCGACAAGCTGCCCGCCGACGACGTACTGCGCTTCGAGTCGGAGTTCCTCGACTTCCTGCGCCGCTCGCACGCCCCGATCCTCGACGGCATCCGCGAGTCGCAGAAGTTCGACGACGACACGGCCACCGCTGTGGCTTCGGCGTACGACGAGTTCCTCGGCCAGTTCGAGACCTCCGATGGTGGCTCGATCAAGGCTGGACACGAGGAGCACGACGCCCTCGAGGACGAAGCGGTCGAGCAGGAGCAGATCGTCGTGCAGAAGAAGAAGGGCTGACCATGGCCCTCTCGCTGCGTGAGTACCGCGCGCGGATCAAGTCGACGGAGTCGATGAAGAAGATCACGCGCGCCATGGAGCTCATCGCTGCGTCCCGGATCATCAAGGCGCAGCAGCGGGCCCAGGCGGCCGCGCCGTACGCCCGCGAGCTGACTCGGGCCGTGTCCGCGGTCGCGACGTTCTCGAACGTCGAGCACGCGCTCACCACCGAGCCGCAGAACCCCAAGCGGGCTGCGGTGCTGATCGTGACCAGCGACCGCGGTCTCGCCGGTGCCTACTCCTCCAACGTGTTGAAGGAGGCCGAGCGGCTCGCGGAGAAGTTGCGGGGCGAGGGCAAGAGCATCGACTTCTACATCGCTGGGCGCAAGGGCGAGGCCTACTTCAAGTTCCGGCAGCGTCCGGTCCTCGAGGTGTGGTCGGGCTTCTCCGACCAGCCGACGTACGACGTTGCGCGTGACATCGGGCAGACGCTCATCGAGGCGTTCCTCACCGAGAGTGGCGAAACGGCGGACGACGGCGTGCCAGGCGTCGACGAGGTGCACGTGATCTACACGCGCTTCCGGTCGATGCTGGTCCAGGAGCCGACCACGGTGCGGTTGCTGCCGCTCGAGGTTGTCGAAGGCACCGAGGCACCTGCCGAGGACGACGTGCTCCCGCTCTACGAGTTCGAGCCGTCCCCTCAGGACGTCCTCGACAACCTGCTCCCGCGCTACGTGCAGAGCCGGATCTGGTTCGCCCTGCTGCAGGCTGCCGCTTCCGAGTTGGCTGCGCGACAGAAGGCGATGAAGTCCGCCACGGACAACGCCGAAGAGCTCATCAAGAAGTACACCCGAATTGCCAACCAGGCCCGCCAGGCTGGTATTACCCAGGAAATCAGCGAGATCGTCGGTGGCGTCAACGCGCTGGCCGACGCGACCGCCGGGGAGTGAGAGAAGACATGACTGCCACTGTCGAAGAGACCGAGACCACCGAGGCCAGCCACGGCGTAGGCCGCGTTGCACGTGTCATCGGACCTGTCGTGGACATCGAGTTCCCGACGGACAACATGCCCGAGATCTACAACGCCCTGAAGGTCGACCTGACCCTGGACGGCGTGACCACCGAGCTCACCCTCGAGGTCTCTCTGCACATCGGGGACGGCATGGTCCGTGCCATCTCGATGAAGTCGACCGACGGACTCGTTCGTGGCTCGCAGGTGCGCGACACCGGCGGCCCGATCAGCGTCCCGGTCGGCGACATCACCTTGGGCAAGGTGTTCAACACCACCGGTGACTGCCTGAACCTCAAGGAGGGGGAGACCCTCGACGTCAAGGAGCGCTGGGGAATCCACCGCAAGGCGCCGAAGTTCGACCAGCTGGAGTCCAAGACCCAGATGTTCGAGACCGGCATCAAGGTCATCGACCTGCTGACCCCCTACGTCCAGGGTGGGAAGATCGGCCTGTTCGGTGGTGCCGGTGTCGGCAAGACCGTGCTGATCCAGGAGATGATCGCTCGCGTCGCCAAGGACCACGGTGGTGTGTCGGTGTTCGCCGGAGTCGGTGAGCGCACCCGTGAGGGCAACGACCTCATCGCCGAGATGGAGGAGGCCGGCGTTCTCGGCCAGACCGCGCTGGTCTTCGGACAGATGGACGAGCCGCCGGGCACCCGCCTTCGGGTCGCCCTGTCCGCCCTCACGATGGCGGAGTACTTCCGCGACGTGCAGAACCAGGACGTGCTGCTCTTCATCGACAACATCTTCCGGTTCACCCAGGCCGGCTCCGAGGTGTCCACCCTGCTGGGCCGGATGCCGTCCGCCGTGGGCTACCAGCCCAACCTCGCCGACGAGATGGGGCAGCTCCAGGAGCGGATCACCTCGACGCGTGGCCACTCGATCACCTCACTTCAGGCGATCTACGTGCCGGCCGACGACTACACCGACCCTGCTCCGGCGACCACCTTCGCCCACCTCGACGCCACCACCGAGCTGTCGCGCGAGATCGCGTCGCTGGGTATCTACCCGGCGGTGGACCCCCTGACCTCGACGTCACGGATCCTCGACCCGCAGTACATCGGCGAGGCCCACTACAAGTGCGCCGTCCGGATCAAGCAGATCCTGCAGCGCAACAAGGAGCTCCAGGACATCATCGCGATCCTGGGTGTCGACGAGCTGTCCGAAGAGGACAAGGTCATCGTGTCCCGGGCCCGCCGGATCCAGCGGTTCCTGTCGCAGAACACCTACGTCGCCAAGCAGTTCACCGGCATCGAAGGCTCGACGGTTCCGGTCGGCGACACCATCGAGGCGTTCAACAAGATCGCGGACGGTGACTACGACCACGTGGCGGAGCAGGCGTTCTTCATGTGCGGTGGGCTCGACGACGTCGAGGCCAAGTGGGCTGAGATCCAGAAGAGCCTGTGATGAGCGACCTCCTGCAGGTCGAGCTGGTCTCGGCTGATCGTCTGGTGTGGTCGGGCGAGGCCACGATGGTCATCGCCCGCACTACCGACGGCGATGTCGGGATCCTGCCTCACCACGCACCGTTGCTCTCCCTCCTGGTCGACGGCGTGGTGGACGTCCAGACCGATGACGGCGAGACCTGGGTGGCGGCCGTGTCGGCGGGGTTCCTGTCCGTTGCAGCAAACCGGGTCTCGATCCTCGCCGAATACGCCGAGATGTCGCACGACATCGACCTGGAGAAGGCTCGCCAGGATCTGGAACGCGCCCACGCCGCGGGGGAGAACGACGACGATGCTGCCGAGGCGGTGCGGCGTGCCGAGGCACGTATCCGCGCCGTCGAAAAGGCATCCTGAGGCGCGACGGTAGATGCCGGTATGGGAATGGTTGGCTGATGCGATCGGCCTGCTTCTGATCCTGACCGGCTGCTACGGCATCGCCCTCATCGTCCGGCGACGGGTGCTGTCGCGACACGGCGGAACGTTCGAGTTGAGTCACCGCGCCCGATCCTCTGCGATCGGGCGCGGTTGGCTTCTCGGCATCGGGCGCTACTCCGGGGAGTCGCTTGAATGGTTCCGGATCTTCTCTCTCTCGCCCCGACCCAAGCGGGTGTGGCTCCGGTTCGACCTCGAGTACGCCGGGCGACGCAGCCCCACCCCCGGCGAACAGATCTCACTGTTCGCCGATTCGACGATCGTCACCTGCTCCACTGCGGCCGGGGACGTCGAGTTCGCCATGAGTGAATCCTCGCTGATGGGCTTCCAGTCCTGGCTCGAAGCCATGCCTCCCGGCTCCCGCGGCGTACGCCCGGGTGACTCGCCGGGCAATGTCTGATTCGATGGAGCGCACTCTCACAGCCCGCAACGCCGTCGCCCTGTCCTTCTTCCTCAACGGCTTCGGATTCGCCTCCTGGATCTCGCGGATCCCCGAGGCGCGCCACGAACTGTCCTTGAGCAACGGTGGTCTCGGGCTGCTGTTGTTGGCGATCTCGGCCGGCTCGGTGCTGACCCTGCCCAGCAGCGGCGTCCTGATCAACCGGTTCGGACCCGGGAACGTCGTGCGCTTCGGGATCAGTGCCGACGCGCTCGGCCTCGTCCTGGTGTCGGTCGGGACCGGCCTGCTTGGCAATATCGCGGTCACGGCCGTGGGGCTCTTCATCTACGGCCTCGGCGTGGGTCTGTGGGATGTCGCCATGAATGTCGAAGGTGCGACCGTCGAACGCCTGGTCGGGCGCACGATCATGCCGCGCTTTCACGCGGGGTTCAGTTTCGGGACAGTCATGGGTGCGGCGGTCGGTGCCCTGACGACGGCGGCGGGACTGCCACTCGAGTGGCACCTGGTCGCAGTCGCTGGGTTGATCATGGCCGCTGGTCTCGTGACGACCGGACGCTTCCTGCCCGCGATCGAGCAGCCCGAGGCTGGCGAGGACCTGCCTGCCCAGCGGTCTGCCTGGTCTGCCTGGCTGGAGCCCCGCACACTACTGATCGGGGCCATGGTCTTTGCGCTGGCCTTGACCGAAGGCACTGCGAACGACTGGTTGGCGGTCTCCCTGATCGACGGCTATGACGTCGAGCGCTGGGTGGGGGTCGCGGGTTTCGGGCTGTTCGTCGTGGCCATGACCGGCGGCCGCCTGTTCGGCCCTGCCATGCTGGACCGCTTCGGGCGCGTACCGGTGCTGTGGTCCACGATCGCGGCTGCCGCGATGGGGGTGGTCCTCATCGTGTTCGGTGGCTCGGTGCTGCTTGTCGTCGTGGGGATCGTGCTGTGGGGGATCGGGGCGTCGCTGGGCTTCCCCGTAGGCATGAGTGCGGCGTCGGACGATGAAGCCCATGCCGCGGCGCGGGTCAGCGTGGTCTCGACGATCGCCTACACGGCGTTCCTGGCCGGTCCGCCACTGCTGGGGTTCCTGGCCGACGAGGTGGGCACCCTCAAGGCGTTGCTGGCCGTTGCGGTGCTGCTGGTGCCTTCCGCGCTCTTGGTGCCGGCCGCTCGGAAGCCGGCACACTGAGTTCACTCGCGGCTACGTCCCACCGCGTCAACAGGCAGGTCGTTCCGGCTGTCGGCGCTGGTCACCTCGATCGCCCGATCCCACCGGATGGGCCGAGGGGCGGGCTCAGCTTCCGTCACCTCGCGGAGACCGGGGGACCACGCTGCGCGGGAGGCCCAGGTACATGATGTCGGGCCCCGGGACGATCGCGATCACCGCCGAAGCGATGACGAACATCATCAGGTCCTGCGCGGTCAACCAGCACCTACCGATCATTTCCTGGACGGATTCGCCCATCCTAGGGAAGGACGCAGTCCCTTGTCGTCGAGTCAGGTTGAGGGCACCGTGCCTCAGGCTGTCGTGCTGGCTCGGGCCGACTGGCGGTCAGATGGGCGTCGGAGCGCCCTTGCCGGCGACCGAGCCGTGGTGGATTGTGTGCGATGGAGGCGAGACGGATGAGGTGCCATGGCGAGGAGTTCAACGGCTCTCCTCCGGCCCTCCCGTTGCTGTGGATCTGCGGGGCGCCAGCCGCTGGCAAGTCGACCACTGCTTGGGCCCTCTTCCAGAGGGTCGCCCGAGAAGGGGTGGCCGTTGCCTACCTCGACATCGACCAGGTCGGGATGCTCTATCCGGAGTCAGAGGTTGATCCGGAACGTTTTCGGCTGAAGACCGAGGCGCTGAATGCGCTGATTCCCAACTACGCCGCGTCCGGAGCCCGGGCACTGATCGTGTCCGGGGTCCTCGACCCGGAGACTCCAGCCGGCGCGACTGAGCACCCCGACGCCCACGTGACACGGTGCCTTCTCGACACGCCGGAGACCACACTGCGCCGGCGGATCCTGGAGCGTGGCTGGGATCAGGCGGACGCCGATGAGGTGGTCGCTGAAGCCGCGACCCTGCGCGACGCAGGGATCGCTGACGCCTCGATCGACACCGCAGGAGCGAGCCTCGAGGAGGTGGTCGACCGCATTCGCCCCCTGTTGTCGACCCTAGAGACGAGTGTCGGCGCCGCCGGTCGGCCCCGCATGTGGTCAGCCGGACAAGCCGGTCTCGTCGCCATCACCGGGACGAGGGCCGTCGGTACGTCGACCATCGGCTTCGGGCTCGCCCGCTCGTCCTGGGACCGCGGGAGCATGACCGGCTTCGCCGACCTCGACCAGCTGTCGTTCGTGCGAAACGTTGAGGGCAACGGCCCGGCAGCGACCGTGTTGGGGGTATCCAACCTGGCCTCGCTTCACGAACTCTTCACCGCCCGCGGCGCCGTACGCCTGATCGCCAGTTGCCATCTGCGCGGCAGCGCGGAGCATGACCTGGTGCGCAGGGTCTCCGCTGGGAACACGGTGACGATCGTCAGGCTCAGGGCCGACGCGGAGACCATCGCCGCGCATGTGCGTGAGCGGACCTCGGGGAGCGAAGCGAGATTGGCTGGTGACGACGTGGTGGGAGCCACGCCGGAACATCAGGCCGAGGTCGTGCGGAACGCACTGGCACAGCAGGCGACGCTCGACGTACAGGCTGACGAGGACATCCTCATCGAGGTGAGCCGACGAACCGTCGACACGGTGCTGGCACAGACCGAGAACCTCCTGGTGCCGGCCGACGCGTCTTGAGTCGGCATCCGGACCGGCGCGGCGTACGGCACCTCATCATTGGTGTCCGGGCGGCGTGCGAGGCACGATCGCACGTATGCCCTGTCCGAGCCCCACGCTTCACACCGATCGCTTGGCTCTGCGTCCCTTCGTCGACGCGGATCGAGATGCCCTGTTCGCGTTGCACAGCGACGCCTCCGTGCTGCGCTACTGGGACGCGCCGCCGTGGACCGAGCGAGTCGGCGCGGAGCGGTTCGTGGCGGACTGCCGCACGATTGCCGACGAGGGCAGTGGCGCGCGGTTGGCAGTGGACCGTCGATCCGACGGCGCCTTCCTCGGTTGGTGCGGTGTGACTCGCTACAACTCCGACTACCGCAGCGCGTCGTTGGGCTACTGCTTCACTGAGTCGGCCTGGGGCTTCGGCTACGCCACGGAGGCGGCAGGTGCCCTGCTGCGTTGGGCGTTCGACAGCCTGGACCTCAACCGGGTCCAGGCCGAGGCAGATACCCGTAACGCTGCTTCTGCTCGCGTGCTGGAGAAGCTCGGCTTCGTCCACGAAGGGACCTTGCGGGAGGACTGTGTCGTCGGCGGCGAGGTGTCGGACTCGTGGGTGTTCGGGCTGATCAGACGGGACTGGCGTGCGCCGTCCACGGCAGATCCCGCCGACTGACACCCCGAACGAAATGGCAGGCTGTGTCGAGATCTGGGTCGGGGCTCCGACGTTCGGGTAGAAAGGCGACCGATCGGCCGCCGCCAACGAAGGGGAACACTCATGAAGTACGTCATCCTGATCCACTCCAACCCGCAACCGTGGGGCCACCCGACGAGCGACTTCACGACTGAGTACCAGGCGTTGCCGGCCCAGCAGCAGAAGGAGCTCGGGGCTCGGTGGGAGAAGGTGTTCGGTGACGCCGATGCCAGGGGAGAGGTCGTCTACGGGTGTGCGCTGGGCGACCCCACGACCTCGAGGGTGTTCCACTTCCGTGGCGAGCCGCTTCCCGTGGACGGTCCGTACGCCGAGAGCAAGGAGCACCTGGCCGGCTTCTTCCTCATCGATGTCGAGTCCCACGAGCGCGCCGAGGAGATCGCCGCTGCCTTCTCGTGCCCGGGCGACACGGTCGAGCTCCGCCCGACGATGGGACCGGGCGAAGAGTCCTGACCCGGTGTCCGCCGAGATCGAGGAGGTGTGGCGCCGTGAGGCGCCACACGTCCTGGCGGCGCTGCTGCGCCGCGGGTCGGTGCTGGAGGACTGCGAGGACGCCGCCCAGGAAGCGTTGGCCGCAGCCGCTGCGCAATGGCCGCGTGACGAGGTGCCCCGGAACCCTCGCGGTTGGTTGATCCGGGTCGCCTCCCGCAGGCTGATCGACGTCACCCGGGCGAACGCCGCCCGCACCCAGCGGGAGATCAGCGATGCGACTCCCGATGTCGCATCGTGGAGCGCCCGCACCGGCGACCAGGATGATTCCCTGCAGATGCTGATGCTGTGCTGTCACCCCTGCCTCAGCACCGCCTCGTCCGTCGCCTTGACGCTGCGAGCGGTGGCCGGGTTGACCACGCGCGAGATCGCAGCCGGGCTTCTCGTCCCCGAGGCAACGGCCGCCCAGCGGATCAGCCGGGCCAAGGCCACGCTTCGCGCTCATGATGCCCGGTTCGCCGGCATCGAGATGGCTGAGCTGCCGCCTCGCCTGCATGCCGTACGACATGTGCTGCACCTCATCTTCACCACCGGGGCAGCTCCACCCTCGGGTGCCGCGGTCATCAACCAAGACGTGGTGTCCGAAGCCATCCGGCTCACCGAACGGCTTCACCGCGCCCTGCCGCGTGACCCCGAGACCTCGGGTCTGCTTGCCCTGATGCTGTTGGTGCAAGCACGTGCGGCGGCACGCACACGCGACGGGATGCTGGTCCCGTTGGCCGAGCAGGATCGGGGGCAGTGGGACCGGGACCTGATCGCGCGCGGAGTGTCCCTCTTGGAGGAGGCACTTCCCACGGGTCCGGTGGGGCCCTTCCAGCTGCAGGGCGCGATCGCTGCCGTGCACGCCACGTCGACGACGCTGCGGTCCACGGACTGGGCCCAGATCCACGAGCTCTACCGCATGCTGCTCAGCGTGTCCCCGAGCCCAGCTGCCGAGCTCGGCGCGGCCATCGCCCTCAGTGAGCTGCGTGGACCCCTCGCAGGACTTGAGGAGCTGCAGCCGCTGTTGCGGGCCCGCCCACGAGACCACCGGATCCACGCGGCCATGGCACACCTGCTCGAGGCCGTCGGGGACCCAGCGGCCGTTGCTGCCTATGCGCGGGCGGCCGCACTCACCGACTCGATCGCCGAGCAGCGCTACCTCAACGACAGAGCCCACCAGGTTCGACGCGTCGGACCAGCGGCACCCTGACCGTCGCCGTGATCCGGTCCGGCGGCGTCGGCACCCTGGAGAGCCGCGATCGCGCCGCCCCGGACGGGACGGCGCGATCGGCGCGAGCCTCAGTCGGTGACGCGACCCTTCTCGAACAGTCGCGGCACGCGGTGGTTGGAGACGAAGATCCCATGGGGATCCACGGCGGACCTGATGCCCTTGAGCTGCAGCCACGCGCGATCGGCGTACGCCGTCCTGGCATCGACAACGTTCTCGGCGAAGTTCAGGTACTGACGTCCGTTCGAGTACGGCGCCAGCGCCTGCGTGAGCCGGACTGCGTCGGCGTGTCCCTGGGCCCCGAGCTCGGGAGTTGCCGCGATGGCGCCTGCGAATGACACGAATGGGGCGTCCAGCTGTGACAGGGCCCCACCACCCTCGTGGGGTCGGCCGAGCGCTCCACCGAGCTGGCGCAGCTCGGCCATCAGCAGCGACGTGTCGGCATCGGGGCCGACCTCGGTGAGGAACGCGTCGACGGCGCCGTCCGGGAAGGAGCCGAGCATGGTGCTGTCGGAGGCGAACGGCGCGCCCCCCTCGGGATCCATGTGCAGCCGCACCAGCGACTTGGCCGGGACCCGTGCGAACGTGTCGATCTGGGGCCGCAGGGCTCGCAGGCCGGCGATCAGCTGTGCGCCACGTTCGTCGGAGCCGATCACTGCGCCGTCGATGACCACGACCTGCCGACCGCGTAGGAAGTCGGGCAGCTCCGGCATCGGCGGCATCCGCAGCGCTCGCAGTGAGGTGGTGATCTCGTCGGGTGCCCCGGGGGCCCATGCCGACCACTCGCGGAGCACCGGCTCCAGGTCGGCCAGGTCCCACAGCAGGATCCCCGCGTAGGCCGTCTCGATCGGGTACATCCGAAACTCGAGCGCGGTGACGACACCGAAGTTTCCGCCTCCTCCGCGCACCGCCCAGAACAGCTCGGGGTTGGTGTTTGCGTCGGCCCGCACCACGCTTCCGTCGCCGATGACGAGCTCGACCGCCGTGAGGCTGTTGGCGGCGAGGCCGAGCTTGCGGGCGTACCAGCCGATCCCGCCGCCCAACGAGTAGCCGGCGATGCCGACGTCGGGCGACGAACCGTGCAGGACGGCCTGCCCGTGCGCCGCGGCCGCGTCGACGGCGGGCTCCCAGAGAGTCCCGCCCTCCACCCGGACGATCCCACGGACCGGATCGGCGATGGCCATGGACATCTCGGACGTCCGCACGACCACGACGTCGTCGAGGCCCTGGGCGGCGAGAGGACCGGCGTTGTGCCCGGTGCTCTGGGGGGCCACGCGCAGCCCGGCCTCGCCGGCCCGTCGGACGACCTGTGCGACTTCCTGGGCGGTGCGCGGGAAGGCCACAGCGGCCGGCCGCTGGTCGACGGCCACGTTCCAGGGGAGGCGGGCGGCGTCGTACCCGGGGTCCCCGGGCAGGTGGATGTTCCCACCGCAGAGGCCACGCAGGTGTGCGGCCGGAGTGGTGGCGGTCTCGAGGCTGAGCTCGATGGTCATGATGTGCTCCTTGGTTGTCGGTGCTCCGACTCTCGGGCTCACCACTTGGAGATCACTTCGAACTGACTTGGAGGGATTACCCAGGAGGCTGCGCTTCCCTATGCTGCGGACGTGGAGGTGGCAGTCCTCGGACCGATCGAGGTGCGCCTGGGTGGGCGAGCGGTTGACCTGGGCACACCGAAGCAGCGCGCGCTCGTCGCCGCCCTGGCGCTGTCTCGGGGTCGACCGGTGTCGGTGGACACGATCGTCGACCTGCTCTGGAACGATCGTCCGCCGCCTGGCGTGACCGCGACGCTCCAGGCCTACGTGTCCGGACTTCGCCGGGTGATCGAGCCGGAGCGGGAGCGCCGGGCGCCAGCCACGGTGCTGGTCACGGTGGCGCCGGGGTACGCGCTTCGTGCCGACCCGACCGGTGTCGACGCCCAGGTCTTCGAAGGCGTGGTGACCGAGCAGCACCATCGCCTGCAGACTCCCTCGCAGTTGTCGGAGGCCGACCTGCGTGAGGCCGTCGCGAGCATCGATGCGTCGCTTCGCCTGTGGCGAGGTACGCCGTACGGCGAACTGGAGGAGGCGCCTTCAGCCGTCGCCGAGCGGGCTCGACTCGAGGAGCTCCGCCTCGTGGCCCTGGAGGATCGGGCGGTCGCCGAGCTGGCCCTGGGGCGTCACGCGACCGTTGCGGCCGAGCTGGAGGCGATGACGCGCGAGCACCCGCTGCGCGAACGGTTGTGGGGCCTGCGCGCCCTGGCCCTGACGCGCGCCGGTCGGCAGGCCGACGCCCTGGAGGTGCTGCGCACGGTCCGGGAGGTCCTGGACGACGAGCTCGGGATCGAGCCCGGGGTCGAGCTGCGTGACCTGCAGACCGCCGTCCTGCGTCAGGATCCGGCTCTGGACTGGGTGGCACCGACGACTTCCAACGCGCGGGCCACGGTCCCGCAGCCGCGCCGCGCTGAGCCCGATCCTGCCGAGCTGGTGGCACCGTGGCCGATGGTCGGCCGTGACGCGGAGCTCGACCAGTTGCTGGCCGCCATGAACACCGCCGCCGCGGGCGGCCCGAGCCACGCCGTGCTGACCGGGGAGCCCGGCATCGGCAAGAGCAGGCTTGCCGCCGAGCTGGGGGCGCTGGCGCGTCGGCAGGGTGCGCAGGTGGCGGTGGGCCAGTGCTCGCAGGACGAGGGTGCCCCGCCCCTGTGGCCCTGGATGTCGGTCCTCGAGACTCTCGGACTCGAACCCCCAGGGCCTCCTGAGACCGACGACGACAGCAGTCGCTTTCGGTCCTGGGACCTGATCGCGCGGGCGGTGCGCGCGGCAGCCTTCGAGCGCCCCCTCGTGGTCATCCTCGAGGACCTGCACTGGGCCGACGCCTCCACCTTGCGAGTGCTGCGCCTGCTTGCCGAGTCGGTCACTCGCGAGCGGTTGCTCCTGGTTGTCACGTGGCGGGCGCACCCGGAGCCCACCGGAGCGCTGGCCGACGTCGCCGAGACCCTGGCCCGTCGTCACGCCACCCGGTTGCAGCTGAGCGGACTGAGCGCCGACGCCGTGGCCGAGGTCTTCGAGGGGGTCGCCCACCAGCGACCCTCGGGCCTGCAGGCCGATGCGCTGAGGAAGCGGACGGAGGGCAACCCCTTCTTCCTTGTCGAGTACGCCAGGCTGGCCGGCGAGCATCCCGACCTCGACAGGCTCGTGACCGACTCCGATCCGCCGACCGGGGTGCAGGAGGTCCTGACCCGTCGTCTGGCCCGGCTCCCGGACCCGACCGTGAGCGCCTTGCGCACCGCGGCCGTCATCGGCCGGGGCTTCGACGCCGCCACCCTCGCGGCCGCGGCGGGGATCGACCCGGACGACCTTCTCGACGTGATCGAACCTGCCGAGGCGGCCGGGCTGGTCCGCGAGGACGGGGTCGACCGCTTCACCTTCTCGCACGCGCTGGTGGCGGACACGTTGATGCTCGGCCTGAGCGCGTCGCGTCGTGCCCGCGTGCACGCGCGAGTCGCCGTCGCGCTCAGCGGATCACGTGGCCGGCAGACGGAGGAGGCACGGCACTGGCTGGCTGCCGGCCCGGCGTACGCCGCGCAGGGCTGGCGGTCCGCGGTGACGGCTGCGGCGCTCGCCCGGCGACTGTTCGCCCACGAGGAGGTGGCCGAGTTGCTGCGGGCCGCCCTCGACTCGATGGCGCTGGACCCCGATGCGACCCCTCGTGAGCGCTACGACGTGCTGCTGGACCTCATCGACGCGTATCGGTGGTCAGCGATGTGGCCCGAGCTGACCGCGACTGTCGAGGAGGCGGTCATGGTCGCGCAGTCCCTCGGTGATCCCGAGCTCGTGGCTCGGGCGGCGATCGCCACGACCCAAGGTGCGCTGTGGCAGTCAGCCGGCCACGGTCAGGTGCACCCGCGCATCGTGGCGGCGCTGAGGAGCTGCTTGCGTGAGCTGCCTCCCGAGGACGGGGCGCTGCGGTGCCGTGCGTTGCTGAGCCTGGCCAACGAGCTCTACTACGGCGCTCCCTTCACCGAACGCGAGGCGTTGGTCGACGAGGCCTTGGCGATGGCCCGGCGACTGGGGGATCGCGAACTGCTGCTCGATGCCTGCCAGATCGCCTTCGTCAGCCTGTGGCACCCCGCCAACTCGCCGGAGCGACTGGTGCTGGCCGAGGAGGCGCTCGCCCTGGCCGAGGAGTGTGGCAGTGAGCGGTCCTTCGTCGTCTCCGCGACGCTGCGTGCGGTGGCTCTGGGCGAGCTGGGACGACCGGCACAGATGTGGCGGGCGGTGGAGGTGGCCCGTGCCGAGGCCGAGCGGCTCAGGCTGCCCTACGGGCTGCTGGTCCTCGACAATCTGGTGCTGCCGTGGATGGCGATGGCGGGTCGCTTCGACGAGTGCGACGCCCTGTTGGAGCGGATCCAGCGCTTGGACTCCCAGATCACCCTGGAGCAGTCCGAGGATGCGGCAGCCGGTGCGTTGATCGCGCTGAGCATGTGGAAGGGCACCAGCGCACAGGCGGCCGACATGCTGAAGGCCATGGAGGGCGGGCCGTTTCCGATCTCGGGGACCGTGGCGGCCTTCCTCTGGCGCGGGGGTGCGGAGGACGAGGCCAGGGACTACGCCAGGACGCACACGATCGACCTCGACACCGACGACTGGTTCTCCTTGCTCGCCTGGTGCAACGCTGCGGAGGTGGCTCTGTTCTGCGAGGACCTAGAGCTGGGCGCCCGGGTGCTGGCCCGCCTGGCGCCCTACCGAGGACGCAGCTGCGTGGCCGGCTCGGGCAACGCCGCCGGTCCGGTGGACGCGTTCCTCGCGCTGGCGGCAGCGTCCGTCGGCGACGTCGACCTGGCGCGACGCCACGCTGACGAGGCGCTGCGCCTGTGTCTGGATTGGGACGTCCCGCTGGTCGCCCAATGGCTGGGCGACCAGCGGGAGCGTTTTCACTTCTGAGTCACAGCGCGGCGGGCGTGAGGTCCTGTTTCGGCTCGTCTGCCTCGAGGTCGAGCTCGGGAAGCACCCGGTCCAGCCAGCCGGGCAGCCACCAGTTCCAGCGCCCCAGCATCGACATCGTCGCGGGCACCAGGACCATCCGGACGACCGTGGCGTCGAGGAAGATGGCCGTGGCCATGCCCACGCCCAACATCTTGACGGTGACGTCGACCTCGGAGGCGAAGCCCAGGAAGACGGCGACCATGATGGCCGCGGCGGAGGTGATCACCCGCCCGGTGTCGGACAGGCCCCGGATCACGCTCTCGTGCGCGTCTCCGGTGTCCAGCCAGTCCTCCCGCACGCGGGAGAGCAGGAAGACCTCGTAGTCCATGGACAACCCGAACAGGATCGCGAAGATCAGTATCGGCACCCAGCTCGACACCGGCATCGCGTGGTCGAGTCCGAGCAGTTCGACCCCCCAGCCCCACTGGAAGACCGCCGTCAGCACGCCGTACGCCGCACCGATCGACAGCAGGTTCATCACCGCTGCCTTGAGTGGGACCACCACGGACCTGAACGCCATGGCCAGCATCAGCACCGAGACGCTGACGACGAAGCCGATGACCAGCCACAGCCGCTGCGCGAGCAGTTGTGAGATGTCCGAGAGCAGGGCGGTGTTGCCGGTCACCTCAGTCCCGGAGGGCAGGTCAGCCCTCAGGTCGGCGATCAGCGCGGTGGTGCGCTCGTCGGCCGGTCCGAAGCCCGGTTGCACCTCCAGCACCGCCACTTGGCCGTCGGGGGAGATCGCCGGGGCGCCCACAGCCACGAGGTCCGGGTGGGACCCCAGGACGTCGACGACCTTGGGCAGGGCGTCCTGATCGGCGCGGTCGCGGTCCACGACAACGGTGAGGGGGCCGTTGGCTCCCGGTCCGAACTCGGCTGCGACCAGGTCGAAGGCCTTGCGGGTGGTCAGGTCCTTCGAACCGCTGCTCGCGTCCTGCGGCCAGGTACGCATGTCGAAGGCGGGCAGCGCGATGGTGATCATGAGGGCGACGGCGGCCAGTGCCCACGGCAGGGGCCGACGCGCCACCCGGCGTGCCCAGCGTGCCGTCAGCGGCGCCCGGTCCGACACCGTGCCCTTGCGGACACCGCGGGGGAGCAGGCGGAGACCGGCGAACCTGCAGAGCACCGGCACCAGGGTGAGAGCCGAGGCCATGACAGCGATCACGGCGATGGCTGTGGCGAACCCGAACGAGGAGTACGTCGACAGCCCGGCCAGGCGCAGCCCCATCAGCGAGACCAGCACCGTGCCCGAGGCGAACAGCACGGATCGTCCGGCGGTGGCCGAAGCCCGTCCTGCGGCGTCGGGAACATCGAGTCCCCGACGCAGGAACTCCGCATGGCGGGTCACCAGCAGCAGGGCGTAGTCGATTCCCACGCCCAGCCCGACCATGCTGGCCACGGTGGGTGCGGAGGTGCTGACGTCGGTGAGCCCGGCGAGGAGCGCCAAACCGCCGCTGCCGATCCCGAGACCGACCAGGGCGACGGCGATCGGGAGCCCGGCCGCGACGACGGAGCCGAACGCGACCACCAGGATGATCAGAGCGGCGAGCACGCCGATGAGTTCGCCGCGGCCGGTCATCGGGGCAGCCGCCGTGCTGGGGAGCTCACCCCCGAACTCGACCTGGAGGCCGTCGGCGCGGGTGTCGGTGCTGGCCGCCTCCAGTGGCTCGAGGTTCCCCATGAGGTCGGGATCGGTCACCGGCACGTCGTAGGAGACCACCAGCAGCGCGGTGTCCCCGTCGGCGGACAGGCGGGGTTCGGAGACGGCGACGGCGTGGTCCATCGCCGCGAGTCGGTCGGACAGCGCGGTGAGCTGCGCCGCGGTGGGGCGGCCGCCCTCAGCGTGCACGAGCACCTGGGCCGAGGCATTGCCGGCGCCGGGGACGTGCTCACGGAGCAGGTCGATGCCCTGCTGTGAACGGGCCCCGGGCACGTCCCAGTTGTCCTTCGGTGTGCCTCCGAAGGCCGAGGCCAGGGCGAACACCAGGCCGGCGAGGATCGCCCAGCTGGCCAGAGTGCGCCACGGGTGCAGCGCAGCTCCGCGGCCGAGACGGTAGAGGAAGCGTGACATCGTCGTTCCTTGTCGAAGAGGGTCGTTGTTGACCCTGCAAGGTTCGATCGCCGCGCTTGGACCCGGCTTGGGGCTGACTTGGAGCGGTCGGTCAGCCGCGATCTCCGCCGGGGACCCACAAGACGTCGCCCTGCTCCTTGTTCGCGTGGCGGGCCAGGATGAAGAGCAGGTCGGAGAGTCGGTTGAGGTAGGTGATCGCCAGCACGTTCATGGTCTCCTCGTGCTCGGCATAGGCAGCCCACGCCGAGCGCTCGGCCCGCCGTACGACGGTGCGAGCGACGTGCAGATGGGCCGCGCCTGCGGTGCCGCCGTTGAGGATGAAGGACCGCAGCGCCGGCAGGTCCTCGTTGAACGAGTCGCACCAGGCCTCGAGGCGGTCGACGTAGTCGGACTCGATCCTCAGCGGGGGATATTCGGGGTTCTCCACGACAGGGGTGCAGAAGTCGGCCCCGACATCGAACAGGTCGTTCTGGATGTGGGTCAGGACGGCCACCACGTCCTGGCCGAGACCACCGAGGACCAGCGCCACGCCGAGCTGGGCGTTCGCCTCGTCCACGTCGGCGTAGGCGTGCAGGCGGGCATCGTTCTTCGACGTCTCGCTCATGTCGCCGAGCCTGGTGGTGCCGGCGTCGCCGGTGCGCGTGTAGATGCGGGTGAGGTTGACCATGCTCTGCAGGCTAGTCGGTGCGCGCGAGCGCCCCGATCGGGGTCGAGGAAGGTGAACGCTCAACCGAAACCGGACAAAGACCCACTATGTGTTCGCAATGTGACCCAAATCACGACACGCCGAAAAATGTCTGGCGAGGTGGCAACCAATGCGACTACGAAGACGTCTGTACGGGTAGATACCCACTCGCGGGTGAGGCATCGGGAGATCTCGGCAACCGAAGGGCTGCACATTGGACATCATCACCGACGGGCCACGGCTCGTCCTCAGCGGTGACTTCGACGTGCGCAGCACCTGGGAGGTGCGCACCGCGATCTACGAGCACCTCGAAGGCCACGACCACGACGTGGTCATCGACCTCACCGATGTGGGCAGCATCGATCTGACCGCACTCCGCGTCCTTGCCGTCGCCACCCGCAATGCCGAGCGCCTGGGTCGGCATCTCACGCTGCGCGGCTGCGGTCCCGCCGTACGACGCCTGCTGCACCTGTCCCACCTGATCCGCGTCGTCGAAGTCGAGAGGGTGGCGGCGAGCGCCTGAGCCGTGAGGCTTTTCCCACAGCCTCGAACGGTTACCGATCAGCAACCTTCGTCCTACCCTCAGGATCATGAGTGCTGAGAAGGATCGCCCCTGGGTGATGCGGACCTACGCCGGCCATTCCACGGCCGCAGCGTCCAACGCCCTGTACCGCACCAACCTGGCCAAGGGCCAGACAGGGTTGTCGGTGGCCTTCGACCTGCCCACCCAGACCGGCTACGACCCGGACTCGCCCCTCGCGCGCGGTGAGGTCGGCAAGGTCGGAGTCCCTGTGCCACACCTCGGTGAGATGCGACGCCTCTTCGAGGACATCCCGCTGACCGGGATGAACACCTCCATGACCATCAACGCCACCGCGATGTGGATGCTGGCGCTCTACCAGGTGGCTGCCGAGGAGCAGAACCCCGGGATGGATCCGACCGAGGTCGCCGCCCAACTCGCCGGGACCACCCAGAACGACATCGTCAAGGAGTACCTCTCGCGGGGGACCTACGTCTTCCCACCCGAGCACTCGTTGCGGCTGATCAGCGACATGATCTCCTACACCGTCCACCAGATCCCGCAGTGGAACCCGATCAACATCTGCAGCTATCACCTGCAGGAGGCCGGCGCGACCCCCACCCAGGAGCTGGCCTACTCCCTGTGCACGGCGATCGCGGTGCTCGACGCCGTGCGCGCATCGGGCCAGGTCTCCGAGGCCGACTTCGGCGCGGTCGTCGGCCGGATCTCGTTCTTCGTCAACGCCGGGGTCAGGTTCATCGAGGAGACCTGCAAGATGCGGGCGTTCGTCGAGCTGTGGGACCAGATCACCCGGGAGCGCTACGGCGTCGAGGACCCCAAGATGCGCCGGTTCCGCTACGGCGTCCAGGTCAACTCGCTCGGCCTGACCGAGGCCCAGCCGGAGAACAACGTGCAGCGCATCGTGCTGGAGATGCTCGGCGTGACGTTGTCGAAGAACGCCCGGGCTCGCGCCGTCCAGCTGCCGGCCTGGAACGAGGCCCTGGGGCTGCCCCGTCCCTGGGACCAGCAGTGGTCGCTGCGCCTGCAGCAGGTGCTCGCGTTCGAGTCAGACCTCCTGGAGTACGACGACATCTTCGACGGCTCCCGCGTGATCGAGGCGAAGGTGGCAGAGCTCGTCGAGGGCGCCCGGGCCGAGATCGACCGGGTGCAGGCGATGGGGGGTGCCATCGCTGCGGTCGAGTCGGGCTACATGAAGCAGGCCCTTGTCTCGGCCCATGCCGCGCGGCGAGGGCGGATCGAGTCGGGCGAGGAGAAGATCGTCGGCGTCAACATCTTCCAGACCACCGAGCCGTCCCCGCTGACCGCCGACCTGGACGGGGCCATCATGGCCGCCGATCCGCGGGCCGAGCAGGCCGCCCTCGACTCCGTAGCCGCCTGGAAGGCGGCCCGCGACCAGCGCGCGGTGACCGCTGCCCTGGCCCAGTTGGCCGAGGACGCGAAGTCCGAGCGCAACCTCATGGCGGCCACCCTCGTGGCTGCCCGTGCTGGTGCGACCACAGGGGAGTGGGCCGGCACCCTGCGCGAGGTGTTCGGTGAGTTCCGGGCCCCCACGGGCGTTGCCGGTGCGGTGGGTGCAGCCGAGGCAGGCACCGAGCTGGGCGCCGTACGAGAGCGGGTCAAGGCAACCGGTGAGGCACTCGGGGGCAGGCTGCGGCTCCTGGTCGGCAAGCCTGGCCTGGACGGTCACTCGAACGGTGCCGAGCAGGTCGCGGTCCGGGCTCGCGATGCCGGCTTCGAGGTCATCTACCAGGGCATCCGGCTGACGCCGGAGCAGATCGTCGCGGCCGCGGTCGCGGAGGACGTGCACTGCGTCGGTCTCTCGATCCTGTCCGGCTCGCACATGGAGCTCGTGCCTGCGGTGCTCGAGGGCCTGCGCGCCGCCGGACTCGACGACGTCCCGGTGATCGTGGGCGGGATCATTCCCGACTCCGACGCTCGGGCACTGCGCGAGCTCGGCATCGCTGCTGTCTACACGCCCAAGGACTTCGGTCTCACCGAGATCATGGACGGCATCGTCGACGTGATCCGCACTGCCAACGGGCTGTCCTGACCGGAGCGAGCCTCACCAGCCCCAGGAACCCGGGCGCCCCTTGAACGGTCCGACCACCCGTGAGGTGATCCAGCCCCCGTAGAAGCCGCCTTCCTGCGGCACCACGACCTCGCCGTCGACGGTGCACTCGTCCATGGCTGCCGGCATCACCGCGACGTGGTCGACCAAGGCGCCGTACCCGCCGGTCGGTGAGGGATAGGTCCAGGCGGCTCGTGGCGCCGTACGGACCGCGGTGACGATGTCGAAGTACGCCGCCTCGCCCTTCCACTCGCAGAAGGTGCTGCCGGCCACCGGACGCAGCAGCCCGGCGGTGAAAGCGGATCGCGGGAGGTAGTACGTCGGCGGGTGACTGGTCTCCAGCATCCGCAAGGTGGCCGTGGAGCGGGCGATCACCTGACCGCCCAGGCGGATCTCGACCGTCTCGCTGCTGGTCTCGAGACGTGGGGGGCGCGGATAGTCCCAGACGGACTCCTGGCCGGGGCCTGGTTTCTCGGGGGTCACGCCCCCACCGTACGGTCCGACTCCTGACATTTAGGTTAGGCAAGCCTTAGGGAGTCAGGTAGGCTGCTCACGTGGCGAAGGGCAAGAAGGGTCTCAAGGGGCCCAAGGGCAAGGGCAAGGTCAAGCTGCCCAAGAGCAAGTGCTGCGTGTCCAAGTCCAAGTGCTCACGCTGCCCCTTGAAGATGCTCAAGGAAGGCACCCTGCCTGCCGGCTACACGGTCAAGAAGCGCAAGCTGGTCAAGACCGCGAAGATCGCCGCCTGAGGGCTCCGCCACGCACATAGGGCAGACTCGCCGGCATGGCACGCGTGATCGTCGTCGGGGCTGGTGTCGCCGGGCTCACCTGCGCGCTCCGGCTCCTGGAGGCAGGGCACCGCGTGGACGTGGTGGCCCGTGACCTTCCCCAGGAGACGACCTCTGCGGTCGCGCCGGCGCTCTGGTACCCCTACCGGGCGCTGCCCCAGGAGCGGATCTTGGAGTGGGCGGGGGCGTCCTACGCCGAGTTCATGGGGCTGGCGCACGACTCCGCGACCGGGGTCTCCATGCGCACCGGCACGGAGTTCTTCACCACCCGCCAGCGGACCCCTTGGTGGGCCGACGCGGTGCCGGGTCTCGACCGCGAGACCTCCCTGCCGGAGGGTTACGTGGACGGATGGACCTTCGTGTCGCCGGTCATCGACATGCCGCTCTACCTGGACTGGCTGACCGCCCGGGTGACCGAGCGGGACGGCACGCTGACCCGCATGAACCTGTCTGCCCTGCCGAGCGGTGCCGACCTGGTGGTGAACTGCTCAGGCCTGGGCGCCCGGCTCCTGGGAGGTGACCGGTCCGTGGTCCCCGTGCGTGACCAGGTGCTCCACGTCGAGCAGGTGGGCCTGGAGCGGTGGGCCTTCGAGCGCGAGCACCCGACGTACGTCGTCCCGCGCGCCAAGGACATCGTGGTCGGTGGCACCGAGGTCGAGGGGGAGTGGAGCCGGACGCCGGACCCGCAGGTCGCTGAGGCCATCCTCGAGCGCGCCGTCGCGCTGGTGCCCGAGCTCGAGGGGGCCCGGATCCTGCGGCACAAGGTGGGTCTGCGGCCGGTGCGACCCGCGGTGCGCGTGGAACGGATCGGGCGGGTGATCCACTGCTACGGCCACGGTGGCGCCGGTGTCACGCTCAGCTGGGGGTGCGCACAGACGGTGGCCTCGATGGCGAGCGCCTGAATCAGCGGCCTCGCCGCCGCAGCACCACGACGAAGGCCACGACTCCGAGGGCCAGGCCGAGCAGCGCCCCGATCGCGCGCCCGTTCTCGTGGTCGACCGCACCTCCGAGGACCGAGCCGAGAACGGCCAGCCACAT
The DNA here is from genome assembly GCF_050246775.1 of Nocardioides sp. Lineage (GTDB taxonomy): Bacteria > Actinomycetota > Actinomycetes > Propionibacteriales > Nocardioidaceae > Nocardioides. Next base: position 50,308 of record NZ_JBFWVK010000006.1, on the reverse strand, counting down.
GGCGGCGAGCGCCAGGAGGATGCGCACGATGGCCTCACCCAGGAAGAGCTCCAGGAAGGTCTTCTCCCGTCCGGCGCGGTGCCAGGGACGGACAGCGGTGACGGCCTCGACGTTCAGGGGTCCGTAGATGTGGGGGTAGGTGTCGTCGCCGACGGGATCCTCGCGCCAGGGCGAGGTGAGCTTGTCGGTGTCGATGTCGAGGCGCACCAGGGGCTGGCGCACGCCGCGGTAGTAGCGGGCGTGGACCGCCGCGACCTGGTCGGCCCGTGAGGTGTGGATGAAGCCCTCCTCGTCCAGGGTGCGCCCCAGCGTGGAGGTGGTGTAGGTGCCGGTGCGCTCGGCCGCTCGCCACTCGGACTCGAGCGCGATGTGGAAGACCCGCACTAGAACAACCGGGCCGTCGGGTCGTCGAGTCCGCGCAGTGCGTCGTAGTCGACCAGGGCGCACGCGATGCCCCGGTCCAGTGCCAGCACCCGGGCCTGTGGCTTGATCTCCTGCGCGGCGAAGATCCCGCGCACCGGCTTGAGGTGGGGGTCGCGGTTGAGCAGCTCGAGGTAGCGGGTCAGCTGCTCCACGCCGTCGATGTCGCCTCGGCGCTTGATCTCCACCGCGACGGCCCTGCCCTCCGCGTCGCGGCACATGAGATCGACCGGGCCGATGGCCGTGGGGAACTCGCGACGCACGAGAGTGAGTCCCACCGACAGGGTCGCGGGGTGCTCGGCCAACAGTTCCTGGAGATGCTTCTCCACGCCGTCCTTCTGCAGGCCCGGGTCGACCCCCAGGTCGTGCGCGGTGTCGTGATGGATCTCCTGGATCAGGATGCGCAGCGTGTCCTCCGGCCCCTTGGCGGTGCTTCGGCTGGTCACCGTCCACTCCACGTCGCCGTCCTCGCTGGTGCCCTCGCGCAGCGTGCAGGGCGGGCTCATCCAGTTCAGTGGCTTGTAGGAGCCGCCGTCGCTGTGCACCAGCACCGAACCGTCTGCCTTGATCATCAGCACCCGCCTGGCCATCGGGAGATGCGCGGTCAGGCGGCCGGCGTAGTCGACCTGGCAGGTGGCAACGACGAGTCTCACGGACACGCAATCTACGTCACCCCTCCTCGATAGTCCCGAACGGTCGGCACCGACGACCCGGCGTTTCGAGTGCCCAACGTTCTGGACTATCGAGAAGGGGGTGACAAATCCAACAGGAGCGACCGGCGCATGCCGTGGGATGATCCGGGGCATGACGAGCACCCCCACCGACCATCGTGAGTTCGCCACCATCGGCGTCGTCGGCCTCGGCACCATGGGCGCCGGGATCGCCGAGGTCTTCGCCCGCAACGGGTACGCCGTGATCGGGGTCGAGGTGAACGACGAGGCCCTCGAGCGTGGGCGCCAGCACCTGGAGCACTCCACTGCTCGTGCCGTGAAGCGAGGCAAGCTCACCGAGGCCGAGCAGGCCGATCTGCTCGCCCACGTGACGCTCACGACCACCATGGCCGACCTGGCTGAAGCCGACTTCGTCGTCGAGGCCGTCGTGGAGTCCATCGAGCTCAAGAAGTCGATCTTCCGTGCCCTGGACGATGTGGTGAAGCCCGACGCGATCCTGGCGACCAACACGTCGTCGCTGTCGGTCACCGAGATCTCGACCGCCAACTCCAGCCCGGGCCGGGTTGTCGGGGTGCACTTCTTCAACCCGGCGCCGGTGCAGAATCTCGTCGAGATCGTCCGCACGGTGGTCACCGAGCCCAGCGTGCTCGAGGATGTCAAGGCTCTCGTGGGTCGGTTGGGCAAGAACCCGGTCATCTGCGGCGACAAGGCCGGCTTCATCGCCAACACGCTGCTCTTCGGCTACCTCAACCACGCGGTGTCCTTCTTCGAGGGGCACTACGCCTCTCGTGAGGACATCGACGCGGCCATGCGGTTCGGCTGTGGCTACCCGATGGGCCCGCTGGCGTTGCTTGACCTCATCGGTCTCGACACCGCCTACGAGATCCTCGACACGATGTACAAGCAGGGTCGCGACCGGCTGCACGCCCCCGCGCCGATCCTGAAGCAGATGGTCACCGCCGGCATGCTCGGGCGTAAGTCCGGTCGTGGCTTCTACACCTACGAGGCGCCCGACTCCCCGATCGTGGTCGCCGACGCCGCGACCCCGTCGGCCGACGACGCGCCCCAGATGCGTCACGACATCACGACGGTCGGCGTCGTCGGCACGGGCACCATGGCCTCGGGTATCGTCGAGGTGTTCGCGAAGGCCGGGTACGACGTGCTCTACGTCGGCCGGTCGCAGGACAAGGTCGACGGGGTGCGGACGAGCATCGAGCGCTCCCTGGACAAGGCCATTCAGCGCGGCAAGCTCCAGGAGTCGGCCAAGGGCGAGATCCTGGGCAGACTGACCGGGTCCACGTCCCTCGACGACCTTGCGACCGTGGACATCGCCGTGGAGGCGATCGCCGAGGACCTCAAGATCAAGACGACGTTGTTCGAGAACCTCGACGAGATCTGCAAGGACGGCGCGATCCTGGCCACCACCACCTCGTCGCTGCCGATCATCTCCTTGGCCAAGGTGACAAGGCGACCCCAGGACGTCGTGGGGATGCACTTCTTCAACCCGGCGCCCATCATGAAGCTGGTCGAGGTCGTCACCACGGTCGCCACCGATGACGCGGTGGCTGAGACCACGAGGGCCCTGTGCGCCAAGATCGGCAAGGTGGCCGTCTCGTGCGGTGACCGGGCGGGCTTCATCGTCAACGCGCTGCTGTTCCCCTATCTCAACGACGCGGTCAAGATGCTCGAGGCGCACTACGCCACGGCAGACGACATCGACACCGCGATGAAGCAGGGCTGCGCCCTGCCGATGGGGCCCTTCGAGCTGCTCGACGTGGTCGGCAACGACGTCTCGTTGGCGATCCAGCGTGAGCTCTACCTCGAGTTCCGCGAGCCGGGCTTCGCGCCGGCGCCCCTGCTGGAGCACCTGGTCACGGCTGGCTACCTCGGCCGCAAGACCAAGCGGGGATTCCGCGACTACTCCGTCCGTTGAACGACCAGGTCGAGTCGTACGACGGGCGGGACTTCGTCGTACGCCGCCTGACCGGCTCGACTGCGAGCCGGACCTACACCTGCCCGGGCTGTCATCAGCCGATCCGGCCGGCAACGCCACACGTCGTGGCCTGGCCCGTGCTCGCCTCGACGTTCGGGCGCGACGCGACCGGGGCGGACGAGCGTCGGCACTGGCACACCTCGTGCTGGCGCGCCAGGCACCGACGCCGCTGAGCGCTGCTGTCAGACTCGGCCCATGAGGCCACGCATCGTCCTGCTCGTCGTCGTACTCGCCCTGATCGTGGGGTCGGCCGGTGCCGCGAACGCGGCGCGTGAGCGCCTTCCGGTCGGAACGGACGTCGACTACCAGCTGGGAGGTCCCAGGGCCGCGCCGGCGCATGTCGGGATCGTGGTTCGCGACCGGCGCGCGCACCCGGCTGCCGGGCGCTACAACATCTGTTATGTCAACGGGTTTCAGACCCAGCCTGACGAGCGCGCCTTCTGGAAGCGGCATCCGCGGCTGCTGCTTCGCAGGGGTGGTCAGCCGGTCGTGGACGGCGCCTGGAACGAGACGCTGCTCGACCTGCGGTCGCCGGCGAAGCGCACGGCGCTCTCCGTCATCGTCGGGCGCTGGACGCAGCGCTGCGCCGACGACGGCTTCGACGCAGTGGAGTTCGACAACCTCGACTCCTTCACCCGGAGCCAGGGGCTCCTGGGGCGCGGGCAGGCGGTCGCCTACGCGAGACTGCTGGTGCGCGCCGCCCATCGCGCCGGGCTGGCCGCCGGCCAGAAGAACCTGGTCGGGTTCGACGGTCGCACGGTGGGCTACGACTTCGCCGTCGCCGAGGAGTGCGGCCGCTACCGTGAATGTGGCGGGTACGTCGCCCACTACGGCCGGCGCGTGCTGGCCATCGAGTACCGCCGCAGGGACTTCCAGCACACGTGTGCTGTCTGGGGGTCGAATCTGGCCGTAGTGCTCCGCGATCGCAACCTCAGTCCGACCGGTGTCCGCCGTTGGTGTTGAGCCTCAGTAGCCTGTTGGCGTGACTCAGAGGATCCGTGCCAACTCCGTCCTGCCGGCGCGTCGTGAGCCGATCACCTTGGAGACGGGCGACGGCCTACAGCTGGTCGGCGAACTCGCGCTGCCACTCGACCGGGACCCAGTGGCGACGCTGGTCTGCCTGCACCCGCTGCCCACGCACGGGGGCATGATGGACAGCCATCTCTTCCGCAAGGCGGCCTTCCGGTTGCCGGCCCTGGCTGGGCTGGCCGTGTTGCGCTTCAACAGCCGCGGCACGTGGAGTGTGCAGGGCCGCAGCGAGGGCGAGTTCGACAACGCAGTGGGGGAGCGGTACGACGTTGCGGCCGCGATCGAGTTCGCGGAGTTCCACGACCTGCCCGACATCTGGCTCCTGGGCTGGTCCTTCGGCACCGACCTGGCGCTCATGCACGGTCTGGACCCCGTCGTCCGCGGGGCGATCCTGCTGAGTCCGCCGTTGCGCTACAGCAGTCCCGAGCACCTGGCCGCCTGGGCCGCGTCGGACAAGCAGCTGGCGGCCTTCGTGCCCGAGCACGACGACTACCTCCAGCCGCCGGAGGCAACCCAGCGATTTGCAGCGGTGCCGCAGGCCGAGGTCGTGGCCTTCGAGGGCAGCAAGCATCTCTGGGTGGGCGACGCTGAACGGGTCTTGGACGCCGTCGTGGGACGGGTCGCCCCTGCGGTCCCGACACCCCTGCCGCGGGACTGGGATGGCCCGATGGAGACCGCCGACACCAGTGCGTACAACGCGCACAACCTGGAGGCCTACCGCGACGTGCCTGTCCCGACCCCCCTTGTCGAGTAGTTCCCTCCCGGCCCCGTTGAATCGGGTGTTGCGGACCTGACGTAGCGCGACGACGCACGTCTCCGGGCCGCCGGGGCCACTCAACGGGCGGAGCGGCGGGCCCGGGCCCGGTAGGCCGCCACCGCGGCCCGGTTGCTGCAACTCGTGCTGCAGAACCGCCGAGAACGGTTGCGCGACAGGTCGAGCACGATGCCGTCACAGTCGTCGGCCACGCAGATGTCCAACCGGGACAGTTCATCGGAGCGGATGAGGTCGACCATGGCCATGGCCGTCTCCACCGAGATCCGGGTGGCCAACGGCCGGTCCTCGGCCACGGCGTGCAGGTGCCAGTCGGTGGTGCCGTGCCGGATCAGCTGGGGCAGCGCCTGCTCGGAGGCGAGGAGGTGGTTGACGATGGCGACGGCCTCGTCCCGCTCGCTGGTCAGCAACTCGCGCATCGCCGGGCGCAGCGCTCTGACCGCGGCGAGCTCCGCCTCGGTGTGCAGGTGCGCCCCGGTGTAGGCGTGCGACTCGAAGAAGTCGTCGAGATCGGCCACGGTCGTCATCGTGTCCGGCGCCGAGGCCGAGTTCACGAGATCGACCGCGGCCAGGAGAGCGGCCTCCGTGTCATGAGCAAAAGTCACGTTGACAGATTACCGCACTCCGATCTAGTGTCATCAGTCATGACGGCAATCACAGATGACACGGTGGTGATCGCACCCTCGCGGATCGGCAGTGGCCTCGCCCTGGCGGTGGTCTCCGCCGTCTCGTTCGGGCTGTCCGGATCGCTGGCCAAGGGCCTGCTCGATGCCGGCTGGAGCCCCGGCGCAGCCGTCACGGCACGCATCCTGATCGCTGCTGTGGTGCTGGCTGTTCCCGGCGCACTCGCGCTGCGCGGGCGGTGGGACCTTGTACGGCGCAACCTGGGCCTGTTCGCCGTCTACGGGCTCGTCGCGGTCGCCGGCTGCCAGCTCGCGTTCTTCAATGCCGTCGACCACATGCAGGTCGGAGTGGCCCTCCTGATCGAATACACCGCACCTGTCGCGGTCCTCGGGTGGCACTGGATCCGTCACGGCCGTCGCCCTGGGCGTACGACGGTCTCCGGAGCGCTGGTGGCCGGGATCGGCCTGGTCCTCGTGCTCGACCTGGTCTCGGGCGCCCAGCTGAGCCTGGTCGGGGTCCTGTGGGCGCTGGGTGCCATGGTGGGCGTGGCCACGTTCTTCGTGATCTCTGCCGACGAGGACAACGGGCTGCCGCCCATCGTGCTCGCTGCCGGCGGGCTCCTGGTCGGGGGATTCGTCCTGCTCCTGGCCGGACTGCTCGGCGTGGTGCCGATGACCGCATCGACCTCGACTGTGGTCCTCGCGGGTGCTGAGGTGGCCTGGTGGGTGCCGGTGCTGCTCCTGGGCGTGGTGACCGCGGCCCTGGCCTATGCCGCGGGAATCGCCGCCGGACGTCGGCTGGGCTCGCGCCTGGCCTCGTTCGTCGGCCTGCTCGAGGTTGTTGCTGCGCTCGCGTTCGCCTGGCTGCTGCTCGGCGAGATTCCGCGCCTCGTGCAGCTCATGGGCGGGGTGCTCATCCTGGCCGGCGTGATCGTCGTACGGCTCGGGGAGCGCGAGGTCAGCGGGCCTCCTGTCGAGGCAGCAGCACTTCCCTGATCACCAGCAGGATCGCGGCGGCGGTCGGGATGGCCAGCAGTGCGCCGACCACGCCCAGCAGCCCGGCACCGATCAGGGCCGCGATCACGATGACCGAGCCGGGGATGTCCACCGATCGTGACATCACGCGCGGGTAGATCACGTAGTTCTCGAACTGTTGGTAGACCACGTAGAAGATCAGGCAGGCCAGCCCGATCTTCGGGTCCGTGGCGAAGCCGATGGCGATGACCACGACGGCGCCGAGCGTCGCGCCGATCATCGGGATGACGTCGAGGAGTGCCACGACGAACGCGAGCGCGACGGCGTACTCGCCGAGCCCGACGATGAAGAGGAAGATCAGCGAGGAGATCCCGGCAGTCAGGGCCACCACGAAGGCGCCGAGGACGTAGGACCCGACGTTGGTCAGGATCTGGTCGCCCAGCCCGGAGACCCGGTTGCGCCGGCTCGCCGGGGCCAACCGGTAGAGGGCTTCCTTGGTCTTCGGCAACGACGCGAGGAAGTAGAGCATCAGCACGGTGATGATGAAGGCGTTGGCCAGCGTCGAGAGCACCGCGATCCCGAAGCCGAGCACCCCGCCGAAGGCGGCCGAGGCGAAGTCGCCGTTGGCGATGTAGTCCTTGGTCTTGTCGATGATCTGGTATTCGTCGTCGAGCTTCTGGACCTGCCGGTTGTGCTGCAGATCGTCGAGCCAGCCCGGCGCCTTGTCGGCGAGCTGGGTGACCTGGTCGGTGATCACCGGGACGATGGCCACCACGAAGAGCGCCAGTCCGGCCACGACCAGTGAGATCACCGCCAACACGGCCCACGGCCGTCGTACCCGGCGGCTCACGAGCGCCTCCACGAGCGGGTTGAGTCCCACGGCGAGGAAGGCTGCCACCACGATGAGGATCAGGCTCGAGCCCACCACCAGCACGCGCTGGCCCAACCAGAACGCCAGCAGGGCGCCAGCGGCACCGGTGAACCCGATGAAGAAGGGCGAGTGCGGCGACAGCGGGGGGCCGGGTTCACCGAACGGGGCAGGCGGACTCGTCTCGTCGGCCTCCTCGGTCTTGGCGGTCTTGGCGCCCGGCTCGGCCAGATCCTCGTCGTCTTCTGGCCCCGAGTCGGGCACTGCCATCAGTCGTCGTCCCCGAACCCGGCCACCACGTCACGAAGGGCGCCGAGCTGGGCGGTGATGGCGTCGCGGCGCTTGGTCATCCGCTCGACCTCGGACCGGATAGCGGAGAGCTCCCGCTCCGCGTCGGCGTGACCGGTCGCCGAGAGCGATTCGGCCTGGGTGCGGGCCGAATGGAGGATCTGCTCGGCCTCGCGCCGGGCCCTGACCAACAAGGCCTCGGACTCCGCCTGGGTGGCCTGACGGTGAGCCGTGGCCTGCGCGGTCGCTTCGCTGGCACGCTTCTCGGCGGCACCGGCCCGCTCCTCGGCCTCTTCGACCAGACGCTGCGTCTCGGCCATCGCGGTCGCGTGGTGGTCGGTGGCCTCACGGGCCAGGCGCTCCTTCTCGACAGCGAGAGTACGCCGCGCCTCCTGGACCTCGCGGTCGGCTCCGGCCCGGGTCTGCTCTGCCTCGCGCTTGGCCGTGGTGCGCAGGTCGTTGGTCTCCTGCTCGGCGGCAAGGCGAAGCTGGTCGGCCTCACGCTTGGCGGAGGCACGCAGGTCTTCGGCCTCCGAGCGTGCCAGGGAACGCTCCTGCTCGGCGTCGGCGGTCAGCCGGCTGCGCATCTCGTCGAGTTCCTTCATCTGCACCGTGCGCAGGTCGTCGGCCTCCCGCGTGGCGTCCGCACGGATCGCCTTGGCGTCGCGGTTGGCCTGCGTGCGGATCTCGTCTGCCTCACGCAATGCCTGGTCACGGACGTCCTGGGCCTCCTCCTCGGCCATCCGGAGCATCGCGCTGGCTCGTCCACCCAGACCGGCGTATGACGGGGTCTCGTGCTCGTCGAGCTGCTTCTTGAGGTCCGCCAGGCGGGTCTCGAGCTCGGCGGTGCGCTGCTGCGCGGTGTTCAGCGCGGAGGCCAGGCCGGCGCGGTCACCGAGCAGCTGACGAAGGTGGCCGTCGACGGTCTCCTTGTCGTAGCCACCCCGGCGTACGACGGGCAGGGCAGGAAGGGACGTGGGGGGCGGCCCGGCGGGCATCCGGAATGCGGGGGCAGCCGGTGCTGCCGCAGCCGGTGCTGCCGGAGCCGGGACAGCCGGGGCTGCCGGGGCGGGAGGGGTCACGGCCGGCGTGGTCAGGGTCGGGTGCTCCGCGGTCGATTCTGCGGCGGGCTCGCCAGCAGGCTTCTCCGGCTGCTTGGCCGGCGCCTTGGCCGGCTGCTTGGCCGGTTGCTTGGCGGCCTGTTTGGCCGGTGGCTTGACGACCGGGATCACCTGGGTGGCCTCGGTGTCAGCGTTGGTCGCAGCGTCATCGCCCGGCTCTTCGTCGAAAATGGACAGGCCCCGGTCACTCATGGCGTTGCTACCTCTTCCGCTGTCGCGTCTTTGTTTCGGACTCCCGTGACCCCAGTGTGTCGGAAACCCCGAAATGAGCCCACCCCGGCTCACCGAACAGAGTCAGGAACCGGGGTGGGACGGTGGTGGATCGGCGACTCAGACCCCGCGGAACCGGTTGATGGCGCTCAGGTGCTGCTCGCGCATCTCGTGGTTGCGCACGCCCAGCCCCTCCTCGGGGGCCAGGCAGAGGACCCCGACCTTGCCCTGGTGCAGGTTGTGGTGCACGTCCAGGGCAGCCTGACCGACCTCGTCGAGGGTGTAGGTGCGGGACAGGGTCGGGTGGATCATGCCCTTGGCGATGAGTCGGTTGGCCTCCCACGACTCGCGATAGTTGGCGAAGTGCGATCCGACGATCCGCTTGAGGTTCATCCACAGGTAGCGGTTGTCGTACTGGTGCATGTAGCCGCTGGTCGAGGCGCACGTGACGATCGTGCCGCCCTTGCGGGCGGCGAACACCGAGGCGCCGAACGTCTCGCGTCCGGGGTGCTCGAAGACGATGTCGACGTCCTCACCACCGGTCAGCTCTCGGATCTTCGCCCCGAGGCGACGCCATTCCCGGGGATCCTGGTTGTGCTCGTCCTTCCAGAACTTCCACCCCTCCTCGGAGCGGTTGATGATCAGCTCGGCGCCCATGCTGCGACACACCTGGGCCTTCTCCTCGTTGGAGACCACGCAGACCGGGGTGGCGCCGCCGTTGAGGGCGTACTGCGTGGCGAAGCCGCCGAGGCCACCGGAGGCGCCCCAGATCAGCACGTTGTCGCCCTGCTTCATGCCGGCACCGTTGCGGCTGACCAGCTGCCGGTACGCCGTGGAGTTGACCAGGCCCGGGGAGGCGGCCTCCTCCCAGGTGAGGTGAGCGGGCTTGGGCATCAGCTGGTTGGACTTGACCAGCGCGATGTGGGCCAGGCCCCCGAAGTTGGTCTCGAACCCCCAGATCCGCTGCTCGGGGTCGAGCATGGTGTCGTTGTGGCCGTCCGGGCTCTCGAGCTCCACCGAGAGGCAGTGCGCGACCACTTCGTCACCTGGCTTCCACGAGTGCACCCCGGCACCGGCCTTGAGCACCACGCCGGACAGGTCCGATCCCACGACGTGGTAGGGCAGGTCGTGCTTGGCCGTCAGCGGGGACATCCGCCCGTAGCGCTCCAAGAACCCGAACGTCGTGACCGGCTCGAAGATCGAGGTCCAGACGGTGTTGTAGTTGATGGCGCTGGCCATGACGGCCACATAGGCCTCACCGGGCCCGAGCTCTGGAAGGGGCACGTCCTCGACGTGCAGGGAGCGGCGCGGGTCCTTGTCCCACGACTCCAGCCCCTCGAACATGTCGACCTCGTCCTTGTGGACGGTCACGGCCCGGTAGGAGTCGGGCAGGTCGAGGTGGGCGTAGTCGTCGGGGCTGGTGTCTCCGGCGAGGATGGCGTCGAGGATCTTCTGCACGATGGCTCCTGAGGAATCAGTGGGTCGTCAGTGCGACGGGTGGGCGGGTTCGACGAGTTCGACCAGGACGCCGCCGGCGTCCTTGGGGTGGATGAAGTTCACGCGGCTCTCGGAGGTGCCGCGCCGCGGGGTTTCGTACAACAGGCGCAGTCCACGGTCACGGAGCACCTGGCTGACCTGGTCGAGGTCGCGCACGCGGTAGGCCAACTGCTGCAGCCCGGGACCGGTCCGGTCCAGGAACTTCGCGATCGTGCTCTGGGGTGTCAGCGGCGCGAGCAGCTGGATGCACGACCCGGTGTCACCGACGGCGATCATCGCCTCCCGCACACCCTGCTCCTCGTTGGTCTCCTCATGGGCGAGGGTCATGCCGAACGTCTCGGTGTAGAAGGCGATGGCGACGTCGAGGTCAGGGACTGCCACGCCGACATGGTCGATGGCGATGAACAGCTCGGCGGGAATGGCTTCGTCGAGGGATGGGCTCATGCCGGACATGGTCGTACGGCGCTGCCTGCTGGCGCGACAGGTTGTGACAAGTCCGACAAAGAGTGGCGCCCATCACCCCTCCCGATGCTGCCGGTCCGTGGGTATCGTCGCCAGCATCACCTCACCTTGAACCTCTGCAGGAGGAACCATGTCCGGATCTGTCATCGTCGCTGGTGCGCGCACCCCCGTCGGCCGCCTGCTGGGGGGATTGAAGAGCATGAGCGCCGCAGACCTCGGTGGTGTGGCCATCAAGGGCGCGCTGGCCAAGGCCGGTGTCAGCGGCGACCAGGTCGACTACGTGATCATGGGTCAGGTCATCCTCGCCGGAGCCGGCCAGAACCCGGCCAGGACCGCGTGCGTCGCCGCGGGCCTGCCGATGAGCGTTCCCTCGATCACGATCAACAAGGTGTGCCTGTCCGGCATCAACGCCATCGCGATGGCCGACCAGATGATCCGGGCCGGCCAGTACGACATCGTCGTCGCCGGTGGCATGGAGTCGATGACCAACGCGCCCCACCTGTTGCCGAAGTCCCGCGAGGGCTTCAAGTACGGCGACACGACACTCGTCGACTCGATGGCCTACGACGCTCTCTACGACCAGTTCACCGCGCAGCCGATGGGTGGCCTGACCGAGCAGCGCAACGTCTCCGACGGGGGACTGACCCGCCTGGAGCAGGACGAGTTCTCGGCGCGTTCGCACCAGCGTGCGGCCCAGGCCTGGAAGAACGGGCTGTTCGACGACGAGGTCGTGCCCGTGGAGATCCCGCAGCGGCGCGGTGAGCCGGTCGTCGTGAGCCAGGACGAGGGCATCCGGGCCGACACCACCGCGGAGTCCCTGGGCAAGCTGCGCCCGGCCTTCAGCAAGGACGGCACGATCACCGCCGGTTCGGCCTCGCAGATCTCCGACGGCGCCTGCGCGGTCGTGGTGATGAGCAAGGCCAAGGCCGAGGAGCTCGGCCTCACCTGGCTGGCCGAGATCGGCGCTTCGGGTCAGGTGGCCGGTCCCGACTCCACCCTTCAGCTGCAGCCGGCCAACGCGATCGAGAAGGCGGCCGCACGCGAGGGCATCGCCGTCTCCGACATCGACCTCTTCGAGCTCAACGAGGCCTTCGCGGCAGTCGGCATCGAGTCGGCACGCGCCATGGGCGTCTCCGACGACAAGGTCAACGTGAACGGCGGAGCCATCGCGATCGGTCACCCGGTGGGGATGTCCGGTGCCCGGATCGTGCTCCACCTTGCCCTCGAGCTCCAGCGCCGTGGCGGAGGAGTGGGCGCTGCCGCGCTGTGCGGCGGCGGCGGTCAGGGTGATGCCCTGATCATCCGCGTCCCTGGTTCGTGACCCACGCGTGAGGGGTTCCGGATCGGTTCCCGAGCTGGTCGCGCAGGCCCGGGCCGGTGAGGCCCGGGCCGTAGCGCGTCTGATCACGCTGGTGGAGGACGAGTCCCCGCTGCTGCGCGAGGTGATGGCCGCCTTGGCGCCGTACTCCGGCGAGGCCCAGGTCGTCGGCATCACCGGTCCGCCCGGCGTCGGCAAGTCCACGTCCACCTCCGGACTGGTCACCGAGCTGCGCCGGGCCGGCCGTCGCGTCGGGGTGCTCGCCGTCGACCCGTCGTCCCCGTTCTCGGGGGGAGCCCTGCTGGGTGACCGGGTCCGGATGGCCGAGCACGCCACGGACCCGGGCGTCTACATCCGGTCCATGGCCGCGCGGGGACACCTCGGAGGTCTGGCCTGGACCACCCCCCAGGCACTGCGGGTGCTGGACGCGGCCGGGTGTGACGTCATCCTCATCGAGACCGTCGGCGTCGGGCAGAGCGAGGTCGAGGTGGCCGGCCTGGCCGACACCACGCTGGTCCTGCTGGCCCCGGGCATGGGGGACGGCATCCAGGCCGCCAAGGCGGGGGTGCTGGAGGTGGGTGACCTCTACGTCATCAACAAGGCGGACCGCGACGGCGCGGACCAGGTGGCCCGGGACCTGCGCGGCATGCTCGCCTATGGCAGTCGTGCCTGGCGGCCGCCGGTGCTCCGCACGGTCGCGTCGGAGTCGGTCGGTCTGGCCGAGGTGGTGGCCGAGATCGATCGTCACGCTGCGTGGCTCGTGGAGTCGGGCGAGCTCAGCAGGCGTCGTACCCGCCGGGCGCGCAGTGAGATCGAGGCGATCGCCCTGACCTCGCTGCGACGTGACTGGGCCGACGTCGGTGGCAGCCACCGCCTCGATGCCCTCGCCGACGACGTGGCCGCGGGGCACTGTGACCCCTATACGGCCGCGGACGACCTGCTGGCTGGTCCGTGATACCAATGGACGCCATGACCGCCAGCAGAGCCGCCTGATGGGGCTCGACTTCGATCCCATCGAGGAAGCATCGCGCCAGTGGGCGCTGCACTGGGACAAGGTGCCGGCCATGCATGCGGTGACCTCGCTCATGCGGGTGCAGCAGCTGGTGCTGGCCCACCTCGACTCCATCCTGAAGCCGCACGGGCTGACCTTCGCCCGCTACGAGGCACTCGTGCTGTTGGTGTTCTCCTCGCAGGGCTCGCTGCCGATGGGCAAGATGGGGGAGCGGCTCCAGGTCCACCCCACCTCGATCACCTCGATCATCAACCGGCTCGAGTCCGCTGGGCTCGTCGTGCGCCGTCAGCATCCAGTCGACCGTAGAGCAGTGCTTGCGGAGGTCACTCCGGCCGGTCGGGCGCTCGTGGAGGAGGCGACCGCCGACCTGCTCGCGGCCGACTTCGGGCTGTCGGCCCTCAGTGACGAGCAGCTCGAGGCGGTCTCGAGCCTGCTGCTGCCGATCCGTCGCGCGGCCGGCGACTTCTGAGCCGGGATCAGAGCCTTCCGGCTCGCGGACCCGTCACGTGGATGGTCTGCCCGGTGATCGCGGTGGCGCCGCTGCTGGCCAGGAACATCACCACCGAGGCCACGTCCTGGGCGGCTGCGTTGAGCTGCTGACGGCGCCGCGTCAGCACGGATCCACCGCTCATGTGCACCTGCTGGTGCGCCGGGGGAGTCACGGCGGGTGGGGGCACGTCGAGCACTGCGTTCACGCGGGCCCCGAGCCTGCCCCAGGTCGCTCCGGCACGCCGTGTCTGCGCGATCAGCTCGGCCTCCGCCTCCACGGGCGAGTGGGTCAGCTCCAGCCAGCGACGCGAGGCGCCGGTGTGGATCACCGACCCGCCGCCACCGGAGGCACTCGAGCTGATCCGGTGGCGAAGCTTGTTGGTCAACCGAACGGGACCCACGAAGCCGTGGCGGGCCGAATGGGCCACGAACTCGCGCTCGTGCTGGTCGATGCTGCCCGGGAGCCGCGCCGCCGCAGCGTTGACGAGTACGTCGACGTGGTCGATGCGTTCGAGGAAGCCGTCGATGGCGTCGCTGTTGGACAGTTGCAGCTGGTGGAAGGAGAAGCGACTCAGGTCGGCGTCGTAGAGCGAGGGGAGCACCTTGGTCCCGGTGACCGAGACCTCGGCGCCGGCGGCCACGAAGGCCTGCGCGGTCGCGAGTCCGACTCCGCGGGTGCCACCGGTGACGACGACATGTCGACCTGTGAAGTCGAAGCCGAAGTCGATCACTCTGGTTGTCCCCTTCCCATGTGCTCCCGAGCCGTCCCCACGGCCCCACGGGGTGTCACTGTTCCCACACGACGACGCTGACGGGAGAGCCCCCTTTTTATCACTCTCTGCTCCGGTTTCGGGCATCGGGACGGCAGGGATTCCCGAACCTCGCCACAGATGTGAGGAGTGGGGCTGGAGTGGCCCGGGTACCGCCTCCGGGGTCACTTCCAGCAAGATAGGACCATGACGCAGCAGCCTTTCTCCCGACCCGGTGCCATCGACCTCTCCGCGCTCAAACGACCGGCGCCCGCGGCCGGCGCCCCGTCGGCTCCTGCAGGTGCCGGGCCCGGCGGTGCCTATGTGCTCGATGTCGACGAGCAGAACTTCCAGGCGACGCTCGAGTCGTCGATGACCGCCCCCGTGCTTCTCGCCTTCTACTCGCGCGGCCGGATGCCCGAGAGCGGCCAGCTGGCCGACGACCTGGCGCAGCTGGCCGCAGAGTTCGACGGCCGGTTCCTGGCTGGCCTCGTCGACGTCGACGCCGTGCCTGCGATCGCCCAGGCCATGCAGATCCCGTCGATCCCCCTGGTCGCCCTCGTCCTCGAGGGTCGGCCGATGCCGCTGTTCCAGGACGTCGTCGCCATCGACGAACTGCGCACCGCGCTGACCCAGCTCCTCCAACAGCTCACCACGCAGGGGGTGACCGGTCGACACCAACCCCGCTCGGTGGCCACCGTGGTGGAGGGCGATGAGGCCGAGGAGGTCGTGGACCCCCGCTACCTGCCGGCCGAGGACGCGATCGGTGCCGGTGACTACGCCACTGGCGTCGCGGAGTACCAGAAGCTGGTCGATGCCAACCCGGCCGACGCCGAGGCTGCTGCCGGGCTGGCGATGGCCCGCGTGCTGCTTCGGACCCAGGACGTGGACCTCAACGCTGCTCGGGCGGCTGCAGCCGCCAACCCCGATGACGTCGCGGCGCAGACGCTGGTCGCCGACCTCGATCTGTACGGCGGCCACGTCGACGACGCCTTCGACCGCCTCGTGGAGCTGATCAGGCGGACCTCGGGGGCCGAACGTGACCAGGCACGTCAGCACCTCATCGGGCTCTTCGCCGCAGTCGGCAACGACGATGCCCGAGTCATCCGTGGACGACAGAACCTCGCCTCCGCCCTGTTCTGAGCCTAGAGGAGGCTGAATCCGGAGAGCACGGCTGCGACCGCCGGGGACCGGGTCATGGAGCGCCGGTGCACTGCCATGATCTCCCGGGTCGGGACGGGGTCGTGGGCCGGGACCGCCACCACGTCGTCGGGAAGGTGAGCGCGGCCCAGTCGCGGGATCAGGGCGATCCCCAGACCGGCCTGGACCAGGGCGACGTGTGAGTCGAACTCCAGGGACTGGTGTGCGATCCGCGGCAGGCGGCCGGTGCCGCCGTACATCCGGGTCAGCCACTGACGGCAGATGGTGCCCTCAGGCGTAGCGATCCAGTCCTCGTCCACCAGGTCGTGCGGGGAGACCCGTGTGCGCGTGGACAGCACATGCTCGCGAGGCACGATGACGTCGGCGAGGTCGTGGGCCAGCACGGTCGTGGCCAGGTGCTCCGGGATGGCCAGCGGCACGTCACCCCAGCGGTGCACGACGCCCAGGTCGGTCTGTCCGGAGGCGACGAGATCGATGGTGACCCAGGGTTCGCGCTCGCTGAGGCTGAGGGTCAGGTCGGGGTGCAGGCGGCGGAGCTCTGGGACGGCGGGCGCGACCAGGCCCCGCATCGCCGTCGAGAAGGCGGCGACCCGGAGGTTGCCCGCGACGGTCTGCGCCTGGCGGTGCAGGCCGGACTCGATCTCCTCGAGGTCGCTGAGCAGCCGGACTCCGGCCTCGACCAGGTGTCGACCGTGGCCGGTGAGCATGACGCCTCGCCCGACTCTCTCGAGCAGGGGTACGCCGGCCTGCCGTTCGAGTCGCTTGACCTGCTGGGACACCGCACTGGGGGTGAAACCGAGGGCCTCGGCGGCCGCGACCACCGAGCCGTGGTCGTCGACGGCGCGGAGCGCCGCGAGTGAGGTCAGATCGAGCATGAAGCAATGCTACCGAAAGCAGTGCAGCATCATTCGCTGGTGCTTCATGATCGAAGCAAGGAGACTGGGCAGGTGAACCTTCGCGACTCTCTCCTCGCCGCCACCGTGGCCACCGTCTGGGGCTTCAACTTCGTGGTGATCGACTGGGGCATGCGCGGGGTTCCGCCGTTGTTGTTCGTGGCCATCAGGTTCGTCGTGGTGCTGGTGCCGGCGGTGTTCCTGGTCGCGAGGCCGCAGGCGCCCTGGCGGGTGATCGCCGCGGTCGGCGCGTTCATGTCGCTGGGACAGTTCGGGTTCCTCTACGTGTCGATGGCCGCCGGGATGCCTCCGGGTCTGGCGGCCCTGGTCCTCCAGGCCCAGGTTCTCTTCACGATCGCGATCGCCGCGGGCTGGCTGGGGGAGCTCCCCACGACGCCCCAGGTCCTGGGCACGCTAGTGGGCTGTGTGGGCCTTGGCGTGGTCGCGGTCGGGAGAGGCGGGCACGTGCCGCTGTCGGCCCTGGCCCTGTGCCTGCTGGCAGCGCTGTCGTGGGGGATCGGCAACGTCGTGTCCCGGGCCTCGGGCATTCAGGGCGGACTGTCACTCACCGTCTGGTCGGCCCTGGTCGTGCCTGTGCCGCTGTTCGCCCTGTCGCTGGTCATCGACTCGCCAGCGGTCGTGGGTGCCGCCCTGGCGGACTTCTCGTGGCAGGCGGTCGTCTCCACGCTCTACACGGCCGGTCTGGCCTCCCTGGTGGGCTACGGCATCTTCAACACCCTGTTGAGCCGCTACCCGTCCTCGTCGGTGGTGCCGTGGGTGCTCCTGGCGCCTGTGGTCGCCATGGTGTCGGCCTGGCTCCTCTTGGCGCAGCGGCCCAACCTTGCCGAGAGCGTCGGCGGAGCTCTGCTGATCCTCGGCGTGCTGGTCACGCTCACGAGGCAGGGATCCTCACGCCGCCCGGCTGCGGGCGCGATCGGTGAGCCGCACGATGATCCAGCCGCCGCCGAACACCGTCAGCAGCAGCGCGATCCAGGCGCCGACCGTGATGCCGGTGAAGCCCGCGACCAGGTAGCCGAGCTCCGGTAGACCGCCCATCAGCAGCGCTGCCACCGGCACGAGGGCCACCTGGACACGCCTCTCCCTCGGGGTCCAGAGCGGTGACAGGGAGGCGAGCAGGGCGGCCGGCACCCAGGCGAAGCAGGCGACCACGAACGCCACGAGCGCGATGCCGATCGAGCCGCTCCAGTGCTTGGTCACCGACTCCTGCACCACCCCTGCGGCGGTCGAGCTCGAGGTGCTCGACTCCGAGACCGCGCTGGCGCCACCGACGAGCATCACGATGATCAGCAGCGCCAGAGCCTGCAGGAGGGCCACCACGATGGGCAGCCAGCTTCGCTCGGTGGTGCGCACACCGCGGGCTTTCGTGGACCGAGGGCCGTGATCGGTGCGCCCGGCGTACGCCTCGTCGGCAACTGCCTGCGGTGAGCCCAGCTCGGCCAGTGCCGCCCGGACGGCATCGTCGCTGTGATCGCCACCGGTCGCGGCCTCGATGTGCTCGCGGACCCCCGCCAGGGTCTCGTGCCGCTCGGCCGGGTCGATGCCGGCGAGCAGACGCTCGAGCTCCGCCAGATAGCTGGCCGCGAGGGGGTGCACGGTGGGTGGGACGGTCATGGCTTGCCTCCGTGGGTGTTCAGGGCTGTGTCGACGGCATCTCGGAAGAGCTTCCAGGCGGGCCGGAAGTCCCCCAGGGACCGCCTCCCGGCGTCGGTGAGTGCGTAGTAGCGGCGCGGTGGCCCCTCGCTCGACTCACGCCAGTCGGTGCTGACGAGTCCGGCCTTGCGCAGCCGTGCCAGCAGTGGGTAGAGCGTGCCTTCGCTGGACATGAGTACGCCGTCGGGGGTCAGTCGACGCGCGATGTCGAGACCGTAGAGCTGCTCGCCCTCCAGCATCGCCAGCACGCAGTACTCCAAGGCTCCCCTCCTGAGGTGGGTGAGCATGGAGTCGTCGCCGGGTACCATGCGAGACACGGTACCTCACGGTTCACTCAGCCGTCGAGGCGCGCCCTGCCAGCCTCGAGTCGGGCCACAGGCACCCGGAACGGTGAGCAGGAGACGTAGTCCAGCCCGACCTGCTCGAAGAAATGGATGGAGGCCGGGTCGCCCCCGTGCTCGCCACAGACCCCCAGGTGCAGGTCCGGGCGGCTGGCGCGACCGCGCTCCACCGCGGTGCGGACCAGCTCTCCCACCCCCTCGGTGTCGAGGGACTCGAAGGGCGAGACCGGGAAGATCCCGTGCTCCAGGTAGGTCGAGAAGAAGGACGACTCGACGTCATCGCGGGAGAAGCCCCAGGTCATCTGGGTGAGGTCGTTCGTGCCGAAGGAGAAGAACTCGGCACTCTCCGCGATTCGTCCCGCCGTGAGCGCGGCGCGGGGCAGCTCGATCATGGTCCCCACGGAGTAGGGGATCTGCACGCCCCTCTCGGACTGGACCTCTTCGGCGACGGCGTCGATGTAGCCGCGCACGATGTCGAGCTCGCGCACTGTGCCGACCAGCGGCACCATGATCTCCGGGCGGGGGTCGCCGCCGGCCTGGATCCGTTCGGCGGCTGCCTCCAGGACCGCACGGGCCTGCATCGTGAAGAGGCCCGGGATCGCGATCCCGAGTCGTACGCCGCGCAGCCCGAGCATCGGGTTCTGCTCGTGCAGACGGGTGACGGCCTGCAGCAACCGGTGCTGTCGGCTGTCGGACTTGTCGCGCTCGTCCTCGAGCGCCACCTCGACCGAGAGCTCGGTGTAGTCCGGCAGGAACTCGTGCAGCGGCGGGTCGATCAGGCGGATCGTGACCGGCAGCCCGTCCATGGCCTCCAGGATCCCCCGGAAGTCGTCGCGCTGCAGCGGCAGCAGCTCGGCCAGCGCGGCGTCGCGGCCCTCGTCGTCGTCGGCCACGATGAGGTTCTCCACCAGGAGGCGGCGCTCGCCCAGGAACATGTGCTCGGTGCGGCACAGCCCGATCCCACGAGCCCCGAAGCGCCGGGCGCGTGCGGCGTCCTCGGGGGTGTCGGCGTTCGAGCGCACGCTCAGTCGACTCAGCCCGTCGGCGTGCTCCATCATCATCTCCACCGCCGATGCCAGCTCCCCGTCGACGGCCTTGCCCTCGAAGAGTCGTACGACGTCGGAGTCGACGACCTGCACCTCACCGGCGAACACGTCGCCGGTCGTGCCGTCGATGGAGAGCACGTCCCCCTCGTGGATGACCCGGCCGCCGCGGAGCCTGACCTGCTTGCGCGCCACATCCACCTCGAGCGCCTCGGCGCCGCAGACACAGGTGCGACCCATGCCTCGAGCGACCACGGCGGCGTGGGAGGTCTTGCCCCCGCGACTGGTGAGGATCCCGCGAGCCGCGACCATGCCACGCAGGTCGTCGGGGTTGGTCTCCTTGCGGACCAGGATCACCGACTCGCCGCGGTCGGCGTACTCCTGTGCGGTGTCGGAGTCGAAGACGGCCTTCCCGACCGCGGCGCCGGGAGAGGCGCCCATCCCCGTCGTCAGCAGGTCGCGGTCCCCCTTGCGCTTGAAGCGCGGGAACATGAGCAGGGCGAGCTGGGCGCCGTTGACCCGGCGCAGGGCCTCGTCGCGGTCGATCAGGCCCTCGTTGGCCATCTGGGCGGCGATGCGGAACGCCGCCTCGGGGGTGCGCTTGCCGACCCTGGTCTGCAGCATCCAGAGCTTGGCGTCCTCGATGGTGAACTCGATGTCGCACATGTCGCGGTAGTGCTGCTCGAGGGTCTCCATGATGTGCAGCAGCTCGTCGTGCGACTTCTTGTCGATCTCACCCAGGTCGGCCAGGGACACCGTGTTGCGGATCCCGGCGACCACGTCCTCTCCCTGGGCGTTCTGCAGGTAGTCGCCATAGACACCCTGGTGACCGGTGGACGGGTCGCGGGTGAAGCACACCCCGGAACCCGAGGTCAGACCCCGGTTGCCGAACACCATCGCCTGGATGTTGACCGCCGTGCCGAGGTCTTCGGGGATCTGCTCCTGACGGCGGTAGAGGATCGCGCGCTCGGTGTTCCAGGACTCGAACACCGCCAGCATCGTGAGGTCCATCTGCTCACGCGGGTCCTGGGGGAACTCGCGGCCCGCCTGCTCGCGGATGATCTTCTTGTACGTCGTCACCAGGCCTCGCAGGTCGTCGGCGTCGAGGCCGGTGTCCTCGGTGGTGCCGCGGTCGCCCTTGAGCTTGTCCAGGGCACTGGAGAAGTGCTCACTGTCGATCCCCAGCACGGTGGCGCCGAACATCTGCAGCAGGCGGCGGTAGGAGTCCTGCGCGAACCTGGCATCCCCGCTGCGCTGCGCCAGCCCCTCGACCGACTGGTCGTTGAGGCCCACGTTGAGGACCGTCTCCATCATCCCTGGCATCGAGAACTTGGCACCCGAACGCACCGAGACCAGCAGGGGGTCCTCCGGGTCGCCCAAGGTGCGCCCGATGGCCTGCTCGAGGGCAGCCAGATGCTCGGTGACCTCCTCGGCCAGACCCGGCGGCTGGTCGCCGTGTTCGAGATAGGCCCGGCAGGCGTCCGTTGTGATGGTGAAACCGGGTGGCACCGGCAGCCCCAGGTTGGTCATCTCAGCCAGGTTCGCCCCCTTTCCACCCAGGAGGTCACGCTGGTCCTTGTCACCGGTTGCGAAATCGAACACATAGCGGGTCATGCAGTGCATCCTGCCCCTGATGTGGCTCCTTGAGTAGGGCCAGGTGGTGCGATCCCACCCCCAGTGCAGGGGTCAGGGGACCGGAAGCACCGTTCTGTCCCACGTGGTGTTCACGATGATGGCCGCCGAGGCGTACAGCGCCAGGAGCGCGTCCACGATCAGGAGGTAACCAGCCAGGTGACCCAACCCCGTGCTGCTCGCGAACGCACCGAAGGCAGCCAGGTAGAACACGGCGCACAGCACCACGAAGATCGCGATCGTGGTCAGGTTGGTGCGCAACGCAGCCAGCAGCATGTAGGTGGAGAAGATGGCCCAGGCGAGCAGGAACATGCCCGTGATCGCTGCTGCGTCGGCAGTCACCATCGGAGCGTAGAACTGCACGAGCAACGCATAGCTCAGCCAGAACCCGGCGTACGTCGTGAACACCATGCCGGCGAACGTCTCGCCACGCATGAAGTGCAGGACCCCGGCGATGGCCTCGGTGAAGAACCCGAGAGCCAGGGCGAGGGAGAGGACCGCCGGCGTCGCCAGCGGGTCGATGAGGCCCGACATGACACTGGCCAGCACCAGCGCCGAGATGCCGAAGCTGGCTAGGCCGAGGGGGAAGGGATCGCCGAGACTGGTGATGGGCGGCGAGCTGACGGGGGCGAGCGTGGTGTCGGTCATGCCTCGGCACGCTAGCGGCGACATCCGGGCCTGCCCACTGGGCAAACGGACAGGCCCGCTCCTGCTCGATCGGGGCCAGGTCGCGCCACTGGTCGTCGTCCCGGCTAGGAGGGACGACCGGACTCCGCGTAGTTTCCGCTGGCACCGTCCACGTTGGACAGGGCCGCCTCGATCCGTCGAGCGGTGAAGTCTGTGGCCCTGCTGCGCACCTGGGCGGGGTCGCAGAACTCCGCAGAGCGGATCTCCCGTTCCTGCCGCACGATCCGCTCGAGCTCGGCGGGGTCGAGGATGCCACCGTCGAACACCAGGCAGACCGCGTCGTCCCAGCCGCTCCAGGCGGGAAGCCAGTCGGTGAGGACGAGCGCTCCGGCGCTGATCGTCAGCCCCAGTTCCTCCTCCACCTCACGACTCACCGCGTCGCGCGGCGACTCGCCGACCTCGACCACACCTCCGGGAAGGTCCCAGTCCGGCTTGTAGGTGAGCTGGCACAGCAGGACCCGGCCGGCCGGATCGCGCACCAGCATCTGGCTGATCGCACGTTTGCGGGGCAGGAAGGAGTTGAGCAGGGTCCGGAAGGCCTCGGGATTCGACAGCGGAGGATCGGTGGCCAGGCGGGCCAGCACGACGTACTCGGTCGCTTCGGCACGGGCACCCGTTCCAGGCACCACCCGGCGTACGCCCTCACGTCGCAGGCCGGAGCGGGTCGCCACCCGCAGGGCGGCCTCATTGGCCGGTTCGACACTCGCCTGGACCCGGCCGACGCCGAGTCCTCCCTGGCCGGTGGCGGTCAGTGCCCAGTCCGCGAGCATCCGCACGGCGCGAGCCGCACTGCCCCGGCCGCGATGCCCGGCGTACAACGTCCACGACAGCTCACCGGTGGTGTCGGACTCGCGGCGGACCTCGCAGTTGCCCACCACCTGACCGTCGCGCTCGATCACGAAGTTGAGCACGGATCCGTCGGCAGACCCGGAGCGCCATCCGGCGACAGCGGCCCGGTGTCGGTCGTGACTGGGCGACGCGGAGTCGCCCACCCACTGTGCGATCACCTCATCGTGCCCCGAGACGGCTGCCTCGACATCGGTGTCGCGCCAGGGCCGGAGGGTGACCTCGCCGTCGGTCAGGGTCGGCTGCTCGGTCACTGGTTCACCCTAGTCGGAGGTCCGTGAACATGGTTCACCATGTGATGCAGACCAACCGACGCTTCCCTTGACGAATTCATCGTGGGAAGTGGAGGTTGGCCTGCATACCTTGATGAACCTCCCGCCCCGAGTCAGCGATCAGTCCTTGCGGAACCAGACCGTGGCCAGGGGCGGCACGACCAGATCCGCGTACGCCGGCTGGCCGGACCACTCGCCGGGAGAGGCCTCGATCGAGCCGAGATTGCCGACCCCTGACCCGGTGTAGGCCTCGGCGTCGGTGTTCACGACCTCCGACCAGCCACCGCTGGAGGGCAACCCCAGCCGGTAGCCGTGATGGGGTACGGCGGCGAAGTTGGCCACACAGACCAGGTCGGGCTCCCCAGGGGCGCGACGGATGAACGAGAAGACCCCGCGAGCGGCATCGTTCGCATCGATCCACTGGAACCCTGCCGGATCGTTGTCCTGCCTCCACAGGGCCGGCGTCTCCCGGTAGACCCGGTTGATGTCACGGATCATCGACTGGAGGCCCCGGTGTTCGGGGTGGTCGAGGAGCCACCAGTCGAGTTCGCGCGACTCCGCCCACTCCGACTCCTGGCCGAACTCGGTGCCCATGAAGATGAGTTGCTTGCCGGGGTGGGCCCACATGAACGCCAGGAAGGTGCGCAGGTTGGCCAGTTGTTGCCAGCGGTCACCCGGCATCTTGCGCAGCATCGATCCCTTGCCGTGCACCACCTCGTCGTGCGAGATGGGCAGCACGAAGTTCTCGGAGAACGCGTAGACCAGCGAGAAGGTCATCTCGCCGTGGTGGTACGAGCGGTGGATGGGATCCCGCTCGGCGTAGCCCAGGGAGTCGTTCATCCACCCCATGTTCCACTTGAAACCGAAGCCGAGGCCGCCGTCGCTCGTCGGCCGGGTGACGCCCGGCCACGAGGTGGACTCCTCGGCGATCGTCGTGGCGCCGGGCACCCGCTTGTAGACGGTGGCGTTCATCTCCTGGAGGAACTGCACCGCCTCCAGGTTCTCCCTGCCCCCGTGGATGTTCGGCGACCACTCGCCGGCCTCGCGGGAGTAGTCGAGGTAGAGCATCGAGGCGACACCGTCGACGCGCAGCCCGTCGGCGTGGAACTCCTCGAGCCAGTAGAGCGCGTTGGCGTAGAGGAAGTTGCGGACCTCGCGACGACCGAAGTTGAAGATGTGCGAGCCCCACTCCTTGTGCCATCCGCGCTGCGGGTTGGGGTCCTCGTAGAGCGGAGTGCCGTCGAACCTGGCCAGGGCCCACGGGTCGGTGGCGAAGTGCCCGGGAACCCAGTCGAGGATGACGCCGATGCCGGCCTGGTGCAGCCGGTCGACGAGCAACCGGAAGCCGTCCGGGTTGCCGAAGCGCGAGTCGGGGGCGAAGTACGACGTCACGTGGTAGCCCCAGGAGCCGCCGAACGGGTGCTGCATCACGGGCATCAGCTCGACATGGGTGAACCCCAGGTCGGAGAGGTAGGGGACCAGCTCGTCGGCCAGCTCGTCGTACGACTTGCCGCGACGCCAGGACGCCAGGTGCAGCTCATAGGTCGACATGGGCTCGTTGACCGGCTGCTTGCCCGGCCGGGCCTGCATCCAGGCCTGGTCGTTCCACTCGTAGTGGGACTCGAAGACCACCGAGGCGGTGTCGGGCGGGATCTGGGCGTGGTAGGCCATCGGGTCGGCGCGGTCGGTCCAGGCGCCGTCGGCGCCGTGGACGGTGTACTTGTACTGGGTCCCCGAGCCGATGTTGGGGATGAAGATCTCCCACACCCCGGAGGTCCCGAGCTGGCGCATGGGGTGCTCGCGCCCGTCCCAGCTGTTGAAGTCGGCCTTGAGGCGCACTCCTCGGGCACCTGGCGCCCACACCGCGAACGAGGCACCGGACACGTCGGCGTCGTAGTGGTGCACGTGGGAGCCGAGCACCTGCCACAACTGCTCGTGGCGCCCCTCGTTGATCAGGTGCAGGTCGGTCTCGCCGAGGGTCGGCAGGAAGCGGTAGGGGTCGTCGTACGTCGTGGCCGGTCCGCCGTCATAGGCGACAGCGACGCGATAGTCGGGTACGTCGGCGACGGCGAGCTCGCCGACCCAGATGCCGCCGTGCTCATGGGTGAGTGGGGTCTCCTTGCCGCCGCTGATGACGCTCACCGAGCTGGCGAGGGGCTTGAGCACGCGGACCGTCACCGAGCCCTCGTGCACGTGGGGCCCGAGCACGGCGTGCGGATGGCCGTGAGCGCCGTTGATGAGCAGGTCGAGCTCGGCGGTGTCGATCGGTCGGACTCCAGTCATCGGTGGTCCACTCCTTCGTCGACCGGCTGGCGATCAGCCGGGGTCGTGCTGGGCAAAAGTAGCGGGGTCACGGAGTCCCCGCCAGCCGTGCGATGGCGGCCAGCGGGATCGGGATCCACGACGGTCGGTTGCGAGCCTCGTAGACGGCCTCGTAGACCGCCTTGTCGGCTTCGTAGGCACGCAGCAGCAGCATTTCGGCGGGGGTCGGTTCCCGGCCGATGTAGGCGTCGACGAAGGCCTCCCGGTTGCGGGTGGCCCACTCGTTGGCGCGGTAGGCCCGCTGCGCTCCACCCTCGCTGTCGGTGTCGGCGGCGGTGCGCTCCACGACGTGGGGAGCGTAGTCGAACGAGCGCAGCATGCCGGCCACGTCACGCCAGGCCGAGTCCGGCAGCATCCGCTCGGCCAGCGGCTTGGCCGGCTCGCCCTCGAAGTCGACGATCTTCCAGCCGCGACTGGTGCGCAGCGTCTGACCCAGGTGCAGATCCCCGTGGATGCGCTGGACCGTGACGTCGCCGAGGGTGCTCACCTGCTCGAAGAGGGTCCGCAGAGCTGCCGCGTGCTGCGCCAGCTCGGGTACGACGGCCTGGGCGGCGACGAGCCGCTCCCGCATCTGGCCGGCAACGAACCCTGCGTCGACGGTGCCTACCTCGAAGGCCCTACGGAGGGCCTCGTGCACCTCCGCGACCGCCATGCCGAGGCGTGCGGCCTCGGCCGCGAAGTCGCCTCCCACCTCGTCGGCGTGCAGATCGCCTTCGGCGTAGAGGTTGCGAACGCTGGTCTTGGCCAGCTCGAAGCCGTCGCTTGCGGTGCGCAGGAACTGCTGCAGCATGGCCAGCTGCATCACGCTGCCGCTGGCGGCGTCGACGGTGTCGAGCCAGCCGTAGAGCCCCGCCACGTGCTCGGATCCCGCCCGGGTCAGGACCTCGTGGATCTGGATGTCCGGGTTGATACCGGGGGTGACCCGACGGAACACCTTCATCAGGGCGTCCTCACCGAAGGCCACCGATGAGTTGGACTGCTCGCCGCTGAAGAGCGCGGAGTGGGCCTCGAGGTCGAGCTCGTGGCCGGGCAGCCGGTGGAAGACCAGCGGGCTGGGCGAGTCGGCGGGGCCGCTCTCCTCCTCGGCTGCCTGCGCGAAGGACCGCAGCCAGCAGGCCATGGCCTCGCGGTCGTGCAGCGCGTCGTAGGCATGCACCCACCCGTGGTCGGGGTCCTCCCACCAACCCACGAAGGCATGGTCGAGGCGCGACTCGGGGTCGGTGTAGAAGGACAGAGGCACCTGGTAGAGGTCGGTCCGGTCAGCGGCGTCGGCAGCCACGTCGGTGTAGGTGAGCTCGACCAGGTAGATCACCGCCCGCGTTCCGTCCTCGCTCGATCCCGGGACCTGACCCAAGCGGAGGACGTCGGTGACGGTGAAGCCGCGGCCCTTGCCGCCGAACCACCGGGTGCGCTCGAGGTAGGTGGCGAAGAACTGGGGATCCGGAAGACGTTTGTCGGGCGTCACAGGAGCGGTGCCTCCTCGGTGTCGTCGCGGGCGATGAGGCGGAACCAGTAGAACCCGTAGCCACTCAGCGTCAGGAGGTACGGCAGCTCACCGACTCCGGGGAAGGTGACACCGCCCAGCAGCTCGATCGGCACCCGGCCCTCGTAGCGACGCAGGTCGAGCTCCACCGGTTGCGGGAAGCGCGAGAGGTTGTTGACGCACAGGATCACGTCCTGCTTGCCCTCCGCGTCGGTGTGCTCGCGGACGTAGGACAGCACCGAGGGGTTGGAGCCGCCCAGGTCGTGGAAGTCCCCGAGGCCGAACGCCGGGTGGTTGCGTCGGGCATGGATCATGCGGCGCGTCCAGTGCAGCAGCGAGGAGGAGTTCTCCAGCTGTGCCTCGACGTTGACGCTCTGGTAGCCGAACACGGGATCCTGGATCAGTGGCAGGTCCAGCCGGCCGGGCGTCGCCGACGAGAAGCCCGCGTTGCGGTCGGGCGTCCATTGCATCGGCGTCCGCACGCCGTCGCGGTCACCGAGCCAGATGTTGTCGCCCATGCCGATCTCGTCGCCGTAGTAGAGCACCGGGGAGCCGGGAAGCGACAGGAGCAAAGCGTTGAAGAGCTCCAGGCGGTTGATGTCGTTGTCGAGCAGCGGAGCCAGCCGCCGGCGGATCCCGATGTTGGCCTTCATCCGGGGGTCCTTGGCGTATTCGCCCCACATGTAGTCGCGCTCCTCGTCGCTGACCATCTCGAGGGTGAGCTCGTCGTGGTTGCGCAGGAAGATTCCCCACTGGCACCCCGATGGGATCGCCGGGGTCTGCTCGAGGATCTCCGAGATCGGGAAGCGGGACTCCCGGCGCACGGCCATGAAGATGCGTGGCATGACCGGGAAGTGGAAGCACATGTGGCACTCGTCGCCACCGGACTCGAAGTCACCGAAGTAGTCGACGACGTCCGCGGGCCACTGGTTGGCCTCGGCCAGC
Source organism: Nocardioides sp. (assembly GCF_050246775.1). Classification (GTDB taxonomy): domain Bacteria; phylum Actinomycetota; class Actinomycetes; order Propionibacteriales; family Nocardioidaceae; genus Nocardioides. The sequence goes on along the minus strand of NZ_JBFWVK010000006.1, from coordinate 22,515 downwards.
AGGACGCGTCCGGGGTAGTTGGTGTCCACGAAGCGGCGTACCTTGCGCAGGAACTCGTGGGTCGCGGGCAGGTTCTCGCCGTTGGTGCCCTCCTCGACGTACAGGTAGGGCACGGCGTCGAGGCGGAAGCCGTCGAGTCCCATGTCGAGCCAGAAGCTGAGGGCCTCCAGGATCGCGTTGTGGACCTTCGGGTTGTCGTAGTTGAGGTCCGGCTGGTGGCTGAAGAAGCGGTGCCAGAAGTACTGCTGCCGCACCGGGTCCCAGGTCCAGTTCGAGGGCTCGGTGTCGACGAAGATGACCCGCGCGTCCTCGTACTTCTCGTCGGTGTCGGACCAGACGTAGAAGTCGCCGTAGGGGCCCTCAGGGTCCGATCGCGAGGCCTGGAACCACGCGTGGGCGTCGGAGGTGTGGTTGGCGACGAAGTCGATGATCACCCGGATGCCACGCTTGTGGGCCTCGTCGAGGAACAGGTGGAAGTCCTCCACGGTGCCGATCTCGGGCAGCACACCGATGTAGTCGGCCACGTCGTAGCCGCCGTCGCGCAACGGGCTCGGGAAGAAGGGGGGAACCCACAGGCAGTCGACGCCGAGCCAGGCCAGGTAGTCGAGTTTCTCCACCAGGCCCTTGAAGTCGCCGGTCCCGTCCGCGTTGGAGTCGCGGAAGGAGCGCACCAGCACTTCGTAGAAGACGGCCGTCTTGAACCAGTCGGGGGTGTCGCCGGTCGTGGACAGGTCGCTCAATGTGGCCTCCGCACACCGAAGATGTGTGCTGGTTCGTACGCCGGGTCGAGCCGGACGTAGTTGCGTTCGCCCCAGGTCCAGGTCGCGTCGCTGATCTCGTCGTGCACCTGGAAGGAGTCGTGCCAGTCCATGCCGAGGGCCGGCATGTCCAGGTGGATGGTGGTCTCGCGTGCCCCGTGGGGGTCGAGGTTGACCACCACGATCACGGTGTCCTCGCCGTCCGGGCCGGTGGAGGTCTTGGAGAAGACCAGCACCGACTCGTCGTCACTGCTGTGGATCGTGAGGTTGCGCAACTGCTGCAGGCTCGGGTGCTGGCGTCTGATCTCGTTGAGCCGGGTGAGGTACGGCGCCAGCGTGCGCCCATCGGCTTCCGCAGCCTTCCAGTCCCGCACCCGGATCTGGTACTTCTCCGAGTCCAGATACTCCTCGCTCCCGGGGCGCACCGCGACGTGCTCGTAGAGCTCGTAGCCCGCATAGACCCCCCAGCTCGGGGATCCGGTCGACGCGACGACGGCGCGGATCTTGAACGCCGCCGGCCCGCCGTACTGCAGGTAGGCGTGCAGGATGTCGGGGGTGTTGACGAAGAAGTTCGGCCGCATCAGGTGGTCGGACTGGGTCGACAGCTCGCGCAGGTAGGCCTCGATCTCCCACTTCGCCGTGCGCCAGGTGAAGTAGGTGTAGGACTGGTGGAACCCGATGGCACCCAGCCCGTGCATCATGGCCGGCTTGGTGAACGCCTCGGCCAGGAAGAGCACATCGGGGTCGGTCCGGCGGACCTCTCGCAGCAGCCACTCCCAGAAGGCGACGGGCTTGGTGTGGGGATTGTCGACGCGGAAGATGCGCACACCGTGGCTCATCCACATCCGCACGATCCGCAGGACCTCGCGGCACAGCCCGGTCGGGTCGTTGTCGAAGTTGATCGGGTAGATGTCCTGGTACTTCTTCGGCGGGTTCTCGGCGTAGGCGATGGTCCCGTCGGCCCGGGTGGTGAACCATTCGGGGTGGCTGGTGACCCAGGGGTGGTCGGGAGCGGCCTGGAGCGCCAGGTCGAGCGCCACCTCGAGCCCGAGCCCCTTGGCCCGTGCGACGAAGGCGTCGAAGTCCGCGAAGTCACCGAGGTCGGGGTGGATGGCGTCGTGGCCGCCGTCCTTGCTGCCGATGGCCCACGGGGAACCGGTGTCCTTCGGGCCAGGTGTCAGCGTGTTGTTGGGACCCTTGCGGTTGACCTCGCCGATGGGGTGGATCGGCGGCAGGTAGATCACGTCGAAGCCCATGTCGGCCACGGCGTCGAGGCGCTCGGCGGCAGTCTGGAAGGTGCCGCTGGTGACCTCTCCGGTCACCGGGTCCTTGGTGGCTCCCTCGGATCGGGGGAAGAACTCGTACCAGCTGCTGAACAACGCCCGCTCGCGGTCGGCGAAGGCTGGGAAGGGACCCTCGATGGTGAGCAGGTCGCGCAGCGGGTGGGCCGTCAGGACCGCCGCGAGCTCGCTTGACTGCAGCACCGCGAGCCGGGCCCCGGCGGGACGGTCGACGTCGGCGGCGGCGTCGATCGCGGCCTTGACATGGGTGCGCTCGTCACTGCGGGCCGGGAGTTCCTTCAGCACCCGTTCGAGCAGCAGCCGGGCCTCGGTGAACATCAGCTCGACGTCGATGCCGGCCGGGATCTTGATGCCGGCATCGTGCTCCCACGTGCCCAGCGGATCGGACCAGGCCTGCACCTCGAAGGTCCACGCGCCCTCAGTGTCGGGCGTGACCCACGCGACGTAGCGGTTGGGGACGTCGAAGTGCCCGTTGTCGGTGTTCTCCATCCGCACCGGGGCGCGGCGTACGCCGTCGGGGCCGGTCAGGACCACCTCGGCTCCGAGTTGGTCGTGTCCCTCACGGAACACGGTGGCGAAGACCGGGAACGATTCGTTGACTGTTGCCTTGGCGGGAAGACGACCGCGATCGACCAGCGGTGCCACTTCCATGACGGGGATACGACCAACCATGTGCCCCACACTTCCGAATCGCAGAGTCCGGCGCAAGCGGCAACCTGAGCACGGGCGCGCCGTACGACGCTTCGGTGCTCGTGCCCGTCGAGCCGACCAGCAAACCTTTTACGCACGAGTAGTTGGATCGATCCAGTCGAAGTGGGCTACGGTCCGTTGTCGTGCGAGCAATCCGACGATTCACCGTCCGTCCCGTCCTCCCCGACGCGCTGACCGCGCTGGGCACTCTGGCGGTCAACCTCCGCTGGTCCTGGCACCCCGAGACGCAGGACGTGTTCCGCGCCATCGATGCCGACCTGTGGGAATCCACCGGCCGGGACCCGGTCCGGCTTCTGGGCGCCGTCGGCACTGGTCGGTTGGCCGAGCTCGCGGCCGATCCAGCCTTCCTGGAACACCTCGACCGGATCGCGCGAGACCTGGAGGACTACCTGTCCGGCGACCGGTGGTTCCAGCGGCTACCCGCCGAGGAGCGTCCGGCGGCGATCGGCTACTTCTCGCCCGAGTTCGGGATCACCTCGGTGCTGCCGCAGTACTCCGGCGGCCTGGGCATCCTCGCCGGTGACCACCTCAAGTCCGCCTCCGACCTCGGGGCGCCGATCGTCGGCGTGGGCCTGCTCTACCGCTACGGCTACTTCCGCCAGTCGCTCTCCCGGGTCGGGTGGCAGGAGGAGACCTATCCGGTCCTCGACCCCGACGGCCTCCCGATCTCGCTGCTGCGCGAGGACGACGGCACCGCGGCCCGGGTGGCGATCGCCGTGCCCGGTGGCGGGGACCTGGTGGCGCGCATCTGGGTCGCCCAGGTCGGACGCGTCCCGCTGCTGTTGCTCGACTCCGACATGGAGGAGAACGACGGCATGCTGCGCGACGTCACCGACCGCCTGTACGGCGGCACCTCCGAGCACCGGCTCCTGCAGGAGCTCCTGCTGGGCATCGGTGGGGTCCGGGCGCTGCGCGTGCACTCCCGGCTCACCGGTGCGCCCGCCCCGGAAGTCTTCCACACCAACGAGGGACACGCAGGCTTCCTCGGGGTCGAACGGATCCGCGAGCTCACCGCCGACCCGGGCGGCCCCCAGCTCGACTTCGACACTGCCCTCGAGGTGTCTCGAGCCGGCACGGTCTTCACCACGCACACCCCGGTGCCGGCGGGCATCGACCGCTTCCCGCGCGAGCTGATCACGCAGTACTTCGGTGGCAACAGTCCTGCGGCGGGCGTCCCGGTCGAGCGGATCCTGGCCCTCGGGGCCGAGGACTACGACGGCGGGGATCCCGGGGTCTTCAACATGGCCGTCATGGGCTTCCGTCTTGCCCAGCGGGCCAACGGCGTGTCCCTGCTCCATGGTGAGGTCTCGCGCGGGATGTTCAACGGGCTGTGGCCCGCGTTCGACGAGGCAGAGGTCCCGATCGGCTCGATCACCAACGGCGTGCACGCGCCCACCTGGGTCGCGCGCGAGGTGTTCGAGCTCGCTGCGGCCGCCGGAGCCGACACCCGTTCCGGCGACGCTGCCGTCTTCGACGTCGTGGACCGGGTCCCGGGCACCGACCTGTGGTCGACCAAGCGGGTGCTGCGCCAGCGGCTGGTCGACGACGCCCGCAACCGGCTGCGGGCCTCGTGCCTGGAGCGGGGTTCGGCCGCTGCCGAGCTGGGCTGGGTCGACTCGGCGTTCAGCGCTGATGTGCTCACGATCGGGTTCGCGCGCCGGGTGCCGTCGTACAAGCGGCTCACGCTGATGTTGCGCGATCCCGCCCGCCTCAAGCGGCTGCTGCTGGACCCGGATCGTCCCATCCAGCTGATCATCGCCGGCAAGTCCCACCCGGCCGACGACGGTGGCAAGAAGCTGATCCAGGAGATCGTGAAGTTCGCCGACGACGCCGAGGTGCGACACCGGATCGCGTTCCTGCCCAACTACGACATCTCGATGGCGCTGCCGCTCTACCCCGGCTGCGACGTGTGGCTCAACAACCCGCTGCGGCCCTACGAGGCGTGTGGCACGTCCGGGATGAAGGCGGCGCTCAACGGCGGCCTCAACCTCTCGATCCTCGACGGCTGGTGGGACGAGTGGTACGACGGCAAGAACGGCTGGGCGATCCCCTCGGCGGACGGCATCGACGACCCCGATCACCGCGACGACATCGAGGCTCACGCGCTCTACGACCTCATCGAGAACGAGGTTGCGCCGCGCTTCTACGACCTCGACGAGAGCGGAGTGCCCTCGCGCTGGGTCGAGATGGTGCGCCACACGTTCAAGTCGCTGGGCCCGAAGGTGCTGGCCTCGCGGATGGTCAAGGACTACGTCCGGACCCTCTACGTGCCCGCCGCGATCTCCGGGCGCGCGGTCAACTCCGACTACGAAGGCGCCCGCGAGCTGGCCGAGTGGAAGAAGCGGGTCCGGGCAGGCTGGCCCGGCGTCCACGTCGAGCACGTCGAGTCCCAGGGCGTGGCGGCCACCCCCGAGATCGGCTCCACGATGTCGGTGCGCGCCTACGTGTCCCTGGGCTCGCTGAGCCCCGCTGACGTGGACGTGCAGCTGGTGTTCGGCACGATCGCCCACGACGACGACCTCGTCGACACCGAGTCGGTCTCGTTGGCGGCCACCGAGAGCTATGAGGACGGACGGCACCGCTACGAGGGGTCGGTCGAGCTGGCCCGCACCGGTCCCTTCGGCTACACCGTGCGCGTGCTGCCCCAGAACGACCTGCTCGCCTCACCCGCCGAACTCGGCGTGGTGGCCCTGCCGTAGCTCTGGGTGGTGGGGGGTGGTTCATCAAGGTATGCAGTCGAACCTCCGCTGACCGTGATGAATTGGCCACGGACAGCGGAGGTTTCCATGCATACCTTGATGAACCACCCACCGGGAGATTCCTCGCGAGGGGGTCGGCGACGACAGGTAGGTTCAGCGGGGTGAGGAACTGGTACGCCGCGGCGCGCACCCACCCGTCCGCAGTGCTGCTCGGCGTCCAGCTCGGAGGGCTGCTGGTCTATCCCTTCTTGGACGACCAGGCGATCGGGCGGGCGCTGTTCGGGGTGTTCGGGCTGGTGGTGCTCGCGTTGGCGCTGCTCACGGTCCGGGCCACCCCGGCGCTGACCTGGGTCTCGCTGCTCCTGGGTCTGCCCGTGGTGGTGCTCACCGTGGTCGAGGGTTTCGTTCCCGGCAACGACCCGGTGGTGCTGACTTCCTCGGTCTTCCATGCGGCCTTCTACTTCTACACCGCCTATGCGCTGATCCGATACATGTTCGCCGACGACGTGGTGACCAGTGACGAGCTGTTCGCCACCGGTGCTGCCTTCACCGTGGTCGCCTGGGCGTTCGCCTACGTGTACGTCGCCGCGCAGGTGATCTGGCCGGGATCGTTCACGGCGGCTGTGGACCCCGCGGGAGATCGGACGTGGGTCGAGCTCCTGTTCTTGTCGGTCACCACGTTGAGCTCGACCGGTCTGTCCGACATCGTGCCGATCCTTCCCCACGCGCGCTCGGTGGTGATGGTCGAGCAGATCGCCGGGATGCTCTACCTGGCCCTGGTGGTCGCGAGGATCACGGCGCTGACCGTGACCCGGATCGGCAAGGACAGCAACTCACGATCCTCCTAGGGGCGGGTCACGCCTCGCGGAAGACGATCACCGTGCGGGCGTCCAGCATCAACGTGTCGCCGATGCGCACCGGCGTGCCGACGGCGTACTCGGGGTCGGTGGAGAGGACCACCTCGCCGGCGTGCACCCACTCGTTCTCGGGGAAGGTGACCTTCAGCTGGTGGGCGGCCGCGCTGATCCAGATCATGAACGACTTGTCGACCTGCTGTTCGCCGCGCGGCCCGGGTGAACGCAGGGGAGACCCGGAAACGAACATGCCGATGGCGGCGAGCTGCTGGTCGTTCCAGTCCTCAGGGGTCATCTCATGACCCTCCGGGTGCAGCCAGATGAGGTCCTTGGGGCCGCCCTTGATGGTCGGACGACCCTCGAACCAGTGCCGTTGACGCAGCGCGGGATGCTCACGACGCAGCCGCAGCGCGGTCTTGGTGATCTCGTAGATGTCCAGCCACGCGTCGTCGGGACGCCAGTCGATCCACGAGGTCTCGTTGTCCTGGCCGTAGGCGTTGTTGTTGCCACCTTGGGTGCGTCCGCGCTCGTCACCGGCCACGATCATCGGCACACCGTTGGTCAGGCAGAGCGTGGCCATCAGGTTGGCCGCCTGTCGATGGCGGAGCGCCAGGATGGCGGGATCCCGGGTCTCGCCCTCGTGGCCACAGTTCCACGACCGGTTGTTGTCGGTGCCGTCGCGGTTGTCCTCGGCGTTGGCCTCGTTGTGCTTGTAGTTGTAGGAGACCAGGTCACGCAGCGTGAACCCGTCGTGTGCGGTGATGAAGTTGACCGAGGCGTACGGCGAGCGGCCGTCGTCGGCGTACAGGTCGGAGGAGCCGGCCAGCCGGGTGGCCATGGTGCGGATGTCGCCCTGGCCGCGCCAGAAGTCGCGTACGGCGTCGCGGTACTGGTCGTTCCATTCGACCCACGGCGGCGGGAACTCACCGACCTTGTAGCCGTCCATGGAGGCGTCCCAGGGCTCGGCGATCAGCTTGACGTGACGCAGGACCGGGTCCTGGCCGATGGCGGTGAGCAGGTGACTGCCCATGTCGACGGACTGGTTGGTGCGGGTCAGCGCTGACATCAGGTCGAAGCGGAAGCCGTCGACGTGCATCTCGTTGACCCAGTAGCGCAGCGAGTCGAGGATCATCCGCAGCGACTGGGTGTGGGTCGCGTTCAGCGTGTTGCCGCAACCCGTGACGTCCCAGTAGACGTCCGGCTGAACCGGTGCGCCATGCTCGTCGACCACGCGCTGGTAGTAGCCCAGGTCGTCGAGCCCGCGAAAGCTCAGCGTGGGTCCGTTGGGCCCGGCCTCGGCGGTGTGGTTGTAGACCACGTCGAGGATGACCTCGATGCCCGCCTCGTGGAAGGCCTTGACCATCCGCTTGAACTCCGCGACCTGCTCGCCGCGGTCACCCGTGGCTGCATATGCGTTGTGCGGGGCGAAGAACCCGATGGAGTTGTAGCCCCAGTAGTTGACCAGCCCGCGCGAGGCGAGCATCGGCTCCGAGGCGAACTGGTGGATCGGCAGCAGCTCGACCGCCGTGATGCCCAGGTCGTGGAGGTAGTCGATGACCGCCGGGGTGGTCAGTCCCGCATAGGTGCCGCGCAGCTCCTCGGGCACGCGGTCGTGCAACATCGTCATGCCCTTGACGTGCAGTTCGTAGATGACGGTGTCGCGCCAGCGTTTGAACATCGGCTGGTCGCCGCCCCAGTCGAAGGCGGGGTCGACCACGACGCTGCGCTGGACGTGGGGCGCGGAGTCCTCGTCGCTGATCACCGCGGGGGTGCCGTCGGCGTAACCGAAGATCGCGGGGTGGTCGGTGACCTCTCCGGAGATGGCCAGGGCGTAGGGGTCGAGTAGCAGCTTGCGGGGGTTGAACCGCAGACCCCGTTCGGGGTCCCAGGGCCCGTCCACGCGATAGCCGTAACGGGTGCCCGGGGCGATGTCGGGCAGTGCCCCGTGCCAGACGCCGAGCGAGTTCTCGGTGAGCTCGTGGCAGGTCTCGTTGTCCTCCTCGTCGAAGAGGCAGAGCTGCACCCCGGTGCCGCCGGGGGCATAGACCGCGAAGTTCGTCGACTCCGGCGTCCACGTCGATCCGAGGGGATAGTTGCGACCCGGCCAGACGGGTGCCACCTCGTCAGGTCGGGTCCAGATTCCGGGAGTCACCCGCAGCATTCTTCCTGATGTTGCCTCCAGCACCCGCAGTGCCCAGCGATACTGTCCAGAAGGTCCGGGTTCTAACAGACAGAGGTGGCTTGACCGATGGGTGAATTCGTCCGGCTCGAAGTGGCTGACGGCGTGGGGACGATCCGACTGGACCGTCCGAAGATGAATGCTCTGAACGCGCAGATGCAGGAGGAGATCCGTGCCGCCGCTGCGGAGGCCACCGAGCGCGACGACGTCAAGGCCGTGATCGTGTACGGCGGGGAGCGGGTGTTCGCGGCCGGTGCGGACGTGAAGGAGATGGCCACCATGTCCTACACCGACATGGTCAAGCGCTCGGGTGCCCTGACCTCCTCGTTCTCGGCCGTCGCAAAGATCCCGAAGCCCGTCGTCGCCGCCATCACCGGCTACGCACTGGGAGGCGGGTGCGAGCTCGCGCTGTGCGCGGACGTGCGGATCGCTGCCGACGACGCCACCCTCGGTCAGCCGGAGATCCTGCTGGGCATCATTCCCGGCGCCGGAGGCACCCAACGCCTCACGCGCCTGGTCGGTCCAAGCCGCGCCAAGGACATCATCTTCACCGGTCGCTTCGTGAAGGCTGAGGAGGCCCTGGCCATCGGGATGGTCGACCGGGTCGTGCCCGCCGAGTCCGTCTACGAGACGGCCCTGGCCTGGGCTACCCAGTTCACCGGCGCTGCGTCGTACGCCCTGCGCGCGGCGAAGGAGGCCATCGACAAGGGCCTCGAGGTCGATCTGGAGACCGGTCTGGAGATTGAGCGGCAGCAGTTCGCCGCCCTGTTCGCCACCCAGGACCGCAGCATCGGGATGAACTCGTTCGTGGAGAGCGGGCCCGGCAAGGCGGAGTTCACGGGGTCATGAGCAGTCTGCGGGTTCGACTCTCACAGCTGGTGTGGCTGCTCGGGTTGCTGTGCGCGCTCGTCCTGGCCGCCGGTGCCCTGGTGGTGGCGGTCATCGGTGCCGGCAACGAACCCGACAACGCGCTGGTGCGCTTCCTGCTGACCGTGGCGAACCATCTCGACTTCGGCGCGCTCTCAGATCGCAAGGCCCTCATCGACCTCAGCGGTGCCGACGAGGCGACGAAGGAGACGATGGCCAACTGGGGCGTCGCAGCGGTGATCTGGGTGGTGCTCGGTTGGGGTCTGAGCATCTTCCTGCGGCCGGAGGCGGTGCCTCGCGGCGAGCGAGTGTGACCCATTCGACTGAGACGACGGTTACCAATCGGTCACACCGCGCGTTAGATTCACCGGACATACCCAGCACCCCAGGGAGGGGCCTCGCGGCCACATCACCATGAACATTGTCGTCTGTGTGAAGTACGTTCCCGATGCAACTGCGGATCGCCGGTTCGAGTCTGACAACACGGTGGACCGGGTCGGTGTCGATGGTCTGCTCTCGGAGTTGGACGAGTACGCCGTCGAGCAGTCGTTGCAGATCGCGGAGAAGAATGAGGGCTCCGAGGTGACCGCCCTGTGCATCGGCCCTGAGAAGGCCGCCGATGCCGTGCGCAAGGCGCTGCAGATGGGTGTTCACAAGGGTGTCCATGTGCTGGATGACGCGATCGCCGGCTCGGATGCGTTGGCGACCTCGTTGGTGCTGGCCGAGGCGGTGAAGAAGATCGGCTCTCCCGATCTGATCGTGTGCGGCATGGCCTCGACGGACGCGTCCATGAGCGTGGTTCCGGCGATGCTGGCCGAGCGGTTGGGGTTGCCGCAGGTGACGTTCGCGGCGGTGGTGGAGACGCAGGGCGACCAGATCCGGATCAAGCGTGATGGTGACGCGGCGACCGAGGTGATCGGTGCGACCCTGCCGGTGGTGCTGTCGGTGACCGACCAGACCGGTGAGGCGAGGTACCCCTCGTTCAAGGGGATCATGGCGGCGAAGAAGAAGCCCTTCGAGACTTGGTCGCTGGCTGACCTGGGCGTCGAGGCCGAGAAGGTGGGCCTGTCGGCGTCGTGGTCGGTGGTGGAGGACACCACGGCCCGTCCGCCACGCACCGCGGGCGAGATCGTGACCGACGAGGACGGCTCGGGCGCCGCTGCGCTGGCCGAGTTCCTCGTCTCCCGCAAGTTCATCTGACCAGATTCATGTGAGTAGTTCTGCCGAGAGGGCTGTTGAAGCGATGTCTGAAGTTCTGGTGCTGGTCGACCATGTCGAGGGCAAGGTCCGCAAGACCACCAACGAGTTGTTGACCCTGGCGCGTCGCCTGGGCGAGCCGTCCGCGGTCTACGTCGGCGCGGCCACCGGTGCGCCGGTGGAGGCGTTGGCGAAGTTCGGCGCGGAGAAGGTCTATGTCGTCGACGACGCGGAGATCAAGGGATTCCTGGTCGCTCCGCGCGCGGAGGTGCTGCAGCAGCTGGTCGAGAGGACCAGCCCGGCGGCGGTGCTGATCTCGTCCTCGTATGAGGGCAAGGAGATCGCGGGTCGCCTCGCGGTGAAGATCGACTCGGGGCTGATCACCGACGCGGTCGACGTACAGGCCGGTGGGGTGACGACCCAGAGCGTGTTCGCCGGCAACTTCTCGGTGCAGGCCAAGGTCACCCAGGGCACCCCGATCATCACCGTGAAGCCGAATGCGGTCACCCCTGAGGAGGTCGCTGGTGCGGGTGTGGCCGAGGAGTTCGCTGCCACCATCTCGGCGGCGGCCAAGCTGGCCACGATCGTGAACTCCCAGCCCCGCCAGGCGACCGGTCGCCCGGAGCTGACCGAGGCTGCCATCGTGGTCTCGGGAGGACGCGGCACCGGTGGCAACTTCGACGAGGTCGAGTCCCTCGCCGACGCCCTGGGTGCGGCCGTGGGTGCCTCGCGCGCCGCGGTCGACTCCGGCTGGAAGCCGCACACCTTCCAGGTCGGCCAGACCGGCAAGACCGTCTCGCCGCAGCTCTACGTCGCCAACGGCATCTCCGGCGCGATCCAGCACCGCGCCGGCATGCAGACCTCCAAGACGATCGTGGCGGTCAACAAGGACGACGAGGCCCCGATCTTCGAGCTCGTCGACTTCGGTGTGGTGGGTGACCTGCACACCGTGCTGCCCGCGCTGACCGAGAAGATCAACGCCCGCAAGTCCTGACCTGTCGCAGAAGTACACGCACAATCCACCGACCTGTCGCAGATGTACACCGCAGCGTGTACATCTGCGACAGGTCGGCGTTTGGCCCTAGCCTGAGGCCGGACGAAAGGGACAGCGATGAACAGACGCACTGCGGTGCTCGCGCTCGTGCTCGGCGCGGCGATCGGGGTGCTGTCGGGGATCTACCTGCGGCTGGTCCACTTCCTGCAGCACCTGCTGTGGCACGGCACGGAGTCCCGACTGCCGCTGCCCGACTCGCTGGGGATCCTCGCGGTCTGCGTCGGCGGTGGGTTGCTGGTCGGCGTACTGCGCCACCGGCACGACCGCGACGCGCCGCACGACCTCGAGGACGCGCTGGTCGAGCTCGACCGGCTCGTCGGGGCTGAGGGGGCGCCGAAGCCGGCTCCGCGGGTCGAGTGGCTGCTGCGAGCCGCCCTGCTCGGCGTCGTCTCGTTGGCGGCGGGAGCCTCGCTGGGGCCCGAGGCGCCGCTGCTGGTGCTCGCGATGGGGCTGGGGCAGCGAGCGGCCCGCATGATGCGGATCACGAACAGCGAAGCGGCCTACCTGTCGGCAGCCGGGGCCCTGTCCGGGCTCTTCGGAGGCCCCCTGGGGTCGGTGATGCTGCCCGTCGAGCGCAGCGCCTCACCCCTGCAGGCGACCCGCATGCTCGGAGCCGGGATCGTGGCGTCGATCGCCGGACTGGTGGCCATGTTCGCGGTCCTGCCCAACGGCGACGGGCTGCGCTATGCGCTCCCCGACGCCGGTGTCGACACGGGCTGGGACCTGCTGGTCGCCCTCGAGTGGGCGGCTCTCGCCGCCGTTCCCGCGACCTTTGCCGGGTTCGCGCTGCTCGCCGGCACCGCCCCGCTACGGGCGCTGGCCGAGCGGTGGATGCCCTCCACGGTGGTGCGAGCCATGGCCGGTGGCCTGGTCCTCGCGCTGTGTGGCATCGCCTCCCCGCTGACCTTGTTCTCCGGGGAGCACCAGGGCCAGGACCTCCTCGACACCCTGGAGGACCGGAGCGTCCTCGCCCTGCTGGCACTGGTCGCCCTGAAGCTGATCGCAACGCTGGCCTGCCTGGCCACCGGCTGGTTCGGCGGCCAGATCTTCCCGGCCATCTTCGCCGGGATGGCGGCCGGGCTGATGGTCGCGGCAGCGTTCCCCGCGGCCACCGTGACGGCCGTCTTCGCGGCGGGTGCCGGTGCGGCCGGGGCTGCGGTGCTGCGACGACCGTTGGCCGTCACCCTGTTCCTACTGTTCTTCTTCCCGGCCCCAGCGCTGCTGGCGGTGGTCACCGGGGCCGGTGTCGCCACCCTGATCATCTCCCTGCTCGGCGACCGGGCGCCGGAACCGACGTCGATGGATCCCTCGGCCCACTGAGTTGCTGGGCGGACGGGGTCCCGGTCGAGGGCGTCCGGCGATTACGCTCGGTCCCATGAGCGTGGAAGCACAGGTGCGGAGTACGGCGCTGCGCGCGCGGGAGGCCAGTCTGGTGCTGGCGTTGGCGACGCGCGCGCAGAAGGATGCGGCGCTGCTGGCGATGGCCGAAGCGCTGACCGGCCATGCCGAGGAGATTCTGGCTGCCAATCTCGAGGACGTCGACCGTGCCGAGCATCACGGCACCCCGGTCAACATCATCGACCGACTCCGGCTCGACGCCGCTCGCATCGAGGGCATGGCCCAGGGATTGCGCGACGTCGCCGGGCTCCCCGACCCGGTCGGGGAGGTGGTGCGGGGCAGCACGCTGGCCAACGGGCTGGAGCTGCGTCAGGTGCGGGTGCCCTTCGGCGTTGTCGGGGTCATCTACGAGGCTCGCCCCAATGTCACCGCCGATGCCGCCGGGATCCTGCTGAAGGCGGGCAACGCGGCGCTGCTCCGGGGCAGTTCGAGCGCGCACGGCAGCAACACCGCGATCATCGAGGTGCTGCGCGGGGCCATCGAGCAGGCCGGCCTGCCGCGCGACGTCGTCCAGCTGGTCCCTGGCGAGGGTCACGAAGGCGCCAAGGTCCTCATGCGCTCGCGTGGGTTGGTCGACGTGCTGATCCCGCGTGGTGGGGCGGGCCTGATCCGCAGTGTGGTGGAGGAGTCGACGGTCCCGGTCATCGAGACCGGCGTCGGCAACTGCCACGTCTTCGTCGACAGATCCGCCGACCTCGAGAAGGCCCTCGCGATCATCCTCAACTCCAAGACCCATCGCACGAGCGTGTGCAACTCCGCCGAGAGCCTGCTCGTGCACCGCGAGATCGCCGACCACTTCCTGCCCGTCGTGATCGACGCGCTGAGCGCCGCCGGGGTCACGATCCACGGTGACGAGCAGTTCGCCGAGTACGACGGTGTGGTGCCCGCGACCAAGGAGGACTTCGGCCTGGAGTACCTCAGCCTGGACATCTCGGCTGCCGTGGTCGAGGACCTCGACGCAGCCATCGCACACATCCGCACCTACTCCAGCCAGCACACCGACGCCATCGTCACCGAGGATCTCGCCGCTGCGCGGCTGTTCACCGCGTCGGTCGACTCCGCTGCTGTCCTGGTGAATGCGAGCACCAGGTTCACCGACGGCGGTGAGTTCGGTTTCGGAGCCGAGATCGGGATCTCCACGCAGAAGCTCCATGCTCGCGGACCGATGGGCCTGCCGGAGATGACGAGCACCAAGTACGTCGTCACCGGTGATGGTCACGTCCGCTGATCACGGGGTCGGCGACTCCCGGTAGCGTTGCACTGTGAGGACGGTGCTGGTGACGCTGGTCTTCACCTTCGCCTCCAGCGTGTTCCCCCTGCTCAACGCCGAGATCTACCTGGCTGCGGTCGCCACCAGGATCTCCCAGGACCAGGTGTGGGCGTTGGCGATCGCGGCCGGAGCGGGCCAGACGCTGGGCAAGGTGCTCTGGTACTTCGGTGCGGCACGTTCGGTCGAGCTCCCGTGGTTCCAGAAGCGACTGGAGTCGGGCAAGTTCAAAGCGAGCTTCGAGACCTGGCATCGGCGCATCAACGGGCGCCCCTGGGTCTCGGCCGGGGTGATGCTGCTCTCGGCCACCCTCGGGCTGCCCCCGCTGCTGGTGATGGGGGCCGTGGCGGGCGCGCTGCGGATGCGGATGTGGATCTTCGCCTCGACCATCATGATCGGGCGCACCGTGCAGAGTTATGCGATCCTCGCCGGTCTGGCGATGGCATTCCACGGATGGTGAGCAGGTAGCGTCGGGGCATGTCCAAGACCGACCGGGCGATCCACGCCGATGCGAGCATGGAGCGCCTGTTCACCAGTGCCACCGTGGTCACGTTCATCCGCACCCTCATCACGTTGGCGCTGTGCCTCTTCGGAGCTGCTCAGCAGGAGCTGTCCTGGCTCGTGATCGGCCTGGTCACCTACTGGGTCGGTGACTCCCTTGACGGTGAGGTCGCCCGCTGGCGTGACTGCGAGACCCGGATCGGGGCGGTCACCGACATGCTGTGCGACAGGCTGAGTTGCGCTGCCTTCTACCTGGGACTGGTCTGGCTGGAGCCGATCATGGCCATCCCGGTGTCGGTCTACCTCTTCGAGTTCATGGTCATCGACTCGCTGCTCTCGTTGGCCTTCCTGGCCTGGCCGATCCGCAGCCCCAACTACTTCTGGGCGGTCGACCGCCGGATCTACCAGTGGAACTGGTCGCGGATCGGCAAGGCGGCCAACTCCGGCGCCTTCGCCGTCCTCCTGCTGGTCACCGGATGGTGGCAGGTCGGCCTGGTGATCGCGCTCGCGCTCCTGGTGCTCAAGTGTGTCTCGCTGGGCTGGTTGCTGAAGATCGGTCTTCCGGTGCCTGAGCGGGTCACTGCCTAATGGTGGTCCTGACCACCTTCTTCGTCAGCGTCGCCTCGGCACTCATCCCGCTGATCAACATCGAGATCTACCTCGGTGGACTCGCAGGGGCCGGGATCGGCGCGGGGGAGTCGTTCCTGATCGCCCTGTCGGCCGGCGCGGGCCAGACGCTCGGCAAGGTGATCTGGTACGAGCTGGCCCAGCGCAGCTTCGAGAGCGAGCGGGTCCAGAAGAAGCTCACCAACGAGAAGTGGCGCGCGGCATACGCGAAGTGGCAGGCACGGATCCAGGGGAGACCGTGGTACGCCGGCAGCATCATGTTCGCCTCGGCGTTCGCCGGAGTCCCGCCGCTGCTGGTGCTCGCCATGGTCGCGGGGACCCTGCACATGCCGCGCTGGGTGTTCATCCCCACCGTGCTGGTCGGGCGCGTGGCCCGCTTCTACCTGATCCTGGTGGGCGTCCACTGGGTGTTCGGCTGAGCCGGTAGAGTGCTCGGCATGTCGCTCCACGTGATCACCGCCGCTGCCGAAGAGGCCGGCGACGCCGGCCTGAACCACTGGGTGGTGGGTGGGATCGCCCTCGCCATCCTGCTCGCGCTGCTGCTGGGGCTGCTCGCCTTCGGCGCGGGACGCGAACACAGCTGATCGTGCCCACCCAGCCGGCCCGCCGCGTCGGCGTCATGGGCGGCACGTTCGATCCCATCCACCACGGCCACCTGGTGGCCGCGAGTGAGGTCCAGTCCTGGTTCGGACTCGACGAGGTGGTGTTCGTGCCCACGGGCGACCCGTGGCAGAAGTCGAGCCACGTGGTGTCGCCGGCCGAGGACCGCTACCTGATGACCGTGATCGCCACCGCGGCCAACCCGCGCTTCAACGTCTCGCGGGTCGACATCGACCGGCAGGGGCCGACGTACACGATCGACACCCTGCGCGACCTCAGCGCCGTGATGCCCGACGCTGAGCTGTACTTCATCACCGGTGCCGACGCCCTGGCCAACATCTTCACGTGGCGCGACGCCGCCGGGCTCTTCGAGCTGGCCAACTTCGTGGGCTGCACGCGGCCGGGCTACGACATGGATCCTGCGACGTTGTCGGGGATTCCGCACGATCGTGTGACCATGGTCGAGATCCCCGCGCTGGCGATCTCGTCCACGGACTGCCGTGAGCGCAAGAAGCGCGGCGAACCGGTCTGGTACCTCGTGCCCGACGGGGTCGTCCAATACATCGCCAAGCACGACCTCTACCCGGAAAGCACGCCCCCATGAGCGCCACCGAACACGCCCTCGAGCTCGTCACCGCCGCGGCTCGCGCCGCCTCTGACAAGCTCGCCCAGCAGATCATCGCCTTCGACGTCTCCGAACAGCTGGCGATCACCGACGCTTTCGTGCTGGCCAGCGCCAGCAACGACCGCCAGGTCAAGGCGATCGTGGACGAGGTCGAGGACAAGCTGCGCGAGATCGGTGCCAAGCCGATCCGGCGCGAGGGCCAGCGAGACGGCCGCTGGGTCCTCATCGACTACGGCGACGTGGTGGTGCACGTGCAGCACGAGGAGGAGCGGTCGTTCTACGCTCTCGAGCGGCTGTGGCGCGACTGCCCGATCATCGCGCTTCCGGCGGACGTCGTCTCCCACGAGCGGTGAGGCGCCTCGTCCTGCTGCGACACGGCCAGACGGCGTGGAACGCCGCCGGCCGGGCCCAGGGGCACACCGACGTCCCACTCGACGAGCGCGGCCACCAGCAGGCGAAGGCGGCGGCTGCGGCGCTCTCGGCGTACTCGCCCCGGCTGCTGTGGTCCTCCGACCTGCTGCGGGCTCGCGAGACGGCAGCGCACGTCGCTGACGAGACGGGCCTCACGGCCGTGCTCGACGCACGGCTTCGGGAGTACGCCGTGGGTGACAACCGGATGGGCCTCACCCTCGAGGAGTACGCCGAGCAGTTCCCCGAGGAGCATGCGCACCTCGAAGCGGGGGACACCCACCTGATCCCGGGCCGGGAGAGCGATGCCGAGACCCAGGCCCGGATGCTGGGCGTCCTCGCGGACGTCATCGACCTCATCGAGGACGGCACCACCGGGGTCGTCGTGACGCATGGGGCCGCTCTCCGACTGGGCCTGGCGGCCTATCTGGGCTGGCCCCGATCGGTCGCGGCCACCATCGGCGTGCTCGACAACTGCTCCTGGGTGGAACTCGTGGAGTCGGCACCTCGCCACAATCCCGGCCCGCGACGATGGCGGCTCGCGGCGTACAACGTGCGCCCCGCTGACCCCGATTTCGCATCCGGCCCGGGCGTTGGCTAAGATTCCGCGAGTTGTCCACCGCTGGAGACAGTCGGCGGCAATGGGGCTGTGGCGCAGCTGGTAGCGCACCTGCATGGCATGCAGGGGGTCAGGGGTTCGAGTCCCCTCAGCTCCACCCGACGCACAAGGTTCAAACACTGGCCTGTAGAGATACGGGCCGGGGTTTGGACCTTGTGTGATTTCTCGGCCCAAGTGAGGGCGTTGCCGTTGATTTCGGGGTCGATTAAGACCTCGTACGGTCGCGTGTGCTCTGGCCGCAGGGTGTCGTCCTCGTCGATGTAGATCTTCGTGAAGAGCGCCTGGTTGCACAGCCGCCGGTTGGTGTCGTCGCAGCGCGAATAGATCGCCGCGCAGTTCTCCAGCAGGTCGAGTGCCTCATCGAGGTGCTTGCGCGCTTCGGCATAGTCGCGGTGCTGGGCGTCGAGCTGGTGGGTGATCTGGTCGAGTTCGGTTGAGATTCGGTCTTGCTCGCTCTTGAGGAGATTCAGAGGAACGGCTCCGGCGTAGTGGGCGCGCATGAGCGTCTTCTGCTCGTGCTCCAGTTCGTCGCGCCGGGTCGTGAGCTCCTTGAGGTGGGCTGTCTCGGTCGCCATCAGATGATCGAACTCGTGGTGGAGCATCCCGCCCAGCGCTTCGCGGCGGGTCGCGGTGATCTGCACCCGGTCGTAGTAGGTCTCGACCAAATGCTCGACGTCGCTGATGAGGATGGACTGCCGGGTGCAGTCGGTGCGCTTGGAATGGCGGCCGGAGCAGACGAAGTAGGGGTAGATGTTGCCGGTCTTGTTCTTGGCGTTCGAGACCACGAGCCGCGATCCGCAGGCACCGCAGAAGACGGTGCCTTTGAGGTAGTGGTCGTGTACCTGAGTAGCCTCCATCGCGCACTTGTGGGCGGTCAGCACGGACTGGACCTGATACCAAACCTCGGCGGGCACGAGCGGCTGGTGCGCCCCCTTGTGTCGCACGCCCCGATAGATCACGTCGCCCTTGTAGTAGGGGTTGGTGAGCATCCGATGGACTGATGAGATCGCCAGGGGCTTCGAGGCGCGCTTCGGCGTCGGTGCTGTTACGAGTCCACGGTCGGCAAGTACTGCGTGGAGTTGCGTGACGGTCCAGTCGCCAGAGGCGTACGCCTTGAACGCCCACTCGATCAGCGGTGCGCGCTCAGGGTCGAGTTCGACGGTTCGCAGCTCGCGCCCGACCTCATCGAACACGCGGATGTTCTTGTAGCCGATGGGTGCCTTGCCGTTCGTGCCGCCGTTGGCCGCCTTCTGGCCCATGCCCTTGGCGACCTCGGTAGCGAGGTTGCGGGAGTAGAACTCCGCGATGGTCGACATGATGCCGTGCAGCAGCATCCCGGAGGGCGTCTCGTCGATGTTCTCCGTGGCCGATACCAGCATCACTCCGGCCTCTTTGAGTGCCAGGTGGATGGCCACGTCATCGGCGCGGTTCCGGGCGAGCCGGTCGACCTTGTTGACGATGCAGTAGGAGACGCGGTTCTCCTTGACGTACTCGATCATCCGCATGAGTTCGGGACGATCGGCTTTGCGGGCCGACTCGCCTGCGTCAACGAACTCGGCAACGATGACCGCGCCGAGCTGCTCGGCTTTGCGGAGGTTGCCTTCGCGCTGGGCGGGGATCGAGAAGCCTTCGTCCATCCCACCCTTCTCGGCCTGCTCGCGTGTGGAGACGCGGAGGTAGGAGACGGCAAGGGCAGTGCCGGGCAGGGCACTCGGATTGGCGGGCTGGATCGGCTGTACGAACGGGTTGGTGCTCATGGTGGCTCTTTCAGTGCGGGTTGCTGATGCTTCCCACCCGCAGATGCGACCTGCCGGCCGCTGGTGGTGCTGTTTGTGAAAGAGCCTGATGGCTGTAGGGAACGACCCGGAGGTCGAAGTTCGCTTGCCCACCGACGGCGGGGTTTAGGGCAACAACACCACGCCTCCGCGCGTGGTACGACGTCATTCTAGTGCTCAGGCCGACAGTTTGGCCGGAGCCGTCAGCGTCGGGTCGCGGTAGGTCTCGGGTGCCTGCGCTGCGAGCTGGGCGGCACGGGTGGCTCCGGTCTCGCGGAGCGTGAGCCGGATCAGCACCTCGCACAGTTTGTGGAGGTCGGGACCGTCTCGGTGGACGGCTCGGGCGGAGAGCCGCCGTTCCTCGAAGGGGCGGCGGTCGGTCTTCTTCGTGTACGCGCTCATCAGTGTCTCCTCCTCGGTCGGCGCGGCTTCTTGTGCTGGATAGGTGCGCTCAGTGGCCCGGTTCACAGGCCCGGCGGCTCGTACGCTGGCCCGCGCTGCTGCTGGCTCGGCGAGAAGTGGCGGTCGTCCTCGCTTTCGGTGTGGGTGCGCGGCATGACGCGCTTGGTTGCCGGGACGTGGTCGCGGAGCGACTGGACTGATACCGGAGCCGGGGCCTGAGCAGCGCCGGAGGCCGTGCCGGGTGTCTCACGGTTCTCCTCTTGCATCGCGGCCAACGCGGTCTCGACGGTTGCGAGCTGCTTCTCGGCTTGGTCGAGGGCTTTGCTGTGCTTGAAGGGCTGGCCGATGCGTTGGGCTGCTTCTGCCTTGGACCGCTCGGCTTTGTCGAGGTCTTCGTGGACGTGGGTGAGCACGGTGGGGATGGCCGAGACGCGGTTCTCGATGCGCTGGACGAGGCCCACGCCGCCGGCCAGGAACTCGCGCTGGGGGAGCGTGAACGACGATCGTGGGACTCCGGCGAGGCTGGTGGTGACGTTGAGGATGCCCATGCCGGGGCTGGTCCTGACTTCGATGTCGAAGCCGCTGATCTTGCCGATGACGCCGTATTCCTGGCCTCGGTAGGTGGGCATCCACTGGAGCCGGTTGGCCTGCATCCAGCGGTCGAGGGCGTGGGCGGCGTCGGCTCGAGAGGTGTAGCTGCGACCGTCGAGGGTGATGCGGAATCGGTCGCCGCTGGTGTCGGTGACCAGCGGGGCGGCTGCTTCGAGGGCGGCGATGTGCTCTGTGAACCGTGCGATCTCCTCGTCGGCGCGACGTTCGGTGTGGGTGAGCATGTTCTGGTTGCGCTCATGGGCGCGTTGCAGACGTCGGAGCTTGGCGACTTCGCTGGTCAGGGTGGAGTGCTCCAGCAGCAGTGGGTTGCCGGAGCTGAGTGCTTTGGCTTCGGCGGCTGAGAGTGCGCCGGGGTCGATCTCGTCGATCTCGCGGGAGTCGATCCGGCCGCGCATGACCTGGGCGATGAAGGTGGCCTTGCGTTCGATGGTTTGCCACATGAAGGCGTCGAAGGACCGCTCGGTGACGAACCGGACGATGGCGATCTCCCCGTTCTGGTTGCCTTGCCGCAGGATGCGTCCGTCGCGCTGGGCGAGGTCGGCTGGCCGCCAGGGGCAGTCCATGTGCCATAGCGCGACCGCGCGGGCTTGGACGTTGGTCCCGACTCCCATCTTCTCGGTCGAGCCGATGAGCACGGAGATGTGCCCGGCGCGGGCTTGGGCGAAAAGCCGTGCCTTCTCGCCGTCGTTGCTGGCCTCGTGCATGAACCGGATGCGGTCGCCGGGGACGCCGCGTTCGTTGAGTTGCAGGGCGAGTTCGTCGTAGGCGTTCCACTTGTCGGGGTTGGGGGTGCCGATGTCGCAGAACACCAACTGGAGTGCGCCCTTGATCGGCGAGGGCTGTTCGGTCAGTAGGTCGAGGTATTCGTTGTCGCGGGTGCGTTCCCACACGGCGGTGATGGCGTCGGCGGCGACGTCGACCTTGGTGGGGCCGGAGGGACGGTTGGGCAGCACCATGCGAATGTCGAGGGCGGCTTTGCGGCCGTCGGTGGAGATGGTGAGCATGTTGTCTTCTTCGGGACGGACCGCCTTGTTCGCCACGGCCTCGGCCCGTTCGCCGAGCTGTTCCACGAATCGCTCGAGTTCCGCGGTCGGCTCGACCGGGACTGTCGCGGCGGCGCGCTGGCCGTCGTCTCGCATCGCGAGGGTCGGGATGGGCAGGTCGAGGTCGGCGGCGGTCTTCACGTCGGCAAAGACCGACCACATTCGCAGCATCTCGGGGACGTTCTGGAACTTGGCGAACCTTGTCTTGAGCCGGAAGGCGCCGGTGGGTGACATCTCCATCTGGGTGACGGTCTGCCCGAAGGTTGCGGCCCAGGCATCGAATGAGCCGATGCCTGCGGCGTCGAGTAGGTCAGGGCGTAGGTAGCGCTGCATCACGAACGCCTCGGTCACGCTGTTGGCGATCGGGGTGGCGGTTGCTCCGGTGACCACCCGTGAGTGCCCGGAGGCGCGCAGGTACTCCAGCTTCATGTGCAGGTCGACGGCACGAGCCGAGCCGTCGATGGCGGCGTCGCGGATGTTGGAGTCGGTGGCGAGGTTCTTGTAGAGGTGCAGCTCGTCGACGCAGAGGTAGTCGATGCCGGTGTCCTCGAAGCACACGCCGTCGTCGCGTCCGGTGTCGATGCGGGACTCGATCTTGCTCTCGGTCTGGAGCAGCTTGCGCTGGATGCGCTTGACCGTCATCGCCTGCCCGGCCTCGGCGTTGTCCAGCACCGAACGGAGTTGGTCGACCTGGGCGCGCACGTAGTCGTCCTGGGTGGACTGACGTAGCGGGATCTTGGCGAACGCGGTCTGGGTCAGGATGATGCCGTCCCAATCGTTGGCCGCTGCCTTGGCGACGAACTCGCGGCGCTTCTCCGCCGACACGTCTGACGACGATGCTGCCAGCACCCGGGCTTGGGGGTAGATCTGCAACCACTCGCGGGAGAACTGGTCCTGTTGACTGCACTCCAGGCCCCGCCGTGACTTGCCGAGTGCATCTGACCCCATTCTTCCCGGGCGGGGTGCCCACCGGGCCAGGCGTCATCCGGCAGTGACATCCCGCGCGACGGGCTAAGTG
>NZ_JBFWVK010000005.1:0-305681 GCF_050246775.1 Nocardioides sp. | reverse complement strand
GCAACCTGCGCGATCCGCTGCTGGGGGTCATGGGCCCATCTTCGCTGATGCGCGGTCCCGGCACAGGGGTGCTGGGTCCACCCCCACACGGGGGCCTGCCGCCCCTGACGAGGGCAGCGCCCGTCGCGAGGCTGGAGTCCTCGACTCACCCATCTTCTCGAGGAGCACCGACATGGCTACCCACAACCCATTCGCGAACCTCCCTCTTCGGGCGGCACGCTGGAGCGCCACCCATCCCTGGAGGGCGATCCTGGCCTGGCTGCTCCTGGTCGCCGTGGCTGTCCTGCTGGCCATGTCGGTCCCGACCGTCACGACCACCGACGCCGACTACCGCCTCGGCGAATCCGGCCGTGCCGACGCCATGATCTCGGCTGCGGGGTTGGAGCACCCCGACGCGGAGAGCGTGCTCATCACGTCGTCCTCGGGCGGTGTGCTGGGCGACGACGCCCTCGCCGCGGCCCGCGGTCTCGCGGGCGAGCTCGCCGCACTCGAGGCGGTGACCGCGGTCTCGGAGCCGGCCTGGAGCCAGGACCGGACGGCCCTGCTCCTGTCGGCCCAGCTGGCCAAGGACCAGGATGACGCCGAACCCCTGCAGGACCTCACCGCCGCCGCCCAGGAACGGCACCCCGATCTGGAGATCCGCCAGGCCGGGGACCTGTCGGTGGACGCGGGCATCGAGAACCAGGTGGGTGAGGACCTCGGCGCTGCCGAGGGCATCAGCCTGCCGGTCACCGTGGTGCTGATGCTGCTGGCGTTCGGCGCTCTCATCGCTGCGGGCATCCCAGTGCTGCTGGCAGTCACCAGCGTCGCGGTCACCATCGGGATCACCGCGCCGCTCTCGCACCTGGTCCACGCCGAGTCCACCGTGAGCAGCATGATCGTGCTGATCGGCATGGCCGTTGGGGTGGACTATTCGCTGTTCTACCTCAAGCGCGAACGCGAGGAGCGGGCCGCGGGAGCCACGACGCTCGACGCCGTCGAGATCGCCGCGGAGACCTCAGGACACTCGATCATGGTCTCGGGCCTCGCCGTGATCGCGTCGATGGCCGGGCTCTACGTGATCGGTGGGGCCACCTTCAACTCCCTGGCCACCGGCGCGATCCTCGTGGTCGGCGTCGCGGTGCTCGGCTCCATCACGGTGCTGCCCGCCCTCCTGGCCAAGCTCGGGCGCTGGGTCGACCGGCCCCGGGTGCCGCTGCTGTGGCGCTTGAACCGTCGGGTCGGTCGAGGCGGTCTGAGCCGCCGCATCCTGGCGCCCGTCGTACGGCATCCCGCCCTGGCGTTGCTGATCTCCTCGGCCGCCGTGCTGGCTCTGTGCGTGCCGGCGCTGGGCATGAAGATCCACTCCGCCAACCTCGACACGCTTCCCGGCACGATCCCCGAGGTGCAGACCTACCGCGATCTCGTGGACAGGTTCCCGCAGGAGGGCTCGACGGCCAGCGTGGTGGCCACGGGCGAGCGTCGTGAGGTGCGTGCGGCCCTGGCTGACCTTCGCGAACGCGCCCGCTCCGACGCCGACTTCGTGGTCGAGGCGCCCGCGCCCATCGAGACCTCCGCCGATGGTCGGACGTCTCGACTCACCCTGGCCATGCCCTACGCGGAGTCGGACCCGCGGGTCGACGATGCCGTGACCCACCTGCGCACCGATCTCGTGCCGGCGACGTTGGGCCCGGTGACGTCGACGTACGCGGTGGGTGGCGGGCCGGCCGAAGCGCTGGACAGCTCAGACCGGTTGTCGACGTACCTGCCGATCGTGATCGGGTTCGTCCTGATGCTGACCATGCTGATGATGGCGCTCTCCTTCCGGAGTGTGCCGATCGCGCTGGTGTCGACCGGACTCAACCTGGTGTCGGTCGGAGTGGCGTTCGGCCTGATGACCCTGGTGTTCCAGCACGGGTGGGGACACCAGCTCCTGGACTTCACGACACCAGGACTCATCATCGACTGGATCCCGTTGTTCGTCCTGGTGGTGTTGGTGGGGCTGTCGATGGACTACCACGTCTTCGTGCTCAGCCGGATCCGGGAACACGTACGGCGCGGGCTGCCCGCAAGGCTGGCTGTCGAGGAGGGCCTGGTCGACACCGCTGGGGTGGTGACCAGTGCGGCAGCGGTGATGGTGTCGGTCTTCGCCATCTTCGCCACCCTGAGCATGCTCGAGATGAAGATGATGGGAGTCGGGCTGTCGGCCGCCATCCTCATCGACGCCACGGTGATTCGCCTGGTGATGCTGCCCGCGATCCTGATCCTGCTCGGCGACCGTGCGTGGTGGCCCCAGCGGCCGCAGCGTCCCGTGGGGGAACGGGTGGTCGAGGACGACCCAGCACACGTGAGACTGGTGGACGCCTGAGATGCAGGTCAGCTGGCCTGGATGAGCGGGAGGGTGGGCCACCGGTGGCTCGCCCATGCCGGCCAGCTGGCCAGGCCGGCCGGGGGACCCGGCATGGGGCCGTAGGAGAGCTCGTCGTCGGTGGGCGGCTGATAGTGGGAGACGAAGCGATCCTGATCCGCCTGGGTCATCTCGAAGGTGGTCTCGGGCGCCAGCAGCCAGCGACGATCGCAGCGGGCCCGTCGTTCGGACTCGGTGATCTCGACGTGTTCCAACGTGAAGTTCGCGTCGGCCACCTCCGCGATGGAGCGGATGGCGTAGCGCTCCTCGGGTGACCAGCATCCGAAGTCCAGCACGACCGACGCCCGACTCAGCAGCACCTGGTGGGCGACCCAGATCATGCGGCCTTCGAGGATGTCGCGGCGTCCGCCGGCGTCACTGTGTCCGAAGAGCGGCGCCATCCACTCGTCCGGGGTCAGCCGCAGCAGTGTCTTCTCGCGGGCCAGCTCCAGTGCGCGAGTGGTCTTGCCGGCACCGGGAAGGCCGACGGTCAGGAACAGTGTCGGGCGAGGGGAGGGCATGGACGACTGTGACTGCCGGATAGGCGGTCACGCAAGCCGATGGGCTCACGATGCAAACTCGTCCAGCTCTCGCACCATCAGCAGGGTGACGCCTTGGCCAGGGGCGGGTTCCCCCCGCCCCGACTCGAGGAACCCGAGCTTCGCAAGCACCCTTCGCGAGGGGGTGTTCCAGTCCCAGACCCCAGCCCGCAACCGTCGGTAGCCAGCCTCGCGGGCCCAGGCCACCACGGCCCGAGCGGCCTCTGTTGCGTAACCGCAGCCCTGAGTGGCACGCAGCAGCTCGAAGGCCAGCTCGGGCTCGTCGGGGGATCCTCGCCCGTGGGGGATCAACCCGCAGTAGCCGATCACGTCGCCGGTGCCCTTCCGCTCCACTGCCAGGATGCCTGGTCCCGGATCCTGCTGCGTTGCGCGGATCTGGAGGACGATGTCGGCCACCGTGGGTCGCCCCTCGGGGTCCACCCGTCGCCCCGCCGGCACGCGCTGGTCGCGCTCGAGCCACAGCTGCCGGTAGATCGCAGCCTCCTCTGCTCGGCGCGGCCGAAGGACGAGTCGATCCGTCTCGAGAGTCCCCAGGGAGCGACCCATGCGTCACCTCGCTCCGGTGAGTCGGCCCAGGGTCACGGTGGGCGTGCCCAGCAGTCTCTTGGCCTCGCGGACGCCGCTCGTCATGGCACCGTCGGCGTAGCCGAGGCGAGCGCTCTGCGTGTGCTCGCCGGCGAAGAGCAGGCGCCCGGCCACGGGCGTCGCGAGCAGGTCGACGTCGGCATCGCAGGAGCCTGGGGGTACGTGGGTGTAGGCGCCACGTGTGTAGGGGTCGTTCCCCCAGTCGGTCACGGCGACGGCGACCGGCTCGGGGCAGGACGCACCAAGCGCCGCCGTGAGCATGCCCATCAGCCACCGGGCCGCAGCGGTCGGTGAGGTTCCCTTCAGGTGAGCAGTGGCCGAGTGGAACGTGTGGCACACCAGGATCGGATCAGCACCGAACGCGTGGAGATCGAACACCCACGATGCGGGTTCGTCCGCCTCACGAGGGAACAGCACCAGGTGCGACCAGCCGGCTCGCTGCCAGAACGGTTCCTCGAACTTGAGCGCCACCTTCTCGTAGCGTCCGAAGCCCAGCCGGCCCACGGCCTCGGCCTGCTCGGTCGGAAGGGATGGCACGAATCTCGGTGACTCATTCTTGAGCGCACCGAGCGGGACCGCGACAACGACGTGGGAGCCGACCTCGGTGGCGCCGGACGCCGAGGTGAGGCTCACGGCTCCGTCGGCCACCTCCACACGAGACACAGGCCAGTCCTGGCGCACGTCGAGGCCGCCGGCCATGGCGTCGACCACAGAGGCATATCCGCCCTCAGGTTGGACGCCGAAGTAGTCGCCCCCGTACTCCGCCTGAGTCCAGAGCCACTGCAGCGACTGGTGCTCGGCGGCACCCGCAGCGTCCGCCTCCACGCTCGCGCGCAGCCCTTGCCGGGCTCGTCGTAGCGGCTCGCCCCTCAGGCCGGTCGCAGCCAGATGGGCTTCGATGCCCTCCGCCGCCGACGCGTCCGGCCCCAGCCGGGTGCGCAGCCCGCTGAGTGCCTGGGCGAAGCCCTCGAGCTCGACGGTCAGGCTGGCCTCGACGTCCGCATGCGACAGCCAGAGCCCGGTCCTGCAGTCGAAGGCGGTCAGCTCCGGGAGCGGGGTGGCGGATCGACTCCCGATGCCCGCTGTCTGTGCGAACCGCATCAGGGGGTTGCCCGTCGGGTGGTGGATCCACGAGCCGCCGAGGTCTACGGGTGATCCGGCCAGGTCCGTCGTGTACAGCCTCCCGCCGATCCGGCTCCGGGCCTCGAGCACCACGCACTCGACCGCCGCGTGGGCCAGCGCGTTCGCCACGGTGAGGCCGGCGATGCCGGCACCGACGACCAGAACACGCTCGACGGGCCCGACCACCCCGTCTGGGATCTCGGACTGTCCATCGTCGAAGAAGATTGCCATCGCGCCGTCCGGTGAGTCTGGCGAGTCCGGGAAGTCTAGACCGATGATCGCCTCTGGGCGCGTCGGCCGCGGCCGAGCCTTCAGGCGGTCACGGTCACCGGCACCCCGCTGAGGGCGGCGTTCCCGGAGATGTCGAGGAGCTCGGGATCGGTGAGGTCGTTGATGGAGACGCCCTCCACCTGCGCGGCGCCCTGCATCCTGGTGCCGGGAAGCTGGTGCCCGAAGCCGTGCGGCAGGGACACCACTCCGGGCATCAGGTCCGAGGTGGACTGCACTTCGACGCGGACCGTGCCCACTCGCGACGTCACGGTGACCGTGGAGCCGTCGCGCAGTCCTCGGGCAGTCAGGTCACCCGGGTTCATCAGGAGCTGGTGGCGTTCGCGGCCGCGGGTCAGCCTCGAGGCGTTGTGCAGCCAGGAGTTGCAGTCACGCTGGTGGCGGCGACCGATGAGAAGCAGGTCGTCAGTCGGTGGGGGATCAGACTCGGCGAGTCGCACCAGGTCGTCCATCACCAGGTCGGGCGCGGCCATCACGAGCTTGTGGGAGGTCTGCAGCCGGGCTGGGAAGGCGCCTGGCCGCAGTGGGCCAAGATCGACCCCGGACGGGTGGCGGCGCAGCTGGGAGATCGTCACGCCCGCCTTGTCGCTGCGCAGCAGTTGACCGATCAAGAAGGTCGGGCTCACAGCCAGGCGGGCCCGGCTGAGCAGGCGCTTCTTCAAGGGCGGCTTGCGGTTGAGTCGACGACCCAGCCGGCGCGCCACCTCGCGGTAGATCTCCCAGTCGTGACGCTGCTCGCGCGACTTGTCGAAGACCGCAGGAGTGAACCGGGCGGTGTTGCGCACCGCCAGCGTCTGGAAGACCAGGTCGTAGTGGTCCCGCTCCAGGGCCGTGGTCGGCGGCAGGATCACGTCGGCATGACGAGTGGTCTCGTTGATGTAGATGTCGACGGCGGCCATGAAGTCCAGCCCGGCCAACGCCCGATCGAGTCCGGCCCCGTCGGGAGTGGAGAGCACCGGGTTGCCCGACATCGTCAGGACGGCACGGATCTGGCCCTCTCCGGGCGTCTCGATCTCCTCACGCAGTGCGGCCACCGGCAGCTCGCCACCGCTTTCGGGAAGTCCGCGGACACGGCTCTTCCACAGCCCGTGGTGACCTTTGCCGATCAGCCCGCGACCCACCGCGTCGATCGCGGGCGAGGTGAGCATCGTGCCGCCTTCGCGGTCCAGGTTCCCCGTCACCAGGTTCAACACCTGGAGCGCCCACTGCGCCACCGTGCCCCAGGCCGTCGTGGAGACACCAATCCTGCCGTACGCCGCGGCGGCCGGCGCGGCGGCGAACTCACGAGCGATCCGCCGGATCTCGTCGGCCGAGACCCCGCTTGCTCGCTCGGCCCGCTCGGGGGTGAAGGCCGCGACGGCGTCGGCGACGACCTCGAGGCCGGTGACGAAGGCCGGGGGAGCGGTCAACGACTCCTCGAAGAGCACCTGAAGCATCGCGAGCAGCACGTGGACGTCACTGCCGGGCCGGATGAAGTGGTGCTCGGTCGCGACCTTCGCGGTCTCGGTGCGACGTGGGTCGAAGAGCACCATCGCACCGCCGCGGGCCTTGAGGTCGCGCAGTCGCTGCGGGAAGTCTGGAACGGTCATCAGGGACCCGTTGGAGGCCATGGGGTTGGCACCGAAGACCAGGAAGTACGAGGTTCGGTCGATGTCGGGCACCGGGAGCATCAGCTGGTGGCCGTACATCAGATGGGCGACGAGCTGGTGGGGAAGCTGGTCCACTGACGTGGCGCTGAACCGGTTGCGGGTCGGCAGGGTCTTGACCAACGCCTGACCGTGGGTCATCGAGCCCAGGCTGTGCACGTTGGGGTTGCCCAGGTAGATCCCGACGGCGTCGCGGCCATGGTCGTTGGTGGCTCGCGCCAGGCCGTCAGCCACCAGGTCGAACGCCTCCTCCCAGCCGATCTCGTCCCAGTGCGCCTCCCCGTCGAGCAGGATCCGCCGTACCGGCTTGCGCAGGCGGTCGGGGTCGGCGTACACGTCACCGATGGCCACGCCCTTGGGGCAGATGTGTCCTCGCGACAGGGGGTCGGCGTCGTCGCCGCGGACGGAGAGCACCGTGCGGTCCTCGACGGTCAGCTCCAAGCCGCAGATCGCTTCGCAGAGGTTGCAGACGCCGATGCGCTTCTCCATGCGGCCCATGCTGCCAGACGGCACAGACCGTCATAACCTACTAAACATACTGAACTAGTCATGTTACGGTCACATCATGAGACCTGAGACCTGAGACCTGAGACCTGAGACCTGAGACCTGAGACAGAGCCGGTCGCCAGCCGGCGCACCTTCCTGGCCGCGTCAGCACTCGCCGGCGGGGCGGCGTTGGGACTCCCACGGGTTGCCGAGGCGCAGGACGCCGGCCCCATCCTCAAGCCGTTGCCACCCAGCAGGTTCGTGGACTTCGGCACCAACGCCGAGATGCGCTGGGACTCCGTGCGCACCCGCGACTACCTCACCCGACAGTCACGGCTCTTCGTCCGCAATCACACCGCAACCCCGCTGATCGACGCCTCGACCTACACCCTGGCCATCTTCGGCGATGCGCTGCGCCTGGTGGTGCCCGGATGGGTCGGTATCGCCAGCATCAAGTGGCTGGGCTCGCTCGAGGTGTCGAGTGCCGAGCTGACCTCGCCGTGGAACACCACGTGGTACCGCATGACCGGACCCGGCTACCCGGCTGATGCGCCACCGCTGGGCGTCAACCCCGTGCGCTCCGCCTGGGAGCTTCCCTGGGACGCCGTCCTCCCAGCCCGCCCGCACCTCGAGGTGACGGGCCGCTCCTGGAGCGGAGCCGGCCCCGTTGCCCGCATCGACGTCAGCACCGACGGCGGCCAGTCCTGGTCGCGTGCCACGGTGCTGCGGCCGGGGCATCGAGGCGGATGGACGCAGTGGGCGCACATCTGGCGTCACCCGTCCTCAGGCGACCACGAACTCCTGGCCAGGGCGACGGACGTGCTCGGGCGCACGCAACCGCTCAGCACTCCGTTCAATGACGGCGGCTACTTCTTCGACGCGGTCGTGCGGCACCCGGTCACCGTCGGCTGAGCGCAGGCACCCTCAGTACGTCGTGATCCGTAGGGACCTCATCCGGGCATAGAGGGTTGTGCGGGACACCTCCAGCTCCGCTGCGGCGCGCACCTTGTTGCCGCCGCAGCGCTGGAGCGTGGCCACGATGACGTCGCGCTCGGCCTGCTCCAGCGGCGCGATCGGCTTCTCCGGGACTCCCGAGCGATACCCCTCCGGCAGGTCGCCCACCGTGATCGCGTCGGCCCACCGTCGCTGGACGGCGTGGGACATCACGGCCTTGAGCTCCCGCAGGTTCCCGTGCCACGACTGGGCACTCAATGCCGTGATGGCGCTCGGCGTCAGGTGCACCGGCGACCCTGGCTCCAGTTCCTCGAGCATCCGGGCTGCCAGGGCCGGGATGTCCTGGCGGCGGGCCGAGAGCGCCAACGTCTCCTCCCGTCGGGTCGCGGAGCCCGCCAGTGCCGCGGCGCGGCCCGTGAGGTCGCCGACCGGGCCGGAGGTGAAGATCAGGTGTGGACGGTCTCGGGTGTCGACCCGCAGGCCGACCAGCTCCAGCAACCTGTCGGACAACAGATCGATCCCGTCGATGCACACCGACCCGGTCTTGCGGCGCATCAGCGCCTCGAAGTCCCGCGCCCAGGCGGTGTCACCGTCCAGGAGCGCCGCGCCCGGGCTCAGCACGGTCAAAGGCTCGTGCTCGGCGAGCTCACGCGCCCGAGTCGTCCGGCCACTTCCGGGCGGGCCCCACACCAGAAGAGGGCTGGAGTACTGCTCGCGCGAAGTCCACGAGCGGCGCGTCACGGTCCTGGCACGGTCCTGGTCCAGCGGCTCGACATGGAGCAGCGCACCCCGGCGCGCGCCGGTGACGGGGGTGACCTCGACGGTGACCGCTCGACCCGACTCCAAGGAGAGATCCAACCGGGCGCCCCGGCGCTCGGCATCGATGGCGAGCATCCGCAGCATCGCCACGTCGCCTGGACCCAGCAGGTCCAGGGCTGCCTGATTGGACAGGACGACATCCTCGCCGATCGCGACCATGGCTCGGCGGTGGCGACTCGTTGCGGCCTGGAACGCGTCGAGGAGGCTCTTCTCGGACGCCCGGCTGCCATCGAGCAGTCGCTGCTCGATGTCGAGGACCGCGCGGTCGATCAGAGCGGGCAGCAGCGGGTTGGCCTCGGCCGCGATCGCCGTGATGTCCAGGACGCCTTCGATCCGCCGGGTCAGGGGATGGCGGATCGGGTGGCCGTAGCAGCTGAAACCGCGCAGCGCCTCCGCGTAGTGCTCAGCGCCGTTGATGAAGATGCTCTCCCGCGTCTCCAGGACGGTGCCGAGGGCGTTGGTCCCGATGTCCTCCTCGAGCAGGCTGGTGCCGATCCCCAGGTGCAGATCCTCGAACCCGGCGTCGATGCGACGGTCGTCGGACCAGCGCCGCACGATCCGGCAGTCGCGATCCACGAGGATCGTGGAGTACTTCGTGTCCCGCAGGCGCCCGTCCAGCTCGTCGAGGACCGGACCGGCAGCGATCATGAGGGTCCCCTCGGCATCCACGTCCACGCGCTCCAGGTGGTCGAACGTGGCAGCCGGGTCCAGGCCGACACGGTCGGCGCGCCGCCAGGACTGGGCGATCGCCGGACGCAACGGCAGGGAGGACTCGTCGGTCACGGGAACCGACATCAGCACCCTCCCGTCGTACGACACTCTGGTGGCGATCCGCGCCCCCAACGCAGTACGTTGCTCTTCACAGTAGCCCGCCGTCGGCTGCGCGGGAATGTCCAACTCCTGAACAGTCCGTCCGTGCAGGACATGTCAGTGTGGTGGGCATCACACGCCACCTGGAGGAATCCGCATGAAGACCATCGCCGCTGTCGTCTACGAACCGGGCAAGCCGATCGAGATCGAGGAACTCGAGCTGGACAAGCCGCGCGAGGGAGAGGTGCTGATTCGCTACACCCACGCGGGCCTGTGCCACTCCGACGTACACGTCGCCCACGGCGACCTCGAGGCCCGGCTGCCCATGGTGCTCGGGCACGAGGGTGCCGGGATCATCGAGGAGGTGGGCCCCGGCGTCACCCGGGTCAAGCCCGGTGACCACGTGGTGTGCTCGTTCATCCCCAACTGCGGGTCCTGCCGCTACTGCGCCTCCGGCCAGCAGTCGATCTGCGACATGGGCGCCACGATCCTCGAGGGCTACCTGCCCGGTGAACGGTTCCCGATCAGCGGGCCGCGCGGTCAGTACGGCGCCATGTGCATGCTCGGCACCTTCAGCCAGTACGGCGTGATCCACCAGAACTCGGCGGTCAAGGTCGATGACGACCTTCCGCTGGAGAAGGCCGTGCTGGTGGGCTGTGGGGTGCCGACCGGATGGGGAGCAGCCGTGAACACAGCGAACGTCCGGCCCGGGCAGACCGTGCTGGTCGTGGGGATCGGCGGCATCGGCATCAACGCGGTGCAGGGAGCCCGGCTGGCCGGGGCGAAGAACATCATCGCGATCGACCCCTTGGAGAACAAGCGGGAGAAGGCCATGGAGCTCGGCGCCACCCACAGCTTCGCCAGCACCGAGGCGGCGATGGAGGCCATCACCGACATGACCCGCGGGCAGATGGCCGATTCCGCGATCCTGACCCCTGGGCTGATGACCTCAGAGATCGTCGCAGGCGGCTTCCACGCCGTCGGCAAGGGCGGTGTGGTCGTGCTCACCGGTCTGAACAAGATCATGGAGCAGACCATCGAGCTGCCAGGCACGATCATGACGCTCTACCGCAAGTCTCTGAAGGGCAGCCTCTTCGGCGACTGCAACCCCACCGTGGACATCCCGCGGATCCTGGGGCTCTACCAGAGCGGTGACCTCAAGCTCGACGAGATCGTCACCAGGACCTACACGCTCGAGCAGGTCAACGAGGGCTACGACGACCTGCTCGCCGGCAAGAACGTCCGCGGCGTCGTGGTCCACGAGCACGCATGACCGGTGCCCAGCACCCCGTCGTCGACCGGGACCTGGAGGCGCAGCTGCTGGAGGCCGCGCTGCTCAGCGGCGCGCACGTGCTCCTCGAGGGACCGCCGGGGACCGGCAAGTCCACGCTGCTGCGCCAGGTGGCCTCGGGTCGGCACGTGCCCTTCGTCCTGGTCGAGGGGAATGCGGAGCTGACCCCAGCACGCCTGGTCGGGCACTTCGACCCCGCGTTGGTGCTCAGCAAGGGCTATCGGCCCGACATCTTCGTCGACGGGCCCCTGTTGGAGGCTATGCGCAGTGGTGGCCTGCTCTACGTCGAAGAGCTCAACCGGGTCCCGGAGGAGACCATCAACGTGCTGCTGACGGTGATGTCCGAGGCTGAGATCACGGTGCCGAGGCTCGGCCGGGTGCCGGCGGCACCCGGCTTCGGGCTGGTCGCGGCCATGAACCCGTACGACGCGGTGGGGACCGCGCGCATCTCCTCGGCTCTCTACGACCGGACCTGTCGGATCGCCATGGGCTACCAGTCCGAGGCGGCCGAGCGACGCATCCTGGCGATGCGCACCGACTGTCGCGACGAGCCTTGGCGAGACCGCATGGTGGAGCTGGTGCGAAGCACCCGAGATCACCCCGACGTTCGCATCGGGTCGTCGATCCGTGGGGGCATCGATGCGGTGGGGCTGGCCGGCGAGCTGGCCCGCCTGCGCGGCGTACCCCTCACGGACTGGACGGTGGGACTCCAGTCGGCCATGGCGGCCCTGACCGGCCGGATCAGGCTGCAGGAGTCGTGTCCGCGGACCCCCGAGGACGTGGTTGCCGAGCTCTACGAGAAGGCGTTCGGGCCCCGACCCGATCCCGAGAACGAGAGTGGGGACGCGCCACCGGGGGAAGCCTGAGCCCGCCTCCCGCGGCGGGCGCCCCACAGCCCCAGGGCCGGCCCCCACCGAGTCCCCGCGATCGGGAGCCGGGTCGACGTAGCACGGGGCGCAGCGAACTGGCGCGCAATCCGCGCTTCGCCGAGCTGTCCCCCGAGGTCGGGGAGCTCGACCACGAGGCCCTCCAACGAGCACTCGCCGAGGACCCGGACGACACCCTGACGCTGTTGGTCGCGATGGCCTCCGCCACCGACGAGAACCTCCGACGACTGGTCCGGGCACTCGCCCCACGACTGATCCTGGACCGGTGCCGGGTCGGCATGCCGCGGCGGCGCGGCGTCGGTCGCCCCCGCAACGTCGCGGCCCACCTCGGCGGCGAGATCGACATCGACGCCTCCATGGACGCGATCGCGACCGCCGCCGGCGAGGGACGCATGCCGGGGCTCGACGAGCTGACGGCGCGGGACTGGGGACGACCCGAGCTTGCGCTCTGCCTGGTGGTGGACCGCTCGGGCTCGATGTCCGGAGCTCGACTCGCCACAGCCGTGGTCACCGCGGCGGCCTGCCTGGTCCGGGCGCCCCGCGAGCACGCGGTCATCGCCTTCGCGAGGTACGCCGACGTCCTGGCCCCGCTGGGCGGCTCCACGGATCCAGGGCGGGTCGTGGAGGACGTGCTCGCGCTGCGCGGTCACGGCATGACCTCGGTCAGTGCAGCGCTCGAGCAGGCGCGCGTGCAACTGGCCGGATCGCGGGCCAGCCGTCGGGTGACGGTGTTGCTGTCGGACTGCCGCAGCACCGACGAGGTCGACCCGCTCCCCGCTGCCCTGGCCCTGGATGAGCTGGTGATCCTGGCCCCGGCAGACGATTGCGACGAGGCGCGCAGAGTGGCGCGCGAGAGTGGTGCGCGTTGGGGTGAGATCACTGGTGTGGACGAGGTGCCGGCACTGCTCGACCGGCTGCTGGATCACGCCTGACAGCCCCGCCGGAGCTCGGGCGGTGACGGCTGGCGGTGGCGGAGACCGCGTCACCCAAGGCGACCATCGACACCGCCAGCGGCAGGATGTCGACTGCTGACTGGGTCGGGGTCAGACCGCCACCGGAACGCACGAACAAGGTAACCCCCAGTTCGGCCTCGAGGGCACGCAACTGCCGGCTGATACCCGAAAGGCTGTAGGACAGTTGTCGCGCGGCGTCGGTGACCGACCCCAGCTCGGCGGTGACGATCAGTGCTTGCAGATGTCCCACGTTCATGTGACGGCTAGCCCCCTCGGTCGATCTCGGACAGCTGACAGCTCCCGATGTTCGGCGCCAGTTCCCTTGCCTACGAGCATGCTCGGAGCGGGACCGCCTCACCAGACGAACAACCGGCCACGGCAGGTTGTGACTCGGAGCGATAGCAAGCCCCGGTGTCTGCGTCAACGCCTGTGCGCACCTCCGCAAAAGACGGCCTCGTTCGTTGCGCTGCAGTCCCCGCCGTTCGATGGTCCTTGCACCCACAGATCGTGGGTTCGACAAAGTTGGAGGGTCAATCCATGGAAATGAAGAAGTCCGGAACTCTGGGACTCACGCTCATCCTGGCAACGCTCGGAATTGCCACGGCTGGTGTCGGACTTGCCTGGGTCGCCGGCTCCCTGGGCATCTCGGCGTCTGCAGCCAGTCAGATCGTCAGCGCGATCATGGCCGGTGGCTGGGCACTCACCGTCGTGATGGCCATCTTCGGCGGGGGCATCATCAGCGCGATCGCAGCGACGGTGCGCTGGTACGTCGTGAAGAAGGGGCGCGCGGTCGCGATCGTCTGAGCGTCGGCCAGGGACTTCGGAGGAGAGGAAGCAACCGTGGACGCGAATCGGTACCGACTGCACGAGGTCGCGACATCGCTGATGCTCGCGCTCGCCCTCTTCTCCGGAGTCGCCGCCCTGACGGCGGTCCTGGTGGACCCGTCGACGCTGTCCGGTGTCGATCCAGGAGCCCAGGCTCGCTCTCCGGGCTTCCTCGAGATCCTCGGCCGCAACCTGAGCGCCGCTCTGCTGCTGTACTCCGGGGTGGTGACGGTCGGCCTGACGGCGATCCTCGGACTGATAGGCGTCGGCGCGTTCGTGGGCGGCACCCTCGATGTCGCCGTACACAACGCGGGCTGGTCTGGCGTCCTCGGGTCGACGTGGCCCTACATCCTGCTGGAGTTCGGCGGAATGGTCCTGGCTGCCGCAGCCGGCCTGCATCCCCTCGTCAGCACGCTCCTCACCGCTCGGGACGGCGCTCGGACCCGAACCGTGAACCGCTACCTCGCTGCTCTGACTCCGAGCCTGAAGCTCCTCACCGTGGCGGCCGCCATGATCCTCAGTGGCGCGGCCGTCGAATCCCTCGTCATCTCCCGTCGCTAGTTCCCGGAGGACCCCTTGACCACACCAACGAGCTTCCCGAGAGCCTCGATGACCGTTGCGCCTCGAACGTCGCCGCCGCACCCGGAGAGGACCACCATCGAGGTGGAGCGCCGTCCCACGACGACGCGGATGTGGGTTGCACTGATCGTGCTGGACCTCGCCATGTCGGCTGCCCTCATCCCCAGCCTGCTGGAGGACCTGCGCGCACGAGTGCCCGCTGACATCGTCGAGGGGGTGGGCGACGACCGGCTTCTCGACCTTTCGCTCCGTGTGGGGGCCTATCTCTCGGTTCCGGTCCATGCGGTGGCCCTGATCGTGATCGCACTCGTGGCGCGAAGCCTGGAGCGCCACGTCTTCCGGGCTTCGAGGACCCTGACTCCATCGCTGCGCTTCGGAGCCTTCTGGCTCCTGGTCGCGGTCACGCTCGTGCCGATCCGAGTGCTGAGCCTGAGCGGGATGGAGCTGCCCAGTGGATGGTTCATCGCCCATCTGGTGGTCGCCACGGCGGTCATGCTGTGTGTGTTCTGGACCGATTGGGTCAAACTCGGTTCAGGATCCAAAGGCGTCACCCTGGCAACCTCGGTCCTCCTGGTCGCCGCCATCTCCTGGGGAAAGTGAGACAACTCGGTGTCAAACCTCACGATCATCAGCGTTCGCGCAGTGGCCTTCGTGGCGCTCGCCGTAGCACTCCTGAGCGTCGTCTCAGCCGTCACGCTGGGAGCCCACGATCCAGGGAACGGGGTTCCTGCGCAGGTCTATTCCAGTGTCGTCGCCGGGTTGTGGATCACTGCGGCACTGGCGGGCATGGTGGGGGGGCTGCCCCTCGTCAATCACCGAATGGGTGATTCGCCCAGGATGGCCGTCGTCTCCGCGGTCGTCCTTGCCTCTTGCCTCATCGCCAACGCGGTCGCCCTGAGTGGCGAGCTGTCCCGGTTTCCCCAGTCCTACACGTCCCTCCTCGCGGCCGTCCTGGCGCTCATCGGTGCGGTGTTCTCCGTGCTGTCGATGACTGCCGCTGAGTCAGGGCGAGATGACTACAGCAGTCTCTGAGGCCGGCTGCGCCGCAGAGGGACCCCTGAGCCAGCAGGAACGTGCCGTCCGCGAACTCCAGGCTTCAACGGTATGGATCGCGATGGACCTGTACCTCTGGGAGAGCCTCGTCGCACTCCGGATTCCGTGGACCCTGCGCACGTTCCGGCTGGTGGTTGTGGTGGGGGGCGCCGCGTGCTGCCTGGTGCTGTGGACCGTGAGCGCGTTGGTGGCCCACGCCCTGCTGGACATGAACGACCCGGGTCTCGCGCTGACCGTGGCGGTGACGGCCTCCCTCACGCTGACCTACCTCGCGTCTGCCCACGTCGTTCGTGACCTGCTGTCCGGCCTCAACCCGGCCACACGGCACGATCCAAGGCACGCGCTGCTCAAGGCCCTCGACCTGCCGATCGCGACCGTGGCGATTGTCTACGCGCTCGCGCCCCGGCTGCCGGTCGCCGTCGCTGGCACGGGAGTCGTCGGTGCGCTGTACCTGCCCCTGCGCGAGCAGCTCGGACTCACCATTCCTGAGCTGGTGCTGGTCCTCACTGCGCCGAGCCTGCTCGCCCTCGCCGGGGCCACGCTCGTTGCGGCGTCGGCCATCACACGCGTGGAGCGAGGCCTTCCTCGGCTACGCACCGTCCTGACGCTGGGGCTGATCAGTCTGGCGGTCGGGGGAGCCACCGGGGAGGTCGTGTCCGGACTCGTGCTCGTCAACACAACCGACCCCGAACCGCGATCAGTGCTTGCTTGGATGCCCCCCGCATCGGTGGTGCTGGCGGCTGTGAGCGCCGCGTGTGTCGTGAGGTTGGTGCGTCACCGCCCGGATCGGGTCGCGGTGCCGGGGGCCAGCGATGTCGGCCGGCGGTCATCGTCTCGATCTGCGGCGACCATGATGATCCGGGGACTTCTCGCCGAGGTGGTCGCGGCGCCCACATTCCCTGTGGTCCGCAACACGGTGGTCGGCCTGCTCTGTCTCGGTCTCGGCCTCACCGGAGCTTCGCTCGCTGGGTTGTCCTTGACAGACCTCCCGACGACCCAGGTCCGCACCGTCATGCTCACCGTGGTGGTGACCATGATCATGGCGCTGTGCGAAGCGCTGAGTCGGCCCGTCGGCCCGATCCGCCTTGCGCCGGTGCTGCGCCAGCTCTGGGAGCTCGGAGCTGAGCGAGGCCAGCTCGCCGTCGTCGTGCTAGCCGCCTACGCGCTGCCGGTGGGCACCTCGCTGGTGCTGTCGACACTGGCGTATGCGTTGGTGACCGGGACGCTCAGCATCGCCCCCGCGCTGGCCCATCTCATCGGCCTGGCCGCGTGGGTCATTGCGGAGTGCGTCGTACCGCCGGTGACGAACGCGGATGGATCGGCGATGTACAACGCCGTGACCGGGGTCGCGATCCTCACCATGACCGCACCCGTTCTCCTCGTCGTGCTCCATCCCTCAGTCGTCGTCGACGTTCTGCTCTGCGCCTATTCGCTGCTTCTGTCTGGAGGTGCTTTCACGTGTCTGTCCAACCGAGTTCTCCACATGCCGTCCGTCTCTGCGAGGTGACGGCCGGATACGTCACCGCCAGCCCCGTCTTCGACGGGCTGAGCGTCGACCTCACGGGGCCCGGACTCGTCGGCCTGCGCGGCGCCAACGGCACCGGCAAGTCGACGTTCCTGGAGCTGTGCAGCGGGTACCTGCGACCCATGGGCGGGTACGTCCTGGTCGATGGCGAGCCGGCGCACAGCCCACGTGCACGGGCGTCGCGGCGGGTGTGTCGATCGAGCGCGGCCCTCCTGCCTGAGATGTCGGCCCGTGACCACTTGGTCCTCGCCGCGCGAAGCAGCGGGACCGACCTGGCGCAGGCCATCGGGCGGGCGGATCGCTTCGGGTTGCAGCCGTGGCTCGGCGCCCGTGCACGCACTCTGTCGAACGGGAATCGCCGCAAGCTGTGGATGCTCATGTGCACACCGGGCAACTTTCGACACGTCTGGCTCGACGAGCCGTTCCAGGGGATGGACGAGGAGGGCGTCTGTGCCCTGATCGACGAGATCGGGCACTGGCGTCGCACCTCACTGGTGATACTGATCGCCCACGACTGGCCAGAGCAGCTCGTCCCCGACCTCGAGTGCGTCCTCGATCCGGTCGAGGGGGTGGCGTCATGACGCTCGTCGAGGCCCGGGCGGTCGGCAAACGGTACGGCGCGCACCTGGCTTTGTCGGACGTCTCCTTCACGCTGGTGCCCGGAGTGGTGACCGCCCTCGTCGGAGCAAACGGATCAGGCAAGAGCACCTTGTTGAAACGGATGATCGGCCTGGTGCTCGGCAGCGGTCAGACCACGTTCGACGGTCGTACCTATCCCTACCTGGACAATCCCGTCTCCACCGTGGGACTCGCCCTGGACGTGCAGCAGCTCGATACGGCCCAGACCCCCCGGTCCCACTTGACTCGCGTCGCGAGGGCATGCGGCGCCCCGGCGGCGGCCATCGACGAGTTCTTGGCCGTGCTCGACCTGTCCCACGTCCAGGGCAAACGGGTTGCCAAGCTCTCCCTCGGCATGCGTCAGCGGCTCAGCCTGGCCGCGGCGCTCCTTCCGGATCCCGAGGTCCTGCTCCTGGACGAACCGGGCAACGGCATGGATCCTGCGGGCCTGCACTGGCTTCAGGACTTGGTCAGGAGCCGCGCCGAGGACGGGCGCACGGTCCTGCTGTCCTCACATCTGCTCACCGATGTCGAGGCATGCGCCGACCGAATCCTCGTCGTGGACCGGGGGAGACTGCTGTTCGACGGTGATCTGGAATCGTTCGTCCGGCCCTGGGGTGCAGCCGAGAGAGTCATCGCGAAGTGTGGGAATCCGGAGTTGCTGCTGGAGGCGGTCCGGGGTTTCGGGGCGGTGAATGCAGCCATCGACGACTCAGGCTCGGTTGCGGTGGACGGGCTCGACGTACACGCGGTCGCCTCGGCCGCGGTCGCCGTCGGGGCCGTCCTGCACGAGGTGCGCCCCGACCGTCGTGACCTCGACACGGCGTACTTCGACCTCCTCGCCACTCGCACTGCGACACCGGCCCGAACAGAGGCGGTCGACCGTGTTCTGGCATGAGGTCCGGTGCCTGCTCCGCTCTCGCCTCTTCGCGATCTGTGCGGTCGCGGTGGGGGCATTCTCTGCCCTGGGTGGCCTGGTGTTCACCGGGGTGGGGCTCGCCATGATCGATGCGGGGGAGGTCCTGGGGCTCGACCAACTCGTGCGCGCGGCCGTCATCAAGGGGACGGCCGCCCCGGTGGTCTCCGGGGTGCTCGGTGCCGTGGCCGTCGGTCGGCTGTTCCGCAATGGAGGGCTCGCCACGTCCCTGTGGCTGGTGCCGCGGCGAGGCAGACTCTTCGCCGCGATGGTGGGTGCCGTCGCCGTGATCGGTGGACTGCTCGGGCTGGTCGGCTGTGCGGCTGTGGCCTCCGTCAGCCTGTGGGTGGGTAACGACCTTGACTCCCCGCCATCGGGCTCCGTGCTCGCGCTGGTCGCGCTGGCGCAGGTCGTGATCTGTGCGACGAGCGCTGCCGTCGGCGCAAGCGTGGCGATCGTGTTGCGGTCGCAGGCCGCGGCCATGGCCACCATGTTGATCGGTCCCCTGGTGCTCGAGCCGATGGTGCGAGCCTCAACGACCAATCTCGGAGGCGGCGGCCCCGTCGGTCTCGTTGCTGACTACCTGCCGGTCGCCCTGATGGAGCGAGTCCAGATCGACTCTGGAAACCCGGTGGTGCCCGTGTCGGCCTCTGCACCGCCCCTGGTCATCGCGGTGGGGGTCCTGACCTTGGTGCTGGCGGGCGTTCTGCAGGTGGCTCATCGACGCCTGGCAACTCTCGACGCCTGAGGTGCGTGCACCGCGGGGAGTACGCCGTGGTGGCGTTCGCGAGGTACGCCGACGCCCTGCCCACCCTCGGCGGCTCCACGGAGCCAGGGCGGATGGTCGGTGTGTCGCACTGAGGAGTACCGCGCATAACGTAGTACCGTGCAGTGCATGGACAGCACCCAACTCCTCAAGGGCGTACTCGACCTGACCGTCCTGGCGGTCCTCGACGACGAGGACGGCTACGGCTACGACATCGTCCGCAGGCTGCGCGCCGGCGGCCTCGAAGGAGTCGGGGACGCCTCGGTCTACGGCACCCTGCGCCGCCTCTATGCCGGCGGAGCCCTGACGTCGTACGTCGTCCCGTCCGAGGCCGGCCCCCATCGCAAGTACTACGGCATCAGCGCGTCCGGACGTTCGATGCTCAAACGACAACGAGACGACTGGCTCCACTTCTCCACGACCGTCACCACCATGTTGCAGACCAGGGGAGCATCCGCATGAACAACGATCTGGAAGTCGAGACGCGTCCGGAGATCGTCGGCTTCGTCGAGAGTGTGCGAGCCCGGCTCGCTTACCTCGAACCTGAGGTGCGCGAGGAACTGACCGACGGACTCGAGGCCGACCTCTCCGAGCTCGTCGCTGATCACGGGGGTGACCGACCGCTCGGAGAGGTCCTCGGCGACCCCGCCAGCTATGCCGATGAGTTGTGCGCAGCCGCCGGGCTGGAGCGTTCGCGCCCGACCCGACGCGGCCTGCACGGTCGCGGGGTCGGCCTGTGGGCCCGATCTGCTGCGGCAGTGGAGGCCGGAGGTCGCCGGATCGAGCGGGAGGTCTCGACCCGGCCGTGGGTACAGGCGCTTGTCGCCTTCCTCGTCGCGCTCCGCCCCGCCTGGTGGGTGCTGCGGGCCTGGCTGGCTGTTCAGCTGGTCGACCGGTGGTCAGGCCCCGACGAGACGTTCGAAGTGATCCCTCGGCTGGGCCTTGCGCTCGTCGGTCCGATCGTGCTGCTCGCCGCCGTCGTCGGCAGCGTCCAGCTGGGACGAGGAGCCTGGTGGCCGGCGACCCGGCAGGGCACCTCACGGGTCGCTCGAGGGGCCCTCGTCGCCGCCAACGCGTTCGCCCTCCTGGTCGCGCTGCCGTTGGTGCTCGACGGCACGGACAACGTCGCGTACACCTCCTCGGGTGGCGGGGGACGAGTCCCGGGGCTCGTGAACGACGGCCACTACGTGTCGAACATCTACGCGTTCGACAGTGACGGCACGTCGGTCACCGGAGTCCAGCTGTTCGACCAGGCCGGACGTCCGCTGTCGGTCGACCCGCAGTGGGCGGGGGGCTACCGGATCCCGGGCGAGCCCGGCCGGATGGCGCCGTACCCGTGGTTCAACGGCACCGCTCGGCTCTACAACGTCTATCCACTTCCGGTGCGGGCCCAGAGCTACGTCGCCTACCGGGCGAGCGCGTGGGACTCCGACCGACCGCCGGTGCTGCCGCCGGCTCTGTTCGCGAGCGTCCCGGGCGTGACCCTTCCCGGCGCGGCGCTTCCCGAGCCCCCCGAGCCGACCACCGAGCCGGTGCCCCAGAATCAGCCGACCGACGGGCGCTCGCCGAGGCAGCGATGATCGCTCGATTGGGACTTGCGTCCCGCGCGCTGATAATCTTCACCGGTTGTCCTTGACGGGACGACGACTGCCGTCGAACGGCCGCGGATCCAGAGCGCCCAGGTGATCAG
Organism: Nocardioides sp.; assembly: GCF_050246775.1. Taxonomy (GTDB): domain Bacteria; phylum Actinomycetota; class Actinomycetes; order Propionibacteriales; family Nocardioidaceae; genus Nocardioides. The sequence continues at coordinate 284,922 of NZ_JBFWVK010000005.1, read as the reverse complement.
CACCCGGGCACCGCGCAACGGATGAAACCGGAAGGAGCCCCGCATGTCTATCGGTACTGACGCGGAGACCAAGAAGAAGATCATTGCTGAATACGGCAAGTCCGAGGGTGACACCGGTTCGCCGGAGGTGCAGATCGCTCTGCTGAGCTTCCGCATCGCGCACCTGACCGAACACCTCAAGACCCACAAGCACGACCACCACAGCAGGCGCGGCCTGCTGCTCCTCGTGGGCCAGCGTCGCCGTCTGCTCAACTACCTGCAGAAGACCGAGATCGCGCGCTACCGCTCGATCGTGGAGCGTCTCGGCCTGCGTCGATGACATGAGGGGAGCGGTTGTCCGTCTGGACGGCCGCTCCCTTTGCTCTTGCTAGGCTCGAACCAGCAGAACTGAACACCCAAACCTCCCCAGGAGCGACCCGCACACGTCTGGCCCGGTCCTCGGTAGTGGCTCTCAGATTCTTGATCTGCGGGCCTCGATCGAAGACCGGCCCCCTTGAACACAAGGGAAGGCGGGTAGCACTTCGAGTACCCGCCTCGGGCTCAACAGCCCGGGCGCGACGAAGCGGCAAGCTCCGCTAACAGAAAGGGACACCCTTGACTGAGGGACCCGTCATCTCCGCCGTCGAAACCGTGATTGACAACGGCAAGTTCGGCACCCGCACCGTCAAGTTCGAGACCGGGCTCCTTGCCCGCCAGGCCGCCGGTTCGGTGACCGCCTACCTCGACGACGACACGATGCTGCTCTCGGCCACCACGGCCGGCAAGCAGCCCAAGGACCACTTCGACTTCTTCCCCCTGACGATCGACGTCGAGGAGCGGATGTACGCCGTGGGTCAGATCCCCGGCTCGTTCTTCCGCAGCGAAGGCCGTCCTGGTGAGGACGCGATCCTCACCTGCCGTCTCATCGACCGGCCGCTGCGTCCGACCTTCAAGAAGGGTCTGCGCAACGAGGTCCAGGTCGTCATCACCGTGATGGCCCTCGACCCCGACATGCCCTACGACGTGCTGGCGATCAACGCCGCGTCGATCTCCACCCAGCTCTCCGGCCTCCCGTTCTCCGGCCCGGTCGGTGGCGTCCGCGTGGCGCTCATCGAGGGCCAGTGGGTGGCGTTCCCGTCCCACAGCCAGCTCGAGAACGCCGTGTTCGACATGGTGGTCGCCGGGCGGGTCACCGACACCGGTGACGTCGCGATCATGATGGTCGAGGCAGAGGCCACCGAGCAGACCTGGACCTTGGTCCAGGGCGGCGTCCAGGCCCCGACCGAAGAGGTCGTCGCCGGCGGCCTCGACGCGGCCAAGCCGTTCATCAAGCAGCTGTGCGAGGCTCAGGCCGAGCTGGCCAAGGAGGCCGCCAAGCCGGTCGCCGAGTTCCCGATCTTCCTCGACTACGAGGACGACGCCTACGCAGCGGTCGAGGCCGCTGTGAAGACCGAGACTGCAGCCGCCCTGCTCACTGAGGGCAAGCTGGAGCGCGAGGAGAAGCTCGACGCCGTCAAGGCATCGCTGCTCGAGAAGGTCGGTGCCGACTTCGAGGGCCGCGAGAAGGAGATCGGCGCTGCCTACCGGTCCCTGACCAAGTCGCTGGTGCGCGAGCGCGTGCTGCGCGACAAGATCCGCATGGATGGCCGCGGGCTGGCCGACATCCGCCCGCTGCACGCCGAGGTCGGCGTGATCCCGCGGGTGCACGGGTCGGCGCTGTTCGAGCGCGGCGAGACCCAGATCCTGGGTGTCACCACGCTGAACATGCTCAGCCTCGAGCAGAAGCTCGACACGCTCTCCCCGGAGAAGACGCGTCGCTACATGCACAAGTACATCTTCCCGCCGTTCTCCACCGGCGAGACCGGTCGCGTCGGTTCGCCCAAGCGTCGCGAGGTCGGTCACGGTGCGCTTGCTCGCCGTGCCCTGCTCCCCGTGCTGCCGACGCGTGAGGAGTTCCCCTACGCGATCCGTCAGCTCTCCGAGGCCATGGGCTCCAACGGCTCCACCTCGATGGGCTCGGTCTGTGCCTCGACGTTGTCGTTGCTCCAGGCCGGTGTCCCGCTGAAGGCTGCCGTCGCCGGCATCGCCATGGGCCTGATCTCCGGAGAGGTCGACGGTGAGACCGAGTACGTCGCATTGACCGACATCCTCGGCGCCGAGGACGCGTTCGGGGACATGGACTTCAAGGTCGCCGGCACGCGGGAGTTCATCACCGCGCTCCAGCTCGACACCAAGCTCGACGGGATCCCCGCCGAGGTGTTGGGCGCAGCCCTCACCCAGGCCAAGGGCGCCCGCGTCGCCATCCTCGATGTGATGGCCGAGGCGATCGATGCTCCCGAGGAGATGTCGCTGCACGCGCCGCGCATCATCACCGTGCGCATCCCCGTCGACAAGATCGGCGAGATCATCGGCCCGAAGGGCAAGATGATCAACCAGATCCAGGACGACACCGGCGCCCAGATCTCGATCGAGGACGACGGCACGATCTACATCGGTGCCAGCAACGGCGAGTCCGCCGAGGCTGCCCGGACGATCATCAACGGCATCGCCAACCCGACGATGCCCGAGGTGGGCGAGCGCTACCTGGGCACGGTCGTCAAGACCACCAACTTCGGTGCGTTCATCTCCTTGATGCCCGGCAAGGACGGACTGCTGCACATCAGCAAGCTGCGCTCGCTGGCCGGCGGCAAGCGCGTCGACGCGGTCGAGGATGTCGTCTCGGTCGGTCAGAAGATCCAGGTCCAGATCGCCGAGATCGACGACCGCGGCAAGCTGTCGCTGATCCCGGTCGACGAGTCCGAGGCGGCTTCCGAGCCTGCCGAGGCCGCTTCCGAGTGACCTTGCACCACCTGACGACAGCCGGCCAGCAGAACTCTGCTGGCCGGCTGTCGTCTGCCCAGCAGATCGGCGGCACCCGCACCGTCCTGACCAGCGAGGACGGACTGGTCCGGCGCAGCGTCCTGCCCGGCGGGCTCAGGGTGATCACCGAGCAGATGCCCGGGGTGCGCTCGGCCAGCATCGGGGTGTGGGTCGGTGTGGGGTCGGTCGAGGAGACTGTCAAGCAGCACGGTTGCTCGCACTTCCTCGAGCACCTGCTGTTCAAGGGGACCCCCGAGCGCAGTGCCATGGACATCTCGGTCGCGCTCGACGCGGTCGGCGGGGAGTTCAATGCCTTCACCGCGAAGGAGTACACCTGCTTCCATGCCCGGGTGCTCGACCAGGATCTCCCGATGGCCATCGACGTCCTCGGGGACATGATCACCAACTCCACCCTGACCCCGGCTGACGTGGAGGCCGAGCGCGACGTCATCCTCGACGAGATCGCGATGCACGAGGACGATCCAGACGACGTCGTCCACAACCTGTTCGCCGAGCAGGCCTGGGGGAGTGCTCCCGTGGGGCGCAACATCGCCGGCAGCGTCGCCTCCATCGAAGCCATGACGCGCGGGCAGATCCTGCGGTTCTACCGACGCCACTACCGGGCCCCCAACATGGTGATCTCGGTCGCCGGCAACCTGGAGCACAGCGCTGTCCTGCAGGCCGTCGGGGCCGCGTTCGGTCGCAACGGCTTCCTGCTCGGCGACCAACTGCCAGCGCCGGTGAAGGGCACTCTGGTGCCGCGACGGGTGCATCCGGGCGTAGCACGACTGCACCGACCCTTCGAGCAGGTCAATCTCGTGCTCGGGATGCAGGGGATCACGCGCACCGACGAGCGTCGCTTCGCCCTGTCGGTGCTCAACGCGGCGCTGGGGGGTGGCACGTCGAGCCGGTTGTTCCAGGAGGTCCGTGAGGTTCGCGGCCTGGCCTACTCGGTCTTCTCCTTCGCCTCCCACCACGCTGACGCCGGGCTCGTGGGCATCTCGGTGGGCTGTTTGCCGGGCAAGATGGACGCAGTGCTGGAGACGGTGCGCGCCGAGCTCGCGAAGATCGCGGCCGAGGGGATCACCGCTCTTGAGCTGACGCGGGCCCAGGGCCAGCTCCGTGGCGGCATCGTCCTGGGCCTTGAGGACAGCGCAGCGCGGATGTCGCGGCTAGGCAAGGCGGAGCTGGTCTACGACGAGCTGCTGAGCGTCGACGAGGTGATCGGCCGGCTCGAGGCGGTCACTCTCGAGCAGGTGCGTGAGCTTGCGGCGGACCTGTTCAGCGCCCCCGAGATCCTGGCCGTCGTCTCCCCGGGGCCGTCAGAGCAGTAGGAGCACGGCTCCGGCGCACGCGGCCGCCCACAGGGCACTCGTGAAGGTCCCGATGATGAACCGTTCCGCGGTGCCGGAGTTGTGGCCACTGCGCAGCTCGGGATAGCGGCCCAGGCCCTTGAGGCCCAGCACCACGGCCAGTCCCTCGGGCCAGCCCGCCATCAGCGTTGCGAAGACCGCCGCCCGCTCGAGGACGCCGATCCACGCACCCCCACGCAGCACCTGCCCGGCCTCCTCCATCGAGCCACGGGCAGAGCCCTGGTCGGCTCGAGGACGGTCACGGCCATCGACGAGGCCGAACACGGCAGCCGTCAGCGGGCCGCCGCCACCCACGGCGAGCAGGCTGGTCGCGGCCAGCAGCAGCAATCGCAGCCACGGGGCCGGTGGGCCTGAGGGGTCGTGCACCACCCCGATGGCAGCCACGACAGTGAGCAGCGCCCCGGCGAGGCCGACGCCCACCAGTCCGGGACCTCGGCGCGGGCTGAGCCACCCGACGAGCACGGCCGCCAGAGCCAGCACGAGGAGCACCAGGCTCAGCACCACCATCACGTCCCTCCTTCGGCCATCATCTCTGCGATCAGCTGCCGGGCCAGCCGGGCGGCCCGGTCGCCCTCGACGACCCCCGCGGTCCTGGCTCGCTGGCTGACCGCGGACTGCGTCACGCCCAGCCGGGCGCCCGCCTCCGCGTGGGAGATGCCCTCGGCGATCAGGTCGGCCACCTCCCAGCCGCGTGCACTGCGTCGCTGGAGCAGATCGGCCCAGAGCCACAGGACCGTCTCCAACTGCTCGGCACGATAGCCGTCCACGCCGACAACGCTGACGTGCGCCGGGACGGTCTTGGCCCGGTTGACGGCCTCGCGGGCCTGCAGGTAGGCCGCACCGCGGCCCGCCCGTGCCTGGGGCGGAAGCGGGGTCTCGACCGGGCCGATGCCGATCCCGATGTTCCATTCAGCACCGCGCAGGAGCAACGCGAGGGCGGCCACCACGACGTCCGGGTCGTCGATGACACCTTGGATCTCGTCCCCTGCTGTGCGTTCGAAGGCTCGCAGGGTGGGGAGCGTGGAGAGCGCCTCGACGGTGGCCGGCACGAGGTCCGGCCGGGTTCGGCTGGCACGCTGGTCGACGGTGAGGACCACCAGATTCATCAGGCACCTCCATCAGGTCAGATGCTGATGAGAGTATACATAAGGTTTTGAACTTATGAAGTCCCAATAGAAGGTCTGAGGCTGATGTCAGCGTCGGCCGATGATCCCGATCACCGGTGGGTTGCGGCTCTCCACGACCGACACCCGGAATCCTCCGGCCGTGAGCGCGGCCGAGGCGCCCTCGACGATCTGTGGCACGCGGTCGCGGTGGGTGGCCTCGTAGAACAGGTAGACGCCACCACCGGGTGAGACCCGTTCGTGCAGCAGCGCCACCTCGTCGGCGCAGGCGCGCACCCAGAAGAGGTTGACGTTGAAGGCGAAGACCTTGTCGAGCCGCTTGACCGGCACCCGCAGGGTGGCCAGGTCGATCTGTCGCACCGTGAGCCGCCCGGCAGCGACGTACTTCGCGTTGCGCCGCTTCGTCCGGTCGACGCCGGACTCGGAGCGGTCGATCGCGAACAGCTTGCCCTTCTCGAGCCGGGCGCAGATCAACTCGGCAGCTGCGCCGGGTCCGCACCCGATCTCGAGGACCTGATCGGCGGGTTGGACGTCGAGAACCCCGACCGCCCATGTGATCCGCGCAGGGACCTGCTGCTGTGCCATGGGGGACAGCCTGCCACTACCGGGCGCTCGCGTCAGTCAGTGCCACGCTGGGACGGCTCAGAGTCCCCTGTCCGGTTCAGTAGGCTGACGGCCGTGAGTGGACTGCGAGTGGGCGTGCTGGGCGCGCGAGGCAAGGTCGGCGGCGAGGTCTGCAGGGCCGTGGACAGTGCTCCCGATCTCGAGCTCGTCAGCGCCATCGACGCCGGAGACCCGATCGAGCAGCTGCTGGAGGATCGGGCGGAGGCGGTGGTGGACTTCACCCATCCCGACGTGGTGATGGGCAACCTGGAGTTCTGCATCACCCACGGCATCCATGCGGTTGTCGGGACCACCGGCTTCGACGGGCCGCGACTCGCCCAGCTCGAGACGTGGCTGGCGCGCGCACCGTCCACCGGCGTCCTGATCGCCCCCAACTTCTCCATCGGTGCGATTCTGATGATGAGGTTCGCTGCGGTGGCCGCGCCGTACTACGAGTCCGTGGAGGTCATCGAGATGCACCACCCGGACAAGGCCGACGCCCCGTCCGGGACAGCGCGTCGTACGGCGGAACTGATCGCGGCCTCCCGGCGCGAGGCGGGGGCGGAGCCCATACCGGACGCCACCAGCACCTCGTTGGAGGGGGCCCGCGGAGCCGACGTGGATGGCGTGCGTGTGCACAGCGTGCGGGTGCGTGGCCTGGTCGCGCATCAGGAGGTGCTGCTCGGCGGTCTGGGTGAGACGCTGACGATCCGTCACGACTCCCTCGATCGGGTGTCGTTCACTCCCGGGGTGCTGCGCGGCCTGCGGGCCATCGGGGCCCGTCCGGGCCTCACCGTCGGCCTGGAGCACTTCCTCGATCTGGCCTGAGACAGCACGAGAGGCCACGCCGGTCGAGCGGTGTGGCCCCTCGTGGGTCCCGTGGGGTGTCGGTCAGGGAACGACCGTCACTTTGATGGCGCGCCCCTCCTTGACGATCTGGAAGGCCTCCAGGGCGCGCTCGAGGGGGATGTGCTCGGTGATCAGGTCCTTGACCGGCACCTGACCGGTGGAGATGTACTCCAGGGCGCGCTTGTTGTGCTCCGGCGCCGAGCCGTTGGCGCCGTGGATGTGCAGCTGTCGGTAGTGCACCAGGTTGGAGTCGCACTTGATGAACGGATCGGTCTTGGGCAGCCCGCCGAAGAACGAGATCCGACCGTTGCGTGCCGCCATCGAGATCGCCTGTTCCTGGGTCACGTTGGCTGCGGTGGCGGTGATGATCACGTCCGCGCCGCGGCCACCGGTCAGCTCCATCACCTTCTCCACGACGTCGACCTCGGCACCGTTGATGACCTCGTCGGGCTGGACCGCGTCCGCCGACATCTTGAGCCGGTCGGCGTTGACGTCGACGAGGAAGACGCGCCCGGCCTTGTGGACGCCGCGAGCGATCCGGATGTGCATGCAACCGATCGGGCCGGCGCCGAAGACGACGACAGTGTCACCCTCCTCGATCCCCAGGAGCTCCTGCGCGTTGATCGCACATGCGAACGGCTCGGCTGCGGAAGCCTCGTCGTAGCCGACGTTGTCGGGGATCCGGTTGAGGCCGTCGACCTTGAGCACCTGGCGGGGGATGATGATGTACTCCGCGAACCCGCCGTCGTACTGGTAGCCCACCGACGTCTGGTTCTGGCACACCGCCATCCAGCCCTTGTTGCACTCGTAGCAGTCACCACATGGCACCGCCGCGATCACCTGGGCACGGTCGCCCGGCTTCCACTCTGCGCCGTAGGTCGCGTTGACGTCCGCCCCTACCTCGACCACCTCACCGGCGATCTCGTGGCCCATCGTTGCCGGGGGAGTGATGTTCTGGTGCCCGTTGTAGAAGATCTTCACGTCCGTGCCGCAGGTCGAGCAGGCCTTGACCTTCAGCTTGACCTCGTCGGGACCGCATTCCGGCTCCGGGACCTCCTCGAGACGTACGTCCTCAGGGGCGTAGAAGCGCAGGGCCTTCATCTTCTCCTCCAGTTGCTGCTGTGGGTTCAGTCGCGGAGCCACGATCGTGGCGACGGTGTGGTCTGGCTCACTCTAACGGCGTGCCCGTCGAAGTCACCAGACTCGGGACCATACCTTATTTGCGTGGTTATCCCTGTGAACATGTTGGTTTGAGGGTCTTGACGTGGAGTGGGGTCACTAGATATAAACACAATCACAGATACGTGACTGGCATCACAGCCCCGTGATCCAGCTCCGGTCACCGCTCAGGGACACCGCCTCGCCGGTGTCGGTCCAAGGAAGGTCTTCATGGCCACATCAACGAGTACGTCCACCAGCAGTGGTGGCATGCGAGTCCACGTCCAGCGTTTCGGCACGTTCCTGTCCAACATGGTGCTGCCCAACATCGGCGCCTTCATCGCCTGGGGGCTGATCACCGCCCTCGTCATCAAGACCGGATGGATCACCCTGGTCGGCGACTGGCTGTTCCACGGCGGCGACAAACAGAACCCGGAGAACTACGGCATCATCGCCAAGCTCGGGGGCTGGTCCATCAACCCGGACTCCTGCTCGGCCACGATCACCGGTGTGGATGGCGTCGTGACCACCCTCGCTGACGGGCTCCAGTCCTGCTCCAACTGGGGCGGCATCGTGGGCCCGATGATCACCTACCTCCTGCCGCTGCTGATCGGCTACACCGGTGGCCGGATGATGTACGACGACACCATGCGAGGCGGCGTGGTGGGTGCCATCGCGACGATGGGTGCGATCGCGGGTGCCCCGGTGCCGATGTTCCTCGGCGCCATGGTGATGGGCCCGCTCGGTGGCTGGTCGATGAAGAAGCTGGACGCACTCTGGTCCCACAAGATCCGCCCCGGCTTCGAGATGCTCATCAACAACTTCTCGGCAGGCATCTGGGGCATGATCCTCGCCTTCGCGGGCTTCCTGGTCGCGGCGCCGTTCGTCAACGAGTTCAGCAAGTTCGCCTCGACGGTGATCGACAAGCTCGTCGAGAACAACCTGCTGCCGTTGACCTCGATCTTCATCGAGCCCGCCAAGGTCCTCTTCCTCAACAACGCCGTCAATCAGGGCATCCTGACCCCGCTCGGGGTCTCGGAGGCTGCCGAGAAGGGCAAGTCGATCCTGTTCCTGCTGGAGGCCAACCCCGGCCCCGGCGCGGGTCTGCTCATCGCGTTCATGTTCTTCGGCAAGGGCGCGGCCAAGGCCTCGGCTCCCGGAGCGCTTCTCATCCAGTTCGTCGGTGGCATCCACGAGATCTACTTCCCGTACGTCTTGATGAAGCCGAAGCTGATCCTTGCCACGATCTTGGGTGGCATGACGGGCATCGCGACGAACCTGGTCTTCGACTCCGGTCTGCGTTCGCCGGCTTCGCCCGGCTCGATCATCGCCGTCTGGGCAGCAGCTCCGCCCAGCAGCCTGTTCGGCGTGACCGCCTCGGTGGTCACCTCGGCCACCGTGTCGTTCCTGGTCGCCGCCTTCCTGCTGAAGACGGACCGCACCATCGACGAAGGCGACCTCACGGCCGCCACGGCTCAGATGGAAGCCACCAAGGGCAAGAAGTCCTCGGTCTCCGCGATGCTCGCCGGTTCCGCAGGGGCCAGTGGTGGGGCGATCCGCTCCATCGTGTTCGCCTGCGATGCCGGGATGGGGTCCTCTGCCATGGGCGCCTCGGTGCTGCGCAAGAAGGTCCAGGCGGCAGGATTCAGCGATGTCACCGTCGTCAACAAGGCGATCTCGAGCCTGACCGACACCTTTGACCTGGTGGTGACCCACCAGGACCTCACCACCCGGGCCCAGGCGAAGACCGGATCGGCGATCCACGTGTCGGTGGACAACTTCATGAACAGTCCGAAGTACGACGAGATCGTGGAGCTGCTCCAGCAGACCAACGTGCCGAGCTCCGTGGGTGCCGGCTCGCATGGCGCGCCGGCGGCTGCAGCACCATCCGCAGCGACCGGAGACTCGGAGCTGCTCTCGGCCAGCTCGATCGTCCTGGACCCGGGGGCCGACTCCCGCGACCAGGCCATCACCCGGGCCGGTGAGCTGTTGGTGGCAACGGGTGCGGTGGATGCGTCGTACGTCGCGTCCATGCATGCCCGCGAGGAGTCCGTGTCGACCTACATGGGCAACTTCCTGGCCATCCCGCACGGCACCAACGAGGCCAAGCCGTCGATCAAGCGGACCGCACTCTCGTTCGTGCGCTACTCCGACGGGATCGACTGGAAGGGCAAGGAGGTCAAGTTCGTGGTCGGCATCGCCGGCGCGGGCAACGACCACCTGAAGCTGCTCGGCCAGATCGCGGAGATCTTCCTCGACCCGAGTCAGGTCGAGCGTCTCGAGGCGGCCACCACGCCGCAGGAGATCCTCGGCGTGCTGGGCTCCGTGCAGACCCCCTGAAACACTGCCAGTGCTGCGGCCCTGGTCCGGCTCACCCGAGTCGGATCAGGGCCGCTGTGCTTGCTGCGGCGATCACCACCAGCAGGAAGGGCGCGCGCAGCAGGAGGGCCACGAAGGCCACGGCAAGTCCCGCCAGCCGAGCGTCCACCCCCAGCTGTGGCCCGTCGGTCCCGTTGGTCGAGAACACCTGGACGGCGATCAGTCCCGACAGCAGGGCGACGGGGAGCAGGTCGGCGACCCGGGACACGACGGGGTTGTCCAGCACCCGTGACGGGACCGACAGGCCAGCGAGCTTGAGCAGGTAGCAGCCGACCCCGCAGGCCAGCACCGCGAACCAGATCACGAGGCCTCCTGGCGGGTGAGGATCCCCATCGCGATGGCGACCACGGACGCCGCGAGCACGGGGACCCCGGCAGGCGTCAGAGACACCAGGCTCAGGGCGAGAGCCGCTGCGAGCAGGGCGACGAGGCGGTTGTGCCAGTCCGTGAGCCGGGGCCAGAGCAGAGCCAGGAAGGCGGCGCCCACGGCAGCGTCGAGCCCATAGCTGCGCGGGTCCCCGAGCTGGTCGCCGGCAAGAGCCCCGAGCAACGTCGCCAGGTTCCACAGGACGAAGATGCCGACCCCGGTCGAGACGAACCCGATCCTCGCTGCCTCAGGAGACTCGCGATTGACCGACATCGCGGTCGACTCGTCGATGAGGATATGGGCGCCGGCCAACCGGCGTACGCCGCGCAGACCAAGCAGGGGAGCGAGCCGCAGGCCGTACAGCGTGTTGCGGGTGCCGAGCAGCAAGCCGGTCAGCGCGCCCGACAAGGGGGCTCCTCCCGAACCGAGGACTCCGACCAGGGCGTACTGGCTCGCTCCGGTGAAGATGAGCAGGGACGCTGCACAGGCCTGCCAGACATCGAGTCCCGACGTGACGGCGATGGCCCCGAAGGAGATGCCGTAGGCGCCGGTGGCCACCGAGACGGCCGCGGCATCACGGATGATCTGACGTCGCCGCGCCGACGAGACTGCACCCATGCAGGATCAGCCGTCGAGCGCCGTGTGCAGGCGGACCTGCTTCACCGTGACCGAGCCGTCGCCGTACAGGTCGAGTTCGCGGTGGGCCTGGTCCGCACCCCACCCGGCCTCGACGAAGAAGGTGCGCAGTACGTCGTCGGTGGCGTTCACCCAGGTCACCGCCCGCGCGAACCGGTCGGCCACGAGCGTGTCGATCACCGCCTGCTGCAGCCGGGAACCGTGGCCCTTGCGTTGTTCCTCGGGCAGCACCGTGAAGTCCGAGACCTCCCCGTCGGCCACCGGGTCACAGTCGGGGTCCGCGGCGGGGGACACGATCGCGAAGCCGACGATCCGGTTGCGCTCGAGAGCCACCAGGACCCGGTTGCGAGCGTCCTTGGGTCGGGTCAGTGAGGCATGCCAACCGGCAGCGAAGGAGATCGGGTCGAAGCCGGCCAGCTCCTCGGCCGGCAGCAGACCGGCGTACGCCGTGCGCCACGCAGCGACCTGGACCTCCGCGATGCCGCGGGCGTCGTCAGCCCAGGCGATCCGGACCGAAACGTCTGCGGTGGGGGAGCTCATGCGGCTATCCTGCCCTGCTCGCGACTCAGGACGATCGTGGCCCCGGTGGCCACGACCAACCCGAGCAGCACAGCGGTCCAGGAGCGGACCCCGTCGCCCAGGGCGATCACGCCCACCGCCGCCGGGACGAACGTCTGGGCGACGATGAGCGGGCCCGTTGCGGCTGCGACCGAGGACCGGTCCAGCGCACTCGAGTAGATCCAGAAGGCCACCAGCCCGAGCACCGGGACGCTCAGTGCCGTGACGACCACCACGAGCGTCACCGGGGTCGCGACACCGCGCACGGCGATGGCCGACCCGGCGTAGCCCATCCCCGCCAGCGTGCCGAGCAGGCCCCCCGGCCACCCTCCCGATCGGAAGCCCAGGGCGACGATCAGCCCTGTGGCCGCCCAAAGCGCGATCGCGAAGCCAGCGGTGGCCTCGGCGGTCCCGGCCTCACCGGATCCGATCGCGAGCAGCGCCAGTCCGAGCGTGACGCCGACCACCGCGGCCCAACGCACGGCACCCAGCTCCTCCTGCAGGTGCACGATCGCGGCAAGAGCGGTGATCGGCATGGACAGCGAGATCGCGGCCTGGGCCAGGTAGAGCGGCAGGTACCAGATCGACACCGCGTGCAGCACGAATCCGCCGAGGTAGGCAGCGACGACCGCGAGCATCAACGGGTCGCGCAGGGAGTGCAGCACGAATCCGACCAGGCCGACCCCCGACGGCATCCGCCGGGCAGCCTGCGCCTGGACCACGGCGGCAACCCCGAACAGCAGGGCTGCCAGGAGTCCCGCAGCCAGACCGACGAGCACGTCAGCGGTAGGTCTCGGGCAGGTCCTGCCCGATCTTGACCCGCGACTTCGGCAGGCGCATGAACCGCATCTGCAACGCCCGCATCAGGGCGTAGTAGGTGGTGCCCTTCGTGGGCTCGTTGGGGAAGCGTCGCCTCAACTCGCGGCGCAGCCGGAGGCGCAGCATCACCATCTCCACCGCCACGAGCAGCAGGGTGCCGAGCAGGATGGAGTTGCCGATCCGGGCCGCTGCGTCGTTGCCGGAGTAGCCCAGGACCAGGGTCAGGATCATGAGGGGGATCATCAGCTCGACGAACGAGAAGCGGGCATCGACCATGTCGCGGATGAAGGCCTTGACCGGGCCACGGTCACGAGCCGGCAGGTAGCGGGGGTCGCCACCCTTCATCGCGGCCCGCATCTTCTGGCTCGAGTCCAGGCGCCCCTCTCGTTGCGCGGCCGCCATCTCCTTGCGGGTGCGCGGCGCCTTGGCGCGGGCCTTGGCAGCCGCCTCGGCCTCCTTGCGGGTGGGCGTTGCTCGACCCTTGCCGCCCTCCTTGACCTCGGAAGTGTTCGCGGCGTGGTCGGTCTTGGTTCTGCGGAACAACGAAGGGTCCTTCTCGGACTGCGGATGAGTGGTGCGCTGCCGGGTCCACCTTACCCGGCGTCCACTCTCGTCGGGACTTGCGTTTCCCTCTAGGGTTGAGCCATGAGTCTCATGCAACGCATCAGCCTGATCTTCCGCTCCAAGGCCAACAAGGTGCTTGATCGCGCCGAGGACCCGCGCGAGACGCTCGACTACAGCTATCAGCGCCAGCTCGACCTGCTGACGAAGGTGCGCCGCGGCGTTGCCGACGTCGCGACGAGCCGCAAGCGCGTTGAGCTTCAGGTCAAGCAGCTCGAGAGCCAGGCCGCCAAGCTCACCGACCAGGCTCAGAAGGCCATCGCCATGGGCCGTGAGGACCTCGCCCGCGAGGCCCTGACCCGCAAGTCGGGGCTGGCCCAGCAGATCACCGACCTCAAGGCCCAGCACGCCCAGCTCCTGGGCGAGGAGGAGAAGCTCACCCTCGCGCAGAAGCGCCTGCAGGCGAAGGTGGAGTCGTTCCGGACCCGCAAGGAGACCATCAAGGCGACCTACACCGCGGCCGAGGCCCAGACCAAGATCAACGAGGCGATGTCGGGCATCGGCGAGGAGATGGGCGACGTGGGCATGGCCATCCAGCGGGCCGAGGACAAGACCGCTCAGATGCAGGCGCGTGCCGGAGCCATCGACGAGCTGATCGCCTCGGGTGCGCTGGACGACGTCTCGGCTGTCGGGTCGGGCGACGACATCGCCCGCGAACTCGACTCCATGAGCTCCCAGGCCGATGTCGAGGCCGAGCTGGCCGCGTTGAAGGGCATCCCCGCCCCGTCCGCCTCGCCGGCCATCGAGGCCGGTCAGGACGGAGGAGACATCCTCCAGGTGGAGCCCACCAAGCAGGAGGGCCAGGCATGATCGTCCGGATCCTCGGTGAGGGCCAGTACGACGTCGACGACGCCGCGCTCGACCAGCTCAACACGCTGGACTCCGGGGTCGAGGCGGCTGTCGAGGCGGGCGACGAGCCTGCCTTCGCGTCGGCACTCGCCGCCCTGCTGGACGGCGTCCGTTCGGCAGGCACGGCGCTGGCGGATGAGGCTCTCGACCCCTCCGACCTGATCCTCCCGCCGGCCGACGCCAGCATCGACGAGGTGCGCGACCTCCTCAGCGATGACGGACTGATCCCCGGCTGACGGTGGCCAACTCCCGCTTCATCAAGGACACCGGACTGACCGTCCGGATGACCGCAGTGATGTTCTTCCTCGGCGCCCTCTTCGTGGCGGTCGTGGTGACGCTGCTGTTCGTGTTCCCGCCGCAGTACGCACCGTTCATCGGCCTGATCTCGTTGGGCTTCGTGTTCTACCAGTGGTGGACCTCGGACACGGTGGCGATGCGGGCCATGCGGGCTCGCGAGGTCAGCCCGGAGGAGGCGCCGGAGCTGCACGGGATGATCGATCGGCTCTGCCAGCTGGCCGACATGCCCAAGCCCCGGGTCGGGATCTCCGACATCGACCTGCCGAACGCCTTCGCCACCGGCCGATCACCCAACCGGTCCGTGGTCTGTGTGACGACCGGGATCCTGCAGCGACTCACGGCCGAGGAGCTCGAGGGCGTGCTGGCACACGAGCTGTCGCACGTGGCGCACCGCGACGTACTCGTGATGACGCTGGCGTCGTCGGCGGGCATCGTGGCCGGGATGCTGACCCGCTCGGCCCAGTACGGCGGCTTCGCGCTGGCCGGGCGGCGCAACAACAGTGACAACGGTGGCGCTCCGGCCTACCTGGTGGTGCTGGCCGTCAGCCTGGTCGTCTATGCGATCAGCTTCTTCGCGATGCGCCTGCTCTCGCGCTATCGCGAGCTCTGTGCCGACCGTTCCGGGGCCTACCTGACGCAGAAGCCGGGGGCACTGGCCTCCGCGCTGCAGAAGATCACCGGCGAGATGGCGGCGATCCCGCAGAAGGACCTGCGCGCCAGCAGTGCGATGAACGCGTTCTTCATCGCCCCCGCGATCAGCGGTGTCAGTCTGAAGACCCTCACCTCGACGCATCCGTCGCTGGAGCAGCGCCTGGAGCAACTGGCCGAGATCGCGACCGAGCTGGGGCGTCCCCTGCCGTGAACTTCATGGACTCGATCCTGGGGCGCAATCGCCCCCGAGCCGCCCGCCTGGACGCACTGTTCGGCCTGCCCAACGCGGCATTGACCCTCGAGACGACGTCAGGGTTCCGGCCGGTCGGGTCCGGGGCGGTGTGCTACCGGGCGGCCGAGGGCGCGGCTGCTGCCCAGACCCGCGCCGACATCATCGAGCTGCTTGATGCCGACGACGACGGCCCGGACCTCGAGACGGTCACCGACTCGTTCGGTTTCACCTGGCTCATCACCCGGCAGGACGACATGTCGGTGTTGTGCACCGACCTGCACGCCATCAACACCAGCCTCGAGGAGCAGGGCTTCGGGTCCGGTCTGCTGTGTTCGATGGTCCCGTTCGCCGACGCGCAGGGACGACACTTCGGACTGGTCTACCTCTACAAACAGGGCACCTTCTACCCCTTCGCGCCGAAGGAGCCGCCGACGCGAGACAACCTGCTCGAGCTCCAGGTCCGCGACCTGCTCGCCGGAGAACTCCCCGTGGAGAAGGACCTCACCCGGTGGATGGCGCTGTGGGGGGCGCCGGGTCTCTAGGTTTCCCCGGTCGCCCGGTGAAACTCGCGGTTGTCAGCCATCGCAACGGCTGACAACCGCCAGAACCCCCGGCCGACCGGTGATTCCTGGAATACAGAGTGACCTGGTGGCAGGCGCACACGCGCGCCCCTGCCGAGCTTCACACCCCGGGTCGCTTGTAACTTGGCCCCATGAACGATGTGCCCTGGATCGAAGCCGCCACCATCGGCAGCGAAGCCGCCCGGGAGACCTGGGCACTGGCCGCCCGGCACCTCCTGGCAGACGTCGCAGCCGACTATCACGCGGTGATGACGGTGCAGGAGCTCGGCGAGGGAGTGCAGCAGCGCAGCCGGATCCGGACCCGTCAGGCCGTCCACTACTGGATCGGCGACGTGCTGTTCCGGGTGGCTTCGGACTGCGAACGCCGACGTGAGCCCAACCTGGGGGCGCTGTGCATCCGTGCCGACGGCACCATGGGGGACTGGTACGCCGACACGATCCTCACCCTGCGCTCGGAGTCGGTCAACGACGCGGACGAGCACGCCGCGTTCGAGCGGCTTGAGTGCTACCGACGCCACGGTGCCGAGATCCCGCCCGGTGGGGGTGAGCCGGCTCGTACCGTGCGGGTGCCCGGTGCGCGCACACGCCCCACCAGCCGGGTCGGCGCCCCGGCCCGGAGCCCCCGGGCTGGGAAGCCGACCAAGCCGGCCCGGGTCGCCAAGAGCGACGCACCACCGCCCAAGGTCTGCGACCGCTGCTTCATGGCGCTCCCGGCATCAGGGATCTGCGACTACTGCGACTGATCAGCCCAGCACGGCCGCGATGACCACGATCAGTGGCACGCACAGGCACGTCGTCACCAGGATGGCGTCGCGTGCCAGGAGTTCGCCGCGGCCGTAGCGCGTCGCATGGGTGAAGACGTTCTGCGCTGTCGGCAGCGCACTGAGGACAGCGACCGCGAGCAGCGCTGTGCCCGACAGCCCCAACAGGCTTCCGGTGAGCGTGGCCACGAGTGGCTGCACCACGAGCTTCAGGGCGCTGACCACGGTGATCTCGCCGATGCTGCCGCCCGCGCCGAAGCCTCCACCCAGTCGCAGGGAGATCCCGTAGGCGACCAGCACCGAGGGCACTGCCATCGCCCCGATCAGGTCGATGGGAGCCAGCACCGGCCCCGGGATCGATGTCGCTGTCAGCGACAGGGTCAACCCGGCCAACACCGCGACCGTCAGCGGGTTGGCCAGGGGCAGCAGAAGGGCGCTGCGTGGGCGGTCGCGCTTGGCATCGTGGTCGAGCAGGCCCACGCCGATCGGGGTGAGGACCGCCAGTTGGAGCAGCAGCGTCGGCACGACGTACGTGACGTCGCCCAGGGCGTAGGCCGCGACCGGCAGCCCCAGGTTCCCGGCGTTGACGTAGGAGGAGCAGAATCCACCGATCACCGTGTCGCCCAGCCCACGGTGCCACACCCAGCGTGCGGCTGCGACGTAGATGGCCAGCGGGACCAGGACGCCGACGACGGTGGCCAGCAGTTGGCGCGAGAGCACGTGTGACACGTCGGTGCGCGAGACCAGCGACAGGATCAGCGCCGGGCTGGCCACGAAGAACGACACCTGCGACAGCACCCGGGCCGCGGAGAGGTCGACGATCCGCAACTGGGCGAGCAGGGCTCCCAGGGCGATCACCACACCGATGGTGGCGAACCCTTCAAGTACGCCGGACAACCGCCGGGGTCAGTTCTCAGTCACGGTGGGACTTGCCCGGAAGATCCAGCATCCGCTGCAGGGCGATGTTGGCCCAGTGCTCGGTGTCGGGGTCGACCGAGATGACATTGACGACGTTGCCGGCAACGAGGGACTCGAGCGCCCACACGAAGTGCGGGAGGTCGATCCGGTTCATGGTCGCGCAGTAGCAGACGTTCTTGTCGAGGAACATGATGTTCTTGTCAGGGTGGGCGCCGGCCAGGCGCTTGACGAGGTTGAGTTCGGTGCCGATCGCCCAGCTCGAACCGGCTGGCGCTGCCTCGATGGTCTTGATGATGAACTCGGTGGAGCCCACCAGGTCGGACTTGAGGACGACGTCGTGGGTGCACTCCGGGTGCGCCAGGATCTTGACGTCCGGCACCTTCGCGCGAAGCTCGTCGACCACGGCGGCGGAGAACCGACCGTGCACCGAGCAGTGCCCCTTCCACAGGATCATGCGAGCAGCGCGCAGCGCCTCGACGGTGTTGCCGCCGTTGGGCTGGCGCGGGTCCCACACGACACAGTCGTCGAGGGAGAAGCCCATCTTGAGCACGGCGGTGTTACGACCGAGATGCTGGTCGGGCAGGAAGAAGATCTTGGCGTCGGGCACCTGCTCGAAGGCCCATTCCAGGGCGACGTCGGCGTTGCTCGACGTGCACACAGCGCCGCCGTTGCGGCCGCAGAACGCCTTGATGTCGGCGCTGGAGTTCATGTAGGTGATCGGGACGACGCTGTCGGCGATCCCGGCCGCGACCATGGCGTCCCAGGCGTCCTCCACCTGGCCGAGCCGGGCCATGTCGGCCATGGAGCATCCCGCCGCCAGGTCGGGCAGGATCACCTGCTGGTCGGGAGACGTGAGGATGTCGGCGGACTCGGCCATGAAGTGCACACCACAGAACACGATGTATTCGGCCTCAGGTCGGGCCGCGGCGTCTCGGGCGAGCTTGAACGAGTCCCCGGTGACGTCGGCGAACTGGATGACCTCGTCGCGCTGGTAGTGGTGCCCGAGCACGAACAGGCGCTCGCCGAGCGCCGCCTTGGCTGCCCGCGCGCGCTCGACCAGGCTCGGATCCGAGGCAGCAGGCAGGTCTCCGGGGCATTCGACTCCGCGTTCGGAGTCGAGGTCCTTGCCTTTGCCGAGCGGGAGCAGGGGCAGGTCGATCGTCGTCATGGAGCCATCGTAGTCCGGCTCACAGGAAGGCTCCGTTGTGGAGGTACGGCGCGGGCAGGGTCATCCGGCGCAGCGCCAGGTACCCCTCCTGGTGCACATCGAGTCGGGCGGCGAGGCCCACGTCGAGCGCCCACTCGTTGGCCGCTGTGAGGTGGCCGACCGTGGCGGAGTCGCCGCTGCCGGCCAGGGCCTCCCAGAGCAGGCGTACGGCGGTGCGCCGGTTGGTCGCGGCCAGCAGCTGCACCTGCGAGCGTTCATCGAGATAGGCGTAGCCGGAGCCGGTCGTGGTGTCGGAGACGATGAGGCGCCACAGGGACTGCATCACCGCGTGATCGGGCCCATGGGCGGCGCCGCGGGTGCGCCGGTCGATCGAGTCCATGAGGTCGATGTCCGCGGTCGACCCCTCGCGCACCTTCTCGATCACCGGAATGGCGGCCCGGTCCACCGAGCCGGTCAGGAACATCTGGGGATGCAGTGAGAAGCCGGCCATCCGGTAGCGCCGCACTGCTTTGGGGTCTGACGAAGCCGCGATCATGCCGCGCAGCGAGCCGTCTCCGTGGCGCAGTGCCGCGGCGAGCAGTTGCTTGCCGATCCCGCGACCCTGCAGCCCGGGGAGCACGGCGTACGTCGCGAGACACCACAGCTTCTCCCGGTTGTACGACGTGGCGACCCCGAGCATCCCGCTGTCGTCCTCCGCGACCCAGGAGCCCCCTGGATCGGTCTGGAGGAAGTGGGTCGTGCGGGCGACCCACATGGTGGCCCGGTGCGGGGGGCGCAGCTCCGGCTCGGGCAGCGCCGGCGAGGCCGAGCGGAGGTCGAGCTCGTGGAAGCTGAGCGCGCTGAGGCGCTCCGCGGCAGGAACGTCCTCGGGTCGCATCGGCCGAATCGTCACCTCGGTCACCGGGCAAACCTAACGGGAGGTCAAGATGGGCGCATGCGGGTATTGATTGCTCCGGACAAGTTCGCCGGGACGCTGAGTGCGGTCCAGGCTGCCGAGGCCATCGCGGAGGGTTGGTTGCGCCGCTCGCCCGGCGACGAGCTCGATCTGGCCCCGATGTCTGATGGCGGTCCCGGCTTCGTCGACGTGATCCACACCGCACTGGGGGGCGAACTGCTCGCCGCCACGGTCGAGGGCCCTTTCGGCGATCCGGTGCCGGCGTTGATCCTGCGCGAGGCGGACACGGCGTACATCGAGAGCGCCCAGGCCTGTGGTCTGCCGCTGACCCGGGACGGCGACCCCGAGAAGGCGTCCTCGTACGGCGTCGGGCAGCTGCTGGCAGCCGCGATCGACATGGGGGCGCGGCGGATCGTGGTCGGCCTCGGCGGCAGCGGGACCACCGATGGGGGCGCGGGGCTCCTGGCGGCGTTGGGGGCCCAACCGGCCGAGCTGTTGCACGCAGGCGCCGCCGGCCTGGCCGGACTCGACACTGTCTTGCTCCCTGGCAGGCCGGAGGTGGAGATCGTGATCGCCTCCGACGTGGACAGCCCGCTGACCGGACTCTTCGGCGCAGCCAAGACGTTCGGCCCCCAGAAGGGCATCGCGGAGGATCGGCTGCCGGCTGTCGACGGCCTGCTGGAGCACTTCGCTGCCCGCACGGACCGCAGGCTCTCCCTGGAGAAGGGTGCGGGCGCCGCGGGAGGACTCGGTTTCGCGCTCATGCTGCTGGGCGGACGTCGAGAGCCGGGCATCGATCTGGTGGCCGGCATCGTGGGACTCGCCGACCGGGCCCGCAAGGCCGACCTCGTGGTCACCGGGGAGGGGGCGTTCGACTTCTCGAGTCGTTCCGGCAAGGTGCCCTACGGCGTGGCCGCGATCTCGGCCGAGGCCCTGCGGCCGTGCATCGCGCTGGCCGGTCAGGTGCTGATCGGTTCGAGGGAGATGCGGGCGTTGGGCATCGAGGCCGCCTACTCCCTGGTGGACCTGGTCGGGGAGCAGCGGGCCATGGGCGACCCAGCGGCGTCGCTGGCCGAACTGGCGCAGCGTACGGCGCGGACCTGGTCCCGATAGGGACGTTGTGTCAGTCCCGGTAGGGACGTTGTGTCAGTCCCGGTAGGGAGGCCCCGGGAATAACCGCCGGTGTGCGAAGATTGGAACCTGCAAGACCACAGACTTTGGGAGCAGACACATGACTGAGCAGGCATACGAGACCCGCACCGACCAGATCAACCTGTCTCCGGTGGCGGCCGAGAAGGTCAAGAGCCTCCTGGCGCAGGAAGGTCGCGACGACCTCGCGCTGCGGATCTCCGTCCAGCCCGGCGGCTGTTCGGGACTTCGCTACCAGTTGTTCTTCGACGAGCGCACCCTGGACGGCGACGTCGTGACCGACTTCGACGGCACGTCGGTCGTGGTCGACCGGATGAGCGTTCCCTACCTCAACGGTGCGGTGATCGACTTCGTCGACAGCATCGAGAAGCAGGGCTTCACGATCGACAACCCCAACGCGACCGGTTCGTGCGCGTGCGGTGACTCCTTCAGCTGAGACCACAGCACAAGAGCCCTGCCGGAGCGATCCGGCAGGGCTCTTGTGCGTTGAGTGACTAGTCCTGGTAGAGCGCGGCGGCCAGTCGGGCGGTCGCCTCGCTGACGGATATGTCGCGCTTGGCCACATCGACAGGGTGATCCTCGTAGCGCAGTGACGGCGCCGGCTGCGAGGCGGCCTTGGCGATCCGGTCGAAGCGGAGCTTGACCTCGATGCTGTGGCAGTCGGCGACCATGTCGAGGGGAGTGGCCAGGTCGTCGTAGGCGCGTCGGTCGGTGTCCATGGTTCGAGGCTAAGCGCTACTTGCCGGTATCCCCAGCGACACAGCCGGGTAGGGTTTCGCAACATGTCATTGCTGATCACCGGCTCCATCGCCACCGACCACCTGATGTCCTTCCCCGGACAGTTCTCCGACTCGTTGGTCGTCGATCAGCTCGACAAGTTGTCGGTGTCCTTCCTGGTCGAGGACCTCGAGGTGCGGCGCGGAGGCTGCGCTGCCAACATCTGCTTCGGTCTCGGCAACCTGGGCCTGCGCCCGGTCCTCGTGGGCGCGGTGGGCGAGGATTTCGCCGAGTACCGCTCCTGGCTGGAGCGTCACCTGGTGGACTGTGACTCCGTCCATGTCTCCGAGACCCGCCACACCGCACGATTCGTGTGCACCACCGACACCGCGATGGCCCAGATCGCGTCGTTCTACGCGGGGGCGATGAGTGAGTCGCGTGAGATCGAGCTCAAGCCCATCGTCGACCGGGTGGGTGCGCCGGACTACGTCCTGATCGGGCCCGATGACCCGGCCGGGATGCTGCGCCACACCGAGGAGTGCCGTCAGCGGGGCTACCAGTTCGTGGCCGATCCCTCGCAGCAGCTGGCGTTCGGCGACGGTGACCTGATCCGTCAGCTGATCGACGGGGCACACATCCTGGTCTCGAACGAGTACGAGGCCAGCATGATCACCCAGAAGACCGGCTGGACCCGCGATGACGTCCTCGACCGGGTCGGCACCTGGGTGATCACCCTGGGTGCGCAGGGCGTGGCCATCGAGTCCCGCAAGGCTGACCGGATCACCGTGGCGGCCGTTCCGGAGATCCGCAAGGTGGAGCCCACCGGGGTCGGCGACGCCTTCCGCGCCGGCTTCCTCGCCGCCCTCACCTGGGGCCTGGACCACGAGCGGGCCGCGCAGCTGGGCTGCCTGCTCGCGGTCTATGTGGTGGAGCAGGTGGGCACCCAGGAGTACGTGCTGTCGCGTGCCGAGTTCGTCCGGCGCCTCGAATCCGCCTACGGCCCGGATGCGGTCGCCGACATCGAACCGCACCTGGCCACCTTCCGCCCCTGACCCCTGCGTCAGCTGAGTCGACGCACCAGGTAGCGCGGGGTCCCGTCCTGGGCGGTGTCCTGCCCGACGTACTCCTGTGCCCGCATCCGGCACCAGGCCGGTACGTCGACGGCCGCGGCCAGGTCGGTCGACACGACCGCCACCATGCCCCCGACGTCGATCTCGGGCAGCGCCTTGGCGAGCTCGATGATGGGAAGTGGGCAGCGCAGGCCACGGCAGTCGAGCTCGGTGATCACAGCCCCGCCTCGCTGCGGATCCGAGCCACGATCCCTGGCAGGACGCGCAGGAACTCCTCCACCTGCGCCGAGGTCGTCTCGCGGGTCAGGGACACCCGCAGGTTGCCGTGCGTGAGCACCCCCATCGCCGCCAGGACGTGGCTCGGGGCCAGGGTCGATGCGGTGCACGCGGAGCCACTGGCCACGCTGAAGCCGTGGCGGTCGAGCTCGTTCACCAGGACCTCCCCGTCCACGTAGAGGCACGAGAAGGTGAGCAGGTGGGGGAGGCGGTCCTCGGGATGGCCCACCACCTCGACATCGGGAATCTCGCGCTGGACCACGGTTCTGATGCGCTCCACCAGGGCATGGAGGCGCGCCGACACCTCGCTGCGCTCGGCGACCACGGCCTGCAGGGCAGCGGCCGCCGCGAGCGCCGCCGGGACGTTCTCGTAGCCGCTGGTGCGCTCGTCGATCCGGTCATCACCCGGGAACGGGTTGCGCCAGCGGGTGCCCTTGCGCACCAGCAGCACTCCGACCCCCGAAGGCCCACCCCACTTGTGTGCTGACAGTGCGGCCGTCGACCAACCGGATGGCAGGTCGGTGTGCCCGGCCAGCGCGCATGCGTCGACGAACAGGGGTACGCCGTCCAGCCCAGCAGCCACCTCGGTGACCGGCTGGAGTGTCCCGAGCTCGTGGTTGGCCGCCTGCAGGGCGACTGCCGCGACCCCGGGCAGGGCTGCGGCCCGGATCGTCTCCGGTGCTGACACCCGGCCGAACCGGTCCACCTCCAGCGCGAGGTGGTCCTCGACCTTGGTCCATTGCAGGGCGTGCAGGACCGCCGAGTGCTCGACCGAGGAGTGGACGACCCGGTGTCCGCGCCGTACCTGCCCGTGAGCGAGGCCGAGCAGCCCGCGATGCACCGCGTCGGTGCCCGACGTGGTGAAGGTGACTTCGTCCGGCCGGACCTCGAGGCACGAGGCGAGGACCTCGCGTGCGTTGTCGAGCAGCAGACGTGCGGATCGGGCCGGGTGATGCAGCCGGCGCGGGTCGGCGTACCCCTTGTCCAGAGCGGCGGCGAACACGTCGCGAGCGGCGGGGTGCAGGGGTTGCGAAGACGCAGCGTCGAAGTAGCCACCGATGGAGCCGGGTCCGGCCTCCGACGCTTTTGTCACACGCCGAACCTACCGGGCGACCTGCCGTCCACACCGGGGGTGAAGTCCAGTAGTGTTCTTGCTGTCCGCTGTAGTTGAGAGAGGGGCTCGTTCGTGGGTCTGCACCTCCCCAAGACTGCTCGACGTCTCGGCGTCGTGGCACTGCTGGGTTTCAGTCTGCTGATGCTCGCCGGATGTTCCCAGGAGACCCAGGACCAGGCATCGCGTTTCGCCATGCCCGCGGACTCTCCCGCGACCATCCAGGGTCAACACATCGCAGACCTGTGGAAGTGGTCATGGGTCGCCGCTCTCGCCACCGGCATCGTGGTCTGGGGGTTGATCTTCTTCGTGGTGTGGCGCTACCGCCGCCGCAGCGACGACGAGATCCCGGTCCAGACGCGCTACAACCTGCCGCTGGAGATCTTCTACACCATCGCGCCGATCATCATGGTCGTCGTGCTGTTCCAGCACACCGTCCTGGCCCAGAACGCGGTCCTCAAGCTCGAGGACAACCCCGACCACGTCGTGAAGGTCGTCGGTCAGCAGTGGACGTGGACCTTCAACTACATGGACGAGGACGTCGCCGACGGCCAGGTCGTCTACTCAGCCGGCACGGCGCGCGACATCCCGACGCTCGTGCTGGTCGAGGGCCAGACCGTCGAGTTCCAGCTCAGCAGCCCTGACGTGATCCACTCGTTCTGGATCCCAGCCTTCCTGATGAAGATGGATGTCGTCCCGGGGCGCAACAACCGCTTCCAGGTGACGCCCAACCAGATCGGCGAGTTCAAGGGCAAGTGCACCGAGCTCTGCGGCGTCTACCACTCGCGCATGCTCTTCAACGTCGAGGTCGTCTCGCAGGCGGACTTCGACCAGTACCTCCGCGACCAGATCGCCAAGGGCTACGTCTCCGACGAGCCGCTGCTCGGCGGCGACGACGCCACCACCCTAACCGGCCTCAGCGACTCCGAGGGAGGCTCCGAGTGAGCACCGCAGCAGCAGTGGACCGCCCGGTCCGCAAGCCTCTGGGCCAGTTGCTGGTCCGGATGATGACCACGACCGATCACAAGCTGATCGGCAAGATGTACCTGGTCACCTCGTTCGCCTGGTTCCTGATCGGTGGCCTGATGGCCATGTTGATCCGATCCGAGCTGGCCTACCCGGGCATGCAGGTGGTCAACGACGAGGTCTACAACCAGCTGTTCACCATGCACGGCACGATCATGCTGCTGTTGTTCGCGACGCCGCTCTTCTTCGGGTTCGGCAACGTGATCATGCCGCTCCAGATCGGTTCGCCCGACGTCGCGTTCCCGCGACTCAACATGTTCAGCTACTGGCTGTTCCTCTTCGGCGGACTGATCGCGGCCTCCGGCTTCCTCACGCCCCAGGGCGCGGCCGACTTCGGCTGGTTCGCCTACACGCCGCTCTCCGACGCGGTGCGCTCGCCGGGCATCGGTGGCGACCTGTGGATCATGGGTCTGTGGATGGCCGGTCTGGGCACCATCCTCGGTGCGGTCAACTTCATCACCACGATCATCTGCATGCGCGCCCCCGGCATGACCATGTTCCGGATGCCGATCTTCGTGTGGAACACCTTGATCACCTCGCTGCTGGTGCTGATCGCCTTCCCGATCCTGGCCGGCGCCCTGCTGTCGCTCGAGGCTGATCGACTCCTCGGTGCCCACGTGTTCGACGCGGCCCATGGTGGGCCGATCCTGTGGCAGCACCTGTTCTGGTTCTTCGGACACCCGGAGGTCTACATCATCGCGCTGCCGTTCTTCGGCATCGTGACCGAGATCCTGCCCGTCTTCAGTCGCAAGCCGATCTTCGGTTACGTCGGCCTCGTCGGCGCCACGCTCGGCATCGCGATCCTGTCGGTGGCCGTGTGGGCCCACCACATGTTCGTCACCGGTGCGGTGGACCTCCCGTTCTTCTCCGGCATGACGTTCCTGATCGCGGTGCCCACCGGAGTGAAGTTCTTCAACTGGATAGGCACGATGTGGGGGGGATCTCTGTCCTTCGACACCCCCATGCTGTGGACGATCGGCTTCCTCACCACGTTCCTCTTCGGTGGGCTGACCGGCATCATCCTGGCCTCGCCGCCGCTCGACTTCCACGTCTCCGACTCCTACTTCGTGGTGGCGCACTTCCACTACGTGGTCTTCGGCACCGTCGTGTTCGCGATGTTCGCCGGGTTCTACTACTGGTGGCCGAAGATGACCGGTCGGATGCTCAACGAGCGCCTCGGCAAGATCCACTTCTGGTTGCTGTTCGTGGGCTTCCACACCACCTTCCTGGTCCAGCACTGGCTGGGTGTCGAGGGCATGCCGCGCCGCTACGCCGACTATCTGCCCGACGACGGCTTCACCACCCTCAACCAGGTCTCCACGATCGGCGCCTTCCTACTGGCGGCCTCGACGCTGCCGTTCTTCTACAACGTGTGGATCACCCGCAATGCGCCGATGGTGGGCGTGGACGATCCCTGGGGCTGGGGACGGTCCCTTGAGTGGGCGACCTCGTGCCCGCCGCCGCGACACAACTTCGTCAGCATCCCGCGGATCCGCTCGGAGTCGCCCGCCTTCGACCTGCACCACCCGGAGATCGCGGCCCTGGAGTACGACGACAACAACGGCCTGGAGACGGAGGCCGAGGTCGCTGACGCCCCAGCCATGGAGGGCCGGGCTGAGATGCTCAAGGACCGGATCGACGGCCAGGAGGACGACCACCGATGAAGGACGAGACCTGGATCTTCGCCATCACCACGGGATTCCTCGTGCTGGTGTCCCCGGCCTACTGGTTCATCACCGGAGACTGGACCGGGACCTCGGCACTCACCATGGCCACCCTGCTGGTGCTCATGATCTCGCTCTACCTCGGGTTCCACGCCTCCAAGATGGAGCCGAGGCCCGAGGACCGCAAGGACGCCGAGATCGCGGACGGAGCCGGGGAGCTGGGCTTCTTCCCGCCGTACTCCTGGTGGCCGCTGTGGTGCGGGCTCACCTTGGCCATCTGTGTGCTCGGAGTCGTCTTCGGCTGGTGGCTGTTCATCCTGGGCGCGGCGCTCGGCATCATCGCGCTGAGCGGTTGGGTGTTCGAGTTCTACCGCGGCGAGCACGCTCACTGAAGATCTCGCTCTCGCGTCTCTCTCGCGCAAGCAACCAATCCGCCCGGACTCGCGTCTAGAGTCCGGGCGGTGTTTTTGTGTTGTTTCGTCCGCCGCCTACCCTTTTACCTAGTCAACCTTCTCTGGGGGAACCGAACATGTCTGTGCGCCGAATCGTGACGGCGTTGAGCATCGCCGCTCTGACGACTGTCTGCCTGACAGCGTGTGACGGCAGTGCCGGCGCGCCTGCGGCCGAGTCGACTGACGGCAGCTCATCCTCCGGCACCCCGTCCACCTCTGATTCGTCTGAGGCCACGCCGGTGACGGTGACCGCCAACGTGAAGGGTCGCGGCGTCGCCGTCGACTCCGTGGTCAAGATCTCGGCCGAGGGCGGCACGCTGGAGAAGGTCACCGTGAAGTCGCCCGAGGGTGCACTGGCGGGGGCCATGGAGTCGGACGGCACCTGGGTGGCCAGCGACCTGCTGGAGCCCGGGACGACGTACGTCGTGAAGTCGGTGGCCATGGCCTCCGACGGTTCGAGCCAGCGCAGCCGCAGCCAGTTCCACACCAAGGACCTGACGCTCGACCAGCAGACCTATGCGTCCGTGGCTCCGCTCGATGGCGAGACCGTCGGTGTCGGCATGCCCGTCATCGTGACCTTCGACGTCCCGGTGACCGACAAGGCATCCATCGAGAAGCACCTCAAGGTCACCAGCACGCCTGCCCAGAAGGGCAGCTGGCACTGGATCAGCAGCCAGGAGGTCCACTGGCGACCGAAGACCTACTGGAAGTCCGGCACTGACGTCGCGGTCGACATCGACGTCAACAGTGTGCCGGCCGGCAACGGCATCTTCGGCCAGGAGGACCGGCACATCGACTTCCACGTCGGGTCGGCCAACATCTACAAGGTCAACGCCCAGACCCACCAGATGAAGGTCTACTCCAACGGCGAGCTGCTGCGGACGCTGCCGATCACCACGGGCAAGCCTGGGTTCACGACCCGCTCGGGCACGAAGGTGATCATCGAGAAGTTCTCCAGCAAGCGGATGAACTCCGAGACCGTGGGCATCGCCGCGGGAAGCCCGGACGCCTACGACATCGACGACGTCAAGTGGGCGATGCGGGTGACCTACTCCGGTGAGTTCATCCACGGGGCGCCTTGGTCGGTTGCCTCGCAGGGCTACGACAACGTGTCGCACGGCTGCACCGGTATGTCGGATGCCAACGCCAAGTGGCTCTACGACATGTCCAAGCGTGGCGACGTCGTCGAATACACCGGGACCGACCGGCAGATGACCCTCACGAACGGCTACGGCGACTGGAACGAGTCGTACGCGACCTACGCCGGCGGCTCCGCTCTCTGACCTGTCGCAGATGTACGTCTGATCCGCGCTGACCTGTCGCAGATGCACGTCTGATCCGCGCTGACCTGTCGCAGATGTACGCCTGATCCGTGCTGACCTGTCGCAGATGTACGTGGGCGCATGCCTGGCTGAGCACGGTTGTCCACAGAACGCTGATTTGCCGCTGGTGTGTGAGCGACAGCGGCGGCACCTTTGCGGGCATGCGCCCGATGCCACAAAGTCCGTTCCTCGACGACACCGCACCCGTCCCGCTGGACAGGCCGTTCTCCTCGGCCGAAGCGCGCGCCTGGGGGGTGAATCGACGGGTGCTGTCGCGCTGGGTGCGCGACGGTCTGCTCATCCATCCGATCCAAGGGGTCCATCATGTTGCTCAGCTTCAGGATTCACTGGAACTGCGGATCGCGTGCCTGCGGCTCGTCGTACCGTCGGACTCGGTCGTCACAGACCGCACCGCTGCCTGGTTGTTGGGCGCGCCCATGGCGCTGGCGCCCGGCGACCACCTTGTCGTGCCCAGGGTCTCGCTCTTCCGACCGCCGGGCTACCGCCTCCGCAACTCGCTCGCGGCCAGCGGAGAGCGGACCCTGGCAGCAGACGAGGTGACAACGGTCGGTGGTGTCCGGGTGACGACCGCGGTCAGGACGGCGTGTGATCTGGGCCGACTGCTGCACCGGGATCAGGCGCTGGCGGCAATGGACGCGATGATGCGCGCGGGCAGCTTCTCGTCCTCCGAACTGCTGGACAGCACTCGGCGCTTCAGGGGCTACCGGGGCATCCGCCAGCTCCGCTCGCTGGCCCCCATTGTCGATGGGCGCGCGCAGTCGCCGGGCGAGAGCATTCTGCGGCTCAGATGGATTGACTGTGGGCTCCCGACGCCCACCCCGCAACTCAGGGTCGAGGCACCGTCCGGCTTCTACTTCCTCGACCTGGCGGTGCCAGATCTTCGTTACGCTGCAGAGTACGACGGGGCTCAGTGGCACGGCCCGGAGCAGGAGCGGCATGACGCGACGCGGCGCGCCTGGGTGGTCGAGGCGTTGCACTACGAGTGCGATGTGTTCCGTGCTGCGAACATCCATGGTCCCCTTCAGGATGCCGACCTACGCCTGAGGGCGGGGATCGCGAGAGCGCGGCGCCGATTCGGTCGCGCAGCCTGAGCGCACATCTGCGACGGGTCGGCGTGAGGTGCGTGTACATCTGCGACGGGTCGGCGTGAGGTGCGTGCACATCTGCGACAGGTCAGGGGATGAGGGCGGGGTCGGCGAGGGTGCGGATGCTGGCGGCCGCGCCGTCGAACCCGTAGGTAGGGCCTTGGGCACCGCGATCCAGGTGAACTGCCTCGAGTCCGGCAGACAGCGCTCCCTGGACGTCGGTGGTCAGGTTGTCCCCGACCATCCGCAGTTCGGCGGGGGAGTGGCCCAGGCTGCTCGCAACGGCCCAGTAAGCGCTCGGGGCCGGCTTGGCGACCCCGAGGGCCGACGAGGCGAAGATCGGGCCACAGTGCTCGATCAGTCCCGTGGCCCGTAGTTTGGCGGTCTGTTGGTCGAGGTCTCCGTTGGTGAGGACAGCGACGTCAAGACCCGCCGCCTGGGCCCCGCGCAGCGCGTCGAGGGCGTCGTCGAAGGCGCGCCAGGCAGCTGAGTAGGCGGCCAGGTAGTCCAGGAACGCGCCCTCCAGGTCCACGGTCGCGTCCAGGCCCAGTGCGTGCACGAACTCCTGCATCCGCAGGCGGCGCTGGCCTGCGTAGCTCAGCCGACCATCGAGGTAACCCTGGTAGTGGCGGGCGTCGAGAGCGAACCACAGAGCCTCGATCTCCTCGGGCGCCAGTGACGTCGGGCCCAGGGTCGGCGCCCAGGTGCGGAGTCCGTGGCGCGCGGCACCCTCGTGGTCGAACAAGGTGCCGTCGAGGTCGAAGACGATGGCCTTGATCACAGGATGACACTCCCTCTCCGGGGTTGACGGGCAAAGCGAAGGCCCCCGATCCGCACAGCTGGATCGGGGGCCTTCGTCGTGGTCAGTGACCTGGGCGGATCGGCTCTTCGTCGATCGTGTGTCGCCCGTCGAACTGGTGACCGTCAGCCGGGTGGTCCAGCCCCGCCTCGAGCTCGTGCTCGTGCTCGGCGTGGTGGTGGCCCTCCTCGAGTTCCTCCGCGGTCGGCGGCGCGATGTTGTCGGCGTACATCAAGGTCGACAGCTTCGCGCGCAACTTCTCCTTCAGGGTCCCCGGAGCAGCCACGCCGTTGGCGTCGGTCGCGCCCGGACCCGTGTAGACCTGATCGGCTTCACGCGCGGTGAGCTTGTAGGCCTTCTCGACCGGGAGCGGCAGGTGCTTCTCGCTGTAGCCACCCTCGGGCGAGCGCATGATCACGCCCGACTCGTAGCCGTGCAGCACCGTCTCCTTGTCGTGACGCTGCAACGAGATGCACCAGCGCCGCGCGATGATGAAGGCGATCACCGGCCCCACGAACACAGCCACCCGGTTGAAGTAGGTGATCTGTTCGATGCTCAGGTGGAAGGTGATGCCGATGATGTCGTTGCCACCGGCCATCCAGAGGATGCCGTAGAACGTCATCAGCGCCACCATGACCGCCGTGCGCGTCGGAGCGTCGCGCGGTCGGTAGAGCAGGTGGTGATCGCGTTTGTCCTGGGTGATCCAGGAGTCGATGAACGGCAGCATCATCAGGATCGTGAACATCAACCCGGGCAGGACGATGATCGGCAGGAACACGTTCCACGACAACGTGTGGCCCCACAGGTGCGTCTCCCAGCCGGGCATGATCCGCAGGGCGCCGTCCGGCCAGCCCATGTACCAGTCGGGTTGGGAACCGGCGGTGACCTTGGAGGGATCGTAGGGTCCGAACTTCCACACCGGGTTGATCGTCAGCAGCCCGCCCATCAGGGCGACCATGCCGAAGACGATGAAGAAGAACCCGCCGGCCTTGGCGGCGTAGACCGGCAGCATCGGGTAGCCGACGACGTTGTCGTTGGTGCGTCCGGGGCCGGGCCACTGAGTGTGCTTGTGGTAGACGAGCAGCAGCATGTGGGCCGCGATCAGGGCGAGCAGCAGGCCCGGGATCAGCAGCACGTGGACGGTGTAGAGACGCGGGATGATCGACTCACCCGGGAACTCACCACCGAACAGGAAGAACGACATGTAGGTGCCGACCACCGGCATCGACTTCATGAAGCCGTCCGCGGCACGGATGCCGGTGCCGGACAGCAGGTCGTCGGGCAGCGAGTAACCGGTGAAGCCCTCGAGCGTGCCGAGCAGCAGCAGCAGGGAGCCGATGACCCAGTTGAGCTCGCGGGGCTTGCGGAACGCACCGGTGAAGAAGACCCGCAGCATGTGGATCATCATCGAGGCGACGAACAGCATGGCGGCCCAGTGGTGCATCTGCCGCATCAGCAGTCCACCGCGCACGTCGAAGGAGATGTCCAGGCTGGAGCGGAACGCCTCCGACATGGGTACGCCGCGCCACTGGGCGTAGGAGCCCATGTACTCGACCTCGGCCATGCTGGGGCGGTACCACAACGTCAGGAACACGCCGGTCAGCAGCAGGACCACGAAGCTCCACAGGGCGATCTCACCGAGCATGAAGGACCAGTGGTCGGGAAACACCTTGCGCAGGTTCTTCTTGGCCAGGGTGGCCAGGCCCAAGCGTTCGTCGGCCCACTCAGCTGCTGCGCCGGCCGGGTTGGCCTTCTTGGCCTTGGCGGCGGTCTTGCCGTTGGTGCTGGCGACCTGATCGGTGGCACTCATGACGAGTCACGCTCCCAGAAACTCGGGCCCACGGGTTCGGTGAAGTCGCTCTGTGCGACGAGGTACCCCTCTGAGTCGACCGCGATCGGCAGTTGGGGCAGTGCACGGGCGGCCGGCCCGAAGATGACGCGCCCGGAGTCGGCCAGGTCGAACGTCGACTGGTGGCACGGGCACAGCAGGTGGTGCGTCTTCTGTTCGGCCAGGGAGATCGGGCAGCCCACATGGGTGCAGATCTTGGAGTAGCAGACCACCCCCGACACCGACCAGTTCTCCCGATCCTTGTTGGGCACGATCTCATCGGGGTTCATCCGGATCAGGATGACCGAGGCCTTGGACTTGCCGACCTGCATTTCCAGGCCGGTGAGCTCGGGGTAGCCGTTCTCCTCCGTGGGGAATAGGGCTTCGGGCTGCGCGTTGGCCAGGTCACCGATCTGCAGGTCCGAGAGCAGGATCGGGGTGCCGGTGACATCGCGCACGATGCGCATGTCCTTCTCCCAGATGGTGCTCAGCAGCTTGTCGCCCGGTAGCGGGCCGAGGTCACGCAGCCCGACCACGAGCGGGATGCCGATCAGGCTCACCGCGCCCAGCAACGTGTTGCGGATCAGCGGGCGACGGCCGAGGCCGGACTCCTCGAGTCCCTGGGAGAGCGCCTCCAGGGTGACCTCGCGGTCTTCGTCGGACGA
The DNA here is from genome assembly GCF_050246775.1 of Nocardioides sp. Lineage (GTDB taxonomy): Bacteria > Actinomycetota > Actinomycetes > Propionibacteriales > Nocardioidaceae > Nocardioides. The sequence goes on along the minus strand of NZ_JBFWVK010000005.1, from coordinate 252,061 downwards.
CTTCGCCGGGTGCCGCATCTCGGAGATCTCATGATCGGCCATCAGCTTGCGGGCGAGCTGGATGATGCCGATGCCGATGAACAGCAGGGCGAGCCCGAAGGTCAGGCCCAGCGCCACGTTGGAGGCACCGAAGCCGGCGAAGACGGTGGCGTCCTCGCCGATGCTCAACGTGAAGTAGGCGACCACGAACAGCACGGTGCAGACCATCGACAGCCCGAAGAGCATGGCGACCTGGCGCTCGGCGCGCCGTTCGGCCTTGGGGTCGACGTCGGTGGGGCGCCAGTGGTGCTCAGGCATCCCCGGGTTGGGGATGACCTCGACGATGCCGCTCGTCTCAGCGGGCAGGTTGTCGTTGGATTCGCTCACGCGGACGCCTCCTCGTTCTTGGTCTTGCTCGATCGCGTGGTGTGCGCAGCGATCCACACGGCGAAGCCGACCAGGATGCCGATGCCGATCAACCAGGCCGCCATGCCCTCGGTGACCGGTCCGAGTCCGCCGAGACTGAGGCCGCCGTACTCCGGGGACTCGCGGATCGACTCGAGGTAGAGGATCACGTCGCGCTTGTCCTCGGGGGAGATGTTGCCGTTGGAGAAGACATCCATCTGGCCCGGGCCGGTGAGCATGGCCTCGAAGATGTGGATCGGGCTGGTCTCGGTGAGCGAGTAGGCGATCTTGCCCTCCGGCATGGCGCCACCGTTGCCGCCGAAGTTGTGGCAGGCGGTGCAGTTGGTGAGGAAGATCTGGCCGCCGTTGGCGATGGCCTTCTCCTTCTCCTCCGCACTCATGCCCTCACTGCTGAACTCCGACTCGTCCGGGATCGCCGGGCCGGGGCCCAAGGAGGCCACGTAGGCCGCGAGCTGGAGGATCTCCTCCTCGCTGTAGACGACCTTCTTCGGCGGACCCTGCGGGCCGGGCTGGGCCAGCGGCATGCGCCCGGTGCCGAGCTGGAAGTGGGCGGCAGCCGCGCCGACGCCGACCAGGGACGGCCCGAGCTGCTGGGTGCCGTCCTCGGTCAGGATGCCTTCGCCGTTCTGGCCGTGGCAGAAGGCGCAGCCGACCAGGAACAGCTTGCGGCCGGCCTCCACCTGTGCGGCGTCGGACTCCTGCTGACCTGCGTTGGCAGGCGCGAAGGCCGCGAAGAGTCCGCCGGTGAGCAGCAGGCCCAGCACGATGACAAGGAAGCCCGCGAGCGGACCTCGACGGTGCCGGGAGATTCGTCCGGCGGAGCGATTCAAGAAGCGCACAGATTCAGTCCTGGTTCTCGTCCGGGCCGGTGTTACTTGATCAGGTAGATCGTGGCGAACAGGCCGATCCACACCACGTCGACGAAGTGCCAGTAGTACGACGTGACGATGGCGCTGACGGCTTGTTCATGTGTGAATCGCCGGGCCAGGAACGTGCGTCCGAGCACGAACAGGAAAGCGATCAGACCACCGGTCACATGGAGGCCGTGGAAGCCGGTGGTGAGGTAGAACATCGTCCCGTAGGCCGAGTCCTGGATGGTGACGCCCTCGTGGATGAGCGCGGCGTACTCCGTTGCCTGGCCGGCGATGAAGACCGCGCCCATGACGTAGGTGAGCACGAACCACTCGCGAAGACCCCACTTGGAGACGTTGAACACCGAACCTGAGCGGCCGACCTGGCCGCGCTCCGCCGCGAACACACCCATCTGGCAGGTGGCCGAGGAGAGCACCAGGATGGTGGTGTTGGCGGCCGCGAACGGCACGTTGAGCAAGGCCGTGTTCTGCGCCCACAGTGCCGCCGTCTCCGGCGTCGCCGCACGGATCGTGAAGTAGCACGCGAACAGGGCCGCGAAGAACATCAGCTCACTGGAGAGCCAGATGATCGTGCCCACACTGACCATGCTCGGACGGTCATGATGTCCGTGCAGTCGGGATGCCGGGATAGCCGTTGCAGTCGCCACAGAGACATTATGTCCATGACCTGGCTGGGAGGGCACCCCGACCCCCTGACTTTCGTCGGGACTTAATGTTGCAGCGTGCTGATGTCCGTGCCCGACCTTCCCCGCTTCACTCTGTCGAGTGTCGTCACCGAGTGGGGGATCGACCCGCTGCTGTTCATCGGCACGGTCTGGGTGGCCGGTCTCTACCTGACCGGTGTGCTTGCGCTGCGCCGCCGGGGCGACGCCTGGCCGGTCGGGCGGACGGTCGCGTTCGTGGTCGGCGGCACGGGCAGCTTCTACGTCGTGACCCAGAGCGGCATCGCGACCTACGACACCACGCTGCTCAGCGTGCACATGGTGCAGCACATGGTGCTCTCGATGGTCGTGCCGCTGTTCTTGGCCCTCGGGGCTCCGGTGACCCTCGCCCTGCGCACCCTTCCCGGTACGCCGCGCCGCTGGTTGCTGGGGGTCCTGCACTCCCGGGTCGCGCGGGTCCTGTCCTTCCCGCCGCTGACGCTCGCGCTCTTCGTCATCTCGCCGTGGGCGCTCTACTTCTCCGGGTGGTACGAGGCCTCGCTGAACTCGGTGTTCGTCCACGAGATGATGCACGTGCACCTGGTCACGGTCGGCGCCCTCTTCTTCTGGCCGCTGATGGGCATCGACCCCATCCCAGGGCGGGTGGACTACCCGTTCCGGGTCCTGCTCGTGGTGCTCACCCTGCCGTTCCACGCCTTCCTCGGCGTCACGATCATGGGTGGCAGCACGCTGCTGGGTGGGGACTGGTACCCGTCGCTGCACGACGGACCCATGGGGTCGTGGCTGCCCGATCCGCTGGACGACCAGCACCTGGCCGGCGGCATCCTGTGGGGCGCCGGCGACTTCATCGGGCTGCTGTTCTTCGCGATCCTGTTCACCCAGTGGGTGCGCTCCTCGATGCGGGAGGCCGTTCGTGAGGACCGGCGGCTGGACCGCATCGACGCCCGCGACGCGCGGGCCGCGGCGAGCCCCCTCCCGGTCGTCGAGCCCGCTGCACCGGCGCCGCCCGATCCGGCTACGATGCACGAGTGACCGCCAAGGCCTTGCAGGTGCTCGTCTACAGCGACGACTCCAACACCCGTCAGCAGGTGATCCTCGCCCTCGGGCGGCGCCCGCACCCCGACCTCCCCGAGCTCGAGTACGTCGAGGTGGCCACCGAGCCCGTCGTACTCCAGCAGATGGACGCCGGGTCGATCGACCTGGCGATCCTGGACGGCGAGGCCGTGCCCGCCGGTGGCATGGGGATCGCCAAGCAGCTCAAGGACGAGATCTACCAGTGTCCGCCGGTGATCGTGTTGACCGGACGGGTGCAGGACGCGTGGTTGGCCACGTGGTCGCGGGCCGAGGCCGCTGTGCCGCACCCGATCGACCCGATCCAGCTGGCTGAGGTCGTCATCTCGTTGTTGCGCTCGCGCGCCGCCGTCTGACGATGAGCTTCACCTGGCCCGAGGTCCTGGGCTCCCTCGTCGCGGGTGTCGACCTGAGCGCCGAACAGGCCACCTGGGCCATGGCACAGGTGCTCTCGGGAGACACCACCCCGGTCCAGATCGCCGGTTTCGCCGTCGCCTTGCGCGCGAAGGGCGAGACCATCGAGGAGCTGTCGGGGCTGGCTGAGGCCATGCTTGCCGAGGCCAACCCGATCTCGGTGTCCGGTCGGGTGCTCGATGTCGTGGGGACCGGGGGAGACCGGTCGATGTCGGTCAACATCTCCACCATGGCAGCGATCGTTGCGGCCGGCGCCGGGGCCAGGGTCGTCAAGCACGGCAACCGCTCGGCCTCGTCCAAGGCCGGCACCGCCGACGTCCTGGAGAAGCTCGGGATCCGTCTGGACCTGCCACCGGCGCGGGTCGGTGCCATCGCCGAGGAGGCCGGCATCACGTTCTGCTTCGCCGCGGCCTTCCACCCGTCGTTCCGGCACGCCGCCGTGGCGCGTCGAGAGCTGGGCATCGCCACCAGCTTCAACCTGCTCGGGCCGTTGACCAACCCCGCCCGACCTGCCGCCCAGGCGATCGGCTGCGCCGACCGTCGTTCGGCTCCACTGATGGCGGGCGTGTTCGCGCGGCGCGGCGTCGATGCCTGGGTGTTCCGTGGCGACGACGGCCTCGACGAGCTCACCACGACGACCACGTCCTCGGTGTGGGTGGCCCGGGACGGGGCCGTCAGCGAGCGATCCATCGATCCGCGCAACTTCGGGCTGTCGCTCGCGAGCCCCGAAAGCCTCCAGGGCGACGACCCCGCGTTCAACGCCAACGTCGTGCGACGGCTCCTGGCGGGTGAGAAGGGCGCGGTGCGCGACGCCGTGGTGCTCAACGCCGGCGCGGCGCTGGCGGTGTACGGCGCCGCCACCGACAACCTCGACCAGGCGCTCAGCGAAGGGATGGCGCTGGCCCGTCAGGCCATCGACTCCGGCGCCGCTCAGGAGACGCTCGAACGCTGGGTGGCAGCGAGCTCAGCGGGCACCTGATGGTGCCGTGAGCAGCACGAGGTCGGGTGAGGACTGCACGACCTGCCAGTCCAGCTCGCTCTGGAGACGTTCGGCCAGGGCGGAGTCGGGCACCAGCAGCGCGTAGGAGGCCCCGGTGGAGGCCAGGGTCCGCTCCCATCCGGGGGCGGTGTCCAACAGGGCCACCAACCGGTCGATCTCGGGCTCGGTATAGGTGTCGACATACCCGTGCATCCCGATGTCCAGATCAGGGTGCCGCCACATGAGGTAGCCACCGTCGACCCACTGGTTCAGCACCAGCGTCCCGGCGGGCAGGTCATCGAGGGCCGGATCGATTCCGGGCTTCTGGCTGGGGGTCACGTCGATCAGGGGGAGCAGCGCCGCCAGGGCGACCAGCCCGGCAACGAAGCCACCGAGCACCAGCCTGCGTTCCCGCCTGGTCACGCGTTGACGCGGCGGGAGGACGCTCTGCAGGGCCTGGGCCAGGAGGGGGGCCACCACAGCTGCCGACACCGCTACGGTGCGGCCTGAGTAGACCGCCCAACCACCGGCCAGCAGCAGGAGCAGGGTCTCGGACCAGGACATACCACCGGTGCGTACTCGGATGAGCAGTAGCGCCGAGAACATCGCCGCCAGTGCCAGGGGGCCGATGGTGGTGAAGTCGGGCGCGGCCCACTCGGGGATGTAGGAGGCTCGTGACCCGACAGCCACCACCCCGCCGTACGACGCCAGCCCCAGCGGAGTCAGCCCGGCGGCCACCAGGGAGAGCAGTGGAACGGCCAGCTCCCGCGCCGACTGGCGCAGGGTCCGGTGCTCGGGGAACCCCCCGGCGACGGCGACCAGGCCGATCACGATGCCAACCGGCCACATCCCGTGGAGCATGGTCCATACCCAGGTCAGGGGGATCAGCCACCAGCGGACTCGTGCGTCGCGTCGGGTGCGCAGCCAGGCATCGGTGACTACGACCACCAGGACGTAGCTCAGCACCTGAGGCCGGCCCGAGAGCCCTCCGCCGGCAGCGATGACGGCCAGCAGGGTGGGGATGATCGCAGCCTGCGGCGAGCCCCAACGTCGGCAGGCACCGAACAGCACCAGGCCGAAGGTGAGCACCTGGAGGCCGGTCAACCAGGCCACGCCGCGCAGGCCGAACCAGTCCTCGAACCGGGCGAACACCACTTCTGAGAGCCACTGGGTGGGCACCCAGGGGCTGGTGGCGAGGCTGCTCACGCTGCCCGGGTGCCGCAGCGACCAGTCGGTCAAGAACTCATGGCCGAAGCGCAGATGGAACAACGTGTCGGCATTGTCCACCGGGACCGTGGCCGAACGCAGGAGGGCGGCGAACAGGCCCAGCAACAGGATGAAGGGGAAGACCCGAAGGACGCGGGCCACGAGCTCGTCCGAGCGCGGCTTGACATCAGGCGGCGTGGACACGGCAGAACGATCTCACGCACGCGGGCGCCGCCGTGGCGGAATGGGTCAGTGGGGCAGTTCGAGCACCCAGGAATCGCCTTCGCGCCGGAACCCGAGTCGGTCGTAGTAGGCGCCACGCATTCGCGCCGGGGTCACCACGCGGTTGACCTCGAGGCTGGCCAACAGGTCGCTCTGGCGCCAGACGAACTCACCGGGGGAGAAGTCCCGGAACCGGGGGGTCACGTAGTCGAGATCCACCAGGGCCGTGCCGTCCTTGACTCGCAGCACGACGACCCCCACGGTCTCGTCACCCTTCTGCACCAGGTAGACGACGCTGCCCGGCGCTGCACCGGCGAAGTCCGGCTGGAAGGACTCGATGTCGGCGCGGTGCACCCGTAGGACGTGGGCGAGGTAGGCGTCGGTGGAGCGCACCCGGAGTACGTCGAAGACCGCCTCGTCGTGACGCTCACGCAGCAGGGCCACGATGAACCACAGGTTGATGGCGCTCAGGACGGCGTTCATCGCCACCATCGGCCAGATCCCGAGGATGGCGTTGAATGCCAGGAGGATGACGCAGGCCACCAGGTTGAGGACCCGGAAGCGCAGTACGCGCGTCTGCAGCAGGGAGATGACGAGGAGGGCGCTGCCGCCCCAGCCCATCGCGTCGAGCCAGTTCACCCCGGGAGGCTAGCGGGCCAGGTGCCGGAACAGCGATCTGACGGCGACGCGGTCACGGGTCCGCACCGCCGCCGGGAGCAGGGCCGCGGCGTGCAACCGGGATGTGAGGTGCATCCGGGCCGCGCGGGCCGCACGCGGCCATCCGCGCTCGTCGAGCCGTTTCGCGACCTCTACGAAGAACGCCCGCTCCTCGGTGAAACGTCGGGTGTCGACGGCGGCCACGGACGAGGCGCTGTCGCCGTGGCGTCGGTAGGCGAAACAGACCTCCTCCAGCAGCACGAAGTCCGCTCCGGCTGAGACCAGGTCGAGGATCAGCGCGAGATCCAGGGCGAGGTCGAGTCCAGGACGAAACCCATGGTGGAGTGCCTGGCGGCGGTCCCAGCAGATCGCCGGGAAGTAGGCCCAGTTGCCCGTCAGCAGTCGACGAGCGAAGTCCTCACCCGACAGGGTCAGGCTGCCCTGGACATCGGGCATCAGTCGTCGCTTGACCGCGTCGGTCAACGTGCGCACGGGCTGCCCGTCAGCGTCGATGACCTGCACGTCGCACTGGACCATCGCTGCCGAGCTCCGGCGGGCCGCCGCACCCACCACCTCGACGTAGCGCGGCAACATGAGGTCGTCGCAGCCCAGGAAGGTGACGTGATCGGCCTCGGCAAGCTCCAGGCAGTGCTGGAAGTTCCGGTTGACCCCCAGGTTCTCGGGGTTGCGGGAGTAGACGATCCGGGACTCACCCAGGCTCGACAGCCAGGGTTCGACGGACTCACCCGGGTAGCAGTCGTCCACCACCAGGAGCCGCCAGTCCGCGCTGGTCTGGGCTTGCACACTCTCGACCGCCCGGCGCAGCAGCCCGGGGTCGCCGTAGAACGGCAGGAGGACGTCGATCACGCGCCCATGATCCTTGAACGCCAGACGATCAGTGGTCCTGACGCGCCCGGTCGGCCGTGCGCAGCGCCAGTTCCCTGGAGAGGTCCGTCAGGCGTCGCTCCAGCGTGTGCACCCGCTGGTAGAGCCCGATCGTCACGAAGAGGAACGCCACCACGAGGACGTAGAGCAGCAGGTCGGTGCCTCGTCCGACGCCGACGGCGTTGGCGGCGACCACGGTGATGTCGGGGAAGAGCACCGAGAGCGCGCCTGCCATGAGGAACGCGACGGCTGCGATCCGGCGAATGGCCAGGTGGTTGCCGCGGGCCTGGGTGCGCATCGCGAACCACACGGCACCCGCGAGGGCGGCGACGAGCAGGACCTTGATGATCATGCCGGCGACCAGAGACGCGTCAGGGCCAGGTCGACCACGATATTGACCGAGTTGAGGTTGCGCTGCCCCTTGCCGAGGCTGTAGTCGGTGTAGAGCACGGTGACCGGGTGTTCGGCGTACGTCACGTCATCGGCTCCCAGCGCGGCGATCAGCTCACTGGCATAGCCCATGCCGGCGATCGTGAGGCGTAGACGGGTGGCGAATCGCCTGCTCAGAACGCGCAGCCCGTTGTGCGAGTCGGTGAGCGCGACGCCGGTGGTGACCCGGGTGAAGAGGGCAGCAGCCCGGAGCAGCGCACGGCGACTGGCGGGCATGTCGCTCTCGAGACCCAGGAAGCGTGAGCCGAGCACCACGTCCAGATCGTTGGTGCGGGCGAGCTCGACCATGGCCAGTGCGTCGGAGACCTGGTGCTGCCCGTCGGCGTCGAAGGTGACGAAGTGCGTGGCGTCGGTGACCTCGCTCGCGTAGCGCAGGCCCGTCTTGAGGGCGGCGCCACCGCCGAGGTTCACCGGGTGGGTGACGACCAGCGCGCCCGCGGCCCGGGCGATGGCCCCGGATCCGTCACTGCTGCCGTCGTCGACGCAGACAACGTGGTCGAAGCACTGCACGAGCTCGGTGACGACGGGACCGACGACTGCTGCCTCGTTGTACATGCGTACGACGACACACACGTCAGTGCTCTTCATGGTGGTCCTCCCTACCCGTCGCTTCGAGGCTAAGGGCAGCGCCGCACCCGTGCTCCGGGTTCGTGGGCAGATGGCCCGTTCGGGCTATCTGGTTCGAACCGATCAGGCGACCCGGCGGCTGTGCAGCCCCGCTGCGACGAGGCTGTAGCCCGTGACGGTCAACACCACGACGATCCAGACCGGCCCGACCTGGCCAGGGGGATTCACGTTGTCGGAGAGCACCAGAGAACGAGCACCCAACTGCCCGATCAGACAGGCGGCACCGGCGATCACACAGCTCGACACAGCGAGCACGCGGCTGGGGGCCGACCACGCGCGGGTCCGGTCCAAGGCAAGCCCCGCAAGGAGGAACACCCCGAGGGAGACGGGGAAGCCGTAGCGCCCCTGCCACGCCACGCCGATCTGCTGATAGCTGGCCACCGTGAGGGCGACCGGAACGGCAAGGCTCACCGTCGCAACGAAGACCAGAGGCCCGCGACGTCGAGCGAAAAGACCTGCAGCGACCAGGGGGATCCAGAGGATGAGGAAGAGCAGGTAGGTGGTGGCGGGTGCCGGCTCATTGCGCAGGGGGAACGCCCCGATGGATTGGAAGACCCACAACGGGATCGCGGTCGGCAGCTGCGCCCAGACACTGCCCGGGGACGCGTCGCTGTCGCTGGCCGGGTTGTTGGGGTGCGCGGTCAGGGTCCAACCGGCACCCCATGCCAGTCCGGCTGCGGTCACCAGGCCAACCACCAGGATCAGGCGGCGGTGTCGCAGCCAGAGCTCGTGGCAGCCGTGCCGCCCGATGAGCCAGAGACCGGTGAGGAGGATCACGCCCAGCCACAGTGGCCCCAAGGACCGAACCGTGGCCAGACATGGCGCAGCGACGGCGGCGGCGATCAGCAGGTGTCGCTCCAGCTGCGGAGACGGCCGCGTGGACAGGCCCAGCAGTGAGATCCACAACAAGATGGCCGCCGACAACTCCACGCCGTTGGGTGCGGCGACGACGTTGGAGTAGGTGACGATTGGTGAGACAGCGGCAACCAGGGCCACGGCCGGCCAGACCGTCGTGCTCCATCGCCACATCAGACTGGCTGCGGCGGCGATCAGAACTGCGCACAACAAGGTTGCGACCGCACGCATGACGTAGAGGGCGGTGAATCCGTCGAAGGGTCGGGCCGCGGTGCCGATGATCCAGTAGAAGGCCGGGTTGTAGCGAGCTGCGGCGCTGGCCACCAGGACTTCGCCATTGCCCACGTCGCGGACTCCGCGGCAGTTGTCGGAGCCGTTGTAGACCAGCCACGTGCAGACCGGGTAGGCCGCCTCGACGACGTCCTGCCGCACCGGGATGAGGTCTCCGCGCCCATCACGTGGCGTCAGGTAGTCCGGTCGCCAGTGGCCCTCGGCCACCGAGGCAGCCCGATACGCGTGCTCGATCTCATCGACTCCGCGGAACGCGGGCACCACCAAGGCCCAGGCCAGTTGGACGAGGAGAAGGGCAACGAGGGTGAGCAGGAACGGGACACCGCCACGCAGTCGTGGCGAGGGTGCCTTCACTCGGCACCGAGGGAGAAGGCCGCTTCGAGGTCGTGGCGTGAGTAGGCACGGAAGGCGATGTGGGTCTCGGTCTCCGCGACTCCGTCGATCTTGTTGAGGCGGTCGGCCACGACGTTGGCGACGTCGTCGTGGTTCTTGACCCGGACCAGGGCGATCAGATCGATCTGGCCGGTGACGGAGTAGACCTCACTGACGCCCTCGAGCGCCGCGATGGCCTCCGCGACTTCCGGGATGCGCGCGACGTCGGCCTTCACGAAGACGATGGCGGTGATCATGGGCACACGCTAGCGGGCCGGGCGATGCTCCGGCGACCGGTCGCGCCGATCGTCGAAGGGCACGAGGCTCAGCCGTGATTGGTTGACCGCATCGTGCAGGGCGAGGTGTCGCGTCGCGCCGGCGACCGGACAGGTCCACTCGCCATCGACGTCGACGAGGCGGATGCCCGGCGACTCCAACCACCGCAGCACCCGCTCGGTCTCCTCCGCCGTGGCGGCAGGGGTGGGTCCTGGCGCTGACGGCACGGTCTCGGCCGACATCCGCAGACCGGCGACGTAGTCGCGGGCATCCGAACCGGGCGGAATCACGCCGGCGGCGGCCAGCCGCCCACGGCGCACGACGTGCACCGCCCAGCGCCCGTCGGACTCACGACGGGCCGCGACCACCTCGGGGCAGCGGGTGAGGGCGGAGAGCCGCTGGGTGCGCGCGGCGGCACGGATGAAAGCGGCCAGCCGGTCACGATGCACCCCCGCCTCCTCGAAGCGCTCGCGATCCGCCAGCGCGGACATGCGCAGGTTGATGGCATCGACCACCTGATCGGGGCGCTGGGACAGGGTGTCGCGCAGGGCACGCACGACGGCGCCGTACGCCGACTCGTCGGTGCTGCCGTCGCACGGCGACAGGCAGCGCCCCATCTCGGCCAGCACACAGGCCGATCGCGTGGGGGTGAGCGTGAGCCGGTCGGAGCACTGACGCACCGGGAAGGTCTCGTGGAGGGCGGCCAGGCACTTCTCGGCGGTCTTGCGCGAGGAGAAGGGCCCGAGGTAGTCGGCGCCGTCATCGAGAACCCGACGGACCAGGGACAGCCGTGGCCAGGCCTCCCGGGTCAGCTTGATGAAGTGGACCTTCTCCGGGAACCGGGATCGGCGGTTGTATTTGGGCTTGTGCTCGGCGATCAGGCGCAGCTCGCGGACCTCCGCCTCGAGCGGTGTGGCGCACTCGATCCCGGTGACGGAGTCGGCCAGCGCGACCATCTCGCCCATGCGGGTGCGGGTCTCCGAAGCGGTGAAGTAGGACCGGACCCGGGTGCGCAGATCGCGCGAGGTGCCGATGTAGAGGACCCGGCGCTGCTCGTCGCGAAACAGGTAGACCCCGGGGGAGTGTGGCAGCCCCTCGGCAAGGTGCCGCTTGCGGCGCTGGGCCGCGCTGACCCGGGCCGAGAAGGTCTGCAGCTCCTCAAGCGTGTGGACGCCCAGCCCGCCCAGCCTCTCCATGAGCCCGTGGAGCACGTCGACGGTGGCCCGTGCATCTGACAGCGCCCGGTGGTTGGGCGTGGTGGACGCGTTGAAGAGCCGCGCGAGCGAGGAGAGCTTGCAGTTGGGGGCATCGTCGCGGGTGATCACCCGGCGCGCGAGCTTGGCGGTGTCGAGCACCTCGAAGCGCGGCCAGGCCCGATCCTGGCGCTCGGCGAAGTGCTTGAGGAAGCCGACGTCGAAGGGCGCGTTGTGGGCCACGAGCACGCACCCCTGCGCGAACTCCAGGAAGGCGGGCAGGGCCGACTCGATGGTGGGGGCGTCGGCCACCATGTGGTTGCTGATGCCGGTCAGGACTGCGATGAAGGCCGGAATCTCGGTGTGCGGATTGACCAGCGTCTGGAACTCGCCCAGCCACTCGCCACCGCGGACCTTGACCGCGCCGATCTCGGTGATCATCGATCCACCGGCCGCCGATCCGCCGGTGGTCTCGAGGTCGACGACACAGAAGGTCACCTCGCGCAGGGGGCGGCCGAGCTCGTCGAAACTGCGTTGCGACTCCCAGCGGGAGCCTGCAGTCTGAGTCACCACCGCCATGCCCTGACCTCCATGACCTGGACGGTAGATGTGGGCACCGACAATCGGTGGACGCCGCGCGGAATAGGCTGGCGTCGACCGCCACTCCCACCAGGAGCACCCGTGAGCGCAGCACTCCCCGACGACACCCAGCGCTGGCGATGTGCGGGGTGCGGCAACCTCACCCGCTTCGACGTGACCCGAACCCGCCTTACCACGGAGTACTGGCACTTCGACCTCGGCGGATCCCATCGCGTCGAGGAGGTGAACCTCAGGTCGCAGACCCTGGAGACGGTCTCGTGTCGCTGGTGTGGCCGCGACGACGCCATCGAGGTGGTGAGCCGTGACGCGGGGGTCGGGGGCGATGGATCTGCGGTGCCTCCGCCGTGAGTGCCGACGCGTCCGAAAGCGCGGGGCTGCCGGAGCAGGTCCGCTCCCGCATCATCGCGCTGGCAGCCGAGGTGCTGCCGCAGGTGACACCTCTTCCCCCCTCGCTCAAGCGGGTGGCGGACTTCACCCCCGCCCGTCGAGCGCGGCTCGGCGGGCGTCAGATCGGTGTGACGATCGGACTCGACGACGAGTTCCGGGGTCATGTCGCGACCCAGGCCGCCGTGCTGGCTCCTGAACTGGCGGCGGCTGTGAAGGACGGGGAGGTGCCCGACACGGCCGACCCCATCGAGGTGTCCGCACTGCTGTGGCTGCTGCGTCCCGAGGGCTGGGAGGCCGCCCTGGCCTTGGCGACCGAACGCGTCGAGACGCGCCAGCACTCGAGCACGGTGGGCCGCGAGGCTGATGAGGTCGAGCGGCTCAAGGCCCGGTTGTCCGAGCGCGAGCAGGCGCTGCGCGAGCAACGTGCGCGGGCCCGGGAGCAGGTGGAGACCCTCAAGGCGGAGAACGCCTCGCTGCGTCGCAAGCTGGGGGAGGCGAGATCCGCCCAGCGCACCTCCCAGTCCACGGCGCTGGAGGCGGCCGCCACGTCGCAGCGCCTGCTCGGCGCCGCGGAGACCGCTACGGCGGCCGCCGAGGCGGAGGTACGTCGGCTTCGGGCCCGGGTCGCCGAGCTGGAGGCGGCGGCCGGCGCCGCTCGTCGTGAGTCGCGGGCAGAACGCGACGACAGCGCCCTACGCGCCCGGCTGCTCATGGACACCCTGCTGGAGTCGGCCCAGGGACTACGCCGGGAGCTGTCCCTGCCTGCTGTCCCTGGTGCGCCGGGTGATCGCCTGGAGGCTGAGCTCGCCGCAGACGAGCCTGGAGTGCGCAGCACGTCGGCGGCGGGCACGCTCGGCCCCTCGAGTCCTGCGCTCCTGGAGAACTATCTGGCGATGCCGCGAGCGCGCCTCATCGTCGATGGCTACAACGTCAGCAAGTCGGCCTGGCCGGAGTCCTCACTTGAGGCCCAACGCATCCGACTGCTGGCAGGGATCGCACCACTGGTCGCCCGCAGTGGTGCGGAGACGACTGTGGTGTTCGATGCGGCCGCGAGCGGCACGCGGCCGCCGGTCCATCCGCCGAGGGGCGTCAAGGTGATCTTCAGCCCCCTCGGAGTGATCGCCGACGACGTGATCCGCGACCTGGTGGCCGCCGAGCCGCAGGGCCGGCTGGTGGTCGTGGTCACCAGTGACCAGGAGGTCGTGCGCGACGTACGTCGGCTCGGGGCGCGCACGGCCGAGGCCGCGGCTCTGATCGGCGTGCTGACCCGTTAGGGCAGGTGAGCCAGCACGTTGAACTCGTTGTAGGTGAAGAATCTCCCGGTGGCTCGGGGGAACGGAAAACTGCGCCATGGGTCGGGCCGGAGTCCCACGTCGCGGGCCAGCGCCTCGAGGTCCTCGCCGGTCGTCCAGCGCTCGTGGGTCTCGTCCGAGGCGTAGCCACGCTCCTGTGGGCAGATGAAGAGGACCTTGCCGCCGGGCCGGAGGAATCCGAGGTAGTCCTGCACGAGGGTGACTCCGGCACTGGCGCTCATGTGCTCGATCACGTGCGCGATCAACAACGAGTCGAACGACTGGGCAGGGTAGGGGCGGGACTCGGCCCACTCGGCGCTCGTGTAGGCCTCGTGCCCGGCTCCGCGCGCAATGGCGATGGACGCGGGGTTGTGGTCGACCCCGACCGAGCCAGGAGCCAGGGACCCCAGGTTGCGCCCGATGCCGCAGCCCACGTCGAGCGTGCGCCCGAGGGCCTTGCGGCGCAGGTTCCACTGGTAGGGCGCCTGGACGTTGAGCAGGCGCTTCCAGCGCGCGCCGCTCTTGGTGCTGAGGCGGCGTGCGTAGTTCTCGCCTTGGGTGCCGGGCATGCCTGTGAGGATAGGCCTCCCGAGGTGACGCCGGGGCGCTTTGACCCCATCACCGGTCGCAGTGTCGGTGGCGTCTGCGAACGTCGGGGACATGACGACAAGAATCGACTGCGACACCTGCGTGGTGCGCGGACTGGCCTGCCACGACTGCGTGGTCACCGTGCTGCTCGGCCCACCACCCGAGCTTTCCTTCGAAGACGACGAGCGGGCCGCGCTCGATGTCCTGGCCCAGTCCGGGCTGGTGCCGCCCCTGAGACTGGTCACGCCGGTCTCGGGGCCCCAGACCGAGTCGGCGTGAGCAGGTGCGGCCGACACGATCCCCAGCATCCGGTCCGAGGGTTTGCCCGACGGTGTCCCGGCACCGTAGCCTTGTGCGCTCAGGCGCCCGTGCCAGCAGATCACACGGATTTGTGCGGGTGCCACGCCTAATTCAGGGCCATGGGCGGGGGAGTTCATGGGCCTGGAGCCGGGGACCCACATATCCCTGGGGTGAATCGTCTGCGAGGCGCTCGCGCGTGGAGCAGACGTAGGGCTTTCTTTGTGCCCGAACCCGTCAGCTCACCCGGTAGGCGTAGACAAAGAGGAGATCGTCCGCGCGTGCTTCACGGCCGGAAGCGAGCCACGCTCGCACTGACCGCCGCAGCAACGATTGTGTGTGTTGCGCTGGTCCCCATGTCCCCGTCCTCCGCCGAGCCCGACATCGACGATGTCAAGGTGAAGGTCGACCGCCTCTACGAACAGGCCGAACACGCCCAGGAGCGTCTCAACGACGCCAAGGTGAAACTGGCCGACGTCACCGCTGATCTCGAGGCTCTCCGTCAGGACCAGGCCCGTCAGCAGGCCCGGCTCGATGCGGTGCGCAGTCAGGTGGCTGGCTCCATCGTCGACCAGTACCAGGGCCAGGGCATCTCCGCCGTGGGCCAGGTCGTGGTCTCCGACGACCCGTCGGCGTTCCTCGAGCAGTTGACGACCATGTCGGAGTACAACGACATGCAGTCGGACATGTTCGGCGACTACGCCAAGGAGCTCAAGGCCCTCAACATCCGCAAGTCCGAGACGCGCGAGCGTCAGGATGAGGCTGAGGCACTCGAGAAGGATCTCGCCGCCCAGAAGGCCGAGGTCGACAAGAACTACGACGCCGCCAAGGCTCTGCTCGGAGATCTCGAGGAGAAGGAGCAGGCCGCCATCCTCGAGGCGTCGCGCAGCGGCGACATCAGTCGGTTGCCGGACATCTCCGCCTCCGGGCGAGCCGCAGCAGCCGTGCAATACGCGATGGCACAGGTGGGCAAGGCCTACGTCTACGGCGCTGCTGGCCCCAGCGCGTTCGACTGCTCCGGGCTCACCATGATGGCCTGGGCCCAGGCCGGCGTCGGCCTGCCGCACTCGTCGTCCGCTCAGTTCTCCTCGGGACCCCGCATCTCGGAGTCCGACCTGCAGCCGGGTGACCTGGTGTTCTACTACAGCCCCATCAGTCACGTCGGCATGTACATCGGCAACGGGCTGATCGTCAACGCCGAGAACCCCAGCGCCGGGGTCAAGGTCACTGGCCTGCACGCCATGCCGTACGTCGGCGCGGTTCGCCCTGGCTGATCCAGCCTTCGTGAAGGCCGGTCGTCCACGCTGGTGGGCGGCCGGCCTTTCGTTGTGTCTGCTCCTGGGCCTGTTCGCCGCCGTCGTCGTGACCCGGGAGAAGCAGCGCACCCCGGACCAGGCACCAGGCACCCACCCGGCAACCGGTCGACCGGATCGAGCGCAACGTGCAGCCCTCGCTGGCGACGCCCTGCGCAGACTGGAACGCGGAGTCAGGTCGGGATCCCAGTCTGACTCCCGGCCCGACTCCCAGGTCGAGCGCGTCGTCATCGACAACGCCCGAGCCCTGAGGGTCGTCGACTTCACGTTGCGCTTTCGCGCCGAGGAACCGGGCGCACTCACCGAGGGCACGGGCGAGTGGGCTGCCGAGGTGGGCGTCACCTGGTCCTTCGGGGGGGTCGACGACGGCGTGGCCGAGAGTCCCGTCTCGTTCACCTTCCGGCTCCAGGACGACCACGCCGTGGTCGCCGGCGTCGGGGGAGGCGCCCGGCGTACCCCCGTGTGGTTGTCACAGCCCGTCGAGGTGGCTCGGAGTCCGGGCGTCCTGGTGCTCACGGCCGGACAGCCGCCGGCACGCTACCTGCCCCTCGCGCGCCGGGCGGCAGGCAGCGTGCGGCGGGTGCTGGGTGACTGGCCCGGCGGACTTGTCGTCGAGGTGCCGTCGACGGCCACCGCCCTCAACCAGGCGCTGGGCGCGAGGTCGGGTGAGTACGACGACATCGCCGCCGTGACCACGACCGTGGACGGCTCACTGGACAGGTCCCGACCGGCGCACGTGTTCGTGAACCCTGAGGTCTTCGTCCCCGGTCGTGCGCCGGGCGCGCAGGTGGTGATCACGCACGAAGCAGTGCACGTCGCAACCGGGGCGGCCACGGCGACGGCGCCGCTGTGGCTGGTCGAGGGCTTCGCGGACTTCGTCGCGCTGCGTCACGTGGACCTGCCGTCCGGCCAGACCGCTTCGGCCATCGTGAGCCAGGTGAGGTCGCAGGGACTGCCCGAGACACTGCCCGCGGACGCCGAGTTCGCGACGACGGGCGAGCGGCTCGAGGCCTCCTACGAGGCTGCGTGGCTGGCATGCCGCACGCTCGCCCGGCTCGGCAGCCCGGACCAGCTGACCGCCTACTACCGAGCCGTCTCGGCGGGTGGCGATCCCCGCGCCGAGCTGCGCAAGATCTTCGGCACAACTCAGGCTTCCTTCATCACGGCCTGGCGGGTGCGCCTGCAACACTTGGCCAGGTGAAGAGCAGCCCCCGATCGATCGCCCTCGTCGTCACCGGGATCGGAGCGGTGGGGTTCGCAGGCCTGGCGCTGTGGCTCGTTCCGTGGCACCCGGTCCCAGGTGGAGTGCCGGCTCCTGTGCCGGCCAGCGAGGTGTTCTCGGCCGCCCAGATCGACCGTGCCGAGTCCTTCGCCCGGCAGGCGCGGCTGCTGAGTTGGGGTTCGCTCGCCCTGTCCCTGGCGGTCGCCTCTGTGCTGGGCTTCTCGCCGTTGGGAGCCCGGCTCATGGGCCGGCTGTTCGGTCCGTGGTGGTGCCGGGTGCTGCTCGGAACCGGACTGGTCCTGCTCGTGGGCCGGGTGATCACCCTGCCGTTGTCGCTGCTCCTGCGACGCCATTACCTGGCCTACGGCCTCACCAACCAGTCATTCGGTGGTTACGTGCGCGACCTGGCGACGAATGCGGCCATCGGCTGGCTGGTGAGCAGCCTGGTGCTGCTGGTGCTGATCGGGTCGGCGCGCCGCTGGCGGCGATGGTGGCCTGCGATCGCGGGCACCGCCCTGGCAGCGCTGGTGATGCTGGGAAGCTTCGTCTACCCCGTGGTCATCGAGCCACTGTTCAACCACTTCGAACCACTGCCCGACGGCACGCTGCGCACCGAGATCCTGGCCCTGGCGAGGACCGAGGGCGTTCGGGTCGACGACGTCCTGGTCAGCGACGCCTCGCGGCGTACGACGACCCTCAACGCGTATGTCTCGGGCTACGGGGACACCCGGCGGATCGTGGTCTACGACAACCTGGTCAACGACCTCCCGCAGGCCGAGACCCTCTCGGTGGTCGCCCACGAGCTGGCACACGCGAAGCACGACGACCCGCTCGTCGGCTCGGCGCTCGGAGCGCTCGGTGTGCTGGTCGCCGTGGGCCTGCTCGGCCTCGTGCTCGGCTGGCGGGCCGGCCGTGAGCGGCCGCGGATGGCGACGGCTGGGGTCGTGCCCCTGGTGCTTGCGCTGTCGGCCTGGGGGACGTTGCTGGTCAGTCCCATCCAGAACACGATCTCGAGGAATGTGGAGACCCGGGCCGATGTCGAGGCGCTGAGGGCGACCCGAGATCCCGAGGCCTTCATCGCCGTACAGAAGCAACTGGCGGTGCGGGGTCTGAACGACCCCACACCGCCAGCAGTGTCACAGTTCTGGTTCGGTTCGCACCCCACCGCGCTGACGCGGGTGGCCATCGCCGATCAGCGTGCCGCGGATCTCAGCAGCCAGTCCCCTTGATGGTGCCGGCCACGGTGCCGCAACTGTTCCCGAAGAGGTCGCCGATCACGTGTCCGAAGGAGAAGATGACCAGCACGACCACTGCCGCCACACCGGCGATCAGCAGGCCGTACTCGACTGCGGAAGCTCCACGTTCGTCACGGCGCCGGGCCGTTACGTCGTTGCTCTCCATGATTTCACCTTCTTTGTGCTCCAAGGCGTGGTGGCCGCGGCTCCGAAGAGTCCGCGGCCACCAGGCTCCGAACTGAGATCAGCAGGCAGAGCTGGCCGCAGCGCCCGACTTGACGGCGGTGCAGGTGCCCTTGAACACGTCGGAGATGACGTGACCGAACGCGAAGACGACGACGACGACGAGCGCCGCGATGCCGGCGATCAGCAGACCGTACTCAACGGCGGACGCGCCGCGCTCGTCCATCTTGGCCTTCTTGGCGTCGAGCATGATGATCAGGTAGTCCAACATAATAATTTCCCCTCCGGAAAGTTTTGGTTTCAATCCCACTTGAATTTGATTGCCGACCGGTGTGCAGGTTGGCAACCCGATCTGAGGACAATCTTGCTGCCTGCGAGCGGCCCCCGGTATCGGGTGTTCGTTTCGACCCCAGTAGTCACTTGTGACTACTCGCAGGTGTCCTGGGATTCGTGTCTGGGGGATCCTTCGCGAAACGCCCACATCGGGCGCCGAAACACGGTAGGCAGGACGTGTGGT
This sequence comes from Nocardioides sp., assembly GCF_050246775.1. Classification (GTDB taxonomy): domain Bacteria; phylum Actinomycetota; class Actinomycetes; order Propionibacteriales; family Nocardioidaceae; genus Nocardioides. The sequence continues at coordinate 232,990 of NZ_JBFWVK010000005.1, read as the reverse complement.
TCAGCTGTTGGGGTTGACGCTGGAGAGCAGCCCCATGCGCATCGCGGTGACCAGGGCCTGGGCCCGGTTCATCGCCCCCAGCTTCTGGTAGATCCGGGCGATGTGGGTCTTGGCCGTCGATTCCGACATGTAGAGCTGACCGGCGATCGCGCCGGTCCCCAGACCCTCGGCAAGCAGGTCCAGGACCTCCACCTCGCGGGCTGACAGCTTCGGGACGTCGGAGGAGCCTCGCCGCAGCATGGCGCCTGCCAGGCCCGCGCAGAGGAACGATCTCGGCGACATGTAGGCGTGGCGTGCGGACGCCACCACCTCGCGCGAGGGGGCGTCCTTGCCGACGAAGGCCGAGGCGCCTGCCTCCATGGCAGCGAAGATCTGGTCGTCACCGGAGTGCATCGTCACCATCACCAGACCGACAGTCTCGTTCTCGGCGCGGATGGCTCGGATGATGTCGTGGCCGGAGCCGTCCGGCAACTGCATGTCGGTGACCAGGACGTCAGGTTGCTGTTCCTTCCAGGCGGCGAGCGCCTGGACGACGCTTCCGGCCAGGCCCACCACCTGCATGGACTCGTCGCGCTCGAACGCGCGGGCGAGACCCTGTCGGACCAGCTCGTGGTCATCGACGAGTACGACGCGGATCTTCTCTGTCTCGGTCATGGCAAGACGGATTGTTGCACCTCACCCGCAAGATGCGGGGCAGGAGACACCACGACACGCATGACGACCCCTCCACTCTCGCCGTTTTCGAGCGTGACGGCGGCGCCGATCAGGCGTGCGCGTTCGTGCATGATGCGTACGCCGTGCGAGTCGTGGCGCAGGTCGCCCAGGCCCCGGCCGTCGTCACGCACGATGACCTCCGCGGACGGGGCCGCGACCGTGCAGTGCACCCAGATGTTGTCTGCGCGGGCGTGCTTCACGGCGTTGTTCATGGCCTCCTGGGTGATCCGCAGGAGCTCGGCCTCGACCTCCCAGCGCAGGCGACTCGATCCCTCGTCCAGGGTGAGGTGCACCGGGATCCCGGCCACCGTGGTGACGTGGCGAGCCAGGGCGCCGATGCTCTCACCCAGGCTGCCGACCGTCGTCGCATCGTTGCGCAGGCTGAAGACCGAGCGACGCAGCTCTGCGACCACACCGGTGATCTCACGGCGCAGGATGCCGAAGAGCTCGACCTGGGTCGGGCTGGTGGCAGACTCCTCGAGATCGTCGACCATGTAGCCCAGCGAGGCGATGTCCTGCGCCACTCCGTCGTGAACCTCGCGGGCCAGGCGCCGGCGCTCCTCCGCGGTGGCCTCGGCCCGGACCGCGTCGAAGAGCAGGGCGGTGTCCAGCTGCAGTGCTTCGGGGCGGAAGCGCAGGGACAGCGCCTCGAGCGTCTCCTGCACCGGCAGCCGTGAGACGAGCTCGGGGGCGAGCCCGGCGGCCACCACGGCCACCACCCCGGAGTCGTTGCGCAGCGGGAAGGCGATCTCGCCGGCCTGGACGGCCGGCGCGGCGGTCGACCAGACCCGTTCGACGAGCTGTTCGCGCGAGCCGGTGTCGAGCCCGGCGTGCTCGGCGGATTGGAGCAGGGGGGTGAGCTCGTCGTCGCGGCGGACGTAGACGACCGCCCCCACGAAGGGCAGCTCCTCACGTGCCTCGGCGATGACGTTCTGGCTGATGGTGACGGCGTCCAGGCCGACACTGAGGTCGCCGGTGAGGTCCAGGAGCTTGGTGATCAGCGACTTGGCATCTCGGTACGGCGTCAGCTCGTCCTCGTCGGCGTGCTGCAACGAGCGCGCGAAGGAGGCAAGCAGCCCGAAGCCCAGCCCGGCCAGCAGCCAGGTGAAGATCGCGCTGCCCTGGGTGGGGTCGGGCCGTTGGGCGATGATGGCCATGGTGAGCGATACGGCGCCCAACTGGACGGCCAGCGTCTCGATGACGCCACGCACCCCTCTCGACAGTCCCCCCACGAAGGGAGTCACGGCGAGAGCGGGAGCCAGCAACAGGGTTGCCTGGAGCGAGGCACCGACCACGCAGCCGATCAGCCCCGCTTCGACCATCAACACGATCCAGCGGGGGATCCGGAAGAGACCGGCGACCGTCAGCGACCCCATCCACACCAGCGCCAGGCCCAGCACCCCGACGAGGGCGTCGGGCTCCAGGGCGGACCACATCACCGGGACGGCGATGGAGAGTAGGGCGAAGACCCGGGCTAGGCCACCGACTCCGATATAGCGGGTCTGCTTGCGGAGCAGGGTCACTACACGATTCCGCTGTTCATGATCTGGATGACGGCCGGCCCGAGCACCGCGATGAACAGACAGGGCAGGATGCAGAAGATCAGCGGGACCGTGATCTTGACCGGCACCTTCTGGGCCTGCTCCTCAGCCCACTGGCGACGCTTGATCCGGATCTCGTTGGACTGGACCCGCAGCACCTGGCCGACCGGGATGCCGAAGGCGTCGGCCTGCACCATGGAGGAGACGAACGACTTCAGGTCGGGCATCGAGTTGCGCTCACCCAGCGCTCGCAGGGCATCGGATCGGCCCATGCCGAGCTGCATCTCCCGGATCACCCTGCTGAACTCGCCCGCCAGTGGGCCATCGGTGTTGCGCGAGACCTGCATGAGCGCGGCGTCGAAGCCGAGCCCAGACTCCACCGAGATGGTCAACAGGTCGATGGCATCGGGCAGCTCGGACTGCATCCGCGCGGTGCGATCGAAGGCCTGTTGGTAGAGGTACATGTTAGGCCCGAAGAAGCCGGCCACCGTGCCGCCTGCGATCACGACCAGGGAGACCGAGAGCCCGAAGCCGAGCAACAGCGAGAAGACCCCGGCCATGCCGAAGCCGCAGACCGCGCCGACGATCTTCCCGGCAGAGACCCGGTCCACGGTCCACCCGGGAGGGTTGCCGGCCAGGTCGAGCTTGTGCCGGATCCGGTCGGCCGCGTCGGCGCCGGTGATCCGCCGCCCGAGCTTGGTGACACGCTCGTAGAGCGGCGCCAGGACTCGCTCGCCGAAGGGGGCGTCGTACTCCTTCGCCATCTCGGTCGGGGCGGAGGTCATCGCCTCCAGCACAGCCAGGGACCGGTTGACACCGCGAGTCTCGGACTGCAGGCCACCGATGGCCGCGAAGACCATGAAGAGTGCCACGAACACCAGAGCAGCACCGAGGAAGAACACCATGCCCGTCACACCTTCACCTTGATGACCTTGTTCATCCATAGGATGCCCGTGAACAGCAGCACCAGGGCGATTCCGAGCATGCCCCAGCCGATCGGCTCCTTGAACATGGGCTTGACATAGTCCCCGTTGGTGAGCAGCAGATAGACCATGAAGACCGGCGGCAGCCCGCCCAGCACCCACGCCGACAGCCGGCCCTCGGCCGAGAGCGACGCGACCTGGCGGCGCAGGTACTCGCGCTCGCGCAGGGTCGCGGCAACGGTCGTGAGCAGCTCGGCCAGGTTGCCGCCGACCTCTCGTTGGATCTTGATGGCCATGACCACCCAGGAGAAGTCCTTGCTCTGCATCCGTTCCGAGACACCTGCGAGCGCGTCCTCCAGGGTGACGCCGAGGCGCGCCTCCACCAGGACCCGCTTGAACTCGCTGGTCACCGGCTCGCTGCCTTCACGCACGATGGTGTCGACCGACTGGGCCAGGGAGAGGCCGGCTGACAGGCTGCCCGACATCAGCTGAAGCGTGTCGGCCAAGCCGGCGTTGAACGCCTTGAGGCGCTTCTTGCGTTTGCGGCCCAGCCACAGCCACGGAAGCAGGGCGCCGAGGACCAGGAAGATCAGCAAGCCGATGGGACCCCACAGGAGCACCCCGACGATGCCGGCCCCGAACGTGATGGCCGCGTGCACCAATAGCCACTCGGAGGGCTTGAGCGCCGAGCCCGCAGACTCCAACCGGTTGGCGATGCGGGCCTCGAGGGACTTGTTGCGCTCCAGCATCTGTGCGGCCGCGGTGGAGGCTTGGGCTCGCAGGTCGGTGTCCTTCTCGGACTTGCGCTTGCCTTCCTTGCGGCCGCTGGTGAACTGCGAGATCCGCGCCTCGGGGCTGTCGTCGCTCGGGCGGATCGTGGCCATCCGGGTGACCATGATGATCATGGCCAGCAGGCCGACGCCGAACGCCCCCAGACCGACCAGCATGAGGTTGCGGGTGACCTCCAGGCCGAACCACATGCCTGAGCTGCTCGGCGCGAGCTCCGTGGCCTGGTCTGCCGACTGGATCGGCACGAAAGCCTGCGCCTCGAGGTCGGCCCCGTCGCTCGTGGTCAGGTTGACCTCGACCTGGGCCTCCGTGGCCGTGACGCCCTCGGGGACCTGGGCGGTGATGAGGATCTGGCGGGCCAGGGCGTCGGCCTCGGCGGCGAACGTCGCGCGCAAGGCCTCGGGGTCGGCGTTGATCAGCTGCCCCTTGCCTGCCTGGGCCATGGACAGCAGCGGTCCGGACTCCTGCTCGGACTGCTCGAGGGCAACTGCCTCCACCAGGACGTCGGCGTCCTCGATGGCCGTGGTCACCGAGTCGAGTTCCGTGTCGCTGGTGTCGAGACCATCGGAGAGGATGAGGATGCTGCGCTGTCCCTCCGTGCCGGCCATCGCCACGGCCTCGAGCACTCCGTCGTACAAGCGGGTCTTGAGGTTCAACTGGAGACCATCGACCGTGGCGCGCGCGGCGTCGCGGTCCAGGCTGGGCTCCAGGACCCGCTGGACGGTGCTGTCGAAGGTCACGATGCCGACCATCACATTGCTGGGCACGGCGTCGAGGTAGGCGTCGGCCGCGAGCTTGGCCGCCTCGAAGCGGGCGCCGTTCATGCTCTTGCTGGTGTCGATGGCCAGCACGGCGGTGCGCTGGACCTCCTCGTCGGACGAGGCGGAGGTGGCGGTCGCGGGGGCATCCTTTCCAGCCACCGTGACCGACACCTGGTCGAGGTCGACCTCGGTGCCCTGGGGCACCGAGACCAGGATCTGGATCCCGTCGGCACTGGGCTCCACGTGCGAGATCGCCACGTCGTCGGCGGCCATGGCGGGTGCGCCGAGGACGACGACGAGACCGGCCAGGAGCCACAGCGCCGTGGTCCGGCCGAGCTGGCGCAGCAGTGCGGTCATCAGCGACCGTCCGTGGCGAACACCATCGGATCGACAGCGACGTTGGAGTGCAGCATCTTGTCGAGGAACTTCGGTCGCAGGCCGGTCGCGACCAGGCGGCCGCGGCTCTTGCCGTTCTCGTCGAAGCCGGCGCTGTGGTCGTAGACGAAGATGTCCTGCAGGGTGATCACGTCACCCTCCATGCGCTCGACCTCGGTGACGTGGGTGATGTGGCGCGAGCCGTCACGGAACCGGGCCTGGTGCACGATCATGTCGACCGCGGAGGCGACCTGCTCGCGGATGGCCCGGATCGGCAGGTCCATGCCCGCCATCAGCACCATGGTCTCCATGCGGGAGAGCGTGTCGCGAGGCCCGTTGGAGTGCAACGTACAGATCGACCCGTCGTGACCGGTGTTCATGGCCTGGAGCATGTCGAGCGCGGAGGCGTCGCGGACCTCACCGACGATGATGCGGTCAGGTCGCATGCGCAGGCTGTTCTTGACCAGGTCCCGAATCGCGACCGCACCCTTGCCCTCGATGTTCGCCGGGCGGCTCTCCAGGCGGACGACGTGGTCCTGGTGGAGCTGCAGCTCGGCGGCGTCCTCGATGGTGACGATGCGCTCGTCGGTCGGGATGAAGGACGACAGCACGTTGAGGGTGGTGGTCTTGCCGGCACCGGTCGAGCCGGACACGATGATGTTGAGCCGGCCCCGGACGCAGGCATCGAGGAAGTCACAGGTCCGCTCCGAGAGCGAGCCGAAGCGGATCAGGTCCGTGGCGGTCAGCGGGTCGGCGGAGAACTTCCGGATGGTCAGCGACGAGCCGTCGACGGCGAGCGGGGGCACGACGGCGTTGACGCGGCTGCCGTCGGGCAGACGGGCGTCCACCATCGGGCTGGACTCGTCGACGCGGCGACCGATGCGCGAGACGATCTTGTCGATGGTGCGGCGCAGGTGTGCCTCGTCGCTGAAGCGGGCGTCGACCTTGGTGAGCTTGCCGGCCTTCTCCAGGTAGATGCTGTCGAAGCCGTTCACCATGACCTCGGTGACGTCCTCGTCACGCAGGAAGGGCTCGATCGGCCCGTTGCCGAGGATGTCGTCGGTGATCTCCTGGGTGACCCGGGACCGGTCTGCGCCGGAGAGCGGACGCTCCTGGGCGCCGAGCACGTCCTTGAGGACCTCGCGGACCTTCTTGGCCAGCTCGGACTGATCGACCTTGATGTCGTAGAGCTGCGGGCCGAGCTGCTTCAGCAGCTCGGCGTGGATGTGCGACTTGAGCTCCTCGATCCGGTCGTTCTGGGTCGTGACGAAGGCCTTGCGGCGGACCTCGGCGTCGTGGGTGGCGCTCGCTGCGCTGCTGTTGGCCGTGGAGCTGTTGTTCGGCGGCGGCGGGGGCGGCTGGTGGCCCCGGACCGGCTCGGCGGTGACCGGGGCCAGCCGACGACCGGGTGAGGACTCGACGAACGGCGCATCGGAGGCCGGCTCGGCGGCCGTGCCCAGGGCGGCGTACGGCGACGGGGGAGCGGCACCGTCGGCGGCCACACCGGCCGGGGTCTCGGCACCGTCCTGACGCGAGGTGGCTGCGGCGAGACGGTCTCTCAGGCTGCCCATGGTCATCCCCTCCGGAATATCTTGCGGTTGCCGCGCCGTTCGGCGTCGGGCTTCTTGGTGCCGTTGCGGCTGGTCTCGGGATCCAGGACGTCGTCACCGGCAACCGCGCGCGCCAGGTCGCGGAATGCGCGGCTGGCCGCATGGTCGGCGTTGGCCAGCACGATGGGTCGCCCGGCGTTCGTGGCGGCGGCCACCTCGACGGCGGTCGGGATCGGCACCGAGATGGCCACCCCGAGGATGGCCTCGACCTTCGCATTGTCGAGACCAACCGCGTCGTCGGCCCGGTTGAGCACCAGATGACGGTGGTCGACGGCGATGCTCAACAGGTCCAGGGTCTCGAAGGCGACCTTGACGTTCTTGAGCGTGGGTACGTCGAGAGTGGCTACGATGACGCACTCATCGGTCTCGTCGAGGGCCTGCAGCGTCTGCTCGTCGAAGCTCGGAGCGGTGTCGACGACGACGAAGTCGAACTGCTGCTTGAGCGTGCGCAGCATCTTGGACACCAGGCGCGCGGTGATCCGGTCCCTGGCGTCGGGCAGCGCGGGCGCGGCCAGCACCATCAGCGAGTCCTCGTGGCGGGTCAGGAGGGTCTCGATCATGGCCTCGTCGAGTTGGTCCTCCGCCCCGATGGCCTCCTCGATCGTGTGTGCCGGCACCAGCTGCATGGTGATGGCGACGTCGCCGAAGGCCAGGTCGAGGTCGACCAGGCACACCTTGCGTGCACCGCCCTGGGACAGGGCGAGAGCGAGGTTGACCGAGGTGGTCGTCTTGCCGACGCCCCCTTTGGGTGAGAAGACGGTGATGATCTGCCCGACGTGGGCCGCTCCTCCGGGTCCACGTAGCGCCACCCACAGGGTCTGGGCGCGGTTCACCGCGGCGATCACCGCCCCGTGGTCGGTGGTGAGCACGACGTCGCGCGCGCCCGCCTGCATGGCCTTGGACAGGATCTCGGTGTCGACGACGTCACGCACGATGACGACCGTGGTGCTGGGCTGCGTGATCCTCAACTGGTCACAGAGCGCCGTGGCCTCGTCCATGGGCACGTTCGGACCGAGGAAGACGACGTACTCGTCACTGCGGTTGTTCAGCCACGCCAGCAGCCGGTCGGCGCTGTCGACCGCATGCGTGCCCGGAGGCAACATGGCGCTCAGTGTCGCAATGACCTGGGGGTCACGATCGACGATGACGGGCATCGGGATTCCTCACTTGAACAGTTCGGACTTGAAGACGTCGGGGTAGTAGATCCCCGGACCCTGCGGGACCTCGGAGTCCTCGGTCAGGAGACCGAACGCGATCTCGGCATTCTTCGTGGCATACAGGACCCGCTCCGCGTCTTCCTTGCTCACCGCGATCGTCAACAGCGCATTGGGCAGCACCTCGGTCGTGGCGGTGCCGTCGGTCGCGGTCGTCGTGGTCTTGCCTGGGGCCGTGGATCCGACACCGAGAACAGTGACGCGCGGCAGCATCATCCGTGCGAACGCCTGGTCCTGCTTGCGAGCGTCATTGCCCATGTAGAAGATGGCCACCTCTGCGCCGGGACTCACGAACCCGGCCACCCGGGCGGGGTCGGTGAGGTTGACCGTGACAGCCATCATGCCCTTCGGGATCGGGAGCACGTTCGACTCGGCGGTGCCACCGAACTTGGAGGCGATGATCTGCTCACCGGGGTAGATGGTCGTGGTCGCGACCTTGCCCTCGAGACTGGTGGTGTCGGCCAGCGAACCGGCGAGCACCTGGTTCTTGGGCACCGGCTGGAGCTCGAACTTGCCCGCGGCCTGCGCGTCCTCCACGGTCTCGCCCGGTGCGATCACCTTCACTGCGCGTAGCACGTCCACGGTCTCGAACGGCTCAGCGGCGCGGTCGTCGGCGCCGTTCACATAGAGGAAGACCAGCAGGGTGCCGAGCGCGGCAATGATCGCAGCGACGGTCAGGAGAATCCCGCGACGGGCCATGTTTGGGTACCTCTACTCGGTCAATTGACCGCGACGCTGGGCTGCTTCCCCCGGACGGCACGGCCACGCATGTGAACTCCGCCAACTTTGCCGAAACACCGACCCCAGTGACGGGCGAATCGCATCACACCACCCGGAATGACTACATATCGGGCACTAGTCTAGTCATTTCGGCTCATGCCGTTCGGACAAGTCAGGTGTAAAGCGCTGCGACATCGTCGCGGAAGGCCCGCATGACCACATTGCGCTTGAGTTTGAGGCTGGGGGTCAGCTCTCCGGTCTCCTCGGTCCAGTCCATCGGGAGGATGGTGAACTTGCGGATGGACTCGGCCTTCGACACCGCCTTGTTCGCGTCCTCGACGGCGGACTCGATCTCGGCACGCAGGTCGGGGTCGTCGACGAGATCGGCGATGCTGCCCGACTTCCCGTGCGCCTCGGCCCACGCCGGGAAGGCATCGGGGTCGATGGTCACCAGCGCCGCGATGTAGGGCTGCCCGTCGCCGACCACGATGCACTGGCTGACCAGCGCATGGGCCCGCAGCCGGTCCTCGAGCACGGCCGGGGCGACGTTCTTGCCACCGGCGGTCACCAGGATCTCCTTCTTGCGCCCGGTGATCCGCACGAACCCCTCGTCGTCGACCTCGCCCACGTCACCGGTGTGGAACCAGCCGTCGCGGGCCAGGCTCTCGGTCGTGGCGGCCTCGTTGTTCCAGTAGCCGGAGAAGACCTGGCCGCCGCGGAACAGGAGCTCCCCGTCGTCGGCGACGCGCACTGCCGTGCCGGGCAGCGGTCGCCCGACAGTGCCGATCTTGAGGGCGGTCGGCTGGTTGACCGTCAGGGCCGCGGTCGTCTCGGTGAGTCCGTAGCCCTCAAGAACGGTGACGCCGATGCCCCGGTAGAAGTGCCCCAGCCGGTCACCCAGCGGTGCGCCACCGGAGATCGCGTATTCACATCGCCCACCCAGGGCATCACGCAACCGGCCGTAGACGAGCCGGTCGAACACCGCATGCTGGGCGCGGACCTTCCACGACGCCTTGCCGGTGTCCTGGGCGCGCGACCAGGCGATGGCAGTCTCGGCGGCCCGGTTGAAGATCTTGCCCTTGCCGTCCGCCGTCGCGTTCTGCGAGGCGGTGTTGAACACCTTCTCGAAGACTCGCGGCACGGCGAGGATGAAGGTCGGCTTGAAGGCACCCAGATCGGCCACCAGGTGCTTGATGTCGGCCGAGTGCCCCATCCGGGCCCGCGACTTCACGCAGCCGATCTGCACGATGCGCGCGAAGACGTGGGCCAGCGGGAGAAAGAGCAGCGTCGAGGAGTCGTCGTGGAACAGCACGTTCAGCTCATCGACGCCCACGCCGAGCTCGAACATGAAGTTGCCGTGGGTCAGCATGCAGCCCTTGGGTCGCCCGGTGGTTCCACTGGTGTAGATCAGCGTGGCCAGGTCCAACGGGGTGGCAGTGGCACGCCGCTCCTCGAGCGCGGCGTCGCCGATGTCCTCGCCGAGGCGGACCAGGACCGAGATGGCGTTGTCGTCGAGCGACCAGACATGGTTGAGCTCGGTCAGGCCGTCGCGGACGGACCGGACCCGGGCCAGGTGGTCAGCGCCTTCGGCGACCACGGCCTTCGCCCCGGAATCCTGCAGGATCCAGCCGACCTGCTCCGCGGAGGAGGTCTCGTAGATCGGCACGGTGACCGCACCGGCGAACCAGATCGCGTAGTCGAGCAGGGTCCACTCATAGCGGGTCTTGGAGATCAGGGCGACCCGGTCGCCAGATTCGATGCCGGCGGCGACCAGGCCCTTGGCCACCGACTGGACCTCGCTCAGGAACTGGGCTGCCGTGACGTCCACCCAGGCGTCGCCGGTGTTGCGGCTGAACACCACGTCGGCGCCGTGCTCGCGGCCATTGGTGACCACGTCGTCGGTGAGGTTTCCGACCTTCGGGATCTCGATGGTCATGGGGGTGGAGAACTCGCGCACCCTGGCCTCCTGTTCGCTACCAGCCGTGTGAGGGTAACTGGAGGCAGACTACTCGTCCGTAGCGTTCCCGAGTCGGTGGGTCGATCACCGGGATCCGGTAGGGTCGGGCCACCACCGCTCATGAGTTGTCAGGGGTTCCACAATGGCCGAGCAGACCACCTCTTCGATCGTGATCGACGCCCCAGCGGCGGAGGTCATGGAGGTCATCGCCGACTTCGCGTCGTACCCCTCGTGGGCCAAGGGCGTGACCATCGCCGAAGTCCGTGAGACCCTCCCCGACGGGCGGGCCAAAGAGGTCTTCTTCAAGATCGACGTCTCGCCGATCAAGGACGAGTACACCCTTGCCTACGTGTGGGACGGCGACCGTGAGGTCACCTGGTCGCTGGTCGAGGGCAAGATGCTCACCGAGCTCGACGGCTCCTACCTGCTGGCCGACCTCGGCAACGGCACCACCGAGGTCTCCTACCGGTTGCTGCTCAACGTGTCGATCCCGCTGATCGGGATGCTCAAGCGCAAGGGCGAGAAGATCCTCATCGACACCGCCCTGAAGGGATTGAAGAAGCGCGTCGAGTCACTGTGACGTTGCCTCCTACTGGTCCCCGGATCCTGCTGTTCACCGGCAAGGGCGGCGTGGGGAAGTCGACGATCGCGTCCGGCACAGCGGCGCTGGCTGCTGCGACGGGTCGCCGGACCCTGGTGTTGTCCACCGACTCCGCGCATTCCCTGGCGGACGCGTTCGGCATCGAGGTCGGCTCGGAGCCGACGCCGGTGGCCGACAACCTCTTCGTGCAGCACATCGATGCCCAAGCCCGGTTCGAGCGCTCCTGGGCCGACATCCAGTCCTACCTGCTCTCGGTCTTGACCGTGGCCGGCGTCGACTCGGTGAGCGCCGAGGAGCTCACGATCCTCCCCGGCGCCGAGGAGATCTTCGCCCTGCTGGAGCTTCGCGAGCGGGCACTGGAAGGTGCCTGGGACGTCGTTGTGGTCGACTGCGCACCCACCGCCGAGACCCTGCGCCTCCTGGCGATGCCGGAGGCACTGGGGTGGTACATGCAGCGCCTCTTCGGACTCCAGCGCTCCCTGGTCGCCAGCCTGCGCCCGGTCCTCACCCGGGCCACGGGAATGCCACTTCCCGGCACTGCGTTCTTCGAGGCACTCCAGCGGCTGCACGGTGAGCTCGAGGAGGTGCGCACCCTGCTCAGCGGCCCGCGGGCCAGCATCCGGGTGGTGCTGACCCCGGAGCGGATGGTGGTGGCCGAGGCTCGGCGTGCCTACACGACCCTGTCCCTGTTCGGCTACCGCGTCGACGGTGTGGTGGCCAACCGGGTCTTCCCCGAGGTGGCCACCGGCCCGAGGGATTCGTGGCGAGACGGGTGGGTCGACGCCCAGCGGGGTGTGCTCGCCGACGTCGAGGCCTCGTTCTCGGGTCTGTCCATCTGGCGCGCGGCCTACCTTCCCGGCGAGCCTGCCGGGGTCACCGCGCTGCGCTCCCTGGCGACGGAGCTGTACGGCGCTGACGACCCCTTCGCCGAGCCTGAGGCGGGGCCGCCGCTGCGGATCACCAGCAGTGACCGGGGTGCCGTGCTCCATCTGTCCCTGCCCCTCGCCGGTCGCCGCGACGTCGATCTCGCCCGGACCGGGGACGAGCTGGTCGTGACCGTCGGTTCCTACCGTCGTCTGCTGTCGTTGCCCGCGAGCCTGTCTCGCCACCAGGTGAGTGCGGCACGCCTCGAGCAGGGCGAGTTGCAGGTCCGCTTCCACGAGGTGAGCGTGTGAACGGGGGCGGGGAGCAGGCCGGGGCGGATGGGCCCGAACCCGTGGGCAGTGTCGCGGAGGAGGCAGCGAAGCTGTTCGGCGCCCTCTCCGGCTGGGCTCGCGAGCACGGCGACGGTCTGGCCGACGTGGTCGGACACGGCTTCGCGGAGGCGGTGGGCGATCTCGCGGACGCGGCCACCGACGTCAACGAGCACCTGGCCACGGGCAGCCAGGAGTGCACCTACTGCCCGGTGTGCCGAGGGGTCCACCTGATCCGCAGCACGAGCCCTGAGGTGAAGGCCCATCTTGGTGCAGCGGCCTCGTCGCTGCTGCACGCCCTGAGCGCACTGATGGCGCCGCCGAGCGAGTCGAGCCGGGACGCCCGGCCGACGCCGGTGCAGCACATTGACCTGGACGAGACCGGGTGGACCGATGAGAGTGGAGACGATTCGTGAGTGGACTGGCGTGTGGCATCGATGTGGGTGGCACCAAGATCGCCGGGGGAGTGGTCGACACCGACGGCACGATCCTGGCGCAGGCCAGGGTGGAGTCCCCGGCCACCGACTCGGACGCGATCGAGAACGCCATCGAGCAGGTCGTCCGACTCCTCCAACTCGACCACGACATCACCTCGGTCGGGATCGGCGCCGCCGGCTTCGTCGACAAGCTGCGCTCGACGGTGATGTTCGCGCCCAACCTGGCGTGGCGCGACGAGCCGATGAAGGCAGACCTGGAGCGCCGGCTGTCGCTGCCGGTCGTGGTCGAGAACGACGCCAACGTCGCCGCCTGGGGTGAGTTCGAGTTCGGCGCCGGCAAGGACGTCGTCGACCTGCTTCTGGTGACGGTCGGGACGGGCGTGGGCGGTGGGATCGTGCTCGATGGCGAGCTCTACCGCGGTGGGTTCGGAGTTGCCGCCGAGATCGGTCACCTACGGGTGGAGCGCAACGGCCGTGCCTGCGGTTGTGGCAACCGTGGCTGCTGGGAGCAATACGCGTCCGGCTCAGCGCTGGTCCGGGGCGCCCGCAAGGCGGCCGAGAACGGTTCCCTGCTCGCGCAGGGCCTGCTGGACCGGGCGGGGGGAGTCCCCAAGGACATCACCGGGCCGATGATCAGCGAAGCAGCCGCCGAGGGAGATCGTTTCGCCATCGAGCAGATCGAGCTCCTCGGTCAGTGGCTCGGCGAGGGCATCGCCCAGCTCGCCGCAGTGCTCGACCCTGCCGTGGCGGTGATCGGTGGCGGGGTCTCCGAGGTGGGAGACCTGCTGCTCGACCCGATCCGGGCAGCCTTCCGCACCAACCTGACCGCTCGGGGACACCGCCCGGAGCTGGAGATCCGCAAGGCTGAGCTCGGCAACGCCGCCGGCATGATCGGTGCAGCGGACCTGGCCCGGCGCGGCTGACGGACTCGGCGCGCCTACTCGATCAGGCGGACCGGGTCGCCACCGATGTTGGCATCCCACGTGGTGAAGTCGGTCAGGTTGCTGCCGGAGCTGAACGTGATGGTCACCGAGAACCAGCACCCGCCCAACGTCGCGGGGTTGCAGTCGTAGTCGCTCGGCAGCGGGATCACCACATGCTGCAGCTGGCCGTTGTGGGTCGATGCCGTCACCGGCACACTGCAGTTCGTGAGCGCCGTGTAGGCGGCGTTGTTCAGGGCGCCCTTGCACCCGGGGATGTTCGAGGTCGCCTTGATGGAGCCGGTGGCGTCCGCTGGCGCGGTCACCTTCACGCTCCCCGTGCCCGACGATCCGTCGGCAGCGTCGAAGAAGTCGAAGGCGACGTACTGACCACGTGCGTTCGGGAGAGCCTTGATCAGGTTGAACGTCGCCGAGCTGGTGGTGGCGTTCTGCAGGATCGGCATCCGTGAGTAACCCGCGACCGAGATGTCATCGCGCAGTGCGGAGCTGGCGGGGACCGCACGCAGGGCGAAAGAGTTCAGGCCGAGGTCGTTCTCGTCGTCGCCGGTGGCCGCCGCTGCTGCGGCGTTGCCTGCGTAGATCAGGGACGGCTTGGTGACTCCCGACGAGTTGACGTTGGCGGCGGTGGTCCCCCCTGCCGCGACGTTGGTGCGGACCTGGAGGTAGTAGTCGCCGCTGCGGGTGGGAGTGAACGTGCAGATCGAGGTCCACGCATGGAAGATGCTGGCCAGCTGGGGATTGTAGGCAGAGTTGCCGGTGGTCAGCATGTTGACGGTCGGCACGGTCGAGCTGCCGACGTACTGCCGTGTGCACCCCGAGACCACGGCACCCTTCATGGGGTCGCCGGTGTCGGTCTGCTCGCGGACCACGAAGGAAGTGGTCGGTGGCGTAGCCGGTGCCGAGCTGAAGCCTGGGTTGTAGTCGCCCGAGCAGTACTTCTGGGCGCCGGCGTTGACCACCGAGCCCGAGGTGTTCTTCCACTGGGTGTAGCGCAGCTTGCCGTCCGTGGTGGCGTACGCGTTCATGTTGTTGGACAGCGAGCCGGTCGAGGGCAGCGAGGAGCAGCTGATGGTCGTGTAGATAAAGGCCGGGTCGTAGGCCTGGACGTCGATGGGGGTGTTGACCGCGGCCGGCTCGACGTGCAGGGCGAAGAAGTAGCCCTCCGGGTGCTTCTCGGAGTTGGAGTTCGAGGCACACCCGAAGGTCCCCGAGGTCGTGCACGGCGAGGTCATGTAGCGGTCGCCCTGCACCTTGTCGGTGGCAGGGCCCTCGATGGCCGCCCAGAACTGGGGCGTCGAGGTGCAGTTCGGGAAAGGCACAGCGGGCAGAGCGGTGCCGGTCGGCTGGGCAGCGCCGTCCTGGCTGGGGGGCTCGTTGCCGAAGGTGTTGCAGGGGCTGCCCATGGGTGCCGGAGCGGTGAAGTCCGCCACGGCATACCTGCTCACCGGCTGGTTGGCGGTGCCGATGAACTGTCCGAAGGCATTCTTCACCGAGCTGGTGATGGTGACCTTCAGTTGGCTGGCCCGATCACCCTGGGTCACCGAAACCGTGGTGGCGCCGCCGGTGGCGTAGCCGTTCTTGGCTGCCACGGCGATGGCCGTCGACTTGGCTGCGGCCAGATCGGCAGGGAGGTAGGGCACGCCAGCCAGTGCGGCGGCGTCGGCCGCCTTCTGCATGCGCTCCAGCTCGACGTACCAGCGGGCGGTGTCGACGCCGAGCGCAGCGAGTCCCAGGAAGACCGTAGGCACCAGCATCGCCACCATGATGGCGGCGTAACCCGCCTCGCGACGCCGCTTCCAGCGCGAGAGCGCCCACCTCATGTGTGGGCTCCTGGGGCGCAGGTCAGCGTGGGCAGCGGCTCGAAGGCGAACACGGCGTGATCGTCGATCAGCGTGCTGCTGGAGAACAGCCCGGTGAGGAACTTGTGGTTTGCCACGATGTAGATCCCCACCGAGTCCGGCGGGGAGGCCGCGCACCCGTTGACGGTACCGGAGAGCCAGGTGCCGCTGTAGTAGCGGAACTGGTCCTTCGCGGCGACCCACTTGTACTTCACGCAGTTGCTGCTGCAGGTCATGGTGGTGTTGCCGTTGGAGCCCGGGTATCCCTTGTCGTTGGCCTTGTAGACCCAGAACTCGGTGATCGAGTCCTTCGGCATCGCACTGCCGGCCTGCTGCACGGCGTTCGCGGCGAGCTGGGCGAACATCGGGGCGTTGGCCGGACTGCACGGGCTGACGCAGTCACCGGCCTCGTTGACGCCACCGGGGCCGGCATCGGCGTTGGCCGAGGCCACGCGCCCACCCGCGCGGGTGGCCGAGGTGAGAGCGGTGTCGTCACGCATCAGCAGTGCGAACTCGATGATGCCGAAGACGAGCATCAGCAGGAGCGGCGTGACGATGGCAGCCTCGACGGCCACAGCGCCTCGTTCGCCGCGCCGGGCGCGCAGTCTGTGCATGAACACGATTCCCCACCTCTTCTCGAGCACACAGTAGGAGGGACTGGGGTTGCGCATACCCGAAATCGGGGGATTCGCGCTCAAATGATCGTGAATGAGGATGAGGTGCGCCGACCCGGGTAGTCCGAACGGGCTATGGCACTCGTGTCGTGTCGCGGGCCCGGAACGTGCGCACCCGGCCCGCCGTCGGGGAGACTGTGCTCATGCTCGAGTCCCTAGCCCCGCCGGTGACCATCGGCGTCGACGTCGGCGGCACCAAGGTGCTGGCCGGTGTGATCGACGCCGACGGCTCCATCCGGCGTACGGCGCGCCGCTCCACCCCGGGGCGCCGCGTGCCGCCGGAACTGGTGGAACGGGCCATCGCCGAGGCCGTCGTGGAGGCCGCCGGAGGCGTGCCCATCGCGGCGGTCGGGGTCGCGGCCGCCGGGTTCGTGGACCGGGACGGTAGCCGGGTCATGTTCGCCCCGCACCTGCCCTGGCAGGGCGAGGACGTGCGGGTCCGGCTCCAGAAGCGGATCGCGGCTCCGGTCATCCTGGACAACGATGCCAATGCCGCGGCCTGGGCCGAATACCGGTACGGCGCGGCGCGTGGTGCGGGCAGCGCGATCATCGTGACCATGGGCACCGGGATCGGCGGAGCCATCGTGCTCGGTGGCCGGCTCTGGAGGGGTCGCAACGGCATGGCCGGCGAGTTCGGGCACATGCAGGTGGTGCCCGACGGGCAGCGGTGTGAGTGCGGCGGCCAAGGGTGCTGGGAGCAGTACTCGTCGGGCAACGCCCTGGTGCGGGTGGCTCGCTCCCGGATGGGCGTGGAGCCGTCAGTGCTGGAGGACCTCTGCTCGGGCCAGCCCGACCTCCTCAACGGACCGATGGTCACCGAGGCCGCCGAGGGGGGCGACCTGGTGGCGCGCGCCGCGTTCGCCGACGTCGGCGACTGGCTCGGCGTCGGCCTGGCCAACCTGGTGGCCGCCTTCGACCCGGACCGGATCGTGATCGGTGGAGGCGTCTCAGCGGCGGGGGACCGGCTGCTCGAGCCGGCGCGCCGGGCCCTGGTCCGCTCGCTGGTCGGGGCCGGTCACCGCGAGGTCCCGGACGTCGTACGCGCCGCCTTCGGGCCCGAGGCGGGCATGGTCGGTGCCGCCGACCTCGCCCGGCTGCACGGGGCCCGCGAGACCATCGGGTGGCGCTGGCGTCCGCGCACCCGGCGCCTGCTGGCCGAGGCGGGGGAGCCTACGACCGGTAGCCGGGCACGAGCTCGACGGCGAGCTGCTCGAGGAACAGACCGACGTCGGTGACGATGCCGCGGGCCTGGGAGGACCCGCGGTCCGACAGCTTGGTGACGGTCGCGGGGTTGATGTCCACGCACACCAGGGGGACCGAGGCCGGCAGGATGTTGCCCGTGGCGACCGAGTGCAACATGGTGGCCACCATGAGGCAGAACCCGACATCGGTGAGCTTGGCGCGCATCGCGCGCTGGCCGTCGATCACGTCGGTGTAGACGTCCGGCAACGGGCCGTCGTCGCGCACCGACCCGACCAGCACGAACTCACGTCCGTGGGTGACCAGGGCGTGCATGATGCCACCGGTCAGCGTGCCGCTCTCGACCGCGGCCCTGATCGAGCCCTCCTTGCGGATGGTGTTGAGTGCCCGGATGTGGTGCTCGTGGCCGTGTTCGACACCACGACCCATGGCCAGGTCGACCCCGAGGCTGGTGCCGTAGAGGGCGGCCTCGATGTCGTGGGTGGCCAAGGCGTTGCCGGCGAAGAGGACATCGACGAAACCGGCGTGCACCAGGGCCACCATGGCCGGCGCCGCGCCCGTGTGCACCACACCGGGGCCGCCGACCCACAGCACCTTCTTGCCGGCTGCCTTGGCATCGCGCATGCCTTCAGCCACCTGGCGCACCAGCACCGCCTGCGGCTTCTCGCTGGACACGTCGGACTCCATGAAGCCGAAGGCACCCTCGCGCTTCTCGGTCACCGGGACCTCCACGCGGATGCCGTCGGCCCCGACGACGACGTTCATGCCTGAACGCACGTCGGCCATCGGCAGCGTGTAGACCCGCACCGGCCGGCGGTCGTCGTCGAAGTCGATGATCAGGCCGCAGTCCATCTCCGGGTTCTCCACCGGGAACCACCGACCGCCCATCCTGATCCGGGTGACCAGGTTGGTGGTGGAGTAGAACCCGTCGGGGAACACGCCGTCCTGCTCGCAGGGCGCGACCCCGACCTCGCCGGGGTCGACCTGGTTGACGCCGCGAGTCTGCAGGCGCATCAGCAGGCGCTGCAGGGAGTCGTCGTCCTCGGCGCTCACCGTGATGGTCGCGCGCGAGGTGTCAGCCGCCTCGTGTCCCACGTCGAATCGGTCGATGACGTAGTCACCGCCGTACTCCCGGATGTCGTCGAGGATCCGGCTGAGGATGCCGGTGTCCATCAGGTGGCCGGTGACTTCTACGCTCTCGCTCTCGCTCACGCCCGGCAGCCTAGACCAGCGCTGGCGGGTTCAGAGCCGGGCGCCGTCATCCCACGGGTCGTCGCGCTGTTTCGGCATCTGGTAGACGAGATAGAGGAAGCCGCCGAGGAACCACATCACGACCAGGGTCGAGATCGTGGAGGGCAGCCGCAGGTTGAGGAAGAGGCTCACCAGCAGCAGGACGGGTGAGCCGAAGATGCCGAGCCAGGCGAACAGCCGGGCGCCGCGAGGACGTGGCAACGGCGGGGGGTCAGGCGGCACGAAGCGCTCGAGCTCGGGGACCTCGTCGGCCGGGTCGGCGAACGGCTCCGCCTCGGGTACGCCGGGCTCGGAGTCAGCCCCGGGCCCCGGCTCGTCGGCCGGCTCGTCGGGGAACTCCGGGGCATCGCCGTAGTGTTCGACGATCTGTCGCCAGGCGTCGTCGTCCCTGCTGCTCACCGGGTGCTCACTGCTGCGCGGTCACTCGCGCGATGAAGTCGGCCGACGAGTCGAAGATCGTCGGGGCGTCGTTGTCGAGGGTGGCCACGTGATAGCTGTCCTCCAACGCGGTCCGGGTGACGTCACGCGAGGAGATCCTGCTCAGGATCACGCGCTCGGACAGGCCGTCGACCACGTGGTCGACGCTCGAGCGCAGGTAGAGGATCGGGGCGGTGATCTGCGGCAGATCGGCGCGCAGGGCCTTGTAGCCGGCGAACATCGAGGCGGCCGCCCGCAGCGGCGTCCGGGTGTAGCCGTGCTCTTCGATGCCGGGCTTCTTGATGTCGTTGGCGATGCCCGGGAACGAGCCGATGACGTGCTTGAGGACCGGCAGGAGCAGGACGTCCTTGCGTTCGGTGCCGACGGCCGGGTTCACCACGACCACACCGGCGATGCGGTTGGGACGGTCTGCTGCCAGCCGGAGCACCAGGGCTCCGCCCATCGAGAGGCCGCACACCACGACGGCGTCGTTCTCGGCGTCGAGCTTGTCGAAGCAGCGCTGGATCTCGGCGTACCAATCGGCCCACGTCGTCTTGTTCATGTCCTGCCAGGACGTGCCGTGACCCGGCAGCCGGGGCACCTCGACGGCGTAGCCGCGAGCCGCGAGCGACTCACCCCAGGGCCGGATGGAGGCGGGGGAGCCGGTGAAACCGTGGGAGAGCAGCACCCCGATCCGGCGTCCTGCGGTGAGCTCGGGTCGGGCACTGGCCGACAGGGGTGTGGCAGTGGCGTCGATAGGCACAGGGTGATTCTGCCCCAGCCTCGCAACACTGTCAGTGCCCGACCGATTTCGCTCACCCCATCGGGAGCATTTCGGGGCTACTCTCATCGCGTGCTGTATTGGTTCATGAAGTGGATCGCCCTCGGGCCCGCGCTTCGCGTCATCTTCCGTCCCCAGGCCTCCGGCGTGGAGAACGTCCCCGACGAGGGGCCGGCGATCCTCGCCAGCAACCACCTCTCCTACGCCGACTGGCTCTTCATGCCCATGATGCTCAGCCGGCGCGTCACCTTCGTCGCGAAGGCCGAGTACTTCACCACCCCCGGGCTCAAGGGCTGGTTCCAGAAGAAGTTCTTCTCCGGTGCCGGCCAGGTGCCGATCGACCGGGCGGGGGCCAACGCCGCCGAGGGGGCGATGAAGTCCGCGGAGCAGATCCTGGCCAAGGGCGAGCTCTTCGGGATCTACCCCGAGGGCACCCGGTCCCACGACGGCAAGCTCTACCGCGGCAAGACCGGGGTGGCCCGGCTGGCGTTGGAGACCGGTGCGCCGGTCATCCCGGTGGCGGTGGTCGGGACCGATGTGGTCGCGCCTCCGGGGAAGAAGTTCGGCACGTTCACCCGGCCCCTGGTGCGGTTCGGTGAGCCCTTGGACTTCTCGCGCTACGAGGGCCTTGAGAACGACCGTTACATCCTGCGCTCGATCACCGACGAGATCATGTACGAGATCATGCGACTCTCGGGCCAGGAGTACGTCGACATGTACGCGACGCGCGCCAAGGAGGAGTCCAAGAAGCCGGCCGAGGCTCCCGCAGCGCCGGAGAAGAAGGCGTCCTGACCGCACAGCCCCGGCCGTGGGACGACCCCGCCGCCGTCGCCGTCGAGGACCGGATGTACCGCGCCCTCGCGGTCTTCCGGATCGTCCTGCTGCTCAACGGGATCGCCCTCAACTTCGTTCGGCGCGACAACTTCGAGCATCCCGCCTGGGGGACAGTCGCCGTCGTGGTGATGGTCCTGTGGACGGCCTTCGCCGTCTGGGCGTACGCCGCTCGCCGCAGGCGCGTCCCGGTGTTGCTCATCGCCGACCTGGCGGTGGCGATCGGGCTGATGCTGGCCTCACCGCTGATCAAGGGCGAGGGACTCCAGGCGACCGTCCCGGGGTTCTGGGTGGCGGCCACCCTCCTGGCCTGGGCCATCCACTGGCACTGGAAGGGTGGCCTGATCGCGAGTGGCCTGATCACCCTGACCGACGTGCTGATCCGCAACGAGATCACCCAGACCAACTACGGCAACATCTTCCTGCTGATGATCGGCGGGCCGATCGTGGGCTACCTGGCGGAGTCGATCCAGCGGATGGCGACCGAACGCGACCGCGCCGAACGGGCCGCCGCGGTGGCCACGGAGCGGGCGAGACTGGCCAGGGCCGCCCATGACGGGGTGCTCCAGGTGCTCGCGCTGGTCAAGCGCAAGGGCGCCGAGCTCGGAGGAGAGGGCGTCGAGCTGGCCCGGCTGGCCGGCGACCAGGAGTCGGCCCTGCGCGCCCTGATCCGACAGCAGGACGCCCTCGTCCAGGCCTCGAGCGACACCACCCGGGACCTCACCTCGGCGATCGAGGAGTGCGGAGCGGGCCGGTCTCTGGAGGTGAGCGTGGTGACGCCGGGCACCCCTGTGCTGCTGCCCGCCACCATGGTCGAGGAGCTGCTGGCGGTCGTCGGGGCGTGCCTGGACAACGTGGCGGTGCACGTCGGAGAGCTGGCCTCGGCCTGGGTCTTCCTCGAGGACCTGCCCTCATCGGTGGTCATCTCGGTGCGTGACGAGGGTCCGGGCATCCCCGAGGGCCGGCTGGACCAGGCCGTCGACGAGGGCCGGCTCGGAATCTCGGAGTCGATCCGGGGCAGGCTGTCCGACCTCGGTGGGCAAGCTGACCTCGACACCGGCGCGCACGGGACCGAGTGGGAGCTGACGGTGCCCAAGCCGTGAGCATCCACTCGAGCAACCCGTTCCTCGACCCCTCTCCGGACCAGGCCCGCCGGCTGCGCGGCCGCTTGGGTGGTGCGGTGAGCCTGTGGACCAGTGGGTCCGGACCTGGCCGGGCCGGGCTCACGGTCTCGAGCATCATGGTCGCCACGGGGGAGCCGGCGCAGGTCGTGGCGCTCGTCGATCCCGACGGCGACCTGCTCGCCGCCCTGACCGACACCGGCCGCGCAGTCGTCCAGCTGCTGGAGTGGCGTCATCGACAGCTCGCGGAGATGTTCGCGGGGCAGGCACCGGCTCCTGGCGGGATGTTCGCCCAGGCCACGTTCGTCGAGACCGATTGGGGTCCGCTCCTGGAGGGCGCAGGCACCTGGGCCGGGGTGGCTCTCGACGACTCCCGGGTGCTCGGATGGTCGCAACTGGTCCAGTGCACCGTCGAGCACCTGGTCGTCGGTCCCGACTCCGAGCCGCTCCTGCATCGACGCGGTCGCTACGAGCGACCGGCCGGGTAGGGTGCCGCTCGTGGACGAGCAGCCGATCCGGGTCATGGTGGTGGACGATCACCCGATGTGGCGTGACGCCGTCGAACGAGACCTGCTGGCCGCAGGCCTGCACGTGGTCGGCGTTGCGGCCAACGGCAACGAGGCGCTCGCCCGCTTTCCCGCGGCCCGTCCCCAGGTGCTGGTCCTGGATCTGCAGATCCCGGGGCCCAACGGGGTGGAGGTGACCGCCGAGGTGGTCAAGCAGGATCCCTCGGTGCGGGTCCTGATCCTCTCGGCCTCCGGTGAGCAGGCCGACGTGCTCGACGCGGTCAAGGCAGGCGCCACCGGCTACCTGGTGAAGTCCGCGTCGCGTGAGGAGCTGCTCGATGCGGTCCGCCGGGTCGCCCGCGGCGACACGGTGTTCACGCCCGGTCTGGCCGGGCTGGTGCTGGGGGAGTACCGCCGACTCCTCGACGGACCTGCCGACGACCCCGCCGCCCCGAAGCTGACCGAGCGTGAGACCGAGGTGCTGCGCCTGGTGGCCAAGGGGGTCTCCTACAAGGCGATCGCCGAGCGGCTCTTCCTCTCCCACCGCACCGTGCAGAACCACGTGCAGAACACGTTGCGCAAGCTCCAGATGCACAACAGGGTCGAGCTGACCCGCTGGGCCATCGAGCAGGGACTTGACGACGACGACGAGTGAGCTGGCGCCGTACCTCCTGCGACTGGGGTACGACGAGCCACCGCCGCCCACGCTGGAGACCCTGCACGACCTGCACCGCCGCCACCTCAGGTTCATCCCCTACGACAACCTGTCCATCCAGCTCGGTGACCCCGACCCCGTGGACCGGGCCTCCTGCCTGGAGCGGGTGGGCCGCACCGGGCGTCTGGGCTACTGCTTCCACCAGAACACCGCCGCCGAGGCACTGCTGCTCGGTCTGGGTTATGGCGTCGAGCGGCGCCACGGGCACGTGTTCGCCGCAGCCGAGGACGACGACGCCCTCAACCACTTGGTGCTGCTGGTGCGCGTCCCCGGTGCCGCGGGCCCACCGTGGTGGTTCGACGTGGGCCTCGGTGACGCGTTCGATGCCCCACTGCCCCTGGTGGCCGGTGCCGTGCGGGACCCGGCAGGCTTCGAGTACTCGCTGGAGGACGTCACCGAGTCCGGGTGGACGTTTCGTCATGATCCATCCGGGACCTTCGCCGGAGTCAGGGTGAGCCCACTGGACGCCGGCCCGCGGGCGGTCGCGCCCGCCCACCGGGTGCTGTCCACCGATCCGGCGTCGGGGTTCGTCCGGATCCTCGCGGTGCTGCGCCGCGACGCCGCCGGTGTCGACGTGCTGCGCGGGTGCATGCTGTCGCGGGTCCTGCCGGACCGCACCGAGGCCCAGGAGGTGGCCGTCTACGCCGACTGGCGCTCGGCTCTCATCGATGCGGTGGGGCTCCCGGTGGACGATGTGGAACCTCAGGCGCTGCGAGCACTGTTCGAGCGCACCCTCGCCGCCCACCGGGCCTGGACCGACGCCGGTCGTCCCTGACTCCCGCGGCGCCCGTCGCGTGCATAGAGTCAGCACCGTGAACCGGCTTCTCGAACTCGCGGACGAGCTCTACGCCCTGGGTCTGCCCGACTTCACACCCCGGCGCGACGACCTGGCCAAACAGCTCAAGGCCGACGACAAGGAACTGTCCGTGGCCGTCAAGTCCCTCAAGAAGCCGTCGTTGGCGGCCTGGGTGGTCAACCTGCTGGTACGCCGCGAGACCGCGCAGGTCGACCAGGTCCTGACGGTCGGTGTCGCCCTGCGCGAGGCCCAGGCCAGCCTGGACGGTGACGAGCTGAGAAACCTGACCCGGCAGCGACGTCAGCTGACCGCGGCCGTCACGACCCAGGCGCGCGCCCTCGCCGGCGAGGCCGGGGTCAAGGTCACCTCGGCCGTGGCGGACCAGGTGGAGGCGACTCTGACCGCGGCCATGATCGACGAGCGCGCAGCGGCAGCGGTCCGCAGCGGGCTGCTCGTGGCCCCGTTGAGTGCCACCGGCGTCGGCGAGGTGGACATCTCGGTCGCGGTCGCGGAAGCGTTGGGCTTCACCGCCAGCACCACGGTGGCCGAGCCCGTGGCGCGCCCCGAGCTGCACGTGGTGCCGGATCCGGATGCCGACGCCAAGGCACTGGCGGCGGCGCAGCGAACGCTCGAGGAAGCCGAGGGAGAGGTTGCCGAAGCCGCCGCCGCGCTCACCCGGGCCAGCACAGAGGTGGCCGAGCTCGAGGCGCGTTCCATGCAGCTCCAGGCCGAGATCGATGAGCTCAAGCGCAAGCTCGTCGAGCTCGACGCCGCGAGCGAGGAGGTCGACGACGAGCTCTCCGACGCCGAGGACACCAAGGCGGAGGCCGAGGACACGGTGCGCGCCCTCACCCGCGACCGCGATGCCGCCGCCGCCGCGGTCGCCCGACTCGAGCGATGATCAGGCGCCCAACCGCAGCGGCACGTCGAGGCCCAGGAACACCGAGGGTTCGGTCCGGCCCACCATCGTCCCCGCAGCGACCTTCTCGGGCAGCGCTACGGCCGGTGCGGCCAGATCAGCCTTGACGCTCACGTGCCAGGTGCCCCGGGTCAGTCGCGCCACCAGGTAGGACTCGAGAGTGCCCACCGCGTAGCGGCCCTGCTCCACGAGTGCCCAGGTGTGGGGTGCCTGAGTGGGGAGGAGGTCGAGCTCGGCCGGCTCCAGGAGGGGGCTCGGTGACCCGAGGGTCTCGACGTCCCACACCGCGACGAGGTCGCCCGGGCAGACCACCTCGAGCAGGGACACGACGTACGGTCCGGCCCCCAGGACGGCGCGGGTGGCGGTCAGCGCGGCTCTCCAGACCGAGTCGGGGGTCTCGTCGTAGGGCTCGACCCCGACCAGCGGGCCGAGCGTGGCGCTCACCTGATGTTCGCCCAGGAGGAGCCGGAGCATCGCCGGGCCGGTCAGGAGTCGCGCAGGATGGCCAGAATCCTGCGGTCGATCCAGGAGGCGTCCGCTGCGACCCGCATCT
This sequence comes from Nocardioides sp., assembly GCF_050246775.1. Lineage (GTDB taxonomy): Bacteria > Actinomycetota > Actinomycetes > Propionibacteriales > Nocardioidaceae > Nocardioides. Next base: position 207,612 of record NZ_JBFWVK010000005.1, on the reverse strand, counting down.
CATAGTTCTCGGTCCCGACCCACGCCAGGAAGTCCCGCGAGCCGGCGGCCCGTGCGGCCGCCTCGAGCTCGTCGCGCAGCTCGGTGGTGACCTCCACCTTCTCGTCGTCGCGCGACGCGGTCAGGTAGAGCCTGTTGAGCTCGAGCAGCCGGGCGAGCTCGTGGCACGGATCGGGGTGGTCGTCGACGCGCAGGTCGACCGCGATGTCGTCGTTGCCCCCGTAGCCGGCCTGGTCGCGAACCACGAGCAGCGCCGCGGACTGCCGACCGCGGCTGTCGCCACCGGCCGCGTCCCCTGCCTCCAGCGCCGCGAGCAGCCGGTCCTCGAGCGGTCCGTCGACCTCGGAGTCGAGGAAGGCTCGTTCCATGGCGGCCACGACCTCGGGACCGGTGAGGATGTTGCCCTGGATCGCATACCCAGCACCGGTCCGGCCGCCGGCCCAGTCCAGGCACTCGGAGCCCGTGTGGGTGGCCGCTGCGCCGTCCACGTCCACGATGCCGACCTGGCGGTGCTCTCGGCCGTCGTCCTCCTCGAGCAGGCGGGTCAGTGCCACCGAGGCGGTCGCGCCCTCGTCGAGATGCGCCAGCGCCATCCCCTTGTAGGCCACGTTGGCATCGGCCTGCGTCGCGATGGCACCGACTTGGGCCACCGCGGCCGGCACCGCCGAACCCACGGCAAGGAACTTCGAGGCCACCGCGACTCCCCAGGACTCGCCGTCTGCTGACCTGGCCACGATCGAGAACGTCATGGCATGAGCCTACTGACTTGTCCCGGTCCGATAACCGATGTCCTCATGGACGGCGGACGCCGCACAATGAGCGGGTGCTGCACAGACTCGGGTTCCCGTCGGTCGGACGCCATGGACGCTTCGTCACCGCCATCGCGGTGGACGCCGTGGGCAGCGGCGTGTTCATGCCGGTGGCGATCCTCTACTTCCTGGTGACCACCGACCTGTCCCTGGTGCAGGTCGGTGCCGCGATCTCGCTGGCGTCGGTGCTCGCGCTGCCGATCGGGCCGATCGTGGGGGGAGTCGTGGATCGCGTCGGCGCCAAGCAGGTGTTGCTCGCGGGCAACGCCCTGCAGGCGCTGGGGTACGCCGCCTACCTGGTCACCGACTCGTTCCTCGGCGTCGTCGTCTGGACGGTGGTCGTGACCGTTGGCCGGACCGCGTTCTGGGGCTCCTACGGCACCATCGTGGCGGCGATCTCGGTGCCGGGTGAGCGCGAGAAGTGGTTCGGGTTCCTCGGGGCCCTGCGCAATGTCGGCTTCGCGATCGGTGGGCTGGTGAGCGGGTTGGCGATCACCATCGGCACCCCGGCCGCCTATGCGGTCGTGGTGATCGTCAACGCGGCGTCGTACGTCGTCGCCTTCGCCCTGCTGCTGGCCGTCCCAGCCACCGCGCACACCCCGCACGCGCGCCGACCCGGCAGTTGGGCGGTCGTGCTCCGCGATCGTCCCTACCGCTGGCTCTTCGCCTGTCAGTTGGCCTACTCCACGGCGATGATGGCGCTGAACTTCGCCATGCCGGTCTACGCCACGACCGTGCTCGGACTGCCCGGGTGGGTGACCGGAGCGTTGTTCACCATCAACACCGTCATCGTGGGCTTCGGGCAGGGACTCGCGGTGCAGGCGATGACCGGTCGGGTCCGCTGGCGCGTCCTGGCGTTGGCCAACCTGGTGTTCGCCGCGTCTTTCCTGATCCTGCTCGGAGCCAACTGGCTCTCAGCGACCCTGGCCGCTGCGGTCGTCCTGGTCGGCTCCGCCATCTACACGATCGGGGAGGTGGCCGGAGGGCCGGTCCACGGGGCCCTGTCGGTCGAGGCTGCTCCCGAGCACCTGCACGGGCGCTACCTGTCCCTGGTCCAGCTGGCCTGGAACCTGTCCGGCGCCCTCGCGCCGGTGAGCTTCGCCTGGCTCCTGGAGCGGGGTGCCGCAGCGATCTGGCTCGCCCTGTGTGCGCTGAGCCTGGTGGGTGCCAGCCTCGCCGTCCGGCTCGGTCGTGCGATGCCCGCCGCCGCCGGCGTCGTCACCAACCGCTCCACCCAGGAGCCGGTCGGACCCTGAACCGGTCAGAACAGGTTGTTGAGCAGGCCGATCACCAAGGGCCCGAGGAAGACGAGCAACAGTGCCCACGCCACGATGCGATGGGAGAGCTTCGAACCGCTCAGGGACCCGGCCATGCCGATCAGTGCACCTTCGGTGGTGTTGCGATCCAGGCCGAGCATGCGGGCATCGTCCGGGATCCCCTGCATCGCGTGCACATGGGCATGGAGCTCCGGCACGTCGTCGACGTCGTCGCGATCCTCCATGCGCACACGGTAGCTGCTTCCCAGCCATCGGACAGTCGTGGTCGCCTTGCCCGCTGGTTCGTGGCAGGCTGTGACGTCGGTCATGTGAACGTTCCAACCTCAAGGAGAATCCCATGCGCGTCGGCGTGCTCACCGGTGGTGGCGACTGCCCAGGACTCAACGCGGTCATCCGCGCTGTCGTACGACGCGGGGTCCGTGAGTACGGCTTCGAGTTCGTCGGCTACCGAGACGGCTGGAAGGGTCCCCTCGAGGGCCTGACCATGGAGCTGGGCGTTCAGCAGTGTCGCGGCATCCTGCCGCGTGGCGGCACGATCCTGGGCTCCTCGCGCACCAACCCCTTCAAGGTCGACGGTGGCGTCGAGAGGATCAAGGACAACCTGGCCGCTGACGGGGTCGACGCCCTGGTCGCGATCGGCGGCGAGGACACCCTCGGGGTGGCGACCAAGCTGGCCGAGCTCGGCGTCAACGTCGTCGGGGTTCCCAAGACCATCGACAACGACCTGTCCGGCACCGACTTCACGTTCGGCTTCGACACGGCCGTCAACATCGCGACCGAGGCCATCGACCGGCTGCACACCACCGCCGAGTCCCACCACCGGGTGCTGGTGGTGGAGGTGATGGGACGCCACGCCGGGTGGATCGCGCTGCACGCGGGGATCGCGGGGGGTGCCTCCACGGTGCTGATCCCCGAACAGCCCTTCGACATCGCCGAGGTCTGCGCGTTGGTCGAGTCGCGCTTCGAATCGACGTACTCACCGATCCTGGTGGTCTCCGAGGGGGCGGTGCCCAAGGAGGGTGGCGACATGACGCTGGTCTCGGGCGAGAAGGACGCCTTCGGTCACGTGCGCCTCGGCGGCATCGGTGACCGGATCGCCAAGGAGATCGAGGATCGCACCGGCAAGGAGGCGCGGGCCGTCGTGCTGGGCCACATCCAGCGCGGTGGCACTCCGACCGCGTTCGACCGCTGGCTGGCCACCCGGTTCGGGCTGCACGCGATCGCGGCGGTCAAGGACGGCGAGTTCGGCACGATGATGGCGCTGCGTGGTGCCGACATCGTGCGAGTGCCGCTGATCGAGGGCACCGGCGAGCTCAAGCTCGTCAGCACCGAGGAGTACGCCGAGGCCAAGGTGTTCTTCGGCTGATCGGTTGCACGGTGACAGGGACTCCCGGCAGAGTGGCCCCTGACTCGGGAGGTCGACATGAGCACACAGGCAGCACCAGAGGCTGATCTCAACGGTTCCGAACCCGACCTCAAGCGGGTGATGGGGCCCAAGCTCCTCTTGTTGTTCATCGTCGGTGACATCCTCGGCGCGGGTGTCTACGCCGTGACCGGGAAGATCGCCGGTGAGGTCGGCGGGATGGCGTGGCTGCCCTTCCTGGTGGCGTTCATCGTGGCCACGTTGACCGCCTTCTCCTACCTGGAGATGGTCACGAAGTATCCCCAGGCGGCCGGAGCGGCGCTCTACGCCCACAAGGCCTTCGGCATCCACTTCGTGACGTTCCTGGTGGCCTTCACGGTGGTCTGCTCGGGCATCACCAGCGCCTCGACCTCCTCGGGCCTGCTGGCCTCCAACCTGCTCATCGGGCTCGACGAGGTCTTCGGCAGTGTGCCGACCGGGTCAACGGCATCGCTGATCGTCGCCCTGCTGTTCATGGGGCTGTTGGCCGTGATCAACCTGCGCGGGGTGGGGGAGAGCGTCAAGTTCAACGTGGTGCTCACCCTGGTCGAGATGAGCGCGCTGGCGATCGTGATCGCCATCGGCTTCCTGGCGATCGGGCGCGGCGACGCCGACCTGGGTCGGGTCACGGTCTTCGAGTCACCCGACGACAAGGGCATGTTCGCTGCGGTCACGGTCGCCACCGCCATCGCGTTCTTCTCGATGGTCGGCTTCGAGGACTCCGTGAACATGGTCGAGGAGACCCAGGAGCCCGAGAAGATCTTCCCGCGCACCATGCTCACCGGCCTCGGGATCGCGGTGGTGATCTACATGCTCGTGGCTGTCTCGGTGGTCGCGGTCATCCCCGCCGGCGACATCCTGACCCCGGAGAACCCGGATGCCGGGGTCCTCCTGGACGTAGTCCGCATCGGGGCACCCGACATCCCCATCGACAAGCTGTTCCCGTTCCTGACCGTCTTCGCGGTCGCCAACACCGCCCTGATCAACATGCTGATGGCCAGCCGCCTGATCTACGGCATGGCACAGCAGGATGTCCTGCCCCGCTCGCTGGGCAGGGTGCTCCCGGGGCGTCGTTCCCCCTGGGCAGCGATCCTGTTCACCACGGTCCTGGCGCTGGCACTCATCATCGTGGTGAGCACCCAGTCCGACAGCACCATCGTGGCTGCGCTGTCCGGCACCACGGGACTCCTGCTGCTGTGCGTGTTCAGTGTGGTCAACGTCGCCTGCCTGGTGCTGCGCCGCGATCCCACTCCGAGTCGCTTCCGCGCGCCGACCGCGATCCCGGTGATCGGAGCCGTGGCGTGCGCCTTCCTGGTCGGGCCGTGGGCGCGCAACGAGGCCGACTACGTGCAGTACAAGATCGCAGCCGGACTGCTCGCGCTGGGCATCGTGCTGTGGGCCCTGACCTGGCTCACCAACCGCGGCATCCGGGCCAAGAAGACCGGGTTCCGCGACATCGAGCACCTCGAGTAGGCGATCAGGCGTCCACGGTCGGGTCCGTGGGCGCAGCGCTCACGCCTCGACGCGTAGGCTGGGCCGGTGACTCGCAGCATCCCCGACCTTGCCTCCCTGCACGCCATGGGCGCAGCCCAGCAGCCGTCCTACCCCGACTCCTCGGCCGTCGACGCAGCCGTCGCCAAGCTCCGCACGGTGCCGCCGCTCGTCTTCGCCGGCGAGTGTGACGAGCTGAAGGAGAAGATCGCTGCCGTCAGCCGGGGCGAGGCGTTCCTGCTGCAGGGCGGTGACTGTGCCGAGACCTTCGAGGGCGTCACGGCCGACAACGTGCGCAACAAGCTGCGGGTGCTGCTGCAGATGGCGGTCGTCCTCACCTACGCCGCTTCGGTGCCGGTGGTCAAGGTGGGTCGGATCGCCGGACAGTACGCCAAGCCCCGCTCCTCCAACGACGAGACGCGTGGCGGCGTCACCCTGCCGGCCTACCGGGGCGACGCGGTCAACGGTTTCGACTTCACTCCCGCCTCCCGCATCCCCGACCCGCAGCGACTGGTGGACGTCTACAACTCCTCCGCGGCCACCCTCAACCTGGTCCGCGCCTTCGTCACCGGTGGTTACGCCGACCTGCGTCAGGTGCACACCTGGAACACCGACTTCGTGCGTGAGTCGCCGATGGGACAGAAGTACGAGGCGATGGCCAACGAGATCGAGCGGGCACTGACGTTCATGCAGGCCATCGGCGCGGACCCGGACGAGTTCCACCGCGTCGACTTCCACTCGAGCCACGAGGCGCTGGTGCTGGAGTACGAGCACTCCATGACCCGCATCGACTCCCGGACCCAGCAGCCCTACGACGTCTCGGGTCACTTCATGTGGATCGGTGAGCGCACCCGGCAGCTGGACGGCGCGCATGTCGAGCTCCTCAGCCACATCAGGAACCCGATCGGGGTGAAGCTCGGCCCGACCACGTCCCCGGACGACGCCCTCGCGCTGGCGGCGAAGCTGAACCCCGACAACGAGGCGGGTCGCCTGACCTTCATCACGCGCTTCGGTGCCGGCCGCATCCGCGACGGGCTGCCCAACCTGGTGGAGAAGGTCACCGCCGCCGGCATCCAGGCGGCCTGGGTCTGCGACCCGATGCACGGCAACACCTTCGAGGCCTCCTCCGGTTACAAGACCCGCCGCTTCGATGACGTCATCGAGGAAGTTCAGGGATTCTTCGATGTGCACCGCGCCCTGGGCACGTGGCCGGGGGGCGTGCATGTCGAGCTCACCGGTGATGACGTGACCGAGTGTGTGGGTGGCGGCGAGGAGCTGCTGGAGGTCGACCTGGGCAACCGCTACGAGTCGGCCTGCGACCCGCGCCTCAACCGGGTGCAGTCGCTGGAGCTGTCCTTCCTGGTCGCCGAGATGCTGCGCAAGGCATGAGCCTGGGCGACCGGTCGCGGGTCGACCTGCGCTCCGACACGCTGACCAGACCCACGGAGTCGATGCGGGCCGCCATGGCCCGCGCCGAGGTCGGCGACGACGTGTACGGCGAGGATCCGACCGTCCGGAGGCTCCAGGAGCAGGTGGCCGCGCTCTTCGGTCACGAGGCCGCGTTGTTCACGCCCACGGGGTCCATGGCCAACGTGCTGGCCGTCCGCACCCTGGTCGGTCCCGGGCAGGAGGTGCTGTGTGAGTCCAGCGCCCACATCGCCCGGGCCGAGCTGGGTGCCCACGCGGCGTACTCCGGGATCACGATGCGCACCTGGACGGGGGACCGTGGCGCTATCGACCAGCCCATGATCGAGCGGATCTTCGCTCCCGACATGGGCCCGTTCTTCGTGCCCACCACGGCGATCTCGGTGGAGAACACCCACAACTTCGGCGGTGGTTCGATCCAGCCGCTCGCCGACCTCCGGGCACTGCGTGCCTTCGCCGACGAGCGCGGTGTCGCCATCCACCTCGACGGAGCCCGGATCTGGAACGCCCACGTGGCCACCGGGACCTCGCTCGCCGACTACGGCCGTCTCGCCGACGTGCTCGCCGTCTGCCTCAGCAAGGGACTGGGGGCACCGGTCGGCTCCCTCGTGGTGGGCAGTCAGGCTGCCATCGACGAGACCCGCACCTGGCGCAAGCGCATGGGCGGCGGCATGCGGCAGGTCGGCATCCTGGCCGCCGCCGGGTTGCACGCTCTCGAGCACCATGTGGAGCGTCTCGCAGAGGACCATGCCCACGCCCGGCTGCTGGCCGAGGCGTGCGGGGTCGACCCGGCCACCGTCGACACCAACATCGTCGTCGTCCCTCGCGCCGACGCCCCGGGCTTCGTCCGGCAGGCCGCGGAGCAGGGTGTGCTGGTCTCGGCTGTGGGACCGACCGCCGTGCGGATCGTCACCCATCTCGACGTGGACACGGCGGCTGCCCAGCGGGCGGCGGCCGTGCTGGCAGATCTCACCGCCGGATCAGGGCGCCCGACGTAGCCTGCGCGTATGACCGCTCTCCACCGTTGGTGCATCGTCGCGCTCGGTGTGGTCCTGGGGGCGGGCACCCTGCTGGTCTGGCGCTCGCTCCCGGCCTCCGAGGAGGAGGTCAGCGCGGCCGAGCTGCTCTCGCGGGTCGAAGGATCCTCCGATGCCGCCTACTCCGGCTACGTCGAGACCCTGGGGACCCTGCAGCTGCCCGTGGCCGACCAGTTCACCGATGTCGGTGACCTGTTCGGTGAACGCACCCGGATGCGTGTCTGGTGGCGCAGCAGCGACCAGTGGCGGGTGAACAAGCTGCTTGCCGCGGGTGAGACCGACCTCATCCACCGGGACGACACCACCGTGCGGTGGAGCTATGAGTCGGCGAAGGCCACCCGTTACGTGGACCCCGACATCCGGCTCCCGCGCACCGCCGACCTGCTCCCACCCGCACTGGGGCACCGGCTGCTCGAGGATGTCGCCGCCGACGAGCTCTCCCGGCTGCCGGCGCGCACGGTCGCCGGGCGAGACGCCCTCGGCCTGCGAGTCTCCCCGGGATCACCCCAGTCCAGCATCGATCACGTCGACCTGTGGGTCGAGCCGGACAGCGGCATCCCGCTGCGGCTCGACGTGTACGCCGAGGACGGTCAACCCGCAGCCTTCACGACCGAGTTCCAGGAGTTCTCGGCGGCCACGCCGCCGTCGTCGCTGACGGCCTTCACCCCACCTCCCGGCGCCGACGTGTCCTTCGACGACGTGCTCGACATCGCCGACGCGGCGAACCAGTACGCCGACGTCGTGGCTCCCTCGCAGCTCGCCGGGCTGTCCAGGTCGGCGGACTCGCGTCGCGCCGTGGGGGTCTACGGCACCGGAGTCACCCAGTTGATCGCGATCCCCCTGTGGGACCGTGCCGCCGAGCCCCTGCGCGAGCAACTGGCGGTCACTCCCGGCTCGCTGGCCCTGGCGCAGGGCAGCTTCGTGCAGGTCGGCCCGCTCGGACTGCTCCTGACCGACCTGCCGGGTGGCGCCGGCTGGCTGGTGGCGGGCACCGTCACCCAGGAGACGCTCCAGAGGGCCGCCCGCACCCTCGACGACCAGGTCGAGGGTCGCCGATGATCCGGACGACCTCGCTCACCAAGCGCTACGGGCCGATCACCGCGGTCGACGGCATCGACCTCGACGTTCGTGAGGGTGACATCTACGGCTTCCTCGGAGCCAACGGCTCGGGCAAGACGACCACCGTCCGCATGCTGCTGGGTCTGGTGCTCGCCACGTCGGGGTCCGTCGAGGTGCTGGGGCACACGATGCCGGCTTCGGCGCGCACGGTGCTGCCGCAGGTCGGCGCCCTTGTCGAAGGTCCTGCTGCCTACCCCCAGCTGTCCGGGCGTGCCAACCTGGCGCTGTTCGACTCGATGGGAGCGGCGGGAGAGCGACGCACCCGGGCTGGTCGAGTCGACGACGTGCTGGAGCAGGTCGGTCTCGGGGGGGTGGACAAGCGACCTGTGCGCGCCTACTCCCTGGGCATGCGTCAGCGACTCGGGCTGGCCAACGCGCTGCTGGGCCGACCTCGGCTGCTGATCCTCGACGAACCCACCAACGGGCTCGACCCGCAGGGCATCCGGGAGATCCGCCGCCTCCTGCTCGACCTGCACGCCGGGGGCACCACGATCTTCCTGTCCAGTCACCTGCTCGCCGAGGTCGAGCAGCTGTGCACCCGGGTTGGCGTGCTCGATCGTGGTCGGGTCGTCCTTCAGGACCAGCTGAGCGAGCTCCAGAAGCCCACCGGACGCATCTTCGTGAGCACCCCGGACGTTGCCCGGGCCCGCACCCTGCTCGACGGTCAGGTGGAGGCCCACGACGCCTCCAGCATGTTGGTGCGGGTCAGCGACGCCGCCGCGCTCAACGCCCGCCTGGTGCAGGCCGGTGTCCGCGTGGAGGTGCTGACCCCGGAACGACACTCGCTCGAGGACGTCGTCCTGGCCGCGACGCAGGCCAGCCCCGACCGGGTGGAGCTGTCATGATCGCCGTCGAACTGCGCAAGATGGTCCGCAGCAGGCGGACCTGGGTCACGATCCTGCTCATCAATGCCCTGCCCACCCTCGTGGCGGTGCTGCTGGGCACCACCGACGTGGGTCCACGTCCGGGCACCGGGCCGGCATTCCTGTCGGCAGTCCTGACCGACGGCACCCTCTTCCCCCTTGCCGCGATCGCCATCGTGGTGCCGCTGCTGCTGCCGATCGCGGTCGCCATCACCGCCGGAGAGGCGATTGCGGGCGAGGCACAGGCGGGCACCCTGCGCTACATGCTGATCCGCCCGGTGGGCCGGACCAGGCTGCTCGTCGCGAAGCTGGTGAGTGTCATGGCGTTCGTCCTGCTCACGGTCGTCGTGGTGGCCGCCTCGGCCTACGTCCTCGGCGCTCTCCTGCTGGGCAACGAGCAGGTCGCGGCGGGGTCGACCAGCATCTCGGGCACCAGCCTGTCCACCCGGGAACTCGTGCTGCGCACCCTCCTGGCGCTGGCCTACGCCATGCTCTCGATGCTCGGAGTGGCAGCCATCGCCCTGTTCCTGTCCACGGTGGTGGACACGCCTCTGGCCGCTGCCCTGGGCGCACTGGCGGTCCTGATCGCCTCGTCCCTGCTCCTCACCCTGGACGCCGCTCAGGCATTGCAACCCTGGCTGCCGACGCGCTACTGGCTGGCGTTCGTGGACCTCTTCCGCGATCCGATCCTCTGGCGCGACGTGGTTCGAGGCGCCGGACTGCAGGTGCTGTACGTGGTGGTGTTCCTGGCGGCGGGCTGGGCCAACTTCACCACCAAGGACATCACCGACTGACGCACACCTTCGCGGTCGGGATCGCCGGTTCGCGCGCTCCGAGCTCGGCCAGCGTCATGGCGATCACCGACGGCGTGCGCGGCAGGTCCCGGTGGGCGACGACCTGACCGGGGCACACCGACTGGACCGTGAAATCCAGCGCCCCCTCGAGGGAGGCAGAGTCGGGCGGGACGACGGTCTGGTCGTCGGTGGTCCAGATCGAGACCCACTGAGGACCCGCCGGTGACTCGTCCTTGGCGTTGAGGCTGCGCAGCAGATCACTGTCGGTGGCCAGTTGCTGGCAGGCGACCGGGCACCGGTCGCCGGCGACGTCGAGGGCGAGGGCGGCCACGTCAGTGCCGTGGTGCGGAGAACCCAGGGTGACCACACGGCGCGCGACGTTGCCGCCCCCGTGGTCCCTCATCCACAGCCGTAGCGTCACCCCGCCGGCCGAGTAGCCGACCAGGTCGACCGATGGTGCCCCCGTGCGGTCGAGGACGCGCCGTACGGCGTCCTCCACCACCTGTGCCTGCTCGTTCAGGTCGCCCGTGCCGTCGCCCGCCAACTCCACCACGGTGGCGTCGCGACCCCGCTCACGCAACGCAGCCGCCAGGATCTCGAGTCCCGCCGTCGAGCCGCCGTACCCCGGGATGAGCAGGACCGGCCCCGGGCGGTCCTGCGCGACGGGAGTCACCGGCTCGTCGCGGCCCCGGAGACCCAGGGCCACAGCAACGACAACCGCGATCGCCGTCAGCGCGGCGATGCTCAGCACGAATCGTCGACGCGCGGGAGACAGGGAGGCGAGCACGCCACGATCCTGCCTGCTGCCACCAAGAGGGGTCAGTCGCTGAGTTCAGTGATCAGCTGGTCCTTGGACTTGCGGGAGTAGTTGGCGATGCCACGGGCCCGCGCGGCGGCGCGCAGGCGGGTGACGTTCCAGGTCGCGTCGGGCGCGTCGACCGCGTCGACCGCGGCCACGGGGCTGGCCACGGGGCTGGCCTCGCCGGCGGTCGGCTCGACTGCGGTGGGCTCGACTGCGGTGGGCTTCGCTGCCGGTGCGCTCCGCTGCTTCTTGCCCTTGGCTTTCGCCTTCGCCAGCGCCCGTTCGGCCTTGGCCAGCTGCTTGGCGTTGGCAGCGGCAGCAGCGGCGTGCTTCCTCGCCTTGGCCCGCCAGCGATCGGCCTTGGCCTCGGCCTTCTCCAGCTGGGAGCGCAACGATTTGATGGTGGAGTCGAGCTTCTTCGTCGATCCGGACTTCTTGGGCATAGTGCTCCTTTTGGGACGATACGGGTCATCTTGCCTGACCCGAGTGAACACCCCGTGAACGTCCCTGCCGAGCACACCTAGCCGCCGATCAAGGTGACCTCGCTGATCGGGGTGTAGTCGCGACCATTGCTGGACGCCGGTGCGGTGACCTCGAGCAGCCTGAGTCGCACCCTGGTGGTCCGGGTCGGCTCGATCTTCAGTGTCTGCATGCGCCGGGTGTCCTCGAGCTGCTGGTCCACCGTGGACCCGTCGTCGAAGAGCCAGCGAACCGCGGTGATCCGCCGGTTTCGCTCGTACCAGTTGATCGGACGCCCTCGTGGAGCCCGGTCGAGCTTGGCGTAGCCGTTGATCAGGCCCACCCGGGTCAGCACCGACTCAGAGGGCAGCGTGAAGGTCAGCGTGCGCCCGGTCCCGTCGCCGGGCATCCGCCAGGCCGTCGAGGCGATCTGGTCGAGCATGTTGGCGGCGTCGTAGCGCACCCGGTTGCCCCGGACGTCGAGGTTCGGGGGAGCGGTGATCGGTGCTTCGGCGCGCGAACCACCGGCCAGCTCCACCGGGTCGTCGGGGGCCGGTTCAGGCTCGCCCGTCCCTGGTCTGGTGCTCGCCGACCCCGCGGAGGGCTCGGCGCCCGGCTCGGCCGTGGTGGAGTCGTCCCCGGAGCCGAGCAGCCAGATCCCCCCTGCGACCACCAGCACGATGACGAGTGCTGCCCCGGCGAACACCGGCCAGAGCGAGCGCTGCCGCCTCGGCGGCTCCGCCCAGAGGGTCGCCGTGGGTGGTCCCGCGTGAGGGACAGCGTGTGGCTGGGTGACCTCGTCGGCGTACAGCGGGAACCGTGCGCCGTACGTCGGCGGGGGTGGCGGCACGTCGGGCATCGCGTCGGGAAACCGCAAGGCCGGCCGTTCGGCGGTGTCGGTGCGCTGCCTGTCGAGGTCGGCGACCGCCTCAGGCGCCTTGCTGGTTGCGTCCGGGTGAGGGCGCCCGCACTGCGTGCAGAACCTGCTGGTCCCGAGGGCGTGACCACACTCCGGGCAGTACGTCATCTTCCACCTCCTGCGCCGATCAGATTAGTGCACCGGGTCAGACGGCGATGTGGCCCACTTCGCCCTCGACCTTGCGTCGGGGCATGAGTTCGACGATGAGCATCGCCGAAAGCACCAGCGCACCGCCGGCCAGGAGTCTGGCGGTTGCCGACTCGCCACCGAAAAGGACGGCGAACGTGGCCGCGAACACCGGTTCCATGCTCATGATGATGGCGCAGCGGGTGGGGGATAGGTGCGCCTGCGCCCAGGTCTGGCCGGCCATGGCGAAGGCGCCGGCGAAGACGGCCATGTAGACGATCGCCAGCCAGTCACCGCCTTGGTCGGGTACGGCGATCCCACCTGGGGCGGCACCCGCCAGGCACACCACCGAGATGGTGGCCAGCTGCACGATCGACATGCCCATCGCCTCGCCCGGGGTCGACCAGGCGCCCAGCCCGACGATGTGCAGGGCGTAGCCGACCGCTGCGATGAAGGTCAGGGTCTCGCCGTACCCGAACGCGAAGCCTCCCGGCTGCAAGGTCAGCAGCGCGATGCCGGCCATGGCCAGCGCGACGGCCAGCCAGGTCAACCCACCGATCCGGGTGTGCAGGATGAGGGCGGCCAGGAGCGGCGTGCACACGACGTACATGCCGGTGATGAACCCGGATACCGAGGCAGCCGTGTGAGCCAGCCCGATGGTCTGCAGGATCTGGCCGAGCGCATAGAGGACGCCGAGGACGACGGCATGGCGGCGGGCCTCGGGACCGAGACGGCTGACCGCCTTCGGGAAGATCAGGAACAGTGCGACCGTCGCGATCGGGAACCGGATGGCGAGGAAGTCGATGGCGCTGACCCGGTCGCTGAGGTCGTGGATCAGGAAGAAGGTCGAGCCCCACAACGCGGTGACCGACAACAGGGCCAGGGTGGCCAGGAGGGCCAGGCGACGCTCAGTCATGGCCTGGCCGCCGCGCGCACCCGCTTGAGCAGGGGCAGGTCGTCGTTGCCGAGATCACGAGACCCGGGGGTCTCCAGGATGAAGGGCACGCCGACCGTTGCCGGGTGGGCGAAGAGCTCTGCGAAGGCCCCGACGCCGATGTGCCCCTCACCGATGCGCTGGTGTCGGTCGAGGTGGGCTCCGCGCACGTCCATCGAGTCATTGGCGTGGATCAGGCGTAGCCGCCCGGCGCCGCCGATCTCCACGATCCGGTCCGCGGTGTCCCTGGCACCACCGGGCTCGTCGAGCGGTGCTCCCGCGGCGAAGACGTGGCAGGTGTCGAGGCAGATGCCGGCCCGGGGATGGAAGTCCAGTGCGGCGAGGTATCCAGGGAGGTCCTCCACCCCTGCGCACAGTGAGCGTCCCTGGCCGGCCGTGGGCTCCAGCAGCAATGAGGGTGACTGGTCATCCAGCGCATCGAGCAGCGGCAGGAGTCCCTCGCGGACCTGGGCCAGCGCGTGGTCACGGAGGCCGTCATCCGGTTGCCCACGATCGACGTACGAACCGGTGTGGACCACGACTCCCTCGGCGCCGATCTCGACCGCCCGGCGCAGGTTGTGGGCCACGAGGGCCACGGAGCGCTCATAGGTGGCCGGGGTCGGGCTGCCGAGATTGACCAGGTACGGCGTGTGGATGAACGTGCGCATCCCGGCCGCCTCGGTCAGTGAGCGGAACCTACGGTCCTCAGCAGGATCCCCGCCCGACAGGGCCCAACCCCGCGGATTGCCCACGAAGACCTGGACGGCTTCGCAGCCGAGCTCCGAGGCGGTGACGAAAGCCCCGCTGGCCAGCCCGCGGCCCACCTTGACGTGGGTCCCGATCGGGTTGCGCCGCGCAGGCTCGAGCGCATCGGTGGTGGGCATGGAGACAGGAAACCAGATGTCAGATCAGGTACAGCGTGATGGTGCTGCCCTTCGGCACCATCTCACCCTGCCCCGGCGACACGGAGTAGACGAAGCCCAGCCCCAGTGAGTTGTCGGACTGCTTGACGTCGACTCGGAAGCCGAGGTCCTCCAGGGTGGTCCTCGCCGACTCGACGCCGCTCGCGATCAGGCCACCGGGGATCTCCACCAGTTCGGGTCCCTGGGAGACCACCAGGGTGACGTCGTCGCCCTTGAACAGGGTGCCGGAGTCGGGGTCCTGGGAGATGACCCGGCCCTCGGGGACGCTGTCGTTGTACTCCTCGGAGCGGTTCACGACCAGTCCGAGACCGCTGAGCACCGACTCGGCCCGGTCGGCGCTTCGACCGGTGAAGTCACGGATCTTGATGGGACGTGGTCCCTTGGACAGGATCAGGTCGACCGCGGTGTCCGGCTTCACGCTCAGGCCGGCCTTCGGATCCGACCCGATGACGGTGCCTTCGGGAAGCTTCTCGCTGTACTGGCCGATGCTGCGGCCGAAGCTCAGGTTGGCAGCGAGGATCGCGTCCTGCGCCTGGTCCTCGGTCTTGCCCCTCAGCTTGGGCACGTCGTAGCGTTCCTTGCCCAGCGAGACGACCATCGTGACCGTGCCGCCGTCGAGGACGTTGGCTCCTGGGTCGGGGTCGGTGCTCATCACCTGGCCCTTGGCCACGGACTCCGAGTAGACGCGCTCGCCGACCTTCGCCTGCAGGCCCTCGGCCTCGATCTTGCTGGTCGCCGCGGCTTCGGTGAGCCCGATGACACTGGGGGTGGGGGTGTAGCGACCGGAGCCGAACCACCACGCACCCACGCCTGCGCCGGTGGCGAGCAGGAGCGCCACGAGGAAGAGGATGATGCCTCGGCGGGACCGCTTGCGGGGCAGTGTGGTGATGGAGCCCGCAGCCACCGGAACGGCGGTGCGGCCGGGAGCAGGGGTGGCCGGTCCGGTGGAGGCAAGCGTCACGGTGTGCTCGGGGAGCGCGGGAATGCGCTCCAGCGTCGATTCGCTCAGGTCCTCGGGCACGTAGGCGATCTCGTCGTCCACCGGGTCGGCCGAGGGCAGCGGCATCAGGTCGGCGGTCAGTTCCGGGTCGTCCTGGACACCTTCGGCGAGCGCCTGACGCACCCGGTGCACCTGATGCAGGTAGACCCCCGCATCGGCCGGTCGGTTGTTGCGGTCGCGCGAGGTGCCGCGGGCCACGAGAGCATCGACGTACGCCGGCAGCCCCGGGACCTCGGCGGAAGGCGCTGGGACGTCCTCGTGCACGTGCTTGTAGGCGACCGCGATGGGCGACTCGCCCTCGTGGGGCTTGTGGCCGGTCAGCATCTCGTAGAGGACGACCCCGGCCGCGTAGACGTCCGCGCGGGCGTCGGACGTGCCGTCGATGACCAGCTCAGGCGCCAGGTAGGAGACTGTCCCGATGAGCACCCCGCCGGTGGCGGTGTGCTGGGTGTCGGTGCTGACGGCCTTGGCCAGACCGAAGTCGGCGACCTTGATCCTGCCGTCGTCGGCGATGAGCACGTTCTCGGGCTTGATATCGCGGTGGATGAGGCCCGCGCGATGGGCCGCGGCGAGTGCGGACAGCACCGGGTCGATCAGCGACATCGCCCGGGTGGGCGACATCGGCGCCTCCTTGCGGATGACGTCGCGCAGGGTGTGTCCCGGGACGTACTCCATCGCCAGGAAGACGGTCCCCTGATCGGTCCCCTGGTCGAAGACGCCCACCACATTGGGGTGCGACAGCCTGGCTGCCGCGCGCGCCTCGCGCACGAAGCGGGCCGCGAACTCCTCGTCGTCCCCGAGACCGGGATGCATGATCTTGACCGCGACCGTGCGGTCCAGCCGGATGTCGGTGGCCTCGTAGACACTGGCCATGCCGCCGCGGGCGATCCGTGGGCCGATGCGATAGCGGCCCTCGAGGACTCGACCGATCAGGGGGTCAGCGACTCGGCCATCACGCCGATCTTCGCGAGATGGCCCCTGGGCGTCGACGTCCACAGCGTGCCTCCAGACGACCGGACGGGGAAGGATCCGGACCCCTATCGTACGGTCGCGCCCGCCTCAGGGCCGATTTCCGGGCGGTCAGCGGCGTGGCGCAGCAGGTCGCTCACCCAGGCGGCAGGCCGCGTTCGAGGCGGTGCTTGATCGCACGCACATTCGCGACGTAGCGATGGGTGTCGTCGTACCAGCCGTCTTCGCGCACCGCGCCCACCCCCTGGTAGTAGCTGGCGATCAGGTCGCCGCGCCCACGGGTCATCTGCGCCAGGACCTTCAGGAGCAGGACGCCCGCGGTCACGTTGTCCCTGAGATGGCGCAGGTGCAGGGGTCGCCCGGCGTAGATCTCCATCCATCGTCCGGTGTCCTTGATCACCTGCATCGCCCCGAACGCGCCGGCACTCGACACGTGGCCCATCTGCCAGCCGGCCTCCTGCCAGGACACGGCCAGCGCGAGCTCGGGGTCGACTCCGTGGCGCTCAGCGGTGCGGGCGACGACCGCGCGCACGTGCGCGCGGCTGGGGCTGCGGCCGGGGCTGCGGCCGGTGGTGTGGCTGGCGGTGGCGTGATCGCGGGTCCCCGGCTTTGCGGGGCCCACCACGGGGATTCGGATCCGCTGGCCGACGTAGAGCCTCGCCGCCGGGCCGAGATGGTTGAGGGCGATGAGCTCCGCGGTCCACGCGTGGAAACGCACCGCCAGCCCGCTGGCCGTCTCGCCGGGGCGGACCACGTGAGGCACGATGTGGCGATCTTCGGCGCGGGAGGGAGCTGTGGCGTCCGCGTGCGGAGTCACGGTGAGGAGCAGGGTGCCCACCAGGATGGCTGCCAGGGAGCCGGTCAGCGTGCGGGTCGTGAAGGTCATGGGGAAGTCCCTTCCGGTCGGGCAGTGGCACGACAAGCCATCGACGTTACGCATGTGACGGGTGGGCTTCAAGTGACGACGGTCCCAGGCGTGTCCGAGAGCCCCTGAACGCGCCGATTTCAGGGGTCGCCGGGGTGGTGGAAGAGTGGATGCCATGAATGAGCACGAGACCTCGGTCGACCTCGGGGCCCTGGTGCCGCAATGGCTCGACTGGGCGGCCGCAGCCCAGGAACTGGGCGCCAGTGTCAACCAGATCCGGACCATGATCCGCGAGCATCGCCTGGCTGCCGCCGTACCGTCCCCCGGAGCCGGCCAGCAGATCCCGGCCGCCTTCATCATGGAGGGTGAGATCGTCAAGGGTCTGCCCGGCCTGCTGACCGTCCTGCACGACCACGGCTTCGATGACCGCGAGGCCATCGAGTGGATCTTCACCGATGCCGAGTTGCCCGGGGCACCGATCGACGCCCTGCGCGAGAACCGCGGGTCCGAGGCCAAGCGCCGCGCCCAGGCCCTCCTCTGAGTTCAGGCGCACCGATGTCGACGTCGCAGCGGCGGGCCCTGGCCGGCGTGGCACTGGCCCTGGCAGTAGCCGTGCTGACGTGGTGGGTCCAGGGCAACGACTCCTCGAACACCGAGGCCGACACGCGCACCACGCCGTCGATCGTGGCCGCTGCGTCGCCCACGGCCGACGGGGACTCGAGACTGGGGACGATGTCGGTCGGCGAACTGCCGGCCGAGGGCCAGGACATGCTCGACCTGATCGATCAGGGTGGCCCGTTCCCAGGATCCCGAGACGGCGTGACCTTCGAGAATCGCGAAGGCATCCTGCCCGATCACGAGCGCGCTTACTACCACGAGTACACCGTGCCGACCCCCGGATCCAACGATCGCGGTGCGCGACGAATCGTCGTCGGCGACTCCGGCGAGTTCTACTACACCGACGACCACTACGACTCCTTCAGGAGGATCGCGCGATGACGGGTTTGGCTTCGCTCATTGCCGGACGCCACGAGCCGGGCATCTACCGCTGGCACGCCGCCTTCGAGGTCGAGGACGTGCGCCACACCGTCGAGCACGCCGGGGCACGGTTCGCCTACCTCGACGGGTGGAAGACCGAGACCAAGGCCGAGTTCCTGACCGCCATCGGGGAGTCCTTCGGGTTCCCGGACTACTACGGGCACAACTTCGACGCCCTGCTCGACTGTCTGCGCGATGTCGGCAGCTATCCCGAGGATCCTGAGGAGCAGGGCGGCACCATCTTCCTGTGGGACGGGTGGGGGCCGTTCGCGCGGGCCGACGAACGATCGTTCTCCGTCGCGCTGAGCGTGTTGTCGCAACGCGTCGACGAGATCGAGGCGGGTCGTTTCAGCGTCCTGCTCCGCGGCGACGGCCCGGACCTGGTCGACGTCCCCTCGTTGGACTGAGCGGTTCCTCAGACTGACCGCTGGGTCACAGCGTCGGCCAGGGCACGTAGGGCGGCACGAGCATCGTCGTCGATGGCGGCCCGCTCCAGCCCCTCCAAAGACAGCCGGGTGAGCTCGTCGATGACGGACTCGACCTGATGACTGGCCCCGGACTCGGAGATGATCCGGCGCAGCTCCTCGACCTCATCGGGGCCGAGGGCGGTGCCGAGGGCTGCATCGAGATGTGCTCCGTCGGCCGCCGCGGCGGCGTCGAGCGTCAGGGCCACCAGCACGGTGCGCTTGCCTTCCACCAGGTCGTCGCCGGCAGGCTTGCCGGTGCTGGCGGGATCACCGAAGACGCCCAGCTGGTCGTCGCGCAACTGGAACGCTTCGCCGAGCGGGAGCCCGAAGGTGCTCAGCACGGCGAGCTGGTCGTCGCTGGCTCCGGCCAGCGCTGCTCCAATGTGCAGGGGCCGCTCGATGGAGTACTTGGCGGACTTGTAGCGCAGCACCGTCATGGCTGTCTCCACGTCGGCGCGTCCTCGGGCCTGCACCGAGACGTCGAGGAACTGTCCGGCGATCACCTCGGATCGGCACTGGTCGAAAACCTCCAGGGCCCGCGAGACCCGGTCGAGGGGGAGCCCACAGCGGCGCAGGAGCTCGTCGGCCCAGCTCAGCAGCAGGTCACCCAGCAGGATCGCGGCCGCGGCGCCGTACTGCCCCGGCTCGCCCTCCCAGCCTGCCTTGCGGTGCGCTGCCTCGAATGCCACGTGGGTGGAGGGACGGCCCCGGCGGGTGTCCGAGGCGTCCATCAGGTCGTCGTGGACCAATGCGCTGGCGTGCAGCACCTCGAGCGCCGCACAGGCACGCAGCAGCGCCGTCTCGTCTGCCACGCTGCCGGCGTGTGCCCGGAAGCCCCAGTAGCAGAAGGCGGCTCGGAATCGTTTGCCCCCCGTGACCGATCTCCTGGCCTCGGTCACCAGCGCCGCTGCGTCAGGTCCCAGAGGTGCCAGCCGGTTGGCCTGGTGGAGCACGAAGTCGTCGAGGACACCCTGGATCCGGGCGGCGAAGGCAACGGAGTCGAGGGGAGAGCTCACCGGGGGAGCGTATTCCCATGTGGAACCGGTCCGCGGTGCCGGGGTGGGCTTCCTAGACTGGTGCCATGAGTTCTCCCAGCAGACGCGGCATCGGGCAGCGCTTGCGGGAAGGGGAGCAGTCCTTCTCGTTCGAGTTCTTCCCGCCGAAGGACGAAGCAGGCGAGGCGCAGCTGTGGGACGCGATCCGCGAACTGGAGCCCTATCAGCCCACCTTCGTCTCCGTCACCTACGGCGCCGGGGGCACCAGCCGCGACACGACCGTGCGGATCACCGGTCGCATCGCGCGCGAGACCCCGATGCTCCCGCTGGGCCACCTGACTTGTGTGGGACACACCCGCGACGAGTTGCAGGCGATCCTGGCCTCCTATGCCGAAGCCGGCGTGCACAACGTGCTCGCCCTCCGCGGGGACCCGCAGGACGGACCTCGGGCGGAGTGGACCCCCACCCCTGGTGGTCTGACCTATGCCAGCGACCTCGTCGAGCTCGCTGCCCCGGACTTCACGGTCGGCGTCGCGGCGTTCCCCGATGGACATCCCTCGGCACCCTCCCTCGAGCGCGATGCCGAGGTCCTGCTCGCCAAGGAGCGGGCGGGCGCGGAGTTCGCGATCACCGACATGGTGTTCCGTGCCACTGACTACTTCGCGCTCCTGGAGCGAGCGAAGGCCGTCGGCGTCACCATGCCGATCCTTCCGGGCATCATGCCCATCCTCAATCTCGGCCAGGTGCGTCGGATGGCTGAGTTGTCAGGCCGGGATCTGCCAGCCGAGGTGGTCCAGCGCATCACCGCTCACGCCGACGACCCGGTCGGGCTGCGTGCCGAGGGCATCGCGGTGGCCGCCGAGATGTGCGAGGCACTGTTGGCGGGCGGAGCGCCAGGCCTGCACTTCTACACACTGAACCGGTCGAGGGCGACGCGCGACATCTTCACGGCCCTGCGGATCACGGTCTGACGATCTTGGTGCGGCCACTAGCCTTCACGTCATGACTCGTACCGTCTCTGTCACCGGCCGGGGCCATGTCCGGGTGATCCCTGACTCCGCAGTCGTCCGGGTGGCCGCCGCGCACCGTGCCGCCTCGGTGGGCGAGGCGTTCGCGGGGGTCGGCTCGGCCGTGGCTGCCATCACCGAGACCGCTCGTGGCGAGGTCGAGGAGTCCCGCATCGGTTCCAGCGACCTGAGTGTCTGGCCGGTCACCGACCAGGACAACCACCCGGATGGTTTCGAGTGCCGGCACGCGCTTGAGATCCGGTGTCCCTCCCTCGATGTCGCCGGCGCCCTGCTGGAGGCGCTGGTCGGAGCCGTCGGTGACCGACTCCAGGTCGAGGGGGTCTCGCTGGAGGTCACCGACAAGGGTGCGGCTCAGGTGCAGGCACGGGCGGCGGCCTACGCCGACTCGGTGGCTCGGGCCACCGAGCTGGCCACGCTGTCCGGGGCCCGTCTGGGCCAGGTGCTGTCGCTGGCCGAGGGAGACAGCCACTCCGGCGGGGTCCGAGCCTTCGCGGCTTCCGCCAAGGCGGACTTCCAACCCGGCGAGCGGGCGCTGGCGCTCTCGCTGGACGTCACCTTCGAGCTTCTCGACCTGTCGTCCTGACTCGTGGCCGGCGGACACTCCCACTCCCGCGGCGGCTCCAGTGACGTCGCGGCCAGCGCACGTCCGCGGCTGATCCTGCTCCTCGCCCTGGCCCTCGTAGCCGTGGCCACCCTCGTCGGCCTGTTCCGGCTGTGGCCGGACGAAGCCACCCTGCGAGAGGTTGGTGGGGAGGTGGAGTTCAGTGCTCCCGGCGTCACCTACCCACACGCGACGATCACCGAGGTCCAGCGGCCGTGTACCCAGGCGTCCGGTGGCGCGGACCAGGGTGCGAAGTCCTGTGGCCAGATGTCGGTGACCCTCGACACCGGCCCCGACAAAGGGACCGAGGTCATGGTGCCGCTGGTGGGTCCGCAGGCGCAGGCCGGCCTGCGCACCGGTGACAGTGTTCAGATGCAGCGGATCCCCGGCGAGGGCGGCGGCCCGGCCAGCTATGCCCTCTTCGGAGTCGATCGCGGCCACTCGCTGCTGTGGATGACGCTGCTTTTCGTCCTGGTCGTGGGTGCGGTGGCGAGATTGCGCGGACTCCTGGCGCTGGTGGGGCTCGCGTTCAGCGGTGTGGTGATCGTGAAGTTCATGATGCCGGCCCTGTTGTCGGGCGGATCCGGACTCGCGGTGGCCGTGGTCGGCGCCACAGCCATCATGTATGTGGTGCTCTACGTGGCCCACGGGCCGACGATCCGCACCAGCACCGCTCTGGCCGGCACGCTCATCGGCGTGGCGATCACGGCTGCGCTGGCCCACGTCGCCGTCGATGTCAACCGGCTCAGTGGGATCGGGGACGAGACCTCACTGAGGCTGCAGTCGCTCGTAGGGGACCTGGACTTCCGTGGCCTGCTGACCTGCGCGATCATCGTCGCCGGTCTCGGGGTGCTCAACGACGTGACCATCACGCAGTCCTCGGCGGTCTGGGAGCTGCGCGCCGCCGCGCCTGACCTGCCTCGACGCGAGCTCTTCACCAGCGCGATGCGGATCGGTCGCGACCACATCGCCTCCACGATCTACACGATCGTCTTCGCCTACGCCGGAGCGGCCCTGTCCGTGCTCCTGGTGCTGTACCTGTATGACCGACCGCTGCTCGACCTGCTCGGCACCGAGGACATCGCGATCGAGGTGGTGCGCACGCTGGCCAGCTCCATCGGACTGGTGCTCGCCGTGCCCGTCACCACGGCGATCGCCGTGGCCACCGTTGCCGGCCCCGGCGACGCGACACCACGCCGGCACCGGCACTGACTCAGTCAGAGGTCAGCGTGGCCAACAGTGCCGTGCTGACCTCGACGATCTCCTCCTGAGCGGCGCCACGGCTGACCGACGGCTCGCCGTCGCCGGGCTGCACACCGTAGTCGCCGAAGAAGGAATGGACAGCACCCTCGATCGCCACGAACGTGGCGTCCGGCGGCAGGTCGGCGCGACTGGCCTCGATGTCGGCCGGCGTCGCCAGGGCGTCCTGGGTCCCGGACACCGAGGTGACGTGAAGCTCGGTCATCGCGGCCAGCGAGTCGAGCGGGTAGGACGCCCACAGCAGCAGACCCGCGATCTGGGCGGGGTGGCGCTCGACGTACCAGGACGCGGCGACGCCGCCGAGACTGTGCCCTCCGAGCACCCAGTGGTCGATCTCGTCGTGGTCGGCGATGATGCCGGTTGGCGCGCCGAGGGCGGTGAAGCCGATCCCGAACGGCTGCTTCACGATCACCACGAGGTAGCCAGCCGCGGCCACCGGTTCGAGAAGCCGGAGGTAGGCACGTGGGTCCACCCGGGCACCCGGCTGGAAGATCAGCGCGGTGTCCGGGGCAGTGCCCACCGGGGTGAGGGTCAACCGTGTCGTCGAGTCGTCCACCCTGACCGCGCCGCTGTGATCCACCAGCGCGATCGCGTCGTCGGTGGCACTGAACGGACGCAGGTAGACCAGCGAACCCAGCACAGCGGCACTCACGAGCAGGGCGAGCCCGCGCCACGCGAGGACCAGCCACCGAGCGCGCGTCGGCACGGACAGCCCGGCCCGGCGTCGTGCGAGTGCGACGACTGCCAACGCCAGCACGATGACCCCCACCAGGCCGGCGAGGGCAGCCGTGACGGCATGGGCGGGATGACTGGCGAGCAGCACGTCGGCGCTGGTCACCCAGGTCCAGGTGGCCACCGACAGCCACGCAGCACCCAGGATTGCACGCCACCAGATCCGACCAGCCGGGACGTTGCTCTCGTTCACCCGGGCAGTCTGCCGCACCGGCCGGGGAGCTCCTCCGGGCGAGCCGAGGTCAACTAGGGTCTCGGGCATGGCGGGCGTGGTGGTGGTGGGCGGTGGCCTGGGCGGACTGGCCAGCGCGGCCCGCCTCGCCAAGCTGGGCCATCAGGTCACCCTGGTCGATGCCGGCCAGACCCTCGGCGGCGCCCTGCGACCGGTCGAACGCGACGACTACATGTGGGACTCGGCGGCCACGTACTCCCTCCTGCCCGCCGTCGTGCGCGACCTGTTCCGCAAGTCCGGGCGTCCGATCGAGCGTGAGCTGGAGCTGATCAAGGTCCCGGTGCTCCGCGAGCACCGGTTCGCCGACGGCAGTCGTGTGTCGGTCCATGGTGGTTCGAGAGCCGAACAGCTGGGTGCCTTCAATGCCCTCGGCCCCGGGCTCGGTGACCAGTGGTGCGACTTCGTCGCCGCCTATGCCGACGACTGGGAGCTCATCCGCCGCAACTACCTGGAGCGACCCTGGGCCCCCGACGTGGCGCCCCGCGAGCTCGCCCGCCGACTGCTCTCGCGTGAGTCGCTGCACCGCAGGATCACGGGTGTCCTGGCCGATCCGCGACTACGCGAGGTGGCAGCCTTCCCGCATGTGTACGCCGGGCACGACCTGCGCTCGGTCCCGGCCTGGCTGGGCACCACGTCGTACGTCGAGCAGGCCTTCGGTGGTTGGACGCTGCCGGGAGGCATGGCCACTCTGGCCACCGCGCTGACCAGGCGGCTGGCCACGCGAGGGGTCACGGTGCTCTCCGGCACCGTCACCGATCTGGTGGTCCGCCACGACCGGGTCGTGGCCGTGCGGATCGGTCCCGAGGAGCTCGCCGCCGATGCCGTGGTCGTGGCGGTGGACCCGAGGCGGCTGCCCGCCCTGGCACCCCACGTCCGCCGGACCATCCCGGTGACCCCACCGGCCACCACCTACCTCGGTCTCAGCGGGGAGGTGCCGGCTCTCGCCCCCGAGACCGCTGTGCACGGTGCGGGTCTCCTGGTGGTCCGTACCGGTGGCCGGGCCCCCTCGGGACACCACGCGTGGACGCTCCAGCATCGCGGCTCGCCAACCGACCCGGTCGAGGCACTGGCCGCCCGCGGGATCGACGTCCGTGAGCAGGTGGTGGTCCGGATCGACCGCACGCCGGTCGAGCTCGTGGCGGACTGGGGCGGTTCACCCGACGGTCTGCTCTGGCAGGGACGTCGCACCATCCGTGACCGACTGGGCCCCCGGACTCCGATCGGCGGGGTGTACGCCGCCGGCGCGCACGCCGCTCCGGGCGGGGGACTGCCGTTCGTCGGACTCTCTGCGGCTCTGGTGGCCCAGGCGATCGGGCCCGCGACCTGACTCAGCCCACGCCCTGGCGCACCGGCCCGCGGCCCTTCCAACGCCGCCACCCACGACGGATGAGCTTGGCGACGAAGTAGAGCAACACCAGCCCGAACGCCAGCAGCACGCCGGCGATGGCAGCCGCGGCCCGGGGATGCTCGATCGCGAACCACACCACCGACAGGACCGCGGCGTCCTCGGCCAGGCTGGCGCCGATGTTGGACAACGGTTCCGGGGAGGAGTTGATCGCCAGCCGACTGCCCATCTTCACCGAGTGCGAGGCCAAGGCGGTGCCGCCGCCGACGACTCCCGAGATCGCCTGGTCCAGGGACGTGGCGTCACCGGCCAGCAGCACGCCGATGACCGCGCCGACAGTGGGTCGGATCGCAGTGGAGATGACATCCCAGGTGGAGTCGATGAAGGGGATCTTGTCGGCGACGAACTCCATGGCATAGAGGAAGCCGGCGAGCGCGAGGACCTCCCACCGGCCCAGCACGTTGGGAATCTGGTCGAAGTCGTTGACCCGGTCGGCGATGCCGAGCACCAGCACCACGAGATAGCTGTTGATGCCACTGGCCCAACCGCTGGAGAACGCGAGCGCGAGTGAGTCCACGGAGGTCAGCATAGGGCTGGGCGGCGCTGGGCTCACTCGGCGTCACGGACTGAGTATCCGGACCCATCCGCCTGTCGGTGATCACCGGCAGGATCGGTCGTGAGCCCGGTCCGGGGCTCCACGGGGGTGGGTCCGGGCCGGGCTTCCAGCTGTCAGTTCACCGTGAGCTCACGGGCGCCGGTGAGTTCCTGGAGCTCGTCGTACGTCGTGGAGAACACCGCGGCCGGGTGCCCGGCCGCGGCCCAGAGCACCTCGTAGCCGCGCAGCGCCGTGTCCAGCCACGTCGGGACCGGAGCGGGGTGTCCGATCGGGGAGACCCCGCCGATGACCTGCCCGGTGTGCTCACGCACGAACTCGGGTGTGGCCCGCTTCAGCGCTCCGGTGTGCTCTGCCACGAGGGCCGTGTCGACCCGGTGTGCACCCGAGGTCAGGATCAGCACGGGGGAACCGTCGGACTCGAACAGCAGGCTGTTGGCGATGGCGCCCACCTCGCAGCCGAGGGCCTCGGCCGCCAGCGCTGCTGTGTGCACCGAGTCCGGGAGTACGACGATCCGGCCGGTGCCGCCGAGGCTCTCGAGAGTGGTCCGGAAGTGGGTGATCGAGGAATGTTCAGCCATGCAGGTGACCCTAGATGAGGTCAGCGGCCGGCGAGTGCAGCCAGACTGATCGCGCTGACGTGTTCGTGGTTGGTGCCGCAGCAGCCGCCCAGGACGCTCAGGTGCGGGAGGTCTGCCCGGAGCTCGGCGTAGTCCTGGGCGAGTTCGACCGGATCACCACCGTCGAGATCCTCGGCCTCGTCGAGCTCGGCATGGCTGAGTCGTGAGGCGTTGGCGCGAAGACCGCGGATCCGCTGGGTCCACGGTGCGTCTGCAGCCAGGACGTGTGCGAAGTGGCTCGGGTGGGCGCAGTTGACCATGTAGTACGCCGGGTAGCTGTCGGTGGCGGCGTCGACGGTCTCGATGGACTCGGCCAGGCTCTCTCCGCTCGGGAGCAGGCCGTCGATCTCGACGGTGAAGGAGATGACCGCGGGGATCCCCTCGGCTCGGGCGGCAGCAGCCAGACCGGTGGCCTCGGCCGAGTAGGTCATGGTGAGGCCGGAGACCAGGTCGGCCCCGGCTGCGCGGAGGGACCGGATCTGCGGGGCGTGATACTCCTGCGCCTGGCCGGCGGTCATGGCGGAATCGACGACGTAGCCGTCGCCACGGGGTCCGAGGCAGCCGCTGATGACCACGGGGGAGCCGGGCGTCTGCCAGCGGCCCCTGATCTCGTGCAGCAGGTGCACCGCGTCGCGGTTGGCGGCGTCGAGTGCTGATGGCGAGTAGCCCAGGCGCTCGGCCCAGTCGGGATTGGCACGCCACGTGGGGGTCTCCAGGACTACGCCCAGGTCGTCGCGGCGGGCGATCTCGGCATAGCGGTCGAAGTAGCGGACCAGGGCAGCGCGGCCGTCGGGGTCCTGGAGCAGGACGAAGGCGGCGAAGTCGGGGAGGTCGAGGCCGTCCTCGAAGATCAGGGTGGTCTCGAGGCCACCATCGGTCAGGAACAGATCTGCTTCGAGTTGCGGCATGGCGCTCACAGTCACTCCTCGCGGTGGGGACGGTCTCAGTTTCTCGGTTGGTGGCTGTCGTCCACAAGTGATCAGGAAGGGATTGACGGACTGTCGGCGGGCAGGTGTATCTTTGGCTCTGTTCGAACACGTGTTCGAACAACTCAGCTCCGGTGGGACGACCTCGACCCCCGTCTCGCCGGAGCTGCCCAGGGGTCGATCCGGTTCGCGAAGTGCTCTGGGGAAGGAGCGGTCGATGCGACGTTACGACGACCCTGTTGAAGTGCGTAGGGGCATGGTGGGGGAGCCAGCCCTGGAGGCTCCTGAACAGTTCCTCTGGCACGGGCGACTGTGGAAGGTGCGCGATGTGGTTGCGCACTGGGTGGAGACCGGGCCCTGGTGGCAGTCCAGCGGGGTTCGGGCCGTGATCGGGTCCGACGACCCCTCTACTCCCGAGCTCCGGGGGACCGACCTCCTGGGAGAACGCGAGTTCTGGCGGGTCGAGGCCGGTGTTGGGCCGGCTTCCTCCGGAGTCTTCGACCTGGCCTTCGACTGGGCCGATGGCAACTGGCAGCTCGTCGGCTGTGTGGACTGAGGTGATCTCGATGCCACCCATGGTGCTGCCAGCCACCACCCACTCCTACCTCGCTCGCGCCGCTGAGTCCTTGACCGAGGCCATGACCTCGACCGACGTTCCCACGCGCTATGCCTGTGCGCACGTGTCTGCCCTGCGGGCCACCGCTGCGCTCCTGGCGGCGCGGGCCCATCCGTCCCCGCCCCGGCGCAAGGCCCAGAAGAACGCGTGGGTCCTCCTGGCCGACGTGGCTCCCGAGCTCTCGGAGTGGGCTTCCTTCTTCGCCTCGGGCGCCGCCAAGCGTGCGGCCGCTGAGGCAGGGTCGCGACGGGCGGTGAGCGCCCGTGAAGCTGACGACCTGATCCGCGACGCCGATCGGTTCCTCGGGGTCGTCGAGATCGCACTCGGGCTCACCCCCCACGTCCCCTACGAGGAGCAGTTGTTCGCCAACAGGGGCGCCGGCAGGGGTAGGGGAGAGCTGAGTGCCTGACCCGTTCGTCCATCTCCACGTGGCGTCGGGTTATTCACTGCAGTACGGCGCCTCCCATCCCCACGTGCTCGTCGAACGAGCCGCGGAGCAGGAGATGGACACCTTGGCACTGACCGATCGCGACGGCACCTACGGTGCGATCAAGTTCGCCAAGGCCTGTCTGCGTGCCGGGATCCGCCCGGTGCTGGGTGTCGACCTGGCCTATAGCCCCCTGCTCCCAAGCCCGCCTGACGTCGTTCAGGTGAGACGTCGCAACCCGGTCCGGGGAGGGTCGTTTCGCGAACCCTGGCTCCCCAGGGCCACCTTCCTGGCGAGCGCAGGGTCGAGCGGCAGTGCCGGCTGGGCTGCCATCTGTCGCCTGGTCTCCACCACCCAGCTCGCCGGGGAGCGCGGTCGACCGGTGGTGTCACTCGACCAGATCGCCGAGCACCTCGCCGGCGGTGACGTGATGGTGCTGCTCGGACCCACCTCCGAGGTCGGGGTGGCTGCCGCTCAGCGGCGTGATGACCGGGCGCAGGCCGCACTCGCCCGGTGGCGCGAGATCGTGCCGGCGGAGAACCTCGTCGTGGAGGTCGTGTCCCATCGGTTGCCCAGCGCCTCGCACGGATGGGGGCCGGGGTCCTCACCCCACGCGGCCCGGATGACCGGACTGGCCCGACGGCTCGGGCTCGGCGTGGTGCTCACCAACGCCGTGCGCTACGCCAATCGGCTCGATGCGCCGACCGTCGATGTCCTCGACGCCGCTCGGCGACTGGTCGCCCTGGACCACCGCCATGTGGACCGGGGCAATGCCGAGGGCTTCTTGAAGTCCGGCAAACAGATGCACGAGATGGCCGAGGAGATCTGCCGCCTTGCCGGGTTGGGGGAGCGGGACGCCCGCGACCTGCTGGCCCGCACCCGCACCCTGGCCGACCGGTGTGCGCTCGACCCGCGTCGTGACCTCGGACTGGGGGAGGTGCACTTCCCGGAGTTCGAGCTGTCGGCAGCCGCGACCGGTTCGAGCACGGCTACCACAGCCGACGGTCTGCTGCGGGCGCGTTGCGAGGGGGCGATCGGCAATCGTTACGGCTCCGCTCCCCGACAGCGGATCTGGAAGCGGCTCGACGACGAGCTCCAGATCATCGGACACCTCGGCTACGCGTCCTACTTCCTCACCGTCGGTGACGTCACCGACCTGATCCGGAGGATGGGAGTGCGATGCGCTGCTCGCGGTTCGGGAGCAGGCAGCCTGGTCAACTACCTGCTCGGCGTCTCCGGGGTCGACCCGATCCGTCACGGACTGCTGATGGAGCGCTTCCTCTCACCCCTGCGACAGGCCCTGCCTGACATCGACGTCGACGTGGAGTCCGCCCGTCGGCTGGAGGTCTACTCCGCGATCCTCGACACCTACGGTGGTGAGCGCTGCGTGTGCGTCTCCATGATGGACACCTACCGGGTCCGTCATGCGGTCCGGGACGTCGGGGCAGCCCTGGGGATGCCGCCCGGCGAGACCGACGCCATCGCCAAGGCGTTCCCGCACATCAGGGCCCGAGACGCCCGAGTGGCTCTGCGCGAGTTGCCCGAACTTCGGGCCTCGGGGCTCGGGGAGGAGCGGCTCGACCTCATGTTCCGGCTCGTGGAGCGTCTCGACGGGCTGCCCCGCCACATCGCCGTTCACCCCTGCGGGGTGCTGCTCTCCGACGCGACCCTGCTCGACCGCACCCCGGTCGAGGCGAGCTATGCCGGGTTCCCGATGAGCCAGTTCGACAAGGACGACGTCGAGGACCTCGGCCTGCTCAAGCTCGACGTGCTCGGCATCCGCATGCAGTCCGCCATGGCTCACGCTCTCGAGGAGATCAAGCGGGTCGACGGGCCAGAGATCGATCTGGACGACGAGACCCAGGTGCCTTTCGACGACCCGGCGACGTACTCGATGATCAGTCAGGCCAAGACCCTCGGGGTCTTCCAGATCGAGTCTCCCGGCCAGCGTGAGCTGGTTGGGAAGTCCGGGATCGAGAGCTTCGAGGACATCATCACCGACATCTCGCTGTTCCGTCCCGGACCGGTCAAGAGCGACATGATCACCCCCTACCTCAATGCCAAACAGGGGTGGAAGGCACCCAGCTACCTCCATGACGACCTGCGGCCGATCCTCGGCCAGACCCAGGGCGTGGTGGTCTTCCACGAGCAGGTGATCGAGATGATCGCCCTGTTCACCGGTATCTCCTACGCGGAGGCCGACGAGAAGCGTCGTGCGCTCGGCGACGTCGACGGGATGGCCGAGACCAAGCTCTGGTTCTTCCCCCGGGCGATGGCACGCGGCTACTCGTCCCGGGTCGTGGAGCAGATGTGGAAGGTGTTGGCCGCCTTCGCGTCCTTCGGCTTCTGCAAGGCCCATGCGGCGGCCTTCGCGTTGCCGACCTATCAGTCCGCATGGCTCAAGGCACACTGGCCGGCGCACTTCCTGGCCGGTGTCCTGACCCATGACCCGGGCATGTACCCCAAACGCCTGATCCTCGACGACGCCCGCCAGTTCGGCATCGCCGTGCTCGGCCTCGATGTCAATGCCAGCGCCAAGACCTACGTCGTGGAACCGATGGGTCCCCTCGACGAACCACCACCGGGAGTACTGGGACAGGACCCACGTCCGGTGGAACCCGGGCTGCCCGACGGTCGGGCGTGGGGGATCCGGCTCTCGCTCTCAGAGGTGAAGGGCATCAACGAGGCCGAGGTCGACAGGATCATCGCGTCCCGACCGTTCCACTCCCTGACCGACTTCTGGCACCGGGCCCGGGTGTCACGACCGATCGTCGAGCGGTTGGTGCTGGCCGGTGGTTTCGACTCGGCCTACGGGATCGGCTCCAGTCTCGGAGCAACCGATGGCGTCCGCCGCCGCGGCAAGGTGACCCGCCGCGACCTGCTGCTCCAGGTCGCCGAACTCGACCGGCATGCCCGGGCGGTCGAGAAGGCTGGCCGCGGGCGTGGTCTGGCCGGTCGCCGGGTCGCACTGGCGATCCGGCCTGCCGACGTCACGGTCGACCAGGCCGGGGAGCGCAACAGCAGTGACCCGACGACCCGCGCCGGGTCTCGACAGGCTCGACCACCGAAAGCCGACGAGCACTTCGTCGACGGTCGACCGCCCCGCGACGGAGTCTGGGCCAAGGCCGCCGCCCAGTCGAGGGCGACCCGGACACCGCCTCCCGTGACCTCCGTCCAGCTCACTCTCGATCTCGGCGACGAACCAGGGGAGGGACAGGTGAGCGGACTGCCGGAGATGAACCCCCAGGAGCGCATGAAGGCCGAGCTCGAGATCCTCGGTCTCGATGCCAGTCGCCACGTCGTCGACTCCTACGCCGAGTTCCTCGACGAGCTCGGGATCACCCGCAGCAAGGACCTGCTCACCAGACGCAGCAAGTCCGAGCTGCTGGTCGGTGGCGTCAAGGTGGCCACCCAGACCCCACCGATCAGGTCCGGACGACGGGTCATCTTCCTCACCCTCGACGACTCCACGGGCCCGGTGGACGCGACCTTCTTCGAGGATGCCCAGGGCCCCTACGCCGCCACCGTCTTCCATTCCTGGCTGCTGGTGGTGCGCGGCGAGCTGCGGCGCACGGGGCGTCGTGGGGTGTCGCTGCGGGCCACCGGCTGCTGGGAGCTCCCTGACCTGCACGCCCGGTGGCGCAGCGACGGCATGGCTGCGGTCCGGGAGTTCATGGCGATGGTGCCCGAGGGCTACACCAACGCGAGCGAGGATGCCATCACAGGAGCGGCTGAGAGCCGCAGCACCCGACCGGTGATGGCGCCCACCGAGGCGGACGGCCGGGGTGCAGCCGGCGGTATGGGGCGACGGCGGGTGCTGGTTCACTCCAGCGGTTTCAAGATGTCTCCCTACTCCGACATCAAGCCGGCCGGGGAGGAGACTCGTGACGTCGCGCGCAAGTTGTGGCATCGCAGTCCGGGGAGCGCAGGATGAACCGGGGTGTCCCACTAGGCTGGGAGACATGTCGAGCGACCGTTCTGCCAGCGAACGCCGAGGTGCCGCCCGCACCGCTGTCGTCTGGGGCGCCCTGCACCCGGTCCTCGACGGTGACGGTCACAAGGACGTCCTCGACATCGGGGGCGGGACGGGAGGATTCGCCGTCCGGGTGGCCGAGCTCGGGCACCGGGTGGTGGTGGTCGACCCGAGCCCTGACGCCCTCGCGGCGTTGGGGCGTCGCGCCCAGGAGCGCGGAGTCCCCGACCGGGTCACAGGACACCAGGGTGATGCCTCCAGCCTGCTCGACGTGGTCGCCCCGGGCAGCGCCGACGTGGTGCTGTGCCACGGCGTCCTCGAGTACGTCGACGACCCGGCCGCCGCTCTCGCCTCGATCGCCGAGGTGCTCCGCCCAGGGGGCACGCTCAGTCTCCTGGTCAGCCAACGGCACGCAGCTGTCATCGCCCGTGCCATGGCCGGTCACTTCCAGCAGGCCCGGGCGCTGCTCGACGACGACACCATCGGTGCTGCCACCTCGATCGGTGGACGTGGCACCGGTCGCAGGTTCACCCGCGACGAACTCCTCACCCTGCTCCCGGCCGCCGGTTTCACCCTCAGCACGATCCATGGCGTCCGGGTGTTCGCCGACCTGGTCCCCGGCTCCCTGCTCGACCTCGAACCCGGTGCGGCCGCCGCCTTGGTCGATCTCGAGCAGGCGGTCGCCGAACGACCCGAGTTCCTTCCGCTCGCCACGCAGCTGCACGTCGTCGCCCGACGCTGATCGTCCAGATCACAGCGGGTCGCTCCCATGACCCGCCGGGACGACGCCCTGCGTGAGCAGTCGCGCGAGTGCCACATCCTGCACATCGACATGGATGCCTTCTATGCCTCCGTGGTGGTCCGCGAGCGACCCGAGCTGCTCGAGGTCCCTGTCATCGTGGGCGGCGGCAACCGGGGCGTGGTGCTTTCGGCCAACTACCTCGCCCGTCAGTACGGCGTGCACTCGGCCATGCCGATGACCCGGGCTCGGCGGGCCTGCCCCCAGGCAGTGGTGATCGCTCCCGACTACGAGACCTTCACGCTGGTCTCGTCCTCGGTGATGGAGAACTTTCGTCAGGTCACCCCGCTGGTGGAGGTGCTCTCCCTCGACGAGGCGTTCCTCGACGTCAGCGGTTCGACCCGTCGCCTCGGCACTCCCTACGACATCGGAGAGAACCTGCGCGCCCGGATCCATGACGAGCAGGGCATCACCTGCTCGGTGGGGATCGCCGCTTCGGTGTCGGTGGCCAAGCTGGCCAGCCGGCGCGCCAAACCCGACGGCCTGGTGGTCGTCCCCCCCGCCGCCGTCACCTCCTTCCTCCACCCACTCGACGTCGGCGACCTGTGGGGAGTGGGGGAGAAGACCCAGGCGATGTTGCACCGGCTCGGGCTGATCACGGTCGGCGACGTGGCGCACACCCCGTTGCCCACGCTGCAACGTGCAGTTGGCACGGCTCTCGGCACCCAGCTGCACGAACTGGCCTGGGGCACCGACCGTCGGGTGGTCAGCACGGGGTCGGTCGGGTTCTTCGGGCTCGGTGGCGGGGCAGACACGACGCCTGACAAGAGCATGGGCGCCCAGCAGACCTTCGGTCGCGACATCGACGATCGCGAGCTCGTGCTCCGCGAGGTGCTGAGGCTGACGGCGAAGGTGACCGGGCGGATGCGTGGGGCATCGGTGGCCGGCCGGACGGTCACCCTGACCGTCCGGTTCGCCGACTTCACCACCATCACCCGGTCTCGCACCATGCCCGAAGCCACCGACGTGACCCAGGAGGTCTACCGGACCGCCACCGCGCTCTACGATGCCCTCGGTCTGCAGCGCGCCCGGATCCGTCTGGTGGGGGTGCGCGTGGAGGGACTGATGGTGCGCTCCAGCGTGCATCGACAGCTCGTCCTGGGAGAGCCGGAACACGGGTGGTCCGACGCGGACCGGGCCGTGGACCGCGCCGTACGCCGCTTCGGAGCATCCGCTGTGGGACCGGCCAGCCTCATCTCATGATCAGGTACGAAAATTATTCCCGTTGCCTACCCCATATGTTGAAGGCCTGCCTAGACTTGAGGGTGGACCCGCAGACCGGGTGGATCCACGACAACGAGTTTCGAGCCGGGGAGGAAGACGTGCCGCTCTCGGAAGAAGAGTTGCGACTGCTCGAGCAGATGGAGCGCGCGCTCGTCGAGGAGGATCCCAAGTTCGCCTCGGCCCTGCGAGGCACGTCATTTCGTCGCAACGCCCGACGCCGAGCCATCGTGGCCGGGGTCGTCTTCGTGGCCGGGGTCGTCGGGCTGATGGCCGGTGCGGTGCTCAGCATCGCCCCCCTCGGCATCGCCGGGTTCGTGGTCATGCTGCTCTCGGCGACCGTGGGTCTGACTGCCATCCGCGGCCAGTCCAACCAGGCCACCACCACGGAGTCGGGTGAGGCCCACCCCGGCCTCCGCGTCGTCGACGGTGGCCGCAGCCGCAACCGCCGCAGCCGCAACCAGTCGCGCGGATCCTTCATGGACCGCATCGAGGAGCGGTGGCGCCGCCGCCGCGAGAACGGCTTCTGAGCCTCACTGCCCCACGTGCTCGACGATCTGGTCGGAGTTGGTGACTGACTCCACGTCGTCAGGGTGAGGACGAGCACTCGGTCGTCCGCTGACCAGCAGTGAGCGCGGCAACCACTCGGCCTGACGACGTCGGCGATCGTTGACCCCGTTGCGCAGCGCAGAGACACAGACGATCACGTCCTCGCGCAGTTGTGCCGTCGGGACCTCCAGTGGGCGGGGGGCATAACGCTCGATCTCGAGGGCCAGCACCAGCCGCTCCAGCGCGGCACTCGCCACCGGGTCCGTGGCGCGTCCCAGGACCGGGCGAGCCAGGTCGCCGACGGCCGCGAAGTGTTCGCCGAGCTGGTCACCGGTGGCCCGCGGCGAGCGCCCCGGAGGACACGGAACCCCCAGATCGGTCGCCGCATCACGCAGCTCGGCCCAAGCGGCCTCGGCTGTCCCCAACCGCCATCGCGCCTCGCGTCGCAGTCGACGCAGGGTGCGCGGCACCATCACCAGGACGACGAGCAGCATCAGCCCCAGGAGCAGCAGCAGCGCACGCACCCACGGGAAGCCACTGGTGTCAGCGCTGTCCGTGGCCCCCGCGTCCGGCGCCACCGTCGGCTTGTCCGCGCTGGCTGTCGCCGCCGAGGGCTCCTGGCTCTGAGACGCGCTGGCACTGGTCGAATCGGTCTGCTCAGGCTCCGGCAGTCCGCCACGGGTGTACGCCGGCGCAGCGCCGGTGCGTCCGCCCGGGCCACCGGGAGTGGGCTCGAAGCGCACCCAGCCTGAGCCTTCGAAGTAGAGCTCGGGCCAGGCGTGCAGGTCCTTCGAGGAGTAGACATAGCTGTCGACACCAGTCTGGTCGGGAATCAGGAAGCCCACCGCCACCCGCGCGGGAATCCCGATGGAGCGCGCCATCACCGCCATGGCCGAGGCGAACTGTTCGCAGTAGCCGACGCGACCATTGGGGCCGTCCGACAAGAACGCCTCCAGGTCGCTGGAGCCGTTGCCGCTCGACGTCGCCAGGCTGTACCGGAAGCCGCCATCGGAGCGGAACCAGTTCTGCAGGATCACGGCGCGCTCGAAGTCCGTGGTGCGTCCGACCGTCAGGTCGAACGCGAGTTTGCGCACCAGCGGCGGCAGGCCCTCGGGAAGCTCGGTGAAGTCGGTCAGGATCGACACCGGGGGAGCCCCGGCCGCCAGCAGCTGATCCTGCGTCAGATCAAGGTCGACGCCGGTCGCCGCATAGCTGAGGTCGGTGGCGAACTCGTTGTTCCCGGAGAGGAAGTCCATCGTCGAGCGGTCGTACTTCCACAGCCCCGGCGCCTCCACGGTGGCTGCGGGGAACGGCACCGGCAACCAGTAGGACCGGAAGTCGTCGGTGCTCTGGTAGGTGGCGTCGTACGTGGTGGTCGGCACCGACTTGTCGACCCCGACGGGGGCCGGCAAGTCCTTGCCGTTGGCGGTCTGGTCGCCAGGGATGGCCCGGTCTCCCGTGGTCCACTCACGACCGTTGAAGTTGGTGAGCACCGAGTAGCGCAGGTAGCTGGGGTCCGGCTGGTCGGTGGTGACGAAGAGGAGCGGCACGTCGCGCCCCTGTTTCAGGTCACGGCGCAGATCGGTCATGGGGTTGACGATGGTGACGTTGTCGCCGTTGCCCGGCCCGCGACCGTTGCCCAGCAGGTCAAGGCTGAGGGTCGGGATCAGGGCAGGCAGGATCAGTGCGGCGAGGGTGGCCGTCGCGCCCACCGTGAAGGCATTGCTCCGCGCAGATCCGGTCCGGACACCGAACCCGGTGTCGTTGGCCGCTGACGGCTCCGCGGTGATCTGCCGGCCCCATTGGGAGAACCGTTCGTCCTCGCGCAGGAACAGCATGACCAGGAAGCCACCGGCGGCGAGCACGAACACCGACCAGGTGATGCTGCGTCCCCAGATGGTGACCGGCAGCGTGTAGACCATCAGCAGCACCAGCCCGCTGGCCGGCACTCTGCCCAAGCCGCCGGCCAGGAGGTCGACGAGGATCAGCGCGAGTGCGCCACAGCCCACCAGCAGTGGGGCGACCGTCGGGACACCCGCGGGCACGGGGGAGGCGTAGTCGCGCGCCGTGGCGACCGAGTCGCGGATGGCCTGGATGGTGTCGGCCACAGCGGCCGGAGTCGGTAGGTGACCCGAACCGGAACCGTTCCCGAACCACGCCACCAGGACGAGGCCGGCAACAGCCAGCTGCACCAGGGGTACGACGAGGACCGGGGTCCGCAGCCACCGCAGGGCCGCGCCGCCGATGGGCAGCACCAGCGCCAGCACGAAGAGCGGGGTGAGGAATTCTCCTGACTCCTGGGCGAACCCGGTCCAGGTGAGCAGGGTGAACCAGACCGTGAGCCCGGTGACGACGGCGAAGAGGAGTCCCTGGCGTAGGGAGACCCGCGGCCGGCTCATCCCGACACCTGCCCGTGAACCTGGGCCACCGACAGCGACGCGCCGGAGCGACCCAGCTCCTGCCAGACGGTGGCCAGTGAGTCGCGCGGTCCCAGGGCGGCCGAGCGCCACCCCTGGCTCGACAACCAGCTCGGTTCGCGATGTGCTGAGGCGGTCGACGGTGACTCCCAACGGGCGACGTCCAGCGCGATGGCCAACGCGGAAGCAGCGTGCAGCTGCATCCGGCGCAGGGCTGCCTGGTCCTTCTCCGTGACAGCTCCGAGGACCGCCACCGTCAGGCCGGAGCGACTGCTCTCGGCCATCCACGAGGTGTTGATCCGTGCCTGGTTGGTTGATTCCAGGACAGCCAGGGACTCCAACAACGGGGTGGTGTTGGTCGAGGACGCCCGGTCGTGCCACACGGTGCTGGGATCCTCGCCGTGGGCGGTGACCAGGCGGACGGCGAAGCCGCGCTGGCTGAGGTGCAGGGCCACGGACGCGGCGGCCGACACGGCCGCCTCCAAGGAGGAGGCCACCCCGTGGCCGCGATGTGCGACGGCACGGTTGTCGATGAACAGGGTGGCGCGCGACTGCCAGGGCTGCTCCTCGCGGCGCACCATGAGCTCGCCGACCCGGGCGCTGCTGCGCCAGTGCACCCGGCGCAGATCGTCACCCTGCCGGTAGTCGCGCACCATGACGTCCTCCGCCGAACCGATGGCGAACGCGCGCGGGCGATTGTCTCCAGACCCGGTGAGGGCGCCGTTCAAGGGAATCGGTGGCAGGGGGACGGTTCGAGGGGTCACGATGAGTGGAACGCTGGTGTGGAAGGAGCGTCCGAGCTCCACCAGACCGAAGGGGTCGTTGACGCGCACGGTCATAGGACCGATCTCGTAGCGGCCCCGGATATCGCTGCGGACCTGGTAGGCGACGTGGCGCCGCCACCCACGGGCGATGCCCTCCAGGACGAACCGGGGTCGGTTGCCCAGCACGTAGGGCAGGTGCTCCTCCAGGAGCAGCACGCCGGTCGGCGCGCGGCCCTCGTTGGTGAGCTGGAGCTCCACCCGGGCCGGCTGGCCCGCTTCGATGATCTGGGGAGAGATCGTGCGCACGAGCGCGAACCGGTAGCGGGCCTTGCCGATCACGTAGGCGCTCATGAGGGGAAGGGCCACCACGAGCCCCCCGATGCGCACCAGCGACGACTCGCCGAGCACGATCGCGCACACGATGGCCGAGATGCCCGCTGCGAGGAACGCCCGCCCGCGGATGGTGAGGCCCGAGAGTCCACTTCGCACGGTGTCGCCCCCCGGACCCGTCAGCCCTGGGCTTCTGGCACGGCGACGGTGCCGATCACCTGGTCGAGGATCGTGGCGGCGCTGCGTCCACCCATCGCCGCTTCGACGCCGGGCAACAGTCGGTGCACGAGCACCGACCTGGCCAGGCGATGGATGTCGTCGGGGAGCACGTAGTCGCGCCCGGCCATCGCCGCGGAGGCCTTGGAAGCCCGCACGAGGTGAAGGGTCGCGCGCGGCGACGCCCCCAAGGTGAGGTCGGTGCTGCGCCGGGTCGCGGTGGTGAGGGCGACGGCGTAGCGCTGGACGCCCTGGGAGACGTGGACCTGCTTCACGATATCGATCAGCTTGCCGATGCCGGCCGCGTCGGTGACCGACTCCAGGTCGTCCATCGGGCTGACCCCGGTGTGGGTGGTGAGCATGGCGATCTCGGCGGCCTCCACCGGATAGCCCATCGACACCCGTGCCATGAAGCGGTCGCGCTGAGCCTCGGGCAGGGCGTAGGTGCCTTCCATCTCGATCGGGTTCTGGGTCGCGATCACCATGAAGGGGGTGTCGAGGTGGTAGGTCGTGTTGTCGACAGTGACCTGACGCTCCTCCATGCACTCGAGCAGCGCTGACTGGGTCTTCGGCGAGGCGCGGTTGATCTCGTCGCCGACGAGGATGTTGGCGAACACGCCACCGGGGCGGAACTCGAACTCGCGGGTGTTCTGGTTGAACACCGACACCCCCGTCACGTCGGAGGGCAGCAGGTCGGGGGTGAACTGGATCCGGCGTACCGAGCAGTCGATGGACCTGGCCAGCGCCTTGCTCAGCATCGTCTTGCCGACGCCCGGAACATCTTCGATCAGCAGGTGGCCCTCAGCCAGCATCACGACGAGCGCGGTGTTGATGACGTCGCTCTTGCCCTCGATGACGCGCTCGATGTTGGTGCGCACCTGGGTGGTGATGCGCGCCAACGTGTCGAGGTCGGCTCCCCCTGAGGTCGGATCCGTCACTGTCTGCCTCCGTAGCCACGCGAGCGGGCGACTGCTGCCCGTCGTTTTCGAGTCAACCGTATGCGTGCAGCCAAGTTGCCGCACTCCCCACCCTTCCCCCCACTTTGCACCACCCCTGTCGGATTCGGCCGCGATCGAGCCTGAGGACGCTGCTGCGACCGGGTGTGCGTGGGGAGCAGGCGGGTGCGAAAGAGGGTGCGTCGTGAGCGCAAAACACCCGGAATATGGTTGACGGTGGGTGAAAGTGGGGTAAGGTGGAGCGCAGTGGAGGAGCAAGGGTCAGGCGGGGAGGTGCTGGATGTTCTTCGGCACCTACACGCCCAAGTTGGACGACAAGGGCCGCCTGTTCCTCCCGGCCAAATTTCGAGACGGATTGTCGGAGGGGCTCGTGGTCACACGCGGACAGGAACGGTGTCTCACCGTCTGGTCCAACGCTGACTTCGACCGTCTGACCGAACGTCTCGGAGAGGCGTCGCAGACCAACAAGGGCACCCGGGACTACGTCCGGATGCTGTTCTCGGCCGCGACACAGGAAGTTCCCGACAAGCAGGGCCGCATCTCTATCCCGTCGGTGCTGCGCGACTACGCAGCACTGCGCAAGGACGTGATGGTCATCGGCGCGATGAACCGGATCGAGATCTGGGACCCGGCCTCGTGGCAGCAGTACTCGGAGGAACAGGAGCAGAAGTTCTCCGAGCTCAGCGACGAAGTCTTCCCCGGCATCTGACCCACACCAGCATCACTGCACGACAGCACCACGGAATCGCAGAACGAGGTCTCGAGCCCGCTTCCCGACGTCATCTGGAGCACCTTCCCCGGCGCCAGAGGACATCCCACCACTGGGAAGCGGGCAGGGACCTGGTTCGGCGAAGCCAGCCACCAGCCGGCACAACCGATTCATCGGGGTCGAGACCATGAGCATCACACCAGCAGCCCAGAGACTGGGCCCGCCCGCCGTACGACGGGTCCGGCACCAGGCCCGCGACGTCCTGGCGCTCATGGCCTTCTCGGCCGGCGCCTCCCTCGCCATCGCCCTGCTGCTCATGCTTCTCGCGGCTGCTGGTCGATAGGTCGCTGTGATGGTCAGCCCCAGCCACGTCCCGGTGCTCCTCGACCGGGTCGTCGCCCTCGTCGCGCCCGCGCTGCAACGGCCCGGCGCCACCCTGGTCGACGCGACGCTCGGCCTCGGCGGGCACACCGAGGCGATCCTCGAGGCCTACCCCGAGGTTCGCGTGATCGGCATCGACCGAGACCCGCACGCCCAGGAGCTCGCCGGTGCGCGACTGGCCCGTTTCAGTCACCGCTTCACCGGGGTGCAGGCGGTCTACGACGAGATCCCTGACGTCCTCGACGAGCTCGGCCTCACTGACGTGGCAGCAGTCTTCTTCGACCTCGGTGTCTCCTCGATGCAGCTCGACGTGCCCGAGCGGGGGTTCGCCTACTCCATCGACGCCCCGCTCGACATGCGGATGAACGACGGCGAGGGTCCCACTGCAGCCGACGTCCTCAACACTTACGCGGTGGGGGACCTCACCCGCATCCTGCGGGTCTACGGCGAGGAGAAGTTCGCCGGCCGGATCGCCCGCGCCGTGGTCGACACCCGCGAGAAGGCGCCGTTCGATCGCTCCGGACGGCTCGTGGAGCTTCTGTACGACGTCATCCCGGCCCCGGCACGACGTACCGGGGGACACCCTGCCAAGCGCACGTTCCAGGCCCTGCGCATCGAGGTGAACGACGAGCTCAATGTGCTGAGGCGGGCCATCCCGGCGGCCATCGACGCGATCGAGGTCGGCGGCCGGGTGGTCGTGGAGTCCTACCAGTCGCTGGAGGACCGGATCGTCAAGCACGCCTTCGCCGACGCCACCCGCAGTGACGTGCCGCACGACCTCCCATTCGTTCCCGCCGGCCACGAGCCGACGCTGCGCCTGGTGACCCGAGGGGCCGAGAAGGCCGACACCGCTGAGATCTCCGCCAACCCCCGCGCCGCCAGTGTCCGGCTGCGTGCCATCGAACGAATCCGCCTCGACCCAGGAGCCAGGTCATGAGCAGCCCCGCCCCCCAGATCCGAAGCCGGATGCCCCGCCTGGCCGAAGGTGCCGTCGACCGGGCCTTCAACCGGGCCCGCCTGACGGTGGTGCCGCGGGTGCGCAGTCGGGCGCCTCGTGTGCCGTTCGTGACGCTCGTGACCGTCATCATGCTGGCCGGGGTCGTCGGCCTGCTGGTGTTCAACACCTCGATGCAGCAGTCCTCGTTCGCCACGACCAACCTGCAGCAGGAGGCCACCAGCCTCGGACTGCGTGAGCAGACGCTGCAGCTTGAGCTGGAGAACCTGCGCGATCCCCAGCGGGTGGCGCTCAAGGCCCAGAAGATGGGAATGGTGCCGGTCGGGACGCCGGCCTTCCTCGACCTCGGCACCGGGAAGGTCATCGGCAAGCGAGTCCCTGCGACCGACACCGGCCTCCATATCCGCCCCTACGCGGCCCTCAAGCCGCGCTCGCTCAACCCTCCTCCGACGATCGTCACTGAGCAGCCGGCCGACGCAGACGCCAACCCCGATACCAACACCGATGCCAACACGAGGGCCGACACGGGCGCGACCTCACCGGAGCGACAGGGCGCAACCGGTAGGAATGACTGATGCGCAGCTATCGGGGCGGAGCCCGCGGGTCGTCCATGTTCCGCCTCAGGTTCGGGTTCGTGGTCATCGCCATGGTGGTCTCGGTCTTCGGCGCCCGGCTGATCCAGCTCCAGGGACTGGACCCGCACGCCTACGCTGCCGCGGCCGCTCAGGAGGGCCTCGTGGAGGCAGTGCTTCCGGCGCGCCGTGGCTCCATCAACGACCGCAACGGTGAACCCCTCGCCAACTCGATCGACGGCCTGATGATCGTGGCCGACCCGGTCCAGACCGACGAGCACGCCGCCGAGATCGCCAAGATCCTGGCCAACCGGCTGGGGATCGACTACCTCGACGCGAAGAAGGCCCTCACCCGCAAGTTGCTCCCGGGCACCAGCGACCAGTACTACCGCTTCGCCTACGTCGCCCGGCGGGTGCCCTCCACGCTGGCAGCAGACGTCCTCGCGGAGCTGCGGGCCGCGGGCTACAAGGGCATCGACACCCGCATCGACCCCGTGCGCGACTACCCGGCGCACGACGTGGCAGCCAACCTGGTCGGCTTCATGGATGCCTTCAACACGCCGTTGGCCGGCTTCGAGCAGGCCTTCGACAAGCAGCTGAGCGGCGTCGACGGGTCGGAGCGCTACGAGGTGGGCGGCGGCAATCGGATCCCTCTCGGTCTCAATGACCGGGTCGCGCCGGTCAACGGCAGCGACCTGAACACCACTCTGGACCGGGACACGCAGTGGTACGTCCAGCGGGTGCTGGCCCAGGCGATCCGCGAGGCCCGGGCTGACTCCGGTTCGGCCGTCGTGCTCGACACCCGCACCGGCGAGACCCTGGCCCTGGCCGACTACCCGACGTACGACGCGGACGAGCCGGGGGACTCCTCGGCCAAGGACCGTGGCACGCCGTCGCTGAGCAACCCCTACGAGCCGGGCTCGGTGGAGAAGACCCTGACCATGGCCGCGCTGCTCGACCAGCGACTGGTCACTCCGCTCACCAAGATCTCGGTTCCCTCCGACCTCGACGTCATGGGCGAGACCATCCACGACCACTTCGAGCACGGGGTGCTGGACCTGACCCTGACCGGGGTGCTGGCCAAGTCGTCCAACATCGGCACGGTGCTGGCCACCCAGAAGATCTCGGCCAGCCTGCTGCATCGCTACCTGGTGAGCTTCGGGCTCGGCCAGACCAGCAACATCGGTGTCCCCAACGAGTCACGCGGCATGCTGCCCGATGCCTCGACCTGGACCCCGCTCACCCGTGCCACCGTCGCCTTCGGGCAGGGCCTGGCGGTCAACGCCGTCCAGATGGCCGGCGCCATCAACACGATCGCCAACGACGGGGTCTACGTCTCGCCCAGCCTGATCCAGGGCTCGGCCACCAACGCGGCCGGAGAGACGGTCGGCACCGACACGAGCGTGACCCGGCGCGTGGTGAGCCCCCGGGCCGCCCAGCA
The DNA here is from genome assembly GCF_050246775.1 of Nocardioides sp. Taxonomy (GTDB): domain Bacteria; phylum Actinomycetota; class Actinomycetes; order Propionibacteriales; family Nocardioidaceae; genus Nocardioides. The sequence goes on along the minus strand of NZ_JBFWVK010000005.1, from coordinate 164,216 downwards.
GGTCGCCCGGATGATGGAACGGGTCCTCGACCCTGTCGACGGCGTCGCCCCCGACGCCGCTATCCCGGGCTACCGCGTGGCCGGCAAGACCGGCACGGCCCAGGTGGTCGGCAAGAAGTGCAAGTGCTACCTCGACAACGTGTTCAACGTGTCGTTCGGTGGCTTCGCCCCGGCCGACAACCCGAGGTTCACCGTCTACATCGTGGTTCGGCACCCGCGCAACGGTGGCGGTGGCGGAGCCGTGGCCGGCCCGGTCTTCCAGAAGATCATGAGCCACCTCCTGCGCAGCTATGGCATCCCGCCGACGGGCAGCGCACCGTCCTCCCTGCCGATCTGCGCGGACCACAAGGCCAGTGACTGCTGAGGCGAGTCTCGCGGGTAGCCTCGCAGCCGTGGTGACACGGTGCTGAGCGAAGAGGAGAGGGCTGCGACACGTCCTCGACATCTCGTCCCGATGCCGCTCACCGCTCTGGTCGACTGGCTCTCGGCGTCCTACGGACAGGTGCCCGTGGTGTTCGGTCTGCGGGGCCGTGACCCTGCCCTCACCGGCGTCTCCCTGAGCTCGCAGCGCATCTTACCCGGGGACCTCTATGCGGCGCTGCCCGGGACGAGGGCCCATGGTGCGTCCTACGCCTTCGAGGCCGTGGACTCCGGTGCGGTGGCGGTGCTGACCGACCCCACCGGGGCAGACCTCTGCACCGACCTGGGCGTCCCGGTCGTCGTCGTACCCACGCCTCGAGGCCTGCTGGGCCGCCTGGCGGCCCACGTGTACGGCGACCCCGCCGGGTCGCTGAGGCTCATCGGTGTGACCGGGACGCAGGGAAAGACCACCACCACCCGTCTGCTCGAAGGTGCCTTGGAGGCGACCGGCACCAGCGCAGCCGTCATCGGCACCGTCGGCACCCGGATGGCCGGACGCGACGTGAGAACCGCCCTGACCACCCCCGAGGCACCGGACCTGCACGGACTGTTCGCCCGGATGGTCGAGGACGGCGTCACCGCCTGTGCCATGGAGGTCTCCAGTCACGCCCTGGTGATGGGGCGGGTCGACGGCGTGGTGTTCGATGTCGCGGTCTTCCTGAACCTCGGGCGCGACCACCTCGACTTCCACCGCGACGTGGAGGACTACTACACCGCGAAGGCCTCCCTGTTCACTCCTGAGCGCGCCCGGACAGCCCTGATCAACCTCGACGACGACCACGGGCGCCGACTCGCCGCGGAGACCGTGCTGCCGGTGACCACCTTCGCGTTGACCGGCCCCGGTGCGGACTGGCGGGCCACCGAGGTCGACCTCACCGCCGAGGGCTCCAGCTTCACGGTGGTCGGACCTGACACCGAGTTCCGTGCCCACTGCCCACTGCCCGGCGACTTCAACGTCTCCAACGCCCTGGCTGCCCTCGCCGCCGCCGCCCGGGCCGGATTCGACCCGGTCGAGGTGGCTGACGGAATCGCTGCCGGCGCCGGGGTCCCCGGTCGGCTGGAGAAGGTCGACGGTGGGCAGGACTTCGTCGTCGTGGTCGACTACGCCCACAAGCCGGACGCGGTGGCCGCGACCCTGCGCACGCTCCGACCGCTGACCGACGGCCGGCTCATCATCGTGCTCGGTGCCGGTGGTGACCGGGACACCGGCAAGCGCCCGCTCATGGGCCGGCTCGCCGCCGAGCTCGCCGACGTGTTCGTGGTGACCGACGACAACCCCCGCACCGAGGACCCTGGAGCGATCCGCTCGGCAGTCCTGGCCGGTGCCCGGGAGGCCTCGCCCGCCACCGCCGAGGTGGTGGAGATCGGCGGACGGCGTGAGGCCATCCGGGCCGCGCTCGCGATGGCAGCTCCCGGCGACATCGTGCTGGTAGCCGGAAAGGGCCACGAGACCGGTCAGGAGATCGGTTCGGTCATCCACCCCTTCGACGACCGCGTCGTGGTGCGCGAGGAACTGGCTCGACGATGATCTCGATGACCCTGGCCGAGGTCGCCGCCGCCGTGGGCGGACAGGTGGTCGGCGACCCCGAGGTCGTGGTCACCGCGGCGGCGGCCGTCGACAGCCGGAGCGTGCCCGAGGGCGGCCTCTTCGTCGCGGTCGCCGGCGAGCACGTCGACGGCCACGACTACGCCCCAGCCGCGCTGAGGAGCGGGGCCGCCGCGGTCCTGGGATCGCGGGCGACCGCGGCGGCGACGGTCGTGGTGGACGACGTCGTGCTGGCCCTGGGTCGCCTGGCGTCGTACGTCGTGGGGCAGCTGCCCTCGACCACTGTCCTCGCGATCACCGGCTCCCAGGGCAAGACGGGCACGAAGGACTACCTGGCGCAGATCCTGGGTGCGTCCGGTCCGACCGTGGCGACGGCCGGCAACAACAACAACGAGATCGGCGTACCGCTGACCATGCTGCGGGCGACCCCGGAGACCCGCTACCTGGTGCTCGAGATGGGAGCACGGGGCATCGGACACATCGCCTACCTGTGCGACCTGGCCCGACCCAGCATCGCCGCGGTGCTCAACGTCGGCACCGCCCATGTGGGGGAGTTCGGTAGCCGCGAGGCGATCGCCGTGGCCAAGGGGGAGATCGTCGAGGGGCTGCCGGCCGACGGGGTGGGGGTGCTCAACGGCGATGACCCCTTCACCCGGGAGATGGGAGCCCGCACCGATGCTCGGGTCATCACCTTCGGGGAGGAGGTCGACAACGACCTGCACTTCGTCGACACCCTGGTCGACGACCTCGGCAGGGCCACGACCACCTACCTGTGGGAGGGCGTCGAGAGGCGGGTCAGCCTCACGCAGCCGGGATTCCACCAGGTCCTGAACGCAGCCGCGGCCGCGGCCATGGCGCTCGGCGCCGGTCTGGCCTTCGACGACGTGATGGACGCACTGGGCAGCGCGGTCAGCATGTCGAGGTGGCGCATGGAGCTGCACGAGAGCGCTGAGGGCGTGGTCATCCTCAACGACTCCTACAACGCCAACCCGGCCTCGATGCGGGCGGCGCTGACGACCCTGCAGGCCATCGGGGTGGAGCGAGGGGCGCGCACCATCGCCGTCCTTGGCGAGATGCGCGAGCTCGGTGCCGAGACCGAGGAGGCGCACCTCGCCATCGGCGCCTTCGCGGCAGCGCGGGGGATCGACACGGTGCTCGCCATCGGTGAGGTGGCGCGCCACCTCCTCGACGGGGTGATTCAGCACACGGAATCCTCGACGACCGGGGTGTACGCCGCCGACCGGGCCGCGGCTCTGGCATGGTTGCGCGAGAACATTGCGCCCGGAGACGTGCTCGTCGTGAAGGCGTCTCGTGGGGCCGAGCTCGACAAAGTGGCCGAGGTGCTGGTGGAGGAGAACCCGTGAAAGCGATCCTGTTCGGTGGCGGACTGGCCCTGATCATGTCGCTGGTCGGCACCCGTTTCGCCATCACCGTCCTGTCCAGCAGGGGCTACGGCCAGGAGATCCGCGAGGACGGTCCCACCAGCCACCACACCAAGCGCGGCACCCCCACCATGGGCGGGATCGTGATCATCCTCTCCACGGTCACGGCGTACTTCCTGGCGAAGCTGTTCAGCCAGGACGCGCCCTCCGCCAGTGCCCTGCTGCTGCTCTTCCTCTTCGTGGGGATGGGCTTCGTCGGCTTCCTCGACGACTTCATCAAGATCTACAAGCAGCGCAACCTCGGGCTGCGCAGCAAGGCCAAGATGATCGGCCAGACGGTCATCGCCATCATCTTCGGCTGGCTCGCCCTGTCTCCCATGCTGGAGGACGAGCGCGGTCGCACCCCGGGCTCGACCCACCTGTCGTTCATCCGCGAGATCCCCTGGCTGGCCTTGCCGATGATCGTGGCGGTCCTGCTGGTGTGGCTGCTGATCACCGGCTTCAGCAACGCCGTGAACCTCACCGACGGCCTCGACGGACTCGCCACCGGTGCCTGCGTGATGGTGTTCGGTGCCTACGCGTTGGTGAACATCTGGCAGAACAACCAGTCCTGCGCGATCGTCGGCGGGAACACCTGCTACGAGGTGCGCGATCCGCTCGACCTGGCCATCGTGTCCGCGGCCATCACCGGTGCCTGTTTCGGGTTCCTGTGGTGGAACGCATCGCCGGCGGCCATCTTCATGGGTGACACCGGCTCGCTGTCCCTGGGGGCCGCGCTCGCAGGCCTCGCCGTGCTGACGCGCACCGAGCTCCTGCTGGTGATCCTGGGTGGTCTCTTCGTGGTGGAGACCCTGTCGGTGATGCTGCAGGTGGGCTACTTCAAGGCGACCAAGGGCAAACGGGTGTTCCGCATGGCGCCCCTGCACCATCACTTCGAGATGCTGGGCTGGGAACAGGTCACCGTCGTGATCAGGTTCTGGATCATCACCGGGCTGTGTGTCGCGGCCGGGCTCGGAGTGTTCTACGCCGAATGGGTGGCCGGTGCCTGATCCCCACACCCGTGGACGGCACGACTCGTGGGACGGGGTGCGTGCCGTGGTGGCCGGCTTCGGCGTCTCCGGGTTCGCCGCCGCCGACAACCTCAACCACATCGGGGCCGACGTCATCGCCCTGGACGAGACGATCACCGACGACAAGGCCGCCAAGGCCGAGCTCCTCGAGGTGCTGGGTGCCACCATCCGACTGGGTGAGGGCGCCACCGCCGTCCTGCCCGACGACGTCGACCTCCTGGTGACCTCGCCCGGATGGCACCCGTCGGCACCGCTCCTGGCCCAGGCTGCGGCCCGGGGTATCCCGGTCTGGGGTGAGGTCGAGCTGGCCTGGCGCCTTCGCGACCCGGCCAACGCGGCACCGTGGCTGGCCGTCACCGGCACCAACGGCAAGACCACCACGGTCCAGATGCTCGACGCCATCCTCAAGGCAGCCGGGCTCCGGAGCGTCGCGGTGGGCAACGTCGGGCTGCCGATCGTCGAGGCCGTGATGGACCCCGAGCCCTACGACGTCTTCGCAGTGGAGCTCTCAAGCTTCCAGCTGCACTACACGCAGTCGATCAGCTGCGAGGCCGCCGCCGTTCTCAACGTCGCCGAGGACCACCTGGACTGGTATCCGTCCATGGACCAGTACGCCGCCGACAAAGGGCGGATCTACCACGACGTGCAACGGGCCTGCATCTACAACGTGCAGGACCCGGCGACCGAGCACTTGGTCCGTGAGGCGGACGTCATCGACGGAGCCCGCGCGGTCGGGTTCACCCTCGGCATGCCCGCAGTGGGGATGGTCGGCCTCGTCGAGGACATCCTCGCCGACCGGGCTTTCATCGAACAGCGCAGCACCAGCGCCGCGGAGCTCTGCACCGTCGGGGAGCTGGCCAGCCCGGCACCGCACTTCGTCGCGAACGCGCTCGCGGCGGCTGCCCTCGCCCGCTCCCACGGCGTGGCGCCGGCGGCTGTGCGCGAGGGGCTGCGCAGCTTCCAGCCCGACGGACACCGCATCGCGACGGTGGCGCAGTCCGAAGGCGTGACCTGGGTCGACGACTCCAAGGCGACCAATCCGCACGCAGCCCAGTCCTCCCTGCAGGCCTACGATCCGGTGGTCTGGATCGCCGGGGGCCTGGCCAAGGGGGCCCGCTTCGACGGCCTGGTCGAGGCCGTCCGGGACCGGTTGCGCGGCGTCGTACTGCTCGGAGCGGACCGCCACCTGATCGCCGCCGCGCTTTCGCGACACGCGCCAGATGTGCCCGTCATCGTGGTCGAGGGCGGGGAGACTGAACCACGACGAAACACCATGGACCGCGTCGTGGCGGCTGCGGCTGGCTTCGCCCACCGGGGCGACACCGTGCTGCTGGCTCCGGGATGCGCCTCCATGGACATGTTCGCCAACTACGGCGAACGTGGAGACGAGTTCGCTGCAGCAGTACGGCGGCGATTGGCCAACCCGGGAGCGCAGCCGGGGGACTGAACGGGAGGGGAAGCAGCAGTGACCACCGCGACCCCGGACGATGCGAACCAGCGGCCGCACCCGTTCCTCCGCTTCCGCCTCGAGGCTCGTGGGGCGATGGCCACCCTGCAGGCCGCGCTGCATCGGCCCCTGACGTCGTACTACCTCCTGCTCGCAGCCTCGGCGCTGCTGCTCACCATCGGCCTCATCATGGTGCTGAGCGCGTCCAGCGTGTGGTCCTACGAGAAGACCGGTGACGCCTACCTCATCGCCAAGCGCCAGCTGATGTGGGTGGCCGTCGGCATCCCGTGCGCCTGGATCGCCTCACGGGTGCCGGAGCGCTTCCTGCGCCGGTTGGCCTGGCCGGGCTACTTCATCGCCCTGGGCCTGCTCGGCGCGACCCAGGTGCCTGGGCTCGGCACGACCATCAACGGCAACACCAACTGGCTGGGTGTGGGTCCGTTCGTGATCCAACCCTCCGAGATCGCCAAGTTGGCCCTGATCCTGTGGGCGGCCCACGTCTATGCGCGCAAGGAGCGACTGCTCGAGGACTGGAAGCACTGCCTGGTGCCGGTGGTGCCCGGCGTCGGCGTGGCCACCCTGCTCGTGCTCGTGGGTGGCGACCTGGGCACCGCCCTGGTGCTCTTCGCCATCCTGCTCGGACTGCTCTGGGTGGTGGGGGCACCCCTGCGCCTCTTCACCCTCGGCATCTCGGCCATCTCGGTGGTGGCTCTCTGGCTCGCCTCGACCAGCATGGAACGTCGTCAGCGCCTGCTCACCTTCACCGACCCGTTCCAGGACTTCCACGACACCGGGTGGCAGCCGGCCCACGGTCTCTACGCCCTGGCCTCGGGCGGGTGGTTCGGACAAGGCATCGGTGCCAGCCAACAGAAGTGGGGCTACCTGCCCGAAGCCCAGACCGACTACATCTTCGCCGTGCTCGGCGAGGAGCTCGGCCTGCTCGGGACCCTGCTCATCCTGGCGCTGTTCCTCACCATCGCCTACGCCGCTGTGCGGGTGGCGGTCGCCACGGAGAAGCCCTTCGTGCGCTACATGTCTTTCGGCATCGTGATCTGGCTCCTCGGCCAGATGATCATCAACGTCGGCATGGTCCTTGCCCTGCTGCCGGTCATCGGGATCCCCCTTCCGCTGGTCTCCTACGGCGGCTCCGCACTCGTGCCCTCGCTGGTGGCCCTCGGGTTGCTCATCGGCTTCGCCCGCCGCGAGCCCGAAGCCGCCGCGGCGCTGGCGGCGCGGCGGCGCAACCGGTCCGCCGGGCTCAGCGCCGGCAACACCGGGCTCCCCAAGGCAGGAAAGCGGCTGTGACCCGGGTGCTGATGGCCGGCGGCGGGACCGCCGGCCACACCTCACCCCTGCTCGCGACGGCAGATGCCCTGCGCCGACTGGACAGCTCGGTTGAGATCATCGCCATGGGCACCGCGCGCGGGTTGGAGACCAGGGTCGTGCCCGCTGCCGGTTACCAGCTCGAGCTCGTGCCACCGGTGCCCCTGCCGAGGCGTCCCAACGCCGATCTCCTGCGAACACCGGGGCGGGTGCGGGCTGCCCGCAAGGCGGCCCTCGAGGTGGTGGACCGGGTGCGTCCAGACGTCGTGGTCGGTTTCGGTGGCTACGTCTCGGTGCCGGCCTACCTCGCGGCGCGCACGCGGCGACTGCCGCTGGTGGTGCACGAGGGCAACGCGCTGCCCGGGCTCGCCAATCGTCTGGGTGCTCGGTTCACCACGCATGTCGCCACCAGCTTCCCCGACACCAAGCTGCCGCACGCGACGTACATCGGGCTGCCCATCCGCCGCATGATCGCCACCCTGGACCGCGGCGCGCTGCGAGCCGAGGCCCGCGCGGAATTCGGTCTGGATCCGTCGGCCCCGACGCTCCTGGTCACCGGTGGGTCACAGGGGGCTGGCCGGATCAACACCGCGATGAGGGGTGCGGCCGGGGCGTTCGCGGCGGCCGGGGTGCAGGTGCTGCACATCATCGGGCCCGCGTTCGATGTCGCGGACTACGAGGCGCTGGTGCCGGGTTCCGCAGTGCCCTACGTGGTCCGCAACTTCGTCGATCGCATGGACCTGGCGTACGCCGCGGCTGACGCCGTGCTGTGCCGCTGCGGCAGCAACACGGTCACCGAGGTGTCGGGCGTGGGTCTGCCGGCTGTCTATGTGCCGCTGCCGATCGGCAACGGGGAACAGGCGCTCAACGCCAAGCCGGTGGTGGATGCCGGGGGAGGGCTCCTGGTGGCCGACGATGCGCTGAGGGCCGACTGGGTCTCGAGCACGCTGCCGGCGCTGCTCACGGACCCGGCCCGGCTCCGTGCCATGGGGGCGGCGGCGGCCGACCTGATCCCTCTCGACGCCGACGAGAAGTTGGCCAGGATCGTCCTGGACGCCTGCCGATGAGGATCGCGGTGCCTGACCTGCTGCTTCCCGCCGCCGAGCTCGGTCGCGTGCACTTCGTGGGCATCGGCGGTGCCGGGCTCTCCGCCATTGCCCGCATCATGCTGGCCCGGGGTCTCACCGTCTCCGGCTCCGACCAGAACGACTCGCCGACGCTCGAGGCCCTGCGAGCCCTCGGCGCCCGGGTGTTCCTCGGACACGACGCAGCCCACATCCACGACATCGACACCGTGGTCGTCTCGACGGCGGTCCGCGAGGACAACCCCGAGTACGTCGAAGCGATGCGCCAGGGGCTCCGCATCCTTCCGCGCTCGGCCGCCCTGGCCTCGGTGATGGCCGGTCGTCGGACGATCGCGGTGGCCGGGACCCACGGCAAGACCACGACGACGTCCCTGCTCACGGTCGCACTGCAGGCCGCGGGCCTCGACCCGACGTACGCCATCGGCGGCGAGCTGACCAGCACCGGGACGAACGCGGACGAGGGGTCGGGAGACTTGTTCGTCGCTGAGGCGGACGAGAGTGACGGTGCCTTCCTGGTCTACTCGCCCTTCGCCGCCATCGTCACCAACATCGATGCCGACCACCTCGACCAGTGGGGCACCGAGGAGGCCTACCGCGCCGCGTTCTCGGACTTCCTCGATCGGTTGGACCCGGCCGGCTTCCTGGTCGTCTGGGCCGATGCTGCCTCCACCCGCGATCTGGCGGAGCAGTCGCGGGCCAGGGGCATGCGCACCATCACCTACGGCGAGAGCCCGGATGCCGATCTCCAACCCATCAACCTGGACACCGAGGGTGGCCGGTCCCTCTTCACCGTCGTCGGTCACGGTGAGGTGAGCCTCCAGATCCCCGGTCGGCACTACGTCCACAACGCCCTCGCCGCCCTGGCGGTGGGTCTGGAGCTGGGAGCATCCTTCGATGACCTTGCGGCCGGCCTGGCGGCCTTCACCGGGACGCGGCGCCGCATGGAACTCAAGGGCGAGGTCGGTGCAGTGCGGGTCTACGACAGCTATGCCCACCATCCCAGCGAGATCAGCGGGGATCTTCAGGCCGCCCGTTCCCTGGCGGGCCAGGGCCGGGTCCTGGTGGCGTTCCAGCCCCACCTGGTCTCGCGCACCAGGATCTTCGGTGTCGAGATGGGACAGGCACTCGGAGCCGCGGACGCCGTGGTGGTCCTGGACGTCTACCTGGCCCGCGAGGAAGCCGACCCGGCGGTCACGGGTGAGCTGGTGGCTGATGCCGTTGGTCTGCCCGCACCCCAGGTGCGGTTCGAACCTGACTTCGATGCGGTGCCACAGGTGTTGGCTGACTGGGCCCGGCCCGGCGACCTCGTGCTGACCCTCGGGGCCGGCACCGTCACGGCGCTGGGCCCGCGGGTCCTGGCGGCGCTGTCCGCGAAGGCGAGCCAGTGAGCACCGACAGCATGGAGCGCACCCTCGAGCGCACCCGCAGACGCTTCATCCGCCGGCAGCGCACCCAGCGATGGTTGCGCTGGCGCGCGATCCTGGCCGTCGCCGTCGCTCTCCTGCTGGTGGCCGGCGCTGTGTGGACGGTGTTCTTCTCCAGCCTCCTCGCGGTGCAGGCGGTGGACGTGGAGGGCACGTCGTTGCTCAGCCCGGCGCAGGTGCGCTCGGCGGCCGCCATCACGCCGGGCGATCCGCTGGCGCGCGTCGACCTCGCCCGGATCGAGGGCCGGTTGATGGCCCTGGCGCCGGTCAAGGACGTCGAGGTGACCCGGGAGTGGCCGGACCGGATCCTGATCGTCGTCTCCGAGCGGGTCGCCGTGGCCGCCGTACCTGTCGGGTCGGGGTTCAAGGGCATCGACGCAGACGGGGTGTTGTTCCGCGACTTCGCCGCTCAGCCCAAGAACCTGCCACTGATCGTGCTGCCCGACGACATCGGTCAGGATGCGATGAAGGAAGGTGCCGACGTGATCGCCGCGCTGCCCACCGAGCTCCAGGCTCGGATCGACCACGTCGAGGTGGAGTCCGTCGACGGCATCTCCCTGGTCCTCGACGACGAGAAGGTCGTGGTGTGGGGGAGTGCCGAGCGATCCGCGGACAAGGCCCGTGTTCTGGACGCTCTGCTGAACGCCGCACCCCGGGCGAGCACGTACGACGTGAGCGCCCCGGGGCAGCCGACCACCAGCGACTGATCGGTCCTGCTCGCTCAGCCGGGCGTCAGGTTGTCAGCCGCTGTCCGCGGTTGTCAGGCATTGCTCAGGCTGACAACCGCGGGTTTCCCCGGTCAGCCGGGGAAACCCGCAGCAGAAATCCCGGAACGCTGCGGCATGTCGCGCGTGTTCGTGGGCCCGCGTTCCTTAACGTCTTTCCCAACGAGAGGTTGACATAACTATAACCCTCAGGCTCAGGGTTAGGGTTCCCGGGCCGAGACAGCCTCTCGACTTCCCCACGAATACCGGATCTGAACACCGACAGCGAGAGGCAAGCCGTCATGGCAGCAGCGCAGAACTACCTGGCCATCATCAAGGTCGTGGGTATCGGTGGTGGTGGGGTCAACGCCGTCAACCGGATGATCGACGTCGGTCTCAAGGGCGTGGAGTTCATCGCCATCAACACCGACGCCCAGGCCCTCCTCATGAGCGACGCGGACGTCAAGCTCGACATCGGTCGCGAGCTCACGCGTGGACTCGGCGCTGGCGCCAACCCCGACGTCGGGGCCAAGGCCGCCGAGGACCACGCCGACGAGATCGAAGAGGTCATCAAGGGCGCCGACATGGTCTTCGTGACCGCCGGCGAAGGTGGCGGCACCGGCACCGGCGGCGCTCCGGTCGTGGCGCGGATCGCTCGGTCCCTCGGTGCGCTCACGATCGGTGTGGTCACCCGCCCGTTCGCGTTCGAGGGTCGCCGTCGAGCCAACTCGGCGGAGGAGGGCATCGCCCAGCTCCGCGAAGAGGTCGACACCCTGATCGTGATCCCCAACGACCGGTTGCTCTCGATCAGCGACCGCAACGTCTCGGTGCTCGACGCCTTCAAGCAGGCCGACCAGGTGCTGCTGCAGGGTGTCTCGGGCATCACCGACCTCATCACCACCCCCGGCCTGATCAACCTCGACTTCGCAGATGTGAAGTCGGTGATGGCCAATGCGGGGTCCGCGCTGATGGGCATCGGATCGGCCCGTGGGGAGGACCGCGCGGTAGCCGCCGCCGAGATGGCGGTGTCGAGCCCGTTGCTCGAGGCCTCGATCGAGGGGGCGATGGGCGTGCTGCTCTCCATCGCCGGTGGTTCCGACCTCGGACTGTTCGAGATCAACGAGGCGGCCGCGCTGGTCGCGCAGTCGGCGCACGCCGAGGCCAACATCATCTTCGGTGCGACGATCGACGACGCGCTCGGTGACGAGGTGCGAGTGACGGTCATCGCCGCCGGGTTCGAGGGTGGCATGCCGAAGCGCCGGGACGAGGGCACCGTGCTGCGTCGCGAGCCACGTCCGGTCCAGACCCAGGAGGAGACCCGGGCCGCTGCCCAGGCGCTGGCCGCCCAGCGGGCCAGCGCGCCGGCTGCTCCGGCTCCACGCAGCGAGGCTCCGGCCAGCGAGACTCCGGTCCCGACGGCGGTCGCACAACCGGCCCGGCCGGCCCGGCAGGTGCAGTTCGACGACGACGACCTCGACGTGCCCGACTTCCTGAAGTAGGCGAACGCTCCACCGTGTTCCTCTTCCGCGACACCCGTGAAGGCGGCGTCGGAGACCCCCGGGTCACCCACGTCGCCTTCACTGATGCCCGCCTCGACCTGGCCGAAGGGGCGCCGGAGCAGGACCTTGTGCGCCTGCGCGAGGAGCTCGACGTGCCCATCGTCAGGATGCGGCAGGTGCACGGCTGTGAGGTGGCCGTCGTCCACGATGCCGAGCGTGTACCGACCGAAGCCGATGCCCTCGTCACCGACCATGACGGGATCGCACTGCTGGTCCGAGTGGCCGACTGCGTGCCGATCCTGCTGGCCGACCCCGCCCACGGGATGATCGCGGCGGTCCATGCCGGGCGCACCGGCATGGCCCTCGGCGTCGTACCCCGGACCCTCGAGCGGCTACGCGGCCTCGGCGCCGTCGAGTTGACCGCCTGGGTCGGTCCCCACATCTGCGGCGGCTGCTACGAGGTGCCCGACGCCCTGCGGTCGGAGGTCGCGGCGCTGGTTCCCGAGGCCTGGGCCCAGACACGGTGGGGGACCCCCGCCCTCGACATCGGCGCTGGGGTGTCGGCCCAGCTGCGAGCCGCCGGCTGCGAGGTGATCCCCGTCGGGCGATGCACCCTCGAGGACCCCGAGCTGCACTCGTATCGACGCGACGCTGCCGATTCCGGCCGCTTCGGTGGACTGATCTGGGTCGCCGCGTGATGGGCTCGCGTCGAGCCGAGCTGGAGGCGAACCTGGGTGTGGTCCGGGACCGGATCGCGACCGCCTGCACATCGGCTGGACGCGACCCGGGGGAGGTCACCTTGGTAGTGGTCACGAAGTTCTTCCCCGCCTCCGACGTCCGCCTGCTCGCCGAGCTCGGCGTGCGCGATGTCGGGGAGAACCGGCACCAGGAGGCGCAGGCCAAGGCTGCGGCGTGCGCGGACCTCGGCCTGCGCTGGCATTTCATCGGTGGGCTGCAGAGCAACAAGGCAGACGCCGTGGCCTCCTACGCCGACGTCGTCGAGTCGGTGGACCGTCTGAAGTTGGTCTCCGGGCTGCAGCGCGGCGCCCATGCCCGTGCACATGCGCTCGACTGCCTGCTGCAGGTCAGCCTGGACGAACCCGGATCGGGTGACCAGCGGGCGGGCGCGGCACCCGATGAGCTGCCGGCGCTCGCGCAGGCGGTGACCGGGTCCAGCATGCTGACGCTGCGCGGCCTGATGGCGGTTGCCCCGCTCGGTGCGGATCCGGACGAGGCCTTCGCCCGACTGGCTGGAATCGCCGCGGACTTCCGTGCCGATCACCCCGCCGCGACGTGGCTCTCGGCCGGAATGAGCGGCGATCTCGAGGCGGCTGTCCGATCCGGCGCGACACACGTGCGCATTGGCTCCGCGGTCCTCGGTCCGAGGCCTCTGATCAAGTAATGTCCACACCAATGAGCGCCCCGATGGGGGCGCAGGAGTTCGAGAGGTCACACCCATGAGCGGCGCGATGCGCAAGATCGGCGAGTACCTCGGCCTGCTCGAGGAATCCGACCGGTACGACGACGAGTTCGGCTACGACGAGGAGTCCGAGCACGTCACCGAACCGACCCCGGTCCGCAGCGCCCGGCCGGCGACCCGCGAGGAGCGGACCAAGCCGGCCCCAGTGTCCAGCATCTCCGAGCGCCGCCGCCCCACCGGGCCGGCCTCGGGACCAACCGGAGTAGTGGCTGAGTTGTCGCGCATCACGACCTTGCACCCGAGCACCTACAACGAGGCCCGCACCGTCGGCGAGAACTACCGCGACGGCACCCCGGTGATCATGAACCTGAGCGAGATGGACGACGCCGACGCCAAGCGGCTGGTCGACTTCGCCGCTGGGTTGATCTTCGCCACACGCGGCACCATCGAGCGCATCACCGCCAAGGTGTTCCTGCTCTCACCGCCCAACGTCACTGTGGCGGCCGAGGACAAGCAGAGGATCGCCGAGGGTGGCTTCTTCAACCAGAGCTGATCTGCTGCCAGCTCCTGCGTTGTACGGCGCCCGGTTGGTCCCTTCTGGCAGCCTTGCCCCATGACGATCGTCGGCAACATCATCGCGACCGTCCTGTGGCTGTTCATCGCGCTGCTGTGGATCCGGTTCATCGTGGACTGGGTGCAGGTGCTTGCGCGCTCCTGGCAGCCCCACGGGCCTGTGCTCGTCGTCCTTGAGATCGTCTACTCGATCACCGACCCGCCGATCAAGGCGATCCGGCGCATCATCCCGCCGCTGCGCATCGGCGGCTTCGCACTGGACCTGGGCTTCCTGCTCGTGATGATCAGCGCCTACGTGCTGCTTCGGGTGAATGCGGCGGTCTTCTTGTAGCGCGACGACACTCCGGGTGAGGGGCGGGATTATTAACAGCAGCCCCTGCAGTAGCGCTATGGTTCCTCAGACAGAGCTTTTCGCGACGATTATTGAATGGGTGAGGTCATGCCTTTGACGCCTGAGGACGTGAGCAACAAGCGGTTCACGCCCGTGCGCCTCCGCGAGGGCTACGACATGGGCGAGGTCGACCAGTTCCTCGACGAGGTCGAGGCTGAGCTGGCGCGACTGACGAAGGAGAACGAGGACCTGCGCTCGCAGTTGTCCGCGGCTCAGTCGGGAGCGACCACGTCGTTCACCAAGGCCCCCGAGCCGGTGGCGGAGGAGAAGGCCCCCGAGCCCGAGCCGGAGCCCGTAGTGGCGCCGGTGCCGGTCGCGGCGGCAGCTCCGGCTGCGCCTACCGAGACGATTCGGGTCGAGACCGTGCCGCAGGCGTCCAACGCCGCTGCCCGACTGCTCGAGATCGCCACGCGCAACGCAGACGAGTTGGTGGACGAGGCCAAGAACGAGGCCGACAAGATCATCGGTGAGGCCCGCACGAAGGCTGAGCGACTCGAGAGCGAGGCCAAGACCAATGCGGACCGCGCCGAGGCCGACGCCCGTCAGCGCTCGCAGATGCTCGACCAGGAGACCAGCGACCGGCGCACGCAGCTGTTCGGTGATCTGGAGAAGGAGCGCGACAAGCTCAACGGCGAGGTGGAGACCCTGCGTGCGTTCGAGCGCGAGTACCGCTCCCGCCTGAAGAGCTACTTCACGCAGCAGTTGGAGGCGCTCGACCACGGCGGCGAGTCCATTGCTCCGACCGGTGACGTCGCTGGTGCGGCGCCCAAGCGGCTGCGCTCGATCCTCGGTGACGACGAGGGCTGAACACCCGCACCTGACACACGACGATGGCCGGACCCCTCATCGGGGGCCGGCCATCGTGCATGTCGTGGGCGTGGCAGTTTGAGTACGCAGGATCGAGGGGCTAGCCTCCCCTCACTCGCTGTCGCGTCTCGTTGCGACAGTGGACATTTCCGGCAAAGACGCCACAGCAACGAACACGGCAGCACCGACCTCTGGGGTGAACAAGGTGACAGCGAAGAAGACCGCGGCGAAGCGGCCGCCGGCCAAGAAGGTGCCGGATGTGGCGAGTCTCGCCGTCAAGGAGGGTGAGGACGCCTGGACGCAGGCGGAGCTCGACGAAGTCCTCACCGAACTGCACGGGTACGCCGACCGCTTGACCGCTGAGCTGCACGACCAGGAGATCGAGCTGGCCGGCCTCATGCGTGACGCGGGTGACGGGGCCGGACAGGACCAGGCCGACCTGGGTGCCACCAGCTTCGAACGCGACCACGAGCTGACGGTGGTGAACAACTCCCGCGAGATGCTGGCGCAGACCCAACGTGCCCTGGCCCGGATCGACGACGGCAGCTACGGGGTGTGCGAGTCCTGCGGCAACCCCATCGGCAAGATGCGGGTCATGGCGTTCCCGCGTGCGACACTCTGCCTGTCATGCAAGCAGCGCGAGGAACGTCGCTGAACTCCGGCGACCACCCCGAAACCCCGATCTCACCTCCTCACCGGACCCGATTTCGGACGGTTTTCGTCGTCACCGCCCTCATCGCCTACGCCATCGACATCGGCACCAAGGTGCTCGCTGTCGAGCGGCTGACCGGCAAGGGGCGGGTCGACGTGATCGGCGACCTGTTCGGGTTCAACCTTGCCCGCAACCCGGGAGCTGCGTTCAGCACCGGCACGGGGTTCACCGAGGTGTTCTCCCTGCTGGCCATCGCAGCCACCCTGGTCGTGCTGTGGTTGTCCCGCCGATTGGGGTCGACCCTGTGGGCGATCGGTCTGGGTCTGCTCCTGGCCGGCATCACGGGCAATCTGACCGACCGGCTGCTACGGGCCCCGGGTCCGCTGCGCGGACATGTGGTGGACTTCCTCGAGCTGCCGAACTGGCCGATCTTCAACGTGGCCGACATGTGCCTGAACATCGGGGTCGCCATCGTGCTGATCCAGACGGTGCGCGGAGTGAGTCTCGACGGAAGCCGCGTCAAGGCCTCGAAGGACTCCGATGATCGTGAGCAGGACCCCGCGTGAGCGACCAGCGCACCGTCCTGGTGCCTGACGGGCTGGCAGGTGAGCGTGTCGACACCGCGATCGCCCGCATGTTCGGTCTCTCGCGCACCCGGGCGGCTGATCTGATCGCCCAGGGCCTGGTCCAGGTCGACGGGCACAACGTCGGCAAGTCCGACAGGGTGGACGTCGGTGAGGTCCTCGACGTGACCCTGCCGGCGGTCAGCTCGGGCGTCGAGGTCGTCCCCGAGGTGGTCGAGGGCATCAAGATCATCCACGACGACGACGCGATCGTCGTGATCGACAAGCCTGTCGGGGTCGCAGTCCATCCGTCCCCGGGCTGGTCGGGACCCACCGTGGTCGGACACCTGGCCGGTGCCGGCTTCCAGATCGCCACCAGCGGTGCTTCAGAACGCCAGGGCATCGTGCAGCGCCTGGACGTGGGGACGTCGGGGGTCATGGTGATCTGCAAGTCCGAGGTGGCCTACTCGGTGCTCAAGCAGGCCTTCCGCGACCGCAGCGTGGACAAGACCTACCACGCGCTGGTCCAGGGCCACCCGGACCCTCACGAGGGCACCATCGACGCGCCGATCGGGCGCCACCCCAAGGCCGACTACAAGTTCGCGGTCATGGCGGACGGCCGCCACAGCATCACGCACTACTCCACGCTGGAGGCCCATCGCTTCGCCAGCCTGCTGGAGGTCCATCTCGAAACGGGTCGGACCCACCAGATCAGGGTGCACATGAGTGCCCTGAAGCATCCGTGCGTCGGTGACCTCACCTACGGCGCAGACCCCGTGCTCGCCGCCCGTTTCGGGCTGGAGCGGCAGTGGCTGCATGCGGTCCGGCTCGGTTTCGAGCACCCGGAGTCCGGAGAGTACGTGACCTACGAGTCGACGTACCCCGACGACCTCGCGAGCGCCCTGGAGTCCGTCCGTGGGGCCGACTGAGCCGGACCTGCTGCTGCGTCCCGCGACGTACGACGACCTGGCCGCACTGGCCGAGGTCTATCTCGAGTCGCGTGGGGCGGCCCCGATGCCGCCGGGCGTGCACCCACCCGATGAGGTGCGGGAGTGGTTCGGGGGATGGGACCTGTCGGTGCTGCAGGTGTGGCTTGCCGCCGACGACGACGGCCCGGTGGGCTTCGCGGCGGTCCGCGACGACTGGCTGGAGTCTCTCTACGTCCTGCCGCGGGCTTCCGGCAGGGGCGTTGGCAGTGCGCTGTTGGACCTGGTGAAGGCGCTGTGCCCCGCAGGCTTCGAGCTGTGGGTCTTCGAGATGAACACCCCGGCCCGCCAGTTCTACGCTGCCCGTGGCCTGGTCGAGCTCGAGCACACCGACGGCCGCGGCAACGAGGAGCGGGAACCGGATCTCCGCCTGGGGTGGGTGCCGGCCAGACCCTGAGCTGGTCGCATGGACTGTCGGCGCTGCCTGTCACGATCGAGCAGTCAGGTCGCGTAGGCTGAGGCCCTTCCCCGATGATGGCTGAGTCAGCTGGCTCGACGCGGCGCTGATCGGTCCCATTTTTCGAGTTTGCGTTGGGAGAAGGTTCACCGGATGCCGTCTGGAACATCGGCTGACTTCGTGCACCTGCACGTCCACACCGAGTACTCCATGCTCGATGGTGCAGCACGACTCGGCGACATGTTCGCCCGCACCGCAGAACTGGGCATGGGTGCCATCGCGATGACCGACCACGGCAACGTGTTCGGCGCCTACGACTTCTATGCCAAGGCCACGGCTGCCGGCATCAAGCCGATCATCGGCATGGAGGCCTACCTCACCCCCAACACGCCCCGCCAGGAGCGCAAGAGGGTTCGGTGGAACAACGGTGGGGACGACGACGTCTCCGGGTCCGGCGCCTACACGCACATGACCCTGCTCGCCGAGTCCACCCTCGGCATGCACAACCTCTTCCGGCTGTCGACCCGCGCGTCGATGGAGGGCTTCTTCTACAAGCCTCGCGCCGACCGGGAGCTGCTGTCGCAATACGCCGAGGGCCTCATCGGCACCACCGGGTGCCCCTCGGGGGAGATCCAGACGTGGCTCCGGATCGGTGACTACGACAAGGCTCGTCAGGCAGCGGCGGACTTCCAGGACATCTTCGGGCGCGACAACTTCTTCCTCGAGCTCATGGACCACGGTCTCGACATCGAGACACGGGTCCGCGACGGCCTGCTCCGGTTGTCGGCCGACCTCGGGATCCCGCCGATCGCCACGAACGACTCCCACTACGTCAACCCGGAGGACGCGGGCTCCCACGAACACCTGCTCTGCGTGTCCAGCGGCAGCACGATGGCCGATCCCAAGCGCTTCAAGTTCAACGGGGACAGCTACTACATCAAGTCCCCAGCCGAGATGCGCGACCTGTGGGAGCACCGCAACGGGCTCAAGGCGGCCTGCGACAACACGTTGCTGATCGCCGAGCGCTGCGAGGTCGAGTTCACCGAGGGCAACGGCACCTACATGCCCCGCTACCCGGTGCCCGCGGGTGAGGACGAGAACTCCTGGTTCGTCAAGGAGGTCGAGCGAGGGCTGCAGGCGCGTTACCCCGCCGGCATCTCCGACGCGGTGCGCAAGCAGGCCGACTTCGAGGTCGGCGTCATCACCGCGATGGGCTTCCCGGGTTACTTCCTCGTCGTGGCCGACTTCATCAACTGGGCGAAGGAGAACGGGATCCGGGTGGGTCCCGGCCGTGGTTCGGGTGCGGGATCGATGGCGGCCTACGCCATGCGCATCACCGATCTCGACCCACTCCAGCACGGCCTGATCTTCGAACGTTTCCTCAACCCCGACCGGGTCTCGATGCCCGACTTCGACATCGACTTCGACGAGCGTCGTCGCGGCGAGGTCATCCGCTACGTCTCTGACAAGTACGGCGACGACCGGGTGTCGATGATCGTCACCTACGGCACCATCAAGGCCAAGCAGGCGGTGAAGGACTCCAGCCGGATCCTGGGCTACCCCTTCGCCATGGGCGACAAGATCACCAAGGCCATGCCGGCCGCCGTGATGGGCAAGGACGTCCCACTCCGGGAGATCTTCAACCCCGAGCACAAGCGCTACGGCGAGGGTGGCACGTTCCGCGCGCTCTATGACGGCGAGAGCGACGTCAAGACGGTGGTGGACACCGCGATCGGGCTTGAGGGGCTCAAGCGCCAGTGGGGAGTCCATGCCGCTGGCGTCATCATGTCGAGTGAGCCGCTGATCGACGTCATCCCGCTGATGAAGCGCGAGCAGGACGGCGCGATCATCACCCAGTTCGACTACCCGACCTGCGAGAAGCTCGGGCTGATCAAGATGGACTTCCTCGGGCTGCGCAACCTCACCGTGCTCGACGACGCCCTCATCAACATCCAGGCCAACCGTGGCGAGAAGGTGGTGCTGGAGGACCTGGCGCTCGAGGACGAGGCCACCTACCAGCTCCTGCAGCGTGGAGACACCCTGGGCGTGTTCCAACTCGACGGTGGTCCCATGCGCTCGCTGCTGCGCTCGATGCGTCCCGACGCATTCGAGGACATCTCGGCTGTGGGCGCGCTCTACCGGCCCGGGCCCATGGGCGCCGACTCCCACAACAAGTACGCCCGGCGCAAGACGGGCCGCGAGGAGGTCACGCCGATCCATCCCGAGCTGGCCGAGCCGCTCGCGGAGATCCTGGGGGAGACCTACGGCCTGATCGTCTATCAGGAGCAGGTCATGGCCATCGCCCAGAAGCTGGCCGGCTACACGCTCGGCCAGGCCGACCTGTTGCGGCGCGCCATGGGCAAGAAGAAGAAGGAGGAACTGGACAAGCAATTCGTCGCGTTCTCGGCCGGCATGACCGAGCGCGGCTACTCCATGAACGCGGTCAAGACCCTGTGGGACATCCTGCTGCCGTTCTCCGACTACGCCTTCAACAAGGCGCACTCGGCTGCCTACGGGCTGGTCTCCTACTGGACGGCCTACCTCAAGGCCAACTACCCGGCCGAGTACATGGCTGCGCTCCTGACGTCGGTGAAGGACGACAAGGACAAGATGGCGATCTATCTCAACGAGTGCCGCCGCATGAAGATCCAGGTCCTACCACCGGACGTCAACGAGTCCGCAGCCACCTTCACGCCGGTCGGCCATGACATCCGCTTCGGTCTCACCGCCATCCGCAACGTCGGGCACCATGTGGTCGACGCCATCGTGTCCGCGCGACGAGACCACGGTCGCTACGCCGACTTCAACGACTTCATGGAGAAGGTCCCGGCGCTGGTCTGCAACAAGAGGATGATCGAGTCGCTCATCAAGGCCGGCGCCTTCGATGAGATGAAGCACAAGCGCCGGGCCCTGGTCGCGATCCACGAGTCGGCAGTCGATCAATACGTCGACATCAAGAAGAACGAGGCCATCGGCCAGGACTCCCTCTTCGGCGGCCTGGACGACAGCGGTGCCAGCGGGTTCGGGATCTCGGTGACCATCCCCGACATCGACGACTGGGACAAGATGACCCTCCTGGGCCATGAGCGCGAGATGCTCGGGCTCTACGTGTCCGACCACCCCCTTCTCGGGCTCGAGCACCTGCTGGCCAACACGGCGGACTGCACGATCGGCCAGTTGATGCTCGACGAGGAGCGCACCGACGGGTCGACGATCACCATCACCGGACTGGTCACGTCGGTCCAGCGCAAGATCACCAAACGCGGCGATGCGTGGGCCATGGTGACCGTGGAGGACCTCGACGGTGCGATCGACGTCCTGCTCTTCCCCAGCTCCTACCAGCTGGCGAGCACCTACCTCGGCGAGGACAACATCATCACGGTCAAGGGCCGGCTCTCGCGGAGCAAGGACGTGCCCGAGATCCACGGCCAGGAAGTGAGCGTCCCGGACCTGTCCGACGGTCCCAGCGGGCCGGTTGTGATCACGTTGCCGGCGACGCGGTGCACCGGTCCGGTCGTGGAACAGCTCAAGGACGTGCTCGGCACCCACCCGGGCATGACCGAGGTTCGACTCAAGCTGCTCAACCGGGCGTCCACGACCGTCCTCAAGCTCGATGATCGCCTGCGGGTCACTCCGACTCCGGCCCTCTTCGCCGACCTCAAGCAGCTCCTGGGACCCGGATGTCTGGGCAGCTGAGCCACCCCGAGCCGATCGAGTCCGAGCCGCGCGCGGACCGGCCCGCCCGGCGCCGACTCCTCGCCGACATCCTGGCCATCCTGGCGACCTCGTTGGTGGTGGGGGTGGTCGCAGGCTTCGTCTGGGAGAGGATCTGGACACCCCCGACCGGGGCGGCCTTCCAGGGCAAGTGGATCCTCGATGGCGACGGCCTTCCCAAAGACTTCTCCAGCACCGGCATCTACGTGCTGGTCGCCGTGGTGGCCGGCCTGCTCGTGGGGACCGTCACCTCGCTGGCCTTCGATCACGACGAAGTGGTCACCCTGGCCGCGATCGTCGTCGGCTCCCTGGTCGCCACCGCGGTCATGTGGTGGGTCGGCACCACGCTGGGACCCCCCGATCCCGCGGTTCTGGCGAAGACAGCCGATGACTTCGAACCGATCGTGGGCGATCTCGGGGTGAGTGGCAAGGGTGCCTTCTGCGCTCTCCCGTTCGGCGCCGTGCTCAGCGCCGCAGCGGTGTTCTTCTTCAAGCCCCCACGGCGAGGGCCGGGCCCGCGTTAAACTCGCCGTCGCAACCGCAGCACCACCATCCAGGGGGAACCACCGTGTCCAGCAACTTCCCGCCTCCGGGCGAACAAGAGATCCTCGACTCCTCCGGTGGTGATCCGCAGGACGTGCGAGGCGCCCGACCCAGCCGGAAGGCGGCGCTGGCCGCCGGTGGCATCCTGGCCGGAGTCGTCATCGTGGGCGGCGCTGCCTGGGCGGCCTCCTGGTACCTCTCCTCCGGCGCCGATGCCGCTGAGATGCTTCCCGACTCGACCCTCGCGTTCGCCCAGGTCAACCTCGACCCCAGCGGCGAGCAGAAGATCGAGGCCCTCAAGACACTGAACAAGTTCCCGGCCATCAGGAGCGAGCTCGATCTCAGCAGCTCCAGCGACGTCCGCAAGTCGTTGTTCGAGCAGATCCAGAAGGACGGGACCTGCGAGGACGTCGACTACGACACTGACATCGCCCCCTGGCTCGGCAACCGGATGGCGATCGCAGCCATCGACACGGGCGAGGCCACCCCGGCCCCGGTCGGCATCGTCGAGATCACCGACGAGGACAAGGCCAAGGCAGGCATCGACACGCTGATGAACTGCGGTGACGACTCCGGAAGCGGTGGCATCGCGATCGAAGGCGACTGGGTCGTGTTGGCCGAGACCGACGCGATCGCCGACGACGTGGTCAGCGATGCCCTGGAGAGCAACCTGGCCGACGATGCGTCGTACCAGCGGTGGATGGACGAAGCCGGCGGTGACGGCATCATGAGCGCCTACATCGCGCCCAGTGCTGCAGTGAAGCTGGCCGACGCGCTTCCCGGCCTGCTCGACTCCAGCGGGGTCGACAGCGAGGCGGCGCTGACCGATGACCAGACGCAGGAGCTGAAGGACTTCGAAGGCGCGGCGATGAAGCTTCGCTTCGTCGACGGCTCGGTCGAGGCCGAGTTTGCCGGAGACCGCTCGAACAACCCGTTTGCCAAGGTGATCACCGCCAGCGAGGGTGCCGACGTGGTCGGCAGCCTTCCGGTCGACACCGCGTTCGCCCTGGGTGCCTCCCTCGGCGAGGGCTGGCTGCAGACCTACCTCGACGAGGTGGCCGGTGCCCTCGGATCCGGCGACGACCTCGACGCCGCGATGGCCGAGATCGAGGACCAGACCGGTTTGGCCCTCCCTGAGGACATCGAGGCCTTGACCGGAGAGTCCTTCGCGCTGGCCGTGAGCAGTGACATCGACGTCGACGCCTTGTCCAACGCCGACGACTTCAGTGACGTCGGGGTCGGCATGAAGGTGAAGGGTGACCCCGATGCGGCCGAGGCCACGCTCGAGAAGCTGCGCGCGCAACTGCCCGACGAGTCGTGGCTGCTGTCGAAATCCTCGGGGGACTACCTGAGCTTCGGTCCGGACCAGGACTGGCTCGACGCCTTGTCCGAGGACGGCGGACTGGGCGCGAGCTCGGACTACCAGCAGGTCATCCCTCAGGGCGACAAGTCGATCTACGTGGTCTACGCCAACGCCGACGCCGGCGATGACTGGCTGGTCAACGCGCTCAAGGACTCCGGCGCCGAGGACGACGTGATCGACAACGTCGCGCCACTCGGGGCGTTCGGCTTCTCCCTGTGGGTCGACGACGACGCGGTGCACGCATCGATCAAGCTCAGCACCGACTGACGCCAGTTCAGCCCCGGCCGATCTGAGCCGTGATCGCTGCGGTGATCCGGATCAGATCGGCCGGTCTCAGGGCCAGGTCCAGGCCGCGACGTCCTGCCGACACGAAGATGCTCGGGTGCGCCAGTGCAGCGTCGTCAAGGACCGTCGGATACTGCCGACGTTGGCCGATCGGGGAGATGCCGCCCACCACGTAGCCCGTGGCGCGCTGGGCGGTCGCCTGATCCGCCATCACTGCCTTGCTGCCGCCGAGGACACGCGCCAACGCCTTGAGGTCGAGCTGGCGATCGACCGGGACGAGGCCGACCGCCGGCCTCCCGTCCACTTCGGCCATCAGGGTCTTGAAGACCCGGTCCGGCGGCACCCCCAAGCCTTGGGCCGCCTCGAGCCCGTAGGACGCCGCCCGCGGGTCGTGGACGTAGGGGTGCAGCGTGAATTCGATCCCGGCGCGGCTCAGCGCGATCGTGGCCGGCGTACCGCCGCTGGAGCTGCGGGCCATGCCTAGTTGGGGCTCCACCGGTTGCGAGCCACGTCGATCGCCGGCAGCGACGGGATCGCGTGCATCGCCTGGATCTCGCGGCTGATCATGCCGGTGACCATCGCGAGCCGGACGGCCGCGTCGGTGGCCTCGAGCAGGTTCTGACGCTCACGCATGGTCAGCAGGCAGGTGGCAGCCAGGCTCCAGGACAGGTACGTCGGATCGTGGGGGAGATCGCCGACCAGGACCTCGGCGTTGCTGACCTCGGAGACGGTGAGGCGGTAGGTCTCGAAGATCGCCAGGGCGTCCTCGACGGTCTCGTCACGGATCGAGCCGTCGGTGTCCTCGAGTCGTTCCACACTTCCTTCGAGGACGGTGCCCGAGCCGTCGAGGGAGTCCAACCTGATCCGGCCTCGACCCACCGCGACGATGTCGAACGTGCCGTCGGGATTGCCGACGGCCTCGGTGAGCTGCAGGAAGCAGCC
This sequence comes from Nocardioides sp., assembly GCF_050246775.1. GTDB lineage: Bacteria > Actinomycetota > Actinomycetes > Propionibacteriales > Nocardioidaceae > Nocardioides. The sequence goes on along the minus strand of NZ_JBFWVK010000005.1, from coordinate 139,680 downwards.
CACCCGGTGCAGGGACTGGTTGCCGTGCGAGCCCACCTCGTAGCCCTCCCGGATCGCGACCGACCCGAAGATGCGCTCGGCCGGGTCGTCGATGGTGAGCAGGCGATGCACCATGGCGCGGTAACGATCCTCGAAGACGCGAAGCGGCACCGAGACACCCGGGAACAGCACGGTGTTCAACGGGAACATCGGCATCGTCTCGCTCACCACTCCACCGTAGGTGAAACCGGGTGAGGTGTGTCAGCCGGCGCCTCTAGACTTGTCGACATGATGCGCAGGATCGACCTCCGAGGCACGGCCGGATCCGGCCTCGACTATCGCACCGCCCTGCCCCGGGCCGAGTTCGACATCGAGGCAGCGCTGCATGTCGTGCGTCCGATCTGCGACGACGTCCGCGATCGCGGCGTCGAGGCCATCCGGGACTACTCCCTGAAGTTCGACGGCGTTGATGTCCCCGACATCGCGGTGCCGCCCGCCGAGCTCACCGAGGCGCTGGCGCAGCTGGATCCCGCTGTCCGGGCAGGGCTGGAGGAGTCGATCTCGCGGTTGCGCGCGACGTGTGAAACAGAGTTGGAGCACGACGTGGTCACCGACCTGGGTCCCGGTGCCCGGGTCACCCAACGGATGGTCGCGGTGCAGCGTGTGGGGCTCTACGTCCCCGGCGGGATCGCTCCTCTGGTCTCCAGCGTCATCATGAACGTCGTTCCCGCCCAGGTCGCCGGCGTCCCCTCGATCGCCCTCAGCTCCAGCCCGCAGAAGGAGTTCCACGGCCGGCCCCACCCCACGATCCTGGCGGCCTGCGCACTGCTGGGGATCGAGGAGGTGTACGCCGTGGGCGGGGCCCAGGCGATCGCGATGTTCGCCCACGGTGCCGGTCCCTGTCGGCGCGTCGACCTGGTCACAGGCCCCGGCAACATCTACACGGTCTCAGCCAAGCGGTTGCTCAAGGGGATCGTGGGGATCGACTCCGAAGCCGGCACCACCGAGATCGCCGTACTTGCCGATGACACCGCGGACGCCGCCCACGTCGCTGCGGACCTGATCAGCCAGGCCGAGCACGACCCTGCCGCGGCCAGCGTGCTGGTGACCGACTCCCCACGGCTCGCAGACGACGTGGAGGCCCAGCTCGACAAGCAGGTCGCCGTGACCCGACACATCGAACGCGTCCGCACCGCCCTGACCGGACCCCAGTCCGGCATCGTGCTCGTCGACGACATCGACCAGGGGCTCGCCGTCGTCAACGGCTACGGCGCTGAGCACCTCGAGATCCAGACCGCCGACGCGGCAGGAGTGGCCGCGCGGGTGTTCAACGCCGGAGCGATCTTCGTGGGCGCCTTCGCGCCCGTCTCGTTGGGGGACTACTGCGCCGGCTCCAACCACGTCCTGCCGACCGGCGGATGTGCCTGTCACAGCTCCGGCTTGTCGGTGCGGGCCTTCCTCAAGTCCGTCCACGTCGTCGACTACTCCCGCGCGGCGCTGGCCGAGGTCGCCGACCACGTGGTGACCCTGGCCGAGGCTGAGGATCTGCCCGGTCACGGTGCCGCGGTGCGGGTCCGGTTCGAGGACTGACCCGGTGACCTTCCCTCCGCTCCGTGAGGAGCTGCGCGGCATCGCGCCCTATGGGGCGCCGCAACTCGAGGTGCCCGTGCAGCTCAACGTCAACGAGAACCCCTACCCGCCCTCGCCAGCGGTCGTGGCGGACATCGCGACCGCCGTGGCCCACGCCTCGTCCTCGTTGAACCGCTACCCCGATCGCGAGTTCAGCGATCTGCGATCCGCCCTGGCCGACTACCTGGGCCACGGGGTCCGCCCCGAGCAGGTCTGGGCGGCCAACGGCTCCAACGAGGTCATGCTCCAGCTGCTCCAGGCGTTCGGTGGCCCAGGGCGCCGGGCGTTGAGCTTCGCCCCGACGTACTCGATGTATCCGGAGTACGCGCGTGACACGGTCACCGACTGGGTGCTCGGACATCGTGAGACTGACTTCTCCCTCGACCTGGAAGCGGCCCGTCGCACTGTCGTGGAAGTCGCTCCGTCCGTCGTGCTGCTGCCCTCGCCCAACAACCCCACCGGCACCGCACTTCCCCCGGAAGCGGTGAGCATGCTGTGCGAGGCCGCCGGAGACGGGATCGTCGTCGTCGACGAGGCCTATGGCGAGTTTCGTCGAAGCGGCACGCCGAGTGCCCTTGAGCTGCTGCCCAGCCACCGCAACCTCGTCGTCACTCGGACCATGAGCAAGGCGTTCGCTCTGGCTGGTGCACGGCTCGGCTACCTGGCCGCCGCCCCGCAGATCTGCGACGCCATCCGCGTCGTCCGCCTGCCCTACCACCTGTCGGCCGTCACCCAGGCGGTTGCGTTGGCCGCGCTGCGTCACGCACCCGAACTGCTCGGCCGCGTGGATGACCTGCGCGCGGAGCGCGACGAGACCGTACGCTGGCTGCGCGAGGTCGGGCTGAGCGTTGCCGACAGCGATGCCAACTTCGTGCTGTTCGGCACCTTCGCCGACCGGCACTCGACCTGGCAGGCGCTCCTCGACCGGGGGGTGCTGATCCGCGAGACCGGACCAGAGGGTTGGCTGCGGGTCTCGATCGGAACAGCAACAGAGATGGCCGCCTTCAAGGAGGCGCTCACCGAAGCGATGGAGGAATCCAGATGAGCAGGACCGCCGAGATCACCCGGGCGACCAAGGAGTCGAAGGTCACCGTGTCGGTCGACCTCGACGGCACCGGCCGCTCGGACGTCTCCACCGGGGTCGGCTTCTACGACCACATGCTGACCGCCTTCGCCCGCCACTCCCTGGTCGACCTGGTCGTGCACACCGACGGCGACACCCACATCGACGCCCACCACACGGTGGAGGACACCGCCATCGTCCTGGGCGAGGCCCTGCGCGAGGCACTCGGCGACAAGACCGGGATCCGCCGCTTCGGCGATGCCACCGTTCCCCTCGACGAGGCTCTCGTCCAGGCCGTGGTCGACGTCTCCGGGCGGCCCTACTGCGTGCACACCGGCGAGCCCGAGGGCCAGATCTACGTCTGCATCGGGGGTGACAGCGGCCCGGGCTACCAAGGCTCGCTGACGCGCCACGTGTTCGAGACGATCTCGTTCCACGCCCACCTCGCGCTCCACGTGCGCGTGCTCTCCGGCCGTGACCCGCACCACCTCGTCGAAGCCCAGTTCAAGGCGTTCGCGCGTGCGTTCCGCGACGCCGTCGCGTTCGATCCGCGGGAGACCGGGGTCCCCTCGACCAAGGGCACGCTCTGAGCCCGGAGGCGCCGCGCGTCACCGTCCTGGACTACGGCTCGGGCAACCTGCGCTCGGCAGTCCGGGCGCTCGAGCGCGCTGGGGCCGACGTCACGCTCTCCGCGGACCGGCAGTCGGCCATGGAGGCCGATGGCCTCGTGGTCCCCGGCGTCGGCGCCTACGCGGCGTGCATGGCGGGGCTGCGTGCCGTCAAGGGCCACGAGATCATCGGTCGCCGCCTCGCTGGTGGCCGAGCCGTCCTCGGCATCTGCGTCGGCATGCAGATCCTCTTCGAACGCGGGGTCGAGCACGGGGTGTCGACCGACGGGTGCGACGAGTGGCCGGGTCTGGTCGAACGCCTCCAGGCGCCCGTCGTACCCCACATGGGGTGGAACACCGTGGCGGTCCCCGAGGGCAGCGTGCTCTTCGACGGAGTCGAGCACGAGCGGTTCTACTTCGTGCACTCCTACGGTGTGCGGGACTGGACCCTCGTCACCGACGGGCGCACGAGGGCGCCCCTGGTGACGTGGGCCGAGCACGGGGGTGACCGATTCGTCGCCGCGGTCGAGAACGGGCCGCTGACGGCCACCCAGTTCCACCCGGAGAAGTCCGGCGACGCGGGCGCGGCGTTGTTGCGCAACTGGGTCGCCACGCTGTGAACCGATGAGCAGAGAACGAGCTCGTCGTCGAGCGGAGCGTGAGCGTGAGCGGGCCGAGCAGGCGGCCGCCCGCGCTGCCGAGTCCGAGCGCCGCGAACGCAGGGAGGCACGTAGACGGGCCGTGACCTCCCGGCTGCCGCTGCCAGCCAGAGGGTCGAAAGGACCGTCCGGCGTGCTCGCCCAGCGTCGGCGTCACGAGCTGACCATGACCGCCATCCTGCTCGGGCTCGTCAACCTGGTGGTCTGGCTTGCCTTCTCCGACTGGGCACCACGGCTCCTGGCGCTGCTCGTCACCGTGCTCGTGGCCCCGGTCGTCCACCTGCTCCTGTTCCGCCGTCCGCGATAGTCCCGAACGTTTCGCATCTCGACACGCCCTGCTGCGGTGCCAAACGTTCGGGACTATCGCCAGTGGGTGGAGTGTCCACGGGGGTGACCGGCAAGGTGGAGGGAGACGAGGCAGCCCTAGGATTCCGGGCATGAGTGACTACCTCGAGCTGCTGCCGGCGGTCGACATTGCGGGCGGCCAGGCCGTTCAGCTGGTGCAGGGGGTCGCGGGATCCGAGAAGCGGTTCGGTGACCCGATCGAGGCGGCCCTGCGGTGGCAGGAAGCCGGCGCGGAGTGGCTGCACCTCGTGGACCTGGACGCGGCGTTCGGCCGAGGTCACAATCGGGAGCTCCAGGCCCAGATCGTGGGTGTCTTGGACATCAAGGTCGAGATGAGCGGTGGGATCCGCGACGACGAGTCGCTGGCGGCGGCGATGGCCACCGGTTGCCGTCGGGTCAACATCGGCACCGCCGCGCTGGAGCAGCCCGACTGGTGCGCCGCGGCGATCGCCGAGTACGGCGACCGGGTCGCCGTTGGGCTCGATGTCCGGGGCCGGACCCTGGCGGCGCGTGGCTGGACCCGTGACGGAGGCGACCTGTACGAGGTGCTGGCCCGGCTCGACGCCGAGGGATGTGCCCGCTACGTGGTCACCGACGTCAACAAGGACGGCATGCTGCAGGGCCCGAACCTCCCGCTGCTCGAGAGTGTCTGTGCGGCCACCGATCGCCCGGTGGTGGCCTCCGGCGGCATCACCGAACTCGACGACCTCGCCGCTCTTCAGGCGCTCGTCCCGAACGGTGTGGAAGGTGCGATCATCGGCACGGCACTCTACGAGGGCCGCTTCACCCTCATCGACGCACTGGCGCTGACCAAGCCATGAGTCTGGCCGTGCGGGTGATCCCGTGCCTCGACGTCGACGGCGGGCGGGTGGTCAAGGGTGTCAACTTCGTCGATCTCCGCGACGCCGGCGACCCGGTCGAGCTGGCACGTGCCTACGACGCCGAAGGTGCAGACGAGCTGACCTTCCTGGACATCTCCGCCTCGCACGAGGGTCGAGCCACGACCATGGAGATCGTCTCGCGCACGGCCGAGGAGGTGTTCATCCCGCTGACGGTGGGCGGGGGAGTCGCCTCGGTCGACGACGTCGATCGCCTGCTGCGTGCCGGGGCGGACAAGGTGGCGATCAACACCGCTGCCATCCGCCGCCCGGAGCTGATCTCCGAGATCGCCGACCGGTTCGGCAACCAGGTCCTCGTGCTGTCGGTCGACGCCCGCCGCGCGGACGCTTCCACCGGCTACGCGGGCGACTCCGGCTTCGAGGTGACGACCCACGGGGGCAGGACCTCCTCCGGTCTCGACGCGGTCGCCTGGGCCGTGCGTGCCGCTGAGCTGGGAGCCGGCGAGATCCTGCTCAATGCCATGGACGCCGACGGCACCCAGGACGGCTTCGACCTCGACCTCATCCGCGCCGTACGCCGCGAGGTCTCCGTCCCGATCATCGGGTCAGGTGGCGCCGGTGCCCTGGAACACTTCGCTCCGGCGGTCGAGGCCGGGGCCGACGCCGTCCTGGCCGCCACCGTGTTCCACTTCGCGACGCTGCGGATCGCCGACGTCAAGCAGAGCCTGCGGGCGGCAGGTCACCCGGTGCGCTGATCAGCGCAGGGACGCCAGCGGCAGGGCGTAGATTCGACGGCTCTCCGGATGGGTGACCACCAGGTGCCCCGCGACCACGGCAGCCCCGACGTTCTCGCGGGTGGTTCCGATCTCGTCCAGCACCACCTTCTTGCCCACGGTGCGCTGACCGGCGTCGATCCTCCAGACGGTGGGTCCCGCCTGTCCCACGGCGAAGACCGTGTCCCCGTCCGCCACCACGGCATCGGCAGCATCGAGCCCGTCGAAGGTGGCGACGACTGCGAGGGTCTGGGCGTCGAGCCCCAGCACCCTGTCCTCATCGGTGCAGGCCACCCAGATCACCGCCCCGGCCTCGGCCAGCCCCTGGGGCGAGGCGCACGCCGCCAAGTCCTCCGTGCGGACCCGGCCGTCACGAACGCGTGAGACGGAGCCGCCGTCGTAGTTGCTCACCCACACGCCGGACGGACCGCTGCTGACCAGCCGCGGCGCGATGCCCACGGAGACGGCGGGCCCGAACCGGCCCGATCGCGGGTCCATCGGCAGCACCCGATCGCCGGCCTGGTCGACCACCCACACGCTCTGCCCGTCATAGGCCAGCCCCTCGGGCTCGCTGCCCGCAGGCCGCAGCCGCACCCGGAGGTCGACCTTCCCCGAGCGGGGGTCGATCCGCACCAGCCGCCCCTCGCCGATGACGCTGACCCAGACCCCGGCCGGGGTGTCGACCAACCGCAGTGGTGCCTCACCGACCGCGATCCGCTGGTCGTCCGCCATCCTGACCTCCCCATCCTCGGTGAGGACGCTCCAGGCCTCCCCGCCCACCGCTGCGACGCCGACCGGGCCGGTGTCCAGCTCAGTGACCTCCATGTCCGGAGGAGCCACGAACGTCGCGCTGGGCGACGCGGAGGACTCCGCGTCGTCCTGCGCACCCGAACACCCGGCCGTCGCGAACAGGACCAAGACCAACGCAGGTGAGGCGAGGTTCATGGCCCGACGGTACTCGTCACAGGCCGAGTGCCGCGCCCTTCAGGGCCGCGATCTTCTGCTGGGGACCGGTGAACTCCAGGTCTCGGTGCTGGTCTCGTCCGTAGAGGAACATCGTCAGTTCGCAGGGCAGCCCGGTGACGACCACAGGCTCGTCGCCCGGGACCAGCACCGCGACCGCGTCCCTGTCGCTGCGCCTGATCGAGACGGGTACGCCGGCCGGCCGCGCCAGGGCCTTGCCGGTGAACCTCAGCCCACCCCACACCTGGGCCTGCTCGTAGGACGAGAGCCGGCGAGGAGTCCACTCGGGTTGTGCTCGCCGGATGTCCTCGTGGTGCACGAAGAACTCCATGGTGTTCAACAGGGTGTCCACCTTTCCGATCCACACGGGGGTGAACCTGGTGGAGCGCAGGCGAGCCACCATCGCCTCCAACCCGGGACGTTGCGCGCGGACCATCGCACGCTCGGTCAGACCGGAGAGCTGTGGGACCGCGATCCCGACGGAGAACGGGCTGCGCTCTCGGACCAGCAGGTGCGCGACGAGCTCCTGCACATTCCAGTCGCCGCACAGGGTGGGTGCTTCGGGACCGAGGTCCAGCGCCAGGTCGCACAAGCGCTGTCGTTCCTCGCGGGCCAGATGATGGGTGCTCACGACTCGCAGCATAGAGTCGGACGAGTGACATCGCGGACCTCCACCATGGGCGACGGGTTCGCCGTACTCGGGGTCGCCATCAAGCGTGAGCCGTGGATCTTCACCCTGTCGACGGTCGGCAGCCTGCTCTTCGGGGCGCTGACGGTGGCCGATGCGTGGGTGTTGGGGTGGGCCACGAATCACGCGGTGCTCCCGGCCTTCCGGGACGGGAAGATCGGCGACGGGGCGTTGTGGGCGGTGCTCGGCCTCTTCGTCGGTGTCGCCATCCTCAGGGCCGTCGGCATCGTCGCCCGGCGTCTGGGCGCGGGCATCATGCAGTACCGCATGCAGGCCCACTACCGACGCGCGGTGACCCGGCAGTACCTCACCCTGCCCATGGAGTGGCACCAGAAGCACCCCACGGGGGAGCTCCTGTCCAACGCCAACTCCGACGTCGAGGCTGCCTGGGCACCGATCGCGCCCTTGCCGATGGCGGTCGGCACCGTCGCGATGATGGTGATCGCGGTCGTCCAGATGCTGGTCACCGACCTGGTGCTCGCGTTGGTCGGGCTCCTGGTGTTTCCCTGCGTGATCGCCGCCAACGTCGCCTACCAGCGGCTCGCCTCACCCCTGATGACCAAGGCACAGGCACTGCGCGCCGAGCTCAGCGAGGTGGCCCATGAATCCTTCGACGGCGCCATGGTGGTCAAGACCCTCGGACGGGAGAGTGAGGAGACCGCGCGCTTCGCCCGCCGTGCCCACGAGCTCCAGGACGTGAACATCAGGGCGGGCCGGATCCGCGCCGCCTTCGATCCGACTCTCGCCGCCCTGCCCAACCTCGGGGTGCTGGTGGTGCTCGCCGTCGGTGTCTCCCGCGTGCTCGACGGGACCAGCAACCCCGGCGACCTGGTCACGATCGCCTACCTGCTCACCATCGTCTCCTTCCCGATCCGCTCCATCGGCTGGCTGCTGGGTGAGTTCCCCCGCAGCGTGGTCGGCTTCCAACGGGTGCAGTCCGTGCTGGAGGCCACCGGTGAGATGACCTACGGCAAGGCCGCGCTCGACGGCCGCGATCCGGCTCGGCTCCGGGTGTCCGGGCTGGCCTTCGCCTACGAGCCCGGACAGGCGCTGCTGGACGACGTCACCTTCGACGTCACACCCGGACGGACGGTCGCGGTGGTCGGCCCCACCGCGTCGGGCAAGAGCACCCTCACGAACCTGCTGACCCGGCTGGTCGACCCGGACAGCGGGAGCGTCCAGATCGACGGCATCGACGTGCGTGACCTGGCCCGCGGTGAGCTGGCCGGATCGGTCAGCGTGGTGCCGCAGACCGCCTTCCTCTTCGACGACACCGTCCGCGGCAACGTCACCCTCGGTGCGGACGTGGCCGAGGAGGTCGTCTGGGCCGCCCTGCGCATCGCCCAGGCAGACGGCTTCGTGGCCGCCCTGCCGGACGGGCTCGAGACCAGACTGGGTGAGCGTGGCACCAGTCTGTCCGGCGGACAGCGTCAGCGGATCTCGCTGGCCAGGGCGCTGGTACGTCGCCCCCGACTGCTGATCCTCGATGACGCCACCAGCGCCGTCGATCCCGAGGTCGAGGCCCGGATCCTGGCCGGACTGCGCGGTGCCGGTGACGGCGCTCCGACGCTGGTGGTCGTCGCCTATCGCAAGGCCACCATCGGCCTGGCCGACGAGGTCATCCACCTCGACGAGGGACGGGTGCTGGACCGGGGCTCCCATGTCGAGCTGCTGGACCGCAACCCGGCCTATGCGCGGCTGGTCAACGCCTACGAGCAGCCGCACGAGGTGGACGCATGAGCGCCACCACGGGCACCCGGATGGACTCCGGGGAGGAGATCAAGGCGCTGGAGACCATCCGGCGCGGGATCGGCTACTCGCCCGAGCTGCGTGAAGGCATCACGAAGACCTTCCTCCTGGCCCTGGTGGCCACCGTCGGCCAGGTGGTCGTCCCGATCTCGGTCCAGCAGACCCTGGACAAGGGCATCGGTGCCCCCGGCGGACCAGACCTGGCGTTCATGGTGCGGATCGGGGTGATCGCTGCGGTGGCCATCGTGCTGACCGGCGTGGCGTCGTACTTCATGACCGCGCGCCTGTTCAATGCAGCCGAGCGCGGCCTGGCCACGCTGCGGATCAAGGCCTTCCGCCATGTCCACGACCTCCCCCTGCTCACTCAGAACACCGAGCGTCGCGGGGCGCTGGTCAGCCGGGTCACCAGCGACGTCGACCAGGTCAGCCAGTTCCTGATCTTCGGCGGCATCATCTTCGTCATCAGCGTGGGTCAGATGCTGGTGGCGACCATCGTGATGGCCTACTACAGCTGGCAGCTCTGCCTGGTGGTCTGGCTCTGCTTCGTGCCGCTGTTCGCGTCGCTGCGCTACTTCCAGCGCAAGCTCTCCGCGGCGTACGGCGTGGTGCGTGCCCAGGTCGCGGTGATGCTCAGCGCCATCTCCGAGCCCGTGGTCGGTGCAGCGGTCGTGCGGACCTATGCCGTGGAGAAGCGGACGCAGGACCGCATCGACGCCGCGATCTCGGCCAACCAGGCCGCCAACACCAAGGCGCAGGGCTTCACGGTGCTCTCGTTCTCCCTCGGCGGCATCTCGGCCGGTCTGGCCAACGCAGCGGTTCTGATCCTCGGCATCAAGCTCGGCTTCGCCGGCGAGATCACCGCCGGCGAGGTCCTCGCCTTCGCCTTCCTGGTCACCCTGTTCGTCAACCCGGTCCAGATGGGCACGCAGATCCTCACCGATGCCCAGAACGCGATCGCCGGGTGGCGCCGGGTGATCGGCATCCTGGACACTCCGGCCGACCTGGTGGACCCCGGCCCCGAGGGGGCGATGCTGCCCAGCGGGCCGATCGACGTCAGGTTCGACCGGGTCGGATTCTCCTATCCGACCGGCCCCGCGGTCCTGCACGACATCGATCTCACCCTGGCGGCAGGCAGCCGGGTGGCGGTCGTCGGTGAGACCGGGTCGGGCAAGTCGACGCTGGCCAAGTTGCTGACCCGGTTGATGGACCCCTCCGAGGGGGCCGTCCTGCTCGACGGCGTGGACCTTCGGTCGGTGTCGGATGCGAGCCTTCGGCGCTCGGTCGTGCTGGTTCCGCAGGAGGGCTTCCTGTTCGATGACACCCTCTCCGCCAACGCTCGCTACGGCAAGCTCGACGCCACGGACGCGGAGATCGAGCAGTCGGCACGCGAGCTCGGACTCGACGACTGGCTCGCCGGACTGCCGCGTGGTCTGCGGACCATGGTCGGGCAGCGCGGGGAGTCGCTGTCGGCGGGGGAGCGGCAGCTGGTGGCGCTGTTGCGTGCGCACCTGGCCGACCCCGACCTGCTGGTGCTCGACGAGGCGACGAGCGCGGTCGACCCCGAGTTGGAGATGCGCATCAACCGAGCCCTCGACAGGCTCATGTCCGGGCGGACGTCGGTCACCATCGCCCACCGCATGACTACCGCGGAGAACGCCGACGAGGTGGTCGTGGTCGACAAGGGCCAGATCGTCCAACGGGGGCCTCACGCGCAACTCGTTGCCGAGGGCGGCGTCTACGGCGGCCTGCACGCCTCCTGGGTCAACCAGCAGGGGTAGTCGTAGCACCGATCGGAGCGCTCGGGCCTACGGCCCGACGTGACACCTGTGCGGCGCACCATCCCACGATGCCCGTGCCGCCAGCGATCACGAGGTCGCCCCAGGGCAGCGCAACGGTGCCCAACAGCTCCTGCAGGACCGGCAGGTAGACGCCCGCTACGGCAAGCAGGAAAGAACCGAGCACAGCGGCCGGGAGGAGCGGGTTCCCGAGGCCGAACTGACGCGGCCGCAGACCCAGGGCGACACCCAGCTGAAGGCTGGTCAGGGCAAGGAAGATCATCGTCTGCCACGCCCGGTCGGTGGCCTCGGCCCACAGCCCCAGACCCAGTGCGAACCCGGCCAGGACTACGCCCAGGGCGAGGACCCGCTGCCACAGCCCGGCGCCGAGCACGCTCTGCTCGGGCGGACGAGGTGACTGCGACATCAGGTCGGGCGCTGCCGGCTCGGCGCCCATGGCGACCCCTGTGAGCCCGTGGGTCAACAGGTTGATCCACAGGATCTGCGCCGCCAGCAGCGGCACGACAAGTCCCGTGAACGGGCCGAGCAGCATGACGAGGATCTCGGCGGCGCCGCCGGCGAGGCCGAACACGAGGAACATCCGGATGTTGGCGTAGACGCGGCGACCCTCCTCGACCGCGGCGACCAAGGTGCCCAGGTCGTCATCGGCGAGCACGAGCTGGGCCGCCTGGCGGGCGACCTCGGTGCCGCGGCCGCCCATGGCGACCCCGATGTCCGAACGATGCAGTGCGGGACCGTCGTTGACGCCGTCGCCGGTCATGGCAACGACGGCGCCGGCGTCCTGCCAGGCGCGCACGATGTCGAGCTTCTGCTCCGGGCTGGTGCGCGCGAACACCCTGGCCTGGGTCAGGTCCTGGGGCTCTCCGGCTGAGATCTGTGGCCCCGTGACGACGGCCCCGTCACCGGCACCCTCGACGACATCCAGTACGCCGACGCGCAGCGCGATGGCCCGAGCCGTGGCCGGGTGGTCCCCGGTGATGAGGACGGGAATGATGCCTGCGGACCGGCAGGCAGCGATCGTGGCCTTGGCGGCGGGCTTGGCCGGGTCGTTCATCGCGAACAGTCCCAGCAGGCGCTGCTCGGTGCCCTCCCAGTCCGCCGAGGATGCCGCCCGACCTGACGCCACCGCCAGCACCCGGTATCCCTCCGCGGCCATCGAGTCGGCCCAGACCAGGGCTTCGTGCCAGTCCTTCGACTTGCTTCGCGGATCATGACGCCCTCGAAGTGCCTCGATCGACCCCTTGGTCACCACCAGCAGCCCTTTGGTGTCCGGGTCCTTGCTTCGATGTGCGGTCGTCATCATCTGGGCGACGCTGTCGAAGGGCACCTCCCCGATCCTCGGGTACTCGACCGCGAGTTGCCCGCGGCTGAGCCCGGCCCACTCCGCGGCGCCCAGCATCGCCACCTCGGTCGGGTCGCCCATCCCGGCTGCCGAACCGTCGGATCCTCCGGGAGGCGCGAGGCTGGCGTCGTTGCACAGGACTCCGGCGCTGAGCAGCTCCACGACATCCGGCGCGTCGCACAGGCCCATCACTTCGCCGTGCCACGAGAAGACGCCGGACTCAGGGTGGGGCGTGACCGCTTGCCGTGCGGGGGTCCACAGTTCCTCGACGACCATCCGTGCCTGTGTCAGGGTGCCGGTCTTGTCCGTCGCCAGCACCGTGACCGACCCGAGCGTCTCCACGGCGGCCAGGTGTCGAACGACGGCATGACGCGCAGCCATCCGACGCGCACCCAGGGCGAGGCTGAACGTGACCACGGCAGGAAGCGACTCGGGCACTGCGGCGACCGCGAGGCTGATCGCCGTGATGACCATGAGTTCCAACGGCTGACCGCGGGCCAGGCCCAGCGCCAGCACCAGGGCGGAGAGTGCGATGGCCACCAGCGCCAGGGTGCGGCCCAGCCCGGCCAGTCGGCGTTGCAGCGGAGTGGCCTGGACGTCGCTGTCCATCAGCTCGGCGATGCGGCCGAGCGAACTGGCCCCGCCGGTCCGAGTCACGCGGGCGACGGCGCGTCCCTTGACCACCACCGTGCCGGACGAAACGGTGTCACCGGCCTGCTCGCCGCGGGCGGCGGTCTTGCCCACCGCGACCGATTCGCCGGTCAGGGCGGACTCGTCGATCAACAGCGACGACGCCTCCAGAAGGTCGCAGTCGGCCGGCACGACATCGCCCTCGCCCAGAAGGACGATGTCCCCGGGCACCAGCTGCGAGGCCGGGATCGAGCAGTCCACGCCCTCGCGCAGCACCCGCACCGCCGGTGTGGTGAGCTGGGTCAGCGCGGTGATGGCGCGATCAGCCTTGAGCTCCTGGGCCACGCCCACCGTGGTGTTGACCAACACCACGAGCGCGATCACGGCCGCGTCGGTCAGGTCACCGGTGGCCGTCGTCAGCGCACAGGCGGCCAGCAGGACCATGATCAGCGGATCGCGCAGCTGCAGGCCGACGCGCGACCACACCGACACCCGGCCGCGCTGGTGGATCTCGTTGGGCCCGTTCTCGCGGAGGAGGCGGGCCACCTCGACGTTGGACAGCCCTGACCTCGTCATGTCGTCAGGGTTGCGGCCGCTGGTCCTGGCGGCCAGAGTCGGAGGTCCTGTCCCAGCTGATCGACGGGCCAACCGACGGGCACCGGGGCCGCGCTCACCAGCTGGCGCGATACTGGTGCGGTGACCTCCCTGGACCCCGCCATCGCCGACCGGCTCAAGCGCACCGCGGACGGGCTGGTGGCTGCGGTGGTCCAGCAGCACGACAGCGGCGAGGTCCTGATGCTGGGCTGGATGGATGACGAGGCACTGGCCCGCACCCTGACCACCGGGCGGGCGACGTACTGGAGCCGCTCGCGCCAGGAGTACTGGGTGAAGGGCGAGACCTCCGGGCACCGTCAGTGGGTCAAGAACGTCCGCCTCGACTGCGACGGGGATGCCCTCCTGGTGACGGTCGACCAGGAAGGCCCCGCCTGCCACACGGGCACCCGCACGTGTTTCGACGACGGGCTCCTCACCGATGGCTGACGAGGTCGAGGAAGCGCCACGCAAACGCTCCACCTTCGGCCCGGTCCTGCTGCTGGGCCTCGGAGCCGGGGCGCTCACGGCGCTGGCTGCCAATCGAGCGACCGTAGGCGTGGACAGCGGCCCGGCCAGCGACGCCTCCGTCGTCCCGATCGACGCCACCTTGCCCCTGACGACGGCGCTGAGTCTCGTCGTGCTGGCCGCCTGGGGCGTGCTTCTCGTCACGAGGGGACGGTTTCGGCGCGCCATGGCCTGGCTGGTCGTGATCACCGCGGTCGGCGCGGCGGTCTCCGTGGTCGGTGCTTTCAGCAGCGCCCAGGACACGGTCCGCAGACAGCTTGAGAACAGCGGCATCACCGATGCCTCGGTGCACACCACGATCTGGTTCTGGGCCGCCGCGAGCGGTGCAGCCCTCAGCGTGGCGGCCGGGTGCCTTGCCGTCCGGCTGGTTGCTCGGTGGCCCGAGATGGGCAGTCGCTACGATGCCCCGGGCGCGGTACGCGAGGTGGAGCCCGAATCGAATCTGGATCTCTGGAAGGCCATCGAAGAGGGTCGCGACCCCACGGTGTGATGGTCGTGAATACACTGAGCCCGACCGACCCCGCACCGAGGAGCACACCGCATGTCCGCTGACAGTCACGGCAACACCCCGGCAGCCTGGACGGGCGTGTCCGTCGCCATGATCGGTTTCGTCGTCGCCGGCATCGGCCTCATGCTCTCGCCGATCAACCTGGTCGTGTTCTGGATCGGGATGGCGTTCCTGCCGCTCTCGCTCGTGGTGTGGCGGGCGATGGAGAAGATGGGCATGGGCGCCGCCCAGCACTGAGCCCATGACCACCGCGCACGCAGCGCCACGGGCGGCTCCGACTCGGCCACGCAGGCTGGTGCCGCCCGCGCTCACTGTCGCCGGGATCGGACTGGCGACGCTGGCGCTGCGGGTCCGTGATCCCCATGTGCCGGGGAACTGGGGCGTCTGCCCCTCCTACGCGGTGTTCGGCGTCTACTGTCCCGGTTGTGGCGGCCTTCGGGCCGTGAACGACCTGGCGCACGGCGACTTTGCGGCCGCCGCCTCGAGCAACCTGCTCTTCGTCGTCTCGATCCCACTGATCGTGTTCCTGCTGGGCCGATGGGCCTGGGACGCCTGGAGAGGGGTACGCCGCCAGCCGACGCGACTCTCGTCGTGGCCGGTCCTCGGCGTGGCGCTCGCGGTCGTCGTGCTGTTCAGTGTCGCGCGCAACCTGCCGACCGGCCACTGGCTCGCCCCGTAGGGCGAGCCAGCCGGCGGGTCAGCTGCTGTAGTTGTACTCGAAGTCGAACGCGTCGGTCGTGAGGGTCAAGATCCACCACACGATGCCCAGGGCGATGGCGACGAGGCCGAGGATGAACCCCGCCTGAGCCATGCCCCGGCCGCGCAGCGCACCACTGGAGGAGTCGATCTGGCCCTTGGCGATGAAGCCGGTCACCGAGGCCGCGATGGCGAACACGAAGCAGGAGTAGAAACACGGGATGATGGCCACGATCCCCAGGACCAGGGACACGATCGCGAGGGGGCTGTTGCGGGGCGGCTGGCCAGGCATCCCGCCGTACGGCTGCTGGCCGTAGCCCCCGCCGGGCGGTGGCGGTGGCGGATAGTTCCCACCCGGCGGTGGCGGTGGGTAGCCGCCTCCGGGGGGCGGTGGCTCTTGGTAGCTCATCGGTGACAGTCCCCTTCGTCCGACCGCACCAGGGTCAGGTGCGGCACTCGGGTGGTGGGCAGTGGTGCCCGAGGTTACACAGGGCAGCTACGCGTTGCTGCTCGACGCGACGGCCACGACGATCACGATGACGACGAGCGCGATGAGCGAGAGCACGGTCAGGATGATGGAGACCAGACCCAGGATCCAGCCCGCCTTGGCCATCCCGTCACCCGACAGGGTGCCGTTCGAGGCCGCGATCTCACGCTCGGCCCGCTTGCCGACGAAGTAGGCGGGCACGCCCGTGAACGGGCCGCAGAGGACGAAGCTGAGGATCCCCAGGATCAGGGCGGTCGTGGCCGAGGGATGCTGGGGCGCTGGGGCGCCGTACGGCTGCTGGCCGTAGCCGCCGCCCGGGGGTGGGGTGCCGTAGCTCATCGTCGTCAACCTTCCAGCTGGGATCGGCCCGGATCGGTCCGGTCGGTGTGGCAGGGAGGCTACACACGTTCCAGCCCCGGGAGCCACGGGGTCCGGCTGCGCAGCCGCGTGAGAGGCTTGACGTCGTCCCACCCACGTCAGCGAAAGTCAGCCCACGTGAGCTCAGTTCTCGACGAGATCGTCGACGGCGTCCGTCTTGACCTGGCGCGCCGTGAGGCAGCCGTGCCCTTCGAGCGAGTGCGTGCCTTGGCGAAGGCTGCTGCGCCGGCCAAGGACCCCATGCCCGCCTTCCGGGCACCCGGAGTGAGTGTGATCGCCGAGGTCAAGCGGCGCAGCCCCAGCAAGGGGGACCTGGCTGACATCCCGGACCCCGCAGCCCTGGCCTCGGCCTACAGCCGCGGGGGAGCCGCGGCCATCAGTGTGCTGACCGAGGAGCGCCGCTTCGGCGGCAGCCTCGAGGACCTCAGGGCGGTTCGCGCCGCGGTCGGCACCCCGCTGCTGCGCAAGGACTTCATCGTGTCCAGCTATCAGCTGGCCGAGGCCCGAGCCGCCGGCGCCGACCTGGTGCTGCTGATCGTGGCGGCACTGACCAGGCGCGAACTCCACGAACTCCACATCGAGGCGAGGGCCTGGGGTCTGACGGTGCTGGTGGAGGTGCACGACGAACCCGAGACCCGGCTGGCGGTCGAGCTGGGCGCCGAGCTGATCGGCGTCAACGCCCGCAACCTCAAGACGCTGGCGGTCGATGGCGACACGTTCGGTCGCCTCGCCCCGTTGATCCCCCACAGGATCGTGAAGGTGGCGGAGTCGGGCATCACCGGCCCCGCCGACGTGAGCCGCTTCGCCGCGGAGGGCGCGGACGTCGTGCTCGTCGGTGAGGCTCTGGTGAAGGACGGTGACCCCGAGGGTGCCGTCCGTGAGATGACAGGACTGGGTCGATGAGCACTGACCAGCGTGTGGAGAACCGGTACGACGCCGACGAGCTCGGCTACTTCGGTGACTTCGGGGGCCGATTCATGCCCGAGGCACTCGTGGCTGCGCTCGACGAGCTCACGCTGGCCTGGCAGGGCGCCATGGCCGACCCCGAGTTCGTCAGGTCCTTCGAGACCATCCTGCGGGAGTACGCCGGCACACCGAGCTCGCTCTATGAGGCAGAGCGGCTCTCGAAGCTGGTGGGCACCCGCATCCTGCTCAAGCGAGAGGACCTCAACCACACCGGGGCCCACAAGATCCGCAACGTTCTGGGGCAGGCACTGCTCACCAAGCGCATGGGCAAGACCCGGGTGATCGCGGAGACCGGTGCCGGTCAGCACGGCGTGGCCAGCGCCACCGCTGCGGCGTACTTCGGGCTCGACTGCACGGTTTACATGGGCTCGGTCGACACTCGGCGCCAGGCACTCAACGTGGCCCGCATGGAACTGCTGGGCGCCAAGGTCATCCCGGTCGACTCCGGGAGCGCCACGCTGAAGGATGCGATCAACGAGGCACTGCGCGACTGGGTGGCGAGCGTCGATCACACCGCTTACCTGTTCGGCACCGCTGCCGGTCCGCATCCCTTCCCGAGCATGGTCCGCGACTTCACGCGGGGGATCGGGGACGAGGCCCGGCAGCAGTGTCTCGACCTGACCGGCAGGCTGCCGGACGCCATCGCCGCCTGTGTCGGCGGCGGGTCCAACGCCATCGGTCTCTTCACAGCGTTCCTGGATGATCCCGACGTGGCGATCTATGGCTTCGAACCGGGCGGCGACGGCGTCGAGACCGGTCGACACGCGGCCACCATCCACGCGGGCGACCGGGGAGTCCTGCACGGCGCGCGCACGTTCGTGCTCCAGGACGCCGACGGCCAGACCGTCGAGTCGCACTCCATCTCCGCGGGCCTCGACTACCCCGGGGTGGGGCCCCAACACGCCCACCTGGCCACGACCGGGCGCGCGACCTACCGACCGGTGACCGACGCGGATGCGATGGACGCCATGGCGCTGCTCAGTCGCACCGAGGGCATCATCCCGGCGATCGAGTCGGCCCACGCGATCGCAGGCGCACTCCAGGTGGCTCAGGACATGACCGCCGACCAGGTCATGCTGATCAACCTGTCGGGACGCGGGGACAAGGACATGGGCACCGCGATCGAGTGGTTCGGACTCAGCACGAGCCCCGCCGAACTGGAGGACGACAAGTGACGCGCTCGGGAGCCGGCCCGTCCACGGCGTCCGCCTTCGCAGCAGCGCGTGCTGAGGGGAGAGCGGCCCTCATCGGCTACCTGCCGGCAGGTTTTCCCGACGTGGCGGGATCCATCGCGGCCATCCAGATCATGGTGGAAGCCGGCTGTGACGTCATCGAGGTCGGACTGCCCTACAGCGACCCGGTCATGGACGGGCCCACCATCCAGGCGGCAGCCCAGCAGGCCCTCGAAGGGGGGGTGCGCACCACCGACGTACTCCGGACGGTCGAGGCAGTCGCGGCGACCGGGACGCCCACGGTCGTGATGACCTACTGGAACCCGATCGAGAAGTATGGCGTCGAGCGGTTCGCCGCCGACCTGTCCGGTGCCGGAGGTGCCGGCCTGATCACCCCGGACCTGACCCCCGACAGCGGCGCGGAGTGGATCGCAGCCGCCGACGAGCACGGCCTGGACAAGGTGTTCCTGGTCGCGCCCTCGTCCACCGATGCCCGGATCGCCATGACGACGGCCAACTGCCGAGGGTTCGTCTATGCCACGGCTGTCATGGGGGTCACGGGAGCCCGCACCACGACCAGCGACCTCGCCGGACCGCTGGTGGCCCGTACCCGCCTGGCCACCGACCTCCCGGTCGGCGTCGGGCTCGGGGTCTCCAACGGATCTCAGGCCGCCGAGGTCGCGGCGTACGCCGACGGCGTGATCGTCGGATCAGCCTTCGTCAGGGCCCTCCTCGATGCCGGCACCGACCGGAGCGCGGGGCTGGAGTCCGTGGGTGCTCTGACCCGCGATCTGGCCGCCGGTGTGCGCGCGGAGGTCGTTCGTGCCTAAGGCGGTCGCCGTGTTGGTGTGCCTGCTCCTGCTCGGTGGCTGCGCTGGCAGCCAGGGGGTGGCGGACGGCTCCGACAGTCGCTCCGACGACGGCTACTACGGCGCCGTACTGGACAAGCAGTACGTCGTCCCCGACATCACGCTGACCGACGACACCGGTGCGCCGTACGACGTGGTCACCGACACCACGAAGCCGTTGACGCTGGTGTTCTTCGGCTACACCAACTGCCCCGACATCTGTCAGGCGGTCATGGGTTCCCTGGCCAGCGCGATGACCCGTCTCGACGATGCCCAACGGGCCGCGGTCGACGTCGTGTTCATCACCACCGACCCAGCGCGCGACGATGAGGCGACCCTGAAGCGGTACCTCGCGCGCTTCGACCCCGGTTTCATCGGCCTCACCGGGCCGCTGCGCGACATCCAGGCCGTGGGGGACCAGCTCGGTGTCTTCATCGAGAAGGGGGCCAAGTTGGCCAGCGGCGGCTACGAGGTGGACCACAGCACCCAGGTGATCGCCATCGACCAGGACGACCATTCCCCGATCGTGTGGACCTACGGCACCTCCTCGGCGCAGTTCGCCTCCGATATCATCCGTCTGCTCGACGACCCGTTGGAGGATTCGTGACCGCGGCCCTGTTCGGCCCCACCCTCGCCTGGACGATCCCAAGCCCCGGCCAGGGGGTCTGGCATCTCGGCCCGTTGCCGATCCGGGCGTATGCGCTGTGCATCATCGCCGGGATCATCGTCGCGATCGTGATCTCCGAGCGCAGGTGGGTGGCTCGGGGCGGCACGTACGGCGACATCCAGGATCTGGCGCTGTGGGCGGTCCCGTTCGGTCTCGTCGGCGGGCGGCTCTACCACGTGATCACCGACAACGATCTCTACTTCGGCAACCCGGACCAGAGTCCGTGGGCGGTGTTCTACGTGTGGAACGGCGGCCTCGGCATCTGGGGGGCCATCGCCTTGGGCTCCCTGGGTGTGTGGATCGGTGCGCGCCGCAAGGGGATCAGGATCCTTCCGGCGCTCGACGCCATGGCTCCCGGTGTGATCGTCGCGCAGGCGATCGGCCGGTTCGGCAACTACTTCAACCAGGAGCTCTACGGCAAGGTCACCGATCTGCCCTGGAAGCTGGCGATCACCAGGGATGCGTCGGGCAACCCGGTGCCGACCACCTACCACCACCCGACGTTCCTCTACGAATTCCTGTGGAACATGGGGGTCTTCGGACTGCTGGTCTGGGCGGACAAGAGGTTCACGCTCGGCTACGGGCGCGTGATGGCGCTGTACATCATGGGATACACCGCGGGGCGCGGCTGGATCGAATACCTGCGCGTCGACAAGGTGCAGATGAACGACGTCTTCGGGCTGAGGCTCAACGTGTGGACATCGATCGTCTTGTTCGTGGTCGGTGCGATCTGGTTCACCTGGAGTGCACGCAGGCATCCCGGCCGTGAGGAGAGCGTCTACCAGGACGGCTTCGGACCCGCCGCGACGGCGGACACCGCCCCCGCCGCGGCGGACTCCAGCACCGACGAGGAGGGCTGAGGATGCGTCAGCCCGCGGTGATCGGTGCCGCGATCGGCACGGTCCTGGTCGCGTTGCTGGCCGGATGCGGGAGCAGCTCACCGCCGCAGGCATCCACGCACTCCACGACGGGAACATCGAATCGGGCGGCTGCCGTCCGGGTCGTCGCAGCCGGTGACGTGGCCTGCGCCCCCGGCCAGGGCCCCACCCGGACGAGCTGCCGGCAGGCTGCGACGGCTCGACTGATCCGCAGCCTGGGCGTCGACCGGGTCCTGGCGCTCGGCGACCTGCAGTACGAGAAGGGTTCCTACTCGGCCTTCACCGGCTCCTACGACGACTCCTGGGGGACGTTCCAGGACGTCACGATCCCGGTGCCGGGCAACCATGAGTACAAGACGGCCGGCGCTGCGGGGTACTACCGCTACTTCGGGTCGGTCGCAGCCCCGGCTCCGGGTTACTCGGTGGCGACGCTCGGGGCCTGGCGGGTCTACCTGCTGAACTCGAACTGTGACGACATCGACTGTGGCGAGGAGCGCCGGTGGCTGGCCGACGACCTCGACACCAGTGCCACGACCTGCACGGCCATGGTCATGCACCATCCCCGCTACTCCTCCGGCCTCGAACACGGTTCGGACGCCAGCATGGCGCCCTTCTGGAGGATCGCCTACGCGCACGGCGTCGACCTGGCCCTGGCCGGCCACGACCACGACTACGAGCGCTTCGCTCCGATGGACGCCGGGGCCCACGCACGTCCACGCAGGGGCATCACCTCCTTCGTGGTCGGCACCGGCGGCAAGTCGCTCTACCACCGCGGTCGCGAGGCGCCGGGCAGCCGCTACTTCCGCGCCGACAGGTTCGGCGTCCTCGACCTGACGCTGGGGCCTCAGGCCTTCTCATGGAGGTTCCGGACGATCGACGGGCACGTCCGTGACGCCGGCAGACGGTCCTGCCACTGAGGTGGTGTCCGTCCCGACGCTCGTGCACCGGGTGCCGGTGGCGTCGGTGATAGCCTGAGTTTCGCGCTTGGGCCAACGTCGTCCCCTGCCCGAATCAAGCTCCAGACCGATTCGTCGCGAACCTTGCGACGCTGACGACGACGGGAGAATGCCCAGTGCCCGAAATGCACGCATTCCCGCCGCCCCAAGGGCTGTACGACGGACTCCACGAGCACGATGCGTGCGGCGTGGCCTTCGTGGCGACCCTGACCGGCGTGGCCAGCCACGACATCGTGGCCAAGGCGCTCACTGCCCTGCGCAACCTCGACCACCGCGGCGCTGCCGGTGCCGAGGTCAATTCCGGTGACGGTGCCGGGATCCTCATGCAGGTGCCCGATGCGTTCCTGCGCGAGGTCGCCCGTGACGCCGGCTTCGAACTGCCGGCCCCACACTTCTATGCCGTCGGGACCGCCTTCCTGCCTGGGGCCGAGGACGAGGTCGCCAAGACCAAGTCCCGGATCGAGGAGATCGCCGCCGAGGAGCGTCTCACCGTCGTGGGGTGGCGCGACATCCCTGTCATCCCCGACTCCCTGGGGCAGACGGCCCGTTCGGTGATGCCGTCCTTCAGCCAGCTCTTCGTCGCCGGAGCGGGTTCGCGGGTCAGCGGGATGGCCCTCGAGCGTCTGGCCTACTGCCTGCGCAAGCGTGCCGAGCTCGAGACGGACGTGTACTTCCCGTCCCTGTCCTCGCGCACCCTGGCCTACAAGGGGATGCTCACCACCGATCAGCTCGACCACGTCTTCCCCGACCTCGTCGACGAGCGGATCGCCTCCGCTCTCGCGGTGGTCCATTCCCGCTTCTCCACCAACACCTTCCCGAGCTGGCCGCTGGCCCACCCCTTCCGGTTCATCGCACACAACGGCGAGATCAACACCGTCAAGGGCAACCGCAACTGGATGCGCGCGCGCGAAGCCCTGCTGGAGTCCGACGTCATCCCGGGCGATCTCGAACGCCTCAACCCGATCTGCACACCGGGCGCCTCCGACTCGGCTTCCTTCGACGAGGTCCTCGAGCTGCTGCACATGGGCGGTCGCTCCCTGCCCCACGCCGTCTTGATGATGATTCCCGAGGCGTGGGAGAACCACACCGAGATGGACGAGAAGCGGCGCGCGTTCTACGCCTTCCACTCGGCCATGATGGAGCCCTGGGACGGGCCCGCGTGCGTCGTGTTCACCGACGGGTCCCAGATCGGTGCCGTCCTGGACCGCAACGGCCTGCGGCCATCGCGTTACTGGGTCACCGACGACGGCCTGGTCGTGCTGGCCTCGGAGGTCGGCGTGCTCGACCTCGATCCGGCCACGATCGTGCGCAAGGGACGGCTGCAGCCCGGCAAGATGTTCCTGGTCGACACCGATGAGCACCGCATCATCGAGGACGAGGAGGTCAAGGCTGAGCTGGCCGCCGAGCACCCGTACGACGAGTGGCTGCACGCCGGGCTCATCCACCTCAAGGACGTCCCCCAGCGCGAGCACATCGTGCACACCCACGCCTCGGTGACCCGCCGGCAGCAGATCTTCGGCTACACCGAGGAGGAGCTGCGGATCCTGCTCACCCCGATGGCCAACACCGGCGGCGAGCCGCTCGGGTCGATGGGCACCGACACCCCGATCGCGGCGCTGTCGGACAAGCCGCGGCTGCTGTTCGACTACTTCAGCCAGCTCTTCGCCCAGGTGACCAACCCACCGCTGGACGCCATTCGCGAAGAGCTCGTCACGTCACTCAACGGGACCATCGGGCCCGAGGGCAACCTGCTCGACCCCTCGCCGGCTTCGTGTCGCCAGGTGGTGCTGTCCTTCCCGGTGATCGACAACGACGACCTGGCCAAGGTGCGCCACATCAACCGTGATGGCGACATGCCCGGCTTCATCACCCATGTGTCTCGCGGCCTCTACGAGGTCGAGGGCGGGGGTGCGGCCATGGCTCGGCGCATCGACGAGATCTGCCAGGAGGTGTCCGCGGCGATCGCCGACGGTGCCCGGGTGATCGTGCTGTCCGACCGACACTCCACCGCCGAGCTGGCGCCGATCCCCTCGCTGCTCCTCACCGGTGCGGTGCACCACCACCTCGTCCGCGAGAAGACGCGCACCCAGGTGGGCCTGCTCATCGAGGCAGGTGACGTCCGCGAGGTGCACCACGTCGCCCTCCTGATCGGGTTCGGGGCAGCCGCGGTCAACCCCTACCTGGCCATGGAGAGCGTGGAGGACCTGGCGCGAGACGGCTACTACGTCACCACCGAGCCCGAGGTCGCGGTCAAGAACCTGGTCAAGGCGCTCGGCAAGGGGGTGCTCAAGGTGATGTCCAAGATGGGCGTCTCCACGGTGGCCTCCTACACCGGTGCCCAGATCTTCGAGGCGGTCGGCCTGTCGCACGCCGTGGTCGACAAGTACTTCACCGGCATGACCTCCAAGCTCGGCGGCATCGACCTGGACACCATCGCCGAGGAGGTGGCGCGTCGCCATGCGACGGCGTACCCGCGCGGCGGCATCGCGCCCGCCCACCGGGAGCTGGCCATCGGCGGCGAGTACCAGTGGCGCCGCGAGGGCGAGCCGCACCTGTTCGACCCCGAGACGGTGTTCCGGTTGCAGCACGCCACCCGGGCCGGGCGCTACGACGTGTTCAAGCAGTACACCTCGCGCGTGGACGAGCAGTCGGAGCAGCTGATGACCCTCCGGGGCCTGTTCCGGTTCGCCAGTGACCGAGCCTCGATCGACATCGCGGAGGTCGAACCCGTCTCGGAGATCGTGAAGCGGTTCTCCACCGGAGCCATGTCCTACGGGTCGATCTCCCAGGAAGCCCACGAGACCCTCGCGATCGCGATGAACAGCATCGGGGCGAAGTCCAACACCGGCGAGGGCGGCGAGGACGCCGAGCGACTCCACGACCCGAGCCGCCGTTCGTCGATCAAGCAGGTGGCCTCAGGACGCTTCGGGGTGACCTCGGAGTACCTCACCAACGCCGACGACATCCAGATCAAGATGGCGCAGGGTGCCAAGCCTGGTGAGGGCGGTCAGCTGCCCGGCCACAAGGTCTATCCCTGGGTGGCCAAGACCCGACACTCCACCCCCGGCGTCGGCCTGATCTCGCCGCCGCCGCACCACGACATCTACTCCATCGAAGACCTGGCTCAGCTCATCCATGACCTCAAGAACGCCAACCCTTCGGCGCGGGTGCACGTCAAGCTCGTCTCCGAGGTCGGCGTGGGCACCGTGGCGGCCGGGGTCTCCAAGGCCCATGCCGACGTCGTGCTGATCTCCGGGCACGACGGTGGCACCGGCGCCTCGCCGCTCACGTCGCTCAAGCATGCCGGTGGGCCGTGGGAGCTGGGCCTTGCCGAGACCCAGCAGACGCTGCTCCTCAACGGGCTGCGGGACCGGATCGTCGTGCAGGCCGACGGCCAGCTCAAGACCGGGCGCGACGTCGTCATCGCCGCTCTGCTGGGCGCCGAGGAGTTCGGTTTCGCCACCGCACCCCTGGTCGTCTCGGGCTGCATCATGATGCGCGTGTGTCACCTCGACACCTGCCCCGTGGGCGTAGCCACGCAGAATCCCGTGCTCCGCGAGAGGTTCTCCGGCAAGCCGGAGTTCGTCGTGACGTTCTTCGAGTACATCGCCGAGGAGGTTCGCGAGCTGCTGGCCGAGCTGGGCTTCCGCACGCTGGCCGAGGCCGTGGGCGCCGTCGAGGCGCTCGACATCGCCCCGGCCATCGAGCACTGGAAGGCGTCGGGTCTCGACCTGACCCCGATCCTGCACAAGCCGGCCCTGCCCGAGGGCACTGCCCTACGCAACACCACCGGTCAGGACCACGGCCTGGCCCGTGCCCTCGACATCGAGCTGATCGCCCTGGCCGAACCTGCCCTGGAGCGCGGTGAGCCGGTGCGTGCCCAGCTCGCCGTACGCAACGTCAACCGCACCGTCGGCACCATGCTCGGCCACGAGGTCACCAAGCGCTACAAGGCCGCAGGACTTCCGGAGGGCACCATCGACATCACGCTGACCGGTTCCGCGGGTCAGTCGTTCGGCGCGTTCCTGCCGCCTGGCATCACCCTGCGCCTGGAGGGCGACGCCAACGACTACGTCGGCAAGGGACTCTCCGGCGGGCGTCTGGTCGTGCGCACCGACAGGCGGGCGACGTTCAACGCCAACGAGCAGATCATCGCGGGCAACACGATCGGCTACGGAGCCACCTCCGGGGAGATCTTCCTCGGCGGGGGAGTCGGCGAGCGGTTCTGCGTGCGCAACTCCGGTGCCACCGCTGTGGTGGAGGGCGTCGGTGACCACGGCTGCGAGTACATGACCGGTGGCCGGGTCGTGGTGCTCGGCAAGACCGGGCGAAACTTCGCCGCCGGCATGTCCGGCGGTGTGGCCTACGTGCTCGACCTCAAACCCTGGCGGGTCAACCCCGAGTTCGTCGAACTCGGACCTGTGGACGCCGCGACCGGCCAGGAGCTCGAGGTGCTGGTGCGCCGGCACCACGAGGAGACCGGCTCGAAGGTGGCCGAGGACCTGCTCGCAGACTGGCCGGCGGCCCTGTCCCGCATCACCGAGGTGATGCCTCGTGACTACAAGCGTGTGCTCGAGGCCCGAGCCGAGGCCCTCCAGGAGGGCCTCAGCGAGGACGAGGCCTCGGCCCGGATCATGGAGGTGCTTCATGGCTGACCCCAAGGGCTTCTTGAAGGTGGGCCGCGAGGTGGCCGACCGCCGGCCGGTCGAGGAACGCGTCAAGGACTGGAACGAGGTCTACCCCGACGGCATCGGGCGTGCCCTGCTGCCGATCATCAGCAAGCAGGCCGGACGCTGCATGGACTGCGGGATCCCGTTCTGTCATCAGGGATGTCCGCTGGGCAACATCATCCCCGAGTGGAACGACCTCGTCTGGCGCGACGACTGGGAGGGCGCCATCGAGCGGCTGCACGCGACGAACAACTTCCCGGAGTTCACCGGACGCCTCTGCCCGGCACCCTGCGAGACCGCCTGCGTGCTCGGCATCAACCAGGACCCGGTGACGATCAAGAACGTCGAGGTCTCGATTATCGACCGGGCCTGGGATTCCGGGTTCGTTCGTCCTCAGCCTCCCGAATGGCTCTCCGGACGCACCGTGGCCGTGATCGGTTCCGGGCCTGCGGGCCTGGCCGCTGCCCAACAGCTCACCCGCGCCGGCCACACGGTGGCGGTCTACGAGCGGGCCGACAAGGTGGGTGGCCTCCTGCGCTACGGCATCCCCGAGTTCAAGATGGAGAAGAAGCATCTCGACCGGCGGATCGACCAGATGCGTCGCGAGGGCACCGTGTTCCGCGCGGGGATCGACGTCGGCAACGAGTTGACCGGCGACCAGCTCCGGGAGCGCTACGACGCCGTCATCCTGGCGATGGGCGCCACCGCGGCCCGGGACCTCCCGGTCCCCGGCCGGGAGCTCGTCGGCATCCACCAGGCCATGGAGTTCCTGCCGCAGTCGAACCGGGCCTCCCTCGGGGAGGAGGTCACCGACCAGATCACCGCGGCCGGCAAGAACGTGGTGATCATCGGTGGCGGCGACACGGGTGCCGACTGCCTGGGCACCTCGATTCGTCAGGGCGCCGCCACGATCACGCAGCTGGAGATCCTGCCGCTGCCCCCCGAGGCGCGTCCCGAGACGCAGCCGTGGCCGACGTACCCGATGACCTACCGGGTCTCCTCGGCCCACGAGGAGGGCGGCGACCGGGTCTACTCGGTGTCGACCAAGGAGTTCCTCGGCGACGAGTCCGGCCACGTCCGGGCGCTCAGCCTGACCGAGGTGGTCTTCGAGGGCGGGAAGTTCGTGGAGGTCGAAGGGTCGACACGCGAGATCCCCGCCGAGCTCGTGCTGTTCGCGATGGGCTTCGTCGGACCGGAGCGGCCCGGACTGATCGAGCAGCTCGCGGTGGAGCTCGATGAGCGCGGCAACGTCAAGCGCGACCTGCACTATGCCTCGTCGGTCGAGGGCGTCTTCGTGGCCGGTGACGCGGGCCGTGGGCAGTCCCTGATCGTGTGGGCGATCGCGGAGGGACGGGCCGCTGCGGCGGCCGTGGACGAGTTCCTCACTGGTTCCACCACGTTGCCCTCGCCGATCCCGCCGACCGCTCGCCCCTTGATGGTGTGACCTCGTGGAACGCATGACACGCGGCGCTTCCGATGAATTCTTTGGATCGATCCAGACCGGCAGGGCCAACCCGCCGGTAGCCCAGTAGGGTCGTCGTTGTGCGAAGAGCAAAGATCGTGTGCACCCTTGGTCCCGCAGTCGGCACGTCCGCGAAGATTCGCGAACTCGTCGAGGCCGGCATGGACGTGGCACGCCTCAACATGAGTCATGGCGGATACGCCGATCACGAGAAGATGTACAGCATGGTCCGGGAGGCGGCTGACGCCACCGGCCACGGGGTGGGTATCTTCGCCGACCTCCAAGGTCCGAAGATCCGGTTGGAGACCTTCGCTGACGGCCCGGTCAAGCTGAAGAAGGGCGCCACCTTCACCATCACGACCCGGACCGTCCCCGGCGACGTCGACATCTGCGGGACGACGTACAAGGGTCTGCCCGGCGACGTCTCACCAGGCGACCCCATCCTGATCGACGATGGAAAGGTCCGGTTGAAGGTCCTCGAGGTCTCCGACACCGAGGTGCTGACCGAGGTCGTCACGGCAGGCAAGATCAGCAACAACAAGGGCATCAACCTGCCCGGGGTCGCGGTCTCGGTCCCGGCCCTGTCGGAGAAGGACATCGAGGACCTGCGCTGGGCCATCAGGATCGGTGTGGACTTCATCGCGCTGTCGTTCGTGCGCTCCGCGACGGATGTCGAGGACGTGCACCGGGTGATGGACGAGGAAGGCTTCAGGCTTCCGGTCATCGCCAAGATCGAGAAGCCCCAGGCCATCGAGAACCTTGACGGCATCGTCGATGCGTTCGACGGGATCATGGTGGCCCGCGGCGACCTCGGCGTGGAATGCCCCCTCGAGGACGTGCCGTTCCTGCAGAAGAGCGTCATCGAGAAGGCCAGGCGCAACGCCAAGCCCGTCATCGTGGCCACCCAGATGCTGGAGTCCATGATCTCGGCGCCGGCTCCCACACGCGCCGAGGCGACCGACGTGGCCAATGCGCTGCTCGATGGCGCCGACGCCGTGATGCTGTCCGGCGAGACGAGCGTGGGGGAGTACGCCATCGAGGCCGTCCAGACGATGGCGAGGATCCTGGAGTCCACCGAGGACCACGGGCTCGCCCGGATGGCGGCCATCGACTGGAACCCCCACACCACCGGTGGGGTGGTGGCCAAGGCCGCCGCCGAGGTGGCTGAGCGGGTCGGGGCGCGCTACCTCGTCGCGTTCACACAGAGTGGTGACTCGGCGCGCCGCCTGTCGCGCTACCGCGGCCAGATCCCGATCCTTGCCTTCACGCCCGAAGCCTCCACGCGCTCGCAGCTGTCCATGACCTGGGGCGTCGAGACCTTCAAGACCGTGGAGGTCGAGCACACCGACGAGATGGTGCGGCAGGTCGACGAGCAGCTGCTCGAGATCGGCCGAGTCGATGAGGGCGATCTGGTCGTGATCATCGCCGGAGCGCCCCCGGGGATCCCGGGATCCACGAATGCCCTGCGCATCCACAAGATGGGTGACGCGATCAACGAGGTCGCACCGGCCTACCGCAGCACTCGCTGACCCGGTCCTGGGGAGGGCTTCACACAGCTGCGTGGGGCACCGGTCCGAGCGACGGGTGCCCCACGCAGTGCTCATCGCTTGAGCCCGATGAGCTGGTCGAGAGTGGCCACGGCTGCACGGGTGGACACGGAGATGGTCTTCCAGTTGGACTGGCGCCAGGCGATGCCCGCTGCGTCCAATGCTGCGCAGCACAGGAGCTGGATGTCGCGGGAGTTGTTCGTGAACTGCCAGCGCGGGTAGTCATAGCGCCTGCGCTGGCCGCCCACCACCCTGGTCGCCCAGTTGCGCACCCGCGACCCGTCGGAGTGGAACAACCCGCGCAGGAGGTCTGCGGGGTGCTCGGCCACGATCTCCTGCTGCCAGTCCTCGAGCACGATCGGCCTCTCGTGCTTGCGACCCGGGCCGTGTTGGGGGAACAGGCAGGGCCAGTGCTTCCAGTTCGAGTGCACGACCGTCACGCCTGGAGCCGGCACCTCGAAGACTTTCCGCCCGGGGTTCACGCCACGAATGAGGCCGACCACGTCAGAGACGACGTTGGGGAAACGGACATCACAGGAGACCCGGAAGGTCACATGCGGGCCGGCGACGGAAACGCAGCCGTCTCCTAGGTAGTAGCCCAACAGTGCCGCGTATTCCTTCGCAGGCAGGTCAGCGTCGTCGCACCGGGCGCATGAACGCAGGATCGGCTGCCCGCACGCCTGCCATGCTCGCAACGTCGACCGGCTGACCTCCAAGGATCTGGCCACGTCGGTGAGACTTCGCCCCTCGTGGAGGAGCATGAGCGCGGTCTCACGGACCTTGGAGCTGTGCACTGCCCGAGTGTCGCGGAAGGCGCCGACACCGGCGCCACCTGTGCCCCGGGTGGGATTCGAACCCACACTAGATGGTGTTTGAGACCATTTCCTCTGCCGTTGGGATACCGGGGCTGAGCAGCGACCAAGGTACCGGATCACACCGCGCGATTCGCCATCACCCACCCCGTGAGGCCGTGACCAACGCCCGGACCTCCGCGGTCGCCTGCAGTCGCGGCAGGGTCGAGCGAGAGGAGGTCGCGGCGTACCTCGCGGACCACGCACATCCCGCGGCGGGCGCGCCGATGAGCGTGAAAGTCTGGATCGCCCACAGCGGCTGACGGGCCGAGGTGATGGGGCACTAGCCTTGTCCGCGTGAACGAAGTCGCCAGCCGCCGAGTGGTCATCGCCGAAGACGAAGCCCTGATCCGGATGGATCTGGCGGAGATGCTGGTCGAGGAGGGGTACGACGTCGTGGGCCAGGCCGGCGACGGCGAGAAGGCCATCGCCCTCGCCGAGTCCGAGCGGCCCGACCTGGTCATCCTGGATGTCAAGATGCCCAAGCTCGACGGCATCTCGGCTGCCGAGCGCATCGCTTCGCAGCGGATCGCCCCCGTGGTCATCCTGACGGCCTTCAGCCAGCGCGACCTGGTGGAGCGCGCCCGGGATGCCGGCGCGATGGCCTACTTGGTCAAGCCCTTCACCAAGGCGGACCTGGTCCCGGCGATCGAGATGGCGGTCAGCCGTTTCGCGGAGATCAGTGCCCTGGAGAAGGAGGTGGCCGATCTGGCCGAGAGCCTGGCGGCTCGCAAGGTCGTGGATCGGGCCAAGGGGATCCTGCAGAAGGAGCTCGAACTCAGCGAGCCCGACTCGTTCCGCTGGATCCAGAAGACGGCGATGGACCTGCGTCTGTCCATGCGCCAGGTGGCCGAAGGCATCGTCGAGCACGGGGTCGACAAGCGCTGAACCGCGTGTAGGACGCAAGAAATCACGTCACAAGTTGGCAACGACGGAAGAACTCCGGCGGCTGTGCGGTCCCAGAGCCTCGTACTGGTGCTACTTTGCACCAACCCTGACCCAGCGGCGTGCCACGCCCGGGCCCATGTACAACGGAGGACAGATGTTCGGTTCCAAGAAGTCCCTGCCTGCTCTCGCTGTGCTCGCCACGGCGAGTCTTGTGCTTTCTGCCTGTGGCAGCACCGACGACAATGACCCCGCGGCAAGCGGCGGCGACGAGTGCGGCAACTACAACGTCGCCTTCCTCGGCGCCCTGACCGGCGATGCCGGTGCGCTCGGTCTCAACATGACCGGCGGCATCAAGCTCGCCCTGGACGAGTACAACAAGGACCACTCGGACTGCGAGGTCGGCCTGAAGGAGTTCGACTCCCAGGGCAGCCCTGACAAGGCCCCCGCGCTCGCCACCCAGATCATCGGCGACGACTCGATCATCGGCCTCGTCGGCCCGGGCTTCTCGGGTGAGTCCCTGGCTACCGGCAAGACGTTCTTCGAGGCTGGCCTGCCCTCGGTCTCCCCGTCGGCCACGAACGTGACCATCACCGAGCAGGGCTGGACCACCTGGCACCGGGTCATCGGCAACGATGCGGCCCAGGGCGCGGCTGGCGCCAAGTACCTGACCGAGACCGCCGGCGCCACGAAGGTCTTCGTGGTCGACGACGCCCAGGACTACAGCAAGGGCCTGGCCGACGTGGTCAAGGGTGCCCTCGGTGACGCGCTCGTCGGTGACGACCAGATCCAGGTCGGCCAGACCGACATGTCGGCCGTGGTGACCAAGGTCAAGAGCTCCGGCGCGGACGCGGTCTACTACGGCGGCTACTACGCCGAGGCGGGTCTGCTGGTCAAGCAGCTGCGCCAGGCCGGCTTCAAGGGCACGTTCATGTCGGGCGACGGATCCCAGGACCCGGCGTTCGTCAAGGCTGCTGGAGCCCAGGCTGCCAACGGCGCGATCCTGACGGCTCCGGCGGGTCCGGCTCCGGCTGACTTCAACGAGAAGTACAGCGCCGTCAACAGTGCCGACGCGGGTCTCTACTCGACCCAGGCCTACGACGCGACCAACATTTTCCTGGCCGCGCTCGAGGACGGCAAGACCAGCCACGAGGACGTCAACACGTTCGTCGGTGCCTACACCGCCGAAGGTGCCAGCGGCCCGGTCGCGTTCGACGACAAGGGTGACATCACCTCGTCGACGATCTACGCCTACCTCGTCTCGGACGGCGTCATGGACGTGGCCAACCCCACGCCCATCAAGTGACGGTTCGTCTCCACCGCTGAACTGATGGACGGCTGCGGCCGGGGCTACTAGCCTCGGCCGCAGCCGACTGGCCTGGGTAGGAGAAGGACGACCGTGGACTTTGCGTTCCTGTTCAACAACATCATCGAGCTGACCATCACCGGTCTGGCTCTCGGTGCCATCTACGCCTTGGTGGCTCTCGGCTACACGATGGTCTATGGCGTCCTGCAGTTGATCAACTTCGCCCATTCAGAAGTCTTCATGTACGGCACGTTCGCCGTCGCGTGGATGGTCTTCTTCCTGCACGGCTCGGACTCTGTCAGCCAGGGTCTCGGCAAAGCCTTCCCGCTGCTGCTCGCGGCGCTGGTGGCCGCGATGGTGATGTCGGCGGCCATCGCACTGTTGTTGGAACGGGTGGCCTACCGCCCCTTGATCAAGCGCGGCGCGCCGAAACTGATCATCCTGATCTCGGCGATCGGTGCCTCCTTCTCCCTGGCCGAGATCATGGGGTTGCGCGACCAGATCAGCGGCTGGATCGGCCTCGAGGACAACCTCGACGTCTACGTCGGCAAGGCCCGCGACGTCTACTCGCTCCCGGTGACCATCCAGCCCCACGACCTCTTCCCGATCGGGAACTACACGGTCCGCGACATCGATGTCCTGGTCATCGGAGCGGCTCTGGCCATGATGCTCGGACTCGACATGTTCGTGCGTCGCACGCGCTTCGGCCGTGGCATCCGCGCCGTCGCTCAGGACTCCGAGTCTGCCGCTCTGATGGGTGTCAACTCCAGTCGGGTCATCCAGCTCACGTTCCTGATCGGCGGCCTGATGGCCGGAGCCGCCGCGACCCTCTACATGATCCGGATCGGCTCCACTCGGCAGAACGCCGGCTTCATCCTTGGTGTCAAGGCCTTCACGGCCGCGGTGCTGGGAGGCATCGGCAACCTGCGAGGGGCGTTGGTGGGCGGTCTGCTCCTCGGGGTCGTGGAGAACTACGGTTCGGCCGTCTTCGGCAGCCAGTGGAAGGACGTGGTGGCCTTCGTGCTGCTGATCCTGATCCTGCTGGTCAAACCATCCGGACTCTTCGGTGAAGCACTCGGAAAGGCCCGCGCATGAGCACCGCAACCGGCGTCGGTCCCCTGCAGCGTCTCGGTCGGTGGTGGGACGGAGTGGTGGACCGCTACAACGCCCTTCCCAGAGCGATGAAGCTGGTCTTCGTCGTCGCCTTCGCCCTCTTCTTCTACGCGCTCCCGCTGCTGCGGCCCCCCATCCTGACCACCAACCAGATCGACTTCGGCGGCGTGCTCTTCGGCGCCGCGGCCTTCGCCCTGGTCGCGGTTGGACTCAACATCGTGATCGGGTACGCCGGCCTGCTCGACCTCGGCTACGTCGGCTTCTACGCCGTCGGTGCCTACACGACCGCCGTCCTCACCTCGTACCACGCCTCCTGGCCCTTCTTCCTGGCCCTGCCGGTCGCCATCGCGGTGACGATGGTCGCCGGCGTCATCCTCGGCGCTCCGACGCTTCGGGTGCGCGGTGACTACCTGGCCATCGTGACCCTGGGCTTCGGCGAGATCATCAGGCTCATCGTCACCAACGTCCAGTGGCTGGGCGCCGCCCGCGGCATCAAGGACATCCCGCACCCCAACAGCATCGGCCCGAACCCCGAGGGCCCGTTCGCCGAGCGGGGGCTCTTCCAGATCCCGCACATCGCCTGGGACGGCATCGTGCCTCTCATCGACAGTGGCCGCGAGACCAGCTTCCTCATCTTCGGTGCCACGGATGCGATTCCCTACTACTGGCTGGTGCTGACATTCCTCATCCTGGTGCTGATCGGTGACCGGCTGGTGCACTCGAGCCGGATCGGCCGCGCCTGGGAGGCCACCCGAGAGGACGAGGACGCCGCTGAGCTGATGGGCGTGCCGACCTTCAAGTACAAGCTGATGGCGTTCGCCCTCGGTGCCGCCATCGGTGGTCTGTCGGGTTCGCTGTTCGCCAGCAGCCAGGGCGGTTACATCAACCCGCAGAGCTTCCCGCTGCTCCTGTCGATGCTGTTCGTTGCCGCGGTGGTCGTCGGTGGCTCGGGCAACCGGTGGGGAGCGGTCTTCGGTGGTGTCCTGGTGGCCTACCTGCCCGAACGGTTCCGCGCTGTGAGCGACTACCGCCTGCTGATGTTCGGGCTCGCGCTGATGGTGCTCGCGATCTGGCGTCCGCAGGGCCTGATTCCGCCTCGGCGAGTGCGGCGCGCCAAACAGGCGGAGGAGCAGATCGAAGCACTCGAGGAAGGCGAACTTGAGGAGACCCCCCATGTCTGACGCCAAAGCAGTGCTCGAGATCGACGATGTCACGCTGCAGTTCGGTGGGCTCACCGCGCTCGACCATGTCAGCTTCGAGATCCGTGAGGGCGAGATCCTCGGCCTGATCGGTCCCAACGGCGCCGGCAAGACCACCTGCTTCAACGTGATGACGGGGGTCTACCAGGCGACGTCGGGTGAGGTCCGCTTCAACGGGACGGTCCTCGGCGGGCTGAAGCGCAACAAGATCACCAAGCTCGGGATCGCCCGCACCTTCCAGAACATCAGGCTCTTCAAGTCGATGACGGTGCTCGAGAACGTCATGGTCGGCTCCGACGCGCACAGCAAGGTCGGCTTCTTCGACGCACTGTTCCGCACCCCGCGGCACCGTCGCACCGAGCAGGCCTCGCTGGAGAAGGCCAAGGAGCTGCTCGACATCGTCGGGATCAAGGCCAGGCACGACGAGGTGGCCTCGAACCTGTCCTATGGAGACCAGCGACGCCTGGAGATCGCCCGGGCCATGGCGACCGGGCCCAAGCTGTTGTGCCTCGACGAGCCGGCTGCCGGGTTCAACCCCGCCGAGAAGCAGAACCTGATGGCGCTGATCCGCAAGGTCCGCGACCAGGGTTTCACCGTGCTGCTCATCGAGCACGACATGAGGCTCGTCATGGGCGTCACCGACCGGATCGTCGTGCTGGAGTTCGGTCGCAAGATCGCCGAGGGTGCACCAGCCGAGATCCGGGACAATCCCGCGGTCATCGCCGCCTACTTGGGAGTGGACGAAGAAGATGCTTCTTGAGGTCGAGGGCCTGTGCGTCAACTACGGCCACATCGAAGCCATCCGTGACATCACCTTCGGGGTGGAGGAAGGCACGATCACCACGCTGATCGGGGCCAACGGTGCGGGCAAGACGACGACCCTGAAGACCATCTCGGGGTTGCGCAAGGTGCGTTCGGGACGGATCGTGCTCGACGGCAAGGACATCACCCACGTCCCGGCGCACGAGCGGGTCACGTTGGGGCTGAGCCAGTCCCCGGAGGGCCGGGGAGTCTTTCCCGGGATGACGGTGCGCGAGAACCTCGACATGGGTGCCTACGCCCGCAAGGACCGCAAGTCGGCGGCGATGGCCGCCGACCTGGAGCGGGTCCTGACCCTCTTCCCACGGCTCCGCGAGCGGATCGGGCAGGTGGCCGGCACGATGTCGGGCGGTGAGCAGCAGATGCTTGCCATCGGACGTGCCTTGATGGCGCGTCCCCGGGTGGTGCTGCTCGATGAGCCGTCGATGGGCCTGGCGCCGAAGCTGATCCAGCAGATCTTCAGCATCATCGGCGAGATCAACGAGCAGGGCACCACCGTGCTGTTGGTCGAGCAGAATGCCGCTCAGGCGCTCAAGCGTGCCGATCATGCCCACATCCTGGAGACCGGCGAGATCATCCGGTCCGGCACCGGGGCCGAGCTTGCCGGCGACGACTCGGTCAAGGCGGCGTACTTGGGTGGGGACGTCTGAGCGCTCCCAGGACGCCTTCTGGCCAGGGTTCTCCCCAGAAGGCGTGAATTTGCCTGGGTGCCGATGACACCGGCCAACCGCAGCGCGTATGGTCCTCCCTGAGCGGCCGTACAGTCGGCGGCTCGCGCTGACGGGGGTCAGGAACGCTCTTCTCAGGACAGGGATGGTCGCATGAACAGATCCCCCGTGCAGCTGCGGTCCGTGGTGGAGGACGACGCCTCGCAACTCGCCGAACTCTGGGCAGACATCCTGCGTCGCGCTGACGCGCTCGACCAGGTCGAGGACATCCGTCGCCTGATCAAGCAGGTGCAGGCGGACCCGGACGAGCGGATCGTGGTCGCCGAGTACGACGGCCAACTCGCCGGTGCCATCTTCCTGCGCCTGGCGACCATCACTCCGATCAACCTCGAGCCGGTGGTCCAGGCCGTGTCGCCACATGTGTTCCCGCAGTTCCGTCGCCATGGCGTCGGCCGGGCGCTGATGGATGCGGCTGTCTGCTACGCGGAGGAACTCGGGATCGGACACGTGGCGTCGGGTTCGGTCAGCACCTCGCGCGACGGCAACCGATTCCTGGCACGACTCGGCCTGGGGCCCCAGGTGATCCTGCGGGTGGCACCCACGCATGCGGTGCGGGCCAAGCTCATGGCGCAACGCCCCTCCGCCCGTGGCAGTCGTCAACTCGACCGGGTGCTGGCCAGCCGGCGGGTCCTGCGTCGCGAGCGCGCCACCGGCTGACCCAGGGCCGTCAGGCGGAGGTCAGGTTCTGCAGTCGAACCTGGCCGCGAGAGACCAATCGACCATCCGCGTCGTGGGTCTCGACGATCCACACCTGCTGGGAACGTCCCCGGTGCAGGGGGGTGGCTGTCGAGGTCAGGGTGCCTTCGGTGACGGCGCGGAAGAAGTCGGTGTTGTTGTTGACGCCGACCACCTGCCCGCGCTCCCCGAACCAGATGGCTCCACCGATGCTCGCCAGGGTCTCGACCACGGAGCAGTGCACCCCTCCGTGCACGATGCCGTAGGGCTGGTGGAGCTTGGGGTCGGCCTCCCAGGTCGCGCTCACCCCGTCCCCGTCGGCCGAGGTGAGTTCGAGGCCGAGGAACTCGGCGAAGGGCCCGGTCATGTTCATGAAGTCACTGATGTCCACCCCCGGATTCTCGCCCATCCATGAACGTCTACAAAACCTTGGCAACATCGCAACAAGAGTGTAGAACGTAAAGGACGACCGAATCAGCCACGTCGACCATCCCGTCGACGACCTGGGAGCCCCGCGATGAGCCTGACCCCTGACGCGACACCGGAGACCCGAACAGGGCGAGCGCCAAGCCCCACGGGCCCGCTGAGCACGATCGACTACTCCGAACGGATCCCGAACAACGTCAACCTCGCCGGAGACCGGCGCCTGCAACGGGCCCTCGAGGGCTGGCAGCCGAAGTTCCTCGACTGGTGGCGCACCCTGGGGCCGTCGATTCCCACGAAGGACGTCTACCTGCGCACGGCCATCGCGGTGGGCCGCGACGGCTGGGCGCACTTCGACCACGTGCCGATGGAGGAGTACCGCTGGGGCATCTTCCTGGCCGAGCAGGACCCCGACCGCACGGTGAGCTTCGGAAAGCACAAGGGGGAGCCGGTGTGGCAGGAGGTGCCGGGGGAGCATCGCGCGGACCTGATGCGCCTGATCGTCATCCAGGGCGACACCGAGCCCGCGTCGGTCGAGCAGCAGCGGGTGCTCGGCAACACCGCACCGAGCATCTACGACATGCGCAACCTCTTCCAGGTCAACGTCGAGGAGGGTCGGCACCTGTGGGCGATGGTCTACCTGCTGCACGCCTACTTCGGCCGCGAAGGGCGCGAGGAGGCCGAGCAGCTGCTCAAGCGCAACTCAGGTGACCTCGACTCGCCCCGCATCCTCGGAGCCTTCAACGAGGAGACGACTGACTGGCTGCAGTTCTTCATGTTCACCTACTTCACCGATCGCGACGGGAAATACCAGCTGGGCACGCTCAAGGAGTCGGCCTTCGACCCGTTGGCTCGCACGTGCGAGTTCATGCTCAAGGAGGAGGCCCACCACATGTTCGTGGGGACCACAGGGGTCCAGCGTGTCGTCGAGCGCACGGCCGAGCTCATGAAGGAGCACGGCACGGCCGACGTGCTCGAGCACGGTGGGATCTCGCTGAGCCTCATCCAGAAGTACCTCAACTTCCAGTTCTCGGTCTCGATGGACCTGTTCGGCTCCGAGCAGTCCACCAACGCCGGCAACTACTACTCCTCCGGGCTCAAGGGTCGTTGGCAGGAGACGCGGCGCAAGGACGACCATGTCCTGCTCGAGGACACCCGCGAGATGACCTTCGTGGAGGACGGAGAGCTGCGCACGCGCACCGTGCCGATGCTCGGCGCGCTCAACCTCGACCTGCGTGACGAGTACGTCGCGGACTGCGCCAACGGAGTACGTCGCTGGAACCAGGCGCTGGAGGACGCCGGGCTCCAGGAGCGACTGATCCTGCCTCACGAGGGATTCAACCGCCGGGTGGGTGTGTATGCCAAGCACCACCTGAGCCCCGAAGGGGTGGTGCTCGACGAGGCGAGCTGGGCTGCGGGCGTCGGCGATTGGTTGCCGTCGCAGGAGGATCGCCGTGCCGTGGCCGCCCTCATGGTGCCCGAGTACGAGTACGGCAAGTTCGCGGGCTGGATCGCGCCCCCGCAGGCTGGGATCAACGAGCAGCCGGTGGAGTTCGACTACGTGCACCTCGCCGAGGAGGGGCTGGGCTGAGGCGTGCGAGGGAGCCTCAGGGCTTGGCGCCTGCGGCGGAGTCCAGTCGTTCCCATTCGGCCTGGGCGTCGCGGTGCCACGCTGAGTGCAACTCGTGGAACAGGTCGGCGGCCCGGATCCCTGGCCAGTTCTGGTCCAACAGCTCACCGGGCAGATCAGGATCCAGGAAGGGGAAGCGCCGCCACTCCTGCACCATCTCGACCTGGTTGACGAAAGGGCTTGCGCCCGCCGTACGCCGCGCACCGAAGTCCTCCAGGAACGCGAGGTAGCGTTCCTCGACATCGGCCAGGTCCCAGGCCTCGGCCAGGAGCCGGTCCTCGTCGCCTGAGCCGCTGGTGGGTCCGACCCACGCGAAGGCATGCTCGGCAAGGCCCAGCTCCTGGAGCACGGCGTCGACGTCGTCGTTCTTCGTGGTGTCGGGCGTGATCCACAGGCCGGAGGTCGGTGAGCCGAGCCCGAGCCAGGTCAACCGGGTGCGCAGTCGGTGGCGCAGTTGCCGCTGGGTCTCGGGGATCGGGACCGACAGCACCAGCCAGCGACCATCCCAGGGATGCCGCTCGCGCAGGAAGCCGTAGATCCGGCTGGTGCCTGCGTCGAGCAGGCTGGCCCCCTGGGGTGTGAGTGCCCACAGGACCCGGCGACCGTGCCGGCTGGAGGTCAAGAGGCCCTCGGTCGCGGTGCGGGTCAGTGCCTGGCGCGCCGACTTCTCCTCGACGCCGAGCGCGCCAAGGGCGTCGAGGAGGGTGGCAGTCCACACTGTCTCGTGTCTCGGGTGCACGAACTCGCCCAGAACCGTCAACAGCAGCGACCGGGCGCTCGCCGAGCCGACCTCGCGGCGGCGGGAGGTGGACGGTGCCAGCGGGCTCACGGGGACTCCTTCGTGGTGGGTGCTCAGTGTCCCAGACGGGTGGCCCGGGGAGGGTGCCGCGACGCGATGGAGATGATCTACGACACTCTCTTGACGTATTTCAAGGCAAGCGTAGAGTGATATGAGCGCAGCAGACCCTGAGGAGTGGCCGGCCGATGACCGTTGTGGACACCTCCGCGCCCGCCTCGGGCGATCCCGGCGCGACCACGCGGGTGGATTTCGACACCGATCCCGAGAACTACCGGCACTGGACGTTGGCGGTTGAGGGTGACATCGCCACGCTGACCCTGACGGTCGACGAGCACGGGGGTCTCGTCGAGGGCTACGACCTCAAGATGAATTCCTACGACCTCGGCGTGGACATCGAGCTGTACGACGCCGTGCAGCGGCTGCGCTTCGAGCACCCGGAGGTGAGGGCCGTCGTGTTGACCGGCGGACTGGAGCGGATGTTCTGCGCCGGTGCCAACATCCGCATGCTCGCCCAGTCCTCACACGCGTGGAAGGTGAACTTCTGCAAGTTCACCAACGAGACCCGAAACGCCATCGAGGACGCCCGGCCGAGCTCAGGCCAGACCTGGATCGCGGCCCTCAACGGCACCGCGGCCGGCGGTGGCTACGAGCTCGCCCTGGCCTGCGACGAGATCGTGCTGATCGACGACGGATCCTCAACTGTGTCGCTGCCCGAGGTGTCGCTGCTCGGCGTCCTGCCGGGAACAGGGGGACTGACCCGGGTCGTCGACAAGCGTCACGTACGCCGAGACCGCGCCGACCTCTTCGCCACGAGACCGGAGGGCTACCGAGGAGCCACTGCACTCGACTGGGGCCTGGTGGATGCGACAGTGCCCCGCAACGCCTTCGCAGACGAGATCGATCGGCGCTGCCGGGCGGCGGTTGCGGACTCGGCCCGGACCGGTGGCCCGGGCATTCGCCTCGACCGTCTCGAGCGCAGCGAGCGCGACGGCGTCGTGGGCTACCAGTTCGTGACTGCCGCCATCGACCGCTCGGCCCGTCGCGTCGACATCACCGTGGCCGGGCCGGATCACCCGCCTCCCGCCGACGCAGCAGGGATTCTCGAGGAGGGTGTCGACTACTGGCCGCTGGCGGTCGCCAGGGCGCTGGACGACCTCGTGCTCAGGCTGCGCACCAACGAGCCCGACCTCGGCACGTGGGTCTTTCGAACCGTCGGTCGGCTCGATCACGTGCTTGCCCATGACCGGCAGTTGGATGAGCTCGGCGCGCACTGGTTCGTGCACGAGACGACGCAGTACCTCAAACGCACCCTCAAGCGGCTCGACGTCACCAGCCGTAGCCTCATCGCGGTCCTCGAGCCGGGCAGCTGCTGGGGCGGTCTGCTCCTGGAACTGGCACTGGCCGCAGACCGCACCTACATGCTGGCCGGGGTCTACGAGGACATCGACCCGGGAGCCGAGCCCGCCGTACTCGTGCTCACCGAGTCCAACCTCGGTCGCTTCCCCATGGGCAACGGGCTGTCCCGGTTGCAGTCACGGTTCTGGGGTCACGAGGACGACCTCGCGGCAGCGACCGCCCAGAGGGACGTCCCCCTGTCGGCGGCACGGGCCGAGGAACTCGGGTTGGTGACGCTCGCTCTCGACGACCTCGACTTCGCCGAGGAGGTGCGCATCGTCCTCGAGGAGCGGGCCTCCCTGTCACCGGACGCGCTCACCGGGATGGAGGCCAATCACCGGTTCGTGGGCCCCGAGACCCTCGAGACGAAGATCTTCGGGCGACTGACGGCCTGGCAGAACTGGATCTTCCTGCGCCCCAACGCCTCCGGCCCGGACGGGGCGCTGAGTCGCTACGGGACCGGACAGCGCGGCAGCTACGACTACGGGCGGGTGTGATGATGGCCGACCTGTTCAACGCCGCCGAGTATCTCGTGAGCCGACACCGCCATGCCGGCTCCGGCAACCGCACCGCGGTCCTCGCCTCCGAGACCCTGACGTACGCCGAGCTGGACGAACGCGTGGCGATCATCGCCAGCGGTCTGCGCAGCCTCGGGCTGCACCGTGACGACCGGGTGCTGATGGTGATGTCCGACGAGATCCCGATGCTCACCGGCATCCTGGGCGCCTTCCGGGCCGGTTTCGTGGCGGTGCCGGTCTCCACGATGCTCACCGGAGCGGAGCTGGGCGCGATCATGGCCGATTCCGGCGCCAGGGTGGTGCTGGCCACGGCGGAGTTCCTCACGACTGTCGGCGAGGCTGTCGCGTTGGCCCCGGAGGTCGACGTGGTCGTGGTCGCCGGCGCAGGCACGATCGAGGTGCCGCCTCGGGTGACGACCTATACCTGGGAG
Organism: Nocardioides sp.; assembly: GCF_050246775.1. Lineage (GTDB taxonomy): Bacteria > Actinomycetota > Actinomycetes > Propionibacteriales > Nocardioidaceae > Nocardioides. Next base: position 97,491 of record NZ_JBFWVK010000005.1, on the reverse strand, counting down.
GACCTGGTCAACCGCGGCCATCGTGGGGACGACGTCCTGCTCGGCGTCGCGCCCACCGTGGACGATTCCTGGGCACTGTGGCTCTACACGTCCGGGACCACCGGCACACCCAAGGCGGCCATGCATCGGCACGCCAACATCCGTCACGTCTGTGAGACCTACGGCGCGCAGGTGCTGGGCATCGATGCTGACGACATCACGTTCTCGGTGGCCAAGCTGTTCTTCGCCTACGGCATCGGCAACAGCCTCTTCTTTCCACTCTCGGTCGGGGCGGCCACCGTCCTGGAACCCCGCCGACCCACACCGGAGGTGGTGCGCGAGCAGCTTCTCCGGCACCGCCCCAGCCTGTTCTTCGCGGTTCCGACGTTCTACGCGGCCCTCCTCGGCAGCGAGGTCGCCGACGACACGTTCGCCTCGGTTCGGCTGGCCGCGTCCGCAGGTGAACCGCTGCCGGCTCCGTTGCAGCGCCGGTTCACGGATCGATTCGGCGTGGAGATCCTCGACGGCCTCGGGTCCACCGAGGCGCTGCACATCTTCCTGTCCAACCGACCAGGCGACATCCGCCCCGGCACCACGGGGGTGCCGGTGCCGGGCTACGACATCGAGGTGCGTGATGCCCTGGGGCACCCGGTCGCTGACGGCGAGCCGGGCGCGCTGTACGTCCGGGGAGCCTCCATCGCGCTGGGGTACTGGCATCGCACCGATGCCACCCGGCAGGTCTTCCAGGGGGAGTGGCTGAGCACCGGCGACACCTATGTGCGCGACGCCGAGGGCTACTACGTCTGCCTCGGACGCAACAGCGACATGCTCAAGGCCGGGGGGATCTGGGTGTCACCGGCGGAGGTGGAGAGTCGACTGCTGGAACATCCCTCGGTGCGACAGGCCGCGGTCGTCGGAGTCCCGGATGCCGATGGGATCGAGAAGCCGGTCGCCGTCGTCGTGGCGGAGGCGGGTGTGCTCGAGGAAGACCTGGTCGCATGGTGCCGAGCCGGACTGGCCCATTTCAAGGCGCCGCGACGAGTGCTCTTCATGGCTGATCTGCCCAAGACCGCCACTGGCAAGCTGCAACGGTTCAAGGTCCGCACGTGGGTGGCCGAGGACCCGTTCGGAGAGCCCGCCCCGACGCGCACCGCGCGGGCCTGACAGGAGAGCACCTGATGCCCTACGTCATCGCGAGTCCCTGCATCGACACCATGGACCGGTCCTGTGTCGAGGAGTGTCCGGTGGACTGCATCTACGAGGGGGAGCGCAAGCTCTACATCAACCCCAAGGAGTGCATCGACTGCGGTGCCTGCGAACCCGTCTGCCCGGTGGAGGCCATCAGCCAGGACCGTCGGGTGGCCGAGGGTGACGAGGCTTTCGTGGAGGACAACCTGACCTTCTTCGCCGTCGTACTGCCGGGGCGCGAAGCGCCGCTGGGCGCTCCGGGCGGTGCCGCCAAGACCGGGGGGATCGGCGTGGACACCCCGCTCGTGGCGGCGCGATGAGCAGGGCATGAGAGAGGGAGACTGAGACATGCTCGACGGACATCTCCTCATCGACGCCCACGTGCACGTCCCGGTCCTCGGCTCGCTCAAGCCGGCCTGGCTCGACTGGGCGCGCGACTTCGGCCCCCCTGGAATCCTGCAGGACCTCTGGGATGCCGACGGCGTGCCGCGGCCGGACCGGTTGGATGCGCTGTTCGCGGAGCAGGGCGTCGACCACGCGCTCCTGTTCTGCGAGTACAGCCCGCGCGCCACGGGCTACCAGCGCTTCGAGGACCTGCTGCCGATCGTGGAGCACAACCCGGTGCGGTTCCGTCCCGTCGCGAACGTCAATCCACACCTGCACTTCCCGATCGCAGCGGAAGTACGCCGTCAGCTCGACCTGGGAGCCGCCGCACTGAAGCTGCACCCGGTGCACGGTGGGTTCCGATGCGACGACCGTGCGCTCTACCCGGCCTACCAGGTGCTGGTGGAGCGCCACGTGCCGTTGGTGGTCCATTGCGGCACGAGCAGCTTTCCGGGCTCGATGAACGAGCTGGCCGATCCGGCGAACCTGTTGCCCGTGGTGCGGGACTTCCCGACCTTGGACGTGGTGCTGGCCCACGGGGGGCGCGGGTGGTGGTACGACGCCGCCGCGTTCATGGCGCTGTCCCACGACACCGTGTGGATCGAGCTGTCCGGACTGCCCCCGAAGCGACTGGGGGAGTACTACCGCAACTTCGACCTCGGGCGGCTGGCTCGACGGTGGATCTTCGCCACCGACTGGCCCGGTGTCCCGGGCACTGCGCGCAACGCCCGCGACGTGGTCGGGTTGGGGCTGAGTGACACGGTGGCCGCCGAGGTGTTGGGCGGCAACGCGTTGGGGATCTATGCGGGACTCACTCCCGGAGGGACGCTGTGAACGGATCGGGGGGCCCGCGGGCCCGGCCGGCCGCCGAGCTGACCGACGAGGAGCTCGCCAACCAGGGCAAGCAGCTGCATGACAGTCGCAACTGGATGTTCCTGCACGGCAGTGCGGCCCAGTTCGCGACTCACACCGCGCGGATGCTGGAGCTCGAGGAGGAGTACCTGCGCCGGTTCCCGAAACGGACCTGGCAGGGCTCGGGTGGCGCAGCCGAGGCGGAGCTCGAACCGGTCGCCGATCCCGTGGTCGAGGTGCTGCGGCAGGTCGCGCAGGCGCCCGGTGGTCGCCTCCACAAGCTGGAGGTGCACCAGGCTGCTCGGGTTGCCGGGCTGGAGCGCGGTGAGCTCGCCCGGCTCTACACCGGTGATCCGAAGCTGCTGCGCACCGAGGGTCCCGACCGGGTGATCACGCCGGCCGGGTTGCGACGGCTCGGCGGCTGAGCGGACTGTCCACGCCCCCGGATAGAGTCGTCGGGTGACTGTTCCGACTGCTGCCGATCGACCGCCGCGCCTGCTCCTCCTCGACGGGCACTCACTGGCCTATCGGGCGTTCTTCGCGCTGCCGGTCGAGAACTTCTCGACCAGCACCGGACAGCACACCAATGCCGTCTACGGCTTCACCTCGATGCTCATCAACGTGCTCCGAGACGAGCAACCGACCCATGTCGGGGTCGCCTTCGACAAGTCGCGTCAGACGTTCCGGCTGGCCGAATACTCCGAGTACAAGGCCAAGCGCAACAAGACGCCCGTCGAGTTCAGCAGTCAGCTCCCCCTGATCCAGGAGGTGCTCAACGCACTGCGGATCCGCCACCTGGAGAAGGAGGGCTTCGAGGCAGACGACATCATCGCCACCTTGTCGACGCAGGCCGTGGCGGCCGGTTTCGACGTCCTGATCCTGACGGGTGATCGTGACTCGTTGCAGCTGGTCACCGAACAGTCCACCGTGCTCTACCCGATGCGCGGGGTCTCCGACCTGGCCCGGATGACGCCGAGTGCCGTGGAGACGAAGTACGGCGTCCCCCCGCACCGCTACCCGGAGCTGGCCGCTCTGGTCGGTGAGGACTCCGACAACCTGCCCGGCGTCCCCGGCGTGGGTCCCAAGACCGCAGCCAAGTGGATCGCGACCTACGACGGCCTGGACAACGTGATCGCCCATGCGGACCAGATCGGCGGGAAGGCGGGCGACAACCTGCGCGAGCACCTCGGCGACGTGATCCGCAACCGCCACCTCAACGCGCTGGTCTGTGACCTGCCGCTCGATGCCACTCCGACCGACCTGGTCCTGCAGCCCTGGGACCGTCACGAGGTGCACACCCTGTTCGACGGCCTGGAGTTCCGGGTGCTGCGTGATCGGCTCTTCGAGACGCTCGAGTCGGAGGAGGAGGTGGACGGCTCCGGATTCGACCTCACCGCCACCCAGCTCGGCACCGGCGAGGTGACGGCCTGGCTCGACGAGCACGCGCGCACCGGCCGGGTCGGGGTGGAGGTCCGAGGCACTTGGCGCGCCGGCACCGGCGAGGTGCGCTCGGTGGCCCTGGCTGCCGCCGACGGCAACGCTGCGTGGTTCGACGCTGCCGAGGTGTCACCGCAGGACGACGCCTCCATGGCCGCCTGGTTCGCCGATCCCGACGCGGCCAAGGTCATGCACGACGCGAAGGGGCCGATGCTGGCTCTGGCGGCACGGGGGTGGCAGCTGAAGGGCCTGGTCAGCGACACGGCCCTGGCTGCCTATCTCGTGCGGCCCGACCAGCGTTCCTACGACCTGGCCGACCTCACCGTCCGCTACCTCAAGCGTGAACTCAAGCAGGAGGCCGCGGACGAGGGTCAGTTGGCGTTCGACTCCATCGACGACAACGCCGCAGCCGACACCGCGATGCTCCACGCACGTGCCGTCCTCGACCTCGCCGAGGTGCTCGACGCCCAGGTCGAGGAACACGGTGGCAGTCGACTCCTCGCCGAGGTCGAGCTCCCGCTGGTGCGATGCCTGGCCCGGATGGAGCAGACCGGCATCGCTGTCGACCTCGACCACCTGGAGGGCCTCGAGTCGCACTTCGCCGCCGAGGTGAAGACAGCGGCCGACGAGGCCTTCAGCGTGATCGGCAAGGAGATCAACCTCGGTTCGCCCAAGCAGCTGCAGGTGGTGCTCTTCGACGAGCTCTCCATGCCCAAGACCAAGCGCACCAAGACCGGCTACACCACCGATGCCGATGCCCTGCAGCAGCTCTTCGAGAAGACCGAGCACCCGTTCCTGCTGCACCTGCTCCGCCACCGCGACGTGAGCCGGCTGCGACAGACGGTGGAAGGGCTGCTCAAGACCGTGGCCTCCGACGGTCGCATCCACACCACCTTCAACCAGCTCATCGCTGCCACCGGGCGACTGTCGAGCACCGACCCCAACCTGCAGAACATCCCGGTGCGCACCGAGGAGGGGCGACGGATCCGTGAGGCCTTCGTGGTCGGCCCGGGTTACGACTGCCTGCTGACCGCCGACTACAGCCAGATCGAGATGCGCATCATGGCGCACCTCTCCGAGGACGCCCTGTTGATCGAGGCCTTCCGGTCCGGCCAGGACTTCCACTCGATCACGGCCGCGCGGGTGTTCTCCGTGGACGCCGCCGACGTCACGGTCGAGATGCGCGCCAAGATCAAGGCGATGAACTACGGCCTGGCCTATGGCCTGTCGTCGTTCGGTTTGGGCCAGCAGCTGCGCATCCACCCGTCCGAGGCGCAGGGCCTGATGGACGAGTACTTCGAGACCTTCGGCGGCATCAGGGACTACCTCGCCGGTGTCGTCGACGAGGCGCGCAGATCCGGCTTCACCGAGACCATCATGGGTCGTCGGCGCTATCTCCCCGACCTGACCAGCGACAACCGCCAGCGTCGGGAGATGGCCGAGCGGATGGCTCTCAACGCCCCCATCCAAGGGTCGGCCGCCGACCTGATCAAGGTGGCGATGCTCGATGTCGAGCAGGCGATCCACGACGCGGGGCTGTCCTCCCGGATGCTGTTGCAGGTGCACGACGAGCTGGTCTTCGAGGTGGCACCGGGCGAGCAGGAGGCGCTCACGGCCCTGGTGCGCGAGGGGATGGGCGGCGCAGCAGCCCTCACCGTGCCATTGGATGTCTCGGTCGGCACCGGTCGGAGCTGGCACGAGGCCGCTCACTGACCGAAGCCGGGCACCTCGTCGGGCATCTCGGCGGCGGCCGGCTCGGCGACCAGGTAGAGGCTGATCCCGATGAGCAGGGCGAACAGGGTCAGGTCGACCGCGAGCACCAACGCCAGGAGTCCACTCAACGTGGACACGGTCGTGTAGCCCACCCCCACCAACACCGCCAGCGCCAGCCACACCAGGTAGACCGAACGTTGCCCCTGCCTGGCCAGCACCGCGTAGACCAGCAGCTGAAGCATCGAGAGCAACGTGCCGATCACGGCGAAGATCCAGAGCCGTCCCGAGATCTCGCCGTAGTCGTCGCCGCCGACGAAGACCAGGGCCAGCTCGGGCAGCAACCACGCCCCGAGGGTGCTGACCACCCCGAGCAGGGCGACCAGGGTCAGGCTTCGGGTCAGGGCCCGGCGCCGCTCACTGGCCGTCGACATGGCTGGGAACGCCACGACCACGACGAACTGAGGCAGGAACAGGACGGCCTTGACCAGGATGAGGCCCCCCGCGTAGAGCCCCGCGTCGTGGTCGTCGAGGACGTTGCGGGCCACGATCACGTCGACGTTGGACAGCGCGAAGAACGCGAACAGCGCCTGGGAGTTCTGGATGGTCTCGCGGATCACCGGGCCGGTCGCGTGTCGCTCGTGCAGTCGGCCCTCGGGCCGGATCCCCCGCAGTGCCCAGAATCCCACCGCCAAGGGGGCGAACGCCCCCAGGGCAACAGCCGTCATGGCGCTCGCCTCAGTGGGGGAGAAGAGCATCAGGGCGAGACCGAGGAACAGGCGTGGCACCCCGGCGGCGATGTACATCGCCGACAGCGCACCCCAACGCCGCTCACCCTGCAACACCCCGGCCTGGCCACCCATGACTGTCACCGGCACGGCCGTCAGGGCGATCAGGGCCGCGGTCGGCAGGCTCTCGAGCCGCAGGATCAGGTTGAGCAGCGGACTGAGCGCCAGCAGGATCAGCCCCAGTCCCACAGCCGAGCGGTAGGTGACCCGCAGGATGCTGGACTCGATCTGGTCGACATGCTCCGGGTCGGCGGAGATCCGCCGCGCCGCCGTCGCCTGGAGGCCGAGCTGGAGCACCGAGATCACCAGGAGGGTCGCCATCAGACCGGCCAGGGCGCCGTACGAACGGGGACCGAGGATGCGGGCCGCAAGCATCGTGAAGCCGTAGGTCGCGACGTTCATGACGCCCATGGCGACCGCGATCCCGGCTCCGCTGCGCAGCAGGCCACGCACGTCGGATCGAGGAGTCACAGCGCAGAGCCTAGACTCTCGCCGGTGAGAGTCCTGCTTGCGCTGCTGCGCACCGCGCGCCCCAAGCAGTGGACGAAGAATCTCCTCGTCATGGCGGTCCCGCTCGCCGCTGGCCAACTCTTCGAAGCCGGCGTCCTGGGCCCCACCCTCATCGCGTTCCTGGCGTTCTGCGCCGTCGCGTCGTCGGTCTACGCCGTGAACGACTGCGCGGACCGCGAGTCCGACCGGCTGCACCCGGTCAAGCGCCACCGACCGATCGCCGCAGGGGAGCTCACCGTGCCGTCGGCGCTGGTCGGCGCCGCGACCTTGCTGGTGGTCGGCCTCCTGCTGGGGTGGCTTGCCGACTCGATGCTCGCCGTACTGCTGGCCGCCTACGCCGCCCTGCAGGTCGCGTACGCGCTGTGGCTCAAGCACGAACCAGTCATCGATCTCGCGATCGTGACGGCTGGATTCCTGATGCGAGCCGTGGCCGGTGGACTTGCTGCCGGTCTGCCGATCTCCCAGTGGTTCCTCCTCGTGGCCGGCTTCGGTTCGCTGTTCATCGTCAGCGGCAAGCGCTACTCCGAGCTGCACACGTTGGGCGACGAGGCGGGAACCCGTCGCTCGCTGGTGCGCTACACCGACACCTACCTGCGTTTCGCTTGGAGCATCGCCGCCTCGGCCACCGTCATGTCCTACAGCCTCTGGGCCTTCGAGATGGCCCCCGCCACCGGGGTGCCGTGGCACACGATCTCCATCGCGCCCTTCGTGCTGGGCCTGCTGCGCTACGCCGTCGACATCGACGCGGGAGCGGCTGCCGAACCGGAGGACATCGTGTGGGGAGACCGGTTCCTCCAAGGGATCGGCCTGGTGTGGCTGTTGACCCTGAGCCTGGGGGTGCTCAGTGCCTGAGCGCCAGGACCCGACGTTGCTCACCGGATGGGGTGGCACTGCTCCCACCGCCGCCCATCTGACCCGAGCAACCTCGCACGACGTGGCCGAGGTGGTGCGCAGCGCCGGGTCCAGGGGGCTGATCGCCCGTGGCCTCGGGCGCTCCTACGGCGATGCGGCGCAGAACGCCGGGGGAGCGGTCCTCGCTCCGCTGCCGGAACTCATCGACCTCGATCCCGGCTCCGGGGTGGTGCGGGTCTCGGCCGGGACCAGCTTCCATCACCTGATGGAGCGCCTGATCCCGTGGGGCTTCTTCGTTCCGGTGACCCCGGGCACCCGCTACGTGAGCGTGGGCGGTGCTGTGGCTGCCGACGTGCACGGCAAGAACCACCACCGGGTCGGCAGTCTGGGCAACCACGTCGTCGACCTCGACCTGGTCACCGCAGATGGCCAGGTACAGACCGTCGGACCCGACTCGCAGCCTGACCTGTTCTGGGCCACGGTCGGCGGGATGGGGCTGACCGGGGTGATCACCGAGGTGCGACTCCGCGTGCTGCCGGTCGGTTCGGGTCACATGGTGGTGCGCACCGAGCGGCTGCCGGATCTTGCCGCGGTGATGAGCAGGATGAGGGAGGCGGACCGGGAGTCGACGTACTCGGTGGCCTGGATCGACACGCTGGCCACCGGTCCCCGTCTGGGGCGCTCGGTCCTGACCACCGGGGAGCATGCCGGACCTGAGGATCTCGAGGGCAGAGCCCTGCGCCATCGGTGGACGGTGCCGGGGGAACCTCGCGTCGGCGTACCGTCGTTCGTCCCCGCCGGGCTCATCGCGCGCCCGACGGTGCGCGCGTTCAACGAGCTGTGGTTCCGCAAGGCTCCGCGTGATCGACGCGGCGAGGTCCAGCCGATCTCGGCCTTCTTCCACCCCTTGGACGGCGTGGCCTCGTGGAACCGCCTGTACGGCGACCCGGGCTTCGTCCAGTACCAGTTCGTGATCCCCGACGGCTCACACTCCCTGATGCCCGATCTGCTCGCCCGGATCGCCCGGGCCGGGCACCCCTCGTTCCTCGCGGTGCTGAAGCGCTTCGGACCTGGCAACGCGGGTCTCCTGTCCTTCCCGATCGAGGGCTGGACCCTCGCCCTCGACCTGCCGACCAGCCCTGGGCTGCGGGCGCTGTTGCACGACCTCGACCGCGAGGTCGTCGCGGCCGGCGGCAGGGTCTACCTGGCCAAGGACTCCCGTATGTCGGCCCCCACCCTGGCTGCGATGTATCCACGGCTCGAGGAGTTCCGGCGGATCCGCGCTCGCCTCGACCCCACGGGCGTGTTCCAATCAGACCTGTCGCGTCGGTTGTCGCTGTGATGTTGCGGTCCACTCAAGGAGAAACGTGATCAACTCTCTCGGTCAGCCCCAGACGGTGCTGGTCCTCGGTGGGACCAGCGACATCGCCCTGGCCACTGTCAGGTCATGGGCGGCCACGTGTCGCCCGCAGGTCACCTTGGCGGCTCGTCCGAGCCCACGCCGCGACGCCGCGGTCGCCGAGCTCGAGTCGCTGGGCCTCGACGTCGTGGCTGTGGACTTCGACGCCGAGGACACCGACAGCCATCGCGCGCTCATCGAGCAGGTGGCCGCGCGCGCCGACATCGATGTCGCGCTCGTCGCCTTCGGGGTCCTCGGCGACGAGGAGGAGGCCTGGCAGGAGCATGCCTCGGCAGTGCGTCACGCCCGCGTCAACTATGTGGGTGCGGTGAGTGTCGGCGTCGTCCTCGGCGAGGTGATGAAGCGCCAAGGACACGGCAGCATCGTGGCCATCTCCTCGGTGGCCGGTGAGCGCGTGCGCCGCTCCAACTTCGTCTACGGCAGCGGCAAGGCCGGCATGGACGGCTTCTACCTCGGCCTGGGCGAAGCACTGCGGGGAAGCGGTGTCCACGTGGCTGTCGTGCGCCCGGGTTTCGTGCACACCAAGATGACCGCAGGTCGCGAACCCGCTCCCTTGTCGGTCACCCCCGAGCAGGTGGCCGAGGCGATCATCGACGCCGTCACCGAGCGCCGTGACCTCGTGTGGGTGCCGCGCCCCATGCGCGCCGTGATGTCCGGGCTGCGGCACGTGCCGCGTCCGTTGTTCCGGCGCCTGCCCCTGTGAACCTCGGCAGGGTGTCGCCCCGGCTGCCGGCGCTGCTGCCGGTCCTCTGGGCCGCCGTCCTGCCCCTGCTCCTGCTCGGTCCCGCCCTCGGCATCGGCTACGTCCTTTCCTTCGACATGGTGTGGGTGCCGGACCTGGCACTGCGCTCGGACTTCCTCGGTCTCGGCACGGCCCTTCCGCGCGCGGTGCCCTCAGACGCCGTGATCGCGGTGCTCGACGAGGTGGTGCCGGGCATGGTGCTGCAGAAGCTCGTCCTGTACGGCGCGTTGCTGATCGCTGGTCTCGGCTGTGCGCGGCTCGTCGGGGACTCGACCCTCGCCCGCCTCGTCGCGGTCAGCCTGGCGATCTGGAACCCGTTCGTGGTGGAACGGCTGTGGATCGGGCACTGGCCGGTGCTGCTCGGCTATGCCACGGTGCCGTGGCTGGTCCTGGCCGGACGCCGCATCCGACGCGAGGGCTCCATCCCGCCCTCGGTGTGGCTCCTGCTGCCGCTGGGCAGTCTCAGCGCCAGCGCGGCGCTGGTCTCGGCGCTGACGCTGGCGGTCTCCGCCTCAGGACGCCTGGGACCGGAGGTGGATCACAGCCGCGCGCGCCTGGTGCACCTCCGGCTCGCGGTGGGCTGCGCGGCGGTGAACGCGCCCTGGGTGGTGGCCGGCCTCCTGCACGCCGACGATGCGCTCTCCGCGGGCGGGTTCGACGTGTTCGCGCTGAGTCGCGAGGGCTCGCTACCGGCGCCGCTGGCGGCTCTGGGCCTGGGCGGCATCTGGAACAGTGACGTGGTGCCGTCCTCTCGCGAGGGTGGGCTGGCCTGGGTTGGGCTGGTGATCGTGCTCGTCTTGGCCGTGGTCGGCGCCCGATCCTGGTGGCAGCGCGCCGGTGACCCACGTCTGATCTGGCTGTGGGGTGTCGGCTACCTGCTTGCCCTGGTCACCTGGGCCAGCCCGGAGACCGCGTCGTGGGTCGGTGCCCACGTCCCGGGCGGGGGGTTGCTTCGCGACGGCACCCGGTCGCTTGCGCTGTGCATCCCCTTGCTCGTCTGCCTGACGGCCTCCGGGGCCGACCTGGTGCACCGACGTGCCCGCGCCGGTGCACCGCGCGCAGCGATGGCCCTCGCGTGCGTCCTGCTTCCGGTTGCCACGATGACGGACGCCGCCTGGGGGATCGGTGGCAACCTGCGAGCCAGCCAGTTCCCCGATTCCTACTCCGCCGCCCGTGCCGCGGTGGGCGACCCGGCCGAGGACCTGTTGGTGCTGCCCTTCAGCAGCTATCGCGCGCCGACCTGGAACGGGGGTCGCAAGGTGCTGGATCCCCTGGGGCGCTACCTGCGGCCGAACTACGTCGTCAACGACGAGCTGTCGATCTCGGGGGTCGTGGTGCCTGGCGAGGACCCCCGGGTGCCGCGCGTGCACGCGGCGCTGGCTCAGGACACACCGGCCAGCCGGGCTGCTGCGCTGGGGCAGCTGGGCATCCGGTTCGTCGCGCGAGAGCTCGATGCCCCCGGCGTCGCGGACCCGGCGTACGACGCAGCTGTCGCCGGCACCCCGGTCTATGCCGGCGCTGATCTGGCGGTCGTGGAGATCACGGCAGACGTGCACCCGCGCGAGGTCACCATGGCGACCCGATGGTGGATGTCCGTGGCCTGGGCCGGGTTCATCGGCGGCTTGGCATGGGGCTTGGTAAAGGTTGGGAAACGCGCGGTTCAGCGATGGTTACTGGCGAGGAAACAAGTGCTAGAGTCACCGGCTGAGAGCTAGGGGAGGAATCACATCGTGGGAACCATTCTGGGCACGATCGGCAGTCTGCTGGTCGGTGGCGTCGTTGCCGGCGTCACTGTCGTCGGTCTCGTGTCGTCGTCGGTGAACTCCAGTTCCGACAGCCCCGGTGACATCACCGCCCCGCCCTCGTCCCAGATCGACTACGGCAACTGATCCTCGTCGGTCACCTCGTCCTGACTGGACACCCACTCGCCTCTGATCGCTGAGGTCATGACGTGGGCGAAAGCCGCCTGTGAGTGTTCCCAGGTGAAGCGCCCGCTGTGCTCCCGTGCTCCGGCAGCCAGCTTCGTGCGTACCTCCTCGTCGGTGAGGATCGTGCGCAGGGCCTCCACGAACTCCGGCAGGGTGTCGACGAGCAGACCAGAGCGCTCGTCGTCGATGGACTCCCGGGTCCCGCCTGCCGAGCGATAGGCGACGGTCGGGGTGCCGTGCATGGCTGCCTCGCCGACCACGAGCCCCCATCCCTCCTTGATCGAGGGCAGGGCCATCACCCAGGAGCGCTCGTAGATCTCCTGCTTGCGCAGCTCGTCGACGTGTCCGGTGAATTCGATGACGTCCTGGGCGTCGCGCTCGGCGACGAACTCCTTGAGCTGGGGCTCCCACCAGCCGCTGCCGACCACGGTGAGCCGCAGCTCCCGAAGGTCACGGCGCAGCTCGAGGGTCGCGTCGATCGCGTGCTCCAGCTGCTTGTGGGGCACCAGTCGCCCGACCGCGCAGATGCTGGGATGGGTCGACTTGGTGGTGGCCACGGGCACGAGCTGGTCGGTGCCGTTGTGCACGACCGCGACGTGGGTGGCATCGACCCCGAGCTCGGCCAGCTCGGAGCGGGTGGCCTGGGAGACTGCGACGTACTGGCACCGGCGATACAGCCAGGGCGCCACCGTGCGCTCGATCCACCAGCCCACCGTGCCGGTCAGGCCGGGGTAGACCACCGGCCACTGCTCGCGGTGCACATGGTGGACCAGGACGACGACAGGGCGCCGGGGTGACCAGGCGGGTGAAGAACGGCAGCCCGTTCTGGACGTCGACGACCGCGTCCACGTGACCGAACCGACGGCCCAGCAGCATCAGCATGCCGCGGACGTAGACCGACAGCTTCGATCCACGGCGCACGTAGCGCACCCCGTTGATCGTCTCCTGCGGAGCGGCTCCGGCGTGTGCGGCGCAGAAGATGGTGACGCGACAACCGCGGGCCACGAGTCCGTCGGCCATCTTCTCCAGGTACCTCTCGGCGCCACCGCCCTCAGGGTTCAGGGTGTCGCGCCAGCTGAACAGGGCCACGTGCCGGCCAGCGAGAGCGGAGGTGTCGGGAGAGGTCACGCCGGGAGGGTAGTCGCAACCGCGGCCAACCGCACAGTCGAGGCTACTCTCGGGTAGGGTCGGCGGGTGCCGAGCCAGTCCAGTGTCCCTCCTCGCCGGTGGGCGCCGACCCTGCGACGCTCGATCCGGCTCTTCGGGGACTTCCGTCACGAGCAGGACGACCCCCGGCGCTTCTACTCCGCACTGGCCCACGACTCCATCGGGCAACTGTCCGGCTACCACGACCTCGAGGGATCGCTCGTGCTCGATGTCGGCGGGGGGCCGGGCTACTTCCGCGATGCGTTCCGGGCCGCAGGAGCCGACTACGTGGCGCTGGACGCCGATGTCGGCGAGCTCTCCGGGCTGGGCTCGATCGCGCAGGGCACGGTCATCGGGGACGGGATGAACCTGCCGTTCCGCGACGCCTCGGTGGACGTCTGCTACTCCTCCAACGTGCTCGAGCACGTCCCCGACCCCTGGCGGATGGCCGACGAGATGATGCGCGTGACCCGCCCCGGGGGCATCGCGTTCATCTCCTACACGGTCTGGTACGGCCCCTGGGGCGGCCATGAGACGTCGCCGTGGCACTTCGTCGGGGGGCTTCGGGCCCGCCGCCGCTACCAGCGCACCCACGGCCACGAGCCGAAGAACAAGTTCGGGGAGTCCCTCTTCGCTGTCACCGTGGGCAGTGGGTTGGCCTGGGCACGGCAGCAGGGCCACGGCGAGGTGCTCGCGACGATCCCGCGCTACAACCCACGCTGGAGCTATCTGCTGACCCGCATCCCGGTGCTGCGTGAGCTGGCCACCTGGAACCTCGTGATCGTGGTGCGCAAGCGTTGAGCGTGCCGTCCTCCCCGCCTCCCGCACCGCGCCGTCCACTGGCGACCTCACCCCTGCGCATGTGGGGCTACGTGGCGATCCTCGCGGCCCTATCCTTCGCCCAGTCCCCGGGTCGGGTCGTGCCGGACACCAAGTTCGACCTCGTCTCGGCCCCGGGCCGGTTCCTGGCTGGTGCCACCCACATGTGGGATCCGGGCCAGGCGTTCGGGCAGCTGCAGAACCAGGCCTACGGCTACCTGTGGCCGATGGGTCCCTTCTTCCTCGCCGGCCACTCTGCCCACGTCCCGGACTGGGTGGTGCAGCGGCTGTGGTGGGTGCTGCTGCTGTGCCTGGCCTTCTTCGGGGTCATCGCGCTGTGCCGCGAGCTGAGGCTGGGCAAGCCCTGGACCCAGGTCGTGGCGGCGTTCGCGTTCGTGCTCGCCCCCCGGATGACCTCCCTGCTCGGTGAGACCTCGGTCGAGCTCTGGCCCACAGCCCTCGCCCCCTGGGTGCTGCTGCCCCTGGTACGCGGGTCGCGGGTCGGGTCGGTACGCCGTGCTGCGGCACTGTCTGCGCTGGCGGTGACCTGCTGCGGCGGCGTCAACGCCACCGCCGTCTCCGCGGTCCTCCCGCTGGGAGTGGTGTGGATCCTGACCCGGGCACCCGGCCCCCGCAAGTGGCCGCTCTTCGGCTGGTGGACCCTGTTCACGACGCTGGGGTCGCTGTGGTGGTTGATCCCGCTGGTCCAGCTCGGCCGCTACAGCCCACCGTTCCTTGACTACATCGAGAACTCCTACCTGACCTCCGCCCCCACCGGCCTGCTCAACTCCCTGCTCGGCACCTCCGACTGGGTCGCCTACCTGGCACCTGCCAGCTTCCCTGCCGGCGCCACGCTGGTGTCGACCTCCTTCCTGCTCCTCGACGCCGCGGCACTGGCGGCACTCGGGCTCGTGGGACTGGCGATGCGTGACCATCCCGAGCGACGGTTCCTGGTGCTGGGACTGCTGAGCGGATTGATGCTGGTTGGCCTGGGGTATGCGGGCACGCTGCACGGATGGTTCGGCGGGGAACGCCAAGGTTGGCTCGACGAGCTGCTGTCTCCGCTTCGCAACACGCACAAGTACGACGCGGTGCTGCGCCTGGTGCTGAGCCTCGGACTGGTCCACCTCCTGGCCCGGCCGCCCGTGGCCGACCAGGTGGGCCGGTGGCGACCGGCACTGGTGCTGCGCGGGGCCGCTCTTCTCGCCGTACTGGGACTGGCCAGTCCGTGGCTGCAGGGAGCCGTGGCGGCCCCGGGCGGCTTCGCCGCCGTCCCCGACTACTGGAAGCAGGCGGCCCGCTACCTCGACGACGAGGGACGCGGCACCGCCGTCGAGGTGCCGGCCGCCGCCTTCGGTGACTACACCTGGGGCAGCACGCACGACGATGTACTCCAGGGCTACGCGCGTTCCAACTGGGCTGTGCGCAATGTGATCCCCTTGGCCGAGCCGGGCAACGTGGTGTGGCTCGACGCGCTCACCGAGAGGCTGGAGAGCGGGCGCCCGAGTGATGAGCTGGCACCGATGCTGAGGGCGGCCGGGGTGGACCTGGTGGTGGTGCGCAACGACCTCGAGCGACTCACCACGGGTGCTCCGGACCCGGCCTACCTGCACAGTGCCCTGGTCAGCTCACCCGGGCTCGAGCTGGCAGCGAGCTTCGGGCCGACCGTGGGGGAGGTCCAGGGCGGCGTGGTCGACGACGGCACCCGGTTCGTGATCAACGGGGGACTGAGCCAGCCGGTCGCCTCGGTGGAGATCTACCGGGTCGAGGCAGCCACCGGTGCTGCATCGCTGCTGCCGGAGGCGCCCTCGCGGATCGGCGCTCCGGGGGCGGCCTCGGAGGACTCCGGCCCCTGGGTGCTCACCCCGGACCTGTCACCCGACCAAGTCGGACGGGTGGTGCTCACCGACGAGCTGCGCCGACGTGAGGTGGCCTTCCAAGCCGTGCGTTCGAACGCCTCATCCACCCAACCGGCCGGCAGCCTTCCGCGACGGCCGGGCCCCGAGCAGTTCCACCGCTTCCTCGACGACCAGGAGCGATGGCAGAGCACGGAGGCCTGGACGGGCATCGCGGCGGTGAGCGCCAGCTCGTCCCAGGCGTACGCCGACGCCGAGCCGCCGCTGGAACGGGGCAACCACCCGGGTGCTGCGCTGGACCGTGACCCGCGGACCGAGTGGAGCACCGCCCGCAACACCCTGCCCGACTCGCAGTGGTGGCAGGTCGACCTGCTTCAGCCCACCGCACTGACCCGGGTCAGCGTGACGATGGGTCGCGACTCCATCGCCGTCCCGTCGCTGAGGCTCTCATCAGGCGACCAGGCGCAGGTGGTCGCCGCTCCCGCGCCGGGACAGCGGCGCACCTATCGCCTCGACTTCTCCTCCGTCAGCGCCCTGCGGATCACCGCGGTGGACGCCGGACGTTCCGCGGACACCTCGTGGTCGCTCGCTGAGGTTCACCTGGACGGGGTGGCGGCCCAACGCTGGGTCGACCTCCCCGCACCACCGGCCACGTCGGTGGTCCAGCGCATCGAACTGCGGCGGGATCCGGAGAAGTCGGCGTGTCCCAGCGTGGAGGGCACCGTCGTGTGCCGTCCGTTCCTGGGCAGCCACGGCGACGATGGCGACGTGGTGGCGCGACGCTTCGCAGTGACCGCCGGCGGGGACTACCGCGTCGCTGCGACCGTGTCGCTGCGCCGGGGGGCTCGGCTCGCGGCGGCACTCGCCGAGAACCGCGGGGTGCGGGTGCTGGCCTCGACGGCACGCCCGGCCGATGTCGCGGTCCGGCCCCAGGCCATGACTGACGGTGATCTGGGCACGACGTGGATCGCCGCCGGTGAGGATCCGCCGACGATCGATCTGCGCTGGCGCCAGGCACAGCGGCTCGACAGTCTCGACTTCCGGCTGGGCGTGCATGCGGCTGCCAGCGCACCGTCCCGGGTCACGGTGTCGGCCGGCGACCGCGAGGTCACCCGCACCGTCGACGACACCGGGCGCGTCGAACTTCCCGGCTGGCGCACCCGCGAGGCGAGGATCGTGATCGACGACGTGGACGAGGCGGTGACCCAGGATGGCGGCACCGTGACGGGACTTCCGGCCGGGGTCTCGGAGTTGCGCATCAACGGAGCCACGCTTGACGACTCCTGGAACCCTCAGCGGTTCCCGTGTGGGACGGGCCCCCAGGTCACCATCGGCGACGAGTCGTTCCAGACCCGGGTGTCCGCGTCGGTGTCGACACTGATCCGGGGGAGCGAGGTGCCACTGGAGCTGTGCGCGCCTGTCGACGACGTGATGCTCGCCGAAGGCGGGAGCTCCGTCCTGGCGCTGCCGTCCCCGTTGTTCCGGGTGGAGCGAGTGACGCTGGAGCTCACCGGGGGCTCGCCGGCTGCTGTGGCACCGGTCGGCAGCTCCCTCGACCTCGAGGTGGACAGGTCCGGGTCCCCGCGGGGGCTCGACCTCCCGGCCACGGAGGGCGACTCCACCCTGGTTCTGGCCCAGAACTTCAACGCCGGCTGGCAGGCGACCCTCGACGGGACACCGCTCGTGGCCCAGCGGGTGGACGGTTGGCAACAGGGCTGGCAGGTCCCCGGCGGCAGTGCCGGCCGGGTCGAGTTCCGCTATGCCCCCGAGCGCGGCTACGTCACGGGACTGGGGATCGGTGGGGCCGGGGTCCTGCTGGTCCTGGCGCTGGGCCTGCTGGTCCGGCGACGTACTCCCGACCCGCGCCCGAGTCTGAGGGCAGCCTGGGCCGGCTGGGGCGACGTGGCGATCGCGGTCGTGGGGGCGGGTCTGCTGACCGGGTGGTTCGGCGCCGGGGCGGTGATCGTGGTGACCCTCGCCCTGCGCCGGCTGCGCAGCGTCGATCTGGACTCCCTGGCGCTCGCCGCCGGCGGACTGGTGATGCTGGCCGCCGTGCCCCGGGTGGTGCCGTCGGTGCTGAACTCGGTGGACTCCGATGCCACCGGGTACGCCGTTCAGATGTTGTGTGCGCTGGCCCTCGCACTGGTGCTGTTCGTGCCTGAGCCGAACGGGCCGCGATCCTTCAGTCTGAGGAAGCGTCGCTCGAAGCCGTAGAACGACGCGGTGGCCAGGATCCCGGTCACCGCCGCCACCAGGACCAGCACGAAGCCGAACTGCCCGGTGAAGATCTCGATGTCGAGCACCCGCATGCCGTTGATCAGCACGAACATGTGGATGGCGAAGACTCCGAAGGAGATCTCGCCCAGCCCGAACGGGATCGGGCTGGCCAGGAAGCCGCGCACCCGGCCTTCGAGCGCGGGACCGAAGACCAGGGGGAGAACGAAGAACGTCCCGGCGACGGCGTACAGCACGCACTTGAGACCGCTCTCCAGTGCGGTCGAGGCGATGAGGGTGCGCGGGCCGGCGACCGGGGTGCAGGCGACTGCGAACACGGCGGCCGCCAGGATCCAACACCCGGTGAGGTCCGCGCCCCAGCGATCGAGTCGGCTCTGTCGCGGCCGGACCACGTGGTCGGCGCTGACGGCCGCGAACAGCATTCCGATGCAGAACCAGGGCAGGAAGCCGAACAGCCACTGCGACTGGTGGTGCGTCACGTCCGAGACGGTGGCGGCCCACGACTGCCAGGCGACGCCAGCGACTGCGAGAGCGGCGAGCCAGGCCATGATCCGGCGCAGGCGGAACTCTCGTCCGGTGGCTGCGACGAGGAGGGGCAGGACCACGTAGAAGGCGACCTCCACGCACAGGCTCCACATCTGCGTGAGGCTGCTCGAGGGAAGGCTGGGGCGATAGACCTGGGTCAGGGTGAGGTCGGTGATCCAGCGGCCGGGGCCCGCGCCGTCGTTCGCCGGATCGAGGAGCAGCGCCGCGCTCACCACGACCCAGTAGAGGGGCAGGATCCTGAGGGCGCGCTTCCAGTAGTAGGTACGCACCGGTGGGAACCGCAGGCCCTGAGCGCGGGCCAGGTAGAGGGGGCGGCTGAGGAGGAAGCCGCTCAGGATGAAGAACAGGGTGACGCCGAAGTCGAGTCTCGACAACACCGCCCCCGTCCAGCCCTGGGCGACCTGGCCGGTGTTGAAGGCGACGTGCGTCATCAACACCATGATGGCCCCCGCCGCACGGACCGCGTTGAGGGTGGGGAAGGTGCGGTGGCTGGTCATCGCCGACTGCCCGCTCACGAGGTCGCCGCCGGGAGCGGGCTCGGCAGGCCCAGTTCGAGCTCGCTCACGCACATGGTCGTGCCCTCGGCCACGCCGGAGAACTGGATCGAGTCGAAGTCTCCATCGGCGCGGAAGAACAGGCTGTGCAGGCCCTGCCGCACCTCCGTCTCATGGTGACTGTCACCGGCTGTCACCTCGAGCGGCGAGGTCGTGTCCGCGACGTACGCCGCCCGCACCCACCACCCGCCGCCGATCACGGGGCCGTCGAGCGGGATGTCGACCTGGCCGTTCCTGACCGGCCAGGGACAGCCACGGGCGCGTGGGTCGTCTGCTCGACGTACGGGGTTGATGACCATGGGCCGGATCTCGCCGTTGTCGGCGATCATGTAGATCGTGTCGGTGGTGATCTTCGGGTAGTAGGTGTCGTCCTCGAACATCCGCAGCACGTGGCTGTTGGAGTTCTCCGGGTAGGCGAAGGCCCACATCAGGAAGCCCGGTACCCCCACGTCCACGAGCGGCACGGGCTCGTCGCGTTCGGCGAGCTGCTTGGCCAGCGTGGTGAAGTATGTCTTCGACTCGAGCGCGGACTGCCAGTGGTTGATGTAGACGCTCGAGGAGTAGACGGCCAGCACGCACACCGCCACCACGGCGCCCGCGGTGCGCTTCCAGTGGTCCAGGAAGTTGCTCGGCGCGGCCACCTCGACGAGCTCCTCGGCGTCGCGCAGCGGCAGGATCGCCAGGCCGAGAGCGATGGCGGTGATCGCCGCCAGCTCGGTCTGGTAGCGATAGTCGAGGGCGATGACCGGGCCGACGAAGGAGGCCCGGGCACCGGTGACCAGGACGATGTCGGCGGTCAGGAACGCCGCGACGAGGATCCAGGCACGCTTCGAACGCAGCCGCGTCTTGCTCAGCTCATAGGCCAGGACCCCCAGGATCCCGACGGCCACCAGCGTGACGATCTGCGTGGGCGAAGGGACCGCGAAGAGGTCGGTCGTGTACTCCCAGCTCAGCGGACCGCCCAGGATGCCGGTCGAGAAGGCATAGCCCGCCATGTTGGTGAGCACCGGCATGAGGGACTGCTCGTTGGTCCGGTTGGGGTCGTAGTTCAGGCCGAACTTCACGTAGAGGGCCAGGTAGCCGACCGCCACCGTCGAGTACAGGATGACCCCGGTGCGGTAGCGCGCGAGGATGGTCGTGAGGCGTTGGACGATGTCCCCGGTGGCGAAGTAGGCCAGGGCGAGGAAGGCGAAGAGGATGAAGATGAGGAGCGTCTTCTCGTAGAACGCCAGTGATGCCACGGTGACGGTCATGCTCGCCACGGCCCAGCCCAGGCGCCTGCTGCGCAAGTAGTTCAGGTGTGCCCATCCTCCCCAGAAGATGGCCGCGAGGAAGGGCAACTGGTTGATGCCTGCGGCCCACCAGATGAAGGCTGGCAGGGAGATCACGCTGGCCAGGAAGATGGCCAGAGGCGCGAGGATCGCGGGACGACGTCCGAACGCCGACACCAAGAAGACCAGCGCACCGACGCTGGCCAGTGCCTGGAGCAGCAACAGTTCCGTGGCCGGCAGGGTGAAGTTGAGCGGATCGACCTGCGTGTTCAACCAGGTGAGGAAGAAGCCGGCCGGCATGAGGTGCCCGGCGTAGTCGGTGCTCATCGACTCCGACAGCGGTTGGTTCATCACCCGTGACATGAAGGAGAAGTCGTCGAACTGGAACCAGGAGCCGTAGATCGCCCAGGCGCGGAAGCCGAGCTGCGCCACGATCATGGCGACTCCAGCAACGATCACCCTGACCCCGGGGTCGCGAAGCCGCTGGGTGGTGTTCGCGAGCCGTGTCTGCACGCCCGGACTATATGTCACCGCGCGTCGTTCCCCACTGCTCCCCGAAGCCGTCGGGTCACAGGACACGCCCGAGTCCTACTGGTAAGTAGGAAACGAGACTACTGGTGCGTAACTATTGGGTGTGACGGACTGCACAGGGGCGTCAGATCCTGTTAGTCTTCGGCGACTCATCTACTTCTGGAGGGCTTCATCGTGCGCAAATGGGCTGGCTTGGTCCTGGTTTTTCTCGGCGCATTTCTGCTCATCGCCGGCATCGTCGCGAAGGTCTGGGGCCCCGGCCTGGCTGAGCGCACCCCGCTCAACGTCAACACCTTCACCTACCTGACCGGCACCGCCGACAAGCTCAACTCCGGCACCGGCGAGGTGGAGACCGACCTTCCGGTGAAGTACCTCAGCGTCACCCGCGCCGACCCGAACATCTCCGACGGGGACTACGTCGCGTTCGTGAACACCAAGTGCGTCAACATCGACCAGGACGACCCTCCGGCCTGTCTGGATGAGAACGACGACCGTCTCATCACCAACACCGTCGACACCTTCGCCACCGATCGCCACACGGCGATGGCGACCGACAAGTCCCAGTACCTCGCCAAGGACGCCGTTCCTCATGAGGGCCTGGTCAACAAGTGGCCCTTCAACACCGAGAAGAAGACCTACCCCTACTGGAACGGCATTCTCGGCACCACGGTCGACGCAGAGTACGTCGGCACCAAGGACTACGACGGTCTGGAGACCTACGAGTTCTCCACCGAGGTCGCGGAGACCCCGGCCGAGGTGCTCGACGGCGTGCAGGGCATCTACAGCACCAACGAGACCATCTGGGTCGACCCGCGCACGGGCTCGATCATCGACCAGGAGGGTGGCCAGGTGCTCAAGCTGGAGACCGGGGACCTGATCCTCGACATCAACGTCGCCTACACCGATGACACGGTGGCCACCAACGTCGAGGACGCCAAGGCCAACCGCAAGACGCTGACGATCCTGCTCGACGTGCTGCCGCCGGTGGGCGTCATCCTCGGACTCCTCATGCTGGTCGCCGGTGGGCTGATGATCCGTCGCTCGCACCGCTCCGGAGACCACGCCGCCGACGACACCGTCAGCCTCGCAAAGGTCTGATCAACGCGGCTCAGGCCAGGTCGGCGACATAGATCGCCGTGCCTGGCGTGAGCACGCCGCGGATGTGTGACCACCCGCCCCAGATGCGTTCGTGGCCGGCCGGCCACTGAGGTTCGGCGATGTCCTTCAGCACGAAGCCGCAGGCGGCCAGGATCCGGACCCAGTCGCCGATCGTGCGGTGGTGCTCCACGTAGGCGACCCGGTTGCTGGCGTCATCGATCTCGACGTACGGCGTGCGGTCCCAGTAGGACTGGCTGGCCAGGAGGCCGGCCTCGCTCGGGTCGTCGGGGAACATCCACCGAGTCGGGTGCGTGATCGAGAAGGCGAAGCGCCCGCCGCTGACCAGCACGCGGGCGACCTCGGCGACCGCGACCTCGATGTCACTGACGAACTGCAGGGCTCCGAAGGAGGAGAAGACGACGTCGAAGGAATCCTCGGCGAAGGGCAGGTCGGTGGCGGTGCCGTTGACGGACGGGACGCGCAGGCCGCTCTCCTCGTCGATGCGACGGGCGTGCTGCAGCTGGCGGAACGAGAGGTCGAGGCCGACGGCCCAGGCTCCTTGGGACATGAGCCACCGTGAGCACTGGTTCGCCCCCGAGCCGACCTCGAGCACCCGCTTGCCGGACACGTCGCCCAGCAGACCGAGCTGTTCCTCGCCGAGACCCTCAGGACCCCAGACGAAGCCCACGTCCCCGAGGAAGTTGCCGTGGGTGGACTGGTACTCGTCGGCGTAGGCATCCCAGTCACGCTGATTGGCCACCCGCGACTCGCGTTCGTCGACGGGCCGGCGCTCGACCCGGACGGGAGGGTGCGGTTCCACGCACCGACCCTACTGGCCAGACAGCCCCACGGGCACAATGGCGCCGTGGAGCTGCCGATGGACCTGATCCCGCTCGAGGGGGGTTTCAGTGGCGAGACCTTCGTGACCGGGGCACCCGGAGAGCAGGTGGTGGTCCGGATCCACGCTGGACGTTCTCGGGCCCGCGGGCCGGCCGCGGTCGACATCGACGCAGCAGTGCTGCGGTTGATGCGCGGGATCGTTCCGGTGCCTCAGGTCCTGGAGGTACGGCGCCCGACCGGTGAGCTACCCGGACTTCTTGTCACAGAGTTCCTGGCCGGAGAGCGTGCCGACCACCTGCTCCCCATGCTGGACCGCGAGTCGCTCGCTCAGGTCGGGGCCAACCTCGGCGCCTTGGTCGATCGGCTGACCCATGTCCCCACGCTGAGGGCCGGTCCGTTCGTCGACGAGACGCTGCGCATCGGCGATGACCTGGGTCCCGATGGCCTCCCCGGGTGGGTGGAGGCGCAGCTTCCGGCTCTGAGCACCTGGAACGCCTCGCTACGCACGCGGCTGATCCGGCTGGCCGAGAGCGCGCAGGACCTGCTCGACACCGTCGACCGGACCTGCCTGGTGCACGGTGACCTCAACCTGAAGAATCTGCTGATCGATCCGGCCACCCTCCAGGTGACGGGCGTTCTCGACTGGGAGTTCGCACGCAGCGGCTCGCCGTACTCCGATCTCGGCAACCTGCTGCGCTTCGAACGCGACGAGGACTTCGTGGCCGGAGTCCTGCGCGGTCTCGGCTCGGCGGAGAGCCGCTCCGACCTCCTCGACCTGGGCCGGGCGGCGGACCTGGTGGCCTTGGTCGACCTCGCGGTCCGCGACCACGACCCCGAGGGGCGCAACCCGGTGACCTCCGCGGCCCAGGCGCTGTTGCTGGACCTGGCGAGCCACGGGTTGCCGACGGGCTGCCTCGATTGATCAGTCGAGGCGTGCCGCCACGGTGAACAGCGTGGCAGCGGCCGCGCAGGCCACGGTGCGGGCGTGGTTCCAGGTCGTCCAGTCGCGCAGGTAGTCACGCCACAGGACGCCGGCTTGTGCAGCGGCGGGATCGAGCGCCGCAAGCGCATCGTTGTGCGGCACGTGGTAGGTGACGGTGAGGGCGATCGCCACCAGGTAGCAGGCCGAGCCGGCGAGCTGCCACGGCGCCGTGGGTTCGTCGAGGTGGCGGATCGCCGACACCCCGAGCACGACGCACGCTCCCGCGGTGCCGAAGAGCACGGTCATGAACACCGGGTTGGGTGCGCCGCGGTTGATCTGCTGCATGGCTGTCAGGCCCTGTCGGTCGGGCAGCCGTCCCAGGCTGCTCATGACGAAGGTCGAGAAGGCGAGGAAGACACCACCGGCCAGGCCGGACCCGACGGCGCAGACGAGGGTGAGATGGCGGCGCAGGACGTCGAGCATGAGGTCTCCTGATCAGTGGGGACCTTCAGTACAACCTGCCGCAGCGAGACGCTCCATGGTCTGAACGCTCCTATACATGTGTGATCGTCTAGCATGCCGGCATGGATGCCGTGAGCAGCTTCCTCGACGGCCCCCGCGCCCAGGGCGCGTTCGTGCTGCGCGCCGTGCTCGAACCGCCGTTCTCGCTGATCATCGAGGACGAAGCTCCGTTGACCGTGATCGTGGTGCTCACGGGCAGCGCGTTCATCGGTGCCCCGTCGGAGGGCCATCAGCTGGAGATCGGTGACGTGGCCATCGCCCGAGGGCCGGATCACTACCTGTTCGCCGACCGTCCAGGCACACCTCCCCAGTTGCGTATCCTCCCGGGTCAGGCGTGCGTCTCCCTGACCGGGGAGAGCATGGCGGAGGTGATGGGGCTCGGGGTCCGCACCTGGGGCAACCGGGCGGACGCCTCGACGGTGGTCCTGATCGGGACCTATGCAGGGCGCAGTGAGGTCGGGCGGCGACTCACCGCTGCGCTGCCTGCCCTGGCGGTGCTCAGGGCAGGGGAGTGGGACAGCCCCGTCCTCGGTCTGCTGGCCGCCGAGGCGACCCGGGACCAACCGGGCCAGCAGACGGTGCTCGACCGCCTCCTGGACCTGGTGGTCGTCGACGCCGTGCGGGCATGGTTCGACAGCGCCACGACTACCGCGCCCGGGTGGTACGCCGCAGCCGCGGATCCGGTGGTCGGCGCGGCGCTGCGACTGCTCCACGATGACCCGGCACACGCCTGGACGGTCGAGGAGCTGGCCAGGGAGGTGGGCGTCTCCCGAGCGTCGTTCGCACGGAGGTTCAGCGACGCGTTGGGTGAGCCCCCGATGACCTACCTCACCGCGTGGCGTCTCGCGCTGGCCGCTGATCTGCTGCTCGACGCCGAGGCCACGGTGGGCCGAGTGGCACGCCAGGTGGGCTACGGCAGCAGCTTCGCCCTCAGCGTCGCGTTCAAGCGGGCGTATGGTCGAAGTCCGCGCGAGCACCGCGCCGCCCGCCGTACCGCCTGACCCCGGTTGGACGGCGAGAAGTCCCGCGGCGTAGTCTTACGGTTGCGCCAGAAGTCTGCCTGCGTCCCGGACGGAGCGGATTCTCGCTCGCTATCACTGTGACTTCCACAGATCCACTGTCATCGGTAGTGAAAACGGCTTTTGCCGCGCGCCCGCACGACGACTCACCATCCAAGGAATTCTTTCCCCTATGACGAGCACCATCTCTACTCTTCCCGATTACGACGCGCCCCAGGTTGCAGTCAACGACATCGGTTCCGAAGAGGACTTCCTCGCCGCGATTGACGCGACCATCAAGTACTTCAACGACGGCGACATCGTCGAAGGCACCATCGTGAAGGTCGACCGTGACGAGGTCCTCCTCGACATCGGTTACAAGACCGAAGGTGTCATCCCCTCCCGTGAGCTCTCGATCAAGCACGACGTCGACCCCTCCGAGGTCGTTTCCGTGGGTGACAAGGTCGAGGCCCTGGTTCTCCAGAAGGAGGACAAGGAAGGCCGGCTGATCCTGTCCAAGAAGCGCGCCCAGTACGAGCGCGCCTGGGGCACCATCGAGCAGGTCAAGGAAGAGGACGGCGTCGTCGAGGGCACCGTCATCGAGGTCGTCAAGGGCGGTCTCATCATCGACATCGGTCTGTGCGGCTTCCTGCCTGCCTCGCTGGTGGAGATGCGTCGCGTCCGCGACCTGCAGCCCTACGTCGGCCAGGTCCTCGAGGCGAAGATCATCGAGCTCGACAAGAACCGGAACAACGTGGTCCTCTCGCGCCGTGCCTGGCTCGAGCAGACCCAGTCCGAGGTTCGCCACGGCTTCCTGACCCAGCTCCAGAAGGGCCAGATCCGCAAGGGTGTCGTGTCCTCGATCGTCAACTTCGGTGCATTCGTCGACCTCGGTGGGGTCGACGGCCTGGTGCACGTCTCGGAGCTGTCCTGGAAGCACATCGACCACCCCTCCGAGGTCGTCACGGTCGGCGACGAGGTCACTGTTGAGGTGCTCGACGTCGACATGGAGCGCGAGCGCGTGTCGCTGTCGCTCAAGGCGACGCAGGAGGACCCGTGGCAGCACTTCGCCCGGACCCACCAGATCGGTCAGATCGTGCCGGGCAAGGTCACCAAGCTGGTGCCCTTCGGCTCGTTCGTCCGGGTCGAGGAGGGCATCGAGGGCCTGGTGCACATCTCCGAGCTCGCCGAGCGTCACGTCGAGATCCCGGAGCAGGTCGTCCAGGTCAACGACGACGTCATGGTCAAGATCATCGACATCGACCTCGAGCGTCGTCGGATCTCGCTGTCGCTCAAGCAGGCCAACGAGACCGCCGCGGCTTCGGACTCCGAGGAGTTCGACCCCACGCTCTACGGCATGACGGCGTCCTACGACGAGCAGGGCAACTACATCTACCCCGAGGGCTTCGACCCGGAGACCGGTGAGTGGCTCGAAGGCTACGACGACCAGCGCGCCGTGTGGGAGGACCAGTACGCCAAGGCCCACACCCGCTGGGAGGCCCACGTCAAGCAGCAGGCCGAGGCCGCCAAGGCAGAGGTCGAGGCCAGCGAGGCCACGTCCTACTCCAGTGGTGCAGGCGCGAGCACGGACGGCGACGAGGCGGTGGCCGACGAGACGACCAGCGGCTCGCTGGCCTCCGACGAGGCGCTGCAGGCGCTGCGTGAGAAGCTCACCGGCGGCGGTGCCTGACCGCCACGTTCCACGTTCGACGGCCCGGCAGGGGAACCTGCCGGGCCGTCGGCATTTGGCTGTCGACGGGATCAGATGCTTGTAGAGTCGAAGCATGTCCTTCTCGGGAAGGCGACGACCTTCGGTCGCGCTGCTGGGGCGCGCTCTCGCCCTGATGTTGCTGACCACGGCCCTCGTGACGTGTGATCGCCCGGATGCCTCAGCGGAGGATCCGGCCAGGATCCTGATCGTCGGTGACTCCGTTACCCAGGGATCGGCCGGGGACTGGACCTGGCGCTACCGGCTGTGGCAGCACCTCCGGCGCCAGGGCGTGGCGGTGGATCTCGTGGGGCCGCGCCAGGATCTCTGGGACAATCTTGGGAACGTGCCGGGTTCCATTGACTACCTCGACCCGGAGTTCGACACCGACCACGCCGCTCGGTGGGGGATGTCCTTCGCGGATCAGGACGATGCCATCGGCGAGCTCATCCAGCGCTATCAGCCGGACGTCGTGGTCGAACTGCTCGGCCTCAATGACCTGGTCTGGCAGGGAGTGGGCGCGGAGGGTCTGCACGATCGCGTCGAGACCTTCGTCGCCCAGGCCAGGGCAGCGGACCCGGGGGTCGACCTGGTCGTCAGCCGGATCCCGCAGACTTGGCTAAAGGACGTGCCGGCTTCCAACGAGCGGCTCTCCGATCTGCCCCGAGAGCTCAGCACGGCCGAGTCGCGTGTGGTGGTCTCCTATGCGGATGAGGGTTTCGCCGAGAGTGCCGACACGTGGGACGCGGCTCATCCAGCTGCTCCGGGGGAGATCAAGATCGCTGCCTCGGTCGCCGATGCGCTGGCGTCGTTGGGGATCGGAGCGCCGTACCCCCGCCCGCTGCCGCTGGTGCCCCGCGGGCCGCGGTGGGCCCCCGCGTTGACCGCGAGGCCCGGCGACGGGCAGGTGCAGTTGTCGTGGGTCGGGTCGCCCGGCTCCGACCATGAGTACGTGTGGTTGCGTGATGTGAGCGCTGGAGCCCAGTGGCGGCGCCTGCCCTTCCCGGTGCCGGGTCGCACCTGGGTGGTCACGGCACTGCGCAACGGCCACGACTATGCCTTCAGACTTCAGCCGGTGAAGGGCTATCACGCGGCCGCAGCAGACATTCGCTCGAACGTGGTGCGGACGTCGCCACGGGCGCCGCGTCCCGGCCCGGTTCGGGGACTGGTGGTCCGGCCTGCCCGCACCTCGCTGACACTGACGTGGCGGGCGCCCCGGCTGGCCACTCGGAACCAGGTGCGGTGGTGGCCGCGAGGGCACCCTGCGCAAGCTAGACGGCGACTGGTCAGGGGTCCTGCCCTCAGGATCGGTTCGTTGATCGAAGGGCGTCGATACGTGATTGCCGTGGCGGGGCTCAACGACACGACACCCGGCCCGGTCCGTCGGGTCGTGGCGACCCCGCGCAGGCGTTAGCCGCGGGGGGTGAGCCGGTAGGGGAGGCGCACGCCCAGCTCGTCACGGCACTGGTTCCGCCGGGCGGTGAACTGGTCGTGTCGCGCGAAGGAGACGAGCGCGGCGAACGCGACGGCGAGTAGGAGGAGGGCGAGGAAAGTAGTCATGGCAGTAATTCTCCGCTCGCTGCTTTCCTGCCACGAGTGGCAGGAAAGTCAGGGTGCATCGATTTTCTGCCAAGACTGTGGCAGGCTGGGCACATGTTGACCAACGTCGCCGCTCTCGTGTGGGACGGCGTGGCACCCTTCGAGCTCGGCGTGGTGTGCGAGGCCTTCGGGATCGACCGCTCCGACGAGGACCTGCCGGTGATGGACTTCGCCGTGGCCGGAGTGGCGCCGGGTCCGGTCGAGACCTCGGTCGGGTTCACGATCGACGTCCACCACGGACTGGACCGGGTGGCGCAGGCCGACCTGGTCGCCGTACCAGCCATGAAGCGTGGGGAACCGGCGCCACCGGCCGCCCTCGAGGCCTTGAACGCTGCCGTCGAGCGCGGGGCCCGCGTGTTGTCGGTCTGCTCGGGTGCGTTCGCACTGGGGGAGGCCGGCCTGTTGGACGGGCGCGAGTGCACGACCCATTGGCGCTACACCGACGAGCTGGCCCGGCGTTTCCCCCTGGCCCGGGTCGTTCCCGAGGTGCTCTACGTCGACACCGGCCTGGTGATCACGAGCGCGGGGTCGGCTGCGGGCCTCGACGCCGCCCTGCACCTGTGGCGCCTGGAGTACGGCGCTGCCGCCGCCAGCAAGGTGGCCCGGCGGATGGTGGTGCCTCCCCAGCGATCCGGGGGGCAGGCGCAATACATCGCCCGGCCTGTCACCGACTGCTCGGCCGAGACACTGGGGCCGTTGCTGACGTGGATCACCGAGCACCTGTCCGAGGACCTGTCCGTGGAGACGCTCGCGAAGCGCTCCCACATGTCGGCGCGCACGTTCGCCCGGCGCTTCCGTGCTGAGACCGGCGTGACCCCGCATTCGTGGGTGACCAGCCAGCGGGTCCTGGTGGCCGAGGAGCTCTTGGAGCGCACTCAGCACTCCGTGGACTGGATCGCGGCCGAGGTCGGCTTCGGCAACGCAGCCGGGCTGCGGCATCACTTCGCCCGTTCTCGGGGAGTCAGCCCGCAGGAGTACCGCCGGGCGTTCTCGGCCTAGGAGTGGCTCAGCTGGCCTGAGCCAGGCCGTGGCCGACCTTCGCGATCTCGGCTGCGGCATCGCGCAACGCCGCCGCCGCGCGGGGGCCGTGCACCTGGCCGGCGATCTCCTCCAGGCTCGAGGCGAGAAGGTCGTGCAGCCGCTGCCCGTGGTGGGACGTGCGGTGCAGCAAGGGCAGTCTGCCGTGGCACCACGCGCGGACAAGGGGAGCGATGGAGCGCGCCGGATCTGCTCCGCGCACCTCCGCCGCGACCGCGATCCGCACGATGCGGTGGGCGGCGCTCACCACGCCGACGTCACGGGGCTCCCGGGCGAAGTCGAACGGTGCGATCAGGGCAGTTGCGGTCATAACGGACAGGAGGGCCCGCCAACCCCCCTGATACCTCGCGATAGTCCCGAACGTTCTGATCCTCGACACGCGTCACATCGGTGCCAAACGTTCGGGACTATCGCGGTCAGGCGGCGAGTGGTTCGCGCAGGCCGCCGCGGACCAGGTCGGCATAGCGGCCACCGCGAAGCAACAACTCCTCATGGGTGCCCAGCTCGACGACGCGGCCACGATCGAGCACCGCGATCTGGTCTGCGTTGCGCACCGTCGAGAGCCGGTGCGCGATGGTGATGGTGGTGCGCCCCTCAGCCAACGCGTCCAGCGCTTCCTGGATCGCCCTCTCGGTCTCGTTGTCCAGTGCGCTGGTGGCCTCGTCGAGCACCAGGATGCGCGGGTCGCGCAGCAGCGTCCTGGCGATCGCCAGACGCTGCTTCTCGCCCCCGGAGAAGCGATGACCACGCGAGCCCACGACCGTCTCGTACCCGTCCGGCAGCGTCACGATCAGGTCGTGGATGCGGGCGGCCCGACACGCTGCCTCGAGCTGGGCGTCAGTGGCCCCCGGGCGGGCATGGCGCAGGTTCTCGCGCACCGTGGTGTGCAGCAGATAGGTCTCCTGCGTGACCACGCCCACGGCGTCGGCCAGCTCGCTCAGGCTCAGCTGACGCACGTCGATGCCGTCGATCCGCACGGCACCACCGGTGGTGTCGTGCAGTCTGGCGACCAGGGAGGCCAACGTGCTCTTGCCGCTCCCGGTCTCCCCGACCAGCGCCAGGGAGGTGCCCGCAGGCACCTGCAGATCGATCCCGTGCAGGACGTCGACGTGCTCGTCGTACCCGAAGCGGACGTCCTCGAAGCGGACCTCACCGCGTACGGCGCCCAGGGTGAGGGGTGTCGCGGGGTCGTCGATCTCCACCGGGAGGTCCTGGTACTCGAAGATGCGGCTGAACAGCGCCAGCGACGACGTGACCTCGACACCGACGTTGAGCAGGCTCATGAGGGGCCGGAACAGGGTGCCCTGCAGCGCGATGAAGGCGACCAGGGTGCCGATCGTCATCCCGCCCGACGTGGCCGGGAGGCCGGCCGCCAGGTAGATGGCGGCCGGGATGACCGCGAAGACCACCGTCATGGTGGCCATCCGCCAGCGTCCGGCCAGCTGGGACCGGATGGCGAGTCCGACCAGGTCGGTCGAGGTCTCCTCGAAACGGCGGCTCAGGGTCGGTCCGGCGCCGAGCGTCTTGGTGAGCACGACCCCCGAGATCGACAGGCCCTCCTCGATCTGGACGTGCAGGTCTGCCATCCTGGCCTGTCGCTGTGCGGTGATGGCGTGTCGCATCCGCGCGACCTGGCGGGTGAGCAGCACGGCGGGGGGCAGTACGACGAGGGACAGCAGCGCCAGGCGCCAGCTGAGCAGCGTCATCGCCAGTGCCGTTCCGATCACCACGGTCACGTTGGAGGCCAGAGAGGTGGCGGTGGAGGTCACGACGGTCTGCATGCTGCCGATGTCGTTGACCAGCCGGGACTGGACCTCGCCACCGCGGGTGCGGGTGAAGAACCCGACCGACTGGCGCTGGAGATGACGGAACAGGTCGGTGCGCAGCCTGTGCATGACCTGTTGCCCGACCGTGGTGGACAGCCAGGTCTGGACGACGCCGATGGCGGCCGAGGCCACAGCGACCGCGAGCATGCCGCCGACCAGGAGCACGAGAAGGTGCACGTCCTGTGCCGGGAGGGCGTCATCGATGATGTGGCGCACCAGGAACGGCTGGGCCAGTCCGATCACCGAGCTCGCCACGATGAGGGCCATGACGATGACGAGTTGGCTGCGGTGGGGGGAGAAGAGGCGGCCGATGCGGGCCAGCGAGACCGGCGAGGTCTCCAACTGGTGCCTGTCGGCCTGGCGAGCTGCCGGATCGGCGGGGAAGCCGGATCGTGGGCCGCCGCGGCGGGGGGAGTCGGTGGGGTCATCCATGTGACCACCTCGTTTCTACAGTCGATACATATACGGAGGTTACCTCACTATGAGGTTCAACGCCGAATCGGCTAGGCTTGTTCCCATGGCGGAGAACACCGGCGACCTACTCATGAGCGCGGCACGGTCGCTGCGCCGCCAGTACGGCGCTGCGCTGGCTGCCTGGGACATCACGCCTGCCCAGTCCCGCGCGCTGCGCATCGTCTGCGAGCTCGAGTCCGCACGTCTCTCGGTGTTGGCCGAGCGACTGCACATCGCGCCCCGATCGGCGACGGAGGTCGTGGATGCCCTGGAGACCCGCGGATGGGTGTCCCGGGTCGATGACGCCTCCGACCGCCGCGCTGTGTGCGTGGTCCCCACCGAGGAAGGAAGACGGTTGCGCACCGTGATGGACCGGACCCGGCAGGAGCAGACCGAGGAGTTCCTGGCCGCATTGCCGCAGAGCGACCGATCCGAGCTGAACCGGATCCTCAGCCGACTGCAGGCGCAGTGATGCGGGTAGGGCTGACCGGGGGAGTCGCCTCGGGCAAGAGCACGGTGTCGGCGATCCTGGCTGACCTGGGGGCGGTGGTCATCGACGCTGATCTTCTCGCCCGCGAGGTCGTCGCACCTGGCACCGAGGGGCTGAGCGCGATCGTCGACGCGTTCGGTGCCCAGGTGCTGAGCGCTGACGGGGCGCTGGACCGGCCCGCCATGGGGGCCATCGTGTTCGGCGACGAGCAACAGCGCCGCGTCCTCGAGGGCATCATCCACCCGCGGGTCCGGGCCCGGGCCGCGGAGCTCGAGCGCGAAGCGCCTCCCGGCGCAGTGGTCGTGCACGACATCCCGTTGCTGACCGAGACCGGCCAGGCAGGCAGCTTCGATGCGGTGCTGGTCGTCGACGTACCCGAGGAGACCCAGCTGCAACGGATGGTCTCGCTGCGCGGGCTGACGCGCGAGGAGGCGCTCGGGCGGCTGGCCGCGCAGGCCAGTCGCGAGGACCGGTTGGCTATCGCCACCCATGTGATCGACAACACCGGCAGCCTCGAGGACCTCCGCCGGCGGGTCTCGACGGTGTACGACGACCTGGTTGGCGGGCGCAGCACACTCTGACGGCCTGGGTCCGACCGGGCGGCATCCACGGCGTTCGCGACACCTGGAGGGAACCGCCCTCGATGCTCCTGTGTCCACGCCGGGATCGGGGTGTCCTGGCCCACCAATGCCGAAGACCTCCGCAGCGGGCACGGAGGTCTTCGGTGATCCACCGTCAGGTGGATCCAAGGGCGCTGATCAGGCGCCGCGTGGGCTGGCTGCCGAGGCGGAGGGGCCCCTACGCAGCCAGGTCGGGGTCCGCGAACTTGCGGAGCTTCTGGAGTGCTTCCCGCTCGAGCTGGCGGACCCGCTCGGCGGAGATGCCGTGCTTGGCACCGATGTCGGCCAGCTTGTGCTGGCGTCCGTCGGACAGCCCGTAGCGCGAGCGGATGATGTCTGCGGCCCGGTCGTCCAGCAGACCGACCAGCGAGTTCAGCCGGTCGCGGGACTCGGTGTCGAGCACCGTCAGGTCAGGGCCCGGAGCGGTCTCCTGAGCCATCAGGTCACCGAGCGAGGTGTCGCCGTCCTCGTCCACGGGGGTGTCGAGGCTGACGTGTTCGCGACCCCAGTTCAGCAGGTCGAGGACCCGCTCGACCGGCATCCCGAGCTCGTCGGCGATCTCGGTCGGGTCGGGGTCACGGCCGAGCTGACGCTCCAGGGTGCGGCGAGCGCTGCCCACCTGGTTGAGCTCTTCGACCACGTGCACGGGCAGCCGGACCACGCGGGCCTGCTGGGCGATGCCGCGGGTGATGGCCTGGCGCACCCACCAGGTCGCGTAGGTGGAGAACTTGTAGCCCTTGGCGTAGTCGAACTTCTCGACCGCGCGGATCAGGCCGGTGTTGCCCTCCTGGATCAGGTCCAGCATGGGCATCTGCGAGCGCCCGTACTTGCGGGCGATCGACACGACGAGCCGCAGGTTGGCCTGGACGAAGGTCTGGACCGCGGCCCGGCCCTCCGCGGCGATCCATTCGAGCTCGGCCTCGGTCGCACTCTTCGGCGCGCCGCCCTTGCGGCGGCCGATGCGTCCTTCGGCGAGCAGGTGCTCAGCCATCAGACCGGCTTCGATCGTCTTGGAGAGTTCGACTTCGGTGACCGCGTCGAGGAGCGGGTTGCGGGCAATCTCATCGAGGTAGAGGCCCACACTGTCGCGGCCTTCGATCTCTCGGCTTACGCCCCTCGTAGCTGTTCTGGTAGCCATCTCAGGAGCCTCCTCTCGCCTCGTGGACAGCGTCGCTGTCTCACCTCTGGTGCAACGGATCCGGGAGGCCGAAGATTCCCTGATGTTGTTGCCTACACAGGGAAATACGTGTCGGAGCCGCAAAGAGTTGCACGTCGTTGTAGTTATCAGGGACTTCTCAGGGTTGGGTACCCAGAACAGCAGTCCCTGACACGGCCTCACGGGCCGCGGGCTCCGCTCACAGAGCCTGACGGGCCGCCTTCTTGGCGGCTGCCTCATCGCGGCGCTCCACGAAGCGGGTGGCCTCGGCATCCAGCGCCGCCACGGCCGCGGCGAGCTCGTTGCGCGCCTGCTCACCCTCGGCGTCGAGGCCTTCGAGCTCCCAGACGCCCCACTGGCGCAACAGCGGCGCCACGATGTCGTCGTGGTGGATGCGCAGGTCGTAGATGCCGGCCTTGGCCATCTGCACGGCCTTGCGGGAGAAGCCGGGGATGATGCTGCCGGGCATCTGGAAGTCGACGACCTCGTCGGTGATCGCGCGCATCGTCTGGCTCGGGGTGAGCTCGAGCGCCGCCGAGACCAGGTTGCGGTAGAAGATCATGTGCAGGTTCTCATCCATGGCCACGCGCGTCAGCAGCTTCTCCGCGATCGGCTCGGCGGTGTAGCGGCCGGTGTTGCGGTGCGAGACCCGGGTGGCCAACTCCTGGAAGGAGACGTAGGCGCACACGTTGAGCAGGGGCTTGTCCGCCGAGTCGTAGCCGACCTCCATGGTCTCCATCCGGGCCCGCTCGAGCTCGTCGGGGTCCACGCCCCGGGTCACCAGCAGGTAGTCGCGGATGCAGAACGCGTGGCGCCCCTCCTCAGCCGTCCATCTGTTCACCCAGGTGCCCCAGGCGCTGTCACGGCCGAAGGCTCGCTCGACCTCGCGGTGGTAGCTGGGCAGGTTGTCCTCGGTGAGCAGGTTCACCTCGAGAGCTGTCCGGGCGATGGGCGAGAGCTGGGACTGGGCCACCTCCCACGGTTCGCCACCGAGGTCCTTGAAGTCGCGCCCGAGGCTCCACGGGACGTACTCGTGCGGCATCCACTCCTTGGCGATGGACAGATGCCGGTTGAGGTTCTCCTCGACGACAGGTTCGAGTTCGGCGAGGAGCTGGGAACTTTCAAGGTCGGCCATGCTTCTTTGTACTCCTCGACACCACGCGTGTCGACGGACCACGTCGCAGGAGACAATGTAGAGTTGATGACTCTAGATTCGGGGGGATGCGATGACACGGTTCCCATGGCGGGCCACGACAGCTGTCGTCGTCCTCGCCCTGGTCGCAGGCGCGCTCGCGGCCACGGGGCGCTCGGGCCCACCCGCTCGTGCCGACAGGGCCACCCAGTCGGGTGCGCAGCCCAACATCGTGCTGGTCCTCACCGACGACCTCTCACGGGACCTGGTGGTCCACATGCCCGCCGTACGTCGGCTGAAGCAGGCGGGACTGTCCGCGGAGCGCTACATCATCAGCAACTCGCTCTGCTGCCCCTCGCGGGCCTCGCTGCTGACCGGTCGCTACTCCCACAACACCGGGATCTTCACCAACGAACCCCCTGATGGTGGGTTCGAGACCTTCCATGACAACGGCGGCGAGGAGTCGACGCTGGCCACGGACCTGCAGGCGGCGGGCTACCGGACGGGCTTCCTGGGCAAGTATCTCAACGGCTACCCCGTCGCCGGCGGCTATGTGCCGCCCGGGTGGTCGACCTGGGTCAGCACCGATCGCGGCTATCGCGGCTTCAACTACACCCTCAACGTCGACGGCGAGCTGCGGCGGCGCGGGGACCGGCCGGTGGATTACCTCACCGACGTCCTGGGCAGGTACGCCGACCGCTTCGTCAGCGAGAGCGCGAAGTCCGGGCAGCCGTTCTTCCTCGAGATCTCGACCTTCGCCCCGCACACCCCCTTCGTCCCGGCGCCTCGTCACGCCCGGCTGTTCCCGCGCCTGAAGGCCCCGCGCGGGCCGGCCTTCGATGTCAAGGTGTCCGGCTCGCCCGCGTGGCTCGACGTCCCGAGGTTGACCCGGCGCGACAAGCAGATGATCGACCGGCGGTTCCGCAACCGGGTCCGCTCGGTCCAGGCCATCGACGAGATGCTGGCGAAGGTCCGCACCACGTTGCGTGAGCAGGGTGTGGCCGGGGACACCTACGTGATCTTCACCTCCGACAACGGCTACCACCTGGGGCAGCACCGGCTGCGCGGGGGCAAGATGACGGCGTTCGACACCGACGTGCGGGTGCCGCTGATCGTGTCCGGACCTGGGGTTCCGCGCGGCGCCAGCACGTCCGCCGTGGTCCAGAACATCGACCTGAGGCCGACCTTCGACGAGATCGCGGGTGCCGCCATCGCCTCGGAGGTCGACGGTTTGTCGTTGCTGGGGCTGTGGCAGGGCGCCGCCGTGGCGACGCGTGACTACGCACTGATCGAGCACGACGGGCCGGTGGCACCCGGCGATCCCGACGCGCAGCCGCAGCTGGCAGGCTCCCTCACGGCCTACGCCGCGCTGCGAGGCCCGTGGACCACCTATGTCGAGTACCAGAGCGGCGAGCGGGAGTTCTACGACCTGCGCACCGACCCGGCCCAGAACGTCAACGCCTACGCCTCGCTCAGCAGCGAGGAGGTGGCACGCCTGCACCGGCGGCTCGCAGAGCTGGCCGCCTGCGCCGGGGTGCAGTGCCACAGCTGACCCGGGCTTGGCTCAGTCCGCCAGACCCATCTTGTCCAGGATCCAGGCCAACGAGAAGGCCCGGTCCGTCCAGGCCTTGTAGCGGCCAGACACCCCGCCGTGGCCGGCGGACAGTTCGGTCTTGAGCAGGAAATCGCGGCGACCCGTCGCGGTCGCCCTGAGACGTGCCACCCACTTGGCGGGCTCGACGTAGAGCACCCGGGTGTCGTTCAGCGAGGTCTCGGCCAGGATCGGCGGATAGTCCAGCGCGGCGACGTTGTCGTAGGGCGCATAGGCGGCGATCGTGTCGTAGGCGGCGAGGTCGGCCTCCGGGTTGCCCCACTCGTCGTACTCGGCCACCGTCAACGGCAGGCTCGAGTCCAGCATCGAGGTGAGGGGGTCGACGAAGGGGACCTGCGCCACCGCCCCGGCGAAGAGCTCCGGCGCCTGCGTGAGGACGGCGCCGATCAGCAGACCGCCGGCTGAGCCGCCCTCGATGACCAGGCGGTCGCTGGTGGTCCAGCCGGTGTCGATGAGGTGCCGGGCGCAGGCGATGAAATCCCCGAAGGTGTTCTGCTTGTGGTCCAGCTTGCCGTCGTCGTACCAGTGCCGCCCCATCTCGCCGCCGCCCCGCACGTGCGCGATGGCGAAACCCGCGCCACGGTCCAGCATCGACAGCCGGGCCACGGAGAAGTACGGGTCGATCGAGGCCTCGTAGGCGCCGTAGCCGTAGAGCAGGAACGGGATCGGGCCGGCGTCGCGGGCACCGCGCCGGTGGACCAACGAGATCGGCACCTGGGTGCCGTCCTCGGCCGTGGCCCATACGCGGTGTTCCTCGTAGTCGGCCGGGTCGTAGCCGCCCAGGACGGGAGCCTGCTTGAGCAGGGTGAGCTCGCGGGTGCGGACGTCGTAGTTGAACACCGACGGCGGCTTGGCCATCGTGGTGTAGCCCAAGCGGACCACCGGCTGCTCGAAGGCCGAGTTGGCGCCCGAGCCGATGGTGTAGACGGCGTCCTCGAACTCGACGAGGTAGTCGTCGCCCAACCCATCGTCCGGCCCCACAGCGTCGTGACGGAGCTCCAGGATCCGCAGCTGGGTCAGCCCGGCGCTGCGCTGGTGCACCACGAGGTGGCCGGCGAAGGCGTCGATGTCCTCGAGTCGGGTGCCGGCGCGGTGCGCGATGAGGGGTGTCCAGCCCTCCGGACCGGTCGGGACGATCGGTGCCCGTCCGATCTCGAAGTCGGCACCCGTGGAGTTGTGCAGCACCAGGAACTGGTCCTCGCCACCGATCACCGCGTGCTCGAGGGAGTACTCGACGCCCTCGGTGCGCGGATGGAACAGCACGAAGCCGGCTTCAGGGTTCTCCGCGTCGAGCACCCTGTATTCGCTGGTCGTCTTCGAGCCGCTGGCGATGACCAGGAAACGGTCGCTGCGCATCCGCCCGGCGCCGACGCCGAAGCGGGCATCGGTCTCGTGGAACACCAGCGTGTCCTCGGCCTGGTCGGTGCCCAGGGTGTGGCGCCAGATCTTGTCGGGACGCCAGGACTCGTCGATGGTCGTGTAGTAGACATGCTCACCGGCGCGGTCCCAGGTGACGCCGCCCAGCACGCCGGTGATGACGTCCGGCTCGAGCTCGCCGGTGGCGAGGTCCTTGATCCGCACGGTGTAGCGCTCGTCGCCGACCACGTCGGTGGAGTAGGCCAGCAGGCGGTCGTCGGAACTGATCGAGGAGCCGCCCATCGAGAAGAACTCGTGGCCCTCGGCCAGCACGTTGAGGTCGACGAGCAGCTCCTCGCCGGGCAGGGCAGGCTGGTCCGGCGCGCAGTCCTCGGCCGGCTGCGGGGGAGTCCAGTCGTCAGGGTCGCTGACCCGAATGCGGCAGCTCGCGCCGTACTCCTTGCCCTCGAAGGAGCGCGAGTAGTACCAGTAGCCGCGCACCCGGGACGGGACGGACAGGTCGGTCTCCTGGGTGCGTGACCTGATCTCCTCGAAGAGCTGGGTGCGCAGTCCGGCCAGGTGCGCGGTCTGCTCCTCGGCGAACGCGTTCTCGGCCTCCAGATAGGCCGTCACCTCTGCGGAGTCCTTGTCGCGCAGCCAGTCGTAGTCGTCGACCCGGGTCCGGGTCTCGACGCCGAACTGGTGGACGGTCTCGACGGGAAGGCGTGCCGCAACGGGTGGTTCCATGCGGCGAGGCTATCGGGCGCTCCTCATCCACAGGTGACCCCCTGAACCTGTGCAGTGACAGGCCGTTTCTGTGGAGAGACTTGTCGCATCTGTGGAGGACACGCCGTGACTCGAATACTGGGGTCGAAATGTCGGCCCGACCTCTTGCGCAGCGTGGCCTCGGTCACATAGAACTCTCCTACGCCCTCTCGCAAGGGAAGGCGGGATCAGCAGAACGAGAAGGTCCAGATCGCGGAGCAATCTGCGGCGCTTGCCGGTGACGAAGGCGGGCGGGGCCAGAGAGTTCAGTTGGTCGACCTGAGGCGTCACACGACGGTCAAACCGAGGGGCCCTGTGGAACTCATACTTTCGCAGGGCCTCTCACCTATTTCTGGCACCCTGTGAGGGTGATGGCCGCACTCGACCTCAACGCCGATCTCGGCGAGGAGGTCACCGACGACGAGGGTCTGTTGGCGTTGGTGACCAGCGCCAACGTCGCCTGCGGCTATCACGCGGGCAACGCCGAGATCATGCGGCGGGTGTGCGCCGAGGCGGTCCGACGAGGCGTCACGATCGGTGCCCAGGTGTCCTACGCGGACCGGGAGAACTTCGGGCGCATTCCCCGCGAGGTGCCGCTGGCGGTGCTGCGTGAGCAGGTGGCCGATCAGGTGGGAGTCCTGAGTGAGATCGCAGCCTCCGAGGGTGGTGCGGTCGGCTATGTCAAACCGCACGGTGCGCTCTACCACCGGGTCATCGACGACGCCGAGCAGGCCGGCGCCGTACTCTCCGGATCGGCGGCGCTCCCGCTGCTGGGGATGGGCGGCGCGGTGATCCTGTCGATGGCGGCCCAGGCCGGCCGTCGTACGTTCCTGGAGGG
Organism: Nocardioides sp.; assembly: GCF_050246775.1. Lineage (GTDB taxonomy): Bacteria > Actinomycetota > Actinomycetes > Propionibacteriales > Nocardioidaceae > Nocardioides. The sequence continues at coordinate 57,770 of NZ_JBFWVK010000005.1, read as the reverse complement.
CTTCCCGGACCGGGCCTACACCTCAGCGGGCCGGCTCGTACCTCGTGGTGAGCCGCATGCGCTCGTCGAGGACAGCTCGGCGATCGCCGCCAACGCGGTGCGGCTCGCAGCCCGCGTGGACTCGGTGTGCGTGCACGGTGACAGCCCCGATGCCGTCGCCCACGCCCGGGCGGTACGCCGTGCGCTGCTTGCGGCCGACTACGTGTTGCGGCCGTTCGCCTGAGCGGCGTCTGACACGCTGGTCTCGTGCACCTGATCCCGGTCGGCCGTGACGCCGTCCTCGTCGAGGTTGCTGACGCTGCCCAGGCGGTGTCCCTGGCGACCTGGGCGCGGGATCGGGTCACCGCGATCGAGATCGTGCCGGCTGCCCGCACGGTGCTGTTCGACGGGGTCGAGGATGACCTGGAAGTGGCCCTGAAGGGTTGGCATCCCGGCCTGGCGGTCATCGGCGCGAACGTCTCGCTGGAGGTCGAGTGGGACGGTGCCGACCTCGACTTCGTCTCCGAGCTCTGGGGTCGCCCCGCACCTGAGGTGCTCCTGGCCACCGAGTTCACCGTCGCCTTCTGTGGCTTCGCGCCGGGCTTCTCCTACCTGACCGGGCTGCCGGAGACGCTGGCCGTGCCGAGGCTGGACAGCCCCCGCAGCCGAGTCCCGGCAGGCTCGCTGGCCCTGGCCGGCGACTTTGCGGGCATCTACCCGAGCGCCTCGCCCGGGGGCTGGCGGCTCGTCGGCACCGTCGACGCGCCGTTGTGGGACCCCGCCCGGACCTCCCCGGCCCTGCTGCCGCCCGGCACGCGGGTGCGGTTGCGATGAGCAGCACCTCGATCATCACGGTGCTCGATCCGGGGGTGCTCACCACGGTCCAGGACGAGGGCCGCCCCGGGTTCGCACATCTCGGCGTACCCCGGGCAGGTGCTCTCGATGTCCCGGCTGCCGCCCTCGCCAACCGGATCGTGGGCAACGGCCCCTCGGCCGCGGTGCTGGAGACGGTGCTGGGCGGGCTGCGCCTGCGCTCCGACACCGGTGTCTGGATCGCGGTGACGGGAGCGCCGGTGCCACTGAGCATCGACGGGCGTCCGCGGGGTGTGCAGGTCCCCGAATGGGTGCCCGCGGGAGCCGAGGTCTCGCTGGGAACGCCCGACCGGGGGGTGCGCAGCTACGTCGCCGTGGCCGGTGGGTTCGCAGTGCCTGAGGTGTTGGGCTCACGCAGCACCGACACCCTGTCCGGGGTGGGCCCGCCGCCCCTGGTCACCGGGCAGGAGCTGCCCGTTGGTGCCTCCGTCGGCGAGATCCGTGCACACGACACCCCTCGTGGTCCCGCGGTCGGCCCGCTGCGGCTGCTGCCCGGCCCGCGTCGGGACTGGTTCGCAGACAGTGCGCTCGATGTCCTCTGCGCGGGTCCCTACTCGGTCCTGGCGGAGTCCAACCGGGTGGGCCTGCGACTGACCGGCGAACGGCTGCCCCGCGTCAGGGACGGCGAGCTGGCCAGCGAGGGCATGGTCTTCGGCGCGATCCAGGTGCCGCCCGACGGGATGCCGGTCGTCCTGCTCAACGACCACCCGGTGACCGGGGGCTATCCCGTCATCGCGGTGGTGGAGCCGGGGGACCTGTGGCAGTGCGCCCAGCTGCGGCCCGGTGAAGCGGTCCGCTTCACGCACCGTCGATGAGCGGTTGCAGGGCTGGATCGTCGGCGGAGTAGCTGCGCACCGGGCCGGGTGGGGTCTCAGCGGTCTCGAAGCGCACGGTCACCACGCCCTTGCCGGCCCCCCAGACCCAGCCCTGACCCAGTTCGTCATGCACCACGTCCATGCCGGGGCGCCAGTGTCGCGGGTCTACAGCGGGCAGCTCGACCTCCTCGACCAGCTCGCCCTCCGCCTCGGTCTCACCGAAGAGATCCTCCTGGATCCAGTCGGCCAGGCCCGAGACACCCACCCCCAGCAGTCGGACCCCACCGGAGGTGTCGAGATCCTCGAGCAGCGCACGCGCGAGGCGGGCGATCGTGCTCGCCTGGTCGGTCGGTGCCGGCAGGGTCGAGGACCGGTTGAGGGTGGTGAAGTCGTGGAGGCGCACCTTGATGGTCACCGTGCGCCCCGACAGTCCGTGCTTGCGCAGCCGTTCCGCGACCTGGCCGGCCTGACGAGTCAGCAACCCGGTCATCAGGCTGCGGTCGGTCAGGTCGGTCTCGTAGGTGCCCTCGACACTGACTGACTTGGTCTCGCGCTCTGCGACCACGGCACGGTCGTCCTGCGCACGAGCCAGGTGGTGCAGGGACTGGCCGTGAGACTTGCCGACCTGTCGGACGAGCTCCTCGAGGCTGAGCGCCTCGAGGTCGGCAACGGTGTGGACGCCGGCTCTTCGCAGCCTTTCGGCGGTGGCCGGCCCGACTCCGGGGATGACGGTCACCTTCATCGGGCGCAGCAGCTCCTGCTCGGTCCCCGGTGCCACCACGGTGAGCCCATCCGGCTTGTCCAGCTCACTGGCCACCTTGGCGATGAACTTGGAGGTGCCGATCCCGACACTCGCGGTGAGTCCGCCGGTCACGTCGTAGACCTCACGTCTCAACGTGGCCCCGAACTCGGTGACACTGTCGACCCCGAGGTCGGGGAGGTCGGCCTGGGCGAGGTCGACGAAGGCCTCGTCCAGGGAGAGTGGCTCCACGAGTGGAGAGTGACTGCGCAACAGGGTCATCACCGCCGAGCTGGCAGCGTGGTAGGCGTGGAAGCGTCCCGAGAGGAACGCCGCGTTGGGGCAGCGGGACCTGGCCTCGCGCGTGGACATCGCCGAGCGCACGCCGAAGACGCGAGCCTCGTAGGACGCGGTGGAGACCACACCGCGCATGCCGACACCGCCGACGATGACCGGTTTGCCGCGCAGGGACGGCTTGTCGCGCTGCTCGACCGCTGCGAAGAAGGCATCGAGGTCGATGTGCAGGATCGAGGCGTCGGGTCTCACGGCAGCACGGTCCAGCCCATGTCGGGCAACGTACCCGAGGCCGCCGACACTTCGAGGACCGACCACGCCTCCGGTTGTCCACAGGCCCGCGAAGCCAGGTGTGAACCGGGCGTCCAGCGGGGAGGACCCCGCCATGACCACGCGCGACCACCAGCCCCCGACGATGACCGCTCGCACCCCGGAGGACCTGCTGGCCGTCGTGCCCGTGGTGCTGGGGTTCCACCCCGAGGACTCCATCGTGATGCTCACCTTCGGCTCACCGAGCGGGAGCTTCCACGCCCGCGTCGACCTACCCCCGCGGTTCAGCGTCGGCGCGGCGGTCGCGCCGCTGCTCGCCGCCTCCCAGCGCAACCGGGTCGACAGAGCAGCCTTCGTGATCTACTCCTGCGACGAGCCACTGGGCGTGTTCACGGCTGCGCAGATCCGCCGGGCCTTCCGCGGCGCCGGCATCGACGTCATCACCGTGCTGCGCGCGGATGGGGCGCGCTGGTTCGAGATCGACCCCCGGATCAATCCCGGCAAAGGGCGCTCCTATGACGTCTCGGCGCATCGGTTCGCCGCCCAGGCGGTGTTCGACGGGACTGTGACCCACCGCAGTCGTGCGGACCTGGCGGCCTCCTTGGTGCCGGTTCCCGACCAGGTCGCCGAGGTGGCGAGCCACCTCCCGGCGATCCTGTCGCAGCTCGGGTCCGTGCAGGTCTCGGCCGAGGCCGCGTGGGCCGCTGAGACCGTGGCGGCCGCGGTTCGCCGCACAGCGGGACCGGCGGTGCGCGCTGATGTCGTCGCCCGCCTGGCGGTGGCCCTGGTCGACGACCATGCGCGGGACCGGGTGTTGCTCACGCTGCGTCGCAGCAACGCGTCTGGACATGCTCGGCTCTGGTCGGAGGTCCTGCGCCGAGTGCCGGAGGAGTTCGTGGTCGCGCCCGCCGGTCTGCTCGCGGTGGCGGCCTGGCAGTCCGGGCAGGGCGCCCTGGCGTGGTGCGCGGTGGACCGGTGCCTCGAGATCGAGCCCGAGGACGGCGTCGCAGCCTGCGTCGCGGGGCTGCTCGAACACGCGGTGCCACCGAACGCCTGGGAGGCGTGGCTCACCGGCCCGTCGAGCTCGACTCCTGGCCCAGATGCTGGATGAGGTGCCGGGAGAGGAGCCTTGCCCTAGGCTTCCGGGCATGGGCGAAGAAGTCGCGGCACAGGAGTTCTCCCGGGCCGACAGAACCCGTCACCGGGAGAAGGTACGCCGCTGCCTCGATGTGTTCGCCCGCATGCTGCGCGAGGCGGCCTTCGACACCGACGACCCGATGACCGGGCTGGAGATCGAGTTCAACCTCGTCGACGACGACGGTCACCCGGCCCTGAAGAACGCCGAGGTCCTCGACGCGATCGCCGACCCTGACTTCCAGACCGAGTTGGGCCAGTTCAACATCGAGATCAACGTCCCCCCGGCCAAGCTGCGTGAGGGTGGGCTCACGACGTTCGAGGACAATCTGCGGCGCAGCCTCAACGACGCGGAGACCAAGTCCAACGCTCTCAGTGCGCACATGGTGATGATCGGGATCCTTCCCACGCTCGAGGAGCAGCACCTGTCTCCTTCCACCCTGAGTGCCAATCCGCGCTACAAGCTGCTGAGCGAGCAGATCCTCGAGGCCCGGGGCGAGGACATCGTCATCGACATCCGTGGCGCCGAGCGGCTGCAGACGACGGCCGACTCGATCATGCCCGAGGCCGCGTGCACCAGCACCCAGTTCCACGTCCAGACCTCGCCGGCCAACTTCGCCGACTACTGGAACGCCTCCCAGGCGATCTCAGCCGTCCAGCTCGCCGTGGGAGCCAACTCGCCCTACCTGCTGGGCAAGGAGCTGTGGCGCGAGACCCGGATCCCGTTGTTCGAGCAGGCCGCCGACACCCGCAGCGAGGAGCTCAAGGCGCAGGGTGTGCGTCCGAGGGTGTGGTTCGGGGAGCGCTGGATCACCTCGGTGTTCGACCTGTTCGAGGAGAACGTCCGCTACTTCCCGGCGCTGCTGCCCATCACCGAGGACGAGGATCCGCTGGAGGTCCTCGAAGCCGGAGGTACGCCGCGCCTGGGCGAGCTCCGGCTGCACAACGGCACCATCTACCGCTGGAACCGTCCGGTCTACGACATCTCCGGGGGAGTGCCGCACCTGCGGGTCGAGAACCGGGTCCTCGCAGCGGGCCCGACGGTCGCCGACACCATCGCCAACGCCGCGTTCTTCTTCGGCCTCGTGCGCAACCTGGCCGAGAGCGAGCGGCCGCTGTGGTCACAGATGTCGTTCAGTGCCGCCGAGGAGAACTTCCACACGGCCGCCCAACAGGGCATCGAGTCGCTGATCTACTGGCCCGGGGTCGGCCAGGTCCGGGCCACCGAGCTCACCTTGCGCCGCCTGCTGCCGATGGCCCACCAGGGCCTCGAGGCCTGGGGCGTGGAGTCCGAGGTCAAGGACAGGTTGCTCGGCATCATCGAGCAGCGGTGTCTGCTCGGCACCAACGGCGCCGAGTGGTTCACCCGCCGGGTGCATGAGCGCACGTCCGGCGGCACAGCCCGCAGCGAGGCGTTGCGTCAGACGCTCGTGGACTACCGCGAGCGGATGCACACCAACGAGCCTGTTCACGCCTGGGACTGAGCTCGGCTCCTGAGCCGCAGGCGTTTCCACTCCCTGCCGTCGCCTCCGGCCACGTCGCGCCAACCTCGTTTGGTGACGACGACCATGACCAGGGGCAGACCGGCCTCGCCGTACGCGGTCCTGGCCGCGGCGTACCACTCGAGGTCAAGATCCTCGGCCCCGAGCTCGCCGGCCCGGGTCAACCAGAACAGCGGTGCCGGCCGGTCGGTCAGCGTGCGACTCACGAGCGCTCCGGCGACCTCTGCACGCAGTGCATGGTCGAGGGGTTGGTCCGGCTCGAGCGTGAACCTGGCCTCGACGCCGCCCGGTGTGCCGGCGTGAACGGCAGCGGTGAACCACCTGCTCCGTTCCTCGTGTCGCAGGCGGGCAACCTCGAGCCGAAGTGATGCCCGCGGGATCGTGGGTGCGGGAAGGGCGCGCACCTGGGCTGGCATGGATTCAGCCTGACGCATCGCCGTCCGCGCCGCGCCCATCGTCCACAGGCCTGCCCAGATCACGTTTCATTCGATACCGTTCCCACACGGGCCGCAGCGGCCCGCGGAGTTTTCGAGGAGGGATCGGTCGATGGGGACCATCGTGGTTGGTTATGTGCCCAAGCCGGAAGGCGATGCGGCGCTCGACAAGGCGATTGCGGAGGCAGAGCTCCGCAAGGCGAAACTTGTCGTCGTCAACTCGCACCGCGGGGGCCATGACTTCGACCAGGTGGCTGCCGTGCAGGCCGAGGAGGACATCGCCAAGGTGCGCGCGAAGCTGGACGCCGCCGGGGTTTCCTACGACCTGCGCCAGCTCGTGCGTGGCTTCGAGCCGGCCGAGGACCTGATCAGCATCGCGGAGGCCAACTCTGCCGAGCTCATCGTGATCGGGCTGCGCCGTCGCACGCCGGTCGGGAAGCTGATCCTCGGGAGCAACGCCCAGCGCATCCTGCTCGACGCTCACTGCCCCGTGATGGCGGTCAAGGCCGAGGGCTGATCCGAACCGACGTGAGGCAAGATGGATGACATGGGCATCCACATCACCGGAGACGCAGACGCCGACCGGGTCCTGACCGACAGTCCGTTCGCCCTCCTGGTCGGCATGATGCTCGACCAGCAGTACCCGATGGAACACGCGTTCCGCGGACCCGCCAAGGTGCTGGCGCGCTTCGGGTCCATCGAGCCGGCTGCCATCGCGGCGGCTGATCCTGAGGAGTTCGCCGCCCTGTGCAGCACGACTCCGGCGATCCACCGGTTCCCCGGCTCCATGGCAGCCAGACTGCAGGAGCTTGCCGCCATCGTGGAGGAGCAGTACGGCGGCCACGCAGAGCGACTGTGGACCGAGGCCGAATCGGGAGCCCACCTGCTCAAGCGAATCATGGCGCTGCCCGGGTTCGGCAAGCAGAAGGCCCAGATCTTCGTCGCTCTCCTGGCCAAGCAGCTCGGCGTACGACCGACCGGCTGGGAGTCCGTGGTCGGCGACTACGCACACGACGGCTACCGGTCGGTGGCCGACGTGGTCGACCCCGTGTCGCTGCAGAAGGTGCGCGACTTCAAGAAGCAGAAGAAGGCCGCCGCCAAGGCGGGATGACGGTTGACCGGCGTCCGCTCACACCCCGGACACGTAGGGCAATGGTCGAGGGCTCACCATCGCCGTGGCAGAATATGAACAGCGGCTCTTGACGACACCGGCCTTTGCCGCGCCCGGATTGTGATTCACGAGAGGTGTTCGTGTCTTCGAACCCACGCAAGCTCCTGCCCGCAGAGGTGCTCACGCACCCCGCTGTCCTCGCCCTCGTCGAGGTCGGCGCCGCCTCCGGCATCATCAGTCCGGAGCAGGTCAGACAGGCCAGCGAGGAGGCGGCGGTCGAGCCGCGCCACCTCAAGGCCCTGTTGGTGCACCTGAGTGCCCAGGGCATCTCGGTGCAGGTGTCCGCCGAGTCGAGCCGCAGTGTGGCCGCCGCGTCGCCCCGCGCCGCGACGACCGCCACCACCGCGAAGAAGGCGCCGGCCAAGAAGGCGTCGGCTGCCCCTGCTGCTGAGGAGACGCCCGCCCCAGCGGCCAAGCGGGCACCGGCGAAGCGCGCGGCCAAGAAGGCCAGCGAGCCCGCGACCCCCGTCGTCCTCGACGACGTGGTCGTGGTGGGACCCGACGGCAAGAAGGTGCTGCCCGACATCGCCGACGAAGAGTTCGAGAAGGACGTCAAGACCGACCCGACCATCGTCGAGGACGAGAAGAAGGCCACGTTCGTGGTCTCCGCCGCCGACGAGACCGACGAGCCGGAGCAGCAGGTCATGGTCGCCGGCGCGACCGCCGACCCGGTCAAGGACTACCTGAAGCAGATCGGCAAGGTCCCCCTCCTCAACGCCGAGATGGAGGTCGAGCTCGCCAAGCGGATCGAGGCCGGCCTCTTCAGCGAGGAGAAGCTCGCCAAGGGCGGCAAGATCACCCCGAAGGCGCTCGACGAGCTCACCTGGATCTCCGAGGACGGCCGTCGGGCCAAGAACCACCTGCTCGAGGCCAACCTGCGCCTCGTGGTGTCGCTGGCCAAGCGCTACACCGGTCGCGGGATGCTGTTCCTCGACCTCATCCAGGAGGGCAACCTCGGCCTGATCCGTGCCGTCGAGAAGTTCGACTACACCAAGGGCTACAAGTTCTCGACCTACGCCACCTGGTGGATCCGCCAGGCCATCACCCGTGCCATGGCCGACCAGGCCCGGACCATCCGGATCCCGGTGCACATGGTCGAGGTCATCAACAAGCTGGCCCGGGTGCAGCGTCAGATGCTGCAGGATCTGGGCCGCGAGCCCACTCCGGAGGAGTTGGCCAAGGAACTCGACATGACCCCCGAGAAGGTCATCGAGGTGCAGAAGTACGGCCGTGAGCCCATCTCGCTGCACACCCCGCTCGGTGAGGACGGTGACTCCGAGTTCGGCGACCTGATCGAGGACTCCGAGGCCATCGTGCCGGCCGACGCGGTCAGCTTCACCCTCCTGCAGGAGCAGCTGCACGCCGTCCTCGACACCCTCTCCGAGCGCGAGGCAGGCGTGGTGAGCATGCGTTTCGGCCTCACCGACGGCCAGCCCAAGACACTCGACGAGATCGGCAAGGTCTACGGCGTGACCCGCGAGCGGATCCGCCAGATCGAGTCGAAGACCATGTCGAAACTGCGTCACCCGAGCCGCTCGCAGGTGCTGCGCGACTACCTCGACTGAGAAGCTCGGGTATCCGCGAGGCCCCTGCAACCTCCTGATGGTCGACCGCGTCTTAGCGACGTAGGGCGTCGAATCGGCGCCATCGACTTCAGGGGGACTCCCATGGCACACCTCAGGACCCGACTCGGCCTGGCCGCAGTCGCACTCACCACCATCGGCACCGGTCTCCTCGCGAGCCCCGCCTCGGCGCAGGTCGTCAGCATCGTCGACGGACCCGACGCCAGTGGCTCGCTGGGTGACATCTTGAACGTCCGCATCAACCACGCACCGAACCGCGTCATCGTCACCACCGAGGTGGCAGACCTACGCGCCACCTCCGCGGCAGGCCCGTCCGGGCTGAACATCTGGCTGGACACCGACCCCGCGACGGCCGGGCCGGACTTCGTCTTCCGCACCGGCCTGCAGGCCGGCCAGGACTTCACGCTGCAACGCACCAACGGCTGGAAGCCGAAGGGCAACCCCATGACCTGTGACCACCGGGCGGTCTTCGACCGGGCCGCGGACACGGTGAAGTTCAACGTGGCCAGGCGCTGTCTCGCCAACCCCGAGAAGGTCCGGATCGCCGAGCGGATGCGGGACGACTTCGATGGCTCCCACCCCATCACCGACTGGCTGAAGGGCACCCGCCACCTGACCCGATGGGTCGCGCACCCCTGACCCGCCGCGCTGCAGTACCGTCCCGGGGGTGAGCACTCGACTCCTCCAGGCAGCCGAACAGGACGCCGCCCGAGCCTCCACGAACAGTGGCGTCACCCTGCGCGAGCTGTCCGGGCTGGAGGAGTGCCAGGCCGCCGAAGCCGTGTGCAACCAGGTGTTCTCCCCAGATGCTGGCACCGCCGCCGTGACGGTCGAATGGCTGCGCGTGCTGGCGAAGACGGGCAACTACGTCGGCGGCGCCTTCGAGGGGGACCAGCTCGTCGCCATGGCCGTCGGAGTCAGGTCGGGGCCGACCGGCGCATCCCTGCACAGCCACGTCGCCGCCGTACTCGGCGAACGGGCCGGGCGCGGGATCGGTTTCGCGCTCAAGCTGCATCAGCGCGCATGGGCGCTGCGCAAGGAGATGCCGTCCATCACCTGGACCTTCGACCCGCTCGTGCGCCGCAACGCCCACCTCAACCTGGTGAAGCTCGCAGCGCGCCCGACGGACTATCTCCCCAACTTCTACGGCCCCCTGCGCGACGCCATCAACGGCGACGACGAAACCGATCGCCTCCTGCTCGACTGGCCGCTGCAGGACGAGCGTGTCCAAGCGGTCGCCCGTGGCGAGCGGTGCGCGCCTCCAGAGATCACAGCGGAGGAATCGCTGCTGCTCGAGGTCGGCGACGACGGGAGCCCCAGACAGAGGCAGACGGCGGCTCCGCTGCTCGGCATCGCGATTCCCGCCGACATCGAGTCGCTGCGAGCCACCCACCCGCAGCTCGCGCGAGACTGGCGCCTTGCCCTGCGCGACACCCTCGGGACCCTGATGAACGACGGCTACCGCTACCGGGGCTTCCGCTCCGAGGGCGTCTACCTGCTGGCGCGAGGAGACGGATCGTGAAGATCGACCGGGTCGAGCTCGTGCGCGTGGCCCTGCCCCTGGTGTCACCGTTCCGGACGTCGTTCGGCATCGAGACGACACGAGACGCCCTGCTCGTCCGGGTGCTCACCGCCGAGGCGGAAGGGTGGGGTGAATGCGTGGCCATGACCGAGCCCGTCTACTCCTCGGAGTACGTCGACGGCTGCATCGACGTCATCCGGCGCTTCTTCCTGCCGGTCCTCAGCGCCCACGACGACCTCCGCGCGAGCGGCGTCGCGCCCGCACTGGCCCACCTGCACGGACATCGCATGGCCAAGGCGGCCCTGGAGATGGCGGTACTGGACGCCGAGCTCCGAGCCGCCGGCCGCTCGTTCGCCACCGAACTCGGGGGAGTGCGCGACCGCGTGGCCTGCGGGGTCTCGGTGGGCATCATGGACACGATTCCCGAACTGCTCGACGCGGTGGACGGCTACCTGGCCGAGGGTTACGTCCGGATCAAGCTGAAGATCGAGCCGGGTTGGGACCTCGCCCCGGTCCGGGCGGTGCGCGAGCGGTACGGCGACGACCTGATGCTGCAGGTGGACGCCAACACGGCCTACACCAGGGCCGACACCGCGCTGCTCGGGAGGCTGGACGAGTTCGGCCTGCTCCTCATCGAGCAACCACTCGACGAGGAGGACCTGCACGGCCACGCGCTGCTCGCCGCAGCCGTCACGACCCCGATCTGCCTCGACGAGTCGGTGACGTCGGCGCGATCTGCCCGCGACGCCATCGAGATGGGCGCCTGCTCGGTGGTGAACATCAAACCCGGACGGGTGGGCGGCTACCTGGAGGCGAAGGAGATCCACGACGTCTGCGTGGAGCTCGAGGTCCCCGTCTGGTGCGGTGGGATGGTCGAGACGGGTCTCGGCCGGGCCGCCAACGTGGCCCTGGCCTCGCTGCCCGGCTTCACGCTCCCCGGCGACACGTCATCCTCGTCGCGGTTCTTCGCCCAGGACATCACGGCGCCCTTGTCCGTCGACCAGGACGGGCACATGACGGTGCCGACAGGGCCAGGGCTCGGTGTCGACGTGCTGCCGGACGTCCTCGAGGACCTGCTCGTCTCGCGTGAGTGGGTCGGCTGACTCAGCCGAGGGCCACCAGCACGACGGCGCCGGCGCAGAGCGCCAGCCCGAGGCTCTGGGCGCGGTGCACGCGCTCGTTGAGGATCACGGCGGCCAGCAGGATCGTGACCGCGGGATACAGGGACGTGATCACCGCGGACGCCGTCAGCAGTCCGGTCTGGGTGGCCAGCAGGAAGGCGAACACCGCGACGGTGGCCAGCACCCCGGCAGGGAGGCCCCAGAGCTCGGAGCGGGCCCGGGGCACCCACCTCACTCTCAGCGCCGTGGCCACCCCGACGATCGCGACGAGGCCGAGGACCTGCGCGGCGACGAGCGGCCAGTAGCCGGCTCCCTCGGGCACCTGCCCCATGGCCGCGAAGAGGACGCCGAAGCCGAGCCCGGCCAGCACACCGTCGACCAGGCCATCGGCCAGACCGGCTGAGTCGCCGGGTTCGCGCGAGACCATCCAGATGCCCGGGAAGGCGACGGCGATCCCCAGCCACACGACCGGCATCGGGCGTTCGCCACCGACCAGGCCGGCCACCACCGGCACGACCGCCGATCCGACGGCAGAGACTGGCCCCACGACCCCCATCCGCCCGGTGGACATGCCGCGGTAGAGGAACGCTCCGCCGATCCCACCGCCGGCTCCGGCCAGGGAGCCCCACAGGAGGTCGCTCTGGGTGGGCTGTCCGGTGATGGCGACGGCGAGCACCAGGGCTCCGAGCAGCGCACCGAGATCAGCCAGGAGCGCGACCGGCCACGGCGACGTACGGCGCGAGGCCAGCCCGCCGATGAAGTCGGACAGGCCGTAGGCGATCGCGGCCAGCAACGAGAGGACGATGCCCATCAGGTCGCGATGACCCCGACGGTCCAGGTCATGGTGGCCAGCACCGCCGCGGTCAGCTCGATCAGGATGCTGATCCCGACGGCCTTCAGGGCGTGCTTCGTCGATGGCCAGGCCTCGCGCGATCCGACGCGCTGGTACTCGGCGAGGTAGATCCCACCGACGAAGCCGATGAACAGCCCGACGTAGGGGATGACGAAGAACCCGATGAGCCCGGCGACCGCACCCAGCACCATCGTCGAGGTCGGGACCCCGGCGTCCTTCATCCGGGTGCGTGGCACGGTGTACTTCACGATGCTGCCGATCACCAGGAAGGTCGCGGCCACGGCGAACACCACCCAGGCGGCCGGCGAGGGCGACTCCAGGGTCCACACCAGGATCGCGCCCAGGATCAGCAGCGTGCCGGGCAGGACGGGAACGATGATCCCCGCGATGCCGATCAGGATGGCCACAGCCACGGCGAGATCGGTCCAGGTCACGGGCGACAGCCTGTCACAAATGCCCGTTGCCCCAGACCTGTGGTCCGGGGCAACGAGGAGGTTCGGCTGAGCCCGGCCGCGGCCGGGTCAGATGTGTCAGGCGAGCTTGTGCGTCTCGTCGATGACCGTCACGGCCACCTCACGAAGCTTGTCGCCGTGCTCGCGCGCGTGGTGAGCACAGAAGAGTAGTTCGCCACCGGTCTGGAGCTCTACGCGCAGGTAGGCCTGGGCTCCACATCGGTCGCATCGGTCAGCCGCGGTCAGCGCGGCGCTGGGGGCAACTGCAGTAGTCACATCGGCCTCATTTCTGTCCATGTGTCTGTCTCAACGTAACTGGCCACCCAAGGATTCCCCTGTGCGACCCAACCCCCACGTGTGTCGAGACACATCTGCTGGTCCACCATCCAATCACGAAGACCCAACCCGCGCGGCGTTAGCCACGTTCTGCGCTGATCGTTTCCACTTCGTGACCTCACCAACCGCCACCCGCTCCTCGCCATTCCCTCGGCAGGCGAGTCGTCACCGTGCAGGCGCTGAGTCGCGGGTAGATTCGTCTCACCGGACAGGAGTCCTCGACTCCATCGTGAATACCCGGGCTAGACAGGAAGACCGTGACCCAGGCCCCGACCCGACGCACCCGCAAGGACAGCACCATCGACAACACCTACAACGCCCAGCACCTCCTGGTCCTGGAGGGACTCGAGGCGGTGCGCAAACGCCCCGGGATGTACATCGGGTCCACCGACACCCGAGGCCTGATGCACTGCGTCTGGGAGATCATCGACAACGGTGTCGACGAGGCGTTGGCCGGTGCGGCGAAGCGGATCGACATCACCCTGCACGCCGACGACTCCGTCGAGGTGTACGACGACGGTCGCGGCATCCCGGTGGACAAGGAGCCCAAGACCGGTCTCCCGGGCGTCGAGGTGATCTTCACCAAGCTCCACGCCGGTGGGAAGTTCGGAGGTGGCTCCTACGTGGCCACCGGTGGACTGCACGGCGTCGGCGCCTCCGTCGTCAACGCGCTCTCCTCACGCCTCGACGTCGACGTCGACCGGACGCCCTCGCAGCAGGGCATGTCCTTCCAGCGCGGTTTCCCCGGCGTGTTCAGCGGCGAGGGTCCCGGCGCGAAGTTCGAACCGAGGTCGGGCCTGACCCGCAAGGGCAAGCGGGTCGCCAAGGGTCGGACGGGCACCCGGGTCCGGTTCTGGCCGGACCGGCAGATCTTCACGCGCGACGCGACGTACGTCTTCGACGAGCTGGTCACGCGGGCGCGCCAGACCTCCTTCATCGTGCCCGGCCTGGAGCTGGTGATCCGCGACGAACGCGGTCCCGAGCCGGTCGTCGAGAGCTTCCGCCACGACGGTGGCATCGCGGAGTTCGCCCAGTTCCTGGCCGCGGACGAACCCGTCACCGACGTCTTGCGCCTGCAGGGCATGGACTCGTTCACCGAGACCGTGCCGCTGCTCGACGAGCAGGGGCACATGACCCCGCGGGAGGTCGAGCGGGAGCTGTTCGTCGACGTCGCCCTGCGATGGGGCACCGGCTACGACACCGAGCTGCGCTCCTTCGTCAACGTCATCGCCACGCCCAAGGGCGGCACGCACGTGAGTGGCTTCGAGCAGGCCGTCACCAAGACCTTCAACGAGGTGATGCGCCAGACCAAGGCGCTCAAGGTCAACGACGCCGACGTCATCAAGGACGACGTGCTCGAGGGGCTGACCGCGGTCGTCACCGTGCGGCTGGCCGAACCGCAGTTCGAAGGACAGACCAAGGAGATCCTGGGCACGCCTGCGGCCCGCAACGTGGTCCGCAAGGTGGTGGCCGCCGAGCTGAAGTCGTTCCTGACCTCGACCAAGCGCGGGGAGAAGGCCCAGGCCAAGCTGGTCATGGAGAAGGTCGTCGGCGCATCCAAGACCCGGATCGCGGCGCGCCAGCACAAGGAGACCCAGCGCCGCAAGAACGCGCTGGAGTCCTCGGCGCTCCCGGCGAAGCTGGCCGACTGCCGGGCCACCGACAACGACCGCACCGAGCTGTTCATCGTCGAAGGTGACTCCGCCCTCGGCACCGCGAAGCTGGCGCGCAACTCCGAGTTCCAGGCCCTGCTGCCGATCCGGGGCAAGATCCTCAACGTCCAGAAGGCCTCGGTCGGCGACATGCTGAAGAACACCGAGTGCGCCTCCATCATCCAGGTGGTGGGCGCCGGTTCGGGACGCACGTTCGACCTGGAGGCCACTCGCTACGGGCGGATCATCTTCATGGCGGACGCCGATTCCGACGGGGCCCACATCCGCTGCCTGCTGGCCACGCTGTTCTTCAAGTACATGCCTGACCTCATCGCGGATGGCCGCGTGTTCAGCGCCGTGCCACCCCTGCATCGCATCGAGCTGTCCAACCCCAAGAAGGGGATGGAGAAGTACACCTACACGTATTCCGACGACGAGCTCCAGCGCAAGCTCGCCGACCTCACCAAACGTGGGGTGAAGTGGAAGGACCCGATCCAGCGCTACAAGGGGCTGGGTGAGATGGACGCCAAGCAGCTGGCTGAGACCACCATGGATCCCCGCCATCGCACACTGCGTCGGATCACCGTCGACGACGCCCTCGTCGCCGCTGACGTGTTCGAGCTCCTGATGGGCTCCGAGGTGGCGCCGCGCAAGGAGTTCATCGTGCAGGGCGCCTACGACGTGGACGTGGAGTCACTCGACGCCTGACCTCGCAACGCTCGCCCTGACCACCCACCACGCTGACGTCGGGCGGGTGGGGTCAGAACTTCTGGTCGAGCAGCCCGGAGTCGACGGAGTAGAGGAACCCGCCGATCTTGACGCTGGCCGGGATGAGGGGGTGCGAGCGCACCTTGCGCACGTCCTCCTCCAGCGAGGCGATCTGGTCGTCGATCACGTGGAACGGGTGCCAGGAGGCGTCCTGACCGGCCGACTCACCGATCTTGACCTGCAGCTCCTTCTCGGTGTGGGAGGCCATCGCGCAGCGGGTGTGGGGGATGATCAGGATCCGCTCGACACCGAGCAGGTGCACCCCGAGCACCAGGGCCTCGAGGGCCTGGGCCGTGATCCGGCCACCGGGGTTGCGGAAGATCTTGGCGTCGCCGGGCGCGAGCCCCACCATGCGCAGCGGATCGATGCGCGAGTCCATGCAGGTGACGATCGCGACGCCCGCGTGCGCCACACCGTCGAAGCCGCCGAGTGAGAAGGTCGTCGCGAAACGCTGGTTCGCGGTGATCAGGTCGTCGAAGTCGCCCACGCACCCCACCGTAGCGGAGCCGCGGTGGGCGTTCCGCACAGCTCCCGGGCAGTGGAACGGCTCGCCTAGGGTGGACCCATGGGGGTGACCAGGCGGGCGCTGCTCACGGGCGGCCTGCTCGGGGTTGGAGGAGTCGTCGGGGTGGGCGCCCTCGTCGAGTACGACGTCCTGCCCGGGCGCACCTCGGCGTACGACACCCTGGGACTCAACGGCGAGCCGGGGGTGATCCCCGACGTCCAGGGCGGCCCGGTGCGCACGGGCACCCTGAGGGGGGCGGCGTGGCGGCTCTTCGAACCGCCGGACCCCGAGCCCGGGCTGCCGGTCGTGGTCGCTTTGCACGGCGCCTACGGCAGCTCCTCGTCGCTGCAGTCGACGCTCGGTCTCGACCGGTTCCTGGCCGCCAGTGGACATCGTTTCGTGATCGCCGGGATCGACGGTGGACCGTCGTCCTACTGGCATCCCCGCGACGACGGATCCGACACCGGGGCGCTGGTCCTCGACTCGTTCCTGCCGTTGCTGGGCCAGCAGGGGTACGACGTCGCCCGGCCCGCCTTCCTGGGCTGGTCCATGGGTGGCTACGGCGCCATGCTCCTGGCCACGCGGCTGGTCGAGCAGGGGGCGCCGGTCGGTCCGGTGGCCGCCACCAGCCCGGCGGTCTGGGAGCACCTCGACGATGCGGCCCCGGGGGCCTTCGACGGCCCGGACGACTTCGCCGAAGCCGGCATGTTCCAGCGCCGGGACCTGCTGGCCGGCGTACCGCTCCGCATCGACTGCGGGCGCGGCGACCCGTTCTATCGCAGCGTCGCGGACTTCGCCGACGACCTGGACGCCGAGGTCCACTTCGAGGCCGGCGCCCACGACGCCGACTACTGGACCCGGGTGCTCCCAGCGCAGCTGGACTGGTTGGCCGTGGGGCTGTCAGCCGCGGGCGCGCAGTAGGTCGCGGGTCTCAAGACCCCGGGTCGGCGCACCGCGGAACAGGACGACCGCCAGGACTGCCGCCACGACCGCGCAGATCGCCGCCCCGGTGAACACCGTCTGCTCCTGGGCGATCCCGGCGACCTTGAGCAGGTGGGTGAACTCCGCGCACCGGCTCTTGCCGTCGCAGACCTCGCGCACGCTCGGCATCCCGTCCTGCTCGGAGTAGTAGCGGCTGAGCCCCAGGGTGGTGAGCGCAGAGATGCCCACCAGCATGCCCACCATGCGCGCCACCACCACGAACGCACTCGTCAGGCCGTGGACCGCGCTCTCAGTCGTGGACAGCACCGCCGCATTGACCGGCGCCAGCGCGAGGCCGAACCCGAAGCCACCGACCACCAGCGCCACCGACGACGACGCGTCCTCGAGGCTGGTCAGGCCCCACCGGCTCATCAGCACGAAACCGACGGCGGCCAGCAGCATCCCGACCGCGGTGACGACGCCGGCCGGCAGGGACCGGGTCAGGTAGCCACCGATCACTGCTCCGACCGGGAGGGCGATGAGGAAGCGCACCAGGACCAGTGCTGCGAGCAGTTGCGAGTCGGGGTAGACGGTCGTGCGCGCGAAGATCGGGATGTCGATGAGGGCGGCGATCAGTGCAGCCCCGATGAAGAAGCTCACCAGCAGCGACCCCCAGGCGGGACGCATCGCGAGCGCTCCTCGGGGGACCAGGGGAGCAGAGCTGCGACGCAGATGCACCGCGAAGGCGATCGCCGCGATCAGGGACCCGATGAGGTAGTAGATGCCGCGGTCGGAGAACACCTCGACCCGCGGGTCCGCGGTGGCGAACGCCAGGATCACGCCGCTGAGGCTGAGCGCCAGCAGCGCGGCACCGACCAGGTCGGCCTCGCGCAGGCTGGCCCACCAGCCCTTGAGGTCGACCAGCGGGCGTGCCGCGAGGAGGCAGCGCACGAACAGGGCTGCCCACACGCCCACCGCGGTGAGGCCGACCGGTGTGAACCAGCGACCGTCTCCGGCGTAGGGCACGAACATGCTGCCGAGGGTGATGTCCTGCTTGAGAGCCGTGGGCTGCAGCATCGTGAGTGCCGTCGCACCGCCGGCGACCACGAGCAGCAGCAGGCCGAGCAGATCCGGGACCCGACGCACGGGGACGGTCCCGGACAGACCGCGGATCGCGGCGGCCAGCACGAGCCCGACAGCGAGGTTGATGGCGAAGATCATCCGCCAGTCGGCCACGGCCAGCACCACCGCCCCGAACAGCGGCCCGATCACGCTGCCGATCTCCTGCACAGCCGACACGACCCCCAGGGGTACGCCGCGCCGTTCGGCCGGGTAGAGGTCAGCGACCAGGGCGAGGGTCGCGGGGACCAGCCCGCCCCCGCCGACACCCTGGAGGAACCGGCCGGTGACCATGCTGGGCAGGTCGTAGGCCAGGGCCGTCACCGCCGAGCCGATCGCGAAGAGCACCAGTGCCATGACCAGCACCGGGACGCGCCCGCGGAGGTCCGCGATCCGGCCGATCAGCGGCAGCATCGCCACGTAGCCCAGCAGGAAGCCGGAGATGATGGGAGCCGCCCGCTGGAGCTCGTCGAGTGGGACGCCGGCCGCCCTCATCATCTCGGGCAGTGCCAGCACCACGACGTAGGTGTCTGCCGCCGCGAAGGCGACGGCCACAGCGGCCAGGCCCAGCAGGAGTCGGCTCTGGTGGGTGACCGGTGCCCGGGACCCGCCCACGCCACCGCTCACGGTGCGGTGATCTCCTTGGTGGTGCCGTAGTTCTGGAAGGTGACGGTGTAGGTCATCTCCGGGGAACCGTCGTAGAAGATCCCGGTGAGGTCGGCCTGACGCAGCTCGCCGTTGTCGGCGATCTGGTAGGTGGCCTCGAAGTTGCCCTCCGGCACGCTGGGGATGATCGCGGACATGGCCTCGCTCGGGACGGTGCCGGTGTATTCGGTCAGGATCTCGTCGTTGTCCTTGCCGCCGCGCACGCTCTCCCCGGCCTCGAGGTCGGTGGTGGCGGCAAGCATCGCGGAGAACCCCTTGTCAGGGCTCACGAGGTCGGCTGGCTCGGGGGCGCCGTACTCCCCGGGGTCGACGTCTGACCAGACCGGCACCAGCGGCAGCTGTGCGTAGGTCTTGCCGTCCACCGCCACCACGGGCACGCCGAAGGACTTGCCCGACAGTACGACGGTGAGCTCACCTTCGAAGGCCGGGGCGTTGGTGGCGACGCCCTCGGCGCCGGAGATCCCGCTCACGTCGTCGGGCAGGTTGTGGGTGACCAGGTCGAGATCGAGGCCCGTGGTCTCGTCGAGCGTCGTCTTGGCGGTGGCGATCACGTCCTCGGGCGACTTGCCCGCGCCGGCTGCCTCCCCGGAGTCGGAGCACCCGGCGAGCGGCAGACCCAGCAGGGCGACGGCGACGATGAGCTGGCGTGACGAGAACATGCCCTCAGCCTTCCACAACGACGTCCGCAGCCACCCGGCCCGCCACCGGTCCGGCACAGGCCAGGATCGGTTGGGATCCCGGAGTGCCGGAGCCGTCACGTCGCCCCGTCGCTTCGGGCAGGTCGATCGGGGCCCCGCTCGCAGCGGCCGCCCGGGCGGGTGCCAGGCCGGCCCACGCGAAGACCAGGGTGTCCTCGCCCTTGAGGAAGCGGTGGCAGCGGACTCCGCCGGTGCCGCGCCCCTTGGCGGGGTATTCGGCGAACGGAGCCACCTTGACCGCACCGGGCTCGGTGCCCGGGAGTGCGGTCGACGAGCCCGAAGCCGTGACGACGACGGCAGTCTCGGGATCGACGGCGCCGAACCACGCCACATGCTCACCCGCGGTCAGCCGGATGCCGGCGATGCCGCCCCCGGCCCGCCCCTGCGGGCGGACGGCGTCCGCGCCGAACTGCAGGAGCTGGGCGTCGCTGGTGATGAAGCACAAGGTCTCGGATCCGGTGCCGAGCTCGAGGGCGCCGACCACCTCGTCGCCGTCCTTGAGGGAGATCACCTCCCACTCGTCACGGCTCAGCACCTCGGGGTTGACCCGTTTCACGATGCCGTGGCGGGTGCCGAGGGCGAGCCCGGGTCCTTCGGTGGTCAGGGAGACGAGCGACAGGGCTCGCTCCCCGGCGTCCAGGGAGAGCACCTCGCTCAGCGGCAGCCCGCCTTGCAGGTTGGGGTCGTTGGCCGAGGCCGGGATCGTGGGCAGGTCCAGGACGCCGAGCCTGAGCAATCGGCCCCGGCTGGTCAGGACGCCCACCTCGCCGCGGGCGCTGGTGCGCACGACCGACACCACCACGTCGTGGTTGGTGCGCGCACCACCGGAGCCCGGCGGGTCAGCGGTCGAGGACCGGGCCAGCAGCCCACTGGAGGACAGGAACGCGAAGCACGGGTCGTCGGAGACCTCGAGGGGGACCGACGCCGCGGTGACCGTGGTGCCGGCCGACTCGAGCAGGACCGTGCGTCGTGGCGTGCCGTAGGTCTTGGCCACCTCCGCCAGCTCCTCGGAGATCACCTTCGCCAGCAGCTTGGGGTCGGCCAGGATCGCGTCGAGGCCGTCGATGGTGGCCTGGAGCTCGGACCTCTCCTGCTCGAGCTCGATGCGGGAGAACTTCGTCAGCCGGCGCAGCGGCATCTCGAGGATGTAGTTGGTCTGGGTCTCGGTCAGGTCGAACACCTGGATCAGGCGTTCGCGGGCCATGGCGGTGTCGTCGCTGGTGCGGATCAGCTGGATCACCTCGTCGATGTCGATGATGGCCACCAGCAGGCCGTCGACCAGGTGCAGCCGCTCGGCGGCCTTGCCGCGTCGGTAGGCCGTGCGGCGGCGCACGACATCGAAACGGTGGGCGAGGAAGACCTCCAGCAGCTGCTTGAGGCCCAGGGTCCGGGGCTGACCGTCGACCAGCGCGACGTTGTTGATCCCGAAGGAGTCCTCCAGCGGGGTCTGGCGGTAGAGCTGCTCGAGCAGCGCCTCGGGCACGAAGCCGTTCTTGACCTCGATGACCAGGCGCAGACCGTGACTGCGGTCGGTGAGGTCCTTGATGTCGGCGATGCCGAGCAGCTTCTTGGACTGCACCAGGGTCTTGATCCGTTCAACGATCTTCTCGGTCCCGACCCCGTAGGGCAGCTCGGTGACCACGATGCCCTTGCGCCGTGCGGTGACCGACTCGATCCGGGCGGTGGCCCGCATCCGGAAGACGCCGCGGCCGGTCTCGTAGGCGTCGCGGACGCCGTCAAGCCCCACGATCTTGCCGCCCGTGGGCAGGTCCGGGCCGGGGATGAAGCGCATCAGGTCGTCGAGGGTGGCCTTCGGGTGTCCGATCAGGTGCCGCAGCGCCTGGACCACCTCGACGAGGTTGTGCGGGGCCATGTTGGTGGCCATGCCCACCGCGATCCCGGTCGAGCCGTTGACCACCAGGTTGGGGATGGCCGAGGGCAGCACCGACGGCTCGAACTCGCGGCTGTCGTAGTTCGGCTTGAAGTCGACGGTCTCCTCGTCGATCGAGGCCGTCATCGCCATCGCGGCCGGGGCCATGCGGCACTCGGTGTAGCGCATGGCGGCCGGCGGGTCGTCGGGCGATCCGAAGTTGCCGTGCCCGTCGATGAAGGGCAGTCGCAGCGACCAGGGCTGGGCCATGCGGACCAGGGCGTCGTAGATCGCTCCGTCGCCGTGCGGGTGCAGCCGCCCCATCACCTCACCGACGACGCGGGCGCTCTTCACGTGGCCCCGGTCGGGCCGCAGCCCCATGTCGTTCATCGTGTAGAGGATCCGGCGCTGGACCGGCTTGAGTCCGTCGCGGGCATCGGGCAGGGCCCGGGAGTAGATCACCGAATAGGCGTACTCCAGGAAGGACGAGCGCATCTCGTCGCCGACGTCGATGTCGAGGATGTGCTCCTCGAAGTCCTCGGGCGGTGGTTCGGTGGTCTTGCGGGCTGCCATGACAGGCATTCTCCCTGTCGGCGCCGACGGGGGAGCGCGGGCACGCCGATGGGTCTCGACAAGCTCGGCCGACGAGGGGCACGCTAGATTTTCGCCATGACCTCCGACGAGCCGAGCACTGCAGAGCCCGTCCATCCGCCCCCGAAGCACTGGGAGGCCGACGTCGTCCTGCGTGACGGGCGGACGGCGCACATCCGACCGATCCGCGGCGAGGACGCCGACCTGCTCGTCGAGTTCTACGCACGGGTGTCGGCGGA
This sequence comes from Nocardioides sp., assembly GCF_050246775.1. Taxonomy (GTDB): domain Bacteria; phylum Actinomycetota; class Actinomycetes; order Propionibacteriales; family Nocardioidaceae; genus Nocardioides. The sequence continues at coordinate 35,663 of NZ_JBFWVK010000005.1, read as the reverse complement.
GTCCAAGTACTACCGGTTCTTCACCCCGATGCCGATGCTGTCGGACCGCGACGTCCAGCGCTTCACCCATGTCGACCATGTGGACCGGGTCGCCTTCGTGCTCACCGTGGCCAAGAAGCTCATCGCGGTCGGTCGCTATGACGTGGTCGAGGCGGGTGAGGCAGAGGTCGCCTTCCTGGTCGAGGACGAGCACCAGGGCCGCGGCATCGCCCAGCTGCTCCTCGAGCACCTGGCCCAGGCCGGCCGCGAGCGCGGGGTCGAGAGGTTCGTCGCCGAGGTGCTGCCCGACAACCAGCGGATGATCCAGATCTTCCGCGACGCCGGCTACCGGGTGGCGGGAGGCTACTCCGACGGTGTGATGATGCTGGAGTTCCCGATCGACACCACCGACACCGCCATGGGCGTGATGTCGGACCGGGAGCACCGCGCCGAGTCAGCCTCGATCGAAGCCTTCTTCAACGCCAAGTCGGTGGCCGTCATCGGTGCCTCGCGTCGCCAGGACACCATCGGCGCTGCCCTGGTGCGCAACCTCGTCCTGGGTGACTACACCGGGCGGGTCTACGTGGTGAACCAGTCCGCGACCGCGGTCTCCGGGATGCCGGCCTACGCCAATGTCGGCGACATCCCCGACCAGGTCGACGTGGCCATCGTCGCAGTGCCGGCCGATGCTGTGCAGGACGTCGTCCTGGACTGTGCCGCCAAGGGCGTCCACGGACTGGTGGTGATCTCGTCGGGGTTCGCCGAGACCGGGGAGGAGGGCCGGCAGCGGCAACGCAGGCTGGTCGGCCTGGCCCGCTCCTATGGCCTGCGACTCATCGGACCCAACTGCCTGGGCGTCATCAACACCGATCCGGACGTCCAGCTCAACGCCTCCCTGTCGCCGAACATCCCGCCGCGCGGACGGGCCGGGTTCTTCTGCCAGTCCGGCGCGCTGGGCACCGCGATCCTGGAGAAGGTCGGCAACCGAGGGTTGGGGCTCTCGACCTTCGTCAGCGCCGGCAACCGTGCCGACGTCTCCGGCAACGACCTGCTCCAGTACTGGGAGGAGGATGACTCCACCGAGGTCGTCCTGCTCTACCTGGAGTCCATCGGAAACCCGCGCAAGTTCTCCCGCATCGCGCGCCGGGTCTCCAAGCGCAAGCCGATCATCGCGGTTCGGTCGGGGCGCACCACGCAGGGCGTGCCGATGGGACACGCGGTCCGGCACATCGCCGCACCACCCCAAGCCGTCGATGCGATGTTCCGGCAGGCCGGGGTCATCCAGGTCGACACCCTCGACGAGATGTTCGACGTCGCCCAACTGGTGGCTCACCAACCCCTGCCCAACGGAAACCGGGTGGCCGTCGTCGGCAACTCCGATGCCCTCGGGCTGCTCGCTGCCGATGCCGCGGCGTCGGTCGGGCTCGTGGTCGCCAAGTCCGTGGCCCTCGGCGCGGAGGCGACCGCCGAGGACTTCGAGGACGCCCTCGACGACGCCATCGACGACCCCGGCGTGGACTCGGTCGTGGCTGTCTACATCCCACCCCTGAACGTCACCGGCGAGGAGGTCGCCAACGTCCTGGCCGCCGTGGGGGAGCAGTCCGACAAACCACTGGTCTCCACCTTCCTCGGCGCCGAGGGAGTCCCCGAGCTGTTGCGGGTGCCCGACGTCGCGGGTGCCACCGCCGGACGTGGCTCGGTGCCGTCGTACCCCGCGGTCGAGGCGGCCGTGCGCGCCCTGGCCCGGGTCGTGGAGTACGCCGTGTGGCTGCGTGCCCCCGACGGGGAGACAGCCGACAAGCTGGAGGTCGACGCGGCGGCAGGCAAGCGGTTGGTCAACGAGATCCTGATGCGCTCACCCGAGGGCCGCGACCTCGAGTTCGTCGAGCTGCGGGACCTGCTCGCGGCGTACGGCGTCGACCTGTGGGAGACCCGGCCCGTACGCAACCAGAAGGAGGCCATCGCCGCCGGCCGTGCCCTGGGCTGGGACGTCGTCCTCAAGGGCACCGCAGATCACCTGCGGCACCGCCCCGACCTGGCTCACGTGTGGCGCAACGTGGACTCCGCAGCCGAGATGCGGGACGCGTGGAACTCGCTGGGGGAGTTGATCACCGATCCGGCCCAGGCCGGGTTCGTGGTGCAGCGCAACGCTCCGCCGGGCGTGCCGATCCGGATCGGCAGCCTGGAGGACCCCCTCTTCGGTCCGGTGGTGTCCTTCGGGCTCAGCGGGCCGCTCACCGAGCTGCTCCAGGACAAGTCCTACCGGATCCCTCCACTGGAGGAACGCGATGCCGGGGCCATGGTGCGCGAGATCAAGTCGGCGCCCGTGCTCTTCGGCTACCGCGGCGCCGAGCCGGTCGACGCGGAGGCGGTCGAGCGACTGATCCGACTCATCGCCCAGTTGAAGAACGACCTGCCCCAGGTCCGTCAGCTCGACCTCTCCCTCGTCCTGGCCGGCACGGAGGGTGTCTCGGTCCTGACCGCGACCGGACGGGTTGCGCCGGTGGCGGATCCGCGCTCGGACTGGTTCGTGCGCCGGTTGACCACCATGGCGTCCGACACGTACCCCGACTGAGCGTGACAGACTGCTGGCATGCACAGATTTGCCATGGCCGACGACGGGGCCAAGGGCCTGCGGACCGCCATCGAGAACACCGGCTACTACCCGGAGATCGTCACTGACGGTGTCGCCAGCGCCGTGGCCGGTGAGCAGGTGGTGTCGTTCTACGTGCACCACGAGCCCACCATCGAGGGGGACGAGGTCCGCCGCCACATCACCGTGGTGGTGCTCACCCCCAGTCGGCTGATCCTGGCGCACACCGACGAGCACACGGGCGATGACCTGCTGCCCGAGCCCTACACGTCCACCTCCACCGAGGCGATCTCGCTGAGCGCGGTGCGCTCGGTCGTGGTGACGCGCATGGTGGCCAACCCCACGTCAGGCCCCCAGCCCGCCGCCGAGGCGGTGCTGACCATCGGATGGGGTGGCGTGGGCCGGATCGACCTCGAGCCCGCCGGGTGCAGTGACCCCCAGTGCGAGGCGGACCACGGCTACACCGGGGTCCTGGCCTCCGACGACTTCTCCCTGCGGGTCTCGGCTGCTGCCGACGGTGGCGACGCGGTCGGTGGACTGCTGGAGTTCGCCACCTCGCTCTCGGCTGCCACCCAGGTCATCGCCCCTTCGGCGTGAGCGCGTCCACACCGGGTTTCATCGAACCGGCGTACCACCAGCACTCACTGTCCGACGTCGTCCCCGCGGTCGCCTCCGCACTGGGGGTCGAGAGCCTGATCCGCGACCTGGGCGGGTCCTCGCTGCGGTTGCCCGACGCCGCGGCGTACGTCGTGTTCCTGGTGGACGGACTGGGCGCCGAGCTGCTCAGCCGATTTCGCCACGCAGCGCCGTTCCTGTCCTCGCTGGTCTCGACACCGGGCACCTGCGGGGTGCCCTCGACGACGGCCACCTCCCTCACCTCGCTCGGCACCGGTCTGACGCCCGGCCAGCACGGGCTGGTGGGGTTCACCTCCCGGATCCCCGGCACCGAGACACTCCTCAACCACCTCCTCTGGGACCGGTCCGTGGACCCCCTCGAGTGGCAGCCGCACCAGACCGCTTTCGGCCTGCTCGCCGGCGAAGGGGTCCGCGTCACCACCGTCAACAAGCGGGAGTTCGCGGGCACCGGACTCACTGTCGCCTCGGCGCGTGGGGCGGAGTTCGTGGGGGCCGACAAGGTCGGCGAGCGGATCGCCGCCGTGCTCGCCGCGACCCGCGGAGGTCCGTCCCTGACCTACCTCTACGACGGTGACCTCGACTGGACCGGCCACAAGCACGGTGTGGCCTCGACCGCCTGGCTGCAGCAGCTGGCCATGATCGATGCCGAGGCCGAGCAGCTGCGCGAGGCGTTGCCGTCCTCGGTGCGCCTGGTCGTGGTCGCCGACCACGGGATGGTCGACAGCCCGATGGCCGCCCGGATCGACGTGGACGAACGTCTCGAGCTGCGCGACGGGGTGAGCCTGGTCGGCGGAGAAGCACGCTTCCGACACCTCTACTGCCGACGCGGAGCCACCGACGAGGTGGCGCAGACCTGGCGTGAGGTCCTCGGCGACCGCGCGACGGTCCTGACCCGCGAGCAGGCGGGCGCACGCGGCTGGTTCGGCCCGATCGACGCCGCGGTGAGCCTGCGCATCGGCGACGTCATCGTCGCCTGCCACGGCGACAGCGCGGTGATGTCCACCCGGGACTTCCCCTACGAGAACACGCTGGTGGGACTGCACGGGTCGCTCACGCCCGACGAGATGCTGATCCCGATCCTGATCGCCTGAGGTCGAGGCCCTCAGCCGAAGGGAAGCGGCTCGGCAGCCAAGGAGACCGCACGAGCCCGTGCGGCGGTGAGGCGACGCCGGTGATGCTGGCGACAGAGCACCTCGTAGGCCACGTCGACCTCGCTGGTGTCGAGCTCGTGGGCATCGACATCGCCCACCACGACGACCTCGCCCTCGGTCACCATGGCGCCGTCCTCGGTGCGGGCGTTGTGGGTCGCCCGCTTGCCGCACCAGCACAGCGCCTCGACCTGCAGCACGTTCATCCGGTCGGCCAGTTCGACGAGCCGGGCGCTGCCGGGGAAGAGCCGGGTGCGGAAGTCGGTGAGGATGCCGAACGCGAAGACGTCGATCTGGAGCTCGTCGACGATCTTGGCCAGCTGGTCGATCTGGTCGGCGGCGTAGAACTGCGCCTCGTCGCAGATGATGTAGTCGATCCGGCCACCGGCGGTGAGGGAGCGGACGACGTAGGTCCAGAAGTCGAACCCCTCCGGCACCTCGATGGCCTCGTGGGTCAGTCCCAGGCGGCTGCTCAGGGTGGCGACCCCGGCCCGGTCGTGCGCCGTGAAGATCCGCCCCTCCCGGCCCCGTGCGGCGTGGTTGTGGTTCGTCTGGAGCGCCAAAGTGCTCTTGCCCGAATCCATCGTGCCGGTGAAGAAGTGAAGTTCAGCCACGGGGCGCAATGATGCCACGGCTAGGTTTGGCGGCGTGCAGATGATCACGGGGCCCCGAACCGGTCCGCTCGACGCCGACCAGGTGCTGGAGGCCTACCCCTGGCCGGCCGCCGGACGCTGGGTCCGGGCGATGATGGTGACCACCCTCGACGGGGCCGCAGCCGGGCCCGACGGACTCAGTGGCTCGATCTCCTCCGACGTCGACAAGGCCGTCTTCAACGCCGTACGGCGCCTGGCTGACGTCGTGCTCGTCGGCGCCGGGACCATCCGGGCCGAGCGCTACGGTCCGATGGTGGCCAAGCCCGAGGACGCCGATGCCCGAGCGGCCCAGGGCAGCGCGCCCGCGCCCGTCCTGGCGGTGGTCAGCCCCTCGCTCGACCTGCCGTGGGAGGAGCCCATGTTCGCGGAGTCCACGAGCCGGCCGATCGTGATCACGCTGTCGAGTGCCGACTCCCAGCGACTGGACGTCGCGCGGGAGCACGCCGAGGTGGTGGTGCTGGGGGACAGCCTCGACGTGGCGAGGCTGCTCGATCTTCTTGAGCAGCGGGGCCTGCGTCGCATCGTCTGCGAAGGTGGCCCGACCCTGCTCGCGTCGATCGCCTCCGAGGGTCTGCTCGACGAGGCCGACATCACCGTGTCGCCGATGTTCGCCGGGGGAGCGCACACCTCGCCCACTCCCGTCTTCACCAGCCCTGCCAGGTTCGACCTCGCCCACGTCATCATGGGCGACGGCTTCCTGATGAACCGCTACCTGAGGACCACCCGATGATCTCGCTGTCCGCGCTCGCACGGCTGGCTGCCGCGCACCCTGACGATCTCGAGCTGCCGGTCGCACCACTGCTGATCGGCGACCGCGTCTTCGACACCGACGACAGGCCGGTGGTCATGGGCACCGTCAACCTGTCGCGCGACTCGACCTACCGCGAGAGCGTCGCGATCTCCACGACCTCCGCCATCCGCAAGGCTCGCGTGCAGGCGGCCCAGGGTGCCGACCTCGTCGACGTCGGTGCGGAGTCCTCGACCGCGCGAGCCGCCCGGGTGGACCCCAGTGACCAGATCAAGGCCCTGGTGCCGGTGGTCGAGGCGCTGGCCGCCGACGACATCCTGGTGTCGGCGGAGAGCTATGCGCCGCCGGTCGTGCGGGCGACGTTGGAGGCGGGTGCGTCGGTGATCAACCTCACCGGTTCGGCCGACGACGTGGACATGTTCGACCTGGCGGCGGAGTTCGGCGCCACTGTGCTGATCTGCTTCGTCAAGGGATCCAACGTGCGCGAGATCACCTCGGCCACGGTCGACAACGACCCGTTCCCCGAGATGCTCGAGCAGTTCACCCGTCGCCTGGCCCTTGCCCGGGCGCGCGGGGTGGAACGGATCGTGATCGACCCCGGGATGGGGTTCTACTACGGCAACCTGACCGACCCCCTGACCCGGGCTCGCCACCAGGGCATGGTCATCCTCAACACCTTCCGGCTGCGCCGGCTGGGTGTGCCGATCTGTCACGCCATGCCGCACGCCTTCGATCTCTTCGAGGACGAGTTCCGCACCGCGGAGAGCTTCTTCGCGGTGCTGGCCAGTCTCGGCGGCACCGGAGTCTTCCGCACCCACGAGGTGCCGCGGGTGGCCGCTGTCCTCACCGCGATGCGCGAGCTCCAGGTCGGCTGATGGCCGCCTCGTCCGCCGGGCCGCTGGTGACTGCCGAGGCCCTCACACGGCTTCTCGGCGACGTGTCCGTGCTCGATGTCCGCTACCGGCTCGGTGGTCCTGCTGGACCCGAGGAGTTCGCGAGCGGTCACGTGCCGGGAGCAGCCTTCGTCGACCTGGACCGCGACCTCGCCGGCCCACCCGGCGCCGGCGGCCGGCACCCGCTCCCCGCGGTGGGCGCCTTCCAGGCGGCGATGCGCCGGGCCGGGGTCTGCAACGACCGACCCGTCGTGGTGTACGACGACTGGGCCGGTCACGCGGCCGCCCGCGCGTGGTGGTTGTTGCGGCACCACGGGCACCGCGACGTCCGGGTGCTCGACGGTGCCTGGTCAGGCTGGCGCGCGCTCGGGCTGGCGGTCGAGACCGGTCCCGGGTCGGTGCCGGGCGGTGACTTCAGTGCTGGCCCGGGCACGAGTGCCATGGTCGATGCGGCGGCGGTGCAGCGCGTGGGGGTGCTGATCGACGCTCGTGCGCCTGAGCGCTTCCGGGGTGAGACCGAACCCGTCGACCCGGTCGCTGGACACATCCCGGGAGCGGTGAACGTGCCGACGTCTCGCAACCTGACCGATCAGGGTCTCTTCAGGTCCGCCGAGGAACTGCGTGCCGTCTACGCCGAGGTGGGCGCGGTGCCAGGGGCGGACGTGGCGGCCTACTGCGGCTCCGGAGTGACGGCGGCCCATGACGTACTCGCCCTGGAGATCGCCGGGGTGCCGGCAGCGCTCTACCCCGGCAGCTGGAGCGAGTGGATCACTGATCCGACCCGACCCGTCAGTCCTGCTTCCCGCCGCCGAACATGATCTCGTCCCAGCTCGGCACGGACGCCCGGCCCTTCTTCTTGGCAGGACGCGGTGCAGGCTCGGGTTCGTCGGACACCGACGCCTCGTGGCCCAGGAGGTCGTCGGACAGGCTCACCTCGTGCTCGGCCGGCTCGTCGGCGAGCGGCTCGGGGGTGGCCTCGAGGTCGGAGTCGACGACCGGGTCCTCGCTGACCAGGCTCAAGGCGTCGCTGCCCAGTTCGTCGTCGGCCTCGGCGCTCAGCTCCCCGCCCAGGGGCAGCTGGTCCTCGGCGACCGACTGGAGCCGGCGCTGACGCGCCCGCTGGAGGTCGTCCTTGGCCCGTGGTGCCGCCTTGGCCACCGCCTCGCCCACGAGCCACTTGGCGTCCTCGTTGTCGAGAGTGACGTAGTTGCCCGGGGCATCGAAGGTGAAGGTGGCGGTGCCCTTGCGCTTGGGGGCCTCGAACACGCCCACCAGGGCCCACCGGCCGTCCTCACGGCGCCAGGCATCCCACTCGACGCTTGCCGGGTCGACGTTCTGGCTGCGCAACATCGCGGCGACGGCGTCGCCGAGGGTGCGGGCCCCACCGGCGTCGCCCGACGGGCGGCGTACCGAGGAGCGCTGTGCCCGCGAGGCCACATGGGCGCGTTCGGCGAGCACGGGGTTGGCGTAGGGCAGGATCCTGTCGACGGTGGTCTGGGCGGCTTGCGCCACCGCGTCGGGGCTCTCACCGGCCCGGATGCGTGCCTGGATGTCACGGGGGCGGAGTGCGCTGTCCATCTGAATCTCCAACTGGCCGAGTCGTGCATGTTCGCCGCGCAGCGCGGCCCGAAGTTTCGCATCGATGGCGAGGGAGAACTCCTCGCCCGCATCGCTGACCAGCAGAAGCCGCCTGTTGTCCTCGCTCAGCCCTGCGAGCGTGAGGTGCAACATCGGCGTCCTGTCCCTGATCGTCAAGCTTCCGGTGGGCCCGAGACTACGCCAGCAGCGGGACCCGGGGATGGAGCATTCGCGGCGCGCCAACCGATAACCTCCGAGCATGCCGTCGATGCTGGTCGTCCTCGATCTCGTGGGCATCTTCGTCTTCGCGATCTCGGGGGCCCTGGTGGCGGTGCGCAAGGACTACGACGTCTTCGGCGTCCTCTTCCTGGCCACCACCACCGGCCTGGGTGGCGGGTTCGTCCGTGACGTCCTGATCGGCGCCACCCCGCCGGCGGCACTGGCGGACTGGCGCTACCTGCTGGTGCCGATCGCCGCGGGACTGGTGACCTTCGCCTTCCACTCCGGACTGGGGCGCCAGGAGCGCCTGATCAACGTGTTCGACGCCTTCGGGCTGTCGCTGTTCTGTGTGACCGGTGCGCTGAAGGCCGTCGACTACGGGCTGGGTCCGGTGCCCGCGGCCCTGCTCGGCATGGTGACCGCCATCGGCGGCGGGGTGGCCCGCGACGTGTTGGCCAGCCGGGCGCCGGTGGTGTTCCGCAGCGAGCTCTACGCCACCCCCGCCCTCATCGGGGCGTCGATCGCGGTGGTCGGCGTCCGCCTGGAGCTTCCCTTGGGGCTGGTCGTCACGGTGGCTGCGACCAGTTGTCTCGTGCTCCGCCTGTTGGCCATGTGGCGAGACTGGCACGCACCCCTGCCCACGGGCTCCTCCAGCGTGTGAGTCAGTCGCCGAGCACCCGGCGCAGGTAGGGGTTGGTGAAGAGCCGGTCGGGGTCCAACCGGTCGCGCAACGCCTGGAAGTCGCCGAAGCGCGGGTAGGTCGCGGCGAGGTCCTCGGCTGTCCGGGTGTGCAGCTTCCCCCAGTGCGGACGGCCCCCGTGCTCCACCATCACCTGCTCGACCGCCCGGAAGTACGCCTCGTGGTCGGCGTCGCGGTGCACGTGGAAGGCCAGGTAGACGGAGTCCTGACCCTGGGCGGTGGACAGGGCGACGTCCTCCGCCGGGGCGCACCGGATCTCCACGGGGAAGCTGATCTTCCAGTCCGACGCGTCGATCACCCGGCGGGCCTCGCGCAACGCTGCCATCCCGGCGGCCCGTGGGACGGCGTACTCCATCTCGCGGAACACCACCGTTCGTCGTGCGACGAAGACGCGGTGGGCGGTGTCGCTGTAGGTGCGCGCGGTCAGGGCCCGCGCCGCGACCTCGTTGGCGCGGGGGATGGCTGCCGGCGCCAGGTTCAGGACCCGGGTCAGGGCGCCGAAGAAGGTGTTGGACAGGAAGTCGTCATCGAGCCAGCCGCGCCACCGCGACAGGGGCTCTGCCTCGCCGAGCGGCACGTCGAGCCGGTTGTTGGCCTTGATCAGCATCCGGTCGGTGTGGGGGAACCAGTAGAGGTCGACGTGATGGTTGGCATCGACGAGCTCGTCGTACGACGCGATCGTCTGCTCCCACGTGCCGGGCCGCTCGTCGGCCTCGAGAACGAAGAGCGGCTCGACCTGGAACGTCAGCGTGGTCAGGATGCCGAGAGCTCCGAGTCCGACGCGCGCCAGGTCGAACACGTCCGCGTTCTCGGTGGGGGAGGCGGCGATGACCTCTCCGGTGCCGGTCACGAGCTCGAGGGCCGCGAGCTGGGCGGCGAGCCCGGAGACCACCCCGCCGGTGCCGTGCGTGCCGGTTGAGACCGCACCCGCGAGGGTCTGCTCGGCGATGTCGCCCATGTTGTGCAGGCTCAGGCCGAGCCGTTCGAGCTCCGCGTTGAGGGTCTTGAGCTGGGTGCCGGCCAGGGCTGTCACCGTCATCGCCGTGCGATCCACCGCGACGATCCCGCCGAGATGGGTGGGGCGCAGCATCGTGTGCTCAGGAGCGGAGATCGCGGTGAAGCTGTGCCCGGTGCCGATCATCTTCACCGGCTGACCCAGCTCGCGGGCTGCCAGAACCGCGGTCACGATCTCGTCGGTGCTGCGCGGTTCGAGGGTACGGCGGGGGCTTGCCGTCTCCAGCCCTGCCCAGTTCTTCCACTCCGTCACGGGGCCGAGCCTAGATCCCGCAGGTGCGTATCAACCACGGGGTCTGCCTCCTCGTCTGGACAACGGGATGTCACAAACCGGACAATCTCACTCAGGCGGGAAGTCAAAGATGCGCGTCTACGAAGCACTTGTCCGAGGGCTGGAGAGCCTGGGAGTCGGGGCTGCCTTCGGCGGTGCCGGCGAGAACGCCGCGGGCCTGATGCTCGCGCTGAAGGACTCCGACACGATCCGGCCGGTCATCACCCGGCACGAGCAGGCAGCCTCGTTCATGGCCTGCGGCTATGCGATGTACACCGACCAGCTGGGGGTCTGCTTCGCCACTGCGGGACCGGGAGCCTTCAACCTGTTCTCGGGGCTGGGGATGGCGATGTCCGACTCCTACCCGGTGCTGGCCATCTCCGGCTATGCCGCCATGGAGTGGAGGGGCCGGGGGTCGCTGAACGAGACCTCGGGGCTCAATCGCACACCGGACTCGCAGGCGATGTTCGCCGCCACCACCAAGGGCTCCTTCCTGCTGACCGAGATCGACCGCACGATCGACGTGCTCGAGGAAGCGGTCAACCTGGCCTTCGAGGGCCGGCCCGGACCGGTCCACCTGCACGTGCCGGAGAACCTGACCCACCGTGGTCAGAGCGTCGAGAACTACCGCGACCCGCGACTCGACGTCGCTCCTGTGGTCGCGGACCCGACGGCGGTGCTGGCGGCCGCGGACACCCTCGCCACCGCGCTTGAGCGAGGCCAGCGGGTCGTCGTGCTCGCCGGGTTCGGCGCGATCCGCAGCCACGCCGGAGCCGAGGTCCGCCGGTTCATCGAACGCTTCCAGCTTCCGTTGGTCACCACGCTCGACGGGAAGGGGATCGTGTCCGAGGGTCATCCGCTGTCGGTGGGGGTCTTCAGCGACAGCGGCCATGCCAGCGCGTGGAAGGCCTTTCGCGAGGCCGACGTGGTGCTCGCCATCGGCAACGCGTTCAACCAGCACGCCACGTTCAACTACCGCGACGACCTGTTCACCGACAAGCTCCTCATCCACGTGAACATCTCCGCCAGTGAGATCGACAAGGCCTACAAGGCCGACCACGCGCTGGTCTCCGATGCCCGCACCGCCGTTGCCGCCCTCCACGCCGCCCTCGACTCCCGAGTCGGACCCCGGACGAAGATCGAGGTGGACGGACAGGACTGGGAGGCCAGGCGGGTCCCTCGGCTGCCCGGCAAGCTCCATCCCGGCCAGCTGGCCCAGGCGATCGGTCGGATGCTGCCGCCCGGAGGAGTCCTGCTCGGGGATGCAGGCGCACACTCGGCCTGGCTGGGCTACTACGTCGAGCTCGAGGAGGGCCAGAACTTCCGGAAAGCTGGGGAGTTCGGCCCCATGGCCGGCCACACCAACGGCGCTCTCGGCCTGCAGGTGGCCCACCCCGACCGCACCGTGGTCGTCGGCTGCGGCGACGGCTGCTACAACCTCTCGGGGTTCGAGCTGATGACCGCCGTGGAGCACGACCTGCCGGTGATCTGGGTCATCTTCGACGACCGCGAGTTCAAGCTCATCAAGATCTACCAGCTCGGCACCTACCTCGACTCCGGGCTCGTGGAGTTCGAGAACCCGGACTACGCCGCCTACGCCCGAGCCTGCGGTGCGGACGGCTACACCGTCGACAGCCTCGAGGAGTTCGAGGAGGCGTTCGCTGCGGCGCTCGCAGCCCGACGCCCGGCTCTGATCGACGCCCGGATCACCCGGTGGGCGATCCCGCACTACAGCCCATCACCGGACGGGGTCGTCGACGGCTTGGTCGAGACCCTGGAAGCGAGGTTCCGAGACTGATGACCATCCCCTCACCGACGCCCGACGGCGCAGCCTGGGCAGAGACCTACGCCGGCGGGAGCGCCGAGGCCGAACGCGCACAGTTCGAGCGGTTCGCGCGCCGGATCATGGCGGCGCAGGCCACGGCCAGGAAGAAGGCCAGCAGCCACGGCGTACCCCATGCACCGGCTCGGACCCTGCACGCGAAGGCCACCCTCGCCGTCGATGACGCCGAGCTGGTCTTCCGCGACGACCTTCCCCAGGACCTCTGCCACGGCTTCGCCCGACCAGGCGCGAGCTATCGGGCCACCGTCCGGTTCTCCAACGCATCCGGCACCGGTCAGCCCGACTTCGAGCCTGACCTGCGCGGGCTGGCGGTCCGGGTGCACGTCGATGAGACGACCGTCCATGACCTGTTGATGACGAACTTCCCCGTCTCGCACGCCCGCGACGCGCACCAGTTCGTGGAGTTCGCCGCGGCCACCGCCGGGGGCTCGCTGGGCCGGGCCCTCGGGATCCTGCACCTGACCCGCACCTTCGGGATCCGAGAAACCGTGCGGATGCTGCGCAACGTGACAACCGGACGGCGCCATCGGGTCGGCAGCATCGCCACGGAGACCTACTGGAGTCGCGGAGCCATGCGGTGGGGGCCGACGTTGGCGGTCCGCTACCTGGCCCGACCCGCCGCCGGAGCCCCACCGGCCCCGCCACCGTCCTCGACGGACCCGGCGTACCTGTCCCACGAGGCCGCGGGGCGCATCGCCGCCGGCGGCCTGGCGATGGAGCTGTGTGTCCAGCGCTACGTCGACCCTGTCGTCACTCCGATCGAGGACACCTCGGTGGAGTGGGCCGAACAGCGGACGCCGGCAGAGCCAGTGGCCGTGCTGCGGATCGCGCAGGGCTCGGTGACCTCCGTGGAGGCTCAGACCACAGCGGCGGCCATCGAGTCCTTGGCCTTCAACCCGTGGAACACCACCGACCTGTTCCGCCCGCTGGGCAATCTCAACCGGGCCCGCAAGGCGGCGTACGACGCCAGTGCAGCGGTGCGTGGCGGCCTGCGGTGGCACACGGAGGTCCCGGTGCGCAACGAGATCCTCGGGGCGGGGGCGCGCGCGGTCTTCTCGGTGGTCAACCGCTGGGTCCCGTGGCACCGGCTGCCCGTCCGGCTCGCCGTCCTCAACCTCGAGGCGTACCGGCACGTGCTGCGCCGCGACAACCTCATCGACACCGAACCACGTGAGGCGCCGCCGGCGCCGCGCTCCGTGGCGGGCGCACCCGCGGAGTCCTCTCGCCTGGCGCGCACCTGGGACGGTCGCGACAACGACCTGTCAGCGCCCGCGATGGGAGCGGTGGGGGCGGCCTTCGGTCGCAATCTCCCAGCCGACTACCGGCCCGACCTGTTCGACGAGCCGAACCCGGTCACGGTCAGCGACGTGCTGCTGACCCGCAACGAGTTCCTCCCGGCCCGCTCCCTGAACCTGCTGGCCGCCGCCTGGATCCAGTTCCAGGTCCACGACTGGGTCAACCATGCCCGCCATCCGTTGGGCGTCGCTGACGTGGAGGTGCCTCTGCCCGGGGACCGGACCTGGCACAACACCCCCGGCGGGCCTCCCGAACGACGGATGCGCATCGCTGGAAACCAGGCGCTGGCCACCGATGCCGACGGCACGCAGCGGCTCTTCGCCGACGCCGCCTCGCACTGGTGGGACGGCTCGGAGGTGTACGGCGCGGACGAGGCGAAGGCCAACCTGCTGCGCGAGGGTGCGAAGCTGCGGCTCACCGATCACGGCTACCTGCCCGAGGACAGCTCGGGCATGGAGGTCACCGGCTTCAACGAGAGCTGGTGGCTGGGCCTGAGCGGGCTGCACACCCTCTTCGCGCGTGAGCACAACGTGATCTGTGACGAGCTGCGCGCGCACTACCGGGGCTGGAGCGACGAGCGGGTCTACCAGACCGCCCGCCTGGTGGTCTCGGCCCTCATCGCCAAGATCCACACCGTCGAATGGACCCCGGCCATCCTGGCCACCGAGGCCATCGACCTGGGGCTCAAGGCCAACTGGAACGGGCCACCGTCGGCGGACTGGCTCACCAAGCTCGGCATCTGGCTGCTGGACTCCCATGCCAGCGTCGGGATTCCGGCCACCACCCCGGACCACCACGGAGTGCCCTACTCCCTCACCGAGGACTTCGTGACCGTGTACCGGCTGCACCCGCTGATCCCCGACGACTACCGACTGCTCGACCACAGCACCGGCAGTCTGCTGGGCGATCGGTCGTTCCTCGACATCGCCGGGACCCGGGCGGATGAGGAGCTGCGCTCGATGGGACTGGAGAACCTCCTGTACTCGTTCGGGGTCGCCCATCCCGGGGCGATCACGCTCAACAACTACCCGCGCGCCCTGCAGGGCTTCGAGCGCAACGGGGAGCGCATCGACCTGTCGGTGGTGGACCTCGTGCGCTCGCGGCGCCGCGGCATCCCGCGCTACAACGATTTCAGGACCGGGCTGCACAAGCCGCGCCTGAGGTCCTTCGACGAGCTGTCGGACGACCCCGAGACGGTACGTCGGCTGCGCGAGGTCTACCGCCACGTCGACGAGGTCGACACCATGGTGGGGCTGTTCGCCGAGACTCCTCCGGAAGGATTCGGCTTCTCCGACACGGCGTTCCGGATCTTCATCCTGATGGCGTCACGACGGCTGCAGAGCGACCGGTTCCTCACGGTGGACTTCCGCCCGGAGATCTACTCCCCGCTGGGGATGGACTGGGTCGCCACGAACACGATGAGCAGCATCATCCTGCGCCACTGCCCGGACGTGGCCACCCTGCTGCCGCGCAACCAGAGCCCGTTCGCACCCTGGCGCATGCGGGTGCCGACCGATCGGAGGCCGTGATGGTCCAGCACGACGCCCAGCCGCACGCGGGCCTGGAGGCACTGAGCTCCCGGCCGCTGGTGAGCTCGATCTGGCAGCGGCGGACCCACCGGGTGAGTCGGGGCAGCTCAGTGGACGCCGGCTCGATGAGCTACGCGTCCCAGGAGCCGCGCACGCCCCTGACCGAGCTCGAGGAGGCGATCCTGATCTCGCTCACGGGCTGCACGGGACTGACCATGCCGGACCGGCCGTTCGCAGATCCGCGTGACCACAAGCCGATCATGGCCAAACCCAACCTCACCATGGCCGGTCGGACCGCTGGGAGCCCCGACAACGCCCAGGGCACGCACTTCCTGATGATCAACGACAGTGGCACCTACTACCTGCGCAAGCTGCCCCCGGCCGAGGACGGCGCGTCGGTCTGGGACGCCGACGCACTGCTGGCCCGGGCGGCTCAGGCGAAGGTGAAGCTCCTGGGGCATCGCATCGACGTGCCCGACGGCAACCGGGACTTCCCGGCGTACCTGGACTCGAACCGCTTCTTGTCGAACCTGCCCGGAACCACCCTCCTCTTTCCGGTCGTGGACCTGTCGCGGCAGTACATCAACGGACTGATGTATCTGCTCACGCAACCGGAGGGTGCCCGTCCCACCATCGTGGACGACCGCAACTTCTACCGGATGGCCGGCGTGAAGTCGTGGGTGCGCAATGGCTTCCTGAACGAGGACCTGAAGCTGCCGCTGGGCACCCTGTGGGCGATGCGCACCCAGATCGAGGCCGACCTGCTGCTGCAGAACCTGATGCTCACCGCCGACGCGATGGGGCTGGGCGCGTGGATCCACGCCTCCCTGGCGCCCCCGGTGCTGCTCGGGGACCCGAAGTTCCGCAAGCGCTACGGCGCCATGCTCGGCTTCGACTGGGTGACCCCGCGATGGAAGCCGATCGATGCCCTGCGCTGGCAGGTCCCGGTGCCGTGGCACGCCGACCTGCGCGCGCATCCCGTCGGCCTGCGGCACCAGGGTGAGCACCTGATCAAGGCGATGTGTCCCCCCAACTACCCGTCGATGAACGAGGCTGTCGACGCCGTGGTGGCCGACAAGTTCGGCCCGCGGGGCATCTATGCCGACGAGGCGCTGTTCGCGCGGATCTATCGCGGGGAGTTCGGGGCCCGCTACCTGGAGGAGGCCAGCAACTACACCGAGGACGTGATCGCGTGCACCCGCGACATCTGCACCTACATCCACCAGACCCATGGCCGCTTCCCGGCTCACACCGAGGCCATCCACGTGCCCGGGGTCTGGCTGCAGGCCCATCACGTCGAGGAGGCCTACTACGAGAAGTTCTTCCGCGCCGGACTCACCGACGCCCATCGCTCCCACAACAGCACCTGGCACTGAGTCAGGAAGGTGGCCGCTCGCGCTCGGCCGGCAGCAGCACGCCGAACAGGGCGCCGAGGACCCCGCCGCCGACGGTGACCAGGTAGGCCGTCGAGGATCCGAGCTCGTCGATCACCACGCCGGCCAGCGCCGCGCCCAGGGCCACGCCGGCGGCGATGCCGGTCTGCAGCACCGACATGCCCTCGGTGAGCCGGGGCCGGGGGAGCACGTGCTCGGCCAGCGACATGGTGGCGATCAGGGTCGGCGAGATCGCGAAACCGGCCAGGAACAGCACCGGGGCGAGCAGCCAGAAGGTGCCGATCACCACCATGGGGACCATCAGCACGGTGAGGGCCATCATGCCGACCTGGAGCCGCCGCGTCATCGACGACTTCCACACGATCGCTCCCGAGATCAGCCCCGACAGCAGGCTCCCGAAGGCCCACAGTGCCAGGAGCACCCCGGCGAGCGCCTTGTGCCCGAGGTCCTCGCTGACCGCGACCGTGACCACTTCGGCGGATCCGAACAGCACCCCCAAGGCGAAGATCGCTCCCGTGAGCGGGGCCAGGGTGCGCCACGGCAGGGCGCTGCGCGGGCCCTCGACGACGCTGTGACGTCCTGCCGGCGGTTCGGTACGCCGCTGGCTGGCCAGGCTCAGGGTGCCCACCAGGCCGGCCAGGGTCGCCGTGGCGAGGCCGGCCACCGGGTGCCAGCTGGTGGCCAGCAGCGTGACGACGGTGGGTCCCAGCACGAAGCAGGACTCGTCGACCACGGCCTCGAGGGAGAAGGCCGTGTGGAGCTCCTGCTCGTCGTCGAGCAGGTGGGACCAGCGGGCCCGCACGCAGGAGCCGACCGGAGGCATCGAGGCTCCGGCGAGGGCGGCGAAGACATGGGGGAGCGGCACGGTCCAGTCCGCCTCCACGGCCCAGGCCATGAGCGCGATCGAGATCGCGGAGACGGTGATCGCGGCCGACAGCATCCGGTGTTGGCCGAAGTGGTCGATGAGCCGGCCCTGCACGATCGCGACCACTGCGTTGGCCAGCACGTAGGCCGCCGAGACCGATCCGGCCAGCGAGTAGGACCCACTCTGCGCGGAGACCTGGAGGACGATGCCCAGACCGATCATGGACATCGGCAACCGGCCCAGGAAGCCGCTGGAACTGAAGGCCACGGCACCCGGGTGCGCGAGCACCCGGCGGTAGGTCTGCAGCATGTCCGGATCCTCGCAGTGCGCGGCCGCCGACGGCCAATCACCGCCCCCTTCCTAGGATGAGTGCATGTCCGAAACCTCCCCGTACGACGCCGTGTTGCTGGTCTCCTTCGGAGGTCCCGAGAAGCCCGAGGACGTGGTGCCGTTCCTGGAGAACGTGACCCGCGGTCGGGGCATCCCGCGCGAGCGGCTCGAACAGGTGGGGGAGCACTACTTCCTGTTCGGTGGGCGATCGCCGATCAACGACCAGAACCGTGAGTTCCTGGCGGCACTGCGTGAGGACCTGTCCGGAGCCGGGATCGACCTCCCGGTCTACTGGGGCAACCGCAACTGGGACCCCTACCTCGCCGAGACCGTGCAGCAGATGGCCGACGACGGCATCACCAGGGCCGCGGTCTTCGCGACCAGCGCGTACTCGTCGTACTCCTCGTGCCGGCAGTACCGCGAGAACCTGTACGACGCCACCGTTGCCGTCCAGGGAGCCCCGGTCCTCGACAAGCTGCGCACCTACTTCAACCACCCCGGCTTCGTCGAGCCTTCGGTCGACGCCACCCTGGCGTCCCTGGCCGCCCTGCCGGAGGCGGTCCGCGACGAGGCCCACCTGGCCTTCGTCACCCACTCCATCCCCACGTCGATGAACGACGGCAGCGGTGGTGAGGATGGCGGCGCCTACGTGGAGCAGCACCGGAGCGTGATGGCGGAGGTCGTGGAGCGCGTGCGCCAGGAGACCGGCCAGCGCCACGACCACGCCCTGGTCTACTGCTCGCGCTCGGGAGCGCCACACATCCCCTGGCTCGAGCCCGACATCAACGACCACCTCAAGGGACTCACCGCACCGGCGGTCGTGGTGGTCCCCATCGGTTTCGTCTCCGACCACATGGAGGTCGTCTACGACCTCGACACCGAAGCCGCGGCCACCGCTGCGGAGCTCGGGCTGCCGTTCGAGCGCGCGGCCACCGCGGGACTGGATCCCCGCTTCGTGGCCGTCGTGCGCGACCTGCTCCTCGAACGTGCCGCCGTCGAACGCGGCGAGCCGGTGTCCCGGGCCACCGTGGGCGGGCTTCCGCCGCGACCCGACCTGTGCTTCGTGGGGTGCTGTCCCAACCCACGCAGCGAGCGTCCGGCCCTGTGCGGAGCGGGGCGATGAGCACCGCGGCTGCCCGGCCCGGCGACCTGCGCGACCTCGCACTGGACGTGGCGCGCCAGGCCGCCGAGCTGGCGCGCGGTCGCAGGGCGGCCGGCGTCGAGGTGGCGGCCACCAAGACCTCCGCCACCGACGTCGTCACCGAGGCGGACCGAGCCACCGAACTGCTGATCCGCGAGCTCATCGCCCGACAACGCCCCGACGACGCCTTCCTCGGCGAGGAGGGTGACGATGTGGCCGGCTCCTCCGGGGTGCGCTGGATCGTGGATCCGATCGACGGCACCGTCAACTTCCTGTACGGCATGCCCCACTACGCCGTGTCGATCGCGGCCGAGGTGGAGGGCGAGGTGGTGGCCGGCGTGGTCCTCAACGCCCACACCGGCACCGAGTACGTGGCCGTGCGTGGCGAGGGAGCCACCCGCGACGGCACGCCACTGCGGGTGCGGGACAAGGCGCCCCTGACGCACCGCCTGCTGGGCACGGGGTTCTCCTACATCATCGAGGCGCGCGTGCTCCAGGCCGAGGCGCTGGTCCGGCTGCTGCCGCGGATCCGCGACGTACGCCGCTACGGCTCCAGCGCCCTCGACGTGTGCATGGTCGCCGAGGGGAGGGCCGACGGCTACTACGAGGAAGGCGTCCACCACTGGGACTACGCCGCGTCGGTGCTCATCGCCACCGAGGCCGGGGCCGCCCATCGACTCACCGAGGGTCGTTGGGGCGGGAAGGCGCTGGTCTGTGCCCCCGCCGACGGGTTCGACGAACTCGTCACACTGCTCGACGAAGTCGGCATGTTTGGGGAATAGCGAGAGCCTCTGCACCGTTTGGGCGACACGGCATGTGGACGGCGCGTGCAGAAAGCGCGCGGATGGTGCACAATCGCGGCGCCGTCACGACGCGATTCGACGCCCGGGCAGACGTGCACAACGCAGTGAGACAGACGTGACGGACGGGATCGCCCCGCTGAAGGAGAAAAATGGCAACTGACTACGACGCACCGCGCAAGAACGACGACGACCAGGGCGAAGAGAGCATTGAAGAACTGAAGGCTCGCCGCCACGACAAGAACTCGGGCAAGGTCGACGAGGACGAGGCCGAAGCGGCTGAATCCTTCGAGCTGCCCGGTGCCGACCTGTCCCACGAGGAGCTGGCCGTCACGGTCATGCCTCGACAGGACGACGAATTCACCTGCATGAGCTGCTTCCTGGTGCACCACCGCAGTCAGCTGGCTGACGCCGACAAGCTGATCTGCAAGGACTGTGCCTGAGAGCACCGCAACACAAGAAGGCCGCATCCGTTCCTCGGATGCGGCCTTTCTCGTTGGTGCTCAGGCGTCGGCCTGCAGGTCCGGTGGGAGCTTGCCGGTGGACTTGGCGTAGTAGTTGGCGGCCTTGCGCGTCGCCAACATCCGGGCCAGCGCGATCAGGGTGCCGCTGACGGCGGCCCAGGTCACCGCCTCCCACAGGTCGACGTCCGGGTCGGCAGGGTTGGCCGGAGGTTGCTTGCCGGTGGTGGCCTTCCAGGTCGAGGTGACCACCTTCTTGGCAACGGCCGCGGCCGCAAGGGCCGAGATGAGCGAGAAGATCGACCAGACCTTCGATGAATCCGATGCCATTGAGTCCTCCTTGTTGGCCAACAGCACAAACCCTACCCAGCAGTCGTGCCCTGCAGCGCCGCCGCCAAACGTTCGGGCTGACGCGTGGACACCAGCCAGTAGGGAGCGGGGTCGGCCGGGTCGAGGATCTCCACCCGGACCGATCGCTTCAGATAAGGCCGGAGCAGCAGGAACGCTCGGGCGTCCGCGTCCCGTCCGGCCGTACGCCGGGTCCCTTCCGCGTCCAGGGCGACGATCTCGCCCACCAGGTGGAGGCTGATGTGGGCCGGCCCGGCACGGAACTCACCGTCGACGACGCTGACCCGCACTCCGCCGTACGACACGAAGCCGGCCACCAGCAACAGCATCGCCACGCCGGCCACCGCGCCGGCGATCACCGGGCCAGCAGCCACGACGACGGCGAGCCAGAGGGTCGCGATGAGCATCGTCCCCTGCACCCACCACCGCAGCGGGACGGAGAGGCGTTCGGTGTACTGCACCCGCCAAGCCTGTCACCTGCCGGTGTGCGGGGGACCGGTAGGGTCGCGCAACGTGCCACCTGACAATCACCCCATCGCACGCCCCGACGACCAGCCCCGTGATGACCCCGGCCTCGAGATCCTCCTTGTCCGTCTCGATCCGGGGCTTCCGCCGCCTGCCTACGCACACCCCGGCGATGCTGGCGCCGACCTGCGCACCACCGTCGATGTGACCCTGGCGCCGTTCGAGCGCCGGCTGGTGCCCACCGGCATCGCTCTAGCGCTCCCGCTGGGCTGCGTCGGTCTCGTGCACCCTCGCTCCGGCCTTGCCGCGAAGCATGGCCTGTCGATCGTCAACGCGCCCGGTACGATCGATGCGGGCTACCGGGGCGAGATCCAGGTCTGCCTGATCAATCTCGACCCGCACACCCCGATCCAGCTCCAGCGCGGGGACCGCATCGCCCAGCTGGTCGTTCAGCGTCATGAACGCGCGGTGTTCATCGAGGTCGACGACCTTTCTGCCTCGGAGCGCGGCACCGGGGGCTACGGTTCTACTGGAGGGTTCGGCGACCGGTCCGGGTCGTCGTCGGAGGTCAAGGAGAGTTGAAGGCGATGTTCCGTCGAAAGCAGGCTGCCGAGGTCGAGGGCTCGCTCGGGCCCACGCCCGAGGAGATGCCGGGGTTCGACCTCAGCGCCGGACCCTGGGACGTCAGCGAGATCGACCTCGAGGACGGTGTCGAACGGGTCGACCTCGGTGGACTCCTGGTCGCTCCCAGCCCGGGACGTGAACTGCGGCTTCAGGTCGACGAGGCGACGCAGACGGTGCAGTCGGTCCTGATCGCCAACGATGACGGTGCCATCGAGCTGCGTCCGTTCGCGGCGCCCCGCAACGGCGACCTGTGGAGCGACATCCGCCCGCAGATCGCTGAGGACATGGAGCGCCGAGGCGGACAGGTCACCGAGCGCGAGGGCGCGCTCGGGGTGGAGCTCGTCGGTTGGGTCCCGGTCCAGGTGGCCGAGGGCCAGGTCGCTGAACAGCCTTCCCGGATCGTCGGCATCAACGGGGAGCGGTGGTTGTTGCGCGCGACGTTCCTGGGTGAGCCGGCCACCAACCCGGACGACTCGGCCGACTGGGAGGCTGTGCTCGGCAGCGTCATCGTGCGTCGTGGCAGTGCTGCCATGCCCGTGGGCGATCCCTTGCCGTTGGTCCTGCCGCCGCAGGCCCGCCGGCAGGCCTGAGCGTCCAGGACGAGGCAGGAGTACCCATGGCAGACGACAACCGCAGCAAGCTCCGCAAGAGCATCAGCAAGTGGGCCAACACCAGCCACCAGGATGCCCGGGACATGCGCGCGACGTACCGCGACGACAGCTGCGTCTCGATCGCCGACGCACCCGACCGGGAGCGGGTCCGCCTGCGCGGCACCCTGCGCACGGTCACGCTGAGCCCGCGTGGTGGTGCTCCGGCGCTGGAGGCCGAGCTCTTCGACGGCACCGGGGTGCTGACGGTGATCTGGCTCGGACGCCGTCGGATCGGCGGCATCGCGCCCGGATCGTCACTGCAGATCGAGGGGCGCATCGGCGTGCACGACAAGACGCGGGTCATGTACAACCCCCGCTACGAGCTCAGGTCCTGACTTGGCCGACCCAGTGCCCGAGGACCGACACGCCACCGTCCAGACCGTGGAGCACGTGGTCCGGGCCCAGATGTCCAGTGCTCTCGGGGGACGGCGCGGCATGCTCGAGGCGGCCGTGCCCACCCTGCTCTTCACGATCACCTTCCTGACGACCAAGACGCTGCCCCTGGCCCTGGGACTCAGTGTCGCTGCGGCAGCAACGCTGCTCGTCGTCCGGTTGGTGCAACGCTCGACCCCGCAGTTCGCGCTCAACGCCTTGTTCGGCATCGGTCTGGGCTGGTTCTTCGTCCACCTCTCCCAGCGCTCAGGTGGCGACGCCAACGACCAGGCCCTGGCCTACTTCCTGCCCGGGTTGATCTACAACACCGGCTACGCAGTGCTGCTGAGTCTGTCCTGCGTGCTTCGCTGGCCGCTGGTCGGCTTCATGGTCGGCAGCGTGGCAGGAGACGCCCTGGAGTGGCACCGCGACCGCGGCATCGTCAAGCTCTGCACCAGGTTGACCTGGGCGCTGGCGGCCCCGTGCCTGTTGCGGGTGGTCGTGCAGTGGCCGATCTGGCTCGGTGCCAAGAACGGTGCCGTGGACGAGGACGCCGCCATCGCGGCCCTGGGCGTGCTCAAGGTGGCGATGGGGTGGCCGCTGCAGCTGGCGGCCATCGCGGTCATGGTGTGGCTGTTGTCGCAGAACCGGACCCCGGTCAGCCGGGCCGAGTGACCCGAGGCGTTCCGCCTGGCTGGGCTCAGCCCCCGTGGGTGCCGGGCGCCAGCATCCGCTCGAGCTGGTCCTCGAGGTCGGCTGGTACGACGAAGAGGAGCTCGTCCCCGGCCTCGACGGGCTGTTCCGCGTCAGGGGTGTAGACCTGACCGTCACGCAGGATCGTGACGAGGGCGCAGTTGTCGGGAAACGGGATCAGCCCACTGGGCTTGCCCACGAACGGCGAGTCCTCCGGGAGTGTGAGCTCGACCAGGTTGGCGTTGCCCTGACGGAAGGTGAACAGGCGCACCAGGTCACCGACGGTGACCGCCTCCTCCACCAGCGCCGACATGATCCGTGGCGTCGACACGTTGACGTCGACGCCCCAGGCCTCGGTGAACAGCCACTCGTTGTTGGGGTGGTTGACGCGGCCGACGGTGCGCGGCACCCCGAACTCGGTCTTGGCCAGGAGCGAGGTGACGAGGTTGGCCTTGTCGTCACCGGTCGCCGCGATCACCACGTCGCAGTGCTGGAGCCGGGCCTCCTCGAGGGAGGACAGCTCACACGAGTCGGCCAGCAGCCACTCGGCGTTGGGCACCCGCTCGGGCTTGATCGAGTCGGGGTCCTTGTCGATGAGCAGGACCTCGTGGCCGTTGCCGATGAGCTCCCGGGCGACCGAGCGCCCGACGGCACCGGCTCCGGCGATGGCGACGCGCATCAGTCGTCCTCCGGTCCCTGTTCGATGATGGTGTAGGCGCGGGCGGCGTTCTCCTCGCGCATCACCAGGTGGAGCAGGTCGCCCTCCTGGATGACCGACTCGCGGGTCGGCAGCATGCCCTCGCCCAGTCGGTCGATCCACGCGATCCGGCTGCGTGTCTCCTCCTGGAAGCGCACCGTGCGGTGTCCGATCCACTGGTCGGGCACCGTGATGTGGTCGAGCCGGATGGTGCCCGACGGGTCTCGGTAGTCCGGCTCCGCCCCGGCCGGCAGCAGCCGGCGCAGGACCTGGTCGGCGGTCCACTTGACGGTGGCCACGGTGGTGATGCCCAGACGCTGGTAGACCTCGGCCCGGCCGGGGTCGTAGATGCGGGCCACGACCTGCTGGATCCCGAAGGACTCCCGGGCGACCCGCGCCGCGATGATGTTGGAGTTGTCACCGCTGGACACGGCGGCGAACGAGTCGGCCCGCGCGATCCCCGCTTTGGTGAGCACCGCCTGGTCGAAGCCGTAGCCGGTCACCTTGTCCCCGTTGAACGAGGGCCCGAGCCGGCGGAAGGCATCGGGATTGCTGTCGATGATCGACACGGTGTGGTTTCGGTCCTCGAGGCTTCGCGCGAGCGTCGAACCGACGCGCCCACAACCCATGATCACGACATGCACGTTGCAGACGCTACCGCAGCCAGGACGGCGTCCAGCGCCGGTGTCACGGGGGATGAACCACTCGGGACACGATTGGTCTAGCCTTTCTGCTCGTGGGCGTCGGCGATGTATCCAAGCGGATCCTGCTGGGCCGCAAGCTTCGGAGTTCCCAGCTGGGTGAGACGCTGCTTCCCAAGCGCATCGCGCTCCCGGTGTTCGCCAGCGACGCGCTCTCCTCGGTGGCCTACGCCCCTGACGAGGTCTTCATCATGCTGTCGTTGGCCGGCGCCTCGGCCTACGTCTGGTCCTGGAAGATCGGCATCGCGGTCGCGCTGGTCATGACGGCTGTCGTGATGTCCTACCGCCAGACCGTGCACGCCTATCCCAGTGGTGGCGGTGACTACGAGGTCGCCACCGTGAACCTGGGTCGCCGTGCCGGAGTCACCGTGGCAAGTGCGCTGCTGGTCGACTACGTGCTCACCGTGGCGGTGTCCATCTCGTCCGGGGCGCAGTACGCCGCGTCCGCGATCCCCGCCCTCCAGGATCACGAAGCCACGGTGGCGACCCTGCTCGTGGTGCTGCTGACGACCCTCAACCTTCGCGGGATCCGTGAGTCGGGGAGCCTGTTCGCGATCCCGACGTACGCCTTCATGTTCGCGATCCTGGGCATGTGCGCCTACGGGCTCATCCGTCTGGCCCTCAACGACCTGCCCCAGGTGGCCAGCGCCTCCATGAACATCGAGCCGGCACCCGGGCATGGCGACTCGATGACGACCTTCGCGCTGCTGTTCCTGCTCGCCCGGGCGTTCTCGTCGGGCTGTGCGGCGCTGACGGGAGTCGAGGCGATCTCCAACGGGGTTCCCGCCTTCCGCAAGCCCAAGAGCAAGAACGCCGCCACCACGTTGCTCCTGCTCGGCATGATCGCGATCACGATGATGATCAGCATCATCGTCCTGGCCAAGCAGATGGGTCTCAAGCTGGTCGACCCGCTGGACTTCGAGCGTCTCACGATGGCCGACGGCACGCCGCTGCCGGCCGACTTCCACCAGGCCGCCGCGATCGCGCAGATCGCGGAGGCGGTCTTCAACCACTTCACGCCGGGCTTCTACTTCGTCGTCACGGTCACCGGGCTCATCCTGGTCCTGGCCGCCAACACCGCCTTCAACGGATTCCCGGTGCTGGGCTCGATCCTGGCGCAGGACGGCTTCGCGCCACGCGCGCTGGGCGCCCGTGGCGACCGGCTGGCCTACAGCAACGGCATCGTGTTCCTGGCGGTCATGGCCATCGTCCTGATCGTCGCGTTCGACGCCCAGCCGACCAAGCTGATCCAGCTCTACATCGTCGGCGTGTTCGTCTCCTTCAACCTCAGCCAGCTGGGGATGATCCTGCACTGGACGCGGCACCTGAAGGACGAGACCGATCCGGCGGCGCGTCGACACATGATGCGCTCGCGGACGATCAACGCCGTGGGCCTGTCGTTCACCGCGGTCGTCCTGGTGATCGTGCTCATCACGAAGTTCCTCGCCGGTGCCTGGATCACGATCCTGGCGATGGTCATCTTCTACTGGATCATGATGTCGATCCGGAAGCACTACGACCGGGTCTCGGAGGAGCTGGCCGCCGACGACCAGGACAAGGTGCTGCCGACCCGGGTGCACGCCATTGTGCTGGTCTCCAAGCTGCACAAGCCGACGCTGCGCGCGCTGGCCTATGCCAAGGCGAGTCGTCCCAACGTCCTCGAGGCGATCTACGTGAGCACCGATGCGGAGTCGACCGACAACCTCCTGCAGGAGTGGGACGACCGGGGCATCGACATCCCGCTGAAGGTGCTGCACTCGCCGTACCGCGAGCTGGTCAAGCCGATCGTCGACTACGCGGTGACGATCCGGCAGGCCAACCCGCGCGGGGTGGTCGCGGTCTACATCCCCGAGTACGTCGTGGGTCGCTGGTGGGAGCAGCTGCTGCACAACCAGACCGCCCTGCGGCTCAAGGGCCGGCTCCTGTTCACCCCGGGCGTCATGGTGACCTCGGTGCCCTATCAGCTGCGCTCCTCCCAGATCGCGCGCGAGCGCACCGAGTGGGAGCAGACCCGGCTTCGTCCCGGCGACGTACGCCGTGGCCAGATCATCGAAAGCCCCACCGACAAAGGACGCAGGACTCCCCGCTGATGTCACGCCGCCAACCCCGCCAACGCCAGGCAAAGGGGGCCTCGGTCGTCGGCCAGCGTTTCACCGCCACGGTCGGCCCCGTCGCCCACGGCGGTCATTGCATCGTCCGCCTCCCCGAGCCGCAGAGCCGCGTGGTGTTCACCCGGCATGCCCTGCCCGGCGAGAAGGTGATCGTCGAGATCACCGAAGGCACCGAGGGCGACCGCTTCTGGCGCGGTGACGCGGTCGAGGTCCTCACCGCGGCCCCGGACCGGGTCCCCGCGCCCTGCCAGTACGCCGGCCCCGATCTGTGCGGTGGCTGCGACTTCCAGCATGTGGCGCTGCCCGCCCAGCGCGACCTCAAGGCCACCGTGATCCGCGAGCAGCTCGTCCGCCTGGCCGGGATGTCGCCCGAGGACCCCCGCGTGGCCGGGCTCGTCGTCGAGGGGGTGCCCACGGGGGCTTCGGACGCCCTCGACGGTCTGCACTGGCGCACCCGCATGCAGTACGTCGACCTGCCCGGTGGCACGCACGGCCTGAGGGTGCACCGGTCCCGGGACGTCGTGGAGATCGACGAGTGCCTGATCGCCCACCCCGATGCCCGCGAACCGTCAGCCGCGCTGGTCTCCGAGCAGGTGCACGGGCGGGACTTCACCGTCGCGGCCGACGGTTTCTGGCAGGTCCACCCCGGCGCACCCGAGACGCTCGTCGACACGGTGCTCGCACTGCTGGATCCTCAGCCAGGCGAGAAGGCGCTGGACCTCTACAGCGGGGTCGGCCTGTTCGCCGCCTTCCTCGCCGAACGCGTGGGGGAGTCGGGCCGGGTCGTCGCCGTGGAGGGCGACCGCCGGGCCGCCGAGCACGCCAAGGCCAACCTGCGCGAGTTCCGACGCGCCACCGTCGAGGCCGGGTCGGTCGACCGGGTGCTGGTGCAGTCCTTCGACGAGCCCTTCGACCTGGTGGTCCTCGATCCGCCCCGCGAGGGGGCCCGCCGCAAGGTCGTGGAGCAGATCGTCGACCGCGCCCCGCGCGGGGTCGCCTACGTCGCCTGCGACCCGGCAGCCCTCGCTCGCGACGTGGCGATCTTCGCTGAGCACGGCTACGCGCTCAGCAGCCTGCGCGCCTTCGACCTGTTCCCGATGACGCACCACGTGGAATGCGTCGCTCTGCTCACGAAAAGTGGCTCTGACCTGCGGTGATGCAAATCGGGGTGTTGGCGCCGATGTCGAGAATCCGGCCTTAGGGCGCACTTTGGGCGCACTTTGAGTTCAACACAGCCTCCGAGACAGCCCGTGAGAAGCCCCGAGAACGCGCAGAACGGCCCGTAGGCCGCCGCGCAGTGCGAGGACGGACTCTCGGGCCGTTCGGAGGGTCTGAGGGGTTCTCAGAGCCCGAGCGCCGGACCGTCTGTGGGATTGGAACGGGGCGCGAGCCGCTCGGTGGCCGCTCGGTAGTCCGGCACCACGAGCCGGCGGTTGATGTAGTGCCGCTCGGTGACCGTCTTGGAGGTGTGCCCAAGCTGATCCTTGGCGGCTTCGGCGTCGTAGACCTCGTCGATCTCCGTGGCCACCGTCCGACGGAACGAGTGGGGCGAGACATCGCGGAGCGCAGCAATGTCGGCGTACTCGTCGAGTTGGCGGATGTGCCACAGCCGGCTCTGGACATTTCCGGGGAAGTGCCAGGTCCCATTGCGGCTGACGAAGACCGCGTCGAGGTCGTTCGGCGGCTGCGCGACCTTGCGCCGCCGCAGGAGGGCGACGGCCCAGTCGGGAAGTGCGATCGGACGGATCGCGGCGTGGGTCTTGCCGTAGTCGACCCGCTTTCCCTTGGAGGTGATCTGGCCATTCACCATCAGCCACGGGAACCAGGTCTCGTCGTTGCGGCGTTCGGGCGGGGCGGTCAGCTCGATGTCAGACCATCGCAGCGCGAGCAGTTCACCGATCCGCATGCCGGTGGCGATGAGCATGTCGACGATGTCGGGCAGGTCCGCGCTCTTGGGCCCGTTGCGCCTCTCGGCGTTCGCCCACTCACGGATGGCCGCACGCACCGCGTCGAGGTCCTCCACTGCCACCGGCTTCTTCTTGACCTTCGGAACCGGGACGGAGGGGACGGCCGTGGCGGGGTTGCCGTTGAGCGCCTCATGGAAGATCGCCATGTTGAACGCGCGCACGAGAACGCTGCGTATCCGCTTGCGCATGTCCGCCGAGACTCCGGCACTGTCCAGGGCCGCCTGGATGATCACTGGCCGGATGTGTCGCAGTTGATAGGCCCCGAGCGGGTGCTCGGTCTTGTCGCTGTCGAGCACCCAGCGCATGTGGTAGCGGTAGCGCTCCAGGGTTTCTGAGTTGGGACCGCCGTCGGCCTTCTCCATCTTGGCGAACCAGAGGTCGAGCAGTTGCTGAACCGTGTCGTCGGGAGCGATGGCGCCGTCGCCGAATGTGCCCGTGTGCTCGACGAAGAACGCCTTGAGGTTGGCCCTCGCCTTGTTCTTGGTCTCGCCACTCTTGCGGTACTCGCGGACGACTCCGTCCACGTCGCAGTACCGGGCACGCGCCAACCATGTGCCGTTTGCACGTTTCGTGCAGTTGATGTCGCCGTAGGTGCCAACCATCAGTTTCTGTCGGGCCACCTTCTCGCTCCTTTCGTGTATCTGACCCGGTCAGGGCTGTGCTGGCCGGAGGGCTCCTCCGCGTACCCGGCTGACGCGGTTGCGGGTGCGGACCTGATTTGTCCCGCCTGAGCTGGAGCCGACTTCTTCGCTTTCGCTGTCGACTGCGAACGACTCCTCATGGTCGCGGAGCCAGCGGTCGAGCTCGGAGAGTCGGTACTTGAGTCGCCCGCCGGCCTTGACCGCGCGTGGGCCGTAACCGGGTCGGCGAACTCGCCAGGTGAGCAGGGTTGCCTTCGGGACACCGAGGTAGCCGCAGGCGTCGTCGGTGTTGAGGAACGGGTCCTGGACCATCTGAATCGCGGTCACGTTCTCTCCTCGGTCGGGATCGCGGGGTTCGCGATGCTGGGTGGGTGGGGGATCAGATCGACGTGACATCTGGCAGCGCTCCTCTCGGTGATGGTCGGTGATTGATGGCGGCCTCGAAGTCGAGGCGGCTCTGGGCGGCGCCCGGGGGCGGGTGCAGACGGGCCGGCTCAGGGCGAAGCTCCTGTCGCACGATCGGAACGAGGTTGGTCTGCACAGGCGACGTGATGGGGATGTACTTGCGTCGGGTAACGCGCAGGAGTTGGCCGTCGCGTTCGTCGAGGCCTGGAACGCTGACCCGCAGGAAGTAGAGACGCTCCTTGACGCCGTGTTCGACCGCGGCGCACACGCGTTCGTCGATCCGGGCGAAGAGGCGGTCGAGTTGGTGCCACTGCTTGGTGTCGATCAGTGGCTCTCGGTCGAGCTTCTGCGCACGGCTCGCGGCGATGGACCCGTCGCCGGCGGCGTTGCCTTTGCCGAGCAGGCCGCCGAGGTCGCGGGTCTCGTGGACGAGCTTGATGTAGGTCTCCTTGCGGGTCGTCCACTTGGCGGCGAGGTTGGGCTCGACGTCGGTGATGCGGTCGGCGGCTTCGTGGGCGACAATGCGCTGGGAGTCCATAACGAGGCGCAGGCTGTGGGCATCGGGGAACTCGTGGAGGTGGAGCAGCAGGTTGTACTGGGCCTGCATGACGCCGGCGAGTCCCGGCATCGGTGGCCCGTCGAGGAGTCGTGGTTCGGGTTGCCAGCCGAGGCGGTCGACGGTGTAGTCCGGTTCGTCGTATCCGGCGTGGGCGGCGCACGCTTCGGCTGCGCGGCCGAGCCGGCCTTGGTTGTGCAGCTTCTCCCAGCCGGGGATGCCTTCGTAGCGGCGGTCCAGGGCGACCAGTCCGCGTACGACGTCGGCGGCGTCCTTGAGAACGGTCATGCACTGCTGCTCGCTGAGCCTGCCGTAGCCGACGCCGGCGGCGAAGTCGTGCTCACCGAGCGCGGCGGCGCGACCTACGAGCCGCCACGATTCCACGGTGGCGAACGCTTGCTCGTCAACCAGCTCGTCGCCGTTGGCGAGGGTGGCGGTGGACGCGGCCAGGGCCTCGGTGAGTCGGTAGCGCAGCTCCTCGGCGGGGCCGCGGCTGCGGCCGGTGGTGCCTTCGAGGTTGATGCGTGGGTTGGCGGCGCGGACGGCTTGAAGGCTCCAGG
Source organism: Nocardioides sp. (assembly GCF_050246775.1). Taxonomy (GTDB): domain Bacteria; phylum Actinomycetota; class Actinomycetes; order Propionibacteriales; family Nocardioidaceae; genus Nocardioides. Next base: position 4,782 of record NZ_JBFWVK010000005.1, on the reverse strand, counting down.
TCAGGACGCACTGGCGGTAGCGCCGGATCTGCTTGCCGAGTTCTTCGCGCTCGGCGACGGTCGTGGTCTCGGGCAGGGTGTGGATGCCTTTGCCGCCGAGTCGGTGTTGGATGCGGTGCTCGCGCAGCAGGACGCCGAGGGCGTCCCTGAGTTGGCCGCTGGTCTCGCCGTACATCAAGGCACGTCCCCGGCGAGTTCCTTCTCCCGCGCCACTTCCAGCATGTCGAGTAGCAGTTCGACCGAGAGCAGGTCGATGCCGTGCTCGGCCAGCTCCTCGATCGCGGCGTAGGCGACGTCGAAGAGGACGTCGCGGCTGTAGGCGGGGACGCGGGAGATGCCGGGGATGAAGTCCCCGTGCAGGTAGTCGACCTGGAGCAGGACGCGCTCGTACTCGACCGAGGCGTCGAAGCTCAGGGCCTGGTCGGCCAGGGCAGCGAGGTAGGAGCGCGCCTCGGCGAGGGTGACAGCGTGGGCAAGCAACATCGTGGTTCCTCTCGAAGAGTTCGGCTGTGTCGTCCACAGTCCGACTGGCATCCCGGATCGCCGAGGACGTGGTGGTGGAGTTGTGGACAACTCGGCGGATCGACGACCGGTGAACAGTCAGGTCATGGGTCAAGGCGCCCTCACGGTGGCGCGTGCCTGCTGCTCGATACGGCGGCGAACGGCGACGTCTTCGGCGACCCAAGCGAGGAAGTCAGCGTCCCGGTCCTCGATCAGCACCTCGGCATAGGTGTCGGCCGGTTCCTCCCCGGGCCATGTCGTGATCCGGGTGGGCCGATCACGGTCGAGCTTGGTGCCCGAGGTCGAGACCCACTCACGGAGTCGATTGCGGGCGTCGGCGAAGTCGCGATGCCACGCCAGCGGCGCCGACGGGCTGCCCTCCGGGTCGTAGGCGTTGAGCCAGTGCGTGTGGAGAGCAGACAGCTCCCAGACCAGCTCGTCGTGGCGGTGCCAGTACGGCGGAACCACGGTCGGCGGCAACCCGTAGGTCCTCGTGAGCGCCTTGACCCACCTGTCGAGGTCGAACCACTCGAACTCAGCCTCGTCTGCGGTGAGCAGGTACCAGTTGATCGGATGTGGCGGCTGGTCGCCCGGGTCGGCAGCCCCCTGGAAGTCGGGGCCGCCGAGCCGGTGATCGCCACCGACGACGTAGTCGTCAGGCTCCATCAGCGCGAGCTGGGCCTGCTCGGTGTCGGTGGTCATCGCGGGTCGCCTCAGAGCCCGACGACCGGAGCCCGTTCCTTGCCCGCCGGCAGATCCGCGCTCGGCGGGTCGGGTTGCCGCGACGGGGCGCGGTCGACCTCGTACCTAGTGCGGGCGAGGTCGTGACCGATCCGGCGTGCCACGAACTCCTCGCGTGCCTCGGCCTGGCCGTGCCGGTCGAGCTCGTACTCGTTGATGTAGCCCGAGGCGACGAAGTTATCGCCGACCCTGAACTTGGCGTAGGCGCGCTCAGCGGTCTTGGCGTAGGCGACGAGGTCGTGGAACGTCGGCTCCATCTTGGTGAAGCTGCCGTCGGTCTCCTTGCGGAAGTGCTCGACCCCGACGCGGGCGTAGAACCGGGCTCCGCCGTTGCTGGTGAAGTTGATCTGCGGCGCAGCAGCGATGAACCCGTGCAGGCTCATCTGGATGGGAATCGTCATGGTGACTCCTGATGTCGTGCGGTGCCTCGACTGGCAGCCGCTCTCAGGAGTCAGGTGTGCTGGCGCCGCCGCGCTGTTAGCCTTGAGGCGTCCCTCCGGCTCTGTGGACCTTGGAATGCGGGTGAGCCGGGCGCATCAGCGCAACCGCCGTCGTGCCGTTCGTCGATAGAGGCGAGGCGTCACTCCAATCAGTCACTTCTGTTGGAGGTCGCCATGTGCACCAAGATCCCGTATCGGAACCGCTGGCTCGCGGCACAAGCAGCAAAGAAGCTGCGTGCGTCAGGTCGTCGCGAGCGGGGCGTCCACCCCTGCTTCACCGATCATCCCGGACGCTGGCACGTCACCAGCAAAAAGACGAAGGCGTGGTGACTGCGTCTACCGCCGTCGCAGAGCCGCTTCGACTTCGGTGCGGTGCGTGCGGAGATGGTCGGCGTTCTTGCGGTCGGTCCAGGGCCGCAGGTCCGTGACCAGCGGTGGGGCGCTGCGGAGCAGGACGAGAGCGGTGCCGAAGGGCAGGGTGCGGATGGTCTCGGGCGGCATGACGGGCACGCGGCGGGTGGAGCGCTGGAGGGATCGGGAGCCGTAGTCGCCGACGGAGATGGTGTCGGTCTTCTCGTCACGCTCGCCGATCAGCGCGGAGAGGTCCTGGAGGTCCTTGGCCGAGGAGGTGCCGCCGAGAATGACCTTGACGATGCTGGCGTCCCAGATCGCGCCGGCCGCGTGATCGCCCCACTTGTCACGCGCCTGCGACAGCGATTGAAGGACCGGCATGGTCGTGATTCCGGTGCCGCCACCCTCCGCCATGAGGACCGGCAGCGACGGGAGCGGGGAAAGGTTGCCGATCTCGTCGAGCGCCAGAAGCAACGGTGGGTCGAGGCGAGCACCAGGCGATTCAGCTGCGAGGTGTCGTGCTGTTTCGACGAGGTCTTCGATGAAGGCCGCGACCAGGGACCAGGAGGCTCCGGCGCCTGCTCCGGTGGCGAGCAGGTAGAGGGTGCCGTTGTTGATGAGGAAGTCGATGGGGTCGAAGTGCTCGCCGGGCTTGGGTGAGACGGCGTCGAGGACGCGCGGGTCTGCGAGGCAGGTGAGGGCGAGGGAGACGCCCATCCAGATCGAGTCGCGAGTACGAGGATCGGAGTGGATCATCGACTCCAGTGAGTCGGCCCAACCTTGCGCAGCCTTCGGGCTGCTGGACAGGATCGCCACGGCGTCGGCAGCGGCCGACGGGGAGAGTGTCCAGCCGAACAGCTCGCGCGGTGATCGGTGGTCGAGTGCCGCGGCATGGAGCAGGGCTTGGAGCGCGGTGCGGGTCTTGCCCTCCCAGAACCCGCCGGACTCGACGCCGCCGGTCGAGAGGCCGGTCGCGGACGCGAGGCCGGTGGCGCGGATCATCGCGGTCAGCGGGTCCTCACAGCCTCGCACGGGTGACCAGCGCAGCCCAGAAGGCAGGCCCTCGGCGAGACGTTGCGGATCGAACACGGCGACCGGACCGCGCTCTTGGCGGACGGTGAGGGTGGCAGCGATGTTGTCGGGCCGGGTTGCAGTGGTGATGACCGCGCCCGGTGCGTCGAGGATCGCGTTGATGACGACGTGCAGGCCCTTGCCAGACCTAGGTGGCCCGAGCAGCAGAATCGAGTCTTCGACCGACGCCCACACGCCTTGCCCACGGGAGCGGCCGAGCAGGTAGCCGATGTCGGACGGCTCGGGCTTGTCGAGCGATGGCCGCAGCGTCCGTCCACGCGACACGAGTGCCTTCCGTGAGGCGACGGCTCGTACGTCGCGGCCGGTGGCGACACCGGCCAGTCGTCGCGGGTCGTGGGTGGTCCTGTGCTTCATCGACCCGATCCGTCGCCACAGCACCAGCGCAGCGGTGACGACGCCCGCAACCATCAGGATCAGCACGAGCCAGTAGACCCACGCCGCCAACCCGTCAGCGCCGAGGGCCGATGCCGGGTTGCCCGGGCGGCTGAGCACTCGGAAGCCCGCCTCCCAGCCACCGGTCGGCTGCGGAGAACCTGAGACGAACGCGGCGACCGAGCCCGCGAGTCGCAGGATCGCCGCGATGACGCCGACGGCGGCGATGAGGACGAGACCGAGGTTGACCAGGTCGTCGTCGACGCCCTGGCCGCGCGGGTTCATGCTGCTCCCTCGCTCAGCGCGAGGGCGCCCGACGTACGCCCCACCAGCACGACCTCTGGATGTTTGGCCAGCAGGGCGGGAGGAAGGCGAAGCTGCGCCGTTCCGTCCTCATCGGCGATCTGTCGGGCAACGACGACGCACACTTCCACCTGCTCTCCTGCGGTGAAGCCGCCGCCCGAGATCCCGAATGCCGACGCCCATGCCTTGCCGGTGGCCGCGGCCGGCTCGGCCTGTGGCCGCCTGGGCAGGACGTAGTCGGTGAAGACTGCGCCGTCTGCCTCGTGCACCTCGACACGGATGGGAGTCGAGAGGTCTGTGGCGATCGAGTCGAGTAGCGACTGGAGATCGTCGCGCCGCAGGGCGCCGTCGGCCGAGTAGGGCTCCCGATCCAGGGCGACCGTCAGGTATCCCTGTTCATCGACGGCGACCTCGACAAGCGGCATCACCACAGGCACCCGGACCGTCGAACGGTCGTCGCGACGGTACGGCGCGGCAGCGTTGATCATGCTCATAGTCCGATCGGCTCCACCTGTCGCTGCGCGACTGTCTGCACCGGCGCCGCGCCGCGCCCCATAGCGAGTGCCCCGCGGTCGAGTCCGGGCGGGTTGCCGTCGCCGATCTTCGGGGTGTCGAGGTTGTCGAGGATCGTCACGGCCGCCCCGCGCACACGTTCGGCGGTGGACTGCACGACCTCGACGGGCGTCTTGCCGGGCACGCTCGATGCCCACGAGGCGACGTACGGGATCGTGTAGTCGTCTGTCGCCAACCCGTGCGCGGCACCGACCATGAGCGCGACCGACTCGGCTTCGACCTCGGCGATGCCCCGATGCATCGCGGCGTCGGCGTTGTCGGGGCCGTGCAGCATGACGTGACCGAGCTCTTTTCTGCACCAGAGCCGAAGGTCTATCGCAGAGCCTGTTGTCATAGCTGTTAGGTGTGCGTGTCGTGTCGCTGGCCCTTTGGGCGTGACGCCCTGTCCAAAGGCGGGCTGGTGAGGAGC
>NZ_JBFWVK010000004.1:0-367620 GCF_050246775.1 Nocardioides sp. | reverse complement strand
GGTGTCGTCAGCCTTTCCACGGGCACGGTCGCCTCCTGCCGGACCACGGGCGACCAGCCCGGGATCACGCTCAGCGAGTGCCCTCGGACGACGACCGTCGCCGTGGTCGCGGTGCGGTCGGCCGAGGCGGTGGCTCCGGTCAGTACGTCGTCGCCGCCGGCGTCCTCGACGAATGCGTTGGCTGCCTGGAGGCCGGCTGCCTCGCTGCCCTGCTCGCCACCGGCGGCACGGGCACCCTCCTGCGCGGCCGCGATCGCGACCGTTCGGGCGTGGTAGAAGAGCGCCGCCTGCATCCCGACAAACATCACGGCGAAGAGTGCGGGCAGGAGGATGAGGAGCTCGATCGTTGCCGAGCCCCGGTCGTCCCGCTGCCGGCGGCTACTTGATCTTGCCGGCCTGGGTCTCGACATACACCTTCACCGCGGCGACCACGATTCCGACGATGGCGATGACCGCGACTGCCCAGAGCACGTGCTCGGTGGTCACCGAGCCCCGCTCATCTTGGCGGTGCAGCCGCGATTCCAGTCCGTAGGTGAGCGCCAGGAGCGCTCCGATGAGTCTGTCCATTGTTGGTGTCCTTCCAGGGTTCCTCTCACGTGATCAGGTGTTGCCGAACATCCGCAGCAAGGACGGCGCGACGAGCAGCGCCATGAAGATGACGCCGAGCAGTGAGCCGGGGATGGTCATGCGTTCGCCGACGGCGTTGGCCTCGGTGATCTCGTCGTTGAGCATCGCCGTACGCATCGCGGCGGATCGGGCGCGCAGGGTCGTGTAGACGGAGGCGCCTTCCTCGCCAGAGAGCCGCATGATGTCGGCGAAGTCGTCGAGTTCGGGTAGGCCCAGCTCATCGGCCAAGGTGTGCAGCGCGTCCCACGGCGGGAGCCCGGACCAGCGAGACCGGGTCAGCTCTTCGGAGAGCCGGGTGAAGACCCACGAGTCGCCGACCTCGGCTGCCAGTTCCATCGCCTGTCGTACGCCGGCGCCGTTGTGGCGTTCCAGGGCGACGAGGTCGATGTACGCCCCGAGCGCACGGCTGAACTCGAGGCGCGCCTTACGGGCGTCGTCGATGGCGTTGTAGTTCGGCAGGAAGAACATCACGGCCGCCAGCCCGAGGGACGCCACCGCGGGGATCGCGACGGGGAACCCCAGTCCGAGGATGCCGAAGAACCACGCCAGCAGCGGCGGGATCACCAGACCGAGCAGTGCGAAGTTCAGCTTGTCGCCGTAGAACCGCGCCAACGGGATACGCAGGATCGCCAGCTCGCGGGTCGGCGTCTTCGCCCAGACCGCGGGAGGGAGCGCCTTCATCGCCCACACGCCGAGGCGCTCCTTGCCCGTCGAGGCTGAGGCGTTGACGGACGCGTTGGCTCGCCCACGGGCGGGTGTCAGCCGACTCAGCGCCTCGGCCAGGTCCGGCTCTGCGGGCATCAGCCGCGCCACGAGGAGCACGACGCCGAGTGCCAGCAGCGATCCAGCCGCAAGCGCGAGTTGGAGTCCGGTGGTCATGCGGCACCGCCTCGGGCGTCGAGAAAGCGGGGCAGGTCGCGCCCGATCGCCATCCGCTTCATCCAGATGAGCGTCGCGACGTACGCCGTCAGCAGCGCGACGAGGATGACCTGGCCAAGCGGGCTCCTGTACGGCGCGACGTACGTGCCCGACAGGGACAGGAACACGAGCACGCCGGCGCTGATCAGAGTGACCCAGCGCGCCGTGGCGCGCGGCTTGGCTCGGTCGGCTTCGACCTGGCGCCGAGCACGTACGTCGGCCGCGACCGACTCGGCGAGCCCTTCGAGCACGCTAGACAGCCCGGCGCCGCGACGCCGGGAGCCGAGGATCAGGTTGGCAGCGATCAGGTCCCCGGTGGAGTCGTCGAGTTCGTCGGCGAAGGCTCGCAGTGCGTCCTCGGTGACCCAACGGGCACGCAGCCGCGCGACCAGCCGGGTGACCTCTGGTGCGATCGGAGCAGGGGTGGAGCGCAGCGTGGCGACCAGCGCTTGCTCCAGCCCGACGCCGACCGTCAGGACGCCTGCGAGTGAGCGGGTCCATTCCTCCATCGCTTCGAGTCGCTGGATGCGCGAGGCTGCAGATCCCGAGGACAGCAGCATCGGCAGCCCCACCGCGGCGACCGGGACGATGACGATCGCGAGCGCCCACCCGGTGACCAGCCAAGCGATCACGCCGAGGCCGAGTCCGCCGAGCAGGAGCAGCCGGGAGGTCCGGTCGAACTTGGCGAGCCGGCGTACCTTCCGATTCACGGGACGCTTCTCTCGCACGGCAGCCGGGCGCAGACCCACGATGACGCCGATGATCCCTGCCACCATGAGAGCGCCAGCGAGCGCCGGGACGAGCGCGATCACGACCGCACCTCCTGCTGCATCACGTAGCCCGGCAGGTCGAAGCCGTACGCCGTGAGCACGCGATACTCGTCGGGCAGCACCGTCGGGACGGCGTTGCCGTCGAGGTCGGGAGCGAAGACGTGGGTCGTCGCGTAGCCAGTCTCGCGCTCGCCCGGGTCGAGGGCGATGATCTCGGCGACGCGGCGGTGGCGGTGTGAGACGCCGTTGCTGGTCGTGGTGCGCAGGTCGAGCTGGACGATCAGGTCGATGGTCGCCGCGAGCTTGCTGGTGGCCAGCTCGTGAGTGACGTGCGGGCCGGCCTCCATCGCGCACGTCACGAGCTTGCGGACAGCAGCGATGGCGTCCGAGGCGTGGGTGGTGGAGATGGACCCGGTGCCGGACTCCATCGCCTTGATCATCGCCCAGATCTCCTTGCCGCGGACCTCGCCGACGATTTGGCGGGAGAGGTTGAAGCGGAAGGAGTCGACGAGGGCGTCGTCGAGGGTGAACTCGCCGGCCATCCGTCCATCCGGGCCGCGCTCGCCGGACCCGGGGCGGGCCTCCCAGGGGTGGACGATCTTGTGCCGGTTCAGTTCGTGGAGGTGGAGCTCGTATTCGGTCTCGAAGGTGCCGATCGCCTCCATCGGATCGATCTCGGCACACAACGCGCGTACTAGGGTGGTCTTGCCGGCGCCCTGGGCGCCGGCCACCACGATGCTCTTGCGTGCCCGGACCGCGGCCCGCAGGAACGACGCCGCCACGGGCGAGAGCATCTGCCGGTCGACCAGGTCGTCGAGGGTGACGTGCATCAGCCGGTGCCTCCGGATCACGACCGACGGGCGAGGTGTCACCCAGGCGGCAGCAGCGAGCCGGGAGCCGCCGTCGAGTCGCAGGTGCAGCCGCGGCTGTGCCTCGGAGAAGCCACGCGCGTTCACCTCTGACCGGGACGCGAGGAAGACCAGGAAGTCGATCAACTCTTCGTCGGAGTCTGCAACCGGCGGACCGTCCACGAGCGAGCCGTCGATGAGTTCGAGCATCACATGGTCGTAGCCGGCGATGATGATGTTCTCGACGTCGTCGTTGTCGACCAGAGGTTGGAGCCGACCGAGCCGGAAGAGCGAGTCGAAGGCGGCACGGGCGAGTGCGTTCTGCTGGGGGAGCGACCACGCAGCGTCGCCGGTGTTCACCCGGTCGGCCATCGTCGCCTCGATCAGGTCGAGCACGATCGAGCGCCCGAGCTCCTCCTGGGCTGCCTTGTCGAGCCGGGTCCTGTCCGCTGCGATCGCCTGGCTCAGCTGCTCGGACGCCTGCGCCCGCAGGGCGGCGACCAGAGACCAGTCGACCCCGACCACGGGCGAGTCACCGACTGCCTGGAGCGGACTCACCAACCGCGGCGGCGAACTCGCCCGTGGTGTCGCGGTCGGCAGAGGCTGGGCGAACAGTGGCAGGGCCGTCAGGTCGCTCCCGTCGTTCACGCTCTCGCTGGTCACGGGCGAGCTCCTTCCAGCAGGTCGCTGCGGCGCCGCGAGACGGTCGAGTGGATCGCCGCGATCGCGGCCTGGAGCCCACGGGCGAGTGGCCCGGTCTCGAACCGCTTCGGTAGGTGTGCCCCGCGCGAGAACACCGCGGCAGACTCCGGGTCGTCGGGGAGCGTGGCGACCACGGGCGAGTTGAGCGCCTGAGATACCTCCCTGGCGCTGTACGGCTCGCCCTCGCCGACGACAAGCACTCCGGACTGCTGCCAGTCGAACGTGCCCCGTTGGATGGAGTCCGCCCACGAGCGGACCGCCGAGATGGCCGGCAGGGTCGTGCGGGTCACGATGAGGGTGAGGTCGGCGTTGGCGAGCAGAGGCTCGGGGGAGCCGACCAGTCCCAGCCTCCCGGCGTCGACGATCACGTCCTGCCCGGTCGACTCCAGGTCCGCGAGCTCCTCGTACAACGGCTGCCAGAGATCTCGGAGCGCGGGCGCCTGGGTATGCGATCGTGTGCCCGCAACGTAGGACACCTCGCTGCCCTCGATGCGCTGGGACACCTCGGCGAGCCCGTCGTGGATGCTGCTCGACGTCAGTGCCAGCTCGATCAGCCCGCCGACGTACTCCCGCGTGCCTCGGAAGTAGCCGGCCAGAAGCCCGGATCCGCCCGTGGGGTCGGCCTCGACGAGCAGGACCGGGCGCGGCCACGTCAGCGCCAGCCCGAGCGCTGTGGTGGTGACCCCGGGCGAGCCGGAGGCGGAGGTGAATGCGACGACAGCCATCAGCGCTCCCGGGAGTCGAGAACGAGGGAGATGTTGCCGGTGGCAGCACGCGCAGCGAGTACAGCGGCGTCCGCATGCGGCACCAGCAGATCGACGATCAACTGCCCGGTCTCGGGGGAGGTGTGTACGCCGGCCACGGTCGCCTCGGAGAACTGAGGCACGCCCGTGGGCATCGCCTCGCCCTGAGCAGGCGTGACCACGACGCGCACGCGGTCGCCCGTGGTGAGGTCCATCCCGGGCGCCTGCGCCGGTGTCAGGGCGACACCGACGATCGAGTCGGCGCCGCTCGGCACGACGGTCGAGGTGAACGAGTCCGGCGTGAGCATCGCGCCGGCCGCGACGTCGTACGCCGCCCGCTGCCCGACTACCGCGTCGAGCTGGCTCCCCGCCACAGGCCTGAGCGCAGGGTCCGCGCTCACTCGCACCCGGGCGAGATCGTCCGCCTCGATGACCGAGCCGCGCTCGATCGTCTGCCGCGCCACGAGGACCTCTTGCGTGTTTGTGGTCGCCATCCACGCCCAGGCGGCGAGGAGGCCGCCAAGGCAGATCGCGACGAGCGCGGCAGCGAGCAGGGCGGGTCGCCGCCGGAGCTTCGGCGGCGGCACGAGCGGACTCGCGGCGGGACTCGACTCCTGGTCGAGCTTCCTGTCGTCTCGGGTGGCTGTCTTGCTCATCTGGTTGCCTTCCTCAAGCGCCGCTATTGCACGAGCACCTGCGCTTCCCCTACTGCGATCTGGGCCTCCCGGACGAGTCCGTTGAGGCGGATGGTCCCGGTCTGCCCGGCGCCCTCCCACTCGATGACCCAGTCCGACGTCGCGGTGACGGTGAACCGGTCCTCGGGCTCGGAGGCGCTGGACGTCGTGTAGACGTGGCCGCAGTCCGGAGACTTGGCGTTGCCGAACGCCGCCTTGTACGGCGTGCCGGCGCTCGTGCAGGTGACGGTGGTGCCGTCACCCATGTCCCAGGTGATCTGGTGGACCCGAGCAGTCGCCGTGACGGTGATCCCGCCCGCGGAGGCCGAGGCGGTGTTCGGACCCCAGGTGTGCGAGTCGGGATCGGCCGCCCACATCCAGACCGGCATCCCGACCAGGCCGATGCTGCCGTCCTCGGCGCGCGGAGCGATGCCGATGTTGATCGCCGTGAGCTCCATGTCCTCGACCGCCAACTGCGCCACCTCCCTCGGCGTCGGACCTGACCCGGAGTTCGGTGGAGGATCGGCCGACCAGATGTGGATAAGCAGCTCTGACTGCGGCTGGTAGCACTGGTAGACGGCTCCGTCGCCCGGTTCGTGGCCCTGCCACGCAGGATCGTCGGCTGCCGGCTGTGGATCGAGCAGCTGGATGTAGCAGTGGTAGCTGTTCGACCAGTAGCCGTACTCGCTCGTGCACGGGACCGGGCCCGGCGGAGGATCGGTGATCCCCTGCGAGGTGCCGTCCCAGTAGCAAGCCTGGCCGCTGCCGGTGTCCTTCGGCCCGTCGTCGCCGGGGTCTCCGGGTTCGCCGGGCGTGCCGGGCACCTCGACCCAGATCAGACAGAGCCCGGTAGCCGGGTCGGTTCTGGAACACACGGTGTCGGCGTACGCCGGAGACGCCATGAAGGCGACCAGCCCGCTTGCGAGGGCTGCAATCGTGACCGCCAGGGTCAGGAGCCGGCGCACGGCTCTTTCTCCAGATCCCGGCCGCCGGACACCCGCCAGCCATCGGTCGGTGCTGCATCCCACTGCTGGTTCGTGACGGTGAACCGCGTCCAACCCACGTTCTTGCGCTCCGGAGTCACAACCGAGTTGCCACTGGCATCGAGGATGTCGACCCCACTCACGTCCCAGCAGACGTCGACGATGGCGGTGACCGGTTGGTCGAGGCTGACTGACTCCACCGTCAACTCGACGATCGTGGTGTCGCCCACCTGGTGAAGGCCTCCCTGTCGCTGGATCTTCAGCAGGTTCTTCTGGGCTACGAGCTCGGAACTGGAGGCCACCGCGTCGAGCTTGCGTGCCGGCTGCTTGGAGTCCTGACGCACGAGGTCGATCGTGGCGAAGTACGTCCGCAGAAGCGCCGACGCCGCCTCGGAGGCGGTCTCACTCTCGGAAGGCGGCGTGGTGGTGCTGGTGGACGGGGCCGGCGAACTCGGGGAAGCACTCGGGCTCGCCGACGGTTCACCGCCGTCATCGGCACACGCCGTCATCCCGGCCAGCAGCAGTGCCGCGGTCGCTACAAGCGTTGCTCCTCGTGCGTACGTCATATCCGAGTCTCCTTGCCCGCCACGGGGGTGGTGGTGAGCGCGGACGACGCCTTGCCGACGGACCGGCGAGGTCGCCGTGTTCCGCATCCTACGGCACAACTTGGACTCCCAACGTTGCTGCCATTCACACCTACGTACCTCCTTCGTCTCCTGCGGCCGAGAGGACCGCCTCGATCCGCAGGTGCTCGCCGCTTCCCACCACCGCGGGCGAGTACCCCTTTGAGCCTTCACACATCTGGCACCGTGAGGTGGGTTCCGTAGCCCGGCCTGTGGACAAACCGGCCGGTTCTCGGGGTTGTGGAACGACTTGAGCACCTTCACGCCGAGGAGGTGCGCAGGCGTGACCGTGTCCATGCGCAAGATGTCGGCAGGCCGGGGCTACGAATACCTGCTCCGCAGCGTCGTCTCCGGCGACGGCAACCGCAGCCTTTCCACGCCGCTCACGCGCTACTACGTTGAAGCAGGTACGCCGCCCGGCGTCTGGATGGGCTCGGGCGTACGCCAACTCGGCGGCGGAGCCATCGAGGAAGGCGCCACCGTCTTGGAGCCGCAGCTCGTGCTCCTCATCGGGCAGGGCCGCGACCCGGTCACCGGCGAGCAGCTCGGGTCGGCGTTCCAGAAGTTCACCACTCACCAGGAACGCGTCGACGAACGAGCCGCCAGCCTCAACCCGCACCTGAGCGACGAGGAGCGGGCTCAGCTCGTCGACGAGATCGAGGGCGAGGAGCTGGCGAAGGGCGCGCACACCGCGACCGCCGGCTTCGACTACACCTTCAGCGTCCCGAAGTCCGTCTCGGTCCTGTGGGGAGTCGCCGACGCGGGAACCCAGGCCCTGATCGTCGACGCCCACCACCAGGCGGTGCGCGAGGTGATCGCACTGCTGGAGCGCGAGGTCGGCGTCACCCGCGCCGGCGCCAACGCCCGAGACGGCGCCTCGGCACACCACGAGGTGTACGGCGTCGCGGCCACCGCCTACGACCACTGGGACTCCCGCGCCGAAGACCCGCAACTGCACACTCACGTCGTCGTCTCCAACAAGGTTCGCACCCAGTTGGATGGCCGCTGGCGCTCCCTTGACAGCCGACCCATGTTCGCCTCGGTCGTCGCTCTGTCGGAGCACTACAACGCCGTTCTCGCCGACATCCTGCGCCGCTCGTTCGGGCTGGAGTGGGAGATGCGCAACCGCGGCGAGAAGCGCAACCCGGCCTTCGAGATCGTCGGCGTCAGCGACGAGCTGGTTGGGGAGTTCTCCAACCGCGCCCGCGCCATCGAGATCGAGACCGCCCGCATGATCGAGGACTACCTCCACGACCACGGACGAGACCCCGACGCCGCCACAGTGATCAAGATGCGCGCCACCGCCACCCTGCGGACCCGACCTGAGAAGCAAGTCCACTCGCTCGCCGACCTCACCACGAATTGGCGCACCCGAGCGAGCCGAATCCTCGGCAGCGACGCGACGACATGGGCCCGCCGACTACTCGCGCGTGGTGCCCGCGGCGACTCCCTGCAACTCGTCCGTGGTCTCCTGCGCGCCGACGACGTCACGCCCGCCCAGGTCACCGAAGCCGCTCAAGCCACCATCGGGGCCGTCAGCCAGAAGCGCTCGACGTGGAAGCACTGGAACCTCTGGGCCGAGGCATCCCGCCAGACGATGGAGTGGCGATTCGCCAACGCGAACGAGCGCGAGACTGCGGTCGGGACGATCGTCGAGGAGGCCAAGCGCCTCTCGATCGCACTCACGCCACCAGAGCTCGCCTACAGCCCAGGCGTCTTCCGACGTAGCGACGGCACCAGCCGCTTCCGCCCGAAGCACTCGGTCGTTTTCACGTCGGAGCAGATCCTCGCCGCCGAGGACCGGCTACTCGCCCGTGGCGAGGACCGCAGCTCGCCCGTGGTCGAACTGGAAGTGATCGAGGCTGCCGCGGAGCACGAGTACGACGGCCACCGACTCAGCGACGAACAGGTCGCCACCCTGACCGCGATCGCGGCGTCCGGGCGACAGGTCGACCTCCTCATCGGCCCAGCCGGCTCCGGCAAGACCACCACCATGAGCGGTCTCCACAAGGCCTGGACGAGCGTCCACGGAAAGGACAGCGTCGTCGGCCTCGCCCCGTCCGCTGCGGCGGCCGATGTACTTGCCCAGGACCTCGGCATCGCCTGCGATAACACCGCCAAGTGGCTCACCGAGCACGACCTCGGACGAGCCGAGTTCCGCAAGGGCCAACTCGTCATCATCGACGAAGCCACCCTCGCCGGCACGCTCACCCTGGACCGCCTCGCCGGCCTCGCGGCCGACGCCGGAGCCAAGGTCTTACTGGTCGGGGACTGGGCACAGCTTCAGTCCGTCGACGCTGGCGGAGCCTTCCCGCTGCTCGCCGAAGCCCGCGACGACACCCCCGAGCTGGCCGAGGTCCACCGCTTCGAGAACGACTGGGAGAAACTCGCCTCCGTCGACCTCCGCCTCGGGAACGCGAAAGTCATCAGCACCTACTTCCGCAACGACCGCATCAAGGACGGCACCCACGCCGCCATGGTCGACGCCGCCTACCTCGCCTGGCGCGCCGACCTCCGAAGCGGCCGTAGCAGCGTCCTCGTCACCGAGTCGACCGAAGCGATGGTCGCCCTTAACGAACGCGCCCGCGCCGAGCGAGTCGTCGACGGTGAAACCGAACCCAGCCGCGAGGTGGGGCTCCACGACAGCACTCGGGCGTCGGTCGGCGACCTCATCATCACGAGGCGCAACCACCGCGGCATCCGTGCGCTGCGAGGCGGCTGGGTCAAGAACGGCGACCGCTGGCGCGTCAGGGGAGTCAACGCCGACGGCTCCGTCGAGGCTGAGCGCCTCGGCATGAGGCTCGGCGCCACCGTCGTGCTCCCAGCGGATTACGTCGCCGAGCACGTCGACCTCGGCTACGCCATCACCGCCCACCGCGCCCAGGGCATCACCGTTGACACCGCCCACGTCGTCGTCACCGGCTCGACCACTCGCGAGAACCTCTACGTCTCCATGACGAGAGGCCGCCAGTTCAACATCGCGTACGTCGCCCTCGACAACCCCGACGACTCCCACGCCGCACCGATCCCGGAGGAGGTCACCGCCAAGACGGTCCTGTACGGCGTCCTCCAGCACTCCGGTGTGGAACTGTCCGCCCACCAGGCGGTTGTGGAGGAGCAGGGGCGCTGGTCGGCGTTCGACCAGATCGTTGCCGAGTACCTCACCATCGCCGCTGTTGCCCAGCGCGACCGCTGGATCACCGAACTCACCTCGGCCGGGCTGGCAGAGGAGCAGATCGACGAGGTTGTCGCCTCCGACTCCTTCGGCCCGCTCGCCGCCGAACTCCGGCGCGCCGAGTCGAGTGGACACGACATCTCCGTGCTGCTGCCCAAGATCGTCGGTCAGCGCGACCTGGGCGACGCCGAAGACATCGGCGCCGTCCTCATCAGTCGATTGCGGCACGTGGCCTCCGGACGGTGGGGGAGAGCGCGGCATGCTCCGAACCTCATCGGCGGCCTCGTCCCGGTCGCCGACGGACCGATGCGAGATGACATGCGCAGGGCACTGGAGGAGCGGGCCGAGCTGCTGGAGTCCCGAGCGACCGCCCTCGCCGAGGCAGCCGTCGATCGGGAGTCGACGTGGCTCCGCAAGCTTGGCCCTACACCCGACGACGTGCACGAGCGCGAGCTGTGGATGCAGCAGGTCCGAGTCGTGGCCGCTTACCGCGACCTCTGGCGAATCGACAGCGACACCCCGGTTGGCCCACCCGGCGGCAGCGACCGCCAACGCATCGACGAGGCAAGATCCCGGAAGGCGGCCCGCCGGGCAGCCGACATCGCCGCGAAGGACCGCGATCGAGGACCGCGAGGTCTAGCCGCGCAGCGTCCCTCTCTCGGGTGAGCGATTCACAGACCGACTTGGCGCACGGTTATCCCCAACGCGCAGATGGTGGCCAGCGGAGTGTCGGAACGTGGGCGTAGAGGTGGCGTGAGCCGACCCGAAGGAGATCATCATGCTCACCGCCTGCATTCGCCTCGCCGCAGCCATCCACGGCTACTGCGCCTTCTACATGCCCACCAACCGTGCCGTCTGGTGGCTCCGGTCGCCGCGTGGCCTCAAGTGGGCGATACCCGTCGCGCTCGTCGCGACCCTGTCCTACCTGTCCGCCATGAGCGTCTGCATGGCGATCATCGAGCGCGGCGGCCCCGGCTACCTCAACGTGCTGGTGATGTTGTTCGCGTGGAACGCGATCAAGTTCACCGTGGCCGGCGTTCTGACGCCGTTCCGCTGGCTCGGCAGCCTTCGACGGCCTGCTGCCACTTGACCGATCCTCGCCAGACTTCCCCTCGTGAGGGCCTGTCGCCTGCCAAGATTGGAGCGTGGGCGAGGGCACTTGCCCGATTTGTCGGACCGCTCCCGTAACGTTGGCCGACTGCCGATCAGGAGGTCATAAGAGTGCAGTTGGAGGAACTCAAGCCCGGGTTGAGGGTGGACGGGCTCATCCCCGCCGAGGTCATCACGGTCATCGCCACCCAGTGGCACGGCACCGACGCGCTGGAGCTGACCTACAAGAACACCAAGGGTGCGCTCGGGCAGCAGGTCGTGTACCGCAAGGACGAGGGCACCCTCTCCGTTGCGCAAACCGGAAGTCGCGCCTTCGACGCCGAGGCATCCGCCTTCAAGCTGGTGGCCGAGGCCCAGCGCATCACCCTGGCCGGCCTGTTCGATCCAATGCTTGCGGTTGCCACGAGCGACGTTCAGCCGCTCCCGCATCAGATCCGCGCTGTCTACGGCGAACTCCTCCCAAGGACCCCGCTCCGGTTCCTGCTGGCCGATGACCCCGGCGCGGGCAAAACGATCATGGCCGGCCTCTACATCAAGGAGTTGCTGCTGCGCGACGACGTGAAGCAGTGCCTCATCGTCGCCCCCGGTGGACTGGTGGAGCAGTGGCAGGACGAGTTGTTCTTCAAGTTCGGGCTGCGGTTCGACCTGCTGACCAACCAGTTGATCGACGCCAACATCAACCTCAACGTCTTCGAGACCAACCCATTGTTGATCGCGCGGATGGATCAGCTCTCTCGCAACGAGCACCTTCAGGCCCAGCTCAAAGAGACTGAGTGGGATCTGATCATCGTCGATGAGGCGCACCGCATGGGCGCGCACTACTTCGGCGGCAAGCTGGAGAAGACCAAGCGGTTCCTGCTCGGTGAGCTGCTCGGCCAGGTCACGCGTCACCTGCTGCTGATGACCGCGACCCCACACTCGGGCAAGGAGGAGGACTTCCAGCTCTTCCTCACCCTGCTCGACCGCGACCGCTTCGAGGGCAAGCAGAAGAAGAGCGTGGACGTCAGCGGGATCATGCGCCGCATGGTCAAGGAAGACCTCCTGACCTTCGAGGGCAAGAAGCTCTTCCCCGAGCGCATCGCCGAGACCGTCCCGTATGAGCTGACCGCGTTGGAGCAAGACCTCTACGAGGACGTCACCCATTACGTCCGCGAGGGGATGAACCGCGCCGAGAAGCTCGGCGGCAAGCGCAAGAACACCGTTGGCTTCGCCCTCACCGTCCTCCAGCGGAGGCTCGCGTCCTCGCCGGAGGCGATCTACAAGAGTCTCGTCCGACGCTCTGAGCGTCTGGAACGCAAGAAGACCGAGATCCTCAACGGCACCTACCGCGAGACCGAGCCCACCGTCGACCTGTCCGAGTTCGATGAGGACGAGTACAACGCCGAGGAACTGGAACAGCTCGAAGAGGACGTCATGGACGCGGCCACTGCCGCACAGACCGTCGAGGAGCTCAACGCCGAACTCATCGAGCTGGCCGCGCTCATCGAGACCGCGAAGAAGGTCCGCGAGGCCGGCACCGACCGGAAGTGGACCGAACTCTCGACTATCCTCCAGGACAACGCCCTTACCACCGACGGCAACGGCTGGCCGCGCAAGTTCATCATCTTCACCGAGCACCGCGACACGCTCGACTACCTCCAGGGGAAGATCGGCTCCCTGCTCGGACGCCCCGATGCGGTCAAGGCCATCCACGGCGGCGTACGTCGTGGTGAGCGCCGGTTGATCACCGAGGAGTTCACCAAGAACCGCGACGTCCAGATCCTGCTGGCCACGGACGCCGCCGGTGAGGGCCTGAACCTCCAGGCCGCGCACCTGATGGTCAACTACGACCTGCCGTGGAACCCCAACCGCATCGAGCAGCGATTCGGCCGCATCCACCGCATCGGCCAGGAGGAGGTCTGCCGACTGTGGAACCTCGTCGCGGCCAACACCCGCGAGGGTGAGGTCTTCACCCGACTGCTGGAGAAGCTGGAGCAGATGCGCCAGACCTACGGCGGCAAGGTCTTCGACGTCCTCGGTGAAGCGTTCACCGAGACGCCTCTGCGCAACCTCCTTCTGGAGGCAATTCAGTACGGCGAGCGCCACGACGTGCGAGCCAAGATGCACGAGGTCATCGACGCATCGGTCGGCGACGGCCTCAAGGACCTGCTCGATGAGCGCGCTCTGGCCTCCGAGCACCTGGCCGAGGCCGACCTCCACGCACTCCGGGCAGCGATGGACGAGGCCCGCGCCCGCAGGCTCCAGCCGCACTACATCGAGTTGGCGTTCAAGGCCGCGTTCACCAAGCTCGGCGGCCGCATCGTCAAGCGCGAGCAGGGCCGCTACGAGATCGCCAACGTCCCCCAACAGGTCCGGGCAGCGGGCAAGGGGCCGATCGCCACCAAGTACGACCGGGTGACCTTCGAGCTGGGCAAGGTGCACGCGGAGGAACTGTCCCGCGCCGACCTCCTCGCGCCGGGACACCCGCTCCACGACGCGGTCATGGATGAGGCCGTCCGTCAGTACGGCGGAGCGCTCAACAGGGGCACCGTCCTCGTCTCATCGACGCTCGACGAGCCCCAGTTGCTCGTCGGGGTGATCGAGGAGGTCGCCGACGCCAGCGGCGAATCCGTCGCCCGCCGCTTCGGCTACGCCTACGTCGACTCCTACGGCACCGTCAGCCCCGCCGGTCCCGCGCCCTACCTGGACTGCGTCGCCGCCCCGGAGAACGCGATCACCGAGGCCGCTCGGAAACTGCCGTGGCTGGCCGATGCGGAGGACAAGGCCACGAGCTGGATCATCGCCAACCAGCTGCCCGAGTACCTCGCCGAGGTCAAGCCCCGCCGCCTCTCAGAGCTGAGCAAGGCCCGCGATCTGGTCACCAAGCGACTGGAAGGCGAACGAGACCGCCTCCTGCTCGACGCAGCCATCGCCAGTGAGAAGGAGCAGGCCGGCGACAAGCCCAAGGAATCCTCAGAGAGCCTGAACCGCAAGGCCGTCGAACTCGACGTCCGCCTCCGCAAGCGCCTGGAGCTTCTCGATCAGCAGAGCCTCATGTCGACCAAGCCACCCCGCATCGTGACCGCCGCACTCGTGCTCCCGATCGGGATGATCGAAGGCGACCTGCCCGCCAACGCGCCCATGCACGCCAAGGAGACCAAGGAGGTTGAGCGCCGAGGCGTCGACCTGGTCATGGCGCGCGAACGCGAACTGGGCCGCAAGCCCGTCGAGCAGGCGTTCAACAACAAGGGCTTCGACATCCTCTCCACAGACGCGGCCGGCGACACCTACCGGATCGAGGTCAAAGCCCGCATTGAAGGCGCGACCGACTTCTTCGTCACCCACAACGAGGTGATGACCGGCAAGAACGCCGTCCCGCGCTACCGCCTGGCGCTCGTCAAGGTCGATCCCCGCGGAGCGCAGTACGACGAGGTCCGCTACCTCGACGACCCCTTCGCCACCACCGACCTCGGCGACTTCGACGCCACCGGCATCCGTGGCGACTGGGCGAAGCAGTGGGTCAAGGGGAAGCAGCCGTTCTGATGACCGTTCCTGACTTTGAGCTTGTGACGAGCGAGAAGGGCTCATGGGTCCACGGCTGGATCGACGGTGTCGAGGTGACTCGGGCCAGTTTCAAGGAGTGCAGCGACCCATTTCGGCGTGAGCTTGTCCAGGTGGACACCCCACCGGAGTATCAGCGCAAGGGCTACGCATTGTCGCTGCTTAGCTACCTGGCGAGTGTTGAGCCTAGAGGCCCACTCATCGACAGTCCGGTCGGCATGAACTCCGACGAGGGCATCGCGACGGTCGAGGCTGCACGACGGAGCGGCATCGCGATCCATGAGTTCGGTTGCTATCGCGACGGACTTGGCTGCACGTGCCCCTTGAAGGCTCAGATGTCCTGATCGAGGTCGATGCGCCTCGTCGAGTGTGCCGCGATCACTGCGATGCGGCCATCCTGAAGGTTGGCAGTCACGAAGTCGCGGACATCCTGGGCGGAGATGCCGCTGCTGCCCACCCAACCCTTCTTGACCAGTTCTGCGAACTGATCATTGCTGAGCCAGCGGCGGAGGTTGTCGTGGGTAACTGCCTCGCCGCCACGAGGCCCCTTGAGCTGGCCGTCGTCGTGGAGCCGCTTCAGGAGATCGGAGGGCACGTAGAGGCCGCGCGTGAGATCGGCCTCTCGAAGTGGCGCGACGACTGGGTAGGCGAATTTGGTGAAGGTGGAACCGCGTCCGAGTCTGTACGCGATTGGGTCCGCCCCGTTGGCTAACGCCCCTCCGAAGACGTCGAATGAAACCATGCGCTTCAACTGGTCCGGAAGCCGGGCGTCGATGCCAGCGATGCGGAGGCGTCCGTCAGCTTCCATTCGCTTGTACTGCACCAGCACGAAGGAGTCGTAGTCGTGGCTGTAGTAGATGAGGTCGACGCCGGTCGCGGACTCGATGCCGGTGGCGTTTACGTTCATGACGTCGAGGGTGTGCTGTCCATCCGTGAACCGAACGATGTCCTCGCGCTGCGGCTGGGCATCCATCCCTGGAAAGTTCCTCAGGTCGTTGTCGATGAGGCTCGCCTCTGATGGGGCGAGCCGTAGCTCGGCCAGCGGGCTCTCGTCCGGCAGCGGTGCTGTACGCAGTGGTGCGAGATCCATGTCGCTGAACATCAACGCGGTCCCGACTGCGTTGGTGTGGTCTTGACGCAGCTCACCGTCGAGGCGTGGCAGCATCCACTCGGGCCGTCCGTCATCCGACGGCCACTCGCCCGCGCCGCTCCGTGACTGGATGGCGGACCGGAGAGCATTCGACGCTGCGGGCGGCAGTGAGCCTCCGCGCCGTTGTGAGACGACCTGCTGCACGGCCTCGGCCGCGCGTCCGAGCTCGGCCGTGAGTTCGGTTAGCCGGATCGGGGTTCCGAGTTCTCGTACCGCGCTGAGGACCCAGGTCGCGTCGAGGTTGGTTCGCGCGCTTCCAGACTTGATGAGCCCGAGGTGCGAGATGACGAACTCGCCCCCGAAGGTTTGGGTGACGACGACCGCGACACGACCCAGTCCGGGGCTGTCAACTCCACGGTCTACGGCGAAACTGATGGCCTCACGTCCACGGGCGAGCTGCTCCTCCAGTTCCTCCGCCATGAGCACGACGACGTGCAGGCGATGGGCAGCGGCGGACATACCGTGCATTGTCCCATTGGGTGAGACCAGCGGGGGGTGGCACGTGTCCGGTTCCTGCCGATTCTGTCGTACGTCACCGATAGGTTTGGACCATGCAAGTCGCGGCGCTCCGGCGCCGCTTGGTCTTGCCCAGGGACGGGCAGAGGGGTCGATGTGGTTCAGAAGCGCAAGCTGATCGAGGTGGCACTGCCGCTGGAGGCGATCAACGCCGAGTCAGGTCGGGAGAAGTCCATCCGGCAAGGACACCCCTCAACGCTGCACCTTTGGTGGTCCCGAAAGCCCTTGGCGACCGCTCGCGCTGTCCTCTTCGCCCAGCTCGTAGACGACCCAAGCAGCCATCCCGACCTGTTTCCGACGGAGGAGGCGCAGCGTGCTGAGCGAGAACGGCTGCACGATCTCATCGCGCGCTTGGTGGTGTGGGAGAACATCCGTGATGAAGCGCTGCTTGCCGAGGCGCGCCACGAGATCGTGAAGTCCACAGGGGGTGTCCTCCCTGCGGTCCTCGATCCGTTCGCAGGTGGAGGGGCAATCCCACTTGAGGCGCAGCGCTTGGGGTTGGAATCGCATTCTTCTGACTTGAACCCCGTGGCAGTGCTGATCAACAAGGCTCTCATCGAGTTGCCCCCTCGGTTCGGCGGCAACAAGCCTGTGTATCCGGGTTTGGCGGACTCTGAGATTCGCGTCTGGAGAGGCGCCGAAGGGCTGGCCGCTGATGTCCGGGCCTACGGGAAGTGGATGCGTGACGAGGCGGAGCGGCGCATCGGCCATCTCTACCCGGATGCACAACTTCAAGACGGCACCAAAGCAAAGGTGATTGCCTGGATTTGGGCGCGTACGGTCGCCTGCCCCAACCCTGCTTGCGGTATCGAGACTCCGCTGTCCAGCAAGTGGTGGCTAGGGAAGAAGAAGGGCAAAGAGGCCTTTGTCATCCCGACGGTAGTCGGGGATCCGAAGCATCCTTCGGGCAAACGAGTGCGGTATGAGATCGGTCATGGTTCCGCCGGGCCCGCAGTGGACGGCACGATGCCCGGCCGCCAAGGTGCGATCTGTGTCTCGTGCGATACGGCAATCAGCAAGGACTACATCAAGGCTGAAGGCGTTGCTGGTCGGATGGGGAGTGCGCTGACCGCGATCGCCGCCGAGGGTTCGCGCCAGCGGATCTACCTGGCGCCGACCGACACTGATACGGCTACGGCTGATGTTCCGCGCCCTGACGATGTACCAGAGCAGTTGATCGGTAACGACCCCCGGGCCCTGTGGACCCCGCTCTACGGATTTACGAAGTTCGCTGATCTGTTCACAAACCGTCAGCTCACGATGCTCACGACAATTAGCGATCTTGTTGGTGAAGCACGCGAGCGCGTCGCCGCTGACAGTGGAGACCAACTGTACGCGGACGCGATCGCCACCTACCTCGCACTGATCGTCAGTCGTCTGACCGACTATCAGTCGGCGATTACGACATGGGCGAACAACCCTCAGATGGAGATCCTTCGGAATACTTTCGCCCGTCAAGCGATACCGCTGTCGTGGGATTTCGGTGAGGGGAACCCGTTTGCCGACAGTTCGGGCAGCCTCAACAAGATGATTGCGGCGGTATCGGCCGCACTTGAGCGCGTGCCTGCGACCGGCGTCGGCCGATCAAGCCAAGTCGACGCCACCGTGGCGATCGCAGTCAATGACGTTGTAAGTACCGATCCGCCGTACTACGACAACATTGGATACGCCGACCTATCGGACTTCTTCTATGTGTGGCTCCGGCGCATGCTTCGAGGAATATATCCTGACTTGTTTGCCACGTTGCTCGTGCCGAAGGCCGAGGAACTTTTCGCTAGCCCCTACCGCCATGACGGCAAGACGGGAGCGAAGAAGTTCTTTGAGGACGGCTTTAGGAAGGTCTTTGCGCGCGGGCGCGAACACGCTAACTCCGATGTCCCGATCACGGTCTATTACGCCTTCAAGCAGAGTGAGTCCGATGAAGGAGGTGAGGCATCGACCGGCTGGGAGACCTTGCTGGAAGGAATGATCCGCGCGGGGTGGGAGATCACTTCGACATGGCCCGTTCGGAGTGAGCGGAGCGGCAGGATGATCAGTGTCGGGACGAATGCGCTCGCCTCGTCGATCGTTCTATCTCTCCGACCCCGGCCGGAGGGAGGGGCAACCACCGACCGTCGAGGCTTCATCGCCGCGCTTGAAGCTGAGCTTCCTGACGCCCTCCGCAAGCTTCAGCAGGGTCAGATCGCCCCAGTCGACCTTCCGCAGGCGGCCATCGGGCCCGGAATGGCTGTCTTTAGCAGGTACAGCGCCGTCCTAGAGCCAGATGGCAAGAAGATGACAGTCCGTGCAGCGCTTAGCAGAATTAACGAGATCCTTGACCAAGTGCTGAACGAACAAGAGGGTGACTTCGACTCAACCTCTCGTTTCGCCATCGCTTGGTATCGCCAGCATGGTTACGGAGTGGGCAAGTTCGGCGACGCTGACAACCTCGCGCGAGCGAGGAACACGAGTGTCGATCTCATGGACCGCGACGGCATCCTGGTGAGCCGTGCCGGCAGTGTTCAGTTGACGAAGCCTGCTGACCTCGCCTGGGACTATGACCCTGTCGCTGACTTGCACACCAGCAACTGGGAGGCGCTGCACCACCTGATCAAGGTGCTGGAGCGAGACGGCATCGCACCTGCGGGCGACTTCCTCCACGCCGCGTTGAGCCGCCCAGACGGTGCGGTCGACGCAGACCTCGTGAAGGAGTTGGCGCACCTTCTCTTCCGCATTGCGGAGGGCAACGGATGGACGAAGGACGCGCTCTCCTTCAACAATCTGGTGACGAGCTGGCCCGAGATTCTTGAGGTCGCCCGTTCCGCGAGGAAGCCCACACAGACACAGGGCGCGTTCGACTTCGACGAGGACGACTGACATGGCTTTGAGCAACCGCGACCGCGTCGGGAAGATGTTCGAGATCATCGCCCCGGCGCTCGACGACTACATCTCCGAGGTCATTGGCGCTGTCGATCCTGCGGTGGGCGCGAAGTGGGTGCAGCTCGTCGCCGCGAAGGACGGTCATGCGGGCAAGGTCTACGACCCGCTCGATCCGCAGGTTCAGCTCCGCATCCTGACTGAGACGTCGATTACGACCAATGTGAAGCCGCGGTGGTATCCGTTCTCGGACACGCTTGGTCGGGCTGGTGAGGCGTTCGCGACCGAACTGCGGACCGCGCGGAACACGTGGGCTCACAACGGGTCTTTCACCGACGACGACGCCTACCGTGCGCTCGACACCGCCGAGCGACTCATGCGACTCCTCGCCAAGCCCAGCGAGGCTGACCTGGTCAAGGAGGTGCGGCTCAACCTCCGCCGTGTCACCGCTGACCGTGACGACAAGAAGGTCTTGAAGGCTGCGGTAGACAACCCCGAGGCCATCGGCGGACTCAAGCCGTGGCGCGAGGTGCTCCAGCCCCATGACGACGTCGCGACGGGCAACTTCCATGCCTCTGAGTTCGCGGCCGACCTCTACAAGGTCGCGACCGGCGGTGAGGCTGACTCCGACTATGCCGACCCGGTCGAGTTCTTCAAGCGGACCTACCTCACCGAAGGGTTGAGCGACCTCATCGGCCGCGCGGTGCGTCGGCTGTCCGGCGATGACAACGCTTCGCCGGTCATCAACCTGCAGACGAACTTCGGTGGCGGCAAGACGCACTCGATGCTGTCCCTGTGGCACATCGCCGCTGGTCTTCCGGTGGGGGAGTACCCGCAGGCGACCCAGGAGCTTCTGCTCGCCAGCGGCTACACGGGCGACAAGGTCAACCGAGTAGCCATCGTCGGCAACCACTTCAGCCCGTCGGGCGTGGTGAAGAACGACGGGACCCAGGTCAACACGATCTGGGGCGAGCTTGCGTGGCAGCTCGGGGGGAAGGATGCGTACGACCTGATCGCGCAGTCCGACGCTGACCGCACGCACCCAGGCGAGAAGCTCCACGAACTCCTCAGCAAGTACGCACCCGCTGTGATCTTGATCGACGAGTGGGTCGCCTACGCCCGCTCGCTTGTCGGCCGTGACGACCTCGCGGGCGGCACCTTCGATGACCAGTTCACCTTCGCCCAGTCACTGACCGAGGCAACGAAGGGCACCTCCGGCGTCCTGCTCGCCATCTCGATCCCGGCCTCGGAGTCGGGCGACAGCGGCGACAAGATCGTCGCCGGCAACGCTGAGGAAGTCGGCGGAGCCAACGGCCTCGAAGCGCTCAAGCGACTCCAGAACGTCGTGCGCCGTGTCGCCGACCAGTGGCGTCCGGCCTCGTCCGACGAGGCGTATCACATCGTCAAGCAGCGCCTCTTCAAGGACGCCGACGCCGCGGCACTCGCGTCCATCGGTGCGACCGCGCGCGCCTACGTGGAGATGTACCGCAAGTACACCGACGACTTCCCCCGCGAGGCACGCGACGCGGCATACGAGGACCGGATCAAGCGGACCTATCCGATCCACCCGGAGATGTTCGACACCCTCTACGAGGAATGGTCCTCGCTGGAGCGGTTCCAGCGCACCCGTGGCGTGCTGCGCCTGATGAGCACGGTCATCCACGCGCTGTGGACCGGCGAGGATGCCTCGCCGCTGATCATGCCCGGCTCGATTCCCCTCGCCACGGCGAACGTGAATGCCGAGCTGACGCAGTACCTCCAGGACTCGTGGAAGACGATCATCGACGCCGACGTCGACGGTCCGAACTCGGAGCCTGGTCGTATCGACAAGGAGAAGCCGCTCTTCGGGCAGCGAGCGCTCACCAAGCGCCTGGCCCGCACAGTGTTCTTCGGCGCGGCGCCGACGATCGCGCCGGGCTCGACGCACAAGGGCATCGGCACCCAGCGGGTCTTCCTCGGCACCGCCGTTCCCGGGGACGTCCCGGGCAACTTCCACGCCGCGCTGACCCAGCTCGGTGACCGGGCGACGTACTTCTACTCCGGGTCGGGCAAATACTGGTACGACCTCCAACCCAACATCACCCGCACCGCCAAGGACCAGGCCGAGCGCCTCCACAAGGAGGACGTGTGGGCCGAGATCGTCCGCCGACTCCAAGGCCAGGGCCGCACGCGCGGCGACTTCGCCGGTGTCCACGTTTGCCCCGAGTCCAACGCCGACATCCCCGACACCGACGAGGCCCGACTGGTAATCCTTCACCCGAAGGTCGCGCACAAGGGCAAGACCGAGTCTGCGGCCAAGGCGTTCGCGCAGAAGGCCACCGAGCAGCGAGGTAGCGCCAACCGCACCCACCGCAACACGGTTGTCTACCTCGCTGCCGACGAGGCCCGGCTCGAAGAGCTCAACGCTGCGACCCGTGACTACCTCGGGTGGAAGCACGTCCTGGACAACGAGGCCGACCTCGACCTCACCCAAAACCAGAAGAACCAGGCCGCGCAGCGCCGCGACCAGGCCGACCAGACGGTCACTGCCCGGCTGTTGCAGACCTTCACCTGGGCGCTAGTACCGACCCAGCCCGATCCGAGTTCGCCGTTCCTGATCCGCGAGACCAAAGTCGAGGGCCAGTCCGAGTCGCTCGCCGAGCGGGTCTCGCGTCGGCTCGGCAACGACGGCGACCTCTCCACCCGGCAGGCCGCCGCCACCATCCGGCTGGCGATCAGCAAGGTGCCGCAGATCTGGAAGGACGGCCACGTCTCCCTCGGTGCGCTGTGGGGTCTGTACTCGCAGTACCCGTACATGCCGCGGCTGCGGGACCGCAAGGTCCTCAACGAGGGCATCGTCGACATGCCGATGATCTGGCAGACCGACGCCTTCGCGCTCGCCACCGGCTACGACGAGTCCACCGGCCGCTACATCGGGCTCTGGGCGCCGACGACCGATGGCAAGTCACTCCCGCCAGCCACCACCGACACGCTCCTGCTCGTGAAGCCCGAGGTCGCGTCCAAGCAGATCGAGGAAGAGGCGGCTCCCAAGGCGAGTGCTGAGGAGCAACTCACCGCACTGGTCGTGCAGCACGGTGGCCCGAAGGAGCACGACCCGAACGCCCCGAAGGTCGACATCGTTTTCTCGAAGCCGAAGACCCGCTTCTACGGCGTGAAGACCCTCAACTCCGACAAGATCGCGATGGACTTCAAGAACATCGCCGACGAGGTCATCGCCAACCTCCGCGCCGACGACGGCACCGAGCTGACCGTCCGGATCGAGATCGAAGCCACGAACCAGACGGGCTTCGGTGACGGCAAAGTCCGCACCGTCTCGGAGAACGCCAGGACCCTCAAGTTCGACCAGTCGGGCTTCGAGGAGAGCTGAGTCCATGTATCCCGATACTCCCGTCGCGACACACAACGCGCCTGGCTCTACCTCGTCAGATTGGCGGGTGTGATGGCGAACCGGTTCCCTCGCGGTTCCGAGTGGCGCAAGTGGGATCTGCATGTCCATGCACCTGGCACCAAGCTCAACAATGCCTACACCTCGAAGGAGGGCGAACCTGATCTGCAGCAGTTCTGCCAGGTCGTCCACGATTCAGACGTCGCCGCAGTGGCCGTGACCGACTATTTCTCGCTCGACGGCTACTTCGCCGCGAAGGCGAAGTACGACGAGTTGTACCCGGGCGACCCGAAGCTCTGGCTCCCGAACTTGGAGTTGCGGCTTCCCGTCTCCGTGAACAGGCAGGAGCAGAACGTCAATCTGCACCTCATCTTCCGGCCGACGTTGACCAAGGACGAGGCTAATAAGTTCATGGGCCATCTGAAGACCGAAGGCACAACAGGTACGACGCGCAACAGAGTGACCTGCAAGGACCTGTCCTCGAAACAGGACTACGAGAGTGCGACAGTCTCCATCGAGAGCATCGAGCACGCGATCAAGGAGACGTTCGGCGAGCACGCAATTCATCGCAGCGAGCGTTCGCAACACCTGCTGGTTGTGGCCTCCGCCAAAGGTGACGGCATCCGGGCGGGCGGTACGAGTGGCCGTCAGCGCAAGAATCTGCTCAGCGACGAGATCGACAAGTACTCTGACGGGTTCTACGCAAACGCCACGGGCGGCTCTCGCGAGTACTTCCTCGACACCACCCGTCTTGAAGGCGATGACCCGGTCGCGCCGAAGCCGGTCTATGACGGCTGCGACGCTCACAACTTCGACGATCTGCGGAAAGGCTTGGGCAAGCACGTTGCCGACGGCGACGCGCACCGAAACATCACCTGGATCAAGGCCGACCCTACCTATGCAGGACTCCTTCAGACGCTGATCGAACCCGCCGAGAGGGTTGCCATCCAGGCGGCGGAGCCCGACCAGAAGGAGCCTTACAAGGTCATCAACAAGGTGACCTTCAGTGGGGCAAGGGACTTCCCGCCTGAGGTTCTCCTCAATCGGAATCTCAACTCGATCATCGGCAGTCGATCGTCGGGCAAGTCAGCGCTCCTTGCGTTCATCGCCCATGCGGTCGACCCCGCCGAGACGGTCCGCATCCAGGCAGAGACAGCAGGGTTGCGCGACGAGAGCGACGCCGGGCCAGCAGCCGGCTTCACTTGGAGTGACGTTGCTGGTGTCGCCTGCGAGGTTGAGTGGGCGTCCGGTGGGAGCACCTCCGGCAAGGTCATCTACATCCCACAGAACTCGCTATACACACTCAGCGAGCAGCCCGACGAGATCACGAAGAAGATCGCCCCCGCACTCTTCCGCACGTACCCGACGGTCAAGACCGCCTACGACAGCGCCAAGAGCAAGGTCGACGCTGCCAACATCGAGATCAAGGCTTCGGTCGACGAATGGTTCAGCCTCGACGAACGCATCGCCGAGCGGACCAAGGAGATTCAGGACCTCGGCGACAAGACGGCAATCATCGCTGAGCGAGACCGGCTCCAACTTGAAGTTGACGCCATCAAGACGGCCGCGAAGCTGACCGACGAAGAGGTCGCCAAGTACCAGGAGATCGCGGGTGACCTCGATGCCAAGCAGGCGCGGCTCAGGGAGATCTCCGTTGAGTTGGACCAGTTGTCGTCGTACGTCACGCTTTCTGATGGCGCGACGGCTCCCGCGATCATCCCTCAGACCGTCCAGGCGACCGTGACTGTTCGACCGTCTTCGGTGGAGGTTCCCGACGCGACCGCGACGCGAGTGGAGACTCTCAAGGGTGAGGCGGTCAACGACCTTGTTGCGAAGATCGAAACTGCGCTCGTTGAGTCCGTTCGCGTGCTCGAAGACGAGAAGGCGGTGCTCGAAGGGCAGATCCAGTGGGTCAAGACCCACAACGCCGAACTCATCGCGAAGCACGAGGCCAACGAGGAGTTGTCGAGCGTCGTCGCGGACCACAAGAAGCAGGTCGCCAACCTCGACGAGATCGCCCGGCGGGAGAAGTCGCGGGACAAGCTGATTGCTGACCAGAAGGCAGCCGTAGGGAAGGTCGAGAAGGGGATTAAGGACCGTGACGCGGCGTGGGTGACCCTCGAAGCGAACTTCAACGCTGAAGAGCGCGTCCTCACCGACCTCACGTTCGGGATCGAGGCAGCCGTGACGGCTGAGGCGGTCACCCACGCCTCCAACGGCTTCAGCCAGCGAAGTGTGAGTGATTACGTCAAGAACAAGGGTGACGAGGTCTCCTACCAAGACGCGCAAGCAGACCCGGCGAAGTTCTTGAAGGCTCTCCGTGAGGAGAAAGTGAAGCTGAACAAGGGCTTCGAGCAAAGCGCGGTCGCCGCCGACGTTCTGACGATCTCCAAGGAGATTCGGTTCTCAGCGGAGCTCGACACCGACAGAATCGGCGGATTCTCCCGTTCCTCGATGACACCGGGCAAGCAGGCTCTGTTCGCACTCACGCTCATTCTCAACGAGTCCCAGGAGCCTTGGCCCCTCCTCATCGACCAGCCTGAGGACGACCTCGACAGCCGGTCGATCTACGAGACGATCGTGCCCTACCTGATGAAGCGCAAGAAGGAGCGCCAGATCATCATGGTGAGCCACAACGCAAACCTCGTGATCGGTGCCGACTCGGAGCTGGTCATTGTCGCCAACAGGCACGGTGTCGACCGCAAGAACGATGGTGGGCGCACCTTCGAGTACTTCACTGGCTCGCTTGAGCACTCCCAGCCGCTCAACCCAGCGAGCCCGACCACCTTGGGACGATTCGGGATCCGCGAGCACGCTTGCGAGATCCTCGACGGAGGTGAGGAGGCGTTCCAGAAGCGGCAGGAGAAGTACAAGATCCGCGCGGCTGGCTGAGCCTCGGCTATTGGGTGACGACCTGGCAGACGACAAGCGGATGAAGCTCCGCTACGCCGGCGTGTGCCGACTCTGCGGCGTAGCCCTACCGGCACGGGAGGAAGCGGTCTACGAGCGGATCACCAAGACCGTCCGATGCGTCGAGTGCCCGGCTGAGGCTGCGGAAGTCCTCGTCGAGTCGGAAACTCAGCCTTCGCCAGTCGGGGACGTAAGCGGTGACAGTGGTGTCGCGGGTTCGTCGGCGCGGCGAGAGTATGAGCGGCGCAAGGCCAAGGACGAGGAGCGTCTCCGTCGGAAGTGGGGCAAGCTCGGAGGCATCGCCGTCGCGCTGTCCGACGAGAAGCAGAGCACGAAGGCGTGGGGCACCGGCGCGGTCGGGGAGGAGCGCCTGGGTGCACGGCTCGACTCCCTCGCCTCGGTGTCGATCGCGGTCCTGCACGACCGACGCATCCCCGGCTCGAAGGCCAACATCGACCACATCGCCATCACGGCCTCAGGTGTCTGGGTGATCGACGCCAAGCGATACAAGGGTCGCCCCGAGTTGAAGATCGAGGGCGGCATTCTCCGGCCCCGCGTCGAGAAAGTTCTCGTCGGCCGCCGCGACTGCACCAAGTTGGTCGACGGCGTGCTGAAGCAGATCGACCTCGTCCGTGAGGTCGTCGGCGACATCCCTGTCACGGGTGCACTCTGCTTCGTCGAAGCTGACTGGCCGCTCATCGGCAGTGCCTTCACGACCAGGGGCGTCCATGCGCTTTGGCCGAAACGGCTCGCGAAGCTGCTTGTTGAGGCTGAAGGACCAGTCGACGTACCCGTGACGCGGGAGGCGTTGGCGTCCCACTTCAGACCCGCCTGAACGGCCAGCGGAGAACGGCGAGGAGAACGCGCTTCAGCCCAACGCTGTGGCCTGTATTTGGTGGCTGACGTCGCGTGGCAGGTAGCGCCAGCTCTGTGGCGGTTGAACGCCGATGGACCGGATCACGCTGAGCGGAACGGGCTGTGTGGCTTCAACGACCTCGTCCAGCTCCAGGGCGTACGCGGCCTCGGCGCCGTGGAAATAGGCATCGAAAGTCGTTTGGTCGATCGCAGCGGCGTCCCCGATGGCTTGCCAAATGTCCTCGGGGCTGCCCTCCTGTACCCGCATGAGCTGGGCCCATCCGACGACAGCACGGGTGGGTGTTGAGGAGTAGAGCAGGACCAGGGAGCCGTCAGGTAGTGAGGGCCGGGTGCGCCGGAGTTCGACTGTCTTGGTCCCGTCCAGAATCGCCTCGGCGTATCGTGGCTTCACGGAGATGAGTAGGACGCGTTCGTCGCTGACATCTACTTCCTCTGGGAACGCGAGCTGAGGGGTGGCGGGTTCTCGGTCCCTGGCGCTCCGCTTCGAGGGCCGCACGCTCGATTCGATCGCCTTGACTGCGACATCGGCGATGTGGGGAAGTCTCACGAACGGAAGCCCTCCTCATAGAGACGTGCGAACTGCTGGCCGTCAATCTGGACGGGCGACTGAATCGTCAACTTAGCAGTGTGCCCCGTGAGCTCTCGCACCCGCCCGAGCGCGATCGGACGTACGAAGAGTTCGGTGTCGGCGAAGCGAAGAGCGTTCACTCGGCCCCGCTTGTCGGCGCTGGCGCGTACCTGTGTGAGGCTCCAAACGCCGAGGTGAGCAAACGCTCTGTGGAGTGCCTCGGGTGAGCCGACGATGCTCTCCACGAGGCGGGAACATGCGACCAGTTCCTGGTCCCTCGTGCTGGAGTACCAGAGGATGCGCCCAGGACCATCCAGGCGGTTGCGACCGCTCCGGTAGTAGACGTGCTCGCGCGACAGGCCGAGGCCAGCATCCCGAGAAACCAGGGTCGGCATATGGCCCAGCAGGTCGTCAGCAAACACTCCACGGATGGGCACGATGAAGGTGGGCAGGTCGGCGTCCGTGACCTTCGCGGGCCACCAAACCCGCTCGTACTCGGCAGCCTCAGCGCGCAACGGCGTCGTGTCGGCCCAACTGGTTGAAGGGTCGGTAGCCCCCGCGGTCTTTGCCGTGTTCTGCACATCCGACCAAGCGGCGACGACCCTAAGGGCGGTTGCCCGGAGCTGGCCGCTCGCACCAGCACTCTTGAATCCGTCTCGGCGAAGCACATCGGCGACGTCCTTGGACGCATGGTCGTCCCGCATCAGGATCGTGTCCAGGTTATCGCTGGCAGCGAGACGTCGTAGTGAGAGGACGATCTGACGCGTGATGGTCGGTAGGAGATCACTCTTGTTGACGCGCAGGAGGGGCACCTCCAGGGTGCGGCCAGTCTTGCGGGTCGCCCAGATGGCCAAGATCTCTCCGGTGGGGGTCAGCATCGCCTGTCGCGCGGTCCCGTCGGCCATGGATACCTCCGCCGCAATCTCTTTGATGAGCTTCCCGAAATCCGTCTTGCGCTCGCCTCCGTCGTTGTCGAGAAGGTGAACCAGTCGGTGCGCATGCCACGCGGCTGCGTCGCCCTTGGTCACCTGGTAGTCGGTCTGTTGCAGTTGAACCGGGAGGTAGTTGGCAGCGTCGGCTCGCTGCTCGATGTGGCCGGGGAGCTCGACGGGGTCGATGACGACGACATTGTGATCCTCGAAGGCAGGAGGCCCGAGATAGGTGACTGCATTTCCGTCGCGAGTGACAAACACTTCCGCCCCACCAGCGATCGACTCCGCAAGGAGTTGAGCATCGTCCGGGAGGCTCTCGTCCTTGGTAAGTGCAGCCTCGGGAATCGCTGCGATTAGGGCGTCCCGGATGGCCTTGACCTTCGACCTGTCACCGTTCAGGACCGTCATGGTGTTCACGGCAGCCGCCTGTAGCAGGAGGCCACGCTCCCGATCGTCTGGCGTGTTGTTGAGCTCGGTAGTGAGAGAGAACGGCCGTGCCAGACGGATCTGCTGGCTACCCGCCAACACGGCGACGCTCGCGGAGAATCGTTGCCGTCGGGCTGTGGACGTTCCGTAGAGGTCGCAGAAGACATTGCTATCCACCGAAACCAGGACCTGGTCGGGGTCATCGGCTGGAAGTGAGAAGAGATGCGTCGTCTCGTTGGGGCTCCACCATTCGGTGAGCAGACTGCCCTTCTTGCTCCGTCCGACAAGCTGTCGCACGGGCTCGAACCCCAGGGACGGCCAAACCTTGCTGGCCTCCCAGTCGTCCCTGCACCTGAGTCGCAGCCCAAGGCGATCGGCACATCTCTCCCGCACGAGCGCGATCAGGGCGTGAGCGACCCCCTTACCTTGGTGCTCATCGGCAACGCAGAGATGGACGATCCGCGCGTACCGATCCGCTCGCGCGGTGGGGTCGTAGAGGCAGTAGCCAGCCAGCGGCGGAGCCTTGGGATCAGACGCGATGTCTAGCGCAACGACGATGTGCGCGCGTCGCGCGGAGTCCTTGTATCCCGCGAAGGGCAGGTGACCCAAGGTGTTCCGATGCTTGTCGCCGAGGGCAATCACGTCCTCGACCCGCGATGCAGGAACGTCCTCGATCCCGACTACACGCAGCGCTCCAGAATCGCTGGTGGCAGAGAGATCGGTTGCACTCACACCTCAAGTGTGACCGAGCAGGCCGTCAGCCGGAGGGAACTCCGCTGTCCTCGTCGCTCGCAAGCTCGACGATCCTGGCAATTTCGGATCGAATGAAGTCCACACGAGACACGTCATGTTCGCATTCGGGGATTCTGCTCACAACTCGCTTGAGACGTTGCTCCAGCATCCTGAAGGACTGTCGGCGGCGGTAGATGTTGTTCATCGGGTTCACTCAGATTCCGTGTGCGGGCCGGACGGGGCCGACCTGTCCGCTCTGCCGGAAGGGGGCGAAGTCGGAAGCCCGGTCGATGCCTCGCCGCTCGGCGGGCAGAGAATTGGCTGCCTCCCACTCGCGCGGGTGCATCCCGCCCTGAACAGCGGCGGCGACGAGGTTGGCCAAGGCGTACGGCCTGTCGCGGGGCACTTGATCGAGGGCGCACCACGCCATCGCGCCGTGGCCGCTGAGCCAGCTCCCGAAGGCGAGAAGCGATGCCGGGGCAGCGCGTACCTCGTCGGGAGCTCTTCGGGTCATGTCGGTCCAGAGCGCGACGTGCGACGCTGCGTTGCCTCGGGCCATGTCGAGCCAGAGTCGGTCTCGGATCGGGATGGATTCGACGGCGACGAGGAGTCTCGCCGCATCGGCGTCGGAGAGTTTGACCCGGTCGCGGTGGAAGCGCTGGACGCGACTGTTCGCCCAGCGGCCCTCAAGCTTCGCCGTGTTCTCGCGCCCCGATGCCCGAGCCTCGGGCAGCAGCCTCGCCACCGGCTCCCGGTCGCCGACCAGCGACTCCGCGAGGGAAGTGCGACTGGCGGCCGGCTGGGTGCGCCCGCCCAGGACGGTCATGGCGGCGACACGCTCCCGAGCGGCGTCGGTCTGGAGGCCCATGTCGCCGGTGACAAGGTCGGCCCACCGGGTCTTGTCAGCCCACAACAGCAGGTGGGTGTCGATCCCGATGGTGTCGAGGCGCTCGGCGAACTCGCGGCCGACCAGATCGGCTTGCTGGCGGTCGGCGGTGAAGCACACGATGCCAACGGCCGCGCCGGGCTGGGCGTAACGGGTGAGGCCCTCGCGAATGGACCGCCAGACCAGCTCTTGCTCTCTGGGAGTGGTCGGGATGTCGACGCGGGCGACGGGGAGGTCCGAGCGCATCGGCACGAAGACGAGGGATTCTTGGGGCCTGAAGCGGAGCATGTGCGGGATGACCGCCACGAGCTCGTCGGGGGAGTGGATGGAGAGTGTCATACCTCTCAGGTGTGCGCCCCGAGCCGCTACACCACGGGGGTTACGCCCCTCGGTGCTGAGTGCATAGCCCGAGTCGGCGACCGTCCTCGTCATCCAAGTGCGACTCGCATCGCACGCATGCGACGCCGCGGAACAGCACGGCGGGCTGGTCGGAGTCTGCGGGCAGGGGAGTGGAGTCGTAGAGGTCGGCGAATCGTGTTGTCAGGTGGGGGTGGCGCCGGCCCAGCATGCGATGCACGTCTGCTGGGGTGCGTGGCGGGTTCTTCGCGACGTCCGCAAGCAGACCCACGCCGCCGCGGTACGCGAACTCGCTGAACCGGATCGCCATGAAGTAGTCCGGGTTGACTGCGCTCATCTCGTGCCCGGCCAGGTCCTCGAAGGCGAAGTCGTCCACATCGGTGGTGATCAGATAGCGAGCTCCGGCGCGGATCGCGTCGGCCGCGACCTGACGATCCTCTACCGAGGTCGTCACCAGACCCTTGGTGCTCTTCGCTGACGGCGACAGTTCCATGGCCAAGATGTCGGTACGCAGCGTTGAGACTCGCGTCGAGGTGCCCCGGGTATGCCGGTCGGCCTCGGCTTCGACATGGGGTGACCAAACAGCGCGTAGTTCGTCGACCCGGGCACCGGCGATGACCAGCGTTCGAGTGACGGGGGAGGCGAGGGTGTTCGCGTCCAGGAACAGGACAGCGGACTCACTCACCGAACAGCTCGGCCTCGATGTCGGCGGCGCTGGCTTCGGCCATCCGCCGCATCAGCTCGTGGCTGTAACGCTCGAACTCGGCCAGAGGAATGCGGTGATGGGTGCCGACCTTCGTTGCCTTCAGGTCGCCGTCGGCGATCCGGCGCAGCACGGTCGTCCGCGACATGCCCAGCCGCTTGGCTACCTCAGCGGGGGACAGCAGCTCCACCCGTGCGGAGACATCGACGACCTCGCCGCGCGCCTTGGCCGACTCCAGGAACGCGCGAAGCGTCGCCCAGTCGTCGTCGGACAGATGCGCCGGGTTGATCGTCAGCGACTCACTCATAGACACCACTCTACCTCGCCGATGGTCACTTGCAACAGGATAAGTGACCATCACTGCGTTGACCTGTGGACGTTTGCGAGCGACTGCGCCGGTGCCATGGTTGGGCGCGGTTTGGGCGCGCTTTGATTCGCAAAGCCCCTCAATGGCTCGCTGTCGCCAGCAGGGGCCGAAACCGGCATCGTTGCAGGTCAGCGGCTACTTTCAGCCATCCGCCGCAGTCGAGCGCAAAGGTGCGCAGTCCCGCGTAACGTCACCTGTGTCTTCCCGATGACGCATCATGTCGAATGCGTCGCACTGCTGGAGAAGCGCCGCTGACCTGCGAAACGCAGCTCAGCGAGCCACACGTAGGTCATCCACGACACGCGATACCCGACCCTGGCTGCGAAGGCGACCCACACCCGAGTGCGCATCGGCCGGTCCGGGCGCTCGACCCCAGCACACGCAGGTGCCGTCACATCGTGATGGCGACCTTCCCGCGGATGGCCCCGTCCTCAAGGCGCCGCACCGCGTAGGCCGCACGCTCGAGCGGGTAGCAGCGGTCCAAGGCGGGAGTCAGCTGGCCGGACTCGACGAGCCGGGCGAGCCGCTCGTAGTCGGTGGAGCGTTCACGGGCCAGCAGCAGGACGAGGCGTTGGCCGATGAAGGGGGAGAGAAGCGCTCCGCCGACCTGTCGACGCATCCCCGTGATGACGCCGCTGCTCTCACCGCCGACGAAGACCGCCGTCCCCCGCGGCGTCAGGGCACGACGAAGCCGGCTGACGGGCGGGTTGCCGGCAATGTCGAGGATCAGGTCGTAGCGGCGTGTGCCGTCGGCCCAGTCATCGCGGCTGTAGTCGATGACGTGGTGGGCGCCGAGAGCGGCGACGTGGTCGAGCTTGGCGCTGCTGCACACGCCGGTCACCTCAGCGCCCAAGCTGGCGGCCAGCTGCACCGCGTAGCTGCCGACGCCGCCCGAGGCACCGGTGATCAGCACGGACTGGCCGGGCTGGACCTTGCCTGCGTCGGTGAGAGCCTGAAGGGCGGTGCCCGCCGAGATCGGGATGACGGAGGCCTCCGCGAAGGACACGTTCGCCGGTTTGTGCGCCAACCGGTTCTCGCCGGTCACCGCGAACTCCGCGAAGGACCCGGGCGCGACTCCGTAGACCTCGTCGCCGGGGGAGAAGCGTGTCACCTTCGCACCGACCTCCACGACGGTCCCCGCGAGGTCGCGGCCGGGCACGGGGTTCTTCGGTCGGCGGATGCCGGAGGCGAGGCGTACGGCGTACGGCTTGCCGGTCATCAGGTGCTCGGTGCCACGGTCCAGCCCGGCGGCGTGCACGCGGATCAGCACCTTGTCATCCTGGACGCCGGGGCGAGGCACCCGCGCGAGTCGCAGCACCTCGGAGTTGCCGTAGCGGGTCTGGGTGATGCCCCGCATCGTGTCGGTCGACGTGGCGGTGGCTTCGTGATTCATGGGGAGTGTCCTTCTTGTGGGGAGTGTGACGGGGTGTGGGATCAGATCGGGGGCATGGGGTCGTACTGGATGTAGCGACGGGCCTCGCGGGCGCGCTCGACGTCGGTGAGCCGCGCCACGAGGTGCAGGGCCATGTCGATGCCGGCGCTGACGCCGGCGCTGGTGATGACGTCACCGTCGTCGACGAAGCGTGCTGCGACGTCGGTGATGATCGTGGGGTCGAGCTCGGAGAGCAGGTTCAGGGACGCCCAGTGGGTGGTGGCCCGACGGCCCGTCAGCAGGCCGGCGGCCGCGTAGACCAGGCTCCCGGTGCAGACCGAGGTCATCAGCGGCACCGAGTCCCGGAGGCTGCGGACCCATCCGAGGTGGTCGGGGTCCAGGAGCATGGGCCTGGTGCCGGGCCCGCCCGGGTGGATGAGTACGTCGAGTGGCGGAGCGTCGTCGAACGAGTGGTGCGCTCCCAGCACGAGGGACTTCGCACCGACGACGGGCTGCCCGTCCGCCGACAGGCAGAAGGCGTCCCAGCCGTCCACGGGACGGGTCTGGGTCCAGTGGGAGAGGACCTCCCACGGGCCTACGGCGTCCAGCTCCTCCACTCCGTCGAAGACGAGGATCCCGATCTGCCGACGCCGCGGCACCCGCGTGGGCCTGCCGTGGGCGGGGTCAGTGGGGGATGGGGGGTGCATGGGGGGCCTCCTCGTGGTCGATCGTCAGGTGGGGCGCGATCACGCCCGACGTGACCGATCCTGCGGGCTGGACCGGTGGGGTCGCCCCGGTCAAAATGCCGGGTTGCACGGAATACTCGGGCTCGTGAGCGTGGTTGTTCGGCACGTGCTGGTCGGCCGGGGCCCCGAGCGGGCGGTCCTGGCGGCGCTGGTCGACGGTGCCCGCCACGGGACGGCCGGAACCGTCGTCGTACGAGGCGAGCCGGGCGTCGGCAAGTCAGCGTTGCTCGACGCGATGGTCGCCGACGGTGACGAAGCCACCGTGCTGCGCACCCAGGGCCTCGAGGTCGAGGCGCCGCTCGCCTTCGCGGCACTGCACCGCCTGCTGAGGCCACTGGCCCGGTTGCGCGAGCAGCTTCCGCCGCCCCAGGCGCGTGCCCTCCGGGTGGCGCTCGGTGAGGAAGACGGCCCCTCGGTCGAGCCCTTCCTGGTGGGGGTGGCCGCGTTGTCGCTGCTGACGGCTGCGGCTGAGGAGAGCCTCGTGCTGTGCGTCGTCGACGACGCACACTGGTTGGACCCGGCCAGCGCGGAAGCGCTGTTGTTCTGTGCGCGGCGGCTCGGGGCGGACCGGGTGGCAATGGTGTTCGCGGCGCGCGACGATGCGGCGGCGGTCTTCGAGGCGCCCGGACTGGCCGAGCTGGTCCTCACTGGTCTCGACGCCGAGGAATCCCGCGCCCTCTTGACCGCCAGGCTGGGCGCTGACCCGCCAGACGTCGTTGCCCAACGGCTCATCGCGGAGACGGGCGGCAACCCGCTGGCCCTCCTCGAGCTGCCCGGAGAGCTCACGGCAGCCCAGCTCGAGGGCTCGGCCGCCCTCCCTGCGACGCTCCACCTCACCGCCCGGGTCGAGCAGGCCCTGCTGGACCGCAGCCGCCGACTGCCGGCTTCGGTGCAGCGCCTGCTGCTGCTCGCGGCCGCCGACGACACCGGCCAGCCCGACGTGCTGCGTCGTGCGGGCATGCACTGGGGACTGGGCGATGGCGCGCTGGAGCGCGCGATCGACTCCGGACTGCTGGTGGATGCGGGCGGCTCGGTCACCGTGCGGCACCCCCTGGTCCGCTCGGCGATCTACCAGGCCGCGGCCGGGGCGGACCGCCGGGCAGCTCACCGGGCGTTGGCCGCGGCGTTGGCCGGATCAGGGCACCAGGACCGCGAGGTCTGGCACCGCGCCTGCGCCGCCGAGGGACCGAACCCCGACCTGGTCGACGCTCTCGAGGTCGTGGGTGACCGCTCCCAACGACGCGGTGGCCACGTCGCGGCTCTGGCCGCCTACGAGCGGGCGGCGGAGCTGTCCACCGACGCCGTACGACGCGCCCACCTGAGCTTCGCGGCGGCGCGCAGCGCGTGGGCCTGCGGGCAGGCGGCGCGCGCACAGGAGCTGCTGCGGGCCTCCCGGGAAGGCACGGAAGACCCCCTCCTGCTGTGTGACGTGGCACGGTTGCGCGGGCACATCGAGGTGAACATCGGCTCGGCCCCGGAGGCGCACCGCACGTTCGTGGACGCAGCGCACGCGGTCCTCCCGGCCGACCCGGTCCGCGCCCTCGACATCGGTGTCGCCGCGGCCGTGATGCGCACCTTCGGCGCCGACAGTGGCACGCCGCTACACACCGATGAGCTCCTGACGGCCACGACCGCGGACTCGTCTGCGCGGACACGGTGCCTGCGCCAGATGCTGGTGGCGATGACCCTGGTCGCGGACGCGGAATGGGGAGCCGCAGCGGATGCGCTCGACGTCGCCCTCGAGATCGGTGAGGACGTCGACGACCGCGATGTTCTGTGGAACCTCGGCAACGCCGCCCTCCAACTCGGTGCCGACGGCCCTCAGCAGCGCTTCTACTCCTATGCCCTGGCGAGGGCGCGCGAGGCGGGCGCCGCGACCGCGGTGACGTACTGCCTACAGCGGCTGTGCTTCGGTCACTGGACGACGGGCGACCACGTCAGCCTGCGCGTCAGTGCCGAAGAAGCCATGGCGCTGGGGCTGAGCATCGGGCAACCAGCCGTGACCGCGCTTCCGGTGGCCTGGCTGCTGCTGCTGGCGGCCGTGCAGGGGCACGACGACTACGACGAGCTCCGGATGCGGCTGGAGGACCTCGTGGCGACCCATCCGCTCGGGATCATGACCGACCCGGTGCACGACCTGAGGAGGTGGGCCACGGGCATCCGGTCGGCGAGCACCGGAGACACGTCCGGCGCCTTCCACCAGCTCGGTCACCTGCGCCTCCCCGTCCTCCAGCGCCTGTCTGCCATTGAGCGGATCGAGGCCGCCGTCCGTGCCGGCGAGGTCGTGACAGCACAGGCCTGGACCGAGGACCTCGCGTCGTTCGCCGAGGCCACGCGGCGGCCGTGGGCGCTCTGCGCCGTAGCGTTCGGCAGGGCGCTGACGACCGATGCCGATCCCGAGATGCTGTTCCAGCGGGCGCTGTCGGACGGTGCCGTCGGCGGACGTCCCCACGACGTGGCGCGCGTCGAGCTGGCCTACGGCGAGTGGCTCCGCCGCAGCCAACGGCGCGTGGACGCCCGGCTGCACCTGCGCCGAGCCCTCGAGACCTTCCAAGACGTGCGGGCCGAGTCGCTGGCGCTGCGCGCGGAGTCGGAGCTGCGGGCCTCGGGCGAGACCGCACGCAAGCGTGACCCCTCGACCTTGCTGCAGCTCACGCCGACCGAGCTCAAGATCGCCCAGCTCGTGAGCTCGGGCATGTCCAACAAGGAGGTGGCCGCGCAGTGCTGGATCTCCCCGCGCACGGTGGCCTTCCACCTGCGCAACGTCTTCGCCAAGGCCGGGGTCACCTCCCGGGGCGAGCTGGCCCGGCTCGACCTCGGCTGATCCGCTCGCTGCCCCGACCGACGACATCCAGGCCATCTGACCGGGGTGACCATCCCTCCGAACGACGACGCTCGAGCGCAGTGCGACGCCCACCACTGCGAGAGCGAGAAGTCCATGAGCATCGACGTCCACCACCACGTCCGACCGACCGGCCACAGCGTCCGGGGGAGAACCCCCACCGGGGTCGTCCTCGGCTCTCTGACCGCCGGCGCTACCGCTACCGCCCTGCTGATCCTGGTGGTTCTCCCGGGCGCCACCGAAGGCGTGACTACCGGAGCAGCGCTCCTGGGTTTCGCCCTCGGCTGGGCGATGCTGCACGTCCTCGCCGGACGACGGGGTCAGCCCCAGCGCTGGGCCGCCGTCCCCGCCGTGGCGATGGCGTCCACCGGTGCTGCGCTGGTGGCCAGCGCACCGTCGGAGCACACGATGGCGACGCTCACGTGGGTGTGGCCGCCCCTCGCGCTGGCCGTGAGCGTCTCGACGTACGTCCGGATGCGACGCACCCTGAAGGGGGCA
Organism: Nocardioides sp.; assembly: GCF_050246775.1. Taxonomy (GTDB): domain Bacteria; phylum Actinomycetota; class Actinomycetes; order Propionibacteriales; family Nocardioidaceae; genus Nocardioides. Next base: position 330,785 of record NZ_JBFWVK010000004.1, on the reverse strand, counting down.
GGCCGCTGGGCGGTGACGACCGTGCTGGTGTTGCTCGCCGCTGCCTCGGTGGGAGCCGGCATCAGGAACCTCACCACCGACTCCTTCGCCAGCACCTATCCGGCGCCGGGCGAGATCCACTCCGTGGGCGACCACGACCTCCAGATCGACTGCCGCGGCCAGGGCCACCCGACCGTCGTGCTCGTCAGCGGCCTCGGTGAGTTCTCCGCGTCGTGGGCGCGCATCGCCGACGGCGTCGCCCCCACCACCCGTGTCTGCGCGTACGACCGAGCGGGTCAGGGATGGAGCGACGACGTCGAGCACCCGCAGGACGGCATCGCGGCCGCCGCGGACCTCCACGCACTGCTGGCGGCAGCGGGAGAGACCGGCCCGTTCGTGCTCGCGGGCCATTCAATTGGCGGCCCCTACGCCATGACGTACGCCGACCTGTACGCCCACGAGGTGGCGGGCATGGTGCTGATCGACAGCACCAGCCCCCACCAGTTCGACGCGATCCCGGGCTACCCCATCCAGTTCGCGATGATGCGGCGCGCGTACGGCGTCATGCCCACGCTGGCACGGCTCGGGCTTGGGGCAGCGCTGGCCGGTTCGCGCCTTCCCACCGAGGATGCGGCCCAGGTCGACGCCATGTCGGCAACTCCCCGCGCAGGCCGCAACGCCCGTGACGAGCTCTCGATGCTCCCCGTGGTTTTCCGCCAGGCCCAGGCGCTCACCACTCTCGGAGACCGGCCCCTCGTCGTGCTGACCAGTGCCGAGAACGCCCGTGACACCGACGGCTGGACCGCGGCCCAGTCGGCCATGGCAGAGCTGTCCCGCAACGCCGTCCACGGCGAGGCTTCGGCCAGCCACGCCGGCATGCTCGAGGATCCGCTGGGCGCGGCCGCCTCGGTGCAGGCCATCGCGTCCGTCGTCCGTGCGGTCCGCTCCGGGGCGCCCCTCACGACGCCCTGAAATCGCGACGACCGGGTGGAACCCGGCCATTCGGCCGGTTCGACCGAGGCGGTGCAGCAGCAGCGTGAAGACATCAGCCAACAACGGCAATCCAGGCGGTGAGGACGATGAACAGGATCTCGACGATCTCGGACACGACGCAGGCGGCGCACGTCGACGCGCACCTGCCCCGACTGGCCGCGTGAGGAGTGGGATCCATGAACACGACAGCCACAGCTCGCTCAGCTCAGTCGGTGGCCGCCAAGGCACGGCGCGATCGGATCGCGCTCGGCCTGCTGGTGTCCGCGCAGTTCCTCGTCATGCTGGACACCTCGATCGTGAACGTCGCGCTGCCCTCGATCCAGACCGAGCTCGGCTTCGGTCCGGCGGCCGTGACCTGGGTCGTGAATGCCTACGTCCTGGCCTTTGCGGGGCTGCTGCTGCTGTCGGGCCGGGCCGCAGACCTGTTCGGTCGCCGCCGCGTCTTCGTCGTCGGGGCGTCCCTCTTCACAGTCGGAACCCTCCTCGCGACAGTGGCGGTGACCAAGGAGCTGTTGATCCTGGGCCGCGTCGTCCAAGGGATCGGTGCCGCCGGCCTGAGTCCGGCGGCCATGTCCCTGCTGCTGGTCACGTTCCCCGCCGCGCAACGCGCGCGGGCGATGGGAGCGTGGGGTGCCGCCTCGACACTGGGTGGAGCCACCGGCGTCGTGAGCGGGGGAGTGCTCGCCGGCACCGCGGGTTGGCGGGCCGTGTTCCTGGTGACCGTTCCGGTGTCCCTGGCTGCCATCGCCCTGGCCCGGCGAGTGCTGGTGGAGGATGCGCCGGGTGTCCGACGTACCGTCGACTGGGCGGGCGCCGTCGCTGTGACGGGGGCGGTGATCACCCTCGTGCACGGTGCTGTCGACGCCGTCGACCACGCCTGGACCTCCCCGCGGGTCCTCGGACTGTTCGCCGTCTCGATGGTCCTGATGGCGGCCTTCGTCGTCATCGAGCGACGGGCCGTGGACCCGCTGCTCCCGCTCGAGCTCTTCGGGTCCCGGCTGCTGCGCAGGGGCACGGCTGTTGCGTTGCTCGGGGGAGCGACCCGGGGGTCGACCTTCGTCCTGGTGGCGCTGTACTTCCAGCAGGTCCTGGCTATGTCTCCGGAGCAGGCGGGCTTCGCCATGGTCCCTACGTCCCTGACGGGTTTCGCCGTCTCGTTGGCCGTGCTGCCACGAGTGTTGCGCGCGATCGGGCCGGTGCACAGCATGGTCCTGGGGCTCGTCGTCCTCGCCGCAGGGCACCTCTGGCTGGCGAACGCGCCAACCGGATCCGCGTACGCCGTCGCTGTCCTCCCGGCCCTGCTCCTGGTCGCGACGGGCGTCGCCCTCAGCTTCACCCCCACGACGATGGTCCTCGCCTCGGCGGTGCCCGCCAGTCACACCGGTCTGGCGTCCGGGCTCGCCGGCGCCTCGATGCAGGTGGGTGGCGCGCTCGGGACGGCCGCCTTCATCGTCATCGGCATCTCCTGGGGTCGTCCGGGTGGGGGAGCCCTCGACGCCGCGGGCTTCTCCGCAGCATTCACCGCGGCCGCAGTCGTCGCGCTGCTCACCGCTGCACTGGGAGCGACGCTCGCGCGGCGTCGCTCCTGACCCCTCAACCCCGGACATGTGACCGGGGCGACCAGGTCGCATCTCTTGCAGTCTCGACCTCACCGGACCAGCACCACCCCATCCGCACCGCTCAGCACTCACCACTCACCACCGGAGGCACTCATGCACGGACACCACGGCCCCGCCGTCGAGGCGGACGCCCACACCGACACACGACCCTGGGGACCGATGATCGTCGCGCTCGTCGCGCAGGTCCTCGTCGTCATCGACATCTCCGTCGTCAACACGGCGATGCCGACCATCGGCCACGAGTTGGGGCTTGCCAGCAGCGACCTGCAGTGGGTCGTCACCGCGTATCTCCTCCTCTCCGGCGGCTGCCTGCTGCTCGGGGGGAGGATCGCGGATCTGATCTCGCGTCGTACGGTGTTCCTCACCGGCCTGACGTTGTTCACCACGGCCTCGTTGTTCACTGGTTTCGCCAGCGGCGCGGCCGAGCTCGTCGCCGGCCGCGCGGCCCAGGGAGGTGCGGCAGCCCTCATGACACCGGCGGCCCTGTCGATCATCAGCACCACCTACACGGGCACGCAGAAGGCGCGGGGCCTTGCGCTCTGGGGAGCCATCGGTGGCCTGGGCATCGCGGTCGGAGTCGCCCTGGGCGGCGTCCTCACCACGTGGGCCAGCTGGGAGGCGATCTTCTGGATCAACGTGCCGATCGGCGCGCTCGCCATCGCCGCCACCTTCCACCTCGTCGCGAAGGACCCGAAGAGTCCTGCCGGCCTGGCCGAGTTCGACGTCCCCGGAGCCCTGGTGGGCGTCGGCTCGCTGGCCACCTTGACGTTCACCCTGGCCCGCGTGGAGTCCCAGGGTTGGGCCTCGGGCCAGACCGCTGCAGGCCTGGGCGTCGCTGGGATCCTGATGCTCGCGTTCGTGTTCATCGAGGGCCGCGCCGCGCAGCCGCTGGTGCACCCGCACACCTGGAGGATCTCGACCCTGGTGTCGAGTACGACCGTGATGCTCGGCATCACCGGCCTGCTCATGGCGGTGGTGTTCCTGACGTCGATCTTCGGGCAGACGGCCCTCGGCTACTCCGCCCTGGAGTCGGGACTCGCGTTTCTCCCGCTCGCGGTGACCCTCGTCGTCGGCACCCACCTCGCCGCCCACGCCAGTGCGCACCTCCCGGTGCGGACCATCGCCGCCATCGGGCTGGGCATCGTCTCCGGCGGAGGCCTGCTGCTGTCCCGTGCCGACTCGATGTCCTCCTACGTCGGCGGAATCCTGCCCGGGCTGTGCCTCGTCGGGCTGGGTGCGGGCCTCGTATTCGCCGCCGTGGCGGGCACCGCGATGAACGGCATCCCGGCCGAGCACGCCGGCATGGCGTCGGGGTTCCTGATGACCGGGCATGAGGTCGGAGCAGCACTGGGCGTGGCCGTCCTGTCCGCGGTCGCCGGTACGGCGGGCAACCTCACCGCCGCCTCCGGAGTGGTCGAGGCCTACTCCCGCGGCTCGCTGGCCATCACCGCGATCGCTGTGGTCTTCGCCGCAGTGGCCGCCGTGTGGATGCCTACCGGGAAGGCCGACGCTGCCCACATGCACCTGCACTGAGTGCTCATGGCCGAAGGACAAGAGAACGTCCCCAGACAAACGCGGTTGTCTGGGGACGTTTCCTGGCCTGCGCCGAGCGTGGCTCAGATGTCGTAGGTCAGCTCGAGATGGCTCCCCGCAGTCCGGGTAGCCCGGTGCTGCGCGCGGGCAGGCAGCACGCGGACCGCGGCCGAGAGCGTCGATCGACCGGACCGCCCCAGGCCGCTGGGATGGCGCCAGGCGCTCGGTGGCCGCCCCGTAGTCCGGCACCACCGGCTTGCGGTTGATGTAGTAGCGCTCGGTCACGTCGTGGAGGTGCGGCCCAGCTGATTCTTGGCAGCCTCGGCGTTGTACACCGCGTCGATCTCGGTCGCCACCGTTCGGCGGAAGCAGTGCGGAGTCACGTCCTGCAGCACGGAGAGCCATAGTCATCGAGCAGGCGGATGTGGCGCAGCCGGCCTCGGATGTTGGTGGGTTAGTGCCAGAGTGGCGTCGCGGGTGACGAAGACCGCGTCGGTTCATGGTGCGTCTGGGCGACCTTGCGCCGGCGCAGCAGTGCCGCGGCCCAGTCCCACGGCACGGCGTCCCGATCGCGCGCATCGCTGCTAGCCCGGCACAAGGACCTCTCAGTCGGGTCCGCCAGAGCCTTTCGTGAAATCTACCGTTTCCGGTATGGTTGTCGAAAGGAGGAGGGGCCGGATGGAGATCGACGTCAGGGAGGCAGCGCGCCGTCTCGGTGTCAACGACTCCCGGGTCCGGCAACTGCTCCGTGCGGGCGTCCTGCGCGGCCGCCGTCTGGGCAACTTCTGGCTCATCCGGGCCGAGGACGTAGCGCGTCTCCAACGCAATGGTCGCCGCCCGGGCCGACCGCTGGCGCCCAAGCGGGCCTGGGCGGCCCTCGACCTCCTCGATGGCGGACGCGCGGCGTGGCTGTCGGATTCCGCGCGCTCGCAGGTGCGCCGCTATCTCGCCGACCTGATCGCTCCGGGCCCGGACGACTGGAGGGCGGCTCTGCGAGGACGCAGTCTTGTGCTCGACGTCGTAGCCCATCCGGCAGCCATTGATCGCCTGCGCCGCGTCGACGGCGTCCTCTCAGGCGAACCGAGCGCAGCGGTCGGCCGCGGGTTCGACCTCATCGTGCTTTCGGAGCCGATCGCAGAGTTCTACATCGCCGAGGACGTGTGGCCTGATCTGTCCCGCTCCCTCGCGCTGCGCGAGGGAGCGGAGTCGAATCTCAGGGTCCGTCTTCCGAACGAGGTCTGGCCGTTCGCCGACGCGGGCCCCTCGGGACAAGGCGGGGTTGGCGACGCCGTGCTGGCGGCAGACCTGCTTGAGGCAGCAGAGCCTCGTGCCGTCGCTGCGGGTGTCGCGCGTCTGGGTGAACTGCTGGCCGGTTGGCAACGCGAACGGTCCCGCGGATGACCCTGGTGATCGAACTGCCGGTCTTGCCGCCACCGGTCGACCAGTTGTGGCACACCCTCCTCGACCTGGGTGACCAGTTGCATGTGCCTTGGGCTCTCATCGGCGGGCAGATGGTGCTGCTACATGCGATCGAGCACGGACAGATCCCGCCGCAGGTCAGTCAGGACGGCGACGTGATCGCGGATATTCGCGCTGTCCCGAGTGCTTTGACTCAGGTCGTGTCCGGCCTGGAACGACTGGGATTCGCGTTGCAGTCGATCAGCGCCAATGGACTTGCGCACCGCTACACCCGGACCGCCGAACCCCGGCCCGTCGTCATCGACGTACTTGCGCCCGAAGGGCTGGGGGAGCGGGCCGACCTCACCACCACCCCGCCGGGCGAACCGTCGAGGTGCCCGGCGGCACTCAGGCGCTCAGCCGGACCGAGAAGATCACCGTCGTGCACGAAGGGCGCAGTGGCAGGATCCCCAGGCCCACGCTGCTGGCTGCGATCGTCGGCAAGGCGGCAGCGACAGCGCTGCCCGGCCCGGACCGTCACTACCGAGACCTCGCGCTGCTCTGCGCACTCGTCGGGGACCCGTTCGAGTTCGTCGAGCAGATGACCCCCAAGGACCGGCAACGACTGCGTCTGGCAGACAAGCTCCTCGACTACTCACACCCAGCCTGGGCTCTCCTGCCTTCCGCGATCAGGAGTGAAGGTCAGATCGCCTACGGGATCCTCCACGGCTGAGCCGCCGCTCTCGTGAGGACGTGCCGGAGGACTTCGTGATCGCCCGCAACGCCGAAATCGAGTCGACGCTGCCGCCCCTCCTCCGGATCCCGCTCGGGGTCGGCATCATCCTCAAGGCGAAGGAAACCTGGCCGCGCACCGGAGCGCAAGTCCCTGGCGGACCTCGTCTCCTCGCTGACCACGGGCAGACTGACAGCGTCCGGCCCAGCGTCGTGGCTGATGCGATCGCCGAATGCCACGTCCGGTTCCCGACCGATCCTGTCGTCTTCTGCGACACCCAGAACCTCGCCCAGGAGTGGACCTACCCTTCCTCGCCGCCGCTCGCGCCCGAGGCGAGACCTGAGACTGTGGGCGGTTGTTGCACGTCGCACCAACACGTCAGCGTTAGTGCCTCAGGTCGCTCCCGACAGCGGCGAGGAGCAGATCGGTCGAAGTCACGGTCGCGAACTCGGTGTGGAGGTTCACCGCGGTGGCGTGAACAAGTTCGTCGGCGGTCATGACCGTGCCATCGGGGCCGCCCCTGTCGAAGGTGTGAGTGGCGTCAAGGGCGAACCACACCTGGTAGCCGAGGTTGCCCCCGATGCGCGCCGTGGTCTCACAGCAGTGATTCGTGGTGATGCCCGCGATCACGATCCCCGCGATTTCGTGGGCCTGTAGCCACGCGTGCAGGTCAGGGGTCCCGTGGAAGCTGGAATTGACGTTCTTGCTCACCACGAGCGCCGGCTCGGCCCTGAGGTACGACTTCAGTGCATTCCCTGGCTGGCTGGGGTGTAAGGGGCTGTCGTGATCGTCGGAGTCGTGACGGACATACACAATCGGGAGCCCTGCTCGTGCGAAGCCTTCGATGAGGGCCGCGATGTTGCTGTCTGCCTGAGGGTTGTTGCGTGGCCCCCATCGCGGGTCCTCGAAGCCCATCTGAACGTCAACGACCACCAACGCAACGAGCGGGCCGAGACCTGAGAGTCTGGCGTCCGATTCGTCCATATCTGTCCTTCACCTGCGCTCGTGATCCATGACGACTATGACGGTAGCGCTGCTGAACTGCCCGCGCTCACGTCCGACCGGTCGCGGGACCGGCACCTCGACGTGGACCGGGGCATCATCTGCCATCATCCGGACCTTGACGATCGGTGGATGGGGCTGGCCCACAGCTCGGCGCTCACCACGCCCTCCCGGAGGGGAGGCTCCGCCGGTGGGGTTGGGAAAGGTGCAGGACCGTGTAGCGGTCCCCGGGCGCGGTCGCGGGAGGCTGCGTGTTCCACAGGGTGAACCGCACCAGTTGCCACGTGGACGGGTCGATGCCAGCGACGATGCCGTTGACGTCCGTTTCTTGCGCAGCGTCCACCGTCTCGTGGACGATCCGGTCGATGAGGTCGGGAAGCGCGTTGGCCGGGTCGACAGGGTCGACCTCGCGTGTGGCCGCGACGGGTGGCTCACCGGGTGCGGGTCCATCGATGTGGGCCACCGTCTGCCACGTCCGGACTGCCGGACGCCCGAAGTCGGTGCGGATGCCGTCGAAGCCGGCCCCGAAGAGGAAGTGGTTCATGCCGGTGTCGCCCGCCCACATGTAGAAGGGCGCGTACTGGTTGACCGGCGAACCGTGCTGACCGCGCTCGCGTATGAGGTAGGCCTTGGCTCCGAGGTCGGTGAAGTGGTCGGTCCGTGACCCGCGGGTCCCGACACGTCGCCGGATGATGCCCATGTCGTAGTCCGCGGGCAAGGTGATCTCGTACTGCATGAGCTGCATGAGCGGTCCTGTTCATAGTGGTTTGGTCATGAGTGCGGCGACTTCTTCCCCCAGCCGGTGACGGCACAGAACACATTGCCCTCCGGGTCTGCGTACACCCGCCAGCGCCCCCCGGGGTCGTGCCACCGTGCCTCTGCCCCGAGCCGAGCGAGCCGATCCAGATCCGCCGGGCCATCCAGGACCACGTCGAGGTGGACACGGCCGCCGGAAGGAGCGAGCTCCTCGGCGGGGCTCACCCACACGTGCAGTACGTCGCGACGGCCGAGCAGCACCGCCTCGCTCTCGCCGAGCGTCCCCTGCTCGATCGCGCGTGCGTCGGACGGGTCGATCGGGAGGTCCAGCAGTTCCGACCAGAACCGCGCGAGCTCGCTCGGTCGTCGGCTGTGGATCGTGATCGCGTCGAGATGTGGCACGGATACCTCCTGGGATTTGATGGGCATGACTGAAGTGGGCGGAGTCTGGCGACCGACCCCGAACAGAGATCGTGCGAGCGGCGGTGACCTACTGCGTTGTGGCAGGGTCTCGCGGCAGGAACTCGTCGAGAGCCTTCACGACCAGGGATGGTTGCTCGAGGGTCGGCATGTGCGGGGTTCCAGGCATCTCCGCGTAGCGGGCGCCGGGGATGTCGCTCGCGATTCGGGACATGACCTCCGGCGTGGTGGACACGTCCCGCTCGCCGGCCAGCACGAGGGTGGGGGCGCCGAATCCGGTGAACCTCCCCTCGACGTCGAGGGTCTGGAACGCCCGCCAGGCCGCGGCTGAGTGCTCGGGGTCGCCGCGCAGCACGCAACCTCGGGCGTAACGCACTCCCCAGGCGTTGACGGCCAGTGCATCGGAGGTGAACCACCGTGCGAGCGAGGGCGCCACCTGAGCGGTCATGCCGTCCTGCTCGATCGATCGAGCCCGGCCCTCGAAGGTCTCGAAGGCCACATTGGTCGTGGCCATGAGCGTCATGGAGGCGACGCGTTCGGGCGCGAGCGTCGCCGCGGTCTGCACGATGCCGCCACCATAGGAGAGGCCGACGACGTGCGCGCGATCGAGGTCGAGGGCGTCCATGACGTCGAACAGATCGGTGGCGAGGTCCTTCATGGACGACGGCAGCGGCGCCTCGGTGGCCGAGCCGTGTCCGCGCACGTCGTACGCGAAGACTCTGCGTCCGACCGCCAGCCGGTCGATGACCGGCTCCCACATCCGCCAGTCCAGGCCCAGGGCGTGCACCAGTACGACTGGAGGCCCGGTGATGCCGGCGTGGGCCACGGTGGTGCCGTGGTCGCCGAGGAGCACACGATGCAGGAAGGACGGGTCCGTGCTACCTGTCTGGCTGAGGACCCGGTCGATCACGGTGAGCGCGTTGAGAGCTCGCGGGAGCCCGGCGTAGACCGAGACATGCAGGGGGATGCCCCGCAACTCGGTGGCAGTGATGCCGTGACTCAACGCCGCGGCGGCGTGGGCGGCGAGCTGCCGTTCGCTGTCGCCGAGAGCGACCAGAACAGCGACGGTGGCGAGCTCACGCTGTCCCATCGTCAGCTCCGAGCCCGACAGCGGACCTGCGAACGGCCCGTTCACCAGCCAGTCGTACATCTGGGGCGATGCCGCTCGGACACCACTCAGTGCTTCATCGGGTCGGCGCGCCATCAGCCGGGCGAAATGCGCCGCTCCGCGGGTCTCGGGGACCGCGGCACGTTCCGTTCGAACGTCCTGGTCCCGATCGTGGAGCTCGATGTGGTTCATATGGTTGTTTCCTTCTGGAGAGCCAGGTGTCCTGACTGGGGTGTGTCTGCGGTCGGGAGGTGGGGTTGAGCCCGGACGGGCGCGGTGCTGTCGCGGAGCGGCAGGGCGAACGGGCCGCGGGTCGGCAGGAAGGCGTGGACGTCGTACGTCGCCAGGCCGTCGCGGGTGAACGGGTCCGCCGCGATCAGTGCCCAGATGGCGTCACGGTCCGCCGCGCGCGCGATGATCACGCCGCCGGTGCGCGGGGCCCTGGGGCCGGAGGCGAGGAACTCGCCGGCTGCGAAGTGCTCGTCGAGGAACCGCCGGTGCGCCGGCATCATGGCGTCGATGGCGGACAGGGGAGCGGTGTAGGTGACGACGAGAACGAAGACCAGACCGTCGTTGAGGTCGTGCTGGATGGATGTCATGTCCGCCAAGTCTGGGCCCGCAGCAGTCATCGAGTCCAAGACTTGTTGAGGCTGACAGTCATACACTGTACTTATGGTTGACAGCAGGCAGTTGCGGTACTTCGCTGCGGTCGCGCACCGCTTGAACTTCACACGCGCCGCGGAGGACCTCCTCATCGCGCAGCCGGCGTTGAGCCAGGCGATCCGGCAGCTCGAACGAGAACTCGGCGTGATGTTGTTCGAGCGCAACACCCGGGGGGCCGTCCTGACGCCTCCGGGCGAGGTCCTGCTCCGCGGCGCCCAACGCACGCTGCGGGAGCTGGAGGTCACAGTCGACGACGTTCGCAGCTTTGCCGGGCAGGTCACCGGGCGGGTCCGTCTCGGTGCCTGGCAGTCCATGGAGGTGCGGCTCCCGGACCTGCTCGCCGCCTTTCGTCACGAGTATCCGGCGGTCGACGTGGCGGTGAACGAACTGGTTTCCGACGCGATGCTGGACGCCGTCCGGGCCGGCACGCTGGACGCAGCCATGGTGGTGCAGCGCGAGCACGTCCCGATGACAGGCCTGGCCAGCCAGCCGTTCATCACCGAGCCCTACGACCTCGCGGTCGCCGAGTCACACGCACTCGCGCAGCGCACGGAAGTCCGCCTCGACGAACTCGCCGAGGAGCCGTTCGTCCTGCACCGGCCGGGATCAGCGGTCCGCGACCAGATCCTGAACGCGTGTGCAGACGCGGGATTCCGACCGCGTATCGCCCTCGAGACGGGCGAGATGAGCGCCGCGAGGGCCTTCGTGGCCGCCGGTCTGGGCATCACCGTGCTGCCGCGATCATCGCTGGCGAGCGCCGGTCCAGCGGTCCGCATCGTGTCCTTGCGGCCAACGATCCACCGCACCTCGATCCTGGTGTGGCCCCAGAAGGGCCCGCGCTCTGCGGCCGCACGGTCCTTCCTGGAGTTCGCACGAGAGAACGACGAACTCTTGCACTGAGGCCGCACACGCGCTCGCGGTGGTCATTCGACATCACGCTCAGCGGACGTGAGGAAGAGACGCCCACGGGTGCGGACCGCGAGGGCGATCGCGGCCAGCGCGGTGGTCGCGGCGGCGACCCAGATCATGGAGTGTTCGGACCCGACCACACCGAGGTAGGAGTAGCTGGCGTCGAAGGATGCGTGGAACAGCGCGGCGACCACGACGCTTCCGTTTGCGGCATTGACCAGGCCGGAGATCAGCACGCTGGTGGCGACCACCAGGAGCAGGAACGGCGTTACCGGCAGTCCTTGGTCGCCGGCGTCGGGGGTGGCCAGCAACGGCAGGTGCCACCCGGCCCAGATCACGCCGAGGACCAGGGCCGCCTGCCAGGGCTTCATCCGGTGCTGCAGCCGTGGCTGGAGGGCCCCGCGCCAGCCAGCCTCCTCGGTGAGCAGGAACAGCCCGGTGCCGTAGGCGAGGTAGAGCAGCGCGCCGGGCAGGCCCAGCACCTCGCCGACCGGGACGTCGCGCCCCAGGGCGGTCGTCACGGCGCCGGCGAGGACGGCCACGAGCACGGGTGCCAGCAGTGCCGTGGCCCACGTCCAGCCGGGGACCCGGACGCGAGTGATCCGCCGACCCAGGTCGGTCACGGCGCGACGTCCCCCGGTGACGGCCAGGGCGGCCACCAGCAGCGGCAGCATGGTCCAGAGCGCGAGGCCTTGGGGGAGGTGCCAGCCGATCACGCCGTGGTCCTCGGCGATCCGGCTGAACCACCAGGCCCACGGTCCGGCGAACAACGCCAGGGTCACCAGGACGATGGCGCTCGTGCCTGCGTGGGGTCGGTGTCCCGTCGCACGCATGGCACCCCGGTCGGCGGCGACCAGGACCGCATCGAACAACTGGTCGGCGACCTCGGCCTTGTCGAGGTACCACGCACCGGCGGCCCTCGCGATGTCGGCGGTGCGCTGGTCATTGCCGAGCGCGACGGTCCGCAGACCGGCGGGCAGTCCGCGGAGCTGCTCGAGGTGGCTCTCGGACGTGGCCGGTCCAAGGTCCAGGACGACCACGTCGGTGTCGCGGCCGACCACGGAGGAGGTGGTCGCCGGGCGCGGGCCTGCGGCGTACGACTCCACCACCACGGTGCCGCCACCGGACGTCAGCAGGTGCCGCAGGCTGGTCCGCACCCGTTCGTCGTCGGCGACGACGGCGACCCTGATCGGACGGGTGGAGGTGTCCAGCGACGTCACGCGGCACCTGGCTCGGCCATCGCGGCGGACGGGGACCGGTGCGCCGAAACCTGGACGGCGGTCACCACGAGCCGGACGGTCACCATGGTCAGCGCCATCAGGACGAAAGCGGCGGTCCACGCGTCGGCGCCGGTGATCTGGTGGCGCATCGAGAACTCGCCGATCGTGCGGGCGCCGGAGTGCGTGGCCCACTGGGCGAACAGCATGCGTCCTGCGATGGTGGCGATCCAGACGGCTGCGAACGCCGTTCCAGCGCTGATGACGAGGTGGCCGTGACGGCGGTGCATCCGGGTCAGCAAGGCGGCCAGCGTGCCGAGCACGAGTCCCGTCGCGGTGCCGATCAGTTCGAGACCGAGGTCGTGGCCGGCCGTCGGCAGGTCCCGGAGGAACCACGCGCCGGCGGCGGCCACGACTGCGAGCGGGACGAGGAACGTGGAACGCGTGACGCGGTGGGTGCCGAGGTTGCGGGTCAGTACCCAGCCGAGGAGGGCCAGGTTGAGGATCCATTGGGCGGTGGACATGGTGGTCTGCCTTTCAGAACTTGGCGACGCGGTTGATGAGAGCGGTGACGAGCGAGCGGGCGGTGCGGCAGGAGCGGGCCCGACGCCGCTGCTCGGCGTCGGCGACCCGACGCCTGATCTCGGCTCGCGCGACGATGAGGTTGAGGTCGTTCATGTCGTCTTCCTTGCTTCCAGGTGCTCCGGGCCGGGGCACAACAGAAGCGTCGCGTCAGCGCGGGGTCCGTCGCTTCGGCACAGTTGCCGGACCGGCCTCGGTGCTGTGGCCGGGCCCGACCTCGGCGGAATGACGTAGCGGGGTCAGCGGCGGAGCGGAACGGTGACGGTGACCGTGCTGCCGCGTCCCGGGGCTGAGTCGATGCAGCAGGTGGCGCCGATGGCGTCCGCGCGCTCCCGCATCGTGCGCAGGCCGAGGTGCCCGGGCCGATCCAGCCGCGGGTCGAAACCGCCGCCGTCGTCGCTCACTCGCAGTTCGAGGGTGACCTCGCGTCGCTCGAGGTGTACATCGACCCGTTCGGCCGCGGCGTGCTTCACGGTGTTGTGCAGCGCCTCCAGAGCGATCCGGTACAGGTGCTCCTCGACCGTCGGATCGAGCCGGATCCAGTCGTCCGGTCCGTGCACCTCGACGACGAGCTGCTCGCGGGCGGCCACCGCGGCGGCCTGCTTGGTGAGGGCCGCGACCAAGCCCTCCGCTTCGAGCGCCCCCGGCCGGAGCTCGAAGATCAGCGCGCGCATCTCGGCCAGTGCGGCCCGGGTGAGACCGTGCAACTGCTCGATCTCGATCGCGACGGGATGGTCCGCGGCCAGGCCGGCGGTCTCGAGGTGCCGTTGGGCGGTGCGGGCGTGCAGGGTCATCGAGAAGAGTGCCTGACTCACCGAGTCGTGCAGCTCGCGGGCGAGCCGGTGCCGCTCCTCGAGTGCGGCGGTCTGCTCGGCGGCGCGGTAGAGCGTGCTGTTGCGGACGGCGACGGCGGCCTGGTCGGCGAGCGCAGCGAGGTAGCCACGGTCATCGTCGCCAAGGTTCTGCCCGGCGGCGAGGTAGACCGCGACCTCCCCGACCACGACGCCGGAGGCCACCAGGGGGAACAGCACCATGTCCTCCCAGGGCGCGTCTTGGACCAGCAACCGATGCACCGGTGCGAGCGACTGGTCCGCCAGGGCGTCGGTGCGGAACCCTCTTCTGATGGTGCCGTCATATTCGGATAGGTCGATCGGGCGCATCCCGCGGATCCGCCACACCTCCTCGAGCGCTTCGGCGAACCCGGCGCCGAGCACGTCGTCGGCGTAGGCGGTGGCCGGGCGGCTCCAGTCCTCCTCCCAGCACACGATGCTGCACGCGACTGCGTCGCTGGTGCTGTGCACGGCCTCGACGACTTGCGAGACCGTGGTGGACAGCGGCTGGTCCACGCTCATTCCGGCGGCGACCTGGGAGAACATCGCGATCCGCGCCTCGAGGCGCTGGAACGACAGCACCCGGTCGGTGGCGTCGGTGACGATGTCGACGACCCCGACGACCCGGCCGTCACCGAACAGCGGCGCGAACACCACGTCCCAGTACGTCTCGGTGCCGGGGATCGCGATTCGGTGGGCGGCCTGACGGATCACCCGTCCGGAGAGCGCGGTGTCGACCAGCAGCTGCACGGCGTCCTCGTTGCCGGGGATGAGCTCGTTGAGGTGCCTCCCGGGGGCGGTGTACTCCGCCGGCACGCCCAAGTAATGCTCGTAGAAGGCCGTCCAGGTCTTGTTGCAGCGCTGCAGGCGCATGTCGGTGTCGAAGACTGCCACCCCCATCGGCACCCGGTCGAAGAACAGCTCGAGGAGCTGGGTGTCGAGTGGCGAGCTGCTCGGCGCCACGTCGTCGATCAGCGGTTGCGTCGGCATCGAGGTGCTCCGCAGGAAGTCGCGGACCGGGTCGGAGCTCATCGCGTCGGGGGCTCGGGTTCGTCGACGAGTCCCTCGCGGACCGCCCACATCGCAGCCTGGGTGCGGCTGGTCAGGCCGAGCTTGGCGAGGATGTTGGACACGTGCGTACGCGCCGTACGCTCGCTGACGCCCAACTCCCGGGCGATCTGGCGGTTCGTGGCGCCGGAGGCGATCGCCGCGATGACCTCGCGCTCGCGTGGAGTGAGTGGCGCCTGGGCCTGCTTGGGGGCACGCAGCGACGCGGTCAGCGTACGGGCGGCGGCCGGGTCGAGGTGTACGTCGCCGGCGATCGCGGCCCGGATCGCGGCGGCGACGTCGGGGGCGTCGGCATCTTTGAGCAGGTAGCCCGCAGCGCCCGCCTCCAGGGCAGCGCGGATCTGCTCCTCCTCGATGAAGCTCGTCACCGCGACCACCTCGGTTTCCGGCCAACGCCGCTTCACCTCGGCAGTGGTCGCGATCCCGTCCATCCGCGGCATCTTCAGATCCATCAAGATGATGTCGGGCAACTCGCCGGCACGGTCCAGCACGGCGATCTCGTCCAGGGCCGCCCGGCCGTCCGAAGCCTGGCCGACCACTCGCATGCCAGGCTCGATTCCCAGGTAGGCGGCCAGCCCGGTCCGCACCACGCGGTGATCGTCGACCAGGAACACGCGGATCTCGTCCACTCTCAGCCCTTCCGGCTCGCCGTGTGCGGGGTCATCTTCCTCGCCCACTCCGCAGGCGCGCAAGCACTGCCGAACCGGGACGGTGCTGCGGCGGGCGGCCGGTCAGCGGCCCGCCGGGTGTGACGGTGGTCTGCGCACTTTGCATCGCCGGGGGTCACCGGCAGATACCGGCGCATCGAGAGTCTCCGACCGCAGACCCGCAGTTCAGCGGCTAGGTTTCTCTCATGGACGCAGTTGTCGGCGGATTTTCGTGCTCACGCTCAGTGGCGCCGGCGTCTTCGCGATGACGTATCACGTGGAGTGCGTCGCCCTGCTCGAGCGGGGGTAGCGGGGGTCATGGTGGACTGGGAGAAGCGCGACCCGATGGACGACACGGCCCCGCTGGCCGGAGTCGTGCCGCCTGGGCCGCCCCCTGTGCTCGGGCCGCCCGTGCCGGCCCCCGTGACGCAGCCGCTGCCGGTGCAGCCGGGGCCCGTCCTGGTGCACATCGGGGAGATCCAGGTCTCGGCCGACACCGTCTACACGCCCAGTGGCGTGTTCCCGGTCGCGGGCACCACCTGGTATGCCCAGGACCAGTGGACGATGACCCAGAAGATCCCGACCTGGGCGATCGTGTGCGCCGTGGTCGGGTTCTGCGTCCTGACGGTGTTCAGCCTGCTGTTCCTGCTCGCCAAGGAGAGCGTCGTGACCGGCGCGGTCGCCGTGACCGTCACGAACGGCACCCAGAGCCACACCACCTACCTGCCGGTCGGGCACCAGCTGCACGCGGTCGACGTGCACAACCGGGTCAACTACGCGCGAGGGCTGGCCGCGCGCTGACATGCCCCTCGGCAGGCTTTCCCGGAGCCTTGATGTCGTGTATCTTGATATCAAGAGACTTAGAACGACACCAAGTAAGGCAAGCCTCACTTTTCGCTGTCCACCACACATGGGCAAGATGGACGTGAGCGCCCACCACGAAGTCAAGGAGATGGCTGATGCCGAGTCAGGACAGCTTCGGTGCCAAGAGCACCCTGGATGTGGACGGAAAGTCCTACGAGATCTTCCGGCTGGACGCAGTCACCGGTGAGGGGTTGGACGTCGCCTCACTGCCGTTCTCCCTGAAGGTCCTGCTGGAGAACCTGTTGCGCACCGAGGACGGGGCGGACATCACCGCCGACGACATCCGTGCGATCGCGGGTTGGGACGCCGATGCGGACCCCAGCAAGGAGATCCAGTTCACCCCCGCCCGCGTGATCATGCAGGACTTCACCGGGGTCCCGTGCGTGGTCGACCTCGCCACGATGCGCGAGGCCATGGCCGACCTCGGTGGCGACCCCACCAAGATCAACCCGCTCGCGCCCGCCGAGATGGTGATCGACCACTCCGTGATCGCCGACGTGTTCGGCACCCCTGAGGCCTTCGAGAAGAACGTCGAGATCGAGTACGAGCGCAACCGGGAGCGCTACCAGTTCCTGCGCTGGGGCCAGGGCGCCTTCGACGACTTCAAGGTGGTGCCGCCGGGCACCGGCATCGTCCACCAGGTCAACATCGAGCACCTCGCCCGCACCATCTTCACGCGGGTCTCGACGAGCTCGACCGGTGAAGAGGTGCTCCAGGCCTATCCCGACACCTGTGTGGGCACCGACTCCCACACCACCATGGTCAACGGCATCGGGGTCGTCGGCTGGGGCGTGGGCGGCATCGAGGCAGAGGCAGCGATGCTGGGCCAGCCCGTGTCGATGCTCATCCCGCGGGTCGTGGGTTTCAAGCTCAACGGCGACCTCCCCGAGGGTGCCACCGCCACCGACCTGGTGCTCACCATCACCGAGATGCTGCGCAAGCACGGCGTCGTGGGCAAGTTCGTGGAGTTCTACGGACCGGGCGTCACCGTGCTGCCCCTGGCCAACCGGGCCACCATCGGCAACATGAGCCCCGAGTTCGGCTCCACGATCGCGGTGTTCCCGATCGACGAGGAGACCACGAAGTACCTCCGCCTCACCGGTCGCAGCGAGGAGCAGCTGGCGCTGGTCGAGACCTACGCCAAGGAGCAGGGCCTCTGGCACGACCCGGACGCCGAGCCGCGCTACTCCGAGAAGCTCGAACTGGATCTGTCGACCGTCGTACCGTCCCTGGCCGGACCCAAGCGTCCGCAGGACCGGGTCGCCCTCTCCGATGCGGCGGCTGCGTTCGCCGGGGAGCTGCCCACCTACACCTCGAACCCCACGGCGAAGGTCCCGGTCACCCTGGCCGACGGCACCTCGTTCGAGCTGGAGAACGGCGCCGTGACGATCGCGGCCATCACCTCCTGCACGAACACCTCCAACCCGTCGGTGATGATCGGCGCCGGCCTCCTGGCCAAGAAGGCCGTGGAGAAGGGGCTCTCGCGCAAGCCGTGGGTCAAGACGACCCTGGCTCCCGGCTCGAAGGTGGTCTCGGACTACTACGAGAAGTCGGGCCTGACGCCCTACCTCGACAAGTTGGGCTTCAACCTGGTCGGCTACGGCTGCACCACATGCATCGGCAACTCCGGCCCCCTGATCCCCGAGGTCTCGGCTGCGGTGCAGGACAACGACCTCGCCGCGGTGTCGGTGCTCTCGGGCAACCGCAACTTCGAGGGTCGGATCAACCCCGACGTGAAGATGAACTACCTGGCCTCGCCGCCGCTGGTGGTCGCCTACGCACTGGCCGGCTCCATGACCGTCGACCTGTTCAAGGACCCGCTGGGCCAGGACACCGACGGCAACGACGTCTACATGCGCGACATCTGGCCCAGCGCCGCCGAGGTGGAGGACGTGAT
This sequence comes from Nocardioides sp., assembly GCF_050246775.1. Taxonomy (GTDB): domain Bacteria; phylum Actinomycetota; class Actinomycetes; order Propionibacteriales; family Nocardioidaceae; genus Nocardioides. Next base: position 312,567 of record NZ_JBFWVK010000004.1, on the reverse strand, counting down.
CGCCCAGGCGATCAACTCCGACATGTTCGACGACAGCTACGAGGACGTCTTCGCAGGCGACGCGACCTGGCAGTCACTGCCCACCCCGGAGGGCAAGACCTTCGACTGGGACCCCCAGTCGACCTACGTCCGCAAGCCGCCGTACTTCGACGGCATGCCCGACACACCGGAGCCGGTGGCCGACATCGCCGGCGCGCGGGTGCTGCTCAAGCTGGGCGACTCGGTGACCACCGACCACATCAGCCCGGCCGGCGCCATCAAGAAGGACTCCCCGGCGGGCAAGTACCTCGCCGAGCACGGCGTCGGGCAGCGGGACTTCAACTCCTACGGCTCGCGCCGTGGCAACCACGAGGTCATGATCCGGGGCACCTTCGCCAACATCCGGCTGCGCAACCAGCTCGCCCCCGGCACCGAGGGCGGCTTCACCCGTGACCTGGCCGGCGACGGCTCGGTGACCACGGTCTACGAGGCCTCGGAGAAGTACATCGCCGCCGGCACCCCGCTGGTCGTCCTGTCGGGCAAGGAGTACGGCTCCGGCTCGTCGCGTGACTGGGCCGCCAAGGGCACCGCGCTGCTCGGTGTCAAGGCAGTGATCGCGGAGTCCTACGAGCGCATCCACCGCTCCAACCTCATCGGGATGGGTGTGCTGCCGCTGCAGTACCCCGCCGGAGAGAACGCGGAGTCCCTCGGACTGACCGGTGAGGAGACGTTCTCCATCACCGGGGTCACCGCGCTCAACGACGGCACCACGCCCCGGACGGTGAAGGTCAAGGCCGACGACATCGAGTTCGACGCCGTCGTACGCATCGACACCCCCGGTGAGGCGAACTACTACCGCAACGGCGGGATCATGCAGTACGTCCTGCGCAACCTGCGCAAGGCCTGACGCGCGGGGGGTTTCCCCGGTCGGCCGGGGAAACTCGCGGTTGTCAGCCGTTGCGCCCACTGACAACCGAGAGAACAGCCTGACCGGTGTGACCGTTGTGGCGCCTGGGACCGGGTGTGTGACCGACTGCTAGCCTCACCACGCTGCTGCCACACGGGTGGCGGCGTATGCGGACGGGGGAGTTCCTCATGGCCATCAGCCTGAGCAAGGGCGGCAATGTGTCGCTGACCAAGGAAGCCGGCAGCGCGGGACTCAGCGCCGTGACAGTGGGACTCGGCTGGGATGCCCGGACCACGGACGGCGCAGCCTTCGACCTCGACGCGAGCGCGATCGGCGCGAAGGCCGACGGCAAGGCCTACTCCGACAAGCACTTCGTGTTCTTCAGCAACCTGACCAGCCCCGAGGGAGCGATCGCGCACACCGGCGACAACCTCACCGGACAGGGTGACGGCGACGACGAGAAGATCAAGGTCGACCTCGCCGCGCTGCCCGCCGAGGTGGACAAGGTCGCGTTCTCGGTGTCCATCTACGAGGCCGACCAGCGCGGACAGTCGTTCGGCCAGGTGCGCAACGCGTTCATCCGGGTGGTCAACCAGGCCGACAACACCGAGCTCGCCCGCTACGACCTCACCGAGGATGCCTCCACCGAGACCGCCATGGTCTTCGGTGAGCTCTACCGCCATGGGGGCGACTGGAAGTTCCGCGCCGTGGGCCAGGGCTACGCCTCCGGCCTGTTCGGCATCGCCAGCGACTACGGGATCAACGTCTGATGGCCATCGACTACACGAAACGTACGCCGGCCGCCACCCCGACGCCCCCCGCCGCGAGCCCGGTCTCCTTGAGCAAGGTCACCTTGACCAAGTCGGCGCCGTCGGTGTCGCTGAGCAAGCAGGGCTCGGCCGGCGGGACCCTGCGGGTCAACCTGAACTGGAACGCTCGTCCCGAGGGTGCGGGCGGCGGTTTCCTGAAGCGCAAGAGCGGGGGGATCGACCTCGACCTCGCCTGCCTCTACGAATACCACGACGGCTCCAAGGGCGTCGTCCAGGCGCTCGGCAACTCGTTCCGCGATCGCCACACCTACGGCCCGGACCCGATCTGCTGGCTCGACGGTGACGATCGCAGCGGCACCAACAGCGGTGGCGAGAACCTGTTCGTCAACCTGGCGAATGTCGCGGGGATCAAGCGCATCCTGGTGTTCGCCTTCATCTACGAGGGCGTCGCGAACTGGGCGGCCGCCGATGGGGTCGTCACCCTCTACCCGGCCTCCGGTCCCGAGATCGAGGTCCGGCTCGACGAGCACAACCCGCGCTCGCCCATGTGCGGCATCGCGATGCTCGAGAACGTCGGGGGAGAGCTGACCGTGCGCCGCGAGATCACCTACGTCAAGGGACACCCCGACCTCGACAAGGCGTTCGGCTGGGGACTGCGGTGGGCTGCCGGCCGGAAGTGAGCGGTACGGCGCCTCAGCGACCGCCCGTGTGAAACTCATGTGACAAGCATGTGAAATCGCCCCGGGCAGGCGAAGGTCGCGCCCAGGCTGGAGGGACCACCACCCACCCGGGAGTCCTCGCGCCATGGTCCACCGTCCGTCTCGCCGAGCCGTCAGCCTACGACGCCTCCTGGCCCTCGCCCTGCTGCAGACCGCTCTGTTCACGATGATCCCGGCCTTGGCCTGGGGTGGTGCGCTGCTGCTGAGCGATCGGATCTTGCTGCCGTCCGCAGCCCCGCAACCGCCGGCGGCCCCCGGTGTTGCGCCCGCTGCCGCGCCGGAGCCCCGACAGCGCGCACTCGCCCGGCTGTCGCGCACCTGGGAGTGCTCGGCGAGCGGGCTGCCGCCAGGAGTGATCCCCGCGCATGCCCTGGTCCGGGTTGCCGGGAACCTCGAGGTGACCACGTTCGACATCGGCTGGGCGATCCACCTGGGCGAGCGACCGGGCCGGCTGCTGGCCGTGTGTGCCCGCTGAGGCTCAGTAGCGCACGCTGACGCTGCCCACACTCGGGTCGATCCGGCATTCCCCTCCGTTGGGCACCACCAGTTGCGGGTCGGTGTGCCCCAGGTCCACGTCGAAGACCAGGGGAATGTCCGGGTTGTACTCCGTGAAGGCTGCCAGCACCGCCTCCCGCTGCGCGGTGACGTAGTCGGCCCGCTGCGCCGGACTGTTCGGGGACTCGAACGACCAGGCCTTCGCCCGGCCCATCAGCAACCCGGCGAACCTACCCAGCATCCCCCGCTCACCCATGCACATCAGCAGCCGTGCAACGTACCCCGCACTCGGCAGCTCCTCGGACGTCTCCAGGTACAGCACACACCCGTCGTACGCCGAGTCGTCCGGCAGGTGGGTGCCGACGCGCAGGTTGATGTCGACGATCTCCAGGCAGCCGCCCCAGAGTCGGCCTTCGACGACTCCGGAGCGCTGGCCGTGCCACTGCCAGCCGGTGCCGGGGGACATCTCAGGCTCGATGGCGAGACTGGCCGGGTCGGCCCAGTCGAGGTGGACATCGGTGTAGCTCGCTGCGGGCCGCAGGTCGTACCAACCCTGGGTGAACAGGGCCGCCTGGAACGACTCGGCGCTGTGCGGATTCATCGAACCGTGCCGTCCGAGCAGGGTCATCACGGTGCCGCCGTAGTAGGACACGTGGCCCAGGCTGAACAGGTAGAGGTGGAGGTTGGAGTTGTCGCTGAGCCCGAAGAACGGCTTGGGGTTGGCCCGGATCACGTCAGCGTCGAGGTGGGGCAGGATCCTGACCTGGTCGTCACCGCCGATGCTGGTCAGGATGGCCTTCACCTCAGGATCCGCGAACGCCGCGTTGACGTCACGGGCGCGTTCGGCCGGCGAGGACCACACCCGGGTGCTCGGGTACTCGACCGGCACCAGGCCGTAGACCGTCTCGAGGCGGCGCAGGCCGAGCTCGTACGGCGCCGGGAACGTGGCAGGAAGTGCTGCGCCGGGAGAGAGGATCGCGACCCTGTCACCAGGCACCGGCTTGTCGGGGTAGGTCACCATCCTCAGCACTGTAGAACCCGTGAGGAGCCGTGACGAACCGGTTGCCCAGTAGCGTTGCCAGCATGATCGTCGCCTTCAGCCTCTCCCCGATGTCCACCGACGACACCGGGTCGGTGACCGAGGCGGTCGCCGCCGCGGTCCGGGTGGTGCGTGAGTCCGGACTGCCACACGAGACCAATGCGATGTTCACCAACCTGGAGGGGGACTGGGACGAGGTCATGGCCGTGGTCAAACGTGCGGTGGACGTGGTCGCGGAGGTGTCGCCGCGGGTGGGGCTCGTGCTCAAGGCCGACATCCGGCCGGGCTTCGACGGTCAGCTCACTGCGAAGGTTGAGCGCATCGAGCGGGCCCTGGAGTCATGAACGGGGACCTGTTCGAGTTCGGACCGAGTCCCGAGCAGCGTCGCCGTACCGCCCAGATCGTCTTCGCCGTGCTCACCGCCATGACGGTCGTCGGACTCACCGTGGCTGTGCCGCTCGCGGTCGAGCAGGATCGCGACGACGCGCACGTGGCCGGCGCCGCCACCTTGGATGAGGTCAAGGTGTTCAGCAACATCCCGCGCTACCACACCGAAGGCAAGGTCGACTACGGCCAGGTCCCGCCGGTGGGTGGGCCGCACAACCCCGTGTGGCTGGCCTGCGGGTCGTTCGACGCTCCCGTGCCCGATGAGAACGCGGTGCACGATCTCGAGCACGGCACCGTATGGATCACCTACCGACCGGGCCTCTCGCCCCTCCAGGTCGATGCCCTCACCAGGATGCTGCCCGACGACGGCATCATCAGTCCCTACGAGGGGCTGCCCGCACCGGTCGTCGTCACCGTCTGGGGCCGCCAGCTCGCGCTCACCGGCGCTGACGACCCGCGGCTGCCGCTGTTCCTGGAGGAGTTCGGCGGAGGACAGACGGCGCCTGAGCCGTTGGCGACCTGCGGTGGTGGCCTGAGCGAGGACGACCTCACTCTCGCCGTCTGACGAGTGGTACCTGAGGCGGATGTCCCCGGCCCGGCGGGGAGCGAGAATGGGCCCATGATCAGTCGACGTGGGGTGTTGGCCGGGGGTGCAGGGATCATCGGACTCGGGGTCGTCGGCGCGGCTGGCTGGGAGCTCGCGCCGTACCGCGTGAAGGAGAGCCTCGGGCTCACGCCGGACCCCTTCATCCCGGACGCCCCCGAGGGACAGGTGCGGCTCGAGACCGTGAGCTCGGCAGCGATGGGCGCGGACGTCGACCTGTTCACCGCCGTGCCGGAGGGGTACGGCGACGGGGCCGGCCTGCCGGTGGTGGTGATCCTGCACGGGTCCAGCGCCAGCGCGGCCGAGTTCCGGGACTTCGGCTTCGGTCACTTCCTGACGGCGGCCGTGCAGGCAGGAGCGGCGCCGTTCGTGCTGGCCGGCACCGACGACGGCCCCGCCGGATGGGTGCCGGACGGCAGTGGAGCCGATCCCCAGGCGATGCTCACCGAGGAGATGCCCCGGTGGCTGGGCGAGCGCGGCTTCGACGCCGACCGTCGGGTCCTGTGGGGCTGGTCGCGCGGCGGGTACGGCGTACTCCGGCTCGCCGAGGCTCAGCCGGACTTCGCTCGGGCAGCCGCCCTGTTCTCCCCGGCGGTGGTCGACCCCGACCCGGTGTTCGACGACCTCGGGGCCCTGGCGAGGCTGCCCCTGGGGATCTGGTGCGGTGACGACGACCCGTTCGTCGACGGGGTCCGCCAACTCGTCGACGGCCTCGACGTCCCGCCCGACGTCCTCACCTACGCTCCCGGCGCCCACACCCGGGCGTTCTGGAACGACCACACGCTCGACGCCTTCGCCTGGATGGCGGCCCTGCTCTGACCCGTCAGCTCGCGAACACTCCGGCGTAGGCGTTCAGGGCCGGCTGTCCGCCGAGGTGGGCATAGAGCACGGTCGAGTCCGGGCCGATGGTGCCGTCGGAGACCAGGTCGATCAGCCCGGCCATCGACTTGCCCTCGTACACGGGGTCGATGATCATCCCCTCCAGCTCTCCGGACAGTCGGATGGCCTCGATCGTCGACTGCACGGGGATGCCGTACTCCTCACCGGCCCAGCCTTCGAGCACCACGATCTCGTCGTCGCGAAGCTCCCGCCCCAGCCCGATCAGGTCGGCGGTGTGCCGGGCGATCCGGGCCACCTGCGCCCGGGTCTTGTCCAGGGTGGCCGAGGCGTCGATACCGATCACGCGACGTGGCCGGTCCTGGCCGGCGAAGCCGGCGATCATCCCGGCGTGGGTCGAGCCGGTCACGGTGCACACGATGATCGTGTCGAAGAAGACGCCGAGGTCCTCCTCCTGCCGTTGGACCTCGTAGGCCCAGTTGGCGAAGCCGAGGCCGCCGTACTTGTGCTCCGAGGCCCCGGCAGGGATCGCGTAGGGCTTGCCACCGGCAGCCTCCACCTCGGCCAGGGCGTCCTCCCAGGACCGCCGGATGCCGATGTCGAACCCGGCGGGGTCGAGCCTCACGTCGGCACCCATGATCCGCGACAGCAGGATGTTGCCGACCGTCTCGTTGCCCGGGTCGTCCCAGTCCACCCACTTCTCCTGGACCAGACGACACTTGAGCCCGAGCTTCGCGGCGACGGCGGCCACCTGTCGGGTGTGGTTGGACTGGTAGCCACCGATCGAGACCAGCGTGTCAGCGCCCTGGGCCAAGGCATCGGGGACGATGTACTCCAGCTTGCGGGTCTTGTTGCCGCCGTAGGCCAGGCCGGAGTTGCAGTCCTCGCGCTTCGCCCAGATGTCGGCGCCGCCCAGGTGGGCGGTCAGGCGGTCGAGGCGGTGGACGGGGCTGGGTCCGAAGGTGAGTGGATAGCGCTCGAAGTCGTCGATGGACATGGTTCTCCCTGCTCGTGGTCAGCCGGCCCGGGTGAGTCCGTGGCCGCTTGAGATGTGATGGTCTGCCCGGTCGAGGTCGGCCAGGGTCGTCCAGGTGGTCAGGGCTGCGGTTGCAGCGCGCTCGACGTCGTTGACGGCGCACGCCTCGATCATCTCGTCGTGCAGCGCCACCGAGTCGCGGCCCGCCTCTGATGAGAACCGCAGTCGTTCGACCCGGCGCAGGAGGGGGGAGTACTGCTCGAGGATGTCGCTGATGGCCGTGTTGCCGGCCGCGTCCACGCACACCTGGTGCAACCGGTCGTCCGCGGCCAGGGCGGCGGTGGCGTCACCGGCGTCAAGCGCCGTTGCGAAGGCGAGGTTGGCATCACGCATGGCTGCGAGGGCGGCGTCGTCGAGCGACGGTACGGCGAGGCGGACGGCGAGCTCGTGCATCGCGGCCACGACCGGCTGGGCGGCGTGGACGGCGGCGTCGTCCAGCGGGGCGACGACGGTCGAGTGGCCTGGCCGCGTGCGCACCAGCCCGGATCGCTGCAGACGCATGAGGGCCTCGCGGATGGGTGTGCGACTCACGCCGAGCCAGGTCTCCAGCTCGCCCTCGCGCAACTGCTCACCCGGCTCCAGGATGCCGTCCACGATCGCGTCGCGCAGCTCGGCGTACACCCGGTCGCGCAGCAGGGTGCGCGCGGCGACACGAGAACGGTCCGGCACGGGCATATGCAATATATTGGAGCGTGCGGATGACAGAAGTCAATGTCCTGTCCGCGGCTCAGGGAGTTGGAGGAGCGGTTCGCTGACGCTGGGCCAGCTGCGTCTGCTCCTCGGAGTCAGTGAAGCCGACCGAGCGGTAGACCCGGATGGCCAGGTAGTCCGGGTCGGCGACCATCACCAGCGTCCTGGACGCGAGCTCGTCGAAGCCGAAGCGGCTCACGGCGTGCACCAGACTGCCCGCCAGCCCGCGGCCCCGGAAGTCGGGGTGGGTCTCGACCGACTGGAAGCGGGCCAGTCCCGGGCTCGCGGCGTACAGGCCCATGCCGGAGACCATGCGACCCTCGAGGAAGGCGCCCCACCAGGCGCCGTGGCCCGCCTCAGCCCGGGCCCGCTCGCTCGCGGCCTTGCGGGTCGCGAACACCAGATACCCACCCGGTTCGTGGTCGTCGTTGCAGGCCGCCGCGAGGTCGACGCGCTGAGCCCAGTCGTCGTCGGAGGAGAGCCGACGGTACGTCGCCTCGCGGTTGGGGCGGGGAGGCTCGTGGACGGTGGAGGCCGTCATCACGGTGCCCAGGTCCAGCTCCAGGCCCGCTGCGACCAACGGTGCGACGGCCGCGCGCTGGTCCTCGGTGCCGTCGACCCCGAAGGCTCGATGGTGTGAGTCGGGGAAGGTGGCGTCGTACTCCTCGATCAGGTCCTGGACCGCATCGGGGTGTGGCGGGCGTGCGAGCAGCACGAAGTTGCCCCAGTAGAAGTCCGGATTGGCCCGAGTGCGGACGACCACGTGGTCCCCACGGTCCTCGATCTCGGAGCCGGCAAGTTCCAGCAGGGCCAGGTCGGTGCGAAAACCCAGGGAGCGTACGTCCATGAGCACCGAACCTAGTGGCCGGTGGCACGATCGGTCACATGGATTTCGAGACGAGGACCTACCGCACCGGCGACCGCGAAGCGGTGCTCGACCTGACCCGCGACTGCGCGGACTTCGTGGCGCGCCGAGGGGACGGTCTGTTCCATGTCTTCGTGCCGCATGCGACCGCGGGCATCGCGATCCTGGAGACCGGCGCAGGCAGTGACCACGACCTGCTCGCCGCCCTGCGTGATCTGCTGCCCGCCGATGACCGATGGCAGCACCGCCACGGCAGCCCCGGACACGGCCGGTCCCACGTGATGCCGGCCCTGATCCCGCCGTACGCCACGGTCCCGGTGCGCGAGGGACGGCTGACCCTCGGCACGTGGCAGAGCATCTGCCTGGTGGATCTCAACGTGGACAACGCGGTCCGTGAGGTCCAGTTCGCTCTGCTCTCGGGCTGAGCGTCGCCGGTAGGCACCACTCAACGAGTGGTCGAACAGGTGTTCGAATACGATGTAGTCTAGGGGGATGGTCGCCTACGCCCCACCCGGATGGCCCGCCCAGGTCAGGCCGCCCGATGCTCCCGACTGGGAGCGCACGGCGAGCAGCTGGCTCCTGGACATCTGTCCGCCGGACTTCCGGGGCTACCGCACGCTGCGCCACCACCCGGTGGTGCTGGCGAGATTCGCCGCGCTGCACATCGAGGCCTGCCAGCTCGCCGCGCGTCGCGGGCTGAGTGAGGCTCGCTCCGAGCTGCGCGACGTCGCCGACGGCGACACTGTCGAGGCGGCGGTCCAGACCTGGCACACCGAGTCCGCGCGGCTGATCGCCATCCGACGCGCCGTCGGACTGGTCGAGGAGGCCCTGCGCGGCGGGCGCTTCCGGGCACGCCTCTGACTCCCTTCGACCGGTCGAACGGGGGTCGTACAGTCGGGAGCATGAGCACTGAACGCATCGTCGTCATCGGCGGGGGACTGGCCGCCGCCACCGCCGTCGCCGAACTCCGCAACAACGGCTTCGCCGGCTCGATCACCCTCCTGACCGCGGAGCAGCACCTGCCCTACGAGCGGCCGCCGCTCTCCAAAGCCGTCCTGCTCGGCGACAAGGAGCCGGAGTCGGCCATCGTCCACGACCGCGCCTGGTACGACGAGCACCAGGTCGACGTGCGACTCGGCGCGAGGGTCGAGTCGATCAACCGCGACGCGCACCAGGTGCTCACCGGTGCGGAGTCGTTCACCTACGACCGCCTGCTGATCGCCACCGGAGCGCGCGTGCGCACCTTCGCCCTCGCCGACGACAGTGGTGCCCCCGTGAGCTATCTGCGGACCATCGACGATGCGGTGGAGTTGCGATCGCACTTCCGGCCGGGCCTGCGCCTGGGTGTGGTCGGCGGCGGCTGGATCGGGCTCGAAGTGGCCTCGGCAGCCCGCAACTCCGGCGCGGAGGTCACCGTCATCGAGATGGCCGACCTGCCGCTGCTGGGCGTGCTCGGCCCCGAGGTGGCAGCAGTCTTCGCGGACCTGCACCGCGAGCATGGCGTCACGCTGCTCACCGGTGCCGAGATCAGCGCCATCACCGCCGACGGCGAGGAGGTTCGCGTGACCCTGGCTGACGGCGAGCACACCTTCGATCGCCTGATGGTCGGCGTCGGGGTCCAGCCGGACACCGACCTGGCCCAGGCGGCCGGCCTGGAGATCGACAACGGCATCCGCACCGATGACCACCTGCGCACCAGTGACCCGCTGATCTTCGCCGCCGGCGACGTCGCCAACGCCGACCACCCGGTGCTGGGGCGACCCCTGCGCGTCGAACACTGGGACACCGCGATCCAGCACGGCAAGGTGGCTGCCGCCAACCTGGCAGGTGGTGACGTCGCGGCCAGCGCCCTGCCGTACTTCTTCACCGACCAGTACGACTTCGGCATGGAGTACGTCGGCAACACCGCCAACGGGTACGACCGGGTCATCCTGCGCGGAGACGTGGCGGGCAGGAACTTCACCGCGTGGTGGTTGCAGGGCTCCGAGGTGGTCGCCGGCATGCACGCCAACGACTGGGACGCGATCGACGACGTACGCCGCATCGTGGGCAGCACGGTCGACCCCGACCGGCTCGCCGACGAGAAGGTCGCGCTCTCCGACGTCTGAGCACGTGTACATCTGCGACAGGTCGGCGTGAGTCACGTGTACATCTGCGACAGGTCGGCGTGAGTCAGGTGTACATCTGCGACAGGTCAGCGCAGGTGGTCGAGGATCCAGGCATGCACCTCGGCCTCGTAGTCCAGGTGCCCGAAACGTCCGGACGGCCCCACATGGGAGCCGGCGCCGAGCTCACAGCGGAAGGCACACCGCGGCGACCACGCGGGGTCACTGGCCCGCAACGCCGCCACCCACTTCGCCGGTTCCTGCACCATGACGCGAGGGTCGTGCACCGCGCCGGTGACGAGCAGGTCCGGGCGTGACCCTGCCGGCGGGAGGTTGTCGTAGGGGGAGTAGGCCAGCATCCAGTCGAAGTCGGCCCGGCGCCGCGGATCACCCCACTCGTCCCACTCGTTGACCGTCAGCGGGATCGTGGCGTCGAACATCGTGGTCACCACGTCGACGAACGGCACCTCGGCCACGATCGCCTTCCAGCGATCCGGGCGCTGGCTGAACGCGACACCCTGGAGGAGACCGCCAGCACTGAGTCCCCGCCCCACGATCCGGTCCCCATCGACCAGGCCTGCCGCGGCCAGCCCGTCGGCGACGGCGGCGAAGTCGGTGAAGGTGTTCTGCTTGGCACCCAGGCGCCCGTCGAGCCACCAACGCCGCCCTCCCTCACCGCCGCCCCGGACGTGGGCGTGGACGAACACGACCCCCCGGTCGAGCAGGCACGGCAGCGAGGGGTCCCAGTCCGGCTCGAAGGTGTACTCGTAGGCGCCGTAGCCGTAGAGCAGGGCCGGCGCCGAGCCGTCCAGGGCCGTGTCCTGGTGGCGGATGACGGTGGCGGGGACCAGCGTCCCGTCCGGAGAGGGGAAGTGCCGGGTCTCGCAGACGTAGTCCGTGGACAGGTGCCCCGGAGCCTCCTCCCGGTGCTGCTCAACAGGGGTGCCGGAGACCAGGTCGACGTCGCTCCACACCCGGGGCTCCACGTAGGACTGGTCACACACCGTCACCGCGGTGGCGTCGTACCAGGTGTTGCGGGCCAACCGGACGGCGCCGGTGGGGAACCGGCTGACGAGGTCGCGGCCGGAGCCACCGAGGTCGTCCAGGGGCAGGATCCGCAGCGTGTGCACGCCGCCGGTGCGCAGGCTCAGGACGGCGTACCCGTCGAAGGCGTCCGCACGTTCGAGCCGCTCGGCCGGGTCCTCGGCACGGACCTCGCTCCAGTGTGAGGCGTCCTGGTCGCCGGTCGGCACAGCGGTCTGCATCAGCCGGAACTCCACGGCGTCGTCGTTCGTGACCAGCAACAGCGGGCCGGAGCGCACGTGCTCCGCGCGGTAGACGACCCCCGGGCGACGTCCGCCGATCGAGACCGGGGCGGACAGGGGTGCGCGCGCGTCGAGGTACCAGCTCTCGCCGGTGTCGCGGCTCTCGCTCAGCAGCACGATGGCCTCGCCGCTGCGGGTCAGGCGCACGTTGAGGTCGAAGCGCTCGTCGGGCTCCTCGAGCACCATGACGTCGTCGCCGACCGGCGTGCCGAGGCGGTGTCGCCAGATCTCGCAGGGCCGGTAGGCCTGGTCGTGAACGGTGTAGAAGAAGTACGCCGAGTCCGCACTCCAGGCGCCGCCGTAGTAGCTGCGCGGGATCGACTCGGGCAGGTCCACACCCGTGGTCAGGTCGCGGAACCTCAGCTCGAACACCTCGTCCCCGGCGCGGTCCACGGAGTAGGCCAGCAGGTTCTCGTCGGGGCTGACCAAGGTGAGGCCGAGATCCAGGTAGCCGCTGTCGTCCGCGAGGCTGCCCACGTCGAGAAGCACCTCCTCAGCACTGCTGTTTTCGTTGTGATCTGAGCCTGCGCCTTCGAAAACTGCTGTCGGGGCTTCTAAATCGTTACGTATTTCCCGGGACAACCGGGCGTAGTCACTTCCGGTGGGGTGGCTTGTGTAGTAGTAAAAACGGTGACGGGCCCATCTGGCCGACCGGGCGGTGGCTGGCACCCGCAATTTGCTTTCGGACCGCAGTGTCGAAACGAGGGATTCCAGATGCGCGCAGGACGACTCATACCAGGCACGCTCCGCGGCAAGGTGCGCCAGCAGTTCGGGCGTCTCCTCCCGCATCCAGAACCACGGGTCGTCGCGGACGACCCCGTGCTGGGTGTGCGTGTGGGGCGATCGCGGTGCGAGCGGCGGGCCGGAAGGACGACTGGCGGGGGGAGTGGACGTCACGGCGGTCAAGGTACTCCCACCAGGCTCGCAGCGGCAGTGGCTCTGTTCGCGACCGTGCTGATCCCGGGCCTGGCGCTGCAGCCGGCCGCCCAGGCAACCGCACCCGCGGACGGTGACGTGACCTTCACCGTCGCCCTGCTCAACAGCCCCGACTCGCTCAACCCGTTCCTCGGGTTCGAGGCCGAGTCCTACGAGATGTGGGCGCTGACCTACGACTACATGATCACCTACTCGATGCAGGACATCTCCCCGCAGCCCGGGTTGGCCACGAAGTGGACGACCTCGGACGACGGGCTGACCTGGACCTTCGACATCCGCTCCGGGGTGAGCTTCTCCGACGGCGAGCCGCTCACGGCCAAGGACATCGCCTACACCTACAACCGGGTGATGAGCGGGAGCGCGGAGGGTTACACCTGGGGCTCCTATCTCAAGGGCGTGACCGAGGTCAGCGCCCCGGACGACACCCACGTGGTGCTGACCCTGAAGAGGCCCAACGCGGTGCTCCCGCTGTTGCCGATCCCGATCATCCCCGAGCACGTGTGGAAGAACATCAGTGAGAAGGCCGTCAAGGCCTACGCGGCGGAGCCCAAGAACGGCGAGCCCGTGGTCGGGTCCGGCCCCTTCCGGATGGTGGAGGGCACGGCCGGCGGCTCGACGTTCAAGTTCGAGGCCAACCCCGACTACTGGGGCGGGACGCCGCACATCGACCACCTGGTCTTCCGGGTGTTCCAGAGCGAGGACCCCGCGGTCCAGGCGCTGATCAAGGGTGAGGTCGACTTCGTCGAGGGCATCTCGGCGGTGCAGGTCAAGGCACTCCAGGGCAGGGACGGCATCACCGCCATCAACGGCGACTCACCCGGCTTCGACCAGATCGCCTTCAACACCGGCTCGGTGGACACCAAGACCGGCAAGCCGATCGGCGACCCGAACCCGGCCGTGCTGGACCCCAAGTTCCGCCATGCCCTCGGCTACACGCTCGATCTCGACCAGCTGATCAGCAAGGTCTACCAGGGCGCCGGCCAGGCCGGCACCACGGTCATCCCGCCGGCCTACAGCGACTGGCGCTGGGACCCGCCCTCCGACGTGGCGTTCAGCTACGACCCCGACAAGGCCGGCCAGCTCCTCGATGAGGCGGGCTACAAGATGGGAGCCGACGGGTTCCGGACCATGCCCGACGGGAGCCCGATCGGCACGATCCGGCTGGCGGCCCGCAGCGAGTCGCCGACGTCACTGGACACGATGGACTTCGTGAAGGAGTGGTTCGGCGACGTCGGCATCAAGGCCAAGGTCGAGAACTTCGAGTCGAGCAAGCTGAGCGGGGTCATCCTCGACGGGGACTACGACATCTTCCAGTGGGGGTGGTACGTCGAACCCGACCCCGACTCGATCCTCAGCTACTTCACCACCGGCCAGCACGGCGGGCTGTCGGACTCCTGGTACACCAATCCCGAGTACGACACGCTCTATGAGCAGCAGCACGTCGAGATGGACCACGACAAGCGCGTGGACATCGTGAAGCAGATGCAGGAGATCCTCTACGAGGACTCGCCCTACCTGGTCACCGCCTACAACACCATCGGTGAGGCCGTGCGCAGCGACCGGTTCGCCTGCCTGCAGCCGCAGCCGGACCCGGGCGGGATCTGGCTCATCCAGTACGGCATCCACAACTACCTCAGCGTGCGTCCCGCAGCCGATGCGGGCGACTGCGACAACGTCGAGAGCTCCTCCCAGGCCACCGACGCTGCGGATGACAAGGGGATCAGCAGCGGCTTCCTCATCGGCGCCGGGGTCGTGGCCGTCCTCGCGGTCGTCGGTGGAGGCATCGTGATGATGCGGCGACGCTCGAGCGTGGGCGACCGCGAATGACCCTGCAGGCAGCCACGGAGGCCGCCGCCGCACCCAAGTCCAGATCGAAGGGGTACGGCGGCTACCTGCTGCGCAAGCTCGGAGGTGCGCTGGGCAGCTTGGTCTTCATGTTGATCGTCAACTTCTTCCTGTTCCGGATCCTGCCCGGTGACCCGGCGAAGACGTTGGGTCGCGGGCGGCTCACGACGCCCGAACAGGTCGAGGCGTTCAACAAGACCTACGGGTTGGAGCAGCCACTGCCGCAGCAGTTCCTGACGTTCCTGCACAACACGTTCACCGGCAAGCTGGGCATCTCCATCACCTACCCCGGCCACGAGGTGTCCCAGCTGATCGCCGACCGGATGTGGCCGACCCTGCTGCTGGTGGGCACCTCGACGATCCTGGCGGCGGTCATCGGCGTGTGGCTCGGCGTGCGGGGGGCCTGGAACCGGGGGAGCACGTTCGACAAGACCTCCACCGGCTTCTCGCTCACCCTTTACGCCATGCCCGAGTGGTGGTTGGGCATGCTGCTGATCGTGGCGCTGGCCGTGGGGATCGGGCCGATGCCGGGGCTGTTCCCCACCGGGGGCCTGCACTCCACGGATGTGGATCCCAGCTCGCTGAAGGGGGTGCTGGACACGGCCTGGCACCTGACCCTGCCGGTGCTCACCCTGACCCTGGCCTACCTGGCCGAATACGCGCTGATCATGCGCAGCTCCCTGCTCGACGAGCTCGGTGAGGACTACCTGATGACGGCACGGGCCAAGGGACTGCGCGACATCTCGGTGCGCAACCGGCACGCCGTTCGCAACGCCCTGCTGCCGACCACGACCGTGGCGGCGCTCAGCCTCGGCTTCGTGGTGTCGGGGGCGGTCACGATCGAGACCGTCTTCTCGATCCCGGGCCTCGGGCTGCTGGGTGTCGAGGCCCTCAAGGGTCCGGACTTCTGGCTGCTGCAGGGCACCTTCCTGGTGGCCTCGATCGGTGTCATCGTGGCCAACCTCGGGGCCAACCTGCTCTACGGCTGGCTCGATCCGCGGGTGCGCACATGAGTGCCGGGGAGCTGGACCGCACCCGGACGGTGACGCCGGGCCAGCTGGCTCGTCAGCGGCGCCGGGAGTCCTGGGCGCGCGGCTGGCGACTGTTCCGGGCCAATCGGTCCGGACTGGTGGGGCTGGTCGTCCTCGGGATCTTCGTGCTGCTCGCGCTCTTCGCCCCGTTGCTGGCCAGTGCCGACGGGCTCGAGGTCACCAAGGCCACCGGCGGGGTGCTGGAGCCGCCGTCCTCGCAGTACTGGCTCGGCACCGACGACAACGGCCGCTCGGTGCTGACCCTGCTCATCTGGGGTTCGCGGATCTCGTTGTTCGTGGGCCTGTCCGCCACGCTGATCTCGATGGTGATCGGGACCCTGATCGGGCTGACCTCCGGGTTCTTCAGCGGCTGGGCCGGAGCGCTGCTGTTCCGCCTGACCGAGTGGTTCCTGATCATCCCGTTCCTGCCGCTGGCGATCGTGCTGGCCAGTGTGCTGGGGCCCTCGCTGTGGAACATCTCGTTCGTCATCGGAGTCACCTCCTGGCCGGGCACGGCACTGCTGATCCGCAGCCAGACGCTGTCCATCCGCGAGCGCGCCTACCTCGAACGAGCCAAGGTCCTGGGGGCCGGGCGCTGGCACCAGATCCGCAAGCACATCCTGCCCAACGTGATGCCGATGATCTTCGCGAACACCACGCTGACCGTGGCGATCGCCATCCTGTCGGAGACCACGCTCAGCTTCCTCGGCCTCGGCGACCCGAGCCGCATCTCGTGGGGCACGATGCTCGACGACGCCTACACCGTCGGAGCCATCACCACCGGCTCCTGGTGGTTCCTCATCCCGCCAGGGGTGTGCGTGGTCCTCGTGGTGCTGGCGTTCACGATGATCGGCCAAGCCCTCGAAGAGGTCCTCAACCCGCGGCTGAAGGGGCGATGATGACCGAGCTCCTACGCCTGGACGACCTGTCGGTCACCTACGCGACCGAGGGCGGTGCGGTGCCCGCCGTCCGCGAGATCGACCTGGTGGTCGACCGCGGCGAGATCGTCGGGCTCGCCGGTGAGTCCGGCTGTGGCAAGTCGACGCTGGCCAGCACGATCCTGCGGCTCCAGCCCGCCTCGGCGACCGTCACCGGTCAGGTGCTGTTCGAGGGCAACGACGTACAGACGATGCGGTGGGGCGACCTGCGGGCACTGCGGTGGGCAGGGGCCTCCATCGTGTTCCAAGGGGCGCTGCACTCGCTCAACCCGGTGCAGCGCATCGGTGCGCAGATCGCAGAACCGATCCGGGTGCACAGCTCGGAGGTCTCCGAGCGCCAGATCGAGACCCGGGTGGGCGACCTGCTGGAACAGGTGGGCCTGCCTGCGGCACGCGCGAAGGCCTACCCGCACCAGCTCTCCGGTGGGATGCGCCAGCGCGTGATGATCGCGATGGCGCTGGCCTGCGAACCGCGGCTGGTGATCGCCGACGAGCCGACCACGGCCCTGGACGTCATGGTCCAGGCCCAGGTGCTCGGCGTCCTGTCCGATCTCGTGCACGACCTCGGGGTCGGGATGCTCCTGATCAGTCACGACCTGTCGGTGCTTGCCGACCTGTGCGACCGGATCGTGGTGATGTACGGCGGCCGCGTGGTGGAGCAGGGGCCCTCGAAGCACGTGTTCGCCGCCGCCCTGCACCCCTACGCGGCGGCCCTGTCGGCGTCGTTCCCCCGGGTGGGTGACCCGGCTGCCCGCTACGCCCCCTCCGGCTTGGCCGGTGACCCTCCAGATCCGGCCAGGCTGCCGCCAGGGTGTGCCTTCGCTCCGCGATGTTCGCGGGTCAAGGACGAGTGCACCACGGCCGTGCCGGAGCTGCGCAGCTTTCCCGACTACCGCGAGGCCGCCTGCATCCGGGTGGGACGACCATGACCCGCACATCGGGGGTGCTCGAGACCAAGGGGCTGGCCGTCCAGTTCACCACCCGCTCCGGCCAGGTGGCACGAGCCCTGGACGGCGCCGACCTGAGGGTCGGTGCCGGCGAGGTGGTCGCTCTGGTGGGGGAGTCGGGGTCGGGCAAGACCACCCTGGCCCGCACGCTGATGGGGCTCGAACGCCCCACCAGTGGCGAGGTCTGGTACGGCGGGGAACCGCTGGACTACTCCGGGGCCGGGCTCAAGGCCTTCCGCCGTCGGGTGCAGATGGTGCTCCAGGACCCTGCTGGCGCGCTCAACCCACGCCACACCGTCTACGAGTCGGTGGCCGAGGGCCTGCGGCTGCACGGGGTCAGCGGCTCGGAGACCGAGCTTGTGGCGGCAGCCCTGTCGTCGGCCGGTCTCAGGCCTCCCGAGGCCCTGTTCCTGCGCTATCCCCACGAGCTCTCCGGCGGTCAGCGCCAACGGGTGCTGATCGCGGGCGCGCTCGCCCTCGAACCCGACCTGCTCATCGCCGACGAGCCCGTCTCCAGCCTGGACGCCTCGATCCGCGGCGAGATCCTGGCCCTGCTGCTGCGCCTGCGCCAGGAGTTGGGCCTGGGTGTCCTGGTGGTGACCCACGACCTCGGCCTGGCCTGGAACATCGCCGACCGGATCGCGGTGATGTACCTGGGCCGGATCGTCGAGGCCGGACCCACCGAGCAGGTGCTGATGGACCCGCGCCACCCTTACACGCAGGCCCTGCTCTCGGTGGTCCCCGAGATCGAACGGCTCACGCCGGTGGTCCTGCACGGTGAGATCCCCGACCCGACCAAGATCCCGTCAGGCTGTCGTTTCCACCCCCGCTGCCCGGCCCTGGCCGACGGCTCGGCCGCAGCCGACGGGGTGGCGGACGCCTGCCTCAACGTCGGTCTGGAGATCCTTCCGGCCGACCCGCACGGACACCATGTCGCCTGCCACCTCGCCGCCCTCCGGATGCCGGGGGCGAGCGCCATTCCACGGACGGGGTCACTGTGAGCGACCTGCAGGCGGCCCTGCCGCGGGAGATGTACGTCGACGACGCGGCCTGGGAGCGGGAGCGCGACCGGGTCCTGATGCACGAGTGGACCTGCGTGGGCAGGCGCGACGACCTCGGGCTGAACGCGCCCGGCCGCGTGGCGGTCGTCGAGGTGCTCGGGGAGTCGGTGATCCTGACCAGCGACGAGTCCGGGCTGCTGCACGCGGCGTACAACGTCTGCCGCCACCGCGGGTCCCAGCTGTTCCCGACCGAGCCGGGCGCGGCGCCGTACTGCGGGCCTGCCGGTGCCCTGCGCTGTCCCTATCACTCGTGGACCTACTCCCTGGCCGGCAAGTTGCTCAAGGCGCCCCACACCGGCGGCGTGGACCCGGACGCGTTCTCCCTGCACCCGGTGGGCGCCGACACCTGGGCGGGCTTCGTGTTCGTCCACCTGAGCCCGGCGTCGGCCGGGCCGCTTGCCGACGCGGTGGCCAGGCCGGCCGTCACGCTGGCCAACTACGCGATGGGGGACCTGGTCACCGGGCAGGTGCTCACCTATGACGTGGCGGCCAACTACAAGGTGATCGCGGAGAACTACAACGAGTGCTACCACTGCGGCCCCGTGCACCCGGAGCTCGTGCGCCTGGTGCCCGCATTCGGCGGCGGTGGCACCGGCATCGACTGGGAGGGCGGCGTCCCGCACCGCGAGGGGGCGTGGACGTTCACCATGTCGGGCACCACGTCGCGGGCACCACTGCCCGGCCTCGACGAGACCGAGCGCACCCGCCACAAGGGCGAGCTGCTCTATCCCAACCTCATGCTGTCGGCGGCAGCCGACCACGTCGCGGCCTTCGTCCTGGAGCCCCGCGGGGTGGCGAGCACCCGCATCCACTGTCTGCTGCTCTTCGCCGCCGACGAGGTGGCCGCCGCCGACTTCGACCCCTCGGACGCAGGGGACTTCTGGGACCTGGTCAACAAGCAGGACTGGGCGATCTGCGAGTCGGTCCAACGGGGGATGAGCTCGCGTGCCTACACCCATGGATGGTTCGCACCCATGGAGGACGACAGTGCCGACATCCGGCGCTGGCTGCTGCCGCGACTCGAGGAGCGCTCGTGACCCAGGACTTCGACGTCATCGTGATCGGGCTGGGCGCCCTGGGCAGTGCCACCGCCTGGGAGCTGGCCGGCCGCGGCAAGCGGGTGCTCGGCCTCGAGCGGTTCGAGCTGGGCCACAGCAACGGTGCCAGCCACGACACCAGCCGGATCCTGCGGCACAGCTATCACACTCCCGCCTACGTGCGTCTGACCCAGCAGGCCTACGACGACTGGGCGCGACTCGAGGCGGCCAGCAGGCAGGACCTGGTCACCGTCGTGGGCGGCCTCGACCTGTTCCCCCGGGACGCGGCGATCCCGATGATCGACTACACCACCAGTCTCGATGACGTGGGCATCGACTACGAGGTGCTCGACGCGGCTGCGATCGGCAGGCGCTGGCCCCAGTTCGCCCTCGACTCCGACACCGTCGGTCTCTTCCAGGGGCGCAGTGCGATCGTGCCGGCCGCCCGCGGGACCAGGGCCATGCAGGACCTGGCACGAGGGCACGGCGCGACCCTGCTGGAGCGCCACCAGGTCACCGCGCTGGAGTCCCTTGGCGACACAGGGGTGCGCGTCTCCTGCGCGACCGACTCCTGGGTCGTGCCCCAGGTAGTGGTCTGCGCCGATGCCTGGACCAACCAGGTGCTGGCCGGCGTGGGCGTGCAGCTGCCCCTCGAGGTGACGCTGGAGCAGGCGACGTACTTCCGACCGGTCTCCCCCGAGCGGTTCGCCCCGGCAGTCCTACCGCTGTGGATCTGGATGGACGACCCGTCGTTCTACGGCTTCCCGACCTATGGGGAGGACACCATCAAGGCGGCCCAGGACTGCGGTGGGCCGGTGGTCGACCCTGACCGGCGTACCGCTGAGGTGGACGCCGACCGGCTGGCGCTCCTTGCCGGGCACGTCAACGCGATGCTCCCAGGTTCCGGCGACCCGGTCCGCTCGCTGCGCTGCCAGTACACCCTCACCCCGGACCGCGACTTCGTGCTCGACACGGTGCCCGGCTTCGAGGGCTCCCTGTTCGTCGGCCTCGGTGCCGGGCACGGCTTCAAGTTCGCGCCGACCTTCGGCCGGCTGTTGGCTGATCTGGTGCTCACGGGGGAGGCCGGAGCCGACGTCTCCGCGTTCGGGATGGACCGGCCCGGGCTGACCGATCCCGACTACGACGCGCACTGGCTGGTCTGAGCGGCGCGGCCACCCTCGAATCTGCGCAGGTGGGGTGGGGGAGATATCTTCTCGGTGACATGAGTGACATGAGCAACGTGGACGCCGCCGCGACCACTGCCGACGGCGAGAACAGCCGCTGGCTGATCCGCCTGTGGCTCCTGGCGGTCACCTTCCTCCTGGTGGCGCTGGCGGTGTCCGATCAGGTGGGGGTGCCGCTCAGGGACCCCGCCGGGGTCGTGTTCCGCAACCGGGTGGCGATCTCGGTGCTGCTCTTCGCTGGCCTGTGCCTGGTCGACTGGCTGGTGCGCCGGCGCACCCGCACCGGCCGCGAGATCGCCCTGGCCCTGGGTGGCCTCCTGGCCTACCACGTGGTCTACGCCGCCTACCGCAACCTGAAGAGCTGGACCGCGTTCAGGACCGATCGCGACGACTTCCTGGCACGGGTGGACGACCGGCTGTTCTTCGGCCACGACCCCGCCGCACTCCTGCACGACCTGCTGCACACCTTCATCGGCGAGCAGGTCGTGGCGCAGGGGTTGGCCTACCTCTACGAGTCCTTCGCCAGCCTGGTCGCCGTCGCCGTGGTCGCCTCGGTGGTGTTCGCGCCGCGCGTGCGTGACGGCTTCGTGTTCATCGCCTCGGCCATGTGGCTGTGGGTGCTGGGCATCTGCTCCTACTACCTGATCCCGTCCCTCGGCCCGTTCGCCACCGCGCCGGCGCAGTTCGCACTGCTGCCGCACACCATCATCACCGCCAAGCAGGACACCCTGCTCGCGGACCGGGCCGCGCTGCTGGCCGATCCGGGCGCGGCGGACGGCTTCGCGGCCATCTCGGCCTTCGCCAGCCTGCACGTTGCCTTCACCTTCCTGATCCTCATGACCGTGCGTCGGCACGGCCGCCGTTGGGCGACGGCTCTGATGTCGGTGGTCTTCGCGGGCACCGTGCTGGCCACCATCTACTTCGGGTGGCACTTCGTGATCGACGACGTCGTGGGCATCGTGCTGGCCCTGGCAGCGCTGAAGCTCGGTGAGAAGACGATCCATCCGCGCACTCTGCGGATCGATTGATCCGGGCGGGCGAGGGGCACCGGTGATCGCAGGCAGGTACGACCTCCAGCACGAGATCGGTCGCGGTGGCATGGGCGTGGTCTGGCTCGCCCGCGACGAGCTCCTGGGCCGGTCAGTGGCCATCAAGAGGATCGCCACGGGTGCGGCCAGCGACCCCTCCACCCGACGCGCCCAGCGGGAGGCCCGTCTCGCCGCCACCCTCAACCATCCCCATGTGGTCTCGGTCCTGGACCTGGTGATCGAGGGTGACGAGCAGTGGCTGGTCATGGAGTACGTCGACGGGGTCACCCTGACCGAGCTGGTGCGCCGACACGGACCGCTGAGCCCCGACGGTGCGGCGGCGATCTTCGCCCGGGTCGCCGATGCCTTGGCCGCAGCCCACGCGCAGCAGATCGTGCACCGGGACGTGAAGCCCTCCAACATCCTGGTCGGTGCCGACGGACTGGTGAAGCTCAGTGACTTCGGCATCGCCCGCTCGACCGGTGACGAGTCCCTGACACAGACCGGGATGCTGATCGGCTCGCCGGCGTACCTCGCGCCCGAGGTGGCCACGGGATCGGTCGCGACCGCGGCCAGCGACGTCTGGTCGCTCGGGGCCGCGCTGTACCTGGCCCTGACAGGTTCCCCTGCCTACGAGTCCGACGGACACGTGCTGGCCACCCTGCACCGGATCGTCAACGACCCGCCCCCACGCCCACCGCAGGCCGGGTGGCTGGCTCCGCTGCTCGAAGGCGCGATGACGGTCGATCCGACGGCCCGCTGGCCGATGTCACGGGTCCGCGAGTTCCTGGCGACCGGGCCGGCCGGTGCGCTCCCCGAGACGACCCAAGAACTCCCCGCGCCTGTTGAACCGCCCCGGCGTCGCACGCCTCTGCTGGCCCTGGCGGGCACCCTCGCGGTGCTCCTGGCCGCGCTGGGGGTGTGGGCACTGGTGGGCGACGGAGATGGCAGCGACCCCGGGGTGAACAGCCCCTCGGGCTCCTCGTCGTCCTCGACCTCCGCCACGCCGGGCGCCCGGGCCACCGCCGCGGGCATGCAGGACTTCGTGAGGACGTACGTGGCCACGGCGACCACCGACCAGCAGGCCTCGTGGCAGATGCTGACGCCCTCGTTCCAGGACGAGAGCGGCAACTTCGGGCAGTACCAGAAGGGCTGGCGGAGCCGACCGGTCGCCGAGGTCAGCAACATCGTCGCCGATCCGGAGACCCTCACCGTGCGCTACGACGTCACCTACCGCGACGCCCAGGGCAACAAGCTCTTCGACGACAGCCCGACGCTCCAACTGGTGCTGCGCGACGGCACCTACCTGATCGACGGCGAAGTGTGACGCCTCGGCCTCCGGCTCACCGGGCGATGGTCTCGGTCCAGCTGCGCCGGCTGATCTCCGTGCCGTCCCGGGTGGCGAGCACCTCGATCGACACCTCGTAGCCGTCCACGGTGATGGCCAGGTCCATCACTGACCGCACCTGCAGCACCACGCCGGGCCAGGTCAGGTCGAAGGTCGTGTCCGCGTGCAGCCCCTGCTCGTGCGAGCGGCGCTCCACCCACACCGATCCCTGGTAGTCCTCGCGGGCGGTCCCGCCATAGGGCGTGTCGTAGGCCGACACCGATCCGGTGCGGGCGGTGGTCCGACGCGAGAGCACGTCGTGACGGATCTCCCACACGGCACCCTCGGGATTCTCCGACGAGGCCGCCGCTCCGGCTCCGAAACTCGGCGCAGGGAAGTCGCCGTGCAGCATCGGAAGCTCCAGCCTGGCCTCGTGAACGGTCAGGTTGACCGGTGCCGGCGGGGCGATCGTGTTCGGCCAGTCCGATCCGGCGACGCTCACGCGCAGCACCTGACCGGCGTCGTAGGCGTAGGCGCACGCGTCCAGGTCGAGGTCCACGTCGTAGACGGTGCCAGGGGTCAACGGCTGCGCCGCCGCGTGGACGTCGTCGCGGAAGGCCAGGTCGACCGTGCCGCGGCTGACCAGCGCCGAGGTGCCGTCCGCGTAGACATCCGAGAGCTTCACCGACAGCGAGGCCACCGGTGCGTCCACGCTCACCTTCAGGTGGGCGCGTGGGTGCCCGACGAACGCGCCCACCGGCGGCACCAGGTCCCAGGTCAGGGAGCGCGCCTCGTCCAGGCGCTGATCCCCCGACTGCCCCCACGGCAGGTGGCCCGCACAGTCGATCCAGGCCGCGGTGCCGACATCGGGCTCGACGTCCAGCGAGCGAGGCCCGGCCAGGTCGAGGGCGAGCGCGCCGGTGGGAGGCATCGAGGGCAGGCGCACCCAGTAGCCCTCATGCATCTCCAGGTCCGGCTCGGGCCGGGTGGAGGTGCGCACGAACACGTCGCACCCGTCCTCGTGCTCGCCGACGCCCCGCAACCAGTGGTCGAACCAGGCGGCCATCTCGGCGTCGAAGTCGATCCGCGGACCCGGCATCGCAGTGGACGGGTCCGCGTGGGCCCACGGACCGGCCAGGAGCCGGTGCGCGACGCCGTTCGCGGCCAGCTGCTCGATGGTCCGGAAGCTGTTGTTGCGATAGCCGTCCGCCCAGCCGGCCACCAGCAGGACGGGGATCTGGATCCGTTCGTAGCCGGCGCCTCCGGGTCCTTGACGCACCGACCCCGATCGCCAGTAGGCCGAGTCCCGGTTCTCGCGCAGCCAGGTCAGCACCCACGGTTCGAAGCTGTCGAGCCGGCGCTGCCACTCGGTGTCCCAGCCCTCGCCCCAGACAGCCGGCACCGGGGGCAGCACGCACATCGGCGTCATGTAGTGGTTGTAGTCGACCAGGTCGACCAGCTTCAGTGCCGCGCCCCTCCAGTGCACGTCGTCGGTCCAGCGGTCGTCACTGGAGTAGATCGCACAGACGGCCTTGAGGGCGGGGGGCTGTTCGCACGCGATCTGCAGTGAGTTGAAGCCTGAGTACGACGTCCCCCACATGCCCACCTGGCCGTCGCACCAGGGCTGGTCGGCCAGCCAGGAGATCACCTCGACGAGGTCACGTTGCTCCTCGGGCGGGTACTCGTCGGTCGCGTCGCCGGACGAGGAACCCGTGCCGCGCACGTCCAGCCGGCACACGGCGTACCCATAGGTGTCACGCAGGACCTCGTAGCCCTCGGCGTACGACGACGTCAGGTCGTCCTTGCGGTAGGGCAGGGCCTCCAGGAGGCACGGCTGGGGCTCGCTCGTGTCCGGGAGGTAGAGGGTGGCGGCGAGCTCCACCCCATCCGACATCGCGATCCTGGTCTCAACGGTGCTGCCACTCATGAGGGAAGTGTTGCAGTATTCGACCTGTGGCGAGTGTGATGACGGTCCTGGGTCCGATCGATGCTGGTGATCTCGGGGTGACGCTGCCGCACGAGCATGTGTTCCTCGACCTGACGCGGGAGTATCGGGGGGACGGCCTGCTCAACGATCCGGCGCTGGCCGCCCACGAGCTGACGCTGTACGCCGAGGCCGGCGGCCGGAGTGTCGTGGACGTCACCAGCGTGGGCCTCCGGCGCGATCCCGCGGCACTGCGCAGCATGGCCACCCGCACCGGCCTCAACATCGTGATGGGGTGCGGTTTCTACCGGCGCGCCTACTTCCCGCCGGAGGTCGACGAGTGGTCCACCGATGCCGTGGCCGACCGGATCGTGCGCGACATCGAGGAGGGCGTGGACGGGGTGCGGGCCGGGATCATCGGCGAGATCGGCTGCGACCGGGTGATGACGGCGCTCGAGGAGCGCTCCTTCCGGGCCGCAGCCCGAGCCCACCACCGCACCGGGTTGACCATCACCACCCACGCGGCCCGCTGGCCGGTCGGGCTGCCCCAGCTCGACCTGCTCATGGAGGAGGGCGTCGACCCTCGCCGGGTCGTCGTCGGGCACTGCGACATGGTGCCGGACCACGACTACCACCTGGCCCTGGCCAGGCGGGGTGCCTTCGTGCAGTTCGACACCGTGCAGGGGGAGAGCGAGTACGACACCCGCTGTCGCCTGGACTGGATCAAGAGCATGGCCGACGAGGGGTTCCTGGACCGCCTGTTGCTCAGCCAGGACGTCTGCCTGCGCTCCAACTACGCAACGTTCGGGGGGCCTGGCTATGCCTACGTGGTCACCACGTTCGCCGACCGGCTGCGCGCCGAAGGCTTCGAGGACTCCGACCTCGAGCAGCTCCTGGTCACGAACCCGCGTCGGATGCTCACCGGGGACTAGCGGGGCGGCCGTACTTCGCCAGGGCGGCCAGCAACAGGCCGTGCTCGAGTGCGTACGCCGTGGTGCCGCCCCGTCCGGTCATGGTGTCGGCAGCGAGGATCGAGTTGAGGATCGCCTCCTCGGTGGCCTCGATGACGGCATCGAACAGCGGTGTCATCGCGGAGTTGCTCATCGTCTGCACGCTGGCCACGTCAGGGGCGTGTGCTACGAGCAGGCCCATGCCCCGGTTGGCCGTCGAGAAGGCCAGGAACAGGTCACCGCTGCTGTTCTCCCCGACGCCACCCATCCGGGCGATCCCGAGGGAGGATCGCTGTGCCAGGCGACGGCACTGCAAGGGCAGCAGTGGGGCATCGGTGGCGACGATCCCGATGATGGAGCCGGCCCCAGGGGCGGCCCGGGGCGCGGGTCCGACCCCTGGGATGACGTCGGTGCCGATCTCGAGACCGACCGGGACCCCGTTGACGCTGAACCGCTCCCGACGTCCGTAGTTGGCCTGCACCAGCACTCCGACCGTCCACCGACCCACCGTGCGTGAGGAGGTGCCGATCCCTGCCTTGAACTCGTGGCAGGTCATCCCGGTGCCGCCACCGACGGCGCCCTCCTCGACGCGGCCACCTCGGGCCGAGGTGTAGGCGGCCCGGGCGTGCTCGCCCGTGACGTGGAAGCCGTCGACGTCGTTGAGCTCACCGTCCCAGGTCTCCGCGACCACCGGCAGCGCCCAGGTCTCGACGCCGGGCGAGATCTCGGCGAGCTCCAGGGCCACCAGGGCATCGCGCACGACGCCGACGCTGTGGGTGTTGGTCAGGCCGATGGGGGAGTGCAGCAGGCCCGCTTCCTCGAGCCACGGCAGGCCGGTCATCTCGCCGTTGCCGTTGAGGCGGTGGTGGGCCGCATAGACCGGGTCGGCGGCCACGTGGTCGGCCGGCACCACCACCGTGACCCCGGTCCGGATGTCGTCGCCCTCGACCAGGGTGGTGTGGCCGACCCGCACCCCGGCCACGTCGGTGATGGCGTTGTGCTCCCCGGTGGGCAGAGTGCCGATCGTGATCCCGAGCTCTCGTGCCCTCATCGGAGGATCCTTCGTGCCAGGTCGAGGTGGAACCGCACCGACAGCAGCAGGTCATCGATGTGCACCCGCTCGTTGGCGTTGTGGAAACCCGCCGCGATGACGTCGCTCGGCGTACTCAGGAAGGGTGAGAAGCCGTACGCCGCGGTGCCGGCGGCGGCGCGCAGGTAGACCGAGTCGGTGAAGCCGGTCCCGAGGCTGGGCAGCACCTCGGCGTCGACCTGCTCGGCTTCGAGGAAGGCGGAGATGGCGTCGAGGATCGGTCCCTGCGCCGGTGAGGAGCTTCCGGCGATGAGGTGTTCGGGCCAGGTGAGCTCGTAGTCGATGCCCTCGCCGAGGCGCTCGCGCACCGCGCGCTCGACGTCGGCCTCGGTGGTGCCCGGCAGCAGTCGGCAGTCGAGCTCGACCCAGGCCCGGCTCGGCATCACGTTGCGCTTGCTGGAGCCGCCGACCATGGTCGGCGCCATCGTGATGCCGACGAGCGCGGGCAGGTAGTGACGCAGTTCGGGGTGGAGGCTTCCGGCCTGGTCGAGGGCCGCCTGGAGATCGTCGCCAGGGCCGCCGATCAGGACGGTCAGCATGTGGTCGACGAGCTCGGATCGCTGCGGCTTCGGCATGCCCTTGCCGATGCGTCGCAGCACCTCGCCGAGCAGCGGGACGGCGTTGTTGCCGACGCTCGGGGTGGATCCGTGCCCGGCCTCACCGGTGGCGGTCACCCGGGCCGGGTAGGTGCCCTTCTCACCCACGCCCACGCTGATCATCGATCGGCCGTCGACGAGATCGAGCTTCTCGCCGCCGCCCTCGTTGATGCTGAGGTCAGGGCGGATGTCGGGGCGCACCTCGAGCAGCCAGCGCATGCCGACGTCGGCCATCCCGTCCTCCTCGTCGGCCACGGCGAGGAACCAGAGGTCACCCTCGGGCTGCCAACCCGAACGCGCCAGCTCCTTGAGGGCGACCGCGCGGGCGGCGACCTCGTTCTTCATGTCGATGGCACCGCGACCGTGCAACCAGCCACCGTCGTCGATGACGGCACCGAAGGGCGGGTGCGTCCAGTCACGGGCGTCGACCGGAACCACGTCGGTGTGCCCGACGAAGGCCAGGCTCGGGGCGTCTCCCGTGCCGGGGATCCGGGCCACGAGATTGGCCCGGTGGGGTTCACGGGCCACCAGTTCGCAGTCGATCCCGGCGTCCTCGAGGTAGTCGCGCAGATGAACGGCCACGGAGGTCTCGTCGCCCCGGTGCTCGCTGCCGCGACCGCCGTCGGCATTGGAGGTGTCCAGTCGGATCAGGTCCTGGGTGAGCTCGACGACTTCGCGGTGCAGTCCATCCATGGGGCGACGCTATCGCTTCCAGCGTCGGGCTACGGTCGAGCCATGGGTAACTTCGCCGGTGTCATCCTCGTCGACGCACGCGGTCGCCTGCTGCTGCAGGAACGCGATGAGCACCCGGCGATCGATCCGGACAGGTGGGGGCTGGTCGGCGGCCATGTCGACCCGGGGGAGGACTTCGAGCCGGCCGCCTATCGCGAGCTGGCCGAGGAGACCGAGATCGTCGCCCCACCAGGATCCTTGGAGTTCTGGAAGGAGTTCCCGGTCTGGCACGAGGTCTACGCGAGCCTGGACCGGATGGCGGTGTACGCGGCCGCCACTGATGTCCCCCAGGACCAGGTGGTCTGCCACGAGGGCCGCCAGATCGTGTTCGTCGCGCCGGACGTGGCGCGGGGCCTCGACCTGACCACGGCGGCGGCGGCGATCGTCCCGGAGTTCCTCGACTCCGAGCTGTACCGGCGGCTGGCGCATTAGGGTCATCTCGTGCCCGCCCACGGCTTCGACTACGAGATCGCCCCGAGTGGTGAGGTCGTCATCACCCACCATGGACGCCGGGCCACCACCCTGCGCGGGGAGCGGGCGGCCGAGTTCCTCGCCGAGGTCGAGGACGACCCCCAGGGCGTGATGGCGCGTTGGACCGGCAACTACAAGCGCGGCAACGAACGCACGGCCCGGCAACATCCGCGCAACCAGGGTCGCTGAGCAGCGCCGAGCGCCGTACTGGGGGGCCTTGACCGGCCGACCGGTGCTCGCTACGTTGCGCACGAGACGCAACAGCGTTGCGCGATGCGGAACGGTCGGGTTCGCGCGATCTCTCGGTGCTGTGCCACAACGAGGTGGAGGTTCACATGCCCAGGAATCTGTCAACACGTCTGCGGTGGCTCGTGGCCGCCGCCGTGATCCCGCTCGGAGTCAGCGCGGCCCTGCTGCCGGCGCAGGGTTCGACGAATGCGCCACCAGGAGCGGCCGCCGCTCCCGCGACGCCCAAACGGGTGATGTTCATCGTGCTCGACCAGCTGCGCCCGGAGTTCATCGACGCCTTCGACATGCAGAACGTCAAGGCCCTCATGGCTGGTGGAGCAACCTTCGACAACGCCTACCTGGGCCACATGGCCTCGGAGACCGTGGTCAGTCACAACGTGATGACCAGCGGCATGCTGCCCAAGCACATGGGCTGGGCCGACGAGTGGTTCCGAGACACCGACGGCGTATTGGGCACCCCCGACACCATGTATGTCAGCGGCTCGATGAGCCAGCCGCAATTCGACTCGCTCGTGGCCGACAAGGGCTACCCGAAGCTCGCCGACTACCTGCACGCGAAGTACCCCGGCAAGATCGTCGCCTCGTTCGGCCAGAAGAACTACGCGATGTATGCGATGAGCACGGGTGCCGACATCCGCGTGACCTTCGGAGGCCGAAGCTTCGACTGTGACGGCGACGCAGTGGCCGACAACACCTGGCGTGGGCCCGTCGGCGTCAACGTGCCGACGTACATCACGGAGGCCACGGTGGCCCCGACCTGTCCGGCCGACAGCCATTTCTATGTCGACGCGGACTCCAACCTCAACTACGGCACCCTCACCACCTCGCCGGCGTGGAACTACCCGCTGCAGGGCAACCGCGACATCAGCGGACCCGATGCCGACCACCCCGGTGGAGACGTGTGGACGACCGATGCGGCCCTGGCTGTCATGGACCACGAGGACTGGAGCGGCCTGCTGCTGACCATGGGCGGCATCGACAAGTCCGGTCACATGTGGGGCGGCCTCAACGACGTTGCGCCCTACCCCGCAGGGGCAGAGGACCCGACCAGCCACATGGCCAACGCAGCTCACGTCGCCGATGAGCAGGTGGGGCGCATCGTCGACAAACTCGAGGCCGACGGGCTGCTGGACGAGACGCTCGTGGTGCTCACCACCGACCACGCGCAGCTCACCGGCGACAACTTCTACGGTGTCGACGGCGTCAATCGCGGCAACCTCAACTGGTACTACGGCGCCGACGCCGACGAGACCTACCTGTCGCCGTCGCCTGAGATCCAGAAGCTCATCCTCGGGTTGGGTGGCACCGGATTCACGCCGGCCACCGACGGCAACATGCGGGTGAGCATGCAGGACTCGGCCATCCGTACCTGGCTCGACGACACCTCCACGAAGGCCAAGCGACAGGCGGCTGACGTGATGTCGACCCTGGGTGGCGTACGAGCGTCGTACATCCGCAACGCCGGACGCTACGTACTGCGTTGGCAGGCGCCTCGTTCTCAATGGTCGGACTCCGAGTGGGCGTGGTACCGCAAACACGCTCAGGAGATCGTCAACACCGAAGCCGCACCCTACGGCCCCGACGTCATCGGGCTGCTCGCCGACAACACCAGTTATGGCGCCAAGGGCGACCACGGTGGGGCCCAGGAGTCGGTGCAGCGGATTCCGATCGTGTTCTACGGCGCCGGCGTCAAGGCCGGATCGAGACCGTCCGGAGCCATCCGCTCGGTCGACATCCTGCCCACCATCCTGCGCGATCTCCGGATCCCGAAGACGCACTGGATGGACGGCAAGAGCTACTACCTGCCCTGAGCGGCAAGATGGGGGCCATGTCAGATGACGTCACCCGACCTGGCCCCCGTCACCGTCTCTCGATGACCCTCCTCATGACCCCGGACATGGCGAACTTCTCCGGGGACGTGCACGGCGGCAGCATCCTGCGGCTGCTGGACCACGTGGCCTTCACGTGTGCCAGCAGGTACGCCGCGCAGTACGTCGTCACCCTGTCGGTCGACCGAGTGACCTTCCTGGAACCGGTCCACATCGGGGAGCTCGTCACCTTCGACGCCTCGGTCAACTACACCGGTCGCACCAGCATGGAGGTCGGCATCCGGGTCACCACCGAGGACATCCGCCAGCAGCACGTCAGGCACACCAACTCGAGCTACTTCACGATGGTGGCACTCGACGACGACCGCAAGCCCGTCGCGGTCACGCCCCTGGTGCCCGAGACCGAGGACGAGTTGCGTCGCTGGCGCAAGGCGGAGCGGCGCCGTCAGATCCGCAAGCAGGAAACGGCCGCCGGGCACTAGGTTGCGTGCATGACCTTCGAGGTGCACCAGGTCCCAGCAGCAGGCGCAGAAGACGTGGTCGTCGGTGCCGACGGTGCTGTCTACACCGGCACCGAGGACGGCTCCATCTTCCGGATCCGCCACGACGGGCAGCGCATCGACCGGGTCGCCCACACAGGCGGCCGCCCCCTGGGGATCGAGGTGCTCCCCGACGGGCGCCTGCTCGTCTGCGACGCCAAGCGGGGCCTGCTGAAGGTCGATCCCGCCACGGGCGGCCTCGAGAGCACCGTCGACCGGGTCGCGGGCCGGCCGATGATGTTCTGCAACAACGCAGCGGTCCAGGCGGACGGGACCATCTGGTTCTCCGACTCCTCCACGCTCTACTCGGTGGATCAGTGGAAGTGCGACTTCGTCGAGGACACCCGGACCGGGCGCCTCCTGAAGCTCACCGACGACGGCCAGCTCAGTGTCGCCCTCGACGGCCTCGCCTTCGCCAACGGGGTCGCGCTCGCCACGGACGACAGCTTCGTCGCGGTCGCCGAGACCGGCGCCAGGACCGTCGTACGCCTGTGGCTCTCCGGCCCACAGTCCGGCACCCGGGACTACCTGGTGGCTGACCTGCCGGGCTACCCCGACAACATCGCCCGGGGGAGCGACGGACTCATCTGGGTGACGATCGCCAGTCCACGCGATCGCGTCGTCGAGCGCCTCCAGCGCGCACCTCTGCCGCTGCGGCGCGCCGTCACCCGGATCCCCGACCGGCTGCAACCCAGGCCGAAGCGCACCATCCGCGTCCAGGCCTACGACACCGCCGGTCGGCTGGTCCACGACGTCGACATCCAGGACGACAGGTTCCACATGGTCACCGGGGTCAGGGAGCACGACGGCGAGGTCTGGATGGGGAGCCTGCACGAGCCCGCGGTCGCCGTCTTCACGCTGTGACCCGGCGTTAGACTCGGGCCCATGGGACACCTGGAGTCGATCAGCGCGCCTCGAGACCTCCAGGGTCTGACCTCCGAGCAGCTGACCGAGCTGGCTGCGGAGATCCGCGACTTCCTGATCGAGGCCTGCTCCCGCGGCGGTGGTCACCTCGGGCCGAACCTGGGTGTGGTCGAGCTGACCATGGCCATCCACCGGGTGTTCGACAGTCCGACCGACCGCATCGTGTTCGACACCGGCCACCAGGCCTACGTGCACAAACTGCTCACCGGCCGTGCCGACGGCTTCGCGAAGCTGCGGCAGGAGGGTGGCGTCAGCGGCTACCCCAGTCGCGGCGAGTCCGAGCACGACATCGTGGAGAACTCCCACGCCTCCACCGCGCTGAGCTACGCCGACGGCCTGGCGAAGGCCTACGCGATCCGTGGGGAGAAGCGCCACGTGGTCGCGGTCATCGGCGACGGCGCGCTCACCGGTGGCATGGCCTGGGAGGCGCTCAACAACATCGCGATCGCCAACGACAGCCGCCTGGTCATCGTGGTCAACGACAACGGACGCTCCTACACCCCCACGATCGGGGGCCTCTCCCTGGCCCTGACCAACCTGCGCACCAACCCGCGCTACGAGGCCGTCCTGGAGCAGGTCAAGAAGCGCCTCAACGCGGTCAAGGGCATCGGGCCGGTCGCCTACGACGCTCTGCACGCGATGAAGAAGGGCATGAAGGACGCACTCGCCCCGCAGGGGCTCTTCGAGGACCTCGGGCTGAAGTACGTCGGACCGGTCGACGGCCACGACCGGGTGGAGCTGGAGAAAGTGCTGGCGCAGGCCAAACGGTTCAACGGGCCGGTCATCGTGCACGCCATCACGCACAAGGGCTTCGGCTATGACGCCGCTGAGCGGCACGAGGCCGACCAGTTCCACTCCCCGGGCCCCTTCGACGTCGGGACCGGCAAGGAGACCCCGAAGCCGAGGATCTGGACCGACGTGTTCGCCGAGGAGATCGTGCACCTGGGCGAGCAGCGCAGCGACCTCGTGGCGATCACCGCGGCGATGATGCACCCGGTGGGCCTGGACACGTTCGCCGCCCGGTTCCCCGAGCGCACCTTCGACGTCGGCATCGCCGAGCAGCATGCCGCCACATCGGCGGCAGGGCTGGCGATGGGCGGTCTGCACCCGGTGGTGGCGCTCTACGCGACGTTCCTCAACCGAGCCTTCGACCAGGTGTTGATGGATGTCGCCCTGCACAAGTGCGGGGTCACCTTCGTCCTGGACCGGTCCGGGGTCACCGGCGACGACGGTGCCAGCCACAACGGCATGTGGGACCTCTCGATCCTGCAGGTCGTGCCCGGCCTGCGGTTGGCTGCCCCGCGCGACGCGACGCGGTTGCGTGAGCTGCTGGCCGAGGCGATCGCCGTCGACGATGCGCCCACCGTCGTACGTTTCCCGAAGGGGCCGCCCCCTGATGACCTGCCGGCGATCGCCCGGGCCGGGGGAGCCGATGTGCTGGTGCGCACCGGCCGCAAGGACGTGCTGGTCGTGGCGGTCGGGGCCATGGCCACCACCGCCGTCGACGTTGCCGAGCGGTTGGAGGCCCAGGGCATCGGAGTGACGGTCGTGGACCCGCGCTGGGTCAAGCCGGTCGACCCGGCCATCGTCGAGCTGGCCCGCCAGCACCGCCTGGTGGTGTCGCTGGAGGACAACGGTGAGATCGGTGGCTGCGGCGCGGTCCTGCTGCAGACGCTCAACCGGGCCGGGGTGGGCACGCCTTTCCGGCTGCACGGCATCCCGCAGGAGTTCCTGGACCACGCCAAGCGTGCGGTGATCCTGGAGCGGGTCGGGCTGGGCGCCCAGTCGCTGGCTCGCGGAATCGTGGAGGACGTCACCGCACTGGACGAGGGACGCGAGCTGCACACGCCTGCCGGGGTGTCGCTCGACGTGGACTAGTCCAGGGCGTAGGTTCCCGGGACATGAGCGTGTTCCGCACCAAGTCAGTCGAACAGTCCATCGGTGACACCGAGGACCCGGAGTTCAAACTCAAGAAGCGACTCACCGTGCTCGACCTCACGGTCTTCGGCATCGGGGTCGTCATCGGGGCCGGCATCTTCACCCTCACCGGTCGTGCCGCCCAGGCCTACGCCGGACCCGGGGTGGTGTTCTCGTTCATCATCGCCGCGATCTGCTGTGCGCTGGCGGCCCTGTGCTACGCCGAGTTCGCCTCCACAGTCCCGGTGTCGGGGTCGGCGTACACCTTCTCCTACGCGACTCTCGGCGAGATGGTGGCCTGGATCATCGGCTGGGACCTGATCCTCGAGCTGATGCTGGGTGCCAGCGTGGTGGCCCAGGGGTGGAGCACCTACTTCGTGACGTTCCTCGACGAGATCGGGATCACCTGGCCCGAGAGCCTCGGACCCTCGCCGGACGCGAGCTTCGGGCACTTCAACCTCGCGGCCCTGCTCCTGGTCCTCATCCTGACGGCGCTCGTCGCCTACGGCATCAAGGAGAGCCTGCGGGTCAACCTGGTGCTGGTCGGGGTGAAGCTCTTCGTGGTCCTCTTCGTGATCGTGATGGGCATCCAGTTCATCAACACCGACAACTACGACCCCTTCATCCCACCGTCCACGGGCCCGGCGGCCGGAGCAGAGGGGTGGATCCATGCCCCGCTGGTGCAGGTCCTGTTCGGCCTCGAGCCGCAGGTCTACGGCATCCTCGGCATCGTCTCGGCAGCCTCGGTGGTCTTCTTCGCCTACATCGGCTTCGACGTGGTCGCGACCACCGCGGAGGAGGCCAACAACCCGCAGCGCGACCTGCCGCGCGGCATCATCTTCTCGCTGGCGATCTGCACGGTGCTCTACGTCGCCGTCGCCCTGGTGATCACCGGGATGGTCAACTACAAGGACATCGATGCCGAGGCGGCGCTGGCGACCGCGTTCAGCGACCGTGGCCACGATGGCTACGCCACCTTGATCTCGGCCGGTGCGGTCGCCGGTCTGACCACGGTGGTGATGACGCTGATGATCGGCGCCATCCGGGTGCTGTTCGCGATGAGTCGTGACGGCCTGCTGCCTTCGGGCTACGCCCACGTGAACCCCAAGACCGGCACGCCGTTGAAGATCACGCTCACGATTGGGGCCATCGTCGCCGTTGTCGCCTCGTTCACGCCGATCGGCAAGCTGGAGGAGATGGTCAACATCGGGACGCTCTCGGCGTTCGCGCTGGTCTCGATCGCGATCCCGATCCTGCGCAAACGGCGCCCGGACCTCAAGCGCTCGTTCAAGGTGCCGCTGTCCCCGGCGCTGCCGATCCTCTCGGCGCTGATCTGCCTCTACCTGATGCTGAACCTGAGCGTCGAGACCTGGCTTCGGTTCCTGGTCTGGATGGCCCTCGGGTTCGTCATCTACTTCACCTACGGCTACCGCAACTCCCGCGTCGGTCGTGGCCAGGGCGTGCCTGCGCAGGACTACTCTGCGCCGTGACTGGCGGGTGGGTTCATCAAGGTATGCAGGTGAACTGCCACTTTCCTCGGTGAACTCAGCATGGGAAGTGGTGCTTCGTCCAGGGGAGCTGAGGAGGATGGGACGGGCCGGGCGCACTGGCGATCATCAGGTCGGCGTACCCGCCGTTCAGCGGAATGGTGCGCCGCGGCCGAGCGCGAGCACGTCTGCGTCACAGCCACCACAACTTCCCACGACCAACCATCACTTCCCGGCGTGAATTCGCCAAGGGAAGTGTCGGTTCACCTGCATACCTTGATGAACCGACCATCCGCGACCGTCAGCCGCGGATCACGTGCACGCGGGTGCCGACATGGGCGAAGCGCCAGACCTTCGCTGAGAAGGCCTTCGGGGTCCGGATGCAGCCGTGGGAGGTGCGCAGATCGGTGCCGACGAGCCAATCGGCATGTATCTGACGACCGCTGGACATGTAGCGCGGTATGCGGTGGAAGCCGATCCCGCAGGAGGCGAACCGGACGAAGTTGTCGAGCCACAGCCCGTGGCCGTCGGTGTTGCGTTTGATCCGAGCCGCGCGTCCGCAGTAGGAGCCCACGGTCCCCACGCGCGGGCGCAGCACCGAGGTGTTGTCGACCATGCCCGACTGCGCGACGGCGCGTCCGCCGGCTCCCACCAGCCACACCCAGTTCTGTCGCTGGCTGATCACGACACGGCGGCCCTTGCCGCTGCGCGGTGGGATCGGTCGGTCGGTGCACGTGGGCGCGTCCTCGGCGTACAACCGCACCTTGGCGATCTGGATCAGTCGACCTGTCTGCCGCAGGCCCAGCCGGGACTGGAACCGGATCACCGCCGAGCGGGTGTGCTCGCCGACCTTGCCATCGGCCGGACCGGCATCGCAGGAGAGCTGGTTGAGCCGCCGCTGTGCCTTCTCCACCCACGGCTTGCCGGGTGCCGACGCAGCGTGTGCCGGGTCGGGCATCACCAGGGCCAGGACGAGCAGGCAGATCACCGGGACGAGCCGTTTCGACATCGCTGAATCCTTTCCTCGTCTCCATGGTCTCCTCGACGCGTCCGTCAAGGGAATGGTCGCCTCCCCTAGGGTGTTCTTGGAACCCGGCAGGGCTTCAGCGACTGAGGAGTGAGCGTGGCAGACGGTTCGAGATTCGTGCACATCGTGGATGACGTGCCCGAGCTCAGTGGGCAGAAGCC
This sequence comes from Nocardioides sp., assembly GCF_050246775.1. GTDB lineage: Bacteria > Actinomycetota > Actinomycetes > Propionibacteriales > Nocardioidaceae > Nocardioides. Next base: position 275,579 of record NZ_JBFWVK010000004.1, on the reverse strand, counting down.
CGTCCTGGTGCTGGTGTTGCACGGATTCCTGGACGCCGGCAACGCCGCGGGGATCGCTGCGGACCACCTCGAGGAGCTCGGCAACGGCGGCAAGGTGGTCGCTACCTTCGACGTCGACGAGTTCTACGACTACCGCGCCCGGCGCCCTGCGATGTCGTTCATGCGTGACCACTACGAGCAGTACGACGCCCCGCGGATGACGGTGCGGCTGATGCGCGATCAGCAGATGTTGCCCTACCTGTTCCTGCGCGGCCCCGAACCTGACTCACGGTGGGAGGGCTTTGCGGCCGCTGTCCGCCAGGTCGTCGAGCGCTTCGATGTCAGCTCGGTGCTCTCGCTCGCTGCGGTGCCGATGGCGGTGCCGCACACCCGCGCCATCGCGATCACCCCGCACGCCACGGACCCTGCCCTGATCCAGGGCGAGAGCCGCTGGCAGGGCGAGCTGCGGATTCCCTCGAGCGCCCATGCCCTGCTGGAGCTGCGGCTGGGGGAGTGGGGTCACTCGGCGCTCGGGTTCGTCGCGCACGTGCCGCACTACCTGTCGCAGATGGGCTACCCGCGCGCTGCTATCGCCCTCCTGGAGCAGACCGAGGCTGCCACGGGCCTCTCGCTGGACGCCGGTGCCCTGGCCGAGTCCGCAGAGCAGACCGACCAGGAGATCGCCGGTTACCTGGCCAACAATGACGAGATCAGCCAGGTCGTCGAGGGGCTCGAGCAGCAGTACGACTCCTTCCAGCTGGCCGAGGACTCCGGGATGTCGTTGCTGGCCGATGACTCCCCGTTGCCCACCGGCGAGGAGATCGGAGCCCAGTTCGAGCGCTTCCTGGCCGGCCTGGACGCCCCTGACAACACCGACGAGACCTGAGGAGTCGTCCGTGCCAGCCACCGCCGACGAGATCGCCGAGCTGCTCGACCTCGAGGACATCGACCTCAACCTGTTTCGCGGACTGCAACCCGACAGCTCCCTGCAGCGCGTCTTCGGGGGGCAGGTGGCCGCGCAGGCCCTGATCGCCGCCTCGCGGTCGACGCCGAGCGCCTATCAGATCCATTCCCTGCACAGCTACTTCCTGCGCCCCGGCGACCCGGCCGTGCCCATCGTCTACGACGTCGAGTCGTTGCGGGAGGGGCGATCGTTCGCGACCCGACGGGTCGTTGCCCGTCAGCACGGGCGCGGGATCTACTACATGACCGCTGACTTCCAGAAGCCCGAAGACGGCTACGACCACCAGGCGCGGATGCCCGACGTTCCCTCCCCGGAGGAGTCGTTGTCCTTGGCCGAGCTGTTCTCGAACCACTCGGTGCGCGATCCTGACGCCTGGCAACGTGAGTGGGCCGCCCTCGACGTTCGCTACGCCGGCAACGGTGATGCCCCGGACGGCGGGCCGTCCGCACAGACCAGGCTGTGGATCCGCATCGGCGGGCGGATGTCGGACGACCCGATCGTGCAGAACGCCGCGTTCACCTACGCCAGCGACCTGACGCTGTTGGGGTCGGCCCTTGCACCTCACGGCCTGCACATCGGTTCACCCAAGGTCCAGCCGGCCTCCCTGGACCACACGATCTGGTTCCACCGACCGTTCCGCGCTGACGAGTGGTGGCTCTACGACCAGTACTCACCCTCGGCCTCCGGCGGGCGGGGCCTGGCCCTGGCCAGCGTCTTCACCCAGGACGGCCGGCTGGTCGCCTCGGTCGCCCAGGAGGGTCTGATCCGCGTCGTTCGCGACGCCTGAGTCAGGCCGGAAGGTCGAAGACGAGCAGGGTGCTGGAGGCGGTGGCCACGACGGCGCCGGTGGAGTCCCGGACGACGCCCTCGGTGAACCCGACACGGGAGCCCGTCTTGACCACCGTCCCGACAGCGGTCAGCAGGCCGCTGCTGGCGCGCACCGCCTTGAGGTAGCTGACCTTGATCTCGATGGAGGTGTAGCCGCGCCCGGCGGGCAGGGCGCTGTGGAGGGCGCAGCCGGCCACCGTGTCAAGCAGCGTGCACACCAAGCCGCCGTGGACCGCCCCGATGGGGTTGTACGCCGACTCGTCCGGCAGGCACGTGAACTCGACGTGGCCCTCGGTGACGCTGGTCATGGTCATCTCCATGAGCCCAGCGATCGGCGGGGGTGGCAGCTCTCCCTCGAGCATGGCGGTGAGGTAGTCCAGGCCCGACAGCGACAGGCCGGCTCGGGTGGAGGGTCCAGGGTCGTGCCAGGTGACGACCTTTGAGCGCTCCTCGCCCCAGTGGCTGGCGAAGGTGGAGGTCTGGCTGGTGGTCATCGAGGCTCCTCGGCTCGTGATGGTGTGACGCGTCGGTGTCTGTCGCGGTCCGGATCGTCGGCCGCGACTGCGTACTGCTTGCCCCAGGTGAGCAGGCTCGACAGGACGGGCAGCAGCGCCAGGCCCGCCTCGGTGAGGTGGTAGTCGTAGCGGGTGGGGGAGTCCTGGTAGGCCACGCGCCGCACCACGCCCTCCTCGAGCAGGCTGCGCAGTCGTGCCGCGACCCGGTCGCGGGGCGCTCCCGTCCCCGCGACGATGTCGGTGAAGCGCGTCGAGCCGAGGGAGATCTCCCGGACGATCAGCAGGGACCAGCGGTCGCCGACGACCTCGAGTGAGGCGGCGATCGGGCAGGGGCGCCCGGGGAGCTCTGCGAGTGCGCGCATCTCCACCTCCGTGCTAGTTTGAAAGTCAAACTCACTGTAGCACTCGTCGCCCACCGATCCGGGAGAGAGCACCCATGGACACCACCCGCACGGCCCGGCCGCTGTTGCTCATCAGCCTGGGTACGGCGCTGGTGCTGATCACCTACGTCACCCCGATGGCCACCGTGCCGGCCACTGCGGCCGACCTGGGTGCGGGCGCAGCGGCCCGGGCGTGGATCCTGAGCTCCATGAGCGTCGGCCTGGCGGCCCTGCTCCTGGCCTCCGGCGTCCTGGGCGACAGCCTCGGGCGGCGCCGGGTCTACGTCGCCGGTCTCGCGCTGATGGGTGTCGGCGCCCTCGGTTGCGCGTTGGCACCCGGCTCCCTCGTCTTCGTCCTGGCCCGCGTGGTGGAGGGTGGGGGAGGCGCCGCCGTACTCGCGTGCGGCTTGGCGATCCTCGCCGACGTGTTTCCGGTCGGGCCGCCGCGAGGTCACGCCACCGCGATCTGGGGAGCCAGTGTCGCCCTCGGCATCTCGGTCGGCTGTGTGCTGGCGGCGGCCCTCGACGTGGGTTCGGGCTGGCGTGAGACCTACGCCTGCGTGGCGGTGGCCGCCTTCGTTCTGGTCCCCGCCACGCTGCACTGGGTGATGGACCCCCAGGACGCCGCGCCGACCTCGCCACGCCGTGTGGACCTGCCCGGTCTGGTCCTGCTCAGCCTGGCGCTGACCCTGCTCGTGACCGCCCTGACGGAGGGACGCTCGGGGCTGAGCGCACTGACCGTGCAACTGGTCGTGGTGGCGCTGCTCTCGCTCGCCGGGTTCGCGTGGGTCGAGAGCAAGGTCGAGGACCCCCTGGTGGACCTGGCCCTGCTGCGTGAGCCCCGCTTCGTCGGCGCGACGGTCGGGGCGCTGGTCCTGGGAGCCGGCATGATCGGCACGACCTCGTTCGTGCCCACGTTGGTCCAAGCCGGCCTCGGCGGCACGTTGTGGACCGGGAGCCTGCTGGTCTTGGCGTGGTCGATGACGAGCGTCGTGGCTTCCGTCGCCCTGCGCCGGTCACCGTGGCCGCTGGTCGGCACGTCGCCGCTGGCAGGTCTGTTCGTCGTGGTCGCCCTCGGGCTGGCCCTGGCGCTGGGCGTCTCCGCGGACTCCAGCACGTGGCGCCTCGTGCCGGCGCTGGTCGTCAGCGGTCTGGCGACCGGCGTCCTCAACGCGCTGCTCGGCCGCGAGGCGGTCGCCAGCGTCCCGGGTGACCGGGCGGCCATGGGCAGTGGCGCCAACCAGACCGCGCGCTACCTCGGCGCCGCCTGCGGGATCACGCTCTTCACGGTGATCGCCACGCGCGCCGGCGGCGGGGAGGACAGCGTCAGCCTGGTGGCCGGCTGGAACACCGCTGTCGCCGTGAGCGCAGCCGTCACGTTGGTCGGCGCACTGGTGCTCGCGATCGTCGCCCGCGCAGAGGTCAGTCGACGTACGTCGCGCGCCCGAGAAGGTGCGGGGCTCCCGAGCTCACGCTCGTGAGCGAGAAGGCGAGCCCGTGGTCGGACTCCTGCACTCCGATCGACACGGTTCCCGGCAGGAAGATCGGCTTGCGGAAACCGACCTCCACCCGCACGCCCGCGGGAAGGCGGTTCTCCACTGCGGCCACGCAGCGGGCCAGGCTCCACATCCCGTGGGCGATCTGACGCCGGAAGCCCAGCGCCCTCGCGGTCAGCGGGTAGAGGTGGATCGGGTTGTGGTCACCGGAGACTGCTGCATATCGACGGCCCAGATCGGCCGGAAGCCGCCACGGGATGCCGCCGGCCGGCACGGTCTCGAACACTGGTTCCGCTCCGACCTCGGGGTGCCCGGAGCCCAGGCGCAGGTAGGTCGACGTGCTCTCCCAGACCGTGTCGCCGGACGCCGTGACGGTGACGTCCACATCGAACAGGCGGCCCTTCGGGTGCTCACGCAGCCGAACCGCCGACGCGGAGACCCCGACCCCCTCGCCGATCGCCACCCGACGATGCTGGGTGATGGAGTTGCCCAGGTGCACCGTGCCGATGGCTGGGAAGGGGAACGCGCGGTCGGTCATGATCTCGAGGTGCAGGGGGAAGGCCAGCACGTGCAGGAACGTCAGAGGTGCGGTGTCGCGCTCCGGGAAGCCGCAGACGTCCGCGTACGACGCCACCTCGGACCGGACCACGGTGGCCTGTCGACGCCGGATCGTGTCGGGCAGTGTGCCGTCGCCGGTCTTGCGTACGCCGGGCAGCCGGTTGACGACCGGCACGGAGGGCAGGGCGGCGCGCACCAGGTCGAGCACGTCAGGCGCCCAGCATCATCTGGCCACAGACCCGGACCACGTTGCCGTTGACCGCGGTGGAGCGTGGATCGGCGTACCAGGCGATCGTCTCGGCGACGTCGACCGGGAGGCCGCCCTGGGACATCGAGTTGAGCCGGCGGCCGATCTCGCGGGTGGCGAACGGGACGGCGGCGGTCATCTTGGTCTCGATGAAGCCCGGGGCGACGGCGTTGACCGTGATGCCGTCGGTGAGCTCGCCGGCCAGCGAGTCCACCAGGCCGATCACGCCAGCCTTGGAGGCCGCGTAGTTGGTCTGGCCCAGGTTGCCCGCGATGCCGGCGATCGAGGCGACCCCGATGATGCGGCCGTTGGGTCGGATCGCACCGCCGTCCAGGAGGGCACGGGTGATGAGCTCGGGTGCGGTCAGGTTCACCGCGATCACCGAGCTCCAGCGCTCCGCGGACATGTTAGCCAGCTTGCGGTCCCGGGTGATGCCAGCGTTGTGCACGACGACATCGACCCCTGCGTGGGTCCGGGTCACGTGTTGGGCGATGCGCTGGGGGGCATCGGAGCGGGTGATGTCGAGCGTGAGGTAGTCGCCGTCCAGCTCCTTCATCAGGGTCTGCAGTTCGCTGGCGGCCTGGGGCACATCGACCCCCACCACGGTCGCTCCGTCGCGGTGCAGAACACGGGCGATCTGCTCGCCGATGCCGCGACTGGCGCCCGTGACCAGGGCGACCCTGCCGGCCAGAGGGTGCTGCTTGTCGGTGGCCTTCCCGGCCTTCTGGCTGCCCGTGACGCCGATCCGGACGACCTGTCCCGACACGTAGGCCGACTTCGGGGACAGTAGGAACGCCAAGGTCGAGTCCAGAGCGGCCTCGGCGCCGGGGGCCACGTACACGAGCTGGACCGTGCCGCCGTGCCCGATCTCCTTGCCGAGCGAGCGCGTGAAACCTTCGAGGGCGCGTTGGGCCACCCGTTCCCGTCCGCTGAGCAGCTCGGGTGCGGTGCCGATCACCACCACTCGGGCACACGACGTCAGCCTGCGCAGCAGCGGCGTGATGAACCCGGTGAGGGTGACGAGCTGCTCCGAGGTGGCGATGCCGGTCGCGTCGAAGACCAGCCCACGCAAGCGCTCGCCCTCGGCTGGCGCGCGCGTCGAGGCGATGGCCAGGCGCTTGAGGGCTGCCGGGAGGCTGCGGTCGAGTCGGCCGGAGCCGCCGACGACGACGGTGCCGTCCACGAGCGGTGAACCAGGGGCCCACCGCTGGAGAACCGGCGGATCGGGGAGGCCGAGATTCTTCGCCAGCAACTGGCCGACGCCCGTGTGGATGAAGGACTGGTAGCGGTCGCTCATGGTCGTGGGGCTCCCTGTGACAGAGTTAGTTACTGGATGGTAATAATGATACGAGTTCTGGCACCGTCCCGCCGAACACCCCCAGGAGAACCCATGCCGGTCACCCCTCGTCGTGTCGCCGTCCTCGGCGGCAACCGCATCCCGTTCGCCCGCTCGAACACGGTCTACGCGACCGCCTCCAACCAGGAGATGCTCACCGCTGCCCTCGACGGACTCGTGGATCGCCACGGCCTGGCCGGGGAGCGACTGGGTGAGTTCGCGGCCGGTGCGGTCATCAAGCACTCCCGGGACTTCAACCTGGCCCGCGAGACCGTGCTCGGCTCCCGACTGTCGCCAGAGACACCCGCCTACGACCTGCAACAGGCGTGCGGCACCGGCCTCCAGGCGGCGATCCAGGTGGCCAACAAGATCGCGCTGGGCCAGATCGAGGTCGGCGTCGCCGGTGGCTCCGACACCACCTCCGATGCCCCGATCGCGGTCAACGAGAACCTGCGCAAGATCCTGCTGGAGCTCAACCGCGCCAAGGACCTCAGGGGCCGGCTCGCGGCCCTCGCCAGGGTCCGCCCCGGCGACATCGTGCCCTCGACCCCGCAGAACGGGGAACCACGCACGGGGCTCTCCATGGGGGAGCACGCGGCGCTGACCGCGCTGGAGTGGGACATCTCGCGCGCGGCGCAGGACGAGCTGGCGGCGGCTTCGCACCACAAGCTCGCTGCTGCCTACGACGGCGGATTCCTCGAAGACATGCTGACGCCGTTCCGTGGCCAGCAGCGCGACCAGAACCTGCGACCGGACTCGACGGTGGAGAAGCTCGCCACGCTCCGGCCCGTCTTCGGCAAGGGTGCCGCGGCCACCATGACCGCGGGCAACTCGACGCCCTTGACCGATGGCGCCTCCACGGTGCTGTTGGCCTCCGAGGAATGGGCCGCAGCCCACGACCTCGACGTACTGGCCTTCCTGACCTGGCACGAGAGTGCCGCCGTCGACTACGTGACCGGCCACGAGGGCCTGTTGATGGCTCCCGCCTACGCCATGGCACGGATGCTGCAACGCTCCGGCCACGACTTCGCCGACTTCGACTTCTACGAGATCCACGAGGCCTTCGCCTCCCAGGTCCTCGCCACGCTCAAGGCGTGGGAGGACCCGGTGTTCTGCAAGGAGCGACTCGGGCTCGACGCGCCCCTGGGCCCGGTGGATCCGGCGAAGCTCAACGTCAACGGGTCGTCCCTGGCCGCCGGGCACCCCTTCGCCGCCACCGGAGCGCGCATCGTGCACGTGCTGGCCAAGCTGCTGGCCGAGAAGGGCTCCGGGAAGGGCGTCATCTCGATCTGCGCCGCCGGGGGTCAGGGTGTGACCGCGATCCTCGAGCGCCCCTGATCAGAGCCAGCTGGCGAGGCGGCGCACCGAGTCGATCGTGTCCGCCTCGTCCGCGGTCTTGTCGTCGCGGTAGCGGATCACGCGTGCGAACCGCAGGGCGAGACCACCCGGATAGCGGGTGGAGCGCTGGACGCCGTCGAAGGCGATCTCCACGACCTGCTCGGGTCGCACTCGCACGACCCAGTCGTCGCGCTCGGTCATGAGCTCGGTGAATCGCTCCGTCTGCCAGCGCAGGATCTCGTCGGTCATGCCCTTGAAGGTCTTGCCGAGCATCACGAACCCACCCTCGGGATCACGTGCACCCAGGTGGATGTTGGACAGCCAACCGCGTCGTCGTCCGCTGCCCTCCTCGACGGCCAGCACGACGAGGTCCAGCGTGTGCACGGGCTTCACCTTGACCCACGCCGCTCCACGTCGCCCGGCGTCGTACGGCGCATCGAGGCTCTTGACCACGACGCCTTCGTGTCCGGCTGCGAGCGCCTCGTCCAAGGCCAGGCGCGCCTCGTCCGCGGTGGTCACGACTCGGCGGGGAACCAGGTGCTCGGGCGGTACGAGGGCCGTCAACCGGGCCAGACGCTCGGTTCCGGACAGGGCGAGCAGGTCCTGGCCGTCGACGTACAGCAGGTCGAAGAAGTACGGCGTGATGGCCACGTCGCTCGCCCCGGTGGTCGCCGTGCGTGACGCCGTCTCCTGGAACGGCCGGGGGCGGCCGTCGACCCCGATGGCCAGGGCCTCGCCGTCGAGCACCGCGGTCTCCACGGGCAACGAGGCGACGACCGCCACGACTTCGGGCAACCGGGCCGTGATGTCCTCCAGTGTCCGGGTCGCCAGGAGGACCCGGTCTCCCATCTTGTGCGCCTGGATCCTGATGCCGTCGAGCTTGGCATCGATCGCCGCGGGGGTCCCGCTCCGGGCGAGAGCCGCATCGAGGTCGGGTTCGCTGGAGGCCAGCATCGGCTGCACCGGGCGCCCCACCTCGAGGTGGTACGCCGCGAGGGCCTCGACGCCGCCGGCGACGGCCGCGGCGCTGATGGCGACCGTTGACCCCGCCAGCATCGCGGCTCGGCGAACGGCGGCGACCGGGACGCCCGTCGAGGATGCCAGTCCCTCCTGCACCAGGGCGTCGAGGGCGCCTTGGCGGACCTCTCCGGTGACGACTCCGCGCAGCCAGGACTGCTCCGGCGCCGTGGCGCGGGCGAAGAGCTCGCGGGTGGCACCGGTTCGGGTGGCCTGAGACCCTGCGCCGCTCAGCGCGGCGATCTGGCCGAAGGCGGCGTCCACCTCCAGCACGGTCAGGGTCGCCTGCTCGGCGGGCGCAGGCAGGTCGGCGAGCGAACGCCAGCCGAGACCCGTGCGCCGCTGGCGCAGCGAACCCGACAGGAACGAGGTGACCACTTCGATCTCGCCCGCGTCCGCCTCGTCGAGCACGGCCGCCAGCATCTCCACCTTGGCTTTGCGCGAGCGCGTGCTCGCCAGTCGGAGCGACGCGTCGACGATCGTGCTGATCAGCATGCCCCCATTCATACCGGGCTGTCGGTCGGCCCGGATAGCGTGGCGCAATGCAGGAACAGGTCCGGGTCTGGCGCCCCGACTGGCCGTGCCCGGCCGCGCGGATCCTCTCGGTCGTGCGGCGCGGCGGCGGCGACCCGACCTATCAGGTCATCGGCGATAGCCACTGGCGTGGGCTGCGCACCCCGGAGGGCCTCGCGACCCTGATGGTGCTGCCTCGCAGCGCCGACGGCGAGATCGTCGCGACCGCCTGGGGCGACGGAGCCACGTGGGCGCTGGACCGGGTGCCCGCCATGCTGGGCGTCTTCGACGACGTTGGCGACTTCCGGCCTCGTCATCCGGTCGTGGAAGCGGCGCTGCAGGCCCATCCGCACTGGCGCATCGGGCGCACCGGACTGGTGATGGACTCCCTCGTGCCCGCGGTGATCGAGCAGAAGGTCACCGGCAAGGAGGCCTTCCTCGGGTTCCGGCGGCTGGTCCAGCGCTTCGGTGACGTCGCGCCGGGGGCGGGGGCCGACAAGGGGCTCCTCGTCCAGCCCGGCGCCGACCGGCTGCGGTCGATCCCGTCGTGGGAGTGGCTCAAGCTGCACATCGACCCGGCCCGATCCCGCACCATCGTCGAGGCTGCCCGGGTGGCGCCGGCGCTGGAACGCACGGTCGACCTCGACATGGAGCAGGCCGATCGGCGGCTGCGCTCGGTGCCGGGGATCGGTGTGTGGACCAGCGCCGAGATCCGAGTGCGAGCGTTCGGCGACCCCGACGCGGTGAGCTTCGGCGACTACCACGTCGCGAAGGACATCGGCTGGGCCCTCACCGGCAAGCCGGTCGACGACGATCAGCTGGCGACCCTGCTCGAACCGTGGCGGCCACAGCGCTACCGGGTGCAGGCCCTCCTGGCCCTGCAGGGTCTGCATCGCCCGCGGCGGGGTCCGCGGATGACGCTGCCTACCCACTTTCCGCGCAGTTAACTCCTGTTACTGGGGTGGGCTACTGGGGTTGACGTGACTCAGGGCCGGTGTTTCTCTCGTGTGGCTGGTTTCACACACTTTGTCCGGGGGCTCACGTGAAGTCGTATTCGTCCGTCGTCGCTTCGGGAGCGCTCCTGCTGGCCGGTCTCGCCTTCGCCGTCCCCGCCCAGGCGGCGGCTCCGGGCGATGGCCAGGTCGTGGTGATCCAGGCGGTCCCAGGGTCGTCGGTCGATGTGATGGTGGACGGGGAGACCAGGGAGGAGTCCGTCGAGGTGGGGGCCGTGCTCGGGCCCTATGAGCTCAGCGCCGGTGAGCACGAGATCACCTTCCGTGGCTCCGGTGACATGGACGTCACCACCAGTGTGGAGGTAAAGGCTGGATCCAGCAGCGACATCGTCCTGCACCGTCCAGCGGAGCTCAACGGTCCGGCGGTGGTCAACACCTATGCCACCCCGCGTGGACCGATCGGCCCGGACAAGGCGCGCGTGCTGATCGCCCACACGGCAACGGTCGCGCCGGCCGACGTCCAGGTCGACGGGCAGACCGTGTTCACCAACATCGCCAACGGCGAGTACGCCGAGGCCGACGTGCCCTCCGGCTCGCACAGGGTCGAGCTGCTGCCGACCGGTCAGACCTCGGACCCCATCCTCGGTCCGTTGGACGTCGAACTCGCACCTCGCACGGTCACGATGGTCTACGCGGTGGGCAGCCCGACCAACAACTCGATGAACGTCATCGTGCACACCGCCGCCTTGAGCAGCGACGGCACCGTGGTGCCCGACACGATCGACACCGGCTCCGCCGGCCTGGCCGCCGACATCAACGTCACGACGTTCGGCGCCCCGTCGACCGGTGGCCACGGAGCACAGGCGGGTTCGCCGTGGTGGAGCGCCGCTCTCGCGAGCGCCCTGCTGGGTGTGGCCGTCATCGCCATCTGGGCCAGGCACGAGGGGCGACGGGGCCAGAGACGTGCAGGACGCAGCCCGGGCACGCAGTGACATGGGCGCTCCTCAGGCGCACCGCCGAACCCGCACGCACTCGTTGACCCGACTCACAGCCAACGTTGCCGGCGCAGCCCTGCTCGTGGCGATCGTCGGGGCCGTCGTCTGGAAAGCCACGGACGGTGGCGACTCAGGAGCCAGCACGCCGGCGCAGTCGCCGCCACCGAGCCCGGGCCGAACGGTTCCGGCGCAGCCAGCCACCCGGGCGGAGTCCGTGGTCGTCCCCCAACGACCGACCTCAGCGGTGCTGCCGAGCGGCACAGTGGTGCCGGTCACCGCCGTCTCCACGACTGCCTCGGGACGCCTCGACGTGCCTGACGACATCGAGACGGCGGGCTGGTGGCGCGGCGGTTCCCGGATCGGTGACCCCTTCGGCTCCACCCTGATTGCTGCCCACGTCGACTCCACCACCCAGGGGCTGGGTCCCTATGCCGAACTGCTGACCGTCAGCACCGGGGAGCGGATCACCGTGGCGACACGGTCGCTGACCCAGGACTTCCGGGTCCGGTCCCTCACCCTGCTCCCGCAGGGAACGCTGGCCGACCAGGACTGGGTCTTCGCGGCGAGCGGACCGCGACGACTCATTCTCGTCACCTGTGCGCCGCCGTACGATGCTGCTGCGGGCGGCTATCAGAATCTCGCGATCGTGAAGGCCCTGCCCGTCTCCGCGCCGACGAGGAAGGCGAGCTGATGGAGGATCAGGACGAGGGGTCGCGCCACGGGACCGGTGCTCCTGCTCAGCAGAACGGGTCTCGCCCCCATGTCCCGATGCCCCGGGCCGGCGACGACCCGGACCGCTCGAGCGACCAGGCAACCAAGAAGTCCGGTGAGCTCCCCACGACCTCCTGGTTCGACGAGCTCCAGACCGGTTTCGCCGAGCTGGAGTCCGAGATCGCCGAACTGGAGTCCGGAGTGGCCGACCTCGAGTCGGGCTTCGCGCGCATCGCGCCGGCCGCCGTACGCCCGTCCCGGATGCCGGAACCGGAGCCCGAGTGGACGTTGCCGGCCTTCGACCCCTTCCCGGACGCTCCCGTGCGGCGACCTGCTGAGCGCTCTGAGGCGGGCCTGCCCGGCGGCTTCCTGAGGTGGTTGCTGGTGCTGCTGGTGGTGCTGGCGCTCATCCTGGGTGGCTGGGCCATGCTGCGCGCTCGGGACGACGCCCCGGCGCAGCCGGCAGAGACCCCCAAGGCGGCGACGCCGCAGGCCCCGGTGACCCTTCCTACGAACGGTTCCTTCGTGCAGAGCACGGTGCTTGCTGACGGCGACATCATGGTCCAGCACTGGATCCGCACCCCTGGCGTCTCCAAACTCACCCTGAGCGTCCCCGACGTCGGCGCGAACTCGGCGCTCAAGGCCACGAAGGTCGTGATCGTGGCCGACGACCGACGACTCTTCGGACGCTCGACGATCGACGCGGCGTCGCGCACCCACTACATCGACGGTGCCACCTCCATCTACGTGAGCTACCTGCTCGAGGGCGCGGTCGAACGCAACGGCACCACGCCGGGCCGGGCTCTGGCCAGGGTCACCAGCCTGGACGTCGAGTACGACGCCACGGGTGGCGTGAGCACGCACCGGATCGAGGGTGCCGACGTGCTCACCCTGGCCTGCTACCCGACCTCGAGCGCGGGCGCCGACGTGCGACCGTGCGGGGACGCCGACGACGGTCCGTGGGAGGTCAGTCTGTCCGGCCCCCAGCGCAACGACCGGGTGATGGCCCAGTTCGACCAGCAGTAGCGCTCAGAGCAGAGGACGCAGTGGACCGAGCACGGCCTCGGTGAAGCGTCGGTAGACGTCTCGGCTCTCCCACTCGTCGATCGTCATCTCCCGACTGTGCTCCAGATCGGTGAGGAAGATCCTCTCCATCTGGGCGGCCAGGGCGGGATCGATGATCTCGACGTTGATCTCGTAGTTGCCGGTGAGGCTCAGGCGGTCGATGTTGGCGGTGCCGATCGTGGACCAGTTGCCATCGATGGTGGCGGTCTTGGCATGCACCATGGCATCGCCGAAGCGGAAGATCCGGATCTTCGCGTCGAGCAGCTGTGAGTAGTAGCCCCGCGAGATCCAGTCCGCCACGATGTGGTTCGACTTGCCCGGCACCAGGATCCGGACGTCCACGCCACGACGCGCTGCGGCGCGCAGTGCATCGACGAAGTCCTGGTCGGGCAGGAAGTAGGCGTGGGTGAGCCAGATGTTGTGCTGGGCCCGGCTGATGGCCTCGAGGTACATCGAGCGGATCGGGAACATCCACAGCCGGGGCAGGTTGCGGTGCAGCCGGATCTTCGGCTCCCAGGTGTTCGCCGTGTCGAGCAGCAGCGGGCGCTCGCTGCGGCCGAGCCGCTTGCGGCGGTTGAGGTTCCAGAAGTCGGCGAAGGCGCGCTTCAGGTCCCACACCCCGGCTCCGGTGATCCGGCAGTGGGTGTCGCGCCACTCGGTCGCGAACGGCGTACCGATGTTGTAGCCGCCCACGAACCCGACCTCGTCGTCGACCACGAGGATCTTGCGGTGGTCACGTCCGTAGCGGCTCAGGTCGAAAAACCTCCAGCCGGCGGCGTACACGGGGTAGCGGAGCACCCGCATCGAGGGGGGGAACTGCTTGAACCGCGGGCTCACCACCAGGTTCGCGAACGCGTCGTAGATGACGTAGACGTCCACCCCTCGACCGGCAGCGTCGATCAGGGCCTGCTTGAACTGCTCCCCGACCTCGTCGCCCTTCCAGATGTAGGTCTCGAAGAGGATCTGCTTCTTCGCACCGCGGATCGCGGCCAGCATGTCGGCATAGAGGTCCTTGCCGAACGTGTAGGGGGTGAGCTCACCGGTGCCGACCGGCACAGCCAGGGGAGGGGTGGTCGGGAACGGCTTCGGTTTGCGCCCGCGGCGACGGTAGGAGTCCACCAGCGACAGGCCGATGGCGAGGGCGAACTGGACCCCCAGCACGGTGAGCAGCGTCCGACGCAGGATGACGAGCATCCGGTCGCTGGTCGAACGCCGCGAGATCACCGCCCCAATGTAACCAGCGGCTGCGCGGAGCCGGAGAGGCCCTCACTGCTGGCGGTAGACCAGCCCCTTACGGGTGTCGTTGCCCAGGGTGAGGACGTCGCCGCTGACGGTCGCGGTGAAGGTGCCGTCGAGGACTCCGAGGACCTGGGCCTCCTGTCGGGCCGCCGGTCCCGTGGAGCCGATCAGGGTCATGCCGAGATCGGTGATGGTGATCGACTCGCCGTCCTGCGTCCAGGAGCCGTTGAACGTGTTCACCCCCGTGGACCCGGTCACCGTCCCGTCGTCTGCGAAGGTCAGGGTCGCCGGGTCACCGGTGACCGATGAGGCTGAGGCGTTGTTCCCGTTGCCCTCGGTCAGGCTCTCCAGCAGCCAGTCGGTGCCGATCAGTTCGGCATCGACGACCGGGGCGGTGCTGAGGAAGGTGAGGGTGGACTCCGGTCCGGTGACGGTCAGGGTGTTGCCGTCCACCTCCGCGCTCGTCGCCGCCTGGAGCGCGGCCAGGTAGTCCTGCTCGAGCTGCATCACCGACGCCGGGCTGCAGGCCATCTCGGTTCCGCCCAGGGGCCCGAAGGTGACCTGGGTGCCGGAGGTCGTGAGCGAGCCCATGTAGCGATTGCAGGCCGAACTGCCCGAGACGCGGTCTCCGTCGATGGTCAGGGTGACCGGGTTGCCGTCGTCCAGGGTCAGGCCGGTGGCCGCGTTGAGGGTCCAGTCACCGTCGAGGCTCTGTGCGACCGGATCCTGGGCAGCGTCCGGGCTGTCGTCGTCGCCGCTGCAGGCGGTGGCGACCAGCAGGACCAGGGTCGCCAGTACGGCGTAGGGCGCGATCCGCGCTCGCATGCTCAGTCCACTCATGTGACCTCCTCGGGTGATGACAGTGTGACGCAGCCGGCGGCCGGGTGGTTCCGTTTCAGCGCTGGGAACGGGTTGTCGGAGGTCGCGTCTACGCTGGAGGGCATGAGACCTGTGACCGACCTCGAGCGCCGGGTGGCGCCGTTCAAGGTGGTGTCGGACTACCAGCCCTCGGGCGACCAACCGGCCGCGATCGAGGAGATCACGACGCGGGTGAACGACGGCGTCAAGGACGTCGTTCTGCTCGGCGCGACGGGCACCGGCAAGACGGCCACCGTGGCCTGGGTGGCCGAGCAGGTGCAGCGACCACTGCTGGTGCTGCAGCCCAACAAGACGCTGGCTGCACAGTTCGCCAACGAGTTGCGCAGCCTGTTCCCGGACAATGCGGTCGAATACTTCGTCAGTTACTACGACTACTACCAGCCCGAGGCCTACGTCCCCCAGACCGACACCTACATCGAGAAGGACTCCTCGATCAATGAGGAGGTCGAGCGCCTGCGGCACTCGGCCACCAACTCGCTGCTCACCCGGCGTGACGTCATCGTGGTCTCGACGGTGTCGTGCATCTACGGCCTCGGCACCCCCCAGGAGTACGTCGACCGCATGGTCCGGCTCAAGGTGGGTGAGGAGCACGACCGCGACTCGATCCTGCGTCGGCTGGTGGAGATCCAATACACCCGCAACGACATGTCGTTCACCCGCGGCACGTTCCGGGTGCGTGGCGACACCCTGGAGGTCTTCCCGGTCTACGAGGAGCACGCGCTGCGCATAGAGTTCTTCGGCGACGAGATCGAGCGGTTGATGACCCTGCATCCGGTCACCGGTGAGGTGGTCACCGAGGACCAGGAGCTCCACGTGTTCCCCGCCACCCACTACGTCGCCGGTCCCGAGCGGATGGAGCGCGCCATCAAGGGCATCGAGCTCGAGCTCGAGGACCAGTTGGCCACCTTCGAACGCCAAGGCAAGCTGCTGGAGGCCCAGCGACTGCGCATGCGGACCACCTACGACGTGGAGATGATGCGTCAGGTGGGTTCCTGCTCGGGCATCGAGAACTACTCGATGCACATGGACGGGCGCACCCATGGCTCCGCCCCCAACTGTCTGCTCGACTACTTCCCCGAGGACTTCCTGGTCGTTGTGGACGAGTCGCACGTGGCGGTGCCGCAGATCGGCGGGATGTACGAGGGGGACATGTCCCGCAAGCGCAACCTCGTCGACCACGGCTTCCGGCTGCCCAGCGCGATGGACAACCGCCCGCTGCGCTGGGAGGAGTTCCTCGAACGCATCGGGCAGACCATCTACCTGTCCGCGACGCCGGGCAACTACGAGCTCGACAAGGTCGGGGGCGACGTGGTCGAGCAGATCATCCGGCCCACCGGACTGGTCGACCCCGAGGTCATCGTCAAGCAGACCAAGGGCCAGATCGACGACCTGATCCACGAGATCCGGCTGCGCACCGAGCGCAACGAGCGAGTCCTGGTGACCACGCTGACGAAGAAGATGTCGGAGGATCTCACCGACTACCTGCTCGACGCCGGGATCCGCACCCAATACCTGCACTCCGAGGTCGACACGTTGCGACGCATCGAGTTGCTCCGCGAGCTGAGGCTGGGTGAGTTCGACGTGCTCGTCGGGATCAACCTGTTGCGTGAGGGCCTGGACCTGCCCGAGGTGTCGCTGGTGGCGATCCTCGACGCCGACAAGGAGGGCTTCCTGCGCTCGGACAAGTCGCTCATCCAGACGATCGGTCGGGCCGCGCGCAACGTGTCAGGTCAGGTCTTCATGTACGCCGACAAGATCACCCCGTCGATGGAGCGCGCGATCGAGGAGACCAACCGACGACGCGAGAAGCAGGTGGCCTACAACGTCGCCCACGGTGTGGATCCCCAGCCGCTGCGCAAGAAGATCGCCGACATCACCGAGATGCTGGCCCGGGAGGACGCATCCACCGAGGAGTTGCTCAAGTCGTGGCAGAAGGGCGACGCGAAGTCCAAGAAGGCACCGGTGCCCGGCCTGTCCCGCATGGACACCGGCCGCCACGCCGCCGAGATTGCGGGCATGCCATCGGCCGACCTGGCTGACCTGGTGCAGCAGTTGACCGACCAGATGCACAATGCCGCCGCCGAGCTGCAGTTCGAGCTTGCGGGACGACTGCGCGACGAGATCTCGGAGCTCAAGAAGGAGCTGCGCCAGATGGTCGAGGCAGGCGCGCGGTAGGAGGGAGATGCGAGTGGATGTCGCCGAGATGCAGGAGCACTGCCTGGGCAAGCCGGGCGCCTGGGCCGACAACCCCTGGGATCACGATCACCCGGTGATCAAGGTCCATACGAAGATCTTCGCCTTCCTCGGCGCCGGGGGAGTGGGGGTCAAGGCAGGCGCGGACCGCGATGTCGCGGACGAGTGGCTGGCGCGCTACCCCGAGGATGCGGCCGTGATGGCCTACATCGGACGGTCGGGCTGGAACGACCTGGCCTTCGGCGGCGCGATCCCCGACGACGAACTGTGTGACGCCGTCGACGAGTCCTATCGGCTGGTCGTCTCGAAGCTGCCGAAGAAGCACCGACCCCTGGGATGGGAGACATGAGCGCACGCCACCTCCAGATCACCTTCGACTGTGCCGACCCCGCCGGACTGGCCGGCTTCTGGGCCGTGGCCCTGGGCTACGAGCTCGAGGCGCCTCCGCCCGGCTTCGCAACCTGGGACGAGGCGTTGGCCGCTTGGGGGGTG
Organism: Nocardioides sp.; assembly: GCF_050246775.1. Taxonomy (GTDB): domain Bacteria; phylum Actinomycetota; class Actinomycetes; order Propionibacteriales; family Nocardioidaceae; genus Nocardioides. The sequence continues at coordinate 257,881 of NZ_JBFWVK010000004.1, read as the reverse complement.
CCGCCCGAGCTTCACAACTCGCGTTCAGCGCTCGTGGACCCGGACGGTGCCGGGCCTCGGGTCTTCTTCCAACAGGTCCCCGAAGGCAAGACGGCCAAGAACCGGGTCCACCTCGACCTGCGCGCGGCCCCCGGACTCGAAGGCCCCCAGCGGATGGACGCGCTGGAGAAGGCGGCCGAGGAACTCCTCGCCCTCGGCGCGAGCCGGGTCCGTCGTGTCGAACCGGGTCAGGAGATGAGCGCCGGATTCCTGGTCATGGCCGACCCGGAAGGCAACGAGTTCTGCCTGGACTGAGTGGTTGACCCCGCTAGTGTGCAGACATGTCAGCAGAGGTGGAGACCGACCTGCTCATCATCGGCGCCGGGCCCACGGGTCTCTACGCCGCCTACTACGCCGGTTTCCGGGGCCTCAGCGTTGCGGTGGTCGACTCGTTGCCGGAGCTGGGCGGCCAGATCACGGCCATGTACCCGGAGAAGCAGATCCTCGACGTGGCCGGCTTCCCGAGCATCAAGGGCCGTGACCTCGTCGAAGGACTCGTCGCCCAGGCCGCGTCCGCCGACCCGACGTACCTGCTCGGGCGCACCGCGGCCACGTTGACCGAGCTCGACGACGCGGTTCTCGTCGGTCTGGACGACGACACGGTCGTCCGCGCGGGTGCCGTGCTGATCACCGCAGGCATCGGCAAGTTCACCCCACGCGCACTGCCCGCCGGCGACGAGTTCCTCGGCCGAGGACTGGAGTACTTCGTCCCCAGCTTCGCGCCCTACGCCGGCAAGGACGTCGTGATCGTCGGTGGCGGTGACAGCGCCTTCGACTGGGCGCTGCACCTCGAGCCGGTGGCCAGGTCCGTGGCCCTCGTGCACCGACGCGACGCCTTCCGGGCCCACGAGCGAACCGTCACGGCAGTGCGCGACTCCGGAGTCGAGGTCGTCACGAAGGCCCAGGTCTCGGCCCTGAGGGGAGACGGCCTGCTCGCCGAGGTGGACATCACCGTCGACGGGGTCACCACCACTCGCCCGGCCCAGGCCGTTGTCGCCGCACTGGGCTTCATCGCCGACCTGGGCGCCATGCAGCACTGGGGGCTGGAGATCGACAAGCGCCACGTCATCGTCGACTCCGGCATGCACACCAACCTGGCGCGGGTGCTGGCTGCCGGTGACATCACCGAGTATCCCGGCAAGGTGCGCCTCATCGCTGTCGGCTTCGGTGAGGCGGCCACTGCCATCAACAACGCCGCGGTCATCATCGACCCGACGGCACACGTGTTCCCCGGACACTCCAGCGAGGGCACCTAGTCCGGGGTCCCGCCACCCCCCTGCACGCGTGGCGAGGGGCCATCTGAGCCCTGTTCAGCGGCGTGAGACAGGATGTACCCGGTAGTAACCCCAGGGTCGGCAACGCAACGAGAGGTGAGGCGCATGCGCGTGGCACTGCTGTCGTACCGCAGCAAGCCGCACTGCGGTGGTCAGGGTGTCTACATCCGCCACCTGAGTCGTGAGCTCGTGGCCCTCGGGCACCAGGTCGAGGTGTTCTCCGGTCAGCCCTACCCCGATCTCGACCCCGGTGTGCTCCTGACGAAGGTCCCCAGCCTTGATCTCTACCGCGAGCCGGACCCCTTCCGGACGCCGAGACCGAGCGAGTTTCGCGACCTGATCGACGTCGAGGAGGTGCTGACCATGTGGACCGCGGGTTTCCCGGAGCCCAAGACGTTCAGCAAGCGGGTCGCCCGGCTGCTCGCCACCCGGGTGGGGGACTTCGACGTCGCCCACGACAACCAGGTCCTCGGCTACGGGATGCTCGACATCGAAGCGTCCGGCCTGCCGGTGCTGACCACGATCCATCACCCCATCACGTTCGACCGACGCCTGGATCTGGCCGATGCCACGTCCTGGCGACGCAAGCTGACGTTGCGCCGTTGGTACGGCTTCCTGCGCATGCAGGCCAAGGTCGCGCGCCGGGTCAGCCGGGTCCTGACGCCATCGGAGTCCTCGGCGCGCGACATCGTCACCGACTTCGGCGTCGACCCGTCGATCGTCAGCGTGGTTCCGCTCGGAGTGGACGACGTCTTCCAGCCGCCGACCGTGCCCAGGACCCCGGGCCGTATCGTTGCCACGGCCAGCGCGGACGCGCCGATCAAGGGTGTCGCGACCCTGCTCGAGGCCTTCGCCAAGCTGCGCACCGAGCGTGACGTCGAGCTCGTCATCGTCAGCAAGCCGTCGCCTGGCGGACGCACCGAGACGCTGATCGACCAGCTGGGCATCAAGGACGCGGTCTCATTCGTGCACGGCATCAGCGACGCGGAACTCGTCGCTGTCATGGGCTCGGCTGAGGTGGCGTGCATTCCCTCGCTCTACGAGGGGTTCTCGCTGCCCACCGCTGAGCTGATGGCGTGCGAGACCCCGTTGGTGGTCTCCCGGGCGGGGGCGATCCCCGAGGTGGTCGGGCCTGACGGGTTGTGTGCCGACCTGGTCACCCCCGGCGACGTCAGCGAGCTCGAGCTCGCGCTCGCCGCACTTCTCGACGACCCGGTACGCCGCGCCGCCATGGGCCGGGCCGGGCGGGTGCGCGCCCTCGAACGTTTCAGCTGGCGAGCTGTCGCCGTTGCCACCGCTGCCGCCTACCAGGAGGTCATCGACCGTGCTGACCGTTGACTTCGACCGACTCGGGCTGCGCCCCGGGGAGCGAGTTCTCGACATGGGCTGCGGTGCCGGCCGTCACGCCTTCGAGATGTATCGACGCGGCGCCGACGTGGTGGCGTTCGACCAGGACGCCGACGAGCTGGCCGGAGTGCTGGAGCTGTTCGGTGCCATGAAGGAGGCCGGTGAGGTCCCGTCGGGCGCCGAGGCCGACGTCAAGGAGGGCGACGCCCTGGCGATGCCGTTCGGGGACGGCGAGTTCGACCGGGTGGTGGCCGCCGAGATCCTCGAACATGTCCCGGCAGACCTTCAGGCCATCGACGAGCTGGTCAGGGTGTTGCGGCCCGGTGGCACCTTGGCGGTGACGGTGCCGCGCTGGCTGCCGGAGATGATCTGCTGGAAGCTGTCCGACGACTACCACAACACTCCGGGTGGACACATCCGGATCTACTCCGACACCGAGCTGATCGGCAAGCTGACGAACGCCGGGCTCGTCTACGACGGCCGCGACTACGCCCACGGTCTGCACTCGCCGTACTGGTGGATCAAGTGCGCCGTGGGGGTGAAGAACGACGACCACCCCGTGGCGAAGGCCTATCACCGCCTCCTGGTGTGGGACATCATGAAGAGGCCGAGGACGACCCGCTACGCCGAGAAGGTGCTCAACCCGCTGATCGGCAAGAGTCTGGTCGTCTACTTCCACAAGCCCGATGCCTGAGCCCCACGAGCTGCCGGCCGTGCCCGACGTGCTCAGTGCGGGGCAGGTCGCGGCGACCGCGGCCAGCATCGCCGCGATGCAGGAGGCCGACGGGGCGATCCCGTGGACGGCCGGTCAGCACACCGACGTGTGGAACCACGTCGAGTGCGCGATGGCGCTTCTGGTCGGCGGTGAGGTGGTCGCCGCGGAACGCGGCCTGCGCTGGTGCGCGACCACGCAGCGTGCGGACGGGTCGTGGCCGATGAAGACGGTGGGCGGCGCCGTCGAGGACGCGAGCGGCGAGACGAACATGTCGGCGTACCTCGCCGTCGGCCTGTGGCACCACTGGCTGGTGCGCCGCGACCAGGACATCGTCGTCGAGCTGTGGCCGACCGTACGCCGAGCGCTCGACTGGGTGGTGGGCATGCAGCTGCCCTTCGGTGGGATTGCCTGGTCCCAGGAAGCTGGTGGCACGGTCAACGAACAGGCCCTGCTTGCCGGCTCCGCCTCGATCCACCAGTCGCTGCGCGCGGGTGTGGCACTGGCCGAGCTGCTCGGTGAGACCCAACCGGAGTGGGAGATGGCTGGTGGTCGACTCGGGCACGCTGTCCGCGAGCACCCCGACCTCTTCCTCGACAAGTCGACATTCTCGATGGACTGGTACTACCCGGTGCTCGGGGGTGCCGTGCGGGACACGGCGGCCCGTGACCTGCTGCGCTCACGGTGGGACGACTTCGTGGTGCCCGGCCTGGGGGTGCGGTGTGTGGACACCAACCCCTGGGTCACCGGAGCCGAGACCTGTGAGCTGGTCCTCGCCCTCGAGGCGAGCGGAGATCCCGATCGAGCACTACGGCTCTTCGCCGACATGCAGCACCTGCGCCACCCCGGCGGTGGCTACTGGACGGGCTTCGTCTATCCCGACGACGCCTTCTGGCCGGTCGAGCACACGACCTACACTGCCGCAGCCGTGCTGCTCGCCGCCGATGCCCTGAGCGACACGACTCCCGGCGCCGACATCATGCGTGGCACCTCGCTGCCGGACTTCTTCGACGAGCCCGGTGCGGGCTGTGGCTGCGTCTCAGGCGAGTCGGTCGCCCGCGTCTCCTGAGGTCCGACGCAGGACCCTCATCGAACCGAGCGCCTCGACCTCGGTGAAGCAACCACCGGCGATGGCGCGTTGGAAGACGTGGAAGGGTGCCTGACCTCCCTGCATCGGATCGGCGAAGACGTCGTGGATGAGCAGCAGCCCGTCACGTTGCACCCAGGGCGCCCAGCCGGTGTAGTCGTTCTGCGCGTGTTCCTCGGCGTGCCCGCCGTCGATGAAGAGCAGGGACAGCGGCGTGCGCCAGTACGCCGACACCGTGGTCGATCGCCCGACGATCGTGACGACCTGCTCCTCGAGCCGGGCTCGCTCCAGGGTGCGGCGCAGGAAGGGCAGGGTGTCCATCAGGCCGGACTCCTTGTCGACCAGGGTGGGGTCGTGGTGCTCCCAGCCCGCCTGGTTCTCCTCCGAGCCGCGGTGGTGGTCGACGGTGAAGACGGCCCCGCCCACCTCCTGTGCAGCGGCGCCGAGGTAGACGGCCGACTTGCCGCAGTACGAACCGACCTCGAGCACCGGACCGTGGGGGAGCCGCTCACGTGCCCGACGATGCAACAGCAGCCCCTCGTCGTCCGGCATGAAGCCACGCGCGGCCAGGGCTTGGGCGTGCAGATCTTCCGGCATCACGGGCCCAGCGTAGGCACGTGTGGTCACGACCGAAGTGCCGGTACAGTGATGGGACCCTGGCCGCTGATTCGAAGGCAGTTGAACACTCGTCGATGGACTCTCAAAGTCCCAGGCTCTCTGACGGAGAGCGCTCATGACCGAATGGATCCTGCTGGGGGTCTCCCTCCTTCTCATCGTCGCGTGTGGGTTGTTCGTCGCGGCGGAGTTCGCCTTCGTGACCGTCGACCGCAAGGTGGTCGACCGGGCCGCGGCCGACGGCGACCGGTCCGCGATCGGCGTACAGAAGGCGTTGCGCAGCCTGTCGACGCAGTTGTCCGGCGCGCAGGTCGGCATCACCATCACCAACCTCGCCATCGGGTTCCTCGCCGAGCCGGCGATCGCCCATCTCATCGACGGTCCCCTCGAGTCGGCCGGGGTGCGCACCGACTGGGTGACGCCGATCGCCGTCGGCATCGGACTGGCCCTGAGCACGTTCCTGACCATGATCTACGGCGAACTGGTGCCCAAGAACATGGCCATCGCGCGGTCCCTGCCCACAGCCAGGGCGACCCAGGGCTTCATGCGCGGCTTCACGTCCGTGATGGCTTGGCCGATCCGGGTGCTCAACGGCTCAGCCAACGCGCTCGTACGCCGGCTGGGGATCGAGCCACAGGAGGAACTGCGATCGGCGCGCAGTTCGACCGAGCTGGCCAGCCTCATCCAGCGTTCGGCCAGCGAGGGCACCCTCGACCCGGAGACCGCCGAGCTGATGGAGCGCTCGGTGGAGTTCGGCAGCCGGACCGCCGGCGAGATCATGACCCCCCGGGTGCGCACCGCGAGCCTGGAGGAGACCGACCGCACCAGCGCCGTCATCGAGCTGGCCCGCCAGACCGGCCACAGCAGGTTCCCGGTGCTCGACGCCGAGGACGCCGTGGTCGGAACCGTGCATGTCAAGCACGCGGTGGCGGTGCCGGTGCACGAGCGCAGCACCGCCCGGGTGCGCCACATCATGGTGCGCCCGATCGTCGTTCCGGATTCCCTGCGACTCGACCCGTTGCTGGCGCTGCTGCGCGACGACGGGTTCCAGATGGCCATCGTGCTCGACGAGTACGGCGGGCAGGCCGGCATCGTGACGCTGGAGGACGTGGTCGAGGAGATCGTCGGCGACATCTCCGACGAGCACGACCGACTCGGCGCGCGCGGCCGTCAGCGTCGTGACGGCTCATGGGTCCTCTCCGGACTGCTGCGACCCGACGAGGTCGAGGACATCAGCGGCGTCCCGCTGCCCGATCACGAGGACTACGACACGCTCGCTGGGCTCGTCGTGCGCGAGCTCGGACGGATCCCGCGGACCGGCGACAGTGCCGAGCTCATGATCGCCACGCCGGGTCACGACGACCCGACGATGCTCAAGGTGACCCTCGGGGTCGCCCACATGGACGGCCTGCGGGTCGACCGGGTGGTCATGCAGGTGGAGCCCGTGTCCACCGAGGAGGACGCTGATGAGTGACTTCTCCGGAGTGTTGCTGGCGGTCTTCCTGCTCGCGGCCAACGCCTTCTTCGTCGGTGCCGAGTTCGCACTGCTCTCGGCCCGGCGCAGCCAGATCGAGCCCCGTGCCGACGCGGGTTCGCGGGTGGCTCGCACCACCCTGGCGGCCATGGAGAACGTCTCCTTGATGATGGCCGGCGCCCAGCTGGGCATCACGATCTGCTCGCTCGGCCTCGGTGCGGTCGGTGAGCCGGCGGTGGCCCACCTGCTCGAGCCGGTGTTCGAGGCCCTCTCGGTGCCGGAGGCCTTCCTGCACCCGGTCTCGTTCGCCGTGGCGCTGACGATCGTCGTCTACCTCCATGTCGTGCTGGGCGAGATGGTTCCCAAGAACATCGCCCTGGCCGGTCCCGACCGGGCCGCGCTGGTCCTCGGGCCACCCATGGTCGCCGTCGTCACAGTGCTCAAGCCGGTGATCGTGGGGCTGAACGCCGTCGCCAACGCCACCCTGCGGCTGATCAACGTCGAGCCCCGCGACGAGATCAGCTCCACCTTCACCCGGGAGGAGGTGGCCGCGCTGGTCGAGGAGTCGCGCGGCGAGGGGTTGCTCGCCAAGGGTGAGTACGACCGGTTGTCGGCCTCGCTCGGCTTCACCGAGAACACCGTCGCCTCGGTGTTGATGCCCCTCGACACGCTGGCCACGATCGCCATCGGTGCCACGGCGGCCGATGTCGAGGAGATCTGCGCGGAGACCGGGTACAGCCGCTTCCCGGTCGTCGGCGAGGACGGATCCCTGATCGGCTACCTGCACATCAAGGACGTGCTGGAGGTGGATGAGGAACGCCGGCAACGTGTCATCGAGGAGAAGTGGATCCGCCCGTTCGCCAGCGTGCGGGTCGACGACGTGCTCCACGACGTACTGGAGAGCCTGCAGCGGCGCGGTGCACACATGGCACGGGTGATCGACGCCGAGGGCAACGTGCTGGGGCTGGCCACGCTCGAGGACGTCCTGGAGGAGCTCGTCGGAGAGATTCGTGACGCGGCCCATCACGGCGAGTAGTTCGTGAGGATCCGGCGGCTAGGGTGAGGGCTGACATCGGCCCGGACGACGGCCGCTCCCAACCAGGCAAGGGCAGGACTGTGGCGCAGGTTCCTTCACGCACCACGCGCGTGTGGACCATCCCCAACCTGCTGAGCATGGCGCGACTCGCCGGTGTCCCGTTGTTCCTGTGGCTGGTCCTGGGGCCGGAGGCAGATGCCTGGGCCCTGGCCCTGCTCATGCTGTCCGGCATCACCGACTACCTCGACGGCTATCTGGCCCGCAAGCTCGATCAGCGCTCCACGCTGGGGGAGATCCTGGACCCGGTCGCCGACCGGCTCTACATCCTTGCGGTGGTGGTCGGGCTGGCCCTGCGCGACATCATCCCGTGGTGGTTCGCCGTGATCCTGCCGGCACGTGACGCCCTGCTCTGGTGCCTGGTGCCGTTCCTGCGCCGCAAGGGCTACAGCTCGCTGCCGGTGCACTTCCTGGGCAAGGCGGCCACTTTCAACCTGCTCTACGCCTTCCCGCTGATCCTGCTCGGGGACGGTGAGGGCATCGTGGCCGACCTGGCCCGCACCTTCGGTTGGGCCTTCGCGATCTGGGGGATCGGGCTCTACTGGTGGGCCGGGCTCCTCTACGCCTGGCAGGTCTACCGTCTTCACGGCGACGCCGACCGACAGGGACCACGAGTCGAATGAGCCCTACCGACATCGAGAAGCGCAGGCCCGACGCGGTGACGATGCCCCTGCTGACCCGGATCACGCAGGAGTCGCTCGACGAGGACTACCAGCACGTCGCCGACCGACGGGCCAGGTACCGCGAGCCGGTGGATGCCCCACGACGGTTCAGTGCCCGCACCGCACTGGTCGTGGCCCTCTTCGGCGTCATCGTGACCACTGCGGCCATCCAGACCTCGCGCAACTCCTCCGATGCTGCTAACGGTCGAGCCGGCCTGATCGCCGAGGTCAACCGACGCAACGCCCAGGTGGCAGCGTTGGAGAGCGAGTTGCGCAACCTGCGTGAGCAGACCACCGACCTCCAGGCCTCCCTGGAGGACCTCACCGACGAACAACAGGCGGCCACCAGTCAGAACGAGCGACTCATGGCGCGCACCGGCTTCCTGCCGGTCTCGGGGCCGGGGGTGCGGATCACCGCCGATGATGCCTCCGGTGGGGACGACGCGGGCCGGATCCGCGACGAGGACCTCGCGATGCTGGTCGACGGACTGTGGAACGGTGGCGCCGAGGCCATCTCGATCAACGGCTGGCGGCTCACGGCTCTGGCCCCGATCCGGAGTTCCGGCATCACCATCCACGTCAACAACAGGCCGGTGAGCCCGCCGTACGTCGTTCTGGCGATCGGTGACCCGGCATCGCTCCAGTCGCGCTTCGCCGACAGCACCCACGGGCTCGAGTGGCAGAGCCTTGTCAATACCTTCGATTTCGGATTCACGATGCAGAATGAAGACCTGTTGGAGCTTCCTGGCGCGAGGCTTCCGCAACTGCGGGCGGCTGGGCTCGTGGACGACAAGAAGCAAACGGGGAAGCCGGAGGTCCTGCCGTGATCGCAGCACTCGGGCTGCTCGGGGGCATCGTGCTCGGCCTCTTCCTGCAGCCGGACGTCCCGCTGTGGCTGGAGCCCTACCTGCCGATCGCGGTCGTCGCCGCCCTGGACGCGGTGTTCGGTGCCCTGCGCGCCTACCTCGACGGAATCTTTGACGACAAGGTCTTCGTGGTCTCGTTCGTCAGCAACGTGGTGATCGCGGCCGCCATCGTCTTCATGGGCGACAAGCTGGGCGTCGGTGGGCAGCTCTCCACCGGGGTCATCGTGGTGCTCGGGATCCGGATCTTCTCCAACGTCGCCGCGATTCGAAGGCACCTGTTCCATGCCTGAGCCCGAACCGGCCGACCAGGAGACCACCGGTGGCGACGCCACCTCGGAGGCCGAGGCGCGTGCGGAGGTGCAGCCGGCGAGTCCTGGGCGGCTCTGGAGCGCGCTGACCAAGCCGTCGCGTGCACAGTTCGTCGTCGCCGTGCTGCTCGCCGCCCTGGGTTTCGCCGCCGTCACCCAGGTGCGCACCAACGGCCAGGACGACACCTATGCGGGCCGCCGCGAGCAGGACCTCATCGATCTGCTGAACGGCCTGGCCGGAGCCTCGGAGCGCTCGCAGTCGGAGATCACCCGGCTGGAGCGCGCGCGCAGCGACCTGCTCTCCACGACGCGGCGCCGCGAGGCAGCCCTGGAGCAGGCCCGCACCGAGGCCGACACCCTCAACATCCTGGCCGGCCTCGTTCCGGTGACCGGTCCAGGGATCCGGATCACGATCGAGGATCCGGACGACAACGTCGGCATCGACATCCTGCTCGACACGGTGCAGGAACTGCGGACCGCCGGGGCCGAGGCGATGTCCTTCAACGGCACCGTGCGCGTGGTCGCTGACACCGCCTTCGAGAACGGCGTCGGTGGAGTGATCGTCGACGGCCAGCAGCTGTCCCCGCCCTACGTCATCGACGTCATCGGCGAACCCAACGCCCTGTCGGGTGCCATCACGTTCCGTCAGGGCCCGGAGGCCGACGTCGAGGAGGGCGGGGGGACTGTGACCATCAAGACCTTCGACAGCCTCGACATCAAGGCCGTCACCGAACCGGTCCGTTCCGAATTCGCCCAGCCGTCCACCTCCTGAGCCCACCCGGTAGCCTGCCGTCAGTCCATCGATCCAGCTGGAGGAGAACCCGTGTATCCCGACGACCTGAAGTACACCAGCGAGCACGAGTGGGTGCGTAGCCCGGGTGAGAGCGATGGGTCGGTGCGCATCGGCATCACGCACTTCGCCCAGGAGGCGCTGGGCGACATCGTCTACGTCTCGCTGCCTGAGGTGGGGGAGACCGTGGAAGCGGGTGCGGCCTGTGGCGAGCTGGAGTCCACCAAGTCCGTCAGTGATGTCTACGCACCCCTCACCGGCGAGGTGGTGGCTCGCAACGAGGCTCTCGACCCCACCCCGGAACTCGTCAACTCCGACCCGTACGCCGGTGGTTGGCTGTTCGAGCTGGTGCCGGCCGATCCCGCTGCCGTGGACGCCCTGATGGACAGCGCCACCTACGTGGCCACTCTCGACACCTGAGTTGGCCCACTTCCCCTTGCCGGGTTAGTCGCGGCTGATAAGTTCGGACAACCATCAACCTCGACCACAAGGTCAGGGTCTCCCAGGAGGGTCGACATGCCGTTCTGCACCAACTGCGGGAGACAGAACCCGGACGACGCGAAGTTCTGCTCCCAGTGCGGGACCCGTCTGGTCACCGACGCGCCGGAGCCGACGGCTGCGGCCGCTCCCGCTCCCGACGCCACCGCAACCATCACGTTCGGGGGACCCGACAAGGCCCCTGAGGCTGACGAGCGCCAGCTGAACCCGGCGGACTCGGCAGCAGTCGATGCCCTGCCGACCGGTCATGCCCTTCTGATCGTGCAGCGCGGGCCGGGTGCCGGCAGCAGGTTCCTGCTCGACACCGACCTGGTCACCTCCGGACGCCATCCGGAGAGCGACATCTTCCTCGACGACGTGACGGTCTCTCGACGTCACGCGGAGTTCCGCCGCACGCCGGGCGGCTACACCGTCTCCGACGTCGGCTCCCTCAACGGGACCTACGTCAATCGCGATCGCATCGACGAGGTCGCCCTCCAGGATGCCGACGAGGTACAGATCGGGAAGTACCGCCTCGTGTTCTTCACCAGTCACGCGAGCCAGAACCTCTGATCGTGCCGCAGTCCCCATCGCCATCAGCGTCCCGGGCGCGGATGAACATCGGGCAGGTGCTCGATCTGCTCCGTTCCGACTTCCCGGGGATCTCGATCCCCAAGATCAGGTTCCTCGAGGACAAGGGCCTCATCGCGCCCGAGCGCACGGCGTCGGGCTATCGCAAGTTCTCGCACGAGGACGTGGAGCGACTGCGCTACGTGTTGCGCATGCAGCGCGACCACTACCTGCCCCTGAAGGTGATCGGTGAGCACCTCGACGCGATGGACCGCGGCCTGGAGCCACCGCCGATCGACGCGGTGGTGCCGACCGTCCCCAAAGTCGCTCTGGCCGACGACGGTCTGCCGAGTGCGGAGTCCTTCGCCCGGCGCAGCGATCTGCGCCTCTCGCGCAAGGAGCTGATCAAGACCGCTGAGGTCGACGAGGAGCTGCTGGCAGCCCTGGAGACCTACGGACTCATCAAGCCGCGTCCGGGCACCCAGCACTACGACACCGATGCGTTGGTGGTGGCCAAGACCGCTGCCGAGCTGGCCGAGTTCGGCTTCGAGCCTCGGCACCTTCGGGCCTTCAAGTCGGCCGCCGACCGGGAGGTGGGCCTGGTGGAACAGGTCGTCGCCCCCGTACGGCGCAGCCGCGACGCCGGTGCCAGCGCCCGCGCCGACGACGCCGTCAACCAGATCGCAGCACTCTCGGTGAAACTGCACGCCACGTTGGTGAAGTCCGGGCTACGCACGTCCTGACCCCCGACCGGAGCCGGAGTAGGGTTGACTCGTGCGCGAAGTCGATGTCATCGGAGTCCGGGTCGAAACCCCCTCGAACCAGCCCATCGTGCTGTTGCGGGAGGTGTCCGGCGATCGCTACCTGCCGATCTGGATCGGTGCCGTGGAGGCGACGGCGATCGCGTTCGCCCAGCAGGGAGTGGTCCCGCCGCGTCCGCTGACCCATGACCTGATGAAGGATCTGCTCACCGCGACCGGCAACGAGCTCACCGAGGTCCAGATCACGGAGATGAAGGACGGTGTGTTCTTCGCCAACCTGGTCTTCGACTCGGGCGTGGAGGTGAGCGCCCGGCCATCGGACTCGATCGCGCTCGCGTTGCGCACGGGCACCAGGATCGTTTGCGCCGACGCGGTGCTGGACGAGGCGGGGCTCGACGGCCCGGCTGAGCAGGAGGACGAGGTGGAGAAGTTCCGCGAGTTCCTCGATCAGGTCACCCCGGAGGATTTCGAGAGTTCTGACGAAGGACCCCAGGTCTAACCCTCAACCTGAGGGTGAGGGTTGCGACACGCCGCCGGCGCTCGTTGACCACCCCAGGGTCTGGGCCTACCTTGGGAGTGTCTTCGTTGTAACTCCACCGTTGTGGTCTCGCCCCAACGGCTTCCCCCCCGGGAGTCACGCAGAACGAAGCAACACAACGGAGGCTCGACGTGAACGTGAATGACAAGGGACAGCCGGTGGCCGATCCTGACCAGACGGTGGCCGCTGAGCTCGCCGACGAACAGGGCCTGCTCTTCACCGACGACGTCTCGCCGCTGCCCAGCGACACCGGCTACCGCGGCCCCACGGCCTGCAACGCAGCCGGGATCACCTACCGCCAGCTGGACTACTGGGCCCGCACCGGCCTGGTCGAGCCCACGGTGCGCGGCGCCACCGGCTCGGGCACGCAGCGGCTCTACTCCTTCCGCGACATCCTGATCCTCAAGGTCATCAAGCGCCTGCTCGATGCCGGGATCTCCCTGCAGCAGATCCGCACCGCGGTCCAGCACCTGCGCACGCGGGGGACCGACGACCTGACCAGGGTCACGCTCATGAGTGACGGAGCCTCGGTCTACGAGTGCACCACCAACGACGAGGTCATCGACCTGCTACAGGGCGGGCAGGGTGTCTTCGGTATCGCGATCGGCGGCGTCTGGCGCGAGATCGAGGGCAGCCTGTCGGAGTTGCCCAGCGAGCGCACCGCCGAGGATGACGCCCCCTCGGCCGCCGACGAGCTGGCCGCCCGCCGCGCCGCGCGCAAGATCGGCTGAGCGACACCACCCCGAACGACCCGATCTACCCCACGCCGGTCACCCGGCGTGGGGTAGATTTCATTTGTCGACGATCCCGCTCGGGAGAGTCTTCGCCCGGCGCAGCACCCTGATCGGTGGGGAGTCGGGAACGAAGCGCCGAAGGGGCAATTCCTCCCCGGAACCTCTCAGGCGCCCGGACCGAGCGGACCAGGCAACTCTGGAGCAGCCAACGACGGCGGCGACAGAGGGGGAGGCAACCGTTCGATCTTCTCGTCCTTGGGAGCCTCACGTGTCCGACCATCAGAGCCTTGCCGATCTCGACGACGTACTGCCGTTCGTCGAACGTCACATCGGGCTGGATCAGTCAGCGATCGACTCGATGCTCGAGCGACTGGGGTTCACCTCGCTCGAGGAGCTGATGGACGCGGCCGTGCCTGGAGCGATCCGCGCAGCGGCCGAGCTCGACCTCCCCGCGGCACTCACCGAGGCGGCCGCGGCGCTGGAGCTGCGCTCGTTGGCCGCGGCCAACCAGCCCGCCGAGGCGATGATCGGTCTGGGCTACCACGGCACCATCACGCCGCCGGTGATCCGGCGCAACGTCCTCGAGGACCCCAGCTGGTACACCGCCTACACGCCCTACCAGCCAGAGATCTCCCAGGGACGCCTGGAGGCCCTGCTCAACTTCCAGACCGTGATCGGTGACCTGACCGGGTTGCCCACCGCCAATGCGTCGTTGTTGGACGAGGGCACGGCGGCGGCTGAGGCGATGACCCTGGTACGCCGGGCCAACCGCAAGGCCTCCGGCCCCTTCGTCGTCGACGCCGACGCCCTGCCCCAGACCATCGACCTGATCCGCACCCGGGCTGCCGCGATGGGGATCGACGTGGTCGTGGCCGACCTGGTCGGGGGACTCCCCGAGGGTGAGCTCAGCGGCGTGCTCGTGCAGTACCCGGGTGCCTCTGGGACCGTGCGCGACCCACGAGACCTGATCGTCGCTGCCCACGAGCGCAACGCGCTGGCGGTGGTGGCGGCCGACCTCCTTGCGCTCTGCCTGCTCGAGGCGCCTGGAGCATGGGGTGCCGACGTCGTGGTGGGCTCCTCCCAGCGCTTCGGTGTCCCGCTGTTCTACGGCGGGCCCCACGCCGGCTTCATGGCCGTGGCCGCGGGCCTGGAGCGCCATCTGCCCGGTCGACTCGTCGGGGTCTCGGTGGACGCCGAGGGTCGCTCGGCGTACCGCCTGGCCCTGCAGACGCGTGAGCAGCACATCCGCCGCGACAAGGCGACCTCGAACATCTGCACGGCGCAGGTGCTTCTCGCGGTGGTGGCCTCCATGTACGCCGTCTACCACGGTCCGGACGGTCTCCGGGCGATCGCGACGCGCACCCACCGCTACGCCGTGGTGCTGGCGAGCAGCCTGCGGAACGCCGGTGTCGAGGTGGAGACCGTCGAGTTCTTCGACACCTTGACGGTGTCGGTGCCTGGGCGGGCTGACGAGATCATCGAGGAGGCCCGATCGCTCGGGATCCACCTGCGCCGCGTCGACGAGGACCGGGTCGGGATCTCGACCTCCGAGACCACGACCCGTGCTTCGATCACCAGCGTGCTGAAGGCCTTCGGCGTGGTGGCCGACCTCGACGAGATCGACCGGGCCGCCGGTGACGGCCTTCCGGACTCCCTGCGCCGCGAGACGGCGTACCTGACGCACGAGGTCTTCTCCGCCCACCACAGCGAGACCGCGATGCTGCGCTACCTGCGGCGGCTCTCCGCGCGCGACTATGCGCTCGATCGCGGCATGATCCCGCTGGGCTCGTGCACCATGAAGCTCAACGCCACCACCGAGATGGAGCCGGTGTCGTTGCCGGGCTTCGCGGACCTGCACCCGTTCGCTCCGGCGCAGGACGCTGTGGGCTACCGACGGCTGGTGGACGACCTGGAGGGATGGCTGGCCGAGGTGACCGGCTACGACCGCGTCTCCATCCAGCCCAACGCCGGCTCCCAGGGTGAACTGGCAGGCCTGCTGGCCATCCGTGGCTTCCACCACGCTCGAGGTGAGGGCCAGCGCAACGTCTGCCTCATCCCGTCGTCCGCCCACGGCACCAACGCAGCCTCGGCCGTCATGGCCGGGATGAAGGTGGTCGTGGTCAAGCCCGCGGCCGACGGGACGGTCGACCTCGAGGACCTGCGAGCCCAGTGCGCGGCCCATGCCGACGACCTGGCAGCGATCATGGTCACCTACCCCTCGACCCACGGCGCCTACGAGGACACGATCGCCGAGCTCTGCGAGATCGTGCACGACCACGGCGGCCAGGTCTACGTGGACGGTGCCAACCTCAACGCGCTGCTCGGGTTCGCCCGGCCCGGGGATTTCGGTGGCGACGTGTCTCACCTCAACCTCCACAAGACCTTCTGCATCCCGCACGGCGGCGGTGGCCCGGGGGTCGGCCCGGTGGGGGTCCGCGCCCACCTCGCGCCCTACCTGCCCTCGCACCCCATGCATCCCGAACCGGCCAAGCGCGAGGGAATCGGTGCGATCAGCGCGGCCCCCTACGGCTCCGCAGGCATCCTCCCGATCTCCTGGGCCTACATCCGCATGATGGGTGGCCCCGGGCTCTCCAGGGCCACCGCCGCAGCCGTGCTGTCGGCGAACTACGTCGCGGCTCGGCTCGGCGAGCACTTCCCGGTGCTCTTCACAGGTCACGGTGGACTCGTCGCCCACGAGTGCATCCTGGATCTGCGCGGACTGACCAAGCAGACCGGGGTCACCGTCGACGACGTGGCCAAGCGACTGGTCGACTACGGGTTCCACGCGCCGACCATGTCCTTCCCGGTTCCCGGCACCTTCATGGTCGAGCCGACCGAGTCCGAGGACCTGGCAGAGATCGACCGGTTCTGTGACGCCATGATCGCGATCCGCGCTGAGATCGACCGGGTGGCAGCGGGGGAGTGGACGCCGGAGTCGTCGCCGCTGCGCGGCGCCCCGCACACCTCCCGTGCCCTGGTCGGTGACTGGGACCGGGACTACTCCCGAGAGCTGGCGGTGTTCCCGGCCGGCCCCGACCCGGACAAGTACTGGCCTCCCGTGGCGAGGATCGACCAGGCCTACGGCGACCGGCACCTCGTGTGCGCCTGCCCACCTCCTGAGGCCTTCGCCGAATGAGCCCGGTGGCCACCACCACCACCGCCCACCGCCTGCTCCGCCACGTGGCGCTCGCCCAGTCTGCCGGTCGCCTGCCGTCGGTGGTGGCCGGAGTGGTGCGCGACAGCACCTTGGTGTGGTCCGGCGGGTACGGCGAGGTCCCCGGCCCCGTCGTGGACGCGCAGTACCGGATCGGGTCCATCACCAAGACCCTCACCGCCGTCCTGGTCCTGCAACTGGTCCGCGACGGTCGGATCGCCCTGGACGACTCGTGCGGTGACGTGCTCGGCGACGTGGGATACGCGGACCGGACCGTGCGGTCCCTGCTCGCCCACAGCACCGGCATGCAGTCGGAACCGACAGGGTCGTGGTGGGAGCGATCGGCGGGGCTGTCGTTCGACGAGCTCGCCACGTCCAACCCGGGTGCTGGCAGCGTCTTCGACGACCGGCAGCAGTTCCACTACTCCAACCTGGGCTACGCGCTCCTCGGTGAGCTCGCTGCCCGCCTGGTGGGGTCGAGCTGGTGGGACGCCGTCCAGGCACGGATCCTCCAGCCGCTGGCGCTGACGCGAACCACCTACCTGCCGCTCGCCCCTGCGGCGACCGGCTTCAGCGTGCACCCGTACGCAGGCGCACTGCTGGCCGAGCCCAGCACTGACACCGGTGCGATGGCCCCGGCCGGACAGCTCTGGTCGACGGTGACCGATCTGGCGGCGTACGCCGGGTTCCTGTTGAACGGGCACGACGACGTGTTGTCGGCAGCCGAGCTCAGGCTGGCCTTCACGCCGGCCTCGGGGGAGCCGGACACGGGTCTGGGCTATGCGCACGGCCTCGGTTTCCAGCTGCTGCCCGGCGGCTCCGGCACGCTGGTGGGCCACACCGGCTCGATGCCGGGCTTCCTCGCGGCCTGTCTGGTCGATCCTCGTCGAGGCAGCGCCGCTGTCTGCCTGGCCAACGGCACCTCAGGCCTGGCACCGTCGGAGCTGGCGACCACCCTGATCGAGGAGCTGGAGCGCAGCGAGCCGGCCCTCCCTGCGCCGTGGGTGCCCTCGAGTCCGGTGCCCAGGGCCGTCGCTGACGTGCTCGGCGTCTGGCACTGGGGCAACACGCCCCTGGTTTTCAGCTGGGAGGGATCGGAGCTCGTGGTTCGCGGTGCGGACCGCGAGAAGCATCGGTTCACGGTGACCGCGGACAGGATCGTCGGGCTGAGCGGCTACCACGCCGGCGAGGAGCTGAAGGTCGTCCGCAACGCGGACGGCTCGGTGAACCATCTCGACATCGCCACCTTCATCCACACCCGCACCCCGTATGACCCGGCGGCGCCCATCCCGGGTGGATAGGGTGCCGGACATGGACGAGATCGACCCGGTGCTGCTGGCTGATCCGCCGACGTTCACCGGTGCCGAGGCCGCCGCGCTCGCCGGGTCTCACTTCGCCCTGGAGGCCGACTCAGGCCTCAGCCTGGGCAGCGAGCGCGACCAGACCTTCCTGCTCTCACGCGCGGACGCCGGACCGGTCGGCGTCCTCAAGGTGTCCAACGCGGCCGAGAGCACGGCGACCTTGGACATGGAAGCGCTTGTGGTGCGCCACATCGCCCGGGTGGACCCGGAGCTGGCCGTGGCCCGGCCGCTGGCGCACCGGGACGCCGGCGACCTGGACGATCCGGCGTCCTACCGCGCTGAGGTCGCCGGAGCCCGCGCGACGCACTGGGCCCGCCTCTACCCCGTGATGCCGGGTCGGATGCGGTCCGCGCCGTCCTCCCTCGACGATCGCGCCGTGATCGCCTGGGGTGCCACCACCGCTCGTCTGGCCCGCGCCATGCGGGGTTTCAGCCACCCCAGCGCGCACCGAGCGCTGCCGTGGGACCTCAAGTCGGTGCCGATGGTGCGCGGCATGGTTCCCGCCATCCGCCGCCCGGAGTGGCGGGTCGCCGTGGAGCAGGCGCTGGACCGGTACGACGCCACGATCGCGCCGCGCTGGGAGTCCCTGCGCGCCCAGGTCGTCCACGGTGACCTCAACATCGACAACGCCCTGGTCGACGACGCCGGCCTGATCACCGGGATCATCGACTTCGGGGACATGAGCCACACCGCACTGATCACCGACCTGGCCTCGGTCATCGACTCGCTCGTGCTGGACCGAGGCGTCGAGGAGGCCTTCCGGGTGGCCCGCCTGGTCCTCGACGGCTACCAGCAGGTGACCCCGCTGGAAAGCGACGAACTGGTCCTGATCAGCGACGCCTGGGCTGCCCGGGCGGCCGCGGGCATCGCCATCGCCTCCTGGCGCAGTGCCGAAGGGCTGGAGGACCCTGAGTTCGCCGAGCGGGACCTGGCTCGCCTCCACCCGATCCTCCAAGGCATCATCGACACCGGGTTCGAGGAGTCGGCCGCACGCGTGAGCGGGCTGCGCCGACCGCCACCTCGAGACGACCTGATCCGGCGACGGGCAGAAGCGCTGGGGCCGGCGATGGAGCCGCTGACCTACGACGAGCCCCTCTACGTGGAGCGAGCCAGCGGCGTGTGGATGTACGACGCCGACGGGACCCGCTACCTCGACGCCTACAACAACGTGCCCTGTGTCGGACATGCACATCCGCGGGTCACCGAGGCGATCGCCCGTCAGGCCCGCACGGTCAACACCCACCTGCGCTACCTGCACGGTGACGCCATCGAGCTTGCTGAGCGGTTGATCGCGAGCTGTCCGCCGGGGCTCGACACAGTGCTGTTCGTGAACTCCGGCTCGGAGGCCAACGACCTGGCCTGGCGGCTGGCCACCCATGTCACCGGGCGTCGCGGCGCCCTGTGCACCCACTTCGCCTACCACGGCATCTCCGAAGCGATCGCTGCGCTGTCGCCGGAGACCCTGTACGCCGGGCAGGTCAGCGAGCACGTCGAGCGTTGGCGTCCCGCAGACGCCTACCGCGGACTGCACCTCGACGCAGGGGAGTTCAGCGCCGCGCTCGCCAGGCTCGAGGCCAAGTCGCTGCCACCGGCCGCGGTGATCCTCGACGGGGTGATGCAGAGTGACGGCGTCCTGACCCTGACCGCCGAGCACGTGGCGGACCTGGCTCGGCGTACCCGGGAGGCCGGCGCCCTGTGGATCGCCGACGAGGTGCAGGGTGGCCACGGCCGGACCGGCGAGTCGATGTGGTCCTTCCAGCGGTTCGGCATCGAGCCCGACTTCGTCACGCTCGGCAAGCCGATGGGCAACGGGCACCCCGTGGCGGCGGTGATCACGAGGCGGGAGTACCTCGAGGGCTTCGCCGACGACAGCGTGATCTTCTCGACGTTCGGTGGCAACCCGGTCTCGGCGGCTGCCGGGCTGGCAGTCCTCGACGTGTTGGCCGACGAGTGCGTGCTGCCTCGGGTCGTGGCTGCCGGCGAGGCCCTGCGAGCCGGCCTGGTCTCGGTGACGGCTGACCTGGAGTGTGTCGGCGACGTGCGTGGGGTCGGGCTGGCCAACGGCATCGAGATCGTGACCGACCGAGCCTCGAAGCAGCCCGATGCGAGGACCGCCTCCCGGATCAAGGAGTCCATGAAGCGGCACGGCGTCCTCGTCGGGACGACCGGGCCAGAGGGCAACGTCCTGAAGGTGCGCCCGCCGCTGGCGTTCACCGAGCGCGAGGTGCCCGTCTTCGTCGGCGCGTTCCTGCGTGCCGTGGCGGAGGTCGGTGATCGACCCGGCGTCACAGAGCCTGGGACACGCTCGACATGTTGAAGTCGGGCACCCGCAGCGCTGGTGTCGCCGTCCGGCTGAAGTAGTCGTCGCCCCACTCCCTGCTGAAGCTCGGGACGGTCGCCGACGCGTGCGAGAACCGGTTGAGGAGGTCGACCGGGCTCTCGTTGAAGCGGAAGTTGTTGACGGCTCCGGTGATCTCGCCCCCCTCGACCAGGTAGACCCCGTCGCGGGTCAGGCCGGTCAGCAGCAGAGTCTGCGGATCGACTTCGCGGATGTACCACAGGCACGTCAACAGCAGACCCCGCTGGGTGCCTGCGACCACGTCCATGGTGTCGCCGCTCGCCCCGTCGACGCTCAGCACCAGGTTGTCGATCGCCGGGGTCACCGGCTGACGGGTCATCGCAGCCGAGTGCCGCGTCTGCAGGAGGGCCGCCAGTCGACCGTCGCGGATCCACTCGGTGGTGCCCAGCGGCAGCCCGTTGTCGAAGACGCTGGAGATGTTGTCCGACGACCCGGCCACGACGAAGGGAGCGCACTCCAGCCCCGGGTAGGCCGGGTCCGAGCTCAGCGTCACGCCTGGTCTGGCCACCTCCTGTCCGATGCGGGTGCCGCCGCCACGCTGGCTGTAGACCGACTGACCTTCGAAAGCCACCCGGGCACCTGCCTCCCAGTAGGCGTAGATCATCAGATCCGCCACCGCGGTCGGCGGGAGAATGGTGTCGTAGCGGCCAGCCGGCAGATCGATGCGGCGGGCCCCCCAGCGCAGGCGCTGGGCCACCTCGGCCTCCATGGCGGTCGCATCGACATCGGTGAAGTCGCGGGTGGCGCCCCCGACCCAGGCGCTGAGTCCGAGGTCGGCGGTCTTGCCCGTGCAGCCGTAGTGCCCGGTGGGCTGCGCATGACGCAGGCGGAGTCCGGTGCTGGAGCCGAGATAGGTGGTGTTCACCTCGTGGTTGACGAACCCGTAGAGGATGCGACCCTCCGACTCGGCCGTGCTGAAAGCCTCCCCGAGAGCTGGCGCGAAGGCGTCGTACACGGTGATCGACGTCTCGTCGGGGGCCTGGCTCCAGTCGCTGGCCGCCTCGGTCGCAGAGGCCAGCTCCTGGGCGTCCTCGGCCACCGAGCTGGCGCGGGCGGCGGCGTCGGCCTGCTCGGCCAGGGCGGCGACCTGCATCGAGGAGGCGGCGCTGCCGGTGACCGAGCCCACCGCGACCCCGTCGGCGCGCCGGTCGAAGGAGATCACCGTCATGCTCAGCGCGTGCATAGCGCCGTTGGTGGTCAACGTGTTGTTGGCCCAGCGCAGGTTGGCACTGGTGGAGAAGCGCGCGATGGCGATGCAGTCGTCGGCCGTCGAGGTGGACAGGGCGTGCTCGACGAGCTCCTGGGGAGTGGTCATGTCAGTGGCCTGCCTCATCGCTGGTGTTGAGGATGCGGACGTCTCGGAAGAGCGAGGTGGGGCAGCCATGGCTGACCGAGGCCACCTGGCCCGGCTGCGCCTTGCCGCAGTTGAAGGCACCTCCCAGCACCCAGGTCTCCGGCCCGCCCACGGCCTCCATGGAGTTCCAGAAGTCCGTGGTCGTCGCCTGGTAGGCCACGTCGCGCAGCTGACCGCGCAGTTCGCCGTTCTCGATGGCGAAGAACCGCTGTCCGGTGAACTGGAAGTTGAATCGCTGCATGTCGATCGACCACGACTTGTCACCGACCACGTAGATGCCGCGTTCGACCCGGCCGATCAGCTCCGCGGTCGAGGGCCCACCGGGAGCCGGTTGCAGGGACACGTTCGCCATGCGCTGGATCGGGATGTGGCCGGGGGAGTCGGCGTAGGCACACCCGTTCGACCGACCGCCGTTGAGCTCCGGCTTCATGTGGCCCATGGGACGGTCCAGCTGGTAGCCCACCAGGACCCCGTCCCGCACGATGTCCCAGGCCTGGGTCTGCACGCCTTCGTCGTCGTAGCCGATCGTGGCCAGGCCGTGGTCGACGGTGCGGTCCCCGGTGACGTGCATGACGGGGGAGCCGTACTGCAGGGTGCCGAGTTTGTCGTAGGTGGCGAACGAGGTGCCGGCATAGTTCGCCTCGTACCCCATGGCACGATCCAGTTCCGTGGCGTGGCCGATGGACTCGTGGATGGTCAACCACAGGTTGGACGGGTGGATGACCAGGTCGTAGGTCCCCGCCTGCACCCCGGGAGCGACGAGCTTCTCGGCCAGGAGGTCCGGGACGGTGGCCAACTCCTGGTCCCAGTCCCAGTGCGCACCGGTGAGGTACTCCCAACCGCGGCCGGCCGGTGGCGCGATGCTGGCCATGGAGTCGAAGGTCCCGCTCTTGTCGTCGGAACCCATGGCCTCGAACTCGGGCATCAGCCGGATGCGCTGCTGCGTCGTGCGGGTCCCGGCCAGGTCGGCGTAGAACTTGTTCTCCATCACCTGTTGCAGCCCGGCGGTCGCATGGGTGACCACGGGGTGCTCGCGCAGCCGGTTGGTCCACCCGATGAGCAGGTCGGCCTTGTCGGCGGTCGGCACGTCGAGAGGGTTGACGTCGTACGCCGAGACCCAGGTGGCGTCGGCATAGACGGGCTCGGGGGCGAGCTCCACCGGCCGGGTGGTCATGGCGGCAGCAACCCTGGCGACCTGCACGGCGGTATCAGCGACCCGCACGGCCTCGTCCGGATCGAGCACCACCCCCGAGGCGAAACCCCAGGCTCCGCCGTGGATCACGCGCACCGCGAAGCCCAGGTCCTCGCTGTCGCTGGCTCCCTGCAGGACCCCGTCGCGGACGCCGAGGTGCTGGTAGCGGATCCGCTCGAACCGGAAGTCCGCGTGCGTCGCGCCCAGCTCCGCGGCACGGTTGAGGGCCACTTCGGCGAGCGCGGCGTAGGGGAGGGCGGTGAAGCCGGGATCGACCTTGGACAGCGTCATGCCCCGAATCTAGCGGGTGGGGACCGCGACCTCAGGGTGCGACGGAGCGTGCGTCGTGTCGCTGCGCGCGCCGGTGCGCTCCGCCCCGATCCCGGCTGCGACCACGAACCCGATGCCCAGCACCGGCCAGAGACCAGGGACCTGGTGGAGCAGCACGAGCCCGACCACCAGGGCGATGGCCGGCTCGAGACTCATCAGCGTCCCGAAGGCTGCGGTGGTCAACCGCCGCAGCGCCAGCAGTTCCAGGGCGAACGGGATGAGCGGCAGCAACACGGCCAGACCGGCTCCGACCAGCACCAGGTGCCAGGTCAGCTCCCCCAGCGCTGACGGCGCCGCGACGAACGTGGCCACGACCGCTGCCACGGGCAGGGAGACCGCCAGGCCCTGGAGGCCGGAGACCTCGTCGCCGACCCGCTGGGTGAGCAGGATGTACGCCGCCCAGCAGGCTGCCGCGCCGAGGGCGCAGGCCACGCCGACCGGATCGACCTCGCCGTGCCACGGCTCGGTCAGCAGCAGGACGCCGACGGCAGCGAGCAGGGGCCAGAGCATCTTGCCTCCGCGGCTGCGGGCGACAGCGACTCCCAGGGGTCCCAGGAACTCGAGCGCGCTGGCCGTGCCGAGCGGCAGCCGTGCCACCGCCGCCATGAACAGCAGGGTGAGGGCGCCGGTGACCACGCCGAGGGCCACGCTGGCCAGGAGGCTCCGCCGGGTGAACGTGCTGGGTCGGGGCCGAACGATCACCAGGATGAGGAGACCGGCCCAGGCCAGTCGCAGCCAGGCCACGCCCGTCGGGCCGAGACTGTCGAACAGCCCCACCGATGCCGCCAGACCGAGCTGGACGGTCGTCATCGAGACGACGGCCATCGCCGTACCGGTCCGGGCGGCGCGACGTGTCACGGTGAGTGGGGGAGCGGTGTTCACCCCAGCAGTACACCGGGTGGGAACTGTTCGTGTCCACGTGAAATTGATGGACAAATAGATCAGGAATCCTGAACGATGGGGAGATGCATCCTCGTCGGCTCGAACTCCTCGTGGAGTTGTCCCGTCTGGGGTCGATGGGCGAGGTGGGGCAGTCGTTGGGCATCAGCACTTCGACGGTCTCGCAGCAGCTCGGCGTGCTGGCCCAGGAGACCGGTGCGACGCTGGTGGAACCCGATGGTCGGCGGGTGCGACTCACGCCGGCCGGGCGACGGCTGGCGGACCACGCCGTTCGGATCCTGGCCGCCATCGAGGCTGCTCGCGCTGACCTGGATCCCACCGCCGAGCCGGCTGGCACGGTGCGGGTGGCGGCCTACGAGACAGCCGTGCGCATCGCCGTGCTGCCCGTGGTGCACCGGCTGGCACACACGCATCCCGACGTGCAGTTGCAGATCCTCGAGCACGAGCCCGATGAGGCCCTCGAGCTCCTGGCGGACGACGATGTCGATCTCGCCCTCGTGTACGACTACAACCTGGCGCCGCGGTCGTTCCCGTCCACTGTGGCGGTGGTCCCACTGGCCGACGCGGCCTGGTCCTTGGGCGTGATGGCCGGCGAGGACCGGCTCTTGGGGCCTGCGGCGGACGTCCTGGGGCGATTCCGCGACCGGGACTGGATCGTGAACTCCCGCAACAACGCGGACGAAGACGTGATCTGCAGCATCGCGTCGATGGCCGGGTTCCACCCCCGGATCCGGCACCGCGCCGACAGCCTCGACCTGGTTCAGCAGATGATCCTGGCTGGTCTGGGGGTGGGGCTCCTGCCGGCGGCGCAGGCGACGGTGGCCGGAGTGGCGCTGGTGCCGCTGGAGGAGCCGGACGTCCTGTTGAGGGCCTACGCCGCGACGCGCCTGGGGCGCGCCGACTGGCCGGCGCTGGCGCTTGTGGTGAGGCTGCTCACGCAGGCAGCGGGGTGAGGCATCCCGGGTGGTAGGTCAGACGTCGGCGTGGACCAGGTGAACTGTGGACCCATCGCGCGACTTGTCGACCCTCAGCTGTGCGGTGATGCGGGTGCGCAGCTCGGGGACGTGACTGACGATCCCCACGACGCGGCCTCCTTCGCGGAGCGCGTCGAGCGTGTCCATCACATCGTCGAGAGTGTCGGCGTCCAGCGACCCGAAGCCCTCATCGACGAACAGCGTGCCGATGTCGGCACCCCCGGCCTCCTGGGTCACGACGTCGGTGAGCCCGAGCGCGAGAGCCAGGGAGACCACGAAGGTCTCGCCACCGGAGAGGGTGACCGGGTCGCGAGACTCTCCCGACCAGTCATCGCGGATCACCAGCGACAGACCGCCCCGAGTCTCGCCGGCGCCCCGGGTCGCGGTGTGCTCGAGCGCATAGCGCTGGTCGGTCATCCGGGCGAGACGCAGGTTGGCGGCGGCCACCACCTGCCCCAGGCGCCAGGACAGGACGTAGGCGGACAGGCGCATCTGTGCGCGATTGTCGGGCGACTTGCCCTCGGCGAAGCTGGCCACGGCGGACACGAGCGCGTGATCCTGGCGGATCGGCTGCCAGGCGGCGAGGGCGTCGACCACCTGGGTGCGGAGCGCCTCGACCCGCCCGGCGACCTCGATGGCACGACGGTGGTGGGCCTCGGCGTCAGCACGGGAGTCCTGGGCCAGTGCGTGGTGCTGGCCGACGGCTGCCAGGTCGGCCACGGGCTGCTTCGACGCGGCAACGATCTCGGGCTCCTCGAGCGCGGCCCGGGCCGAGACCCGAGCTGCTTCGTGCCGGGCGATCGCGGACTCCAACTCCTGGATGCTGCTCTCGTCGAGGAGCGCGGCGACGGCGCTCTCGGGGTCTGCGAAACCGCAGCCGTCGACCTCCCGACCCAGGTCGTCGAGGACGTCGGCGAGCTGGGCAACGGCGGCGCGGTGAGTGTCGGTGGCGGTGATCGCAGCCTTGAGTGCCGTCTCCTGCCGGGCCCTCGACTCCAGGAAGGTGGTCAGGTCGGGGTGCCCGTCGAGCACCTCGGCCAGGGACGTGGTGAGTCGGTCGATGCGTTCCTCGAGCGAGGACAGAGCGGCGTCCGCGGCACCGTGGGCCACGCGCGCCGAGCCGAGAGCCGCCTCGACCCGCAGGAGTTCGTCCTCGGCGCGTCGGTGGACCTCCTCGGCGTCGGTCCGACCTTGGGCCTGTGCCTGCAGCTGGGCGGCGCGCGACTGAGCTGAGGCCAGATCCTTCTCGAGCTGGTCGATGGGGGTGGTGCCGGCTTGCTCCTCGGCGCGGGCCAGGGACTTCTCGAGGCTACGGACGTGATCCGCGTGGGCTTGGCGGACGACGTCAGCGTCGTCGGCGCGCTTGCGCGCCGCCTTCTCGGCGCTGGCCGTGGGTGCATCAGTGCTGGGGACCGCAGGGTGCGGGTGGTCACACGAACCGCACACCGGGCAGGTGCCGCCGACGGCCAGCCCCGACGCCAGTTCGGCCGCCATGCCGCTGATGCGCAGCTCCTGAAGCTGCAGCCACGCCTCGCGAAGGTGCTGATGGCTGTCGACCGACTGACGCAGCACGTCGCGCGCGTGGCCCAGCGCGGCGGTCAGGTCGATGACGCGCGTGCGGGCGTCGCGTCGGCGTTCGAGCTCGTCGACGAGTGCGACCGCCCCGGGGAGGTCATGCCCAGCGGCACGGGCTGCGCTGATCTGCTCCACGCTGGCCGCGACAAGGGCCGGGAGGGTCTGCAGCTGTGACCGGAGCTGATCGATCTCCTGCAGGCATCGCTCGCGGTCGGCGTGCACGACAGCTCGGCGGTCGTGCAACTCGCGGACCTCGGTCTCGACGGCCGTCATCGAGCGGGCCAGCGCCAGGTCGGCCCGCACCTGGTCGAGTCGATCGGTGAGCTCGACGTCGTCGAGCTCATGATCGAGCAGCTCGAAGGCTCGCGTCCGGGTCGCAGCGCGGTCCGCTTCGGCTGCGGCGAGGCGTCCGCGAACCCGCTGCACCTGCTGGTGCAGTGCGTGGATCGGCGCGGCCCGGCGCGCGCCAGCCAACCGCTCGCGCTGTGCCTCGACGCGCGGCTGCTCCTGGTCGAGGCGCAGGAGTGCCTGGATCGCCTCGGTGTGACGCTTCTGGTCGCTCGCCAGCAGCCGGGCGGCCTCCAGCTCAGCATCGGCGGCCACGGCAAGTTCAGTGGTCAGCTCGAGGCGCTGCCGGGCCTCGGTCACGGCATGGGTCGCGGCGTCGGCGGCCGCCTGCACGCCCTCGGTCAGCCAGGGACCCTCGGCTGCAGCAGCCAGCGCGACGTCGTCGATCTCGAAGGCGAACGCGTTGCTCACCTCGTCGAGGCGGTGGAGCAGGCCGACGATGCGCTCGGTGTGGGCCTCGGACTGGCGACGCAGCGCTATGCGCCGGTCGCGGAGCCAGTGCTCCACGTCCTCGAACCGTCGGGTCCGAAAGAGCTTCTGGAGCAGGGTGTGGCGATCCTCCGACTTCGCGCGCAGGAAGTCCTGGAAGCGGCCCTGGGGGAGCAGAGCGACCTGGGTGAACTGGGCCAGGTTCATCCCGAGCAGACCACTGATGAGGTGGCCGGCCTCGTCGAGGCGACTGGTGAGGTGACGGGGCGTGCCGTCGACCAGCTCGAGGACCACGACGGAGGCCTGCTGGGTGGTGGTGCCCGTGCCTCGCTTCTTCGGGCGCTGCCAGGCCGGGGACCGGGTGAGGTGGAACCGGCGATCACCCAGTGTGACGTCGAGGAACACCTCGGGCGCGACCCCCTCCGCAGCCGTGTCGCAGCGCAGATGGCGCGCGGCGCTGCGATCGCCCGGCACCTCGCCGTACAGAGCGAAGCACACCGCGTCGAGGATGCTGGACTTGCCGGCCCCGGTCGCCCCGCACAACAGGAACAGCCCAGCGTCGCTGAGGGTGTCGAAGTCGACCTCGACGGTGTCCGCGAAGGGGCCGAAAGCCGTGGCCGACAGCGTGTGCAGCCGCATCAGCGTGTCACTTCGCTGAGATCGAGTTCGCGGTCCCCACAGCACGCTTCCGTGGCCGACCGCAGCAGCGCCGCCTCCTGTGCGGTGGCCGCGGAGCCGCGGAGCGCGGCCACGAAACCCAGCGTGATCTCGTGATCGCTCATGCCGGTGACCGCTCTGGCCCCGGGCGGGCCCGACAGGTCGCCGTGAGCGGGCTCGAAGGCCAGCACCAAGGTGTGGGGGAATCGCCGGCTCAGGCGCTCCATGGCCTGGGTCGGGCGGACATCGTCGGTGATCGTCGCCTGCACCCAGCTCTGCTCCTCGCCCGTCCACCGGGCGTCGCTGAGCAGGTTGTCCAACGTGCCCCGGATCCGCGCCAGCCGACGGGGCACCGGGGCCTCGATGAACTCTGCGGCCGTGACTCCGTCGGGCCCGAGGTCCACGAGCCAGGAACCCTTGACCTGGGTGGTCTCG
Organism: Nocardioides sp.; assembly: GCF_050246775.1. Lineage (GTDB taxonomy): Bacteria > Actinomycetota > Actinomycetes > Propionibacteriales > Nocardioidaceae > Nocardioides. Next base: position 229,466 of record NZ_JBFWVK010000004.1, on the reverse strand, counting down.
GAGAACGAGTAGGCCAGCGGCGAACCGCTGTAACGCACGCTGTCGGTCAGGCGTTGGCGACCGTGCAGATGACCGAGTGCTGTGTAGTCCACACCACCGAACACGCTGGTCGGGACCAGTGAGATGCCGCCGACGCTGATGTCCCGCTCGGAGTCACTGGGCTGGGCCCCCGCGACGAAGGCATGGGCGAGCACCACGGAGCGCGCCGACCGGGTCGCCAGGTCGGTCCGCACCCGACGCATGGCCTCGGTCAGGGCTGCCTCGTGCGATCGCGCAGGCAGCGACCAGGCCGACCGCATGGCATCGGGGTCGAGGTAGGGAAGGCCATAGACGGCCACCGTGCCGTGGTCGTCCTCGAGCAGGACGGGCGTGCCGACCGAGTCGGCCCGGGTGCGGATGAACACGCCGGCCGCGTCGATCAGGTCGGAGCCGAAGCCCAGCCGCTGGGCCGAGTCGTGGTTGCCGCTGGTGATCACCACACGAGCCCGGGACCGCGACAGCCGGGTGAACGTCTCGTTGGCGAGTCGCACCGCGTCGACCGGTGGCAGGGCCCGGTCATAGATGTCGCCGGACACCACGACCAGGTCGACCTTCTCCCTCGCCACGACCTCCAGGAGGTGGTCGACGTAGGCCGCCTGGTGGCCGAGCAGGTCCTCGCGATGCAGGGACCTCCCCAGATGCCAGTCGGAGGTGTGAAGGATGCGCACATGACGAACCTAGGAGACTGCGCCGACAGTACGGCGTCCCCACGCCGCGACCGGTCAGCCGACGTAGACCACGCACCGCTCCGGCCGGGTGAAGCCGACCAAGCCGAGCCCGGCCTCCCGGGCGAGATGGACAGCCAGACTGCTGGGAGCGCCCACGGCGACCAGCGCCCCGACTCCGCTGGCCACAGCTTTCTGGACGAGCTCGAATCCGATCCGCCCGCTCACGCAGAGGTACGGCGCTGCCGGACTCTGCCCGCCGAGCACCCGGACGCCGACGACCTTGTCGACAGCGTTGTGCCGTCCGATGTCCTCCCGGATCACCCAGGGCTCCCCGGCCGCCGAGAAGAGCCCCGCAGCATGGAGTCCTCCAGTGCGTTCGAAGACCTGCTGGCCGCCGCGCAAGGCATCGGGTAGCACGCGTGCGACTCCCGTATCAAGCTCGAACCCCGGACGTTTGCTCGGCTGGATGCGCAGCGCCGCCTCGATGCTGTCGACGCCGCACACCCCGCAGGCCGACGAGCCGGCCGAGAGTCCGGCTGAACGCAGCGCAGGAACCGCTGCCGGGGGCGCCGAAAGGGTCACGGTCACGACGTTGAACTCCTGCTCGGCGCGCAGATCCACGTCGGTGCAGTAGGCGACCGTGTCGATTCCGTGCAGCCCCTCGTGGTGCAGGAACCCGGCGGCGAGCTCGAAGTCGTTCCCGGGCGTGCGCATGGTCACCCACAGCCGTTCGGCACGTCGACCGGGCCAGGCCAGCCTGATCTCGAGCGGCTCCTCGGTCGCGAGCCGGTCCTCGCGCAGGACCTCACCGGCCGCGGTGACCTCGCGAACCCGGGTCCGGACCGTGGGTCCGGGGCGACGGCCCCTCATGACGAACCGAAGGTTTGCCGGATCGCCAACCGTCGCCGCAGGGTGTCGGCCTGATCGGTGACGCGACGGCGCAACGACAGATCCAGGTCATCGCGGGCGATGAGCTCCTCGGCCCGTTCCAGGGTCTCAGCCCGCAGCGAGGTCATCGGGAAGAACCACTCGGCCAGATCGGCGAGCACCCAGCCGGAGAAGACCTCGGCAGTGCCGGGCAGCTCGGCGAAGTAGCGTTCGACGTAGGGGTCGGTGAGGTGTTCCTGCCTCGCCTGCCACATGCCCACCCCGGTGGCCTCCAACTCGTAGTTCGGCACCGTCTCGCGACCCAGGAAACGCTCCCAGGCCCAGGCCTTCGCCTCCTCGTCGGGCAACGAGGCAAGGGCCTTGGCGTGCTCGACGCGAGAGCGCGCCGTGGGCTCGGCGTCGAGATGATCCTGCAGCGAGGCCCGGTCGACCGCGCCGAGGCCGGCCAGGCGCACAAGGATCCGCCAGCGCAGGTCGAGGTCGAGCCCCAGTCCGCGGGGGAGTCCGGTTGCGGAGAGCCATTGCGCCAGGGCTTCTGGATCGGAGGACGAGCTGATGGCGGACTGGAACGCACCGAGCTGCACGGTGGAGCCAGGCTCGGCACTCACGAGGCGCTGCAGGCTCGCGGTGTGCACCCGAGCGAGGGCGGCGTCAGGGTCGTCGGACAGGGCGGCCGGCCAGCTCCGTGCCCAGGGCAGCACATGGAAGAGGCAGTCGTCGTTGTCCTCGTCCGGGATGCCGGCCTGGACCAGGTCGAGGGCGGTCGCGGGGGAGAGGGAGGCATTGCGGAAGGCACTGCGCACACCGTTCCAGATGCCGGCTCGGACCATGGCGTCCTTGGTCCCGGGCAGCAGCGTGGTCAACGCGGCGACCGTGGTGGGGTCGGGCTCGATGACTGCCCACGTCTGTTCGAAGGGGTCGATGACCGCCGCCTCGTCGGCCCCGACCTCCAGCGGCGTCTCGTCGCCCAGGGTCGTGAGGGGCACGAAGCGCCACGGACTGCCTGGCGTGGCGAGGGCCACCTGGGTGCGGTGCTGACGGTCGGCCGGGTGGGCCGTCGGCGCAGTGCGCCGGATCGTCCCCGCGATGCGGTCGAGCCACAGCTCGTCGGGACCTGCCGTGCGCAACCAGTTGTCGGTGAAGCCGGTGAGGTCGCCGGCGCCGGCCCGCTCCCAGCTCTCGAACAGGTCGTGCATCGTCGCGTTGCCGAAGCGGTGCCGGGTGAAGTGGTCGATCGCCCCGGCGAAGAACACCTCGTCGCCCAACGTCGTGTTGAGCTGCTTGAGGATGCTCGAGCCCTTGGCGTAGGAGATGCCGTCGAAGTCCTGCAGTGCCGCCGTGGCGTCCACGGCTCCGTTGCCGGCCACCGGGTGCGTGGTCGGACGCTGGTCGGCGGTGAGCCCCCACTGGCGGCGGGAGTAGGCGTTGTGCACCCAGGCATCGTCGTACTGGGTGACGTCGGCGGTGACCCGGTTGCCCATGTACTCCGCGAAGGACTCGTTGAGCCAGAGGTCGTCCCACCACTTCGGGGTGGTGATGTTGCCGAACCACTGATGGGCCATCTCGTGCGCGACCGTGGTGGCCCGGGCGATCCGCACGCCACGGGTGACCCGGCTTGCGAAGATCAGCGGGTCGCGGAAGGTCACGCAGCCCGGATTCTCCATGGCACCGGCGTTGAACTCGGGCACGAACGCCTGGTGGTAGTTGCCGAAGGGATAGCGGATGCCGAACAGCCGGTGGAACTCGTCGAAGCACTGCCTGGTCAGCGTGAACAGCTCCTCGGCGTCCTGCTCCAGGGGGCCGGCGAGGCTCTGGCGCGCGCTCAGGCCGAGGCCGATTCCGTCGTGCTCGTCGGTGAGCACGTGATAGGGACCCGCGACCAGGGTCACGAAGTACGTCGACAGCGGCTGGGACTCCTCGAACTCCCAGACCCCGGACTCCACCTGGGTCCCGGGGGCGTTGCCGATGACGGTCCAGTCGGCAGGAGCCCGGACGTGGAAGGTGTACGGCGCCTTGAGGTCCGGCTGGTCGAAGCAGGCGAAGATGCTCGGAGCCGCGTCCATGAACGACATGCCGTAGACGTAGTGGCGTTTGTCGGCGGGATCGATGCTGCGGTGCAGGCCCTCGCCGTCATTGCGGAAGCGCATCACGGCGTCGACCACCAGCTCGTTGCTGCCCGCGAGGGTCGCGATCGGCAGCCGGCCGCGCTCGAGGGCGTCGACGTCGAGTGGGGCACCGTTCAGGGTGATGCTCGCGACCGACACCGGCTTCAGGTCCACGAAGGTCGGACCGCCACGGCTTTCGAAGCGAATGGTCGTGACCGAGCCGAAGTGCTCGGCACTGCTCGCCAGATCCAGCCGGACGTCGTAGGAGGTGATCGAGAGCTGGTGGAAGCGGTCAATTGCCTCAGTGAGCTGAAGGCTGTGCGAGGACAGGTCGAGGGACGCCACGAATCCAGCCTAGGCCCCGGTGTGCGAGATCACGTCGGATGTGGTCGTGTGCGCATTAATTGTCATCTAGAATGTAATAGTCAGACAACCTGAAAAGACCATTACGAAACCAGTCGTTCGAGAACGACCTCGAGAGGTGTGAAACCGTCATGTACACGCAGTTGCAGCTGGCCCAGGGGATTCAGAACGGGCGAGTCCACTCGCGCCGGGACTCTGCTCAGATCCGCAACGTGGAACTCGCGCTCGAGAGTGAGCGGCGCGCCCGTCGTGCCCGCCGTTCCCAGCACAAGGGCTGACCGCGCCTACGAGACCGAGGTGATGTCGACAGGCACCTTGGGGGCGCCGTCGATGCCGCCGTCGGTGGTGCCTTGGGCGGCCGCGTCGGCGATCAGCTTGGTGCTGGCGGCATCGATCGTGCCGAAGACGGTGTACGACGGGGGCAGCGGCGAGTCGCCGTACACCATGAAGAACTGTGACCCGTTGGTGTCAGCGCCTGCGTTGGCCATCGCCAGCGTGCCCGAGGAGTAGGTCTCCTTGCCGGACAGCTCGTCGGCGAACGAGTAGCCGGGACCACCACTGCCGGTGCCCGACGGGTCGCCGCACTGGAGCACGGAGATTCCGCTGCCGGGCATCGTGAGGCGATGGCAGGTCGTGCCGTCGAAGTAGCCCTGTTCGGCCAGTGACAGGAACGAGTGCACCGTGCAGGGCGCGGATGCCTGGTCGAGCGTCGCCTTCAGGTCGCCGATGCTGGTGGCGATGGTGACCTCCACCTCGCCTTCGTCCGGGGCCTCCGAGGACGGCTTCGTGGCGTCCTTGGCGGCCGCTGCGTCGTCGGGGTAGTCGCAGGTGGTCGTGGATCCCGCGGCGGTCGACGGGTCGCTGGCCGACTCAGGGGAGTCCTCGCCCCCACCGCACGCGCTGAGACCGGTCAGGACGAGAAGCAGGGCCGTGATTGCGATGGGGCGCTTGAGCATGGTGCAGATGGTAGGCCAGCGCCGGTGGGCGCCCGGGTGGAGGTCCCACAAGGGCGGGACCAACGACCGTGGTGCCGCGTCGGGGCCGATGCTGGACTGGTCGGCATGGCGGGCGGACACCGACGAGAGGGACGAGGCGAGCCATGGACATCGAGACCATGTCAAGGACGGCAGAGGCCCTGGTCGCACCGGGCAAGGGCATCCTTGCCGCTGACGAGAGCCACCCCACCATGGCGAAGCGCCTGGCCGCGATCGGTCTCGAGTCGTCGGAGTCGGTGCGCCAGACCTACCGAGGGATGCTCCTAGGGACGCCGGGACTGTCGGAGTTCATCAGCGGGGTGATCCTGTTCGACGAGACCATTCGCCAGCGCACCCCTGACGGCACACCCATTCCCGAGCTGCTGCGTCGGCAGGGCATCATTCCCGGCATCAAGGTCGATGGGGGCATCAAGCCCCTGGCCGGGTTCCCCGGCGAGGTGGCGACCGAGGGACTCGACGGACTTCGGGCACGCCTGGCCGACTACGCGTCGCTGGGGGCGCGGTTCGCCAAGTGGCGCGCCGTCATCCGCATCGACGGTGCGCTCCCGAGTGCCACCTGTATCGAGACCCACGCCCATGCCCTGGCGCGCTATGCGGCGCTGGCCCAGGAGGCCGGGCTCACGCCCATCGTCGAACCCGAGGTGCTGATGAACGGCTCGCACACCGCGCAGCGGTGCGCCGAGGTGACCGTGACCGTGCTGCGTGCCGTGTACGAACAACTGGGCCACCAGCACGTCGTGCTGGAGGCAAGCCTGCTCAAGCCCAACATGGTGCTGCCGGGTGTCGACTGCCCGCACCAGGTCAGTGACGAGGAGGTGGGCCGGCTCACGATCAGGACGCTGCGCCAGGCCGTTCCGGCGGCGGTGCCCGGTCTCGTGTTCCTCTCCGGAGGCCAGAGCGACGAGCAGGCCACGGCGCGTCTCGCAGCGATCAACCGGCAGGGACCCCAGCCGTGGCAGTGCAGTTTCTCGTTCGGCAGGGCTCTGCAGGGTCCGGTCCTGCGCGCCTGGGCCGGCGAGGAGACCAATCGTGGCGCTGCTCAGGCGGCGCTGCTGCACCGCGCCCGGCTCAACAGCCTGGCGAGGTCCGGGGAGTACGCCCCGTCCATGGAGGCAGTTTCCTGACCAGGCGCCGTGCTCGGTCTCCGGGCAGGGATGAACCGCAAGACGAGTGAACGGAGTAGGTGATGGACGTCGATCAGCTCATGAGCACGGCCCGGGAGTCGTTGACGGCTCGCAGGGTCTACGGCGAACCCGTGGAGCGTGACGGCCTCACGCTCATTCCAGCAGCCTCGGTCGCCGGCGGCTTCGGCGGCGGCAAGGGAGCCGATGCCAGTGGGCAGGAGGGCGAGGGGGGCGGTTTCGGGATGAGCGGACGACCGGCTGGTGCCTACCTGATCCGGGACAACCAGGTCTCGTGGCGTCCCGCCGTCGATGTGAACCGCGCGGTGCTCGTGGCAGGAGTCGTGGTCGTGGCCTATCTGCTCATGCGGCCCAGGGTCGCCCGGGCCCGGTCAATGGCCAGCGACTAGGTACAGGTGCGTCGCCGGTGCGGGCGCGGCAAGGACCCGGTCGTGCGTCGTTTCCGTGATCGTGTCGACGCGGGGCACCAGGTCGCACGGCTTCTCGTGCACCTGCGCGGCCAGGACTGCGTGGTGCTCGGTCTGCCGCGCGGCGGAGTTCCAGTCGCCTCGGAGGTCGCCGAGGCGCTTCATGCCCCGCTTGACGTCCTCGTCGTACGCAAGCTCGGTGTGCCCTTCCACGAGGAACTGGCGATGGGCGCCATCGGTGAGGCGGGCTTCTTGGTCGCAAGCCAGGACGTCGTTGAACAGGTAGGCGTCACCGCACAGCAATGGCAGGCCGTGGAGAGTCGCGAGCGCGCTGAGCTGGAGCGGCGGGTCGCGCGCTATCGGCAGGGACGAGAGCCTGTGGACCTGCGGGGACGCGTCGCGGTGATCGTCGACGACGGCATCGCCACCGGATCGACGGCGCGGGTGGCCTGTGACGTCGCTCGCCACTTCGGCGCCTCTCGGGTGGTCCTCGCGGCGCCGGTCGCGCCGGCCGAGACCCTGAGGACCCTGGGCTGCGCCGACGAGGTGGTCGTCGTCGAGACACCGGACCGGTTCGGCTCAGTCGGCCAGTACTACGACGACTTCTCGGCCACCGAGGATCACGAGGTGATCAGGCTGCTGGCCTCTGGGCCGGGCCTTTCCGGAGAACCGGGAGGTCTCACACCTGACGTCCGGCCGCCGTCCGGATGACCAACGGCCCTGCCGGCCCACCGTCCCCGTAACGAGCATGGAGCAACAGGTACCGCGGAGGTGGGAGCAATGAGGATCTTGGTCACGCATGCCAGCAAGCACGGCGCTACGGCTGGCATCGCCCAGCGGATCGGGGACAACCTGCGATCGGCCGGTCACAGGGTTGACGTGTGCGCCGTGGGTGACGTCGACGACGTGGCGTCGTACGACGCGTTCGTGGTGGGAAGTGCGCTCTACCTCGGGCGCTGGATGAGGTCTGCGTCGTCCTTCGTGCGAGGCGCCCAGGAGGTCCTGGCCACGCGGCCGGTGTGGTTGTTCAGCAGCGGGCCGCTCGGTGACGAGGTCGTGGACGAGCACGGTGCCGACCTGCGCACCGTCACCCGGCCACGCGAGCTCCTCGATCTCCAGGAGGCCGTGCGACCACGGGACCACCGGGTCTTCTTCGGTGCTCTCGATCCGAGCCGGCTCACGTTCGCCGAACGATCCATGCGCCGCCTGCCCGCTGGGCGCGCGCTCATGCCGGAGGGCGATTTTCGCGACTGGTCGGACGTGGACGAGTGGACCGCCGAGATCGGGCAGGCCCTTGCCTGACATGCCGCTGGGCCGAGCAGGGGAGCTGTGACCATCGGTCACGAGACCAGGGACGAAGGGCCCCTGCCTCGCCGCGCGGACCCTGCGAGGCTCGAAGCAGGCAGTGACCAGAGAGGACCAGCCATGGCTCCGCGAGACAGCGACGACGAAACGAGCCGGATGTTCGCAGTACGCTTCCACGGCCGGGGAGGACAGGGAGTCGTCACCGCGGCGGAACTCCTGTCGGTGGCCGCCTTCGACGAGGGACGCGACGCCCAGGCCTTCCCCACGTTCGGGTCGGAACGGACCGGCGCGCCGGTCATGGCGTTCTGCAGGATCGCGGACCGACCCATCCGTGCCCACGACCCCATCACCCGACCGGACGCACTCGTGGTCCAGGACCCCACGCTGATGGGGCTGGCCTCGGTGCTGGAGGGTCGAACCGCTGAGACGTACCTGCTCGTGAACAGCTCGCGGACGCCACAGGAGCTGGGGTTGGACTCCCTGGAACCGGTCCCGGTGGCCGGGCGGGTGGTCACCGTGCCCGCGACCGAGTTGGCGCGCAAGCATCTCGGCAGACCGCTTCCCAATGCAGCCCTGCTCGGCGCCTTCGCGGCGTTGACCGGTGTCGTGTCGCTGGACGCGGTGACCACTGCCATCCGTGCCCGGTTCCCCGGGGATCTCGGGGAGGCCAATGCCGCGGCAGCGACCGAGGCCCACGCCGTGGTGCTGCGAGGCTCGGGAGCGTACGTCGATGCGTGAGCAGGTCGAGGGATCCCGGGCCGTCGCCGACGTCGTGGCCCGCTGCCGCCCGCACGTGGTGGCGGCGTACCCGATCTCACCCCAGACCCACATCGTCGAGGCGCTCTCCGACCACGTCCGGACCGGGATGCTCACCGGTTGCGAGTACCTCATGGTCGAGTCGGAGTTCGGGGCCATCAGCGCGTGTCTCGGCGCCAGCGTGGTCGGCGCCCGCAGCTACACCGCGACGGCCAGCCAAGGGCTGCTCTACATGGCCGAGGCGCTTCCCAACGTCTCGGGGCTGGGGCTGCCGATCGTCATGACGGTCGCCAACCGCGCGATCGGGGCACCCATCAACATCTGGAACGACCACTCCGACGTGATGTCTCAGCGCGACTGCGGCTGGATCCAGCTGTTCGCGGAGTCCAACCAGGAGGCCGTGGACCTCCACGTCCAGGCGTTCGCCATCGCGGAGCGCTGCTCGCTCCCGGTCATGGTGTGCATGGACGGCTTCGTGCTCACCCACGCCGTCGAGGCGATCGACGTGCCCGACCAGGACCAGGTCGACGCGTTCCTGCCTCCGTTCGTGCCACGGCAGGTGCTCGACCCGAACGACCCGGTCACCATCGGGGCCATGGTCGGGCCCGACGCGTTCTCCGAGGTCAGGTACCTCGCCGCGGCGCACCAGCTGCTGGCACTCGACGAGGTCCGCTCGGTCGGGGCGGAGTTCGAGCGCAGCTTCGGGCGCGCCTCAGGTGGGCTGACCCACCACTACCGCACCGAGGGGGCCGAGACCGTGGTGGTTGCCATGGGGTCCGTGCTGGGTGCGGTCGAGGACGTCGTGGACGACCTGCGTGACGAAGGCGTGGCGGTCGGGGCCTTGGCCGTGACCTGCTTCCGGCCCTGGCCCTTCGACGAGGTGCGCGACGCGTTGTCGACGGCCTCCCGGGTCATCGTGCTCGAGCGTGCATTCGCGGTCGGCTCCGGCGCGATCCTCGGGACCGATGTCCGGCTCTCCGTCCTGGGCCGCGTGGACCAGGTCTTCGAGGTCGTCGCAGGTCTGGGAGGACGGCCGGTGACGCGCGCCTCGGTCCGTGCCCTGCTCGACGACGTACTGGCCGACCGGGTGGACCCGCACGCCCTGCACTTCCTCGATCTCGACCGCGCCTTGGTGGAGCACGAGCTCGAGGCTGACGCCGTACCACGCTCGGTCGTCTCGGCCAGTCGTGGCCGCAACCCCGGAGGTGGTGCGCGATGAGCGAGGATCTCAAGCTCTACCAGGTCGGCACCTTCGCTGCGGGCAATCGCCTCCTGGAGGCTGACCAGCGAACGGTGCAGTCCGACAGCGCTCGTTCCAACGCCATCACCAGCGGACACCGCGCCTGCCGTGGTTGCGGCGAGGTGCTGGGTGCTCGCTACGTCCTGGACGCGACGATGCGAGCCAGCGACGGGAAGGTGGTCGTGGTCAATGCGACCGGGTGCCTGGAGGTCTTCTCCACGCCTTACCCGGAGTCGTCGTGGCAGGTCCCCTGGGTGCACTCGCTCTTCGGCAACGCGCCCGCCGTGGCGTCCGGGATGGCTGCGGGCCTGCGCGCTCTGGGCCGCGACGACATCCGAGTGGTGGGGCAGGCGGGGGACGGCGGCACGGTCGACATCGGCTTCGGTTGTCTCTCGGGGATGTTCGAGCGCAACGACGACGTCCTGTTCGTGTGCTACGACAACCAGGGCTACATGAACACCGGCGTCCAGCGGTCCGGGGCGACGCCGCCGGCGGCCAGCACCGCCAACACCAAGGCGCTCGGAGCCGACCCGGGCAACAGCTTCGGCCAGGGCAAGGACGTGCCGCGGATCGCCATGGCCCATGGCATCCCGTACGTCGCGACGGCCACGATCGCCGACCTGCACGACCTCGAGCGCAAGGTGGACAAGGCCATGTCGATGCACGGGGCGAGGTACCTGCACGTGTTGGTGCCGTGCCCGCCCGGCTGGAGGTCGGCGACCGAGGACACGGTCCGGCTCGCTCGGCTCGCCACCGAGTCGGGGTTCTTCGCGGTGTTCGAGGCCGAGCACGGGGAGGTGAGCGCGGTGTCGAGGATCCGGCGGCAGGTTCCCGTGTCGGACTACCTGAGGTTGCAGGGGCGCTTCGCCCATCTGTTCGGCGATCACCCGCGGCCCGACGTCGTCGCGAAACTGCAGGAGATCGCGGACCGCAACATCGCCCGGTACGGACTGCTCGAAGAAGGACGTGCGTGAGATGGACAGGAAGCCTTTTGCGATCACGCTGGACCCGGCGTCGAGCCGGGCGGACAAGACGGGGTCCTGGCGCACCGAACGTGCGGTGTACGCCACCAGCACCTCACCGTGCGGCAACGGCTGTCCGGCCGGCGAGGACGTGCGCTCCTGGCTGTACGACGCCGAGGAGGGCGGGCCAGGCTACCAACGGGCCTGGCATCGCATCGTGGAGGACAACCCGTTCCCGGCGGTGATGGGACGGGTCTGCTACCACCCCTGCGAGACCGCCTGCAACCGCGGACAGCTGGACGAGGCGGTCGGCATCAACTCGGTCGAGCGCTTCATCGGCGACCGCGCCATCGACCAGCACTGGGCCCTGCCCGCGAACGCCCCGGCAACCGGAAAACACGTGCTCGTGGTCGGGGCGGGTCCCAGCGGTCTGTCGGCTGCCTACCAGCTGGCCCGCCGAGGCCACCGGGTGACGGTGCGGGACTCGGCCGCGCAGGCCGGCGGCATGATGCGGTTCGGGATTCCCGCCTACCGGCTGCCCCGCGAGGTGCTCGACGCCGAGATCCGGCGCATCACCGATCTCGGCGTGGAACTGCAGTTGGGCTCAGGGGTCACCGATCTCGACGCCACGATGGCTGACGACGGGTACGACGCCGCGTTCCTCGCGGTCGGTGCCCAGATCGGCCGGCGGGCCTACGTCCCGGCGGGTTCGGCTGCCCACCTGGTCGACGCTGTCGCCCTGCTGCACGACCTCGGCGAGGGGGAGCGGCCGTTGCTGGGCCGGCAGGTCGCCGTCTACGGCGGGGGCAACACCGCGGTGGATGCCGCCCGCACCGCGAAGAGGCTGGGCGCCGACGAGGCGGTCATCATCTACCGGCGCACCCGGGACCGGATGCCGGCGCACGAGAGCGAGGTGCGTGAGGCCGAGGACGAGGGGGTGGTGTTCCGCTGGCTCTCCACCATCGACCACGTCGAGGGACGCACGGTCGTGGTCGAGCGCATGGAGCTCGACGAGACCGGCTTCCCGCAGGCCACCGGGGCGCTCGAGGAGTTGTCGGCCGACACTGTGGTCCTGGCCCTGGGGCAGGAGACCGACCTGTCTCTCCTCGACGGCCTGGACGGGGTGGAGGTGCACGAGGGCATCGTCCACGTCGACCGTACGCAGATGACGGCCCACCCGGGCATCTTCGCCGGTGGCGACATGGTGGCGGGGGAGCGGTCGGTGACCGTGGCCATCGGTCACGGACGCCGAGCGGCACAGGCCGTGGACGCGTGGCTCGCGGGCGCTTCGGTGCCGACGCCGCCACCGGTCCGGCTGGCCGACTTCGCCTCCCTGAACACGTGGTACTTCGAGGACGCCCCACGCACCCATCGGGCCCGTCTGGAGGCTGTCCGCCGCCAGACGAACTTCGAAGAGGTCGTCCAGGGCCTCGACGAGGAGAACGCGGCGTACGAGGCTCGTCGCTGCCTGTCGTGCGGCACCTGCTTCTCCTGTGACAACTGCTTCGCCGTGTGTCCCGACAACGCGATCTCCAAGACCGGGCTGCCAGGATCGCCGTACCTGATCGACCTGGACTACTGCAAGGGCTGCGGGCTGTGCGTGAGCGAGTGCCCGGCGGGGGCCATCGAGATGGTGCCCGAAGACATCTGAGAGGTCAGCTGCTGGCGCCGATGTCGCGGCGAGCCCAGAGCGGGAGCACCGCCAGGCAGGCCAGCACCGACACGACCACGAGCCACAGCATTGAGGCTGGGAGGTCCGGGGCCAAGGGGCCGGCGCTCAGTGCCTGGTCGAAGGGGGACAGCACACGCCACGGGGAGAGCGCATCCACGAACATCCCCGCGACGTAGAGCACGTACGTGGCGAGGCCGAGTGCCGAAGTGAGTCCGAGTGCCAGGCCCCGGCGACCGGTCAGGGCGCCGATGGCGAGGGCGAGCACGCCGAACTCGAGCCCGAGCAGGGTGACGGCCAAGGACCCGGAGAGGGCCGCGACGACGCTCACCTGCAGTCCGAACGCGGCGCTGCCCAGAATCGTGGCGGTGAAGACGGCAGCGCCCAGCGCAGCCAGGCTGGTGGTGAGCGCCAGGGCCTCCTCGACCAGGAATCGGGTGGTCGACAACGGAGTGACCAGCAGCAGATCCAGTGTCCCGGCCGCCTCCTCACCGGCGACCATGCGCGCTCCGTGGAGTACGCCGAAGACGACGAACATCATCGGCAGCATCAGCGTGAAGAGCTCCGCGTTGAGGAACCCCTGCCCGGTCGACATCTGGTCGATCGAGAAGACCTCCTTGAGCGCTGACGGGAAGTCGTCGAGGTAGGCGTCCAGTTCGCTCATGTCCGACAGCGAGGGCCACATGGCGGCCTCCAGGAACACCATGAGGGCCAACGCACTAGCCCAGGCGGGAAGACTTCGCCGCTGGTCCCACAGCGCTTTCGTGTAGATGCTGCGCATCGGAGACTCCACTCCTCTCGTCGTAGAAGCCGAGGAAGACGTCGGCCAGGTCCGTCTGGTGGGTGGTGGCGTCGACGACGCCGTACGGCGCCGCCACCCGGAAGAGGTCGGCCAGTGACCCGGTGACGGTGATCTGTGCGGTCGGGCCGGTGACCTCGACGCAGCGCACCCCGGCTGCGGCGCGAAGGGCCTCGGCAGGCACCCGGTCCTCGAAGGTGAGGTCCATCCGGCGTACGGCGTCGGCGTGCAGCTCGGTCATCGTGCGCGTGGCCAGCAGCCGGCCGTCGTCGAGGATCCCGACGGTGTCAGCCACGGCCTCGACCTCGGAGAGCACGTGCGAGGACAGCAGCACCGTGCGTCCCTCGTCGCGGACCTCGCGCAGGAGGGCCAGGAACTCGCGTTGCATCAGTGGGTCGAGTCCTTGGGTCGGCTCGTCGAGGATGAGCAGCTCGGGCCGCCCCATCAGAGCCTGCACGATCCCCACCTTCTGCCGGTTGCCGTGCGACAACGTGCCCATCCGGCGGTCGAGGTCGAGATCGAGGCGCCGTGCCAAGGACCCCACGTGATCCCAGTCCGCGCCACCGCGCAAGGCACCCAGCAGGCCGATGAACTGGCGTCCCGTCTGGTCCAGGTAGCCGGTGAAGTCGCCGGGGAGATAGCCGATGCGGGCCTGCACCCCGTCGCGGTCGGTCGCCACGTCCGAGCCCAGGACGACCGCGCGTCCCGACGTCGGCCGGTAGAGGCCCGCGAGCAACTTGATCGTCGTCGTCTTGCCGGCGCCGTTGGGACCCAGGTAGCCGAAGATGCTGCCCACCGGCACCTCCAGGTCGAGGTCGCTGAGGGCGACCCGGCTGCCGAAGCGCTTGGTGAGGCCGAGGGTGCTGACCGCGAGCTCCATTCGGCCTCTCCGCTCGTCTCCTCGTTCCAGGCTGCTCAGACGACGGTGTCGGGGTTGAAGAGCGCGACCTTGAGTGCTCCGGTCTCGCCGGCCTGGGAGAACACGTCGTAGGCGTCCTGCATCTCGTCGAGGCCGAAACGGTGCGTCACCAGCGACGACACGTCCAACTTGCCCTCACTGAGGAGACGAAGGAGCAAAGGCGTGGTCCGGGTGTCGACCAGTCCGGTCGTGATGGTGACGTCCTTGATCCACAGCTGCTCGAGGTGAAGGGTGGCGGGCTCGCCGTGGACGCCGACGTTCGCCACGTGACCGCAAGGACGCACCAGCGCGGTGCAGAGCTCGAAGCTGCTCGGGACTCCCACTGCTTCGACCACGACGTCCGCTCCGGCGCCACCGGTGAGCGAGGCGACCAGGGCCTCGGCGTCCTCGGGCGCCACGGCGTGATCGGCACCTGCTGCCAGGGCGCTCTCGCGACGGGAGGCAGCGGGATCGACCATGACGACCTGAGACGGGGTGAAGAGTCTGGCGGTGGCCAGAGCTGCCAGCCCGATCGGGCCTGCGCCCACCACGACCACGGTGTCGCCGGGGGACACCCGGCCGGCCAGGACGCCGACCTCGTACGACGTCGGCAGGATGTCGGCCAACATCAGTGCGTCCTCACTGCTCACGTTCTCGGGGAGGACGTGCAACGAGTGGTCGGCGAACGGGACCCGGACCAGCTCGGCCTGCGTGCCGTCGATGGTGTGGCCGAGGACCCAGCCACCTCCTCCGAGGCACTGTCCGTGGCGCCCCTCCTTGCAGTAGCGGCAGCGTCCACACGCCGAGATGCAGGAGACCAGCACACGCTGGCCGACCTGGATGTCGCGCACGTGTGAGCCGATCTGCAGCACGGTGCCCACGGCCTCGTGGCCGAGGATGCGGCCGGTCTCGACCTCGGGCACGTCACCCTTGAGGATGTGGAGGTCGGTTCCGCAGATGGTGACCGCGTCGACGCGCACGATGGCGTCCTCGGGGTCCTTGACCGACGGGTCGGGTACGTCGGTCCATGATCGGTGGTCTACGCCGCCGTACACGAGTGCCTTCATGGCTGTTGCGCCCCTCTCGATGTGGGGTGGGCAACGGACAGACCCATGGCCCACCAACTCCTCCACCCATGCTGTCAAGGGCGTTGCTGGGGCGGTGGAGGCTTGGTTCCCCGACCGGGGGGACCTTGGTCCTCACCAACGACGGGCCGTCAGGAGATGTTGCCGAACTCCCAGTGCCAGGGCTCCGGGCGTCCGCCGCCGGGCTCGGCCCACTCCGGGTGGGTCCACCCGAAGGCGGGTGCCGTGGACTGCAACCAGGCATGCTCGGCACTGGCGGGGTCCTCGATGCCGCCGCAGAGGTCGACCGCGAGTGCCCAGCCGTGGTTCGAGGTGCCGGGCACCGCGGCGAGCCCGGGCTTGTTGGCGAAGGTGGTGACCTGCGAGGCGAAGGTCCGGTAGGAGTCGGTGATGCACATCTCGCTGCCGAACTGGCCGCGGTAGGCGCGGGCCAGGGCGTCGTAGGCCCGTGCGGCGTCACAGCGGAGCAGCTGGCCGGGGGCGGACTCGAGGCCGCAGAGCTCGGTCGTGGGGATCATGCCGTTGAGGAAGCCGCCCCAGCCGGCGCTACCCTCCGGGCCACCTCCGCCGAGGAACAGCTCGGGGTCCACGGGAGTGCCCAGGATGACCACCTCGAAGTGCAGGTGCGGGCCGGTGGTGTTGCCGAGCTGCCCGACGGCGCCGATGCTCTGTCCGGCCAGGACCTCCTGGCCGGGCTTCACGAACACCGAGGACAGGTGGGCATAGGTGGTCGTGAGTCCGTTGCCGTGGTCGACGGTGACCAGGTTGCCGGCCCAGTCAGGGTGCGAGATCGAGACCGTCCCCTCGCGCGCAGCCACGACCGGCGTGCCGACCGGGGCCGCGAAGTCCAGGCCGGTGTGGAAGCCGGAGCCCCAGTGCACGCCGGGCTCACCGAACCTGCTGCTGAAGGTGAACTCACCCGGTGCGACGGGGGAGACCATGCCCGCCGTGGTGACGCCGCCGGCGATCAGCTGCGAACCACAGGTCATCTGCTCGGTTCCGTCGCCGGTGGGCGCGTCGTGAGCCTTGCCGACGGGCAGCGAGGGTCGGGTGACGGCGTACGGCTTCTCCGGCAGGGGCAGTACGGCGACCTGGCTGGCCGGCCCGTCGGCGGCGATCATCAGCTCGCCGCCGAGGTAGATGCCGACGTGGTGGATGCCTGCGCCCTCGGTGGCGAAGAAGACCAGGTCGCCGACCTGGACGGTGTCGCGCGGCACCGGACGGGTGTGCTCGAAGAGGTCGGCCGGGGTGCTGCCGCGTCCGGGGTACGCCGCGGCGACGAGGCCACCACAGTCGTAGCTCTCCGGACCGAGACCACCGGCGACGTAGGGCTTGGCCAGCTCGGCAAGTGAGGACGTCACGGCGGTGACGACGGGACGGGGCAGGACGGTCAGCGCCCGGTTGTCGGCGCTGAGAGCGACGCCGGGGATCCGTGCCTTGTGCTTGCCGGTGAGGGCCACCAGGCCCGGCGGCAGGTGACGAGGGTCGCGCAGGGCCTTCGCGCTCGGCAGCTTCACGTGATCCTCACGCAGCCGGCGCTGGTAGCCGCGCCACAGTGACCCTGCCGCCTTGTTGCGCGCGGACTGCTGGACGTCGTTGAACTCCGCCTCCTGGCTGTTGTCCTGGAAGCTGTCCTCGGCCGCCGCGGTGACCTGGTCGGCACGCTCGGAGATGTCAATGAGCACCGCCTGGACCTTGGCCTCGGCCTTGTCGGCCTCCTCCTGGCGTTTCTCGGCCTCGGCCTGCAGTGCGATCGCCGCGCTGCGGGCGATCTGGGCACGCTCGACGACGGTGGCCTGGTCGCTCGTGACCTGTTCGAACACCAGGTTCTCGCGCCACATGGTGTCGTCGTGGGTCAGTCCGGTGACGAGCACCATCAGACCGGAATCCATGCTGGGGCCCTGGGTGTAGAGCGTGTCGACGTAGGTGGCGAGGTTCTGGGATTCTCGATCGGCGGTGGCCTGGGCTCGCTCGGCGCGCACCTCGGCATCGGCAACCTCGCCCTGCGCAGCGGCCAGCTCGAGTCTTGCCTGCTCCAACTCCAGGGATGCCCGCACGAAACCTGCCTGGAGCTTGGCTGCTTCCATCTGCAGGTGGGGCAGGTCCAGGCTCTCGACCCTCGCGCCGGCACGGGACGCGCTGCGCGAGGTGTCCTCGGCGTGCGCTGGCGAGGTCAGGCTCAGGGGCGCGAGGAGGAGCGCGAGCACCGCAGTGGTCGCGACCGAGCCAAGCTTCCTGATGGACACGTCTCTCCTACCCCAGGGATGTAGACGTGTCGAGTCTTGGGCGGTGACGCGGTTGGGGAGGGGGAATGTCCTAGTTCCACCTGAAATGACACGTCTGGGTAGCCCGTTGTGACCACGTGGGTCACCCGATCATCGTGCCCGGGGCTCATCAGGGTCACTCAGGTGCGATGTAGACCTTGCGCAGCGTCTCGTGGACGGTCCAGGAGGTCTGCTCGCCAGCCGACAGTCGGACAGCCACCCCGGGGGACAGCGCGAGCTCCTCGCCGTCGTCGAAACGAACCGTGCCGCGACCGGACACGACGATGAACACCTCGTCGACCTCGGTGTCACGGGCACCACCCACGGTCATCTCCCAGATCCCGATCTCCACCCCGCCCAGGGAGTCGAGAGGGGTCGAGGCAGCCGTGGGTTCTCCGTCGATCAGGTCCTCGACCGGCAGCGGCTCGTGCTGCAGGGCAGCTGCGACCACATCGCTGCTCAACAGCCGAGCGCTCACCGGTTCCTCCGCCAGATCGAGGCGTTGAGGGTCGAGGCGAACCCCACCCAGAGGGCGTACGGCGTCAGCATGGCAGCGGCGGCCCGATCGACCTTGGCGGAGCGGCGCACCAGGTCGAGACACGACACCTCGAGGACGGCGATCTCCGCGAGGGCGAGGTCGGGGCGGTGCGCCTTGAAGAACAGCCAGTTCCAGCCGCCGTTCAGCACCAGGTTGGCACCGAAGGCAGCCTCGAATTCCCTGGCCTCGTCGGCAGGGAGTCGGTCGATGGTCCGGGCCGCGCCGACGGCCATCAGGGCGTACAGGGTCGTCCACGCAGGCCCGAAAGCCCACCCCGGGGGTTGCCAGGCCGGCTTGTCGAGCCGCGCGTACCAACCCGACCTGACATCGGTGCCGAGGCCACCGATCACGGCGGTGGTCGTCACGGCGGCAGCGGTGCGGACGAGGGTGCGAGCGGCCATGTTCGCCAACCTACCCACCCCGCGGTGACTCAGCTGACCCCGGTGGCGGCAGCACGCCGGGAGTCTCCTGCGGCGGTGAGCTGGCCATCGGGGGAGTGGTAGGCGGCGCCCACTCCGCCGAAGTACATGTGCGGTTCGGGGTACTCGTGCCCGGACAGGCCGCTCGCGGCGACCGCGGCCTCGATGTCGCGATCACGTTCGTACTCGACGCGGAAGGAGCCGTCCTCACCGAGACGCAGGTGCACTCGTGGATCCGCGATAGCGGACTGCAGGTCGGCGTGCCGCAGGCAGCCCTGGCCCAGCACGAGCATCAGCGCCGTCGTGATCCGGTCCGCGCCGGGAGAGCCGATGGCCAGGACTCGTCCGTCGTCGGTCCGGCCGGTGGTCGGAGCCATGTTGGAGGCCAGGCGGGTGCCCGGGGGAGCGGCATGCAGCCCGCGTCGGTTCAGTTCCATCTCCCCGAGACTGTTGTTGAGCAGGATCCCGGTGCCAGGGATGGTCATGCCGGCGCCGTACCCGCTGCTCACCGTGATGGCGCACGCGTTGCCCAGGGAGTCCACCGCCGAGATGTGGGCCGTGGAGGGTGAGGTCCGCAGGGCCTTCAGGCCGTCGGCGCCGACCGCTCGCAGCAGGGCCAGCCCGTCGGCTGTGAGATCGCCGGACAGGTCGTGCACGGAGGTCCGGTAGCCCAGTACGGCGCGCTGGATCTCGATGGCGTCCGCCCAGGTCCAGCCGCCGTGTTCGGCATCTCGCCGCGCCAGCTCACCGAGCATGATCGCCAGCATCGGGCCGCCGACCGACGGGGGCGGGTTGGTGGCGATGTGCCAGGCACCCACGTCGAGGCAGTACGCCGGCCGCACGACGGCCTGGTAGGCGGCGAGGTCCTCCGCGGTGATGAGACCACCGTTGGCCGCCATGTCGTTGACGAGCGCCCTGGCCACCGCACCGTGGGTGAAGAGTGACGGTCCTTCGGTGGCCAGCTGCTCGAGTGTGTCGGCGACCAACACGTTGCGGGTCCGCTCACCGCCGGCCAGCACTCCGCCATCGGGTCTGGTGACGAGCGCGTGCGCCTCGGGGTCCGAGCCGAACAGGGTGTCGGCGGTGAAGCCCAGGTAGAGGGAGGCCGCCGAGCTCATCGGGTAGCCGTCCCGACCCGCGGAGATGGCCGGAGCAACGAGCCGGGCCCAGTCCAACCGGGCGAAACGTTCGTGTGCCACGTCGAAGGCGGGCACGATGCCTGGCGTGGCCACCGAGCCGTGACCGGCGTGCATCGTGACTCCGCCCCCGTAGGTGGTGACGACTTCACGGACACCGCCGCCGCGCCGTTCGGGCGGGAGCCCGCGCCCCGGCATCTCCACGTTGCCGTCGATCACGATCGGCTCGCCGCCGGCCGGCCAGGCCGAGATGAATCCGCCCCCGCCGATGCTGACCACCCCGGGTTCGGTCACCATGGCGACCAGCGCGGCGGCCATCGCCGCGTCGAAGGCGTTGCCACCGTCGGCAGCCACCCCGAGTCCGGCCTCGAGAGACTGCTGGCCGGTGGCCGCGACGGCGACCTGGTGCGAGCTCACCGGTCCATGATGTCAGCCGGAGCGGCGTGGGGCTTCGCCTGCGCCCGTACGGTGACCCCATGATGGAGCCGATCACAGACGTCTGGCGCGAGGTGACCGGCACCCAGCCGGTGCCCGACGGGGTGGTCCTGGCGTCGTTCCTGTTCGCGCTGCTGCTCGTGGTGGTGCCGCGGCCGTGGCGGATCGCTCGGCACGCGCTGACGATCGCGCACGAGGGGAGTCACGGGGTCGCCGCTCTGGTCACGGGGCGGCAGCTGGCGGGCATCAGGCTGCACTCGGACACGTCGGGCCTCACCGTGTCCCGTGGTCGTCCGACGGGACCGGGAATGGTGGTGACGGCGGCGGCGGGTTATGTCGGGCCGGCCGTGCTCGGTCTGGGCGCCGCCTCCCTGCTCGGGGCCGGCCACGCCCTCGCAGTCCTGTGGCTGGCGGTGCTGCTGCTGGCGTTGCTGTTGCTCCAGATCCGCAACTTCTACGGCCTCTACGCCGTCCTGGTGGCCGGGCTCGGCGTCTTTGCCGTGTCGTGGTGGGGAAGCGCCGGGTGGCAGTCGCTGGCGGCGTACGCCGGCACGTGGTTCCTGCTCCTGGGGTCCCCGCGCGCTGTGATCGAGCTGCAGATCCATCGCCGGCGGGGGAGAGGGGGGTCCTCGGATGCCGATGCCCTGGCTCGGCTGACCGGGCTGCCTGGGCTCGTGTGGGTCGGCTTCTTCCTGGTCGTCACCGTGGCGTGCCTGGTGGTGGGCGCCGCGCAGCTCGTCGATCTGTGAGAGGTCAGGTCAGGCAGCGATCATGCGTTCGGCGACCGGTCAAGACCCCGTGGCGTTCGCTGAACTCACGGATGGAGGCGCCGGCCGGGCTGCAGATCACCCTGTTCGAGGAACTGGCTCCCTAGCGCTCCTTGAGAGCATCCAACGGCGACGGCCGCGGAAGGAACGCCCAGATCGAGGCCACGGCGGTCGCGGTCAGAGCGCTGACGAGGCCGTAGCGCATCATCTCGGGCCACAACACGAACCAGCTGGTACCGGATGCGGCGGCGAACGATGCCGCGGCCGCCAGCCCGATCGCCACGCCGGGGACCAGGTGGAGGGAGAACTCGACCTCCCTGATCACGAGCAAACAGACCCTGCCGGCCCCGAGCGTCGCATAGAGACCGTCGTCCGCCCGAGTGGTCCATCGCATCAGCAGCCAGGTCAGGGCCATGAGGAGGCCAGCGATCCAGGGACCCTTCCGCAACGGGCGGCTCTCCCAGAGTGCGGCATAGTCCTGGGCGTACTTTCCGCCCACGAGCCGGTCTGCCACCGTCACATGACTGTCGGCCCCATCGGCACCGACCAGGGCCGGAAGCGCATCGTGGAGACTCTCGCGAGCAGCAAGGTCGGCGCGCACGTAGCAGGCGTCCGCCAGGCCGGTGGGGGCCTGCTCGAGGACAACTCCGGAGCCGTGCTCCTCGGCCAGGACCGCGAGAGTTCGCACCGCTCCCACCTGGACGGCGCCGAGTGGCAGCGTCACATCGCGGGTGACGGGGTCGGGCGGGCCGGACCGCTGGTGCCGCGCCGGCTGCGATCCAAGCGCCACATGAGAGCCGACCCGCCATCCATACTTCCGGGCCAGATCCTCCGAGACCAAGGCACGTCCACCGAGTTCGGCGGAGCCGAGCACACGAGTGATTCCAGGGGTGACGCCGAGGATGGAAATCGGGTCGCCGGGTGCCACCGAGAGCTGAGCAGCTGGCAGCAGGGTCACGGCGCCGGCTCCCCACACGCCCTCGATCTGGTTGAGCCGCTCGCATCCCGCACGACCGACGCCTTGCTCGCTGCTGGCGACCAGGACGTCTCCACCGTCGTGCAGCCAGTCGCTTTCCTGGCTGAGCAATCCGCTGACGTGCTGGAGATCCGCACTCAAGGGGACGGCCACCACGGCCACGAAGACGACGTGGAGACCGATGGTTCGCCATCGTCCATGAAGCCAACTATGGCTCGCCTCTCGAAGGGCCGCTCCGAGGAGCCAGCCACTCATCAGCGCCTCACGGTCGCTACGTCGCTCAGGCGACCGTCGGTGAGCCGCAGGACCCGATCACACCGCTGCGCCAGCTCGGCGTCGTGGGTCACGAGCACCAGGCCACGTCGCTGGCTCGCCGCCAACAGGGCATCCATGACCAGGCGGCTGGTTGCCGAATCGAGCTGGCCGGTCGGCTCGTCGGCCAGGAGGAAGGGACGTCGGCTGGCCATCGCGCGCGCGATGACGACCCGCTGTGCCTCGCCCCCGGACAGGAGCCGCAGGGGCTCGTCGGCGCGTGCCCCGAGAGCGACCCGCTCGAGCGCCGCCCTGGCCCTACCGTCGGCCTTGCGCCAAGTCGCAGCGTCGGCGAAGCAACCGAGTCGGACGTTGGCGAGGACGGATCGATCGCGCAGCACGTTGGTCGTCTGGAGAACCCAGGAGACCCACGGCTCGGGTGGTTGCAGGCCGTCCCTCCCACGGGTCTGGACTCCGACCCGACCGGAGTCCGGTTCGATCAGGCCTCCCAGGATGGCGAGGAGGGTGGTCTTGCCCATGCCGGAGGGCCCCACGATGGCGATGCTCTCGCCTCGCCGCACGTCGAAACCGACCTCGTCGAGAACCATGCGCCCCGCGAAGGAGTGGACAAGTCCGCGACCTAGGAGCCGCACGTCAACTCATCCAGGATCTGGGCCGGGTTCGCGAGCACGCCGCGCAGGCCATCGACGGGGTCGAGGTCCACGACGCCGAGCTCCCCGGCACGAACCGTGACTGGCACCGCCGGACCGTGCCGGTCGGGGTAGACGCAGGTGGTGCCGTCGGCATCCACGATCACACTGGCTGCGGGCACGCGCATGACGGGCGCAGCGCGACGTGCCCTGACGGTTGCGGCGGCCTCGCGGTCGACGGCGAACGCAGGGGAGAGGCGCCTGACCAGCTCAGGTGTGGTGACCGACTCGGCGCCTCCTTGGTAGAACACGCTGAGCTCACCCAGTCGGAGCGTGTAGCCACCCGGTACGGCAGGTACGCCGGCAGGTGGCTCGGCGACGTCGACCCGCTGCAGTGTGGAGCGTGACCTCAGGATCACGGAGTCCAGGGCCACGCGGTCTCCCACCTCCACGACGATGGAGGAGTGCAGGAGCGGACGCGGGCCGATCCAGGCAACCGACGACGCCAGGAAGGTCGTGCCGGACGTCTCCCGCCCGGTGGCGAAGTTGTGGTCGCGAACGGCCCGGGCGGTGGAACTGCCGAATTCTGGTGAAGGTGCCGTGTGCAGGCGCCCGATCGACACCAGGAACCGGTCGAGGCGAAGGACGTCTGTGCCCATGTCACCCGGAGCCAGGTCACGGAACAGCGGAGCCGGTCCACCCATGGCGAGGATCGGGGTGTCGTCAACGGCAAGCAACTGCTCGGTTGGCCGCACCGCGCTGCCGGGCCGGACGAATATCTCGGTGACGATGCCGTCCGCGCCCGACCGGACCAGGCGTGCCGGTGCGAGCCGTGCTTTGAGGGAGACTTGATAGCTGATCCGCGAGTCCCCGAGGACAATCGGCACCACGACGGGGCGAGGCGTTGTGCCGCTGAGCGTCGGCGCAGGGGAGTGGCTGTCCACTGCGATGGTGAGTCCCGCGCCAAGTGCCAACAGGATCGGAAAGGCAACTAATGCCAGTCCCCATGTGGTCAGCGACATGACCGCGCGACGGGTCACTAGTTCACGAATCCTGCCTCGGCGAAGCAGTCCGTTCCCTGGCTTGAGAGAATCTCACGCACTTTCAGTTCAATCTCACTACGCGATGCGGATTCGGCAATATCGGTGCCTGACTTTCTCAGGCAGTCGACGATGACGGGCTTTCGCTTGGCGAATTCGGCTTCGATGGCCTCGAGTGAGGTGGGTTGGGTTTGATATTCACCTTCGACCAGGAGCGAAAATTTGGCGACGCAGGCGTCTGCCACCGCCAGCGTCTCGTCATCGGTTCGGCCCTCGGAACTGTCGGAAAAGCCGTACACGATCATGGGAAACCCGCGACTGCGATCCACGCGATCGTCACCGACGACGTCGATGCCGGCATCGCGCATGCAGGCGACGCTGCGTCGTACGGCGCCTTGGTAGTCAGCAAACGAGATATTCTCGCCGGAATCCAGAATGGCCAGTTGCGACGCATCAGCCGCCTTGCGATCACCCTGTGGATCAACGACGGCCACATTTCCTTGATTCCCGTCCGCCAGGGTCTCTCCTGGCCGACCATGAGAATCAGCGGTCGAACACCCGGACAAGATCAGCGCCACCACCAGCGTCGCAATGGGCGCGAGGCTCGCTGGACAGCTACGGCGCAATTTGGGTTTGACCCTCGTACAATTCCGCAGAGCTTGCGCTCTGAGCATAACTGGCACCCTCCTTCCACGATGTCCAGTAATTGTTGGCGCTCCACGCCGCATCGTAGTGGTGCCGAACCCGACCGTAACTGCAGCCATTGAGACTGACCCACCGATAATCGTTCGAGTAAACGTTGCCCGTGTCCCACAGACAGCCCGCCGCTTGGGCCGGCAAGGGCGCCACGGCCAGCATGGGTGTCGCGAGCGTCGCGGCCGCCAGCAATTTGGGTATGAGAAGCTTCTGCATTGCGATTCCCCTTTGCGAATCCGAGCGCCTAGGAGCAGCATAAAATGTTCAGAAGCTCGTAGTCCAAGTGGTAACCATGACACCCGGTCGGTAGCTAGTCAATAGACGTGCACCAAGTGGGAAGAATGTCACCATTGTCGGCTAACGGGAAGAATTATCCAAGAAAGTCTAGAATGCCCGTGAGCCGCCGAATGTCGCTTTCGTGCTCTTAATGGCCGCCGAGCCGACATCCCGCCCGAGGTCGGGCGACCGCGACGAGCAGGGGGCATGTGGCAGGAACTTGGGCGATGACCCTACCCGGCCGGGTCGTCCGTGACGTACTGGCTGATTTGGCGACCGTTGAGCATGAGCGTCCCCGATGGGGCTTGGCCTTCCGGACTGAGTCGGCTGTCGTTGGTCCGATCTATTGAGGAGGCACCAAGGTCGTCCGCGGGACTAGCCTGCCGACGAGGCACAACGGAGAAGGGCGCTGCAGCCTTTCTGCAGGTCAACTGCGCTTTTCCCCTGGTCCGAGGTAGGGGAGCGACGCCTATAATCTGATGCATTACGCAGACCTCTACCTGACATAATGTCCGTTATCGGCGACTTTCTAGGACGCACGTCACGACCACGGAGGATCGAACCGGTGCACATACCTTCGGGCGCGTGGCTGAGGGTCGTCGTAGTACTGGTCGGGCATGCGGTGGTCATGCTGGAGGCAGAACTCGGCAAGGTTCGTTGCGATCTCGACGCGGGCAAGCCGGTAGCCGACGAAGTCCTCGTTCACCCTGATCAGGTCTTCCTCCGAGTGCCACCCGGAGTGGTCGAACGCCCAGTCTCTCCAGGTGGCGAATGTGTGGAAGACCTGATCCTCGTCGGCGGCGCGAAGCGCGGCGATGCCGATCGACTGTGCCGGATATAGCTCCCTACAGGTCCAGGCGAGTATGTGGCAGCCCCCTGCAGCAAAGAACGCGCGATCGGTCCTCTGCCAGGACAGCAGTTGGTCGTCGCGTTCGGCTTGCGTGCGCCGATAGACGCTGGCTGCTTGAAGTCCCACGAAGAGGGACTGTATCGACCTGACGCCTGCTCCCGCTGTCACAACGGTGCAGCCTGCACGATTCTGACGCCGGATTGCGGTTGTTGGACGTCACAGTCGTGCAGCGTGCACGGATGCGGTCTCGATGAGGTGCTGGGTCAGCTCGGCTGGGTGCGCCAAGGCGATCAGGTGGCCACCCGGCAACACCGTGACGTCGAGTCCGAGGCGTTCACGAGCGACCCGCCGCTGGAACTCAGGTGGGAAGAGTCGGTCGTCGGCGCCTACAACGACCCGGGTCTCGACCTCGGGCCAGGCCTTCAAAGGCCATGGCTCGCTCAGGGGCCGATCTGCCTGGGCTGGCTCTCCGCGGGCGAAGATTTCGTCACGGACGGTCGCAGGGACGTCGTGGAAGAAGTCCTCCACCGGATCGAAAGGCGCAGCGGGGTCACGACCGGCTGCCGCAGCAGCCTCCGCCGCGGCCTGCCCCTGTCCGGTCGTGACCCACCAGTCACCGAACGTCTCCCCGTGCATGGGGATCATGGCGTTCAGCAGCACCAACTGAGCGACGTCGAGCCGTCCGACTGCCAAGGGCGCCGAGAAGCCGCCCATCGACTGGGCAACCATGGTGATGCGGCGCAGCTGTGCGCCCGCGTCGACGATGGCGTCGGCGTACTCCGCAAGCCCGGCTCCAGCATCGCCTGCCGGCAGCGTCACGGCCACCGCGCGGTGCCCCTCGGCCTCGAGCAGCGGGACAAGGGACATCCAGTACGACGCGTCGCCGCCCGCACCTGGAACAAGGAGGAAGTCCATGCCAGGACAGACTCCCCGCCACGGCCAGACTCATCGCGCGACGTACGCCGCCAAGTGTTGGCCGGTCAGAGTCGACTGGGCCGCGACCAGATCGGCGGGGGTGCCTTCGAAGACGATGGCTCCCCCGTCGTGCCCGGCACCCGGGCCGAGATCGATGATCCAATCGGCGTGCGCCATCACGGCCTGGTGGTGCTCGATGACGATCACCGACTTCCCCGAGTCGACGATCCGGTCCAGCAGACCGAGCAGGTTCTCGACGTCGGCCAGGTGCAGCCCCGTGGTCGGCTCGTCCAGGACGTAGACGCCGCCCTTGGCGCCCAGGTGCATCGCGAGCTTGATCCGTTGGCGCTCACCACCTGACAGCGTGGTCAGGGGCTGTCCGATCGTCAGGTAGCCCAACCCGACGTCCGAGAGGTGGCTCAGGATCGTGTGGGCTGCCGGCACCGATGACTCCGAGGCGCCGAAGAACTCGGTCGCCTCGCTCACCGGCATCGTCAGGACCTCACTGATGTCCTTGCCACCGAAGGTGTAGTCGAGCACCGAGGCGTCGAAGCGCCTGCCCTCGCAGTTCTCGCAGGTGGTCGCGACGCCCGCCATGATCGCCAGGTCGCTGTAGATCACCCCAGCGCCGTTGCAGGTCGGACAAGCACCCTCGGAGTTGGCGCTGAACAGGGCGGGCTTCACGCCGTTGGCCTTCGCGAAGGCCTTGCGGATCGGCTCCAGCATCCCGGTGTACGTCGCCGGGTTGCTGCGCCGTGAGCCGCGGATCGCGCTCTGGTCGACGGTGACCACACCTTCGCGTCCCGACACCGAGCCTCTGATCAAGGAGCTCTTGCCTGACCCCGCGACGCCGGTGAGCACGACCAAGACGCCGAGCGGGATGTCGACGTCGACGTTGCGGAGGTTGTTGGTGTCTGCTCCGCGCACCTCCAGTGCGCCGGCCGACGACCGCACCGAGTCCTTCAAGGTCGCGCGGTCGTCGAGGTGCCGACCGGTGATCGTGTCGCTGGCTCGCAGACCGTCGACGGTGCCTTCGAACATCACCTGGCCACCGGCGTTGCCTGCCAGCGGACCGAGGTCGATCACATGATCGGCGATGGCGATGGTCTCCGGCTTGTGCTCGACCACCAGGACCGTGTTGCCCTTGTCCCGCAGCTGCAGCAGAAGCTCGTTCATCCGTTGGATGTCGTGCGGGTGAAGCCCGATCGTCGGCTCGTCGAACACGTAGGTGACGTCGGTCAACGACGACCCGAGATGCCGGATCATCTTGGTGCGCTGGGCCTCGCCGCCCGACAGTGTTCCCGACGGACGGCTCAGGCTGAGGTATCCGAGCCCGATGTCGACGAAGGAGTCGAGGATCTCCCCCAGAGCTGTGACCAGCGGTGCCACCGACGGCTCATCCAGCTCGTGCACCCACGCGCTGAGGTCACTGATCTGCATCGCGCACAGATCAGCGATGTTGACACCCTTGATCTTCGAGGAGCGGGCAGCGGCGCTGAGCCGGGTGCCCTCGCAGTCGGGGCAGGTGGTGAAGGTGATGGCCCGCTCCACGAACGCCCGGATGTGTGGCTGCATCGCATCGACGTCCTTGGCCAGGAACGACTTCTGGATCTGCGGGATCAGCCCCGAGTAGGTCAGGTTGATCCCCTCGACCTTGATCTTGGTCGGTTCGCGGTGGAGCAGGTCGTCGAGCTCCTTGGCGGTGTACTTCTTGATCGGCTTGTCCGGGTCGAAGTAGCCGCAGCCCCGGAAGATCCGGCCGTACCACCCCTCCATGCTGTAGCCCGGGATGGTCAGGGCGCCCTCGTTGAGCGACTTCTCCTCGTCGTACAGGGCGGTCAGGTCGAAGTCGTTGACCGAGCCGCGGCCCTCGCAGCGAGAGCACATGCCGCCGAGGATCTTGAAGCTCCGCCGTTCCTTGGTCGTGCGACCAGCCTTCTCGACGGTGACCGCGCCGGCACCGCTGATCGAGGCGACGTTGAACGAGAACGCCTGGGGCGACCCGATGTGCGGTGTGCCCAACCGGCTGAACAGGATCCGCAACATGGCGTTGGCGTCGGTTGCGGTGCCGACCGTCGAACGGGGGTCGGAGCCCATCCGCTCCTGGTCGACGAGGATGGCGGTCGTCAGGCCGTCGAGGACGTCGACCTCGGGCCTGGCCATCGTCGGCATGAAGCCCTGGACGAACGAGCTGTAGGTCTCGTTGATCAGTCGCTGTGACTCGGCCGCGATCGTTCCGAACACCAGCGAGCTCTTGCCCGAGCCGGACACGCCGGTGAACGCGGTCAACCGGCGTTTCGGGATCTCGACCGAGATGTCCTTCAGGTTGTTGACCCGCGCACCCTGCACGCGGATCAGATCATGGCTGTCGGCCGTCGTCATGGAGTCTCCCTCTGTCGCACGGACCCTTCGAACGAACGGGCGCGCGGCCGAGTTCCTGCGAGCACGCAATCAGCATCATCGGCGCTCCATTCAGCGCACCTCGTTGATGCGCAGCAGGTTCCCGGCAGGGTCGCGTACGGCGCAGTCGCGGATGCCGTAGGGCTGGTCGATCGGTTCCTGGACTATCTCGGCGCCGCCGTCCGCCAGCTTCGTGAAGGTGGCATCCAGGTCGGGCGTGGACAGGCTGAGCATGGCGTAGGTGCCCTTGGCCATCATCTGCGCGATGGTGCGGCGCTCGTCGTCGGTGATGCCGGGGTCGGCGGCCGGCGGGTTCAGGACCAGGGAGACGGACGGCTGCTGTGGGTGACCCAGCGTGAGCCAGACCATGCCGTTGTAGCCGACGTCGTTGCGCACCTCGAAGCCGAGCAGGTCGCGGTAGAAGGCCAGCGAGGCCTCCTTGTCGAGGTGGGGCAGGAAGGCGTAGTGAATGCTGATGTCCATGGCGGTCAGGTTAGTTGCGGACCGTGGTGGGTGCTTCTCGATTCCTGATCGGTCTCGTCACCTGCTTGGTGACGCAGGACGGCATCTCGGTGCCGGGCCGGACCTGATCGCGGTAGGCGCTGGGGGGCATCCCGACCAACTCGGTGAACCGCGTGCTGAACGTGCCCAGCGACGAGCACCCGACCGCGAAGCACACCTCGGTGACGCTGAGGTCGCCCCGGCGCAGCAGCGCCATGGCCCGCTCGATGCGGCGCGTCATGAGATAGGCGTACGGCGACTCGCCGTAGGCCAGCTTGAACTGGCGGCTCAGGTGGCCGGCCGAGAGATTCACTCCGCGCGCCAGCGCTTCGACGTCCAACGGGTGGGTGTAGTCGCGGTCCATCCGGTCTCGCACCCGTCGCAGGAGCGCCAGGTCGCGCAGGTGCTGCGCCTCGGCGCTCGTGCTGCTCACCCCTCGATCGTGTCATGTCGGTGTGAGAGGTTCCAAGCCTCTCGGAGGCCTGCCTCTGCATTGTCGGTGGGCGTGGCTACTGTCCAGAAGGTGACCACCACTGCGGACCTCCCACTCGCCATCGAGACCTACTTGGCTGCCTCGCTCACCCGTGACGCCCCAGCCGCCGCTGCCGTGCTCTCCCCGGAGGTGCGGGTGCTGGACGACGGTGGGACCTACGTCGGTCACGCTGCGGTGATGGAGTGGTTCGAGAGGGCGGCCAGCGAGTTCACCTACACGACCACCCTCCTGGAAGCCACCAGGATCACCGACGGCACCTGGGTGGTCACCAACCGCCTCGACGGCAACTTCCCAGGCAACACGGTCACCCTCGACTACACGTTCCAGTTGGGCGCCGATGGCCGCATCGTGGACCTCGTCATCGCTCCCTGACGGCTAGACTCTCCCCCATAGCCACCGCCCTCGCTGACCTCGTCGCCCGGCTCCGGGCTGCCGGCTGCGTCTACGCCGAGGACGAGGCCGCGCTCATCCTCGAAGCTGCCAGTCGCCCTGATGACGTCGAGGTGCTGCTCCGGCGCCGCGAGTCCGGCCTCCCCCTCGAGCAGGTGCTGGGCTGGGCCGAGTTCCACGGGCTACGCATGCTCGTCGAGCCGGAGGTCTTCGTGCCGCGCCGGCGCTCCGAGGTGCTGGTCGACGAGGCGCTGAGGCTCGCGTCCCCCAGCGCGCTGATCCTGGACCTGTGCTGCGGCTCCGGCGCCCTGGCGACTGCGCTCGCCCATCGGCTGTCGGGCGCCGAGGTCTGGGCCAGCGACCTGCATCCCGCTGCCGTGCGATGCGCCCGTCGCAATCTCGCGCCGTACGCCGCACACGTGGTCGAGGGCGACCTCTACGACCCGCTCCCCCGGCGGCTGCGCGGCACGGTCGACCTGCTGGTGGTGAACGCGCCCTACGTGCCCACTGACGCAGTCGCGATGATGCCGCCCGAGGCCCGCGACCACGAGCCTCGGATGACCCTCGATGGCGGACCAGACGGACTCGACCTGCAACGACGCGTCATCGTGGAGGCCGGTGCCTGGTTGGCTCCCAACGCGCACCTGCTGATCGAGACCAGTCAGGGCCAGGCGCCGGTGACGGCGGCAGCCATGGCGGCCGCCGGGTTCAGCGTCCGCGTGGTGCGCGATGAGGAGCGAGACGGGACCGTGGTCGTCGGCTCACTCGCGGCCGGCTGCTCCTGATCCGGTCAGAGCCCGGAGGTCGCTTCGGTGGTCGAGACCGGGCGGAGGCCGAGTTCCTCGTCCAGACGCAGCAGGCCGGG
This sequence comes from Nocardioides sp., assembly GCF_050246775.1. GTDB lineage: Bacteria > Actinomycetota > Actinomycetes > Propionibacteriales > Nocardioidaceae > Nocardioides. The sequence goes on along the minus strand of NZ_JBFWVK010000004.1, from coordinate 198,282 downwards.
GCCGTCCTCCTTGATCAGCTTGATGTTGCTGACGATGTTGCTCACGGTCGCCTCCTCCTCGATCTGCTCGTTGAGGAACCAGTTGAGCAACGGCCGGGAGTCCAGATCGCCTTCGGTCTCCGCCGTCCGGTACAGGTTGCGGATGCCCTCGGAGACTCGCTGCTCGTGCGCGAACGCGGCTTCGAAGCACTCCAGCACCGAGTCGATGCTCACGTCCGGGGCTTCGATCGCGCCGATCACCGGATGGTTGTCACGGTCCGACAGGTGGTCGATGAACTTGTTGGCGTGCACGATCTCCTCGTCTGCCTGGTGGCGTAGCCAGGTGGCCATGCCGGGCAGGTCGCGGATCTCCATCTCGATGGCGAGCTGGCGGTAGACCATCGACGACCGGAACTCCAGGGTGATCTGGGCGTTGAAGGCGGTCTCGAGCGCAGGTGTCAGCTTCATGGCTCAACTCTAGTGGGCCACGCGCTGGGGACTGATGGCCCGGTCGCCCGAGTTGGCATCGCCCATTCGGGCAGGGTTCCTAGTCCGTGCGGGTCAACGTGGACCGATGTCGATGACATCTGCGTTGCTCCGAGGTCCAATCGGTATCAGAGACGGTGACGAATGTCTCTTGAGACCAAGACCCGAACAGGAGGAAACGCCATGTGGGACACCGTTGACACCAGCAGCACGTGCTTGTCGCACGACATGCCGTGCCCTCACTGCGGGCACGGCGCACACGTCTACTTCGCCTGCTCCGACAGCTGCGACTGCGTGCCCGTCGGCCGCCGTGAGGCTTTCGCAGCCGCCTGAGCCGAGCTCTCGCCGCACACCGCGTCAGGGCTCGATGAGCACCTTGATCGCTTCACGCTGATCCATCCGGCGATAGCCCTCGGCGACGTCGTCGAGCGGCAGGCTCTGGTCGAACACCAGACCCGGGGTGATCGCGCCCGAGGTGACCAGGTCCAGGAGCTCAGGCAGGTATTTGCGGACCGGGGCCATTCCCCCGGCCAGCCCGACGTTGTTGCGGAACATCCGGCGCACCGGCAGCTCGACCCCGTGGGGCACGCCGACGAAGCCGACCGTCGCCCCGGGGCGCACGGCATCGAAGGCGGTCGTGATCGACTGTGCGGTGCCGACACACTCGAGGACCGCGTCGGCCCCCACTCCCCCGGTGAGTTCCATGATGCGCTCGGTCGCCTCGTCGCCGCGCTCGGCCACGATGTGGGTGGCCCCGAAAGCCGTGGCCACCGCCTGTCGGGGCGCGTGCCGCGACAGTGCGATCACCTGCTGCGCACCCATCGTCTGGGCGGCCAGCACTCCGCACAGTCCGACCGCGCCGTCGCCGACGACGACCGCCGTACTGCCGGGTGTGACCCCGGCTGCGACCGCGGCGTGCCAACCCGTCGCCATGACGTCAGAGAGCGCGAGCAGCGAGGGCATCAGAGCGCTGTCGGGCACTCCCCCGGTGGACACCAGGGTGCCGTCGGCCTGCGTGACCCTGGCGTACTCGGCCTGGCCGCTGAGCGTGAAGCCCAGGTTCACGCATCCGGACTGCGCACCATTCACGCAGTGGACACAGGTGTTGTCGCAGTGGTCGAAGGGAACGATCACGAAGTCGCCGGGACGGAAGGCGCGCACGTCGGCCCCCACCTCCTCGATGACACCGATGCACTCGTGGCCGATCGTCGATCCCGGATCGATGTCGTTCTCGCCGCGGTAGGGCCACAGGTCGGAGCCGCAGATGCACGCAGCGACCACCCTCACGATGGCATCGGTGGGGAGGTCGATCGTCGGGTCCGCGACGTCCGAGAGGCGAATGTCGCCGGGGGCGTGGATGGTGGTGGCTCGCATTCGTCCATGCTGCCACCAGTTGCGTTATCTCATATCTGAGATACGGTGGATTTCATGACCCAGGACTATCTCGGACGTATCGGCAACCTGATCCGCGACGCACGCAAGCACCGCGGCTGGACGCAGCAGCAGCTCGCTGACGTGCTCTCCACGAGCCAGAGCGCGGTGAACCGGATCGAGAAGGGCCACCAGAACCTCTCCCTCGAGATGCTGGCCAGGATCGGTGAGGCCCTGGACTCCGAGATCGTGACCCTGGGTCAGCCGGGCCCCACCCACCTGCGGGTCAACGGGCCCACGACGCTGTCGGGCACCATCGACGTGAAGACCTCGAAGAATGCGGGCGTGGCGCTGCTGTGCGCCTCCTTGTTGAACAAGGGTCGTACGACGCTGCGCCGGGTGGCGCGCATCGAGGAGGTCAACCGGCTTCTCGAGGTGCTCAACTCCCTCGGCGTGAAGACCCAGTGGCTCAATGAGTTCAATGACCTCGAGATCATCCCGCCGGCTCAGCTCGACCTGGCCAACATCGATCAGGAAGCCGCACGGAGGACCCGCAGCATCATCATGTTCATGGGCCCGCTGCTGCACCGCGAGGAGGTCTTCGACCTGCCGTACGCGGGTGGCTGCAACCTGGGGACCCGCACGGTCGAGCCCCATATGGCCGCGCTGCGCCCCTTCGGCCTCGAGGTGAAGGCGACTGACGGGATGTACCACGCGTCGGTCAACCGAGCCATCGAGCCCGGCCGTCCGATCGTGCTCACCGAGCGCGGCGACACGGTCACGGAGAACGCACTGATGGCTGCCGCGCTGCACCCCGGGACCACGGTCATCCGCAACGCCTCGTCCAACTACATGGTCCAGGACCTGTGCTTCTACCTCCAGAAGCTGGGAGTGCTCGTGGAGGGCATCGGCACCACCACCCTGACGGTCACCGGCCTGGCGTCGATCGACGTCGACGTGGACTACGCGCCTAGCGAGGACCCGATCGAGGCGATGTCCTTGCTCGCGGCCGCCATCGTGACCAACTCCTCGATCACCATCCGTCGGGTGCCCATCGAGTTCCTCGAGATCGAGCTGGCGCTGCTGGAGGAGATGGGCTTCAACTACAGCCGCACCGAGGAGTACGACGCCGCCAACGGGCGCACCCGGCTCGTGGACATCGATACCCGCCCGTCGCGGCTGCACGCCCCGTTGGACAAGATCCACCCGATGCCGTTCCCCGGCCTCAACATCGACAACCTGCCGTTCTTCGCCGTGATCGCGGCGGTGGCGGAGGGCCAGACGCTGCTGCACGACTGGGTGTATGAGAACCGCGCGATCTATCTGACCGAGCTCACCAAGCTGGGTGCCACCGTCAAGCTGCTGGACCCGCACCGGGTCCTCGTCGAGGGCCCGACCCACTGGTCCGGGGCCGAGATCGTCTGTCCGCCAGCACTCCGCCCTGCCGTCGTGATCCTGCTGGCCATGCTGGCCTCGAAGGGCACCTCGGTCCTGCGCTCGACGTACGTCATCCACCGCGGCTACGAGGACCTGGCCGAACGTCTCCGGGCACTGGGCGCGGACATCGAGACGTTCCGCGACTTCTGAGGCTGCCGCCCTTCGGTGGTCGGGCCGGGCTTCGGTGGTCGGGCCGGTCTTCGGTGGTCGAGCTTGTCGAGACCACGTGGTGTTTCGGTGGTCGGGCCGGTCTTCGGTGGTCGAGCTTGTCGAGACCACGTGGTGTTTGCGTGGTCGGGCCGGTCTTCGGTGGTCGAGCTTGTCGAGACCACAAGCCGCGTCATGACGACTTCGATCTCGCCAACGCCGGCAGATCTGCCAGGCGCCCCTCGATGAGTGCGATGCGCTTGGCGCGACTCCAGTTCTGGACCTGCTTCTCGAACGCGAACGCGGCCCCTACGTGCTCGAACTCGTACGTCCACCTGAGTCGGACGGGCAGCCGACACTTGGTATAGGCCGAGCCTCGGCCAACGCGATGTTGCTCGAGCCTGAGTTCCAAGTGCCTGGTGCTGCCGACGTACAAGCTGCCATCAGAGCATTCAAGGATATAGACGTGGGCCATGGCGTGAGCCTGTACTTGGCCCCGCTCGGTCGCAACCAGTGTTCAGCGGCCCTGTGGACAGTGTGGTCTCGACAGGCTCGACCACCGACGGGGCTCGGTCGTGGGGTGGTCTCGACAGGCTCGACCACCGACGGGGCTTGGTCGTGGGGTGGTCTCGACAGGCTCGACCACCGACGGGTGGGCTCGACCACCGACGGGGCTTGGTCGTGGGGTGGTCTCGACAGGCTCGACCACCGACGGGTGGGTTCGACCACCGACGGGTGGGCTCGACCACCGACGGGTGGGCTCGACCACCGACGGGTGGGCTCGATCACCGACGGGTGGGCTGGACCACCGACGGGTGGGCTCGAGCACCGACAGGGTGGGCTCGAAGGACGAGGGTCAGCCGAAGAGGGTCTCGACGAATGAGCGCGAGCGGGTGGCCATCGGGGGCGGCATCTCCATGTCGGCGGTGATCCGCGGCAACGGCTGGGTGTGTTGTCCCGAGCTGCGGTGCCACTCGTTCTCGGCCTCGCTCAGGGCACCGAGCTCCATGCGCTCGAGGAAGATGCCGTGACCTTCGGGGCACTGGTGAACCGAGACGCCACTGACGACGCGTTCTGCGAACTCGGCTGAGCAACGGGGGCACGTCAAGGATTCCGACTCCATGAGGGTCACCGTACGCCGACCAGCGAAACCTCGCCGCGCGACCCGCGGCTCGTACGACGGGGATCCGCCTTGCACGGTGTTGAATGCACGGGTGACTCCCCCGCTGACCGGGTGCGCCTACCTCGATGAGCCCGGCACCGTCCTGGCGTTCGCCCACCGTGGTGGCGCGCACCATCCCGACATCGCCGGCCTCGAGAACACTCTCACTGCGTTCAAGCACGCTGTCGGGCTGGGCTACCGCTATCTGGAGACCGATGTCCACACGAGCAGCGACGGAGTGCTCATGGCCTTCCATGACACCGTGCTCGACCGGGTCACCGACCAGGTCGGTGCAGTCGCCTCAGCCAGCTTCGATGAGCTGCGCGCTGTCCGGATCGGAGGTCGGGAACAGATCCCCACCCTGGCCGAGCTCTTCGACGCCTGTCCCGACGCCAGGTTCAACATCGACCTCAAGTCCGACTCCGCTGGCCCGGCCCTCGTGGCGTTCCTCTCCGAGCGGCAGGCCGAGAGCCGGGTGCTGATCGGGTCATGGTCTTGGCGCCGGCTGCGTGCCTTCCGTCGCCAGACCGGCGGCCGCGTGGCGACCTCGGCCAGCCCGCTCGAGACCGTGCTGTTCCTGCTGCTGCCCGTCCGGGTCGCCGACCTGGTCACCGGTCGTCAGGTCAGGGCCTTCCAGATCCCCCACCGCTACGGCCGGCTCACCCTCGCCTCGCCGTGGTTCATCCGCAGACTCCACTCGGTCGGCAAGCATGTCCACATCTGGACGATCGATGACGCGGCCGAGATGGACCTGCTCCTCGATCGCGGTGTCGATGGCCTGATGACCGATCGCACCGACATACTCAAGGCCGTGTTGCAGCGCCGCAGCCTGTGGAGGGGCACCCATGACGCATTCTGAGCCCGACGGCATCGCCGACCTGCGCCCCGTCGTCGCGTCGATGCATCGCCAGCAGAAGGCCTGGAACTGGTACGACTGGGCCAACTCGGCGTTCTACACGACCGTCCTGTCGGTCATGTTCGCGCCCTACATGATCACGGTGGCCGGCAGGGCGGCCGGATGCGTGGATGCCGATGAGACCTGCAGCAGGACCGTCAACCTGCTCGGTCTGCACCTGGCGGCCGGCTCCCTGCCCAGCTACCTCACCAGCTTCGCCACGATCGTCAGCGCCCTGATCCTGCCGATCGTCGGCGCGTTCGTGGACCGCTCGGGGCGCAAGAAGTGGCACATGGCCGGCTATGCCTACGCGGGCGCCTTCTTCGCGGGCCTCCTGTTCTTCCTCAAGGACGACAACTGGCAGCTCGGCGCCGTGGCGGTCGTGCTGAGCAGCATCCTGGCCGGGTGCTCCCTGGTGAGCTACTACGCGATCCTGGTCGACATCTCCACCGAGGACGAGCGCGACCGGGTGTCGTCTCGAGGCTGGGCCTGGGGCTACCTCGGTGGCGGGGTCCTGCTGGCCGTCAACCTGACGATGTTCCTGCTGCACGACACGTTCGGACTGACCGAGGCGATGGCGGTGCGGCTCTCCCTGCTGTCGGCGGCGCTCTGGTGGGCCGGCTTCACCCTGATTCCGCTCGTCCGGTTGCGCAACTATGCCCCGCGCAACGTCGTACCGGTCCAGGGCACGATCCTGCAGCGCAGCTTCGGTCAGCTGTTCATGACGCTGAGGGACCTGCGCAACTACCCGATGACCCTGACGTTCCTGCTGGCCTATCTGTTCTACAACGACGGCATCCAGACGGTGATCTACGCGGCCTCCACCTACGGTTCCAAGCAGCTGAAGTTCGACCAGAGCGTGCTGATCGCCACCATCTTGCTGATCCAGTTCGTGGCGTTCGGGGGTGCGCTGTGGTTCGGTCGGCTGGCCGGGAAGTACGGCGCCTACCGATCGATCCTCTGGGGGACCTTCGCCTGGATGGCCATCGTGGTGCTGGCGCTCTTCCTCCCTGAGCGCGACGTCGCCCTCTTCGTCACCCTGGCCATCGCCATCGGGATCGTGCTGGGTGGCACCCAGGCCCTGTCCCGCTCGTTCTTCAGCCTGCTGATCCCACGCGGGCGCGAAGGCGAGTACTTCAGCCTGTACGGCGCCGCGGAGCGTGGCACGTCATGGTTCGGGACCCTGCTGTTCGGGGTGATCTTCCAGATCACCGGGTCCTACCGGCCCGCCATCTTCGCCCTGATCATCTTCTTCGTGCTGGGTGCGATCTTCCTGCTCCGACTCGATCCCCGTCGCGGGATCGAGGAGGCCGGGAACCGGGTCCCGGCGGTCGTCTGAGTCGCTGCAACGGCTCGCGTGTGGCGTTGGACACACTTCGCCGAATTGGAATCCTCGCGGACCGGAGTACGTTGGAGTGGGTGTAGCCGCAATTCGGTGCGGACACGTCATGAAGTGCGGGGGGATCCGTCTCCTTCATGACGTCGGGGAACAACAACTTTTGGAGGTGGCACATGGCGGAGCGCACTTTGCGTGGTGCTCGGCTGGGCGGCCAGAGCTTTGAGGACGAGCGTGGCATTGAGTTCGCTGCTCGTCAGCAGGTCGGCTACGACTGTCCGCAGGGACACCTGTTCGACATCACCATGTCGGTCGAGGCCGACATTCCCGCAGTGTGGGAGTGCCCGCGTTGCGGCGCCGAAGCGGTCAGCCGCGACGGCATCGAGCGCGAGGTCAAGGCTGAGAAGCCGGCTCGCACCCACTGGGACATGCTTCTGGAGCGTCGCTCCATCAAGGAGCTCGAAGACATCCTGAGTGAGCGGCTCGCGTTGCTGCGCGGCGGCGAAATCGGCCCGGCGCACCTGCACCGCGCCACCAGGAACAAGAAGGCATCAGCCTGAGCTGACGCCTTCGGCGCACGAGGGTCAGTCGCCCTCGTCGACCACCTCGCCCTGGACCACGGATCCGCTTTGCGATCCAGGTCCGGGGCGTTGTGCGTCCTGGCCTGGGAATCCGACACCCGGGAACCCGCTGGCGAGCAGCTTTCGCGTGACGACACCGGTGAGCAGGGCCCGGAACACCGGTCGGGTGAACGGCAGGATGATGAGGATGCCGAAGGCGTCGGTGACGAAGCCCGGCGCGAGCATCAGGGTCCCGCCGATCAGGATGAGCGCTCCGTCGGCGAGCTCACGGGCCGGCATCTTCCCACTGCTGAGTGCGGTGTTCAGCGATCTCCAGGCGCGCGAGCCCTCACGCTTGATCAGCCACGCCCCGAAGATGCTGTCGGCTATCAGCAGGAGGATCGTCCACCATGCTCCAATGACCTGGCCGACCTGGATCAGCACCCAGATCTCCAGCAGGGGCACCGCCAGGAACAGCAGGAACGCGACCCACAACGGGATCCGGCGTCGCCGGGTGCTCATCTTCCCCGCCAGCGATCCAGGGTGCGGCGCACCTGGCTGCGTCGCTCGTGCAGCCCCCAGCGCGTGATCCGCTTGATCGATTCGGTGGCGACATCACCACTCATCTTCGAGTCGCCGCGCACCCGCTCGATGAACTCGATGGGGACCTCGGTGATCGTGAGTCCTGCCTGCTGTGTGCGCCACGCGAGATCGGCCTGGAAGACGTAGCCAGCTGATTCCACTGAGCCCAGGTCGATCTTCTCCAGGGTCCCCGAGCGAAAGAGCCGGAAGCCCGCTGTGGCGTCGCGGACCCGTGATCCGAGCAGGATCCGCACGTAGAGGTTGCCACCACGAGAGAGGAACTCGCGTGACTTGGGCCAGTTCACCACCGAGCCGCCAGGCACCCAGCGAGACCCGATCACGAGGTCAGCGTGCTCCAGGGCCGTGAGCAGCAGGTGCAGCTGCTCGGGCTGGTGGGAACCATCGGCGTCCATCTCGCCGATGACGTCGTAGCCGGCCGCGAGGGCCTCCTTGAAGCCGTGCAGGTACGCCGCCCCCAGGCCGGCCTTCTCGGTGCGGTGCACCACGCGGATCTGCGGATCCGCAGCTGCCAGACGGTCGGCTATGTCACCGGTGCCGTCCGGGCTGTTGTCGTCGACGATCATCACGTCGACGTCGGGCTGGGCGGTGCGCAGGCGTCCCACGATCCACTCGAGATTGAGGGCTTCGTCGTAGGTCGGGATGACCATGATGATGCGGCCCAGGGCCGGGTTGCTCACGTGAGGACCTCGATGTCGTGCGGCTGGGTGGCGATCCGGGTTTTGCGACCTCGACGATACGGGACCAGGGAGAACGCAGTGGCCAGAAGAGCCGTCAGGATGGCCGCCCGTCCGATCCAGGGCCCCAGGATGACCCCCGGGGGCACTTCGTCGTGCAAGGCCACCTCCTCGAGGAGCACTTTCTGGGTCCGCGGTGCGGCCTGCGAGACGACGCTGCCGTCGGGGGCGATCACCCCGGAGATGCCGTTCGTGGCGGCGACCACGACGTAGCGGCCGGTCTCGATGGCACGCAGCCGGGTGATGGCGAACTGCTGCTCGATCTGGGTGGTGTGGATGAAGGTCGCGTTGCTGGTCTGCACGACGATCATGCGCGCCCCGTTGCGGACCTGGTGGTAGAGCCCGTCGTCGTAGGCCACATCGAAGCAGATCGCATCGGCCACCGGGGTGCCCGCGATCTGGAGCGGCTCGGTCCTGGTGCCCGCCACCATGTCCCGGGGCACCAGCGCCAGCCTCCCGACCATGCTGGTCAGAAGCCCGTTGCGATAGGGGATGTATTCGCCCATCGCCACCGGGTGCCTCTTGGTGTAGCGATCTCCGCCGCCGACACCGGGGTTCCAGACGATGCCTTGGTTGAGCACCTGCGAGTTGCCGGGGGCATCTGCGATCGCACCCACGAGGATCGGAACGCCGATCGCGTTGGAGGCCGCCCAGATCCCCGCGTTGGTCTCTGCGTCGGTGAACGGGTCGACAGCCGTGGAGTTCTCCGGCCAGATCACGAAGTCGGGCCGCGGTTGGCGGCCGGCGGCAACGTCGTCGGCCAGTTGCACCGTGGAGTCGACGTGGTTCTGGGTCACCTGCCGGAAGTCCAGCAGGATGTCGGACCCGTCGCCGGGCACGTTGCCCTGGACCGCGGCGACCGTGACGCTGCCGTCGCTCGCGCTGTGCCAGGTCATGAGGGACGGAGCCAGGAGCAGCACCAGGGACGCGGCCACCGCCAGCGCGACGGCACGAGGACTCGCCCGGAACCGTAGGACGCCCCAGGCGAGCGTCGAGCCCAGCAGCGCCAGCAGGAGCGAGGTGCCGTTGCCGCCCACCCACGGGAACGCGGCCGCGACGGGGGTGTCGACCATGGCGTAGGACACTCGCCCCCAGGGCATCCATCCGGTCGTACCGCTGGACCGGAAGACTTCACAGGCGACCCAGGCGGCCGCCGTCCACAGGGGCCACCATCGAAGTCGGGTGACCAGCGCGGTGACCGAACCGAGGACGGCGTAGAACGCGGCCTCGAGCGTGGCCAGCGCGATCCAGGCATCGGGCCCGACGACCCGCATCCAGAAGATCAGCACGTACATGAAGCCGACCCCGAACATGAAGCCCGGGACCAGCGCCCTGCCGACACCGAGTCCCCGCACGCAGAGCACGAAGGCGGCGATGCAGAAGGGGACGACGACCGGTTGGTTGAACGGCTCGAAGGCCAGCGCCAACACCACGCCGGCCACGAGGGCGGCGAACGTCCGGAGCAGCACGTGGGAAACAGTAGTGGCCCGCAGAAATCCGTCGGTGAACCGGACCTGCAGGCCAACTGGATGCAGTCACGGAAGGGGACCCGAACCCTTCGGACCAACCCTGGGCCGACTGGCTGTCGGCATCGGGAAGTTGTCTACGGAGTCCGGGCCCCTTCCGCATCCACCCTCATGGAGCGGAACCGACCTCCGCGAACCGTGCGGACGGGTTCGTGGAACTCGACCCGTCGCCACGGCCACCTGGACGTCGGTCCGCCGGCCACGATCTGCACAGGCGAACGAGAAGAACCTTCACAGGGACGGGCTGCCAAGTCAACATGGCGCTGACCAGCACAAACGCGCAAAAACGCAGGTCAGGGAGGGGGTCGTCAGCGTCAAAAAGACCGAGCAAATTTGCGTGCCCTCGGCGTGTCGCAGAATGACACGCCGAGGCCTGTTACTGGTGGGTTGAACGGGACGGAACGACAACCGTTCCCGCGGCCGTGGTGGCCACGATGGGCTCCTCCAGCAGGTGCGCCGCACCAGGATCCTCGGAGGTCGCAGCGCCCCTGGCCAGCACCTTCAGGGTGAAGACCATGCCCCGCGAACGGGTGCCGACCCGGACCAGCTCGCAGGTCACCTCGACGACATCGCCGGCGCGCACGGCCTCGCGGAACTGGACCTCGGAGTACGAAGCGAACAGGCCCTCGTCGCCGTCCGTGCGGATGCACATCTCGGTCGCCACGTCGCCGAAGAGACCGAGCGAGTAGGCGCCGTCGACCAGGTTTCCGGCGTAGTGGGCGTGGGAGTACGGCACGTAGCGGCGGTGGGTCACCACCAGTCCGGGCTGCAGGGTCATCAGGAGGCCTTTCTCTGCACGAGTCGATGGACGATGAAGCTGGCAACCTCGCCCGGCGTCGTACCCCGGGAGAACACCCGGTCGACCCCCAGCTCGGCAGCCATGTTCTCGTCGAAACGAGGTCCGCCGACGACCAGGAGCGGCCGCTTGTCCGAGGGGTAGGACTCACGGAACGCGGCCGACATCTCCCGGGTGTTGAGGAGGTGGGCGTCGCGCTGCGTGACGACCTGCGAGACGAGGACCGCGTCCGCCTTCTCGACCCGGGCTCGGTCCACGAGCTGGGGCACCGACACCTGCGCGCCGAGGTTCACGACCTTGAGCTCTCGGTAGTACTCAAGACCCTTCTCGCCCGCGAACCCCTTGATGTTGAGGATGGCGTCGATGCCGACCGTGTGCGCGTCGCTCCCGATGCACGCCCCGACGACCGTCAGGCGACGGCGCAACGCCTTCTTGACGGTGGCGTTGACCTCCTTGGGCGTCAGCAACGGGTAGTCGCGCTCGACGACCTCCACCTTGCTGATGTCCACCAGATGGTGGACGCGCCCATAGACCACGAAGAAGGTGAATCCCTCGCCCATGGGCTTGGCGTGCACGACGAGCGCGGGGTCCATGCCCATCTTGTTCGCCAGCTGGGCCGCGGCACCCTCGGCGACCTTCGAGTGTGGGATCGGCAGCGTGAACGACAGTTGCACCATCCCGTCGCCGGTGGTGTCGCCGTACGGCCTGACGATGCTCATGACTGCTCCTCCAGGATCTCACTGGCCGGGTTGTAGTAGGCCCGCGACTTCTTCGCCACGCCCTCCAGTCCACGGCCGGCGTCCGCGGGCCGTTTCATCAGCCCGAACGTGCCGTCGGCGATGGCGTCGAGCAGCCCGTTGTCGTGATCGATGATGCGCTCCAGCAGGTCGATGGACTCCCCCAGGACCTGGCGGGCCCGGTTGGCGATGAAGCCGTCGGGAGCAGGGCGGAAGTCCTCGTGCAGGTTGCCCGCCGCGTTCATCACGTAGCGGACGTTCTGCAGGGCCAGGTCGCGGTCGGAGAGCCAGGGCGTCACGACGGCCTCGGTCATCATGCCGACCAGCAGGATGCCCTGGCCGGTCATGGCGCCGACCAGGTTGAAGAACCCGTCGAGCAGGAAGCCCTGGAAGACGTCGCCGGTCATGTGCCGGGTCGGTGGCATCCACTTCAGCGGTGCGTCGGGGAACAGGGTGCGCGCCAGCATGGCGTGGGCGAGTTCCAGCCGGAAGGAGTCCGGCACGTTCGGGTCGATCTCGAACGCATGGCCCAGCCCGAGCTGCCAGTCCTCCAGTCCCGCCTCCTTGGCGAAGTACTCGTTGAGCAACTGGCTGGTGGTGACGGTGTTGGCCGCCTCGATGCCGTCGGCGGTGGTGAGGTAGTTGTCCTCGCCGGTGTTGATGATGATCCCGGCGCGCGCGTGGATCTGGCGGCTCAACCGCTGGTCGACGAACGTGCGGATCGGGTTGATGTCGCGAAAGAGGATGCCGTACATCGAGTCGTTCAGCATCATGTCCAGGCGCTCCATGCCCGCGAGGGCCGCGATCTCCGGCATGCACAGACCCGAGGCGTAGTTCGTCAACCGGATGTAGCGCCCGAGCTCCTTGCTGGTCTCGTCCAGTGCGGCGCGCATCAGCCGGAAGTTCTCCTGGGTGGCATACGTGCCCGCGAAGCCTTCCCGCGTCGCACCCTCGGGGACGTAGTCCAACAGCGACTGCCCCGTGGAGCGGATCACTGCGATCACGTCGGCACCGGCGCGGGCCGCCGCCTGAGCCTGCGGGATGTCCTCGTAGATGTCACCGGTGGCCACGATCAGGTAGATCCAGGGCTTGCGTGGGGCGTCGCCGACCCGCTTGATAAGCCGCTCACGCTCGCGTCGGCGCACGTCGATGCGCCGGATACCGGTGCCCACCTGCTTGCGGGAGGCGGCGCTGGCCCGAGCGGCGTCGCGTCCCTGCGGCAGGCGGAACGAGACCGAGCCGGCTGAAGCCTTCTGGGCCAGGGTCGCCAGGTCGTCCGCCTCGCCGCGCAGCAACGCGTCCCAGACGGGCAGGGCCACACCGTGCGCCAGACCGCCGTCCGCATCGAGATCGGCACGCACACAGTCCAGCAGCCGGTTCACCCACGGGATGCCGTCGGCATCGGCACCCTCGAGACCGGCGAGTCGCAGCGTGGCCCGTTCCACGGCCACGGTGGTGTGCTTCTTCGCGATCGTGACGATCGGTCGTCCGGCCTTGCGAGCCAACGACCGGGCCCGGCGGATGGTGGCCGGGTCGAGTTCGAGCGTTCCGACAGGTCGGGCTTTCATGCGTCTACCTCTGCATCGTGGATGGTTCGTCCGGCGCCGATGGTGCGGCGCAGGACGGGAAGATCGGCGTCAAGGTCGGGGAGTCCGTGCCTGCCCAGTCCACCGGGCACGTCCCAGACCGCGAGGTCCGCGCGCAGTCCCGGCCGCAGGTGGCCGGAGTCGTCGTCGCGCCCGGCCGCCCAGCCCCCACGGCTGTGCGCCTCGAAGGCCGAGCGTACGTCGACACGCTGGTCGGGGTCCTGGTGCTGTACGGCGGCGCGCACCGCTGCCCAGGGTCCGATCGGGGTGACCGGGGAGTCCGAGCCGAAGGCCAGCTGGACCCCGGCCGCGGCCAGGGCACGGAACGGGTTCATGCCCTTCCACCGCTCCCCCAGGCGCTCGGCGTACATCCCCTCGGGGCCACCCCACAGCGCGTCGAACACCGGCTGCACGCTGGCGGTGACGCCGCAGCGGTCGAGGACCGCAATGGCCTGCGGGGACGGCATCTCGACATGCTCGAGGCGATGGCGTGCGGCTCGGAGGCGCTGCAACCCCACCCGGGTGGCTGCCAGGTCGAAGCCCTCGGCGATCGCATCCATCGCGGCGTCGCCGATGCAGTGGAAGCCCGCCTGCAGCCCGTGCTCGGTGCACAGGACGACGTGCTCGGCGATCTCCGCCGCGCTCAGGTAGCCGTGACCGCAGTGGTGCTCACGGTCTGCGTAGGCGGTGTGCATGGCGGCAGTGCGTGAACCGACGGCGCCGTCGGCGTTGAGGTCGCCGGCCAGACCGGCTACCCCCAGTCGCTGTGCGGCGTCGAGGGCGCCGAGCTCGCCCCAGTAGACGGTGGCGCGCAGCCCGGTCTCGGTGGCGGCTTGGCGGACCAGGTCGACTTCGTACTCGGGGCCGATGTGGGGTGCGGCGTTCTCGTGGAAGCCGGCGACCCCGTTGGCCGCCATCGCCCGCGCCGCGATCCGGGCAGCATCGAGCCGCTGTTCGGGCCCGACCAGGCCGGCCAGCACGGCGCGTACGGCGTGGTGGGCGTCGCGCTCGACGCGACCGTCCGGGGTCCACCCGTCCTGGGCCGGGAGACCTGGCACCGCGTCGGCCAGCGCCGACGACACGACCGCGGAGTGGCCGTCGATGCGCGAGAGGAACGTACGGAGGCCGCCCGTGGCGCGGTCGACCTCCTCCGCGGTCGGCGGGCGACCTTCCGGCCACAGGGTCTCGTCCCAGCCCTGGCCGAGCACCACGCTGCCTGCCGCCTGCAGTGCGGCGTACGCCGACAGGCGGTCCAACAGGTCTGTCAGCGACGGCGCCCCGTGCAGGTCGAGCTCGGTGAGCCGGAAGCCGGCCTGCACGGTGTGGACGTGGGCGTCCACGAACGCCGGTGCGAGGAAGCCACCGCGTAGGTCGAGCACCTCGTAGGCTCCCGCATAGGCCTCGGCGCCGGCCTCGTCACCCAGCCAGACGATCCGGTCCCCGTCGACTGCCAGGGCGGTTGCTGCCGGTGCGGAGTCCTGGCACAGGATCACGGCGTTGCGCAGCAGCATCCTGGCCGGCTGCACTACAGCCTCCGCTCGAAGAGTGACCTCACACCGGCATTGTCGCGCAGCAAGCCCATGGCGTACGCCGCGTGCCCCGGCGCGTAGCCGTTGCCGACCAGCATCCGCACGTCGGCGGCGAGCCCCTCAGCGCCGAGTGCGGCGGCACTGAAGGAGGTGGCCATCGAGAAGAAGATGATGGTGCCCCGATCTGCGGTCGCCAGGATCGCGCCGCCCTCGCAGCCGGGGACGTCGACGCAGACCACGGTGACATCGGCCGGTCCACCCGCGGTGGCGACCGCCGCGCGCAGGGCCAAGGGATCGCGAGCATCGGCGATCACCACCTCGTCGGCGATGCCGGAGGACCGCAGCAGCTGGGCCTCGGCCTCATGGGGGACGACGCCGATGACCTGCCGGGCACCGGCGGCTCGGGCCGCGGCCAGGCTGAGCGAACCGGACTTCCCAGCACCTCCGATGACGACGACGCAGGGCTGGTCGTACTCGGAGACGACGCGGTGCGTGAGGGCGGGAGCCCCGCACACGTCCATCACCGAGAGGCTCAGCTCGGGTTGCAGGTCGTCGGGGATGACCGCCGCGATGGAGCGGCCGAACAGGATCGCGTAGCCGTCGCAGGGGACGCGCTCGTTGTGGCCGTCCCAGTTGACCAGGGCGTCCTCGATCACGAGGGGGGTCAGGGTCAGCGAGACCAGCGTGGCCACCCGATCGCCCACCTTGAGATCGAGTGGCGATTGCGGACCGACCTCCTCCACGACCCCGACCAGCATCCCGCCCGAGCCGGTCTCGGGGTTCTGCATCTTGCCCCGCTGGCCGACGATGTCCAGCACGGCAGCCCGGATGGCGTCACCGTCGCCGGCGTGGGCGTCCTCGAGCTGGCGGAACGAGGCAGCGTCGAGGTTCAGGATCTGCACACGGATCCGGACCTCGTCGGGCCAGAGCTCGCGACGAGTGTCCAGACGTTGTGCGGACTGCGGCAGGGCACCGTCGGGTTCGAGCACCCGGTGGATGCCGATCGGATCGCTGGTGAGCCCCATGACAGTCTGTTCCTCCATCAGGTTGTGCCTTCAACGGGAAAATATCCGGCGCGGCATTGGACGAACCGGATAATATCCTCGTACTCTGACAGAGGAGCGACGCGCCACACAACTGGCGCGCCCTTCGTGCCGCCCAGCAGCGCAACACCACCGACCTCTCATCACCCACTCACCACCAGGGAGCCCGCCTTGAGCATCGACACCGCGATCGGCTCAGTCGCCCGCGAAGCGGCTGGCCAGCCCTACCCCTACCGCGCCGTCGAGCTCGTGGAGCCCGACTGGACGAGGTTCCCCGGCTGGCGCGACGTGACCGCGACCGACTGGGCGTCAGTGCAGTGGCAGCGTGCCCACTGCATCAAGAACGTCCGTCAGCTGCGTGAGCTGATGGGCGACCTCGTCGACGAACGCTTCTACGTCGATCTGGAGCGCGACCAGGCGGAGCGGGCCACCATGTCGATGCTGGTGCCGCCGCAGATGATGAACACGATGGTCCCCCACGTCAGCCCGGCGGGACCCGGCTCGCTCACCGAGGCGCTCTATGCCGACCCGATCCGGCACTACATGATCCCGGTGTTCAGCGACCGTCGCACGGACTGGTCCTCGCACCCGCACGCCACCCGCGACTCGCTGCACGAGCACGACATGTGGGTGGCCGAGGGGCTCACCCACCGCTACCCCACCAAGGTGCTGGCCGAGCTCCTGCCGACCTGCCCTCAGTACTGCGGGCACTGCACCCGCATGGACCTGGTCGGCAACTCCACGCCGGTGATCGAGAAGCTCAAGTTCGCCGGCAAGCCCAATGACCGCATCGGCGACATGATCGACTACCTGCGTCGGACCCCTTCGGTGCGCGACGTGGTCGTGTCCGGCGGCGATGTGGCCAACATGCCTTGGGCCCGGCTGGAGGACTTCCTCACCCGCGTGCTCGAGGTCGAGAACATCCGCGACATCCGTCTGGCCACGAAAGCCCTGATCGGGCTGCCCCAGCACTGGCTGCAGGACGACGTCCGCGCCGGCATGGAACGCGTGGCCACCCTGGCGCGCAAGCGCGGCGTGTCAGTGGCCATCCACACCCACACCAACCACGCCAACTCGGTGACCCCGATCGTTGCCGAGGCGACCCGCGCGATGTTGGACACCGGCATCCGCGACGTCCGCAACCAGGGAGTGCTGCTCAACGGCGTCAACGCCGACCCGCACGCCCTGCTCGACCTGTGCTTCGCCCTGCTCGACGGCGCCCAGATCATGCCCTACTACTTCTACATGTGCGACATGATCCCCTACTCCGAGCACTGGCGGGTCTCGGTCGCGGACGCTCAGCGTCTCCAGCACCACATCATGGGCTACCTGCCCGGGTTCGCCACCCCACGGATCGTCTGCGACGTACCGTTCGTCGGCAAGCGCTGGGTGCACCAGCTGGCTGACTACGACCACGAGCGCGGCATCTCCTACTGGACCAAGAACTACCGGACCTCCATCGAGGCCGCCGACGCCGAGGCGTTGGAGCGCACCTACGAGTACTACGACCCGATCCACACCCTGCCGGCAGCAGGTCAGCAGTGGTGGGCCGAGTACGGTCGGCTCGACGAGTCCGCACTGAAGGCAGCCGAGATGGCGGAGGCCTCGCGCCGTACTGCCGCGCTCCAGGCCTACTGAGTCACCCGTCGAGCGTCCGGTTCTCGTAGGGCGTCGACAGCACGATCGTGGTCCGGGTCGAGACGTTGGCGGCGGCCCGGATCCGCGCGAGCAGGTCCTCGAGGTCGGCGGGGGTGGGCACGCGGACCTTCAGGATGTAGGACTCCTCCCCCGCGACCGACCAGCACGACTCGATGGCCGCGATGCCGCGCAGCAGATCCGGGTAGTTGTCCGGCTGCGAGGCGTCGATCGGCGTGATCGAGACGAACGCTGTCAGGGGCAGGCCCATCTGCACGTGGTCGATCGTGGCGCCGTACCCCTTGATGAGCCCGCGCTGCTCCAGGCGCTTGACCCGCTGGTGGACCGCGGAGGTGGACAGCCCGGTGGCCTTGCCGAGATCGGTGAACGACATCCTGCCATCGGCAGCCAGCAGCATCAGGATCTTGCGATCGGTCTCTTCCACAGGCGACAGAGTAGCGACATCGGCATGCGAGGATGCCGAGGTGACCACGCCTGAAGCAAAGTCCGATTCCGGACAGCGGCTCATGTTGCTCGACACCGCCTCGATGTACTTCCGGGCGTTCTACGGGGTGCCCGACAGCATGCGCGCCCCCGACGGCACTCCGGTGAACGCCGTGCGCGGGCTGATGGACTTCATCAGTCGGCTCGTGAACGACTACCGGCCCACCCACCTGGCCTGCTGCTGGGACAACGACTGGCGCCCGCAGTGGCGGGTCGACCTCATTCCCTCCTACAAGGCACACCGGGTGGTCGCCGAGCGCCCCGGGGATGCGGTGGACATCGAGGAGGTGCCCGACCCGCTGGGCCAGCAGGTGCCGATCATCCTCGACGTGCTCGCGGCCTACGGGATCGCCGTGGTCGGTGCCGACCACATGGAGGCCGACGACGTCATCGGCACCCTCGCCACGGGTGCGGGGATGCCGGTGGACGTGGTGACGGGAGACCGGGACCTGTTCCAGCTGGTCGATGACGAGGCGGAGGTGCGCATCCTCTACATCGCGCGCGGGGTGAGCCGGCACGAGAGGGTCACCAACGCGGTCGTGCGGGAGAAGTACGGCATCGATGCCCACCAGTACGCCGACTTCGCCACGCTGCGCGGAGACGCCTCCGACGGGCTGCCCGGGGTGGCCGGGGTGGGTGACAAGACGGCCGCCACCCTCCTCAACCGGTTCCGGGAGATCCCCGCGATCATCGCGGCCGCGCATGACCCGGACAGCGACATGGGGCCGGGACCCCGGGGCAAGGTCAAGGCCGCAGCCGACTACCTGGCCGTCGCACCCCAGGTCGTCGCGGTGGTGCGCGACCTCGACCTCGGCAACCCCGACCTGACGCTGCCCCGGACACCCGCCCGGCCGGATCGGGTGCTCGAGCTCGACGAGCGCTGGGACCTCGGCAGCTCAGCCGTGAGGCTGGTGCAGGCGCTCCAGGGCTGAGCCTTCTCATGGCCCCTGCTCGTACGGTGGGGCCATGAGTCGCATTGCAGTCGTCGGTGGACACGGGCAGATAGCGCAACACCTCCATCCCCTGCTGGTGGCGGCCGGAGACGTCCCCGTCGCCCTGGTGCGCCGCGAGGAGCAACGGGCGGAACTGGAGGCGATGGGTGCCCAGGTGCGCATCCTGGACCTCGAGAAGGACGACGAGGCCGCGTTCGGCCGGGCCTTCCAGGGCTGCGACGCGGTGGTGTTCGCCGCAGGCGGCGGTCCGGACGGCAACATCGAGCGCAAGCGGACCGTCGACCTCGGCGGGTCCCTGAAGTCGATCGCGGGAGCCCGCGATGCAGGGATCCGGCGGTTCGTGCAGATCTCCGCGATCGGGGTCGACGACCCGGTGGCGGCAGAGGCCGGTGACGTATGGGCGGCGTACGTCGCTGCGAAGCGGGATGCCGATCTGGCCTTGAGGGCCACCGAGCTGGACTGGACCATCCTGCGCCCGGGACGACTGACTGATGAGCCACCCAGCGGCACGGTAGCGCTGGGCCGGGACGTCCAGCGCGGCGATATCCCCCGAGCCGATGTGGCCGCGGTGGTGGCCGCAGTGCTCGCCTCACCGCAGTCGGTGGGCGCGGTCTGGAACCTGGTGGGCGGGTCTGACCCCGTCGAGGAAGCCGTGGCGGCTGCAGGTGCCGATCAGCAGGGGCGCACCAGCGAGCCTGGGTGAAACGCATGCGGGTGGATTGACTATGCAGCAATCTGGGGGTGCGAAAGGCTTGCCGTGGGGCCGGGGCAGCAATACGTTGCGAAGAGTCTCCGGGAGCACGGACAATTTGCGGCCTTGATCCGCGGAGGCAGCGTCCTGTCACTCGCAGCGAAGGGCACGTCATGCGCGTCAAGCACACCCGTCAATCAGCAATCAGGCTGGGGGCGGCCGTCACGACCGTCGCCCTGGCTGTTGCCGGACTCGGCTCGATCAGCGCCGCCGCGTCCGCCGACGACACCGGAGGACTCTCGCTGGGCAGCTCGCAGCCGACGCGAGGCACCACCTACTCCGCCGACAAGTCCCCGACCAGCGCACTCGCGAAGACCCCCGCGGGACTCAAGAAGATCACCAGCTCCAAGCCCATCCCGGTGATGATCAAGTACGACTACGACGCCGTTGCAAGCTACGCCGGGAGCGTCCGCGGCTACGCCGCGACGAGCCCCAGTGTCACCAAGAGGTCGCTGGACACCAAGAGCGGCGCCAAGGCCCGCTACCTCGGCTACCTGCGCTCCCAGGAGAGCAGGATCAGCGCCGGCATCAGGGCCGCCGTACCGTCGGCCAAGGTCACCGGCAGCTACCGGATCGTGTACGGCGGCGTGGCAGCCACGATCCCGGGCAACTCCGTGAGCGAACTGCTCAAGGTGCCCGGAGTCGTCGCGGTGCAGCGAGACAGCCTGAACCAGGTGCTGACCGACTCCAGCACCACCTTCGTGAACGCCGACGCCGCCTACCGCGAGCTCAGGACCACGCGCAACGCCGGCAAGGGCATCCTCTACGGCAACCTCGACTCGGGTGTCTGGCCGGAGCACCCCTCCTTCGCCGACCAGGGCAACCTGCCCGACTACACCGGCCCCGCTCTGCCGTGTGACTTCGGTGAGGACCCGACGACGCCGGCCGACGACCCGTTCGTCTGCAACAACAAGCTGGTCGGTGGTGCGGCCTTCATGGACACCTACGACGCAGCCAACGGCACGGACTACGAGTACCAGGGCACCGCTCGCGACCCCGAGGGTCACGGCTCCCACACCGCCTCGACCTCGGCGGGCAACGTGGTGAACGACGTCCACACCATGGGACCGGTCCTGTCGCGCATCAACGGCATGGCGCCTGGCGCCCAGGTCATGGAGTACAAGGTCTGTGGACCGGCCGGCTGCTACGGCTCCGACTCCGCCGCCGCGGTCCAGCAGGCCATCCTCGACGGCGTCAAGGTCATCAACTTCTCGATCAGCGGCGGCACCTCGCCCATGACCGACCCGGTCGAACTGGCCTTCCTCGACGCCTACAACGCCGGTGTCTTCGTCGCCGCCTCGGCCGGCAACGACGGTCCCGGTGCTGGCACCGCCAACCACCTCAGCCCGTGGGTGACCACGGTGGCAGCGTCCACGCAGACGCGCGAGTTCGCCTCCGACCTGACCCTGACCGCTGACGATGCCAGCACCTTCAAGGTGTCGGGCGCGTCGATCACCGCAGGCGCGGGACCCCTGCCGATCGCGGTTGCCGCGGATGAGGGCGACCCGTTCTGCCTCGACGACGCCCCAGCGGCAGACCTCTACACCGGCAAGATCGTCGTGTGTGAACGTGGCGGGGGCGGTCTGGGCCGCATCAGCAAGGGCTACAACGTGCTGCAGGGTGGTGCGGCCGGCATGATCCTCTACAACCCCGTCCAGGCCGACACCGAGACCGACAACCACTGGCTGCCTGCGGTGCACGTCGCCGACGGCACCGACATGGTGGCGTTCATCGGCTCCCACACCGGGATCACCGCGTCCTTCACGGCCGGCGCTGCACGCTCGGGCAAGGGTGACGTGATGGCTGCATTCTCCTCACGCGGGCCTGCGGGTGCGTTCGTCAAGCCGGACATCACGGCTCCCGGCGTCCAGATCCTGGCCGCCATGACGCCGACCCCCGACTCGATCGTCAACGGTCCGCCCGGGGAGTACTACCAGGCCATCGCCGGCACCTCGATGTCGTCCCCGCACGTTGCGGGCGCGGCGATCCTGGTGGCTGCGGTGCACCCGAACTGGACACCTGGCCAGATCAAGTCCGCTCTGATGACGCAGTCCATCACCTCCGTGGTGAAGGAGGACGAGGTCACTCCGGCCGACGCCTTCGACATGGGTGCAGGTCGCCTCGACGTCGGTCGCGCCAACAAGGCGCCGCTGACCATCTCGGAGACCGCGGCGAACTTCGCCCTGCTCACCGGTGACCCGCTACACACGGTCGACCTCAACATCCCGTCGATCAACGCGCCCACGATGCCGGGCCGCCTCACCACCACCCGGACCGTCAAGAACGTCTCGGGCAAGTCGATCTGGGTGACTCCGAGCGCTGAGGCGCCGGCGGGCACCTCGATCACCTTCAGCCCGAAGTCGCGCAAGCTGGCTCCCGGTGGCAGCTTCGGGTTCAAGATCACCATCGACTCGACGGCACCCGTCGGCGAGCAGCAGTTCGCGACCGTCCAGTTCAAGACCCCTCGGGGCAACCTGCACCTGCCGGTCGCCTTCGTGCCCGGTCAGGGTGCGGTCGGGCTCGAGCAGGCCTGCGACGCGACCACGATCCCGCGCAACTCGACCACCACCTGCACGGTGACGGCGACTAACACGGGCTTCACCGAGCAGGAGGTCGACCTGACCACCTCGGTCAACTCGAACCTGAAGGTCGTCGGTGCTGACGGGGCAACCGTCTCCGGTGGCAAGGCGTCGACCTCGGCAACGCTCAGTGCAGCCGCGGAGGGCGTCCCCTCGGTGGCCGCCGGAGCCTCGCCGGCCGGCTTCATCCCGCTGTCGGCGTTCGGCATCCAGCCGTCCCCGATCGGGGACGAGGACATCATCAACTACAACGTCCCGGCCTTCGTCTACAACGGCATCGCCTACGGTCGGATCGGCATCGACTCGAACGGTTATGCCGTGGTCGGTGGTGGGTCCTCGGAGGACAACGAGTGCTGCACGCTGCCGACGGGACCGTCGCCGGCACCGCCGAACAATGTGCTGGCTCCGTTCTGGACCGACCTGGACGGCTCGACCTCACCGGGGATCAGTGCAGGCACGCTCACCGATGGTGTGAACACCTGGCTCGTGATCCAGTGGGACATCAATGTGTGGGGCACCACCGACCTGCGGTCCTTCCAGACGTGGATCGGCGTCAACGGCACCCAGGACATCTCCTACACCTACTCGCAGGCGCAGACCGATCCTGGTCAGCCCTTCCTGGTGGGTGCGGAGAACGCGTCGGGCGCCGGTGACATGGAGGCCGTCCTGCCGACCGGGGACCTGGTGGTCACCTCGAGCGATCCCACCCCCGGTGGCTCGCTCAGCTACGAGGTGACGGTGAAGGGCGTCAAGAGGGGTGCCGGCAACGTGCACACCGACATGGATGCCTCAGGCGTCTCGGGCACCACTACGGCGAACACCCCGGTGGCCGTCGAGTAGCCGTACGCGACACCCGTGTGGCCCGTTCCGCCTCGGCGGGACGGGCCACTGGTGTCTATCGGGCCGGCGCCTGGCCCATTGTTGTCGGCTTTAGCTGTTGACCGAGGAGTAGGCCACCACGCCATGCCGGATCCGGCGCGAGGTCTCCCGGGCCACCGCGCGCAGCGGGTCGTCGCCCGCAGCGTCGGCGACCTGGTCGGCGAGGTCGAGGAGCTGCTTCATCCAGCGAACGAAATCGCCTGCGGCCAGACCGGTGATGCCGAGGACATCGTCGAGCGGATCGCCCTCGGCCCACCGGTAGGCGGCCCAGGCGAAGCCGAGATCCGGCTCCCGCAGGAAGTCCAGCTTGTTCTCCCGCTCCAGGGCATCGAGCTCGCTCCACAGGTGCACCATGTCCGCGATGACCTGCTTGACGCGCCCGCCGGGCAACCGTGGCGAGGAGGCATCGTCGGCCCGCCTGGCCTCGAAGACCAGGATGGAGAGGGCGGCGGCGAGCTCCGAGGCGTTGAGCCCCTTCCAGAGGCCGTGGCGCAGGGATTCGGCGGCCACCAGGTCCATGTCGGTGTAGATGCGCATGAGGTGCCGGCCACGGTCGGTGACCTGGAGGTCGTCGTCCTCGGCGGTGAGGTAGTCCAGCGCCAGCAGTACGTCGCAGACCCGGTCGAACTGTCGGGCGATGGTGTTCGTCCGTTGCTCGACGCGGCGCTTGAGGGTGGCGGCGTCCCGGTCCAGCTTGAACCACCGCTCGCCCCAGCGGGCGTGCTCCTCCCGGTCCGGGCACTGATGACAGGGGTGGGCACGCAGGGCGGCCCTGAGGCGGTCGATCTCATCGTCCGCACCGCCGGAGGGTGTGGCTCCGCGCGCGAGCCTGGAGGGAGGCGGTGGGGTGAGGTTGTGGGTGCGTGATCGCAGCGCCGAGGCGAGGTCACGGCGCATCTGCGGGTCGCGACCGTTGAAGTTGCGGGGCACCTTGACGGTCGTGATCGCAGCCACCGGCGTCGGGAAGTCGATGATGGCCAGTCGGCGGGCCTGTCGGTCCGCCGTCACCACGTACGGCCGCGGCGCGTCGCCGGCCAGACCGGGATCGATGACCACCGCGAAGCCGGCGAACTTCCCCGCCGGGACCTGGATGACGTCACCGGGCCTGAGTCGTTGCAGGGAGCTCAGGGCCTCCTCGCGCCGGTCCTGGCGACGGTTGCGCGCCGAGCCCTTCTCGGCGTCCGACAGGGACCGTCGCAGAGCGGCGTACTCCATGAAGTCCCCCAGGTGGCAGGTCGCCGCCTCGGCATAGCCATCCAGGGCGTCCTGGCTCTTGCGCAGCTGCCGGGCCAGGCCCACCACGGCCTTGTCGGCCTGGAACTGCGCGAACGACGACTCCAGGAGCTCCCTGGAGCGTTCGCGCCCGAACTGATGGACGAGGTTGACCGCCATGTTGTACGACGCCCGGAACGACGAGCGCAACGGGTAGGTCCGGGTCGAGGCAAGGCCCGCGACCTCCTTGGGGTTCATCCCGGGCTGCCACAGGACGACGCCGTGCCCCTCGACGTCGAGACCGCGCCGCCCGGCTCGCCCGGTCAGCTGGGTGTACTCCCCCGGCGTGATGTCGGCGTGGGTCTCCCCGTTCCACTTGCTGAGCTTCTCGATGACGACGGTCCGCGCGGGCATGTTGATGCCCAGGGCGAGGGTCTCGGTGGCGAAGACCACCTTGCACAGCCCCCGCAGGTAGAGCTCCTCGACGCACTCCTTGAAGCGTGGCAGCATCCCGGCGTGGTGGGAGGCGACGCCGCGGGTCAGGCCGTCGAGGAACTCGTGGTAGCCCAGCACCTGCAGGTCCTCGTCCGGCAGAGAGCGGCACTTGTCCTCGACGAAGGCGAAGATCTCGTCGCGCTCCTCCGGGGTGGTCAACCGCAGGTTGCCGTTGAGGCACTGCGTCACGGCCGCGTCACACCCCACCCGCGAGAAGATGAACACGATGGCCGGCAGCAGGCCCTCGCGGTCCAACCGCTCGATCACGTCGTAGCGGCTGGGCAGGTACATCCGGCGCCCTTGGGGCCGCTGCCCCCGTCCGCGCTGCCCCTTCTTGTCGCGCCGGTCCTTGAACCGCTGACCCACGAAGTCGTCGCGCGCCACCCGGAGCAGCTCCGGATTGACCTGGGCGCCCTCCTGGACGAAACCCGCCCGTGCGTTGTCGTCCTTGTCCGAGAACAGGTCGTGCAGGCGTTTGCCGACCATCACGTGCTGGAAGAGCGGCACCGGGCGCTTCTCCTCCACGATGGTCGTGGTGTCTCCACGGACCGTCTCCAGCCACTCGCCGAACTCCTCGGCGTTGGAGACGGTCGCGCTCAGACTCACCAGGGACACCGACTCCGGCAGGTGGATGATCACCTCTTCCCAGACCGCACCGCGGTTGCGGTCGGCCAGGTAGTGCACCTCGTCCATCACCACGTAGCCCAGACCCATCAGCGTGTGGGAGCCGGCGTACAACATGTTGCGGAGGACCTCGGTGGTCATCACCACGATGGGAGCCTCGCCGTTGACACTGTTGTCACCGGTGAGCAGCCCCACCTGCTCGCTGCCGTAGCGACGGACGAGGTCGGCGTACTTCTGGTTGGACAGCGCCTTGATCGGGGTGGTGTAGAAGCACTTGCGCCCGGTCTCCAGGGCGAGGTGTACGGCGAACTCTCCGACGATCGTCTTGCCTGAACCCGTGGGTGCCGCGACCAGGACCCCGCGCCCGTCCTCGAGTTCACGGCAGGCGTCGAGCTGGAAGGGATCGAGGGGGAAGTCGTAGAGCCCGGTGAAGTCGCGCAGGATCGGGTGCTTGCGGCCGGCGCGGAAGTCGGCGTAACGCTGCGACGGGCTGGGCTCGGACTCGGGTGTGGTCATGCGATCACCGTCAACGCGGCGGGAGCGATCTTGATCGTCAGGGGCAGCGGGGCGATCCGCTCACCGTCGGCGTAGGCGACGATCCCCGGTGTGTCCACGGTGACCGCGCTGACGCGGTGGTGCTCGTACTCCGCGATCGTCGTGTGAGTGCCCTTGAAGAGCTTCGGATAGGTGCGCACCAGACGCGGCTTCGACATCGGGCGGATCACGACCACGTCGAGCAGCCCGTCGTCGATCAGGGCCCCTTCGGTGATCCGCAGTCCACCACCGAACGAAGGGCCGTTGCCGACCGCGACCAGCATGGCGTCCACCTGGTGCCGCTGCCCGTCGAGGTGCAGCTCATAGTCGAGTGGGTTGAAGGTGCGAAGCTCCAGCAGGGTGGCGAGGTTGTAGCGCATTTGTCCTTTCGGCCAGGTCATCTGGTTGGCGCGCTCGTTGACGACGGCGTCGAAGCCGGCGGCGAGCACCGTGACGAAGTAGCGGTCCCCACAGCGGGCCAGGTCGATCACCCGGGTGTCTCCGCGATTGACGATGCGGGCGGCCGCGCCGGGGTCCGTGCGGGGAAGGCCGAGGTAGCGGGCCACGTCATTGCCGGTGCCGGCCGGGATGATCCCGAGCGGCACCCCGGAGCCGGCGGTGGCCTGAGCCCCCAGGTGCACCATTCCGTCGCCGCCGCACACGACGAGCGCCTCGATGCCGTCAGCCACGCACTGGTGCGCGAGCGCAAGGGCCCCGGTGCTGTCGGCGCCCTGGAGATCGCGGACCCGGAGACCCGCTTCGTCGAACGTGGCCAGGGCCGCCTCGCGAGCCCGACGCCCCCTGCCCCGGCCTGCCGTGGGGTTGGTCAGAAGGGCGATCTCGCGAGCGGGGACAGGCACGCGCCCCAGACTAGATGAGGGATCCTCACTCAGCGCGCGGACCGGCCGACGGAGCCGAGTCGCAGTGCGGCGACGAAGTTCTCGGGTTGTCCGCCCACCGCCTTGGAGAAGCGGAACATCGCAGCCAGGACCAGGTCCGCGGTGAACTCGTGGCCAGGGACGGCCAATGTCAGCCGGCCGCCGTAGTCGACCAGCAGGACCTGGTCGTTGTGCCACGCCTGGTGAGCCTGTCGACGCCACCCGGAGTCGGCCACCTGCCGCGGGTAGGCCTGGTCGATCGCGAGCAGGTCGCACGGAAGGTCGGCCTGGCCGTCGGCAGTGACGCGGCCCTGGATGTGGTGGCCGAACCGGGCACCCGAGTCGGCGTACCAGGTGACCTGCTTCTCCCCCACCCAACTCGGCAGGTCGAAAGGATCGGCCTCGGAGATGGCCGGCGTCACAGGGGCGAGATCTCGTCGTCCGCGAGCCCGGCCAGCTTCTGGTTGCTGCGCACCCGATCCATGACTCTGGCGATCACCTCGGAGATCGCGAAGAGGACCAGCATCGGGATGGCGAGCATCAACATGGAGAAGGGATCGGTCGAGGGGGTGGCGACCGCGGCGAAGATCATCGTGCCGAGGACGATCCAGGGCCGAGCCTTGCCGATCGACTTGCCGGAGATGATCCCTGCCAGGTTGAGCAGGACGACGAAGAGCGGGATCATCATCGCCACTCCGAAGACCAGCAGCATCCGGGTCACGAAAGTGAAGTAGGACGTGAACTCCACGAGGTTCTGCACATTGTCGGGCGTGAACTGGATCAGGACCGCGATGCCTTTGGGCAGCACGTAGTAGCCCAGGGCGACTCCGCCGATGAACAGTGGCCCGGCCACCGCGGCGAACACCCGCGACCACTTGCGTTCCTGCGGATGGAGCCCGGGCATGATGAAGGCCCAGATCTGGTAGAGCCAGAACGGACTCGCTGCCACGATTGCGGCGATCCCTGCCAACTTCAACTGCAGCATGAGACCGGCGGTGATGTTGTTGAGCACCAGTTCGGTCTTGGTGCCGTCATTGATCTTCGCCGCGGCATCCTCGTAGGGCCGCGCGACGAGTTCAAGGAGCTGGTCGTAGAAGAACAGCGCTATGCAGAACGCGACGATCAGGACCACGATCGACTTCAGGACGCGCGCGCGCAACTCCCGCAGGTGGTCGGACAAGGCCATCCGGCCGTCGGCGCCGACCGGGTGCAGGGGATTGATCCGGAAGAGTCCGAAGACTCCGGCTATGGACACGGTGAAGGACTTCCGAGGTCAGTTGTTGAGATCGCCCTGTTCGCGGGCGATCCGCTCGGCGTCGGCCTGGGCCTTGGCGCGCGCCTGGATCTCCCGTTCCTCGATGGTCTTGGTCTCTTCTTCTTCGTCGTCATCCATCAGGCCCTTGGTCTCGGCCTTGAAGATGCGCAGCGCCCGACCGCTGCCCCGAGCCAGCTCGGGCAGCTTGGAGGCACCGAAGAGCAGAATGATGACGGCAAAGATCAAGACGAGCTCGGTGGTGCCGAGGCCGCCGATCAGCAGGGGCGAAGTCATGGGTTCCTCACATTGTCAGGTGGTTCGCGATCATCGTACGCCTGGTCAGGTGTAGAGACTGAGGGCTTGCTGTGCAGCCGCCGTGAAACTTTGTGCCAGAACCCGGGGTTCCAGCAGCGTCGCATCGGGAGCCAGGCGGAGCAACAGCCGCTGGAGCCACCGCGGATCGGCAATCTGCAGCTCCACGATAAGCGCTCCGTCGGCTGCCTCCGTGGCACTGGTCACGGGGTAGTACTCCGCCACCCAGCGGGCACCGGGTTCCAGACGGATGACCGCCGTGTCGTGGTCGGGACTGGCCTGGAACAGGCCCGCGGACAGGTCCCGGGGGGCCATGTCGGGGTGTGCATCGGCGCGAGTGTCCAGCACCTCGAGCGCCTCGACGCGGTCCAGCCGGAACAGCCGCCGATCCTCCGCGAGATGGCACCAGCCGTCGAGGTAGCTCATGCCCTGGGTGGTCACCAGCCCCAGCGGGTCCACCGTGCGCCGGGTCCGCTCGTCGCGCGCCGGGACGTAGTAGGTCAACTCCACCTGCTTGGCATCGGCCACAGCCCGATCCAGCCGGACGCGCAGCTGGCCCAGGGCGCGTTCGCGCGCCCCCAGGTGTACGTCGACCTGTCCGGCTGCGGCTGCACCGTCCTCCGCGGCCGCTTCGAGCTTGGCCAGGGTGCGATCCACGACAGGGACCACATCGGCATCGGCGGAGTCACGCAGCGTGCGCAGGGCCACGATCAGGGCCGAGGCCTCAGGCACCGTCAGGCGCAGCGGCCTGGCGAGGTAGTCGGCATTGGTGACCCGGATGACGCCGTCCCCCTCGAGCGCGTCGAGATCGACCTCGATGTAGTCGCCGGGTAGGTAGCCGGGCCAGCCGCAGTACATCAGGACCTTGAGGTCGCTGACGATCTGGTGGGGTGTGATCCCGAGGTCACTGGCGGCCTGCTCGAGGCGGACCTCGCGCCGGGTGAGCGCGTAGGGCACCAGGGCGAGCAGCCGGGCCACCTGGGCCCCTGCGCCGGGGGGCGCGCCGGTCATCTGGCGGCCCCCTGCAGGCGTTGGATCACCGTGTCGCGCAGCGCCGGTGGCGCTTCCGCGTAGGCGTCGGCACCGAAACTGAGGACCTCGTCGGCCATCGCGTCCACCGAGCTGCCCTCGATCACCAGGCGGTCCCAGCCCGTCGTCCGGTCGGGACCGGCCACCTGCTCCTCGCTGCTGGCCGCCTGCCGGCGCAGGCCGATGGCGGCTCCGGCGCGGACCAGGACCCGGGTCTGCTCGATCCGCGGGGCACGCGGAGCAAGCTGACGGGTCAGGGCGTGGAAGTCGACGTCGGTGGGCAGCTCGTAGGACCCCTCCGGTCCGGACTCGAGCACCTCCCCCTGCACCCGCGAGAGCCGGAACAGCCGGGGGGCGCCACGGTCGATGTCGAAGGCCAGCACGTACCAGCGCCCGGAGCTCCAAGCGACCCGCCACGGCTGCACCTGACGTTGGGTCACCTCGGCCGAACCACCGCGGCGATAGGCGAACGAGACCGGCGTACGGCGCTGGGCTGCGGACCAGAAGGCGTCGAACGACGGCTCCTCGGCGCTCAGTTGGGGTTCGACCAGGTCCAGGGCGCTGCGGTCGACCGCGATACCTGCCGCCTTGAGCTTCACGATGGCATCGGACGTCGCTCCTGCCAGGCCGGCGTGCTGCCACACCCGGGCCGCCAGGCCGAGGACAGCCGCCTCGTCGGCCTCGAGCGCCACGTCAGGCAGCTCGAACGCCTCACGATGGATGCGGTAGCCCAGCTCGTCCTCGAAGAACGCGTCCTGGCTGGCCATGTCGATCGGGATTCCGAGCTGGCGCAGCTCGTCCTTGTCCCGCTCGAACATCTTCTCGAAGGCGTCGTCGCTGGACCCCTCGTAGAGGTAGCTCCGGATGTGGTCCTTGTCGAGATGGCGGCGCGCCACGAGCAGCATGATGAGGAGGTTCATCAGCCGCTCGCTCTTGCGCATCGCCACCTGCTCAGTCCCCCTCAGACGATCAGGAAGCCGACAGGATGTCGACGACGAACGTCAGCGTCGCGTTGCCCGGGATCGTGCCCTGTCCCTTCGGACCGTAGGCCAGGTCCGGCGGGATCACCAGGATGACCCGGCTGCCGACGGTCTGACCGACGAGTCCCTGGTCCCAGCCCTTGATGACGCTGCCGGTGCCGATGGTCGTCGAGAACGGTGTCTTGCTGAAGGACTCGTCGAACACGGTCTTGGTGCCGTAGACCTGCCCCAGGTAGTTCACCGTGATGTTCTGGCCGTTCGTGACCTTGTCGCCGTCGCCCTTGATCAGCGGCACGATGCGGAGCTTCGTGCCCGGCTTCTTCGCGCTCGCTGAGAAGTCGAAGCCGGTCGGCACTCCGCCCTTCTCGACGAGCTTCGGGGCGTTCGGTGGTGGGGTCTGCTCGGCGCCCTGCGGGCCGTCGAGGACGACGATCTTCTTCATGATGTCGACCACGAAGACGACGTGGTCGGTGTTGCCGATGCTCAGGGTGGCGTTGCCCTGGTCACCGAAGGCGTCTGCGGGGGGCGAGACGACCAGGACCCGCGAACCGACCGTCTGACCCTCGAGGGCAACGTAGAGGGCCTTGAAGATCTGGGCGTCGTCCACCGTGATCGTCTCGGGGGCGCCGCCCTTGTCGTAGCTGCTGAAGACCTGCTTCTTGGTGAAGCCGTTGCCGATCCAGATGTTCACCGAGACCTGATCGCCCTTGGCGACCTCGTCGCCATCGCCCGCGACCAGCACGTCGGTGTCCAGTTTGTCGCTGCTCACAGCGCTGTTCCAGGTGACCTTGGGGGCCTTGCCGACATCGCCGGTCACGGACACGGCCTCCAGTCCCCCGCTGGCGCCGGAATCGCCGTTGTCGTCGGAGGAGTCGCCACAGGCGACCAGGCTGAACAGGAGGGAGAGCAGGCCCAGGAGGGCGATGAGGCGGCGCACGTGGATCACCTTAGGAAGTCGGAGGTTACAGCCCGGTCACCTTACCGGGCGCTTCCCAGCGCTCGGCGCTGGCGCGCTCACATCCCGTCGATGAGGCGCTGCACGCGCTCGTCGTACGCCCGGAAGGGGTCCTTGCACAGGACGGTGCGCTGGGCCTGGTCGTTGAGCTTGAGGTGGACCCAGTCGACGGTGAAGTCGCGCCGTTGCTCCTGGGCCTTCTTGATGAACTCGCCACGCAGGCGCGCCCGGGTGTTCTGGGGTGGCACCGACTTGGCCTCGAAGACCTTCAGGTCGTTGGTGACCCGCGCGACCATGCCGCGCTTCTCCAGCAGGTAGTAGAGGCCCCGGTTGCGGTGGATGTCGTGGTAGGCGAGGTCGAGCTGGGCGACTCTCGCGTGCCCCAGGGGCAGGCCGTGCTTGGCGCGGTACTGCTCGATGAGCTTCCACTTGATCACCCAGTCGATCTCGGTGTCGACCATGCCGAGGTCACCGGAGTCGACGGCCTTGAGTCCACGCTCCCAGAGGTCCAGGACCCGGTCGATGGTCGGGGTGTGCAGCTCGCGACGATCCACGAAGTCCCGTGCCTTGGCGAGATACTCGGCCTGGATCTCGAGCGCGCTGGCCTCTCGGCCGTTGGCGAGCCGGACCTTGCGCTGACCCGTCATGTCGTGCGAGATCTCCCGGATGGCCCGGATCGGGTTCTCCATCGTGAGGTCGCGCATGATCACGCCCTCTTCGATCATCCGCAGCACCAGGTCGCAGCTGGCCACCTTGAGCAACGTGGTGGTCTCGCTCATGTTGGAGTCGCCGACGATGACGTGCAGGCGACGGTAGCGCTCGGCGTCGGCGTGCGGCTCGTCGCGGGTGTTGATGATGGGGCGGCTCCGGGTGGTCGCGCTCGAGACGCCCTCCCAGATGTGCTCGGCGCGCTGGCTGAGCGAGTACGTCGCACCGCGCGGCGTCTGCGTGACCTTGCCTGCACCCACGATCACCTGGCGGGTGACCAGGAACGGGATCAGGATGTCGGCCAGCCGGGAGAACTCGCCCGCCCGGCCGACGAGGTAGTTCTCGTGGCAGCCGTAGGAGTTGCCGGCCGAGTCGGTGTTGTTCTTGAACAGGTAGATGTCGCCGGAGATGCCCTCGTCGTGCAGACGCTGCTCGGCGTCCAGCAGGAGCCCCTCGAGGACCCGCTCCCCCGCCTTGTCGTGGGTGACCAGCTCGACGACGTCGTCACACTCGGGGGTGGCGTATTCCGGGTGGCTGCCGACGTCCAGGTAGAGGCGTGCGCCGTTGCGGAGGAAGACGTTGGAGCTCCGCCCCCAGCTCACGACCTTGCGGAACAGGTAGCGCGCCACCTCATCCGGGCTCAGGCGCCGCTGCCCGCGGAACGTGCACGTCACGCCGTACTCGTTCTCGATCCCGAAGATGCGCCGGTCCATATGTGCAGCCTACGGGTGCGTCGTGCAGGAATCCCCGGATATCCGGGGGAACTCGCGGTTGTCAGGGTGTACGAAGGCTGACAACCGCGTACGAACCCTGATATCCGGGGATTCCTGGGGCTGGTCGCGACCCGTCAAGCGATCGGAGGGGCCGTCGGCGGCTCGTCAGCTCCGGGAGCTTGATCGCTCGACGGGGCCTCGGCGACCGGTGTGCGGTCCCCGAGGATCTGCGCGAGCTGCTTGGGCACGATGCGCTTGAACTTGCGAGGCTGGCTGCGCGTGCGATCCAGTACGGCGACCTCGAGGTCACCGTCGGGAATCACCCGATCACTGCTCTCCGAGTGCCCCAGCGCGGCCACCGCGAGGGCAAGAGCGGACTCCAGGCTGGCGCCCTCGGTGTAGTGCTCCTTCAAGTGACCGGCCACGGTGTCGGCGGCACCACCCATCACCGCATAGCCGTGTTCGTCGGCCACCTGGCCATCGTAGGTCAGGCGGTAGATCTGGTCGTCCTCGGCGGAGTCACCGATCTCGGCCACGAAGAGCTCCACCTCATAAGGCTTCTCGCCACCACTGGAGAAGATCGTGCCCAAGGTCTGGGCGTAGGCGTTGGCCAATCCCCGGCCGGTGACGTCACGACGGTCGTAGGCGTAGCCACGCATGTCCGCCAGCCGCACGCCGGCGATTCGCAGGTTCTCGAACTCGTTGTAGCGGCCGACCGCGGCGAAGGCGATGCGGTCGTAGATCTCCGAGACCTTGTGCAGCGCCTGGGACGGGTTCTCGGAGACGAACAGCACGCCGTCGGCGAACTGCACCACCACCACCGAACGCCCCCGGGCTATGCCCTTGCGGGCGAAGTCAGCACGGTCCTTCATCAGCTGCTCGGGCGAGACGTAGAAAGGCATGCTCATGTCAGTTCATCCCCCCGTCGAGCGCGGCGGCCGGGCCGTCGGGTCGCTGCATCCGGCCACTGATCACGCGGTCGGCGATCGCTGCGACCTCGTCGTCGGGCAGCCGGCGACCGCCGTCGGCGGTGATGACCTGCACCACCGGGAAGATCCGGCGGGTGATGTCGGGCCCTCCGGTGGCCGAGTCGTCGTCGGCGGCGTCGTACAAAGCCTCCACCACCGCCTGCACACACTGCTCGGCGCTGAGGTCGTCGCGGTAGAGCTTCTTGAGCGAGCCGCGCGCGAACAGCGACCCCGAACCCACCGAGTGGAACGCGGTCTCCTCGTAGCGACCGCCGGTCACGTCGTAGGAGAAGATCCGGCCCTGCTGGCTGATGAGGTCGTAGCCCGCGAAGAGGGGGACGACGGCCAGCCCCTGCATCGCCATCGCCAGGTTGTTGCGGATGAGCGCAGCGAGCCGGTTGGCCTTGCCGTCGAGCGACAGGGTCGAACCCTCGATCTTCTCGTAGTGCTCGAGCTCGGTCTGGAAGAGGCGAACCATCTCGACGGCCAGCCCGGCTGCACCGGCGATGCCCACGCAGGAGAACTCGTCGGCCGGGAACACCTTCTCGATGTCGCGCTGGGCGATGATGTTGCCCATCGTGGCGCGCCGGTCGCCTGCCATCATGACGCCGCCGGGGAAGGTGGCCGCCACGATGGTGGTGCCGTGGGGGGCGAGGTCGCCCACATTGCCCTGAGGCAGCCCGCGGCGCGCAGGAAGCAGGTCAGGCGCCTGGGTGGCGAGGAAGTCGGAGAACGAGGAGTTGCCCGGCATCAGGTAGGCAGCAGGCAGCCGGGGGTCGGTCATTCTCCGCCCTTCTGGATGAACGACTTCACGAAGTCCTCGGCGTTGGTCTCGAGCACGTCGTCGATCTCGTCGAGCAGCGCGTCGACGTCCTCGTCGAGCTGTTCCTTGCGCTCGGCAACGGACTCGTCGGGGGCGACCTCGGTGGACTCCTCGACCTCGGAGGACTTCTTGGGCTGCTTCTGCTCCTGTGCCATGTCCCGACCTTATCGAGTAGAGGGAGACTGCGAGGTCAGCGCCGCGAAAAGTTGTGAGGCTGTGTCACAACGGTCCAACAGGTCACCGACATGGGCCTTGCTGCCACGCAACGGATCGATCGTAGGCACCCGCTGCAACGATTCGCGCCCGGGCAGGTCGAAGATCACCGAGTCCCAGGACGCGGCGGCGACGTGCTCGGCGTACTTCTCCAGGCACCGGCCGCGGAAGTAGGCCCGCGTGTCCTCCGGCGGCTCGTGCATCGCCCTGGCCACGGACGCGTCGTCCAGGAGACGTTCGATCCGGCCCAGGCGAACCAGCCGCTGGTAGAGCCCCTTCTCGGGCCGGATGTCGGAGTACTGGAGGTCGATGAGCATCAGCTTGGCGTCGTCCCACTCGAGGTTGTCGCGGTCGCGGTACTGCTCGAGGAGCTTGAGCTTGGCGACCCAGTCCAGCTCCGTCGCACACTCCATGGGGTCACGCGCCAGCCGGTCGAGGACCGACTCCCAGCGGGCGAGGACGTCGAGGGTCTGGGGATCGGCATCCACCCGTTCCTCGACGTACTTCTTGGCGAGGTCGAGGTATTCCATCTGCAGTTGTACGGCGGTGAGCTGGCGGCCGTCCTGGAGCCGGATCAGATGGGTGAGCGTGGGGTCGTGGGACACCGCGCGCAGCGCGGCCACGGGCCCGTCGACGGCGAACTCGGCTCGCAGGTAGCCGTCCTCGATCATCGCGAGCACCAAGGCAGTGGTGCCGACCTTGAGGTAGGTCGAGATCTCGGCGAGGTTGGCGTCGCCGAGGATGACGTGCAGTCGGCGGTACTTCTCCGGATCGGCGTGCGGCTCGTCGCGGGTGTTGATGATCGGCCGCTTCAGCGTCGTCTCGAGTCCGACCTCCACCTCGAAGTAGTCGGCACGCTGGCTCACCTGGAAGCCGTGCTCGCGCCCGTCCTGACCGATCCCGACCCGGCCGGCGCCACACACGACCTGACGCGAGACGAAGAACGGCGTCAGGTTGTGGACGATGTCGCCGAACGGTGTGGAGCGCCGCATCAGATAGTTCTCGTGGGCGCCGTAGGAGGCGCCCTTGTTGTCGGTGTTGTTCTTGTAGAGCAGGATCGCCGCGCCGCCGGGAAGTTGTCCGGCCCGGATAGAGGCGTCGAGCATCACCTGCTCGCCGGCCTTGTCCCACTTCACGATGTCGAGGGGCGTGGTCACCTCGGGCGTCGAGTACTCCGGGTGGGCATGGTCCACATAGAGCCGGGCACCGTTGGTGAGGATGATGTTGGCCAGACCCATGTCCTCGTCAGTCAGCTGCGAGGCGTCGGCCATCTGGCGCGACATGTCGAAGCCACGTGCGTCGCGCAGGGGTGACTCCTCCTCGAAGTCCCACCGGGCACGCCGGGCCTTCAGGGTTGCGGAGGCATAGGCGTTGACGACCTGTGAGGAGGCCACCATCGGGTTGGCCGTTGGCTGGCCGACCACCGAGATGCCGTATTCGACCTCGGTCCCCATCACCCGGCGTACGCTCATGGCGTCGAGCCTACGCGGCGACGCAGGATTCGAGGTGGTGCCCATGGGCGTGTGGACCGACCGCGTCGTGCCGCGGCTGACTGACAGAGCACTGCGCGGCGCTCAGTTCGACGACTTGCGCCGATCCGTCTGCGCAGGTCTGGAAGGGCACGTGCTGGAGCTGGGCTTCGGCAGCGGGCTGAACCTCGAGCACTACCCCACGGGAGTGACGAGGGTCAGTGCCGTCGAACCCGCCGACGTGGGGTGGAACCTGTCTGCCACCCGCAGGGGCGGCTTCGGCTCCCCCGTGCGCCGGGTCGGTCTCGACGGCCAGCAGCTCGATGCCGCTGACGGCTCGTTCGACTCGGTGCTGGTCACCTTCACGCTGTGCACGATCCCGGATCCGGCCCGCGCCCTGGCCGAGGTGGCCCGGGTGCTTGTCCCGGGCGGCACCCTCCACCTCCTGGAGCACGGCCGCGCCCCCGACGAGGGCGTGGTGCGGTGGCAGTGTCGCCTCGACCCCTGGCAGCAGCGGGTGTTCGCGGGCTGCCACCTCTCGCGCGACGTGCCCGCGCTCGTCTCCGCGGCTGGTCTGGAGATCACGGAATTGGATCAGCGCTACCTCCCTGGTCCGTCCATCGCTCGGCCGTGGGCCTACGCCTACCGCGGCCGAGCCGCCAAGATGGTCTCGTGACCGACGACAACGACGAGTCGACCCGGGCCCTCGAGGCAGTGGCAGCAGCTGGTCTGGCGCACACGGTGACGCGACACGGACCCGTGCGCTCGCTGACCGAGGCCGCGGCAGCGCGTGGCGTCGAGCCGCGGGCGGTTCTCAAGACCCTGGTGGTGCGCGTCAGTGACGGCGACTACCGGTTCGTGCTCGTGCCGGGTGACCGCGAGATCTCGTGGCCCAAGTTACGCGCCCACCTCGGGGTCAGTCGGCTGTCGATGCCGAGCGCAGAGGTCGCCTTCGAGGTCACCGGCTACGTGCGCGGCACCATCACCCCCTTCGGGAGTACGACGGCCTGGCCGGTCATCGCCGACGTGATGGTCGGCGGCCAGGTGTCGGTCGGGGCCGGTGCGCATGGCTTGGCGATCACGCTCGAGGCGGCCGACCTGCTGGCCGCCCTCGGCGCCACCGTGGCAGACGTGACGGATCCAGCGTGAACCGCCTGACCTGGCTCGGCCACGCGACCGTGGTGATCGACCTGTCCGACACCCGACTGCTCACCGACCCGCTGCTGCGCCGCCATGCAGGCCCCCTGCGCCGGATCGGCCGGCGACCCGACCCGCATGCCTGGGCGCACCCGGATGCCGTCCTCATCTCCCACCTGCACAGCGACCATGCGGCCCTGGGGTCGCTCCGCAAACTGGTCGGCATCCCCATGCTCACCGGCCCCGCCAATGCGGCCTGGCTGCGTCGCAAGCTGGATGCCGAGGCCCCAGCGCTGACGACCGAGGAGTGGGTGCAGGTGGCGGACGTGCGGGTCCGGCTGGTGCGTGCCGACCACAGCGCGCGGCCGATGCCGCATCGCCCGAACGACACCCATGGCCACCTGATCGCAGCCCCCGGGCTGACCGTCTGGTTCGCCGGGGACACCAGCCTCTACCCCGAGATGTCGGACCTGCCGACCCTCGCCGGCACGCCTATCGACGTCGCGCTGCTCCCGATCGCCGGTTGGGGTCCGCGCCTCTCCCCGGGTCACATGGGCCCCCGGCAGGCGGTCGATGCCTGTTTGGCGGTGGGCGCTCGCGCCGTACTCCCGATCCACCACGGCACCCTGCATCCGCCCGGCTTCTCGGCCGGTGACCTGGCCTGGATGCACCGACCCCTGGCCGAGTTCCGCACCGATCTGGCCGAGCGCGCACCGCAGGTACGCCTGTTGGACGTGGGCCTGGGCGAGTCTGTGGACCTGGACGACTACAGCGGCGCGCCGTAGCCGGAGTCTCCGCCCGGGCGGAGAGCGTGTGGATCAGAGGTACTGCCCGGTGTTGGCCACCGTGTCGATGGAGCGTCCTGGCTCGGTGCCCTGCTTGCCGGTGATGAGGGTGCGGATGAACACGATCCGCTCGCCCTTCTTGCCCGAGATCCTGGCCCAGTCGTCAGGGTTCGTGGTGTTGGGCAGGTCCTCGTTCTCCTTGAACTCGTCCACACACGCCTGCAGCATGTGCGAGACCCGCACCCCGCGCTGCTGCAGGTCCAGAAGATCCTTGATGGCCATCTTCTTGGCCCGGTCGACGATGTTCTGGATCATGGCGCCGGAGTTGAAGTCCTTGAAGTAGAGGACCTCCTTGTCACCGTTGGCATAGGTCACCTCGAGGAAGCGGTTCTCCTCGGTCTCGGTGTACATCCGCTCCACCGTCGCCCGGATCATCCCGTCGACCGTGGCCTGGCGATCGCCCCCGAACTCGGCGAGGTCGTCGGCGTGCAGCGGCAGGTCGGGGATGAGGTACTTGGAGAAGATGTCGCGCGCCGACTCCGCGTCGGGCCGCTCGATCTTGATCTTCACATCCAGTCGACCAGGACGCAGGATCGCCGGGTCGATCATGTCCTCGCGGTTCGAGGCACCGATGACGAGCACGTTCTCGAGCGTCTCGACGCCGTCGATCTCGCTCAGCAGCTGGGGCACGATGGTGTTCTCGACATCGGAGGAGACCCCCGATCCGCGGGTGCGGAACAGTGAGTCCATCTCGTCGAAGAACACGATCACCGGGGTGCCTTCGCTGGCCTTCTCACGGGCCCGCTGGAACACGAGCCGGATATGGCGCTCGGTCTCGCCGACGTACTTGTTCAGGAGCTCGGGTCCCTTGATGTTGAGGAAGTAGGACTTCCCCTCCTGACCCGTCTTGGCCGCCACCTTCTTCGCAAGCGAGTTGGCCACCGCCTTGGCGATCAACGTCTTCCCGCAGCCGGGAGGCCCGTAGAGCAGCACTCCCTTCGGGGGTTTGAGCTGGTGCTCGAGGAACAGCTCAGGGTGCAGGTAGGGCAGCTCGACGGCGTCGCGGATCTGCTCGATCTGGGAGATGAGCCCGCCGATGGCGGAGTAGTCGATGTCGGGCACTTCTTCGAGGACGAGCTCCTCGACCTCGGACTTCGGCACCTTCTCGTAGGCGTAGCTGGAGCGGGCGTCGAGCAGCAGGGAGTCGCCGGCGCGCAGCTTGGTGGCTCGCAACGGTTCGGAGAGACGGACCACGCGCTCCTCGTCGGCGTTGGCGATCACCAGCGCCCGCTCACCGTCCTCCAGGATCTCCTTGAGCATGACGACCTCGCCGACCTTCTCGAAGGCCAGGGCGAGGACGACGTTGAGGGCTTCGTTGAGCATGACCTCCTGGCCGCGCTGCAACTCGTCGAGATCGACGTTGGGGCTCACGTTGACCCGGAGCTTGCGCCCACCGGTGAACACGTCGATGGAGTCGTCCTCGTTGCGCGCCAGGAAGGTGCCGAAGCCCGCAGGAGGCTGGGCGAGCCGATCGACCTCTTCCTTGAGACCCACGATCTGGTCGCGCGCCTCGCGCAGGGTCTGTGCCAGGCGTTCGTTCTGCGTCGTCACGGCGGCCAAGGAACGCTGGGTGTCGCTCAGACGCTGCTCGATGGCGCGGGACGCACCCGGCATGTCACTGAGCCGTCTACGCAGGTCAGTGACCTCGGACTCGAGGAACCGGACCTGGTTGTAGAGCTCTTCTCGGCTGGTGTTCTCCGATGCGGACATCTGCACCACCTCCTGATGAATCGACCCTACCTGTGACCCCTGCGAAGGGAAGTGGATATCTCGCGGTGTTGGTCACGATTTCGAGACGGCCCCTAATCCACCGGCTGATCGGGTGAACGCGGGCCGGTGTAGTCGGGCCCGTAGGCACCGGGCGCCGGGCGGCGCTTCTTCATCGGCGGCTTCTCCCCCGGGGCCATGCGGCGCGCCGTGACCAGGAACGCGGTGTGCCCCACCATCGAATGTCCCGGGCGGACCGCGAGGCCCTCCACGTGCCAGTCGCGCACGAGCGACTCCCAGGCGTGCGGCTCGGTGAAGCCACCATGGACCCGGACCGTCTCGACGTAGCGGGAGAGCTGGGTCGTCGTGGCCACATAGGCACACACGATGCCACCGGGCACCAACGATTCAGCCGCAGCATCCACGCACTCCCAGGGTGCGAGCATGTCGAGGATGATCCTGTCGGTTCGCTCACCGGAGGCAGGGAGTGCTTCGGCGAGGTCGCCGATCGTGAGCTCCCAGGCGGGGTGGTCACCGCCGAAGAACTGGGTCACGTTCTGCCGGGCGACATCGGCGAACTCCTCACGGCGCTCGAAGGACGAGACCCGCCCCTGTGGTCCGACGGCACGCAGCAGCGAGCAGGTCAGGGCACCGGAGCCGACCCCGGCCTCCACGACGCGGGCGCCGGGGAAGATGTCGGCCATCGCCACGATCTGCGCCGCGTCCTTGGGGTAGACGACAGCCGCTCCGCGGGGCATCGAGACGACGAACTCGCTGAGCAGGGGCCGGAAGACGAGGTATTCGCCACCAGCCGACGAGGTGACGGTGAATCCCTCCTCGCGTCCGATCAGCTCGTCGTGCTCGAAGTGGCCACGGTTGGAGAAGAACCGCTTGCCCGCACTCAGGCAGATGTTGTGGCGGCGGCCCTTGCTGTCGACCAGACGCACCCACTCGCCCTCGTTCAGCGGGCCACGGTGGACGCCCGACCAGGCGTCAGGAGGTACGTCGGGGTAGGTCTCAGGCATGCCCGAAACCCTAGTGGCGAGACTCCCGGAACGCTCTATCGACGTCAGCGGTCGTGAGGACTCCGAAGATGGTGCCGTCATCCTCGAGCAGCAGGTACTCGTGTGCGGGTCGGCGACTCACCGCGAGGATCAGTTCCTCGCCGTAGATGGTCGCCGGCAGGGCGAGCCCCGGCTCCATGGTGCGCGCCACCGACGAGGTGGCCACCCATGGACGACGTTCCTCCGGGGTCGAGCGCAGCGCAGCCTCGTTGACGATGCCGGTCGGCTGCCCGTCGTGGGTCACCGTCACGATGCTGCCGGCTTCGGCCTCCTGTGCGCGGCGTACCGCCTCAGCGAGCGGCAGGTCCTCGGGCACGGCGAGCGTGCGGCGAGCCAGGTTGCGCGCCACCAGGCTGGGCAGCCGGCGTCGTAGGTTGGCCGAGGACAGGGCCGCGCTGGCGCCGGTCCAGAGGAACAGCGCCACGATCCCGGCCATCAGGAAGTCGAACAACTGGGGCTCGATGTGGAAGAACGGCTCGTAGAGCAAGGGCAGGAACAGCGCCAGGATCGCGGCGATCCGGCCACCCCACGCGGCGGCGATGGTGCCCCGGTGCGGATTGCCGGCGGCGGCCCACACAGCCGACTTGAGCACTCGCCCACCGTCGAGCGGCAGCCCCGGCACCAGGTTGAGGACACCGACCACCAGGTTGGCCACGAAGAGGCCGTCCACCGTCATCCCGATCAGACCTCCCGGTGTGAGCAGGGTGAGCAGGAACGCGACGAACGAGATGGCCAGGGACATCAGGGGGCCCACGACTGCGATCCAGAACTCTTCGCGTGGACGACGAGACTCACCCTCGATGGCCGTCACGCCGCCGAGGAAGTGAAGCGTGATCGAGCTGACCGAATGGCCGTAGTGACGCGCCATGAGCGCGTGGGCCGCCTCGTGGGCGAGGACCGAGAGGTAGAGCACGACGGCGAATGCGAGCCCGGCCAGGTACTTGCCGGCGCCGAGCCCGGGCTGCACCTGTTCCACCCGAGGAGCCAGCGCCACCGCCACGAGGCCGGCGATCAGGAACCAGGTGCTGGTGACGAGCACGTCGATGCCGGCGATCTGCCCGATCCGGATGGTGCCGGGCGGATGCTCACGTTTCACCGGCTCGAGGTCGGGATCGGCGTGGCTCACGTCATCGAGGCTAGCCGATGACCCGGCACTGTCGGTGCCGTGACCTATGGTGTCGGCCATGACAACGGGTTCGAT
Source organism: Nocardioides sp. (assembly GCF_050246775.1). Classification (GTDB taxonomy): domain Bacteria; phylum Actinomycetota; class Actinomycetes; order Propionibacteriales; family Nocardioidaceae; genus Nocardioides. The sequence goes on along the minus strand of NZ_JBFWVK010000004.1, from coordinate 155,932 downwards.
GCACGAGTCCCCGGCCACGCGGCACTCCACGCCGGTGGACGGGGTGGACGTGCTCGGCGCGCTGTCGCCGAGTCGTGCCGGTGATTTCTTGACCTGCCCCCTGCTCTACCGCTTCCGCACCGTCGACCGCCTGCCGGAGCCGTTCTCGCCGGCCGCGGTGCGGGGCACGGTCGTGCACAAGGTCCTGGAGGACCTGTTCGACCTCCCGGCCCACGACCGCACCCCGGAGCGGGCTCGCGACCTTCTGGTGCCCACCTGGGACCAGTTGTTGGAGGGCGAGCCCGCACTGGTCGAGATGTTCGGTGGCGAGGGCCCCGAGGTCGCATCGTGGTTGACCTCGTGTCGCGCCGTGCTGGACCGCTACTTCACGCTCGAGGACCCACGACGGCTGGAGCCCGCGGAGCGGGAGGTCTACGTCGAGACGCTGCTCGAGTCCAAGCTCCTGCTGCGCGGGTTCGTCGACCGTGTCGATGTCGCGCCCAACGGCATGATCCGCGTGGTCGACTACAAGACCGGCCGCTCCCCCGGTGAGTTGTTCGAGGCCAGCGCCCTGTTCCAGATGAAGTTCTACGCGCTGGTGATCTGGCGCACCCGCGGTGTGATCCCGGCGATGCTCCAGCTGATCTACCTGGGCAACGGTGAGATGTTGCGCTACGAGCCCGACGAACAGGATCTGCTGGCCACCGAGCGCAAGCTGGAGGCCATCTGGCTGGCGATCCGCTCCGCGCAGGACAGCGGCGACTGGCGTCCGCGCCGCTCGGGCCTGTGCGCCTGGTGTGCCCATCAGGCCATCTGCCCTGAGTTCGGCGGCACCCCGCCACCCCTGCCCGAGCTCACCATCGAGCCCGGGCCGGACCTCAGCTGAGGTTGCGCTCGGCCCAGATCGCTGCCTGCGTGCGGTCGACGACCCCGATGCGCGCGAAGGTTGAGGTGAGGTGGGCTTTGACCGTGCGCTCGGAGATGGCCAGTCGACGGGCGATCTGCTTGTTGGCGAGGCCCTGGCGCACCAGTTCGAGGACCTCGGCCTCGCGTGGGGTCAACTGGACCAGCGGCGCGCTCGGCGCTCGTGCCGTCAGGAGCTCACGGGCCGCCCGCGGGTGGAGGGGTGACTCGCCCCGGCTGACGGCTCGGATCCCGTCGAGCACCTGGTCGGCGTCGGAGTCCTTGAGGAGATAGCCGACCGCCCCGGCGTCGAGGGCCGCGATGATCCGGGGACTGTCCGAGAACGACGTGAGCACCAGGACATCCGCCCCCAGGTCCTCGCTACGGATGGACCGCGTGGCGGCCACACCGTCCACGCCCGGCATCTGGAGGTCCATGAGGACCACGTCGGGCCGCTCGCGGCGTACGACTTCGAGGGCCTCGGCGCCGTCGGCTGCGGTGCCCACCACCTCCATGTCCGCGGCTCCCCGCACGAGCTCGGCGAGTCCGGCGCGCAGCACCGGGTGGTCATCGACCAGGACGACACGGATCATGTGACTCTCATTTCCAGGCGGACGGTGGTGCCATGGCCGGGGAGCGAACGCACCTCGAGGCGGCCACCGTTGTCGGCGACCAGACTCTCGAGGCCCTGCAGCCCGAAGCTGTCGGTCTTGGTCGGGGTCTCGGGCTTGAAGCCGATGCCGTCGTCGCGGACCTCGAGGGTGAGCAGGTCCCCGATCCGGGCCACGTCCACGCTCAGCGTGCTGGCGTGGGCGTGCCGCAGCGCGTTGCGCACGGCTTCCTGGGCGACTCGCCACACCAGGGCGACTGTGGTCTCGGGGACGCCGTCGACCGACGCGACGCTCACCCGGACCTCGACGCCGGCGCCGGCGACCGGGGCCACGAGGTCGTCGAGCGCGGCCTCCAGGCCCTCGGCACGCAGGTTGGGGGGATGGATCTCGACGAGCAGGGACCTGAGGCTGCGGAGCCCGTCGCGCAGCGAGGTCGAGGCGCGCTCCAACGACTCGCTGCGACGTGGATCCTTCTCCTCCCTGGCGAGAGCCGACACCGTGAACGCCGTGCCGGCCAGGTCCTGGACGACTCCGTCGTGCAGGTCCCGAGCGATCCGGCGACGCTCGGCATCCGAGGCATCGACTGCGGTCAGCAGGAGCCGTTCTCGTTCGGCAGCAGCCTTGGTCAGGCGGCGGGTGAGCACCCACAGCATCGGGGTCGCCACGCTCACCAGAACGACCAGTCCCCCGAAGGTGATCCGCTGGAAGGGGCGGAAGATGGAGGCGCGACGCAGGGCGATGTCGTCGGCGGAGTAGTAGGCCTCGAACAGCAGCGGCTGGCCCTCGGGGGACCAGATCTGGGTGTAGACCTCGACCAGGTCGAAGCCCTTCTTCTCGTAGCGGTTCTCCGGCTCGCTGAGGTCGGAGACCTCGGCATCGCTGCCGCCTTCGCGCAGGATCTCCAGTTCCTCCTCGCCGAGTTCGAAGGTGTCCCCGATGAGCCGGGTCTCGTCGGAGTAGACGATGCGCCCGCTGGCGTCCCACAGCTTGATCCGGATCACCTCGCCCACCAGCAGCCGGTCCAGCGCGGCCCTGTCGAACCGGTCGATCGCCCCGGCACGACCGGCGACGAGACCGCGTGGAATGGCGGGCTCGGCCACCGACCGCCCGAGGATCTGCGTCGTGGCCTGTGCGTCGGTCAGGGCCTCGCTCGAAGCGGCCCGACCACTGAGGATGCTCGTGCCCAGGGTGATCACCACCAACGTCAGCAGCCCGATGGCCAGGAACTGCGCCACCGGGCTTCTGAGGAGTTGCTTCACTGAGTCATCCTGTCCACCGTTGCCTGTCGGGCAAGGCTAGGGCCTGTTCGGCTCAGAGACTCACGGTTCCGCGGCAGACCTCGCCGGACTTCGGGTTGGTCGCCCGGAACACGAAGGTGTCCACGCCGCTGAGGTTGACCAGCCGGCGCTCCACCGAGAACGAGCCGCTCGGAGCCTTGGTGGTCGCTGAGCCGCTGGCCGAGCGGGAGCCGTTGTGGTTGATGACCCAGTTCCAGGTCTGTCCGTTGCGGTTGCTGTCGATCTCGCCCTCGAACTCGATCCGGCCGTCGTCGGGCTTCGCCTTGACCTTCCAGTCGGTCGAGCCGGAACAGTTGCCCTCCCTGATCTTGGCGTCGGAACCCTTGGCGTTCGCCGGAACGGCGAAGGCGATGGGTACGGCGATGGCGGCGATGAAGCCGGCGGCAAGGATGCGGGTGGCGGTCGGGGTGGTGTTCATGGTGTTCCTCCTGTGGTGGGCTGGTGACATCAGCCTCGTCGCAGGAGGGTGCACTCCACCATTGTCCGGTGGTCCTAGGACTACCCGTGGGCGTTGAGCAGGTGCGTGAGCGCGAAGCTGTCGAGGCCCACCAACGTGTCGCGGAAGACCACCCGTTCACCTGGTTCGACCGGGACGTGGTTGGGCACGGCCAGCACCACACACCCGGCCGCCTGGGCAGAGCGGGTGCCCGTGTTGGAGTCCTCGATCGCCAGGCAGTGCTCAGGCTTCACGCCCAGGAGTGCCGCGGCCGTGAGGTAGGCCTCCGGATGTGGCTTGCCCTCGTCGACGGCGTCCCCGGTCACCACAGCCTCGAACGTGCCCCGGGGCAGGTGGTTGAGCACCGGCTCAACGAAGGTCAGGTAGGACATCGTCACCAAGGCGCACGGGATGCCTGCGTCCACCAGGTCGGCCAGCAGCTCGCGAGCCCCCGGGCGCCACGGGACCGACTCCCGGACTCGGGCGATCACCCGTTCGAGCAGCTCGTGCACGATCTGTTCGGGCGGGATGTCGAGTCCGGTGTGCTCGCGGATGTAGTGGGCACTCACGATGAGGTCGCTGCCGACCAGCTCCATGGCGTGCTGCTCGTTCCACTCGTATCCGTACTTCTCCGCGAGCTCGTACTCGGCCTGGATCCAGTAGGGCTCGGTCTCCACGATCGTGCCGTCCATGTCCCAGAGCACTGCAGCGATGTCGGTCACGTGGTTCAGTCCTCCGGGTCGTAGCCGAGATTGGGCGAGAGCCATCGTTCGGCCTCCGCAACGGTCCAGCCCTTGCGCTCCGCGTAGGCGGCCACCTGGTCGCGTCCGAGCCGTCCCACGACGAAGTACTGGGACTGGGGGTGTGAGAAGTAGAAACCCGACACGGCCGCGCCCGGCCACATGGCCATCGACTCGGTCAAGGAGATGCCGGTGTTGGCCTCGACGTCCAGGAGCTGCCAGAGCAGTTCCTTCTCGGTGTGGTCCGGACACGCCGGGTAGCCCGGCGCCGGACGGATCCCGGCGTAGCGTTCCGCGATCAGGTCCTCGTTGGACAGCTTCTCCTCGGCATAGCCCCAGAACTCGCTGCGGATCCGCTCGTGCAGGCGTTCGGCGAAGGCCTCGGCGAGACGGTCGCCGAGTGCCTCGACCATGATCGCCGAGTAGTCGTCGAGCTCCGCCTGGAACTGCTTGACCTTGTCAGCCAGGCCGATCCCAGCGGTGACGGCGAACGCGCCGACGTGGTCCCTGAGTCCGGAGTCGGCCGGCGCGACGTAGTCGGCCAGCGACCGGTTGGGGATGCCCTCGCGGTGTTCGCCCTGTTGGCGCAGGTGATGCAGGGTCAGCGGGCCGTCAGGTCCGATCACCTCCAGGTCCTCACCTGCACCGACCGCCGGGAACAGGCCGTAGACGCCGCGCGCGGTGACCCACTTCTCCGCGATCATCCGGTCGAGCATGTCCTGGGCGTCGTCGTACAACTTGCGTGCGGTCTCGCCGGTCGTGGGACTGTTGAGGATGTCGGGGAACTTCCCCTTCATCTCCCAGGCGTTGAAGAACGGCTGCCAGTCGATGTAGTCGCGCAGTTCGGCCAGGTCGTAGTCGTCCAGGACCTGTACGCCGTCCTGCTTCGGCACCGGCGGTGTGTAGGACGACCAGTCGATGGGCGTGCGGTTCGAGCGGGCCGCGTCGAAGTCGAGCATCGGACGGTCCTGCTTGGTCGAGTGACGCTGCCGGAGCGCGTCGTAGTCCGCCTTGACGTCGGCCATCAGCCGCGGCCGCAGCCGGTCGTCCAGCAGAGCTGCTGCGGTGGGCACCGATCGCGACGCGTCCTTGACCCAGACCACCGGGCCGTCGTACTTCTGGTCGACCTTGACAGCGGTGTGGGCGCGCGAGGTCGTCGCTCCCCCGATCAGCAAGGGGATGGTGACGCCCTGGCGCTGCATCTCGGTGGCGAAGTTGACCATCTCGTCGAGGGACGGGGTGATCAGGCCGGACAGCCCGATCAGGTCGGCGCTGTGCTCCTGCGCCGCATCGAGGATCTTCTGGGCGGGCACCATCACCCCGAGGTCGATGACCTCGTAGTTGTTGCACTGGAGCACCACGCCGACGATGTTCTTGCCGATGTCGTGAACGTCGCCCTTGACGGTGGCCATGATGATCGTGCCGTTGGTGTCCTTGGCTGTGGCCAGCTCGGGGTTGTCCAGCTTCTCCTGCTCGATGAACGGGATCAGCCACGCCACGGCCTTCTTCATCACCCGGGCGCTCTTGACGACCTGGGGCAGGAACATCTTGCCGGCCCCGAAGAGGTCACCGACGACGTTCATGCCGTCCATCAGAGGGCCCTCGATGACCTCGATGGGACGGCCACCGCGTGCCGCGATCTCCAGGCGCAGGGCCTCGGTGTCGGCCTCCACGTGGGCGTCGATGCCCTTGACCAGCGCGTGGGTGATCCGCTCTCCCAGCGGCATGGTCCGCCAGAGCTCCTCCTCGGCCTCGTCCTGTGCCTCTCCGGACCGGTTGTGGGCCTCGGCGATCTCCAGCAGGCGTTCGGCGGCGTCCGGGCGTCGGTTGAGCACGACGTCCTCGATGCGCTCGCGCAGCTCGGGCTCGACGTCGTCGTAGACGGCCAGCGCACCGGCGTTGACGATGCCCATGTCCAGGCCTGCCTTGATGGCGTGGTAGAGGAAGACGGCGTGGATCGCCTCGCGGACGGGATTGTTGCCGCGGAAGGAGAAGGACACGTTGGAGATGCCGCCGGAGACGAGCGCCCCGGGCAGGTTGGCCTTGATCCAGCGGGTGGCCTCGATGAAGTCGAGGCCGTACGACGCGTGCTCCTCGATGCCGGTGGCGACCGCGAAGACGTTGGGGTCGAAGATGATGTCCTCGGGTGGGAAGCCGACCTCGTCGACGAGGATGCGGTAGGCCCGCTCGCAGATGGCCTGTCGCTTGGCCAGGTTGTCGGCCTGACCGTCCTCGTCGAAGGCCATCACGACCACGGCAGCGCCGTACTTGCGACACAGGCGGGCGTGCTCGCGGAACTTCTCCTCGCCTTCCTTCATCGAGATCGAGTTGACGATCGACTTGCCCTGGACGCACTTGAGCCCGGCCTCGATGACCTCCCACTTGGAGGAGTCGATCATCACCGGGACCCGGCTGATGTCGGGTTCGCCGGCGACCAGCTTGAGGAAGCGGTCCATGGCGGCGACGCCGTCGATCATCCCCTCGTCCATGTTGACATCGATGACCTGTGCACCGTTCTCGACCTGCTGGGCGGCCACCGACAGGGCGGTGTCGTAGTCACCGTCCTTGATCAAGGTGCGGAAGCGGGCCGAACCGGTGATGTTGGTGCGTTCCCCGACATTGACGAACAGTGAGCGGTCGGTGACGGTGAACGGCTCCAGACCGGACAAGCGCAGGGCAGGCTCCACCTGCGCCGGCGCCCGTGGCGGCAGTCCCTCGACAGCGGCGGCGATGGCACGGATGTGGGCAGGCGTGGTGCCGCAACAGCCACCCACCAGGTTGATGAAGCCACTGCGCGAGAACTCGCCGAGCATGGCCGCGGTCTCCTCGGCCGCCTCGTCGTACTCACCGAAGGCGTTGGGCAGCCCGGCGTTGGGATAACAGGACACGAAGGTGTCTGCGATGCGCGACATCTCGGCGATGTAAGGACGCATCTCCTTCGCACCGAGTGCGCAGTTCAGGCCGACGGCCAGGGGTGAGACGTGACGCACGGAGTCCCAGAACGCCTCGGTGACCTGGCCCGACAGTGTGCGTCCGGAAGCATCGGTGATGGTGCCGGAGACGATCACCGGCCAGCGTCGCCCACGCTGCTCGAACAGCGTCTCCACGGCGAAGACAGCCGCCTTCGCGTTGAGCGTGTCGAAGATGGTCTCGATCACCAGCAGGTCGGCGCCGCCGTCGACCAGTCCCCCGGCGGCGTCAAGATAGGCCTCGACCAGCTGGTCGTAGGACACGTTGCGGGCGCCGGGATCGTTGACGTCCGGGGAGATCGACGCGGTCCGCGTCGTGGGTCCCAGAGCTCCGGCGACGTAGCGCGGGCGATCGGGGGTGCGCGCCGTCATGTCGTCGCAGGCGGTCCGTGCGAGGCGGGCGGCGGTCTCGTTGAGCTCGCGGGCCAGTTCGCTCATGCCGTAGTCGCCCAGGGAGATCGCCTGGGCGTTGAAGGTGTTGGTCTCGATGATGTCCGCGCCGGCCTCGAGGTACTCCCGGTGGATGGTGGCGATGATCTCCGGCTGGGTCAGCGTCAGGAGGTCGTTGTTGCCCTGCAGATCACTGGGCCAGTCTGCGAAGCGCTCTCCGCGGTAGCCGGCCTCGTCGGGTCGATCACGCTGGATGGCGGTCCCCATCGCGCCGTCGATGACCAGGATCCGCTCGCGGAGCGCCGCCGTGAGCTCGGCGGTGCAGTCGGGGCGTTCCCGGGACGGTTCCGACACGGTGTTCCTCTCGGCGCGGGCGGTCTGGTAGGACCGCTCATCAAGCCTAGGCAGGCGTTCCAGCAACTGGACGGACTTTCCGCATCGTGACACCGAGCGTTGCCTGCGGTGAAATCCCCGACCCGACTACGCTGGGGCGGTGATCGAGCTGCAGGACATCGCCCCGTTGGACGACCCGGTCGTCATCGCCGCCTTCGAGGGGTGGAACGACGCCGCCGACGCCGCCTCCTCGGTCGTGGACCATCTGCTGTCCGTCTGGGACGCCACCGTCATCGGTGCGGTGGATCCCGAGGAGTTCTACGACTTCCAGATGAACCGTCCGGTGATCGGCACTGACCAGGCCGGTCATCGTCGCCTCACGTGGCCCTCGACGCAGATCGCGGTCGCCTCTCCCCCGGGACTGGGTCGCGACGTGATCCTGATCCGTGGCATCGAGCCCAACATGCGCTGGCGGCAGTTCTGTGCTGAGCTCCTTGCCGCCTGCGACGACCTCGGCGGCGCCCTGGTGATCACGCTCGGCGCGCTGCTCGCCGACACGCCCCACACCCGACCGATCCCCGTCACGGGGACCGCCACGGAGCCCGAGCTCGTGGACCGCCTGAAGCTGGAGCAGTCCACCTATGAGGGTCCGACCGGCATCGTGGGGGTGTTCCAGGACGCCTGTGTGCGTCTCGACATCCCCGCGGTCGGCTACTGGGCGGCCGTCCCCCACTACGTGGCGCAACCCCCGTGCCCCAAGGCGACCCTGGCCCTGGTCGGCCAGATCGAGGAACTGCTCCAGGTGAGCATCCCGCTCGGTGACCTGCCGGAGGATTCCCGGGCCTGGGAGCGCGGGGTCGACGAGCTGGCCGAGGAGGACGAGGACATCGCGGACTACGTCCGTGCTCTGGAGGAGACCCGGGACACCACCGAGCTGCCCGAGGCCTCCGGCGAGGCGATCGCGCGGGAGTTCGAGCGCTACCTCAAGCGTCGCGGCAGCGACGACTGAGGACCGAGGCTCACAGAGCGAGTCCCAGGGCCGCGTCGATGAGGTTGCCGATGCTGGCTCCCGCGTCCGGATCGGAGTCGTCGCCGGCATTGGTGGCCTCGACCCACGCCTCGACCGCTGCAACGGCGCGCGGGGCATCGAGGTCGTCGGCCAGCGCGGCGAGCACCTCATCCACGACGGGGGCTGCGTCGGCGCCGGCACCGAGGGAAAGCGCGGTGCGCCACGCTGCGAGGCTGTCGACGGCATTCCACAGCTTGTCGTCGGTCCACTCCCAGTCCGGGCGGTAGTGCTGACGAAGCAGGGTGAGACGGATCGCCATCGGATCGACCTCGGAGTTGCGCAGCGCCGAGACGAAGACCAGGTTGCCTCGCGACTTCGACATCTTCTCGCCGTCGTAGCCGACCATGCCCTGGTGGGCATAGGCCTTCGCGTATGCCGAGCCCGGGTGGGCCACCTGCGCCTCCCCTGCGCTCATCTCGTGGTGCGGGAAGACCAGGTCGGTGCCGCCGCCCTGGACGTCGAAGTTCATGCCGAGGTACTCCAGCGCGATGGCGCTGCACTCGATGTGCCAGCCGGGTCGCCCAGGGCCGAACGGGCTGTCCCACGCCGGTTCACCCGGCCGCTCACCGCGCCACAGCACGCAGTCCAGCGGGTCTTTCTTGCCCGCTCGCTCAGGGTCGCCACCCCGCTCGGCGAAGAGGGTCAGCATCTGGTCACGGTCCAGCCCGGACACCTCGCCGAAGGCCTCGTCAGCGGTCACCGAGAAGTAGAGGTCGGTGTCGACCGAGTAGACCGCTCCTGCCTCCTGGAGGCGCTCGATGAGGGTGATCACCAGCGGGATGGACTCCACGGCGCCGATGTAGTGCTCGGGCGGCAGGACCCGGAGGGCTGTCATGTCGTCGCGGAAGAGCTGGGTCTCCCGCTCCGCGAGTTCCACCCAGTCGACGTGCACCTTGGTGGCGCGTTCGAGCAGCGGGTCGTCCACGTCGGTGACGTTCTGGACGTAGACGACGTCGTGGCCGGCGTTGCGCCAGGCCCGGTTGAGCAGGTCGAAGGCCAGATAGGTGGCGGCGTGACCGATGTGGGTGGCGTCGTACGGCGTGATGCCGCAGACGTAGAGCCGGGCAGGCCCCTCGGGGCGGGTCTCCACCAGCGCGCCGGAGCGCGCGTCGAACAGGGAGACCGGGGGCCCGGCGACGGGCAGGACGGGAACGTGCGGGGTTGACCACGTGCGCATGGCCGAAGCCTACTTCTCAGAAGGCGGGCCACGGGATCGCGGGCCACTGTGAGGAGGCCTGCGGGTAGCGACCACGCGCCAGCAGCAGCTCACAGCGACGGTGGAACGAGCGCACCTCGTTGCGGGTGACGAGCTCCGACAAGGTGGCAGACAGTGCGTCGTCACCGAGGAGTCGAGTGAGCGCGTCCCGCTCGAACTCGTCGAGTTCCTCGCCCGCCCAGCCCCACAGGACGGTGCGCAGCTTGTCGTCCACGTTGAAGCTCACACCGTGGTCGACGCCGAAGCGGTGACCGTCGGCCATGGCCAGCACGTGGCCGCCCTTGCGGTCGGCGTTGTTCACGATCACGTCGAACAGGGCCATCCGGCGCAGCGGCTCGCTGTTCTCGTGGATCAGCGAGACGGGTTCGCCTCGAGCGTCGCTGGCGTCGAGGACATGCCTCCACCCGTCCGGCACCTCGTGGGGCGCCACCAGGTCCACCGGGTACTGGTCGGGGTCCGGTTCCTGCCAGACCTGCACCATGCCGGGCCCGTGGGGTCCCTCGCGCAGGAAGGTCAGCGGCACCACGTTCCAACCGAGGGCCTCGGAGACGGCGTAGGAGGCGATCTCCCGGTTGGCCAGGGTGCCGTGGGGGAAGTCCCAGAGTGGCTTCTCACCGGCGACGGGCTTGTACACCACCTGGATGTCGCCGGCCGTGGCGAGGAATGTCGCGTTGGAGGCCGGCATGATGCGGCCCTCCAGCACCAGGGGGGCCGAGAGCAGCTCCGGCGACAGCGTCTGGCTCACGGGAGTCAGGGATCGCGTCGCTTGAAGCCGTTGGCGCGCACGCAGAGATGGCCGTCCGGATCGATCGGGTTGCCGCAGAAGGGGCAGCTCGGTCGTCCTGCCTCGACGACAGTGGCCGCGCGTTTGACGAACGCCCGTGCGGCTCCTGCGGTGATGCGCACGACGAAGACCTCGTCGGGCTCGGGCTCCTCGAGGTCCTCGTCGAGCTGCTCGGGCGAGACGACCGCGGCCTCGGTGTAGGGGAAGACCTCGATGACCACCCGCTGCGTCTGCGGCTCCCAGGCGAGGGTCATCGTGCCTGCCCGGAACTCCTCCTCGATCGGCTGCTCGAGGGGGCCGTTGTCGTCGAGATCGAGCGGGGCGACCGCGGGGATGAGGGTGGTGTTGTCCTCGCTGGACATGACCTCGTCGAGGAGCTCGTCGATCCGCTCGGCCAGGACGGCCACTTGCTGCTTCTCGAGGCCGACGCTCGTGACCCGCGCACCACTGCGGGCCTGGAGGAAGAAGGTGCGGGCTCCGGGCTCGCCGACAGTGCCGGCGACGAACCGCTCCGGGGGATCGAATCCGTGTACGAGGGGACTCATGACGACAACCCTATGCCGACGCCGGAACCGGCCCGGCACCCCCACCGACGACGGCGTCGGTCGGCGCCGAGGCCTTCGCGCGGCTCCTGCTTCGCCCCTTGCCCTTCGTCGGCGGTGCCGGTCTCAACCAGGAGAGGTCTCCGGCGTGGGTGTTGACCGACAGCACGTAGGGACGTGCGGAGGTGTAGCGGATGATCGTGACGGAGGCTGGGTCGATGTTGATGCGCTGGAACAGGTCGAGGTGCATGCCGAGCGCATCGGCCACGATCGCCTTGATGACGTCTCCGTGGCTGACCGCTACCCAGGTGGCCTGGTCACCGTGCTCGGCTGCGACGGCAGCGTCGTGGCGACGGATCGAGGAGATCGCCCGTGACGACATCGCGACCATCGACTCTCCGCCGGGGAAGGTGACCGACGAGGGCTGGGACTGGATCGCGGGCCAGAGAGCGTGCTTGACCAGGACCTTGAGCTGTTCGCCCTGCCAGTCGCCGTAGTCGCACTCGAGCAGTCCTCGGTCGGTCGACGGCTTGAGCGCGGTGGCCTGGGCGCCGACGATGGCGGCCGCGGTCTGTCGGCAGCGTTCCAACGGGCTGGTCACTACTGCCGCCAACGGGACCACGCCGAGCCGCTCCGCCGTCGTGCTGGCCTGCTGCCGGCCCACCTCGTCGAGCTTCACACCGGTGGTGCGCCCGGCCAGCACCCCGGTCGCGTTGGCCGTCGTACGGCCGTGTCGGACGAGGATCGCGGTTGCCATGCGGTCGAGACTATCGGGGCTACCCTCGGGCACGTGATCATCGACAACGCCGTTTACCGCCGGGGCGTGCGAGTCCCCGTCGAATGCGACCCGTCGGATCTGGCGGCGGTTCGCGCCGGGCTGACGGGCAAGGACGACTTCGTGTGGATCGGCCTGCACCAGCCGTCCGCCGAGGAGATGGCCGAGGTCGCGCGCGTGTTCGGCCTCCACCGGTTCGCGGTGGAGGACGCCCTCCAGGCTCACCAACGCCCGAAGCTCGTGACCTACGGCGACAGCCTGCTGCTGGTGCTGAAGACCCTGTGGTACGTCGATGAGCACGATGCGGTCGAGACCGGTGAGATCAGCCTCTTCATCGGCAGCGACTTCGTCGTGAGCGTGCGTCACGGGGAGGGCTCGGAGCTGCACACGGCCCGCGCGTTCCTCGAGAGCAAGGAGAACGTGCTCGCGCACGGTCCGTCAGCTGTGGTCTACGCGATCTGCGACACCGTGGTCGATGCCTACGGTGAGGTCGCCGCCGAGCTGGAGCAGGACGTGGACGAGGTGGAGTCCTCGGTCTTCTCACCCGGTCGCACGGACGACTCGGCGCGGATCTACACCCTCAAGCGCGAGATCGCCGAGGTACGCCGCGCCGTGGTTCCGCTGCGGGAGCCGATCGGTCGCCTGGCCGAGGGCGAACCGACCGGGATCGCTGCGGAGGCTGCGCCGTTCTTCCGTGACGTGTCCGGCAACCTGGCCAAGGCCTGGGACATCGTGGACTCCCTGGACCGATTGTTGTCGACCGCGTTCGACGCACACCTCGCGGCGATCTCGGTGCGACAGAACGAGGACATGCGCAAGATCTCGGCGTGGGTGGCGCTGGCCGCGGTGCCGACACTGATCGCCGGCATCTACGGCATGAACTTCGATCACATGCCCGAGCTGCGCTGGCAGTTCGGCTATCCGATGGCGCTGGGGCTGATGCTGGCCATCGTCGGCGGTCTGTGGACCGCGTTCAAGCGTTCCGGCTGGCTCTAGCCGGATCAGGTGGCCGAGATGGTGCCGGCTGCGAGCAGCGCGAGGATGCCGAAGCCGAGCACGAGGCGGTAGGGGATGAACCACGTGATCGGGTGCCCTGCCACGAACCGGAGCAGCCACGCCACGGCGGCGTAGGCGACCAGGAAGCTCACACCGGTGCCGACGACCGTGGGTCCGATCCCGATCCCGTGGACGTCCTTGAGCTCGTAGAGCCCGGCCGCGGTCAGTGCCGGGATGGACAGGAAGAAGCTGAGGCGGGTGGCGGTGACCCGGTCGAGGCCACAGAGCAGGCCGGCGGAGATGGTGGCGCCGGAGCGGGACACCCCTGGGATCAGCGCGATGCACTGGGTGAACCCGACGATCAGGGCGTCGGTGAGGGTCAGGTCGCGTTCTCCACGGTCCTGGGTGCCCCGGGACTCGGCGAACCACATCACCGCACTCCAGGCGATGAGCGCCCCGGCGACCCACCACAGGGATCGCAGGGGGCCGGAGATCACGTCCTTGCCGAGGAACCCCACCACCCCGATCGGGATGGAGCCCAGGATGACGAACCAGCCCATCCGATGGTCGAACGTGCCACGGTACTCAGGCTTCACCAGTCCAGCGAACCAGGCCTTGGCGATGGCCCAGATGTCCTTGAAGAAGTAGACCAGGACAGCTCCGATGGCGCCCATCTGGATCACCGCGGTGTAGGCGGTGATCGCCGGGTCGTCGATCTGGAGCCCCAGCATCTTCTCCGCGATGGTCAGGTGACCGGTGCTCGACACGGGGAGGAACTCGGTGAGGCCCTCGACAACGCCGAGAACCACGGCTTCGAGGTAGTTCAGGTCGGTCATGGGTCACCCAGTGTGATCGTGGACGTAGCGGGGCACAGCCTACGAGGCGGGACCTGCCCGTTACCTGACCGGCTCCCCCGTGGCGCTCACCGACTTTCTGGCCGGGGGTGGTTACCGTTGCGCCATGCAGCAACGCTCCGTGGGCTCGACCGGCCTGAAGGTGTCACGACTGGGCTTGGGCACGCTCACGTGGGGCCGTGACACCGACGAGCACGAGGCTCGTGAGCAGTTGATCGCCTATGTCGAGGCCGGCGGCAACCTCTTGGACACCGCGGCCGGGTACGGCGACGGTGCGTCCGAGGAGCTGATCGGCACCCTCATCGGCGACGTGGTGGCCCGAGATGACGTCGTGCTCGCCACCAAGGCTGGGATCTCGCGTCGCGGCGGGACCCGGGAGACCAACGCGTCGCGGGGCAGCATGCTCACCTCGCTCGACGCCTCGCTCAAGCGGTTGAACGTCGATCACGTCGACCTGTGGCAGGTGCACACGTGGGTGGACGACGCTCCGCTCGAGGAGACGCTGTCGGCGCTGGACTTCGCGGTCACCTCGGGTCGGGCCGCCTATGTCGGGGTGTCGAACTACACGGGGTGGCAGAGCGCGCAGGCTGCGACCTGGCAGCGTGCCGTGCCGGGCCGGGCGACGCTGGCATCGACCCAGGTGGAGTACTCGTTGCTCAACAGGTCCGCCGAACACGAGGTCCTGCCCGCGGCGGCGGCTGTGGGGCTCGGCGTCCTGCCCTGGTCGCCGCTGGGTCGCGGTGTGCTGACCGGCAAGTACCGCGCCGGCACTCCGGCCGACTCGCGTGGCGGCTCCCCACACTTCGCGGGCTTCGTGGGGGCTTATCTCAACGAGCGCGGGCACCGGATCGCCGAAGCGGTGGCGCGTGCTGCCGACGGGCTGGGGTGGACGCCGCTCGAGGTCGCGCTGGTCTGGGTGCGCGACCGGCCGGGCGTCACGGCGCCGTTGGTCGGGGCCAGGACGGCCGCACAGCTGCGTGGCGCACTCGGGATCGATGAGCTCGAGCTGCCCGGCGAGATCGTGGACGCCCTCGACGACGTCTCCGGGGACTGACGTGAGTCGCGCCACCCGACGACCGCCAGCTCCCGGGGTGGAGTGGGAGTTCGACCGGCTGACCCTGCCGCGCGAGTTGTCCCGCAACGTCGTGACTCGCCTGTTGGTGGAGCGCGCCGAGCGCGGCGGCTGGGAGCTTGACCGGGTGCGTATCGGAGCGGACGGCGTACGCCGCGTGGTGCTGCGCCGGAAGATCATCCGTCAGGTTCGCCCGGAGATCCACTTCATCTTCTAGGGGCCGTGGTCCGGTCAGGCCTCGCCGAGGAACCGGTCGAAGACGCGGGCACCGAACTCGAGCGCGTCGACCGGCACTCGTTCGTCGACACCGTGGAAGAGCGCGGTGAAGTCGAGGTCGGCGGGCAGGCGGAGCGGTGCGAAGCCGTAGGAGCGCAGCCCAAGTTTGCGGAAGTGCTTGGCGTCCGTGCCGCCGCTCATCAGGTACGGCGCCACGATCGCGTCGGGGTCCTCGGCGAGGATCGAGCGGGTCATGAGATCGACGAGCCGCCCGTCGTACGGCGTCTCCCAGGGGTCCTGCTTGGAGACGTAGTCGATGCTGACCCGCTCACCGCAGAGCTCGGCCAGGGTCGTGAAGAACTCGTCCTCGAACCCGGGGAGGAAGCGGCCGTCGACATGGGCGGTTGCCTCGGTGGGGATCACGTTGACCTTGTAGCCGGCTTTGAGCATCGTCGGGTTGGTCGTGTTGCGGATGACGGCGCCGAGCATCCGGGCCGCACCCCCGAACTCCTCGATCAGGGCCTCGGCGTTCTCCGGGGTTGCCTGCGTGCCGGCCAGTTCGCCGACGGCGGCCAGGAGGGTGCGCATGGTGGGTGTCAGGCGTACCGGCCACTCGTAGGCCCCGATGCGAGCGACCGCGGCAGCCAGGTCGGTGATCGCGTTGTCGGTGTTGAGCATGGAGCCGTGGCCGGCCCGACCTCTGGCGGTGAGCTTCATCCACGCCATGCCCTTCTCGGCGGCCTGGATCAGGTAGACGCGCTGGCCTCGGATGTCGACCGAGAAGCCTCCCACTTCGCCGACGGCCTCGGTGCAGTCGGCGAGCTCGTCTCGATGTTCGGTGATCAGGTGCTCGGCGCCCTTGTGCCCGCCGGCCTCCTCGTCGGCTGTGAAGCACAGGACCATGGCTCTGTCGGGGGTGGCGCCGGCACGCGCCCGGGCTCGGACACACGACAGCAGCATGGCGTCGAAGTCCTTCATGTCCACCGCGCCGCGGCCCCACACGTAGCCGTCCTGGATCTCGCCGCTGAACGGGTCGACCTGCCAGTCCTCGGCTGCCGCGGGTACGACATCGAGATGGCCGTGCAGCAGCAGTGGGTCGGGTCCGTCGCCCCACCGCGCCACGACCGAGGCACGCCCGGACTCGGACTCGTAGATCGTCGGGGTGATGCCGACCTCGTCGAGCAGCCCGGCGACGTACTCGGCGGCCTTCCGCTCCCCCGGGCCGTCCTCGCCGCCATAGTTGGAGGTGTCGATCCGGATGAGCTCGCGGCAGAGGTCGACCACCTCGGCTGCTGGGTCGTAGTCGGGAGTCTCCATGGCCCCATCCTGACACCCTCCCGATGCGGGGTCGGGGCCCGCCTTTTGCTACAGTTCTCCAGCACTCGTCCGGGTGGCGGAATAGGCAGACGCGCTAGCTTGAGGTGCTAGTCCTCGTATAGAGGGTGGGGGTTCAAGTCCCCCCTCGGACACCAGAACAGGGCCTCGTATCGAAGATCTTTCGGTGCGGGGCCTCGTCTAGTTCGGCGGTCGCGCTCAGCGTTGGCCCGGAGTGCCGAAGGGCTTGCTGTCTGGTCGAATCCGCTGGGTGGGGGTCCAAGTCCCCAGGACACGTGGCCTCTGTCTGAGGTGAGGAGCTGACAGGGCCAGCGAACAGCTAGCCCTGGGACAGCCCTTCCTGTGCCTGTCATTGATTGCAGAGCGAGGTTACAGACTCGACGCAGTTGAACGGACAGGCCCCAATGCAGTACCTGGGAGTGGTCGCCCCGCGAAAGTTGCAAGAGGATGTGCAACGCAACAATCCTCAGGTTGGGCTGGACTCTGGCTTCGCGGCCGGTCTGACCGACTGATGGGAGGCTACTGGGT
Organism: Nocardioides sp.; assembly: GCF_050246775.1. Lineage (GTDB taxonomy): Bacteria > Actinomycetota > Actinomycetes > Propionibacteriales > Nocardioidaceae > Nocardioides. The sequence continues at coordinate 138,886 of NZ_JBFWVK010000004.1, read as the reverse complement.
AGCCCAGTTCGCCCAGAGTGGGCGCCCAGCACGCTCGACCTCGAGCAGATCGTAGTAAGCACTACAGTTTGCGCACTCCGGCAGGACAGTTGCCCGAGTGGAAGCACCTTAGGCTGAGGCGCCCTAGGTCGGTTTCAGCGCGTCCGTAACGGATACATCCAACAGCGATTGGCAGGCCGCCCTGGTGGGGTCGTCAAAGTCATCAAAGTCGTTCGTCACCAGCCACTTGGATCCTGAGTTGGCTGCAGCACCCAGCACGACTCGGTCCTTGCGATTTCGTGGAACCAAACCACGAATGAGAAGCCTCTGCGCCTGGCTCGGTCTTGTCGCAAAGCAGACTCGTCCTGTGTCCAAAGCACTCTTAAAGAGCAGCATTGCGGAGCTGACCTGGGACAGCGTCTCCTGGTACTCGGTCCAGATCAGGCTGGTTTTGAGCAATGGAGCGTCCTTGCCGTTGTCGTCGAGGACCCAGTTATGCTCACTGCCGTCAATGAGCCAGAGCAGGAACTCAAGCGCGTCGGCGTGGAACGTCGAGTGTCGATTGTCGCTATGGGCTAGAACGTTCGTGTCGACGACAACGTCGTCGTGATCATGGATTTGCGACTCATGCAACGCCACTGCGGTCACAGCGCTTCACGTCGTGCGATTCGCGCCTGTTCTCGCGCCAGGACAAGAGAGTCGTGCAACTGTTCAGCGAAGAACCCCTCGGGCCACTCCTGCCTTTCGATACTCCCTGTTGAAGAGACGTCGATAGGCCGCACTCGCGTCACGCCTCCACTCTTGTCAGCAAAGAACACAGCCACATCGCTCACATCGATCACACCCTCCGCGATCAGTCGCCGGAGACGCAGCAGGAGGTGCTCGCTGTGAGTCTCAATCAGCACCCTCTTTCCTTCGGCAGCCTGACGCGTGAAGTGATCCATTAGTCGCACCTGGAGTGCGGGATTGAGGTGAATCTCGGGCTGCTGTATCAGTGCAAGGTTGTTGCGTTCGGTTGCGATCAGACTCTGAGTGATGAGTGGCAACAGCTGGGACAAGCCCATCCCGCTGTCCACGAGATTGGAGTCTGCGCCACCTTGCCTCGTCTTGCGAACAAGCAACTCAAACGAGTCGTAGTCCGGCCCTGGCTTGAAGAGCAGCCCGCCATAGCCACACGAGACAAGGAAGTCGTTCACGGCCTCCACTAGTTGGCCATCGCCTTCTTGCTTGTCCCTAAACAGCATCTCCGGAGCAAACTGACCAGCAGTTCCCACGTTCGAGGGCGGCTCCGCGCTGACGCGATACGTCCGTCCTGGAAGCGCTCGTAGCGGGCTGAGATAGCTGACTGACGAAAGGGTTCTCTCAATTCCAGCGTTCACGTCAATCTGAATTTGGAAGAAGCGAAGCCCTGCATCCACCCAAGCACTAATGCGTTCTCGGTGCTCCTGCTTCACGTCGCGCAGGCTGCCAATTCCGCTCAGGCCAGGTGACCCGCTGATCATGAAGTGCTCGGGACTCTGGTCCCTAATCTGGCGAAGCATGCTCGAAACTGGCCCCAGGGGTCGTCCTGCGCGGCCGGGACTCGGGACAATAGGTCCGCTGACATTGGTCGTCTGTCCGTCGCGGCTCCACGAAAACATCCGCTTGCCGCGTTGATCACGTAACTGGTACCGCTTCAGGGCGCTGCTCCCGCCTCTTTCATCTCCGGCCACGAAGGTGAACTCAACGGCGCCTGGGGTCATAGGATCCGAGTCGTCCGACAACCACGTCCTGCGTTCGCCTTCGAGCTCGAGCTCGAACGTAACCGGCAGAGTCGTGTCATGGTCACGAACGAAGTCACGGAAGCGCCCCGCCTCGTACAGGGGGCCCTGCGATAGCAGGGCGGTCTCCGGGCGCGCCGACTCGATGGTTTGCTTCAGAAGTAGCAGCGGCGAGTAGAGCGACGTCTTGCCTGCGTTGTTCGCCCCCAGAAGGAGCGTCAACGGCTTTAGCTCAAGCCAACCAGTGTCTACGTACCCGCGATAGTTCTGCCACCGAAATTTCATGCTGCACCTGTTCGCTCAAGTCGCGGGGATCGTTGGGAAGAGCATGCCTCAGTGGAAGGCATCGAAGGTGGGAAAACTCAACCTGTTGCATGGGCGGGTCAAGTCGGCGGAGTACAAGCAGCGGGGCTACAAGTTCATCGACTTCAGCGAGTCAGACCTACGCGTCTGCGCAGGTAGGGCTTGACTGCACGGGCAAGTCGTACGTTTGTCGCACTGAGGGGCCCTGCGAGGATCAGTATTCCGGCCATGTGAAATGAGGACGACTTGACCAGCACGATCGACGACCTTCGGACCCGTTTGGACATGGGTGGCGTTTGCTTGGTCGGTGCCGGTTTGTCGTTGAATGCGCGTTACCCAGATACCAAGAACCTGGCGACTCTCGTGTGGGATGCGCTCGACGCGGATCCGGCAGCGCGTGCAGTCGTGGCCGCGGAACTCAGAACGCAGGACGGGCCAGCCAAGGACCTGCTCTCCGATGATTGGGATCGACTGCTCGTTGCTTGGGCTGCGATTACATCCTCACCGAAGGCCCGTAACAGGTTCCAGCACGCGTTCGTAGCACTTGACGTCGAGCGATCGGCCCGTCCGTCAGTCGCCCATGAGGCACTCGCCCGCCTCATTCACGACGGTTCAGTGGAGTTGGTGATCTCGTACAACTGGGACTCGGCACTTGAGCGTGCCTATCGACGCCTGTACGGAACATCCATTCCCGAAGGCGTGATGTTCAAGCCACACGGGGACGTCGCATCACCTGACACCCCGTGGGTCCTGCCCCACGAGGATGGCGCCGTTGGGACCGAGTTGCACGCGAAGGTCAACGAGCTAGCGGAACGTCATCCCCGGACGCTGATAACCATCGGGTATTCCGGCAGCGACCCTGTGGTCGTCGAAGAGCTCATTGCCCCGCTGAGTTCGCGGTGGCGGGTGGTTCGAATCAGTCCGCGCGCAGCCGGGGACGACGATGTTTCCGGCACCGCTGAGGACGTCCTTCGTGCTCTGACTGCACCGTTGGTGCAGCGCGAAGCTGCTTCGCCTTGGAGCGTGGTGACGTTCGAGCGACAGCGTCCCATCGATTCCGCGCTTGCCGGTGAGCGCCTCGGGCCAAGAGACGTCGTCGCCTGTCCACGTCTGCCGGTAGTGGCCGCCGTTACCGAGTCGCTGCTTCGGAGTCACGCGGTGGTCCTCAACGGTGAAAGCGGCTCCGGGAAATCCATCACCGCCTACCAAGTTGTCAGCGACTTGGCCGACCAAGGATTCGAGGTCCTACGCCTGCGAGCAGGCAGCCGGGACGCCGGCCTGGCTGAGTGGTCTTCGGAGTTGCGGTCGTTTCCGCACAAGAAGGTCTTGTTCGTTGATGACGCCCAGGACCTGTCCGCAGACGCTGTCCGCGAGCTGGCTGAGACAGCAGATGAGAATCAACTGGTTCTCATTGCAGGATTCGACCACGTCGCCGGTGGAGTCGTCACCCACACCGTTGCTGGCCCCGCAGCTGTCGGCCTCCTCGAGAGGCACATGCTGGACAACCTCGACACCATGCTGCCCAGGCTTCAAGCCTTGGATAACAACATCGGGACCAGTTTCATGGACGAACCACCCGACCTGCGGATTCAAGTTGCAGCGAAGGAAACGAACGCATGGCTGTTCTTCTACTCGCTGACGGGCGGATGGCGCCGCACAGCTAAAGCCCTCCAGGAAGTGCGGGACAGAGACCGAGCCGACGTCCTCGCTGCCGCACTCGCTGTCGCGCAGATCACCAGTATCGACAGCGGAGTGACGGTCGAGGACCTGGCGCCCCATGCGGAAGCGGTCGGCCGTGACACAAGCTGGGTCGAGGCTGGACTCCTCGTACTGAAATCGCGTCAGTTGGCGTTCGAACAAGACGGCGTTTGGCGTTGCCCTCACCTGAGGGCGGCAATTGCAATCGTGAACTGGATGCTTCACCCGCCGCAATGGTCACACGCGCTGAACGTGCCAGTAGAAGTGGCCCCGATCGCATCAGCTGAGACGGCCCAAGACGACGCAGAGCAGCCTGAAGTCGAACTGGCACGCTCCGTCCTGATCGACCCTGGCCTACCGCAACCAGTCATCGAGGAAGACCGCAGAAACATCGTGACGCTCATGAACGTCGCCCTCGACAACAAATCGACGCCAATGCGCGGCATCGCTTGGTTGCTCGGCCGCAACCTGGACACCGAAGCCCACTGGATTCTCCAAGAACACCAAGTCCGCAACCCTGAACGCGAACGCGCACTCGCCGAACGTGCTCTCAGCACCAGAACCGGGTCGGACGTCACCATGGCCGCACAGATGCTCGAGCAACTGGACGGCCCGCACACCCCAATCATCAAGGAGACGATCTGGGAGCACCTCGACGTCGTGGTCCAGTGGGCACGAGAAGTGACCCCCGAGACCGGCTGGGCTGTTGCCGCTCTTATCAACATACTCATCAACGATGACCGTCCGCGCATCTCTGCAGCCATCTCGCAAATCGACCCCGTACGTCTAGCAGGCCTGTGCGAAGCAGGAGGCTGGCCCCACATCTACTCCTCGCACAGGGCGATTGACCGCATCTCGCAAGCTGGCGGCGCCGCGTTCCAACAAGCCGTTGGCGAAGCGTTCGACGAGGCCGCACTCAGCCGCATGCTCTCCGCGGCCCCAAATCTCCTCAGCGCCAACGAACTCTTCTCAGTGCTCGCATACACGAACCAAGACCTAGGAGTTCGCCTCTTCGAGACGCACGCAATTCAGTTCGCCCACGAGTTCTCAAAGCGCCCAATCGAGAGTTTCAGCAGCCTCTTTGAGACCTTTATGTTCCTCCTCGATGTGACACCCACTTTCTTCCGCAGCAGGAAACCCACCCGCGAGCAACAACGAGCAATACGCAGGCTCCTGCGCGCACTGGGCACCCGACAGTTGGAGCACGACCTTGCTCGACCACGGGGCGACGGCGGCTGGTTCAACTTCCCCGGCTTCATCGCAATCTTCCAAGAGTTCGACCCGAAGGGATGGGCCAAGGTCGCCGAGGCAGTCGACCTAGCAACCCTCGAACAAACACTGGTCGACCAGCTCCCCAACCCCACAAGCCAAATTGTGTTCGTACTACTCAGCCTTCACGACACTCGTTCAACCGAGGTCGAAGAACTACTCAACCGACACAGCGACGAATTCGAAACTCTCGACGTAGATCTCGCCTTCTTCCACCCCCAACTGGTCATCACTCTCCTCAAACGAGGCCTGGTACTGAACCTGGACCTCGAACACCAGAACTACGAGCTCGCAGCCGGCGTTCTGACCGCCATCGCCGGCGTCGACCCCCACATCGCCAAGGAAGTCGCAGACGCCAACGCTGTAGCCTTCGCCGCAGGCCTACGAGCGACCGCAACTCCAGCCTTCACCGACCTACTCGACTGGATCGCTGCCTGCGATCAACACGCACCAGACCTCATCGACACGGCCCTGCAAGACCTCGGGGCCGGGGTGGTCGCAAGATGGGCCGACGCCCTCAGAGACACGAAATCCAAACGCCAAATTCAAGGCCTCGTAGCTCGCGCCGCGAATCTCGACGACTGCTCTGCACGAACCGAAGCCGCTGCGCTCATCTCCAGGTTTCCCAGCCTCCGGCGGCTGTAGACCACTACAGGTATCGGCGCGGGCACCATCGCATCCCACGGAGCCGCGTGACCGTGCCTGCCCTGCACTCCATGCGCCCAGATGTCTAGTCGTCGCCTGGCTTCGCGAGCTTCAGCACACCACTCGAGACGACCAGAGGTCTTGGCAGATCGGCTCGCGTCGCTACATGTGGCAGGACAACCTTGAGACTCCGAACTTCGTCTCCGGGGTTGCTGAACCGGCCGGTGTCAGCCCGAGCTATCCCATTTCGCCGCCAGTCGACCAGGACGCTCACTTGGTGTGACGGCTAGAGCCGAGTTGGATGGGCAGGTGGACTGGAGCGATTGGGACCAGAAGTCGCTGGAGGACAAGGGCCTTGTCGGGTGGATCCGATGGGCCGACTGGCCACCACCCAAAAAGGAACTTCCTGCATCGGCCGGGGGCGTGTACGTCCTATTTCGACGGTCGCAGTCGGAACCGCGCTTCTTGGATCGCTCGACTGGAGCGACGCACAAGAAGCGCGATCCGAGTTTGGGCCGTGATGCCCTCACGGCCAACGGGGTGCCCGCGGCCAATGTCGTCTACATCGGCAAGGCAGATCACCACCGACTGCGTGGCCGGCTCAACGAGTACCAGGCCATGGGCGCCAAGCCAACCGGCAGCCACTGGGGAGGCCGACTCATCTGGCAGTTGAGTGACTCAAGAAAACTGCTCGTTGCTTATCTCGTGCTGCCACCCACCGACATTCCGCGCAACGTCGAGACGAAGATGATCGAGGGTTTCCGTCGACGCTACGGAAAGCCGCCCTTGCGAACGATCCGCACCTCCTTGGACGCTAGTGGCGACCGGCAACGGACCCCTTGGCCGGGACACGAACTGTCCCATTCCGCCGCCAAAGACCGCCGAGCGGTGCTGGCTGATCTGAGCGTTCTCGTTGACCGATCCCTTCTGTGACGCTGACAGGCCGATTTCTACACTGGCTGGGTGTTCATGCTCTCGGCCACTGATCGGCTGCCTCACCGGCCGCGGCGAGTCCTCGTTGCGGGGGCGTCAGCGTCGGGCAAGACGACCCTGGCCGCCCGAATCAGTGAAAGGTTGGGCATTCGCCACGTGGAGCTCGACGCACTGTTCCACGGCCCTGGATGGACTCCGCGCGAGACCTTCGAGGCCGAGGTCGAGGCGTTCAGTGCAGAGCCAAGCTGGGTCACCGAGTGGCAGTACACCGTGGTGCGCGAACGACTGGCTCAACGGGCGGATCTGGTGGTGTGGCTCGACCTTCGCCGGGCCACGGTGATGCGTCGGGTCGTGCAACGGACGGTCCTCCGTCGGCTCCGCCGGCAAGTGCTGTGGAACGGAAACATCGAGCCACCGCTGTGGACCGTGGTCACGGACCGAGAGCACATCGTGCGCTGGGCTTGGTCGACACATCACAAGAGTGCTCCACGGATCGCCGCGGTTCATCAGCAGCGTCCCGATCTGGTCATCGTCCGTCTCCGTGATCGATACGCCGTGGAACAGTGGGTCAACGGTCCACTGAGACACGCGGCCTCTCTGCCAACAATCACCGAATAGCGATCCTCTTCGGTGATTGTTGCCGCAGCGGGTTCGGCAGTGCTCGAAGGCTGTCCTGGTGGCAGAGCCCGTCAGTTGTCGCCCGCTCGATCCGACGTCAAACGCGGTCACCGAGTTGGCGAGCCTGTTCGAGCTGTACCGGATCCACTACGGCCAGGCGCCCGCCACCGTGGCGACACAGGCCTGGGTCGGCGACACGGCCCGATCCCGTGAGCTCACGTTCTATGCCGCTTACCACGGTCCGCGCATGGTTGGATTCGCCGCCATTCACCAGATCCCGGCCTCCCTTCGCCTGGGTCGGTTCTGGCAGCTACGCGACCCTTTCGCCGACCCCACGATGCGTCGACAAGGCATCGCCCGGCTCCACGGGGCTTTTTCTTCATTTCGAGCGACAATGGAATAGCCGACAAGGGGCTGGAGTCGTTCGGAGGTGGCGTGATGTTGACGGTCTCTGATCTTGAGTGGATCGATGAGGTGCCGCTCGTCGAGAGGCGCACCCCGCTGTCCTGCCGGCTCCACCTGTGGCACCGCTGGGTCCGGGTGTACGGCGAGGGCACCAGTTACGTGGCCTGTGAGCGCTGCGACCGCCTTCCGACCCCGACCATCTTCGACCAACCCCTCCCCTAGCCAGACAGGCTGGTCCTGGTGACCGGCGCCGGCACCTCGGGTCCTCCACGGCGTCTGCGGGAGACGCCCACGCTGGTGAACGCGTGAGAGAGTGCCAGCATGATCGAGATCCTCCATCCCAACAGGTTGCCCCGAGCGCGCGAGGCAGGCGCCCTGGTCGCTGGCGTCCTGCAGACGCTGAGGAGCCGCAGCGCGGTGGGCACCAACCTGCTCGAGATCGACCAGTGGGCGAAGGAGATCATCCTCGAGGCCGGAGCCTTGTCGTGCTACGTCGACTACGAGCCCTCCTTCGGCAGAGGGCCATTCGGCCACTACATCTGCACCTCCGTCAATGACGCGGTCCTGCACGGACTACCCCACGACTACGCGCTCGCCGACGGCGATCTGGTGTCCCTCGACCTCGCCGTCTCCCTGGGCGGAGTGGCCGCAGACTCCGCGCTCAGCTTCATCGTCGGCGACTCGCGCGCGCCGGAGAGCGTCGCGATGATCGCCGCCACCGAGCGCGCCCTGGCCGCCGGGATCGCTGCTGCCCGGCCCGGTGCACGCGTCGGCGATCTCTCCCACGCCATCGGTTCGGTGCTCAGCGAGGCCGGCTACCCCATCAACACCGAGTTCGGCGGTCATGGCATCGGGTCGACGATGCACCAGGACCCGCATGTCTCGAACACCGGAAGGCCCGGCCGTGGGTTCAAACTTCGCCCGGGCCTGCTGCTCGCCCTCGAACCGTGGGTGATGGCTGACACCGCTGAACTGGTCACCGACGCTGATGGGTGGACGCTGCGCAGCGCCACGGGTTGCCTCACGGCGCACAGTGAGCACACGATCGCCATCACCGACGACGGCGCAGAGATCCTCACTCTGGCCTAGTTCCCGGTCAGCCGAGTTCGCTGGTCCCGCCCATGGCCCTGACCCCAGCCTCCTCCTCTCGATACTGACACCGGACGCCGAGCGGGGCTATGGTCCATCTGACTGTTCAATCAGTCAGGAGGTCGTGATGCGACGAACCCGTGCCGTCCCGCTCAGCGTGGCGCTCGGCCTTGCCGCCGCCTGCACGGCCACGGGGGGATCACAGCCGTCTGCGGACCCGACGACCACGACGAGCAATCCGGTCACCGCTCCCCCGGTGTCACTGTCCCTCCTGGTCTTCAATGTCGAGTACGGCGGCAGCCGCTCCACCGACGCAGTGATGGCTGACCTCGACGCCGACGTGGTCGGGGTGCTCGAGTCGTACAACCGGCTGCCGGAGATCGCGGCCAAGGCCGGCTACCCGTACTACGACGTGGGGCTGCAGATCCTCTCGAAATACCCGATCCTCGAGCCCTCCGGGGCCGACGGTCTCTACGCACTCATCGAGGTCCGCCCCGGTGAGGCCGTCGCCCTGATCAACACGCATCTCGACTACGTGCAGGACGGGCCGAACCGACTGGCGCGAGGCGTGCCCCTGGCCGAGGTGCTGGCCGGCGAGGAGGAGGTTCGGCTCGCGTCGATCCAGAAGTTGCTGCCCTCTGCCACCCGTCTGCTCGACGAGCAGTGGCCCGTGCTGTTCACCGGCGACCTCAACGAGCCGTCCCACCTCGACTGGACTGCGGCCACCTCGGCGCAGCACGGCGGAATCGGTGCGGTCCCCTGGCCGGTGAGCACCGCCCTCATCGGAGCCGGACTGCGTGACGCCTACCGCGAGGTGCGGCCCGATCCGGTGACCGATCCAGGCAACACCTGGGGACAGGTCGCGGGCAGCAACGGCAGCGCGCGCCGCATCGACTTCGCCTACGTCGGCGGGCCTGTCGAGGTGAAGAGCAGCGAGGTCGTCGGCGAGCGGGGCGGCGACAGCGTCGATCGCGGCTATCCGACATGGACCTCCGACCACCGTGCCGTCCTCTCCCAGTTGATCCTGCATCCGAAGCCCATCCCGACCACGATCGCTCTCTCGAGCCGACTGGTGACAGCTGGCGACGACGTGACGCTCACCTATCGCCAGCCTGGCGCAGACGGCACGGTGACGCTGACCGGCCCGTCTTCGGCCACCTACCCCGCGCCGGGAGACTCCGGCACGGTGGTGGTCCCCACCGCGGAGCTGGCCGGTGGTGACTACCGGGTGGACCTCAGCGACCCGACGGGCGCCGTGATCGCCACGAACGAGCTCTACGTTCGTCCCCGGCACAGTCAGGTCGAGGTCACCACGGATGCCGCCACCTACGCGGTGGGCGAGCCGATCACGGTGCGGTGGACCGATGGACCCGCCAACCGCTGGGACTGGATCGGGGTGTATCGGGCCGGAGCCGCCGACCCCGAGCGCGACGACTACCTGCTCTGGGGATACACCGGCGGCCACGATGCCGGAGCGCTCCCGCCGCGCCCCGAGGGTGAGCTCGTCCTGGGCCGTGACCACCAGGGCAGTCCGTGGCCGTTGCCCGCAGGCCGCTATCGCGTGCACTACCTCCTCACCGATCAGTACGAGAGCGCGGGCTCGACCGACTTCATCGTGCGCTGACGGCGCGAACGACGATGCCCGCCCCGGAAAGGCCGGGAGCGGGCATCGAAGTTTGACCTCAGAGGCCGAGAGCGCGCCTCATCGTGAAGAACAGGTCGGTCTGGTTGGTCACCCCCAGGACGTTTGCCGCCTGCGGACCGCCTGCGGCGATGCGAACCTCGGTCCCGGTGTGCTGCTGTGACCCGGGGAACGGCGTCGTGGCATAGCTGATCGTCATGTCGGCGCCTTCAACCGTCGTGAGCGTGGCTGTCACACCGGGAGTGGTGGTCCCGGTCTCGACGATCTGGCTGGTGTGGCCGTGGTCGGCCGTGACCACCACGAGGGTGTCCGGGTGCCGCTTCTGGTAGTTCAGCGCCAGCTGGACTGCCGCATCGAACTCGACCGTCTCGCCGATCTGGCCACAAGGATTCGCGGCGTGATCCTGCTTGTCGATCGAGGCCCCCTCGATCTGGAGGAAGAAGCCCTTGCGAGCGTGGCGGGTCTGCTTGTCCAGGATCGAGATGGCCTTGCTCGCCATGTCCGTGAGGTGCGGCTGAGACGCCGTACGGGCCGCGTTCTCGGCGCACGTCGAGGGTGCCGTCCCCGTTGGGGTCGGCGTTGGTCCTGTCCATTCCAGGTCCATGTTGTTGGGGGCGAACAGCCCGAGCACGGGAGCACGCGTGTGCACTGCATCCAGACCGGCAGCGTCGGTGACCACCTGGTAGCCGGTTGCCTGCGCCTGCTCGAGCACCGTCATGCCGGCGCTCGGTCCGCCCTGGATCTGCTGGTCGAAGAACTGCTTGCCGCCGCCCAGCGTGACGTCGGCGCGGGTCCTGACGATCTGCTCGGCGATCGAGCCGCGGCCGCCGTTCTCCTTGGCGTCCGTGGGACAGTCGCCCATGGCCTGGGGGCCCTTGCAGTTGCGGCTGACCACGTGCGAGGCCAGGACGGCAGGAGTTGCGTCCTCGATCTCTGCCGTGGTCACGTTGCCGGTCCGGAATCCGGCCTTCTTGGCCAGCTCCAGCACGGTTGGCACGGCCCGGCCATCGGGAAGCACGCTGATGGCCCCGTTGTAGGTCTTGTGGCCGGTCGCCCAGCCGGTGCCGGAAGCGGCAGAGTCGGTCACGTAGTCGGGCAGCTCAGGGTGCTCCTTCTGCACGGCGTACGTCGTGTAGGCACCGGTGAGGGGCAACCTGTCCATGTGCAGCCGGCCCGCGGCACCGACCGAGTAGTTGCGCGCGATCGTGATCTCGCTGTCACCCATGCCATCGCCGATCAGCAGGATCACATTGCGGGCCTTGCCGCCGACGATCGCGTGGCGGGCGGCTTTGGTGTTGTCGGAGGGACCGGCGGTCCGCAGGGACTGGTGGGCACCCAGATGCGGGACGGCGAGGGCCACCGAGGGCACGGCCACCAAGGTGGTCGCGGCGACCACGGCAGCGAGCCGTTGACGGCGTGAGGAGAGCATCTTCATCGAGATTCCATTCACTGGTTGGTCGGAAGGACTCCCAGCAGCCGACCATCGCCGGGCGGCTCGGTCCCCCACTCGTGCATGGACGCCGGGGGACCATCGGGTGAACCCTCGATGACCCTGCCTCTGGTCGAGCGCTGTTGCCGGCTCACCCGGCGCGGGGGACCCCAAACGGTGCAAATCCCGACATCATGGACGCGACGGAATCGTGCCGTGAACGACTGTGAGGGAGACTCCGATGACCGAACCGGCGGTAGAGGTCCAGGCCGGGAGGCCCTCATCTCGCGGCAGGGCCCTCTCCGCAGCGCTCTGCCTGATCCTGGCAGCGCTGCTGACGACTCCTGCAGTGGTGGCGTTCTGGGGCCAGCGCACCATCAACGACGGACAGCGTTATGTCGAGACGGTCGGTCCGCTCGTGGACTCCCCGGAGGTGCAGGCCGCGATCGCGGCGAAGGTGACCGACGCCCTTGAGGCACAGGTCGACGTGGAGTCGCTGCTCAACGAGGCCTTCTCCGGCGTGATCACCCAGCGGCCGAGGCTGCAGGCCCTGGTCGGCCCGCTCTCCGGTGCCGTCAACGGCCTGATCGAGTCCCAGGTGCGCGCCGTGATCTCCTCCGACGCGTTCCGCGAGGCCTGGCTCGCGGCCAATGCGCGCGCCCAGGTCGCGCTCCTCAGGGTCCTGCGTGGCGACAACAGCGGGGCCTTGTCCGTGCAGGACGACCAGGTGGTCCTCGACGTCTCCGATGTCATCGACGAGGTCAAACAGCGGCTCGTCGACCGAGGGCTCACCATGCTGGACAACGTCCCGGTCCCGGACCAGGGTCGCCAGATCGTCCTGCTCAACGCCCCCCAGCTCGACCAGGTCCGCACCATCTACGCCTTCAGCAACCCGGTCGCGAAATGGCTCCTGGTCGTCGTCGCGCTGCTGTTCCTGTCCGCGTTCGTCCTCGCGCGTCGCCGCCCGCGCATGAGCGTCGCCATCGGCATTGCCCTGGCCCTCAACGCCGCGCTGCTGGCCATCACGTTGTCCGTGGGGCGTCAGTTGTTCGTCAACGAGCTGTCCGGGACCGTGTTCGGGCCGGCCAGTTCGGTGTTCTACGACCAGCTGCTCTCCTACCTCGAACGCGGTCACCAGGTGCTGTTCCGTCTCGGCGTCGTGCTGGTGGTCCTGGGGTGGTTCACCGGCACCAGCAGGAGTGGCGTGGCAACGAGGTCACTGGTCGCCAGCGGACTCGAGAGCGTGGGCGCCGCCATCAGCCAGGGTCAGATCGGCCAGGCCGGGCAGTGGGTGATGGCCAATGCCAGGTGGCTGCGCGTGGTCAGCGCCCTCCTCGGCGTCGTCGTTCTGCTGTGGGGCAACGACATCTCACAGAGCAGGCTCTACTGGTCGGTCCTGCTGGTTCTCGTCCTCCTGGTCGCAGTGCAGGTGCTGGTGGGGGCTGGCCAAGGACGTTCCCGATCCGCCGCTCCCCCGCCCGAGGCAATCCCAGGTTAAGGACGACCGGTCCACAGGCCCCTGCCTACGTGGTCAGGCTGCGCGCGCGGCGCTTTCGCGCCGGGTGGTCCAGTCGTAGATCACCGAGGTGCGCAGCACGTTGTCCTGGAGGGACCGGTTGGTCTGACTGATCAGGACCCAGTAGAGACCCAGCGGCACCGCCAGGCAGAATCCCGCACGAAGCATGGCCGTGGCCCAGCGCAGCCGGCCCCCACGGTGGTTGACCACCCGGAGCCCGAGGACATGGTTGCCGTAGGTGCGTCCCGTCGTGGCCCATGCGGCAGAGAGGTAGAGGAACAGCAGCAGCCCCCAGGCGATGAGCAGGCTCAAGAACGACGGTGTCGGGAACGAGAAGCCGGGTGGGTGTCGCAGGAAGCTGGCTGCGGCCCAGCCGACGTAGCCAGCAACGATGCAGACCAGGGCGATAGCGCCGTCGATCGTGTTGGCCGCGGTGCGCGTCACCGCCCCCGCACGTTGCCCCTGGAAGGGACGTGCCTCCACCGGGACGGCATCCACGGCGTACGACGCTCGCGGCAGGTCGGGCGTGGGCTCGCTCATGGCGGACCTGCCTGGTCTCCGTCGTCGAGCGCGGGTACGTCGGTGCGCCGCCCTCGACGCCGCAGCAGCATCCGGTCCACCATCCTGGCCACGGCTGCGTCAGCATCCACTCCCTGCATGCGCAGCCCGCGAACGGCTTCGGAGGCCACCGATCCCGTGGAGTCACGGATGATCTCGGGCAGGTCGATGCCATCGACGACGTACTCCGCGACACCGATGAGATCGACCTGATCGAGCACGATCCTGGTCAGGTCCAGGCGAGCCAGCGCGGACATCACGATCCGTTCGAGATCGACCTGCGCGACGATGACCGCAGCGAGGTCGAGCTTCGACAGCGTGGACGTGACGAGCCCTTCGAGGTCGACGGCAGTGAGCGCCTCCTCGGCCACGGCGTCGACGTCCAGGCCTGCGAGCACGGTGGCGATGAGCCGGTCCAGGTCCAGCGTGGCCAGGACCTGTGCCGAGACCGCGTCGAGGTCGAGATCGGCGACCACCTGGGCCACCACCGCATCGGCATCCACACTCCTCAGCACGGTGTCGACCTGGTGTCGCAGGTCGAGCCGGACCAGAGTCTCGGAGAGGGCCCCGGCGAGGGCCGCGTTCGACCACCGTTCGAGCGCCGCCACTGTCTCGGGGCGGTCTGCACGCCACCGCTGGGCCAGGACCTCGAGCCCGTGAAGCGCATGCAGTCGGCGGGGAACCAGCGGTGGCTCGAGCACCATGCCCATCACCGGTCTCAGCGCCCTCCCACTCAGTTGTAGTGCCCGGCCCGTGAGACCGGCCACGCCCCAGGCGAGTCCCATCGCGCGGTCCGAGACCACCGAGGAGGTGCCGGGCCGCGACGGGACCGGACTGGCCTGGGCCAGCGCCCGCAGCACCACCTCGACGACGACGGAGGCCAGGCCGAACCCGACCGCCACCCCGGTCATCAGCGCGACCCCGACGTCGGGCACGCCTGCGGGGACGGAGATCTCCGTCCGGACGAGCTGGTCGCGGTCACCTGGGGTTGGCATCGGGGCCAGCCTCCCATTTTCTGCACCAGGTCAGGGGGCAAATCTGGCCGAGTCCGGGGCTACTCTCGGATGGTGAGCACTCCCGTCGAAACCGCCCTGTTGCAGCGGATCCGCGAGGCCGTGATCGGGGACGACCAGGTGATGGAGGGCCCGTACGGCGCGAGGCGGGTGACCTATGCCGACTACACCGCCTCGGGCCGTGCGCTCAGCTTCATCGAGGACTTCATCCGCGACGAGGTGTTGCCGCGCTATGCCAACACCCACACCGAGTCGAGCGGGACCGGATTGCAGACCACCCGCTTGCGTGAGGACGCCCGGCAGATCATCCACGATGCCGTCGGCGGTGACGACGAGACGGTCGTCATCTTCGCTGGCTCGGGCTGCACCGGCGCCATCGCCAAGCTGATCGGCATCCTGGGCCTGAGGATCCCCTCCGTCCTCGAGGATCGACACCACTTGACTGCCGCCATCCCCGCGACGGAGCGGCCGATCGTCTTCATCGGACCCTTCGAGCACCATTCCAACGAGCTGCCCTGGCGCGAGTCGATCGCCGACGTGGTGGTCATCCCCCAGGATCTCGACGGGCACATCGACCTCGAGGTGCTGGAGGCCGAACTGGTGCGCCACGCGGCCAGGCCACTCAAGATCGGTTCGTTCTCCGCCGCCAGCAACGTCACCGGCATCGTCAGCGACACCGCACGGATCGCGACGCTCCTGCATAGCCACGGCGCCCTGTCCTTCTGGGACTTCGCCGCAGCCGGACCGTACGTCGACATCGAGATGTACGGCGAGGGCCCGCTGGCCCACAAGGACGCCGTCTTCCTCAGCCCGCACAAGTACATCGGAGGTCCCGGGACACCCGGCGTGCTCGTGGTCCGACGCGAGCTGCTGGGCAACCGGGTCCCCGATGTGCCGGGCGGCGGCACCGTGGCCTACGTCAATCCCGACGACCACGTCTACCTCGACGACCCGGTACATCGCGAGGAAGGCGGCACCCCGGACATCATCGGTTCCATTCGCGCGGGGCTCGTGTTCCAGCTCAAGCAGGCGGTGGGCACCGACGTCATCCGGGCCCATGAGGCGTGGTTCCTACGTCGGGCGGTGCAGACGTGGTCCACGGAGCCGGCGATCGAGATCCTGGGCAATCTCGCATCGGAGCGACTGTCGATCGTGTCCTTCGTAGTCCGGGCACCCAGCGGCAACTACCTGCACCACAACTTCGTGGTCTCCGTGCTCAACGATCTGTTCGGCATCCAGGCCCGGGGAGGCTGTTCGTGTGCGGGACCCTACGGTCACCGCCTGCTGGGCATCGACCTCGCCCGTTCCCACGAGTTCGCCGACGAGATCGCGCACGGGTGCGAGGGCATCAAGCCCGGGTGGGTGCGGGTGAACTTCAACTACTTCCTGTCCGAGCCCGTCGTGGACTACGTGCTCGAGGCCGTGCTCCTCATTGCTCGTGAGGGGTGGCGGCTGCTGCCCGACTACCGGTTCGATCCGGCTCGCGGCCTGTGGCGCCACCACCTGGGCGCCGTTGATCCGCCGCTGCGACTGTCTCAGATCCGGTACGACGACCGCGGGGTGATGACCTATCCGGCCCATCACGACCGAGCACCTGAGTCGCAGCTGGCCGTGCACCTCGATCAAGCCAGACAGGTGCTCAGGTCCGGGGCAGGGCGCATTGCTGCCCACGCGGACGGGAGCGAGGGTGACGGTGACACGGGCCAGGTGTCTGAGGACTTCGACAAGCTGCGATGGTTCGACCTGCCGCCGGGCTGTCTCGTCGACGATTGAGGTCCGGAGTTGTCATGGCAGCAACAATCCCGCCTCGTGCAACGAGGCGGGACGGATGCTTCTGGCTCAGTAGGCCTCTTCGCGCACGCCGTCCGGAGCCATGCGCGGCTCAGGAACGACCATGGCGGCACGGTGTGCGGCCCAGCAGGACGGACAGAAAGCGACCTGCTCGAAGTTGACTGATCGGACGTGTGCCACAGCGCGGTTCACGGGCTGGTCACAGTCGCGGCAGATATAGCTCCCCACCTGATGATCCCCCTTCTCTCGTGAGATGAACCCCACAGGGCAATTGCACAGTCGTCGTCGCGAGGAGTCAAGCATGACTAGAGTGGTGACGTGGCGTTTTCCGTGGGATTTGTGCCTGGTGTGACGCCTGATAAGTGGGCGCGAGTCTGGCGCAGGCGTGAGACCGAAGAGTTAAATCTTTCCCTGGTGGACCCGGATGACCAGGAAACAGCCCTGATCGAGGGCCGCCACGATGCCTGCTTCGTGCGAATGCCGGTCGATCGCGGCCGACTGCACTGCATCGGCCTCTATCGCGAGGTGCCCGTGGTCGTGGTGCCCCTCGACCACCCGGTCACGGCGTACGACGAGATCGCGCTGGCCGATCTGGCGGGCGAGCAGCTGGTGCAGGGGGACGTGCCTCAGTGGTCCGAGGTGAGCGCCGTCGAGCAGCTGGCCTTCCCTGACATGAGCATCAAGGACGCTATCGAGGTGGTCGCGAGCGGCACCGGAATCGTGGTCGTGCCGATGTCCGTGGCACGACTGCATCACCGCAAGGACGTGGAGCATCGCCCCGTCCTCGACCTGCCCGAGACTGAGATCGGCCTGGCGTGGCTGCGCGACAACGACGATCCGAGGATCCAGACCTTCATCGGCATCGTGCGGGGACGCACCGACAACAGCTCACGGGGTGAGCGGCCGAGCGGCCAGGCGGGCAGCGGGACACCCGCCCCACACGGCGGTGACGCAGCGCCGCGACCGGCACCCAAGCGCAAGGCAGCGCAGAAGGCCGCGGACAAGAAGGCCAGACGACGCGGTGCGGGACGGACGCGCTAGAGCAGGACCCCTTGCCACCGATGCGGTCGAGGGTGCTTCCAACTGGTCACCAGGACGTGGCCAACGGCCGGCCCTCGTGGAACCCTGCGGCTGACTGGATCCCCACGACAGCCCTCGCGTGGAGCTCCTCGAGACTTCCAGCACCGGCATAGGTGCACGAGGAGCGCACACCGGAGCAGATCTCGTCGAGCAGGTCCTCGACGCCCGGACTCGCCGGATCCAGATACATCCGCGACGACGAGATCCCCTCCTCGTACAGCGCCTTGCGCGCCCGGTCGAAGGCCGACTCGCTCGAAGTGCGGTTCGCCACCGCGCGCGCTGAAGCCATCCCGAACGACACCTTGAACGGTCGTCCGTCGGCGTCGTGAAGCAGGTCGCCCGGGGACTCGTGCGTGCCGGCGAACCAGGACCCGATCATCACCGAGGCCGCCCCGGCTGCCAGTGCCAGGGCAACGTCGCGAGGATGGCGCACCCCACCGTCGGCCCACACGTGCTTCCCCAGGTCGCGCGCTGCAGCGGCGCACTCGAGGACGGCAGAGAACTGCGGGCGTCCGACACCGGTCATCATGCGCGTCGTGCACATGGCCCCGGGGCCGACTCCCACCTTCACGATGTCGGCGCCGGCCTGGACCAGAGCCCGGGTCCCCTCGGCCGAGACGATGTTGCCGGCGGCCACCGGCACCTCGGGAGACAGGGCCCGAACCGCCCGCAGTGCCTCCAGCATGCGGTCCTGGTGACCGTGCGCCGTGTCCACGACCAAGCAGTCGACCCCCGCCTCCAACAGGGCACTGGCCTTTCCCGCGACGTCACCGTTGACACCCAGGGCGGCCGCGATCCGGAGCCTCCCGTGGGTGTCGAGGGCGGGCGAGTACAGCGTGGAGCGCAGCGCACCGATGCGGGTGAGGATGCCGACCAGGTCTCCGCCCTGTGACACGGCCACCGCGATCCGCTCGCGCGCCGAGTCGATGGCGTCGAAAGCCTCGCGTGGGTCGGCGTCCGCAGCGATCGTCACCATCCGTCGGGTCATGACGTCCTTGACCTGGCTGAACCGGTCGACCTCGAAGCAGTCCTCCTCGGTGACCACTCCGACGGGCTTGCCCTCCGAGACCACCACCGCCGCACGATGCGAGCGCTTGGGGATCAGCGACAGCGCCTCGCCAACGGTCTGGTGGGGTGCGAGCTCGATAGCGGTGTCGAAGACCAGGTGTCGGCTCTTCACCCAGGCCACGACCTCACGCACCACGGCTGCCGGGATGTCCTGTGGGATCACCGTCAGGCCGCCGCGCCGCGCCACCGTCTCGGCCATGCGCTTGCCGGCGATGGCGGTCATGTTGGACACGACCAGGGGCAGCGTGGCTCCGGTCCCGTCACTGGTGGACAGGTCCACGTCGAAGCGACTGGCGATGCCTGAGTGCTGCGGCACCATGAAGACGTCGTCGTAGGTCAGGTCCCAGGGAGGTTTGCTGTCATGGAGGAAGCGCACGTGTGAGGAATCTACCGGCCTACGATGTCCCGCGTGGAATACCTCCCCTCTCCGGACCTGACCGCTGCGGCGAGCGCTGCCTTCACGGCACGCTTCGGGGCCGCTCCCGACGCGATCGGCCGGGCGCCGGGCCGGGTCAACCTCATCGGCGAGCACACCGACTACAACGGCGGCCTCTGCCTGCCCATCGCGCTTCCGCACGCGGCGTACGCCGCCGTCGCGCGACGCGACGACGGGATCATCCGGGTGGTCAGTGACCAGACAGGTCACTGGGAGGGCAGCACCGCGGATCTCGTGCCCGGGGCCACCGGCGACGCTTCCTACGTGCTGGCCTCACTGTGGGCGGCCCGCGAGGCGGGGATCGCGGTCAACGGCCTGGACGTGCACATCGACAGTCAGGTCCCGATGGGCAGCGGTCTGTCCAGTTCAGCTGCGTTGATCTGCGCGACCGTGGCAGCCGTCGCCGACGGGCAGCTCACGTCGAGGAACCTGGTCGAGGCCGCCATCCGCGCGGAGAACGACGGCGTCGGGGCGCCCACAGGTGGCCTCGACCAGACGGTGTCGGTGCTGGCCCGGGCCGGTCACGCCGTCCTGCTGGACTTCGCCGCGGGATCTGAGCGCGTCGTTCGGCAGGTGCCGTGGCGCCCGGAGTCCGCGGGGCACAGCCTGCTCGTGGTCGACACCGGAGTTCGCCACAGCCATGCGGACGGTGGCTACGGCAACCGCCGGGCTGAGTCGGAGGCGGCCGCTGAGGTGCTGGGAGTCACCCACCTAGGCCAGGCCGATGACCTGACTGCCCTGGATGATCCGATCCTGGCGCGCAGGGCACGTCACGTGGTCACCGAGATCTCCCGGGTCCGGAGCGTGGTCGACGCGGTCGGGTCGGGGAACTGGTCCGAGGTAGGACGGCTCTTCACCGCTTCGCACCTCTCGCTGCGCGACGACTTCGAGGTGTCGTGCGCCGAGCTCGATGAGGTGGTCGACGTGGCGCTCGACCGCGGCGCACTGGGGGCTCGGATGACCGGGGGTGGCTTCGGTGGCAGCGCCATCGTGCTGGCACCGCGCAGCGAGATGGACGCGATCGCCGGGGCCATCGTGGCTGCTCTCACGGCACTCGGGACCACACCGGCGCTGCTGCACTCACCGGCCAGCGCCGGTGCCTCCCTCAACTGCTGAGCAGACGGCCGAGCTCACGCCACGTCAGGTCGACATCGGCTCGCGTGGTGCGCCAACCACCCACGGCCAGCCGCAACGCGGCGCGTCCCTCGACCTTCGTGTGGCTGAGATAGGCGGTCCCCGAGGCGTTGATCGCCTCCATGAGGTCCATGGTCAGCTGCTCGGGCCCGATGGCTCGGAACACCACCAGCCCGAGGGAGGGTGGGGTGACGAGCTCGAACCGGTCGTCGCCCTCCACGAGAGCTGCGAAGTGCGCCGCGAGCTCCACTCCCGAGCGCAGGTGAGCCCTCAACCCTTCCAGTCCGTAGGTGCGCAGGACGGTCCAGAGCTTCACCGCCCGGAACCTCCGGCCCAGCTGAGGGTGCCAGTCGCGGTAGTCCACCACGGCGCCAGACTCGGTGGCGGGGTTGCGAAGGTACTCCGGCAGGATCGAGAGGGCACCGATCAGGGCGGCGCGGTCGCGGACCCAGAAGGCACTGCAGTCGAAGGTGGTCAGCAGCCACTTGTGCGGATTGGTGACGTAGGAGTCGGCGTACTCCCCCACTCCCGCGTTGACCCAGCGCAGTTCCGGACAGACTGCTGCCACACCGGCCCATGCGGCATCGACGTGGAGCCACGCGCCGCAGTCACGGGCGATCTCGCCGAGATCAGCGACGGGGTCGAAGCCGCCGGTTGAGGTGGTCCCCACCGCCGCTTGGATCATCAGTGGGGTGAGGCCGCGCTCCCGGTCGGCGGCCACGGCGTTGCGCAGGGCAGGAACCGACATTGCCTGGCTGCCGGGGTCGACGGCGATGGTGCGCACGCTGTCCTCACCGAGCCCGCTCATCATCGCGGCCTTCAGCAACGAGGAGTGCGCCTGGCTCGACCCGTAGATGGCGAACCGGGCCGGCTCGACCCCGGTGGTGCGTGCTGTCCCACCCGTGGCACGGTGCAGAGCAGCCAGGAGCGCGGTGAAGGTCGCCGTGGAGGCGGTGTCCTGGATGACACCGCCGCCCGGTCCGCCCTCGGAGTTCAGGAAGGCCGTCGGCAGGTCCAGCGCCCGCGCCAGCCAGTCCAGGACCACCTGCTCGAGCTCGGTCACGGCCGGGCTGGTCGCCCAGATCATCCCCTGGGCGCCGATTCCGCTGCTGATCAGGTCACCGAGGATCGCGGCCGGGGAGGAGTTCGCCGGGAAGTAGGCGAAGTAGCGAGGATGCTGCCAGTGCGTGATCCCCGGCATCAGCACTCGGTCGAGATCGGCCAGGACCGCGTCGAAGGACTCACCGTGTTCGGGGGCCTCGTGGGGCAGCATCGCGGCGACGTCGCCCGGCTTGACGCTCGCCAGCACGGGCTGGTCGGCGACCGTGTCCCAGTAGTCGGCGATCCAGTCGATCACCTCGTGTCCGTGACGACGAAAGTCCTCCGGGCTCATGTGGGGATCGATCATGAAGGCACCGTATCCGGACCCGCCGCGAGTCCGTAGTCGTGCAGCTCCAACAGGGCCAGCGAGCGGATCAGATCGGTTTCGCCGCGACGCCAGGCGCCAGCTGGATCGTCACTGACCCGGGCCAGGACGTGCAGTGGCTGACGAGTCAGTGCCCTGAGT
The DNA here is from genome assembly GCF_050246775.1 of Nocardioides sp. Classification (GTDB taxonomy): domain Bacteria; phylum Actinomycetota; class Actinomycetes; order Propionibacteriales; family Nocardioidaceae; genus Nocardioides. The sequence continues at coordinate 116,953 of NZ_JBFWVK010000004.1, read as the reverse complement.
GCGAAGAGGTCGAGGTCGTCGGAGGAGTCGATGAAGCGCTGGCCGGCAGTGGCGTTGCGGATCCAGCGCACCCGGCCAGGCAGGTAGGCGGCGAGCGCGAGCAGGATCGGCAATGCTGCGGTCGACAGGGCCAGCCACAGTGCGAGGTCCTGGATGGCGCCGGTGGTGCTGCGACTCGCCGAGGCGATGCTGTCAGCAGCGGAGGCACCCTCGTCGAAGGGTGCTGACGCCCCGTCGGGGACCAACGGGATGCCACCGACGGTCTCACCGGCGTTCCGGAGGCTCGAGGCGAGATCCGTGGCCGACGACGTGGCGGTGCGGCTGGGGGCCGCCAGCGCGTCCACCACCTCGTGGACCCCGAGGGCCAGCCAGATGCTCGCCGCGACGAACGCGACGAGGAACAGGTCGGCGGCGACCTGCGCAGTACGGCGGCCCGGGCTGTCGGCGTAGAGCTTCATGCCCTTCATCCGAGCAGTGCTCAGATCTGGTGTCGAGTACTCACCTGGAATCGGGTAGTCGTGCAGGTACGCGGCCGGGCGTGGGCCGCGAAAGTTGACCCATGACCACTCCCAACACCACCAAGACCACCAACGCCTTCTTCCTCCAGGCCGGCCTGTCCTTCGGGGTCGCCCTGCTGACCATGATCTTCGCGGTCTTCTACCTGCCCGTCGATCCGTGGATCCGGGCCTTCCTCGGCCTCGGCACCATGTTCCTGACCACCTCGTCGTTCACCCTCGCCAAGTGCGTGCGTGACGCCCAGGAGACCCAGGCCGTCGTGTCCCGTCTCGACCAGGCCAGGGTCGACAAGATCCTCTCCGAGCACGACCCCTTCAAGCCGCTGATCTGACCCGTTTAGGGTGTGCCCATGGCCGCCTCGACCCCGCCCGCGCCCCTGCTGCCCTACGGACCACTGCCGACGGGGGGCACCGTCCGGGCGATCACCCGGTGGGGCGACCCGGTGATGCACCGGCTCCAGAAGCCGGTGACCGAGTTCGACGAAGAACTGTCCGCCTTGGCCGCCGACATGGTGGCCACCATGTATGCCGCCGACGGGGTCGGCCTCGCTGCGTGTCAGATCGGGGTCGACCTCTCGGTGTTCGTGTTCGACTGCCCTGATGACGACGACCGCCGGGTCCTCGGGGTCGTCTGCAACCCGGTCCTCACCCTCCCCGAGGGACCGACGCGTCAGCTGGACGAGGCAGATGAGGGCTGCTTGTCCTTCCCCGGAGCGTTCGTCGAGTGCGCACGGCCGAGTGTGGCCCGCGTCGACGGTGTCGGCCTGGACGGCCAGCCCGTCACCTTCTCCGGGGACGGCCTGCTGGCCCGCTGTCTCCAGCACGAGACCGATCACCTGATGGGCACCGTCTTCGGGGACCGGATCAGCGCCAAGAGCCGCAAGAAGCTCCAGAAGGCCCATGACAAGGTGACCGACGAGTTCCCCGCCGGCTGGCCCGCCTGACGCCGCCAGGTCTGGACCGGGCCGCCCCACGCATTGACCAGGTCCGGTGGCCGCGCTGTCCTGGGGAGATGCAACAGCCACCGCTGACGCATGGCGCCCGGTCGACGTACCCCGCGGAGCTCCTGGAGGTGCTGCGGATCATCGTGGTCGCCGGAGTGCCACTCGGCATCATCGTGGCTGGCCTGGGCAGCCGCCTGGCGATGTACGTGCTGCGGGTGACGTCGCCCGACGCCGTGGTCGGCACGGTCTCCGACGACGGCTTCGTGATCGGTCAGGTCACTGCAGGAGGGACCTACCAGCTGGTGTCCCTCGGGGCCGCGCTGGGCCTGATCGGGGCTGCTGCCTACGTGGCGGTTGCTCCGTGGTTGATCGGGGACGCGTGGTTGCGCCGACTGGTCGTCGGAGTCACCGCGGGTGCCGTGGTCGGCGCCCTGGTGATCCATCCGCAGGGGGTCGACTTCACCCTGCTCGAGCCGACGTGGTTGGCGGTCACGCTGTTCGTGACGCTGCCGTTCGCGATGGGAGTGCTGCTCACCGTCACCGTGGACGCAGCGGCTGATCCCGATTCGTGGACCGCGCAGGGCCGTCGGCGGTGGATCCTGCCCGTGTTGTTGCTGGTCGGCTTCCCCTTGGCTCTCCTGGTGGGCATTGCGGTGGGCGCCGTCGTGGCGATCCTCCTCCCGCTGCGCAGGGCCCTGCTGGAGCCCCTGCGGCGGTCGCGACCCGGAACCCTCGGCATGCGGATGCTCTTCGCAGCGGTCCCGGTCGTGGCCATGGGAGCGCTTGCCAGCGATCTCTCCGAGCTGTTCTAGCGGCGAGCGGTGACGTAGCACGCCACGGCTGTCGCGGCGGCCACGTTGAGCGAGTCAATCCCCGCCGACATCGCGATGATGGCCCGTCGATCGGTGGCCTGTTCCCAGCGCGATGAGAGTCCGTGGCCCTCGGAGCCCAGCACCAGGGCCACCTTGTCGAGACCGGCCACGGCCTCGTCGATCGGGGTCGAGTCCTCCGACAGGGTCAGCGCCACCGTGGTGAAGCCGGCCGTGGACAGCATCGGCATCGCGTCGTACCAGTCGTCGAGCCTGGTCCACGGCATCGTGAAGACGGCTCCCATTCCCACCTTGATCGAGCGACGATAGAGCGGATCGGCACATCGTGGGGACAACAGCACCGCGTCGAAGCCGAGGGCGGCCCCACTGCGGAAGATCGCCCCGACGTTGGTGTGGTCGACGATGTCCTCCAGCACGAGGACGGAACGAGCACCCCCGAGCACCGACGAGACCGTGGGAAGCGCCTGGCGTTCCAGGGAGGCGAGGGCGCCGCGATGCACGTGGAAGCCGGTGACCTCCTCGGCGAGCTCCTCGGACACGACGTAACAGGGTGCGCTGGACGCCGCCAGGACGTCGGACAGCCCCTCGAGCCACCGCGGGGACATGAGGAAGGAGCGGGCGGTGAAACCCGCTTCGGCCGCTCGGCGGACGACCTTCTCGCCCTCCGCGACGAACAGGCCGTGGGTCGCCTCGAGGTGCTTGCGCAGCTGGACGTCGCGCAGGTCTCGGTAGTCGGCCAGCCGCGGGTCGTCCGCGGAACCGACCTCGATGCGATCACCCATAGTGATCAGGGTTCGCCACTGCCACGACATCACCGATCACGATGATCGCTGGCGGCCGAAGACCGAGCGCGGCGATGTCGGCGCCCAGGGCGCCCAGCGTCGTGAGCACCCGCTGCTCACCTGGCATGGTGCCCTCCACGACGACCGCGGCAGGGGTCCCCGGCGGGCGGCCACCCGCGACCAGTGCCGTAGCGATCGCAGCCGCATTGTCCACCGCCATGAGCAGGACGACAGTGCCCCGCAGCTGCGCCACAGCAGACCAGTTCACGAGCGAGTCGCGATGGCCCGGTGGGAGATGCCCGGAGATGACGGTGAACTCGTGCGCGACCCCGCGATGGGTGACCGGGATGCCGGCTCGCGCGGGCACCGAGATGGCCGAGGTCAGGCCGGGGACCACGGTGACCGGGACTCCGGCCTCGGCGCACGCCAGCATCTCCTCGTAGCCCCGGCCGAAGACGAAGTTGTCACCACCCTTGAACCGGACGACGCGTTTGCCGGCCAGGGCCCGGTCGATGATCAGGCGGTTGATCTCCTCCTGCGAGGCCGACCGCCCCCGGGGCAGCTTGGCGACGTCGATGAGCTCCACGTGCGGGCCCAGCTCGTCAAGCAGCTCACGTGGGGCGAGCCGGTCGGCCACCACGACATCTGCGGAGGCCAGGGCGTTGCGGGCCGCGATGGTGACGAGCTCCGGATCACCGGGGCCACCGCCGACCAGCACGACGCCCGGCGTGCGGTCGTGGGTGGCGGTGATGACTCCCTCACGCAGCGCCACCAGGATCTCGTCTCGCATCGCGGCTGACTTGCGTGGCTCACGATTGGCGAGCACCGCGACGGTGACCCCCTCGTGCCGCCCCGTCGCTGGCGTCCAGGCAGTCGCCTCGGAGGCATCGTCGGCACGGACACAGAAGATCCGTCGGGCTTCCGCGGCCCTGCTGACCCGGGCGTTCACCTCAGGATTCGCCGTGGCAGCGATGACGTACCAGGCGCCCTCGACATCGGAGTCGACGAACTCACGCAGCTCGATGGTGATCTCGGGGACGAGTCCCTCGATGGCGGGCGTGACCACTGGTGAGACCAGCGTGACGTCGGCGCCTGAGGCAATGAGCACCGGCACCCGCCGCTGGGCCACGTTGCCACCACCGACCACGACCACCCGCCGTCCAGCGAGACGGAGTCCGGACGGGTAGGGAGGAAACTCGCTCACGCGTCGATTCCCGCACTCTCGAACGTGGCCATGTGGCGCAGGACCGCGGCGGCCGACCGGATCAGCGGGAAGGCCAGCGCGGCGCCACTCCCCTCACCCAGGCGCAGGTCGAGGTCGACCAGTGGTCGCAACCCCAGCTGGTCCAGTGCAGCTCGGTGGCCCGGCTCGACGCTGCGGTGACCCGCGAAGCAGTAGCCGATCGCGTCCGGTGCCATCCGTTGTGCCACCAGGGCGGCGGCACCCGCGATCACCCCGTCGAGTACGACGGGCACCCGGGCGGCGGCGCCTCCGAGGATCAACCCGACCAGGCCGGCGTGCTCCAGCCCTCCGACCTCGGCCAGCACGTCGATCGCATCCGCGTCGCCCGGGATCCGAGCGGCGGCCTCGGCCACGATCCGGGTCTTGCGCGCGAGCATGTCGTCGTCGATGCCGGTGCCACGACCGGTGATCTCGTCAGCCGGGCGCCCGGTCAGGAAGCTGATCAGGCACGCAGACGCCGTCGTGTTGCCGATGCCCATGTCGCCAGTGGCCAGCGCGTCGTACCCCCGCGCGACGAGGTCCCTGGCCACCTGGATCCCCACCGCGACGGCGTCGTGGGCCTCGGTGCGTGACATCGCCGGTCCCCGCGACAGGTCGGCGGTCCCCGGTCGGATCTTGCGCACCCAGACGACCTCGTCCTCCTTGAGGTCCGAGGCGACCCCGATGTCGACGACGACCACGTCCCCGCCGGCCTCCGCCGCCAGGACGTTGACCGCGGCACCGCCTGCCCGGAAGTTCTCCACCATGCCCGTGGTCACCGCCTGGGGCCAGGGAGTGACCCCACTCGCGACGACCCCGTGGTCGGCGGCGAAGACGGCCACGACCAGTTCCTCCGGCACCCGCGGCGGACAGCGACGCTGGATGCCGGACAAGGTCACCGACACCTCCTCGAGCACGCCGAGGGAACCAGGTGGCTTGGTCAACTGGGACTGACGGGCCCGGGCGGCGTGCATCGCCTCCACGTCGAGGGGACGGATCGAACCCAGGGTCTCGGCCAGCAGGTCCTCGGAGGTGTCCACCCGGTCATTGTGTCGAAGTGACGCCCCGAGCGTCACACCTGGTTGGCCCGGACCACCCTGCGGACTAGGTTTCGAGCATGAGCCTTGATCGCCCCGTTGCCCCCGACCCCTACGACCTGTTGCCACGCACGGCCACCTTCTCGGTGACCAGCGCCGACGTCACCGATGGCCAGCCGCTCAAGGACGACCAGGTGGCCGACCTCGGCAACACCTCGCCCCAGCTCAGTTGGAGCGGTGCACCCGAAGGCACGAAGTCCTACGTGGTCACCTGCTTCGATCCCGACGCCCCCACCCCGAGTGGCTTCTGGCACTGGGTTCTCGTGGACGTGCCCGCCGATGTGACCTCCCTGGCAGCGGGAGCCTCGGCAGCCGACCTGCCCGGTCCCGCCTTCCACGTCCGAAACGACGGTGGTGCGGCAGGTTTCATGGGCGCCGCACCGCCGCAGGGCGACCAGGTGCACCGTTACTACTTCGTGGTGCACGCCGTTGGCGAGGAGAGCCTGGGCGTCGACGCCGACGCCTCCCCCGCGGTCGTCTCCTTCAACCTGGCCTTCAAGACGTTGGGCCGGGCCATCGTCATGGGCACCTACCAGCACTGATCCGGGCCGGTCCCTGTCAGACTTGCGCCCATGACCGAGCCGGACATCCTGGGGGCGCCGTACACGGCCGAGCAGATCGTGCTCGCCGACGACGACGAGGGCGCCGTCGTCGCGACGCTCGTGCATCGCCCCGCCGACGGGGTCTCCAGGCCGGTCGGCGCGGTGTTCCACGTCCACGGGTTCGCTGACTACTTCTTCCAGACCGAGTACGCCGAGTGGTGGACCGCGAGGGGCTACGACTTCTACGCCGTCGACCTGCGCAAGTACGGCCGGTCCTTGGGCGAGCACCAGACCCCGAACTATGTGGCTGACCTGCGTGAACACTTCGCCGAGATCGACGAGGCGTGGACCCGGATCACCGGTCGTGACGGCCATGCTCGGGTCATCCTCAGCGCCCACAGCACCGGTGGTCTGATCGTGCCTCTGTGGGCCAACGACCGAAGCCCTGCCGAGGCGGTGGGCATGGTCCTGAACTCGCCCTGGTTCGACCTGCGCGGATCACTGCTGCTGCGCACCCTCGGGACGAAGGTGATCGATCGCCTCGGCGCCCTCCAGCCCAAGCGGGTCCTGCCCCGCGACGTCTCCGGCTTCTATGCCCGCAGCCTGCATCGCGATCACGAGGGCGAGTGGGACTTCAGCCTGGACTGGAAGCCGCTGTCCTCCTGGCCGGTCCACGCCGGTTGGCTGCGAGCCGTGCGGCGCGGACATGCCGAACTGCAGGCGGGACTGGACCTGACCATCCCCACGCTGGTGCTCTGCTCCACCGCCACAGGCGCCCCGGTGGAGATGGACGAGGTCGTGCACAACACCGACATCGTCCTCGACGTGGCGCACATCCGACGTTGGTCTCCCGCCGTGAGCCGCCACGTCACCATCGTCGGCATCGAAGGCGCACGGCACGACACCGTCCTGTCGCGCCCGCCGGTGCGCGCCCGGGTGTACGCCGAGATCGAACGCTGGCACTCGGCGTACCTGAGCACTCAGGCCCATCAGCAACGAGAGGAACTCGCATGACGAACCCACCGCCGCCCGACTTCACCAAGTCGGGCGGTTCGCAGGCTGAGACCGTCCCCGGCGGCCTGGGCGCGCGATTCTCGGCTCGCCTGATCGACGGAGTGCTCCTGCTGCTGGTCAACTTCACGGTGGTGTCGCTGATCGTCCGGGTAGGTTTCGGCATCGGACCCACCGAGAAGATCAGCGCCGACACCGCTGCCGGTATCGGTGCGGTGACCGCGCTGGTCAGTGCCCTGATCTACGTCGGCTACTTCACCCTGCTCGAGTCCACGCGTGGCCAGAGCGTCGGCAAGATGGTGATGAGGCTGCGCACCGTCGGTCCGGACGGCGGGGTGCCGACGCGGAAGGAGGCGCTGCGACGCAACCTCTTCATGGGCTACCCGCTGTTGGCCGCCATCCCCGGGATCGGCGGACTGATCGGGCTGGGTGCCCTTCTCGCGGGTGGGCTGATGATCGCTGTGGGCATCAGCAACGACCCGGTCCGGCGCCAGGGGTGGCACGACCGATTTGCCGGCGGCACCACGGTGATCCGGCTTCGCTAGTTGCCCGTTCGGGGCCACGCGGCTTCGCTCAACCTCTACATTGTGATCCACGCGTGGATTTCCGGCGCGCCTCGAAAGGATCCGCACATGAGCTACACACCTCCGCCCCCGCCCGATCCGTCCGCCTACGGCGTACCTCAGACCGGGTCCCGGCCAGCCGAACTGCTCGACCGCTTCGTGGCTCGCCTGATCGACGGCGTCCTGCTGGCCGTGGTCTGGGTGATTCTCGGGGTCATGGTCGTCGGCAGCGTCCTGCTGGGTGGGGTGAACAGCTACGTCGCGGGCGCCGCGACAACGATCATCCTGGTGGCCCTGCAGATGGGCTACTTCATCTACCTCGAGAGCACGCGCGGCCAGACCCTCGGCAAGATGGTGATGAAGCTGCGGGTGCTCGGGGCCACCGGCGGCAACCCCACGGTCGAGGAATCCGCGCGCCGCAACATCTGGATGGCTCTGAGCATCCTGGGCGTGGTCCCGGTCATCGGCCTGCTCAGCGTGCCTGCCCAGATCGTGGCCGTCATCATGATCGCCGTGACCATCAACGGCGACACGGTCGCCCGGCTCGGCTGGCACGACAAGTTCGCGGGCACCCGGGTCATCAAGGTCGGCTGATCAGCGCAGGGGCGCCTGCAACGAGAGACGTACACCGTGCAGGCGTCCGGCCACATCCACCTCGAACCCACCTGCCTCCAGCCAGGAAGCAGTGATCGGCTCCTCCCGCCGGACGTAGGCCAGTGCGACGCCCGCACCGACGGTGGCTCCCCAGGCCGCGCTGGACACCTGGCCAATGGGCGTGCCGTCGCGCAGGACGAGCTCCCCACCCCACAAGGTGGCCTCCTCGTCCCCGACGACGAGGCTGACCAGCCGCCTGCGCGGACCACCCTGCCGCAGTGCCTCGCGATGGGCCTCGAGCGCCGTACGCCCCAGGAAGTCGAGCTCTGCTCCGTGGCGGTCCACCCGGCCCAGCCCGGTGGCGAAGACCAGACCTGCCTCCACCGGTGTGAGGTCCGGAGTCAGCTCCCGGCCGAAGGCACGGTAGCCCTTCTCGAGACGAAGCGACTCGATGGCGTAGTAGCCGGCGTTGACCACCCCCAGGTCCACCCCGGCCGCCATCACCGCGTCATACACGATGGCCGCGAACTCCACCGGCACCAGGAGCTCCCAGCCCAGCTCGCCGACGTAGGTCATCCGGGTCGCCCGGACCGTGGCCATGTCCAACGAGATCACCTGGCTCGAGGCGAAGGGGAACGCCGCGTCACTCAGGTCGGTGTCTGTCAATCGGGCGAGCAGGTCGCGCGAGGCGGGCCCCATCACCCCCAGCACGGCGTACGCCGTGGTGACATCGACGACGCTGGTCGTGCTTCCCGTCCGCAGGTTGCGCCTGATCCAGTCCAGGTCGCGCACCGTGGTCGCAGAGCTGCTCACCAGCAGGTAGTCGGCCTCCCCGGTGCGGGTGACCGTGAGGTCGGACTCGTAACGACCCCGCTCATTCAGCAAGGGGGTGTAGACGGCGGTGCCGATCGGCACATCGATGTCGTTGGCGCAGATCCACTGCAGGTCGGCCGTCGCGTCCGTGCCGGACACGGCGTACTTCGAGAAGGAGGTCTGGTCGAACACCGCCACCGCGCTGCGGCAGGCACGCTGCTCGGCCGCCGACCAGGCGAACCAGTTCTGCCTGCCCCAGGAGTACTCGATCTCGGCGGACTCCCCGGACGGGGCGAAGAAGTTGGGGCGCTCCCAGCCCATGCGGGAGCCGAATCCGGCGCCGGCCGCGGCGAGCCGATCGTGCAACGGCGAGGTGCGGAACGGCCGGGCAGTCGTCATCTCCCGGTTCGGCCATGGCACTGCGTAGTGCAGGCCCAGCACCTCGGCCACCCGTTCGCGAAGCCACCGCTGGTTGCCGTTGAAGGCTGCGAACCGGCGGATGTCGACCCCGACCAGGTCCATCGTGGGGGTGCCTTCGACGATCCACTCCGCCAAAGCGCGGCCAGCGCCGCCGGCGGACGCGATGCCGACGGAGTTGAATCCTGCTCCCACGAAGTAGTTGCGCAGGCCAGGAGCCTCTCCCAGGACGAACTGGTTGTCCGGGGTGAAGCTCTCCGGGCCGTTGTAGAACTTGCGGATCCCGGTCTCGGCCAGCACCGGGATGCGGCGTACGGCCTCGTCCATGAGCACGGAGAAGTGCTCCCAGTCCTCGTCCAGCAGTTGGAACTCGAAGGGGTGCGGGATCTGGTCCGGGGCCACCCAGGGTTTGGCCTCGGGCTCGAAGCCACCGACGACCAGGCCGCCGACCTCCTCCTTGAAGTAGGTGTAGCCATCGGGGTCTCGCAGGATCGGGAGGCCGGGGTGCACACCGTCGATCTGGTCGGTGACCACGTAGAAGTGCTCGGCCGAGTGCAGCGGCACCGTGACCCCGACCAGATCACCCAAAGCCTTGGCCCATTGGCCCGCACAGTTGACGACCACCTCGGCCTCGACGTCCCCGTGATCGGTCCGCACGCCGGTGACCCGGCGGCCGGCAGGTCCGTCCTCGGTGGTGAAACCTGTCACCCGGACCTTCTCGCAGACCTGGGCCCCGCGTTGGCGCGCACCCTTGGCCAGCGACATGGTCAGGTCCGTCGGGTTCGCCTTGCCGTCGCCCGGCAACCAGATGGCGCCGAGCAGGTCGTCGATCGCCATCACCGGCCAGCGTTCGGCGGCCTCGGCCGGGCTCAGCATCGCGCAGTCCAAGTCGTACGCCGCCGCAGTGGCCGACGTCCGCCGCAGCTGCACCATGCGGTCCTCGGTGCGCGCCACGATCACGCCTCCGCACTGCTGGTAGCCAGTGGACAGGCCGGTCTCCGCCTCGAGTGCGGCATAGAGCTCGGCGGAGTACTGCACCAGCCGGGTGCCGCTCTCCGAGGCCCGCAGGAGCCCCACCAGGCCGGCGGCATGCCAGGTGGTCCCCGACGAGAGCCGCCCCTGCTCGATGAGCAACACGTCGTTCCAGCCGAGGCGGGTGAGGTGGTAGGCCACGCTTGCGCCGATGACCCCACCTCCGACGATGACCACGCGGGCACGGGAAGGCAGTTCAGTCATCGAGTTGGACCTCGTCGAGCAGGTGGCGGAAGGTGGGACTGGTGAAGGTGCGGGCGGCCTTGTCGAAGCGGTGCTGACCCCAGCCTGCGAAGTCGTAGTCCAACGGACTTGAGCCCGCCTGGATGAAGCCCCAGAGGGACCAGCCGTACTCGCTGACCAGGCTCTGCAACCGGACCCGGGCCAGCAGGGCGCGCGAGGCTCGGCCCAGGTAGGCCTCGGTGTAGGCGGCCGTCTGGTCCGGGCTGAACTCGCACTCGGTAGCCGTGTTGCCGATCTCGAAGAAGGGATCGTTGTTGCCCGAGTACTCGTAGTCGATCAGCCAGATCTGGGTGCCGTCGTCGACGAAGTTGCCGGCGAGCAGGTCGTTGTTGCACGGCGCGAGCGGCCCGGCCGTGGCGGCGAGGGCGGCCTTGACGTCCGCCCAAGCGGGATCGAAACGCGTGTAGTCGGCCGGCAGCGCGAAGCCGTGGGCGCGGGCGGTGGCGAGGTAGTCGTCGCGCCGTTCGAACATGTCGAAGCGCCCGGTGAAGCGCGGCCCTGCCTGGAGCCGTCGGCACGCCTGGGCCGCGCGGGAGAGCACCGCGGGATCAGCGAAGTCAGTTTCCGTCAGCGTCCTCCCCTCGAGGAAGTCGATCACCAGGAGACCGAGATCGGGCCGGTAGTCGACCACGCCGGGCCCGACCCCGGCGGCCGCGGCTGCCGCGGTGTTGAGGTGCTCGGCGTCGCGGTCGATCGCCAGCAGGGAGGCGTCACTCTGCGAGCAGCGGACCACGTAGACCCCCGACGCCGTGACCACTTTGAGGTTGCGGTTGGTGAGGCCGCCCGAGAGCTCCTCGACCAGGCTGCGTCCGGCAAGTGCCGGCACCTGGTCGAGGAGCTCGTCGAGTTCATGCACGTCAGTCGTTGAAGGCCTTGACGACGGCCTCGTCGATCGTGTGCTTCGGGCCCGTGAACCAGTTCTTGGCAGACACCTGCCACCAGATGCCGAGCAACGCCAGAGCCCCGAAGGTGAGGATCGGTGCGTAGTTCACGAACTTCCACGAGAAGTCGCCGCCGAAGGGGTTGCCCTGTGGGACGAAGGGGAGGATGAAGTAGACGGAGATGATGGCGATCTCGGCCACCGCGATCAGGTTCATCCACTTGTACTTCGCCCCGTTGTTCCAGCTGCCGGCCTGGAACGAGTCGCCCATGCGCCAGCGCAGCCAGATCGGGATCAGGAACGCCAGGTAGAGCCCGATGACGGCCACCGACACCACGGCGTAGAAGGCCGTCGGGACGATGAGGGGCTCCTCAGCGGTCCCGATGTTGACCTCGATGAGCGCCGGCAGCGTGATGATCGCGCTGACCACGGCGACCATGAGCACCGCATTGGCCGGGACCTTGCTGGAGCTGAGTCGAGAGAGGTAGCCGGAGCCCGGGATGGCACCGTCGCGCGAGAACGCGAAGGTCATGCGCGAGGCACTGGTCATGCAAGCCATCGTGCAGAAGAACTGGCCGATGGCGGAGATCGCCAACACCAGCGCCGCTGTGTCGTTGCCCAATGACTGGACGAAGATGTAGGCCACACCACCACCGCCCACCCCGGCGTTGTCGGCGGCGCCATCAGCCCCGTTCGGCACCGCGAACAGGAAGGCCAGCAGCAGGATCCAGCCTCCGATGGCCGAGTAGAAGATCGACTGCCAGATCCCCTTGGCCGCCGCGGACGACGCGGCCGAGGTCTCCTCCGACAAGTGCGCGGAGGCGTCGAACCCGGTGATCGTGTATTGCGTCAGCAGGAGGCCGAAGGGGGCCACCAGCAACCAGTACGCCGCACCGCTCGTGGCTCCTCCGTCGTAGCCGGAGTTGTTGAAGCGCTCGGTGAACACATAGCTGAAGCTCTGGTGCTGATCGGGGACGAAGATGAGGATGAGGACGATCAGAGCGGCACCGAACACGTGCCACCACACCGAGATGTTGTTGAGCACCGCCATCAGATGTCCGCTGAAGATGTTCAGCAGGGCTGCTGCTGCGAGCACGACCAGGAAGATCAGGAACACCCGCGTCAATGAGTAGCCGTCGGCGAACCCGGTCGAGAAGGTGCTCAGGGTGAGGTCGATGAAGGTCGCACATCCGTAGGCCACCGAGGCCGTGACGGCGACGAGGCCGATCAGGTTCAGCCAGCCGGTGAAGAAGCCGGCAGCCGGTCCACCCATCTTCGAGGCCCACCAGTAGATGCCTCCCGAGGTGGGGTACGCCGACACCAGCTCGCTCATCGTGAAGCCGATGATCAGGATGAAGAGCGACACGATGGGCCAGCCCCACGAGATGGCGATGGGACCACCGTTGTTGAACCCCTGGCCGAACGTGGTGAAACATCCGGCGAGGATCGAGATGATGGAGAAGGAGATGGCGAAGTTGGAGAAACCCGACCAGGATCGGTCGAGTTCCTGCTTGTACCCGAGTTTTGCAAGATGTTTCTCGTCCGCCGTCAGTTCGACGACAGGGTGTTCGGGGAGTGGTTCGTGGGCTTCAGGCATGTGACACCTTCTCGGGATACGGACCAGCGTTTGAACCGGAGGCTAAACCCGTCGCTGCAACGGCGTAAATACGTTCGTGAAAAATTGGTATGAATTCCGACCATTGACAGGCCCGCCGCCGTTCACGAAACTGACGCCCATGACGGCCTCGCCTTCGGCTGACCTCACCGGAGCGGTGCTGCGCCCGGTCCGCGGTCACCACGCGTTCGAGGCCTGCGTGGAGCAGTTGGCCACCGCCATCCGGCTCGGGGTCTACCCGCGCGACACCGTGTTGCCACCGGAGCGGGAGCTTGCTGAGCGCATGTCGGTGTCTCGGGCCACCCTGCGTGAGGCCATCGCCGCGCTCCGGGCCGCCGGGATGGTCCAGACCACCCGGGGACGTGGCGGCGGCACCGTCGTACTCCACCGGCCCAGGGCGCCACGGGCTTCGGCCGCCGCTGCCCTCAAGGGCCGCACCCCGCAGCTGCTCGACGCCCTGGCCTTTCGCCGGGTGGTCGAGCCCGGCGCCGCCGAACTGGCCGCCGAGCGCGACCTCGACGAGGCCACCCAGAGGATGCTGCGCGACTGCCTCGCGGCCGTGGGAGCCGCCGAGTCACCAGCCGATCACCGCCAGTGCGACTCCCGGCTGCACCTCGCCATCGCGACCGCCTGCGGATCGCGGCTCACCATCGCGGCGGTGACGCAGGTCCAGGCAGACCTGCACGACATGCTGCAGGCGATCCCGGTCCTCGCAGTCAACATCGACCACTCCAACGCCCAGCACGAAGCCATCGTCGCAGCGATCCTCGCCGGCGACGCGCGCAGGGCACGTCGGGTGATGAGCGAACACTGCGCGGACACCGCTGCATTGCTGCGCGGTCTGCTCGGCTGAGGCACAGGAATCGAAGGAGAAGCAGTGAGCACCAGGAACGAACGCCATCTCACGATGGGCAATCTCGTCGACCGGATCCGCATGGGTGCGATCGACACCGTCATCGTGGGGTTCACCGACATGCAGGGCCGGCTCCAGGGCAAGCGGCTGCACGGGAACTACTTCGTCGATCACGTGGTCGGGCACGGGACGGAGGGCTGCAACTACCTGCTCGCGGTGGACGTGGACATGAACACCGTCGACGGCTATGCCATCTCCTCCTGGGAGCGCGGCTACGGCGACATGGAGTTCGTCCTGGACGAGGCGACGATCCGGCTGCTCACCCATCTGCCTGCCACCGCCCTCATCCAGTGCGACCTGGTCTGGCCGGACCACTCCCCCGTGCTCCAGTCCCCCCGCGGCATCCTGGCCCGCCAGCTCGAACGGGTCGCGGACCGGGGCTGGACGGCACTGTCGGGCACCGAGCTGGAGTTCGTCGCGTTCACCGACACCTACGAGGCGGCCCACGACGCGGGCTACCGGGGCCTGACGCCGGTCAACCAGTACAACGTCGACTACTCCATCCTCGGCACCAGCCGCGTCGAGCCGTTGCTGCGCGACATCCGCAACCACATGTACGCCGCAGGCATGAACGTCGAGGGGGCCAAGGGTGAGTGCAACTTCGGCCAGCACGAGATCGGCTTCCTGTTCGACGAGGCGATGGTGACTGCCGACAACCACGCCGTCTACAAGAACGCCGCCAAGGAGATCGCCGCCCAGCACGGCCAGTCACTGACCTTCATGGCCAAGTACAACCAGCGCGAGGGCAGTTCCTGCCACATCCACCTCTCCCTGCGCGGCCTGGACGGTGAGCTCGTCTTCTGGGACGCCGAGTCCGGGCAGCGCACGGCGCTCTACGACCAGTTCGTGGCGGGGGTGCTGGCCACGACCGCTGACTTCACCCTGCTGTACGCCCCCAACATCAACTCCTACAAGCGCTTCGCCGACGGATCCTTCGCGCCCACCACCATCGCCTGGGGGATGGACAATCGCACCTGCGCCGTACGCCTGGTCGGGCGTGGCGCCGGTGCGCGGATGGAGAACCGGGTGCCCGGAGCCGACGTGAACCCCTACCTCGCGCTGGCGAGCATGATCGCCGGCGGCCTGCACGGGATCGAGAACGAACTGGAGCTCGGCCCGGAGCTTGTCGGGAACGCCTACGCCTCCGGCCTGCCGAAGGTGCCCACCACGATGGGTGAGGCCCGTGAACGGTTCGCGAACTCCGCGGTCGCCCGGGGTGCCCTGGGGGACGAGGTCGTCGAGCACTATCTCAACATGGCTGACGTGGAACTCAACGCCTACAACGCTGCCGTCACCGACTGGGAGCTCCAGCGCGGATTCGAAAGGCTCTGACATTGGTCTCGACACGCTCGACCACCGACACCGGTTCGACAAGCTCGACCAGCTCGACCAGCTCGACCAGCAACGTGTACACCGTCATCAACCCGGCGACGGCCCAGCCGGTCACCGACATCCACCTGGCCTCCGTCGAGGAGACCGACGCAGCCATCGCCCGGGCCCACGAGGCGTTCGCGGGGTGGCGGGCGATGGCCCCCGGCGATCGGGCCAGGCTGCTGCGCCGGTTCGCGGGGGTGGTCGAGGAGCACATCGACGAGCTGGCCGGTCTCGAGGTGACCAACGCCGGGCACACCTGGGGCAACGCGCGGTGGGAGGCGGGCAACGTCCGGGACTGCCTGAACTACTACTCGGCCGCGCCGGAGCGGATGTTCGGGCGCCAGATCCCGGTCGCCGGCGGCGTGGACCTGACCTTCCACGAGCCGCTGGGGGTCGTCGCGATCATCGTGCCCTGGAACTTCCCCATGCCGATCGCCGCGTGGGGCTTCGCTCCCGCGCTGGCGGCGGGCAACACCGTCGTGCTCAAACCCGCCGAGCTGACGCCGATGACCGCCATCCGGATCGGGGAGCTGGCCCTGGAGGCCGGACTGCCCGAAGGCGTGCTCACCGTCATCCCCGGCAAGGGTTCGGTGGTCGGAGAGCGGTTCGTGACGCACCCGTTGGTGCGCAAGGTCTGCTTCACCGGTTCCACCGAGGTCGGCAAGCGGATCATGGCCGGCTGCGCGGAGCAGGTGAAGAAGGTGACCCTGGAGCTCGGCGGCAAGAGCGCCAACGTCATCTTCGCCGACGCCGACCTCGCGGCGGCGGCGGCCAGTGCGCCGTACGCCGTCTTCGACAACGCCGGACAGGACTGCTGCGCACGTTCCCGGATCCTCGTCGAGCGCTCCGTCCACGACGAGTTCCTGTCCCTCATGCAGCAGGCGGTGGAGGGCATGCGGGTCCTCGATCCCACCGACGAGACCAGCGAGATGGGCCCGCTCATCTCGGCCGGTCAGCGATCCACCGTGCAGGGCTACCTGGACGACGTCGAGGTCGCCTTCGCCGGCAGCCACCCCGGGGGCGACGGTTTCTGGGTGCCGCCCTCCGTGGTCTTGGCCGACGACCCCGGTGCCCCGATCTGGCGAGAGGAGGTCTTCGGGCCGGTGGTGGCGGTGATGGCGTTCGACGACGAGGCCCACGCGGTCGAGCTGGCCAACGACACCGAGTACGGCCTGTCCGGGTCCATCTACACCCGTGACCTCGGGCGCGGCCTACGGGTGGCCCGAGCCATCGAGGCCGGGAATCTCAGCGTCAACTCGCACGCCTCGGTGCGCTACTGGACACCCTTCGGTGGCTACAAGCAGTCGGGGCTCGGGCGGGAGCTCGGCCCGGACGCCCCCATGGCCTTCACCGAGGAGAAGAACGTCTTCATCGCCCACTGATCTCGACAGGCTCGATCACCGACACAGGCTCGACCACCAACACAGGCTCGATCACCGACACAGGCTCGACCACCGAACAGGCTCGATCACCGACAGAGGCTCGACCACCGAAACAGGCTCGACCACCAGCACAGCTCGACCACTGACAGGAGAGAACAGCACATGGCAGGACGCATCGAAGGCAAGGTCGCGGTCGTCACCGGAGGATGCTCCGGCATCGGCCTGGCGACGGTACGCCGGTTCGTCGAAGAAGGCGCACGCGTGGTCATTGCCGACATCGACGCCGTCCGCGGCGCTGAAGTGGTGGCCGAACTGGGCGGATCAGAGGTGGCGACGTACGTGCAGGTGGACGTCACCGACAAGGACCAGGTGGACGCGCTGTTCGCGACGGCCAAGGACACCTACGGGTCTGTCGACATCGCCTTCAACAACGCCGGCATCTCGCCTCCCGAGGACGACTCCATCCTCGACACCGACCTGGACGCCTGGCGTCGGGTGCAGGAGGTCAACCTGACCAGCGTCTACCTCTGCTGCAAGGCGGCCCTGCCCCACATGCTCGAGCAGGGCAAGGGCTCGATCATCAACACCGCGTCCTTCGTGGCGGTGATGGGAGCAGCCACCTCCCAGATCTCCTACTCCGCGTCCAAGGGAGGCGTGCTGTCGATGTCGCGTGAGCTCGGCGTCCAGTTCGCCCGCCAGGGCGTGCGCGTCAACGCCCTGTGCCCCGGGCCGGTCAACACGCCGCTGCTGCGCGAGCTCTTCGCCAAGGATGCCGAGCGAGCAGCCCGACGTCTGGTCCACGTGCCGATGGGCAGGTTCGCCGAGCCCGAGGAGATGGCCAATGCCGTGCTGTTCCTGGCCTCGGACGAGTCCAGCTTCATCACTGCCAACACCTTCCTGGTCGACGGCGGCATCTCCGGCGCCTACGTGACGCCTCTGTGAGTGCCGCCATGAGCCTTCCGGTGATCGGGCTGACGACCTACCGTGAGCAGGCCGCGTGGGGGGTCTGGCAGCAGCGGGCTGACCTGTTGCCCACGCAGTACGCCGTGGCCGTCGAGTCGCTGGGCGGCGTGCCGGTCCTGTTGCCGCCGACCGGGCTGGCCGGGGCGGCACCGGCGGTGCTCGCCCGGCTCGACGGGCTCATCATCAGCGGCGGCGCGGACGTGGATCCCGGTCAGTACGGCGAGGATCCGCACCCGCGCACGGCACAGTGGCGCGAGGACCGCGACGCGTGGGAGCTCGCCCTGCTCGATGCCGCTGGAGCGCAGGGACTTCCCGTGCTCGGAGTGTGCCGCGGCATGCAGGTGATGGCCGTTCATGCCGGCGGGGTCCTGGACCAGCACACACCCGACCTCGTCGGCCACGACGAGCACAGCCCCGGCGGGGACAGCTTCGGCCGGGTCGAGGTCAGCACCGTGCCGGGCTCACGTGTGGCGCAGCTCGTCGGCACCGCGCTCCACGTGAACTGCCATCACCACCAGTCGGTGCGGTCCTCCCCCGGCTTCACACCGGCGGCGCACGCGGCCGACGGCACGTTGGAGGCGATGGAGGCTGCCGGTGACCGGTTCTGCGTCGCGGTCCAGTGGCACCCCGAGACCGCTGCCGACGTCGGGCTGCTGGCCGGGTTGGTGGAGGCCGCAGCGGCTCGGTCAGTCCAGCAGGAACGCCGTCAGCGCGACCAGTCCGACCAGCACGATGAGACCGCGCAGCGCCACTGACGGCAGCTTCCGGCCGTACGACGCCCCCAACTGTCCTCCCACGACGGATCCGATGGCGATCAGCCCGGCCACGACCCAGTCCACGTCGGCCACTGCGATGAAGACGACCCCGGCGACGGCGTTGGCGATCGAGGCCAGCACGTTCTTGATCCCGTTGAGCCGCTGGAGACTCTCGTCGATCCCGATGCCCATCACCGCCATCAGCAGCACGCCCTGTGCGGCGCCGAAGTAGCCGCCGTACACCCCGGTCAGCAGGACAGCCGGCCACACCCACCAGACACCGTGCTCGGGCACCCCTCCCTCGTGGCGCCGGGCGACCCAGGCCGAGATCCTCGGTTGGAGGACGACCAGGACACAGCCGAGCAGGATCAGCACCGGGACGATCGCTGCGAAGGCGCCGTCGGGAAGCACGAGCAGCAACCCCGCCCCGATGGCGCCGCCGATGAGGGAGCCGGCTCCGAGTCGGAGGATCCGTCGCCGTTGGCCGCTGAGCTCCCGCCGGTAGCCGATCGCCCCGGAAACACCACCGGGCACGAGACCGATGGTGTTGGACACGTTGGCGGTCACCGGTGGAATGCCGAACGCCAACAGGGTCGGGAACGTGATCAACGTTCCCGACCCCACCACGGTGTTGATGGTGCCGGCGGCCATCCCGGCGAGCAGGATGGCTCCGACCTCGAAGAGGCTCACGGTGCCGGTGTTGCCCCTGTCTCGTCCCCGGAGCTGTCAGTCGGGTCGTCGGCCACTCCGAAGGAGTCTGGCAGTGGATCGCTGAGCGGATCGTTGAGCGAGGACGTGGCAGCACCCTGGGCCTCCGCGATCGCGGCCTGAACGGCAGCGTTGGCCTTGCTGACCTCGTCGTCGCTCTTGCTCAGCGACATCGGCTCGGTGGAACCCATGTCGACCCGCGTGACCGGACCGTCGACCTTGCTCGGGATGCCGGCCATGCTCGTCATCGTGGAGCCGAGGCCCTCCAGCGCCTTGCCGATCTCGGACGGGACGATCCACACCTTGTTGGCGTCGCCCTCAGCGATCTTCGGCATCATCTGCAGATACTGGTAGGCCAGGAGCGACTGGTCGGGTCGACCGTCGTGGATCGCCTGGAACACCGTCTGGATCGCCTGTCCCTCACCCTGAGCGCGCAGGATCTGCGACTCGCGGTCGGCCTGGGCGCGCAGGATCTGCGACTCCCGGTCACCTTCGGCGTTGAGGATGGCTGACTGCTTGGAACCCTCGGCGGTGAGGATCGCCGCCTGCCGCTGGCCCTCCGCGGTCAGGATGACGGCCCGCTTCTCGCGGTCGGCACGCATCTGCTTCTCCATGGAGTCCTTGATCGAGGGCGGCGGGTCGATGCCCTTGAGCTCGACCCGGTTGACCCGGATCCCCCACTTGCCCGTCGCCTCGTCCAGGACGCCGCGCAGCCCGGAGTTGATCTGGTCGCGACTGGTCAGGGTCTCTTCGAGATCCATGCCGCCGACGATGTTGCGCAGCGTGGTCATGGTGAGCTGCTCGATGGCCTGGATGTAGTTGGCGATCTCGTAGGTCGCTGCGATCGGGTCGGTCACCTGGAAGTAGATGACGGTGTCGATCGACACCACGAGGTTGTCCTCGGTGATCACCGGCTGGGGAGGGAAGCTCACGACCTGCTCACGCAGGTCGATCATGTAGCGCACCTTGTCGATGAACGGCACCACGATGCTGAGGCCCGCGGGCAGGGTGCCCTTGTACTTCCCGAAGCGTTCCACGATCCCGGCTCGGGCCTGTGGCACGATCCGGACGGTCTTTCCCAACAGGACCACCACGAAGATGGCGATCAGCAGCAGGAGTACGTAGACGACTGTCATGGCCGACCTCTTTCAGTTGTCGAGTTGGGGGATGGGGTGCACATAGGCGGTGGCCCCACGGATCTCGATGACTTCAACTGTCTCCCCCGGTGTGATGGTTTCGAACTCGTCGTACGGCGCCGCCGACCAGATCTCGCCGTCGAGCTTGATGCGGCCGTGCTCCTGGGCAGTGATCTGCTCGGTGACGATCCCCTGGTGGCCGACCAGCTTGCCGTGTCCCAGCCGAAGCTCGGGGCCGGTGTGCAGGCGCTTGACCACACTGGGGCGCACCAGCACCAGCATCGCGGTGGACGCTGCAGCGGCAGCGAGCAGCTGTGCCTCGAAGGGCAGCCCGGTGGCCGCGGTCAGGGCTCCGGTTGCGGCGCCCGCGGCCAGCATCAACAGGACCAGGTCCATGCTGAACAGCTCGAGCACGACCAGCAGCGCCATGAGGCCCAGCCAGGCCTGCCATGCGTTGTCGGTGAACCAGTCCATGCGGTGAACAGTAGCCGGAGCCGCCGAGGATCCGGCTCGGTTCAGCCGAGGTGTCGTCGGGTGCGGCGGCGGGCGGCGTACCTGCCCTCGGACTCGGTCACCTCGAGCGGCATGCCGAACGTCTCGGACAGCAGCGGCTCGGTGATCACCTCGCCGATCGGTCCTGCCGCCACGACCCGGCCCTCGCGCAGCAGCAGGGCGTGGGTGAAGCCGGGCGGGATCTCCTCGACGTGGTGGGAGACCATCACGATCACCGGTGCGTCCTCGAAGTTCGCCAGGATGGACAGGATCTGCACCAGGTCCTCGCGGCCACCGAGGTCGAGTCCGGCGCCGGGCTCGTCGAGCAACAGCAGCTCGGGGTCCGACATCAGGGCCCGGGCGATCTGGACCCGCTTGCGTTCCCCCTCGCTCAGCGTGCCGAAGGTGCGGTCCGCGAGCTCCAGCATGCCCACCTCGCGCAGCAGCTGACCAGCGCGGTGGTGATCGAGGGCCTCGTAGTCCTCGCGCCAGCGCCCGACGACGCCGTACGACGCCGACACGACCGCGTCCCGCACGATCTCGTGGCGCGGGATCCGCTCGGCGATCGCGGCACTGGTGAGGCCGATGCGGGGGCGCAGGTCGAAGACGTCGACCGAGCCGAGCTCCTCGCTGAGCACCGCTGCCACTCCGTCGCTCGGGTGGATCTGGGCTCCGGCCACCTGCAGCAGGGTCGTCTTGCCAGCTCCGTTGGGTCCCAGGATCACCCACCGCTCACCCTCGTCGACAGCCCACGTGACCTTGTCGAGCAGGGTGGCGTCGCCACGTCGGACACTGACGTCGACGAAGTCCAGGACCGTGCTCATGCGCTCACCCTATCGGCGCCACGTAGGCTTTCGGGCCGTGGACCCGCGGCCTCGACTCGACCTTCCTGCCTCGGGCGTGTTCGCGTGGTGGTTGACGGCCTGGCTCGCGGGTCACGTGAGCCCCGACGCGCTGCTCGAGGCCGTGCGCGGCGAGGACGCCGCCCACCACGTCGCAGGACTACCAGGCGACGGTGACGACGCGGTGCCCCTGCTGCTTGCCATCGGGACCCTGCGCAGCCTCGGGGCGACCACGGCCGGCCTGGCCCTGCCGGTCGAGGGCGACCCGGTCGGCCTCGGAGGACCGGCGCCGTTCAACCTCGAGGCGATGGACCAGGGCGAGGCGGTCGTGGTCTCGAACATCGGACTCGGCCTGGTCCCGGTGCGCGCCGGACGTGGGGTGGTGTGGCGCTGCCTCCCCGCGCAGCGGCGCCAGGTCCCCGACGTGGGTGAGGCGGACCGGACCCTGCGCCTGGCCCTGCTCGAGGCGGCGCGTTCACTGGCCGACCTCGACGTGGCTCGCTGGCGGCCCGAGGTGGCCGATGAGCTGATGAACCTGCGCCATCTCAGGGTGCCTGCTGCCCCCCACACGACCCCCGCCGCATGTGTGCAGCTGGCAGGGAGGGGGTTGCAGGCGCTGGGCGTCGTCGAACTCGCCCTGAGCGACGACGGTGGAGCCGTCACCGCTGCTCAGGCCGAGGATCGGCGCAACGCCCTGCAGCCACTGGCCCGAGCCGGCCGACGAGCTCTCGTGGCTGCCTGTTCGCCCGAGGTCTGGCCACCGGCCTGACGAGGTCCCCGGGAGGGCTACCCTCGCCTCGATGACTCTGCACGCGCCCGAGACCCTCCTGATCACCCTGACCGGCAAGGATCGGCCAGGGGTGACCAGCGCGTTGTTCTCGACGCTTGCGCTGTCCGGGGTCGAGGTGCTCGACATCGAACAGATCGTGTTGCGCCGGCGACTGGTGCTCGGCCTGCTGGTCACGGCGCCACGAGACTGGAAGAAGCTGCGCGACGCGATCGAGAACGCTGCCGCCGCCCTCGAGATGCACGTCGAGGTCTCCCGGGGCACCGGGGACAACAGGGCCCGCAAGGAGGGTCGCAGTCACGTCACCATCATCGGCACGCCCCTCAAGGCGACCGCGATGGCGGCCATCGCGGGTCGGATCGCGGACTCGGGCGCGAACATCGACCGGATCGAGCGGATGGCCCGCTACCCGGTCACCGCGATCGACCTGCACGTCTCCGGCGTCGACACCGACCGGCTGCGCAGCCAGCTCGCGGCTGAGGCCGCCCGCCACGACGTCGACGTGGCGGTCCAGTCGGCGAACCTGCTGCGCCGCGGCATGCGCCTGATCGTCATGGACGTGGACTCGACCCTGATCCAGGGCGAGGTGATCGAGATGATCGCGGCGCACGCCGGCCACGAGCAGGCGGTGGCTCGGATCACCGAGTCGGCCATGCGCGGCGAACTGGACTTCGAGGAGTCCCTGCGCGCCCGGGTTGCCCTGCTGGCCGGCGTACCCGCGAGCGCGCTCGACGAGGTGTACGACGCGATCGTGCTCGCCCCCGGAGCCAGGACCATGGTGCGGACCCTCAAGCGTCTCGGCTATCGCTTCGCGATCGTGTCCGGTGGCTTCAGCCAGATCACCGATCGTCTCGCCGAGGATCTGGGGATCCACTTCGCGCGCGCCAACGAGCTCGAGATCGTCGACGGGCGCCTCACCGGCCGGATCGTGGGCGACGTCGTCGACCGCGCCGGCAAGGCCCGCGCCCTGCGCGAGTTCGCGGCGCTCAGCGGCATGACGGAGAAGTCGGTGATCGCCATCGGCGACGGTGCCAACGACCTCGACATGCTCAACGCAGCCGGGCTGGGGGTGGCCTACAACGCCAAGGCCATCGTCCAGCGGGCGGCGGACACCGCCGTCAACGTGCCGTATCTCGACACGATCATGTACCTGCTCGGGATCTCCCGGGAGGAGGTCGAGGCGGCTGACGCCGAGGCCGGCATCATCACGCCCGCTCCCCCTGTCTGAGACCCGGCCCTTCCGGGGACCCCGCCGAGAGGCTCAGGCTCGCGGGTCGCGTCCCACGTGGAAGCCAGTGACCCGCGCCACGCCCATCTCGAGGTCGGCCCAGTCACCCTCGTAGTCGAACACCGTGAGCGCGCAGGTGGGGTAGCCCTGACTCATCTCCGAGATCGAGTCCGCGTCACCGTCGCCGTCGTCGAGCAGCTGGGCCAGGTAGGCGACGGTCGGGTTGTGGCCGATGAGAAGGACACTGGTGGCGTCGTCGGGCAGGGACCGGATCACGTCCAGAGCCGTCTCCGGTCCGGCGGCGTAGAGCGAGTCGTCGACGTCGGGATCGAGCTCCCAGTCAGCGGCTTGCGCCACCGCCTCCCAGGTGCTGATCGTGCGCGCTGCAGACGAGACCAGGGCGTAGTCGCACTCGATCTCGTGCAGGGCCAGCCAGGAGCCGGCGTCGGTCGCATCCCGGCGTCCGCGCGGCTCCAGTTCACGCTCGTGATCGGTCGGGGCGAACTGCTGCGCCTTGGCGTGTCTCATCAGCACCAGCACTCGGGGAGTCTTCTGCACACGGCAACTCTGTCACCGGCTAGCCTGCCTGTCATGCCAACGCCCTCCAGCGAAGGAGAACACGTCATCTCGAGCACACCTCCCGGACCCGGTCGCGGGCCGCTGATGATCATCGGTGGAGCCGAGGACAAGCTTCGCCGCCGCAGCGTCCTGACCGAGTTCGTGCGCGCCGCGGGCGGCGCCGAGGCGAGGATCGCGGTGATCGCCACCGCCTCCTCGCTCGGTTCGGAGGTGATCGAGGTCTACGACGCCCTGTTCCGCAAGCTCGGCGCCGCCTCGGTGGTGTCCGCGCGACCGGAGTCTCGCGACCAGGCCCACGACCCGGCGTACGTCGACCTGCTCGACGACGTGACCGGCATCTTCATGACCGGCGGCAACCAGCTCAAGCTCTCCGGGGTCATCTGTGGGACCCCGTTCGGCAAGGCGATCCAGGTCGCCAACGAACGGGGCGTGGTGATCGGTGGCACCAGCGCCGGCGCGTCCATCCAGTCCAGCCACATGGTGGCGTTCGGGGTGGGTGGTGCGACCCCCAAGCAGCGGATGACCCAGGTCGCGGCCGGCCTCGGGCTCCTCGAGACCACCGTGATCGACCAGCACTTCGAACAGCGCAACCGCTACGGACGACTCCTCATGATCGTGGCCCAGTCGCCCCAGCTGCTGGGCATGGGGGTCGACGAGGACACCGCGGCGATCATCACCTTCGACGGCGACCAGCAGACCCTCGCCGTGATCGGCCGGGGGGCCGTCACCATCTTCGACCCGGCACGGGTCGTCACCAACGCCCACGAGGCGCCACGGTCACGGCCGATGCTGACCAGCGGGGTGGTCCTCCACGTGCTGCCGCAAGGCGCCCGGTTCGACCTCGTCAACCGCCAGCTGATCCCGGTGCCACCCACGATCGACGCGTCGGAGGCCGCTGAGATCGCCGAAGCCGGACGTGACCTGAAGCAGATGGCTCGCGACATCGCGGCCGCCGACGCCTCTCCCTCGGTGCTTCGGCGTCGGCTGGCCCGCTCGCGCAAGAAGACCTCTCCTCGACAGAACGGAGCAGACTCATGACCGAGACACCGCTGGGCGGAGGGCGCCCGACCCCCGACCTGTCGATCGTGGAGACGCGCGTCTACCGCGGCGCCAACATCTGGTCCTACGAGAAGGCCATCCATCTGGTCGTGGACCTCGGCAGCCTGGAGCAGTATCCGACCAACACCATCCCGGGCTTCACCGAGAACCTCCTCGACATGCTCCCCGGACTGCGTGAGCACTCGTGCTCGCGCGGGCGGCGCGGCGGCTTCGTCGAGCGGCTCAACGAGGGCACCTGGCTCGGCCACGTGGCCGAGCACACCGCTCTCGCCCTGCAGCAGGTCGTGGGCCACGACATCCGGCGGGGCAAGACCCGCCAGGTCAAGGGGAAGCCCGGCCACTACAACGTGATCTTCGGCTACGTCGACGAGCAGGTCGGTCTGGCCGCCGCCCGGCTGGCGGTCCGCCTGGTCAACCACCTCGTCGAGGCTGATCCCGATCTGGACTGGCACGACGAGCTGGAGTCCTTCATCCGCCGCGCCGAACGCACCGCCTTCGGGCCCTCGACCCAGGCGATCGTGGACGAGGCCGTCTCGCGCGACATCCCCTGGATCCGGCTCAACCAGCATTCCCTGGTCCAGCTCGGGCAGGGCGTGCACGCCAAGCGGATCCGGGCCACGATGACCTCGGCCACGTCCGCGATCGCCGTCGACGTGGCCTCCGACAAGGACCTGACGACCAGGTTGCTCGGGGCAGCAGGCCTGCCGGTGCCCAAGCAGGAGCTGATCCGCACCGCCGACCAGGCCGTCCGGGCCGCGGGACGCATCGGCTATCCGGTCGTGGTCAAGCCCCTCGACGGCAACCATGGGCGCGGGGTCTGCCTCGACCTCCAGAACGAGGCCGAGGTCCGCGAGGCCTTCGTGACGGCCGAGAGCGAGACCAGGCGTGGCGGTGTCATCGTCGAGTCCTTCGTCACGGGCAAGGACTACCGGTGCCTGATCATCGACGGCCGCCTGGCCGCTGTCGCTGAGCGGGTGCCGGCCTCGGTCACCGGTGACGGCACAGCCACCGTCGAGCAACTGGTCGACACCGCGAATGCCGATCCCCGACGAGGGGTGGGCCACGAGAAGGTCCTGACCCGGATCAAGGTCGACGACGCCGCGGTCGAGCTGGTGCGCGAGCAGGGCTTCGAGATGACCGATGTGCCGCCCGACGGGGTGATGGTCAAACTGGCCCTGACCGGCAACATGTCCACCGGCGGGATCTCCATCGACCGCACCTTCGAGGCCCACCCGGAGAACGTCGAGATCGCCGAGGAGGCCGCCCGGATGATCGGGCTCGACATCGCCGGCATCGACTTCATCTGTCCCGACATCACCGAGCCGGTGCGCGAGACCGGAGGAGCGATCTGCGAGGTCAACGCCGCCCCCGGGTTCCGGATGCACACCCACCCGACCATCGGGGAGCCGCAGTTCATCTCCAAGCCGGTCGTCGACATGCTGTTCCCGCCTGGTGCGCCGTCGCGGATCCCGATCGTGGCCGTCACCGGGACCAACGGCAAGACCACGACCAGCCGCATGATCAGCCACATCTTCAAGGGCATGGGACGCAAGGTCGGCATGACCTCCACCGACGGGGTGGTGATCGACGAGCGGCTGCTCATCAAGTCCGATGCGTCGGGACCGCGCTCGGCGCGCATGGTGCTGCAGAACCCCCGCGTGGACTTCGCCGTCTTCGAGGTGGCGCGCGGCGGCATCCTGCGTGAAGGGCTCGGGTATGAGCGCAATGACGTGGCCGTCGTACTCAATGTGCAGCCCGACCACCTCGGCCTGCGCGGCATCGACACCGTCGAGCAGTTGGCTGACGTCAAGGCGGTGCTGGTGGAGGCCGTCCCGCGGGACGGTCACGCGGTCCTCAATGCCGACGACCCGCTGGTGCGTGAGATGCGGCGCCGCTGCTCGGGGCAGGTCGTGTGGTTCTCGATGGCCGAGCCCGGGTCGGAGACCCGCGACATGATCGACGCGCACTGCCGCCGCGGCGGCAAGGCTCTGGTCCTGGAGCCGTCCGAGCGGGGCGAGATGATCGTGGTCAAGCACGGCCGGCGAGAGATGCAGCTGGCCTGGACCCACCTGCTGCCGGCCACCTTCGGTGGACGGGCCCGCATGAACGTCCAGAACGCCCTGGGGGCAGCGGCCGCCGCGTTCGCTGCGGGCGCCCCGCTGCACGACATCCGGCAGGGCCTGCGCACCTTCAACACCAGCTACTACCTCTCCCCCGGACGCCTCAACGAGGTGGAGGTCAACGGCGTCAACGTCATCGTCGACTACTGCCACAACGCCCCCGGCATGCGGATGCTGGGCGACTTCGTCGACCGGGTCGGCGACTCACTGGTCTCCACCCACGAGCTCGCGCGTCCCTCGCGGATCGGGGTCATCGCCACTGCGGGTGACCGCCGCGACGAGGACATGCGTGAGCTCGGATCGATCGCTGCGCACCACTTCGACGTGGTCGTCGTGCGTGAGGATGTGGCCCTGCGCGGTCGCAAGAAGGGCGAGGTCGCCAAGCTGGTGGCCGAGGGTGTGCGGTCGGCGATGGACGACGGGACCCGGTGCAAGCAGGTCGAGGTGGTCACCGACGAGATCAAGGCCGTGCGTCACGCGATGGGTCGCGCCAACCGTGGCGACCTCGTGGTGCTCTGCGTCGACCAGCACCCGGCCGTCATGGCTGAGCTGGAGACGTGGTCGCACCAGGCTCAGGCCGGTGCAGGCGTCTCGGAGGAGGCGCCCGCGGCCGACCCGGACTTCTCCCCCGCCGACCCGTCGTAGATGTACGCCGGAAACCCGCTGACCCGTCGCAGATGTACGTCTCTCGATGTACATCTGCGACAGGTCAGTGTGCGGCGCGAACCTTGAGCTTCAGAGTCTCGGGATCATCGGCCGTGCCACCGGCGGCAGCGATCCAGTCGTAGACACCCTGCCGGTCGGCGTGACACATGAGCCCGACGACATCGCCTGGCTGGGCGTGCGACATGAGGGCGGACAGGCACGCCACCTCGGTGGGGTACGCCGGGACGTCCTCCACGCCGACCCGGGCGGCTCCGGCGCGCATCAGCTCCTCGATGCCCTCGGTGGTGCGGCCGCGAAGGTACTGCGACTTGTGCCCGATCGCCACCTCGTCCGCATCGCGGGCCCCGATCTCGCCGAGCTTGTCGATCAGGTCGTCGGTGCGGTCCCCGACCGCACCGAGACCGAGCAGCAGTCGTGAGCCGGAGCGCCTGATGCCGTTCATGATCTCGATGAGGGCTTCGAGCCCGGCCTCGTTGTGGGCGAGGTCGACGACCACGGAGACCTCACCGATCGAGAAGATGTTCATCCGGCCCGGGTTGTGCTCGGCGTCCGGCAGGAACGTGCGGAGGCCCTCGACCACGACCTCACGCGGGATGCCGATGGCCAGCGCGGCACTCGCTGCCGCCAGGGTGTTCTCGACGTTGAACCGGGACAGCCCCGCCAAGGTCATGGGTACGTCGACCAGCTCGACCAGCGGGTCGGCGTCGGCGTGGGCTCGCAGCACACAGATCCACCCGTCGATGACGGTGGTGGCCCGGCCGCCCGCGTTCAGCACCTCCCGGACCGCCGGGGAGTCAGGGTCTCGGGAGAAGACCCACGGCTGGGCCTTCGTCGTCGTACGCATGGCGTAGACCCGGGGGTCGTCCCCATTGAGGACCGCCCACCCTCCCGGCCGGGTGATCCTGGGCACCACACCCTTGACCTCGGCGAGCTGGTCCACGGTGTCGATGCCCTGCAGTCCGAGGTGATCGGCCGTCACGTTGGTGACGACCGAGACGTCGTTGCGGGTCAGTCCGATGCCCTTGAGGAGGATCCCTCCCCGAGCTGTCTCAGTCACCGCGAGCTCGACGCCGGGGTGCGCGAGCACCCGCCCCGCGCCACTGGGTCCGGAGTAGTCGCCGGACTCGACCTGCTCGCCGTCGATGTAGATGCCGTCGGTGTTCGACCAGCCGACGAGCTTGCCTCCCGTCCTGGCGATGTGGGCGATCATGCGTGAGGTGGTGGTCTTGCCGTTCGTGCCGGTGACCGCGACCACGGGGATCCGCGGCACGATCGTGTGTGGAGCCGCGCCTGCCTCAGAGGCGGCCACGGTGGCCGCGGCATGGCTCACGGCGGCGTCGATGTCGTCGGACAGCAGTGCGTCGAGCACCTCGGCGACCGCTCGACCCATGGCCTGGGCGCGCTCCCGGCGACGCCAGGGGAAGGCGACGACGAGCTGATGTGGGTCGCTGGTGGGTCGGACCCGGACCGCGAGCCGCGACGTACCCGACTCGGCGGCGACGGCGCGCACCAGCCGGGCCACGGCCCGGGCGGCGAAGCGCTGCCGGAAACCGGTCTCGGCGGCCCCTGGCCGGGCGTTGCGCAGGCCGATGCGGCGAGCGAACCGCACGGCGGTCTCCTCCGGGGCAGCGGCCAGACTGCTCACGTCCAGGGTGAGCTTGATCGCCGCACGCGGGAAGTAGAGATTCGGTCCTTCCAGGACCCTGAGCTCGACGAGTGAGGAAGTCACCCCCGAACGGTACCGATCACATGCCCATCGCGTGGAAGCCACCGTCGACGTGCACGATCTCGCCGCTGGTCGCGGGGAAGAAGTCCGACAACAGGGCCACGACCGCTTTGGCCGTCGGGGTGTGGTCGGACTCGTCCCAGCCCAGCGGCGCCCGGTCCTTCCAGGCCGACTCGAGGTCCTCGAAACCCGGGATGGCCTTGGCGGCCAGGGTCTTCAACGGTCCCGCGGCCACCAGGTTGCACCGGATGCCATCGGGTCCCAGGTCGCGGGCCAGGTAGCGCGAGCAGGACTCGAGCCCGGCCTTCGCGACGCCCATCCAGTCGTACGCCGGCCAGGCGACCGTGGCGTCGAACGTCAGTCCCACGATGGATCCGCCGGGACCCATCAGCGGCTTGCACGCCTGTGCCAGCGCCTTCAGGGAGTAGGCCGACACCTGCAGGGCCTGGGCGACGTCGGGCCACGGGCCCTCCATGAAGTTGCCGCCCAGCAGGGTGGCGGGGTTGCCGTAGGCGATCGAGTGGACGACCCCGTCGAGGCCGTCGACGTGCTCGCGGACGGCATCCGGCAGGGCCGCCAGGTGGGCCTCGTCGGTGACGTCCAGCTCGAGGACCGCCGGCTCGACGGGCAGCCGCTTGGCGATCCGCTTGGTGATGTTGAGGGCCCGTCCGAAGTTGGAGATCAGGACGGTGGCGCCCTGCTCCTGGGCGACCCGTGCCGTGGCGAAGCCGATGGAGGAGTCCATCGTCACGCCGGCCACGAGGATCCGCTTGCCGTCGAGAATTCCCATGTCAGTGTCCCATTCCGAGTCCGCCGTCAACCGGGATGACTGCCCCGGTGACGTATGCCGCTCCGTCAGATGCGAGCCAGGTGACCGCGGCAGCGATCTCCTCCGGCGAGGCGTAGCGCCCCAGCGGAACCTGGCTCTTGATCGCCGCGCGTTGCTCGTCGGTGAGCACGCCCGTCATGTCGGTCTCGACGAAGCCGGGCGAGACGACGTTCGCGGTGATCGAGCGGCTGCCGAGCTCGCGGGCCAGGGACCGCGCCATCCCGACCAGGCCGGACTTGGAGGCCGCGTAGTTCACCTGGCCGGCCGAACCGAGGAGCCCGACGACCGACGAGATGAAGACGATCCGACCCCGCTTGAGCCGCAGCATCCCCTTGGCGGCGCGCTTGGCCACCCGGAAGGAACCCGTCAGGTTGGTGTCGATCACCGAGGACCAGTCCTCGTCGCTCATGCGCAGCACCAGCGTGTCCTTGGTGATGCCGGCGTTGGCGACGAGGATCTCGACCGGCCCGTGCGCCGCCTCGGCGTCGGCGAACGCCTGATCGACGGCCGCCGCATCGGTGATGTCGCAGCGCAGGTCGAGCGCTCCCTCGGGGGCGCCCCCGTTGCGCGTGGTGACGGCGACCTTGTCGCCCTGGGCTAGGAAGGCTTCGGCAATCGCGCGGCCGATGCCGCGGTTGCCGCCGGTGACGAGGACTGATCTGCTCACGGGGCGACGCTATCGCTTACCACTCGGTACTCATAAGCGGCTCGACCGTGGGTGCTCACTCGTCCTCGAGTCGGAAGCCGACCTTGAGCCCGACCTGGAAGTGCTCGACGACGCCGTCCTTGACCTGGCCACGGACCTGGACCACCTCGAACCAGTCCAGATGACGCAGCGTCTTGCCGGCTCGTTCGACTCCGTTGCGAACGGCCTGGTCGATGCCGTCGGGGGAGGTTCCGACGATCTCGGAGATGCGGTAGGTGCGGTCGGTCATCGTGACTCCTGGGGTGGTTGTCGAGGACGGGTGTTGTGGAGCCTAGCGACGTACGATGAAGGACATGGCAGCCCGGCGGCAACGCGATGACCGAACAGCGGTGCGGATCACCACCGCAGGAGCAAGTCGAGGCGACGACATCGCCGGACGTCAGCGCCGCTATCTGCTCTCCATGGGGGTCCGCACGATCTGCGTCGTGGCCGCAGTCCTGGTCGGTCCGACGTGGTATCGCTGGGTCCTGATCGCCGGGGGCGTGTTCATTCCGTACGTCGCGGTGGTGTTGGCAAATGCGGTAAATGTCCGAGATGACGGGTTCTCGCTGCTCGATGCCACCGGTTCCCGCAAGGAGTTGTCAGGCGCCCGGACCCCCCTCGACACTCCCTGAACAGTTTCTTGGAAAACCGCTTGCGGTCATGCAAGAATCAACAACAGTGAACTCAGCCTCCCCCGTCTGAGTTCACTCTCGTGATGCCGGACGGCTTCCCCCGTGGCCGTCCGGCATCGCTCATTTCTGGAGAGGCTCATGGACGACATCACGGTGTGCTCGGCCCGCGGTTGCTCGGCCCCAGCCGTGTGGGCGCTGCAGTGGAACAACCCCAAGCTGCACACCCCGGATCGCCGCAAGACCTGGCTTGCCTGCGCCGAGCACCGCGAGACGCTGGGAGACTTCCTGACCGCCCGCAACTTCCTGCGTGAGGTCGAGGAGTTCCGCGACTGAGGAGCCTCAGCCCCCGATGGCCGACATCGGTCGATCGGGCTGCAGGAACGTGGGGTCGTCGATCCCGTGGCCGGCCCGCTTCGTGGCCATGGCCCTCACCCAGCGCGCGGCCAGCTCCTCGTCGGTGGCACCGGCGCGCAGCGCGGCACGCAGGTCCGACTCCTCACGCGCGAAGAGGCAGTTGCGGATCTGCCCGTCTGCGGTCAGCCGCACCCGGTCGCAGTCGCCGCAGAACGGCCGGGTCACCGAGGCGATGACGCCCACGGTGGCCGGTCCCCCGTCGACGAGGAACAGCTCGGCCGGGGCACTGCCCCGCGGCTCGCTCGCCGGCTCGAGGAGGAACTCCTTCTCAAGGGAGGTGAAGATCTCGTCAGCGGTGATCATCTCCGCCCGGCTCCAGCCGTGCTGGGCGTCGAGGGGCATCTGCTCGATGAAGCGCAGCTCGTAGCCCTCCGCGATCGCCCAGCGCAGGAGCTCAGGCGCCTGCTCGTCGTTGAGACCGCGCAGGAGCACGGCATTGATCTTGATCGGTCCGAGCCCGGCTCTACGGGCAGCCTCGAGTCCCGAGAGGACGTCGGGGAGCCGGTTGCGCCGGGTCACCTCGTGGAAGCTCTCGGGTCGGATGCTGTCGAGGCTGACGTTGATCCGGTCGAGCCCGGCATCAGCCAGCGCCTGGGCGGTCCGGGTCAGGCCCAGGGCGTTGGTGGTCATCGACACGTCGGGAGTCGGACTCAGAGCCTTGGTGCGGGCCACGATGTCGACCAGCCCTCGGCGTACCAGTGGCTCGCCTCCGGTGAACCGCACCTCGCGGATCCCGAGCATCCGGACGCCGATGTCGATGAGCCGCACGATCTCGTCGTCGCTGAGGACACTCTCGTCCGGCAACCACTCGAGCCCCTCGGCGGGCATGCAGTAGGAGCAGCGCAGGTTGCACCGGTCGGTGAGGCTGACCCGGAGGTCCTGTGCGACACGACCGTAACGATCACTCAACTCCATGTGGACCATCCTAGGGGCGCCTCCCCAGCGCCGCGGCTTTCCTGGGTGCCGGATAGCCTCAGGGAGTGAGATCGCTGAGCTTCCTGCTGACGCGCCGTTGGCTCCTGTTCGCGCTCACTGTGGTCCTCCTGACGGCGCTGGCCTGGCGCCTGGGACTGTGGCAGTTCCACCGTCTGGAGGACCGCAAGGCAACCAACGCCATCGTGGAACGCAACGTCAGTGCCGAGCCGGTGCCGGCCGCCGACGTCCTCGAGGTCGGCGCGCCCGCAGGTGCCGGTGAGGAGTGGAAGCGCGTCACTGCCGTCGGCGAGTACAATCCGGCGGACACGGTGGTGGTGCGCTACCAGACGCGCGAGGGCGAAGCAGGAGTGGACGTCGTCGTACCCCTCCGCACGGCCGAGGGGCCGGTCCTGCTGGTCGATCGCGGGTGGATGGCGGCCAGCAACCGGGCCGCCGATGTCGCCGATGTCCCTCCGCCACCGGCGGGACGGGTCACCGTCACCGGGTGGGTGCGGCTGGACGGGTCCGGGTCCTCGACGCGGGTCTCGGACCAGAGCGTCCGATCGATCTCCTCCACCGCCATCGGCGACGCCCTCGACCTCGAGGTGTACGGCGGCTTCATCGACCTCGACACCGAGGACCCGGCGCCGGCCGATGCCCTCGAGAAGGCCGAACTGCCGGACCTCAGCAACGGTCCGCACTTCTTCTACGGGTTGCAGTGGTGGTTCTTCGGGGTGCTGGCCGTCTTCGGGTTCTTCTACCTGTTGTACGACGAGTGGCGTGGCCCAGGTCGCACGACGGGTCGCACGCAGCGATGGCTACAGGGCGCGGAGCATCCCGCCGTCGACCGGGAGCATGACGCCGTTGACAAAGCCTGAGGCTGGGGACATGAGGAAGGCCGCGGCCCGCCCGAACTCCGCAGGTTGACCGTAGCGGCGTAACGGGATCGTGGTCAGCGCCCGGGCCCGGGCGGCTTCGGCGTCCCCGGTGCTCGCATCGATCTCGGCGACCCGCTCGGTGCCGATCCTTCCCGGGAGCAGACCGTTGACCCGGATGCCGCGCGGTCCCCACTCGTCGGCCATCGTCTTGGCCACCATCGCCAGTCCGGGTCGCAGCCCGTTGGACACGGCCAGCCCGGCCAGCGGAGCGCGCACCGAGGAGGACAGCACGAAGGTGACGGTCCCGCCGGGCTCCAGCACCTCGGCGACCTCACGGGCCAGGCGCACAGCACCGAGGAAGACGGTCTCGAAGCTCTGTGACCACTGGGCATCGGTGATCGTGCTCGTGGTCCCGACCGGTGGTCCGCCGACAGAGATCAGGATGCCGTCGAGGCGTCCCCAGGCCTCCTGGGCGGCCGCGATCAGCCGCCCCGGGGTGCTCGGGTCTGCATTGTCGGCCACGACGGGGAGGGCATGCTCACCGAGCTCGGCTGCCGCGTCGCGCAGGGACGCCTCGTCACGTCCGGAGAGGACCACTCTGGCCCCGTCGGCGACGAGAGCGTCGGCGGTCGCTCGTCCGAGACCACGGGCGCCTCCGGTGATGAGGAAGACCCTGTCGAGCACGTCGAGTTCCATGCCAGGATCCTGCCACTCTCAGGCGCTGCCGGCCTCAGTGAGGTCGTCGATGAACTGGGTCCGGTAGAGGTCGCTGTAGAGACCACCCTCGGCGAGCAGGCTGGTGTGGGTGCCGGACTGCACCACGCGCCCACCGTCGATGACCAGGATCTGATCGGCCTGGCGGATCGTCGACAACCGGTGCGCGATCACCAGGGAGGTGCGGTCCTCCAGGGCCGCGTCGAGAGCCCGCTGGACGGCGGCCTCGGACTCGGAGTCGAGGTGGGCGGTCGCCTCGTCGAGGACGACGATCGGCGGGGCCTTGAGCAGGAGCCGAGCGATCGCCAGCCGTTGCCGCTCCCCACCGGAGAGACGGTAGCCACGGTCACCGACCACGGTGTCGAGCCCATCGGGCAGCGCACGGACCAAGGACTCGATCTGGGCTGCGGCCAGCGCGGCCCAGATGGTGTCGTCGCTGGCTCCCGGGCGGGCATAGAGCAGATTGGTGCGGATCGTGTCGTGGAACATGTGGGCGTCCTGGGTGACGTAGCCGACGACGTCCTCCAGCGACTGCAGCGTCACGTCGCGAACGTCCTCTCCGCCCACCCGGACGACCCCTGCGCCGGCATCGTAGAGCCGCGCCACCAGGTGCGTGATGGTGGTCTTGCCTGCGCCGGACGGGCCGACCAGGGCCACCATCTGACCCGGGCCCGCCTCGAAGCTGATGTCGCTGAGAACCTCCGCTGACACCCGCGACTCCTTGCGGGCCACCACCTCCAGGGACGCCAGCGAGATGTCCTCGGCACGCGGGTAGGTGAAGCTGACATGCTCGAACGCCACGCTGGCAGCCGTCGCCGGCAGCACCGCGGCGTCGGGCTTCTCCTCGATCATCGAGGGCAGGTCGAGCACCTCGAAGACCCGCTCGAAGCTCACCAGGGCGGTCATCACGTCGATACGGACGTTGCTGAGCCCCTGGAGGGGGCCCAAGAGCCGCAGGAGCAGGGTCCCGAGCGCGGTCAGCGTGCCGATGGTCAGGGTCCCCTGGACAGCCAGCCAGCCGCCGAGCCCGTAGACCAGCGCCGTGGCCAGCGCCGGGATGATCATCATCGCGGCCGCGAAGACCCGTGTGATCAGGGAGATCCGGATGCCGAGGTCGCGCACGTTGGCGGCCTTGGTCGCGAAGAGCACGTCCTCCTCGCCACGACGGCCGAACAGCTTGAGGAGCATCGCGCCGCCGACATTGAAACGCTCGGTCATCGCGTTGCCCATGTCGGCATTGCCGTCCATCTGACGCCGGGTGAGCCCGGCGATGTGCTTGCTCACCCACCTCGACGCCAGCCACAGCAACGGGAACAGCGCCAGGCAGAGCAGCGTCACCTGCCAGCTCAGCGTGAGCATGGTGATCCCGACCACGACGACGGAGATGGCGTTGGAGACCGTGCTGGACAGGGTCGAGGTGAAGGCACGTTGGGCGCCGATCACGTCGTTGTTGAGGCGACTGACCAAGGCCCCGGTCTGCGTGCGGGTGAAGAAGGCCAGCGACTGGCGCTGCACGTGGGCGAAGACCTGGATCCTCAGGTCATAGATCAGACCCTCACCGATCCGGGACGAAAGGTAGCCCGCAGCCAGCCCTAGCCCGGCGTCGACGACGGCCACCAGCGCCATGACCACCGCGAACCAGATCACCACCGACGCGTCGCCCTTGAGGATGCCGTCGTCGATGATGTGCTTGATCAGCAGCGGGGTGACGACCACCAGACTGGCGTCGACGACGGTCAGGCCCAGGAAACCCGTGATGGTCCCGCGGTGCGGCCGGGCGAAGCCCAGGACGCGGCGAACGGTCTGGCGGTCGAGTCGGTTGTCGGCGATGCTGCGGTCGGTGCGCAGGTTGCGCCAGATCGGGCCCATGCCGGTCATCCCTGACATCAGGCACCTCCCTGGTCGGTCTCAGTCGTGTGGGTCGTCCACGGGTGATTCAACAGCCCGGCACCGACAGTTTGTTCCTCAGGCCAGCGAGACGAGGTCGGCATAGTCGTCGCTCCACAGGTCCTCGTCGCCGTCAGGCAGCAGCAACACCCGGTCGGGCTCGAGGGCCCGGACCGCGCCCTCGTCGTGGGTGACCAGGATGATGGCGCCCGCATAGGTCCGGATCGCAGCCAGGACCTCTTCACGCGAGGCCGGGTCGAGGTTGTTGGTGGGCTCGTCGAGCAGCAGGACATTGGCGCTGGAGACCACCAGGGCCGCCAGGGCGAGCCGGGTCTTCTCGCCACCGGACAGCACGGCAGCCGGCTTGTGGGCGTCGTCACCGGAGAAGAGGAAGGAACCCAGCACGCTGCGCGCTTCGGAGTCGGTGAGCTGCGGCGCTGCGCTCTGCATGTTCTCCAGCACGGTGCGACTGGTGTCGAGCGTCTCGTGCTCCTGGGCGTAGTAGCCCAGCTTGAGGCCGTGGCCCGGCACCACCTTGCCGGTGTCGGGCTGGTCGACGCCGGCCAGGATGCGCAGCATGGTGGTCTTGCCG
This sequence comes from Nocardioides sp., assembly GCF_050246775.1. GTDB lineage: Bacteria > Actinomycetota > Actinomycetes > Propionibacteriales > Nocardioidaceae > Nocardioides. The sequence continues at coordinate 79,574 of NZ_JBFWVK010000004.1, read as the reverse complement.
GCCCCGTTGAGCCCCAGGATCACGACCCGGCTGCCCTTGTCGATCGCCAGGTCCACGTCGGTGAAGACCTCGAGGGAGCCGTAGGACTTCGACAGCTCCTCGGCGGTGATGGGCGTCTTGCCGCACGGTGCCGGTGCCGGGAACTTGATCCGGGCCACCTTGTCGTTGGCGCGCTCGCCCTCGAGGCCGGCCATCATCTTCTCGGCACGCTTGAGCATCGACTGCGCCGCTGTGGCCTTGCTGGCCTTCGCACGCATCTTGTTGGCCTGGTCGGTGAGTGTCTTGGCCTTGGTCTCGGCGTTGGAACGCTCGCGCTTGCGGCGACGCTCGTCGGTCTCACGCTGGGTCAGATAGGCCTTCCAGCCCATGTTGTAGACGTCGATCTGGCCACGATTGGCGTCGAGGTGCAGCACCTTGTTGACGGTCGTCTCGAGCAGCGCGTTGTCGTGGCTGATCACGATCAACCCACCCTTGTGGTTCTTGAGGAACTCGCGCAGCCACACGATCGAGTCGGCATCGAGGTGGTTGGTGGGCTCATCGAGCAGCAGGGTCTCGGCCCCCGAGAACAGGATCCGGGCCAGCTCGACCCGGCGGCGCTGACCGCCGCTGAGGGTCCTCAGCGGTTGGGCGAGGATCCGCTCCTCGATGCCCAGGCTGCTGGCGATCTGGGCCGCCTCGGACTCCGCGGCGTAACCGCCGCCCGCGTGCAGCTCGGCATCCGCCCGGGAGTAGCGCCGCATCGCTCGCTCGGCCACGTCCGGATCAGTGGAGGCCATGTCGGTCTCCGATTCGCGCAGGCGGCGTACGACGTCGTCGAGACCGCGCGCCGAGAGGATCCGGTCGCGGGCCAGGACCTCGGGGTCGCCGATCCGCGGATCCTGGGGCAGGTAGCCGACCTCCCCGGTCGACAGGACCTTGCCCGAAGCCGGCAGTGCCTCACCGGCCAGGATCTTGGTGAGGGTGGTCTTGCCGGCGCCGTTGCGACCGACCAGACCCACCTTGTCACCGGGTGCGACGCGGAAGTTGACGTGTTCCATGAGGAGACGCGCCCCGGCACGGACTTCGAGGTGTTGGGCGGTGATCATGAGGGGGCTTAGTCTACGGCGAAGTACGACGTCGGCTTGCATCACGGCTGCCACCGAGCAGGGCATCACGAAGGGACCGCTGACCATGCGCTTCAACCCGAAGGCAAGGATTGACACCAGTCGCGTGTCCGACGGTGGCGGGCGCTCCGGCGGCGGCGGAGGCCTCGGCGGTGGGCAGATCCAGATGCCCGGAGGCATGAAGGCCGGCGGTGGTGTAGCCGGCATCGTGATCATCCTGATCATCGTGGCCGTCAACTACCTGATGGGTGGCCAGTCGCCTGCGGCCGGCGGCTCGCTGGACAGCGGACAGATGGTCGCCGAGGGCGCTGACAGCGGGCGCTACGACAACTGCAGGACCGGCGAGGACGCCGCCACCGATCCCGACTGCGCCCGGGTGCTCGTCGAGAACTCGCTGCGCGACTACTGGGCTGCCACGCTCCCCGAGCAGGCCGGGATCGAGCTGGATCCGGCCACCATGGAGACGTTCACCGGGGCCATCAACACCGGCTGTGGACAGGCGACCTCGGCGGTCGGCCCGTTCTACTGCCCACCAGACCAGCGCATCTACCTCGACACGACCTTCTTCGCCGACGTGCTCCAGCAACAGCTCAACGGCCCGGCGGGAGACTTCGTGGAGCCCTACGTGATCGGCCACGAGTACGGCCACCACATCCAGAACCTGATGGGAACCATGAGCCGGGTCAAGACCCAGCAGGGACCACGCAGTGACGCCGTACGACTCGAACTGCAGGCCGACTGCTACGCGGGCATGTGGGTCAAGGCGGCGACGTCCACCCAGGACGCCACCGGTGAGCCACTGATCCTGGAGCTCACCGACCAGGACATCCGCGAAGCCATCGCAGCCGCGAGCGCGGTCGGCGACGACAAGATCCAGCAGCAGACCCAGGGGCAGGTCACCAAGGAGACCTGGACCCACGGCTCGGCGGCGTCACGGATGAAGTGGTTCCAGACCGGCTACCAGCAGGGCAGCCTGCAGGCCTGCGACACCTGGGCTGTCGACACTCCCTAGTGTCACAGCAGCGCCTCGATCTGGGGGAACTGACGCTGGAGGGACCGCAGGTACGGCGCCACGCTGGGGTGGCGGAACTTGCCCACCAGTGCACCTGGGCCTTCGGCCGCCCGGGCCAGCGCCCACTCGGCGCGTGACATCACCGTGTAGACCGCGCTGACCCGAGCCCCGAGCTCCACCTGCTCGCGCGTAGCGAGGCCCTCGGGCAGCGCGGCGACATAGGCCTCCAGGAGTGGATCGAAGTCCTCCCGGGCACTCAGGCAGTAGTAGCCCAGGTCGGCACCCACCGGGCCGGCGCCCAGGGTCGCCCAGTCGATGGCGATCACCGAGTCGGCGTCGTGGGACAGCAGGTTCTGGGGCGTGGGGTCGCCGTGCTGGGCCACCTGGGGAAGCTCGGCCAGGGCGGACAGGAAGTGGCCCCTGCGGGTCCAGAGGTGGTCGGCCACATCGGCAACGGTCGTTCGCGCCAAAGTGGGCCAACCCCCGCGGTGCTCGACGCGCCGGACCCGGTCGAGGAGCTGGTTGCGCGCCAACCAGGGGTGCTCGCCGAGGTCGGCGCCGGCGAACCTCCCGAGACAGCGCGCCACGAACAGCCCTCCCGGGGGTCGTTCGTCGAGGTGGGCGGAGAACACGGTGATCCCCTCGGCGTCCTCCGCGACCCTGGTCGCCGGCTCGGAGCGAAGGCCCGGCGTTGTCGCCACCACGCCACTGAGGGCCACCTCGGCGGCGCGCCGCCAGTAGGCGAAGTGCCGCGGGTCGGAGAACTCCCCCGGGTCGCCCGGCACGGGCGCAGCGAACCGCTTCACCACCTGGTCGCCGCTCAGCCACACTCCGGCCGTGGAAGCGCCGAGTCCCGCCGTCAGCAGCTGCCAACCAGGCTCCGGTTGCCACATGCTGGTCATCCTGACAGATTCAGGCGCCGCAACAGGTCAGATCAGGCCACGTCGCGACGTACGAACCCCTGGCGACCTGCGGTGCTCAGCACCGCCGCAACAGCCAGGAGCGCCAGGAACGGCGCCCAACGGAACTCCTCGGCGGGGACCAGCGCCAGATGCTCGAAGGGCGAGAGGTCCTGCAGCCACTGGGGCAGGCCGAACAGGTCGCCGAACAGCATCACCACGACGGCGAGCACCAGACCCAGCCAGGCGACGACGCTGGCGCGTGGGGCGAGGCCGTAGAGCAGCCGCGCCAGCGCGCTGAGCACCAGCACCGGAGCGACGTACCCCATCATGGCGCTGGGATAGCGCAGCAGCGCCCCACCGTCACCTGTGGCGAGCGCGAACCCCGCTCCGAGTCCGAGGCCCGCGGCCAGCGTGACGAGCACGACGCCGACCACCGTCGCCGACACGTGGGCTGCCCACCAACGCTGTCGGGGCAGCGCCGTGGCCAGCAGGGCCTCGACCCGCCCGGCCTCCTCCTCCGCTCGCGGCCGCTGGGCCGACGAGATGGCGTAACCCGACACGATGAGCGCGAGCATCAACAGGGCCGTGGCGTAGAAGCCGTCGATCAGGTCGCCCTTCGCCTGCACGAACAGGTCCTGGGAGGCCTGGGAATCGCCGACGAGGTCAGCCACGTCGGTGCCCATGGAGCCGTAGGCGAGCCCCACCAGAAAGAGCCCGATGGCCCAGCCGAGCACGGGGCCGCGGTGCTGCCGCCACACCAGGCCCCAACCGGTGCGCAGTCCCGGACCAGCGGCGGCAGGTCCGGGCCGGGCCGCGAACACGCCGTCGCCGAAGTCGCGCCTCTCGAAGATCGCGTACGCCGCCGCGGTGGTCAAGGCCGCGGCAGCCACCAGGAGGAAGGCTGGCCACCAGCGAAGACCGGAGAAGGCGTGCATGGCCTGGTACCAGCCGATCGGAGACAACCACGTCAGCGCCGGCGTCCCCAGATCCCCGATGGCACGCAAGACGTAGGCGACACCGAGGACGCTGCCCGCGATCCCGTACATCGCTCGGCTCGTGGAGGTGAGCTGAGCCGCCAGCAGTGCGGTGGCGGAGAAGACCCAACCGACCAACATCAGGCCGACCCCCAGGCCGAGCGAGTCCGCCACGGCGAGGGGGTAGGCCACCAGACTGACCGCCACCATGGTCCCCAGCAGCGCGTTGGCGATCATGGCGGTGAGCAGGGCCGCGATCATCGGAGCCTGCCGCCCGATGGCTGCGGCCCGCAGCAACTCGTCGCGGCCCGTCTCTTCCTCGACCCGAGTGTGGCGCGCCACCAGGAACATGCTCATCAGGCCGGCCACGATCGCGCCGAACGCAGTCGCCTGCCAGGTCACCTGACCACCGATCGTGTTGAGCGCGCGGGCCGGGCCGGCCATGGCGATGAAGGCGGCGTTGTTCTCCATGCTGGCAGCAGCCCGGTCGAACTCAGCCTGGGTGGCATAGAGCCCATCGACGCTGATCGCCTGGCTGACGTAGAGCAGCATCGTGCCGAGGCCCCACCACAGAAGCATCCACCGATCTCTGCGCAGGAACAGGCGCACGAGCTGGCCGACCCCGCTCACGTCTCCTCCGGCGCTTCCACCTCGTCGCCGTAGTGGCGCAGGAACAGCTCCTCCAGGGTCGGTGGCTGGCTGGTGAGGGAGCGCACGCCCGCGCGGGTGAGGACGGCGAGGGCGGCGTCCAGCTCGGTGCTGTCAATCTCGAAGCTGGCGCGGTTCTTCTCGATCACGAGGTCGTGCACCCCCGGGAGGTCCGCCAGCCCGACCGGGGGCGCCGCCAGCTCGGCCAGGATCGAGGTCCGGGTCAGGTGCCGCAAGTCACCCAAGGTGCCGGTCTCGACCCGACGGCCGGCCCGGATGATGCTGACGCGGTCGCAGAGTCTCTCCACCTCGGCCAGGATGTGGCTGGACAGCAGCACGGCGTGCCCCTGGGCCCGGAAGTCGTCCACACATGACTGGAAGACCGACTCCATGATGGGATCCAGGCCGGAGGTCGGTTCGTCGAGGACCAGCAGCTCCACGTCCGAGGCGAGGGCCGAGACGAGCGCCACCTTCTGACGGTTCCCTTTGGAGTAGCTGCGGCCTTTCTTCGTCGGATCCAGTTGGAACCGCTCGATCAGATCGCGGCGCCGGGCCGTGTCGAGACCGCCGCGCAACCGGCCGAGGAGGTCGATGACCTCACCACCGGTGAGGTTCGGCCACAGGTTCACGTCCCCGGGCACGTAGGCGAGTCGTCGGTGCAGCTGGGCAGCTTCGCGCCAGGGATCACCACCGAACAGCCGCACGTCGCCCGCGTCAGCGCGCAGCAGCCCGAGCAGCACCCGGATGGTCGTCGACTTCCCCGAGCCGTTGGGGCCCAGGAAGCCGTGCACCTCGCCCGGCTCGACACTCAGGTCGAGTCCGTCCAGCGCGCGAGTGTGGCCGAATGCCTTGACCAGTCCCCTGATCTCGATGGGGTGCGTCACACCGCCACACTAGGCGTTGTGGATCTCGATGCGTGCACACGCAGCATCGAGGGCAGCCTGGTCGAGCGTGGCACGACGGGGATCGGGCACGCTCAGGAACGGGGCACACACCTCAAGCCCGATGAGTCGCGGATCCGCGAGCACCTCCTCCACAGCAGCGTGGTCGCCGCCGGTGACCACCGGAAGGCGCCGGGGCACTCCCTCCACGGAACCGAGGATGCGGGCCGCGTGGCCGGCGGCGGCCTCGTAGGCCTGTCGTGCCTGGTTGTCGCGGCGACGCGCGAACCGTTGCTGGCTCTGCCCCCCGGCCTTGGTGCGGCCCTGAACGTGGCGCTGACCGACCTTGGACTCGACCACGTCCAGCCCCTTCAGCCGGGCGATGGCGAACCCGCCCTTGCGGACCAGGATCACGCCCCAGTGCTCAGGTGTCGTCACGGACGCGGCGAAGGCTGCTGCATCCGGCTGCCCGTCGTACTCCTGGCTGAAGGGGAGGTACGCCGAGAAGTGGGAACCGTCCGTGGCCTCGCCGACCAGTGCGCCGCGCTCGACCGTGAACCGGGTGGTGCCGTGGCGCTCGGTGAAGTTGGAGACCCATCGCTCGACCCGGACGGAGGGCACGAGCACAGAGGTCATGCTCGGACGCTACCGCTGCCCGGTCCGTCGGTTGTCAGGGGTTGCGCACGGTTGTCAGGGGTTGCATCGGCTGACAACCGCGAGTTTCCCCGGTCGACCGGGGATCCCGACAGACCGCGACCGGGGATCCCGACAGACTGCGACCGGCGATCCCGACAGACTGCAATCAGACGTTGAAGCCCAACGCGCGCAGCTGCTCGCGGCCATCGTCGGTGATCTTGTCGGGGCCCCACGGGGGCATCCAGACCCAGTTGATCGCTACGTCGTTGACGATGCCCTCGAGCGCCGCGTTGGTCTGGTCCATGATCACGTCGGTCAACGGGCAGGCCGCTGAGGTCAGCGTCATGTCGAGGACCACGTTGTGCCCCTCGTCGAGGTGTACGTCGTAGACCAGGCCCAGGTCCACCACGTTGATCCCGAGCTCGGGGTCGACGACGTCCTTCATCGCCTCGGTGACGTCGTCGACGGTGACGGTGGCGGTGCCGCCGCCGGTCAGATCGACGTCGGGAAGGTCAGTGTGATCAGGCATGGTTTTCCTCCATCTGGTCTCGAGCAGGCTGCTGGGCAGCCTCCTCGACCACCGAAAGGGTGGCGTCTTTCCACGCCATCCAGGACAACAGGGCGCACTTGACGCGTGCGGGGAACTTGGCGACACCGGCGAACGCGATGCCGTCCTCGAGAATGTCCTCGTCCGGCTCCACCGTTCCCTTGCCCTGCATCAGGGTGAGGAACTCCTGGTGGATGGCCATGGCCTCGTCGACCGGCTTGCCGATGACCAGGTCGGTGAGCACCGACGCGGACGCCTGGGAGATCGAGCAGCCCACGGAGTCGTAGGACACGTCCTGGACGACACCGGCATCGAGGTGCACGCGCAGGGTCACCTCGTCACCGCAGGTCGGGTTCACGTGGTGAACCTCGGCCTCGAACGGGTCGCGAAGCCCTTTGTGGTGCGGGTTCTTGTAGTGGTCCAGGATGATCTCCTGGTAGAGCGAGTCAAGATCAGGATTCATGTCACTCAACCCAACTTGAAGTAGGACCGGGTGTATTCCAGGCCATCGATGAGGGCGTCGATCTCGGCCGGCGTGGTGTAGAGGTACGACGAGGCCCTGGTCGAGCTCTGGACGCCGTACCGCTTGTGGGCGGGCTTGGCGCAGTGATGCCCCGCTCGTACGGCGACGCCACGGTTGTCGAGCACCTGCGCGATGTCATGCGGGTGCACCCCCTCCAGCTCGAAGGAGATCGCTCCCCCGCGCTCAGCGGCGTCCAGTGGTCCGAGCACGGTCAGACCGGGCACCGTGGCGAGACCGTCCAAGGCGTAGGCGGTGATGGCCTGCTCGTGGCGGTGGACGTTGTCCATGCCGATGTGGGTCAGGTAGTCGACGGCTGCGCCGAGTCCGATCGCCTCGACGATCGGCGGGGTGCCCGCCTCGAACTTGTGCGGGATCCCGGCGTACGTCGAGCGTTCCATGGCGACGGTCTCGATCATCTCGCCACCGCCCAGGAACGGAGGCAGCTGCTCGAGCACCTCGCGGCGACCCCAGAGGACGCCGATGCCGGTGGGTCCGACGACCTTGTGGCCGGTGAAGGCCACGAAGTCCGCCCCCGAGGCCACCACGTCGACGGGCAGCTGTGGGGCAGCCTGGGACGCGTCGAGGACCACGAGCGCTCCCACCTCGTGGGCACGGCGCGCGATCTCGGCGACGGGGTTGATGGTGCCCAGCATGTTGGACACCCAGGTCAGCGAGACGACCTTGGTCCGCTCGGTGATGAGGGAGTCGATGGCGGACAGGTCCAGGTGACCGTCGTCGGTCAGCCCGAACCAACGCAGCGTGGCGCCCTTGCGCTCGGTCAGGAGCTGCCAGGGCACGATGTTGGAGTGGTGCTCCATCTCGGTGATGACGACTTCGTCCCCGGCACCGATCTCCAGCGGACCGCGCGCCCAGGCCAGCGTGTTGGCGACCAGGTTGAGCGCCTCGGAGGCGTTCTTGGTGAAGATGATCTCGTCGCGTGAGGGCGCGTGGATGAACGACGCGACCTTGTCGCGCGCCTCCTCGAACGCCTCGGAGGACTCCGCACCGAGTTGGTGCATGGCGCGAGCCACGTTGGCGTTGTGCCGCTCGAGATGGTCGACCATCGTGTCGATGACGACCTGCGGCTTCTGCGAGGTGTTCGCGGAATCGAGGTAGACCAACGGCTGCCCACCCGCGAGCACGCGCGTCAGGATCGGGAAGTCCTTGCGGATGACTTCCAGTTCGGGGAGCAGACCGTCGAGGGTGCTCATGCGCCTGCGGCCGCCTTGAGGTACTTGTCGTAACCCTCTGCCTCGAGCTGCTCAGCCAGCTCGGGGCCGCCCTGCTCAGCGATCCGGCCGTTGACGAAGACGTGCACGTAGTCGGGCGTGATGTAGCGCAGGATGCGCGTGTAGTGGGTGATCAGCAGCACGCCCTTGCCCTCCTGGTCGCGGAACCGGTTCACGCCGTCGGAGACCACCTTGAGGGCGTCGATGTCCAGCCCGGAGTCGGTCTCGTCGAGGATCGCCACCTTGGGGTTGAGCAGCTCGAGCTGGGCGATCTCATGACGCTTCTTCTCGCCACCGGAGAAGCCCTCGTTGACCGACCGCTGCCCGAAGGTGGGGTCGAGATTGAGGTCCTCGAGGGCCTTGTTGACGTCCTTGACCCACGTGCGCAGCTTCGGCGCCTCGCCGTCGATCGCGGTCTTCGCGGTGCGCAGGAAGTTGGAGACCGACACGCCGGGGACCTCGACCGGGTACTGCATCGCCAGGAACAGCCCGGCACGCGCCCGCTCGTCGACCGTCATCGCGAGGACGTCGGCGCCGTCGAGCGTGACCGACCCACTGGTGATCGTGTACTTCGGGTGACCGGCGATGGAGTAGGCCAAGGTGGACTTGCCCGATCCGTTGGGACCCATGATGGCGTGGGTCTCGCCGTCCTTGATGGTCAGCGTGACGCCCTTGAGGATCTCCTTGGGGCCGTCCTCGGTCGTGACCGAGACGTGCAGGTCCTTGATGTCCAGCGTGCTCATCTGTGTCTCTCTCTACTCACTGTCGGTCAGCCTCGACCGACGAACGAAAATCAGGAAGGTTCGACGCCGTTCAGCGTCTCGGTGATGTCGACGTACACGTCGTCGCCGCGCACCTCGATCGGGAAGGTGGAGACCGGCTCGGTGGCCGGGAGCCCGGTGGGCTTGCCGGTGCGCAGGTCGAAGCGCGAGCCGTGCAGCCAGCACTCGATCTGGCACTCGGCCACCTCGCCCTCGGACAGGGCGACCTCGGCGTGGGAGCAGAGGTCCTGGATGGCGAAGACTTCGTCGCCGTCACGGGCGATGGCCACCTCGAGGTCGCCCGCGGTGACCGCGAGCGCCTGGTCGGCGGGCACCTCACCCAGCGAGCAGACCCGGACGAAGCCCATCAGAACGCCTTCAGGGCGTTCTTGGCGAGCTCGGTCTCGACGGTGGCGATCAGCTTCTCCTGGATCTGCGGCACGTCGATCTGGCGGATGAGGTCGTTGAAGAAGCCGTGCACGACCAGTCGACGGGCCTCCGACTCCTCGATGCCGCGCGAGCGGAGATAGAACAGCTGCTCGTCGTCGAAGCGGCCGGTCGCCGACGCGTGTCCGGCTCCCTCGATCTCACCCGTCTCGATCTCCAGGTTGGGCACGGAGTCGGCCTGGCACCCGTCGGTGAGGACCAGGTTGCGGTTCTCCTCGTAGGTCTCGATGCCTTCGGCGACCTTGCGGATCAAGACGTTGCCGATCCAGACCGTGTGGGCACCCTTGCCCTGCAGCGCGCCCTTGTAGACCACATGGCTCTTGGTCTTCGGAGCGGTGTGGTCCACGAACAGCCGGTGCTCGATGTGCTGGCCCTCGTCGGCGAAGTAGAGACCGAGCATCTCCACCGAGCCACCCGGCCCGGCGTACTCCGCGGTGCTGTCGTGCCGCACCAGGTCGCCGCCGAAGCTGACGTCGACGTGCTTGAAGGTCGCGTCGCGACCGACCTTCGCGTGGCGGTGCCCGACATGGACCGCGTCGTCGGCCCAGTCGTCGATCGAGACGACGGTCAGCTGGGCGCCGTCGCCGACCACGATCTCGGCGATGTCGCTCAGAGTTGCCGAGCCCTCGAAGAGGAAGACCACGGTCGCCTTGCTGTGTCGTTCGGCGGTGACGACGACGTGCGAGGCCGCCGCCCCCTCGATGCCGCTGCCGGTGACCGTGACGATGACCGGTGCGTCGAGCACGGTCTCGGCCGGGATCGTGACGGCGTAGGTGCTGGTGGCGGCGTCCCACGTGCGGGCCGCGATCCGGTCGGTAGGGACGTAGCCACTGGACCCGCGCAACGGGCTGTCGGCCGGGATCTGCTCCACCCGGGCGCCCGTGGGGGCGTCCGCCGAGGTGCTCACCGACCCGGCCGTCAGGTCCGCGTCGGTGTGCAGTCCTCGGAGCCGCTTGAGCGGGGTGAACCGCCAGATCTCTTCCCGACCTGTCGGGACCGGGTGGTCAGCCAGGTCGAAGGAACCCTCCGGGTGGAGGTGGCTCAGCACCGTCCCGGGCTCGACGGTCTCGATCGCCTCGGCGACAGCCGGGGTTTCAGTCACAGTCACTGCATTCGCTTTCTGATGAACGGGTGGGACGGGGGCCGGCGAGAGGTCAGCCGACGGCCCCTTCCATCTGGAGCTCGATGAGCCGGTTGAGCTCGAGGGCGTACTCCATGGGCAGCTCCTTGGCGATCGGCTCGATGAAGCCACGCACGATCATCGCCATGGCCTCGTCCTGCTCCATGCCGCGGCTCATGAGGTAGAAGAGCTGGTCGTCGGAGACCTTCGAGACGCTGGCCTCGTGGCCCATCGACACGTCGTCCTCACGGATGTCGACGTAGGGGTAGGTGTCGGACCGGCTGATCTGGTCGACCAGCAGGGCGTCACACAGCACGTTGGACTTGGAGCCGTGGGCGCCCTCGTTGATCTGGATGAGGCCGCGGTACGACGTCCGCCCACCGCCGCGGGCCACCGACTTCGAGAGGATGCTCGAGGAGGTGTTGGGGGCGGCGTGCACCATCTTGGCGCCGGCGTCCTGGTGCTGGCCCTCGCCGGCGAAGGCGATGGACAGGGTCTCGCCCTTGGCGTGCTCACCCATCAGGTAGACCGCCGGGTACTTCATCGTGACCTTGGACCCGATGTTGCCGTCGACCCACTCCATGGTGGCTCCGGCCTCGCAGACCGCGCGCTTGGTCACCAGGTTGTAGACGTTGTTCGACCAGTTCTGGATGGTCGTGTAGCGGCAGCGGCCGCCCTTCTTCACGATGATCTCCACAACCGCGGAGTGCAGGGAGTCCGAGCTGTAGATCGGCGCGGTGCAGCCCTCGACGTAGTGCACGTAGGCGTCCTCGTCGACGATGATCAGCGTGCGCTCGAACTGGCCCATGTTCTCGGTGTTGATCCGGAAGTAGGCCTGCAGGGGGATGTCGACGTGGACACCCTTGGGCACGTAGATGAAGGACCCACCCGACCAGACGCTGGTGTTGAGCGCGGCGAACTTGTTGTCACCGACCGGGATGATCGTGCCGAAGTACTCCCGGAAGAGGTCTTCGTGCTCGCGCAAAGCGGTGTCGGTGTCGACGAAGATGACGCCCTGCTCCTCGAGGTCCTCACGGATCGAGTGGTAGACCACCTCGGACTCGTACTGGGCGGCGACGCCGGAGACCAGGCGCTGCTTCTCCGCCTCCGGGATGCCGAGCTTGTCGTAGGTGTTCTTGATGTCCTCGGGGAGGTCGTCCCACGTGGCGGCCTGCTTCTCGGTGGAGCGCACGAAGTACTTGATGTTGTCGAAGTCGATGCCACCGAGGTCCGAGCCCCACTTGGGCATGGGCTTGCGGTGGAAGAGGTTGAGGCCCTTGAGCCGCAGGTCGAGCATCCACTGCGGTTCGCTCTTCTTCGAGGAGATGTCGCGAACGACGACCTCGTTGAGGCCGCGGGTGGCGTCAGCGCCCGAGGTGTCGTTGTCGGACCAGCCGTATTCGTAGCGGCCGATGCCCTTCAGCTCCGGGTTGAGTTCCTCGATGGTCGGCTGGGTGCTCGTCATGCTGACTCGCCATCCTTCTTCTCGGGTGTGTTCGGAATGCAGGTGGTGCAGACCCCGTCGCCATGGGCGATGGTGGCCAGCCGCTGGACGTGTCGTCCCAGGAGCTTGCCGATCGCTTCGGTCTCGGCCTCGCACAACTGCGGGAACTCCGCAGCCACGTGCGAGACGGGGCAGTGCTGCTGGCAGAGCTGGTCGCCGATGGGCAGGGCCTTGACCGAGGCGGAGTAGCCGCCCACGGTCAACACCTTGGCCAGCACCTCGGCGGGGCTGAGGTCGGGGTTGAGATCGGCCACGGTCCTGAAGTCACGCTCGATGAAGGCCACTCGGCGCCGTGCGAACTCCATCACCGCGTCGTCACCCTGTGTCTCGCTGAGGAAGCGCAGGGCGAGCACGGCCAGGTCGTCGTACTGCTGGTCGAGCTCGTCACGACCCGCGTCGGTCAACCGGAACACCTTGGCCGGACGACCGCGGCCACGCGATCCGTAGACCCGCTGGTCCTCCGCTGCCAGGCTGCCGATCTCGACGAGGTGCTCGAGGTGGCGGCGGACGGCGGCCGGGGTCAGGTCGAGTCGCTGGGCGAGGTCGGCGGCGGTCAGGGGGCCGTTCTCGAGGATGCTGCGGATCACCCGGGCTCGCGTCGGGGCATCCCCTTCGGGGGTCACCACGGGCGTCCGGCTGAATTCCACAACAACAGTGTGACGTTAATGCTGTTGCCGTTTCAAGTAAGGCTCCCCTAACCCCCTCCCGGTTGGAAGGTGTGTCCTGGCCCTGCGCCCAACGGCGTGGGGTGGCGTTCCTACACTGGGGCCGTGCCTTCCCCCGCTCCCGCCGTCGAGATCGACGGCCTGGTGATGAGGTACGGCGCCAAGCTGGCCGTCGACCGCCTGAGACTCACCGTGGCCAGGCACGAGATCACCGCCGTCCTCGGGCCCAACGGGGCTGGGAAGACCACCACACTGGAGACCTGTGAGGGCTACCGCGCTCCCCAGTCGGGCACGGTCCGGGTGCTGGGACTGGACCCGATCCGCGACCGGTCCCAGCTGCTCCCCCGCATCGGGGTGATGCTGCAGTCGGGCGGTGCCTGGTCCGGCGTGCGGGCGGTCGAGATGCTCACCCACATCGCCCGGATGCACGCGAACCCCCTACCGGTCGACCTGCTGGTCGATCGTCTCGGACTGGGCGAGTGTGGCCGCACGCCCTACCGCCGCCTGAGTGGTGGGCAGCAGCAACGGCTCGGCCTGGCCATGGCCGTGGTCGGCCGCCCCGAACTGGTGTTCGTGGACGAACCCACCGCCGGCATGGACCCAGCCGCGCGGCGTACCACCTGGGAGCTCCTGCAGGAACTCAAGGCGGACGGGGTGAGCATCGTCCTCACCACGCACTACATGGACGAGGCCGAACGTCTCGCCGACCATGTCTTCGTCATCGACCACGGCAGCGTGATCGCCCAGGGCAGCCCGTTCGAGCTGACCCGCGCCCGCGGCCACGCGACCATCCGTTTGGTGGTCACCGAGCCGTTCCCACCACACGCACCCGCATCACTGCGCACCAGCCTCGGCTCGGACACCGAGGTCACCGAGATCAACGAGCACTCCCTGCTCATCTCCGGCCCGGCCGACCACCAGACCCTTGCGAAGGTCAGCGCCTGGTGCGACGAGCAAGGAGTGCTGCCCGAGTCCCTGTCCCTGGGCCAGCGCACCCTCGAGGACGTCTTCCTGCAGCTGACCGGCCGGGAACTGGTGCCATGAGCACGGCACCGAACGGCACCTTCACCCCCGCGCCCGGCGCGGCACCCTTCGCCAGCCAGGTCCGCGCGCAGGCCGCCATGGAGACCCGGCTGCTGCTCCGCAACGGCGAGCAGCTCCTCATCGCGGTGGCGATCCCGGTCATCGTGCTGATCGGCGGTGTGCTGGCCAGTCGCCACCTCGACCTCAAGCTGACCAGTCGCGCCGTCGACGTACTGACTCCCGGGGTCCTGGCGCTGGCAGTGATGTCCACCGCGTTCACCTCGCTGGCGATCGCGACCGGCTTCGAGCGGCGCTACGGGCTGCTCAAGCGGCTGGGTTCCTCGCCCCTACCCCGTTCGGGTCTGCTCGCCGGGAAGGTCGGTGCCCTCCTGGTGGTCGAGGTCCTGCAGGGGATCGTCATCTCAGTGGTCGGGTTCAGCCTCGGCTGGCGTCCGGATCCCGTCGGGTTCCTGGTCATCGTGCCGGTGGCACTGCTGGGCACCGCGGCCTTCGCGTCCCTCGGTCTGCTCCTGGCCGGCACCCTGCGGGCCGAGGCGACCCTCGCCGCAGCCAACCTGGTCTACCTGTTGCTCATGGCCGGGGGTGCGGTCGTCCTGCCGCGGTCGTCGTACGGCGGCTTCGGCGCCGTCCAGGCCATCCTGCCCTCGGGGGCGCTCGGGGATGCAACCCGGGCAGCGTTCCTGACCGGTCAGGTCGACATGCGGGCACTGCTCGTCCTTCTGGTGTGGGCCATGGTCGGTGCTGCCCTCGCCACCCGGTTCTTCAGATGGGAGTGAGCATGACTGCGACGACGGGGCCCTGGCTGTCCCGACTGGCGCTCGCCAACCTGGTGGCCAACATCGGGATCGTGCTGACCGGCGGAGCGGTCCGCCTCACCGGCTCCGGGCTGGGTTGTCCTACCTGGCCGAACTGCACCGAGGAGTCTCTGGTCCCCCACCAGGCTTTGGGCGTCAACGGCGCCATCGAGTTCGGCAACCGGATGCTGACCTTCGTGCTGACTGCGATCGCGATCGCCTGCTTCGTCCTCGCCGTGCGCTCGGGTCGCCGCAGGGTGACCCGACTGTCGTTCGCGGTGATGCTGGGGATCCCGGCTCAGGCGATCATCGGCGGCATCACCGTGCTCACCGACCTGAACCCGTGGATCGTGGCCTTCCATCTGCTGGTGTCGATGGCCATGATCGGGCTCTGCGTCTGGCTGGTCCAGGAGGTGAGAGGCGCCGAGGTCGACCCCGTGACGCCCCTCGCCCGACGGCTGTCCTGGCTCGTCTTCGCCTCCGGGTGGCTGGTGCTCTACCTCGGCACCGTGGTGACGGGCAGTGGTCCGCACTCCGGCGACCAGGAGTCGCGGCGTACCGGCCTGGACGCCCAGGTGATGTCACACGTGCACGCCTCGGCGGTCTACCTGCTCCTGGCCCTCACGGTGGGCCTGCTGGCTGTGGCGGTCAGGAGCGGACATCGCGGCCTGCAGCAGGCCACAGCGGCCCTGCTGCTGGTGGAGGTCGCCCAGGGGTTCGTGGGCTTCCTGCAGTACTTCCTCGGTGTGCCCGGAGGCCTCGTCGAGGTGCACCTGCTCGGAGCGGCCCTGACCAGCGCCGCGCTGACTCTCGTCGTGCTGCGCAGTGCTCCGGCTCAGCGGGTGAGCAACGGGTCGAGCGCCACAGCCACGAAGAGCAGGCTGAGGTAGAGGTTCGAGGAGTGGAACAGCCGCATCGGGTTGATGACCGAGAGCTCCTCGGTGCCTTTGGCCCGAGCGTGCATGCGATGTGCCTCGAGGAGGAAGAACGCTCCGAGCAGGCCGGCGGCAACGGGGTAGAACCATCCGGTGGAGGCCACGGGCCAGAGCAGCAGTGACGTCGCCACCATCACCCAGCTGTAGAGCACGATCTGGCGGCCGACCTCGCGAGCCGGAGCCACCACCGGCAGCATCGGGACCGAGACGTTGGCGTAGTCCTCGCGGTAGCGCAGGGCCAGGGCCCAGGTGTGGGGCGGTGTCCAGAAGAACACCACGGCGAACAGGATGACCGGCACCCACGACAGCGCATCGGTGACCGCGGTCCAGCCGATCAGGGCCGGGAAGCAGCCCGCCAGACCTCCCCAGACGATGTTCTGGGTGGTGCGGCGCTTGAGCACCATCGTGTAGACGAGCACGTAGAACGCGTTGGCCGCGACCGCCAGGGCCGCCGACAGCCAGTTGACCCAGAAGCCCAGCACCAGCGTCGACAACACCCCGAGCACGAGGCCGAACACGAGTGCGGCGCGGGTGGTGACGATGTGACGCGGCAGCGCCCGACGACGGGTACGGCGCATCTGCTCGTCGATGTCGCGGTCGTAGACGCAGTTGAGGGTCGAGGCCGATCCCGCCGACAGGGTGCCGCCGAGCACGGTCGCGGCGACCAGGCCCAGCGGCGGGATGCCGCGCTGGGCGAAGAACATCACCGGGACGGTCGTCAGCAGCAGCAGTTCGATCACGCGTGGCTTGGTGAGGCCGACGTACGCCGCGAGCACGTCCTTCCAGGACGCTGCGTGCGTCGAGGAGTCCGACGCCTCAGCGCCGGAGTCGCCGGAGTCGCCTGCCTGGGAGGCAGAGGCCGAGTGGCCGACGTACGTCACGACAGATATTTCCTCGCAGATCGGGCATGAATCAGGAGATGAAACCGGGGTCGAGTGTATGCCCACCCATGAGTAGGCTCATCGTTGAGTCCCGACGAGCCAGAAGTGGGTACTACCCCACCGAAGCACAACCCGAGAGGAACCTGCGTGAGCACGCTCAACAACCTGGAGTGGACGGACGCCGACAAGGCAGCCGTGGACACCACGCGGGCCCTGGCCATGGATGCCGTGCAGAAGGTCGGCAATGGCCACCCCGGCACGGCCATGAGCCTGGCACCAGCCGCCTACCTGCTCTTCCAGAAGGTCATGCGGCACAACCCCGCGGACCCGCACTGGCCCGGGCGTGACCGCTTCGTCCTGTCCTGCGGGCACTCCAGCCTGACCCTCTACATCCAGCTCTACCTGGGCGGTTGGGGACTCGAGCTCGACGATCTCAAGGCGCTGCGCACGTGGGGCTCCAAGACGCCCGGGCACCCGGAGTACGGGCACACCGCGGGCGTCGAGACCACCACGGGGCCGCTCGGCCAGGGGGTCGGCAACGCCGTGGGGATGGCCATGGCCGCGCGCCGTGAGCGGGGCATGCTGGACCCGAACGCCGCGCCGGGTGCCTCACCGTTCGACCACCACATCTACGCGATCTGCAGTGACGGGGACCTCGAGGAGGGCGTCAGTGCCGAGGCCTCGTCGATCGCCGGCACCCAGCAGCTGGGCAACCTGACGCTGATCTACGACGACAACAAGATCTCGATCGAGGACGACACGAACATCGCCTTCACCGAGGACGTGGCGGCGCGCTACGAGGCCTACGGATGGCACGTGCAGACCGTGGACTGGACCAACGGCGGCACGACCTACTCCGAGGACGTCCCCGCGCTGTACGCCGCGATCCAGGCCGCTGAGGCCGTCACCGACAAGCCCAGCTTCATCGTGCTGCGCACGGTCATCGCGTGGCCTGCTCCCACGCTTCAGGGCACGGGCAAGGCCCACGGGTCCGCACTGGGCAACGACGAGGTCGCGGCCACCAAGAAGATCCTGGGCTTCGACCCGGAGCGCACCTTCGACGTGGCGCCCGAGGTCATCGCGCACACCCGAGACCTGGTGGCCCGCGGCAAGGCCGCGCAGGCCGCGTGGGACGCGGACTTCGCCCACTGGACCACGAAGCCGTCGGCCGACACGGCCCTGTTCGAGCGCATGCAGACCCGCACCCTGCCCCACGGCTGGGCCGACGACCTGCCCAGCTTCCCGGCCGACCCCAAGGGCGTCGCAACCCGCAAGGCCTCGGGCGCTGTGATCAACGCCATCGCCGGGGCCCTGCCCGAGCTCTGGGGTGGTTCAGCCGACCTCGCGGAGTCCAACAACACCACCATCGAGGGAGCGCCCTCGTTCCTGCCCAAGGAACGCTCCACGAAGATGTGGACCGGCGACCCGGCTGCCGGCAGGGTCCTCCACTTCGGCATCCGCGAGCACGGCATGGGCGCGATCATGAACGGCATCGCCGTCCACGGCGGCACCCGCGTCTTCGGCGGCACGTTCCTGACGTTCTCCGACTACATGCGCGGCTCGGTGCGACTGGCCGCCATCATGGGGCTCCCGGTCACCTACGTCTGGACCCACGACTCGATCGGGCTCGGCGAGGACGGCCCGACGCACCAGCCGATCGAGCACTTCGCCGCACTGCGGGCCATCCCCGGCCTCGATGTCGTGCGGCCCGCCGACGGCAACGAGACGGCCGCAGCCTGGAAGGCGATCCTGGAGAGGACCGACCGACCGGCCGGACTGCTCCTGACCCGTCAGAACGTCCCGACCTGGCCACGGGGCGAGGACGGCTTCAGCGACACCTCCAACGTCCACCGCGGTGGCTACGTGCTGCTCGACGTCGACGGGGGCGCGCCTGACGTGGTCCTGATCGGCACCGGCTCCGAGGTTCAGCTCGCCGTCGAGGCCCGGGGCCTCCTCGCCGAGCAGGGGATCCGTGCCCGGGTCGTCTCCATGCCCTGCCGGGAGTGGTACGACGAGCAGGAGGAGTCCTACCGCGACACCGTCATCCCGCCGACCGTCAAGGCCCGCGTGTCAGTCGAGGCTGGCATCGCCATGGGTTGGCGCGAGGTCGTCGGTGACGCCGGGCGCATCGTCTCGATCGAGCACTACGGTGCGAGCGCCGACTTCGCCCGCATCTTCACCGAGTTCGGGGTGACTGCCGAGGCCGTGGCCAACGCCGCCCAGGACAGCATCTCGGCCGCCGGATGAGTGGTCGCAGCGCAGCTCGACCACCGAGCAGAACATTCGACTACACGAACACTGGAGGCAGCACATGTCTGACCGTCTGAAGAACCTGTCGGATGCAGGAGTGTCGATCTGGCTCGACGACCTGTCCCGTGAGCGCATCGAGTCCGGCAACCTCGCCGAGCTCATCAAGCAGTCCTCCGTCGTGGGGGTCACCACCAACCCGACCATCTTCGCCGCGGCCATCGCCAACGGTGAGCGCTACGACGCGCAGACCCGCGAGCTCGCAGCGAAGGACACCCCCGTGGACCGGGTCATCTTCGAGTTGACCACCGAGGACGTCCGCAACGCCTGCGACGTGTTCGCGCCGGTCTACCAGGCCGATCCCCATGACGGCAGGGTGTCGATCGAGGTGGCGCCGACGCTGGCGCGCGACACCGACGCCACCATCGCCGCGGCCCGGGACCTGTGGGGTTCGGTGCATCGTGACAACGCCCTGATCAAGATCCCGGCCACCGTCGAGGGCCTGCCTGCGATCACCGATGCGATCGCCAGCGGGATCAGTGTCAACGTCACCCTGATCTTCGGGATCGACCGGTACCGAGCCGTCATGGATGCCTACCTCACCGGTCTGGAGCGGGCCCTGGCCCAAGGCGGACAGGTCGCGAACGTCCACTCGGTGGCGTCGTTCTTCGTCTCCCGGGTCGACACCGAGATCGACAAGCGCCTGGATGCGATCGGCACCGACGAGGCGCTCGCGCTCAAGGGCAAGGCGGCGGTGGCCAACGCGCGCCTGGCGTACGGCGCCTTCGAGGAGGTGTTCGGCAGCGAGCGGTTCGAGACCCTCAAGGCCGCCGGCGCCAATGTGCAGCGCCCGCTGTGGGCCTCCACCGGTGTCAAGGACCCGGCGTACTCCGACACGATGTATGTCGCCGACCTCGTCGTCGACGGCTGCGTCAACACGATGCCCGAGAAGACCATGCAGGCCTTTGCCGACCATGGCGAGATCACCGGTGACACGGTCAGCGGTCGGGTCGCGGAGGCGGAGGCCCTGTTCGCACAGCTGGCGGAGGTCGGCATCGACTTCGACGACGTCCTGGTGGTCCTCGAGGACGAGGGCGTGGACAAGTTCGTGAAGTCGTGGGAGGAGCTCGTCGAGACCGTGGAGGGTCAGCTCGAGGCGGTCGGCAAGTGACCGACTGGAGCACCGTCAAGGGTGCCGCGGACCAGGGTGACTACGAGCTCTACTTCGGCTATCGCGACGAGCACTCGTTCGTGCGCGAGATCGAGCAGCTCGTCGGCGAGCGCGTGGCCAGTCGGCTCGCTGCTCAGGACCGGACCCTGTGGGGCCCCGAGGCCGAGGAGGAGGCCGGCAAACGCCTGTCGTGGGTCGGTCTCGCCGACTCGTCCCGACCGCTGGTCGACGAGATCGCAGAGCTGCGCAGCCAGCAGCACGAGTACGGCCTCACCAGGGTCGTGCTCTGCGGCATGGGCGGCTCGTCGCTCGCACCCGAGGTGATCTGTGAGGCGGCCGGTGTCGACCTCACCGTGCTGGACTCCTCGGATCCCGATTTCGTGCGCACCGCCCTCGAGACCGACCTGGACAGCTCGGTCGTCGTGGTCTCCAGCAAGTCCGGCGGCACGGTCGAGACCGACAGCCAACGCCGGGCTTTCGAGCGCGCCTTCACCGAGGCGGGGATCGACCCACGCGAGCGGATCATCGTGGTCACCGACCCGGGCTCGCCGCTCGACCAGTCGGCCACCGAGGCCGGCTACCGCGTCTTCCGTGCCGACCCGGATGTCGGCGGTCGCTACTCGGCGCTCACCGCGTTCGGCCTGGTGCCCAGCGGGCTGGCCGGAGTCGACCTCGGCAGGCTGCTCGACGAGGCAGCGTCGATCAGCGACACCCTGGCCACCGATGACGTGGACAACCCGGGGCTCCGCCTGGGCGCACTCCTGGGCGCGGCGAATCTCGCCGCCGTCGACAAGCTCGTCCTGGCCGACAACGGATCGCCCTACCCCGGCTTCGGCGACTGGGCCGAGCAGCTGATCGCAGAGTCCACCGGCAAGGACGGCAAAGGCATCCTGCCGGTCGTCGTCGAGGGGCTCGATGCCCCCAACTACGCGCCGAGCTCCGCCGACGAGGTGCTGGCCACCTTCGGCCCGGTCTTCGACTTCGACACCGTGCCCACCTCCGGATGGGGCGTGTTCGTCAACGCCCCCCTGGGTGCCCAGATCCTGCTGTGGGAGTACGCCACGGCCATCGCCGGCCGGATCCTCGGCATCAACCCGTTCGACCAGCCTG
This sequence comes from Nocardioides sp., assembly GCF_050246775.1. Taxonomy (GTDB): domain Bacteria; phylum Actinomycetota; class Actinomycetes; order Propionibacteriales; family Nocardioidaceae; genus Nocardioides. Next base: position 58,440 of record NZ_JBFWVK010000004.1, on the reverse strand, counting down.
ACGTGGAGAGCGCCAAGGCCGCGGCCCGCAGCATGCTCGACGGCGGCGGGGACTCTCCGGAGCCGGCGTTCGCCGACGGTGTCATCGACGTCTACGCCTCGGGTGACTGGCTGCCCGACGGCACCGGCACCGTGGCAGACGCCGTCGCCGCACTGCTCAAGGGACTCGACCCCAACCACGGCTACGTCTCGGTCCAGGCCTACCTCGACCGGCACCGCGACGCAGCGCTGGCCGAGGTACGCCGCAGCCTGGCCGACATCACCGGGCGGCCGGTGACCTTCGGCTGGGGACCGCGCTTCCTGCACTCCACGGGGCAGTACCACAAGGGCGGACCTGCTACAGGCGTCTATCTCCAGATCACCGGCACCCCGCTGGCCGACCTGGAGATCCCGGACCGGCCGTTCACCTTCCAGACCTTCATCACCGCGCAGGCGGTCGGGGATGGGAAGGTGCTCGCCGACCACGGGCGACCGGTGCTCCGGCTGCACGTCAACGACCTGGGCGCGCTGTCGATCATCCGGGAGGCACTGGCGTGACGTCCGCGGGCGGGTCGACGTACACCAATCCACTGCGGGATCCGCAGGATCGTCGGCTCCCCCGCATCGCGGGTCCCTGCGGCCTGGTGCTGTTCGGGGTGACCGGCGACCTGTCCCGCAAGAAGGTGATGCCGGCCATCTACGACCTCGCGAACCGGGGCCTGCTGCCGCCGGGGTTCTCGCTGGTCGGCTACGCCCGACGCGACTGGGCCGACGAGGACTTCGCCCAGATCGTCCACGACTCGGTCAAGCAGTATGCCCGCACCGAGTTCCGCGAAGAGGTCTGGAAACAGCTGGCCGAGGGATTCCGCTTCGTGCCGGGCGACTTCGCCGATGATGCTGCCTTCGACCAGCTCAAGCGGACCCTGACCGAGCTCGACGACGTGCGTGGCACGGCCGGCAATCATGCGTTCTACCTGTCGATCCCGCCGAAGTTCTTCGCCGACGTGATCGGCCAGCTCAAGGAACACGGCATGGCAGAGCAGTCGGACACGTCGTGGCGCCGGGTCGTGGTGGAGAAGCCCTTCGGCCATGATCTCGCCTCGGCCCAAGAGCTCAATCGCGTGGTCTCGGAGGTCTTCCCCGCTGAGTCGGTGTTCCGCATCGACCACTACCTCGGCAAGGAGACGGTGCAGAACATCCTGGCGCTGCGCTTCGCCAACAACATGTTCGAGCCCATCTGGAACTCCAACTACGTCGACCACGTCCAGATCACCATGGCCGAGGACATCGGCATCGGGGGGCGCGCCGGCTACTACGACGGGATCGGCGCCGCTCGCGACGTCATCCAGAACCACCTGCTGCAGTTGATGGCCCTCATCGCCATGGAGGAGCCCTCGGCGTTCGATGCGACCTCACTGCGGATGGAGAAGCAGAAGATCCTCTCGGCAGTGACCCTTCCTGCCTCGCTCGATCACTCCACCGCCCGCGGGCAGTACGACGAGGGCTGGAGCGGTGGTGAGCTCGTCAAGGGCTACACCGACGAGGACGACATCGCCGCGACCTCCACCACCGAGACCTATGCGGCCATCAAGCTCGGCATCGGCACCCGGCGGTGGGCCGAGGTCCCGTTCTACCTGCGGGTGGGCAAGCGACTCGGTCGGCGCGTGACCGAGGTCGCTGTGGTCTTCAAGCGTGCGCCACACCTGCCGTTCTCGGTCAACGCCACCGAGGATCTCGGGCAGAACGCGCTGGTGATCCGGATCCAGCCCGACGAGGGCATCACCACCCGGTTCGGCGCCAAGGTGCCCGGGACCGCGATGGAGATCCGCGACGTCAACATGGACTTCGCCTACGGCGGCACCTTCACCGAGTCGTCTCCCGAGGCCTACGAGCGACTCATCCTCGACGTGCTGCTCGGCGATCCTCCGCTGTTCCCCCAACAGCGCGAGGTCGAGCTGTCCTGGAACATCCTCGACCCGATCATGAAGCACTGGGCGAAGGGTGGGAGGCCGGAGAAGTACCCGTCCGGCACCTGGGGGCCGGCCTCCGCCGACAAGATGCTGGCTCGAGACGGAAGGAAGTGGCGTCGACCATGACCTCACCCCAGTGCACGCGCACCGCTCGCGCTGCGGCAGGGCCCCCGAGATGATCGAGCTCATCGACACCAACTCCTCGGCCATCGCCGCAGAGTTCGTCAGGGCCCGCCGCAAGGCCGGCTCACCGGCCATGGGCATGGTCATGACGCTGGTCGTCGTCGTGGACGAGGACCACGTCCGGGAGGCCATGGACTCGGCACAGCAGGCGTCCCAGGAGCACCCGGCACGCGTGCTCGGCGTCATCCTGGGCGGTGGCCGTGGCCCCGCCCGGGTCAACGCCCAGGTCGGCACCGGCGACGGCTGGACCGGTGAGGCGGCGCTGATCCGCCTGAGCGGACCTGTCGTGAAGCACCCCGCGTCCGTGGTCCTGCCCCTGCTCCTCCCGGACTCCCCAGTGGTGGTCTGGTGGGCCTGCACACCACCGGCGGATCCCGGCAAGGACCCCCTGGGGGTGTTGGCCCAGCGCCGGATCACCGACGTCGCCGCGGCTGCGCGCGGGAAGTCCTCCGCGTTGCTGCACCAGTGTCAGGAGTACGCAGCCGGCTCCACCGACCTGGCGTGGACGCGGCTGACACCGTGGCGTGCGCTGCTCGCCGCCTCCCTCGACCAACACCAGGAGAAGGTCGTGTCGGCCTCCATCACGGCCGAACGGATCTCACCGTCGGCCGACCTGTTGAAGGCCTGGTTGGCGCTCCGGCTCCGCGTCGACGTCTCCCGGCACAACTCCCCCGGCCCGGGCATCACCGAAGTCGTGCTCGAGACCCGGTCAGGACCGATCCGCATCGCCAGGCACGACGGTCGACTGGCCACCCTCTCCTCCCCCGGGCAGCCGGACCGACCCGTAGCACTGAAACGCCGGACCGTGGCCGAGTGCCTGGCCGAGGAGCTGCGGCGACTCGACGAGGACGACACCTACGCCGCCACCACCCGCAAGCTCGTGAGGATGTCCACATGAACCGCGTCGAAGTGCAACCGGACGCCGAGACCCTGGCGACCGCGGTTGCCGGCGAGCTGCTCTCGCGGATCGCGGGCATCCAGACTGCCGGTCGGGTGCCGACGATCTGCCTGACCGGCGGCACCATCGCCGATGCCATCCACCGCGAGGTGGTGCGACTCACCCCGGGTTCCGAGGTGGACTGGAGCCTGGTCGACATCTGGTGGGGCGATGAGCGCTACGTGGACCAGGACTCCCCCGAACGCAACGCCTTGCAGGCGCGCGGCGCGCTCCTGGACCACGTCGGGGTCGACCCGGCGAGGGTGCATGAGATGCCAGCGGCGTCGTACGGCGACCTGGAGGCCGCGGCAGCGGCGTACGGCGCCGAGGTGCGAGAGCTTGGGTCCGGTGAGGTCGACATCATGATGCTGGGCGTCGGGCCCGACGGGCACATCGCCTCGTTGTTCCCGGGCTCGTCGCAACTGGACGTCAAGGATGCGATCACCGTCGCGGTCACCGACTCACCCAAGCCGCCGCCGCAGCGCATCAGCCTGACCTTCGAGGCGCTCAACCGCTCGCGGTCCGTGTGGTTCCTGGTGTCCGGCGCGGGCAAGTCGCAGGCCGTGGCCTCAGCGCTCGCCGGTGCCGATCTCCACGAGATCCCGGCGACCGGCGTCAGCGGCTCGGAGGAGACCATCTGGTTCCTCGACCACGACGCGGCCAGCCGGCTCTGACCGGCCGAAGCGGTGCGAGAACGACGCGCCGCTAGAAGATGATGTCGCCGTTCTTGCGCCGGGTGCGCAGGAGCTGGATCGCCTCGTCGAGGATGTCGGCGGCCTCCTTGTCGGAGCGCCGTTCCTTCACGTAGGCGAGGTGAGTCTTGTAGGGCTCGATCTTCGGAGCCGGTGGCGGGTTGTCGCAGTCCAGGCTCGCGGGCAGGCCGCAGCGCGGACAGTCCCAGGACGCCGGCACAGCGGCCTCCACCGAGAAGGTCACCACCGAGCGGTGCTCGTGGGAACAGAAGTAGGTCACGCTCTGCCGCGGGGCGGCTTCGCCACGCTCCGCTTCGCCCATCGGACCGGCACCGACCCGGCTACCGCGAATGGCGTTTCCAGCACCAGCCACGAACACATCCTTCTCTCAGCAGCCGTTGCCGGCCGTTTCGCTGACTGTCGATCGACGGTCAGAGCGTCGTTCAGTAGGCCTTCAGCAGGCCTAGGGCGACGACGCAGGCAAACCAGATGACACCGATCCCGATCGTGAAACGATCGAGGTTGCGCTCGGCCACGGACGATCCGCCGAGGGAGCTGGACATGCCACCGCCGAACATGTCGGACAGACCGCCGCCACGGCCCTTGTGGAGCAGGACGAGCACGATCAGGAGAAGGCTCGCGATGACGAGCAGTACGGTGATGAGAAGAGTCACGATCGATAAGCCTACGTCACGAGTCCCGGATCAGAGCAGGGGCATGTCGTAGAAACGGCAGATTCCGCCGAACTCGTCGACCTGCAGACTCGCGCCGCCCACCAGGCACCCGTCGACGTCGGCCTTGGCCATGATGCCGGCCACGTTCGACGCCTTCACCGAGCCACCGTAGAGAACGCGGACGGCCGCACCGGCTGCCTCTCCGTGCACCTCGGTGATCCTCCCCCGGATCGCCGCGCAGACCTCTTGCGCGTCCTCGGGCGTGGCGACCTCACCGGTGCCGATGGCCCAGACCGGTTCATAGGCGATGACGAGCCCTGCGACCTGCTCGGCGGTGAAGCCGGCCAACGAGCCGTCGACCTGCGCGAGCGTGTAGGCCACCTGGTCTCCGGCCTTGCGCACGTCGAGTCCCTCGCCGACACAGACGATGGGCGTCATGCCGGCGGCCAGCGCCTTCACAGCCTTGGCATTGACGATGGCGTCGGTCTCGGAGTGGTATTCGCGTCGCTCGCTGTGACCCACGACGGCGTAGGAGCAGCCCAGTTTGGCCAGCATGGCCGCCGAGATCTCGCCCGTGTAGGCGCCACCGTCGTGCACGGACAGGTCCTGGGCTGCGTATCTGATGGACAGGCGGTCCCCGTCCACCAGCGTCTGCACACTGCGCAGGTCGGTGTACGGCGGGCAGACCACCACCTCGGCCTTGGCGTAGTCGTGGCGCTTGTCGGACAGCGTCCAGGCCAGCTTCTGGACCAGGACCACCGCCTCCTGGTGATTGAGGTTGGACTTCCAGTTGCCCGCCATCAGGGGCGTGCGGTCATGCTGAGCCATCAGGCGTCAATCCTCCAGGATCGAGATGCCGGGCAGTTCCCTGCCCTCGAGGTATTCCAGACTTGCTCCACCACCGGTCGAGATGTGACCGAAGGCCGCTTCGTCGAAGCCGAGCTTGCGTACGGCGGCCGCCGAGTCACCGCCACCGACGACCGACAGTCCGTCGACCTTGGTCAGAGCCTCGGCCACCGCACGAGTGCCCGCTGCGAACTCATCGACCTCGAAGACGCCCATCGGCCCGTTCCAGAACACGGTGTGCGCATCAGCCAGGGCGGCGGCGAAGGCCGCCGAATCGGGCCCGATGTCCAGACCCAGGGTGTCGGCCGGGATGTTGGAGGCCGGCACGACCCGCGGTTCTGGAGTGGTGTCACCGGTGGGGAAGGTCGAGTCGACCACGATGTCGGTGGGCAGCACGATCTCGACGCCCGAGGCCTCGGCCCGAGCGAGGTACTCCACGCAGGTGCCGAGCTGATCCTCCTCGAGGAGGCTCTTGCCGACCTCGTGGCCCTGGGCCTTGAGGAAGGTGAAGACCATGCCGCCACCGATGAGCAGCTTGTCGGCCTTGCCGAGCAGGTTGTCGATGACGCCCAGCTTGTCGGAGACCTTCGAGCCGCCCAGGACGACCACGTAGGGACGGGCAGGATCAACGGTCAGGCGCCGCAGGACGTCGATCTCCTTGGCCACCAGGCCCCCCATCGCGTGCGGGAGCCTCTTGGCCACGTCGTACACGGAGGCCTGCTTGCGGTGGACCACCCCGAACCCGTCAGAGACGAAGGCGTCGGCCAGGGCGGCAAGTTCGTCCGCGAACGCGCCGCGCTCCGCCTCGTCCTTGCTGGTCTCGCCCGGGTTGAAGCGGACGTTCTCCAGCAGGGCCACGCCGCCGTCCGCGAGGGCGGCGACGGTCTCCCGCGCCGAGTCGCCGACGGTGTCGCTGGCGAAGGCGACCTCGCTACCGAGGAGCTCGCCGAGACGGGCCGCGACCGGGGCCAGCGAGTATCTGGCCTCGGGTGCCCCCTTCGGACGACCGAGGTGGGCGACCACGACCACCCGGGCGCCGGCCTCGGCCAGCGTCCGGATGGTCGGCACGCTCGCGCGGATCCGGCCGTCGTCGGTGATGGTGGTGCCGTCCAGAGGCACGTTGAGGTCCGAGCGGACCAGCACCCGTTTGCCCTGGACGTCGCCGAGTGACTGCAGCGGGCCTTCGATGACTGCCACGGTCAGAGGGTCTCGCCGACCAGGGAGACGAGGTCGACGAGGCGGTTGGAGTAGCCCCACTCGTTGTCGTACCAACCGACGACCTTGACCTGGTTGCCGATGACCTTCGTCAGCGGTGCGTCGAAGATGCAGGACGCCGGGTCGGTCGTGATGTCGGAGGACACGATCGGGTCCTCGCTGTAGCGCAGGATGCGACCGTCGGCCGCGGCCTTCATGACGGCGTTGACCTCTTCGGCGGTGGTCTCGCGACCAGCCTCGAAGGTCAGGTCGGTGACCGAGCCGGTGGGCACCGGCACCCGCAGGGCGTAGCCGTCGAGCTTGCCCTTGAGCTCGGGCATGACCAGGGAGATCGCCTTGGCGGCACCGGTGGAGGTCGGCACGATGTTGAGGGCCGCAGCGCGGGCACGGCGCATGTCCTTGTGGGGGCCGTCGAGCAGGTTCTGGTCACCGGTGTAGGCGTGGATGGTGGTCATCAGCCCCTTGACGATGCCGAACTCGTCACTGAGGACCTTGGCCATGGGCGCAAGGCAGTTCGTCGTGCAGGACGCGTTGGAGATGATGGTGTGCTTCGAGGCGTCGTAGTCACCTTCGTTGACGCCGAAGACGATCGTGACGTCCTCGTTCTTCGCCGGCGCGGAGATGATGACCTTCTTCGCCCCACCCTCGACGTGGGCCTTCGCCTTGGTCGCATCGGTGAAGAAGCCGGTGGACTCGATGACGACGTCGGCACCGAGGTCGCCCCACGGAAGGGCACCCGGGTCGCGTTCCTCGAAGACCTTGAAGGTCATGCCGCTGGCGGTGATGTCGGTGTCGGTAGCGGTCACGTCACCGTCGAGGCGGCCCAGGATGGAGTCGTACTTCAGCAGGGTCGCCAGGGTCTGGTTGTCCGTCAGGTCGTTGACGGCAACGATCTCGATGTCGGCCCCGGACGCCACGACAGCCCGGAAGAAGTTGCGGCCGATGCGGCCGAAGCCGTTGATGCCTACGCGAACAGTCACGGTTGAGCTCCTCAAGACGGTGGACAGTGGTGACCCGCGAAGTGTGACGCAGGCCATGTCGATTCAAAACCCTAGCGCCCAGAGCGTGGACGCGCCGACGGGTGCCCGTTGTACGTGCAAGAAACCCGAGGTCAGGCCTCGTCGGCGAGCATCTCGGGGGTGAGCGATGCCTCGGTGTCGGGGACTCCCAGTTCCTCGGCACGTTTGTCGGCCATCGCGAGCAGGCGGCGGATCCGTCCGGCGATCGCGTCCTTGGTGAGGACCGGCTCGTGCAGCTGGCCCAGCTCCTCCAGGGAGGCCTGCTTGTGCTCCAGACGCAGGGCACCGGCCAGCTTGAGGTGATCGGGCACCTCGTCGCCCAGGATGTCCAGCGCACGCTCCACCCGCGCTCCCGCCGCCACCGCGGCGCGGGCCGAGCGGCGCAGGTTGGCGTCATCGAAGTTGGCCAGGCGGTTGGCCGTGGCACGCACCTCGCGGCGCATCCGGCGCTCCTCCCAGGCCATGAGGGACTCGTGGGCACCCAGCTTGGTGAGCAGGGCACCGATGGCATCGCCGTCACGGATGACCACCCGGTCGACGCCGCGCACCTCGCGTGACTTCGCCTGGATGCCGAGCCGACGGGCCACTCCGACGAGGGCGAGCGCAGCCTCGGGGCCAGGACAGGTGACCTCGAGGGACGACGAGCGGCCGGGCTCGGTCAGTGAACCGTGGGCGAGGAAGGCACCGCGCCAGGCCGCGACCGCGTCACAGCCGCCGCCGGAGACGACCTGCGGGGGCAGGCCACGAACGGGGCGACCCCGCTGGTCGAGGAGTCCGGTCTGCCGGGCCAGGGCCTCACCGTCCTTGACGACCCGCACGACATAGCGACTGCCCTTGCGGATGCCGTTGCCCTGGACCACCACGACGTCCGAGCTGTGACCGAACACGTCAGCGATGTCGCGGCGCAGCCGCCTGGCAGCGGCGCCCGTGTCGAGCTCGGCCTCCACCACGATCCGGCCGCTGACGATGTGGAGACCGCCGGCGAACCTCAACATCGAGGACACCTCGGACTTGCGACAACACGTCTTGGTGATCGGGGTACTTGCGAGCTCGGCTTTCACCTGTGCCGTCATTGCCATGCGGGGAATCCTGCCACTTTCTCAAGGTGCTGTCTCAACGCTGTCACCGGGGTGCAGCGTCCATGATGCGCGCGAAGGCGAGCGCGAGCTTCGCCGGGTCGTGTCTGGGACTGCCATCATCCCTCGCGACGTCGGCCACCACGAGGGCAGCCCCAGCTGATGCGATCGCCTGCTCGAGCGTGTCGTGGTCGGTCACCGAACGCGTATCGGCCAGCACTGTGTGCAGGCGCAACTCGGGAGCGTGCTCGAACAGGGCAGCGAGGTGGTCCTCGGGAGCCCAGTCCATGGTCTCGCCCTGCTGGCCCTCCAGGTTGAGCACGATGAGCACCCTCGCCTCGGTCTGGACGAGGGCCTTGCGCAGGTCGGGCACCATCAGGTGGGGGATCACCGACGTGTACCAGCTGCCGGGGCCGAGCACCACCCAGTCGGCGTCGGTGACGGCTTCGAGCGCGACCGGGCAGGCCTGGGGGTCGGGCGGGTCGAGAGCGATCGTGACCAGCTGACCAGTCGTGGTGGCCACCTCGACCTGTCCGCTGACCGTGGTGAGTGCGCCGGGGGCACCGGGGTCGAGCCCGCGCACCTGGGCGGTGATGTCCATCGGGGTGATCGCCATCGGAAGCACTCGCCCACGCGCCCCCAGGAGCCGCCCCATCCAGTCGAGGGCGTCGACGTGGTCGCCCAACAGCTCCCACAGCGCCACGATCAGCAGGTTGCCGACGACGTGGCCCTTCATCTCGCCATCGCCTGCGAACCGATGCTGGACGACGCGCTCCCAGGTCTGGCCCCACTCGGAGTCTCCACACAGTGCGGCCAGCGCCATGCGCAGGTCGCCCGGTGGCAGGACTCCGAACTCGCCGCGCAGGCGACCCGACGAGCCACCGTTGTCGGCCACCGTCACCACGGCCGTGAGGTCGTCCACCACGCGTCGCAACCCGGACAGGGTGGCGTGCAGCCCGTGGCCGCCTCCGAGGGCGGTCACAGCGATGGGCAGGCGTGGAAGGGCCGCGGGCATGCTCACTCCCGGCCGAGGTCCCGGTGGGTGGCGCGGGCGTCGTAGCCACGCTCACGCAGGCGCGCGGCGATCTCCTCGGTCATGGCCACCGATCGGTGCTTGCCGCCGGTGCACCCGACGGCGACGGTCATGAAGCGCTTGCCCTCGTTGAGATAGCCGCCAGCCGCTGTCTCCAGCACCGGGACGTACTGCTCCAGGAACTGATCGGCCCCCGGGCGCCCTTTGACGTAGTCGGCGACGGCGCCGTCGCGGCCGTTCAGTGGTCGCAGCTCGGGAATCCAGAAGGGATTGGGCAGGAACCGCATGTCGGCCACGAAGTCCGCGTCAACGGGGATGCCGTACTTGAAGCCGAAGCTGACCACGGTGATCTTGAGCCGGGTGGTCTCCGGGGTGCCGAAGGCCTCGGCCACCTTGTCGGTGAGCTGGTGGACGTTGAGATTGGTGGTGTCGATGATGACGTCGGCATCACTGCGCAGATCGGCCAGGGCGACCCGTTCCCGGGCGAGCCCGTCGACCAGCCGACCGCCGCCCTGCAGCGGATGCGGTCGACGCGCGGCCTCCTGGCGGCGGACCAGCACGTCATCGGTGGCCTCGAGGTAGAGCAGCGTGGTGCGCCGTCCTGACTCCCCGTGCGCGAGATTGGCCTGGAGGGAGTCGAAGAACGACCCGGACCGGACGTCGACCACGACGGCCACGGGCTGTTCGACACCACGGCTCTCGTCGACCAGGCGGATCACGTCGGGCAGCAGCGAGGGCGGAAGGTTGTCGACCACGTAGAAGCCGAGATCCTCCAGCTCCTTGGCCGCGGTGGACCGCCCGGCACCGGTCATGCCGGTCACCACGACCACCTCGCCGAGATGGCGCGACGCCGCCTGCTCCGGTGCCATGTCAGTGCTCCTCGATCTCGCCGGTGGCGGTGTTGACGCTGACAGTCTTGCCTGCCTGACCCTCCGTGGCGACCGCCTCCTTGATCGCGGCCGCAGTGCGCGGCCCGATGCCGGGGACGACGGCGAGCTCCTCGATGGTGGCCGCGCGCAGCTTGCGCAGTGATCCGAAGTGCTTGACCAGCGTCTTTCGGCGGACCTCCCCCAGACCGGGGACATCGTCGAGGATGCTCTCCACCATCGTCTTGGAGCGGCGCGAGCGGTGATGGGTGATGGCGAAGCGGTGCGCCTCGTCGCGGATCCGCTGGAGCAGGTAGAGCCCTTCGCTGCTGCGCGGCAGGATCACCGGGTCCTCCTCCGCAGGCAGCCAGACCTCCTCGAGTCGCTTCGCCAGGCCACAGACAGGGATGTCGTGGATGCCGAGGGCGTCGAGTGCCTGCTGGGCGGCAGCGACCTGGGGCGCTCCCCCGTCGACCACGACCAGTCCCGGGGCGTAGACGAACTTCTTGGCCCGACCGGTCTCCGGGTCGATCAGCATCGGACCCTCGCCGCTGGTGGCGCCCGCCAACTCGGGGCCACGTTCGTCGAGGAGTCGTCGGAACCGGCGGGTGATCACCTCGTGCATCGAGGCCACGTCGTTCTGCCCGTCGACCCCTCGGATGACGAAGCGCCGGTATTCACTCTTGCGGGCCAGCCCGTCCTCGAAGACGACCATGCTCGCGACCACCTCGGTGCCCTGGAGGTTGGAGATGTCGTAGCACTCGATGCGCAGGGGGACCTCGTCGAGTCCGAGCGCCTGTTGGATCTCCTCCAGCGCCTGGTTGCGCGCGGTGAGGTCACTGGCGCGCCTCGTCTTGTGCAGCACCAGCGACTGTCCGGCGTTGCGCGCGACCGTCTCCTGCAGGGATCGCTTGTCACCGCGCTGAGGCACCCGAATGCTCACCTTGGTGCCCTTCAGCTCGCCGAGCAGCTGTTCCAGCGTGTGGGTGTCGGGCGGAAGCGCTGGCACCAGGATCTCGCGCGGGATCACCTCGCCCTCCTCACCGCCGTAGAGCTGAAGCAGGAAGTGCTCGACCAGGTCCGCGGTGTCGCCCTCCTCCACCCGATCAGCCACCCACCCGCGCTGCCCGCGGATCCGGCCACCGCGCACGTAGAAGATCTGGACCGCCACCTCGAGCGGATCCTCGGCGAGGGCGATGACGTCTGCGTCGGTGCCGTCGCCGAACACGACCGCCTGCTTCTCCAGCGCCTTGTTCAGGGCCCCGAGGTCATCGCGGAGCCGGGCTGCCTTCTCGAAGTCCAAGGCGTCCGAGGCGGCGTACATCTGCTTCTCGATGCGCTTGACGAAGGCGGTGGTGTGTCCGGCCATGAAGTCGCAGAAGTCCTCGACGATCGCTCGATGCTCCGCAGCGGTGACCTGCCCCACGCAGGGGGCAGCGCACTTGTCGATGTAGCCCAGGAGACACGGCCGCCCGATCTGGCCGGACCTCTTGAAGACCCCGTTGCTGCACGACCGCATCGGGAACACCCTGAGCAACTGGTCGACGGTCTCGCGGATCGCCCAGGCATGGCTGTAGGGACCGAAGTAGCGGGTGCCCTTCTTCTTCGCGCCCCGCCCGACCATCACGCGCGGGAACTCCTCACCCACCGTCACCGCCAGCCAGGGGTAGGACTTGTCGTCGCGGTACTTCACGTTGAACCGCGGGTCGAACTCCTTGATCCAGCTGTACTCGAGCTGCAGCGCCTCCACCTCGGTCTTGACGACCGTCCACTCCACGCTCGCTGCCGTCGTCACCATGGTCGCGGTGCGGGCGTGCAGGCCGGCGATGTCCTGGAAGTACGACGACAGCCGCGCCCGAAGGTTCTTGGCCTTGCCGACGTAGATCACGCGGCTGCGTGAGTCACGGAACCGATAGACCCCCGGCTGCGTCGGGATCGACCCCTGCTCGGGTCGGTAGGTGCTCGGATCGGCCACGGTGAAACCCTACGTCCCGACGCCGACAGTCCCTGCCGCGAGTGCGAGCCGACCGGCTGGATCGGCGTCGATGTCGTCGTGACGAGCTGTGGCGGGCCGCCTGCTGACGCTCAGGCGGTCGAGATCTCGTCGCCCTTGATGGTGAGCTTCACCTCGGCGAGTGCGGCCACCGAGCCTGCAGCACTGCCACTGGGGCCCTCCACGTTGGAGCCGTCGGTGATCGAGAACTTGCTGCCGTGGCAGGTGCAGTTGATGGTGTCGGTGACGCTGGCGACAGGGCACTTCTGGTGGGTGCAGATGTTGGTGAAGCCCTTGAACTCACCTGCGGTGGGCTGGGTGACGACGACGCCCGCGTCGGCGAAGATCTTGCCGCTGCCCTCAGGGATGTCGGACTTGGTCGCCAGATCCGCACCCGAAGCGCTGCCGGAGCCCGAGGACGGAGTGTCGTCATCAGAGCCGCAGGCGGCGAGAGTCGGGACGGCCACACCGATCACGGCGGCACCCGTCAGGGCGTTGCGTCGAGAGATGCCTTGGGTCACGAAGTTCCAACTCCTCTGGTGTTCTGATGTGGCCTCAAGCCTAGCCGCGCGCCCCAGTAGGTTGCCTCGTTCGGCGCGTGCCCAATGGTCCTACGACCGGGCGACGGCCCGCTTCGCGGTCGTGGACCTGGCCCGCTTCTTCGCGGGGGCTGAGACCCTGGCTGCGCGACCGTCGAGCAGCGGCTTGAGGAAGGTGCCGGTGTGGGACTCCCCGTTGACGGCGACTTGCTCCGGAGTGCCTTCGGCGACGACCATGCCGCCCCGCTTGCCGCCCTCGGGTCCCATGTCGACGATCCAGTCCGCGGTCTTGATCACATCGAGGTTGTGCTCGATCACCATGACGGAGTTGCCCTGGTCGACGAGCTTGCCGAGGACGAGCAGCAACTTGCGGATGTCCTCGAAGTGCAGGCCCGTGGTCGGCTCGTCGAGGACATAGACCGTGCGGCCCGTGGACCGCTTCTGCAGCTCGGAGGAGAGCTTGACCCGCTGCGCCTCACCGCCGGAGAGCGTGGTGGCCGGCTGGCCGAGTCGCACGTAGCCCAGGCCGACCTCGCACAAGGTCTTCATATGGCGTGCGATGGGTGGGACGGCGGCGAAGAAGTCAGCTGCCTCCTCGATCGGCATGTCGAGGACCTCTGCGATGGTCTTGCCCTTGTAGTGGACCTCGAGGGTCTCCCGGTTGTAGCGGGCGCCGTGGCAGACCTCGCACGGGACGTAGACGTCGGGCAGGAAGTTCATCTCGATCTTGATCGTGCCGTCGCCAGAGCAGGCCTCGCAGCGCCCACCCTTCACATTGAAGGAGAACCGTCCCTGGAGGTAGCCGCGCATCTTGGCCTCCGGGGTGGAGGCGAACAGCTTGCGAACATGGTCGAAGACGCCGGTGTAGGTGGCGGGATTGGACCGCGGGGTGCGTCCGATCGGCGACTGGTCCACGTGGATCACCTTGTCGACGTGTTCGAGTCCGGTGATCTTGCGGTGTCGTCCGGGGACGGTGCGGGCGTTGTAGATCTGCTTGGCCAGCGAGGTGTAGAGGATGTCGTTGACCAGGGTGGACTTGCCCGATCCCGAGACCCCCGTCACGGCGACGAACAGCCCGAGGGGGAAGGAGACGTCGATGTCGCGAAGGTTGTTCTCCTTCGCACCCAGAACGGTCAGCTCCCGCCCCTGGGTGCGCGGGCGGCGTACCTCCGGCACGGGGATCTCCTTGCGGCCCGACAGGTAGGCGCCGGTGGCGGAGTCCGGGCTGGAGAGGAGATCCTCCACCGTCCCGGAGACCACGACCTGTCCCCCGTGCTCACCAGCTCCAGGGCCGATGTCGACGACCCAGTCGGCGGTGCGGATGGTGTCTTCGTCATGCTCAACGACGATGAGTGTGTTGCCGAGGTCCTTGAGGCGCACCAGGGTCTCGATCAGGCGCTGGTTGTCGCGCTGGTGCAACCCGATGGAGGGCTCGTCGAGGACGTAGAGCACGCCGACCAGCCCGGCTCCGATCTGCGTGGCCAGGCGAATCCGTTGTGCCTCTCCACCGGACAGGGACCCGGACGGACGGTCGAGGGAGAGGTAGTCCAGACCGACGTCGAGCAGGAAGTTGAGGCGCTCGAGGATCTCCTTGAGCACCCGCTCCCCGATCTGGCGCTCGCGTGCGGTCAGGTCGAGATCGCGCAGGAAGTCGGCGGTCTCGTTGATCGCCATCGCGCAGACGTCGGCGATGCTGCGGCCCCCGATCGTCACTGCCATCGACACCGGCTTGAGACGACTGCCGTTGCAGGCGGGGCAGGGAACCTCGCGCATGTAGCCCTCGAAGCGGTCGCGACTGGTGTCGGACTCCGCTTCCCGGTGGCGACGCTCGATGTAGGGCCGCACGCCCTCGAACGCGGAGTAGTAGGACCGCTCACGTCCGTAGCGATTGGTGTGGCGCACGTGCACCTTCGTCGAGTGGCCCTCGAGGATCGACTTGCGCGCCTTGACCGGCAGATCCTGCCAGGCGGTGTTGAGGTCGAAGCCGAGTTCATCGCCGAGCGCTGCCAGCAGCCGCAGGAAGAAGTCGCGGACGTGGGCCGCGTTCCACGGTTGGACCACTCCTTCCCCGAGTGTGGCTGCCGGGTCGGTGATGACGAGCTCGGGGTCGACCTCCATCCGGGTGCCCAGACCGTGGCACTCGGGGCAGGCACCGAAGGGTGAGTTGAACGAGAAGGACCGGGGCTCGAGCTCGTCGGTGTCGATGGGGTGGTCGTTGGGGCAGGCCATCTTCTCCGAGAACCGCATCTCGCGCCCGGGGTCGTCGTCGGGGAGGTCGACGAAGTCGAAGGTCACCAGGCCGCCGGCCAGGTTGAGGGCCGTCTCGACCGAGTCGGTGAGGCGACGCTTGGACGACTCCTTCACCGCCAGGCGGTCGACGACCACCTCGATCGTGTGCTTCTGCTGCTTGTTGAGACTCGGCGGGTCATCGAGCAGGTGGGTCTGCCCGTTGATCCGGGCTCGGGAGAAGCCCTGCGACTGCAGTGAGCGGAAGAGGTCGACGTACTCCCCTTTGCGTCCGCGGATGACCGGCGCCAGGACCTGGAACTTGCGGCCATCCTCAAGGGTCAGGATCCGGTCCACGATCTGCTGCGGGGTCTGGCGTTCGATCGGTGAGCCGCAGACCGGGCAATGCGGGCGGCCCGCCCGGGCGTAGAGCAGACGAAGGTAGTCGTAGACCTCGGTGATGGTGCCGACGGTCGAGCGCGGGTTCTTCGACGTGGACTTCTGGTCGATCGAGACCGCCGGTGACAGCCCTTCGATGAAGTCGACGTCGGGCTTGTCCATCTGACCGAGGAACTGGCGCGCATAGGCCGACAGCGACTCGACGTAGCGGCGCTGGCCCTCCGCGAAGATGGTGTCGAAGGCGAGCGACGACTTCCCCGACCCCGAGAGCCCCGTGAAGACGATGAGGGAGTCACGCGGAAGGTCGAGGGAGATGTCCTTCAGGTTGTGTTCCCGGGCACCCCGAATGATGAGCTGATCCGCCACTGACATTCCTCACGAACTCGACGGTGGTGTTCGAACAAGTGTTCGCCATCCTACGTGGTGTGCCAAGTCGCCACGCCACAGGTTTCACGATCTCACGGGCCTCCGACAGTCCGGCAGCCAGCGATCTTCGGCCCGGGTCTGGCCCGCCTCCACCTCACCGGCAAGGATGGGTCCATGACCACCGATCTGGAGCTGCTCCACGAGGCCACGCAACGGCTGGTCCGGCGGGTCGACGGCCTCCCGGACGCGGCCTGGGCCGCCCCCAGCGGCCTGCCCGAGTGGACCCGAGCCCACGTCATCGCTCACCTGACGCTGAATGCTGAGGGCCTGGCCGGCGCTCTCGCCGGGCTGGCCCGGGGTGAGTCGGTGCCGATGTACGCCACGCAGGAGGCCCGGGACTCGGACATCGCCGGCCTGGCAGCCGAGCGCCCCGCGGCCGTTCGCCAGCGGTGCCTGGCCTCGACCAGCATCTTCGTGCAATCGGTCGCGGGAGTGCCGGACGACGCGTGGCACCAGTTGGTGGAGCGGGTGCCGGGGGGCCGCACGTTCCCGGCATCGGGCGCGATCACCATGAGACTCCGGGAGGTGGAGATCCACCACGCCGACCTCGATGTGGGCTACACGCCCGACGACTGGAGCTCGGACTTCGCGGTGCACGTCATCGAGGCCATGGCCCTGCGCGAGACCAGCGAGTCGCCGTTCCGGGTCGAGGCCACCGACCTCGCCCGACAGTGGTCGTTCGGTGACGCAGCGGACGAGAGCGCACCGACCGTCAACGGTTCCGCCGCCCGTCTGGCATGGTGGTTGACCGGTCGTGGAACAGGCCAAGGACTGTCCAGCAACGACGGCGTACTGCCGAGAATCGAGACGTGGTGACGTACACAGGAAACGTCCAGCCCGGCGGCTCCCCCGACACCCGGGAGCTGCCCCACCTGAGCATCACCAAGGTGGCGGTCGATCCCAAGATGTCGAACAACTGCTACCTCCTGACCTGTCGCGACACCGGGAAGAAGCTCCTCATCGACGCGGCCGATGACCCCGACACGTTGCTCGCGCTCAGCGGGACCGACCTCGAGACCGTGGTCACGACCCATCAGCACTGGGACCATCATCGAGCACTTCCCGCCGTGGTCGCTGCGACCGGTGCGGCGACGGTGGCCGGGATCCCCGATGCGGAAGCCATCGAGGAACAGACCGGCCTCACGATCGACCGGGCCGTCGGGGCGGGTGACACGGTGGACGTGGGCGACTGCACGCTGACTGTGATCCCGATCGCCGGGCACACGCCGGGCTCCATCTGCCTGCGCTACGACGACCCCGATGGCCACGCCCATCTCTTCACCGGCGATTGCCTGTTCCCCGGTGGAGTCGGCGCCACGTTCGGCGACGAGGCGGCGTTCGCACAACTCGTCGACGAGGTCGAGACCAGGATCTTCGGCACCCTTCCCGATGACACCTGGTTCTACCCCGGCCACGGCGGCGACTCGACGCTCGGCGTGGAGCGTCCACACGTGGCCGAGTGGCGCGAGCGTGGTTGGTAGGTAGGCGCCGCTCACATCCGGGAAGGGAAATGCCGCCCCCATGGTTGGACCCTGCATGAGCCTTGCCCTCTCCGTCCTCGACCTCGCCCCCGTCGCCCCCGGCCAGTCGGTCTCCGAGAGCCTCGCCCAGAGCGTCGAGCTGGCCCGTACGGCGGAACGCACCGGCTACCGCCGGGTCTGGTACGCCGAGCACCACAACATGCCTCGGATCGCCTCGTCCGCCACGAGTGTCCTGATTGCGCACGTGGCTGCTCACACGACGTCGATCCGGCTGGGCGCCGGCGGCATCATGCTGCCCAACCACGCCCCGCTGACCATCGCCGAGCAGTTCGGGACCCTGGCGGCGCTGCACCCTGACCGCATCGACCTCGGCCTGGGTCGTGCCCCGGGCAGCGACCAGCCCACGATGTACGCGCTGCGACGTGACCATACGTCCTCGGACCGTTTCCCCGAGGACGTCCAGGAGCTCCAGGGCTTCCTGGGCGACGAGACCCTGGTGCGCGGGGTCTACGCCACTCCGGGACGCGGCACCCACGTCCCGCTCTACATCCTGGGCTCGTCGCTCTTCGGCGCGCAGCTCGCGGCCGAGCTCGGACTTCCCTACGCCTTCGCCTCCCACTTCGCCCCAGCCGCACTCGAGGCCGCCGTGGCGACGTACCGTCGTGACTTCAAGCCCTCGGCGCAACTGGACGCACCCTACGTGCTGGCCGCCGTCAACGTGATCGCAGCCGAGGACGCCGATGACGCGGCGGACCAGTTGCACCAGACACTGCTGGCTCGGGTCCGGATGTTCCTCGGCAGCGGTCGACGGTGGACCGACGAGCAGGCCGAGGCCGTGCTCGCCTCGCCACAGGGACAGCAGGTCGCCTTGATGATGACCTACGCAGCTGTCGGCACTCCTGGGCAGGCCGTCGACTACCTCGAGGACTTCGCCAAGCGCGCCGAGGCCGACGAGCTGATCACGGCGCACCAGTCCCCCGATGCGGTGCAGCGGTTGCGCTCGGTCGAGCTGCTCTCCGACGCCGCAGGCATCCAGCCGAGCTAGGTGGGCCTACTGCGGGTCACCCCGTCGTCGGGAGGTGCGTGGCAGCCGTTGCCGGGTCGTGTGGACGGCCCGGTGATGGTGCGGGTGCCGGTGGGGTCTGTGAGGTAGGTGTGGCCGTGGGGGGCGGTCCACAGGTAGGTGCCGGGCTCGACCGCGGTGTAGGTCCAACGGGTGTGGGTCTTGAGCCGGTGGTGTCTGCGACACAGGGGCGCGAGGTTGCAGTCGCAGGTCAAGCCCCCGACCCCGTGGGCCACGATGTGGTCGCGATCGCAGGCGCGCGCTGGGCGGGTGCACCAGGGAAACGCGCAGTGCTGGTCGCGCAGATTGATCCGGGCGTGTAGCCGCTCGGGAATCTCGTAGTGGGCGACGCGGTGGTGCTCGTTGAGGTCGATGACGGGCTGAACCCGCAGATGGGTGTCGCTGCGGGCGCACCACTCGCGGATCTGCTGGGCCAGGACCGGGGTGTTCAGCGTCTCGCAACGTCCGACGGGTTCGGTGCCGGTGATGGCCTGGTCGCTGAGGTGGACGTAGAGAACCAGGTGTTTGCGCGCTGCACCCGGGCGCTGGGTGGGCAGGTCGAGGAGCTCGGCTGCGTGGTGAGGATCGGCCAGCACACCCAGGGCCAGGGAGCGGCGGACCTCCAACGACTCGGTGCACCCTTGGTCGCGCAGGACCGCCGCGATGGTGCTCAGGGTATGGGAGAACTCCAGAAGGTCTTTGAGGTCGGCATCGGCCTCGAGGTAGCCCAAACCGGTCGTCTCGACGTGCGGGCGCACGGTGACGTGGCGGGTCTCCAGGGCCATCGCGCGGGCGATCTCGTGCTCCTCGGGATCCACGCGCATCAGCGTCTCCTCGATCAGCCGGTTGACAGTGACCGGGCCGACCTTGTGGGCCAGGGCCGCCAGCTGGGCATCGACCTGGGCGGCCACCGCGCCGGGGTGCCCCAAGGTGAGCTCGGCCAGCCGACGCGCCCGCCAGGCTGCCAACCCCTCGGGGTCGCTCGGGCGAGCCGGAGGCCAGGACCCGCGCCCAGACCCGCGGGAGCCGGTGGCGCAGCTCCAACGCCTGGCGGATCAGCCGTTGCCCGGCATCGTGGGACAGGCCCACCGCCAACGCGAACTCTGCCGGCGCATCCCACGCCACGGCAGGCAGGTGCTCATCCTCGAGTGCGTCCGGCGCACCGGGCCCAGCGGGATGCAGATCGGCCCACTGTGCGGCCAGCGACACGATCGCGGCCTCCGCCCGGTCCGCGACCGCCCGCAACTCCCGCGCGGACTCCAACACCCCAGCCGGCGTCAGCGTCGTCTCGGTCGCGGTCCTGATCATGACACCAACAATAATCGAACACCTGTTCGATCAGAAGCCTTGCGCTCAACCTGTGGAGAATGCCCCGTGCAGGCTGCCGGCAGCCTGACCTAGCCTGCCCGGCGCACTTCGCACCGGCTCGCGCAGGCTCTGGCCGACGACGCAGTAGCGTTCGGTCGACTTCGCCAGTCGCTCGAGAGCAGCATCGTCCGCATCCGTGTCGAGGTCGGCCGTGATCACCAGTCCCTGGACGCCCACAGGGACCTCGCGATCGATGCCGAGAGTGCCCCGGGCATCGAACGAGCCCTCGGCACGCAACCGCGCCGAGGTCACGTCGAGTCCCATGGCTGTGGCAACGCTGCGCAGCGTGACCCCCGCACAGGCGAGGACCGCCTCGAGCAACATGTCGCCTGAGCAGGCGTCACTCCCATCGCCTCCCGTCGCCGGGTGCAAGCCGGCCCGGACCGGTCCCGCCCAGCCGTCCACGGTCGCGGTCACCCCCGGGTCCCTGAAGTCCGCCGTGGCGTGCAACGCGGTGGTCGCCGAGGCGGGGTCAGTGCGGTAGCGCTCCTTGAGGGGCGCCTGCAGATCGCGCAGTTGCGTGGGTTCCATGAGGCCAGTCTGCCTCGACCGCCCCGCGGCCCGCCCTGACGGCGATCGCGGCGACTGCGACCAGGACGAGGCCGACGAACACCGCCCGGGGGCCGAGCAGGTCCGCCAGCCAGGGCGCTCCGAGGGCTCCGAGCATGCCGGCACCCACCATCACACTGTCGGCCAGGCCGAGCACCCCGGCCCGTCGTACGTCCGGGACGCCGTCCTGGATCGTCTCGGTCACGGCACTCTCGACCTGCACCGTGGCGGCACCGACCAGGGCCAGAGGGACCAAAGCCCATCCGAGGGTGGGTGCCACGGCCACGACGCCCAGCGCGGCAGCGAGCAGGACGAGTCCGACACGACGACGCCGGAGGGCCGATCCTCGGATCCACCACAACAGCGGCGCCCCCAGGGCCCCGAACCCGAGCCAGCCTGTCGCCAGCCCGTAGCCGCCGGCGTCCTGCCCCCACACCTGCTCAGCCATGGGCAGCAGGGCGATGCTGGCGGCGCCGTCGGCGAGGTTGAGCAGTGCCACGACACCCAGCGCGGCGAGGACCGCAGGAGTGGACCGGACGGTCGCGAACATCTCACGCAGCGAGGCAGCCTCGGAGGCTTGGTGCGCTGGCGCGGGGAGTCGGATGCCGAGCACCAGCAGCAGGCCGACGACCCCCAGCCCGAGAGCCAGCTCGGGGATCCAGTCGCGTAGCACCGTCCCCAGCAGGAGACCGCCCAGTGCCGGACCCACCACGAAGGCTCCGACCTCGATGGTGACCAGCAGGTCGGTGGCCCGTCGACGTGCTTCACCGGCGACCTGAGGGATCGCAGCGGCGAGCAGTGGGTACGCCGGGGTGCCACAGACCACGGCGGCAGAGGCGGTCAGCACAGCGACCAGCAGCCATCCCTGTGCCACGGCCAGGGCAACGACGCCCAGCATGGCGATCCGGCCGGCCAGCGTGGCCCGCAGCACCCGATCACGCTGGAAGCGGTCCCCCAAGGAGCCGGTGGCCCAGGACAGCATCACGTAGGGCAGCATCCGGGCCGCGCCGGTCAGACCGAGGACCAGCGGCCCGTGCGCGGTGTCCCCGACCCGATCCCAGACCATCACCAGCAGGAGGGGCCAGACCAGTGACATCGCGATCCCCGCGACCGCATGGCTCGCGAGGAGGCGGCGTACGGCGGTTCCGTGGCCGCTCATCCGGTCAGCACCGTGGCCAGGGGCGCGAACCCGTTGAAGCCCACCGTCGAGTAGCAGGTGGTGTAGGCGCCGGCCGAGAGCAGGCGCACAGTGTCTCCTTCGCTGAGGCGCAGCGGCAGCTCGACGGGCGTCCGTTCGTAGAGCACGTCGGCGCTGTCACACGTGGGCCCGGCCAGCACGCAGGGCCCTGTCGGCCCACCGTCGGCGCTCGTGAGCAGCGGGTAGCGGATCGCCTCGTCGAGGGTCTCCACGAGGCCGGTGAACACGCCGGCGTCCAGGTAGACCCAGCGGCGAGAACCACGTCGCAGCACCGCGATCACCGTGCAGACCAGGATGCCCGCGTCCGCCACGACGGCCCGTCCCGGTTCGATGAGCGTCTCGGGATGCTGGTCACCGAAGTGCGCGGTCAGGGCCATGTCGATAGCGGCGCCGTACTCCGCCAGCGGCGGGCAGTCCCCTTCGAGTCCTGCCGGGAAGCCACCGCCCAGGTCGAGCAGCCGTGGGGCGAGCCCGAGCCGTTCGGCCCGTGCGAACACCCGGGCCGCGGCCGCGATCGGGGCGTCCCAGGCGCGGGGGTCGCGCTGCTGGGAGCCGACGTGGAAGGACAGCCCGGCGGCCTCCAGTCCGAGCCGGTCCGCGGCGCGCAGGATGGCGAGGGCCTCCAACTCCGAGCAGCCGTACTTGCGCGACAGCGACCAGTCCGAGCCTGCCCCGCTGGTCGCGAGCCGGGCCAGGATGGCGGTGCCCGGCGCGGCCTCGGCGACCTTCTCGGTCTCCTCGAGGGAGTCGACGACGAACAACCGCACGCCGAGCGACGCCGCGGTGGCGATGTCGGAGCGCTTCTTGACCGGGTTGGAGTAGACCAGATCCGAAACGGTCGCACCGGCCCTCAGCACGGCCGCGACCTCAGCCGGGCTGGCCACGTCGAACCGCGAGCCCGCGCCGGCCAGGGCTCTCAGCAGCACCGGGTCGGGATTGGCCTTGACCGCGTAGTGCACCGCGGTGCCCGGGAGCGCGGCAGCGAGCTGACGGTGGTGCTCCACTGCCCGGTCGACGTCCAGGAGCAGGTACGGCGTCGGCCGGTGGTCGGCGCAGGTCGCGGTTCGGATGTCGATGGTGGGTGCTGGGGCAGCGGACGCGATCGAGGGCTGGACGAGGGGCATCGCAGACTCCTGACAGGGCAGGCAGGGACAGGGCGTGCCGCGACCCGAGCGTGCGACAGATCTCGCAGATCAGGAGCAGCGAGGTGCCCTCGCGGATACGTCCGGGCCCAGCTCAGTCGTCGTGACGGTTGGCGACGATGGCCGCGATCGGGGGCAGCACCGCGGCCACGAGCGTCATCGCGACGGCGATCGGGACCGAGAAGAGGCGCACCACGTTCCAGGCCAGGATGATCAGCACCAGACAGGTGCCCATGATCATGAAGTAGCGACGCCTGCGGATGCGCTGTCGTTCACTGAAGCTGGCCGGTACGTCGGTCACCCGGTGTTCGTGGCGATCCATCACTCGACGTTACGTCAGACCTGACCGCCGAACATCCCATGCCGGGCCAGCGGCTCGACCAACTCCCGTTCCTCGTAGGACAGGTGCGACAGGAGGGTGTCGTGCAGGAGGTTCACAGCGTCCTCGAGCCCGGTGAAGTCCGAGGGGGCCGCCACGTGTGCCACGAGGGCACGGTCGAGGTTCTCCAGCACGTCGTGGATGACCAGGTGTTCCTCGCGGAGTCGGTCGATGACCGGCGCGAGGCCCGGCTCGGCTGCCCGCAGGTGCGGAAAGATGCCCTGGTCTTCCAGGGAGTGGTGCTGGGTGAGCAGGCGGCAGTACGACGCGCAGTAGGCGCCCATCGTCCACGTGTTCTGGCGCATCGTCATCTCGTTGATGTCCGATCTGGCTGCAGCGATCTCCAGGGCGCCCGCGCGCACCTGCGCGACGATCGCGCGGACCTGCGCCAACTCGGCACGCAGGTGGTCGTGAACCTCCACCAGGTGTCCGGCGACGGCGCGACCGTTGGGGGTGTAGTCGACCTCCGGGGTCGCAGGGCCGGTTGGCCGGGTCGTCTCATCCCACGGCATGGTGCCGCTGAGCCGCACCCCGTCATCGGGCGTCGGCACCACTCCCAGGCTCATGTCCGCATTGTCGCGCAACGCACCCCGCCGGCCGACGGCCGGTGGTCAGGACCGGCTACTGCTTGGCCAGCTCGTAGTGTCGGTTGGCACCCGCGAACACCGTGCAGATGATCGCCAGGATGAAGGAGGAGAGCATCCCGGCGTACACCGAACACGCCATGCAGACGATGCTGAGGCCGAGCAGGATGTTCACGATGTGCAGGTTCGTCATGAGGTCCTCCAGTCCGTTGCATCGACCATAGGACTCGCGTCAGGATCGAATCGATGGCCGTTGCCGAACACTGGGGTCCGGCACGATCTCAGCGCCGGATATGCCCCGACCGGGTGAGGCCAACCCCGGGGTCGCGCTACCAGAGGCCGTACGTCGGACCGACCAGGAAGAACGCCACGAAGCCCACCGTGTCGACGAAGCCGTGGGTCAGCACCGGCGCCCACAACGTCGCCTTCCACACGCGCAGCGCTCCGTAGAGGAGGGCGTCGACACCCGCCACGACCTGTCCCACCACCCCCTGCTCGGAGTGGATGGCGGCGAAGAGGACCGAGGACAGGACCAGGGAGACAGCGACGCCAGAGGATCCGACGCCCAGGACGTCGGTGAGCCGGGTGAACACATAGCCGCGGAAAGCTGTCTCCTCGACGAGCGCGGCCAGGGTCCAGCCCAGGACGATGAAGAGGGCCAGCAGGACGAGGTTGCCCTGCAGGTCGGCGAAGTCACTGAGGTCCTGACGGGTGCCGCTGACATGGTTGGCGATCGGCATGAGCAACCCGACGTCCAGCAGCGACACAGCGAGCGAGACGAGGAGCATCTGACCGGCGAGACGCCATGGGTGGGGTGGCCGTCGGAAGCCGAGAGACCCCGGCCCGTCGCGGCGGACGACCAACGACAACGTCGCCATCCCTACCAGGACGAGGGAGGGAACGAACCAGTCGGCCAGGACGGCCACTGCGGCGCCCGCGACTTCCACACCCGCCAGGACGCGCCACCCTCGGGTCATCTGCCGTTCCTGCGAGATCAGTGCCGGTGTACCAGGGCAGAGAACGCCTCGTACACCAGATAGGCGGGCCAGAAGATCCCCTGGAATACGGCGTACAGATGCTCCCAGAAGCCAGAGGCCTGCTGCCAGAAGAACACCAGGGCTCCGAAGATGCCCAGCCCGTAGATGGCGCCGCCGCCAGCGGCGCCAGCATTCGACTCAGCCATGACTCGTCCTGCTTTCTCTCGTGGAGGGCGCTCGCGCGTGCGCGATGCACAGGAAACCGGTGATGACCGCTCCGAAGGGAGGCGCGATCAGAGCGGCGAGCGGAACGTGGGTCGGGTCGGTGCCTGTCACCAGGGTCGGTACGCCGACCGCCAGGATCGCGACCAGGACCCACACGAAGGACACCGCGAGCACCAGGTCGCGGGAATAGTCATGCCGCCCGGCCATCAGGACGTAACCCACCGCGGCTGCCGCCCACGGCCACACCGTGAGAGCAGCCAGGGGCAGGTGCTCGTGCGCGCTGCCCGTGACCAGATCAGGGGCCAGGATTGAGATCGCCGTAGCCGCGCCCACGATCACCACGGCCGCGGTCGCTGGATGCTCGCCCAGACGCCTGCCATGACGGGCGTCGAGCTTCGGCGTCGGGTTGGACATGTCTGGTCGCCTCCTGATGCCAGCACAACGCAGAACCGTTGCCGTCTGGAGGGCCGAAGGTCCGTCAGCTGGCAGGCCGCAGGCCCCGACATCGATGCGCCGATCACACTCGTCCTGCGACAGACACTGGGGTCACCACAGGATCGCCCCTAGGTCGATCAGGTGGTGTGGCTGGTCCGGGGAGGCCATTCAGCTGGCAACTGCGGTGTGTTTGAGTTTTTGAGCGCGGCTTTCTTGAAAGCCGAGGCCTGCCCAGGTCACTGGAAATACTCTCGTGAATGGGTGGACCCATGTTCCAACGTTTCGCATCGCTCCTCGTCTCGGCCGCCTTGGTCTCCGTCGGCCTGCTGCTGGTGGGCACTCCCAGCAGCATGGCGGTGGACTCACCGCCGGGCACTCTGGTCAGTGAGCGCCCGGCGCCAGGAACGCCTCACGTGCTCAACGGACGCGTCAACTCCGTCGTCCAGGTCGGGGGGCAGATCGTGCTGGGAGGCACGTTCACCACAGCCCGCAACGACGGGAGCCAGGCGCAGCTCACTCGTTCCCGGCTGCTGGCCTTCGATGCCACCACCGGCCAGATCAGCAACTCCTTCGACCCCGCGCCGAACGGCGGGGTCAATGTCGTGCTCCCGGCAGGTGACGGCACCTCGGTCTACGTGGGCGGCTCCTTCACCAGCATCGGGGGTGTCACCCGGTCCCGGGTGGCCCGGGTCCGGGTCTCCGACGGTGCGGTGCTGACGAGCTTCAACGCCGGGAGCATCAGCGGGGCGATCCGTGACCTGCGCTTGAGCGAGGGGCGGCTCTGGCTTGCCGGCAGCTTCGCGCAGATCCAGAACCACGCCCAGCGCGCACTCGCCACGGTCGACCCCGCCACGGGCGTGTTCGACGGATTCATGGATGAGACGATCAGCGGCGTTCACAACGGGGGCGGCACCCGCGTCAGCAAGATCGACGTCACCCCCGACGGAGACCGGCTCGCCGTGATCGGCAACTTCGATGCCGTGAACGGCGCGAACCGGGCCCAGTTCTTCATGCTCGACCTGTCCGGTGCCTCGTCGCAGCTGGCGGACTATGCGACGCCGTTCTTCACACCGCCCTGCGCGGCCGGCGCGTTCGACAGCTACATGCGGGACCTCGACTTCTCGCCGGACGGCTCCTTCCTCGTCATCTCGACGACCGGTGCGTACGGCGGCTCCGAGGGGCCGTGCGACACCACGTCTCGTTGGGAGACCGACTCATCGGGGACGAACCTCGCGCCCTCCTGGGTCGACTACACCGGTGGCGACACCACGTACGGCGTGGAGATCACCTCGTCGGCGGTGTACGTCGGCGGCCACCAGCGGTGGCAGAACAATGCCTTCGCCGGTGATCGGGCTGGTCCCGGCTCCGTGTCCCGGCCGGGCATCGCCGCGCTCGACCCGATCAACGGGCTGCCGTTCTCCTGGAACCCGACCCGTGACCGAGGAGTGGGTGTCTTCGACTTCCTGTACACCTCGCAGGGTCTGTGGGTGGCCTCCGACACCACTCGGATCGGTGGTCAGTCCAAGTCCAGGATCGCGCTGATGCCGGCGGCCGGAGGCAGCCAGATCCCAGGCATCGCCACGCCCTCGCTGCCCAACGACGTCTATCTGGCCGGCGTCAGCGGCCAGGTCACCGACCCGAGCGTGCTCTACCGGGTCAACGCCGGGGGCCCTGCCCTGGTCGCCGATTCGGGTATCGACTGGCAGGGAGACACCGATGCCTCGCCGAGCCCGCACCACAACGCGGGTAGCAGTCGCGCGACCTATGCAACTGTCCCCACGCTCGATGCCTCCGTTTCCGCCGGGACGCCCCGCGACATCTTCAGCTCGGAACTGTGGGACCCGGCGGGCGACCCTGAACAGCAGTGGGACTTCGCCGTGCCGACAGGGACCCCCGTGGAGGTCAGGCTGTACCTGGCGAACCGGTGCACCTGCACCCAGGGTGTCGGGCAACGCGTCTTCAACGTCGACATCGACGGCGTACGTCGGCTGGCCGACCTGGACATGGTGGCCGAAGAGGGACATGACGTCGGGTTCGAGCGCAGCTTCGACATCGTCAGCGACGGCAACGTGGACATCGATCTCGGCCACGTGACGGAGAATCCACTCGTCAACGGCATCGAGATCCGCCGTACGGACCTCGGCTCACCGCCTCCGACCGATCCCACGATCGTTCGTCGCAGCTTCGACGGGTCCAGCGCCGGCGCGACGTCGGACGTGCAGGGTGGCGGCCTGGACTGGAACGCGTTGCGCGGCGCCTTCATGCTCAACGGACAGCTGTACACGGCCTGGTCAGACGGCACGTTCACGCGGCGTGCGTTCGACGGGACGACGTACGGCGCCCCGGTGGCGGTCGACACCTCGGACGAGAACGTCCCTCTGGCCGACTGGGCCTCAGACATCCAGCAGGCCACCGGCATGTTCTACGACTCGGGCCGCATCTACTTCACCCGAGGCGGCTCCGACCAGCTGTACTACAGATATTTCACCGCGGAGAGCGACGTCGTCGGCGCCAAGAGGCTCGTGGCCAGCGGCAGCGTGGCTGGGATCGACTTCGGCCAGGTGCGCGGCCTGTTCACCAGTGGGGGGAAGCTCTACTGGGGCACAGCGGAGGGCAACCTGCATCGCATCGACTGGTCCGACTCGCCCAGCGCGGGAGCTCCAGTCCCGGGCACGGCGGCGACGATCTCAGGACCGGGGATCGACGGCAACGCATGGGCGGCTCGGGCGATGTTCATCTACCAGGGTGACGGCGCAGGCACGCCCCCCAACACTCCTCCCGTGGCCTCCTTCACGGTCTCGTGTGCGGGGCTGACGTGCCAGTTCGATGCGTCAGGGTCCAGTGACAACGGCGGGTCGGTTGCGGGCTACGCCTGGGACTTCGGCGACGGCACCAATGGGACGGGCGCACAGACCTCCCACGCATACGACTCCAGTGGACAGCGCACTGTCCGTCTCACGGTGACCGACAACCAAGGTGCCACCAACAGCACTACCCGGGTGGCCGATCCGGCTCAAGCAACGTCGGATGTCAGTTTCGTGGGCTCGTCGGAGACGAGCGGCAACCGTCGCGCGCACTCGGTGACAGTTCCGGCGGCGACCCAACCGGGCGACACGTTGGTGCTGTTCATGACCCTGAACAGCTCCAACGGCACGGTCACCGGCCCCACCGGCTGGACGGCGGTGCAGTCAGTCGACTCCACCGGCTTCCGTGGACGGCTGTGGACACGCACGGCAACCGCTGCCGATCCGGGAACGCGGGTCACGACCTCGACGAGCGCATTGCTGAAGTCGACCATGACTGTGGCGGCCTACCGCGGCACCGCCCCCACCGTGGCCACTTCTCAGGCATCGGTCGTTCTGAGCTCGCAGACCGATCACACCTCGCCCGCGGTGCAGGTGACAGACCCAGGGTCCTGGGTGCTGACGTACTACGGCCAGAAGTCCGGCAACAACGTGACCTGGACTCCGCCAGGCGAACAGACGTTGCGTGCGGACAGTTCGGTGGGCGGCGGTGGAGGTGTCAGCTCGATCCTGGTCGACTCCTCCGGGCCGGTCGCGACGGGGCCGCAGGGAGCCCTGACTGCGACGACGAGCGAGCCCACCAGCCGGACGATCGCGTTCTCCGTGGTGGTCACCGGGGAGTGATGAAGGGCGACGACCTCGTCATGAACTCGCAATGTTGCCGGGTGTGGGCTGCAACCTCTGCCGGGCAGCATGGGCACCTGATGCGAGGAGGCGAGCACGGACATGAGACACAAGCCAAGCGATCGGCAGGAGGCGCCCGTGGTCGACGACGACGCGGTCGTCTGGCTCGAGGACGGGCGCCTGACGGAGGGCATCGCCGAGCTCCGATGGGGCCTCGAGGACCTTCTGTCGAACGGCGAGTCGACGCTGGTGATCGACGTGTCGCGGGTCGAGAGGCTGACGGCCGCATCTGTGGCCGCCATGCTGTGGGCGAAGCGTCGATGCATGGCCCGACGGGTCCGAGTCGTCCTGCGCAACCCCTCCCGGCGCAGCGTCCACATGCTGCGCCGCACCGGGTTGCAGGGGGCGATTGACATGGAGGGAGCCACGTGGTCGACGCAGGGACTCCCGAAATCCCTGCGGGGCGGGTTCTGCAGCTGAGCCGAGACAGGCAGTGCCAGCCTCGAGTCTCACTGCGCCAGCAGTTCGTTGTAGTCGCTGCGCCCGAGCGGACCCGAGCTGAGAGCGCCCCCCGGAAGCGGCACGTCGATCGGCTCACCATCAGTGAGTAGTTGGACCTGATCGACTCCAGGGACGGAGACACAGCTGAGGACGATCTGACCGACCGCAAGCGGCAGCTGTTCTGGACTGGGCCGCTGGGTTCCGGGATCGACCTCGATGACGGCAGCGCCTCGGTCCAGGTCGACCAGCGCCAGGCCCACGTCCGGTGCCAGCGCCGTACTGAGGCCGCCGGCGCTGGCGTCCGTCGGGCCGTCGACAAGGCGCTCGAGCACCTCGGCCACGAGGCGCTCCGGGTCTCCTGTGGCACTCGAGCCTTCGGGCAGGGCAACGAGCCGGTCCGCGCCGTTCACCCAGATCACCGCCGGCTCACCAGGCTCGACGGGCGTCGGCGAGTCGTTTCCGGGCCGAGACGCGGAATCGGTCGGCGCCATCAGCCCGAAGGGCACCGCATCGTCCGACACAGTGGCGGTGTCCTCGCCGGACGGCAGACCGCAACTCGCGAGGGTGCCGACCATGAGCAGGCCCACCACCACACTGGCACTCCAGGCGCGGTTCACGTGCTGTCCTCACCATCGGCATGGTGCAGCGGGATTCGCACGACGAAACGTGCTCCGCCGCCGGGGCTCTCGGCACACCAAGCACTTCCCCCGTGCAGTCGTACGGTCTCGGCGACGATGCTCAGGCCGAGCCCAGTGCCGGCGTGCGAACCCCTGGAGCCAGCGCGGGCGAACCTCTCGAAGATGTGCTCGCGCTCTTCAGGCGGCACACCGGGCCCGTCGTCCTCCACGTGCACGTCCGCGAACTCGGTGTGCTCGATGACACGCACGCGCTGAAGCCCGCCACCATGGCGATCGGCGTTCGCGAAGAGGTTGGTGAAGGCCCTGCCCATCCGACGGCGATCGATCAGCACTCCCACCTCCTGCGCGTTCGCGCTTCGATCGTCGGCACCGACCAGTAGCGAGGCCGATCGGCCGTCTGCCTCGAGTAACCTGCGCATGAAGGGGTGCAGATCCACGAGGGTGAGGTCGGTCTCGGCCACACCTGCTTCGAGACTCCCGAGGTCCAGGAGGTCCTCCAACGACTGGCGGAAGCGCTCGAGTTCGCCCGACATGAGTTCGATCGCCTGGGTGGCACGTGGCGTCAGCGCACCAGAATGTCGGATCACGCTGACGCTGGTGATCAGGGTCGTCAGAGGCGTGCGGAGCTCGTGACTGACATCGGCGGCGAAGCGCGAGTCGCGCTGGATCCTGTCGTCGAGGGCATCGACCATGGAGTTGAAGGACCCGACGAGCGCAGCCAGGTCTGGGTCGTCGGTCTGGTCGAGCCGAGTGCTCAAGTCGCCTGCCGAGACCCTGGCCGCGGCCGCGGTGACCTCCTGGAGGGGGGCCAGCAACCGTCTGGAAGCGACCAGACCGAGGACGGCCCCTGCGATCGTCGTGATGGCAGCGCACACCGCCAGGGCAGAGCGCAAGGTCGTCAGCGTCCGGTCCAGTTCCCGCACGATCGCGATCTCGTAGTAGTCGGCGTCCGCCGCCGGCAGCGGCACCCCGACCACCACAGCGTTGGGGTCCGTCGTCGCCGTCCAGGAGGTCGCTGCCGATCCAGCTTCGACGGTCGACCGCAAGCCAGGGGGAAGGTCCCTCGATGTCACGTCCAGGGAGGAGGAGTACCAGTCCTGCCCTCGCCTGATCAGGATCGTGGAGTCAGGCGGCGGGGCGACCGAGCCCAGAATCTCGCTGACTTCCCGGTCACCCGCGAGCAGGCCCTGACGGACCACGGCCGCGTTGGAGAATGCCTGCCGTTGGGCGCTGCGCTCACGCTGTTCGATCAAGTAATGCCGTGAGAGCGCGTAGGTGCCCACGGCGAGCAGGACGGAAAGGCAGAGGGCCCCAGCCGCGAATGCCCAGGTGACTGTCGCTCGCAGCCCCCTCGGCGGGACTCGACGGGTCATGGAAGGTCCAGCCGGTACCCGAGTCCTCGAACCGTGATCAGGAGTTGCGGCTCGCTGGGGTGCGGCTCGATCTTGCTCCTGAGACGACGAACGTGGACGTCCACCAGTCTTTCGTCACCGTAGAACCCGTGTTCCCAGACCCGCTCCAACAATGTGCGCCGGGGCAGGACTCGACCTGCGTTCGCCGTCAGGACCTCCAAGAGTCGATATTCCGTCTTCGTCAGATGGATGCGCTGGCCTCCCCTGCTCACTGTCGCAGCGGCCAGGTCCATCACCAGCGGGTCTGCGCCATCGGACAGCCGAACACGTTCAGTCCGGTCACGGCCGGTCTCGGGCTCGGCGATGCTCGGACGGCGCAGGAGAGCCTTCAACCGAGCCTGCACTTCCTCGACCACGAAGGGCTTGGTCACATAGTCGTCCGCGCCGACCTCGAGGGCATTGACGATATCGCCAGTACCTTCCCGCGCGCTCACGACGACGATGGGCGCATGCGTCGTCGACCGGACCCGTGAGATGAACGTGAAGCCGTCGATCCCCCCCAGCATCAGGTCCACCAACATGAGGTCGACCGGCTCTTCCTCCACGGCTCTCAAGGCCTCTTCGGCTCGAGCACACTCGACGACGAGGTAGCCCGCATCCTCCAGCGCCATGCGCAGCGCCATGCGGATACCGTCGTCGTCCTCCAGGACGAGCACCCGAGTCGAAGCCATGGCGCCATGGTGCCACCGTCACCTCGAAGGGGAGCGGTTCTGTCCGGGTCGTCCCGGAATGTCATGCAATCGCAAACTGATCGACCGACTGACCGTCATCTCTGCTCCCCAGCATGGTCGTGGTCCGGGGGACACGCTGAAGGGGCCAGCAGGTTGGGGCGCGACGACAGAACGTGTGCGGGTCACGACGACCGACTCGTAGTCGGGCACCCAGCTTGTCGTGGTCCCTCCCAGGGAGTCCCACGTTCAGTCCCGGGCTGCGATGCCTGGTAGTCAGGGCAGGCCGTCAGGCATCGCAGCCGGTTCCAGCCGACGCCGGGACTCGAGGTCCACTGGCAGGCAGGCGTGTGGACAGCCTCTGCTTCAGGGCGCCTCGCGGATACGCCGCGGGCAGATCGCCGTACGGATCCCTGTGAAGGCCCCCTGAGGCCACGACCGAAAGGAGCGTGACGGTCGTAGCCACAAACGGCAGGCGCGCGATCGAGCGGCCCATCGACCAGCTGACCAACGACTTCGCCGGGTCAGGAAGCCGTGAGCAGGAACTCCACACGGTCTGCGGTGGCGTCGCGGACGTCCAGCACCTTGCCTCGCACCCGCCCCGCCGCCTCGGGTTCGAGGTACAGACGAGCTCCGGACTCCTCGATGACCAGGTCACCGGGGTGGGGCCCATTGACTGCCCGAACGCTGAGGTTGCGGGCATCGGAGCGGCCCCCGATACGCACTCCCGATGACTCGTCCAGCCGCGGGCTGGCAGTGAACTTGCGGACGACTGACGAGGCTTCCTGAGTCATGGTGAGCATGTGGCTCCCCTCTCGTTCGAGTTGTTCCCCTCGTCACTGTCCAGGTCGTGGACGCCGTGACGACGATGCGCCGGTATCTCGCATCCCGGGGCTCCACCTCAGACACTGCCGTGCCCTCGTGACAACGTGTCGAACAGCCGTATTGCGGTTCGATGACATTCCCGGCGTACCGGGCATGACCCCGCGGCGAATCACGCGGTCTCGGGAACAGGGGTCTGCTGGTAGACGGCGAGACACCACCTACCGTCGCTGATCGGGTACGTGCGCTGAGGAGGAGCGTGCCGAGCAGGCTGCACCGGTGCTCGCGCACCGGGCATCCCACCCCTGGTGTGCCAGGTCGGGTAGGGCGGTCCTCACCGAGTCATCGGCCATGACGTCGACCTCATCGAGGCGCCGTCAGTTGGGTGGCGACGTACCCTGAGGTCCACATACCCGAAGCTGGAGACCCATGAGGACCACCGCTCTGAGCGGCGCACATCGGTGCCGCCCGTGATCATCGCGGTGATCACCGGAGTGCTCGCCGGCGTGCTCATGGGCTACGTGCTGCAGCGCGGACAACTGTGCTTCCACTCCGCCATCCGCTCCTCGTTGGACGGCGGCCTGCTGCTGGTTCGAGGGTGGGGACTCGGGGTGGCCATCGGCGCCGTGGGCCTCTCGGTGCTGCTCGTCCTCCCGGGCACCGGCGGTCTCAACCAGGGCCTGGCCTTCCGACCGGTGGCGAACGTGACGGGAGGACTGCTCATCGGCCTCGGCATGGTCGTCGCCTCGTCCTGCATCTCCGGGCTCTTCTACAAGTTGGGCGAAGGGATGCTCGGCGCCGTGGTCGGGCTCGCGGGGTGGGGGGCTGGCGAACTGGTCGCCCGACAAGTGACCCTGCCTGGTCCCACGGTGCTCGCGGGTGGAGAAGGTGCCACCATCCCCGGCCTGCTCGGACTCCCCCGTCTCGTCGTCGCTGTTCTGCTGCTGGTCCTCGTCGCGGCGGCTCTCTGGCTTCGGCCCGGTCGCGACCTCCCCGGCCACGACTGGCAGTGGGGCTGGCGACGCTTGGGCGCCGGGCTCGGGGTGGCGATCTGCGCCGGCTGGGCACTGGCCTCCTTCGGGGGTGTCAGCTTCGGCCCCAGCTCCGTCGGCGCCGTCGCGAGCGTCGCCGCCGGGTCTCCGAACTACTGGCTGGTCGCCTTCCTGGCGGGAATCGTGGCAGGCGGCCACCTGTCCGCGCGGGCATCGGGCGGCGTCTGGATCCGAGGTGAGGAGACCCGTCGCCTTCCCAGGCTTGCTGCGGGCGGCCTGCTGCTGGGTGCGGGTGGCTGGATCGCCGGGGGGTGCAACCTCGGCCACGGCCTCTCCGGGATGGCGCAGCTCAACGTCTCCTCGCTCGTGGTGGTCGCCGCCATGGTGGTGGGGGTGTGGCTCGGCGCACTGATCACATCTCCCCGCCTCGGCGCCCAGAAGGGCACACTGGCCGGGTGAGGACTCGACGATACGGAGCCATCCTGCTTCTCGGCGCACTGTCGGCCTGCGGTGAGGATCAGGTCACGCCCGCGACCGACGGCAGCACCCCCTCGTCGTCACCGTCGAGGAGCGACAGAGCCGAGGCTGCACCCGAGGAATCCTCTGCCCCGTCGGCCACGCCGAGACCGAGCGGCCGGACGATCGTCGCTGCAGCGAGCGACGTGGGCACGATCCTGTTCGACGGCACCGGCCAGGCGATCTACATCTTCGATGTCGAGGCAGGGCGGCCCCGCTGCTACGACGCCTGCGCCGAGGCCTGGCCACCAGTGCTCACCAACGGCGACCCGCGTGCCGGAGACCGGGTGAGGCAGTCACTGCTCGGCACCACTCGTCGTACGGACGGGACGAGCCAGGTCACCTACGACGGGCACCCGCTGTACTTCTACGCACATGAGACGAAGCGCGAGGTGAAGTGCCACGACGTGTTCCTCAACGGTGGCAACTGGTACGCCGTGCAGCCCGACGGCGATCGGGCACCCTGACCGCCGATGACCTGTGGGGCGCTGGCTGGGACTTCCTCAGGCACGGGTATCTCGCTCGTCGGCCTCGTCTATGGCTCACCGACGCGACACCACCTGCATCAGGACCTCGGGGTTGTCGCTGATGATCGCGTTGACCCCGAGGTCGACCATCTGCTCGAGCGACTGGACATCGTTGATCGGCCAGGTCATCACCACCTCGACGCTGCTGCGCAGTCGGCTCACGACGTCGAGGTCGAGCAGGGATCGGTGGACCGAGACGCCGTGAAAGCTGCGGCGGCTCAACCGAGGCCACAGGGCAGCGAGCTCGCGTGAGGTGCGCGCCGAGAGCACAGGGTTGACGTAGTCGAGGTCGGCCACGGCCTCGACCGCCGACCACTGCCTGCCGCAGACCAGGAGCCGGCGACGCAGTCCGAGGTCGTGCAACAGCCGGGCGACAGCGACTCCTGTTCGGCTGCCCGGGCCCTTGAGGTCGAGCATGAACGTGGAGCCGTGCGCATCGGCTTCGAGCAGTTCCTGCAGGCCGAGTCTCGGTGTCGAGGCCGGGACCAGCTCCCAGCGATCCCACAGGAACGGCAACGGTCCGGCCGTCTTCAGATGCCTGACCTCGAGTCGCCCGCGATGGTGGTGGACGTCGCATTCGATGACGTCGGCACCCAACAGGTTCGCCAGGTGCAGTCCGGCCAGGGAGTTGCCCGCCCGATGGGCGACGGCGATCGTGTTCATGGCGTCAGATCTCGCACCGACTGCGCGGCGAGGTCCGAGCGGAGGTCGCGGCGCCGCTCCAGGGCCAACGCCGCCAGGTGACCGATCAGCACCAGGATGACGCCCACGACCACGTCGAGGATGAAGTGGTTGGCGGTCACCACGACGGCGATCGCCATGAGGACGGGCATGGCGAAGCCGAAGGCACGCAGCGCCAGCGACGAGGCCGCGGTCACGATCGCGATCCCGACCAACAGGTCCCATCCGGCGTGCAGGCTCGGCATGGCGGCGTACTGGTCCACGAAGGCGGGGGGTTGCAGCACCCGGTAGGACAACGAGCGTTCGGTGACGGTGTCCACGAAACCGAGGCCGGCCAGTCGGGGTGGGGCGACCGGGTAGGTCACGAAGATCGTCATGCCCAGGATCCCGGACACGATCATGGCGTCGCGTAGCCGGAGGAAGACGTGACGGTGCTGGATCCCGGTCCACACCATCGCGGCGACGATCACCGGCCAGTGCCCCCAGATGTAAACCCAGTTGGCCAGGGTGGAGAGAACGGGCGAGGCGGCGACCGGCTGCGCCAAGGCCTTCTCGACGTAGATGCCGAGATCCTGCTCCCAACCGACGATGAGCTGGGCGTGCTGGATCGCCAGGTCGGCCGCACCCTCGGTGAGGCCGCGGACGCCGAAGTACGCCGCGACGGCACCGACGACGATCATGGCCTGCTTGAGAATCCACAACGCGGTCTGAACCATGTCCCTCCTTGGTTCCACCGCCAGTCTGCGCAGCGCAGGGTCCTCCTGGCCCCTGCCCAAGGTCCTCGGCCCCAGGGCCGGTGGTCACGCGGCGTCTGGGACCGGAATGGAGGTCTGACGCAGCAGGCGACGGGTGGCAATCAGGCTGATGCCGCCCAGAGCCAGGGCCGGGAGCCAGGCGATGGCCGCCTTGAGCGTCACCGCGGCCGCGGCTGCAGCCCAGGGGATGCCGAGAGCCACCAGCGCGACCACGAGTGCCGCATCACGGGGACTGGCACCGTTGGGGCCGGGAACGGCCCCGGCGATCTGGCTGGCCCCGAAGGCGCCCAGCAGCTCCAACGGGGAGAGCGTGTGGCCCGTCGCGCCCAGCGTGCCCAGAAGCAGGAGCGCGATCGTCGCCTGGTAGCCCATCGACAGGACCAGACCGTGCACGAGACGCTTCGGTGAGGGCAGCGGTCCGGTCGGCAACAGTTGCGGCTTCATCCTGCGCAGGACGAGCAACACGATGATCGCCGCCACGCCCAGCCCCAGAGCGGTGAGCAGCATGCGCAGTGGGAGGGCCGATCCGGCGAAGGCCACGAAGACCGCCAGTCCGACGGCACCGACGGTGCGGTCGATCGCAACGCTGGCCAGGGCGTCGCCGCGAGCGACGTCCGCGTGCAGAAGCCGGCGGATCCGCCAGAGGTCGGCCCCGACGTGGGCCGGGGTGAGGAGCCCCAGCAGCTCGGACTCGGCGTACGCACGCGTGTGCCACCAGCGTCCCAGTTGAGCGTTGGTCAACACCCGCCAGCGCAGCGGACACAGGATGTACTTGCCCACCGTCCAGGGGATCAGGCCCAGGGCCACCGGCCACAGCGTCACCGAGGGCAGTCGGGGCAGGGTGATCGCTGGTACGACGACAGCGACGGCGACTCCCAGGAACAGGACCACCTTCGAGTGCACCAGGGCACGCAGCGACATCTGACCTCTTCGAACTCGTCCCTCTGCAGGGCTGCTCCCAGTGAATCAGATTCGTGGTTGCGCCGCGGGCGTTGGCTCGAAAAACAGTACGGCGGCGGCGTACCCGATCCCTGCCGGCTCAACTGGAGTCGGACCGAGGCCACACCAGGCTCCCGAAGGCGATGACGAGCAGGACGTTGACGGGGACCGCCACCGCGGGGAGGTTTCCGATGTGCGCGACCGGCCAGGCGAGGATCGCGACGAGCGTCAACAGGGCCTGCCAGCGATGTCCCAGCCTGAGCAGCGCCAGCGCGACGAGCGCGAACGACAACGGGAAGAAGAGGCCGAGGGGCTTGATGAGGTTGGCGGCCCCCGGTTGGTCGACGAGCTGGGTGTCGCCCAGCGACATGTGGATCGCCTCGAAGCCGTAGGCGGCGTTCCCCACGACCCCGACGAGACCGGTGAACAGGATCACAGCAGCCAGCCTGGAGTCCACCGGCAGCCACGCGGCCACCCGCAACACCACGAAGCCGTAGGCGATGGCGCCGATCACATGCAGTACGCCGGCGGTCGCGTCGTCCCATCCCCGGGTGGCGTACGTCGAGTCCGCAGCCAGGTAGATCATGGGCGCTACGAGCAGCGCGGCGTTCAACAGGTGGTCAGTGGGCGTCAACGTGCGGTGGTCGGTGGTTGATGAGCCAGTCGTGATGGTCACGGCGGATCCCTTCGTGATGACGGTGGACCCCCACCGTCGCTGTCACGTCCGCTCACCCACCACGGGGTTGACCCTGACGGTGAGAAACAGGGAAAACCCTGCCCGGGACCGGCCGGTTCCCGTGTCACGATGGCGTCGTGACGGCATCCGGCGCTCGGGAAGTGCGTGGGCTCGTGCCCCTGGTGCTGGCCAGCCTGGTCGTCGTCATGGTCGCCGTCGGGTCCGCCCGCGGCATGTGGACGCCGAATCTGCACAACGGGCTGCTGGCGGTCTCCTTCACCTTTGTCGGCGCCTATGTGCTCTACCAGCGACCGGGCCACCGCGAGGGCGTGCTCTTCATGGCGGCCGGCGTCGTGGAGGCCCTGATGTTCCTGGGCCGCCAGATCGGCCACACCTCCGCCGCCGAGTCGAGCCGGTGGTGGGGCTGGGTCGGCGTGTGGCCGTTGCCGATCGCCCTCGCCCTGTGCACCTTCGCCGTGATCTGCTTCCCCGACGGCCGGCTGCCGACCCCTCGCTGGCGCGTGGTGGCGCTGGCGGTGGTCGTCCTGGCCGGTCTCTGCGCCACGCTGTCTGGGCTCTGGCCGGTCGACTACCGGTCGGCGGGCGTCCTGACGCCCCACCCGATCAACCCCACCACCCCGGACCCGGTCGAGACGTGGTGGTCAGCCATCGCCCATCCCACCTTCGCGGCGTTCCAGATCCTGTGGGTGGTGGTGGTCATCGTGCGATGGCGCTCGGCCGATGGAGTGGCCCGGCGCCAGCTCACCTGGATGGTCGGGGCCGCGGCGATCTCGGTGGGCGCGCTCCTGGTTGGCCTCGCTGTGTGGGGTACGCCGCGTCCCGGACTCATCTCGGCGACCCTTCTTCCCGTCGCGGCCGGCTGGGCGATCGTCCACGGTCACCACGTCGCGTCGTACTCGGCGCTGACGTGGATGTCGCGCACCGCACCCGACTCCGACGACCTCCCCGCCGACCTCGCCCGGGCAGTCGGAGAGTCCATGGGCGCGAGCAGCGCGACCTTGTGGATGGGGGCCGCGAACGAGCTCTATGCCGTAGGAGCGTGGCCGGATCCGACCGACGACCTCACCGCCACCACCCTCGACGTACTGCGTCGGACGAACGGCGTGGAGGTGCGTGCGGTGTTGCGCCAAGAAGCGGTCGTCGGGGCCCTCAGCATCCATCGCGGTGAGTCGCTGTCGGTGCGTGAGACCAGGCTCGTGGACGACCTCGTCGCCCAGGCGGCGCTCGTGCTCCAGCACCTGAGCCTGTCCGAGGTCATCAGCCGGGAGCGCCGGGCCGGTCACCTGGAAGGACTGAGCCCACGCGAGCGTGACGTCCTGGAGCTGATGGCTCGCGGCCTGTCGAACGCAGCCATCTGCGAGGAGCTCCACCTGAGCATCAAGACGGTCGAGCCGGCCGTGAGCACGATCTTCACCAAGCTCGAACTGCTCCCCGATGCCGGTAGCAACCGTCGCGTGCTCGCGGTTCTGGCGTTCGTCCAGAGGAGCTAGACCGACCAGGGCATAGGGTTCCGCGGTGAGCAACTGGAGTGGACAGTCATACGCCTACCGCGCATCTTTCGCCACGCTGTGCGAGGGCCCGGTGGGGCGTCTGCTCTCCGACACCGCAGGCGCCCTGCACCTTGATGTGGGCTCAGGCACCGGCAGCCTGGCCGCTCGTGCGGCAGCCCTGGGCCGGACCGTGGTCGCGGTCGACGCCGATCCGGAGATGGTGAGCATGACGTCGACCGTGGTTCCCGGGCGGGTCATCGAGGCTCGGCTGCCAGACCTCCCGTTCGATGGCAGCACGTTTGATGCGGTGACCGCCAACTTCGTGATCAATCATGTCCCCGATCCTCGAGCGGCCGTGCGAGAGCTCGCCCGCGTCACCTGCCCCGGTGGACGAGTCGCCATCACGGTCTGGACTGCTCACAGGCCGGCGTGGGCGACTCTGGTCTCAGAAGCGTTCGGTGCCGCTGGCGTCGTTGCGCTTCCGAGCAGCCATCTCAGCGCAGACCTGGACTTCGAACGGTCCGTCGACGGGCTGCGCGGATTGACCGAGGACGCGGGTCTCGAGGCGATCACGGCCACTGAAGTCACCTGGGACTGGACGATCAGCGCTGACGCGCTCTGGAGAGGCATCGCGGGTGGCGTGGCTACCGCTGGCCAGACGTTCCTGGCCCAAACGACCGAGGTGCGCAGATCGGCCGAGCGAGAGTTCCGTGAGCGGGCCAAGGGCCTGGAGCGGGACGGGCTCTTGGGGCTTCCCAGCACCGCGGCCTACGTGGTCGCCGGTTGATTCAACAACCGGCAGCAGCGCTGCACGGCTCGCCTACCGGACTGCGCCAGTCGCCCGCTCAGCGGCACCATCCCACGGAGCTGCGAAGGGCCCCGTCCTGCTCAACTGCAGGTCAGGGCCCTTCACCTACCCGCGCCTAGCCGATGGGTACCCCCATGACCACCAGGTTCCTGGTGTAGTGGAAGTGCCGGCCAGTGACCTTGATCCCGGAGCAGGTCACCAGCGCAACTCGCGGGCGTCCTCCGGTGTTGAACATCCTCTGCGGCAGCCGCCCGCGCACATAGGACCGCACCGAGACGACGCGGTAGCGTTGTGTGGCACCTGACGGTTGGGTGTAGGAGAAGACGTCG
The DNA here is from genome assembly GCF_050246775.1 of Nocardioides sp. Classification (GTDB taxonomy): domain Bacteria; phylum Actinomycetota; class Actinomycetes; order Propionibacteriales; family Nocardioidaceae; genus Nocardioides. The sequence continues at coordinate 17,545 of NZ_JBFWVK010000004.1, read as the reverse complement.
CCCCTCGATGCCCGCTTCAGGCCCCACATGGCCCCTGGCACGTTGTGGTCGTCGCTGATGTGTCCGGCGATCACCGCCGTGCCGATCTTGTCGCCCGGCGCGGCAGTGCGGGTGAGACGCCCGAGTCGGTGGGTGCTCCCGGGCATCGCCATCGAGTGGCCGACCATGCCGACCGGCATCACCGACGCGGCGACCCCAGCCGCCTCGAACGTGAGCCTCGACGGGTGAGCTACTCGCATCAGTGCCGTGGTGGGAAGCCGACCCTCGAAGCCGGAGTTGATCGCGATCGTGTGCCTGACCTGTCGCTTCTGCACCAGGGTGGTCTCGGAGGCGAGCCCACACCGATGGGAGGCGGGCTCATTGAGCCGGTCACCGCTCAACGAGGCGACCCAGGTGTAGTAGCCGGTCTCGCTCACTTTCACTCCGGGTGTTCGCATCGTCCCGTTGCGAGCGTTGAATCTCACGGTGGCCACCAGATCTCGCTTGCGGCAGTCCGCGGCGCCGGGCTTCGTCGAATACGGGCCGTAGAGCCGTGCCGTGGCGATGCCCTGGTAAGGGGTCGCCAGGGCATTGATCTGGACCCGATCCCGCAGAGTGGCTCCCGGCCGGACGTGGGCGTCAGTGACTCGCGTCCGCAGCCTCGGGGCGGCCTTGGGGCCGGCGACGAAGCGCACCTGGGCGCGTGTCGACGTGGTGACCTGATGCTCGCGGGAGAAGTTGGCGAAGACCTGACAGGGTTGACCGTGCGGTCCCCGCGTCGGGCTCTGCGCCCACAGGATGTGCTGAGTCGAGGGTGGCTGGGCAGAGGCATTCAGCGAAACGGTCCCCGACTCCGTGGTCGTGACACACACCTCGATGTCACTGGTCGCCTGTGGATCGTCACCCGCCACGGTGAGCGTCGTCCCCGCGAGTGTCGCGTCGCCTGAGCAGACCCGGACAGACACCGGCCCTGCAGGCGTCGCAACGAGCTGGATCGGCTGGTTGTAGACGTTCGTGGTGATGCGGAACCTGGCGGTGGCGCCCACCTCGAGGTCCGGAAGGTCGCCGACGAACTGCAGCTGCAGCACGGCGACGTCCGGGATCATCGTCAGCAGACGAGCCTGCTCGGCGGCGTCCATGTTGGCGGCGCACGTCGCTGCGAAGTCGGGGACGTTGGCGGCGACGTCAGGGTCACTGATGCACCAGATCAGCGTTTGCAAGGCCCGGCGTTCGTCGGAGCCCAGGTCCGCCGTGGCCCTGTCCACCCCGCCGAGGGAGTAGGCGCCGACACCGGCGTAGCTGTGCCCCTGCTGCACCAGGTAGGAGATCAGCTTCTCCTGATCGGCATCGAGCTTCGGGTTGGTCGGCAGGTCCTCCATGGGATCGACCGGGTAGGTGTTCGCGCGGTCCTCCTCGATGATGTTGCCGAGAGCGTCGACCCCTCCACAGGCCAGGTACTTGATGTCGGTGCAGAACATCCACTGGGAGACCGGTCCAGCGACAGTGGCGTCGTAGCGGACCCCGCACAGCGGCGGGAACGCCCCCTGACTGTCCCCGAAGTAGTCGTACAACGGAACCACTCGGCCCTCGTTGTAGGCATCGAGGCGACGACCGAACACCTCGGTCAGGTCAGCCACAGGGCCGGCGGCGTCGGTCGGGTCGTGCTCCGTCGTCCCGGGGCAGGTGGGTGCGGTGAACTCGGCGGCAGGCGTCGGCGGTGGTTCGGCTGTGGCCGAGGCCACCCCCAGCGGGGTCAGGCAGATCGACACGGCGGTCGCGCAGGTCATCACCCACGCCGCGGCTCGTCGGAATCGGGTGGTTCTCCGGGTGGTCACGCACTGGCCTCGCTTCTCGGCATTCGGGCACCGCACAGCGGCACTCCCTCGTCTCAGTGAGAAGGACGTTCCGAGCAGCCAATCGATGACGGGCGGTCAGGAGAGTTGTTGGATGCGCGCCCTGATACCCGGGAGCGGGACACGCCCCGCGTCACAAGCAAAGGGCCCCTCACCTGCACGAAAACAGGTGAGGGACCCAATTATTGTCGGGCTGACAGGATTTGAACCTGCGACCCCCTGACCCCCAGTCAGGTGCGCTACCAAGCTGCGCTACAGCCCGAAACCGCCCGCCGGTGGGCGGGCGGACAGAACCTTACCGCAGGCTCAAGCGACTGCTCGCATCGCCCGGCCGCAGGTTCACGGAGTGGCGACCTGGGCGCTGTTCCGGTCCACGCGCAGGGACCTGGTGTCGACGGCGACGAAGGCGCGGGCGGGGATCAGCTTCAGGTCCGAGACCAGTCGATCGGGCCAGTTCGCGTTGCGCTCACCCTGGAAGAACCACGGCGACCCGTTGTCCGCCAGCACCAGCCCGTAGGTCTTCATCGCCCGCACCACCACCCGGGCTCGCGGTCCCAGCGCAGACGCGTCGTACGAGGCCCGCAACCGGAACCGGGCACCCATCGGCGGGAAGTTGGCGATCCCACCGGAGCCCGCGTCGTGGCGAGCCGGCCACACGTGTGACCGGGCCGTCCGATCGGTGGTGAAGCGGATCGCGTGGTCGACGCTCCCTGCCTTCACCTCCTTCCAGCGCAGCAGGCCCGGCAGGATCGGCAGCCCGGCGGCATCAGCCGACGTCCACCCGTCGGGACGCAGCCTGTTGCTGCCCAACGCCCACACTGCCCCGGATCCGGCCCGCCAGCGCCCACCGGCCAGGCGGGTGGCATAGGTCTCGAAGAGCCGGCAGGTGTCCTTGTTGACGACGATGGCATGTCGGTCGCCTCCCGAGGCACGCCCACCTTCGATCTTGGTGTCGGCCCCGAGGGGATAGCGCACCCGGTCGCTCTCGCTCGCGTAGTCGAAACGCACCGGCACCTTCGGATGGCTCCTGCTGACGATCGTCACCGGGATCCCGTAGTTGGGTCCGTCGCCGTACGACGGCCCGAAATCCGGGTGCAGGCGGCGACTGGTCGACATGTGGGCCAGCCACGACGCGCTGCGCGGATGCACGGGCAGACCGGAGATGTCGGCGTTCCAGTAGTTGTCGTCGGGGAACACCGTGCACGACGTCCCAGCCAGGGTCCCGCGGGCCGGGACCGGCGGCGGCGGTGCCGCAAAGGCGGACGCCCCGCACGCCAGCACGACGCTGGAGGCCAACAAAGCCCGGACCACGTGACGCATGACTACCTCTTCCGCTTCTCCCGCGGCCGCACCGAGATGTTGATCGGCGTGCCGACGAAACCGAACTCCTCGCGCAGGCGACGCTCGATGTACCGCTCGTAGCCGGCGTCCAACTTGCCACTGGTGAACAAGATGAAGGTAGGCGGTGCGGTGCCCGCCTGGGTGCCGAACAGGATTTTCGGCTGCTTGCCGCCACGCACGGGGTGCGGGTGCTCCTGCACCAGGCGTCCGAGGAAGGCGTTGAGCTGGCCAGTGGAGATCCGGGTCTCCCACCCTTCGATCGCCCGCTCCAGAGCCGGAGTGAGACGGTCGATGTGCCACCCGGTGCGCGCCGTCAGGTTGATCCGCGGCGCCCACTGCACCTGGACGAGCTCGCGCTCGATCTCCCGGTCGAGGTAGTAGCGGCGCTCCTCGTCGACCAGGTCCCACTTGTTGAACGCGATCACCAGCGCTCGTCCCGATTCGCGCACGGTCTGGATGATGCGCTGGTCCTGTTCAGAGATCGACTGCGACCCGTCGACCACGAGGACCGCCACCTCGGCGCGCTCGATCGCCGTCGCCGTACGCAGGGAGGCGTAGTACTCGTGCCCGGAGGCCTCCTTGATCCGCTTGCGGATCCCCGCGGTGTCGATGAACCGCCAGTTCTTGCCCCCGAAGTGCACGAGCTCGTCGACCGGGTCGACCGTCGTGCCGGACGCGTCGTCCACCACGACGCGCTCCTCCCCCGCGAGCTTGTTCAGCAACGACGACTTGCCGACGTTGGGGCGACCCACGATCGCGATCCGGCGCGGCCCACCAGGCGGGTCGTAGTTGAGCTCCGGAGTCTCCGGCAGGGCTTCCAGGATGGCGTCGAGGAGATCACCCGAGCCACGACCGTGGACGGCTGAGACCGGGTGCGGCTCACCCAACCCGAGGTTCCACAACCCGTAGGCCTGGGCTTCGGTGCGTTCGTCGTCCACCTTGTTGGCAGCAAGTACGACGGGCTTGCCGGACTTGCGCAGCACCTTGACCACGGCCTCGTCGTGGTCGGTGATGCCCACCGTGGCGTCCACGACGAACAGGACGGCGTCAGCGAGGGTGACCGCGATCTCGGCCTGGGCCTTGATCCGTTCCGCCAGCCCGCGAGCATCCGGGTCCCAGCCGCCGGTGTCGACGACGGTGAAGGCTCGCCCGTTCCAGTTGGCGTCGTAGGAGACCCTGTCACGGGTGACACCGGGCTTGTCCTCGACGACGGCCTCGCGCCGGCCGATGATGCGGTTGACCAGGGTCGACTTGCCGACGTTGGGGCGGCCGACGACCGCCAGGACGGGCGTCGGGCCGGCAGTGGGGTCGGTGGTCTCGGTGACGTCAGTCATCGATGTGCTCCTTGGTGGAGGCCGTCGCTGACGGGCTCTCGGTGGGAAGGGGTCCGGGCAGCTCACGTCCGGTGAGGGCTCGGGCAGCGTCGAGGTGGGCGCACAGCGCCTCGTGCAGGAACACCGTCGACCGGCGGATTTGTTCCTGGGTCCGTGGGAAGGCCACCGGCTCGATCCGCACCGGAGCGCCGTACACGAAGTCGATCGGCGCGCCACGGCGCGGCCGCGAGTTGGTGTCACCACCGGGGTCCCGGGTGCCGAAGACGGCCAGCGGCACCACCGGGGCGCCGGTCACCAGCGCCAGGTAGGCCGCCCCGGCCCGGATCTGGGTGAACTCGCCGGCGCCGCGCCCACCCTCGGGGTAGACACCGACCACGCCGCCGTCGCGCAGGATCCGGATGCACGCCTTGATCGCCCCTGGGTCGGCACTCCACCGGTCCAGCGAGACCTGACCGGCGGCCCGCAGGACGAGCCCCGGCACCCCGTGGAACATCTCCTGCTTGGTGAGCGCGTGCACGGCATGGGGGTGGTAGGCCGCCAACAGCGGACCGTCCATCAGCCCGAGGTGGTTGGAGGCCACGATGTGCGGACCGGCAGGCACCTGCTCGAGGCCGTGGAGCCGGACGTCCCAGCGTCGCCCCATGACCGCGCGCACCGACGGGCGCAGGAGCTGCAAGGTGCGCTCGCGGATCGGTGGCACGTCGATCGTGCGCGGCGGATGGGCGTGATTCACGGGACCAACGACACGATCTTGTCGATGACCTCGTCCAGGGACAGGTAGGTGCTGTCGAGGTGGACCGCACCGTCGGCCAGGACCAGCGGCGCAGTCGCGCGACCCGAGTCGATCTGGTCGCGTGAGGCCAGGGATGCCTGGGTCGCCGCGAGGTCCGAACCACCCTCCTCGGCGGCCCGACGCGCGGCGCGTGCGGCCGCGTCCGCGGTCAGGTAGACCTTGACGTCGGCATCGGGGGCCACCACCGAGCCGATGTCGCGGCCCTCGACCACGATGCCCCCGTCGCCGATGATCCGGCGCTGCAGGTCGAGCAGCCGCGCGCGGACCTCGGGTACGGCGCTCACCGGGCTCACCGCAGCAGTGACGGCCTCCCCACGGATCGCCACCGACACGTCCTCGCCGTCGACCGTGATGGTCGGCTGGAGTGGATCGGTGCCCGACTGCAGCTGTGGCTCGGCGGCCCGAGCCGCGATCGCGTCCGGGTCCGCGAGGTCCACGTCGTGGCTGAGCATCCAGTGCGTGACCGCCCGGAACTGGGCGCCTGTGTCGAGGTAGCGCAGTCCCAGCCTGGAGGCGACGCCACGCGACGTACTCGACTTGCCGGAGCCCGACGGTCCGTCGATGGCAACCACGATGTCGGGGCGTGCGCTACTCACTGGTCCTGCTCTCGTGATGGGGGAATTCTGCACAGGGCAGACTACCGGTGAACTGCCCATCCCTTGGCTTCGAGAGAGGCCAGGAGGTGCTCGGCCCGCGACTCGGCGACCAGCAGCTCCACCAGTCCGACGGGGCGGCCGGGGTCGTGGTCGATGTGGATGTCCTCGATGTTGACCTCACTCGCCCCGGCGTCGAAGAACAGCCGGGCGAGCTCGCCCGGGTGGTCGGGAACCGACACGAACACCGATCGCATCGGGGTGAGGGGGCCACCGTGCTTGCCAGGGATGGCCCGGGTCCCGGACACCCCGTGCTCGAGCACGGCCACGAGATCCTCGCGCGAACCCGAGCCGACCGCGTCGATGAGCACGTCCAACTGTCCGCGCACCTCACCCAGGAGCTCGAGCACCGCGACGGCGTTGGCGGTGACGATCTGCTGCCACAGCTCCGGATCACCGCCGGCGATGCGCGTGACATCGCGCACTCCCTGTCCGGAGAGGGCGAGATGATCGACGGGAGCGTCGGCGAGGCGACCCGCCACGAGGGCGGCCAGGAGATGGGGCAGGTGCGAGGTCCGGGCGACCGCGCGGTCGTGCTCCTCAGGCGTCAGGCGCACCGGTACAGCGCCGCACAGCACCACCAGCTCGGTGACCAGGTCGGTGGCGACCTCGGTGGAACCGGCGTGCGGTGTGATCGCCCACGGGCGACCGTCGAAGAGTCCGGCGCTTGCCGCGAGCGGACCGGATCGTTCCGAACCCGCCATCGGGTGGCCACCGACGTAGTTGCTCAGCTCCCCCGTCGCCTGGGTCAGGGGTTGCGACTTCACGCTGCCCACGTCGGTCACGACCGCCCCGGTCGCGAGGGCGGCGCTGATCTCGGCGGCGAGCTGGTCCGGCGGCACCGCCACCACGACGAGCTGGGCTGGCTGGCCGGCGTACGGAGTGCCGGCGCCGAGCCCGGAGGCCGTGCGGACGTGGTCGGGATTGCGGTCGGACAGCAGCACCTCGAGCCCTGCCCGTCGGCAGGCCAACCCGATCGAGGCACCGAGGAGCCCCGCGCCCACGACATGGATGGGACCGGTCAGGTCACTCACCGTGTGCCTCCTGTCGCCGTCTGGGGCTCGAACCGTCCGGGCACAGGGTAGCCGTCACGTCGGGCTCGGCGTTCGCGCCCGCCCAGCCCACGGCGCGCAGCAGAACGGGGCGGTGTGACCGATCTCCTTGGCAGTCCGACCGGGTAGGGCTCATCCTGTCCATATGGACAGGTCCGATCGCTACGCGCGCCTGCGAGACAACCTGCGAGTGCATCGCACGATGACCCAGCAACGGTCGTCGGTCCTGTGGTGCCGCGGCTGCGAGACCCACCTGGCCGACGAGTCCGGGCTGTGCCCGCTGTGCCTGCCCGAGGACGACGCGGCGGCCTGACTCACAGGGCGACGCTGTCCAGCAGCGTGCCCAGTTCGTCGGTGGTCAGGTCGCGCAGCTCGCCGGTGCGGATCCCCACGAGGTTGACCGGTCCGAACCTGGTGCGGGTGAGTCGTCGCACCGGGTGTCCGACATGGTCCAACAGCCGGCGCACGATCCGGTTGCGCCCCTCGTGGATGACCAGCTCGACGATGGTGCGGTCGCCATGCTCACCCACCACCTTGAACTTGGTGACCGTCACCGGCCCGTCCTCGAGCGTCACGCCGGAGAGCACCTTTGCAACGGTGGCCTTGCTCACCTCACCGTCGACCTCGGCGACGTAGGTCTTGTCCACCTCGAAGGAGGGATGCGCCATCCGGTGGGCGAAATCGCCGTCATTGGTCAGCAGGATCAGACCTGCTGTGTCGGTGTCGAGCCGGCCGACGTGGAACAACCGCTCGGGGCGGTCGGCCACGAGATCCTGCAGGGTCCGCCGACCCTCCGGGTCCGACATCGTCGACACCACGCCGCGTGGCTTGTTGAGCACCAGGTAGACGTGCGGCGAGATGGGTGGCAGACGCTTCCCGCTGACCCGGATCACGGCGACGGTCGGATCCACCTTGGTGCCCAGTCGCGTGACGATCTCCCCGTCCACCTCGACCAGTCCGGCGAGCATGATCTCCTCGCACTTGCGGCGCGAGGCGATGCCCGACTGGGCCAGCAGCTTCTGCAGCCGGATCTGGCCGTCGTCATCGACCTCGATGCTCACGGGGCACTCGCTTCGCGATGCTCGGGCTCGTTCGGTGCGGACGGACCTGGATCGGCGGGGACCGGTCCGCCGATCATGCCCGCCAGCTCGTCCTCCATGTCGTCCATGTCCGGGAGGTACGGCGCCAGCTCGGGCAGGTCGTCGATGGAGGTGACCCCGATGCGTTCCAGGAAGTAGGTGGTGGTCCGGTAGAGGTGCGCTCCGGAGTCCCCGTCGAACCCGGCCTCCTCGACCAGTCCACGACTCAGCAGCGTGCGCATCACCCCGTCCACGTTGACACCACGGATCGCCGAGACCCGCTGGCGCGAGACCGGCTGCTTGTAGGCGACGACCGCCAAGGTCTCCAGGGCCGCGTTGGTCAGCCGCGCCTGCTGGCCGTCGAGGATGAAGGCCTCCACGACGGCGGCGTACTCCTCGCGGGTGTAGAAACGCCAGCCACCGGCGACGTTGCGCAGCTCGAAGCCCCGGCCCTGCTCGGTGTAGTCCCTGGCAAGCCCGTCGAGCGCCAGCGCCACCTCCTCGGCCGGGTAGCCCACCGCGGAGGCCAGCGTGACGTGGTCCAGCGGCTGGTCGGCGACCATCAGGACGGCCTCGAGGGCCGGCCGCAGGTCGGCCACCGCGACCGCCAGCGTGTCCCCGCCGTCCTCGGTGACGCTCACTGTGTCGTCGATCGACTCTTCGGGACGGTCGTTCACGATTCCTCTTCCTCGGACGGCTGCTCAGGCTCAGTGCCCGCGATGGTGCCGTCGAACTCGTCGTTGATCTCGATCTCGGCGTCGTCCTCGCCTGTCCAGCGCACCGTGAGCTCGCCCAGCGGCGTGACCTGGTCGAAGGACACCACACCCTCGCGGAACAGCTCCAGCAATGACAGGAAGCGGGCCACGGTGGTCAGCGTGTCCGGGGAGTCCCCGCACAGGGCGCGGAAGGTCATGGTGCCGCTGCGGCGCAGCCGGTCGACCACGATCGCCGCCTGCTCCCGCACCGACACCTTGGCGGCGTGGATGTGCTGGAGCGACACCTCCAGGACCGGCTTGGGCTCCATGGCCCGCGCGGCCAGGGCCGCGAACTGCTCCAGGCCGATGCCGATCAGGACCTCCGGCAGCAGGCTGGCGAACCGCTCCTCGAGCCCGACCGCCCGCGGGTGGCGTCGGGCTTCACCCGTGAGCCGTTCCGACAGGACACCGGCCACGAGCTTGAAGGCACGGTATTGCAGCAGACGCGCGAACAGGAGGTCGCGGGCCTCGAGCAGAGCCAGGTCCTCCTCATCCTCGACGTCGCCCTGGGGCAGCAGCCGGGCCGCCTTGAGGTCGAGCAGTGTCGAGGCCACCAACAGGAAGGACGTCGTCTGTTCGAGGTCCCAGACCGCGCCGAGGGCCTTGACGTGGACGATGAACTCGTCGGTCACCTTGGACAGGGACACCTCGGTGATGTCGAGCTTGTGCTTGGCGATCAGGCTCAGCAGAAGGTCGAACGGACCTTCGAAGTTGTCGAGCCGCACCTCGAAGCCCGGCGCCGCCGGGGTGTCGGCGGTCTCACCCGCAGAGCCCGGACCCTGCGCCTTGGCCTGGCCGGTCATCTGCGTGGTCATGCCTGGTTGAGCCGCCGCACGATCACGCTGTCCTCGCCGTGCGCCTCGAAGTCGGCCAGGACCAGGGCGAGCGCCTCACGCACCAGGCGGCCCCGGTCGACCGCCAAGCCGTGGGTCGAGCGCAGCACCAGTCGGGCATGCTCCAGGTCGTGCAGCTCCGAGGAGGTGACGTAGACCGTCATCTTCTCGTCGTGCCGCACCCGCCCACTGGAGCGGCGGCCAGCGGGCTTGGCACTCGCCGGGCCCTCGGAGGTCTCCGTCGCGGGGACGGCTCGCACCGGCGAGTGTCGAGCGCCCGCGGGATCCTGGCCGGGATCCGCAGTGGGACGGAACAGGTCATCGGCCGCTGGCAGGCTCACCCGTCGAGGCACCGGTCCAACACCTCTCGTGCGAGCTGGCGGTAGGCGTCGGCGCCCGCGGAGGACGACGCGTAGGTCGTGATCGGCTCCCCGACCACGGTGGAGTCGGAGAACTTGACCGTGCGGCGGATCACGGTGTGGAAGACGGTGTCGCCCCAGGCCTGGACGAGCCGGTCCATCACCTCGCGACTGTGCAGGGTGCGCCCGTCGAACATCGTGCCGAGCACGCCGTCGACGACCAGCTTCGGGTTCAGTCGCTCCTGCACCTTGTCGATCGTGGTCTTGAGCAGGGCCACCCCGCGCAGGGCGAAGTACTCACACTCCAAGGGGACGATGACGCCGTCGGAGGCAGTCAGGGCGTTGACGGTCAACAGACCGAGCGAGGGCTGGCAGTCGATCAGGATGACGTCGTACTGCTCGATCGCAGGGCCGAGCACCCGCTGCAGGGTCTGCTCACGGGCGACCTCGTGCACCAGTTGCACCTCGGCCGCCGACAAGTCGATGTTGGACGGCAGCAGGTCCATGCCGGGCACTCCCGACGGGACGATCACGTCCTCCAGGCCGACCTCGCGCTGCATCAGCAGGTTGTAGACGGTCAGGTCGATCTCGTGGGGGTTGAGGCCCAGGCCGACCGACAGCGATCCCTGTGGGTCGAAGTCGACCAACAACACCTTGCGACCGTATTCGGCCAGCGCCGCACCCAGATTGATGGTCGTCGTGGTCTTGCCCACCCCGCCCTTCTGGTTGCACAGGGAGATGACCCGGGCCCGCTCACGCCGCACGTAGGGCTGGGGCTCGGGGATCACCGGCATGGGACGACCGGTCGGGCCGATCTCGACCTCGGCCGCCGTCACGGCACGATCGAAGGGCACAGGCTCAGTCACGCGGTTTTCAACCTCCGGCGGGCTGGGTGGGCTGACGAGCGGAGGCATCTCCGGCGCCGACGAGCCCGGGTGACCGGGGAACCGCCCATCGAAACCGTTGACTCCACTCATGGGTCTACCTCCACATCCTGCCTGACAGCACCGACAGCGAAGACCCTTGGGGTGGGGTGTTTTGTCGACAGAACGACTTCTCGCCTCGGGTGACTCTAGGCAGGCCGTGTCACGCCGACAAGACGAAACCGGTCAGTGCACCGGAGCCTGCCAAATCTGTTGATGGAATGTGCACTCGATCCCGCCGTGAGTGCACAGGCACGACCCTGCCTGTGCACTTTCCTGTGGATGAATCTGGTGGTGACGGGGCATCCCGACCGGTCATGAAACCTGGCGAAGCAGCGGTGAAGCCGCCGTGAAACTGCGTGACCCCACGCTGATGACATGTCCACACACCACACCGACCAGCCCGCCGTACACGCCGAGGCCCTGGTCAAGACGTTCGGCGAACAGCGCGCCGTCGACGGGATCGACCTCGAGGTCCGCCGCGGCGAGGTCTTCGGAGTCCTCGGGCCCAACGGTGCCGGCAAGACGACGATGCTGAAGATGCTCGCCACCCTGCTCCCCATCGACTCCGGCCACGCGGAGATCTTCGGCGTCGACGTACGCCGCCAGCCCCACGTCGTGCGCCAGCTGCTCGGTGTCACCGGGCAGTACGCCTCGGTCGATGAGAACCTGACCGCGAGCGAGAACCTCCGGCTCTTCGCCCGGCTGCAGGGGGTGAGCCGTCAGACGGCTGCTACGACGGCGCTCGAACTGCTCGACCAGTTCGGGCTGGAGGGCGCGGCCGACAAGCCGATCAGCCAGTTCTCCGGCGGGATGCGCCGGCGGCTCGACCTCGCCGCCAGCCTCATCACCCGACCGCCGTTGATCTTCCTCGACGAGCCCACGACCGGGCTCGACCCACGCACCCGTGCGCAGATGTGGGACACCATCCGCGGCCTCGTGACCGACGGTTGCACCGTGCTCCTGACCACGCAGTACCTCGACGAGGCCGACCAGCTGGCCGACCGGATCGCGGTCATCGACCACGGCCGGAAGGTGGCTGAGGGGACGCCCGACCAGCTCAAGGCGTCCATCGGCAGCTCGTCGCTGCACCTCGGCCTGGCCAGCGCCGGAGACCTCGCCATCGCCAGCGATCTGGCGCACCGGGTGCTGCACGAGACCCCGGTCCCGACCCCTGGCTCCAACCGGCTGAGTGTGCCCCTCCAGCGGGCGGACCAGGCCGCCGACGTCCTGATCGCACTGCGTGAGCGAGGCATCGTCATCGACGAGGTCTCGGTCACGCGCCCGAGCCTCGACGAGGTCTTCCTTGCCCTGACCGGCCACGAAACCGGCCACGACAGCGGCCACGACACCGGCGCCTCCAGCAGCCCCCGACCCGACGTCCAGGACCCGACCTCAGAACTGGAGCTGACCCGATGACCACCCAGACCCAGACACCCGCCCCCGGCCAAGCGCACGATCCAGCCGGGTCCCGTGACCGGCTCAGCCCGATCCCCGACGTCAGCGCGCTGCCGACGCGGGTCGGCATCCGCCAGACCATCAGCCAGACCTTCACCATGGCCTGGCGCGCCACCGTCAAGATGCGCCGCAACCCAGAGGTGTTCTTCGACGTCACGGTGCAGCCCCTGCTGTTCACCGCCATGTTCGCCTTCGTGTTCGGCGGTGCCATCGCCGGCAGCGTCAGCGACTACCTCCCGATCCTGATTCCGGGCATCATCGCCCAGACCACCCTGACCGCCTGCATGGCCACCGGCATCCAGCTGCGCGAGGACATGGACAAGGGAGTGTTCGATCGGTTCAAGGTGCTCCCGATCGCCCGGATCGCACCACTGGCCGGGCCCATGGTGGCCGATCTGGTCCGCTACCTGATCGCCAGCAGCCTGACGTTCGCCACCGGCTTCGCCCTGGGCTACCGTCCCGCGGGAGGCGTGCTGGGTGTCATGGCCGCCATCATGGTGGCAGTCGTTGCCGGCTGGTCCCTGGCCTGGGTGTTCACCTGGGTCGGCACCATCGCCACGAGCGCCCAGAGCGTCCAGGGCATCTCCATGATGGTGATGTTCCCCCTCACCTTCGTGTCCAACGCGTTCGTGTCGCCCGACAGCCTTCCCGACTGGCTGGCCGCCTTCGTCCGGTTCAACCCGGTGTCGCACGTGGTGTCAGCAGTGCGCGACCTGGCCAACACCGGCACGGTCACCCACGAGGTCGGCTGGGCCCTGCTCGGCTGCGCCCTCGTGGTCGCCGTCTTCGCCCCCTTGTCGGTGCGCAGCTACAAGCGCCATCTGTGATCAGCTGAGACGCTCCACCAGCGCCAACGCCTCCTCGAGCAGGTCCGGCCCGCGGCGCTCGCCGTACTCCTCGCGGAGAGCGGCGATCAGCCCGGGCCGGGCCTGCTCAGCGCTGGGCGCGAAGTTCTCCCACCACACGCTGGGCAGGGTGCGGTTGTAGGCGAACCGCTCCCCCAGCACCAGCAGCCGGACGGAGTCATCGGGACCGGGAGTGCCGCGCATCAGTCCCCAGGCGGCCAGCGAGACCAGCAGCAGGCCGGTGACCGGGTAGTCGACGAACGCGCGGCGATCACGCAGCAGCTGCGCACATTGGCTCAGCAGCAGCTCCCGCAGGTGCGCGCCGTCGTCCCCCTCGCCGTGTCGGGCGTACGCCGCCAGCGCCACCGCCTCGGCGACGATGATCCATGGCTCCAGCCCGGTGGGCTCCACTCCCGGGAACCGCAGTCCGCGCATCCCGATGATGGCCTCGTCGTAGAGGGCCAGCCCCTCCAGGGCCCGCCCGCGCGCGAACGCGATCTCGGCCCGGCAGGCGTTGACCACGAGTTGGCCTCCCAGCTCGGGGGTGGGCGCCTCGATGGCCAGCTGCTCGTCGACGGCCCGCTCGGCATCGTCGAGTCGCCCTTCGGCGAGGGCGGCGATGACCAGGTGGGACCGCATCTGCAGCGCATCGTCCTCCGCGTGCAGCCGCTCCATCACCGGGAGGGCGGCCCGGCTGTGGGCGGCACCTTCCGCGTGGCGACCCATCTGCATGGCCAGACCCGACAGCTGGGTCTGCAGGTTCGCCCGCTGCCAGGGTCCGTCCGACTCGCGCCACAGGTCGATCCCCCGCTGGGCGAACTCGCTCGCGGCGTCGGGGTCGCCCTGGTTCTCGGCCAGCAGGCAGGCCCACTGCAGAGCGGTCAACCGCACCCGGCGATCCGGATGAGCGAGCAGCGGATCCAGGACCGAGAGGCCGGGGAACCCCTCCAGCCCATCGATGAGAAGGGTGTGGGCGATCACCACCCCCGGTTGCTCCCCCGGCCCGAGCCGACGCAGCATCTCGCCGAGCTCGCCGATGCCTCGACCGAATGCCAGGCCCGCGTTGCTCAGCAACAGCGCCAACGTCAGGCGGGTGGCCTCCAGCAGCTCTGCCGGCGGCGCCCAGTCCCGGAGGGTCGATTCGGCGGCGTCCACCAGCACGATCAACCTGGCGTGGTTGCCGGTGATCGCCCAATAGCTGCCCAGCGCCCCCATCAGCACCACCACGGTCGCCGGGTCCGCCGCCGTCAGGGCACGGCGTACGACGTCGGCAAGGTTGATCTCCTCCGCCCGCAGCTCGTCCACCGCCTCGACCTGATCGGGACCGTACATCCGGGCGGTCAGGCGGGTGCTCAGCTCGAGGGCCCACGCGCGCTGCGCGGCCAGGGCCTCTGCGCGATCGCCCGCCTCGTCGAGGTGCAGGCGCCCGAACTCACGGACCGTCTCCAGCATCCGGTAGCGCATGCGGCCCTGGTGCTCCTTCACACCGAGCAGGGACTGGTCCGCGAGAGACTCAACGGCCGAGAGCGCCGGGGGGCCGAGCAGGCTGCCGGCGGCGGCCAGTGTGAACCCGTCCTGGAAGACCGAGAGCCATCGCAGGGCTCGTCGGTCCGCTTCACCCAGCAGGTTCCAGGACCAGTCGATGACCGCGAGGAGGGTCTGGTGGCGATCGGGGGCCGTGCGGTCCCGGCCACGCAGCAGCGCGAACCGGTCGGCCAGTCTTTCGGCGATCTCCTCCACCGACATCGCCCTGACCCTCGCGGCAGCGAGCTCGATGGCCAGCGGCAGCCCGTCGAGCCGGGCCACGATCCCCGCCACCACGGCGTCCTCGAGCACGACGTCGGCCCGTGCCGCCTGTGCCCGGCGCCGGAAGAGGTCGACGCCGTCAGCGGTGGCGAGCGCACCCAGCACGAACACCCGTTCCGCCGCGATGTTCAGGGGTGAGCGCGTGGTGGTGACCACGTGCAGCTCCCGGGTGGTGACGACGAGGAACGCGACGAGGCTGGCGACGGCCTCCACCACGTGCTCGCAGTTGTCGAGGATGAGCAGGGTCGGCGCAGCGTCGAGCTGCTGCGCCAACCGGCCCCGGACATCCGCTCGCTGCGCGGGCGTGAGCGTACGGCGCCCTGCGACCGAGTCCCTCACTCCCAGAGCTGCCCCCACCTCTGCGACCACGTCGTCGGGCGAGGTGACGCCGACGAGCTCGACGAAGTGGACCCGTGGCTGCTCGGCGTCCCTGGCCAGGACATGGGCGATCCGGGTCTTGCCCAGGCCGCCAGGGCCGACGATCGAGGTCACTCGTCCGGTGCGCACGAGGCCCTGGAGCTGACCCAGTTCGTCGGCCCGGCCGAGCAGCTCGGTGCCGTCGAAGTGCACGCCGGTGCGCACCGGGTCGTCGGCGGCCAGCAACTGGCGGTGCACTCGCTGCAGTTCCGGACCCGGGTCGGTGCCCAGCCGCTCGCGCAGGCCGGAGCGATAGGACTCGAAGCGTGCCAGCGCGGCAGCAGCGCCCACGGATCGCGACTCGGACCGCAGCAGGGCGGCCAGGAGACGCTCATCGGCCGGATGGCGGGCCTGCGCGTCCTCCAGCAGCGGCAGGGCCCGGTCGTCCTGCCCGGAGGCTCCCAGGGCGAGCGCCAGGGTGGTCTGGGCACGGGCGACGGTCTGACGCGCCCGGGCACGCAGTTCGGCGAGCGGACTCGTGGGGTCCGCGTCGTCTGCCACGACCAGGGTGAGCGCCTCGTCCGCCCGGAGCACCGCACGCTGGGGGTCGTCATCGCCGAGGGCCTGCGCGGAGCTCCGGGTCAGGTCGTCGAGCAGCCAGGCATCCACCTGCTCACGCTCCAACCCGAGCCGATACCCCCCTTCGTAGCGCCTGAGCAGGTCGTGGCCACAGGTGGTGCGCAGCCGCGACACCAGGACCTGCAGCGCCTTGGTCGGGTGGGCCGGCGGGTCATCCCCCCAGACCAGCTCGGCCAGGGCCGCATCCCCGAGGCCCGTCGGGTGCAGGACCAGTGCTGCCAGCAGGGCCGCCGGACGGTCCCCTGGCAGCGGCCCGGACAGCCATCGAACGCCGTCAAGAAGGGCGAGGTCGACGGGCACGTCCCCAGCATAGGAGCGGTGGGGCACTCACTCGCGGGCACGAGGGTGCGAGGTGGCGAACACCTCGCGCAGATTGTCGACCGTCACCAGGGTGTAGACCTGCGTCGTGGTGACGCTGGCATGTCCCAGCAACTCCTGGACGACGCGGACATCGGCCCCACCGTCGAGCAGGTGGGTCGCGAAGGAGTGCCGCAAGGTGTGTGGTGAGACGTCCGCGGTGACGTCGGCTCGGTCGGCGGCCTTGACCAGCACCGACCAGGCACTCTGGCGCGAGAGGCGACCTCCACGTGCGTTGAGGAACATCGCCGGGGTGCCCTTGCCGGCCGCCACCAGGTCAGGACGCGCCCGGACGAGATAGGTCGTGACAGCTTCGCGGGCGAAGGAGCCGACCGGGACCAGGCGCTCCTTGCCCCCCTTGCCTCGCAGGAGGACGGTCCCCTCCTCGAGGTCGAGGTCGTCGACGTCGAGCCCCACGGCCTCCGAGATCCGCGCACCGGTCCCGTAGAGCACTTCCAGCAGGGCCCGATCCCGCAGCGCCAGCGTGGTTCCCGGGCTCCCGGCCGCCTCCAGGATCGCTTCGACCTCACTCAGCGGCAGGGCCTTCGGCAGCCGCTTGGCCGGTGTCGGTGGCTTGACGCCACTGGCCGGATCCCGTGTGGTCAGACCGTCTCGAACGGCGAACTTGTGGAAGCCGCGTACGGCGACCACGGTCCGGGCCGCCGAGGTCGAGGACAAGGGCGGGTGCTCGGCACTCCCTTCTCGCAACCGCATCAGGAAGTCCGCCACCGTCGCCTCGCTGACGTCGTCCCACGAGTCCACGCCCTGCGCGGCCAGGTGTTCCAGGTAGCGGCGCAGGTCGCGTCGGTAGGACGTCAAGGTGTTGTCGGCCAGACCCCGCTCGACCGAGAGGTGGTCCAGGTAGGAGCGCACCGCCCGGCCCAGCGTCGTACTCGTGGGAGCAGGTGGCGAGCCGTCGGACCCCACCGTGGCGACCACCGTCAGGCCAGTACGTCGTCCAGGGACACAGCCGCGATGCCATGCGCCTCACCAACCGGCGCGTAGGTCAACTCACCACCATGAGTATTGAGCCCCAACGCCAACGACCGATCCTCACGACACGCCCGCACCCACCCCTTGTCCGCCAACGCCACCGCATACGGCAACGTCACATTCGTCAACGCATACG
>NZ_JBFWVK010000003.1:0-405602 GCF_050246775.1 Nocardioides sp. | reverse complement strand
ATTCCGAACCCGGAAGTTAAGCCTTTCAGCGCCGATGGTACTGCAACCGGAAGGTTGTGGGAGAGTAGGACGTCGCCGGACAACCACTTCGTAGAGGCCACCCACCAGGGTGGCCTCTACGCTATTTTGCATGTACACCTCTTGAAGGAGAGCGATTCACTGTGGCCGAAGAACGTCGCGGCTCGGGACGTCCCGGGGACCGCAACAGCAGCCGAACGTCGGGTCGTCCCGGCGGGTCCGGCGCAGCCGGCTCCAGCGGTCGCTCCGGCGGGAGTGGCCGATCCAGCCGCAGCAGCTTCGAAGCGCGCGACAACCGCAGCGGTGGTAGCCGACCGGCGCGCAAGGACGACTGGAAGCGTCCCAAGGACGAGCAGGGCCCACGCAACGTCGACCAGGCCAAGTACGACGGTCCGCCACTTCCGGAGCACATCACCGGCAAGGAGCTCGACCGCAATATCACCGCTCAGCTCAAGGGGCTCCCAGAGAAGCTGGCCTCGCGTGTCGCTCGCCATCTCGTGGCCGCAGGCGAGCTGATCGACAGCGACCCCGAGACGGCGTACCAGCACACGCTTGCGGCTCGGGCGCGCGCCTCCCGACTTGCGGTCGTGCGGGAAGCGGTAGGGGAGACGGCCTACGCCGCCGGTCACTACGCCGAGGCCCTCGCCGAGTTGCGAGCGGCCAAACGGATGAACGGTGCTCCGGACTACCTGCCGATGATGGCGGACTGTCACCGGGCGCTGGGCCAGCCCGAGCAGGCCCTCAAGTTGGCGAAGAGCCCGTCGGTCGCGAACTTCGCACCGGACGCCTTGGCCGAGATGACCATCGTCGAGGCCGGTGCCCGTCGCGACATGGGTCAGCTTGACGCTGCCATCCGGACCCTGGAGCTCGCTCACCTGACCAGCAAGACGCGGGCGGCGTGGGTCGTCCGTTTGCGCTACGCCTACGCCGACACGCTGGTGGCCGCTGGGCGGGAGACCGACGCCTTGGCGTGGTTCCACCGCACCATGGCCATCGACAGCGACGAGATCACCGACGCCGCCGAACGTGCCGAGCAGCTCGAGGCGAAGCTCGAACGCTGAGGCCCGCGACACCACCTGTGGATGAGCGACAGCGGTCGGGCGTCCCCGAGATAGGGTTGTGACGAGCACGACACCACGGTCGGCGAAGGGAGTGGCATGCTGCGATTCCAAGGCGCCGGAGTGACCGATGTCGGCATGGTGCGCGACCACAACGAGGACTCGGCCTTCATGTCGCCCTACCTTGCGCTCGTGGCCGACGGGGTTGGGGGAGCCGCCGCCGGCGAGGTGGCGTCGGCCACCGCGGCCTACGTCGTGTCCGCGCACGTGCTCGCCAACCTCGAGTCGGATCTGTCTCGGGTGGTCATCGATGCTGTGCACGGCGTACGGAAGAGTCTGCAGCAAGGGGTTGTCGCTCGTCCTGAGCGCGCCGGCATGGCCACCACCTTGACGATCTTGGCCTGCGACGGCAAGGACATCGTGCTCGGTCACATTGGGGATTCCCGGGCTTATCTCTTCGACGGTCGCCGGTTGACCCGGATCTCCTCGGACCACACGTACGTCCAGACCCTGGTCGACGCCGGCCAACTCGCTGCCGACGCGGTGCGCCGTCACCCCTGGCGCAACGTGGTGGTGCGCTCGCTCCACGCCGACCCAGAAGCGGGCATCGAGGAGATCGACCTCATCCACCTGGGGGCGCACGTGGGTGATCGTTTCCTGGTCTGCAGTGACGGGCTGACCGACCTCATCGATGAGGACCGGATCGCGACTGTTCTCAAGATCGCCGACCCACATTCGGCGGCCGCGCGACTGGTGGAGGACGCTCTGGTCGCGGGAGGCACCGACAACGTGACCTGCCTGGTGTTCGACGTGATCGACGGACCGCGAGTCGTCGGTGACGGCATGTTGTTGGGCGCGGTTCGTGACGTGGGCAACATCGTCGACCCGGCTTCGGTGCGGATCAGCTGACTGCTTTCCGGGTTGGCTGACGCGGCGCTGGCGTTCGCGGGCAACATCAGTCACAATGACTACATAACTACACACGTGTCACTCTGATCTGAGCTCATCACTCTCGAGACCGCTGGGGAAGGCGTATCTCGACGCCGAGGATGAGGAGGTCACGGTGACCACACGCACTGCAACCCGCACAGCAACGAGAGGCGTTCTCTACGTCCACTCCGCGCCGTCCGCACTGTGCCCGCATATCGAGTGGGCCGTGGGCGGCGTACTCGGTGTGCCCGTGAGTCTCGACTGGACCCCGCAGAACGCGCAGTCAGGCACCTATCGGGCTGAGCTGTCGTGGGCTGGCGACGCGGGCTCGGCAGCGGCTGTGGCGTCTTCTCTGCGGGGCTGGAACCACCTCCGGTTCGAGATCACCGAGGAGCCCACGGGTGGCACCGAGGGGAGCCGCTTTTCCTACACCCCCGAACTGGGCATCTTCCACGCCGTCACTGGGCTGCACGGCGACATCATGATTCCCGAGGATCGCCTCAAGGCAGCCGTGGTGAAGACCGCCCTGGGCGACACCACGTTGCTCAGTGAGATCGACAAGCTCCTGGGCAAGCCGTGGGACGACGAGCTTGAGAC
This sequence comes from Nocardioides sp., assembly GCF_050246775.1. Taxonomy (GTDB): domain Bacteria; phylum Actinomycetota; class Actinomycetes; order Propionibacteriales; family Nocardioidaceae; genus Nocardioides. The sequence continues at coordinate 402,999 of NZ_JBFWVK010000003.1, read as the reverse complement.
CTTCCGCCACGCAGGTGAAGGGGCCCCAGTTCGCTGGCTGCACCAAGTGGTGTGACCTGTCGCAAAAGTGCGTCGAGAGACCGCTGACCCGTCGCAGATGTACGTACATCTGCGACGGGTCAGCGGGTATTTGCGTGTACGTCTGCGACAGGTCAGGAGTAGCTGCCGAACGCCACCGCCACGTTGGCGCCGCCGAAGCCGAACGAGTTGTTCAGCGCCGCGATGTCACCGGAGGGCAGCTCCCGGGGCTTCGTGGCGATGTCGAGCTCGACCTGCGGGTCGAGGTTGTCGAGGTTGATGGTCGGGGGGACCACTCGCTCATGGATGGCCATGATCGTGGCGATCGACTCCAGTGCACCGGCGCCACCGAGGAGGTGACCGGTCATCGACTTGGTGCTGGTCACCACGACGTTGTTGGCCTGTTCGCCCAGGGTGGCGTGAATCATCAGACCCTCGGCGATGTCGCCCTGCGGCGTCGAGGTGGCGTGGGCGTTGATGTGGACGATGTCCTTGGGGCTGATCTCGGACTCGCTCAGGCAGCGGATGATGGCGCGTGCGCCACCGCGGCCGAGCGGGTCGGGCTGAGCGATGTCGTGACCGTCGGCGGTGATGCCTGCGCCGAGGACCTCGGCGTAGATCCGGGCACCACGAGCCAGCGCATGTTCAAGAGACTCCAGGACCAGCACGCCGGCCCCTTCGCCGAGCACGAAGCCGTCGCGCCCGGTGTCCCAGGGCCGGGACACGGTGGTGGGATCTCCCTCGTTCTTCGACAGCGCCATCATGTTGGCGAACGCCGCCATCGGCAGCGGGTGGATGGCCGCCTCGGTCCCGCCTGCGACGACGACGTCGGCGCGCCCGAGACGGATCTGGTCGAGCGCCAGGGCGATGCCCTCGTTGCCCGAGGCGCACGCTGAGACCGGTGTGTTCACCGCGGCCCTGGCGCCGACGTAGAGGCTGATGTTGGCCGCGGGGGCGTTGGGCATGAGCATGGGGACAGCGAGTGGAGAGACCCGGCGCGGGCCCTTCTCCTTGAGCGTGTCGTAGTTGGCCAGGAGCGTGGTGACTCCACCGATGCCAGATGCCAGCGCCACGCCGAGGCGGTCGTTGTCGATCTCGGCACCCTCGAGGCCGGAGTCCTTCCAGGCCTCCATGGCCGCGACCATGGCGAACTGTGAGGAGCGGTCCAGGCGTCGGGCCTTGACCCGCTCCAGGATCTCGGTCGGTTCGACGGCAACGCGGCCGGCGATCTTCACCGGCATCTCCGCGGCCCACTCGTCGGTCAGGTGACGGACGCCGGAGCGTCCGTTGATCAGGGCGTCCCACGTGCTGGCGACGTCGCCTCCGACGGGGCTGGTGGTGCCCATGCCGGTCACCACAACTCTTGTACGACTCATGTCATCCTCACTCGGCGAGCCGGACGGGGCCCGTGCTGTGTTCGGGGGGCGCCGGTGGCCAGGCCACCGGCGCCCGAGAAGGGTGGGCTGGGATCAGCCCTGTGCGCGCTCGATGAAGGCAACCGCGTCGCCGACGGTCTTGAGGTTCTTGACCTCTTCGTCGGGGATCGACACGCCGAACTTCTCCTCGCACGCGACAACGACCTCGACCATCGACAGGGAGTCCACGTCGAGGTCGTCGATGAAGGACTTGTCGAGCTGGACGTCCGCGGCGTCGATACCGGCAACCTCGTTGACGATGTCGGCGAGGTCGGCGCGGATCTCTTCGGTGGTGGCCATCTGGCTTCCTTTTCTCTTGACGGATGGTGCAGTGGGTGGTGCGGGAATCAGGGAACGGTGACGACCTGGGCGGCGTAGGCCAAGCCGGCACCGAAGGCGATCAGGAGGGCAGTGTCGCCGCTCTTCGCATCGCCGTCGAGGATCATCCGGTGCAGCGCCAGGGGGATCGAGGCCGCCGACGAGTTGCCTTGTTGGGCGATGTCGCGGGCCACCCGGACGTGGGCGGGCATCTTCATGGTGCGTGCCATCGCATCGATGATGCGCATGTTGGCCTGGTGGGGCACGAAGACATCGAGATCGTCGACCGTGACGCCAGCCTTGTCCAGTGCCTGGTGGGCGATCTTCGCCATCTCGTAGGACGCCCAGCGGAACACTGCTGCACCCTGCATCACCAGGTTGGGCATCTCGGGGGTCTCGGCGACGAGGACGTCACGCCAGTCCTCCTTCTGCCGGATCAGGTCGAACTGCTCGCCGTCGGAGCCCCACACCACCGGACCGATGCCCTCGGTCTCACTGGGGCCGATCACCACCGCGCCAGCGCCGTCGGAGAAGATGAACGCGGTGCCACGGTCCTTGATGTCGGTGATGTCGGACAGGCGCTCGACCCCGATCACCAGCACATGGCCTGCCGTCCCGGCCCGGACCATGTCGGATCCGAGTGCGACCGCGTGGCAGAAGCCCGCACAGGCGGCGGAGATGTCGAAGGCAGCGGCCTTGTCGGTGCCGAGCTCATGGGCGACCGCCGTCGCGATCGCCGGCGTCTGGAGGAGGTGGGAGATGGTGGCCACGATCACGCAGTCGATCTGACGCGGGTCGATCCCGGCATTGTCCAGCGCCTGACGAGATGCCTCGACGGACATGAGCTGGATGGTCTCCTCAGGGGTGGCCCAACGCCGCTCCTTGATGCCCGATCGCTGCTGGATCCACTCGTCGGAGGAGTCGATGGCCTGCACCAGTTCGTCGTTGGGCACAACCAGTGAAGCCCGGTAGGTGCCGATGCCGAGCAGTGCGGCATGGGAGGCGCCGGTCAGCGTCAGCATCAGTTGGCTCCTGTTGGTGCGGATGTGGGGTCAGCAGGCCCGCTGTGGTTGGCGCAGAATGCGCGGGCGTCGTCGAGCTGGTCGGGCGTCTTCAGGGCGAAAGTCTCCACACCCTTCATGGCGCGGCGGGCGATGCCGGTCAGCGTACCGGCCGGGGGCAGTTCGAGCATGCCCGTGACACCCAGCGCGCGCATCCTCTCCATGCAGAGGTCCCACCTGACCGGGCTGCTGACCTGCGAGACGAGGCGTTCGACGACCTCGGATCCACTGGGGACCAGCTGGCCGTCGCGGTTGGAGATGATGCTGAGCCGAGGATCCCCGGTCGCCAACCCGTCGGCCAGCGCGGACAGGTGGCCGACGGCAGGTTGCATGTGCACGGTGTGGAAGGCGCCCGCAACCGACAGCGGGATCAGGCGGGCCTTGGCGGGCGGATCAGCCGCGAGGGCCTCCAGCTGTTCGACGGTGCCGGCAGCCACGATCTGGCCAGGCCCGTTGTCGTTGGCCGCCGTCACGCCGTGCGACTCGAGCGCGGCCAGCACCTCGTCGCGGTCGCCACCGAGTACGGCGGTCATGCTGGTGTGGGTCACGGCGGCTGCCTGCGCCATCGCACGACCTCGTTCACGGACCAGGACCATGGCCTGCTCGGCGTTGACGGCCCCGGAGATGGCGGCGGCGGCCAGCTCACCGACACTGTGGCCTGCGACGGCGCCCACCTCGGCGGTGCCGTCCTCGAGCAGGCTGGCGGCGCTGACCAGGGCGGAGGCCACCAGCAGGGGCTGGGCGACGGCTGTGTCGCGGATGGCGTCGGCATCGGCCTCCGTGCCGAAGTGAACGAGATCCAGGCCGGTCACCGCCGAGAACCAGCGCAACCGGCTCGCGAAGACCGGGTCCTCCAGCCAGGGCGCGAGGAAACCGGGCGTCTGGGCGCCTTGACCGGGAGCGACGATAACAAGCACAGGTCCACTGTCCCGCGATCAAGTCCTCCGGATCGCCTTGGGCTCCCACGAAAGTCACCGGGTCATCTTTGTAGGTTTCCTACAAATGATGCAACCGCCCCAGGACCAAGGCCATCTCGTAGGTGAAGGCGTCGCGAGGGTTGCTGGGAGTCAGCCCCGTCAGGTCGGCGGCTGACCTGAGCCGGTAGCGAACGGTGTTGGGGTGGACGAAGAGCGCCCGTGCCGTGCCCTCGATCGAACCACCATGGTCGAAGTAGGTGTTGAGGGTCTCGAGAAGTCCGCGCGACTCCGCGAGGGGGGTGTAGATCTCCGCCACGAGCTGGCGTCGCGCGTGTCCGTCACCGGCCAGTGCCCGCTCCGGGAGGAGGTCGTCGCTGGTCACCGGTCGGGGGCGGTTCGGCCATCCGGCCGCGACGCGCATCGCCGACATCGCGGCCCGCGCCGAGACCTGGGCCGAAGCCAGGTCGACCGTCAGGGGACCGCACACCAGCGGCCCCTCGGCAAAGTGCTCCGCGACCAATTGGGCCGCCGCCCGAGGGTCCTCCACGCCTCCCAGGATCGCCACCATGCGATCACCCTGCGTGGCGCACAAGGCGTCCATGCCGGCATCGCGGGCCGAGCGGCGTACCTCCTCGAAGATGTCGCTGGCGATGCGCTCAGCAGGGACGAGGCCGAGGACGACGCACACGTGCCCTTGCCCCACCCAGCCAAGTGCGCTGGCCCGGGACAACACCGTCTCGTCGGTCTCCGATCGCAGCACCGAGTCGACGACCAGTGCCTCCAGTCGGGCGTCCCAGGCGCCGCGCACCTCGGCCGCCCGGGCATGCACCTGAGCCGTGGCGAAGGCGACCTCACGGGCGTAGCGAAGGATCGCCGCGTGGACGCCGGGCGCATCCTCCGGGTCCACGAACGCGTCGATGTTCTGCTCCACCACGTCGATGCTGAGGCGCACGAGGTCGACGGTCTGCTGGAGGTTGATCACCCCGGTGAGGGCCCGGGGAGCGGCACCGAAGACGTCGGCGGCGAGTCCGGCGCTGGGTTCGTTGTCGCCGGCTTCGCGGTACCAGCTGACGAAGCCCTTGATGCCGGCCTGGACGATCAGCCCCACCCAGGATCGGTCCTCGGCGCTCAGGTCGCCGAACCACGTCAGGTCGGTCTCCATCCGACTCATGGCGTCCGTGCTCAGCGCTCCGACGGACCGCTGGAGTTGAGCGGTGACCTGGGCGCGTGACGACACAGACCGAGTTTAGAACTTCCTCACAATTGACGTGTCCTCGGCTCGTGAAACGTCACGGCCCGCTGGGTGTCCAGCACACGTCGTCTGATTGAATTCTGAGTCAGGGTGAATGATTGCGCCCTGAAATCTGGCGGAGTCCGGGCAGCGGAGGTGTGGCGTGGGTTCTCCCTACGACGTGCAGTACGTGACGTTGCACGGCCACCGGCGCGCCTTCGTCAAGGCCGGGAGTGGTCCCGTCCTCCTGCTGTTGCACGGTCTGGGCTGCGACCACACCACCTGGGACCCGGTCATCGAGCGACTCTCCGAGTCCTACACGGTCATCGCCCCTGATCTGCTGGGTCACGGCAGCTCGGACAAGCCGCGTGCCGACTACAGCGTCGGGGGCTATGCCAACGGCATGCGAGACCTCATCACGGTGCTCGGCATCGACAAGGTGACCGTGGTCGGCCACAGCTTCGGCGGCGGCGTGGCGATGCAGTTCGGCTACCAGTTCCCCGAGCGCACCCAGCGCGTGATCCTGGTGTCGTCCGGCGGCCTCGGTCCCGAGGTCACTCCGGCCATCAAAGCCATCACCACACCGGGCTTCTACCAGGCCATGGGCGTGGTGACGCTTCCCGTGATCCGACACGTGACGACCGCTGCCATGCGACTGATGTCGCGCTCGGGACTGCCGCACACGCGCGATCTCGATGAGATGGCCGAGATCGTGGAGACCTTCCGGGACCCGCGCTCACGCGCAGCGATCAGTCACGTGGTCAAGTCGGTCGTGGACTGGCGCGGTCAGATCGTCACCATGTCGGACCGCGCCTACCTCACCGAGGCCATGCCTCTGTTGCTCATCTGGGGTGACCAGGACACCGTCATCCCCGCTGCTCACCTCGACAACGCCGCAACCCTGGCACCAGGACTGCGCACGGAGATGGTGGCCGACTCCGGGCACTTCCCGCACAAGGACCACCCGGAGCAGTTCGTCGCCATGATCGACGACTTCATGGCCACCACCGACCCAGCCGTCTACAGCCGGGTGCGGTTCCGCGCGATGCTGAAGGCCGGGGCGCCGCATGTCGTCGCCCAAGCCGAAGCCGGCCAAGCCCCGATCCCGCCCCTCAGGGCGCTGCACGAGGCCTGACTCAGGCCGCGCCACCCTCCTGCTGCACGTTGGCAACAGCGGTCGGATCGTCGATGCGGTACTTGTCGAAGGCTTCCTGGACCTTCTCGGGTGCGATCTCGCCGTGGTCGGCGAGTGCCTGGAGTGCCTGCACCACCACCGACTGGGCGTCGATGTTGAAGAAGCGCCGAGCAGCCGGACGGGTGTCGGCGAAGCCGAAGCCGTCGGCCCCGAGCACCCGGTAGTCACCGGGCACCCAGCGTGCGATCTGCAGCGGGACCGCAGCCATGTAGTCCGAGACCGCGACGACGGGGCCCTCGGCGCCGGACAGCTTGTCGGTGACGTAGGCGGTCCGCTTGGGCTCCGAGGGGTGCAACAGGTTCCAGTCCTCCGCGGAGACCGCGTCGCGGGCCAGCTCGTTCCACGACGTCACCGACCAGGTGTCGGCCGCCACCCCCCACTCGCTGGCGAGGATGTCGGCGGCCTCCTTGATCCACGGGTAGCCGACGCCCGAGGCGAGCAGCTGCACCCGGGGGCCGGACTGCTCAGAGACCGACACCTTGGTGATCCCCTTGAGGATGCCCTCGACATCGACGTCCTCAGGCTCGGCCGGCTGGGAGACCGGCTCGTTGTAGACGGTGATGTAGAAGATGACGTCCTCGGAGTCGGGGCCGTACATGCGCTCGAGGCCCGACTGCATGATGTGACTGACCTCGTAGGCGAAGGCCGGGTCGTAGTGCACGATCGCGGGGTTGGTGGTCGCGAGCAGCGGGGAGTGACCGTCTGCGTGCTGCAGCCCCTCGCCGGTGAGCGTGGTGCGTCCGGCCGTGGCGCCGATCAGGAAGCCTCGCGCCAACTGGTCGGCCATGGCCCAGATCGAGTCGCCGGTGCGCTGGAAACCGAACATCGAGTAGAAGATGTAGAAGGGGATCATGTGCTCGCCGTGCGTGGTGTACGACGAGCCGGCCGCGGTCGCGGACGCCATCGCGCCGGCCTCGGAGATGCCCTCGTGGAGCATCTGACCCTGCGCCGACTCCTTGTAGGCGAGCAGCATGTTGCGGTCGACGGCCTCGTACTGCTGGCCGGCGTGGTTGTAGACCTTCGCGCTCGGGAACATCGCGTCCATGCCGAAGGTGCGGTACTCGTCCGGAGCGATCGGGACGATGCGCTGGCCGATCTCGGGGTCCTTGACCCAGTCGCGCATCAGCCGCACCACAGCCATCGTGGTGGCGATCTTGTTCTTGCCCGAGCCCTTCTTGAGCTCGGCGTACATCGCGTCACCGGGCAGCTTGAGCGTGGTGGAGCGGTTCACCCGGCGCGGCACGGAGCCACCGAGGGCGTTGCGGCGCTCCATCATGTATTCGATCTCCGGAGCCTTGGCGCCCGGGTGGAAGAACGGCGCACCGCCGGTCTCCTCGTAGGCGATCTCCAGGTCCCGGTCACTGATCGGCAGGTAGAGCCGGTCGCGGAACTTCTTGAGGTCGTCCTGGGTCAGCTTCTTCATCTGGTGGGTGGCGTTCTTGCCCTCCAGGTTCTCGATCGTCCAGCCCTTGATCGTCTTGGCCAGGATCACCGTGGGCTGGCCGACATGCTTGGTGGCGGCGTCGAAGGCGGCGTACACCTTGCGGTAGTCGTGACCACCGCGCGGCAGCTTGCGGATCTGGTCGTCGGACATGTGCTCGACCATCGCGCGCAGTCGCGGGTCGCCGCCGAAGAACTTGTCGCGGATGTAGGCGCCGTCCTCGGTCGAGAAGGTCTGGAACGTGCCGTCGTTGGTGGTGTTCATCTTGTTGACCAGGGCGCCGTCGACGTCACGGGCCAGCAGGGCGTCCCACTCGCGACCCCAGACCACCTTGATGACGTTCCAGCCGGCACCGCGGAAGGTGGACTCGAGCTCCTGGATGATCTTGCCGTTGCCACGCACCGGGCCGTCGAGCTGCTGCAGGTTGCAGTTGACCACGAAGGTCAGGTTGTCGAGCTCCTCTCGGGCGGCCACACCGATGGCGCCGAGCGACTCGGGCTCACCCATCTCGCCGTCGCCGAGGAACGCCCAGACGTGCTGGTTGCTGGTGTCCTTGATGCCGCGGTTGTGCAGGTAGCGGTTGAACCGCGCCTGGTAGATGGAGTTCAGGGCCGTGAGGCCCATCGACACCGTCGGGAACTCCCAGAACTCGGGCATCAGGCGCGGGTGGGGGTAGGAGGGCAACCCCTTGCCGACGCCGTGCTGGACCTCCTGGCGGAACCGGTAGAGCTGCTCCTCGCTCAGTCGGCCCTCGAGGAACGCTCGGGCGTAGACGCCCGGTGAGCCGTGGCCCTGGATGTAGATCTGGTCGCCACCTCCCGGGGCGTCCTTGCCCTTGAAGAAGTGGTTGAAGCCGACCTCGTAGAGGCTCGCCGAGGATTGGTACGTCGCAATGTGACCGCCGACCTCGAGGCCCTTGCGGTTGGCGCTGGACACCATCACGGCGGCGTTCCAACGGATGATCGCGCGGATCCGGCGCTCGATCTCCTCGTCGCCGGGGAACCACGGTTCACGCTCCGGAGGGATCGTGTTGATGTAGTCGGTGCTGCGCAGAGCCGGGACGCCCACCTGCATCTCGCGAGCACGCTCGAGCAGGCGCAGCATCACGTAGCGCGCTCGTTCACGACCCCGGTCGTCGATCAACGAGTCGAACGAGTCCAACCATTCGTTGGTCTCGTCGGGGTCGATGTCGGGCAGCTGGGTGGGCAGACCTTCGTGGATGACCGTGCGGGTCGTCGGGGTTGTTGCGGACTGGCGCGAGGCGGGTGCGGCATCGTTCACCCGTCCATCGTTGCATGTGTCCGAGTCCGGCGAAATCTACCCATCAGTATGCGATCCTGCGGCGGTCCGCCACCGTCCAGCCCGCGGTCCTGTGGGGCCAGGGTTGCGCGCAGGGCGCAACTCGGGTGGACTACTCACCACAGAAGCTACGCACAAGATGGAGGAGTCAGTGAGTTCGACCGCGGGTGGCGGGTCCGCCCAGACCGAAGGAACGACGAACGATGTCGGCACCAAGCTCGGTTTCAAGCCGGGCATGGTGATCCAGGAACTCGGCTGGGACAACGACACTGACGACGATCTGCGGATCGCGATCGAAGACTGCATCGACGCCGACATGGTGGATGGCGACCACGGCAACGTGGTCGACGCCGTGGTGCTCTGGTGGCGTCGGGAGGACGGCGACCTGGTCGACGGCCTGGTCGACTCCCTCACCGATCTCGTCGGGGGAGGGCCGATCTGGCTGTTGACCCCCAAGGTCGGTCGACCCAACTCGGTGGACGCCGCCGATGTCGCCGAGGCCGCACCGATCGCGGGCCTGTCCCAGACCACGACCGCCGCGGTCAGCAAGGACTGGGCAGCCACGAGGCTGGTCACCCCCAAACCGACACATTGATCACGCCACGGCGGGTTGCCTCGGCAACACTGTCCGGCGTCAGATCCGCACGCATCCTGGCGTCCTCAGGCATCGTGCGGCCGTTCTCGCCACGCACGCTGGTCCGGGTGGCGCTGACTCTCAACGACTGGGGGATGGGCGTCGCGGGTGGCTTCCGCACCGTGGCGCTGCGCTACCCCGACCGGCCCGGGATCATCGACGAGCTCGGCACGCTCACCTATGCCCAGGTGCATCGGCGCAGCAACGCCCTGGCGCGGGCGATGCGTGATCGTGGCATCCGCGAGGGGGACGCGGTGGCGATCCTGTGCCGCAACCATCGCGGCTTCGTCGACGCCACCCTGGCCGCGGCCAAGCTCGGAGCCGACACCCTCTACCTCAACACGGCTTTCGCCGGGCCACAGTTGCGCGCGGTCCTGGAACGGGAACGCCCTGCCCTGGTCGTGTACGACGCGGAGTTCGCCGACCTCCTCGCCGATGCGCGGATCGCGCAGCGGGTCGTTGCCTGGAGTGACGAACCGACTCCAGGGAAGGTGAGCGAGGCGACCCTGGAGGCCTGGATGGCCGGTGCGGTCGACGACGACCTCGAGGCGCCGGCCCGGCACTCGCGTGCCGTGATCCTGACCTCGGGCACCACCGGGGACCCGAAGGGGGCCGCACGCAGCGAAGCAGGCATCGGGGCAGCCGTCTCGATGCTCTCGCGGCTGCCGTTGCGCGAGGGCTGGACCACCCACATCGCCGCCCCGCTGTTCCACACGTGGGGGTTCGCCCACCTGGCCTTCGCCATGCTTCTCGGTTCGACCGTGGTCCTGACCCGACGCTTCGACCCCGAGACCTGCCTGGAGACCGTCCAGGACTTCGAGTGCCAGTCGCTGGTGGTGATCCCGGTGATGATGCAGCGCATCCTGCTCCTGCCCGCAGCGAGGCTGTCGGCGTACGACCTCTCGCGGGTGCGTGCGGTGGCGACCTCGGGATCGGCCCTGCCCGGTGACCTGGCGCTGCGTTGGATGGACCGGTTCGGCGACACGCTCTACAACGTCTACGGCTCCACCGAGGTCGCCTATGCCTCGATCGCGACACCGACGGACCTCCGGGAAGCGCCCAACTCTGCGGGGCGGCCACCATTCGGCACCGTGGTCCGCATCCTGGGACCCGACGGGTTCGAGGTCGCGCAGGGACGACCCGGTCGGATCTTCGTGGGCAACGGCCTGCTCTTCGACGGCTACACGGGCGGAGGCGGCAAGGAGGTCGTCGACGGCCTCATGTCCACCGGCGACGTGGGCCGGTTCGATGCGGCCGGCCGCCTGTACGTCGAGGGTCGCGACGACGAGATGATCGTCTCCGGCGGGGAGAACGTGTTCCCTCAGGAGATCGAGGACTGCCTGGCACGACACCCGGCGGTGGTCGAGGCGGCAGCGATCGGTGTCGCGGACCCTGACTACGGGCAGCGGCTGCGCGCCTTCGTGGTGCTCAGTCGTCCGGTGCCTGAGTCGGAGCTGCGGGACTGGGTCCGCAACCACCTGGCCGGGTTCAAGGTGCCACGTGACTTCGTGTTCGTGCAGGAGCTCCCGCGCAATGCCACGGGCAAGGTGCTCAAACGCGATCTGGCGTGAGCCGAGTTCGGGTCGCCGATGTCGGCACTGTCGGACGTGGGTGCGAAGATGACCGCCGTGAACGACCTGCACCTCGGTGACCCCGCTCCCGACTTCACCCTGCGCGACCAGTTCGGCCAGGACGTGTCGCTCTCGTCCTTCCGCGGACGCAAAGCGGTGGCGCTGTTCTTCTACCCCTTCGCGTTCTCCGGCGTCTGCACCGGTGAGATGTCCGGCATTCGTGATCGGCTCGATGAGTTCCTCACCTTCGACACCGAGGTTCTGGCGCTGTCCTGTGACCCGACGTACGCCCTGCGGGCCTTCGCGGACCAGGACGGCTTGAACTTCCCGCTGCTGTCCGACTTCTGGCCCCACGGCGCCGTCGCGCGGGCCTACGGCGTCTTCGACGAGGAGCGCGGGTGCCCGCGCCGCTCGTCGTACATCGTGGACAAGGACGGCAACGTTCGCTGGGCGGTGCACAACGCCATGCCCGAAGGACGCGATTTAGGAGAACATCTGCTGCAGTTGCGGCAACTGGCCTAGACATCCGTTGATAATTTTCCTCAAAGTTGCGAAATCCGCAGGACAAACGCGCATCGACGGTGCATGCTTATCTCGTTGCGACCGCTGGTGACCCGAGACGCCAGCGGTCGCAGCTTTTTTTGTGCCCGGACCCGGCTCGCGTAGTCTGAGCGCGCTTCGATCGCGATCACCCGCCCGAAGCAGGGGCGTATAGCTCAGCGGTAGAGCGCTTCCCTTACAAGGAAGATGTCGGGGGTTCGATCCCCTCTGCGCCCACCAGTTCCCCCAGCCCGCCTGAGTCCCTGGCGCTGGTGAGAGCCGTCTCATCACCGCCTCATGGTGTTCTCACCTCCTCTCGCGATGGTTGCTTCCACACCCACTCAGCAGGAGGAAGTCACCATGAAGAAGCTCATCTCGACCGCCGTGCTCGGTGTCGCCGGACTCACCAGCCTCGGGCTGCTCTCGCTGCAGACCACCCAGACCTCGGCCCAGCCGAAGGACGAGTTCGTGAAGCGGGAGGAGGACACGCCCTCACTGGTCCTCGTCGCCGATGATGATGACGACGACACGAACGACAACTCCCGGTCGCGAACCGGCAAGAGCCGAGACACGGGCGACCACACGCGCAGCAACTTCACCGCGGTCAGCCGCGACCGCGACAAGAGCCGCGGGGACAAGACACGTGACTGGACCAAGGACGGCAAGGGACCGCAGAAGCGGGACTGGTCTGCCAACAAGACGAACGACCGTTCGCGCAACGACACGCGCGGCGGCCGGCGCTGACGCGACGAGCGGACTGGTTGACGAGATGAGCGAGAAGGACACCTGGGGCCTCCGCGAGGGAGACCCGATCACTGCCGACCTGACTGCCGTCAAGCTCCTGGGCGGGGGTTCCGCCTACGAGGCCTATCTGGCCTTCGACGACGTCACCTACGCGCCGGTCGTGGTCAAGGTCCTCCGTCCGACACAGGTGGACGACGAATCGAGCGCGCGCGGTCTGCGACGCGAGGTCGCCGCCCTGCATGCCGTCAACCACCCCGTGGTGGTGCGGGCCCTCCGACACGAACTGGAGGGCCCGCGCCCACACGTCGTACTCGAGCATCTCGACGGACCACGGCTCTCGAGCCTCATCCGACGCTATGGGCCGCTGCAGGAGGCCCAGTACCTGCCACTGGCCATCGATGTGGCCTCCGTGCTCCACTACCTGCGCCGCGTCGGCTACGCGCACCTCGACATCAAGCCCAGCAACATCATCATGGGCGCCCCGGCCCGCCTGATCGACCTCTCGGTGGCCCGGACCGTCGACCGTGCGGCCGCCCTCAAGTATCCGATCGGGACCGACGCCTACATGGCGCCGGAGCAGTGCGACCCGCCCACCACCGGGACGCCCGAACCGGCCAGCGATGTCTGGGGGCTGGGAGCCGCGCTCTTCGAGGCGATAGCGGGATACAAGCCTTTCGACGAGGGTGACCCGGACGCCGAGGACGTGCGAGAGCGCTTTCCCCAACTGGGCACGCGACCCCACGACCTGCCACCCCGCGTTCCGGGCGCCGTGTCCAAGATCGTGCTGGCCAGTCTCGACCCGCACCCGGCGTCACGACCGGTGCCGCGCGAGATCTCGGATGCGCTCGAGCCGGTCCTGGAGGCGCAACCCCGGGGCAGGCTGGCCGGCTTCAAGGTCCGGGGTTGAACCGGTAGCCCATCCCGCGGACCGTCTGGATGCTCTTCGCGCCGAACTTGCGGCGCAGGTAGCCGACGTACACGTCGACGACGTTGGATCCGGGGTCGAAGTCGAAGCCCCACACGTGGTCGAGCAGCTGTTCGCGTGACAGCACCTGCCCGGGGTTGAGCATGAAGATCTCCGCCAAGGTGAACTCCCGGGCCGAGAGGTCGACCACTCGGCCGGCGACAGCAGCCCGGCGGGTGCGCAGGTCGAGCCGGATGCCGCCCGCCTCGAGCGCGTCCTCGGCCTGCCGACCGCCGGCCTCGGTGGTCCGCAACCTGAGGCGCACCCGGGCCAGGAGCTCGGCGAACCGAAACGGCTTCGGCATGTAGTCGTCCGCTCCACCCTCGAGCGCCGAGACGGTGTCGGTCACCGAGTCCCTAGCGGTGAGCACGATCACCGGCAGTCGGCTGCCTTGATCGCGCAACCGCGCCAGGACCTCGAACCCGTCGATCCTTGGAAGGCCGATGTCGAGCACCACGAGGTCGTGCCCCCCGCTCAGGGCCTCGTCCAGCCCTTGCTTCCCATCGACTGCGATGGTGGTGTGGTGTCCCTCGGCCCGCAGGCCCTTGGAGACGAAGGCTGCGATGCGGGCCTCGTCCTCGACGATCAGGATGCGCGCCACGGCTGCTCCTTGTCGCTCGGCAGGGTGATCACGAAGAGGGCGCCGGTGCCGGCGACCTCCTCGACTCCCACCCTGCCACCGTGTGCCTCGGCGATGGCGCGCACGATCGAGAGCCCGAGGCCGAAGCCCTCGTCGCCGCTGCGCACTGTGCTCCTGCCGAAGCGTTCGAAGATGTGTTCGCGATCGGCGGCAGGGACTCCCGGTCCGCTGTCGCGGACCCAGATACGAGCCTCTCCGGCCCCGGACGACGATCCCACCGCGATGATGTCTCCGGACCGGGTGTGCTTCACCGCGTTGTCGGCGAGCTGAAGGACCGCCTGGGTGATGCGCTGCTCGTCGATGACCAGACTGGCGTCCCCGGTGCCGTCCGCCAGCCACACCCGATCTCCCAGGACTCGCGCCTTGGCGAGCATGGTCTCGGTGAGCGACTCCAGGCTCACCGGCTCCATCGTCAGGAAGTCGGGGCGGCGGGACTTGGCGAGGAGCGTGAGGTCACCCACCAGACGTGCCATCCGATCCAGCTCGTCGATCAGCAGGGCCTTGGTCTCTGCGAAGTCATCTGGGTTGCCGTGGTCGAGGAGCTCGAGGTGGCCCCGCAGCACGGTCAGGGGGGTCCTCAGCTCGTGACCAGCATCGTCCAGGAACTCCCGTTGGCTCTCGAAGCCGGACTCGAGCCGGGCGAGCATGCCGTTGACGGTGCGGGTCAGCGCGGTGATGTCGTCGTTCCCGCGCTCGGGAATCCGTCGGGACAGGTCGGTCGCGCTGATCTCCTCGGCGGTCTCACGGACCGCTCGCAGCGGGGCGAGGAGCCGGGCGGACTGGGATGCGGCGATCACCAGGATCAGCCCCAGCCCCAGCAGCGCCACGATCGCGTAGGTCTGCATGGTCCGCCTGAGCTCGGCGTGTTCGTCCTCCAGGAAGTTCACGATGACCAACGCCCCCTCGGTGGCGAGACTCGACTCGTAGGCGAGGGGGACGACGCTGATCCACACCTCGCCGAACTCGGCAGACGCAAGGATGCGCGTGCCGCCGTTGGTGCTCAGGTCGTCCACGATCTGCTCGTAGTCGGAGCTGGTGAGGATCTGCTCTCCGTAGCGGTTGCGGGTGCGCTGGGTCCGTTCGCCTTCGGTGTAGCCGACCAGGAGCTCGTCGTCGTCGGGCACGTTGCGGGCAAGGAACAGGGTGAGCAACCGGCCCACGTCGTCGAAGCGCTCGCCGGTCTGGGGGTCCCGTCCGCCCTGGAGCTGACGGAACTCTGCGATCTCCTGATCGATCTGCTCACTTACGTCCCGGTCGATCCGGGCGGACTCGAGCGTGTACACCAGCACCCCCGCTCCGCTCATCGCGGCGAACGTCAGGATCGCGATCACGGCGGTCAGCCGGGTGCGGACCGAGACCGGAGGAAGCCGCCGTGGTGGGGAACCAGATGGTGGTTCAGTCCTCCCCGTCCGGTCCCTCGTCGTCATCGTCGTCGTCCCCGTTGTCGTCCCCGTCGTTGTCGCGGTCATCGTCCCCCACATCTTCGCGGCCCCTGACAACTGTCCGGTCGTCGTCGTCGCGACCGACGGGGGCGGGCTGGGGCGTGACCACGCGCACCCCGTTGTCGTCCAACCCCTCATCGCCCGACGGCTCGTCCACGCCCCGCGAGTTGGGCGGGTCAGCCGTTCCAGGAGGTTGCGGCGGCGCATCCTGGATCACGATGGTCTCGCGGGGAGTGGGCTGGCCCGGACGGGAATCGATCAGGGACCCCAGCACGTACGCCGCCATCGGCAGCGCCAGGCAGATGCCCAGCAAGGGCTTCCAGAGGGTGCTCACGAGGTGAAGCCTGGCCCGTGATCGTGGGACTCGCATGAGGCGAAGATGAGAACACTCTCATGTGGTGCCCGTTGGGCGCAGCGACCGCCCGCTCGTCGCACCCTCCGTTCGGGGAGGTTCCGCCGACGGCGTGTCTGGCTATGGTGACCTCAACCGTCGTTGTGAGGGAGGCCACATGCTCGTGCCGTTCAGCGTTTCCGACTTCATCAACCGTGCCGCGCAGGTGTACGGCGACCGGGTGGGGGTTGTCGACGAGCCGGACCAGCCCGCGCCGTCCCTGGGTTCGCTGACCTACTCCGAGATCAAGGCGCTGGCGGCCAGGCAGGCGGCGCGGCTCGACGAGCTGGGCATCGGCTTCGGTGACCGGGTCGCAGTCGTCTCGCAGAACTCCGCGCGGCTGCTGACCTCCTTCTTCGGGGTCGCCGGCTACGGACGTGTGCTGGTGCCCGTGAACTTCCGGTTGCGACCCGACGAGGTCCGCTACATCGTCGAGCACTCCGGTGCCCGGGTGCTGATCATCGATCCCGAGCTCGAGCAGTCCCTGGCAGAGGTGCCGGCGGAGTTCCGCTTCGTGATCGGCGACGACGACGAGCTCTTCGCGGCTCCCGGCACCACGCCCAGGCAATGGACCCCGGACGAGAACGCAACGGCCTGCATCAACTACACCTCCGGCACGACGGCTCGGCCCAAAGGCGTGCAGATCACGCACCGCAATATCTGGACCAACGCCGTCACCTTCGCGCTGCACGTCGGCATCTCCGATCGCGACGTGTATCTGCACACCCTTCCGATGTTCCACGCCAACGGCTGGGGCATGCCCTTCGCCACGGCCGGCATGGGAGTCACCCAGGTGGTGATCCGCAAGATCGACGGAGCCGAGATCCTGCGCCGCGTCGAGAAGCACGGGGTCACGTTCATGTGCGCCGCCCCGGCGGTCGTGGCCGCCGTGCTCGACGCCGCCTCGACCTGGGACGGTCCGATCCCCGGGCGGGACAAGGTCAGGATCATCGTGGCCGGTGCACCACCGCCGACCCGGACCGTCGCGCGGGTCGAGGAGGAGCTGGGCTGGGAGTTTATCCAGATCTACGGGCTCACCGAGACCTCGCCGCTGCTCACGATCAACCGAACCCGCTCGGAGTGGGACGCGCTGTCAGTCGAGGAACGCGCCGCCAAGCTGGTCCGTCAGGGGGCGCCCGCGATCGGCGTCACCTTGAAGACCGCCCCGGACGGCGAGGTCCTCGCGCGTTCCAATGTGGTCCTCGAGGGCTACTGGGAGCAGCCGGAGGAGTCCGCCCGGGCCCTGGCCGACGGTTGGTTCCACACCGGCGACGGTGGGACGGTCGGCGACGACGGCTACCTCGCGTTGAGCGATCGCAAGAAGGACGTGATCATCACCGGCGGCGAGAACGTGTCCTCGATCGAGGTCGAGGACGTGCTGTTCTCCCATCCGGCCGTGTCCGAGGTCGCGGTCATCGGGGTGCCCGACGAGAAGTGGGGCGAGACCATCAAGGCGCTCGTCGTACTCGCTCCCGGCGCCAGCGTCACCGAGGCCGAGCTGAAGGCCTGGTGCAAGGACAAGGCCGCCGGCTACAAGGCACCGACCTCGATCGAGTTCCGCGACGAGTTGGCCCGCACCGCGACGGGGAAGCTGCAGAAGTTCAAGCTGCGGGCGCCGTACTGGGAGGGGCGCGAGCGGCAGGTCAACTAGGTGGCGCCCTAGGCTCCTGCCATGCCCACGCTGTCCGAGGTCGTCGACCTGCTCCACTCCTGGTATCCACCGGCCACCGCCGAAGCCTGGGATGCCGTCGGCCTGGTGTACGGCGACCAGCAAGCGCAGGTGCGCCGGGTGATGTTCGCCGTCGACCCCACCGAGGAGGTGGCTCAGGAGGCGGTGTCCTGGGGGGCTGACCTGCTGGTGGTGCACCACCCGTTGTTCCTGCGACCGGTGCACGGCTTCACCACAGCGACGCCGAAGGGCCGCACCCTGGCGACCCTGGTCGCCGGCGGTTGCGCCCTGTTGACGGCGCACACCAACGCCGACCAGGCCGAGGGCGGTGTCTCGGAGTCGCTGGCGCTGGCCCTGGGGCTGACGGACCTGTCGCCGATCCGGGCGGCAGAGGCAACCCCGCGCGACAAGATCGTGGTGCACGTGCCGCACGACGACGCTCCGGCCATCCGCGGAGCGCTCGCCCACGCCGGTGCCGGAGCGATCGGCGACTACGACCAGGGCAGCTACACCTCGACCGGTCTCGGCCGGTTCCGGCCGCTGCCCGGTGCCAATCCCACGATCGGCCAGGTGGGCGAGCCCGAGATCGTCTCGGAGAGCCGCATCGAAGCGGTGCTGCCGCGATCGTTGCGAGCGCAGGTGGTCCGCGCGCTGCTGGCGGTCCACCCCTATGAGGAACCTGCCTACGACGTCGTCGAGCTGGCCGACCCGGGTTCCGCACCTGTCGGCACCGGACGTGTCGGCCAGATCACCGAGACCACGCTCGCCGACTTCGCCGCAATGGTCGCCCGGGTGCTCCCAGCGACAGCGCACGGCGTGCGGGTGGCGGGTGACCCCGAGCGACTGGTACGCCGTGTGGCTGTTTGTGGCGGCGCGGGGGACTTCCTGCTCGATGACCTGGCGGGCACCGACATCGATGCGTATGTGACTTCCGACCTGCGTCATCACCCGGCCGGGGAGTTCCTCGAGAAGGCCGGCCCCGCGCTGCTCGACGTGGCGCACTGGGCAGGGGAGTGGCTGTGGTTGCCGGCGGTGCAGGCGCGCATCACTGCTGCGCTGGGGGATACGGTGGAGACCCGCGTGAGCACGCTGCCCACGGACCCGTGGACAATGCGCATCTGACCGGCCGCACCACCTGAGGAGCACCCGCTGAAAGCCGAACCGTCCGCCCAACTGAAGTTGCTCGACGTCGCCGATCTCGACAGCCGGATCGATCAGCTGCGTCACCAGCTGGCGTCCCTGCCCGAAACGGTGGAGATCAACGCCCTCGCCGCTGACCGCGGCACGCTCGACGACCAGGCCCGCGACGCCAGGATCCTCGTCGACGACCTCACTGGCGAGCAGTCCAAGGCCGATGCCGACGTGGAGCAGGTCAAGGCGCGCCGCCTGCGCGACCAGTCCAGGATCGATGCCGGCCAGATCACCAACCCCAAGGATCTGGAGCGGATGCAGCACGAGCTGGTCTCGCTCGAGCGCCGGATCGCGAGCCTCGAGGACACCGAGCTCGAGGTGATGGAGAAGCTGGAGGAGGCGCAGAAGACGCTCGACGCCGTGACGTTCCAGCTCAGGGCGACCGACGAGCGACTGGTCACGCTCACCGCTGCTCGCGACGAGAGGGCCACTGAGGTCGACGGCGAGCTCCGCTCGGTCATGACCCGGCGCGCCGAGGCGGTCAACGGGATGCCTGAGGACCTGATGGCGCTCTACGAGCGCATCCGTGGCCAGAGCATCGTCGGGGCCGCTCCGCTGCGCGCCAGGCAGTGTGGGGGCTGCCAGATGGCCATCAACGCCTCCGAGCTCTCCGTAATCGCCAAGGCAGCTGCCGACGAGGTGATCCGCTGCGAGGAGTGCTCCCGCATCCTGGTGCGCACCACAGAGTCGGGTCTGTGAGCGGTCGGCAATCGGTCGTCATCGAGGCCGACGGCGGCTCGCGAGGCAACCCCGGTCCCTCGGCGTACGGCGCAGTGCTCAAGGATGCGGCCACCGGCCAGGTGATCGCCGAGGACGGTGCCACCATCGGGGTCGCGACCAACAACGTGGCGGAGTACTCCGGACTGATCGCCGGGCTCGAGCTCGCGCGCGAGTTCGCGCCGGAAGCCGAGGTCGAGGTCCGGATGGACTCCAAGCTGGTCGTCGAGCAGATGTCGGGTCGCTGGAAGATCAAGCATCCGGACATGAAGCCCCTGGCAGCCCGGGCCGCCAGCCTCGCCCCGGCCGGGACGACGTACACCTGGGTCCCACGGGAGCAGAACAGCCATGCCGACCGGCTGGCCAACGAGGCGCTGGACGGCGTTCGGTCCGGCGTGAGCACGCCCGACGAGTCCCTCATCGAGGAGATCGAGGAGGCCGGGCCGGCTGTGCAGCCCCGCCGTGGCTGGTCACCCGACACCTCGCCGCCGACCACCGTGGTCCTCGTGCGCCACGGGGTGACGCCACACACCGTCGAGAAGCGCTTCTCCGGTGGACTGGCCAGCGCCAATCCCGGTCTGAGCGACGAGGGTCGCGCCCAGGTCAGGGCCACCGCCGACTGGCTCTCGCAGATCAGCGACTCCGTCGACGCGGTCATCTCCTCCCCGGTGCGCCGCACCCTGGAGTCAGCCGAGATCGTCGGCGCCGTCCTGGGGCTGCCGGTGCTCACCGAGCCGGGTTTCGCCGAGATGGAGTTCGGCTCCTGGGACGGCATGACGTTCGCGGAGGTCGCCGACCGGCACCAAGCCGACCTCGACGCCTGGCTGGGCTCCCTCGAGGTCGCGCCGGGGGGAGGGGAGTCGTTCCGGACGGTCGAGACGCGGGTGCTCGCCGGGCTGGAGCGACTGCTCGAGGCGTACCCCGGTCGCACGGTCGTGGTGGTCAGCCACGTCACCCCCATCAAGACCCTCGTGGCACATGCGGTGAAGGCTCCGCTCGACGCGGTCTACCGCATGGAGCTCACCCCGGCCTCGGTGACGGTGCTGTCCTACTACGACGGTGGGCCGTGGGAGGAGCCGCGGAGCTCGATGCGGTTGTTCAACGCCCGACCCTCGGGGCTGCTCTAGACGGAGTCGACGATGACGTCGAGCTGGGTGCCCTTGGGGCCGGCGGTCCCGTCCTCGACGCGCCATCCCAGATCACGGAGCAGGGCTGCGAGGGCGCTCGGGGTGCGCGGGTTGGCACCGTCCTCGAGCACCGCGCGCACGATCCGGCCCTTCGTGGCCTTGTTGAAGTGACTGACCACCTTGCGCTGGCCGTCCACCTCGTGCAGCACCCGCACCGTGGCGACCCGTCGCGACATGGCGGGCGGCGGACGCCAGAACGCGGCGTACATCGTGGAGCGGAAGTCGACCAGGAGCCCGCTGCCGAGGGCCTCCTCGACGGCCGGCCCGAGGTGCTCTCGCCACACTCCCGCGACCGGGCCGAGGCCGGGCAGGCTGACGTCGCCCGAGAGTCGGTACGGCGCGATCCGGTCACCGGGTCGCACCAGACCGAACAGGGAGGAGACGATCCCCACCCTGGTGGTGGCACGTCGGCGGGCGGGCGCAGTGAGGGTCTCGAAGCCGAGGGCGTCGTAGAGCACGCCGGTGTAGACGCTGTCGGCTCGCGCCGAGGGGCTGTCTCGGAGGTCCAGGTTGCGGACGATCTCCTCGGCCTGACCGGGGGTGAGGCCGAGCACTCGCGCGCCGTCCGGTGAGCCGCTGACCTGCAGGAGCGCCTCCAGCACCTGGCTGCGCGCGGTGGTGAGGGACGGGGAGGACAAGGTCGCCAGGTTCATGGGGCGGCCACGACGAGGGCCGGACTTGCCCTCGGACGGGGGCAGCAGGATCAGCACCCGCACAGACTAGGCAACAGGCATCCGGAGGCCGTGGGCGGGCGACTATGGTGCAGGTCATGCCCACCCGAGTCCTCAGTCTGCACAGCCGCGACGAGGGGGTTGCCGCCCACACGCTGCGCGACGGCATCGCCAGGATCCAGGCTGAACTCCACGTCACCAGCGATTTCCCCGACGAGGTCGAGGCGGCTGCTGCGCAGGCCGCCGCGCGTCCGCGGCTCCCGAGCCTGGACCGGACGGATCTGCCGTTCGTCACCATCGACCCGGCCAGTGCCATGGACCTCGACCAGGCGATGCACATCGAACGCGCCGGGGACGGCTATACCGTCTACTACGCGATCGCCGATGTGGCTGCGTTCGTGACGGCCGGGGACCCGGTCGACCTCGAGGCGCACCGACGCGGCGAGACCCTCTACGGCGCCGACTCCAAGATCCCCCTGCACCCGAAGGTGATCTCCGAAGACGCCGGCTCCCTCCTGGCCGGTCAGGTGCGCCCGGCCCTGCTCTGGGAGGTCGCGGTCGACGCGACCGGCGAGGGCACCAGCATCCAGGTCCAGCGGGCTCTGGTGAAGAGTCGCGAGAAGTTGTCCTACGACGGGGTGCAGCAGGCCATCGACGACGGGACGGCCCCGGAGGTCTTCACCCTGCTGAAGGAGATCGGTCAGCTTCGCCTGGCCAAGGAGGCCGAGCGCGGCGGCGTGTCGCTGCCACTGCCCGAGCAGGAGATCGACATCGCCGGTGACAGGTGGCAGCTGGAGTTCCGAGAACAGCATGCGGTGGAGCAGTGGAACGCCCAGATCTCGTTGTTGGTCGGCATCGGCGCCGCGACTCTCATGATGCAGGCGGGCGTCGGTTTCCTGCGCACGTTGCCGCCGGCCGATCCGCGGGACCTGAAGCGCCTGCACCGCACGGCCCGCTCCCTCCAGATCGACTGGCCGGCCGACCAGCCCTACCCGGAGTTCATCCGCTCCCTCGACCCGACCCAGTCCCGCGATGCCGCGATGGTGGTCGCGAGCACGCGTGTCCTGCGAGGCGCGGCGTACGTCGGGTTCGACGGCGCGGTGCCACCGCAGGCGCGACAGGCCGCCATCGCGGCCGAGTACGCGCACGTCACCGCGCCCCTGCGACGTCTGGCGGACCGCTACGCGGGCGAGATCTGCCTGGCGATCTGCGCCGGGCAACCCGTGCCGCAGTGGGTGCTCGACGAGCTCGACACGCTGCCCGAGACGATGCGGGACTCGGCTCGGCGCGCCAGTCAGTACGAGAACGCGATCCTCAGCCTGGTCGAGGCCGCCGTCCTGCAGCACCGGGTCGGTGAGGAGTTCGCCGGGGTGGTCGTCGAGGTGGACGATCGTGACGAGCGACGAGGTGACGTCTCGATCCCGTCGCCGGCGATCGAGGCGGTCGTGACCTCCGACCGGCCATTGCCGTTGGGGGACGCCGTGACCGTCACGCTGACGAAGGCCGATGTCAACGCGCGGCAAGTGGCCTTCAGCCTGGGTGCGCAGGCAACCGTCGCGCCGTAGAGTGCGTCAGAGGGTGTGAGGCAGTCTCACGAACAGGGAGCCCGACATGACGTCAGATCGGCACGGACGCGACATCTTCCACATCGAGGGGGAGGGCTTCGTTGGCGATCCGCCCGGCACTGCACGTGAAGCCGCCGCCGCGATCCCGTTCCGGTTCTCCCGGATGGGTCCCAAGGGCCGCAAGCTGCCGCGCGGGCTGCGCGTGAAGATGGCGCGGGCGATGACCAGTGGTGCCAACGTCAACGGCAACATCCCCTCGGGTTTCACCTACCTGGGCCAGTTCGTCGACCACGACCTCACGTTCGACTTCACCGACGTGGCCCTGGGTGACGACGTCTCTCCGGCCGATCTGCTGCAGGGACGCTCACCCACCCTCGACCTCGACAACCTGTACGGCGCCGGGCCGCTCGATGCGGAGTCCGCGCGCTTCTACGAGGACGGTGTGCGGCTCAAGGTGGGGACCACCACCCGTTCCGGGAGCGACCTGGCCAAGCGTGGCTTCGACGTACCCCGCGTGGGCACCGGAGGGGTGCGGGCCCGGAGGCGGGCCAACATCCCTGATCGGCGCAACGACGAGAACCTGGCGGTCGCCCAGACCCATGCGGCCATGATCCGTTTCCACAACCGGGTGGTTGACCGCCAGCGAGCCACCGTGCCACCTGCGGATCGGTTCCGGCGGGCCCGCAAGCGGGTGGTGCTGCATTACCAATGGATGTTGCGAACCGACTACCTGCCGCGGATCTGCGACCCTGCGGTGGTCGATGACGTCTTCACCAACGGACGCAAGGTGTTCGAGGTCGGGGCGGATCCGCTGTCGATGCCCACCATGCCGGTGGAGTTCTCCGTGGCCGCTTTCCGGCTCGGCCACTCGATGGTGCGCGAGGCCTACAACTGGAATGCCCGCTTCCCCTCGGGACAGGGCTCGCTCGACCTGCTGTTCGCGTTCTCCGGCACCAGTGGGGACCTGGGCGGCAACGACACCCTGCCCAGCAACTGGATCGCCGACTGGCGTCGGCTCTACCGGTTCCACGAGATCCAGCGCGACGACCTGAAGCCGCCGCCACGTCAGTTCAACTTCGCCCGTCGTCTCGACACGGTGCTCGTCGATCCGCTCGCCGCGCTGCCACCGGGCTCCTTCGGAGGCACCGACGCCGACTTCGGCACCATCGAGGCCAACCTGGCCTTCCGGAACCTGACGCGTGCCACGATGCTCAACCTGGCGAGCGGTCAGCAGATGGCCGACTTCATGATCAGCAAGGGCGTGGCGCTGACCAAGCTCACGCCTGCTCAGATCCGCAACGGGCTCGACGGGGCCTCGCTGGGAGACCTGACCGCAGCCGAACGCGACGTCTTCGTGGCCCACACCCCGTTGTGGTTCTACGTGCTGCGCGAGGCCGAGCTCAACGGAGGCCACCTCACCGGGGTCGGTGCCAGGATCGTCGCCGAGACGTTCCACCGCGCGATGGAAGGGAGTCGGTTCTCGATCATCCGGGAGTCGACCTTCAGCCCGACGCTCGGCACCGTCCTGGGCCGGTTCACCATGACCGACCTGTTGGTGTTCGCGTTCGCGAACAAAGAGAACCTGTTGGCACCGCTCGGCGACTGACCGACCTGGACGTACATCTGCGACAGGTCGGCGGGGAATCGGCGTACAACTGCGACAGGTGGGCGGATGAGCTGGCTCATAGGCCGGGTTCTGTTCGCCGGGTGGCCTTGCGAGCACCCGGTTGGCGACCATCCATCTGGGACGACCGTCGCCGGCCGCCTCGTGCGATCTACCCGCACACTCGGGCGGGCCGCCCTCGAACGTGTGCGCATCGCTCCCGGAGGAACGACTTCTTGATCTTGCTCCTGGTGGGGTTTACCTAGCCACAACGGTCACCCGCTGTGCTGGTGGTCTCTTACACCACCGTTTCACCCTTACCGGACCCTGCCGAAACAGGACCGGCGGTCTGTTTTCTGTGGCACTGTCCCGCGAGTTGCCCCGGGTGGGTGTTGCCCACCACCGTGCCCTGTGGAGCCCGGACCTTCCTCGACCTGCACCCGAAGGTGTCGGCCGCGGCCGCCCGGCCAGCTCATCCGCACGCACAGACTAGTGCAGAGCCCTCAGGACGGCTCGAGGGCCGAGGAGTAGAGGCAGGTGACCTGGACGTCGACGGTCATGTCCGAGGTGCCCCCGCCGGTGAAGATGCCGCTCAGTGGCTTGACGTCCGTGTAGTCGCGGCCAGCCGCGATCACGACGTGACGATCCAGTGGCTCGACGTCGTTGGCGATGTCCCAGGCCTGCCACCCGTCGTCCCACCACTGCACCCACGCATGGGACTCACCGGCCACCGACTCACCGACCACCGGCACCGAGGCCGGGTGCAGGTAGCCGGACACATAGCGTGCCGGGATGCCCATCGTGCGCAGCCCGCCGATGACAAGGTGAGCCATGTCCTGGCAGACCCCGCCGCGCTGCACCCACGCATCGGCCGCGTGGCTCTGCACCGAGGTCGAGCCGGTGATGTAGTCGACCTCGTCATGCACGAGCGCGCACATCGCCTTGGCTGCCTCACCAGGCGAGGCCGCATCAGCGGCCAGCTCACGCGCGCGCTGCGCGAGATCCGCGGGCGGAGCGACCATCGGACCGGTCAGCAGGTACTCCGTGCGGGCATCGACCACCTCGGGTGAGGCCAGGTCCGCCCAGGACAGCTGCGGCCCCGGCGCGGGGGACCGGTTGGTCTGGACCGTGGACGTCGCGGAGACCGTCAGCGACTCGTGGGGGTCGAACACCTCGAACGTCGTCACCTGGGTGCCGAAGTAGTCACGATAGCTGTGCGTCCACGGGGCTGGAGACACGTCGAGCCTGGTGTGCAGCACGATCTGCTCCGGCGTCGTACGCGGTGTCAGCCGGGCTTGGTTGTACGACGCGTTGGCGGTGCCGTCGTACTCGAACGTGGTCGTGTGGACGACCTTCAACCGCATCGTCATGAGCGCACCCCGTGCCAGGTCGTCGCCTCGGAGCCGGCGAAGAATCGCCGGCTGATCGAATCCGTGGCCTCCGCACAGGTGCGCTGCAGGCGTTCCATCTCGGTGGGCAGGTCGGCCACCACGTCGCTGAGGGAGCGGTACTCCAACTCGGCGCGGGTGCGACCCAGCAACCGCTGGGCGTCGTTCTGGAAGCCGGCCCGCTGTCCGTTCTCGAGAGCCTCAAGGCACATGTCGGCCCGGTTGAGCGAATGCACCACCGAGCGCGGGAACAGCCTGTCGAGAAGCAGGAACTCCGCCGCGCCACGCTCGGTCTCCAACCCCTTGTAGGTCCTGAGGAAGGCGTCGTAGGCACCGCAGGCGCGCAATGTGGTGATCCACGACGTGCCTGATCCGGTGGCCAGCGACGCGGTGGCGACCAGGCGTGCGGTCATGTCGGCCCGCTCGATCGAACGACCCAGCACGAAGAACTGCCACCCCTCGTCCCGGGTCATCGTCGCGCTCGCGTGGCCGTTGATCAGCGAGGCCCGGTCGCGCACCCAGTGGAAGGTGGCCGGCGGACGCAGGGCCCGGAAGTGTCCCGTCGGGATCGCCCGGTAGGTCGTGTTGAGGGCCTCCCACATCGGCACCGACAGCGTCTCCCGTGCCCGGCGGGCGCTCTCGCGCGCGGCACCCAGCGCCGCCGCGATGGAGACCGGGGAGTTCGTGTCGTAGGCCAGCTGCTCCATCACCAGGGCCGTGTCGACCCGAGCCCCGGCCGGTGCGTCGACCCCCATGATCGAGAGCAGCGTGCGGCAGGTCGTCTCCTCCTCGGTGCGTCCCTCCTCCAGGATCAGCTGGGTGGTGACGTCGAGAATCCGAGCGGTGTCCTCGGCGCGCTCGACGTACCGGCCGATCCAGAACAGCGACTCCGCGATCCGGCTCAGCACGAGAGGTCCGCGGGGTCGGCGAGGAGGCGTTGTTGCTGCTGCTGTTCCTCGGAGTGCTGGGTCAGCTCGGTCATGGCCGGACCCGTGCTCTGCGGGGTGAGGGACACCTGCAGGCGTGGCTGCTCGGCCGGTTCGGGCTTCGGCCCGTTGCCGGCCAGCACCCAGGTGTCCTTGGACCCTCCGCCGCGCGAGGAGTTCACGATCAGCTCACCCTCGGCGAGCGCCACCCGGGTCAGCCCGCCGGGCAACACCCACACCTTGCTGCCGTCGTTCACCGCGAATGGCCGAAGGTCGACGTGGCGCGGACCCATCTTGCCCTCGACGTACGTCGGCACCGTCGAGAGCTGTACGACGGGCTGCGCGATCCAGGCTCGCGGGTCGGCCAGCACCTGCTTGCGGAGCTGGTCCAGCTCGGCCGCCGTCGCCTTGGGCCCGATGACGATGCCCTTCCCGCCCGAACCGTCGACCGGCTTGAGCACCAGCTCGTCGAGGCGGTCCAACACCTCGGCACGGGCGTCGTCGTCGCCCAGGCGCCACGTGTCGACGTTCTTGAGCACCGGCTCCTCGGAGAGGTAGTAGCGGATGATGTCGGGCATGTAGGTGTAGACCAGCTTGTCGTCCGCGATGCCGTTGCCGATCGCGTTGGCCAGCGTGACGTTGCCGGCACGCGCCGCATCCACCAGACCGGGGCAGCCCAGGAGCGAGTCACCGCGGAAGTGCACCGGGTCGAGGAACTCGTCGTCGACCCGGCGATAGATCACGTGCACCTGCTCGAGACCATGCGTGGTCCGCATCATCACCCGGCCGCGTCGACACACCAGGTCGCGACCCTCGACGAGCTCGACGCCCATGGTGCGCGCCAGGAGCGCGTGCTCGAAGTAGGCGCCGTTGAACACCCCGGGGGTCAGGACGACCACCGTGGGGTCCGGAACCGCTGCCGGTGCGGCCGCCCGCAGGGCCGCCAGCAGCTTCTGTGGATAGGAGGCCACCGGACGGATCCGGTGCTGGGCGAACATCTCAGGAAGCGCCGAGGCGATCGCGCGTCGGTTGGTCATCACGTAGGAGACCCCCGACGGCACCCGGACGTTGTCCTCCAGGACCCGGAACTCGCCCTCGTCGTCACGGATCAGGTCGATGCCCGAGACGTGGACCCGGACCCCGTTGGGCGGCTGCACACCAGCGGCCTGACGGTGGAAGTGCGAGGAGGTGGTCACGACACTGCGCGGGATCACACCGTCGCGATAGACCTCGCCGGCGTCGTACACGTCGGCCAGGAAGGCCTCGAGGGCACGCACCCGCTGCTGCACCCCGGACTCGATCGTCGACCAGGTGTCGTGCTCGATCACCCGGGGCAGGATGTCGAGCGGGAACGCCCGCTCCTCGCCGGCGATGTCGAAGGTGACGCCCTGGTCGAGGTAGGAGCTGGCCAGAGCGTCGACCCGACTGCGGATGTCGGTCGGTGTCATCTCGTGCAGGGAGGCGCGCATCCGCTGGTAGGGCGGGCGGAGTGCGTCGTCCTCGAACATCTCGTCGTACGCCGTGCCGCGCGCCGCGCCGTACCCCTGGAACATCGCATCCACGTGGGTGAGGTTACGAAGGCCAGGTTGCGGGGTTGTTTCCGACACGTGACCAACCCTGTCAGGGATTGGTCAAAACTTCTGCCCCCTGTGGCGTGACGAGCAGGGTGTGCTCGAACTGCGCGCTGCGTCTGAGGTCCTTGGTGACCACCGTCCACTCGTCGTCCCACATGGTCCACTCGTGGGTGCCGAGGTTGAGCATCGGTTCGATCGTGAAAGTCATCCCGACCTCGATCAGGTCGTCGTAGTAGGACTCGTCGTAGTGCGGCACCACGAGCCCACTGTGGAAGCTGGTGCCGATGCCATGACCGGTGAACTCCCGGACCACGCCGTAGCCGAAGCGCTTGGCGTAGGACTCGATGACACGCCCGATCACGTTGATCCTGCGTCCTGGCCGGACGGCCTTGATGCCTCGGTTGAGGGCTTCGCGGGTGTGTTCGACCAGGGCCTTCGTCTCCGGGTCGACGTCGCCGGCGTAGAAGGTCGCGTTGGTGTCGCCGTGCACCCCGTCGAGGAAGGCGGTGATGTCGATGTTGACGATGTCGCCGTCCTCGACGACCCGACTGTCGGGGATGCCGTGGCAGATCACCTCGTTGACGCTCGAGCACAGCGACTTGGGAAAGCCCTTGTAGCCCAGGGTCGAGGGGTAGGCGCCGTGGTCGCAGAGGAACTCGTGACCGATCCGGTCCAGCTCGTCGGTGGTGATGCCGGGAACCACGGAGGCGCCGACCAACTCACGGGCCTGGGCCGCGAGCCTGCCGGCCACCCGCATCTTCGCGATCGTCTCGGCGTCCTTGACCTCCGAGCCGGTGAACTTGGCCGGGCCCGGCTTGTCGACGTACTCGGGACGAGCGATGTGCGGGGGCACCGGACGGCGCGGCGAGATCACGCCTGGGGCTACTGCGGACATGGGGCCGAGTGTAGTTTCACCTTCATGAGCGATCAGTACTGGTTCTGCCTGACCCACCACGCGGTCGAGGGGGAGGACGGTTGCCGCAACCAGGACCGTCTGGGTCCCTACGCGACCTCGGCCGAGGCTGCTCGCGCGCTCGACAAGGTCGAGGAACGCAACGAGGAGTGGGACAACGACCCGGCCTGGAACGACGACAAGCTCGAAGACTGACCCTCCTCGCGTGGTCGGTGTCAGTGCCGAACGTCGATCACCAGGCGCTGGGGGTTGTGCAGCCAGAACACCCGATAGTCGGCGCGGTGGGTCAGCGCGAGCCCGAACGACACGTGGCCCTCGAAATCGCCGATGAACGCCAGAGCCTTGAGGGTGTCGAAGTGGGGGCGTGCGATCCGGGGTCCCCGGTAGAGGTTCACCCCGGTGAGGGTGTGGGCGCGCGCTGGGCTCAGGTCGATGCGCAGGCCGGACCGTCCGTGGATCGGGACCGGAGCGCCGGATCCGTCGTAGAAGAACCTGCGGGCGTAGTTGATGTGCCCGGAGGCGATCGCGCCACGGAGGTGGATCACGACCCTGTCGTACCCGGGGTGCGTGGCGTACGTCAGGTCGACCACGCGTGGATCGCGGGCGAGCGGGTTGGTCCAGGTGATGGCCGTGTTCCGCCAGGCAGGCAGGGTCGTGGCGTCAGCGGTGGTCGGGGTGACGACGAGGGCAGTGCCGAGCATGGCGAGCAGAGCCGCTGCCAGTGCGATGAGTCGCTTCATTGTCGAAGTCCTTTCAGGGATGCATGAGTGACGCGTAGGAACCACGTCCGGTTGTCCTCTGAAGAGATCGTCGACCCGCGCGGAGTACGCCGACGAGGGCCACAAGGCCCGACTCGTAGGGCCGCGCGCCACGACTCAAGCAGCCGCTAGCCGGACTCAACGAGCCGGGCGCACCCGGAGTACGACGTCGTCGGTGCCGTTGCTGGTGGTCACCAGCAGGTCGCCGTTGCTCGTGGAGGTGACCGAGCGCAGTCGCCCGTAGGCCTGGAGGGCGGCCGGAGTCCGGACCCGGACCAGGTGACCGCTGGCGTCGAACCTCATGAACAGCAGCTCACCGGCCTTGAGCGCCGCCACGGCCAAGGTGCCGTTGAGGGCACCCCACTGGGAGCCGTGCACCCACGCCGCCCCCGACGTCGCCAGGGTCGGATCGCCGGAGCGCCAGCGAGCGCCCACCTGACGGCCGGGAAGGGAGAAGTCGGTCATGGGCACCGACTCGTCGTAGCCCGGCACCGGGTTCCAACCGTAGTTCGCGCCTCTGAAAAGCCGGTTCACCTCGTCGTCGCGGAAGCTGCCGTGCTCGACCGACCACAGGGTGCCGTCGGCCCGCTGCGCCAGACCCTGCACATTGCGGTGTCCGTAGGTGTAGACGTAGCGACGGTTGCGGCTGGGTGCGTCGGCCCACGGGTTCGAGGGGGAGGGGGCGCCGGTCAGCGGGTCCAGCCGCAGCGTCTTGCCGCCCAGGGAGCGCAGGTTCTGGGGATTGGTGCCCGTGGCGGCGTCGCCGGTGCCCACCAGGAGGGCACCGCCCTTGAGCAGGAGCAGTCGGCACCCACCATGGCGTCCACTGCTGGTGGGCAGACCCTTGAGCAGGATCTTCTGCAGGGTGGCGCGAGTGGTGGCGGCGTTCATCCGCCAGGCGACGACCCGGACGTCGTGCCCGCCACCGGGGGTGTTGCCACCCTGGCAGGTGTAGAAGCGCCGACTGGTGGCGAAGTCCGCAGCCACCGCGAGGGACATCAGACCCGTCTCGCCGGAGACCCAGATGTTGCGGTTGGACAGCGCGACGCGGTGCTTGACCCCGCCCTTGCTGACGACCAGTCGCCCCAGGTCGCGTTGGGTGAGCAGCAGTCGGCCCTTCCCGATGGGTTTGACGTCCCACGGGATGGCCAGCCCCGTCACCGCGCGCCGCACGACCAGGTCCGGCACGGCCAGCCGTTGTTGGGCCGCGTGCTGGGCGCGATCTGTGGGCTGCCCTGTGGGCTGGTCGGCGGCAACCGCACCACCCCCGAGTCCACACAGCGCAAGGGCGAGAACGGCGATCATCGGAGTCCGCATACGCGTCACGTTACGCGCATCACCGACTCAGAAGGTGTGCTCGGGCCCCGGGAAGGTGCCGTCCTTCACGTCTGCTGCGTAGGCCCTGGCAGCATCGAGGAGTACGCCGTGCACGTCGGCGTACTGCTTGACGAACTTCGCCATCCGGCCGGTCCGCAGTCCGAAGGCGTCCTGCCAGACCAGCACCTGGCCGTCGCAGTCCACCCCTGCGCCGATCCCGATCGTGGGGATCGTGACAGCTTTGGTGACCTCGGCGGCGACCTCCCCGGGCACCATCTCCATGACGACCGCGAAGGCACCCGCCGCCTCCATTGCGCGCGCCTCGTCGACGACCTGTTGGGCGGCCTCTCCGCGACCCTGGACGCGGTAGCCGCCCAGGTTGTGCTCGGACTGGGGGGTGAAACCGATGTGTGCCATGACCGGGATGCCACCCTCGGTCAGCTTGCGCACCTGGGGCACCATGGCCAGCCCCCCCTCGAGCTTGACGCAGTGCGCGTTGGCTTCCTTCATGAAGCGCACGGACGTGAGGTAGGCCTGCTCCGGTGAGGCCTGGTAGGACCCGAACGGCAGGTCGGCAACCACCAGGGCCCGGGTCACCGAGCGGGTCACCGCTCGCACCAGGGGAATCAGTTCGTCGACGGTGACCGGCAACGACGTCTCGTTGGCGTAGACGTTGTTGGAAGCGCTGTCGCCGACCAGCAGCACCTCGATGCCGGCCTCGTCGAACGTCTGGGCGGCGTACTGCTCGTAGGCGGTCAACATCGTGAACTTCTCACCGCGCTGCTTCATCTCGCGCAGGTGATGGGTCCGGATCCGCTTGTGCGTCACCGGCGCGGAGGAGGCGGCCGGGCCGCTGCCGTAGGGGGCGGTCTCCTCAGGCGTGGGCTGGGTGCTCATCATCGAGCTCCTTCATCTCGAGGCTCCCTGCTGGAGTCCCCTGAATCACCTCACAGGTTAGTGCCGTTGCCCGCCTGTGGCGCTGTGGTGCCCGTCACCCTCAGCATCTCGACCTGTTGAGGGTGAAGTCGGCCGTCACGGTCTGTCCCTTCGTCAGCCGAACCCTCCTGGTCTGTGGTGCGTAGCCGTCCTTCGCGGCGATCAGCTGCAGCGGGTTGGCCCCGGCGTTGAACCAGTAGGCGTAGCCACCGTCCCCATCGGTCAGGAAGGTCCACGAACCGGCCCACGAGTCCACCTGCAGGGTGGCCCCGGGCAGCGCTGCGACGGTGCCCGTGCACGCCTTGCCACTCACGGTCCCGACCAGCTTTCCCCATGCCTTCGGTGGGGTGATCGTCATGGTCACTGCGACCGGATCCACCGACGTCGGTGTGTCTTCGGCGATGGCGACCCCGGCGGTGTAGGTGCCGGGCTGGGAGACGTGGGAGTCCATGGTGACCGAGACCCGGACCGACTCACCCGGAGCCAGCGTGGCCGCCGATGGACTGACCGAGAGCCAGTCGACGTCAGCCGCGGTCGTGGCGCAGTCCTCGAAGCCGGGCAGGACCTCGCTGGCGGCGG
This sequence comes from Nocardioides sp., assembly GCF_050246775.1. Taxonomy (GTDB): domain Bacteria; phylum Actinomycetota; class Actinomycetes; order Propionibacteriales; family Nocardioidaceae; genus Nocardioides. The sequence continues at coordinate 370,184 of NZ_JBFWVK010000003.1, read as the reverse complement.
TGGGGGTGAACCCTCCGGTGTCGCCTCCGATCTTGTAGAAGCCACAGGCTGCACCACCGCGGTAGACCACCGAGTTGGAGTTCGGAAGGTCGGACCAGGTGCCGGCAGCAGGGTCGAAGGCGAAGCTCCGGTTGGTGACGTCCCCGCCCTGGATGCCGCCGGTCACGACCAGGGTCGCGTTGGCCACCGCGGACCCGGCGGCCCACGAGTCGGCAGGAGCGTCGGCGATCGGCGACCACGAGTCTGCGCCGGGGTCGTAGACATAGCTGGCAGCTGTGCCGTCGTTCTCGTCGGTGCCGCCGGTGCAGTAGATCTGGCCGTCGATCCCCCCGCAGGACGCGAAGGCCACGTTGCCCGGATAGTCGGCGCGGGTCGTCCAGGTGTCGCTGCTCGGGTCGTAGGACGAGACCGAGTTGGACATCGGGACACAGTCACCGGTCGTGCAACCGCCGACGGTGTAGAACTCACCACCCGCGACTGCGTGGCCCGAGGCTGAGAGGGCGACAGGTGCGTCGGCGGCCGGCGTCCAGCTGTCGGCGGCAGCGTCGTAGAGCCACGTCGAGGTGGTGGTGTCGGACTCACCCCACCCTCCCGTGGCCACGAGTTGCCCGTCGACCTCGCCGACGGCCATCGCGTTGCGCGCCTCGGGCAGGCTGGCCTTCTCCGTCCAGGTCAAGGTGGCGGGGTCGTAGGCGTACACCGACGCCGAGCTGGCGTTCCCGTCCCCGCCGCCGACCGAGTAGACGACGCCGTCGAGGTAGACGACCCCGTTGTCCATCACCTCAGTGGGGTAGTCGGCGATGTCGGTCCAGGGTGCGTCGTGGGGCCCCACGGCCTGCGCTCCGGGCGAGGCGGTGGTCGCCTTGTCCGGGTGCGCGGCGTAGGAGGCCCGCACCTCGAGCCGCTGGAGCGGAGCACCGTCCATCCGCTTGATGGCGGCCCGCGTCGTACGCCGCCCGTCGGCACCGAGCAGCACGAAGCCGCCCTTGCGCTCGGTGAACTCGGCCTGCACCGGTGCAGTGCCGTCATTGGTGACGGTGAACGTCCGGGTCTTGGTGCGCGTGCCGAGAGTCATCGTGCTCGACACGGAGGTCGGCGACACGGTGAGGTGCCCCGAACCGAGCCGGAAGTTCGCCCGGACGGTGTCGTCGGCACGCACGGTCACCTGCTTGGTGCGTGACTGGTAGTTGCGTGCCGACGCGGTGAACCGGTGCTGACCGGTCAGCGAGGAGAACATCCAGTAGTAGCCGTCGGCGAGCGCATCGTCGTCGGGGGTGGCGACTGTCCGCGCACTGTCCGTGGGTTCGTCCACGCTCGTCACGGTGGCCCCCACGATGCCCTGGTTGCGGCGGGCGTCGATGATGTTGCCCAGGACCAGTCCGCCGGGGATGGCGTCGCAGGTGCGGTTGCCGATGAAGACGTCGTCGACCTCCCACCACCAGGCGTAGGCGGCGTCGTAGTAGTGGAAGCGCAGCTGGACTGCGGACTGGCCGGCCGCAGAGGGCAGCTGGATGCTGTCCTCACGTGGGCCGCGGACGTCGGTGGTCTGGTTGAGCACCGTCTCCCAGGTGGTGCCGCCGTCGATGCTCAGGTCGACGTCGGCGGTGTCGCCCAGGTTGTTGTAGTCCTGCCGGAAGGTGATCACGGGAGCTGGCATGGAGCTCATGTCGATCACCGGTGAGACCAGTGAGGTGTCCTGCACTCCGTCGGGGCCGTAGAAGTCGGAGTCGACCACGGCGAACCCTCCGTCCCCGCCGGTCAGGTTGCCCCGCTCACCTGGGTCGTCGAAGGCCCACACCTCGCCGTTGCCGGCGTTGTCCTCGACGCTCCAGCCCGAAGGCAGACCGTCGCCGTTGAAGTCCTCGGTCTCACCGGCGGCGTTGAACCGGTAGCCAGGGGCCGTGCACGTGGAGTCGTCGACCGGGACGGCCAGGTCCTGAGTGGCGTCGCCGCCGCTCAAGGTGACGTCCTGGCTGATCTGCTCATAGCCCGGGTAGTCGACGTGCGGCGTCAGCGTGTACGTCGCGTCGCTGGGCAGCGTGACGCTGTACTCACCTGTCAGCGGATCGGTCCACACATCGGGGGCCGGGCCGTCGATGTCGATGCGGGCGTAGAGCGGCCACCCATGGGCGGAGCCGTCGGTGACGGTGCCGCTCAGCGTCACTGTCGGGGCGGCGTCGAGCGCGACATCGCCGTCGGTGGTCTCGTCGGTGGCCACCGTGAAGGTCGAGGTCGCCGCGACGTAGCCGAACGCCGAGACGGTGGCGGAGTAGTCGCCGACCACGAGCCGCACCGAGTAGCTGCCGTCAGCGCCGGTGGTCAGGGTCCGGTTGGCGGGTCCGGTGAGGCTCACCTGGGCGCCCGCGAGGGGTGCACCGGTGGCGGCGTCGGTCACGGTGCCGGCCAGCGTGCCGGTGTCACCGATGGGTGCGGCGTTCAGCAGGGCCAGCGCGTCGAGACGGCCCTCCCCGAACACGTTGTTGTCCTCAGCGGTGCCGCCGCAGCTCGTGTCGTCGGAGTCGATCGCGGTGCTGTCGAGCAGGGCCCGGGTGCCCTCGATGTCGCCGACGAGCGCCGGGGCGGCGGACCAGAGCAAGGCCACCGTGCCTGCGAGGTGTGGTGAGGCCATGGAGGTGCCACTGATGGTCTCGTAGGTGTCGTCGGGGAAGCTCGAACGCACGTCGACCCCGGGAGCGGAGATGTTGGGTTTGATGGTGCCGTCCTGGCCGTCACCGCGGGCCGAGAAGTCGGCGATCTGGTCGTTGACGTCGTAGGCGCCGACCGAGTAGTTGATGGTCCGGCTGCCGGGGGATCCACTGGTCTGGCAGTCGGGTCCACTGTTGCCGTTCGACCAGCTTCCGAAGATCCCGGAGGCGGCCCACGCGAGCTCGATGTCCTCCATGAACGGGTCGTTGGTGGGTTGGGTCGTGCCCCAGGAGTTGTTGATGATGTCGGGGCGCTTGCTGACGTCGGGTGACTCGCCGGCCAGGTCGGTGGGGGCCAGCATCCACTGCCCAGAGGCGATCAGGGCTGCATCGGAGGGGCAGCATCCGTTGGCCGAGATCCAGGTCGCTCCCGGCGCAACACCGATCTGGTTGCTGCCCCCGTCGTCACCGATCATGGTCCCCATCGTGTGGGTGCCGTGCCCGTCGTTGTCGCACGGTGCGCCGTCGCAGGAGCCGTCGGCGTCGAACCAGTTGTAGTTGTGCTCGAACGTGCCGTCACCGTTGTTCCCGCGGTAGTGACCGACCAGGGCGGGGTGGTCGTACTGGACGCCGGAGTCGATGCTGCCCACGACGATGCCTTCACCCTTGACCCCGTACTGGCTCCACACGTCGTCGGCATGGATGTCGGACACGCCCCACTCGACGGAGTTCGGCGCCAGCTGCTTGCGGCCGGGGATGGGCTTCTCGAGTCGGTAGTCGAAGGTCGCGTAGACCCCCCGGACGGCGGGCTGGGCAGCGATCCGGTCCACCAGGTCGGAGTCTCCGGCATCGACCCGGATGGCATTGGTGGCCCAGAACGACTGATAGCTCACCCCTTCCTCGTCGAGCAGGGCGCGGGTGGCCTCCTGGCTGTCCAGCGCAGCCTTCGTCAACGTGTCGTAGACCGCCTGCCCGCGTTGGTCGCGGTCCTTGATGGCAGCCGCACGCGAGAGATCGGGTTGGGCGAATCGCACCCAGAAGCTGGCAGCGCCCTTGTCGCTGAGCTGACGGCTCAACTTCGGCTTGATCTTGGCCGAGGCATCCGCTGTCGAACCCGGTGCGCCCCCGGCGGAGGGGGAGACAGCACCCAGGGCCAGGGCAACCACGATCAGGACGAGTGCCAGGACCCGTGCGAGCAGGGGGCGTCGCTTCGACATCATGGTGAGATCCCTCCGTCAAGGGCACCGTGCCCCTGCTGTCCCTGACGCTAGGGATGGGGCACGACGGCGACAACGATGATTCGCGGTCAATACGTGGGCGTTCTGGGCGATTGCTTGGCAACGCGGTTGGCTGCTCTGGACAGGGGGGCCGACCGAGCACCTGGCGCCGTACTCCTTGACTTCCTTTACCTGTCCAAGCAAATTGAGAGCCCATGAGCTGAAAGGAAGCGGCCATGTCTCTCGCTCGGGGAGAGGTTCTGACTGGAGAGGGTCCTCAGACGCGCCATGAGGCGCCATCGCCGACCCTGATGATCGCGATCGCCGCCTCGCCGGAGGATCGGATGAAGCTGGCCGCCTTGGGCCTGCCACTGGTGCTGGTGTCGAGTCGCGAGGAGGCGCTGGCATTGCTCGGGGCGCTCGCTCCCACGGTGGACCCTGCGCGGTCCCCGAGCCGTCCGGTGTCGATGGGGCCCACCGGTCTCACGATCGACTCCGACCGTCGCACGGCTCACTGGCGCGAGCGCGCGGTGCCGCTGTCCCCACTCGAGCACGATCTGCTCCAGTGCCTGCTGATCGAAGCCGGCCGGACCTGGACGTTCACCCGACTGCACCGTGAGGTCTGGGGCAATGACCATCTCGGGGGCCGTACCGACCTGCAGTCGGTGGTGAAGCGGCTGCGCCGAAAGCTACGGGACCTCGGCTGTCCCTGGCAGATCCACGCGGTGCGAGGAGTCGGGCTCCGGCTGACCGAGTGGCGCCCGACGACCACACCGCTGTCGCTGCCGCGACAACGGGGGGTCCGGGCGCAGGACAGAACTGCCTGACACGAGACCGCAGGCACGCCGACGTGGCAGGCTGGGGGGATGGTTCACCCTGTCCGCGTCTTCGCCGAGGCCGACCTGATCCCCGCTGATCCGACCCCGGGCATGGTGCGTACCCGTGCCTTCGAGGTCCCGATGCTGTGGGCTGGTCGGGTCGAGACCGCTCCGGGTGCGGTGTCCGGGTGGCATCACCACGATGCGAACGAGACCAGCCTCTACGTCGTCTCCGGGGTGTTGCGCCTGGAGTTCGAGGGTGGTGACGGCCCCCTCGACGCAGGGGCCGGCGACTTCGTCCACGTGCCGGCGTACACGGTGCACCGCGAGAGCAACCCCGGCGACGTACCGTCGGTCGCCGTCATCGCCCGAGCGGGCGGGGCCATCCCCACGGTCAACGTGGATGCCCCTCGATGATCACCCCGCCGGGAGCCTCGCTGGCGATGGACGCCGAGGGCAACCAGTTGCTGGCGTTTCGTCGCTGCGCCGAGCGGGAGCTCGCGCCGCTCGAGGCCAAGGGCTCCCTGCGAATGGCCGTCGTCGTGGCCGAGTACGGCGCGGAGGTGCTGCTCGTGCACAACTCGTGGCGGCTGCACTGGGAACTCCCCGGCGGTGAGCGACACGTGGATGAGCCCCCGCGGCGCGCAGCGGAGCGGGCGTTCGCCACGAAGAGCGGTCTCGCGGTCCCGGAGCTCGACTTCGTCGCCGTCGTGACCTTCCGGCTGGTGCCCGACGACCGGGTCGAGCATGCCGCGATCTACCGTGTCAGCCTCGGCGCCAGGGCTGACGTCAACGCCTTCGTGCCCACCGACGAGGTCGGGGGACTGCGGTGGTGGGACCTCAAGGAGGAGCTGCCGGACTCCGCAGATCTGGATCTGTGGATCGCGCAGCACGCTCTCAAGCGTTGACACGCTACGATGGTGACAACGCCGACCTTCGCAGCGCCTTGCGTGGAGCGAAATTCTGGCGTCCTGGTTCACTGCGCATGTGTGAGCGCAGATTGGTTGGACCCGGTGGTGTCGAGGGTGGATGACCCAGTTCGGCCGACGTCACGTCGTGGTGTCGTCCGGTGGCCTAGCGCTCCGGGCGTCGTTGTCGTATCGCTCTGGCCAACGTGCCGGGCGCGTTCCAGAGGAGGAACTCTTGGCTCGACGAGGCCAACGCCAGTCCGGGGAGACCCGGACTGCTCCGCGAGCCCACCGCGGTGCGCGTGCCTTCGGCAACGACGGCGTGATCCCGGTGCTCGCCCGTGCGGTGCGCGGTGTCGAGGCCGATGCCGAACGCGGGCCGGTCAAGCCCTCGTCGCGCACCAAGTTCCAGGTCGTCGCGCTGCTGGTGCGTGAGGAGCGCGCCCGGGTCAAGGCCGACGAGACGATCACCGAGTCCCAGCGCGGCGAGCAGCTCAAACGACTCGACGGCGTCGCGACGATCCTGGCCAAGACCGCCGCCCGGGACACCTCGCTGCTGGTCCTGCTCGCCGAGGACGCGGTGATCTCCGATGCAGCCCGCACGCTGAAACGCGACATGTTGCTTGCCGGTGGGATGGAACCACCGCCCGAAGAGGTCGTCGTTGCCCCACCTGAGGACGCCGCTCCCGCCGCCGCCGAACGGCGCGTCGTGCCCCAGTCGGTCATCTCCCGGCAACTCGCCAACCCCTTCCAGGTGCCTGACTTCGTCAACGTGGAGCCGCGCGCCCCTCGCCAGCATCACCTGGCCACCTGGGAGTTGCTCGGGCCGCTCTTCCGGGCCTTCGAGTACGGCGGCGCGTCGTCGTGCATGCACCTGCCCGAGCCTGCCTCGCTCCAGGCGCCGGCCGGGCTGGAGCTCATGCCCCACCAGGCGCAGGTGATCGCGGCCGCCGCCAAGGGACACCGCACCTTCCTGCTGGCCGACGAGCCCGGACTCGGCAAGACCGCCCAGGCACTGCTCGCCGCGCAGGCGGCCAACGCCTACCCGCTGCTGGTCGTCGTACCCAACGTGGTCAAGACCAACTGGGCCCGGGAGGCCGCCCTGTGGACCCCCAACCACCCGGTCACCGTCATCCATGGCGACGGCGAGACCATCGACGGTTTCGCCGACATCGTGGTGGTCAACTACGAGGTCCTGGACCGGCACGTCGGCTGGCTCGGTGACTTCGGGTTCCGCGGCATGGTGGTCGACGAGGCGCACTTCATCAAGAACAAGACCTCGCAGCGCTCACAGCACGCGATCCAGCTCTCGGAGCGGATCCGGGCGCGGGTCTCGAGACCACTGCTGATGGCGCTCACCGGCACTCCGCTCATCAACGACATCGAGGACTTCCGCGCCATCTGGCAGTTCCTCGGCTGGATCGACGACAAGAAGCCGACCGCGTCGCTGATGGCCTCGTTGGAGGAGATCGGACTCACCCCGGTGGACCCTGGTTTCTACCCGGCGGCGCGCACCCGGGTGATCGAGCAGGGGATCGTCCGGCGCCGCAAGGTCGACGTCGCCGCCGACATCCCGGCCCGGCGGATCGCCGACCTGCCCGTCGAGCTCGACGACGCCGTCGGTCGCTCGATCCGCGAGGCCGAGCAGGAGCTGGCCCGTCGGTTGGTCGCCCGCTACGAGAGCGCCTTGGCGACCCGGACCTCGGGGATCGTCGTCGAGGGCATCGATCACGAGCTGGTGCGCAGGGTGGCGACCTGGGAGCGCGAGGACACGACCACGGCCCAGTCGGGGGAGAACGTCTTCAGCATGATGCGGCGCATCGGGCAGGCCAAGGCGGGTCTGGCGGCCGACTATGCCGCCCAGCTCTCCCGCAACGTCGGCAAGGTGGTGTTCTTCGCCAAGCACGTCGACGTCATGGACGTGGCGCAGGACACGTTCGCCAAACGCGGGATCCGCTACTCCTCGATCCGCGGCGAGCAGACGCCGAAGGCGCGTCAGAAGAACATCGACGCGTTCATCAACGACCCCGACGTCGCGATCGTCGTGTGTTCGTTGAGCGCCGCCGGGGTGGGGCTGAACCTGCAGGTGGCCTCCAACGTCGTACTCGCGGAGCTGTCGTGGACCGACGCCGAGCAGACCCAGGCGATCGACCGCGTGCATCGCATCGGTCAGGCCGAACCGGTCACCGCTTGGCGGATCATCGCTGCCCAGACGATCGACACCAAGATCGCCGAGCTGATCGACAGCAAGGCCGGCCTGGCCGCACGCGCGCTCGACGGGTCCGATGTCGAGGTGTCCTCGTCGGCCGACATCCAGCTCGAGGCCCTGGTGGCGCTGCTGACCGAGGCGCTGTCGGAGTCCCTGTAGGAATCCCCGTAGGAATCCCCGGTCGGCCGGGGGAAGCCGCGGTTGTCAGCCTCTGCACAGGCTGACAACCGACTGAATCACCGGACATCCGGGGATTCCTGGGGCTGATGTGAGTGACGGGGCCAACCGCGAGGAGCCCTAGACTCGGGTCGTGGACTTCTATTCGGCATACGCCCAGGGTTTCGCCCGCGTCGCGGCTTGTACGACGCCCGTGGCCATCGCCGACCCGGCCCGCAACCTCGTCGCGATCCTGGAGGAGGTCCGGGCCTGTCACGACCAAGGTGTGGCGGTCGCCGTCTTCCCGGAACTGGCTCTCAGCGGCTACGCGATCGACGACCTGCTCCTCCAGGACGTCCTGCTGGAGGGGGTCGAGGACGCCCTGCTCAAGCTGACCTTGGCCAGTCGCGAACTGCTGCCGGTCATCGTCGTCGGTGCTCCGCTGGTGCACGGCACGCGCGTGCTCAACTGCGCTGTGGTCATCCACCGCGGCAGCATCCTCGGGGTCAGCCCCAAGTCCTACCTGCCCAACTATCGTGAGTTCTACGAGCGGCGACACTTCGCGCCCGGCGACGACAGGCGCGGCGCGAGCATCCAGGTCGGCGACCAGACGGCACCCTTCGGCCCCGACCTGATCTTCCGTGCCAGCGACGTCCGCGGACTGGTGCTGCACGTCGAGGTCTGTGAAGACATGTGGGTGCCGATCCCGCCCAGTGCCGAGGCGGCACTGGCCGGCGCCACCGTCCTGGCGAACTTGAGCGGCAGCCCCATCACGGTGGCCAGGGCCGAGGACCGCCGGATGCTGGTGCGCAGTGCCAGTGCCCGCTGCAACGCGGCGTATCTGTATGCCGCCGCCGGCCAGGGCGAGTCCACCACTGACCTGAGCTGGGACGGGCAGACCCTGGTCTACGAGTGTGGAGACCTGTTGGAGGAGTCCGAACGGTTCCCCGAGGGTGCCCGACACAGCATCGCCGACGTCGACCTCGACCGGCTGCGCCAGGAGCGGCTGCGCCAAGGCAGCTTCGACGACAACCGCCGCACCCACGACGCCCGCGTCCAGGAGTTCCGGACCGTCAGCTTCACCCTTGACCCGCCCACCGGCGACATCGGGCTGCGACGCAAGGTCGACCGCTTCCCGTTCGTGCCTGACGATGCCGAGCGCCTCGCGCTCGACTGCTACGAGGCCTACAGCATCCAGGTCTCCGGGCTCGAGCAGCGCCTCGCCGCGATCGGGCACCCCAAGGTCGTGATCGGGGTCAGTGGTGGACTCGACTCCACCCACGCCCTGATCGTCGCGGCTCGCGCGATGGACCGGCTCGGCCGCCCGCGCAGTGACATCCACGCCTTCACGATGCCCGGCTTCGCCACCAGCGATTCCACGAAGTCCTACGCGACCCGACTGTCCCAGGCGCTCGGGGTCACCTTCGAGGAGCTCGACATCAAGCCCGCCGCCGAGCAGATGCTCAAGGACCTCGACCACCCCTACGCCGACGGCACGGCGACCTACGACGTGACCTTCGAGAACGTGCAGGCGGGCCTGCGCACCGACTACCTGTTCCGACTGGCCAACCATCGCGGCGGCATCGTGCTGGGCACCGGTGACCTCAGCGAGTTGGCACTGGGTTGGTGCACCTACGGGGTCGGGGACCAGATGTCGCACTACGCGGTGAACACCGGTGTGCCCAAGACCCTGATCCAGCACCTGATCCGGTGGGTGATCTCGGAGGAGATCTTCGGGACCGAGGCCAACGTCATCCTGACCGAGATCCTGGCCCAGGAGATCACTCCCGAGCTCATCCCCACCGAGGAGGGCAAGAAGCCACAGGCGACGGAGGACTCGGTGGGCCCCTACGCCCTGCAGGACTTCACGCTGTTCCACGTGCTGCGCCGTGGCTCACGGCCGAGCAGGATCGCCTTCCTGGCCTGGCATGCCTGGCGCGACGCGAGCGCGGGCCAGTGGCCGCCCGGCTTCCCCGAGGAGCGGCGTACGGCGTACGACGTGGCGGCGATCAGGCGCTGGCTGACGGTGTTCGTGACGCGCTTCTTCGCCAGCCAGTTCAAGCGATCGGCGCTGCCCAACGGACCCAAGGTCAGTGCCGGGGGCACCATGTCGCCTCGCGGGGACTGGCGGATGCCCTCGGATGCGAGCCCCGCGGCCTGGCTGGCTGAGATCGAGGAGCGGGTGCCCCAGGCGTGAGGTCAGCCGGCGCTTCCGCCGGCGACCGTGTAGGACCACAGCTCGCTGGACATGCTGACCGGTGCGGGAGCTGCTTCCCCGGCTGCTGGTGGCCGATGTCCTTGCCCGAACGCCGGTGAGCTCGCCCAGGCCTGGAACGACTCCTCGTCGCGCCAGCGGGTGACCACCAACCAGGTCAGCCGGTCGTCGGCCGGTTGCAGGAGCTCGAAGCCCTCGAAGCCGTCCTGGCCGTCGACGGCTCCGGCGCGTGCAGCGAAGCGGCGCGCGAGCTCGTCTCCGGAGTCGGCGGGCACGGTGATGGCGTTGATCTTGATGATCGTCATGTCCCGATGCTCTCAGGCGGCCGGTCACCGCCTTTGCCTCGCCTTAGCAACACGCTGGTTCGTCGTTAGCGAGCCTCGCGACACAGTCAGGGATGTCAGCACGAGAAGCCCCCGACATCAGGAGAAACCCCATGAACAAGATCCAGCGCACCGCCACCGCCGCCGCCCTCGTCGGTGCCGTGGCCGTCCCCACTGCCTTCGTGTTCGCCTCGCCGGCCAATGCCGACATGGAGAAGGGCGGCGTCTGCGGCAACGCCCGCTACGAGCTGAACGTCGACCGTGAGAACGGCGGCTTCGAGGTCGACGCCGACCTCGACAACGCAGCTGCGGGCAGCCAGTGGCGCGTGGTGCTGCGTCACGACGGCAAGGTGTTCTACAACAAGATCCGGACCACCGACCGCGAGGGTGACCTCGACGTGGAGCGCTTCCGCGCCAACAGCCCCGGTGCCGACAAGTTCCGCCTGACCGTCAAGCGGGTCGGCGGCGCAGCAGCGTGCACCACCGTGATCACCACGCGCTAGGTGGGTGGGCCGAGCAGGACGCTCGCCCTCGCCCCGCCCAGCTCTGAACGCCCCAGGACAAGACGGCCACCGGACTCGGTGGCCGTCTTGTCGACGATGGAGAGCCCCAGGCCGGTCGAGCCGGCACCGCTGGTGCCGCGGGACGCCACGTCGAGGTCGCCGGGGTAGCCGGGACCGGCGTCCTCCACGATCAGTTCGAGGCCGCCGCCCGGCGCCGAGATCAGCGAGACCCTGACCGCGACCCCTTCCTGGGTGTAGGTGAACACGTTGTCGAGCAGCACATCGAGCACGGCGACCAGGTCCTGCTCGCTGGCGCGCACCGCGACCCGGGTCGCGCCGGGGACCTCGAGGTGCAGGTCGAACCGGCGGCCCTGGTCCTCGGCCAGCGGCGCCCAGAAGCGCACCCGTTCGGCGAGTACGGCGGCCGCATCGGTGTCGGCCACCAATCCCTCCCGCTCCGAACGCCTGGCCTCGCGGACCACGTGGTCGACCATGCCCTCGAGCTCGTCGAGGTCCGAGGACAGCCGGTCGCGTTCGGCGGGATCGGACAGTCCGTCGATCCGCAGCCGGAGTGCCGTGACGGGGGTGCGGAGTCGGTGGGAGAGGTTCGAGACGCTCTCGCGTTCGCGTTCCAGCAGGACCTCGATGCGGCCCACCAGCCGGTTGAGGGCGACCCCGAGCTCCCTGACCTCGGCCGGCCCCGCCACCGTCACCGTTGCGGGGCGCGAGCGATCCCCGAGCCGTTGGGCAGCGGCGGCCAGTGCTCGGATCGGTTGGACGAAGGACCTGCCGAGTCGGTCGGCCAGGACCAGCGAGCCGGCCAAAAGCGCCACCCCCAGCAGGGCCAGGATCACCCATGCTCGGAACACGCCCGAACCGAGCCCCGGCTCCAGCACGTCGACGCGGACCACCCGGGTGAGCGAGGGCAGGGTGCTGCTGCCGCCCAGCGAGACCGGGACGAGGATCTGGGCACCGGTGTCGGTGTCGTCGACTCGTGCCTGGCCGGTGCGCCGAGCCTCCCGGACCCGGTCGTCCTCGCCGGGGTTGGGGCCGATGCCGGTGCCGTCGGGGTAGAGCACCGTGGTGACGGTGCTGTCGGAGTCGCTGTTGATCCGGTCGATGTACACCGCGACTGCGCCCTTGTCCTGCCCGGCGACCACGGTCTCGGTGGCCTGGACCTCGAGCGCGGCCTGTGAGAGCCGGTCCTCCAGGGCGTAGCTCTGCACCAGCACCGCCATCGGGATCAGCATCGCCAGCAACACCATGCTGACGGTGGCGGCGACGGTCAGGATCAGGCTGCGTCTCATGTCACGGGTCCGGCGCGGCCAGCCGGACCCCGACTCCGCGCACGGTGATCAGGTAGCGCGGCTGGGAGGCGGACTCACCCAGCTTTCGGCGCAACCAGGACAGGTGGACGTCGACGGTCTTGTCGGAACCGCCCCACGCCTGGTGCCAGACGTCGGTGAGCAGTTCGCGCTTGGTGACCACGTCGCCGGCCCGCTCGGCCAGGTGCACCAGCAGGTCGAACTCCCGCGGGCTCAGGTCGAGTTCGACGCCGTCCAGTGTCGTGCGCCGGGCCGCCACGTCGATCTCCAGACCGCCGACCACCAGGCTCCGACGTGGCGACTTCGAGGAGTCCGCCCGACGCATCACGGCGCGGATCCGTGCCTCGAGCTGCGCGGTCGTGTAGGGCTTGACCACGTAGTCGTCGGCGCCGGCATCCAACGCCTTGACCAGCGACGGGTCGTCGTCGCGGGCGCTCGCGATGATCACCGGCACGTCACTCACCGCCCGCAGCATCGACAGCACCTGGGTGCCGTCGACGTCGGGCAGTCCCAGGTCGAGGATCACCAGGTCGGGTCGATGGTCGACGGCCATGGACAGGCCGGCCATGCCGGTGGGGGCGGAGGAGACGGCGTACCCCCGCTCGCGCAGGCTGCGCATCAACAACGGCCGGATCCGGTCGTCGTCCTCGATGATCAACACCTGGGCCACGTGGTGACCGTAGCGGCTCGACCCAGCCCTCGGGCCCCACCAGTGGCTTCCTTATCCTCGCCTTAACCCGGCTCTAGCCTCGCCGCAGCACTGCGGGCGCCACACTGGGGCGGTGAGCAGACGTATCGGATACCCCGTGTTGTGGCTGCTCGCCGTCGCAGTGGCCGTTGCCGTGGGCGTGGCTGCCGTGACCACGGTGGGGGCCAGCATCCGTGGCCGTGGCCCGCTTGGTACGTCGGCGGGCAACGAGTCGATCCGGACCGACCAGCTCAACGAGCAGACCAGCGTCCCCGACCCCGATTCCCCGTTGCGTCGAGACGCCATCTCGGGGGAGTGGGGCTCCTTCGAAGTCGGCTGCCGCGGGGTCTACGCGATCGGGTTCGAGGCCAGGCCGGCCCCCGGGTGGCGGGTCGTCAGCTATGAGACGGGACCCGACGACGACGTGGACGCCGTGTTCAGCAAGGCGGCCCGCTCGGTGGACCTGGAGGTGTTCTGCAACCGCGGCCAGCCGACCGTGGCCGAGATCGAACGCAACACCCTGCCTGACAACGACTAGCCCGCCAGCATGCGCCATAGTTGGCGCCATGGGTAAGCAGGAAGACTTCGTTCTCCGCGCTCTCGAAGAGCGCGATGTCCGGTTCGTACGCTTGTGGTTCACCGATGTGCTCGGGTTCCTGAAATCGGTGGCCGTGGCTCCCGCCGAGCTCGAGGGAGCCTTCGAGGAGGGCATCGGGTTCGACGGTTCAGCGATCGAGGGGTTCGCCCGGGTCTATGAGTCCGACATGCTCGCCAAGCCCGACCCGGCCACGTTCCAGATCCTGCCGTGGCGCGGTGAGGGCCCGTCGACTGCCCGGATGTTCTGCGACATCGTCATGCCTGACGGCAGCCCGTCCTACGCCGATCCGCGCTACGTGCTCAAGCGCACGCTGAGCACGGCGGCCGAGAAGGGGTTCACCTTCTACACCCACCCCGAGGTCGAGTTCTACCTGTTCAAGGACACCCCGCAGGCCGGCGTGGAGCCGGTGCCGGTCGACCGCAGCGGCTACTTCGACCACACGGCCCAATCGATGGGGGCCGACTTCCGGCGCGAGGCCATCACGATGCTCGAGGCCATGGGCATCTCGGTGGAGTTCAGCCACCACGAGGGCGGACCGGGGCAGCAGGAGATCGACCTGCGCTACGCGGATGCCCTGAGCACCGCCGACAACATCATGACCTTCCGCACGGTGATCCGGGAGGTGGCCCTCAGCCAGGGCATCTGGGCCACCTTCATGCCCAAGCCGTTCACCACGCACCCGGGCTCGGGCATGCACACCCACGTGTCGCTGTTCGAAGGCGACAACAACGCGTTCTTCGAGGCCGGCGCGGAGTACCAGCTCTCCCGGACCGGTCGCCAGTTCATCGCCGGCATCCTGCGGCACGCCTCCGAGATCAGCTGTGTGACCAACCAGTGGGTCAACTCCTACAAGCGGATGATGTTCGGCGGCGAGGCCCCGTCGTACATCTGCTGGGGACACAACAACCGCTCAGCCATGGTCCGGGTCCCGATGTACAAGCCCAACAAGGGCCAGTCCACGCGGATCGAGCTGCGCACCATCGACTCGGCCTGCAACCCGTACCTGGCCTTCGCGGTCACGCTGGCCGCGGGGATGAAGGGCATCGAGGAGGGCTACGAGCTGCCCCGCGAGGCCGAGGACGACGTCTGGACGCTCACCGAGCGCGAGCGCAAGAGCCTCGGCATCCAGCCCCTGCCCAAGAGCCTGCACGACGCCATCGCGATCGCGGAGGACTCCGAGCTCCTGGCCGAGACTCTCGGGGAGCACGTCTTCGACTTCTTCCTGCGCAACAAGCGCGCAGAGTGGGAGGAGTACCGCGGTCAGGTCAGCGCCTTCGAGCGCGACCGGATGCTGCCGGTGCTGTGACATGAGCGGTCACCGTCCGGTGATCCTGGTGATCGAGCACGAGACGGACTGCCCACCGGCGCACCTGGGGCGGTGGCTGTCCGAGGCTGGCTGTCACCTGGAGGTACGCCGGCCCTACCTCGGCGACGACCTGCCCACCGACCTCGCGGCGTACGACGCGCTGCTGGTGCTGGGTGGCGCCATGGGAGCCACCGACGACGAGGACCACCCGTGGTTGCCGACGGTCCGCGAGCTGGTCCGTCAGGCGGACTCGTCGCGAGTCCCGACTCTCGGGGTGTGCTTGGGCCACCAGCTCGCCTCGGTCGCGCTCGGCGGTGTGTCCGGCCGCAACCCTCGAGGTCACCATGTCGGCCTGGTGCCGGTCATCTGGGCGCCGAGTGCCGAGCAGGACCCGCTGCTGGGGTCGGTCCGGTTCGCGACCCAGGCCGCTCACTGGAACCTCGACCTGGTCACCTCGCTGCCGGAGGGGGCCGAGGTGCTGGCAACCACCCCGCAGGGCGACGTCCAGGCCGCCCGGCTGGCCCCCACGGTGTGGGGCGTCCAGTGTCACCCGGAGATCGACCACGAGATCTTCCGCAGCTGGGCCGACAGTGCGCGCGAGGAGTGTGAGCTGCTCGGGGTCGATGCTGACCGCCTGACTGCCGACCTCCGGCGTGCCGAACCGGAACTGCGGGCCGCGTGGCGGCCCCTCGCAGCGTCGTTCGCGGCGCTGGCAGCCGGGCGGTGACGCCGCGATGACCCGCTCCACGCGAACGACGCGGCGCAGCGACCTGATCCGGCTCGGCTTCCAGGACATCGAGGCCACCGTGGCCGGGCTGGCCCAGCTGGGTGCTGCGGCCCAGCCCCTCGAGGCGATCTTCGGACGCACTGCCGACCCCGATGCCTCCCTGTGGGGGTTGCTGGAGCTGGCCGAGCGCGTGCCGGACCGCGAGGCCATGCTGAGGGCGGTCGCCGATGACGAAGGCACCGCGATGCGGCTGCTCAGCGTGCTCGGCGCCAGCACCGCCCTGGCCCATCACCTGCACCGGCACCCCGAGCAGTGGACCGAGCTCACCGATCCCCACCTGGGCTCCACCCGACCGGCCGCCTACGCCCTGCGCGAAGGACTGATCCGCGCCGTGGGCGCCGACCCGTCCGACGCCCGGCCCACCGCGAGGCTGCCTGACCTCGAGGCCTGCAACGCCCTGCGGGTGGAGTACCGCCGAGTGCTCATGCGCCTGGCTGCTCGCGATCTGGCCCACCACGTCGGCGTGGACGACGTGGCTGCCGAGCTCGCCGATCTTGCCGCCGGCACCCTGGACGCGGCCCTGGCCTTGGCGCGGGCACGGGTCGGCGACAAGGCCGACCAGACGCGCCTCGCCGTCGTCGCGATGGGCAAGTGCGGGGGACACGAGCTCAACTACGTGAGCGACGTCGACGTGGTGTTCGTCTACGAACCGGAGGAGGGCGCGGACGAGACGGTGGCACTGCGGGCTGCCACCCAGCTGGCCACCCACCTGATCCAGATCTGCTCGGACCACACCGCCGAGGGGACGATCTGGCCGGTGGACGCCGCGCTTCGTCCCGAGGGCAAGCGCGGGCCCCTGGTGCGCACCCTGGCCAGCCACGAGAGCTACTACGAACGTTGGGCCAAGACCTGGGAGTTCCAGGCCCTGCTGAAGGCACGTCCGGTGGCCGGCGACCTCGCCCTCGGTGCGGCGTACGTCGAGCGCATCGCACCGATGGTGTGGGCCGCGGCCGGGCGGGTGGGTTTCGTCGCCGACGTGCAGGCGATGCGGCGCCGGGTGCTGGAGCACATCCCAGAACACGAGGCCGAACGACAGCTCAAGCTGGGCTCTGGCGGCCTTCGGGACGTGGAGTTCGCAGTGCAGCTGCTGCAGCTGGTCCACGGGCGCTCGGACGACACCTTGCGCAGTCCGACCACCCTGAGCGCCCTGGCGGCTCTGACCGGAGGCGGTTACATCGGCCGCGAGGACGGCGAGGCACTGCACAATGCCTACGCCTTCCTGCGCACCCTCGAGCACCGCATCCAGCTTCACGGCCTGCGCCGGACGCACGTCGTACCGGAGGACGAGGAGGCCCTGCGCCGCCTGGGTCGATCATTGGGGCATGTGAAGCATCCGGTGGAGGAACTCGACCGGGAGTGGCTCCACCACCGTCGCGAGGTCCGACGGTTGCACGAGAAGCTGTTCTACCGTCCGCTGCTCAGCTCGGTGGCCAGGATCTCGGGTGACCAGGCGCGACTCTCGCCAGAAGCCGCAGGGGCCCGGCTGGCCGCCCTCGGCTACCAGGACCCCGCCGCTGCGCTGCGGCACCTGGAGGCCCTGACCAGTGGAGTCAGCCGGTCGGCAGCCATCCAGCGGACCCTGCTGCCGGTGCTGCTCGGCTGGTTCGCCGACGCTCCCGATCCCGACGCCGGCCTGTTCGGGTTCCGTCGGATCAGTGAGTCCCTGGGCGACACCCACTGGTACCTGCGACAGTTGCGCGACGAGGGGGCCGTCGCCGAGCGGCTCGCCAGGGTCCTGGCGACCTCGCGCTACGCCACGGATCTGCTGCAGCGAGAGCCCCAGGGGGTCCGCCTGCTCGGTGACGACCTCTCGCCGCTCAGCGCCGAGGTGCTGGTGGCGGAGATGCGGGTCTCCGCGGCCCGCCACGGCGACCCGGTCGCGGCGGTGCGGGCCATTCGGGGGATCCGGCGCCGCGAGCTGCTGCGCATCTCGGTCTCCGACCTCCTGCAGCTCACCGACATCGCCGACATCGGCGCCGGCCTGTCGCGTCTGACCGATGCGACCCTGCAAGCGACGCTCGAGGTGGCACAGCGCCACGTGCTCGAAGCCCGTCAGCTCGACCAGGTGCCGACCACGATGGCGGTCATCGCCATGGGGCGCTACGGGGGCTTCGAGCTGTCCTACGGCAGTGACGCCGACGTCATGTTCGTGCACGACCCCTTGCCGGGAGTCGAGTCGCACCCTGCGGCCTCGTTCGCCCAGGCGACCGCCAACGAGCTGCGCAAGCTGCTGATCGCACCCGGGACGGATCCCGCACTGGAGGTCGATGCGGATCTCCGCCCCGAGGGCAAGCAGGGGCCGCTGGTGCGCTCGATCGACTCGTACGCCGCCTACTACGCGAAGTGGTCCAAGGTGTGGGAGGCCCAGGCCCTGCTCCGTGCGGACGCGGTCGTCGGGGACCCGGACCTGCGGGCCCGGTTCACCGAGCTGATCGACCCCATCCGCTTCCCCGAGGGGGGCCTCAGCGAGGCCGACGTGATCGAGGTACGCCGCATCAAAGCGCGCGTGGACGAGGAACGGCTGCCCCGAGGAGCCGATCCCCACACACACCTCAAGCTGGGTCGCGGGGGACTCGCCGACATCGAGTGGACCGTGCAGCTGCTGCAGATGCGCCACGCCGCCGACCATCCGGCCCTGCAGACGCCCCGCACGCTCGAAGCGCTCACGGCTGCCCAGGAGGCCGGGCTGCTGGATCCCGACGACGCAGCCGTGCTGGCCGGTGCCTGGCGCCTGGTGAGTCGGGCGCGTAACGCGGTGGCCCTGGTCCGCGGCAAGGCTGCCGACCAACTGCCGCGCGACCCCCGGGAACGCGCCGCCGTAGCGAGCGTGCTGGGCTATGCGGCTGGCGAGTCGGACCAGATGCTCAACGACTACCTCCGGACCACCCGCCACGCGCGAGCGGTCGTGGATCGGGTGTTCTGGGACTGAGCGGACCACCTGTCACCTAGGATCTGGGCCAGACGACGGGGTGAGGTGCGATGAAGCGGTGGAGCTGGGTGCTGGGCGCAGTTGTGCTCGCCCTTGCCATCGGCGTCGGCCTCTGGTTCGCCAGCACCGGCGACGATGACGACTCGATCGCCGACACCGTGCGCTTCGACTTCGACGACTCACCGCTCACATCTACAGATGGGTCGAAGGTCGAGGTCTCTGCCGAGCAGGTGTCGGCTGGAGGTGGCGAGGTGACCAGCGGCCCGTCGTACCCCGGTGCCGGTCAGGCGGCGGTCTTCCCGGAGTTCGACGGTGATCGAGACGGCGCGCGGGCGGTCCTGGCGGTGACGGCGGACGACCCGGAGGCGCTGTCCCCGGGCGAGGCCCCTTTCCGGTTCGGTGCCGACGTCCTGCTCAGCGAGCCCAACCAGGGCAGCGAGTTCGACAACGGCAACAACGTGCTCCAGCGAGGACTGTTCGGGATGGGTGCCCAGTTCAAGCTTCAGATAGACAAGGGCGTGGCGAGCTGTCGGGTCGAAGGCGATGCCGGGGGAGTGACCGCGAAGTCCTCTGCGCCGATCGAGACCGGGACGTGGCAATCGGTGACCTGTGCGCGCGACGGCGACAGCGTGAGGGTCACGGTCAGCCCCGTCGACGGAGATCCGGGCGACCCCGTCACTGACGAGGAGTCGGGATCCATCGGCGCGGTCGACCTGCCGGACGACGCGCCGCTCTCCATGGGCGGAAAGCTGGATCGGAATCTGTCGATCGAGGAGGAGTCCGACCAGTTCAACGGAAGCCTCGACAACGTTTTCGTAGCGATTGGGTAAAGAGCGCTCATCCAGCCCGCAGCTCGACCAGCGGTCGTTATGCTCAACCCTTCGCCGACTTTCCCGGGGAGCACCATGAGGAGACGAATGCCAGCTCGATGCGCTGGCCGACTGGCCGTGCTGGCCGCCTTCGCCGCTCTCGCATCGATCAGCTCACCTGCTGGCGCGACCGGCGACGACGACGTGTGGCTGCCGTTCAACGGCCCGACCGGCGTCGCGGTCACCATCAACAACGCGGGCACGGCGAGCACCGTGCAGCGTGTGGTTGCGACCAACGGGGGCAGCATCTCGTTCGCGCCCTCCTACACGGGTGCTCGCAACGCTGCTGACTTCCCGGCGTACGGCGGCGCGGCGGATGATCCGCGTGCGGTGGTCGCCGTGACCAACGCGGGGCCGGTCGACGAGTTGGTGCCGAGCGGACGCCCGTTCTCGTTCGGGGCTGATGTGCGGCTCGACGGCACCAATGCGGGCACCTACTACGACAATGGCAACAACGTGATCCAGCGAGGGCTCTACAACGAGACCTCGCAGTTCAAGATCCAGGTCGACCACGGGCAGGCCAGCTGCCGGGTCCGCGGGCCGGGCGGTGCGACGCTCCTGGTGTCCGGTCGGGCCATGGTCACCGGGGCGTGGTTCCAGCTGCGCTGCTCACGCACCTCCGTCCCCGGTCCGGATCGGTTCGCCTTCTCGGTGCGCTCGATCCGCAGCGACGGCACCCTGGGGGCCGCCACGACAGTGACGTCATTGGCAGCGGTGGGGAAGTTGTCCTATCCGGTGGCGACCCCGTTGAGCGTGGGAGGCAAGCTCACCTCCGACGGTTCGGTCGTGGACGCCTCCGACCAGTTCAACGGCAAGATCGACAACGCGTTCTTCCGCATCGACTGACCGGCTGCCTACGCTGGGCGGCATGACAACTGAAGCCCTGCAGGCCCGTGCCCACCGCCTCGCCGAACTGCATGCCGACCCCTCGCTGCTGACCGTCGTCAACGTGTGGGACGTGATCAGCGCCAAGGCCGTCGCCGCCGTCCCTGGCACGACGGCCCTGGCCACCGCCAGTCACTCCATCGCAGCCTCCTATGGCTACGAGGACGGAGAGAACATTCCCGTCGACCTCATGATCGAGGCAGTCGGCCGGATCGCTGCGTCCACCGAGCTGCCCGTCTCAGCCGACCTCGAGGGTGGCTACGGTGATGCTGCCGAGACGGTGCGCAAGGCCATCGGGGTGGGCATCGTGGGCGCCAACCTCGAGGATCAGCTCAAGCCGCTCGACGAGGCGGTCGCGCAGGTCGAGGCTGTGATGGCGGCCGCTGCCGACGAGGGCGTCGACTTCGTGCTCAACGCCCGCACGGATGCTTTCGTCCGGGCCGGGGACCGGGATCCGAGCGAGGTGCTCGAGGACGCGATCCGCCGGGGTCGGGCCTACCTGGATGCCGGGGCACCGGTCGTCTTCGTGCCCGGTCGCCTCGATGAGGCCCAGGTCAGCGCCCTCGTGGACGCCTTCGGCCCTCAGAAGTTGACCGTGATCGGGGTGCCGGGGGTGCCCTCGCTGGCCCGTCTCGAGGAACTCGGCGTGGCTCGGGTCTCCTACGGACCGATGTCTCAGCGGGTTGCTCTGACCGCCTTGCAGGAGCTCGTGGAAGAGGTGCACCGGGGCGGGGGAGTGCCTGCGTCGATGCGTCCTCTCAACTGACGCCGGCCAACGCCTCCAGCACCCGACGCGTCTTGGTCTCCTGCGTGGCGTCGGGCATCAACCCGATGGCGTCGAGCGCGGCCTCGAGGGCGTGCCGTGCCTGCGGCGCCGTGGTCTCGTCGGTCTTGAGGGACAGCTCGAGGAAGTCGAGCCCGGCCACCGTCCATCGTTCGGCGCGCAGGTCGAGTTCGTCCAGGCCCGGACCACGCACGGTCTTCCAGCGGGTGGCCGCGACCGGGCCCAGGGTGGTGAGTCCGGCCGGCGTCAGCGGGATCCCCGAGCAGGCAGCGAGGTACGCCGCCTGGTCAGCGCTGAGCAGGTCGTCCGGTGGCGGGCCTCCGACCTGGAGCCGGCCGATGGTGCCTTCGGTGAGGTCGGCCTGGAGTGAGGCTGCCAGCACATGGCGATCCCCGGCCCAGTCCTGCTCGATGCGATGGTCCAGGTCAGCCCTCTGCTCGGCAGCGAGCCACCCGTCGACGAGTTGAGAGCCCCGACAGGGCCGGAGCTTCACTGTGGCGTCGCCCTCGTCACCACCCTCCTGCACCCGGACTCGCAGGATGACGCCGGCTGCCAACAGGGGCAGGGTCATCCCGGGGGCGATGTCGTCGAGGAAGAAGACGGTGAGCGCGCTGGCCTTGCGCAGGTCCAGTGCGGCCAGCGCGTCGGCGAGCTGTTGCTCCTCGAGGGTGACCTTGATCTCGACAGTGTTGCTCATGCCCGACAGGAGGGGTGTGGGGTGGCTGTGAATACCTGATGTCACCGATTCGGGATGCGAAGAACCGCCCACGGTCTCGGGTCCGTGGGCGGTTCAGAGGAATCCTGTCAGCCGGCCGGTCGGCCCTCCATAGTTCTTTCTCGTCATTTGCAGGCTGTGGACGGTCGCCTGGCTCTTCAGCGGCGTCATGACCTGACGGGTCGAGCGTTCACCCAGTGAGGACACCGTCGCATCGGGGGATGGCGACGGTGTCCTTCTTCGGTCCGGGACTGACCTCAGAGCGTCAGGTCGCGGGCGGATCATCTGCGCACCGCGGTCTCCGAGGTGATCACGAGCACGACCGCCGGCTCGGTGACCGCGCCCGCGTCTCGTCCACCTCGCGGTAGCTACCGAACGCGTGCAGGCGGCCGGCACCAAATGCGCGTAGTGTCGAAACACTGCTTCGGATTCGCGAACGGTGACCACCATGAACGGTTTGAGCCTCGGCATCCCCGGAGCCGGAGGGGTCAACCCAGGAACGCACTTCTGCGCCCTCTACTCGGGCCCAGCGGAGCGCGACCGACTGTTGTTCCCCTTCCTCGAGGAGGGGTTGCGGCACGGCGACAAGTGTCTGTGCCTGCTCGACGATGTCGAGCCGGGTCTGGTCCGGGACCGGGCCATGGGGCCGCCCCGTCCTGGGTACTCTCGGCGATTGGGGCAGCTCGACGCCGTACGGGCATCTGACGCCTACCTCCGCTCGGGGGAGTTCTGCATCGAGAGCATGATCCAGTTCCTCTCCGAGAGCGTGGACGCGGCCCTCGCAGCCGACTTCGACGTTCTCAGAGCCGCTGGTGAGATCTCGTGGGTGATGCCCTGGTTCCCGGGCTGCCACGACCTGTTCCGCTTCGAGTCGGCTCTCAACCCGCTGGTCGAGCAGGTGCCGGCCATCTTCATGTGCCTCTACGACCTGAAGCAGCTCGGGGCCGACATGCTCGTCGAAGTACTTCACACCCACCCCAAGGTTCTGCTGGATCGTGCGCTGATCGACAACCCGCACTACGTGGACCCGGTGGAGTCCCTACCGGCGGCCAGGGTTGCCGCGCCAACCCGGTATCCCTTGGTCAGGGTTGAGGCGTTCCGCGACGAGGGAACCGACGACGGGTGGGCATTGCTCACCGACGCCGAGCTGCGGGTCACCTCCCGAGTTTCCCGGGGGACCACCAACCGCAGGATCGCCGAGGAGCTGTCGGTCTCCCGCCACACCGTGGACGCCCACCTCAAGCACATCTACATCAAGCTCGATATCCACTCGCGGGTCCAGTTGACCGTGTTGGCCCTGCAGCATCGCCTCCCCGCCGGCTAGCCATCAGCGATCACGCTGCCAAATGCACCCGTTCACGGGATGCAGGTCGCGCGCGCCCCGAGAAGCATGGACGGCGGACAGTGCTTCCGGCGAATGGAGTAGTCATGGGTAGGGCAGTCGGCATCGACCTGGGTACGACGAACTCGGTGATCGCGGCGATGGAAGGTGGCCAGCCGCAGGTCATCCCCAACGCGGAGGGAAATCGGACGACCCCGTCCGTGGTCGCCTTCCTGGAGAACGGTGAGCGACTGGTCGGCCAGATGGCCCGACGTCAGGCGATCCTGAACCCGAAGGGGACCATCTCTTCCGCGAAGCGGTTCATCGGCAGCAAGTACGACGAGGTCAGCAGCGAGCTGACGACCGTCTCGTTCGACGTGGTCGCAGGTCCCGACGGCGCGGCGCGGTTCCAGGTCAACGGCAAACCGTACGCACCTGAGGAGATATCGGCGCAGGTGCTCCGCAAGCTGGCCGATGACGCCGCGAAGTTCCTCGGGGAACGGGTCACCGAGGCGGTGATCACCGTCCCGGCGCACTTCAGCGATGCGCAGCGGCAGGCCACCAAGGACGCCGGGAAGATCGCCGGGCTCGAAGTCCTCCGGATCATCAATGAGCCGACGGCTGCAGCCCTCGCCTACGGGATGGACAGGCTCGAGAACGAGACCGTGATGGTCTTCGACCTCGGTGGCGGCACCTTCGATGTGAGCCTCTTGAGCGTCGGCGAGGGGGTGGTCGAGGTCCGATCTACGGCTGGGGACACGCATCTGGGCGGAGACGACTTCGACCGACGCGTCGTCGACTACCTGGCGGACGAGTTCAAGAAGTCCAACGGCATCGACCTCCGCGACGATGCCCAGGCCCTGCAGCGTCTGTTCGAAGCTGCCGAGAAGGCCAAGGTTGAGTTGTCGGCGGTGACCCAGACGGCGGTCAACCTGCCTTTCGTCACGGCCGACGCGTCCGGGCCGAAACACCTCAACGTCAACTTGATGAGGTCGACTTTCGACCAGCTCACCGCTGACCTCGTCGAGCGCTGCCTGGGCCCGGTCAAGCAGGCCATGGAGGATGCGAAGGCGACGGCCGACGACATCGACGAGGTCATCCTCGTGGGCGGCTCGACGCGGATCCCGGCCGTGCAGGCCCTGGTCCGCCGTCTCACCGGTGGCAAGGAGCCCAACATGACCGTCAACCCGGACGAGGTCGTCGCCGTCGGCGCGGCTGTCCAGGCGGCGATCATCAAGGGTGAGGTCAAGGATGTGCTGCTCCTCGATGTCACGCCCCTGTCGCTGGGGCTGGAGACGATGGGCGGGGTGATGACCAAGGTCATCGAGCGCAACACCACCATCCCGGCTCGCAGGACTGAGATCTTCAGCACCGCTGAGGACAACCAGTCCGCCGTCGACGTGGTGGTTCTCCAGGGCGAGCGGGAGAGTGCGGTCGACAACCGCGTGCTGGCCCGGTTCCGGCTGGAGAAGATCCGTCCTGCGCCTCGCGGGGTGCCCCAGATCGAGGTGACCTTCGACATCGATGCCAACGGCATCCTGCATGTCTCGGCGCGCGACAAGGACACCGGTGCCGAGCAGCAGGTGACCATCAGCGAGACCTCCACACTCAGTCAGGAGGAGGTCGACCGGATGATCAACGACGCCGAGACCCACCGCGGTGAGGATGCCGCCTTGCGCGAAAGGGTCGACGCTCGCAACGAGCTCGACTCCGTGGCCTATCAGGTGCGCAAGGCCCTCGAAGAGGGCGGCGCGTCCGTCGCCCAGCACGACCGCGCTCGTGCCGAGATGCTGGTCGAGGAGGCCCGGCAGGCCGTCGAGGGTGACGAACCAATCGACCGCCTCCGCGCTCTCACCGGGGAGCTCCACCAACTGAGCCAGGTGCTGAGCACCGCGACCCGGGGTGGTGGCGGATCGTCGACCGGCCCGGCCGGCGCCACCGATGACATGTCTGACAGCGATGACGACGACGTCATCGACGCCGAGTTCACGTCTCACTGATCGCCATGTCCGACCATGAGGCAGCGACGACCGAGTCCTCCGCGGCTGCGGCACTGCCGAGCGAGATGGAGGTGAACGAGGCATCGGACCGCATCCACCAGGTGCGAAGAATCGCGGAGCTGGAGGACGCGTGGCGGCGGACGGCTGCCGAGCTGGACAACTTCCGCAGGCGTTGCGCACAGGACGTCGTTCGTAGCCGCGAGCAGGAACGGGCGGCCGTGGCCAACAGCTGGCTGCCCGTCCTGGACAACCTGGAGCGGGCGCTCGAGCACGCGACCTCCGATCCCGACTCCGTGGTCGAGGGCGTGCGAGCCGTCCTCGCCCAGGCGGTCGGCGTCCTGGCCGACCTGGGCTATCCGCGTCGCGACGACACCGGCCGTGCCTTCGACCCGGCCCTGCACGAGGCGGTCAGCACCGTGTCCGATGAGGGGCTGGTGCCTGGCACCGTGGCCCAGGTCGTGCGTCCCGGCTACGGGCCGGATGACAAGATCCTGCGTCCCGCCGCGGTCGTGGTGGCTACGAGGGCATCCTGATGGCGCAGGACTTCTACGAGATCCTCGGAATCTCGCGCGATGCCGACCCGTCTGAAATTCAACGGGCCTACCGCAGGCTGGCACGCCAGAACCACCCCGACGTCAACAAGGACACCGGGGCCGAGGAACGATTCAAGGACATCGCGGAGGCCTACGACGTCCTCTCGGATCCCGAGCTGCGGCGCCGCTACGACGCTTTCGGAGATGATTTCAGACGCGTCCCTTCCGACACGGACCCGGCCGCTTGGCGCCAAGCCCGGACCTACGCCGACGCCGGGGCGGGCGGCCGAGCACGCTGGTCGTCGGGGGCAGGTCCATCAGGAGGTTTCGGAGCGGGCAGCTTCGGCGACGACGTGGACCTCGAGGACCTCCTCGGGGGTCTGTTCGGCGGCCGAGGGCGGGGCGCTCGGGGCCGCCGCGGCTGGGGACCAGGCCCTGTTACCGGCTCCGACCACGAGGCCGAGGTGGAGGTGTCGGTCGAGGAGGCCTACCACGGCACCGAGCGCAGCGTGGCGATCAGCGGCCCCGATGGCCCTCGAACACTCGACGTCACCATCCCGGCGGGCGTGGTCGACGGCCAGCGGATCCGCCTTCGCGGCCAGGGCGGCCCCGGCAGTGGCTCGGCGGCAGCCGGAGACCTCTACCTGGTGGTCCGGATCGCGGAGCACCCGCGCTACCGGGTCGAGGGTCGCGACCTGCAGGCACTCCTGCCGATCGCCCCGTGGGAGGCAGCTCTCGGCGCATCGGTCTCGGTGGACACCCCCGGTGGCGCCACGACGGTGAAGGTTCCGGCCGGCTCGTCCAGCCACCGCCGGTTGCGGCTCAAGGGCCGCGGGCTTCCCAACAGGCGAGGCGAGCCGGGAGACTTCTACGCCGAGCTGCAGATCCGCGTGCCCGGGACCCTCACCGACGATGAGAAGCGTCGCTTCGAGGAGCTCGCGACGATGTCCAGCTTCCAGGCCAGGAGCAGGCAATGACCGCGGTCACTCACTTCACCCTCGCGCGGCCCTACCGGCTCAGCCTCGACAGCTATGCGCAGGCCACGGGCGTACATCCCGACCTGGTACGTCGCCTGGTGGCCCTCGGGCTGCTGGAAGTCACCCGCGACGCACAGGGGCGCTTGTGGTTCGAGCCCTCCCAGGTGAGGGAGATGGCCAGGATCCAGCGGCTCAGGATGAGCCTGAACCTCGGCTACTCCGCACTGGGGCTGGTGGTCGAGCTGCTCGACCGGATCGCGGAGCTGGAGAGATCGCAACGGCGAATGTCACGACGAGGAGGAGCTCCATGGACCTGAACAGGCTGACCCAGAAGTCGCAGGAGGCTCTGCATGAGGCCCAGACCAAAGCGCTGCGCTTCGGACATGTCGAGGTGGACGGGGAGCACCTGTTGCTGGCGCTGCTCGACCAGGGCGACGGTCTGGTCGCGCCACTGCTGGCCCGGGCGGGAGCCGATCCGGACCGGCTGCGCGAGGACCTGGAGGTCGAGCTGGGACGCCGACCGCGGGTGACCGGTCCGGGGGCGACGCCCGGGCAGGTGCACATCACCCAGCGGCTGGCGCGGCTGCTCGACACCGCCGACAGCCATGCCCGCAGGCTGAAGGACGAGTACGTCTCGGTCGAGCATCTCGTGGTCGCTCTGGTGGAGGAGGGGTCGGGCTCGGCGGCGGGACGGCTCCTTCACGCCCAGGGGTTGACCGGCGACACCTTCCTGGCCGCGCTGACCGAAGTGCGCGGTCACCAGCGGGTGACGTCGGCGACTCCCGAGGGGACCTACGAGGCCCTTGAGAAGTACGGCCGCGACCTCGTCGCGGCGGCGGCGGCGGGCAAGCTCGAGCCGGTGATCGGCCGGGATTCGGAGATCCGCCGGACCATCCAGATCCTGTCACGCAAGAGCAAGAACAACCCCGTACTGATCGGCGAGCCCGGGGTCGGCAAGACGGCGATCATCGAGGGACTGGCCCAGCGGATCGCCGACGGTGACGTGCCCGAGGGCCTGCGTGACAAGACCGTCTTCGCGCTCGACATGGGGTCCCTCATCGCCGGGGCGAAGTACCGCGGCGAGTTCGAGGAGCGATTGAAGGCCGTGCTCAACGAGGTGCAGAGTGCCGAGGGCCACATCCTGCTGTTCGTCGACGAGTTGCACACCGTCGTCGGGGCCGGGGCCGGGGAGGGTGCGATGGATGCTGGCAACATGCTCAAACCGTTGCTGGCCCGCGGTGAGCTCCACATGATCGGCGCCACCACCCTCGATGAGTACCGCACCCACATCGAGAAGGACGCAGCCCTCGAGCGCCGCTTCCAGCCGGTCCTTGTCGACGAGCCCAACGAGGAGGACGCCCTCTCGATCCTGCGTGGGCTCCGCGAGCGGCTCGAGGTCTTCCACGGCGTGAAGATCCACGACGGAGCCCTGGTGGCCGCCGTGACGCTGAGCCACCGCTACATCTCCGACCGCTTCCTGCCCGACAAGGCCATCGACCTCGTCGACGAGGCCTGCGCGATGCTGCGCACCGAGATCGACTCGATGCCGGCCGCTCTCGACGAGCTCACCAGACGCGTGACCCGGATGGAGATCGAGGAGGCGGCTCTCTCGCAGGAGGAGGACGCCGCGAGCAAGGCCCGCCTCGAGGAGCTGCGCAAGGAGCTGGCCGACGCGCGGGCCGAGGCCGATGCCCTGCGCGCGCAGTGGGAGGCGGAACGGTCGGCGCTGCGCGAGGTGCAGTCGCTTCGCCAGGAGCTCGAACAGGTGCGCCTCGAGAGCGAGCGGGCCGAGCGCGAGTACGACCTCAACCGGGCAGCCTCCCTCAGACACGGCAAGTTGCCGGAGATCGATCGGCGACTGGAGGCGGCCGAGTCCCGGCTCGCGGGAAAGCAGGGCGGGCGGCGGCTGTTGCGTGAGGTCGTCACCGCCGACGAGATCGCCGACATCGTGTCGCGCTGGACCGGGATCCCGGTCTCGCGACTCCAGGAAGGTGAGCGTGACAAGCTGCTCCGCCTCGACGAGGTTCTCCACGAACGTGTCATCGGCCAGGACGAGGCGGTGCAGCTGGTGGCCGACGCCGTCGTACGCGCCCGCTCGGGCATCAAGAACCCGCAGCGGCCGATCGGATCATTCATCTTCCTCGGCCCCACCGGGGTCGGCAAGACGGAGCTGGCCAAGACGCTGGCGGCCGCGCTGTTCGACACCGAGGAGAACATGATCCGGATCGACATGAGCGAGTACCAGGAGCGGCACACCGTCAGCCGGTTGGTCGGCGCACCTCCGGGTTACGTCGGCTACGAGGAGGGTGGTCAGCTCACCGAGGCCGTACGGCGCAGGCCCTATTCGGTGGTCCTGCTGGACGAGATCGAGAAGGCCCATGTCGATGTCTTCAACACGCTGCTCCAGGTGCTCGACGACGGTCGCCTGACCGACTCCCACGGCCGGACCGTCGACTTCCGCAACACCGTGTTGATCATGACCTCCAACATCGGTTCGGAGTACCTGCTGGAGGGCGTCACCGCAGGAGGCGAGGTCAAGGATGAGGCGCGCTCGATGGTGATGCGCACCTTGCAGTCGCACTTCCGCCCGGAGTTCCTGAACCGTGTCGACGAGATCGTGATGTTCAAGCCGCTGACCCTCGCCGAGATCGAGCGCATCGTCGACCTCCAGCTCGAGGAGCTCCGCGAGCGGTTGGCAAACATGCGCATCACCCTCGAGGTCACGGCCGAGGCGCGGCGTTTCATCGCGGACCAGGGCTTCGACCCGGCGTACGGCGCCCGCCCGCTGCGGCGATACATCTCCCGCGAGGTGGAGACCCAGGTCGGCCGGGCACTGTTGCGCGGCGACGCGGCTGACGGGGGCACGATCTCGATCGACATCGTCGACGGGGAGATCACGATGACCGCGGCCGGCAGCCCGTCAGAGGGGCGGGCAGTGGCATGACCGCGAACATGCAGAAGTCAACGAAGATCGCGTGCAGCAACTGCGGAGCCAAGAACCGTGTTCCGGCGGTCGCCAACGGCATGCCCCGCTGCGGGAAGTGCAGCACTCCGCTGCGTTGGGTGGTCGACGCGACCGACGACGAGTTCCACGCCGTCGTCGACGAGTCGAGCCTGCCCGTGCTGGTCGATGTGTGGGCTCCGTGGTGCGGGCCGTGCCGGATGGTGAGCCCGGCCCTGGAGAAGTTGGCCGGGGAGCTGGCCGGCAAGCTCAAGCTGGTCAAGGTCAACGCCGACGACAACCCGGAGGTGAGCCGGCGGTTCGGGGTCCAGTCGATCCCGACGCTGGTCATCCTCGACGGCGGACAGGTGGTCGACAAGCAGATCGGTGCACTGCCGGAGCACCAGCTGCGCTCATGGCTTGAGTCCAAGCTCCCGACGAGGGCGTCATGAGCGCCAACCCGACGCGCGTCGGCGCTGACCCGCACCTCGCCATCATCCAGCCCGTCGCACCGCCCGCCCGGCGGGTGTGTGTGGAGTGCGTGCAGCTGGCCACCCCATGGGTGCACCTGCGCCAGTGCCTGACGTGCGGGCAGGTCGGCTGCTGCGACTCCTCACCGATGCGACACGCGCGCGCCCACGCCGCCACGGCGGGCCACGTCATCGTGCGCTCGATCGAACCGGGCGAGAGCTGGAGGTGGTGCTATGTCGATGAGCAGTTCGTCTGAGTCGGACTTCTCAGACCTGCCCGAGAGCCCGGACACCACCGGCGCCTACCCTCGGCTCACCGCCGACCAGGTCATGTTGCTCTCGCGGTACGGCGAGCGGAAGCGGCTGGACAGGGGCACCGTGCTCTTCTGCGAGGGGGACCGCGACTGCGGCCTGTTCGTGGTGCTGGAGGGCAGGGTTCGTGTTGTCCAGGAGGACGACAGCGAGGGGAGGTCGCGGGTGATCGCCGTCCACGGGCCGGGTCGCTTTGTGGGGGACCTGTCGATGCTGACCGGTCAGGCTGTCTACGTCACCGCCATCGCCCAGACCGACGTTGAGGTCGAGGAGATCCGCTTCGACCGGCTCAAGGAGGCGGTCACCCAGGATCAGGCGCTGGGTGACCTGATCCTGCGGGCCTTCATCCTTCGACGCAACCTTCACGCCAGCCTGGGCGCCGGGCTCCGGATCATCGGCTCCCGCTTCTCGCCCGACGCGCGCCGGCTGAGGGACTTCGCGAGCCGAAATCGCGTCCCGTACCGCTGGGATGACCTGGAGGACGACTCCGAGGCGGAGGCGACCCTGCGAGCCCTCGATGTGCCACCTGACCAGACGCCGGTTGTGATCTGGAAGGGCCAGGACGTCCTGCGCAACCCCAGCACCACGGAGCTGGCCGCGCTCGTCGGGCTGCGCAAGCAAGCGCCGCCCCGCGATGCGCACGACGTCCTGGTGGTGGGCGCCGGTCCGGCCGGTCTCGCCGCTGCGTTGACGGCGGCCTCTGAAGGACTCTCCACGGTCGTGCTCGACTCGATCGCGACGGGAGGGCAGGCGGGGACCTCGTCCCAGATCGAGAACTACCTCGGGTTCCCGGCCGGCATCTCCGGTGCTGAGCTCGCCGATCGCGCAGTCGTCCAGGCCCGCAAGTTCGGGGCCACCTTCACGATCCCTGGCGAGGCCCAGTCGCTCGACGACATCGATGGCCACTTCATCGTGCGCCTCACTGACGGGACGCACGTGGAGGCGCGCACCGTGGTGCTGGCTACCGGCGTGCGGTACCGCCGCCTCGAGGTCCCCGGCATGGAACGGCTCGAGGGGCCGAGCGTCTACTACGCTGCCACCGAGTTCGAGGCGCGGCTCTGCCGCGGCGACCCGGTCACTGTTGTCGGGGGCGGGAACTCCGCGGGGCAGGCGGCTCTGTTCCTGGCCCGGAACACCTCCGAGGTCAATCTGGTGATTCGCCATGACGACCTGAACCGCGACATGTCACGCTACCTCGCAGACCGGATTGCTTCGGCCCCCCGGGTGCACGTGTGGCGCAACTGCGAGGTCTGCGAACTACATGGCGACCTCGGCCTCGAGGAGGTCATCGTCCACGATCTGCGGACGGGCGAGCGCCGACCCCTCAGCTCCACGGCTCTGTTCGTGCTGATCGGCTCCGTGCCCCACACCCGGTGGCTCGAGGGCGCGATCGCGCTCGACGACAAGGGGTTCGTGCAGACGGGCACCGGCTTCCAGGGAACCGCCTTGTCCCAGACCGCGAGCGCGGGCGTCTTCGCGGTCGGGGACGTGCGCAGTGGCTCGGTGAAGCGAGTGGCGTCGGCCGTCGGTGAGGGCGCGATCGTCGTGCGTCTGGTGTACGAACACCTCATCACAGCCGGACGGCGATGATGGGCACCTCGGTCAGGTCGGACGGTTGAGCGTGGCCGAGGGAGCTTCGCCGAAGGCGTTGCGGTAGGCGGCGGCGAAGCGGCCCATATGCAGGATGCCGAGGCTGACGGCGATGGCACGGACCGTCGTGGCATGGCCGTCGGCCGCTTGGAGCGCCTCGTGCGCCCTGCGTAGCCGGACTTGGCGCAGGTACCTCATCGGCGACGTGGCGAGGTCCCGATGGAAACCCTCCTGCAGCGCCCGGACGCTCATGTGCACCGCAGTGGCAAGCCGGACCGTCGTCCACGGCTCTGAAGGTCGCTCCTCGATCAACTCCACCGCCTGCTTGATCGCCCCGCCCAACCTGACCGGGCGCTCGCGGGTCACGGCGTCGGTGTGGCTGTGTGACTGACCGAGCAGGAGGCCGT
This sequence comes from Nocardioides sp., assembly GCF_050246775.1. Lineage (GTDB taxonomy): Bacteria > Actinomycetota > Actinomycetes > Propionibacteriales > Nocardioidaceae > Nocardioides. The sequence goes on along the minus strand of NZ_JBFWVK010000003.1, from coordinate 337,753 downwards.
CGAGCACCAGCGCCTCGACGTGTCGGCCCACGCGTGGATCCCGGCCGACATCGGTCGGGTCGTCCAGTTCGTCCACGAGCAGACTCAGCACCGTGCGCCAGCGACGCCCCAGGGGGCTTTGCAGATCGGCGCTGAAGTCGAAGGACAGCCGATCCCGAACGGATCGGCCCAAGAGGTGCTCCAGCTCGGCCTCCAGACGACCCCGCGCGATCATCAGGCACAGCTGCTCACAGTCGGCCGACCAGGACATCGAGGCGGGCGCTTCCGGTGAGAACACCAGTCCCTCGCCCGGACCTGTCATCACCGGCTCGCAGGCCCCGCTCCTTGAGTTCGCCCGGCCGCGCAAGGTGATGTTCACGTGGAAGTTCTCGGCGTCAGCGGTGCTCAAACGGACTCGGCGCCCGTAGCTCAGCCGGCCGACGATGAGTGAGCCCAGGCGCAGGCCGGTCACCTCCATGCCCAGCCGCGCCGAACCCTTGGTGAGGTCGAGCCGGTTCGGGAGATAGAGTTCGGTGACGATCCTCTCGGCCTCGTCGCGGTCATCGGTCGCGCGTCGCATCGTGGACGGCGGGGATGGCCGGTCCTGGTCCCAACCTGGCCCGAGGCTCGAGTTGGCGGCGTTCATGGTGCTTCTCCTGCAGTGTCCCGAGATCGGCGCCGGAAACCCCGCGCCGTGCCGAAGAGGTCGGCGGTCGAACTCACACCGGACTCGGCACCTCAGGGTAGCCGTCCGGTACAAGAGGTCATGCTAGGCAGACTGGCCAGGCTCTGGGAGCGTCTGATGATCCGCGCAGCGCCGACTGGTGGCCGGATCGCGCAGGGTCCCGCCGACAGTGATCATTCAGGTGTGTATCCGCGTCATCCTTGGTTCGAGGGTCCTTCAAGACCCTCGTGGCGCCTTGCCCCGGCATCCCCCTCCCCACCCCACAGGCGGCAAGGCGCCACCAGTCTGTCGATACAGCCCGACATCCTTCTCGGGCGCACACACGGCTCAGCCTCGTGCTCTGGCCAGGTTCGACATCGCCTGGCCCAGCCCGGCGAACAACAGCATCCATACGATGATGGCCACCCGACCGCCGACGAACGAGCCGCTCGACAGCGCCGGGGTCAGGCCGACGAATACCCAACCGCCGAGGGCGACGAGCAGCCACCCCACGCGGGCGTCGAGCTCGTGGCGGCGTACGACGGTGATCCCGGCGACCGTCAGGCCGGCGCCGGCCAGGAGCACCGGGGGCCCGTACGCCGAGTAGATGGCCGACGCGAGCGCCGAGTCCTCCTCGGTCGTCGCGCCGCTCATCGCCGCCAGCTCCACGACCGCGAGCAATCCCAGCCCGACCGACGCCGCGATCAGCCCGTAACGGGCCGGCGTCGCCGTCACGGCCCCGGCCAGGGCAAGCACGGCGAGGGCCAGGGGGAGGTGCTGCAGGAAGAACGTGGCCTGGGCGATGACGAACCCGACCCCCGTCAACGGAAAGCTGAAGCGGTCCTCCGGGACCTGGTGGGGCCACACCAGCAGTGCCAGGCCCTGGAGCAGCCCCACCAGGGCCGCGGCTGTGCACCAGCGCCCGAGGCGGGCGAGGCGGTCGCGAGCGATGGTGGGTGAGTCGGCGGAGACGGACATGGTGTTCCTCCTGTCGTGACGAGGTGACTCGACGTTATGGATCCGCCTGGCACCGCGCATCCGGGCGCACCCGCGACCAAACCGAGTGCCAGCACGTATGCCCTTCCAGGCCCCGCGCTGGGAGGATCGACGCATGTCAGAACGGTGCCTGCGGATCGCGGCCGGCGTCGTCGTGGTGGTGGTGTTCGTCCTGGAGCTTGCCAGTGTCGTCCTCTCGGTGGGGGTGACCAGCCTGGGCGAGCCCGTCCTCTACTTCGTGTACGCCGTCACTCAGGCGGCTGCCGGCGCCCTGATCCTGGGTCGCTACCCACGTCACCGCATCGGCTGGCTGCTGGTGGTCTTCGCGCTGCAGAGCGCCGCGACCGCAGACTTCGCCCTCGCCTACGGGCAGTGGGCGGCTGGACGTGACCGGCCGCTGAGCCACTACGCCGAGCTGGTCGGGATGCTCGCGTGGATCTTCGCGGCGGGTGGGCTCGTGCTCCTGTTCCTGCTGTTCCCCGACGGGCACCTCCCGAGCCGGCGGTGGCGCGTCGCCGTATGGATCTGGGGTGCCGGAGCCGTGCTCGCCCTGCCGGGCTGGACCCTCAACCCGCGGCTCGGGTCGGAGTTCGCCGACGGGGTGAACCCCTTCGCTGTGGACGGGTTCCCCGCCGAGCCGTTGTTCGGCCTCGGTGCCGGACTGGTGAGCCTGGCGTTGGTGCTGTCCGTGGTGGCGCTCGTGGTCAGGCTCCGGCAGGCCCACGGCGTCGAGCGGGACCAGCTCAAGTGGTTCGCCTCAGCGGCCGTCGTGGTCGCGGTGGTCCTCCCGCTGTCGGCGGCGCTCTGGACCGTCTGGGCACCGATCCAGATCCTTAGCGCCGCCGCGCTCATGCTGCTGCCGGTGTCGGCCTGTGTCGCGATCCTGCGACACCAGCTCTACGACGTCGACCTCGTGATCGCGCGCACCGTGGCCTACGTCGCCCTGTCGTTGGTGCTGGCCGCGGCGTACGCCGGGATCGTGCTCGCCGTCGGGGCGTTCGTGACCTCCCCGGTGGCTGCCGCCACCGCGGCGCTCGTGGTGGCGGTGGTGTTCAGGCCGCTGCGCGACCGGGTGCAGCAGGCCGTCGACCGTGCCTTTCGCCCGTCGCGGCACCGAGCACTCGTGGAGATGACGGACTATGTCGATGCGCTGCGCCATGGTCGCGCCTCGAGCGCCGACATCGAGGAGGTGTTCCGGCGCTCCCTGCGCGATGACCGGCTCGAGCTCGGGTTCGGTCTGCCGGCCGGGGAGGTGCTCGGCGCCGACGGCACTCGCGGGGGCAGACCGCGACCGGGACCGGGGCGGACCGTGACGTCGCTGCCGACGTCGGCACACATGACCGTGCTGATCAGCCACCGCGACGAGGATGCCCGGCTGGTGACCGACGTCGCGGACGCGGGCCGCCTGGCGGTCGAAATCGTGGCACTGCAGACCCAGCTGCGCCAGCAGATGCACGAGCTCGAGGCGTCACGGAACCGGATCCTGTCAGTCGCTGACGAGGAGCGACGTGCACTGGCCCGGGACCTGCACGACGGTGCACAGCAGCGACTCGTCTCCATCGGGCTCATGCTGCGGCACGCCCAGCGCCATCAGAGCCAGGCAGCGGTCTCGGAGGTGATCGACGCGGCGGTCGCAGAGCTGGCGTGCTCGATCGACGAGCTGCGTGAGCTGGCCGGCGGGCTCCGTCCGGGATCGCTGGACGACGGGCTCGGCGGTGCCCTGCGCGAGCTCGCCGACCGCACACCGGTGCCGGTCGACGTCTCGGCGGGTGACGACCGGTTCCCCGCCGAGTTGGAGAGTGCGGCGTACTTCATCGCCTGCGAAGGAGTGACGAACGCGGTCAAGCACGCCGGTGCCTCGGCAATCCACGTCAGCGTCGCACGTGAGCGCGGGGCACTGGTCGTCGCCGTGAGCGACGACGGGCAGGGAGGTGCCGACGCGTCGCGCGGCTCCGGCCTGCTCGGCATGGCGGATCGGGCGCGGGCCCACCGGGGGGAGCTCAGCGTGCAGTCCTCCCTGGGACGCGGAACACGTCTGGAGGTGCGGCTGCCGTGCGCGTGATCGTCGTGGAGGACCAGGCGTTGCTGCGCGAGGGCCTGGTCCGCCTCTTCGCGGATCTGGGACACGAGGTGGTGGCGTCGGAGGGCTCGGCGGACCGCGTGGTCTCCCTCGTCGAGGAGCGGCGGCCCGACCTCGTCGTCCTTGACATCAGGATGCCGCCGACCTTCACCGACGAGGGGGCGACGGCGGCGAGACTGATCAAGGCCACCTGGCCGGATCTGGGAGTGCTACTGCTCTCGCAGCACGTGGAGACCGCACAGGCCACGGACCTGATGGCCCTGCCGGGGTTCGGCTACCTCCTCAAGGACCGGGTGCTCGACGTCACGGAGTTCATGGAGACCGCACAACGGGTCGCCTCGGGAGGGTCCGCACTCGACCCGAAGGTCATCGCGGCTCTGATGGCCGCACGCGCCGACCCGGTGGGCAGGCTGACGGAGAGGGAGCGCGAGGTCTTGGCGCTGATGGCCGAGGGTCTCAACAACGCCGGCATCGCGGCTCGACTGGTCCTGAGCTCACGCACCGTGGAGGCGCACGTCGGGCACCTGTTGGGCAAGCTCGAGATCCCCGAGACCGATGAGGCCCATCGGCGCGTGCTTGCTGTGCTCACGCACCTACGGGCTCCTGGCTGATCGCCGCCTCTTGACCTGCCGTCCTGGCTGCCCGTGCTTTCACCGACCATTGGGCGTACCGTCGGCATGACCAAGGGGCCAACTATGACTGTCATCGAGATGGGCATCCCGGGCGTGGACCAGTTTGCGCCAGGAACGCACCTGTGCGCTCTCTACTCCGGCTCCGCGGAGCGGGACGACCTCCTCTTCCCGTTCCTTCGTGAGGGCCTTCGGCACGGGGACACCTGCCTGTGCTACATCGACGGCGTCGAGCCCGGCGTCGTGCGTGCCCGGGCGGTCGGCGAGGCCGGCGTCGCGGACCCAACGACGGATCGGTTCGACGTGCGCCCGGCTTCAGAGGTCTACCTGGAGTCCGGGAAGTTCTCGGTCGAGCACATGACCTCGGTGCTCTCCGACATCCTCGAGGCGGTGGTCGCGGGGGGCTCCGGACTTCTGCGGGCAACCGGGGAGATGCCGTGGCCCGGGGTGCAGTTGCAGCCTCATGGGGCCGATGACTTCTTCGTGTACGAGGCGGCCCTCAACGACATCGTGGACCGGAAGCCAGCGGTCTTCATGTGCATGTACGACCTGCAGCGCTTCGGGCTCGACATGCTCGTTGCCGTGCTCAAGACCCATCCCGTCGTGCTCCTGGATCGGACGGTTCTCGACAACCCGCACTTCACGACCCGAGCTGAGTACGACGCTGAGGTGACGCACCACAGGGACAGGCGCCCCTTGGGTGCTGCATCTGCGGGCGAGCCCGGGCCGGATCCGTGGCCTTCGCTCACCCCGAGCGAGCTGCGCATCGCTGGGTTCGTCGCCAGGGGGTTGATCAACAAGGACATCGCCCAGCAGTTGTTCCTCTCACCGCACACCGTCGATGCGCACCTGAAGCACATCTACACCAAGCTCGGCATCCACTCCCGAGTCGAGCTGACCGTGCTGGCCATGCAGCACCGCCTGCACATGGGCTAGCCAAGGCGATCCGGCCAGTCAAGTGCACCCGTTCACGGGATGCAGGTGGCCTGCCCGCCCGAGAGCATGGCGGAACAGGTGCTTGCGGCGAATGGAGTGGTCATGGGCAGAGCAGTCGGCGTCGACGTGGGACGACGCCCTCGGTGGTCGCCTTACCCTCGCGTTCCGGCGGGGCGTGTCCCACCCGGAGGAGATGGACGCGCAGGGGCTTGAGACCAGCCACGATGACGTCTTCGCAGGGGGTGACGTACGCAGTGGAAAGCACGAAACCAGGAGGAACAAATGACCACCCACAAGGTCGGCTACTTCGTCGGAAGCCTGTCGTCGACGTCCATCAACCGCATCCTGTCCAAGGCCCTCATCCGGGTCGCCCCAGACGACTTGGAGTTCAGCGAGATTCCCATCGGCAACCTGCCGCTGTACAGCCCGGACTTCGACGATGACTACCCGCCGGAAGCCCGAGCGCTCAAGGCTTCGATCGCTGCCGTCGACGCAATACTCTTCGTCACCCCCGAGTACAACCGTTCCATCCCCGGAGCGTTGAAGAACGCGATCGACTGGGCGTCCCGACCATGGGGACAGAACTCCTTCGACCACATCCCGGCCGCGGTGATCGGAGCCTCCGTCGGACAGATCGGGACTGCCATGGGGCAACAGAGTCTGCGCGGTGTGCTCAGCTTCTGCAACGCCCGCCAGATGACCTCACCCGAGGCCTACATCCAGTACTCCCCAGATGTCTTCCACAACGACGGCGAGGTCACCAACGACTCCACCCAGGAGTTCCTCCGCGCCTTCATGGCCGAGTTCCGCACCTACATCGGCATGGTCCTCACCGTCCTGCCACGCCAACAGGAGCCGAGCAACGACGCGCAAGGCGGGCCATCTGGCAGTGATGACGGCCGCTAGGAAGCGACCGGCGGATCGAGCCCACTCCGGGGACAAGGAGGTGTCGGCGTTTCGTGGTGGCTCGCGCGCCACGACCGTTGAGGACGACACCGACGAGCGCTGGTCACGCGTTCGGCATGCTCTGACGCGATTCCTGGCGGTACGTGTAAGCGGCGGCCCGGACCACGTCGTCGCTCTCCAGACCCGCCCCGAGCGCGCCACCCAGTGTTGCGAGGGAGCTGGTGAGCCACGCCAGCCTCAGGTAGTCGCCAACTCGCACAGCGTGCCCGGTGCCCTCCTCGAGCAGTTGTGCAGGCACCAGAACCGGTGAGATCACGACTGCGAGCAGCAGCAGTGCGGCGTAGAGGAAGAGGACCCCCAGAACGACCGTTGCCGCGGTCGCCAGATTGAAGAGCGTTACCTGCTTGCGAGCGACCGGATGCGACGCGTGCTCCCACAGACCGGCCCCGGCGATGAGCGCGACCGTGATCCCCACGACACTTCCCATCGCGATCGCCGAGAGTCGGATCCAACCGAGCGCGGCGCTCAGCTGCCAGATGTCCGGGGTGACGAGGGCGAACACCCCCGTTGCCAGAGCGGCGGTCAGAGCCCTCGAGAGTCCGTTCGCAAGCCTCCACGGCTGGTTGGCTCGGATCATTCCGATCAGCAGTCGTAGGTTCCCGCTGAGGACTCTCGCGGTGAACATCACGCTGCCGTCCCTCTCTGGCTCGTGGCTCCTTCCGAGCTCGGTGGCGCGGCGTCGGAGCCCAGGGATACGGCCGGGGAGGGCGTGGTCCGCTGTGTCCCCCAGCAAGGTGCGCACGAGCCCGACGACCGTGTCACGGGTGCGTCTGCGCAGTCCGATGGCGCCGAGCGCCGGGACACACACGACAGCCACGCCGTGCAGAGGACTCGCGTGAGCCACCACCGGTTTCCGATGAGCCTTCAGGGGCAGATCGGTGAGACAGACGACCAGATCCCATCCTTCCTTCAAGAGCCGGTCCCGTCCCGCCGCGACCAGGGTGGCGTCGTCGGAAGGTGGAGACACCAGGGCGTCGACCACGGTGGACACCCGCCACTGGATCGTGGGCAGGTGCAAACTGAGCTCGGCGAGCAGGTCGCCGGCGAGGATCGATGCAAGCTCAGTGGCCGAACCTGGGGCCGAGATGAGTCCGATCGCCACCTCGTCGGTGTTCATGGGGAGGCGGCCGGGCAGCGCTGATGATCTCGACCTTCATACGTCATGGTGCGAGTGTCGGATCACCGCGCCGGTGAAAGCAAGAGACACGGTCCGTTGTGAGGCGCTTGGGCGCGTCACAGCGGTCCCGTCCCAAGCGCCGAGGACCAGCTGACTCCTTACGCAGCACGATGCGGGAGGACCTAGGCGGTGGCGCACCAGAGGCACCCACGGATGGCTCCAAGCCGGTGGGATCATCCTTCGCTAACCTCGGGGAGGCCGGGCCGCGAGCTCCCGGACGGGGCATCAGGGACCAGTGTGATCAGCAGCGCCATGAGGAAGCCCAGTCCCAGGAGCTCGCGGAAGGGGCTCTCGGACGGGTAGGCGACGAAGAACTCCGTTCCGACGATGAAGGCGAACCAGACCGCGATGTTCCACGCCAGGGCCTGGTACGCCTCGGTCAAGCCGCTCCCGTCCCCGCGGAAGCGCCGCAGTGCCCGGATGAAGAGCCAGGCGCCGAGGCCTTCGACAAGGGCGGCGCCGAGCACAGCCAGGTTGTCGAACCAGCCGGGTACCGCATAGACCTTCACCACGGAGGCGATGTACGAGGCGTTCTGGGAGTTGAGGAACCTCGAGTGCGTCCCCGCCACGACGTTGACGAGGTTCACGATGTTTGTCAGGCAGACCAGGCCGAGGTAGGTCGCGCCGAAGATGAGCACCAGCCGCTTCAGCGCCAAGCCGCTGCGCCGACCGGCGGTGAGGGTCAGGAGTTCGCGGCCGCCCCTAGGGCGACCCACTGGCTGGTCCATACGCTCGTCCATGACTGGATTCCTTCCGTGGTTTCGGCACGCCGGATCCGGCGTCGTGGCGAAACCATCCAGTAGTCCGCTCCAACGGCCCTCCAAAAGGCAGCGACCCCGTCATCGACAGTCGAGGGACCTGCGGCGGACGTCGGCCATCAGGTCGGACAGTCTGGCGGCGGGTGTCACCTTTCGTAGGTGTCACCTCTGACGACGCACGGCGTGGAGGTCGGATCGGGCGCTCGCTGGTTCAAAACCGACGAGATTGCCGCAGATCTGCCGGCAGTCGCGCAGGCACGACGAGACTGCCCGTCTCGATCTGCGCACTTCCACGTGGAGCCGGAGTGGGCTCACATGTCGGCATTCGCCGATCCAGCGGCCCTCGCCAGGCTGCTCACCGACCAGCTCCATGCGGCACTTCGCGGAGAATGACGTCTGGAGGGCCCGAGCGCCGAGCTTCCCGGTGGCGTTGACAGGCAGGCCCCGGCACGCGGACGCCGTCACCTACGTCGACGAGGTGACAAGCCGTCTCAAGCTGGCTACGCACCCAACGGTGAGCGCGCCTGAAGCATGTCCCTCAGCTCGCGCCGGGAGGTGATGGCGAGCTTGATGTAGGTGTTGCGCAGGTGGTACTCGACGGTCTTGGGTGAGACGAACTGCTGCTCGGCGATCTCCCTGTTCGTCCAGCCGCGGGCGACGAGCTCGGCCGTCTCACGCTCGCGTGGCGTCAGCTCGCCCAGCCAGTCGGGGATGGTGTGGCTCGACGGCTGCGTGCGTGCCAGCTCGTCCCCGCACCGGTCGGCGAAGGCCGAGGCCCCCATGGCCCGAAAAGAGCGCTGGGCCTGTCCGAGGTCAGCAGCCCCGTCGGCCGCCTGGCCCATGGCTAGCAGCAGTCGACCGCGGGCGGCTCGGGCGTGAGCTCGGTACCACGCCGGCTCGCCCTGCGCGCAGTCGACCGACAGGCCGAACTCAAGAGCCGCCAGCGCGGCGTCGTTCTCGCCGCGCCCCTCGAGGACGCGTCCACGCGCCCACGCGAGCGGTACCGCTAGACCGCCTTCGCCTGCCCGGTCCGCTGCGGCTCCCATCAGCTCCGTCAGGTCGGCGAGGTCGGCCGCCGCCGAGTCCGGGTCGCCGACGGCGACGCGGGCGTCGACCAGCGCAGGCAGCCAGAGCACGGCGTTCAGACGGAGGCGGTCCGGCTCGATGCGCGGTGGGCGGAGTCCGGCCAGGTGCTCGATCACCTCGGCCGGCCGGCCCAGCGCCTGTGCGATGGCGGCGCGAGCCAGGCGCACATGGAGCATCGGGCCGTCGAAGTCCGCAGCGGCCGCCAGGTGCTGTGCTCGATCCACGTCCTCGCGGGCCGCGGCATCGTCGCCGGCGCCCGCCGCGAGGATCGCGGACAGGGAGTGCAGGATCGGCCGGTCGAACTGTCGTGCACCGTCTGACGAGGTCTCGCGTACGACGTCGAGCGTGCGGTGGGCGGCCTCCCACGATCCGGCGAAGTACTGGGCCCACGTCAGGTGGACGTAGGCACCGAGACCGAGCACTCGTCCGATGGCGGGGCCGCGTCGCCGGACACCGGCCGCCAAGTCGGCCATCGCGCCGTCGAGGTCGCCGCTCAACGCGCGCAGCTGGCCTCGGACGACCAGCGCGGTGACCTCGTGGGGCGCCACCTCGGCGGTGTTGCCGGGGAGGTGGGCGAGCTGGTCGAGGCCGGCGCGCGGGCCGTTCTCCAGGGCGCGAGCAAGAGCAAGGAACGCCAGCGCCGTCGGCCGGGTGAGCTCGTTGAGGTGCTCGAGCACATGGCGCGACGCGTCCGCGGCCTCGCTACCCCGGGCGAGTACGCAGTCGACATACGCCAGGCCGAGTCGCACCCGGATGCCGGTCTCGACGGCGCCTTCGGAGTCGGCCCGGTCGACAGCGAGGAGCAGCTGGTCGCGGGCGGTGACCAGTCGGCCCTGGGCGAACGACAGTGCTGCCCGGGTCTCCATCGTGGCCGCCGTGTCGGGGAGCCGGGACAGCACGGGCGCGAGGGCCAGGGCGTGGCTCTCGTCGGCGGCGACCACGAAGGAGCGGATCGCCTCGCAGGCGAGCTGGGCTCTGGCGTCGGCTCGGCTGGTGAGCTGCGATGCCCACAATCGGCAGCGCGCTGCCGTCTCCAACCTCCCGGCGGATGACTCGGCCAGCGCAGCCGCGACGAGGTCGTCGGCCAGCTCGTCGTCGTAGTCCTCGGACGCGGAGACCCGATGCCGGAGCTGCTCGAACCCCGTCGTGACGAGTGCGAGCTGCCGGTGGCATCGGTTGCGGTCGGCGGGATCGAGTGACTCGGCCACCGCGGCGCCGTACGCGTGGCTGCTGAACCAGACACCCTCGAGCGACGCGGCGGGCGGCCCGATGATCTCGTCCCGCCGCAGGGCGGCGATCGGGGTGTCGGCTTCGGGAACGTCGGTGGCGCGCCGAATCGCGTCGAGCGGGAGCGGCGCATCCGCGACTGCCAGGGTCGAGGCGATGCGCCAGGCTGCGGGGCCGTAACTCGTGATGCGCTCCGCGAGCAATCGGTGCAACGGCGTCGGCGACCCGCCGTCGCCGAGCAGGTGCCGCGCCCGAGCGGGCGGTGAGGCGGCCAGCAGTGCCTGCAGGTGGAGCGGGTTGCCTCCCGTCGCTTCGGCGAGGCTGCCGGACGTGGTCCACGGCTCGTTCAGGCCGAGCGAGCGGACCAGGTCGTCGATCTCGCCGGGGCTGAGGCCCGCGAGTGGGATGAACTGCGTGTCCGGCGGCCACGTCGAGCTGGTGGCCGGCGCCCAGGCCGCCCCGTCGGCCCGTCCGGAGAAGACGGAGACCACCGGCTCGGCCAGGAGCCTTCGCTGCGCGAACAGGATGGCCTCCATCGACTCGCGGTCGCACAGCTGTAGGTCGTCGAGGTGGATCAGGAGCGGCCTCGGGTCCCTGACATCGCCGATCGCCTCGATGATGCGCGCCCCGACGGCGGCGGGGCTGTAAGTCCCGAGCTGCTCGGCGGAGTCACCGGTCAGGCCGACCAGAAGCCGCTCGGCGAGCCCGAACGGCATCAGCGTCCGCGTCGTCGCTCCGCCCACCCGCACCACGGCGAAGTCGGTCAGGTCCGTGGCCAGGCGATTCACGAGGGCGGTCTTGCCGATCCCCTCTCGGCCGTGGACGACCACGGTCTGCGCGCGGCCGGCGCGGGCGGCCTCGGCGGTTTGCTGTAGTCGGGCGAGCGCATCCTGCCGCCCGACGAACGTCCGGCTCGGTGGCGGTGCGGCGGCTGGCGTCTCGTCCGGCACCAGCCCACCTCATCACCGCGGTTCGCGTCCTGGCCGCTCATGCTAGCCGGGACGCGAACCGCAGTGCTCCGTCGTCAGTAGTCGGTGAGTGCGTACTCCAGGAACGCCACCGGCATTGCCGGGACGGTGCGGGTCTGTCCCGGTGACTGGTGCTCGACGCCCGGCGTGGTGAACCACGCGGTGTGGGTGTCCGACTGGGCGGTGTAGTCCGCGCCGCCGCGGACCTTCACTGCTCGGGCGATCTGCGAGCAGGTGGCCCGCACGGCGTGCTCGTCGTAGCCGGCCGAGCGGTCCTTCGTCTTGACGATCCATGCCGAGCAGTCGCTGCCGGCCCCCGTGGGGTCGGCTCGGAACTCGATGCGGTAGTCCCGCACGGTGGCGGCGGTGGTGATCGTGTGGAAGACGCCGGTCTCCGAGGTCCAGGGGCTTGCGACGTCGAGCGCCAGCTCGAGGTCGAGGTAGACCCGCACCTGGACTCCCGGGTCGATGGCCCAGCAGGTGACGCCGGCTCCGTCCGGCAGCACCCGGTCGTAGCACTGGGTGCCGACCGGTGCGGGCCTCACCATCTCACCGAGCGCCACGAGATCGTCCGGGGCGTCGGCCGCGGCAGGGGACTGTGTCCCCAGCAGGGTGGCGAGGACGACCGCGAACCCCGCCACGGCCGTTCCGATCGACCGGCGTCTCATCGGTAGATCTCGAGTTCGGCGAGCTGGAGACGGTGGCCGTGGTCGCCGGCGGCGACGGGGCCGAGTGTGGTGGCGTTGAGTCGCACCCACCGTGCGTCGGTCGGGGTGACGGCGTAGGTGCGTGCCTGGGTGACGCCGGTCTGGCCGGCGTAGGACCCCACGCGCTTCCAGGTCTTGCCGTCGGTGCTGACGTCGATGGTGAAGGCCTCGGGGAAGCCCGCGCCGGTGACGTCGGTGGTGTCGTCGGGTGCGGTCGTGCGTGGGTAGAGCCGTAGTGAGCTGATGGACTGGGTCTGGCCGAGGTCGATCTCGACCCATTCCTGGACGGTGGCGCCGTTGCCGGGGGTCGGTCGTGGGTCGGTGGTGGAGAAGGCGTTGTGGCCGGTCATGGACTTGGTGAAGCCGTCGGTGAGCAGGGTGGAGGAGAAGCTGTCGTGCTCGAGTGAGCTGCTCGCGTTGACCGGTCGGTCGGTGGCGAGGTTGCCGGTGGCGTGCAGGTCGCGGTTGGCGAAGACGATCGTGGCGTAGGAGCCGGTCTTCGAGGCGTCGGCGGACGTGGTGGTGTCCCAGCGCAGTTCGGGAGCGACCCAGCTGCCTCCCGCGCCACCGCCACCGGCACCGGCGTACTCGTTCAACGGCGAGGACTGTCCCGAGGAGCCGTAGCCGCCGCCGTTGGAGCCGCCGCCACCGCCGCCCGCGTTGACCGCTGGATCGCCCGCACGGTGGGTCGAGGTCGCGAACCCGCCGCCCTTCCCCCCGTCCAGGATGCCGACCCGGGAGCCGTCGAACCCGGTCCACGTCGACCCGCCGGCGCCGCCAGCTCCGTCGGCGCAGAGTCCGGCGCCACCGCCCCCACCCGCGAGCACGGCGGTCTTGCCGTCGAGGCGGAGCTCCGAGCCTCCGCCCCCGCCGGCGACCACGGCGTAGCTGGGGGTGCCAGCCTGGTCCCGCCAAGTCGCCGAGCCCCCGTGCATGTTGGCCGGACCCCAGCCGCCAGGGGCAACTGCGTCCTTGCCGTTCGCGCTGATTTCGCCGTCCGCCTCCGAGGTCTCGTCGTTGTCGGGGACGGAGGTCACACCGCTGCCGGCCCTCGCGTTTCCTCTGGCGTGCTTTCCGTTCTCGCCCAGGGAGATCGAGAAGGTCTCACCGCCCTGGACCTCGGTCGTGGCCGTCACCTCGGTGCCGCGGCCACCCGCTGCACAGGTGGAGGCACCGGCGGCGCCGGCGATGGTGATCGTGGCGTGTGTCGCCCACGAAGGTGCGGCGAAGCTCAGTGAGGCGCCGGGCACGGTGTAGGAGACGTTCTCCTCGACCACGCGGAGCGGGGAGCCTTCCGCTGCCCGGGCCGGGTCGGGGAGCGAGAGCACCGTGAGGGCGCCGAGGGCCAGTGCTGCACCGGTGAGGGAGAAGGCCCGGGCAACCCTGGGCGAGCTGGAGACCGATGGGGACGAACCCAGGGCACCAGGGCGGCGGGTGGGGCGTGACATGTGTGGAGTCCTTTCGAGACCTGGAGCGCGGCCGCCGTTCGGCCACTGCTCCTCCATCGTGTCGAGGAACCTCCGCGCCCGCCCCAGGCAAACTCCCTAGTCCCACCCCTCCGACCGGTTGGATCAGCGTTGGAGCAATCGTGGAGGACGTCACGCGATCTTCGTCGTCATCAGGGACACAAACAGACGACAAAGGATCTGACATGACCATCAAGACTGCCCGCATCGCGTGTGGCCTCGGCAGCCTCGCTGCCGTCGCTCTCCTCTTCGCCGGCTGCTCGGGCGCGAGCGACCCACAGGACATCGGCAGCACGACCGTCTCGTCCACGCCGACGAAAGCTGCGAGCCCGGCCCTGCAGCGAGACTCGAAGGTCGCCACGGCGATGGACGGTGCGTGCTCGAGCAGCTACACCCACGGCTGGACCAGCGTGGACATGGTGATCACGAACAACACCCCGTTCACGCTGAACTTCGAGAGCGACCTCAGTGGCCCGAGCACCGGTCACTGGCACCAGCGGCCCGCTCAGACCCTCGAGCCCGGCCAGTGCGAGGTGGTCAACGCCTACGCGAGCGCCGACCTCGAAATCTTCAACCTCAACGTCGTCTACTCGACCACCTGGGGGGACTACTTCCCGTTCTCCGGCACCGCCAACGGCACCGCACCGACCTTCAACCCCAACGTGTTCGACGGCGAGCCGCAGTACCACGAGAGCGGCCAGTACTGGAGCGGGTCCATCGACTCGCGGTACACGATCACGTCCTCCGGTCAGGCCGGCCAGCTGCACACGCACTTCAACCTGACCCTCTCTTGAGGGTCTCGGGCCACAGGAACCCTCACGGGCGTCTGCCAGCCCCGACCCAACACCAGACCACGAACCCGGGCCGCGCCGAGCGGCAGCAAGTCGTGCGCGTGGTCGTCACACCATCCGATGTGACACCCAACCCAGATCAGGAGCCACCCCTCATGTTGAACGTCACCCTGCTCACGTCTTTGACCCTGTTGGTCTTCGCGACGACCGCGGCCCTCATGGCGAAGCGGACCAACGCCGCCATGACCTTCGTGGCCGTTGCGGCGCTCGCACTCGGAATCTCGGCCTGCTCAGCCTCCTCATCGGGATCCGACTCGTCGGGTGCACAGCCCAGCCCGTCGACCACGAGCCAGGCAGGAGATGTCTCCTGCACCTCGACCGCGATCCTTGCCGCCCTTCCCGGGGGTGCTGAGATGAAGAGCTACGACTGCGCCCAGGTCGGCGTCACCGAGTGGGCGGCGGCCCGAGTCGCCCCCGGCAACACCGTCTTCTTCCTGAAGAGCGACGGCAGCGCCTGGCAGGCCATGACCGCCGACAGCGTCTGCGGCACCGCGTCCGCCGGACTTCCCACGAGCCTGCTGTCGTACTGCGCGACTCCGTCCTCGTCACCATCGGCGTCGCCCGCCGGGACCACCTGCAGCTCGAAGGCGATCCTGGCCGCTCTTCCCGGAGGTGCTGAGATGAAGAGCTACGACTGCGCCCAGGTCGGCGACACCGAGTGGGCCGCGGCCCGAGTCGCCCCCGGCAACACGGTCTTCTTCCTGAAGAGCGACGGCAGCGCCTGGCAGGCCATGACCGCCGACAGCGTCTGCGGCACCGCGTCCGCCGGACTTCCCACGAGCCTGCTGTCGTACTGCAAGGCGTGAGCCAGTTGTCAGCCAACCCCAACACCGTCCGTCGAGGCAGGAGGTGGAGAACGATGGAGGGCACTCGCACAGCGCTTCCTCGCTGGAGCTGGCTCGCGGTCCTCGCGGTCGGACTCGGACTCTTCGAACTGCTGCGCCGGGACCTGAGCGCGACTGACAATCCGCACCTCGTGCCGGCCCTGCTCTTCGTCGGGGCCGCCGTCGTCCCGACAGCCTTCGTCGTGTTCATCTACGGACGGCCGGTGGCGTTCGACGTCCCGGGGGGCGTGCTCGCCCTGGTGGCGGCCACCGGTGGTGTGGTGGGCGTCGTGATCGCCAGCGTGCTGGAGTACGACACCGTGCGCGACCTGGGACTGTTCTCGATGCTCGGTGTGGCCGTGATCGAGGAGACGGCGAAGCTGATCGTCCCGGCGGCGGTGCTCCTGGGCGTCCGTCGCTACAGCCTCCCTGCTGACGGGCTGTTGCTCGGCGTGGCCAGTGGAGCCGGGTTCGCCGTGCTGGAGACCATGGGCTTCGCCTATGTCGCCCTGGTCGCCAGCAAGGGCGACCTCTCAACGGTCGATGGTGTGCTCGCACTGCGAGGAACCCTCAGCCCGGCAGCACACATGGCCTGGACCGGTCTGGTGGCCGCCGCCTTCGGCCTTGCGATCGTCGAACACTGGTCGCACACCGCAGTTGTCCGGCTGGTGCTCGCCTTCGGCGCCGCGGTCGCCCTGCATACGGCCTGGGACAGCATCGGGACGACGCCGGCCTACCTGGTGATCGGCGGCATCGGTCTCGGCTCGCTGACAGCGGTGGCGCACCGTTTGCGTGCCCTGTGATTACCCGTGGTGCGGGGCAGTCGGTGGTGAGGAGTTGGAGCGGACTTGGAGGACACCTCGGCACGATCGCTGAGTCAGTGCTGGTGCGCGCCGCGCGCCGGGCCGCAACGGATGCAAGGGGTACGCCGAGATGACAGAGGTCAGCGTGGGGCGCGTCGATACGCCCGGGATTGCTCGCGAGCCCATCAATGACGGGACGAGGGTTGTGCTCGAAGGCCCTCGCCGTCGGCAGCTCCGGGTGCGACGGCTTCGGCGAGAGCGTGAGATCGCCGCCCGACGTCGTCTCCTCCTCGCCGTCGGCGCAGTCTCGACGGTTGCCTACTTCGAGGCGAACGGACGGTCCACATCATGACGATCACCGGGCCCCGACCGTCTCGGGCTGATGGGGCTCGCGAGGGTCGGCAACGCCGCCCGGACCCGCGCCGGCGAACGCTCTGGACGCTGGTCGGGGTCGAGAGCTGGGAGCGGTTCTCCTTCTACGGCATGCAGGGTGTCCTGCTGCTCTACCTGTTCCACTCGGCCGCCCAGGGCGGGCTCGGCCTGACCCAGGCCACGGCGATCGGCATCGTCGGCGCCTACGGCAGCACGGTGTACCTGTCCACGATCGCCGGCGGCTGGCTTGCCGACCGGGTCGCCGGCGCCGAACGGGTGCTGTTCGGCAGCGCGGTGCTCATCATGCTCGGCCACGCCAGCCTCGCCGTCCTCCCCGGTGCCACCGGTGTCGCGGTCGGCCTGAGTGCGGTCGCGCTCGGCAGCGGCGGGTTGAAGGCCAACACCACCGCCATCCTCGGCCGGGTCTACGGCGAGGACGAGGCCCGACGCGACTCCGGCTTCGCGCTGTTCTACCTCGGCGTGAACGTCGGGTCACTCCTCGGGCCGGTGCTGACCGGTCTGCTGCAGGTGAGCTGGGGGTTCCGGGCGGCGTTCGCGGCCGCCGCAGCCGGCATGGCGTGCGGGCTGGTCCAGTACGTCGCCGGACGTCACTGCTTCGCCGCGCAGTTCGCCCGGCCACCGCACCCGCTGACGACTCGGTTCCGCGGGGTCCTGGCCGTCGGCGGCGTCGCGTTCGTGGCCGGGGCCGGAGCCCTCGTCGCGACGGGTGTCTTGACCTCGGCGCGTGTGAACGAGGTCGTCCTGGGGGCCGTCGTGGCCGCGACCGTCGCGATGTTCACCGTCATGCTCCGCAGCCCGCAGGTCACCGTGGTCGAGCGCCGGCGGGTCCGTGCGTTCATCCCGATGTTCCTGGCCAGCGCGGCGTTCTGGGCGCTCTCCCAGCAGCAGTTCACCGTTCTCACCGTCTACGCCGACCAGCAGCTGAACCGGCACCTGCTCGGGTGGGAGATGCCCGTCACCTGGGTGCAGACCATCAACCCCGTCTTCATCGTCATCCTGTCCGGTGTGTTCGCGGTCGTGTGGAGCCGGCTGGGGTCGCGGCAGCCGTCGGAGCCGGCGAAGCTCGGGTTCAGCAACATCGTCATGGGCGCCGCGTTCCTGCTGTTCATCCCGCTGGCCACCACGGCCCCGAACAGCGTGCCGCTGCTGCCCGTCATCGGCATCCTGGCACTGTTCAGCGTTGCGGAGCTGTGCCTGGCCCCCATCGGACTCTCACTCGCCGCCGCGGCCGCGCCGCGCGCGTACTCCTCCCAGCTGGTCGCGTTGTTCTACCTCTCGATCGCGCTCGGAACCTCCGGCGCGAGCGAGCTCGCCGGCTGGTACACCACCGCCCACCAGGTCACCTACTTCGCCGCGGTCGGCATCACCTGCATGCTCGTCGGCCTGATGCTGCTCGCTGCGTCCAGACGGCTCGCCGCCGCTCTGCATGCCGTCGACCAGCAGACCGTGGCCGACGAGCCGTCCGTCGGTCGATCCAACGTCGAAGCGGGCAGTTGGAGCCGCGTGTGAGGTGGCGGCGCGAGGCTGTGGCCGACCCGTCGATCCCCCAGGAGCACACCATGTCCTTCATCTCCACCTCGACCAATCTCGACAGCGCGCCGGTGACGGACCGGCCTGTCCGCCACGGCGCGGTCACCGCGGTCGTCTGCGTCGCGCTCGGCGCCGTGACCGCCGCCATGTCGTCCCTCAACGTGGCGATCCCGGACATCGCGCGGTCCACCCATGCCACGCAGACCCAGCTGTCGTGGATCATCGACGCGTACTCGCTCGTGTTCGCCGCGCTGCTGCTTCCCGGTGGCGCGCTGGGCGACCGCTTCGGACGTCGCCGGATGCTGCTCGTCGGCCTGAGCATCTTCGCCATCGGTTCGATCGCTGCGATGACGGCGTCCTCAGCGCACACGTTGATCGCGCTGCGCGCCGTCATCGGTCTCGGCGCGGCTCTGATCATGCCGGCGACGCTGTCCACCATCACGGGGACGTTCCCGTCGGCGCAACGGGTGAAGGCGGTGAGCATCTGGGCCGGCGTCGCCGGCGCGGCCGCGGTCGTCGGCGTCCTGGTCTCCGGCACGCTGCTCGAGTTCTTCTCCTGGCGATCGGTGTTCGCGGTCAACATCGTCCTGGCCGTCGCCGCCCTGGTCGGCACGGTCCGGATCGTGCCCGAGTCGGCCGACCCCGATGCCCCCCGCCTGGACATCGCGGGCGCGTGCCTGTCCATCGCCGGGCTGGTGGTGCTGGTGTACTCGATCATCGAGGCCCCGACCGCCGGGTGGATCAGCATGCCCACCCTCGGCGGCATCGCCCTCGGGCTGGCGGTGCTGGTTCTCTTCGTGGTCGTCGAGCTCCACCGGCAGCGGCCGATGCTCGACCCGCGGATCTTCCGTCGGCGGCGGCTGAGCGCCGGGACACTGTCGATCTTCGTGCAGTTCTTCGGCTTCTACGGGTTCATCTTCCTCATCCTCCAGTACCTGCAGATCGTGCGCCGTGACTCCGCCCTGATCGCGGCGGTGAGCATGCTGCCGATGGCGGTCGCGATGATGCCGACCTCCCGACTGGCGCCTCGGCTCGCCGACAGGTTCAGCGCACGCCGGGTGTGCGTGGCCGGCCTACTCCTGATCGCGGTCGCCTTCGTGGTCATCGCCCAGGTCGGTCGCGAGACCGACTACTGGGTCCTCGCCGTCGGGCTGCTCGTGCTCGGTGCGGGGATGGGTGCGGCGATGACACCGGCAACCAGCGCGATCACGGCCGCTCTGCCCCGGGCCCAGCAGGGGGTGGCCTCCGCCATGAACGACCTCGCCCGCGAGGTCGGCGGCGCACTGGGCATCGCGGTGCTCGGCAGCATCGTGGCCGCCACCTACCGGACCCACCTCGACGTCGGCTCATTGCCGGCGGGGGAGGCCAGCCGAGTCCTCGACTCCTTCGCAGCCGCCGCACACCTCGGCGGCCCCGTGGCCGACAGCGCGGACCTGGCGTTCGTCGACGGCGTCCACCTCGCCCTCCACGTCGCAGCAGCCGTTGCTGTCGTCGCGGCCGTGGCGGTCGCGGTCCTGCTGCCGCGCCACGACTCTCCGGAGATAAGCCGCGCCTGATCGAGATCCCCCAACAAGCCACCCCGGATATTCCGCGCTGATCCCAGCTCGACCTCACCTCCGGGGCACAACAGATAGGAGAACGAGAAGATGAATGACACAAGCACGTTCCTGCGCAGCTGGTTCGACCGGTTGGCCGAGTCCGGCTGGACGACCGAGGTGTTCCTCGGGGCGCTCTCGGAGAACCTGGTGTGGACCGCGACGGGGACCTGTCCCATCTCGGGCACGTACCGCGGCCTGCAGGCCTACACGGACGGCATCTACCGCCGCCTCGACGAGCGGCTCGAGTCGTGGCCACGGCCCACGGTTGAGCGGATCATCGGCGAAGGTGACTGGGGGGTCGTCGAGTTCAGCTCGACGGGTGGCCGCGGCAAGAACGGCATCGACTACAACATGCGCTACTGCTGGATCATCCACGTCGAGGACGAACTCGTCACCGAGGTCATCGGCTACTACGACACCAGCACGGTCGACGCCCTGTTCGACTCCGCGGCGCAGCCGAGGTGACCTGAGGCGATGGCGAAAGCAGCAGGCATCGATCCCGGCCAGCGGCAGCTGAACGGACCACAGACCACGGGTCGGGACTACCGCAACCTGTCGGCGCCGATCCATGGCGTGCGGTGTGACGAGGACGTCGCCATCACCGTGCGCGACGGCGTCGAGCTGATGGCCGACGTCCACCGACCGGCCGGCGACGGCCGGTTTCCGGCTCTGATCGCTGCGTCGCCGTACCCACGTCAGATCCAGAACCTCGGCGCCCCGATGGGCTTCATCGAGGCCGGTGCGACCGACTTCTGGGTGCCCCGAGGCTACGTCCACGTCATCGCGAACCTGCGCGGGACCGGTGGGTCGGGCGGGACATTCGGCTTCTTCGACGCCCAAGAACGCCGGGACCTCTATGACCTCGTCGAGTGGGCGGCCGAGCAGCCCTGGTGCGACGGGAACGTCGGGATGATCGGGATCAGCTACTTCGCGATGGCCCAGCTCGAGGCGGCCGTCGAGCGGCCGCCGCACCTGCGCGCGATCTTCCCGGTCGCGGTGACCACGGACCTCTACGAGGCGGCGGTCCACCACGGGCTCTTCAGCTCCGGCTTCGTGACCCCGTTCCTGGCGATGGTCGGACTCACCTCGGGTCGGAGCGATCGGTTCTGGCGCAGCGACCTCCTGGAGGCGGCCCGAGCCGTCCTGCACACGAAGCCCCTGCATCACAGGTTCGCGACCATGAACGGCGAGTCGTCGGTGGCCGTCCTCCACGCGGCGCTCAAGCTCCATCACGACCCGCACCCGTGGGACGACCTGTGGCAGGCGATGGCCGTGGAGCACCCGCTGCGTGACGCCTGGTGGGACGAACGCGACCTGCGCCCGCTTCTCGATCGGGTGGAGGTGCCGACGTACCTGGGCTGCGACTGGGACAACGTGCCGTTGCACCTCCCGTCGACCTTCGCGGCGTTTCGCGACCTGACTGGCGCTCCCGTGACACGGGTGGGCATGCTCGGCGAGTTCGGTCTCACCTGGCCGTGGGAGAGCCTCCACGTCGAGGCACTCGCGTGGTACGACCACTGGCTGAAGGGGCACGACACGGGCATCCTGGACGGGCCGGCCATCCGGTACTGGCTGCCGGGAGCGGAGGAATGGCGGGCCAGCGACGTCTGGCCCCCGCAGACCGTCGCGCATCGGGCCCTTGCACTGCGGGCTGATGGCGAGCTCGGCGAGGACGCCGGACCCCCCGGAGAGCGGTCGTTCCTGGTGCTCGGGGAGGGTCTGGGGCGCTCCACCGGCAGCGTCGGCGAGACCGCCCAGCTTGAGTGGACGAGCGTCCCGCTCGAGCACGACCTCGACGTCGTCGGCGAGATCGAGGTGGAGCTCCGTGCCACCGCCACCGCGATCGACACGGCCTGGATCATCACGCTGCAGGACGTCGCCCCGGACGGCGCCACGGTCGACGTCACCGCCGGCTGGCTACGCGCCAGCCTCCGTGAGGTCGACCCCGAGCGCAGTCGCCCCGGCGCTCCCGAGCTGCCCTGTCGTCGCGCCGCCGCCGTCGTCACCGGCAGGATGACCATCTACCGCATCCCGCTCGTGTCGACCGCACGCCGGTTCTCAGCCGGCAACCGACTCCGGCTCGTGATCACCGGCGACGACCACGATCCCGCCACCCCGGCCATCATGGGGTTCCGGCACGCACCCGTCGGCACGAGCAGCCTCAACTCGATCCACTCGTCCTCGAGGTTGCTGCTCCCGATCGATGAAGGGCCGACACCATGACCGATCATCCGGTGCTGTCCGACCCCTTGCGCAACAAGGGGACCGCGTTCACACCCGAG
This sequence comes from Nocardioides sp., assembly GCF_050246775.1. Classification (GTDB taxonomy): domain Bacteria; phylum Actinomycetota; class Actinomycetes; order Propionibacteriales; family Nocardioidaceae; genus Nocardioides. Next base: position 315,833 of record NZ_JBFWVK010000003.1, on the reverse strand, counting down.
GAGAGAGCGGCACTCGGTCTGGTCGGCGTGCTCCCCGAGGCTGTGGAGACCCTCGACCAACAGGTCGAGCGCGAGTACCACGCGTTCCGCAGCCGGGCGTCCGCCCTGGACCAGCACCTGATGCTGCGCGGCCTGCAAGACCGCAACGAGGTGCTCTTCTACCGGCTGGTCGCCGACCACCTCGCCGAGATGCTGCCCATCATCTACACGCCCACCGTCGCGGACGCATGCCGGGAGTTCAGCCACACCTACCAACGCACGCGCGGTCTGTTCCTGTCCTATCCCGCCCGCGACCGGCTGCGCGAAGCGCTGGGCAACCGCCCGCGCGCCGACGTCGACGTGGTCGTCGTGACCGACGGCGAGCGCATCCTCGGCATCGGGGACCAGGGGATCGGGGGCATGGGCATCCCGATCGGGAAGCTCTCCCTCTACACCGCCGTCGGTGGCATCGACCCTGCTCGCACGCTCCCGATCGTGCTCGACGTCGGCACGAACGACGAGGCACGTCTTGCCGATCCCGCCTATCTCGGATGGCGCCACCGGCGGATCACGGGTGAGGACTACCACCGGTTCATCGACGACGTCGTCAGGGCCGTGCAGGCCGAACTGCCCGGAGTCCTGCTGCAGTGGGAGGACTTCGCCATCGACCACGCCCAGCCGATCCTCGCTGCGTTCCGCGACCGGATGCTCACCTTCAACGACGACATCCAGGGGACGGCCGCCGTCGTCCTCGCCACGGTCCTGAGCGCGTGCCGAGCCACCGGGACCGGCATCGGCGACCAGCGGGTCACTCTCCTGGGGGCTGGGTCGGCTGCGATCGGGGTGGCCGGCTACCTGCACGCCGCCATGGAGGAGGACGGTCTGAGTCCAGAGCAAGCCGCCGCGCGGATCGCCCTGGTCGATGTCGACGGGTTGCTCCACTCCGGCCGTACCGACCTGAGCCCCACCCAGCGGCGATTCGCCCGCTCCGCAGCCGATGCTCAGGAGTGGCAGCCGACGTCGGGACGCCGGGCGGACCTGGCCTCGGTGGTGGAGGGGTTCCGGCCCACCGTCCTCATCGGACTGTCGACAGCTGGCGGTGCCTTCACCGAGCCGATCGTGCGAGCGATGGCCGGCCACGTGGAGCGGCCGGTGATCCTGCCGCTGTCGAACCCGTCGAGTCGGTCCGAAGCCGATCCCCACGACCTGATGGCCTGGACCGAGGGCCGGGCCCTGGTCGCCACCGGGTCCCCGTACCCGCCCGTCGGCTTCGAGCACAGCACCGTCCCGATCTCGCAATGCAACAACGCGTTCATCTTCCCTGCGATGGGTCTGGGTGTCGTGGCCGCGCGAGCGAGCCGAGTCAGCGACACCATGTTCGTCGCGGCCGCCGGCGCACTCGCCGACATCGCCGGGGACGCCGCCAGGGTTTCCGGCGGAGGCCTCCTGCCACCTGTCGATCGGTTGGCAGCGATCGCGCCGGAGATCGCGCTCGCCGTCGCCGAGCGGGCCGTGGCCGAGGGCCTGGCGCCCCGGCGCAGCAGGGAGGAGCTCCGAACTCGGATCGACGAGGTGCGCTGGCACCCCGCCTACCAGGCGCCGACCCGCTGAGGACGGAGCCGACCGCAGCGCTCTCTCGGCCGGCGGGAGCCTTCAGGAAGCCGGAGGCGTGATCGCGGGGGCGTAGCCGAAGGTGTCGGCGGGATCCCAGACCGACTTGAGGCGGGCCAGCTCCGCCGCCATGCCGGGGGAGTAGCAGGTCGTCGCGTCGTGCAGGCCGGGTGGGAGGAACGTCCGCAGCGGGCCGCCGTCGCTGACCGGCAGCAGAGCATCGACGACGCGTTGTTGGGCACGGGCGCTGGTAACCGGGTCGACGTCTGGGTATGCCGAGGTGAACAGGTTGAAGCTGGCGGTGCGGTGGCCGACCGCGTTCGGGGTCTCGGGCTCGCGCGCCAGGGTTCCGCCGAGATGACGCAGCTCGAGGACGTACGGCACATCGGGCGCCACGAACGGCGCGACGTGCTCGGGGGAGAAGCTGTCGCCGAGCGTCAGGCTGTTGCTGTTCACGCGCGTCGGACCGGTCGGGTCGGCATGGATGGTCCCGATCTCGCTCATCGGAAGCCGGCGGCGGGTGTCGAGGAGCGGCGCCAGCCGGTCGAGGTGCACCACATGCGGTCGGGCGGCCTCGGTGGAGCCCACGTAGGCGATTCGGACGTGGCAGCAGGATCTGCCGCGGATCGCTTCCGGGAGCGCCGGAAGGTCGGGATAGGTGAGGAACGCGACCGAGAGGTTGAGTTCGCTGGGGGCGGAGTCGGTGCAGCGGCTGAAGGCCTCCAGCACCTCCGGTGCGTCCTCACCCGCGAAGAAGAGGGCTCCGCCGTAGATGTCGGCGACGGGCGCGAGGTCGACCTCGATGCCGGTCACAACGGCCAGGTTGCCCCCGCCACCGCGCAGGGCCCAGAACAGGTCGGGGTCCTGGTCGGCGGTGACGGTGCGTTCGACGCCGTCGGCCGTGATGACATCGAGCCGTCGCACGTGGTCCGCACCGAACCCGAGAGTTCGGCCGACCGGCCCGATGCCACCCCCGAGGCTGTAGGAGACGTAGCCGACTCCGGGGGAGGCACCGACCGGCGCGGTCAGGCCGAGGGGGCAGGTCGCCGCCAGCACGTCAGCTGCGGTGGCCCCGGCGGAGATCCGCGCGACCCGCTGCACGGGGTCGACCTCGACCCCGGTCAGGCCACGGGTGGTGATCAGGAGACCCCCGTGGACGGACTGATGTGCACCGTGACCTGTGGCCTGCACGTCAACGGGGAGGCGGTGATCAGCCGCGAACCGGACTCCCTCGGTGATGTCGGCCGGGGTCGTCGCGGCTAGCAGGACCGCGGGCTGGTGGTCCAGTGCGGTGTTGAAGCCCGCTCGTTCCCGGTCGTAGCCCGCACGCCCGGCGTCGGTCGGCAGCCACACGTGGCCCGTCGTCAGGGCGGCGAGTTCGGTTGTCGACGGTTCGGCCGTGGCCGCCGGATCCGCGTTCATGTCGTGCATAGGGGTGCTCCTCGGAGTAGGTGTGACACCTGACGGCCCGGTCGCGAGGACCGGGCCGTCAGAGATCGATCAGTGCTTCGCCGTGGCGTGGACGACGACCGGGATCCGCACGACCGCCGGGCCGTGCGTGCTGGTCCCGAGGTAGCGGACCGTGACCGTCTGCCTCCCGACCCGGGCGAACCGGTCGAGGGTGAGGACGACCCGCCCCTTCGACAGGATGCCGCTGCCGACGACATGGCCCGCGACCACCGCCCGCACCCGTCCGGTCGGCGCTCCCACGAGCGAGGTCGCCCTGACCCGGAGGTGAGCCCTCGTCGATCCGACGGTCAGCCGCGGAGTGGTCACCCGCGCCCGCAGGTTCGTGGTGGCCTTGGCGACGACGACGGACAGCCGCGCGGTCGTCGGTCGGTGCGTGTCGCTCGCGATGTAGTGCACCGTCAGGTGGTGACGGCCCGGCTTGAGGGCCTTGCCGTCCAGGGCGACGTCGATCTTGCCGCCGACCAGTTGGCTGGACGCGAGCAGCTTCGAGCCCTCGCGGACCTCGACCTTGCCCTGGGGCACGCTCCGGGCCTCGCCGGCCACGTGCACCACGGACTTCTTGCCGTACTCCATCGGGTCAGCAGCCACGTGCAGCTGCACCGCGTAGATGCCGGAGTCGTACGCGACCGAGCCAGTGACCGACGGGTCCGCGTCGAGTGTCGCGGTCAGGGTCCGCGGGCCGTCGGAGCCGGCGACGTACCCGAAGGCGTTCGAGCACCCCTGGACCGGGGGGAGGATCTCGTCGCTCGGGTCGCTGCTCGTCACCGTGACGTCGCAGTTGAGGTTCTGCCCGGTCGGGGCGCCGTAGGCGTCGAGACCATGGACGAACACACCGCTCCCGCCACTGCTGACGGAGACGTCGAGCGAATGCGGGGCCGGGATTGCCGGGTCGGCATACACCTGGAGGCCGGCGAGCTGGAGCCGGAAGCCGTCGTCACCCTCGGCGAACGGGCCGAGCAGCGTGGCGTTCAGCCGCAGGTAGCGCCCGGTCGCGGCCTGCGCGAACCGGTAGGTGTGGGGACCGGACATGCCGGTCTGGCCGGTGTAGGTCGCGACCGTGGTCCACGTGGTGCCGTCGCCGGAGACGTCGATGGTGAAGTCCTGCGGGAAGCCCGCACCGTCGGTACCGTTCGCCGGTTCGGGTGCCACCGCCGTCCGGGGCGAGACCACGACGCCGCCGATCGTGCGGCTGGTGCCGAGGTCGACCGCGACCCACGCGTCGGAGGCTTGGGTGGAGACGGGCGGGTCGGTGGTGAAACCGTGGTGGTTCGCCGAGCTCGAGGTGTCGCCGTCGGTGAGCTGCTGCGCGCCGAACCCGAACGCCTCGAGTGAGCTGCTGGCCGTGACCGTCGTCTTGTACGCGTAGTCGGTGGTGACGAGCAGCTGGACCTCGCCGCGGAGGACGTCGGTTCCCTGCACCGACTGGGCCGAGATCGTCGCGGTGCGTGCGACGCCTGGCTGCAGGGTGATGGAGCCGTTGGTGTTCACCGTGTCGCCGCTGCTGTCGGAGGAGAACACCGGCGCCGAGGCCGGGCCGATGTCGTTGCCCTGCGAGTCGACGAGGGTCGCGGTGGGAGTGATCGTGTCGCCGGCGTAGGCATACGCGGGCAGACCGATCTGGATCCCGGCCGCGGCACCCGGGTCGACGACCAGGTTCGTGGTCGTGGACTCCGTGCCGAAGGTCGCCGTCACGGTGCGCGGACCGGCCTTGCCGAAGGTGATGGCCCCGTCTGCGACCGTGTCGCTCGGGTCGCCGGTGGAGATGGTGGCGCCGTCGGCGACATCGGCCTGGTTGCCGTCGGGATCGGTCAGCGTCACCGCGAGCGCGGTCGCGACGCCGGCCGGGACCGTCGACGGGGCGTCGGTGAACGCGAGGGACACGTCGGAGTACCACGTGATCGACACGAAACCGTCGACCGGATCGCGCCCGGCCGCGTTGATCACCCCTGCCATGGACGCGGTCATCGAGGTGCCGGCCCCGCCGCCGCCACCCCCCTTCAGCCCGGCTTCGATGCTCGGGGACCCCCCTCCTGCCCCGCCGCCGAGAACCCCACCGCCGCCGGCACCTCCCGGGCCGTTGCCGTCCTTGGTCGGATCGGCGGACACGCCTGCCCCCGTCGGAGCGGCGCCCGCCTTGCCGCCGAGCACGATGGTGGGATCCTGGTCTTGGGCGACGCCACGCTCCCCGTCCTGCGCAGTCGGCCCGGCGTCGCCACCCTTCCCTGCGTTGTTCGCCCCGGCGGAGCACCCCACGTTGCCTCCGCCGCCACCGCCACCACCGCCGGCCACGAGGACGAGCGTGTCGTCGTACTTGACGGAGGTGGCTCCTCCGCCGCCACCGCTGTAGGTCATGTAGTCCGGCTGCGGGGTGCAGGTGCTCATCTCGCCGTTGCCGCCGTCCATGCCGTTGCCCCAGCCGCCGATGGAGTTGTTGGCGGGCGTGAACTGGCCCTGCTGACCGACGGCCACCTCCAGTGGCGAGTCGCCGGAGATCGGGAGGTAGCCGGTGGTGTTCATCCCCAGCCCGGGAGGCGTGCTTGCTCCGGTCGCGCCGAAGCCGCCCCCGCCTGCTCCGCCCTGGGCCACGATCCGGGCGAACTGGGTCCCGGCGGGCGGCAGCGCGTCCTGCACGTATGGGTCCGCGGTGGCGTTGAACTGTCCAAGGTTGGTCCCGATGCCGGGGTCGGCTTGCGCCGTCCCAGCAGGCGCGACGACGGCCGCACCGACCAGGACCAGGGCGGCCGTCACGGACCCAGCCCAGCGTCGGCGCCCTGGGGCGCCCTTCACATCGCGCTTCACGTCTGTGTACACGGTCGCACCTGCCACTCTCTGTCGTCTGGGACGTCGCGGTTCGACGTCGTACGGCGACGGTGCCAGGGCAGCCTCCAACGCTGCTCCAACGATCGGGAGCGCGCCTGTGAGCCGACCGGGGCTGCGCCTCGGAGGACTCCTCGCCGGCCCGCCACGCGCGGAGGAACTCCGCGGCGCCTGAGGTGCTGTCGCCCATGAGAAAGGCGTCCGGTCGTCAGTAGCAAAAACGGCCTCTGGCCCCGCGGGGATGCGGGGCCAGAGGCCGTTTGCTGTCTTAGCCGGAGTGACCTGGCAGGAGCGTGTCCCGCCTCGTCCTGCTGGCCGACCGGTGGACGTTCGCAGCGGCTCAGCTGCTGGCCAGGAGGAAGGTGATGGTCACGTAGCCGTTCTTGCCACCCTGGGCGTCGGTGGCGTGATTCACCGTGGTGAAGCCGTTGACCCAGGCCGACGTCAGGACCGCCGTCGAGCCGGCGCCACCGCCTCCGCCACTGTTCGACATCTTGGTGCTGTCGGAGCCGTTGCCTCCGTACCCGCCCTGGTACCCGCCGCCGCCGCCGCCACCTGCGCCGCAGGACCAGCACTCGGCGTCGCCACCTCTGCCACCAGCGGGCGGGTCGGTGGGGACACCGGGCAGGCCGCCGCCGCCCCCGCCAGTGCCCGTGCCGTTCGACCCTCGGTCTCCTTGCCAGATCATGAACGTGCCGTTCGAGGTGGGGCCGTGGGTGCCGGCGTTGCCGCCCTGGGTGTTGCCGTTGAATCCCACCTCGTCCTGGGCGCCCCCGGTGCTGCCGCCGCCGGCACCGCCGGCCACGACCACGATCTGGGGGTCGCCGCTCCCGTGCTGGGTCTGGACGACGGTCGCGCCGCCGCCACCGGCTCCTCCGCCATAGGCGTAGAAGCCGCCCACGGTGCCCTTGCTCCCAGTGCCGCCCACACCCCCGGTGCCGCCGATGCCGCCCCAACCACCGGCACCTCCGGGACGCGAGGTCTGGGACTCCTGGCCGCCCCCGCCGACCGAGACGAGCAGCGTGTCGCCCGGTGACACCTGCGTCAACGCGTTGGTGATCGCCGCCCCGGAAGCACCATGGGTCGGATTCCCACCCAACGTGTCGTCCTCATAGCCGAAACCGCCTCCGCCGCCGATCGCGGTGATGATGACCCCACACACCCCGTCCGGCACCGTCACGCTCTGCACCGCGCCGGTGTAGGTGTACTGGACCGGAGCCTGCTTGCTGTTGTTCTGGGTGCACGACGAGTCGTTGACGGGTGCGGCCAGGTCGGCCGGGTCCTTCCCGGAGTCAGACGACCCACACGCACTCAGGGCGATCGCCGCCCCCGCCACCACGACGACCAGTGCCCGGAGGTCCATCCGGCCTCGCCCTCCCTGCCGTCCTCGGTGGGTGTCGCCTCTCGTCACCTGCGGACCTGTCGAACTAGACATCGCACTGCACCTTTCGTCGCGTGTGCCGGCGTCATCTCGTCGCCGGGGACGTCGGAGCTCGACGTCGTGAGGTGACCGTGTCAGGGGCGGCTCCAACGCCGCTCCAACGTGCGGGTCGGTCGGCGTCTCATCGGTAGATCTCGAGTTCGGCGAGCTGGAGACGGTGGCCGTGGTCGCCGGCGGCGACGGGGCCGAGCGTGGTGGCGTTGAGTCGCACCCACCGTGCCTCCGTGGGGGTGACGGCATAGGTGCGTGCCTGGGTGACGCCGGTTTGGCCGGTGTAGGTGCCGACGCGCTTCCAGGTCTTGCCGTCGGTGCTGACGTCGATGGTGAAGGCCTCGGGGAAGCCCGCGCCGGTGACCTCGGTGGTGTCGTCGGGTGCGGTCGTGCGTGGGTAGAGCCGTAGTGAGCTGATGGACTGGGCCTGGCCGAGGTCGACCTCGACCCACTCCTGGACGGTCGTGCCGTCGCCGGGGGTCGGTCGTGGGTCGGTGGTGGAGAAGGCGTTGTGGCCGGTCATGGACTTGGTGAAGCCGTCGGTGAGCAGGGTGGAGGAGAAGCTGTCGTGCTCGAGTGAGCTGCTCGCGTTGACCGGTCGGTCGGTGGCGAGGTTGCCGGTGGCGTGCAGGTCGCGGTTGGCGAAGACGATCGTGGCGTAGGAGCCGGTCTTCGAAGCGTCGGCGGATCTGGTGGTGTCCCAGCGCAGTTCGGGAGCGACCCAGCTGCCTCCCGCGCCACCGCCGCCCGCACCGGCGACCGCACCGTTCGGCGACGCCTCGCCGGCCGAGCCGTAGCCGCCGCCATTGGAGCCGCCGCCACCGCCGCCCGCGTTGACCGCCGGGTCGCCCGCACGGTGGGTCGAGGTCGCGAACCCGCCGCCCTTCCCCCCGTCCAGCTTGCCGACCGAGGCGCCCGGGTGCCCGGCCCACGCTGACCCACCGGCGCCGCCTGTGCCGTCGGTACAGGTCCCGGCGCCGCCCCCTCCGCCCACCAGCGCGGCGGTCTTGCCGTCGAGGCGGAGCTCGGAGCCTCCGCCCCCGCCGGCCACGACGCCCCAGTCGGTCGCTCCTTCGACGTCCCGCCAGGTCGCTGACCCTCCGTGCATCGCGGCCGGACCCCAGCCACCCGCGGCGACATACTCATGGCCGCCTCCCCAACCGAGCCGAGCGTTGCCCGTGGCCTTCTTCCCGTTCTCGCCCAGGGAGATCGAGAAGGTCTCACCGCCCTGGACCTCGGTCGTGGCCGTCACCTCGGTGCCGCGGCCACCCGCTGCACAGGTGGAGGCACCGGCGGCGCCGGCGATGGTGATCGTGGCGTGTGTCGCCCACGAAGGTGCGGCGAAGCTCAGTGAGGCGCCGGGCACGGTGTAGGAGACGTTCTCCTCGACCACGCGGAGCGGGGAGCCTTCCGCGGCCCGGGCCGGGTCGGGGAGCGAGAGCACCGTGAGGGCGCCGAGGGCCAGTGCTGCACCGGTGAGGGAGAAGGCGCGGGCGAACCTGTGCGGGCTGGAGACCGATCGGGACGAACCCCGGGCACCAGCGCGGGGGGTAGGGCGTGACATGGGTGGAGTCCTTTCGAGACGTGGAGCGCGGCCGCCGTTCGGCCACTGCTCCTCCATCGTGTCGAGGAACCTCCGCGCCCGCCCCAGGCAAACTCCCTAGTTTCGGCCAGGTCGAGTTCGGCTCCTCGGCCCAGTCGTCGACAGGCGCCGGTGAGCCGCGCAGGGCTACGCTTCGAGGGACTCCTCGCCGGCCCGCCACGCCTCGAGGAACTCCTCGCGGGTCAGCGCCTTCTCGGTGCGCTGCAGGAGTTCACGGCTCGGGCCCTGCCGTGGCCACACGGTGCCGTCGCGGTACGCCGCTGAGCTCGATGCGCCGTACAGCGTTGCGGCAGCTGCGTAGTCACCTGCCATGGCGGCGAAGTCGGCGCGGTTCTCGTCGAAGCCACTGAACGCGCGGCCGCCGATCTGCTGGTGCAGCTCACGGCCACGTTCGACCCACAGCCGACCGAGGTCGTGGTCGGAGACGAACAGGGCGTACAGGCTGAAGAACGAAGTGCAGATCAGCGCGGCGAAGGTGTTGTCGCCCTCGACGGCGCTGGCGTAGACGGCCTGGATCTCACCGGTATCGGGGGGGAACGTGGCCGTGGCCGACAGTGCGTCGGCGACGAGCGCCAGGTCGGCGTCCCCGGTCGCCTCCGCGACACCGCGCACCTCGACGTTGAGCGCATGGACCAGGTCGCGCTCGGAGCCGGTCAGCAGGGCGTAGGCGAGCCCGGCGAGCGCCCAGGCGAGATTGACGAGCCGCTCGGCGGGCACCGGGAGCGCCAGCCCGGCCTGCGCCTTCTCGACGTGGGCGAGCGCCAGGTCGAGTCGTCCTTGGAGGACGAGCCGGACCGCCAGCGCGCACTGCACCTCGGCGGCGTCGACCGGGTCCGCAGCTCGGACTGCACTCGCCGCCTCGAGCCAGCTGAGACCCTCGATCAGACGGCGCCTGAGGTACCAATAGCCGGTCAGGCCCGTGACGACGGCGACGCCGGACGGGTGCGGGTCCTCGATGAGGAGATGGTGCAGTGACCCGCGGACGGCATCGTAGTTGTCGTCGACAAGGTCGTACCATCCGCTCCGGTCGACGCCGAAGGTCCGCGGTCGACGGGCGATGAGGTCCCGCACCCAGGTGTCCAGCGCGCCGGCGGCATCCGCGGCCTCGCCGTCGACCACCAGCGCCCTCCTGGCGTGCGCCCGCACCGTGGCCAGTTGCCGGTAGCGAGGCCCACCGGCGACGGTCGCCGACGGGACCGTCGCGAGCAGTGAACGGTGCGCCAGGAATGCCAGCAGGTCCTGGACCGCGTCGGCGTCCGGCCCTGGTGAACCGGAGTCGCCGGAGCGCGCCGTCAGGGCCGCGGCAACGTCTGCTGTGAACGGACCGGGCAGCACCGACAACCGACGGTGGAGGAGCCGTTCGTCCTCGGACAGCAGTCGGTAGCTCCAGTCGATGGCCTCGCCGAGGCTGTGGTGGTGGCCACCACGAGCCTGCCCGAGCCGCCGCAGCCGGGCCGGGTCCAGCGCGACCTGCGCGACGACCGCGCCGATCCCGTCGGTGCGCACCCGAGCGGCGGCGAGCTCGATGGCGAGCGGTAGACCATCGACAGCGGCACAGATCTCGTCGGCCTGAGCGCGGATGGTGTCGTCGACCTCGAGCGACGGCACGACCTCAGCCAGCCGGGCCAACAGCAGTTCGGCGGCGGGGGACTGCTCCTCGGGTGAGGTGGCCTCCACGGGCAGCGGTCCGAGGGTCCAGATCACCTCCCCGGGAAAGCCGACGGCCTCGCGGCTGGTGAGCAGGGCCGAGCACTCGGCGTCGGAGTCGGATAGCTCGTCGACGAGCTCGGCCACACCGGACAGGACGTGCTCGCAGTTGTCGAGGACGAGGAGGACCTGGCGGCGCTTGAGGTACTCGACGGTGGTGTCGCGGGCGGTGCCGACGACCGTCGGTGCGATCCGCAGGGTCGAGGCGACGAGTTCCGTGACCTGGGCGCTGTCATCGATGGTGGCGAGGTCGACGAAGCAGACGCCGTCGGGGAAGGCCGACGTCATCGCGTGGGCGACCTCGACGGCGAGCCGGGTCTTCCCGCAGCCCGCGACCCCGGTGATGCTGACGAGGCGGCTGCGCGCGACGAGGCGTCCGATCTGTCCGACGTCGCCGGCGCGGCCTACGAGCAGTGTGCCGCGAGGGGGAAGCGAGACGCGTGGGACAGGCGCGGCGCCCCGTGGGGCGGCTGCCGGCACGGCCACGAGGTCCGGGTCCTGCTCCAGGATGCGTCGCTGCATCTGCTCGAGCTCGACGCCGGGCTCGAGGCCCAACTCGTCGTCGAGAAGCCGGCGAACCCGTCGGTACGCCTCCAAAGCCTGGTCGGTACGTCCCGCCCGGTGCAGCGCCAACATCCGCTGCGCCCAGAAACGCTCGTGCAGCGGGGCCTCGGCCAGCAGGGGCTCGAGGTCGGCGATGACCTGCTGGTGCTGCCCCAGGTCGAGGAGCGCATCGATCCGGCTCGCTGCGATACCGGAGCGGACCTCAACCAGGCGGGCCACGGCCGGTGCAGCCCACAGCTCGTCCGACAGGGGCTCGAAGGGACGCCCTCGCCACAGCGCGAGGGCCTCGTCACAGCGCTGCAGGATGCGGTCGGGATCCCCGGCGGCAACCAACTCCCGGATCTCGCCGGCCTGGCGCTCGACGAGGAGTGAGTCCACGTCCTCCGTGCGCGCCAGAAGTCGGTAGCCCTCGGTGTCGGTGACCAGGACCTGTGCCGGTTGGTGGGCGGCGCGGCCGGGCTCGAGCACGCGCCGCAGACGCCAGATGTGCGACTCCAGGGTCGAGGTCCGATCCGTGGTGTCGTCACCCCAGACGGCGTCGATGATCTCCGCTGCCGAGACCCGGTGGTTGACGTCGAGGAGCAGTCTGGCGAGGATCGCCTGCGGTCGGCGACCGGGCAGGGGCTGCTCGGCCCCGTCGACCTCGACCATGAGCAGACCCAGGTCGCGTATCCGCATGCGCCTAGTAAAGCGCAACCGACGCTTCGGCGGAGTCGGTCACGCCGAGAAGACTCGGCGCAGGGCCGCCTCCTGGTCCGTGGTCAACGGTTGCCGTGTGGTGCGCACGGGACCGGTCTCGTGCGGGCGGGAGCCCCTCGGCTGGAGCGTGCTGACGCTCTCGATCTCGACGAGAACCGGCTCGGCGCAGATGACGGCCACTGCGGAGCACCCTGGTCGCAGGCCACGCCTCAGGTCGGAGAGAACCTCACGGCCGATCCCGACCCCCGAGAGGGTGCTGTCGAGGGTGGCGTGCAGGTCACCCCGGAGGGCCGCCAGGTCGGGGCCCGCCGTCACGATCCCGAACAGGAGACCCCAGAAGCCGACCCCGAGGCTGCGGGTGCGTGCGGCCCCCTGGAGCTCACGGACCTGTGGCGTGGCTCGCCCGGGCAGCCATGTCACGAGCGCGCCGTCCAACACGACGACATCCCCAGCGGAGCCGTCGGAGAGTCGTTGCTCGAGGCGACGAGCACCATCGGCGTACGGATAGGTCCAGACGCTGAGCGTGGTCTCGGCGTCGTCTCCCGGGCCGGTCGAACTGGTCATGGCTGCCTCCTCCTGTTGCACGAGGAAGACCGTGCCCGAAGAGGCTCCAAGGAGCCTCCAACGTCGAGGGACGGAGCAGCGTCACCTGTCGTGCGGCTCCGCGGCGGCGACGGTGGCGAGGAACCTGTGCAGTGCGTCCTGGGCGTCCTGGTCGGCCATGGTCGTCCAGTGGTTGGCCCCGTGCACGGTGAACAGTTCCGCGTGCGGGATCGATTGAGCGGCCCGAGTCGCCTGGGTGTAGGCGACGTTGCGGTCCTTGGTCCCGTGGACGATGAGCGTGGGCGCCGTGATCCGGGCGGCGAGTCGCGGGTCGAAGGCGCGCGCCTGACGGCTGTCGTTGGAGAGGCCGTCGCGGCGTGGACCGATGGGGAACACCGTCTCGGCGATCGCCATCGCGGCCTCCACCGACCGCGGGTCGTGGGTCGCCCGTCCCACCAGCAGCCTGGGGAACCGCCGGACCAGCCGCACCATCGCCGCGCCGGTCGACTCCCAGGCGAGGGGGCCGTGCAGCAGCGGCCCGACCGGAATCCGCATCGGTGCCGTGACAGCCGACCACAACACGAGGCCTCTGACACGTGCTGGGTGACGGGCCGCGAGCGCGACGGCTGCCATGCCGCCGCCAGACGCGCCGAGCACTGCCGCAGACTCGACCCCGAGCTCGTCGAGCACGGCGACCATGGCGTCGGCCTGCTCGGCTGGGGTGCGCCCGGTCGACAACGGGGTACCGAGGTAGCCCGGCCGGGACGGGGCGAGGACGCGAGCGGTGGCAGTGAGGCCGAGGACGTGAGCCGCTGCCAGTGCCTGGTCCGACCCTCCCGGGGTGCCGTGCAGGATGAGGACAGGCGTGCCTCGGCCCGACTCCAGCAGCTCGACGGGACCGTCCGACGTGGTGACCAGCGACATCTCGGGTGCTCTCCTCTGTCGGTCTCGGTCAGGACTGCAACGCAGACATGGTGGCCGGCTGCTCCTCGGTGGGATGTCCGAGGCAGACGAGCATCTCCGGAGACGTCCCGTCGGGCAGCGTCAGGATGCGCGCGACCGCCGCCCGGCTGAACGACGTCACCGGGCAGGCGCCGAGTCCCACGCTGTACGCCGCGAGGAGGAGGGTGGCGGCAGTGGTGCCGACGTCGATGTAGAGACCGCGATGGCCCCGGGGGAATCCGAACTCCTCCGCCCGAGCGGTGTCGACACTGATCACGACGACTGCCTGCGGCGTCGGAACCATGCCGGGCGAGACCGCCTTGAGCAACCTGATCGTCACGCGGTCGGTCACGGCCAGGACTGGTTGGAGGCGCCGGTTCCCGGCGTTCGGCGCCCACCGGCTCGCCTGCACCACGAGGTCGAGTGCCGCGGGGTCGACGGGCACCTCGCTCATCCGCCGGGTGACGCGCCGAGCGCGGAGGGCGTCGTACACAGGGTTCTCGACGCCCCGGCTCATGCTCGCCCCGCCTGTGCCACCAGAGCGTCGGCGACGCGCAGGCAGAGTGCGTCGAGCGTGGCGAGGTAAGCCTCCCGGTCTCTCGTCGGAGTCCGCACCGGTTCGAGAGCCGCGACCTCGGCGACCAGCGGAGCGAGGGTGTCGTCGTCCTGGACGCCGTCGGCCATGCGCTCGGCCAGCAGGCGCGCGGCCATCAGTAGCCGCATCGGCCCGTACTCGGCCGCCTCCTCGGTCTGGGTCCGGGCTGCGGTGACCAGGAACGCGAGGACCTCGAGGGCGGACCCCTTCGAAAGGACGGAGTCTGAGGTCTCGGCGCTCATGCGAGCAGCCTGGCAGACGACTCCGGCCGCAGCCAAGGCCCCGCCTCACCTCGTTGGAGGGGATTTTGCGGCCGGACCAACACGGTGACACCGACGCCGCGGGGGCGTGCTGACACCGTCGAGGAAGGGACCAGTCGTGAAGAAGCAGAGGGCCGCGCGAACACAAGAGGAGTCGGTAGGGCAGGTCAAGGTGACAGAGCCAGGTGGAGAGTCGGTTTCGGGGGAAGGCAGCGTGGCCGTTTGGGGATAGCTGGCCACCCGCGCGGGCTGCGGCGTTCTCCAACCGCTTCTGGCGAACGGCTCAGAAGTGGGCGGCATGCTAACGCGAAGAGGGCGCAGTCGGGATGAATGAACCGAGCTCGGCCCGGCGCCCGTGTCTCCGGCGGAATCCCTGCGGAGTCCGGGCCCCAAGCCACACGAAACCGGCCCCCGATCCCACGTTTCCGCAGGTCAGGGGCCGGATCTCGACAAGCTCGATCAGCGAGGACGATCAGATGTCGTAGTACTGACTGACTGACCCATGCTGACCTGCGCAAACGTCGAGAATGGCCGGCCGTTTGTACCGGATGTGTAACAGGCTACCTCGTGCTGAGAGCGTCGTCGGCCGGCTCAGCGCGACTAGATTCGTCTAGAAACTAGCCACTCTCTAGACGCGTTCGGCTGGCGTCGCAGCGGGTGAATCGAGGGGCCTTCCACCGGGGCACGATCGTCGACGTAGTAGATCCTGTGGCAGCGCCGACCGGGTGCGAGCAGGTTCTAGCTTGGTCTAGGCGCGCCCTTGCGGGCGTAGCGGACCCACGTGATGGCCACGCACATCGCGGCCCACGCGATGCCTACAGAGAAGAAGGCGGTGGCGCCGATCGTGGTAATGCCGACTCCGAAGAAGAACGGGCCGAAGGCCGCGATCGCGGCTGTCCAGCCGATCACCCCGCCTGCCTGTCGCCGCTCGAAGATCATGGGCATTTGCTTGAAGGTCGAGGCGTTGCCGATGCCGGCGAACAGGAACACCGCGAGCATGCCCCACAGGAACTGGTCGAAGTCGGCGTTGAGGCTCGCGGCTGAGCTCAGGTCCGGGGTGAGTGCCGGGATCGTATAGGCGATGGAGGCGATCAGGCCGACGCCGGAGATCAGCGTCCAGATGGCTCCGCCCATTCGGTCGGTCAGCGGTGCGAAGGCGACGCGGGCGCCGGCACCGATGAGCGGGCCGAGGAAAACGAATTTGACCGGGTCGGGCACGGAATAGCCATCGATCAGGAGGGTCGCGGTGGCGCCGGCACCGCTGACGATGTCGTCATTGCCGGAGCCGTAGAGGTTCGACATGAGGAGCCCGAACTGCGCGGCCAGGCCGGAGAAGGTGCCGAAGGTCATGATGTAGAGCAGCGTCATCAGCCAGGTGTCGGTGTTGTTGAAGATGTCGAACTGCTGCCTGAAGTTGGCCTTGATCGGCACAGACTTGAGCATCGTCCACGCGAGCACAGCACCGATCACCATCAGGGGGATCCACACGAACGCGGCGTTCTGGTACCAGACCTCCTCCGGAGGCTTCCCTGCGACAGTGAGTTCCTGGCTGCCGCCGAGGAACGCGAAGAAGGAGACCGCGATCAGGTAGGGCGTGAGCAGCTGGACCAGCGAGACGCCGAAGTTTCCGAGTCCGGCCTGCAGCCCCAATGCAGTGCCCTGCTTGCTCTTCGGGAAGAAGTACGACGTGCTGGGCATGAAGCCGGAAAAGGCGCCCCCGCCGATTCCCGCGAGGAGCGCCAGGACCATGAGCTCCCAGTAGGGCGCGGTGGGGGACTGGACGCGCACCCCCCAACCAAGGGTTGACGCGATGAGTAGAAGGCTCGTGAACGTGACCATCTTGCGGGTGCCGAGGATCGGCGGCAGCGTCATCCATCCCAGTCGGAACAGTCCGGCCGACAGGCCGGGCATGGCGGCCATCCAGTAGAGCTGGGAGTCGCTGAAGGTGTAGCCGAGGGCGTTGAGCTTCGGGATGATGGCGCTGGGCAGGAACCAGGCGACGAACGCCAGGGTGAGGCAGAACGTGGTGATCCACAGGGTCCGCCAAGCGAGCTTGGAGTCCCAGGTGGCCTCGTTCTCTGGGTCCCAGGACTCCAGCCACTCTCCGGACTTAGTTGATGTCGTGGAACTCATACGAAGGTCTCCTCACGGGCCTCGCTGGGCCGCTCGATGTGTCGCGCCAGTTCGGGCGACTCCGTCTGCAACATGTGGATGACCGTCCAGTGCATCCACAGGAGGCAGATGACGGTCAGGACGAACAGGACGAAGAAGGTGCTGGACGGGAAGCCGGACCAGACCTTGGTGTACGCGAAGAGGGGTGGCAGGAAGAAGCCGCCGAGGCCACCGAGCATCCCGACGAGCCCGCCGACCGCTCCGACGTTGTCGGGGAAGTACTCCGGGATGTGCTTGAAGACCGCTGCCTTGCCCACGCCCATGGCGCAGCCCAGGAGGAAGACCAGCGCCGCGAAGGGGACCAGGCTGATCGAGTAGGCGAGGTGCTCGGTCTGCCCGCCGTCGGCGTGGTCGATCACGAGGTGGCCGTTGGGCATCATCAGCAGTGCGGTGATGACCAGCATTGTCCCCAGGGACCAGTACATGACCCGCCGGGCGCCGAACCGGTCTGAGAGCCAACCGCCGTAGGGACGGAGCAGGGACGCCGGGAAGATGTATGTCGCGGTCAGGTACGCCGCGGTCTGCAGGGAGACGTCGAAGTTGTCCATGTAGTACGTGGGCAGCCAGGCTGCGAGTGCAACGTAGGCGCCGAAGAAGGCAACGTAGTACAGCGCGAATCGCCACACGCGGATCTGCTTGAGGGGCGCGAGTTGTTGGGCGATTGGCTGGGAAGCACGCGGGGTCCGATCCGTGCGGGGGGCCAGGAACCACGTCGCGGCGGCCATCAGCACCAGGAGCACGGCGTACAGGACAGGCACGAAGCGCCATCCTCCCGGGAAGATGCCGAGGTAGGTGGCCCCGACGGTTGTGCCCGCGATCAGGGGTGGGCCGACGAACTTGGTGACCGATGCCCCGACGTTGCCGGCACCGAAGACCCCGAGCGCGAAGCCCTGTCGCTGGCGCGGCTGCCAGGCTGAGTTCCAGGCGATTCCGGAGCTGAATGAGTTGCCGGCGAAGCCGACAAAGAAGGCGAGCACCAGGAGCATGACGTAGGAATCGGCCTTCGAGACCAGGTACGCCGGCACGGCGGATCCGAGGAGCAGGAATGTCATCACTTTCCGACCGCCGATGCGATCGGTGATCATCCCGGCGGGCAGCCGCCACAACGAACCGTTGAGGACCGCAGCCGCGATGATCCAGGAGAGCTGGACCTCTGAGAGGCCGAACTCAGCGCTGATGGGCTTGCCGAGGATGCCGAACATCAGCCACACCGCGAACATCAGGGTGAAGCCAGTGGTGGACAGCAGTAGTACCCGGGTCGCGCCGCGGTCGGCGGTGGGCCGTCCTTCGTCTTGGCGGACTGGCAGGGCGTCGGCCTTGTCAGCCTGACTCAGGGAGGCCATGCGCGCTCCTCTCGGACTGCCGCGCGGGGAGTTCCCAGCGGCGAAGTTGGTGTACTCCTGCATTTCCTCACCCCCGCGTGGCTTGAGCCACGTCCGGTGGTCCTTTCAATGAGGGGCTTTGGGCCTATTGCCGATCCGTCGAATCCAGATGATTGTGAGGATGTGAACTCCGAGCAGACCTCCAGCGCCAGAACCGGCGCCGATCTGCTCGCATCAGCGCCGAGGCGCGCCATCGTCGATGCCCTGCGGTGTCACGGCATCGGCGAGGGCGAGGTCGACGTAGGCGGGATGACCGCGGGTCAGCTTGCTGACGCGCTGGGACTACATCCCACGACGGTGCGATTCCATACTGACCGGCTCGAGGCGGCCGGGATCATCCGGTCACACCTCACCACCATGTTCGGGGTCGGTCGACCCCGCAAGGTCTACGCAGTCGCTGACGACGAGCCTGAGGACGACCGGACGACCTATCTGGTGCGGCTGCTGCAGCTGATGACCGAGTCCTTTAATACCGGCGCTACTCCCGAAGAAGCCGGTGAACGCTGGGCGCGGCACCACCTGATCTTGACCGCTACGAGCCCGGCGGCGTCTCCAGGATCTTGGCTGAGCAAGCTCGGCCCGCTCGTCGACGTGCTCCAGGACTGGGGCTATCTCCCGGAGCTGACCACGACCGAGGGCGGGCGAACGTGTCTCATCACCTTGACCGACTGCCCCTTCATCGACCTGGCGCGTGACAACCCTGCGGTGGTCTGCGGAATCCACGAGGGGCTCGTGCGCGGAGCTCTCCATCAGCTGGGAGAGGACGACGTCGCCGTGTCTGTGACGCCGTTCGCCCGACCGAACCAGTGTGACGTCCAGATCAAGACCCACCAACCGTTCGACAAACACCACGAGGAGTCGCTGGATGAGTCTCGACAGCCCGATCCAACAGGCCCTGATCTCGGGTCGCCGGTTCTTCACCAAGACGGAGGTCAGCGACGACCAGCGCAGCCTGCACAAGAAGGGCGGCCGCGAGGGTGACGTCTTCTACCGCGACCGGTGGAGCCACGACAAGGTGGTGCGCTCCACGCATGGAGTGAACTGCACCGGGTCATGCTCATGGAAGGTCTACGTCAAGGACGGGATCATCACCTGGGAGGCGCAGCAGACCGACTATCCCAGCGCCGGCCCGGACCGACCCGAGTACGAGCCCCGCGGCTGCCCCCGCGGCGCGGCGTTCTCTTGGTACACCTACAGCCCCACCCGGGTCCGCTACCCCTACGTCCGCGGTGTGCTGCTCGACATGTACCGGGCCGCCAAGCAGACCTACGGCGACCCGGTCGTCGCCTGGGGCTCCATCGTCCAGGACGAGGACCAGTCGAGGGCCTACAAGCAGGCCCGAGGCAAGGGTGGACTCGTCCGGGCCAGCTGGGAAGAGGTCGCGGAAATCATCGCCGCCGCCCACGTCTACACAGTCAAACGCTGGGGTCCCGATCGGATCGCGGGCTTCAGCCCCATCCCAGCGATGTCACCGGTCTCATACGCCTCGGGTTCTCGCTTCCTGGAGCTCATCGGCGCCCCCATGCTGTCCTTCTACGACTGGTACGCCGACCTGCCTAACGCCTCGCCCCAGATGTTCGGGGACCAGACCGACGTCCCGGAGTCCGGAGACTGGTGGGACGCCGGCTACCTGTTCATGTGGGGCTCGAATGTCCCGATGACACGCACCCCCGACGCTCACTGGATGACCGAGGCCCGCTATCGCGGCCAGAAGGTCGTCGCGGTCGCCCCCGACTACGCCGAGAACGTCAAGTTCGCCGATGAGTGGGTCAGCCCCGCACCCGGCACCGATGGCGCGCTCGCCATGGCTATGGGCCACGTGATCCTGAAGGAGTACTTCGTCGACTCCCTGCCCTCGTTCTTCGAGGGCTACAACAAGCAGTTCACCGACCTGCCCTACCTGGTCACGTTGGAACCCACGGCCGATGGGTGCTACCGCCCCAGCAAGTACCTCGTCGCCGGCGACATCGACCACCCGGACGGTGGCACCGAGAACCAGATGTGGAAGCCGGCCATGATCGACACCAGCGGACGGGTGCGCATCCCGCGCGGTTCGATCGGACATCGCTTTGGCGACGAGGGTCTCGGCAAGTGGAACCTCGATCTCGCTGACATCGACCCGGCACTGACCCTCTACCGGACCCCGGACGGCGCCACCGCCGAGACCGCCGAGATCGAGCTACCGCGCTTCGACGCGGCCGACGGGAAAGTTGCCTACGAGCGCCGAGGTGTACCGGTCGTGCGGGTCGGTGACCGGCTGGTCACCACGGTCCTCGATCTGCTGCTCGCCCAGTACGGCGTTCGCCGCGACGGTCTGCCGGGGGTATGGCCCGAGTCGTTTGACGACGCCACAGTCCCGGCCACCCCAGCTTGGCAGGAGCAGCACACCGGCGTGCCTGCCGCGCAAGTCACACGACTTGCCCGGGAGTGGGCCCAGAACGCGATCGACACCGAAGGACGCGGGATGATCCTGCTCGGCGCCGGCGTCAACCACTGGTTCCACTCCGACCAGATCTACCGCGCGATCCTGCTGCTCACCACGATCACCGGCACCCAGGGCCGCAACGGCGGCGGCTGGGCGCACTACGTCGGGCAGGAGAAGATCCGCCCGATCATGGGGTTCCAGCACCTGGCGTTCGCACTGGACTGGCAGCGCCCGCCGCGGCACATGAACCAGACCGCCTACTGGTACGTGAACTCGTCGCAGTACCGCTACGACACGTTCAGCGCCGACGACCTGGACTCCGGGACCGGCATCTTCGCTGGCAAGACCGTGATGGACCTCCTGGCGCAGTCGGTCCGGCTGGGGTGGAGCCCCAGCTACCCCACTTTCGACCGGAGCTCGCTCCAGCTCGCCGACGACGCCGAGGCGTCAGGCATGGCAGCGCCCGACTACGTCGCCTCCGAGCTCAAGGAGGGCAGGCTCAAGTTCGCTGTTGAGGACCCCGAGGCGGAGGACAACCACCCGCGAATCCTGTCGCTGTGGCGTTCCAACCTCTTCGGCAGCTCCGCCAAGGGCAACGAGTACTTCCTACGCCACCTGCTCGGCACCGACAGTGCCGCCACGGCACAAGAGGCCGGGCCCGAGCACCGGCCCAGCACCGTGACCTGGGCCGACAAGGCGCCCGAGGGCAAGCTCGACCTGCTGATGACGATCGACTTCCGGATGACCAGCAGCACCATCTTCAGCGACGTCATCCTGCCAGCCGCCACTTGGTACGAGAAGCACGACCTGTCCACCACCGACATGCACCCCTTCGTGCACTCCTTCAACCCCGCCATCGCCCCGCCATGGCAGACCAAGTCGGACTGGGACGCCTGGAAGGTGATCGCCAAGCGTTTCAGCGAGCTCGCCGTCGACCACCTCGGCACCCGCAAGGACGTCATCGCCAAACCGCTGTGGCACGACACCCCCGAGGCCATGGCCGCCGAGCACGGCGTCGTGAAGGACTGGCGCCTCGGCGAGTGTGAGCCAATCCCCGGCAAGACAATGCCGGTGATCGTGGTCGCCGAGCGCGACTACACCGCGATCTACGAGAAGATGACCTCCATCGGCCCGCTGCTGGAGAAGGTCGGCATGCTCACCAAGGGCGTGGCCTACGACGTCAAGCGCGAGGTCGACATCCTGCGCGAGCGCAACGGGGTCGTCCACGGGGGCGCCGGTGACGGCCAACCCAATCTCGAGACCGACGTCCAGATGGCCGACGCGATCCTGCACCTCGCCGGCGTCTCCAACGGGCACCTCGCCACCCAGGGCTTCAAATTCCTCGAGAAGCGCACCGGGACCCAGCTGCACGACCTGGCCAGCGAGCACGAAGGCAAGCAGATCACCTTCGCCGACACCCAGGTGGCTCCGGTGCCGGTGATCACCTCGCCCGAGTGGTCCGGCTCCGAATCGGGCGGACGTCGCTACTCGCCGTTCACGATCAACATCGAGCGGCTCAAACCGTTCCACACCCTCACCGGCCGTCAGCAGTTCTACGTCGACCACGACTGGTTCATCGGAATGGGGGAGATGCTGCCGGTCTACCGACCCCCGCTGAACATGACCACGCTGTTCGGGGAGACACCCCTCGGCGAGCAGAACGAGCTCGGAGTATCGGTCCGCTACCTGACCCCGCACAACAAGTGGTCCATCCACTCCGAGTACCAGGACAACCTCTTCATGCTCTCGCTCTCGCGGGGCGGCCAGTCAGTCTGGGTCTCCGACCGCGACGCGGCGAAGATCGGCATCAAGGACAACGACTGGATCGAGATGGTCAACCGCAACGGAGTCGTGGCCGCACGGGCGATCGTCAGCCATCGGATGCCGGAGGGCACCGTCTACATGCACCACGCCCAGGACCGGCTCATCGACGTCCCTCTCACCGAACGCGACCGCAAGCGCGGCGGCATCCACAACAGCCTCACTCGGATTCTGCTCAAGCCCAACCACATCGTCGGCGGCTACGCCCAGCTCGCCTACTTCTTCAACTACATCGGCCCGATCGGCAACAACCGAGACGAAGTCACGATGATCCGCAAGCGGACGACGAAGGTGGAGTACTGACATGCGGGTGATGGCGCAGATGGCCATGGTGATGAACCTCGACAAGTGCATCGGGTGCCACACCTGCTCGGTGACCTGCAAGCAGGCATGGACCAACCGCTCCGGGACCGAGTACGTCTGGTTCAACAACGTGGAGACCCGTCCCGGCCTCGGCTACCCCCGCACGTACGAGGACCAGGACGTCTGGCAAGGAGGCTGGATCCGCAAGGCCAACGGCCGGCTCGCCCTGAGGGCGGGAGGACGGTGGAAGAAGCTCGCGACCATCTTCTCCAACCCCAAGCTGCCCTCAATCCACGACTACTACGAACCCTGGACCTACGACTACGAGACCCTGCTCAACTCCCCGCAGACAGACACCTTCCCTGTGGCGCGGCCCAAGTCGCTGCTGACGGGCAAGGACATGGACGTGAAGTGGTCGGCTAACTGGGACGACGACCTCGGAGGATCCCAGGAGCACGCCGCCAGGGACGTGATGCTCAAGGGCATCGAGGACAAGGTCAAGCTGGAGTTCGAGCAGACCTTCATGTTCTACCTTCCCCGCATCTGCGAGCACTGCCTGAACCCCTCCTGTGCGGCGTCCTGCCCCTCGGGCGCGATCTACAAGCGCGCCGAGGACGGCATCGTGCTCGTCGACCAGGACCGCTGCCGTGGCTGGCGGATGTGCGTGTCCGGCTGCCCCTACAAGAAGATCTACTTCAACCACAAGACCGGCAAGGCCGAGAAGTGCACCTTCTGCTACCCGCGCATCGAGGTCGGCATCCCCACGGTGTGCTCGGAGACCTGCGTCGGCCGGCTGCGCTACATCGGGCTCGTGCTCTACGACGCCGACAAGGTCCTCGAGGCCGCCTCCATCGAGGATGAGCACGCGTTGTACGAGGCGCAACGCGGCTGCTTCCTCGACCCCGAGAACCCCGAGGTGCAGCAAGCCGCGCTGGCAGCAGACATCCCCGCTGACTGGATCGAGGCCGCGAAGAAGTCACCGGTATGGGCGCTGATCAATAAGTTCGAGGTGGCCCTGCCGCTGCACCCGGAGTACCGCACGATGCCGATGGTCTGGTACATCCCGCCCCTCTCTCCTGTCGTCGACGTGGTGCGCGAGACCGGCGTGGACGCGGAGGACCGCGGGAACCTCTTCGCCGCGATCGAGGCGCTCCGCATCCCCGTCGAGTACCTCGCCAACCTGTTCACGGCCGGCGACACCGTGCCGGTTGACCGGGTGTTGCGCAAGCTAGCCGCGATGCGCTCCTACATGCGTGACATCAACCTCGGTCGCGACCCCGACGAGTCCATCCCCGCAGCAGTCGGGATGACGGGGGAGCAGATGTACGACATGTTCCGGCTGCTCGCCATCGCCAAGTACGCCGAGCGCTACGTGATCCCCCCAGCGCATGCGGAGCAGGCACACGCCCTCGAGGAGCTCGCCACGGAGTGCGCGGTCAGCGACTACGGCGGCGGCCAGCAGGACCTGTTCGGGGAAGGCTCGGGCTACCCGACACCGGTCGCGGTCGAGAACTTCCGGATGCTCCAGGACCGGCAGACCGCCGAGACCAGCGACGAGCTCGCGGGCGGAGGCTCCAAGGCGGGACGCGTCAACCTGCTCAACTGGGATGGCCGCGGCACACCCCAAGGGATGTTCCCGCCCCGCACGCCGGACGACGGCGACTCGCAGTGAAGCGCCCGTTCGCACGCAAGCACACAACTGCGGGCTCACGCGAGACCTGGGCGGCCTGCTCCGCACTGCTGGACTACCCCACGAGCGAACTGATCGGCAGCCTCGACGCCATCACCTCGCTCGTGCCCGGCAACGAAGCCGTGGCCGACCTGGTGGCCCACCTGCGCTCGCACGAGCTGCGCACCGTGCAGCAGGAGTACGTCGAGACCTTCGACCACGCCCGCAAGTGCGCGCTCTACCTCACCTACTACGCCTACGGTGATACGCGTCGCCGCGGTGTTGCGCTCGTGCAGTTCAAGCAGGCCTATCGCGACGCAGGCGCCGAGTGGGACGAAAGCAGCGGCGAGCTCCCGGACCACCTGTGCGCCGTGCTCCAATTCGGCGCGACCATCGACGTTGACGCCGCAAGGAAGCTGCTCATCGACCACCGCGCCGGCCTCGAAATGCTGCGCATCGCCCTAGCCGGATGGCGCAATCATGACGGCACCGTCGGCTCGCCCTGGCACGGCGCGGTGCGCGCAGTCCTCGACACGCTCCCAGAGCTCGCCGGCGACGAGGTGGACGCCGTACGCCGTCTCATTGCCCAAGGCCCACCAGCGGAGCAGGTCGGTCTCGGCGGTTACGGCGCCGACCCCGCCATCAGTTCGCTCGCCGGTCCCGCGCTCATCTCCGGATCGACCATCCCCGTAGGAGCCCCACGGTGAACACCTTCCTCTGGGTCATCGTGCCCTACCTCTGCCTGGCCACGTTCGTGGTCGGACATGCCTGGCGCTACCGCTACGACAAGTTCGGATGGACCACCCGCTCCTCCCAGCTCTACGAGGACCGACTATTGCGTCTGGGCTCCCCGCTGTTCCACTTCGGGATGCTCGGCGTCGTCGGGGGCCATGTCATCGGACTGCTCGTGCCACGGTCGTGGACCGAGGCCGTGGGCATCGACGACCACCTCTACCACCTCGTCGCCGTCGCCGGCGGACTAGTCGCGGGCGTCATGGCCCTGGTCGGAATGACCATCCTGATCTACCGACGCCGCACGGTCGGCCCGGTCTTCAGCGCGACAACTCCCATGGACAAGGTCATGTACGCCTTCCTCGGCGCCGCCATCGTGCTCGGAATGTGGAACACCATCGCCGGATCGATCTTCTCCCTCGGCGGCGAGTACAACTACCGCGAGGGCGTCTCTGTCTGGTACCGCTCGTTCCTCGCCTTCCAGCCCCAGCCCGACCTCATGGGCGACGCACCCATCGGCTTCCAGCTGCACGCCCTCGTCGCGTTTGGCCTCTTCGCCCTCTGGCCCTTCACCCGGCTCGTGCACGTCTTCTCCGCCCCCATCGGCTACCTCACCCGCCCCTACATCGTCTACCGGTCACGCGACGACCAGCTCGGTAGCCGGCGCACGCGTCGCGGCTGGGACCGCGTGGGCTCCTGAGCCGAGGCAGAAACCGTCAAGCGTGGACGTCAGCGACGGCGTTCTTCGGCTTCGCAAGACGCCGACGCCGACGCCGACGTCGCTGCACGAGCAAGAGCAGTCCCTGCGAACCCAAGATGGAGATCCACATGAACAGCACCTCCCTGTCCGCTCTCGCTGATGAACACCTGTCTGCCGCGCACCAGCACAGCGCCGGTCGCAGTGCGCACACCGTGTACGGGGGGCAAGGCCACGCGTTGCGCCAGACCCTGATTGCGCTCGTCGCTGGGCGCCGCCTCGGCGAGCACCAAAGTCCTGGAGAGGCCACGCTGCAGGTACTTCGTGGGTCGGTCACGCTTCACGCAGGTGAAGACACGTGGGAAGCAAGCGCGGGCGACCACCTCGTGATTCCGCCCTCCCGGCACGACCTGGAGGCCGTCGAGGATGCAGCGGTCCTGCTGACCGTAGCCCTGCACGGAGTGCCGGGAACCTGAGTGGATCCGGAGCAAGTCATGGTTCACCCGATACAGATCGACACGGCGACGAGCTACGACGCGCCTCGCGAGGTGTCCGGTGGCTCGCGAGGACAGCTTGCGCGGGTCGCCCTCTGCGACGTCGAAAACTCGAGAGACGCAACGAGGGCTCCGGCAGTGCCGGAGCCCTCGTTCTCGAACCGGTGAGTTCGAGCTTTACGTGCACAAGTGACTATATGTCGTAGTACTGACTGACTGACCCATGCTGACCTGCGCAAACGTCGAGGATGTTCGACCATTTGTACCACGCTTGTAACGAACGCTGGCCTGACACCCGCTCCGGGCTACTGTCCCGAACTGGTCGAGCTCGGCGGCCGTCCCCAATAGTCCGGCAACCGCCCTTCCGCGTTCGCCGAGGACAGTTTCACCATGGGTTCTCGTTAGCCTTCCGTGGGTCATCTCCGGTCGGGGAGTGCTGGTCGGCGGCCGCCGAGGTTGAGCATCGCGAGTTCGATGAGGGGTTAAGGGAACTGAATTCGAAGTCGATCCTTGCGGTCAGAGGTCGTCGAGCTCCGTACCGCGCAGACGCAGCTCGTCGATGAGCACCGGCATGGTGCTGGTGATCCCCTGGATCCCGATCATGCTCGCGATCTCCATCACTTCCAGCACTTGGCCCACGGTGGCTCCGTGCTCGAGGGCGTTGCGGATGTGAAGCTTGGTCCCCTTCACATAGAGGTGGGTCGCCGCTATGTCGTAGGAGACATAGATCAGCTCCTTCTCGGCGGGACTGAGCGTGCCGGTGCGCCAAGGCACGGTCGAGAACTGCGTGTATGCCTCGAACATCTCGGGATCCAGCTCGAGCATCTCGTCCCAGAACTCGTGCCAGTAGCCGCGCTCCCGCACGAACCGCTCCTTGAGGCGCTCCTGGTCTGCACCGAGTGGCTCCGGGCCGGCTCGCCCCCGCTCCTCGAGGACCTCGACCAAGAGAGGGACCCCGACGTTCATCGCGTGGATGCCGACGGTGGCACTCAGCTCGAGAACCTCGAGGATCTCCTGAGGAGTCGCGCCGGCATCCAGTGCACGCCGTACGGCGGGCTGCAGCTCCGGAAGATGCAGGTGGGTGGCAGCGGCATTCACCGTCAGCTCGACCAGCCGTTTGAACTTGGTGCTGAGGTGGGCCTTCTTCCATGGCACGGCATGCATGCGGCAGTAAGCGCGGGCGAACCCAGGATCGAGCCGCACGACCGCATCCCAGGTCTCGCTCCACTCCAGCCCGGCGGCTGCGAACTCGGCCTGCACCTCGGCGGGCTCGGACCGTTGGTTGCTCACGAGGTCGGCGATCCGGCTTCGGCGCTCAGCTCGGCCTGGAGCAGCGGAGCCCCAACCAGCACCGACTTCATCCCGATGAGAGTGGCCAGCTCCATCACCTCGAGGACCTGTTCGGCGCTGGCGCCGTAGCCTAGGGCGTTCTCGATGTGCAGCTTGAGACCGACGCGGTAGAGATGGGTGACCGACGTGTCGAATGCGATGTAGATCAGTTCCTTGACCAGGGGGCTCAGGTGCCCTGTCGTCCACGGCACCGAGGAGAAGGCGGTGTAGGCCTCGAACATCTCGGGGGCGACCTTAAGGATGTCGTCCCACGTGGGGTTCCAGTAGCCACGTCTCGTGGCGAAGTTGGACTTCAGCTCATCTTGGTACGACGTCAACGGCGCTGCGCCGGTCCGCTCCCCGCGCTCCTGAAGAACGTCGAGGAGCACCTCGACGCCGACGTTCATCGCATGGACGCTCACGGTGGCAGAGCACTCGAGGACTTCGAGGATCTCTTCCGGCGAGGCGCCGGCGGCGCGGGCCTCTCGCAGCCGGGAGCGCATGCCGTCCGGGTCGAGGTGCGTCACGTTGGCGTCGATGGCGAGCGCGACGAATGCTCGGACCTTGGGATCAAGGTGACCTGAGCGCTCGGGCACCTCGGCCATCTTGACGTAGGCGTCGAGGAACTCCGGGTGCAGCTCGCGCACGACGTCCCAGGCCCCTCCCCGGCACCGGTCGCTCGCCGTCGTCATGTCGACCCTCCTGCCTGGTGGTCTGCCTGGTCCGCAGGCGGCCCGGCAGCCTCCTGGAGATAGAGCGCGACCTCGGTGTGGTCGGCGCCAGCATCGAGGCTGGAGGACGCCTCGCTCCACAGGCTGACCGCTGCCTCACCCAGCCGACTCGGCACACCGCAATCACGGGCCAGCTGCGTCGCTATCCGCATGTCCTTCAGCATGAGCTGCAGCGCGAAACCGGAGTCGAAGGTGCCGGGAAGGATGAAGTTCGGCCACTTGTTCTCTGTCGAGCCGCTCCGACCGCTGGAGGAGTTGAAGACGTCGAGGAGCACCTGGGGCTCGATCCCGAAGCGCTGCCCGACCAGCATCGCCTCCGAGGTGACCCACAGATGCGCAGCGGAGAGCAGGTTGTTGAGGGCCTTCACCGCATCGCCGGCTCCGATCGGCCCGGCGTGGACGGTCCTCCCCAGGCACTCGAGCAGGGGCCGGGCCTCATTCAGGTCGTCGGCTGATCCGCCGACCATGATGGTGAGCCGGCCGGCTTCAGCTCCGCCGACGCCCCCGGAGACAGGCGCATCCAGGAGGCGTCCCGAACGCCGCGCCAACTGGTCGGATGCGGTCCGGGTCGCGCCGGGCTCGCTCGATCCCATGTCCACGACCAGCGTCCCGGGCCGGATCGAGGCGATGAACTCGGCGTCGTCCAGGACCAGACTCACGATCGCGGAGCTGGGGAGCATCAGGATCACCAGGTCCGACGCCGCTGCCTCGCCCAGGGAGGAGACGACCGCCACGCCGGCATCGCTCGCTCGCCGACGGGCGTCGCTCGACACGTCGTACCCGTGCACGGCGTAGCCGGCAGCAGCGAGGCGTCGTGCCATGGGGATGCCCATGTTCCCGAGCCCTACGAAACCGATGGAGCGAGGCTTGGGGCTCTCGGCGGCCTGCGGGTCAGGCATCGAGCACCCCGGCGTCGCGAAGCGCGTCGACGGCCGCCTGGTAGCCGAGCTCGTCGAGCTCCTCGGCCCAGTGCGTGGTGCCGAGGGAGATCGCGACATGAGTGAGGTAGGAGTCCGGGGCGGCACCGTGCCAGTGCCGCTCCCCAGGTGGGGTCCACACGGTGTCCCCGACGCGGAGCTCGTGGCAGTCACCTCCCTCGGACTGCACGCACCCACGGCCTGCCACGACCTGCAGGATCTGCCCCTGGTCGTGGCTGTGCCAGTACGTCCTCGCGCCAGGCGTGAATGACACGGTGTTGATGGTCACCCCGTCGGTTGCCGGCAGCGTGAGATACGGGAAGGCCTGGCCGGTGAATTGAGAACCGGTCTTGGAGATCGGTCCAGGCTGCTGACACGGCGGGATGTGGATCACGACTGCTCCTCGTCCTCGGTGGTCGACTGGTCTGCCACGCGGACCCCGCCAGAGATGTCGCCGATCGCGTCTACCACGGTGTTGCTGATTCGGTCGGCGTAGCCGAGGCCCCGCGCGAGGCCGAACGAGGCCAGCGGGCCTGCTGAGTTGAGACTCGCGACGCCGAGCTGGCTGACGTAGCCGGCGTACAGAGTGACGTCCTTCATCATGAGCGTGTTGGTGAGGCCGCCTTCGAGATAGTCGCCCTCGATGATGCGGGGGAAGCGGTTGAGCGTCGCGAAGTTGACGCCGGAGCTCGCATTGAGGACCTCCAGGACGGTTGCCAGGTCGAGTCCGGCCTTCTTGGCCGCGACCATGACCTCCGCCGTCGCCGCGAGAGACACGGCGTTCAGGAAGTTGTTGAGGAGCTTGGTGGCGTGGCCGGAGCCGCTCTCGCCGACGTGGAAGATCTTGGAGGAGAACGCCTCGAGGGTGGGCCGGACCGCGTCGAGCGCCGACACCGTGCCACCGACCATGAGCGTGAGAGCCCCCTTCTCGGCCGCGGCAGCGCCGCCGCTGATACCGGCGTCGAGGTAGTCGACCCCCCGATCTGCCAGCAGCCCGTGCAGCCGCCGCGTGGACGCCGGGTCTGCCGTGCTCAGGTCCACCACGACCTGGCCGGCGCGGCAACCGGCGAGGACACCCGCGTCTCCGTTCATCACGGCCTCCACCACCGTGCTGTCGGGCAGGGACATGAGGACGATGTCCGCGCGCTCGGCGACCTCTCGCGGCATGGCAGCGGGCTCGGCACCCAGGGCGGCAGCGAGCTCCAGCCTGGTGTCGAAGCCGACCACGCTCGCGCCGGACCGGGTCAGGCATGCAGTCATCCTGCCTCCCATATTTCCCAAGCCGATGAATCCGACGGGCTTCATAGGGACCTCTCTGTGCGGGACTCGTTGGTGGTGCCGGGCGACGACTCCGTGGTCACTCCGTAGGTGACCTGGTCGACGGACCCGGTCTCCCACGCCCCCGCCCCACCGGAGGGTCGGACGGTGTTGACGATGCTCGCGCCGCCGTCGGCCGACAGCGCCTGCCCGGTGACGTACGACGACAGGTCCGAGAGCAGGTAGAGCGCCACGTCGGCGATCTCCTGCGGCGTGCCGGCCCTGCGGAGCGGCGTGGTCGATGCTCGTTGCTCCATGTCGTTCTTGCCCCCGACCGTGTCGGCGGCGGAGCCGAAGAGATTCGTGGGCACGATCCCGGGGGCGATCGCGTTGACGCGCACACCGATGGGCCCGCCATACATCGCGGCGCCGTGGAGCAGGCCGAGCGTGGCGTGCTTGGACGTCTGATAGGGCAGGAGATCGGCGCTGCCCATCAGGCTGGCGATCGAGGCGGTGAGCACGATGGCCCCGCCTGAGTCTTGGCGTTCGTACTGCTTGAACGCGGCACGCAGTCCCAGGAACTGGCCGGTCACGTTGACGTCCAGGACGCGACGGAAGTCCTCGAGGCTGATGTCTGGCAACCTGTCGAAGGTGCCGAAGATCCCTGCGTTGAGGTGGTGGAGGTCGACTCGCCCGAAGGCTGTGAGGGCGGCCTCGAGGTAGGCCTCGACCTCGGTCTCGACCGAGACGTCCGCCTCGACCCCGATCGAGGGGGTGGGCAGCGAGGCTGCCAACGTGCGTGCCCCGGGGCCGTCGACGTCGACGACCACCACGGACGCGCCCTCTTCAGCGAGACGTCGGGCGGAGGCCGCACCGAGACCGTGAGCCGCGCCAGTCACGATGGCGACGCGCCCGGACACCAAGCCTGTCACTCGTCCTCCTGCTCCTGCGCCGCGCGATCAAGCCAGGATCGGCCACCGTCTCGGCGCATGAGGATTCTGTATGACGAACATACCGTCTGTCTATCTGCTTGCCCAAGAAGGGTCGCCGCAGTGCTCGGGCACCCCGCGGAGGTGTCGGGTCAGATCACTGGTGGACGGCGGAGCCGTGCACAGCCGCGATCCGGACGTGCTCCACGCACGCCTGCGCCGCAGCGTCTGCGTCGCGGGCCTCGATCGCCGCCAGGAGTCTCCGCAGCTCGGCGACCGCCTGTTGCGGACGCCCGGGCTGGGTGAGGGAGGTCATCCTCAGCAGCTGCACACGCGCCTGGATCGTCTCGAGGAGCTGTTGTAGGACCGAGCTCCCGGCACCCTCGATGAGGACGGAGTAGAACTGGTCCTTGACCGTCAGGACGTGGAGCACATCCGGTTCGTCAACGACCTCCGCGAACGCATCGACCGCGGCCCCGAGCCGCCGGACCTGCGCGTCGGATGCCTTGGCCACGAACTTGCGCACCACGAGTGACTCGAGGGATGCGCGCACCTCGTAAAGGTCCCCGGCCACCTCGGCGTCGGGCATCGTGACGATGGCACCTCGCTGGGGCAGGACCGTGACCAGGCCCTCGGACGTCAGCTGCCGCAGTGCTTCCCGCACCGTGGTGCGGGACACCCCCAGGCGCTCGATGAGCTCACGCTCCACCAGTCGCTGTCCTGGCTTCAGGTGGTTGTCGAGGATGGCTCGACGCAGGCTGGTGACCACCTGCTCGCGCAGCGGCGCCGCGACGCGACCTGTGATGGCCGAGGGCCACGAATCTCCCAGCGACGGCGCTTCCGTCATGGCCACCATTCCCTCGTCGTGTGAGTCGCTGTCAGGTCCGTGTATGACGGACCGACGGTACGTCAGTATACGCAACGCGCGCTTGGCGGCGTTCGCCTCGCCTTCATGGGAATGAAAGAGGGGTTGACGGTTGCCTGATTGTACGATGATATGACCGTACGTTCGTATCCGCACCGGACCTCACCCGGTCGAGGATCCCTGACACGGAGGCGCTATGCAGGTCATCGCCCTGTCCCACCGCACGACAGCTGGGGGGCACTGACGTGACGCCCGATCAGACTCGTCGAGACACCTACGAGCTAGGCCTGACGATGCGGCGCAAGGTGCTCGGAGAGGCGCACGTGAGTCGCTCACTCGACAATGTCAGCGACTTCGGCCGACCGATCCAGGACATGGTGACCGAGTACTGCTGGGGTGTGGTGTGGAGTCGCGACGGGCTCGACCTGCGGACCCGGAGCCTGCTCAACCTGGTGATGCTCACCGCGCTCAACCGGCCGCACGAGCTCGCCGTGCATGTGCGCGGAGCACTCCGCAACGGAGTGACGGTGCCCGAGATCCAAGAGGCGCTCATGCAGTCGGCGGTGTACGTCGGCGTACCCGCGGCGCTGGAGTCGTTCCGCATCGCCGAGAAGGCGGTGGGCGAGCACAAGAACGAGATCGCGAACGGCGAGCCGACGGGGACGGGGTCGTCGGATCAGCATCCCGAAGGTGGTCGACTCGCGTGATCCTCACAACCGTATCGGCAAAGGAGGCGACTCGGTGTCCATGAACATGCGCACAGTTCAGGTGCTGGAGGCGGTGAACGCCGACAGCCAGTTCAGGCACGCAGCACGTCGCTGGACCATCGAGCTGATGATCGGAGTCGGTGAGGATCGCTACATCTTCGACGTCCTCGACGGCCACGTACGCCGGTTCGAGCTGACCGAGGACCTCTTCCAGAGCAGCTCGGCACGGCTCGTCGGCACCGACGAGGATTGGCGAAACCTGCTCGAAGCGGTGCCGGTCCCCTTCTATCAGGACTTCATCGGGGCCTGGTTCAACCACGGCTTCGAGATCTCCGGCGACCTGCGAAGCGTCTTCGCCCATTACTGGGCGCTGCTCCGGCTGCTGCAGGTGATGCGGAACATCAACGCGCAGGCGAAGGAGCAGTAGCGATGCCAGCCAGGACCTCCGACATCGTCGGCCGCTACATCTACGTGAGCGTCGAAGGCGTCGAGTATCGCGTCTACTACGAGGAGTGCGGCCAGGGCGTCCCGCTCTTCTGTCAGCACACCGCAGGCGGTGAGGGCAGGCAGTGGCGTCATCTGCTCGAGGACCCCGAGGTCACCTCGAAGTTCCGGGTCATCGTGCCCGACCTGCCGTTCCACGGGAAGTCCCTGCCGCCGTCCGGCGTCCCCTGGTGGGAGGGCGAGTACCAGCTGACCAAGGCTTTCTTCGAGGAGTTCGTCGTCACGGTGAGCCGCGAGCTCGGGCTGGCGCGTCCGGTGTTTATGGGGTGCTCCATGGGCGGTCACCTCGCCCCGGACCTCGCTCTGGACCGCCCCGACGACTTCCGTGCGGTCATCGGGGTCGAGGCGGCGATCCATAGCCACGGCGCCGAGGGCCTGATGTCCTACCTGGACCACCCGGACATGTCCAACGACTTCCGCGCTGCCCAGATGTATGGCATCTGCGCGCCGATGAGCCCTGAGGCCTCACGGCACGAGACGGCATGGATCTACAGCCAGGGCTCCCCGCCCGTGTTCAAGGGCGACCTCAACTACTACTTCATCGAGCACGACCTGACCGGCGTGGCGAGCGACATCGACACCTCGAAGGTGGCTGTCTATGTGCTCTCCGGGGAGTACGACTACTCGGCGCACCCGGAGCTGGGTCGCGCACTGGCCGACCAGATCGAGGGCTCGACGTTCGTGGCGATGCCGGGCCTTGGCCACTTCCCGATGGCTGAGAACTACCCACTCTTCAAGCAGTACGTCATGCCGGTGCTGGACGACGTGCTCGCCAAGTCGGAAGATCACGATGGCCGGGCCTGACACGAGCGCCGCCACGGCACTTCCGGGTGCCGTGGCCTCCGAGATCGGTGTCGGCTGTCGCGGCCTCACCCGGAGGTTCGGGAACACGCTCGCACTCGACGGGGTCGATCTCGACGTCGCGGTCGGGAGCATCCACGCCCTCGTCGGACAGAACGGCGCCGGCAAGTCGACCTGTCTCGGGATCATCGCCGGCCGGATCAAGCCGACCTCGGGCGAGGTCCTCATCCTGGGCGACAACCACCAGTACGGCAGCCCACGGGCGGCCCAGGACGCCGGCGTCGCGGCCGTCTACCAGGAGCTCACGGTCATTCCGCAGCTCACCCCGCAGGCCAATGCCTTCCTCCCACGTCCGCTCACGCGAGGCGGCCTGCTGCGCCGTGGCGCGATGCGGAGGCGCTACGAGCAGGCCTGCTCCTCGCTCGGGACACCGCCCGCGCCCGACGTGCCCGTGGGACGACTGACCGTCGCCCAGCAGCAGCTCGTCGAGATCACTCGGGCCGTGATGTCGGACTCGCGCATCCTGCTGCTCGACGAGCCGACCGCCGCGCTCGCCCCCGAAGAGCGCCGGGCGCTGTATCGGGTCCTGCACTCGCTTCGCGATGCCGGCTCGACCATCGTGCTGGTGTCTCACAACCTCGACGAGGTCCTCGCCAACGCGGACGCGGTCACCGTCTTCCGGGAGGGGTACGTGATCGACACCCGGCCCGCCTCTGAATGGACGAAGCCCGAGCTGATCGAGAGCATGATCGGAGACTCGTCTCGAGACCTCCTCGCCGCTGTCACCACGGGCCGCACGCTCGCCGAGGATGACTCTCGAGGCGCGGCTCGCGCCGCCGCTGCCGTGCGGCTGAAGGTCGACGGCATCCAACTGGCGGGCCGACTGAGCGACGTGAGCTTCGAGGTCCGCGCCGGTGAGGTGCTGGGGGTTGTCGGCTTGATGGGCTCGGGACGGTCCAGCCTGCTGCGGGCACTCAGCGGCCTCGAACCCGGCACCCGCGGCAAGGTCGAGATCGACGGCGTGTCGAAGTCGTTCCCGACCTCGCCCCGCGCAGCCCAGGCGCTGGGGATCGCGCTGCTCCCCGAGGAGCGCAAGACCCAGGGCGTGTTCCTGCGCATGAGTGCCGCGGAGAACGTGGCGCTGCCGCGGTTGAGGTCGCTGGGCCGGTTCGGCTTCCTGGGCCCCCGACGCGTGGAGTCCAAGACCCAGCCCTACCTCACGGCCATGGGCGTCTCCAGGTCGAAGACAGGACATGCAGCCGGAACCCTGTCGGGCGGCAATCAGCAGAAGCTGCTGTTCGCCCGCATGAGCTTCATCAAGCCCGGTGTCCTGCTGGCCGACGAGCCCACCCGTGGCATCGACATCGGCGCCAAGGCAGACATCTTGGAAGAGGTCCGGCGCCTGGCACGCGAGGACGGCGTGGCAGTCGTACTCGTCTCCTCCGAGACCGAGGAGGTCATCGCCTTCAGCGATCGCATCCTGGTGATGGCAGGCGGGCGGATCGTGGACGAGCTCGATGCGAGCAAGGCCTCCGAGCACGAGCTCCTGCAGGGCGCCTTCAACGTCGATGGCGTGTCGGCCTCATGAAGCCCATGTCGGCGGAGAGCAGGGCCCAGAGCCCCGACGCCACGACGGGCCGCGAGGTGCGGTCCGCGGTCTCGGCGGGGACGGTGCTGGTGCGGGCCGCGCACGAGGCGACGGGACGTTTCGCGGTGATCCCGGTGATGGTCGGGGTGCTCGTCCTCGCTCAGGTGCTGAACTCGCAGTTCCTCACGTGGCCGTCGATCAACCTCATGCTCCGCCAGAACGCGAGCCTGGGACTCATCGCCATCGGACTGACCTTCGTGCTCATCGGTGGCGGGATCGACATCTCCGTCGGGGCGCTGTATGCGGCGGGCGCCTCGGTCTACACCAAGGTCGCGCTCGATCACTCGCTCCTGACTGCCCTGTGCGCCGCGATCGCGACCGGTGTGGTCGGTGGGGTGGTGAACGGGCTGCTGGTCACCAAGCTGAAGTTCAGTCCCTTCGTCGCCACGCTCGGCACCGCCTCGCTGTTCGGCGGGCTCGTCGTCCTCTATGCAGGCAACCTCGCGATCGCTCCGACCAATCCCGCGTTCAGGGACTTGGCGAGAGGCGACGTCCTCGGTGTCTCCAACGTCGTCATCGCCCTGCTCGTGATCGGAGTCGTGGCAGCGCTGGTGCTGCACCGAACCGCCTTCGGGAAGTCGCTGTACGCCGTCGGGGGCAGCTTCAGCGCCAGCTACGTCGCCGGCCTGCGCACAGACTCCATCCGGCTGGTGACCTACGTCATCAGCGGTGCGTGCGCAACGTTCGCCGGAGTCATCTACGCGTCGCAGACGGGGATCAGCCAGAGTGATCTCGGCGGCAGCGTCGTGGCACTGACAACGATCGCCATCGTCGTGCTCGGTGGGACCTCTCTGTACGGCGGTGAGGGTGCGATCTGGCGCACGGCTGCCGGCTTCATGATCCTGGCGTCGGTCACGACGATCTTCACGATGTTGGCAGTCGATGAACCGCTCCAGGAAATAGTCCAGGGAGCCATTGTGGTCGGCGCCCTGATCCTCGACGCCTCGGGCAGAAAGCGCGCTGTTGCCTAGTGGCCGCGGTGCTCAATCAACCGTCGACCCGGCCGCTACGGCACCGTGTCGACTTCGTGGGAAAGGTGTCACGATGAATTGGAAGTCGAAGCCCGGGGTGCTGGTAGGGGCATCGCTCCTCAGCATGGCAGGGCTCGTTCTGTCCGCCTGCGGCGCGGGCGAGAGCCCTTCCACGTCCTCCGAGGACGCGGTCAGTGTGGATGTCGGCGCGGACAAGCCGATCGAGATCAGCCCTCCGCTGAAGGTCGGCATCTACACGAGCTCCGGGTGTGCCTCGTTCGGTGTGGCCGAGGACGAGGCGCTCGAGGCGGAGGCCAAGAAGGAGGACATCGACCTCACCATCTTCGACTCCTGTTTCGACAGCTCCAAGCAGTTGAACCAGATCCAGTCGGCGATCCAGAGCAAGACGTACAACGTCCTGGGGGTCCTTCCCGTGGACGGGCAGGTCGTCTGCGCGGCGCTGAGCGAGGACGCACCAGATGCCGGTCTGCTCGCCATCCCCTTCGACCAGCCGCTGTGCGGGAAGTTCACCGAGGAGGGCGATGATCTGTGGCAGCCCGGGACCCTCACCTACATCTCCGGCTACAACACCAAGGACACGCTTCGGCAGTATGTCGAGGCCATCGTGAAGGCAAACCCCGACGCGAATGTCGGCGTGGTCGAGGGCGTCCCCTCTGACGGTCTCTCCACCAACACGAACGAGCTGGTCAAGGAGGCGTCCGAGGCGAACCCCGGCTTCAAGGTCGTGGCGACCGTCAACACCGACTACTCCTCACAGCAGGGCTACCAGAAGACCCAGTCCCTCCTGCAGTCGCACCCGGAGATCGACGTGATCATCGCGACCCAGTCGAACATCACCCAGGGCGCTGCCCGGGCCATCAAGCAGGCCGGCAAGACCGACTCGATCTTCCTAGCCGACTACGGCGGCGACAAGGAGGTCGTCGCCCTGATGGAGCAGGGCGAGGTCCAGCTCCTCGGACCCACCTTCCCGGTGTCGGAGGCCAAGCTCGTCATCCAGACGCTGCTGGACGTGATCGACGGCAAGACCGTCGCGCGCTTCCAGGACGTGCCGTTCCAGGTAGTCACCCCTGACGACCTCGCTTCCTACACACCGGAGTACTAGGCCGCAACGCCAGATCCTATGTCTAACAACACCTCCACCCGACGGGACCGCGAGCCGCCCTCAGCCACGGCTGCTCGCGGTCCCGCAACCAGCGGCATCGCACGCCTCAGGTCAACCCCTGGAGGCGGGCTGGTGCTCGCCTACATCGCGCTGCTCGCCTTCGTCGCGATCTTCGATCCGGACCTGTTCGACGTCGAGAACCTCAGAGACATGCTGGCGCAGAACGCCGGGCTGGGCATCGTCATCGTCGGGAGCGCCTTCGTGATCATCGCGGGGCACTACGACCTGTCGGTGGGCGCGGTCGCCGGGCTCTCGGGAGTCCTGTTCGCCAAGCTGTCGCTCGAGCACTCGGTGATGATCGCCGTACTCGTCGCGCTCCTGGTCGCGATCGTGTGCGGAGTGGTGAACGGGATCGTCGTCGCCGTGCTCCACGTGAACTCCTTCATGGCCACGTTCGCCACCGGGCTCGTCTTCGCCGGC
The DNA here is from genome assembly GCF_050246775.1 of Nocardioides sp. Taxonomy (GTDB): domain Bacteria; phylum Actinomycetota; class Actinomycetes; order Propionibacteriales; family Nocardioidaceae; genus Nocardioides. The sequence continues at coordinate 277,654 of NZ_JBFWVK010000003.1, read as the reverse complement.
CTCGCGCTGCACTACCAGGGACCCCGTCAGATCGTGGTGGAGGAGGCCGGGTTCGACGAGATCGGTCTCGGAAGCTGGGGGCCGATCCCCGTCCCGGTCGTCCTGACGGTCGTGGCCTTCGTGATCGGGTCCGTGGTGCTCCATCGCAGCCCGTTCGGCCAAGCCGTGTACGCGGCCGGCAGCAGTCGGGAGGCGGCCCGCTTGATCGGGCTGCCCGTGACCCGGACGCTGGTGATGACGTTCGCGTTGTCCGGACTGACTGCGGGATGCGGCGGTCTGGTCATCGCGTCCCAGCTGGGGCTGGGCTCCGCGGACTCCGGCCAGTCGTTGCCCATCGAGGCCATCGCAGGCGTCGTCGTCGGCGGGATAGCAGTGAGCGGAGGCGAGGGGCGGATGTGGCAGGCGGCTCTCGGTGGCCTGATCCTCGCGACGCTGAACAACGCCTTCATCGGCTTGTCCTGGTCCCCGGAGCTGCAGGCCGTGGCGGTGGGACTCGTCATCCTGCTGGCACTCGGCGCGAACCGGCTCAGCCGCGCTGCGGTTCCTCAGCCCGGGTCGGCATGAGCCGGGCGACCCACCAGGGAGGAGCCGCCAAATGAGGTCCCGGGTCATGATCCTGGACGACTACCAGGGTGCCGCTCTCGGGGCGGCCGACTGGTCGCGCCTCGACGATCGCGCCGATGTGCACGTGCTGCACGAGCATCTGGTCGGGGACGAACTCGTCTCGGCCCTGCAGGGCTACGACGTCGTGGTCGCGATGCGGGAGCGCACCCCCTTCCTCCGGGAGACACTCGGGCGCCTGCCCGACCTCCGTCTCCTGGTGACCACCGGGCCTTCCAACGCGGTCATCGATCTCGAGGCGGCACGAGCCAACGACGTCGTCGTCGCCGGCACAGGAGGACTCTTCCACTCGACCGCCGAGCTCGCCTGGGCACTGATCCACGCCGTCACGCGCAGCGTCGTCCAGGAGGAGCGCGCGCTGCGCCTCGGTCAGTGGCAGGTGTCGGTCGGCGCGGACCTCGCCCGACACCGACTGGGCATCCTCGGGCTCGGTCGGATAGGACAGCGGGTCGCCCGGGTCGCGAAGGCGTTCGACATGGAGGTCGTGGCCTGGAGCGAGAACCTCACCAGCGAGCGAGCAGGAGAGCACGGAGTCATCCGCCTCGACAAGGACCAGCTCCTCGCGTCATCGGACGTGGTGAGCGTCCACCTCCAGCTGAGCTCCCGCACGACCGGCTTGATCGGCTCGCGCGAGCTGGGGCTGATGCAAAGGTCCGCCTGCATCGTCAACACGGCTCGCGGGCCGATCATCGACGAGGCGGCTTTGGTCGAGGCTCTGCGCTCGGGAACGATCGCCGGCGCGGGTCTGGACGTCTTCGACGTGGAGCCGCTGCCGCGCGATCATCCGTTGCTCTCGCTGCCCAACGCGGTCCTCACCCCCCACATCGGATACGTGAGCCGCGACGTCTACGCGATCTTCTATGGCGATGCCGTCGATGACATCGACGCATGGCTCCAGGGCACGCCGATCCGGGTGCTGACATGACCGGGCCGAGCGGCCGGAGATGGAGAGACAGTGACCAGCGAGGGACATGAGATCCGCACCGAGGTCCTCGGCGCGGACTACGTGAGCAAGTCCACCGCGGCGCTCACCGACTTCCGACGGCCACTCGTTCGGCTGGTCACCGAGTTCGGCTGGGGCGAGGTCTGGTCGAGGCCCGGCCTCGATCGCCGCTCCAGGAGCCTGATCACGATGGCCGCGATGGTCGCCCTGCGACAGCAGGGGGAGCTGGCGGTCCATGTACGAGGAGCTGTGCGCGCCGGCGTCACGGCGACGGAGATCCAGGAGGTGCTCCTCCACATGAGTGTCTACTGCGGGGCTCCAGCGGCCGCGGAGGCGTTCGCGACCGCGGAAGCCGTGCTGGTCGAGTTGGGTGCTCTGGGGCTTCCATGACTGCGCGTCAGAGATCGAAGGAGATCACTGCGCCCGAGTCGATACCCACCGAGACGAGAGGAATTCCCATGACCGCGATCGCACAACGATCACCTGTGTCGAGCTCGAGGGCAGGAGGGGCGCGCTGATGCCCACTGTGGACGGCTACTTCGTGGACGGCACATGGACGAGGTCGACGGGAACATCGGCGATGCCCGTGGTGAATCCGTACACCGAGGAGGTCATCGGCGAATCCCCGATCGCCACGCGGGCGGACGTCGACGCAGCTGTGAGGTCCGCCCGCCGGGCGCTGGACGGGGAGTGGCGTGAAACGACCCTGGGGGAGCGGATCGCCTTGGTCCTGCGGGTCAAGGAGCTGCTTGCGGCTCGCGCCGATGACCTGGCCGAGGTCACAAGTCGTTCGATGGGGGTCCCCTACGAGGGATACCGGAGCCTGAGCAACTCCCTGCCTCTGATCGATGCCTACATCGAGGACGCCCGCCAGGTCTTGTGGGAGTACCTCCGCTCCGACCCCTCCGGAGATGCGCTCATCGTGCGTCGGCCGGTCGGGGTCGTGGCCGGCCTGGTCCCCTGGAACGTGCCCGTCCGGAGCGAGATCAAGAAGGTGGTCCCGGCGCTCCTGTCGGGCTGCACGATCGTCCTCAAGCCGGCCCCCGAGACACCCTTCGGTGCCGCCGCCCTCGCCGATATCTGCGCGGAGGCCGGTGTCCCTGCCGGGGTCGTGAACGTCGTGACCGGCGACGGAGGGACCGGCGCGGATCTCGTGACCCATCCACTCGTGCGGAAGGTCGCTTTCACCGGGAGCAGCGCGACGGGCAGCCGGATCTGGGCGGCGGTGGCCGAGAACTTCACCCGGTTGCAGCTGGAGCTCGGCGGCAAGTCGGCAGCCGTGCTCCTCGACGACGTTGACCTGGACAAAGCGGTGCCGCACCTGGCGGCGGGCATCTTCAACTTCGCCGGGCAGCAGTGCACGGCCACGTCCCGGGTGCTGGTTCCGAGGGCGCGTCATGAGGAGGTCGTCGAGCGGTTGCGAGCGGCGGCCCAGGCGCACGTCCTCGGGGACCCCTTCGACCCTCGCACGACGATGGGCCCGCTCGTGACCGAGCAGCACAGCCAGCGAGTGCTGGGCTACGTGGAGAGTGGCAAGAACGACGGCGCCGTCCTGGCCGCCGGGGGAGGCCGGCCCACGGATCAGCCGCACGGGTGGTTCGTGGAGCCGACCGTGTTCGCGTCGGTCACGAGCGACATGCGGATCGCTCGCGAGGAGATCTTTGGGCCGATCGTCGCCGTGATGCCGTACTCCAACGAGGAAGAGGCGATCTCGATCGCCAACGACAGCGAGTACGGCCTCGGCGGAGCGGTCCATTCGGCAGACACGCAGCGGGCTCTCGCGGTCGCCCGGCGCATCGACTCGGGGTTCGTGTCGATCAACCGCTACGGCATCGGCCCGCGCATCCCGTTCGGCGGCGTGAAGCGCTCCGGGATCGGGAGGGAGTCGGGCGTCGAGGGCTTCGACTCGTTCCTCGAGTACGCGTCGTACCCGCTGCTCCCCGAGCAGGCGAGGGAGCTGTCCGGGTCTCTGCCGTCGGAGTGATCGTCCCCACAGGTGGGGGGCGAGCAGAACGGTTGACCTGGAGTTCTGGCATGGCTAGGCTCAGATTGTATGTCAAGCAGTCAATATGACGGACAGACAAATTCGTACCGAAGGATCGAGGACCAGTGACTGGTGAAGCAGGTTCGCGGGTGAAATACAGTGCTCCCGAGTTCATGGGCGCGCTGCCTCCCGAGCTCGAGGAGCTGAAGCAGTTGGTGCGCGGCGTGGTGCAACGTGAGTGCATCCCGCTGGAGTCGAAGTTCCTGACCCATCGCCCCGGGGACGAACCGGATCCGAAGGGCGGCGCCTGGCTGGAGACCCCGACGACCAGGAACGAGACCCTGGTGGACGGCGCCCTGACGCAGGCCGACTGGGACCGCCTGACCCGCATCTCGAAGGAGACCGGGCTCTACAGTGCCACCCTTCCCGAGGAGTACGGCGGGTTCGGCTTCGGGGTCCTCGGCTCCTTCGTGATCGCCGAGGAGTTCAAGCGGTCCGTGGTCCCGCTCCCCGTGCCGGAGGCTCCGCCCGTGCTGTTCGACTGCTCGGAGATCCAGCGCGAGAAGTACCTTGAGCCGACGATCCGGGGTGAGAAGGAGTACTGCTTCTGCCAGACCGAGCCGGACGCGGGCTCCGACCCGGGGTCGATGCGCACGACTGCGGTCAGGGAGGGTGACGAGTGGGTCATCAACGGGACGAAGACCTTCATCTCCCGGGCCGACCGCGCCACCTATCAGCTCGTGCTGGCCGTCACCGATCCCGAGAAGCGGCAGCACGGTGGCATCACCATGTTCATCGTCGATGCCGACACTCCGGGGATCACCCTCGCGCCGATCGACACGTGGCTGGCGCAGAAGGCGGGCCAGTTCACCATCACCTACGACAACGTCAGGGTCCCCGCCGAGAACCTGGTGGGCGAGGAGGGCGGCGGGTTCCGGCTCGGGCAGAGCTGGCTGATCATTAGCGACCGGTTGACCAGAGGATCGATGGCGACCGGCTTCCTGACTCGCGGGCTCGAGATGGCGGTCGAGTGGTCCAAGGCACGCGAGACGTTCGGCAAGCCGATCGCCGAGCGTCAGGCGATCCAGTGGATGCTGGTCGACGTCTTCCTCGACATCAAGGCCATCCGTGCAATGTCGTACGAGTGCGCGACGCGGGCGGACCGCGGTGAGGATGTGCGCACGTACGCCGCCGCTGCCAAGTTCATGGGTGGCAACTGGGGGCATCGCTCGATGGACAACATCATGCAGATCCTCGGCGGCATGGGCGAGGTCCTGGAGAGCCCGATCTCGCACTGGTATCGCGGTCTGCGCCACGGACGGATCGGCGGGGGCACCGATGAGATCCAGAAGATGCTGATGGCTCGCGCGATCCTCAACCAGGGGGTCTCGCTGTGGGAGGCCTAGGCGGCGACTCGGAAAGGGAGACCGACGTGAGCTCTCAGGACGCGAAGATTCTCGTCTCGGAGGTGGAGGACGGGATCGCGGTCATCACCCTGAACCGACCTGCCAAGCGCAACGCGCTCGACGCAGAGGCCCGTGAGGGCCTGATGAGCGCGCTCGAGCAGACGATGCACCGCGCGAAGGTGGTGGTGGTCGTCGGTGCCGGCGGGACGTTCTCGTCGGGCATGGACCTGTCACAGATCACCGAGGGAAGCCAGGACGACGAGGACCAGTTGAACAAGTCCTGGGTCGACGTCCTCGACGGCATCCGCCGCCATCCGGCCATCTTCATCGCAGCGGCCCGGGGCTACGCACTGGGTGGCGGGTCCACGCTCATCAACGTCTGCGACCTCGCCGTCGTCGCCCGCGACACTCAGATCGGGATGCCTGAGCTCGGGTTCGGTTTCTACCCCGGGCTCGCCGGTCCGGCCGCGCAGCTGCGGCTCGGCCACAAGCGCGCCGCCTGGATGATCCTCACCGCTCAGCGGATCAACGGGGAGACAGCGGTGGACTGGGGGATGGCCAACCAGGCCGTCGACGACGCCGAGGTCGAGGCGGAGGCGATGCGCTTGGCCCGCACCGTGGCGCAGTTCGATGCGACTGCGCTGGAGTGGACGAAGAAGGCCCTGTGGCACGTGCCCACCCAGGTCAACGAGTGGCGTACGGCGCTGGAGTACGGCTCCTATGTCAACGCCCAGATCCATGCTCGGACGGACTCACACCGCCAAGCTCTGAAGGACTTCGCCGACGGTCAGCCGAACCCTGGGCAGGGACGCTCGCGGTGAGTCTGCCTGGTCGCCTTCGGGTGGTCGAGATCGCCGGAGGCGTCGCTGGGGCAGCGTGTGGCCGGCTCTTCGCCGGCCTCGGTCACGAGGTCGTGCGGCTCGAACCGGCCGGCGGCGATCCGCTCTCGCGTCAGGGGCCCCTGAACGAGGCCGGGATGAGTCTGGCCTTCGTCGCCCTCCAGGCCGACAAGCAGCGACACGACCTGACCGGCTCGCAGCAGGATGTCGAGGCGCTGCTCGACGGTGCAGACGTGGTCGTTGTGGACAACTCGCTCGGCGGCGTCGGCATTGACCTCGACCTCGAGGGGTTGAGGCGCGGGCGGCGGGAGCTCGTGGTCGTGTGGATCTCGGGCTTCGGTCTGGGGGAGGCCTACGGCGACCTGCCGTGCGACAGCTTCCTCGCGGAGTCCTACGGCGGGCTTGCCACGATGATCGGTGACCCGTCGGCCCGTCCCTTGAGCCTGGGTGGCGAACAGACGGCGCACTGTTCGGGGATCGCCGGGTTCCTGGGGGCGATGGTCTCGCTGGGACGGGTCGATCAGGGCCACGGGGGCGATGTGGTCGACGTCAGCATGAGTGACGTCGCGGCCTACATGGACTGGAAGAGCGACGTCGGCTACGCGCAGACAGGTGTCGCTCCTCGTCGATCCGGTCCAGAGCCAGGCGACTGGCGCCTCGTCCGCGCCCGTGACGGCTGGGTCGGATGCATCTTCCAGCAGGAGCACTGGGAAAACGTCGTCGCCCTGGTCGGCGCTCCCGAGCTGGCCGACCCCGACCTGAGCGATCCGTTCGTGCGTGCTGCTCGCGCCGACGACTGGTGGCCGGTGATCGAGCGGTGGGCATCCGAGCTGGCAGCCAAGGAGATCTACGACGCGGCGCAACAGCTGGGGCTGCCGTTCGGCTGGGTCTGTCGTACGTCGGACCTGGTCGCCGACGAGCAGCTGAGGTCGCGAGGGTTCCTGGCCGATCCCACGTCGTTCACCGGCGACACGCCGGCCGTGCACGGGCCGGTGCGCGCCGCTGACCTCACCTGGCAATCAGGCGTCGTGGGCGACCTGAGGCCGTTGACAAGGCCTCCGGCCCGCGACATCGGCCGGACGCGACGGGGGAGTGGCAGCGCCGTCTCCTCCTCGGGGGCCACACCCCTGGCCGACGTGGTCGTGCTCGACTTCGGCACCATCACCGCCGGCGCGGCGGTGACCCGCCTCCTGGCCGACTACGGTGCGACGGTCATCAAGGTGGAGTCCCCGACCCGACCTGACAGCTTCCGTCGATGGAAGACGCCGGTTGCCTCGTTCGACAGTTCGATGCCCGGTCCGACGTCCCCCTTCTTCGCCTCGAACAACGCGGGGAAGCTCAGCTTGGCGCTCGATCTCAAGACCGATGAAGGAAAGCGGGTGATCCACGAGCTGGCTCGGCGTTGCCATGTGGTGGTGGAGAACTATCGCGTCGGTGTCACGGGCCGGCTCGGGATCGACGCCTCCACGTTGGGGTCCATCAACCCGGAGCTCGTCTACCTCTCCCTCTCGAGCCAAGGGCAGACAGGACCGGACTCGGCCCACAGCTCGTACGGCTCGACCCTTGATCTCCTGTCGGGACTGACCGGTGTCACCGGCTACGGTCCCGAGCAGCCGCGGTGGTCGTCCTCCGACGTCAACTACCCGGATCAGCTGGTGGCGTTCTTCGGCGCTGCGTTGGTCGCCTACTGTCTCCAGTTCCGCAAGGGCGCCTACCTCGACGTCTCACAACGAGAAGTGGTCAGCTGGACGCTGGCCGGCGATGTCGCCGACTTCATGCTGAACGGCGAGGTGTCACAGCCACGGGGCAACGATCGGCCGGGACGGACCCCCCACGATGCCTACCCGTGCTCCGACGAGGACACCTGGATCGCGATCGCGTGCTGGAGCGACGATCAGCGCCACAGCCTCGCCCGGCTCATCGGCGCGCGGTCGCTGGTAGACCGTGACGAGGCGTGGTGGCGGGCGAACTCGGCGGAGGTCGACGCGCAGATCTCCGGGTGGACCAGCGCTCGCGCGCGAGACGATGCCGTGGCTGCGCTGCGCGTCGCGGGTGTCCCTGCCGTGCCCGTGCTCGACGCCGCCGACCGGGCGACGATGGCCCGGTTCCTCGAGCGCGGCGTGAGCACGTTCGACGCTCGTGGACCGCTGAAGGGGACACCGCTGCGGTTGCTGGGCTACGAGCCCGCACGCAGCTCGGAGGCGCCTGAGCTGGGTCAGCACACCCGCACGATCCTGCGAGAGTTCGGCGGCATGTCAGAGGAAGCCATCGATCGGCTGGAGGCGATGGACGTCGTGATGAGCAGTGCTCCTTGCCCTGACAGAGAGGAGGCCCGGTGAGATGAGTCGACCCGAGGCCCTGCAGTCCCCGCGAGAGTTCGAGACAGTCGCCGTCGGTGATCGGATCGAGCCGGTCGTCTACGGTCCGCTGACGGTCATGCACCTCGTGCGCTGGTGTGCCGCGATGGAGAACTGGCACCGGATCCACTACGACCACCAGTTCTGTCAGGAGCACGAAGGGCTGCCCGGCCCGCTGGTGAACGGCTCCTGGAAGCAGCAGGTGCTGGCCCAGCTGCTCAAGGAGTGGGCGGGTCCGAGCGGATGGCTGCTGGCCCTGACGTACCAGTTCCGTGGGATGGACACGTTGGGGGCGACTCTGACCGCTCGGGGGACGGTGGTCGGGGTCGAGGCGCACGACGAGTGGGGCGACGTCCGCTGCCAGGTCGAGCTGGTCAACGCGGCTAGCGAGGCCACGACCGTCGGCGAGGCGGTGATCCGGCTGCACCGGCGAGGTGCCTCCCCGGTGTCCGTGCCCGTCGCACCAGAGTCGTCGCTGGGATTCTCGGAGACCTCCACGGAGATCGGTGTGACGTGCCCGCCGCAGTTCCGGGAGTGTCTCGGGCTCCGTTCGGCCACGCTGGTCTCACCCGATGTCGTGGACGCGAGCTCGTTGCGCCGCTTCATGCAGTCGATCATGGCGAGAGACCCGGACTACTACGACGAGGGCGTCGCCAGCGCGGGGAGGTTCGGGGGGATCGTAGCCCCGCCCCTCTATCCGCTCTACGCCCTGCGGGTGCCCGCCGATGCTGACGACCCCCTCACCAGAGCGTCCCGAGATCCTGACTTCGACGGCGCCAGCCAAACCCCCTGGTCGTCGTTCGGGCTGCCCGAGCTCGCCGGTGCGCCGCAACGCCTGCTCAACGCAGGCAACGGCATCGACCTCTTCTCCTACGCGCCGACCGGGACACGGATCGCCGTCGAGAGCGTCTACCAGGACATCGAGGAGAAGCCGGGGAAACGTGGGCCACTGCTGTTCGTGTCTGTGCTCAGCCGATTCACCGTGCATGAGACCGGCGACCTGCTCCTGCAGTCGCGCCAGACGACGATTCTCCGATGAAGGAAAGGTCCCGATGAAACCACTGTCCGAGGTCCGCGTGCTCGACGTGTCGCAGGTGCTCGCAGGCCCGTTCGCCGCCATGATGCTGGGCGACCTCGGGTGCGACGTCATCAAGATCGAGCCTCCCGAGGGGGAGGCGATGCGCTCGTCGTTCGGGTCGGTGGCGGCGTGGGGTGAGACGCCGGGATTCCTGAGCATGAACCGCAACAAGCGCAGTGTCGCGCTCGACCTGAAGGCGGAGGAGGGCCTGTCGGTCTTCCACCGTCTCGCCGCGACGTCCGACGTGGTGATCCAGAACTTCCGGCCGGGCGTCGCCCAGCGGCTGGGGATCTCCTACGACCACCTCAAGGCCGTCAACCCGGGCATCATCTGCTGCTCCATCTCCGGCTTCGGCTCTGTCGGCCCGAACTCGACCCGGAGCGGCTACGACATGATCGCCCAGGCTGTCAGCGGGATCATGAGCATCACCGGCGAGCCCGGACGCCCACCGGTCCGCGCCGGAGTGCCGCTGGCTGACATCGGCGCAGGGCTGTTCGCCGTCTCCGGCGTGTTGAGCGCCCTGATCGACAGGGAGCAGTCGGGCGTCGGGTGCGAGGTGGAGGCCAGCCTCTACGACTCCGCACTCTCCTATGCGGTCTGGGAGGCCACGCAGTACTGGTACTCGGGCGAGGTGCCCGCCGCGCTCGGGTCGGGCCACCGGATGAACGCGCCCTACCAGGCCTTCCGCTGTGCCGACGGCTACGTGACGATCGGCGCCAACAACAACCGCACCTGGGGTCGGCTGTGCGACGCACTCGGGCACCCCGAGTGGCAGGAGGACCCACGGCTCGTGACCGCGGAGGAGCGGTTGCGCCACACCGACGTGCTCACCGAGAAGATCGAGGCGACCATCGCCCATCGGATGCGCGACGAGGTCGAGACCCTCCTGGCGACGTACTCCGTGCCGGCAGGGGCGGTGCGAGCCTTCGACGAGGTGCTGGATGCTGAGGAGGCCGCCGATGACGGCATGGTCCAGCACGGTGAGTACGCCGGGCGCGAGGTGCGCTACCTGGGTTCGCCCATCAAGATCAACGGGCGGCGGATTCGGCAGGACCGGCGCCCGCCCACGCGCGGCGAGCACTCTGATGGGGTGCTCGGCGAGCTCGGCCTCACCGTCGACGAGATCGGCGCTCTTCGCTCCGCGGGCGTGCTCGGCGACTGATCGCCGTCATCCCTCGGGGTAGAGCGAGCCGATCGCATGAGCCCGCTCGGCATCGCTGAGGCCGCGCAGATCGGCGTGGCCGTGCTCCGTGACGACGACGTCGACGACCGACCGCGGCGTCGAGGCCGGCAGCTGCAGCCGCTCGACCAGGGTCGACCTCCCCGCCCGGGAGCTCGGCAGGGCGATGATGCTCAAACCGCCGGCGGATCGGCTGGCGGCATAGGCATAGTCGGCGTGACCACCGATGCCGGCTGCCCGGCCGCCGGGCGCCTCGAGCGCCACCTGCCCGAGCAGGTCGATCTGCAGCGCGGTGTTCAGCGCGACGAGGTCGGCAGCAGCCAGTCGCGAGGTGTCGTGGGTGAACTCGATCGGCGCCAGGATGCCTCGCTCGTGAGCCCACTCGTACAAGGTGTCGGTCCCCGAGAGATACGTCGCGGTGGGAGTTCCCATGACCAGGCCGCGCTCGGCGAGCGTGACCACAGCGTCGGTGATGATGCCGGAGTCGATCCGGATCGGTGACTGCAGTGAGCTCAGGACGGCTTCGGCCATCGGACCCGGTCCGTACTGCAGCGTGGCGCCCGGCTTCAGCAGGGGCACGATCCTCGCGGCCACCGCTAGGTCGAGACTGTCTGGTTCTCGGGACGCGAGCTGAACGGGGGGCGCAGCGGTTGTGACGGCGATCGTGAGGTCGACGCCGTCCAGCTGCGGGAGGCGCACCGCGTCGGGGAGGCTGTTGTTGAGCTCGGCGATGCAGACCCCGGCAGATCGCGCGGCCGCGCTGATCCAGGACGCTTCCGTCGCAAGGTTCGGGCCACCGGAGGTCTCACGCACGCTCAGCAGGAGTACGTCGGGCCGCCATGGGCCGCTGACCAGGGCCGAGACCTGGGAGAGGTAGGCCGGGACGTAGTGCACCCGACCCTGCATGACGTGGTCCCTCAGGAGGGTCCCGGGCATGAACGACCGGATGTCGCTGAAGGCGCTCAGATCGAGGCCGCGAGGGATCTCGGGGCACCAGCCGAGGATCAACCTGACGCCCTTTCGCGACGCTGCGACCTCGGAGAGGTGCGCGCAGAGCTCGGTCGGTGCGCCGACCCCATCGGCGATGGCGACGGTGCTGCCGTCGCGCACCCATCGATCCAGGAGGTCCGCGGGGCTGCCGGACGCGTCAGTCACGGACGCGTTGACCGATGATCATGGACAGCGACGGGATGGGCCCGGGTGTGGCGTCGAGCAGGCTGAAGGTGCTCGGGTCGTGCCCTGTCACGAGGTGGTCGACCTCCCCGCCGGCCAGCATCGCGTTGACCGTGGTGAAGCCCGCGTACATGTCCACGAGGTTGGCCACCGAGACGAAGGGCATCTCGCGGTCCAGCTCCTCGTAGTAGTGCACGGCGTCGGAGGCCAGCAGCACGACCCCCTGGGACGTGCGCACCGTCACGACCGACTGGCCAGGGGTGTGCCCACCGACTCGGCGGACCTCGATGCCGTCGGCCACGGTGTAGTCGTCATCGAAGAGCACGGCTCGTCCGGAGTCGACCGCGGCCTGGAGATCGGCCAGCTCGGTGTCCTCGACGGAATGGTGGAACTGGGCTCGGCGACCATGTGGCCCCGCCCAGAACTCGACCTCGCGCCGGGCGACGATGACCGGCGAGCGGGCGAAGTGACCGAGGTTGCCGATGTGGTCGTAGTGGCCGTGCGTCACGACGACCGGTGGCTCGTCGGCGACCTCGAGACCCAGTGCCTCGAAGCACTCCAGGGGATCGACCAGCATCGTGCGGTTGCGCTGGGACCCGCCGGAGCGGCTGAAGCCCGTGTCGATGACCACCGTGCGCGTCTCGTTGCGGGCCACCCAGAAGAAGTAGTCCATGCCGATCGGCCCATCCGGCTCGCCGTAGACGGGGTAGTTCAGGAACACCTCGGACCGGGTCGTCTGACGGGTGCCGTACTTGACGATGACGACCTCGTAGGTCTCCGCCGCGGTCACACCCCGGCCCTCACGGGAGGCAAGGCGTCGAGTTCGCGTGGCTTCCGCACGGGGCTAGCGTAGCAGCAGATTGTCTGGCAGTCTGTCGATATGTCGAGACGACAGCTTCGATGAGCTCCGGCGCCGCGAAGGTCGCGATCGTGGGCGTGGGCACGACCGAGCACGGCGAGATCCCCCACGAGTCACCCGAGGAGATCGCAGTGCGCGCCGCCGTCGACGCGATCGCGGACGCGGGCATCGAGAAGTCCTCGATCGACGGCCTCATCACGTGCAAGGCGCCCTTGACCACCCATGGCACCGACGAGGGCATGGGTCCGCTGCTGGGCATCAACCCTGCCTACAGCACGACTCTCGACTACGGCATGGGCGCCTTCTCCTTGCACCTCGCCGCCATGGCGATCCATAGCGGCCTCGCCTCGACGATCCTGCTCACCTACGGGACCAAGTCCCGAAGCGCTCGAACCGGGTTTGCGCGGCCCATCGGTGGCGCGAGCGACTGGTTGAGGCTCGCCGGCCTGGTCCACGTCGCCGGTCCGGCTGCCATGGCCGTCAGACGCCACATGCATCTCTACGGCACCACCGAGGAGCAGATCGGCTGGATCTCCGTGGCGCAACGCGAGTGGGCGCGGATGAATCCGCGCGCCGTCTTCCGTGACCCCCTGAGCATCTCCGACTATCTCGCGCAGCCCTACATCGTGGCCCCCCTGCGCAGGAGCGATCTGACCCTCATCTCCGACGGGGGCGCGGCCGTCGTGGTCACGACAGCCGAGCGTGCGACGGACCTCGCCCAGCCCCCCGTCCACATGCTAGGCATGGCGCAGCAGTCGGCCATCCGCAACGAACAGAACGCAGACAAGCTGATGCGGCCCTGGCTCGGTGACATCGCGACCCGCCTGTACGAGCGAAGCGGCGTACGACCTGATGATGTCGACGTGGCCTATCTCCAGGACGGGACCTCGGTGTGGGTGTTGCAGATGCTGGAGTGGTACGGGTTCTGCGGGGTCGGAGAGGCCGGCCCGTTCCTGGCGGAAGGGAACACGAGGCCTGGTGGCTCCCTTCCCGTCAACACGCACGGCGGTCAGCTGTCGGAGAGCTACACGCACAACTGGATGCACCTCTACGAGGCGGTGAAGCAGCTGCGTGGCGACGGCGGCGATCGGCAGGTTCCTGGGGCAGGCGTCGCGTTGCATGCCCAGACACATGACTTCTGGAAGGGTGCCGCGACCATCCTCTCGACCAGGGAGAGCGCATGAACCCCACCAACCTGCCGATGCCCGACATCGACGACCCGCTCACCGCCGAGTTCTGGGCAGCAGCCCGTGATCGGCGGCTCGTACTCCCGAGGTGCGCCAACTGCGGATACCTGGAGTGGCCGCCCGAGAAGGTGTGCCCGGAGTGTCAGCACACCGAGCGGACCTGGCAGGAGCATCCGGCCGAAGGCACCCTGTGGAGCTATGCCGTTTACCACCGGGCGCTGGACCCTGCCTTCGCAGACCTGATCCCGTACGTGGTCGGACTGGTCGAGCTGGACGCGGGGCCGAAGTTCTACGGTTTGATGCAGGACGGCGAGGACACGGTCCGCATCGGTCAACGCGTCGTGGGCGTGTTCGAGCAGGCATCCGAACTCGTCACGTTCTTGCGGTGGAAGGTCGTGGACGACATCGCCGACCACCCATTGAGCGTCTGAGGAGCGCCGCTCGACGTGACAAGGCGGCGGCTGCACGGAGTTGGGCTCCCTCATCTCAAGACGACCCTCTTTCGACAGTGGAGCACCGAGGCAGCCATGGTGATGGCCGCACTCACCCATCAGCGGCCTGCCCAGACGGCTGACTTCTCGACGGCGGGCTCTGCGTCGACCGGTGTGAGGTCGTCGCAGTACGCGAGCTGTCCGCGGTCGTTGAACCAGCCGACCTACCCCGCTGTCGCGATCTCGAGGTCGTCGAGCCCCTTCCTTGGCGTTACGGTTTGACGAACGGGTCAAGGCAAAGTGAAGTTGAAGTCGGCCACCCCTGTCGATGTAGAGACGCCTGGGGAGTCGTAACCAAATGCGAGAACCCCGGCAGGGCCGGGGCTCTCTTGCACGAGCAACTGAGTTCGAGCACTACATGCACAAGTGCTAGATGTCGTAGTAGAGCTCGAACTCGTGCGGGTGCGGACGCATCTGCACGGGCAGGATCTCGTTGTTGCGCTTGTAGTCGATCCAGGTCTCGATCAGGTCGGGCGTGAACACGTTGCCCACCGTCAGGAACTCGTGGTCGGCCTCGAGGGAGTCGAGGACCGAGTTGAGCGAGGTCGGGACCTGCGAGATGTCGGCCATCTCGTCCGGCGGCAGCTCGTAGATGTCCTTGTCGATCGGGGCCGGCGGTTCGGTCTTGTTCTTGATGCCGTCGAGGCCCGCGAGCAGCAGCGCCGAGAAGGCCAGGTAGGGGTTCGCCGACGGGTCGGGGCAGCGGAACTCGATCCGCTTGGCCTTCGGGTTCGAGCCCGTGATGGGGATCCGGACGCACGCCGAGCGGTTGCGCGAGCTGTAGACCAGACTGATCGGCGCCTCGAAGCCCGGCACCAGGCGGTGGTAGGAGTTCACCGTCGGGTTGGTGAAGGCCAGCAGCGACGGGGCGTGCTTGAGGATGCCGCCGATGTAGTAGCGCGCCATGTCCGACAGGCCGGCGTAGCCGGTCTCGTCGTAGAACAGGGGCTTGCCCTCGTTCCAGATCGACTGGTGCACGTGCATGCCCGAACCGTTGTCACCGAAGATCGGCTTGGGCATGAACGTCGCCGTCTTGCCGTTGCGCCAGGCCGTGTTCTTGATGATGTACTTGAACTTCATCACGTCGTCCGCGGCCTTGAGCAGCTCGTCGAAGCGGTAGTTGATCTCCGCCTGGCCAGCGGTGCCGACCTCGTGGTGGGCGCGCTCGACCTGGAGGCCGGACTTCTCCAGCTCGATGACCATCTCGTCGCGGAGCTCACCGAAGTGGTCGGTGGGCGCCACCGGGAAGTAGCCGCCCTTGTACTTCACCTTGTAGCCACGGTTGTCGTTCTCGAACGTGTCGCCGGTGTTCCACGCGCCTGCCGAGGAGTTGATCTCGTAATAGCCGGCGTTGGCCTTCGTCTCGAACCGGACGTTGTCGAAGACGTAGAACTCGGCCTCGGGAGCGAAGTACGCCGTGTCGCCGACGCCCGTGCTGGACAGGTAGGCCATGGCCTTACGGGCGATGTTGCGCGGGTCGCGCGAGTAGGCCTCGCCGCTGAGCGGGTCGTGGATGAAGAAGTTGACGACCAACGTCTTGGCGATCCGGAACGGGTCGATGAAGGCGGTCGTCGGGTCCGGGAACAGGGACATGTCGGACTCGTGGATCGCCTGGAAACCACGGATCGAGGAACCGTCGAAGCTCAGGCCGTCGTCGAACACGGACTGGTCGAAGGACGACACGGGGACGGTGAAGTGCTGCATGACACCCGGCAGGTCGCAGAAGCGCACGTCGACCATCTCGACGCCCTCATCCTTGATGTACCTGAGCAGCTCGTCGCTGTTTGCGAACATTCTTTCCTCCACGGTCCGGGCGTGGGGCTGGCGGACCCTTGTTCGTGCGGGCAGGAAGGCGGTGCGGCGCTGCACCGGTCTCTCCGCAAACTATGAATGACTCGTTTCGTGACCGTATCCGGTATGTAACGCCGATGTAACAGGTGGGGTCGGCAATGAGACCCCGGCTAGGGTTTCGCCGTGCCCCCCACCGCGTCCTGGCCGCGCCGCATCGCCGCCCTGTTCGTCGACTGGTTCGCCTGCTCCCTGGCGGCGCGGCTGATCTTCGGTGACGCCCTCTGGGCGCCACTGGGGATCTTCGTCCTCGAGGTGACCGTGTTCACCGCACTCATCGGCGGATCGTTCGGCCAGCTGGTCACCGGGCTGCGCGTCGTACGCGTCGACGGCTCCGGGCAACCGATGAACCTGCTCGGCTCCTTGATCCGGAGTCTCCTGATCGCCATCGTGATCCCGCCCCTGATCTTCCGCCCCGACGGACGCGGGCTGCACGACCTGGCCGTCGGTTCCGCCGCCGTCAGATCGGCGGATCTGCGTCGGGCATGACCGGTCCCGCGTTAGATTTGGGAGGTGCCGCACCGGCACCTTCGTCGATCCGAGGGGGATCCACCATGCGCAACCCAGTCACTGCTCGCCGCCTCGCGGCCGCCGCCGCGGCTCCGCTCCTGCTCGTCGGGCTGGTCGCCTGCGGCGGAGACGAGAAGACGGCCGCCAACGACCTGGCCGCATCGAGCGCGTCCCCGAGCGAGACTGCCAGCGACACCCCCACCACCGAGGCCACCGAGAGTGAGGCCGCGGGCGAGGAGATCGACCCCCAAGACTTCGCCGACCGGATGGCGTCGACCTTCACGAACACCACCACCGCCCAGCTCGAGATGACCGTGAGCTCCTCAGGGCTCGACATGAGCGCCAACGGCTCCGTGGACTACACGGGGGACACCCCGGCCATGGCCCTCAAGATGGAGGCTGCCTCCCTGGGCGCCGGCACCATCGACATGCGCCTGATCGACCAGGTGATGTACATGTCGATGCCGATGCTGGACCCCAGTGGCAAGTTCTTCAAGATCGACCTCAATGACCCCGACAACCCGTTGGGCGACAGCATGGGAGACCTGAGCTCCTTCGACCCGCAGTCGACCCTCGACACCTTCACCAAGGGCATCAAGTCCGTGAAGCTCGTCGGTGAGGAAGAACTCGACGGCGAGACGACGACCCACTACCAGGTCACCAGCCTGACCAAGGACCTCGGATCGACCCTGGGCGGCAAGACCGCGAAGCTGCCGAAGACCTTCACCTACGACATCTGGCTCGACGGCGACGACCGGATGCGCAAGATGGTCGCCAGCGTGGACAAGAAGACCAGCATGGAGATGGTGATGAGCAACTTCGGTGACCCCGTCGACATCAAGGCTCCGCCCGCGAGCCAGGTTCAGGTCATGCCGGGGATGTGATCTCGACAAGCTCGATCACCGAGGGGCCTGCTCGATCACCGAGGGGGCGGTTGTGCCGGGGGTGTGATCTCGACAAGCTCGATCACCGAGGGGCCTGCTCGATCACCGAGGGGGCGGTTGTGCCGGGGGTGTGATCTCGACAAGCTCGATCACCGGGGGGCCTGCTCGATCACCGAGGGGCCTGCTCGATCACCGAGGGACAAGCGATCACCGAGGGGCCTGCTCGATCACCGAGGGACAAGCGATCACCGAGGATGATCAGCGGCCGCGCATGTTCTGGCGCGAGCCCTTCATCGAGGTGGGCAGCGGTCCCTTGGGCAGCGGGATGGCCGAGCGGTTGGCGTCCAGGGCCTTGAGGCGGTTGAGGATGTCGGTCATGTCGGCCGGCTTCACCGCACGCTTCATCTTCGTGAGGTGTCGCGACAACTTGGTCAACGGCACCTGACCCTCCTCGCGCCCGCAGATGAGCTCCTGCACAGGGGTATCGGCCACGACGCGCTCGTGCTTGCGCCGCTCGGTGGCCATGAGCGGCCGGAGCCGGTTGGCGTTGCCCTCACCGATCAGGATGATCCCCGGCGGACCCACCACCCGGTGCACGACATCCTGCTGCTTGGTGAACGCCACCGCGGGATCGGTCTTCCACCCACGTCGCAACATCTTCAGGGCTGCCGCTGCCGCACCGACCTGGCCCTCCATCTGCGAGTACGCCGCAGCCTGGGCACGGCGCCCGAACAGGATCAGCGCGCCGAGTGTCCCGAACACGAACCCGCCGGGGATGGCGAAGAACAGGTTCGGGCCCGGCAGGAACCAGAACACGGCGAAGCCGACCGCGCCGACCACGAGGAAGGCGAGCAACGACCAGAGACCGATCCGGGGATCGCTCTTCTTCGCCATCTTGTAGGTCTGGACGAACTGCTGACGACGGCTGAGGTCCTCAGGAGCAACGGGGGTCGACATGGCTGAGCCTTTACTGGGTGGTGACGGCGAGTGACTCTTCACGGTTCTGCAGGGCCTGACGGTACAGGCGTCCGGCCCGGTAGGACGAACGGACCAGTGGGCCTGACAGTACGCCCGAGAACCCGATCTCCTCAGCCTCGGCCGCCATCTCGACGAACTCCTGCGGCTTGACCCACCGCTCGACGGGGTGGTGCCGCGCTGAGGGGCGCAGGTACTGGGTGATCGTGATCAGCTCGGTGCCGGCCTCGTGCAGGTCCCGCAGCGCCTGGGAGATCTCCTCGCGGGTCTCACCCATGCCCAGGATCAGGTTGGACTTGGTGACCAGGCCGAACGCCCTGGCCTGGGTCAGCACGTCGAGGGATCGGTCGTAGCGGAAGGCCGGGCGGATCCGCTTGAAGATCCGCGGCACGGTCTCCACGTTGTGGGCCAGCACCTCGGGTCGGGACTCGAAGACCTCGGCCAGCAGATCGGGCTTGCCGTTGAAGTCCGGGATCAGGTTCTCCACGCCGGTGCCCGGGTTGAGCTCGTGGATCTTGCGCACGGTCTCGGCGTACAACCAGGCACCACCGTCGGGCAGGTCGTCGCGGGCGACACCGGTGATGGTGGCGTAGCGCAACTCCATCTTCTGCACCGACTCCGCGACCCGACGCGGCTCGTCGCGGTCGAGGGGCTGCGGCTTGCCGGTGTCGATCTGGCAGAAGTCGCAGCGGCGGGTGCACTGGTCGCCGCCGATCAGGAAGGTGGCTTCACGGTCTTCCCAGCACTCATAGATGTTGGGGCAGCCGGCTTCCTGGCAGACGGTGTGCAGACCCTCGCCCTTCACCAGGTTCATCAGCTCGGTGTATTCAGGCCCCATCTTCGCCCGGGTCTTGATCCACTCGGGCTTCTTCTCGATGGGGGTCTCAGCGTTGCGGACCTCGAGTCGGAGCAGCTTCCTGCCATCAGATGCGGGGGCTTGAGTCACCCTGAGAACTCTACGCCGCGCGGTAGCGGCACCCAATTCCCGTGCGGCGCTCCGAGACGGGGCTCACGGGATGTCGCGACGCCGGTAGGACCACAGGGAGAGCACGACCGCCGCCACCAGCAGGATGCCGAGGTAGACCGCCCCGTGCGTGAGGCTCAAGTGGGCTTGGCAGGACCCTTCCCCGTTGACCCCGCACGCGGCGTCGGAGTAGTAGCTGACCCCGTTGTTGAGCACCGCCAGGAAGTTGGTCGGCAGGAGCCACTTCTCGGCTCCGGGACCGATGATCCCCACGATGAGCAGCGATCCTCCGACGGTGAAGGCGAACAGGCTGCCCAGCGTGGCCACGGTGCTGCGGAACAGCATGGTCAGGGCATAGCCGCCCAGCGCCGCGAGCGCGACCAGGAGGGCGCCGCGCAGCGAGGAGTTGCGCAGCAGCTCCCACGTGTGGGCCGACGTCGTGAGGTCGCGCGAGGACGCCAGCAGAGCCACCGCCCCCCAGTAGGCCGCCAGCACCGCTGCGCTGACGACAAGGCCGGTCAGGAAGACCGCCGCAGCCTTGGCGAGCCAGACCCTGATCCGGCGCGGTTCGAAAAGGAGCTGGTTGCTCATCGAGCCGCTGGCCCAGTCGTTGCCGGCGAACGTGGTGCCGATCAGCATGACGAGCCCGACCAGGATCGTGATGACCGCGACCCCGCTGTTCTCTCGCTCCTCGGCGACGTTGAGCTGGGGCCGGTAGAGGTAGTTGTCGATCGACGGCATGACCGCGGCCTGGCACTGACTCTCGAGCTCTGGGTCCGCGGGGTCGTAACCGTAGTTCTCCGGGTGGTTGACGCAGCGCTTGAGCTCCCGGGCGTAGTAAGGGTCCTGAGTGTCCCGGTCGACCTGGACCTGCGCTTCGGCGATGTCCGCATCGCTGAAGGGCCGGGTGTTCCAGGCCAGACCGGCGAAGATGACCGCCGGCACCAGGACACAGGCGGCCAGCAGGACCACGACGGCTCGGCGCCACCGCAGGCGAGTGAGCTCGACCCCGAGCAGTCTCATGACTTCCCCCCGAGGGTGTCGGCAGCGGTCAGCTCCAAGAAGACGGTCTCCAGATCGGCACGGACGGGGCTGAGCTCGGACAGGTAGATCCCCGAGCCGGCCAGGAGCCGAGTGATCTCGGAGGGTTGGTCGGAGTCGACCTGCAGCGCACCGTCGAGCGTCGTGACCGTCAGGCCGGCACCGGTGAGCACCGTGCTGCTGGCAGCCTGGTCGGCGGTGACCACGCGGTACGCCGTACCGGCGCCGATCAACGTGTCCACCGCCCCCGAGGCCAGCATGCGGCCGTTGCCGATGATGGTCGCCGACGTGCAGACGTGCTGCACCTCGGCGAGGATGTGGGAGCTCAGCAGCACGGTGACCCCCGACTCGCCGAGGGTGCGGATCGTCTCCCTGATCTCACGGATGCCGGCCGGGTCCAGGCCGTTGGTCGGCTCGTCGAGGATCAGCAGCTGCGGATCCTTGAGCAGGGTGGCAGCGATCGCGAGCCGCTGCTTCATGCCGAGCGAGTAGGCCTTGAACCGGTCCTTGTCACGGCCCTCGAGGCTGACGGTCTCGAGGGCGGCGTCCACCCGGCTCGCCGGTGCGCCGATGCTGCGGGCGAGCAGCAGGAGGTTCTGGCGACCGGTGAAGTTGGGAGAGAACTTGGGGGACTCCACGACGGCGCCGATCCGGTCGATCACGCTCGGCAGGCCATGAGGGACCGACTCGCCGAACAGCCGCATGGTGCCGCGGGTCGCCGATGCCAACCCGAGCAGCATCCGGATCGTGGTGGTCTTGCCGGACCCGTTGGGTCCCAGGAAGCCGTGGACCCCACCCGCGGGCACGGCCAGATCCAGGTCCTGCACCGCGACGCGGAGCTCACCGCGGCGCGAACGGAACTCCTTGCGTAGGCCTTCGGTCTCGATCACGAAGTCACTCATGCCGGTCTCGCACCTGGCATCCCCCTGCCGTCGATGGTCCGACGATGGTGCCAGCCGCGGCTCACCAGGACGTGGCGGCGCGCCGGTCAGGCCTGGGCCGACAGGCCAGGAGAGATCAGTTCGATGCGCGGAAGTCGTCCGGGGTCGGGGCGGGGTTCGTAGTCGGGGGTCGGGGTGTACGGCGCCCAGGCGAGCAGGTCGTCCAGGTGGCGACGAACACTGGGCAGGACCTCGGCGACCCTCACGTCCCGGCCCAGTTCCTTGCTCAACGAGGTGACCCCGGCGTCGGCGATGCCGCAGGGCACGAAGCGGTCGTACCAGCCCAGGTCCACGTCGCAGTTGAGGGCGAAACCGTGCATGGTGACGCCCCGGCTGACCCGGATGCCGAGCGCGGCCACCTTGCGTTCCGGTCCGCGATCGTCGGCCCGCAGCCACACCCCACTGCGGCCCGGCACCCGGGCTGTGGTGACCCCGAAGTCGTCGCAGACGCCGATGAGTGCCTCCTCCACGCGGCGTACGTAGTCGACGACCTTGACGTGCTCCGGGAGCCGGACGATGGGGTAGCCCACCAGTTGACCGGGACCGTGGAAGGTGATCTTGCCGCCGCGGTCGACGTCGATGACCTGGGCGCCGCCGGGGTCCAACGGACGCTCGCCAGGCGTGGTGCGCTTGCCCGCGGTGAAGACCGGCGGGTGCTCCAGCAGCAGGACGGTGTCTCCCTGCTCCGAGCCGGCCACGCGGGCGTGGACATCGCGCTGAAGGTCCCACGCGGCGAGGTAGTCGACCGCGTCGTCACCGAGACCGGCGACCTGGTGCTCAAGGCTCACCGCACGAGCCTAACCCTGTGGATGAACCGAAACACGACCGGCCGGGATCCGTCAGGCTGGGGACGTGACGTTGCGAGGCTCGATTCTGCTGGGGGTGGTCCTCACCGTGATCGGTGCGGTGCTGGCTACCTCCCTGTGGCAGGTCGGGACCACCGCCCAGGACCCCTCCGGTCCGAGCGCGGACGATGAGCGGACGGTCGCGCAGGCCGAGGCGCTCGGCGTGCTGCACGACTGGGATCGTCGTCGAGCCGCCGCCTGGGCGAGGGGCGACCGGTCCGCGCTTGCCGAGCTCTACACCGAGGACAGCGCCAGCGGGGCCGCCGACGTGGCGATGCTCCGGCAGTACGCCGCGCGCGGACTCGTGGTCCGGGGGATGCGCACCCAGGTGCTCTCGGCGGACGTGCGGTCCCGCTCTGAGTCCCGGATCGTCCTGGCCGTGACCGACCGGGTCGTCCGAGCCGCTGCCGTCGGTCCCGGGGTCCGGTTCACGTTGCCGCGCGACCGCGCCAGCGGGCACACGATCGAGCTGGTGCGGGTCGGCCCGACCTGGCGGGTCCGCGAGGTCAGGTGAGGCTGGCCAGGCCCGCCCTGAGGACCTCGCTGACGTCCTCGTCACGGAACGTGTAGCCCGTGGCGAGCAGTGCCGCTGGCTCGGCGCGGACCGAGCCGAGGACCTCGGGTGCCATGTCCCCGGCGGCCTTCTCGATGACGATCGCGGGCGCCGCCAGGAAGGCTCGTCGCCCGACCTGGCGGGCGAGGGTGTCGGTGAACTCGCGGTTGGTCGGGGTCTGGGGGCAGCACAGGTTGAACGGCCCGGCGGCCGAGTCGTGCTCCACGAGGTGGATCACACCGCCCACCCAGTCGCGCAGCGACACCATCGGGAAGTACTGCGAGCCGCTCCCCAGCCGGGTGCCGAGTCCGAGCTTCGAGAGGAGCGTGAGCTGCTTGAGGGGCGCACTGCGCCGGTCCATGACCGGCGCCGTCCGGACCACGCACACCCGCGCGCCGGCAGCCACCGCCGCCTGCGCGGCGTCCTGCCACTCGCGAGCCACCCGGGTCAGCAGGGCCTCCCCGCGGCTGTCGCTCTGCTCGGTCACCACCTGGGGTCCGTGGTCGCCGTAGAAGGAGATGCCGTTGCCTGCGACGTACGCCGGCGGGGTCGCTGCCCGGGCGATGTGCTCGGCCAGCACGCGGGTCGTGGTGACCCGGCTCTCCAGCAGCGCACTGGCCCACTTCTTGGAGTGGGGGTTGCCGACGGTCGGGGCACCCGCGAGGTTGACCACCACGTCGGCCCCCGCGATCACGGTGTCATCGATCTGGTCGGAGTAGGGGTCCCACGTGGACTCGCCGCTCGCCGTGGTCTCCCGGCGCACCAGCTTGACCACCTCGTGACCGCGGCCGCTGAGAGCGGTGGAGAGGTGGGTACCCAGGAAGCCGGAGGCGCCGGCGATCACGATGCGCATGGTGTCAGCGTAGGCAGGTGCTGCACAGACGCCGGTGGCTCACCCGGACGGCTCGTCGAGTGCCGGATCGTGCACGAATCGGATCGGCAGTGCCAGGGTCCCGTCGGGTGACTTGGCGGCGGCTGCGGCCAGCGCTTGGTCGAAGCTGGACAGGTGGTCGGTGGGGGCGTCGTCACGTCTCGGAGTCGGGGTGTCGTCGACGACCAGTCCGTAGTGGACCACGATCCTCGTGGCGAAACGGCTGGGTGCCGCCGTGACCTGGGCGAACTCCTCGTCGTGGGACTCCAGGACCCACAGGAGCGCGGCCCTGACGTCCTCGAGCTCGGTGCGGGTGGCCGGGGCGCCGTACTTCACCTCGACGTCGACGGGCAACCGCGCCAGCAGCGTGATGGCCCACTTGTCGGGTCGCTCGGTGAGGACCACCCAGTAGCCCCGGCTCCCGGTCCCGGGGGTGCCTTGGGTCAGGTAGTCCTCGCCGTAGTGCTCCGACAGTCGGGCGGCGGCATGCGCGAAGGCACGATCCGGGACGTCGAGGGAGGTCGAGGTGGGGTCGCCCTGGATGAGGATCGACTCGAGAGGGACCTCGGGGGGCATGTAGACCGTGGTCGAGGGGGAGACCCGGGCAGGGGAGGACCGTGGCGCTTCCTCGCCCGCGCTGCAGCCGGTCAGGAGTGCTCCTCCGACGACGACACCGAGAACGAGGCTTCGAACACTGCTCATGGACGAGGCCTCCCGTCTGCCCTGAAGTAGGCAGACTAGGAGGCCTCAGTCACGGGAGATACAGCCTTCCGGTCCCGATCCGGTAACGACGGGTCAGACTTCGAACTGCCCGGCTTCGAGACGCTGCTTCACGTCGGTCAGGAATCGGGCCGCGTCGGCACCATCCACCAGGCGGTGGTCGTAGGTCAGGGCGAGGTAGACCATCTGGCGTACGGCGATGGTCTCGCCCAGGTTGGCGTCGTCGATGACGACCGGACGCTTGACCACCGTGCCGGTGCCGAGGATCGCGACCTGCGGCTGGTTGATGATCGGGGTGTCGAACAGCGCGCCGCGGCTGCCGGTGTTGGTCAGCGTGAACGTCCCACCCGACAGCTCGTCCGGGGTGATCTTGTTGTTGCGGGTGCGGTCGGCCACATCGGCGATCTTGCGGGCCAGCCCCGAGATCGACAGGTCGCCGGCATCCTTGATCACCGGCGTGAGGAGGCCCTTCTCGCTGTCCACGGCGATCGCGATGTTCTCACGGTCGTAGTAGGTGACCTCGCCCTTCTCGGTGTCGATCGAGGCGTTGACCCGGGGGTGTTCCTTCAACGAGTCGATGGCGGCCTTGGCGAAGAACGGCATGAACGAGAGCTTGACGCCCTCGCGCGCCGCGAAGTCGGCCTTGACCGAGTCACGCAGCCGCGAGATGGAGGTGACGTCGACCTCGACCACGGTGGTCAGCTGCGCGCTGGTCTGCAACGACTCGACCATCCTGCTGGCGATCACCTTGCGCAGGCGGCTCAGCGGTTCGGTCTTGCCGCGCAGCGGGGAGGGGGTCACGGCAGGTGCAGCCGCGGCGGCCGGAGCTCCGGGTGCTGCGGCGGCCGGAGCGGCTGCCGGGGCAGCCTCCTTCGCCTTAGCCGCAGCGTCGAGGACATCCTGCTTGCGGATGCGGCCACCGACGCCGGTGCCGGACAGCGACCCCAGGTCGACGCCGTGCTGGGAAGCGAGCTTGCGCACCAGCGGAGTCACGTAGGTGCCGGAGTCTGACGCCTCCGGAGCAGCCGGGGCCGCGGGCGCCGCCTGCGGAGCCGGGGGCGCTGGCGCGGCGGCGGCAGGTTCGGGGGTCGGCTCGGGGGTCGGCTCCGGCTCCGGCTCGGGCTCCGGCTCGGGCTCGGGCGCGGGCTCTGGGGTCGGCTCGGGCTCGGGCTCGGGCGCGGGCTCTGGGGTCGGCTCGGGCTCGGGCTCGGTCTGCGCTGCGGGCTGACCGGATCCGACGATGGCCAGTTCGGCACCGACCTCGACCGTCTCGTCCTCGGCGACCTTGATCTCGAGCAGGGTGCCGGCCACCGGGGAGGGGATCTCGGTGTCGACCTTGTCGGTCGAGACCTCGAGAAGGGCTTCGTCGACCGCGACGCTGTCGCCGACCTGCTTCAGCCAGCGGGTGACGGTGCCTTCGGTGACGGACTCACCCAGTGCAGGAAGGGTCACCGGCGTGCCGGAGCCACCCGAGGACGCCGCGGGCTGTTCGGCAGGCTCAGCGGGCTGTTCGGCGGGCTGCTCGGGTTCGGGCGTCGGCTCGGGCTCCGCCTCGGCGGCCGGCTGCTGCGGCTCCGGGGTCGCCTCGGCGGTCTCCTCGGCGTGAGCCTCGGCTGGGACCTCGGCGCCGCCGGAGTCACCACCGCCTTCGCTCTCGTCACCGATGACTGCCAGGGTGGCGCCGACCTCGACGGTGTCGTCCTCGTTGGCCTTGATCTCCAGGAGGGTGCCGGCGACAGGGGAGGGGATCTCGGTGTCGACCTTGTCGGTCGAGACCTCCAGCAGCGGCTCGTCGACCGCCACCGTGTCACCGACCTGCTTCAACCAGCGGGTGACCGTACCTTCGGTGACGGACTCGCCCAGTGCTGGCAGGTTGACTTCGGTCGCCATAGGTATTCCTTCGCTCGCTTCGTTTCGGTGATAGTGCGGTTGCTGTTCAGCCGTGCGCGTGCAGAGCCTTGCCGGCCAGCGCGAGGTGCGCTTCGCCGAGGGCTTCGTTCTGGGTCGGGTGACCGTGGATGAGAGGAGCCACGTCTTCGGCGTAGCCCTCCCAGTTGTAGATGAGCTGGGCCTCGCCGACGAGCTCGCCGACCCGGGCGCCCACCATGTGGATGCCGACGACCGGACCGTCCTTGCGCCGCACCAGCTTCACGAAACCCTGGGTCTTGAGGATCTGGCTCTTGCCGTTGCCCCCCAGGTCATAGGTCAGAGACTCGATCGCGTCGGCGCCGTACTGCTCGATCGCCACTGCCTCGTTGAGCCCGACCGAGGCGATCTCGGGGTCGGAGTAGGTGACCCGGGGAATCCCGGTCTCGTCGATGGTGGCCGGTGCCAGTCCGGCGATCTCCTCCGCGACGAAGATGCCCTGCTGGAATCCTCGGTGGGCCAACTGGAGGCCGGGGACGATGTCGCCGACCGCGAACACGTCGGGAAGGTTGGTGCGCAGCCGGGCGTCGGTGAGCACGAAGCCGCGCTCCATCTCGACACCCTGCTCCTCGTAGCCCAGGCCGTCAGTCGAGGGACCACGGCCGACGGCCACCAGCAGCAGCTCGGCCTCGATGACCTCGCCGCCCTCGACGGTGACCGCGACACCGTCGTCGGTGGTCTTGACCGACTGGAAGGGGGTGCCGGTGCGCACGGTGATGCGGCGCTTGCGGAAGGCCCGCTCGAGGGCCTTCGAGGAGGCCTCGTCCTCGGCGGCCACCAGTCGGGGCAGCGCTTCGAGCACGGTCACGTCGGCGCCGAACGACTTCCACACGCTGGCGAACTCACACCCGATGACGCCGCCGCCCAGGACGATCACGGACCGGGGCACCCGGTCGAGGCGCAGCGCGTGCTCGGAGGTGAGGACGTGGGTGCCGTCGATCTCGAGCCCCGGGAGGGAACGTGAGTAGGAACCTGACGCCAGGACGAGGTGAGCCCCTGTGTAGGTGGCACCGCCCACGGTCACCTCGTGCGGTCCGGTCAGGCGACCCTCGCCCTCGATCACCGTGATGCCGCGGCCCTTGATCAGACCGGCCAGGCCCTTGAAGAGCCGGGACACGACGCCGTCCTTGTAGGAGTTGACGCCGGCCATGTCGATGCCCTCGAGGGTGGCCCGGACGCCGAACTGCTCCGAGTCCCGAGCGGCGTCGGCGACCTCGGCCGCGTGCAGGAGCGCCTTGGTCGGGATGCAACCCACGTGGAGGCAGGTGCCACCGAGGTCACCCTTCTCGACCAGGCCCACCGAGAGACCGAGCTGGGCGGCGCGCAGTGCGCAGGCATAGCCACCGGATCCAGCCCCCAGGATGAGGACATCGAACTGATTGCCAGCCTCGTCGGCCACGCGGAATTCCTCCCGGAATCGATGAGATGTATCGGTCGCGCGCACCATCTTTGCACTCTTTCCCAGCCTGTCCACACCGGCCTACTGGTCCGGCGCGGCACACTTGGTCCATGAGCTTGTTCGATCGCTTTCGACGCAGACCTGGCCGCATGCGACGCCCGGACGGTGATGGCCGCGGCACGGGTTCCACGACCGTGCGCGCATCCGACGGCGCGGACGAGCAGCACCTGCGCGAGTTCGTGTCGACGCGGCGAGGGGTCGAGGGGTTCGTGGAGCCCCGCACGGCAGTCTCCGACGTGACGCTCCTGCTGGTGGCACACGACGGGGAGTGGACCCGACGGCGCGTGCCGTCGGTGAAGTGGGCCCACACCTTCGCCAACAAGCACCAGGTGCCGTCGTACGACGCGGCCGTGGTCGGCATCCCGCAGCGGATGCGGGACTACAACAGCCGTCAGAAGCGCCAGGAGCGCTAGCTGGTGGCGGCCAACGAGCGGGCGTAGTCGACCAGGGTGGACACGGCGAAGCCTGTGCCTCCCGAGGTCACGTGTCCGGCGGGACCGCCGTTGTTGTACGCCGGGCCGGCGACGTCGATGTGGGCCCAGGGCCGGCTGTCGGTGAACTCGCGCAGGAAGGCGGCCGCGAACAGGCCACCGCCCCAGCGCGTCCAGTCGTGCTGGGCGAGGTCGGCGATCTTGCTGCTGGTGATCCGCTCGCGCATCTCCTCGGGGATCGGCATCGGCCAGAGAGCCTCGCCTGCCGACGTGCCCGCCGCGAGCACACCTTCGACCACCTCGTCGGAACCCATGACGCCAGCGATCTTCTCGCCGAGGGCGACCACCATGGCGCCGGTGAGCGTGGCGACGTCCAGGATCACGTCAGGCTCGAGGGCAGCGGCCCGGACCAGCGCGTCCATGAGCACCAGGCGTCCCTCGGCGTCGGTGTTGAGCACCTCCACCGTCTTGCCGTTGGCAGCGGTCAGGACGTCGCCGGGGCGGATCGAGTTGCCCGAGACCATGTTCTCGGCCATCGGGGCGAACGTGCTGACCTTGATCGGCAGACCCAGCGCCGCGATCGCGAACGTGGCCTGGATGACAGTGGCCGCACCCGCCATGTCGCACTTCATCGTGCCCATCGACTGGGCCGGCTTGATGGTCAGCCCGCCGGAGTCGAAGGTGATGCCCTTGCCGACCAGAGCCAGGTGCGCCACGGCCCCCTTGGGGGCGTAGGTCAGTTCCACCAGCCGCGGAGGAGCGACCGAGCCCTGACCCACGCCCAGGATGCCGCCACACCCGAGTTCGGCCAGTTGCTGCTCGTCGTGCACGGTGATGGCGACCTTGGCCCCGCCGCGTCGCGGCTGCGCCTTGGTGAAGGCGCCGTGTGCCTCGGTCACGGCGTCGGCGAACTTGGGCGGGGTGAGGTCGCCGGGCGGTCGATTCACCCAGTCGCGGGTGGTTGCCACCGCGGCGGCGAGGACCTGCGCCGCCTCGAACGCCGCCACGAGCTCGGGCTGCCGGGCGCCTGAGCTGAGGACGACGACCTCGCTGGGCTCGGTCGGGTCGGCTGCCGTCTGGCTCTTGTGCTCGGTGTAGGTGTAGCCGCCGAGCAGCCAGCCCTCGGTGACGGCGCGCACGCCGGCGGCATCCTGCGCGCCCAACGCGAGCGCGACCGAAGCGGCGTTGGTGACCGCCCGCGAGGCGGCTCCGGCTGCCCGCCTCAGGGCGTTGTCATCCGGCTCGCTGCCGAGGCCGACCAGGACCACCATGGGGGTCTTCACGAGCCCCGCGGTGGGAAGCTTGACGATCTCGCCGACCTTGCCGGTGACCCCGAGCGAGGCCAGCAGGGGTCGGAACTTGCGCCCCCACGCCGCTGAGACGTCCTCGGCGCCGGTGACCACCACCGGCCC
The DNA here is from genome assembly GCF_050246775.1 of Nocardioides sp. Taxonomy (GTDB): domain Bacteria; phylum Actinomycetota; class Actinomycetes; order Propionibacteriales; family Nocardioidaceae; genus Nocardioides. The sequence continues at coordinate 248,156 of NZ_JBFWVK010000003.1, read as the reverse complement.
TTGGCAGAGGTGAGGATTCCGACGACCACGGCGTCGGCTCGGGTCTTGGCAGGACTGGCGTTGCGCAGGGCGTAGGTCGTCACCTCAGGCATGGTAGCCAGCGGTGGTGCAGGGACCACGACACGGTAGGGACGCGGTAGGTTCGGCGCCATGCCCGACTCGACCCTGATCCAGTCCCCCCTGCACGATCGACACGTCGCCCTGGGCGCCAAGTTCGGGGAGTTCGGTGGCTGGTCGATGCCACTGGAATACCCGACCGGAGTTCTCAAGGAGCACTCCACGGTCCGCTCGAGCGTCGGCATCTTCGACGTCAGCCACCTCGGCAAGCTCCTGGTCACGGGGCCGGGCGCGGCGGCGTACGTCAATGCGACCCTCTCCAACGACCTTGCCAGGATCGCCCCCGGAGCTGCCCAGTACTCCCTGTGCTGCGACGAGCAGACCGGCGGGATCGTGGACGACGTGATCGTCTACCTCCACAGCGACGCCCGGGTGCTGCTGGTGCCCAATGCCGCCAACACCGCGGAGGTCGAACGACGCCTCGAGGCGGGTGCCCCGGAGGGGGTCCAGATCGGCAACCATCACACCGAGTACGCCGTACTCGCCGTCCAGGGGCCGCAGTCCGACGCGGTGCTCAGCGCGGTGGGCCTGCCGGTCGGCCACGCCTACATGACGTTCGTCGAGAGCGACTTCCAGGACGCCGGGGTGGTGGTCTGCCGCAGTGGCTACAGCGGTGAGCGTGGCTATGAGCTGATCGTCGGCAACGCGGCGGCCGGGGCGCTCTGGGATGCCCTGCTCGTTGCTGGCGAGGAGTTCTCGATGGTTGCCTGCGGTCTCGGTGCGCGGGACACGTTGCGCACCGAGATGGGCTACCCGCTGCATGGGCAGGACATCACCATCGACGTCACCCCGAACCAGGCCCGACTCGGCTGGGCCGTGGGGTGGTCCAAGGAGGCGTTCTGGGGACGCGAGGCGTTGCTGGCGGAGAAGGAGTCCGGGCCCAAGCGGTTGCTTCGTGGTCTGGTCGCAGTCGGCCGTGGCATCCCGCGACCGGGGATGCTGGTGAGCCTGGTGGCCGACGTACCCCTGGCCGAGATCACCTCGGGGACCTTCTCGCCGACCCTGAAGAAGGGCATCGGCCTGGCGCTGATCCCGACCATGGTCAACCCCGACGCGGAGGTCGGCGTGGATGTTCGCGGCCGACGCGAGATCTTCCAGCTCGTCCGGCCGCCGTTCGTGGAGACGTCGGTCCGCGACTCCTGACGCGGCGCGAGGGCCGACTCAACCGAGGAGGGCGGGGGCGACGAGCGCGGCGGCCAGTGTGAGCTCGACGCAGGCGCCGTACACGTCGCCGGTCACGCCGCCGAGACGTCGGCGGCAGTGCCAGGCGAAGACCAGGCCGACGATCAGCCCGAGCAGGCAGGCAGGCGCGCTCGTGACGACGCAGATGGCACCCGTCACGAGGACCGCGGTCGTCGCCTGCCACCAGCGCACCGACCCGGCCACGACCGCGCCGAGGCCGTCGGGTCGAGAGGGTGGGAAGGCCGGCAGGCACAACAGGGGCAGGACGCCGCGGCTGACGACGATGGCGGCCCCGACGGTCCAGGGAGAGTCGACCGCACTGATCGCGGTGACCTGCACCAACAGGACCAGCACGATCGTGACCACGCCGAAGGGTCCGATGTCGGACTTCCGCATGATCGCCAACGCCCGGTCGGCGGGCAGCGCGGAGCCGAGGCCGTCAGCGGTGTCGGCCAGCCCGTCGAGATGCAGGGCCCGACTGGACACCGCCAGGGCCGCCACGGCCAGCACCGCCAGCAGCACAGGCGGGCCGTCCGCGGCCACCAGGGCGACCGGTGCGACCGCCAACAGCACGCCGACCACGGGGGCCAGGGTCATGGCGCGGCCGGCCACCGTGCGGTCGAGTCCGGTGGGCGCGGGAACCGGCAGGATCGTCAGCGTCCCGAGGGCCAGCCACAGGGCTGTCACAGTCGCACGGTCCGACCCGCGACGCACCAGATGACGTCGTCGCAGGCTGCCGCGACCGCGGCGTTGAGCAGCCCCATCTCGTCTCGGAACCGACGTCCCGACACGGTCGCCGGCACCACGCCCTGGCCGACCTCGTTGGTGACGAAGACCACCTCGCGAGTCGTGCGCCGCACGGCATCGACCAGTGCTGTGGTGGCCGGTTCGACGGACCCGCCGTGCTCCCACGCATCGACCGCGTCCAGCTGACGGGTGAGCCACAGGGTCAGGCAGTCGACCAGCATCGGGCCGCCGGAGGCCACGAGCAGCTCGACCAGGTCGATCGTCTCGACGGTGGTCCACGAGGCCGGCCGATCTGCCTGGTGTCGCGACACCCGGGCGGCCCACTCGGGGTCGTCGGCGACCGGGTAGCCGGTCGCCACGTAGAGGACATCGTCATGACCCATCAGCACCGTCTCGGCAGCTCGGGACTTGCCGGAACGGGCACCGCCGATGACGAGGGTCTTCACGCCCGGAGTCTCGTCGCTGCGTCGTACGGCCGTCAAAGCGCGCGCGGGCTAGGCTCGCGCTATGACCCTGCCCGACCAGCCACCCACGTTCCGACCCGAGTCGCCGGCGACCCGCCCCTGGTGGTGGGAGCTGTCCTCGGCGTCCGGAGAGGTGCTCACCATCGAGGGGGAGTACGCCGACCAGCGGTTCCCCTCGCAGGCCGACGCCGAGTCGTGGGTGGGTGAGTTCTGGGCGGCGCTCGCCGATCTCGGAGTGGATGCGGTGACCCTGTTCGAGGCCGACCGCCGCGTCTACGGCCCGATGTCGTTGCATGCCTGACCTGGCCGGGTGGACCCGCGGCAGCCACACTGCCGGCGCGAGGACCCGCGAGACCTACCGTCGGGGCTCGGGCCCGGGGGTGATCGTCATCCACGAGATCCCGGGGATGACGCCGGAGGTGATCGGCTTCGCCGACGAGGTGGTGGCCCGGGGGTTCACGGTCGTCCTGCCGCATCTGTTCGGGGACGTCGGAGCGGCCATGTCGCCGGTCACGATCGCCAAGTCCCTCGGCCAGGTCTGCATCAACAGGGAGTTCAACAAGCTGAAGGTCGGTCGGACCTCACCGATCGCCGACTGGCTCCGATCGTTGGCCCGGGAACTGCACGCCGAACTGGGTGGGCCCGGTGTCGGAGCGCTGGGGATGTGCTTCACGGGTGGGTTCGCGCTGGCGATGATGGTCGAGGAGTCCGTGGCGGCTCCGGTGCTTGCCCAGCCCTCACTGCCGTTCCCCATCGGCAGGGCCCGGGCTGCGGATCTCAATCTGAGTCCGAAGGACCTCGCCGCCGTGAGGCAGCGGGTGGCTGGCGGCTGCTCAGTGCTGGGGGTGCGCTACCGCTCCGACAAGGCCACCGGGACCCGTTTCGAGACGCTCACGACCGAACTGGGCGAGGGTTTCATCCGGGTCGAGCTCGACGGCAAGGGACACTCCACGCTCACCGCACATCGCCAGCAGGTCGCCGTCGACCGGGTCCTGGACTTCTTCGACGAGCGGTTGCGGACCGCCGCTTCCTGACAGCATCGCCGAAGAGGTTCCATTAAGCCACTAAGTCGCTAGACTTAGGTCATGACGACTGGCCGTCTTCCCGACTTCTTCCTCATCGGCGCACCCAAGGCAGGCACGACCGCCCTGCACGCCGCCCTGGCCCAGCACCCCCATCTGCAGCTGAGCAAGGTGAAGGAGCCGAAGTACTACGGCGCCCGCGCTCGCGCCATCGGACCGGTGATCCGTGCCGGGGCGGCGGTCGGTCAGTTCCTGCCGCCGGAGGTCTGGCGCACGGTCAGCAAGCCACTCATCGCGCAGCTGCACGAGAACGGCGACCCGGCTCGGCCACGGTTGACCCCGGCCCAGCGCGACGCGCTGCTCCAGCCGCACCTGCCTGACATCGAGCTGCTCGAGAAGGTCACAGGGGAGTCGTTCGTGGACTGGAAGACCTATCGCGACGGCGGCTCGTTCGAGAGTCGCCGGGCCTCGGTCACGCAGGGCTGAGCGAGGTCACCAGGTCGTGGGCCCCGTCGGGGCGCGCGACCTCGGCGTAGAACCTGGTGGAGCCGTCCGGCAGGGGTACGGCGACGGCGTAGCGGAACGCGCCGTCGGAGAACGGCGAACGCAGCACCGGAGCACTCTCGTCGGCGACGAGCTGTCCGTCGGTGGCAGCGCGCGCCACCCCGGTGACCTCGTGCCAGTTGTCCGCGGCGGTCGGGCGACCGTCGTAGAGCACCACGAGCGGTTCATGGGAGATGACGGTGCTCACCCGAGCCTCACGCGCGTCCCACCGCCCGGCCCGGGGGGTGAGCACGGTGCCGTGCCGCGTCCAGGCCAGCCCGTCCTTGCTGGTGAGGTAGGAGGTGGACATCCGGTCCTCGTGCCCGGCGTCGGTCAACGGGTGCTCGCAGAGCCACATCTCCCATCGACCGTCGCGCAGCGTGATGACGGGGTCCTTGACAGCGACCTCGGCAGTGCCGGGAAGCACCACGGTCCGCCTCCCCTCGGGAAGGTCCTCGGGGCGCTCGGCATCCAACGCCTCGATCCACCAGTGCTTGGAGTCGGGAGTCGCGCAGGACAGGTAGAGCCGCCAGCCTCCGTCGGGACGGCGCAGCACCACGGGCCGTTCGAAGGACTCGGCACCGAACTCGTCGCGGAAGACCTCGCAGACGGGCTCGAAGACCACTCCGTCGCGGGAGCGGGCCACCACCGTCGACACGCCGCGACCCTTGCCCAGAGGGCGTCGCACCCGATAGGTCAGGTAGATCTCGTCGTCCACCAGGACTGCGCTGGCCGCGCCCGACCAGTTGCCCGGCCCGTCACCGGGGGCGGGGACCACGACCTGGTGGTCGTCCAGGCGGGGCAGTGGCAGGCTGTCGAGTTCCATGCGCTAAGTCTACGGAACAAGTTGAGTTTCGTTGTCAGTGGTTCAACGGCGTGCCGTGCCACAGCCAGCGGCGGACGGTGACGGGCTGACCCTGGTGCTCGTCCTCGCGCGCGGTGAGGGGTTCGAATCCGGCTCGCAGGGCGACGCGCTCACTGGCTCGGTTGCCCTCGATGGTCTCGCACGCCACCTGTTCGAAACCGCACTCGAACAGCCAGGCGCACAGCGCCCGGGCAGCGCTCGTGGCCGCACCCCGGCCCCGTCCTGCCTCGACGAGAGCGAAGAGGACCTCCGGGGTGTCGGACTGCAGTCGACCGGCACCGCAGGTCCCGATCGGCACCGCGCCATCGAGGATCACGAATCGCTGCACGAGACCCTCCGCCGCACGAACCAGGTAGGCATCGATCCGGCGCCTGGTCTGGGCCTCGTCCAGCTCCGGGGGATAGCTGGTCCAGCGCACCACGTCAGGACTGCGGGTCAGGGCCTGTTCGATCGCCCAGTCGTCGACGGTCAACTCGCGCAGTGTGAACGGCCCCGCCTTCAGCTCCATGGCCACATCATGCCCCGCGCGTCGTAGGCTGACCCCGTGCAGGCATACCTCGATCTGGTCCAGCGCGTCCTCGACGAAGGGGTCGAGAAGAGCGATCGCACCGGCACCGGCACCCTGAGCGTCTTCGGCCACCAGATGCGCTTCGATCTCGCCGAGGGATTTCCCCTCGTCACGACCAAGCGGGTGCACACCCGTTCGGTGTTCGGGGAACTGCTGTGGTTCCTGCGCGGTGACACGAACGTGAAGTGGTTGCAGGACCGCGGGGTCACGATCTGGGACGAGTGGGCAGACGAGGCCGGTGACCTCGGCCCGGTCTACGGCTACCAGTGGCGCAGCTGGCCGGCTCCGGACGGGCGCCACATCGACCAGATCAAGCAGGTCGTGGACAACCTGCAGCGTGACCCCGACTCGCGGCGCCACCTGGTGAGCGCGTGGAACGTGGCAGACATCCCCCAGATGGCGTTGGCGCCCTGTCACGCGTTCTTCCAGTTCTACGTCGCACCGGCTGCGGACGGTCCGGGCAGGCTGAGCTGCCAGCTCTACCAGCGCAGTGCCGACGTGTTCCTCGGGGTCCCGTTCAACATCGCCTCCTACGCCCTGCTGACCCACATGGTCGCCCAGGTGACCGGGCTGCAGGTGGGCGACTTCGTGCACACCCTCGGCGACGCCCACCTCTACTCCAACCACCTCGACCAGGCTCGGCTGCAGCTGACCCGGGAGCCGCGTCCGCTGCCCCGCCTGGTCCTTGACGACTCCGTCACCGAGATCGACGCCTTCGATCTCGAGCACATCTCGGTCGAGGGCTACGACCCGCATCCCGGCATCAAGGCCCCGATCGCCGTATGAGTCCCGGGGGTCCCCAGCGCCGCATCGTGCTGGTCGCGGCCGTTGCCGACAACGGCGTCATCGGCCGTGACGGTGGCCTGCCGTGGCACCTGTCCGAGGACCTCCAGCACTTCCGTCGGATCACCACCGGCAACACGGTGGTGATGGGCCGCACGACCTTCGACTCCATCGGCCGACCGTTGCCCCACCGCACCAACATCGTGGTGACGCGCAACCCCGAGTGGACCCACGAGGGCGTCCTCGTGGCCGGCAGCGTGGAGGAGGCCCTGACCCTGGCGCAGGGGTACGACGCGGACGTGATGGTGATGGGGGGTGCCCAGATCTACGACGCGATGATGCCGCTGGCGACCCACCAGGTGCTCACTGAGGTGCACCAGTCACCGCCGGGCGACACGACCTACCCGGCATGGGACCGCGCCGACTGGGTGGAGGAGCGACGTGAGTCGCACGATGGTTTCGACTTCGTCTGGTGGGCCCGTGCAGGGTGAGTCGCTGGACGTGCGCATCGACGACGGGGTCGCCGACCCGCCGTACGAACAGATCCGCACCCAGATCGCCGACCAGGTGGCGCGAGGCGCGCTGCAGCCCGGCGACCGACTGCCCACGGTACGGCGCCTCGCGGCCGACCTGGGGATCGCGGCGAACACGGCTGCTCGGGCCTATCGGGAGCTGGAGTCGCGGGGCGTGATCCAGACCCGTGGCCGCGCAGGCACGTTCGTCAGCGGCGACGAGACCGAGCGGGTCGCGAAGGAGGCGGCGGCCACCTACGTCGATCGGGTTCGCGCCCTCGGACTGACCCCTGACGAGGCGCTGGCCCTGGTGCAACGCCAACTCTCGGGACCCAGCACGGGCTAGTGGTGTCGGGATCGGTCACCCCGAGCGATAGCCTGACCTCATGACGTCCGCTTCCCCCGCAGCTCCGTTCGGCCACATGCTGACCGCGATGGCGACGGCGTTCAAGGACGACGGGTCGGTCGATCTCGAGGGCACGGCGGCCATCGCCGCCCACCTGGTGGCCCACGGTCATGACGGAGTGGTGGTCTCCGGCACCACCGGTGAGTCGCCGACCACCACGGTGGCCGAGGACGGCCAGATCCTGGCAGCGGTCAAGGATGCCGTCGGTGGCCGCGCCCAGGTGGTCGCAGGCGTCGGCACCAATGCGACCGCACACTCCGTGGAGCTCGCTCGTCAGGCTGAGAAGATCGGCGCGGACGGCGTCCTGCTCGTCACGCCCTACTACAACAAGCCCAGCCAGGGCGGCGTCCTGCACCACTTCCGCACCGTGGCCGAGGCCAGCAACGTCCCGGTCATGCTCTACGACGTCCCGGGGCGCACCGGCACGGCAATCTCGCTCGAGACCTACGAGCGCGCCATCGAGATCGAGACCGTGATCGCGGTCAAGGATGCGGTGGGCGATTTCGCGCGTGGCGTCAACGTCATGCAGATGGGCTACGCGCTCTACTCCGGAGACGACGTCTCCACGCTCGGGTGGCTCGCCCACGGGGCCAGCGGGGTCGTGTCCGTGCTCGGACATGCCGCCGGCGACGAGATCGCCGGGATGCTGCACTCGTTCTTCGCCGGGGACCAGACAGCTGCCCTGGCCACCTTCACCCGGCTGCTCCCAGCCGTCGACGCCGTCATGGGCGTCCCCAACTACGGCGCCACCACCGCCAAGGCTGCCCTGCAACTGCTGGGCGTGCTGAACAACAGAAACGTACGCGCACCGCTCGTCCCGCTCGACGATGACGAAGTGGCAGCACTGCGCACCGGGCTCGCGGCCTCCGGCTTGATCTGACAAAGGAACTTGATGAGTCATCCCCATCCCGAACTCTCCACGCCCGGCGAACTGCCGAAGGGGGGTTTGCGGATCATCCCGCTCGGCGGTCTCGGTGAGATCGGTCGCAACATGACCGTCTTCGAGTACGACGACCGGCTGCTGATCGTCGACTGCGGTGTCCTGTTCCCTGAGGAGAACCACCCCGGGGTGGACCTGATCCTCCCCGACTTCGACCCCATCCGCGATCGGCTGGACAAGGTCGAGGCACTGGTCCTGACCCACGGTCACGAGGACCACATCGGTGCGACGCCGTACCTCCTGCGCGAGCGCGGCAACATCCCGCTGGTCGGCTCCGAGCTCACCTTGGCGCTGCTCGGCGCCAAGCTGCGTGAGCACCGGCTGCGCGAGACCGTGCACCACGTGGTGAAGGAGGGAGACCGGATCAGCTTCGGGCCCTTCGACCTGGAGTTCGTGGCCGTCAACCACTCCATCCCCGACGCCCTCGCGGTCGCGATCCGCACCGGCGCCGGCATGGTGCTGCACACCGGCGACTTCAAGATGGACCAGCTGCCGCTCGACGGCCGGATCACCGACCTGCGTGCCTTCGCCCGGCTGGGTGAGGAGGGCGTCGACCTGTTCATGACCGACTCCACCAACGCGGACGTCCCGGGGTTCACCACCTCGGAGAAGAACATCGCTCCCGTGCTCGACGGTGTCTTCCACACCAGCAAGCAGCGCATCATCGTGGCGTGCTTCGCCTCCCACGTGCACCGGGTCCAGCAGATCCTCGACACGGCCGCCGCCCACAAGCGCAAGGCCGCCTACGTCGGCCGGTCCATGGTGCGCAACATGGCCGTGGCCCGGGACCTGGGCTACCTCAAGGTCCCGCCGGGCACCTTGGTGGACGCCAAGGAGCTCGCCGACCTGGCACCGGAGCGGCAGGTGCTGATCTCGACCGGCTCGCAGGGCGAACCGCTCTCGGCACTGAGCCGCATCGCGCAGCGCAACCACAACTTCGTGCACATCGAGGAGGGCGACACCGTCATCCTGGCCAGCTCCCTGATCCCGGGCAACGAGAACGCCGTCTACCGGGTCATCAACGGACTGTCGCGCTGGGGAGCCAACGTCGTGCACAAGGGCAACGCCCTGGTCCACGTGAGCGGTCACGCCAGCGCCGGCGAGCTGCTCTACTGCTACAACATCGTCAAGCCGCGCAACGTGCTGCCCATCCACGGCGAGATCCGCCACATGCGGGCCAACGCCGACCTCGCCAAGGCCACCGGCATCCCCGCTGATCGGGTCGTCATCGCCGAGGACGGCGTGGTGGTCGACCTGATCAAGGGCATCGCCCGCATCGCCGGCAAGGTGGACTGCGGCTACGTGTTCGTCGACGGCTCCTCGGTCGGCGACATCACCGAGTCCGACCTCAAGGATCGACGGATCCTGGGTGAGGAGGGCTTCATCTCGGTCATCGTCGTCATGGACTCAGCGACCGGCAAGGTCTCGAGCGGGCCGGAGATTCACGCCCGCGGGTTCGCCGAGGACGACTCCACCTTCGAGGCCATCAAGCAGCCGATCGTCGATGCCCTGCAGCGGGCGGCGGCCGAGGGCGTGGACGACACCTACCAGCTCCAGCAGACCATTCGCAGAGTCGTGGGTCGCTGGGTCAGCAGCACCCACCGGCGCCGTCCGATGATCATCCCTGTCGTCATCGGCGCCTGATCCTGGTCTGGACCGGGTATCACCCGGCTCGTTGACGACTCCTCGTCGGCATGACGACTGCTCAGGGGCTGGTCCAACACGCGGTGCGTCGCGATCTCGAGCGCGCCCGCATCCTGCTGTCCACTCAGCTGAGCATCTCCAGGGCACGGCGTGAGGCACTGGCCCATCACCTGATCTGGTTGCTCGACATGGTCTCGGCGCCGGACCGTGAGTTCGCCGACGCGATGAGGGAACTGGGTCGATCCGCCAATGAGTTCTTCGCCAGTGCCGAACGGGTCGCACGCCGCGACGTGCTCGTCGCGGTCACCGAGCTGTCCCGCCTCCAGGGCGCACGCCGCGAATGGGTGCAGGGCTGCGAGGTGAGCACGCTCGGCCGTCAGGTCCACTGGTTGGTGGACGGTCTCGAGGCCCGAGCAGGCGACCGTGTCACCCGGTTGCTGAACCCGCGGGCCAACATGGCCAGGGTGAAACTGCGTGGTGAGGTCTACCGCTATCGCAAGGACCTGCTCTGGGGCGGTACGCCGGCCTACGTCGTGCCCATCCCGATCGCGGCTCGCTGAACCGGGGGCCAGGCTGCGTTCAGCTGAAGGATCTCGTCCATCCGGTCGAGGCCGATGCTGCCGTGGGTGATCCACACGACGCTGCGCCCCGACGTGGCCGCCAGGATGTCGTCGCTGACCGCCTGGGCGGTCGCCGAGTCGAGGTGGGCCGTCGGCTCGTCCAGGACCAGCACCGGCTGATCGGCCAGTAGCGCCCGGGCGATCCCGATGCGGGCCCGTTCACCGCCGGAGACCTGGGCGTTGCCCTCGCCGACCATCGTGGCCAACCCGTCGGGCAGGGCATCGAGCCACGGGCCCAGATGGGCGGCGCGCAGCGCCTGCTCGACCTCGTCGTCGTCGGCTGCCGGCCGCGCCAGCCGTACGTTCTCGACGAGGTTGGAGCTGAAGACGTAGGGGTCGTCGTCCACCAGGCCCACGACTCGGCGTACCTCGTCGAGGGCCAGGGCCCGGAGATCGTCGTGCTCGAGGTCGACCCGCCCGACGGCCGGGTCGATGAAGCGCACCAGCAGTGCTGCGAGAGTCGACTTCCCGCAGCCGGACGGCCCGACGATGCCGATGCGTTGTCCGGACCCGAGGTCGAGCGACACTCCGCTGACGGCGATGCGCTCATCCCAGCCGGCGCTGACGTCGCGGGCGACGAGAGCCGGACTGTGTGCGCTGACTTCTCGCGCATCGTCGCGATCGGAGACCGCGGGGGTGAGCGTTGTGAGCGCGGTGAGGCGCTCGCGGCAGGCGCGGGTGCGCACTGAGAGGGCGGCAGCATCGACCGCCGGCAGCAGCGCATCGGCCAGGGCGAGGGGGAGCAGCACCAGGAGCGCCAGCATGGCCGGGCTCGTGGCACCGGCGGGTACGACGGCGGCCATCGTGATCAGGGCGGCTCCGGAGGCCAGGAGCACGATCGCGCGACCCAGGGCCGGCGCCGCCGCCGAGCGACGGGCGGAGGCAGCGAGCCGTTCACCGGTGTCGTTCAGGTCGGCCAGCGCCGGCGCCGTGGCCTGCCACAACGCCAGGTCGCGCACCTGGTGGAGCAGCTGCTCGACCTGGGCCGACAGCGCGGCCCGGTGCTCGATGAACGCCGACTCCGAACGGCGGACCCCGGTGCGGGCCAGGAGCGCGGCCAGCGCCGTGATCGTGACGAGTCCTGTGACGACGAGACCGGCCACCGGAGTGACCAGGGCCGCGAAGGTGACCGCACCCAGGCCCACCAGGGCGGCGGTCCACAGGGGCTGGCGCACCCTCAGCTCCTCGTCGACCAGCGCGTCCACGTCATCGACCACCGACGCCAGCAGGTCGCCGCGGCGTACCCCCAGCCGGCCGGGAACGAGCGGGACCAGGGCGTCGTAGACGGCGGCCCGGCGCTCGGCCAGCATGCGCAGGGCCGCATCGTGGGATACCAGCCGCTCGGCGTAGCGCAGGGCGGGTCGAGCCAGTCCGAAGGTGCGCACCCCCACGATCGCGACCATCAGCATGAGGACCGGTGGGTGCTGCGAGGCCCGGGTGATCAACCAGGCGGCGGTCGCGGTGAGCGCGACCCCGGAGGCGACCGAGAGCGCGCCCAGCCCCAGACCGCAGAGCCGACTCGTCCGCGCGGACGGCGTGCGCCGCGGCTTCTCGGTCTCGGTGGCGGTCTCGGTGGCGTTTTCAGCGGGCCCTGTCAGCGAGGTGACCGGCTGTGGGACCAGCGCGACCGAGGTGGTCGCCTCCGAGGCGGCGGGCAGGCTCAGCACCAGGTCGGCCGCGTCGGCGACGGGCGCTCGGTGGGCGACGACCACGACACAGGAGCGTTCGGCGAGCCAGCGCAGCGTGTCCAGGAGCGCAGCCTCGCTCTCGGCGTCCAGGTGCGCGGTGGGTTCGTCGAGGAACACGTAGGGCCGCTGGGCCACCACGACCCGCGCCAGGGCCACCCGGGCGCGCTGGCCGGCGGAGAGGCCGGCGCCGTCCTCACCCAAGGGGGTGTGGAGTCCGAGCGGGAGCGCGGCGACGGTGAGGTCGAGGCCGACCTGGTGCAGTGCGCGCCACACGTCGGCCTCGGTGGCCTCGGGTCGTCCGATGCGGATGTTGTCCACGATGGTGCCCGGGGTCAGCCAGGGTCGCTGTGCGGACCACGCCACCTGACGACGCCATCCGTCGAGATCGGACCAGTCCTGGTCACCGTCCCCGATCCGAACGGTCCCGGCAGTGGGTCGCAGTTCACCGGTGAGCGTGGCCAGCAGGGTGGACTTGCCGCACCCGGACGGGCCGATGATCGCGGTGAGACCGGGGGAGGGGAGGGTGGCCGAGACGCCCGACAGGACCGGTCGCGTGCCGTAGGCGACACTCAGGTCCTGCAGCGTGATCGGACCCGCAGCCGGCGCGTCGGTGGTCGCGGTGGCCAGCGGAGGCTCGAGGTCGAGGAAGGCGGAGGCAGCCTCGAACGTGGCGGTGCCTTCGGCCGCCGCGTGGAACTCGGCTCCGACCCGGCGCAGCGGCCAGTAGGCCTCGGGGGCGAGCAGCAGCACGGTCAGCGCCGTACGGAAGTCCAGGGATCCTGAGGCGAGGCGCAGCCCGACGCTCACGGCCACGAGGGCCACCGAGAGCGTGGCGACCAGTTCCAGGGCGACCGAGGAGGCGAAGGCGATCTTGAGGGTGTCGAGGGTGGCGCGCCGGTAGCGGTCGGTGACGGTGCGGATGGAGGCACCCTGGGCCCCGGCGCGGCGGTTCACCACCAGGGTGGGCAGGCCTCGCACGACGTCGAGGAAGTGACCCGAGAGCGCGGACAGCTGGCGCCACTGGCGCTGTGCCCGGTCGCGGGTGCTGATGCCGATCAGGATGGCGAACAGGGGGACCAGGGGGAGCGTGCACAGCACGATGACACCGCTGGGCCAGTCGAGCCAGAGGATCGCCAGGAGCGTGGTCGGCGGCAGCACGGTGGCCAGCACGAGGGAGGGTAGGTAGCGGGTGAGGTAGGGCTCGACGGCTGCGGTGCCCCGGGTGGCCAGCAGGGCGAGCTCTCCGGTGCGGTGCTGCGAGAGGGCCGTGGCATCGACCCGGCCCGCGGCCGACATCAGCCGATCGCGCAGGGCGATGCCCACCCGGGACGCCGCTGCAGCCGCGCCGGTGTCGGCGGCGTAGCCACACACGGCCCGCAGCACCACGATGAGCGCCAGCCACCCCGCCGCCCCCCGCCAGGCCCCGCTCGCGGGGTTGCTGACCAGGGAGACGATGAGGTGGCCGACCGCGAACGCCTGGGCCAGCGTGAGCAGTCCACCGACCAGGGATGCAGCCAACGCACCGATCAGGGGCACACGCGCTGGCTTCAGGTGGGGGACCAGCCGAGCATCGAGCGGACGCATCAGGCCGAGACGGCCTCGGGAGCCGGGATGTGGTGGGTGCCGATCCGCTTGCGGAACACCCAGTAGGTCCACGCCTGGTAGCAGAGCACCACCGGGGTGAAGATCACCGCGACCCAGGTCATGACGGTCAGGGTGTACGACGTGGCCGCCGCGGTCGTGGTCGTGAGGGAGTACGCCGCGTTGGTGGAGGAGGGCATCACGTCGGGGAACAGCGCCAGGAACAGTCCGGCGACCGCCAGGGCGATCGTGACGAAGGTGCCCAGGAACGCCAGCCCCTCACGCCCGGCCCGGGCCATCACGATCCCGGTGACCAGGGCCAGAGCAGCCAGGACGAACGCGACGGCGGAGGCAGCGGTCCCGGTCTGGCCCTGCGTCCAGACCAGGAAGATCACGGCCAGGACCGCGGTCACCAGACCGGCCTTCACCGAGAGGGCCCCGGCGCGGTGCCGGATGTCACCGACGGTCTTGAGTGCGATGTACATGGCTCCGTGGGTGACGAACAGGCCCAGGGTGACGAGCCCTCCGAGCAGGCCGTAGGGGTTCAGCAGCGTGAAGAGGTTGCCGGTGAACTCCTTCGAGGCGTCGATCGGCACGCCGGCGACGATGTTGGCGAAGGCCACGCCCCAGAGGATCGCCGGCAGCAGCGACCCGAAGAACAGGGCCTTGTCCCAGGCCGCCTTCCACTCGGGTGCGGGCCGCTTGTGGCGGTACTCGAACGCCAGGCCGCGCACGATGAGGCCGATCAGGATCAGCAGCAGTGGCAGGTAGAAGCCGCTGAACAAGGTGGCGTACCACTCGGGGAAGGCGGCGAACGTCGCTCCGCCGGCCACCAGCACCCAGACCTCGTTGCCGTCCCACACGGGGCCGATGGTGTTGTACATGACCCGGCGCTCAGTGTCCGACTTCGCCAGGAACGGCAGCAGGATGCCCACTCCGAAGTCGAACCCCTCGAGGGTGAAGTAGCCGATCCAGAGGACGGCGATCAGGATGAACCAGACGGTGGTGAGTTCCATGTCGTCTCCTCAGTAGGCGAAGGTCAGGGCGGCGTCGTCGTCGGACTTGTCACCGAACGACGGGTTGGGCGGCTCCTCGAAGGGATCGGCTCCACGCTTGATGTAGTGGATGAGCAGCGTCAGCTCGACGATCGCGAGCGCGGCGTACAGCAGGGTGAGGATGATCAGCGACGTGGCTGCCTCGAAGACGCTGACGCCGGGGGAGACCGCACGTTCGGTGGTCATCAGTCCGAACACAGCCCACGGTTGGCGCCCCATCTCGGTGAAGATCCAGCCGAACGAGTTGGCCAGCACCGCCGCGACGGGCAGGCTGATCGCCAGCCTGGCGAACCACGGGTTGGTCGGGGTTCGGCCGCGCCGGGTCAGGAACAGGATCAGGGCGGCACCCGCAGCGGCGAACAGACCCAGGCCGATCATGAACCGGAAGGACCAGTAGGTCACCGGGATCACCGGCACGTAGCCACCGGCGGAGTAGTAGGCCGCGCCTGGGTCCTGGCCGTACTTCTGCTCGTACTGCTCGCGCAGCTGGTTGATGCCTTCGACCTTGCCGTCGAACGAGCCGGTCGCCAGGAAGGAGAGCATGCACGGCACCGTCACGGCGAACTTCTCGCTGGTGCCGTCAGGTGTGCCGACGGTGAAGATGGAGAAGGGGGCGCAGGACTCCTTGGTGTCGTAGAGGGCTTCCGCGGCCGCCATCTTCATGGGCTGCACCTCGGTCATGATCTTGCCCTGCACGTCACCGGAGAACGCGACACCGAGGCCGGCGACGAGGGTGACGGCTGCCCCGATCCGGATGGCGCGGTGGTAGAGGCCGCGGTCGCCCGCGTGCTTGTCGCGGGAGTAGAGGTAGGCACCGACGCCGACCACGAAGACCCCGGCGGTCAGGTAGGCCGAGAGCACGACGTGGGGGAAGGTCACCAGTTGGACCTTGTTGAACATCACGGCCCAGAAGTCGGTCAGCTCGGCGCGCCCGGTGTCGGGGTTGAACGTGTAGCCGACCGGGTGCTGCATCCACGAGTTCGCGGCCAGGATGAAGTACGACGAGGCCAGCGTGCCGATGTGGACCAGCCAGATGGTGGCCAGGTGCACCTTGCGAGGCAGCTTGTCCCACCCGAAGATCCAGAGCCCCAGGAACGTCGACTCCAAGAAGAAGGCCAGCAGTCCCTCGATCGCGAGGGGGGCACCGAAGATGTCACCCACGAACCGTGAGTAGTCCGACCAGTTCATGCCGAACTGGAACTCCTGGACGATGCCCGTCACCAGCCCGAGGGCGAAGTTGATGAGGAACAACTTGCCGAAGAACTTCGTCAACCGGAGGTAGTCCGGGTTGTCGGTCCGAAGCCAGGCGGTCTGGAAGCCGGCGATCATGGCCGACAGCCCGATCGTGATCGGCACGAACAGAAAGTGGTAGACGGTGATGATGCCGAACTGCCAGCGTGCGATGTCGAGCACGTCCACGGGCGGACCCCTTCAGGTGTGATGGTCCGTCCGGGGGCCCGTGGCCGGGCGCGGAAGGACCATGAACTACTACGCAGTGTAGGAGATACTACGAGGAGTAGTAAGGCTGGGGTCAGGGCACCTAGACTCCTCACCATGGGTCTTTCGTCCCGAATGGGAGAACTCGAACGTGCCGTGATGGACCATCTGTGGTCTGCGGAGCCACAGCAGTGGTTCACGGTGCGTGAGGTGCACGCCGACCTCTCGGCCTCGCGGGACCTGGCCTACACCACCGTGATGACCGTGATGGACCGGTTGGCGCGCAAGGATCTGGTGACCCAGCAGCGCGAGGGCCGCGCCTACCACTACCGGGCCCGAGCCAGTCGCGCGGAGATGACCGCCGAGCTGATGGGTCGCGCGCTCGACGACTTTGCCGAGCACGACCGTCGCACCGCGCTGGTGGCGTTCGTCGGGGAGGCGAAGCAGGAGGACCTCGACGCCCTCCGCGCCGCGCTGGCCGACCTCGAACGGACGTGACCCCGCTCCTGCTGGGCTTGCTGGCCCTGTGCCTGGCGTGGCCGATACCGAGCGTGCTGGCCAGATGGCCCGCACTGCGCCGTACGCCGCGGGCGGCCGTCGTCCTCTGGCAGGGGGTGGCGCTCGCCGCCGTCCTGGCCGCGCTCGGTGCCGGACTCTCCATGGTCACCGACCGCGCGTGGCGTCACGAGCCCGGTCCGGTCGGGTACGTCGTGGCGTTGGCCGCCGGGGCGCTGACCCTGGTGGTCCTGGGACAGCTCCTGCTCAGCGGCCACCGTCTCGGCACGTCGCTGCGAGCGCTGCGCCGGGCACACCGGGAGCACGTGGACCTGCTGGCCCGGCGGGACGGGGGAGTGCTGGTGCTTGACCACGACCTGCCGCTGGCCTACTGCCTGCCCGGCCTCAGCCGATCGCGGGTCGTGGTCTCCCGTGGTGCTCTGGGGCGACTCACGAGCGACGAGTTCACGGCGGTGCTTGCCCATGAGCGCGCGCATCTGCGGGCCCGCCACGACCTGGTGCTCGAAGCCTTCGGGGTGCTGCACGCGGCGTATCCGCGGTGGGTCTCGAGCCGGGCCGCGCTGGAGGAGGTGCGCCTGCTCGTGGAGGTCCTCGCCGACCGGGCTGCCGCGCGGGTCGTCGGCGCCCCGATCGTGGGCCGGGCGCTGGTGGTGCTGGCGGAGGCCCGCACACCACCGGCCGGGCTGGGTCTGGCGCCTGCTTCACCCGGTGACTCACTGGTCGCGCGGGTCCGCCTCCTGGAGGACCTCGGTCCCCACCGGTGGCAGGCCGCGATCGTGTCAGCAGCCGGAGTCGCGGTCGTCGCGCTCCCGACGTTCTTCCTCGCCCTGCCCTGGCTGGAGTCCCTGGCCTGAGGGTGCTCCCGTCAGGTTCATCAAGGTATGTAGGTCAACCACCGCTCACCTCGGTGAACTCATCACGGACAGCGGATGTTCACCTGCATACCTTGATGAAACTCCCGCCTCGAGCGCCCCAGAGTCGTTTCTCAGCGACACGCACCTGTGATCCATGTGACTGGTGGGACTGTGGCTTAGGTTGAAGAGCATGGCGACCCGTACGTCTTCCCCGCCGGGTTCGCGGAGTTCGAGCACGTCCCGCACCTCCTCTGCCAAGAGTGGATCGGGAACGTCGACGACGCGATCACGGAGTACCGGAAGCAAGAAGAAGCCCACCCGTTCCTCGAGCAAGCGCTCGACGAGCGCTCGTCGGCCTGCCCCACGCGCGGTGCGCTCGGGCCCGGGTCCGATCGCCCGTCTCTTCGGGCACGTCGCTCGCGGCGTTGCCGCGGTCTGGCTCGGGATCGCCCACTTCATCGGGAGCACCGCCCGTAGCATCGGGCGCTCGGCGCGCGACCTCGAGCCCGAGCACCGCCGCGACGGCTTCGGCCTGCTGATGTTCGCCCTGGCCCTGGTCTGCGCCGCTGCCGTGTGGTGGCAGTTGCCCGGCAACGTCATGGAGGTCAGCCGGACGATCGTGGAGGGATCGGTCGGCAAGGTCGGCTGGTTCGTCCCGCTGGTCCTGGTCTTCGTCGGCTGGCGCAACCTGCGCGATCCCGAGCACAACGGACCGGTCGGTCGCCAGGCGATCGGATGGGCCGCCTTCGCCTTCGGGGTCCTGGGCATCGTGCACATCGCCAACGGCAACCCTGCGCCCGTGCTCGGTGACTCCACCGACCTGCGCGACGCCGGCGGCGCGATCGGCTACGTCGTGTCCAGCCTGCTGCTCGACCTGCTGCGCACGCCGTACGTCGTCGTGCCGGTCCTGGTCCTCCTGGCCTTCTTCGGGGTCCTGATCATCACCGCGACCCCCGTCTACCTGATCCCCACCCGCCTGGCTGAGACCCGGGACCGCCTGATGGGCGTGCCGCCCGCGGTCGAGGGCGAGGAGCCGGCCACCGGACGCAAGCGCCGGGGCCGCGCCGGCATCGACGACACGATCGACCCCAGCGCCGGATTCCCCGCCTACGACAGTCCCGTCCTGTCGGACCGCGAGGTCAACCGCCGCCGGCGCAAGAAGGATGCCCTCGACGTGGCGATGGAGGCCGACGGTGCCGAGGCCGAGGGCGGCCCCGCGACCGAGGCCATGGCCGTGGTGGACCTCCGCGTCGAGGACCAGGACAAGGCAGACCTCGAACCTCCGCCGCACACGCCACTGCCCCAACGGGTGGAGCAGCTCTCGCTGTCGGGTGACATCACCTACACCCTGCCCGGCAACGACGTCCTCAAGCCCGGCTCGGTGCACAAGGCCCGCTCCAAGGCCAGTGACGACGTGGTCGGCAAGCTGACGCAGGTCCTCGACGAGTTCGCGATCGATGCCCAGGTCACCGGCTACACCCGGGGCCCGACGGTCACGCGCTACGAGGTCGAACTCGGTGCCGCGGTCAAGGTCGAGAAGGTCACGGCGCTGTCGAAGAACATCTCCTACGCCGTCGCCTCGGCCGACGTCCGGATCCTAAGCCCCATCCCCGGCAAGTCCGCGATCGGCATCGAGATCCCCAACCTGGACAAGGAGATCGTGTCGCTCGGCGACGTGCTGCGCTCGAACACCGCGCGCTCGGACCACCACCCGATGGTGGCCGGGCTCGGCAAGGATGTCGAAGGTGGCTTCGTGGTCGCCAACCTGTCCAAGATGCCCCACCTGCTCGTCGCCGGCGCCACGGGCTCCGGCAAGTCGTCGTTCATCAACTCCATGATCACCTCGATCCTGATGCGCTCGACGCCCGACGAGGTGCGCATGATCATGATCGACCCCAAGCGGGTCGAGCTCAACGCCTACGAAGGTGTGCCGCACCTGATCACGCCGATCATCACCAACCCGAAGAAGGCCGCCGAGGCCCTGGCCTGGGTGGTGCGCGAGATGGACCTGCGTTACGACGACCTGGCCAACTTCGGGTTCCGGCACGTCGACGACTTCAACAAGGCGGTGCGGGCGGGCAAGATCCAGGTGCCGGCGGGCAGCGAGCGGGTGCTGACGCCGTACCCCTATCTCCTGGTGATCGTCGACGAGCTCGCCGACCTGATGATGGTCTCCCCGCGAGACGTCGAGGACGCGGTCGTCCGGATCACCCAACTGGCACGCGCAGCGGGGATCCACCTGGTGCTGGCCACGCAGCGCCCTTCCGTCGACGTCGTCACCGGCCTGATCAAGGCCAACGTGCCCTCGAGACTGGCGTTCGCCACCTCCAGCCTGGCCGACAGCCGGGTCATCCTGGACCAGCCGGGAGCCGAGAAGCTCGTCGGTCAGGGTGACGGCCTCTTCCTGCCGATGGGCGCGAGCAAGCCTGCGCGAATCCAGGGCTCGTGGGTCACCGAGGCGGAGATCGCCCTGGTCGTCAAGCACTGCAAGACGCAGCTGCAACCGACCTACCGCGAGGACGTGACCGCTCCGGCGGCCGCTCGTCGCGAGCTGGACGACGACATCGGCGACGACATGGAACTGGTCATCCAGGCCGTCGAGCTCGTGGTCTCGACCCAGTTCGGCTCCACCTCGATGTTGCAGCGCAAGCTGCGGGTCGGGTTCGCGAAGGCCGGTCGGCTGATGGACATCCTGGAGAGCCGGGGAGTGGTCGGGCCGAGTGAGGGCTCCAAGGCACGTGACGTGCTGGTCAAGCCCGATGAGATCGACGCAGTCATCATCACCTTGCAGGGGGAGTAGTGAACACAGCCGAGGCCCATGACGAGATCAGGCACGAGGACGAGGGGCACGAGACGGCCCCGCAGTCCGCTGACGAGCCGCACCCCGTCACCGACAACGTCGAGGTACGCCGCAGTTCCGGCGTCGCCGCATTCGTGGGTGCCGCCGCCTCGGCGGTGTCCATCGCCTACCTGAGTCGGGCCGCCCGGACCGGGGCCGCGCTCGACTGGGCCCTCGTGGTCGTGATGGGCCTGGTCGCCGTGACCTACCTGCGCGCCTTCGTGGACGCGCGGACCCCGTTGCTCGTGGCCGATGGCCTGGGCGTGCGTATCCGTCTGGGCCGCACCTGGCGTGGTGTGCCGTGGGGAGCCCTGGCCGAGGCCCGGGTGGAGCCCCGTCGCGGCCTGCTGCGCGACGGACGGCTCGTGCTGGAGCCGCGCAACCTCGAGCGCCTGCTCGCCGAGATCGACAAAGGCGGTCGGCGTCAGGTGTCGCTGAGCCGCACCCTGTACGGCGCGCCGCTCGCCGTGCCGCTCGGCCTGAGCACCCGTGTGGTCGGTGCCGACGGAGATCTGGCCGAGGCCCTGCGGGGTCTGGCTGCTGGCCGCACGGAGATCGTCGAACCCCTTGTCCTCGAGACCGACGAGCAGGACGGGGACACCTATCCCGAAGACCTGCCCGAGGCAGACGACGCGACGCACGAGCCCGATGAGGCAGACCCGAGCGATGGACCGCGCCGCCTCTGGCGCGACCCCCGACCGCGGCTGGCCGCCGGGATCGACTCGATCGCCGCACGACTGTCGCGTGGCGGAGCCGGGGACGACGCGCAGAGCGAACCGTCCCACGGGTGGGACGACATCGAGGTCACCCAGCCGCTGGTCGCCAGTGCCACTCCGTCACCGTTGCGCGAGGTGGGCGCCGCCCGGCGTACCGAGGTGACCTCCGAGGTCGGTCGCGACCTCGTGCGCGGTGCCACCGCCCTCAACCTGGCTCGCGGCGAGGAGGCTGCCCGACGAGACCTGCCGGAGGCCGGAGAGCTGCGCCGCGGCGCCGACCCGGACCTCGAGGAGACCGTGGTCTGGGGGCAGGGTGTCACTCCGATCGCCAAGCCCGGTGAGCCGGTTGAGCCGCTGGTCCTCGAGGACGTGGGCGCCGAGCCCGTGCCGGACCCGGTGATCGGGCCGGAACTCCTGGCCGCGCGCACCCGCCTCGGCCTGAGCGTCGACCAGCTCGCCGACCGCACCCGGATCCGACCACACGTGATCGAGTCGATCGAGGTCGACGACTTCGTGCCCTGTGGCGGCGACTTCTACGCCCGTGGCCACCTGCGCACCCTCGCCCGCGTCCTCGGCGTCGACGTCTCCCCCCTGCTGGCCACCTACGACGAGCGGTACGCCGATGCGCCGATCAGTCCTCGGCGGGTGTTCGAGGCGGAGCTTGCCACCGGCAGGGGCGGCAGCATCAGGTCCACCCGGGGCGGGACGAACTGGTCCCTGCTGATCGGGGTCGTGATGGCGCTCGTGCTCGCCTGGTCGATCGCTCGGCTGGTCATGGACGACCCGGCCGAGTTCGAGCAGCCGGCCCCGGCGTTGAACGGGTCGGTGTCCCAGCAGCGCCAGCCGGCCGCGGTCATCGCCACGCCTATCCCGGTCACGGTGTCGGCCTCGGGCCCGGTCCACGTCGTGGTGCGCGACGGGAACGGTGAGATCGTCTTCACCGACGACCTGACCAAGGGTCAGTCCAACAAGGTCAGGGCACAGCCTCCCATCAGCGTGAAGGCGTCGGACGGTGGCGCCCTCAAGGTCACCGTCGACGGCAAGGAGCGCGGTCGCCTCGGTCCTGCCGGACGGCCCGCACAGGGCCGGTTCACGGCGAAATAGCAGACCGGGACAGCATGCGCGTCGGGCCACGGTTCCCGGGTGTGGGGACCGCGCGCTTAGGTCGTGACCATCCCAGACGGCATACTCGTCACCGACTATGACTACTCACACCACTCGAGCCGGCGACGGCCTGCTCTCTGTCGCGATGGTGACGCTCGGCTGCGCGCGCAACGAGGTCGACTCCGAGGAGCTTGCCGGCCGGCTGGAGGCTGATGGCTTCCGGCTGGTCGACGACCCGGCGGACGCCGACACCGTCGTGGTCAACACCTGCGGCTTCGTGGAGGCCGCCAAGAAGGACTCGGTCGACACGCTGCTGGCGGCCGCCGACCTCAAGGAGACCGGCAGCACCAAGGCTGTCGTGGCGGTGGGCTGCTTGGCCGAGCGCTACGGCAAGGACCTGGCCGAGTCGATGCCCGAGGCCGACGCCATCCTCGGCTTCGACGACTATCCTGACATCGCGGCCCGGTTGCGCTCGATCGTGTCCGGCGAGGTCCACCACCCCCACACTCCGCAGGACCGCCGTCGGCTGCTGGCCATCAGCCCGGTCGACCGTGACGCCTCGGCGCTCTCGGTCCCCGGTCACGGCAGTTCCACCGACGAGCTCGGCACCGGCGCCCCGGCGACCGGCCCGCGCACCGTTCGCCGCCGTCTCGAGGGTGGCCCGATGGCGCCCCTGAAGCTGGCCAGTGGCTGTGACCGGCGCTGTTCGTTCTGTGCGATCCCGAGCTTCCGCGGCAGCTTCGTGTCCCGCCGACCCAGCGATGTCATCCAGGAGGGTCGCTGGTTGGCCGATCAGGGGGTCAAGGAGCTGTTCCTGGTCAGCGAGAACTCCACCTCCTACGGAAAGGACCTCGGCGACCTGCGCCTGCTGGAGACCCTGCTGCCCGAGCTGACCGCCCTGGAGGGTGTGGAGCGGGTGCGGGTGTCCTACCTCCAGCCGGCCGAGACCCGACCGGGCCTGATCGAGGCGATCGCCACCACGCCCGGCGTGGTGCCCTACTTCGACCTCTCCTTCCAACACGCCTCCGCGACGGTGCTGCGCCGGATGAGGCGATTCGGAGACCCCGAGAGCTTCCTCGACCTCCTGGAACGCATCCGCGCCCTCAGCCCGAGCGCCGGCGTGCGCTCCAACGTGATCGTCGGGTTCCCCGGGGAGACCGAGGAGGACCTGGCGGTCCTGTGCGACTTCCTGGAAGCGGCCCGGATGGACGTCACCGGCGTGTTCGGCTACTCCGACGAGGACGGCACGGAAGCAGCCTCCTATGACGGGAAGCTCGATGCCGACACCATCGCCGAGCGCACCGAGCACGTGACCTCGCTGGTCGAGGAGCTCAATGCTCAGCGCGCCGAGGAGCGGATCGGGCAGACTGTCTCGGTGCTCATCGAATCGCTGGCCGACGGTGTGGTCGAGGGACGGGCCGCGGAGCAGGGCCCCGAGGTCGACGGCACGACGACGGTGTCCGGAGCCGGTGGTGCTCGGATCGGCGACATCGTCGAGGCTGTCGTGACCGGGACCGACGGGGTCGACCTGCTGGCCGAGGCGTTGGTCTGATGAGCGACGCCGGGGCTCCCTCTGGTCGGGTGAGCAACTTCAACGTCCCCAACGTGCTCACGACGTTGCGCATCGTGCTGGTGCCCTTCTTCGGCTGGGCCCTGCTGGTCGACGGCGGCGACTCGGTCCTGTGGCGCAGCGTGGCCTTCGTGATCTTCGCGGTCGCCATGGTCACCGACAAGATCGACGGCGACTACGCCCGCAAGTACAACCTCGTCACCAACTTCGGCAAGATCGCCGACCCCATCGCGGACAAGGCCATCACGGGGATGGCGTTCGTCGGCCTCTCGATCACCGGGGACATCTGGTGGTGGGTGACGGCCGTCGTCCTGCTGCGCGAGTGGAGCGTGACCCTGCTGCGCCTCTCGGTGCTCAAGAACGTCGTGATCCCGGCCGCGCAGAGCGGCAAGATCAAGACCGTGCTGCAGGGCTTCGCACTGGCCGGCCTGATCCTGCCGCTGCCCCATGGCGACGCGCACGACGGCAACTTCGACAGGTTCGGCATCGCGGGCGAGTTCGTCTTCTACACCGCGCAGGTCTTCCTGGCCGCCGCAGTGGCAATGACGCTGTGGTCGGGCTACGAGTTCTTCCGCGACGTGTGGCGGCAACGGGCAACCGTCACCAAGTCGTGACCCGGACGTTGGCAATCATTTACCCGTCCTGGGTGCCACATTTCCGGCACAACGGCTAACGTGCGGGCGAAGGCACGGCGTACGCCGTTGCCGGACGCATAATCTCGGGCCGCCGATTGGGGCTGCCGTCCTCCAATGCAGCGGAGTCATACGTATGTCATCTTTGCGCCGTGGGGCCATCTCAGGCCTCGCCCTCGCCCTTCTCTCGGCCGGTCTCCTCGGGTCCCCGGCCGAGGCCAACCCGGCGGGCAGCGACCTGGTCATCAGCGAGGTGTACGGCGCCGGGGGCAACACCGACGCGCTCGTCACCCATGACTTCATCGAGCTCTACAACCCGACCTCCGCGGCGATCTCGGTCGACGGCTGGTCGGTGCAGTACCGCTCCGCGACGGGCACGACTCCGACCGTCACCAACCTGACCGGGTCGGTCCCCGCCGGTGAGCACTACCTCGTGCAGGAAGCCGGTGGAGCTGTCGGGGCGGCCATGCCTGCCCCCGACGCCAGTGGGGGCATCACGATGTCGGGCTCCAACGGTGTGGTGCTGCTGATCGCCAGCACCAGCCCCTTCACCGGGGTGGGCAACCTGGCCGGCAACACCGGCGTGGTCGACATGGTCGGCTACGGCACCACCCCCACCACCTTCGAGGCGGCGAACACCGGGGTGGCTCTGAGCGCCACCACCTCGGCCAGTCGAGGAGCGCTCGGCGCCGACACCGACAACAACGCGGTGGACTTCTCCGAGGGAGCACCCACCCCCGAGAACTCCGGAGCCGTCGTCGAGCCGCCCGACGAGGTCGAGGCGAGCATCGCGGAGATCCAGGGCACCAACGCTGCCGCCTCGCCGCTGGCAGGCGACATCGCGACCACCCGCGGCGTGGTCACCGCCGCCTATCCCACCGGTGGCTTCAACGGCTTCTACCTCCAGACCGAAGGCACCGGCGGCGCGAGCGACGCCACCCCGGGCGCCTCCGATGCGGTGTTCGTCTACGGAAGCGCCGCCACAGCCGCTGCGGTCGAGATCGGTGACTTCCTCGAGGTGACGGGCCCGGTCAGCGAGTTCTCCGGCACCACCGAGATCACCCCGGCCGCCGCCTCCGACGTCGTACAGCTGGCCGATGCCCACGCTCCGGTGACGCCCCTGGTCGCGGCCTACCCGACGACCGAGGCCAGCCGTGAGGCGCACGAGGGCGAGCTGCTGGCGCCCACCGACACGTTCACGGTGACCAACACGTTCGCGACCAACCAGTACGGCGAGATCGGGCTGGCCACCGGAAACACGCCGCTGATCCAGCCCACCGACGTCGTCGACGCGCAGGACACCGCAGGCGTCCAGGCCGTGACGGCCGACAACCTCGCTCGCGCCGTCACCCTCGACGACGCCGCCAGCCTCAACTTCCTCAGCGCAGCCAACCAAGGCACGCCGCTCCCGTGGTTGACGAAGGCCAACCCGATCCGGGTCGGGGCGACCGCGACCCTCAAGCAGCCGGTGATCCTCGAGTTCCGCAACAACGTCTGGAACTTCCAGCCCACGGCCCGGGTCACCGACGACGGCTCGGCCCTGGCCGACTTCGCCAACACCCGGCTCGACAACGCGGCCCCGCAGGCCGTCGGCGGCAACCTGCGGCTGGCCACCTTCAACGTGCTGAACTACTTCAACACCACCGGCACCGACTTCGTGGCCGCCGGTGGCTCCTGCACCTACTACAACGACCGGGCCGGCGATCCGGTCACCAACAACAACTGCACCCCCGACGGGCCCCGAGGGGCTGCCGAGGCGGAGGACCTGGAGCGTCAACAGGCCAAGATCGTCACCGCCATCAACGGGCTCGGCTCCGACATCGTGTCGCTGGAGGAGATCGAGAACTCCGTCAAGCTGCTCGGTGAGACCGACCGTGACGACGCCCTGTCGACCCTGGTCGACGCGCTGAACTCCGCGGCGGGCTCACCGGTCTGGGACTTCGCACCGTCCCCGGCCGCCGCTGACCTGCCGGCGTTGGCCGAGCAGGACGTGATCCGGACCGCCTTCATCTACAAGCCCGCCACGGTCGATCTGGTGGGAGCCTCGAAGGTGCTCGTCGGTGCACCGGCGTTCGCCAATGCCCGCGAGCCGCTCGCTCAGGCCTTCAAGCCTGCCGGCGCCGCCAACTCCTCGGCCTTCACGGTCGTCGTCAACCACTTCAAGTCCAAGGGCTCGGGCACCCCGGACCCGGACGGTCAGGGCAACGCCAACGTCGACCGGATCGCACAGGCCGAGGCGCTGTCGACCTTCGCCAGCGCGTTCGCGGCAGACCGTGGCACCGACGCCATCTTCCTGACCGGCGACTTCAACTCCTACACCGAGGAGGACCCCCTCCAGGTGCTGTACGCCGACGGCTACACCAACCTCGAGTCCGACACCGCCGGCGAGACGTCGTACAGCTTCAGCGGCCTGTCCGGCTCCCTGGACCACGTGCTCGCCAACCCGGCCGCCGAGGCCCTGGTGACCGGTGTCGACCTCTGGGACATCAACGCCGGTGAGTCCGTCGCCTTCGAGTACAGCCGGTTCAACTACAACGCGACGGAGTTCTTCGACGCCGCCGACCCGTTCCGTGCCTCCGACCACAACCCGGAGGTCATCGGTCTCGACGTCTCCGCCGAGGCCGGCCCCGTGACGCTCAACCTGCTGGGGGTCAACGACTTCCACGGGCGGATCAACGCCTCCACGGTGAAGTGGGCCGGCACCGTGGAGCAGCTCACCGAGCAGGGTGGGGCCGACAGCACGCTGCTGGTCGGGGCCGGTGACCTCATCGGGGCCTCCGAGTTCGCCTCCGCCGTGGCGGAGGACCAGCCGACCATCGACATGTTCAACGCGCTGGGACTCGACGCCTCGGCGGTGGGCAACCACGAGTTCGACAAGGGCTGGGCAGACCTGCGCGACCGCGTGATCGGCGCACCCGGGGCGCGCAACGCACAGTGGGACTACCTCGGGGCCAACGTCTACGCCAAGGGCACCGAGGACCCGGTGCTCCCCGAGTACGCGACCTTCGAGGTCGAGGGGGTCACTGTCGGGGTGATCGGCGCGGTGACCGAGGAGACCAGCTCGCTGGTGAGTCCTGGGGGAATCACCGACCTCGACTTCGGCGACCCCGTCGACGCGGTCAACCGGGTCGCCGGTGAGCTCAGCGACGGCGACGACACCAACGGCGAGGCTGAGGTGATCGTCGCCAGCTTCCACGCCGGTGCCACCCAGGGAGCCGGGTCCGACTACGCCACGGAGCTGGCCAAGGGCGGCGAGTTCGCCGAGATGGCCGACCTCATCCCTGCCGTCGACGTCATCTTCAACGGACACACCCACCAGGCCTACGCCTGGGACGCGCCGATCCCCGGCGAGGCGGGCACCCGCCCGATCATCCAGACGGGGCAGTACGGCGACAACGTCGGTCAGGTCCAACTGACCGTCGACCCGGCCACCGGTGACGTCTCGGCCTACACCGCCCGCAACGTGGCCCGTACGGCGGTCGCTGACGCCGACCTCGTCGCGGCGTACCCTCGGGTGGCACAGGTCAAGAGCATCGTCGACGCCGCCCTGGCCAACGCCGCAACGGTCGGCAACGTCCCCGTGGGCTCCATCACCGCCGACGTGAGCCGTGCCTACAGCAACGGCTCCTACGTCGACGGGAAGTGGGTCTCGCCCACCCCGCGCACCGAGGACCGGGGCGCGGAGTCGGCCCTGGGTGATCTGGTGGCCAACGCCCTGCGCGACGGACTGCCGGCCGAGATGGGCGCTGCCGACATCGGCATCGTCAACCCTGGCGGGATGCGCGCCGACCTGACGTACGCCGGCAACCCGGGCACCAATCCGGCCGACACCGATGGCGTTGTCACCTACGCCGAGGCCAACGGGGTGCTGCCGTTCGTCAACAACATCTGGACGATCGACCTGACCGGCGCCCAGTTGAAGGATGTGCTCGAGCAGCAGTGGCAACCCACGGGTGCCGCGCGGCCGTTCCTGGCTCTCGGCCTGTCCGACAACGTCCGGGTCACGCAGGATCCGACCCAGCCGGCCGGCTCGCGGATCACCTCGATCCTCGTCGACGACGAACCCATCGACCCGTCGCAGACGTACACCGTGTCGACGTTCTCCTTCCTGGGCACCGGTGGTGACAACTTCGCCGCCTTCACCCAGAGCAGTCATCAGGACACCGGCCTGGTCGATCGCGACCTGTGGATCGATTACCTGCGCGACCACGCGGGCATCGCCCCCGACTTCGCCCGCCAGCAGGTCGTCTCCAGTGGCATCCCCGAGCAGGTGATCGCGGGCGACGACGTGTCCTTCCAGGTGTCGCGTCTCGACCTGACCTCGCTGGGGAGCCCGCAGAACACGTCGGTCGCGGTCTACCTGCGCACCGCCACCTCCTCGCGCAAGGTCGGGGACTTCCCGGTCACCGGCGGGGCAGCCGAGGTCTCCTTCACCGCTCCCGACGACCTCGCCGGGCGGGCCACGGTCGTGGTCATCGCCGCGCCGAGCGGCACCCAGGTCGGACTGCCGCTCACCGCCACCGCCAGCACCGTCTCGGCCACCGCCGACGCGATGACCTACGGCACGGACGGGTCGGTCGAGGTGAGCGTGACCTCGGACATCCCGGCCACCGGCACGGTCGAGGTCAGCGACGGGGAGGACGTGATCGGCACCGGGACCCTGGCCTCGGGCCAGACCACGGTGACGATCCCGGGCACTGCGCTGTCCGTGGGCAGCCATGCACTGACGGTGCGCTACCTCGGTGACTCCCAGCACGACGCTTCCAGCACGACCGTGCGGCTGGTGGTCGCCAAGGCCGTCGCCACCGTCCAGGCAACGGTCGCGCCCGCGTCCGTCGCGGTGCGGTCAGGAACGGCTCGGGTCTCGGTCATCGTGTCGGCTCCCGGGGTGATGCCGGAGGGCCTGGTGGGGATCTACTCCGGAGGCTCGCTGGTCACCGTCGCCACCCTGGACGACGGTACGGCGGAGTTGCGCGTGGGCCCCTACCCCAGCACCGGGGTCCGCCAGTTCGAGGTGCGCTACCTCGGTGACGACAACGTGGGCTCGTCGTCGACGACCACCTCGGTGCGGGTGGTCAAGGCCGAGCCGACGATGACGGTTCGGGTGACCCCTGGGGTCATCCACCACAACACCACCCGACCGGTGGTCACGGTCACGCTGAGCGCACCCGGCTTCGTGGTCGCTGGACGGGTCACCGTGACCGCCAACGGCACCACCTACGCCTCGCCCCTCTCGGCCGGGCGGGCCACCATCACCCTGCCTGCCTACAAGCTGGTGGGCAGGAAGACGATCGTGGTGCGCTACCTCGGCAACGACCTTGCGCAAGCGGTCGCCAAGTCGGTCACCTTCCGGGTGGTGAAGTAGCCGGTCGACCGTCGGCGCCCGGTCTCCGGGTGCCGACGGGTCGGCCTGCGTCGGCCCTGGCCAGGTTGAACGCGGCCTGGACCAGGGTCAGGTGGCTGAACGCCTGGGGGAAGTTCCCGACCATCGTCCCGGTGGCGGCGTCGTACTCCTCGGAGAGCAGCCCGACGTCGTTGCAGAGCCCGACCAGGCGGTCGAACAGGGCGTGCGCGTCGTCGGTCCGTCCGGCAGCGGCATAGGCCGAGACGAGCCAGAACGAGCACGCCAGGAACGGGTGCTCGGAACCGGACAACCCGTCCACCCCGCTCCTGGTGCGATAGCGCATCAACAGGCCGTCGCGCATCAGGTCGCGCTCGATGGCCTCGATCGTGCCGAGCATGCGCGGGTCGTCTCCGTCGATGAACCCGATCAGCGGGAGCACCAACAGCGAGGCGTCGACCTCCGTCGTCTCGTAGTGCTGGGTGAACGTGTTGGCCGCCGCGTTGAAGCCCCGGGTCAGCACCTCGTCGCGGGCCGCATCGCGGATCTCCCGCCACCGATCGACGTCCCCGGTGGCACCGGTCTCCTCCACGGCGCGCACCGCGCGGTCGAAGGCGGCCCAGACCATCGCCCGGGAGTGGGTGAAGTGGCGCATCGGACCTCGGATCTCCCACAGTCCGTTGTCGGGTTCCTGCCACTGCCGGGCCAGGTCGTCGATCAGGGCGCGCTGCAGCGCCCAGGCCAGCGGATCGGGCTCGAGTCCGCCCAACCGTGCCCGTTCGAGCGCCACCATGACCTCACCCAGGACGTCGCTCTGGCGCTGCTCGGCGGCGGCGTTGCCGACCCGCACCGGGCTGGAGCCGGCATAGCCGGACAGGTGGTCCAGGGTGCGCTCGGGCAACCGGCGGCCCCCGTCCACGGTGTACATGATCTGCAGGTCCTCGGGGTCACCCGCGACCGCGCGCAGCAGCCAGTTGCGCCACAGGCGCGCCTCGTCGGTGTAGCCGGCGTCCACCAGCGACTCCAGGGTGAGCGCGGCGTCTCGCAGCCAGCAGAACCGGTAGTCCCAGTTGCGCTCCCCGCCGAAGTCCTCGGGCAGCGAGGTCGTGGGCGCGGCCACGATGCCCCCGGTCTCGGCGTGGGTCAGCAGACGCAGGGTGAGCAGCGAGCGGCGTACGACGTCGGCGTGGGGGACGTCGACCTGGCAGCCTGCTGCCCAGTCCTCCGCCTCGGCGATGGTGTCGGCGATGGGTCCGGAGTAGTCGAGCCCGGCCGGGGTCTCCACGTGGGATGGGATCCACGTGGTGGAGAAGCTCAGGGTCTCTCCGGCCGTCACGTCGAAGGTGTCCTGGTGGTGGTGGTCGATCGCGACGGGCAGCCGCGGTCCGCGCAGGACCAGCTTGTCGGGTCCGGCGACGGCCACGATGACCTGCTGGCCCTCGACGATCTCACGGCGCACCCAGGGGCGGATCTCGCCGTACTCCATCCGCACCACCCAGTCGTGCTGCAGCTCCACAGTGCCGCTGACCCCGGTGACGACGCGCACGAGGTCGGCACGGTCCTCGACGGTGGGCATCACGTCGAGGAGCGTCACCTCGCCGGTGGCGGTCGTGAACGTGGTCTCGAGAGCAGCCGAGCGCCCGAGGTAGCGCCGGGTGACGGCATAGGTGCCGGTGGGGCACAGCTGCCAGTGGCCATGGTCCTCGGTGCCGAGGATGGCGGCGAAGCAGGCCGGGGAGTCGAAGCGGGGCAGGCACAGCCAGTCGATGGAGCCGTTGGTGCCGACCAGGGCAGCCGTGTGCCGGTCACCCAGCAGTGCGTAGTCCTCGATGGCCAACCGGGGCTCGTTCGTCATGTCAGGCAACGTACCCGTGGCCGCCTACGATCGTCAGATGACGACTTCGCCGACGACACCGCACAGCCTTCAGGCTCAGTTGCTGGCTGCCCGGGCGACGGTCGCGACCGCGGAGTCTTTGACCGGTGGTCTCGTCGGGGCTGCGTTCACGTCGGTGTCCGGATCGTCGGCGGTCTACCTCGGGGGAGTGGTGACCTATGCCACCGAGCTGAAGGTGTCGGTCCTGGGCGTGCCCGCCGCGGTGGTGTCCGGCCCCGGTGTGGTCTCCCCCGAGTGCGCCGAGGCCATGGCCGTGGGGGTGCGGGCGTTGACCGGCGCGACGTACGCCGTCAGCACCACCGGCGTCGCCGGCCCGGAGGCCCAGGAGGGCAAGGCTGTCGGGACTGTCTTCGTGGGGGTTGCCGGACCGGCAGGTGTGGGTCACGTGGCCTGCGCGCTGGACGGTGATCGCGACGCGATCCGGGCACAGACGGTGCAGGCTGCGCTGTCTGCCCTCAGCGAACAGGTGTCCACGGATCGGGGGAGTTCCGTAGGGGAAGAAACCCCCCTCGGGTAGCGTTGCCCCTATCGACTTGGAAAGGACCACGCTCATGGTGCTGTTTCGTCGCCTTCTGGGCGAAGTGCTCCGCGGTCAGCGGATGCAGCGTGGCATGACCCTGCGTGAGGTCTCCGCAGAGGCCAGGGTGAGCTTGGGCTACATCTCCGAGATCGAGCGTGGCCAGAAGGAAGCCTCCTCAGAGCTCCTGGCATCCCTGTGCTCGGCTCTCGACGTGCCGCTCTCCGATGTGCTGCGCGACGTCAGTGATGCCGTGGCGCTCGAGGAGGCCGCGCTGCTGATCGCGGCGACGCCGATCAAGGTCGGTGCCCACAACCGCGACGTGGTCGCCTCCGCCGCCTGAGCTCTCACCCGGGCTGGCACTGGGGGCACCAGTACATCGCCCGGTCGCGGTCGTCCTGGGCGACCTCGACGGCTGTGCCACAGCGACGACACTGCCGCTGGCGGTAGACCCAGCTGCGTCGACCCTTGCCCAGATCGCCTGTGGTGGTCTGCTCGGTGCGCTCCTTGTTGGCCTCCAGCAGCGCCTTCGCGCGCTTGACCAGGCGCGGCAGGTCGGGGACGTCAGCGACGTGCCGGGTGGGGCGGATCCCGGCCAGGAAGCAGAGCTCATTGCGGTAGATGTTGCCGATGCCGGCCAGGTTGCGCTGATCCAGGAGGGCCTCACCCACGGGCCGATCGGGCTGAAGGCAGAGGCGACGCACGGCCTCCTCGACATCCCAGTCGTCGCCGAGCAGGTCGGGACCGAGGTGTCCCACAGCGCGCTCCTCCTCCGAGCGGGGCAGCAGCTCGACGATGCCGAGGGCGAAGCCGACGCACACGCGGTCGACCGTCTCCAACACGACCCGGGCCTCATGGGCCGGGCGACGCCAGCGCTGGCCGTGCTGGTAGATGTGCCACGAGCCCTCCATCTTGAAGTGGGTGTGCAGCGTCCAGTGCTGGGGGGCGTCGTCGATGTGGGTCAACAGGTGCTTGCCGCGTGACAGCGTGCGCCTCAGGATCCCCCCGGTCAGGTCGACGGTGGCGAGCTGCGGCACGCGGAACGTCGTGCGGGTCAGCACGTGCCCCGCCAGCGCCCGGTCGAGTGAGCGGGCGGCCCTCCACACGGTGTCGCCTTCAGGCACGCGTCCCCTCTCGGATCCGGAGTCCTCGGGGGGTGGCCACGAACCCAGCATCCTCCAAAGCGGTGCGCAGTGCGTTGTCCGAGCGTCCCAGGAGCGCCGAACCGTCGGCCTTCTCCACGGTGAGGCGTCCCAGCGCTCCGCGGCGGACCGCGTCGGCGAGCGCCTGACACGCAGGTCCCAGCCGGTCGGGGGACTCGGTGAAGGTGAGCAGGGTGCGGCCGCCACGCTCGACGTAGAGCCCCAACGCGCCGTCCACCAGCACCACGAGGGCGCCGGCCTTGCGACCCGGCCGATGACCGGTCTCGCCGTCCACCCGCTCAGGCCACGGGAGGGCGGCTCCGTAGGGATTGGCCGGGTCGGTGGCGGCCAGGGTCACCGCAGCGGGCTTGGCGTCAGGTGGGATCTCGACGTAGGTCCGCAGCCGGTCGATCGCGCCGACCGTGCCGAACTGGGCAGCGCCGAGGCCGTCGACGAAATAGCCCCGACGGCAGCGACCGGAGTCCTCGAAGGCGGTCAGCACGCGGTAGACCGCTGCGAATCCGCCAGCCACCCGTTCGCTCATCACCGCTCCCCGGGTGACGACCCCGTGCCGGTCGAGCAGCGCCTCCGCGACGGCGTGGGCCCGTTTGGTGGGGTCGGTGTCGACCGCGGGCAGCACGGACCAGCGGCCGGCCGTCTCTGGCGGACCCGACCGGGTCGGGAGGCCGGGGCGCCCCCGGGCGCCGCGCGCTCGCGGCGGCGTACGACGGGTGCGGTGGGTGGTGCGGCCGGAACTGGTCAGCGCCCGCAACGGTGCCAGGGTGTCGTTGGTGACGCGGCCCGCCCACACCAGGTCCCAGAGCGCGGTCGACAGCGCGCGGTCGTCCTGGCTGCCGACGGCACTCGACAGCTGCCTGAAGAACCAGGCGCCACCCGGAGCGAGCGCGTCCAGCACCGCCTGGTGCGCCTCGGTGAGCTCGAGCTCACCTGGTGCGGGGAGGGTCAGGGCCGCCTGGTCGGCCAGATGCACCGACACCCAGCCGTCGTTGCCGGGCAGCGGAGAGTGTCCGGCCCAGATCACCTCACCGGTCGCGCTCAGCTCATCGAGCATCGCGGGCTCGTAGTCGACGACCCGAGCCGAGAGCACCAGCGGCTCAAGTGCAGAGGCCGGCACGGGACAGCCGGCGAGCTGCTCGATGGCGCTGACGACGCCGTCCACGCCACGCAGCGAACCGCGACGGCTGCTGCCGGTCGAGTTTGTGGGGACCAGGTGCTGCCACGCAGGCAGGAACCGTCCCAGGACCGCGGGCTCGACCGGCTCCACCTCGTGGCGCAGGCGGGCCAGGGAGCGCCGCCGCAGTCGGCGCAGCACCTCGGCGTCGCACCACTCGCTGCCCGAGCCGGAGGGTCGGAACTCGCCTTCGAGCAGCCGCCCGGAAGCAGCAAGCCGTTGCAGGGTGTGGCGGACCACCGCGGTGCCGAGCCCCAGCCGTTCGGCGACATCGGGGGTCGTGAAGGGCCCGTGGGTGCGCGCGTAGCGGGACACCAGGTCGGCCAGGGGGTCCTCCACCGCCTCGGCGAACACCTCCGGAGTGCCGGGTGGGACCGGAACGCCCAAGCCGTCGCGCAGTCTGGCTACGTCCTCGACCGCGGCCCAGCGCTCGGCACCGGCCATCCGGATCGGCACCACCCGACGTGACTCGGTCAGGACCGACAGCCAGCCTCGGGCGTCCGCAGCGTTGACGCAACGCTCGCCGACCTCGTCAGTGGACAGCGGTCCCAGGAGGCGCAGCAGGTCGGCCACCCCTTCGGCATCGCGGGCTCGACGGTCCGGGGCGAGTCGCTGAAGCTCGGCCTCGACCTCGGTCAGGACATCGGGATCGAGGAGCTCGCGCAGCTCGGCACGACCCAGCAGCTCGGCCAGGAGACCCTGGTCGAGGCTCAGGGCGGCCGCTCGGCGTTCGGCGATGGGGGAGTCCCCCTCGTAGACGAACTGGGCGACGTAGCCGAACAGCAGGCTGCGTGCGTAGGGCGAGGGTGACTGGGTGGTCACGTCGACCACCCGCACCTCGCGCCGCTCGACCTTCTTCATCAGCCCGATCAGCGAGGGCAGGTCGTAGACGTCCTGCAAGACCTCGCGCACAGCTTCGAGCACGATGGGGAAGGCGGGGTACTTCGAGGCCACGTCGAGCAGCTGGGCGCTGCGCTGGCGTTGTTGCCACAGCGGTGACCGACGCCCGGGATCACGACGGGGCAGCAGCAGGGCCCGCGCCGCGCACTCGCGGAACCTCGAGGCGAACAGGGAGGAGCCGCCCACCTCAGCCGTGACGAGCTGTTCGATCTCGTCCGGTTCGAAGACGACCACCTCACCACCCGGCGGCTCGACGTCGGTGTCCGGGATGCGCAACACGATCCCGTCGTCGGAAGCGACCGCCGACGCCTCGACCCCGTAGCGTTCGCGCAGCCTCGTGTTGATCGCCAGGGCCCAGGGTGCGTGCACGGGGGTGCCATAGGGCGAGTGCACCACCAGTCGCCAGTCGCCCAGCTCGTCACGGAACCGCTCCACCACCAGTGTGCGATCGCTCGGCAGCACCTGGGTCGCCTCGCGCTGCTCGGTGAGGTAGGTGACCAGGTTGTTGGCAGCCCAGTCGTCGAGCCCGGCCGCCGTGGCCTCAGCCAGCGCCGCGTCCCTCTTCATGGATCCGAGCTCACGCGTCCACGCACCTACGGCTTCACCCAGCTCCGCGGGTCTGCCGAGGCCGTCGCCCTTCCAGAAGGGCAGCCGACCCGGGACACCGGGGGCCGGGCTCACCAGGACCCGGTCATGGGTGATGTCCTCGATCCGCCACGACGTGGCACCGAGCGCGAAGACGTCGCCGACCCGTGACTCGTAGACCATCTCCTCATCCAGCTCCCCGACCCGACGGCCCGGGCCCTCCCCGCCGACAAGGAAGACCCCGAAGAGCCCCCGGTCGGGGATGGTGCCGCCGCTGGTGACCGCGAGGCGCTGGGCGCCGGGGCGCCCGGTGATCTGTCCGGTGATCCGATCCCACACGATGCGCGGGCGCAGCTCGGCGAACTCGTCGGAGGGGTAGCGGCCGGCCAGCAGGTCGAGAGTGGCGTCGTAGGCGCTGCGGGGGAGCGAGGTGAAGCTCGCGGTGTGGCGGAACAGCTCGTAGAGCCGGTCGACGTCCCACGCTTCCAGGGCGACGGCGGCCACCACCTGCTGGGCCAGGACGTCGAGCGGGTTGGCGGGCACCCGAAGCGATTCGATCTCGCCGGTGCGCATGCGCACGACGGCCACCGCCGTCTGGGCCAGGTCACCGCGATGCTTGGGGAACAGGATGCCCCGTGACACCTCGCCCACCTGGTGACCGGCCCGTCCGACCCGCTGCAGAGCACTGGCGACCGAGGGGGGTGACTCGATCTGGATGACGAGGTCCACCGCGCCCATGTCGATGCCCAGTTCGAGGCTGCTGGTGGCCACGACACAGGGCAACCGCCCGCGCTTGAGGTCCTCCTCGATCAGTGCCCGCTGCTCCTTGCTCACCGATCCGTGGTGGGCCCGGGCGATCACCGGGACGCTCGGGTTGTCGGTGGAGCTGGTCGAGACACCGGACTGGGCCATGATCTCGGCCGGTGGGCTCACCGGGCCGTCCGGGCCCAGGCCGGCCCGATCGGCCGCGATCTCGTTGAGGCGTGCGGTCAGGCGCTCGGCCAGTCTGCGTGAGTTGGCGAACACGATCGTCGAGCGGTGCTCCCCGATCAGGTCGGCGACTCGCTCCTCCACATGCGGCCACAGCGACGTACGCCGCGTGCCGCCGGCCGCGGAACCGCCACCCTCGTCCTCGATCGGCTGGCCGATCTCGGTCATGTCCTCGACCGGGACCACGACGGTCAGGTCCCACTCCTTGCTGGAGACCGGTGCGACGATCTCGACCGGTGCTGTGCCGCCCAGGAACCGCGCCACCTCCTCGAGCGGGCGCACCGTCGCGGAGAGCCCGATGCGTTGGGCGGGCGTGGTGAGCAGGGCGTCGAGTCGCTCCAGGGACACCGCCAGGTGGGCGCCGCGCTTGGTGCCGGCCACCGCGTGCACCTCGTCGATGATCACGGTCTGGACGCTGCGCAGCGACTCACGGGCCTGGGAGGTCAGCATCAGGAAGAACGACTCGGGGGTGGTGATCATGATGTCCGGCGGCGTCGTGGTCAGTCTGCGCCGGTCGGCGGCCGAGGTGTCACCCGATCGCAGTCCGACCGAGACCTCCGCGACGGGTGTGCCGAGTCGGTCGGCGGTGTGCCGGATCCCGGTGAGCGGCGCGCGCAGGTTGCGCTCGACGTCGACGGCCAGCGCCTTGAGCGGGGAGACGTAGAGGATCCGGCAGCGCTGCTGCTTCTCCGGCAGCGGGGCGCTCAGGAGCCGGTCGAGCGACCACAGGAACGCCGAGAGGGTCTTGCCGGACCCCGTCGGAGCCACGACGAGGGCGTGCTGGCCACGACCCACGGCATCCCAGGCCCCGACCTGGGCCGGGGTCGGCTCGGCGAAGGCGGCCGCGAACCAGGTGCGGGTCGGCTCACTGAAGCCAGCGAGAGGGTCGTTCGTGCTCACCGGCCCATCTTGACCTACGGCACCGACAACGCCCCCGCTCACGGGTGGAGCTGGTACCAGGCGACGTCGATCCAGCGCCCGAACTTCCAGCCGACCTCGCGCATCACGCCGACCTTCTCGAACCCTGCGGCCACATGGAGGCGCTCGCTGGCATCGTTGGGCAGGGCGACGATGGCCAGCACGCTGTGCACTCCGTCGTCCTCCAGGAGGCCCAGGAGTTCGGCGTACAGCCTGCGACCGACGCCCCGCCCGCGGGCTTCTGGATGCAGGTAGATCGAGGTCTCCCGGGTGTGGCGGAACCCGGGCCGCGGTCGGTAGGCCGACGAGTACGCGAAGCCCAGCACGACCTCACCCTCGGTCGCGACCAGCAGGTGGTCTCCCGGCTCCCGGCTGGCCAGCCGGTCCTGCCAGTACGTGGCAGGCCGGGGCTCGAGGTCGAAGGTCGACACGCTCGCGGTCACTTCGTGGTCGTAGATCGCGGCCACCGACGGCAGGTCGTCCGTCGTCGCCACGCGCACCTGCATGTGGCGAAGTTTGCCACTCCCGAGCCTCCGGCTGGAAAGATGTCGACCGTGAGCACTCCGCAGCGCGACACCGTGGCGGCGTACGACGCCTACGCCGCGGCCTATCGCGACGCGACGGCGGTGACGACGGCGGCCCTGCAGGCCATCGTGCAGCGGTTCGCCGACGAACTGCCCAGTGGAGCACGTGTGCTGGAGATCGGCAGCGGCCCTGGTCACGACGCTCTCCTGCTCGAGGCGGCCGGGCTCAGTGTGCGCCGTACCGATGTGAGCCGCGAGTTCGTGCGCCTCCTGCGAGCGACCGGCCACGACGCCGACGTCGTCGACCCGTTGACCGACGACCTCTTCGACCCGGTGCGGCCCCTCGAGCGGTACGACGCCGTGTGGGCTGATGCCTGCCTGTTGCACGTGGCGCGCGAGGACCTGCCGATCGTCAGTGGACGGCTGGCGGACGCCACCCGCTCCGACGGGCTGCTCTACGCCTCGTTCAAGGAGGGCGACGGGGAGGAGTGGTCGACCCACGGCCACGTCGGTGCGCCGCGCTACTTCGTCTACTGGCGCTCGCACGAGGTCCGCGAGGCCCTGGAGGCGTCGGGCTGGCTGGTCGACGAGGTGGGACGCGAGCGTGGCAAGTCCGGGGACATCTGGCTGGAGATCTGGGCGAGGCGCCGGTGAGGCACACGGAGTTCTGGGCCCGGATGGAGTCCGCCCTGGGTCCTGGGGTCGCCCAGTTCTGGGCCGATCAGCAGGTGTTGAGCGCCTTGGGCGGACGGACGGCGGTCGAGGCCCTGGACGGTGGGGTGCCGCCCAAGGCCGTGTGGGCCGCGGTGTGGGAGGCCCTGGACCTCCCGGTGAGCGAGCGCTGAACCGCTTACGGATTCCTGACGGCCGGCCCGCGGCGTTGGGGAACCTCGGCCACGGATGACAGGGTGGGGCCGTGACCAGCGCAGACGTAGCCATCATCGGCGGCAGTGGCTTCTACTCGTTCCTCGACCGGCCCCGAACGATCACCGTCGACACGCCGTACGGCGCCCCCTCGGCCGAGCTGGCCCTCGGAGAGGTCTCCGGGCGATCGGTGGCCTTCCTGCCCCGGCACGGTGCCGGACACGAGTTCCCGCCGCACCGGATCAACTACCGGGCCAACCTCTGGGCGTTGCGCTCACTCGGCGTGCGTCAGGTCCTGGCTCCGTGTGCCGTGGGCGGCCTGCGCGAGGAGGTTGCGCCAGGCGACGTGGTCATCCCCGACCAGCTCGTGGATCGCACCTCGGGCCGGATCGGGTCGTACGTCGAGACCGGGGCCATCCACGTGCCGTTCGCCGACCCCTACTGCGCGCCCTTGTCGAAGGCG
Organism: Nocardioides sp.; assembly: GCF_050246775.1. Taxonomy (GTDB): domain Bacteria; phylum Actinomycetota; class Actinomycetes; order Propionibacteriales; family Nocardioidaceae; genus Nocardioides. Next base: position 208,421 of record NZ_JBFWVK010000003.1, on the reverse strand, counting down.
GTGGCCGCGGTCGACCCGGCGGTGTCGCTCGGCGGCACGATGGTCGTGGTCGAAGGTCCCCGGTTCTCCACGCGTGCCGAGTCGAGGCACTACGCCGCCCAGGGATGGACGCTGATCAACATGACCGGCCACCCCGAGGCCGTCCTGGCTCGGGAGCTGCAGATGTGCTACTCGGCCGTCGCCCTGGTCACCGACATGGACGCCGGGGTCGAGGAGGGCGCCGGTGTGGGCCAGGCGGAGGTGTTCGCGATGTTCGGGCGCAACATCGAACGCCTGAAGGCGCTGCTGGCCTCCGCCATCGGCCGGCTTCCCGACCCGAGCGGCTGCGCCTGCGCATCGTGGGCCGACGGCCTCGACCTCACCTACGACCTGCCATGAAGATCCTGCTCACCGGATCTGCTGGCTTCATCGGCAGCGCGATCGGCGCTCAGCTCGACGAGGCCGGCGACGAGGTCGTCCGGGTGGACCTGATGCTACCGCAGGCGCACGGGGCCGCCCGCGCCCCCGAGGGCACCCACCAGGTGGACGTGCGCGACGTGGCCTCCTGGTCGGCCCTGCTCGACGGTGTCGACGCCGTGTGCCACCAGGCTGCGGTCGTGGGTGCCGGTGTCACGGTGTCCGACCTCCCGGCGTACGCCTCCCACAACGACCTCGGGACCGCGGCGCTGCTGGCCGCGATGCACGAGGCGGGGGTTCACCGCCTCGTGCTGGCCAGTTCGATGGTGGTCTACGGCGAGGGCCGTTACGCGTGTGCCACCCACGGTCACCAGCAGCCGCCGCCGCGCACCGTGCTCGACCTGGACGAGGGCCGGTTCGAGAACCTGTGCCCGGTCTGCGGCCAGGCCCTGACCTGGGAGCTGGTGGACGAGGACGCGAGGCTCGACCCGCGCAGCAGCTACGCGGCCAGCAAGCTGGCTCAGGAGCACTACACCTCGTCGTGGGTGCGGCAGGCCGATGCGGCAGCGATCGCGCTGCGCTACCACAACGTCTACGGTCCGGGCATGCCGCGCGACACGCCGTACTCCGGCGTCGCGGCGATGTTCAGGTCCTCGATCGAGCGTGGCGAGGCGCCGAAGGTCTACGAGGACGGCGCCCAGATGCGTGACTTCGTGCACGTGGCCGACGTGGCGCGCGCCAACCTCCTTGCGCTGCGGGCCGTCACCGAACCGGGCCGGTTCGCGGCCTACAACGTGTGCTCCGGTGAACCTGTGTCCATCGCCACGGTCGCCGGCCTCGTCCTCGAGGGCACCGGTTCGGACCTGCGGGCAGAGGTGACCGGCGGCTACCGACTGGGCGACGTGCGGCACGTGGTCGCCTCCCCGGAGCTGGCACGCCGCGAGCTCGGCTTCGCTGCCGAGATCGCGCCGGGCGTGGGGCTGCCGGAGTTCGCGACCGCTCCGCTGCGGGACTAGCGCCGGCTTCGTCCGGTTGGGCGTGCCGGCTACCAGGACGTGTAGAGCAGGTGCTGGAGGGCCAGCGCGACCAGCAGCTGGCAGGCGAGCCCCCAGCGCCGCCAGCGCTCCGGGAGCAACGCCGCAGCCAACAGCATCCACGGCACGAACGGCAACCAGATCCGCTCCACCTCCGCCTTGCTCATCTGCGACAGGTCCGCGATCACGATGCTGGCCGTGGCTGCGGTCGCCAGCGCCGCGATCGTCGGGGGCGTCCACGATGAGCGCTCGGTGAGCTGGGCCCAGCCGGCAGCCACCAGTGGACCCGCGCTGAGGACCAGCACGGCGAGGTTGGCCCAGATCCAGTACGACGCCGGGCGATCACTCGCGATCCCGTCCCAGTAGCGCTCGCGCAACACCGGATAGGCCTCCCACAACCGGAACCCGAGGGCAGCGAAGGCCAGCACCACGGCCAGGGCGGCGGCGACTGCCACGGGCAGCGGCCGCCAGGTGCGGGCGAGGACCAGGATCGTCACCGCCAGGATCCCGAGCAGTGGCAGGCCGTAGGACATCAGCACGCACGTGCCCAGCAGTAGGCCGGCCAGCATCGAGTGCGTCCACGAACGGCGTACCGCGCCGATCGCGAGAGCGGCCAGTCCCCAGGCGGCGACCGCGGCGAACACGGCGTCGGCCGAGACCGCCATCCAGATCGCGGCCGGGCCCAGGACGAGGAACGGCGCTGCTCGCCGGGCCATCGCCTCGGCGCCCAGCGCGCGCACCGTCACCAGGACGCCGGCGCTGGTGGTGGCGCCGACGAGGGTCACCACCAGTCCCGCAGCGAAGTCCCCGCCGAGACCGACCCGGTCCAGCAGGACGAAGAACAGCAGGGCCCCGGGAGGGTGGCCGGCCACGTGGGTCACCCAGTTGTCCGGCGCATCCATCGGGATCCGGGACACGAACTCGTGCAGCATCGCCGGCACGTCCTGGACCGCGCGCGCCGTCTCCAGGTATTCATAGGGGTTGCCCAGCGATCGGCTGATGCCCTCGGGGCCGTCCACGAACGCCAGTGACACCATCCAGGCGGCGGCGAGGACCCAGGAGGCCAGCAGCAGCCGACGCCAGCTCAGGCGCTCGGCCAGGTCGATGGCATAGCGCCACGACAGCAGAGCCAGCAGTACGGCGGGCACCGTGCCGAGGCCGACCTTGGGGTCCCAGGTCGAGTGCAGGGGCGGCACCGGGTTGACGGCCTTCGAGTGGGTGCGCACGTCCCAGCCCAGGAGGCCCGGCAGCACCATGGCGGCCAGGACCACCACCGACGCGATCGCGAAGCCCACCGCTGCTCGTGAGCGTGCTCGTGAGCGTAGGAGGGTGGGCATGGCTCCGAGACTAGGTGGGTACTGCGACCAGGCGGGGCCCGACCGGGTCGACGTCAGGGCTTCGTAAGGCTTTTCGCGGTTCTCGGGCGGTGCTGACTCCTACGGTGAGGGACATGGACGACTGTGACCTGATCCTCCCCTGCAAGGACGAGGCGCCAGCGCTGACCGCGCTGCTGCCCCTCGTGCCGGCAGGCCTCGCGGTGACGGTCGTGGACAACGGATCGACCGATGCCACCGCGGAGGTGGCGCGAGACCTGGGCGCCACCGTGGTCCACGAGTCCCAGCCCGGCTACGGAGCGGCCGTGCACGCCGGTCTGGTCGCGGCGACCCGGGAGTACGTCGCCTTCATGGACGGCGACGGGTCGTTCGACCCCGAGGAGCTGCTCGGCCTCCTGGAGGACGTCAAGGCCGGTCGCGCCGATCTGGCCGTGGGACGACGTCGTCCGGTCGCTCGCGGTGTCTGGCCCTGGCACGCCCGGGCCGGCAACGGACTGATCGTGTGGTGGATGCGCCGCCGCGTCGGCCTCTCGGTGCACGACATCGCCCCCATGCGGGTGTGCCGACGCCAAGCGCTGGTCGACCTCGACGTCCAGGACCGTCGTTTCGGCTACCCCGTCGAGCTCCTGCACAAGGCGACCCTCGCCGGCTGGCGGATCACCGAACGCGAGATCGCCTACCTGCCGCGTGCGGCAGGCACCAAGTCGAAGGTCTCCGGTTCGGTGCGCGGGACCCTGCGCACGGCCCGCGACTTCTACAAGGTGCTGTCATGACGGCGCCCCGCGGCCTGGTGGTGGCCAAGGCGCCCGTCGCCGGCGTCTCCAAGACCCGACTGGGCTCCGACATCGGCATGGCTGCGGCCGCCGACGTGGCAGCAGCCGCCCTGCTCGACACCCTGGCCGCCTGTACCCAGGCCTTCGGCGCCACGAACTGCCACCTGGCGCTCGAGGGCAGGCTGGCCGAGGCGGTCGCAGGCGACACCATCGCCCGCCACGTCCAACACTGGACGGTCTTCGCCCAGCACCAGGGCGACTTCGGCAGCAGGCTCGCGCACGCCCACCTGGACGCCGGCCCGGGTCCGATCGTGCAGATCGGCATGGACACCCCCCAGGTCGACGCCGGCCTCCTGCTGGAGGTGTCGGACACGCTGGCCCATCACGACGCCGTGCTCGGTCCCGCCGAGGACGGCGGCTGGTGGGTGCTTGCCCTGCGCAATCCCTCCGACGCCGCGCTGCTGGTCGGCGTACCGATGTCGACGCCGCAGACCTTGCGCCACACCCGTGACGCCCTCGAATCCGCCGGCCTCGACGTGGGCACCACCCACACCCTGCGCGACGTCGACACCGTCGCCGACGCCGTGGTGGTCGCCGAGCAGGTGCCCGGCAGCCGCTTCGCCCGAGCCTGGCACCAGGCTCGGGCCACCTCACCCGGGAGCCCGTCATGACCACCGCCCCCCTCACCGACGAGCCGTTCACCGAGGTCTTCGCCTCCGCGCTGCGCGGTGTGCCCTGCGACGTGGTCGGCCTGGGACCGGATCCCAGCCCACTGCCGGTCGACCACTGGTCGCGGACCGTGACTGCCTCCGACCGTGCCGTCCTCGCGCACTGCCTCGGAGCCACCCTCGACATCGGCTGTGGCCCCGGACGGATGGCGGCCCACCTCGCCGAGCTCGGACGCAGCGTGCTCGGCGTGGACGTGGTCGAGGAGGCCATCGAGCAGACCAGGGCCCGTGGCGTCACCGCCCTGCGTCGCGACGTCTTCGGGCCGCTGCCCGGTGAGGGCCGCTGGGAGACAGCCCTCCTGGCCGACGGCAACATCGGCATCGGCGGCAACCCCGAACGCCTGCTGCGCCGGGTCCACACCCTCCTCGCGCCACGGGGGCGCGTGGTGGTCGACCTGGCGCCGTACGGTCTCGGCATCCAGACCGCATCGGTGATGCTGCGGACCGCGAACCAGTCCAGCCGCCCCTTCGCCTGGACCGTCGTCGGGGCCGAGGCGATCGGCGCCCTCGCCTTCGCCGCGGACCTGAGCGTGCTGGCCACGCACGAGTACGCCGGCCGCTGGTTCGCCGTGCTGACCCGGGAGGGCTGAGCGATGCGTCTGCCCGCTGAGGAGGACTTCACCTCGCGACTGCGCAGCCCAGCGGTCGCGGCCCGGATCGGGCTGTGGCTGGGGGTCTGTTTCACCCTGGCGTTCCTCACCGGCGTGATCAGCCATGTCGCGCAGGCACACCACCCGTGGTTCCCGTTCCCGACCAGCCCCGCCTGGGGCTACCGCGTGACCCAGGGCGTGCACGTGATCTCGGGGACGGCCGCGATCCCGCTGCTCCTGGTGAAGCTCTGGACGGTCTTCCCCAAGCTGCTCACCCGACCTCCGAAGCAGAGGCGCGAGTTGGCGCTGCACGGCCTGGAGCGGATCTCCATCCTGGTGCTGGTCGCAGCGGGCATCTTCCAGCTCGCCTCGGGACTGGCCAACGCCGCGCAGTGGTACCCGTGGAGCTTCCACTTCCGCGACACCCACTACGCGATGGCCTGGGTGGCCATCGGCGCCCTGGTGGTGCACATCGCGGTGAAGCTGCCGGTGATCCGCGCCGCGCTGACCGCCGACGTCGAGGACGGCAGCCAGGACCGGGCCACGACCTCGCACGATGACGGGGTGCTGTCGCGGCGCGGACTGCTGCGCACGACCTGGGCGGCCTCCGGAGTCGCCGTGCTGGCCACGGCCGGCAGCACCGTGCCGATCCTGCGCCAGGTGTCGGTCTTCGGCGTCCGCTCGGGCGACGGCCCCCAGGACCTCCCGGTCAACCGCTCGGCGCGCGCCGCCGACGTGAAGCTGGTCGCCTTCAGCGACGCCTACCGCCTCACCGTCGGGTACGCCGGCAGCGAGGTCGAGCTGTCCCGTGCAGACCTCGAGGCGATGGTCCAGCGCACCGAGGATCTCCCCATCGCCTGTGTGGAGGGCTGGAGCGCGAACGCCACCTGGACCGGGGTGCGCGTGCGTGACCTCCTCGACCTGGTGCTGGCACCCGCGGCAAGCGACATCAGGGTCGAGTCACTTCAGCAGAAGGGCGGCTACAGCGTCACCGAGCTCCAGGGGAACTTCGCCGACGACTCGCGCACCCTGCTGGCGCTCCAGCTCAACGGGGAGACCCTGGCCATCGACCACGGCTTCCCCTGCCGGCTGATCGCCCCCAACCGGCCGGGTGTGCTGCAGACGAAGTGGGTCTCGCGACTGGATGTGATCGCGTGAGGACCCGGCTGCTGATCGGTGCGCCCGGAGTGCTGGTGGGACTGTACGGTCTCTTCCTGCTGCTCCAGCTGGGCTTGGACAACCTGTTCGCCACGGCTCTGTGGGCAGCCGGGGGAGTCATCGCGCACGACGGCATCCTGGCGCCCGTCGTACTCGCGGTGTGCCTGGTGGCGGCACGTCTGCTGCCCGCCGCAGCACGGGCGCCGGCCACCGTGGCCCTGGTCGTGCTGGGCACCTTGACGGTCGTGGCGATCCCGGTGCTGGGCCGCTTCGGGGCTCGAGCGGACAACACCTCCCTGCTGGACCGCGCCTACGTCCCGGCCTGGCTGGTGATCGCGGGGCTAACCTTGGCTGCGGTGGTGCTGGCGAGCGTGCTGGCCTCCCGCAACCGACGCACGACGAGGAGCGGTGGTGGCGAGAGTTCTCGTGGTCGATGACGACCACACCGTTCGCGAGGTGGTCGTGTCCTACCTGCGTGCCCACCGCCACGACGTGATCGAGGCGGTCGACGGTGAGTCCGCCCTGCAGGCGATGCGCGAGACTCCCGCCGACCTGGTGGTCCTGGACCTGATGATGCCCGGCATCGACGGGCTCGAGGTGTGTCGTCGGCTGCGGACCACGAGCGACGTGCCGGTCATCATGCTGACCGCCCTCGGGTCCGAGACCGACCGCGTGATCGGGTTGGAGCACGGAGCCGACGACTACGTGACCAAGCCGTTCAGCCCACGTGAGCTCGCCCTGCGCGTCGACTCCGTGCTGCGGCGCTCCGGCGAGCGCCCGACCGAGCCGGAGACCTTCACCGACAACGGCCTGGTGCTCGACACCGGCAGCCATGTCGCCACCCTGGACGGTGTGGTGCTGTCGCTGACCTCGCGCGAGTTCGACCTGCTGCGCTTCCTGATGGCCAACCCGAACACGGCGTACTCCCGAGACGAGCTGCTCCAGCAGGTCTGGGGCTGGTCCTTCGGTGACCAGTCCACCGTGACCGTGCACGTGCGGCGTCTCCGGGAGAAGATCGAGTCCGACCCGACCCGTCCCGTGCGGTTGGTCACCGTGTGGGGCGTGGGCTACCGCTGGGAGGCGTCATGAGCACCGAGGCGCAGATCGTCCTGACTGCGGCGGCGTGGTCCGGTGGCGTGGGCGTCATCGGGTTGGTGCTGGCCTGGTTCGTCCGACGTCGCTCGCTGCGCTGGCTCACGGCCGGAGTCGCGGTCGTCGCGGTCGCGGCCGTGCTGGCCGGACTCGTGGGTACGGCGCGAGCGATGTTCATCTCCGACCACGACTTCTCCGTGGTCCTCTGGGTGGGCGCGGTCGCCGGGGTGGTGGCGGTGACCGTCGCCATGGCCGTCGGTGAGGCGTTCGCGCACTGGTCGCGCGCTCTGCGTCAGGATGCCCGCACCATCGGGGAGCAGGGGCATGTCGCCTCGAACTCCAGGGGGCCGAGCGAGTTCCGGGAGCTGGCCGACGAGTTGGCCGCGACGAGCGCGAGGCTGGCCGAGTCCCGCGCCCGTGAGGCTCGCCTCGAGGAGTCCCGGCGCGAGCTCATCTCGTGGGTCTCGCACGACCTGCGGACCCCGCTGGCGGGGATGCGCGCGATGACCGAGGCCCTGGAGGACGGACTCGCCGAGGACCCTGCGCGCTACCAGCGCCAGATCCGGATCGAGGTCGACCGGATGGTCCGCATGGTCGACGACCTGTTCGAGTTGTCGCGCATCCACGCAGGCGTGTTGCGCATGCATCCCGAGCCCGTGGTCCTGGGCGACCTGATCAGCGAGGCGATCGCCGGTGCCGATCCGCTGGCCCGTGAGCGCGGGGTCCGCCTGGGTGGCAGTGTCGAGGACGGCATCGCGGTCACCGCCGACCCGGCGGGCATCTCCCGGGTCGTCTCGAACCTCGTGATGAACGCGATCCGGCACACGCCCTCGGACGGAGTGGTCGAGATCCACGGCCGTTCCGTGCCCGGCGGGGTCGAGCTCAGTGTCACCGACGGCTGCGGGGGATTGTCGGCCAACGACATGGCCCGCGTCTTCGACGTCGCCTGGCAGGGCGAGCCGGCGCGTACGCCGTCACCCGGTGACTCCTCGGCCAGCCGGGGGGCTGGGTTGGGGCTGGCCATCGTCAAGGGGATCGTGGAGGCCCACGAGGGTCGCGTCGCGGTGGAGAACGAGTCGCTGGGCTGCCGGTTCCTGGTGCATCTCCCGGTCTGAGGATTCGCGGCTCGACACGCCGTGCCGACTGGCGCGATCGAACACCTGTTCGGGCTACGATCTGTCCACAAGGCGACGGTTGGAACAGGTTCTCCACAGGCAGTCATCGCGTCATCGCGGACTGTCGGCGGGCTCCTCTAGCGTCTGCGGCAATGAAGAAGTCGCGCAAGAACCTCACAGACGGACGGATGGACAACATGGCAAGTGGAGACCGCGAGAAGGCCCTCGACGCCGCGCTCGCCAACATCGAGCGGCAGTTCGGCAAGGGCTCGGTCATGCGCCTCGGCGACGAGACGCGCGCCCCTCTGGAAGTGATCCCCACCGGGGCGATCGCCCTCGACGTGGCGCTGGGCCTCGGCGGTCTGCCCCGCGGCCGGGTCGTCGAGATTTACGGTCCGGAGTCCTCCGGAAAGACGACGGTCGCCCTGCACGCGGTGGCCAACGCTCAGCGCATGGGCGGGATCGTGGCGTTCATCGACGCCGAGCACGCGCTCGACCCCGACTACGCGAAGAACCTGGGCGTCGACACCGATGCCCTGCTGGTCTCCCAGCCCGACTCCGGCGAGCAGGCGCTCGAGATCGCCGACATGCTGGTGCGGTCCGGAGCCCTGTCGCTGATCGTGATCGACTCGGTCGCCGCGCTCGTGCCCCGCGCCGAGATCGAGGGCGAGATGGGCGACAGCCACGTGGGCCTGCAGGCGCGGTTGATGAGCCAGGCGCTGCGCAAGATGACCGGGGCCCTCAACAACTCCAACACGACGATGATCTTCATCAACCAGCTGCGCGAGAAGATCGGCGTGATGTTCGGCTCCCCGGAGACGACCACGGGTGGCCGGGCCCTGAAGTTCTACTCCTCGGTGCGTCTCGACGTGCGTCGGATCGAGACGTTGAAGGACGGCACCGACATGGTCGGCAACCGCACCCGCGTCAAGGTCGTGAAGAACAAGGTCGCGCCGCCGTTCAAGCAGGCCGAGTTCGACATCATGTACGGCAAGGGCATCAGCCGTGAGGGTGGCCTGATCGACGTCGGCGTGGAGGCGGGACTGGTCCGCAAGGCCGGCGCTTGGTACACCTACGAGGGCGATCAGCTCGGCCAGGGCAAGGAAAACGCTCGCAGTTTCCTCAAGGACAACCCCGACCTGGCCAACGAGCTGGAGAAGAAGATCCTCGAGAAGCTCGGGATCGGTCCGCAGGTCGACGCCGAGGCCGACCCGGTGGAGCAGCCTGTCGGTGTCGACACCTTCTGAGATCGGCGACGTCGTGCCCGCGCCGCAGGCAGAGTCGTGGCAGGGCGACGTCGCTCTAGGGGTGGCAGCGTGGACGGGGAGCGCGGGGGGAGGTCCTCCCGCGCCGCCCGACCCGGTCGCACTCGGACCGGATGCCGACCCGGAGTCGGTGGCCCGCAAGATCCTGCTCGATCAACTCACAGGGGCGGCGCGCAGCCGCCGAGAGCTCAGCGACAAACTGAAGGCCAAGTTCGTGCCCGATGATGTCGCCACCAGGCTGCTCGATCGGTTCGAGGAGGTCGGGCTGATCAACGACGAGGCGTTCGCCCGGGCCTGGATCGCCTCGCGTCAACCGGGCAAGGGGCTGGCCAGGCGCGCCCTTGCCCAGGAGCTGCGCCGCAAGGGCATCGACGACGAGATCGCCCGTGAGGCACTCGACGAGATCGACCCGGACGACGAGCTCGAGGCAGCCCGCGTCCTGGTGCGACGCAAGCTTCGCTCGATGCAGGCCCTGGACGACACCGTCCGCACCCGGCGGCTGGTCGCCATGCTGGCCCGCAAGGGCTATGCACCCGGTCTCGCCTTCTCGGTTGTCCGTGACGAGCTTCGCGACCTCCACAGTGACGCGCCCTGACCCTGTACGGCACGATGGGCAGGTGAGCGACGAGCGCGAGGTCCTGACCTATGAACAGTTCGGTGTCGCAGTCCGAGACCTGGCCCAGGCCGTCGTCGACGACGGCTACGAGCCCGACCTGATCCTCTCGATCGCCCGGGGCGGACTCGCCCTCGGGATGGGTCTGGGCTACGCCCTCGAGGTCAAGAACCTCTCGGTCGTCAACGTGGAGTTCTACACCGGCATCGACGAGCGCCTCGAGATGCCGATCATGTTGCCGCCCACGCCGGCGGCGATCGACCTGTCCGGCATGAAGGTGTTGATCGCCGACGACGTTGCCGACACCGGTCGCACGCTCGAGCTGGTGCAGGACTTCTGCGCAGGTCACGTCGCCGAGGCCCGCACGGCTGTGATCTACGACAAGCCTCAGACGGTCATCGTCCCCACCTACTCTTGGCGCCACACCTCGGCCTGGATCGACTTTCCGTGGTCGTCATTGCCCCCGGTTCACGCCGGAGTGGCCTCAGCCTGAGTACGCTCCGACCATGCCTGAGGCGACTTCCACGCACGTCGTCGTACATCACGGTGGGCGCGAGCTTTCCGGCGTGGCCCGAGCAGGTGAGTCCTGGGCCGTGGCAGCGCGACGGATCGCCGCGACCGTGCCCGGTGTCCCCGTGGCTCGCGACCTGTCCGGGGAGGTGAAGGAGTTCGCGGTCGACCCGGATCTCCACGTCACACTCCGTGCCATGTCGCGCGGCGACCTTCCCGTGGTGACCCGGTGGCGACAGAGCGAGCACGTGCAACGCTGGTGGGTCTCGGACGGTGAGCCCACCCTGGAGGCCATCACCGACGCCTATGGTCCCGGGATCGACGGCATGACCCCGACCCGGATGTGGGTGGTCGAGGTGAACGGACGATCGGTTGGATTCGTCCAGGACTACCGGATTGCCGACTACCCCGACTACGCCGTTCTGGCCCCGGACGCCGACGCGATCGGTGTGGACTATCTCGTGGGGGACGAGCACTGGGTCGGGCGCGGGATCGGCACCCGCATGCTGTGGGCGTGGCTGGAGCGGACCCACCATCGCTTTCCTGAGGCGACGACGTGTTTCGCGGCCCCTGACCACCGCAACGTGGCGTCCTTGCGGGTGCTGGACAAGGTCGGCTTCGCACAGGGGGTGTGGTTCGACGAGCCTCAGGTCGACGGGAGCGTGGACACCGTGGTGGGCTGCAGCCTTGACCTGCGCCGCGTCCTCGGCTGACCTGTCGTAGATGTACGTCGAATTCGCGCTGACCTGTCGCAGATGTACGTCGAGATCGCGCTGACCTGTCGCAGATGTGCGTCGAGATCGCGCTGACCTGTCGCAGATGTACCGACGCGCTCCGTTTGCCGTGTACATCTGCGACGGGTCGCTGACTAGGCTGGCGCCATGAGCGAGCCCACCCTGCCGATGCTGCCTCAGGGGCCAGTGGACCTGACCAGCATCCCCACCGACCACACCGGTGCGTTCGACGGGGACAAGAGTGACGGCGAGGAGGCCCTGGCCGAGCTCGGCCCGGAACTGTCCGAGCTCCAGGAGCGGTTGTTCGCCGCGCGCACCGCCGGCTCGCACCGCAGCCTGCTGCTGGTGCTGCAGGGCATGGACACCTCCGGCAAGGGCGGGGTGCTGCGCCACACCGTCGGTCTGGTGGACCCGCAGGGCGTCAGGATCACCAGCTTCAAAGCACCCACCGCCGAGGAGAAGGCCCATGACTTCTTGTGGCGCATCGAGCGCGCACTCCCGTCGCCGGGCTTCATCGGCGTCTTCGACCGCTCCCACTACGAGGACGTGCTGATCGCACGCGTCCGCGGCTTCGCGGCGGCTGATGAGATCGAGCGCCGCTATGGTGCGATCAACGACTTCGAGCAGGGCTTGGTGGACCAGGGTGTGCAGCTGGTGAAGTGCATGCTCCACATTTCGCCCGATGAGCAGAAGGCGCGTCTGCTGGCCCGCCTCGACGATCCCACGAAGTACTACAAGTACAACCCTGGGGATCTCGACGAGCGTGCCCTGTGGCCGGCGTACCGGGAGGCCTACGAGATCGCGCTGGAGCGCACCAACACCGACGCTGCCCCGTGGCACGTCGTGCCCAGTGACAAGAAGTGGTTCCGCAACCTGGCCATCGGTCAGCTGCTGCTGGAGGCGTTGCGCGAGATCGAACCCCGGTGGCCGGCCGCCGACTTCGATGTCGAGACCGAGCGCAAGCGGCTCCTCGAGGAGGTGCCACCCGAGTGATCGAGACTGTTGCGGTCACTCGCTACGTCACCCCGCTGAGGGAGGGCGGCAGCCTGCCCGGGATCGTGGAGGCCGACGACCTCGGCACCTATGTCTGCAAGTTCCGCGGTGCCGGCCAGGGTCTGCGCGTGCTGGTCGCGGAGGTGATCGTCGGCGAGCTTGCCGCCCGGGTCGGGTTGCGTACGCCTCGCCAGGTCGCGCTCTCCCTGGGCGCGGACATCGCCCGGTACGAGGCTGACGAGGAGGTCCAGGACCTGCTCAACGCCAGCCTCGGGCTCAATCTCGGCATCGACTTCCTGCCCGGCGCTTTCGGCTACGACGGTGACCTGGACACCCATGCGGCGCAGGCTGCCAAGGTGATCTGGCTCGACGCCTTCTGCGCCAATGTGGACCGCAGCTGGCGCAACCCGAACCTCTTGCTCTGGCACGACGACCTGTGGGTCATCGACCATGGGGCGGCGCTCTACTTCCATCACGCCTGGAGCGGTGGCGTGACCTCTGCGGAGCGGTTCGCCCAGCAGCCGTGGGACTTCACCGACCACGTGCTCGGCCGCTACGTCGGGGGAGTGGCGGCGGCTGATGCCGAGATCAGCGGGATGCTCGACGAGTCGGTGTTCGGCGCCGTACTCGAGCAGGTGCCCGACGAGTGGTTCGAGCCGGTGCCGGGAGCCGAGAGCCCGGCGGCCCTCCGGGCGGCGTACGTCTCGTTCCTCATGGCCCGCTTGGGCACGCGCGCGTGGCTGCCCACGGTCGGGGGTACGCCGTGAGTCTCGTGGCCTATCAGTACGTCGTGCTGCGCTGCGTGCCCCGGGCGGATCGTGAGGAGTTCGTCAATGTGGGAGTGGTGCTGCACTGCCAGTCGGCCGACTACCTGGCGGCGAGGTGGGAGGTCGACCGTGACCGCCTCGCTGCATTGGCTCCCGGGTTGGACTTCGACCAGGTGTGTGATGCGCTGACGTTCGTGGAAGGCGTGTGCGCCGGGGACGAACGGGGCGGCTCAGCTGCGACCGGGTCGATCAGCCAACGCTTCGGCTTCCTCAAGGCGCCACGCAGCACCGTGCTGCAGCCTGGCCCGGTCCACGGGGGACTCACCGCGGACCCGGCCGGCGAGCTCGACCGACTGGTCCAACGCCTCGTCGGTTGAATCGATCCGCGCTGGGCCGTGGAGTCATGGCTTCCGGCCCTCCAGGTGACTGAGGGACATTCACATGCGGCCCAGCAGCATCATCGGTCAGGCATCTCTCGCGGTTGTCAGCCGGTGCAATTGCTGACAACCGCGAGTTTCCCCGGGCAGCCGGGGATCCCTCGGTCAGACCGGGACGAGCTCGACGGCGCCGACCGCGTAGCGCGCCAGCACCGTGCGAGCGAGCTCCGGGTGAGCGCCCAGCGGTGCGGAGACGGCGATCGCGCCGGCTTCCAGGGCCAGTTCGGCGGCTCGGTCCGGGAGGAATCCGGGGGCGAGGAACAGCGACGCGACGGCCACGTGCCGCTTGCCCTGGGCGCGGAAGGCGCGCACGGCCTCCCCGGTGGCCGGCGGAGCGCTCGATGCGAACGCCGCCGTCACGGGCAGCTTGTGGTGCGCGGCCCACACGCGCGCGAGACGGGCGACCGACTGGTTGGCGAGCGGGTCGGAGGAACCCGCAGCAGCCAGCACCAGGGCGTCGAGCTCACGCACCCGGGCCGTCTTGAGGGCCTCGCGCATCCGCAGGTCGAGGACCTCGAGGAACGACTTCTCCAGACCGAGTACGGCGGTGGCCCGGATCTGCAGCCCCTCATGGCGCGCCTGTGCCTCGGCGACGGCTGAGGGCACGTCGACCTTCGCGTGGTAGGCCTCGGTGAGGAGCAGCGGAACCACGACGATCTCCTCGTGGCCGCTGCGGACGAGTCGGTCGACGACGGTCGTGAAGGACGGCTTGGCGAGCTCGAGGAAGGCCGTGTCGATCTTGAGGTCCGGGCGCATGGAGCGGACCTCGGCGACGAGGGCGTTGATGGTCTTGGCGGACCGGGCGTCACGACTTCCGTGCGCCAGGGCAACCAGTGCAGGGGCAGCCATCAGAATGGCCTCCCTTCGGTGAGGGGGGTGGGGTCGACGACGTTGTCGGGTGTGGCGTTCATGAGTGGATCCCGCATTCGGTCTTGCCGGTGCCGGCCCACCGTCCGCTGCGGGCGTCCTCGCCCGGGGCGACGCGACGGGTGCACGGCCAGCAGCCGATCGACGGGTAGCCGTCGTAGACCAGCGGGTTGACCAGCACGTTGTTCTCGATGATGTAGGCCTCGACCTGCTCGTCGCTCCAGCGGGCCAGGGGGGAGACCTTCACCTTGCCCTTCTTGGCGTCCCAGCCCACGACCGGCGCGATGACCCGGTTGTGGGTCTCGGCACGACGCAGCCCGGTCGCCCACGCGTCGTACTCCGCCAGCGAGTCGGCGAGCGGCTGCACCTTGCGCAGCTTGCAGCACAGGTCGGGGTCGCGGGCGAAGAGGTCCTTGCCGTGCTGCGCGTCCTGTTCGGCGACGCTCTGCACCGGGGTGATGGTGAGCAGGTTGACCGGCAAGGTGGCTTCGACGGCGTCGCGGGTGCCGATGGTCTCGGCGAAGTGGTAGCCGGTGTCCAGGAACACGACGTCGAGTCCGGGTGCGACCTTGGAGGCCAGGTCGGCCAGGACGGCGTCACCCATCGAGGAGGTGACGCAGAAGCGGTCGCCGAACGTCGCGACGGCCCACTCGATGATGTGCTCGGCCGGTGCGAGCTCGAGCTCGGCGCCCACATGGGAGACGAGCTCGCGCAGCTCCTCGGGTGTGCGCCCGTCGGTGTGGGTGCCCTTGAAGCGGCGGGCCGCGGCGGTCGTGGCGGTCGTCATGACGTCTCCCCTCGAGATGGCTGCGGCCGCAGTTGGCCGATCATCTTCAAGGAGAAGGCGCGTTGGCAGTCCCGGCATTCCCAGGACCCGGCCGCCGCCTCGTGGGGCCACAGGTTCTGGTCACCGCAGTAGGGGCAGTGGAAGGGAATCGCACGCTCGGTCATGTGACCGGCTCCAGGGCCTTCTCGCCGCGCAGGTGCACCTCGTCGGCGCGCGCGGCCCAGACCGCGAACGACTCGCCCTCGGTGCGATCGCCGAGGTAGGCGGTGACCACCTCGGTGACGTAGTCGTCCAGCCCTGCACTCGTCACCTTGTGCGCGCGCAGCTTGCGGCCGAAGTTGGCGTTGAGCCCGAGCGCGCCGCCGAGGTGCACCTGGAAGCCCTCGACCTGGTTGCCGTCGGCGTCCATCACCAACTGGCCCTTGAGGCCGAAGTCGGCGACCTGGGTGCGCGCACAGGCGTTCGGGCAGCCGTTGACGTTGATGGTGATGGGCGTGTCGAGATCGGGGAAGCGCTTCTCGAGCTCGTCGACCAGGTCGCGAGCGCGGTCCTTGGTGTCGACGATGGCGAGCTTGCAGAACTCGATGCCGGTGCAGGCCATCGTGTTGCGTCGCCAGTTCGACGGATTGGCGCTGAGCCCGATCTTCTCGGCAGCCGCCACGAAGGCGTCGACGCGGTCAGCCTCCACGCCGAGCACGACGAGCTTCTGGTACGCCGTGAGCCGGGCCCCGGCCGCGCCGTACTCCTCGATGAGGTCGGCGAGCGCTACCAGCGCCGTGCCGGACACGCGTCCGGCGGTCGGTGCGATGCCGACGTAGAACTTGCCGTCCTTCTGCGCGTGGACGCCGATGTGGTCGGCCTGCTGCACGGGCACCTCGGGGGAGGGGCAGTCGACGAGTGCGCGGTGGAGGTACTCGGTCTCGAGGATCTCGCGGAACTTCTCCTTGCCCCAGTCGGCGACCAGGAACTTGAGGCGGGCACGCGAGCGGAGCCGGCGGTAGCCGTAGTCGCGGAAGATGGAGGCCACGCCCTCCCAGGCGTCGGCCACCTCCTCGAGCGGGATCCAGACGCCGAGCTTCTGGGCCAGCATCGGGTTGGTGGACAGGCCGCCTCCGACCCAGAGGTCGAAGCCGGGCCCGTGTTCGGGGTGCACGGTCCCGACGAAGGAGACGTCGTTGGTCTCGGGGGACACGTCGTGGCTCGGGTGTCCGGTGAGCGCGGTCTTGAACTTGCGCGGGAGGTTGGAGAAGTCCTTGTTGCCGATGAAGCGGCGCTTGATCTCCTCGAGCGCGGCGGTGC
The DNA here is from genome assembly GCF_050246775.1 of Nocardioides sp. Lineage (GTDB taxonomy): Bacteria > Actinomycetota > Actinomycetes > Propionibacteriales > Nocardioidaceae > Nocardioides. The sequence goes on along the minus strand of NZ_JBFWVK010000003.1, from coordinate 191,929 downwards.
CGTCGATGATCTCGTCTGCGGCCACCCCGGCGACAGGGGAGCCCAGGAACGGCCGGGGCGAGTCCCCGCAGGCTTCCTGGGTGTCGAGGCCGGCAGCCTCGAGTCGCTCCCAGACCGCGGGCACGTCCTCGATGCGGATCCAGTGGTACTGGATGTTCTCGCGATCGGTGACGTCGGCGGTGTCGCGGGCGAAGTCCTGCGAGACGGTCCCGAGCGCGCGGACGGCGTCGGCGGTGAGCAGTGCGCCGTCGGAGCGGACCCTCATCATGAAGTAGGAGTCGTCGAGCTCCCAGGGCTCCAGGGTGGCGGTCTTGCCGCCGTCGAAGCCGGGCGCCCGCTGGGTGTAGAGCCCCCACCAGCGCATCCGGCCGCGCAGGTCGTTGGGGTCGATCGAGGCGAAGCCGCGCTTGGAGTAGATGTTCTCGATCCGGGCGCGCACGTTGAGCGCGTCGTCGTCCTTCTTGAACTGTTCGTTGGCGTTCAGCGGCTCGCGGTAGCCGAGAGCCCACTGTCCTTCACCGCGCTTGGGGCGGGGTCGGCGGGCGGGAGCCTGCTCAGTCATGCTCATCCTTGTCTCAAGGAGACGCTCGATCCGCTGGTCGGGATGTCCCGCTTCGTTGCGGGGCATCTGCTGGCCGGCGTCCGGCGCCCAGTCCGGTGTCACGGTGGGTGTCGGGCGGTCGCGCCAGGTGCCTGGGGCGACTCAGGTCAGCAGGGCCAACACATCATGCTGCCGGTGCGGCCGAGGTCCACGTGGCGTCGAACCACGAGGAAGGCGCTCGTTGCAGCACTGATCATGAAACGAGTCTCACGGGTCGGACGCCGTTTCCACAAGTTGAAATCTCATGGCGTGAGATGTAGCGCCACCATGTGAGATACGCCATCGACCTGTCGCAGATGTACACACGAGTAACATCGACCTGTCGCAGATGTACAGCGGATCCGCACATCCGAAGCGTGGGGCAGGTCACTAGCATGTCGCCATGACCGATTCCTTGTCGCAGTTGACCAGCAGCGCCTACAGCCAGGCCCTCGAGGTCATTGCCTCCGTCGAACCCCGCATCGCCGACGCCACCCGCAAGGAACTGGCTGACCAGCGAGCCTCCCTGAAGCTGATCGCCAGTGAGAACTACGCGTCTCCGGCGGTGCTGCTGACGATGGGCACCTGGTTCAGTGACAAGTATGCCGAGGGCACGGTCGGTCACCGGTTCTACGCCGGCTGTCAGAACGTCGACACCGTCGAGGCGCTCGCCGCCGAGCACGCCCGCGAGCTCTTCGGTGCCGAGTACGCCTATGCCCAGCCGCACTCCGGGATCGACGCCAACCTGGTCGCCTTCTGGTCGATCCTGGCCCACCGGGTCGAAGGCCCGTGGCTGGAGAAGTTCGGCGCCAAGAACGTCAACGAGCTCTCCGAGGAGGACTGGGAGACGCTGCGCGCGGAGTTCGGCCACCAGCGCCTGCTCGGGATGTCGCTGGATGCCGGCGGTCACCTGACCCACGGCTTCCGCCCCAACATCAGCGGCAAGATGTTCCACCAGCAGCAGTACGGCACCGACCCGGTCACCGGGTTGCTCGACTACGACGTGGTCGCCGCCAAGGCACGGGAGTTCCGCCCGCTCGTGCTCGTGGCCGGCTACTCGGCCTACCCGCGGCGGGTGAACTTCGCCAAGATGCGCGAGATCGCCGACGAGGTGGGCGCGACCCTCATGGTCGACATGGCGCACTTCGCCGGGCTGGTCGCGGGCAAGGTGTTCACCGGCGAGGAGGACCCGATTCCCTACGCCCACATCACCACGACCACGACGCACAAGTCGCTGCGTGGTCCGCGTGGTGGTCTGGTCCTGGCCCAGGAGGAGTACGCCTCCTCGGTCGACCGGGGTTGCCCGATGGTGCTGGGCGGTCCGCTGTCGCACGTCATGGCCGCCAAGGCGGTCGCGCTGGCCGAGGCGCGACAGCCCTCCTTCCAGACCTACGCGCAGAACATCGCCGACAACGCCAAGTCGCTCGCCGACGGGTTCATGTCGCGCGGCGCCAAGCTCGTCACCGACGGCACCGACAACCACATCGTGCTGCTGGACGTCTCCTCCTTCGGCCTGACCGGGCGGCAGGCCGAGTCGGCGCTGCTGGATGCCGGCGTGGTGACCAACCGCAACTCCGTGCCCGCGGACCCGAACGGCGCCTGGTACACCTCCGGTGTCCGGCTGGGTACGCCGGCGCTGACCACCCGGGGCTTCGGACATGACGAGTTCGACCGGGTCGCCGAGCTGATGATCGACGTGCTGAGCAACACCCAGCCGGGGACCAACAAGGCTGGTGCACCGTCCAAGGCGACGTACACCCTGGCCGACGGGGTTGCCGACCGCACCAAGGCCGCGTCTGCCGAGATGCTGGACAAGCACCCGCTGTACCCCGGCCTCGTCCTCAGCTGAGGCGTGGACGCAAGGGACCACTCAACGGGGGGTCCAGCGGTACTCCACCTCCGGGCGGCCGCCGCCGCCGTACCGCGGCGCCCGGTCGACCAGCCCGGAGTCCGCAAGGTGCTCGAGGTAGCGCCGCGCGGTGACGCGGGCGGCACCGACCATCTCGGCCACCTCGGAGGCGGACAATGCGACGGGTGAGTCCCGCAGCCCTCGGGTGACGTCGCGCATCGTCTCGGCACTCATCCCCTTCGGCAGGACCTTGCCCGTGGCAGTGGTGCGCAGGGCGCCGAGCAGCTGGTCGACCTCGTCCTGCAGCACCTCGTCCGGTACGGCGGCCAGCTGGTCGCGGTAGGCGGCGTACTGCTCCAGCTTCTCGCGGAACGTCGCGAACGTGAACGGCTTGAGCAGGTAGAGCACCACGCCCTGCGCCACCGCGTGCCGCACGACCTCGGAGTCGCGGGCCGAGGTCACTGCGATCACGTCGCAGAGGTGGCCGGCCGCACGGAGCTTCTGCAGGAGCCCGAGGCCGTGCCCGTCGGGCAGGTGCATATCGAGCAGGATCAGGTCGACCTGGCCGTCACCGGACAGGTGTCGGGCGGCCTCCGCGGCCGATCGCGCCACCCCGGCGACCTCGAAGCCGTCGACGCGACCGACGTACGCCGCGTGCGCCTCAGCAGCGAGCGCCTCATCCTCCACGACCAGGACCCGGACGAGGCTCACGTGGTCACCGGCTCGGACGACGTGCTCCACGCCAGGGCAACGGTGAACTCGGCCCCGCCCAGCGGTGAGCGGCCGATGTCGATCGTGCCGCCGTGGCGCCGGGCCACCTGCGCGACCAGCGCCAGGCCGACCCCGCGGCCGCCGTCCTGCGCAGCCGAGGTCTTGGTGGTCCAGCCGCGCTCGAGGACGTGGGCGGCCTCCTGTTCGTCGAGACCGGCCCCGCTGTCGCCGACAGCGATGTCGACGACCAGGTCGGTGCTGGACAGACTCACTCGGACCCGGCGCTCGGCTTGACCGGTCACGGCGTCGAAGGCGTTGTCGATGAGGTTGCCGAGCACCGTGACCAGGTCGCGCGAGGCGATCCCGTGCTCGGTCGGCAGCTCGCCGGTGATCGTGAGGTCGATGCCGCGCTCGGCCGCCTCCGAGGTCTTGCCGAGCAGCAGCGCACCGACGACGGGGTCGCCGACCGCGCCCACGACGCGGTCGGTCAGCATCTGCGCCACCTGGAGCTCTTCGGTGGCGAAGGCGATGGCATCCTCGGGCCGGCCCATCTCGATGAGCGAGACCACCGTGTGCAGCCGGTTGGCCGACTCGTGGGTCTGCGATCGCAGCGATTCGGTGAGTCCCCGGACGACGGCCAGCTCCCCGGTGACCGACCGCAGCTCGGTGTGGTCGCGCAGGGACACGACGGCCCCGACGTCCTGTCCCTCCCAGGCCGCGGGCGCCGAGCTGACGACCAGCACGTGATCGCCGGCGACGTAGATGTCGTCGGATTCGGCGTTGCGGCTGAGGGCCGCCGCCACCAGCCCGGGTGGCAGCCCGAGGTCGTGGACGGATTGGCCCACCACGTCCTCGGGGAGGTCGAGCAGCCGCCTGGCCTCGTCGTTGACCAGCTGGACCCGGCCCTGGTCGTCGAGCAGCAGGAGCCCCTCGCGGACGGCATGGAGTACGGCGCTGTAGTACTCGAACATCCGGGTGATCTCGCGTTCGCCGAGCCCGTGGGTCTGGCGGCGGAGCCGCCGGCTGACCATCCAGGCGCCGGCCAGGCCGACCACGAGGACGAGCAGCCCGGCGACGAGGATCAGGAGCAGGTCATGGCGCAGCTGACGATCGATCTTCTCCACCGTGATTCCCACCGAGGTCAGCGCGATGACGCGGCCGTCGTCGAGGACCGGCACCACGGCGCGCATCGAGGGGCCGAGGGTCCCGGGGTACTCCTGGGTGAACACCGTGCCCTGCGGGGCCTCGCCCAGGTCGCCGACGAAAGGCAGGCCGATCTTGGTCGGGTCAGGGTGCGTCAGCCGGGTGCGGTCGAGCCGCATGATGGTGATGAAGTCGACGCCGGTGTCGGCGCGCACGTCCTCGGCGAACGGCTGCAGGATCGCCGACGCCGCCGGGTCGCTCTGGGGGATCGCCCCGACCACGGTGGGGGAGTCCGCGACGGCCCGCGCCACGACCACCGCCTGGTCGGTGGCGCTGTTGCGGGCGTCGCGCCGGGCGTCGTACGCCGCGAGGGCCAGTGCGGTGACCACCAGCACGAGCACCACGGCCACCTGGAGCAGCAGGATCTGGCGGGCGACCGACAGCTGCTGTCGTGTGCGCATATGCCGCATTGTGCCCCACTCGAGGATCTCGGGGTGACGGCGAACACAACGACCACAACGGTGACGCGGGTCACAGGCCTCGACACGATGCGATGGATGCCACCCGGGCGTACCGGGGCCGATCCAGGAGGAAAAGATGAGCGTGACGCAACAGCCGTCCGGCACGGCCCGCAAGGACAAGACCCACTATCTCTATCTCGCTGTGATCGGCGCCGTCGGCCTCGGCATCCTGGTCGGGATCATCTGGCCGTCGTTCGCGGTGGAGCTCAAGCCCTTGGGCCAGGCGTTCGTGGCCCTGATCCGAATGATGATCCAGCCGGTGATCTTCTGCACCATCGTGATCGGCGTCGGTTCGGTGGCCAGCGCGGCCAGGGTCGGCAAGGTCGGAGGGTTGGCGCTCGGCTACTTCATCGTGATGTCGACGTTCGCCCTGGCCATCGGCCTGGTCGTCGGCAACCTCCTCCACCCGGGCGACGGCCTGCAGATCGACGGCGCCGTCTCTGATGCGGGGCAGGCCCAGGCAGCTGGGGGACACGGCAGCACCGTGGACTTCCTCCTCGGCATCATTCCCGACTCCATGCTTTCGTCCCTGACCTCCGGTGAGGTGTTGGAGACGCTGATGGTGGCGCTGCTGGTCGGGTTCGCACTCCAGGGCATGGGGCGTGCCGGCGAGCCGATCCTGCGTGGTGTCGGGCATCTCCAGCGCCTCGTGTTCCGCGTCCTGGCGATGATCATGTGGGCCGCGCCCGTGGGCGCGTTCGGTGCGATGGCGGCGGTCGTCGGCGAGACCGGGGTGGATGCGCTGAAGAGCCTGGCGGTGCTGATGGTCGCGTTCTACCTCACCTGCGCGCTGTTCGTGTTCGGCATCCTCGGCACCCTGCTGAAGGTGGCCTCGGGAGTGAACATCTTCTCGCTGCTCAAGTATCTCGGCCGCGAGTTCCTGCTGATCGTCTCGACGTCGTCCTCGGAGTCCGCGCTGCCGCGTCTGATCGCGAAGATGGAGCACGCCGGGGTCGACAAGCCCACCGTCGGTGTGGTCGTGCCGACCGGCTACTCGTTCAACCTGGACGGCACCGCGATCTACCTGACCATGGCCTCGCTGTTCATCGCCGAGGCGCTGGGCGACCCGCTGAGCATCGGCGAGCAGATCTCCCTGCTGGTCTTCATGATGATCGCCTCGAAGGGGGCAGCCGGCGTGACCGGCGCCGGCATGGCGACCCTGGCCGGGGGGCTGAGCTCGCACCGCCCCGAACTGGTGGACGGCGTCGGCCTGATCGTCGGGATCGACCGGTTCATGTCCGAGGCCCGGGCTGTGACGAACTTCGCCGGCAACGCGGTGGCCACGGTGCTGATCGGTCACTGGACCGGCGGGCTCGACCGGGGTCGCTTGGATCGGGTGCTGGCCGGACAGGACCCGTTCGACGAGGCCACCATGCTCGATGGTGAGGATCACGAGACCCCTGCACCGGTCGTGACCGAGAAGCAACTGGTCTGAGAACGGCCGTCGGGTGGGGCCACGGGCTCCACCCGACGGGCCGCCAGGCCCCACTCAACGGGGAAGGGTGGGGGTGGTGCGCTCCACGATCGAGACCAGGTCGGCGCTCTGGAGCATGCCGAAGGTGCCGAGATACCCGGCGCCCAGGCGGCTGCTGCAGAACGCGTCGGCCACCTCGGCGGGGGCGAACCGCACCAGCAGGGAGCCCTGGAGGCAGGCCGCCATCGCCCCGGCCAGTCGGCGGGCTCCCGCCTCGCGGGAGAAGCTCTCGCCCAGCAGGGCCAGCGTGTCGTCCACCGCACGGTCCAGGCGGGAGTCGTTGCCACGGGCGAGACCGACCTCGGTGATCCAGGCCTGGAGGGACTCCGGTTCGCGCGACAACGCCCGGAGTACGTCGAGCGCGTTGACGTTGCCAGAACCCTCCCAGATCGAGTTCAGCGGCGATTCCCGGAACAGCAGCGGCATCCCGGACTCCTCGACGTACCCGTTGCCGCCCAGGCACTCGAGCGCCTCCGCGACCATGAACGGGGTGCGCTTGCACACCCAGAACTTGGCCAGCGGCAGGGCGATCCGGCGTAGCGCCGCCTCGTGCGGGTCAGCGGCGCCGTCCACCGCCGCCGCCAACCTGATCGCCAGCGCGGTGGCCGCCTCCGACTCCACCGCCAGGTCGGCGATCACGTTCTGCATGAGCGGCTTGTCGGCCAGCCGTGAGCCGAACGCCGAGCGGTGCGCCACGTGCCAGGACGCCTCGGCCAGGGCCCGCCGCATGAGCGAGGCCGACCCGAGGACGCAGTCCAGCCGGGTCGCGGCCACCATCTCCAGGATGGTGCGCACGCCGCGGCCCTCATCGCCGAGCCGCTGCGCCCAGGTCCCGTCGAACTCGAGCTCGCAGGACGCGTTGGAGCGGTTGCCCAGCTTGTCCTTGACGCGTACGACGTCCAGGCTGTTGCGTTCCCCCGAGGGCAGCACGCGGGGGACCAGGAAGCAGGTCAGGCCGCCCGGTGCCTGGGCCAGCACCAGGAACACGTCGTTCATGGGCGCCGAGGTGAACCACTTGTGCCCGTGCAGGGTGTAGTCGCCGGAGTCGGCGACCGGGCGCGCCACGGTCACGTTGGCCCGGACGTCGGAGCCACCTTGCTTCTCGGTCATCCCCATGCCGGCCAGCACACCGGCCTTCGACGCCGGCGCGCGCAGCCCCGGGTCATAGGTGGTCGAGGCGAGCAGGGGGGTCCAGTCGGCAGCCAGCGACGGGTCGACCTGCAGCGCCGGAACGGCGGCGTAGGTCATGGAGATCGGGCAGCCGTGCCCCGGCTCTGTCTGCGACCAGGCGAAGAATCCGGCGGCTCGGCGGACGTGGGCGTGGGGTGCGTCCGAGACCCACGGCGCGGCGGCCAGTCCGTGCCCGACGGCGCGCTCCATCAGCCAGTGCCAGGACGGGTGGAAGCCGACCTCGTCGATCCGGGTGCCGTAGCGGTCGTAGGTCGTCAGCTCCGGGTGATGGACGTTGGCGAGCCGGCCGTGCTCGCGGGCTTCAGCCGTGCCGGCCTCGGCGCCCAGCTCCTCCAAGTCATCCAGGAGCGACCTCGAGCCGTGCCGGATGACCGCCTCGGTGAGGGCCAGGTCGGACGTGACGACATTGTGACCCGTCAGCGGTGGTGACTGGTTGGTGGCTTCCCGGATCCGTGCGTCCATGTCGTTACCGTAGGCCTCATGAGTCCCACCGAGAATCCGAGCCTCTGGCTCCGGGTCCGGGGCAAGCTGTGGGAACTCCTCGTCGCCACCGTCAGCTCCTGCCTGCGCTACCGGGTCACCGGTCTGGCGGCGGAGGCTGCGTTCTTCGCGGTGCTGTCGATCCCGCCCCTCATCTTCGCGCTGGCCGGCGCCATCGGCTTCGTCTCCGAGCGGTTCACCGACGCCCAGATCGAGGACGTCAGCAACGCGATCATCGACTTCTCCTCGCGTGCCCTGACCGACGGCGTGGTCGACAAGATCATCACGCCGACGATCAACGACGTGCTGCGCGGAGGCCGGTACGACGTGATCTCCATCGGGTTCGTGCTCGCCCTCTGGTCGGGATCGCGAGCGCTCAACGTGTTCGTGGACACGATCACGATCATGCACGGCCTCGGCGGGCACCGGGGGATCGTCAAGACCCGGGCCCTGTCCTTCGGGCTCTACGTCCTCGGCCTGCTGACCGGCGCGATCACGCTGCCGCTGATCATCGCTGGGCCGGGGCTGGTCGACGAGGTGCTGCCGCCGCGGCTGGACTTCCTCAGTGACCTCTACTGGCCGATCGTCATCGTGCTGTGCGTCTGCTTCCTGGCCACGCTCTACCACGTCTCGGTGCCGGTGCGGACCTCCTGGAGCTTCAACCTCCCGGGGGCGTGCTTCTCGCTGACCTGCTGGGTGCTGGGCTCCTGGGCGCTGCGCGAGCTGCTGACCCTGACGGCCAAGGACTCGATGTCGATCTACGGCCCGCTCTCCGCGCCGATCGCGGTCCTGCTCTGGCTCTACCTGCTCTCGATCGCGGTCCTGATCGGGGCCGCCCTCAACGCGGCCTTCGACACCGTCTTCCCCCAGATGTCCACCACCAACGCCCGCAAGGAAGTCGTGGCCAGACTCCGCAGCCGCATCGGCCGGGCGGAGCCGGCGGTCATCGACGACGTGGAAGGATGAGCACGTGGCCAATGTGAACCTGCCGCTGCCGGTGGTCGTCGCCGGTGGCGCCCTGGCGCTCCTCGGCGGCTATCTCATCGGAGTGGTCGCCGGACCGGAGGCACCCGACCGCGCCACCGGGGTCGTGGAGTCCTACGACGCAACGACGACCACGCTCTGCCTCACCGGCGATGCCGTCGCCGAGCAGGCGGGTGTCGACGAGGACGGTGTCCTCTGCGGGTCCTGGCAGCGACCCCCTGGCGCGGCCAAGCCGGTCAAGGGTGACAGCTTCCGCTTCGTCACGATGCGGACCGCACAGTCTCCCGACTCCGAGTCGGGCGGCACCGTGCTGATCTACGGCGACGTCGTGGACTAGGTTCACCCCTGTGTCCCGAGATACTCCCGAGCCGGCGCTCGGCCGCATCCAGCTGCCGGAGACGACGCGCTCGCCGTGGTGGGAGCTGGGCAAACGGCTCCTGCTCGCGTTGGCCATCCTCGCGGGCACGGTGCTGCTGGTCTATGTCGACCGCAGGGGTTACACCGATGCCAACGACCCGACCGGCAAGGTCGGGTTCATCGACTCGATCTACTACACGACCGTCACGCTGAGCACCACCGGCTACGGCGACATCGCTCCCACGTCCGAGGGCGCACGACTGATCAACGCCTTCGTGATCACGCCGTTGCGCATCGCGTTCCTGGTCCTGCTGATCGGCACCACCCTCGAGGTCCTTGCCTCGCAGGGTCGCGAGATGTTCCGGGTCTCCCGGTGGAGGAAGAAGTACATGGACGAGCACATCGTGGTGGTCGGCTACGGCACCAAGGGCCGCAGCGCCGTCGAGACCCTGGTCAACAACGGCAAGCCGCGCGAGGGGGTCATGATCGTGGACCCGTCGCCCTCGGCGGTCGCGGACGCGGCCGGGGACGGCATCGCGATCGTGACCGGTGACGCCACCCGTCGCCAGGTGCTGCGCCGGGCCGGCGTGGAGCGGGCCAGCCAGGTGATCATCACCACCGACACCGACGCCACCAACGTGCTGGCCGCCCTCACTGTGCGCCAGCTCAACCCGGACGCCTACATCGTGGCGGCGGTCCGGGAGGAGGAGAACGTCCCCCTGATGAAGCAGAGCGGTGCTGACTCCGTCATCACCTCGGCGGACGCGGTCGGTCGGCTGCTCGGGCTCTCCACGCTGTCCCCGACGCTCGGGTCGGTGATGGAGGACCTGATGACCTACGGCGACGGCCTCGAGGTCGCTGAGCGCGAGCTCCTGGTCAACGAGGTCGGCAAGCAGCCGCAGCAGCTGCCCGACCAGGTCATCTCCGTGGTGCGTGACGAGAAGGTCTACCGCTACTTCGACCCGGTGGTGACCCAGCTGGCTCGCGGCGATCGCCTGGTCGTCGTACGCCCGGCGCGCGAGCTGCCGTGGGCGCCGCGCCCCGGCACCCACAACGAGACCACCTCGACCGAGACCGAGGACTGAGCCTCACGCCTCGGCTCGACCGCGCAGGTTGAGCAGCATCCGGCGCATCATCACGATATCGCCGAACTCCAGTCCGAGGTGCACCAGGATCATCGGGCTGGTCCATCGGTAGCGACACCGCATCCGGCTCAGCAGCCGGGTGCTTCCGTCCGGCTCGCGGTCCAACTGCCAGGTCCAGGTCAGGTCGTCGGCTGTGCCCCAGACCATCGAGTACGGCGCGCTCATGGCCAGGACCGGGAAGCTCACCCGGCCCGATGGGCTCATCGGCACGGTGTCCCCGACCGCGAGGTCCTGGAACTGCGGAAGGATCGTGACGGCGCTGGGCCGTCCGAGGTTGTCGATGAGGTCGTAGCTGTACCAGCCGGCCCGGTTCATCCCGACCTGCACCAGCCACGGCCACACCCTCTCCGGGGGAGCCTGGATGCTGATCGCGCGGGTCGCGGCGAACGACGGCCGGGGGACCAGGTCGTCGCCGGGTAGCGCGCGGACGGCCTCGGCCGCCGTGGCTCCCCAGGTCAGCTGCCACGGACGGATCCAGCGTAGGTAGGCCAGCGCTGTGGCGGCGAGGACACCGATCGGGGCCACCTGGATGCGTCGGCTCATGACTCAAATGTAGGGTCGGAGCAACGGACGCGGATCTCGGCGCAACGAAGCGCAGCTCGAACAGGGAGACAGCCATGAGCACCAGCACCACAGGACCCGACTACCAGGTCGTCAACCCCGCCACCGGCGAGGTCGTGGAGACCTTCGAGAAGGCCACCGATGCCGAGGTGGAGGCTGCCCTCGCGGCCACGCATGCGGCCTACGACATCTGGCGGGATGTGCCGATCGAGGAGCGTGCCGCCACGGTGAAGCGGATCGGCGAGCTGTTCGTCGAGCGTGCTGCGGACCTGGCTGCCATCGCCACCGAGGAGATGGGCAAGCCGCTCTCGGAGTCCCACGGGGAGGCTGAGTTCTGTGGCGAGATCTTCGACTACTTCGCCACCGAGGGCCCGACGCTGGCCGCCGACCAGCCGATCAAGACCTTCTCCGGTGGCAAGGCGGTCGTCCAGAAGCTGCCGATCGGAGCGCTGCTGGGGATCATGCCGTGGAACTACCCCTTCTACCAGATCGCGCGCTTCGCAGCGCCCAACCTGATGCTCGGCAACACGATCATCCTCAAGCACGCTGAATCGGTCCCGAAGTCGGCCCTCGCGGTCGCCCAGATCATGAAGGACTCCGGGCTTCCCGAAGGCGCCTACGTGAACCTGTTCGCGTCGTACGAGCAGATCGAGACGATCATCGGCGACCCACGCATCGCCGGGGTCTCCCTGACCGGTTCGGAGCGGGCCGGCGCCGTCGTGGCCTCGATCGCCGGCAAGAACCTCAAGAAGTGCGTCCTGGAGCTCGGCGGCTCCGACCCCTACGTCGTGCTGGACTCCGCCGACGTGAAGGCCGACGCGGACACCGCCTGGGAGACCCGGATCAGCAACACCGGCCAGGCCTGCAACTCCAACAAGCGGATGATCGTCATGCAGGACGTGTTCGACGACTTCGTCGCCCGGCTGACCGAGCATGCCAAGGACCTGGTCCCCGGCGACCCGGTCGAGGAGGCCGAGGGCACCTTCGCCCCGCTGTCCTCGCGCGCCGCGGCCGAGAACCTGGCCGCCCAGGTGGAGGACGCGGTGAGCAAGGGCGCCACCCTGCACGCCGGCGGTGTCCTGAGCGAGGGACCGGCGGCGTACTACTCACCGGCCGTCCTCACCGGGATCACCCCGGAGATGCGTGCCTACAAGGAAGAGCTCTTCGGTCCGGTTGCGGTCGTCTACTCGGTCACCAGTGACGACGAGGCGCTGGCCCTGGCCAACGACACGCCCTACGGCCTCGGTGGAGCCGTCTTCAGCACCGACCCCGAGCGCGCCAAGCGCGTGGCGGCCCGCCTCGAGGTCGGGATGTCCAACGTGAACTCACCTGCCGGTGAGGGCGCCGAGGTGCCCTTCGGTGGGGTGAAGCGCAGCGGCTTCGGTCGCGAGCTGGGTCCCCTCGGGATGGACGAGTTCGTCAACAAGCGGATGTTCTACGTCGCCGACTGATCACACCGTGAACGGCCGCTGCGTCAAGAACGCCGGGTCCGTCACGAGGTCGGAGTTCAGGTTGGGTGTCTGCTGGGTCGTCATGTTGGCCACGATGGCTGCGTGGAACGCCGGGTAGTCGCCCTGGAAGGCGGACTCCGCCCAGACCTCGAGCAGGCTCTGGGTGAAGGCGCCGTTGCCGGCACCGTCGAAGGACACCTCGTCGTCCTGGCACCCGGAGATCAGCAGCACGGACGAGGCGACCTCGACCTCACCGCGTCCGGCCAGCTGTGCCTGGACGGTCCGGTACGTCGAGCGGCGCAGCTCGTTGTCGCGACTGCAGACCTCGTCCGGCATCCCGCGCGAGATCCGGGTGTCGACGTCGTCGCGGACGACGGTCCCGCTGTGGCAGCTGTCGCTGATCACGAGGATGCGGACGCCGGCCGGGAACTGCGACCAGGCGACGCGGAGCTCGTCGTCGAGCAGCTGGCGGTCGAAGAGCACCCAGGTCTCGTCCTGGCCCTCGTCCTCGTCGCCGTCGGTGTCGTCGACCTGGCCGCCGTGACCTGAGTAGCTGACCAGGCACAGGTCACCTGGCGCAGCCTGTGCGGCCAGGGAGGCGAGCGCGGACACCACGCCGACCGAGGTGGCCTCCCCGTCGATCAGGGTCGAGGTGCTGAACCCCGCCGCCTCTGCCAGCGCCTTCATGCTGGCAGCGTCGTTGAGGCAGCCCTGGAGCTCGCCGTCCCACCCGTCGTACTGGGCGGGATCGACGTGGTTGAGTCCGATGTGCAGTGCGTGACCGGCCATGGGAGTTCCTTCGTGAGTGATGGGTGGTGGTGGGTCAGCGCCCGTCCAAGCGTTGCTCCGACGGTGCGGACCACGGCATGAGCGCGCGCCGGATCCCTTCGAGGCTCGAGCGCCGCTCGTTCGCCTCCTTGAACTGCGGTGGCAGACAGGCCTGGATGAGTTCGATCCAGCGCACGATGGTCTCCCGCTCGCGGGTGCTCACCCCCTGCTCGAAGATCCGCCCGTAGGTCTCGGCGACCACGCTCTGGTCCGGAGTCCCGGTGACGACGTGGTGGGCGAGCAGGGCATCGGCCGCCCGAGTGCGCTCGTAGGGCGCAGCCGACCAGGGTGCGGCCTCGGCGGCCGTCTTCACACCCTCGATCTCCTCGGCCCAGCCGGCGCACTTGCGCGACAGCGTCCGGCTTCGGGGCTGGTTGGCCGCGGCGAGGTACTCGAGGATCACCGCCGACAGCTGCGCGTACTGGGCGTCCTTGCCGCCGGGCGCCACGGCCTCCTGCGCCCTGCTGGCGTCGCGGAACGTCGATGCGGCGCTGAGCAGGGCCTCGGCCACCCCGTCTCGGGGCTGTCCCGGGGCGGCCAGTCGCCACAGGCGATGCTGGTCGACGGTCGCCTCGGCCATCAGGAGTTGGGCGTTGCCGGCCGACTCCTTCGTGCACGACGCCAGGTTGCGCCATAGGCCGAGCAGCTCGGTCGCCTTGGCGAAGTCCCGCTCGGAATCGGGCTGGTGGCAGCGCAACCGGTCAGCTCCGCGATGGGCGTGCGCCGTGCTCAGCTGCGCGATCACATCGAAGCCCGCCCCGGACCCTCCGGTGGCCATCGCTTCGCCGTACGCCGTGATCGCCTGGTCGTAGTCGCCGAGCGCGCGCCAGGCCTCACCGATGGACTGGTGCTCCTGGCCGCGGATCCAGCGCTGGCCGTCTCGCACCAGGTCGTTCAGCTGCCGCACCAGGTCCGCTGTGGATTCCGGGCAGGCCATGGTGGAGAGCTCGGTGATGGCCTGCAGCTGCTCGCGGAAGCCCCGGCGCGAACTCAGGTCACCGGTGCGCGTCGAGCGCCGCTCGCGCTCCAGCTGGAAGGCCGGCTCGCCGTACACCTGGTAGGCGCCCCAGGTGTTGGTGGTGGAGGCGAACTCGTCATGGATGCGTTTCCTGGCTTGCAACGCGGCGGCGCCCAGGTTGTCGCCCTCCAGCATGTGGTCGTAGAAGGTGTGGGCGAACCGGGACGCGGCCGCGTCATCGACCGCCCAGCCCGCAGCCACCACTGCCCGGATCCCGTTGTCGATCAGCTTGCGCGAGACGCTGGCGGCCAGTTTGTCAGCACGGCCCACCCCGCTGCCCAGGTGGCAGCAGTTCAGGAAGACCAGGTCCGGCGTGGTCTGCATCTGCTCGAACTCGGCGGCGGTGAGGTAGTCGTCCGGACCGATCCGGACACCACTGCGTTCGGGGTGATCGGCGTCGTAGCGGCCGTGTGCAGCGATGTGGATGATGCGGTACTCGTGCGCGAACAGAGCGTTGAGCACCATCTGGGTGTCGACGCGGCCGCCCTTGTCGTCGGGGATCAAGGCGCGCACCTCCCACCCGCGCGACTCCAGCAGGTCGGCCACTGCGCGGGCCTCGCGAACTGCGCCCGCGAGCTGCGGCGCCCCCTCGCCCTCACCGAGGTAGGGATCTCCGATGACCAGTGCCTTGCGCCCCGGTGAGGGCCGGACGAGGTCCCGGATCCGGGTGGACTCCAGGCGCCGGACCATGCCCACCTCGATGGCCATGGGCACCACTCCGTCGTCGAAGGACCGGGTGGCGAGCATCTCGAACGGCAACGCCGCCGCGTGCTCGTCGAGCATGTACATCACGTTCTCGCTCGGCCGTCCCTGGCCCTTCATCGAGCGGGGCACCAGCAGCTCGTAGAGCGTGTTGTTGATCTGCTCGTCGACCGAGGACGACCCCACCGACTGCTCGACCAGCGCGTCGATGATCCGGCGTTGCGCGGTCGTGACCTGGGTGGCGGCGCCGGCGCTGCGCCCGGTCTCGGTGAAGGACAGTGCCCACAGCGGGTCGGCACTGTCGCTGGGCTCCACCCCACTGACCCGGATGGTGCGCCACCGGTCGGAGTTGTAGTCCGAGCGCGGACTTCCCGATCTGCGGTCGGTGCCCTCGTTGAGCAGGGGGTCGATCTTCAGGAGGTCGTCCTCGTTGGCGGTCCTGTCCGGTTCGAGCCGCTTGGCGGCCGTGAGGGCCTCGATGGCCCGGTCCTCGTAGAGCTCGTAGATGGTCAGCGAGTTCACGTGGTGGGGCAGGCCGAGATCGCTCAGGCGTCGGTTGGCCCGGCGTACGCCGGTGATGGCGGCATTGACCGACGAGGGCACCGCCAGCGCTCCTGGGCCCATCGTGCCGATCAGGACCGTGGCGATGGCCAGCGAGCCGGCGTCGTCGTCGGTCTGGGCGGCGACCAGGCGCAGGCACGCCTGGGTGACCCCGGCGGTCAGGTCCCCGGGGCTCAGGTCCCCGGGATCTCCCAGTCCGATGACCGCAGCGCCTGGTCCGGCGGTCTCGGGACGCACGAACAGCTGGCAGGTGCCGCGTGGGCCCGGATACTGGCGGAGCAGCCGATGGCGGGCCAGGACGCCGTCCAGCCGGGCGTCGAGGGCCTTCTCCGCTCCGGCGATGGGGGTGCCGAACTGGGTGCCCACGATCAGCTTCTCGCTCGCTCCGGCGAGGTTGCCGTGCACCACCCGCACACTGAGGACGGTCTGCTCGCGCTCGGGAGGCACCGGAGCCCCCATCGAGGCCCAGACCAGGTCCGCATCGGTGGGGAACAGCACCGGGAAGGACTCCGGAGCCGGGCTCACCTCCGCGCCGGCGGCCGGGAACGGGTCAGGGGGGACCGCCGCCGGGTCCGCGAGGAGTCGCAGGACCAGGGTGAGCACACCGTCGTCGCGCACCAGCTGGTCGAACGGCACCCAGCGATAGTGCGAGCTCAGCCCGGCCGGGGGCTGGCGCAGGACGGTGTGACCATCGCCGGAGTCGGTGAACTGGAGCTCCCCGTCGGGCCCGGTGGTCCACGTGTAGGCGGCCCGGCCGAAGACGGCGCAGTAGCTGCCCCACGCGGCCTCGGGCAGCGGTTGCGAGGCGACGGCCGCACCGGCGAGGCCGAGCCGTGCCTCGAGTCGAGCCGCGATGGCTGCTGGGTCCTCGCCGCTGATCAGCGCAAGCCCCGCTGTGAGCGCCTCGCGGCCGGCGGCGCGGGCACCCGCCAGCGCACTCCCCTCGAGTGGGGGGCTGAGCAGGATGCGCCGCCCGAGCCTGCCGGGTGCCCGCGCGGGGTGGGCGTCACCGGGAGCAGCGCTTGCGGCGTCGGCGGCGAGGAGGATGCGGCACCCGGCACCGTGGGCGATCACGTGCACCGGCCCGGCGCCCGCGTGCGCGGCGATGGTCTCGTTGAGTCGGTCCGCTGCCGATGCCAGGTCCTCACCGGGACTGTAGGGGAAGGCCTGCAGGTGGGTGTCGAGCATGCTCGCGAGGGCGTCGTACGCCGGGACGAGTCCGGTGCTCTCCCATGGGCCGTCGTGGTCCAGGAACGTGTCGAGTCCCGCACCGCTGAGCGCCACCGGATCGGGCCAGAACTGGGTGCCCGCCACGCTGAGGGTCGAGCCGAAGGCGTCCGGGACCAGCACGACGGTGCCGGTGACCTGGGTGGCCGCGACCCCTCTGGTGGGACCGCGGCGTACCTCGGGCTTGATCTCGGAGAAGCCCGGTACGCCGTCCGGCTTGTCGGAGGTCATCCAGCGCTCGAGCGCGCCCCGGGCCGCCGGATCGGTGAAGTAGTTCGAGTGCGAGTAGGCAGGGCCCTTGAAGCTGGCCAGGCGGGCGCCGTTGAGCCGCGGCACCCCACGCGACATGGCGCCGGTGTTCACCACCATGTCGTGGTCCTCGCGGAAGAACAGATCGGCGCCGAGGACCTTGAGCCGCTTGAGCAGGCCGCTGCCCTCGACGTCGCCGGCAATGACCCCCAGGTGGTCGGTGGCACCGGGGCCGGGGCAGGTGTTCAGCGCGGCGATGAACGCGGACTCCGGCATCTGGGCCTCCAGCCCTGGCACGGCTCGTACGTCGGCGCGCTGGTCCAGGAAGGTGAGCAACAGGAGCTTGATCGCCTCGACGACCCCGGTGCCGGGGACGCCGGGCAGGAGCCGCATGGCGTTGAAGAGGTAGGTCGCGTACTGGTCCACACGGCGCGAGGCCAGGATGGTCCCACGCGCCGGGCAGGCCACTCGGGCGAACCTCTCCACGCTGAGGTCCCGCTCGGTCATCACCGCCCGCAGCGCCGGGAGCGCCTCCAGGTCGGGAGTGCTGCTGTCGGACTTGGCCAGGCGGGCCAGGATGCTGTCGAACTCGGCGTCGGACTCGCGCAGGTAGTGGCTCAGGGAGAGCGCCTCGCCGACGAGTCCACCCCTGGAGTGGCTCACCAGGTGGAGCTTCGAGCCGCGGGGCAGCAGGCGCGCGGCGTCCAACGCGTTCTCGACGGGGGTCTTGCTCAGGGTCGCGTGCTCCAGCGCGAACATGCGATCGCCGTACCTCGTGGAGAGCGTGGCCCACTCGTCCTTCTCCCGCAGTCCACCGAACGCCGCCTCGGTGTGGGAGAAGGTGCCGTGGAGCAGCACCAGGACGGGCTCGCTGGAGTCGTCGGTCTCCGCCTCGCACCGGTCGTCGGGATCGAGCCGCAGTGCTCGGTCGATCCGGTAGAGGCCGCGTCGCTTCGCCTTCTTGCGACGGATGGCCTCGGGTGCGTCGTCGGCACAGGGCCGGTCGATCCACTCCGAGACCCGCTGCATCGCGGCCCGGGCCACCGGGTCCAGGAGCGCCTTGGCGACGCGTTCGGGAGACACCTCGTCCAGGGTCTTCCTGAGGAGGGCCAGGGCGGCCTTGACGTCAGGATCGATCACGTCGAACGAGGAGCGGGTCACCCCGCTGATGGGGCTGGCGCCCCGGCCGACGGGCACCAGCTCTTCAAGCTCGGTATTGCCACGGCTGCTGGCCCTGCTGCGTGCGGCGCCAAGCGTGGTGAAGTGCACCAGTCCGTCGGAGGTCTCGATCTCGAGGATGTCGTCGTCGGCCCCGTCCAGGTCGATCTGGCGCTGGGCTCCGCGGGCCCCGCCCGCGCGGGTGGTGACCTCGTCGCGTCGGCGATATCTCACCTGGGCGCCGTACAGCTCCTCGAAGGCGTCCGGCGCACGGTCATCGCCTTCACGGGGGTAGCCCCGGACGGTCAGGCCACTGGACATGGCGACCCCTCTTAGGTCGACGGAGACACTGCGTCTCCACAGGGGAGGAGAACCCTGGTTCCTCTGTGATACCGCTACTTGGCGTGCGCGGCAAGTGCGCGCAGCGTGCCCTGCAGGGCGGCTGCCTGGGACTCGTCGAGGCCGAGGCTCTCGCCGATCGCGCAGTGGATCCGGGCCGACTCCGAGCGGAGCGCCTCGCCGGCCGGGGTCAGCGCGATCTGCACGAACCGTTCGTCCACGCTGCCACGGCGCCGGGTGACCAGCCCGCGGGCCTCCATCCGGCGCAGCAGGGGAGTCAGGGTGCCGTGGTCGAGGCGAAGCTGCTCACCCAGGTCCTTGACCGTGCACGACCCGGCGCCCCACAGGACGACCAGGACCAGCCACTGGGGATAGGTGAGGCCGAGTTCGTTCAGGAGCGGTCGGTAGAGGTTGGTCACGGCCCGCGATGCGGCGTAGAGGTCGAAGCACAGCAGCTCCTCGAGCGCGGGGGGCTGCTGCGTCGTGGCCATGGCCTCAGTCTCTCATGGCAGGGGTGTAGGTTGTGTCAACGTAACTTGTGCACAAGACAATTCGGGAAGAGGACTATTCATGCCCACTCGTACTGCTCGTACCGCCTGGACCGGATCGCTGGAGCAAGGATCCGGTCAGGTCGAACTCTCCAGCTCACACGTCGGCACCTATGACGTCTCGTTCCCCAAACGCGCCGCCGAGGACGCGGACGGCACCACCAGCCCCGAGGAGCTGATCGCCGCGGCACACTCCTCCTGCTACGCCATGCAGCTCTCCGCCCTCGTTGCCGCTGCCGGCGGCACCCCGCAGGCCCTCGACGTCCAGGCCGACGTCTCGCTCGGGCCGGACCCGGCCGGCGGGTTCCGCCTGACCGGCATCACGCTCACCGTGCGCGGCGAGGTCGACGGGCTCGACGCCGCCGGCTTCGAGCAGGCGGCGCAGGACGCGAAGGCGACCTGTCCGGTCAGCAAGGCCCTCACCGGCGTCGAGATCACCCTCGACGCTGCGCTCGAGGGCTGACGACTCCGGGGACCTCTGGCTAGAGTGGACGGCTGACTCGTCGCCTCTCGAAGGATCCTGATGCCCCGGACCACCACGAACGCCTCCTCGCTCACGGCCCGTCGCCTGGTTCTGCCCCTCGCAGTCACCCTGGCGGCGGGCCTTGTCCTTGCTGCTCTCCTCGCTCCGACGTCCGCCCGGCCCGCCCCCTCCACCAGCGCCCGGGCCTGGGAGTCGGTGACCCGGTTGGCCGTTGTGAAGGACGCCAGGATCACCGAGAACAGCGGGATGTCGCGCAGCACCTACCCACGCCAGACCCTGTTCGTGCACAACGACTCCGGCGGGGGAGCCCGGTTCTTCGCGATCGGCGTCGGGGGGCGCACCCAGGCCGCCTTCGGTGTGCCCGGCGCACCTGCCAAGGACTGGGAGGACATGGACTCCGGGCCCGGCCACACGCTGTGGTTCGGTGACATCGGCGGCAACCGCAGCGCGGTGAACGTCGTACGCGTCAAGGAGCCGAAGCGACTGGCCAGCCGGGCGCTGCGGCACACCTCCTACGTGCTGACCTACCCCGACGGTGCGCACAACGCCGAGGCCATGATGGTCCAGCCGCGCACGGGCCGGGTCTTCATCATCACCAAGGCCACATCAGGGGCGGCGATCTACCGGGCGCCCGTCACCCTGTCGCGGACCCGACCCAACGCGCTGGTGAAGGTGGCCGACGCCCCCCGAGGCCTGAGCGGAGCCGACTTCGCACCGGGTGGGAACAGGTTCGTGTTGCGGCAGTACCACTCGGCGTTCGTCTACTCGAAGGTCGGCGGCGCCGGGGTGCAGTTCAAGCTGCCCGACGCACACACGTTCGGTGAGGCGGTGACGTTCACCAGGCGTGGTGCGCTGGTGTTCGGTGCCGAGGGCGTCAACGAGTGGCTCTGGATCGCCCGGCACTGAGCCGGTCAGTCCATCACTGACTGATCCGCATCGGGATCGCCATGGTCCTGCTCGTGGGACAGGTATCCGTTGCGCACGCCCCAGAGCACGGCCTGCGACCTGCTGGTCACGTTGATCTTGCGGTAGGCCGAGCGGATGTAGGTCTTCACCGAGTTGATGCTCAGGTGCATCCGGGTCGCGATCTCCCGGTTGGTGGCACCGGCGGTGATCAGTGCCATCAGCTCGGACTCCCTGGCCGACAGGATGGACTCCTCCTCGGCAGGCGCAGTCGCCGGGAGGGGGCCGCCCGAGGTGGCGGGAGAGACGCCTCGCACCGCCTCGGCCATCGCTGCCGTGGCCTGGAGACCGGGCACCCGGCGGCGCGCCATCAGCAGCTCAGCAACCTCGCGGATCCCCAGCTTCGACTCCGCGGCCATCGCCTGGAGAGCCACCGCCGCGGCAGGCTCGGACAGGCCGCAGCGCTCGATGAGCATGCCTTTGGCCTGCTCCACCTTCGCCAGTGCGGCTGGCAGGTGCCCGTCGAGGGTGCTGATGTTGACCAGCCGATTGAGCGCTCCGGAGCAGGTGGCGGCCAGGGTGGCGAACTGGGCTCGCAGGAACTCGTCGAAGTCCTGCTCACCCAGGTAGTGCGCCACCAGGAAGCCCAGCGGCTCGGTGTCGGTCTGCAGTGGCAGGCAGGCGGCCGCCTCGAACTCGATCTGCGACATGAGGTCGGCGGTCGCAGGGTAGGTGAGGGTGGTGACCTCCTGGTTGGACAGGAAGACCGCTTCACCCGAGCGCATGGCCGACGGCGCCGGCCGGTCCGCGTTCGCCAGCACTGAGTCCAGGTCCTCCAGGGCCGGGGAGTCGGCACCGCGATAGACGATGGCGACGCGGGACCCGTTCAACACCCCGACCGAGACCCCGGTGCCGCCGAGGGCCAGCACGGCGGATTCGGCTGCCGTGACCAACGTGTGGAACGACTCCGCCGCGGCGACCGCGGCGTACGCCTGTTCGAGTTGGGGCAACCGGTGGGGCAAGGGACCGCCTGTTCTGTGTGGACGTCAGGACGCACAGCCCCGCCAGATGACGCGGGACCCGCATGGCGGCGCAGGGCCGCAGAGCACTGTGTCAGGAATTGAGTGCCGTCTCCTCACCCCTAGGGGGGTGGATTTGTTCCCGACGAACCGTCCACTTTGGTTGGGTGGGGGCGGCACGGGCACGTCTCGGTGGACTCACGGGCGGAGTGCAGCGCGTAGGCCCCCGGCGTACGGTCGACAACGAGTACGCCGCAGGGGTGAGCGTGCATGGTGCTGGCTGGTTCGGGCACATGGACCCCAACGTCCGCAAATCTCGGAGGGAGTGTCGCCATGGAGCCAGTGCCCGAGACTGATGTTGCGCTGGATGAGTACATGCGCGACGACGATCCTCGCGACGACCTGCTGCAGATGGGCCGGCTGGTACGGCGGATCGTGCCGCAATGCGTGGCCATGAGCATGACCATGGTCGAGGACGAGCTGACGTTCACGCTCGTCGCCCGCGACCGAAGCGCCTCGCGGGTGCCCGCGCAACGGGCGATCGCGGAGGACTGCATCGAGAGCAGCCTGTCGCTGCCCATCGTCGAGTCCGGCAGGGTGGTGGCCGGCCTGTCGCTCTATGCCGCCACGGCGGATGCTTTCGACGGTCATCACGAGGAGTTGGCCCGTGCTTTGGGTGCCTCGGTCAGCGGGGTCGTGTCCAATGGCGATCTTTCGTTCAGCACGAGGCGACGCGCGCGGGAGGCACCTCAGCAGTTGGCGGACCGCAAGGACGTCGACGTGACGGTCGGGCTGCTGGCCGCCGATCGCAACCTGGACCTGCGCACCGCCCGGCAGCTCCTCGCCGAGATCGCGATCCGGGCCGGCGTCACGGCTGCTGCCGCGGCCAGGGTGCTGCGCTTCAGTCGCCCCTGAGTCCGCGACTGCACCAACCGTGCACGGTGCACGGTTGCGTCGGTCGAACCAGCCTCGTGCGCGTCACAACCATGCAGCCTGCATCGTTGTGTCGGTGCGCGGTCGCGAATGGCATACCCCCATGGGTATTTGCTACGCTGGCGGAGCACGGATTCCCCGAGCCCCCGAGGAGAGATCGATGAGCTTCACGATCAGCGTCACCACGAACCGTCCCTACGCGGATGCGGTGGAGGCGGTGCGGACCGCGCTTGCCGACCAGGGGTTCGGGGTGCTCACCGAGATCGACATCCGGGCGACGATGAAGGCCAAGCTCGACGTCGACGTGGCTCCGCAGGTCATCTTGGGTGCCTGCCGACCTCAGCTGGCCCACCAGGCGCTGCTCAAGAACCCGTCGCTGGCCGCGGTGCTCCCGTGCAACGTGGTCGTCCGCGCTCTGGACGACCAGACCTGCATCGTCGAGGCGTTCGATCCGGAGGCGATGATGGGCCTGGCCGGCGACGACCTCCGTGAGATCGCCACCGACGCGCGTCAGCGCATCACGGCCGCTCTCGACGCACTCTCATCTGCTCCCGTGGAGGCCTGACATGGAACTCGATCCTGCCGAGATGACACCGGTGATCAACCGCATCAAGCGCGCCCAGGGCCAGCTGGCCGGCGTCCTCAAGATGCTCGAGGAGGGCCGGGACTGCGAGGACGTCGTCACGCAACTGGCGGCGGTGTCCAAGGCCCTCGACCGGGCTGGGTTCGCGATCGTGGCGACCGGCCTGCAGCAGTGCCTCACGCAGGGCGATGGCCTGGACAGCCTGGATGTGAAGAAGATGGAGAAGCTCTTCCTCTCGCTGGCCTGAGCCGAGCGCCGTACACGGTGACCACGGTCCTCCCTGGGTGGGACCTCCGGCTCTGCTGGGTGCCGACGCACGCTCCTAGCGTGGAGGTGAGACAGGCGGCTGTCTCACTGAGCGAGGGAGCGAACCGTGAAGCGGCAACTGCTGGTGCTGGGAGCTGGTACGGCGGGCACGATGATCGTCAACAAGCTGCGCCGACGGCTGGACCGTGAGGAATGGGACATCACGGTCGTGGACCGCGACGACTCCCATCCCTACCAGCCGGGCTACCTGTTCCTGCCGTTCGGGCGCTACTCCTCCGACCAGATCCACCGCTCGCGGCACACCCTGCTTCCCGACGGCGTGGACTTCGTGGTCGGCGAGGTCGACAAGGTGGACCCGGCCACGAGCACGGTCACACTGCAGGGCGGACGGTCCCTGTCCTACACCTACCTCGTCATCGCCTCGGGCACATCGCCGCGGCCCGACCAGACACCGGGCATGCTCGGGCCCGAGTGGCGGCGCAGCATCTTCGACTTCTACACCTTCGAGGGTGCGCAGGCGTTGGCGACGGCCCTGACGGAGTTCGATCACGGGCGGCTGGTCGTCCACATCACCGACATGCCGATCAAGTGCCCGGTGGCCCCGTTGGAGTTCACCTTCCTCGCCGAGGCCTGGCTGCGGGAGAAGGGCCTGCGCGATCGGGTCGAGCTGGTCTACGTGACCCCACTGCCGGGTGCCTTCACCAAGCCCGTCGCCTCCGAGCACCTGGGTTCGATGCTCGAGGAGCGCAAGATCCACGTCGAGTCCGACTTCCTGGTCGAACACATCGATCCGGAGGCCAAGACCCTGGTCTCCTACGACGAGCGCGAGGTTCCTTTCGACCTCCTCGTGACCGTGCCCCTCAACATGGGCGCGGACTTCGTGGAGCGCTCGGGTCTCGGTGACGAGCTGAACTACGTGCCGGTCGACAAGCACACCTTGCAGTCGAAGGCCTTCTCGAACATCTTCGCGGTCGGCGACGCCTCGGACATCCCGACCTCGAAGGCCGGCTCGGTGGCGCACTTCTCGGTGGAGATCTTCGTCGACAACTTCCTCGAGCTGATCGAGGGCAAGCCGATGACGGGCTCGTTCGACGGTCACGCGAACTGCTTCATCGAGTCAGGCGACGGCAAAGGTCTGTTGATCGACTTCAACTACGACACCGAGCCGCTGACCGGCACGTACCCGCTGCCGATCGCCGGCCCCATGGCCCTGTTGAAGGAGACGCGTCGCAACCACCTCGGGAAGCTCGCGTTCCGGTGGATCTACTGGAACGTGCTGTTGCCGGGCCGGCCGCTGCCGTTGCCCGCCCACATGTCGATGGCCGGCAAGTCGCCCGCCTCGACCGACCCGAAGGAGATGTAGAGCGATGCCTGTCACGACACACGCCGGGCGCCTGATCCAGGTGAACGACGAGGGGTTCCTCACCGACCCGAGTGAGTGGGACGAGGACCTGGGTGCGGAGTTGGCCACTGCCATCGGGATCACGTTGACCGAGGACCACTGGAAGGCCATTCGCTTCCTGCGCGAGGACTTCGCCGAGAAGGGCGAGACCCCCACGCTGCGTCGGGTCGCCACTGTCGGCGGCATCCCGGTGAAGCAGCTGTTCTCGCTGTTCCCGCAGAAGCCGGCCAAGAAGATGGCCTACATCGCTGGTCTCCCCAAGCCTCACGGCTGCGTCTGAACCCCTCGGTGGTCGAGTCGGCCCCTCGGTGGTCGAGTCGGCCCCTCGGTGGTCGAGTTCGGCCCCTCGGTGGTCGAGCTTGTCGAGACCACCCACTACCCACGGAAGGAACCATCATGACCACCACAGCACCGGCGATCGTCCCGAACTTCGATGCCGACGAACAGGTCGGGCGCAAGCTCGCGATCATCTGCTCCAAGGGCAGCCTGGACATGGCCTACCCGGGCCTGATCCTGGCGAACGCCGCCCTCGGCGAGGGCGTCGAGACGCACCTGTTCTTCACGTTCTGGGGCTTCGACATGATCAACAAGAAGACCATGGGCGACCTGAAGTTCACCATGCTCGGCAACACCGCCACCCACATGCCTCAGGGCCTCGGTGGACTTCCGGGCATGACAGCGATGGCGACCTCGAAGCTCAAGAAGTCGATCGCCGACCTTGATGTCCCCGAGGTGCCCGAGTTCCTCGAGCAGATCGTCGCCTCCGGCGGCCACCTGTGGGCCTGCCGGCTGTCCGCCGACATGAACCACCTCGACGAGGACGACCTCTACGAGGAGGTCGAGGGCATCATCAGCGCCAGCGACTTCATCGAGAAGACCGACGGCGCGCAGCTGCTCTTCATCTGACCTCGGTGCTCAGCCTCGACGCCACGTTCTCGGGAACGGGCTGGTAGTGCGCGAACGTCCTGGTGAAGGACGCCGAGCCGTGGGAGAACGAGCGCAGCTCGGCCGCATAGCGCCGGATCTCCAGCTGCGGCACCTCCGCCCGGATCACGACGTGGTCAGCGTGCTCGGCCGGGTCGCTGCCCAGGATCTTGCCCCGGCGCGCGGACAGGTCACCCATGACCGTGCCGACCAGGTCGGCTGCGACGAGCACCTCGAGCTCGTCGACCGGCTCGAGCAGGCAGGTCTTGGCCCGGGTGGCGGCGTCGCGCAGGGCCAAACCCCCAGCGGTCTGGAACGCCATGTCGGAGGAGTCCACGCTGTGCGCCTTGCCGTCGGTGAGCGTCACGCGGAGGTCGACCATGGGACAGCCGTTGACCACTCCGCGTTCCATCTGCGCCCGAATGCCTTTCTCCACCGAGGCGATGAACTGGCGCGGGACCGCACCCCCGACCACCCGGTCGACGAACTCGAAGCCGGCGCCCTGCGGCAGCGGCTCCACCTCGACGGAGCACACGGCGTACTGCCCGTGTCCGCCGCTCTGCTTCACGTGCCGGCCCTGGCCGGTCGCGGGCTGAGCGAACGTCTCGCGCAGGGGCACGCGCACCTCGATCTCGTCCACGGCGACGCCGTAACGCGTCGCGAGCCGGTCGAGGAGTACGTCGGCGTGGGCCTCACCCATCGTCCACAGGACGACTTGATGGGTCTCGGTGTTGTGCTCGACGCGCAGGGTCGGGTCCTCGGCGGCCAACCGCTGGAGCCCGGGGCTCAGCTTGTCCTCGTCGCTCTTCGCCCGGACCTCGATGGCGAGCGGCAGCTGGGGATCGGGCATCGGCCACGGTTCCAGCACCAGCGGGGTGTCCACGGAGGACAGGGTGTCGCTGGTCTCGGCGCGGCTGAGCCGCCCGATGGCGCAGAGGTCGCCGGCGACCACAGCGGGCGCGGGCCGTTGGGTCTTTCCCAGTGGCACCGAGAGCGCCCCGATCCGCTCGTCCTCGTCGTGGTCCTCGTGGCCCGTGACCGGCGTCCCGCCCGCGGACCAGGCCGAGCGGTGCCCGGACACGTGCACCGTCGCGTCGGGCAGCACCGTGCCCGAGAACACCCTGACCAGGCTGACCCGGCCGACGTACGGGTCCGTGGTCGTCTTGACCACCTCGGCGACCAGCGGACCTGACGGGTCGCACTTCAGCTCCGGTCCCGGGCGTCCGGCGGGGGTGAACACCACAGGCAGTGGGTGCTCGAGGGGTGAGGGGAAGGCTGACACGATCAGGTCCAGCAGCTCGGTGGCACCGACCCCGCTGGTGGAGTCGACCGGGACGACCGGGTGGAACGATCCGCGGGCGACGGCACGTTCGAGGTCCCGGATGAGCAGCTCGGCGTCGATGTCCTCGCCGGCCACATAACGGTCCATGAGGGTCTCGTCCTCGGACTCCTCGATGATGCCCTCGATGAGGGCGGCGCGCTGGTCGGCATGTCCGTGGTCACCGGTGATGAGCCCGACCAGGCCTCCGGCCTCGCGCAGGTAGACCGGAAGCACGCGGTCGCCGAAGGCAGCCTGGCCCTGGGCGATCACGGCGTCCACGTCGGCGCGGGCGTGGTCGAGCTTCGTGATGACCACGACTCGTGGCATGCCCGTGGCGGCGCACTCGCCCCAGAGTGCCCGGGTCGGGTCGTCGACGCCCTCGTTGGCAGCGATCACGAACAGGGCGCAGTCCGCGGCCCTCAGGCCAGCGCGCACCTCACCGACGAAGTCGACGTACCCCGGGGCATCCAGGAGGTTGATCTTCACCCCGTCGTGCAGCAGGGGAGCCAGGGCCAGACCGACGGAGCGCTGGTGGCGGTGCTCGATGTCCTCGAAGTCGCAGACGGTGGTGCCGTCCTGGGTGGTGCCGGCTCGGTTGAGCAGCCCGGCGGTGACCAGCAGTCGCTCGACCAGCGTGGTCTTCCCTGCGCCCGCAGCTCCCACGAGGAGCACGTTGCGGATCGACTCGGGTCGCTCCGCTACGGGTGGGCCCGCTTGACCTGCCGCGCCGCCTGACTGTCTGCTCGCCACGAGGCGCCTCCTGATCGCTGGACGTTCCGAAAAGGTGTGGGGCCACTGTTCACCCGTTGCGTTGCTGTGGGCAAGGGTGACCGCTCGTCCTGCGGGTGAGCCTCCATCATCTGGATGCTCACGATGGGGTCGTCGTCAGCCAGGCGGGCCCGCGCCCACCGGGCCTGGTACGCCGAGCGAAGGTCCGCGTAGTCCGGAGCCTCCGGGGTGAGCAGCTCCGCGCAGGCGGGCAGCCACTGCCGGTCCCGGAGCACCCAGACGAGAGGGCGGTCCGGCACGTTGCGCCACCACGTCTTGGTGGCGGCCTGTCCCACCGCGACCACCAGGCCGTCGGAGGACTCCGCGGCCATCACGGGCAGCTCGAAGGTGCGACCGCTGCGACGGCCGGTGATGCGCAACCCCACCACCGAGCGACACAGGGATCGCGGGTGACCGAGCCGCAGGCAGGCGAGCACCAGGCGATCGCGTGGACGCCCGCCGTTGAGCGACGGTGCGTGCAGTCCGAGCACCAGTCCCAGCAGGGCACCGGCGAGGGTGCCGACGAACACGGCCCACACCAGGACCACCGGGGTCGACCACGAGGCCGAGGGGATGCTCGCGCCGACCATCATGACGGCCATCGTCGGCGTCCAGGCCAGCAGGTTGGCGAGCACCCAGGTCCACGGCCGGCGTACCGATGCACGCAGGACCAGCGCCTGGGCAGTGCCCAGGAGTGGCCCCATCACCAGACCCATGCCCGCCCCGGCCAGGACCATGAGCCACCAGGCGGGCGCCGCGGCCGAGGATGAGGAGGCGGCGAGACTGGGAAGGGACCCGGCCGTCCAACCCAGGCCGGCGACGAGGACCGTCACCAGCACGTACGAGCGAAACCTGATGGAGGGCACGCTCCGTCGCAGTGTCACCCCCTGGCCCACCGCCAGAGCAGTGCCCTCCACCAGCCCCCCAGTCACGATCACGGCGGCCGCGAGGGCCACCGTGACAGAGGTGCGGTCCTGCAGCACGTGGTCGGCGTACCGCGCCGCCCCAGCAGCGGCGGTCATCCCGATCGCCTCTGCTGCGGCACACACGGCCACCCACCGGCGCAGGCCCGCGGACATCATGAACTCAGAACTCGAAGACGATGCGCGCCGTCGTCGCGCCCTGCAGTACGTCGTCGATGGAGGTGTTGACCTCATCCAGCTTGCGCGTCTCGGCAACGACGCGGGTGCGGCCAGCGGCGTGCAGCGCGAACACCTCGGCCAGGTCCTGCCGGGTCCCGACGATCGACCCGATCACCGAGATGCCCTTCAGGACCGTGGGGAAGATCGGCAGCGACATGGGGCCGTCGGTCTCCGGCGGCAGGCCGACGCACACCAGGCGTCCGCCGCGGCGCAGGGAGGCGAAGGCGCCCTCGAACACCGACGGGATGACTGCCAGCACGATCGCGACGTCGCACCCGCCCAGCGCCTCGATCGCCGGAACCGGGTTGGTCACTCCGGCGTTGATCACGTGATCGGCGCCCAGTTCGGTGGCCAGCGCCAGCTTGTCGTCGTCGACGTCGACCGCGATGACGGTCGCCCCGACGATCTTGGCGTACTGCACCGCCAGGTGCCCCAGGCCGCCGATGCCGAACACCGCGACCTTCTCGGTCGGCTTGATGTGCGCGACCTTCACGGCCTTGTACGTCGTCACCCCGGCGCAGGTCAGCGGGGCCGCGTCGTGCGCGCTGACGCCGGCGGGGACGGGTACGACGTACTCGGCGTCGGCCACGGCGTACTCCGCGAAGCTGCCGTCGATGGAGTAGCCGGTGTTCTGCTGTGCCTCGCAGAGCGTCTCCCAGCCGGTGATGCAGTAGTCGCAGTGCCCACAGGCGTGTCCCAGCCAGGGCAGCGCGACCCGGTCACCCACCGCACGCGCCGTCACGCCATCACCCACGGCCTCGACGATCCCGACACCCTCGTGTCCGGGGATGAACGGGGGAGTGGGCTTCACGGGCCAGTCACCGTGCGCCGCGTGGATGTCGGTGTGGCACAGGCCGCTGGCCTCGATCCGGACCAACACCTGGCCGGACTCGGGCGTGGGCACCGGGCGGTCCTGGATCTCGAGCGGTTCGGTGAAGCTGGTGACGACGGCTGCCTTCATGGTTCCTCCTGGTCGGGGCGATCTCTGTACTCCCACACTCCAGCCGGGGCCAGACCAAGAGCAGAGCCCGAGGTCTGTTCTGCACGGGACCTGAGTCCTGTTGGAGCAGGCGGACGGGCCGGGGCTCCGCGCGCCTGCGTCACGGCCGCCCCGCTGTCCCTGGTGCACCAGGTTCATCAAGGTATGCAGCCGAACCTCCACTTCCCACGATCAACAACCCGTGGGAAGTGGAGGTTGGCCTGCATACCTTGATGAACCTGAGGAACCTGATCAACGAAGCAGCCGCAACCACCGCCCCGCAGAGCTCAGGAGATCCGGACCTCGACGATGCCGGGCACGGTCGCGGCTGCGGCACGGGCGATGGAACGGTGTCGGGCGTCCTCGGGGCCGGTGACCTCGACGATGCCGTCGTGCACCTCGACCAGCCAGTCGCCCAGGGCAAGGGAGCGCAGCACGGCGTCCACCTCTGCCTCGAGCGTGTCGTCCGGGCGCGCGAGCAGGCGTACGACGTCGCTGCGGCTCAGCATGCCGGTGACCCGGTCATGGCGGTCGACGACGGGGACACTCTTGACTGCGGTCGAGGTGATCAGCTCGATCGCCTCCGCCAGGTCGGTGTCCGCGGTGACGGTGACGGCGTGGGTGGACATCACCTCGGCGACGTACGCCGCGTGGTCGAGCGTCGTCGTCTCGAGCGGGATCTCGTGGATGCGGGCATCGGGCTCGACCATGTCGCGGATCAGGTCGGCCTCACTGACCACTCCCTGGATCCGGCCCGAGACGGACACGACGGGAAGGGCTGCGACCGAGTGGCGCGCCAGCAGCGCCAACGCCTCCTTGACGGTGGTTCCCGGCGTGACTGTCACCGGGTGATGGGTCATGACGTCTCGGACAAGCATCGTGGTGCCTCCTGTCGGTGGTGATGCCTCCACGGTGTCTCTGGTTGGTGGTCCTCGACAGGGAAGAAGGTCCCGTCGGGGGTGGGCCAAGGCACTGTGTCGGCGGAGGGGACTTCCGCCCCTGTCGCAGGCCCGCTTCGGGGGCCACGGTTGGGGACAAAGGCAACCCCAAGGACCCACCATGACCACAAACCTGAGCTTCCTCGGCGCAGCCGGCACCGTCACCGGCAGCAAGTTCCTGCTGGAGTCGGGCGGAAGCCGGGTCCTGGTCGACTCGGGACTGTTCCAGGGTGAGCGCGAGTGGCGCCACCGCAACTGGGAGGACCTGCCCGTGGCCGCCTCCAGCCTCGACGCGGTGGTCGTGACGCACGCGCACCTGGACCACTGCGGCTACCTGCCGGTCCTGACCCGCCAGGGTTTCGGCGGTGACGTCGTCTGCAGCACCGAGACGGCCCAGCTCCTGGCCATCGTCCTGCGCGACGCCGCCCACCTCCAGGAGGAGGAGGCGCGTTGGGCTCACGAGTCGGGCCTGTCGCGTCATCACGACCCGCAGCCGCTGTTCGACACCGGCGACGCCGAGAAGGCCATCGCCCTGTTGAGGCCGATTCCGTTGCACGAGTCGTGGACGCTGGCCGACGGCATGTCAGTGACCCTGTACCGGGCCGGCCACATCCTGGGTTCCTGCTTCGCCACCCTGCGGGTGGGC
This sequence comes from Nocardioides sp., assembly GCF_050246775.1. Classification (GTDB taxonomy): domain Bacteria; phylum Actinomycetota; class Actinomycetes; order Propionibacteriales; family Nocardioidaceae; genus Nocardioides. The sequence goes on along the minus strand of NZ_JBFWVK010000003.1, from coordinate 160,543 downwards.
GACTCCACGATCACCTTCAGTGGCGACCTCGGACGACCTGACCACCCGCTGCTGCTTCCCCCGGAGGACCCGGGACCGAGCGACTACTTCGTGGTGGAGTCCACCTACGGCGATCGTGTGCACGCCGGCGAGGCAGCCGCTGAGCTGGGCGTCGCGCTCTCGCGCACCATCGCCCGCGGCGGCGTTGCGCTCCTGCCGGCCTTCGCCGTCGACCGCACCGCCCTCCTGCTGCGCGAGATCGAGCAGCTGGTGGCCGCCGGCGACGTGCCCGACGTACCCGTCTTCGTCGACAGCCCGATGGCGCTGCGGGCGCTCGAGGTCTATCGCGAGGCGTTGCACACTCCCAGTGGCCAGGAGCACTTCCGCCCCGAGATCCTCGCGGCAGCCGAGCCGTTCGACCCCGGGCACCTGCACCTCGCTCCGGAGCAGGTCGAATCCGAGCGACTCAACAACCCGCACCGGCCCTGCATCATCATCTCGGCCTCCGGGATGGCCACCGGTGGGCGCGTGCTGCACCACCTGGAGCACCAGCTGCCGGATCCGCGCAACGCGGTGATCATCACCGGCTACCAGGTGCTCGGCACCCGGGGTCGCATGCTCGCCGACGGAGCCAAGAGCGTGAAGATCCACGGCCGCTACATCCCGGTGCGTGCCGAAGTGGTGAACGTCCGCGGCTACTCCGCCCACGCCGACCGCGACGACATGCTCGCCTGGCTGGGCAAGGCGCCTCGGCCCCGTGGCGTGTTCGTCGTGCACGGTGAGCCCCACTCGGCGGCCGCCCTGGCCGCAGACATCGAGGATCAGCTGCAGTGGACCGCTGTGGTGCCCCGCTTCCAGGAGAAGGTCCGGGTCGACTAGCGATGGGAACAAAGTCCCGCTGCGGTGAGGCGCACGACTCTGCAGGGAGCCGTGGCCACGGCGGAGTGTGGAAGCAGGACCCCGAAAGGACAATGTGATGACAGACCTGACCCCCCTGCTAGTGGGCGTCGACGGCTCCAGTGCCAGCTCGGCAGCGATCCGGTTCGCGGCCCAGGAGGCGCTGCGCCGTGGAACCGGCGTGCACCTGGTGCATGTCGTCCCGTACTACGTTCCGATCTCACCCATGATGCCCCTGGCGTCCTCGGACCTCGACGTCGCCGGTCGCGAGATCCTGCGCCGGGCGACGGCTGAGGCTCGCACGCTGGTGGGGCACGACCTCGTCGAGGCGACCCTGCTGCACGGGCCGCGCGTCGCCACGCTCGCTGAGATGGCGGACGAGGCACCCCTCGTGGTGATCGGCTCGCAGCGCCGGCCCGCGATCGAGCGGCTGCTCACCGGCTCCACCCTGATCGGTCTCGCGTCGCGGTCGAAGAGTCCCGTGGTCGCCGTGCCGGGCAACTGGATGCCGGCCGAGGACCACCACCGCATCGTTGTGGGCGTGAAGTCCGCCGAGCACGCTCCGGAGCTGATCCGCCGGGCCCTGGAGACCGCTGCGGAGCGCAAGGCCGAGGTGATCCTGCTGCACGCCTGGGAGCTGCCGCACGAGTACGACGACCTCCTGGTCTCGAAGGTCGACCAGGACGAATGGACCGCCCGGGCGCGTCAGGACATCGACTCGGTCGTGGCGGGCATGATCGATGCCTATCCCGAGGTCCATGTCGAGGTCCGGATCGTCCACGGCCAACCGGCCCGCATCCTCCAGGTCGCCTCGAGGGATGCCGACCTGCTGCTCCTGGCCCGCCGCCACAACGCCTTCCCGGTCGGTCACGTCGGTGGGACCGGACGTGCACTGCTGCACCACGCCAAGTGTCCGGTCGAGATCGTCGCGCCGATCGAGGAGCCTCTTGAGACCTCCGACCTCGTCCTCGAACAGGCCGGATCCCTGCAGAAGTAGCCAGAAGTGAGGACGCCATGTTGAACACCGACCCGCACAACGTCATGGTCTGCGTCAGCCCCGGTGAGGACTGTGAGGCCGCTCTCGAGTACGCCGTCGCCCAGGCCCGCAGCCGCGGGTGCCGCATCCATCTCGTGTCGGCACTGCCGCCCTTCTGGGGCGGGCCGACGGGCTCGGTCGACCTGCGCGTCGTGGATGGCACCTTCCGCCGCTACGGCACCGAGTTCCTCATCGAGTGCGAGGAGAAGATCCACAAGCTGAGTGAGGGAACCGTCGACGTGAGCACCCGGATCATTCACGAGGCTGTGGTGCCGGGCCTGGTCGCGGAGAGTGAGAACGCCGCGCTGGTGGTCACCCAGCACCACCGCATGCACCGCAAGCAGCACCTGCCGGCGCTGTCGATCACGAACGGTGTCGCCGCGCGCGCCCACGCCCCGGTGGTCGCAATACCCGACGACTGGCACGAGAGCGCCGCCCACCCCGACGTGATCGCGGTCGGCGTGGAGGACGCGGTGAGCTCACGCCAGGTCGTCAAGGCCGCCTTCGAGGAGGCCCGACGCCTCGGCGCCGACCTCAACGTGGTCCGGGCCTGGTTCTTCTCCGCGGCCTTCGACGGTGACGTGTTCGCCGGCGAGGCCGGTCGCGCCCAGAACGCCGCTGTGAAGGAGGAGGTCATCCGGGACTTCGCCCCCATCGCCGACGACTACCCCGACGTGTCGTGGCGGGCGGTGGTGGTGCACGGCCGCGCGCCCGACGTACTCGTGGCCGAGTCCGAGCTGGTCAGGCTGCTCGTGGTGGGCAGGCACGACCCCGTGACCCCGCTGGGGTCACACCTCGGACCGGTGACCCGCCCGGTGCTGAACCACTCCACCTGCCCGGTCCTGGTCATCGACCCGCGTGCCTGAGCAGGCGATGTCCTCCGCAGACGTCCTGCTGACGGACGGTTCGATCGCCCTGTTGCGACCCGTGCGCCCGGACGACGGCCCGGCGCTGCATGCACTGCATCACCAGGTGAGCGACGAGAACTACCGGATGCGGTTCTTCGGCCTCGAGCGGCGCACCGGCGACGAGTACGTCGAGCACGTGCTGCGCGACAACACCCCTGCGATGGTGCTGGAGGTGCACGGGCGGATCGTGGCCCTGGCCACCGCCGAGGCCACCGGGCCCGGTGCGGCCGAGGTGGCGTTCCTGGTGGAGGACGGCCACCACGGTCAGGGCATCGGGAGCCTGCTGCTCGAGCACCTGGCGGCCGCTGCCCGCGACCGTGGGATCTCGACGTTCGAGGCCGAGGTGCTGGGTGACAACTACCCGATGCTGGGGGTGTTCACCGACGCCGGCTACACGTTCCGGCGCGGCACTGCCGAGGGCGTGGTGACGGTCCGGCTGGACACGCGGGTCACCCCGAACAGCAGCGCAGCAGCCGACGCGCGGGATCGACGTGCCGAGGCGCGCTCGCTGCACCCGATGCTCTACCCGCGCAGCGTCGCGGTGATCGGCGTACGACGCGACGGGAGCGGCATCGGTCGAGCAGTTCTCGATGCGATCCGAGCGGGTGGGTTCACCGGACGCCTGTGCGTCATCCACCCCGCCGGCCTGCGGGTCGAAGGCCTGGAGGTCCACTCGAGTTTCGCCGACGTCCCCGAGCCCGTGGACCTCGCGGTCATCGCCGTGCCTGCTGAGAAGGTCCTGGCCGCGCTTGAGGATGCTGCTGACGCCGGCGTGCCGTGCGCGGTCGTGATCAGCTCCGGCTTCCAGGAGCTGGGTGCATCAGGAGCTGCCCTGCAGTGGGAGCTGGCCGGTCTCGCCCGCAGTCGCGGCATCCGGGTGGTGGGTCCCAACTGCCTCGGAGTGGTGAGCAACAGCCCCGAGATCCGCCTCAACGCCACGTTCAGTCCCTCGGTGCCCCCCACCGGTGGGCTCGCGGTCGCCACCCAGTCCGGCGGCGTCGGCATCGTCATGTCCGACCTCGCCCGTGAGCTGGGACTGGGCATCGGAAGCCTGGTCTCGCTCGGCAACAAGGCCGACGTGTCCGGCAACGACCTGCTGGCGGCCTGGACCGACGACCCACAGGTCAGCGCTGCCGCCTTCTACCTGGAGTCGTTCGGCAACGCCCCGAAGTTCGCCCGGCTGGCGCGCCGGTTCGCCGAGCACAAGCCGTTGCTGGCCGTGGTCGGTGGTCGGTCGGTCGGTGGGCAACGCGCAGGCGCCTCGCACACTGCGGCCGCGGCCACGACTGCGGTCGGCGTGACCGCGCTGTTCGCCCAGGCGGGGGTCATCGGCTGTGACGACGCCGAGGACCTCGCCGAGGCCGCCCTGATCCTCACCCGCGAGCCGCTGCCTCGAGGCGACCGGATCGCGGTGATCAGCAACGCCGGCGGCATGGGCGTCCTGGCTGCCGACGCCGCCGCCGAACACCGACTCGTCCTGCCTGAGCTGTCCGCGGCCACCCGGACCCGCCTGGCCGCTCACGTGCTCGGCACGGCGGGCACCTCCAACCCCGTCGACGCGGGTGCGGGAGTCGATGCGGAGGCCTTCGCGGCCATCGTCGAGGAAGTAATGACCTCCGGGGAGGTCGACTCCGTGCTCGTCGTCCTGGTCGCCACCAGCCTGGCCGACCCCCACCCGGCGTTGCAGGCACTGGCAGCCGTGCGGTCGCGGCACGCTGAGGTCCCACTGGTGCTCGTGACCCACGGGATCGAGGACATCGATCCGGCGACCTCACCGTTGACCCGGTTCCGTTCGACAGCGGGCGCGGTGCGAGCGATGGGCCGTGCCGCCCGGTACGCCGCCTGGCTGGGAGAGCGCACGATCGAGACGGCCACGGATGCCGAACCGGTCCACGACCTGTCCATGATCGAGCTGTCGGAGCGGCGAGCGATCGCTGCCCGACTGCTGGACGCGGCCGGTCACGGCGGCTGGGTGGGTGCCGGCGCCGGCGCCGAGCTGCTCGGCAAGTACGCCCTGGCCGCTGTCGGCCAGGTGGCCACCGGCGTGGAGGAGGTGGCCCAGGCGGCTCAGGAGATCGGCTTCCCGGTCGCCCTCAAGGTGGCCGATGCCGACGTGATCCACCGCACCGAACGCGGACTCGTGCGCGTCGGCGTGGACTCGGTCGCCGGCGTCCGGGCAGCTGTGGCCTCGTTCGCCAGCGAGCTCGGCTACCGCGACGTGCCTGTCCTCGTGCAGGGCATGGTGGCCGGCGTCGAGATGGTGGTCGGGGTGGTCCGTGACCCGACCTTCGGCCCGCTGGTCATGGTCGGGGCCGGCGGCATCAACACCGACGTACTCCTCGACCGCACCTACATGCTTCCTCCGGTGCACGCCGGGGACGTACGCCGCGCGCTTCGCGGCCTGCGCTGCTGGCCGCTCCTCGAGGGCTTCCGCGGGTCGGTGCCGGCCGACATCGACTCCCTGGTCGAGGTCGTCCTCCAGGTGGCCGCCCTGGCGCAGGATGTGCCGGAGGTCGCGGAGGTGGACCTCAACCCGGTGATCGTCACCCCGACCGGGTCAGCGTTGATCGACGTGAAGCTGCGCTTGGAGGTGGCCGGGTCCGGTGCCGAGGCCCCGCGTCAGCTGAGGCCGCGGCCCAAGCCCACCAGCCCGTGACCGGCTAGCGAGTCTGCGGGCCGGCATGGATCCGCGCGTGCGGCACCCGGAGCGGAGTGGCCGGTCGGGGGTCGATGCTGGCGCCCAAGCGGTCTACGGCTTCGTTCAGCGCGAGCTGCGACGGGCTCGACATCAGCGCCGGACTGGATCGGCGGGGCTGCTCGATGAACAGGGTCACGCCGAACTGCTCGGCCAGGCGGAGGCGATGGTGACCGGTCACGTGGCGCAGCGACTGCTCGGCCGACGGTGTTCTCAGGGCCTGCCAGAGGAACAGGTTGATCGCGTTCTCCTCCAGCCAGGGCGCCAGGTCGGCGAGCTCGGCGGGGGACAGCAGCAGATCGAACCGGACGTTGCGGCTGCGCAGTTCGTGGGGGAGTCCGGTCCCCGGGATGTTGATCTGCTCCCAGCGCTGGTGGTGGGTCCCGACATCCTCGAGGACCACGTGCTCCACGTCGGGATCCACTGCGGTTGCCAGCCGGGCGATGTCCGCTCCGCGAATGGTGGTCGTCCACATGCCGAGTAGTGATCGCTGGACTTCGTCGGCGTGCACGTCGTCGAGCTTCATGGGGCGCTCCTCTCCTTCCGATCCAGCCTGCGCCTCGCAGGCACCACGTCCAAGGGCCTTTGGGCCCTCGCCCCTCGCCAACGGCCCTGCCCGTCGCGGGCGAGGCGTCCGGTCGGGCCCATCGACCGAGAGGAGGGGGACCTCCTGCCCTGCACCCTGCGGCTCGGACTCGTCACGCTCGAAGCACAGGAACCTTCAGGGGAGGCAGCCATGCATGCGAGCGTCGGGGACCGACTGGTGGTCAAGGGACGACAGGTGGGGCAGGTGGTGCGCGACGGCGAGATCCTCGCTGTGCGCCACGCCGATGGCACCCCGCCGTACCTCGTGCGGTGGGAGGACACGGGTCACGAGTCGCTCGTCTACCCGGGTCCGGATGCCACCGTGCAGCACTTCGTCCATGAGGCGAACGAGGCGAACGAGGCCGGGGTGTCGTCGCCATGAGGGTGCTGCGCTCCCTCTGGTTGTGCGCCTTCGCGGTGGTCACTGTGGTGGGAGCCGCTGCCACGGTCGCGTCGATGTCGCTGCTCGGGACGCTGATCACCACCCTGACGATGGGCGTGTTCGGCGCCGCCCTGGGTTATGCGCTCGGTCAGGATCTTCCGGGCCGCGGCCTGATCCAGAAGGGGGCCGTGATCTTCGGCTGGCCGGTTCTCGTGCTGCCCGGACTGGCCCCGCTCCTGGGTCCGTGGCTGCTCGCCGTGATCGGAGGTCTGATCGTGACTTCGCCTGATGCGATCCGGGCTGCCTACCGCGTCCTGGGTCGACGCCGGACCGCGTCCTCCGAGCTCCACCACGCCGCCGAGGCAGACACGGAGGACGCTCTGCGGCTGCAGTGGGCGGCCTCGAGTGCCCAGCTGGAGGGGGCGCGCACCGACCGCGATCGCCTGCTCGTGATCGAGGTGCGCTCGCAGATCCTGGACGACCTCACCGAGCGGTACGGCGCCCATCTACCGGACTACGTCTGGACCTCCCTGCACGGGCCCGGTGACAACGCAGGTCAGCCGGGGGCCGGACAGGGCAGGTGAGGACCTGCTGCAAGTGGGTACGACCCTGACATGGCACTCGTCACGAGCACTGGATTCGCACACGTCCGACTGACCGTCACCGACATCGCACGCTCCAAGGCTTTCTACGACAAGGTCTTCGGTTGGCCGACCGCGGTCGATGAGTCGGCGAAGGCCGACGACGATGCCGTGGCCACTGACCCTCAGCAGTTCTATGGCGGCGTCGTCTATCAGACCCCGCAGGGCACCCTGTTCGGTCTGCGCCCGGGCGGTTCGACCTCCTTCGACCCGACCACGACCGGACTCGACCACCTCAGCTTCGCCGTCGAGTCGCGTGCGGCGCTCGAGGCAGTGGTCGAAGACCTCGGCGAGGCCGGCATCCAGCACGGTGAGGTCACGGATCTCAGCGGCGCCGGCATCGCGATCCTGTCCTTCCAGGATCCTGACGACATCAACATCGAGTTGACGGCTCCGCTGCCGGTGGACTCACCGGATTCGAACGAGTCGGATGACTCGGCGCAGCAGCCCGCCGAGGAGGACAACGTCCTCAACGTGCGCGACGGTGGTGGAGACGGCCGGCCGGTGGTGCTGATCCACGGGTGGCCACTGTCCGGGGACTCGTGGTCCGCACAGGTGCCGGCGCTCAAGGAAGCCGGGTATCGCACAGTCGTCTACGACCGCCGTGGCTTCGGCAAGTCCGATCCGGGGGACAGCTACGACTACGACGCACTGTCCGACGACCTGGAGAACATCCTCGGCGACCTCGACCTGCGCGACGTCACGCTGGTGGGATTCTCGATGGGTGGCGGCGAGGTCGCGCGCTACGCATCACGCCATGGCCTGGACCGGATCCATAGTGTCGTCTTCGCGGCCGCGGTGCCGCCGTTCCTGCTCAAGAGCGACGACAACCCGGACGGACCGCTCACCCAGGAGGCGGCCGACCAGCTGGAGTCTGGCCTCAAGGAAGACCGCGATGCGTTCTTCGACGACTTCACGACGGCGTTCTTCACCGCCGGTGACGAGCTCAAGGTCACCGAGGAGCAGCGCGAGGACGCGGTGGCGATGTGTCGGAAGTCCGACCAGGACGCAGCCGTGGGCTGCATGGAGGCGTTCGCGACCACCGACTTCCGCGAGGACCTGGCGAGCATCACGGTGCCGACGCTCGTCATCCACGGGGACAGCGACGGCACCGTGCCGTTCGAAGGATCGGGCCGGCGCACCCACGCCGCGATCGAGGGCAGTGAGCTCGTCGTCATCGAGGGCGGCCCGCACGGGTGCAACGTCAGCCATGCCGACGAGTTCAACTCGGCGCTGCTGGCCTTCTTGGAGAAGTAGCGGCTCGACGGCCGCCGGGAGTCAGACCGACTGGGTGCCGTCGGTGTCCGCACTGTCGGGGTGCTGGACGTCGTGGTCAGGGCTGCCGCGGTTCGGGTCCACAGGTTGCTCGGTCATGGCTCACCTCTCGGTCGTTGGCGGAGGAGTTCGACGTACCCATGTGAAGGGGATCGATTCAGCGCTGACCCGGCAGGAGCCGGCGCACGCGGTGGTGGGCCAGGGCGGCTCGGGCGGCGTTCATTCCGGGGGCGCCGTGGACGCCACCGCCGGGGTGGGCTGAGGCCGACCCCAGGTAGAGCCCGCGGATCGGGGTCTCGGCCCGACCGAGACCGGGGATCGGTCGGAAGAACAGTTCCTGGTGCAGCTGGGAGGTGCCGCCGTTGATCGCGCCGCCGACGAGATTGGCGTCCCGGGCCTCGAGCTCGCGCGGCCCCAGCACCCGTCGGGTGAGGATGCGGGAGGTGAAGCCGGGGGCAAGCTTCTCGATCCGCTCCTGCATGCGGTCGGCGAACCGTTCGCAGTCGTCGCCGTCCCAGGTCCCGCGGATGCCGCCCTCACCGGCATCGCGCACGGCCTGCTGGGGGACGTGGGTGTAGGCCCACATCGACTCGGTGCCGGCCGGTGAGCGGGTGGGGTCGGTGGTCGTCATCTGCCCGGCGAGCATGAAGGGGTGCGCCGGGATCGCGCGCGCCGACACCTGGCCCAGGGCCTCGGTCATGTCCTCCACGGAGTCTGCGACGTGGAACGTGCCAGGTGCGAAGTCGGGTGTGCCGGCCCAGGGCACCGGGCTGTCCAGGGCCCAGTCGACCTTCACGGTCCCCGGGTCGAGCTGGAAGGACCGCAGCGCCTGCGTGGTACGCGCGGGCAGGTCGGCTGCCGCCACCAGGCCGCCGTACAACTTCGGGGCGACGACGTCGGCGACCACGGCGCGCGAGATGGTGAGGAGCTTGCCGTCCGCGGTGCGTACGCCGCTCGCCCGGCGATGGGACACCTCGATGCCGACGACCTCGGTCGAACAGCGGATCTCGCCGCCGCGCGCCTCGAAGCGACGGGCCAGTGCGCGCGTGAGTGCCCCGGCCCCACCTTCGGGGACCGGGAAGCCGACGGTCTGACCGAGCATCGACATCAGCATTCCCATCAGCCCGGACCCAGGGGCGTCGAGAGGGATGTCGGCGTGGCCGGCGTTGCCCGCGATGAGGATCCGCGGGCTGACCCCGCCGAAGCGGGTCCGCCCGAGCTCGGCGGCCGGGGTCAGCAGGGTCTTGACGAAGTCGAGGCCGCCCACGCCGCGCAGGTGGGACAGCACCGAGAGGCCGGAGCGCACCGGCGGGAAGGGCGACAGGAGTGCGCCGATGAGGTGCTCGCCGATGTGGTCCCAGTCTCGGCAGAGGTCCAACCAGGCCTCGCCGTCGCCGGGGTGCTGGGAGTCCATGTGGGCCGCGGTGATGTGGCGGTCCCGGTGCAGCAGGGCCCACTCCCCGTCAGGCAGCGGGTGTCCGAGTACGCCGGGCGCGTGGCGCCACGTCAGGCCGTGGTCCTCGAGGTGGAAGGACCGGATCGTGGGGGAGGCGTGGGCCAGCGGGTAGAAGGCGCTGAAGGTGTCGTGCACGAACCCCGGGTGCACGTCCTCGGCGCTGCGTACGGCGCCACCGACCTCAGGTTGCGCCTCCAGCAGCAGCACCGACCACCCGGCGTCGATCAGGTGGTTGGCGGCGACGAGGCCGTTGGGGCCGGCCCCGATGACGACGGCGTCCCAGGTGGTCATCGCAAGGCGGCGGGTCGGCCCTCGGCGACGTAGGCAAGTCGCCGGAGGGTCTCCACGTTGCGCCACTTCAGCGTCGCGTGGCGCAGTGGCGCCGGGACCAGCCGGCCCGGGCCGGAGACCGCGTCCTCCTCGATGCTCACTTCCGTGCCGGCTCCCGCGGGTGAGAGGCGCAGGATGACCTCGGCCTCGCCGACCGGCCAGCCCCGGGCCCTGAGGCGGAGCATGCTGCCGGGCTTGCACTCCACGACCTCGGTGTTGTCATCGAGCAGGAGCGGCCAGGCACCGACCGAGTGATGGATGAGCGATCCGACGCTCGGCCAGCTCTCGTCGACGTCGCGGACCCGGGAGGCGCCCACGACCCAGAGCGGGTAGAGCCAGCCGTCGGCCAGCACGTCCCACACCTCTGCGGGGGACGCTTGGACGACCAGGCTGTTGGTGCTCACGAGATGGCGACCAGGCGGGCGGAAGTGCGTGATGTCATGCCGGTCAGTACCCAGCGGCAGGGCGGCCCACACGTGGTGGGCCGCCCTGCGTCAGGTGACTCAGAGGCTACGTCCGCCCCGGACGCGGCTGAAGATGAACAGCGCGAGAGCGATGATGGCCAGGATGATGAGGATGGTCCACAGCATGGTGAGTCTCCGTCTGGTTGGGGGTACACCGCCGGGGATCATGGTGCGATCCACGAGCGGTTGGACCGCGTCGTCGCGATCCGCAACGGCCTGTACCCGATCGACGGGACCCGCAAACGCTCAGCGGTCGTCCAGCTTCTCCATCTCGCGCCGGATCTGGCTCTCGGTCGGGACGTCGCGCCCGTAGGCGTCCCAGGCGTTGGCGACCACGCCGACGCCCCAGCCGACCATCGGGAAGATGGGCCAGAAGAAGCCGGTGCTGGTCATCGCCCAGACCGCGACCAGGAGTGCGTTGACCATCAGGTAGATCACCAGGTGGACGTGGAAGTCGTGCTTCTTCTTGAGGCGCTTGACGGCGCGCTCGCGCAGTCCCTCCGCGGTCGTCGTGCTCAGTTCGCTGCTCATCTCGATCCTCCTCGTGGGCGGATTCGCGCGAAACTGCCGCCGTACGACGGCCACATCGCCCACACCTCCAGCCTCGCGCTGCCGAGGCCGGTGCGTCAGCGGCGAAGGTCCGGTGGCAGGGGGGACTCAGTCCCCACGACGGCGGGCCCACGGCCCCTGTCCTCCCTGGCTGGTCGCGCGCACGCTGAAGTGGACCTTCACGCAGTTGGGAGACATGCTCATGTCCACGTCACTGGTCGTCTGGCTCGTCGTACTCGTCGCACTTGTCCTGGTCGTCCTCGCGCTGGCGCTACGGATCGTGCGTCAGTACGAGCGCGGAGTCGTGCTGCGCTTCGGCCGGGTGGTGGGGGAGAGGGAGCCGGGCCTGCGGGTGCTCATCCCCGTTGCCGACGTCATGCACAGGGTGTCCCTCCGGGTGGTCACGATGCCGATCCAGTCGCAAGGGATCATCACGCGCGACAACGTCAGCGTCGACGTGTCCGCGGTGGCCTACTTCCGAGTGGTCGACGCGACCAAGTCGGTGGTGGCGATCGAGAACGTTCGTCAGGCGATCGACCAGATCGCCCAGACCACGCTGCGCAAGGTGGTCGGCCAGCACACGCTCGACGAGACGTTGGCCGAGACCGACCGGATCAACGGCGACATCCGCACGATCCTGGACCTGACCACGCTGAACTGGGGTGTGGAGGTGACCCTCGTGGAGCTCAAGGACATCCAGTTGCCGGAGTCGATGAAGCGGGCGATGGCCAAGCAGGCCGAGGCCGAGCGCGAGAAGCGCGCCAAGATCATCAACGCCGAGGGCGAGTCCCTGGCCGCCGAGGCGCTCGGGCAGGCCTCTGACGTGATGATGGCGCACCCCCTCGCACTGCAGCTGCGCAACCTGCAGAGCCTGGTGGAGATCGCGGTCGACAAGAACTCGACCGTGGTGTTCCCGGCACCGCTCATGAGCACCATCGGCGAGCTCGGGACCTTCCTCGCCCGCGAGACCGCCGTGGCAGCGAACGCTCTCGCGGCGGCAGAGGCCTCAGTCGCCAAGCCGGCCCCCGCCGGACAGGCCAACGGACACGGTGCACCCGAGCCCCGACAAGCGGTGGGGTGATCCCCATCGCAGACCAGGGTCGGCTGCCGCTCGCCATGGTGTACGGCGGCGGCGGGGTCGTCGGCATCGCCTACACGGCAGGGGTGGCTGCGGGTCTGGTCACCTCGGGGATCCCGGTGGCTGGTGCGCCGGCGTTGGGCACCTCGGCAGGGTCTTGGACGGCGTCGGCGTTCGCGCTGGGCGTGACCTACGACGACCTCGGGTCCCTTCCGGTGCCGCGGGTGCCGACCCGGCAATCGGGGCTGCTGGCTGACATCGCCCGGCAGGTCTTCGGGGAGTCGACCCACCCGTTGGTGTCCGTCTCGGCGGTGAGTATGCGCTCGGGGCGTCGCCACATCCTCGACGGCGCCTCGCATCCGCTGGCGGACCTGGTGGCCGCATCGTCGGCTGTCCCTGGCTTGTTCCCGCCCCACCGCGTCGACGGTCGGCTCTACCTCGACGGCGGCATGTGGTCGGCGACCTCGGTCGATGCTGCCGAGGTGGCCTCCCGTGTCATCGTGGTGGCGCCGGTCGCCGGGAGGGTGATGGGTCCGATGGGTCGGATCGCCGGTGCGCTGCTGGAGCGCGAGCTGGCCAGCTGGCGGGAGCGTCATCCCGAGTCCCACATCCACATGATCCGCCCCGACCGGGCGATGGCCAGCCTCGTGGGCGTCCGGCCGCTGGCCCTGTTCGACGCCGAGCGCGCGCGAGCGATCTATCCGTTGGCCTACGAGCAAGGTGCGCGCTGGGGCGACCGCATCCAGGACGGTGCGGCGTCGGCGCGGCCGAACCAAGGGCCAGCCGCGTAGCCGGAAGACCCCGGCTCGGAACTGGCGCTTGCGAGCGTGCGGGCAACAAGAAGTGCATTACTTTGTACCTAATGATATTCTAAGTACAAAGTAAGGAGTATCCATGGCCAGGATTCGTGTGTCTTCGCGCCCCGGGGCTGCCGATGCTGCCGCCGTACTCGGTCAGCAGATCAAGACAGCACGAGTTGCCCGCAAGTGGACCGCGACCGAGTTGGCTGAACGGATCGGGGTGGACCGGCGCACAGTCGCCGCGATCGAGGCGGGGGAGCCGAGCGTCTCGCTCGGGCACGCGTTCAATGCTGCCGACATTCTCGGGGTTCCCCTTTTCGGCGCCGAGGACCGCGTCGAACTCTTGCGCCTGCGTCGCGAAGGGCGAGACCGCTTGGCATTGCTGCCCACGCGGGTGGACAAGACGCGCAAGCAGGCAGAGCTGGGCGATGACTTCTGAGACGTCTGGCCCGAGCGGCGGCCGTGTCTTCGTCTGGACGTGGCTGCCGGGGGATTCTGCTCCAGTGGTGGCGGGAGCCGTGGACCGGGTCGGCGCCGATCGTCTGGACTTCACCTACGCGCGGTCCTATCTCGAGAGAGGGGACGCGATCAGTCTCTACACACCTGAGCTGCCGTTGCGGCGGGGTGCTCAGGAGCCGCGCGCCGGGTTGACGGTCGCAGCCTGCCTCAAGGACGCGACCCCTGACTCATGGGGCGAACGCGTGATCGGCAACCGTCTCGGTGCCGGGGACGCCGAGCTCAGCGTCGAGACCTACATGCTTGAGTCGGGATCGAACCGGCTCGGCGCCCTCGACTTCCAGCGGAGCCCAGAGGTCTACCACCCGAGGGTGCACAGCACCACGCTGGATGAACTGTACGACGCGGCCGAGAAAGTGCTCGCCGGCGAGCCGCTTGCCCCGGCTCTCGGCGATGCCCTGATGAACGGGACCGCGATCGGCGGCGCCCACCCGAAGGTGCTGGTCAGCGATGACTCAGGCGCCGAGTGCATCGCCAAGTTGTCCAGGTCCTCCGACGTGCATCCTTGGATCCCCGCCGAGGCGGTCGGGATCGAACTTGCCCGCCGCTGTGGCCTGGACGTGCCGGACGCCGAGGTCCTCCAGTCGTTGGGCCGGGACGTTCTCGTGATCAACCGGTTCGACCGCCTGCCCGGCCGGCAGCGGCGTCACATCGTCTCCGGCCTCACCTTGTTGGGGTTCGACGCGCTCCTCGGCGCACGCTACGGGTCCTACCCCGACCTGCTCGACGTCCTCCGTGAGCTGGGCAGTTCCCCGCAGGACGTCGGCCGCACGCTCTTCGAGCGAGTGGTCTTCAACATCGCGATCGGCAACAACGACGACCACGCCCGAAACCACGCCGCGTTCTGGGACGGTGCGAACCTCGAGTTGACCCCCGCCTTCGACCTCACCCCGCAGCCTCGTTCGACCGACACCTCGGCCCAGGCGATGGCAATCGGCCGCGATGGAAGTCGAGCCAGCCAGTTCTCGACGTGCGTGGCCGCCGCGGCCGACTACGGAATGTCACGGGACGCTGCCAGGCTGATCGTCGACCGCGTCGTCTCCACGATCGAGAACCAGTGGTCCGATGCTGCCGACGCCGCAGGACTGGCCCGGGCCGACCGCGACCTGCTGTGGAAGCGATCGGTCCTCAATCGGTCGACGTTCTACGACTGAGAACGCGATCCGACTTCCGTCTGGCACCCGCCGATCAGTGCGGCAGTCGGCGCTCGCCGCCGCCGTACGCGGCCTCCACGGTGGCCTGGGTCGCCTGCACCCGGGCGAGCCCGTTGGTGAGCCCGGTCCGCGCCGCCGCGGTGAGGTGGTACGTCGAGAGCCCGTTGGTGAGCAGGGTGACCTCGGCGGGGAACTGGCCCAGGCGGTCGGCCATCCCGTCGGCGTAGTCCGCGCCGTCGCCCTCCGGGGGTAGCGCGATGATCCTGGCGAGGATGGCATCGCGTCGGTGGTGCGTGGACACCAGCACCCGGCGCAGCTCGTCCACGACGCCCGCGCCCACCCGCCCGTCGTGCAACGGCACGACGCCCATCGTCACCCGGTGCTCGAGGGCGAGCACGGCAAGGACGGCGGGCGGCCCGGGCAGGTCGTCGCTCTCGGGATCGGTCGGTGGTTTGCCGATCAGGGAGGCGGCCGCGACGTGGGCCTGACCGACCTGGACCCGGAGCCGTCGTAGCGCGGCTACGGCGCGACCCGGGTGGTGGGCCTGGAACTCCGCCTTCGCGGTCGCCAGGGACGTGTTCGCCCGCGTGATCGGGGTGGAGTCCGCGGCCGACGCCGTGGACGTCGAGGCGCCGACGAGCCCCAGGGCCAGGACGGGGGCCAGGAGGGCGGTGGCGAGGCGCCCGGCGGGGTGGGAGTGAGTGGTCATCGTGAGCTCCTGTGTCGAGGGTCTGTTGTGTACCTCCACTCTCGGCGTCAAGGACCCTCGCCGCTTCGCAGCCAGCCGCCAATCCGACTACCTGCCAGCAGGTAGGACGTAACGGGGGCCGGGTGGTCCATACTCGGACCCATGGCACAGCAGCCGGGGGCGGCCGGCACGGACGCTGGTGGGGAGCAACCTGTCCGCGTCGTGGTCGCAGACGACGACGTGCTGCTGCGCGCCGGCATCGTGAGTCTGCTGGGCCGTTCGGGGTTCGACGTGGTCGGGCAGGCCGGTGACTCCGAGGCGCTGATGGCGCTCGTGCGCGAGCTGGCGCCGGACCTGGCCCTGGTCGACATCCGGATGCCTCCGACCCAGACTGTCGAGGGGCTGGAGGCAGCCGCGCTGATCCGGGAGGAGTTCCCGGACATGGGTGTGCTGGTGCTCTCCGCCCATGTCGAGGTCGAGCACGCGATGACGCTGCTGGCCGGAGGGCGCGGCATCGGCTACCTGTTGAAGAGTCGGGTCGTCGACGTCGAGGACTTCGTCGACACGGTGCGCCGGATCGCGCGGGGTGGCTCGGTCGTGGATCCCGCCCTGGTGCAGGAACTGGTCTCCGCGAACCGCCGCGACGACCCGCTGTCGGTCCTGAGCCCGCGCGAGCTCGAGGTGCTGGAGCTCATGGCCGAGGGCCGTTCGAACGCCGGCATCGGGACCCATCTCTGGGTGACCGAGGGCACCGTGGAGAAGCATGTGAAGAGCATCCTGCAGAAGCTCGACCTGCAGGAGACCGGCGCCGACCACCGCCGGGTGCTCGCGGTGATCACCTACCTTCAGGCCCGCTGAGCCTCCTCCCGCGCCCGGCACGGGTGACGACGGTTCAAGCCGACCCCCCTGCCAGCAGGTAGTACGCCGCGCCCGCTCACGGGAAGTGCGGTTGGGTGCTGGCCGCGAAGTGGATCCGGCCGCGCGTCGACATGCTGAAACGGTCCGATCAACCCAGCTCACAGCGCGAGGACCAGGCTCATGGCAACGACAGCGACGACGTACCCCCGGGGCTGGGTGGCAGCCCGTGTTCAGGAGCGCAACCTGAGTGCCGCGGGCCTGGGCCTGGCCTCGATGAAGGTGTCGGTCGAACAGCTCACCAGCCAGGCAGCCGGGCAGTTGCTGCACGACCTGGGCAACTTGCTCAACCTGCTTCCTGTGGGTCGGATCCACCTGCTCGACCTCCTGTTCTCGGAGCTGGCGACGCTGCTGAGCGTGCTCAACGGCCTTCCGTCGGGGCCGCTCAGCATGCTGGTCACCCTCGTGCTGCCGGTCGGTGGCCCGCTGTGGGCGGGTGTGATCCCGGTCGGGACCACGGTCAAGGGGGTCCGGGGCGCCGGTCGTCTGCTGGCGCGGGTCCGTATTCCTGCTAGCAGCAATGCGTCGGCTCGGTCCATCGGTCAGGCTGGGGTCGTGACCATGACCATCGTGATCGTCGACGACAGCCGCCCCTTCCTCGAGGTGGCTCGTCGGCTGTTGGTCCGTGACGGGCTCGAGGTGGTCGCCCTCGCCTCGACGGGGGCGGAGGCCGCCGCTCAGGTCGAGGCACTGAGGCCTCAGGTCGTCCTGATCGATCTCCACCTCGTCGGGGAGAGCGGCTTCGACGTCGCCAGACGCGTGGCCGGGTGTGGCCTGGTGCCGGCACCGTCGGTGGTGTTGATGTCGACCCATGCCGAAGAGGAGTTCGCCGACCTCATCGCCGCGAGTGCGGTGGCCGGCTTCATCGCCAAGGAGCGCCTGTCAGGCGACGCGGTCCGGGCCGTCGTCGCCGGCGCCGGGAGCTGAGCCGTCCAGCTCCAGGGGGACGGCGACCGTGAGCTCGGTGCCGCTGCCGACCGGGCTGCGGATCTCCATCCGGCCGCCCAGCGCGCTGACCCGGTCGGTCAGTCCCACCAGGCCGGTGCCCGCGCCCTGGTCGGCGCCACCGACCCCGTCGTCGCGGACGGCGAGGGTGAGGGTGGAGCCGTCGGTGTCGAGGCTCACCTGGACGACCGTTGCCTTCGCGTGCTTGGCGACGTTGGTGAGGGCCTCGGACACGACGTAGTAGACGCCCACCTCGACCGGCTCGGGGAAGCGTCTGCGATCGCCGTCGACCGTGAGCTCGACGGGTACGGCGGAGCGCCGAGCGAGGGTGGCCAGCGCCGGTCCCAGGCCACCCTCGGAGAGGATCGCGGGGTGTATGCCGTGGGAGACCTCACGCAGGTCGTCCACGGCACCGACCAGACCCTCGGCGAG
This sequence comes from Nocardioides sp., assembly GCF_050246775.1. Lineage (GTDB taxonomy): Bacteria > Actinomycetota > Actinomycetes > Propionibacteriales > Nocardioidaceae > Nocardioides. The sequence continues at coordinate 142,818 of NZ_JBFWVK010000003.1, read as the reverse complement.
CTCGGCGAGCTGCGGGCCGAGATCGGTGCCGTCGTCGGCCATGTCGGAGACCATCCGGAAACCGAGGGCCAGCGACACCAGGCGCTGCTGCACGCCGTCGTGCAGGTCGCGCTCGATGTGGCGGCGCGCCTCGTCGGCGGCCGCGACGATCCGGAGCCTCGATGCGGTGAGCTCGGTCCTGCTCTGTGCGTTGGCCACCGCGGTGGCGGTGAGTTCGGTGAACTCGCTGAGTCGACCCTCGGTGCCCGCTGGCGGGGTGCCGCGCCGGGACGCGGCGATCATGGCGCCCCATACGGCCCCGGCGACGACGATCGGGCTGCCCGCGCTCGAGCGCACCCCCAGTTCTCTCAGGGTGGCTGCCATCGCACCCGAGGCGGTCTCGAAGCTGTCCATCCGGGCTGGCCTGGCGGTGCGGCGTACCTCGGCGGCCACGTTCTCCCCGGCGAGCTGCAGCTGCGTGCCGACGGGGATGACCTCGCCGGACTCACTCCATGCCGCGACCACGGTGGCGCCGCCGTCGGCCTCGTAGCGCACCATGGTGGCGAGGTCGGCGTCCAGCAGTCTGCCGACCTCCTGGGTCACAGCGGCGAAGACGGCCTCGGGAGGCGTTTCGCGGGCCACCAGGGTGGCCACCCGTCGCAGGGCGGCCTGCTCGCCGGCGAGCGCGCTGCGGGCCCTTTCGGTCAGCACCGCGCGGCGCCGGGCCCGCACCGCGAGCTCCCCGAGCAGCGAGGCCATCAGGAGGTACGCCGACAGCGCCACAAGGTTGCGCGCATCGGGAATCGCGGAGTCGTGGGTCGGGGGGATGGAGTACCAGTCCAGCGCCACCACACTGGCCACGCCGACGGTGACGGCGAAGGGGATGTCCCAGTAGCGCGAGATCGCCAGCACGACCAGGACGTCGACGGCGATCACCGCGGTGGTGACGACAGGTGACTCCGGCAGCGGGTTGACCAGCAGGACGGTCGAGAGCGCGAACCAGCCTGCGCCGGTGACGAACGCCAGCGCCATCTCGACGACTCCCGCGCGGAGCGTGGACCGCGTGTCAGCCACCCGTTCAGGCTAGCGGAACCCGGACCGCTGCGCGGGTCAGCGTCGCCCCCACGCCGCCCTCAGCAGCGGGGGGAGGGATCGTCGGCGCGCCACCAGCAGGTCGAGGGCGAAGACGAGCAGCACGAACGCGGAGGCGAGTCGCACCAGGGCCGTGGGGTAGAGCAGTTGGGCTGCGAAGACCCCCGCGACCAGAAGTGCGTCGACCCGCGCGGGCTCGAGGGTGCACAGGGCCGCGACGACGAACAGGGTCATCGCGATCGTGAACGCGAGCTCGAGCTGCTCGCGGGGTGCCAGCGGCATCATCACCCCGCCTCCGCCGGCGAGGTAGGCGAGTGGGAGTGCGCCCAGCCCCAGCGTCCACTGGCTGACCGACGAGGCCAGGAACAGCGCCAGCCCTTGAGCCGGGCGATGGTTGGCGACCAGGACGGCGACCACGACGAACTCGGGCGCCTCGGTCGCGACCGGCACCACCGACTGGATGAGCAGGTAGGGGTCGATGCCGATCGAGGCGCCGGTGGCGAGCAGGGCGTCGGCGAACGGGTTCGCGACGATGACCACCACGATGCCTGCCAGCACGATCATCGACACGATCCCCGCGCGCTGGTAGCGCGGTGGCAGGGTGAGCAGCCCGGCGCCCACCCCCACCACGGCCGGCTTCTCGCCGTGGGTGCCCTGGACGCGGCGTGCGTAGGCGACGTACAGCCCCAGCAGGATCAGCGAGTCGAAGACGGACACGTTCCCGCGGACCGCGAGCTGGATGGCGAAGATCGAGGTGAGCAGCAGGATCCCGAGCTCGAGGCGCCGGTTGGCAGCCAGTCGCAGTGGCGCGATCTCCAGGCCCTGGGAGCGGGCGATCAGGGAGATGACCAGGGGCAGGGTGGCAGCACCGGCGAGCAGCAGCCGGGTGGCCCCGGTGAGGTTGGCAGTGACCAGCTCGGCGGCCTGGATGAAGGCGAAGCGGATCTCGATGATGAACTCCGGCAGCACCGTGACCACGGCGATGACAGCGAGGACCAGGCCGCCGGAGAAGACCGCCTCGCCAGCGTCGGCGGCCCAGGCCAGCATGAAGGCCGCCCCGAGCAGGCCGACGCCGAGTCCGAGCATCGCCACCGGGGCCGGCAGCAGGGCACTGAATGCGTGGACCACGAGCCCGGCGGCCGCACAGGATGCGGCCGCGACGAGCTGGCGTCGCCAGGAGGATCCCTTGACCGAGCGCGGCTCGGCTCCCGCCATCACGGCTCCTCGACGATCAGGGGGATCGAGGTCTGACTCGACGTCTCTTGCCCGCGGGCGAGGATGGTGAGCACGATCGGTCCGGCGGCGGTGGGGGTCCAGCTGAACCGGCCCGGGGCCGCGGGGCAGGGGAACCGCCAGACCCGGACCTCCTCTCCGGGACCGCGGATCCGGGCCAGGGCGCTCTGGCAACCGTCTGCCTGGAAGGCGAAGGAGGCGGGCTCGCCCTCGGTGAAGGTGGGCGGGACCCGGACCAGGGCGACCGTCGGCGGGGTGACCGAGTCCACGGGCTCAACCTGGATCACCAGGCGCTTGGTGGTGACCTGGTCCTGGGTGCCGCGCACCCGGATCGTGAGCACCGCGGGTCCGGAGGCATCGGGGGTCCACACCACCACGCCCGGGCCGTCGGCCAGCTCGTAGCGCCGGGTGAGGACGATGCCGGCGCGGGTCGAGATGGTCGCGGTCGCGTCGACCGCGTTGCGTACGGCGAAGTCGACCCGCACCGGCCGCCCCACGACACCTTGTTTCGCGGGGTCGACGAACCGCACCCGGGGTGCGGGGCCGAGCACCCGGAATCCCACCGAGTGCGAGACCTGGGTGCCGTCCAGGCCGGCCACGGCGACCCGCAGCCGGACGGGACCGGGCGTGCTCGGCACCCACCGGAGCGTGCCCCGGCCGTTGGCGACCTCGAGCGTGGTGCGCGTCTTCCCGGTCGCCGTCGTGATGGTCACGACCTCACGGTGCGCGTTGCGCACCTGGAAGGCGAGCCGCACCGGCTTTCCGACGACGGGCGGGCTGCGCGGTTGCAGGACCCGGACCCGTGGCGGCTCGTTGAGGGCCTGGCGCACGGCGCTCTCCACGTCCGGGCCCAGCCCTGCCCGGCCGTTGACGAAAGCGGTGATGCCGAGCAGGCGGGCGGCTCCGGGTCCGCGTGAGCCCTCGTAGAGGTTCTGGACCTGGACGAGGCCGCCGTTGAAGAAGAGCAGCCGTGGTCGGCCGAGCAGGACCGAGTCGATGGAGGACTTGTCGAGGTCCCTGATCTCTAGGTTGCGCAGCCCCAGCAGGTTGCGCACCCGTGGCGTGGCGAAGACCAGCCGGCTCATCTGGGCGGGGCCGAGGGTGATCGGGTCCCGCGGAAGGCTGAGGCCGCCGAGGCGGGCCCGGCCGTCGTCGTCGATCCAGCCGCTGAGGGTGCCGACGAGGTTCTGGCCGCGGGTCGGGGTGTAGTACGTCGCCAGCACGATGCGCGGGTCGGCCTCTCCGGGGGGCGGAGCGTAGATGTAGACCGGCGGCAGGGTCAGGCGCAGGTCGTCCTCGTCGTCCTCGTCGAAGTCCACGTCACCGGCGACCTCGATGGGTCCCGACAGCGCGAGGGGCCGCGCCCAGTCGTCGGCTCCACTGACGAACTGGTCGGGACTGGTGGTGTGGAACCGTTCGTAGGCGGTCGCCTGGGCCGCGAACAGGTCGGCGGGGTAGCGGAGGCGACCCCGCAGCTCGGCCGGCAGCTCGGACAGGGGCCGGAACAGGGAGGGGAAGATCTCCTGCCAGGCCCGGATGATCGGCTCGTCCTCGGTGACGTGGAGCCGCACGTCGCCGGTGAAGGCGTCGACGGTGGCGAGCACCGAGGCCCGCGCATAGGAGACCTGCGCGCCGCCGAGCGCGACCTGCTGGCCGTAGGGGTAGCGGTCGCTGGTGGTGTAGCCGTCCACGACGTAGACGACCCGGCCGTTCGCGGTGAGCGGCACCGCTTCGGAGTCCCACTGGATGAACGGGGCCAGGGTGCGGAGCCGGTCGTGGACGTCGCGGTGCAGCAGCAGCCGGGAGTCGGGGGTGATGTCGTCGGAGAGCAGGATCTCCCGGCTGCCGAGGGCGAGTGCGAAGACGGCACGGCGTACCCAGTCGGACAGCTGGATGCCGCCGGTGCCTTGGTAGTGGTACGGCGCCCGCGGCTTGCCAGGGGTGGCGGGGAGGTCAACCTCGGGGCGGCGGGTGTTGGCCAGCACCCAGCGGGACTGGGCGATGTTCGCGTCCAGGGTGGGCGTCAACACCCGGAGCTGCTCGTCGCCGGCGGCTGCCTCGGACTCGTCGGGTGGGAGGTCGCCGAAGTAGATGCGTGGTTCGCTCAGCCCGAGGCCGCGTTCGCCGAGGCCGGAGTCCAGCAGCCGGGGCTCGCGGTTGCGTCCGATCGCGGTGCTGGAGAAGCGGACCAGCCCGAGACCGTGGGTGTAGGCCACCCGGTCGTTGATCCACGAGCCGCCTTCGCCCGGCACCTGGTTGAGGTCGAGCTCTCTCGCACTCACGTTCGTCACCAGATCGCCGCCGCCCTCGGTGGTCGTGCCCTCCTCGGTGGTCGAGCTTGTCGAGACCACCCCCCTCGGCACCACGTCGATCACCGGCTCCTGAGGGCTGAAGTACGGCGGCTCGGTGACGAGCTGCCGCATGCGCGCCTCGAGGATGTAGGTGTCCCAGGCCGGGACGTTGGCCAGGCGTTTGCGGGCTGCGGGGAAGTCGGCGGCGGTGAAGGCGCTGGCGGGCTGGTAGGGCTGGGGGTCGATCGCGTCGAGGCCGAGGCCGGCGCGGGTCGCTGCCATCGAGTTGGCCAGCAGGGTCTGTTCGCTGAGCAGTGGGTTCGGGTCCACGACGTAGCGCTGGACCAGGGGAGGGGCGAGCGTGACCACGAGCGCGACCACGGTGACCAGGACGGTGCCGCTGACCCCCAGCGCGAGGCGCACCGCCTTCGTGCGGCGCCCGCGCAGCGCGAAGGGCAGCAGGAGGCACCCGCATGCGAGCAGGAGGGCCAGAACGGACAGGCCGGCCAGCGCGGGGGACCTGACGTTGACGTCGACGTACCCGGCCCCGGCGAAGGTGTGGCCCTCGCTGCCGTTCGGCTGGTCGAGGACGAGCAGGTAGCGCTCCAGGCGCAGCCGCCAGGACAGCACGAGCAGGAGGACCGCGGCCAGCACCGCGAGGTGCACCTGGGCCGCGAAGTCGATCCGGAACGGCTTGAGCCGCAGCGCGCCGCGCGCCCTGCTGGCCGGGACGACGTACACCGTGGTGACGGCGACCAACCACAGCAGCAGCGTGCAGACCTCGAGGTGGAAGGGGAGCGAGAAGACGTAGAAGCCGACGTCCTTGCCGTAGAGCGGGTCGACGGTGCCGAAGGACTGGTGGTGGCGCCACAGGAGGTACGACGTCCACTGGCCGTCGGTGGCAGACGCGAAGAGGTTGCCGGTGACGAGGGAGATGACGCCGATGGCGGCGACGCCGGCGAGAGAGCCGAGGAACCGGGTGCCCCGCAGCGCGACGGCCAGGTTGGCTCCGACGCAGACCGCGACGCCCACCAAGACCTGGGAGTGGAAGTCGGCTTTGGCCGAGATGATGCGTCGGAAGACGTCCAGCTGGTCCAGTTCGTCGAACCAGAGTGCGCCGGGCAGGACGCGGGCGATCACGAAGGCGATGAGCAGCGGGATGCCGAGGAGTACGACGACCACGCTGGCGCGTCCTCGCGGGCGCAGGAACCAGGGCCGACGTTTCGCAGGCGGCGCCTCCGGGGCGACCACGTCGGGCTGTTCAGGTTCGGGCTCGTGCGGCCCAGGTGGCGGCTCGGCTTCTTCGGCCGGCTGCGGTGGGGGAGCAGGTCGGGTGATGCGGCGCTGGCCTTCGAGGCGTCCGAAGGTGGCGACGAACTCGTCGATCGAGTCCTGGCTGACCTCCCAGACGTAGCGCGATCCCCACTCCCGCTTGTGCCCGCGCAGCTCACCTTTGCGAAGGAGGGTCCGAACGGTCTGAGGGCTGACGCCGAGTGCCTCTGCCGCCTCGGCCACTGAGAGGTCGCCCGGCACCTTTCGACGTTAACCCGGCGTCTTTCGCAGGCGCAATGACCTGCTTTCCCAGTCCGACCCCAGTCCTGGGCAGCGTGCTTTCGCAGGGTGGAGCCTCACGCGAGCGTTGGTTTCCCAGGCTCTGCGTGCCTGCGATCGGCCGGTCAGGCGCCGTTGTCGGACTCGTCCGGCTCGTTCTCGTTCTCGCCGGGCTCGTTCTCGTTCGGCTCGTTCTCGTTCTCGCCGGGCTCGTTCTCGTTCTCGCCGTCACCGTCGTCAGGCGCGACCTCGTCGGGCTCGTTGTCGTTCTCGTCCGGTTCGTTCTCGTCCACACCGGGCGACTGGCTGGCTGGGGTTCCGGGGGCTTCGGCATCGGTGTCTGCGCAACCGGCCACGACCGTCACGGTCAGGCAGGTGGCCGCCAGGATGCGTAGCGCGGAGGTGGGCTTTCGCATAGGACCACGGTAGGTGGTTTCGTGGCGGTCCGCACCGAGCTAGCGGGTTCGGGCTCGTGCCGACCGCAGGCGCTGGCCGGCGCTGCCGGTGCTTTTCTTGCCCAGGTGCGTGGCGCGGTCGGTGATGAGCGCCGTGGCGACGGGGGCGAGGATCCCGAGCAGTGCGGTGATGACGGCCGCCGGTCCGATCGAGGGCGCCAGCATCGAGTTGAGTTGGTCGGACCAGGTGAACCAGTCGAGGTCGAGGGGCACCTGGCCCAGATGGGCCGACACCATGCGGTGTCCTGCGTCCTGCAGCACGCCCCAGCTCGGGATGAGGACTACGGCGAGCACGGCACTGAGCATCACCCCGAAGACCAGTGGGTCACCGGTTCGGTAGTACTTGCGCAGCTGCGGGCTCGCGAAATAGCTGAGCAGCGCCGTCTGGGCGATGGCGATCAGGACGACGATGACGACCACCACGAGGATGACCGCTGAGAGGAACGTGAAGTAGTCCCGCCGCAGGTCCACCATGTGCAGGATCTGCTGTGCGGGAAGGGCGCCTCCGCTGGAGTCCGCGGCGGTCTGTTGCGCCGCGTCGGCGACGGCGGCGATGCCGGTGACGCACTGCATGACTGCCAGGAGAAGGGGCGTGATGACGACAGACTGGCGCAGGTTGAAGTGCGTGACCGGGTAGTCGGTCGTGGAGTTCGGCCGGTGGGTGGTCCGTCCACTGCGCAGCCACACCGCGCCGATGAACACCATGCCGCCCATCACCAGGCAGAAACTCACGCCGAACACCGAGACGGTCCAGTCGGCCTCGCACACGGCTGAGCGCCAGGTGTGCCACTGGGCGGCGATCAGGGCCAGGGCGAGGGCGGGTGCCACCGCGGTGGCGGCGGCCCAGGCCAGGGCCGGCTCGGTACGGCGAAAGGCCGCTCGCTGTTTGGACCGTCGCGCGGCCGGGCCGTCGGCATCCGTCTCTGGCCACTGGAAGGCCGCGACCCCCAGCCCGAGCGTGAACCCGATCGCCAGGGCGATGACGACCAGCCACGGTGAGGTCCAGAGGGTCGGCACGGCGCAAGCGAGGGTGGCCATCGCCTCATGGTGGACCTTGCAGCCCTCGTGCACCAGGGATGTCTTGTCTGCGGGCCCGGTGGTGCACCAAGGTGGGAGTAGCCACTGGAGGTAGCCATGCCCCAGACCCAACCGCCGTCCCCGGCGCAGTTCGCTCGGCCAGGTGCCTACTGCGCCGCCCTGGCGGGCCTGCTGCTGGCGATGAACGAGCTGAGCATGCTCTCGGCCGGCTTCCTCGATCCGCAGGGCAGGGCCTGGACCTTCCACGACCTGGTGTCGCCGTGGGTGTGGGACCAGCGCGCAGGCTGGAACGCCGCGCTGACCGCCGACCGCCTGTCCCAGTGGCAGGTCATGTTCGCGATCTACTTGACCCTCTACCTGCTCTTCGTCGGGACGCTGTCGATCGCCCTGTTCAGCTCGTTGGGGAAGGTGGTGCGCTGGTTCGTCGTACCGCTGGCCGTCGCGAGCCTCGCCGAGATCGTCGGCGTGGCGTTCCTGTCGCTGGTGCGGTGCGCGCGGGGCGGGTGTGTGGAGTCGGTGTGGGTCGACGCCGTGGCGTGGACGACGATCGCGAAGTGGGGCCTGCTCGGCCTCCTGGTGCTCGCGCTCGTCGTGGCCTTCTGCGTCCACCTCTGGCGCAACCTACGTCGGGTGGGGTTGGTCCTGCGGGCGACGTTCATCCAGCGCTTCAGCCTGTTGGCGTTCCTGCCGGTCGCGCTGTTGTCGGTGGTGCCCGGCACCCCGCTGACCGACATGTTCGACCAGCTGCCCGACATCCAGCGCCAATGGCTCGACGGCTGGCTCGGGGTGTGGCACGCCGCCGCTGCGGGTGCGGTGCACCTGGGCCTGTTGTTGCCGGGCATCTTCGTGCTGGGTCGGATCCGGTCGGACTGGGCGACCCGTCGGGTCGCGGGGGACGGCAGGTGGCCGTGGCTCACGCAGGAGGGGGTACGGCGCCGGCAGGACCTGCGCTTGTGGCTGATCGGCCCGGGCGTCCTGGCTCTCCTTGCCGCGTTCAGCGCGATCCGGGATCCGGGGTCGGTGGTGTGGGGGCGCCTGGTGGCGTTCTGCTCGGTGGCGCTGGTCGTCTGTGGCGTCTCGGCGCTGCTGCGGAAGGCCTGCGACCCGGCCCCGCAGCTGCCCGGCCGGGTGCCCGACAGCTATGCCGACGATGTGATGGCGGTCGGCGACATCCTCGCGGTGGCGGCGGTGTCGCTCGCGGGGCTGGGGTCGGTGCGGGCGCTGACGGCTCCGGCGGCGAGCCACTTCGCTGAGGGGGAGGTGCTGGACGGTGTGCTGCCGGGGCTCCTGGCGGTCCTCGGTGGGGTGCTCGCGATCGTGGCGTGGCCGGTCGCCTCGCGGGTGCTCGCGAAGATCGACGAGCGGGCCCTGCAGCCGGACAGCAACCCGCTGAGCCGGCTGAGCTCGGTCCTGACGCCCGGCGTGAACGTGGTCGGCCGCGAGGCGACCCCGGAGCAACGCCGCGACGTCGACGGCGCCCCACGCACGGTGGCTCGGACGGTGCTGTTGGCGTCGGCGGTGGCCGGGTTCGTGCTCGTCTGCCTGGCGCCCCGGTGGTTCGCTGAGTCTTTCGGGGCGCTGGCCGTGACGATCGGCGCGCTGGCGGCGCTGATCGTGATGCTCGGTGTGGTGGTGGCCTACGCGCAGGAGCGGGAGCGCCCGGAGTTGTTCCAGCTTCCGTGGGCGACGTTGGCGTTGCTGGGCGCGGTGGTGGTGTGCCTGATCCCGCAGGAGCTCGGGGGGTGGGTGGGGGCGCTGAGGTTCGTCGTCGGTGGTGTCTCGCTGGCGATCCTGGTGGTCGGGCTGGTGCTCACCTATCGGCGTCGCGGGCAGCAGCAGGAGCCGCGGACGGTCCGCCTGGGCCCGCGCTGGACGCCCGTCGTACCGCTCTTCCTGCTCGCGGTGCTGCTGGCCAACCTGGTTGGGTCGCCGGGCGACGTACATCCGGTCACGCATGTGTCGGGGGCGGTGACGCGGCCGACGATGACTGAGGCGTTCGCGTCCTGGCTGGGGGAGTCCGAGGCGTGCTCGGCGACTGTCACGGTGGGGGACCGGGAGTTGGAGGTCCGGCCGATGGTGATGGTGGCCGCGGAGGGTGGTGGGCTGCGGGCGTCGTACTGGACCGCGGCCGCGCTGGACCAGATCGCGGCTGCGGGCGGCGGGTGCGGCACGCATTCGACGCTCTTCTCGGGCGGGGCGAGCGGTGGCGCGTTCGGGCTGACCCTGGCGCGGTTCACCGAGGACCCGCTCGTGAGCGTCAAGGCGATCACCGGGTCGGAGGCGCTGGGGGCGGCGTCGATGGCGTTGGCCGGGGGAGACCTGTTGGCGAGCGCTGCGGGCATCCGCCTGGAGTCGGGTACGCCGCTGCGTGCGACCGACCGCGCCTGGCTGGACCGCGCGGGGCTGATGGAGGCGGTGTGGGAAGAGCAGGTCGGGCTGCCGGACGAGACCGACTTCCTGGCCAGTGATCCGGTGGGGGACGTGACCGGCCAGCTGGTGCTCACCTCGACGGTGGTGCGCAACGCGTGCCGTGCGCTGGTGAGCCAGGTGGACCTCGGGGGTGAGGCGACGGACTGTCCCGGGGGGAGTGGGCCGCGGAGCTTCGACCTACTGGGCGCCTACGACTGCCTCGGAGACCTCCCGGCGTTCACGGCGGGGCTGTTGGCGAGCCGGTTCCCGTATGTCACGCCGTCGGGGTCTGTGGAGGCGTGCGGGGGTCGGGAGTTCCTGCAGCTGGTGGACGGCGGCTACAGCGACAACAGCGCGCTGGGCACGATCAGGAACCTGTCCCCGCTGTGGGGTCCGCTGGTGCAGGCGCAGAACGAGTCGGTGCTCGCGGGCGGTGCGGGGCCGCTGGTGCTGCCGGTGGTCGCCTACCTGGAGAACGGCACCGGTTCGTCGTACGGCGTCTCGCCGGAGGATGTCGACTCGGTCCCCGTTGAGGGACTCGATGATCAGGACCCGACCGTGCTCGACTGGGCGACGACTCCCGAAAGCCTGGTGCCGCCGCTGACCTGGGCACGGGCGCGCGGCCACAAGGTCACCGCGACACCGTCGTTGGCGGCCTCCGTCGGGCTGACCCGGCTGGCCCTGTGCGACAGCGCGGTGCCAGGGTGCGGGATCCTGAAGAGCGCGCTCTCTGCGCTCTCGCCGCGCGTGTTCGTGGTGCACCAGAGCCCCCAGCCCACCGTCTCCGCCCCGCTCGGCTGGGTGCTGTCCCGGGCCAGCCAGGACGACCTGGACCACGACCTCGCCGAACAACTCGCGCAGCCGTGCTCGGAGCTGCCGTACGACCCGGGGTGCAAGGCGGGGTATGCGAACCTGAACCAGCTGGTGGCGTTGCTCGGGCGGTGATCGAAGGCGGCTGTTGCGATTTCCTTTGGTCGGATGGCCAGCAACTCCACCACGGCACGTCGAAGCCTTCTAAGCTCAGCGCGACTCATGCAGGCACAGCGCTAGATCTCGGAGGGGCAGATGGTTTACGACCCGCTTCAGCCCGGCCTGCGCGATGAGCTTGTGACGAGCGAACTCGCAGACATCCTCACAACGCTCAGTCCTGATCACGTGATCGACGACCCGCTGAAGGCGAGCGAGGCCGTCGAGCGGTTGGGCAAACATCTCCTGCGGGTCGCGCGCAGGCTGCGTAACCCGAACGATGCGGCCGCGGTAGTGGCCGCTTCAGGAGTCGTGAACTCCGCGATCGAGGCGTTGGGCGCCGACTTCATCGGCGACCAAGTCGCCCTTCCCCCGCGGCTCCTCAGAGGGGTGCGGAAGATCGGTGGTCTGGCTGATGGAAGCCTGCCGGCGCACCCGACCATTCCACTCACGTCGAGCGAGTTGCTCGTCAACGGTGCCGGCGAGCCGGCCTTCGGCAAGGTCTTGAAGGAGGAGATCCGCTGCGCGGAAGAAGTCGACCTGATCTGCGCGTTCGTCGGATATACGGGCTTTCAGCCCCTCAAGGAGGAGTTCCGCGAGTTGCTTGACCGCGGCGGCCGACTTCGCGTCATCACCTCGACGTACCTCGGCTCGACGAGCGCGAAGGCACTCGATGAGCTCGTTGAGATTGGGGCGGACGTTCGAGTGAACTACCAGGGCCAGACGACGAAGCTCCATGCAAAGGCATGGTTGTTCCGCCGACCCGGCGAACTGGACACGGCATGTGTTGGCTCGTCCAACCTGTCTGATGCGGCGCTCTACTCCGGCCTCGAGTGGAACGTCCGTCTCGCCCGCACTGATGCACCCGCCGTGTTCGGGCGGATTCAGCAGACTTTCGACAGCTATTGGCACACCCCGGTCTACGAGACGTACACAACGAGAGACCGGGCACGGCTGGACGCCGCACTGCTCGCAGCCAAGGGGTATGCGGACCAAGCACACAGCAAGACGTCCCAGCGGACGATCGACCAACTGAATCGGCAGCTCGCGGATGCGTACGCCGAGCTCTCCCTGCAGCCGAAACCCCACCAACGTCTGGTGCTGGACACCCTGAACCTGCGTCGCGAGTCGTTCGACGAACATCGGCACCTCGTCGTGGCTGCGACGGGCACCGGCAAGACGGTCATTGCGGCCCTGGACTACGCCCGACTCTGTGTCCCCGGAAAGCCACGACCGCGGCTCCTCTTCGTTGCCCATCGCGAGCAGATCCTCGAGCAGGCCCGCACCACGTTCCGCAAGGCACTCAAGGACCCAAGCTTTGGCGAACTGCTCTCAGGTGGCATGGCCCCGAGCTCAGATCGCTATGTCTTCGCGATGGTGCAGACCCTGCACCGGCGTCTCGCTGCTGTGCCCCCGGATGACTACGACGTCATCTACATCGACGAAGCCCATCACGGCTCCGCCAGCTCGTGGCGCGAGGTGATCGAACACTTCTCGCCGCTCGAGATCGTGGGACTGACCGCCACACCCGAGCGGGCCGACGGGACCAGCATCGTGGGGCTCTTCGGTGGGCAGTACTCCACCGAACTGCGGCTGTGGGAGGCGGTCGAGGACCAGTTGCTCGCCCCGTTCGACTACGTCGGAGTCGACGACGGCACGGACCTGCGGCAGCTGAGTTGGCGACAGGGTGATTACGCAGTCGGCGAGCTCGAGGCGGTCTACACCGGGGACCATCAGCGCGTGAAGCTCATCGTGCAAGCGATCGAGCGATGGGTCGACGTTCCAGCAGCCATGCGGGCACTGGGGTTCTGCGTGTCTATCAGTCATGCCAAGTTCATGACGCACCAATTCGTACGACTCGGAATGCGCGCCGACTACCTCGACGGGACGCACGACCAGGCACATCGCGACGAGGTGCTGGCAAACCTGCGAACTGGTCAGCTCCAGGTTGTCTTCAGCGTGGACGTGCTCGGGGAGGGCATCGACGTGCCCGACGTTGACACCTTGCTCTTGCTGCGACCCACACAGAGTCCGGTGTTGTTTGCCCAGCAACTCGGGCGGGGGCTTCGCCAGGCCCCGGGAAAATCGAGCTGTCTGGTCCTCGACTTCATCGGTCAGCACCGAGCCGAATACCGCTACGAGGCGCGGTTCCAGGCGCTCATCAACCCGGCTCGCGGAAGCCTGCGTGAACAGGCAGAGAACGAGTTCCCCTTTCTCCCGGCAGGTTGTGCGATCAACCTCGAACGCGTTGCGCGCGAGCGCGTCCTGGCGCGTTTGAAGGCGCTGGCCCCGAAGGCTGGGCTTGTTGGTCTCAAGAAGGATCTGGTGGCCACGGGTGCTAGGTCATTGGAGTCTTTTCTCAGCCTCACCGAGCGAAGCGTTGAGCAGTTCTATGCGGCTGACGGACGCAAGGCATCGTGGACCAGACTTCGACGTGCCGTTGGCTTCGCGGACGGGATGACCGAGCCGTCCGACCCCGCGTTGAGGGAAGAGGAGGGGGATCTACTCAGACGCGTTGGCTTCGCCCAACACGTGACAGATGCACTGCGGGTGAACACGTGGTCCGCATGGCTTGCGGGTGACCAGGCTCCCCATGCTGCAGAGCTTTCGACGACACAAACCAGGCTGGCGATGCAGCTCATGCATCTACTTGGGATGAGACCTGCGACTGTGCACCGAGGCTTCGAGCAACTGTGGCGACACCCTACGGTTCGGGCGGAGGTCGTGGAGTTGCTTCGGCTGGTCCATGCACAGCGCGATGCCTCAGTGGTTCCTCTTCTGGGACTTGAGGACGTGCCACTGATGGCGCACGCGCGATATACCCGCACTGAGGTGTTCGCAGCGATGGGCGTCAGTGCAATCGAGAAACCGAAGGAGCATCGAGAGGGCGTCTACTTTGTGCCTGACAGCCGGACCCAGCTCATGTTCGTCACCCTGAACAAGGATGAGGCGAAGTTCGCCTCGAACATCCAATACAAGGACCACGCGATCTCAGCCGACTTGTTTCATTGGGAGTCCCCGAACAACTGGCGGCAGCACACCAGTGCGATGCTCCGTTGCGTCGGACGCGGCTCCCAGTCCTCCCGACACCGGTTGCTCTTTGTTCGGGAGAAGAGCAACGGTGGCATCGAGGGAACCTTCCGGTGCTTCGGCCAGGTGGATCTTTATGGCGAACTCGAAGGTGATCGTCCTGTTGGTCTCACCTGGAAGTTGCGCCAGCGGCTCCCTGAGCTGATCTTCGAGACGACGAGTCTGCTAGCCACCGGATAGTCGATTTGTAACAGTCGAGGATGGCGGCCGCGCTGTCCGACGATGAGTTCATTTTGGCGCGAGCCAACAGTTGCAGAGTCCCGCCTCATCGCGTTCAATGCGTGGCTTGCGTGCAGCCCTGCCATGTCCACGTCGCCTCGATTGACGGCTGGACCGGTCTGCGTCTATCGAAGACGACGGGCGAGCTGCTGACGAGTTGTCGGCGGTCCCTCCGAAGATGTTGCTGATGAGTCCCGACCCACGTGATCGCCGCAAGCGCAAGAAGCCGCAGTCGAAGCCTCCGACCGTGCGCACCGGTCCTTCGCCTGACGACTCGCACCAGGTCGTGTTCTTCAGGCGACACCGATCCGATGACGCCGCCGAACCTGAGCTCGGACGCGCCGCTCTCAACTCATATCCGACCAAGGTGCGTGCGACGATGCGAGCGGCGCTGGTCGCGGTGGCGTCGGCGCCCCCCAAGCGTTTCGCCGGCGGCGGCTACTGGGAGGCGATGAAGGGCGACATGACTGGCTGGTTCGAGCTTCGCGTCGACGGGCCAGGTCGCCACCACTACCGATTGTTCTGTCTGCTCGACTACGACGCGAAGGGCGTCGATAAGCCGCTGTTGGTCGTGGTCGATGGTCGGGATAAGCCTTTCAGGACCACGCTGTCGGCTGCGGACTACGCCGCCGTGCGCCGCCTGGGTGATGAATACCGAAGCCGGAATCCACGCTCACTGGCATGACGTCAGGCAGGAACCTTCGCCTTCGGCTTGCGCAGCTGATCGAGGTGATGGGCGAGCTTCCTCGGGTCCGCAGTCCTGCCTTGAAGGAGCGGCTCCGTGATCTGGTCGCGCTCCGCCTTGGAGATCGGCTCGACCGTGATGCGGAGGCCAAGAGCGGCAGCGACCTCGGCGAGTGTTCCGAGCGTCGGGTTGGGGTTGTCGGACGACAGCAGTCGACGGATCGTCGCGGGCTCCTTCTGGATCGCTCGAGCGAGCTCGGCTTTCGAGAGGCCGGCGGCCGCGCGGGCATCGTCAATGGCGTTCACAACCTGGTCGATGGTGGCGATCCGCATCGACTCCACGACGTACTCACGCAGGAAC
Organism: Nocardioides sp.; assembly: GCF_050246775.1. Taxonomy (GTDB): domain Bacteria; phylum Actinomycetota; class Actinomycetes; order Propionibacteriales; family Nocardioidaceae; genus Nocardioides. The sequence continues at coordinate 127,450 of NZ_JBFWVK010000003.1, read as the reverse complement.
TGGGGATCCTGCAGGTCTCGGGCCAAGTCATCCCAGAATGCGCTCTGCTTGCTCACCATCTTCATTCCTCCTGTTCGACGCCGAGCGTAGCATAAATGCTACGTTCACCCCAGAGTCATCCTTCGCTGTCGGGAGTTGGAACAGCCAACGGTGGGAGTCAGGACGAGGCCTCAAAAGGGGCGTGATGTCAGAAGATCGTGGCCATGGCCATGGCCATGGCCATGGCCATGGCCATGGCCGTTGGCGTCGAGGCTCCAATGCTGGCCGACGGGGAGTGGTCCGACGCCGACGACATCTTCAAGCCGTTGCACACAGCACAGCCGGTCGAACGGTGCCCAGAGATCCCGAAGTTTCTCGACCTACCGTCTGACTCGCGATTCCTCATTGCACCGGGCTACGAAGACATCTGGACCGACGAGTCACTGCTCGATGTCTGGGTATGGAAAGAGGCCCTCGAAAGGGCCTCTCACCTGCAGGAACGTTCTGGTGGGCGATACTGGGTTTGAACCAGTGACCTCTTCCGTGTCAGGGAAGCGCGCTACCACTGCGCCAATCGCCCGTGCCGTCTTGAGTATCCAAGACGATCGAGGTGGAGACGGGATTTGAACCCGTGTAGACGGATTTGCAGTCCGTTGCCTCGCCTCTCGGCCACTCCACCGTGGAGGTTGAGACCTCTCCGAGCGGACAACGAGACTCGAACTCGCGACCTCAACCTTGGCAAGGTTGCGCTCTACCAACTGAGCTATGTCCGCCTGCAACCAGACCCGGGGGTCAGGTGCGTGAGAAGATTAGCCCACGCCTTGACCCATGCAAAATCCGGGTGGCGGCAGCGTGTCCGGCGTCTACGCTGACGATATGCGCGCATGGATCAACGGTCAGACCCTCGCCGACGCGTCCCAGCCTGCGATCGGCGTCACCGATCACGGGTTCACGGTGGGTGATGGGGTGTTCGAGGCTGTGAAGGTCGTCGACAACGTCCCCTTCGCCCTCACGCGCCACCTGGCGCGCCTGCAGACGTCCGCAAGCGCCCTGGGGCTCCCTGAGGTCGACCTGGGGGAGGTGCGGCGGGGGATCGAGGCCACGATGGCCGGCCAGGACCTCCCGATGGGGCGGATCCGGATCACGGTCACCGGCGGCATCGCCCCGCTCGGCAGCGGTCGCGGCGACGATCCCTGCACGGTCGCCGTGGTCACGGCCCCGGCGAAGCCGTACCCGGCCACCACCAAGCTCGCGACCTTCCCCTACCCCCGCAACGAGCGCGGGGTGCTGGCCGGCGTCAAGACCACGTCGTACGCCGAGAACGTGGTCGCGTTGGCGCACGCCGCCGAGGTCGGCGCCACCGAGGCACTATTCGTCAACACCGCGGGCAACCTGTGCGAGGGCACGGGCTCCAACATCTTCTACGTCGTCGACGGGGAGCTGCGCACGCCCACGCTGGCCAGCGGCTGTCTGGCCGGGGTGACGAGGGCGCTGATCATCGAGTGGTGCGACGTACGCGAGGTCGATGAGCCGGCCGGCGTACTCGCTGAGGCCGACGAGATCTTCCTCGCCTCGACCATCCGCGACGTCCAGGGAGTGCACCAGCTCGACGACCGGGTGCTGCCTGCCCCAGGTCCCGTCACCGCCGCGGCGATGGCCACGTGGGCCACCAGGGAAGCAGAAAGCCCCGATCCGTAACCAAGATCGGGGCCTTCGGGGTGGAGCGAGAAGTCAGATGAGTTCCGAGTTGAGGAGCTGGTCGATGATGCCGTCCATGTCGCAGTGCTCGGACTCGAGGCCGGCGGGCACCATGGCCAGCGAGCGGCTCACGAAGCGGTAGACGTCCTGCGTCCGCGCCTGGGCGACGAGCTCGCCGTCGGGGGAGCAGAGCTCGATGATGACGGTGGCGCGGCCGTTGGCGTCCAGGCACGGCCAGATGTGGACGTCGCCCTCGCCGGCCGGGTCGGTCAGCCCACGCGAGAGGAGCTCGCGGCCGAAGGTCCAGACGACGTCGCCGCCGCCGGTGAAGAACGTGGCCGTCACCGCGTAGGGGTCGGCCGGGTCGTAGCCCAGCGCCGCGTCGAGCGTCGTCACAGAACCCACAGCGTCAACCACCTCGATGGTGATGTCCTGCGTGACAACTTCGGAGAAGAAGTGGCGGTGCTGATCGTTCATCGGAGTCTGCCTCTCGGGCTTGTTTCGGTGCTTGGTTACGACTGAGAGACGGCCCCTCCCTAGGGTCATGACGTGATCTTCATAGAAATTTTTACGAATTCCCTAGGGCGTGGCGCGTAAGCATTGACGCAGACGTGTCGTCCATGCCTGCTACGGGCCGGTAGGGACACCCGAAATGTGAGTCGGGAGCGGTCATGCGCTAAGGTTTCGCACCGCAGCACAGAGCAACCACCGGGGCGATTGGCGCAGTGGTAGCGCGCTTCGTTCACACCGAAGAGGTCACTGGTTCGAACCCAGTATCGCCCACCCCGCTGACCTGCAGAATCACCGCAGGAGTGATCTGGATCCCCACCGTTGAGTCGCGGCTACTCTTGGAAGCCACGCGACAAGCCACGGGGGTAGCCAGGATGATGAAGCGACGCCCATGAAGTGGGCCATTGCGGCATCCTCGGCCGCGGTCGTCGGCGTGGTCGCAGTCAGCGCCTTCGGTGTGCCCGGCTTGCTCGGCGGCGCCGAGCCCATCGGCCCCGCCGGCGTACCCTCTGCCAGTTCCGAGGGGACCCAGGACTACGCCGACAGCGTGTTCGAGGCGTTCGACGGCACGATGGACCAGCGCGACGCATCAGGAATGCTCCAGGCGTGGGCGCTCAACGGTGCGATGGACGAGTGCATCAGTGCGGGCGGCTTCCCTGAATGGGACTTCTCCGCGGCGCGCAACCGAGCGCCGGCTACGACCGCGCTCGTGACGAGTGTGTTCTTCGCCCGCCCCATGTCGCATCAGTACAGCCACGTACTCATCGACATTGTGGATCAACGACTCGCGATGGAGGGGACAGGGGGAAGGGTCATGTCCAGAAGCGAGCGCGATGTCATGCATGCCTGCTCGGACTCGACGACCCCGGCTTCGGACGAGACCGCGGTCAAGGACGCGACACCGCCCGGGGTGTCTGAACTTCGCGAGAAGTGGTGGGCCATGTTGGCGCGACTGGATCAGCGTTTTGGAGACGCTGACAGTTACGACGACTGCGTGCGGGAACAGTTGGTGGGCACATTCCCGGAGGCCGAAGCCCAGGACTTCTCCTGGCAGATATCGCTGCAGCGGGCCGCGCCTCGCGCGAGCGACACTCCACGTTCAGCTACGGATGACAACCTCACGCACGCGTGGATCGATTACGTGAACCTCGAGGAAGAGTTCGAGTCAGCGGACTGGCGATGCCGAGGTGCGGTCTACAACGAGCACATCGATGACGCCCGAGATGCCGTGGCCGACTTCGCCGACGACCACCGAGACGACATCGAAGCCGCTCAAGCCGGCTGGTCCACGATCGTCCAAGACGCCGAGGACCTCGGAGCCGCCACGGAGTGAGGAGACAGTTGCTCCCGGATGTCTGGCACCTTCGCGCTCAACGCAGGCGAGCAAGATCCCGTCGTACGTAGCGCAGGTGCGCCCACTCCTCCTCCAGGATCACGCGAAGGCAGTCACCGACGGTGGGATGCCAGTCACCGCCGCCCCATGGGTTCTCGCGAACCTCGGCGAGCAGTTCCGCGGTGGTGGTGGCCAGGAAGTCCGTCACCAGCTGCTGTCGCTCGGCCCGCACCGCGAGGATCTCCTCGTAGGCCGGTGCCTCAATGCGGAAGATGGACAGGTCGAAGCCCATCTCGCCGGCACCGGTGAAGATCTGACCGATCTCGTGGAACGGCTGCGGAATCCGCAGGATCCCGCCGCGGAGCCAGGCATCGGTCGCCAGGATGAGATGCCGCAAGGTCTGGGCCAGCGACCACTCGCCCTCGACATGGGCGTCTACCAACGACGGCGGTGTGTCCGCCACTGTCGTCTGCCACGCGGCCTGCACAGCGACCCAACCTTCGCGCAGGCCGTCGGGTGTCTGCGCCTTCTGCAGCTCGCGGCCCGGGAACTGTCGGTTGAGCTCGGCGTCCACGAGTGGGACCACATCGACCCCGTTGACCATCAAGCTGCCGAAGAACAGGTCGTGGCTGTCGATGTCGAGTCCGTCCACATCGACGCTGCGCATCGTCACGCCGCTGACATCGGAGAACCGCAGGGTGGCGCCCTTGAAGCTCGACTTGACGAAGGTCGCGCCCTCGAACTCCTTTGTGTCGGAATAGGTCGTCATCGCTCCATCATCACCTCTGCCGGGGACAGTCGTCAGCCACAGGATCTAGGGCCGTGTCAGGAGGGGGCAGGTCGGGCGGCCCGGAAGCGACTTGTATATACCCCCGGGGGTATATAGGATGGAGGCAAGACCCCAGGGGTCATCCCACAACCCGAAGGAGCAGTCATGACCACCATTGCCCTGGGTGCCGAGAACTTCGAGGCCACCGTCGCGGAGCACGAGATCGTGCTCGTCGACTTCTGGGCCTCCTGGTGCGGCCCCTGCCGCCAGTTCGCGCCCGTCTACGAACGGGCCAGCGAGGCCCACCCCGACATCACGTTCGGCAAGGTCGACACGGAGGCCGAGCCCGCTCTCTCCGCAGCGGCCAAGATCTCCTCGATCCCGACGTTGATGGCCTTCAAGCATGGAGTGCTGGTCTTCTCTCAGGCCGGCGCCCTGCCCGCAGCGAGTCTGGAGCAGCTCATCACCGCCGTCGTCGAGTTCGACGTCGACAAGGCGGTCGCTGCTCAGGAGAAGAGCGCCTGACGTCGTCTCAGGCCTTGGGGGAGGCCTGGGGTCGCTGGTGCAGCGCCGGGTCGATGGTGCGGCTGCTGTCGGTCAGGAAGCCGTTGGCCAGCGCCCAGATGACCGCCTGGGTACGCCGCTCGACACCGATCTTGCGGTAGGCCGAGCGGATGTAGGACTTGACCGAGTTCGTGGTGACGAAGGCGCGCTCGGCGATCTCCCGGTTGCTGAGTCCGCGCGCGATCAGGGCCAGGACCTCGGCCTCGCGAGGTGACAGCCCCACGGACCGGCCCGGCCAGTCACCTGCGCCACCGACGCTCGTCTCGTGGTCCCCGACCAGGATGACGGCCTCCCCGGCCATGATCCGCTCGAGGGCACCCAGGATCACGGGTCCGGTGAGCACCTTGGACAGGTAGCCGGATGCCCCGCCGGCCATCGCCTCGTCGATCAGGTCGGGCTTGAGGTTCCAGCTGTAGATCACCACTTTGGCACCGCTGTGGCGGACGAAGTCGGCCAGGTTGAGGTCCCGACCCTGCACCTGGCCGAACGTGTCGTAGAGCACGATGTCGACGTCGCTGAGGACTGGCAGCGCAGTGCCGGTCTCCACCACGTGGATGCGTTCTTCAGCCAGGAACGAGGCCACCCCGGCGACGACCACGGGGTAGTCGTCGACGATGGCGAGTCGGAGTGGGCGCGTCACAGCAGGTCCATGCCCCGCACAGTAGACCTGCCCGCCCGCCTACAACCCATCACAAGCGAACCGCCCACGGTCTCGGGACCCTGGGCGGTTCTGTCGCCAGCTACGGGGGTTGCCGGCGACTACCCCGGGATTCTTCCCGGCTTTACTTGCGGTGCGCAACAGATTGGCGCTCCGAATTGCCGCCGAACCCCCCCCGAACCCTGACTTTTGCAAAAGCCCGCGGGCATCGGATCGAGGAACTACGGTCCTCGGCATGACTGACACCTCGGGAAATGACAACACGGGCACCCCTCCAGGCTGGTACCCCGACAACCAAGGCAACCTGCGCTGGTGGAACGGCTCGGCCTGGACCGACCAGACCCAACCGCTCAGCGCCACGCCGAACCCTGCTCCACAATCGACTCCACGCGGGAGTGTCGAGACCAAGAAGCCTTGGTACAAGAAGAAGCTCTGGTGGGGCGTCGCCGCCGCCATCGTCATCATCTCCGCGGCCGCAGCCAGTGGAGGCACTGCAGACCCTGCCGACGACAAGCCTTCGGCTGCCAGCGAGTCGAGCGCGCCGTCCGACGAGGCCGCTAACGAGTCCGACGAGTCCGACGAGCCGACGCCCGCGGCCGAGACCGAGACTGAGGCCGAGGAGCCCGAACCAGAGCCGGATCCCGAGCCGGAACCCGAACCGGAGATGACCCTGTCGCAGGAGAACGCCATCGAGTCCGCCGAGTCCTACCTCGACTTCGGTGCTTTCTCGAAGGCGGGTCTCAGCGATCAGCTGTCGTCGAAGTACGGCGAAGGCTTCCCGAAGAAGGATGCCGAGTACGCCGTCAACCACGTCGACGTCAACTGGAAGGACGAGGCTGTCGAGTCCGCCGAGTCCTACCTCGACATGGGCGGTTTCTCGCGTCAGGGCCTCATCGACCAGCTGACCTCGTCGTACGGCGAGCAGTTCACGCAGAAGCAGGCGATCTACGCCGTCAACAAGGTCGGCCTCTGAGCTGAGGGCGACTCAGGCGCCATCCGTGCCCGGGGGCAGGTCCGCCTTCCACCGGCGCTGCGAGCTGGAGAGACCGAAGTTGAGGTCCTCCCGTCTGGGCGCCCGGCCCAGTTCGTCGCTCAGCGAGCGCCACTCCTGACCGGCGAGCAGGGCACCCAAGACCTCGCCGACGATCACCTGTGTGGCGGTGATGGCCTCGGAGGGGGTGGGGAACGCGCGGATGGTGCGGTACGACTCGTGATCGCCGATCATGACGCGGCCGACGAAGCCCCAACTGTCGGAGGCCTCATCGGCTTCCAGCGTGATGTGCAGTGGGGATTCCGGTGGGTGATCCATGGTGACCTCTTATGCGCGGGATGTCCGACCCGCTACAGCAGTGACGCTACCCCGCCGATGTTGGCTAGGCGAGTGGGCAGCCCGAGGAGTCGAGGATCGAGCTGCCCACTCTGCAGCGAATCGCCTGGTGTGATCGAGCTTCTGGACCTTCGACCCCCGACGCGCGCTGTGCCCGAGCGGTACCCGCTTCGAAGCGGGCTAGTAGCGAACCGACCCGGAACTTTCAAAGAATTGCTTGGTAGGCGCAACATTGTTGCCAGAACGGCGTCACCTTCGCTGGTCTGGCCCGTTACGTAGGTGTTCGTCGCGGTGAGGGCCGGGACGGGGGTCCTGCCCTCACTGCGCGACGAGCGGTCGTACGTCGTCGGCCGCAAACGTGTCGATCAGGTTCTGCGCCACGCCGCGCGACCAGGTGACCTGGGCGGACCATCCGCCGGCCGCGTCGCGCGTCCACATCCGCAGCTCGCCGTAGTGCCACTTCCCGTCGACCCGGACCTCGACCTCAGGTCGCTCATGAGGTCGATACACCTTGGGTTGCATGGCCTGATCGTGACAGGTCAGGTGCAAAGAGTGTGGACGGCCGCCCGCCTCCCGCTCACATGTTGGGTTGCCCCCACGGACGGCCGCAGGTCGAATTGTCCGGAGACTGTGACCGGTGTCACAACACCCCAAGGGGTGGTCCTCGCCAGGCGAAAAAGGAACCCATGACACGCGTCACCTTTTGACCGGTCAACCGTTACATAGGGGACACCCGCGTGTGTGGTGGGTGTCGACGCGTCCGGGCGCCGCTGTACCCAACCGCAACTCCGCGGGTCGGTCTGCCTGGGCGACACGGGTGGGGGCCGGGACTGGGGAGTTCCGGCCCTCGCTCCCCGCGCAGCAGTACGCCGCGTGCGCAGCTCAGCCGGGTGCCGGCGACCTCGGCCGGACGTTGCCGAGCTCGACCGCCAGCAGCGGCAGCACCAAGACGGTCAGCATGCCGGCCGCCACCACCAGGGACTGGCCTTCGATGGTCATCGAGCCGGCGGTCACCGCGACCGTCGTGACCGCGACGATGATCGGCAGCCCGGTGGCACTGAACAGTGCCACCCGCACCGGCTCGCGCCCCGGCAGGTCCCGGAAGGCCAGATACACCGGCAGCCCGCGGATCAGCACGATCATCGCGAACAGCACCAGCACGGTGCCCCAACGATCGAGCACCACGCGGTAGTCGATCGCCATCCCCGAGGTCACGAAGAACACCGGCACCAGCAGGCCGAAGGCCATGCCGTCCAGCCGGGCCATGAAGGTCGCGTGATCGGGGGGCAACAGCACGCGCACCGTCGCCCCGGCGATGAAGGCACCCAGGATGATGTCCAGCCCGAACGCCGTACTCAGCGCCAGCATGCCCACCAGCAGCAGCACCACCAGGCGCAGCGGCGCCTGTGCCGTCGTCTCCGCGCCATGGCGGACGATCTCCACCACCTTCTCGGCGCGTGTCCAGTGCCGCACGATAGCGCCGTTGATCAGCGCCGCGAGGACCGCGAACGTCACCAGCGACAGCAGGGCGCCCCAGGCGTTGCCGCCGGTCAGGAGCAGGCTCATCGCCAGGATCGGCCCCAGCTCGCCGATCGCCCCGTTCACCATCACGGCGCGACCCAGCGGCTGGTCCTTCAGGCCGGTGTCGCGCAGGATCGGCAGCAGCGTGCCCAACGCGGTCGAGGTGAGGGCGATCGCAATGGCGGCCCACGCCTCCAATTCGGTGGCCAGGGACAGCAGGGCCATCAGGCCCATCGCCACCGCCAGCGAGACCACCCAGGCCACGCCCGCCCGCGCTCCCGTGCGCGACGCGACCGACGCCGGGTCGATCTCGAGACCGGCCAGCAGGAACAGCAGCCCCAGGCCGAGCTCGGACAGCAGCTCGATCGGCTCGCTCTTGGTGGCCAGCTCGAAGCCGAAGGGGCCGATCATGATCCCCAACGTCAGCAGCAGCACCACCTCAGGGATCCGGGGACCCGGCAGCAACCCCACGATGATGGGGGCCAAGGCGGCCGCGCCCGCGATCCACAGCAGGGAGAGCAGAACCGATTCGTGCATCGCCGTCACCTTCGTCGAGGCCGGATCACCTCGCCGTACCCTAGCGGCGGAAATAGCAGAACCGCCCACGGTCTCGGGTCCGCGGGCGGTTCTGAGGACAATCTTGTCAGGCGCCGGCAAATCCCCCCATAGTCACCTCGCGTCATGTTCGACGCTGGGGTCCCCCGGGATGATTCGGCCGGCCGGTGCTGTTGCCGAAGACATGACCACTATCGGACTCATCGGAGCAGGACACATCGGCAGCACGGTCGCGAGACTGGCCGTGGACGCCGGACACCAGGTCGTCCTCAGCAACAGCAGGGGACCGGAGACGCTGACCGACCTCGTCGCCGAGCTCGGCCCGCAGGCACGCGCAGCCACCGCCGCCGAGGCCGCCGAGGCAGGCGACATCGTCGTCGTGACCGTCCCCCTGAAGGCCTACCAGCAGGTGCCGGTCGAGCCGCTGCGCGGCAAGGTCGTCATCGACACCAACAACTACTACCCGCAGCGTGACGGCCACATCGCCGAGCTCGACGACGAGTCGACCACCGTCAGCGAGCTCCTCCAGGCGCACCTGCCGGAGTCGAAGGTCGTCAAGGCCTTCAACAACATCTACTTCGAGCACCTGCGCAGCCTGGCCCGCCCCAGCGGCAGCCCCGAACGCAGCGTCCTCGCGATCGCCGGCGACGACGAGGTCGCCAAGAAGACGGTCACCGAGCTCTTCGACACCCTCGGCTACGACGCGTACGACGTCGGGCCGCTGTCGGAGGGCTGGCGCTACCAGCGCGACACGGCCGCCTACGCCTCGCTCTACAACGACGGGCCCGCCGACGTGTGGCCGCCCACCGGCGCCCGCCAAGTGGATGCCGCGCTGCTGCGCCAACAGCTCGACCGCGCCCAGCGATACCGGGACATGTAGTCCCGCGCCGGGCGCGGCCGAGGAGGCTGCTCTGTCTCTGCGGCTACTTCGCGCAGATCACGTAGGCGGTGTTGGTCTTGGCGGCCCGGCTGAACGTGGCCGTCCATCCGAGCGGGGAGGAACCCTTGACCAGGGGGAAGCTGGAGACCAGCCGCACCCGGTCGCCGGCCTGACCGCCACCGCTGAGGATGGTGGAGCCCTCGGGGCACATCACGCTGACCGTGCTCTCGCCCGAGCTGTTGGTGACCACGAAGGTGCTGTCGAACCCTGACGGGCCCGCGGGTCCCTGCGGACCCTCAGGCCCCTGGGGGCCCTGCGGTCCCTGGGCTCCGGTGTCGCCCTTCTCGCCCCTGTCGCCCTTGGGTCCAACGGCGCCGTCCTTGCCGTCGGCTCCGTTGAGCCCGTCCTTGCCGTCGAGGCCGTTCGCGCCGTCCTTGCCGTCGGCACCGTTGAGGCCGTCGACCCCGTCCTTGCCGTCCTTGCCGTCGACCCCGTCGAGGCCGTTCAAGCCGTCCTCGCCCTTGGGGCCGTCCGCGCCGTTGAGGCCGTTGAGACCGTCGGCACCGACCTGGCCGTCGACGCCGTTGAGGCCGTCCTTGCCGTCGAGGCCGTTCGCGCCGTCCTTGCCGTCGGCTCCGTTGAGGCCGTCCTTGCCGTCGAGGCCGTTCGCGCCGTCCTTGCCGTCCGCGCCGTTGAGGCCGTCGACCCCGTCCTTGCCGTCGAGGCCGTTCAGGCCAGCGGCGCCCTGCTCACCCGTGACGCGCCAGCGCAGGGCGGTGGAGCCGTGGTGGCAGTGCTGGCCCGGCTGGAGGACGCGTACGGCGCCGCTCGGCTTGACGCACACCCGGATCGTGCTCGACTGCTGGGCAGCGGACGCCTGGGCGCCGGTCACTCCACCCAGGACGACGACGGCGGCGACTGCGCCGACCACCAGTTTGGCTCCGCGACCATTGCTGGACAGGACGTTCTTCATGTCTGTGTTCCCTCCCTGAGGGTGCCCCACGCACCCGGCTCATCAGTCGATGAGCACTTTTTGACGATCCCCGGCGCTGGCCGCGGATCATCCCCACGTTGAAGGTAGACGAGCGATATCGCAGCAAGTGACGCAAATCGCCGCGGATAGCCCCTTCCGGCCACGAACAACTGACCGATTGGTCACTCGACGCCCCGAACCGCCACGTCGGGCTCGGGGAAACCGGCGAGCGGTGTGGGGGAGGTGGCCGATACGATCGGGTCTCCACCCGCCGTACCCCTCAAGGAGTTCACTGTGTCCGAAATCAAGGTCGCCCTCATCCACGCCGGTGCGCGTGAGGAGCGGACCGTGACGACGGGCATGAAGGCCTGGGAGCTCTACGCCGACGACCCGACCGTGATCGCGGCGCGCGTCTCGGCAGCCTCGGGCGCCGAGTCTGCCCTCAAGGATCTCGCCTACGAGCTCCAGGACGGCGACGAGATCGAGCCTGTCGCGATCGACAGCTTGGACGGGCGCGACATCCTGCGCCACTCCACCGCTCACGTCATGGCCCAGGCTGTGCAGGACCTGTTCCCCGACGCCAAGCTCGGCATCGGTCCGCCGATCGACAACGGGTTCTACTACGACTTCGACGTCGCGACCCCGTTCGTGCCCGAGGACCTCGAGAAGATCGAGACCCGGATGCGCAAGATCGTCAAGGAGGGCCAGCGGTTCTCCCGCCGCGTGACCACTGACGACGACGCGCGCGTCGAGCTCAGCGAGGAGCCCTACAAGCTCGAGTTGATCGGCCTCAAGGGCGGTCTCGACCAGCCGGGACAGGCCCCCGAGGGCGCTGGCGCCGAGGTCGGCGCCGGCGAGCTCACCATCTACGACAACCTCAACCGCTCCGGCGAGGTGGCCTGGAAGGACCTCTGCAGGGGCCCGCACCTGCCCACCACCAAGCGGATCCCCGCCTTCAAGCTGATGCGCAGCGCCGCGGCCTACTGGCGCGGCGACGAGAAGAACAAGCAGCTGCAGCGCATCTACGGCACCGCGTGGGAGTCCAAGGAGGCCCTCGAGGAGCACCTGCACCGCATCGAGGAGGCCGAGCGCCGCGACCACCGCAAGCTCGGCCGCGAGCTCGACCTCTACTCCTTCCCTGACGAGCTCGGCTCGGGGCTGGCGGTCTTCCACCCCAAGGGGGGCGTGCTCAAGCGCGAGATGGAGGACTACGTCCGCCGCCGCCACATCGAGGAGGGCTTCCAGTACGTCGGCACCCCCCACATCTCCAAGGAGGGGCTGTTCCACACCTCCGGGCACCTGCCCTACTACGCCGACGGCATGTTCCCGCCCATGGAGATGGAGGGCGCGAACTACTACCTCAAGGCCATGAACTGCCCCATGCACAACCTGATCTTCCGCTCGCGCGGACGGTCCTACCGTGAGCTCCCGCTGCGGCTCTTCGAGTTCGGCTCGGTCTACCGCAACGAGAAGTCCGGTGTCGTGCACGGGCTGACCCGGGTGCGCGGCATGACCCAGGACGACTCGCACTCCTACGTCACCCCCGAGCAGGCGCCCGACGAGATCAAGCACCTGCTCGACTTCGTGCTCAGCCTGCTCAAGGACTTCGGGCTCGACGACTACTACCTCGAGCTGTCGACCCGTGACGACTCCAAGCCCGACAAGTTCGTGGGCTCCGACGAGGACTGGGCGGTGGCGACCGCCGTACTGGAGAAGGTCGGCCTCGAGTCCGGCCTCGAGCTCGTGCCCGACCCCGGCGGCGCTGCCTACTACGGGCCGAAGATCTCGGTGCAGTGCCGCGACGCCATCGGGCGGACCTGGCAGATGTCGACGATCCAATACGACTTCAACCAGCCCCGAGGCTTCGAGCTGGAGTACCAGGCCTCCGACGGCACCCGTCAGCAGCCGGTGATGATCCACTCTGCGAAGTTCGGCTCCATCGAGCGCTTCATCGGCGTGCTCGTGGAGCACTACGCCGGAGCGTTCCCGCCCTGGCTGGCGCCCGTCCAGGTGCAGGCGATCCCGATCGCCGAACGACACAACGACTACCTGTACGCCGTGTCAGCCAAGCTGCGGGCCGCCGGCCTCCGGGTCGAGATCGATGACTCCGGCGACCGGATGCAGAAGAAGATCCGCAACGCGCAGCTGCAGAAGGTGCCGTTCATGATCATCGCCGGCGACAGCGACATGGAGGCAGACGCGGTATCGTTCCGCTACCGCGACGGCCGCCAGGACAACGGCGTACCCATCGACGAGGCCATCGCCCGCGTCGCCGACGCCGTGCAGAGTCGCGTGCAGGTCTGATGAGCGAGGAGCTCAGGCAGGACGGGGTGGGGCAGTCCGACGGTCTCGACCGACTGTGGACCCCCCACCGCCTGGCCTACATCCGTGGCGAGAACAAGCCGTCCGACTCCTCGGAGGAGGAGTGCCCGTTCTGCCGGATCCCGGCGCTGCCTGATGCCGAGTCTCTGGTCGTGCGCCACGGGGAGCTGGCCTACGCCGTCCTCAACCTCTACCCCTATGCGCCCGGGCACCTCATGCTCTGCCCCTACAGGCACCTCGCCGACTACACCGAGACGACCGTCGAAGAGGCCGCCGAGATCGCCGCACTGACCAAGCAGGCGATGACGGTGGTGCGCAGGGTCTCCGGCGCCCAGGGTTTCAACATCGGCATGAACCAAGGTGCGATCGCCGGGGCCGGGATCTCGGCCCACCTGCACCAGCACGTCGTACCCCGCTGGTCCGGTGACCAGAACTTCATGCCGATCATCGGACGCACCAAGACCCTGCCCGAGCTGCTCCAGGAGACGCGCGACCTGTTCGCCGACGCGTGGGACTGAGCCGGGCCCGCGGATTGCTGGGTCGCCGCCCGTGGTTCACCAAGGTATGCAGGTCAACCTCCACTCACCATGGTGAATTGATCATGGGAAGTGGAGGTTCGTCGACATCCCTTGATGAACCTGATGCCCGCCACGACCTCAGAGGACCGGGTGCGGGAACTCCTCTGAGCGTCCCTGGAAGGCCAGGATCGCCGGGTTGACGATGTGCCCTGCGCGGATCTCGATCGCCCGGCTGATGGTCTCGTTGGCGTCCCACGCCTCGCCGCCGGCGAGCACGATGTCGAGGAACGGCAAGGTGGCCTCGCTGTTCTCCCAGGTCGCGGAGTTCCAGAGGTACGACGGGCTGTGGTCGACGGCGTAGTAGTTGACGTGCCCGCCCACCTCGAACATCGGATCGTCGAAGGTCGTCGGGACAGCCCAGCTGAAACCCATGCCCTCGTCGCACGACACGTCCACGATCAGGCTGCCGCGACGGAAGAGCGGCAGATCCTCGGTGGTGAGGTAGGTGAGCGGCTGCGCGGTGTCCTGCAGCGTGCAGTTGACGATGATGTCGTTCTCGGCGAGGTACGGCGCCAGCGGCACCCGACCACGGTCGGTGATGACATGACTGAGATGTGGCGCCTGGGGATCGTGGTCGAACTGGCGGATCAACACCGAGTGGATCGGTGAGCCCACCGCGGCCACACCCCGGTTGGTGAGCACGGCGATGTCGTGCACCCCCAGGGCGCTGAGTGCGGTCACCGCCCCCCGAGCCGTCGCGCCGAAACCGATCACCACGGCGCTCAGACGTCGGCCGTAGTTGCCGGTCATGCCGGTGAGCTGCAGGGACTGCAGCACCGAGCTGTAGCCGGCGAGCTCGTTGTTCTTGTGGAACACGTGCAGGCCCACCGCGCCGTCGACCGTCCAGTGGTTCATCGCCTCGAACGCGATCAGTGTCAGCTCCCGGTCGATCGCGAGCTGGGTCAGCTCAGGATCCTGCACACAGTGCGGCCAGCCCCACAGCACCTGACCGGCGTGCATGGCGGCGATGTCGGAGTGCTGCGGCTTGGGCAGGAGTACGACGTCCGCGCTGGCCAGGATCTCCTCACGGGTCGCGAACCCGGCCACGAACTCGGCGAGGTCGGCATCCGAGCGGCCGAAGCGCTCGGCGTACCCGTGCTCGAGGGTGGTCCGGCGCCGGATGGACTCCTCGATGCGCTCGAAGTGCTCGGGGTGGAACGGGAGGCGGTACTCGTTCTCCTTGGCCGACGTGCCGATGACTCCGAGGCTGAGCGCCGTCACTTCTTCCGCTTGGCGGCCACCGCGTCGGCGAGCGTGTTGCCCTGCTCGGTCTTGCCGCGCTTGTCGGCCCGCTTTTCCTTGAGCGACTTGCCGGATTTCTTGGTCATGCCCTGTCGTGGCGACTTGTCGGCCATCGTGGCTCCCTGGTTGGAAGCCTGACTGGCTCCGTGTGCCCACCGTACGCGCATCCACCCCAGGGGTGGTCAGGGACTGTTGGTGGTCGTCAGGGGTTGCACAGGCTGACAACCGCGAGTTTCCCCAGCCGACCGGGGAAACCGGCAGACCAGATACCCTCAACTCGCGATGATGGAACAATTCAGAGCCTTCTGGACGAAGGTCGTCTCCCCGATAGCCCACCTGCTCATCCGGCTGGGGGTCAGCGCCGACGCGGTCACGATCGTCGGCACCCTTGGCGTCTGCGCGGGAGCACTGGTCTTCTTCCCGCAGGGCAAGCTGCTGATCGGGGTCCTGGTGATCAGCCTGTTCGTCTTCAGCGACATGATCGACGGCTACATGGCGCGCACGACGGGGACGTCCAACAAGTTCGGCGCGTTCCTCGATTCCACCCTCGACCGGGTCGGCGACGCCGCGGTCTTCGGGGGACTGGTGCTCTTCTACGCGGGTCCTGGGGACTCCGACCTCTACATGGTGCTCAGCCTGATCTGCCTGGTCATGGGCAACGTCACCTCCTATGCCCGGGCCCGCGCCGAAGGCCTGGGCATGCAGGCCAAGGTCGGCATCGCCGAGAGGGCCGACCGACTGGTGGCCATCCTGGTGGCGACCGGGCTGAGCGACCTGCTCAACCTGCCGATCCTGCTCGAGATCGTGCTCTGGGCTCTGGCCGCCGCGTCCACCGTCACCGTCATCCAGAGGATCTGGGTGGTCCGTCAGCAGGCGTACGCCGAGACCCCTGAGGCGGGCGAACCCGGTCCCGCCGCCTGATCACCACAGCATTACGCTGGCGTCATGGCTGACAACACGACCGGTACGTCGCGCGTGAAGCGCGGGATGGCCGAGATGCTCAAGGGCGGCGTCATCATGGACGTCGTCACCGCTGACCAGGCGAAGATCGCCGAGGACGCCGGCGCGGTCGCCGTGATGGCCCTCGAGCGGGTGCCTGCTGACATCCGCGCGCAGGGTGGCGTGTCGCGGATGAGCGACCCCGACATGATCGACTCGATCATCGCGAGCGTGAGCATCCCGGTGATGGCCAAGGCGCGCATCGGGCACTTCGCCGAGGCGCAGGTGCTGCAGAGCCTCGGGGTCGACTACATCGACGAGTCCGAGGTCCTGACTCCGGCCGACTACGCCAACCACATCGACAAGTGGAAGTTCACCGTGCCGTTCGTGTGTGGTGCCACCAACCTGGGTGAGGCGCTGCGCCGGATCACCGAGGGCGCGGCGATGATCCGTTCGAAGGGCGAGGCCGGCACCGGTGACGTCTCCAACGCGGTCACCCACATGCGCACGATCCGGGCCGAGCTGAAGCGACTGCACGGCCTGGAGCCCGACGAGCTCTACGTCGCCGCCAAGGAGCTGCAGGCCCCCTACGACCTGGTCAAGGAGGTCGCGGAGGCAGGCAAGCTGCCCGTCGTCCTCTTCACCGCCGGCGGCATCGCCACCCCCGCCGACGCGGCGATGATGATGCAGCTGGGTGCCGAGGGCGTGTTCGTGGGCAGTGGCATCTTCAAGTCCGGCAACCCGGCGCAGCGCGCTGAGGCGATCGTGAAGGCCACGACCTTCTACGACGACCCCGATGTCATCGCGAAGGTGAGCAGGGGGCTGGGCGAGGCGATGGTGGGCATCAACGTCGAGGACATCCCGCAGCCGCACCGGCTCGCCGAGCGCGGTTGGTGACTAGGGGAGGCATAGCCCGGACGGGCTATGTGACGCAGCACACGGTTTGACCTTCTTCATTCCGCATCATGAAGTAGTTGAATCGTCGTTTACTTGGTGAGAACCAGCCCACTGCGGCTGGTGGCGCCCTCCGTGGGGGAGGGCGTTTTCATGGCCTTCCGTGGGGGAAGGCCTTCATCAAGGGGTGGGGAACAATCATGAAGAAGTCTACTAAGGGCGCCCTGGCGGCTGGAGCTGCTGGAGTACTGCTGATGGGTGGCGCTGGGTCGCTTGCCTACTGGACTGCGACGGGCACCGCCAACGGCGGCTCGATCACCAGCGGCAGCTTGAGCCTGACCAACGGTTCCTGCGACTCCGCATGGAAGTACGCCAGCGGCACCGCCGCCGGCAGCACCGCCAGCCTGGTCGTGCCGGGTGACTCGATCACCAAGTCCTGCACGTTCACCGTCGGCGCCACCGGCGACCACCTGACCGCGAAGCTCACCGCACCGGGCACCTTGGCCTACACCAAGACCCCGGCCGGCGCCACCACGGACAGCCTGAACGTCGCCTCGACGTACCAGATCAACCGCTCCACGCCGGCGACGCTCGTCAACGGTGACGTGCTGACCTCGTCGGACAACGGCAAGGTCATCACCGCGAAGTTCGTCGTGACCATGCCTTACGGCTCGGCCACCGTGAACGCCAACGACACCCAGGGCCTGACCGCCACGCTCAACCAGCTCACCGTGACGCTGACGCAGGACCAGTCCTCGGGCAACAACCCGAACGCCTGATCCGCTGAAACGCAGAGGCGATGAACGTTGATCGCCACCCGGGTGGCCGCCTTCGGGCGGCCCTCGGGTGGTGCGGACAGGTTCTTTCCTGGGTCGTCATCCTGGGCTTCACCGCGATCATCACGATCTCGGTGCTCATCCCGCGGATCGGCGGAGCGACGCCGTACGTGATCCTGACCAGCTCCATGCAGTCGGCGATGCCGCCTGGCACCCTCGTGGTCGCCAAGCCGGTGGACCCCGAGACGCTGGGCGTCGGCACCGTGATCACCTACCAGCTGAACTCCGGCGACCCGACTGTGGTGACCCACCGGATCACCGAGGTGAGCATCACCTCGACCGGCGAGTACCGGTTCCAGACCAAGGGTGATGCCAACGATGCGGCCGACGCCAAGCTGGTCCGACCGGTCCAGGTCAAGGGCGAGCGCTGGTACTACGTGCCGTACGTCGGCTACCTGACCAACCTCGTCACCGGCAGTCAGCGCCAGGTCTTCACCATGGTCGTCGTCGTCGGCCTCTTCGGGTACGCCGCGTGGATGTTCCTCGGGGCTGTCCGGGACCGGCGCCGCAAGGCCACTGCCACCACCACTGTCACCACCACCGCAACCATCTCCGAGACCGAAAGGGAACTGGTCGACGCATGATCCGCCTTGTCGTTCCCTTCGGGCTCGCCGCCGTCATCGTCCTGGCCGGTACGCCGGCCATGGCTGCCGGCGACGAGATCGGGCTGAGCCTCGACGGCACCTCGTGGTCGAGTGATCTGACCGATCCGCTCTTCGACCCGGCCATCCGCTGGGCTCCCGGGGACACCCGGGTGGAGTCGTTCCTGGTCCGCAACCAGAGCAGCACCGCCTCGACGCTCGACGTCGAGATCACCAACACCATGGTCGAGGGACTGCTCGCCACCGGCGACCTGCACCTCGACGCCAAGGTCGGCAACCAGCCGTGGAAGGCGTTCTCCGGTGGCTCCGTGCCCGTGTCCTCCGACCTCCGGCTGGCCGTGGGTCAGCACGAGAGGATCAGCGTGCGCGCCACCTTCGACGAGGCCGCCGACAACCAGACCCAACAGCTTCCGTTCGACCTCGACTTCGAGGTCCGCCTGACCCAGGCTTCGGGCATCGCCGTCCCCGGCGACAACCCGGAGCCGGGCACCCAGCCCCTGCCCGCCACCGGCGGGCCGTCGTGGTGGCTCGCCGCCGTCGGCGCAGCCGCCCTCGGCTGGGGCCTGACCCTCGTCACCCGCCGTAGGAAGGAGCAGCCCGATGCGTAGCTTCAACTCCGCCCAGGTGCGCGCGCTCCTCTCGGTCGGCATCCTGCTCGGCGTGGGCTCGGTCGGCACCATGGCTCGCTTCACCGCCAGCGGCGACGCCAACGCAGGCTCGTTCACCACCGGCTCGCTCGACGTGCGCCTGAACGCCTCCGGCAACAACGTCGGTCAGGGCGGGACCTGGACGAACGCCAGCCTCGCCATCTCCGACATCACGCCCGGTGAGAGCCTCGCGGTCAGCTTCCCGGTCCGCAACGACGGGACCACCGGCTTCACCTACACCGCGACCGCGACGGCGACCGGTGCGCTCGCCCCGCAACTGAGGTTCTCGACCTACACCGGGGGAACGGCCAGCAACAGCGGCAACGCCACCAACGACAACCGGGTGGGCACCTGTTCGGGCAGCGCGGCCAGCACGAACCAGACCCTCAGCGGCACCGCGGCCAACGTCATCTCCACCGCGCAGACGCTCAACCCGTCCGCGACCCAGAACGTCTGTGTCATCGTCCAGCTCGTCAGCACCGCGGCCAGTAGCACCCAGGGCGACGCTGCCACCGCGACCTTCGCCTTCAACGCGGTGCAGCCATGATGGGCACGCGCAACCGGGCCCGCGAGTGGGCCCTGAACCTCGGCGCCACCCTGGGCGTGCTCTGCATCCTGTGGACGTTCGCGGCCGCTGCCTTCGGCCTGACCCCGTTGGTGTTCCGCTCCGGCTCCATGTCACCGGCGATCTCGACCGGTGCCCTGGGGCTGGCCACCGAGGTCCCGGCGAGTGACGTGCGGGTGGGCGACGTCGTCAGCGTCGACGGCGCCGACGGTGTCCGGGTCACCCACCGGGTCGAGCAGGCGCGCCTGGACGGCGACGCCGTCGTACTCACGCTCCGCGGTGACGCCAACCAGTCCCCGGACGCCTCGACCTACCGGGTCACGCAGGTCGACCGGGTGCTGTTCGACGTGCCGCTGCTCGGCTACGTCGTGTCGGCTGCGGCCAGTCCGATCGGGGTGCTCCTCGGCGTCGGCGCCGTCGGTGGCCTGCTGTGGCTCGGCTTCGCCGGGTCGCTGGCAGGGGCCGCCGTACGCCGTCACCGCGTCGTGCTCGTGGCCGGCGTCGTGACCGCCCTCGCCGTGGGAGCACTGGCCGCGCCCACCGTCTCCACCCTGGCTCGCTGGTCGGACACCGCGAGCATGAAGTCCGGCGACGTGCAGGCCTACACCGTGCCGACCACGCCGACCTTCACGTGTACGACGGGCAACCGCACGGCCACCTTCACCTGGGCCGCCGTGCCCGGCGCCGACAGCTACATCTTCCACTACGGCACCACGGGCCAGACGACCAACGAGCGCACCAGCACCACGGCGACGCTGTCGCTGGCCAGTGGCACGGCCTCGGGCGTGACCTGGGTCGAGGTCAAGCGCACCTTCGGCTCCGTCTCGTGGACGTCAGTCGCCTCGGTCACCCGCGACTACACCCTGGGCTTCCGCAGCTCCTGCGACTGACTCCCTCTAGCATTCCCCGCGTGCCTGTTGCGACGATCGGTGTCTTCGCCCTCCAGGGCGACGTCCGCGAGCACCTGCGGGTGCTGACCAGCCTGGGTGCCCGGGCCATCGGCGTACGCCGTGCCAGCGAGCTCGCAGCGTGCGACGCCTTCGTGATCCCCGGTGGGGAGTCCACCACCATGATCAAGCTGGCGCGCACCTTCGACCTGGTCGATCCGCTGCGGGAGCGGATCGCCGCGGGCATGCCCACCTTCGGGACCTGTGCGGGCATGATCCTGCTCGCCGACCGGATCGAGGGTGGGACCAGCGACCAGGAGACCATCGGCGGCCTGGACGTGACGGTGCGTCGCAACGCCTTCGGTCGCCAGGTGGATTCCTTCGAGGACGACCTCGACTTCCACGGCATCGAGGGGCCGGTCCACGCGGTCTTCATCCGTGCTCCGTGGGTGGAGGAGGCCGGTGACGGCGTGGAGGTGCTCGCCCGTGTCGAGCACGGACCGGCCGTGGGTAGGATCGTCGCGGTTCGACAGGGTCCGCTGATGGCGACCTCCTTCCACCCCGAGGTGGGAGGCGGCGATCGCATCCACCGGCTCTTCATCGACCTGATCCGTCAGTCGTAGGGAAGGACGCTCCATGTCAGGCCACTCCAAGTGGGCGACGACCAAGCACAAGAAGGCCGTCGTCGACGCTCGCCGCGGCAAGATGTTCGCCAAGCTCATCAAGAACATCGAGGTGGCGGCACGGATGGGTGGCGGC
The DNA here is from genome assembly GCF_050246775.1 of Nocardioides sp. Lineage (GTDB taxonomy): Bacteria > Actinomycetota > Actinomycetes > Propionibacteriales > Nocardioidaceae > Nocardioides. The sequence continues at coordinate 106,412 of NZ_JBFWVK010000003.1, read as the reverse complement.
GACCCCACCGGCAACCCGACGCTCTACGACGCCATCCAGAAGGCCAAGAAGTCCTCGGTCCCCAACGACAACATCGACCGGGCGGTCAAGCGCGGCTCGGGCGCCGAAGCCGGCGGGGCGGACTACACGACGATCATGTACGAGGGCTACGGCCCCTCCGGTGTCGCGATGCTCATCGAGTGCCTCACCGACAACAAGAACCGGGCCGCCATGGAGGTCCGCACAGCGATGACCCGCAACGGTGGCTCGCTGGCCGACCCCGGGTCGGTGTCGTTCCTCTTCCACCGCAAGGGCGTCGTCATCGTTCCGGTCGAGCAGGAGGCCAAGACGGTCACCGAGGACGATGTCCTCGAGGCGACCCTCGAGGCGGGTGCCGACGCGGTCAACGACCTGGGGGAGTCCTTCGAGGTGATCAGCGAGGCCACCGACCTGGTCGCCGTACGGACCGCGCTCCAGGCCGCCGGTGTCGACTACGACTCGGCCGACGCCTCCTTCGTGCCGGATCTGCACGTCGAGCTCGACAAGGAGGGCGCCGGCAAGGTGTTCCGCCTCGTGGAGGCCCTCGAGGATCTCGACGACGTGCAGAACGTGTTCGCCAACTTCGACGTCCCCGACGAGGTCATGGCTCAGCTCGACGACGAGTGACCTCTTTTCTGGATAGTCCCGAACGTTTCGCACCGCGACACGCCGATCTGGGGTGCCGAACGTTCGGGACTATCCAGCGCGTTGCGTGTCGCACCCCGAACAGTCGCCGGGTCACGTTAGCGTTGGTCCGAACAGGTGTTCGGACGACGAGGCGGCGGGAGATGCAATGCGGGTGCTCGGCATCGACCCCGGTCTGACTCGATGTGGACTCGGCATCGTCGAGGGTGACATCGGCCGTCCGCTGACGCTGATCGCGGTCGGAGTGGTCCGCACCACGCCAGACCTGCCGATTCCGCAGCGGCTGATGCAGATCGAGCAGGGGATCGAGCTCTGGCTCGAGGAGCACCGTCCCGATGCTGTCGCCGTGGAGCGGGTCTTCGCGCGCTCGGACGTGAGCACCATCATGGGCACCGCGCAGGCCAGCGGCCTGGCCATGGTGGCCGCCGCCCGCCGCGGCCTGCCCGTCGCGCTGCACACCCCCAGTGAGGTCAAGGCGGCGGTGTCCGGCAACGGCCGGGCCGACAAGGCCCAGGTCGGTGCCATGGTCGCCCGACTGCTGCGGCTCACCGAGGTCCCGAAGCCTGCCGACGCCGCCGACGCGCTGGCGCTCGCGATCACCCACATCTGGCGCGGAGGCGCCCAGAACCGCATCGAGATGGCGATCGCCAAGGCGGCCGCCGGGAGGTCCAGATGATCGCATTCGTCAGTGGTGAGGTGGCCGAGGTCGCCCTCTCCAGTGCCGTCCTCGAGGTCGGCGGCGTCGGCCTGCAACTGATGTGTACGCCGAACACGCTGGCCACGCTGCGCACCGGCTCCAGGGCCACCCTGCAGACCAGCATGGTCGTGCGCGAGGACTCCCTGACCCTCTTCGGGTTCCTCGACGAGGACGAGAAGTCCTGCTTCGAGCTGCTCCAGACCGCGAGCGGGGTCGGGCCCAAGCTCGCGCAGGCGATGCTGGCCGTCCTGGCTCCCGACGACCTCCGTCGCGCGGTCATGGGGGAGGACGTCAAGACCCTGACCCGCGTGCCCGGCGTCGGCCAGAAGGGCGCCCAGCGGATCATCCTCGAGCTCAAGGACCGCCTCGGTGCCCCGGTCGGCGCCTCCGGTGCGGCCCGGATCGGGTTCGCGGCCCAGGCGACCTGGCGCGACCAGGTCCACGAGGGACTGGTGGGTCTGGGTTGGTCCACCAAGGAGGCCGACAAGGCTGTGGACGCCGTCGCACCCGAAGCGGGGGAGACCCCCGAGGTCGGCGTCCTCCTCCGGGCCGCGCTGCGCACCCTGAGCAGGGCCTGACATGGACCAGTTCGATGCCGCCGAGGCGATGCACCTGTCGAACCTGACGGTCGCGGAGGTCGACGCCGAGGGCGACGAGCGCGCGATCGAGGCCGCCCTGCGACCGCGATCCCTCGACGAGGTGATCGGACAGGCACGGGTGCGCGAACAGCTCGGTCTCGTCCTCGAGGCCGCCCAGAAGCGCGGTCGCGCCCCCGACCACGTGCTGCTGTCCGGGCCACCGGGTCTCGGCAAGACGACGCTGGCGATGATCATCGCCCATGAGATGAGTACGCCGCTGCGCCTGACCAGCGGGCCGGCCATCACGCACGCCGGCGACCTGGCCGCGATCCTGTCGGGGATGAACGAGGGCGACGTCCTGTTCGTCGACGAGATCCACCGCATGTCGCGCCCGGCCGAGGAGATGCTCTACATGGCGATGGAGGACTTCCGCGTCGACGTGGTCATCGGCAAGGGTCCGGGAGCCACTGCCATCCCGCTCGACATCCCGCCGTTCACCCTGGTCGGCGCGACGACCCGGGCCGGGCTCCTGCCCAGCCCGTTGCGCGACCGGTTCGGCTTCACCGGCCATCTGGAGTTCTACGAGCCGGAGGATCTCGACAAGATCGTGCACCGCTCGGCAGGTCTGCTGGGAGTGGAGCTGCGCGACGACGGCTCGGTGGAGATCGCCTCTCGCTCGCGGGGGACCCCTCGGATCGCCAACCGCCTGCTGCGCCGGGTGCGCGACTACGCCCAGGTTCGGGCAGACGGCGTCGTCACGCTGGCGGTGGCCCAGCGGGCACTCGAGCTCTACGAGGTCGACGAGTCGGGTCTCGACCGGCTCGACAGGGCCGTGCTCGACGTACTCTGCCGGCGTTTCGGCGGTGGACCGGTGGGCATCAGCACGTTGGCCGTGGCCGTCGGCGAGGAGCGCGAGACGGTGGAGGAGGTGGCCGAGCCGTTCCTCGTGCGCCTGGGCCTCCTCGCGCGCACGCCGCGCGGCCGGGTCGCCACCCGGGGGGCCTGGCAGCACCTGGGCCTCGTGCCCCCGACGACACCAGGCTCCGCCGACGAGGCGGACGTCACCCTCTTCGACCAGTGACATAGACTTCTCGGTCGGACGTGGCCGCCACCTTGTGCTCGGCCGTTCTTTCCTGCCCTCCGAGAGGTTGTTGACTGTGCCGGACCTTGTTGCCGTGCTGCCGTTGGTCGGTATCGCGCTGATCTTCTGGCTGCTGATCGTGCGCCCTGCATCGCGCCGCCAGGCGCAGTTGCGGTCCGTGCAGCAGTCCCTCGAGGTGGGCACCCAGGTCCTGCTCGCAGCTGGCCTGTACGGCATCATCCGCAGCGTCGATGGCGACAAGATCTCGCTGGAGGTGGCTGACGGCGTCGTCGTGACGGCCGCCCGCGGCGCGGTCGTCGATGTCGTCGACGCCGAAGGGAGCAAGTGAAGTGGCAAAGAAGTCTGCCCATCCGGGCCGCACGATCGTGGTGTTCTTCCTGGCCACCGCGGTCGTCTTCGGCCTGGTGGCTCTCGGGGGGAAGTGGAAGCCCGAACTCGGGCTCGACCTGCAGGGCGGCACCCGCGTCACCCTGACGGCGAAGGACACCCCCGGACTCAACTCGGCCAGTCTCCAGGAGGCCGCTGACATCATCGACCAGCGGGTCAACGGGTCGGGGTACTCCGAGGCCGAGGTGACCACGCAGGGCAGCAACATCATCATCGTCGAACTGCCCGGCCCGCCGGACAGCAGCCTGGTGGACGTCGTGTCCCGGCAGGCGCAGCTGCGCTTCCGGCTCGTCGCACTCGCTGCCGACGGCACCGCGCCGGCCGCCACCGGCTCACCCTCGGCGTCGCCGAGCGAGACCCCGGGCTCGGGCGTGATCGCACCCAGCGCGACGCCCACGGCGAAGGCGACCAAGAAGGCCACCACCAGGCCCAGCGCCACCGCCACCCCCAAGAACCGGCCGTTGCCCGGCTACGCCGCACCCACCGCCACGCCCACCAAGAAGGCCACCACCAAGGCGACGGCCAGCGCGTCGGCCAGCCCGACAGCGACAGCGTCCCCGACCGACGGGGCGACGGCGAGCAACACCGACGGCGACTCCACGCAGTCGGCGACCGGCAAAGGCTCGATCGCCGATGCGCTGGCCTGGCAGGCCAGTCCTGACGCCAAGTCGCAGGCCGCGTTCGCGGCGTTCTCCTGCCCGGCCGACGGCAAGCCGGCCGAGGTCGACGACAACCCTGACAAGCCCCTCATCACCTGTGACAACACCGGACAGAAGTTCCTGTTGTCGGTGGCGATCATCGAGGGCACCCAGGTCAAGTCCGCCAGCTCCGGGATCCCGCAGAACAGCGTCTCCTACGCCGTGGACCTGACCCTGGACTCCAAGGGCGCCGACCAGCTCGCCGAGGTGAGCCGCGCGCTCGTCGGTGGGCAGGCCACCAACCAGACCTTCGCCATCACCCTCGACGGCCAGGTCATCTCGCACCCGGGCTTCACCGGCGTCATCACCGACGGTCGTCCCCAGATCACCGGTGACTTCACCCAGCAGGAAGCTGCCGACCTGGCCACCAGCCTGAAGTTCGGCTCGCTGCCGATCGCCTTCAACGGCGACCCGTCGAGCGAGGAGATCGGGCCGTCGTTGGCCGGTGACCAGCTCACTGCCGGCATCACCGCCGGCGCGATCGGGCTGTTGCTCGTGATGCTCTACTGCCTGCTCTACTACCGCGGCCTGGGCCTGGTGGTCATCGCCTCGCTGGTCGTGGCCGGTGCCCTGACCTACGGCCTCGTGCTGCTGCTGAGCGCCACCGCCGGCTTCACGCTGACACTGCCCGGCATCGCCGGTCTGATCGTGGCGGTGGGTATCACCGCGGACTCGTTCATCGTCTTCTTCGAACGCATCCGCGACGAGATGCGCGACGGCAAGTCGATGCGCGTCGCGGTCGAGAGTGGCTGGGTGCGCGCTCGGAACACCTGTCTGGCCGCCGACGCGGTCTCGCTGCTCGCCGCCGTCGTGCTCTACTTCTTCGCCGCCGGTGTCGTGAAGGGCTTCGCGTTCGCGCTCGGTCTGTCCACCCTCATCGACCTGGTGGTGTTCTTCTGGTTCACCAAACCGATGGTGTCCTGGCTCGGCCAGTTCGCCTTCTTCAACAAGGGCCACAAGCTGTCCGGGCTCGACGCCGAGAGTCTCGGCCTCGATCGCCTTCCCGGCGTGGCTGCTGGAGGTAAGGCCTGATGGGCAAGTTCTCTCGCCTCGGCAATGACCTGTACGACGGTCGGGTCTCGATCGACTTCATGGGTCGGCGCAAGATCTGGTATGCGATCTCCGGGCTGATCATCCTCTTCGCCGTCCTCGGCCTCTGGTTCAAGCCGCTCAACATGGGCATCGAGTTCGTCGGTGGGAACGAGTACAGGGTCAGCCTGCCGGCCGACCAGGTCACCCAGGGTCTCGCCGACCAGCTGCGCGACGATGTGGCAGCAACCGGCGTGGACGCCGCCTCCTCACCGATCGTCACCACCTCGGGCGCGAAGGCCATCCTCATCCAGACCGAGAGCCTCACCGGGGCCGAGTCCAGGACGGTGAGCGAGGCCATCCTCGCGACCGCCGGTCCCGACGCCAGCCTCTCCAGCCAAGACATCGGCGCGAGCTGGGGCAAGGAAGTCGCCAAGAGATCCATCCAGGGCCTCGTGGTGTTCCTCGTCCTCGTGGTGCTGTTGATCTGGGGCTATTTCCGAGAATGGAAGATGTCGGTCGCGGCCATCGTCGCGCTCATCCACGACGTCCTCATCACGGTCGGCATCTATGCGTGGTCCGGCTTCGAGGTCAGCCCGGCCACGGTCACGGGACTGCTCACCATCCTGGGCTTCTCGCTCTACGACACGGTGGTGGTCTTCGACAAGGTCCGGGAGAACACTCGCCACCTGCGGACCTCCCGCACGACCTACTCCGACGCCGCCAACCTGGCCATCAACCAGACCCTGGTCCGCTCGATCAACACCTCGATCGTGGCGCTGCTGCCGGTCGGCGCGCTGCTGTACGTCGGCACCGTCCAGCTGGGCTCGGGTGCCCTCAAGGACCTGTCGCTGGCCCTGTTCGTCGGCATGGCGGCCGGTGCCTATTCCTCGATCTTCATCGCCACGCCGCTGCTGGCACAGTTGAAGGCCGGCGAGAAGGACGTGCTGGCTGCCGAGAAGCGGGCAGCTGCCCGCCGTGCGAGTGCCGACCGCTACGCAAGCGTGCCGACCTTCAAGGACGACCTGCCGGTCGCCGAAGAGCCCGAGGAGCTCGACGAGGATCTCGGCTACGCCGAGGAGGAAGCGGGCGAACCGGCGCGCACCCCCGCGGCCACGCGCAAGCCGCCCGCATCCGGGAGCGGGCGCACCGTCCCGCCTTCGCCGGCCCCCGTCCAGGAGAGCAAGTCCTCGGGTCGGGCCCAGCCCAGTCGTCAACCGCGCAGCAAGCGGAGCAAGTAGTGAGCGACCGGGGCGACCACGCCGGGGTCGCCCGGGAGGCGATGGGTCGACTCATCGTGGACGTCAAGGACTTCCCCGAGGCCGGCATCGTCTTCAAGGACATCTCACCGCTGCTGGCCGACCACGCCGGGCTTTCCGCCGTCGTCGCTGCCCTGGCTGACGCCGGGCGGGATGACGACGGGCGACCGGTCGTCGACAAGGTCGTCGGCATGGAGGCCCGTGGGTTCATCCTGGCTGCCCCGGTCGCGCTCGCTCTGGGGGCCGGCTTCGTGCCAGTCCGCAAGGTCGGCAAGCTTCCACGCGCCACCCACGCCGTCTCCTACGCCCTCGAGTACGGCGAAGCCACGCTGGAGATCCACCAGGACGCCATCGCACCCGGCGAGCGGGTGCTGCTCATCGACGACGTCCTGGCCACCGGTGGCACGGCTGTGGCGACCCGGCAGCTGGTGGAGTCGTGCGGCGGCGTCGCCCACGCGCTCGGCGTACTGCTCGAGCTGAGCTTCCTGCCCGGTCGCGAGGCGATCGGTGACCTGTCGCTGACGGCCCTCGACCAGGTCTGAGACGCCTCCCTCGCCCGGCCGTCGAGGTTGCGTGCACTCATCTAGACTGACGAAGTGACCGACGACAAGACGATCGAGCAGCCTCGAGGGCAGGTCGCCGAGTCCGCCCAACAGCCTCCTCGCACGTCGACGCCGGCGCCGGCCCCCGAGGAGGGGGCCGCCCCCGAGCCGATCGGCGCCCACTCCGCACGCCGCATGCGGGCTCGCCTGGCCCGGATCGGGACCCGCAGTTCGACAGCCGGCAACCCGGTGCTCGACCCACTGTTCCGCGTCGTGCGAGCCAATCACCCGAAGGCCGACTTCGCCCTGCTGGAACGCGCCTACCTGACGGCCGAGAAGATGCACGGCCCCCAGATGCGCAAGAGCGGGGACCCCTACATCACCCACCCGCTCGCGGTGACCACCATCCTGGCCGAGATCGGCATGACCGAGCCGACGCTTGTGGCCGCCCTGCTGCACGACACCGTCGAGGACACCGCCTACACCCTCGAGCAACTCCGCAAGGACTTCGGCGACGAGGTGGCGATCCTGGTCGACGGCGTGACCAAGCTCGACAAGGTGAAGTACGGCGACTCGGCGCAGGCCGAGACGATCCGCAAGATGATCGTGGCGATGTCGCGCGACATCCGGGTCCTGGTCATCAAGCTCGCCGACCGCCTGCACAACATGCGCACACTGCGCTACGTGCCGCAGGCGAGCCAGGAGCGGACGGCACGCGAGACCCTCGACATCTACGCTCCGTTGGCCCACCGGTTGGGCATGAACACGCTCAAGTGGGAGCTCGAGGACCTCGCGTTCGCCACCCTCCACCCCAAGATCTACGACGAGATCGTGCGGATGGTCGCCGAGCGGGCGCCCTCGCGCGACCAGTTCCTGGCCGAGGTGATCACGCAGGTCGAGGCGGACCTGAAGGACGCCAAGATCAAGACGAAGGTCACCGGCCGACCGAAGCACTACTACTCGATCTACCAGAAGATGATCGTGGGTGGTCGCGAGTTCTCCGACATCTACGACCTGGTCGGGATCCGGGTCCTCGTGGAGGACGATCGCGACTGCTATTCGGTGCTCGGCGTACTCCACTCGCGGTGGAACCCGGTCCTGGGACGTTTCAAGGACTACGTCGCGATGCCGAAGTTCAACATGTACCAGTCGCTGCACACGACGGTGATCGGCCCCCAGGGCAAGCCGGTCGAGCTGCAGATCCGCACCTTCGCCATGCACCGTCGCGCGGAGTACGGCGTCGCGGCGCACTGGAAGTACAAGGAGGACTCCCGCACGGGGGTCGACACCGACCGCCTGGCCGACGGCGACGACATGACCTGGGTCCGCCAGCTGCTGGACTGGCAGTCCGACGTGGAGGACCCGGGTGAGTTCCTGGAGTCGCTGCGCTTCGAGATCAACCGTTCCGAGGTCTACGTGTTCACCCCGCGCGGCGACGTGATGCCGCTGCCGGCCGGTGCCACCCCGATCGACTTCGCCTACGCCGTCCACACCGAGGTGGGGCACCACACGATCGGTGCCCGGGTCAACGGGCGGCTGGTCCCGCTGGAGTCGACGCTCGACAACGGCGACGTGGTCGAGGTGTTCACCTCCAAGGCGCAGAACGCCGGCCCGTCGCGCGACTGGCTCGGGTTCGTCAAGTCACCGCGGGCCCGCTCCAAGATCCGCGCCTGGTTCACCAAGGAGCGCCGCGAGGAGGCGATCGAGCGGGGCAAGGACCAGATCGCCAAGCTGATGCGCAAGGAGGGGCTGCCCCTCAAGCGGTTGCTCTCGCACGAATCGCTGACGCTGGCCGCCCTGCACTTCAAGCTCGCTGACGTGACCGCGCTCTACGCCTCGGTCGGGGAGGGCAACCTGTCGGCCCAGGCCGTCGTACGCCGGGTGATCGAGTTGCACGGCGGCGACCAGGGGGCCGCCGAGGACCTGGCCGAGGGCGTGACCATCACCGGTCGTCGTCGTTCGGGACGGATCACCTCCGGCGGCGGGGACTCCGGAGTCATCGTCAAGGGCACGGCCGACGTGTGGGTCAAGCTGGCCAAGTGCTGCACCCCGGTCCCGCCGGACAAGATCCTCGGTTTCGTGACCAAGGGCGGGGGAGTCTCGGTGCACCGCCAGGACTGCACGAACGCATCCTCTCTCAAGTCGCAGTCCGAGCGGCTCGTCGAGGTGGAATGGGCGCCCACGGCGCAGTCGACCTTCCTGGTCAACATCCAGGTGGAGGCGCTCGACCGGGCCCGCCTGCTGTCGGACATCACGATGGCGCTCTCCGACGTCCACGTGAACATCCTCAGCGCGACGCTCAACACCACCCGTGACCGGATCGCCAAGAGCCGCTTCACCTTCGAGATGGCCGACGCCAAGCACCTGGACTCGGTGCTCAAGGCCGTGCGCTCGGTGCCCGGCGTCTTCGACGTCTACCGCGTGACCCAGTAGCGCGGCCCGTCCCTCTGCCCGGGATAGTCCAGAACACTTGGGCTCGGGGGCACGGCGTGTCGCGTGCCAAACGTTCGGGACTATCCAGAGCGGAGAGTCAGGTCAGGAGAATTCCTCGCTGGCCCTGAGGGCCATCTCCAGGAAGGTACGCCGCGAGGCCAGGTTGTCCTCGAGCTCCTTGACCTTCTTGGCGTTCCCGGCCGCCTGAGCCTTCGCCAGATCGGCCTCGATGCCCTCGATGGCCTTCTCCAGCTTGGTGACCATGTCCGAGGCCCGGGCCGACTTCTCGGGGTCTGACTTCTTCCACTGGTCGTCCTCGACGCCCCGGATGGTCTGCTCGACCTTGCGGATCCGGCTCTCGAGATCCTTCATGCGCTCACGCGGCACCTTGCCGGCTGCATCCCACTTGTCCGCGATGTCGCGGAACGCACGCTTGGCGGCGTCGAGGTCGGTGACCGGCACCAGCTTCTCGGCTTCCACGAGAAGTTGCTCCTTGACCTCGGCGTTGGCCGCGAACTCCTGGTCGAGCTGCGCGTTGCTCGCGTCGCGGGACTCGAAGAAGGTGTCCTGTGCGCCCCGGAAGCGCTTCCACAGAGCGTCGTCCACTTCGCGAGGGGCCGGGCCGGCAGCCTTCCAGTCGCGCATGAGGTCGCGGAACCGGCCTGCCGTGGCTCCCCAATCGGTGGAGTCGGCCAGCGACTCGGCCTCGACGGTCAGCCGCTCCTTGATCACGCGGGCCGCGTCGCGCTTCTCGTGCTGCTCGGAGAAGTGCGACTTGCGGCGGCGGGTGTAGGACGTGCGGGCACTGGAGAAGCGTCGCCAGAGGGTGTCGTCGGCAGCCCGGTCGAGCCGCGGCAGGGCCTTCCACTCGTCGAGCAGCACCCGCAGCCGGTTGGCACCGTTGCGCCAGTCGGAACCCTCGGCCAGCTTCTCAGCCTCGGTGACGATCTTCTCCTTCGCCACCTTGGCCTCGGCGACCTTGGCGGCGCGCTCGACCTTGCGGGTCTCGCGCTGTTCGGCGATGACGACCCCCAGGGCGTCGAGTCGTCCCGACAGCGCTGCGAGATCACCGACCGCATGGGCGTCAGTCACCTGGGCGACCACGGTCTTCACGGACGCGGCGGCCTCGTCGGGGGACAGGGCGCCGGTCTTGATCCGGCGCTCGAGCAGCTCCACCTCGAACGCGAGAGCGTCGTAGCGGTCGGTGAAGAACTTCATCGCCTCAGCCGGGTCACCCTCCGGGTACTGCCCCACGGAGCGCTCGCCGTCAGCCGTGCGCACGTAGACCGTGCCGTCGTCAGCGACTCGCCCCCAGTCGGACGCGGCCGAGGCCCGCGGCTTCATGGGCGGCTGGGGAACTGGCACCGGACGGGTCTCGGATCTGGTCTCAGGGGGTGTCCCGGGATCCTGCTGTGCACTCATGATCAACCATCGTAGTCAAAAGCAGATGCGGCCCCCGATAGGGTCGTGTTCGACAACGTGCTGAAATGACGTGCGACAGCGCCTTTTTGACGAAGCAAAGGATCTCGAGTGTTCATCGCCGGCTTCCCTGCCGGGCCGTGGGGGACCAACTGCTACGTCGTGGCGACCGCTCCCGGCTCGGAGTGTGTGGTCATCGACCCCGGCAAGGACGCGACGGCCGGAGTCGCCGACATCGTCCGCGAGCACCGGCTCAAGCCGGTCTCCGTGCTGCTGACCCACGGTCACGTCGACCACATGTGGTGCGTGACCCCGGTCGCCGGGACGTACGACGCGACCGCCTGGATCCACCCGCGCGACCGACACCTGCTCACCGATCCGGTGGCCGGACTGAGCCCCGAGACCGGGCAGATGCTTCTCGGCGGCAACTACACCTGGGCGGAGCCTGACGACGTCCGGGAACTGACTGACAACCAGGTGCTGGAGCTGGCGGGCCTGCAGTTCACCGTCGACCACACGCCAGGCCACACCGAAGGGTCGGTCGTCTTCCGTAGCCCGTACGACGAGCAGGACGTCGCCGAGCTCATGTTCTCCGGCGACCTGCTCTTCCAGGGCTCCATCGGCCGCACCGACCTGCCCGGCGGCGACCATGCCGCCATGCTGCGGAGCCTGGCTGACAAGGTCCTGCCGCTTGCCGACAACATCGTCGTCCTCCCCGGCCACGGCGAGCAGACATCCATCGGTCGCGAGCGCGCGACCAACCCCTACCTGCTGGAGCTGCAAGACGAGGGCTCGGCAGGGCGAGTGACCCGAGGTCTCTGAACCACCATGAGCAAGCCCACGCCGCTCAGCGGCTTCCCCGAACTCCTGCCCGAGGAGCGTTTCGTCGAGCAGCAGGTGATCGACCTGCTGCGCCGTACCTTCGAGCTGCACGGCTTCGCGGGCATCGAGACCCGTGCGGTCGAGCCGGTGGAGACCCTGCTCGGCAAGGGGGAGACGTCCAAGGAGATCTATCTCCTCGAGCGGTTGCAGGCCGAACAGGCCGGCACCGATGCCGGGGTCGGCCTGCACTTCGACCTGACCGTGCCCTTCGCGCGCTACGTGCTGGAGCACGCGGGCAAGCTCGAGTTCCCGTTCCGGCGCTATCAGATCCAGAAGGCCTGGCGAGGTGAGCGGCCGCAGGAGGGCAGGTACCGCGAGTTCACGCAGGCCGACATCGACGTGGTGATGAAGGACGAGCTCCCCTTCCACGCCGACATCGAGGTCGCTCGGGTGATGGCCGAGGCGCTCGCGCACCTGCCGCTGCCGCCGATGAGGCTGCGTGTCAACAACCGCAAGCTCATCGAGGGCTTCTACCGGGGGATCGGCGCTGAGGAGCCGCAGTCGGTCATCCGGATCATCGACAAGCTCGACAAGCTCTCGGCCGAGCAGGTCAGCGCACTCCTCACGAGCGAGGCCGGCCTGAGCGAGGCCCAGGCCGCGCAGTGCCTGAGCCTGGCCCGGATCTCCACCTCCGACAGCTCCTTCGTCGAGCAGGTGCGTGGCCTGGGCGTCGACAACGACCTGCTCGAGACAGGTCTGACCGAGCTCGCCGCGGTCATCGACGGCTGTGCGGACCTGGTCACCGACCGGTTCGGGATCGAGGCCAGTCTGAGCCTGGCTCGGGGGCTGGACTACTACACCGGGACGGTCTTCGAGATCTTCATGGTCGGCTTCGAGTTCCTGAAGTCCGTCGGTGGGGGAGGTCGCTACGACGCCTTGGCGTCGGACGGCAAGAGCACCTACCCCGGGGTGGGCATGTCGTTCGGGATCTCCCGCACCCTCGTGCCGCTGATGTCGCGGGGCCTGCTCAGCGCCGACCGAAAGGTGCCGTCGGTCGTGCTGGTCGCCCTCGTCGACGAGGAGTCGCGCGCGTCCAGCGATGCCATCGCCACCCAGCTGCGCGCCAACGGGGTGCCCTGCGAGGTGGCGGCGAGTGCCCAGCGGTTCGGCAAGCAGATCAGGTACGCCGAGCGCCGCGGTATCCCCTACGTCTGGTTCACCAATGCCGAGGGCGGCCACGAGGTGAAGGACATCCGCACCGGTGATCAGGTCGCTGCCGATCCGACCGCGTGGACGCCGCCGGAACGCGACCTCCGGCCGAGCGTCGTACTCAGCCCATGAGCAGCGCTGGTCTCCCGGCCTCGTCGCAACCGTGCACAGTGCACGGTCTGAACGCCGCCAGGACCCAGATCGGAGGCACAATCGTGCGCGATGCACGGTTGTGGACCAAGGTCAGCCTCCGCACCCACCACCGAGCCAGCACGACCACCATCAAGGAGCAGTTGAAGTGATCCGCACCCACGACGCCGGAGCCCTGCGCGCCGACAACGTCGGACAGACCGTCACCCTCGCCGGCTGGGTCGCACGCCGTCGCGATCACGGCGGCGTCGCCTTCATCGACCTGCGCGAGGCGAGCGGCGTCGTCCAGGTGGTGATCCGCGACGAGGAGGTGGCCCACAGCCTGCGCAGCGAGTTCTGCCTCAAGATCACCGGGGAGGTCAGCCGCCGACCCGACGGCAATGCCAACCCCAACCTGCCCTCGGGCGAGATCGAGGTCATCGCCAGCGACGTCGAGGTGCTCAGCACCAGCGCCCCGCTGCCGTTCCCGATCGACGACCACATCGACGTGGGTGAGGAGGCGCGACTCAAGCACCGCTACCTCGACCTGCGCCGCACGGGGCCCGCGGCTGCTCTGCGGCTGCGCAGCAAGGCCAACAAGGCTGCCCGCGACGTCCTCGACTCCCAGGACTTCGTGGAGATCGAGACGCCGACCCTGACCCGCAGCACGCCCGAGGGTGCTCGGGACTTCCTGGTTCCGGCTCGACTCCAGCCGGGCAGCTGGTACGCCCTGCCCCAGAGCCCCCAGCTGTTCAAGCAGCTCCTGATGGTCGCCGGCATGGAGCGCTACTACCAGATCGCGCGCTGCTACCGCGACGAGGACTTCCGCGCCGACCGACAGCCCGAGTTCACCCAGCTCGACATCGAGATGAGCTTCGTCGAGCAGGACGATGTCATCGCTGTCGGCGAGAAGATCCTGGTGGCGCTCTGGGAGCTGATCGGGTATGACGTGCCCACCCCCCTGCCGCGCATGACGTACGCCGAGGCGATGGCCCGCTTCGGGTCCGACAAGCCCGACCTGCGGATGGGTCTCGAGCTGGTCGAGTGCACCGACTACTTCGCCCACACCCCGTTCCGGGTCTTCCAGGCCGACTACGTGGGTGCCGTCGTGATGCCGGGGGGCGCCAGCCAGCCCCGCAAGCAGCTCGATGCCTGGCAGGAGTGGGCCAAGCAGCGCGGCGCCCGCGGCCTGGCCTACGTGCTGGTCCAGGAGGACGGTGAGCTGGGCGGCCCGGTGGCCAAGAACCTCAGCGACACCGAGAAGGCGGGTCTTGCCGCTCACGTGGGCGCTGCCCCCGGTGACTGTGTGTTCTTCGCCGCGGGTGCTGTGAAGAGCAGTCGTGCGCTGCTCGGCGCCGCCCGCCTCGAGATCGGCCGCCGAGGTGGGCTGATCGACGAGTCCGCCTGGAGCTTCCTGTGGGTGGTCGACGCCCCGTTGTTCGAGCCTGCCGGGGACGCGACGGCGGCCGGTGACGTCGCTGTCGGCAGCGGTGCCTGGACGGCGGTGCACCACGCCTTCACCTCACCGCAGGACATGGACGGCTTCGACACCGACCCGGGCAACGCACTGGCCTGGGCCTACGACATCGTCTGCAACGGCAACGAGATCGGCGGTGGATCGATCCGTATCCATCGCGAGGACATCCAGCGCCGGGTCTTCAGTGTGATGGGGCTGGGCGAGGCGGAGGCCCAGGAGAAGTTCGGCTTCCTGCTGGACGCCTTCGCCTTCGGTGCGCCGCCGCACGGTGGGATCGCCTTCGGGTGGGACCGAATCGTGGCGCTGCTGTCGGGCAGCGAATCGATCCGCGACGTGATCGCGTTCCCGAAGTCCGGTGGCGGCTTCGACCCGCTCACCGCTGCTCCGGCTCCGATCACGCCAGAACAGCGCAAGGAAGCCGGTGTGGATGCGAAGCCGAAAGAAATTTCGTCGCCGGACATGCACTAGGGGAGAACTTCTCCGCCGACGTCTCAGTGGTCGAGACCAGATTGTTACCGGTCGGTGATCGCATGTGGGGTAAAGGTCACATAGAGTCGCCCACGGCGCGGGGTTGACCGCAACACGTGCTGAACACTTGTCCGCGGCCCGACCGACCTTGACGGGGTGACATGACTTCTCCGGGATCTGAGCTCGAGACGCTTCCAGCAGAGAAGGCGGCTCCCGCACCGATTGCCGGCCGGTCTCCCACTCAGCTGGCCGTGACCCGGTTCCGCAAGGACCGGCTGTCGATGATCTCGTTCACGGTGGTGGCGGTCTATCTGATGGCCGGCATCGCGGCACCTTTCCTCGTGCACTTCGGCGTCCTCGACCCGACGACCTTCCACCAGGACAAGCTCGACCCGTCCAACGGTGGCCTGCCGATCGGGGCCTTCGGCGGCATCAGCTGGAGTCACCCCCTCGGTCTCGAGCCCGGCACCGGACGTGACGTGCTGTCGCGGGTCTGGTACGGCATCACCTTCTCCCTGACGATCGCGCTGTCGGCCACGCTGGTGGCGATGATCATCGGCACCGTGCTCGGCATCATCTCGGGCTACACCGGGGGCTGGACCGACTCGATCATCGGCCGCGGCATCGACCTGACGCTGTCCTTCCCCTCCACCCTCATGCTGTTGGCCCTCTCGGGTCCCGCGGTGCAGGTCCTGGAGGACTGGGGAGTGCCGGCCGGAGACGTGTCCAACGGTCTCTACGTGATGCTGGTGCTCGGCCTCTTCGGCTGGCCCTACGTCGCGCGGCTGATCCGTGGCCAGGTGCTGTCGATCCGCGAGCGCGAGTTCATCGACGCCGCCATCCTGCTGGGTGCCTCGCGTCGGCGGCTCTACTTCAAGGAGATCCTGCCGAACCTGTGGGCGCCGCTGCTGGTCACCTTCACGCTGACCATGCCGACCTACATCTCGGCCGAGGCCGCCCTGAGCTTCCTGGGCGTCGGCATCAAGCCGCCGACCCCGACGCTGGGCAACATCCTGAAGGGGTCGATCTCCTACTCGTCGGCCGACTTCCTGTTCTTCTTCATCCCTGCCTTCCTCATCATGATCATCGTCGTGAGCTTCAACCTGCTCGGCGACGGAATGGGTGACGCTCTCGACCCGAAGTCGGGGCGTTGATCACCACTGGTTTCGGCGACACAGAGTCGTCGATTGTGCCGCCTTACCAGGCGCGACACACACTCAAGGAGAAGTAATGGTCAACTATCGAAAGCGGATGCTCGCGGTCACCGCCGCTGTGGCGTTGGCGACCGGCCTCGCTGCCTGCGGTGGCGGTTCGAGTGACGACAACACCAACAATGCCTCCGGGTCGAAGGAGGGAACCGCTGGCGGAAACCTGATCTACTACATGTTTGCGCCGATCGAGCACGTCGACCCTCAGCGCATCTACGTCGGGCGCGACATCTCGAACTTCAGCCGGCTCACCTACCGCCAGCTGGTCACCTTCCCGATCTCGGAGGACCCCGAGGTCTCGAACACGCCGGTCCCAGACCTGGCCACCGACACCGGCACGTCCGAGGACGGCGGCAAGAAGTGGTCCTTCACGGTCAAGGACGACGTGAAGTGGGAAGACGGCAAGCCGATCACGTGTGAGGACTTCAAGTACGGCGCCTCGCGTGTGTTCGCGACCGACGTCATCACCGGTGGTCCCAACTACCTCCTGAGCTACCTCGACATCCCGACCGACCCGAAGACCGGCCTGCCGGCCTACAACGGTCCCTACAAGGGCGACGGCCAGGACCTGTTCGACAAGGCTGTGACCTGCGACGGTCAGACCATCACCTACAACTTCAACAAGCCGTGGCCCGACTTCCCGTTGGCCATCGCCGCGTTGCACATGATGGACCCCTACCGTGCCGACAAGGACCAGGGCGACAAGTCGAACTACCAGATCTTCTCCAACGGCCCCTACAAGCTGCAGGCGCCGTGGGACAAGCAGAAGGGCGCCACGTTCGTTCGCAACGAGAACTACGACCCGGCGACCGACTCGACCGACGTCCGCAAGGCACTGCCCGACACCATCAAGATGGACATCGGTCAGACCACCGAGACGATCTACGACCGCTTGATCGCTGACAGCGGCGACGACCAGTACGCCGTCACCAGCCAGCGCATCCCCCCGGCCTACTACACCCAGATCGAGGGTGCGGTCGCTGAGCGCTCCAGCCTGTTCGCGTCGCCGTACGTCGACTACCTGGTGCCGAACTTCAACCGCCTGACCGACCCGAAGGTGCGCGAAGCGCTCAAGGTCGCCACTGACGCCACCGGCTGGATCAACGCCGGTGGTGGCGAGAAGGCCTACGCTCCGGCTGACTCCATCGTCAACCCGGCCGTGGTCGGCTACCAGCCCAACCCCGCGTTCGAAGGCGACAAGTCCGGTGACCCCGAGGCTGCCAAGGCGCTGCTCGAAGAGGCCGGCGTGACGCTGCCCTACCCGATCAAGTTCACCTACCCGCAGACCGACACTGCTGACAAGCAGGCCGCTGCGCTGAAGGAGACCTGGGACAAGGCGGGCTTCGACGTCACACTCGACGCCCTGGGTGACACCTACTACGACGTCATCCAGAAGCCGGACAACGACAGCGACGTGATGTGGGGCGGTTGGGGTGCTGACTGGCCGTCGGCCATCACCGTCACGGCGCCGCTGTTCGACAGCCGCCCGAACCTGACCGCCAACTCCAATGGTCAGGACTACGGCGCCTACAAGAGCGACGCGTTCAACGCTCTGGTCGACAAGGCCGCCAACGCGGCGAACCTGGATGACCAGACGGCCGCCCTGCAGGAGGCTGACATCCAGCTCGGCAAGGATGTTGCCTACATCCCGCTCGAGATCGCTCAGTTCTACTTCCTCAACGGTTCCAAGGTCACGGGCTTCGTGGGCACTCCTGCCTCGTCGATGTTCCCCGACCTCGGCCCCATCGGCGTGGAGAACTGAACACCGAGCAACAACTAGCATCACACTGATACACCCGGTCGGGCGGCCGCTTCGGCGGTCGCCCGACAGGGGTGAAGGTCTCTCAGGGCCTTCTTCCCCACCCACTCGTGCTATCTGAATCTCCGAGGTGGTCCCTTGCTCGCGTACATCATTCGCCGTGGCTTCATCGGCGTCATCATGTTGCTGGTGATGAGCCTCGTGACGTTCATCCTCTTCTTCGCCTCGCCCATCGACCCGGCGCGCTACGCCTGCGGCAAGAACTGTTCGCCGGCGCTCCAGGAGCAGACCAGCAAGGCCCTGGGCTACAACAAGCCAGCAGTCCAGCAGTGGACCGACTTCCTGCGCGGCATCGTGGCCGGACGCGAATACCCCGACGACCCCTCGATCCGTGAAGCCGCACCGCAGCTGGTGACCTCGTGTCCCGCGCCGTGCATGGGCTACTCGGTGGTCAACTCCAAACTCGTGGCCGACGAGATCAAGGACGCCTTCCCCATCACCCTGTCGTTGACGCTGGCCGCGTTCATCATGTGGATTCTCGGGGGCGTCGGGTTCGGAGTCCTGGCAGCGGTCAAAAAGGGCACGATCATAGACCGCGGCATCGTGGGCGTCTCCCTGGTGCTGTTCGCCTTCCCGGCCTTCTTCACCGGGCTCTTCCTCCTCAAGTTCCTAGCCATCAAGTGGCAAGTCGTCCCGATTCCGACCTACACCTCGATCGCGGACGGAGGAGTCCTCACCTGGTTGCAAGGACTGCTCCTACCCGGGATCACGCTGGCCGTGCTGTTCATGGCTGCCTACGTCCGGATGACGCGGGCGTTCGTGTTGGAGTCCATGCACGAGGACTACGTGCGCACCGCGATGTCCAAGGGGCTCAAGCCGCGCCGGGTGCTCTTCAAGCACAGCCTCCGCGCAGCACTCACGCCGCTGGTCACGATGGCCGGCCTGGACTTCGCAGGTCTGCTCGGCGGCGCGATCATCACCGAGACGGTGTTCAACTACAACGGTCTCGGCAAGCTGTTCTACGACGCCAACAAGACCTTCGACCTGCCCACCATCATCGGGATCGTGGTCCTGGTGGGCTTCTTCGTGATCACCGCGAACATCATCGTCGACCTGCTGTACGCCGTCATCGATCCGCGCGTCCGCGTCGGCTGAGGAGGCCCCTGTGACCAGTTTCCTGTCCGTCCAGGACCTGAAAGTGCACTTCCCGACCCCGGACGGGATCGTGAAGGCCACCGACGGCCTCTCCTTCGACCTCGAGCGGGGCGAGACCCTCGGCATCGTGGGGGAGTCGGGTTCCGGCAAGTCGGTGTCCAGCTCGGCCATCATGGGCCTGCAGCGGGGGACCTCGGCCCAGGTCAGCGGCAAGATCCTGCTCGAGGGCGAGGATCTCCTCACGGTGAGCGACGAGGAGATGCGGCTGCTGCGTGGCGGTGAGGTCGCCATGATCTTCCAGGACCCGCTGTCGGCGATGCACCCCTACTACACCGTGGGCAACCAGATCTCCGAGGCCTATCGGGTGCACAACGACGTCACCAAGAAGGCGGCCCGCACCCGCACCATCGAGATGCTCGAGCGCGTCGGCATCCCGCAGCCGGACCGTCGGGTCGATGACTACCCCCACCAGTTCTCCGGCGGCATGCGCCAGCGCGCCATGATCGCCATGGGCCTGATCAACGACCCGGGTCTGCTGATCGCCGACGAGCCGACGACGGCGCTCGACGTGACGGTGCAGGCTCAGATCCTCGACCTGCTCCAGGACCTGCAGCGTGAGTTCAACTCCGCGGTCATCATCATCACCCACGACCTAGGAGTCGTGGCTGAGATGGCCGACGACGTCCTGGTGATGTACGCCGGCCGGGCGGTCGAGTACGGCCCCTGCAAGGAGATCCTCACGCACCCGGAGATGCCGTACACGTGGGGCCTGCTCTCCAGCGTGCCCGACGTCATGGGTGACACCAACGCGCGACTGATCCCGATCCCGGGCAACCCGCCCAGCCTGCTCAACCCGCCGCCGGGATGCGCCTTCCACCCCCGGTGCATGCACCGGGACAAGGTGCCCGGAGACTTGTGCCGCACCGAGCTGCCCGAGCTCACCCCGGCTCGCAGCGGGGGACAGCACACCAAACGCTGCCATCTCACCAACCCGGACGCGGTCTACCAGACCGAGATCCTGCCCGAGATCGCACCTGATCTGGTCGAGGAGGACAAATGACCGAGTCCGCCAGTCCCGTGACGCCACCCGTCGAGCAAGTGGTCGGCCACGCCGCCACCCAGGCCGACTTCTCCGCCAAGCCGATCCTGACGGTCGACAACCTGCGGATGTACTTCCCGATCAAGAGCAGCGGTGTCATCCGCCGCGTCGTGGGTCACGTGCAGGCCGTCGACGGCGTCTCCTTCGAAGTGCCCACGGGTGGCTCGCTGGGCCTGGTGGGAGAGTCCGGCTGCGGCAAGTCGACCACGGGCCGGCTGATCACCCGGTTGTACAAACCGACCGGCGGCTCGATCGAGTTCGACGGCCGGCAGATCGAGAACCTCAGCGCCGGCCAGCTGCTGCCGCTGCGCCGTGAGATCCAGATGATCTTCCAGGACCCGGCGACCTCGCTCAACCCGCGACACAGTGTTGGCGCGATCGTGGCTGCCCCGCTCCTGATCCACAAGGTCGTGCCCAAGAACAAGGTCCTGGCCCGGGTCCAGGAGCTCCTCGAGGTCGTGGGCCTCAACCCCGAGCACTACAACCGCTACCCGCACGAGTTCTCCGGCGGCCAGCGTCAGCGCATCGGCATCGCCCGCGCCCTCACCTTGCAGCCCAAGCTGCTGGTGGCCGACGAGCCCGTCTCGGCCCTCGACGTGTCGATCCAGGCCCAGGTCATCAACCTGCTCCAGGATCTGCAGAAAGAGTTCGGGATCGCGTTCCTGTTCATCGCCCACGACCTCGCGATCGTGCGTCACTTCTGCCCCGAGGTGGCGGTGATGTACCTCGGCAAGATCGTGGAGATCGCCGACCGTGAGTCGCTCTACGGTCGACCCAACCACCCCTACACGCAGGCACTGCTCTCCGCTGTACCGGACGTCAAGCAGGCCTCGGTGGGCGGTCGGCGCGAGCGCATCCGCCTCACCGGCGACGTGCCGAGCCCGATCAACCCGCCCTCGGGCTGTCGGTTCCGGACGCGTTGCCCGCTCGCGCAGGAGATCTGTGCGCGGGTCGAGCCGCCGTTGATGCAGATCGGGCCTCGGCACAAGGTGGCCTGCCACTTCCCGGGGCCGCTCGGTGACCACCCGGACAAGCCGATGACCGCACGGCTGCTCGGCGTGGACGACAGCGGCAACCCCGACCCCGGCGTCGCACCCGCGACCGACCTCGGCAACAACCCGGGCTACTCCGACACCTGGTTCGACCTCGAGGCCAAGACCATGAAGAAGGCCTGAGCCTGACGGTGGACGGTTTGTTCGACATGGCCGGTTCGACTGGCGGGTCGGGCTCGCTGTCCTCAGCTCGCCATGCGGCAGCACCCTTGGCCGTGCGGATGCGCCCACGTACCCTGGACGAACTCGTGGGGCAGTCACAGTTGCGCGCCGAGGGTTCGCCGCTGAGGCAGCTCATCGAGGGCGATCAGTCGATGTCCCTGCTGCTGTGGGGGCCACCCGGCACCGGCAAGACGACGATCGCCTCGATCCTCAGCCAGCAGACCGACCGCCGGTTCGTGGAGGTCTCGGCGGTGTCGGCGGGCGTCAAGGAGGTGCGCGCGGCGATCGAGGCTGCGCGCCACGAGCTCGTGCAGACCAACCGCGAGACGGTGCTGTTCATCGACGAGGTCCACAGGTTCACCAAGGCCCAGCAGGATGCGCTGCTGCCCGGCGTGGAGAACCGCTGGGTCACCCTGGTCGCAGCGACGACCGAGAACCCGTTCTTCTCCGTCATCTCGCCACTGCTCTCGCGCAGCCTGCTGCTGCGGCTGGAGTCACTGACCGATGACGACGTCGGTTCGGTGATGCAGCAGGCTCTCGTCGACGAACGGGGTCTGCACGGCGCCTTCACCCTCGAGGACGACGCGGCGGCTCATCTGATCCGCCTCGCCGGCGGAGACGCACGGCGATCCCTGACCTATCTGGAGGCCGCGGCGGGTGCCGCCCAGTCCAAGGGCTCCACCGTCATCGACCTCAGCACCGCTGAGACCGCCGTCGATCAGGCAGCGGTTCGTTACGACCGTCAGGGCGATCAGCACTACGACATCACCTCGGCCTTCATCAAGTCCGTGCGCGGCTCCGACGCTGATGCGGCGCTGCACTACCTCGCGCGCATGGTCGAGGCAGGCGAGGACCCGCGCTTCATCGCGCGCCGTCTGGTGATCCTGGCCAGTGAGGACATCGGGCTCGCTGATCCGACGGCCCTCACCACGGCGGTGGCTGCAGCCCAGGCCGTCGCGCTGATCGGGATGCCGGAGGGCCGGCTCACGCTGGCCCAGGCCACCATCGCCCTGGCGGTCGCCCCCAAGTCGAACGCGGTGATCAAGGCCATCAACGCGGCTCAGAGCGACGTCAAGGCCGGGAAGATCGGCGCGGTCCCCGCCCACCTGCGCGACGCCCACTACGCCGGGGCGAAGAACCTCGGCCATGGGTCGAGTTACCTCTACAGCCACGACGAGCCGTTCGGGGTGGCCGAGCAGCAGTACGCCCCCGACGAACTGCTCGACGCCGAGTACTACGAACCCACCGCGCTGGGGGCAGAGGCCGCGATCAAGGAGCGATGGGAGAGGATCCGACGGCTCATTCGCGGCTCAGGCTCGCCGCGATAGGGTCGGGCACTGTGAACGGGCCTGTGGTGGTGGAGATCCTGGGGGCTGCCCTCGTGGCAGTGCTGGGCCTTGCCGTCGTTGCGATCCTCGTGCAGCTGCGCCGCACGCGGGGCGAGTTGGAGCAGGCCCGTCTCGAGGCGCTCGAACTCCGCTCGCGTGTCGACCTCCTCGCCGCCCAGGTGAAGCCGCCTCCCGAGCCGACGAGCCAGGTCGATGCCCCGGAGTTCCTGATCACCGGCATCGGCCAGGTCGCCGACGAGCCCCCGGTGCCGACCCGCATCGAGGGCCGACTCTTCGCCGACATCGTGCTGCGCGAGACGGTGCTGCGCGCCGCGTCGCTCTCGCACGGCGTACGGCGGGCGCTGTCACCGGAGAGCCGCAACCGGATCCGGTTCGAGATGAAACGTGAGGTCAAGCGGTCGCGCAAGCAGCGTCGTGCCGACACCAAGGCCGCCCTGCGCGAGTGGGAGGCCCGCCAGCGCGCGGGACTCGACACCGCCGACGAGGACGCCGCATGAGTCGAGGCCTGTGGTTCGTGGCCGGGGCGGGCGCGGGCATCTATGCGATGGTGCGCGGACGCCGAGCCGCCGAAGCGCTCACCGTCGACGGCATGCGTGACCGGGTCCACGCCCTGTCCCTGGGTGCCCGGATGCTGCGCGACGAGGTGGCCCAGGGCAGCGCGGAGAAGGAAACCGAGTTGCGGGTGCGGTTCGGTCTGGTGCCTCATGGAACTCCCGAGCTGGAGGGGGGTCGGCATCGGGCTGTGGTCTCGACAAGCTCGACCACCGAGACAAGCTCGACCACCGAGACAGGCTCGACCACCGAGACGGGCTCGACCACCGAGACGGGCTCGACCACCGAGACAAGCTCGACCACCGAGACAAGCTCGACCACCGACATACACGACCAGGACAGAGGACAGCACTGATGGACACCGCCGAGATCCGCCGCCGCTTCGTTGCGCACTTCGAAGCCGCCGGCCACACGGCAGTCCCGTCGGCCTCCCTGTTGCTCGACGACCCCAACCTGCTTTTCGTCAACGCCGGCATGGTCCCGTTCAAGCCCTACTTCTTGGGGCAGGAGACACCGCCCTACAAGCGCGCCACCAGTGTGCAGAAGTGTGTGCGCACTCCCGACATCGAGGACGTCGGCAAGACCACCCGGCACGGCACGTTCTTCGAGATGTGCGGCAACTTCTCCTTCGGTGACTACTTCAAGGAAGGTGCCATCGAGCTGGCCTGGGACCTGGTCACCAAGCCCGTGGCCGATGGTGGGTGGGGCTTCCCCGAGGACCGGCTCTATCCCAGCGTCTACCAGGACGACCCGGAGGCCGTCGCCCTCTGGAAGAAGATCTCCGGACTGCCCGACGATCGCATCGTGCGGCTGGGCAAGTCCGAGAACTACTGGTCGATGGGCGTGCCGGGACCCGGTGGCCCCTGTTCGGAGATCCTCATCGACCGTGGGTCGGACTACGGCGCCGACGGTGACTTCGGGGCGGAGGACCGCTACCTGGAGTTCTGGAACCTGGTCTTCATGCAGGACGAGCTCAGCGCGGTCCGCAGCAAGGAGGACTTCGACATCATCGGCTCGCTGCCGAAGAAGAACATCGACACCGGGATGGGGCTGGAGCGGGTCGCGTTCCTGCTGCAGGACAAGCCCAACATGTACGAGATCGATGTCATGTTCCCGGTGATCGAACGAGCCGAAGCGCTGACCGGGCGCCGCTACGGTGCCGACCACGACGATGACGTCCGCTTCCGGGTGATCGCCGACCACGTCCGGTCGGCCATGATGCTGATCGGCGACGGGGTCACCCCGGGCAACGAGGGCCGCGGCTACGTCCTGCGTCGACTCCTGCGTCGTGCGGTGCGCTCGGTGCGGCTGCTGGGCTACGAGGACCGCGCCCTGCCCGAGCTGTTCCCGGTCAGTCGCGACAAGATGGGTGAGACCTACTCCGCGCTGCACCGCGACTGGGAGCGGATCTCGTCGGTGGCCTACGCCGAGGAGGACGCGTTCCGTCAGACCCTGCGCGCCGGCACCCAGATCTTCGATCTCGCCACCACCCGGCTGAAGAGCTCGGGCGGCGACCGGCTGGCCGGAGCCGAGGCCTTCGCGCTGCACGACACCTACGGCTTCCCGATCGACCTCACGCTGGAGATGGCCTCCGAGCAGGGACTGACGGTCGACGAGGACGAGTTCCGACGGCTCATGACCGAGCAGCGCAACCGCGCCAAGGCTGATGCCAAGGCCAAGAAGGGCACCCATGTCGATGCCCACGCCTACCGCGAGGTGGCGGACTCGCTGGGACGCGCGGTGGAGTTCACCGGCTACACCGACGTGGTCTCCGAAGGGGCCGTGCGTGGTCTGGTGGCCGACGGTGAGGTGGTGTCCTCCGCGACCGAGGGCGACGAGCTCGAGGTCGTGCTCGACCGGACGCCGTTCTACGCCGAGGGCGGTGGCCAGCTGGCCGACCAGGGGCTGATCGAGCTCGAGAACGGTGCTCGCCTCGAGGTGCGCGACGTGCAGTCGCCCATCAACGGGCTCATCGTCCACCGGGTCCGGGTGCTGTCCGGCGAGGTCGCGTTGGGTGACAGCGCCCAGGGACTCGTCGACACCGAACGACGGCTGTCCATCTCGCGCGCCCACACAGCCACCCACATGGTGCACAAGGCGTTCCGTGAAGCCCTGGGCGAGACGGCCACCCAGGCCGGTTCCGAGAACGCCCCCGGGCGGTTCCGCTTCGACTTCTCCGCGACCGGCGCGGTCCCCCATTCGGTGATGGGTGAGGTCGAGGCGCGGGTCAACGATCTGGTCATCGCCGACCTCGCCGTCCAGGCGGAGGTGATGACGCAGGCCGAGGCCGTGAAGTCGGGGGCGATGGCGCTCTTCGGTGAGAAGTACGGCGACCAGGTCCGCGTCGTCTCGGTCGGTGACTGGGCCCGCGAGCTGTGTGGCGGCACCCATGCCGGCCGGTCCGGCCAGCTCGGCGTGGTCAAGCTGATGGGGGAGTCCTCCATCGGCTCCGGCGTACGCCGGGTGGAGGCGCTCGTCGGTGGCGATGCCTACCGGTTCCTGGCCCGCGAGCATGTGCTCGTCAACCAGCTCTCCGAGGTCTTGAAGGTGCGCCCCGAGCAGCTGCCCGAGCGCGTCAGCGACATCGTGGGACGGCTGCGCGCCGCGGAGAAGGAGATCGAGCAGTTCCGGGTCAAGCAGCTGCTGGGCGCCGGTGCCCAGCTGGCCGAGCAGGCCACCCTGGTCGGACCGGTCCGCGTCGTGGCCCACCGTGCCGACGGCGCCAGTGCCGGTGATGCTCGCCAGCTGGCCCTCGACGTCCGCGGCCGGCTGCCCGCGGGAGATCCCGGTGTGGTGGTGGTGATGGGGGTCGTGGACGACAAGGTGTCCGTCGTGGCCGCCGTCAACGACACCGCCCGCGAACGCGGGGTCTCGGCCAACGCGCTCGTGCGCGCCGTCGGCCCCCTGATCGGGGGCAAGGGCGGTGGCAAGGACGACGTCGCCCAGGGGGGTGGAGCCGATGCCAGTCGCCTGGACGAGGCTCTCGCCCTGGTGCGGACCGAGGTCGCCCGCCTCTCGGATCAGCCCGCGTGAGGCACGGTACCCGTCTCGGCATCGACCCGGGCGACGCCCGCATCGGGGTGGCCCGCAGTGACCCGTCCGGCTATCTGGCCACGCCGGTCGAGACGGTCCCTCGGGCCTCCGGCGACCTCGCCCGGTTGGCGGCGATCGTCCTGGAGGAGGGGGCCGTCGAGGTGGTCGTGGGACTCCCCAGATCGCTGTCCGGCCGGGAGGGTCCGGCCGCGGTGAAGGCCCGGGAGTTCGCGCTGACCTTGGCGCGCCGAATTGCTCCCGTGCCGGTGAGGCTGTGTGATGAACGCCTGACCACGGTGTCAGCGGAGTCGATGTTGCGTGAGCGGGGA
Organism: Nocardioides sp.; assembly: GCF_050246775.1. GTDB lineage: Bacteria > Actinomycetota > Actinomycetes > Propionibacteriales > Nocardioidaceae > Nocardioides. The sequence goes on along the minus strand of NZ_JBFWVK010000003.1, from coordinate 79,802 downwards.
CGCAAGGGGACCAAGCGACGGGCCGTGGTGGACCAGGTAGCAGCAGTGGTGATCCTCCAGCATGCGCTGGACACCGAACGGAGCTCCGGGCGCGTGCCCGGAGAGATCGTCGAGGTTGACAATGAGTGAGCTGGGTCTGGGCGTTGACGACGAACAGTCCTCGGGGAACCCGCGGCCGAAGGATCGCCGAGGTCACCGCAAGGGACGGGGGCTCTCCGGATGCCTCGCCGTCCTGGTTGCGCTGGCCCTGCTTGCCGGCGTCGCCTACTTCGCCATCTCGAAGGGGGTCGAGGCCATCTCCGACCGGTTCGGCGGCCCCGAGGACTACCCAGGCCCAGGCACCGGGCAGGTGCTGGTCGAGGTCCAGGAGGGCGACACCGGTGCTGACATCGGCAACACCCTCAAGGCCAAGGGTGTGGTCAAGAGCGTCACCGCCTTCACCGATGCCTTCGCCGCCAACCCCGACTCCACCGGCATCCAGGTCGGCTACTACCAGCTCCGCAAGGAGATGAAGGCCAGTGACGCCGTCGAGCTGATGGTCGACCCGGCGAACCTCATCGAGAACAGCGTCACCATCCCCGAGGGCCTGCGCCTCGTCGACATCGTGGCGACCCTGGCCAAGAAGACCGACTTCACCAAGAAGCAGTTCAACAAAGTCCTCGACTCCCCAGGCAAGCTCGGGTTGCCGGCCTACGCCGAGGGCAACGCCGAGGGGTACCTCTTCCCGGCGACCTATGCCTTCGCGCCGACCGCGACGCCGACATCGATGCTCAAGGCGATGGTCGACCGCTGGCGACAGGCCGCCGAGGCCGCCGACCTCGAGGCATCGGCCGAGGCCCTGGGCCGCACGCCCGCCGAGCTGATGACGATCGCGAGCCTCATCGAGGCCGAGGGCCGCGGCGACGACATGCCGAAGATCTCCCGGGTCATCTACAACCGCCTCGACAACCCCGACAACGGCATCACCAACGGGAAGCTGCAGATCGACGCGACCGTCAGCTACGCCCTGGGCAAGCAGCTCGGCGTCGCACTGACCGAGGAGGAGCTCGACGTCGACTCGCCGTACAACACCCGCAAATACCCCGGGCTGCCGCCGGGACCCATCGAGTCGCCAGGCGACGACGCCATCGATGCCGCTGCCCATCCGGCCGACGGCGACTGGCTGTTCTACGTCACGGTCAACCTCAAGACCGGCAAGACGAAGTTCGCCTCGACGCTCGAGGAGTTCAACACCTACAAGGCGGAGTACCTGCAGTACTGCGAGACCTCCGACGCCTGCTGATGACCACCCGTTGCGCGGTCCTGGGTGACCCGATCGCCCACTCGCTGTCTCCGGTCCTGCATCGAGCGGCGTACGCCGAGCTCGGTCTGGACTGGACCTACGAGGCGATCCGGGTGGCCTCAGGTGGCCTGGGCGATTTCCTGGACGGCCTGGACGACTCCTGGCGCGGCCTGTCGCTCACGATGCCCCTGAAGCGCGAGCTGGTGCCGTTGGCCGACGAGCTCACCGCGACCGCGCGGTTGGCCGCTGCGGCCAACACCCTGGTCCTCGACGACGGCCGCCGCGTCGCGCACAACACCGACGTCCCGGGGGCCTCAGCCGCGATCCGCGAACACCATGCCGGCCCGCTGGGCCGGGCCACCATCCTGGGAGGCGGTGCGACGGCGACGTCGGTCGGGCTCGCGCTCGCCGATCTCGGCTGCACCGAGATCACCGTGATGGCGCGCAGCGCCGAGCGAGCCGAGGAGACCCTGCGCCTGGTCGCCGGGCACCCGGCGGCCCCCCAGGTGAGGTACGTCGACCTGGCGGGGCCCGGCGACGCGACCGACCTCCTCGTCTCCACGATCCCGGCCGAGGCCCAGGACCAGGCCCTGGTGGAGCGCTGGAGGGACGCGCCGGTGGTCTTCGACGTCCTCTACCACCCCTGGCCGACGCCGCTGGCGGCCGCGGCGCAGGCGTCGGGTCGCACCTTGGTCAGCGGGCTCGACCTGCTCGTCCACCAGGCCGCGCTGCAGGTCGCCCTGTTCACCGGGCACGCCGTACCGGTCGAGGTTCTGCGAACGGCTGGCAACGCCGCCCTGGCTGGATAGGGTTCGGCTCATGCAGGTGGACGCTGCGCTGGTGTGTGCGCTGATCGGGGTCGTGGGCGGCTGGTTCGTGCCCGCCCTGATCCGCTGGGTGCCCGAGCCGGAACCGGTGCTCGAGCCAGTGCCCGACCCCGGGTCCGACCAGGTGTCCGACCCGAGCGCGGTGGAGGCTGCGGAGGTCGCCGCGGCGAGCGATCCGATCCCGCCCAAGGAGCTCTACGCCGACATGGCGGCCCTGCCCGGCCTCGCCTGGAAGTGTGCGCTCGCCGCCGGCGTGATCGCGGGGATCATCGGCCTGGTCCTGGGCTGGGTGTGGCCGGTGACCTACCTGGTCTTCCTGGCACCGGTCGGCGTCGCTCTGGCCGTGGTCGACTTCCGGACCTGGCTGCTGCCCACGAAGATCATCTGGCCCGCCTACGCCGTCGTCCTCCTGCTCGCCGCGGTCGGCAGTGTCGTCACCGACGGCTTCGACGACCTGGTGCGGGGGCTGATCGGCCAGGCCATCGCCCTCGTGGTCTTCTTCCTGCTCTGGTTCCTGCCCGGTGGTGGCATGGGGTTCGGTGACGTCCGGCTCTCCAACATCCTCGGGCTGGCCCTGGGATACCTGGGCTGGGGCGAGTGGACGTTCGGTCTGTGGATCGGGTTCCTGATGGGCGCTCTGGCGTGGGTGCCGTTGCGGCTGCTCAGGCTCACCACCTCGAGGCACTTCCCGTTCGGCCCGTTCATGCTGCTGGGCGCCTTGGTCGGCGTGATCTGGGGCGACGACGTGCTCTCGCATCTCGTCGACACCCAGCCCTGACCGGGGGCGCGAGCGCGCGTGAAAGACTGAGGCCATGCTTCGCTGGCTCACCGCGGGTGAATCCCACGGCCCCTCACTCGTCGCGATCCTCGAAGGCCTCCCGGCCCATGTCGAGGTGACCACCGCCGACATCCAGGAATCCCTGGCCCGGCGCCGCCTCGGTCACGGTCGCGGTGCCCGCATGAAGTTCGAGCAGGACCAGGTCACGTTGACCGGTGGGGTCCGACACGGCGAGACGATGGGTGGCCCGGTCGCCATCGAGGTCGGCAACACCGAGTGGCCCAAGTGGGAGAAGGTGATGTCGGCCGACCCCGTCGACCAGGCCGAGCTCGACGCCCTCGCCCGCAACGCCGCGCTGACCCGGCCGCGCCCGGGTCACGCCGACCTCGTGGGCATGCAGAAGTACGACTTCGACGAGGCACGACCGATCCTGGAGCGTGCCTCGGCCCGGGAGACCGCGGCGCGCGTCGCCCTGGGCCGAGTGGCCAGCAATTTCCTCGCGCAGGCGACGGGTGCTCGCATCGTGTCCCACGTGGTCGAGCTCGGCGGCGTACCAGCCCCCTACGGCTCCGTGCCCGGCCCCGACGACGTGGCCCGGCTCGACGAGGACCCGGTGCGCTGCCTGGACCCGGATGCGTCGAAGCAGATGGTCGCCGCGATCGACCAGGCCCACAAGGACGGTGACACCCTCGGCGGCGTCGTCGAGGTCGTGGTGCACGGACTGCCGCCGGGCCTGGGCTCGCACGTGCACTGGGACCGTCGACTCGACGCCAAGCTGGCCGGCGCCCTGATGGGCATCCAGGCCATCAAGGGCGTCGAGGTGGGCGACGGCTTCGGCCTGGCCGCCGTGCCCGGCTCCCAGGCCCACGACGAGATCGTGCAGACCGAGGGTGGCATCCGGCGCACGAGCGGCCGCTCCGGCGGCACCGAGGGCGGCATGTCCACCGGCGAGGTGCTCCGGGTCAGGGCCGCGATGAAGCCGATCGCCACCATTCCGCGCGCGCTTCGCACCATCGACGTGGCCACCGGCGAGGAAGCCGTGGCCCACCACCAGCGCTCGGACGTCTGCGCGGTGCCGGCGGCCGGCATCGTGGCCGAGGCGATGGTGGCCCTGGTGCTGGCCGACGCGGTGCTGGAGAAGTTCGGCGGCGACTCGGTCGCGGAGACCAAGCGCAACGTGCAGAGCTACCTCGACACCCTGAGGTTCTCGTGACCGGTCGCCCACGCGTGGTGCTCGTCGGTCCGATGGGTGCCGGCAAGACCACGGTGGGCCGCCTGCTCGCCGAGGGCTGGGGAGTCGGGCTGCGCGACACCGACCAGGACGTCGAGTCAGCTGCCGGCCGCGCGATCTCCGACATCTTCGTCGACGATGGCGAGGAGCACTTCAGGGGTCTCGAACGCGATGCGGTCGCCACCGCCCTGGCCACTCACGACGGCGTCCTGGCCCTCGGTGGTGGTGCCGTGCTCGATCCCGGGACCCGCGAACTGCTGTCCGGACACACCGTGGTGTTCCTCCGGGTCGGACTCGGTGACGCCGTCAAGCGGGTCGGGCTGGGCAGCTCCCGGCCGCTGCTCTTCGGCAACGTCCGGGCCCGCATCAAGGGCCTGCTCGACGAACGGACGCCGATCTACGAGTCCGTCGCGGTGCACAGCATCGACACCGACGGCCGCAGCCCCGAGGACGTCGCCGACGAGATCCGGAAGGTGCTGGCATGAGTGACATCCAGGACACGGTGCTGCACGTGGGCGGTGCGGCGCCGTACGACGTCGTGATCGGCCGGGACCTGGCCGACCGGCTCCCGGGGATCCTGGGGGAGTCGGTGCAACGGGTCGCGCTGATCCATTCCGAACGCCTCGACGAGCTGGTGGCACCACTGCTGACCCGGCTCAACGACTCCTTCGACGTGCTCGCGCTCGGCGTACCCGATGGTGAACGTGCCAAGTCCGCCGAGGTCGCCTACCAGTGTTGGGAGGCGCTGGGCGAGGCTGGTTTCACCCGGTCCGACGCGATCGTCACCTTCGGTGGCGGGGCCACGACCGACATGGGGGGCTTCGTGGCGGCCACCTGGCTGCGCGGCGTCCGGGTCATCCATGTGCCCACGACGCTGCTTGCCATGGTCGACGCGTCGGTCGGGGGCAAGACCGGGATCAACACCGCTGCCGGCAAGAACCTCGTCGGCTCCTTCCATGAGCCGGCCGGGGTGCTGTGTGACCTCGACCTGCTCCGCACCCTGCCCGGACCCGAACTGGTGGCCGGGATGGGCGAGGTCGTCAAGTGTGGCTTCATCGCCGACCCTGAGATCCTCCGGCTGGTCGAGGCCGACCCTTCGGCGGCCCTCGACGTCGACGGACCGGTGCTCCGCGAGCTGGTCGAGCGCTCCGTCAGGGTCAAGATCGACGTCGTGGTGGCGGACCTCAAGGAGACCGGGGGCGTCGATGGGCACCCGGGCCGGGAGATCCTCAACTACGGCCACACGATGGCGCACGCCATCGAGCGAGCCACGTCCTACGGGATCCGGCATGGTGAGGCCGTCGCCATCGGCTGCTGCTTCGCAGCCGAGGTGGCCCGGACCTCGGGACTGCTGAGCGATGAGGTCGCCGACCGGCACCGTACGGCCTTCGCAGCCGTCGGCCTGCCGATCGGTTTCGACGGCGCCGAGTTCGACGAGCTCGAGACCACGATGAGGGTGGACAAGAAGTCGCGCGGCTCCCAGCTGCGGTTCGTGGTCCTGCACGACCTGGCCGACCCGCGGATCCTGGCCGGCCCCACCGACCGCGCCCTGCGCGCGGCCTATGCGGTCATGACGAAGGTGCCGCGATGAGCGCCCCACGGACCCGGGTCCTGATCCTCAACGGACCCAACCTGGGTCGGCTGGGGCGTCGGCAGCCCGAGATCTACGGGCACACCACCTACGCCGAGCTGGTCGAGAAGTGCCTCGCCTGGGGGACCGGGCTCGGGCTCGAGGTGGAGGTCCGCCAGACCAACCATGAGGGCGAGATGCTCGACTGGCTGAACACCGCGGCCGACGAGGCCACCCCGATCGTCCTCAACGCGGCTGCGTGGAGCCACTACTCCTACGCGATCTTCGATGCCTGCGCCCAACTGTCGGCGCCGCTGGTCGAGGTCCACATCTCCGATCCCGGTGAGCGTCCCGAGGTGTTCCGGCACACCTCGGTGGTCACCCCTCACGCAGCCGAGGTGGTCGTCGGGCACGGTGTGGACGGCTACCGGCTCGCACTCGAGTTCCTCGCCCGGGGCTGAACCGGCCCGGATCCGCGGAACCCGCACCTGCCCAGCCGCGTCCGACCCAGGACAGTGCATCGGCACAGGCTGGAGAGGACGGGGCCATGGACGGCAAAGTGACACTGAGTGTGCGGGGGATCCTGATCACGGGGCTGGTGCTGCTGGCCCTGCTGGCGGCCTACCTGGTGGGGGCGTCCGGCGGTGCGTCCTCCCCGGCGCAGGCCGCGGGCACGACCTCGACGAGCACCGATCGACGGACCATCTCGCTGACCGGCAAGGGGGAGGCCACCGCTGTTCCCGACCAGCTGTCGTTCTCGGTCGCGGTGGCGCTGACCCGACCGGACCTGGAGACCGCGCTCAACGACTCGAGTACTGCGATGAAGAAGGTCTTCGCCGCGCTGGAGGACAACTCCGTGGCCGCCAAGGACATCCAGACCTCGGGACTGAGCATGAACCCCGTCTACGACTACCCCCCGTACTCCTCGCCCGTCCTGGTCGGCTACCGGGTCTCGCAGCGCGCCACCGTGAGCATCGACGACCTCAAGGCTGGTGGGAGGGCCATCGGGGCCGCCGTGGCCGCAGGGGGCAACGGGGTCAAGGTGAGCAACATCCGGCTCCAGGTGAGCGACCCGGACGCCGTACTCAAGCAGGCGCGCGACGCCGCCGTCGCGCAGGCGAAGGCCAAGGCCGAGGAGTACGCCGCCGCGACCGGCCAGAGCCTCGGCGACGTGGTCAGCCTGCGTGAGGTCTCCGCGCCCGCGGCGCAGTCGCCGCTGTGGAACCAGCGTGCGACCTACGACCTGGAGGCGGCCAAGGCGGTGCCGATCCGGGCCGGGAGCGATGACCTCGCGGTCCGGGTCCAGGTCGTGTGGGAGTTCAGCTGATCCTTCCCGCGGACGTCATACGAACCGGTGGTGGTGGTGACCATTTCGTATGACGTCCGCGGGTGCGTCTAGACTTGGGCGCTGCTCACCCCCATCCCATCTCGACCAGTCAGATCGAAGAGGCACTCGCGCGCATGGCATCCACGAATGACCTGAAGAACGGCATGGTTCTCAACATCGACGGCCAGCTCTGGGCCGTTGTCGAGTTCCAGCACGTCAAGCCCGGCAAGGGCCCGGCGTTCGTGCGGACCAAGCTCAAGAACGTCGAGTCCAACAAGACCGTGGACCGCACGTTCAACGCCGGCACCAAGGTCGAGACAGCCAACGTCGACAAGCGCACGATGCAGTATCTGTACAACGACGGCAGCTCCTACGTCTTCATGGACATCAGCTCCTACGAGCAGCTCGAGATCAGCCCCGAGATCGTGGGCGAGGCGAGCAACTTCCTGCTGGAGAACCAGGAGGCCATCGTGGCCACGAACGACGGCCGGGTGCTGTACGTCGAGCTGCCCGCCTCCGTCGAGCTGCTGATCACCTACACCGAGCCGGGCCTCCAGGGCGACCGCTCCACGGGGGGCACGAAGCCCGCCACGCTCGAGACCGGTCACACCATCGCGGTGCCGCTGTTCATCACGACCGGCGAGAAGATCAAGGTCGACACCCGCGACTCGTCGTACCTGGGTCGCGTCACCTCCTGATGTCGGCTCGCAGCAAGGCCCGCAAGCGCGCTCTCGACCTGCTCTACGCCTCCGAGATGCGCAGCGAGAGCCCGACCGGGGCCCTCGACCGGGCCATTGTGGACGGTGAGGGGCCCACCAACGACTACACCGCCGAGCTCGTTCGTGGGGTCGTCGAGCACCAGTGGCGCATCGACAAGCTCCTGACCACCTACGCCCAGGGCTGGTCCCTGGACCGGATGCCGGCCGTGGACCGCAACGTCCTGCGGCTCGGCGTCTGGGAGTTGTTGTACGCCGACGACGTCCCCGACGCGGTGGCGGTCAGTGAGGCGATGCACCTGGTCCGGGACCTGTCGACCGACGATTCGCCCTCGTTCGTCAACGGTGTCCTGGGTGGCATCGTGCGCGACAAGGCAACTCTCATCGCCTGACCCGTTGGGGTGTGCCGCAGCCACAGACCGAGTGGTTGACTGACCCGATGAGCAATGTGGGCCAGCAGGCGGGCAACCTCGGGAAACAAGCCGACGACAGCGACTGGCTGGACCGTGCCGTCCGACTGGGCCTGGTGACCTACGGGATCGTGCACCTCATGATCGCCTGGCTGGCCCTCCAGCTGGCCCTGGGTGACCAGAGCGGTTCGGCCTCCAGCACCGGTGCGCTCAAGCAGCTCGCCCAGGAGTCCTACGGCGTCGTCCTGATCTGGATGATCGCCGTGGGCATGTTCCTGCTCGTCGTGTGGCGGCTCATCGAGACTTTCGCCGGTTTTCGTGAGGAGCAGGACGACGGCAAGCGACTGCGCAAGCGGCTGACCTCGCTGGGCAAGGCCGTCATCTACGGCACCCTGTGCCTCTCCGCAGTCAAGATCGCCGTCGGGGCCGGCTCGGGTGGCAGCAGCTCCGACACCGTGACCGCCAAGGTCATGGACTGGCCCGGGGGCCAGTTCATCGTGGGCGCCGTCGGTCTGGCCATCATCGGTTACGGCGCGAACCTCGTGCGCCGCGCCTGGAACGAGAAGTTCCGCGAGCACCTCAGCGCCGAGGGCACCAGCGGCGAGGTCGGCCGGGCCTACGTGATGTTCGGCAAGGCCGGCTACACCGCGAAGGGGGTGGCCTTCATGGTCGTCGGCGGGCTCTTCGGGTACGCCGCCATCACCCACGAGGCCAAGAAGTCAGGAGGCCTGGATCAGGCCCTGCACAAGGTGCTGCAGCAGCCGTTCGGACCGTTCCTGCTCGGCGCGATCGCGATCGGGATCGCCTGCTACGGCCTCTTCTGCTTCGCGCGTGCCCGGCACCTCTCGCGCTGACCTGCGCTCAGCCGAGCGCCACCTGCTGGAGCGCCCACGCGTTTCCCTCGGGGTCGGAGAAGTAGACGAAGCGCCCCCACGGCTGTTCGTCGACCTCGGAACAGGCCACGCCGTTGGCGAGGAGGTGCTCGCGCGCCGCATCAGCATCCGCGATCACCACCTGGATCCCCTTCTGGCTCCCGGCCGGCATGTCGGTCAGGCCGCCCACCAGGATCGAACACGCCGAACCGGGCGGCGTGAGCTGGACGAACCTGATCTCCTCGCTCACCGTGTGGTCGTGATCGAGGTGGAACCCCACCTGGTCCACGTAGAAGGCGATGGCCCGGTCGACATCCACGACGGGGACGCTCAGCAGCTCGATCTTCCAGTCCATGACGGCTCCTCTCCTCGCGCCCGGCTTCTCCGGGGCTGTCTCCACCACGCTAAAGGGTCAAGCGGTCAGGTCCTGGCCTCAATTCGACAGTCGGGTCTTGACCACTACGCAATGCTGAAACCATGAGCGAACACACCGAAGTCGATGTCGTGGTCCTCGGGCTTGGGCCGGGAGGCGAGGCGGTCGCCGGGCAGCTCGCCCAGGCCGGCCTGAAGGTCGTGGGAGTGGACCGCCGCCTGGTGGGCGGCGAGTGCCCCTACTTCGGCTGCGTGCCGTCGAAGATGATGATCCGTGCCGCGGACGCGCTGGCCGAGTCCCGCCGCGTCCCGGAGCTCAGCGGTGCCGTCGAGGTGCGTCCCGACTGGGGCATCGTGGCGGACCGGATCCGCGACGAGGCCACCGACGACTGGGACGACGCCGTAGCCGTCGAGCGCCTGGTGAAGGCCGGAGCCACGTTCGTCCGCGGGCACGGCCGGCTGACCGGCCCGGGCCGCGTCGAGGTGGACGGCACGACGTACGTCGCCTCGCGTGGCGTGGTGCTGAACACCGGCACCGAGCCGGGGGTGCCGCCGGTCGACGGGCTGGCAGACACGCCGTACTGGACCAACCGCGACATCATGCAGCTCCGCGAGCTGCCGGCCACCCTGGTGGTCATCGGTGGCGGAGCGATCGGGGCGGAACTCGCGCAGGTCATGGCCCGCTTCGGCGTCGCCGTGACCCTCATCGAGGTGGCGGAGCGGATCCTCGCTCCCGAGGAGCCCGAGGCGAGTGCTGTGGTCGCGGCGGCCTTCGCCCACGACGGCATCCAGGTCCTCACCGGGGCCACGATCTCATCGGTGTCCTACGCCGAGGGCACGTTCTCGGTCCACCTCGAGGACCAGGTCGTGTCGGCCGACAAGCTGCTGGTGGCGGCAGGGCGCCGGCCCAACCTGGGCGACGTGGGCCTGGAGACCGTCGGTCTCGACCCGTCGGCGCGCGCGATCGAGACCGACGAGCGGATGCGTGCAGGCGACAAGCTCTGGGCGATCGGCGACATCGTGGGCAAGGGTGCCTTCACCCACGTGTCGATGTACCAGTCCGAGGTCGCCGTGCGCGACATCCTGGGGCAGGACGGTCCGTGGGCCGACTACCGTGCCGTGTCGCGGGTGACGTTCACCGATCCCGAGGTCGGCTCCGTCGGCCTGAGCGAGAAGCAGGCGCGGGAGGCGGGGCTCCAGGTCACCACGGGCACCACCGCACTCGGCGACTCCACCCGAGGCTGGATCGCCAAGGCGGACGGCGTGATCAAACTGGTCGCCGACGCCGATCGGGGCATCCTGGTCGGCGCGACCGCGGTGGGCCCGAGCGGCGGGGAGATCATGTCGATGCTGGCCACCGCGGTGCACGCCGAGGTCCCGGTCTCGACCCTGAAGACCATGCACTTCGCCTACCCGACCTTCCACCGTGCCGTGCAGAGCGCCCTGGCGGACCTGTGACGACAGCCGTCGACGTCGTCGTCCTCGGTCTCGGACCCGGCGGCGAGACCGCCGCCGGGCTGCTCGGGAAGGCGGGGCTGCGCGTCGTCGCGATCGACGAGCACCTCGTCGGGGGCGAGTGCCCCTTCTACGGCTGCGTCCCGTCCAAGATGATGATCGCCGCGGCCCACACGCTCGGCGAGGCGCGCAGGATCCCCGGCCGCGCCGGCTCCGTCGAGGTGCGCCCGGACTGGAGCCCGGTGGCGGCACGCGTGCGCGACGAGGCCACCCACGACTGGGACGACGCCGAGTTCGTGGCGCGACTCGAGCGCAACGGAGCCCAGTTCGTGCGCGGCCGCGGCCGCCTGATCGCGCCGGGTCGCGTGGCGGTCCGCCTCGCTGACGGCACGGTCGAGGAGTACGACGCCAGCCGGGGTGTCGTGCTCAACACCGGCACGGCTCCTGCCGTGCCACCCATCGACGGTCTGGCTGACACGCCCTTCTGGACCAACCGCGACATCGTGAAGGTCACCGACCTGCCCTCGTCCCTGGGCGTGATCGGTGGCGGCCCGATCGGGGCCGAGTTCGCCCAGACGTTCGCCCGCTTCGGGGTCGAGGTCACCCTGATCGAGGTCGCCGAGCGGATTCTCGAGGGCGACGAGCCCGAGGCGTCCGCCGTCGTGGCGGCGTCCCTGGCCCGCGACGGCGTCCAGATCCTCACCGGTCACGAGATCGACCGGGTGGTGCACCACGACGGACGCTTCGAGGTGCGCGTCGGGTCGCGGGACCTCGCGGTCGAGAAATTGCTGGTCGCTGCCGGTCGCCGCAACAACCTCGCCGACATCGGGCTCGAGACGGTCGGCCTCGACCCCTCGGCGCCGACCGTGGACACCGACGAACGGATGCGAGCCGGGGAACGGCTGTGGGCCGTGGGCGACATCACCGGCAAGGGAGCGTTCACGCACGTGTCGAACTACCAGGCGCGGGTGGCGGTCCGCGACCTGCTGAAGGAGCCCGGGCCCTGGGCCGACTATCGCGCCGTGCCCAGGGTGACCTACACCGCGCCCGAGGTCGGGGCCGTGGGACTGACCGAGACCCAGGCGCGTGAGGCCGGGACCACCCTGTGGACCAGCACCGCCGACCTCGGCGGTCGCGGGTGGATCGCACAGGAGGACGGCGTCGTCAAGCTGGTGGCGGACGCCGAACGCGGAATCCTGATCGGCGCGACCGTCGTCGCACCGGCCGGCGGGGAGATGCTCTCGATGCTCGTGACCGCTGTCCACAGCCGTATCCCGCTCACCGACCTGACCACGATGATGTACGCCTATCCGACCTTCCACCGGGCCATCGAGACCGCCTTGCATCGCCTCGGATAGCGGCCCTCACCAGTCCGGATCGGGAAGGGTGGGTTGGTCACAGGGCAGTCCACCTGCAATAGGCTGCTCATGATCCGCCCTCTCGGAGGAGGCCCAGCATGACTCCACAACCGCCCCAGGAACCCACTTCCTCACCACTCGCAGCCCTCATCCCGGGCTTCGAGCCGGAACCGCCCGCAGCGCAGCCCCTGACCGACCAGCTCGACGATCCCCTCACCGATCCGTTGCCCGAGGCACGGCCCGCGAGCGGGGAGTCCGATGCTGACGCCGTGGCCGACGAGCAGGTCGAACCAGGCCCTGCGCAGCCAGCGCGTTCCGAGCCGGAGGCCACCCAGCCCGTGCGGCTGCCGAGGCCGGCCGAGCGCCCCAACGGCGTGCCGTTGCCACGTCAGCAGGCTGTCGGCGTACCCGCTGCCGCTGCGCCTGCCCCTGAGGCTGAGGTTGAGGCGCCGGCGCTGTCCGAGGTCGCCGTACCTCCCGCGATGCCGGCGGCCGCGATCGCCGCGGCGCAGAGTGCGCCGACCGAGGCGAAGCCCGAGGTACGGCGCTTCATGAGCGCCAGCGACTTCCTCGACCGTCGCGTCGCCTCGACCGAGGACGGGCCGGCGGCGTGGGGCTGGCAGGGCAGTGTGCGCCGGTGGAGCGGTGGCATCATCCGGCCGCGCCGGAGTCAGGCCGAGGTGGCCTACGAGCAGGACCGGGCAGCGATCCAGCAGGACTTCGACGGACCGCGCACCATCGCCTTCATCAACCCCAAGGGTGGGGCCGCCAAGACCACGGGTGTGCTGGCCGCCGGCTACACCTTCGGGACCGTGCGCGGCGGCGGAGTCGTCGCCTGGGACAACAACGAGACCCGGGGCACGCTAGGCATCCGCGGGATCCGTGGCAACCACCGCAACACGACCCGGGAGCTGCTGAGCGACCTCGAGCGTTTCAACGACGTCACCCAGTCACGGATCGGTGACCTCGGGGCATTCGTCCGCTCGCAGGGCGACGCCCACTTCGACGTCCTCGCCTCCGACGAGCGACCCGACGTGACGGGCACGATCCGCGCGCAGGACTTCGTGGAGGTGCACAAGCTTCTCGAGCGGTTCTACCGGATCATCCTGGTCGACACCGGCAACAACCTGCGCGCGGAGAACTGGCTGGCCGCGGCCGAAGCCGCCGACCTGCTCGTGGTCACCTCAACGGTCCGCGAGGACACCGGCTACAGCGGCCTGTGGATGCTCGATGCGCTGCAGGACGCCGGCTACCCGAACCTCAAGTACAAGACCGTCACGGTGCTGTCGGATCCCTCCGAGCACGTCGACCCCCAGCTCACCCGTGACCTGGTCGACGTCTACGGCCAGCGGACCCGCGCCGTCTACCGGGTGCCCTACGACCCGGTGCTGGTGCCCGGCTCCGTGGTGCCCTACAACCAGCTCTCCTCGGGCACACGCATGTCGTGGCTCAAGGCTTGTGCGGGGATGGCCGCAGCGCTGTAGGCCGGCTCCGGGATTCCCCGGTCGACCGGGGAGACATGCGGATGTCAGGGATTGCAACGGCTGACAACCGCGGGATTCCCCGGTCGACCGGGGATTCCTGGAGCAGGCGTCACGCCGCCCGGGGGCACGCGCAGGGTTAGGCTGCGCCCGTGAGCAGTACGACGCACGTAGGCACCATGAAGTGGGACCGCGGCCGGTGGCGGCGGTGGAGTGGGCGACGCTGGGCCAGTGCCACCTACTCGGTGCAGCCGGCGCGACTGCGCTCGGCGATCCCGTTCGACCAGCATCAGATGCTGCCGGCGGCAACGCGCGAGCGGATCCTCACCAAGGCCGTGGACGCGGAGGTGCTGGCGGGAGCGACCGTCGTACGCCGCACGAGCGAGGGCGTGATCCTCGGCTACGTGAAACCGGTCAACCATCTGGCCCACTTCCTGATGACGCTGATCACCGGGGGACTGTGGGGCATCGTCTGGCTGGTGGTGGTGGCCACGAAGAAGCAGGAACGGATCCGCCTGGATGTCGACCTCTGGGGAAATGTCTGGCCGGTCGCGGCCCCCAAGTGACCCACGGTGCACAGACCGACGAGGTAGCGGTCGACGCTGGTAGGGTCGCCTCGATCGACATCCTTTAACGAGCCGTCCAGTGAGGCGGAGAAGGAGGTCCGGCACGCTGATGCCTGCCCCGCATGCCACACCCGATGACCTGACCGACGGCCGGGTCGTTCTCGACGCCCGTGACATCTCCCGGGCCCTGACCCGCATCGCGCACGAGATCCTCGAGCGCAACAAGGGTGCCGACGACCTGCTGCTGCTCGGCATCCCCAGTCGGGGCGTGCCGCTCGCCCAGCGGATCGCCGAGCGGATCGCCTCCGTCGAGGGGTACGACGTCCCGGTCGGATCGCTCGACATCACCATGTACCGCGACGACCTGCGCCTGAAGCCCGCCCGGGCGCTGCTGCACACCGAGATCCCGCCCGGGGGGATCGATGGCAAGGTGGTGGTCCTGATCGACGACGTGCTCTTCTCCGGTCGCACCATCCGGGCGGCCCTGGACGCACTCAACGACCTGGGCCGACCCAAGGCGGTCCGGTTGGCCGTGCTGGTCGACCGCGGACACCGCGAGCTGCCGATCCGTGCCGACTTCGTCGGCAAGAACCTGCCGACGTCCCTGGTCGAGACGGTTCGGGTCACGCTGCAGGGCGTCGACGACGTCGACGCCGTCACCATCGAGGGGGCTGCCCTGGGCGCCGTCGAGGGAGCGTCCGAGTGAAGCGTCACCTGCTGAGCGCCGCGGACCTGAGCCGCGACGATGCGGAACTCGTGCTGAGCACCACGGCCGAGATGCTCGCCCTGGCCGACCGGCCGATCAAGAAGCTCCCCGCCCTGCGCGGCCGCACGGTGGTCAACCTGTTCTTCGAGGACTCCACCCGCACCCGCATCTCCTTCGAGGCGGCCGCCAAGCGGCTGTCGGCCGACGTGATCAACTTCGCGGCCAAGGGGTCGTCGGTGTCGAAGGGCGAGAGCCTCAAGGACACTGCCCTGACCCTGGAGGCCATGGGGGCCGACGCGGTGGTCGTGCGGCACTCGGCCAGTGGTGCTCCACACCGGCTCGCGCACTCGGGCTGGGTGCGCTCGAACGTGGTGAATGCCGGTGACGGCACGCACGAGCATCCCACGCAGGCGCTGCTCGACGCCTTCACCATGTGGAAGCATCTGGGCCCGCTCGACGGTCGCACCGTCGCGATCGTGGGCGACGTCCTGCACAGCCGGGTCGCACGCTCCAACGCCCTGCTCCTGCACACTCTCGGTGCCGAGGTCACGTTGGTCGCCCCGCCGACGCTGCTGCCGGTCGGGATCGACGGCTGGCCGGTGCAGACGTCGTACGACCTCGATGCGGTGCTGCCGAAGTCCGACGTGGTGATGATGCTGCGTGTCCAACGCGAACGCATGAACGCCTCCTTCTTCCCCACGGCCCGGGAGTACTCCCGCCGCTACGGTCTGGACGGTCGCCGGATGGGCCAGCTGCAGGACCACACGATCGTGATGCACCCCGGACCGATGGTCCGCGGCATGGAGATCTCCGCCGATGTCGCAGACTCCGACCGCTCGGTCATCGTCGAGCAGGTCACGAACGGCGTCGCCGTCCGGATGGCCGTGCTCTACCTGCTGCTCGGCGGCAGTGAACCCGCCGTCGGATCGACCAGTGAGGACACGCTGTGAGCTACCTGATCAAGAACGTCTCGATCCTCGGCGCAGCGCCGGGCGACCTGCTCATCGACGGCGGGGTGATCGCGGCGCTCGGCGCAGCCACCGAAGGTGTCGAGGGCGCCGAAGTCATCGATGCCACCGGGCTGATCGCGCTGCCCGGCCTCGTCGACCTGCACACCCATCTGCGTGAGCCCGGTCGCGAGGACGCCGAGACGGTCGAGTCCGGCACCCAGGCGGCGGCCATGGGCGGGTTCACCGCGGTGCACGCGATGGCCAACACCGATCCCGTGGCCGACACCGCCGGGGTCGTCGAGCAGGTGTGGCGCCTGGGCCGGGAGGCGGGCTACTGCGACGTCTACCCGGTGGGCGCGGTCACCGTCGGCCTCGCCGGCGAGCATCTCGCCGAGCTCGGCGCGATGGCGGACTCCGCGGCGCGGGTTCGGGTCTTCTCCGATGACGGCAAGTGCGTCAGCGACCCGGCCCTGATGCGCCGGGCGCTGGAATACGTGAAGGCCTTCGACGGTGTCATCGCCCAGCACGCGCAGGAGCCCCGGCTCACCCCGGACGCGCAGATGAACGAGGGAGAGCTCTCCGGTCGCCTTGGCCTGGCCGGCTGGCCCGCGGTGGCCGAGGAGGCGATCATCGCCCGGGACTGCCTGCTCACCGCTCACGTCGGCTCCCGGTTGCACGTGTGTCACGTCTCCACCGCCGGTTCGGTGGAGATCGTGCGCCAGGCCAAGGAGAAGGGCTGGAACGTCACCGCCGAGGCCTGTCCGCACCACCTCCTGCTCACCGACGAGCTTGCCGCGACCTACGACCCGATCTACAAGGTCAACCCACCGTTGCGCTCGGCCGCCGACGTCGAGGCGCTACGGGCCGGCCTGGCCGACGGCACCATCGACATCGTCGCCACCGACCACGCCCCGCACCCCCACGAGGACAAGGACTGCGAGTGGGCGGCCGCGGCCTTCGGCATGCTCGGGCTCGAGACCGCACTGTCGATCGTGCAGGAGACCATGGTCGACCCCGGGCTGCTCGACTGGGCGGGGGTCGCGGAGCGGATGTCCTATGCGCCCGCCCGGATCGGCCGGGTCGCCGATCACGGCCAGCCCCTCGAGGTCGGTTCGCCGGCGAACGTCGTGCTCTACGACCCGGCGGTACGTCGCGTGGTCGATGCCGCCGCCTCGGTCTCCCTGTCGCGCAACACGCCGTACGCGGGGCGGCAGCTGCCCGGGCAGGTGATGGCGACCTTCCTGCGTGGGGTTCCCACCGTCCTCGACGGCAAGCTCACCTGAGCGGTACGACGATCCCCACGCCGGCCCAGGCGTCGCTGCAGGATCCTGCGACCTCGGTGTCGTAGAGGTCCTGGGCGTGGGAGACCGTCAGTTCGGCGAACTCCTGGAAGCTCGCGCTGGAGCTGAGGGCAGGGTCGGTCGCGGTGGCGTACCAGACCTGTCCGGCCTGCTCCCAGGCGTTCCCTCCGAGGGCCACTGCGAACAGGTAGAACGCGTGGTTCGGGATGCCGGAGTTGATGTGCACCCCGCCGTTGTCATCGGGGGTCGGGTCGTAGTCGTCCATGTGCGCCGGCTGCGGGTCCCTGCCCAGCGTCGGGTCGTCGTACGCCGTGCCCGGGGCCTTCATGGAGCGCAGGGCGACGCCGTTGATGGTGGGCCCCAGGATCCCCGCACCGATCAGCCAGTCGGCCGCAGTGGCGCTCTGGGCGGCCCCCCGCTGCTTGACCAGCGACCCGAACACGTCCGAGAGCGACTCGTTGAGCGCACCGGGCTGGTCGTGGTACTCCAGCCCCGAGCTGCGCTCGGTGACCGCGTGGGTCAGCTCGTGCCCCATGACGTCGACGGCGGTCGTGAAGCTCACGAACAGGGTGCCGTCACCGTCGCCGAAGGCCATCTGGGTGCCGTTCCAGAAGGCGTTGTTGTAGCGCCTGCGGTGGTGCACGGTGCCGACCAGGCTGGCCCCGGCGTTGTCGAAGGAATTGCGCCCGAAGACGTCGAAGTAGAGATCCCAGGTGGCGCCGAAACCGTCGTACACGCGGTCGACGTCGCCGTCCCCGGTGGGAGCTGCGCCTTCACCGCGGACCCGCCTCCCGGGCAGCGTGGCTCCGTTGCCGCCGTCATGGATGGAGCGGTCCTTGCGCGGTGGTCCGACCGCGGGCTGGACCGGCTGGTCACGGATCACCGCAGCCTGGGCGGCGCGCTCCTCACGGGCCACGACGTCGGCGGCGAGGGTGGCGCTCGCCCATTCCTGCTGGGCGACTGTTCCGTTGCGCTCGATGGACTCGAGCATGTGCGGCGGGACGATGCAGTGGAGGCTGTTCGGTGTGCTCATGCACGTCAAGAGGCACCGCGCACAGGCGTGATACGAGTCGGGAGCGGCCCGGCTCGGCTGATAGGGTCAGAACCGCTCGACATCCTTTAACGATCCGTCCAGTGAGGCGGAGAAGGAGGTACGGCGTGCCACTGCATGCCCCCGCCGGCCCAGCGCTCCTCGTGCTCGAGGACGGCCGCACTTTCCATGGCGAGACCTATGGCGCCGTGGGGGAGACCTTCGGCGAAGCGGTGTTCTCCACCGGCATGACCGGCTACCAGGAGACCCTCACCGATCCGTCCTACCACCGCCAGGTCGTGGTGATGACGGCTCCGCACATCGGCAACACCGGGATGAACGACGACGATCCCGAATCCCGCCGGATCTGGGTGAGCGGCTACGTGGTGCGCGATCCCGCCCGGGTGCCTTCGAACTGGCGTTCGGTGCGCACCCTCGACGACGAGCTACGCGACCAAGGGGTCGTGGGCATCTCCGGGATCGACACCCGCGCCCTGACCCGGCACCTGCGCGAGCGCGGTGCGATGCGGGTCGGCATCTCCTCGACCGAGACCGATCCCGAGGCTCTTCTGGCACGGGTCCTGACCTCTGCCGAGATGAGCGGGGCCGAGCTGGCCGGCGAGGTCTCGACCGCGACTTCCTACGTCGTCCCTGCCGTGGGCGAGAAGCGGTTCACCGTGGCGGCGCTGGACCTCGGCATCAAGGCCAACACCCCCCGGATGATGGCTGAGCGCGGCATCGAGGTGCACGTGCTCCCGGCCACGACGTCGCTGGCCGAGGTGCAGGCGCTGGCCCCGGACGGCCTGTTCTTCTCCAACGGCCCCGGAGACCCGGCCGCCACCACCGGGCAGGTCGAGCTGCTGAAGGGCGCACTGGCCGCCCAGATCCCCTACTTCGGGATCTGCTTCGGCAACCAGCTGTTCGGTCGCGCTCTCGGTTTCGGGACCTTCAAGCTCACCTACGGTCACCGCGGCATCAACCAGCCGGTGATGGACCGCACCACGGGCAAGGTCGAGGTGACCGCGCACAACCACGGGTTCGCTGTCGACGCGCCGCTGGAGGGCAGCACCACGACGCCGTACGGCGAGGCCACGGTGAGCCACGTCTGCCTCAACGACGACGTGGTGGAGGGCCTGGAGCTGCGCTCGCCCGAGGGAGACCTGAGGGCCTTCTCGGTCCAGTACCACCCTGAGGCGGCTGCCGGCCCACATGACGCTGCCTACCTCTTCGACCGATTCTGCGACCTGATGGAAGGTACCGCCTGATGCCGAAGCGCGAGGACATCACCTCGGTCATGGTGATCGGCTCCGGCCCGATCATCATCGGCCAGGCCTGCGAGTTCGACTACTCCGGGACCCAGGCGTGCCGGGTGCTCAAGGCCGAGGGGATCCGGGTGATCCTGGTCAACTCCAATCCGGCCACGATCATGACCGACCCGGAGTTCGCGGACGCGACCTACGTCGAGCCGATCACCCCCGAGTACGTCGAGAAGGTGATCGCCAAGGAACGACCCGACGCACTGCTCGCCACCCTCGGCGGCCAGACCGCCCTCAACGCCGCGATGGCGCTGGATGCCGCCGGCGTGCTGGAGAAGTACGACGTCGAGCTGATCGGCGCGAGCATCGAGGCCATCAACCGAGGCGAGAACCGCGAGTCGTTCAAGGCGATCGTCGAGGAGCTCGGCGGGGAGGTGGCCCGTTCGGTGGTCTGTCACACCATCGAGGAGTGTGTCGTGGCCTCGGAGGACCTGGGCTGGCCGATGGTCGTGCGCCCGTCGTTCACGATGGGCGGGACCGGGTCGGGGATGGCCTACGACGAGACCGACCTGGAGCGGATCGCCGGAGCCGGGCTGGCCGCGTCGCCCACGACCGAGGTCCTCTTGGAGGAGTCCATCATCGGGTGGAAGGAGTACGAGCTCGAGGTGATGCGCGACACCGCGGACAACGTGGTGATCATCTGTTCCATCGAGAACCTCGACCCGATGGGCGTGCACACCGGTGACTCCATCACCGTCGCGCCGGCCCTGACGCTCACCGACCGGGAGTACCAGCACCTGCGCGACCTCTCCATCGGCATCATCCGCTCGGTGGGCGTCGACACCGGTGGCTGCAACATCCAGTTCGCGGTCAACCCGGCCGACGGCCGGGTCGTCGTGATCGAGATGAACCCGCGGGTCTCGCGCTCGAGCGCCCTGGCGTCCAAGGCCACCGGTTTCCCGATCGCCAAGATCGCGGCCAAGGTGGCGATCGGCTACACCCTCGACGAGATCCCCAACGACATCACCCTCAAGACGCCGGCCTCCTTCGAGCCGACCCTGGACTACGTGGTGGTGAAGGTCCCGCGGTTCGCCTTCGAGAAGTTCCCCTCAGCGGACCCGACGCTGACCACGCACATGAAGTCCGTTGGTGAGGCCATGGCGATCGGCCGCAACTTCACCGAGGCGCTGCAGAAGGCCCTGCGCTCCCTGGAGAGCAGGTCGGCCGTCTTCGACTGGCACCACCAGTGGGTCGACCTCGACAAGGACGCCCTGCTCGAGGAGATCAAGATCCCCACCGACGGCCGGCTGAAGCGGGTGATGGACGCCCTGCGCGCCGGCGCCACCGCCTCGGAGGTGTTCGAGGCCACCGGCATCGATCCCTGGTTCATCGACCAGCTGGAGCTGATCAACGAGATCGCCGTCGAGGTGGCCGCCGCGCCCGAGCTGACGCCGACGATCCTGCGGAGGGCCAAGAGGCACGGGTTCTCCGACGAGCAGCTCGGCAAGATCCGCGGGATGAGTGCCGACGTGGTGCGCGGCGTGCGCCACGCCCTCGGGATCCGGCCGGTCTACAAGACCGTCGACACGTGCGCCGCCGAGTTCGCGGCCACGACGCCTTACCACTACAGCTCCTACGACGAGGAGAGCGAGGTGGAGCCGCGCACCAAGGAGGCGGTGATCATCCTTGGCAGTGGTCCCAACCGGATCGGGCAGGGCATCGAGTTCGACTACTCCTGTGTGCACGCCTCGCTGACCCTCAGCGAGGCCGGTTACGAGACCATCATGGTCAACTGCAACCCCGAGACCGTGTCCACCGACTACGACACCTCCGACCGGCTCTACTTCGAGCCGCTCACCTTGGAGGACGTGCTCGAGATCGTCCACGCCGAGTCCCTGGCCGGACCGATCGCCGGAGTGATCTGCCAGCTCGGTGGGCAGACGCCGCTGGGGTTGGCCAAGGGGCTGGAGGCCAACGGGGTCACCATCGTGGGCACCTCGCCCGACGCGATCCACCTGGCCGAGGAGCGCGGCGCCTTCGGGCGGGTGCTCCACGAGGCCGGACTGCCGGCCCCCAAGCACGGCATGGCCTCGTCCTTCGATGAGGCGCAGGAGATCGCCGCCGAGATCGGCTACCCGGTGCTCGTGCGCCCGTCGTACGTCCTGGGCGGGCGCGGCATGGAGATCGTGTACGACGACGCCTCGCTCGAGGGCTACATCATGCGCGCCACCGAGATCAGCCCGGAGCACCCGGTCCTGGTCGACCGGTTCATCGACGACGCGGTCGAGATCGACGTCGACGCCATCTTCGACGGCACCGAACTGTTCCTCGGGGGCGTCATGGAGCACATCGAGGAGGCCGGGATCCACTCCGGCGACTCGTCCTGTGCGCTGCCGCCGATCACGCTGGGCGCCGCGGAGATCAAGAGGATCCGGGTGGCCACGGAGGCGATCGCACGCGGGGTGGGGGTCCGTGGACTGCTGAACATCCAGTACGCGCTCGGCTCCGATGTGCTCTACGTGCTCGAGGCCAACCCGCGCGCCAGCCGCACGGTGCCGTTCGTCTCGAAGGCCACCGCCACGCCCCTGGCCAAGGCGGCGGCGCGCGTCATGCTGGGGGAGACGATCGCCGAGCTGCGGGCGTCGGGCCTGCTGCCGGCCACCGGCGACGGTGGCACGCTGCCGGCCGACCAGCCGATCGCGGTCAAGGAGGCCGTGATGCCGTTCAACCGGTTCAAGACCCCCGACGGCAAGAACGTCGACTCCGTGCTGGGCCCCGAGATGAAGTCGACCGGCGAGGTGATGGGGCTCGACGCCGACTTCGGCACCGCGTTCGCGAAGGCCCAGGCCGCGGCCTTCGGCTCGCTGCCCACCTCGGGGCGGGTCTTCGTCTCCATGGCCAACCGCGACAAGCGCCACATGATCTTCCCGATCAAGGTGCTGGCCGATCACGGTTTCGAGATCCTCGCCACCCAGGGCACCGCCGAGGTGCTCCGGCGCAACGGCGTCCAGGCGACCGTCGTACGCAAGCACTTCGAGGGTGAGGGTCCGGCCGGGGAACAAACCACGGTGCAGCTGATCCTGGCCGGTGAGATCCAGTTGGTGATCAACACACCCAACGGCTCCACGAGCGGTGGGTCTGCGCGGATCGACGGCTACGAGATCCGGACGGCGGCGATCATGGCCAACATCCCGTGCATCACGACCGTCCAGGGGCTCGGCGCCGCCGTCCAGGGCATCGAGGCCCTGAAACGCGGCGACATCTCGGTACGCTCGCTGCAGGACTGGGCCCGAGCGTCCGCGGGGAACGCACCGTCGTGATCTACCCGTTCCTCTTCGACCATGTCCTGAGCCGGACCGATCCTGAGCTGGCCCACCACGTCGGCTTCCGCGCGCTCCGGCTGGCCGAACCCCTCACCCGTCGCATAAGTACGGCGAATTCGCGCCGACCCGTCGCAGATGTACACGCGATGGGACTGTCCTTCCCGCATGTGCTGGGGCTTGCGGCCGGCTTCGACAAGAACGCAGTGGGCATCGACGCCCTGGCTGCTCTGGGGTTCGGTCACGTCGAGATCGGCACCGTGACCGGGGAGCCGCAACCAGGCAACCCGAAGCCTCGGCTGTTCCGGCTGAAGGCCGATCGCGCGATCGTGAATCGGATGGGTTTCAACAACGACGGCGCCGAGGTGGTGGCCCGTCGGCTGGCCGCACGCCAAGCACGTACATCTGCGACAGGTCGACGCGGAGACGACGTACATCTGCGACAGGTCGTGCTGGGGGTGAACATCGGCAAGACCAAGCTCGTCCCCGACGACGACCAGGCGGCCGTGCAGGCCGACTACGAGAAGTCCACCGGCCTGCTTGCTCCCTTCGCGGACTACCTGGTGGTCAACGTGAGCTCGCCCAACACCCCCGGCCTGCGCGACCTGCAGTCCGTGGAACGCCTCGAACCGCTCCTCCAAGCGGTACGGCGCCGGGCGGACCAGGTCACCGAGTCCAGGGTTCCGCTGCTGGTGAAGATCGCCCCGGACCTGGCCGACGGCGATGTGCTGGCGGTGGCCGACCTGGCCACGGCGATCGGACTCGACGGGATCATCGCCACGAACACGACGATCAGTCGCTCCGGGCTGAGGTCCCGTGCGGCCGAGATCGAGCGGGCCGGCGCCGGGGGACTGTCCGGAAGGCCGTTGACCGCGCGCAGTTGCGAGGTGATCCGCATGCTCCGAGGCAGGGTCGGATCCGACCTGACGCTCATCGGCGTCGGTGGGATCACGACCCTCCAGGACGCTCAGGACCGCCTCGATGCCGGAGCAACGTTGCTTCAGGGCTACACCGCGTTCATCTACGAGGGCCCGGGGTGGCCCAGCCGCATCGTCAGCGGCCTGCAGACGAGGAGCACGTCATGAGTGACCCCTTCGGCCACCGGTTGAGCCGGGCCATGGACCAGCGCGGCCCGCTCTGTGTCGGGATCGACCCGCATGCCGCCCTGCTGCTCGAGTGGGGGCTCAACGACGACGTCAACGGTCTGGAGACGATGGCGATGACCGTCGTCGAGGCACTGGCCGGGCAGGTGTCGGTCGTGAAGCCGCAGTCGGCGTTCTACGAGCGCTTCGGAAGTGCGGGCATCGCGGTCCTGGAGAGAGTGATCGCCGCGTCCCGCGCAGCGGGGGCGCTAGTGCTGCTGGACGTGAAGCGAGGCGACATCGGCTCGACGTCGCAGGCCTACGCGGACGCCTACCTCGACCCGTCCTCGCCCTTGGCGGTGGACGCGATCACCGCCAGCCCCTACCTGGGCTTCGGTTCGCTGCAGCCGATGGTCGACTCGGCCATCCGGCACGACGCCGGCCTGTTCGTGCTCGCCCTGACGTCCAACAAGGAGGGCCCTGAGGTGCAGCACGCCATCGGTGCGGACGGCCGGAGCGTGGCCGCGTCCGTCCTGGCCCACCTGCGGGCCCTCAACGGGCAGGCCGTGCCGATGGGTTCCTTCGGGGCCGTGGTGGGCGCGACCATCGACGACACCGGCGACGACCTCGACATCAACGGCCCGTTGCTGGCCCCGGGCTTCGGGGCGCAGGGGGGCACCGCTGACGATCTGCGCAGGGTTTTCGGTGCGCAGGCGTCGCGGGTCCTGCCGAGCTCTTCGCGGGAGATCCTGCGTGCCGGCCCGTCGCTGGAGGCGCTGCGCGAGGCGACCCGGCGTACCCAGGCGGCCGTGGCCGATCTCACGACCGCCTGAACCCCGGACAGCCATCCCCGCATTGCAGGTCCGTCGGACTACTGACTAGATTGGCGACTCCATCTGCCGCGCTCACTCGACGAGGACCTTCACCTGTGGTTTTGCCCCAGCTCACTCCCGAACAGCGCCAAGCGGCCCTGGACAAGGCCGCGGCCTCACGCCGCGAACGGGCCGAGGTCAAGAATCGTCTGAAGCACGCCGGGGGTTCGATCCTGGAGGTGCTGCACGAGGGCCAGGTGAACGAGGTCATCGGCAAGATGCGCGTCATCGACCTGTTGCAGTCGATGCCGGGGCTGGGCAAGGTCCGCGCCCGTCAGCTGATGGAGCGCCTGAGCATCGCCGAGAGCCGTCGGGTGCGGGGACTGGGTGCCAAGCAGGTCGCCGCCCTGGAGCGCGAGTTCAGCGCCGGTGACTGACCTGTGACCGGCCCCTCCCGGCTGGTGGTGCTGGCAGGCCCCACGGCGGTCGGCAAGGGCACGGTCGCGGCAGCGGTCCGCGAGCGCCACCCGGAGGTCTGGGTGTCGGTCTCGGCGACCACCCGGACACCGCGACCCGGCGAGGTGCACGGGGTGCACTACTTCTTCGTCTCCGACGAGGAGTTCGACCAGATGATCGACGACAACGCCCTGCTGGAGTGGGCGGTCGTGCACCAGGCGGCCCGTTACGGCACCCCGCGAGCCCCTGTCGAGGAGGCCCTGGCCGCGGGCCGACCGGCCATGCTGGAGATCGACCTGCAGGGCGCCCGTCAGGTGCGGGTGACCATGCCCGAGGCGTTGTTCGTGTTCCTCAAGCCGCCGAGCTGGGACGAACTCGTCCGCCGCCTGGTCGGGCGAGGCACTGAGACGGAGTCCGAACGCGAGCGTCGGCTGGAGACCGCACGCACCGAACTGGCCGCCGAGCCCGAGTTCGACCGGACCGTCGTCAACCTCGAAGTTAACGCTGCGGCCGACGAGTTGGTAGCCTTGCTTGGGCTCCCCGCGGATCAGCCGGGGGAGTCGACCACCAACGACTTGTGAGGCCTGCTTCGTGTCTGCCCCCAACCCCGCCGGCGAGGGCGTAACCAATCCCTCGATCGACGACCTGCTCACCAAGACGGACAGCAAGTACAAGCTGGTCCTCTACTCAGCCAAGCGCGCCCGCCAGATCAATGCCTACTACTCCCAGCTCGGCGAGGGCCTGCTGGAGTACGTCGGTCCCCTCGTGGACACCCACGTCCAGGAGAAGCCCCTGTCGATCGCGCTGCGCGAGATCAACGAGGACCTGCTGACCTGCGAGGACATCAGCCCCGCCGAGGTTGCCGCCATGGAGGCTGCTGCCGGCCGCGCTCCGAGCGCGGGCTCGGCCACGTTCTCCGAGTGAACTCCTGAGCACCATGCGCGTCGTGCTCGGTGTCAGTGGCGGGATCGCTGCCTACAAGGCGGCGTCCCTGCTGCGGCATTTCACCGAAGCCGGTCATGACGTGAGCGTGGTGCCGACGGCGGCTGCACTCGAGTTCGTGGGAGCGCCCACCTGGGCGGCTCTGTCCGGCAAGCCGGTCGCGACCGACGTGTGGACCGACGTCCACCAGGTCCCCCACGTCCGGATCGGGCAGGGCGCCGACCTGGTGGTCGTGGCGCCGGCCACCGCCGACCTGCTCGCCAAGGCCGCCCATGGGCTGGCCGACGACCTGTTGACCAACACCCTGCTCACCGCGCGCTGCCCGGTCGTCTTCGCCCCGGCGATGCACACCGAGATGTGGGAGCATGCCGCGACCCGGGCCAACGTGGCCACGCTGCGCTCGCGCGGAGCGATCGTGATCGAGCCTGCGGAGGGCCGTCTGACGGGCGCCGACACCGGCAAGGGCCGGTTCCCGGAGCCGGCCGAGATCTTCGAGCTGGCCCTGGAGATCGCAGCCCTCGGGGTCCGTGGGCCGGATCTGACCGGCCGCCATGTCGTGGTCTCTGCCGGCGGCACGCGCGAGTACCTCGACCCGGTGCGCTTCCTGGGCAACCGCTCCTCGGGGCGCCAGGGCTACGCCTTGGCCCGTGCTGCTGCCGCTCGCGGTGCACAGGTGACCCTGGTGGCCGCCAACGTGACGCTGGCTGACCCTGCCGGTGTGAAGGTCGTGCACGTGGAGACGACCGCCCAGCTGCGCGACGAGGTGGTCACCGCCGCCGGGTCCGCCGACGCCGTCGTGATGGCTGCCGCACCCGCCGACTTCCGGCCGACCTCGGTGAGTGCCGCGAAGATCAAGAAGGCGGATGACGGCACTGCTGCCCCGATCACCCTGACCCAGAACCCCGACATCCTCCACGAGATCTCCCACCAGCGCGCCCGCGCAGGTCAGGTCATCGTGGGCTTCGCCGCGGAGACAGGCGACGACACGGGTTCGGTGCTGGACCACGCCCGGGCCAAGTTCGACCGCAAGGGCTGTGACCTGCTGGTGGTCAACGACGTGAGTGCCGGGGCCGTGTTCGGCAGTCCCGACAACGAGGCCGTGATCCTGTCGCGGACCGACGACCCGGTGGAGGTGCCTCGCGGGAGCAAGTCAGCCCTCGCCCAGGTGATCTGGGACCAGGTCGCCGGGCTGTTGGCCTGATAACGCTGGGACGAAGCACGACGCTGTCGATGCGACCATTATCGTGGGTGCGACGTACCCCTGAATCCCCTGGAAAGAGTGAGCGACAAGTGACAGGACGACTCTTCACGTCGGAGTCCGTGACCGAGGGTCACCCCGACAAGATCGCCGACCAGATCAGCGACGCCGTGCTCGACGCGATGCTCGAACAGGACCCCCACAGCCGGGTGGCTGTCGAGACGCTGCTCACGACCGGCCTCGTGGTGGTGGCCGGAGAGGTGACGACCACCGGCTACGTCGACATCAAGCAGAAGGTGCGCCAGAAGATCCTGGACATCGGCTACGACTCTTCCGACAAGGGCTTCGACGGGGCCTCCTGCGGCGTCATGGTCGCCATCGGTGGCCAGTCCGGCGACATCGCCCAGGGGGTGGACACCGGTCACGAGAGCCGCACCGGCTCGGTGGACGCCATGGACAAGCAGGGCGCCGGCGACCAGGGCCTGATGTTCGGCTACGCCTGCGATGACACCGACGTGCTCATGCCGTTGCCGATCGTGGTCGCGCAACGCCTGGCCGAACGCCTCTCCGCGGTCCGCAAGGACCACACGCTCGACTACCTGCGTCCTGACGGCAAGACCCAGGTCACGATCGAGTACGACGCCGACAACCGTCCGGTGCGGGTCGACACCGTCGTGCTGTCCACGCAGCACTCGGAGGACACCGAGCTGGACACGCTGGAGAGCGACATCAAGAAGCACGTCATCGACCCGGTCCTCGACACCTTCGAGATCCCGTCCGAGGGCTACCGTCTGCTGGTCAACCCCACCGGACGCTTCGTGGTGGGCGGGCCGATGGGTGACGCCGGACTGACCGGTCGCAAGATCATCGTCGACACCTACGGCGGCATGGCCCGTCACGGCGGCGGCGCGTTCTCCGGCAAGGACCCGTCGAAGGTGGACAGGTCCGCTGCCTACGCGATGCGCTGGGTGGCCAAGAACGTCGTCGCTGCGGGTCTGGCCCGGCGCTGCGAGGCGCAGGTCGCCTACGCGATCGGCAAGGCCCAGCCCGTGGGGGTCTTCATCGAGACCTTCGGCACCGGGACGGCCAGCGACGAGGCGATCCAGGAGGCGGTGCTGGAGGTTTTCGACCTGCGGCCCGCCGCGATCATCCGTGACCTCGACCTGCTGCGACCCATCTACGCCGCGACGGCGGCCTACGGTCACTTCGGCCGTGAGCTGCCCGACTTCACCTGGGAGCGCACCGACCGTGCCGACGCGCTGAAGGCTGCGGTCGGCGTCTGACCCGAGGTTGTGGCAATAGCCCAAACTGGGCATATCCAGACATCTTGCGCGCTGCCTAGGCTGCCGAGCAGCGTGATGATGATGGTCGGTCGTGGGGGCCGCTCCGTGATCGCGCCGTGGAGTGGGGGCAGTCATGGGCAAGCGAGCGCGCGTGGTCGTCGGGGTTGCAGTCACGATGGCACTCGCCAGCGCGACGCTCTCGCTCGGACAGGGCACGGCGTCCTCGAGCCCGCCGCAGCCAGCTGACCCGGCCGGAATCGCCGGGCAACGCCTGGCTGCCGACTCCGAGGGCGCCCTGACCCTGGACCGTGGCCGGGACGGCCGCGTGGTCTTCGCTGGTGCCGGCAAGGGAAGCGTGGACAATCCTGCCGTGAACGCCGGCCTGGGCGTCGAGGCCGCCGCCAGCGCCCACCTCACGCGCTACGGCCCGGCGTTCGGCACCGCGGGGAGCACGTTCGACGTGGTGCGCACGACGCACACCGTCTCGGGGCAGGACGTCGTGCGCTACGCGCAGAGCATCGACGGCGTTCCAGTCATCGGCGGCGACGTCGTGGTCAGCCTGCGCCCGGATCGACAGCTGGGATCGATGTTGGGATCGCTGACCCCGCGTGCGAGCGTCGGCGACCCGGCGGTGAACCTGGCGGCGGCGCAGCGAGCCGCGATCCGCGCGGCCGCCAAGGCGCTGCATGTGGCACCGGCGACCCTGACGGCGACGAGTCAGGGTCGGTGGATCTTCGACCCGGCCATCTTCGGCGCCGCAGCGCCGCAGGGTGCTCACACGGTGTGGCGAATGGTGGTCGACGGCGGAGTCGGGGTGCGGCGCCTGGTCTTGATCGATGACCGCACCGGGGGAGTGCGGCTCAACCTCGACGACCTCCAGCATGCCGATCGGGTGGTCTGTGACCGCAACAACGTCCGGGCCGCCGCGGAGCCGTGTGCGGCACCGTTCGCACGCACCGAGGGCAGTGGACCCAGCGGCGTGCCTGAGGTCAACAGCGCCTTCGAGTTGAGCGGCGAGGTGTCGGACTACTACGACCAGATCGGCGGCATCGACCTGACCGACCTGCTGGGCATCACGGTCAGCGGGGTCAAGAAGCTGGCCTCCACGGTCAGGTTCTGCTACCCCGTGTCGAACCCCAACACGAACTGCCCGCTGAACAACGCGTTCTGGGACGGCACCCAGATGTACTACGGCGACGGGTACGCCGGGGCCGACGACGTGGTCGGACACGAGATGACCCACGGGGTGATCGACCACAACTCCGAGCTCTTCTACTGGGGTCAGTCCGGGGCGATCAACGAGTCGATCGCCGACATCATGGGAGAGATCCTGGACCACCGCTACGTGTCTGTTGGCGACTCCGCCGGTGACTGGCGGCTCGGTGAGGACCTGCCCATCGGCGCGATCCGTGACCTCGAGACCCCTGGGGACTTCGGCCAGCCGGACCGGATGACCAGCCCCGACTACACCGCCGACCTGAACTACGGCGATGCCGGTGGGGTGCACACGAACAGCGGCGTCGGCAACAAGACGGCGTACCTCATCTCCCAGGGCGGCACCTTCAACGGGCAGAGCGTCACCGGGATCGACACCGAGGCGGGGCTGACCAAGACCGCGACCCTCTACCTCGACGTCATCCAGAGCCTCACCTCCGGCAGCGACTACGCCGACCTGGCCCGGGTGCTGGAGCAGAGCTGCGCCGACCTGGTCGGCACCCACGGGTTCACCTCGGCGGACTGCACGGCCGTGCACACGGCGACGCTCGCGACCGAGCTGCGGACCACGCCCACGCAGGCCCCGCAGCCCCCGTCGGCCACGGCCCCGTGCCCGGCCGGCACCACCAAACGGGTGCTCTTCGACAGCGAGACGGGCACCCCCGCCACCAAGTTCGTCGCCGGCAGCACCTGGACCCGGGTCCCGGACGGGCTGATCCAGCCCAATGCGACCTCGGGGCGGACCTCCTGGTTCTCCTACGACCCGTCGACCATCACCACCAGTGCGTTGGTGACGCGCACCGGACTCGCTCTGCCGAAGGGTCAGCAGAGCTACCTGTGGTTCCAGCACTGGCGGTTGCTCGACTACTTCAACGGCACCTACTTCGACGGTGGCACCGTCGAGATCGATGATGTGGCCACCGCTGGGGGTGCCGTGTCTGCTGCCGGGCTGCCCTGGGTCAACGGGCCCACTCAGCCCATCACGGCCATCGCCAACAAGGTGGGCTTCGGCGGCGACAGCTTCGGCTGGATCGCCAGCCGGGTGAACCTGTCGTCGTATGCGGGCAAGACCATCAAGCCCCGGTTCACCATGCACACCGACTCGACGGTCGAGTACTACGGCTGGTTCCTCGATGACGTGCGGGTCTACACCTGCGACCTGCCGAAGGTGTCCAACACCAAGAAGCCGACGATCGCCGGCACCGCCAAGGTCGGCAAGAAGCTGACCGCCAGGCCGGGCACCTGGAAGCCCGCCGGGGTGCACTTCACCTACCGCTGGCTGCGCAACGGCAAGGCCATCGCCCGGGCGACGGCGCGCACCTACGTGCTGAAGGCCGCCGACCGGGGCAAGCGGATCTCGGTCAAGGTCACCGGCACCAAGGCGGGCTACCGCGCGGCGTCCGCGCTCTCGGCCCGCACCCCCAAGGTGAAGTGACCTGCTGCCCATCCGTTGAGTGGTGCCCCATGGCCCGGCAATCGGGCCTCGTGGCCATGAGGGGAGCCGCTCGTCGCCCGCGGCGAGGGTGATCGTCGGTGGCTGCTGACAGGATTGCGGCCATGACCGATCCAGGAGCCGACGAGCCCGGGCAGCAGGACCTGCTCCCCGGTCTCTCGCCCCGGATGCCGCGGCAGCCGGCCCAGCCGACCCGGCCGAGCATCGAGCTGGCCGCTGACGATCCGGTCGCGCAGGTGCTGGTCGACGTCCCGCTCGCCCACCTCGACCGCCCGTTCGACTACGCCGTGCCCGCCACGATGGCCGAGACGGCTCAGCCAGGGGTGCGGGTGAAGGTGCGCTTCGCCGGCCAGGATGTCCAGGGCTATGTCGTGGGTCGGACGGCTTCCTCGGAGCACACCGGGCGGCTGACCCCCATCCGTCGACTGGTGAGCCCCGAACGCGTGCTGAGTGCGGACATCGCCGCGCTCACCGAGGCTGTCGCGCATCGCTACGCCGGCGCCCGCTCCGACGTCCTGCGCTTGGCGCTGCCACCGCGCCACGCCACGGTGGAGAAGTCTCCGCCCGCCGAGCCAGCTGTCCCACCCACACTGGAGCCCGAAGCCCTGGCGTCGCTGTGGGCCGATCACCTGCCGGGTCCCGCGTTCCTCGACGGACTGCGGCGCGGCGATCCGTTGCACGCCGTCTGGTCGGCCGCACCGGCCACCGATTGGCCGGCCCTGCTGGCGGCCGCGGCTGCGGCGACGTACGCCGGGGGCCGCGGCGCCCTGATCGTGGTCCCCGACGGCAAGGACGTCGATCGGGTCGACGTCGCGCTCACCGAGCTGTTGGGCGCCGGGCACCACGTGGCGCTGCGTGCCGACAGTGGTCCGAGCAAGCGCTACCGCGACTTCCTGGCGGTCTCGCGGGGTGCTCGTCGGGTCGTGGTCGGGACCCGTGCCGCCGCCTTCGCCCCCGTCCACGACCTCGGGCTGCTCGCGCTGTGGGACGACGGTGACGACCTCCACTCGGAGCCCCGCGCTCCCTACCCGCATGCCCGCGAGGTGCTGCTGCTGCGTGCCGCAGCCCGGCCGGCGGCGGTGTTGATCGGTGGCTTCGCCCGCACCGTGGAGGCTGAGTACCTCGTGCGCACCGGCTGGGCACGAGAGCTGCTGCCGTCGCGTGATCTCGTCCGACAGCGGGTGTCGGTGGCCATCACCGGGGCGTCGGATCGCGAGCTCGCCCGGGATCCAGCCGCGCGGGCATCTCGCCTGCCCCGACAGGCCGGAGACGTGATTCGGACTGGACTGGAGAGCGGGCCCGTGCTCGTGCAGACTCCCCGCACCGGCTACGCCGCCTCGCTGGCCTGCGAGCGCTGCCGCACCCCGGCCCGCTGCGCCACCTGTGCCGGACCGCTGCGCCTGACCGGGCCGGCCACGCCTCCGGCCTGCCGGTGGTGCGGCACCCAGTTCCCCGACTGGGCCTGCGCGACCTGCGGGCATCGTGGGCTGCGGGCCCCGGTGGTGGGCGATGCGCGCACCGCCGAGGAGCTCGGCCGCAGCTTCCCCGGGGCTCGGGTGCTGACCTCGAGCGGCGGCGCTGTCCTGGCCACGGTCAAGGACCGGCCCAGCATCGTGGTGGCCACGCCCGGTGCCGAACCGGTGGCGCCGTCCGGCTACGCGGCCGTGGTCCTGCTCGACACCTGGTTGGCACTCGCGCGCACCGATCTGCGCGCCCAGGAGGAGGCCGTCCGGCGCTGGCTCAATGCGGCGGCCCTGGTCCGTCCTGGCGGCCACGTGGTAGCCGTCGGTGACCCGTCCACACCGGCTCTTCAGGCACTCGTGCGCTGGGACCCCGCCGGCTTCGCCCGACGGGAGATGGCCGAGCGTCAGTCAGCCCATCTCCCGCCGGCCAGCCGACTGGCCACGGTGAGCGGCGAGCCGACCGCGCTGGAGCAGGCACTCGAGGCCTTCGACGCGCCGAGAGGGGCCGAGGTGCTCGGCCCTGTGCCGACCGGCGAGGGCAGTGAGGTGCGCGTGGTGGTCAGGGTGCCCCGGGCGCTCGGCGACGACTTGTCCGCGGCGCTGGGCGACCTCCAGCGCGTCCGGTCGAGCCGCAAGCTCGCCGCCGTGCGGGTGCAGGTGGATCCGCCGTCGCTCGGCTGAACGACTGTGCCTGACTAGACTTGGGCGTCCCGTCCACCCCCGAACCACAAGGCGTGCTTCCTTGGCCATTCAGCCGATCCGTCTCTTCGGTGACCCGATCCTGCGCAGACCCGCTCTCGAGGTCGTCGACTTCGACCGGGAGGTCCGCAAGTTGGTCGAGGACCTCACCGACACCATGCTCGATGCGCCCGGTGCCGGACTCGCGGCTCCTCAGATCGGCGTCGGGCTGCGGGTGTTCACCTGGAACGTCGACGGCGAGGTCGGCCACTTGATCAACCCCCGCCTGCAACTCTCCGACGAGACCCAGTCGGGTGCGGAGGGCTGCCTGTCGATCCCGGAGCTGACCTTCGAGTGTCAGCGCGCCCTGTCGGTGGTCGCCACCGGCTTCGACGTGCACGGCGAGCCGGTGACGATCAACGGTTCGGACTACTTGGCCCGAGCGATCCAGCACGAGACCGACCATCTCGACGGCGTCCTGTTCGTCGACCGGCTGGACGCAGACGTGCGCAAGGCCGCCATGAAGGCCATCCGGGAGTCCGACTGGTTCGGTCTGGAACAGCCCACGGTCAAGCTCTCACCCCACGCCACCAACGGTCTGGGGCTCTAGCGTGCGGGTGGTCTTCGCCGGCACCCCGGCCGCGGCTCTGCCGTCGCTGGACGCGATCGCCGAGTCCAGCCACGACCTCGTCGCCGTGCTGACCCGGCCCGATGCTCCGGCGGGACGAGGCCGCAGGCTGGTGCCGAGTCCGGTGGCGGTGCGTGCCACCGAGCTGGGCGTGCCCGTGCTCAAGCCCCCGCATCCGCGCGACCCGGACTTCCAGACCCAGTTGGCGGCGCTGCGACCTGACTGCTGCCCGGTGGTCGCCTACGGGGCCCTGTTGCCGCAGGAGGTGCTCGACATCCCGACCCACGGCTGGGTCAACCTGCACTTCTCGTGTCTGCCGGCCTACCGCGGGGCGGCGCCGGTCCAGCACGCGATCTGGGCCGGGGAGGAGATCACCGGTGCCACCACCTTCCGGATCGTGAAGGAGCTCGATGCTGGCCCCACCTACGGTGTGATGACCGAGCGCATCCGCGACACCGACACCGCCGGTGACCTGCTGGCTCGGCTGGCCGAAGGAGGCTCGCAGCTCCTGGTCGCGACGCTGGACGGGATCGCCCAGGGCGGACTGGATCCGCGAGAGCAGCAGCCGGAGGGGTTGAGCCTGGCGCCCAAGATCCTGGTGGAGGACGCCCACGTCAACTGGTCGGCGCCCGCCGCGGCCATCGACCGCCAGATCCGCGCCTGCACCCCCGACCCGGGGGCCTGGACCACATTCGGGGGCGTGCGGATGAAGGTGGGTCGGGTCAGCCCGAGTGACGTCGTGATCGCGCCCGGGGCACTCGAGGTGACCAAGAGCTCGGTGCTGGTGGGCACCGCGACGACTGCACTGAGGCTGGGAACCGTGACGCCCCACGGCCGCAAGGAGATGGCGGCGGCCGACTGGGCCCGCGGCGTCACCTTCGAGCGCGACCAGCGGTTGGGGGACTGACATGGCCCGCCCGGCGACCCCGGACGACGTTGACGCGATCTGCCGCGGCCTGCCCGAGGTCGAACTGGGCATCTCCTGGGGGGACCGGCCGACCTACAAGGTCCCCACCGGTGCCAAGGGCAAGGGGTTCCTGCTCTACCGGATGCCGCACAAGACGGCCGTGGATCCCGAGACCGGCGAGGAGTACGACGACCTCCTGGTCATCCACACGCCGACCCTGGAGGCCAAGCAGGAGCTCGTGGACGACCCGGCGACGCCGTTCTTCACCATCGATCACTTCAACGGGTTCAAGGCGGTCCTGGTGCGACAGTCGCGCCTCGGCGAGATCGACGTCGACGAGCTGACCGAGGTGATCACCGATGCGTGGGCAGCACGGGCCCCCAAGGCGCTGGTCAGGAAGTATTTCGCCGATGGCTGATCCCCGTGCCAGGAACCGTCGGCCCGGTGGCCGCCCCCCGGCCCGACGCGCCGGGCCGGCCAGCGATCCGTCCAGGTCAGCGGCCTATGACGTGCTCAAGGCAGTGCGTCTCGACGACGCCTACACCAACCTGGTGCTCCCGCACGTGCTGCGCGAGCATGAGCTGACCGGTCGCGACGCCGCCTTCACGACCGAGCTCGTCTCGGGCACGATCCGCCGCCAAGGCACCTACGACGCGATCATCATGGCGTGCCTGGACCGGCCGAAGGTGGAGGCCAAGGTCCTCGATGCGCTGCGTCTGGGCGCCCATCAGCTGCTCTCCATGCGGGTGCCGGCGCACGCCGCCATCAGCACGACCGTCGACCTGGTGCGGGCCAAGGTGGGGCAGGGACCGGCAGGCTTCACCAACGCGGTGTTGCGCAAGGTGGCCGCGCACGACCTGGCCGGCTGGATCCGTCGGGTCGCCCCCGACCCCGCACAGGACCCGATCGGCTTCGCGTCCCTCGCGCACTCGCACCCGCGTTGGGTGGTCGGTGGTCTGCGCGACGCCCTGGGCCCGGACGGCGACCTGGACGCCCTCCTGGCGGCCGACAACCTGCCACCCAAGGTCATGCTGGTGGCGCGTCCCGGACTGTGCACCCCGCAGGAGCTGCTGGCCCTGGGAGGGACGCCGGGCCAGTGGTCGCCGTACGCCGTCCAGCTCGAGGCGGGTGATCCCGGGGTGATCCCCGCGGTCACTGACGACCGTGCCGGCGTGCAGGACGAGGGATCGCAGCTGGTCGCCCTGGCGCTGGCGCGGGCCCCGATGGCCGGGCGGGACGAACGGTGGCTCGATCTCTGCGCCGGGCCGGGCGGCAAGTCCGCCCTGTTGGCCGCGCTGGCCCGCGAGCGCGGAGCCAAGGTCCTGGCCTCCGAACTGCAACATCACCGCGCTGGGCTGGTGGCCCGGGGCACCCGTCAGCTCTCGGGTGGCCTGCTGGGTGTCATCACCGCCGACGGCACCCGGCCGCCCTGGCGGCCGGGCAGCTTCGACCGGATCCTCCTCGACGCCCCCTGTTCGGGCCTGGGAGCCCTACGGCGTCGCCCGGAGTCGCGCTGGCGGCGTACGCCCGGCGACGTCAAGGACCTGGTGTCGCTGCAGCATTCACTGCTGAGCACTGCGCTGGACAGCGTCCGCCACGGCGGTGTGGTCGCCTACGTCACGTGTTCCCCGCTCCTGGCCGAGACCGCCGAGATCGTCACGTCAGTGCTCGAGGAACGTCGCGACGTCGAGCTCCTCGATGCGGGCTCCGCCCTGGAGGCCGGCACCGGCCTCCCGGTGCCGGACAGCGACGGCCCGCTTCCCGGGACGGTCCAGCTCTGGCCGCACGTGCACGGCACCGATGCGATGTTCCTGGCGCTGCTGACCCGCCGTTGAGTGGCCCCTGACTCCGGGGTGGCAGCCCCTCACTCGTCTCGCAGATGCCGCAGGTAGGCCTGCGGGGTCTCCAGGTAGCGACGCCAGTGCCAGACCAGCTCGAGGTCCTCCCACACGGCCTCGCGCAGGCCCCACTCGCCCACCTCCAGCAGTCGTGCGCCCGGGAGTGCGGCCAACACCGGTGAGTGCGTCGCACACAGGACCTGGCCACCGTCCGCGACGACGCGCTGCAGCGTGGCGATCAGGGCGAGCGTGGAGGAGAAGGACAGGGCGGCCTCGGGTTCGTCCAGGCAGTAGAAGCCGGGGGAGTCGAAGCGATGCTCTAGCACCGAGAGGAACGACTCGCCGTGACTCATCGCGTGGAAGTCCGGGTCCCGTGGACCGCCGTGGGTGTCGAAGTAGGTGTACCAGCCGTGCATCGTCTCGGCCCGCAGGAAGAAGCCCCATCTGCCGGTGCCGATCCCGCGCTGCAGGTGCAGGGCGCCCGACAGCGGGGACTCCGTGGCACGCGTGGTGTGCCTGCCGAACGGGGTGCCGCCCTCCGGGGACAACCCGAACGCGACCGCGATGCCCTCCACGATCGTGGACTTGCCCGACCCGTTCTCACCCACCAGGAAGGTGACCCCCTTGTCCAACGTGAGTCCCTCGCTCATCAGTTGGGTGACGGCTGGGATCGTCATCGGCCAGGCGTCCTCAGCCAGCCGATGCGCCCCGGCGCTGATGCGTACGACGGGGGGCTGGTCGAAGTCCATGCCCGGGAACCTACGTGGCTGCCGTGTTCGCCGGCAGTGAACAGTCCGTCCGGCAGGAACATTTGCCTCGCCCCAGAAGTTGAGTCGGTATCTATCAAGACGTATGAGTGAGGGTGACGAATGTCCGAAGAGAAGCTGAACCAGGAGCTCCCTCTGCTGTTCCTGTCCGACGTGGTGATCCTGCCGGGCATGGTCGTCTCGATCGAGCTGGACGAGGCCTCCCAGGCGGCGGTCGACGCCGCCCAGGCCAGTGAGCGGTCCGAGCTCCTGGTCGCCCCACGACTCGACGACCGCTACGCGACGTACGGGGTGATCGCCAGCATCGACAAGGTCGGCCGCTTCAGCCGCGGCGGTCCCGCGGCGGTCCTGCGGGCCCGTCAGCGAGCAGCCATCGGCTCCGGCGTGACCGGACCCGGTGCAGCACTGTGGGTGGAGGCCGTGCCCGTGGCCCGGGGTGAGGCGACCGAGCGGGTCCTTGAGCTGACCGCGGAATACAAGAAGCTGGTGATCGGGGAGCTGCAGCGCCGGGAGGCCTGGCAGATCGTCGACACCTTCAGTGCGATGACCGATCCCGAGCAGATCGCCGACTCAGCCGGGTGGGCGCCGTACCTCAACAACGAGCGCAAGCGCGAGCTGCTGGAGACCGCTGGGCTCGAGGAGCGACTCGAGAAGCTGATCGAGTGGACCCGGGCCCACGCCGCCGAGGTCGAGATCAACGACAAGATCGGCAGTGAGGTCCGCGAGGGCATGGAGAAGACGCAGCGCGAGTACCTGCTGCGCCAGCAGCTCGCCGCCATCCGCAAGGAGCTGGGCGAGGGCGAGCCGGAGGGGACCGACGACTACCGGGCTCGGGTCGAGAAGGCCGATGTCCCCGAGACCGTGCATGCTGCCCTGGAGCGCGAGGTCGACAAGCTCGAGCGCTCCAGCGACCAGTCCCCGGAGACAGCGTGGATCCGGACCTGGCTGGACACGGTCCTCGAACTTCCCTGGAACAGCCGCACCGACGACACCACCGACATGGAGGCGGCCCGGGCGATCCTGGACGCCGACCACCACGGCTTGGAGGACGTCAAGGACCGCATCGTGGAATACCTCGCCGTGCGCGCCCGTCGCACCGCGCGCGGGCTCGACGTCGTCGGTGGACGCGGCAGCGGTGCGGTCATCCTGCTGGCCGGCCCTCCCGGTGTCGGCAAGACCTCGCTCGGCGAGTCCGTGGCCCGCACCATGGGTCGCAACTTCGTCCGCGTGGCGCTCGGCGGTGTGCGCGACGAGGCCGAGATCCGCGGCCACCGACGCACCTACGTCGGCGCTCTGCCCGGGCGCATCGTCCGGGCGATCCGGGAGGCCGGGTCCATGAACCCGGTGGTCCTGCTCGACGAGGTCGACAAGGTCGGGTCCGACTACCGCGGAGACCCGGCCGCCGCCCTGCTGGAGGTGCTGGACCCCGCCCAGAACCACACGTTCCGCGACCACTACCTCGAGCTCGACCTGGACCTGTCCGACGTGGTCTTCATCGCGACGGCCAACGTCGTCGAGCAGATCCCCGGTCCGTTGCTGGACCGGATGGAGCTGGTCACGCTGGACGGCTACCCCGAGGACGACAAGGTCGCCATCGCCCGCGACTTCCTCGTGCCCAGGCAGCTCGAGCGTGCGGCGCTCGGGTCCGAGGAGGTCTCGGTGACCGACGAGGCGTTGCGCGAGATCGCGGCCAACCACACCCGGGAGGCGGGCGTGCGCCAGCTCGAGCGGGTCATCGCCAAGGCGTTCCGCAAGGCGGCCACCAGGCTCGCCACCGGTACGGCGGCCCCGGTGCTGATCGATGTGCCCACGTTGACCGAGCTGATCGGGCGCCCCCGCTTCACCCCCGAGTCCCACGAGCGCACCGATGTCCCCGGTGTGGCCACCGGACTGGCCGTGACCGGCCTGGGGGGAGACGTGCTCTACATCGAGGCGACCGCACTGTCGGAGGGTTCGGCGAGCCTCAACCTGACCGGTCAGCTGGGCGAGGTCATGAAGGAGTCGGCACAGATCGCGCTGAACTACGTGCGGGCACACGCCGAGGAGCTCGGGATCGACCCGGAACGGTTGGACCGACCCGTGCACGTGCACGTGCCGGCCGGCGCCGTACCCAAGGACGGGCCGTCCGCCGGGGTCACGATGACCACGGCCCTGGTCTCCCTGGCCACCGGTCGACCGGTGCGCGGTGAGGTCGGCATGACCGGTGAGGTCTCGCTCACCGGCCGCGTGATGCCCATCGGGGGGCTCAAGCAGAAGCTGCTCGCCGCCCAACGGGCCGGGCTGACGGAGGTCTACGTGCCCCGGCGCAACGAACCCGACCTGGACGACGTCCCGGCCGAGGTCCTGGCCGCGGTGACCGTGCACCTGGTCTCGGACGTTCGCGAGATCCTCGCGACCGCGCTGGAGCCGACGGCGGCCACGTCTGTGGCCGCCTGAGGCCAGTCGGTAGGTTGGGGCCATGCCCACCAAGCCCCCGGCAGTCGAGATCGAGATCGACGACCGGGTGGTCCGGGTGAGCAACCCCGACCGGGTCTACTTCCCCCAAACCGGTGCGACGAAGCTCGACCTGGTCGACTACTACCTGGCGGTCGGCCCGGGGATCGTCAACGCGCTCTTCGAGAGGCCGTGCATGTTGCACCGGTTTCCCAAGGGGCTCGCCGGCGACAAGGTGCACCAGAAACGGATCCCCGGGGGCGCGCCACCGTGGCTGGAGACCGTGCAGCTGCACTTCCCGCGCTGGAACCGCACCGCCGACGAGCTGTGCGTCACCGAGCTGGCCAGCGTGATCTGGGCGGTGCAGATGTCGACCGTCGAGTTCCACCCGTGGAACAGCCGCCGGGCCGACACCGAGAAGCCGGACGAGTGGCGCATCGACCTCGACCCCGGACCGGAGTGCGACTGGGCCACTGTGCGCCGCGTCGCACACGTGGCCCATGAGGTGCTCGACGAGCTGGGAGCCACAGGGTTCCCGAAGACGAGTGGCGGATCGGGTATGCATATCTACGTGCGGATCCGGCCCGACCACGGTTTCAAGGAGGTACGGCGGGCAGCGCTGGCGTTTGCCCGCGAGGTCGAGCGACGAGCCGAGGGCGACGTGACGACGACCTGGTGGCGCAAGGATCGGGATCCGGCTCAGCTGTTCGTCGACTACAACCAGAACGCCCGCGACCACACGATCGCCGCGGCCTACTCGGTCCGCGGGGTGCCCGATGCCCGGGTGAGCGCGCCGATCCGCTGGGACGAGATCGACACGGTGGTCCCCGGCGACTTCACCATCGACACCATGCCGCCACGCTTCGCCGAGCTCGGTGACCTGCACGGCGACATCGACGACCACGTGTTCGACATCGCACCGCTGATCGAGTGGGCTGCTCGCGACGAGGCGGACGGCGCGGCACCACCGGCCGAGCCGGACGCATGATCAGTCGCGGATCTCGTCCCGTCTGAGGCGGACGAGGTCGCGCACCACGTCGTCCGGGATCGGCGCATCGGCCGTGAACCGGATCGTCCCCTTCGTGAGGGAGAAGCCGTCGAGCCGGCCCCGCACCGCCTCGATCACCCGGGGGCTGAAAGGCGCCACGCTCAGGTGCTTCGTGGAGGCCAGCACCCCCAGGAGGGGCCGGTCGTGAAGCCTGAAGGCCGGCATGCCGTAGCTCATTGCCTCCTGGGCTCCTGGCTCCTCGGCGGCGACGACCTCGCGGACGCGCTGCAGGGCGGCCCGGTCGGCCGGTGCGGTCAGCCCGGTGAGGTAGTCGTCGAACACGGACATGGGCACAACCTAACTTCTCGTCCGTGCCCTGGCGATGCGAAGCGACGGGTCCCACCCCCTAGGATCGCCCTCGTGGGAATCCAGATCACTCCGAGCATCCTCAACGCCGACCTTGCCGCCCTGGGCGCCGAGGTCGGGCGCATCCCGAGTGCGGACTGGGTCCACGTCGACGTGATGGACAACCACTTCGTCCCGAACCTCACGCTCGGCCTCCCGGTCATCGAGAGCCTCAAGGCACATACCGACCTGCCGATCGACGCGCACCTGATGATCGAGGACCCGGACCGCTGGGCGCCGGCGTACGCCGAGGCAGGCTGCGGCAGCGTCACCTTCCATGTGGAGGCCGCGAAGGCCCCCGTTCGCCTGGCCCGCGAGATCCGCAACCAAGGGGCCCGCGCCAGCATGGGGCTCAAGCCGGCCACGCCGATCGAGCCCTACGAGGATCTCCTAGGCGAGCTCGACATGCTGCTCATCATGACGGTCGAACCCGGCTTCGGCGGTCAGAAGTTCCTCGACCTGTGCCTGCCCAAGATCAGGAGGGCCCGGGCCATGATGGACCGCCACGGCGTGCAGACGTGGCTGCAGATCGACGGCGGGATCTCCCTGGACACCATCGAACGCTGCGTCGAGGCCGGTGCCGACGTCTTCGTGGCGGGCTCGGCGGTCTACTCGGCCAGCGATCCCGACGCGATGGTGGCTGACCTGCGGGCCAGGGCCGAGTCCGCAACGCCGTAGCCCTCGCCGGCCGGGCTGGGTGAGGATCACCGCAGGGTGTCACGGTGAGACATGTCACGTTCGGCATCGGCCGGGCTGTGGCAGACTTGCGGCGACGAGTTCAAAACTCGCGTGCTCTGGGGTCGGTGTAACTCCGAACCGGCGGTGACTGAAGGACACTCCATCCTTCAGAAGTCCGCGACCCGGTCACTGCCAGTGACCGGTTGACCGGGTGAAATTCCTGGACCGACGGTTAAAGTCCGGATGAGAAGCGCACGCAAGTGAGCCCGTGCCCTCCATGGGAGGGCGCCCTCACGTCAAGCCCCGGAGTCCGCGATCGGACGTAAGGGCGGGCAGATGGGCTTCACAGCAGGCGAGACGGCGGCGATGCGCCGCGCCCTCGTCCTGGCGCAGAGCCCCGGCGTACCCCTCGGTCCGAATCCCCGGGTCGGCTGCGTCCTGCTCGACGACAGCGGGACCGAGGTCGCCGAGGGCTTCCATCGGGGCGCCGGCACCGCTCACGCCGAGGCTGACGCCTTGCTGCGCGCCGGCGACGCGGCTCGTGGCACGACGGCCGTGGTGACCCTCGAGCCGTGCAACCACACCGGCCGGACCGGGCCGTGTGCCCAGGCGCTCATCGCAGCCGGGGTACGCCGGGTGGTGTTCGCGCAGGCGGACCCGAATCCGCAGGCTGCTGGGGGAGCGGCCACTCTCCGCGCGGCCGGCATCGAGGTCGACCAGGGCCTTCTCGAGCCCGACGCGCGACGCGTCAACCGTGCCTGGACCTTCGCCCTCGACCACGGGCGTCCGTTCGTCACCTGGAAGTTCGCGACCACCCTCGACGGCCGCAGTGCCGCAGCCGATGGCACCAGCCGGTGGGTCAGCAGTCCGGCTGCCCGGCGCGACACGCACTTGTTGCGGGGGGCCTGTGACGTGATGCTGGTCGGCACCAGCACCGTCGAGGTCGACGACCCCGAGCTGACGGTGCGCGACGAGTTCGACGTACCGCTCAGCCACCAGCCGCTGCGCGCGGTGATGGGACTGCGCGACCTGCCCGCAGGTCGTCGGGTGTTCAACGAGCGCGCGGAATCGGTGCGGCTGCTGACCCGCGACCCTCAGGCCGCGCTGCAGCAGCTGTTCGAGCTCGATCGCCGCCATGTCTTCCTGGAGGGCGGGCCGACGCTGGCCGCGTCCTTCCTGCGGGCCGGCCTCGTCGACGAGATCGTCACCTACGTCGCTCCCATGCTGCTGGGCGCCGGACGTGCGGCCGTGGGTGACCTCGGCATCACCACCATCGCCCAGGCCCGGCACTTCGCGGTCACCGACGTCACCGCGCTGACCAGCCATGACGACAGTGACACCAACGTCCGCATCACGATGAGAGGCAACTGACATGTTCACCGGGATCGTCGAGGAACTCGGCACAGTCGAAGCGGTCGAGGAGCAGGGAGATGCCGTCCGGCTCACCGTCCGCGCCACCACCGTGCTCGAGGACGTCGCCCTCGGCGACTCGATCTCGGTCAACGGGTGCTGCCTGACCGTCGTCTCGACGGCCTCGTCCGCCGACTCCGGCGAGGCCGACCTCTGGACCGCCGACGTGATGCAGGAGACGTTGGACAAGACCTCACTGCTGGGAGCCGGTCCAGGAGACAG
Organism: Nocardioides sp.; assembly: GCF_050246775.1. Classification (GTDB taxonomy): domain Bacteria; phylum Actinomycetota; class Actinomycetes; order Propionibacteriales; family Nocardioidaceae; genus Nocardioides. Next base: position 36,136 of record NZ_JBFWVK010000003.1, on the reverse strand, counting down.
GGTCAATCTCGAGCGCGCGGTGACTGCGGGCACCCGGCTGGGTGGCCACATCGTGCAGGGACATGTCGACGGGGTCGGCACGATCCTGTCTCGAACCCCCAGCGAGCACTGGGAGGTCGTCGAGGTCTCGATCCCCGCGGAGCTGTCGCGCTACCTGGTCGACAAGGGCTCTGTCACCGTCGACGGTGTCAGCCTGACCGTCGTCGAGGCGAAGGACGACTCGTTCACGATCAGCCTGATCCCCGAGACGCTCGCCCGGACCACTCTGGGGTTCCGCAAGCCGGGTGATCGCGTCAACCTCGAGGTCGACGTGTTGGCCAAGTACGTCGAGCGGCTGCTGCCGCACACCAGGACGCAGTCATGAGCGTCCTGACCTGGTTGTACGACGCCCAGGTGTCCATCGCAGGACACCCGATCACCTGGCGCGAGATCATCGGCAACGGCTTCGGCTTCGCCTCGGCGATCGGTGGACTGCGCCGTCGGGTCTGGGCCTGGCCGGTGGGCATCGTCGGCAACGTGCTGCTCCTGAGTGTCTTCCTGGCCGCCACCTTCGATGCCCATGCGCAGGTGCCGCTGTTCGGGCAGGCCGGCCGGCAGGTGTTCTTCATCCTGACCAGCCTCTACGGGTGGTGGCGTTGGCAGGAGCTGCGACGTGGCCGCGTCGACGGGACCGCGATCACCCCGCGCTGGGCGACCACCAGCGAGCGCCTGGCGTGTCTGGTGGCCGCGGCCGCCGGCGTCCTGGTGCTCCAGTGGGTGTTCGCCGTCATCGGGGCCGGGTGGCCCGCACCCCGGTGGTACTTCTGGTGCGACGCCTGGATCTTCGTCGGCTCCATGCTCGCGACGTACGCGATGGCGCGGGGCTGGACGGACTTCTGGTTGGTCTGGATCGCGGTGGACGCGGTCGGCGTCCCACTCCTCTGGCACTCCGGCTACTACCCGACAGCCGTCCTGTTCCTCGTGTACGGCGCCCTGGTGACCTACGGCTTCGTCGTGTGGCTCCGGGTCTCGCGCACTGAACCACAACTACATCAACCCGAGAAGGTGAACGCATGAGCGTGCGTCTGGATTCGATCGAACGTGCCGTGGCCGACATCGCTGCCGGCAAGGCGGTGGTGGTCGTCGACGATGAGGACCGCGAGAACGAGGGCGACATCATCTTCGCCGCCTCCAAGGCGACCCCCGAGCTGATGGCCTTCACGATCCGGCACTCCAGCGGGGTGATCTGCGTGCCGATGCCTGCCGAGATGCTGGACCGGCTCGAGATCCCCCTGATGACGCCGCACAACAAGGACAAGCTGCGCACGGCGTACACGATCTCGGTGGACGCCCGCGATGGCGTCTCGACGGGGATCAGCGCGGCCGATCGTGCACACACGGCACGGGTGCTGGCCGACTCGGCCACCGAGCCGTGGGAGCTGACCAGGCCCGGACATGTCTTCCCGCTGCGCTACCGCGAGGGCGGCGTGCTGGTGAGGCGCGGGCACACCGAGGCGGCGGTCGATCTGGCCAAGCTTGCCGGGCTCACGCCGGCGGGGGTGCTGGTCGAGGTGGTCAACGACGACGGCACGATGAAGCGTGCTCCCGAGCTGCGGGCCTTCGCCGACGAGCACGGGCTGGCCATGATCTCGATCGAGGACCTGGTGCGCTACCGCCGTCGCCACGAGCGCCACGTGGTCCGCTCCGCACAGACCAGGCTGCCGACCAGGTGGGGCGACTTCACGGCGTTCGGCTACACCATCACTATCGACGGCTCCGAGCACATCGCGCTGGTCTACGGCGACCTGGCCGGCGCGGTGGCCCGGAACGAGCCGGTGCTGACCCGGGTGCACTCCGAGTGCCTGACCGGCGACGTGTTCGGCAGCGAACGCTGCGACTGTGGGCCGCAGCTCGACGAGGCGCTGCAGCGTGTGGTCGCCGAGGGCGTGGGAGTCGTGGTCTACCTGCGCGGCCACGAGGGCCGGGGAATCGGGCTCGTGGCCAAGCTGCAGGCCTACCAGTTGCAGGACGGCGGCCGCGACACCGTGGACGCGAACCTCGACCTGGGTCTTCCGGCCGATGCGCGGCACTACGGGACGGCGACCCAGATCCTCAAGGACCTGGGAGTCCTGACGGTGCGACTGCTGACCAACAACCCGGCCAAGACCTCGAGCCTGGAGGACTACGGCGTCAGCGTCGTCGAGCGGGTGCCGCTGGCCCCGCACCCCAACGGGCACAATCTTGCCTACCTGCAGACCAAGCGTGATCGGATGGGACATCAACTGCCCGATCTGGAGATCTCGGAAGGACTCGTGCCATGAGTGGAGCCGGAGCCCCGGATGCGAAGCCGATCGACTGCCGCGAGCTGCGGGTGGCCATCGTCGCGTCCAGCTGGCACGTGCAGGTGATGGACGGGCTGCTGGACGGCGCCGATCGAGCGATGCGCGCCTATCGGGTGGAGGCACCCGTCGTCCACCGGGTCCCTGGCGCGTTCGAGCTGCCGGTGGCGGCTGCGGCGCTCGCCGCGCAGGGGTACGACGCCGTGGTGGCTCTCGGTGTCGTCATCCGGGGCGGCACTCCGCACTTCGACTACGTCTGCAACGCCGCCACGGACGGGTTGACCCGGGTGGCGCTGGACTACACGACCTCGATCGGGTTCGGGTTGCTGACCACCGACAACGAGGAGCAGGCCCTCGATCGAGCCGGTCTGGCGCACTCCCACGAGGACAAGGGCTACGAGGCCGCGGCCGCCGCGCTGGTGACGGCCCAGGTGCTGCGGCGGATCAAGCGCGGCTACGACGACTGACCTGTCGCAGATGTACGTCGCAAACTCGCCGACCTGTCGCAGATGTACATCAGCCATGTACATCTGCGACAGGTCGGCGCGATCTGGACGCGCATCTGCGACAGGTCGGGGCACGCCGTAGGGTTGGGGATCGTGAAGACGTTCGAAGGGCTGTGGGCCGAGCTCACGGAGAAGGCCCTGACCCGCCCCGCAGGTTCCGGCACGGTCGCTGAGCTCGACGCCGGCGTGCATACGATCGGCAAGAAGCTGGTCGAAGAAGCTGCCGAGTCCTGGATGGCCGCCGAGCACGAGGGCAAGGACCGGGCGGCGGAGGAGATCAGCCAACTGCTCTACCACGCCCAGGTGATGATGATCGCCGCCGGCCTCACCCTTGACGACGTCTACGCCCACCTCTGAGGAACCATGACCGACAAGCTGCTGCGGATCGCCGTACCCAACAAGGGGGCGCTGTCCCAGGCCGCCTCCCAGATCCTGCGTGAGTCGGGCTACCGCCAGCGCCAGGACGCCAAGGAGCTGGCCCTCACCGACGCCGAGAACGGTGTCGAGTTCTTCTACCTGCGCCCACGAGACATCGCCCTGTACGTCGGGGAGGGCACCCTCGACGTCGGGATCACCGGCCGTGACCTCCTGCTCGACTCCGGCGCCAAGGCCGAGGAGATGCTCGACCTCGGATTCGGGCGCAGCAAGTTCCACTTCGCCGGACCGATCGGCCGGTTCACCGATGTCGGCCAGCTGGCCGGCAAGCGGATCGCCACCTCGTACGTCGGCGTCGTGCAGGCCTACCTCCAGGAGCGCGGGATCGAGGCGACGGTGACCCGCCTCGATGGTGCGGTCGAGACCAGCATCCAGCTCGGCGTGGCTGACGCCATCGCCGATGTGGTGGAGACGGGCAGCACGTTGCGGGCGGCCGGGCTCGAGGTGTTCGGTGACGTCGTCCTGGAGTCCGAGGCGGTGCTCATCACCCGTGCCGGGACTGCCCAGCCGGACGGCTTCGAGGTCTTCAAGCGCCGCCTCGACGGGGTCCTGGTGGCGCGTGGCTACGTGATGATGGACTACGACATCCACACCGACCGGGTGGCCGACGCGGTGGCGCTGACGCCCGGGCTCGAGGGCCCGACCATCTCGCCGTTGCGGCGCGAGGGCTGGGTCGCTGTCCGGGCGATGGTCCCTCGTTCCGGCGCACAGCGACTCATGGACGAGCTCTACGACCTGGGCGCGCGGGCCATCCTCCTGACCGACATCCATGCCTGCCGACTCTGAGCCCCGCCGCGAGCTGGTGTTGCCCCACACCTGGCGTCCCTACGGTGCCCGGATCGCAGCGACGGTCGCCGGGATCGGTCTCCTGGTCGTCTGCCTGTTCGCATGGATCGCCTTCCCACCCGAGATTCGGGCCCAGTTCACGGTGTTCCAGAAGCTCACGATGCTCTTCCTGTTCGGGCTCGCCTTCGCGGCGTGGTTCGCCCTGGTCCGATCGCGGGTGGTCGCTGAGGACGCCCGCCTCCTGATCGTCAACGGCTACCGCAGCCACTCCTACGAGTGGGCCGAGGTGGTGTCGATCAGCCTGGTCCGGGGCGCACCGTGGGCCACACTGGATCTGGCCGATGGCACCACCATCTCGGCCCTGGCCCTCCAGGGGTCCGACGGCCCGAGGGCCAGGAACGCGGTGCGTCAGATTCGCGCGCTGATCTCCTGATCAGTCTCGACTGACCAAGTAGGCGAGGATCGCGAACGAGAGCAGGATGGACACCCACGCTGCGGCGTCGCTGGGCGAGAGCAGCATCGGTGCCAGGGTCAGCAGGAGCACGTCCATCCCTCGTACGACGCTGCCGTAGAGGTTGGTCGGGACCCCGCCGGCCGGGGTCGAGACCAACGGCTTGCTGTAGTCCGGTGGTCGTCCGGTCATCCAGCGGACAGCCGCGGTCAGCGATGCGAAGCCCACCGCGACCCCGAGCAGGAGGGTCTGCGACACCGGCTCCCCGACGGCCTCGTGCACGGCCGGGGCGATGGCGAGCCCGTAGAGCCACATCAACGCCGTGGGCACCACGAGGGCCGCACGCCGGATCTGGCTGTTGGTGAAGGGGAGGTTGCGCCGGATCCCCGGTGTGCGTTCCAGCACCCGGAGCCCGGTCAGGGTCGGCAGCGCGGCGAAGAACCCGGCCAGTCCACCGATGACGATGACGCCACGGCCAGCGCCGGCAGTGGCGGCGGCGTACGGCGCCACGACCACCGCGCACACCGTCAGGATCTGCTGGGGACTGCGCAGCATCCGGGTCAGTTCCGGCCACATGAGGGCGCCCGGCCCCGTCGACCCGCCGCGACGCGACCGGACCGAACCGCGGGAGCGCCAGCGGTGCGCCAGCAGGACATCGTTGACGAGGGCGAGGTCCAGTCCGGCCAGTGCCCCGGAGAGACTGGGCACCAGGGCGCCGCCGGGGGTGATCTGTCGTTGCCGCAACCGGGCGAGGGCCCTCATCGCACGCTGGATGGCGACGGCGGTGATGGCGACGGCCGCCGCCAGTGCGATCCACCACCAGGACGGGACGCTGGAGGTCGGGCTGGTCACCCGGACGAGTCCCAGCGCAGTGATGAGGAGGCCGGCCCAGAGCGCGAGTGCGATGACCCCCGCCGCGACGCGGGTGGTCCTTCCCCGACGGGTCTGGTCGACGGTGGCCAGGGCCACGGTGGCCGTGGCCAGCACCGCCGTCGTGGCGTCGAGCGCGACCAGCGGAAGCGGGTCCAGCCCACCGAGGACCGATCCGGTCGCGGACACGAGGGCGGAGGCGACCAGGGCGACCAGCAGTGTGCCGACGAGCCTGGGGCGCAGCAGCGATCTGCGGTCGACCGGTGAGCTCAGCAGCCACGAGCCCACGGCGGGGGGCACGAAGACCGGGCCGAACAGCCGGGCGCCGCTGAGCACGAGGGCCAACGCGGCCGTGGTGACGAGGTAGGGGAGCAGGGCTCGCGCGCCCAGGCAGCCGGGCGACGTACACAGGGTGTCCGAGATCTGCCCGATGGTGCGGATGACGTTGACCAGGATGGCGCTGAGCATCAGGGTCGCGAAGAGGGCGACGTAGGCGTCCTCGAGGACGTCGCGCAGCCTGGCCTGGGCGCGGCCACGGCGCCAATGGCGGATGTCCCCGCGCAGCTCACGGGCGGTCGGATGGGGCAGTGCGGTCACGAGGCGCCGCCGATGTCGACCACCCGATCGGCGACCGCATCGACGAGCTGGGGGGAGTGGCTGGCCATGAGGATTCCCACGCCGGCGGCCTTGTCGCGCTTGAGTCGGTCGGCGAGCCAGATCACGGCGTCGGCGTCGAGGCGCTGTTCGGGTTCGTCGAGGACCATGAGCCGGCTGGGTCGCACGAACGCGCTCGCCAACGTCAGGCGGCGGCGCTGTCCGGACGAGAGCGAACCGGGCAGTTGACCCGCCTGCGCAGTCAGGCCGATGCTCTGCAGCAACTGGTCGACCACCTGCTCGGCATCCTCGACCCGATGGGCCTTCGCGAACAGGTCGAGGTGCTCGACGACGCTGAGGTCGGGGAAGAAGTCCATGCCGTCGAGCACGCTGGCCAGCGCCGCGCGCACCCCGGGATCGCGTTCGTCGAGGGGCTCGCCGTCCAGCAGGACGGTCCCCGCCGTGGGGGTGTCCACACCCGTGACGCAACGCAGCACCGTGGACTTGCCTGCCCCGTTGCGGCCGACCAGGGCGACAGCGCTGCCGGCCTCCACGTCGAGGTCGAACCCGGAGATCACCTCGATCTCCCCATACCGGCGAGTCAGACCACGAACTTCCAGCAAGGGCACCGGGTCAGTATGCCCGCAGGGCTCGTACGCCGGTCAGCCAGGCAGCGCAGGGAAGTTCGCACACGCGAAGCACATGTAGTGCACGATGAGCGCTGACCATGCCGTCAACGGGAGGACGAGTGCGATGTCAGAGGAGACGTGGAATCAGGCCCGACTGATTCCGACCTCAGGAATCTCGGGCGCTGACGAGCAGGAGCGGCGTGCCACCTCCGCGCTCCTGGCTGTTCTCACATCGGTCAAAGAGTTCGGGCGGGCGATCACTCAGCCATTGGGCGCGCCGGCGGGACGGATCGAAGCATTCATTGAGGTGCCTTTCACCCTTGACGGCACGCGCTACTTTCCCGATGGGCTCATCCGCGTGACTCGCGGCAAGTCGGTGTGGACCGCCTTGGTGGAGGTCAAGACGAACGTCAACGAATTGCAGACGCAACAACTCGAGCATTACCTCGACATCGCTCGTGAGCAAGGGTTCGATGCGTTGCTCACCATCTCCAACGAGATTCCGCCCGGCGACGGCAGCCACCCGACGAAGGTCGACGGGCGGAAGACGAGAAAGATTGCCCTGCATCATCTGTCGTGGATGGACGTCCTGACCGAGGCGGTGATGCAGAAAGAGCATCGAGGTGTGGCGGATCCGGATCAAGCATGGATCCTGGGTGAGCTCATCCGCTACCTGGAGCACCCGCGATCAGGGGCGTTGGAGATGGAAGACATGGGTCCGGCATGGGTGCCGACGCGTGACGCGTTGGCGGCGGGCACTTTGCGCAGCAATGACAAGGGCCTGCCCAGCGTGACCGCCCGGTTCGATTCTTTGATTCAGTATTGCGGTCTGCAGTTGGGTCGCAGCCTGGGAAAGGAGGTGACCCCGTTGCTGTCGCGAAAGGAGCGTGCTGACGCAGCCGTTCGTTCACAATCCCTGATCGCGTCGTTGACGTCGAACGGCACGATGGTCGGTGGCCTGAGCATTCCTGGAGCGGTTGGCCCCCTTCACGTCACGGCGGACCTTCGGGCATCGAAGGTCACGTGTCACGTTGATCTCGACGCGCCCCGTGAGGGGCGCGCATCAACCCGGGTCAATTGGCTGCTGCGTCAACTCAAGGATGCCCCCGATCACCTTCGGATCGAAGCCTTCGTGATGCATGGTCGGGGGGACGGGGTGACCGAGCTTCTGGGAGCCGTGCGGGAGAACCCCAGAGTTCTCGTCGTGGACCCCACCCGCGACATCCGGTCCTTCCGGATCGCATCCAGTTGCACGATGGGATCGAAGCGCGGCAGGGGGCGGGGTGGATTCATCGACTCTGTAGCCGTCGCAGTCAATGTCTTCTATGCAGATGTGGTGCAGAACCTGCGCAGCTGGCAAGCGACTGCTCCCAAGTTGCGCGAACTGGGACCGGACGAGACCGGGGATGAGCAGGTCGACGATTCCTTGGTGTCCACGGCTCTGTCCTCACAGGACGGGATCGAGACTTCTGAGGCCGCGCCAGTGGTCCTCCGAGCCGCCCGCGTAAGGCTGCCCGGCGACTCGTTGGACGCGTTCATCAACCTGAACGGCTCGCGTTGGGCGCGCATACCCTCGTGACTCAGCCGACGGCGCGGATGCCCCACGACACCGAGTGCTCGTCACCGCTCTCACCGGCTGGGGCGAGGGTCACCAGATCGATGCCGCTGCGGAACGCATTCGGTGGCGCCGTCATCGGCTCCACGGCCAGGGAACGCCGCCCGTGCGAGGCGACGTCGTCGCCGGAGTAGACCTGGAGCCAGTTGATGCCGCCGTCCACCCACAGCACGAGGCCGCGGCCCTCACCCTGCAGCACGACGCTCGCGCGTCCGGAGGAGTCGCGGGCGAGGTCGCAGAACGGGTGGTCGAAACTGGCCGAGCGGATCGGCCGCGACACCCGGAAGTCGAAGCCAGTGTCGTCCACGGCCTCCTCACCGACCGGCAGCTTGCGATCGTTCAGGAGCAGACGTCGTCCCGCCGGCAGGGTGAGCTCCCAGTCGTCGATAGGACCATCTCCCACGGTGAGATAGGGATGCGCACCGCTGGCGTAGGGCGCCGCAGACGGCGACAGGTTGGTGGCGGTCTGGGAGACCGTCAGCCCGTCGGCGGAGAGGTCGTAGAGCACGTGCAGGTCGACGGCCCACGGGAAGCCGGTCTGGGCCATCAGTCGCAGCACCAGTGAGACCGAGTTGTCGGTGAGCTCCTCCAGGGACCACGCCGCCCAGCGGGCGAGGCCGTGGGAGGCGTTGTGCCGGGCCGGCTCGGTGAGTGCCAGTTGGAGGTCGCGGCCGCCGAACGAGTAGGCGCCGTCCTCGATCCGGTTGGGCCAGGGCATGAGCAACTGGCCACGGCCGCCGTACGACATCTCAGACTCGTCGAAGCCGTCCACGAGGCGACGACCGTGGTGCTCGAGAAGGCGCAGGGCTGCCCCACTCTCGGTGACGACGGCGCGGTAGCCACCGCCAGAGATCTCGAACTGCTCTCCGCTGGGTCCCACCATGTCCTCCACCCTAGAGGAGCGCAGGCGCTGTGGAGCCGGTCCCGTCCACGAGGACATCAGCACGCTCGCGGGTCCGCTCGCGGGCGTGGTGCGCAGCCTCTCCGAGCATCCAGCGCCGCCAGTGCGACTCCGCCGCGGCGCCGTCGCGGGTGAGGCCGCGTTCGAGGCGCAGCTGCGGTGGCACCGAGATCCAGACCAAGGTGGTGATGAGTGCGGCGTGCCTCAGTGCACCGGACCCGACCCCTTCGAGGACCAACAGGTCGACGGGAGGCACCGAGACGGTCTCAGCGAATGCCTCGTCGAGCCAGTCGTAGCGCCGATAGCTGCCCGGACGGCCCTCAGTCAGGGGCAGCAGGAGATCGTCGAGCTGGTCGCCCAGGTGGGGCAGACCCTCCCAGCCGTCGTACAGGTCATCCATGTGGATCACCCGCGCCGCCGGTTCCAGACGGGCGATCGCAGCAGCGAGGGTGGTCTTGCCCGATCCCGCGGGTCCGTCGATGCAGATCAGCCGGCCGGAGCCGAGCGTCGGCTCCCGCGCACCGGTCAGCGAGACGACGACTTCCTCAGCCGAAGGCATGCCCTGCGCCGCGATAGGTCGGCACCGTGTCGACGAATCGTTCTCCTGAGAGCAGGTGCACGACGTTGCCGTGCTCGAAAAGCTCGCCGGACTTGGCATGGCGGAACCAGACCAGGTCGCCGATCTTGAGCAGTGCGGCCGGGTGTCCGGTGAGGGGTGTCTGCACCTCGCCGGCGCCTTCGAGACCCGTCAGGTGCAAGCCGGGTGGCGCCCACGTGATCGGCGCCCTGGTGGCCCCGGTCGGGCCCGAGGCGATGAAGCCGCCGCCGGCCACCGTCGCGACCTGCGGCGACGGACGGCGTACGACGGGCACCCCGAAGTAGGCCGCCGGGCGTGGGGCGAACGACTGGTAGTGGTCGAAGAGGCCCGGAACGAGCAGTCCGGAGCCGGCCGCCACCTCGGTCACCGACGGATCGGCGACGGTGGTCTCGACCGAGCCGGAGCCGCCCGCGTTCCAGAACTTGAGGCCGAAGGGGGACAGCGCGGTCGCGATCTCGCGGCGCCGCAGTTCGAGTTGGGTCACCGAGGCCGACTTGAGCTTGCGGATCACCAGGGACTTGGCGCGCTCGCCGGGGACGTCGTCGGGCACACCGGCGACCTGACCTTCATAGGTCATCACTCCGGCCAGGTGGAAGCCACTGCGCTTGGCGACGGTCGAGGCCAGGCGGAGCACCTGGTCGGCGTCGTAGAGGGGCGAGCGTTTGGGACCGACGTGCTGTCGCCCCATCCTCAGCCCCGCGTCGATGTCCAGGGCCACGCGGATCGGGACGGCGCGCGAGGAGCGGACCGAGTCGACGAGATCGAGATGAGCGACGTCGTCGATCATGAGGGTGATCGCCGTGGCCGCCGAGGGGGAGGCGACCAGCGTGGCCAGCGCGCCCCGGTCGACCGTGGGGTAGGCGACGACGATGTCGTCGCACACCCCTTCGGAGAACAGCCACAGCGCCTCGGCGAGCGAGTAGGCGAGGATCCCCGAGAAGCCCGGGGTGCCCAGAGCACGTGTCAGGAGCGCCGGGACCCGGAGCGACTTGGAGGCGACCCGGATCGGCTTGCCGGCCGCGCGGCGGACGAGGTCGTGGGCGTTGGCGTCGAAGGCGTCGAGGTCGACCACCAGGGCCGGCGTGGACAGGGAACCGTCGAGAGTGTCGACGGCGGAGTTGAGCCGCGACCACAGGCGATTGCGATCGACGAACTCCTGGGACATCAGTTGATGCCCCGCTTCTTGAGGATCGCCTCGATCTCGGCGAGGTCGTCGTCGATCGCGGGTGCCGGGCGACCCGCGGACGGGTTCACCTGCCGGGGTGCGGCCTTCGGGGTGTCGCTCGCAGGGGTCGGCTCGGAGCGGCCCATCCGGCCCGCCACCCCGAAGAGCACCACGGAGACGCCGGCCAGGATGATCCCCAGCCAGACCGAGGGACTGAACACCAGGTGGGTCGCCCAGTCGGTGATGGCATCGATGATCCGGGTGAACATCCGCAGCGTCCCGGTCAACCAGGCGGCGGGAGGCAGCAGGGTGACGGCCGCCCCACGGGCGCCTGCCGCAAGCCCGCGATGCCGGAACGCCCACCAGGTGTAACCGCCGCTGAGCACGGTCAGCACCAGAGCCAGGGCCCCCCAGGTCACGTCGTCCACGACTCAAGCCTCGCACATCGGGCAACGGTGCATTCCCGGGGCGTTAGGCTGGGCGGAGTTCCCGCCGTCGAGCGTGTCAGGAGTGCTTGTGCGCGAGATCGTCGTGTTCAGCGGCAGTGCCCACCGACCGCTGGCCTCCGCCATCTGCAACGCCCTCGGGGTGCCCCTGTCGACGGTGGAGATCAAGCGTTTCAGCAACGACTGTCTCCAGGTGCAGTTGCAGGCCAACTGTCGACAACGTGACGTCTACCTGGTCCAGCCCCTCGTGCCGCCCACCCAGGAGCACCTGATGGAGCTCCTGTTGATGGTCGATGCGGCCAAGGGCGCGTCGGCCTCCCAGATCACCGTCGTGATTCCGCACTACGCCTACGCGCGCTCCGACAAGAAGGACTCCTCCAGGATCTCGATCGGTGGCCGGCTGGTGGCAGATCTGCTGGCCACGGCCGGGGTGACCAGGGTGCTGACGATGACGTTGCACGCGCCGCAGGTGCACGGCTTCTTCTCCGTGCCGGTCGACCACCTCACCGCGCTGGGGGTGCTGGCCGACCACTACCGGTCCCAGGACCTGACCGACTACGTCGTGGTCTCGCCCGACCTCGGCAATGCCAAGACGGCCACCCAGTTCGCCCGGCTCCTCGGTCTCCCGGTGGCTGCAGGCAGCAAGCAGCGGCTGGCCGATGACCGGGTGGTCATCGACGCCATCGTCGGCGACGTCGCAGGCAAGCATGCGCTTGTCCTCGATGACGAGATCGCTACGGGAGGTTCCATCATCGAGCTGCTCGACCGCCTCGACGAGCTGGGCTGCACCGGTGCCTCGATCGCCTGCACCCACGGCCTGTTCGTCGGCAAGGCCGTGGACCGGCTCAGTGGGCACCCCATGATCCGCGAAGTGGTGACCACCGACACCGTTCCGCCCGTCGACTGGCCCGGGCTGACCGTGCTGAGTGTGGGGGACCTGTTCGCCGACGCGATCAGCCGGATCCACGCAGGAGAGTCGGTCAGCAGCCTGTTCGACGGCGTCGACCCCACCTTGGGGCCGCCCCAGCCGCAGCTCCCGTTCCCGGTGTGAAGCGGTGAGCACTCCTCCAGCCGACCGGCGCCTGCTCGACACCGGGTTCTCCGACGACAACGGGGACGCCGAACCCGCCCTGGGCGCCGCGCTCGCGGCGTACTCCGCCGATCCGGGGCGCTTTCCCGAGGCACTGGCCGAGCTCCAGCGCAGCCGGGTGCTGGTGCCGGTCGTCGCCCTGCTCGGGGAGGTGGAGTACGACGACCAGGGCCTGGCGCACGACAAGACCAGTGACATGGCAGCGGTCCTTCTCCAGGGCAATGACGGACGCCTGGCGCTGCTCGCGTTCACCAGTCTCACAAGCATGAAGGCCTGGGATCCTGAGGCTCGCCCGGTCCCGGTCGCAGCGGCGGTGGCCGCGCAGTCCGCCCTGCAGGATGGTGCGGCCGCGCTGCTGCTCGATGTAGCCGGCCCGGTGACCCTGGTGGTCGACGGCCCGGACCTCGAGGGCCTGGCCCGCGGGTGGCGACTGGCCCGCATGGCGGGCCGCTCCTCCTGGATTCGCCCCGACCAGGGTTGATCGGCTAATCTGGTCCTCGACCGACTCGTCCTGTCATGCCCGCATGGCAACGGCGAGTCCGCCAAGCGGAATCCATGGCTCGCCATGAACTCCCACCCGCATCGACCGCCGAGTCTCTCCGCAAGGGGAGGAGCACAGGTCGTCGGGTCCGGTCCACGCAAGATCCAGCAAGTCGGATCCTGCGGCGATGCGTTGCCCACTCGTGGGAGACGTGACGTGACTGGCTTCCGCTGGCAGCAGCGGGAGCCATTGTGCATTTCAGGCGCGATGGCCTCCACCCACCAACCTTGGAGGACACATCAGCACAGAGCTCCGCATCAACGACCGGATCCGGGTTTCCGAGGTCCGCCTCGTTGGCCCCAGTGGCGAGACCGTCGGCATCGTTCCCACGAGCGAGGCGCTCAAGCTCGCGCAGGAGGCCGACCTGGACCTCGTCGAGATCGCACCGATGGCACGCCCCCCGGTCTGCAAGCTCATGGACTACGGGAAGTTCAAGTACGAGAACGCCCAGAAGGCTCGTGAGGCGCGCCGCAACCAGACGAACGTGATCATCAAGGAGATGAAGCTTCGTCCGAAGATCGACGCCCACGACTACGAGACCAAGAAGGGCCACGTCGTCCGCTTCCTGCGCGCCGGTGACAAGGTCAAGATCACGATCATGTTCCGCGGTCGCGAGCAGCACCGTCCCGAACTCGGCTATCGGTTGCTGCAGCGGCTGGCCGAAGATGTCGTGGACCTCGGCTTCGTCGAGAGCTCCCCGAAGCAGGACGGCCGCAACATGATCATGGTCCTGGGCCCGCACCGCAAGAAGGCCGAGGCCAAGGTCGAGTTGAAGGCCGAGAAGGAGACCCGCGCCGCCGAGCGCGCCGCTGCCGAGGCGGAGGAGCGCGCCGAGTTGAAGGCCTCGCACGGGGCTCCGGCGCCCAAGAAGGAGAAGGGTCGCTCCGAGAACCTCGACCCCGAGATCGAAGCCTGACCCACGTTCGTCGGTGGCCACGCCCATGCGTGGCCACTGCATCACCGAGGAGAGAGAAACACATGCCGAAGAACAAGACGCACTCCGGTGCCAGCAAGCGCTTCCGGGTGACCGGGTCGGGCAAGATCCTGCGCGAGAAGGCGGGCAAGCGCCACAACCTGGAGAAGAAGTCCTCCAAGGTGACTCGTCGCATGACCGGCACCGTCGAGGTCGCCAAGGCCGACACCGGTCGCGCCAAGAAGCTTCTCGGTCTCTGACCGAGCCCCACCCAGTCGGTGGTCGGCTCAGTCGGACACCAGCACTACGCACCAATTCGTGAAGGAGTAACACAGTGGCACGCGTCAAGCGGGCAGTAAACGCCCAGAAGAAGCGCCGGGTCGTCCTCGAGCGGGCGAGCGGATACCGCGGTCAGCGGTCCAGGCTCTACCGCAAGGCCAAGGAGCAGGTCACCCACTCCCTGGTCTACAGCTACAACGACCGCCGCAAGCGCAAGGGCGACTTCCGCAAGCTCTGGATCCAGCGGATCAACGCTGCGGCGCGCGCCAACGGCATGACCTACAACCGCTTCATCCAGGGCCTCGGCCTGGCCGGCATCGAGGTCGACCGCAAGATCATGGCCGACCTCGCCGTCAATGACCCGGCCGCGTTCGCAACCCTCGTCGAGGCCGCCAAGGCTGCCCTGCCCGAGGACGTCAACGCCCCCAAGGTCGAGGCGACTGCCTGACCCTCGCTGGTCGAGGAGGTCGCTCAGCGACCTCCTTGCAACCACACGAGTCGATGGACGAGGACGTGGCGAGCTTCCGCGCTGACCCACCGGTGCCGCTGACCAGCGGCAACACCCGGGTCAAGAACGCGCGCAAGCTCGCCCGTCGTGCATTTCGGGCCGAGTCCCGGCTGTTCCTCGCCGACGGCCCCAAGGCAGTCGAGGGTGCGATGTCGGTGCCCGGGTGCGTGGTCGAGGTCTTCGCCACCCCCCAGGCGTCTGAGGCGTACGCCGGCCTGCGCCGCGACGGCGAGCCGTGGCACCTGGTCGACGAGCGGGCGCTGGCCTCGCTGAGCGACAGCGTCTCGCCACAGGGCGTGGTGGCGGTCTGCCGGTTCCTCGACCGCCCTGTGGAGCACGTCCTGGACGGGGCCCCGCGCCTCGTCGCGATGTGCGCCGACGTCCGCGACCCCGGCAATGCCGGCACGGTGATCCGCTGCGCGGACGCTGCCGGAGCCGATGCGGTGGTGCTCAGCGGGCACTCGGTGGACGCCTACAACCCCAAGACCGTCCGCGCCACCGTCGGCAGCCTGTTCCATCTCCCGATCGCCTCGGTGGAGGACCCGCTCGCCGCGGTCCGGGCTGCCCAGAGGGCCGGACTCGTCGTGCTCGCGGCCGATGGGAAGGGCGAGGTCGACCTCTTCGAGGCCGATGACCTGCTCAGCCGACCCACCGCCTGGCTCTTCGGCAACGAGGCATGGGGTCTGCCTGAGGAGCTGGCTCGCGCCGCCGACCAGCGCGTGTCGATCCCGATCCACGGCCGCGCCGAGAGCCTGAACCTCGCCACCGCCGCCGCCGTCTGCCTCTACGCCAGCGCCCGCGCGCAACGCAGCCCGAGCCTCTGACGACGCTGTCTGAGTAGGCTGAGCGTCGTGCCCAGTTCGCTCGCGCAACTCACGATGGACTCGCTCGCCGACGGTGTCGTCATCGCCGACGACTCCGGTCTGGTCGAGTTCGTCAACCAGATGGGCTGCTCCCTGCTGGGTGTCTCGCGCGACGAGGTGGTCGGGCGCAAGCTGCGCGACGTACTGCGCCTGCAGGACCAGGACGGGGCCACCTGGCTCGATGTCAACTGCCCCTATGACGGCCTCCGCACCCGGACCGGCGTTCCTGAGCAGTCCTGGACGCTGCCCAGTGGGCTCGAGGTCCTGGTCACCGCCCGCATCCTGCGCGCCGAGAAGCTCGGACCCGTGACGGGCGTTGCGTTGAGCCTGCGTTCGGGTCGTGGCCGGGCCAGACTCGACCGGGAGCGCTCGGACCTGGTCGCCACCGTGGCCCACGAGCTGCGCTCACCGCTCACCGGCGTCAAGGGTTTCGTGCAGGCCCTCCTCAACCGCTGGGACAAGCTCAACGACGACCAGAAGAAGTTGATGCTCGCCACCGTCAACGCGGACGCCGATCGACTGAGCCGACTGATCACCGAGCTGCTCGACGTGGCCAGGATCGACACCGGACGACTGTCGCTCTACCCGCGCCCGAGCAAGGTCACGGTGCTGGTCGACCGCATCGTCGACTCCGTCGCGGCCGGCACGGCACGCGAGATCGAGACCGACTTCGCCGATGACCTGCCCGAGATCAGCGCTGATCCCGACAAGTTCACCCAGGTGGTCACCAACCTCGTCGAGAACGGCATCCGGCACGGCGACGGACTGGTGGTCGTCACCGCCCGCCGGCTGCCGCCGGACCACGAGTACGACGGGGTGCTCCTCACCGTCGACGACGAGGGCGAAGGCATCCCGGTCGAGATCCGCCAGCGGGTCTTCACCAAGTTCTGGAAGCACGGGGTCCGGGGCGGCTCGGGGCTGGGCATGTACATCGTCAACGGTCTGATGCGCGCGCACGGTGGCACCGTGGAGATCGGGGACTCACCGAGCGGCGGTGCCCGGGTGATGCTGTCCTGGCCGGCCGAGGACCGTCGGCCCGAGTAGCGGCCCTCAGCCGGTCACGTCCGGTTCGCTCGGCACGTGGTAGAGGCGACCCTCCTGCGCCTTGACGCTGGCGACCAGCACGAAGCTCATCGAGACCAGCAACGCCCAGGCACCCAGCTTCGTGGCGTGCACGGCCTCCCACACATCCACCTGCCCGGGGTACCTCCAGGCGTCGAGGAACGTCGCAGCGTTCTCCGCGAGCCAGAGGAAGGCGCCGATGAGCAGGAAGGAGAGGGAGAGCGGCATCCGGTAGCGCTCGGCGCCGACGGTGAAGTGCACCCGGCACCGCCAGAGCACCAGCACCAGCGCGACCGCGAGGGCGATCCGTACGTCGGGCAGGTAGTGGTGGGTGAAGAAGTTCGCATAGATCCCGAGCGCGACCAGCGTCGTCGGGAGGGCGGGATAGTGCGACACCCGCAATTCGAAGTGCCGCCAGGCCTGACAGATGTAGGAACCCACCGAGGCGTACATGAAGCCCGCGAACAGTGGCACCCCGCCGATCTTGGTGACCGCCTCGCCCGGATAGACCCACGAACCCTGGTGCACCTTGAAGAGCTCCAGGGTCAGGCCGAGAGCGTGGAAGCCGAAGATGACCAGCACCTCGCGCCAGGACTCCCAGCCCAGCGCCCAGAACCCGAAGGTCAGCACCAGGCACCAGACCAGCATCGCGTCGTACGCCTCGATCGGCAGCGGTACGACGCGGACCAGCACCAGCCCCGCGAAGATTCCGAAGGCGAACGCACAGGACTTCAACTCCAGCCACGTGAACCTCAGGAGTTGCATCAGTGCATGCGTCACGGGCACAACCTAGATGAGGCAGCGCGACGTCTTCGCTAGCATCGCTCGAATGGTCTCCCCCCGGCGCCGACACCTCGTCACCCTCGTCTGCTGCGCGACACTGGCCCTGCCCGCCTCCACCGCGGTCGCCGACACGGCAGCACCCAACCCCACCCCGAGCACCAGGACCTCGGGTTGGGCCGCTCCCGGAGACGGGGTGGCGCGGGTGCCCGTGCCAGCCAAGGCCAGGGCCGTCAACACCTCCGACCCCGACCGCTACATCGGCCGTGGCACCCCCGCGAGCTGTACGTCGGCCGCCGTGGTGCGGGCGGTGGCCGCAGGCGGAGTCATCAGGTTCAACTGCGGGCCGGACCCGGTCACCATTCGCCTCAAGAGCACCGCGAAGGTGGTCAACGCCCACGGTCCGCGGGTGGTCCTGGACGGGCGCGGACTCGTCACGCTCGACGGCGGCAACGCCCGGCGCATCCTCTACATGAACACCTGCGACCCGCGGCAGGGCTGGACGACCTCGCACTGCGACAACCAGAACAGCCCCCGCCTGGTGGTGCAGAACCTGCGGTTCGCCCACGGCAACTCCACCGGCGCCACCTACGACGGTGGCGGAGGAGGCGCGATCTTCGTTCGCGGCGGGCGAGTCAAGATCGTCAACTCGCAGTTCCGCGCCAACCGGTGTGAACGACGAGGGCCCGACATCGGCGGAGCCGCCGTACGCGTGCTGTCGCAGTTCGACGGCCGGCCGGTCTACGTCGTGAACAGCTCCTTCTCGGGCGGGCGCTGCAGCAACGGCAGCGCGATCAGCAGCATCGGGGTGTCGTGGGTGGTGCTCAACAGTGTCTTCACGAACAACCGGGCAGTGGGCCACGGCGCCAACCCGGCCCGGAGCGGCACCCAGGGTGGCGGCAGCGGGGGAGCGATCTACCTCGACGGCAACCGGTTCACCCTGTCGTTGCGCGGCACCGAGATCACCGACAACGTGGCCAACGAAGGTGGCGGGGCGGTGTTCTTCGTCAGCAACGACCGCACCGGGCGCATGGCGATCGCCCATTCGACCCTGCGCCGCAACGACAGCCTGGGCTTCGAGACAGCCGGACTGCCCGGCATCTTCTTCCTCGGTGCGAGGGCCCCGCGGGTCACCTCCTCGATCGTGAAGTAGCCAGGAGGCAAACCCGGTCGCCGGCGACGCGACCGGGTTCCTAGACTTGGCACGTTCCACCGCGTTCCATCCGTTCACCACTCGTGGGATCCACCGCCGGAAAGGCAGTCATGTCGGGCCCGAACACCGATTACGACCCTGTCGAGGTCACCCCGCTGCGCGCTGACGAGATCGAGGCGATGCAGGAGGCCGCGATCCAGGCGTTCGCTGCGGCCACCGACCTCGACGAGCTCAAGCAGGCCCGCATCGAGCACACCGGCGACCGTTCCCCGATGGCCCTGGCCAACCGGGAGATCGGCGCGCTGCCGCCCCAGGCTCGCAAGGAGGCCGGACAGCGGGTCGGCAAGGCACGTGGTGCTGTCAACGGCGCGCTCGCCGCCCGCCTGGTGGTGCTGGAGGCCGAGCACGAGGAACGGATGCTGGTCGAGGAGACCGTGGACGTCACGCTGCCGACCGACCGCCGGCCCGTCGGCGCCCGCCATCCGATCACCACCATGTCCGAGCGCCTGTCCGACGTCTTCGTCTCGATGGGCTGGGAGGTCGCCGAAGGTCCGTGGGTCGAGGCCGAGTGGCTCAACTTCGATGCCCTGAACATGGGCGCCGACCACCCGGCCCGCACCATGCAGGACACGTTCTGGCTGGAGCCGGCCGACGCGGCGCTGGTGCTGCGTACCCATACGTCGCCGGTACAGGCCCGGACCATGCTGACCCGCGAGCCTCCCATCTACGTGGTGTGCCCCGGGCGGGTCTACCGCACCGACGAGGTGGACGCCACGCATTCGCCGGTCTTCCATCAGATCGAGGGCCTGGTCGTCGACAAGGGCATCACGATGGCCAACCTCAAGGGCACCCTGGACCACATGACCCAGGCCCTGTTCGGCGAGGGCATCTCGACCCGGTTCCGGCCCTCCTACTTCCCGTTCACCGAGCCGTCAGCCGAGATGGACATGGTCTGCTTCGTGTGTCGCGGTGTCGACAGTGACGCCTGTCGGACCTGTCGCGGCGAGGGTTGGATCGAGCTGGGCGGCTGCGGAGTGGTCAACCCGCGCGTCCTGACCGCCTGCGGCATCGACCCGGAGGTCTACTCGGGGTTCGCGTTCGGCTTCGGGATCGACCGGATGCTGATGTTCCGCCACAACGTCGAGGACCTGCGCGACGTGTTCGACGGTGACATCCGGTTCACCCAGCCGTTCGGAGTGGAGATCTGATGAAGGCCGCCCTGTCCTGGATCCAGGAGTACGTCGACCTGCCCCCCGAGGCGACCCTCGAGGACCTCACCCACCGGCTCACCATGCTCGGGCTCAAGCTCGAAGGCATCGAGCAGCCCGGTGACGCCATCACCGGTCCCCTGGTCGTGGGCCGGGTGCTGACCCTCGAGAAGGAGCCGCAGAAGAACGGCAAGGTGATCAACTGGTGCACCGTGGACGTCGGCGACGCCAACGGCACCGGCGAACCCCAGGGGATCATCTGTGGGGCTCACAACTTCGTCGTGGGCGACCTCGTGGTCGTGTGCCTGCCCGGCGCCGTACTGCCCGGGGACTTCCAGATCAGCGCCCGCAAGACCTACGGCCACGTGTCGGCCGGCATGATCTGCTCGGCGCGCGAACTGGGCATCGGCGAGGACCACGACGGGATCATCGTCCTGCCCGCAGACGCCGGTGAGCCCGGGGACGACGCCTTCGCGGTGCTGGCGCTGGACGACGCGGTGATCGAGTTCGAGATCAATCCGGACCGGGCCTATGCGCTCTCGCTGCGGGGGATCGCCCGCGACGCCGCTCTCGCCTACGGTATCGAGTTCCTCGATCCGGCAGACCGGTCGGTTCCGCCGGCCAACGACCAGGGCCACCCGGTGGAGGTCGCCGACCCCATCGGCTGCCCGGTGTTCGTGGCGCGGCTCGTGACCGGCTTCGATGCTCAGGCACCGACCCCCGACTGGATGGCCCGGCGGCTCCAGCAGTCCGGCATGCGACCGATCTCACTGGCCGTCGACATCACCAACTACGTGATGCTCGAGCTCGGTCACCCGATCCACGGCTACGACGCCGACACCCTGCGGGGCTCCCTCGGGGTACGCCGCGCGCTGCCCGGCGAACACCTGGTCACCCTCGACGGCGTGGACCGGGCGCTCGACGTGGAGGACCTGGTCGTCACCGATGACCGAGGAGCCATCGGTCTGGGCGGGGTCATGGGCGGTGCCGAGACGGAGCTGTCTGCCACGACCACCCGGGTGCTGGTCGAGGCGGCTCACTGGGACGCCGTCTCGATGTTCCGCACCGGCAAGCGCCACAAGCTCACCTCTGAGGCAGGCAAGCGCAACGAGCGCGGGGTCGACCCCGAACTGTCCGCCGCTGCGGCCGACCGCGTCGTCAGCCTCCTGGTCGAGCTCGGCGGCGGCACGCTCGATCCCGGAGTCACCGTGGTCGGCACGCCGCCGGCCCGCCGTACCATCCGGGTCGCGGCCGATCTTGCGGCGCGGGTGACCGGCATGGACATCTCGCCCGAGACCGCCCTGGCCTGTCTGGAGGCGGTCGGCTGTGCCGTCCGCACCGACGGTGCCGACCTGGTCGCGACGGCTCCGTCGTGGCGCCCCGACCTGACCGATCCCTACGATCTGGTCGAGGAAGTGACCAGGATCGTGGGCTACGACAAGGTGCCGTCAGTCCTGCCCGCCGCCCCTGCAGGCGGGGGGTACACCAGCGAGCAGCGCCTGCGCCGGCGGATCGGCCTGGCCCTGGCCGGGGCCGGGTTCACCGAGGTGATCACCTACCCCTTCGTCGGGGACGCCGACTGGGACAAGCTGGGACTTCCTGAGGATGACGCGCGGCGCCGCACCCTGCGGATGGCGAACCCGCTCAACGCCGAGGAGCCGCAGCTCACCACGACGCTGCTGCCGGGCATCCTGCGTGCTCTGGGCCGCAACGTGGGCCGCGGGAACGGCGATGCGGCGCTGTTCGAGAGCAGCCTGGTCTTCCTGCCCACCGGCAACGAGGCCGCGCCCATCCTGGGCGTCGACCGGCGCCCGACCGAGGACGAGTGGGCGGCCATCGAGAAGGCCGTGCCTCACCAGCCGCTGCACCTGGCGGTCGCGTTCACCGGCAACCGTGAGCTCGACGGATGGTGGGGCGAGGGTCGGGAGGGATCCTGGGCCGACGCGATCGGCGCGGTTCGCACGGTCGCCTCCGCGCTCGGGGTGAGCCTCGAGGTCAGCGCGGCGGCGATGGCGCCCTGGCACCCCGGTCGTTGCGCGGAGATCCGCGTCGGCGAGACCAGGCTGGGCTGGGCCGGGGAGCTGCACCCCAGGGTGTGTGCTGCCTACGGCCTGCCGAAGCGCTCCGGGGCTGCTGAGATCGACCTCGAGCTGCTCCTGCAGCACGCGGTTGCGATCACACCGGGGCCCCGGTTCTCGTCCTACCCGGTGGCCAAGGAGGACGTCGCGCTCGTCGTGGACGTGGGTGTGGCGGCTGCCGATGTCGAGGCCGCGCTGCGGGAGGGTGCCGGCGCGCTGCTGGAGTCGATCCGCCTCTTCGACGTCTACACCGGCGACCAGGTCGGCGCCGGCAAGAAGTCCCTGGCCTTCGCCCTGCGTTTCCGGGCCACGGACCGGACCCTGAAGGAGGGCGAGGCAGCTGCCGCCCGGGACGCGGCGGTCAAGCTCGCCGTTGATCGGCTCGGCGCCACCCAGCGCTGACAGGTCAGTTGATGGGGTTGTTGACGGCGGCGCGGAACCTGTCGTAGACGTCGCGGTTGCCGGTGACCGAGATGTTCTCGTCGTCGCCGCGACGCCACAGCCAGGCGTCCAGCTCGGCGGCGGTGCCTGAGACGACGGCGTCGGCCTCCACGGCCGGCGCGGGTACGACGGAGATGTCGGGCTCGTCGTAGGTGACCTCGGTGTCCGGATCGGTCCCGGTGAACTGCCCCAGCTCGACCCAGATCGACTCGTGTGTGTCGGTCAGATCCACCCGCACGAAGTGCGCGACACCGATGAAAGTGCCCCAATCGGGGCACCCGCCGAACATGACCGCCAGTGCCTCGTCCACCCCATCGGCGGCGAGCGCGGTGTCCAGGGGCGTGACCTCGCCGGCGGTCTGCTCGGCATCGAGACGGTGGATCAGGGCCTCGTGTGCCTGGCGACGGAACGTGAAGCCGACGGTCTGCTCCGGTGCCCAGCTCCAGGCCACCTCGCCCGGTTCGGCCGCATCCAGGGCCGCCACCAACCCGCTGGAGGCGGTGTCGAACGCCTCCAGCAGGGCGCCGTACCCCTCGGGCCGGACCGGCTCCTCGAGGGACTCGGGTCCGGTCGGCCGCTGGTTGATGATGCTCGCCCAGAAGTGCTGGACGCCGGTCAGGTGCCACAGCAGGTCGGCGGCGTCCCAGTCCGGGCAGCCCGGCACCCTCGCCGCGGGGTCGCAGTCGGCGAGGACATCGCGGAAGCGGCGGGACTCCGCCGCGAGATGGTCACGGTAGGCGCTGAATTCGAGTCGGCTCATGCGGCCACGCTAGGTGGCTCGGGATCACAGAGCGAACGGGTTATCCAGAATCATGCAAGACAATGTATGGTCATGCACATGCAGACCTACTCCGTCGCGGTCGCCGGTGCCAGCGGGTACGCCGGCGGCGAGGTGCTCCGCCTGCTCCTGGGCCACCCATCGGTCCAGATCGGGGCGCTGACCGGCGGGTCGAACGCGGGGGAGTCACTGGCCGCCCTGCAGCCGCACCTGGTGCCGCTCGCCGACCGGGTCCTCGCGGAGACGACGCTCGAGACACTGCGAGGTCACGACGTCGTCTTCCTCGGCCTGCCCCACGGCCAGTCCGGTGACCTCGCCCAGCAGCTCGGCGCCGAGACCGTGGTGATCGATTGCGGCGCCGACTTCCGCTTGGAGGACGGGCAGGTGTGGGAGCAGTTCTACGGCTCCAGCCACGCGGGCACCTGGCCCTACGGACTCCCTGAGCTTCCGGGCAAGCGCGAGCAGCTCCAAGGTGCTCGCCGGGTCGCCGTCCCGGGCTGCTACCCGACCATCTCCAGCCTGGCCCTGGCACCGGCCATCACCGCCGGGCTCGTCGAGCCCGATGTCGTCATCGTCGCCGCCTCCGGCACGTCGGGGGCCGGCAAGGCCGCCAAGACCCATCTGCTGGGCAGCGAGGTGATGGGCAACGCCAGCGCCTACGGGGTCGGGGGCGTGCACCGCCACACGCCGGAGATCCAGCAGAACCTGGGCGCCCTGACCCACGGCGACCTGCGGGTCAGCTTCACCCCCCTGCTGGTGCCGATGTCGCGCGGCATCCTGGCCACCTGCAGTGCCCCTCTCGCGGCGCCGCTCACCGAGGCGGATGCCTACGCCGCCTATGCCGAGGCCTACGCGGACGAGCCGTTCATCCACCTGCTGCCCGCGGGCCAGTGGCCGCAGACCAAGTCCGTGATGGGGTCGAACGCCGTGCACCTGCAGGTGACCGTGGATGTGGCCGCCCGTCGGTTGGTGGTGGTCGGAGCCATCGACAACCTGGCGAAGGGCACGGCCGGTGCCGCCGTACAGTGCATGAACCTTGCCCTCGGTCTCGACGAGACCACCGGGCTCAGCACCGTGGGAGTCGCACCATGAAGCTCAACCAGTTCCCCGAGAACCTCGCCGTCGTCCGGCTCGGCCCCGGGACCGAGGTCCCGTCGTGGGCCGAGTCGTCCTCGATCTTCTCGGTGACTGCGACCGCCACGGAGACCTCGGTCGTGTGCGCCTCGCGCAACGTGCCGCGCAAGTCCGTGCACCAGCGCCCCTTCACGGCTTTCGAGGTCGAGGGGCCGCTGGACTTCGCCCTCACCGGCGTCCTGGTCGAGCTGTTGACTCCGCTGGCCGAGGCGGAGATCAGCGTCTTCACGATCTCGACGTACGACACCGACTGGATCCTCATCGGGGCTGACGACGCGGACCGGGCCGCCGAGGTGTGGCGACGATCGGGACACGAGGTCACCGTCGCGATCCCCGCCACTCCTGCCCGGAAGAAGAAGAAATGACCGTCACCACCCCAGCCGGCTTCGTCGCCGCCGGCGTCGCCGCAGGACTCAAGTCCAGCGGTGGCAAGGATCTTGCGCTCGTCGTCAACCAGGGTCCCACCTACGACTCCGCGAGCGTGTTCACCGCCAACCGCTGCAAGGCCAACCCCATCCTGTGGAGCCAGGAGGTGGTCAAGGACGGCGTCGTGCGCGCCGTGGTCCTCAACTCCGGGGGAGCCAACTGCTACACCGGCCCCGAGGGGTTCCAGACCACCCACGCCGTTGCCGAGCAGGTGGCCGGACGCCTGGGCATCGGCGCGATCGACGTCGTGGTCTGCTCGACCGGACTCATCGGTCTGAGCAACCCTCGCCAGAACCTGCTCGACGGGGTCGACGCGGCTTACGCCGAGCTCAGCCCCGACGGCGGTACGGCGGCCGCGACCGCGATCATGACCACCGACTCGGTGTGCAAGGAGGTCGTGGTCGAGGGAGCAGGCTGGTCGATCGGTGGCATGGCCAAGGGGGCCGGCATGCTGGCGCCCCAGCTGGCGACCATGCTCGTCGTCCTCACCACCGACGCGATCGTGCCCGCGAGCGAGCTCGACCAGGCACTGCGGGCAGCCACTCGGGTGAGCTTCGACCGCCTGGACTCCGACGGGTGCATGTCCACCAACGACACCGTCACGGTGATGGCCAGCGGGGCCAGCGGCATCACGCCGAGTCCGGACGACTTCGCAGCCGCCTTGACGCAGGCCTGTACGGACCTGGCCATGCAACTGCTCGGCGATGCCGAGGGGGCGGATCACCAGATCGCCATCACCGTGCTCAACGCCGCCTCCGAGGACGAGGCCATCGAGGTCGGCCGCTCGGTTGCCCGGTCCAATCTCTTCAAGGCCGCCATCTTCGGCAACGATCCCAACTGGGGACGTGTCCTGGCCAGCATCGGGACGACGACGGCTGCCTTCGACCCGGCGGATCTCGACGTGGCCATGAACGGGGTGTGGGTCTGCCGGAGGTCGACCCCGCACGCCGACCCGACCGAGGTCGACCTGACCGGCCGCGAGGTGAGCGTCACGATCGACCTGAAGGCGGGCCCGGAACGGGCCACGGTGTGGACCAACGACCTGACCCACGCCTACGTCCACGAGAACAGCGCGTACTCGTCATGAGCAGCCGCGCCAGCATCCTGGCCAACGCCCTGCCCTGGCTGAAGAAGTACCACGGCGAGGTGATCGTGGTGAAGTACGGCGGCAACGCGATGACCGACGGCGTCCTCAAGCGCGCCTTCGCCGAGGACATCGCGTTCCTGCGGTTCGCGGGATTCAAGCCGGTCGTGGTGCACGGGGGTGGACCGCAGATCTCCTCCATGCTCGACCGGCTCGGCATCAAGTCGGAGTTCAGGGGCGGGCTGCGGGTCACCACGCCGGAGGCCATGGACGTGGTGCGCATGGTCCTGGTCGGTCAGGTGCAGCGCGAGCTGGTCGGCCTGATCAACGAGCACGGTCCGCTGGCCGTGGGGCTGTCCGGAGAGGATGCCGGCCTCTTCGAGGCCAAGCAGACCAACACCATCGTCGATGGCGAAGAGGTGGATCTCGGGCTGGTCGGTGAGGTCGCCAAAGTCCGCCCCGAGGCGGTGCTCGACCTGGTGGCGGCCGGACGCATCCCGGTGATCTCCAGCGTGGCGCCGGACGCCAACGGACTGGTCCACAACGTGAATGCCGACACCGCAGCCGCGGCGCTCGCGGTCGAGCTGGGCGCCGCCAAGCTCCTCGTGCTCACCGATGTCGAGGGTCTCTACCGCGACTGGCCCGCCAGTGAGGACGTGATCGGCGAGATCAGCCCCGAGTCGCTGGCGGACCTGATGCCCTCGTTGGCCGCCGGCATGGTTCCCAAGATGGCAGCCTGCCTGGAAGCCGTCACCAACGGAGTGCCCCGGGCCACGGTCGTCGACGGCCGTGAGCCGCACGCCGTACTGGTCGAGATCTTCACCGACGAGGGCGTCGGCACGCAGGTGCTCCCCGGCGTGGAGACGCGGATCCGGAAGGCGGTCAAACCGTGAGCTCATGGCAGGAGCGCTACACCGCCTCGGTGATGAACACCTTCGGGCTGCCGAAGCTCGCCCTCGTCAGAGGGCGGGGCGCGCATGTCTGGGACACCGACGGCAAGGAGTACGTCGACCTCCTCGGCGGCATAGCCGTCAACGCCCTGGGACACGCGCATCCAGCCCTGGTCGAAGCGGTGAGCACCCAGCTCGCGACGCTCGGCCACATCTCGAACTTCTTCGCCAGCGAACCGCAGATCGCGCTGGCAGAGAAGCTGCTCGCGCTCATCGACCAGCCGGACGGGAAGGTGTTCTTCACCAACTCCGGGACCGAGGCCAACGAGGCGGCCTTCAAGGCCACGCGCCGCACCGGACGCACGCACGTGGTGGCGATGGAGGGTTCCTTCCACGGCCGCACGATGGGAGCGCTCGCGCTCACGTCCAAGGCCGCCTACCGCGACCCCTTCGCGCCGCTGCCAGGCACGGTCTCCTTCGTGCCGTTCGGTGACGTGGACGCCCTGGCGGCCGCAGTCACCGAGGAGACCGCTGCGGTCCTGGTCGAGCCGATCCAGGGCGAGGCCGGCGTCATCGTCGCTCCCGACGGATTCCTCCGGGCTGCGCGCGACATCGCGGACCAGCACGGCGCTCTGCTGTGGCTCGACGAGGTGCAGACCGGCATGGGCCGGACGGGTGCCTGGTTCGCTCACACCGCCTCGGGCGTGGTGCCGGACCTCATCACGCTGGCGAAGGGCCTGGGCGGCGGGATCCCGATCGGGGCGTGCCTGGCGTTCGGGCAGGCGGCCACGCTCCTGCAACCGGGCAATCACGGCACCACCTTCGGCGGCAACCCGGTGGCCGCTGCCGCGGCTCTGGCCGTGATCGCGACGATCGAGGCCGACGAACTGCTCGAGCACGTCACCGTGCTGGGCCAGAAGCTGCGCGACGGCCTGGCCGCTGACCCACGCGTCATCGAGGTCCGCGGCGAAGGGCTCCTGATCGGCATCGAGCTCGCCGCACCGGTCTCGGCCGGCGTGGCTGAGGCCGCTCAGGCTGCCGGCTTCATCGTCAACAACCCGACGCCTACCGCCATCCGCCTGGCACCACCTCTCGTCCTGACCCAGGACGATGCGGTGGCGTTCCTGGGCGCCTGGCCGGCGATTCTCGACCAGCAGGAGGACCTCTCATGACCCGGCACTTCCTGCGCGACGACGACTTGTCACCGGGGGAGCAGGAGCAGGTGCTGGCGCTTGCTGCGAGGCTGAAGGCCGAGCCGTATGCGAGCAAGCCGCTGGCGGGTCCCCGCACGGTGGCGCTGATCTTCGACAAGCAGACCCTGCGCACCCAGGCCTCCTTCGCGGCCGGCGTCGCCGAGCTCGGGGGCTTCCCCATGGCGCTCGACGGGCGCCTGGCCGGGATCGGGGTGCGTGAGTCGGTGGCAGACGTGGCGCGCGTCCTGGGCCGCCAGGCCAGCACGATCGTGTGGCGCACCGACCTGCAGACCAAGCTCGACGAGATGGCGCAGTACGCCGGCGTGCCGGTCGTCAACGCCCTCACCGACGACTTCCATCCCTGCCAGCTGTTGGCCGACCTGTTGACGATCCAGGAGCACAAGGGTGCCCTCGCGGGCCTCAAGGTGGCGTTCGTCGGTGACGGCGCCTGCAACATGGGCAACTCGTGGTTGCTCGCCGGGGCCACGGCCGGTCTGCACGTCGTGGTCAGCTCTCCCGAGGGTTACGAGCCCTCGCTCGAGGTCGTGGACCGGGCAGCGGCCATCGCGGCCCGCACAGGCGGC
Organism: Nocardioides sp.; assembly: GCF_050246775.1. GTDB lineage: Bacteria > Actinomycetota > Actinomycetes > Propionibacteriales > Nocardioidaceae > Nocardioides. The sequence goes on along the minus strand of NZ_JBFWVK010000003.1, from coordinate 7,817 downwards.
TCGGCGACCCTCGAGCGCGACCCGGAGAGGGCGGTGCGCGGCAGTGACGTGGTGATCACCGACACCTGGGTATCCATGGGCAAGGAGGAGGAAGCAGCAGAGCGCCTCGCGGCGCTGGCGCCGTACTCCCTGACGCAGACGCTCCTGGCCGGGGCCACGGCCGACGCGATCGTGCTGCACTGTCTGCCTGCCTACCGCGGCAAGGAGATCGACGCCGAGGTCCTCGACGGCCCCCGTAGCGTCGTCTGGGACGAGGCCGAGAACCGGCGCCATGCGCAGAAGGCGATCCTGACCTGGTTGCTCGAGGCGCACGGTGCGACGGCGCCGGACGACACGCGATGAGCGACATGGCCCTGAGCCCCCTGACCAAGAACGCTCGCCAGCAGCAGATCATCGAGCTGCTGGGCCATCACGACGTGCATTCCCAGACCGAGCTCTCCGAACTCCTCGCAGCGCGTGGGGTCCACGTCACCCAGGCCACCCTGAGTCGTGATCTGCTCGAGCTGGACGCCGTGAAGGTGCGGGCGCGCGATGGGGCGCTGGTCTACGCGGTCCCGGCTGAGGGAGGCGACCGGCGACCCGCTCCGGCCCGCGACTCCGCCTTCGCAGCGGCCCGCCTCGCCCGGCTGTGCGGCGAGCTCCTGGTGAGCGCGGAGTCAAGTGCGAACCTCGTCGTCCTGCGCACCCCGCCGGGTGCCGCCCAGTTCCTGGCCAGCGCCTTCGACAAGTCCGAGATGCCCGACCTCCTGGGCACCATCGCAGGCGACGACACCGTGCTGGTGATCGGCCGTGAGCCCCAGGGCGGGGCCGAGCTGGCCCGACGATTCCTGGCGTTGGCCGACCGGTCCAACGCCGACCACAGCTGACCACCCCCCACGCTCCAGCACCAGATCGGACACCCATGCCTGACCGCGTCGTACTCGCCTATTCCGGAGGTCTCGACACCTCCGTCGCCATCGGCTGGCTCGCCCAGGAGACCGGAGCCGAGATCGTGGCGGTCGCCATCGACCTCGGCCAGGACGGCGAGGACATGGAGGACATCCGCCGACGCGCCCTGTCGTGCGGCGCGGTGGAGTCCCTCGTGGTCGACGCCCGCGACGACTTCGCCGAGAACTGCTGCATCCCCGCGGTCCAGGCCAACGCCCTCTACATGGATCGCTACCCCCTCGTCTCGGCACTCAGCCGGCCGTTGATCGTCAAGCACCTGGTGGCCGCGGCCGCCGCGCACGGAGCCAACGTGGTCAGCCACGGTTGCACCGGCAAGGGGAACGACCAGGTGCGCTTCGAAGTGGGCATCGGTGCTCTCGCGCCGCACCTGCAGGTCATCGCCCCGGTGCGGGACTACGCGTGGACCAGGGAGAAGGCGATCGACTACGCGATCGATCACGACCTCCCGATCGACGTCACCAAGAGGTCGCCGTACTCGATCGACCAGAACGTGTGGGGTCGCGCCGTGGAGACCGGGTTCCTCGAGGACATCTGGAACCCGCCGGTGGAGGATGTGTACTCCTACACCGAGGACCCGGCCCTGCCCCGCGAGGCGGACGAGGTCCTGATCGGGTTCACCGCTGGCGTGCCGACCAGCATCGACGGTGTTCCGGTGACGCCCCTGCAGGCCATCCAGACCCTGAACCGTCGCGCCGGCGCCCAGGGTGTGGGCCGACTGGACCTGGTGGAGGACCGCCTGGTCGGTATCAAGAGTCGCGAGATCTATGAGGCGCCCGGGGCGATCGCACTGATCACCGCCCACATGGAGCTGGAGAACGTCACGATCGAACGAGACGTGGCGCGCTTCAAGCGCGGAGTCGACCAGCGCTGGGGCGAACTGGCCTACGACGGCCTCTGGTACTCACCCCTCAAGGAAGCCCTCGAGGCCTTCATCACCGAGAGCCAGCAGCGAGTCAGCGGCGAGATCCGGATGACCCTGCACGCCGGCCGGGCCGTGGTCTCGGGCCGACGCTCGGCCGAGAGCCTGTACGACTTCAACCTGGCGACCTACGACGCCGGTGACGTCTTCGACCAGTCACTGGCGAAGGGGTTCGTCGAGCTGTGGGGGCTGCCGAGCAAGATCGCGGCGCGGCGAGCGCTGGCCCGCTGAGGCCGATCAGTCGACGTCCTCGTCGACCCAGTCGAGGGTCTTCGTGACGGCCTTCTTCCAGCTGCGGTAGAGCCGTTCGCGCTCCTCGGTGTCCATCTGCGGGCGCCAGCGTTTGTCCTCACCCCAGTTGGCCGTGATGTCGGCCTCAGACTCCCAGTAGCCGACGGCCAACCCTGCGGCGTACGCCGCTCCGAGGGCGGTCGTCTCGGCCACCTTGGGCCTAACCACGTCCACGCCCAGGAGGTCGGCCTGGAACTGCATCAGGGTCTCGTTCACGACCATGCCTCCGTCCACCTTGAGCTCGCGCAGCGGGACGCCGGAGTCGGCGTTCATGGCGTCGAGCACCTCGCGGGTCTGGAAGGCCGTGGCCTCGAGGACCGCGCGCGCGATGTGGCCCTTGTTCACGTAGCGGGTGAGGCCGACGAGTGCGCCTCGGGCGTCCGCGCGCCAGTGGGGCGCGAAGAGACCGGAGAAGGCGGGCACGAAGTAGGCGCCGCCGTTGTCCTCGACGCTCGCGGCGAGCGTCTCGATCTCCTCCGCCGACCGGATCAGCCCGAGGTTGTCGCGCACCCACTGCACCAGGGACCCGCTGACGGCGATCGACCCCTCGAGCGCGTAGACCGCGGGGGAGTCCCCGATCTGGTAGCAGACCGTGGTCAGCAGACCGTGCTCGGAGGCGATGGGCTCGGTGCCGGTGTTGAGCAGCATGAAGTTGCCGGTGCCGTAGGTGTTCTTGGCCGTGCCGACCTCCAGGCAGGCCTGGCCGAAGGTGGCGGCCTGCTGGTCGCCGAGGATGCCGGAGACGGGCGTGCCGTTGAGGATGCCGGGCTTGCACTCGCCGTAGACCTCCGAGGACGAGCGGATCTCGGGCAGCATCGAGAGCGGTATCGACATGTCCTCGGCGATCTGCGGGTCCCAGGCCAGGGTCGAGAGATCCATCAGCATCGTGCGACTGGCGTTGGTGACATCGGTGACGTGCACCCCGCCGTTCTCTGCGCCCCCAGTCAGGTTCCACAGCACCCAGGTGTCGATCGTGCCGAACAGCAGCTCGCCGGCCTCTGCACGCTCGCGCACTCCCTCGACGTTGTCGAGGATCCACTTCAGTTTCGGTCCGGCGAAGTACGTCGCCAGCGGCAGCCCGGTCGTGGCCTTGTAGCGGTCCGTGCCGAGCTCAGCGGCCAGCTCGTCGCAGATCTTCTGCGTGCGGGTGTCCTGCCACACGATCGCGTGGTGCACCGGCTGCCCGTCGGCGGCGTCCCAGACGACGGCGGTCTCGCGTTGGTTGGTGATCCCCACCGCGGCGATGTTGCGGCTGTTGAGGTTGGCTTTCGCGAGCGCGCCGCCGATGACCTCGCGGGTGTTGGTCCAGATCTCGATGGCGTCGTGCTCGACCCATCCGGCGCGCGGAAAGATCTGCTGGTGCTCCATCTGGTCGCGAGCGATGACGTTCCCCGCGTGGTCGAAGATCATCGCCCGCGTGCTGGTGGTGCCCTGGTCGATCGAGAGGACGTACGTCGGGGCGGCCATGGCAGGTGACCCTAGGCAGGAGATGATGTACCTGCCAAGTGGACGACTTGAAGGAGCACCCCGCGATGCCGACCCCGAGCCGGATCGACACCGACTACCGCGAGCGGGCGTGGCGCTCGCTGGGCGAGCGTGAGTTCGACGTCCTGATCATCGGGGGAGGGGTGACGGGCGCCGGCGCTGCCCTCGATGCCGCCACCCGCGGACTCTCGGTGGCTCTGGTGGAGCAGCGCGACTTCGCGTCGGGGACCTCCTCGCGCAGCTCCAAGCTGTTCCACGGGGGGCTGCGCTACCTGGAGCAGCTCAACTTCACGCTCGTGCGTGAGGCGCTCAAGGAGCGTGAGCTGATGCTGACCCGCCTCGCACCCCACCTGGTCAAACCGGTGTCGTTCCTCTACCCCTTGAAGCACCGCGTCTGGGAACGTCCCTACGTCACCGCCGGGCTCACGCTCTACGACACGATGGGTGGAGCCAGCTCACTGCCGCGCCATCGCCAGCTCACTCGGAGCAAGGCCCTCCAGATGGTGCCGGCGCTGAAGCGCGAAGCCCTCACCGGGGCGCTGCTCTACTACGACGCCCAGACCGACGACGCCCGCCACACGCTCACCGTGGCGCGGACCGCAGCGGCATACGGCGCCACCCTCGTCAATTCCGCGCGGGTCGTGAGCCTCAAGCGCGCGGGAGAGCGTGTGGTCGGTGCCAAGGTGCACGATGTCGAGACCGATGCCGAGGTCGACGTGCGGGCGAGCGTGGTGGTCAACTGCACCGGCGTCTGGACCGACGACATCCAGACCATGGCCGGCGGTCGCGGGCGCTTCCACGTGCGGGCGTCCAAGGGTGTGCACATCGTGGTGCCGCGAGACCGGATCAACTCCGAGACCGGCTTGATCCTGCGCACCGAGAAGTCGGTGCTCTTCGTGATCCCCTGGAACACCCACTGGATCGTGGGCACCACCGACACCGACTGGGAGCTGGACAAGGCGCACCCTGCTGCTAGCCGGAGCGACATCGACTACCTCCTCGAGCGCGTCAACGCCGTTCTGGCGGTGCCGCTGACCCCGGCCGACATCCAGGGCGTGTACGCCGGCCTGCGTCCCCTGTTGTCGGGGGAGGACGAGGGCACCTCGCAGCTGTCTCGTGAACATGCCGTCGCACGGCCCCAGCCCGGCCTGATCTCGATCGCAGGCGGCAAATACACCACCTACCGGGTGATGGCTGCCGATGCGATCGACGCGGCCCGCGCCGACCTGGGCAGCGGGGTCCCTGACAGCGTCACCGAGAACATCCCGCTCCTGGGTGCCGAGGGCTACCACGCGCTGGTGAACCAGCTCGACCGCCTCGCGGCCCGCCACGGGCTCCCGGTCTGGCGCATCAGCCACCTGCTGAACCGCTATGGATCGATGATGACCGAGTTGCTCGAGCTCGCCGAGGGAGCTGCTGACCTGCTCGAGCCGCTCGACGGCGCGGAGGAGTACCTGCGGGTCGAGCTCGTGTACGCCGCCACCCACGAAGGCGCCCTGCACCTCGACGACCTGCTCACTCGACGTACCCGGATCTCGATCGAGACGCCCGACCGTGGGGTCACTGCGGCGAGATCGGTGGCCGACCTGGTGGCACCTCGGCTCGGGTGGGACGCGGCTCGGGTGACCGATGAGGTCGCGGCCTACACCGCACGGGTGGCCGCCGAGCGGGAGTCCCAGGAAGAGGTCGACGACCTGGAGGCGAATGCCGAGCGACTCGCTGCTCCCGACATCCGGATCCGTTCGGTCGGCCGTGCCCTCGACTGACATGCTGGCTCCGTGACCGACGAACAGACCAACGAGGGCAAGCTCTGGGGAGCCCGGTTCGAGGGCGGCCCGAGTCCGGAGCTCGACGCGTTGTCCCGCTCCACCCACTTCGACTGGCGGCTGACCCCCTATGACCTGGCCGGTTCTCACGCTCACGCCAACGTGCTGCACGGTGCGGGGTTGCTGAGCGACGACGACCTGGCGCAGCTGCACCGAGGTCTGGACGCTCTAGCGGCCCGTTTCGCCGCCGGCGACCTGCACCCTGACCCATCGGACGAGGACGTGCACGGTGCGCTGGAGCGGCTGCTCCTCGACGAGATCGGCGCCGAGGTCGGCGGCCGACTCCGCGCCGGTCGCAGCCGAAACGACCAGGTGGCCACCCTGTTCAAGGCGTTCCTGCGTGACCACGCGCGCAGTGTCGCCTCGGGGGTCCTTGACCTGGTCGGCGCCCTGCAGGCCCAGGCGGAGGCGCACTTCGGGGCAATCATGCCCGGGCGCACTCACTTGCAGCATGCCCAGCCCGTCCTGCTCAGCCATCACCTGCTCGCGCATGCCTGGCCGCTCCTGCGTGACGTCCAGCGGCTGCGCGACTGGGACGCCCGGGTGGCCGCCGAGTCGCCGTACGGCTCCGGGGCGCTCGCCGGCTCGAGTCTGGGGCTGGACCCGGAGTCGGTGGCAGCCGAGCTCGGGTTCACCGGGTCGAGTGCGAACTCGATCGACGGGACCGCGGCCCGGGACTTCGTCGCGGAGTTCGCCTTCGTGACCGCGATGATCGGGGTGGATGTGAGCAGGCTCGCCGAGGAGGTCATCCTCTGGACCACCCGCGAGTTCGGCTTCGCCACGTTGCACGACGCGTGGTCGACCGGATCGAGCATCATGCCGCAGAAGAAGAACCCGGACATCGCCGAGCTGGCCCGGGGCAAGTCCGGTCGACTCATCGGCAACCTCACCGGTCTCCTGACCACGCTCAAGGGGTTGCCCTTGGCCTACAACCGGGACCTGCAGGAGGACAAGGAACCAGTCTTCGACTCCGTCGACACGCTCGAGGTGCTGCTCCCGGCCTTCTCCGGGATGATCGCCACCCTGACGTTCAACACCGGCCGCATGCGAGAGCTCGCCCCGCAGGGCTTCAGCCTGGCCACCGATGTGGCCGAGTGGCTGGTGAAGCAGGGGGTGCCGTTCCGGGTGGCCCACGAGGTGGCTGGATCCTGCGTGCGCCGCTGTGAGGAGCTCGGTATCGGCCTGGAGGATCTCAGCGACCAGCAGTTCGCAGACATCTCGCCCCACCTGACACCGGCGGTTCGCGAGGTCCTGACGGTGGAGGGATCCACGGCATCGCGAGATGCCCGGGGCGGGACGGCACCACAGCGGGTACGTGAGCAGCTCGCTGAGGTCGCGGCAGTGGTGGCTGGCCATCGGGATTGGCTTGCCTGAGCTGCTCGAGGCCCTGGCCCACCCGGCGCCGCAGGTGGCACCGGTTCTGCTCGGTGCCCGGCTCAGCGTCGGTGGGGTGACGCTGCGCCTGACCGAGGTCGAGGCGTACGGCGGTGCCGACGACGCTGGCTCACACGCCTTTCGACGTACGCCGCGCAGCGACATCATGTTCGGGCCACCGGGACGCCTGTACTGCTACCTCTCCTACGGGATCCATGTGTGCGCCAACGTGGTGACCGGCCGCGACGGGGAGGCTGGTGCTGTTCTGCTGCGCGCCGGCGAGGTGACCGAAGGGGTCGAGATCGTGCGCACCCGACGACCGGGGGTCGCCGATCACCGGCTCGCGAGCGGGCCCGGGGTGCTCTGCCGGGCGCTCGGCATCGAACTGCCGGCCAACGGGACCGACCTCACTCGGGGTCCGATACGACTCGAACTCGATCCGGAGCCGCCCACGAACTCCTCGGCGGGACCGCGAGTAGGGCTGCGCCAGGCTGCCACCACGCCCTGGCGCTTCTGGTTGCCCGGAGAACCCACGGTCACTCGCTACCGAGCCGCGCTGGCCCGCGGGCGTGGCCGCGACGGGGCCTGAGCGTGGCGCTGCCCGGTCCGCCCCCGGATTTGGCGACCGGTTGGACTCTGGTAGAGTTTCATCTTGTCGCCGCAAGCGGCTCCCCCTGACAGGCCATCTGGCCGGTGTTCGGGGTGGAGGCACGCGGTGACAGCGACGCGGAGGGCCCGGTTTGACCGGCTGCTCCAACTCCGGTAAGTTTTGTCAGGTTGCCCGTTAGCAAGGCCGAGAGGCTGCGCGGCGGATTGCGCTTGATCCTTGAGAACTCAACAGTGTGTCATAGTCGACGAATTAATTTTAACCCGTCTGGCTTGTTCCTCTGCCTTTTTGGTGGGGGTGTGAGTTGACGGTTCCTTTGGTAGTTAATCGATAATTCTGACAATTTTGTCAGTGATCGGTCTTCTGC
>NZ_JBFWVK010000002.1:0-1052168 GCF_050246775.1 Nocardioides sp. | reverse complement strand
CGTATGCGTTGACGAATGTGACGTTGCCGTATGCGGTGGCGTTGGCGGACAAGGGGTGGGTGCGGGCGTGTCGTGAGGATCGGTCGTTGGCGTTGGGGCTCAATACTCATGGTGGTGAGTTGACCTATGCGCCGGTTGGTGAGGCGCATGGCATCGCGGCTGTGTCCCTGGACGACGTACTGGCCTGACGGGCGCTCAGAGCACCGCGTCGAGGAACGTGCGCGTCTCCTGGTGTCGGGTCCGGGTGAACAGCTCCTCCGGGGTGCCCTGCTCGAGGATGACTCCCTCGTGGAAGAAGGCCATGCGGTCGGCGACCTCGCGCGCGAAGCCCATCTCGTGAGTCACCACCATCATCGGCATGTGCAGGTCCAGGGCGAGGCGCTTCATCACACCCAGCACCTCGCCGGTGAGCTCGGGGTCGAGGGCTGAGGTCGGCTCGTCGAAGAGCATCACCTCCGGCTCCATCGCGAGTGCCCGCGCGATCGCGACGCGCTGCTGCTGGCCGCCGGACAGGCGGATCGGGTGTTCGTCGGCCTTGTCCGCAAGGCCGACGCCGTCGAGCAGCTCGAGTGATCGCCGGCGGATCGAGGCGCGGTCGTCCCCGCCGCGGCGGCCCAGCGCCAGTGGTCCCGACATGACGTTGTCCAGGGTGGTCAGGTGGGGGAAGAGGTTGAACTGCTGGAACACCATGCCGACGTGGATGCGGACCTGGCGGATCTGTTCGCGCTTGCGGCGGGTCCGGTGCCCCCCGGACAGACGCTGCCCGGCGATCTCGACGGTCCCTTCGGTGGGGTCCTCGAGGAAGTTCACGCAGCGCAGGAGAGTGGACTTGCCGGAGCCAGATCGACCGAAGATGACGATCACCTCGCCCTGGTGCAGGTCGAGGTCGACCCCGCGCAGCACCTCGTTGTCCCCATAGGCCTTGCGCAGTCCCGAGATCCGCACGACGACGTCGCCGCTCATGCGCCACCCCCCGCGCCCGCGTGGGGCGGCGTGATCGCTTTCGCGATCGACCCGGCGTCGCGCACGTAGCCGGTGGCCATCCTGGCCTCGAGCCGATTCTGGAGCAGTGAGAAGAGCGCGGTCAGTGCCCAGTAGAACAGTGCGACCAGCACGTAGGCCTCGAGGTTCTTGAAGTCGGCCTTGCCGACCAGCTGGCTGCGGCGGAAGATCTCGGCGCTGGCCGCCGTCACGCCGAGGAACGAGATGAGTGCGGTGTCCTTCATCATCGCGATGAACTCGTTGCCGGTCGGCGGGATGATCACTCGCATCGCCTGTGGCAGGATCACCCGCCGCATCTTGGTCACGTACGTCATGCCCAACGCATCGGCGGCCTCGCCCTGGCCGTGGCTGACCGACTGGATCCCGGCTCGGAAGATCTCGGTCATGTAGGCGCCGTAGTTGAGGCCCAGCGCGATCGTGCCGGCGGTGGCTGCCTCGAGGATCAGTGCCTGCTCGAAGTTCGTGCCGAGGTCGGGGAAGCGGTCGACGAGGTTGTTGCCGATCTGGGGCAGGGCTAGATAGATGAGGAACATCTGCACGATCAGCGGGGTGCCGCGGAAGAACGACACGTAGAAGCCCGCGACACCGAAGGCGATGGGGTTGCGCGACAACCTGGCCAGCGACCCCAGGGTCGCGAGCACGATCGCCAGGATGATCCCGCCCAGCGCGATCAATAGCGTGAACCGCAGGCCGCCTGCGATGAAGGTGAAGTTCTCCTTCATCCAGTCCGTGTCGTAGTCGGCGAGGTAGAACAGGGTGCCGACGCCGGCGAACAGCACTGCCCAGACCGCGGCCACCTTGAGCCGGAACGGAACCCGCGCCGAGGCGAGGGCGATCTGCTCCCAACGATCTCCGGGCCGGTCGGTCACTGCTGGACCGTGAGGTCGAGCCCGTCGTACCACTTCTTCGACATCGCGGTGAGTGTGCCGTCGGCGTGCATGTCGGCCACGATCTGGTTGGCCGCCTCGGCCAGGCTGGCCGGGTCGAGCTCGGCGCTCTTGTCGATCGCGACGCTGAGCGGTTCGTAGAACAGCGGGTCGCCGACCAGCTTCACCGGGTTGCCCTCGTTGATGTAGCCCTGACCGGTGGTCGAGGAGGTGATCACCGCGTCGAGGCGGCTGCCGTCACCGAGCGCCAGGTCCTGCAGTGCGGTCGTGTCGGTGTCGTAGCCCTTGATGACGGCGTCGTCCACGACGAAGTCGAAGGTGAAGCCGGCGATGTCGAGCGACTTGTCGAGGAACTGCTCGTAGGTGCAGCCGCTGCAGACGCCGACCTTCGCGCCGTCCAGGTCGGTGCTGAGGTCGCTGATGCTCGTGTTGTCGGCGTTCACCAGCGCGACCGCGGGGGTGAAGTAGTAGGGGTCGGTGAAGTCGAGGACCTCCTGGCGGTCGTTGGTCGGGGTCATCGATCCGACACTCATGTCCCAGCGTCCGTTCCAACCTCCCGCCGTGATGACGTCCCAGGACGGGGTCTCCCACGCGATCTCCACGCCGAGGCGCGTGGCGATCTCGGTCGCGACGTCGATGTCGAAGCCCTCGTACTTCTGCTCCTTGGGCAGGTACTTCGACTGCGGTGGGTACGCCGGGTCCGTGGACACCGTCAGCACTCCCTTGTCACAGATCTGGGCGAGGAGGTCGCCGCTGGCGTCGGTGTTCTCGCAGACGGTGTCTCCACCTGCTGCTGGGGTGTCGCTCGCGGAGCCACCACCACCGGTGTCGGCATCGCCACAGGCGACGAGGACGAGGGCCGAGATCGTCAGGATCGGAAAGAGTAGGACCTTGCGCATGTCGGGCTCCTAGCAGTGACAACAGACGGCGATGTGAGACTGACACGCCTGATCTTGCTTGGGAAGGGTCTTGCGACGGGAGAATCGTTGCGACCCCAGCTCGCGACGGACCCGGCGAGCGGCCCTCAGGCCGTCTCGCTGCGACGCTCGAGCAGCACGGTGTCGCGCCAGATCCCGTCAAGCTGGGCGATCCGTGTGCGCACCGCCAGCGTGCGATAGCCGGCCGAGTGGTGCAGCGCCAGGCTGGCTCGATTCTCGGGGAAGATGGAGGTCTGCAAGGTCCACAGCCCGGCGCGGTCCGCCTCGGTGACCTGGGTGAACAGGAGTGCCTTGCCCACCCCGCGCCCGCGCGCCTCCTCGGTGACGTACACCGATGTCTCACCGACACCGGCGTAGCAGTCGCGGGTGGAGACCGGCATGACCGCAGTCCACCCGACCACCTCGCCGCCGAGCTCGGCGACCCACGCCAAGCCCGGTATCCACTTGGCCCGCAGCTGTTCGGCGCTCGGCAAGGTGGTCTCGAAGGTCGCGTTGCGGGTGGCCAGACCTTCGCCGTAGATCGCGAGTACGGCGGGCAGGTCGGCGTCGGCCGGGACTCGGGTGGTGACGTCCGCCGGGAGATCATCGGGACAGCAGGGGGGCGAGGACAGGGTGCCCATCACGACGTCTGCGGCGTGCGGGAGTCCGGTGCAGCAGGCGGGATTGACCGAGACCATGCTGGCGGTCCCGACCTTGTCGACCACCACGAAGCCCACCCTCTTGAGCAGCTCGACGTGGTGGGAGCACGTGGACTGGCTGACACCCAGGACCGCCGCGAGGTCGCCGATCCGCATCGAGGCGGACGGGGTCGTGGACAGCGCATGGAGCAGTCGCACCCGGGTCGGGTCGGCGAGCAGGGAGAACCACTCGGCGTAGTTCTCGGCGTCTGCCTTGCTGAGGCTCGGTGCCGGTCGCGGGGCGGCTGCGACGGGTGAGGACGTCATGGGTCAACCGTACCTTGCTTTCATCGAGGACCATCGATACAGTCATGCATCGATGTTCGTCGATGCAATAGTCCCGAGGAGCCTTTCATGCGATACCCCGTGGTCATCATCGGTGCAGGCCCCATCGGACTGGCCGCCGCCGCCAACGCCGCCGGGCGAGGCATGCCCTTCGTCGTCCTCGAGGCCGGGTCTGATGCCGGTGCTGCCGTCGGTGAGTGGGGCCACGTCCGACTGTTCTCGTCCTGGTCCGAGCTCGTCGACCCCGTGGCGCGGCGGCTCCTCGACGCCGCGGCCTGGGAGGCCCCGGACGAGACGGCCTACCCGACCGGGGCGGAGTGGCGCGAGCGCTACCTCCAGCCGCTCGCCGACCTGCTCGCGCAGGTGCCTGACGGGGAGGTCCGTTACGGGGCCTGCGTGACCGGCGTCGGGCGCTCCGGTCGTGATCTGCTGGTCGACTCAGGGCGCGAGGCCGACCCGTTCGCCGTACACCTGCGGACCGAGGGTGGGGCCGAGCGTCTCCTGGCCAGTGCCGTGGTGGACGCAACGGGCACCTGGGGCCGACCCAACCCCCTCGGGGCCGACGGCTACCCGGTACTGGGTGAGCAGGAGTCCGCCGACCGGATCACCTACGCGATCCCCGACTTCCGCGACCCCAAGGTCCGAGCGCGGTACGCCGGCAAGCATGTCGCGGTCGCCGGCAAGGGCGCCTCGGCCCAGGGTGTCCTGGTCGGCCTGGCTCAGCTCGCCGACGACCACCCCGGGACCCGGGTGTCCTGGCTGCTGCGTCGGCCAGGTGTCGGGGACGCCTTCGGTGGTGGCGACAACGATCAGCTCGAGGAGCGAGGACGGCTCGGTCAGGCGGCCAAGACGGCGGCGGCGCGAGGTCAGGTCACAGTGGTGACCCAGTTCCGCACCACGTCGGTCACCGGCGAGGAGGACGGACGACTGCGTCTCGTCTCGACCGACGGTCAGGAGGTGACCGAGGTGGACGAGGTCATCGTGGTCACCGGTTTCCGGCCGGACTTCAGTTTCCTGTCCGAGGTGCGGCTGGACCTCGACCCCACGCTGGGGTCCGCCCGCGCCCTGGCCGACCAGATCCATCCCGACCACCACTCCTGTGGTGACGTGGCGCCCCACGGCTACCGGGAGCTCGCCCAGCCGGAACAGGGGCTCTACCTGGTCGGCATGAAGTCCTATGGACGTGCTCCCTCGTTCCTCGCGATGACCGGTTTCGAGCAGGTCCGGTCGGTGATGGCGGCACTCGACGGCGATCTCGAGGCCGCTGGGCGCGTCGAGCTCGTCCTTCCGGAGACCGGCGTGTGCAACGGTGCGGGAGCCTTCGACGACCCCGATGGGGCCTTGGGTCAGGGAGGTTGCTGCGGCGCCCCGGCCGCCGCCGAACCGCAGCTGATCACGCTGGGTCGGGCGGGCGTTTGACATCGTCGCATTAACTCAATCATTATTGAGTCAATGATGACTGAGCGATCAAGGTCGGGTGAGGTCGATCCTCGCGTGCGCATCCTGGCCGCCATCGCGGACCCGGTGCGGCTCCGGGTGCTGGACGCCCTCGTCCTGGGCGACGTGTCGCCGGGAGAGATCGTGGCCCAGCTCGGATTGACCTCGAACCTTCTCGCTCACCATCTCGGGGTGCTGGAACGCGAGGGCCTGGTGACCCGGCACCGCTCCCAGGCGGACCGGCGCCGCAGCTACCTGCACCTGGTGCCCGGCGCCCTCGACGGGCTGCTTCCCGGCCAGCCGTCGAGCCTCACGGGGACCTCGCGCGTCGTGTTCGTCTGCACGGCGAACTCCGCACGTTCGCAGCTGGCCGCTGCGTTGTGGTCCCGGACCAGTGCGCTGCCTGTGACCTCGGCCGGCACCAAGCCTGCCGCGTCCGTGGCTCCGGGCGCCCTCGCCGTCGCCCAGCGGCATGACCTGCCGATGGCCCAGACGGCTCCGCGGTCTCTGGGAGACCTGGACGCTCGGGACTACGTGGTGACGGTGTGCGACCACGCCTACGAGGAGCTGAGTCGCAACGGCGGCCTGGGACCGCTGGAGCGACGCCAGCACTGGTCGGTCCCCGATCCGGTCCGAGACGGGAGCGCCCAAGCGTTCGAAGACGTGTACGCCGACCTCGAGGGCCGCGTCTCGACCCTCGCCCACCACCTCATCCCCGAGCTCGACCGAGCGCCGGCCTGACGGCCGTCAAGGAGCACGACATGTCCGACCCTGTGCACGAGATCACCCTCGACCAGCAGCTCGCGCTGCGGGTCGCCGCCTCCCGCCTGGCGGAGGAGTTCTCCGGGACCTTCAACGCCGAGACCATCGAGCGGTTCCTGACCTCCTCCTATGACCAGTTCGCGGGCCAGGCCGTGATCGTGAACTACCTGCCGCTGCTGGCCGAGCGTTTCGCGCGACAGCGGCTGCACGCCCTGTCGCGGATCGAGAGCCTCGCCACGGATGGTCGGGCGGCGGTGCTGTTCCTCTGCACGCACAATGCGGGCCGCAGCCAGATGGCGATGGGTTTCTTCGCCCACCACGCGGGCGAGGCAGGGATTGCCTGGTCGGGCGGCACCGAGCCTGGGATCGAGGTGAACCCCGCCGCCGTGGCAGCCATGGCCGAGCGAGGCATCGACATCTCACACGAGTACCCGAAGCCCTGGACCGACGAGGTGGTCAGGGCGGCCGACGCCGTCATCTCGATGGGGTGTGGCGACGCGTGCCCGGTCTTCCCGGGCAAGCGTTACGAGGACTGGGACCTGACCGACCCCGACGGTCTCGCCGTGGAGGACGTGCGCTCGATCCGCGACGACATCGAACGACGGGTCCTGATCCTCATCGACGAGCTCGGGATCCCCCGCGCTCCTGACCTCAACCCGACAGGCTCCTGATGACCCAGCAGACCCCCGGCACCTCCGCGCCGACGGAGGGAGGGGCGGGCCCGGACACCTCCGACGTCCTCCACCGGCTCTCGACCCTCGATCGGTTCCTGCCGGTGTGGATCGGCGTCGCCATGCTCGCCGGGCTGTTGCTGGGGCGTCTCGTTCCCGGCCTGGACGACGCGCTGGCAGCCGTGGAGATCGGTTCGGTCTCCCTGCCCATCGCCATCGGGTTGTTGGTGATGATGTATCCGGTGCTGGCCAAGGTCCGCTATGACGAGCTCGGTCACGTCACGGGTGATCGGCGGCTGCTCGCCACCTCGATCCTGCTCAACTGGGTGCTGGGCCCGGCGCTCATGTTCGCCCTCGCCTGGCTCCTGCTGCCGGACCTGCCGGACTACCGCACCGGGCTCATCATCGTCGGGCTGGCCAGGTGCATCGCGATGGTCCTCATCTGGAACGACCTGGCCTGCGGTGACCGTGAGGCTGCAGCGATCCTGGTGGCGATCAACGCCGTCTTCCAGATCCTCGCCTTCGCGTTCCTCGGCTACTTCTACCTCCAGGTGCTGCCCGGTTGGCTGGGGCTGGAGCAGACGCAGCTCGACGTCTCGGTGTGGGGCATCGCGAAGAGCGTCCTGGTCTTCCTCGGCATCCCGCTGCTGGCCGGCTTCCTGACCCGGACCTTCGGGGAGCGAGCTCGCGGCCGTGAGTGGTACGAGTCTCGGTTCCTTCCGAGGATCGGCCCGGCGGCCCTCTATGGTCTGCTGTTCACCATCGTCATCCTGTTCGCGCTCCAGGGCGACACGATCACCAACCAGCCCCTCGACGTGGCCCGCATCGCGGTGCCGTTGCTTGCCTACTTCACGTTGATGTGGGGCGGCTCGATGCTGCTGACGTGGGCGCTCGGCTTCGACTACCCACGCGCGACCGCGGTGGCGTTCACCGCCGCCGGCAACAACTTCGAACTCGCCATCGCTGTCGCGATCGGGGTCTTCGGGGTCACCTCGGGCCAGGCCCTCGCCGGGGTGGTCGGCCCGCTGATCGAGGTGCCCGCCCTCGTCGCACTCGTCTACGTCGGACTCTGGGCACGCCGGTTCTTCCACGAGCACGAGACGGACGGAGCCCGCAGATGACCAGCGCTGAACAGCCCGTGCCACAGGTCGTGTTCGCCTGCGTGCGCAACGGCGGCCGCTCGGTCATCAGCCGGGTGCTGGCCGAGCACTACGCGCAGGGCCGCGTCATCGCGCTGTCGGCCGGCACCCAGCCCGGGGAGCACATCCACCCCGAGGTCGCCTCGGTGCTGGAGAAGCTCGGCCTCGACACCTCGCGCGAGAAGCCCACGCTGCTGACCCGCGAGGCCATCGCAGCCAGCACCATGGCCATCACCCTCGGTTGCGGGGAGGAGTGCCCCTACGTCCCCGGAGTGACGTACGTCGACTGGCCGGTCGCCGACCCCGGCGGCCAGGACGAGGCGACGGTCCGCGCGATCATCGCCGACCTCGACGTCCGGGTGCGTGCCCTGCTGGTCGAGCTGGTCCCGGGCATCGAGCTCGGGCCCAGCGTGCTGCGAAACGAGTAGGCCCCGTGGGACTCGAACCCACAACCAACGGATTAAAAGTCCGGAGCTCTGCCAATTGAGCTAGGGGCCCGCAGGCGGCCCGGCGCCGCCCTGTTGTGCGTGGTCAGTATGCCTGAGACCGAGGTGGGGGCCCGAACTCCGGGTGCGCGGTCCAACCAGTCCGGCGATAGCGTGGAGTCCCTGGGGCTCCACCCCGTGGCCCCATCAAGCAGGAGGACAGAACATGATCGGTTTCATCGTGGCCGGCCTCATCATCGGGGCCCTTGCCCGACTCATCAAGCCCGGCAAGCAGAACCTCGGCATCCTGATGACCCTCGGACTGGGCCTCGTCGGCTCCATCATCGGCGGCCTGATCGCCAGCTTCTTCGACACCGGCAGCATCTGGGAGCTCAACGTCCTGGGCTTCGTGCTCGCAGTCGTCGCCGCCGTACTCCTGATCGGGGTGGCCGAGGGCCTCTCGAGCAAGAAGTCGACTGTCTGAGAGGCGCCGTCAGGGATGCCGATTCTCGCCGTCGCGAGAACGTGTTGCCCTCAACAGTGCTGATATGGCGATGAGTTGGTACGCTCATCGTGCAACAGGTGCAAGTTCCAGCAGGTAGACGCCCGCGGAGTTTGTGATCCAACGGCGTTTCTTCTTCGTGTGTCTGCAAGTCACGCAAGTCGGAGCGACGTGTCACCGCATCTGATGCGGGGCCGTTGAAGTGACGGCCTTTCGCCCCGATAACAGGAGTAACGAGCAATGGCTCAAGGCACCGTGAAGTGGTTCAACGCCGAGAAGGGTTTCGGTTTCATCGCGCAGGAGGACGGCGGAGACGACGTCTTCGTGCACTACTCGGCCATTCAGACCCAGGGCTACAAGTCCCTGGACGAGAACCAGAAGGTTGAGTTCGATGTCACCCAGGGTCCCAAGGGCCCCCAGGCGGAGAACGTTCGCGCTCTCTGATCGAAACCTCAGGACAGCACCTGTCCTGAACTAGTGGGAAGAGGCTCCGACCTTCGGGTCGGGGCCTCTTTCCCTGTCCGGTGAAGAAATCTGTGTCACCCTGTGATTCCCAGCGCAAATTGGGCAGGCTGTAGGGAAGCAACCGCACGAGCGAGAGGTGGACCGGGTGCACGACCAGTTCGACATCTCCCTCGAGGACAGCGACCTGCTGACCGAGGTTGAGCTGACCACCAATCTGATCATCGCCGCGAGCGAGTCAGACGGGCCGCTCACCCTCGAGGCGATCGACAAGATCCTGGGCATCGGGCCGGTCCCGCCAGCGCCCCGCCCGCCGTCGAACTGAGTCGTTCGGCCACCTCTGACCTGATACCCCAGGGGGGTATTCTCGGTCCTATGACAGAACACCACCACGGCTACATCCAGCGGCAGGACGACTACCTCAAGCGTCTCAAGCGGATCGAGGGCCAGGCCCGCGGCCTGCAGCGGATGGTCGAGGAGGAGAAGTACTGCATCGACATCCTCACCCAGATCGCCGCGACCACGAAGGCGCTGCAGGCGGTCAGCCTGGGGCTGCTCGAGGACCACATGAACCACTGCGTCGTCGACGCCGCGCGCCAAGGCGACCGCGAGGCCCAGGAGAAGGTCAAGGAAGCGGTCGACGCGATCAGCCGCCTCGTGCGCTCCTGAGTCCGCAGGGCGCGGACCCGGGTCGGGCCCTTGCATCGACGCACAGAGATGTGAGACTAACGACCATGTCGACCGCGCCCTCGCTGCCCGACGTACGCGCCGCCGGGGCCGTCGTGACCCGGACCGGCGGGCAGGTGCTGCTCGTGCACCGGCCGCGCTACGACGATTGGTCCTTCCCCAAGGGCAAGCTCGACCGCGGTGAGCACGTGACCGCAGCCGGGGTGCGCGAAGTGGCGGAGGAGACCGGGCTGGACATCCGGCTCGGCCCGCCGCTGCGGGCTCAGCGCTACGCGGCCGGCAACCGGATGAAGACCGTGAACTATTGGATGGGCCGCGTGATCGGCGATGACGACGTGAGTCGCTACGCCGCCAACGCCGAGATCGACGAGGTGGCCTGGGTGCCCTTCGACGACGCCATGAGCCTGCTCAGCTATCCCTATGACCGCGAGACCCTGCGCGAGTCCACGTTGGTCCGCAAGAAGACCCGTGCCTTCGTCGTCCTGCGCCACGCCCAGGCCCGCGCCCGGCGTACGTGGCGCAAGGACGACCGGCTCCGCCCCCTGCTCAAGGCAGGGACGCTCCAGGCCCAGCGCGCGGTGCCGGTGCTTGCGGCGTACGACGTCACCCGGCTCGACACCTCCAGCAGCCTGCGCTGCCAGCAGACGCTCGCGCCGTACGCCGACGTGACCGGTCTGCGGCTGCGATCGCACGACGGGCTGAGCGAGGAGGACGCCTCCGCCAGCAGCGTGCTGCGCATCGTGGACAAGCTCGTCGACCTCAACGAGGGCGTCGTGGTGTGCACCCACCGGCCGGTCCTGCCCAGCGTCTTCGACGCCCTCGGGATGGCCGAGGTGCGCCTCGAGCCGGGCGCCATGGTCGTGGCCCACCTACGCAAGGGCAAGGTCGTCGCGACCGAGCGTCACGGCTGCTGACTGCTCGCGTTCATGTGACGTACGCCGCAACGCGGTGCGGGTGTCGTCGAATGGGCCGCGAGCGTTCACCCCTCGTTCACCGGCGCCCATGTATCCAGTCACCTGGCCTGCCTAGTTTTCGTGGTGTCCTTCCCTCACGAATTCAGGAGACACCGAAGTGAACCGCACTTCTATCCGCCGGGCCGTTGTCCCGACCGTTGCTGCTCTCACCGTGGGCTTCGGCCTCGCCGCGTGTGGCGCAGGCAACGACGACAGTGGCTCCGACACCGGAAGCTCAGACGCCGCCTCGAGCCTCAGTGGCACGCTCGCCGGTGGCGGCGCGAGCTCGCAGGACAAGGCCCAGCAGGCCTGGCGCGCCGGCTTCCAGACCGCGAACCCCGACGTCACCATCACCTACGACCCGGTCGGCTCGGGCGACGGTCGTGCCAACTTCATCTCCGGTGCCTACGCGTTCGCCGGCTCCGACTCCTACATGAATGACGACGAGGGCGAGCTCTCGGCCGCCGCCGAGACCTGCGGCGGCGAGGACCCGATCGAGGTCCCGGCCTACGTCAGCCCGATCGCGGTCATGTTCAACGTGGAGGGAGTCGACTCCCTGAACCTGTCGGCCAAGACGATCGCCGAGATCTTCGACGGCAAGATCACCAACTGGAACGACCCGGCCATCGCCGAGGCCAACCCGGACGCCACCCTGCCGGACCTGGCCATCTCGCCCGTCCACCGCTCGGACGACTCCGGCACCACGAACAACTTCACCGACTACCTGTCGAAGGCCGGTGAAGGCGCGTGGAGCTACGACCCCGACGGCATCTGGCCCATCAAGAGCGGTGAGGCTGCCGAGGGCACCTCGGGCGTCGTGGGTGCGGTCACCGACGGCAAGGGCGCGATCGGCTACGCCGACGACAGCGCCGTCAAGGACACGGAACTCGGTGTCGTGTCGGTCCAGGTCGGCGACGGCTTCGAGGCACCCTCTCCTGAGGGCGCTGCGGCCGTGGTCGCGGTTTCTCCGGCCGTCGAGGGGCGTCCCGAGGTGGACATGGCCGTCGACATCGACCGGACCACCACTGAGGCCGGGGCCTACCCCGTCGTCCTGGTGTCCTACCTGATCGCCTGCCAGACCTACGAGGACGCCGAGCAGGCCAGCCTGGTGGAGGGCTTCCTGTCCTACATCATCTCCTCCGACGGCCAGGCCGCCTCGGCTGCCGAGGCCGGTTCCGCGCCGCTCGAGGCGAGCATCCAGAAGCGGGCGGCCGACATCGTCGGCGCGATCGCAGCCAAGTAACTCTCCGACGACACCATGAGGTGCGGCGGCCCGGTTTCCACCGGGTCGCCGCACGTCCATGACTGAACACGAGGCAGGAGCCACGGTGAGCGCCACCCGCATCAACGACAAGCCGCCCCGGCAGCTGGGCGACCGCGTCTTCGCCGGCACAGCACTGGCCGCGGGTCTCACGATCCTGCTGGCCCTGGCCGGGGTGTTCTTCTTCCTCGCGCTCGAGGGGGCCCCGGGGCTCAGCGCTCCCGAGGCCATCTACCGACCCGCCACCGACTTCTGGTCCTACGTCGGACCGCTCGTCTTCGGCACCACGCTGGCGGCGGTCATCGCACTCGTCCTCGCCGTGCCGTTCGCGATCGCCATCGCCCTGTTCATCTCGCACTACGCGCCCCGCCGGCTGGCCACCCCCGTCGCCTACGTGATGGACCTGCTGGCCGCCGTACCCAGCGTCGTCTACGGCCTCTGGGGCGGTGGCGTGCTCAACGTCGCCATCCAGCCCGCCCTGGTCTGGCTCTACGACCACTTCAGCTGGATCCCGTTCTTCGCAGGTCCGCCCTCCTCCACCGGCAAGACGATCCTGACCGCCGGCATCGTGTTGGCGATCATGGTCCTGCCGATCATCAGCGCCCTGTCGCGCGAGGTGTTCGCACAGACGCCGCGCCTCAACGAGGAGGCCGCGCTCGCGCTCGGAGCCACCCGCTGGGAGATGATCCGGATGGCGGTCTTCCCCTACGGCCGCTCGGGCATGGTCTCGGCGGTCATGCTCGGCCTGGGACGTGCGCTCGGTGAGACCATGGCGGTCGCCATGGTGCTGTCGGCCACCCCGATCGTGACGCTCAACCTGATCTCGAGCACCAACCCGGCCACCATCGCCTCCAACATCGCCTCCAACTACAAGGAGGCGACCCCGGACAAGCAGGCGCTGCTCATCGCCACCGGCCTGGTGCTGTTCGCCTTCACCTTCGCGGTGAACTTCGCGGCCCGCTGGATCGCCGGCCGCAGTGATCGGAGGCTCAACCGATGAGTGTCGAACTGCAGAAGGCTCCCGAGTCGATGCCGCTCACCCAGGCCCAGCTCCCGCGATGGGCCGGGGTGCTGGTCGCTGTCGTGGCCCTGGCCGCCGCGGGGCTGCTCGCGATGATCCTCGGCGCGGGGCTGGTGGCCGTGTGCGTCATGGCCGTGGTCCTCTTCGCGGTGGCGTTCCCGGCCTGGTCGCTGGCGGTGGAGAACCGGCGCAAGGCGGTGGACCGCCTGGTCACCACCCTCATCTGGACCGCCTTCGGGGTCGCCTGCGTGCCGCTGGTCTGGCTGCTCCTCACCGTGGTGAAGAACGGCCTCCCGACGATCCTGCACAACTTCCCGGCCTTCCTCACCTACGACATGCGCAACGTCATCGGCGACGCACAAGGGGGGCTCTACCACGCCATCATCGGCACCCTGCTCGTCACGCTGGCCGCCACCCTGATCTCGGTCCCGGTCGGGCTCTTCGCGGCCATCTACCTCGTGGAGTACGGCAAGAAGAACCGCATCGCCAGGGTGATCACCTTCCTGGTGGACGTGATGACCGGCATCCCCTCCATCGTGGCGGGCCTGTTCGCCCTGTCCCTGTTCACCCTCATCTTCGGACCGGGCATCCGCATCGGGCTGGGTGGCTCGGTCGCGCTGTCCCTGCTGATGGTGCCGACGGTGGTGCGCTCGGCGGAGGAGATGCTGCGACTGGTCCCCGACGACCTGCGCGAGGCGTCGTACGCCTTGGGCGTGCCGAAGTGGCGCACGATCACCAAGATGGTGCTGCCGACCGCGCTCGGCGGCATCGTCACCGGCGTCGTGCTGGCGATCTCCCGCGTGATCGGGGAGACCGCGCCGCTGCTGGTCGTGGCCGGCTTCGCCGACTCGGTCAACTTCAACCTCACCGACGGGCGGATGATGACGCTGCCGGTGTTCATCTTCACCCAGTACGCCGCAGCCACGCCCAAGGGCACCGACTACGCCTGGGGCGGCGCGCTGGTCCTCATCGTCATCGTGATGCTGTTGAACCTCATCGCTCGCATCATCGGCAAGATCTTCGCCCCCAAGACCGGGCGCTGAAAGGGAAACTGACTCATGGCCAAGAGCATCGACGTCTCCGACCTCGACATCTACTACGGCGACTTCCTCGCCGTCCAGGGCGTCAACATGACCATCAAGGCACGCTCGGTGACCGCGTTCATCGGCCCGTCCGGGTGTGGCAAGTCAACGATGTTGCGCTCGCTGAACCGGATGCACGAGGTGATCCCCGGCGCGCGTGTCGAGGGCAAGGTGATGGTGGACGGACAGGACCTCTACGGCGACAACGTCGACCCGGTCGCCGTACGGCGCCAGATCGGCATGGTCTTCCAGCGGCCCAACCCGTTCCCCACGATGTCGATCTATGACAACGTGCTGGCCGGCAACCGGCTGAACTCCAAGAAGCTCAAGAAGGCCGCCTCCGACGAGATCGTGGAGCGGTCGCTGAAGCACGCGAACCTCTGGAACGAGGTCAAGGACCGGCTCAACAAGCCGGGCATGGGGCTCTCGGGCGGGCAGCAGCAGCGCCTGTGCATCGCCCGCGCGATCGCGGTGGAGCCGGAGGTGCTCCTCATGGACGAGCCCTGCTCGGCCCTCGACCCGATCTCGACCTCAGCCATCGAGGACCTGATCCACGCCCTGAAGACCGACTACACGATCGTCATCGTCACCCACAACATGCAGCAGGCGGCACGGGTGTCGGACGAGACCGGCTTCTTCAACCTCAAGGCCACCGGCGAACCGGGTCACCTGGTGGAGTTCAACTCGACCCAGAAGATGTTCGCCAACCCCGACAACGAGGCCACCGAGGCCTACATCTCGGGCCGCTTCGGCTGAGGTGGAGGGGTCAGGCACCCAGGATCGGGTGCAGGATCAGGTAGCACCCACCTGCGACGAGGCCGGCCATCGGGAAGGTCAGGACCCAGGCGGTGACGATCGACTTGGCGACGCCCCAGCGCACCGCTGAGAGGCGCTTGGTGGCCCCGACCCCCATCACTGCGGACGTGATGGTGTGCGTGGTCGAGATGGGCGCCTGGTAGAGGTAGGCGGTCGTGTAGAGCACGCTCGCCGCGACGGTCTCGGCGGCGAAGCCACGGGCCGGGTCCAGGTGGATGATCCGGCGCCCCAAGGTCCGCATGATGCGCCAGCCACCCGACCAGGTGCCCAGCGAGATGGCGCCGGCCGCGGCGATGATGACCCATAGCGGCAGACCGTCGCTGGCCGTGACGTAGCCCCCGGTCAACAGGGCCAGGAAGATCACGCCCATCGTCTTCTGTGCGTCCTGGAGGCCATGTCCGAGCGCCATGGCGGCCGCCGAGGCGGTCTGGGCCAACCGGAAGCCGCGCATCGTCTTCTGCGGGTTCTGCCGTCGGAAGAGCCACATGATGGCCAGCATCAGCAGGAACCCGAGGGTGAAGGCCACGATCGGCGACAGGATCATCGGGATGACCACCTTGTCCACCACCGTCGCCCACTGCACGGTCGTGCCGGAGACCACGGCTGCGCCGACCAGGCCGCCGATGAGGGCGTGCGAGGAGGAGGAGGGCAGGCCGTAGTACCAGGTGATCATGTTCCAGGCGATCGCGCCCAGCAGACCCGCCATGACGATCACCAGGCCGTGGGACCCGCTGGGCGGCGTGATGACGTCTGAGACCGTCTTGGCCACCTTCTGCCCGAGGAAGGCGCCCAGGAAGTTCATGACCGCGGCCATGGCGAGCGCGACGCGCGGGGTCAGGGCCCGGGTGGAGACCGACGTGGCGATGGCGTTGGCGGCATCGTGAAAGCCGTTGGTGTAGTCGAAGACCAGAGCAACGACGACGACCGCGATGATGATCGCGAGGTCCACGCTCAGGACTCCTTGACCGCGATCTGCTCCACGATGTTCGCGACCTTCTCGAAGGCATCGATGGCGCCTTCGAGCGAGGTCACGATGTCCTTGAGCTTGAGCACCTCCAGCGCCTTGAACGAGCCTCCGAACAGGTGGGCCAGCGTACGGCGGTAGTTCTTGTCGCCGGTGTTCTCCAGCCGGTTGATCTCGATCCAGTACTCCTCGAGATCCTTGAGGCCACGCAGCTTCGGCATCGACTCCGCCGTGAGCTCGGCACAGCGCTGGAGCACCTCGACCTGTTCGGACAGCGAGGGCGGGAAGTTCTGCACCTCGTAGAGCAGCACGAGGTCGACCGCCTCGTCCATCATGTCCATGACGTCGTCCAGGCCCGAGGCCAGCGAGTAGATGTCCTCACGGTCGAAGGGGGTGACGAAGGTGCTGTTGACCCGGCGGACGATCATGTGGGTCGTCTCGTCGGCGTCGTGCTCCGCGGCGCGCATGCGGGCCGCGACATCGACGCGGTCACTTCCGTCGGCCAGCATCTCCGCGAGGAGGTCGGCGCCGACCACGAGGTGTTGCGCGGCCTCGGTGAAGAGGTCGTAGAAGGTCGAATCGACCGGCCGGAACTTGAAACCCACGGCGAACTCCTGGTGAGCGAGGCCTGAACGCGTCACATGCTAGGGGCAGGTACGCCGTGCCGTGCAACCCGGGCGCTCAGGAGCGGCGTTGGCGCTGCCTCTCGATCAGGGTCTCCTGCAGGTGGACGCTCTGCCCGTTGTGGTTCCACTCGCCGTCCGAGCCGAGCTCCCAGGCGCCGGTCTCGGCGTCGAAGGCAAGGTCGAGGCCGCTGCCCACGCGTTCGATGATCTCCGGCGAAGGCAGCTTCACCAGCACCTCGACCCGCCGTTCGAGGTTGCGGTGCATCAGGTCCGCCGAGCCGATCCAGGCCACCGGGTCGCCACCGTTCTCGAACCAGAAGACGCGGCTGTGCTCCAGGAACCGACCCAGGATGGAGCGGACCTCGATGTTCTCCGACAGACCGGGCACGCCGGGTCGCAGCGCACAGATGCCGCGCACCAGCAGCTGCACCCGCACGCCCTTCTGGGAGGCCAGGTAGAGCGCGTCGATCGTTGCCTCGTCGACGACCGAGTTGGCCTTGAGGCGGATGAGTGCCGGACGACCGGCCTTGTGGTGCTGGATCTCCTGGTGGATCTGGGCGATCAGGCCGTCACGAACCGAGTCCGGGGCCACCAGGAGCTGCTCGTAGGAGGCGTTGCGCGAGTAGCCACTGAGGTTGTTGAACAGGTGGGCGACGTCCTCGCCGATCGCCTCGTTGGTGGTCAGCAGGCCGTAGTCCTCGTACAGCCGCGCGGTCTTGGAGTTGTAGTTGCCGGTGCCGATGTGGGTGTAGCGACGGATGCCCTCAGGTTCGTCGCGCACCACCATGGCCAGCTTGCAGTGGGTCTTCAGGCCCACCAGTCCGTAGACGACATGGCAGCCGGCGTGCTCGAGCTTGCGCGCCCAGCGGATGTTGTTGGACTCGTCGAAGCGCGCCTTCAGCTCGACGAGCACCAGGACCTGCTTGCCGGCCTCCGCGGCATCGACGAGGGCGTCGATGATGGGGGAGTCCCCGGACGTGCGGTAGAGGGTCTGCTTGATGGCCAGCACGTGGGGATCGGCCGCGGCCTGCTCGATGAAGCGCTGCACCGAGGTGCTGAACGAGTCATAGGGGTGGTGCAGCAGGACATCGGTGCGCTTCAGTGCCTTGAAGACGTCGACCGGGGAGGCCGACTCCACCGGAGCCAGGAGTGGGTGGGTGCTGGGCAGGAACGCCTCGTACTTGAGGTCCTGCCTGTCGAGGTCGGCGATGTCGTGCAGTCCGCGCAGGTCGAGCGGGCCGGGGAGCCGGTAGACCTCGTGCTCGGTGACGTCCAGCTCGGAGACGAGCAGCTCCAGGACGGTCGGGTCGATCGACTCCTCGACCTCCAGGCGGACCGGGGGGCCGAACTTGCGCCGCAGCAACTCCCGTTCGAGAGCCGCGAGCAGGTTCTCCGCGTCGTCCTCCTCGACCTCGAGGTCCTCGTTGCGAGTGACCCGGAAGGTGTGGACCTGGAGCACGTCCATGCCGGGGAACAGCCGCTTGAGGTGCTCCCCGATGACGTCCTCCAAGGGCACGAAGCGCTGGTTGCCCAGCGGCACGAACCGGTGGAAGATCGGCGGCACCTTGACCCGTGCGAAGTGCTCCTTGTCGGTCTTGGGGTTGCGCACCAGCACCGCGAGGTTGAGCGAGAGCCCCGAGATGTAGGGGAACGGGTGTGCCGGGTCGACCGCCAGCGGTGTGAGCACCGGGAACACGCGGTCGCGGAACAGGCGCTTGCAATGCTTCTGCTCCTCGCGGTCGAGGTCCTCCCACCGCACGACGTCGATCCCCTCCTCGTTGAGCGCCGGAGCGATCAGGTCGCGGAAGATCTCGGCGTGGCGCTGCATGAGGGTGCTCGCGTGGGCCCAGATCGACTGCAGCACCTCCCGCGGGAGCTGGCCCGATGCCGATCGCACCGCCACGCCGGCTGCGATCCGGCGCTTGAGGCCGGCCACGCGGACCATGAAGAACTCGTCCAGGTTGCTGGTGAAGATCGCCAGGAAGCGGACCCGCTCCAGCAGCGGCAGGGTCGGGTCCTCGGCCAGTTCGAGCACCCGCTGGTTGAAGTGCAGCCAGGAGACCTCGCGGTCGAGGAACCGGTCGTCGAACTGCTCGACCGCGGCCGTCGACTCGGGGGACGGCGTGTAGGGGGGCTCGATGTCGAACGTGTCGCTCGCCACGATCCGAAGTCCCCCGTCGACCGGGCCCTCCTCGATCGAGCCGGCGACGTGCGTGGGCAGGCGTGTGGATTCCGGAGCCATGGGGTGAAGTCTGACAGGCTCACGTGAACAACTGGTGGTGCTTCTGCGAGGTGGTCGGTGGGAGTAGTTTCCCCGCATGGCTCCCACTGCGTCCGTTCGGCTGGCCGACGGCTCCATCGCTGCTCGCCGCGGACTGCTCGCGGGGCTCCTTGCGCTCCCCTCGCCGCTGAGACAACGTCTGGCCGGACCCCCAGCCGTCCTCGACGGGCAACTGCTCGACGTCGACACCCAGCTCGTGCTGCGCCTACAACGGCTGGCCCGCGAGGACGGCATCGAGCGGCTGCCGGTCGGCTCCGGGTGGATGCCCAGTCGCGGGTGATGGCCGGACGGCAACCGATCGCTGCGGTGCGCGACACCCGGCTGGGTGCGGTGCCAGGACGCGTCTACGTGCCACAGGCGCTGCTGCCAGCCACCCAGCCCCGCCCCACTCTGGTCTTCCTGCACGGCGGCGGATTCGTGTACGGCGGCCTCGACAGCCACGACGGAGTCTGCCGGCTGCTGGCCGAGCGGGCCGGCGTACAGGTGATCGCGGTGGACTACCGGCTCGCACCCGAGCATCCGTTCCCCGCGGCGTACGACGACTGCGTGGCCGCGTACGCCTGGATTCTGGAGCATGCGGTCGAGCTGTCGGTGGACCCGGAGCGGGTGGCCGTCGGTGGTGACTCGGCCGGCGGCAACCTGGCGATCGGGGTCGCCCGGGCCGCGGCCGAGGCAGGGCTCCCGCTGGCGTGGCAGCTGCTCGTCTATCCCGTGACCGACATGGTGAACCGCAGCGGGAGCCGGGACCTGTTCGCGCAGGGCTTCTTCCTCACCCAAGGATTCATGGACCTGGCGGCGGACAGCTATCTGCCCCAGCGGGAGGACCGAGCCGACCCTCGCGCCTCGCCGTTGCTGGCCGAGCCACCGCCCGGACTCGCCCCCGCCCTGGTGGTCACGGCCGGGTTCGACCCGCTGCGCGACGAGGGCGAGGCGTATGCGCAACAGCTCAGCCGGGCCGGGATCGAGGTGACGCTACGTCGCGAGGACGCACTGATCCACAGCTTCCTCAACTGGGTCGCCGTGGGGCGGACGTCGCGGGCCGCGGTGCTGTCGATCGCCGACGACCTCGCGGCCGCGCTGCGCTGAGGTTCAGGCCCTGCGGTACTGCACGTGGGTGTCGGCGGGCTGGTGGGTGAAGCCCAGGCCCTCGTAGACCGCACGCGCGGGCCGATTGTCGGACTCCACGTAGAGGATCACCTCGTCGGTGTCGGCGAGGTGGTGCAGCCCGGCGAGGGTCAATGCCTTCCCGAGCCCCCGTCCCTGTGCCTCGGGGGCGATTGCGACCACGTAGACCTCGCCGAGCGAGCGGGAGTGCCGCTTGGTCCAGTGGAAGCCCAGCAGCTCCTCGCCGGCCACGGCCACCAGCAGGCCGGGCGCCTCGAACCATGGCTCGGCCATCCGTTCGGCCAGACCGGCCGCGTCCATGCTGCCCTGCTCGGGATGGTGGGCGAACGCCGCCGCGTTGACCCGGATCACCTCGTCCTCGTCCCCGGCCCGAAAGCCCCGGATGGTGATCCCCGCGGGCTCGTCGAGGTCCGCCAACGGCAGGTCGGTCGCTCGACGCATCACCCAGAGCTCCCGGACCGGCTCGAAGCCGTGGCGGGCCGCGAGGCGAGCCGCGGCTGGGTGGTTGCCGTGCGACCAGGCCAGGGTCGCCTCACCGGCACTGGCCGCCGCGAGCGCTGTGCCCACGCCCTCACTGCGGTGCTCGGGCGCAACGGCGAGGTCCAGGCTTCCGTCATGGAGGAAGGCGAAACCGGCATCCGCGATGCGCCACAGCCGCGACCCGTCCAGACCGTGGTGCTTGAGACGCAGCCGACTGGCCTCGTCGAGCGGGTCGTGGCCGTCGGCGAGCACACAGGCAGCGCGGATCGCTTCCAGTGCCTGGCTCGCGGCCGGCTCGAAGACGCTGGTCTCGATCACGGGTCAGGCTTCGGCGCGGACGTCGGAGGTGTCCTTCTCCTTGGCGGGCAGGACGAAGCGATAACCGACGTTGCGCACGGTGCCGATCAGCGTTTCGTGCTCCGGCCCGAGCTTGGCGCGCAGACGCCGCACGTGGACGTCGACGGTGCGGGTGCCGCCGAAGTAGTCGTAGCCCCAGACCTCCTGCAACAACTGCTGCCGGCTGAACACGCGGCCGGGGTGCTGGGCCAGGAACTTGAGCAGCTCGAACTCCTTGAACGTGAGGTCGAGCGGACGGCCACCGAGCTTGGCGGTGTAGGTGGCGTCGTCGACCACGACCTCGCCGGAGCGGATGACGTGGGACTCCGGGTCGTCTGCCTCCCGCTGGGCGGCCAGTCGGCCGATCGAGAGTCGGATCCGGGCCTCGAGCTCCGCGGGACCGCAGGTGTGCAGCACGACATCGTCCATCGCCCAGTCGATCGCCACGACCGCCAGACCACCCTCGGTGACGATGAGGAGCACCGGGACGTCGCTGCCGGTGGTGCGGATCAGGCGGCACAGGTCGCGGGCGTGCGCCAGGTCCTGCCGGCCGTCGACCAGGACCAGGTCGGAGTCCGGCGCCTCGAGCAGCGCGCTGCCCTCGGCCGGGAGGATCTTCACGGTGTGGCCGAGCAGGGACAGCGCGGGCATCACCTCAGCGCTGGGCTGCAAAGCGCTGGTCAGGAGCAAGAGCGTGCTCACGGCATCTCCTCTGGCGGGCCGGGCCCTGATCGGATGAGCAAGGATATCGGACATGGACACCAGCATCGATTCGTCAGACTATTCCGAGACTGGCGTCGTCACGGTTCACTACTGGGCTTCGGCCCGTGCCGCGGCCGGGGTCGACGCCGAGCGGGTGGCGGTGACTGCCCCGATCACCCTCACCGAGCTGATCGATCTGCTGGTCGCTCGCCACCCCGGCACCAACCTGGTCGACGTACTGCATGCCTGCTCGGTGCTGCGCGGCGACGAGCCGGTGAAGAACCGGGACCCGGCCACGGTGCTGCTGCGTGCTGGCCAGACGGTGGAGTTCCTGCCGCCCTTCGCGGGCGGGTAGTCGGGGGTGGGAATGGTCCCGGGGACCCGGGCGTTCTGACGTTCGTGAGCCCTGGTCAGATCGTGCTGCTCGTCGCCGTCGTGGCGACTCTGGGCTTCGGCGTCTGGCGGGCCCTGACCGACGGTCGGTTCCGGGGGACCCACGCGGTGAAGGGCGTCGCTTCAGCTGGCTCGAGCGGCGAGGAGGTGGTCCCGGCCTCCAGGTCGCTGCCGCCGCCGGTGGTCATCGAGGGTGTCGAGTACGGCGAGCGCGCGACGCTGCTCCAGTTCTCGAGCGCGTTCTGCGCTCCGTGTCGTGCGACTCGTCGGGTGCTGTCGGAGGTGACCGCCGTCGTGCCGGGCGTGAGCCACGTGGAGATCGACGCGGAGCATCACCTGTCGCTGGTGCGCGAGCTGGGCATCCTGCGCACGCCCACCACGCTGGTGCTCGATGCGGACCGGCGCGAGGTACGCCGAGCGGCAGGAGCCCCCCGCAAGGAGGATGTGCTCGCCGCCCTCTCCGAGGCCATCTCATGATTTGGGACGCGTGTCCAATGGATGAGACGCGGAGTTCTGTGCGGAGGGCCGTTGCCCCTACTCTCGAGACCATGTTCACGACCATGCTGACCAAGCGCCGCGCAGTGGATCACTGCCGCACGCGCTCGTCGCTGTGTCGAATGTCCTGACGGGCGCCTCGACCAACCCTCTTTAATCTACTGAACTACTAGATTAATCTCGAGGTTGGACTCCCCAGCCGGGGACCGAGATCGCGCCTGTGCCCATCCCAGGCAGTTCCACAGGCCCATTCGAGCAGGAGTGACATGTCCACCCTCAGCACCCAACGATCAACCTCGGCACTCGGTGGCCGGATCGACCCCCGCGGCCAGCAGTTCGCGGCCGGCATCACCGCAGTCGTCCTGATCGCCGTACTCCTGCTTGCCCCGAGCCCGGCAGGGGTGGCGTTGCTGGCGCTCCAGACCGTGCTCTTCGCCGTCGGCGCCGGCCTCGGCGTCCAGCGCACACCGCATACCTGGGCCTACCGCAACCTGCTCCGCCCGCGACTCGGCCCTCCCGCCGAGCTCGAGGACCCCGAGCCGCCGCGGTTCGCACAGGCCGTGGGCCTGACCTTCGCCCTGGTCGGCCTGGTCGGCTTCCTGGCGGGCGTGTCGATCGTGGGCCTGGTCGCCACCGGCTTCGCGCTCGCCGCTGCGCTGCTCAACGCAGTCTTCGGACTCTGCCTCGGCTGCGAGCTCTACCTCCTGATCCAACGGGTCCGTCCCGTCACCTCCTGACCCACCCCACCAGACCCCGCGCCGGACTTCGGCGCACAAGAAAGGTAAGAACATGAGCCGCGAGAACTCGCTCGTCACCGCCCAGTGGGTGGAGGACAACCTCGACAACCCCCAGGTCGTTGTCGTCGAGGTGGACGAGGACACCACCTCCTACGACAAGGGCCACATCCGGGGAGCCATCAAGCTCGACTGGACCACGGACCTCCAGGACCAGGTCCGTCGCGACTTCGTCAACAAGGCCCAGTTCGAGGCGCTCCTGTCCTCGCGTGGCGTCGGCAACGACCACACCGTCGTTCTCTACGGCGGCAACAACAACTGGTTCGCGGCCTACGCCTACTGGTACTTCAAGCTCTACGGCCACCAGGACGTCAAGCTCATGGACGGTGGCCGCAAGAAGTGGGAGCTCGACTCCCGCGAGCTCACCGACGAGCTGCCCACCCGTGAGGCGACCTCCTACACCGCGACCGAGCAGGACACCTCGATCCGCGCCTTCCGCGACGAGACTGTCGCTGCGATCGGCGTCAAGAACATCATCGACGTGCGCAGCCCGGACGAGTACGCCGGCCGGCTGCTCGCTCCCGCCCACCTCCCGCAGGAGCAGGCGCAGCGTGCCGGTCACGTCCCCACCTCGCTCAACGTGCCGTGGAGCAAGAACGCCAACGACGATGGCACCTTCAAGTCCGACGAGGACCTGAAGGCGCTCTACGCCGAGGTCGGCATCGACAACACCAAGGACACCATCGCCCTGTGCCGCATCGGTGAGCGCTCCTCGCTGACCTGGTTCGTGCTCAAGGAGCTCCTGGGCCACGACAGCGTGAAGAACTACGACGGCTCCTGGACCGAGTACGGCTCCCTCGTCGGCGTGCCCGTGGCCCTCGGCGACGAGCCGGGTGTCGCCTGATGTGCGGCGCGACCGAGGGCGGGCTGTCGCTGGACGGCGTCAACGTCGCCAAGGAGGCCGTGATCCAGGGACAGGTCACCCGCGACGGTGAGCCGGTGGGCAGCGCCTACGTGCGATTGCTCGACCGCACCGGTGAGTTCACCGCCGAGGTGCCCACCTCGGCCACCGGGCACTTCCGGTTCTTCGCCGGTGACGGCGAGTGGACGCTGCGCACGCTGGCTCCCAAGGCTGAGCCCGTCGACAAGCAGGTCGTGGCCGCGGTGGGTTCGGTGGCAGAGGTCTCCATCGCCATCTGACCCGTCGCAGACGCGCGTCGAAAACGCACCGACCCGTCGCAGATGTACCGACATCTGCGACGGGTCGACGCATGTGCGGTGTACATCTGCGACAGGTCAGCGGTCGAGGATGAGGGTGACGGGTCCGTCGTTGACCGAGGACACCTGCATGTCGGCACCGAAGACCCCGCGCTCGACCTGCGCGCCCAGCCCCGCGAGCTCGTCGCAGAAGGCGTCGTACAGAGGCTCGCTGACGGGGCCCGGAGCCGCGGCGATCCAGGTGGGGCGCCGGCCCTTGCGGGTGTCGCCGTACAGCGTGAACTGGGAGATGACCAGGATCGGGGCATCGATGTCACTGGCGGACCGCTCGTCGCGCAGGATGCGAAGCTCCCAGAGCTTGCGGGCCAGCCACTGGACCTCGGCGGTCCCGTCGTCGTGGGTCACGCCGAGGTAGACCAGCAGTCCCGGCGCAGGCAGGCGGCCGACAACCTTCCCGCCAACCGCCACTTCTGCTTGAAGAACTCGCTGTACGACGGCACGCATCCGCAATTCCTTCGCTCACCACGGGTTGAGTCGGTCGGGCACACTCTGTCACGATGACGCCATGAGTGCCGTGCCCGCCGACCGCCTGCTGATCACTGTCGCCCCGACCGGGGCCGAGACCACCAAGGCCGACTGCCCCCAGCTCCCGACCACGCTGGAGGAGCTGGTGGCGACCGCCAAGGAGTGCGAGGCCGCTGGCGCCGCCATGATCCACGTCCACATCCGCGACGACGAGCACCGGCCCACGTTGGATCTCGGTCGCTTGACCGACACCGTGACTGCGCTCAAGGAGTCCACCGACCTCGTCGTCCAGCTCTCGACGGGTGGTTCGGTCCACGATCCGCTGGAGTCCCGGCTCAAGGTGCTCGATGCCGAGCCCGACTCGTGCAGCCTGACGATGGGCACCACCAACTTCGGCGACGACGTGTTCCTCAATCCCTGGCCCTTCGTGTGCGAGCTCTACCAGCTCAGTCAGGACCGCGGGGTCGTGCCGGAGTTCGAGCTGTTCGATCTCGGCCAGGTGCACGCCCTCAACCGGCTGCTCGAGCGCTACGGCCTCCCGGCCGGCGGCAAGGTCCACGTCGATCTGGTGATGGGTGTCCCCGGCGGCATGAACGGCACCACGGACGCCTTGGTTGCTGCCGTCAGGGATCTCCCGGCGGCCACCACGAGCTGGTCGGCTACCGGGATCGGCCGCTCGACCCTCGCGGTGATGCTGGCCTCGCTCTCCAAGGGCGGTCACCTGCGGGTGGGCATGGAGGACGTCCTCACCCTCAGTCGCGGCGTGCCGGTGGAGTCCAACGCCCAGCTGGTGCAGCGGGCGGTCGAGGTCGGGCAGCTGGCGCAGCGCACCCCGATGACGCCCGACGAAGCCCGCAGCCTGCTGGGCCTCGACAACCTCCGGTGATCCCGGCGACTCAGTAGACCAGGGCCTGCACGCCGTCGGCCAGGATCTCCTCGGTGAACACCGCGGCTCCGGCGATCCGGATCCCGGGCAGCACGTCGGCGGCGTTGATGCCGCGTCGGTCCGCGCACTGCGTGCACAGCGTGACCTGACCCCCCTTGAGGATCCCGGCGAGCAGGTCGGCCAGCGGCGTCGCCAAGGGCAGAGTGAACGCCTCGGCGCGGCCTGGCACGGCGAACCACGCCGCCTCGCCCGTCAGCCAGAGCCCGACGTCAGCTCCCGAGGCGACCGCGGTGGCGGCCACCGTGAACGCCTGGTTGCACCGCTCCGCGTCCTCGCCGCCACACGTCACCTTGATCCGCAGGCTCCTCATGGCGCCAGACTAGACTCCCGGTCATGGAGGCCGTCTTCGTCGCGATCATGCTCGCTGTGGTGGTCGCACTCGGGGTGGCCGCGCTCTGGGCGGCGTACAAGCTCCTGTAGACGAGGAAAGCAGTCATCAATGGCCTTCGAGATCCCCGAGAACATCCACCCCAACTGCGCCCGGCTCGCCTGGATGATCGGCACCTGGGCAGGCAACGGGCACGGGGAGTACCCGGGAATCGAGGCGTTCCAGTTCGGCCAGGAGATCATCTTCCAGCAGGACGGCCGCCCGTTCATCCACTACATGAGTCGAGCCTGGATCGTCGACGCTGACGGCAACCACGTCCGTGAGGCCGCCCAGGAGACCGGGTTCCTGCGCCCCCAGGAGGACGGCACGCTTGAGCTGGTGCTCAGTCACAACCTCGGGTTCACCGAGGTGTGGCACGGCGAGCTCCACGCCGAGCAGCCGCGCTTCGAGATCGTCACCGACGCGGTGGCCCGCACCGCCACGGCCAAGGAGTACGTCGGCGGCAAGCGGCTCTACGGCTACGTCAACGGTGACCTGCTCTACGCCTTCGACATGGCGGCCATGGGCCAGCCGCTGCAGCCGCACACCCATGCCCAGCTCGTGCGCCAGTGAACGACCAGACCCCTGCCGAACTGGCTGACCGGCTCCGCGGCAGCGGCTACCGCCTCACGCCGCAGCGCGAGCTCATCCTCCGCGCCGTGCAGCGCCTCAGTCACGCGACTCCCGACGAGGTCCTCGCCGAGGTACGCCGGGAGTCCGCCGCGGTCAACCTGTCGACCATCTACCGCACCCTCGAGGTGCTGGAGGAGCTCGGGCTGATCCGCCACGCGCATCTCAGCGACCGCGCCCCGACGTACCACTCGGCCACCGGTGAGGACCACTTCCACGTGGTCTGCCGGAATTGTGGCCGGGTCACGTCTGTTGACCCAGAGGTGGCCAGTGAGTTCGTGGCCCGACTGGGCGCCGAGCACGGCTTCGTGCCGGATCTCGGACATCTCGCGGTCTTCGGTGCCTGTGTCGACTGCGATGCGCCACCGGCGCCGCACCACCACGACTGACCAATCGACGCGACAACGACGAGCACAGGGACAGGGACGACATGCTGGACGTGGCGGGCGCAGTGGCGGCCAACGGGATCGATGCGAGGGTGGCGGCGCACTACGGGTCCTTCAACGCCGAGCAGTTGGTGCTGGAGGCCGGTGACGGCTTCGTCGACCTGTCGCACCGCGACGTGCTGCGCGTGGCTGGGCCGGACCGGTTGTCCTGGCTGCACTCGATCACGACCCAGTACTTCACCGACCTTCCGGTGGGCCGGCAGGTCACCGCGCTGATCCTCAGCCCCCAGGGGCACGTCGAGCATGCCTTCACCGGGATCGACGACGGAGAGGCGTTCACCGCGCATACCGAGCCCGGCGCCGGTGCCGCGTTGATCGGCTACCTGGAGCGCATGAAGTTCATGACGCGGGTCGACATCACCGACGAGAGCGCCGCGCTGGCGGTCAGCTGGCGCCCGGTCGCCACCGACGCCGGCGTCGGCAAGTTCGACCTGGTGCCGCGTGAGCAGTTCGCGGCGTACGCCGAAGCGGCCGGGCCCGCCTGCGGCGTCTGGGCGTACGACGCCCTGCGGATCGCTCGCGGCGAACCCCGCTTCGGGCTGGACACCGATCACCGCACGATTCCCAACGAGGTCGGCTGGATCGACACCGCCGTGCACATGGACAAGGGCTGCTACCGCGGCCAGGAGACAGTGGCGCGCGTGCACAACCTCGGTCGACCGCCGCGGCGCCTGACCCTCCTGCATCTCGACGGGTCGGAGAACCTGCTGCCCCAGGTGGGCAGCGAGCTGCGAGCGGGGGAGAAGGTCGTGGGCAGGGTGGGCACGTCGGCGCGCCATCACGAACTCGGCCCGATCGCCCTCGCCCTGGTCAAGCGCAACGTGCCGCTGTCCGACGAGCTCGACGCAGGCGGGCTGCCGGCGGCGCAGGAGGTCATCGTCGATCCTGAGATCGGGCGCCACTTCCGTCCGCTCAAGGGTTAGCGAAGTCCGGCCCGCGGCACCCGGCCGCCGGTTACCCTTGAGTCATGTCTCTCGATTCCGCTCAGCGCCCCTGGGGATCCTGGCACGTCCTGGATGTCGGTCCCGGCTACAAGGTCAAGCGCATGCACGTCAGCCCGGGCGAGCGGATGTCCTACCAGACCCACAGCCACCGCTCTGAGCACTGGGTCGTGATCTTCGGGATCGCCACCTGCCTGATCGACGGTGAGCTCCAAGTGGCGCGACCCGGGGAGTCCGTCGACGTCCCCGTCGGCGCGGCCCACCGGATCAGCAACGAGCACAGCGAGGACCTGGTGATCATCGAGGTCCAGCACGGTGCCTACACCGGCGAGGATGACATCTGTCGGCTCGCCGACGACTACGGGCGGCACGAGGCCGAGGTCTGAGTGAAGGTCCTGTTCGTCTGCACGGCCAACATCTGCCGTTCGGCGTATGCCGAGGTGACGGCACGCCATGGCGCTGCTGGCGTGCTCTCCTTCTCCAGTGCGGGGGTGCACGGCTTCCCAGCGGCCGGGATGGAGAGCCTGATGGCATCCGAGGCCGAGGCGCGGGGCGTCTCGAGCGCCCGCTTCCGCAGTGCCCGGCTGACGACTGCGATGATCGACGACGCTGACCTGGTGCTCACCGCCGAGACGCGGCACCGGCAGTTCATCCTGGAGGAGCGTCCAGTGGCCATGAGGACGACGTTCACGCTTGGCCAGTTCGCCCGAGGGCTCGACAGGGTGGACGCGCCCTCGGCCGACCTGATCGCCCAAGTCCGAGCGCAGGCACCCACGTCGCGGCCCGAAGACGACGTCGCCGACCCCTACGGTCGCGGGCCCGATGCCGCGAGTCGGGCCGCCCACGAGATCGACGACCTGCTTGCCCAGATCCTGCCGGCACTCGAGCTGGCGGCGAATGCGCCGGCGGTCTAGCTGACGGAGGTGGCCGTGTCGCCGACCGACTTGCGGCGCTTCCCTGCTTCGGGGGCGTAGCCGTAGCCGTACCCGTATCCATACCCGTAGTTGCCACCGCGCTTCTTGGGCACCATGTTGAACACGACCCCCAAGGTCGAGGCACCCACCGAACCCAGTCGGTCATGGGCGCCGCGCAACTGCTCGCGCGTGGTGTGGCCGTGCCGCACGATCATCAGGGCACCGTCGGTCTGCTCCGCCAGTAGCGCAGCGTCAGTGACCGGCAGCAGCGGGGGAGCATCGATCACGATCGTGTCGTACTCAGCCCTCAGCTTCGCCAGGAGCTCGTGCATCGCCTGGGACTGCAGGAGCTCGGCGGGGTTGGGTGGGATCGCGCCGCTGGACAGGACATGCAACCCGGTCTCGTGCACCTGGATGGCGTCGGCGACGGGGATCTTGCCCAGCAGCACGGTGGTCACCCCGACGCTGGCTTCCAGCCCGAGCATCTGCGCGACCTGGGGCCGGCGAAGGTCGCCGTCGATGATCAGGATCCGGCGTCCGGTCTGGGCCATCGTGATCGCGGTGTTCACCGCGGTGGTGGACTTGCCTTCGCCGGGCACGGAACTGGTCACGACGAAGGCTTTGTTGGCACTGTCGATGTCGACGAACTGAAGGTTGGTTCGCAACACTCGGAACGCCTCGACCCGGGGCTCGTGCGAGCTGAGCGAGGTCACCAGGGGTCTCCTGCTGGTGTCCGGGTCGTAGGCGATGCCGGCCATGATCGCGGCGCCCGCGGCAGCGGTCACGTCCTCGGCGGTCTTGACGGTGGTGTCGAGGATCTCGCGAAGCACCGCGATGCCGAATCCGAGGAGCAGCCCGACCACCAGGGCCAACCCCAGGTTGCGCAGGGGTTGCGGCGAGATGGCTCCGGTGGGCAGGTTGGCGGAGTCGACGATCGTTGCCTTCAGGGCCGGGTTGGCCTGGCCGGGGGCAGTCTCCAGCTCGGCTACCAGGGAGGCCAGCTCGGCACTGTAGGACCGAGCGAGGCGCTGAGCGGTGTCGGGGTCGGGGTCGACGACCGAGATGTCGAGGAGCACGGTCTCCGGAACAGCCGACGCCGTCACCTTCGCGGCGAGCTCACTTGCGGTCAGCTCCAGCCCCTCGGCGTCGATGACGCGCTGCGCAAGCTCCTTGCCGGTGACCAGGTCGGCGTACGACGCCACGCGTTGGGTGGAGAACAGGCTGCCCTGGTAGGCATCGCTGCTGGTGCTGGAGTTGGTCGACACGAAGATCTGCGAGGTCGACTGGTACTGCGGGGTCGATCTCAGGGTGACGAGCCCGGCGACAC
The DNA here is from genome assembly GCF_050246775.1 of Nocardioides sp. Classification (GTDB taxonomy): domain Bacteria; phylum Actinomycetota; class Actinomycetes; order Propionibacteriales; family Nocardioidaceae; genus Nocardioides. The sequence goes on along the minus strand of NZ_JBFWVK010000002.1, from coordinate 1,021,711 downwards.
CGACCGTGACGACGAGGCTGGCGACGATGAGAAGCCACCGGCGACGAAGGATGCGCAGGTAGTCACGGAGTTCCACGAGATGGGTCCTTCCAAAGGACAAGCGACTCCCACCGTAGGTCATGGTGGCAGGAGTTCTGCTTTCTCGGCTCTCCCTGATGGGCTGCTTGACACCCTGTGACACTGTGAGATGTCGGGCCGCATCGGGCGGCCTGCTGCTCCACCCTCTCGGAAGCCGAAGTGATTCTATGAAGGTCCTCACCGGACTGGTCAGTGCCCTGCTCGTCTCACCTTCGGCGCTGATGGTCATGCCGGCGGCGCACGCCGACCCGTATCCCCACACTGTTGACACCACCTGTCACGCACGGTTGCAGGACAGCACCATCACCCGGCGCATCAAGCCGCAGGTCGCCTTCCGGATCACCACACAGGGCAATGCCACACCCAACGCCCGGGTCGGCATCCGGATCAGCCGCGACTCCAACGAGAGGACCGTGCTGCGGACGAGCAGGTACTACTCCGGCGGCACCGAGAACTGGGCGTTCCCGCGACTCAAGGCCGGTCGGTACACGATCGTGTTCCGTGCCCAGACCGCCGCGCGCTCGGTGTACAAGAACTGCTCGGACGCCAGCTTCCTGCGGGTCACCCGCTGATCTGAATCGCCGTCCACCTCTCCCGGCTCGCTGCCGGGAGCTAGCTCGCCCTCTCGGGAAGTAGCTCTGCCATGCGCTTCAAGCGTGCCCTCCTGCTCGTCGTGTTGCTCGCCTTGCTGGTGGTTGGGTACGCCGGCTGGCGAGTCACCCAGGTTCGTTCAGACCTGCAGACGGCCTCGACCAGTGCCTCGCGGCTGCAGGACGCCCTCGCGGCCGGTGACCAGCAAGCCGCGGAGCGGGAACTGGTGCTCCTGCGCGACAGCAGCGCCTCTGCGTCGTACCGGACAGGTGGCCCCTTGTGGTCGACGCTGTCGGCGGTCCCGTTCCTCGGCGACGATGCCGCCGCGGTACGTACGGCCAGCCGGGCCCTGGAGGCGTTGACCCGCGATGGACTCACCCCACTGGTGAGGTCCTCGGCCGGGCTGGAGGCTGGCGCGTTCACCCCGAACAACGGGACCTTTCCGTTGGCGGGCGTGACCGCCCTGGCGAAGCCGGTGGCAGCGGGGGCGACGGCATTCCTCGCGGCCGACGAGCTCCTTGCGGGGGTCGACACGAATGGGTTGGTCGGCCCTGTACGGAGCCCTTTCGAGGAGCTGGCCACGGTGGTTCATGAGAGTGCCGGTTCGCTCAGCTCCGCCGACCGGGCCATCCGACTCCTTCCCACGATGCTGGGCAGCCAGCGTGCGCGGCGCTACCTCCTGATCTTCCAGAACAACGCCGAGGTCCGGGCCAGCGGCGGGATGCCGGGCGCTGTGGCCGTTCTCGAGGCCGACCAGGGTCGGGTCAGGATGACGCGCCTGGCGACCGCCAGCGACTTCCGGCAACTTGCCGAACCGATCCTGCCCCTCACCGAGGACGAGCAGGAGGTCTTCGGCGACCAATTGGGCGTCTATTTCCAGGACGCCAACTTCACCCCGGACTTCGCGAGGACGGCTGCTCTGATGGCGGCCCGTTGGCAGCAGCGGTACGACGAGCGCCTCGACGGCGTGCTCTCGGTGGATCCCGTGGCGATGTCCTACCTCCTCGGAGCCACCCGGCCGGTGACCGCCGGAGGCATCGCCCTGTCCGCTGACACCGTCGTGGAAGAGCTGCTCAACCGGACCTACCTCCGTCTCGAGGACCCGGCCGAGCAGGACGCCTTCTTCCGTGACGTGGCCCAGCAGGTGTTCGAGGCACTCTCCTCGGGCACGGGCTCACCCCAGGTCCTGATCGAGGCGCTGGCTCGCGGCGCCAGCGAGGGTCGCCTGAAGGTCCACTCCTTCGACGCCGACGAGCAGCAGGCTCTCGGCGGCACCCAGGTTGCCGGGGAGTTTCCCGGCGCCAGCGTCCCGGCCAGTCCTCGTCCGCAGGTCGGGGTCTTCCTCAACGACGCCACCGGGTCGAAGATGTCCTACTACCTCGGCTACGAGACGCGGGTGGCCTCGGTCTCGTGCACCGACGATCGGCAGCAGCTGACCGGTCGCCTCACCATGGCCTCGAGGACCCCGCGGGGCGCCCGATCACTACCGGTGTCCATCACCGGCGGCGGCGTACATGACATCCCGCCCGGGTCCCAGCTGGTTGCCACCGATGTCTATGGGCCGGTTGGTGGGTCGATGAGCCACTTCGTGCTCGACGGCAGGAGACTCGCGGTCAAGCAGAAGGAGTACGACGGGCGTCCCGTGGTCTCGCTCGCGCTCTACCTGGATCCGGGACAACAGGTCGTCGTCACCTGGCGCATGGTCACCGGACCTGGCCAGAACGGCGACGTCGCGGTCAGTGTGACTCCCGGCGTGCACCCCGAGGATGAGTCCTCTGTGAGTGCCAGCGCTTGCGGCGCTGATCGCTCGTGAGGGCGATCTGGATCCGGGTGGCGCGTGCCCTACGGGTTCACCGCACCCGCGTGCTGATGCTCTTCGACGCTGGCGCGCTGCTGACGTCGTACGTCGTGACGCTGCTGCTGCACGATGAGATCTCCGACGCCGTCACGCTCGGGCCGGTGGCGGCGCTGGCCATTGCGGCAGTGGTGATCCAGTGGTCGGGGGGCCTGATCTTCCGGGTGTACAGCGGCAGGGTCGCAGTGGCGTCGATCGAGGAGACCATCCTCTTGGGGTTGACCACGGTCGGCGGCGGCGTGTCGCTGGGCTTGGTGAACATGACGACCACGCCCCTCCCCGTGGCCAGATCCCTGCCGTTCACGGCCACCTTCATGGCGCTGTTCGTGATGATGGTCGGACGGGCCGCGTGGCGTCACGAGTCGGACAACAGCTTCGTGCTCTCGACGTCGCTGAGCGAGCCTGCGCTGATCGTGGGGGCCGGGTGGAGCGGCCGGCGACTGGCCGAGTCCATGCTGGTGTCGGACTCGCCGTGGTGGCCCGTCGGTTTCCTGGACGACGACGACTGGAAGCGGCACCGCAAGCACTACGGCGTGGCAGTGCTCGGCGGGACCAACGACCTGGCGGGCGCCGTTGAGGCCACGGGTGCGGAGTGCGTGGTGATCGCCATCCCCAGTGCCTCGGCAGATCTCATCAAGCGGGTGTCGGACACAGCGCGTGGCCTCGACATCGCTGTCAAGGTCCTGCCTTCGCTGCAGGAGACGTTCTCGGCCGGGGTCGACGTGAAGGATGTGCGCGACGTCGAGATCGGGGACCTGCTGGGACGCAGTGCGATCGAGACCGACATCGAGTCCATCGCCGGGTATCTCACCGGGAAGCGGGTGCTGGTCACCGGCGCCGGTGGGTCCATCGGGTCGGAGCTGTGCAGGCAGATCGACCGGTGGGCGCCAGCCGAGCTGATCATGCTGGATCGAGACGAGTCCGCCCTGCACGCCGTACAGCTGATGCTGCACGGCCGGGCTCTCCTCGACTCGCCGGAAGTCGTCCTGAACGACATCCGCGACGAGCCGGCGCTGCGTGAGGTCTTCCTCGAGCGGCGGCCGCACGTGGTCTTCCACGCTGCCGCGCTGAAGCATCTGCCGATGCTGGAGCAGTACCCCGTTGAGGCCATGAAGACCAACGTCCTGGGCACGGCCAACGTGCTGGCCGCAGCCGCCGAGGTGGGTGTGCAGCGCTTCGTGAACATCTCCACCGACAAGGCGGCCGATCCCACCAGCGTGCTCGGCTACTCCAAGAGGGTCGCGGAGCGGTTGACGTCCGAGCTGGCCGGCAACGCGGACGGCTCCTGGATCAGTGTGCGTTTCGGCAATGTCCTGGGCAGCCGCGGATCAGTGCTGATGTCCTTCGCCTCCCAGATCGCCTCAGGAGGCCCGGTCACAGTCACCGACCCGGAGGTCACGCGCTACTTCATGACCGTCGAGGAGGCGGTGCAGCTGGTGATCCAAGCCGGCGCGATCGGCTGCGCGGGAGACGCGCTGGTGCTCGACATGGGGCAACCCGTGAAGATCCTGGACGTCGCCCAACAGCTCATCGAGCAGTCGGGAAGGCCGGTCGAGATCATCTACACCGGCCTGCGCGGAGGCGAGAAGCTGCACGAGAAGCTCTTCGGGGTCGGAGAGACGGATCGGCGTCCCGAGCACCCGTTGATCTCGCACGTCGCGGTCCCGCCGTTGTGCTTCAGCGAGGTGCGCAGCCTGTCGCTCGGTCTGCCGAACAGCGGCATGCTCAGTCAGTTCAAGCAGTGGATGTGTGTTGCGGGAGAGCCCGTCGCGGCCTCCGCCACTCCTGGGGCGCGCGAGTGGCTCTCAGCGGCGGACCGCTGATGTCGGACCCGCCGATCCTGCTGTCGGCGCCGGACGTGGGCGAGCTCGAACAGGAGTACGTGATGCGTGCCCTGCGGTCCGGCTGGATCGCGCCGGCCGGTCCGGACCTGTCCGCGTTCGAGGTCGAGGTTGCCGAACGGGTCGGGACGTCGTACGCCGTCGCGCTGTCGTCGGGTACGGCGGCACTCCACCTGGCCCTGGTCTCGTGGGGCGTCGGCCCGGGTGACGTCGTACCGGTGCCCACCTTCACGTTCGCTGCCACGGTCAATGCGATCCGCTATGTCGGCGCTGAGCCGCACTTCGTCGACTGTGACCCGCTCACGGGCAACATGAACCCGCGGCTGCTGATCGAGGCGGTCGCTGACCTTCGGCGACGTGGGCGATCGATCCCCGCGATCATCTCGGTCGACATGCTGGGCAAGTGCGTCGACTACGACGCCATCGAGAAGATCGCGCAGGAGTGTGGCACCCGGCTGCTGTGCGACGCCGCGGAATCGTTCGGCGCCACGTCCCGAGGCCGTCCTGCCGGCTCCTTCGGCGGGGCCTCGGTGTTGTCCTTCAACGGGAACAAGATCATGACGACCTCGGGCGGTGGCATGCTGCTGACCCAGGACGCCGCCTTGGCCGAGCACGCCAGGAAGCTCTCGTCGCAGGCTCGGGAACCGGTGGCGCACTACGAGCATGCCGAGGTCGGCTACAACTACCGGCTCTCCAACCTCCTGGCGGCACTGGGCCGGGCGCAGCTCACCCGCCTCGAGGAGATGCTGAAGGTCCGGCGAATATGGCGGGAGCGCTACCGAGCGCTCTTCGCCGACCAGCCTGGCGTCCGGATCCTCGGTGGCGAAGACGACGCCGACGACAACTGCTGGCTGACGGCGATCGTGGTCGATCCGGGCACCTCGGAATGGTCGACTGACCAGCTCTCGGCTGCCGCGACCGAGGCCCGGATCGAGACCCGGCCGGTGTGGAAGCCGATGCACCTGCAGCCGGTCTTCGCTGGTCTGGGAGGCACCCTCGACGGCAGCTCGGACGGCCTCTTCCGGGACGGCCTCACGCTCCCGAGCGGCTCGGGCATGAGCGAGGCGGCCTTCTCGAGGATCGAAGCCGTCGTCAGAGGGGTGGTGACTCGGTCGTGACCTCCCACTCCTACGATCCCTACAAGCGGTCGGTCGACGTCCTGGTGTCAGCCATCGGGATCGTCGTGACGCTTCCGCTCCAGGCGGTGCTGGCCCTGCTGGTTCGGAGCACGGTGGGTTCACCGGCCGTGTTCCGCCAGGCGCGACCGGGCAGGCACGAGGTCATCTTCGAGCTCCTGAAGTTCCGGACGATGCACGAGCCGGACCCCGCCCGAGGTCTCGTGAGCGACGACCAGCGCCTCACCCGCCTCGGCAGATTCCTGCGTTCCTCGAGTCTCGACGAGCTTCCGTCACTGTGGAACGTGCTCAAGGGGGACATGAGCCTGGTCGGACCGCGGCCTCTCCTGGTGCGCTATCTCGACCGGTACACCCCGGAGCAACGACGCCGACACGAGGTCCGACCCGGCATCACGGGGCTCGCACAGGTGAGCGGCCGCAATGCGATCGGCTGGAGCGAGAAGTTCGCGAGGGACCTGGAGTACGTCGAGAGCCGCAGCCTGTGGCTCGATCTGCGAATCCTTTGTCGCACCCTCGTCGCGGTCACTCGCCGCCACGGCATCTCCGACGCGACGACCTCGACCATGACCGAGTTCCTTGGACGAGAGGTGAAGGACCATGGCTGAGCCCCTGGTGATCGTCGGCATCGGCGGCTTCGGTCGTGAGGTCGCCGATGTTGTGGAGGCGGTGAACGCTGCTGCGGTCGATCCGCCCTGGCACCTTCTCGGCATGATCGACGATCGTCCCAGCGCGGTGAATCTCGGTCGTCTCAACGATCGGCAGCTGCCGTTCCTCGGAGGCGTCGACGCGTTCCTCGCCTGCGGCACCCCGACGGCGTACGTCGTGGGCATCGGTTCGCCTACGGTACGACGCGACCTGGCGGCCAGGTTCGACGCAGCCGGCCTCGAGGCCGCAACGCTCGTGCACCCCTCGGCCACGTGCGGGTCCATGGTGTCGATCGGCGCGGGCAGTGTGGTGTGCCCCGGGGCACGACTCGGCACCAACTCCACCTTGGGACGCCATGGCCAGGTCAATGCCAACGCGACGGTCGGGCACGACTCGGTGCTGGGGGACTTCGTCAGCCTGAACCCACTCGCCGCGATCTCGGGCGACTGCGCCATCGGTGACAGCGCCCTGATCGGGGTCGCCGGGGTGGTGCTGAACGGGCTGGTGGTGGGCGCAGGGTCCACGGTCGGCGGCAGTGCCTGCGTCGTTCGAGACGTCGCGGAGAACATGGTCGTGCGAGGGGTGCCGGCACGATGAAGGTCGCCTACCTGCATCAGTACTTCAAGACGCCGAGCATGTCGGGCGGCACCCGGTCCTACGAGATGGCTCTGCGTTTCGTGGCTGCCGGTCACGAGGTGCACATGGTGACCACGCGCAGTGACCCCTCGGGTGAGCGCGGATGGTCGCTGGAGGTGATCGACGGCATCCATGTGCACTGGCTCAATCTCGCCTACGACAACAAGATGAGCCACCGTCGTCGGATCCTGTCCTTCGCCGCCTTTGCGCTCCGTTCCACGATACGGGTCCGGTTGCTTCGTGCCGATGTGGTCTTCGCGACCAGCACCCCGCTGACCGTGGCGGTGCCAGGCCTGCTCGCGACGTGGTTCGCGCGACCAAGGCTCGTCTTCGAGGTGAGGGACCTGTGGCCCGCCGTCCCGATCGCCCTCGGGGTCCTCAGGAACCGACAGCTCCAGGTGGCGGCGACCTGGTTGGAGCGATTGGCCTACCGCCGCTCGGCTGCCGTCGTCGCACTGTCGGAGGGAATGGCGGACGGGGTGCGCTCGACCGGCTGCGCGAGCCGCATCGCAGTGATTCCCAACTCCTGCGACAACAGGCTGTTCGACGTGGACCCGGCACGGGGCCGGGAGTTTCGCGGCGACCGGGCCTGGCTCGGCGACCGCCCGCTGGTGGTCTACGCAGGGACACTCGGTGTCGTCAACGGCGTGTCCTACATGGTCGACCTCGCCCACTCGTCCCTGCTCCTTGCGCCCGAGACCCGATTCCTCGTCGTGGGCGACGGGGTGGAGCACGACAAGGTGACGAGGTTCGCCCAGGACAGGGGCGTACTCGGACGGAACTTCTTCATGGAGCCGCCGTTGGCCAAGCGCGAGATGCCCGCTGTGCTGAGCGCCGCGGACGTCAGTTGCTCCTGGGTGATTCCGGTGGTCGAGCTCGAGGCGAACAGCGCCAACAAGTTCTTCGATGCCCTGGCTGCTCGACGGCCGGTCGCCATCAACCACGGGGGCTGGCAGGCGGATCTGATCAAGTCCCGCAGGCTCGGTGTCGTGCTGGATCCGGGTGACCCCGGGTCCGGTGCGGAGACCCTCAACTCGTTCCTCGCTGACGAATCAGCCGTCATCAGGGCGCGCAGCGCGGCGGGTGTGCTGGCCGCAGAGTCGTTCGACCGCGACCGCTTGGCCCAACAGTTGCTGGGAGTCATCAGCGACGCAGCGGGCCTGACCGACTTCAACGAGGAGAGAAACCATGTCTGACCTCGACAGCACAACGCAGAAGCCCCACCTGGTCGTGGTGGGCCTCGGTTACGTCGGGCTGCCGTTGGCGCAGGCTGCGGTCCGGGCCGGCTACGCGGTCACGGGCCTGGACCGATCGAGCGTCGTCGTCGAAGGCCTGAACCGGGGCGTGTCCCATGTCGACGACCTGAGTGACTCCGAGATCGGTGACATGTTGGTGCGCGGGTTCGTGGCCACCGTGGATGAAGGTGCCCTGGGTCAAGCGAACGCCGTGGTCATCTGCGTTCCGACCCCGTTGGCTGTCGACGGCAGCCCCGATCTCCTGGCTGTCACCTCGGCCGGGGCAGCCGTGGCCCGCCACCTGCAGAGGGGAACCCTCGTCGTCCTGGAGTCGACGACGGCTCCCGGGACCACCGAGGAGGTCCTCGCGCCGGTCCTGGCGCAGTCGGGTCTGGTCCTTGGCGAAGACTTCTTCCTGGCCTTCTCTCCCGAGCGGGTCGACCCAGGGAACGAGACCTTCAACATCACCAACACCCCGAAAGTGGTCGGTGGCGCGACACCGCGATGCGCTGCGGCAGCCGCTGAGTTCTACGGGCGAATCGTCGACACCGTCGTGTTGGCCAAGGGGACGAGGGAGGCCGAGACCGCGAAACTGCTCGAGAACACGTACCGTCACATCAACATCGCCCTGGTGAATGAGATGGCGCGGGTGTGTCACGAGATGAACATCGACGTGTGGGATGTCATTCGCTGCGCCGAGACGAAACCCTTCGGGTTCCAGGCGTTCCGTCCGGGCCCAGGAGTGGGTGGTCACTGCATCCCGATCGATCCCAACTACTTGAGTCACGCGGTCAAGACGTCGCTCGGATATCCGTTGAGATTCGTCGAACTCGCGCAGGAGATCAATCAGACCATGCCGGCGTACGTCTTCCGCCGGATCCAGGATCTCCTCAACCAGGACGCCGTGGCAGTCAACGGCGCTCGAGTCCTCGTGGTGGGCGTGACCTACAAGGCGAACATCGCGGACCAGCGTGAGTCGCCCGCCGACGCCCTGTTCGACTTCCTCAGTCGATCCGGGGCGCTCGTCGAGTTCCACGATCCCATGGTCGGGGGGTGGAGCCCGGGTGGCGTTCCGGTGCCGCGCGTCGAAGCGCTGAGCGCCGACGAGTACGACGTGGCAGTGATCCTTCAACACCACGACGCCATCGACAGCGACCAGGTCGTGAAGGCTGCCCGCCGCATCCTCGACACTCGCGGCAAGCTGGATGCGCCGAACGTCGAGCGGCTGTGAGCCAATGACATGGCGGTGGTTGCGATGACTGGGGCGATTGCCTCGGGAACGACGAGCATGCGGATGCCGCCCCGGACACTGGCGGTCTACTTCATGGCGAAGTTGGTGCCGGGTGTGCTGACGATGATGGCCGTACCAATGTGGGTCCGGCTGGTCGGTTTCGAGTCCTACGGTCGTTATGCACTCGCCTGGGCCGTTGCTGTCTGTGCTGCTTCCCTGGGCACGGGCTGGCTGAGGCAATCGGCGTTGCGGTTCGTTGGGTCGGAGCACGGTTCGTTTGGGCTACTGCCCGTGTCGGCGATTGTTGTTTCCATCATCGCCGCGGGAGGCTTCTGCGCCGTCTCCTATGGAATCGTCCTGGAAGGGGCCTCCCTGGGTACTGCGGCCCTTGTTGGTCTCTTCGGGTCGTCCATTGCTGTGGCTGCGATCGTTACGACCGTGCTGCAACGAGACGCCCGGTCTCGTACGTACAACCTCCTCGAGACAATCAAGGTGCTGGCGACGGTCTTGCTGGGAGCTGCCTTCATCACCGTCGGATTCCACGGGGCGGGTGTCATCGTTGCCAGCGCCACAGTGGCGAACGTGTGCGGGGCAGCGGCTCTTGTGCCCAACTTGCGGCGGTCGCAGCAACTTCGTAGGTCGGAGTCGACAGGCACCAGGCCACTCAGTGTCCTGCCACTGTGGTGGAAGTACGGGTGGCCGATGTCCCTCTGGCTCGGCTTGTCCCCAGTTCTGCTGTACCTCGACCGCATGGTCCTGGCAATGTTCGCGGACGCACAAACTGTCGGGAGGTACGCAGCAGTATCCGACCTCTTGGTTAGGGGTGTTGCCATGTTGGCGTTCCCTGTGACCATGGCACTGCATCCGCTCGTCATGCGAGCCGTCAATGACGGACGCCGCGTCGAGGCGTTGCACGCTGTCAAGCGGTGGACGTTGGGGATGCTGCTGGCCCTCGCGTTGGGCACTGCCAGTGCGATAGCGGTAGGCCCCTTCATTTTGGGCGCGCTGCTCGGTACAGAACCGCCGTCTAGAGCCATTGTGGTGCCCTTGCTGCTGGGAGCGGGATTGTGGCAGGTCGCTCAACTCGCTCACAAGCCGATGGAAGTCAATCGGCAGACAGCACTCATGTTGGGGCTGCTGGTCGCTGCGGTGGCACTGGAGGTCGCCGTAGCCCTCGGCTCGGTTCGTATGTTGGGGGACCGCGGAGTCGCGCTCGGGCTTGTCGTAGGTGCCGTCTCATACCTTCTTGGCGTGGCATGGTTCACGCTCCGGAGGTGCGCCCGCGATGGATAACCATGTTCGCTTCATTGCCGTTTCCTACTTTGGCAGTGCCGACGCCGCCGCACTGGTCGAGTCGCTGATGGGGCAGTGGGATCCGCGATGGACGCTCGTCCTCGTGGACAACAGCCAAAGCCCATCGGAATTGGCTGCTCTGGAGGTGTTGGCGTCCATGGACCAACGCGTGCAAGTGTTGGATTCGAGAGGCAACCTGGGCTACTACGGAGGTGCCTCCGCAGCTTTGAGATTGTTGCCCGCCAGTCCAAGATGGACATGCGTGTGCAACGTCGATCTGACGGTTGCGAACGATGCCGTCGGTGAGGTGTTGAGAGATTCCGAGTCATCCATCGGCGTCTTGGCGCCCGGAATCTGGTCCCAGAAGACTGGCCATGACCAGAATCCCTATATGCGGAGTCGGCCGTCGCGACGGGCTACCTTCCTGCGATATTGGATGTTCCGCTGGACCCCAGTGGCTCGAATCTTGGTGGCGGCTTCTGCACTGAAGGGTGGTCTCCGCGTTAGGCCGAGACTCGCGCTTGATACCTCAAGCGATATCTACGCACCACACGGCGCGTGCATCTTCTTCTCAACTCGCTACTTCCAGGCAGGCGGCGACTTCGAGCATCCAGTGTTCCTGTTCGGTGAGGAGATCACCGTTGCCGAGAACTGCGCTCGGCTCGGACTGAAGGTTGGCTATCGACCGCAGGTGCGTGTCTACCATAATGAGCATCGCGCGACAGGAACGTGGCGCTCGAAGAATGTCCTGAATGCCCAGCGAGAAGCTGCTCGCTTCTTGAGGGCAGTTTTGGGTGGCCCCAGGCGAGGAGGGAGTGGGTGCTGACTCCATCCCGAATCTTTGCAGCCTATTGGCTTGCCCTGATCGCGGCGGCTTTGATTTTCTACCCGGGGAGTCTTCTCAGTTGGGGAACTATCCGACTGATCTTGCTGATGGTCGGCGCCTTCACTCTCGGCGTGCTGATCGCCGGTCATGGAGGGTCAGGCGGCAAGACACCCGCGAAAACCGGGCCATCAGTCGACACCTCCAAACGCCGACTATTGGTCGGCATGGTGCGGCTTGGTGTGTTATGCAACGTGCTTGCAGCCGTGCTCGCCCTACGGAGTCACGGGTTCGCCGTAACCCAGGTCCTATCGCTGCCCGGGCTTCTGAGCACGGCGAACAGTGTCACGGTCGCTCGCTACTCGGGCGCCGGAGGATCACTTTTCGTGCCGCCGCTTCTCGGGATTGGATATGCAGCGGCCCTCGTCTCCCCGACTCTGCGGTTCTACGGCGCCGGTTGGCTCACTGTCTTGGCTCCGGTTCTTTCGAGCCTCGCCTTTGCGGCGGTTACAACCGAGCGCCTAGGACTCCTGATCAGTGCGGCTCTTACTGCGGGGAGTCTGATTTCGAATAGCGTTGTGGCGACGGGTTCCGCGCCGAGACTGTCAAAGCGCATTGTCGCCGGTGCATTGGTGGCTGGCCTGACGCTCGGCGCAGCCTTTACTTCAGTTGCTTTCATCCGAGTGGGAAGAATCGACCCTCAAATTGCTGATGTGATCTACCAAAAGCAGAAGGTGTACGCACTGGGGTCACTTCCGGCCTTTTCTGAATGGCTGGAGCGCAATAATGCAACGCCAGTCCAAGGCGTACGCCCCGGTTGGGGCACCTCCACATTGGCGGGAGTCGAGTACGTTACCGGCAGGAGCCGTGAAGCGACCCGGGCCTACGATGAATTTGAAATGATTGATAGCCAGGGATCGCGAAGCAACGTCTATACCGTCTTCAGGGGGCTAATCATGGACTTCGGAGTCGCCGGGGCAATTCTCCTGTTGGCCCTGGCAGGCTTCGTGTTCGGCCGGGTCTTCAGGAGAGTGCAAATCACTCGTTCTTTGCCATGGGCGGCCGTCCTCGCGTGTTTCTACGCGGTGATCTTGCTGACGAACACCATGGCTATCACGTCATTTACCAATGTTATTGGAGCCATGGTGTTGGGTGTGGCCACGCTCGCATGGCGGAGTCCTGGGCGTGCCAGAGAGAATGGCACCCAGCGGCTGGGGTCACCGCCTCCGCCTAGGACGAAGCGGCGGCGGCTTCTCACGTGAAACGCCCGCCGGAGCAGTGCTCCGACGGGCGTCCGCGTGTTCGAGGGCGTGTCAGCTGGCGTTGTTGATCATGCCCGCGCCGACGGTGATGCCGGTCGCCTCGTCGATCAGGATGAACGAGCCCGTGGTCCGGTTCTTCGAGTAGGGATCGCACAGCAGCGGCACCGTGGTGCGCAGCTGGACGCGGCCGATCTCGTTGAGGCCGAGCTCCTTGGTCTCCTGGTCGCGGTGGAGCGTGTTGACGTCGAGGCGGTACTGCACGTCCTTGACCAGGGCCCGGGCGGTGCGCGTGGTGTGCTTGATGGCGAGTTTCTGGCGCGGACGCAGCGGCTCGTTGGTCATCCAGCAGATCATCGCGTCGATGTCCTGGCTCGGCTTGGGGGCGTTGGCGGGCCGTGCGATCATGTCGCCGCGCGAGACGTCGACGTCGTCCTCGAGGCGGACCGTCACCGACATCGGCGGGAAGGCCTCGTCGATCTCCTTGTCGAACAGGTCGATGCCCGCGATCTTGGAGGTCATGCCGCTGGGCAACACGATCACCTCGTCACCGGGCTTCATGACACCGCCGGCCACCATGCCGCCGTAGCCGCGGTAGTCGTGGTGCTCGTCGGACTTCGGGCGCACGACGTACTGCACCGGGAACCGCACGTCGACCAGGTCGCGGTCGGAGGCAACGTGGACGTGCTCGAGGTGGTGCATCAGGGTCGGACCGCTGTACCACGACATCTTCTCGGAACGGGTCACCACGTTGTCGCCCTGGAGCGCGGAGATCGGGATGATCTCGAGGTCCGGGATCGACAGCTTGGTCGCGAACGACGTGAACTCGGCATGGATCTTCTCGTAGACCTCCTCGGAGAAGTCGACGAGGTCCATCTTGTTCACGCAGAGCACCAGGTGGGGCACCCGCAGCAGCGACAGGATGACCGCGTGGCGACGCGACTGCTCGGTGAGGCCCTGCCGGGCATCGACGAGCACGAGGCCGAGGTCCGCGGTGGAGGCACCGGTGACCATGTTGCGGGTGTACTGCACGTGACCGGGGGTGTCGGCGATGATGAACTTGCGGGCCGGGGTGGCGAAGTAGCGGTAGGCCACGTCGATCGTGATGCCCTGCTCGCGCTCGGAGCGCAGACCGTCGGTCAGGAGCGCAAGGTCGGTGTAGTCGTAGCCCTTGGAGGCGCTGGTGGACTCCACCGCCTCGAGCTGGTCCTCGAAGATGGACTTGGAGTCGAGCAGCAGCCGACCGATGAGGGTCGACTTGCCGTCATCGACGGAACCAGCCGTCGCGAACCGCAGCAGGTCCATCTGGTGCATGGTCTCTTCAGGCATCAGAAGTAGCCTTCCTTCTTGCGGTCTTCCATGGCGGCTTCGGAGAAGCGGTCGTCACCACGGGTGGCGCCGCGCTCGGTCACCTTGGCGATGGCGATCTCGTCGATGATCTCCGCGGTGGTCGCGGCGGTGCTCTCGACGCAACCGGTCAGGGTCATGTCGCCCACGGTGCGGAAACGCACGGTGCGCTCGGTGATGGTCTCGTTGCCCTTGGTCTGAACGGCGTCCGAGGCCGACAGCAGCATGCCGTCGCGCTCGATGACCTGGCGCTGGTGGGAGAAGTAGATCGAGGGGATCTCGATCTGCTCGCGGTGGATGTAGTACCAGATGTCCAGCTCGGTCCAGTTGGACAGCGGGAAGATGCGCATGTGCTCGCCGGCGTGGATGCGCCCGTTGTAGAGGCTCCACAGCTCGGGGCGCTGCATCTTCGGGTCCCACTGGCCGAACTCGTCGCGGTGGGAGTAGACGCGTTCCTTGGCGCGGGCCTTCTCCTCGTCGCGACGGCCGCCACCGAAGGCGGCGGTGAAGCCCTCCTCCTCGATGGCGTTGAGCAGGGTGCCGATCTGCATCCGGTTGCGGCTGGTCTTGCCGTCGTCGACGATCACGCCGCTGGCGATGGCCTCGTCGACGCTGGCCACGACCATGCGGACCCCGAGGCGGTTGACCCAGTTGTCGCGCGTCTGGAGGACCTCGGGGAAGTCGAAACCGGTGTCCACCTGGAGCATCGGGAACGGGATCTTCGAGGGATAGAACGCCTTCTCTGCCAGGCGCAGCATCACGATCGAGTCCTTGCCGCCGGAGAACATCAGCACCGGCTTCTCGAACTCGGATGCGACCTCGCGGAAGATGTGGATGGACTCCGCCTCGAGCTGGTCGAGCTGACTCAGCTGGTAGTCGGCGTGGGTTTCAGTCATGTTTGAGGGTGGCCTCTCATCGGGACAGCAGTGGATATCCTAACCACCGCTGAGCGCTCTTATTTAGTCGGCGATGCGTCGTGGTCAGTTGGGCCGCCGTGGCGGTCGGCGCGCAGGGTCTCGATCTGTTCGACGGTGGGCGCTCCGAACATCGGCAGTCCCTCCTTCTTTCGCAGCAAACCCCACACCAGTGGAAGGAGGACGACCATCGCGACTCCGACGCCGGCGACCAGCATCGGGTGGGTGTCGTCCTTGCCGGCGCCCAGGGGGGCCCAGCCGGCCTTGTCGAGCAGGGCGACCCCGGACATGGTGAGGACCACCACGATCCCCCGCCGGATGATCGACTGGGGCACCTTGGGTGCGATCTTGCTGCCCAGGATCGTGCCGGGCACGGACCCCAGGATCAACGGGATCACCAGGCTCCAGTCGAGCCCGTTGATGATGATGTTAGAGATGGCCGCTGCCAGCACCAGCGGCACCGCCTGCACGAGGTCGGTGCCCACGAGCTTGAGGGCCGACAGTGTGGGGTAGAGCATCAGCAGGGCGATCATGATGACCGAGCCGGAGCCGACACTGGTCACGCCGACGAGCAGACCGCCGAGGGCGCCCACCAGCAGGGTCGGGATGGCGCGGATCACGGGCTCGGAGACACCCACGGGGGTGCCGTTGACCTCTTTGCGCAGCCCGACGTAGAGCCGCAGCGCATAGGTAGCGGCGGCCAGCAGCAGCGCGAAGCCGATGCATTCCTTCAGGAGCTTGTCGAGGGTCTCCGGTTCGCCGCCGGCGATGGCATGGATGATGAATGGCCCGAGCAGGGCCATCGGGACGCTGCCGAGGATGAGCCACTTGGCCAGCGAGAAGTTCGGGGAGCCCTCCCGCGAGTGCACGACCGCGCCGCCGGTCTTGTAGACCGCAGCTGCGGTCAGGTCGGCAGTGACCACGGTGGCGGCGTCCCCGACGCCGAGGAAGATCAGCGCCGGGGTCATCAGCGCGCCACCGCCCATGCCGGTGAGGCCGACGATCACGCCGACGAAGAAGCCAGCGGCGAGGATGGCGAAGAAGGATGCGGTGATCAGGTCGCTCATGGCTGGCCTTCGGCAGTCTGTGGTCGGAACACGTTAGTCTACTGACTCACAGTGGAATTGTGTGATTCCTGGGCCAGGTGGAGGTGCCCCGCGCTGGAGAGGCTGGTCAGCACGTCGTCCAGTGCGGCCCCGATGCTGCGACCGGTGGTGTCCACCCTCACCGCGGCGTCCTGCGGCTCCTCGTAGGGCGAGGAGATGCCGGTGAACTCAGGGATCTCGCCGCGGCGGGCCTTGGCGTAGAGGCCCTTGCGGTCGCGTCGCTCGCACTCCTCGAGCGGGGTCGCGACGTGGATCAGGAAGAACGCCCCGCCGGCCTCCTCCACCATGGCGCGCACCTGCTGCCTGGTCTCGTCGAACGGGGCGATCGGGCTGCACACCGCGACCCCACCGTGACGCGAGATCTCGGCGGCCACCCAGCCGATCCGCCGGATGTTGGTCTCGCGGTCGGCCTTGGAGAAGGTGAGCCCGGCGGACAGGTTGCGGCGGACGACGTCGCCGTCGAGGCTGGTCACGCTGCGACTGCCCTGTTCGAGGATCCGGTCCATGAGGGCCTGCGCCAGCGTGGACTTGCCGCTGCCGGAGAGCCCGGTGAAGAACAGCACCAGCCCCTGGCTGTCGGGGGCCGGCCGCTCGACGTCGAGGATGGCCCCGATGCTCGCCGGGAAGTCACTCTGGTCGTCGGCCAGGGCCACCACCGGGTCGTTGCCGGCAAAGTTGCCCACGACCTGGACCCCCAGCGCGTGATCGGCGTCAGGATCCTCTCGCGAGGCGAGGGCCACAGCCACCACGTGAGCCTCAGGCAGCAGGTCGGCGGCCGCAAGGGTGGCTCGGATCAACCCGACCTTCGACATGTCCTCGGGAGTCCCGGTGCCGACCAGCGCCAGGAGCACGACATGCCCCAGTCGGGCGAGCTGGTCGACCTGTCCGGTGGTGAGTGGGCCGCTCACCGGCACGAACGTGGCTCCGGCGTAGGCCTCCCGGGTCTGCGCGGGAGTGAGATACAGACGGCGGAACGGGCCGAACTGGGTGTGTGCGAGCGGCGTGACCGAGCCATCCGGGGCCACGGTGGCCAGCGGCAGACCCTCGGGGTCCACCAGCTCGACCACGCCATCGGCACCGTCCGGGCGCGCCAGGGTCACCGGCGAACCGGGCTCGTCGAAGCCCGCGAGAGGGGCAAGGGCGCCCGTGACGAGGAGCTCGAGGTCGTCGAGCTCACGGGGGGTCGGGCAGAACTGCTGGGTCACGGGCGTCATCCTGCCATTCCCGCCGTAGCCTTGCGGCCATGTCAGCACCAGTAGCCTCCCCAGACTCCCAACCGGTCATTGTTGCCCAGATCGTCCGGTCCCATTTTGTGGAAGGACACCACTACGGGTCGGTGGTCGCACTCGACTCCGACGGTGACCTCGACTGGTCCGTGGGGGCTGCCACCGCGCCGATCCTGCCGCGGTCCAGCAACAAGCCGCTCCAGGCGCTCGGGATGGTGCGGGCGGGCCTGGACCTGCCTGCTGACCTGCTGGCACTGGCCTGCGCGTCCCACTCAGGTGAGCCGTTCCACGTCGAGGGGGTACGCCGGATCCTGGCCGGCGCCGGGCTGTCCGAGTCGGACCTGCAGACGCCGCTGGGCTATCCACTGGACGACGACGCCCGCGAAGCCGTGATCCGGGCCGGCGGTCACCAGTCGTCGATCCTCATGAACTGCTCCGGCAAGCACGCGGCCATGCTGGCGACCTGCGTGGTCAACGGCTGGGACACCAGGTCCTACCTCGACCCGGCGCACCCCGTGCAGCAGGCGATCCTGGCTACCTTCACCGAGTTCACCGAGGAGCCGGCCACGGTCGCGGTCGACGGATGCGGGGCTCCGCTGCTGTCGACCTCGCTCGTCGGCCTGGCGCGCGCCTTCCGCCGGCTTGCGGTGGCCACCGGAGGTCCCGAGCGCCGGGTGGCCGAGGCGATCCGCCGCCACCCAGAGTTCGTCAGCGGCACCACGCGCGACGAGCGGGCCCTGTTGACCGCGATCCCTGGTGCGATCGGGAAGGCCGGCGCCGAATCCTGCTACGTGGTCGCGCTGCCCGATGGCCGTTCGTTCGCGCTCAAGACCGATGACGGCGCACCCCGGGTCCGCCCGGTCCTGATGGCCGAGGCCCTGCGGCGCTCCGGGGTCGACCGCGAGGTCGGGGTCGACGCCGTTGCGGTGACCCGGACCGGCGTACTCACCCTGCTCGGAGGCGGCGTGCCGGTGGGGGAGATCCGCGCCTGCTTCTAGCAGTTGCAAGCAGTACGGCGGCGTCAGAAAGCCTTGAAAATAAGGAGTTCTCGGTGCCGTGTGGGGCGGATCACGCCCTCTCAGTTTGCATTTGCTAACTCCAGCAAGCAGACTGGAGACATGGCAAAGGGGAAGGTCGGCAAGACCGTCGAGTCGCTCGGCGACTACCTCAAGGAGCAGCGGGTCGCCGCCCGTCTCTCGTTGCGGCAGCTGTCGGAGCAGGCCGGTGTGTCCAACCCTTACCTGAGCCAGATCGAGCGCGGTCTGCGGCGCCCCTCGGCTGAGGTGCTCAACCAGATCGCGAAGGCGCTGCGGATCTCCGCGGAGCAACTCTACGTCCGCGCCGGGATCCTCGATCCCGACGAGGATCCCGCGGGCTCGGTCGAACTCGCCGTCCTCGGCGACTCGGGCCTGTCCGAACGTCAGAAGCAGTCCCTGCTCGACGTCTACCACTCTTTCCTGGCCCTCAACAAAGACCTGGCCGGGGACTGAAGACCACCACCACGTCAGCCCGGAACCCCCGGGCCGCGCTGAACAGAAGGAGATTCGACATGCCGAAGACCACGTTCGACATCAAGACCGAAGCCACCCGCTCGCTGCTCGCCGGAGTCGGCGCGGCAGACCTGGCCGTCGAGGCCGTCCGCGACTACGTCGCCGACGTCTCCGCGAAGGCGGGCCACCTGCAGAAGAACGTCTCGAAGAACGTCACCGGCATCGACTACGACCCGGCCGCCCTGCGTGACCAGGCCGTCACCGCCGTCAACGCCCGCTTCGACGCCCTGAGCGCGGACGCCAAGTCCACGCGCGCCATGATCGAGGCCCGCCTCGTCGAGCTCCAGGCCCAACTGCAGGCCGAGGCCAAGGCGCTTCCCGCCAAGGTCCAGACCCTGATCGACGAGAACGTCGCCACCGCCGGTGAGACCTACACCGAGCTCGCCAAGCGCGGCGAGGACCTCGTCGGCCGGATCCGGAAGCAGGAGTCCACCCAGGCCGCCGTGACGTCCGCCAAGACCACGGTCGCCAAGGCGAAGACCACCAAGACGCAGGCCACCAAGTCTGCGAACGTGGCCAAGACCGCCGCCAAGAGCACCGCGAAGAGCACCACCAAGACGGCCAAGACGGCGACCAAGACCGCGACCAAGACGGCCGCCAAGAAGGCCGCCCCCGTCAAGAAGAGCGCCGCCACCGCCGAGAGCAGCGCCAAGGCCACCGTCACCGCAGCCAAGAAGACGGCTTCCACCGCCGTCGAGGCCGTGGTCGACGCCGCCGAGAAGATCGGCGACTGACCCAACGCGAGGAGTGCCCCGGACCTGTAGGTCCGGGGCACTCGAGCGTCACGGGCGGCGCACGTGGCGAGCGAGCGACTCCAGGGCGTCGGTTGCGGTGAATCCCGTCGCCTCCAGCTTGGCCAGGGACAGCACGCTGTGCCGGGGCCGCGGGGCGAGCGCCCTGCCCGCGCCGTACTCCTCGGTGCTGATGGCTCGCACGGCGTCGGGGTCCTGGCCGAGCAAGGTGAAGACGGTCTGGGCGACGGTGTGCCACGAGGTCGGTGGACCGCCGTTGGAGACGTGATAGGTGCCGTACGCCGCCGCGCTGTCGACCAGGTGCCGGGTCGCTCGAGCGAGCTCGTCGGTGAAGGTCAACCGCCCGAACTGGTCGTCCACCACGTCGGGGTGCACCCCGCGCCGGGCCAGGCCGACCATGGTGCGCACGAAGTTGGGCCCCTCGCCGATCAGCCAGCTGGTGCGGACCACGTAGTGCCGCGGTGCAGCGGCCGCGGCGAGCTCGCCGGCCGCCTTGCTCTGCCCGTAGACCCCCAAGGGCGCCGGCGGCTCCGACACCTCGTGCAGCTCAGCGGTGCCGTCGAACACGTAGTCGGTCGAGTAGTGCACCAGGGTCAGGTGGTGGGCCCGGGCAGCCTCGGCCAGGTGGGCCACCGCTGAGGCGTTGACGGCCCAGGCCAGCCGCCGACCCTCCTCGGTCTCTGCCTCGTCGACGGCCGTGTAGGCGCTCGCATTGAGCACGAGGTCGTACGACGACCAGGGCCAGGCCGCGACCGCCCCCGGGTCGGTGACGTCGAGCTCGTCTCGCCCCACGAGCTGCGCCTGCGGCCAGGCCGTCGCGAGGGCCTGACCCAGCTGACCGCCCGATCCGATGATGAGGGTGCGGCGCCGAGGCAGCGGTGTGACCTGCCCCAAGGACGGGTTGGCCCGGTCCTTGTCGGAGACCGACGAGTCCGCCAGGGGAACGGGCCAGGGGATCGCCAGGTCGGGGTCGTCCAGCCGCACCGCGACGTAGTCGACGGTGGGAGTCCAGTGGTCGTTGACCAGATAGGTGTAAGCGGTCGCGTCGACGAGCGTCTGGTAGGAGTTGCCCACCCCGCGCGGGACGAAGACCGCGGTCGTGGGGTCGATCTCGAGGTGGAACGTCGAACCGAACGAGTCACCCTCACGCAGGTCCACCCAGGCCGCGAACACCGCCCCGGTGGCGACCGAGACGAACTTGTCCCAAGGCTCGGCGTGGATGCCACGGGTGGCGCCGCGGAACTGGTTGAACGACACGTTGTTCTGCACCGGGGAGAAGTCGGGGAGGCCAGCGGCCACCATCTTCTCGCGCTGCCAGGCCTCCTTGAACCAACCGCGGGTGTCGGTGTGCACCGGCGTCCTCAGGACGAGCAGGCCCGGGATCGGGGTCTGCTCCACGGTGAGCCCGGCTCCAGGGGATGCCATCACTGGCCCTGCGCGGCGTACGTCGCCTCGGTGCGCTGCTTGTGGGGTCGCCACCAGTCCTCGTGCTGCTGGTACCACTCGATGGTCCGGGTCAGGCCTTCGCTGAAGTCCGCGTGGCGAGGCTCCCAGTCGAGCTCGGTGCGCAGCTTGGTCGCGTCGATCGCGTAGCGCAGGTCGTGGCCGGCCCGGTCGGTGACCAGGTCGAAGTCGTCGGCAGGGCGGCCGAAGTGCGCCAGGATCAGGGCCACCACGTCGAGGTTGTCGCGCTCGCCGTCGGCGCCGACGAGGTAGGTCTCGCCGATGCGGCCCTCGGTCAGGATGCGCCACACCGCCGAGGAGTGGTCCTCGACGTGGATCCAGTCGCGGACGTTGTGTCCGGCCCCGTAGACCTTCGGGCGGCCCCCGTCGATGACGTTGGTGATCTGGCGCGGGATGAACTTCTCGACATGCTGCCAGGGGCCGTAGTTGTTGGAACAGTTGGAGATGGTCGCCTGCACGCCGAAGCTGCGCACCCAGGCCCGCACGAGATGGTCCGAGCCGGCCTTGGCCGCCGAGTAGGGGCTGCTGGGGTTGTACGGCGTCGCCTCGGTGAACCGCGTGCTGTCCTCGAGGGCGAGGTCGCCGTACACCTCGTCGGTCGAGATGTGGTGCAGCCGGGTCCCATGGCGTCGTGCCGCCTCAAGGAGGCAGAAGGTGCCGACCAGGTTCGTGGTGATGAACGGCCCCGGTTCGTTCAGCGAGTTGTCGTTGTGCGACTCCGCGGCGAAGTGCACGACGGCATCGTGGGCGGCGACCAGGGGGTCCACCACTGCGGAGTCGGCCACGTCGCCGACCACGAGGGACACGCGGTCGGTGGGGAGCCCGTCGAGGGCCTCGCGCGAGGCGGCGTACGTCAGCTTGTCGAGGACCGTCACCCGCACATCGGTGTTCGCCATCAGGTGGTGGACGAAGTTGGCGCCGATAAAGCCGGCCCCACCCGTCACAAGCAGGCGATCCATGCGGCGCAGTCTACGAGCAGCCGGCGTCCGGGATCGGCGACCCCGACGCCCTAGGGTGAAGGGCATGCGCGGAATCATCCTGGCCGGAGGCACGGGCACCCGCCTGCACCCGATCACCCAGGGCATCAGCAAGCAGCTCGTTCCGGTGTACGACAAGCCGATGATCTACTACCCGCTCTCGACCCTGATGCTGGCCGGCATCCGGGACGTGCTGGTGATCACCACCCCGCACGAGGCGGAGGCCTTCGAGAGGTTGCTCGGTGACGGGTCGCAGTTCGGGATCTCGATCTCCTACGCCGAGCAGCCGCATCCCGATGGTCTGGCCCAGGCCTTCGTCCTCGGGGCCGACTTCATCGGCGCCGAGAAGGTGGCCCTGGTGCTGGGCGACAACATCTTCCACGGCCCGGGGCTCGGCACTCAGCTGCGCCGCTTCGCCGAGGTCGACGGTGCCGCGATCTTCGCCTACCAGGTCGCGAACCCCTCGTCGTACGGGGTGGTGGAGTTCGATGCCGAGGGACGTGCCCTGTCGCTGGAGGAGAAGCCGGAGCGTCCGCGCAGCCGCTACGCCGTGCCCGGTCTCTACTTCTACGACAACGACGTGGTGGCGCTGGCGGCGACGTTGCAGCCCTCATCTCGCGGCGAGCTCGAGATCACCGACCTCAACCGGCGCTATCTCGAGGCCGGGCGGCTCCAGGTGCAGGTGCTGCCGCGGGGCACGGCCTGGCTGGACACGGGCACCTTCGACTCCCTCAACGACGCCAGCAACTTCGTGCGCACCATCGAGGGACGCCAAGGCACCAAGATCGGCTCGCCCGAGGAGGTCGCCTGGCGGATGGGGTTCCTCACCGACGCCGAGCTCGTCGCCCGGGCCGGACCGCTGCGCGCGAGCGGGTACGGCGACTACCTGCTGAGCCTGCTCGACTGAGCTCCCGCGCTCATGCCGTCCGGTCGGCGGCGACCATCCTGGCCACGATCTCGGCAAAGCCGACGGTGGGTGTCCACCCGAGCGCTTCGCGGGCCAACGAGGCATCCCCGGTCAGGGTTGCCGGATCGTGCTCGCGCACCAGGCCCGGGTCGCTGGTGACCAGGGGCTCCCAGTCCACGAGGTCGACGCAGGCGAAGGCCGCCGCCACGAAGTCACGCACCGAGTGGCTCTGACCGGTGGCCACGACGTAGTCGCGGGCATCCTCGGCGCGGGACATCCGCACCAGGGCGTCCACGTAGTCCGGGGCCCACCCCCAGTCGCGGCGTACGTCGAGACTGCCGAGGGTGAGCCCGGAGGCTTCGCCGCGGGCGATCGCTGCCACCGTGGAGGTGATCCGGCGGGTCACGAACTGGCGCGGCCGGCGCGGCGACTCGTGGTTGTAGAGGATCGCCGCGGAGGCGGCCAGGCCTCGTTCTCGCCACAGCGCCACCCCTCGATGGGCCACGGCCTTGGCCTCCGCGTAGGGGCTCAGCGGGTGCAATGGCGTCTGCTCGGTCTGCGGGCTGAGTCGGGTGTCGCCGAACATCTCCGCGCTCGAGGCCTGGACGAGCCGCACACGATGACCTCGCGACTCCTGCACGGCGTGGGCCGACTCCATCAGCTCCACGGCCGCGGTGCCGTTGAGTCGGGCGGTGAGCTCCGGCTGGCGCCACGACTCGGCCACCGAGCTGAGGGCAGCCAGGTTGAAGACCTCGTCGGGGTCGATCTCGTGCAGCAGGGCCCTGACCGAGGCGCTGTCGGTGAGGTCGCCCGGGTGCAGCAGCACCGAGGCAGGGCAGTGCGGCGGAGGTGGTTCCGAGGCATGGTGGAGCGCGTGCACCTCGACACCGTCGGCGATCAGGCGCTCGGCGAGGTAGGAGCCGTCCTGGCCGCTGATCCCGGTGATGAAGGATCGGGTCACAGGTGGTGCTTCTGCTCGGCGAGATCGCTCTCGACCATCATCGCGACGAGCTCGTGGAAGCCCACCCGAGGCTGCCAGCCCAGCACTCGGCGTGCCTTGCCGGCGTCACCCACCAACCGGTCGACCTCCGCCGGGCGCAGGTGCTGGGCGTCCTGGCGGACATAGGGCGTCCAGTCGTCGATGCCGGCGCACGCGAAGGCGACGTCGAGCAGCTCGCGGACCGAGTGCGTCTGGCCGGTGGCCACCACGTAGTCGTCGGCGACGTCCTGCTGCAGCATCAGCCACATGGCCTCGACGTAGTCACCGGCGAAACCCCAGTCGCGCTCGGCGTCCAGGTTGCCCATCACCAGGTCGTCCTGCAGGCCGAGACTGATCCGGGCCACCGCCTGACTGACCTTGCGGGTCACGAACTCCGGCCCCCGGCGAGGTGACTCGTGGTTGAACAGGATCCCTGACGAGGCGTGCAGGGCGTACGACTCGCGATAGTTGACGGTGAGGTGGTGGCCGTAGGCCTTCGCGACGGCGTAGGGCGAGCGCGGCCACAGCAGGGTGCGCTCGTGTTGGGGTGACTCCTGCACCTTGCCGAACATCTCCGAGCTCGATGCCTGGTAGAACCGGACGGCCGACGTGTCGTCCCCGGAGTGCAGCCGGAGCGCCTCGAGCAGGTTGAGCACGCCGAGGGCGGTGACGTCGGTGGTGACGTGGGGGTTCTGCCAGGAGTAGGCGACGAACGAGACCGCGCCGAGGTTGTAGACCTCGTCGGGTTCGCAGGCGCGCAAGGCCCTCAGCAGGCTGCTCTGGTCGGTCAGGTCGCCGTGGTGGAGCCGTACGTCGGGCACCAGCTGCTCGACCAGCTCACGCTTCGGGTTGTGCTGACCCCGGATCAGCCCGTGCACGGCGTAGCCCTTCGCCAGCAGGAGTTCGGCGAGATACAGACCGTCCTGGCCGGTGATGCCGGTGATCAGGGCGGTACGACGGGGCGCGGACATGGTGGGATTGTGCCCGATGGCTTTACGCAACCAGATGGTTGACAAAGGATCACGCGGGGTTTAGGTTGAATTCAACCAACGAGTTGAGAAAGGTGGGGGAGTGACGGACCAGCTCTCGCGGGTCTTCCAGGCGCTGGCAGATCCGACCCGGCGCGACATCGTGGCCAGACTGGCCACCGATGACGCCACCGTGGGCGAGCTCGCCGCGCCGTACGACGTGAGCCTGCAAGCCATCTCCAAACATCTCAAAGTGCTCCAGGAGGCAGGCCTGGTCTCGCGCAGCCGCGACGCCCAGCGCCGGCCGGTGCACCTGGAGGCGGAGGTCTTCGACCTGATGACGAAATGGATCGAGCGCTACCGCGTGGAGGCCGAGGAGCGGTTCCGGCGCCTCGACGGGGTGCTGGCGGAGATGGTCTCGACAAGCTCGACCACCGACGCTCGCTCGACCACCGAAGGACGCTCGACCACCGACGCTCGCTCGAGCACCGAACATGACGTAAGTGAAGGGGAAGCATCGTGACCACGACCAAGCACGAGACCGAGATCACCGCACCGCCGGACCTGCCCACGATCACCATCGTGCGTGAGTTCGACGCGCCACGCGAGCGGGTCTTCCGGGCCTACACCGACCCCGAGCTGGTGGCGCGTTGGTTGGGCCCGCGCGACACCACCATGCGGATCGACGAGTGGGAGTCGGTGACCGGCGGGCACTACCGCTACGCCGCTGAGCGCAATGGGGAGGTGATCGCGTCCTTCTACGGCTCCTTCCACGAGGTGCGGCCGCACGAGCGACTGGTGCAGACCTTCACCTTCGACGGCTACCCCGATGGGGTCAGCCTCGAGACCATGACGTTCGAGGAGCTCGACGGCGGACGCTGTCGCCTGGTGGGGCTGTCGGTCGTCGACTCGATGGAGGTGCGTGACCTGATCATGTCCAGCGGCATGGACGTGGGCGTCAACGAGGGCTACCAGAAGCTCGACGAGCTGTTGGCGAGCCTGTGAGCGCCGCCAGCGAGCACCGCGTCGTCACCGAACGGTTCGGTGAGCTCGTCAGCGGAACCACCGATTGGGACGCCCCAGCGCCGGTCGAGGGCTGGGTGGCGCGCGACGTCGTCCGCCACCTCGTGGAGTGGCTCCCGCCCTTCCTCGAGACCGGGGCCGGCATCGCCCTGGCGAAGGGCCCGTCCTGCGACGAGGACCCGGTGGCTGCCTGGCGGTCGCACGCCGCAGCGGTGCAGGCGCTGCTCGACGACCCGGCCACGTCGACCCGCGAGTTCAGCCACCCGCGGGCCGGCAACGCCCCGCTGGCTGATGCGATCAACCAGTTCTATACGACGGACGTCTTCCTCCACACGTGGGACCTGGCCCGGGCGACGGGCCAGGACGAGACCCTGGATCCTGAGAAGTGCGCCATGCTCGTCGCCGGGATGGAGCCCTACGACGAGCTGCTGCGCAGCAGCGGACAGTACGGTCCGCGCGTCGAGGTCCCCGACGACGCCGACCCCCAGACCCGGCTCATCGCCTTCATCGGCCGCGACCCGCGCTGACCCCGCCGCAGCCCTGTCGGCGGGCCGACCTGACGGCCCGCCAGCGGCAGGGGCGCACACTAGACTCGCCTGAATGTGGCGACTGCTGAGTGCGCTCCTGCTCCTGGGTGGAGCGGTGGCCAGCGGCGTCCTTCTGCTCCACGGGACCGCCCAGGCGCCGGCAGCCCCGGACCCCCGCGTCCCAGCGGCGCTACGCCAGGCGGAGGCACCGTCGCGCTCCGTGGCCCGCCCGCTGGTAGGCCGCGTGATCGTCCTCGATGCCGGTCATCAGCTCGGCAACCGCAGCCACGTGGCGCAGATCAACGCGCCGGTCGCCGCAGGTGGGTTCGAGAAGGAGTGCAACACGACGGGCACCGCCACGAATGACGGCTACGCCGAGGCGAGTTTCACCTTCGACGTGACCCGTCGAGCAGCCGCCGAGCTGAGACGGCTCGGAGCCCGTGTGGTGCTCACCCGGCAGCACAACTCCGAGGACCTGTGGGGGCCTTGCGTCGATGTCCGCGGTCGGGCCGGCAACGACCTGGGCGCCGACCTGAAGGTGAGCATCCACGCCGACGGCTCGTGGGTGGGTCATGGCTTCCACGTGATCCGTCCTGCCCTGCTGCCCGGGTGGACCGATGACGTGTACGACGAGTCGGGCGAACTGGCCAGGCGGCTGCGCGACGCCCTGGTCGCCTCCGGCCATGCCACGTCGACCTATCGAGGAACCCGCGGGGTCGACGAGCGAGGTGACCTCGCCACCCTGAACCTGTCCGACGTGCCGGTGGCCATGGTGGAAGCGGGCAACATGCGCGACCCGGATGAAGCGGCGCTGATGAGGACGAGGCACGGACGACAGGGGTACGCCGATGCCGTGGTCGCCGGCGTGGTGGCGTTCCTGAGCGACTGATCACCGGGCGCCGTACCCTCGACGGGTGCGACGCCTGACTCTCCTCACCGCTCTCATCGCAGCCTTCCTCTCGTTTGCTGCGCCGACGAGCGCACAGCCGGCCCCCGATCAGCGCGACACCCAGCCGCAGGTCGCCCCGTTGACGGGACTGGTGATCGTGGTGGACCCCGGCCACCAGCTCGGCAACCACAACTTCCCTCGCCGGATCAACCGGCTCGTGCCGGCCGGTGGGTTCAAGAAGCCCTGCAACACCACGGGGACGGCGACCAACGGCGGCTACCCCGAGGCCACGATGGCCATGGCCGTGGCGAGGAAGGTGGCGGCGCGGCTGGAGAGGCTCGGAGCCCGGGTCATCATGACCCGGACCGCCAACCGGCAGGACCTGTGGGGCCCCTGCGTGGACGCGAGGGGTCGGCGCGGCAACAAGGTGGGGGCCGATCTCAAGATCAGCATCCACGGCGACGGGCACTACGGCGGGCGCGGCTTCCACGTCATCGCGGCGAGCGACCGACGGCCCTGGACCCACGACACCTACGCCGGGTCACGGCGCTTGGCGCTCGACGTCCGCGCTGCCCTGAAGGCACGTGGGCTGCCGGTGGCCAACTACATCGCCGGCAACGACGGGCTCGACTTCCGCAGCGACCTGGCCACGCTCAACCTGAGCGACATGCCCACCGTGATGGTCGAGCTGGGCAACATGCGCAGCCCGGTGGACGCGCGCCGGATGACCAGCGTGGCCGGACGCACGGCGTACGCGCGGGCGCTGGTGAGTGCCGCCCGGACCTACCTGACCCGCTGACGGGCAGGTGCGCGGGTGGGTCGCCCTCGGCCTCGGCTCACCCCGCCGGTTCGCCTGCATACCTTGATGAACCGTCGGCGGCGCCTGAGCTACTTGGAGGCCTTGCGGGCCCGCGAAGCGGTCTTGGCGCGCTCGTTGGCGTCCAGCACGACCTTGCGGATCCGCACCATCTCGGGGGTCACCTCGACGCACTCGTCGTCGCGGCAGAACTCCAGGCACTGCTCCAGTGAGAGGCGCCGCGGCGGGATCAGCTTCTCGAAGTTGTCGGAGGTGGCGGACCGGATGTTGGTCTGCTGCTTCTCCTTGGTGATGTTGACGTCCATGTCGTCGGCGCGGGAGTTCTCGCCGATGATCATGCCCTCGTAGACCTCGGTCGTCGGCTCGACGAACATGGTCCCGCGCTCCTGCAGGTTGGTCATCGCGTAGGCCGTCGCAGCGCCCTTGCGGTCGGCGACCAGGGACCCGTTGGTGCGCGAGCGGATCTCGCCGGCCCACGGCTCGTAGCCCTCGGAGATGCCGTGGGCGATGCCGGTGCCGCGGGTGTCGGTGAGGAACTCGGTGCGGAACCCGATGAGGCCGCGTGCCGGGACCAGGAACTCCATGCGCACCCAGCCGGTGCCGTGGTTGGTCATCTGCTCCATGCGGCCCTTCCGGGACGCGAGCAGCTCGGTGA
Source organism: Nocardioides sp. (assembly GCF_050246775.1). Taxonomy (GTDB): domain Bacteria; phylum Actinomycetota; class Actinomycetes; order Propionibacteriales; family Nocardioidaceae; genus Nocardioides. Next base: position 992,987 of record NZ_JBFWVK010000002.1, on the reverse strand, counting down.
TGATGCCGAGGTACTCCTCCGGGGCATCGATCGTCAGACGCTCGAACGGCTCGTGGAGCTTGCCGTTGATCTCGCGGGTGACCACCTGCGGCTTGCCGACGGTCAGCTCGAAGCCCTCGCGGCGCATCTGCTCCACCAGGATGGCGAGCGCGAGCTCGCCGCGCCCCTGGACCTCCCAGGCGTCGGGGCGGTCGGTGGGCAGGATGCGCAGCGACACGTTGCCGACGAGCTCGGTGTCGAGCCGGTCCTTGACCAGGCGGGCGGTGACCTTGCCGCCCTTGGTGCGGCCGACCAGGGGCGAGGTGTTGGTGCCGATGGTCATCGAGATGGCGGGCTCGTCGACATGGATCAGGGGCAGCGCGATCGGGTTCTCGGGGTCGGCGAGCGTCTCACCGATGGTGATGTCGGGGATGCCGGCGATGGCGACGATGTCGCCGGGGCCGGCGCTCTCACCCGGCTTGCGCTCCAGGCCCTCGGTCACCAGCAACTCGGTGATCTTGACGGTCTTGGTGGTGCCGTCCCGCTTGATCCAAGCCACGTTCTGCCCCTTGGTCAGGGTGCCCTCGTGGACCCGGACGAGCGCCAGACGACCGAGGAACGGCGAGGCGTCGAGGTTGGTGACGTGCGCCTGCAGCGGTGCGCCCTCGGTGTAGACCGGGGCCGGGATCGTCTCGAGGATCGTCTTGAACAGCGGCTCGAGGTCACTGCCCTCGGGCATGGTGCCGTTCTCGGGAGCGTTGAGCGAGGCGATGCCGGCGCGACCCGAGGCATAGACGACCGGGAAGTCGAGCGCGTCCTGGCTGTGGGACTCGTCGAGGAGGTCCATGAACAGCTCGTAGGTCTCGTCGACGACCTCGGCGATGCGGGCATCACTCCGGTCGGTTTTGTTGACGACCAGGATCACCGGCATGTCGGCGTTGAGAGCCTTGCGGAGCACGAAACGGGTCTGCGGCAGCGGTCCTTCGCTCGCGTCGACCAGCAGCACGATGCCGTCGACCATGGACAGGCCGCGCTCCACCTCGCCGCCGAAGTCCGCGTGACCGGGGGTGTCGATGATGTTGATCGTCATCGGCTTGCCCTCGGCAGCGGGACCGGCGTAGTGCACGGCAGTGTTCTTCGCGAGGATCGTGATGCCCTTCTCCCGCTCCAGGTCACCGGAGTCCATGACCCGTTCGGCCACGCTCTCGGCCTGGTGCGCCGTGAACGCGCCCGCCTGCCGGAGCATCGCATCGACCAGCGTGGTCTTGCCGTGGTCGACGTGCGCGACGATCGCGACGTTGCGGAGGTCAATTCGGGTTTCGGACATGCGTCAGCCATCTGCTTTCAGAAAAGTTTGGGGAGCACTCCATTCTATCGACGCACGGCCACTGACCTAATCCGGTGCTCGTGACTGGGCCCGATTCCGGTGGTAGACCTGAATCATGACGAGCAGCTCCCAGCCGCCTTCCCTGCTCGAGGTCCGGCGATCAGGTGGCTTCGCCGGACTGACGACGAGTCGGACCCTTGACCTCGCGACGAGTGGAGCCCGTGCCGAGGAGGCCCGGTCGCTGGTGCGGCGGATCGACTTCAGTCAGGCGAGATCCGGCCCGTCCCACCCGGACGGCTACGTCTACCGGTTCCGGATCGGCGACACCGAGGTCACCGTGGCCGAGCAACACGTCGACGACGACCTGCGTCGGCTGGCCGAGCTGGTGCTCGACGAGGGCTGAGGCCCGTTCTTCAGGCCAGGGCCCGGTCCAGGGCCGCGGCCACATGCAACGACGTACACGGGAAGAGGGGGAGCTCGGCGTCGGCCTGCTTCACGAGCAGCTCCAGCTCGGTGCAACCCAGCAGCACCCCGTTGGCACCGTCGTCCCACAGGCGCTCGATCAGGTCCACCACCCGGCTTCGGGTGCGCGGCAGGACCACACCATGCACCAGCTCCTCGTAGATGGCGGTGTTGAGCCACTCGTGGTCAGCGGCCGGCGGCACGATCACCTCGAGGCCGTGGGAGGCCAGCCGATCGGTGAAGAACGGCTCCGACATGGCAACCGTCGTCCCGATCAGGCCGACCTTGGCCATGCCCTCGTCGAGACAGGCCTGCGCCACCACGTCGCCGAGATGCAGCAGCGGGATGTCGACCGCCGCCTCGACCTGCTCGGCCACCTTGTGGAAGGTCGTCGTGCACAACAGGAGGAAGTCGGCGCCCGCACGTTCGACGCCTTGGGCCGCATCAGCAAGCAGCGTCCCGATCTGGTCCCAACGCTCCTCGTCCTCGAACTGGGTCAGCTCCTGGAAGTCGACCGTGCTCAGCACCAGCTTGGGTGAGGACAGCCCGCCCAGGCGATCCTGGACGCCGAGGTTGAGAAGCCGGTAGTAGGAGGCGCTGCTCTCCCAGCTCATGCCGCCGATGAGTCCGATGGTCTGCACACGCGCATCCTAGGCGTTGCGGGGCATCTCGCACGCCGCAGTGCCCCCGGGGAGCTGATGGCGGTGGGCGGCGACCCACGCGTAGGCGGGACCGGCCACCGGGCGCAGCAGTCGACTGCCGATCCCGTGACCCGCCAGCCGGACGACGCCGTACTTCGAGGTGCGCAGCGCCATCGCGATCGCGTCGTGGCCCCGGTGGAGTCTCCCGTCGGCGACGAACCAGGCCGCTTCCAGGGCCATCTCCTCGCTCAACCCGAGCGAGGGCAGGTCACTCTCCTGCGCTGACTGGTAGCCGCACGTCGTGCCGAGGCGGATCATCACTCGCAGACTGCGTTGACAGAAACCGCAGTCAGCGTCGTAGATCAGCACTCTGCCAGTCTATGCAGGCCTCCAGAATCGGGAATGAACACACGGCCGCTGTCTGTTGCCCACTCTGGAGGACTCCGTACGACGAAAGGGTGCCGTTGTGCCACGCGTGGCGATGATCAGCCTGCACACCTCCCCACTGGATCAACCGGGGATCGGCGACGCCGGCGGGATGAACGTCTACGTGATCGAGCTGGCCAAGCGGCTGGCCGCCCGCGGCATCGAGGTCGACATCTTCACCCGCGCCACATCATCGGCGCTCCCGAGCGTGGTCGAGGCCGACGAGGGAGTCCTGGTGCGGCACATCCACGCCGGCCCGTTCGAGGGCCTCACCAAGGGTGAGCTGCCCGGCCAGCTCTGCGTGTTCGCTCGCGAGGTGCTGCGCGCCGAGGCCGGTCAGCCGGTGGGGGCCTACGACGCGGTGCACTCGCACTACTGGCTCTCGGGCCAGGTCGGCGCGCTGGCGCGCGATCGTTGGGGGGTGCCGCTGGTGCACTCCATGCACACCATGGCCAAGGTGAAGAACGCTGCCCTCGCGCTGGATGACACCCCTGAGCCCGTGGCCCGGGTGATCGGCGAGGAACAGGTGGTCGAGGCCGCCGACATGCTCATCGCCAACACCGAGATCGAGGCCAAGCAGCTGATCGAGCTCTACGACGCCGACCCCGCGCGGGTCGAGGTCGTGCACCCCGGGGTGGACCTGTCGGTCTTCGCCCCCCGGTCCCAGGCGAAGGCCCGCACCCGACTCGGCCTCCGACTCGATGCCCACGTCCTGGTCTTCGCCGGTCGCATCCAGCCGTTGAAGGCTCCCGACGTGCTGCTGCGCGCGGTCGCCGTCCTCCTGGACCAGTCGCCCGAGCTGCGGTCGCGGCTGGTCGTCCCGATCGTGGGCGGCCCGTCGGGCAGTGGGCTGGAGCATCCCGAGTCACTCGCCCAGCTGGCGACCGCGCTGGGCCTCGACGACGTCGTGCGTTTCGTCCCGCCGGTGCGGCAGTCTGAGTTGGCAGACTGGTGTGCGGCCGCCACGCTGGTCGCCGTACCGTCCTACAACGAGTCCTTCGGCCTCGTCGCCGCCGAGGCGCAGGCGACCGGCACCCCGGTGCTCGCCGCAGCAGTCGGTGGCCTGCCCACCGTGGTCCGCGACGGGGTCAGCGGACTGCTGATCGCCGGCCACCGCGATCGCGACTGGGCCGCGGCGATCCGCCGGGTGATCAGCGACGACGCCCTGCGCGCCGATCTGTCGGCCGGCGCGATCGTGCAGTCGCAGCAGTTCGCCTGGGAACGCACCGCTGAGCGCACCGTCGAGGTCTACCGTCAGGCCGCGCGAGCGATGCGGGAGGAGCTGGTCGGATGAGCACCGCAGCCGAGACTGTCCGCGCCTGGCTCAGCGACCAGGAGATCGAGCACGAGGAGATCGCCGACGGCGTCTTCTCCCTGAGCCTCCCGGGTGAGAAGAAGCTGCAGACCCCGTGCCGGCTGGACGTGGGCCCGCACGCGCTCGGCGTACACGCCTTCGTGTGTCGCAACCCCGACGAGAACCACGAGGGTGTCTATCGCTGGCTGCTGGAGCGCAACCTGAAGATGTACGCCGTCGCCTTCGCCGTCGACGCGGCCGGTGACATCTACCTCGACGCCCGGCTGCCAATGGGGTCGGTGACCCCGGATGAGCTCGACCGCCTCGTTGGGTCGGTGCTCACCTACGCCGACGGCTCCTTCAACACCATCCTCGAGCTCGGCTTCGCCAGCTCGATCCGCAAGGAGTGGGAGTGGCGCCGCTCTCGCGGTGAGTCCACGGCCAACCTGGAGGCGTTCAAGGGCTGGCTGGAGTCCGACGAGCGCTAGCGGTCCGCCGGCGGGAGATCAGGACACCGGCCACGCACAGGGCGCCCCCGACGTAGGCCAGCGGGGCGGGTGCTTCGTCCAACAGCACCCACGCCAGGGCGATCGCGATCACGGGGACCAAGAACGTGGTGATGGACAACCGAGCCGCCCCCATCCGCTTCAGCGCGTAGGCCCAGGTGCTGAAGGCGAGCGCCGTGGGGAACACACCCAGATAGACGATCCAGCCCCACGTGGCGAGCGGCTGGTGGGCAAGATCCGCGAGACCACCGGCGAACGGCAGTGCGGTCACGATGCCGATCAGGCAGGACAGGAAGATGAGTTCGAACGGGGGGATCCGTGCGGTCAGCGGCTTCTGGGCCACCACTCCGACGGCGTAGGTGATGGCCGCCAGCACCGTGAGGATCACGCCCCAGACGTCGCCTGTGCCGCTCTCCCCGTTCGCCAGGGAGATGACGGCCACGCCGCAGAACGCCACCGCGATGCCGATCAGCACCCAGGGCGTGAGCTGCTCTCCGAGGAACATCGCGGCCAACAGGGCGATCAGCAGGGGGCCGATCTGGATCAGCATGGCCGCGGTGCCGGCGTCGATGCGCCGCTCGGCCTCGTTGAGGGCCAGGTTGTAGACCCCGAACCACATCACCCCACAGGCCAGCAGCAACGGCCAGTCGCGGCGCGCGGGCCAGGTCGGCGTCCGGCGCAGCACCAGGATGCCCAGCACGATCGCGGCCACCGTGAGCCGGCCGAGGGTCAAGGCCCCCGGCGTCACCGTCTCCCCGAGGTGCCGGATGGCGACGAAGGCCGATGCCCACAGGAACAACGTGCACGCCGCCGCGGCGGCCGGTAGCCAGGTCCTGGTGAGCGGGGGAGTCGAGGTCGTGGTCACTGGCCCCAGTCTAGGAACAGGCGAGGTGTTGCGACACGCGGTTTTCGGACGTCGTACGTCGAGATCCAGCCGTCACTGCCGTCACACCTGTCAGGGAGTGCCGGCGGTTGTCAGCCGGTGCAGAGGCTGACAACCGACAGTTTCCCCGGCCGACCGGGGAAACCCGCGGCGGCCCTCGCTGCTAGAGGTCGAGCTTGTAGCCCAACCCGCGCACGGTGACCAGATAGACGGGTTCGCTGGGGTCGGGTTCGAGCTTGGCACGCAGGCGCTTGACATGGACGTCGAGGGTCTTGGTGTCACCGACGTAGTCCGAGCCCCAGACCCGGTCGATGAGCTGCCCACGGGTGAGCACCCGACCGGGGTTGCGCAGGAACATCTCCAGGAGCTCGAACTCCTTGAGGGGCAGTCGTTGCTGGTTGCCGCCGACGGTGACGACGTGACGTTCCACGTCCATCCGGACCGGTCCGGCCTCGAGTGTGGGGGGTGCGAGGTCGGGCTCGGACCCACGACGCAGCACGGCACGGATGCGGGCGACGAGCTCGCGCGGCGAGTAGGGCTTGGTGACGTAGTCGTCGGCGCCGAGTTCGAGCCCGACCACCTTGTCCACCTCGTCGTCCTTGGCGCTGACCATGATCACCGGAACGTTGGAGGTGGCCCTGATCTGGCGGCACACCTCGGTGCCGGGGATGCCAGGGAGCATCAGGTCGAGCAGCACGATGTCGGCGCCGTTGCGGTCGAACTCGTTGAGGGCCTCGTTGCCGTCGTTGGCGATCGCGACCTCGAACCCTTCCTTGCGCAGCATGTATGCGAGGGCGTCGCTGTAGCTCTCCTCGTCCTCTACCACCAGTACCCGGGTCAACCGCGTGCCTCCTGCTCATGTCGGGGGAGCGTCAAGGTGAACGTAGACCCCTGACCCTCCACGGACCACACCCGGACTTCTCCGCCGTGCGTGGCTGCTACGTGCTTCACGATGGACAGCCCCAGCCCTGTTCCCCCGGTGGAACGGTGCCGAGCCGGGTCCACCCGGTAGAAACGCTCGAAGATGCGGTCGATCTCGGCTGCCGGGATCCCGATGCCCTGGTCTGTCACCGAGATGTCGACGCTCCCGGCGTGGCCGCGGGCCGAGACCAGCACCGAGGACTCGGGACTGGAGTAGGCGACAGCGTTGGCCACCAGGTTGCCCACGGCGACCATGACCTGCTCGGGGTTGCCCAGCACCTCGAGCCCGGTCTCACCGGAGGCCACGACGGTGATGTGCTTGGCGCCCGCATCGATCGCGCTGGTGTCGATGGCGGTCGCCATGACCTCGTCCACCGCCAGCGGTCGGGGCTCCTCCAGCGGGTCGTCACCCTGCAGCCGCGACAGCTCGATGATCTGCTGCACCAGCCGGGTCAGCCGGTCGCTCTCGGTGAGCATCCGACCGGCGAACCGTTCCACGGCCTCGGGGTCGTCGGAGGCCTCCTGGACGGCCTCGGAGAGCAGGCGGATCGCTCCGACGGGGGTCTTGAGCTCGTGACTGACGTTGGCGACGAAGTCGCGGCGGATCGCCTCCACCCGGCGCTCCCGGGTCCGGTCCTCCACGAGCGCCAGCACCAACCGGGCGCCGAGCGGTGCCACTCGCGCCGTGACGTTGCGCGAAGGCAGACCGGAACCTCGCGACATCACCAGCTCGGTCTCGCGGATCTGGCCGTCGCGTCGCACCTTGCGCACGATGTCGGCGAGCTGGTCGTCGACCATCTCGCTGCCGCGCACCAGGCCGAGCGCGTACGCCGGCGCCGAGGCCTTGAGCACGACGTCGTTCTCGTCGACCAGGACGGCGCTGCTGCGCAGCACGGACAGGACGGTCGCCACCCCGGGAGGTACGGCGGGGGTTCCGCTGGGGGGCAGCGTGTGCTGCTGCCGGTCACTGATGTGCCAGGCGAGCACGGCGCCTCCACCGACGACGGCGCCCAGGATGGCGGCAAGAAACGCCTGCGTCGTCGGATCCACACTGCGATCGTACGCACGGATTCACCGTGCGTTGGTCCGGGCGGAACGCGTGGGGACGATGTTCACTCCCAGTTCACCGGTCCGCCCCGACTGGTCACTTGGCCACCCTAGGGTCGGCGTCATGCGTGAGGCTTACACCGACCAACTCGATTCCATCTTCTCCGACCTCGTCTCGATTGCGCGCCGCGTCGAGCGTGCTGTCCACGACGCCACCGAGTCGCTGCTGACCGGCAACGTGGAGCTCGCCGAACAGGTGATCTCCCGCGACGCCGTCATCGACGTCGCCCGTGAACGGGTGGAGGACCGGGCGTTCTCGTTGCTGTCGCTGCAGCAACCCGTCGCCGGGGACCTGCGCACCATCGTGGCTGCGCTGCGCATGGTCACCGAGCTGGAGCGGATGGGCGACCTGGCCGGCCACGTCGCCAAGGTGGCCAGGCTGCGGGTCCCCGCGGTCGCCGTACCCCCGAGTGCCGAGCCGACCATCCGGCGGATGGCCGAGGTCGCGGAGGTCATGGTGCACGAGGTGGCGGGCATCATCGAGAACCGGGACATCGACGGTGCCGCCGACCTGCGCAAGGCCGACGAGGAGATGGACGACCTACGCCGCAACAGCTTCCGTGAGCTGCTCGGCAGCGGCTGGGAGCACGGCGTCGAGCCTGCCGTGGACGTGGCTCTGCTCGGGCGCTACTACGAGCGGATCGCCGACCACGCGGTCTCGATCGCCAACCGGGTGATCTTCGTGGTCACCGGGGAGCACCCGCCCAAGCGCGACGACTGAGACGGGCGATGCGAGGCGGGCCGGTTCAGCGGCCCTGGTTGGCCACGGCGGCCGCCGCGGCGGCAGCCGCCTCGGGGTCGAGGTACTCCCCGCCGGTGACGGTGGGGGCGAACGACGACTCGTCGAGCCGATAGACCAGCGGCATCCCGGTCGGGATGTTGAGCCCGGCGATGTCGGCGTCGCTGATGCCGTCGAGGTGCTTCACGACCGCGCGCAGGCTGTTGCCGTGAGCGGCCACCAGGACGGTCTTGCCGCTGGACAGGTCGGGGATGATGTCGGACTCCCAGTAGGGCAGCATCCGCGCGATGACGTCCTTGAGGCACTCGGTCGCGGGCATCTCGTCACCGAGGCCCGCGTAGCGCGGGTCACCGACCTGCGAGAACTCGTCGTCGGCGGCGATCGGCGGTGGGGGGACGTCGAAGCTGCGGCGCCAGAGCATGAACTGCTCCTCGCCGTACTCCGCGAGCGTCTGCTTCTTGTCCTTGCCCTGCAGGGCGCCGTAGTGGCGCTCGTTGAGGCGCCAGGACCGACGCACCGGGATCCAGTGCCGGTCGGCGGAGTCGAGCGCCAGGTTGGCCGTGGTGATCGCGCGACGCTGCACCGAGGTGTGCACGACGTCAGGCAGGATGCCGGCCTCCTTGAGCTGCTGCCCGCCGCGGACGGCCTCGCCGCGGCCTTTCTCGGTCAGGTCGACGTCGACCCAGCCGGTGAAGAGGTTCTTGGCGTTCCACTCGCTCTCGCCGTGGCGCAACAGGATCAGGGTGTGGGTCATGACCGGCTCCGTTGGTGGACTATTCGGTGGGGGAAGCTGTGTCGCTGGGGACGACGTCCCCGCTGACGTCGAGGCCTTCGAACTGGTTGGTCGCGGCGACCACGGGGACCGACATCACGATGTCCTCGGCGTTCTCGAGGTCGACGGTGATCGCCACGTAGTTGCCGGCGATGAAGTCGCCGGTCACGGTCACAGAAGTCACCGGGTCTGCGTCGGACAGGTTGACGATGGCGCCTGGACCGACGGTGAACGGGGTGAAGCCCGCCGTCTCGACCGCGATGTCCCCGGCGGACGGGGTGGGGGTCGGGTCGAGGGCCAGGACACGCTCGGAGGCGTTGCCCTCGTTGTTGGAGAAGGTGGCGAGGAAGGTGCCTCTGCCTGACTCCTCGGACACCACGACCGCGCTCAGGACGTCCAGCGGACCCTCGCGGTAGTCCACTCCGGCCGAGGAGACGTAGATCGAGTCGGTGGAGTAGTTGAAGCCGCAGGCGGACAGCGGTGCCGCGATCAGCAGCACCCCGGCCACGAGGGCCGCCGAGTGGCGCCGGGAACGGAGGAGGGACATCAAATCAGCCTTCGCGTCAGTGGCAGGTCCGTGCCGTTGGAGCAGTGGGCACAGCCTAGCGGTGTGGCGCCGGTGCCATCACCCCACCAGCACCCGAACACTTGCCCACCACAACAACTGGCTTTCTGTCAAGCCCCGATAGTGCCTCTGACCTGCGCAAACGCGTCCATCGACGCTGGGAATCCGTGTTAGACTGGTCACCTTGAAAGGGGTTCACTGCATATGACTTTCACCGTCGGCGAAACGGTTGTTTACCCAAATCACGGAGCAGCGGTCATCGAGGACATCGAGACCCGCACCATCAAGGGGGAGGACAAGAAGTACCTCGTCCTCCGCATTGTCGCCCAGCAGGACCTGGTTGTCCGGGTCCCGGCGTGCAATCTCGATCTGGTCGGCGTGCGTGACGTCGTCGACAAGGCGGGGTTGGACCGGGTGTTCGACATTCTTCGGGCCACGCAGGTCGAGGAGCCGACCAACTGGTCGCGTCGTTACAAGGCGAACCTTGAGAAACTGCATTCCGGTGATGTCATGAAGGTGTCGGAGGTCGTGCGTGACCTGTGGCGTCGTGAACGAGATCGAGGTCTGTCGGCCGGGGAGAAGCGGATGCTGGCGAAGGCTCGCCAGATTCTCGTTTCGGAGCTTGCGCTGGCGGAGCACACCAACGAAGACAAGGCCGAGGCTCTCCTCGACGAGGTCCTGGCCTCGTGATTTCCTTCGAATGCCCCCGGCTGAGGCCGGGGGCATTCGCATGTCCATGATGTGACCGTGACCGACCTGACCCTCCTCCTGGCCCTCACCGGCCGCGGAGACCTCCCCTTCGAGCTCCTCCATGGCGAGCCGCTCTACCTGCACGCGCTGCGCGCGCTCAACGAAGCCTTCCCCGGCGAGTGCCTGGTGAGCGTGCCCGCGGGGCAGTCGGGCCGGATCGCCGACCAGGTGTCAGCGGCCGAGCTGTCGGCCGACGTGGTCGACGGCGATGCCTGGTGGTCGCGGCTGGATCCTGATGCGGGCCGTGACCTGCTCGTCCACGACTCACTGTGCCCGCTGACGTCGGCTGCGTTCCTCCGTGACCTGGCCTATGGCGGGCTTGCCGACGCCGCCACCGACTGCTCCCGGGTGGCCTTCCGGCCAGTCACCGACACCGTCAAGCGCGTCGTGGACGGCCGCATCGTCGGCACGATCGATCGGGAGGGCCTGGCGGCCGTCACCTCGCCCGTGCTGCTCCGCGCCTCGGTGCTCGTCGGGGCCGTCGCGCGCGGTGAGGTGCCGCCCCTGGCCGACCTGGCCGCGCTGGTGGGCTGGCTCCGCGAACGGGGCACCGTCGAGCTCGTCCGGGCGCCGTCGCTGGCCCGGCGGGTCGACGACCCCTCAGCGGTCAACCTGCTCGAGTGCGTGGACGAGATGAGTCGTCGTACCCGCATGTGAGGCTCAGCGCCTACCGCCGCAGCAGCGACCAGAACTCCTGCACGAACTTCTTGGGCTGCCTCAAGACCGCCGCCGGCAGCTGCCTGGCGTAGCCCAGCGGGTCACGCGAGGCCCGGTGCCACATCCGCCGGGGCTTGCTCACGATGCGCTTCTCCAGGTCCATGGCGTACGCCGGCAGCAGGGCGCGCTGCGACACCTCCAGGTGGCTGCCGCACCTCGTGCAGCGCACGGACTCGAGCAGGCGACCGGCGTAGTGCAGCTCGTGGTCGGTGACGTCGTCGCAGGTCTCGCAGCGCAGGTCGGCGTGTTCGACGCTCATCGGGCCTCCCCGGGGTGGCGGCGTACCCGCCCGCGGTGGCGGCGGCTGACAGGCGGCTCCGCGGACGCCCCCGACAGGTCGTAGCCGGCCTTGGCCAGCAGGCGCTCGGCCAGGAACAGGTCCTCGGGGAAGGTGATCTTGATGTTGCCGGCATCGCCGGGGACACAGTGCACCGGCAGGTCGGTGTAGCGCTCGATGCAACTGGCGGTGTCGGTGCCCACGAAGCCGTCGGTGCTGGCGCTGCGGTAGGCCTCCAGCAGCGGTTGGGCCAGGAAGGCCTGAGGGGTCTGTACGGCGACCACCCGCTCGAGCGACGGCGCGCCCTCCCCGATGCTGGCCAGGTGCGGTTGGTCGCGCACCGGCAGGGCGCCGCCGTACTCCTCCGCGGCCAGGATGACGGCCTCGAACAGGGCGGTTCCGGCCAGGGGGCGGGCCGCGTCGTGGATCACCACGACATCCACCTCTCCGGCGCTGATGGCCGGTTCGAGTGCCTGCAGCGCCATCCACTCCGAGGCATGGCGACTGTCCCCGCCGGTCACGATCTGCACGGCGGGCGGGTCCACCTCGCGAGCCACGGCAGCCTCGACCACGTCACGATCCTCCTCGCGGACCACCAGCACCGTGTGGGTGATGGAGGGAAGCAGGCGGGCCCAACGGATGGACCAGGTGAACACCCGGCGACCGGCCAGGGGAAGCAGGACCTTGTTGGTGTGGTGCCCGCTGCGCCGGCCATCGCCGGCGGCCAGCATCACCAGGGCAGCCCGGGGGGTGGCCCGCACAGGAGCCGGGCGGGTGGTGGGGGACTGCACGCGGTGAGCGTACTGCCTGGTCTCCCCAAGCTCGACCCACGAGGAGCCACCCGCCCGGACCGGGCTCAGCCAGCCAGCAGGGTGCGCAGCTCGTCCAGGGTCGGGACCGGAGTGTCCTTGTCCATGGACTCCTGGATGCGGCGCATCTTCACGATCGCCGAGGACTCGACCAGCTCCACGTCGTCGTAGGTCAGCAGGTGGTCGACCGGAACGTCGTGCTTGAGCACCGCGCCGGCCAGCACGCCGAGCGGTACGCCGTTGGCCGCGGCGAAGTCCTCGGCCGGGTCGATCAGTCCGCGGACCGTCATCCCACCGATGCCGTCGATGCGCTCGCCGGCCTTGAGGGCCTTCTTGGTCTCGGCGCCGACCTCGGCGGTCCAGTGCTCGGAGGTGAGGCTGGCCCGCTTGTCCAGCACCATCTCGTAGACCGTCAACGGGGCTTCGATGCTGGCCAGGTGGTAGGGCCGGTAGAGCGCGAAGTACGGGCCGTCACCCATCTGCAGGTAGGTCATCTCGTGGTGCACGTAGGGATCGTGCGTGCGGATCACCACGAAGACGCCGGGTGCCACCGGGCCGGTGCAGTAGTCGACCACGCCGGGCCGGTCCAGCAGGCCGCCGTCCTCCACGAGCGCGAACGTCTCGTGCAGGGTCGGCACCGTGGAGGGCGGTCCGTGCATGCCGCGCTTGCTGACGCCCAGGCCGGTCGTGTTGGCCAGCGAGGCCATCTCGATCATGGCCTTGGAACCGTCCACGAAGCTGGTGAGCATCTTGGGGTTCATGCCCTTGGTAGCGGCGCGCTCGGCAAGGGTCTCGGGGTTGGCGTAGCGGTCGAGCGGGTTGTTCTTGCCCTTGCCGGCACAGATGACCTCGAAGTTCAGGTCCCGGGCGTAGTCGACGAGGATCTTGGTCTCGACGGGCTCGTCGCCACGGCACACCGAGTAGATGGCACCCGACTCCTGGGCCAGCTTGGCCAGGTAGCGGCCGACCGTGACGTCGGCCTCGACGGTGAGGGTGGCCACGTTGATGCCGGCCGACAGTGCCTGGATGGCCACGTTGACCGCCACGTCCGGCACCCCGGTGGCCTCGACCACGACGTCCAGCGGGAGCAGCCCGAGGTCGTCGAGACCCTCCAGCGCCACGCTCTCGCCGTTCTCGATCGCCACCGCGGCGGTCTCGGTGTCATGTGCGGAGGACGGCGTGATGCCGGCCTGCCCGAGGGCGTCGACGGCCCGCTCGCGCTGGACGTCGAAGACGGCCGAGAGCGAGATGCCGGGCATCCGGAGGAGTTGCGCGGCGAAGCCGCGACCCATCTGCCCGGCGCCCACCAGGCCGACCCGGAGGGGCCGCCCGGTCTGGTCGAGCCGTTCTTGGAGTCTGTCGCGATAGCTCATTGGTCCTGCTCCTCGGTGGTCCCGGCGGGACGTGTGATCCGGAAGGCGTCGCCGACTGCGAGCAGCGGGATGTCGCCCTTGCGGACGCACACGTCGCCGGGAAGCTTGGCCTCGGTCCGGCCATCGGCCTTGAGGTCGAGGTGACCGAGGTTGATCAGGTTGTCGCGGACCACGTGGCCGACGGCGAGCACCTCCATGGAGGTGTCCCCGAGATGAACCGTGTCGCCCGGCTGGGGCCCGTCCTCGGCGATGGACGCCTGGTGCAGGACGGAGATGTCGTGGAGCTCTTCGGGCGCGCCGGCAGCGAAGAAGATGAGCAGGCCATGGTCGAGGAACGCCTCGACCTGGCCGCCCACCTGCGTCACTGCCGACTCGTAGACCGCAGTCGAGTCGGCGGTCGTCATGCCTGTTCCACGTCCTCGGGCTTGACCCCGGAGACGAACAGCTCCTCGGTGATGAACATCGCCAGCGGCCCCGCAGGGCTGGTGGCGTGCACGTCGACCGTCTTGACCTTCTTCATCGGGTAGACGCCCACCCGGGCGGTTCCGCCGCAGTCGATGACCGCGACGGCGATCTTGTCGAACGGTGCCGAGCTCTTGAAGCCGTCGAAGGCTTCGCCACCCGTGAGGTCCGCGATCTTCTGCGCGACGGGGTGGATGCCGCCGCCGGTGATCGACGCGACCAGGGGCCGGTCGTCGGTGGGCGTGATGGTCAGGGGACCACCCCATCCGCCGCGACCCTTGCTGACCGTGACTGACTTGTATTCGCTCATGGTGTCCAACTCATTTCGTTTGCGGGTGGGCGTCTGCCGTCAGTTGCTCGTGCTGTAGAGCCCGAAGCTGGCGAAGTAGGCGATCACCACGGAGAGGGGCCCGGTGAACAGTCGGGAGATGAGGACGGCTGGAACGCCGATCTCGACTGTCTCCGGTTCGGCCTCACCGAGTGCGAGACCGACGGGGATGAAGTCACAACCGACCTGGGGGTCGATCGCGAACAGGGCAGGGAGGGCGTACTGCGGCGGAATGTCTCCCTGGGCGATCCGGGTCCCGAGGAGCACACCGACGACCTGGGCGATGACAGCGCCCGGGCCGAGGATCGGGGACAGGATCGGGATGGAGCAGAAGATGCTGATGGCCAGGAGGCCGATCAGGTTGCCGGCCAGCGGCTCCACGAGGTGGGCCAGCCAGTCGCCCAGCCCGGTCTCGTTGATGATGCCGATGAGCATGGCGATGAAGGCCATGAACGGCAGGATGTTGCGGATCACCGTGTCGATGGTGTCGCGGCCGGACTGGTAGAGGACCCCGACCACGCCGCCGACGGACTTGCCGACCGTGACGATGACCTTGTTCAGCCCGTCCAGGGCGCTGGTGCTCGTGGAGGTGCTCATGCCACGGCCTCCTTGTCGGTACGGCGCGACATCATGCGCGCGGTGATGTATTCGGTGACGATGCCGCGGATCAGGATGACCACCATGCCCACGATCAGGTAGCGCACAGCCAGGTCGGCGGTGCCCAGCCCGAGCTCGGTGATGCCGGCTGCGATGCCGAGGTAGACGAACAGCTCACCGGGGTTGGCGTGCGGGAAGATTCCGGTGATCGGGTGCACGAAGCTGACGGCCGAGTCGTAGAAGGCCGGCTTGTACTTCTCGGGCAGGAACCGGCCCATGGTGTAGGCCATCGGGTTGGTCAGGAAGAACACCGACAGCACCGGCAGCACCAGGTAGCGCACCGGGTACCACTGCAGGCCGGGACGACCGGCCATCTCGCCGAGCTTGTCGATCTTCTCCGGCCCGATCAGGCGGATCAGGGCGTTGACCGCGGTGAGCAGGACGACCAGGGTCGGGATGATGCCGACGACCAGGCCCTGGAAGGTCTCGCCACCGGCCTGGAAGAGGCTGATGAACCACTCTGCTGCCTTGGCCAAGGCCCCGAAGAACCCGGTCGGTTCGTCGACCGTGGGCTCCGCGGCCAAGGCGAAGACCGCCGTGAGGGATGTGAATGGCATGATTACTCCTGTCGAGTCGGTCCTCTGTTGAGAACCAGTTCGGTGATGCTTGCCCGGCATCTTGGGGTGTCAGCAGGCCTGGCCCGCCTCGATGTGTTTCTCTCGTACGTCGGTCGTGGGCTCCACCCCGCGCCCGGCGTACGGGTTTTTTCAGACGCGTGCGTCGCTCGGTGTGCGGCTCCCTCCCACCTTGAGCAGCTCGACGGCCTGACGCGCGGCCTCGCGCTGCGTGCGGGAAACGCCTGGGAGCTCCTGGGATCCGGTGACCACGGAGGTCCTCAGGTCCAGGAGTCCGGGAAGGGGACGAGCCCGAGCGAACGTCGTCCACCCCCGGAGCATGATGGCGTCACGGATGACGCCGGACTCGTCGACCGCGATCGCGACGAAGGCGCGGCCTCCGCGGTAGCGACGTCCGGCCACCCCGACGCTGACCCTGCCGGAGACCCGCAGCTTGCGGACCTCTTCGTTGAAGGCCATCGACTGCTTGTAGGTCAAGAAGAGCTGCACGATCCAGCCGGCGACGACTGCGGCGAGCAGGTAGAAAACGGGATCCATGTCAGTGGTCCTCTGGTTGGCGGGACTGGCTCAGGACGCTGCGAGCGAGGCTCTCGTCGCAGACCAGGGAATCGATGATGTGACCACGCAGGGCACCGAGGACGCCGGGTGTCTTGGCCCGGCCGGAGGCGACTCCGACCACATTGGGGATCGCGATCAGGTCACTCAGGGAGACACCGAGGACGTGGTCCTCGACGGCACCGTGCACGGCCTGACCGTTGGCGTTGTAGTAGCGCGCCGCCACGTCGCCCACGGGGCCGGCGTCCCAGAACTCCTTCTCCTCGTCGGCGGAGAGGTCGAGGGAGTTGAGGATCGCGGCCGAGGACCCGTGGCCGGGGGTGCCGATCCCGACGAACGCCAGCTCGGCACCGCGGGCGGCGCTCAGCGCGTTGTCCACCGACGGCTCGGCGAGCATGATGTCGCGCGCCTCCCGGGAGGAGTACGTCGCCGGCGAGTGCAGGAAGCGGTACGACGACCCGAGCCGGGCCGACAGCTCCCGGACCAGCTCGTGGCCGCTGATCTCGTTGCTGATCGAGGACATCCCGCCGACCAGCTGCACGACCTGGGCGTTGTAGTCGTGATCCGCCGTGACCGCCCACACCATGGACTGCAGGGAGTGCCCCCAGGACATGGCGACCGTGGTGGAGTCCTTGAGCTGCTGGACGAGCAGCTGGGCAGCCAGGGCGCCGACCTGGGCCACGACCCGGTCGGCACCGCCGGCGGCGCGCTGGGCGACCAGCACGTCCTGGAGGCCGAACGTCTTCTTGAGCGCGGTCTCCAGGTCACGGGCCCGCCCGGCCGGGTCGTTGACCCGGATCTCGACGATGCCTTGGCGCTGGGCCTCGGTGAGCATCCGCGACACGTTGGAACGGCTGGTGCCCAACACCTTGGCGATGTCGGCCTGCGACTTGCCGTCCAAGTAGTAGAGGCGCGCCGCCTGCATCAAGGTGCGGGGATCGCGTGGTGCGGGCATTTTCACCTCCGTGCGGATAGTCATCACATCTGTTCCAAGGACTTTTATAGGGGTGTGGCGTACGTCACGTCAAGCATTTGCCGGACATTTGGTTCAAATGCCAGCGCCCAGCCGTCGCGACATGCGGTCCAGCAGCTCTGCCGCGTGAGCTCCGTCCGCGACCCGGTGGTCCACGGTGAGACCCGCGTGCACCGTCAGGGCCAGCCCCACCCCGCCCGGGACCGCCACCGGCCGCTGCCGGATCGTGCCGAGCGACAGCACGCTGGCCTGCGGTGGCGTCAGGAGCGCCTGGAAGCGGTCCACACCCAAGCCGCCGAGGTTCGAGACCGAGCCGTTGGCGATCGCCATGTAGGCCTTGTCCAGCTTCCCCGTGTGGGCGGCCTTCACCATGGCCCTGATCTCCGCATCGAGCTCCTGGGCATCACCCAGGTCCGGCTCGGTCAGGGTCGGGACCAGCAGGCCACGGTCGGTGGCCACGGCCAGAGCGACCGCAGGCGGGCCGCTCTCCGTCGCCTGATCGTTCTCCCAACGGCACAGCAGGTCCGGGACCTCGCGAAGCGACGCGGCGTACGCCCGGACCAGGACGGTGGTCCAGGAGACCCCACGCCGCTGGGTGTTGGCGGCGTCCAGTTCGAGCTCGCGCCAGACCGTGAACTGCGGGATCGTGGCGCTCGGCGTCATCTTGCGGGCCACCGCGGCCCGGATGGCCGCCTTGCGGGCGTCGCTCGGGGGTGCCTTGGGGGCAGCCTGGGGTGCTGGCTTGGGGGCCGCCTTGGCGACTGCTGTCGGGACGGGTTCTTCAGCGGCGTGGCGAGGCTCGGGACGTGGCTCGGGAGCTGCTGGTTCGACGAGCGCCTCGACGTCCGGCACACGCACCAGGCCCTCAGGGCCGGTGCCGGTCACCGTCGCCAGGTCGATGCCGTGCTCGTTGGCCAGGCCACGGGCACGGGGGATCGCGGCCACCGGGCCGGTGGGCTTCGGGGGCTCGGGGGTGGTCTCGACAGGCTCGACCACCGAGGGCGGCTCGGGGGTGGTCTCGACAGGCTCGACCACCGAGGGGGGCTCGACCACCGAGGGGGGCTCGACCACCGAGGGTGGCTCGACCACCGAAGGGGAGCTCAGCAGGTCGCCGAAGCCGCCGCCGGTGTCCTCGCCCTCGACCCAGCCGATCGGCTCGCCGACGTCGACCATGCCGGACTCGACCACGATCTCGACCAGGGTGCCGGCGACAGTGCTCTCGACCTCCATGTCGACCTTGTCGGTCATCACCTCGCAGACGACGTCACCTTCGGCGATCTCGTCGCCGACGTTGACCATCCACTCCGACACCTCGCCCTCGGTCATCGTCATCGACATCTTGGGCATCCGGATTGCCAGGCGAGCCATCAGGACTCCTTCATGATGGTGAGGGCGGTGTCCACGATGTCGGCCACCTGCGGCACCGACGCAGTCTCCAGCTGGGGTGCGTAGGGGATCGGGGCATTGAGGCCGCTGAGCCGCTTGATCGGCGCCAGAAGTCGGTAGATCGCAGGGGACTCGGTGATCCTCGCCGCGATCTCGGCGGTGAAGCCGGCGTGGCCCGGCGCCTCCTGCACCAGCAGCGCGCGCCCCGTCCGTGAGACGTCGGCGATGATCGGCGCGTCGTCCAACGGGGTGAGGGTGCGCGGGTCGAGCACCGACACGTCCACGCCCTGCTCGGCCAGGGTCGCAGCGGCCTCCAGTGAGCGCGACACCATCACGCCCGTGGCGACGATGGTCAGGTCGGCTCCTTCGCGGTGCACCGCGGTCTTGCCGATGGGCACCCGGACGGCGTCCTGGGGGACCGGGCCCGAGGTGCGGTAGAGCAGTTTGTGCTCGAGCACGATGACCGGGTTGGGGTCGTCGATCGCCGAGAGCAGCAGGCCCTTGGCGTCGGCTGCGGTGGCGGGCATGACGACCTTCAGGCCGGGCACGTGGGCGAACCATGCCTCGAGGCTCTGGGAGTGCTGGGCCGCGGCACCGGTGCCGGAGCCGGAGGGAGCGCGCAGCACCATCGGCACGGACGCCGCTCCGCCGAGCATGAAGTGGATCTTGGCCGCCTGGTTGACGATCTGGTCCATCGCCTGGTTGGTGAAGTCCGAGAACTGGATCTCCACGATCGGCCGCATCCCGGCCAGGGCCGCACCGACCGCGGCACCGACGATGCCCAGCTCGGAGATCGGGGTGTCACGGATCCGGTCGCCGCCGAAGCGGTGGTAGAGATCGCCGCTGACACCGAAGGCGCCCCCGTAGATCCCGATGTCCTCGCCGAGCATGAAGACCCGGTCGTCGGCCTCCATGGCCTGGCCGATGGCCTCGCGGATCGCTTCGGAGTAGGTGATGATCCGCTGGTCGGTCGCGGTGTCGGTGGTGGTCACGTCGTGCTCCTCGAAGTTGGGGTGGCTCAAGCCGGGGCGAAGACGGCGTCGAGCAGGTCGGTCGGGTCGGCGTCGGGGGCGGCATTGGCGGTGCGGACGGCATCGCGCATCTGCTCCATCGCCTGCGTGCGCACCGACTGGATCTCCTCGTCGCTCAGCAGTGCGTGCTCGCGCACCTGCGCCTCGAACCGCAGGATCGGGTCCTTGCTGCGCCACTCGGCGATCTCCTCCTTGGTGCGGTAGAGGTTCTTGTCCGACTTGCTGTGGCCCTTCCAGCGATAGGTCAGGTTCTCGACCAGCGTCGGGCCCTCACCTGCCCGGGCCCGGTCCACGGCGGTCTGCACGGCGTCGTACACCGCCGCCACGTCGTTGCCGTCGACAGTGACGCCGGGGATCCCGTAGGCAGCTCCGCGCTCGGAGATGTTCTCGATGGCCATCGACTTCTCGGTCGAGAAGGACATGCCGTACTTGTTGTTCTCGCAGATGAACACCACCGGCAGCTTCCAGATCGCCGCGAGGTTGACCGCCTCGTGGAAGGCGCCCTCGTTGGCCGCGCCGTCACCGAAGAAGCAGGCGACGACCCGGTCCTCGCCGCGCATCTGATAGGCCAGAGCTGCCCCCGCGGCGATGGGGATGCCACCGGCCACGATGCCGTTGGCGCCCAGGTTGCCGGTGGCCACGTCCGCGATGTGCATCGAGCCGCCACGTCCGCGGCAGTAGCCGGTCTCCTTCGCGAGCAGCTCAGCCATCATCCGAGTCAGGTCGGCGCCCTTGCCGATGCAGTGTCCGTGCCCGCGGTGCGTGGAGGTGATGGCGTCGTCGGGTCGCAGCGCCATGCACGATCCCGTGGCCGACGCCTCCTGTCCGATGGACAGGTGCATCGTGCCGTGCATCAGTCCGCGGGCGAAGAGATCGTCGACGGCTTCCTCGAAGCGCCTCGTCGTCCACATCGTCAGCAGCGCGTGGCGCGCGGTCTCGGGACTGGCCAGGGGGGAGTTGTTCATGATGCTCCTATGCACATATGTGAAGATGGTCATCACTTATGTCCGGATAGTAGGTGATGCCCATCACGTGCCGCAAGGGGTGAGCGGCAACCGGTTCGGCACCCGCCCTACGGTGGGCAGGTGTCCTTCCCCGATCCGTACGACGAAGACGCCCCGCCACCGGCACTGGGCACCGTGGTCGACGAGGGCCGGGGATCGCTGCCCTACGCGCTCATCCACGGCGAATCCCTCGTCGCATGCGCCTCGTGGGCGCTGGGTGACGCCGGGGTCACCCTGGTCGACTACTCGACCACCTGGGCCGGGATCCGCGACGGGCAGGAGCCCTACGTGCTGCACGACGCCCTCTGCCCGATGACCCCGGCCACATTCCTGAGTGCGTGCGTGGCCAGAGCAGTGGACACCGGGTCGGTCGTGGTCGGCTGCTCCATTGGTCCGGCGGGCCGAGTCGTGACCTCCCCGATCGTGCTCCCGGCGTCCGTCGTCGCCGCCCTGTCCGAGCTGCCGACCTACGACTTCGAGCTGCTGGTGCAGCAGCTCTCCGAGCGCTTCCCCCTCGAGTACGCCGAGTCACCGGCCGTAGGGCGGCGCGTCGTCTCGGTGCCGGATCTGGCCGCGCTCGAGGCGGAGTCGACACCCTGACCCGTTCTCAGCACGCACAAGCATTTTCACGGGCGTAACAAACAGAAACCGGCTATCAACACACGGCCCCTACGTTCGGTTCATCCGGGACGGACCACCGGAGATCTCGGAGCATCACCACCGTAGGAGCCCCGCATGACCCAGACCGACGAATGGCAGCCCGTGTGTCGGCTGGTCGAGCTCGAGGTCGAACGAGGTGCCACGGCCCTCGTGCACGGGCAGGCGTTGGCCATCTTCCGGACTCCGGACGACCGGGTCTATGCCCTCGGGAACTACGACCCGTTCGCTAAGGCATCGGTGCTGGCGCGGGGCATCGTGGGGACCCGGGGCGACGTCCCCTTCGTGGCGTCCCCCTCACACAAGCACGGGTTCGATCTCCGCACCGGCGAGTGCCTGGACGAGCCGACGGTGCACGTCCCGGTCTACGCCGTGAAGGTGGTCGAGGGCGTGGTCCTCGTCGGACTTCGCAAAGCCAGCGTGGTCGCATGAGTCGCTCGGCGCGGCTCGTCACGGTCGCGCACGACACGGCCGCCCTCGACGACAACGCCGTGGCGCGGCTGATCACCGGCCAGGCGGCCCGTCGGCTGGGTCGGCTGGCGAGCGTGTCCACCTATGTCGGGGCCGGTGACCCCTCCTTCGCCTCCGTCATGCGCGACAACGCGGCGCCTGCTGTCGTCGTACCCCTCATGCTGTCGACCGGCGAGCAGCTGCGCAGGCGGCTGGCGCTCGCCCTGGACGCCAGCCGGTCGCCGGTGCTCATCGCCCGTCCGCTCGGTCCGCACCCGCTCCTGGCCGAGGTGATGTGTCGTCACCTGATGGCGGCGGGTGCGCGCCGCGGTGATCCTGTCGTCATGGTTGCCGCGGCCTCGTCGGATCGCGACTGGCCCGACGACCTGAGGGCCATGGGTGCCATGCTCGGTCAGCGTTGGGGTGCCCCGGTGCGGGTGGCCAGCGTCGGTGGACCTGGGCGTCAGCCAGTCGAGGCAGTGGCCGCCGCGCGCTCAGACGGTCGGGTGGCGATCGTGCCCTACGTCCTGACGCCAGGCCACCTGGACCAGCGGATCCGCGCCATCGCTGCCGGCCTGGGCGTGGCCACGGTGGCGGACGTCATCGGCGCGCACTCCTTGGTCTCGGACCTGGTGGTGCGCCGCTACCGGGCTCTGGTCGCGGCCAGGCTCGCCGCCTGACACACCCGTACTACGTCTGGGGACCCTCCCGAATCGGTTGGCAGCACAGGTGTATTGCCAACCGAATCGGGAGGTCCTGTATGCGTGACACGGGTGTGCTGACGGCCCAAGGCGAGGCCCTGTGGATGACGGCGGCAGGAGTGCAGCGAATCTTGCTATCAAGAGCGCATGCCCATGCTGGTTGACTACTCCTCGCGCGGCCCCGACCTGTTCGCGGTGATCTACCGACTCGCGGCTGAAGGCGGGTGCGAGGCGCTCACCGTGCGCAAGATCGCCGCTGGATTCGGGCTGTCGGCGGGATCGCTCCGACACCAGTTCCCCGACCAGCACGACCTCTTGCGGCTGACCATGCTCAAGCTCGCGCGAGACCGAGCCAGGCGCCGGGCGATGGTCTCGCTGCCGTCCGATGCGCTGGGAAGGTTGCAGGCACGCTGTGTCCATGCCCTCCCACACGAGACACCGGACAACGGGAGCTTCATCGAGGCCAGGGCCTGGCTGGCCTTCGAGGAACGCGCTCGCCATGACGACCTGCTGGGCGCGGTCTCCCGTCAGGTGCGTGGCGAAGTCCTCACCGTCACCGAGGGCTGGTTGCGCAGCGCGGGGGTGGCGGCCGATGAGCTGCTGGTCGAGACGAGGAGGTTGCAGGGTCTGATCGAGGGACTCACTGGCCAGCAGTGCGCCTCGGTGGACCCGCTCGACGTCGCGACCGCCAGGCACGCGCTGGCGCTCGACCTCGAGCGCTACGCGGAGTAGACGAGCGCCGTCGCGATGGCTGCGATGCCCTCGCCGCGCCCGGTCAGGCCCAGCCCGTCGGTGGTCGTCGCACTCACCGAGACCGGTGCCCCGACCGCGGCCGACAGTGCGGCCTCCGCCTCCCCCCGGCGTGGGGACAGATGGGGGCGGTTGCCGATCACCTGGATGGACACGTTGGCGATCTCGAAGCCGGCGTCGCGGACCCGGCGTGCGGTCTCGGTCAGGAAGTCGACCCCCGACCCGCCCGCCCACGCCGGGTCGGTGGTCCCGAAGTTGGAGCCCAGGTCACCCAGCCGGGTCGCGGACAGCAGGGCGTCGCACGCCGCGTGAGCGGCGACGTCACCGTCCGAGTGTCCCGACAGCCCACGCTCCTCGTCGGGCCACGACAGGCCGGCCAGGTGCAGGGGTACGCCATCGGTCAGTGTGTGCACATCTGTGCCGACCCCGACGTAAGGGATTTGTTTCATGGGTTTCATGATGCCTGAGCAACAATTGACCTCGTGACCACCCCGATCGCGGCTCCGGCCGTTGCCCCGCGCCGCCGTCTGGGCTGGGGGACCGCCGGCCTCCTGACCGGGTGCCTGGGTTTGGCCGCCAGCGTGCTGACCTCCTCCGCGATGGGGGTGCGGGTGAACCCTGTGGCGAGCGTGGCGGAGGCGATCATCCGGATCACCCCGGGTGGGTTGGCCGAACGAGCCATCCAGGCCGTCGGGAAGAACGACAAGACGATCCTGGTCATCGGGGTGCTGGTCTTCCTCGCCGGAGCCTTCTGGTACGCCGGGCGGGCCAGTCGCAACTCTCCGTCGCGAGCCCAGGTGGTCTTCCTGGTGCTGGCTGCGATCGGCGGGATCGCGGCACTCACCAGTCCGAGCTCACGCCCGACCGACGTGATCCCGGTCTTCGTCGGCGGCGCCGTCTGGCTCGGCGCGCTGCCGTGGCTCACCCAGCCACTGCGAGACGAGGACGACCCCGGCGTCGTGGCGTCGCGCCGCAGCTTCCTGCTGCGTGCCGGAGCCGTCTTCGGTGCGGCCGCGGTCTTCGGGGCGCTGGGCCAGTACGTCGGAAGGAGCCGGCGCCAGGTCGAGGCCAGCCGCAAGCTCCTCAAGCTGCCGATCTCCCTGCGGCCGCCGCCCCCGAAGGCCGTGCTCGACGTCGAGGGGCTCCAGCCCTGGCGGACACCGAACGCGGACTTCTACCAGATCCACACCGCCGTCATCGTGCCCGCCGTTGACCCCAAGGACTGGTCCCTGCGGATCCACGGGATGGTCGAGAAGGAACTGAGGCTGAGCTACCAGGACCTCCTCGGCATGGAACTCACCGAGTCCTGGATGACTCTCAACTGCGTGTCGAACCCGGTCGGTGGCGAGCTGGTCGGCAACGCCTGGTGGAGCGGCGTACGCATCGCCGACCTGCTCGCCGAGGCCGGCGTGCAGGCCGGGGCCGACGCGGTCAAGCAGACCTCGCAGGACGGCTGGACGTGCGGTACGCCGCTCGAGGCGCTCACCGACGACCGCAACGCCATGCTCGCCTTCGGGATGAACGGCGCTCCACTGCCGATCGAGCACGGCTTCCCGGTGCGCATGATCGTGCCCGGGCTCTACGGCTACGTGTCGGCGACCAAGTGGCTGGTCGACCTGGAGGTCACCCGGTTCGCGGACTTCACGGCGTACTGGACCGACAAGGGCTGGTCCGAGCAGGGGCCGGTGAAGCTGGCCTCCCGCATCGACGTGCCGCGCGCTGGCTCGAGCGTGCAGGCCGGGTCGGTCACGGTCGCCGGCACCGCGTGGCGCCAGCATGTCGGGGTCACCGGCGTCGAGGTCTCCCTCGACGGTGGCGCCTGGCAGTCGGTGGACCTGGCCGCCGTGCCGACCAGCGACACCTGGGTGCAGTGGAGCGGCGAGGTGAGCGCGGACGCCGGGGAGCACGAGCTGCGGGTGCGTGCGACCGATGAGACCGGCGACACCCAGACCGGCGTCCTGCGCGACGTCGTACCCGACGGGGCCACGGGCTGGCACACCATCGAATTCAGTGCGGAGTAGCCGCGCCCCTATCCTTGACCAGTGACGTTCAGGCTCCATGACACCGCAACCGGCGAAGTCCGTGACTTCGTGCCCCTCGAGGCGGGCAAAGCCGGGATCTACCTGTGCGGGCTCACAGTCCAGTCGGAGCCGCACGTGGGTCACATCCGGTCGGCGGTCAACTTCGACATCCTCCAGCGCTGGCTGCGTTCCAGCGACTACGAGGTCACGTTCATCCGCAACGTCACCGACATCGACGACAAGATCCTGACCAAGTCGGCCGAGCAGGGCCGGCCCTGGTACAACCTCGCCGCCGCCATGCACCGCGAGCTCGACAAGGCCTACGCCACTCTCAACGTTGCGCCCCCGACCTACGAGCCGTCGGCCACCGGCCACGTCCCGGAGATGCTCGAGCTGATCGAGACCCTGGTCGAGCGCGGCCACGCCTACGCTGCCGCGGACGACTCCGGGGACGTCTACTTCGACGTCCGCTCCTGGCCGGCGTACGGCGAGCTCACCCACCAGAAGATCGACGACATGGAAGCCGCCACCGACGCCGACCCGCGTGGCAAGCGCGACCCGCGCGACTTCGCGCTGTGGAAGGGCTGGAAGCAGGATTCCGAGCCGGTGACGGCTTCGTGGCCCAGCCCCTGGGGGCGCGGGCGACCGGGGTGGCACATCGAGTGCTCGGCGATGGCCAGCAAATACCTCGGCACCGCCTTCGACATCCACGGCGGCGGCGTCGACCTCAGGTTCCCCCACCACGAGAACGAGCAGGCGCAGTCCCGTGCGGCCGGCCACCGGTTCGCCTCGTACTGGATGCACAACGCCTGGATCACCACAGCCGGGGAGAAGATGAGCAAGTCGCTCGGCAACTCCCTGCTGATCCCTGAGGTCCTCAAGCGGGTGCGCCCGATCGAGCTGCGGTTCTACATGGTCGCTGCGCACTACCGCTCCCACGTCGAGTTCTCCTACGAGGCGCTGGAAGAGGCCGCCCAGGGGTTCCGGCGCATCGAGTCCTTCCTGCAGCGCGCCTCCTCGGCCAAGGTCGATCAACGATCCGCGCTCGACCCGCGGTTCGTGGCCGCGATGGACGACGACCTGGGCACGCCGGCTGCCGTGGCGGTCATCTACGACGCGGTCCGCGAAGGCAACCGACTCCTTGGTGCCGGCCAGGACCCCACCGCCGTGGCCGCCCAGGTGAGCGCGATGCTCGGCGTGCTCGGACTTGATCCGGCCGATCCGGTCTGGGGCACGTCCTCGGATGCGGAGACCGAACAGCTCACCAACGCCATCGACGTCCTGGTCGCGGGCCTGCTCGAGCAGCGTGCCGCCGCACGGGCCGCCAAGGACTTCGCCAACGCAGACGCGATCCGCGACCGGATCAAGGCAGCCGGCATCGAGATCGAAGACACTCCCACCGGACCACGGTGGACCCTCGAACAAGGACACAGCTGACATGGCCGGGAACTCCCAGCGCAAGGGATCGATCAAGAAGACCGGCAAGGGCAACCCGACCGCGGGTTCCGGGGGGCGCGTCAAGCGTGGACTCGAGGGTCGCGGCCCGACGCCCAAGGCCAAGGACCGCCCCAACCACAAGGTCTACAAGGAGAACGTCCGGGTCGAGCGCAACAACTCCGCCCGTCCCAAGCGCAAGGTGATCGGGGGCGAGGCGGAGTGGGTGGCCGGCCGCAACTCGGTCGTCGAGGCCCTGCGTGCCCACATGCCGATCACCGCCATCTACGTCGCGGAGGGTGCCGAGCGTGACGCCCGGCTGCGCGAGGCGTTCAAGCTCTCGGCCGAGGCGGGGTTGAACCTCATGGAGGTGCCGCGCTCGGAGATGGACCGGATGACCGGCGGGGCAGTGCACCAGGGGCTGGCCGCCCGGGTGCCGGCGTACTCCTACGCCCACCCCAACGACTTCCTGGACGCGGCCGCGGCAGCCAAGGAACCGGCCCTCATCGTCGCGCTCGACCAGGTCACCGACCCGCGGAACCTCGGTGCTGTGGTGCGCTCGGCGGCTGGTTTCGGGGCCCACGGCGTCCTGATCCCCGAGCGCCGGGCAGCCGGCATGACCGCGAGTGCCTGGAAGACCTCGGCAGGGGCTGCGGCCCGCGTGCCCGTGGCGCAGGCGGTCAACCTGGTGCGCCAGCTGAAGGCCTACCAGGACGCCGGTTGCATGGTCATCGGCCTCGCTGCCGACGGCGACGTCTCGCTGCCCGACCTCGACCTCGCCGACGGCCCGCTCGTCGTGGTTGTCGGGAGCGAGGGCAAGGGGCTGGGCCGTCTGGTGACCGAGACCTGCGACCAACTGGTCTCCATCCCGATGTCACACCAGCTGGAGTCCCTCAACGCCGGGGTGGCCGCCTCGGTGGCGCTCTACGCCATCGCGCAGGCCCGCGCCTGACGATGGACCGCACGCAGCTGGCCCGGCGCTCCGCTCTGGTCGTGGGCTGGCTGGTCGTCTCGTTCGCGGTCGCCGTACCCCTGTTCCTGGGCAGCCAGCGCGAGCTGGTGGTGGCCAGCCACGAGTCCGTCGTACGTCCCACCTTCACCGGGGAGCTCGTCGTGCACACCGGGCCGGTGCTGCCGGACGTACGCCGCTCCTCCGGGAGCGCGCTGGGAGTGGACATCACCCTGGGCAAGACCGAGGCCCGGACCACCACGGAACTGCTCCAGCGCTACGCGTTCATCGCCAGCCAGCCGGCCACCCAGGTGGCCACGGTGCGCGACGCGGTGCTCGACATGGCGGTCGCGGCGCTCCTGCGAGGGGCGCTGGTGGCCGCGGTGCCCTTCGCCGTCTGGTGGCTGCTCGGGCGGCGACGGCGCAGCGAGCTCTGGGCGCGGGCCAAGGGGCCGCGGCTGGTGCCCGTCGTGGGCGTGACGGCGCTGGCGACGCTGCTGGTCTGGCAGCCGTGGCAGGTCCGCCCGCCGGAGGTGGAAGACCAGGGCTGGCAGTCTCTGGCCTCGTTCCTGGGGCCGGACATCCCGCTGCCGGCCGAGGTCGACGGGGTCGAGGTGAGTGCCAGTCTCACCACCGACGAGACCAAGCGGCTCATCGCGAGCGCCGTGGACTCCTACGAGCGGAGCAAGACGTTCTACGCGCAGGCGGAGGAGGACGCCGCGCTGCTGCGACTGCGCCAACCTGAGGCGGGGGAGACCGTGGCCATCCTGGTCTCGGATCGCCACGACAACATCGGCATGGACCCGGTGGCCAGGGCGATCGGGGATGCGGCGGGCGCCACCGCGGTGCTCGATGCGGGCGACGACACCTCGACCGGCAAGTCGTGGGAGACCTTCAGCCTCGACTCGCTCAACAAGGCCTTCGCGGGCTACGAACGGTTCAGTGTGGCCGGCAACCACGATCACGGCGGCTTCGTCAGCGACTACCTGCGAGAGCACGGCTGGGTCACGCTCGACGGTGAGGTGGTCGCCGGACCCGGCGGGTCCACCCTCCTCGGGGTCAACGATCCCCGTTCGTCGGGACTGGGAACGTGGCGTGACGAGACCGGACTGAGCTTCGCCGAGCAGGCCGACCTGATCGCCGACGCTGCCTGCGCCGTGACCGAGCGGGTCAGCACGCTGATGGTCCACGACGCCGCCAGCGGCCAGCCGGCCCTCGAGCGGGGATGCGTGGACCTGGTGATCGGCGGTCACCTCCACGTGCAGGTCGGACCGACAGCGGTGGTGGGCAGCAACGGCAGTGTGGGCCACTCCTACACCAACGGCACCACGGGCGGAGCGGCGTACGCCATCGCGGTGGGCAGCAAGCTGCGCCGCGAGGCACAGGTCACCCTGATCACCTATCGCGACTCTCGACCGGTCGGTCTGCAGCCCGTGACCCTGCAGACCAACGGGGTCTTCACGGTGTCGCGCTACCTCGCGTTGACCTACTGACCGGCTGGCCTTTCCGGGAGCGCCACGCGCGGGGCGTGCATCGGGGGGCTAACGTCAAGGACATGAGTGGAGACCAGCTGCAGCCCGAGGACACGCTCGACGACCGCGGAGTGGACGACATCCTCGACGAGGGGATCTCGCCGCCCGAGGCCTATCGGGGCGTGTTCGACAAGGACACCACCGAGCTCGGCGAGCTGGAGGGCGAGACCATCGAGGAGCGCCTGCGCCAGGAGGAGCCCGAGACCTGGGAGGGCGTCGCCGAGGAGCTCGACGCCGACATCCTCGACGGACCGGTCAGCGGTGAGGTCGGCGACGCGCGGACCGGACGGCTGCTCGCCACCGAGTCCGGCTACGACCTCACGGCCGAGGACGAAGGCATCGACGGTGCCGGGGCGAGCGCCGAAGAGGCCGCCATGCACACGATCGAGGACTGATTCACCAGATTTAGTTTGGCGTCCTACTATGTGGGGCGTGGCTACCACCGTTGATCGTCTGCTGCCCACCGAAGATGCCGAGGCGCTCCTCGAGCTGACCAGCGAGCTCTGCGCCAAGGAGCTCGCTCCCCAGGTCGCCGACTTGGAGGAGAAGGCCGAGTTCCCGGAGGCTGCCTACCGCCTGCTGGGGCGCAGCGGGCTGCTGTCACTTCCCTTCGACGAGCAGTACGGCGGAGCGGCCCAGCCCTACGAGGTCTACCTGCAGGTCATCGAGGAGATCGCATCGGCGTGGCCGAGCGTCGGCGTCGGCACGAGCGTGCACACGCTGACCGCGAGCGTGGTGGCGGCCAACGGCTCACCCGAGCAGTGCGCCGAGTGGTTGCCGAGGATGCTGTCGGGCGACTGGCTGGGTGCCTACTGCCTGTCCGAGCCGCAGGCCGGCTCCGATGTCAGCGGCATCGCCACCCGTGCGGTCCGCGAGGGTGATGAGTACGTCGTGAAGGGCACGAAGTCGTGGATCAGCAACGGCTCGTGCGCCGACTACTACATCCTGTTCGCCCGCACCTCCGAGGACCCGAAGGCAGGTCTGTCGGCGTTCATCGTGCCGGCCGGCACCGAGGGCATGAGCTTCGGTGCGCCGGAGAAGAAGATGGGCCTGGCCTGCGACGTCACCACCCAGGTGCTGTTCGACGGGGCTCGGATCCCGGCCTCGCAGCTGATCGGGGCCGAGGGGCAGGGCATGAAGGTGGCGCTGTCGGCCCTCGACGCGGGGCGTCTCGGGATCGCCGCGGTCGGCACCGGCATCGCCCAGGCGGCACTCGCGTTGGCCGTGGACTACGCGAACGAGCGCCAGCAGTTCGGACGCAGCATCGGGGAGTTCCAGGGACTGCAGTTCCTGTTGGCCGACATGGCCGCCGAGGTCGAGCGTGCGCGCGCGACGTACCTCCTCGCTGCGCGGCTCAAGGACGCCGGGCGACCGTTCTCGCGGCAGGCCAGCATCGCCAAGCTCACCGGCTCGGATGCTGCCATGCGGGTCACCACCGACGCGGTGCAGGTGTTTGGCGGCAACGGCTACACCCGGGACTACCCGGTGGAGCGACTCATGCGTGACGCCAAGGTGACCCAGATCTTCGAGGGCACCAACCAGATCCAGCGGATGGTGATCGGACGCGACCTGCTGCGCTGACCTGTCGCAGATGTACGCGCAGAACGCGCCGACCTGTCGCAGATGTACATAAGGTGATGTACATCTGCGACAGGTCGACGATCAGGACGGGGACATCTACGACAGGTCGGCGGGCGGGGCGACGGCCTCGTCCGGGCGATCGCGCAGGATGTTGAAGATGTAGTCCCGCGCGGTGTCGAAGATGTCGATCTCGAAGCCGGCCCGCTCAGACAGGTACCACCGGTGCACCAGGATCTCGTGGTAGATCTCGGGCTCCTCGAGCTTGCCGCGCAGTTCGGGCGGCACCATCGCGACGACCGGTTCGTAGTAGTTGGTCAGCCAGCGGTTGGCCACCAGCGCCCGGTCCTCGCCACCGAGGTCCGAGTGCGCGGTGTAGGAGGCGATGTCGTTGAGCAGCCGCCGAGCCTGGTTGTCCTCCACGTTCATGCCGGTGAGCTCCTGCAGCTCGCGGGCGTGGTGGCCCAGCTCCACCACACGGGGCCGGATCTGGATCTGGTCGCCGTCGTAGTCGGTGACGATGTCGAGCTCGTCGACGTCGAACCCGAGGTCGTTGAGACGCTCGATCCGCTGCTCGATGCGCCACATCTCGTCAGCGTTGAACTGCTCCTCACGGGTCAGCTCGGACCACAGGGCCGCATAGCGCTCCCGGATCATCTCCACGATCTCGAACGCGGCCACCTCACCCTCGACCGCCTGGCTCGCCTCCAGGTCGAGCAGCTCGGCGAACACGTTCTCGCAGCCGACGGTGAGGTCGTACTCCCGCATGCTGTCCGACAGCGTCGGGTAGAGCTCGCCGGTCTCGGCGTCGACGAGGTACGCCGAGAACGCACCGGCGTCGCGCCGGAACAGGACGTTGGACAGCGACACGTCGCCCCAGTAGAACTCGCTGAGGTGCAACCGGACCAGCAGCACCACGAGGGCGTCGATGAGTGAGGGGATGTTGTCGGCGGTCAGGCCGTGGGAGAACAGCGAGCGGTAGGGCAGGGAGAACCGGAGGTGCTCGGTGAGCAGGGCGGCCGGCAGTTCGTGTCCGTCGGCGTCGACCCGGCCGGTGACCACACCCTGCGCGATGACGGCCGGGAGCCCGAGCCGGTGCAGGTCGCGCAGCATGCGGTACTCGCGGAACGCGATCTCCTCCTCGGTCTCCTTGATCGCGTAGGTGCGAGCGCCTAGCCGGACGATCCGCACGATGTGACGCGACAGACCACGCGGCAGGGGGACGACGTACTCGTCGGTCCAGTCCTCCAGCGGCGTGCTCCACGGCAGGCCGACGATGGCCGGGTCCGGGCGGTTGGCCACGATCCTCAGGGGCATCTGGTCATCCTGCCGTATTCAGAGCCGGTGGACGGCGAACGAGGGCCCATCGCTCGCGGGCAGCACGAGCTCACCCCCCTCGGTGGTCGAGCTCTGCTCACCCCCCTCGGTGGTGCTGAACAACAGCCGCGCGCCGGTGGTGCCCAGAGCAGCCAGGGGGAGCCGGATCGCCGGTCCGGCTGCTCGCCGGGCACACACAAGGACCGAGCCCTCGGGGTGTTCTCGGACGAAGGCCAGCGTGTCGTCGTCGACGTGGGCCCACCGCAGTCCACCGCGTCGCAGGGCCACCTGCTCGCGTCGCAGCCGTGCCAGGGCGCTGTAGCTGTCCAGGGTGTCGTGGTCCCAGGTCTCGGGGCGGTGCCAGGGCATGGTGCGGCGGGAGTCCTCGCCGACGATGCCTTCGAGGCCGAGCTCGTCGCCGGCGAAGATCATGGGTACGCCGGGCAGGGTGAACTGCAGTCCGGCAGCCACCTGGTGCAGCGCGGAGCTGCCGACCACGGTGCGGATCCGGGCGCTGTCGTGTGAGCCGAGGATGTTCCACGACCACTGGTGGGCCTGCCAGCCCAGCCGCCCGGCCCACCAGCGCATCGAGCTGACCACCTGGGGACCGGTGCGCTGGGGGATCGGGACCGGGGTGCCGAACGAGCGCGCCGGGGAGTCGTCGGCGCGCAGCCACTCCCACACCGGCCAGGAGAACCCGGAGTAGTTCATGGTGGCGTGCCAGCCGTCGACGTCGACGTCCTCAGAGGCGTCATGGTTGTGCTCACCGATCACCAGGGCGTCGGGGCGCAGCGCGGTCGCCGTGCGCCGTACGCCGCGCGCGACGTCGTGGTTGATGTCGAGCTCGCGCATCCGGCCGGTCATGTTGGCCACGTCGATGCGCCAGCCGTCGACGTCGTACGGCGGGCGCAGCCAGCGCCCCACGATCGAGTCGGGTCCTTCGACGAATGCGGCTCGCAGGGCGGGGTTGGCGTGGTTGATCTTCGGCAGGCTGGTGAACCCGAGCCAGGATTCGTAGGTGCCGTCGGTCCGGAAGTAGTAGTAGCCGCGCTGGGGTGAGCTGGCATCGGCCGCGGCCGCCTCGAACCATTCGTGGGTGTCGCCGGTGTGGTTGGTGGTGAGGTCGCCGAGGATGCGCCAGCCCCGGGCGTGCACGGCGGTGGAGAGGCGCTCGTAGGCGTCGTCGCCCCCGAGCAGTGGGTCCACCTCGTCGAAGGTGGAGGCGTTGTAGCGGTGGTTGGACTCAGCGGGGAAGACCGGCGTGGTGTAGACGACGTCGGCGCCGACCTCGGCGATGTGGTCGAGATGGTCGACGACCCCGTCGAGGTCACCGCCGAAGAACTGGCTGGCGGTGCGGGGGTCGCTTCGCTCGAAGTGGATCGGGTCGTCCCAGCCCGCCGGTAGCGCCCAGTCGGGCACCGGTCGGTGGTCGGCGGCCGCGGAGCGTGCGAACCGGTCCGGGAAGATCTGGTAGACGACCGCGTCGCGGCCCCAGTCCGGCGGTGGAGCGTAGACGGAGACCTTGAAGTCGAAGGTGTCGGGCACGTCGTGGTCGTGCACGCCGGCTCCGGTGAGCCAGCGCTGGGCACCGGTGCGCTCGACGACCAGGAACCGGTAGTGCATGACCGGGTTGTGCTGCGGGATCTCACCCTCCCACCAGCGGACGTCGCCGTCGGGTTCGCGCAGGACACAGGGGTGGAAGGTGGGCTCGGCGTCCTGCGTGGTCCGGATCCAGACCTCGGCGACGTCGGCGGAGGTGCGACAACGGAGCACGACGCCGTCCCCGAGCGCGGGAGTCTCCTGCGCGCGGTAGAGCGGGGAACCGTCGTGATGGGGATCGGTCAGCACGGCCGCACTCTAGCGGCGCCCGTGGACCCTCTAGTCCGAACGGACCACCACGGGGCACTGCCATCGGTCCATTTCCAGGCACTGGGGTGGTCTCGGTTCACGCGCTGCCCAATGCTTGCTGGATGTGCGCCCACTGGGGCGCACCGCTCGTCGTGCCATCGCGGGGCCGTGGGGACGGTTGCCGCGCGCAAGGGATGTCGCGTGGGTGGGTCGTAATGGGGGAGTGCAGTGCAGGGGAAGAAGCGAGACTTGTCAGTCGTGGTCCGGATGGTGGTGCTGGGCCTGTTGGCCTCCGCGCTGACCGCGTTGGGCCTGTCGGCCGCGACGGGCGCGATCATCACGCATGGCGCCCTGGTGCCCGAAGAGGCCGCCGGCGGATATCCCAAGATCCTGCGCACCCCGCTCTACGTGCCCGACGGCACCCCGATCTACAACAACCCCCAGCCGCGGGAGACCCGCGCGGTCACTCAGACGGGGCGCACCATCGTCTCGGGTGGTGACTTCTGGCAGATCGAGTTGAAGGACGGCACGGTCATCGACCAGCCCTACTTCGCGGCCTGGAACATCGACACCAAGGCGATGACCTGCGAGCAGAAGTTCGTCTTCGACAACAACGTCACCGCGGTGGAGCCGGGACCGACGCCCACGCAGGTCTACGTCGCCGGCCGGTTCGCCAAGATCACGGGTGCCAACGGGGTCGCGAAGAGCCGCACCCGCCTCGCGCTGCTCGACCTGTCGAACTGCTCGGTGGTCGACAAGTTCAAGAGCCCCAACCCCAACGGCGTGGTGCGCGAGATCCTCTACCGCAACGGCCGGCTGTTCGTGGGTGGCGACTTCACCAAGATCGGTGGTCTCACCCTCGAGACGGTCTCCGAGCTGAACCCCACCACGGGGGCGGTGCTGCCGGCGATGAACTTCACCACGACCGGTGAGCTGACCTCCCGCGTCCATGCCCTGGAGATGAACGACGCCGGCACGCGCCTCTACCTCGGTGGCCGGTTCGGCACCATCACCGGCACCGGCGGCACGGCGTACGCCCCGATGGCGATCATCAACATCAGCAACCCGGCTGCGCCCTCGCTCACGGCGCATCGCCTCACCGGGATGACGAACACGCAGGGCAGCTCGCTGTCGATCGCCGACCTGCAGGACATGGCGCTCGACCCGACCCGTGGCAACTATGCGCTCGCCTACGGCACAGCTACCGTCTCGGACTACGTCTACTACGCCTCGACGACGGAGGCCCCGGTCACCCCGCTGTGGCGTCACTACATGCGCGACTCCAGCTTCGGTGTGGCCGTCACCGATGCTGCTGTCTACGTCACGGGTCACTTCTGCCGCCCCGACGCCGGGCCGGGTGCCAGCGAGGTCCTCGAGCCGAAGCTCGGGCTGGACACCTGCACGGGCACGTCGACGAGCGGCGGGGTCTGGCGCTCGCACATGGCGGCGCTGTCGCGCACCGACGGTACGCCGCTCAACTGGAACCCTGGCCAGTCCTCGTTCACCGGGGGCACCACCATCGAGGCCGTGAAGCGTGGCCTGCTGGTCGGCTTCGACGGCGAGTGGACCGGCGGGGTCCGCACCGGGACTACGGCGTTCCTCGACTTCGGTGCCGGTGTGGAGGATGTGGCTCCGCCGAGCGTCGTGACCTTCACCAGCCCCACCGCGGGCGGCTCGCTCAACACCCCGGCCACGCTGACAGGTTTGGCCACCGACGACGCGGGCGTGGTCGAGTACCGGATGCGGATCAAGAGCGCGACCGGGCAGTTCCTGCAGGCCGACGGCACCTTGGGCGCGACCAACTACGCGTTCAAACTGACCCCGGCCGACGACGGCTCCTTCAAGCTCGACACCCCGCTGCCGGCTGGCTCCTACACCGCGGAGGCGTGGGCGATCGACCTCGCCGGGCGGCTGTCGCCGACCAACACGGAGGTGGCCTTCACCGGCACCGGCCTCGACGGGGTCGCCCCGGTGACCGTGCTGACCCTGCCGAGCAACTCCAGCCCGGAGGCCCCGGTGGTCGTGCGTGGCGTCACCACTGACACGGTCTCGGTCAGCGACCTCAAGCTGCGGGTGCAGAACGCGGCCGGCCAGTACCTCCAGGCCAGCGGCGGCTTCGGCACCACGGTCGCCAACCTGTCCTACGACGTCACCGAGGGTGCCCTCGGCACGGGAACACTGTCGTGGTCCAGGGACCTCGGCGTGCTGCCGGTCGGGACCTACACCGTGACCGCCCGTGGCACGGACGCCCGGCCCAACGTGAAGAACTACACCGGCACGTTCACGGTGGCGGTGACCCCGCCGACGGTGTCCATCACCTCGCCGGTCACGTCCCTGCAGTCCGGCACGGCGTTCGACATCGCCGGCGCTGCGGCTGACAACTTCCAGGTCTCCTCGGTCGC
Source organism: Nocardioides sp. (assembly GCF_050246775.1). GTDB lineage: Bacteria > Actinomycetota > Actinomycetes > Propionibacteriales > Nocardioidaceae > Nocardioides. Next base: position 956,829 of record NZ_JBFWVK010000002.1, on the reverse strand, counting down.
CGTCCGGGTCTCGAACGCCGCGGGCAACTTCCTGCGCGCCGATGGCTCGTTCGCGGCGGGGTCGTTCGACCTGCCGGCCAACGTCACCGGCCTGGGGACCGCGAGTGCGTCGTTCTCGTACGGTGCTGGGGTGCTCGCGCCAGGCGACTACACCGTGACGGTGGTCGTCACCGACCCGGCGGGCGGCTCGACGAGCGCCACCCGAGTGGTCAACGTAAAGTCGCAGCCGGTGCCCAGCCTCACGTCGTACTCCCCGGGCGGGGGCACGACGGGGAACTACGTGGTCGGCTACCGGTTCAGCGTCAACGTGGCGACTCCGGTGACCGCCCTGGGTCTGTACGACTACGACAACGACGGCAAGAACGACAACAACCAGAACACCACGGTGGCGATCTACCGCACCGACACCAAGGCGATGGTGGCGAGCGCCGTGGTGCCGGCCGCTGCGACAGCGGAGAACCGGTGGTTCTACACGAACCTGGCGGCACCGGTGACCCTGCAGCCCGGGATCACCTACACCGTCGTCAGCCAGCACTGGTTGTTCGGTGAGTACGTCGGCCTGAACGGGACGGCGACGCGGGACTCGCGCCTGACCATCGCCGGGTATGCCTACGCGAACGGGTCGACCATGACCTACCCGACGCTGCAGTCGACGTCGGGCATGTACGGCGCGCCGAACATGAAGTTCGCTGCTCCGTAGGTCGGGTCTAGCGGAACAGGGGACGGTTGGGGTCGCACGTGGCGCCCTCGGCCGGCAGGGTGAGTGACACGAGGTAGTCGCGCATCGCGTTGTCGATGCAGTTGCTCGTCATGATCGCGCCGTGGCCCCAACCGTTGAGCTGGAGCAGTCGCGATCCGGCGAACAGGTGCGTGGCGACCCTGGCTCCGCTGATCGGCGTGGCCGGGTCGTGACTGTTGCCGATCACCAGAAGCGGTGCCGAGGTGGTCGTCGCGAACGGGCCGCGGAACGCGTCCGCGGAGGCTGCCTTGGGCCAGCGGGCGCAGGGGCTGGAGGCCCAGGTCCACAACCGACCGAAGTAGGGCTGCGCTGGTTCGAACCTTCTCGCCGCCTTGGCCCACACCGCAGGGTCGGACGGGTTGAGGGTGTCGGCACACGCCACCGCATGGAAGGCGTCCGAGATCTGTCCGTATCCGGGCTGGTTCCCCGAGGTCGGGGTGGCGCCGTAGGGCCCGGCGATGCCGCGCGGGTCGGCCGGAACTGGTCGCAGCAGGGCGAGGGGTCGTCGCGGCGCGGACTTCGCGAACACCTGGCGGTGTGCCTGGTTGAGCACGCGCATGAGGAACGGATACGAGTCGGCGGAGTAGAGAAGCCCCAACGTGCTGGACACGAGATCGGCGTAGGTGAGGCGCTGCCCGTGACGGACCGAGGGGCCTTGGCGCAGTCGGTGGACGAGTTGGTTCCAGGTGCGGTGGGCACGTCCCCTAAGCACGCAGTGGGTCGACTGGTTGCACGCGGTGAGGGCTGTGGAGAGCGCGTCGGCGGCGCCGTACCCACTCTTGAGGCGGGTGCTGAACGGCACCTTCGTCCCGTTGCCGTTGCGCCCGGTGGCCCAGGCGACAGGGTCCAGGACGCCGTCGATGATCAGGGCCCGGATGTTGTCGGGGTACATCGCTGCGTAGGTCTGACCCAGGTAGGTGCCGTAGGAGATGCCGTAGTAGGTGAGCTTGTCGTCACCGACGGCCTGGCGGATCAGGTCCATGTCGCGGGCGTCGTCGGCGGTCGTCATGTGGTCGGTGATCGCAGTGGCGCCGGTGCGGCAGGCGCGGCGTTGCCAGGCATCGTGGCGCAGCCACACCGCGACCTGGCTGTCGGTGACGGGGAAGCTGACCACGGGGAACGGGGGCTCACCGTCGGCCCGACAGATGGTGGCCGGGGAGAACGTGCCTCGGGGGTCGATGCCGATGATGTCGAACCGGTTGCTGACCGCTGGGCGGACCAGGAAGGGGAAGAAACGCGCGAAGTCGGTGGCCGTCGCGCCGGGGCCGCCGGGATTGACGAAGAGCGAGCCGATGCGTTGATCGGGCTTGGCGGCCGGGATCTTCAGCAGGTTGAGGCGGGTGGTCGCGCCGGTCGGGTCGTCGTAGTCCAGCGGCACCCGGACCCGGGCGCAGAGCGCCTCATCGCAGGGTTGCCAGTTGATCACCGGCACCTGAGCTGCTGCCGCGGTGGTGGCCGCAGGCCCGGGCGGGGCAGCAGAAGTGGTGGGTGTGGCGCTCAGGACTGCCGCCCCGAGCGCGAGAGTGATCAGGACCGTGATCGAACGACGCATGCTTCCCCCTGGTGAACCGTGTGTTGGGGACCCTACTCAGTTCCAGGGACAGCGCCACCGACCATTACGATGTGCGCGCGCCCTTCGCGGGGTGCATGCCGGTGTAGCTCAGTTGGTAGAGCGCCTCACTTGTAATGAGGATGTCGCGGGTTCGACTCCTGTCACCGGCTCACAGTATTTTCGCAGGTCAGGGGCTTGCTTCGCCCGCGGCGGTCCCGCGATCAGGCGCGGAACTCGGGTTTCGTGTCCCCAATCTGTCCCCGGAACTGCCAACACGTGCCGCGGCGTGCCACAAGTTGTCGTCAATCAGGTGCCCGTAGAGGTCCATCGTCATCGCCGCGGACGCGTGTCCCAGGACTCTCTGGATGACCTTCGGATCGGCCCCTGCGGCAAGCCACAATGAGGCCGCGGTGTGCCTCAGGTCGTGGACGCGCAAGGTGGGTTTCCCGATCGCCTCGATGGCGGCGGACCAGCGCACTGCCCGCTTCCAGTTCGCTCCACTGAGGGGCCCGCCCTGGGGCGCCGCGAACAGCCACGCATCGGCTTGTTTATCGGCCCGCCACTGCTCCACGATAGGGACAAGTTCGGGCACAAGGGGGACCGTGCGACAGCGACTGGTCTTCAGAGTGTCAACGAACAGCGTCCCATCGGTTCGACTGGACAGCACCGCCCGCTGCAGTCGAACGCCGTATCCCGGCTCCTCAACGACATCGCCAACCTGCAGTCCAGCGACCTCACCCCAACGAATCCCAGTGAGGCCGAGGAAGAGAACGAGGTCGGCGTATCTGCCCCTGCATGCAACCCCGAGCTCGCGCAGTTCAACAAGGGAGAGGAACTGGCCCTCGCGTCGCGTGCGCGACCCTCGGGGTGCTTTGACGCCTGCGGCCGCGTTGTGACTCACTCGACCATCCGCCGCCGCGAAGTCGAGAATCGAGCGGAGTGTCGCCAGGTATCGACCAACACTCGACGATGCGGCGCCGCCAGCGCGCAGCCTCCCCAACCAGGTCTCGATGTTCGCGCGGGTGATGGCGTTAACGGGGGTTTGGCCAAACGCGGGTTCCACGTGGAGCCGCCAGTTCGCCTCGTCCAACTCCCGACTCCGTCGCTTCACCGACTGGCGTGCCATCAGCCAGTCGTCGGCGATGCTGGCCAGGGGGACACGTCCGCGCCGAGGATCCGTCCATTCGCCGCCGCGCAGCGCTCGGAGCTGCTCTTGCTCCCAGGCGAGCGCGTCAGTTCTCTTCTCGAACACACGAGAGGCGATCTGCCGACCCTGCGCCTTGATACGCACCCGCCAGCGGGCCTGCCCCGTCGCGGTCGTGTAGCGCTTAACGGACAACTACCCAGTCCGTTCTCGCTGTTCGGCTGCCCAGGCCGCGATGGCACTCTCTTCCCACAGGACGCGCCGGCCGACTCGGATGGCCGGCGCGAACCGACCCTCCTGACGCAGCCAACGCACCGTGTCGGTGGGCACGCGCAGAGCGTCTGCCACCTCTTCCACGGTCATGAGTCGTTCCATCCTGAGCCTCCACATCGCTGATGGTTCCGCGTGAGCAGGTGTACCTGCACGGCGACGAAACCACCTGTGGATGAAGCACATGCCCACCGCGTCTCTGCATGACCACGCTGATTCGCCTGACCTTCAAGTGAGTGCATTGCGCGCGATTGGACACTCGGCAACCCAAATTCGTCGGCCACGCACTCGGCCATGGGTGAAGCAGCCTGAGGAGGACAGGACGACAGGAGCCCTTGCGGTGATATGACGCTGCCGCTCGGAGTCAGGACGCTGGCTACGCGAGCATGTGAAGAGAATCTTTGGCTCGTGGCGGGTGCCCCATATGGCACTTCGGCCCGGGCACCGTGACCCTCAGGAGAACTCGCCACACGGGAGATTCACCTAGGAGGATGCCGATCCCACGGAGACCACGCTCTAGAACAGCGCGTCGTCATTGTTCATGGTCAGATCGACCGCGGCAGTTTCGGACCACTCATCGATGTCGTAATCGTCGTCCTGGACCTCGGTTAAACTCGCGGCACGCAGTGCCAAGTAGCCCTCGCCACCAAGTTCATGGACGACGCTTTGGACAAACTCCCGGTCACCGAGCGCAAAGATCGCTCCGAGTAGCCAAGCCGAGACGCGGGCGACCTCGTCCGAGAGATGGATGCCGCCATCGCGGGGCCGGCCGTCCTCAACGCTGTCCGCCCACATTGGACGCACGCCCGCAGCCGGACTGACCAGCGGTGAGGCCGCTGGCTCGGAGATCAGAGCTCCGGACGACCCTGACCTACCGGCAACGACTCCGGGTTCCTCAAGGCCTTGAATGCCGAGACCTCGACTGGCTCGATGCGACCTCCAGCTCCTCGTCGGTGTCGGTTAACGACCACAAGTGAAGCGTGTCGTCACTGCCGACGAACAGGATGTCACCGGTCGTGATCGATGGTCCTGTGAAGACGACACGCACGACCCTAATCGCCTCGACACAGCCAACAACCATGATTGCCGCACCGCAGGAAACGATCACCTGGGAGGAATAGACGGTTGAGGCAGCCACAGCGATGATCAGCATCGAGAAGTAGCGGACCTGGCGTTCGCGAAGAGAGAACCAAGATCGGTGCCCGGCCTGGAGCGCTGAGACGCGTACAAAAGACGCGAACAGGGAGACCAGCGCCGCTGCCGCCATCACAAGTGCGGTCCACTCGTATCTCAGCTGGACCTGGGCGTAGGCAATGCAACCCAGGACGAAAACATCGCCGGCATGACTGGCCACGCACGAGGCCCACCGAATCTCGGCAGACTTGACCGAGCTCAGTCGGCTGAATGCGGCGTCAAGGATCATCAGAGCACCCATGCCGGACAAACCTGCCAGTGCGACAGTCCAGCGGTCCGTGACAACAAGCAAACCCGAGACGACGGCCATTAGGAGAGTGCTGACGATGACGGCTGAGCGTAGCCGCGTCTGAAACTCTGGCCGGCTCCAGCGCGGCTCCGGCCCATCGGGGTCACGGCCACCAACCAGAGCGACGATGGTGCGATCCAGCCACGGACGGCTCTGGGGAGCCCCGTCTCGGTCGTTGTGTTCGCCGACGTAAAGACGGTAGAGCAGATCGCGCAAAGACCGCCGGGCTTCTTGGCGGACCTCGGGGCTGTCGTCGAGCAGCGACCGCTGTACTTCTGCGATCGACTCGTGGGCGCTGTGGGCCCGTGATGCGACCAAGGCACGCCGGTACCGAGGATGCAGTGGCGTGGCCAGTCGCGAGCCGCGTGCGAGCCCGTGCGTCTTCAGATTGTGCAGGACCTGGTCTTTCAGAAGCCCCTCGAGACGCCTCAGCTCAGCGGTGTCGTCGGGCGCGGGAGGGGTACTCGGGTCGAGCCAGCTCGCCGCGGATGACGTGACCGTCTGCGGCGGGTCGTCCGGGTGCTCCGGAGGAGTGGGCTCGTTCGTGGTCACTTGTTCTCACCTTCGTTGGTGGTGTTACGCAGATGGGTTTGAAGAGAGCCTTCAACCAGTTCTTCGGCGACCCGGTAGAGCAGCGACTTGGGGTTGCTCCGGGCCTTCGAGATCTTCGGGCCGATCGCCTTATAGGTCTGCGGGTCGAAGCCGAGAGCGATGCACGCCTGAGAGATAGGAACGTTGGTGTGGTAGCGGAACTCGACGACCTCGGCGACGCGAGCGTCGAGGTAGGAGCCACGATCCTGGGCGTCGCGGTGAAGGCGGTCGATCGCGGCCAGGCAGCGCTCTACCGCCGCAGTGTGAAACGCGGCGTCCTCGAGAAGATGATGGGCCAACGGATCGCTGACATCCCAGTCCGGAGGCAACGCGGACTCGCGTGACCGGCGCCTCTTGGCGCGTCGAAGTTCCGTGAAGACTCTGTTGCGTAGGGCGGTTGTGGCGTACCCCCGCGGCGAACTGGCCGCAAGAGCCTTCGGCAAGACCTCGATCAGCTCACTGGCCAGCCGGTTCACGACGGCGTCGCGGTCTTCCCTCGGTACGGCGCTCGCGAGCCGGGTGATGAGGGGCGTGAACTGCTTGATCAGATCGTGGGCAGCTTCATCGGTTCGGTCGCGGAGAACCTTCTCTCCGATGACTCGGAACTCTTGGTTGAGCCGCTCCCACTCGGGGTCGAACCCCGGGCCTTTGAACCGCTTTCCCATCTGCCCTCCCCGACACTTTGCGCTCTCACTAAGAAGTAGACGACGGCCGGCGCGGGGTTTTGCCCGGTTGCCGAACTTTTTTCAGATCGCAAGAAGGGTCGAGCCCGCTTCGTCATCCCTGATGTCACCGCCACGAGGGCGGTCGGAAGGCTAGCAGCGCGTTATGCCTTGACTAGAGGAAGTGCGACCATGACTGCCCAGCCCGTACAACCGCCACGCAAGCCGCGTCGAAGGCAGGCCTACCTGCCTGACTTCCAGGTGATGAACCCGGCTGACATTGACCAGCTGAACATGACCCAGGCTCGTCGACTCGCGCAGTGCCTTGCCGACGGCGGCGTCGTCTGGTTCATGTCTGACTGCGCGTATGCGCTCGCTGCAGACCCGCGCAACGCCAGGGGTGTCGCCGCGCTCGACCGACTCCTAGACCACTCCGGTAGCCCGATTCCGGTGACCGTCGGCAACGAGGCCACCGCAGCCAAGGTCATGAAGTACGACTCCCTCGTTCGCGCACTGGCCGGGAGGTTCTGGCCCGGCGGGCTCGGGATCTGGACGCCTGTGCACAACCGCTTGGGTAAGATTCTTGTCAAGCGTCTACGCGGTGAGGGCGGAGTAATGACCCGGATGAGCCGGTCGGTCATCGAACGCCAGCTCAGTGATGCGCTGGGTCTCCCCATCACGTCGGCGGCACTTCGACAGAACGGTGTCCTGGTGTTCGACACCGATCTGGCGTTGGAGCTCGCGCTCGTTCTTCACGACGAGCGAACCCAGGGCCTGGAGACGTTCTTCATCCGCGACCTCCGGCGCCGGCCGGACCTGGCGAACCACTCGACCATGGTTAAGGTGGAGAAGAGCAAGCTCGTCGTCGTGCGCACCGGCTGGATCGACCCGGACGACGTCAAGAAGGTCGCGCTCTCCAACGATGGGGTCAATTGGGGAGATGCGACGTGACGGCCGGCCCGCTGTGGCCGGGGACCTCGGATGCGCCGGGTCTGGTGGCGATCGGCATCGGCGGACGGCGACGTCGGGCCATCAATAGGGTGCACAACGTGTTCGTCACCCTCCTCTGGAACAAGTGGGTCGGTACAGCTGTCGCAGGCGGTATCTCGACCGCGATCGGGAAAGTCGTGGTCGAGAAGATGATGGGTCCCTGATTTTCTGTGAGGAGATGCGGGTCGCGCCTGCACTCCCGCGGTCGTTGAGCTGGAAATTTCGGGGGAGAGCGCGCAATACCGGTCCCTCGCGACTGCCCTGAGGCCCGCCTGAGCGACCCGAGCAAATCCTGCCAGCAAGTGGCGGAAGGACGCACTGCGCTGACGAGGCTTGCGGGCCATCCTGCAGCGCATGAGTGTCGCGGCGCCGCTCAGGCGCCGGCGAGGAACAGGCAGAAGACGTGCCCGTGCGGGTCACGCATCACTCGCACGTCTGGGTTGGGTTGGTGCGTCTCGAGGCTAGCTCCGAGCGCGGCGGCCCGCTGCTGCTCGCTGTCCAGGTCGTCGACGAGAACGTCGAGGTGGGCCTGCATCTGCACGCCCCCCTCGCGCATGGGCCAGGAAGGAGGGGTATCGGCGGGCTCGTACTGAAAACTCAGGCTGGGGCGTTCGTGGTCGACCTGACGCAGCCGAACCCATCCAGATTCGCTGGTGATGACGGACCAGCCGAGCAGGTCCCGGTAGAAGGCGGCCAACTCCTGCGGGTCCGGAGTGCTGAGCACGATCGCGCCCGAGGAAGCGGACATCGCAACATGATGTCATCTGCGCACTGCCGAGCGTGTCGTGCTGCCAAATGCCTTGCAGAGGCACAAGGGTCCGATGTCGGAATGAGCGGACGTCCCTATGACGCCGACAGGCGGCGGAATGGGCTAGCTCTAGTCTCGTGAAATCGCGCCGGCAGGCTCCGTAGCCTCCTGAAGATCGGGCGTGTTTGGGGAATGCTCGAACACGGCCGTAGCTGTCTTGCAGACGCTGTCGACTGGACCCCGACTCGAGGCGGAGCCCAGCACCGTCCGAACGTGCCAACTCGCGCTTGCCAAGGGCTGATCCGAGGGAGACCATCGAACTATGTCCGGCGAGGTGGTCGCAGCCACGATCGCGGCATCAGCGGCGCTGATAAGTCGCCTCTCTGGGCGCGTACTTCACGGTCACTGGCAGCTACAAGCAACGCAGTCTCGACCTCTTGGTGTCTGCACTCGCCGATTTGGAAAGTGGAACTCAACGCCGGAGCGCCGCCATCGCAGCGCTTCAGGCAATGCGTGGTCCCGCCGACAGTGCCGTGTCCTGGCAACACAGAGGTGAATGGGCACAATACGGGAACCCAGTCGGGCAGCAACTCTTCCGAGTGCTCTCGTATGTCCTCAATCACGCCGAGGTCACAACGCACGGGACAGAGAATGCGATCGCGATGGTTGATTGGCTGGTGAGCGACCCGGCGCTCGGCTTCCGCGATACCGACCAACGGCGTCGGCTCAGCACCTATCTGCAAGCCTATGCAGCCAGACTTGATCCGCGCCCCGCCGAGGGGACCGCGCAGCATGCGTTCCGCGGTCGTTTGGAAGGCTGGCGCCACACGCTGGACAGGTGAGCCTTCAGCGACCTTGGCCCCCGTTGGAATGCCCCACCGGCGGCGGATAGGCGCGGGTCGGGCACGGTCATGCCAGCTCCTTGACATTTCTTGTGCGATAGTCGCATCATAGGCAGACATCGCATAGTCGCACAAAGGGAATCAGGCGTGGAGAACAGCGAATACTTCGAGCTGGTAGGGCAGGTGGTGGCGGCCAACCGGAACGAGATAGAGCGTGACCTGACATCGGCTAAACGGTTGCGCAATCAGGCCGAGGGCGATCTCGAGGAAGCCAAGCGGCGCGTTGCGTCGTTCGAGTTCCTGCTTTCTCTAGGTGAGGACTCCCCCTCGATCTCCGAGGAGCGCACGACTCTTCACCAAGCCATGCGTCTGGTGTTGGAGGCGGCTCCGGGGCGACGCATGCCGGCAACCGAGCTGGCCCGGGAGATCAACCGGCGCAACCTCTACAAGATGCGCGACGGTCGTCCGGTGGAGCCGCAGCAGATTCACGCGCGGGCTGGCAACTACGAGGACTTCGATCGCAGCGACCGCGGCATCGGCCTCGTCTGATGGAGGCATTCGAGTCGTTCGTGGCCCTGGCCATGGAAACGGAGGGACTCGTAGTTTCCGAGGCCGTGAAGTTCCCGGTCACACGTCAGACCAAGAAGACGTCACATGCCGAGATTCAAACGCACTGGTATGAAGTCGATCTGGTCGGGGCGAGACGAGACCGGCTGGTGATGGCCACCGTAAAGTCATACCTGGGCTCACAGGGAGTGCGCTCGGACGAAGTGCAGGGCATCAGGGTTGGTCGGACCGATGGGAACCGCAGGTACGCGATGCTCAACGATCCCGAGATCAGGGACGGGATCCTCGCCGGCGCTGCTGCTCGATACGACTACGAACCGAGTCAGATCGAGTATCGCCTCTACGTCGGTAAGTTCGCCGCCGCCAAGCAGGGCACCCACGAGACGGTTATTCGCGACTGGTGCGCCGGCCAGCACGTCGGAGCCGGTCCGATCAGCGTTCATGACCTTGCGGAGGTAGCCATGGCCGCCCGCCGACTGGCCGGGACCAAAACCTATCGAGACAATCCAGCGCTCGTTGCGATTAAGGTTCTGGAGGAAGCGAAGATGCTCGTGCCGCTCCCTCCGGGGTGACCCTGTTCGGGGTAGCCGATGAGGACTGATGTGCCGTGCGCTGTCCGGGAGCACGCGTGTTGTCCTCAAGCGGCGGAATGGGATGCCGCGTCCGACCGGAACGGCACGCGGCGGAAAGACGCGCTTCGAACACGTCAGCCAAAGCACGACGACAAGGCGATGCGCCCGGAGGACTCGCCCTGCTCTGTCTGCTGTGAATAGTGGAGACTGCTGACATGGTGGGAATGGGCCCGGCCGATGAGCTTGAAGAGCGTTACATGGCGAAGTTCGCTGCCTTGGTCGCGGGCCGCGGCGTTGCCATCGAGTACGCCAAGGACCGCTTCGGCGTCGACACCGGCCTTCAGTTCTACGTCGAAGGAACCAAAGCCGACAGCAAGGGCCACGAACGGAAGTACTTCCACGCGACGTCGGTACGTGTCTGGTTCCAGTTCAAGGGAATCCAGGCCGACACTCTGTCGTCTGACGACTTTGCTCAACAGAACTCGGTGGCAGTCCAGGTCGAGATCGAGCACCTGAAGTTCTGGTACGCGTCACCCGAACCGGTCTACGTGACGCTCTACGTCGAGTCCGTCGACCAGTTCCTCGCGATTGATGCTCGCGACTTCGTGGACCAACGGTGGGGCCAGGACTTTTACTCCGAGATGGAGACCTACGCCGGGGATAAGGTCACCGTCACCATCCCGACCCGCTCTGTGCTCACCGCCGACCGCGTCGACAGCATGCTCAGTCACCGGAGCATGCGCATCGACGGGCCCGCGTTCCGAGGCAGGCCGCTGGGTCACCGCATTGATCCGCTGCGCTCGGAGCTGTCCACGCCATCAGACGAGTTTTGGACCGCGCTACTTGCTGGAGTCCTCGAAGCGCACGAATATGAACTCCTGAGCAGTGAGCGGGTCGGCGACGTCGAGGTGCAGCAAGGACGCCTCCATCAGACGCTCTTGTGGCAATCGTCAACTTTCACCGAGATCGGCTGCGGCGACCCCAACGACATCCGTGTGGAAGCGGAGCCCGAATCCCTCTTCGGCGAGGTCTTGTTGTTCCTCGACCACGCTGATGCCAGGGAGCACCTCACCGAGGACGAACGCGGCCTCATCGACAAGCACACCGAACAGACGAATCTCGGCCTGGCATACGCGGTCTTCCTGCGGGGCCCAGACCTGTCCGCGCATGGAGGATTGTGGCGGGGCACCCTCAACGAGACGCCTCTGGCGGGGCACGACCCTCGCTGGACATCTCTCGGCCTGGAAGCGCTCAGCTACCTGGTTCTGACCTGCACGCTCGTCTACCTTGACCACGCGCCGCAACTGCGGTGGCAAGTAGCCAATTACATCCACTGAAGGGCACCAAGGGTCTGACCCGGCCTTCAGGGCGCGGTCTGCATGGACGAAGGGTGTGGTCCCGCAGGCGGCGGTTAGACGCATGTGAAAGGTCACTTCGCGTGCAGCCATTGCGCCTCCGCGTGGTTGGCGGCGCGGTGTTGACTGCGCGGGGCGCAGAGGGTGGGAAGCTACTGCTGGCGTCGATTCACGAATTCGGCAACTCCTGGAAGGCCAATGCGAACCCTCTCCAAGCCATCCACGTCAAGCCACCCATTGGCATACAGACGGTCGACGGCGGACTCCGCCTCGCGGAACGGCATTCCTGCTTCGTCTGCCACCTGCCGTCGGCTCAGGCCCGCCTGATCAGCTGCTGACACGACCGCGAGCACTCGACGCTCGGCATCCGGCGTGTCCGCCCATCTGCCTTCGAAGACACGTCTGATCTCGCCCCCGGCCCGCTCCACCGCCACGCCGATGTCTCCAGTCGAGAAGAACGGTCGCGCGATCATCGACGAGTCACTGACTTCCCACGCGTAGTGTCCGATGAGCTGGATCATGTAAGGGTGCCCCTCGGCAGCGCCGACGGCGGCATCCACTGCACCCGGAAGCCACTGGAAGCCCGCAGGCAAGCCCAGCGTAAATGCGGACATCGAATCGAGGTCGCTCAGTCGTTCTAGCGTCACATACTGGAATCGTTCGGCAAAGCCACCCCGGGCCGCCAAGACTCGGGACAACTGGATTGGCCCAGACCCGATGAACATAAGTGGCGCGGCATTGTGAGCTGCCGTCCACTCTTGCAACGCAGGGACAATAGCTTCGAGATCTTCGCTGGGCGCTGACTGAAGTTCATCGACGAAGAGCATCAAGCCTGTGGCCCCCTTATCGGCGAGCGCCCGTGCCAGCGCAGCCAACTCCGCGGTGAACGACACTTCGATCTTGTCCGAGGATCGTGTCGAGGCTTCAAGTTGCAGAACCCCGGGTAGGCCGGCTGTCAGCTTGATCATGTCTAGCCTTGCCAGGAGGCCGGCCGCCTCTGAGCGCATTGTGTTCGCTATCGCCGACCGCACGCTGGCGAGCAGGGCGCCGACAAGGCTCTCCACGGCATTGGCAGTCACCCACGCTGTGACGAAACCGGCGTCGGTAGCGTGCGTCTGTAACTCGCGCAATAGAACGGTCTTGCCGAGCCCCCGCGGTGCTGTGAAGAAGATTGGTGCGCCAACGCGTCCGGAGTCGATCAACCGGCGGACTGGACGCGCCCATTCCTTGATCTGCGACGTCCGGCCAGCGAGGTACGGCGGTGACTCTCCGGGTCGCGGCCCATACGGATTCTGTCGAAGTCGAGCGTGTAGCGGCTGTCGAGGCTCCTGAGCGTTCGGCGGCTCTGACATTTCCCTGATCCGCCCTTCTGCCCCGCGAACCCATGCCCAGGATCTGGCTAATGGCTTGCTCGGAGATGCTAGCCGTTGGACCACCGACTGAGCAGATCGGATGTAGAGGGCTCCGTTCTGTGTCAGCCGCGGCGGCAGGGCCTGGGCCAGACCGCACAGCGTCCAGAGGCTGCGGGGCGGCCCCTCAGTGCGGCTTGATCACATCTGGGAGCGTTTGGCGGAAGGGTTCATCAGTTCAGCGTCGATCGCCACCTGGTGTTGAATCGGTGCAGGCTTCTCCCCAATGTCGGTGAATGACTCTAGAGTCCGCTGTGATCGACTCGGCGGGATGTCCGGTCGCGGAAGTCAAAAGGTCTGGTGAAATGGAACTCAATAAGGCACGCGTCAAGGTCTACAAGGCCGTCGTGGACTCGACATGGTTCACGCTGGACCAGATGACTTGCCTCGTCGGCAAGAACGAGAGCGGCAAGACCGCCATCCTTGAAGCGTTGGAGAAGGTGAACGCCGCCCGCGGTGAGCGTGCCAACTTCCGAGAGACGGATTACCCGCGCGTGCTCATGGAGGACTTCAACACCGACGAGGTCGCCGTCGAGACGCACTGGACGCTCGATAATGAAGAGTACGACGAACTGGTGCGGCTCGCTGGGTGTGAAGAAGCCGTCACCAGCCGGCTGGTCATCGTCACCAAGAACTACGGCAACAAACTTGACTGGACCCTTCCGCTGAACATGTCCAAGTCGGTCGAAGCTCTGCGAGCGAGCGGCTCGCTAAGCGCAGCCGAAGCCGGGCAACTCGAGGACGCGAAAAATCCGAGCGAACTCGTGAAGTTGCTCGCGGGCCTCCCTGAGCCGACCCCGAAGCAGACGGCACTCCTGGAGACCCTCAAGTCGATGCTGTCTAGCGGCAGCCTCACAGGAACTGCTGTCGACTACCTCAGGAGCCGGCTGCCGGTCTTCGTGTATTACTCCGAGTACGACCGACTCCCCGGACGCATCTCAATCAACCAGGTCATCGAACACCGGAACAACGCGACGCTGGAGAGCCTGACGGGCTCGAACGTCTTCCTTGCCTTGCTTTCGATGGTGGGCACCTCGCTCGACGACTTGGTCAACATCAACACGTCCGAGGGCCTCATCAGCAAGCTGGAGGCCGTCGAGAGTCGAATGTCGCGTCGCATCTTCAAGTACTGGAGCCAAAACAAGCACCTCAAGGTCCGGTTCCGATTCCATGAGGCCGCGCCGGGAGACGACGTCCCGTTCAACACGGGCAAGGTCTTCCAGACCCGCATCGAAAACACTCGACACGAGGCAACCATCTCTCTCGACGAGCGCAGCACCGGCTTCATCTGGTTCTTCTCGTTCCTCGTTTGGTTCTCGGAGGTGCAGAAGACCTTCGGCGAGAACCTCATCGTCCTGCTCGACGAGCCGGGACTAAGCCTCCACGCCAAGGCACAGGAGGACCTGCTCCGCTTCATCAACGAGGAACTGCTGACCAAGTACCAGGTTGTCTACTCGACTCACTCGCCGTTCATGGTTGACACGCAAAACTTGCTCTCGTGCCGCACCGTTGAAGACGCCACAAGCGACGATGGCGAGGTCCTCGGCACAAAGGTCGATTCCGAGGTGCTCAAGGCCAACGGCGACACACTCTTCCCGTTGAGGGCCGCGCTCGGCTATGACATCTCGCAGACTCTCTTCATTGGAGAGAACACATTGTTGGTAGAAGGACCATCGGATCTGCTCTACCTCCAGTGGGCCAGTCAGACCCTTGTCGCCGCCGATCGGATCGGGCTCGACCCGCGCTGGACCGTGACCCCCTGCGGAGGCATCACGAAGGTGCCCTCGTTTCTCGCGCTTTTCTCCGGCAACAACCTCCACGTAGCGGTGCTAGCAGATCTTGCCGAAGGAGCACGCAACAAGGTTCGAGAGATCCAGAACTCGGACCTGTTGCGTGAAGGGCACGTCTTTGTCGCGACTGATTTCTCGGAGAATGAACGAAACGCCGACACGGAAGACATCTTGGGGAGAGCTTTCTACGTCGACCTCGTTAACGCCACCTACGGACTCAATGGAAACAAGAGAATGCCTGCCAAGAAGCCCCCGGATGCCGACGAGCGGGCAGTCGTTGAAGCCACCGCGTTCGCAGCCGGCTGGACCGAGAATTACGACCATTACACGCCGTCGAAGTACCTGATCACGCACCCTGACAGCATCACCGGCAAAGGGTTACAGTCGGCCCTAGACAACTTCGAGGGCCTCTTCCGCGCCCTCAACGCACTCCTCTGACGACAGGCGAGCCCCCCGTCGAAGCGGGGCGCTTTGTTGGGGAACGCGGCGCCGTGCCGATATCGCCAGGAACAGCTCACCACGAGGCTGGGCATGCGATGGCGTGCGAACATCTTGGCCTCGGCTGGATCATCTATGCACCCAACCACGACGAAAACTTCATGGGACGGACCAAGCCCGTCCGCCTGGCAGGCCCACTTATAGGGTTCAACCTGGAGGACGCCGCCGTAATCGCTATGGCGGGCTGGGCCGCAGAGTGCCATCACCTCGATAACTGGAATGACCCCTACGTTCGCGAGGGCGCGGAGCATGACTTCATCGTGCTCGACGAACTTGACGAGCGGAGACGCGATCCGGTTACCGATCGGGCAAAGGAGCTGGTTCTGGCCGAGTGGCAGCGAGTAGGAGAGATTGCGGCCGACATGCTTGAGCGGTTCGGATAGCCTCCTCTTCCTCCCGCGGCGGGTTAAAACAGACCCCTGAGCGCGAGTTGCTCAAGGAGTGATGGTGAACGGCGATTCGCCGCGCCTCATTCGTGGTCCGCGTCAATCTGGGCGAACTGGGGCGCCTGTCTGGTCCGTTAGCAGCCCGCGTGCTGCCGAGTAGGGGCACGGATCCCTAGGGTCGCTATGCGATGCAAACCGGCGTGGTGAGCCGCGTGGTGAGGCCGGTGAGCCAGCCTCGTGCCGGCAGCGCCGTTCGGGGTTTCTGCGCGATTCTCAGATGAGGCGTCCACGTAGTCGCAGACCCCTCACATCTCTCGCCAGAGCCGCTCAGGATGTCGGCGTGACTTTTACCTTCGGCCGTCACATTCGTCACGCATGTCCCTTGCGCCTCGGACTACCGTCCCCGTTCACCTAGTCACCAACTCGGAGGAGCCTGGGATTGTCTCGCTGTACTTTTCTGATCGCCACTGCGCTCGTCGTCGCGTCAGTCGCCGGATGTTCAACCCCGACCAGGTCGTCTTCGCCGCCCTCACCAGAGATTCCTGAGCCGGCTGCGACATCAACTCATTCCATCCCGGGGTACCTCACCACCTACACGGAGGCGGAACGCACGGCGTATACCGAGGCCGTGGCGGCGTACACCCAGTTCGTCGATGCTGATCAACGGTTTGTCGCGGCTGGCAAGACCACCAACGAGGCAGCGAGCTTCTACCGCCGACGCTCGATCGATTGGGTGCACTACTGGGCGACACTCGCCCAGCTTGGGCAGGGCGGCGTCACCATCTCGGGCGAGACGGTCACCGTCTGGATGAGGCCAGAAGATGTCACTGTGGGCTCAACGGGCAATTACGTTGTTCTCCTTCGCCGCTGGGTGGACGCATCAGCGTTGGTCGTGAAGCAAGACGGCCGCGAGGTCGAGCAGCCGAACCTGCAGAAGCCGCACGTGCTGCACATCAGGTTGGAGCGACGCCAATCGGAGACCTGGTGGCGAGTCGGGTCGCCGCGTCAGTGCAAGCCATGTTGAGGCGCCTGATCGCGGCCACGCTTGCTGCCGGATTCGCTGTCGTCCTGAGTCCTCAACCTGTCCAGGCAGGTGATGGATGCCCAGAGGGAGCAACCGCCGTGGCGACGCAAGGGGGCACAGTCTGCGTTGTCGTGACGGATCCCGGCTCCCCCGGCGACGGCGGTCCGACCGCGCCTTCGAACGACAGCGGAACACAACCAGCCGGGTGCTTCAAGGACGATGGCACGCAGGTGCCGCCGGACTCACTTCGGCGTGAGGTGGCCCGGCCAGGACTGCTATGCGAAGCCATACGACGCTCCCCCCGGAACGGCGCCATGGCAGGGGCACACTGACTTGCTCCAACCTCAGCCGGGACTCGCGCTTTGCGTGTCTTTGACCAGAACTACTGCCGATACGGGCTCCGGTGCTGCTGACCCGCCTACTCAGGAGACCCGGACCACTGGAGACCCGTAAGTGGTCGTCCGCTCGACCACTGGGCGTCCAATCCCGTCACCTATCTCAACGAGCTCGGTCACGGTCTTTGCCGAGCCGTGCTCGGAGCCGGCCATGCGGGAGATGGTCTCCTCCATCAGCGTCCCGCCGACATCGTTGGCGCCTGCCTGAAGCATCGCGCGGGTGCCTGCGACGCCGAGCTTGACCCAGCTCGTTTGAATGTTTTCGATGGACTCGTGCAGCATGATCCGGCCCAGCGCGTGTACCGCGAGGTTGTCGCGCAACGTCGGGCCCGGGCGGGCCACACCGGCGAGGTAGATCGGCGAGCTGGTGTGTACGAAGGGCAGTGGGACGAACTCCGTGAACCCCGCCGTCTCGTCTTGGATCCGCCGCAGGACGCGCAGGTGTTGTACCCAGTGCCGCGGGTTATCGACGTGGCCGTACATCATTGTTGAGCTGGATCGCAGACCTACACGGTGTGCGGTGGTGACCACCTCGATCCACGTCTTCGTGGGCAGCTTGCCCTTTGTCAGCACCCAGCGGACGTCGTCGTCCAGGATCTCTGCGGCCGTTCCCGGGATGGTGTCGAGACCGGACTCGCGGGCCTCAATCAGGAAGTCCTCAATAGACCGGCCGGTGCGAGCGGCGCCACTGACGATCTCCATCGGGCTGAAGGCGTGCACGTGCATGCCGGGCACTCGCTGCTTCACTGCGGAGACGAGGTCGAAGTAGGCCGAGGCAGGAAGTTCCGGGTCGATTCCGCCCTGCATGCAGACCTCGGTGGCGCCGAGCTCCCACGCCTCTTGAGCCCTGTCGGCCACCTGGGCGACGGAGAGCGAGAACGCGTCGGCGTCATTCTTGCGCTGCGCGAACGCGCAGAACCTGCACCCGACGTAGCAAATGTTGGTGAAGTTGATGTTGCGGTTGACGACGTAGGTGACGTCGTCGCCGACGGTGTCGCGCCGCAGGTCGTCGGCGAGACGGCAGACCTGCGTCAGTAGGTCGCCCTCGGCGGTCATGAGTGCCAGGGCCTGGTCGTCCGTCAGAGCGGCCGGTTCGGCTTCGGCGGCCCGCAGCGCGGCGTATCCCTCCCTGTCCCGTGATAGTCCAGTCGCACGTGGCTGCCTGAAGGGGTCATCGACAAACGTTGGCGACTTGACTGCCTCCCGGAGGGCAGCCCAGTCGCCGTACACGCTGTCGAAGTCCTCGCGCCGATCAGCGGTCCGACCATCGGTGTCGAGGGTCGCATGCAGGTCGGTGCGGCCGGTGCCATCCAGCGTCGCGTCGGGCTCCTGCCACGGCCTACCCTCGGGGCGGACCCCGATGCGGGCGAGCCCGTCGGGAAGCGCAAGCGCTTCAATGTGGGCGTTGAGGCGCGGGTCGAGCCAGGGGGTACGCTGGCGCACATAGTGCGGGTGCACCGTCAGTCGGGGCGCGAGTTCGAACCCCGCGGCGGCGGTGACCGAGCGCAGCCGATCGACTGACGGCCAGGGCCGTTCCGGGTTGACGTGGTCGGGAGTGAGCGGGGAGATACCGCCCCAGTCATCCACACCGGCGTCGAGCAGGAGACGGCACTCGGCACTGTCGACGAGGTTGGGCGGCGCTTGAATCCGCATTGTCGGCCCCAGAACGATCCGGGAGACCGCGATGACTGCGCGGTAGTCGTCCAGCCCAAGATCGTTCGCGTGGCGCATCGCGGTGTCGGGCTTGGCGCGGAAGTTCTGGACGATCACCTCCTGGATGGAGCCGTAGAGCCTGGCGATTCGCCGCAGCTCGAAGATCGTCTCGGCCCGCTCGGTCAGCGTTTCACCGATGCCGACGAGCAGCCCGGTGGTGAAAGGAATCGACAATCGGCCTGCGTCCTCGAGAACGCGCGAACGGGTCACCGGGTCCTTGTCAGGTGAGCCGAAGTGCGCCTCGCCTTTCGTCTCGAACAGCCGGCGCGCGGTCGTCTCGAGCATCATCCCCATCGACGCCGACACCGGCTTGAGGCGTGTCATCTCCTCCCATGACATGACGCCCGGATTTAGGTGCGGCAGCAGGCCGGTGTCTTCCAGCACCCGGACCGCCATTGCCCGGATGTAGTCGAGCGTTGAATCGAAGCCTCGCTCGTCCAGCCACACCCGTGCCTCGGGCCAGCGGTCCTCGGGCCGGTCGCCGAGGGTGAAGAGCGCCTCGAGACAGCCAAGTGAAGCGCCTTCGCGAGCGATCGCCAGGATCTCGTCGCAGGAGAGGTACGGCGAGGACAGCTTGCCGGGCACCGTAGCGAACGTGCAGTACTGACAAAGGTCGCGGCACAGCCGCGTGATGGGGATGAAGACCTTCGGGGAGTAAGTGACCACGCCCGGTCGTCCTGCCCGCGCCAGCCCCGCGTCGCGTACGCGTGCCGCAACCGCACAAAGCCGGTCAAGGGAGCTCTCGCGCGCCGCCAGCAGTGAGGCGGCCTCCTCGACGCCGAGGGTCGCACCGCGCTCCACGCGTAGCAGTGCCCGCCGGATCTGTTTGTCGTTGGGCTCCGGTCGAAGGGTCGGTCGCGCCTGGCCACGCGGTGTCGTCATGTCGTTCCCACGTCCGTGATGCGCAACCCGGAGTGCGCCTTGTAGCGGCGGTTGACGCTGATGAGGTTTGCCGTCAATGCCTCGACCTGGTGGGCGTTGCGCAGTCGACCCCCGTAGACCCCCCGCACGCCGGGAATGATGTCGGCCAGGGTCTGGACCAGATCCGTCGCCTCGCGAACATCGCCCAGAACGAGCACGTCGGAATCGATCGCAACGACCGCCGGGTCGTCGAGCAGTACCGCGCTGACGTTGTGGAACGCACCGACGACGGTGGAGTTCGGCAGTAGCGCCGCAGCCTGCTGGGTCGCCGATCCCTCGTCGACCGTCAGCGCGTAGGCGCCCTGCTTGTCGAAGCCCAGCGGGTTTACACAGTCGACGACAATCTTCCCGGCCAACACCGGGGCCAGGTCGATCAACAATTCGGCGTGCCCACACCACGGCACCGCCACGACCACGAGTTCGCCAGCTCCAGCCGCGCCGGCGTTGTCATCGCCGGTAACGGTGCCGCCAGTGGCGGTGGCGAGTTCGGCTGCAGTGTCAAGGGCCCGCTGCGCGCTGCGGCTGCCGATCACGACCGAAAGGCCGGCGGCCGCGAACCGCCGTGCCAAACCGCGACCCTGCGGCCCGGTGCCACCGAGGACAGCCACCGCTTTTCGGTCGAGTGACTCAGGCAAACTCATGGATGCTCCTCATGCGAGTTGTGGCGGCGGCGTCACAAGCTTCGCAACTATGTCACATAAACTGCAATATGATCAAATAACGCCCATTCGGGACGCCCACCTAGAAGTTGCCGGTTGCCGTCGCAGGGACCCCGACAGCGTCAGAGTGCGGCTCACGGAGGCTGACATGGACCCTGACTCGTCACCACCGGACCAGCAACCCGCCTTGTTCTCACGCTCAACGATGTGTCCAACGAGACCCCAATGGGGCGGGTTCGTGCTGCTGGGGACGGGGAACAACGCCGAACGGCGGTCTCGGCGATTAGCGAGCCTGTTCAATTTCCAGCACGACGGCGAGACCTTGGCCGACACCGATGCAGACGGCCGCGACACCCCAGCGCTGGTTAGTCTCGCGAAGCACTTTCGCAAGGGTTCCCACCAACCGCCCCCCGAAGCTCCGAGAGGGTGGCCGATGGCGATGGCACCTCCACGCTGGTTGACGATCACCGGGTCGACCGGCCAGGCATCAACGCACGCGAGCGCCTGAACAGCGAAGGCTTCGTTGAGTTCGACGGCCCCGACCTCGTCCCATCGGACGCCCGCCCGCGCCAGCGCTGCGTTGCCTGCTTGTACGGGAGCAATGCCGAACTCTTGAGGTTCGAGGGCAAACGCCGCCCGACCTGCAATGCGTGCCAGCGGCTCCCGGCCGATTCGGTCCGCGGCGGCCTCCGAGCCCAACAGGATCGCAGAGGCACCGTCGCTCAGGGGCGAGGAGTTTCCGGCGGTGATCGTGCCGTCCCTTCGGAAGACGGCTTTGAGACTCGCGAGCGTCTCGGGCGTGCTCGCGGGGCGGATTCCCTCGTCGCGGACGACGTCGGTGCCTGCGACTGGAGCGACGAGGTCCTGGTAGAACCCCTCTTCCCACGCAGCGTGTGCGAGTTGGTGGGACCTGGTGGCGAAGGCGTCCTGGCGCTCACGAGTGATACCGAACCTCTCCTGCAGTTGCTCGTTGGCCGCGCCCAAGCTCACCGTCCATTCCTGTCGCATCAAAGGGTTGACCAACCGCCACCCCAGCGCCGTCGACACCGCGGTGGTGTCGGCGGGCGGGAATGCCCTGTCTGGCTTCGGCAGCACCCAAGGCGCACGAGTCATCGACTCGACGCCGCCGACGAGAACGATGTCGGCGTCATGGGAGACGATGGTGCGCGAACCGATCATCACTGCGTCGAGGCTGGATCCGCAGAGCCGGTTGACTGTCGTTGCCGGAACGCTGACTGGCAGTCCAGCGAGCAAGCCGGCCATCCGCCCGATGTTGCGGTTGTCTTCGCCGGCACCGTTGGCGTTCCCCCACACGATCTCGTCGATCGCAGCAGGATCCAGCCGCGCTGTGCTCGACAAGACGGAGGAGATGATCGCCGCGGCCAGATCGTCGGGTCGCACGCCCGCAAGACCGCCATTGAAACGACCGAAGGGAGTCCGGAGGGCCGCATAGACGTAGGCACTTCGCGCTGCTGATCCTGATCCCACTGCCATCCTCTTGCTTTGCTCTGTTGGGTCCTGTGGATGCTTCGCGACCCACGCCGCGTCGGCAGCCGAGGTTGAAGGTCCGACGCCGCTCCTGATCAATCGATGGTGAGAGGACGGCCGTCACCCTCGAATGCGCGGATAGTCCCCAGTGCTCGTTGAACCCAAGCTCTGCGGACGGCGCTTGACTGCATGGAGAGTTTCGCATCCGCGATGGTCTCGAAGGCGTGGAATCCGCCCGGCCAGATATGGAGCTCAGCCTTCCCTCCAGCAGCCCAGATGGCTGATGCGAACGAGACCGCCTCGTCCCGAAAGGCATCGGCGGAGCCACAGTCGATGAAGACGGGAGGTAGTCCTGCTAGGTCGGTTGCGCGCGCGGGTGCCTCGTAGATGGACACGTCGTTGGTCGCCCTGCGCGCACCGAGCAGGGTCGACCACGCCAAGCGGTTGGTGGCCCGATCCCAGATGACAGCCTTGTCGTGCTGCAGCATCGAGACCGTGGCGTCGCGGTCGTCAAGCATGGGGCACGAGAGGACCACTCCTGCGGCGGTGGGGCGGCCGCGATCGCGAGCCATCAGTGCGATGCCGGCAGCGATGCCGCCTCCAGTGCTGAGCCCCACGATCAGCAGTCGTTTGTCGTCGATCCCGAGCTCCGGCGCGTGCTCGATGATCCACTGCAGGCCGGCATACGCGTCCTCGATGGTCGTTGGCGAAGGATTCTCTGGCGCCAGCCGTATTCAACAGGGACCAGGGTGATGGATTCGTTGACGACGGACGGCAGCGCGGACTCCAGGCCGCTGAAGCGACTGCCGAACATCATGCCGCCGCCGTGGAGCATGTACATCGCGGCCGTTGGTCCGTCGGTGACAGTTGGTGCGACGACCACGAGAGTGATGGGCGGCCCTCCAGACGCACCAGGCACCTCGACCTCATACGGCGTGAGCCCCATCGCTGCAATTGCGACGCGAATGCAGCCTCTTCCGCCTCGAAGCCCCGGAGGTCTGGGAGGTTCTCGATGCTCAGCGTCACGTACGCCGGCCAGTCCATCTCGTCCAGACGGAGGAGCAGCTCGTCGTCGAGCGGGATCGGAGCTAAGTCACCGCCGTCGGAAGGGGAGGGGTGAAGGATCACGACGCGATTCTCCCCCTCGACCTGCGCCGCCGCGTTCGGTACGTCATCAGGTAGAGGCAGATCATCCAGTCCAGCGCCGCCAGGATGAAGCCGACGTGTGCGAGGTCGAAGCCTCGGCCCGAGAGGTGGCGTAGGAGATGGCTGGTTGTCGACTCATCATGGTCCTGCTGTTGCGCTAGCAGTGCGTGCACGCTCACCATGCATGCGCTGGCCAGCCCCATCAGCATCAGGTCGCGGCTGCGCGCGGACATGCAGGCGGTCAACGCCGAGGCACAACAGGCTGCGGCGAGCGCGACGAACCACCATGAACCCCCGTGTGTGGCCGCCAAGACGTGCACCACTACCGAGGCGATGGCTAGCGCGAGCATGGCGACCGGGGCAGCAGTGATCAGGAACCCCTGCGTCCGCGGCACGGGAATCGTCTCGTCGTCTGCTTCAGCGCACGCGGCTGATGAAGTAGCAGTGTGGGTGAGGCTTAGCGGCACGCGGCGACCATAATTGATCACAGATCAAATGACAAACCTGATTGACCTTTGATCAAACAGGTGGCAGTGTGCTTGTGCAAGGAGGTCCCGGCCTCCTCTTGGAAATTGCTCAGAAGGAGATTGGCACATGCACATCGGACAGATGACCGTGGGTGGCGCCGACCTGCCTCCCCGTCCCCTTCTGACGGTATTTGACCCCGCGACCGGGAGGGCGGCGGGGTCCGCGCCAGACGCTTCCCGGGAGGACATCGATGCTGCCTTCGCGGCTGCCGCTGGGGCATTCCCTGCTTGGTCGCGCGACCTCGCTACGCGGCGTGGCGCGCTGAAGGCCCTGGCCGAGGTGCTCGAGGAGAGCGCCGACGCCTTAGGGGGGCTTCTGCTCACTGAGAAAGGCACCCCGCGCGCCGAGTGCGTGGAAGAAGTCGAGGGGTGTGCGCTGTGGCTGCGCCACTTCGCCGATCACGCCTTCGATGCCGAGCTGTCCACCGACGAGATGGGCGCCTTGGTCGAGATTCACCAGCGACCGCTGGGTGTCGTCGCGGCCATCGCGCCCTGGAACTTCCCACTCCTTCTAGCTGCATGGAAGCTCGCGCCCGCGCTGCTCGCCGGAAACACGGTGGTGCTCAAGCCGTCGCCGTTCACGCCACTGGCGACACTCCAATTCGGTGTGCTCGCGCGTCGTGTGTTGCCGCCCGGCGTACTGAACGTGATCTCAGGTGGGGACGAGGTGGGTGCGATGATGACTAGCCACCCGGTCCCGCGCAAGGTGAGTTTCACCGGATCGATCGAGACTGGCAAGCTCATCGCGGCGGCTTCGGCCCCTGATCTCAAACGACTGACCCTCGAGCTCGGTGGCAACGACGCTGCGATCGTTCTTGATGACGCCGATGTCGAAGCCGTAGCCGACGGGGTGTTCTGGGGTGCTTTCGCCAACTCTGGCCAGGTCTGCTCAGCCATCAAACGCGTGTATGTCACTGACGCCAATCACGACACCCTCGTGGACGCCTTGGTCGCCCGAGCGCGGAACACCGTGTGCGGCGACGGCCGGGACCCCCGAAGCCAACTGGGCCCGGTGAGTACGGAGCCGCAACTCGAGCGTCTGGTGGAGCTGACCGAGGATGCGATCGCGCGGGGCGCGAAGGCCGTGATCGGCGGCCACCGGAGAGCGGGCGACGGGTACTTCTTCGAACCGACCATTCTTGTGGATGCTGTCGACGGCATGCCGATCGTCGACGAGGAACAGTTCGGCCCTGTCCTCCCCATCATCCGGGTGTCCGACGCTGAGGAAGCGCTCGCGCGGGCGAATTCCACCCAGTTCGGCCTGTCCGGGTCCGTCTGGGGCACCGACCCCGCGAGACTCTTCAGCTTCGCTGAACGGATGCAGTGCGGCACGTCCTGGATCAACACCCATCTGATGGTCGGTCCTTCGCAGCCGTTCGGCGGTGTCAAGTGGAGTGGAATAGGTGTGGAGAACGGTGCCCACGGATTGCGCGAGTTCACCACGACGCACGTTGTCTACCGCCCGGCTGAAGCGTGATCCTGAGTCAATGGAGGAGCGATCAGTGACGCGACACCCACTAGCCCAGCTCAGCGAGGCAGAGATCCTGGCCGCGCGCGAGATCCTGGTCTCCAGCGGCCTTGTCGTCGCCTCGACCTCAGTTGTCCACCTCGGCCTCGAGGAGCCGGCCAAGGCCACTCTGGTGGCTTGGCGTGGGGAGAAGGTCGACAGGCAGATCTTGGTCCACCTGCTCGACACTGCCACCGGCAAGGGACACAAGGTCATCTGTTCCCTGGGGAAGTCAGCTGTCACGTCTGTCGAGGAAATCGACGCGTCGACTGGCCAGGTCGCCATTCCCGACAGCGAACTGGAAGGAGTAGCGGCAATCCTGGCGGACCACGAGGGCTGGAGATCTGCCCTTCATCGACGGGATCTCGCTCACGACGAGTTGTTCCTCGTTCCCCTGTCCGGTGGCGAGTTCGGTATCGCGGGAGAGTCAGGGCGACGTGTTGTCCGGGTCGTCGGCTACGTCAACCGGGTGGACAGCATTCCGTGGGCCCACCCCGTGGCGGGCCTTTGTGCCTACGTGGACACCATCGAGGGACTCGTCCTGGACGTGATCGATTCAGAGATCCTTGCCGTCCCGGAGGAGTGCGCGAGCTTTTCTCAGCCGGCGAACGGGGGGCCGTTCCGCTCTGACCTCAAGCCGATTGAGATCACCCAACCTGACGGTCCAAGCTTTACGGTCGATGACGGAATGGTCAGTTGGGTCAACTGGCGGATCCGCATCGGTTTCAATGCCCGGGAAGGCCTGGTTCTGCATCAAGTCTCGTTCTTCGACGGAGAAACGGATAGGTCGGTGCTGCACCGTGCATCCGTCGCGGAGATGGTCGTCCCGTACGCCGATCCGTCCCCGACCCGCTATTGGCAGAACTACTTCGACACCGGCGAGTATCTGTTCGGGCGCTACACGAACTCGCTGACCCTCGGGTGCGACTGCGTCGGCGAGATCCACTACCTCGATGCGGTGGTGGCGGACGAGCAGGGCATGCCTCGCCGCATCGCGAACGCCATCTGCATGCACGAGGAGGACGACGGTGTGCTCTGGAAGCACACCGATGAGCAGACCGGACGAGTCGAGGTGCGGCGATCGCGCCGTCTTGTCATCTCGTTCTTCACCACGGTCGGCAACTACGACTACGGGTTCTACTGGTACTTCTACCTCGACGGGCGAATCGAGTGCGAGGCCAAACTCACTGGCATCGTGTTCACCACGGCGCCGGGAGAGTGGACCGACGGCCATGCGAGCATGGTGGCGCCGGGGCTGGCCGCGGCCTACCATCAGCACCTGTTCTGCTTCCGTCTCGACATGTCGGTCGATGGCCAGGAGAACCTCGTCGAGGAGATCGACGTCGTGCGCCTGCCGGTCTCAGAGCAGAATCCTCACGGCAACGCCTGGACGACCTCGGTGACTCCCCTTCGGAGCGAGAAGGACGGCCGACGGATGGCCGACCCGCTCAAGGGCCGGGTCTGGCACGTCGCCAGCAGATGGCGTAAGAACCGGCTCGGAATCCCGACGGCGTACGAACTGCGACCGGAGACCGCGCCCCCGCTTCTGGCCGACCCAAACTCGACCGTGGCCGGGCGAGCCGCCTTCGCGAGCGCCCACCTGTGGGTGACGCGGTACGACGAACAGGAGAGATTCCCCGCGGGTGACAGGGTCCACAGGAGTGTGGCCGGGCAGGGGTTGCCGCAGTACGTCAAGGCAGACCGTGCCCTGGACGGTGAGGACGTCGTCCTGTGGCACGTCTTCGGTCCCTCCCATGTCCCGCGGACCGAGGATTGGCCGATCATGCCCGTCGACCGGGCGAAGTTCGCCCTCGTCCCGGTGAACTTCTTCGACCGGAACCCAACCCTGGATATCCCCCCGAGCACAGCGCGGGGCTGCGCCACCAGCAACGAACCGGGTGCCTGCCACCCGCCGCACGAAGGGACTTGACGATGTCAGACACCCCACTTGAACTTGCAGGCAAGGTAGCGCTCGTCACCGGCGCGGCTCGCGGCCAGGGCGCGTCGCATGCAGTGGTGCTGGCGCGAGCAGGTGCCCACGTGATCCTGACCGATGTCCTCGACGAGGCTGGCGAGGCGGTTGCGGCGAGTCTTGACGGCAAGGGGGACTACCTCCACCTGGATGTCGCCTCCGAGGAGCAGTGGACGTCCGTCATCTCCTCGGTCCGGGCGAGGTGGGGCCGCTTGGACATCCTTGTCAACAACGCCGGCATCATGATGCGCGAGCCGATGCTCGAGGCGTCGGAGACCTCATGGCGCCGAGTCCTGGACATCAACGTCCTTGGGGCTGCCCTCGGCATCCGTCACGGCGGTCGGCTCATCGCCGACTCCGGCGGCGGCAGCATCGTCAACATCTCCTCCCAAGTGGCCGTTAGCCTGGCGCCGCTCACCGGTGCCTACACAGCTTCGAAATGGGCGCTGCGTGGGATGACGCAGATGGCCGCGAAGGAGCTCGGGGAGCTCGGCATCCGCGTGAATGCGCTCCTCCCCGGAATCATCGAAACCGACATGGTTCGTGACCACATGGTCGTCGGAGCGGAGGGTTCGGCCTTCGAGCGGAACAAGCATCGATTGGCAGTGCCCCGGCTCGGTCAGTCCGAGGACGTGTCCGACGCGCTTCTGTTCATCGTCTCCTCGCGCGCCTCTTACATCACGGGGACGGATCTGCTGATCGACGGTGGCTGGACTCTTGGCTGACAATCGAGATCTAATATTTGGTCAAATTTGTTGATTTGATATGAGATCTTCGTTACGTTACCAGCGGAATCTCGGGTCTGCCGGAAGTACGTCCCCCCCGTCCACCTCACATTGAGGGGTAACAACACATGACGCTCAGCAGCTCACACACGCAGCGCATCGACCGCCGAAAGCCGGTTCTGCGCAGTCTCTTGACTCTCCTCGTCCTCGCCCTGGTCGGCACCGCTCTCGCCGCGTGCGGCGGCGGTGACAACGACAGTGACGACATCTCCGCGGACACTGGCGGTGCGCTCCGCATCGGAGTGACGGGTGCCAGTTCAGATGACGGCACCGACCCGCAGAACATCACTAGCTCCATCGGCGTACTGATCGACCGCCAGATCTTCGAGGCGCTGGTCTACTACAACGCTGACTTCGAACTGACCAGCGGCCTAGCGGAATCGATCACGCCCGACGAGACTGGGGCAGTGTGGGACATCAACCTGCGGCCGGGTCTCACAACCTCCGCCGGTGAGCCCTTCAACTCGGCTGACGTCATGTTCTCCCTGGACCGGATCCGTGACCCCGACAGCCCGAAGTTCGCTGCGGCTCGACTGGCCGATGTCACGGATGTCAAACCCGTCGACGACCTGACGGTACGGGTGACCATCAAGGAGCCGGACTTCTTCTTTCCGAGTCGGTTCACGAGCTTCGGTATGGAGATGGTTCCTCGCGATTTCGATCCGAAGAAGCCCGTCGGTACTGGGCCCTGGGTGCTCGAGGAGCTGAAGCCGGGTCAGTATGCAACCTACAAGCGCAACGAGAACTACTGGCAGGCCGACCTGCCGAAGGCTGACAGCCTTGCGATCACCAACTTCGAGAGCCCCACAGCCCTCCTGAACGGCTTCCAGGGCGGCCAACTGGATGCGGCCCTGAACGTCGGAGCCAGCCAGAAGGCCATCGCTTCGGCCATCCCTGGCTCGAAGCTGGTCAACCAGCCTGGTGGTGGATTCGCGGCCTTCACCATGAATGTGACCAAGCCGCCCTTCGACGACAACCGCGTTCGCGAGGCCTTCAAACTGATCGTGGACCGTGACCAGCTGGTCGACCAGGTGTACTCGGGTGAGGGGCGGATCGCCAACGACCTCACCAGCCCTGACGACGACTGCTTTGCGGCTGACCTCCCGCAGCGCCACCAGGACCTCGACCGTGCCGAGCAACTCCTCAAGGAAGCAGGTGTCCCTGACTTGACCGTCGACTTCGTGACGGCTGACGTCACGGATGGAGCGGTTCAGATGGGAGAGGTTCTCAAGGAGCAGGCTGCGGGGATCGGCGTGACGATCAATGTGAAGAAGCTGGCCCCGACGGAGTTCTTCGGCGAGATGTTCTCGGCGCCCTTCGCCATGGACTACTGGCCCGCGACCGGGGTTGCTGATTTCTTGGCGCAGGCGATGCTGCCGGGAGCCGGGGCGAACAGCACCGGTTTCGACTCCGATGAGCTGGTCGCCCTGTTCGGTGAGGCACGAGGAGAGCCGGACGCTGCGACACGATGCGATCTCCTGAAGCAGGCGCAGAAGGTTGTTTGGGACGAGGGCCCATACGTCCTCTGGGGCTACGTGAACCAGTTGGATCTGGTAACCGAGAAGCTGCAGGGCGTCAAGAAGGATTCGACTGGACTGGGCATCAACGCCTGGCACTTCGAGGAACTGGTGCCGTGAGCCTGTCCCCCAGCGTGGTAGGCGCGTCGTCCTGGCGTTCAACACGGACGGCAGTCGTCATGCACAGAGTCTTGCGAGAAGTGGCGGTCGCCTTTGGCCTCCTCTTCGTGATCTCCGTGCTGGTGTTTCTCGGTTGCCGGTTGCTTCCCGGTGATCAGGCCACCGCCACGCTGGGGGGCTCGCACCCCACGGCTGAGCAGCTCGAGGCACTGCGTGACCAGCTCGGTCTCAACCGGCCATTGGTGGTGCAGTATGGCGACTGGGTTCTGTCCCTCCTGCACGGTGACTTGGGCACCACGGCGAACGGCAATCCGGTCATCGACGAGCTCACCAGCCGGTTGCCCACCACGGCTGCCCTGCTCGCACTCACCGTGCTGATCATGGTCCCGCTCGGGCTCCTGCTCGGCTGCCTGTCGGCGCTTCACGTCGGGGGGCGCTTCGACAAGTTCACCTCCGGGGTGACCCTCGTAACCAACGCTCTTCCTGAGTTCGTTGTGGGTGTCGGACTGATCTATCTCCTAGCCACCGGTGTCTTGGGCGTCTTTCCTGCGGTGTCCCAACCGCCGCCGGGGGACTCAGTGCTGGACCACCCCGAAATGATGGTCCTGCCGCTGCTCACCCTGATTCTCCTGACCCTGCCTTACTTCACCCGGATGGTCCGCGCCGTGCTGATCGACGTCCTACGAAGCGACTACGTCGAGATGGCGCGTCTCAAGGGAATGTCCACCCGGCGAGTGCTGGTCAACCACGCGCTGCCGAATGCGCTGGCCCCGTCCATGCAGGTACTGACCCTGCTCCTCACCTATCTCGCCGGAGGCACGATCATTGTGGAGACCGTCTTCAGCTATCCCGGCACGGGGCTGGCCATCGTCCAGGCAATCAGGCTCCGCGACGTCAACCAGCTGCAGGCACTCGCACTGGTCGTCGGCCTGTTCTACGTCGTCGTGTCACGGAGTGCGGACCTCGGATCCTTCCTGACCACCCCGCGCCTGAGGACGGGAAGATGACGGAAGTCGTGATCCGTCGCGCAGCAGCCAGACGGCCCGGCGGGACCGCCGCTGCGGTCCTCCGTCGTCCCGGTGGATTCATCGGCGCTGGACTGGTCCTGGTTGTTGTCGCTGTCGCGTTTGTGGGGCCGTTACTGGGCGGCACACCGGGCGAGTTCGTGGCGTCGCCCTTTGCGACTCCTGGCGGAGGACACGTCTTCGGCGCCGACAACCTCGGACGTGATGTGCTGGCCCTGTTCCTTTCGGGCGGTCGGCGTCTGCTCATCATCGTCTTCTTCGCGACGGTCATCGGCGTGAGCGCAGGTGCCTGTGTCGGCCTCGTCATCGGAGTTTCCCGGGGGCGGGTGGCCCGACTGATGTTGGCCGCCGTGGACGTCTACCTGGCCTTTCCCTTTTACCTATTCATCCTCATCTTCGTTGCCGTGGTCGGTTCCAACCTGGTTGGTGTCGTCCTGGTGGTCGCCATTGTCCACGTAGCGCCGGTGGCGCGCGTCGTGCGACCGGTGGTGGCCGAGGTCAGCCAACGTGACTTCGTGCAGGCCTCCCGAGCCATCGGGGTGCCGCGCCGCAAGATCCTGCTGGGCGAGATCCTCCCCAATGTGGTTCCGACCCTGTCGGTCGAATACGGCATCCGGTTGGTGTTCTCCGTGGGCATCGTGACCGGCCTCAGCTTCCTGGGCTTCGGAACCCCTCCCGGCACGCCTGATTGGGGTCGAATGATCGCCGACAACCAGATCGGGCTCACCGTGCAACCGTGGCCCGTGATCCTGCCGTGCGTCGCGATCGCACTGCTGTCGGTCGGCGCCAACATGGTGACCGACACCGTTGCTCGTGCGACCGGGATCGGTGACTCATGAGCCGGCGACCTGCAGGTGGTTCGCCTGCCGACGAGGTCGTGTCGACCAGTGGGGTCCGAGCTCTGGCCGTCACCGTGCGAACGGCTCGCGGCGACGTGATTGTCGATGCCGTCGACCTGGACCTCCCCACCGGCACCGTTGTCGGTCTCGTGGGGGAGTCCGGGTCAGGCAAGACCAGTCTCGGTCTGGCCATGCTCGGTTACAGCCGCACTGGGACGACGATCGCAGGTGGATCCGTTCTCGTCGGTGGCACGGATCTCCTCCAGCTCGACGACCGCGCACTGCAACGGCGCCGCAGCACATCTGTGTCGTACGTAGCTCAGGATCCCGGGACGGCGTTCAACCCCGCCCGCCGACTTGGCCGACAGCTCTGGGAGGTCTTCGCCCAGCACTCGCCCACCACAAGTAGGGACGCCGCGGGTGCGCGGGTACGTGAGGTCCTTGCGGAGGTCGGTCTGCCGACGACGTACGAATTCTTGAGGCGGTTTCCGCACCAGCTCTCGGGTGGCCAGCTCCAGCGCGTGTCCATCGCGATGGCCTTCTTGCTCCGTCCCGCCCTCGTGGTGATGGACGAGCCGACAACTGGCCTCGACGTCGTGACCCAGTCGCTGATCCTCGACGCCGTAGGGTCGCTGTGCCAACAGCACCGAAGCTCGGTGCTCTACATCAGTCACGATCTGGCGGTCGTGAGCCGCGTTACGGACCGCACGGCTGTGATGTACGCCGGTCGGGTCGTCGAGCAGGGGCCGACGGCACAGGTAATCACCCAGCCGCGCCATCCTTACACGAGACGCATGATCATGGCGGCCCCTGACCCGGGCCGTGCTGTGCACATTCGGGGCATCCCAGGGCGCTCACCGCGTCCTGGCGAGCGCCCTCAGGGCTGCGCATTCTTCGACCGTTGTGATTCGGCGGAGGACGCCTGTGCGACGACGATTCCCGCACTGAGGCAGTTGACCGAGGTCCGGGAGGTGGCTTGCCTCCTGCCGACAGCACGGCCGGTCGAGATTGTGGAGCGCGATGACGTCCAATTCGTTCCGCCATCCGGTCAACCGGTGCTCACGGTCGAGAACCTAGTCGCATCCCATGGCATGAATCAGGTTCTGCACGGAATTGACTTCGAGCTGAACGCTGGCGAGTGCTTGGCGCTGGTGGGCGAATCCGGGTCCGGCAAGTCGACGCTGTCCAGGAGCCTCGCGGGGCTCCACGACGACTGGGCCGGGGAGATCCGGCTCCACGGAGCGGCGGTCCCGGTCGGCGCGCATCGGCGAGACGCCGAGGCGCGGCGCCAACTGGCTTACATCTTTCAGAATCCGTACGCCGCGCTGAATCCTCGCAAGACCATCGGCCAGATCGTCGCCCAGCCCGTGATCACCCTCGGTCTCGCGAATGACCGCTCCGGGGTGTCAGCTGCCGTGAATGCTGCGCTGGAATCTGTCGAGCTGGATCCCGATCTGGTGCACCGATACCCCGGCGCGCTCTCGGGCGGCCAGCGGCAACGGGTGGCGATCGCCCGTGCCCTGGCGGCGAAACCGTCGATCCTGTTGTGCGATGAGGTGACGTCGGCGCTCGATGTCGCTGTTCAGGCCGCGGTGGTCAACCTGCTCGGACAGCTTCGGGAGAGCTTGGGCCTGGCCATGCTCTTCGTCACCCACGACTTCGCTCTCGTGCGCAGTGTCGCCACGAGGGTGGCAGTCCTCTCGGACGGCCGCTTGGTCGAGGTCAACGACACCAAGACCGTTTTCGATGCGCCCCAGCATGACTACACGCGCCATCTCATCTCCAGCACACCCAGCCTGGAGCACGTGCGACGCACCCAGTTCGGCGGCGTTGACGCCGGAAGCCCCACCACCTCGTCCTGAAAGGACCATCCATGACCAGCAAGAGCGACACCCCTATCGCCACCGAGGACCGCCTGGCGATCGTCCAGCTCTTTGCCCGCTACAGCTGGGCCTTCGATGCCCGCGACGGCGATGCTTATGCCGACGTGTTCATGCCTGAGGGCATCATGGAGGGTGGTCCCCGCAGGATGCAGGGACGCGAGGAGTTGAAGGCCTTTGTCGCCCGGTTCGCGGACGCCCCGGCGTCACAACACTGGGTCACGAACACGATGTTGACCGGGAGTCGGGAAACGGGTATCCAGGCCCGCTCGTACCTGGTCGAGTTCGAAGTCGATGAGTCTGGCCCACGACTGGCACTCGTCGGTCAGTATCACGACTCGCTTGTGCACGACGGCTCCGCCTGGCGCATCGCGCACCGACGGTTCGTGGCGATCGGGTAGGGCGCGCGATGACCACCATCAGCCCACGTGCCACTCCATCCGCCGAGTGGTTGCAGGAAGCACGGCGCCGTCACCTTTGGCCCCACGTCACGCCACTCGCTGCCTTCGCCGACCGAGAGATGCGAATCATCGAGCGGGGCGAAGGCGCCTACGTCTACGACGTCAGCGGTCGCAGGTACTTCGATGCCCTCAGCGGCCTGTTCACCACCCAGGTCGGCCATGGGCGCAGCGAGCTGGCTGCGGCAGCTGCCCGTCAGGCAGAGAAGATCGCCTTCCAGCCGGTGTGGGGCGCGGCCCACCGTCCGGCGGTCGAGCTGGCAGAGCGGGTCTCCTCGCTCGCCCCGGGAGACCTCAACCGCATCTTCTTCACCACGGGTGGCAGTGAGGCTGCGGAGTCGGCCTGGAAGCTCGCCCGGTCGTACTTTGCAGCGATCGGTCAGCCTCGCCGCTACAAGGTCATCACCCGGCAGGGCTGCTACCACGGGACGACGCTGGGTGCGCTCTCGCTCACCGCGTTGCCGATGTTCAAGGCGCCGTTCGAACCGCTGGTGCCGGGTAGTGTGGTCGCGGCAAACACGAACTTCTACCGCGCCACGGAGCACCGCGACGACATCCGCGCGTTCGGCGCCTACTGCGCCGACTCGATCGAGCAGGCGATTCTCCGCGAGGGTCCGGAATCGGTCGCCGCAGTGTTCGTCGAGCCGGTGCAGAACTCCGGTGGTTGTCTCCCTCCGCCGCCGGGTTACCTCGAGAGGGTGCGCGAGATCTGCACCCGCTACGGCGTACTGCTCGTGTCGGACGAGGTGATCTGCGCTTTTGGGCGGCTAGGTGCGTACTTCGGCGCTGAGAAGTACGGCTTCGCGCCTGACTTGATCACATGTGCCAAGGGCCTCACGAGCGGATATTCCCCGTTAGGTGCGCTCATCGTGTCGGACCGCATCGCTGAGCCGTTCTTGAATGAAGGTGTGCTCTTCCCCCACGGGCTGACCTTCGCCGGGCACCCGGTGTCGTGTGCGGTCGCCTTGGCGAACCTCGACATATTCGAGCGCGAGGGCATTGTCGACAATGTCGCAGAGCATGAGCCGATGCTTCGTGAGGCTCTGGAGTCTCTCTACCATCACCCGATCGTCGGGGACGTAAGGGGTGCGGGCTACCTGTTCGGCATCGAGTTCGTCAAGGACCAGGCGTCTCGAGAACGCTTCACGGTCGACGAGGCGGACGCCATCATCTCGAGGCTCGACACGGGCCTCGCAGACGCAGGGCTTCTCGCCCGTGCCGACCGCCGCGGCGACCTCGTACTCACCCTAGCCCCACCACTTATCTGCGGTTCGTCAGAGATCGAGATGATCCGCGAAGTACTCGACACGGTCATCGGCGATGTCTGCCGGACTGCGTGACTAAGACAGGAGACAGCATCCAGATGCTTCCCGGAGTGATCTTTCCCCAGACCGAGATCGGGGTTTCCCCGTCCGACCTGCGTCAGTACGCCATGGCAGTGGAGGACATGGGCTACGCCAACTTGCTCGCCTACGACCACGTCGTCGGCGTGGATCGCACCCGTCGTCCCGATTTCCAAGGGCCGTTCGACTCAAAACACGTGTTCCATGACGCGTTCACCCTCTTCGCCTACCTAGCCGGCTGCACGGAGCGGATCCGCTTCTTCACCGGCGTGCTGGTGCTACCGCAACGACAGACTGCCCTGGTGGCAAAGCAGGCCGCTGCGGTGGACGTCTTGTCCTCTGGACGCCTCACGCTCGGCGCGGGTGTCGGGTGGAATCGGGCGGAGTACGACGCGATGGGTATCCCCTTCAAGACTCGGGGCCGGCGCTTCGAGCAGCAGGTCGCGCTCCTTCGGGAGCTCTGGACCAAGGAGTCGGTGGAGTCTGACTTCGACGGCGAGCTGCTCGAGCATGCGGGTATCAACCCGATGCCCGTCCAGCAGCCGATCCCGATCTGGCTCGGCACCAGCGCGCCAGCGCTGCTTGACCGGGTGGCCCGCATTGGCGACGGGTGGATCCCGTTCGACACCGACCCCAAGGTGGCGGCCCCCCAGATCTCCGATCTTCGAACGGCGCTGGCAAGCCACGGTCGGGACTCTGATTCGTTTCCGATCGAGGGCAACCTGATCCTGCGCGAGTGGGAGCGCGAGCGGTGGGCAGACACCATCGCCGACTGGCAGCGGGCCGGAGCCACGCAGGTGAGCGTCGCCACCACGGGGCTGGGAGCGACGACACTGAATGACCATCTTGCAATCCTCGAGCAGGTTCGTGGCTTGTTCCCCTCTGAGAAGGAAGGAGATCAGCAGTGATCTCAGCACAGGACCGATCCGAGATCATCGAGCTGATCGCCCGGTACAACTGGGCCATCGATACCCGGGACGCAGGAGCGTACGCAGGTACGTTCCTTCCCGACGGCGTGTTCGACGGTGGCACGGAGATCCTCACCGGGCACGGCGAGCTGGCGGCCTACGTCAACGACGTCATCGCGCCGAGCCCGCACGCCGCCGGGCTGCAGCACTGGACGACCAACCACGTCCTCGAGAAGATCACCGACGACGAGTGCGACGTGCGGTCGTACATGATCGGACCGCGGGACGGGGGCGAGGACGGCGTCGCCGTTCGGGTTGTCGGGTGGTACCGCGACCGCGTCGTGCGGTCAGGGCATGGATGGCGCTTTGCGCGTCGCACGTGGCGCGAGTGGAACGAAGAGGATGATGCGTCCTGAACGAGGCACCCGGAACCCGCACGACCGGGGCCCGGGTGGCACGGGCTACGTGTGGCGCGAACGCTTCACATGGCACGACACGGGCACCCACACGGGCGCCCAACCATGGGCCCACCCAGAAGGTTCCGAGGCCAAGGCACGCGTGCACAGCCTCGTCGAGGTAAGCGGTCTGCTGGACCATCTCGACGTGCTGCGCGTGAGTCCCGTCAGCGTCGAAGACGTTCAGCGCATCCACAGTCTCGAGCACATCGACCGGATGATGGCCATGAACACGGATGTCCGAGGCGGTGACGCTGGCGACGGAGGGTCGCCCTTCGCCCAGGGCGGCTTCGACATCGCGCTCCTCGCCGCGGGCGGCACATGGGCGGCACTGGAGGCCGTGCTGACGGGGCGTTGCCGAAATGCCTACGCGCTGGTCCGACCACCCGGGCACCATGCCGGTCACGGCGCCGGCATGGGCTTCTGCCTGATCAACAACATCGCAGTCGCGGTGGCTAGGGCTCGCCAGGGTGGTCTCGCGCGCAGAATCTTGGTCGTGGACTGGGATGTGCACCACGGCAACGGCACGCAGGACATCTTCTACGACGACCCGGACGTGTTGACGATTTCGCTCCATCAGGCTGACATGTTCCCTCGTCACTCGGGCGGTATGGAGGAGACGGGCGGGTCTGGTGGCCCAGGTGCCAACATCAACGTTCCGCTGCCTGCCGGAAGCGGCGAGGGCGCCTACCAGTACGCACTGGACACGGTCGTTCGTCCTGCCGCCGCGTGGTTCCAGCCCGACGTCATCGTCGTTGCCAGCGGATACGACGCGAGCATCTTGGATCCCCTCGGGCGGATGATGCTTACGAGTGCGAGCTACGACCGGATGTGCGCCACCGTCATGGAGATCGCCGATGAACTGTGCCTGGGACGCGTGGTCGTCACTCATGAAGGTGGGTATTCGCCGACCTACACCCCGTACTGCGCACTTGCTGTTGTCGCCAGGCTCGCAAGGCAGACGGTCGCTGTCGACGACGAGGTCACGGAGACCTTTCGGGACATCGAGGGCACCGACCTCCAGCCCCATCAGCGGGCAGTCATCGATGCGGTCGCGGCCCGACATGCCGCGCTGCGGAACCGATCCTCTTGAGGAACCAAGGAGTCTTCGTGACGACCACAGAATTGAACGTCGGGTCCTTCATCGCTGGAGAAGTGATCCGCTCCGACCAGGCCACCTTCGAGTCCGTCAACCCTGCGGACGGTTCCACGTTCGCCCAAGTCGCGATCTCCACGGCTGACGAGATCGATCATGCCGTGGCGATTGCCGTCGAGGCGCAGCGCGCATGGGCAGAACTCACCTCTGACGAGCGGGCAAGGGCGATGTGGACGTGGGCCGAGCAGATCGAGGCCAATGCCGAGGAAATCGCCCGCCTGGATGTCCAGGACATGGGCAAGCTTCTTCGCGAGGCCCGCATGGAGATGGGTGCCGGTGCTCGTACGGTCCGGTACTGGTCGTCGGTCGCGGCACGACCCGAGGATGCGCTGCTCCCGGACGTCGCCGGTCACCTGAGTTATACGCGCCGCGAGCCGCTGGGGGTCGTGGCCATCGTCCTTCCCTGGAACGGTCCCGCCATCACATTCATCGCACGAGTTGCGTCGGCCATCGCGTGTGGCAACGCCGTGGTGGTCAAGCCATCGGAACTGTCGCCGGTTTCGGCGGTCCGCCTTGCCCAACTCACGGTTGCGGCCGGCATTCCGGTGGGCCTGGTGAACGTCGTCCAGGGAGACGGCGGGGTGGGGGCGACCCTGGTCGGCCACGAACGCGTCAGCGGCGTGTCGTTCACAGGGAGTGTTCCCACAGGTCGAGCCATCGCCAGCGCCGTTGCGCCGTCGTTCAAGAGCACCGTCCTCGAGCTGGGTGGCAAGGGTCCCGTGGTCGTCTTCGACGACGTCGACCTCGATGAGGTGGCGCGGTCGACGGTCTGGGGTTGCTTCCAGAACGCAGGACAGGTCTGCTGCGCCGGCACTCGGGTGCTCGTCAGCCGCAACCGTCAGAAGGAGCTGGACGACCTGTTGGCCGGACTTACCGCCAAGGTCCGAGTTGGTCATCCCGAGGACGAGGACGCCCACATCGGTCCGCTGGTCTCGCGTGGCCAACTGGAACGCGTCGAGGCTCATGTGGCGAGCGCAGTGGCCAGCGGAGTGGGTCCGCGTGTCGGCGGAGCTCGTGTCGATCGAGCGGGCTTCTACTTCACCCCGACGCTCTTCACCGGCATGAGTCCGGATGCCGCTCTCGTCCGCAACGAGATCTTCGGTCCTGTTCTGACCACGGTAGCCTTCGACGATGAGGATGAGGCGGTCTGGCTGGCCAACTCGACGTCGTACGGGCTGGCAGCGATGATCTGGACCCGGGACGGCGCGCGTGGCCATCGGGTGGCTGCGGCTCTCGACTCTGGCGTCGTCTGGGTCAACAGCCCCAGGCTGATGGACCCGGCGTTGCCGTTCGGAGGTTTCAAGGACAGCGGGGTCGGCAACGCTAGCGGCCCGGAGGCGATCGTCGGGTTGACCAAGGTCAAGCGGGTGAGTGTCCGAACCTCGGTCGTCCCCTATCCGGGGTGGGACCTGTGACCAACGACAGTAGGAAATGGCGAGCATGATGAGTGTTGGGGAGACAGATGGTGTCGCACTGGAGTCAGCGCAGCGGCTTGCTGCCGAGATCCAGGAGCGCCTGCGTGAGGACATCATCTTCGGTCGACTCCGGCCCGATGAGCCTGTCCGGCTGATCCAGACGGCGGAGCGCTTCGGGGTCAGCACGACGCCTGTCCGCGAGGCCATGGCCGCGCTAGAGCGCCAGGGCCTGCTGTCCTCGCAGCCGAACCGAGGTTTCACGGTAAACAACTTCGACGCCCACGATGTCGAGGATCTGTTCGCCGTACACGCCTTCATCATCGGGCGGTGTGCTGCCGCTGCAGTGCCGCTCATGTCCAATGCCGACCTCGATGAGATGGTCGAGCTAGATCAGCAGATGACGCGGGCCGTCGAGGAGGGCCGCACTGAGGAGGCCATCGAGCTCAACGACGAGATCCACCGCCGCATCCGTACCCGAGGAAACTCGATAGTCATGGGGCGGCTGCTCTCGGAGACAGCCCCGTTCGTCAGGAAGCTGAGCGACCGCGACGCGGAGACGGGCCACTACTTAAGGACGGTTCCCCACGTCCACATCCTCGACGCCATGCGGGCACGCGATGCGGACAAGGTGGCGGAGCTGATGACCGAGCACGTCATGGCAGCCGGCATTGCGGCGGTCCAGCACTTCATCGAGCACGACAGGGTGTCGGTCGATGGCCGCTGAGGCCGTCAAACCGGTTCGTCCGCGTGTCGTCCTGACCCGGTCCTTGGCAGATACCGAGCAGCAGGCACGTCTCGCCAGCTTCGCCGACGTCGTCGTGGCCGATCCTGCCGGTCTCGGCGCGGAGTTGGCGAGCGCGCGGGGCCTGATCGCCGTGTGGCCCGATCCCGTCAGCGCGGAATTGTTGTCTGGTGCGTCGCGGCTGCAGGTCATCGCGACCGTCACGGCCGGTTCCGATCATGTCGATGTGGCCGCTGCCGCTAGGCAGGGTGTCGAGGTGGTCACGGGAATCGGCGCTGCCCCGGCGAGTGTCGCGGAATACGTCATCTGGGCTGCGGTCGGGTTGCGTCGACGGTTCTTCGTTCAAGCTACCAGGATGGCCGCCGGGGAGACGGACTGGCCGACTCGCTTCCGCTCGACGCCCGTCTCGCGTGAGGTCGCGGGTCACGTCCTCGGTATCGCTGGCTTCGGGCACATCGGACGGCGGGTCGCCACGGCCGCACGGTCGCTTGGCATGCGGGTGCTGGTGCACGACCCGTATGCCCGGCTCGAGGATGATGACGGGATCGAGGCCTGCGGCCTGGACGAGCTCTTCCGGCGTTCTGACGTTGTGAGCCTCCACGTTCCCCTGACGGCCGCGACGCGCGGTCTCGTGGGACTGCGACAGCTCCAGCTCCTCGGGCCCGAGGGCTATCTCGTCGACGTGTCGAGAGGCGGAGTGCTCGACCTCGACGCACTGGAGTCGGCGCTCAACTCGGGGGATCTCGGTGGAGTCGCTCTCGACGTCTACCCCGATGAGCCCGCACCTGACGAGCTGGTACGCCGCTTGGACGCCACCGGACGAGCGATCCTCACTCCCCATGTGGCTGGCTACAGCCGCGACGCGGCGTCGGCTTTGTGTGCGCGAGCAGTCGACGCCATGGCCGGTCTTTGATCAAATTCTTGACGACGGAATTTAATATCACGTACGCTGGTCACGTTGATATGGATCCGTTGACAGGAGAACATCGTGGACCTGACGGTTCCCGCCGAGCTGGCCGACCTGGTGAAGGTGGTTCGCGGCTTTCGGGAGCGCGAAGTGGACCCGCATGAGGCGGACTTCCTGCGCTCCGGCACCCTTTCGCGCGAAGTCCGCGACACGCTGGACGAAAAGGCTCGCCAGGCCGGCTTGTGGGCACTAGATGTCCCCGAGGTCTATGGCGGTCAAGGACTCACTGTCCTCGGCATGTGCCTCGTCGCAGAGGAGATGTTCAAGAGCCCCACGATGTACCTGTTCGGTGGCAGTCCAGAGCCCGTCCTCTACGAGGCCTCTCCGGAACAGATTGAGCGCTACCTGCTCCCCGTCGTCAGCGGAGAGCGCCGGGGTTGTTATGCCTTCACTGAGCCGGACGCAGGCTCGGACGTGGCCGGAATCAGGACTCGCGCCGAGTGGAGTGGCGAGGCGTGGGTCATCAACGGCGCCAAGACCTTCATCTCCAGAGCGTCCGAGGCTGACTTCGTCATTCTCTACGCCGCCACGGCGCAGAATGGGAAGCGCGGCACCACCTGCTTCCTGGTTGACAAGGGTACGCCGGGTTTCGAGGTGTCCAGAAGCATCCCGACGATGGGCGACGGCTGGGAGCCTTGTGAGCTCACTTTCGACAACTGCGAGGTGCCCGACTCGGCCCGTCTTGGTGCGGTCGGCGCCGGCTGGCAACTTGGCGGGGACCAGCTCACCCACGGGCGCATCAAGATCGCTGCTTACCAACTGGGTATCGCTCGTCGAAGCCTCGACCTGGCCATCGCCTGGGCGCAGACCAGGACCACCTGGGGCAAGCCGATCGCAAGCCGCCAGGCCATTCAGTGGATGATCGCCGACTCCGAGGTCGAGCTCGAGGCAGCACGCCTTCTGGTCTACCGCGCCGCGACGATGGCCGACCAGGGAGACCACTCGCCGACGCCTGCCTTCATGGCGAAGCTCTACGCGACCGAGATGGCGCAACGCGTCACCGATCGATGCCTGCAGATTCACGGCGGCCTGGGCTACACCCGCGAGGCCGCGGTTCAGAGCCTATTCCGGCAAGTGCGCCTGTGGCGCATCGGTCACGGGACCTCCGAGATCCTCCGGTGGATGATCGCGCGGGATGTCCTCGGCCCGGCGGCCAGAGACTGAGGCACCCAGATGACAGATATTGCCGGGAACCGGACGCTCAACACCCTTCTCGACGTTCAGGCACGGGATCGTCCCGATGCGGATGCCATGATCGTGGAGAGGGCTGACGGATCCGTCGACTCGCGCACCTACGCCGAGTTGCGCAGCGAGGTCATCACCCTCGCGCAAGGACTGGCCCGAATGGGCGTCCAGGCGGGCGATGCCGTGCTCCTCCACCTTCCGAACGGCGTGGAGGTCGTGACGGCCTGGTTCGCGCTGGCACGTCTGGGCGCGGTCATGGTGCCGAGCAACCCTCTCTTCACCGAGCGCGAGGTCGCCCACCTCGCCTCCAGTGCGCGTGTGGTCGCGGCTCTCTGCAGGGAGCACGATGCCGTTCGGGTCGGCGCCGCGACGCGGCTGACGCCCGATCGGCTGGTGCTCGTCGGGACCGGACGCCGCGCGCGCAACTCCTATGAGTGGGTGCTCACTCAGGGTGAGCTGCCGAGCGAGCTGCCTGAGGTCGATGGGGACGACCTCGTAGAGATCATCTTCACCTCCGGTACCACGGCCGCTCCCAAGGGCGTAATGCTGACGCATGCCAACTGCGTCCGAGCTGGCGAGCAGATCGCCAAGAGCTTGGCCCTGCGGCCCGACGACCGACTGCTCACCTCCCTTCCGGTGTTCCACGTGAACGCCCAGAGCTCGACC
This sequence comes from Nocardioides sp., assembly GCF_050246775.1. Classification (GTDB taxonomy): domain Bacteria; phylum Actinomycetota; class Actinomycetes; order Propionibacteriales; family Nocardioidaceae; genus Nocardioides. Next base: position 914,418 of record NZ_JBFWVK010000002.1, on the reverse strand, counting down.
GTGCTCGCTGGGATGTCGGTTGGCGCGGCGTTCGTGCTGCTAGAGACCTATAGCGCGAGCAAGTTCCTCGAGTCGCTCGTCCGTCACCAGGCAACGGTCACCAGTCTCGTGGCGATGCAGGTGCGGACCTTGCTCCGTCAGCCTGCTTCAGATCTCGACCAGGCGCATCGTGTCCGCCTGGTCTTCTACGCGATCAACGTGAGCGACGAGGAGTTTGTCGACTTCGAGTCCAGGTTCGGCATGCGGCTCCTGAACGGTTACGGGCTCTCGGAGGCCATGATGGCAGTGACAATCGCGCCGGCGTACGGCGATCGGCGCTGGCCGTCGGTGGGTTTGTCCGTGGTCGATCGCGAGGTGGTCATCCTCGACGGGGACGGGGGATCGGTCGCCCCAGGACAGAGCGGAGAGATCGGCGTCCGCGGAGTCCCCGGGCGGTCCCTGATGCTGGGCTATCTCGATAACGAGGAGGCTTCAGCTGCTGCACTCGCCGGAGGAGTCTTGCGGACCGGCGACACCGGCTACCTCGATCACGACGGATACCTGTACTTCGTGGACCGGAAGAAGGACATGATCAAGAGGAGCGGGGAGAACGTCGCTGCGCGCGAGGTCGAGGCGGTCCTTCAGCAGCATCCATTCGTCGTCGACGTCGCGGTGATCGGCGTTCCCGATGACATCCGAGACGAGTCGATCCACGCCTACGTGTCGGTGTGCGGGGAGGTCGACGGACAGAGCCTGATCGCGTGGTGCGCGGACCGGCTCGCCCGATTCAAGGTGCCGAGCGTCGTGGAGATCCTCGAAGAGCTGCCCAAGACATCCATCGGGAAGATCGAGAAGCGGACACTCGTTGCGCTTCACGCCCGAGCGGGATCGCCTGGTGCGCGGTGACGCCCCTCGAGCACGCCGAGCGGCACTTGCTGTTGCAGGTCGGGCGAACAATCGTCACCGATGCTGGCGTCATCGACGACCGGTCGGCGCGCCGATTCTCGTCCGCCACGGGACGGTCTCCGCGACGCGACGGGAACGGCGAACTCCTAGTGTCACCACTCTTCCTCACTGCGACTCGAGAGTGGGGGGTGGGTGACGAACTCGCGCCGGACGGCACGACCCTGACAGACGTCGGCCTCCCTGGACACTTCGAGGTCCGTGTCATCGGTGGCGGCCAGGACCTTGAGTTGGGCGTGCCCGTTCGCGTGGGGATGCATGTCACGGTGCATGCCAAGGTCGTCGGGCTGGAGCGGAAGGAGGGGCGCTCCGGCCCCCTCTTGACGGTCAACATCGAGCGGCGCTACGTCGACGGTGACGACCAGCTTCTCGTCCTATGCCGTGAAGCACGGGTGGTGAGATGACGACGGGACTGCCTGGACCACATCCGACGGAGCTCTCAGCGGTGCGTGTCGCGACTGAGATCGACCTCTTCCGATTCAGCGCTGCGACGTGGAACGCCCACCGCATCCACTACGACCGCGACCAGGCGATCGCAGAAGGCCTTGCCGGACCGGTCGTCCAGGCGCACCTCGTCGGCGCGTGGCTATTGGACCTGACCAACGACGCACTGGGCCCTGGGGACTCGGTGGCCCGGTTCTCCTGGCGCAACCTCTTCCCGATCCACCCGCGCACGACGGTCGTCGTGCGAGCGACGCCGAGCGCCGATCCAGATGCCTACGACCTCTCGGTCACTGATACCTCGGGCGTCATCTGCGCCTCTGGACGAGCCGAGATCAAGAGAGGAGTCAGCCGTGACCAAGCCGAACTCGCCTACGGCAGCGATGGTGGAGCTCAGTCGTGAGCACCAGCTGCACTTGTTCGAGGTGATGCACCGAATCCGCGCGTTCGAGAACTCCGGAGCCCGCGCCCTGGCGCAGGGGTTGCTCTCCGGCACGCTTCACCTCTCGGTCGGTCAGGAAGCCGTAGCCGCCGGGGTCTGCGACACGCTGCGAACCGATGACTACGTCGCCTCGACCCATCGTGGGCACGGTCACTGCCTGGCGAAGGGTGCGGATCCGCGCCGGATGATGGCCGAGCTCTTCGGTGCCGAGGATGGCTACTGTCGGGGCCGTTCGGGATCGATGCACATCGCCGACTCGGCGGTGGGAATCCTCGGTGCCAATGGCATCGTGGGTGGTGGCTTCGGCATGGCGACCGGCGCGGCGTTGTCGGCTCAGGTCCGCGGCACCGACCAGGTGTCTGTCGTGTTCTTCGGTGAGGGTGCGGCCGGCGAAGGCGCGCTGCACGAAGCACTCAACCTCGGCGCACTCTGGCGCCTGCCGATCGTCTTCGTTTGCGAGAACAACGGTTACGCCGAGCTCAGCCCGATCAGCGAGGTGCTGGCGACCTCACGGGTTGCGGACTTGGCGGCGCCCTTCGGCATCCCTGCTGACACCTACGACGGCAACGACGTCGAAATCGTGGTCCAGCAGACGCTGGCGGCGCTGGCACGGGCGAGACGGGGAGATGGACCCAGCCTCTTGGAGTTCGAGACGTACCGCCAGTCGGGGCACTTCGAGGGCGACGGTCAGCGCTACCGGACAAAGGCCGAACGCGCTGCCTGGGCCGAGCGCGACCCTTTGCTGATGATGCGCAGGCGGCTCGGGGCGCTGGGGGTCACAGCCGGGGAGCTTGACAGCATCGAGGCGGTCGCGCAGACCGAAATGGCTGGCGCGGTCGAGTGGTCCGCGGGACGTAGGCCGGCCTCAGAGGCAAGCCTGACCGAGGACGTCTATGCGGATGCGGGGTCGAATCATGGCTGAGATCAAGTATTGGCAGGCAGTGAACCTCGCTCTGCGCGAAGAGCTTGCCCATGACGACACCGTGGTCCTGTTCGGTGAGGACGTGGCCAAACCGGGGGGGCCGTTTGGCGCCTCCCGGGGACTGCTCGACGAGTTCGGCGAGTCTCGGGTGCGCGACACCCCGTTGAGCGAGGCCGGGATCGTCGGTGCAGCGGTGGGCGCAGCGATGACCGGGCTGCGCCCGGTCGTCGAGGTGATGTTCTTCGACTTCATCACTCTCACGATGGATCAGATTGTGAATCAGGCGGCGAAGGTCCGCTACATGTCAGGTGGTGCACTGTCCGCGGGGATCGTCATCCGGGCGCTGTGCGGCGCCGGTAGAGGTTCGGGTCCCCAGCACAGCCAGGCGCTCGAGGGGTGGCTGGCCCACGTCCCCGGTGTTCAGGTAGCGGTGCCATCGACCCCCGCCGACGCGCGCAGCGTGTTGAAGTCAGCGATCCGTTCCGATGATCCGGTCGTGGTCGTCGACAGCTCGCGACTGTGGATGCAACGCGGAGAGGTGCCTGAGGCGGTCGACATCGAGCAGCCCGGAACCGCGCGCGTCGAGCGTCGGGGCAACGACGTCACGTTGATCTCGTGGGGCTGGGCGATGGAGCGGACCAGGAAGGCTACTGAGGATCTGGTCGCGAAGGGTGTGGACGTCGACCTGGTGGACCTGCGGTGGCTCATGCCACTGGACCGTGAGGCTGTCCTCGCGTCAGCCGGCCGCACCGGGCGCGTCGTCGTGATCAGTGACGCCTACGCGACCTACGGACCCTCCGCCGAGATCGCTGCACTGCTCGCGGGACCCGGGTTCGACCTCCTTCGGGCTCCAGTCATCCGACTCTCCCCACCGTTTGCGCCCGTGCCCTTTCCCGCGCACCTCGAGCATGCCTTCTACACCCAGACCGACGAGATCGTCGAGACATCCCTCGCGCTCCTGAAAGGAAGCAAATGACTGACATCGTGGTTCCCAAGTGGGGCCTGACCATGGACGAAGCGACTCTCACCGAATGGATGGTCGAGGTTGGCGACGTCGTCGCAGCCGAGCAGTCCATCGCCGAGGTGGAGACCGACAAGACGATCAACGATCTGCCGAGCCCCGCCGCGGGTACGGTCGTCGCGCTCTTGGTCGACGAGGGCGCCACGGTCGAGTCGGGGCAGGTCATCGCCCGGCTCGAGCCGTGACCGAGCTGCAGGGTGCCGGTCGACCCCTCAACCGCATGCGGCGGGTGATCGGCCGGAGGATGCGCGACTCCATGACATCCAAACCCCACGTCACGCTTCACGGTCAGGCCGAGTGCAGTGGCTTGGTCGAGATGTGTCTACTCGAACAGATTTCGCTGACCGCTGGTCTCGTGAGCGTCGTCGGCCGCGTTCTGAGCGAGCATCCCGAGCTGAACGCGTGGCTGGTGGACGATCGATTGATCGAGTGCGACTCGATCGACGTGGGTGTTGCCGTCGACATCCCGGGTGGACTGGTGGTCCCGGTGATCAGGGCAGTCGATCAGCTTGCCCCCGCTGAGGTGGCTGAGCGGTTGTCGGACCTCGCGCGCCGCGCACGAGCGCAGGAGTTGGGGACCGAAGACGTCGTCGATGCGACCTTCACGGTCTCGACGCTCGGCAGTCTGGGCGTTCAGTACTTCACGCCCATTATCTCACCGCCCCAAGTGGCGATCCTCGGCGTCGGCACCCTGGAGTCGCGCTTGACGCTGGATGTCGGCTCCCTTCGCGAGGAGCAGGTCTTGAGCATGAGCCTCAGCTTCGATCACGCAGCGCTCGACGGCGTTCCGGCTGCACGCTTCCTCAAGGCGCTCTCCAGTGCGGTGAAGGACGCCGCGCAGGGCGCCTCGGAACGACGACACCAGGAGGTGCCGTGACCGACCAGGTCAACTTCGCCCGGCTGCTCGCCGCGGGTGCGGCGACCGTGAGTGACGCTCTCGACAAGCTCGGGATTGATGGTGCTTGTCTCGGCATCAGACCGGTTGATCCCGGGTTTCGGCTGGTTGGCCGTGCCCGCACGGTGCGCTACGCGCCGTCGGGGTCGCGCAAGGGGACTGTGGGGGACTACATCGACGACTACGTCGAGGGCACAGTGGCTGTGCTCGATAACGCGGGTCGCAAGGATGCAACGGTCTGGGGGGACATCCTCACCGAGTACGCGACGGCTCACCATCTGGCAGGAACCGTCATCGACGGAGTCTGCCGTGATTCCGCACTCTGTGCGCACCTCGGTTATCCCATCTACTCCCGCGACGTCTACATGCGCACTGGCAAGGACCGAGTGCAGGTGGAGGAACTCGACGGGCCGGTCTCGATCGGTGGCATCCGCGTGGAGCCGAGGGATGTACTGGTGGGCGACCGTGACGGCGTGCTCGTCATCCCTGCCGGTCGGCTGGAAGAAGTGTGTGACGTGGCCGACTCGATCGCGGAGATCGAGGACCGGATCCGTGAAGACGTGCGTCAGGGTGCCCGTTTGGCGGAGGCTCGCGCTGCCCACGGCTACCACGCACTACAGACGAGGGCGACGTGACACCGGTATCGCCGGCGCTTCTCAGCGAGCTGCGCGAACTCGGCTCGGCTACGGTGCACGAAGCGCAAGGGCGATGTGGCGAATTGGACCCTGCAATAAAACCAATCGAGGCGTCGTGGGCGATCGCCGGTCCTGCCTTCCCCGTCGTGACGCCGGGTGGCAGCAACGCCTACATCCACGACGCGATCTACGCGGCGCCCGAAGGGGCGGTTCTTGTCGTCGACACCTGCGGTGCCCGTGATTTCGGCTACTGGGGCGACATCATGAGCACGGCGGCTTCTCAGCGCAGACTCGGTGGACTGGTCATCGACGGTTGTGTCCGTGATGCAGACGGCCTCGTCGGGACGGGGCTCCCGGTGTTCGCCAGGGGGCTCTCGATCCGTGGAACTCACAAGGTCCGCGACCTGTCCGGTCGGGTTGGTGAGCCTGCCAGCGTGGCCGGCCAGCTGGTCCGGGCCGGCGACATCGTGATCGGCGATCGCGATGGCCTGGTCCTGGTGCCGCGGGAGTCGGTAGAACACGTCTGCGCAGCGGCGCACGCACGTCACGACAAGGAGGAAGCCATTATGAGCCGGCTTCGCGCAGGTGAGCGCACCCTGGACATCTTCGACCTCGTCGAACGGGGCGCCAGATGAGACGGGTGTCCATTGAGGTGGACGGGCTCGACCACGGGATGCAGCCGTTCCCGATGGCGTCGCGCCGCGGGCCCCTGTTGTGCACGAGCGCGGTGCACGGCCGCGATCCGGACTCCGGTGAGCTGCTCGAGGACCCGTCAGGCCAGGTCCGCCAGGTCTTCGCCAATCTCGAGCGGGTCCTCGCTGCTGGCGGTGGCACTCTGGCTGACGTTGTCCTTGTCCAGATCTCGGTCGCGAACGGTGACGTCCGACCGCTTGTCAACGAGATCTGGGTTCAGCTGTTTCCCGATGCTGACAGCAGACCGGCGCGCAACACTCAGGTCCGCACCCTCAACGGGGGGCAGATCTGCACGGTCATGGCGACGGCATACGTCTTCTAGGACAAGGAAGTGACAGGTCAAGAAGTCGCGTGTACTCGGCATCCACATCTGGCCTGTGCCACGAACACAGCCGGTGATGGTCGCCAAGCCAACTGACCTTCTTCTGCGCCAGCGTCGCAAACAATCGTTTCGGAGTCTGTGACGGTTCTTTGCGGACGGCGGCGTGGAAGATGTCGACCCGAGGGCGGCGGTAGTCCATTTTCCGCGAGCCATCGCTCAACAGGTTTAAGCTCGAAGGAGGACCTGCTGACGGTTTGCCTACGCACTTCCGCGCTTCCGCACGATGGTCGATGCCACGCCGTGCCCGCGAAGATCCGCTCTCTCGACAGCGGCGTGGGTCAATGCGAAGGGCGCCGAGTCAGGTCTGGGTGTTGGTGTCGAGCCTCTGCTCGCCAACTCTGAACAGAGCAGTCGTGCCGCGCCCTGGTCCACCGTGTACTCACTGAGCCCAATCGACTGGCCGAGAGTCCGTGCTCGGCGCAACGACCCACAGCCGAGCACGCTCACGAGTTCACAGAAGGGTCGTTGGCGACCACGTCGGCAGCGGGCAACACCATTTGGGCCGCCGCCTCACAGGAGCGGGGTCGGTATGTCGTGACCCCATGGTCTCGCGAGCACAACCCCGATGGTGTTTCCCACGCGAACCAGTGAGACCTTCCCTCTCCTTGCCTTTGCCTGCAACGGTAGACGAGGACCGACGCGCCTCGCCACGACCAGGCTATTGCGACTGCCCGTCTCCCTCATGGGCAACTGGCGGTGCGACAGGCGCCTTGGATCACAGCCAGCGCGTGAACCACTCACCGCAGGTGGTGGCGACCTCGGCGATCTTGTCGACGTCCTTGTAGAGCCCGAGGTGGCCGCCCTTGGGGACGATCTCGAGTTGCTTCTTGGGGGTCGGTATCTTGTGGAACGCCTCGATCTCGAGTTCCCACATGGTGTGGTCGTCGGCCTCTGCCACCACCATCATCGTCGGGGTGTCGATCAGCCGTTCGACGTGGGGATACACGCTGTAGTGCAGGAGCATGTCGGTCGATGCGACTGTCGCGCGGTTCTCGTAGCGTGGTCCCTGGGTCTCCTTGAGCCAGGCGAACGTGGGTTGACTCGAGGGGAAGGGCCAGGTCACGACCTCTTCCTGGGGTGTCGCCGACCCGTGCGGCATGTACGTGTGCTCGCCCGTGGCATACAGGTGGCGTCGGCTGTCGCTGATCAGCTCGGTCAGCTTGCGGAACCCAATGGTGCCGTGCGCCTGCTTGAGCGTCGGCAGGCCGTCGACGACGGGCACGATCGACACGACTGCACGGATACGCGGATCGATGGCGCCCAGGACCAGCACGTGGCCGCCGCTGTAGGAGATCCCCCATGCGCCCAGGCGCGAGCTGTCGACGTCCTCGCGAGTCTCAAGGTAGCTGATGGCGTTGCGGTAGTCCTCGATCTGGGCCTGCGGATCGAGGTGCTGGCGGGGGGTTCCCGTGCTTCCTCCGAGCCCGCGGTAGTCGAACAGCAGGACGGCCAGCCCGGCCTTGGCGAACGCCTCGGCGTAGATCGGCTGGACTAGCTCCTTCACGTAGCACCATCCACCCGCCATGACGACGACTGGGGGCGGGGAGGACTGTGGTCCCTGGGGCAGGTAGAGGAAGGCTTCGATGTCCTCCCCGGCGCTGCGGAAAGTGATGGTCTGTCTGCTCATGATCTACTTTCGTGAGTGGTAGTGGACTGGCTCTCGAGCGACGCCAGCACGTCGAACCCGACCAGCGCAGAACGTGCGCTCACCCCGGAGAGCAGTCGCAAGACGTGCATCACCTCGTCGGCATTCAAGCCGAGGGCGAGACTGTTGCGGATGTGTACGCGGGTGCCGTCGGCGAACAGGTGCGTGGTGATTGCGTTGACCGCGACCAGCACCAGTTCCCGAGTCCTAGCGTCCAGGGCCTGCCGTTCGGACGGCAGACTCGAGAAGTCCAGGTAGGCACTGAGGAATCGTGGAGCGAGATTCGCCACGGCGTCCCACATCGGGCTCCAGTAACCCCTGCGCAGCTCGAATTCAGAACGAACCAGCTCGCTGGCGGGAGTCGCCTCGGGGGCGACGTGGCCCGCGGCTTCGAGCTCCTCGAGGAGGATCGGGGTGGCCATCGTCGCCGTGTGGACGCCGAGAACGCACGTGAGTTCGACCACCTCCGCCAGCTGCGCCGAGGTGGCGCCCAAACTGATGGCCAGGCGAACGTGCCGTTCGGCTTCGGCGCGGTCGACTCCCGAGCACGTAACGGCGCCCGCGAACAGGATGAGTGCTCGCGTGACCGGAGGCAGGGGCCCGTCCCAAGCAGCAGCAGCCAGATCGGTCAGCCGTCGCGCGAGCTCGCTATCGAGACGTTGGACGTCCGCCCAACCGTCGGCGTCGTCGGGGTGGGCCGGGCTGGTCATCGGACTGCGAGCACGCCGCCGTCGGCGTACAGGGTGGTGCCGTTGACGAAGTCGGACTCGTCGCTGGCGAGGAAGAGGATGCATGCTGCGATGTCTTCGGGGGTCCCTACACGGCCACGGAGGACTCGATTGAGGAGTCGTGCGGTGTGTGCTTCATCCCGCTCGTAGATCTCGCTCTGACCCATGGCGGTCAGCACGGGGCCGGGGCCCACGGCGTTGACGCGGATGTTGTCTGGCGCCAGGGCGACGGCGAGGCCCTTGGTGAGCATCCGAACGGCGCCCTTGCTCGTCGAGTAGTGGATGTGGTGGGCGTTGGCCAGCTCGGCGGCCACCGAGGAGACATTGACGATCGAGCCGCCGCCCTGCTCCCGCATCACTCTGCCAGCGACCTGGGCGCACAGGAACGTGCCCTTTACGTTGACGTCCATGACGAGGTCGAAGTCCTCCTCGGAAAGCTCGAGGGGGTGGGCCGTGCGCGTGATCCCGGCGGCGTTCACCAGGACGTCGCAGCCGCCCAGCCACGCGATCGCCTCGCCCAGAGCTGCTTCGACATCGGACTTCCTAGCGACGTTGGCCACGTAGGGCCGCACCAGGTGCGGCTGGTCGGCCCAGGCCGCGAGGCCCGCCTCGTTGATGTCGACTGCAGCGACCCGGGCACCTTCCTCGAGCATCCGTGCAACCGTGCCCTTGCCGATACCGCTGGCCCCGCCGGTCACGATGACTCGCTTGCCTTGCATCCTGCCCACAGCTGATTCCTCTTCTCGTTGGTGACCTGCGCGGAGGGATAGGTTGCGTCCCGGTCCGACGGACACGGGTTGCCCACCGATCAGTGCGCAGAGTTCTGATGAAGCATCTCCTCGTAGGAGCGGTCAAGCACCTGGGTCACGACCTCACCGGCGCGCAGGCGGTCGGCCATGGCGGTTTCACGGGACATCAGCCACTCGGCCCTAGCGAGAACCTCGTTGACCCGATCTCGTGGGATGACGACCGCGCCGGATCTGTCCGCCACGACCCAGTCCCCCGGGTGGCATGTGCCAGTGCCGATCGGTACCGGGATGTCGGCGGCCAGTTCAACGACACGTCCTCGCGCGCTCGTCGGGACACCGGCGCGGCCGTACACAGGGAAACCCAGGGCGTGGAAGTCGTCGAGGTCGCGGGCGAGTCCATCGATCAGCACGCCTTCGACACCCCTCAACTGCGCGGCCAGTGATAGGAGCCCTCCCCAGCCGGCGGCGTCGTCGCGGCTGCGGTGGGCGATCACGATCACGTCCCCGGCGTCGGCTTCCTCGATCGCTGCGGTGCCAAGGTGCCGCGGGCGAACACCGTCATCGGCTGGGTGTCCAATCAACACAGTTCGAGCCGGTCCCGCAATGCGCACTGCCGGGCCGAGGGGCTGGACATCGGCAACCGCGTGGATGCCCAGCGTGTCGAGGGCGTCGGAGAGGACGGGGGTGTCAAGCACACGCAGGCGTGCAGAGAGAGAGCTCGAGTTCTTCATCGGGACTCCTTCGATACCGCGGGGTTGTCAGGACCGTGTCATAAGTCTAGATTAAATGTCAAATCTAAATCGGAGGTGGGCATTGAGTTCGGCAGAAATCCCTGAACGGGTCGGAGGACTCCGGGAGGTCGATGGTGGGTACCTGCGTCAGGTGATGGGGCAATTCCCTACCGGCGTAACCGTGGTCACCTCGACAGGGGAAGTGGGAGAGCCGCTGGGCATGGCGATCGGTTCGTTCACGTCGGTCTCCCTCGACCCGCCGCTGGTGGCCTTCCTCCCGGCGAAGTCCTCGTCGAGCTGGCCCGCGATGGCGGCCGCCGGTCGGTTCTGCGTGAACGTGCTCGGCGCGAAACAAGAAGACCTGTGCCGCGGCTTCGCTCGCAGCGGGGGGGAGAAGTTCGATGGGGTCAGGTATTCGAGCTCTCCGCTGGGCAACCCCCTGCTCGACGGGGCGGTCGCTTGGCTGGACTGCGCGATCGAGACGGTCCACGAAGCAGGCGACCACCTCATCGTCCTGGGCAGGGTGGTCGATCTGGCTGTCAGTGGCAATGATCTTCCTCTCGTCTTCTTCCGTGGTGGGTACGGAAGGTTCAGCCCGATGTCGATGGCCGCCGTGGAGCCTGCGTTGCTCGACATCATGCGCGGGGTGGACCTGGTCCGCTCCGAGATGGAGACTCTGGCGAGCGATCTCGACACCGAGTGCATCGCGGTTGCCCCGCATGGCGAGTCGCTCATCTTCTTGGCGAGCGCAGGGCAGGGCCGCCGATCCCGTGTCCCGACTCGTGTGGGGCAACGCGTGCCGTTCATCCCGCCTTTCGGGTCGGTCCTGGTGGCCGGCGACGATCGGGCAGAGGCGGACTGGCTCGGCCGCGGGGCAGCGGTTCCCGATGAGCAGGCGGCGTTGCGCCGACTACTGAATGCCGTACGGGTGCGGGGGTACGCCGTCGGTGAGGGGTACGCCGACTACCAGGTTCTCGAACGTCTGCTCGAGGGGCGGGGTGAGGTGGGCAGGGATGCACTGGGGGGCATGGTGTTCGTCGATGCGCAACGTGCCGCCGACGATGAGTTCGAAGTTCGGAACATGTCGTGCGCAATCCGCGGTGCCGATGGCAAGCCGGTCATGCAGTTGACCATCTACGGTCCAGCCACTCCGTGCTCGCCACGTGAGCTCGCGGACCTGGGCGGTCGGCTGATGAAGGCGTGCGCGGTCGCATCGCGTGCACTTGGCCACACATTGTCGTCACAGGTGGGTTGACATTGACTTTTGGTCAAATCGACCGTCACGCTGACCCCATGTCGGGTGAGATCGAGACCACCAAGGTCAGTGACCGAATAGCCGCACGCCTTCGCGACGAGATCGTCGCGGGAAAGCTCAGGCCGGGTGAACGTCTGCGTCTGGTTGCTCTCGCAGATCGGCTCGGCGTCAGCACGACCCCGGTCCGCGAGGCACTCGCAGTGCTCGAGCGCCAAGGCCTCGTCGAAGGCAGGGCTCACCGTGGCTTCCGTGTCAATGAACTGACGCCGCGCGATGTGGCCGACGCCTATGCTCTGTCGGCCTTCATGCAACGCCGTCTGGCGGAGCGGGCGGTCGAACGCCTCTCCGACATGGAGATCAAGCAGATCGAGGAGCTGGACGAGCGGATGAGGGCCGCCAGCGAGCGGGGCGCCGTGGTGGAGGCCAGCGACTTGAACCACGAGATCCATCGTCGGATCGGACTGGCCGGAAATTCCCAGTTCCTGCTCCGTTTTCTCCGTGAGACGACACCCTTCGTCACGCGTCGTCACTGGCCAGACCTCCCGGGCTGGGACGACCAGCGCAAGCAGGGGCACGTGCTCATTCTCCAGGCGCTCCGCGACAGGAATGCGGGGGAGGCGGGTCGACTGATGGAAGAGCACGTTCTGCACTCCGGGGCGCTCGCCGTGCAGTTCGCCTCGGAAGGTGCCGATTCCCCGGAGACCCGCTCGGTCTAAAGCCGCGCCGAGCCGGGTGGGGCACAGGTCAATCGCATCCGGCGCCACCGGGGTTCTGCAGAGCAGAAAGCGGTCGGACCGCCAACGGGCGTTCCGACCCCTTCTGTATCGAGACTTCGATCAGCCGGATGGCGTCCAGGTGGCGAAGCCCATGCCGCATCCTGTGCCTGCCTCCGAGCGGTATGCCGCCACATAGTCGAGCAGGTGGAACTGTTGGTCCTGCAGGCAGCCCGCGGCGATCACCCAGTTTCTGATCTCCGAGGTTCCGAGGATCAGCTCCGACTCCGGAAGGCGGGACAGCGCCTCGACGTCACCAGCACGAATGGCGTCGATGGCAGCCTGGTCAAGCGCCTCGTCCAGCTTGAAGTGAGACAGGCCCCCCGATCCCACCACCAGCACGCGCCGGTCACTCGTGAAGCTCTCGATCGCCTCACGGAGTGCGGACCCCAGCTCCCAGCAACGCCGCACGCGCGGTGCGCTGAGCACGTGGTCGGTGTTGACCATGATCGGGACGATCGGGACCATCCGGTCGACCATGATGCGTCGCTGGACGAAGGTGAAAGCGTGACCCAGCGTGCAGCCGGGAGGCTGGTTGCGGATCTGGGTGATCTCAAAGCCGGCATCGGTGAGCGCCCCCACGAGGTGCAGCGCAAGTTCTGCGTCGACCGCGCGGGTGGCGACCTCGGTGCCGTGGTACGCCCACTCACCCGGCACCTGAGACGGATGCAGCTTGTCCAGGGGACGAGGGATGTCGTCGACCTCGGGACCGCAGTAGACGGCAACGGCAGGGATGACGTCGCCGGTGAACATCTCGTGCTGGTCATCGCCGATGATCACGACGACATCGGGCTCCAACTCGAGGTAGAGCTCGCGAAGCCGCTCGAGCGCCTCCTGGCAGGCTGCATGCGTCTTCCGGAAGGCCGCAACGCCCAGAAGCCCGCTGAGGTCCGGCAGGTCGGGTCGTTCCAGGAGATCCTCGTACCGGAAGACCGGATTGGATCGGTCCCACTCGGCGCGTTGAATCCACACCTCGGGTCCGGTGTTGAGCTGGGGGCTGTGCGACGTCGACAGGCCGCCGATCAGTTGTGTCATGAACGGGTCTCCGTGCTAGCTCGGATGCTCTCGGGGAACCTGAACAACCCCCGGGCATTGCCCTCGAGGATCAGGTGCTTGTCGTGGTCGGAGAGCCACGGGATCTGCTGCTCGATCACCGGGCGAAGGTCGTCGAAGACCCGACCGGTCGCGCTGTCCAACTCAGTCCCGGTGCCGGGCAGTTCGGTTCCGAACAGGCACCGGTCAGTGCCAACGACTTTGAACAGGAGGTCGAGGCCCGTCGCGTTGTAGACACAGGTGTCGAACCAGAGTCTCCGCATGGACTCCTCGAAGCGCTCCGGGTTCTTGTTCTTTACGCGCCACGATTCGAAACGGGCGATCTGATACGGGATCGCTCCTCCACCGTGGCTTACGACGACCTTCAGGTCGGGGAAGCGCTCGAAGACCTCCGACTCGAGCAAGGAGACGACGGCGATGCTCTCCTCGTTGATGAAGTGCAACGTGTACGACTCTCGCAATGACCGGCAAGCCGCCGAGTGGATGAGCATCGGAACGTCGAGCTCGCAGAACCTCTCGTACAGCGGGTACCAGTAGGGATCGCCCATGCCCGGCGGGATCGGCATACCACCCTCGCTGGGATCTGGATTCACGATGAACCCGATGAAGCCGTACTCGTCGACACAGCGCTGCATCTCTGCGATCGCCGTGTCGTGCGGTTCGCCTGTCGCCTGCGGCAGGCCGCCCATGCCGATATGACGATCGGGGAACATCTGGCACGTGCGGGCGATGATGTCGTTCACGTGCCTCGTCCAGTCCACCACGATCGAATGCGGACGCTGGGAGTGCCACGCGTGGAACGGACGGGGCGAGATGACCTGGAGGTCGGTGCCGACCCCGTCGAGGAGGCGTAGGTGCCGCTCGGCGACCTCGCGAAGGCGCTCGTCCGGCACCTTCGGGGCCCCGACGTCGGGGTTGCCGAGGCTGGCTGAGAGCTGAGCCTTGTAGGCGAGTACCTCGGGGGGGAGCGAGACATGGCCGTGGATGTCGATGATCACTGCGGAGCCTTTCTGACACAAGAATATGATCAAATACTATATCTACTTCGTCCGTGCGGCCAAGTGCGAGAGTGGAGCCATGTGAGATTTGGCCAAATTGATTGACTTTTGACCAAGTACGATGGAACTGTGGTCTCGCCCAGATAGGCGCCCGCGTGGAACACGTGGTGGAACGAGGAGGCTTGCATGCTGTCCGCCGAGGAAAACGAGCGACTGGTCCGGGTCGGCCCAGACAGTCCGATGGGTCGGATGCTGCGTCGGTACTGGGTCCCTGCGGTCATTGCGAGCGACCTGCAGATCGGGGGAGCGCCCAAGTCCGTCCGGCTCCTGGGAGAGGACCTGGTCGCCTACCGCGGCAACGACGGAACTGTGGGGTTGCTGGACGCGTACTGCTCCCACCGGGGCGCATCACTAGTGATCGCCCGCAACGAGGACGACTGTGCGTTGCGGTGTCTCTACCACGGCTGGAAGTTCGACGCCACCGGGCGCGTCATCGATATGCCGGCAGAACCCGAGGAGAGCCGGTATGCGGAGCGGATCCGTCAGACGGCGTACCCCACTCGCGAGGCGGGCGGGATGATCTGGGCCTACATGGGGCCGGAGGGCACGATGCCCGCCTTCCCCGCGTGGGACTGGACCGACCACCCCGCCGAGCAGATTCTGGTGCTCAAGGCCGTGGCTGACTGCAACTGGGTCCAGACCCTCGAGGGTGCCATCGACTCCGCACACCAGACCTACCTACACGACAGCAAGTCCCGCCTTGAGCGCGACGAGGCGTACGCCGCTCGCGCTGCAGCACAGGATCTGGATCCGACCGACGGCTTCGACGAGACCGGTCAGACCGTGCGTCCGTGGAACGACGGCCGTCCCAAACTGGAGGTCGAGGACACTGACTACGGCTTCTGGTACGCCGCCGTGCGCAAGCCGATGTTCAAGGAGGACCGATTCAAGAACGTCCGGGTCACCCATTACGTGGCCCCCTGGTACGCCGCCATTCCGTCGCCGGACGGCTGGAGCCAGATCCTGATGCACGTCCCGATCGACGATGAGACAACGGCGTTCTACCACGTCCGGTGCCGCCTAGACGCGCCCTATGACGAACGGACCCGGCGCATCCACCAGGACGCCGCCGGCCTGGTCCCGGGCGTCGACATCGACGCTGACTATCGAAAGTTCGCCACCGCTGCCAATGTGTGGAACCAGGACAGGGTCGAGATGGACAACGACCGATTCTCAGGTATCCGCGGCACGGTCGTCGAGGACCACGCCGTCCAGGAGAGCATGGGCCGGATCCTTGATCGCTCCAAGGAGCACCTCGCCACCAGCGACCTCGCCGTCATTCGCATGCGCCGCCAGCTCCTGCAGTCGCTGCGCGACTTCGAGGACAACGGGACAGCCCCGGTTGGGACCTCCGCCGACGTGCCCTATGGCCGCATCCGGGGTCAGGAGAAGACGATCCCCCTGGAGGACCCGTGGCAGTCCGTGGGTCGGATCCTGGACGACGTCGCGGATTCCCAATGACCACTCCGGGTGTGCTGCACTACTCGGCCGAGTTCGGGGACGAGTCCTCGCTCGCCGCTCTGTTCGACGTCGTACGCGCCTTGCTGGTCGGCGCGATCGAGAACGGCGAAGTCGTCGATGAGCTGGTCGTCGATTCTCGTGTGCATGAGGTCCTGGCCACGACCAAGGCCAAGGAGCTCTCTCGCGGCCGACCGCTCACCGTGCTCGGACTTGCTGTTCGCCCGGTCCGCGCCGAGCTCGCTCCGCCGACACCAGGCCGATGGAGTGAAGCGTGAGCGGGCCTCAGCTCGACGGACAGGAAGCGCCGCCTTGTCAGCTCCTTATCGACGGGCAGTGGGTGGACGCGCTGGCTGGCGCGACACTCGACAGCATCGACCCGGCGACCGGCGATGTCTGGGCGAGGTTCGCGTGCGGTGACGAGTCAGACGTCGATGCCGCCGTCGCTGCTTCCGTGGCCGCGTTCGAGCGCCACGAGTTTGCCGCACCGGATCAACGCGCCCGGTGGTTGTTCCGCCTCGCTGACCTCATGGAGGAGCGCGCGGACTGGCTGGCACTCATCACCACGCGCGACATGGGGATGCCGCTGGTGGGGGCACGGGCGCAGGTGGTCGCCGCCGCGGAACAGTGCCGCTACATCGCCGGTTGGGCGACCAAGATCGAGGGGTCTGTCGTCTATCCGTCGGCTCCGGGCGACTTTCACGCGTACGTCGATCGCCACCCACTCGGCGTTGTGGCGGCCATCGTGCCGTGGAACGCTCCGATCCTGTTGACGATGCTCAAGCTCGCCCCTGCTCTGGCCACCGGCAATGCCATCGTGATCAAGCCCTCCGAGGAGGCCTCGGTGTCGATGCTTGCCCTCGGAGCCCTTGTTCTCGAGGCGGGCGTGCCGGATGGGCTGGTCAACATCGTGACGGGTCTCGGTCCGATCGCCGGCGCGGCGCTAGCCTCCCACCCCGGGGTGGCGAAGGTGACCGTGACTGGCTCGGTCGAGACGGGGCGTCGGATCGTGCAGCTTGCGGGCCAGAGCCTGAAGAGAGTCACGCTGGAGCTCGGGGGAAAGTCTCCTAACATCATCTGTGCCGATGCGGATCTCGACATCGCCGTTCCCGAGTCCGGCCTCGGTGTCTTCGCCTTCTCCGGGCAGCTCTGTGTAGCTGGCACGCGCATCCTCGTGCACCGCAGTCGGTACGACGAGTTCGCCGAACGTCTCGGTGCTTACGCCTCGGCACTGACCGTGGGGCCCGGGACCGATCCGGGCACCCAGATCGGTCCGCTCGTGTCGCAGCGTCAGCTCGAGAGAGCGCGAGGATACGTCGACCGCGCCGTTGCAGCAGATCTGCGCCGGGTGGAGGGCGGCGGTCGCCCCGGCCTCGCCAACATGCGCGGGTTCTACCTCGAGCCCCAGGTTTTCGCCGATGTGCCCAACGGCAGCGAGCTCGGCAGCGAAGAGGTCTTCGGACCGGTGGCGAGTCTCATGACCTTCGACGATGTCGAGGAGGCGGTGCGGATCGCCAACGATTCACCGTTCGGTCTTGCCGCAGGGATCTACTCCAACGACGTCAACGTCGTGCACCGCGTGGCCAGACGTCTGCGTGCGGGGGTGGTCTGGGTCAACGGCTATCTCGCGAGTGATCCTGCCATGCCCTTCGGAGGCACCAAGCTCAGCGGCTACGGCCGGGAGAAGGGCCGCGAGGTGCTTCACGAGTACACCGAGACCAAGGCGGTCTGGATGAGGATCCGATGAAGTCTGCGCCTACCCTTCGCCGCGGTGTCGAAGCCTTTGCCGAACAACTCGTCTCGATCGGCGTACGCCATGTCTTCGGAAACCCCGGCACGACCGAGCAGGCCTTCATCGATCATCTTCAGGACGTCGACGAGCTCGACCTTGTGCTTGCCCTCCACGAGGGTGTCGCTGTCGGCGCCGCCGAGGGCTACGCGCGGGCGTCCGGCGAGCCAGCCTTCGTCCTGCTGCACACGGCAGCGGGACTGGGCAATGCCATGGGCATGCTGGCCAATGCCTCGCTAGGGCAGACCCCGATGGTGGTCTACGTCGGCGACATGCCAAGGTCGGGGCTGTTCCAGGAGCCGACACTGAGTGGACCGATCGTCGCGATGGCGGATTCGGTGGCGCGCTGGGCCCACGAGGTCCGTTGCGCCGACGAGCTACCGCAGGTGCTGCGCCGCGCATTCAAGGTTGCCGCACAGGACCCGCCAGGCCCGGTCGTGCTCAGCATTCCCTGCGATGTCATGGAAGAGCTGACCGCCGCTCCGATCCTGGGAGCCAGCTACATCACCGGTGATCTGTGGCCGGATCCTCAGCTGGTGGCTCAGGCGGCGCGCGCGTTGGGCGGGGCTCAGAGGCCGGCCATCCTGGTGGGGGACGGAATACCGCGAGCTGGGGGTCAGGAGTCGGTTGCCAGGCTCGCCGATCTGGTCGGTGCCCCGGTACACCACGGCTACGTGACGGAAGTCTGCATGCCGCCGAACCACCCGCTCGACGCTGGACCGCTACCCCTCTTCGCACCCGGGCGGGTTAGCCAAGTCCTGTCCCGGTACGACTGCGTCCTGGCCGTGGGGACGGAAGTCCTCAAGCAGGCGTTTCCTGGTGCAGGTCTCCCGCTCCCCGAAGAGACAACGATCATCCACGTGCACACCGATCCGCACGAGCTGTCGAAGAATCAGCCCGCGCTAAACGTCCAGGGCAACCCGCGTGTCGTCGTCGAGCAGTTGGCAGCCGTCCTGTCGCCCACGATCGATTCAGATGTGACGAGCAGGCGGCGTGAGGAGACCGTCGCCCGGTTGGCGGGCGACCGTGAGGCATTCCTGAGAGCCGTCCCGGACGAGAAGACAGCCACGGTCCTCCATCCGGCCCACGTGGCGGCGGCTGTTGCGGAATGCCTGCCCGACCACGCGATCATCGTCGATGAGTCGGTGTCGGCCCAGCCCTGGATTGCTCAGGCTCTCAGCCCAGGTCCGGGCTCCTGGTTCCGCTCGCGCGGCGGCGGGCTGGGCGCGGGGATGTCCATGGCGCCGGGGGTGCAGCTCGCCGTGGGTGATCGGCCCGTGGTGGCGCTCGTGGGCGATGGCTCGGCGATGTACACCCTCACGAGCCTGTGGACGGCGGCGCACCACAGACTGCCAGTGACCTTCGTGATTCTCGACAACGCGGCTTACGCCATGTTGAAGGTGAACGTCGACCAGTACCGCAAAGCCGAAGGTCAGGACGGGGGACGCCCCTACGTGGCGATGGACCTGGTCGATCCCGAGCTCGACTTCGTGTCGCTCGCGCGTGGTCTCGGGGTTGATGCAGTGCGTGTCTGCTCGGCAGCCGAGCTACGCGACGCGCTCACGAGCGCCATCGCGGCTGACGTACCGATCTTGATCGACGTAGTAGTCGGACGGAGCTTGCCGTGAGTGCGGCGGCCATGGCCCTCCTGGTGCGCGACATGCGGGTGGAATCCGACGCAGTGGTCTCAGTGGGACTCGTTCGAGAGGACGGCGGGTTGTTGCCCGAATGGTCACCTGGGAGCCACGTCGACCTGGCGTTGCCGAACGGAATGGTTCGTCAGTACTCGCTCTGCGGTGCCTTGGAGGATAGGCGCCGGTGGCAGGTCGCTGTGCTTAAGGAGCCCATGAGTCGAGGTGGTTCGAAGTTTCTTCACGACCAGCTGCACCTGAGGGACCGGATCGAGGTCGCGGGACCCCGGAACAACTTCCAACTCGTCACCGCATCGGCGTACGTCTTCGTGGCTGGGGGCATCGGGATCACCCCCTTCCTGCCGATGATCCACGCGGTCGATGGGCAAGATCTGCCGTGGATGCTCTACTACGGTGGGCGCACCCGCGCGGGCATGGCGTTCGTCGACGAACTGGAGAGCCGGGGGGATCCAGTTCGCGTGTTGCCTCAGGACGAGCACGGGCTGCTTCCGCTGGAGGACATCCTGGGGGGTGCACCGGTTGGTGCGGCGGTGTACTGCTGTGGGCCTGAGCCACTCCTTGCAGCCATCGAAGAGGCCGCCACCGGTTGCTCGGGGGTGACCCTGCACCTTGAGCGGTTCAGCGCGAAGCCCCTGTCTGAAGGTGGTGAAGGCGCATTCGCCGTGACTCTCGAGCGATCCGGTCTGACGGTGGACGTCCCCGCTGACAAGTCGATCGTGGACGTGCTCGAAGACGCTGGTGTCACCGTCCAGCAGTCCTGTCTCGAGGGGGTGTGCGGGTCGTGCGAGACCAGGGTGCTCGGGGGTGTTCCCGACCACCGCGACTCGATTCTCAGTCCGCAGGAGCGTGCAACCGGGAAGTCGATGTTCATCTGCGTCTCCCGCTCATCCGGGGACCGCCTCGTCCTCGATCTGTGATCCCGCTCCACCCATTGCAACGAGAGGAAACTCCCATGACCCTGAAGATCCACTGGTTCCTGCCGACGGGTGGCGACGCGAGGCGCCTCGTCGACGACGGCGCCGGTCAGGCCAATGCCGGCAAGCAGCACCGCGGCTCCTACCGTGCTGCGACCCTCGACTATCTCGGCAGCGTGGCTTCGGCCGCCGATCAACTCGGCTACGAGAGCATTCTCACGCCGACCGGCTCGCAGTGCGAGGACGCATGGGTGAGCACCGCCTCGCTCCTGGCCCGAACTGAGAACCTCAAGTTCATGGTCGCCTTCCGTCCGAGCCAGCTCTCTCCAGTTCTGGCGGCCCAGATGGCGGCGACCTATCAGCTCATGTCTGGCAACCGGTTGGTCCTGAACATCGTGACCGGGTCAGCAGATGCCGAGGCCCACCGTTATGGCGACTGGTGGGACAAGGATCAGCGTTACGCGCAGACGGGCGAGTTCCTCGAGGTCATGCGACGCTCGTGGGAGGGCGAGCCCTTCGACTTCCAGGGTGAATACTTCAACGTCAAGGGCGCTGCCATTCGCAACGTGCCCGAGGTGCCACCCACCGTGTACTTCGGGGGTTCGTCCGAGCAGGCCGGCCGCGTGGCGGCGCGACACGTCGACGTCTATCTGACTTGGGGTGAACCTGTCGAAGCCGTGGCGGAGAAGATTGCCTGGATGCGGAGGCAGGCAGTCGAGGTCGGGCGAGAACTCAAGTTTGGGATCAGGTTCCAAGTGGTCGCCCGATCCACGACCGATGCGGCGTTCGAACAGGCCGAGAGCCTTCTGGAGGGTGTGACCGACGAGATGATCGCCAACGCCCAGACGGTCCTTCGTGGCCGGGGGTCGGTCGGGCAGCAGCGCCTGCTCGACCTGACCGGTGGCAACCGCGACAAGCTGCTCATCGCTCCGAACCTGTGGGCGGGGATCTCACTCGTTCGCGGAGGCGGTGGGACGGCCTTGGTCGGGAGCTACGCCGAGATTGCTGACCGAATGGAGGACTACATGGCTGTCGGCGTCGACGAGTTCATCCTCGGCGGATACCCGCACGTCGAGGAAGCCTACTGGTTTGCGGAGGGGGTTATGCCCGAGCTGCGCAAACGGGGACTGCTGAACTGATGGCCGCCGCGATCTCGGCGGGGGAACGCAAGCTCCTCCGTCTCGAAGCCCGCAACGCCGGGACCCCCATCGAACGCAAGCCGGAGTGGATCAAGACCACGGCCAAGATGGGGCCGGAGTACACCGCGCTGCAGAACCTCGTGAAGTCCGAGGGACTGCACACGGTCTGCCAGTCGGCCGGCTGCCCCAACATCTTCGAGTGCTGGGAGGACAAGGAAGCCACGTTTCTCATCGGCGGCGACCAGTGCACGCGGCGCTGCGACTTCTGTCAGATCGACACCGGCAAGCCGCAGCCCCTCGACCGCGACGAGCCGCGTCGCGTCGCGGAGTCGGTGCAGAAGATGGAGCTGCGCTACGCCACCATCACCGGTGTCGCGCGCGACGACCTGCCCGATGGCGGCGCCTGGTTGTACGCCGAGACCGTGCGCAAGATCCACGAGCTCAACCCGGGCACCGGGGTGGAGAACCTGATCCCGGACTTCAACGGCAAGCCCGATCTGCTGGCCGAGGTCTTCGAGTCCCGACCCGAGGTGCTGGCCCACAACGTGGAGACCGTGCCGCGGATCTTCAAGCGGATCCGCCCGGCCTTCCGCTACGACCGATCCCTCGACGTGCTGACCCAGGCCAGGGCGTTCGGCCTGGTCACCAAGTCCAACCTGATCCTGGGCATGGGTGAGACCCGCGAGGAGATCTCCCAGGCGCTGCGGGACCTGCACGAGGCCGGCACCGAGCTGATCACGATCACCCAGTACCTGCGCCCCTCAGCGCGGCACCACCCCGTCGAGCGGTGGGTCAAGCCGCAGGAGTTCGTCGAGATGGCGGCCGAGGCTGAGGAGATCGGGTTCTCGGGCGTACTGTCAGGCCCACTGGTCCGTTCGTCCTACCGCGCCGGACACCTGTACCGAAAGGCCCGGGCATTGCGGCCGAGCGACACATGTATCGGCCCTGCGATGCCGCTTCCGCGGGCTCGATGAGTTGTTCGTCGGGCGTACCCGCATCGGAGGACGAGCACGAGAGCGGCGCTGTTGCGCAGCCGGGTCGCCAGGTCCAGCAGTCTGCCAACTGGCACCGAATCAAGGTCGCGTTCGCCACCATCCCCAGTTCACCGCGAGTAAGCCCGCCAGGCATGAGGGTCTAGATGACAAACGAGCTCAGTGAGACGGCCTGCGGCTGTCCCATTCCTACCGCCTCGACCTTCCACTTGGGTCGCAATGCAGGTCTCGCCTACCGAGGTAGTCGAGAGTTGGCCCTGTCGGCCATTGAATTTCGAGTCCTCGCGACCGTGGTGCTCGCGAGAGGTCGGACGGTTGGCGCCGAGGAGCTGGTCGCAGGGGTGTACGGGGAGCACCGGGTCGGCAGCGAGCCCACCGCTCGTCGGTGGATCCGGGAGGTCAGGAGAAAGCTCGGGTCGCCCGACCCGGTGAGGACGGTCTTCTGCGGCGGATACGCATGGGACCCACTCTTCACCGTGTCCGTGTGCGATCGACCAACCTCGACGGTCGTCGACCTGGCTTTGGGTTGAAGCGTGTCCCAGCGAGGCACTAGTCCCTATTCGGCATCGATCGACCCTTCGGTGAGCAACCAGGAGTTCACGGGCTGGTGCCTGGACCGGAGGGTGCGCGTCCCCGAAATGTCCCCGCAGGGCCACATCCAGCCACCACTAGTCACGACGAAGAACGACGATTCACGCTCAGCCATGGGTCTCGATTCGAGCGCCAGGCGGGGAGAATCAGACTTGTAATGAGGATGTCGCGGGTTCGACTCCTGTCACCGGCTCTCGTGCTGGTCCCCGGTCTTCTACGACCAACCGTCATCGTGAGGTGAGACCCTCTTTCTCGCTGGTCAGAACAGGGCCTGAACGACACCACCTCACGGGACGTCACCGCCCGTCTCCCGCGACGTGTCCCCGATTTGTCCCCGCTCACTTCGCCATGTAGTCGCGCTCGCACGCAGCCACCATTCCCGCGTCACGTCTGGACACAGGCGTCACCCTCACGCAGACGGGTATTCGGTTGTGCGGCATGCCGGTGATCTCCCGCGCGGGGCGGACGAGAACTCGGTTGACGGTCGGTCGTTGTGAAAAGCACAAGAAGCTATCTCGTGATCCTTCCTGCGAGACAACTAGTGAGCGTCATCACACGCCCTACTGTGACGAAGCCGGTATCGCACCGGCTCGCTGCGACGGAAGGGAATCCAACATGAAGACGCGAGCTGCCGTTCTCACTGGTCCGGAGAAGCCGTTCGAGATCATGGAGCTGGAGCTCGACCCCCCGCGGGCATTCGAGGTTCGGCTGCGGATGGTTGCGGCCGGTCTGTGCCATTCCGATCTACACATGATCGACGGCGACCTGGCCGTGAGTTTCCCGGTCGTCGGGGGTCACGAGGCCGCGGGCATCGTGGAGGAGGTCGGGGAAGGAGTTACCAAGGTTTCCGTCGGTGATCATGTGGTTTGCTCCTACATCCCCAGCTGCGGTCACTGCCGCTACTGCTCGACGGGCCACCAGAACCTCTGCGACCAAGGTGCCACCATCCTCGCCGGCACCATGCCGGACGGAACCTACCGATTCCATTCCATCCCGGGCGCTGGGGAAGCACGGACCGACTATGGCGCGCTGTGCATGCTCGGAGCGTTCTCTGAGCACATCGTCATCTCAGAGCTATCAGTCGTGAAGGTGGACTCGTGGCTTCCGCTCGATAAGGCGGTCCTCGTCGGGTGCGGCGTTACCGCGGGATGGGGTACCGCGGTGCGCGCTGGGAACATCCGTCCTGGCGACACCACCGTCATCTACGGCGCCGGAGGGCTCGGTCAGAACGCCATCCAAGGTGCCAAGTTCGCCGGATCCCGGCACATCGTGGTCATCGATCCCGTCGAGTTCAAGCGCGATACGGCTCTGCAGTTCGGAGCCACCCACGTCTTCGCCGAGGCGAAGGAAGCCCACGAGGCAGTAGTCGAGATGACCTGGGGACAGGGTGCCGACCAAGCTTTGGTCATCGTGAGCAGCGTCGATGAAGAGGTCGTCCAGAACGCGTTCAACATCATCGGGAAAGGCGGCACGGTCGTCATGACCGCGATCGCCGATCCCGCGCTCCTCACCATCCACGTCTCCGGCTCGGACATGGTTTTCAACGAGAAGGTTATCCGCGGCTGCCAGTTTGGCTCATCCAACCCGCAGTACGACATCGTGAAGATGCTGCGCATGTACGACCAGGGACTTCTCAAGCTCGATGAGCTCATCACGCGTCGCTACACCCTCGACCAGATCAACGACGGCTACCAAGACCTGCGCGATGGCAAGAACATCCGCGGAATCATCGACTTCTCCCTCTGACCCGGCGCTCACCCTGCGCGTCTTGACGCGACATCTCGGGCTGTCCGTCTGAACCACCCCAGCCGTTCGGCGCACGTGCGTCGCTGCGCGCTATCCGGAAATCACCGAGAAAGAAGGCTGAACCATGCCCAAGCCCATCCGGTCGACCAGGTCGACCATGTCGCGGTGGCTCGCCCTGGGAACCGTTGTCATGTCCATGTCACTCGCTGCTGCGTGCGGTTCCGACGCAGAAGGCTCAGACACAGTCACAACCGGGGATGCCTCGCAGTTGGAGGCTTTCGAGGCGACTGTCAAGGCCGGCTTCGCAGCCAGCACCGCCGAGCAGACCTATAAGCCACCGACGACCGGCCCCAAGGGGGTGTCCGGAAAGTCGCTCTTCGTCATCACCTGTCCGATGGTCGCCGAGGGATGCAAGCGGATGGGGGAGGCCACCAAGCAGGCGGCCGGGGACCTCGGCTGGGACGTGACGATGATCGACGGCAAGGGTGATCCCAGTGTGGGCTCGTCGGCCGTAGAGCAGGCCATCGCTGCTGGGGCTGATGGATTGGCATTAGTGGCTGTGGACGCTGTCACCATCCAAGGCGCCCTCCAGAACGCCAAAGACAAGGGTCTGGCCGCTGTGTGTGCCTTCTGTGGGAACTCGGACGGCGAGACGGGTCTTTACGACGCCATCGTGCCCTCGGTGAAGTCCTTCGAGGATGACGGCTACGCCCTTGGCCAGGCGCTCTACACCTTGACCGACGGCCATGTTCACCAGCTGATGTTGACCGACCCCGAGTTTGTCGATGTGGTCGGCAGGCAGGATGGAAACCGCAGGTTCATCAAGGAGTGCCAGCAGGCCGGTGGCGACTGCAAGATCGTCGCAGAGCAGCAGTTCTTGGTGAGCGAGCTCGGCACCAACGTCCCGACGAAGGTGGCTGCGGCCGCACGTCAGAACCCGGACTTCAACATCCTCTGGGCTCCGTACGACGACGCACTCGTCTTCGCTCTCCAGGGACTGCAGCAAGCGGGGCTGGCCGACGGAAAGCGCTGGGGCGCCGGGTTCGACTCCAACACACCCTCGCTCGACCGCATTCGCGAGGACACGGACCAGAAGGCGAGCGTCGGGCTCCCGGGTGTGTGGGTCGGCTACGCGATGGTTGACAACCTCAACCGGCTCTTTGCAGGCGAGCAGCCAGTGGACCAGAACGTGCACACGAAGGTGCTGGTCAAGGAGAACGCCCCGGCGACTGGTCCCTGGGACGGAGACATCGACGTTCGTCCGCTGTACCACGAGCTATGGGGCGTCAACTGATTCTGTTCCCATCCAAGCCGTACGAGAGGAGGCACCTGATGCACGACGTGGCGCTAACCCTGCGCAATCTCGGCAAGACCTATGCCGGACAGGTCGCTCTGTCGGGTGTCTCCTTCGAGGTGCGCGCCGGTGAGGTGCACGCTCTCGTGGGGGAGAACGGCTGTGGCAAGTCGACCCTGATCAAGTCGCTATCCGGGTATCACACCTCCGATGCCGGGAGCGAGATCTGGGTGGGAGGGGAGCGGCTTCCCGACGGGCACGGCTCCCGGCAGGCCCGGGATGTGGGACTTGCGTTCGTCCACCAGGACCTCGGCCTCATCCCGAGTCTGACGGTTGTCGAGAACCTTGCGCTGGGGCGCGGGTTTCTGGCCGGGCGACCGTGGCGCATCAACTGGGCGGCGGAGTGCCGGCGAGCAAGCTCCTTGCTATCTGAGCTCGGCATCGATGTCGACCCGCGGACGCGCCTTGGGGACCTCTCCCAGGCCGACCGGACGCTGGTGGCCATCGCCCGAGGACTGAACGATGCCGGCTCGGGCGGCAGGGTGCTGGTCCTCGACGAGCCCACGGCCGCTCTGCCTGACGCCGAGGTCGAGCGCCTTTTCGCCTTCGTTCGTAGGCTTCAGGCGCGGGGACTGGGCATCATCTATGTCTCGCACCGGTTCGACGAGATCTTCGAACTCGCCCAGCGCGTCACGGTGCTGCGCGACGGCCGTCACGTCGGCACCTATGACGTAGCGGACCTCGACGAAAGAAGCCTTGTCACGACCATGATCGGCCGCCCGATGGACGAACTCGTTCCTCAGCCAGCCCGAAGGGTCACGTCCGAGACCGTCCTGAGAGCCGACGGACTCTGCGGGAGCCGGGTGGCTCAGATCTCTTTTGACCTGCGTCGCGGCGAGGTGCTCGGAATTGCGGGTCTCCTCGGCTCGGGCCGCAGCGAGTTGGGCCGTCTCATCGCCGGAACCCAGGTCAGGACCGGCGGTTCACTTGAGATCGAAGGGCGCCAGGTGACGTGGCGCCGGCCCCTCGATGCCATCCGTGCAGGGGTCGTTCTCGTCCCCGAGGACCGTCGGCGCGACGGCGGGATCCTGTCCATGGGGGTCGCCGCCAACATCACCCTCCCCGACGTGTGGTCGTTCTTCCGCCGTGGGCGTTTCCGTCACGGTCAAGAGCGACTAGAGGCGGAGAGACTGAGCGAGCTTTACGACATCAGGCCGCGGGACAGCGCCAAGCTCTTCGCACAGCTCTCAGGCGGAAATCAGCAGAAGGTCGTGCTCGCCAAGTGGATGCGGTTACGGCCACGGGTGATCGTCTTCGACGAGCCCGTCCAGGGCGTTGACGTCGGCGCCAAGGGACAGATCTACGCCGAGGTCGACCGCGCCGCCGCGGACGGCGCCGGAGTGCTGCTCATCGACTCCGACTTCGAGGACCTGGCACGGGTCTGCAGCCGAGTGCTTGTCCTGCGTAGCGGCCGAATCTGCGCGGAACTCACCGGCTCTGACCTCACCCGCGACCGGATCGCGGAGTACGTCTATCTCACCGACCAGGAAGCAGGTGTCGCATGACCAACGAGACGAGTCGCGGTGTGTTGACAGAGCCCGTGGACACGCATGCCCCTCCGGCGGCCACGCCGACGAATCGGGGTATTGCGAGCGGGTCGACGCGGGTACGGCGGGACCGAGCGGCCGCCTTGGCGCTTCCAGCGATCCTCGTGGGTCTGTGCCTGCTCTTCTCACTGCTCCGGCCAGACACTTTCGCCACGCTCGACAATGTCCGGGCGATTGTGCTCACCCAATCAGTGTTGGCGGTGCTCTCGATCGCGGTGTTGCTACCTCTGGTCATCGGGGAGTTCGACCTCTCGGTCGGAGCCAACCTCGGTCTCGGCGCGGTCATGGTGCCCGGTCTCATCTCGAAGCAGGGACTGGGCCTCGTGCCGGCGATCCTGTGCGGTGTGGCGATCTGCACCCTGGTCGGTGCCATCAACGGGTTCATGGTCGCGAAGGTCAAGATCGCAGCTTTCATCGCGACCTTGGGTATGGCGACCATCATCTCCGGTGTGGTCCTTTGGTATACCGACTCGACGGCGATCTACAGTGGCCTGCCGCCCGCGCTCACCGATATCGCTCGCAAGTCCGTGGTGGGTGTGCCACTGCCGGGCATCTACCTCGTGGTGATCGCCACGGCTGTTTGGTACGTCTTGGAGCACACTCCTGTAGGGCGGTACCTGTATGCCCTCGGGGGGTCACGCGATGCAGCGCGCCTCGCCGGACTAGGCGTTGATCGCCTGGTGCTGTCGACGTTCGCAGCCACCGGGTTCCTGTGCGGGATCGGAGGCGTCCTCCAAGCGGCGAGCCTGGGAGTAGGCAACCCCAATGTCGGCCCACCACTCCTGTTGCCCGCATTCGCGGCAGCGTTCCTCGGCGCCACGGCGATCAAGGTCGGGGTCTTCAACGTTTGGGGGACGCTGGTGGCCGTCTTCACGCTCGCGGTCGGGATCACGGGGCTGTCCCTCCTCGGTGTGCCTACCTTCATCGAGCCCCTGTTCAACGGCATCGCTCTCATCGTTGCGGTCACGGCGACGCGCTACCTGCGCCGAGACGTGTCCTGAGCACCTGTCCATCACCCACATCATTCGAAGGGAACTAGACATGACCATCAACGCAGCGACAACCGAGTTGGACCGACCGCGCTTCTTCATCGATGGGCAGTGGGCAACGCCCAACGGAAGTGAGAGCATTCCCAAGTTCGAGGCATCGACCGGACGCCTTCTCGGGACTGCGGCTCTCGGCAACGCTCACGACATCGACGCAGCTGTGCGAGCTGCGCGCCGCGCTTTTGACCTGGGGCCGTGGGGTCGAACGACGCCCGCTGAACGAGCCAAGGTGATGTTCCGCTTCGCCCAGGCGTTGAGAGCGCACGAGGGCGTCGCCAGTGATCTTGTCAGCCGCGAGAACGGGATGCCGATCACGCTGTCCCAGCCGTTCAATGACGTGGCACCCGCAGCCCTGCTCGACATGTACGCGAACATGGTGCTGACCGATCCTCTCGAAACGGTGCAGCCCAGCCCCTCAGGGGCGACGATCGTCCGACGCGAGCCTGTCGGAGTTGTCGGCGCCATCACACCGTGGAACTTTCCGATGTCCGTCGCGATGATGAAGATCGCGCCCGCCCTGGCGGCAGGCTGCACAGTGGTCCTCAAGCACGCGCCCGACACCGCCCTGGATTCCTACCTGATCGCCGAAGCCGCCGCCGAGGCCGGGTTGCCCGCCGGTGTGCTCAACATCGTGCTGGGTGATCGCGACGCCGGTGCAGCCCTCGTCTCGCACCCAGGCGTGGACAAGATCGCGTTCACCGGCTCGACCGCGGCTGGCCGCCTCATCGGAGCTGAGTGCGGCCGCCTGATCCGTCGCTGTTCACTCGAGCTTGGCGGCAAGTCGGCTGCCATCTTCTGCGAGGACGGGGACGTTGAGACCCTTCTGGCTGGGCTCTCCGGCTCATCCTTCATGAACAACGGCCAGACCTGTACCGCACAGATGCGCTTGTTGGCCCCGCGGTCACGCTACCGCGAAGTCGTAGACGCGGTGGCTGGGTACGCCGACAGCATGGTGGTAGGCGACCCGCTCGACCCGGCCACCACCCTCGGCCCGATGGCAACCGAGCACCACCTTGCTCGGGTGATGGGCTTCATCGACGACGCCCGCGACAACAGCGAGGCCCGGCTGGTTGCCGGCGGCGGCCGACCGAAAGGCCTTGACGACGGCTGGTTCGTCTCCGCCACGGTCTTCGCGGATGTGAAGCCGAGCGACCGTCTCTCCCGGGAGGAGGTCTTCGGCCCCGTCATGTCGATCACCCCGTACGACACCGAGGACGAAGCGGTCGAGATGGCCAACGACAGCAACTACGGTCTCGGCGGGTCACTCTGGACGGCGGACGAGCAGAAGGGCATCGACATGGCGCGCCGAATCAGGGCGGGCAACATCGGGGTCAACTACTGGATCCTCGACATGGACGCGCCCTTCGGCGGTTACAAGGACAGCGGGATCGGTCGCGAGCTCGGCCCCCAGGGTCTTGAGCACTACTTCGAATGGAAGTCGATCATGGCGAGCGCTGATCAGCTCTGAGCCGCCCGCGCCGTCCTGCCGCATCCCACCTCCAGGAAGTGAACATGCTGCACGTCCCCCCATCCGGGATCTGGCACCAGCTGGACCAGCTCGTCGCTCAAGACCCTGACCGACTCACCCTCACCTTCGGGACAGCGCCCGGGTGGTCCCGGGCTGCTCTCCGAACCGGAGCACTCGGGGTCGCTGCCGGGCTCGAGGCCGCGGGAGTGCGCCCCGGCGATCGGGTGCTCGTCATGGTGGGGAATCGGCCCGAGATCGTCCTGACCTGGCTGGCCTGTCTCCGGATCGGGGCGGTGTTGGTTCCGGTCAATACGAGCATGAGAGGAGACATCCTGCGACACATGGTGCAGGTCGCCGAGCCCTCGCTCGTCGTGGTCGAGAAGGGGCTGTGGCCGCAGCTCAGGCTTGAGCTTGCACAGACTTCCGCGTCCGACGCTCGCATCGTGCTGGTGGATGGTGTGGGCGACGAGGATGGGAACAACGTCACGGGGTGGCCGAGTCTCAACCGACCCATCACGACGACCTCGCACGAGCTCACACCCTCCCAGCCCGCCGCGATCCTCTTCACCTCCGGGACCACCGGCCCCTCCAAAGGCGTCGTGTGGACCGAGCGCGCAGTGCTCTCGCTCGCGCGTGGTGCGCACCTGGTTGCGGAGTACAACGACGACGACATCGTCTACGTGACGCTGCCGCTCTTCCATGCCAATGGGCTGTTCGTCACGTTGCTGCCAGCCTTGATGGTGGGCGCACACACCATCGTCGATGAGCGCTTCAGTGCTTCAGCATTCTGGCACCGCGTCCGCCACACCGGGGCGACGGTGACCAGCATGCTGGGCATCATGGCCCCGGTGCTGGTCGGCCGCCCAAGTCAGGGAGACGACCGGGACCATGCACTCAGCCGAGCCTTGGTCGTTCCGGCGCCATTGGACCCCGAAACGTTCACAGCGCGATTCGGTGCGAAGGTGCGGACGTTCTACGCGCTCACCGACGTCGGTATGCCGATCGGGGTCGTTGCTGGTGAACCGTTCCCACCCGGCTCGTGCGGTCGAGCCTTGCCCGACTGGGAGTGCCAGGTCGTCGACGAGCACGACGAGCCCGTGTCACCGGGCGTCCAGGGGGAGCTGGTGGTGCGCCCACGAAGCCCGTGGACAACGTCACTGGGCTACTGGGGCAATCCAGACGCGACAGTCGCTGCTTGGCAGAACCTTTGGTTGCACACAGCGGACCTCGTGGTCCAGGACCGAGAGGGTTGGTTCTACTTCCGTGACCGCAGCAAAGACGCGATTCGAAGGTCAGGAGAGAATGTTTCGTCGTTCGAGGTGGAGGCCGTGCTCGAAGCACACCCCAACGTCGGTGAGGCAGCTGTGTTTGCGGTGGCGTCCGCCCTTGCCGAGGACGAGGTGATGGCGTGCGTCGTGGCCGCCGACGGCGCTGCGATCGACGTGGATGCTCTGGCTCGGCACTGCCGACAGCGATTGCCCTACTTCGCGGTGCCACGTTATCTGGAGGTGCGGGACCACTTGCCCCGCACGTCCTCGCAGAAGGTACTTAAGGCGGAGTTGCGTGCTGCGGGAGTAACTGCGGCAACGGTCGACCTGGGCCGCGCGCTTCGGACAGACATCGTCGTTGAGATCGACGGGGTGGCGGGATGACCGGGCCGCTGTCCGGTTTGAAGGTTCTCGAACTGGGGGGTCTGGGGGCCGTCCCGTTTGCGGGGATGATGCTCGCCGACCTCGGCGCGGACGTACTGGTGGCGGACCGTCCGGGGACCCCCGCCGCGGTCCGCGACGACCCGCTTCGGCGCGGCAAGGTGGCCTCGGAGTTGGACTTGAAGTCGCCAGGAGGCCGTGACCACGTCCTCGCGCTCGTGCGTGGGCACGACATTCTGCTCGAAGGTTTTCGCCCGGGAGTGACCGAGCGCATGGGCCTGGGACCGAAGGACTGTCATGCCGTGGCGCCAGCCCTCGTCTACGGCCGGATGACTGGTTACGGACAGGTCGGCCCACTTGCTGCTGTGGCAGGGCATGACATCAACTTCATCTCCATGGCTGGAGTCTTGGCTCACGTCGGTTCGGTGGACAGGCCCCCGACGCTTCCTCTCAACCTGATCGCTGACTACGCCGGCGGCGGGATGCTCCTCGCATTCGGGGTGCTGGCTGCCCTGCGCCGTTCGGCGGCCACGGGGAAAGGAGACGTGGTGGACGCGGCGATGGTCGATGGCGCCTCGCTGCTGATGACGCCGTTCCACGCCATGGTTGCGCGCGGTGAGTGGAGCCTGGCGCGAGGCACGAACGCTTGGGACGGCGGCGCCCCGTACGTCCAGGTGTACGAGACAAAGGACCACCGGTACATCTCAGTGGGGGCCGTCGAGGCGCACTTCTACGCCGCGCTTGTGAGCACGTTGGGGATGACCGAGCAAGAGGCCTACCCTCAAGAGGACTCAGGTGCGTGGCCCGCGAGGTCTGCTCGCATGGCGGCGATCTTCGGCACCCGCACCCGTGATGAGTGGGTGTCGGCCTTCGACGGTATCGATGCCTGCATGACCCCCGTCCTAGACCTGCTCGAGGCATCCGCACATGCGCACGCCAGGGCCAGGACCGCGTTCGTGGAACGCGACGGGATAGTGCTTCCAGCGTCGGCCCCTCGTTTCTTGTCCGATGTGGATACCCCCGCGGACCCAGCTAGGGCGTGACGGGCTTCCCAAGTCGGGGTGGTGTGACTACATTCACAAAGCACGACTCGGCGGACGCCAGACTGGTTCGGTTCCGACTCGGGGAGTACGGGAAGGTGGCACAACGTGAAGGGCAGTTACGCGGCTGCTGGTGCGACCGAGCAGCACGACACCAGGGAGGATCTCGGCCTCGCCGAGGTGGCGCGTCTACTCACCGAACACTCTGAGGACCTCGTGGGGCGTCAGGTGACCGCACTGCGCGAGCGGTTCGTCGTCTACAGGCAGGACACCAAGCTCATCCCGGACGAGTCGCTCATGCCCTCGGCGTTGCGCAACGTCAGGCGAGCGGCAAAGACCATGGTCGATGGCAAGGCCCCCAGTCCCGATGAGGTAGATGAGGCGTGGGTCGGGCGCGAGCGCGCTGAGCAAGGCATGGCCGTTGGCGAGATGATGGATGGCTACCGGCTGTGTCACAGTGTCATCCGCGATGGGTGCTTGGAGTTGGGCGGTGCCGAAGCCGTTGCTCCAGCCACCATGCTCAAGGCCACCAAGCTCCTCTGGGAGACCGCTGATGCCTGTTCCTCTCAGATCTTCCTGGTGCGTCGCGCGTTCGAACTGACGCGGGAGAGATTTGACGAGGAACGCAAGCTGCACCTGGTGCGTGGTCTCCTCCGCGGGTCGGTCGATGCCGGTCAGCGCCGTGAGTTCGCCGCGTCGTTCGGACTGGACCCGGATGGCGCCTACATCGCGCTGCGGGGCATGCCGCTCGGTGACACCACCACGGAGGCCTTGCGTCGCCGCCTCGAGTCATCGAGCCGGAACAACGGCCGATCGGGACTCGTGGTCATTGACGATGGTGTCGTGCTCGGCATCGTCCCTCGGCCTCCGCGACTCGGAGACGTGACGGGTGTTGTCGGAGTGAGTCATCCCGGGCCGTTTGCCCAGGTCGCAGCTTCGTATCAGAGCGCGAGCCAGATGAGCCACGCAGCCGAACGGTTCGGTCTTGTTGGGGTCTTCGGGCCAGACGACCTGGGCCTGCGGGTCGCGATTGCAAGCGAGCCCGGGATCGCTGGGCGTATGGTCGAGCGCTACTTCGGGCCCCTCAGAGCCGGGAGTCACGTGGGAGCTCAGATCGAGGAGACCGTCCGCGCCTTTCTCGCCCACGACCGCAACCCGGCTCGAACCGCACGGCTGCTGGGGATCCACCCGAATACGCTGCGCTACCGACTGCGTCGATTCGAGCAGCTCGTCGGCGTGGATCTCGACAGTCCGCGCTGCCTGGCTGAACTCTGGTGGGCGATCGAAGCCGGTGCCCTTGTCGACGCTCCCACGAGTCCGCACGACGCGCAGCGCGACTGACTGGCCCCTGGCCCTTGGCGCGCCGGACTCGGTCCGTCGGTGGTTGTGAAAACGACAACTTTCGAGCATGGGGATCTGCCAGCAGGACAACGAGCAGACCTCCCTACTGGACCTAGCGTGGCGAGCGCTGAGTCACTCATACCTCGGCCCCGCTCGTCGCGGGTGAGCGAATGATAGGGAGCCATGCCCGCACACATCATGGGGGTCTCGATGACCGAGTTCGGTCGTCATCCATCCACCTCGGTCAAGCAGCTGGTCGAGGAGGTGGTGACCGGCGTGCTCAAGGACGCGGGACTCACCCTGGACGCGATCCGGGCCACCTTCTTCTCCTGCACCATGCAGGGCGCCCTCGAGGGGCAGCACGCGGTCGCCGGTCAGATTGCCCTGCGTCCGCTCGGTCTTCAGGAGTGGCCGGTGTTCAACGTGGAGAACGCATGCGCGAGTGGCGACACGGCCCTGATGCTGGCGGACGCCCACGTCCGTGCCGGGCTGGCCGACGTCGTCCTCGTCGTCGGAGTCGAGCGAATGACGGCCAACAAGCCTGGAGCGCTCGAGTGGTTCAACGGTGCCTGGGACGTCACTGCTGTCGACGCCACCATGGCTGGGCTGACCGCGCTCGGAACAGGTGTGGCCACTCCCACAGATGTCCGCGAGCCCGCCCCGGAGCAGAAGAGCCTGTTCATGGACGTCTACGGCGCACTGGCAAAGTCCCACATGCGCGAGTACGGACTCACCGCCCGACAATTGGCCGCCGTTGCTGCCAAGGACCACCAACACAGCGTCCACAACCCCAAGGCCCAGTACCAGCGGGCGTTCTCCATCGAGGAGGTGCTTGCCGCGCCAACCATCTCGTGGCCAATCACACTTCCGATGTGCGCGCCAATGACCGACGGCGCGGCTGCGGTGCTCATCTGCAGCGACGAAGTTCTGGGGAGCATGGACGCACGCCGGGCGGTACCGATCCGCGCGATCGAGTTGGGCAGCGGATCCGACCGCGACCCGCTCGACCTGAATGGGCACCTGACAGTGAAGACCGCTGCGCGTGCTTATGCAAGAGCAGGCATTGGGCCGGAGGACATCGATGTTGCCGAGGTGCATGACGCAACGAGCTTCGGCGAGGTGCTGCAGACCGAGAACCTGGGCCTGGTGCCGCGCGGCGAGGGAGGGGTCGCGGCTGAGCGGGGTGACACGGCGATCGGAGGCCGCATACCGGTGAACCTGTCGGGTGGGTTGGTCTCCAAGGGCCACCCCATCGCAGCGACGGGGCTCGCGAAGACCTACGAACTGGTCCGACAGTTGCGGGGGGAGGCCGGTCCAATGCAGGTAGAGGGTGCCCGCTGGTCGATCAGCCAAGGTGGCGGTGGCTTCTACGGAATCGAGGACGCTTCGACGTGCGTCACGATCCTTGGCGGACGGTGATGACGGTGACCCAGCCAAAGCACGACCTGCTGTATCTGGGCGGAGAGTGGCGCGCCCCCCACGGCCACGAAGCAATCGAGGTCGTCAACGCTGCGACAGAGCTGGCGATGAGTGCTGTACCCGCTGGCGATGAAGCTGATGTGGACGCGGCTGTCTCCGCCGCCGCGGAGGCGTTTCCGACCTGGTCCGAGACATCACCGCAGCAGCGAGCCGCCCTGCTGCGCGCGCTGGCCGGGGTGCTCGAAAGGCACAACGAAGCGCTCGCTCAATCCATCACGGATGAGGTGGGAACGCCGATACGGACCAGCCAGCGGATCCAGGCAGTCTTGCCGGTGACGGTGCTCAACGCATACGCCGACCAGCTCGAGCAGGGGCGCCCCGAGGAGAAGATCGGGAACACGATGGTCCTGCGCGAACCGGTGGGAGTGGTCGCGGCAATCACGCCTTGGAACTACCCGCTGCACCAGGTGGTGGCGAAACTGGCGCCCGCGTTGGCGGCAGGGTGCACCCTGGTTCTCAAGCCGAGCGAGGTGGCGCCGCTCACGGCGTGGATGTTGGCCGAGGCGGTTGACGAGGTTGGGCTACCTGCCGGCGTGTTCAACCTGGTGAGTGGGACCGGGCCGGTGGTCGGAGAGGCCTTGTCGCGGCACCCCCGGGTGGATGCTGTCTCGTTCACCGGGTCGATGCGGGCCGGGACCCGGGTGGCCGCGCTGGCGGCGGAGACTGTCAAGAGGGTCACGCTCGAGCTCGGCGGGAAGTCGGCGAACGTCGTTCTCGACGACGCCGACCTGAGCCTCGCCGTGAAGGTCGGCATCGCCAACGCCTTCCTCAACAATGGCCAGACCTGCGCGGCCTGGACCCGACTGTTGGTGCCCCGTTCGCGGCACGCCGAGGCCTGCGCCCTCGCACGGACCTACGCCGAGGCCTTCTCCCCGGGCGACCCACGTGACGCCCGGACAAGGCTCGGTCCGCTCGCCAGCCGCATGCAGCGAGACATCGTCCGGTCGTACATCGCAGCCGGAGTCGACGACGGTGCCGAGCTGATCACAGGTGGCGCCGAGCAGCCCGAGGGTCTCGACTGCGGTTTCTACGTCCGGCCGACCGTGTTCGGGTCGGTCGACCCAGCGGCCCGAATCGCCCAGGAGGAGATCTTCGGGCCGGTTCTCAGCATCATCGCGCACGACGGCGACGACGACGCAGTGCGGATCGCCAACGACTCCGACTACGGCCTGCACGGCGCGGTCTGGTCCGCCGACCAGAACCGCGCCTTCGCCGTGGCCCGCCGGATGCGCACCGGCACCGTCGACATCAACGGTGCGGCGTACAACCCGCTTGCACCGTTCGGTGGCTACAAGCGCTCCGGCCTCGGCCGGGAGATGGGGCCTTACGGACTCGAGGACTACCTCGAGCTCAAATCCATCCAGATCTGAGAGGAACCGGAACTGTGGTCAAAGCAATGGTCGCCTTCGCCGTCGACACCCCACCCGATTTGGTCGACGTTGTACTGCCGGACCTCGGCCCTAGAGACGTGCGGGTCGAGATACGCGCAGCCGGGGTGTGCCACTCCGACCTGTCGATGGTCAACGGGACCATCGTGCCCGAGTTTCCTCTCGTCCTGGGACACGAGGCCTCCGGCCTGGTTGCTGCGGTCGGTAGCGAGGTATCGGACCTGTCGGTCGGCATGCCCGTCGTGCTCAACTGGGCTGCCCCGTGCCGCACCTGTTGGTTCTGCCTGCATTCCCAGCCGTGGCTGTGTCGCCGGGTGGAAGGGGTCGTCAGCCGGCCCTCAGGGACGCTGGCGGACGGAACCCCGCTGCACGTGTCTCTGGGCGTCGGTGCGTTCGCCGAGGAAGCAATTGTGCACAGAGACGGTGTGGTGCCATTGCCCGACGGGATCGGATTGGACGTCGGAGCCGTGATGGGCTGCGCGGTCCTCACCGGCGCCGGAGCAGTCCGCAACACCGCGTCGGTTCGCACCGGCGACCACGTCCTGGTCGTCGGACTTGGTGGAATAGGGCTGTCGGCTGTCGCCGCGGCCTCAGTGGCCGGGGCAGACCGGATCATCGCGGTCGACGTCAGCGCGACGAAGGAGGAAGTCGCCCGCGCCATGGGTGCCACGGACTTCCTGCTGTACGACGAGACGCTGGCCCGGTCCGTGCGGGCGCTGACCGAGAGGCGCGGCGTCGACCACGCCTTTGAGTGTGTCGGCAAGCCAGCGACGATCCGAGCGGCCTGGTCGTCAACGCGTCGAGGTGGTCAATGCACTGTCGTCGGAGTTGGCCGCACCACTGATGAGGTGACGTTCTCTGCCATGGAGCTTTACCACTACGCCCGGACTCTCACCAGCTCGGTCTTCGGGTCCAGCGACCCTGAGCGGGACGTACCAGTGCTCGCCTCGCTCGTTCGCGCTGGGCGGCTTGACCTGAGCCCCTTGATCACACACCGTGAGGGGCTCGCCGACCTTGGCGCAGCGTTTGAGCGGATGAAACAGGGCGACGGGGTCCGCACCATCATCGAGATCGGGTGACCCGAGGATGAGCTATGAGCTGAACGCCGAGGAGACCGAGATCGTCGGGCTCGTCAGGGAATGGGTGAACCGCGAGGTCAAGCCCGTAGTGCACGAGTTGGAGCATGCCAACGTCTACCCGGAGGCGCTCATCGAGCAGATGAAGCAATTGGGGATGTTCGGGCTGGCGGTGCCTGAGCCGTGGCACGACGCGGGGGTGACGGCCTCTTGCTACGCAGCGGTGACCGAGGAGGTCGCTCGAGGCTGGATGAGCCTGGCAGGCGCCATGGGTGGACACAGCGTGGTCGCCAAACTGCTCGTTGGCTTTGGGACCGACGAGCAGCAGGAGCGCTATCTGCCGCGCATGGCCACCGGCGAAATCCGCGCCACGATGGCACTGACTGAGCCCGGGGGAGGCAGTGACTTGCAAGCCCTGCGCACCGCAGCCCGGGTGGACGGGGAGGACTACCTCGTCAACGGAGCCAAGACCTGGATCACCAACGCCCGGCACTCTCATCTGGTCGCACTGTTGTGTCGCACCGATTCCGCAGCGACGCCGGCCCATCGCGGGATCAGCATCCTCCTGGTCGAACCCGGTCCCGGTTTCGAGATCTCCAGGGATCTGCCCAAGCTGGGGTACAAAGGCGTGGAGAGTTGCGAGCTATTCTTTGACGACTTCCGGGTGCCTCGCTCCACCCTGTTGGGCAAGGACGAGGGGCACGGCTTCGCGCAGATGATGCGCGGTCTCGAGATCGGCAGGATCCAAGTTGCCTCGCGCGCGCTTGGTGTGGCCCGGGCCGCACTCGAGGACTCCTTGCGATACGCCCAGGAGCGCGAATCGTTCGGAAAGCCGATCTGGCAGCACCAATCGATCGGCAACCTCCTTGCTGACATGGCTACCCAACTGACTGCCGCCCGCCAACTGGTGCAATACGCGGCCCGTCGATACGACTCCGGGGAGCGCGCCGATCTGGAGGCGGGCATGGCCAAGTTGTTCGCGTCGGAGACCGCGATGAAGGTGGCACTGGACGCGGTCCGCGTCCACGGAGGCTACGGCTACTCCACCGAGTTCGACGTGGAGCGATACTTCCGGGATGCGCCATTGATGATCGTCGGCGAGGGCACCAACGAGATTCAGCGCAACGTGATCGCACGCGGGCTGGTCGAGCGCTCCCGCCTCGGCGACCGCACATGACAAAGCCGTGGGGGGCCTCGCTGTCCTGGCTGTTCGTCCCCGGAGATCGGCCCGACCGTTACGCCAAGGCGGTCGCCTCTGGCGCGCACCAGGTCATCATCGACCTCGAGGACGCCGTCGCCGTGCCGGAGAAGGAGGCCGCGCGCCACGAGGTGGTGACCTGGCTGCTGGCGTCCGGCGCCGCTTGGGTGCGGGTGAACGCCGTGGGCACGGCTTGGCATGCCGCGGATCTCGATGCAGTGCTCGACCTGCCGGGGCTCCGCGGGCTGGTGCTACCCAAGGCGACCGCGTCGAGCGTGGCAGAGGCGGCCGATCGCAGTCGGCACGGGGTGCCGATCCTTGCCCTGGTGGAGACGGCAGTCGGCATCGTCGACGTGTCCACGACCGCCGCGCACCCGGACGTCGTCGCATTGGCGTTCGGTGCGGTCGACCTGGCCGCCGATCTCGAGGTCGAGGAGACCGGGGACGCGTTGCTGTACGGCCGTTCGCGAGTCGTGCTCGCTGCGCGCGCGAGCGGTCTTCCAGCACCGATCGACGGGGTGACCCTCGATGTCCGCGACCCGGCCACGACCGCCGCGTCCGCTCGTCGAGCTGTCGGGCTGGGGTTCGGCGGGAAGCTGTGCGTGCACCCATTGCAAGTACCGGTCGTGCACGACGCGTTCGCGCCCACGCCAGAGCAACTCCGATGGGCCACACGTGTGGCAGAGGCGATTGGTGGCTTGAACACAGGAGGCGGGGAGGTCCCCTCGGGAACTTGGGTGGTGGACGGCCAGTTCGTGGACCGCCCCGTGCTGCTGCGCGTCCAGCGCCTGCTCACTTTGGCCGAGGCGTCGGTTTGACGACCGCAGTGGAGCGTCACGACGTCGTGACTGCCGGACCTGCCCTGGCCCTCAGCGGCCTTCTCGGTGTCGATACGCCCGACCTCGACGCAGGTCTGCCGCTCTTGTGGCACTGGCTCTATTGCCTCGAGCGACCGGCGCAGGCCGACCTCGGCCTCGACGGACACCCCTTACGAGGCACCATCCCGGCACCTCCGGAGTTGGGGCTTCGCCGGATGTGGGCCGGAGGTCGGATTCAGACTCGTGGTCCACTCCTGGTCGGGCACGGTCTCACCCGACGTACCCGGATCGTGCGCACCGAGGAAAGACAGGGTCGCTCGGGGCTCCTGCGCTTCGTGACGGTCGCGCACGAAGTCGAGCAACGCGGACAGATCGTCGTCGAGGAGTGGCAGGACGTGGTCTACCGCAGCCCCAACACCGGTTCCGCCGCAACACGCGACCTTGTTACCGGCTGCTTGCCGCTGACCGCGGGCGAGCGACGGTTCCCCGTCGACCCGACCATGCTGTTCCGTTTTTCCGCGCTGACCTACAACGCTCATCGGATCCACTACGACCGCGAATTCGCGGGCGAGGTCGAGGGCTATCCCGGACTCGTGACACATGGACCCCTCCAGGCACTAGCAATGACAGAGACCGCGCGTGCCGCGGGACTCATGCCAACGGGGCAAGCCGTACTTGAGTACCGCCTGCGGGCACCACTTTTCGAACACCAAGGGCTGGTGGCGCGCGCCCGCGCTATCGGCGACGGGAGCGTCGATGTCGGAGTCCGTGATCTGTCAGGCCGGCAGACAGCAACGGGGACCTTGACCACGGAAGACGGTCGAACGTCGTGGCCGTGACTGGCCCCGGCTGGGATCGGCGGAGCCGGCCGCACGCCGCGGTGCGCGAGCGAGCGCGAGGGGATGCGCGCGCGGGTTTGGAGGGTGACGGTGCTTGCTGGCCAAAGGCATGCCGATTACGAACAACATCTGTCGCTGAGCCCGGCATCGGGGGCGTACTCGGAGCTTGCGTATCCCCACAATGTCCCCGCAGGCCCACATCCAGCCAGCAGCAGCGACGAGGAGCGCGGTCTCACGCTCAGCCACAAGCCCTCGATTCGAGTGTCAGGCGTGGGGAATCGGACTTGTAACGAGGATGTCGCGGGTTCGACTCCTGTCACCGGATCTCACGCGGATTCTCGGTGATCGGGGTGACCCCTCGGTGGTCGAGCGTGCCCTTCGGTGGTCGAGCTTGTGGAGACCACGGCCCTCGCACCTTCGGCTGACGGGCCGACGACGACGGGCATGGTGGAACGGTTTCACCGGGGATCCACCCACTCGCCGACTCGCAACCCTCGTGTCTGTTCCTGCTCCAAGGCGAGGGCGTCGGGGCTCGGCGGCCGAAGACCCGGGACGCGACCTGCTTCCTTGGACCTTCAACCGCACCCGAAAGCGGACCCGACCATCAGCAGTCGTGTAGTGCGTGAATGACACCTATCCGGTCTGCTCTCGCTGTTCGGCCGCCCAGGAGGCGATCTCGCGTTCCTCCCAGACCACGCGTCGGCCGACGCGGATGGCGGGTGCGAACCTGCCCTCCTGGCCAGACTTGAAGGTGAATATCGGGCCATTGAGTGGACACCCGAGTCGCGACATTTGTCTGCGATGTTCGGTGCGTGACGAGGGAGTGGGGAGGACTGGGGCTACTACGCCTGCTGCGGGCGTGCGCCATTCTCGGCGAAGTGGGGGCTGGTGAGCAGAACAGCGCTCAGTCCAGGGTCGCGATGACACTCTCGGCCAGGGCGTTCCAAGCAGTACGCGACGCCGCCCATGGACGCCAGGGGCCGTGGTGACGCTGTTCCTGCTCGAGCTGGTGACTGCGACCGACTACCGGCATCGCCCGCAGTGAAGGTGATGCCGACCCACCAGGGCATCGGCACCTTGTCGCAGTCCGAGACGAAAGAGCAACCGCGACCTGGTGGGCCACAGCCGGCAGCCGAGACCAGCCGAGCCTCCAATTCGATGGCGCAAGCTCCGCCGCAAGAGGGGACCACGGATCTACCTCAGTCGAATCGGGACGAGCCTTGGATCGATTGACAACCGGCACGAAGGAGGTAGAGGCGCATTTGGTGTTTCCCCTTTCTAGGGGGCTGGACCAGAATCGCGCCATGGGCCCTTCTCGGCTGCAGGGTTCATAGTGGAGCGAAATTCGGGACCGAAGTTGCGTTGCTCGCTAGACAGCTCAGGTTGCCACGTGCCCCGAGCCCCCGCGGGCAAGAGCGGAATGCTCGGCGCACCTCCCTGAGGAGCACTGTGGACGGGATCACCAGGGTGCATGGCGACGCCGCCCACCCTGAGCTCCGATTGCTCCGCTCTGGGAAGGCCACAGGGCGAAACAATAGACCGCAATCAGAACAGAGGATCGACTATGACAAGTGTGATCAATGGATGGACCCATCTTGGGTCGGTAATCGAGGAACAAGCAGCGCGTTACTCGGACAAGACGTTCTTGGCGTGGCACGCGGAGCGCTATTCCTACGAGGAGGTAAACCACCTGGCTGATCAGTATCGGTATGGGCTTGAAGAATCCGGGGCAGCCACCGGGGATGTGGTGTGCATCATGATGCGGAATTGCCCGGAGTACGTCTTCACTATGTTCGCTCTCGCCAAGCTTGCCGCCATCGAGGCCGGAATCAATCCGGACTCTGTCGGATCGGCGCTGGTCCATCAACTAGAGCTCGCGCAGCCGAAAGTAATCGTTCTTGAGGAATCCTCTGCCCGGGCGGTCGCGCAAGTTGCCGACCAGCTGACAACGCTCGAAACCATCGTGTTCAAGGGTGCGCCGGATTGGGAGCCGCCCGCCGAACTGCTCCGTTTCAGGTGGGTTGTGCTCTCCGACTTTCATGCGCTGACGGTCTCAGCGCCGCGGCCGGTCGTTGAGGTGCCACTTGACGCTCCGTGCATGCTCCGGGGAACCTCAGGCACGACCGGCCCTTCGAAGATGGTCGAGATCAGTCACAACTACCTCCTCCACCTCGCCTCGGAGGTGGTGTGGCACGTCGGTATACGCGAGGACGACGTCCTCTTCACCCCATACCCCCTATTCCACGGACAAGCGCCGGTTTGCTGCATCTACCCCGCGCTTCTCACCGGCGGCACGGCAGCGATCGTCGAAAGGTTCAGCGCCTCAAAGTTTTGGAGCCAGATCCGCGAGGTCAACGCCACGGTCTTTGATTACATCGGTGCCGCCCTCACCATCTTGGCCAAGCAGCCCGAGCGTCCAGACGACCGCGACAACACCGTTCGACTCGCGCATGGATGTCCGACACCGGGCAACTGGCGTGAACTTGAACAGAGGTACGGACTCAAGTTGGCCGAGAACTACGGGTCCACCGAAGCGTGCCTCCCGGCATGGGACTCCTTGAGCGAGCCGCACCATGATGGATCCTGCGGACGCGTCTGTGAGCACCATGACGTTCAGATCATTGGCGATTTCGATCGTCCCCTAGCTCCCGGCGAGGTAGGCGAAATCGCCGTCAGACCGCGAGACCCCTTCACGCAGATGACGGGGTACTGGCGCAATCCAGAGGCTTCCGCTGTGGCGATGCGCAACTTTTGGTTTCACACCGGTGACCTGGGCTACCTCGACGTCGATCAACGTCTGCATTTCTCGGGGCGTAAGAAGGATGTGATCCGGAGGCGTGGGCAGAACATTTCTGCCTTTGAGATCGAGTCGGTGATGGAACGCGATCCGGCGATCCTTGAGGCGGCGGCCATTGGAGTTCCGTCCGACCTTACGGAGGAAGACGTGAAACTAGTCGTTGTTCCCGTGGCGGGGATCGGACTGACCACGGACGAGGTGCTCGCCATCGCACGCCGAGGCCTCGCAAAGTATATGACTCCCCGATACGTGGAGATCGTCGATGCACTCCCGAAGGGGCCAAGCGGCAAGGTGAACAAGTACGTGCTCCGTGACAACTGGCGAAACGAAAACACGTTTGATGACGGGTTGGCGCACCACGGCTCGCCAGTCCGGGGAGCCGTCTAGGGCGGCCCTTGATAGGGCGTCAGTGACACGGGCTGGAGCGGCCCTTCACCTTAGTGGAGATATTTGCCGTCGCCGCTGAGTTGGTGGGCTCTCATCTCTCCGTGTCGGCTGGATTTGCTTGGTGCCGACTGGATCGTCCCCCGGATATCGGACACGCCGCGGATTATTCACGTCCCGAGCGGGATCGATAACCTCCCGCCGGTGCGGCCGTCGGTGGACACCTCGCTACCGCATGAGGTGATCTGCGCGATCTTCTCGGCGTCGAGGTCCG
Source organism: Nocardioides sp. (assembly GCF_050246775.1). Taxonomy (GTDB): domain Bacteria; phylum Actinomycetota; class Actinomycetes; order Propionibacteriales; family Nocardioidaceae; genus Nocardioides. The sequence goes on along the minus strand of NZ_JBFWVK010000002.1, from coordinate 870,074 downwards.
TGGCGCAAGTCGTCGGTCGGTGAGCAGCGGGTCCTGGATCTGGCCGCGGGGGCAGCGGCGGGGACGAGACTGGACCGGTCTCAAGTTGGGCTGGCCGTCGTTCTCGACGATCCTGCGTCGAACTCGACGGCTTGGGGTTGCTCGCCCCGCGGCCGTGGAGAGGCTCCCCGGCGATGGTGGCGCGGGGTCCAGATCGCAAAAGCGGGCCGCACGCCGAGGCGAGCGAGCCCGGATAAAGGTTCGACCGCATCCAGTGGCTGATCGATCCGGGTCACAGGGCGTAGCAGCCCCTGAAGGCAGAATGCTCCGTCGCATGGAGTCGCGTTGGCCTAGCACTCGTGTTTCTCATCAACCCGGGTGAGTACCGCCGCGCCGGGAGCGCTGGCTGGAGTGTCACGACGCTGGAGGACGCCACGCAGCCTCTGGGGGCCGCCGTCAATCAGTTGGCTGTCAGGACGTGCCGGTCAGCCCAGCACATCAGAACGTTTTGGGATTGCCATTGGCTGCGGCAATCCGGAAGAGCAGCCCGGGCTCACGGTCCCGGACTTCCATGACGATCTCACGAAAAGCCTCAGTGCGCGGTGTACCACGCCCGCGCCAGCCGAGGACCAGTTCTGAACCCACAACGTCAGCGATCGAACGAAAGACTACCGACGTCCTCGGCGTGAACCGAGACATCGAAGCAGCGGTGACTGAGATGGCGAAACCGGCGGCGACGGCCTCGAGCTCCTCCTCCATAGACCTCGCCGCGCGGTGTGGATGTGGCAGCGCCGCCTCATCGCGACCAGTGTCCCGAAGGGTCCAGAACGCGGCCCAGGCCTCATCGTCAGTGCTCGGTGCCATGATTCGCTCCCCGGCAAGATCGCTCAACGTCACGGATGAGCGCGTGGCCAGGGGGTGAGAGGAGTGGACCCCGATTGCGCGGGGTTCCACAAGTACTGGTTCGGTCTGAATGTCACCCAAATCGATGGGCATCCGCACGAATGCGACGTCGGTGGCTCCTGAGTGCAGCCCACACGATGGGTCTTGCCATCCATAAGGTTGCAGATCTACCGAGACGGCCGGGTAGCGCGACTGAAACTCCCGGAGGATCGGGGACGTCAACTCAAGCGCCGAGCACACGGTGAAGCCGACCCGCAGGTGGCCAGCCACCTTGCCGTGCACCGAGCGTGCCGCTTCCGCAGACGTATCCAGGGTCGCGAGCATGGCCCGTGCCCCGCCGAGAAACACCTGCCCGGCCTCTGTCAACGCGACGAATCGCTTCGTGCGCACCAAGAGCGGGGCACCAACCTCGCGCTCGAGTTGGCTGATGCTCCGACTCAGTCCCTGTTGCGAGATGTGGAGGGCTTGAGCAGCGCGCGTGAAATGTAGCTCCTCGGCAAGGGTCACGAAGTGCTGTAGACGACGTGAACTGACGTCCATTGTGACTCCTGTCGTCCCAGAAAAGGTCTGGTCTTTAAACCTAACAGAGGTCGACGGATCTCGAAACGGGGAGGCGCGCGACAAATCCAGGTCAGGCCAGGTCCGTGGCGAGGGGAGGACACGCCGCCGACACGGCCGACCATCGCTCGACTCCCCTGCAAGGGTCGCTGAGGTCGCGAGGCCGCCTTGATTCGGCACGTCCGGCCGGTTCCGACCCCTTTGGCGCCCCGGGTCGCAGGGCACCTCGCCGAGCTCCGCGAAATCGGCTGGCAGGCCGCAACGATCCTCGGCCTGCGCAAGGGTGACCTTTCACCGTTCCACAAGCGGCTGAGCCGTCCGCCGCAGATTAAACAACCTGCGTGGTACGAACCTGGAACAACTGCTGTTTCTCATCATCATCACATCCGGTGAAGCATGGCCAGCATCGAACATCAACTCCAGCTTCGCGATGGAAGGTTGGGGCCAGAGAAAGGTGGAAGCGGCATGTTTCAGGACAGCATCGTAATCGACGGGGTTGGTCATTCTTTCGACTTCTCACCCTCAAATTGCGCGGACAGTTGCCCCCCTGAGGTCTTCAGCGCGTTTGTCGAGGAGGACTGGAAGGGCAATACCGTGGTCCTGGAGTCGAATGCGCCTGGATTCCAGAAGACCCTTGACGAGGTCCGTACGGCGTGGAGCGCTGAGGAGACTGCGCAGCTGTATTTCGAGGAGAGCGATGTTGATCTCCTCGTCTACCACGAGGTCGTCATCTCTGGCATCTTCAAGAATGGCATCTCGCCGTGGGAACGAGGCGCCGAGTTGAAGCGGGCGAACCCGGACCGGGTATTGCTCTACGCGTACGTGGACCCGCTGCTTGGACCGAGCCAGCTTGAGCACATGGAGGAACGTCACGCGACGGGCCTGGTGGACGGTTTCAAGTTCTACCCGACCAACGGAGTGTTCGACGAGGTGACTGGTCTCGTGGAGACGGCCTTCTACGATGATCGAGAGCTGGTGTTCCCGTTCTTCGAGAAGGCTCGGGAATTGGGCGTGCATCAGATCGCGGTGCACAAGGCGATGCCGGTTGGTCCGGGCCGGCTTGACAAGGATCGCGTGGAGGACGTCTCGGTCGCTGCGGCTGCGTTCCCCGATCTGACGTTCGAGGTCGTGCACAGTGGCTGGGCTTTCCTGGAAGAGTGCATCATGCAGCTTCAGGTGAGCCCCAATGTGTACGCCAACCTCGAGTGCACGGCGAATATCGGAGTTCGTCAGCCGCGGAGGCTTGCCGAGATCCTCGGCCAGTTCCTCCGGGCGGGGGTTGGCGATCGGTTGCTGTTCGGTACCGGAGCCACAGCCACGCATCCCCAGCCCGTGGTCGAGGCGCTGGCCAATCTCGAGATGCCACAGGATCTGATCGACGGGTATGACTACCCCGAGCTGACGCCCGAGATCAAGAAGAAGATCTTCGGACTCAACTACGCGCGTCTGCACGGGATCGATCCGCAGGCGCGACTGGCGAAGCTCGCGACGGACGACTGGCACTCTCGCCGCGAGGCCGCGCGCGTGAACAAGGTGGGCCCCTGGCAAGCACACCGCGACAACCTCGCCGCCGCTGCTGCCACGGTCTGACCTCCGCGAAGAGGGTCGATGACCGTCCCACCCGACTCCACAGAAAGGACCAGGGATGACTCTGACCGTGGAGCAAGTCAAAGCTGAGCTCAACAAGATTCAGGACCCGTGCAGCCTCTCGCAGGCGTTCGGCATCGGGATGGTCGACATGGGTCTCGTCGTTGATGTCAACGTCACCCCGGCTGTTGACGAGCAGCACGACGTGGATATCCAGCTTCGAGTCACGTTCCCGGGCTGCACGTTCGTGCCCTTCTTCGAACAGGCGGTGCACCGACTGCTGGAACCCCGTAGCGACGTCCGGGCCATTTCCGTGGGTTGGGGCGCACACGGCACTTGGTCACCCGACCAGATGTCCGAGGAAGTCAAGGTCAAGTTGGATGCGCGTCGGCGCGACATCGCTCGCACCGTTCCCGGTGCCAGTGGGTCGCCGCGACCCTCGAACGCAGTCGAAGTCAACATCGATTCAGCCAGATTGGAGCCAGAGGCATGACGGACTTTCAGGGAAAGACAGTGATTATCACGGGTGGTGCAAGCGGCATCGGAGCTGCCACTGGGAGGCTCTTCGCAGACATCGGAGCCTCCGTCGTGCTGGCCGATATCGACGATGAACGCGGCGAGAAGGTATCAGAAGAAATTCGCGCTGACGGCGGCGATTGCTCCTATCAGCATTGTGATGTCAGTTCCCTGCCAGACTGGGAGCGGCTCGCGGCTTCTGCCCTGGAGCGTTACGGACAAATTGATGTTGTCTACAACAACGCCTTTACGGTCGTCGAACAGCCTACGCACGAGCTCGACCTGAAAGAATGGGACGGGCAGCTGGGTGTTTGCCTCACGGCAATATTTCTCTCGGTCAAAGCATGCATGCCGCACCTGGTGAACTCCGGGGGAGCCATGGTGAACTCGGGGTCGATCCACGCTCGAATGTCGTTCGGTTCGCACGCTGGCCACGACGCTGCCGAGGGTGGTGTGCTCTCACTCACCCGGTCGTTGGCCGCTGAATACGGACCGACGGTGCGGGTGAATGCCATCGTCCCGGGCGCCATCGATACGCCGGTCTGGGAAGGCGTGGACGACGAAGGGCGCCAACCTTTCGTTGATCGCAGCGCGCTCAAGCGCATGGGCACAGCCGAGGAAGTCGCGGCCGTCGTCCGGTTTCTAGCCTCCGATGAAGCCTCGTTCATCACGGGCTCCAGCATCGTCGTCGACGGCGGGCTGCACTTTGTGTTCTGAGTGGGATCGACATCCGCTCACCTGGGAAGTGATCGTGCCGTGACCACTCGAAAGGGCCCAGAGACGCCGGTGCTCGAATTGACGGGACTGCGGGTGGAGCTCCTCTCGGGACGCCCGATCGTGGAAGACGTCTCGCTGCGACTGAACGCGGGACAGGCCCTGGGGATTGTCGGAGAGTCGGGCTCCGGAAAGACGACGACGGGTCTCGGCCTTCTCGGCTACGCGCGGCCAGGCATGCGGATCACCGATGGAGTGATCACCATCGCAGGTGAAAACGTGCAGCTGACCGACAAGCGTGCCTCTCGGAGCATCCGCGGCCGCCTCCTGTCGTATGTTCCTCAGGATCCGGCAACCAGCCTCAATCCATCGATGCGAATCGGCTCCTTCTTGGAGGACGTCCGCTACGCACAGCGGACGGAGCGTGCAGAACTCGGTCCAGTCTTGGCTGCGCTTGATCGGGTGCAACTCCCAACGACCCGAGAGTTCACCCGGCGCTTCCCGCATCAACTCTCCGGCGGTCAGCAGCAGCGGGTGCTCATCGCATCGGCGCTCGTGTCGGAGCCACCCGTGGTTGTGCTCGACGAGCCGACGACCGGCCTGGACGTGGTCACCCAGGCGCGAGTATTGCAGGAGATCAAGCGACTGCACCTCGAGCGCGGGCTGGCGATGGTCTACGTCTCACACGACCTCGCCGTCATCTCTCAGGTAGTAGACCGCATTGCGGTCATGTACGGGGGGAGGGTGGTGGAGGAGGGGCCGACCGCGAGCATCCTGTCCCGCCCAAGACACCCCTACACCCGCGGCCTCCTCGCAGCCAGCCCTGATCATTCTGCCCGCTACGTCTTGCAAGGAATCCCGGGTATCGCCGCCGGCCCGCAGGATCGTCTGCAAGGCTGCGCCTTTGCTCCACGCTGCGACCAGGGCGTCGCCCGCTGCACGGAGCAGGTGCCTCCGCTGGAGGATCTCGGTGCTGGTCGTCTCGTCCGCTGCATCGAAGCCGAACGCACGCCGCCTCCAGGTCGGGTCGAACTGATCCTGACACGCCAAGCGCGCAGTGACCCGATCCTGGTGGTCGAAGATCTCAAGGCTGAGCACAAGGGACCCGGAAACACAGTGACCGTCGCATCCGGAATCTCGTTCACCGTTGGCAAAGGTTCGTGCGTTGCGCTTGTGGGTGAATCGGGCTCGGGCAAGACAACCATTGCCAGATCGATCGTGGGGTTGCACGCCCGGAGCGGCGGCACCATCACATTGGTGGGCGAAATGCTCGCGCCCAGCGCCCGGGACCGCCCACGTGAACTGCGCCGGCGCTGCCAGATCATCTTCCAGAATCCTTATGAGTCACTCAACCCAAGGCAACAGGTCGGCGACCAAGTGAGCCGTCCCGCTCGCATACTCCGAGGTCTGCCGAGAGTGAAGGCCGAGGCAGAAGCCACCGAACTACTCAGGCGCGTCAAGTTGCCCGAACGTCTGGCCCGCAAGTTTCCAGGAGAGCTCTCCGGAGGAGAGCGCCAACGAGTAGCGATCGCCCGGGCACTGGCCGCCAAACCGGAGCTCCTGATTTGCGACGAGATCACCTCCGCTCTGGACGTCTCCGTGCAAGCCGCGGTCATCGAGCTGCTCACCGAGCTGCGAGACGAGCTCGGGCTTGCCCTGCTCTTCGTCACCCACAACCTCGGCGTAGTCAACGCCATTGCCGACAACGTGGTCATTCTCGACAGCGGCCGGATCTGCGAGCAGGGTGCCGTCGACACCGTGTTCACGACACCCCAGCACCACCGCACCCGTGAGCTGTTGAGCAGCGCGCCGATCCTGCGGCGCTTCGAGCAAGCGATCGACTGAAAGCGAACAGCCCTACCTGTGAAGGAGACAGATATGCCGATCACCGGCAAGGCAATGAGGCGAACCCGGGCGGTTGACCTCGGTGGCCTCAACTGGGTTCAGCCGGACCTCGTGCAGCAGCGGCTCGACGAGGGGTATGGTTTGCCCGCTCGTTTCCACACCGACCCGGCCATCGAGGTCCTCGAGGACGAGTACATCTTCAAGCCTTCATGGCAAATGGCTTGCACGCTTGGGGACGTCCGCGAGCCGGGGGATTTCGTGACGGCGCAGCTGGGAAAGTATCCGGTGATCGTCGTGCGGAACGAAGACAACCAGTTGGGCGCCTTCCTCAACGTCTGTTCCCACCGCGGGATGATCGTTGCCGAGGAGCGGGAGGGGAACTGTAAGGCGTTCACCTGTCGATATCACGGATGGCGGTTCGGCCTGGACGGAGGGCTACAGCGCGCTCCGGGCTGGGCCCTCAGCGCAGGGGGCAGTGGAGATACTCGCCGTCCGGTTCTCCCAAAGGCTGAGACTCTTGGCCTCCGACCTCTGTCGCTCGATATCTGGGCAGGCATCGTCTTCGTCTCCATCGCGCCGGAGCAGTCCCTCATGGACTCACTGGGCGAACTGCCAGAGCTGGCGCAGCAGGTGGCCTACAGCGAGCCCTTCGTCGATGACGAAATGACGTTCGTGAGCGAATGGCACTTCGACAACAAGGCGAACTGGAAGGCGGTAGCCCATCAGACGATGGAGTGCTATCACTGCCCAACCTCCCATCCAAAATCTCTCGCCCCGCTCTTCAAACTCGACGACAACAACTTTCGTGCGCGCGTGGCTCCGCGGGCAAATCACATCTCCACATCATTCCGTGACGGTATCCGCGGCGTGGTCGGGGAAGACACCGGTCAGGAACTCGAAGAGCATGTAAAACGAAGCGGCGAGCTTCCATTTCAGCAGCTTTGGGGGTACCCGAACACATTCCTATCCTTCGGCATCGGAGTGGGGGTCACCGCGGGCCGCTTGGACCCGCTTGGCCCCGACGCTTCGCGACTGACCGTGCGCTACTACGCGCGAGCGAGCGAGAGGGAAATGCAGTCGGGAATCGACGCATTGTTCGACCAGGTTGTCAGCGAAGACGTCGATATCATCGCCAAGGTTCAGCAGGGCTTCCGCACGGGGCTGATCGATCCTGGACCCGAACTCCATGACCGCGAGGCCACTGTCCGTGGGTTCGACCGTGATTACTGGTCAGCCATGCTCCCCGCTTTCGACCGAGTAGGGAACGCCTGATGTGGGACGAGAGTGTTGTGATCGACGCCGTTGCGCACGGCATGGACTACAGCCCGGAGAATTGCGCGGACGGCTGTCCGCCACACGTGTACGAGAGCTTCGTCGAGCAGGACTGGGCCGGTGTATTCCAAGTCCTGGAGTCGAATGCGCCTGGATTCCAGAAGACCCTTGACGAGGTCCGTACGGCGTGGAGCGCTGAGGAGACTGCGCAGCTGTATTTCGAGGAGAGCGATGTTGATCTCCTCGTCTACCACGAGGTCGTCATCTCTGGCATCTTCAAGAATGGCATCTCGCCGTGGGAACGAGGCGCCGAGTTGAAGCGGGCGAACCCGGACCGGGTATTGCTCTACGCGTACGTGGACCCGCTGCTTGGACCGAGCCAGCTTGAGCACATGGAGGAACGTCACGCGACGGGCCTGGTGGACGGTTTCAAGTTCTACCCGACCAACGGAGTGTTCGACGAGGTGACTGGTCTCGTGGAGACGGCCTTCTACGATGATCGAGAGCTGGTGTTCCCGTTCTTCGAGAAGGCTCGGGAATTGGGCGTGCATCAGATCGCGGTGCACAAGGCGATGCCGGTTGGTCCGGGCCGGCTTGACAAGGATCGCGTGGAGGACGTCTCGGTCGCTGCGGCTGCGTTCCCCGATCTGACGTTCGAGGTCGTGCACAGTGGCTGGGCTTTCCTGGAAGAGTGCATCATGCAGCTTCAGGTGAGCCCCAATGTGTACGCCAACCTCGAGTGCACGGCGAATATCGGAGTTCGTCAGCCGCGGAGGCTTGCCGAGATCCTCGGCCAGTTCCTCCGGGCGGGGGTTGGCGATCGGTTGCTGTTCGGTACCGGAGCCACAGCCACGCATCCCCAGCCCGTGGTCGAGGCGCTGGCCAATCTCGAGATGCCACAGGATCTGATCGACGGGTATGACTACCCCGAGCTGACGCCCGAGATCAAGAAGAAGATCTTCGGACTCAACTACGCGCGTCTGCACGGGATCGATCCGCAGGCGCGACTGGCGAAGCTCGCGACGGACGACTGGCACTCTCGCCGCGAGGCCGCGCGCGTGAACAAGGTGGGCCCCTGGCAAGCACACCGCGACAACCTCGCCGTCAGCAAGCATTGACAACTTCCCGCACGCGGACCGGCGACAAGGTTCTGTTTCTCTTTCTTACGTGTGGCCGCGAAGATTCCGATATCGACTGCGAGGAGTGAAGCAAATGAACGACGGCGCATACGGAAGTTCGATTGGACAAAGTCGATTTGGTCGACGCGGGTTCATGATGGGGCTAAGCGCTGGCGCGGCGCTGGCTGGGAGTTCAACACTCCTGGCCGCATGCAGTAGCGACGCAGTGCCGAATTCGTCGAGTTCCGGCGAAGACCCTTTCGGCGCCTACGCAGCGACTAAGCCGACCCCTTCTGCGGGCGGAACACTACGGATTGGTTACATCGGTGCGGGCAACGCCGAGACCTATAACCCGTTTGTCCAGCCGGCTCCCATTTCCCAGCTTCAAACCTTTGCCGTCTTCGACCCGATGATCCGCGTCGGCGAGTCAGGTGGCCGCGAACCTGGCCTGATCGTCGACTGGCAGTCAAACCGCGACGCCTCGGAGTGGGAACTCACTCTTCGTCCCGACGTGACCTGGCACGACGGCAAGCCATTTACGCCCGAGGACGTGATCTATTCGCTCCGGCAACTCAAAGAGTCCTGGGTAAGTGCCGCAGTCGAGTCGGTCAAGCTCGACGAGCTGCGGAAGACCGGACAGTACACGCTTCGGGTTCCCCTCAGCGCTCCCGTCGCCGACCTGCCTGGCTTCTTCTTCTTCGCCCCTACCACGTTCATAGTGCAGGACGGCACGACGGACTACTCGAAACCCATTGGGACCGGTCCTTACAAACTGGAGTCGTTCAGCCCGGGTCAGCGCAGCACCTTCAGCGCGAACCGTGACTACTGGGACTCGCCTAGACCGTACCCCGACGAGCTCGAAATCATCGGGATCACTGATCCCACGGCGCGACTCAACGCGCTGATCGGCGGGGAGATCGACATCTGCGGGCAGCTGCCCTTTGCGATGGCGAAGGCAAATCTGGATAGTAGCGAATACAAGGTGATTGTCGGCAGTCCCGGACAGCAGTACGTGATGTACATGCGCTGCGACGCTGAGCCTTTCCAGGATCCGCGCGTGCGGCAGGCGATGAAGTTGATTCCCGATCGCCAGGCGATGATCGATGCTGCGCTGTCTGGCTTCGGTGCAGTGGCCAACGACATCTTTTGTCTTCCCGGTTCGAAATACTTCAACAAAAGTCTGCCGCAGCGGACCCAGGACCTAGCGCAGGCGAAGGCGCTACTCAAGGCCGCAGGGGTCCCAAACTTGGAGGTCACACTCAATACGGCTGAGTCTGTGACCGGGTTCAATGCCGCCGCGGAAGTATTCTCCCAGCACGCGAAAGAAGCGGGTGTGACGGTTCACGTGAACGTTCAGCAGCCCGCACAGTACTTTGATCCATCCGTCTTGTACTTGAAGCAGACGTTCGCACAAGATATCTGGCCGGGTCCATCGCTGGTCAACAACTACTCGCTCGCATTCCTGAAGGACTCGATTCTCAACGAGTCGCACTACTTCAACGATGACTTCGACGAACTCTTCGCACGAGCGCGGGCTGAGAAGGATCCCCGCGAGGCGCAGAAACTGTGGGATCAAGTCCAGGAGATTCAATACAACGACGGCGGGAACATCGGTTGGGCTTATGCCCGCAACGTAGACGCCGTGTCCAACAACGTTCGGGGGTTCGGAGGCAAGGGCCAGGGATGGCTCTATCAGACGGATGACTGCCGCGTTTACAACTGGGGCCTAGCGTAGATGACGGCTGTGGAAGCTACAGACCTCGATAGCACCACACGCCGCTTAGTTCCGCCGAGGGGCGCCTACCCGATCCCGATGTTCATCCTGCGCCGGATCGCGGCCGGACTCGGCACGCTCATCGTCGCATCCATGCTCGTGTTCCTCGCCACCTCGGTGATCCCCGGATCCCCGGCATCGGCCGTGCTCGGACGACAGGCCACTCCGGAGGCCGTTGCCGAGATTGACCACCGACTTGGGTACGACCGCCCCATCGTCACGCGGTACCTCGACTGGCTGGGCGGCGCTGTGAAGGGTGATTTCGGCGACTCTGCGCTCGCTGAGGTCCAAGGGCTCAACTCGCCGGTCCAGGAGATCATTCGAGAACCAGCACAGAACACAATCGTGCTGGCGCTGATTGCGGTTCTCTTCCTCATTCCTATTTCGCTTGTCTGGGGAATGATTGCTGGAAGTTATGCCGGACGCTGGCAGGACCACGCCATTTCTACGCTGACCCTCGTCATGATCTCGATGCCCGAGTTCATCATTGGCGCGCTCCTCGTGGCGGTCTTCTCCGTCGGACTCGACATCTTGCCGCCGGTATCGCTGCTCGCCCCCGGCGCCAGCCCATTGGGCGACCCCAAGATCCTCGTCCTTCCAGTCCTGACGCTGCTGTGCGTGTCGATCGCGTGGACGGTCCGCCTGGTCAGGGTGGGGGTTGTCGAGGTCCAGAAGTCGGACTATGTGCAGATGGCCCGAATGCAGGGCATAGGCGCTCGCAGGGTTCTGAGCCGGTACGTGCTCAGGAACGCGCTCGCTCCGAGCGTGCAAGTGTTCGCATTGTCCATCCAGTTCATGTTCGGGGGTGTCATTGTGACCGAGGCGGTGTTCAACTACCCCGGCCTTGGCACCCAACTCGTCAGCGCGGTCCAGAACCATGACGGACCGCAAGTGCAAGCAATCTCAGTGCTACTGGCCGTTGTCTACATCGCGACCAACATCATTGCTGACCTCATGGTGGTGCTCTTGGTGCCGAAGCTAAGGACGCAGTCTTGAAAGGCCGGCTCCGATTTGCGCGCACGGGACGTGGTGGGGCCGGGTTGGTGATCCTTGGGCTGACCGTCGCGGTGGCGCTGTTCGGGCCGTTGCTGGCATTGAACGACCCGACGGCCATTCTTGGGGCACCAGGTCAGCCCCCCGGTGGTGGATTGCTCCTGGGAACTGACTACCTTGGGCGCGACGTGCTGAGCCGAGTCCTGTCAGGCGGGCGCAGTGTTTTGGTGCTCTCACTGTGCGCCACCGCGTTGGCGTTCGCGTTAGGGACCCTTGTCGGGCTGGTTGCAGGCTACAACCGCAACCTACTGGACCCACTGCTGATGCGATCGACCGAAGTCATTCTCGTGTTTCCTCCCCTGCTGTTCTTCATGCTGGCGGCAACTGCTTTCGGCACCGGCCAGCTCGTGCTACTCGTTGGAGTCGCGCTCGTGCTCGCGCCCGGAATCGCGCGGATCGTCTACGCCGCGACGCGCGAAGTTGCAGTCCGTGGATACGTCGAGGCCGCGGTCGCTCGAGGTGAACGGACCGGATCGGTGCTGCGCCGCGAGATCCTCCCTAACATCATGGGGCCGGTGATCGCCAACGCAGGCATCACGGCGACATTCGCAGTCCTTTTGGTGGCCGCAATCAACTTCCTGGGCCTGGGTCTACAGCCGCCGGCGTCGAATTGGGCACTCATGATCTCCGAGAACCGCGCGGTGCTCTCACTCAACATCTGGTCGACCTTTGCGCCTGCGTTTCTCATCGCTGGGTTCACAATCGGGATCAATCTCGTCGGCGACGCGGTCTCGCACAGCCTGGGGCGAAGCATCGGGGATCCGCAGTAGCGCGAGACGTTGGTACCTGGCTCCTTTGAACCTGCCTCGAGGTCTGTGGTCAGTCGCGTGCAAGTCCCGAACGGCCGGGCGGCCAAGGTTCGAGGAGCGCGCAGTTCGTCGGTGCACTAGATCTTCGGAGCGGACTGCGCACCCCATCATCTGGCGACAAGGAGGAGACCAATGAGCTCTGACGGTTTGACACCAGCATCCAAGATCCAGATCGAGATCGGGCTGGGTGTACCCATGCGTGACGGGGCCGTGCTACGCGCGGATGTGTTTCGTGCGTCGGACGACATTCGCCGTCCAGTCATCCTGATCCGGACGCCGTATGGCCGACAGACTCGGACTCACACCGATCCGGGATGGGCGCTCGATGTGCACGAGGCGGCACGCGCCGGCTACGCGGTCGTGGTCCAAGACACCCGCGGTGCATTCGCTTCGGAAGGCCACTTCAGCGTCTTCGTGAGCGACGCCGACGACGGCGAAGACACCATCGCATGGGCGGCACGTCAGCCGTGGAGCGACGGGCGGGTCGGCATGGTTGGTGTCTCCTACCTCGGTCTCACCCAGATGCTGGCAGCGATGCGCACTCCACCTGCTTTGCGGGCCGTTGTGCCGGGGATCACGGGGTCCGAGTGTTACGACGGCTGGGCGTACCAAGGCGGAGCATTCAACCTCGGGTTGTCTCTCTCGTGGGGTGCGGGCCTCGCCGAAGCAGCACTACGTCGCCGAGAGGCTGAGGGGGAGGACATCGCCGACGACATGGCTCGGCTCGCTGCCCTGCGGGCCAATCCATGCGACGGGTTGAAACGGCTCCCCCTCGTCGCCTTGCCCACAGAGATTTCGGCGCTCGAGGAGTATGGGGAATGGCTTGCGCATCCGGATCGCGATTCGTACTGGCAAGAAACCGCGATAAACGATCGCTACGACCAAATTGTCACCCCTGGCCTTCATATCGCAGGACTGTTCGATTGTTTCTTAAAAGGGACTCTGGAGAATTACGTCGGATTACGCAGGAACGCAGGGACCGAACACGCGAGGGAGAATCAACGGCTAATCATCGTGCCGTGGGGACACGCCGACTGGCCTAACGAGGTGGTGGGTGATCTGTGGTTGGGGCCGATGGCGAGCTCTGCGGCTCCTGATCTTCCCCAACGAACTCTGGAATGGATGAATGCGTTTCTCAAGGGCGAGCCGATCGACAAGCAGCCACGGGTGAGCGTGTTCGTCATGGGAACCAATGACTGGCGAGAGGCTCTGGACTGGCCGCTTCCTCATGCGGTACAGACGCCCTACTTCTTGCGGGCCGGCGGCAATCTCTCACGTAGCTTGCCGGGCGATGAGCGGCCGGATGAGTTTGTCTACGACCCTTCCCACCCAGTTCCCACGGTTGGCGGTAACACGCGTATCAGCATGGGTGGACTGCTACAGCGGATGGGGCCTCGAGACCGCCGAGAAGTAGAAGAACGAGATGACGTGCTCACGTACACCTCACAGGAACTTGACGAAGACGTGGAGGTCATCGGGCCAGTATCTGCCACGCTGTTCGTGTCGAGTTCGGCGCTCGATACGGACTTCACGGCGGCGCTCATCGATGTCTACCCCGACGGCCGGGCGATCGGTCTCGCGGACGGGATTCTCCGCTTGCGATACCGTGACGGGCTGGCGACGCCAGAGCCCCTCGTCCCGGGCTTGGTCTACGAAGTCGAGATAGATCTCGTCGCGGTTGCCAACGTGTTCAAGGCCGGCCATCGCATTCGTGTGGAGATCTCGAGTTCGAACTTTCCTCGGTTCGATCGCAACCCGAACACGGGTGGCATCAACGCGCAAGCGAGCAATGGCGATCTGCGTAAAGCAGACCAGAAGGTCTTCCACGACACGGACCATGCATCACACGTCAGCCTCCCTCTTGTCGCGGTGCGCTAACTGCGACGGTTGCTCGGCGCACGTTCGCAGGCAACATGAACCGCTCGAGGGGGTAGCGGGAGACCTTGACCACCAATCGGTTGAGTCCGGTGTGGATCCTCGTCCCGCGGGAGAAGTGGCACAACACCACCATCGGCGAGGGCGCTGAAACGAGTGGCCAGAGGACACGCCTTCGGCATGGTGCACACCCTTCCAGCCGACACACATTGACGCAGATCAGAGTCACCTGTCCGTGCAGAGACCTTTGCCTCCGGGTTGCAGTGGTGCCGAGGGGAGTCCTCCGACCTAGGCCGTGAGGCTCGCCGCCCCGCCTCGATGGAGGCCACTTAACCCTGTCCGCGTGATTTTTCTTCATGTGTCGCCGAGCGGAACTGACGCATCGGGAGTGTCAATCGAACGCGAAAGATTTGTTTCCCTTTGCCGCCGGCCAAGAGAAGAGTACGTCCATCGCAGGACCCCAGCGAGAACTGAATCCAACTGTCGTGCAAACACCTTTCGGGGCAACGATGAAGGACCACTCTCGGCCCGTTGCGGGGGTGCAGCGGCTCGATCGATTGCACAAAGGAGACCACACATGAATGCTGAGCACCCGACCCCCTCTCGCCGAGGATTCCTCGCCGGAGGGCTGGCGATTGGGGGGGTAGCAGCGCTCTCGGCCTGCGGCGTTGGGGACAGTCCAGCACCCGAAAAGTCGCTGAAGATCTCCCCCGGAGGGCGGCTGCGCGTCGGCGTGGCCGGGGCCGGGAGCACGGAGAGCTTTCCGGGTCCGAAGATGGTGTCGTACATCGATGTCATCAGGACACGTCAGGTCTACGAGCGACTCACCACCTTTGATCCAAGCGGCCAGATTGTGAATGAACTGGCGCAGGATTTCAAGGCAAACGACTCGCTGGACACATGGACGATGCGGCTGATCCCGGACGTCAAGTTCTCTGACGGCAAGGAACTCACCGCAGCCGACGTTGTTTACACGTTCCGTTGGCATATGGACAAGAAGAATGCTTCGCTGGCAGCGAATGCCATCTCGAACATCGATCCTTCACGCGTGCGAAAGGTGGACGACAGAACAGTCGAGTTCGGCCTTTTCACGCCCAACGCGCTTTTTCCCCAGGATCTGGTTAACCAGAGCCTCGTCATGATGCCCGAGGGGACGACCGACTTCCGCAATCCCATCGGAACAGGCCCCTACGTCATGGAGTCGTTCGATCCGGGCAGCCGCATGGTCTTCGGCAAGAACCCGCACTACCGCATCGAGGGACGCCCGTATCTGGATCGTCTCGAAATTGTTTCCGTAGACGACCCTGATGCCCGAGTCGCGGCCCTGACAAGCGGGCAACTGGACGTTATCGGTGATGTCTCGCCTCTGAGAGCTCGCGAGATCTCACAGTCGCCGAGCCTGACACTGGCAGCGTCCAAGTCGGGATTCTTCCTCGAACACCTCATGTCGTGTACGCAGGCGCCGTTCAACGACGTCCGCGTGCGTCAAGCAATGCGGCTCCTCGTCGATCGCGAGGAGTTGGTGCAGAACGCCTTCCAAGGTTATGCGATGGTCGGCAACGATATGCCGAGCTGGTTCGACACCTCTGCGTACCCGGATGTTCCCCAGCGAACCTACGACCCTGACCAGGCGCGGTCCCTGCTCAAGGCTGCGGGTCGCGAAGACCTGGTCATCGATCTCTTTACCGGGAAGCACACTGCAGGCCTGTTGGAGATCGGGACCCTTTCCGCACAGCAGGCGAAGGCGGCTGGAGTCACCATCAAGGTGCATGACCAGGCGGAGCAGGTGTACTACGCAGAGGACTACGCAATCAAGCCATTCTTCTCCGACTACGTGACCGGTGGTCCGTATTGGTTCAACGGCCCGCGGCTTCAGCTCAAGGATGCGCCCTACAACGCTGCCGGATGGGTTGATCCTGACTTTGAGCGGCTGTATGCAGAGACGCGCCGGACTCCGGATCAGGGACGGCAGTTCGAACTTATGCGCGAGATGCAAACGATCACGTACGAGCGAGGCGCATGCATCATCCCCGTCTTCCCCGACTTCCTCGACGCTCACACGAAGAAGGTGGGCGGCCTCAAGAAGTCGGTCGTCCTCGGCCTTGGCTACCACAACTTCGTCGATGCGCACGTGCTCGCTTAGCTGGCAACCAACGCCCCGGTTCACACAGCCTGGGCTGGATCACCTGTCGAGAAAGATCTTCTGAGTTCGAGCGACCGTTGGCCGAGTATCCCCCACGCGACCCTCGAGAGTCGCGTGGGGGATGGCGCGCTCCATTGCACCGCGTCGTTCGAGCAGCGGGCTGGCGGACCACACTCCAACGGAGACTCGCAATGAGAACTTCTGGCCACCCACTGCCTGAAACGGATTTCACCGTCCACAGCAACATCGAAATGGCGATGCGCGACGGAACTCTACTCAAGGGGGACCTCTTCCTGCCGAGGGGCGATGGACCGTTCCCAACAGTGTTGATACGCACTCCCTACGGGAGGCACACGACGCTGCACTCCGAGCCGGGATGGTCGCTAAATGCACTCGAGGCGGCCCGCGCTGGCTACGCGGTCCTGATCCAAGGTGCACGCGGAACGTTCGACTCCGAAGGGGAGTTTGTCGAGTTCCTGGACGAGGCCCAGGATGGCGAAGACTCCGTTGCCTGGGTCGCGGCCCAGGCCTGGTGCAATGGCTCCGTCGGCATGGTCGGCGTCTCCTACCTCGGGATCACACAGTTGCTCGCCGCGGCCAATGGACCCGACGCTCTGCGTGCAATCGTGCCCGGTATCACTGCCTCAGAGGCCTACAACGGATGGACGTATCAGGGCGGCGCGTTCAACCTGGGTCTGGCCCTCTCGTGGAACGCGCGGCTCGCGTTGGCACGCCTGGAACGACGGGCCCAGATGGGCGAGGACGTCGCCAACGAAAAGGCGCGAATCGAACGTATCTTCGCCGATCCCGTCTCAGCGATGGAAACGTTGCCGCTGACCGCGTTGGCCGACGGTGTCTCGTCCATGTCCACCTACACTGATTGGCTGGCACATCCAAGTAGGGACCACTACTGGGCGGCAGGTTCTGTCGACGGGAAGTACGACCACGTTCGAGTGCCCGCCCTTCACACCGGCGGTCTTTACGACTGCTTCATCCAAGGCACTCTCAGAAACTACGTAGGACTGCGGCAAGGTGCCGCAACCAAGTTTGCGCGCGAGAA
Organism: Nocardioides sp.; assembly: GCF_050246775.1. Lineage (GTDB taxonomy): Bacteria > Actinomycetota > Actinomycetes > Propionibacteriales > Nocardioidaceae > Nocardioides. The sequence continues at coordinate 852,868 of NZ_JBFWVK010000002.1, read as the reverse complement.
TCAACGCCTGATCCTGACCCCGTGGGGTCACATCGCAACTCCTACGGATCTAGTCGGAGACCTATGGCTTGGTCCCGAAGCCAACTTTGACAACGCGGCCCTACCCGCCGAGACCCAAGCGTGGATGGACACCTTCCTCAAAGGCAAGCCAGCTGACGGTCAAGCACGAGTCAAAGTCTTCGTAATGGGGTCCAACACCTGGCGGACTTCGTCGGACTGGCCATTGCCAGAAGCAACCCCGACGCACTGGTTCCTGCGCAGCGACGGACGGCTGTCGCAAGTGGAGCCAGGGGCTGAGGCTCCTGATCATTTCACCTATGACCCAAGAAATCCTGTGCCGACAACCGGAGGGAGCACCCGGATCTGGATGGCAGGCATGCTTATGGGGCACGGGCCGCGAGATCGCTCAGCGATCGAACTGCGCGGAGACGTTTTGACCTATACCTCAGAAGTCCTCGACCGTGATCTGGAGATGGTCGGACCTGTCACCGTGACACTCGTTGTATCCAGCTCCGCGCCCGACACTGACTTCACAGCCGCACTCGTAGACGTGCACCCGGACGGGCGAGCGATCGGGCTGACTGACGGGATCCTGCGCATGCGATATCGCAATGGTTTCGAGACGCCCGAGATGCTCACGCCTGGAGTGGAGGTGCAGATCGAGATCGACCTGGTCGCTGTCGCAAACGTGTTCAAAGTTGGCCACCGAATTCGAGTGGAAGTCTCAAGCTCTAATTTCCCGCGCTTCGACAGGAACCCAAACTCCGGGGGGCCGGTGGCAGGCGCTCGGGAAGACGACATGAGAGAAGCCCACCAGTGCGTTTTCCACGACGATGCTCGTCGGTCGTACATCACGCTGCCGCAACTGAACAGCCACGAGTAGACGGGTATCACAATTGTCGACAAATGATCGTCTCCACGTCGTAGACCTCGCAGGGCTGCTCGCGGGCCAACTAGCTGCTCGAGCGCTTTCGGATGCTGGTGCGCATGTCATTCGCATCGACGGGCTTTCAGGCAACCCGCTAGGCGCTTTCGCTGCCGACCTGAGGCGTTCTCATCTCGCTACCTTGGCCTCAGTTGGCAAGACGCTCATGCGTGTGAATCTTGAAGAAACAGATGGGTCGGAATCGGCCGAGAGGGTACTCGAGCGGGCTGACGTCGTGGTGTTGAGCTACGACACGCCCCAAGAACTGCGGTTGTTGGCTGAGAGGATTGCGGGTCCAAGAGCTGTTGTCTGTGACATCAGCGTGGCTGATGAAGGTCTCGTGAACACCGACGACCCGATCGCGCAGGACGCGTTCGTGCAGGCACTTGCAGGCACTGCCCAAGTAAACGGTGATCCGATCGGCGCACCACTTCCGAATGCGGTCGGGCTCCTTCACAGTCTGACGGCATGCCACGCTGCAATCGCGATCTTGGCCGCCTGCATCCCGATCAGCGGCAGGAAGCCGGGCATCCGACTGACGGTCAGCATGCGGGACGTGGCCATCTCCATGGCGCTTGAGCACCACGCCCTGGCCCGCGATACCGGTGGCAGGCTGCCCGAGCGACGCCAGGGCAACCATTCGGACGGGGACACGCTTGGCATCTATCAAGGTCCAACCGCCGACTATGTCATCGAAGTGTGGGGCGAAGGTCCTGACAGCATGTGGGCCAGACTTGCCCGTGCGATGGATCGTCCAGACCTCGCGACGGACTCCCGATTTGCAACCGACCGCGCGCGTGTGGATCGCATGCCAGAGATCGCCGACGTGGTGGAGGCCTGGCTCCGCAGGTACTCGGACAGTGAAGTCGAGCGTCGCCTTGATGCCGCAAAGGTCACATTTGGGCGGGTCCTTCGAAGCGATGAGACCTTGCGCTTGCCTCAGCTTCGGGAGCGGGGAATCAGCACCGGGCGGTCGGGCGACAGCGCCCTGGTGTGCTTGCCGCTGTCTGGCGTGAGGCGAATCCCTGGTCTTCGGAATTCGGACGACGCTTCCCCTAGCGCTCACCTACCCAGTCGTGAGCACTTCCCGTCAGCTCCGTCCAAGAGCTCTGCGACCGTCAGCCCACTGGCGGGCATGAAGGTGGTGGAACTCGGCGCCGCGATTGCCGGGCCGATGGCCACTCGCATCCTCGCTGACCTCGGTGCGACCGTAGTCAAGATCGAATCACCGGGCGGCGACATGATGCGGTCATATCGACCAGCAACGTACGACGGCATGGCGATCTTCGCGCAGTTCTCGGCGGGCAAGCGGAGCATCGCCTTGAATCTGCAGAGACGGGGAGAGCGTGACATTGCGCACCGGCTGATCGCTCAGGCGGACGTCGTGGTTCAAAATGTCACCGCTGGATCATTGGACCGACTCGGACTCGGGTATGACCATTGTCGCCGTCTCAATCCTCAGCTCATCTACTGCTCTGTGAGCGGCTTTGGGCAGTCAGGGGACTGGCGGGCCAGGCGAGCGGTTGACCCCACTATCCAAGGATGGGCAGGAATCGTTTCGCTGATGGGCGAGCCAGGTGGTCCTGCGTTCCTCGATCGAGCAGGTTTTCTCGATTCAGGAACGGCTTCCCAGGCAGCCTTGTCATGCATCGCGGAGTGGGTAAGGGGATCTGAAGAAGAAGCAGATCGCAGTCTGGATGTCGCGATGCTGGACTCGGCGCTTGCCCTTGACTGTTTCGTGGCAGGGGCCATGTGGGGCGGGGCCGGTCACCTGCCGTTCCGCGCAGGCCGACTCCACGCCTTGGGCGCAACCGTGTCTGTAGTGATTGAGGATGCTTGGCACTTCGTTGAGGTATCAGGTTCGGGCCCAACGAGCGCTTGGGGTCGGCTCGCCTCGGCCCTTGGTCTCGATCAGAAGATCGAGGATCCCAGGTTCGTCGATGACGCCTCGCGACTGAGCAACTCTGCTGCCTTTGTGGACCTTCTGGATTCGGCGCTGAAGCAGGACCCTCCTACGGTGCGCTCGCTTGCGGCGATGAATGTCGCAGCGGTTCGTGCGGCAACCCCGTGGGAGGCAGTTCGCGACGGCACGGAGTCAGGGGGGCCGATGTTCGAGACTGTTGTTCAGGGCGATGGAAGAGCGTGCGAGACCATGCTGATGCCATGGAGGTTCGAGGACGAGCGGCTCGCTGTTGGCGTCTGTCCTGCACTGGACGAAGCACGAGCTGACCTTAGTGGTGTCTTCGAAATCTGAGTGAACGACTCGGTCGAACTCAGGCGACCCGAATTTCGCTGGAGTCATGTCGCATGCAGCGCTGCCGGCACGTTGAGTTCCTCGACTCACACAATCCGCATGTCAATGAAGCGCGAAGATTCTGTTTCTCTTTCTCGTGAACGTTGGAAAAACTAGACCAACTGGATGCCGAATCCGTCCGCCGGTGCCGACGGCCCTGTCAACGCAGAAGTGCCTCGCGGTGACTCTCGGGCCTCACGCAACGCGCTCTTCTTGCATTTCTAACGGTAGGAAATGATGACTCCGTTCCGAACTCTCTGCCACGCCGATGGGGGCGAGGAAGCATGAACCTCGCGCGCGTTGCTCGGGAGGTCCTGCTGCGGATCGTTGCTGCCCTCGGCATCATGTTGGGTGCATCAGCCGTTCTCTTCTTTGGGATGAACGCCCTGCCCGGAGACGCAGCGCTCGCCGCGCTCGGGAACCAGTCTGGTAACACTGAAGTAGTCGAACAGCTTCGCGTCGACTACGGCCTCAACCGGAACGTTTTCGCCCGGTACGGTGACTGGCTCATCGGAGCAGTCCATGGTGACTTCGGAACTTCGTTGTCGACGGGGATCCCGGTGTGGAAGCTCATCGAGTCGAGCGTGCGCAACACACTGGCTCTGACGTCGATCGTGGTGATCGCGCTGCTCGTGCTTGCGCTGCTACTCGGCGTCGTGTCGGCTTTGCGGAGCGGAGGGCTCGTAGACAACTTCATTGCGGTCGTCTCCTTGATCTTTGTTGCCACGCCTGAATTCGTCATGGGCGCGGTGCTGATCCTCGTTCTTTCGTCCGGGCTCGGCCTCTTGCCGTCTGCCTCGCTACTCGATCCCAGCCTGCCGACTCTTGCCCAGCCTTCCCTCTTGGTCCTCCCAGCGTTGACGTTGGTGTTGGTGACAGTGGCCCAGGCCACCCGAATGGTGCGGGCGGCGATGATTCAAGTTCTGGACTCTGACTACATCCAAGCCTCGGTCCTGCGAGGGGTACCGATGCGTCGCATCGTGTGGAGACACGCCTTGCCCAATGCCTCCGATGCCACCGTGCAGGTCATGGCGCTGACGATCGGCTGGCTCGTGAGCGGAGTAGTCGTCACAGAGGCGCTCTTCAACTACCCCGGCCTGGGATCAACGATCGTCAAATCCGTTGCCTCGCAAGACGTTTCCACTGTGGTCGCGGCCTCGATGCTTGTAACGGCGGCGTACGTCTTCGTTCAACTGATCGCCGAAGTGGTCACTATCCTGGTCGATCCCAAATTGCGAAGGGGAACCCAGTAATGGATGAGCGCGCAATTGCGGGACTGGTCTCGTCCGGTACTGAACCGGTGACCCTGGAAGAGTTGCCGGGGGAGACCCGGAACGGAATCTGGCGGCGAACGCTGCGGTCGCGACGAGGATGGATTGGCGTCACCCTTTTGGTGCTGGTGTCATCCGTGGCAGCGATCGGTCCCTTCGTGATGCCGCACGATCCGGCCGAAGTCGTGGGATTGTCCTACCTGCCCCCGAACGGGTCGCACCTCCTAGGGACCGACCAGTTGGGGAGAGACGTCCTCAGTCGCGTCCTGGACGGTGGCTGGTTGCTACTCATTTCAGCCTTGGTTGCGACATTGATCGCCTACGCCGTAGGTGGATCGATCGGGATGCTGGCCGGCTATCGTCGCGCACGGGCCCTCGACGTTACGGCTAGCTCAGTCGCGGACATATTCATCGCCGTTCCCCCCATCATCATGGCTCTCGGACTACTCACCACTCTCGGCACGGGTGTGGTAGTGACGACGGCCGCGATCGCGCTCGTGCAAGCGCCCAGAATCATGAGACTTGTTCGCACGTTCACAATAAGCATCCGTTCGAATGAGTATGTAGAAGCCGCAGTGGCGCGCGGGGAGAGCACGGCTTCAATACTTCTGCGCGAAATCGCACCGAACCTTCGATCACTCGTCCTGGCGGACTTCGGAATTCGACTCTGCTGGTCATTCATCATGTACGCATCCTTAAGCTTCCTCGGCCTCGGTCAACCGCCGCCCGCAGCGGATTGGGGACTGATGATCAGCGAAAACCGGGTCGGGCTCACCCTCCAGCCTTGGTCGGTCCTTGCGCCGATTCTCTGTATCTCGGTCCTCACGGTCGGGGTCAATATGGCTGCCGAAGCTGTCTCGGACTCAATCGGAAGGTCTGGCGGTGAAGCCTAAGACGGAGCAAGTCCCCGCCTTGGAGGTGCGGGGCCTGCGGATCGAGACATCGACGGGCATCGAGATCGTCGACGAAGTGAGCTTCTCGGTGAAGCCGGGGGAAGTGCTCGCCTTGGTCGGGGAATCAGGTTGCGGCAAGACGAGCACAGCCCTTGCGATCCTTGGCTACGCACGAAAAGGCCTGCGCATCGCGGCGGGTCAGGTCCTTATCGGCGGGGCCGATATCGCCGCCGCCACCGCCGCAGAACTGCGCCGCATCCGAGGGGCGCGCGTTGCCTACGTTCCTCAGGACGCATCAACGGCGCTCAATCCGCGGCGAAGAGTCGGCACGCAGATGCTCGAGGCGTTGACAGTACATGGGCATTCGGCCACCGAGGCGCGGGCGCGGACTCTGGAGATGCTGGCGAACCTGGAGTTCGCCAAGCCCGAAGAGATCCTGGGCCGGTATCCGTTCGAACTGTCTGGTGGACAGCAGCAGCGAATCTTGATCGCGATGGCACTCGTGGGTGAGCCTGACGTCGTCGTCCTTGACGAGCCGACGACTGGCTTGGACGTCACTACTCAGGCTGAGGTCTTGAAGGTTCTCAACAGTCTCGTCCTGCGGGGGACCAGCGCGTTCGTCTACGTCACTCACGATTTGGCGGTGGTTCAGGAGATCAGCCACCGCGTCGCGGTCATGTACGCCGGACGCATCATCGAATCAGGACCGGTCGACGATGTCTTCGGACAGCCGGCCCACCCCTACACCGCGATGCTCCTTGGATCTGTCCCGCTCATCAGAGAGAGACGAAGACTCACGAACGTCCCGGGGATGGTCGCCCCACCAGGTCAAAGGCCAACGGGGTGTTGGTTCCATCCGCGTTGTCCACTCGCGGAGTCACGGTGTCGAGATTCCGAGCCTGCAGTCACCTACTGGGAGGACCGCACTGTTCGATGTCTTCACCGTGGTGAGCTCAACTCACAGGCCGGCGACTTCGCGGCCGAGAGCGAGCCGATCGACGACGGCCCTCTCCTTCAGGTATCGAGCGTGTCAGCACGATATTCAAGGAAGTCCGAACCGGTCGTCGATGGCGTTACCTTCACAGTCTTCCCGCACGAGTGCGTCGCCCTGGTGGGTGAAAGCGGTAGCGGCAAGTCGACGCTAGGCCGATGTATTGCTGGGCTTCATGCCCCCAGCGGGGGACGCATTGAGCTGTTCGGACAGGGCCTCGCCAGTGTCGCGGATAGGCGCACGAAAGAACAGCGTCGAGCGATCCAGTTCGTGTTCCAGAATCCTCATCGATCTCTGAACCCCAGTCACACTGTCGAGCAGGCCATATCCCGGCCGTTGGAACTGTTCGGTGTCCCGCCCGATACCAAGACGATCGAACTCGTGTGGAAAGCCCTCGAGCGAGTCCACCTGCCACGACGAGCGCTGCACAAGTATCCCCGTGAGTTGTCTGGAGGCGAGAAGCAGCGGGTTGCCATCGCCCGCGCAATCGTCATCAACCCTCAGATCCTCGTCTGCGATGAGGTGACGTCAGCACTCGATGTCTCGATCCAGGCCGCAATCATCACGCTGCTGCAGGAGCTTCTCCACGATGGTCTCGGCATGCTCTTCATCACCCACAATTTGGGTGTCGTGAACTCCCTGGCTGATCGCGTTCTTGTCATGCGTGACGGACAACTTCGAGAGGAAGGCCCCCGCGCTCGAGTGCTGGCGAGTCCAAGGAGCTCGTACACGAGGGCACTGATGGACGCTGCGCTGGAACTGCGTATGCCGAACCCCCCGGTCGTCCCTGAAATTCACTAGCGCTCGACCGGTTGATCAGGTTGCCCCGCCGTCTGCTGAGCAGAGCAACGCACAGCACCCAGAGAAGGGAAAGCGGGCCCGAGCGGCAAAGTGAATAAGTGCATCATCCTCAAGGAGGAGTGGAGAACCAAGGAGACGCTCGACCCTGGGCCCAAACCCAGCAAGTAGGTCCACGCAGTATTCGTGCGCGCGTTCCCGAACGGGCTTTCAAGCATGACGCCATCGATTTCTGGACTCGTTTTACCGCAACCCTGAGCTCATCGAACAGGCGTTGAGTCCTCCAAGCAACAGCAGAACCACGAAACGACCACGGCGGTTGTAACCGTGATTAACAACAGAGTTCCACCACCCACTAGGCACATTTCTGTTTCCCCTGCGACCAGACGCAGTGACAACATCGCGTGGTCGGCGCTTTTGCTGACCGACATCAACAGAAAGGTAGATCATGAACAAGAAGTCACTTGAAGCCATTCCGGAGAGCCTTCGGACGGCTGAGATCTATCAGCGTGTTCCCTGGGAACCGACTGAGGGTCCCCGCGGATTCCAGGGTGGGTATTGGTCACTTCGTGTCGTGGGAGAGGTCGTGACCGACTTGACGATCCGGCTTGATGGACACAACTCCCTCCTCAGACGCTACGAGGAGGTCGACTTCCTTGCCCCAGTTCATGGTGGCGAGTACATGCGTTTCAGCTGCGAGCTCGTGGCAATCGGCGACACGTCCCGGACCATCGACTTCTGGGTCGACAAGGAGCTTGCGGAAGCGCCCCGTGGCTGGCCCCACGCGCAGGTCTTGGAGAAACCACTTCGTGTTGTCCAGGGACGGGCCATCCTCGTCGTGCCGCGTGATGCCGAGACAGCGTCCGGTGCGTAGTGCATGACTGCGCACATTGGTGACATCTCTCATGTGGGCGAGCTGCTGCGTGAGCAGGCTCGCCTGCATGGGGGCACAGACCTCCTTCACTTTGAGGACGAAGCCTTTACCTTCGCGGAAGTCAACGCACTTGCGAACCGCTACGCCCACAGCTTCCTGAGAATCGGGGTAGAGCCCGGCGACAAGGTCTGCACCTTGATGTCGAATTGCCCGGATCAAGTGTTCTGGTGGATGGGGTTGGCAAAGTTGGCGGCGGTGCATGCGCCAGTGAACAACGAGTTCCGCGGCTCCGCCTTGGTACACCTCGTTGAGAGCACCGACGCCACAGTTCTCTTTCTTGATCATGCGTTCGCCGAACGACTGGGACAGGTGGCAGACCGGCTGACAAAACTCACGAGCATCGTCTTTTGCGCTCCTGGATCGTGGACGCCGCCAACCGAGCTCACACGATTCAAACTGATTCGGCACGAAGACTTCTTGGCTAGTGACGAATCGGACGTCTTTCGTCCCGCGAGTCCGGGCGATCCCCTCATGCTGCTCTTCACGTCCGGCACGACTGGACCCGCGAAAGCCGTAGAGATAAGCCACAACTACGCTCTACACTCAGCCTCCGAACGGATTTGGCACATCGGTCTAACGCCGTCCGACGTGCTCTACTCGCCGTACCCGCTGTATCACGGGGCGGCCCCGCTCTGCGTATTCCTGCCGTCCCTCTTGCTGGGAACGACGGCGGTGCTGGCGCCTAGGTTCAGGGCCTCAACATTCTGGGACGAGATGCGCCGGCACGGCGTGACATTCTTTGACTTCATGGGGGCAGTGCTCGTCATCCTCTTCAAGCAGGAGCCCAAGGCTAATGATGCTGACAACCCGGTTCGGATCACAGTTGGGATTCCTGCCCCGGGCATCTGGAAGGAGTTCGAGGAGCGGTTTGCAGTCAAAGTCATGGAACTTTACGGTTCGATGGAGTGCTGCGAGGTTGCGTGGGATTCACTGGACGAGCCCCATCGCGTTGGCGCATGCGGGCGTGTCTGCGAGCACCACGATGTCCGAATCTTTGACGATCAGGACGTGGAAATGCCGCAAGGAGAAGTGGGTCAGATTGTCGTCCGGGCGCACGAGCCTTTTAGCCAGATGTCTGGATACTACGGCAACCCCGAAGCAACGGTTGAGGCATGCCGAAACCTTTGGTTTCACACAGGGGACAACGGGTACTTCGACGAGGACGGCTGGCTTCATTTTGTCGACCGCAAGAAGGACGCCATCCGCCGACGCGGTAAGAATATCTCCTCATTTGAGGTCGAGGACGCCATCAATGCTCATCCGGACGTGTTGGAGTCAGCAGCAATTGGAGTTCCCTCTGAGTTCACCGAGGAGGAGGTCAAGGTGGTCGTCGTGCCGCGCCACGACAGCCAACTGACTATCGACGAGGTCGTTCAGTTCGCTCGCAATGAAATGGCTCGTTACATGGTTCCGCGCTTTGTTGAACTGGTAGATGAGCTGCCAAAGACGACGACAGGAAAGGCGAACAAGAACGTTCTACGAGCACAGTGGAAGAATATATCGACCTGGGACTCAGAGGGCGGAGCGTTCCTGTCTGCTTTGGCAGCTCAGGTGGTGCACAAGGAAGAAGATGATGGTTAAGGCACCTGCAGAGACAGCTGAAACCACCGTCAGCGTGAGGAGCGGAATCAGGGCAACCATGCGCGACGGCACAGTGCTCGTAGCGGACCTGTTTCTACCCGTCGGGCCAGGACCCTTTCCCACTGTCTTGATCCGAACCGCCTACGGCAGACACTCGCTCACTCACACGGAGCCGGGTTGGTCGCTAGATCCCCTGGCAGCGGCGCGTGCGGGCTACGCGGTCGTCGTCCAGGATGGCCGAGGGACGGCTGACTCCGACGGACACTTCGTCGAGTTCATGGATGAAGCGAACGACGGGGAAGACACGATTGCCTGGGTGGCTGCGCAGCCGTGGTCCGATGGGTCCGTCGGAATGGTGGGGGTCTCTTATCTCGGGATCACCCAACTCCTGGCTGCGTCGAAGGCGCCGCTGGCCTTGAAAGCGGTCGTCCCGGGTATCACCGCGTCCGAAGCTTACGACGGATGGACCTATCAGGGCGGCGCATTCAACCTGGGTCTCGCGCTGTCGTGGGGCGTAGGTCGAGCGCTTGCCCGCTTGGATCGACTCGAGCAGCGTGGCCAGAACACGGAGCGCGAACGGCGGCGGGTCATGGCCATATTTGAGGACCCGGACAGAGCGTTCGGCACCTTACCGCTAGACGCGCTGCCCGTCGGGATCCCTTCGATGTCGACCTACGCGGACTGGCTTGCGCATCCCAGTCGCGACGACTACTGGGCACGGGGGTCCGTCAACGATCGCTACGAGGATGTTGATGTACCCGCGCTGCACATCGGTGGTCTCTATGACTGCTTCCTGAAGGGAACGCTGGAGAATTACGTAGGGTTGCGGAGCCGAGCTGCAACAGAGTTCGCAAGGGAGAATCAACGACTGGTTCTCGTGCCTTGGGGGCACGTGACAGCGCCGATGACTCGCGTAGGCGATCTTTGGCTCGGACCCCAGGCGAGTGCTGAGGCCGCGGCTGTCCCCGAGCAGACGATGAACTGGATGGACCAATTCGTTCGGAGGGCCGCAGCAGAGGAACGAGCCCGGGTCACCGTGTTCGTGCTCGGGGACAACAAGTGGCGGACGTCATCAGACTGGCCGTTGCCGGAGGCAGTGCCTATGCGCTGGTACCTGAACGAGGGTGGCCATCTGTCGCAGGAATCTCCGGGCCGCGAAGCCCTTACGGAATTCACCTACGACCCGCGAGACCCAGTCCCATCCCTTGGTGGAAGCTCACGGATCTCGTTGGGAGGTCGAGAACTGGAGATGGGCCCACGAGACCGATCGCAGCTTCAGCAGCGTCCCGACGTCATCGTCTTCACCTCGAGAGTCCTGGAAGACGACCTCGAGGCAGTGGGCCCGGTTTCCTTGAGTCTCTGGGTGACTAGTTCAGCGCCTGACACTGACTTCACGGCAACCTTGGTGGATGTCTTTCCAGATGGTCGAGCTATTGGAATCAGCGACGGCATCCTTCGGATGCGGTACCGGAACACATTCGCTCAGCCTGAGCTCATGACACCGGGAGTTCACTATCAGATCGAAATAGATCTTGTTGCTGTGGCGAATGTATTCAAAGCCGGGCATCGACTGCAGATCGAGATCTCCAGCTCCAACTTCCCGCGATTCGACCGCAACCCGAATAGCGGCGGGCAGATCGCTTCAGCGACCATGGAAGATCTCCGGGTCGCACAGCAGAAGGTGTACCACGGCGCAGCCAAGCGCTCCTTCCTGACCTTGCCGAGGGTGCTTGACCAACGCTTGGCGCGACCCTAGGGAATGCGCACTCGCGCTGTATGCACCATTGGGCGATCTAGAATTCTCGGGCTTGGCCGGTTGCGCACGCGATCCGAGTTACGAGGTCGTACTCCCGGTCACGCACTTCGGCGACTACCTGACGGAACGCTTCAGTGAGCCGGCTGCCCGCGCCTCGCCAACACACAGCGATTTCCGATTGAGGGATTCCTTCAATTGGCCGGAACACTAGCGACGGCCGAGGTGTGAAACGAGCCATAGAGATGGCCGTCGTCGTGATGGCCAGCCCTGCCGAGACCATCGCGAGTTCCTCCTCCATTGAGCCCGCCGTACGGTCCGCCCGGGGGAGTCGGGATTCGTCGGCGCCTGTGTCGCGTAAGGTCCAAAATTCGCTCCACGCCGCGTCGTCCGTCGCGGGCGCCATGATCTGTTGGTCCACAAGATCGTCGAGTGTCACCGAGGTCTCGCCGGCCAACTCGTGCGAACGATGGATCCCAATCGCTCGAGGCTCGAGGAGAAAGGGCTCGACGCTGAGATCTGGGCACGCAATCGGGAGCCGAATGAAAGCAACGTCAGTGGCGCCCGACCCCAGGCCGCAGGAAGGATCGCTCCATTGGTACGGGATCAGATCCATCTTGACGGCGGGAAACCGTTCGGCGAACTCCCTGAGAACCGGCCCTGTCAATTCGAGGGCAGAGATCACGGTGAATCCAACGCGCAACCGCCCTGCGATCACGCCGTTCGCGGCGCGAGCCTCCTCGCCCGCGGAGCGGAGTGCCTCGAGCGTGGCACGTGCGCCGTGGAGAAACACTTCGCCAGCCTGGGTGAGTGCCACCGACCGCGTCGTACGGATGAGAAGTTGGACCTCAACCTGATCCTCCAAAGCACTGATGCTGCGGCTGAGGGCCTGCTGTGACAGGTACAGCCTGCTTGCCGCGCGGGTGAAGTGAAGTTCTTCCGCCACGACCAAGAAGTGCCTCAGGCGTTGAGTGTGTACGTCCATCCTCATCCCAAACTGCGGAGAGTGTGCCCCGTCATGACCATGGTACTCCTAAATGGCTCGGTTATCTAGCCAATAGACCTTTGCCGAGGTCGATCGTGCGAGCGGCGCCCGCGCCTTGACGAGCTGGTGAAGATGGCCCTATCTTAAGGTCTAAAGATCAAGCCAAAAGACTTATGCCCCACGTGAGGGCCACTTTCAACCGAGGTGCCGATGCCGCTTCACCCTGTCGCCCAGCAGCTCCTCGAGGATGCTGCGTCCAGCGACCAACCCAACAGTCATCTCCTTCCCGTCGCGGTGGCCCGAGCGAACTTCGAGAACCTGTTCGGGTCGCTGCCTGTCGAGGACATCGCGTCCTTCGAGGACCTCAACGCGGCAACCGCCGATGGTCAGGTCCCGGTCCGCCTGTACAAGCCGAACACTGCCGGCGCCGCCACGCCCCTGATCTACTTCATTCACGGTGGAGGCTGGCAGATGGGAAGCCTGGACTCGCACGACGGCATCTGCCGAGCGATCGCGAACGCCACGGGGTACGCCGTCCTCAGCGTGGGATATCGACGGCCGCCCGAGCACAAGTTCCCCGCAGCTCCGCACGACTGCTACCACGCACTTGCCTGGGCCGTCGCCAACGCAGCGACGCTCGGCATCGACCCAGAGCGCGTCGCCATCGTCGGGGACAGCGCAGGCGGGAACCTCGCCGCCTCCGTCGCGCTTCAAGCTCGCGACAAGGGTGGCCCTGGCATCGCCTGCCAGGCTCTGATCTACCCGGCCACCACCTTCGATCTCGATCGAGGCTTCAACGCTGAGTTCGAAGGTTACGTGCTCTTCCGTGACGAGGTTCAGTGGCACAAGGACGCGTATTTCACCCACGCGGAGGAGGCGGAGTCCGACTACGCCTCGCCGCTCAACGCGGACTTGGCTGGCCTGCCGCCGACCCTGGTGCTCACTGCTGAGTACGACCCGATCGGCATCGCTGGTGTCGCACTGGCCGACAGGCTCGTGACTGCCGGCGTCAGGACCGACCATCGACAGTACGAAGGCATGATCCACGGGTTCATCCAGTTCCCCGGCCTCTTCAACGACGCGACCGCAGCCGTGGCGGACATCGCTGATCATCTTCGCGCCTACCTCGATGAGGGTGTCAGTTGAGCAAGTTCACCGGCCAGAGCGCCATCGTCACCGGAGCCGGTGGTGGGATGGGCCTCGCGATTGCCGCTGACTTGGCCAGTCGGGGAGCGCAGGTCGTCGGCGTCGACCAGAAGGAAGTGCCTGACGACTTCCCGGAGAACGCGACGTACCTTCGCGGCGATGTCTCCGACCCGGACCTCGCCCCCACGGCGGCCGCGGCTGCGCTCAAGGCCTCGGCGAACGGCAACGTCGACTTCCTGGTCAATGCGGCGGGTGTCGCCTGGTTCAACGATCCGGGTCTCCCGAAACCGCCCCTCCTCGATGGGTCGATCGTCAACATCGACCTTGACGCGTGGAAGCGGGTCCTGGACATCAACCTCACGGGACCGATGCTGTTCAGTCGCGCGGTGCTGCCGATCATGCTCGAGCACCGAGCTGGATCGATCGTGCACATCGCGAGCATTGCTGGCCTCCGTCTCGCGGACGGGGCACTTGATGCCTATCAGGTTTCCAAGGCTGGTCTGATCAGCCTCTCCCGTGCGATAGCTGCCCAGTACGGACCGATGGGCGTCCGGTCCAACACCGTGTGCCCCGGTGCGATCGCCACCCCGATGATCGCCGGCATCTACGAGAACGACCCGGCTCGCGAGGATTCGATGGCTCTGCGGGTGCCGCTCAGGCGTGTTGGCACCACCGATGACGTCTGCGCCGCCGTCACCTACCTGCTCTCCGATGCCTCTTCATTCGTCACCGGAACCGACCTCGTTGTCGACGGCGGCTGGCTCACGAACATGGGCTGAGCAGGGCGAACGATCAGCGGCTCAGCCACGACTCGATCGTGCGGCGGGTCTCGTTGATGTGCGCGGCCATGGTGACGGCGGCAAGCTCACCGTCCTTGTTGCGGATCGCGGTCAAGATCTCGGCATGATGGTCGTTGGCATTCTCCTCGATGTGACCGAAGATGGTGCCAACCGGGAGCCACATACGGCTGCGAGCCTGAGCGACGGCGGCCATCAGTTGCTCGTTGCCCGCGGACTCGGCGATGCCGAGGTGAAACGCCGAATCAAGCACCTGGAACTCAGTGACGTGCGCCGTCCCCTCGTCCCCACGGGACGCCTTGATCGCGTCGTCCATGCGGGTCACCAGGTCAGCCAGCTTGGGCAGGTCCGCGGCCTTGCGTCGCTCGGCTGCGAACCGTGCAGCACCGGTCTCGACGATGACCCTGAAGTCGAACGCGTCGCGGACGGCAACCTTGTTGCGTCGGAACTGCCGGCGTGCCTCAGCAGCGTCATAGGTCGGTTCCAGGACCAGGAACCCACCGCCGCGACCCCGCCGTACCGATATGCGGCCCTCACGCTCGAGCACCGCGATCGCGGCACGAACCGTGGTGCGAGACACATCCAGCATCTCCGCCATGTCCCGTTCCGCGGGTAGCCGGTCACCGGGCTTGAACTGGCCGGCATCCATCGACCGCCGGATCTGGTCCAGCACGAGTTCGTGTGCGGCGATCTGACGGACGGGTTCCAGGTTGGCGTGCTCGGCCACTGCTACCTCCTCTTTCCGGATGAAGGCTACTCCAATAGACCGATGCTCAGCCGGCAGCCCTCGCGAGGGGATGGTTCCGGTGATGTCAGGAAAAGGTCTACAGGTCTTGTCTTTAGTCCAATAGCGTCCTAGGGTTATTCGACACAGGGTCCGATCTGCACCCAAGAGCCTGAACCTCATGGAGACGACGATGTTCTATCCCCTGACCGTCAATGACTTCCTCTACCGTGCGGTCGAGGTGTTCCCGGACCGGACGGCTATCCACGACGAACCGCTCGCAGCTCAGTCATGGGAACCACTGACGTATCGGGACCTCGGGGAGCGAGCGCGATCCCTCGCCGCATCGTTGGACGCGCTCGACGTCCCCCAAGGTGGGCGCGTCGCGATCCTGTCCCAGAACTCCGCTCGGATGCTGACTTCGTTCTACGGCGTCAGCGGCTTCGGCCGGATCCTGGTCCCGATCAACTTCCGGCTCACCACCGCCGAGGTCGCCTACATCATCGAGCACAGCGGGGCCGACGTACTCCTTGCTGATCCTTCGTTCACGGACGTGGTCACTGCAGTGAACTGCAGGCACAAGTTCGTCTTCGCAGAGACCGATGCTTCGCTCTGGTCCAACTCCCTCGCCCCCCGCGAGTGGAGGCCCGAGGAGACTGCGACTGCCACGATCAACTACACCTCCGGCACGACCGCGCGGCCGAAGGGGGTGCAACTGACCCACCGAAACCTGTGGCTGAACGCTGCAACCTTCGGGTGGCACCTTGGCGTCAACGAGGAAGAGGTGTATCTCCACACCCTTCCCATGTTCCACGCCAACGGCTGGGGAATGCCCTTTGCCATCACGGGCTTTGGGGGGACCCACATCGTGCTGCGCCAGGTCGATGGTGAGGAGATCCTCCGCCGGGTCGAGCGGCATGGGGTCACACTCATGTGCGGGGCGCCCGCAGTGCTCGCTGCCATCCTGGAGGCCGCCAAGAAGTGGGATGGGGCCGTCCCAGGACGCGACCGGGTCCGCGTGGTCGTCGCTGGAGCACCTCCGCCAACCCGCCTCATCGAGCGGATCCGCGAAGAGCTCGGCTGGGAGTTCATCCAGATCTACGGCCTGACCGAAACCTCTCCGTTCCTCACCATGTCGCGCATGCGACGGGAGTGGGAGGACGTTCCCAGTAGCGAGCAGGCGCGACTCCTCGGACGGGCGGGGGCGCCCGCGATCGGGGTCAGGTTGTCCGTCGATCCGGACGGGGAGGTGCTCGTTGCGAGCAACCACAACCTGGACGCGTACTGGCGAAACCCCGAGGAGACCGAGCGGGCCCAACGTGGCGACGTCTTCCACACAGGGGACGGCGGCGTGATCGTCGACGGCTACCTCGCCATCCAGGATCGCAAGAAGGACGTCATCGTCTCCGGTGGCGAGAACGTGTCCTCGATCGAGGTCGAAGACGTGCTCGCGGGCCATCCGGCCGTCGAGGAAGTAGCGGTCATCGGCATCCCCGACGAGAAGTGGGGCGAGCTCGTCACAGCGCTCGTCGTCACCAACTCCGACATCCCCGAACAGGAACTGATCACCTACTGCCGCGAGCGACTCGCCGGCTACAAGACCCCGAAGAGGGTTGAGTTCCGAACCGAACTGGCCCGCACCGCAACCGGGAAGCTCCAGAAGTTCAAGCTCCGGGAGTCGTACTGGGCCAACCGCGAGCGCCAAGTCAACTGACGAATCACGGCCGCCGATGTGATCGGCAGCCGAGCCAACCCATGCACAGACCGAGTACGACGACGAGAGGTACCACAGTGACCCGGAGAGTTATCGTCACAGGCGGAGGCGGAGTCATCGGGCGCGCAATCTGCGCACGCCTGGCCCAGAGCGGATACGAGCCCGTCGCCGCCGACCTCGAAGGGGCGATCCCCGAGGGCAGGGACGGCTTCGCCTACCCCTTCGTCACGATGGACGTGACGTCCACCCCATCGGTCCGAAAGGCCGTCGCATCCGCAGTCGTCGACGGCGAAGCGCTCGCCGGCGTCGTCAACTGCGCCGGGATCCTCCGTGACTCGTTCGTCGGTGAGTTGGACGAGTCCAAGCTCGACCTGATGTTTCAGGTGAACATCGCGGGTATGGCCCGGGTGGTCGAGGCCACCGCCGACCTCATCCAAGACGGGGGTTCCATCGTCAACATCGGTTCCCTGACCGGACACTTCGGTCGGTTCGTCGGCGCCTCCGTCTACGGTGCGACCAAGGCAGGAATCGCGGCGTACACCCGCTACCTGGCCTCCGAACTTGCTCCTCGAGGCATTCGGGTCAACAACGTTGCCCCCGGCGTCATCCGCGCTCCCATGAGCCCCTCGATGGCTCGTGTGTCCGGCGGTGAAGAGGTGTCCGCCAACTACGCAATGCTCAAGCGCATCGGTGAGCCCGAAGAGGTGGCCGAAGTCGTCGAGTTCTTCATCTCTCCGCGATCGTCGTTCGTCACCGCGCAGACCCTGCTCGTTGACGGCGGGGTCGTCGCATGGTGACCCCGACCTTCACGGAGGAGCTCGTCGATACCGTGCGCGCCGCGAACAACCTCGCCTTCGAGCGACTCGACAACGCGGACCCCTGGGTCGTCGACGTTGCCGCAGCACGCGATGTCATCCCGAACTACCCCGACAACCTCGTGCTCACATCTGGCGCACCCATGGAATGGGTGGACTACTTCGGTGGACAACGTGAAGCCCTGATCGGAGGTGCGCTGTTCGAGGGCCTGGCCCCGACCCGCGAGGCAGCGATCGCTGGATTCGAGTCAGGCGCCATCGCCATCGGTGCCTGCCACGACTACAGCGCAGTCGGCTCGTTGGCCGGGATCTACACCGCATCGATGCCGGTCTTCGTCGTCGAGAACCGGGCTCACGGCAACGTCGGCTTCTGCAACTTCTACGAGGGCAAGGAACCGCGCCGCCTTAACTACGGCTGCTACGACGAAGGGGTCCGGCAGCGTCTCGAGCACGTCAACACGGTCCTGGCGCCCGTCGTCGGGGAAGCGATCCGGCGCACCGGAGGCGTGGCGCTCAAGCCGCTCATTGCCCGTGCCCTACGCATGGGAGACGAGGTCCACAGCCGCAACGCTGCCGCGTCGGTGCTGTTCAATCGGGAGATCCTGCCAGCGGTTCTCGACATGGTCCACGACGGTTTCCCCGGTGTACGCGACAGCATGGTGCACCTGGCTGAGAACGACTACTTCTTCCTGAGACTCTCGATGGCGGCTGCCAAGGCCTCGGCCGATGCGATGGTCGTGCCCGGCTCGACGCTGGTGACTGCGATGGCGTTCAGCTGTCGCGGATTCGCGATCAAGATCGGCGGACTTGGCGACCAATGGTTCGAAGGGCCGCCGCCGGTCCATGAGGGCAAACTCTTCGCCGGACACACCGAGGACGAGATCACCTGGATGGGTGGCGAGTCGCCGATCACCGAGACCGTCGGTCTCGGAGGCTTCGCCCAGGCCTGTGCCTTGACATTGCAGGAGTACCAAGGTGGTTCCGCCGAGGTCATGATCGAACGGAACCTGCAGATGTATGAGATCACCCACGGTGAGAACTCGGCCTACAGAATCCCGCTGTTCAACTTTCGCGGCACACCCACTGCGGTGGACGCGCGGAAGGTGCTGGACACGGGCATCTCCCCGGTGATGGACGTGGGCCTGGCGGGGCTGGACGGCGGCCAGATCGGTGCGGGCATCATCCGCGCGCCGCACGAGTGTTTCGAGATGGCCATGGCGGCGTTCGATGCGCTGCCTGACCGCTGAAGGAGCAGGTGGGTCTTGACACCTGGCTAAAAGGCCGAAAGAATAGACCAAAGAACCTACTACGACGAGACGGTACCCATCATGACGTCAGCAAGCTCGACCTCCTCGCCCCAGGCGGGCGCACACGATGTCGCGATCATCGGTACGGGATTCAGCGGCATCGCGGCCGCAACCGCCCTGATCAAGGAGGGCGTCGATGACTTCGTCATGTTCGAGCGCTCACCGGACATCGGCGGCACCTGGCTGGTCAACCGCTACCCAGGGGCCGAGGTCGACCTCGAGTCCCACATCTACTCCTTCTCCTTCGAGCCCCACGACTGGACTCGCACCCACGCTGACTGGCGCGAGCTGCTCAGCTACCTGCAGGGAGTGGCTCGCAAGTGGGGTCTGTACGAGCGGACCCTGCTCAGCACCGGGGTCGCAGACGTCACGTGGGATGAGACCTCGCGGACCTGGAGCATCCAGGACGAGGCCGGCAGCACCCACGGACCTTTCAAGGCAGTCATTTCCGCGGTCGGCTTCCTCAACACCCCGCTCATCCCGTCGTTCCTCCGAGGAGAGACTGCGTTCGAGGGCGATCTGTGCCACACCTCCTCCTGGCGCGACGAACTGACCTTCAAGGACAAGGCGATCGGCGTCCTCGGCACTGGTTCCTCGGCCGTCCAGGTCGTCACGGAGGCCGAGAGGCAGGGCAAGTCCGTCAAGGTCTTCCAGATCGAACCGAATTGGCTCCTGCCCAAGGGGGCCCGCGACTTCACCTCGGCCGAGCGCAGATGGAACAGACTCCGCCCGGTCTACTACTTCCGTAGGTACCGCCTGTACCTCGACTACGACCGGCGCCAGTACAACGCCGCCCATGCTCGGGTCGGGACATGGGTCAACACGAAGCGGCTCAAGGCTGCGAAAGAGTTCCTCCACCAGGAGATGTCCTCGCGACCCGACCTCGAGGCGCTCCTCACCCCGGCCTTCTCCATCGAGGCCCGCCGCACCGTCGTCAGCGACACCTACTACAAGAGCCTGTTGTCCCCGAAGGTCGAACTCGTCCCACACGCCGTTACCGACGTCACGCCGTCTGGCGTCGTCGACGCGACCGGGGAAAAACACGAGCTCGACCTGATTGTGCTCGCCACCGGATTCGATGCGGCGAACTTCATCAGCACCTACCGGACCGTCGGCGAGCACGGCATCGTCCTTCGTGACCAGTGGGAAGGCGGCGCCGAGGCGTTCCTCGGTGTCATGACGCCCAACTTCCCGAACTTCTTCATGATCTTTGGTCCGAACACGAGCGGCATCCCGCTGGTCACCTACTACGAGGCTCAGGCGAAGTTCGCGGCCAAGGCAGCGAAGCGACTCGTCGCAGGCGGCGCCAGCAAGATCACCGTCAAGACGTACCTGAACGACCTCTACAACCGACGCCTTCAGCGCCGGCTCGAGAAGACCGTGTGGGTGGAGGTCTCCAACTATTTCCAGGGGACCAGCGGCAAGGTAGTCAGCCAGTGGCCCTTCAGCCCGACCGCATATCTGATCGGCCTGCGCTTGGCGCGATGGTTCGGCATGGACGTCAAGTAGAGCTGAGCCTGATGAGGCGCGTGTGGGGCGCGATACTCGCACTGCTCCGTCGCGACATTCTCGCCGACACACCCGAGGGTCGTGACCGAATGGAGGCCCTCGTCCGGTCCACCTTTCGTCCCTGAGCTTCGAACCCGACAATCCACGAGGACTGCAACGACATGGGCAACCTGGATCAGAAAGTAATTGTCGTCACCGGTGCGGCAGGTGCGATCGGCCGCGCGGCCGTATCCGCGTTCAAACGTGAAGGCGCGACAGTAGTCGGTGTCGACCTGCGCCAGGTCGACACCGGCGCGGATTGCTTCGTTCGCTGTGATCTCACCGAGGAAGATCAAGTGCGAGATCTGTACGCCGGCGTCGTGGAGAGGTTCGGACGTCTCGACGGACTGTTCAACAATGCCGGCGTGGCGCTGGCTGAGGACACCTCGGTCCTCACCGAGGACCAGGCTGTGTTCGACCGGACCCTACGCATCAACGTCGACAGCGTGCTCCTGTGCTGCAAGCACGGCATTCCGTACCTCATCGCTGACGGAGGTGGCGCAGTCGTGAACACGGCCTCGCTCGTCGCGAGCATGGGCTCCGCCGTCTCCCAGATCGGGTACACGGCTTCCAAGGGCGCTGTCGTCGCAATGTCGCGCGAGATGGCGGTCGAGTTCGCCCGGAAAGGTGTGCGGGTGAACACCCTCAGCCCCGGACCTGTGCAATCCCCGATGCTCGACGGCCTGTTCAGTGCCGACCAGATTGCTCGGCGCATGATCCACGTGCCAGCCGGAAGGTTCGGCACGGCCGAGGAAATGGCCGAGGCCGCCCTCTTCTTGCTCAGCGACGCCGCGGGCTTCATCAACGGTATCGAGCTGATCGTCGACGGTGGAATCTCAGCGGCGTACGTCACCCCGGAAGACTGACGTCAGCGACGCTTGTCTTCATCAGTCAAATCCCAGGCAGCTTCGGGTGGCGTCGCGCCAACGTCGGAGTAGGCGTGTGCCGGGATGAGGGAGCGGTCCTTGTAGATGGACCACGTGCACACCTCCCGCCCCGGATCGTCCTCGCTGGGCCGGACCGGCGGTGAGATGACCCGCAGTGGAAAGCCCAATCGTTCGATCGGAGCGCGCTGCTGAAGCTGGCAACAATGCACGCAGTACAAGCAGACACCCGTGGTGCGCCAGGCCCAGTCGTGCTCCTCCGTGGTGAATCCCCGAGGGTCGCCATCAGCGCTGGCGGAATCCGGATAGGTTCGCCCGCCCGACCCGCACGGGGCGAACTCCAGGACCCAGCGGTCCGCTTCCTCGCGGATCTCGAACCGTCCATCGCGGTCGGGACCGGTCAGGTGGCCACGCACTGCTTCGAAGATGTCCAGGCCGAGCCGTTCCACTGACTTGTCCCAGGAGCGGATCGTCGGGTGGTACTTCTCAGCAATAGTCTCGTAGTACCGCCTGAGCAGCGTGTCCCAGAGCGGGCCGACCGAGGCCTCGCCGAGTTCCTCCGCGGCGACCGCGAATAGATCCGCCAGCTGGTCGGTTGCCGGATCGTGGGCGGCGAGCCAGGTCGATCGAGCCAGCGCCAACACTGCGGGTGCCTCTGGGTCGACGGTGGCGGCAAGGTCCGCGAATCGTGTGATGAGGTCGACGTATCGCACCCAACCACTCTCGAGATCGTCCTTCACCCTCCTGCAGTCCAGCCGCTTGGGTGCCAGAGCATGTTCGGGAACTCCGTGCGCCGCGAGCAAGCTCGGAAGCTCGCCCAACCACAGGGCGTACAGGTCGAATGCCTCCTGTGCTTCCTGAACCGTCATCCTGGCAAGCGAGGCAGCATCGTCGGCTCGACCCTCGATGAAGGCGTCGAGTGCCAGCACGTAGGACGAACGGCCCTGCTCCGCCCATGCGTCGGACCGGACGTCGTGACCGAGGGCCTCGGAGAAGCGGGTTGGGTCAGCCATCCTCAGGCACGCTCGAAGAGCCGACGCTTCTCCCAGTCCGTGACGGTCTCGGTCAGGAACGCCAGTTCCTCCTCCCGGCCAACGGTGAGAAGGTGTCGATGAACCTCGGCACCGAGACTCTCGCGCAGTTCGAGGCTCTGCGCGAACTGATCGAGGGCAACCGGTAGTGAGGTGGCCAAGGTCGGTACGTCGGTGCGGGTGTACATGTCGCCGGTCTCCAGCGGGGGCATCGCCAGGGCGGCTTCTATGCCGCTCGCGCCTGATGCAGCCATAGCGCCCAGAGCCACGTAGGGGTTCACATCGGCACCCGGGACTCGGTTCTCGACGCGCCTGCTGGGCCCAGACCCGATGAGTCGCAGAGAGCAGGTCCGATTCTCGTCGCCCACCGCGATGGCTGTCGGGGCGAAAGAGTGAGCCTGGAACCGGCGGTAGGAGTTCAGGTTCGGCGCGTACATCAAGGTCGCGTCGGCCATCCCGCGGGCGACGCCGGCGACGTAGCCGTCGAACTCCTTCTGGTCGCCGATCGACCTGGTCCCGGTGATGTCCCACAGGCTGGTGTGCAGGTGACACGAGCTGCCGTCTCTATCGATGGCCCACTTGGCCATGAATGATGCTGAGACTCCCGCACGAGCGGCGATACTCTTCACGCCGAACTTGTAGAGGAAGTGGCGGTCGGCCATCTCCAGAGCACCTGCGTGGCTGAGGTTGATCTCCTGCTGCCCGAAACCGTACTCGTGCGCGTATCCCTCGATCTGGATGCCGGCAAGGTCCATCTGCCGTATCACTTCATTGACGAATGGCTCAGCCTTGATCGCTGCGACCGCGTCGTAGGCGGCGTGGTATCGGCTGGCTGCGGTCAGGCCCCTGTGGTCGGCATTCCACGCTGCTTCGTAGGACTCGTCGAACAGGTAGAACTCGAGTTCGGTCGCTGCCTGGATCGTCGCGCCGAGTAACTCGAGGCGTTCCAGTTGGCGCTTCAAGATCTGTCTCGGGGCGAACGCCAGGGGTGAGCCGTCGGGGAGCATCGGGTCGCAGATCACCACGGGGGTGTTCGGCAGCCACGGGAGGCGGCGGATCGTGGTCAAGTCGGGAAACAGTGGGACATCTGGCGCTCCGCCACCCATGCCGCCGACGTGGTCGAGTCCCGCCCGAACGTTCTGCTCGATGTCGACGCCCCACAGCATCAGCGGGACTTTGAAGGCGCCGAGGGTGTCGTACTCCTTGAGGAATCGTTCCGTGGGCACCCGCTCGGCCAAGCACCGCCCGCTGTTGTCAGGCGTGATGAGCATGACCCCATCGACCAGCCCTGCCGCCGCCTCGCTTCGAAGCTGCTCCAGCGACATGGGGCCGTACGTCAGGCGGTTGACTCCAGGCACAACTGCGGGACTCTCGAACGAAGTGGATGTGAGGGACATGAGTGCTCCTAGATGGTCCGACTTGGTTTTTTGGTCCAGCAAGTAGACCTAAACAGTATGCCCCGGGTCTCGCGCTGTCAATGATCGCCGGTTGCCGACGGGCCCAAGGGTGAGTTGGGTGAGGGCAATGAACCTGATTCACGGGCGGCACGCTTGCTGGAGGGAGGAGGGCGAAAACTTCAGCCCGCCCCTTGACACCTGGCCTTAAAGGTTCGAAGATCGGGCCAATAGATCAATTGGAGAGATGAGTTCCGGTAGTCCATCCCTGAGCCTCGCCAAAGCGTGGCCAATCAGGTGCACGGCCAGCGGCGCAGGGCCGAGGTCTACTCGTACTCCACTTGGCTGCTCGGGCGGCTGCCGATAGTGACCGCATCCCTGGACTCCGCACTGGAGCAGGAGCAAGGAGAACCAGCACCATGTCCGCAACTAGAGATCCCCAGGTGAGCATGAGCTCGCAGGGTGAGAAGGCCGCTTTGCTCCACCGCGGACTTGGCGTCAGCCAGATTGTCTTCATGGTGGTTGCTGCTGTCGCACCCCTCGGTGCGGCCTGCGCGGTCATCCCGCTCGTCTTCGCCCTGGGCGGAAACTCGGTCGCGCCACTGTATTTCATCGGCGCTGCCATGGTTCTCACTGTCTTTGCCGTCGGGTTCACCCTCATGAGTCGCCATGTACGCAATGCCGGCGCCTTCTACTCCTACGTCCAGGCGGGCCTTGGCAAGGTGGCTGGTGCCGGCACCGCGTCTCTGGCGCTGGTCTCGTACGTCATCTTGCTCATCGGCCTCTATGCCCTGTTGGGCGTGTTCGCCTCCGCCGCCGCTGAGCAGTACCTCGGTCTGAACGTGCAGTGGTGGCTGTGTACGTTCGCGTTCCTTGCGGTGATCGCACTACTCGGATATCGCGACATCGAGGTGAGCGCGAAGGTGTTGGGTGTGGCCCTGGTCCTGGAGGGCCTGGTGGTCCTGGTCGTCGACGTCGCCATCCTCTCCAAGGGTGGAGACTCGGGGCTCTCCGCTGCGCCCCTTGATGTCAGCAGCGTCTTCGACGGTGCCCCCGGGCTCGGACTGATGTTTGCGTTCTTCGCATTCGTCGGCTTCGAGGCGACCGCGGTGTTCCGCAGCGAGGCCAAGGACCCCGAGCGAACTATTCCTCGAGCCACCTATATCGCTGTGGCGGTCATCGGCGGCCTGTACGCGCTGACGTCGTACGCCGTGGCCATCGGGCTGGGCGCCGACAAAGCCGCCGC
Organism: Nocardioides sp.; assembly: GCF_050246775.1. Taxonomy (GTDB): domain Bacteria; phylum Actinomycetota; class Actinomycetes; order Propionibacteriales; family Nocardioidaceae; genus Nocardioides. The sequence continues at coordinate 827,838 of NZ_JBFWVK010000002.1, read as the reverse complement.
GGCCGCTGGTGCCGATCCGTCCAACGTCATGCAGGGACTCGCGAATCGCTACGCAGGGAGCCTCGTCGAGGACGCCGTCATCCTGCTCCTGGTGACCAGCCTGTTCGCATGCTGTCTGTCTTTCCACAACGTGGTCGCGCGCTACCAGTTCAACCTTGCCAACGGTCGGGTCCTGCCCGCTTACATCGGCGAGGTTCACCCGAAGAACTTGGCGCCGTCCCGCTCGTCGGTTGTCGTGACGGTCGTGTCTGCAGGCATTCTTGGTGTCCTCACCGCCGTCGGCCTGGACCCGGTCCTGGAGATCTACACGTGGTTCGCCGGCGCCGCAACCCTGGGAATCCTCTTGCTCATGCTGTTGACCAGCGCCGCTGTTGTGGCCTTCCACCAACGTAGCGACAGCAACGACCCGGTCTGGAACTCGGTCATCGCTCCGGTCCTCTCGTTCGCGGCTCTGGCCTATGTCGTCTACATGGTGATCGACAACCTCGACCTCCTCGTCGGTGGTCGCACAGCTGCGAACTGGGTCTGCATCGGGCTGGCCGCGTCGTTCGTGGCCGGAGCGGGAGTGACCGCGATCGCGAAGGCCACCTCGGCCGAGAAGTACGCCAGGATCCTGGAGGACTGATTCCCGACCCCTCGGCAAGCAGCGACGGCGCCCTCGGAATCAGTCTCAGAGGGCGCCGTTCTGGTGGTGGTGGTTTGCGAGATCCTCGCTGTCCGTGTGAGTGGGGCTACACCCGGCTTGCGGCCTGTCCGAATGCACCACACTCAGAGACGTAGCCGCGAATCAGGGAAGCCGAATGCGGCTCATAGGGCCACAGGATCTCGGGGTGCCACTGCACCCCGACCAGGTTGTTCTCGGCGGACTCCGCGGCCTCTACCAAGCCGTCCGATGAGAACGCGACTGCGGTGAGTTGGCGCCCCAACTCGGAGACCCCTTGGTGATGCTCGCTGTTGACGGGGATCACACCGTCGCCGCCCATCCACTTCGCCAGAAGTGAACCTCCCTCGACCCTGACATCGTGAACCGGACGCGCGAGGGCCTCTTCAGACTCCTGATGGGCGAGGCTGCCTGGGCGATCGCGAGCCAGGTCGGCGTGCAGGGTGCCGCCGAGTGCCACGTTCACGAACTGAAGACCACGGCAGATCGCCAGGATCGGCATGCCGTGGTCCAGAGCGACATGCAGGGCTGCGCGTTCACTTACGTCGCGGGCCGGGTTCACCCCCCGTAGGAGGGTGTCGCTCGAGTCGCCGCCGTACAGGTCGGGATCGACGTCTCCTCCTCCGCTGATGACGAGTCCGTCGAGGCGTTCGATGATGGCGTATATGCGGGGCTGTTCCACGGTGCAGTCGATGCTCACCGGAGTGGCCCCGGCTGCTACGAAAGCGTGAAACATGTGCCGCCAGAGGAGGAAGCCCTCGAGGTCGCGCATTGAGTAGGTGATCCCGACGACGGGACGATCGAGGTGTTCCTGCACTGCATACTCCTTGTCCTAGACAGTTAGAAGACGGACCAACCGGACGTCGAGGCAAAGGCCTCGATGGCAGCCACGGCGCCGACCGAGTTTCCGTCTGCATTCAGAGGTGGACTCCACGCGCAGACCGTGCCGACTCCGGGGAGTGTCGCGACGACTCCGCCCCCGATCCCGCTCTTCGCCGGCAGACCGATTCGGTAGGCGATTTCGCCTGCCGCGTTGTACATGCCCGAGGTCAGCAGGACCGCGTTGATGCGTCTCACGTTGGCGGGGTCGAGCACTCGATCGGGCATCTGACGATCCGCGAGGAAGCGAGACGCCCGCGCCACACTGAGTGCTGACGCAGTGATGGCGCACTGCGCGTAGTAGTGAGCCAGGACTACGTCGACGTCATTCAACAGCTGGCCGTGCTCGGCCAGCATGTGGGCGAGTGCGCGGTTGCGGTGGTCCGCTCCGGCTTCTGAGGAGGCAACGGCACCATCGGACGCGACGTTCTCATCTCCAGAGAGTTCACGAATGAGATCAGTCACCGTATCCACTGCTGAGCCTGTGTGATGGAGGAGTCGGTCGGTGACGACAAGCGCTCCCGCATTCACGAACGGGTTTCTGGATCGCCCTGCCCCCCGCTCCAGTTCGCTCACGGAGTCGTAGCCAAGCTCTGTCGGTGACCAGCCAACGTGCTCCCACGCGGTGGGGTCCAGGCGCAGCAGTGCAGTCAGGGCGAACAGCTTGGTGATGCTCTGGAGGGAGAAGGCGACATCACTCGCACCTACCCCGAACTCGACACCATCCACAGTTGTCACGGCAAAACCGAAGGTGTCGGGGTGAACCCGCGCCAACTCCGGGATGCTCCGCGCCACCGCGCCGGAGGGGGAGGCTGCGCGCCCGATCTCGAGGGCACGTTGGGACGCCGAACGAAGGGCATGGCTGCTGGACAGCGAGCGATTGGGTGCGACCTCATGGTCGAGGGGAGTCGCCGCCGCAGCACCGAACATTGACCGCCTCCTGACTCGAGCCTCATCCACGAGACCGTTGGACGCCCATGTGGGACGGCGCAGTCAGTGTATGAAGAATTTAAAGATTGGTGCAATAGTCCAATTAACCAGCGCCCAGCCCTGCCTCGTGGGATCGTCGAAGGGACGCCGGCCAAGGTCGGCTGGATGAACTACCTCACACTCTATTGGACTAGGCAATAGACCATAAGGTACCATTCTTCTATGAGCGACTTCACGAACCACCGAATGCTGCTGAGCAAGCGGCCGACTTGGACGGCCACCACCGAGGACTTCGCGCGGGAGGAACTTCCCGCGGGCGAACCCGGCCCGGGAGAGGTCCTGGTTCGAGTTCTGTGGATCGCGTTCGACCCAGCGATGCGCGGCTGGATGAACGACGGTCCGTCGTACGCCCCGCCCGTTCCCATCGGAGATGTGATGCGCGGTCACGGCGTCGGCGAAGTCGTGCGTTCGGGCGTGGATTCGGTTGCCGTCGGAACGCTGGTGACCGGGAACTTCGGGTGGCAGACGTATGCACTCGCCTCGTTCGACCACGGGACGATCGGTCAACTGGAGCACGTTCGTGACCCGAGCGCCAGTCACCCCGTCGCGAGACGTGTGCCCGAAGGTGTACCTCCGACGGCCGTACTCGGTGTCCTCGGAACAACTGGTCTGACCGCGTACTTCGGGATGCTCGAGGTCGGTAGGCCCCGACCTGGAGACGTCGTTCTGGTGTCGGGTGCAGCGGGTGCTACGGGCTCGATCGCAGGCCAAATTGCCAAGCTGGCCGGGGCGACCACCATCGGCATTGCCGGGGGTCCGGCAAAGCTTGAGTGGCTCACAGACGTCGCTGGGTTTGACCATGTCATCGACTACAAGTCCGAGGACGTCGCCGAGCGCTTGGCGAAGCTCGCGCCCGACGGCGTGGACGTCTTCTTCGACAACGTGGCCGGGAAGATCCTCGAGGCCGGTATCAGCAACATCGCGCAGCGCGGAACCGTCGTCCTCTGTGGGGGCATCTCAAGCGGGTACTCCGATGAGGCAGTTTCCTATGGGCCGACCAACCTGTCCACGATCACTGTCCGCAGTGGCGCGATGAAGGGTTTCATCGTGACCGACTTCGCGGACCAGTTCGAGGTTGCGACCTCGCGGTTGGCGAGTTGGGTCACCGACGGCAGTCTGGTCTGGGCGGAGGACATCCAAGAGGGTGATGTGAGCGACGCGGTTGCCACCATGAACCGGCTCTTCGACGGCAAGAACCTCGGAAAACAGATCCTGCAGTTGGGCACACCCGAGCACTAGCCTCGAACTTCTCGGGAAGCGGGGCCCGGCTTGATGGTCTGGGCTCGCCAGGGACTTCCTTGCAAGGGTCCGCTCTGCCTGCGCCTACGAGCGCGAGATCGGGCGTGTAGCCGTCGCCACGTCACGCCCTCACGGGAGGATTGATGTTCGAAGAACAGATGGAAAGCTCCTGTGGCTGTCCACTAGCCGCTGCCGTGACCTTCCACCTGGGTCGGCAGGCTGGCGTCGCCTATCGTGGTGGTTTCGAGTTGGGCCTGACTGCCATCGAGTTTCGTGTCTTCCAGACACTCGTGCTTGCGCGTGGACGAACGGTTGGCGCAGAGGAGATCGTGGCATCGGTGCGCGGAGATGTCCGGGTGGGCTGTGAAGCTGCCGCTCGGCAGTGGATCCGGGGTGTCAGGCGGAAGGTTGGGTCCCCGGATCCAGTGAGAACCATCTTCTGCGGCGGATATGCATGGAATCCGGCATTCGCGGTGTCTGTTTGCGATCGACCGGCTGCGTTGTGAGCCTTGGCCCGCTTCAGCCCGGCCATGAAGAGCGAGCCAATGAATCTTTTCCGGGGGTCTAAGCCTTCGGTGGTCGGGCGTGTCCGTCGGTGGTCGGGCGTGTCCTTCGGTGGTCGGGCGTGGCCTTCGGTGGTCGAGCTTGTCGAGACCACGGCCCTCGCACCTTCGGTTGACGTGCACACGTGCGTTCGACGCGCGCATTCGCAATCTGCCGGAGCTGTCAAGACAGGAGCTCGGACCGGCAGGTCCCCGAGCCGATCGGTGGCTGCGGCGTCCAAGGGGTACGGCGCGACGGTCGTGATCTCGACAGGCTCGACCACCGAAGGTGCGACGGTCGTGGTCTCGACAGGCTCGACCACCGACGAAGGTGCGGCGGTCGTGGTCTCGACAGGCTCGACCACCGACGAAGGTGCGACGGTCGTGGTCTCGACAGGCTCGACCACCGACGAAGGTGCGACGGTCGTGGTCTCGACAGGCTCGACCATCGAAGGTGCGACGGTCGTGGTCTCGACAGGCTCGACCACCGACCACGGCTCGACCACCGACGACGGCTCGATCACCGACCATGGCTCGGCCACCGACGAGCCGGGCCGGGCTGTGAACGCTGGGCCGCGTCCGATGCTGATGGCTAGCATGGTTGAGCCCCGAGGAACGGTGACCAGCGCAGGAGCGCCTGGAGACAAGGAGTTGGATGGCCATGGATGACGCATCGATCCTGGCGAGGATCACCTCACTGGTGGAACGGGAGCATGAGTTGCGCGGCCGCCGCGCCGACGGCGGGCTCGAGGCTGACCACGAGCTGGACGAACTTCGGGCGGCCGAGGTCGAACTAGACCAGTGCTGGGATCTGCTGCGTCAGCGCCGAGCCAAGAGCGAGTTCGGGGCTGACTCCACGCAGACCGAAGCACGCCCGCCCTCGGTCGTGGAGAACTACCTGCAGTAGCGGACTGACGGGTTCAGCGTTTGGCTGCGTCCTCCACGCACAAGGTCGCCCACGGGAGCGCTTCGAGGCGGCCCTCGCCGATCGCCTGTCCGCAGGCATCGCAGATGCCATAGGTGCCGTCGTCGAGCTTGGCGAGAGCTCGGTCCACGTCAACCATGGTGACCTGCATCTTGTCGTGGACGGCAACCTGCGAAAGCCGGTCGACGGCAATCGACGTACCCTCGCCGATGCGCTTTCCGAACGAGATCTCACCGCCCTCGCCAGGCGGCTCCTCGAGCACGGCCATCTGCTCCTCGAGTTCGGTCTTCTTCTCGAGCAAGGTGGTGCGGATGGCGTCCATACCCCCAGTCTGCCCCGGCATTCCTAACCTCCGAGCCACTCTTGAGACCCTCGCCACGGCTCTGACGCCTTCTTCGGTGGTCAGGCTTGCTCTTCGGTGGTCAGGCTTGCTCTTCGGTGGTCAGGCTTGCTCTTCGGTGGTCGAGCTTGTCGAGACCACGGCCTACGCACCTCCGGCCTGCGACTCAGTCGTCGATGTTGAGGACCAGACCGTTGTGCATCTCGGCGCGGCTCCGCGGGGGGCTCTGCACTCGTCGAGCGAAGTCGAGGCTGATGGATCCGTTGGGAGCGAGGGTCGCGTCGGCGATCATGCGCTTGGCCTGACCGGTCGTCAGGCTTGTCGGGTCGCCCAAGAGGCCAGCGATGGTGCCGAAGCGGACCTGGACCTGTTGGAGGGCAGAGGCATTCGGTCCGATCCCGAAGGCTGCGATCCTGCCGTCGTCGGCGAGTACGGCGTCAGCCAGTTCGAAGTCGGACCCGAGCGCGACGACCTGCCAGGTGCCTCCCGCTGGCTTCGCGACGAGTGTGTGCCCGGGGTAGACGGCCAGCAGGTCACCTCGGGAGTTGCGCTCCACATGTGCGTCGTCGGACATGAGGTAGCTCGTTCCCGGCACGTTCTCGGTGAGCGTCCAGGGGCCGTCAGCGGCGCGATTCCAGACCTGCACCCCGTCCTCAGGTGCGGGGTAGAAGGGCGGCGACTTGAACAGGGTCACCGAGTCGTCGGGCTCGAGCAGGAGGGTGGGGTGACTGGTGTAGTAGATCTCGCCCTCAAAACCGAAGCTGTGCGGCGCCTCCCAGGTCGCCGCGTCAGCGCCCAGCCGTGAGGCATAACCGGTGACGTCTCCGTAGTCGTCGGTCGAGTAGAACCGCCAAGCCACCGTGACGTTCCCGGCGTCGTCGCTGACGATCTCGGGGGTGTCCTCGAAGGTCGAGATGTCGCCGGACCGGCCGACGGTCTTGTTGGTCCACACCCCGTGGCGCTGCACGGCCACGCGCAGGACGCTGTGCCAACTCCGAGGGGACACGAGGCGGTAGTACGCCACGGCCCGCAGGCCGGCTGCGGGATTGACGAGGAGCTGAGGGTGGACCGAGTTCTTGGCCGCACCCGGCACCAGCGTCTTGCGTCCCCAGCCCGTGGTGCTGTCCCACCGCATCAGGGCGATGCGTCCCTTCGCGGTGACCCAACCAGCCAGGACGCCGGTGCCCGCGGGCACCACGGAACCCGACCCCCCGCCTGAGCCCTTCCAGGAGTCGAGCGTGCGCATCGGGCCCCAGTGGTCCTGGTTGGGGCGACGCACGGCAGCTCGGATGTAGGTGGTGCCCGAGGACTGGACGTAGCGGTTCCACACCGACACGGTGGTCCCGTTCGCTGCGACTGCCTGACCCAGGAGGTGAGCGTCGGCGTTCACCAACCGCTGCGGGGTCGGCGATGCTGCGAAACTGGGTTGAGGGCCAACAAGGACCAGCGCAAGTGACAGGAGGAACACTTTCGCTAGTGAAGGCATCGCTCCACCGTACAGTCGCTCACTCCTGTCACCAGCTCTCATGCCGATACCGGTGGTCCAGCATTGCGAGACCACGGCCCTCCCACCCTCGCCTGCTGTCGATCAATGAAGGAACAAGCGGCCCACGGTCCCGTCCTCGCCGGTACCCCAGCACACTCCATCCGACGCGCAGTCGACCGACCCGTAGGGCAGCGAACTGAACGTCGTCCAGGTGCGGCCGCCGTCGCGTGTGAGGTCGGTTCCGTTGAAGCCGCCGGCGATCGCCGTGTCCCGCAGCCCCGGCACCCAGCTCACGTTGAAGCGCAGACCGCCGGTGTCGCCACCGGCCCGCCAGATGCGCCCATCGGGGGAGTACGCCGAGGCGTCGGTGCCGAGGTCGAAGTCGGCGAACGTGCCGCCGACGGCCAGCAGGTGATCATGGCTTCTCACGCTGAGGCCGAACACTCCGCCGCCGTTCTCCGGGTCCGGCGCAATCGTCGAGGGTGTCGTGGTCCAGGTGATGCCGCGGTTCGTGGTGTGGAAGATGCGCGCCGCAGAGCCTCCCGTCCCGAACCACGCCTGTGCGTTGCCGGACGTCCGCAGGCAGCCGGTCGCGAAGGGGAACTCGCCTTCGACAGCGGGCGGCATCCCGGTCGAGGGCGCGACCTGCCAGGAGCGACCGCCATCGGCTGTGACGATGACCCGGACATGCCCCTCGACGGGGTCACTCACTGCCAGCCCGTGCCGACCATCGTCGAACATGTCCAAGCAGTCGTAGAAAGCTGCCGGGTCGTCGTTCAGGAAGGCCAGACGCCACGAACGACCGTTGTTGGAACTGACGAAGATGCGCGCCGCAAGTGACGGCTCCTCTCCGTCGGGGTTGTCGACACCGCCCCGAGAGAACAGCACGACGCGACCGTCTTCCAGGGGGACGATCCGCCGGAATCCGAGACCGGTCGAGTTCGGTGGGGCCACGTCCACCCACGACGACCCTCCGTCCGTCGTACGCCACAGTTCCCCGTTGTCCCCACCGACCCATGCCACCTTCCGGCTGACAGCCGTGAGACCACGAAACGGCCCGGTCCCCGGACTCGTGACCCCGATCCACGTCGCTCTCGCCGACCCTGTGGCTTCCGCCCCAGACGCGCGAGGGCTCGTCGGCGTCGCGAAGGCGACGGTGAGGAGGAGCGCCAGCATGACCAGCGGGCCCACCACGCGCGAGAGACCAGCAGCGGGCCTGCGCCTGGCCCACGGGGATTCGATTGGCTTGATCATGATCTGCTCCATCACTGTCAGGGCCTAGCGGCCTCGGCTCGGCATCGCGACGCGGGCGCGTTGCGACCTCCCGATCACAGCCCCACGGCCTTGGAAAACCCTTGCTTCGCGCTTGCAGTGACCGCAGACCGCGTCGCCCTCACCGGTCTAGGCTGTGGCTACCCGCACGGACGGCTCGCTGATGAGTGAAACGGACAGGCCTGACCCGCCGCTGACCTTCCGCATCCTCGGGCCCCTCGAGGTCTCACTCGCGGGGTCTCCTCTGCCACTGGGAGGGCGCCAGCAACGCGCCCTCCTGGCCCTGTTGCTCTGCAACGCCGGCCAGGCCGTGTCGGTGGGACGGTTGGTCCGCGAAGTGTGGGGCGAGCCTGCACCACCGGGTGCCGTGACCAGCGTCCAGACCTACGTCTTCCACCTCCGTCAGATCCTGGAACCGAACCGGCCACGGGGAGTCGCAGGGAGCACACTGGTGACCTCGAGAGCCGGCTACCGCCTCGACGTCGCCGAGGATCAGGTCGACGTGAAGCGCTTTGAGGATCTCGTGCGTGAGGGCGACGCGCTGCTGGCAATGGCTGCCGCCGGGCGCGCCCTCGCGGCGTACCGCGAAGCGCTGTCGCTCTGGCGCGGCGACGTCCTCGCCGACCTGTCGGACTACGACTTCGTCTCGCAGATGCGCACCCGCTTGGAAGAGACCAGAGCCTCGGCCATCGTGTCCGGCGTCCAGGCCGAGCTGGATCTGGGCCACCACGCGGGGGTGGTCGCCCAACTGGGCGGCCTGATCTCCGAGCACCCTCTCCACGAGGGACTCTGGGCCCAGCGCATCCTGGCGCTGTACCGCTCCAACCGCCAGTCCGATGCGTTGGCGGCGTACCGCCAGCTGCGCACCATCTTGGACGCCGAGCTGGGCATCGAGCCGAGCCCAGCCCTGCGGGAGCTCAACAACAGGGTGCTCCAACAGGACGCGACACTTGCCTGGCGACCCCCACAGCCAGACCAGGCACCGAGCGCCCGCGCGCCCCAGTACGCCGCGTCGGCAGGTCCGCCCGCCGACCCTGGAGCTGGCCAAGGGGGCCACCGCACACGTGCCCGCATCCGTGCGCTCCTCGCCGTCAGTGGGGTGGTCGCCGCCCTTGTCGGGGGTGCTGCGGCCCACGATCCGAGCACTGAGACCGCCGTTGGCCTGACGGTCGCAGCACCCCCCGCCAACGCGGTGAGCCAGCTCGACGAGACGGGGTCGGTGGTGCGCTCGGTCCCCGTCGGCACCAACCCGACCGCAGTGTCGGCCGGCCCTGACGCGGTCTGGGTCGTCAATGCGAGCGACGACACCGTGTCGAGGATCGATCCGGACGATCACGTGGTCCAGCAGGTGATCGCCGTAGGACACGACCCTCGCGCGCTCGTCCGCACGGGGGACGACCTGTGGGTCACGAACTTCGGTGACGGCACGGTGACCCGCATCAACGTGCCGGCCAACGAGGTGGTGGACACGATCCGCGTCGGCAGCGACCCGGACGCGATAGCCGCCGGTCCGGCCGGGCTCTGGGTCGCCAACAGTGGGGACAACACCGTCCAGCGCCTCGACACGGTGACCGGGGTCGGCGAGAAGCCGATAGAGGTGGGCGACGGTCCGGACGGCCTGGCGGTGGACGACACGACGGTGTGGGTGGCCAACGGCCGTGAAGGCTCGGTCATGCGCATCGAGGCAGAGTCGGGGGCACACTTGTCTGCGCCCATCCGGGTCGGCAGCGGACCACGAGGCATCGTCCGGGTCGGGGATGACGTGTGGGTCGCCGACGAACTCTCCGAAACCGTCAGCCGCATCGACGTGGCCACCCTGCACACGCACTCGATCGATGTCGGCGACGGACCGAACGCCGTCGTCTCGTGGGGCGGTGCGATCTGGGTGGCGGAGAAGGCCGCCGGGGACCTGGTCCGCATCGACCCTGAGACCGAGAAGCAGCGACGGGTCGACCTCCGCGCCCCTGTCAACGCACTGGCGGCCGAAGGAGACAGGATGTGGGTCGCCGCCGGGGCATTCGCGTCCAGCAGGCACCGGGGCGGGAGCCTGCGCGTTGCCGCTGCCTCCCTGCCAGGTTGGGTGTCGCGGATCGACCCGGCGCGCGTGTACGACCGCACCACGCTCCATGCCACCCGGGTCGTGTACGACGGGTTGCTGGCCTACCACTACGCCAGCGCCGACCCTCAGACGCTGGTTCCTGACCTGGCAACCTCGGTGCCCGAGCCGACGGATGGCGACACGACCTACACCTTCACCCTGCGCCCAGGCATCAGGTACTCCACCGGCGTGGAGGTTCGTGCCTCCGACTTCAGGCGAGGGGTTCACCGTGCGTTGGTGGCGACCGACGGACGGCCCGACTTCTACGCCGGGATCATCGGCGGCCAGCGGTGTATCGAGCGTCCGCGATCCTGTGACCTGAGTCGAGGCGTCGACGTCGATGACGCCACGGGACGCGTGACGTTTCACCTCCGGGCACCCGACCCGCAGTTCCTCTACAAGCTCACCCTCTTGGTCTTCCCGGCGCCGAGGGGGACACCGATACGCGAGGTCACCCGGCCCTTGCCTGGGACCGGGCCGTACCAGATCTCCACCTACGTCGTGAACGAGAGGTTCACTCTCACCCGCAATCCCTACTTCCACGAGTGGTCATCGGCGGCCCAGCCGGCAGGTTTCCCTGACGATCTCACCTGGATCAAGGTCGCCGACGCCGGCGCGGCTGCCGACGCCGTACGACGTGGCCAAGCGGACCTCGCTGAGCTCACCCCCCTCGGTGAGCAAGGAGCAGAGGTGGGTGCGCTCGTCGACCGGCTCAAGCTCACCTCGCCGAGTCGCGTCCACAGCAGTCTCGTGCAAGCCACCTCCTTCGGCTTCCTCAACGCGTCCCGACCGCCTTTCGACCATCCCAAGGCTCGCCGGGCGCTCAACTTCGCTTTCGATCGGAGGCGGGCGGTCCAGCTCCTGGGCGGTTCGTCGGTGGCCAGGGCCACCTGCCAGCTCATGCCGCCAGGAATGCCGTCGTACCGGCCCTACTGCCCGTTCACGACAGGGTCGGGGGAGGAGGGATACCGGGGGCCAGACCTCGCGCGTGCGCGCACGCTGGTCGCTGAGTCGGGCACGGCCGGAATGCAGGTCGACGTGAGCGAGGTGGTGGGCGGCGACCCCAACCCACCCCTCGCCTCCTACCTCGCTCGTGTCCTGCGTAGCTTGGGGTACGCCGTCACCTTTCACGCACTGCCCGACACCGACCGCGGGAACCGCTATTTCTACGACCCGCTGAGCGGCAACAACGTCGGAACGGGTGGGTGGATCGCCGACTTTCCGCTGCCGTCCAACTTCTACGACCTTGTCGCGTGCGGAGGGGGCGGGGGTTATCCGATCGGCTATTGCAACCCCGGCCTGGATCGGCGAGCCAACGCGGCGTCCTCGATCATGCCGTCAGACCCCGGGGAGGCGCTGCAGCGCTGGGGCCGCATCGAACGCCGACTCACCGACCTTGCGCCCCTGGTCCCCATGACCAACGACATCGACTCATGGGTCACGTCGCAATCCGTGGGCAACTACCAGGTCAGCAAGCAGGAGGTGGGGCCGCTGCTCAGCCAGTTGTGGGTCCGTTGACAGGGGGAGACACCGCTAGCGGGGCAGCATCCGCAGCCATCTCAGGCTCTCCGCACCAGACACGTCGCGCCGCCGATGGCGATGACTCGCTCGTCCCGGTCGGTGATGCGAGCGGAGGCGACCATGGTGCTCCTGCCTTGGTGCTCGACCTCGCCGGCACAGACCAGCGGCCCGCCCGCAAGCAGCGCCGGCCGCAGGAACCGCACGTTGAGCTCGCCGGTGACATAGCCGACGGCCGCCGGGAGCAGCGAGTGGACTGCACAGCCCATCGCGGTGTCCATCACCGCCGCGAGCACCCCTCCGTGGACGATTCCGAAAGGGTTGAGGTGGAACTCGCCCAAGGCGAGCCTGAACGTGACCCGGCCCGGATCGACTTCGACGGGCTCGATGCCCAGGGTCCTCATCGCCGGCGGCAGCGGCAGGGTGCCGGCCCCGATGGCCCTCAGGACCGAGATCCCGTCCTGATCCAAGCCGGCGAGGGCCGTGGGGGCCGGGTCGTCCCAGTCGTAGGTGCGTTGGCGGAGGTCAGCCCGGCTCATGACGGGCCGGCCATCGTGCGTGAGGCTCGCGCAAGCATGCTGCGGACCACCCAGGGGTGGATCCGACGCACGAGTGCGAAGTAGCCGCGCCCGCGCCGGTTGCGCACCTGAACGACGGTGCTCAGTGCCACCCGTCCGGGCTCGACGAGCACCGATGCGCGGAAGCCGAGGTGCCGTTGGTCGGTCCCGACAAGGACCTCGTCCCGCCTCCAGTTCACGGTCGCGAAGGCGTGGCCGCCGCCAGGTTCGATACCGACCAGGCGCACCACCAGTTCGCGTACCCCGAAGAGTGCACGCACCCAGAGCGCCGGGCCCTGGAAGATCGCCTCGGCCCACTCTTGCGGGTCGCGACACGGTGCACCGAGTGGTGTGAGGACGGCGTAGGCGTCCGACCAGTCGACGTACGGCAGCGCATCGGTGAGCAGCGGCGTGGTGGGCAGCGGGATCGCGAAGACGCGCCCGGTCAGGCCCGGGCCCACCGGATCCAGTTGGTGATGTCTGACACCTGGCCGGGTAGAGATGATGAGTGGCTCCATGACTCTCCTTCCATACGCCTCCGTATGGAGACAATCAATACGGTAGCGTATGGAGATGCCGAGTGGAAGCGCGGACGTGATGACGACGTGACGCCTCCCCGGGGGACTACCAACCGCGCCGCGCGAGAGCCGCGGCGGCGTACGGCCTAGCTCTCGAGGCTGACCAGTGCCTCGACGGCCCGCTCGACGTGGGTGGCGAACGCCCGTCCCTTGGGGAGGAGGCCGGGTGTGGCGTGGGCGAGCTGGGCGTGCCCGAGGAAGGCGGCGTAGGCCAGAAGGCCCCGGTCGCGCGCCTGAGTCTTCGACAGCCCCAGGTCGGTGTACAGCCCGGTCAGTGCCGCCAGGCGCCGCTCCGTGACTCGAACCAGCGTGGTTGCGACCAGGGGGTGTGACGCGCTGGCCTGGAGGGCGAGCTCGACCGATCCTGCCGTTCCCGCGGAGCCGTCCTGGACGGATGTGAAGGCCAGGTGGAGGAGGTTGCGCAGCCGGGTCAGCGCGTCCTGCGACTCATCGATGGCCGCGATGACGCGATCGGTGTCGCGCCGTTCCCACAGCTCCAGGGTCGCTGCGAGCAGTGCGTTCCGGTCGGCGAAGTGCCAATAGAAGCTGCCCTTGGTCGTCCCCAGCGCCTTCGCCAGTGGCTCGACGGCCACTGCGGCCAGCCCGCCGCCCGCGAGCGCCGCCAGGGCGGCCTCGGCCCAATCTGAAGGTGCCAAGGATTCGCGCTTCACTTTCGTCATGCCCATACGCTACCGTACGGATTGTTCTCCATACGTAGGCGTATGGAGAGTCCAGAGATCGACGCACAACCGTGCTCGACGCCCGCTTGGTTCTCCAGGGGCTCCCACGTCACACCCGAAAGGTCCGCCATGTCACACGTCCTCTTCCTCATCGGCCACTTCGCCGGTCGGCACCCTTGGCGCGTCATCAGCGCCTGGATCGTCGTCGCCGGAGCGGTTCTCATGCTCAACGTCTCCCAGGGCGGTCAGTACGACGAGTCCTTCACCCTTCCCGGTTCGGAGTCGCAGCGTGCGGCTGATGCGATTCAGGATCGCTTCCCCGGGGAGACGGTGTACTCCTCGAATGTGGTCTTCCACACCGAGAACGGACTGTCCGATCCCGAGATCAGAGTCGCGATCGAGCAGTCGATCCAGAGGCTCGCCGTCGTGCCACACGTGATCGCCGTGACTAGCCCCTACCAGGCGCGCGGGCCCACGCTCAGCGACGACGATCGCACCGCGTTCGCCACTGTCGGTTTCGACACCCAGCAGGTCGGCGTGGCCGAGCTCGACGCCGCCGACAACGCCGTCCAGCCTCTACGTGAGGCCGGCATCCAGGTCGAGTACGACGGCGGCCTGAGGCGACTGCGGGCAGTTCGGCAGAGGGGTCGGCGTGCGCGACCGTCTGGTCGATCCTGATCACCCTGTCGGGTCTCTGGATCCCGGCCGCCGTCAACCTCCTCGGCGTGCGCAGCATGGGCATCTTCCAGGTCTGGACGACGGTGCTGAAGTTCATCCCCCTGGCCCTGATGTCCACGGTCGGACTGTTCTTCATCACCGCCGGCAACTACACCCCCTGGAACACCAGCGGCGACACCAACCTGTCGGCGATCGGCGGCGCCATGGCCATCTGCCTGTTCAGCTACCTCGGGGTCGAGACGGCATCGGTCGCTGCCGCCAAGGTGCGTGACCCCGCTCGCAACGTGGGCCGCTCGACCATCTACGGCACCCTCGCCAGCGGCGTGGTCTACATGCTGTCGCTCGTCGCGGTCTTCGGCATCCTGCCCGCGAGCGCACTGGCGCTCGACGGCAACAAGGCGTCGTACTCCGCAGCCGCTGACGCCATCGTCGGCAGCGGTGCCTGGGCCGGCAACCTCGTCGCGCTCGCCGTCATCGTGTCGGGCATCGGTGCCCTCAACGGGTGGACGATGATCGTGGCCGAGGTGCCGCTCGCGGCCGCCAACGACGGCCTCTTCCCGCGCCGCTTCGCCCAGCTGTCCGGCCGCGGTGTGCCGGCCTTCGGGATCATCTCCTCCACGCTGCTCGCCTCCATCGCCGTCATCATCAGCTACCTCGGCACCAGTGGTGCCTCCGTCTTCACCACGCTGGTGCTGATGACCGGCATCACCGCCGCCATCCCCTACGCGTTCTCGGCACTGGCGCAGCTCACCTGGCGCTGGCACGACCACCAGCGCGGACCCACCCCCCGTCTGGTGCTCGACCTCACCGTGGCCGTGGTGTCGCTGGTGCTGTCCCTGGCGTTCATCTACTACTCCCGCAACACCGGCAGTTCCTGGTACGTCGTCTGGGGACCGTTCCTGATGGCCGGTGGCGCCTCACTCCTCGGCATCCCGGTCTACCTCGCGATGCGGGGATCGATGACCACCCCGGAGCCGGTGCCCGACTACCGCTGATCGCGGGCACGTCCCGACACCCCCTCACCCCACCCAGCGAAGGACCGCAGCATGACATTCCATGTCGACTCCGAAGTCGGACAGCTCAAGCAGGCCATCGTGCACCGGCCCGGGATCGAGCTCAGCCGCCTCACCCCCGCCAACGTCGACGAACTGCTCTTCGACGACGTCATGTGGGCCGATCGCGCCCGCGAGGAGCACGACGCCTTCGCCGCCCAGCTCAAGGCTGAGGGGGTGCAGGTGCACCACTTCGCCCAGCTCCTCGCCGAAGCCCTCGACGTGGCAGGGGCGCGGGAGTTCCCGCAGGAGCGGCTCACCACCGCCACCCGGTTCGGACCGGCCCTCGACGCGCCCCTCGACGAGCTCGTCGCCTCGACCCCGGCCCAGCCGCTGGCTGACCTGCTGATCGGCGGCGTGCTCAAGCGGGACGTGGCCGACCTGCTGCACGCACCCAGTCTCCTGATGGACTACCTGGGGCCCGACGACTTCCTGCTGCGTCCGCTGCCCAACCACCTCTTCCAGCGCGACAACTCCGCGTGGGTCTACGACGCGGTCTCCATCAACCCGATGGCCAAGCCCGCGCGCCGGGGCGAGACCATCAACTCGCGGGTCATCTACAACTTCCACCCGATGTTCGCCGGGACCTCGTTCCTCTACGGCAACGACTCCTTGGCCCACGACACCGCCACGATCGAGGGCGGTGACATCACGGTGATCGGCAACCGAGCGGTGATGATCGGGATGGGCGAGCGATCGACGCCCCAGGGCGTCGAGACCCTGGCGCGCAGCCTGTTCCGGGCCGGTTCGGTCGACTCCGTCATCGTGGTCGAGCTCCCGAAGGCGCGTGCCTTCATGCACCTCGACACGGTGATGACGATGATCGATGCGGACGCGTTCTGCATCTATCCCTACCTGCCCGACGCACTGCGCTCCTTCACGCTCCGGCGGGTGGGGGAGGGAGGGGACTTCAAGATCGAGGAGAACGCCGAGCTCTTCCCGATCGTCGCGGAGGCCCTGGGCCTGGCGGGAGTGGATGACCTCAGGCTGCTGCGGACGCCGATCGACCAGTTCGGCGCCGAGCGGGAGCAGTGGGACGACGGCAACAACTTCCTGGCGGTCGCGCCGGGAGTGATCCTCGGCTACGAGCGCAACACCACGACGAACCGCTACCTGACCGAGCACGGCATCCGGATCATCCCGGTCGTCGGTGAGGAGCTCGGCCGCGGCCGCGGTGGACCACGCTGCATGACCTGCCCCATCGAGCGCGAAGCGGTGTCGGCATGAGGGCCCCCGGGCTGGAGGGGCGCAGCTTCCTGAAGGAGCTCGACTTCACCCCCGCCGAATGGCGCTCCCTGCTCGGCCTGGCCGCCGACCTCAAGGCCGCGAAGGTGGCTCGCGTCGAGCGGCAGCGCCTGGCCGGTGCCAACATCGCGCTCGTCTTCGAGAAGGCCTCGACCCGGACGCGGTGTGCCTTCGAGGTCGCCGCCCACGACCAGGGCGCCCACGTCACCTACCTCGACCCGTCCGGTTCGCACCTGGGGCACAAGGAGTCCGCCGCAGACACCGCGCGCGTCCTGGGCCGGATGTACGACGGGATCGAGTACCGCGGCTTCAGCCAGGCCACGGCCGAGATCCTGGCCGCCTACTCCGGCGTACCGGTGTGGAACGGGCTGACCGACCAGTGGCATCCCACCCAGTCGCTGTGCGACCTGCTGACCATGCGGGAGCACGTGTCGAAGCCGGATGAGGAGATCTCGTTCGCCTTCGTGGGGGACGCCTGCGACAACGTGGCCAACTCGCTCCTCGTCGCGGGAGCCATGCTGGGCATGGACGTGCGGATGGTCTCCCCGCCGTCCCTGGCCAACCCCGAGGACGTCGTCAAGGCGGCCACGGCGATCTCGGAGGAGACCGGTGCCCGGATCACGTGCACCGACGACATCGGCGTCGGAGTGGCAGGCGTCGACTACGTCTACACCGACGTATGGGTCTCGATGGGGGAGCCCGTCACCGCGTGGGACGAGCGGATCGCGCTGCTGGCGCCGTACCAGGTGAACGCGGAGCTGATGGCTCTCACCGGCAACCCGCACACGAAGTTCATGCACTGCCTGCCGGCCTTCCACAACCGCGAGACCGAGGTCGGTGAGGAGCTGTTCCAGCACACCGGTCTCAGCGCCCTCGAGGTGACCGAGGAGGTCTTCGAGTCTGCGAACTCGATCGTCTTCGACCAGGCGGAGAACCGGTTGCACACCATCAAGGCCGTGCTCGTCGCCACGCTGGGGCGATGACGGATGCGGATCGTGGTCGCGCTCGGCGGCAATGCGCTGCTCCGACGCGGAGAGCGGCCCGACGCGGCGATCCAGCTGCGGCACCTGGCTGCGGCCGCTCCCTCGCTGGCGTCCCTCGCCGAGGAGCACGAGCTGGTGCTGGTGCACGGGAACGGGCCCCAGGTCGGCCTGCTCGCACTGGAGAGCGGCTCCGACACCTCCCTGTCGCGCTCCTACCCGTTGAGCGACCTCGTCGCGGAGACCCAGGGAGTGATCGGCTACTGGATCCAGCAGTCGATGGCCAACGCGGGGCTGGTCTCTCCGGTGGTCACGCTCGTGACCCAGACCGTCGTCGACGCCGCGGACCCGGCGTTCCGCGAGGCGACCAAGTTCGTCGGCAGCGGCTACCCCGAGCAGCAGGCCCGCGAGCTGGCCGAGACCAATGGCTGGACGGTACGTCGCGATGGTGACGCCTGGCGGCGGGTGGTGGCCTCACCCCTTCCCCAGCGGATCGTCGAGCTCGAGAGCGCCGACCTGCTCCTGCGCAACGGCACGACCGTGGTGCTCTCCGGAGGTGGCGGGATCCCGGTGGTCGAGACCGACAACGGACTGCTCGGCGTGGAGGCGGTGGTCGACAAGGACTTCACCGCTGCCCTGATCGCCGAGGAGCTGGGGGCCGAGCTGCTCGTCATGCTCACCGACGTGCCGGCGGTGCTCGCGGATTTCGGCCTGCCGACGGAGCGGCCGCTGCGCGATGTCACTGTCTCGGAGCTCGAGGCGCACCACTTCCCTGCGGGCTCGATGGGGCCGAAGGTCGCGGCGGCCTGTCAGTTCGTCGCAGCCTCCCGAGCGAGGGCCGCCATCGGCGCCCTCGACGACGCCACGAAGGTGGTGGCTGGCGTCAGCGGGACCCAGGTCGTGGCGAGGTGACCGCTGTGACGGCCACGAGCGGTACGGCGGGGCTCTCGGCGGAGCAGGTGACGTCGCGCCGGCAACGAGACGGTGCCAACGTGGTGCCACCTGCGCGGCGGACGCCGCCCTGGCGGCAGCTGGTCGCCCAGCTCACCCACTTCTTCGCCGGCATGCTGTGGGTGGCCTCGTTCCTGGCGCTGCTCGCCGGGATGCCGTCGCTGGCCGGCGCGATCGCGGTCATCGTGGTGCTCAACGGGGTGTTCGCGTTCCTCCAGGAGCACAAGGCCGACCGTGCCGCCGACGAGCTGAACGCCATGATGCCGGCCACCACCCGGGTGGTCCGCGATGGTGAGACCCACAGCATCCCGGTGGCCGACCTGGTCGTCGACGACCTCGTCCTGGTCGAGGCGGGCGACCGGATCGGTGCCGACCTGCGGATCCTGGAGGCCCACGAGCTCACCGTGGACGAGTCCATGCTCACCGGCGAGAGCCTGCCGCAGTCGCGACCGGCCGGCACCGACGTCTTCGCCGGCACCTTCGCGGTCCAGGGGGATGCCAGCGGCCAGGTGGTCGCGATCGGGACCGGCACCCGGTTGGCGGGGATCGCGGCCCTCACCGACACCGCCGAGCGACCGTCGAGTCCGCTGGCGGTGCAGTTGCACAAGCTCGTCCTGGTGGTCGCCGCCATCGCCGTTTCCGTGGGGCTGCTGCTGTCCGTCGCCTCGCTGGCGATCGGCTCGGGGGTCACCACTGCGCTCCTCCTCGGGGTGGGCGTGATGGTCGCGCTGGTGCCCGAGGGCCTGTTGCCCACGGTGACCTTGTCGCTGGCCCGCGGGGCCCAGCGGATGGCCGGGGAGAACGCCCTGGTGCGCCACCTGGAGGCCGTCGAGACACTGGGCGCCACGACCTTCATCTGCACCGACAAGACCGGGACCCTGACCCGCAACGAGATGTCGGTCGTCGAGGGCTGGACCCCGGCCGGTTCGTTCCAGGCCAGCGGCACCGGCTACGCGCCGTCCGGTGCGGTGCTGGCCGCTCCGGAGGTGCGCAGCCTTCTGTCGCTGGCCGCGGTAGGAGCGCTGGGCTGTGCCACCGGACGCAGCGTCGAGCGGAAGGGGAGCTGGGTCGCGGAGGGTGATCCGATGGATGCCGCCCTCGACGCGTTCGCCCGCCGGCTCGAGGGTGGCGCCCCCTCGCCCGGGGCGGCCGCCGTACGGATCCCCTTCACCGCGGCGGCGCGGTGCAGCGCGGCGGTGGTCGACGGTACGGCGTACGTGATGGGCGCACCCGAGGTGCTCCTGGATCGGTGCGGCCTGGGTCCTGACACCCAGGCGCAGAGCCAGCTCCTGGAGATGTCGTCTCGAGGACGGCGGGTGATCGCGGTGACCCGCGCACCGGTCGCCACTCCGGGCCTCGAGATCACCACCGAGGCCGCGCTGATGACGGCCGTGGGCGGTGGCCTCGAGCTGCTGGCCCTGCTCGGCATCGAGGACCCGCCGAGGGCCGAGGTCTTCGACGCCGTCGCCCTGTGTCACCGGGCCGGGATCAGGTTGGCCATGCTCACCGGGGACAGCGCCGCCACCGGAGCGGCCATCGCCACCGAGGTCGGCCTGCTGGGACCCTCCGGAACCGTCGTGGAGGGTGCGGACCTGCCGGCCGGGGACCACGAGATCGCCGACCTCCTCGACCGCGTGGACGGCGCCGTGGTCGCCCGGGTCACTCCCGCCGACAAGCTGCGCATCGCCCGCGCGCTGCGTTCGCACGGCCATGTCGTGGCGATGACCGGGGACGGGGTCAACGACGCAGCAGCCCTGCGGGAGGCCGACGTCGGCGTCGCGATGGGCCGCTCGGGCAGCGACGTGGCCCGGGAGGCCGCCGACCTCGTCCTGCTCGACGACAGCTTCGCCACCATCCCGAAGGCGATTCAGCTCGGGCGCGGGACGTTCGCCAACATCCGGCGCTTCCTCACCTTCCACCTCACCGACAACGTGGCCGAGCTCGTCCCGTTCGTCCTGTGGGCGTTGACCGGCAGCAACATCCCGCTGGCCATCGGGGTGCTCCAGGTCCTGGCCCTCGACATCGGCACGGACATGCTGCCCGCGCTCGCGCTGGGGGCCGAACCCGCCAACGAGCGCACGATGAACGGGCCACGACGCACGACGGAAGTGGTCGACGGGCGGCTGCTACGCAGGGCCCTCCTGCTGCTAGGACCCACCGAGGCGCTGCTGTCCATGGGGGCGTTCCTGACCATCCTGACGATGGGCGGCTGGCAGTACGGCGAGGAGGCGTCCGCCGGCCTGCTGTCGGTGGCCTCCGGCTCCGCCTTCGCGGTGATCGCCGTTGCCCAGATGGCGAATGCGTTCGCCTGTCGCAGCGAGACCCATCCCGCGTGGCTCATCGATCCACGCACCAATCCCTTCGTGCTGGTGGCGGTGGCGGTCGAGGTCGCGCTGCTGGTCGGGTTCCTGGGTGTCCCGTGGCTCTCCGAGCTGCTGGGCGGCTCCTGGCCATCAAGCACCGGGTGGCTGTTCTGCCTGCTCGCCGCGGTGACGATCCCGCTGGTGGATGCGCTGCACAAGTGGGGCGCCCGGGCACTGGCCCGGGACTGACGCGTCAGGCGGGCGACACCGACAGGTGCGGGGCGAGCGTCACCGAGCACTCGGCGCGCTGCCTGATCCCGAGCAGCATCTTGCGCTCCATCACGAAGTGCACCGGACGCAACAGGCGCTGGTAGGCCAGGTCGCCCAGTCTCGTCGGCTCGTAGTCGGCCTGGAACCGGACGACCAGCCTGCTGTTGCCGAGACCATGGGGGGTCAGCTGGAAGGTCCAGAAGGGGTAGGGCAGCTGCGCGGCGAACGCCTCGTCCCGGGTGCCGGCAGGGCCCAGCAGCAACAGGGCCGGCGCCTTCAGGTCGAGCACCACGAACTGCAGTGGCGGCTGGGTGCCCTCCGGCACCAGCCGGACGACATCGCCCACCGCCAGCTCCTGCAGGCGAGGGTCGATGCTGTTCGCGCTGTGGATGTCGAGGCCCAGGAGGTTCTCCAGCCAGTCATAGCTGTAGAGCCCACCGCGGCCCTGACCGATCTGCACGAGCCAGGGCCACACCGCCTCTGGTGGTGCGCCGATCGTGACGGCATGGGTGCTTCGGTAACGGGGCTCACCGACCAGGTCATCGCCGGCCATCGTGGCCAGCACCTCCTGATCGGTGGCGCCCCACGTCGCCAGGCGGGGCCAGAGACGGGCGACCTGGACGCCCGAGACCACGGCCCCGGCGGCCAGTGCGACAGCGAAGGTCCGGCGGCCCATCTCAGGCGTCGCTGGAAGGTGCGGCCGGAGCGGCAGGTACGACGGCGACGGCCCCGTGGGCGTGCTCGACCACCGTGGGGGCGACCGAGCCGAAGATCAGGTCGCTGAGGGGGGTGATCGGGTGGTGGCCCACGACGACCAGCTCGTAGTTCTGGGAGGCGTTGACCAGGTGCTGGTCGGCGAAGCCCTGGGCGAGTCGGACCTCGACGTTGACGTCGGGGAACTTCTCGGCCATGCCGGCGATGGACTCGGCCACCAGGGCGCGCTCGTGGTCCTCCCAGTAGCAGTGCAGGACGACCAGGGGACGAGCGCGGAAGGAGGCCATGCGGTAGGCGAACTCGATGGCCGGCAGCGAGATCTCGGTGCCGTCGACGCCGACGAGGATGCCGTGGGTGGTCAGGCTGGGGTCGACGCGACGCCGTACGACGACGGGGCAGGAGGCGTGCTTGGAGACCGAGACACTGACCGAGCCCAGGAGCAGGCTGGCGATCGGGCCGCGCCCACGGGAGCCGAGGACGATCATCGTCGCGTGCTGGCTGAGGTCCAGCAGGGTGCTGCGGGGATCGGCCTGACTGAGCACCTGGTGGATCGCTGGTGCCGGGAGGGTCTCGAGGGCGCGGGTCCTGGCCTTGTGCAAGGTGGCCTTGCCGGCCGCCTGCGACTGGTCCAGGAGCGCTCCGTAGTCGATCCCGCCTCCGGCGTAGGTGCCGGCGGCGATGAAGCCGACCGGTTCGATGGTGTGCACGATCGTCAGGGGCCGTTGCTCGAGGGCGGCCTGCTCGACGGCCCAGTCCAGGGCCTCGTCCGAGTAGGAGGAACCGTCGACGCCGACGACGATGCTGCCTGCGGGAATACCTGTCGTGTTCATACCTCCAGCCTCGTGGATCTGAGCAGAGGTGCCCACGGGCATAAGGCCCCGTGGGTCGGGCCCTTGGGCCCGTGCGGCGACGACCAGGCCCGCGCCCCAGCCGGGTGCCCGGCCCTGAGCGGGCGGCTCCAGCGGTTCCAGGTCATGACCGCTGCGAGCCAGCAGCCACGAGGTGAGGGAGTTGGAGTTCCACATCTCGCCGGCCAGGAACTCGTCTCGGCCCCACGTCGCCGTGGGGAAGGAGGCCGCCAGGGCGAGGACGGCTCGGGCCGCACCCGCCTCGGTGCTGAGCCGTTGCGGGCTGTCCTCCGCGCTCGCCCGGTCGGGGATGGTGCCGTCCAGCCAGCGGTGCACCTCGTAGCGGAACAGGCGGCTCCTCCCCAGGAGCTTGGAGCCGACCGGACCCTCGCGCACGACCCCGCGATCGACGCCTGGTTGACCCCACACCGGGGTCATCTCGATGACGTGGCGGACCCCGTCGGCGTACACCTCGAGGGCGGAGTGGAACAGACGTTGACGAGCGCGCCGCTCCTTGCGGGCGACGATCGCCTCGAAGGCCAGTCCGCTCCAGCGCACGAGCGGACTGCCGCCGGCGCCCAGCGGGATCCACAGCAGATCCACCGCGAACGCAGGAGCGGGCTCGGCTACAGACGGGGAGCTCATCCGGTTCATGGGGGGACCTCTCCGAGGACAGCGCAGCGTGCGCGAGCACACCCTCAGCGTCGTCGATCCGGGTGCCGGTCGGCAGGGGCGCAGGTCGCGGTGCCGGAGGACCTTGTGCTCTGTGCCGCACCACCGATGGTGCGGAGGCTGGAGACATGACGACCGACGAACGCATCGCGCAACTGGAAGAGCACCTCACCGAACTCCGGGCCACCCAGGCAGATCTGGTTCGACAGCTGGGCCAGGCACGGGTGGACCAGTGGCAGGCTCGGATCGAGGATCTCGAGCTCCAGGTCCACCTGGGTGCCATGGACAGCAACGAACGCATCACCCAGCTCAGCGAGCAGTTGCGCAACAAGTGGGACCGCACGCGAGCACAGTGGGAGGACGCGTCGGCGACCGCATCGACCGTCGCCGAGACGCTGCGTTCCGGTCTTGAGAGTGCCTACCGCGACGTGCGACAGGCGCTCATCGAGTCGCGGGGCACGATCTCGCACTGAGCGGGATCCGAGGCCGCGATCAGCCCGAGGCTGAGGTGCGCGAACGGACGTTGGCCTCGGTGCAGAAGCCGCGCAGGGATCGCTTGCGGCAGAGCAGGCCGAGCAACCGGTTGTCGCTGTCGGTCACGGCGAGCCGTCGCGTGCCGCTCTGGTCCATGAGGCTCACGACGTCCTCGAGGGGGGCAGCGGGGTCCACGGTGCGCTGAGCGAGTGTCGCCAGCCCCAGGGCGGATCGGCCCGGATCGAGTGGACCTTCCAGATCCGACCGCACGAGGGTGCCGTGCAGCACGCCGTCCTCGGTGAGCAGCAGCATGTGCACGTGGTCGTCGGCCAGCGCCTCGCGGGCCTGGAGCACGGTGAGCCCCAGGCCGTGCGTCTTGGGGATGCGCAGCAGCACGTCCGCGACCGTCAGCGGCGCGACTGCGTCCGGCATTCCCATGGTGACGACTGTCGCAGATGGCTGGTCGCGTCACCAAGGACGCGGGCGTCGCAGCCGGCCAAGCTGCCCTCCCGAGGGGGACCTAAGCCTCTCGGCAGCCCCTGCCACCAGGAGCAGCATCGAAGGTAGGAAGCAATCACAGGAGGTTTGCCATGTCTGTCCCGGGTTCGCCTGCGGCACCAACTGCCTACCCAGCGCGACTGGAGGTCGACTACACACCAGTCCACAACCGGGTGACTGCCTTGTTCCGGATCTTCCTCGTCATCCCGATCGCGATCGTCTACGGGGTGCTCACCGCCGGCGCGACCCAGACCGTCTATGACAAGAGCGGCGACCAGGTGACCAGCACGACGGGCGGGATCGCCAGCGGCCTGTTCCTGGCCACCCTCCTGATGATCCTGTTCCGGCAGCGCTACCCGCGCTGGTGGTTCGACTTCGCCCTGGAGCTCACCCGGTTCGGCACCCGGGTCGGGGCCTACTTCGCCCTGCTGACCGACGACTATCCCTCCACGGTCGAGCAGCAGAAGGTCCACCTGGACCTCGACTATCCCGATGTCGAACACGACCTGAACCGCTGGTTGCCGCTGGTGAAGTGGCTGCTCGCGATCCCGCACATCGTGATCCTGTTCTTCCTCTCGATCGCCGCGTTCTTCTCGGTGGTGATCGCGTGGTTCGCCATCCTGTTCACCGGCCGCTACCCGCAGGGACTGTTCGACTTCGTGGTGGGTGTCGGGCGCTGGTGGCTGCGCGTCCAGGCCTACGCGCTCCTCCTGGTCACCGACCGCTACCCGCCCTTCTCGCTTCGCTGACGCCCGCAGTCCCACTGGCGACCGACAGGAAGGTCAGGTCGATGGTCCATCGAGCCCCCTCCGAGTTCGTCGAACGTGAGGTGACCCTGTCCGTGCCGTCGGACTGGGTGGTGCCCGAGCTCGACGACGCGGTGCCTCCCGGCGGCTCGGTCGTGGAAGCCCGGTTCGACCTGGAGGCCACCTACCTCGACACCGCTGACCACCTCCTGGCCGCGCTCGGCATCACCCTGCGCCGGCGCCGTGGCGGCGACGACCCGGGCTGGCACCTCAAGGTGCCCACGGCCGGTGCGCGCGTCGAGATCCAGAGCCTCAGCCGACAGCTCACCCCACCGAGGCGGCTCACCGATCGCCTCGCGGGGGTGTGCGGCGGTCGCGAACTCGTCGAGGTCGCCACGATCGGTACGACGCGCCGGGTGCAACGCCTGCTGGATGCCGCCGGGGGGTTGGTCGTGGAGATCGCCGATGACCATGTGCTCGGCGTACCGCTCGACGCCCCGCCGGGGTCGGGCGCCACCGTGACCTGGCGGGAGGTCGAGGTCGAACTCGGTGCTGCGGGGACCGACGAGCAGTTCGAACTCGTGGTCGGACAGTTGGTCGCTGCCGGCGCGGTCGAGCAGGGCACGACGATGAAGCTGGCCACGGTGATCGACCTCGACCTGCCGGTGGCCGGCGACGCGGTGTCCCAATGGATCCGCGACCAGTGCCGCCGGGTGCTGCTCGGCGAGGTGAGGCTGCGTGGCGAGACCGCCCCCGAGACCGTGCACGACACCCGTGTCGCCGTACGCCGCCTGCGCAGCGCGCTGCGGGTGTTCGCGCCGATCCTGCGCGAGGGCGACGACGTCCCGGACGGCGACCTGCGCTGGTTCGCGGGCCTCTTCGGCGACGTCCGCGACTCCGACGTGTTGGCCCACCAGCTCACCGAGGGGTTGGACGCCCTGCCCGGCGAGCTCGTCCTCGGGCCGGTCCGCCGCGATGTCTGCGCAGCACTCGCCCGGCAACGCGCGACGGCTGTTCGTGCCTGGCTCACCGCGACCCGGGAGGACCGCTACACCCAGACCATGGCCACGATCACCGCGTGGTACCTGGATCCTCCCGTGTGTGAGCTCTCCGACCGGAGGCTGCACAGGCTGGGGACCGCCCTCCTCCAGGACGTGACCCGCACGGCCGAGAAGCGGTTGGCCGCAGCCGACGACCGCCCCGACGGATGGCACCGGGCCCGGAAGGCGGCCAAGCGGATGCGTTACACCGGCGAGGCGCTGGAGCCGCTCCTCCGGGGCGCCAGTGAGGTCGCCGACCGGGGCGAGCACCTCCAGGAGCTGCTCGGTGAGCACCAGGACCTGCAGCTGCACCGGCAGTTCCTGCTGCGCGAGGCGCGACGTTGGGGTGGGCGAGCAGGTCACCAGAGCTTCACGCTCGGACTGCTCTACGCGGAGGCCGATCGTCGGGCAGCGGCCCTCCGGCAGCTGGACAGTGCACCCTGACCGTCCCTCCCGCCGCGGATGACAACGACGAGGACGGGTACGAGCACTCGTGACGTCGACCCGAGGTGCCCCTGCCGCTGATCCGTCGCAGCAGCAGTGGCGGACGGTGGCCGATCTCGACCTGGCCGGGCTCGAGCGCCTGCTCGTGGTGTCCGCGCACCCCGTCGCCGTGGGCCAGGCGGTCGTCAGCATGGTCGAGGCCGCCGAGCGGCTCGGGATGGTGATCGAGCACGTGGTGTGTGCTGATCGTGACGTTGCACCGGACGCCCTGGTGGACGTGGTGTGCCGGTCGGTCGCGGCACACGAGCGTCCGGAGCGGACGCTGGTCTGTGCGCCCTGGCGGTACGGCGGTGACCGTGACCACGCGGCCGTCGGCCAGGCAGCCCGTGTGGCGGCGGCGCGCTGCGGCAGTCGGCTGGTGGAGTATCCGAGCCGCCTGGCGGACGAGACAGTCCTCATCTCTGAGCCCGGGGAGGCCACCGACGTGTTCGAGACCCTGCACGACGCGACCGCAGATCCGTGGGGCGTCGACCACCGGTGGTACGAACAGCGCAAACGCGCCGTGACCATGGCCAGTCTGCCGCGACGTCGGTTCGTCCGCGCGCTGGAGATCGGCTGCTCCGTGGGGGCTCTGACTGTGGACCTGGCCGGTCGTTGTGACCGCCTGGTGTCCGTCGATGCCAGTGCCTCCGCCGTGCGCAGCTGCGCGGAGCGGGTGCACGACCTCCCTGGGGTCGACGTCAGCCGGCGGATCATCCCGGCCGAGTGGCCGGAGGGGACCTTCGACCTGATCGTCCTCTCCGAGTCCGGCTACTTCCTGACCCCGCTGCAGCTGGAGACCACCCTCGAGCGGATCCGTGCCTCGCTCACCCCGGACGGAGTGGTGTTGGCCTGTCACTGGCGGCACCCGATCCGCGGGTGGCCGCTCGACGGGGAGATCGTGCATCAGCGCATGATCGAGACCCTGTCGGCGTACTCCTGGGAGATCCTCGCCCTGCACCTCGAGCCCGACTTCGTCCTCCATGTCTTCGGGGCTGATCCCTCGGTGCTGCCGGACCCTCAGGAACAGACGTGAGCACTTTCGCCCGAGGCAGTCGCGGTGGGCCCATCCGAGGAAGGCGAGGCGGCAGATGGAGCCACGGCTGATCCCGGTTCGTGAACCGAAGCAGCCCAGCGCGGCGGTCCTGGTCCTGCACGGTGGGGCGGCGCGCCAGGAGCAGATGGTGGTCAGCCCTACCCAGCTGTCGGTGCTGCGCATGGTGGCCACGGCTCGCCAGGTGGCGCGCCGCGGTGAGGGACGGTTGGCGGTGTATCGGCTGCTCAACTCCTTCCGCGGCTGGGATCCCTCGCACACCCCGGTCAGGGACGTCCGCTGGGCGCTGGCCCAGGTGCAGCAGCGGGTCGGTGACCTCGACGTGGGCCTGGTCGGCCATTCCCTGGGTGGTCGTGCCGCCCTGCTCTCCGGGGACCAGCCGCGGGTCACGTCGGTCGTGGCACTGAACGCCTGGGTCGCCCCGGGCGACGACGTGGATCTCACGGCGCGAGGGACGTTGTTCGTCCACGGCCTGGCCGACCGCGTCGCCTCGCCGGCCCGTGCCCAGGAGTTGGCACGACGCCTCGCTGCCACCGCGCGGGTGTCGTTCATCGCGATCCCGGACGGCAAGCACGCGATGCTGAGGCATGGACGGGCCTTCGACCGCTACGCGGCCGACTACACCTGCCACACGTTGCTCGGCGGGTCGCCGAACCGACAGGTGTCCGGTCCGGTCGGGCGCGTCCTGGCCGGGGAGGACTGGGTGACGGCCTGAGGGCTGCGCGCCGGGCCTGCCCGAAATAGATCGATCCGCGCCGTAAGAAACCGCTGGCCACGGGCGTCCTTGTCTGAAGTCCTCAGACCGCCGACGCCCCGGCGACCAGTGAAAGCGATGCTCCATGCGCATGCACCCATCCGTTCGGCCACCTCTCGGCGCGCCCGCAGGGGAGGTGCCCGGGGCCGTGGTCGGCTTCCGGCTGTGGCTGTGGACGCTGCTCCTCAGCCTGCTGAGCATGGCGGTGGGGTCCGGGCTGGGTGCTCCGGCGGCGCGGGCAGCTGTGCCGAACCCGACGCCGAACACCGCCGTGATCACGGTCAAGGTGGGTGGCGATCGGACTGGCGTGAACGGTGTCACGCCGCTCCAAGGGGTGCGGCTCGGCCTCTGGACCCAGGCGGGGGCGAAGGTGACCACCGCCTGGGGTGAGTGCGTCTCCGACGTCGCCGGTGACTGCTCGTTCGTAGTGCCGGACACGCAGGTCGGTGGCGTGAATCGGGATGTCCGTTTCGAGGTGCGTCAGATCTCGGTCCCCACTGGTTGGTACATGAACCCCACCCTGCGCACGGGTAGCGCGAATGGGTCGGGCTCGGTTGCGTCGCCTTACCAGTTCTTCACGGGAGTGGCGTTGCAGGCCAACACGGTCTACCGCTCTGGCATCGACTTCATGAGTGACCCGAATCCCGGGCTCGAGGTCGCCAACGACTCGTTGGGCGTGTGGCAGCAGAGTCGCGCGAACAACGCTCTCCCACAGCAGTGCGGGATCGACGTGGCGCTGATCCTCGACCTCTCGACCTCCATGGGTGCGGCTGGGATCGCGGCCCAGCGTGCTGCCGCTGACAGTTTCGTGGATGCCCTCGTGGGGACGCCTTCGCGTGCCGCGATCTTCTCCTTCTCGAACTGGTCGCCGGGGGCCAATGGAGCCAACTTTCCCAACCTGGTCCCGCTGTCGACACAGTCGTCGGCCGACGCCTTCAAGGCGCAGTACGCCGGTTGGTCGGCGAACGGGGGGACGAACTGGGATCGCGGCCTGGCCAGTGCCGCCGAGGCGACCCCCAACTACGACCTCGCCATCCTCTTGACAGACGGAAGCCCGTCACTGCGCTCAGACCCCCTCCAGGGAACCTCGAACGTCACGAACTTCTCGTACGTCGAGCCAGCGATCTTCTCCGCGAATGCGCTCAAGAACAAGGGCACCAGAATCCTCGCGTTCGGCGTGGGACCCGGGGTCACCGGCCTCAGCAGCCTGAACCTGAGGGCCGTCTCTGGCCCGCAGGCCTACACCGGCGCCAACGGTGCGAGCGCCGACTACTTCCAGGCAGCGGACTTCGCGTCAGCGGGAGGAATCCTCACCGACCTGGCCGCAGGGCTCTGCCAGGGCTCGGTGTCGGTGGTCAAGCAGATCGTCCCCACTGGCAACACCGGCGAGAACATCGCCGGCTCAACACCTGCTCCCGCGGGCTGGCAGTTCACCGGGACCACGACGACTGCGGGCGTGACTGGACTGCCGAGCACCCAGACCACGACCAACGACGGCACCGGAGCGGCGCAGTTCCCCCTCGGCTTCCCCGGAGGCGTGACCAGCGCTGCGGTCACTGTGAAGGAGGCCCAGCAGACCGGCTACCAGATCGTGACCCAGGGCGGCGCGAACGCGGTCTGTACGAACCTGGCGACGGGTGCGGCCGTGAGTGTCACCAATGACAACTCGACACCCGGCAACCCGGGCTTCCGGGTCAATGCCCCGGCCGACGCGGCGGTGAGCTGCACCGTCTACAACCGGCTGCAACCCCCGAACGACCCCAAGTTGACCCTGGACAAGCGGGTCGCCTCGGTGACCGACGTCAACGGCAACGGGCTGACCGACGCCGGCGACCGCATCAACTGGGTCTTCGAGGTGACCAACACCGGCGACGTGCCCTTGACCGCAGTGGGCGTGACGGACGCGTTGGCCGGCACCGTGACGTGTCCGGCGACCACGTTGGCGCCGGGGGCCTCGACGTTGTGTACGGCGAGCCCCTACGGGATCACGCAGGCAGATGTGAATGCCGGCAACGTGCACAACACCGCGACCGCGCACGGGACGCCACCGACCGGTCCGCCGGTCGTCACTCCGCCGGACACGACCGACACCCCGACCGACCAGGTCTCGAGGTTGACCCTGGACAAGCGGGTCGCCTCGGTGACCGACGTCAACGGCAACGGGCTGACCGACGCCGGCGACCGCATCAACTGGGTCTTCGAGGTGACCAACACCGGCGACGTGCCGTTGACCACCGTCGGGGTCACCGATGCCTTGGCCGGTCCGGTGACCTGCCCGGCGACGACCCTCGCGCCAGGTGCGTCCACGCTGTGCGCGGCCGCTCCCTATGTCATCACCCCGGCTGACGTGAACGCCGGCAACGTGCACAACACCGCGACTGCGCACGGGACGCCGCCAACGGGTCCGCCGGTCGTCACTCCGCCGGACACGACCGACACCCCGACCGACCAGGTCTCGAGGTTGACCCCGGACAAGCGGGTCGCCTCGGTGACCGACGTCAACGGCAACGGGCTGACCGACGCCGGCGACCGCATCAACTGGGTCTTCGAGGTGACCAACACCGGCAACGTGACACTGACTGCGGCTGGGGTCATCGACCCGTTGGCCGGCACCGTCACCTGCCCCGTCACGACGCTCGCACCGGCTGTGTCGACCCTGTGTACGGCGGTTCCCTACGTGATCACGCAGGCCGATGTGAACGCCGGCAGCGTGACCAACGTTGCGACTGCTCATGGCACGCCGCCGACTGGCCCGCCGGTCGTGACTCCGCCCGACACGACGATCACCCCGACCTCGCAGGTGCCCGGCCTGGTGCTGGACAAGCGGGTCGCCTCGGTGACCGACGTCAACGGCAACGGATTGACCGATGCCGGCGATGAGATCGACTACGAGTTCGAGCTCACCAACACCGGCAACGTCACGCTGGCGAACGTCGACGTCTCGGACCCGCTGGTGGGTGCGGTGACCTGCCCGGTGACCACGCTGGCTGCGGGTGCCTCGACCGTGTGCACGGCCGACAACGCTTACGTCATCACCGCGGCCGACGTACAGGCCGGGAGCGTTCACAACCGGGCGATCGGTCACGGCACGCCGCCGACCGGTCCGCCGACCGACACCCCGCCGGACACCACCGACACCCCGACCGACCAGGTCCCTGGGCTGATGCTGGACAAGCGCGTGGTTTCCGTGAGCGACGTCAACGGCAACGGCCTGACCGATGCTGGTGATGAGATCGACTGGGT
Source organism: Nocardioides sp. (assembly GCF_050246775.1). Taxonomy (GTDB): domain Bacteria; phylum Actinomycetota; class Actinomycetes; order Propionibacteriales; family Nocardioidaceae; genus Nocardioides. The sequence goes on along the minus strand of NZ_JBFWVK010000002.1, from coordinate 796,068 downwards.
GTTCGAGCTCACCAACACCGGCAACGTGACGTTGACCGACGTGGCGGTCGACGACCCGTTGGCTGGGTCGGTGACCTGCCCGGTCACCACGCTGGCACCGGGTGACTCCACGGTGTGCGCCGCCGACAACGCCTACGTCATCACCGCGGCCGACGTCGACGCCGGTGTCGTGCACAACCGTGCGACTGCTGCTGGTGAAGGCCCCGGCGGTGACCCGAACGACCCGGCCGATGACGTGCCGTCCAACCCGGACACCACCGACACCCCGACCGACCAGGACCCGAAGCTGGCCCTGGACAAGCGGGTCTCGTCAGTGGCCGACGTCAACGGCAACGGTCTGACCGATGCCGGTGACGAGATCAACTACGAGTTCGAACTCACCAACACCGGCAACGTGACGTTGACCGACGTGGCGGTCGACGACCCGTTGGCTGGGTCGGTGACCTGCCCGGTCACCACGCTGGCACCGGGTGACTCCACGGTGTGCGCCGCCGACAACGCCTACGTCATCACCGCGGCCGACGTCGACGCCGGTGTCGTGCACAACCGTGCGACTGCTGCTGGTGAAGGCCCCGGCGGTGACCCGAACGACCCGGCCGATGACGTGCCGTCCAACCCGGACACCACCGACACCCCGACCGACCAGGACCCGAAGCTGGCTCTAGACAAGCGGGTCTCGTCGGTGGCCGACGTCAACAGCAACGGTCTGACCGATGCCGGTGACGAGATCAACTACGAGTTCGAACTCACCAACACCGGCAACGTCACGTTGACCAATGTGTCGGTGTCGGACCCGTTGGTGGGTGCGGTGACCTGCCCGGTCACCACACTGGCCCCCGGGGACTCCACGGTGTGCACCGCGGATGCGGCGTACGTCATCACTGCGGCCGACGTGGACGCGGGCAATGTCCACAACCGTGCGATCGGTCACGGCACGCCGCCGACCGGTCCGCCGACCGACACCCCGCCGGACACCACCGACACCCCGACCGACCAGGACCCGAAGCTGGCCCTGGACAAGCGGGTCGCCTCGGTGGCCGATGTCAACGGCAACGGTCTGACCGATGCGGGCGATGAGATCAACTGGGAGTTCGAGCTCACCAACACCGGCAACGTCACCCTGAGCCACGTGAACGTGTCCGACCCCCTGGCGGGTGCGGTGACGTGTCCTGTGACGGCGCTCGCTGCTGGTGCGTCCACGGTGTGCACGGCCGACAGCGCCTACGTGATCACGCAGGCCGATGTGGACGCTGGCAGTGTCGTCAATGTGGCGACGGGTCAGGGTACGCCGCCGACTGGTCCGCCGACCGACACCCCTCCGGACACCACCACGACCCCGACCGATCTCGAGCCGGGCCTCGTGCTCGACAAGCGAGTGGTGTCGGTGGCCGATGTCAACGGCAACGGTCTGACCGATGCGGGCGATGAGATCGACTGGGAGTTCGAGGTCAGCAACACCGGCACGGTCACGCTGACCAACGTGTCGGTGTCCGACCCGTTGGTCGGTCCGGTGACGTGCCCGGTCAGCACCCTGGCTCCCGGGGACTCCACGGTGTGCACGGCTGACAACGCCTACGTCATCACGGCTGCTGACGTCGATTCCGGCACTGTGCACAACATCGCCACGAGTCAGGGCACCCCGCCCACTGGGCCGCCGGTGGTCTCTCCGCCGGACACGACCGACACCCCGACCGACCAGGAGCCCGAGCTGGCTCTGGACAAGCGGGTCTCCTCGGTGACCGATGTGAACGGCAACGGTCTGACCGATGCTGGTGATGAGATCGACTACGAGTTCGAGCTCACCAACACGGGCAACGTCACGCTGGCGAACGTCGACGTCTCGGACCCGCTGGTGGGTGCGGTGACCTGCCCGGTGGCCACGTTGGCGCCGGGGGACTCCACGGTGTGTACGGCTGACAACGCCTACGTCATCACGGCTGCTGACGTCGATGCCGGCAATGTGCACAACACCGCGACCGCCCACGGCACCCCGCCGACTGGCCCGCCCGTGATCACGCCGCCGGACACGACCGACACCCCGACCGACCAGGACCCGAAGCTGGCTCTGGACAAGCGGGTCTCGTCGGTGACCGATGTGAACGGCAACGGTCTGACCGATGCCGGTGATGAGATCGACTGGGTGTTCGAGCTCACCAACACCGGCAACGTGACGTTGACCGACGTGGCGGTCGACGACCCGTTGGCTGGGTCGGTGACCTGCCCGGTCACCACGCTGGCACCGGGTGACTCCACGGTGTGCGCCGCCGACAACGCCTACGTCATCACCGCGGCCGACGTCGACGCCGGTGTCGTGCACAACCGTGCGACTGCTGCTGGTGAAGGCCCCGGCGGTGACCCGAACGACCCGGCCGATGACGTGCCGTCCAACCCGGACACCACCGACACCCCGACCGACCAGGACCCGAAGCTGGCTCTGGACAAGCGGGTGGCGTCAGTGACGGATGTGAACGGCAACGGCCTGACCGATGCCGGCGACGAGATCACCTGGGAGTTCGAGCTCACCAACACCGGCAACGTCACCCTGACGCACCCGGGGGTCAGGGACCCCCTCGCCGGTGCGGTGATCTGCCCGGCAGGCTCGCTCGCCCCTGATGCGTCGGTGATCTGTCACCCGCATGCGCCGTACGTGATCACGCTGGCTGACGTGGATGCCGGGAGCGTCATCAACGTGGCCACAGGCCACGGCACGCCCCCGACCGGTCCGCCGGTGGACACGCCTCCGGACATGACTACGACGCCGACCGACCAGGAACCCGGCCTGTCGTTGGACAAGCGGGTGGGGTCGGTGACCGACGTCAACGGCAACGGACGCACTGACGCGGGTGACAGGATCGACTACGAGTTCGAGCTCACCAACACCGGCACGGTCACCCTGACCGACCTGGCTGTGTCCGATCCGATGATCGGTTCGGTGACGTGTCCGGCTGCCCCGCTGCGTTCAGGGGACTCCGTGGTGTGCACGGGAGACCACCCGCATGTCATCACGGCCGCCGACGTGGCAGCCGGGCACGTGCGCAACACGGCGACGGCGACAGGTTCGCCGCCTGGGGACACTGCGGTGGACTCACCGCCGGACACGGTGACGACGCAGACCGACCCGCCGAACCCGCCGAACCTGCCGACCCAGCCAGGTGGCTCCCAGCCGCCGTTCCCGCAGCTCCCGAACACCGGGGGGCCGGCAGTCCTCGCGTTGCTGCTGGGCGTGGTCCTGCTGGTGGTTGGGGTGGTGGCCACCGTCGGGTCGAGGCGACGCCGTGGCTGACCGATGCAGATCCGTGCATCTGGGCCGTAATGCGGGAGGTGTCCCCGGCGTCTTGTAGATGAGTTCGCTCAGTGGTCCCACGACTGAGCGAATGGTGCGACAACAGACCGAGTGCCGAGTGGTTCCCCACGCCGCAGCGCACCCGCACTTGCACCGCACAGACCGGTCCGCCGTTCGGGTCCCACATCCCGGGCGGCGGACCGCCTGCGTTTCACGGGCCAGCCGAACTGGCAGCCACATTATGTGATGATAAATCAAGAAACGTGCAGCAGAACCCTTGACTACGCCGCCCGGACATTATCTGATGAAGCATCAGGAAATCTCGATCGTCGGTTCTGCTCAGTGTTCGACAGCCGCGGTCGAGAGCGAACTCGCTCGAAGGGTGGCCATGCTCATGAGTCTGAACCGGGTGATGATCAGGATGGTCTGCTTGTGTGCGCTCTGTTGCTGCGCACAGACCATCTCGCACGGGGTGGTCCGCATGTCAGCGGCGGCGGAGTCGTCGCAACTCAGCGTCGCCGGGAGGGTCTCGGATCGTTGTGCATCCGCCGTACGAGATCGGCGCGTGCCTGACCGCGTCTACCGCGCGGAGGCTTGGTCGATCCGTTGTGTGAGCGTCATCCGCGGCAAGGGCTTGCCGCGCGGGGTGCTCGGGTTGGCGATCCCGATGACGCAGACGATCCTGCTCAGGAGGGGGCAGGCGCATCCCCTCTGGACCCTGGCCCACGAGCTGAGCCACGCCTACTCGGTCGACCGACTCTCGGTGGACGCGCGGGCATCGTTCGCCCGCCGGGTCGGCCGCACGGAGTTCTTCGCCAGGAGCGGGACCTGGGCCAGCAATCCGGCGGAGATCTGGGCGAACAACCAGGCTCGGTGCGCCGGTTATCCCAACACCTCCCCGACGCGCAGGGTGCCGTGTCGCGTCATCCGTCGCTACCTCAGGGCTGCGGCGGACGACGCCAGTGTTGCCCGGTGAGCGCGACCGGCCTGATACCCTGACCGGAAGTCAGTGTTTCGTGTCCGGTAGGAGTCGTGCGTGGCCAGGAACAAGGAGCCGTGGCGCCGGGAGCGCATCCTCGATGCTGCTCTGGAGGTGCTGGCCACGGGGCGATCGGAACAACTGCGGATCGCCGACGTGGCGGCGGCGGCTGGCGTGTCCCCGGCCAGCGTGCACTACCACTTCGGTGATCTGAGCAGCCTGATCCTCGCGGCCATGGGCCGCGCCTCCGACGAGATGCATCGATCCCGACGAGACGCCATCGAGAGCCTGGAAGACCCTGCCGAGAAGCTGCGGGCGCTCATCGCCCTCGGCGTCCCAGACGTCGCCTCGCCAGCGCTGATCATCATGTACACGGCCACGGGACTCATGCGGGTGGACGAGGTCGCCATCCACGGCGGACGCGACCATGTCGAGAATCAGGTGGCCCTGTACCAGTCCGTCATCGAAGCAGGTGTGGAGCGAGGCCTCTTCGAGCTGAGCGCGGCTGCGCGCTCGATCGCTGTGAATCTGGTGGCTCTCGAGGACGCCTTCGACCTCTACCTGGTGCTGGGGATCGAGCCGGATGGGGAGCGGGGCCGCGCCCAGCTGCACAGCTATGCGGCCTCAGCCCTGTCGTTCGCCCTGTCCTGAGCTCGGGGGGCGTGGTGCCGAGATCCACAGCCAGAACCAGGTGGACCCGGTGGCCAGCAGGACCAGTGCCACGCCGACGCTGACAGGGTCGGTGACGAGCGCATGCGTGATCATCACGCCCATGGTCGCCAGCAGGAGGACCGGCGCCACCTGACTGCTCGCCGAGCCCGGACGCGCCCTGGTGCTGATCGCGATGGCGCAGGCGGCCACGGCCGAGTAGATGAACAGCAGGCTCGAGCCGGTGGCCGTGATGAGCGCCGAGGTCGGAGTCGTGATGGCGATGAGGACCACCGCGGCGCCGACGACGGCTGTCGCGCGTCGCGACTCTCCGGGCCGGTCGGCTCGGCTCGATCTCCGCAACGCGATGCTTCGCTGCCGTCCAGCGGCGAAGGCCGCCAACATGCGTGACCCGTAGATCAGGACGGCGAGGATGGCATTGAGCAGGGCGACGGCGATCGCCCACCGGATGGACTCCGCCTGCCACTTCGCGTGAGCGGTCGCCTCGAGCAGGTCGAGCAGCGGCTGGTCCGAGGACAGGGTCAGGCGGCCCACTGTCGTGGCGCAGCCGAGGACGGCCAGTGGCACCCCCTCGAGGACGATCGTGAGCGCCAGTGTCGTGTAGATGATCGTGGCGGTGCGGCGCGCACCGTCCACGACCTCCTCGACGACGTACGCGGTCTGGCCGTAGCCGTTCAGTGCGAAGAGGACGACGGGCACCGTCAGCAGGGTCGCGAGGGACGTCTGATCGACACCCGTGTGCGCGCACGAACGCACCACGCCTGCCAGGTCGCCGGGGCCGGGCAGGCGAAGGGTCTGCAGCGTCACGGCACCGAGTACGGCGACCTCCAGGGCCAGGCACAGGAGTGAGAGCCACACGGCCAGCCGCAGGCCGGCACCGGCAACGAGGGTGAGCGCTGCTCCCACGAGGGCGATGGCCGGAGCCCGGGGAGCTGTGGGCAGGACCAAGGACGCCGCCGCCTCCAGGAAGAGAGCGAGGACGAGGCTCAGCGTGGTCATGGCCAGCACGAAGACGCCGGCTGCGGCGACCGGGCCCAGGGCCTTGGTCGCCCAGGCCGACTCCCCGCCGTTGACCGGGATGTTCGCGCTGACGCGGGCGTAGGACATCGCGACGAGCACGGCCACGGGAATCGTCAGGAGGAAGGCGGGAACGCTGGCGGCGCCGAGTGCGGCGGCCACCGGCACCAGCGCGACGAAGACGCTGGAGGCCGGCGAGACTGCGGCCAGCCCGAGCACCACCGCGTGGCGCGCGCGCGGCGGTCGCGAGGTGCGTAGAGGGAGATCCACCACGCCCCCCAGTCCGGCCGTCCGGCCATCGACGTCCTCAGGTGACCCGAGAGTTCTGAGCAGGCGCCGAAAGTCGCACCCAAGGAGGAAGACGGCGAAACAGCCCTACTCCTTACTGTCGGCCGGGGGGCGGGTGGGGTGCCGTCAATGACGGCTCGGCGATGCCTTCGCTATCGGCGAGGCGCCGAGGCCACCGATGGTCCGGTTGTCGGCGAGGACCTTCCTGAACCCCGTCAGCCGCGGGGCGTCGAGGGCGTAGGGGTGGGCGATGCCAGGAGGCCACACGTGGAAGTACGCCATGCACACCACGTTGTGGTTGATCGCCGTCGTCAGGGCCTCGGTCATCCAGCGCTCGGCCTGCGCCGGGTTCGCCGGGTCGGTGCGGGAGCCCTGCTCGGGGATGAAGATGGGACGCGTCCCGGCGAAGGGCAGGACCGGGGTGAGCATCTGCTCGAACGACAGCCACTGCTTCCTGGTGCCCGGCTCCCAGGGGTTGTACATGTCGACGCCGAATGCGGATGTCGCCGTGGACACCCATTCCGCGGCCGGGCGTCCGGACCTGGTGTCGAACGTCCACCGCATCAGGATCTGCAGGACGGTGACCTTCGGCGCCCGTGTGGCTGCCCGGGCGTAGATGAAGTCGGTCATCCGCCGATGCCACTGAGGCGTGTTCTCCCCACCATCGGCGTCCTCCTCGGGCTCGTGGTGCACGGTCAGCGACAGGGGGGCGTCCAGCGCCGCCAGGCCGGCCAAGAGGAGGTCGAGCCAGGCGTTGTGCCTGCCTTCGGCGACGCTGCGCCATGACCCGGGCGGCTTGATCGACAGCATGGGGTAGCGGTTCGCGGCGACGTCCTCGGCGGCGCGGGCCACCAGCGACTGCCAGGCGTCGGAGGTGCTGGCGAAGCTTCGGCGGGTCCCGCACCTCATCTGGATCTGGGACTCGAACTCAGACATCGTGAGGCTTCCGCCGGTGGCCGTGCGTCCGGTGGCGGCCCCGTAGTAGAGCCGGCGGGGGCCGGGGTCTCCGACGAAGCGCGGCGCCACGCTGGCAGCGTGAGCGGGGCTGACGTCGAGTCCCGCCGTACCCAGGATGCCGGCGGCTGCCGCGCCGCCGGTCAATTGCAGAAACGTACGGCGGTCGAGGGTGCTCGGGTCGGTCGTCTCTCTCATGGTTCCCTCCCTGTCCTGGTCGCCCGCGGCATCCGAACCGTGAGCATTAACTGACTAACAATCAGAGAATGTTGGAAGGGTGTGGTCAAGAGAGGTCTAGACCATTTCTTGATGATAAGTCAGAAAATGGTGGAGCCAGAAGAGAACTCCGCCGCTGGGCGAGATGTCCGGTGGCCGGCCGTCATCCGGGTGGTGCCACGTCCGTCTCTCCTCATGGGTGTGAACGGGTCTTGACAAGCCCCCATCATTATCTGATGATTAGTCAGGAAACGGAGCCGGATCGCACCATCACCCGGCCCCTCCAGGCTGCGGGCCTCCCGTCACCCCCGGGACGGGAGGCCCGCTTCGGCCAGGTCCTGCGGCCGGTCGGCCTATCCTCCGAGCATGCTGACCTTCGGGGAGATCGAGCTCGCGGCGCGACGTCTGCACGGCGTCGCCCACAGGACGCCGGTGCTCACCTCGCGAACCCTCGACGACCTGCTCGGCGCCCGCGTCTACCTGAAGGCCGAGAACCTCCAGCGGATGGGCGCGTTCAAGTTCCGCGGTGGCTACAACGCGGTGAGCGCACTGACGGCGGCCGAGCGGGCCGCCGGGGTCGTTGCGTTCTCCTCCGGCAACCACGCCCAGGCGGTCGCCCTGGCCGCGCAGCTGCATGGCTGTCCCGCGACGATCGTGATGCCGCGAGACACCCCGGCCTCGAAGCTGGCCGCGACCCGGGGGTACGGCGCGGAAGTCGTCCTCTACGACCGTCTGAGCGAGGACCGAGCCGCGATCGCGGAGCAGCTGGCGACCTCGCGCGGATCCGCGCTCATCCCGCCGTTCGACCATCTGCCCGTGATGGCCGGGCAGGGCACGGTGGCTCTCGAGCTGATCGAGGACGTGGGGACGCTCGACGCGATGATCGTGTGCGCAGGCGGTGGTGGGCTCTTGTCGGGGTGCGCGGTGGCGGCCAAGCACCGGCTTCCCGCGATCGAGCTGTACGGCGCCGAGCCCGAGCGTGGCAACGATCTCCAGCAGTCGTTGCGCACCGGCCGGATCGTCTCGATCGAGGTGCCGGACACGATCTGCGACGGGCAGCAGACCCAGGCTGTCGGCGTACTGCCCTTCGAGGTGATCCGGGCGACGGTCACCGACGTGCTCACGGCGACCGACGACGAGGTCGTCGCGGCGATGCGATTCGCGTTCGAGCGCCTCAAGACCGTGCTGGAGCCCTCCGGGGCCTGCGCCCTGGCGGCACTGATGGTCCATGCCGACCGCTTCGCGGGTCAGCGGGTCGGCGTCACGTTGTCGGGCGGCAACATCGATCTGGACCGGTTCTTCTCCTTGGTGTCCGGCCGGCACTGACTCGCAGGGCCGCGGGACGCGTCATAGGCCGCATTTGGAGCGGATTGCCTGATTGATACCTTTTCGGGGTGGGCAGGCCGAAGGAGTACGACGAGGCGCTCCGGGCTCGGCTGGTCGACTGTGCGACCCAGGCGCTGGCCACGGGGGGCGTCGCCGCGCTCTCCTTGCGGGTGGTGGCGGCAGAGGCTGCCACGACGACCAACGCGGTCTACGCCCTGTTCGGCGGCAAGGCTGGCCTGGTGCGGGCGGCCATGGAGCAGGCCCTTGCGAATCTCAAGGAGGAGCAGGCCAGGCATGTCGTGGAGAGCGGCGACCCGCGGCTCGACCTGAGTGAGCTGGCCCGGTCCTATCGCCGGTGGGCGGTCCGGTTCCCGGCGCTCTACTCCATCATCTTCGAGGGTCGGGTCTTCGACGACGAGCAGCCGCTGGCCTACACCTCGGCGTACCCGGCCTTCGACCGGCTCGTCGAGGCGGTACGCCGCGCAGCCGACGCCGGCCAGCTGAGTGAGTCCGACGCCCAGCGGGTCGCGCTCTCCCTCTGGACCTCGATCCATGGGTGGATCACGCTCGAGCCCGTGCTCCTGGGTGAGTGCTCGGAGGAGGAGCGGGTGGCTGCGTTCGACGCGCACCTGGCCGGCGTGGGACGAGCCTGGTTCGTCGAGGCATCCCGAGGCGCCTGAGGCTCGCTCCGCCTCGGGGCTCAGCTGCGATCCGGCCGCGCGTTGAGCGCGTCGAGCAGCGACAGGCTGATCACGTCGGCGATGCCTCGTTCGGTCTCGGTGGCGGCGATCGGCGAGGTCGCCATCCGCAGGAGCAGGTCGAGCAGCTCGGCAGGATCGACCTGGTGGGTCCAGACTCCGCCGTCGGGCCACTGGTAGGACAACCGGCCCGTGTGCGGCTCGTAGTCCAGTCGGCCGAAATGCAACCTGGTCACGTGCGCCCCCCGCTGACGAACCGATGTCAGCCGAGAGATTACAGCGTCATGGAACCTTCGTCACCGGGACCTTGACGTCCTGTCCGCCCTCCTGGGTGAGCCGCGCGCCCATCTGGACGAAGCTCGGAGCGGGCACGAACCCGCCGGCGAGCAGCACCTCGCCCTGCGCGAAGCTCGGGGCCGCGTGCAGCATCGCCGGGGGAGTGAAGCCGAACAGCTGGGCGAGCTCCTCGACGTCGCTGGGGGAGTTCATCCGCATCAGGGCCAGGTTGTCGCACTGGGAGAGCACCTGCGGGTGCAGCTTGGAGGGGCGCTGGCTGGAGAGCAGCAGCCAGAGCCCGAACTTGCGGCCCTCGGCGGCGATCTGGATCAGCCGGTCGGTGACGGCGGCGGCCAGCGTGCTGGCCGGCTCGGCGGGGCAGACGTTGTGGGCCTCGTCGATGACGATGAGGGTCGGCGTGCGGGACCCCCGGTTGGCCCACAGTGAGTCCAGCACCTCCAGGCTGACCGCGAGCGGTTCGGCCGGATCCTCGAAGCCGCCGAGGTCCATGACCGTGATCCGGGTCCCGGAGTCGATGATCTCCACCGCCGAGGGACGCTCCTTGGCCCAGACCTCCCAGTCCAGGACGCCGAGGTTCTCGATGCGCTGCGCGAGCGCGATCTGGTCGGGTCCCCCGCGCTGCAGGGTGTCCAGCAGCGAGGTGAGCCCGTGCCGGCTCGCGTCGGCGGTCTCGCGCATGAACGTGTTGTACTCGCCCCGATCGGCCACCGGGTCCATCCGCAGCACAGCGGCCTTGCTCCGCGGCGACATGCTGGAGAACCGGGCGTGCAGCGTGTCGCTGCCCGAGGTGCCCGCGCGCAGCACCCGCAGGTCGGTCGCCCTCAGTCGTTGGGCGACCTCCTCGGGCGCGCCCGGCAGCGTCTCGCCCAGGCGCACGAAGTCGGCGTTGGGGTCCAGCACCACCATGCGCAGCTCGGTGGCCAGGATCAGCTGCTCGAGGATGACGCCGAGCGCATAGGTCTTCCCCGATCCGCTCTGCCCGCACAGGAACGTGTGTCGGTTGAAGCCCTGTGCCTTGAGGTGGGCTGGCGTCTCGAGATGTCCCGAGCGCCAGGTGCCCACCGGGATCGCGGCGCCGGCGCTCTGCTGCATCGACACCAGCAGGTCGACCGTCGCCGCCTGGATCGATGCCTCCGCGAAGGGCCGGCGTACGCCGCGCGTCGGGTGACCGTCGGCGTCCAGGCAGGTGAGGACCGCGCCGAGACCGAGCAGCTCGCCGGTGTCGGTGACCGCGTGCTCGAGCACCTGCCCGGCGTAGCGCTCCCTGGTCCCGGTGTCGATGAGCACCACGTCGCCCGGCACCAGCGGGGCCTCGCGCTCGGTGCGGAAGGAGAACCGTCGGCCGTCGTACGACGAGGCTTCACTCATGGCCACATTGTCGACCCGGGTGGTGACGCCGCGCCACCACCCGGACGGGGCAGGTCAGGCGGGGCAGATCAGGGGCGGGCGGTGCCCTGGCTGCCGGCGCGCAGGAGCGCGACCTCGGCGCCGGCCTGGGCGGTCAGCGCGCCGAGGGTGGCGAACCGCGCTTCGGTGACGCGCACCCCGGGGCCCCAGATGCTGATCACGGCGATCGGCCTCCCGTCGCGGTCCAGCGCTGGCGCGGAGACGCCGTAGAGGCTGGACTCGAGCTCGCCCCGGCACACGCCGTACCCCTGCTCGCGGGTGAGCGCGAGCTCCTCGAGCAGCTCGTTGCGATCGGTGATGGTGGTCGCGGTGTGGGCGGTGAGCTCGCGCGGCAGCAGCCGCTCGACCTCCTTCTCGCTGAGGAAGGCGAGCAGCGCCTTGCCCGTGGAGGTGGCGTGCAGCGGCACCGAGCGGCCCAGCCACTTGGCCGACACGATGGCGGTGGGGGCGACCTCGTCGACGTAGGTCAGGCCCTCGCCCCGGACGACGGCGAGGGCGGCGGTCTCGCCGGTGAGGGCGGCCAGTCGTTCGAGCACCGCGTGGGCGGTGGCGATCAGGCCCTCGATGCCGACGTTGCCGGCGATCTCGGCCACGGTCAACCCGATCGACCACCGACCGGTCGCCCGGTCGCAGGAGACCATGCCGTGGGTCTCCAGGGTGCTCAGGATCCGCCAGGCGGTGGCCCGGTTGAGGTCGCAGGCCTCGGCCAGGGCGGGGGCCGTCGACTGCGCCCCGGTGGCGGTCGCGACGGCGCGCAACAGGGCCACCGCACGGTCCACGGACTGGACTCTGGAGGCCCTGGGATAGCCGCTGGAGGGTCGGGAGGGTGAGCTCATTCGTGACCTCGAAATGCTTGACCTGTGAGATTCCACACTATAAGTTCGCATTATATAGGAGGTGTTCGGATGACGAACCGACCAGTCCAGGGCATGGGTGAGGGAAAATTCTCTCGCCGACAGGTGCTGCAGTACTCCGGTCTCGCCGCGGCGGGAATCACTGGCATGAGTGCCTTGGCCGCCTGTGGTGGCGATGACGGCGGCGGCGGCGGTGGCGGCGGCACCGGCGGGGCGCAGAAGTCCGGCGGCATCCTGACCCACGGGGCGACAGGCGGCAGCAGCAAGGACACCATCGACCCGCACGCTCCGGTGACCAACCCGGACATCGCCCGGGTGAGCAACCTCTACGAACCGCTCCTCTTCTGGGACAACGACTACAAGCTGGCCCCCGCGCTCGCCGAGAGCGTCGAGGCGTCGTCGGACGCCAAGCAGTGGACGATCAACCTCCGTCAGGGAGTGACCTTCCACAACGGCAAGACGATGACCGCCGAGGACGTGCTGTTCTCCATCGGTCGCGTGACCGGTGGCGGCGACCCGGCCAAGGCCACGTCCGCCGGTGGCATCCTGGCCGGCATCATCGACCTCGACGCCAGCAAGGCGGTCGACGACAACACGGTGCTGCTGGCCCTCAAGCAGCCCTACGCGATCATCGACCAGCTCCTGGCCGAATACACCTTCGGCATCATCCCCTCCGACTGGGACGCGGCCAAGCCCGTGGGCACCGGGGCGTTCTCCTACTCCTCGTTCACGCCGGGCAAGGACAGCGTCTTCAAGAAGTACGCCGACTACTGGGGCACCCCGGCATTCGTCGACGAGCTGCACATCCAGGACTTCGCCGACGACAGTGCCAAGGTCAACGCCCTGTTGGCCGGCCAGATCCAGACGGTCGACAACCTCCCGACCACGCTGATCGACTCCGTGAAGGCCCAGGGCGGGTCGCCGTTGATCTCCGACACCGGTGCCTGGGTGCCGTTCACGATGCGGGTCGACGTGGCTCCGTTCGACGACCCCCGCGTGCGTCAGGCGATGCGTCTGATCGTCGACCGTCAGCAGATGATCGACCAGGCGCTGAGCGGCTACGGCTTCCTCGGCAACGACATGTATGCCCCGTTCGACCCGGCCTACGCCAAGGACCTGCCGCAGCGCGAGCAGGACCTCGACCAGGCCAAGTCGCTGCTGAAGTCGGCAGGGGCCGAGGGCCTCCAGGTCGAGCTGTTCACCGGTGACGACATCGGCTCGGTCGCCACGGCGAGCGCCAGCCTCTTCGCCGAGCAGGCCAAGGGTGCGGGGGTGGACGTCAAGGTCACGAAGAAGACCCCGTTCTACGGCGAGGACTACCTGAGCTACCCGTTCGCCCAGGACTTCTGGAACACCCGCCTCTACATCCCGCAGGTCGGCGTGTGTGCCGTCAAGGGCGCGACCTACAACGAGACGCACTGGGACAACGCCAAGTTCGCCGGGATCATCGACCAGGCCTCGCGCGAGGTCGACGAGACCAAGCGCAACGCGCTGCTCCAGGACGCCCAGCAGATCGAGTACGACGAGGGCGGCTACATCATCTGGGGCTTCCGTCAGCAGGTCGACGGCTACTCGTCGACGGTGAAGGGGCTCGAGCCGAGCAAGTACCTGCCGCTGGGCTCCTACAAGTTCCAGAACGTGTCCGTTTAGCCTCCGGAAGGGCGGCCATGACGCAGACAACCGCACTACCTGATCCGCTTGCAGAGGTAGCGCCGCCGAAGAAGGCCCACGGGGCCAATGCCTGGGTGATGTGGTTCGCCCGGCGTATTGGCCTCGCGGTCCTGACCCTGTGGCTCGTCTCGATCCTGGTCTTCTTCGCCACGGCGGCGCTGGGTGACCCGATCCGCGCCATCCTCGGCAAGGACTACAACGCGCAGCCGGACCGGGTCGCGCAGCTCCGGGACCAGCTCAACCTCGACGACCCGCTGCTGACGCGCTACTTCTCGTGGCTCGGCGGGCTGCTGCAGGGCGACCTGGGCACCTCCATCGCCACCCTGCGCCCGGTCAAGGACCTGATCTCGAGCAACGTGGTCAACAGCCTGGTGCTGGTGCTCGTGGCCGCGGTCGTGATGATCCCGGTGGCGTTCGGCATCGCGATGATCTCGGCCAACTACCGCCGCCGTCGACCCGACACCATCATCCAGACCATCCTGCTCGCGCTGGCCGGCCTGCCGGAGTTCGTGACCGCGATCCTGCTCGTGGCGATGTTCTCCACCGTGGTGTTCCACTGGCTGCCGGCGGTCACGCTCGCCGGTGCCGCGGGACATCCGTGGGACCAGCCCAAGAGCATGATCCTGCCGGTGGCCGCGCTCACGCTGGCGGTGGCGCCGTACGTGTCCCGCATCGTGCGCGCCACCCTCCTGGAGGTGCTCGACAGCGACTACGTCGAGCTGGCGCGGCTCAAGGGCATCCCGGAGACCGTGGTGATGCGCAAGCACGCCCTGCTCAACGCGATCGTGCCCGGCATCCAGGTCATCGCCCTCCAGCTGGCCTGGCTGGCCGGTGGCGTGGTGTTCGTGGAGTTCGTCTTCTCCTATCCCGGAGTGGGCTTCCAGCTGGTCGACGCGGTCCGCAACCACGACGTGCCGGTGGTGCAGGCGCTCAGCATGCTGATCGCCGCCGTCTATGTGGTGGTGAACCTCGTGGCCGACCTGCTCTCGATCCTGTTGACACCCCGAGCGAGGACGGCGATCAGCTCATGAGCACCACCAGCAGCCCGGGCGTCCTGCGCAGGGCGGTCACCCAGAAGCGGCTCCTCTACGGAGGCATCATCACCCTGGTCGTCGTGGCCTTCGCGGTCCTCGGCCCGCTGTTCGCCCCGCACGGCCAGAACGAGATCGTCGGTGCCCCGTTCTCCAAGGACTTCGGCGTCTTCGGCACCGACTACCTCGGCCAGGACGTGCTCAGCAGGCTGATGTACGGCGGCCAGCTGATCCTGCTCATCTCGGTGCTCGGCACCCTGCTGGGCATGGTCGTCGGCACCCTCATCGGGGTCGTCGCGGCGTACGCCGGTGGCTGGTGGGACGAGGTCATCATGCGTCTCAACGACGTGACCCTGGCCTTCCCCCAGATCCTGCTCGCGCTGGTCGTGCTCACCTCGGTCAACGATCCGAAGTGGTGGATGATCGTCCTGCTCATCGGCCTGTCCCACGCCCCCCGCGTGGCCCGGCTCGCCCGCGGTGTCGCGCTCGGCATCGTGTCGCGGGACTTCGTGATCGCGGCGGAGGCGCTGGGCGAGCGACGCTCCCGGGTGATCCTCGCCGAGGTGCTGCCCAACATGAACGCCCCGCTGCTCGCGGAGGCCGGCCTGCGGCTGACCTACTCGATCGGCCTGGTCGCGGGCCTCGGGTTCCTCGGCTTCGCCAGCGACCCGAACGCTGCCGACTGGGGCCAGATGATCAACGAGAACAGGCTGGCGATGGCCAGCCAGCCGTGGTCGGTGCTCGCACCGGTGCTCGTCATCGGTCTGTTCACCATCGGCACGAACCTGATGGCCGACGGCATAGCGCAATTCTCAGCCAAAGGTGGCGACTGATGACGGCAACGGGCACCGACAGCGCGGCGGCGACCCGCGAAGCGCACGGGATCACGGTCGAGGGCCTGCGGGTCGGGCTGACCGGTCGCGGCATCGACGTCGTCGACGACATCAACCTGGTCCTCAAGCCCGGCGAGGTCGTCGGCCTGGTCGGCGAGTCCGGGTCGGGCAAGACCACGGTGGGCACGGCCCTGCTGGGCTACTCCCGCGCCGGTGCGCTGATCGAGCACGGCAAGGTGCTGCTCGACGACCGCGATGTACTCGATCTGCCGTGGAAGGCGGTGCGCAAGATCCGCGGCGAGGAGATCGCCTACGTGCCGCAGGACCCTGCCTCGGCGCTCAACCCCAGCATCCGGATCGGTCGCCAGATCGTCGAGCTGCTGGAGCTGCGCGGGATCGGCACCTCCGAGTCCCGGCTCCAGGGCGCGCGTGACGGGCTGGCCGAGGTGGGCCTGCCCAACGACGACGAGTTCCTGCGCCGCTACGCCCACCAGCTCTCCGGTGGGCAGGTCCAGCGGGTCGCGCTGGCCATGGCCTTCCTGCCGAAGCCGAAGGTGCTGGTCCTCGACGAGCCCACCACCGGCCTCGACGTCACGACCCAGGGCATGGTGCTCAAGACGATGGGCGAGCTGTGCCGCAGCCACGGCGTCGCGGCCCTCTACGTGACCCACGACCTTGCGGTCATCGCCAACATCGCCGACCGGGTCGCGGTGATGTACGCCGGCCAGATCGCCGAGCTCGGCCCCCGCGACCTGATCTTCAAGGACCCGACCCACCCCTACACCCGGGCCCTGCTCGACGCGATCCCGCACATGAGCCAGGCCCGTGCGCTCAGCGGCATCCCCGGGCGTACGCCGGCCCCGGGTCGACGCCCCGAGGGCTGCCGGTTCAACGACCGGTGCGAATACGCGATCGACGCCTGCCGTGAGTCGGTGCCCGAGCTGCGAGAGATCGCGCCGCAGCACGAGGTGCGCTGCATCCGCGTCGGTGAGATCGGCAGGTGGGACATCTCCCGCGGTGCGGTGCCCGACACCGACCCGGACAAGGCGCGCGACATCATCATGAGCGTCGAGGACCTGGAGATCTTCTACGGCCGCAAGCGGGTCGTGCACGGGGTCACCTTCGACGTCGCCAAGGCCGAGGTCGTGGCGCTCGTGGGCGAGTCGGGCAGCGGCAAGACCACCATCTCGCGGTGCGTCGGCGGACTCCACGACCAGTGGACCGGCTCGATCACCTTCGAGGGCCGGGAGCTGGGCAAGGGATCTCGCAAGCGCAGTGCCGAGGACCGCAAGCGCATCCAGTACATCTTCCAGAACCCCTACCTGTCGCTCAACCCGCGGCTGACCATCGAGCAGATCGTGAAGCGGCCGATGGAGCTGTTCGGGCTGGCGAAGGGCCAGGAGGCCACCGACAAGGTGGTCGAGCTCCTGGAGCAGGTGGCGCTGGGGCCCGCCGTACTCAAGTACCAGTCCAACCGGCTCTCGGGTGGTGAGCGCCAGCGCGTCGCGATCGCCCGGGCCCTGGCCGCCGAGCCGGACCTGCTGATCTGCGACGAGATCACCTCGGCGCTCGACGTGTCGGTGCAGGGCTCGATCGTCGCGCTGCTCGAGAGCCTGCGGCTCAGCCGCGGGATCAGCATGCTGTTCGTGACCCACAACCTCGCCCTGGTGCGTTCGATCGCGGCCCGGGTGCAGGTGCTCAACGCGGGTGTCGTCGTGGAGTCGGGTCCGGTCAAGAGCGTCATGGACGACCCGCAGGACGACTACACCCGCCGCCTGCTGGCCAACACTCCGGCGATCGCCTGATGGTGAGCTAATGCCACGGGCGCAATCCCCGGGACTCGCGGGGTTGTCGTTCGTCAACCCGCACCACACCGGAGAAGGATCAGCTCTCGGACGTCACTACGCCGAGATCGCCGCCCAGCGGCCCGAGCCGCTGGGACCGGCGCGTTCGGCGAGTCTCGACAGCCTGCCGGTCGAGATCGCGGGGGCGGGCCGGCTGATGGACCTCCCCGAGTTCGTCACCAGCACGGCGACTACGTCGCTGGTGGTGCTCGTGGGCGACGAGGTCGTCCTGGAGTGGTACGCCGACGGCCTCGGTCGCGACGACCTGTTCCTGGGTGCCTCGATGACCAAGTCGGTGCTGGCCGGGCTGGTCGGGCGAGCCGTGCGGGCCGGCGTACTCAGTCTCGACGACCTGGTCACCGACCACGTGCCGGAACTGCAGGGCAGCGGCTATCGCGGGGTGACGCTGCGCCAGGTCGCCGCCATGACCAGCGGGCTCGACTGGGTGGAGGACCACCGTGATCCCGAGTCGCAGGCGAGCCGGCTGCTGGGGTGCTTCGCCGGTGGCACCGGCGGGTCGCGCGAGTTTCTCACCACGCTGGCTCCACGCTTCGAGCCCGGCACGCAGTACGCCTACTGCACCGCCGACTCCCAGGTGCTCGACTGGGCCCGGGAGCGCGCCACCGGGCAGAGCTTCGAGAGGGCCCTGGGCGAGTGGTGGCGCGACCTCGGGTGCGTCCACGACGCCGTGGTCTCCCTCGACGCCCCCGTGGGCGAGGGGGTCGCGATGGCCGGCGGTGGTCTGGCGGCGACCGCGCGCGACTGGGCCAGGTTCGGCCTGCTCCAGGTGGACGGCACGCTGGCCGGCACCCGGTGGTTGGAGGAGTCCTGGGTCACGGAGAGCTCGCGACCTGCCGCGGAGTTCACCCGGCCGGGGCGGCTGCCCAGCTCGCTGACCACCCACGCCGGCTTCGGCCTGCACTGGTGGCCGATGGACGACGCGGGGGACCAGGTGAGCGCTGACGGCAGCCGCGGGCAGTTCACCTACGTCGACCGAAAACGACGGGCGGTCGTGGTGAAGACCTCGCAGTGGGCCTACGACGAAGCCACCGACCGCCAGTGCCGTGACCTCAGTTATCTTGCTCTGCCGAAGATCGCCCAGGCGGCTGTCTCGGGTGTGGGGCTCTCGAAAGGATCGTCATGAACCGCAACGTCATCATCACCTGTGCGCTGACCGGCGCCGGCGACACCGTCGGGCGCAGCGAGCACGTGCCCGTCACTCCTGAGCAGATCGCCACCGCGGGCATCGAGGCGGCCCGCGCCGGTGCTGCGATCGTGCACATCCACGTGCGCGACCCCGAGACCGGGCAGGGCTCGCGGGAGGTGGCCTACTACCGCGAGGTCGTCGAGCGGATCCGGGAGAGCGACGTCGACGTGGTCATCAACACCACGGCAGGCATGGGTGGCGACCTGGTGCTGGACCCGGAGGACCCCACCACCTTCCTGGAGGGCACCGACCTGGTCAGCGGCGTGGAGCGGCTCAAGCACGTCACCGAGCTGCTCCCCGACATCTGCACCCTCGACTGCGGCAGCCTCAACTTCGGCGAGGGCAGCCTGGTCTACGTCTCCACCCCCGACATGCTGCGCGCCGGCGCCAAGCACATCCAGAGCCTCGGGGTGCGCTGCGAGATGGAGATCTTCGACACCGGGCACCTGTGGTTCGCCCGTCAGCTGGTCGAGGAGGGACTGATCGATGCGCCTGCCATGTTCCAGCTCTGCATGGACATCCCGTACGGCGCCCCGGCCGACCCGGCCCTGTTGATGGCGATGGTCAACCAGATCCCCGAGGGCTCGGTGTGGGCCTCGTTCGCGTTGGGGCGGATGCAGATGCCGTGGGCGGCCCAGTCGGTGCTGCTCGGTGGCCACGTGCGGGTGGGCCTGGAGGACAACCTCTACCTGAGCCGCGGGGTCAAGGCGACCAACGCCCAGCTGGTCGACCGGGCGGTCACGCTGGTCGAGACGCTCGGCGCGAAGGTGGCCGCTGCTGATGAGGCTCGCGAGATCCTCGACCTGAAGCCGAGGGGCTGACATGACACGAGTTGCACCACAGGACGTCCGCCACATCACCTGCGTCGGAGCGGGCGTGATCGGCGGTGGCTGGGTGGCCTACTTCCTGGCCCGCGGCTACGAGGTCACCGCCTGGGACCCGGCCGAGGGTGCCGGGGAGCGGCTGCGGGCGATCGTGGACAGTGCCTGGCCGGCGCTGACCGAGCTCGGCCTGTCGGAGGGCGCCGACCGCGCCAACCTGACGTTCGAGCCCGATCTGGCCACGGCGATGGCCAAGGCGCAGTTCGTGCAGGAGAGCGCACCGGAGGACCTCGACCTCAAGATCCAGCTGCTGGCCGACATCGACAAGGTGACCCCGCTCGACGTGGTCGTGTCGTCCTCGACCTCCGGCTACGGCATGAGCGAGATGCAGGTCGCCTGCGCCCACCCCGACCGGATGGTCGTGGGGCACCCGTTCAACCCGCCGTACCTCATCCCGCTCGTCGAGGTCGTCGGCGGCAAGCAGACCTCGCCGGAGGCCGTGGCCTGGACCTCGGACTTCTTCCGCCACATCGGCAAGTCGGTGATCACCATGGACGAGGAGGTCCCGGGGTTCATCGCCAACCGGTTGCAGGAGGCGCTGTGGCGCGAGGCCCTGCACATGGTCGCGGCCGGTGAGGCCACGGTGGAGCAGATCGATCTGTCCATCACCGACGGCCCGGGGTTGCGCTGGCCGATCCACGGGCCGATGCTGACCTTCCACCTGGCCGGCGGCCAGGGCGGGATGGCACACATGCTGGACCACTTCGGGCCGTCGTTGAAGTCTCCGTGGACCCGGCTGGAGGCTGCCGAGCTGACCCCGGAGCTGCGCGACGCGGTCGTGGAGGGCGTGGACCGGGAGGCCGGTGGGCGCACCATCAACGACCTGATCGCCGAGCGCGATGCCGGGATCATCGCGATCCAGCGCGCCCTCGGAAGGGTCTGATGCTCATCTGGAAGGAATCCGTCCGGCCGGAGTGGATCGACTACAACGGGCATCTCAGTGAGGCCTACTACGTGCTGGTGTTCGGGCACGCCACTGATGCGGTGATGGAGCAGATCGGGCTGGGGGAGCAGGCGCGGGCTGCCAACTCCTCGTCGCTGTTCACCGTGGAGGCGCACATCCGCTACCTCGACCAGATCTCGGAGGGCGAGGAGCTCGAGGTCCGGTCGACTCTGGTGGGCTCGGGGACCAAGAAGCTGCACATGTGGCACGAGATGTGGGCCGGCGGCCGCCTGCGCGCCACCGAGGAGATCCTCGGGCTGCACGTGGACACTGACGGTGGGCGTACGACGCCGTTCCCGCCGGATGTGGTCGACCTGATCAACGCCCAGCTCACCGCGCCCCCCGAGCACTCGGGGCGAAGCATCCACGTCTGACCAGCAGGAGGATCGAGAATGTCGGATCACGGCCACAGCCACGGCGGTCACAGCCATGCTGCGATGTGTGGCGGGCTGGACCACCACGGTGGGGACTACACGCCCCAACAGCGGGCCGACCTCGATCAGGTGCTGGCCTTCAACCGCCGGATGGCCGATGCGATCAACGACAGTCTCGACACCCACGACGCCACGCTCTTCCTGGACCCCGACCCGCTGCGCTACATGTGGGTCGATGAGGGGCAGGGCCAGATCTCGCGGGTGATCAGCGAGGCCGACGAGCTGTTGACCGGCGCTCCCCGGATCGATGGACACGTGCGCGGCGAGGTGTCGGTGGTCGAGGGTTCGCGCCACGCGGCCCGGCCCACGGTGGCGACCGGGCCCGGTGGTGAGCGCCTGGTGGCGTGGGTGGAGTGGATCCCCCAGCAGGGCGACGTGGTGCAGGTGGCGCTCGACGGCGCGGAGCCGGTGGTGGTGTCCTCCGGCATCGCCGACGTGTTCCGGCCGACCGCGGCGATCTCCACCGGGGGAGTGCCGTGGGTCTTCTACGGGGCCCGCGCCATCTCCGGTTCCGGGGTCGGCGTCTGGGCGACCAGGCTGCTGGGCTCGGGCTGGACCGCGCCGGAGCTGGTCAGCGGGTCGGAGCAGCCGGCCTTCAACCAGGAGGTCGTGGCGCATGCCGACGGCCGCATCGAGCTGGTGTGGCAGGGGCGTGACAAGGACCGGTTCGGGGTGTTCAGTCGGAGCTTCAGCGGGAACACGTGGGACGCTCCGCGGCTGGTCACCGCGGGTGTGGACGCCAATGTGTGGGACCCGTCGGCGGCGGCGTTCGCGGACGGCAGCACGGCGTACGCGTGGTCGGAATACCGCGAGGGGGCCTACCGGGTCGTCGTACGGCGCCGCGATGCTGCGGGGCGGCTGACCGAGCCGCGGGACCTGACCCGGGGCAACGACTATGCGCTGCACCCGCATCTGGCGGTGACGCTCGACCAGCAGCTGTGGTGTGCGTTCGACGTGATCACGGTGGCCGGTCATGGGGGCAGCGGGCCGACGAAGCTGCGCCCGGCGGCCGAGCTGGGCGATGACCATGACCACATCGACGGGATGCGGGAGGCGGGGGAGAGCATCCCGCCGGAGCTGTTGCCGGAGGTGACGGCCTCGATCCGGGTGGTGAACATCGCCGACGACGGGTTGCGGCAGGCGCCTGGCACGTTGGCCGACCGGCTCAACGTCGTCCCGTCCGGGCTGCCGAAGCTGGTCGCGACCGCTGACGGCGGGTTGACGGTGGCCTATCGGGTGCACCGCCAGCTGCCGTTGATGACCTACTACTGGGAGGTCGCCACGCAGGCGCTGGGCCCGGATGGCTGGCTGCCGGCGTCTACCTACCGCGACACCGACGGCACGCTGGAGGAGGTCAGTGTCGCGGCCACCGGTGACGGCGTGCTGCTGGCAGCGCAGACCGATGCGCGGCTCGAGCGGGCGCTGCAGTGGACCGAGGGTTTCGGCGGCCGGGAGTGCCCCTACCTGTTGGAGCACCAGGGTTCGGTGATCTGGCACGGCATCCACGGGGTGGGGACGATCGTGACCGCGCAGGCCCCGTCGGGTGGACCGGTGCCGACGCCGGAGGCGCTGGCGTTCTGGGCGGAGCCCGAGGGTGTGGTGGTGGCCGATGACCGCACGGAGGCGCGGCGGTGGGTCTCGGAGCAGGAGCGGGAGCGCTACCACGCGCAGGTGGGGGACCGGGACTTCACGCTCTACTGGGGTGACCTGCACCGGCACTCGCTGGTGAGCCGGTGCACGGCTGGTGACGAGCCGTCGTTGGACGACTTCTACCGCTATGCGTGGGACGTGTGTGAATACGACTTCTGGGCGGTGACGGACCACTCGGAGAACTCGAGCGACTACCAGTGGTGGTCGATCCAGAAGATCGCCGACCTGTTCCATGTGCCGGACCGGTTCGTGCCGTTGTACGGGTTCGAGTGGACGTCGGCGGACTCGGGGCATCAGAACGTGATCTTCGGTGACGTGGAGCGTGGGGCCCCGATCTTCTCGGCGTTCGCGGAGGGCACGACGGATCCCGATGGCCTGTGGGAGGCGTTGGCCCAGCACCCGGACTTCCCGGCGATCACGATCCCGCACCACCCGGGGTCGGCGATGGTGCACAACGACTGGGACTACCACGACCCGCGGTTCAGCAAGCTGGTGGAGATCTTCCAGGCGTGCCGTGGCAACTACGAGGGGCCGGGGTGCTTCCGGCAGTATTCGGACGGCACCCGCGAGGGCACGTTCACGATCGACGGGCTGCAGCGTGGGCACAGGTTCGGCCTGATCGCGTCGTCGGACCATGGTCATGGGGCGAGCTATGTGGGGGCGTTCGCGACGTCGCTGGACCGGGCCGAGGTGTTCGAGGCGCTGCAGGCGCGCCGTACGTTTGCGGCGACGACGCGGGACGTGATCGTGGACTTCCAGGCCGGTGACGTGTTCATGGGCGAGGAGGCGCCGGCGGGGGCGGAGCGCGCGTTCCGCATCCATGCCCGGGGCTACGCGGAGCTGGCGCGGGTGGACATCGTCCGCGACGGCGAGGTGGTGCACGCGCTGCTGCCGTCCCCTGATGTGGAGCCCGGGTGGATCACGGTGCCGTTGCGGCTGGAGTGGGGCGGAGCCGAGGTGTCGACCGTCTGGGACGGCCAACTGACGGTGAGCGGTGGCCGGGTCGTGCAGACCGACTTCTGGAGCCCGGAGGTGTCGGCCGCCTCCGATGACCGGGTGTCGTGGCTGTGCACGACGCACAGCTTCGGTGAGCCGTACGGCGCCCAGCGCGGCGGCATCGAGCTGACCGTCGTCGGGGCACCGGAGGCCGTGGTCTCGGTCTCCGTCGGGGAGTCGACGGAGTCCTGGACCCTCGCCGACCTGGTCGCGGGCGCCCATGACATGGCGGTGCCGCACGGCACCTTCGCCGTGCAGCCCGGCATCGGCGGCCTCATCGGACTCGGGACGCACCGCGTCGACGTCGAATGGCACGACCCCGACCCGAGCGACGGCGAATCGTTCTACTACGCGCGCGTGTTCCAGGTCGACGGTGAGATGGCGTGGTCCTCGCCGATCTGGATGGTGTGACGCGTGTGGGGTGGTGCTAACCGCCCAGAATGGGCTACGCCGGAAGAGGCGAAGCGCGCAACCGCGCAACGACAAGGTCAGGGGACCACCCTAAAAGAGCATCCCCTGCTGGGTCTGGTCTGCGCGAGCGGTGCGAGTCGCACGTGCCCGCACGACAGGTTTGGCGTTCTTGGCGGCCTTAATGGCGATGATCCGGTGAATATCGCGCTCGCCCTGAAGCCGCAGCGTCGCGCGGGAGACAGTCCAAGTGCCGTCGCGGTTGTCGGCTGCCAACCCGGCACGCGCCAGCAACGCGAGAGCCACCTTGACCTCGCTGGCGCGGCCCGTGCCGAACTGGTCGCGCAGCGTCTGAGCGATGTCCGAAGCGGTGACCTCGATGGGTTCAGCGCCAGCTCCGCCGTACTCGGTGGGCCAGTGCGCGGTCCACAGGTGAGTGGCCAAGTACAGCGGCTTGATGGGGTCGTTCATGAACTTCCGCCTGGCCTTGATGTGGTTGAACCGATCAGCGGTGACGTTGTTGACCCGGGTGAGGAAGTGCCCGATCGTACTCGGGTCGTCGGCCTCCGGCAGCATGCCGTTGGCAGGGTCCGGGAGGTGCTGGAGCGTATACCGGTACTCGTCACGGTCCGCCGAGCGGCTGAACTGTGCGATGACCGGCGCCTTCCGCGGGTTGTAGTCGTGATCGGCGTTGAGGAAGCGGTCCTTGATGATGCGCTGGACGGCGGCAAGCCCGACATCACTGGGCACCAGTTGCAACACGTCAAGGTCGCTGACCTCCACGAGCGTGCCTGCCTCGTCGACGGGCAGCTGCCTTAACTCGGCGTACTTCCCGATCTGTCGGCACGCCTTATCGATGCTGTTGTCGTGCATGGCCAACTTGCTGATCTCGCCGACCAGACCAGTGCCGTCCTTGAAGACGACCGTGAAGTCAGGGGTGAGTGTGACCTCGGTTCCATCCTCCACGGTGACGTTGATCCTAGGGAACCGCTCGAAGTGACAAACCGTGTCAGCGATCTCGGTGACCTGCGTGAACAGCCACTCGAAGGCGCACACAACATCGACGTACTGATCGTAGATGTTGAAGTCGTCGAGCAGATCTTGCAGTGCGATCGCACTGCTCTTGGCCCCCGCCACTGTCTGTCAGCCGACTAGGTCGAAGATCGACACCGGCTTCGATGGAGCGGACTCGCGTAGGTCGTCGGCCTCGAAGTGGGTCCCCAAGTCTTGGGCGATCCGTGTGAGCGACCCCATGCTGGCTCGGAAGCCTGGATGAATCTCGATCGCGTCGGGCTGGGTGACGAACAGGTCGTAGTTCGAGCCGTCGCGGTTGTCGGTCACGACGACGTGCAGGTATGGGTTGCGGTGTACAACTGCGAACGAGATGTCGCTGGTGCCCTCCAGCATGTGGATGACCTCACCGGTCGCCTTGGGGTCGGTGAACAACGGCGCGGCCAGCCGCACCTCAATGGGCTGCTTGGGCGGTTCGTGGACGACCCGTGCGCGGTTCGAAAGTAGTTCGCGTCGACGCGATGCAGCTAGCGCCAGGCGGGACAGGACGCGGTTCTCGAACACCTCGAATTCACCGCGGTAGAACGTGGCCCCGGCGATGCGCCGCAGCAGGACGTCCATCACGTCGCCCACGTGCAGGTGCAGGGTCCGCAGGGCAACACCTTGCGACTCGGCCTCCTTCACGATCTCGCGGTGGTCCGGCCGTAGGTCGCCGCCCATCAGCGCCCGGAAGCCTCGGTTCCACGACGATCGGTCCGCCCGCACACGCCCGGACGCGCGCTGGACCTCGACCTCGTCGTGCTCCGACAACGCGGCCCCGATGGCCACGTAGTCGTCGTGGTCCAAGAAGCAGCGCACGACTTGTGGGGCGGCCTTGCTCACCCATCGGTCGACCTTGTCCCATCGGGGATCCGTCGAGGGGATGGAACCGATCAGGTGGAAGACGCCCTCGAAGGCCGTCGGCCACGCCGACAGCACAAACGGCCCGCGGTCATCCTCAACCCGCAGCACGGACACCCCACCGACTGTTAGCGCCGACGACAGGAGGTTAGTCGGGTGGATGACCTCCAAAGGGTTGGAGTCCTCGACGAGGATTGTCTCGACCACTACGTGCTCGCGCGGCTTGCCCTCACAGGCGTCAACGAGGTCGTGCAGCGGCTGCAAGTGCCCCTCGTTGGCCTGCTTCCACAGAAGCGCGTCGAACCGCGCAAGACCGCTGGTGTCTACGACGTGCATCGATCCCGACGTGCCCATCGCGCTCACCCCTCTTGGTCGGTCCCAGGTCAGTATCGGGTCCAACCGGTCCCGGCTTGACCGACCCTAGCGTTCCCTCGCTGCGACGGCAGCAGATCCGTCCCCACCAACCCAAGCTACGTCTGACCGCCGACACCAACGGATGTCTGCAGCGAGGAGTGCGACGCTCCGCCGCATGCCCGCCAGCTCCGTCTGGCGGCTGGATCATTGCGATGCGCTGATTTTCGTTCCCACGACAGACCGAGGGGTCATCGCGTCGGGCGGGGCTGCGGCCTCGTGGGAGAGCTGAGCGGACGCGCCACGCAGACTCATGACACGGTTCTCCGCTTACAGGCAGAGCGATGCCTGCGACCCAGTTCGGTGTCGTGTGATGCCCCGCTCACTGCTCGGAGGCGACGGCGTAGCGCTACTATTGAGGCGCAACTCCGGGAGCCTCCACCACATGGGGGCGGCGAGGCGCCCACGGTGAGCGCTCGGGCAACCAGCGCTCTTCAGTCCGTGTCTCCGGTCTTAGTGTGGCGGGCACTGTCTAAGGTGCCCGCCACACGCTTCTCCGGATCGAGGTCTTCGTGACAAGCGTTATCGCGTGGTGCGGAGTCGATCCCCGCGGTCCTGCGTCCATCTACCTCGCGTCGGACAGCCGTGTGACTCAAGCGCGAAGTGTGCTCAGCGACGGGACCCGGAAGACGTTCGCTGGCACGAGATCCGCACACATTTATGCGTTCTGCGGTCACGTCCTTGGTCCAGCGTCCACCCTGGGTGCCGTGAGCGAGACGTTGGAGCGAATGGCACCCGCTACTGACGTTGAATCAGCACATCTGCAGTTTCGCAATGGGGTGGCTGCGGGTTGGAGTCTCCACCGGCCCGTACCGGTCGAAACCCTACTTCTGCATGCCGTTCGTTGTGGCGGGCCAACTATCAAGGACATCAGTTTCGGTATGCAGGTCGTTCGGATCGCTGCCGGGAGCAAGTTGATTGACCACCAGGTGATTGACGTCCCAAGCGACCACAGTTCGTATCTGATCATTCGCGGATCCGGTGAACGCGCTGTGGAAAAGAACTTGGCGCAGTGGATCCCGACAATCAGAGGCGATAGCCGCGACCGGACCAGTCGAGCCGTCTTCTCCGCGTTCTGCGATTCCATCGAGAGCAACTCCGACCCGAACACGGGCGGAGCACCTCAGCTGGTCGGGCTACGCCGCAAGGGTCATGCCCTCACGTTCGGAGTTGTATGGAATGGTCAGCCGTTTGTCAGTGGCTCTTCCGACATCAGTGGGTGCCGAGATCTTGAGTTCTTTGATCGTCATCTCCAGCGCGTAGATCGAGGCGGACGACTCCTGCCCGGAGCCCAACGCCACGCGCCGCGCCCTACCTGATGCAAGTCATACCGCCGCCTGCCGGGCGGCCAGCGAGGTCCTCGACGTTAGAGCCGGGCGCATCAGCTACATGCGGCGCGAGCAACCGGCTCGCCAAGCGCTGACCGAGTAACTCGCATGCACCGAAGAAGACGACATCATCGGGTACTTGGCCGAGTAGCGAACCCACCCGCCCCATCACCATCCAGCCCTAACGACCAGCACGCCTCTGGGCACTATGGCTCGAAGAACCGAAGCCTGGTCAGCCTCACGGTCGCAGCACTCGACCCCGACGCGGCGACGATCGACCTGTCCGCTCACTTTAGCCCACCAGAGACTCCAGTCCCGACTCACTGGCCGGCACACCGCCATCACCGTCGTGCTTGAGTAGGTCCCTGGTCAGCCCAGCAGGTCGTCCGGAGCACCATCGACCGTGAGGTTGGCGCAGAACGACTCGAACGCCTCCGAGAGCCCATCGGGAAGTCGTTCTCCCTCCGTTCGCAAACCGGCGACGACCGCGGCCGGCTCAACCGTGGTCGACCCACGCCACTTCTCCATCCACGGTGCCCCCACCACCGCTGCACCCAGGCGCTCGAGAAGCGCCTGCGCATCAAGCTCTGGCAGCGATCCAAGCAGTGAGACGAACCAGGACGCGTAGTACGTCGTCAAGCCGATGGTCCCGCCTCCAGTGAGCAACATGCCCTCGATGAGACCGCGCCGGTAGTCGATTGGGAACGCGTCGAACCCGCCGTCGATGGCCGGCTCCACGCCGACCTCGGTCGCGTTCCCGAAACCGCCTGCCGACTGCTGCCCGAACGCGACCCCGATGCGGTGCTGCACCTCCTCCGGCTGCTGAGCAAGCGCCACTGCCTGGAACTTGCCCCGCAGCACATTCCGCGTGGTGCTGGTCTGGACGGCGTCGATCAGATCGTTCGGGTAGTCAGCAAGGAGGTGCCCAAGGCGCCGCAGCGCCCACCGGCACCAGACCAGCGCAGCCTCAATCGTCACCGTCGCCATCTCTACTGACACATCCGGTTCACGCGCCCGCCCGTGGCCGGTCCCGAAGCTGTTGCGCAGCGGCGCCAGGCTCGTCGCCATCGTCTGCGTCGCCTGCGTGATCGCCCGAAGAGCCTCGTCCTGGGACAGGTCAACACCGGGCTGACGCTTGAGAGCGACCTGCGCCGCTTTCACCGTCGGTGCGAAGTGCGCGTTGTCAGCCAGCGTCCCGTCGGCCGCCGCGACCACGACCTTCGCGACAGTCTCGACGAGCTCCTTGGCCTTCCCCACGACCTCCGGGAGATCCTGAAACTGCCACGCCAGACGCAGCCGATTCCGCGCAGACTCAACGGCCTCCCAGCCGTCATTGTCCAGATGTTCTGGCCGAGCGATATCGAACAGGTCCATGGCGCGACGCTAGTGGCCCGAGTCGTCCGATCGAAGACCGTGCGTCACTTCACCGCGATGCGTCAAATGAAACGTGACCGGAGAGTTCGCCGCTAGACCGGTGGCGAGATGTTGGGATTTCTCGTCGAAGCGAGTCTCCGCTGTGCGCGGCCATGGCGCTCGAGAGCGTGAGCGACCCGTGCATCGTCAGCGATGCCTTCGAACGTCCGTCACGTGCTGCCTTCCATCCACGTGCCCGTCCGCAGTACACGGATCACCCGCCGCGTACTCGAATCGTCGCGGGCAGTATTCGACGTGCCGAAGTATGTCCTCCGGAGGCGGACGTGCCACGCCGTACTGTGGCCCTGTGGCTACCGACGGATTGCCGCTCCCCAACCGATCAGATGGGCTCGACGACCATCCCCTTGAGTCCGTGGTTGCCGCGGCCCTTGAGAGGACAAACTCGGCCAAGATCACGCCAGAAGCTGTGCTCGACGCGATCGCGCTGTACGAGCCTCCCCCGTTGAAGCGTGGAACGCTGCGCCCGTACGTCGACCTTGCAGATGGTGGCGAGTACGCGGATGTTCTCGATCGGGCGGTGAAGATGCTGCTCTATGCCCCCGAGGTGATCGTCTGGGGACCAGTCGAGCTGCTCGAGGCAGGGGGGCTGGATGAGGCGTTGAACGTCATCCCAGCGCTTGTAGATGTTTGGGATCTGATCGCGGACGGGTCTCTGCTTCTGCGTGAATTGGATCGTCCGCTGGGGCGGCCGGCTAGTTTCGGGAACCCAGATTCTCTCCGGCTGGATACTCCAGAGGTCTATGAGCCGCTTGGCTTCACAGATCGGGAGCTGAACCACTGGATTGACCAAGTGACTGTTCTCGAGCAGTGGCCGGGGTGCACTACTCCATGGTTCCTCAATGAACGGCAGTCGCTGGTGGCGGTGGACTTGATGAAGCGGGCGTCGGTCCTAGCCGACCGTCGTGCCCTTCAGGTTCCGAAACTTGCTGCGCTTGAGCTTCCGGCGCTGAAGATGCACGTACCTGATGTCGTGGCTGTACGACGAAGCAGCGAGGCATTCGCTGAGTGGAGGCAGCGGTTGGGGGTGGCGCTCAGCCAGGTGGAGCTGTTGCCAGAAGGAGACGGGTGGCAGCTACAGGCCCGCGCGATCATCGCGGATGAGTTGACCCCGTACACCGAGAGGGTTCGGGCCGAAGCATCGAGGAGCACTGCCCTGTCGAAGGCTGTGGTCGGCATGAAGGAGATGGCCATCTCCGGCATCGGAGGCGCAGTCGGCGAGATCATCGGTGGCCCGACGGGCGCAATCGCCGGGCTCGGGGGCGCAGGGCTGGCGACGCTTGTCGCCGGCATGTCGGATTGGGTGAAGGCCCGACGTGACGCTGCTCCGAAGCGTGCCGTACTGCAACTCTCGATGATTTTCGACGACCGCCCCGCATAGGCGACGGCCGCGGTGCCCCTTGTCAGGGCTTCCGGACGACCTCGGCCGCGATCGGTTCGTTCCACAGAGTGAGGGTGAGGTTCGGATGGACGCGATGCTAAGAGTCTCTCGGGCCTAGTGCTGGAGTCCGCCGCGATGATGCGCACGAGAGGACTTGCGTCATACCGCCGCCTCTGGGCGAGATTGATACGCGCGAGTCCGCCATGGTCGGGCGCAGTGCTCACGCGCACTTGGGCCGTGTCAGCGGTCATCGCGGAGGTTTCGAAGCCAACTTGATTCGCCAGCGGCAACTGCACGTGCCACGACTCGGGGGTCTGACTGGAGCGGCCGGCGGTGGGGGAACCTCAGAGGAACTCCGCCTCGCGATCATGGTCCGGATTGGGAAAGTCCTACGATTGCCGGCATCGCCGACCAGACCTCGGCGACTCACTCTGATCGACTCTGAGACCATTTACAGGGCCGCACCGCGGCTCCACCTACGGTTGATCTCAACCAGAACCGGGGCAGTCCCACATGACGAATGCTGACCACTCGATGCTCGACCATCTCGACGAACGAGTGGCCGCGGTAGCAGGCTTCAACGCAATCGCTCGCGACGTTATTGATCTTGGCGAGATGCTGTGGAGCGACGCGATGGAGGACCTCCGGCGCCTGGCCATCAACTACGTCCTGCGCCGACAGCTCGAGAGTCTTGATGCTGCTGTCGCTCTGCATGACCAGCACCTCGCCCACCTCAGCGTTCAGTTCGTCCGGCCGGCGTTGGAGGAATTTCTATACCTCAAATACTTAATGACACTTCCCGTAGAGGACTCGCAGGAGTTGTTTAAGGCACTCGGCGTGTGGGACAGCGTTCGCTCACTCCTGGCGCAGCGCGACTTCATAGGTGATGAAGACATGCGCGGGCTCTGGTATTCCACGTCGTTCCTTGACGCCGCTGAGGCCAAACGAACTATGACCAAAGCAGAGCTGGCACGAATCAAGAAGAAGCATCGTTGGGATGGGCGCGAAGCGCCAAATACGGCATGGATCGCCAAGCAGGTCGATGAAGTCGACCTGTATAACTACCTATTCGCGGCCACCAGTCGCGCAATTCACTTTTCTGCTGGCGAGGTGATGCGCCGAGGCTGGGGCTCGCCGGACGGAATATTGGTTACCGATAAGCCTGAGTTCCGGAGCCATCTTGCAGCATTCGCTCTGGATGAACTTGCTCGGTTATTCGTACATACTTGGGTGGAAACGGCTCCGCTACATGACCTCGCTGGTATCGGCAATATCGAGGGGTTCGAGTTCAGTGCCGGTATGGGCCCAGCACTCACGGAAGTCACGTCGTTCGGCAGGGTCCCTCTCGTTCACGCCCACGAGTTCAATCTGACACCAACCGGCCCAATGAGGTTTCGCGAGGACAGCTCGAGCGCCGCATCCCAGCCGAAGAGTCCTTGACACGCCTCCCAAGTTCGTCGGCAGGCCGTCATCGACCAGCAGCTACTAAGACCGATGAGCCAGACCAATCATCTTCAACTTCCGGGGGAGTTGACGGCTGCCATGAGCTCGGCTCGATTAGGCCGCGGACCGCGCGTTCCTCCTGCGTCACTCCGCCGCCAATCGGCGCGCCCCCGGGGCCGCGCTTCCCTGCCTATGACCTATGGCGTCCTAACCCGTCACTTGATTAGGTCGACGTCACCGAGGACATGGCGAAGTTGCGCTCGGGCGGGCAAACTGGGCTTGCTTGACTGGCGCTCTGCTGCGGCGACCGGGCGGTAGTTGAGCCTCATCCTTCCGCCGCCAACCAGCATTCAGGCCGCAGACAGGTCACCACTACTCGCCCGACTTAACCTTCGCTAGCGCGATCCTGCCCTCCCCGGTGATTCCTATCCAGTACTGATCGACGGACGCGGCCGGCTGGCTGGGGTGGTGGAATGTGGCTATACCAACGTCGACCTCGATCAACCCCTCCCGCCGCAGTTCGTCGGCCATCGGCGAGGTTCCGTGCCAGGGCGCGCTGCTATGCCACGAGTACACCCCTCCCCTGGCTTTGTAGATTTCCAGCAGTCTCGCGCCCACGTCCGGGGTCGATGGGAACCGCTCACTGTCGTCCCCTTGAAGTGACTCGATGGCGCGAAGAAGGTCGTAGTGAGCCTGAGTCAGTTCCACGGTCGCAGCCTCTCTCGTTTGACCAAGGGCGTCTAGTGCGTAGCCGCCCCGCATGCGTCGCATCCCCTCATGTGCTTTAGGGGTCTGCCGCAGGGATGGGTGTCAGTCTGACCTACCCCATTCCGCCGCTTGGGGACCCGACGTTGGCGGTGACGCTCGAGGCCGGGGTTGTTGGCACGTCCAGATGAGCTGCACGCCGCGCCGGTTGGGGCGGATAGCGTGCTCCCGTGAACGTTTTGATCGCCGACGTGAACTGGCTGCTGAGCGCACTCGCGCAGTCTTCGGCCGCTCTGATCGCCATCGTTGGCGGCCTGCTCGTGTCACGGTATGTCGCTCTGCACGCCGAGCAGGAGGCCGCGAAGCGACGGCTTGCTGATCTGGATCGACGTCTGGTCGAGGCGGATAGGTCCGTTGCGGAGGCGGAGCGGGCGCTCGCCCAGCACGCTGTCGATGACCTATTGGAGAGCGACGAACTTTTCGAGTATCTGCTCAAGACTCAGGGCGCTGAACTCACTGCCGAGGCAGCGCTCGACGCTCTCGATGCGGACCCCGAGGACTACGACGTAGTGGTTCTTGAGGACCGGGTGGGGTTCTACTTCAACGAATGGTCCACCGCCGTCAGCGTTCTCTTTCCGCTGATTCCGGATTCCGAGGAACAAGTGGAGTGGCTCGAGTTCCGACGCGGACGCGATCTAGCCGTGCGCAACCGGTACACATGGTCCTGGGTCTACGACCAGATCGTTGACGAGAAGGTCGAGAGGGCCCGAAAGGAGAGGGAAGCGGCTGAGCGGGCGGCGCGTCAAAAGCAGCCATTCGGGAGTCTGATTAAGCCAGTCGACTATTCGTCGCTGATAGGTCGGGTCCAAAACCCTGCTCTCACTGCTGCCTACCGAATCAGCGACAGTCAGCACGAGTTGGCGAAGGTGAGCGATCTAAGAACGCGGGTGTCGGAGGCAACTGGTGCTCGGACTGCCCTTCGGCAGGAACGGCGTCTCGCCGCTGAGACTTTTGACGCCACCCGTCAGCCGGCCGGTTTCGTGCTTGCTCTTCAGGTGCTCTCGTTCCTGGCCTTGTGCGGGTTGGTGGTTCCGGTGGTCGTCATGGGGTTTGGTCCGATGACGCTTGAGCCATGGGCGCGGGCCCTGATCATAGCGGTGTTCATCATGGGCCTCGCTCTGCTGCTGCGTTTTCTGTACGTATACGCGAGCTACCTGCGGGCGGACGGCCGCGCTGAACTGCCGAGGAGCGTTGTCGGACTACTCACGAGGTAGCCCGAAGCCGTTGGTGTTAGAGCCCCATCAGGGTTTGACGCATCTGCCTATCCGGCAGCTCCGCTGAGAAGATGCCTCATTCCGCCGCGTGTCCGCGCGGTCGTCAACGACGATTCACGGTCGCGGTGTTTACCTGCGTCTCAGCCACAGTCGCCCTGTCCACAAGCCACGCGGCGCTCGCCCCGACGCCCGGGTCGTGCGAGACATCGAGGTGCCACGCCGTCTCCCTGTTGACGCGACAGCGTCCGGTGACCCCGTTCGACGTCGCTGCAACTCGCAGCCAGAGGTGCTGACGAATCGAATCGTTTCCCGCCGCAGGGGTCCAGGCGATGGGACGATGACGACCGGTCAGAAAATACGGGGGTAGACATGCGGAATTTCGTTGTTGCGTTGGTTGTGGCGTCCATCTGGTCACTGGGAGGTTGTGGCTCGTCGGGCGGCGAGGATTCGTCTGACGCCGAAGCTAGCGCGTCAGCTGAGGCTGAGGCCAGCAAGTCTGCCGAGGCAGAAGCGGAGCTGGAAGCGGAGAAGGAAGCCGCGCGCGCAGCTGCGCAAGACGCACTTGATGAGTGCGAGGGCCAGATGGGAGGTCTACTCGAGGCATTGAAGCAGATCGATGGGCGCCTGGACGTGGGGCTTACGAATGCGGACTTGACTTCCCGACTTGGCGATGTCGCCGTCACCTATAACGACATTCCGTTTAAAAAACTCAGCGCAGAATGCATTCAGATGGTGGGCGTCCCGTTGGAGAATGCCTACAACGAATACAGCAAATCCGTGACGAAGTGGGACGCCTGCATTGATGATTACTCATGCTCTGTAGAGGGTGCCAAGTTGGCCGAACTGCAGGGGCACTGGTCTAAAGCGTCCAAGCAGATCGATCAAGCAAAGCGTGCTCTGTCGCAGTCCAAGAAGTTCATGAATTCGGGGATCTAAGCACTCGAGCGGCATGCCCCTCCCGAACGTCAGGCCAGGAGGCGCTGACCGGTGCGTCACACTGCCGCGAAGCGTCCGCTCTGACTTCGACCGAGTTCACGAGATCTCCCACGGCGGTGCCATGACTCCGCTTGACTTGGCCCTCGACCTCTCGTGCGGAGTCCTCATGTCGAAGCACCATCCCTACTCGCGTCTCGAATTCCGTCGACGCTTGCGCTTCTGGCTCAGACGTAACCTCAAGCTCGTCGCCGGGTTCACCGTCGGGTTGTTCGTATCCATCGCGATCGTTGTGGGCGTCCTGCTGGCGACCATGCCTGCGACTGCTCTCATGTGGTGGCTTCTCGGGGCGTTGCCGACGGCGATGGTTGCGGCGTACCTCCACCTGCTCCACTTCGGGTTCTTGGCCCATGACTCGGAGGCCATTTGGCACGTCCGCGGTGCCTGGGGGGAAGACAACACCCGAAGCGAGCTTCATCGCGCCAAGCGCAGGCGACTTGTATGGGGATGGGTTGACAGCCTCGGATTGGTCAACGGCGACATCGACCACCTGGTCGTCACCCGGAAAGGTGGGTTGGTGGCAGTCGACTCGAAGTGGCGCAGCAAGATCAACGACACGGCCGAGATGGCGCGGGCAGCCCAGAAGGTGCGCCTCCGGGCTGAGGGTTTGACCCGTGACTTCCTCAAGGGAGACGCCCGCGGAAGCCGACGGGCGAAAGGGAACCCCCTCAGCGTCACGTCAGTGGTTGTTCTGTGGGGCACTGCCCAGCACGGTGTCCCGGATGGGGCGAAGGTCGACGGCATCGAGTTCGTCGCCGGACGAAGGTTTGTGGACTGGCTCGCGAAGTTGGACGGCCAGGCCGTCGACAAGGCAGCAGCGGCTGACATCGTGCGCAAACTGGAGGGCCGGCGTGCCATGACGGATCGGGCGCGGGCTGCACGATCATTGGATGGACGCAGGTGGTAGACGCGGCCGCGATCGAGTCCCGCCGAGTTCTCAGCGAGTGCCCTGCGACTTGAGTTCAGAATGTGTTCTGAACTAGTCTGGGTGCATGGCAACACTCACTGACCGCGACACCGTCTTTCAGTCCTCGGACCTCAGCCGTTCCTCGGCAGAGGTCTTCGCGGCCGCTACTGACCACCCGGTTGAGGTGACGCGCCGCGACGGCGAGTCCCTGGTCCTCATGTCGCAAGCCACTGACCAAGCACGCAACTCGCTTCTGGAACTCGCGGCACAACTGATCGTTGTCTCCACCAGCTTCGAGGGCACGCTGGCTGAGCGGATGAGTGACCGCTTTCCGTGGATGCTGGCGCTCAACGTCGGCGATCGGGAACTCTGCGCAATCGAGATCCTGACCGCGGCCCGGGCCTCCTTCGCCACCAAGCAGCCCCATCTGGCCATGGCTGAGTTGACCGCCTGGAAGGAGACGGCGACCGCCGTGGCTGCCGGCCTTGGCGGCGCATCTGTCGACTGGCTCGATCAGGACGACACAGAAGGCGTCGAGCGGCCCTAACGGTGGCAAAGCAGAACAAGGTCGAACGTCCAACCAAGAAGAGCGAGTTCCAGATCCAGTTCGCGTCGTCAGGTGCGCAGAAGGGTTGGCGGGACCTGCTTGCCACGACTCGTGGACCGCTTGCGGATGCCTGGGACTTCCTGACGAGAACACCCCTCGAGAAGACTCCTACCAACTACCCCCTGAAGGGGGAGCTCAGCACCGTGCGTCGCGACGGCGCTGTTCACGACCGATGGCAGCACAAGCCCACCCTCAAGGGCAGCGCGCGGATCTGGTTCTACGTCGAGTGATCGGTCGTTCTCTTGGAGCAGGTACACCCGACCCACCCCAATGAAACCAAGTGAGCGTCAGTTGTCTGCGCCCCCCAGATAAGCGGATTGCGAAGTCCCGCGCCGCGCAGCCGTCGTCTCAGCCCAGCGTCATTACCACCGCTTCTGGGCGCCGCAGAGCGGCCCGCTCTTGGCGACGCCGCGGGCTATCGTCGCGGGAGCCGCCTGGATCGACGTCGAGAGCAGCCCAAGGATAGGTTCTACCGCTTGATGCGAGACAGGAGCGAGATCAGCGAAGCGTTCTCCTCGTTCAAGGCGCTGGCGCCTTGTCTCGCCGTTTCCGTCGTCCATTCGCCGTAATCGTTGCTGCCATACAGGACGTCGTCGACGGTGGCGAACTGGTACAGCCCGCCGAACGGAGCCGATCCGGTCGAGGTGTAGGCGAAGGTGAACGTCGTCATCCCGGATCGGGCGTTGGCCTCGTCGATCGACTCGTAGACCTCTGCGGCGTTGACGACGTCGCCAGCGTTCGGATCTCCGAAGGCAGGGCAGCTTGCCACAGCGTCGCCCAGCGCGCGGAATGCCGATCGCGCGGCGTCAGCGCTCGCGTAGCCCAGGATCTCGCGGGTGCGACTGACGTCGTCGGTCCCGACGTAGGTGGACAGCTTGTCCCGGTAGCCGGACCCGAACAGCACTTCCTCGTGGCAGTGGCCCTCCGGCATCGATATGCCACCAGCGCTGGGTCCTGGTCCGTCGATGTAGTTCCTGCCGTAGATCTCAGACCATCCCAGATCGAGCGGGAACTGTCCGAACCGGACTGCACCAGTCTCTGTCACCTCGGTTGACAGCGCCACTTCGCTCGGGGCGGGTCCGCCGGCGGGCTGCGCGTGAGGGACGGAGTCGGGAGTGCCCGAGCCGACCTCCTCCTCGATCCCCGCCTGAACCGCTAGCGGAATCGCGATCGCGGCTATCGCGAACAGCCCCGCGAGGGGCACGATCAGCGTGCGGAGCAGACGGCGGCCCCGGTAGCGACGCGCAGTGCTGCGGGGACGTGACGTCACGATGGTCTCCTCGGTTCGCTCGGGTGATTCGAGCGCTCACGAGGTAGACGCTGACCATGCCCAGAAGGTTGCCCAGCACAGCGGGTGACGTAGTCGCGGGTGGCTTGTCGTTGCTGGATTCGGCTGTGGGCCACGGTGTGAAATGCGTTGTTGAGCCGGCGTCCGCCGTAGCGGGTGAGCCGGGAACGGGTCCCGACAATCTGAGGAGCAGCCGCCCACGAGACCCTCGAACCGCCCGACAGGCGCTCAGCCCGGCCACAACGGGGAGGGCTCGCCTCCCGCGTCACTCCGCCGCGTGAGGTGTGACTGTTTGGTCCAACTGTTGCGAGAAGTCATTGCCATCAGCCAGAGAGTGCGCCGCTTTGGGTCGCCAGGCAGGCTGAGCCAATGGAACATCGCTACACGCTGACCGTGACCTGGACCGGCAACACCGGGGAGGGCACCTCCACATACCGTGGATACAAACGCACTCACACGGTGGAGGCCGAAGGGCCGCCCGAGCTACTCGGCTCGGCGGACCGTACGTTCCATGGCGACCGCGAGCGATGGAACCCGGAGCAGCTCCTTCTCGCCTCACTTGCCCAGTGCCACATGTTGTCCTATCTCCACGTGTGCGTTGACGCGGGCGTCGTCGTGACCCAGTACCTCGACCGCCCGACCGGTTCGATGAAAACCGAGGCCGACGGGAGCGGACGGTTCACGGAGGTGGTGCTGCATCCAGAGATCGTCGTCACCGACGACAGCATGATCGAGGCCGCACGGGACGCGCACCGCCGTGCCAATGCGTTGTGCTTCATCGCCAACAGCGTCAACTTCCGGGTGCGCCACGAGCCAGCCATCCGCGCCTCCGCCTAAA
The DNA here is from genome assembly GCF_050246775.1 of Nocardioides sp. Lineage (GTDB taxonomy): Bacteria > Actinomycetota > Actinomycetes > Propionibacteriales > Nocardioidaceae > Nocardioides. Next base: position 757,665 of record NZ_JBFWVK010000002.1, on the reverse strand, counting down.
CCTCGCATTCCGGGGCGATGCGGTGATAGACGGCCGCTGGATCCGCCTTGGGTGATCAACAAGGGCGCGTCATACCGCCGCCTGCGGACCTCGGCCAGGACGTTGTCGATGCCGGCATGTAGATGCTTGTCTCGCCTTGGCTGGAACGGCACAAGGGTGCGCGTCCAAACAGGCACCCGCTTCACCGTCGTGCTGCCGGGCTCCTCCTCCCCGCACGGCGCGAGCTCCGAGCGCCGCGGTACGAGCGGCAGCTGACCGGGGGCCCCGAGGGCTCCCGCCGGGCACCTCCGAGCCCTAGAGTGGATAGATGATTTTCGACGTCACCGCCGACGCCTACGGCCGGTTCATGGGGAGATACTCCGAGCCGTTGGCCGATCAGCTCGTGGCGATGGCCGGCCTGCGGGCCACCGACCGAGTGCTCGACGTGGGCTGCGGACCGGGGGCGCTGACCGCGCGGCTGGTCGCCGTCGCCGGCACCGGCCGGGTCACCGCGATCGACCCGTCCTCGTCGTTCGTCGCCGCCGTCGCCGCCCGCCTGCCGGGCGTGGACGTCCGTGAGGCGAGTGCCGAGGCGCTGCCGTTTCCCGACCACGGGTTCGATGCGACGTTGGCCCAGCTGGTGGTGCACTTCATGAGCGACCCGGTGGCGGGCCTGCGCGAGATGGCCCGGGTCACGCGTCCGGGCGGTCCGGTGGTCGCCTCGGTTTGGGACCACGGCGGCGGCCGAGGACCGTCGTCGCCGTTCTGGCGAGGTGTCGCGGATGTCCACCCCGGCGCGCTCGACGAGAGCGACCCCCCCGGCTCACGCGAGGGCCACCTGGGCCAGCTCTTCGACGACGCCGGCCTCGGCAACCTCGACGAGACGGTGCTCACCGTGACCGTGCCGTACGAGAGCTTCGAGGAGTGGTGGGAGCCCTACACCTTCGGGGTCGGGCCGGCCGGCGCCTACGTCGACCGGCTGGACGAGGCGGACCGGCAGCGGGTCCGTGACGCGTGCGCGGCGCAGCTGCCCCCGGCGCCCTTCGAGGTCACGGCGTCGGCGTGGACGGTGCGCGGGCGGGCCTAGCCGACTCCGTCGTGGGTCCGTCGAAGACCCGCAGCAACCGCTCCACCTTCCAGCGGGACTCGGCGTGCTCCTCGGCGACGTCGGAGTGGACCGTGATCCCGCCGGTCCCGAGCAGGTAGCGCCAGCACCGACGACCTGACCGCCCCAGCCGACACCGGCAAAACGACCAACCTGGAACGACCTGGCAGCGAGGCCAGACCCTCAGCCACGCCCACACACCCAACCACCCGTCGTCAGCGACCGCGACCACTCAGCCCAGCTCATCGGTGGATCGAGGCTTAGACCGAGTGCGTCACACCGCCGCCTTAGGGCGGTGGGATGCCCGGGCACGTCGGTGTCTGAGCGGTGCGGCGCGCCACCACGGCCAGCAGGGCACGGGGGTGGGGCGTACATCGACCGAGCGGCGGATGTGGGCGAGCCGGCTCTGTTGGTGGTTGAGGCACCGATAGCGTCCAGACATGCCCAGTCGTCGCCCAGCTAGTGCTCGCCGGCGCGCCACATCGCCGCGTCGGGGCGGGACGCGGAAGCCACCGCGGCCGCTGCCGGTCGCCGGTCCGGGTGAGCGGCTATGGGTGCTCGACGTTCCCTACGGGACACAGGTCGAGGGCGCCACCTGGCACCCGGCGGTGAAGACGCACCTGTACGTCGGGCGCGCCTTGCCTGCACACCTTGCGCCCTACGCTCCGGGGCCGTACACACTCGGTCGGTTCATCGAGAACACCCTCAACCCCGGCGATCCGACGCCCGCCCCCGAGCCGACCGACGCGCTCGAGCCCCGCAGGATCCAGTTCGAGGCGGCCGATGCGATCGCGGCGCGCGCCGCGGCGGGCGGACGGCAGTTCCTGCTGGCCGACGAGCCCGGCGTAGGCAAGACGATCTCCGCCGTCCTCGGGGCGACGGCGGTGGGGGACCTCCGAGGCGCGCGGCGGGTGCTCGTCGTGGCCGACCGACCCGCCGCGATCACGATCGGCCACTGGTGTCGCACTATCATGGCGCTGGGCGACGGCGGTCTGGAATGGGTCGTGATCACCTGGGACCGGCTGGAGAAGGTCAAGGACCACACGTGGGACGTGATCATCGCCGACGAGGCCCACGCACTGCGACGTACGACGACGAAACGATGGAAGCACTGGGCGCGGATCTCCGGTCACGGACGGCCGCACGACAAGGCGCCGTTTGTTATCGCGACGACCGCGACGCCCGGACACACGCCGCTGGAGCTGCCCTACCTCGCTCCGGCGTATGCGCAGGTGCTCGGCGAGCCGATGCGGGAGTGGACCTCGGCGGCGCAACCCGGGGAGGCGTTCGCCGCCGCGCTCGAGCGCCACGGCGTAGGGGTGGAGCAGGGACGGTACGGCGCGACGTGGACCACCGATCCGGCCCGGCGCGCCGCGGACCTCAAGCTGGTGCGCGGCTGGCTCGCCGAGGAGCGTCCCCCGGCGATGCTGCACCGCGCCGCACCGTGGGGGCCGGTCCCGATCTCTGGCATGCCGGTGGCGCTCACCCCGTCGGAGCGGACGGCGTACGAGGCTGAGTGGGGGGAGTTCTGTCGTGAGATGGAGATCGCGCGGCGTGGCCGCAATATCGTGAAGGGCCGAGCCGCGTTGCTGCGCTTCCGGCAGAAGGCCGGGATGATCCGGGTCGACTCGACGGTCGCCTGGATCGCACAGCAGGTCGAGGCCGAGCGACAGGTGGCGTGCTCGGTCGAGTTCGTCGCAACCGCGGCCGACCCGATCGCCGACCGGCTGCGTGACTCCGGCATCGACGTGGCCACGATCTACGGCCGCAACCGGTTCGACCCCGAGGCTGAGCGGGTGCGTTTTCAGACCGGCGCAGCGAAGGTCTGCGTGTTCACCACGGTCGCCTCGATCAGCCTGCACGCCGGCGAGACCCTCGCCGACGGCCGTCAGGCGAGCACCGAACCCCGGGTCGGCGTCTTCCACCAGGCCCGCTTCTCAGGCATCGCCGGACGGCAGGTGACCGGACGCACCCACCGCGACCACCAGGTCTCGCCGTGGCACATCGCCTACGCCGAGGGCACCGTCGAGGAGCAGGTCGGCAGGGTGATGGTGGAGCGGATCGCCGCAGCCTCCGACACCGTGGGAAGCGACACCACCGGCCTCACCGCCCTCGCCCAGCTCCTCGGGGCCGACTGGCTGCCGACCACGACCCTGACCGAGGACGACACCTGACCGGGGCTCGACCCACCCGCTAGCAGGGGGGTCGGATTGCGGCTCGCCGTGAAGCGGCGGGGGTGTCCTCGCTGTCAGCGTGGAGGCACCCCAACCCGAGGAGTCGATCATGTTCCAGATCAACCGTTCCGAGTCCACCGTCACCACCTCCGACAGTGCCGTCCAGGGCGCTGCCTCCCGCAGGATGAAGAAGCCCGCCCTCCTGACCTTCGCGGTCATCGGCGGTCTCCTTCTCGCACCCCAGGTCCTGAGCTCGCCCGGCACCGCCTACGCCGGCGAGTCGGCCGCGTCCGTGGCCGTGCCGGCCCTGGTACCGCCGCAGGGCAGCACCTGGGTGGTGGGCGTCCTCACCGACCAGGCCGGCCACGGGCTCGACAACGTCAACGTCGAGGCCTGGCCGCAGAGCATCACAGCCGCCGAGCCGGTGGCCTCCAGCCTGACGTACGGCGGACCGGCGTACGACGCCCAGCAGCGCAACGGCTTCTTCCGGCTCGAGGTACCGAGCGGCAAGGCGTACCGCATCGTCATCTCCGCGGTCGGTGCGCAGGAGGACGGCGACCCGTTCCGGATGAAGTGGTACGGCGGCGGCCGCCCGGTCATGATGCGCACCACGACCCACGCGGCAGCCGCTGGGACCGGGACCGTGCGGGATCTGGGAACGATCCAGCTGGCCCGTCAGGGCAAGGTCGCCTCCACCACCAAGGTCGCACGACCCGCGAAGGTCAAGGCCGGCACGCACGGCAAGATCCGCGTCACCGTCTCGAGCCGCTACGTCACCAACGTCACCGGCAAGGTCATCGTCAATGTCTCAGGCAAGAAGGTCTCCACCTGGCTGAACCTGAGTGATCACGGCCGAGCCACGGTCAGGCTGCCGAAGCTGAAGGTCGGCAAGCACGCCGTCTCGGCCCGCTTCGTCGGCACCGGAACCGTGCACACGTCGAAGTCGAAGGTGGTCAAGGTGATCGTGGCCAAGAAGCGGTAGTCCTCCGCCCCACCGGGGCCCACGCCGAGCACCCGCTCGGCGTGGGCCAACACCGCTCTCGTCCCCAGTGCAGGGCAACTTCCGGTTCAGAACGGTGCGTCTATCCGCCGACTTCGGGCTGGCGCCAGATGCCAGAAAGCGCCTTCCGTAGACCTGCCGACGGTGGGACGATCAACCAGGAGGTCCGAGATGCCCCGTCAGATCATCACGACATCGAATGCGCCGAGCTCGCCGCTCTTCAGCCAAGCAGTCAAAGCTGGGTCCCTGGTGTTTGTCTCGGGAACCACCGGCATCGACTCGAGCACTGGTCGCATGGCCGGTGACAGCATCCAGGCTCAGACCGGGCAAGCGCTGGCGAACTGCGAGGCCATCCTGCAGGAGGCTGGTGCGACGCTCGATGACGTCGTTGAGGTAGGAGTGCTGCTCACAGACCCGAACGACTTCGCTGGCATGAATGAGGAGTACGCCCGCTGGTTTCCGTCTGATCCGCCGGCTCGCTATGCGGCCAAGCTGGGAGCCGAGATACCAGGACTGCTCATCTCCATACGCATGACGGCATCCCTCGTCTGAGTCGGCCGGTTGACGGCGGCCTCGAGAACGCGTTCCTGGCTGCGTCCATCTGCCGCAATCGTCCCGGATCAGTTGGCTAGGAAGGCGACGGTACGGGCGGCGGCCTCCCCGGCGTACTGGAAGATCGAGCCGTGTGAGGCATCCGGGTAGATGTGGATCTGCGCGTCGGGGATGAGGGCGGCCATGAGGTGGCTGGCCTTGGTCGGAATCATGACGTCGTGATCGCCCTGCAACACCAGAGTCGGCTGGGTGATGCCCGTCAGACGCCGGACGGCCGTCCAGTCCTGGACACCCCAGTTCTCGACCGCGCGGTACTGGGCGTCCTTGGTCTCGAGGGAGGGCCACTCGTCGCGGCCCTCCTGACGCGCGAAGATTCGGCCGGCGGACGCCTTCCCGGCCCCGAGGCTCTGTGCGGAACCGGTGTAGAAGACGCCGAGGTAGCCCTCTGGCGTGTTGTCATCGACGACTACGCCCTCGATGACGTCCGGCGACCACCCCTCCATGCCCGGGGCGCCCTTGGGGCCGGTGCCGGCGAGGACGAGGCGGCGCACCCGGCCCGGCGCCTCCAACGCGATCTCCTGGGCGACGAAGCCGCCGAGGGAGAAGCCGAAGAGATCGACCTGCGCCAGGCCGAGCGCGTCGAGGAAGGCAAGCGCGTCGATGGCCATCTGCTCGATGGTGTCCGGGGTCGTCCCGGTGCTGGCGCCCACGCCGGCGTTGTCGAAGACGATCACCTCGCGGTGAGCGGCGACTCCGTCGACGAGGGCGGGGTCCCAGTTGTCCACGTTGCCGCGGAAGTGCTGGAGGAAGACGATCGGCACGGCGCTCGACCTCGTCCCGAAGCGGCGGTAGGCGTAGGAGACGCCGTTGGGGGCGTCGACGTGGGCGAGCTCGGCCGTGGCCAGACCTGTGCTGAGGGTGGTGATCATGTCTGATTCCTTCTGTTGGGATGGTGACGCGGAGGGCTCCCCGAACCCGGGGTGGTCTCCCGGGGAGAGCCCTCCGCGTAGCTGCGGTGGTGGGCCGATTGCTAGTCGGTGCGGGCGGCTCGCTCGATCAGCTTCGTGATCTGCTGGGGCGTCTCGAGCATCGAAAGGTGGTCGGCCTTGCGCATGACGATCACACCGTCGGCACGCTTGGCCATTGCGACCTGCTGAGCCGCGGGGAGGACCTTGTCGCCGGTCCCGATGAAGAAGAAGCTCTTGATCGTCTTCCAGGCGGGAGCTTTCGACGGGGCTTGCAGCGCGCTCAGCGCGATCGGGGTCTGGCTCGCGGCGAGGACCTTCGTCTCGGAGGTCGGCAGCTCGGCGGCGAAGATGTCCCCGAACAGCTCGGGCTTGACGTAGGCGTCGACATCATCCTTCGGTGTCGTCGGTCCCGGCGGGTACTGGACGAAGTTGAAGACCTTGGTGGGGTCTCCCGCGAACGCCGAGCCCGGCTTGGCGCCGGTCAGGTCGATGACACTCTCGCCCTCGGCGGGCGCGTAGGCGTCGACATAGACCAGCGCCTTGACCCGCGGCGTCGTGGTGGCGGCGTTGGTGATCACGCTGCCGCCGTACGAGTGGCCGACGAGCACCACCGGACCGGTGGTGGCCTGGTTGACGAACGCGGCGACGTTGGCCGAGTCCTGATCGAGGCCACGCAGCGGGTTCGGGGCGTTGAGGACGGTGAACCCGTCGCTCTGGAGTTCCTTGGTGACCGGCGCAAAGCTCGAGGGGTCGGCCCAGGCGCCGTGCACCAGCACGACCGTGGGTTTGGATGAGGTGCTCGCCACCGCTGTGCGAGGGGGCTCGACGGCCGTCGACCCCTGCGTGGGGACCGTGGCTGCGACCCCGAAGATGGCCGCCAGGGCCACGCCGGAGACCAGGAACTTGGCGCGCTTGGGCAGATGAGGAATGGACATGATGTTCTCCTTTACGTGGCGCGGTTGCGCCGGTGGGTGGGTGGTGCAGGGAACTGTTGGACAGGACGGCTTGTCAGCGGGAGAGGAAGTCGAGCAGCGCCGCGTTGAACTCGTCGGCGTGCGAGACGTTGATGCCGTGCGGGCCGCCCTCGATGAGGACAAGCTCGCTGCCGTCGATCGCTTCGGCGGCACGACGGCCGCTGACGTGGAAGGGCACCACGGCGTCGGAGTCGCCATGGATGACGAGCGTCGGCACGTCGAACTTCTCCAGGTCCGCCCGGAAGTCGGTGCGTCCGAACGCCGCCGGCCCCGCGAGGGTCGCCCGCGCCGACGCGGCGTTGGCCAGGTCGCGGCCGTGCTGGCGCTGTGCCTCGCTGACCGTCGATGTGCCTCCGGCCGAGTAGAGGAGCGTGAGGAACTGGTCGACGAAGCCCGCCCGGTCAGCACGGATCCCGGACTCGAAGTGCGCGATCGTGCCGTCGTCCAGACCGCCCTCGGGGTTGCCCTCGATGAGGTGAAGGAATGGCGTGACCGCGCTGGCCAGCACGGCCTTGGCGACCCGGGCGGTCCCATGGTTGCCGATGTAGCGAGCGACCGCGCCGCCTCCGGCCGAGAAGCCGACCAATGTCACGTCCGACAGGTCGAGATGGTTGAGCAGGGCGTCGAGATCGGCCGCGATGGTGCCGTAGTCGTGACCGTCCCAGCTGGGCGTGGAACGCCCGAACCCGCGACGGTCGAACGTTATGGCCTGGTATCCGGCCTCGACCAGGGCGACGACCTGCTTCTCCCAGGACAGACCGCTCAACGGCCATCCGTGGATCAGCACGACCGGCGCCCCGCTGCCGTGCACCTCGTAGTACAGCCTGACGGGCAAGCCGTTCTCGGTGCCCACGGTCAACTTCGACATGTTCGTGTCTCGAATCCGTCCCTCGGGTGATGACGTGCCGGTGCGAGGGACGTCGGCACCGACACGAGAGAACGGAAGATCCTTCTCTCGCGAGCCGGGTCATTCCGGCTCGTCATCAACGATGTCGGGACACGGCGCCGTCGCCGTCCGTCACATGACGTCACTTCGCGACGTACATGCGTACGTCACCCCTCGGACTTGGCCCCGTCCAGCGCGTCGCGCAACGAGGCGCGGGAGGTGATGCCCAGCTTGGGGAAGATGCGGTAGAGGTGCGTTCCCACCGTTCGCGGGGACAGGTAGAGCCGGGCACCGATCTGCTTATTGCTCAGCCCCGACGCTGCGAGCTCCGCGATGCGCAGCTCCTGCTCCGTCAGATGGGCGAGGCGGTCTACCGCCTCGTCACCGGAGGACCCCGCCAACGAGAGCTCGCGTGCGGCACGCTCGGCCCACGGCGGGGTGCCGATCCCCTCGAACAGCTCCGCCGCACGCACCAGCGCGACGCGGGCGCGCCGCAGGTCACCGTGGCGACGCAGCCACATCCCGTGGGCCAGGCTGATGCGGGCGAGGTCGAACGGGAAGGACGGCCCGGCCGGATGGTCCGCGGCGATCGTGAACAACCGGTCCGCCTCCGCCGTCGGATCGGTGATCGCCAGAACGGCCGTGGTCAGCATGTCCATCCGCGGTGACACCGCCCGCACGCCCTGGGCATCCGCGGCCTCGGCGTGGCGGCGCGCCTCGTCGGCGTGCCCCGTCGCCATCCCGGCCTCGACGATGTCGAGCAGGCAACGGAACGACTCATGGGCGTACGGACGGAAGGACCCGGGCGAGGTGAGCCCGAGCGCGAAGCCCCATGCCCGGTCGTACTCGCCGACCGCGAGCAAGCCGGCCAGCGCGGCACCTTCCACGTGATGGAGCATCACCCCGAGCCCCCGCGGACGGGCCCACACGTCGACCGAGAAGCCCAGTTCGCGGGCACCTACGATGTCACCGCGCTGCGCCAGGACCCGACAGTAGAACGCGCGGTTGAGATAGGTGTACATCTCGAACCCGAGCTCTGCGCTCAGCTCAACACTGCGGGCGTACGTCGTCGCGGCGTCGTCCCAGAGTCCCGCGACCGTCTGGTCAAGGAGCGTCAGCTGCAGCAAGGTCATCGCATCTGCTCGGGATCCGGCCTCGACCTCCCGCTCGATCATCCGCTTCACGTATGAGCGGTGCTCGCCCAGCGAGTCGACCCAGAAGGCGCACAGGGCCAGCAGCGTGACGGCCTGGGTGCCGTGGCCAGGCAGGGTGAACGCCTCGGCCACGCGTTCGCGGGCACCCTCTGCATGACGCAGCAGGTCCCCGCCGATCTCGCGGACGAGCAGTGTCACGGGCCCGAGCCGGTTGGCGTGCTCGGCGACGAGCGGCTCGGTCTGCGCCCAGAGGACCGGATCGGCCGAGTACATGGTGATCGGCAGCAGCACGTTGATGAGGCGATTGAGTGTCTCATCGTCCACCTGATGGCCGTGCCGTTGGAGCGTGTCGACGACCATGCGGTGCGCCGGCACGATGGCTCCGTCGCGGAAGAGCCGCAGGTAGGCGTCGGTGAGCACCGCCGACGGCGAGGCCAGGTCGCCGCTGAGCCGGTCCAGCTGGCCGAGCAACGCCGCGGCATCATCGAGCATCCCCGCCCGACTGGCGGCGAAGGCGGCGTCAGCGAGGCGTCGCTCCCGTCCGTCAGGGCGCTCGCTCAACGCCGCGGCACGGACGAGCAGCTGAACCGCGACGGTGGCTCCGCCACGCCGGGCGGCGTGTTCGGCGCCCGCCTGCACCACGAGAGCGACATTCTCGTCGGGCTCGACCGTGGCGGACGCGAAGTGATGGGCGCGCCGGAGCGGATCGCCCGCGCGGACCTCCGCGAGGTGCAGGTGCGCGGCCCGCAACTCCTGCGACGACGCCGCACCGACCACCGCGGAGCGGACCAAGGGGTGGCGGAACGCGGGTCGACCGTCCGGCGAGCGGAGGTCGACGAGCCCCGCGGTACGAGCTGCGTCGAGACGGTGCGCGAGACGGTGGTTCCCGTCGTCGTCCGCCGCGCCGTCCAGCGCCAGGAGCAGGAGGGCGAATCGCTCGTCCTGCGGCAGTCTGTCGAGCCGCTGGGCATAGACGCGCTCGAGGCGTCGTGGCAGCGGGAGCTCGGGTCTCGCCGCTGCGGTTGTGCCGGCGGCCAGCGAGGCCGGTATCTCGGTGATGGCCAGCGGGTTTCCCACCGCCCAACGGAGCACCTCGGCCCGTAGCTCGGGGGACAGGTCGGGGTGACGGAGGTCGAGCAGGTCGGCCGCGCTCGCTGGGTCGAGCGGTGGCAGCTCGAGGCGCTCGATGCCGGCTGAGTCGAGGTCCGTCGGCTCGCCGGTGCGCACCCCCAGCACGATCGACACGGGGGCGTCGCTGAGCCGGCGCGCCACGAACATCAGCACCTCGCCGCTCGCCGAGTCGAGCCAGTGCGCGTCGTCGATGATGAGAAGACGTGCAGAGTCAGTGCTCGCCATCACGAGCAGGTCCAGGACGGCGGTGCCCAGTGCCAGCACGGCGGGAGCGTCGCCGACCGTGCGCCCGAGCACCACGTCCACGGCCCTGCGCTGATGGTCGGGCAGCGCGAGGACGTAGGCGTCGAGTGGCCGCAGGATCCGATCGAGGGCGGCGTACGGGAACCCTCGCTCCGCCTCCACGCACTCGGCCTGCACCACTGTCCAGCCGTCCACCCGGCCGTGTCGACGCAGCTCGTCCAGCAGCGCTGTCTTCCCCACCCCCGCGTCGCCCTCGACCACCACGGCCCGCCTGTCGCCCGTCAGCACGTCCGAGAGCCAGGCGACCTGCTGCGACCGGCCGACGAGATGGCTGGTGGGCTCCATGAACGGCATCGTATGTGCTGAGCTGAATCGTCCTCACTGCCTCAGCCAGCCACACCGGGGCATGCGGATCAGCCGGCGTCATACCGCGCTCGTGTCCACGGCCGTTCGGACGAGGGTGACCAGCCTCTGTTGACGTTCCGCGCTCGCCCCTCGCTCTGGCCGAGGCTCAGAAGACCGTCCAGTCGGAGTACGTGGTGAACGCTTCCAACGCGGCCAGCCCTGCTGCCGAACTGCCAGACGGGCCGAGCGCGGGACTCCACACGCAGGCGACACCCCGGTCGGGGATGACGGCCAGGATGCCGCCACCGACGCCACTCTTGGCGGGCAGTCCAACTCGGTAGGCGAACTCGCCGGCCGAGTCGTAGGTACCGCACGTGAGCATCACGGCGTTGACCCGCTTCGTCTGCCGTGCACTGAGCAGACGCGTTGCGTCTGAGAGGACCCCGTCGCGGGCGAGGAACAGCCCGGCAAGCGCCAGCTCTCTGCAGGTCATCGAGAGAGCACACTGCGCGACGTACTGGTTGATCACCTGGTCAACCGGACACTCCAGGTTCCCGTAGCTGGCAAGCAGGTGTGCGAGTGCCATGGTGCGGTGACCGGCCTCCAGCTCCGAACGGGCCACCTCGGGATCGCTGCCCACATCGGCGCGGCCGCTCTCCAGGCGCATCAGGTCGCGAAGAGCGACGTAGGCGTCGCCGGTCAGCGAATGCAGCCGGTCGGTGACGACGAGTGCGCCGGCGTTGATGAACGGGTTGCGCGGACGCCCCGCTTCCTGGTCGAGCTGGAGAAAGGAGTTGAACGGGTTGCCCGACGGTTCACGAGACACCCGTTCCCAGATGGCTTCTCCCTCGGCTGCGACCACTAGCGCAAGCGTGAAGACCTTGCTGATGCTCTGCACCGAGAAGCGCACGTCGGCGTCACCGATGACGTGCACCCGGCCGTCGCAGGAGGCGATCACCATCCCGAACTGGCGCGGATCCACCGCCGCCAGACCAGGGATGTAGTCAGCCAGCCGGCCGCGGCCCACTTCGGGAGCGGCGGCCTCCTGAGCACGCAGCAGGGCATCCATGATGTGCACGCCGCCATCCTCGCAGCCGACCGCCCAGCGGTCGGGCGGGGCTCCGGACCCCAACTGTGGGGCGCCGCCCCATCGATCCCGAGGACCGACGATCCACCAGGAAGTGTGCCGCGATGAGCGTCGTGGTCGAGCCAGCACGCGCCTCGAAGTGCGTCAATCTGCCGTGTCTAGGCGCCTTCCCCGACCCTCGTGTGCGCGTGAATCGCGTCGATCAGGAGTGGCCACAGAGCCGGCGGGCGGTCGTGCCCCATGTCCTCGACCAGGAGCAGCGAGGCGTTGGGCACCAGCTCCGCTGTTCGCCGTCCACCGCTCGGGTCGATCAAGCTGTCGTCCTTGCCGTGGATGACAAGCGTCGGCACCTCAAGGTTCCGGAGTGCGTCAGCGCGAGAGCCGTCGAGGATCATCGCTGCGAGCTGTCGCGGTACCCCGGCGGGATAGTAGGAACGGTCGTAGCTGGCTGCGGCCAACTCGCGCAACGCCACCGGGTCGCCGAACCGACGCGAGGCCCAGACGAGATCACGGTCCGCCGAGGCGATGTAGCCGTCCCGGTCAGCCGGACGCGGCGAGAACAGGACCTGTTGAGCCTCCGGCGTGGACTGTCCGTAGTCGGGCTCTCCCGTCGAGGACATCATCGAGGTCAGCGAGAGCACCCGATCGGGGAAGTCGATCGCCATCCTCTGCGCGATCATGCCTCCCATCGAGGAACCGACTACGTGTGCGCGGTGGATGCCCAGACCCTGCAGTAGATCCATCCCGTCGCCGGCCATGTCCCGAAGCGAGTACGGCGCCATGGCGCGGGCAGTGTCGAACTCACCGGCCGCCACGGCAGAGACGAGGTCCAGGAGGTCAATGGGGCGGTCGTCGTGCTTGGTCGACAGCCCACAGTCACGGTTGTCGTACCGGATCACGTAGCGGTTCCGAGCAGCCAACCGTCGGCAGAACTCGGCGTCCCAGCCGAGGAGCTGGGTGCCGAACCCCATGACCAACAGGACAGCCGGATCGGCGCTATCCCCAAAGGCGTGGTACTCGAGCACGATGCCGTTGCTTGTCTCGACGTTCACCGTGCCAGCGTGCCAGTTGTCCCAGACCAACGCGAGCCAGCCGTTGCCGGACGGCATCAACATGTGCGCGCCATGGTGCCGCCTGTGGGTGCGGAGCGGACGACCGGGGTTCCCGACGCAAGCACGGGTCGTGGCGGGGTATTGAGTGAGGGTTGTTCTCAACAGCCCTCAAGAGCCGGCTTTGAGCTGGCGTCGTTGCCTGACCAGTTCAACAACCGCGGCGCTGAGTGAGACAAGCCACCCAGTCGTCATCAGCCACAGCGCCGACTCCGGTTGACGGCTGGAAACGAAAGCTGCGCCAGAGGCGACCGCGACCACGACCCCGGTGAGAATCAACGCCGGCACCAGTTTCGCGCGCGCTGCCACGATCAGGATCAGGGCCTGGACCAGCACCAGCACCCCGAGAAGGGCATGCGCGAGTTCAAGGGCATGACCACCCAGGAATCTCCAGCCGGCGGCCGCGTCGACCCCGGAGGGAAACACGGGACCGAATCCAGCCAGGACCGCTATGGCAACGAGCTGCACGGTCAGTGCTAGCGCCAGGGTCGTGTGGGTCTTGGTGGACATGTCCCCTCCTCCGTTTCGCAACTTCATGTTGCGATAACGTTCAGTGTGCTCGCAATGAGGAGCTATCGCAACCGAAAGTTGCGATATACGAAAGGTGGACGCCGTGATCGCCCGACGAGGAGAGGCGGTGCGTCAAGCCGTGCTCATGGCCGCGCTCGCGGAGTTGGCCGAGGGAGGCTATGCAGCGTTTGCGATCGAGAACGTCGCCGCCCGGGCCGGCGTACACAAGACGACCGTCTACCGCCGGTGGCCCGACCGAGAATCGTTGTTGACCGACGCTGTGCTCGAGCGTGCGGCCTTTGACTTCGAGCTCCCCGACACCGGCGATATCGACGCCGACCTCCGGGTCTGGGTGCAGCGCCTGGCCGACTGGCTCACCGGCCCCTCAGGTGCCCCACTTGTCGCCATGCTCAGATCGGACGCGGCTCGTTTGCCGGCCGTGGTGGAAGCGAAGACCCGGTTCTTCGCCCACCGGGCGATGGTCCTATCGCAGCGTCTGGAGTCGGCTGTCGACAGAGACCAGCTGCCCACCGGCACCGATCCCCTGACCTTCCTTGCCACCCTGGTGGCACCTCTGTACCTCAACCTCCTTGTCCTCGACCGCGACCTCACCCCGGACCACTGCGACCGGTCGGTTCACGTGGCGCTCACTGCAGCCCGCGCGAACCTGTTGGGCTGACCGGTCAGATCCGCTCAGGCCAACAGCCCGGCGCACTCGTCTGCCTCCATGAGTCACGGCGACCCATCGCCCGGCGCGACGAGCCCCTGTCGGAGGGCGTACAGGCTCGCGCCCACGCGGTTGCTGGCGCCGATCTTGGCGTAGGTGCGCTCGACGTGGTTGCGGACCGTCTTCTCGCTGAGCACGAGCCTGGCCGCGATGTCGCGGTTGGAGAGGCCGCGGGCGACGAGGCCGAGGATCTCCGTCTCACGGGGGGTGAGGGCGTCGTCGCGGCGTACCCTCTCTCGCGCATGCCCGGCCACGGCCAGGACCGCGTCAACCACCTCCGCGTCGAGAGCTCCGCGGGTCACGCGGTCCGTCAGCCGGGTCGCGGCGGCGTCAGCGGAGAGCGGCTCCCGGTACGGCCGCCCCTCGAGCGCCGACTGGTAGGCGACCGCTGCGGCCAGAAGCCGCTCGGGTCGGCCGAGCGCCGAACCTGCGAGACCGAGTGGGTAGCCCGACCCGTCAAGGTGCTCATGGTGGGCGCGGGCGATCGCGGCAACGCGGGCAAGTCCGGTGATGCGGGTCAGCACCCGGTCAGTGAGATAGGGGTGCATCCGCACCCGCTCCCACTCTGCACCCGTCAGCGCGGCCGGCTTCGACCAGACCTGGTTGGACACCCCGATCCGCCCGACGTCGTGGAGGTGCCCGGCTCGGCGTACAGCGGTCACGTCGTCGGCCGGGAGACCGAGCTGTACGGCGGACGCTTCCGCGAGTGCGGCGACGTTGCGGGAGTGGCCCAGGGCGAACGGGCACTTGAGGTCGACGAAGTCGCCGATCGCGGTCAGCAAGGTGTCGAGGCGAGAGTCGTCCAGACGGGTCTCGGCGTCGGGCGCGATGGACAGTGCCCGGTCCCACGGGTCGTCGTCGGGAGCCGGGAACAGCGACTCCGCATCGGTGGTGAAGGCGTCGGTGACGGTGGGGTCGAGGTGTCCGCCGCGCCGACTCCTGGCCATCGCGACCGCACCCTGCACGCCGTACATCCGGTGATGCACCTCGGCCACGTCGGCGAGCTGCGCGACCCGCATCTCGATGGGGATCTCGTCCCCGGACGCGCCGGACGGGAGCCCGCCACCGTCGTAGCGCTCGAAGGTGAAGGCGAGGGTCTGCTCGACGTCCGGCCCGAGCCCGATGTGGCGCGCCAGGGCCGCCGCCGAGGTGCAGTGGGAGTGGATCAGCGTGGCGAGCTGGCCGCGTGCGTCCCGCATGAGCGTGGCCATCACGCGCACTCGCTGCCCCAGCGGCTCACCGCGGGCGACGTTGCCGAGAAGGAAGCGCAGGTAGGGCATCCCGGACCAGTCGACGAGGTAGGCGTCGCGGCGGACTGCGATGTCGTCGCCGAACCAGCGGGCGTACTCCTGGGAGTCCGCATGACATCCGATCCACATCAGCAGCGTCGTGTAGTAGACCGTCGCCTTCTGCTCCCGGCTGAGCCCGAGCCGGTCCGCCAACCCGCACGCGACGACCGACGACCGGAGCATGTGCTCGGCAGGCTGACCCAACCCGAGGTCGATCGCCACCGACAGCCCGGCGAGCACTTCGACTCGACGCGGCAGCGGCACAGGTGCGGTCATTGCCCCATTCTGGTCGCTGCGGGGCTCGCAGGCTCCTGCAGTTGCTCGCCTGCCGGAGTGAACCGTGCGCGACCGACGAAGAAGACCCCGCGCTGCGGGAGCCAGAAGTCACCCAGCCGGGTCTGGGCATCCAGAGGTGCCGGTTCGCCGAGGTCCTCGCCGCAGTACGACGCAGTGCTGTTGACCACGCGCCAGATCTTCAGGGGCGCGACCTTGAACCGGGGGCCGTTCGGCGTCTCGCCGCGCAGCCGGATCTTCCCGGTCCGCATCATGGTGCGTGCCATCGGCCCCATCGCGGCGAGCACGGCGTTGCTGTTCCAGCCCGCCTCGGGCAGCGCCCCGCCCATGGCAGTCATCATCCGCGTCGCGGGAGTCGCGCCCAGCTCGATCCGCCAGCTCAGGTCGTCGCCGAGAGTCACCTCGAGGGTGCGGTCGTCGGGCCAGCACACCTCGATGCTCGGAACCTGAGCGGTCGCGGTCGCCGACCCGAAGTAGCGGGGACAGGTCAGCTCAGGTGCGCCGGTGGTGTGGATGGTCCAGCGCCCGTCGGGGTCGCGGTGCCAGATCGCCCGGTACGCCGGCCCGACCGAGCTCGCCACCATGTCCCGGAGCGCGAGGTAGTGCCCGCTGGCGAACGGCAGGCCCATCACGCCGTAGCCGGTGAACCGCTCGTCGTCGCCATCAGGAAGTTGCGGTTGGGCCTGCAGGGCCTCAACGGCCTGTCGCGGTGTCGTCATCGTCATGCGTCCAGACTCGGGCCGCGCGCGGGTCGAGCGCTTGGGGCATCTGCCTCAACTGTGGGCGGGCAGCCGCGTCGCCGCCTCTGACGTCGGCGCGTTCGACGAGCTGGAGGATGTCGTCGACGACGTCGGCGAGCGGGCGGGTGGCGTCGATGACCACGCCAGTGCCCGGGATGTCTTCCTTGGATTGATGGAGCCGGACGATGAGATCGCGCTCCGATGGTCTCGACCCCCATTCGCCCTGCGGGCGCTGGTCGAGTCGCTGATGAAGGGTTCCGAGATCGATGTCGAGGACGAAGACCTCGTCGAACAGGTTGATGAACTTCGAGAAGTTGCGAGAGCCTCCGCAGAAGAAGGTGACGGGCTCCTGTTCGTCGGCGATCAGCGCCCCCACTTGATCGACATCCCAGATGTGGTTCTGGTGCAGGGCAGTATCGGTCGCTTCCCCTGTCTCAGGGTCGCCCTGATACGCGAGTGCCCTGTCTCCGTTGATGGCCTGGTAGCCACGCCGGTTCAGTTCTCGGCACACCGAGGTCTTGCCCGTTCCGGACACACCCTCGACGAGATAGTTGCGGACCCCCATCACCGCAGTATCTTCTCTCAAGCCGCCGGGAGCCAACATCAACTCATGCCCTGATTCGCTTGATCGAGAAGGTGCGTCCATCCGCCGCGAAGTAGCCCTTTTCGACGGCCCATGCCAACTATTGTTGGCGTGAGTCAACTAAATTTGCTGCACCTTGCTGGTGAAGAACAAGAACCGCAGCGCAGCCCCGCCTCGACAGCCACGACACAGCGTCCCATTCCGCCGCCTGCGGGCACATGGCGGCATCGAGATCAGGCGTGGGCGGGCTACTTCGAGCCGCAGTTTGTCTCCGCAGAGGATCCGAGCAATGGTGAAGGGGACACAGCCTCGATTCGGAAGGAGAGCCATGCTTGCTCTCACCGAGAACGTGACCGACATCGTCAAGAAGCTCGCAGAGGAAGTGCCGGGGATCTCCGGCCTCCGTATCGCTGCCGAGGCGGACGGGCAGTCCCTGTCGGTCAGCCCCGTGGATCAGGCCGAACCGGATGATCAGAAGATCGAGCAGGACGGCGCCACCGTCTACGTCGACGGGCCGGCCTCCGAGCTCCTTGCCGACAAGATCTTGGACGGAGTCGTGAACGAGGAAGGCAACATCCAGTTCGCGCTCGGCCAGCAGGCCTGACCGAGATCGTCGATGGAGTCCTGGGTCCTAGGTTGGACTCAGGACTCCAGTCATGTCCGGGCCCGGGGGCGTCCGAGTCAGTGCGCCGCGCTTGCCCTCACCTGCGCCTCAGGCTCAAGCACCAGTTTCCCGCCCGGGTGCTGACCCATCAGCAGCGCAGTGGCCTCACGCGCCTCGGAGAGCCGGAAGGTCCGGGCGATCGGGACGACCAGCCGCCCCTCGCCGGCCAACCGCACAAGGCGGGCCCTCACCGAGTCACGGTAGGTCTGGCTGGCCGGCATCGCACCGGCGATCGCGGCGAAGCCGTCGCGTGTGGCTCGCGCGGCGGCCGCGATGGTGACGATGCGGTCACGGGTGGAGACGAGTGCAAGAGAGACGTCGATCGCCTCGTCGGTGCCCACGCAGTCCAGCGCAGCCACCACCGGCTGGAGCGTCGCTTCGCGGACTCGCTGCTCCAGCCCATCGCCGTACTTGACCGGCAGTCCGCCATACCGGGTGACGACGTCGAAGTTGCCCTCGCTCGCCGTTCCGATCACCCGCGCTCCGAGCAGGGCCGCCTGCTGGAGCGCGCTGACACCGACCGCCCCGGACGCGCCATGGACCAGGATCGTGTCGCCCTCTCCGACGCTCGTCACATGCAGCATCTCGGAGGCGGTGGACCCGGCGAGCAGCAGATTCGCCGCCTCGCCGAACGACAGGGACGGTGGCTTGGCGAACACGTCTCGCGCTGGGACGGTCACCTCGGTGGCCCAGCCGCCCTTGATCCGGAAGGCGAGGACCTCGTCGCCGACGGCCACGGGACCTGAGGCGATCTCGGTGTCCGCTCCGACGGCGCTCACCACGCCAGCCACCTCGTAGCCGATCGCCTTCGGAAACTCGGAGGCGTCACCGCGCGCCACATGCTTGGCGTCGGCTGGGTTCATCCCCGCGGCGCGGACCGCGATGGCGACCTCCCCGGGTCGCGGTGGCTGGACGTCGTACTCCTCGAACGCGAAGACATCCAGGTCACCCGGCCGAGTCGCGATCCAATGATGTGCCATCCCTGGAACCTAGCCCGGCGGCTGTCACCCGCGCGCGGATCCCAGCATGCTGAGATCCGCGCGTGGCGCCGATTCCGATGCTATTGACCGGGTGACTCGGTGCCGTGCTCAAGGAGATCGAGGATGTCATCGGCCTGGTACAGAGCGGACTTCCGATACTTGCCGGCGGCGGCTCGCACTATCCCGACGGAGTCCAACTGCTTGACCAGCTTCTGTGCCGACACGGCGGACACCTCGAGGTTGTCCGCGAGGAACCGTGCCGAGATGACCGGGTATTCGCCCACCAGATCGACTGCGCGGTGGATGGAGGAGTCCGACCGGAACCCCGAGACCGACTGCCTCCAGCGCTGGTGGATGTCGATGGCAGCCAGCCGGAACGTCTCCGCTGCTGACACCGCATCACTGACGTAGTCGAGGAACTGCGCTATGTAGACGCGCAACGCGGGACCTCTGTCATCGCCGTCGTAGCGGTAGTTGGTCAGTGCTCTGACGTACCCATCGACATCCCTGCGGAGCACGTTGGAAAAGGGATGACGCCACCGTCAACCAGGCCGGAGCGTTTCAGGGCGCCGTGGAAGAGAGCCCTGCCCACACGACCGTTGCCATCCTCGAACGGGTGAATGGTCTCAAATTGCGCGTGGATGATCGCTGCCTGCACGACCGGTAGGTCACCCGAGGTGTTGACGTCGGTGAGCAGACCATCCATGTACGGGCGCACCGACTCGTGCGGGGGGCCCGCGTAGTCGGCCTTGAACTTGTTCCTACCGGTGGAGTGAAACCTATGAGCAGCGATGACCGTCGCTCGGCCGCTCAGTTCGACGCACGCGCGTCCATGGCCTGACGGTACAAACGGCCAGCCCGGTAGGACGAACGGACCAGCGGGCCGGACAGTACGCCCGAGAACCCGATCTCCTCAGCCTCGGTCGCCATCTCGACGAACTCCTCGGGCTTCACCCAGCGCTCGACCGGGTGGTGGCGCAGCGACGGGCGGAGGTACTGCGTGATCGTGATCAGCTCGCAGCCGGCGCCGTGCAGGTCGCGCAGCGCCTGGCTGACCTCGTCGCGGGTCTCGCCCATGCCGAGGATCAGGTTGGACTTGGTGACCAGGCCGAACGCCCTGGCCTGGGTCAGCACGTCGAGGGAGCGCTCGTAACGGAACGCGGGGCGGATCCGCTTGAAGATCCGCGGCACGGTCTCCACGTTGTGGGCCAGCACCTCGGGTCGGGACTCGAAGACCTCGCGCAGCAGGTCGGGCTTGCCGTTGAAGTCCGGGATCAGGTTCTCCACCCCGGTGCCCGGGTTGACCTGGTGGATCGCACGGACCGTCTCGGCGTACAACCAGGCACCACCGTCGGGCAGGTCGTCGCGGGCGACACCGGTGATGGTGGCGTAGCGCAACTCCATCTTCTGCACCGACTCCGCGACGCGACGCGGCTCGTCGCGGTCGAGGGGCTGCGGCTTGCCGGTGTCGATCTGGCAGAAGTCGCAGCGGCGGGTGCACTGGTCGCCGCCGATCAGAAACGTGGCTTCCTTGTCCTCCCAGCACTCGAAGATGTTGGGGCAGCCGGCCGACTGGCAGACCGTGTGCAGTCCCTCGGACTTCACGAGGTTCTGCAGCGCGGTGTACTCCGGCCCCATCTTGGCCGTGGTCTTGATCCACTCCGGCTTGCGTTCGATCGGCGTCTGCGAGTTGCGGATCTCGAGCCGGAGGGGCTTGCGGCCTTCCGGTGCGGGAGCGGTTGAGGCGGTCACTGGCTCGCGGGCGGTGCTGCTGCGCCGTGACCGGTGATGCGCTGCCCCAGCTCGATGGCGTAGTCGCCTGCGAGTGCGCCATCGATGACGCGATGGTCGAAGGTCACGGTGAGGTTGGCGATCGAGCGGATGGCGAGTGCGCCGTCGTCGGCGGGGACTACGCGCGCGACCGCACGGTGGATTCCGATGATCGTCGTCTGGGGCGGGTTGATGAGCGGAGTGGCCAGGATGCCGCCGCGGCGTCCGGGGCTGGTCAGCGTCACCGTGGCGCCCGTGACGTCGCGTCCGGTGAGCCGTCCAGCACGCGCGAGATCAGCCAAGCGCCCGATCTCGGCCTGGATCTCCTCGACCTCGAGGTTCTGGCAGTCGTGGATCACCGGCACCATCAAGCCTCTCGGCGTATCGACCGCGATCGCGACGTTGCAGGCACGGAAGCACAACACCTCGTCGCCCACGACGTGGGCGTTGAAGTAGGCGTACGACTCGACCAAGGAGGCAATCGAGGCAGCCGTGACTGCCACGATCGCCGACAGACTCACCCCGGTGA
This sequence comes from Nocardioides sp., assembly GCF_050246775.1. Classification (GTDB taxonomy): domain Bacteria; phylum Actinomycetota; class Actinomycetes; order Propionibacteriales; family Nocardioidaceae; genus Nocardioides. The sequence continues at coordinate 736,872 of NZ_JBFWVK010000002.1, read as the reverse complement.
CGTCCACCTCCTCGACGACGTGCACTCCGGGGATCTCGGCGTGGGACCTGGCCATCTGTTGGGCGATGACCTGCCGAACACCCCTGATCTTGATCCTGCGAGGGTCTACCTCGACGCCGTCGGCGAGACCTGTCTCAGGCACGGGTCTCACCCTCGGCGCTGAGGATGGCGGCGTCCGACAGGGTGCCGCCGGACAACCGTACGAACCGCTGCTGCAGGTCGCGGACCGTCAAGCCGGTCAGGTCCGATCCCTCGAAGTCGAGCACGATGCGACCCTGGTGCATCATCAACAGCCGGTCGGCGTGGGTCAGCGCGTGGCCCATGTCATGGGTGACCATGAGCGCGGTGATCTGCTGGTCACGGACGATCCGCTCAGTCACCTCGTTGACCCTGGCGGCGCTGTTGGGGTCCAAGGCTGCCACGTGCTCGTCGAGCAGCATGACGGCCGGGGAACCCAGCGACGCCATCGCCACGGCGATGGCCTGCCGCTGCCCGCCAGACAGCGATCCTGACACCGTCGACATCCGGTCCTCGAGTCCCATGCCGAGTGGCCGCAGGACCTCGGCCGCTATCTCGCGGACCGTGGACGACGAGGTACGGCGAAGAGCGAACCGGCCCTTCTTGCCGGCCAGGGCGAGCGCGAAGTTCTCCTCGATGGTGAGGGTGGAGACCATGTTGTCCTGCGGGTTCTGTCGGACCCGGGAGACTCGTCGGATCCGTTTCCAGGACGGCATGGTCGTCACGTCGTGGTCCCTCACCAGGATGCGACCCTCGTCGGCGAGCAGGCTGCCAGCGATCAGCGAGAGCATCGTCGACTTGCCGGCACCGTTGGAGCCGATGATCGAGACGAACGTGCCGGGCTCGACGCTGAGGTCGACGTGGTCGAGTGCCGTGACGACCTCTCGTCCTGCGGTGTGGAACCTCTTGGTGCATCCGTCGAGCACCAGGTCCGGAGCGGATGTTTCAGATGAAGCTGGCAACGCGGTCCTCCTCGTAGAAGCGGGCCTGGGCCACGCGTCGTTCACGACGCCCCGCAGCGGACACGCTGCGAAGCAGGGACCGCCCGTGCGAGCGGGCGGCGATCACCAGGACGACGAGGGCGGCCGTGATCAGCTGGAGCAGACTCGGGTCGAGCCCGATCTGCAAGGACGCCGCGACGGCGAAGCGGTAGAGCACCACTCCGACGATCAGTGCCAGCACCGTGGGAGCCACCCTGTTCGAGCGGCTGATGCTGATGCCGACCATCATGGCGGCCAGGCCGACGACGATGATGCCGTTCTGGATGGTGACGTCCATGAAACCTTGGTTGTGGACGACGAGTCCGCCCGACAGTGCGGCGAGCGCGTTGGCCAGAGCGAGGCCGACCGCCTGCCTGAGCTCGGTGCGGATTCCCAACCCTCGTGCCGTCTGGATGTTCTGGCCAGTGGCGACGATGGAGAGGCCGAAGTCGGTTCGGAGGAACCACAGCAGGGCCAGCGACAGAAGCGCCCCCACCACAGCGCCGGTGATGATCACGGTGGTCTGGTAGTCGAGGTCGAGATCGTCGGCCCAGCTGTAGATGGTCCTGGCGCCGAACAGCGACACGTTGCCCGAATCCATGATCACCAGGCACATCGAGTAGGCCGCGGTCGCCACGAGGATGCTCGCGAGCAGGACGTTGATCCTGAGCTTCAGGTGAAGAAGCGCGGTGATCAGTCCGGCGATGCTCCCAGCGACCATGGCCGCGGCGAGTGCGACGATCGGGTGCTGACCATCGACGGTCAACACGGCGGCGGTCGCGCCACCCACCCCGAAGGATCCTTGCAAGGTGAGGTCGGGAAGGCTCATCACTCCCATCGCGAGATAGATGCCGAGCACGAGCGGGAGATACAGCAGTCCCACTTGTGCGGCGATCTCGATCAGGTTCCACAGCATCGGGCGCTCCGTATGGTCGTAGGGTCCCGGCGACCGGTCAGGGTCGCCGGCGGTGTCAGATCAATAGGTGTTGAGAGCGGCGTCGCTCAGCTCTGACGGGACCTCGATGCCGAGCTCGTCGAGCTTGGTGCGGTTGAGGTCGTACCCACCCGTGTCGGGAATGACGACCGCCAACGTGGCCGGGTCGGCCCCCTCGAGGACCTGCATCACCAGGTCCGCCACGGCCTTGCCCACGACCGTGTAGTCATAGGTGGACGAGAGCACGGCACCCGCCTCGACGGCGCTGGAGGAACCGCCGAAGACCGGGAGCTCTGCGTCGTCGGCGACCTTGATGATGCCGGCGACCGAGCTGATCGTGGTGGTGTCGCCGGGGACCTGGATGGCGTCGACCTTCCCGACCAGCGAGTCGGCCGCCTGGGTGACGTCGGAGCCGTTGGTGATGGTTGCCTCGACGTAGTCGATCCCGAGCTCGTCCAGGTGTGCCTTGGCGGCGTCGGTCTGCGCGTCGCCGGCGGGGTCGCCGAGCTTCCAGATCAGACCGACGGTGTCCATGTCGGGCAGCAGCTGCACCATGGCATCGATGTCCGGGACCGGATCCAGCACGTCCGACACCCCGGTCACGTTGCCCCCGGGCTCCTCGAGGGACTCAACGAGCTTGGCCTCGACCGGGGTCGAGGAGGCGGCGAAGACGATCGGGATGTCCTTCGTCGCAGTCGCCATGAGCTGTGCTGCTGCCGTGCCCACCGGGACGATCACGTCGCAATTGTCGGCGATGAACTTCTGGGCGAGGGTCTGCTCGGTCGCGGTGTCGGCGTTCGGGTTCTGGACGTCGATCTCCAGTCCCTGGTCCACGGCGTCGGCGAGGCCCTCCCGCAGGCCGCTGATGATGTCGTCGATCACGGTGGCGGTCGCATACTGGTCGACGCACACCTTGGCACCACTGAGGTCGTCCTGCGTGCCGGCGCTGGAGGAGTCGCTGCACGAGGACAGCGCGAAGGTGGTGAGCACCGCCGTGGTGATGGCGATGGGGGTGATCCTTGGCATGACGTGCTCCTTGATGAAGGGATGTCCCGAGACCGTGCGGCTCGTGCCGGACGGTGGAGAGGTCACGAAACCTCGGTGGCGACCTCGTGCACTGCTGCTTGCAGGGCGGCGACGGTCTCGTCGACCTGGCTGCGGTCGAAGATGTAGGGCGGACAGATCCCGAAGCGATCGCCGCGATAGCCGTCCGCGTTGCCGCTGAAGGCTGGGTTGATGAGTACGCCGCGCTCCTGGCACTTCTTGGCGATCACCTTGTTGATGCCGAGCTCGAAGGGGAACGGCTCCTTGGTGGCACGGTCGGCCACGATTTCGACGCCGACGAGCATGCCGCGGCCGTCGACCTCTCCGACGATGGGGCTGTCGGTCAAAGCCTCGCGCACAGAAGCCTGGAGGTAGGCCCCCACCTCGGCAGCGTTCGCAACGAGGTCATGCTTCTTGATGTAGCGGAGCACCGCGAGTCCCACAGCGCACGACAGCGGGTTGCCGCCGTAGGTGAAGCCGTGCTCGAACATCCCGCTGCCCTCGGCGACTGCAGCGTGGATCCGGTCGGTGGTGATGACGGCACCCAACGGGGAGTAGCCGCTGCTCATGCCCTTGCCGCACGTGATCATGTCCGGGATGACGTCCCAGTGATCGATGGCGAAGTTGCGCCCGGTCCTGCCCATGCCGGTCAGCACCTCGTCCACGATCAGCAGGACGTCGTACTTGTCGCAGATCTCCCGGACCCGTCGGAAGTACTCCGGATCCGGGACCATGCCCATCGCAGCGGCGCCGACGATCGGCTCCGCGATGAAGGCCGCGACGTGGTCTGGGCCCTCGTTGAGGATGACGCGTTCCACGTCATCCGCGCAGGCCAGGCTGCACGCTGGTTGCTTCGCGCAGAAGTTGCAGCGGTAGCGGTACGGCGGCGCGGCGTGCGCGCTCGGCGGCAGCATGGGCAAATAGCCGGACCGACGCATGACATGACCGGTGGCTGCGAGGGCTCCCAGCGTGTTGCCGTGATAGCTGCGCCAACGCCCGACGATCTTGTACTTGCTCGGCCTGCCAGTCTCGACGAAGTAGTGCCGGGCCAACTTGATGGCGGTCTCGTTGGCCTCCGACCCCCCGGAGGTGAAGCGCACATAGTTGAGACCGGCCGGCGCGAACTCCGCAAGCTCGACCGCGAGCTGTTCCTGGGGCTCGGACGTGAAGCCCCCGCAGAAACTGACCTTGCGCGCCTGCTCAGTCATCGCGTCGATGATCTCCGGCACGCCGTAGCCGATGCTGATCACGATGTTGCTGCCAGACGACGCGTCCAGGTATCGCTTGCCGGCGGCGTCCCAGACGTGGACGCCTTCGGCACGGTCCACCAATGGGGGAGCATGCGTGACGTCACGGTGGAAGACCTGGGTCGACTGGGTGGGGATGCTTGAGGTAGTCATCTGCCTGCCGTTCCTGCTGCCGAGGGGACCTGGCTGTCGGTACCGATCGTGCCATCGACGATGTCTTGGACACTGGGGAGAAATGCCGCCTCGTGATGAGCGGCGAAGGGGATCGGCGTGTGAGGCGGTTCGACGAAGGTGGTGCGTACCTCACGCATCAGGTCGGGATGACGACGCACCAACTGCGCGCAGACCTCGGACGCCGGTCCCGCCACGGGCCAGGACTCCTCGACAAGGACGAGCCTGCGTGTCTTCTGGAGCGAGGCGGCGACGGTGTCGACGTCGAGGGGAGACATCGACCGGAGGTCGATGACCTCGACGTCGGTGCCGGACGACTCGAGGAGCTTCGCGGCCCGGAGCGCGCGATGGACCATCAGGCCGGAGGCCACCACCGTCGCGTCGGAACCGGGCCGACTCACGTGCGCCCGGCCGATGGGCACCTCCACGTCAGGGTCGACATCACCACGTGCACCGTGCAGCAGGCTCATGTGCTCGAGGAAGACGACGGGGTTGTCGTCGCGGATGGCGGCTCGCATGAGGGAGTACCCGTCCTGCGGCGTCGTGGGGATCACGACCTTCAGTCCAGGGAAGGCCATCAGCATGCCGATGCACGACTCAGCGTGACCACGGTGGGGCCCGACTCCGAACTTGGCGCGCACCACCAGCGGAACCGTGACGTCGCCACCGGTGCGGTAGGCCACCGAGGAGCCTTCCAGTGCCAGTGGCGTCATCGTCAGAGCGAGGAACTCAGCGAACATCAGGTCGATGATGGGGCGACTGCCCGCCATAGCGGCGCCGACTCCGGTCCCCACCATGGCCGCCTCGGCTATCGGCGCGTCGATGATCCGGCCCTGGGCGCCGTACGCCTCCCACAGGCCTTTGCTGGACTGCATGGGACCGCCGAAGACGCCGATGTCCTGACCCATCACGTAGACGGTCTGGTCCACTTCCATCGCGTCGTGGACCGCAGAGGTGATGGCCTCGCTGAGAGTCATCCGCGTCATGACGCAGCGACCATGTGCTCGGCGAAGGCGGACCGTCGCACGTCCCCGACGCTGCTCGAGACGCGGCTCTTCGCATCACTGACGATGCTGCTCATCCGCTCGACCTCGGCTGCGACGAACGTCGCGCCGTCCTCGCGCGACAGGTCACCCTGGTCGACGAGGACGTCGAGGAAGTGGTCGATCGGGTCGAGCTCCAGCCACTCAGCGACCTCGTCGGTCGTGCGGTAGGTCTCAGGATCGTTCATGTAGTGGCCCCCCATTCGGTAGGTCAGCGCGTGGACGAAGGTGGGGCCTTCGCCGGCTCGTGCTCGCGCCACTCCCTCGTCACGAGCAGCCATCAATGCTGCGACGTCGTTGCCGTTCACGTCGAGCGACGGGATGGACAGTGCTCGCGCCCTGTCGGTCAGTTGACCGCCTGCGAAGGCGGTGAGAGCCGGCATCGAGGTGGCGTACTGGTTGTTCTGACAGATGAAGACGACAGGAAGCCGCAACATGGACGCAAGGTTCATCGACTCCGCGACGATGCCCGCGTTGGCGGTGCCGTCGCCGAACGCGCACACCGCAGCGCTACCGCCACTGTTGAGCTTGAGGTGCAGCGCCGCTCCGGTCGCGTAGGCGACGGTGGTTCCCAGAGATCCAGAGAACATCCCGATGGTGCGGCGTGAGGGAGCCGGGCAGATGTCGCCGCGCCAGTAGCCGGCCGACCTGCTGCCCTCGGACCCGAAGACGGACGCCGCAAGCTCTGCCGGGTCCACGCCGTTCATCAGGGCAACAGCACAGGCGCCGCGGAAGTGTGGAGCGATCACGTCACCCTCATCCAGGCCGGCGAATCCACCGATGAAGACGGCCTCCTCGCCTCGCGACTCGTGCCAGTGCCCGTTGTGGGCGCACATGGCACGGTCGAACGCGCGGCCGGTGACCATGGCCCGCCAAACGCTGAGGCGGCCGTCCGAGGTGGCCAGGACGGTCATGAGGCACTCTCGATGACGGCGATGGTCTGTCCGAGCTTGATCGTGTCGTCCTCAGCGCAGCGGAGCTCGGCCAGGATGCCGGAGACGGGCGCGGCGATCTCGATATTCACCTTGTCGGTCATCACTTCGGCGAGCGGCTCACCCTCGGTGACCGTGGCGCCGACCGAGTGGAGCCACGCCGCGAACTGTGCCTCCTCGACACCCTCGCCCAGGTTCTCGACCGCGACCTCGTGCTTCATGAGACTCCTTCGACTTCGCCATAATTGGTAGTACCGTTATCCAAAGTGGTAGTACCAATATGTCCCAGGTCACGTGCGGTGTCAACGGGCATCCAGAAGAAGTGCGTGAAACAGACCGCCCGGTAGTGTCCGGGTCAATCGACGAGCGAAGGACGTCCCGATGACTGCACCGAGCAACGACCACCCGTCGCTCGTCGACGTGTTCGCCGACGACCCGGTGTCGAGCTCGCTCGCCCGACTCATCCGAGACCTGGCGCCTGGTCAGCGGCTCCCGAGCGAACGAGAACTCGCCGTACAGCTGGACGTCAGTCGCACGGCGCTCCGCGACAGGCTGGGTGTGCTCGAGGGGCTCGGTGTGCTCCGGCGACTCAAGGGTTCGGGCACCTTCGTGGAGGTGCTCAAGCCGGATTCGTTGACGCTGGCTCTCAACCTCGCCATCAGCTCATCGCACCTTCCGATTCAGTCGCTCGAGTCCGTCCGCATCGCTCTCGAACGCCAAGCCGCCTACGAAGCCGCACAGCACGCCGACCCCGTGCTGGTGGCCTACATGCAACGCGCCGTCGACACGATGATCGAGTCTGACGTGGAGGCCGACGTGCTCGACGCAGACCGCACCTTCCACCAAGCCCTCCTGCGAGCAGCCCAGAATCCTGCGCTGACCTTCTTCGCTGCGGCGCTGTCGGACGTCGTCTCCCAGGACGTCGCCGTCCGCAGCGCACGGCTGGACTCCGCTCGCCTCGCGACCCCCACCAAGGCGCTCATGGTCGAGCACCACCGACGCATCCACGACGCGATCGTCCAGGGTGATCCCGAACAAGCGATGAGCGCAGTCGACAAGCACTTCACTGCCCTGCCTGCCAGCTAGGACAACGCGGTGCGCGAGGCGCGTCTACCTGACGGCTAGTTGCGGTTCAGGCCGAACTGGCGAGTCGCGAGCGCGAGTTTGAAGTGCGACTCCGCCGCGTTGACCTCAGCGCTGGAGGCGCCGGGGTCGAAGACCCTCAGGATGCTGAAGACGAAGTCCTGCTTGTGCTCGGGGTCCTTGACTCCGAGCTCCCGCAGCGCGACGTTGCCGCCGTGTCCGTCCTGGGCGTAGGCCGTCCAGCGGCCGAGAAGACGCTCGTTGCCGTCCGCCTTGCCGACGTAGAGCCGGCCGGAACGCGCGTCCAGGATCGCGTAGATCCCCTGCACCGAGCTCAACGCGGTCCTCCACTGCGCGTAGTGCCGGTCCGTGACGACCTGGCGCAGCTCGTCGAAGGTGATGCGGACGCCGCCGTACCCGGGAAAGGGCACTGCTGTGGGGTCAGCGATCTCTACGACCGGCAGGCGCACTGCGTGTTGTCCTCGGCTTGCCCACCTGATCGCGGCGCCGTCCCAGTCAATGACCAGGCGGTTGCGCAGCGACTCAAGGAACGGCGAGGGGTGTAGGTCGTAGGAGCGCATCGTCTCGCTCGCCTCGTCCGGCAGCTCGCCGCGGTTCTCGTAGGCACTGAAGAATCGCGAGTGCGTCCCGCGCTGACCCTCCGCGAGGAACACCAGCCAGATCGGCGGCGGCACCTTCGGCAGAATGTTGGTGGACCGGGTCTGAACCCGGGTGTACGCCAGGACGCCCTCCTCCGAGAGATCTCGCAGCGAGGACGGGTCCCTCGGTCGAACCGTGTGTCGCAGGGCGATCACGTCGCTGACGTCAGTCAGCCCGGCACACTGCAGAAGATGTCCGAGGTTGAGCTCGCCGGTAGGAACAGCAGGACTGATCACGCCTCCCACGGTAGTCACTGCTCGCCGGCCACGAGGGGGCGGGAAGTGACATGCCGGCTGAGACAAGTTTCGTCAGGCGGTCTATCCGCGGTCCGCCTGCCAGGACTGGTTGATCCAGACGGCAGTGGACGTCTTCGGCGGCTGTGGTCGGCGGTTCCCGAGGCGCTTGGGGTGAGCGGGCCCCAACTTACATGGGTTCTAAGGATTGATCCGGTGTCGGACACGCTTGGGCAAGGCCTGGCCAACGCGGGCCTTGCCCAGTTCGGTCTGGAGGGGGTCGACCGCGTCGAGGAACTGATCGGAGAACCCGAGGGCCCTGGCCACGTCGAGGAAGACACCAATGCTGACGCCGGGATCGCCAGACTCGAGCTTCCAGAGCGTGGGGCTGGATATGCCGGCGCGCTGGGCGACCTGCTCTGCGGTGAGGTCCTGCAACTTGCGCCACTCGGCGCAACGCTCGCCCAGCGCCTTGGCTGCTCGTCGTGTGCGCGCTGAGACTCTACGAGCTGCCATCGGCTTCTCCTTACGACTAAGGATACTTATAGTTAAGCGCGATAAGACTAACGATACTTAGTCTTAAATGCCAGCGTGACCGTCTAACCTCGACTCCAGGCCCCTCCCAAGAAGGTGCGCCGGCAGCCCGTCACGGCCCTGCTTCGCACGGACGTCTTGGGCCACGTCGCTGGCGAGATCCGGCCGGACGTCATGATGGAGTGGGCCGTGAGCAACCCCCGGCCACCGACGGCGGATTCGGTAGGGCAGCACGAGAGAGCTAGGTGACGGCGTTGGACCCGCTATCGGAGATGAGTCCCTATGAGCGCCGGGCCTGGCACCTGACGATGGAGCGGCTGCACGCTCCTCCCCGCAAGGCGCTCCTGCCCAAGACGGTGCGCGACGCGACCTCGTCGGTGACCGAGAGGGCCTCTTCCTGGGCGGACGAACACCTGCCGGCCGAGACGGTGAAGAGCATCGTGGAAGGCACCCTGAAGGGCACGCTCGAGATGACCTTCAACCCCGCACTTCGCTCGGTCAACGCCGAGAAGGTGCTGGACGCCTACCGGCGCAGGCATCCCGCCATCGAAACCGCCGACGACCTGAAGTCGCTGGATCTGAAGGACTTCGAGGGGTTCCGCAGGCGGAGAGGGCACTACGTCGCCGCTTCCGCGGTGCAAGGCGCCGGGACCTCGCTTGCGATCACGGGCGCAGAGGTGTCCACCACGGTGACGGGAGGGGCCACTGCCGGTCTGATCGTGGGAGCCGTGGCGCTCGACACTGTCGCGTCGCTGGCGATGATGGGTCGTAGCGTCGGGTCGGTCGCGGCCCGCTACGGCTATGACGTCCGCCTTCCAGACGAAGAGCTGTTCGCCATGGGGGTCCTGTCGCTGGGGATGGCCGGGACGGTGGCGGCGAAGTACGAAGCGCTGTCCGCCCTGTCCCGCCTCTCACAGCAGATGATGCGACGAGCCACGTGGAAGCAGCTCAATGAACACGTCCTGGTGCGAGTGATCGCGCGGACCTACCAGGTCCTGGGCCTCAAACTCACCCAGCGGAAGCTCGCTCAGGCACTTCCGTTCGTCGGCGTTGCGATCAACACCGCGCTGAGCGCCAATATGACCCGCCACACCTACCACCGTGCTGAAGACGCCTACCGTCTTCGTTTCCTCAGTGAGAAGTACGACGTGAACCCGCGGGAGTGGATGGCGAAGAATGCGATGGATGACCTCCTCGCCACGCCCACCCACGACGAGGAGGCGTACGACGGAGGAATGCCGAACGTGGCCGACCTCCTGGACGATGAGCTCCGCGCGATCGAGGGGCCTGGACCTGAGTCCGCGGCGACGGACCCCGACCCCGACGACCCGTCACGCTAGATCGGCCCATCACGCGTGTGGGCGCCGACCTCGCGGCCGGCGCCCACAGGCATGATCAGTGGTGGTGACGGGGGCGCCCCACCCACACCGTGGCGATCTTGCCGTCCGGCGGTCCTGCCTCCGGCGGGAAGACGTCGTACGACACGTAGACCTTGCCGCGCTTGTATTCGACACCGGCCGGGTTCGGCAGTTCCACCAACGTGGAGACGTGGCCACGACGGTTGATGACCGAGACCTTGCCGCCGAACAGCTCACTGACATAGATCCGGCCACGCTCATCGAGGGCCACGTTGGTGGCTCCGAGGAAGCCGCCGGCGATGAGCTTGACCCGGCTGTGCTTGCCGTGGCGGTGGTGGCCACGCCAATGGGTCTTGACCTCGTAGACCGATCCGCGGGCCCCGAAGCTCGGGTCCTCCGGACCGCCCGGGAGCAGGCTGACGATGAGCCTGCCGCCACGCGCCACCTCGACGTCGGTCGGGACGGCTTCGAAGGCGTACGTCGAGCCCACCGTGCAGTCGGGCATGCCGAGCATGGCCGCAATCTCGGCGCTGACCTCGAGCGGCTGAGGGGGCAGCACCGCGACCGTGGAGATGCGACCCCACTTGCCGATGTGCATGATCGTGTTCATGCCCGCGTCGGCGACGTACCAGCCACCGTGCCCGTCGTTGGCCAGCGCATAGGGGTGTGAGTCCGCGGTCCCCGCATAGGGCTCACCGCTCACCGGCGGGCCCTGGTCGGGCGGTGGCGGTGGCAGGGCGTCCACCTCGGCGGCACACTCAGGGGTGAGGTCGAGGAAGCCGTAGTTGTTGCGCGCGTCCGGGTTCTTCGCCTCCTCGTAGGGCCACAGGTCGGCCACCGTCTTCACGGTGCCGTTGGGCTTGCGGAGCTTCACCAGCGAGGAGCGTGCCCCCTCGGTGAAGTCCGTGGAGGTGTAGGCGATGCCGCGGCGGCCCGAGGCGACGCCGTCGATGCCGGCGGGTTCCGCCAAGAGGTCGGTCGTGCTGCCGTCCCGGTTGACCCGGGTCAGCACGCCGGAGAACGACTGGCCCACATAGATCTTCCCGTGGGTGCCGAGGTCGATCTGGAGCGGGGCGAGCAGCCCCGAGACGATGGGATCCGAGACGACTGGCGCGGCTGGTGCAGACGTGGGTACGGCGAGCGCGAGGGTGCAGGCCCCCGCTGCGGCCACGGTGATGCGTGACAGCTTCATACTTCCCCCAGAAAGGGTCGGGAGTGGGTGTCAACCACAGTTGCACCGCCCGGTCTGGACCAACTACCCCAGTGCGACCCCGGGATCGGGCCCCCTCGTCTGGGCCGCTCCGTCTGTGTCCACCCGCCCCAATGCCGCGGGGCGGCACCCGCTGCGCTGCTAGCTGCCGGGCAGCGCCCACCACGTGTCCATCCGCGCGACCGCGTCGGCCTCGCGGCCCTGCTCGAGCACGCGCGCGATCCGGAAGAGGTACGCCGCGATGCCGGCCGCCCCTTGCATCCAGCCCACCCCAGGTGGCAGCAGCGGGTCGTCGTTGCGGTGCTCGACGAAACGCCAGAAGGCCAGAGAGTCGCCGTCCTGGATCGCGCGGTCCACGATCGCGTCGGCCAGGGTCACCGCGAAGGCGAGGTCGGTGTCGTCTCCGTGGCGTTGCCAGACGTTGAGGACCACGTCGCCGACCCCCGCCGTACCGCAACACCGTCCGTCGTTGTCCCAGAACCCCGGGTAGCAGCGCTCGGGGATGCCCGATGCCCGCAAGGAGTGCAGGCAGGCGCGCTCCCAGTCGTACGCCGAGCGACCCGCCACCGCAGCGACTCCTGCGCGTTCGAGCGCCGCGAACAGCAAGGATGTGCCGGCCGGCCCGTGGCACCAGGTGTAGGTGTAGGTGTCGAGTCCGTCCTGGCCGGGCATCACGTGCGGCAGTCGCATCCCACCATCACCGGAGTCGGCGAGGGTGGCCAGGTGCTCGGCGCCGAGGCGGGCGGCCTCGACCAGGTCGGCACGGTCCAGCTCGACACCTGCCGCAGCGAGCGTGCCGGCGATGCCGGCCAGCCCGTGGGACCAGTTCGGCATCTCGCCGCGCCGCTGCCGTTGGAACCGTGCCGGGATGAACTCCCAGTCGAGGCCCGCGGAGGTCTCCAGCCGTTCGTCCACCAGGATCGTGCTCGCCCGATCGGCCAGCTCGAGCGCTCCTGGTATGCCGTGCCGCGCGGCCCACACCGCCCCGAGCAGCACGCTGGCCGTCCCCAGGGTCACGTCGTTGCAGCGCCCGTCCGGCAGGGTGCGATCGTCGTCCAACCAGGACGGCTGCCAGCCGTCGGGCGTCGCCAGCTCCAGCAGCCGGGCGACCGCGAGCTCGGATCCCGGCGCGCCGAGCGCGGTCAGGATCCCGATCGTGCTGACGTGGCCGTCGAAGTAGTCGTACTCGGTCTCCTGCGGGATGCGGCCGACCAGCGTCGCGGCGATTCCCTCACCCAGGGCCAGCTCGTCGGGCGACAGCTCACGCGAGAGCCGGATCTCCGCCATGACGTGCGCCAGCCCTCCGACCCCGGAGTGCATGCCGACGGGGAAGTCGCCGGGCTCGCTCTGCGCCGGGTTGCTCGGGAGCCACAGGTCGCTGCCGCGGCCCCGGACCTGGGAGCGCACCCACGCCCACGACGCCTCGGCGAGCGAGCGGTAGGTGTCGGGATCGACCACCCTCGCGATGATGCCACTTCCGCCCGTCCGGCGCGTTCTGCGATCGGCGACTCCCACCCCTTGACAAGAATAATTGTCAAGGGCACGATGGCGACATGCAGGACGTCGAAGTCATCGAGGACGCGGAGGCAGCCGCCACCGCCTTGGACCTGGTCCGGTCCCGGCTGCTCGGCGAGTTGGCCGTCCCAGCCTCGGCCGCCGGGCTGGCCGCCCGGGTCGGCATCGCGCGCCAGAAGGTCAACTACCACCTCAAGGCGCTCGAGGCCCACGGCCTCGTCGAGCTGTCCGAGGAGCGCCGGCACGGGGGCATCACCGAGCGGGTGCTCCAGGCCTCAGCTGCGTCGTACGTCGTGTCGCCGGCCGCCGTCAGCGGGTCTGCGGCCGATCCCGACGCCAATGCCGACCACCTGTCCGCGAGCTATCTCGTGGCGCTGGCCGGCCGGATGGTGCGCGAGGTCGGTGCCCTGGCCCGCCGGGCCGGCGCGTCCGGCAAGCGCCTGCCCACGTTGACGATCGACACGCAGATCGGCTTCCGTTCGGCGGCCGACCGGGCAGCCTTCGCTGACGACCTGACCGCCGCGGTGCTCGACCTGGCCGCTCGCTACCACCACGACGACGGGCGCCCGCACCGGCTCGTCATCGCATCCCACCCACTTCCTGAGGAGCCCTCATGAGCACCACCCCCACCGTCCCTTACCGCCTGGAGTTCAGCGTCGAGGTCCCGGGCACCCCCGAGCAGGTCTGGCAGGCCATCGCCACCGCCAAGGGCATGAGCGCCTGGTTCCTGCCGACCGACATGGAGGAGCGCGAGGGCGGCGCCCTGCATTTCTCCATGGGCCCCGAGATGGGCTCGGACGGCCACGTCACCGACTGGGACCCGCCGCGCCGCATCGTCTACGAGGAGGACTGGGCCGCCCTCATGGGCAAGGAGCCGGGGGCCGTCAGCCCCCTGACCTCGGAGTTCCTCGTCGAGGCGCAGTCCGGTGGCACGTGCGTCGTGCGCGTGACCAGCAGCGGCTTCGGGACCGGGGCCGACTGGGAGTCGGAGTTCTGGGACGAGTTGACCCCCAACTGGCTGCCGTTCTTCGACAACCTGCGCCTCTACCTCGCCCACTTCCCCGGCCAGGAGGCCACGATGTTGGAGGTCACCGCCTCGCATCCCGGCACCCCGGAGGCTCTGTGGGCCGCTCTGCGCGACGCGCTCGAGCTGGGCGCGGAGGGCGCGGCGATCGAGGTGCGGGGAGTCACCGGCACGGTCGAGCGGGTCGGCGAGCGGCAGACTCTGATCCGGCTCGCCACGCCCGTGCCCGGGGTCCTCAACGTGTTCGCCTTCGACGAGAGTCTTGAGACCGCGCTGGTCGGCGTACGCGCCTACCTCTTCTCCGCCGACGCCGAGGACTACGTACGCCGCGAGGAGTCGGCCTGGCGAGCCTGGCTGCAAGGGCTCACCGTCCCGGCCTGACCTCCCACCACGGACGGAGAGCGACATGAGCAAGCTTCGCGGGCTCGTCGGCACCGGCCTGATCGGCACCCTCGCGGCGATGGTGGCCACCACCCTGGCCGCTGCCGTGGCCCGTGCCGGGGGCGTCGACTTCGAGCTGCCCCCGGACGGCGAGATGATCCCGTTGTCCGGCATCGCCGTGGTGACCGGGTTCTTCTCGGTCGTGGGCATCGTCATCGCCGCGGCCCTCGCCCGCTGGAGCGCCAGCCCCGCAGTGAGGTTCGTGTGGACCGCAGGGGCGTTGACCGCGCTCTCGCTGGTCCCGCCCCTGCTGTCGCGAGCCGACGGCGCCACGGTCACGACGCTGGTGGTGCTGCACCTCGTGGCGGCCGCCGTGATGATCCCCCTCCTGGCCCGCAGCCTGCGCACCTGGTGATCCATCGAGAAACCGCCCATCCGGTGCGCTGCAGCTCTGGGGCGACCCGCCTGAGTCCTCGACCTGATCCAAGCGTGACGATCTCGCACAAAAGGTGCGAATGTGAGTACAACGGCTCTGTTTGCGGGTTCGGTTCCCGGCAAGGCTGGTCGCATGAGACGAATCAGCTGGCTGCCCGTTGTCGCCATCGTTGCAGGCCTGTGTGTCGGGTGCGCCAACCCGAGCCGGGAGTCGGAGGCCGACGAGCTCCGCACCGAGGTGGCCGGCCTCCCCGGGGTCACCGCCGCCCAGCTCGACTACGGCGAGCCGGTGCCGCTGCAGTCCGGAAGCGTGGTCATGAAGGTCGAGATGAGTGGCCAGGCCACCGCCGACCAGGTGGTCACCGTGGTCGAGACCGCCTACCGCGCCTTCAGCTCCACCCATCAGGACGAGGAGGCCGACCTGTCGGTGCGCGCCGGTCCCACCACGGTCGCTCTCCGGTCCTTCGAGCCCGAGGCCTCACCCGCCGCGGTCAGCGACGCCGTCCGCACCGGGCTCCTGGCCGCCCCCGCATCCGGATCGGTCGCCATCGACCTGACCACCGACGACGTCCCGAAGGGCAACCACGTAGCAGGCACCTACCTGGTCGCACTCCCGGACGGATCGACGTTCGCCGACATCCCGGAGCTTCTCGACTCGCTCGCCGCGCAGCAGCCCGACGGCGGCCAGATCGGCTGGGGTGGCACTGCCGCCGACGGCACGTTGCTGAGCTTCGACCACGGCTTCCCGCCCGCCCAGCTCGTCGGGAGGTGGGAGAGCATGCAACGGCCCGACGCCCCGGTCGCGATGCGCGCCCTCGAGGACGGTGCCCTGTTCGTGGAGGCCCGGCCGACAGCACGCTACGACGTGACCGACCCCGCCGACCGGCGCGCCCTCGACCGGATCACCCACCCCCAGGTGCGCGCTCTCGGCGACGGTGAATGGGTCTACACCCTCATCGGGCCGCGAGGCGGCTACCTGGCCGAGATCGACCGCTTCATCTGCGCGCCGGCCTCGGAGGGTCCCTACGACGACCAGCTCGAAGCCTGGGTCACCGCCCGGCTGGGTCCGTGTCAGGCGAGCTGACTGCCTCTCGGGGACTCAACGGCTCACGTCGCACCCGACGCGCGCTCCCTGTTCAGGTCGGCGCGACGCTGCAGGACCGCGCGCTCACCCTCGTTCCTGGTGCGCCGGGCCGCCTCGGTGAAGGCCTCGCTCGCCAGCGCGTGGCTCCCGGACCGTTCGAGGAGGTCTCCGTGCACGCTCGGCACGAGCGGAGAGTCGCCGAGGGCATCGGCGTCCAGCGCGTCCAGCACGGCGAGGCCCGCGTCGGGGCCGAACGCCCGCCCGTGCGCCACCGCCCGGTTCACCTCGACCACCGGCCCGGGGGCGGCGCCGGCCAGGACGTCGTACAGCACAGCGATCCGGCGCCAGTTCGTGTCCTCGGCCCGGTCTGCGCGGGCGTGCTGTGCGGCGATCGAGGCCTGCAGGAAGTATTTCCCGACCGGCTTGCCGCGCGCGGCGAGGTCCTCGGCCGCCTGTAGCGCGGCCAGTCCGCGCCGGATCAGCAGCTGGTCCCACCGGGTGCGGTCCTGCGCCTCCAGCAGCACCGGTACGCCGTGCTCGTCGAGCCGGGCCCCCATCCGCGAGCCCTGCAGCTCCAGCAGTGCCTGCAGCCCGAGCGCCTCGGGCTCGTCGGGAGCGAGGGCGGCCAGCATGCGGGCGAGCCGCATCGCCTCAAGCGCCAGGTCCGGGCGCATCCAGTCCTCGCCGACGGTCGCCGCGTAGCCCTCGTTGAAGATCAGGTAGATCACGGCCATGACGTCGTCGAGCCGTTTCGTCCGCTCCCGACCCGTGGGCAGCTCGAACTCGGCGTGGGCCGCGGCCAGGGTCCTCTTGGCCCGTGAGATGCGCTGGCCCATCGTGGACTCGGTGGCCAGGAACCCGCGGGCGATCTCGGGGGTGGTGAGCCCACCGACCAGGCGCAGCGTCAGTGCGGCGCGGGACTCCGGCGTCAGGCTGGGGTGGCAGGACAGGAAGATGAGTCGCAGGACGTCGTCCTCGATGTGGTCGACCTGGCTGTCGAGGTCCGGCATCTTCTCCTCCTCTCCCGCCCGGGCGTGCTCGAGCTCCGCGACCTTGTGACGGAGGTTGTCGGCGCGCCGGAAGTGGTCGATGCCGCGCCGCTTGGCGATGGTCATCAGCCAGGCGGCCGGGTTGTCCGGGACACCGGTCGTGGGCCACTGCTCGAGCGCGGCCACGAGTGCGTCCTGCGCGAGGTCCTCGGCGAGCTCCACATCACGCGTCATCCGGGTGAGGGCGCCGACGAGGCGGGCCGACTCGGCCCGCCACGCGGCGAACACGGCCTCGTTCGGGTCATCCAGAGGGGTCTGTGCCGGCACCCGGCCAGCGTAGTGAGTCCGACTCAGTCGCCGGGCGCCTCAGGCCCGGTGGAGATCTGGCGCATGGTCGAGATCACGGTGACCTCGGGCCAGTGCTTGGCGTGCAACTCGGCGAACAACTGCTGATCGGCCACGGCCTCCTCGACGGTGGCGTACTCCGTGATCGCCCAGCCGCCGACGACCTCCTTGGCCTCGGCGTAGGGTCCGTCGACCCGGGTGACCTCGCCGTCGCGGACCACGAAGTTCACCGCGTCCTCGGTCCCGTACAGGCCGCCCCCGTCGAGGAAGATCCCCTTCGCGGCCCGCTCACCGATGTAGGCGTCCATTGCCTCGAACAGCGACTGGGGCGGCGTACCGACGCCCTCTTCCATCCTCACGAATCCCATGAAACGCGGCATGTCGATCATTCCTCCTGGTTGCTGGGAACTGCTTCTCGCACGTACGTCGAACGGCTGTCGGGCGCTTCGACATCGGGCCGGGAAGTTTTCTTGAAAACTCCCAGCCAGCCGAATCCTCTAACGTACGCCGACGATCGAGCCAGCGATGGACAGGTAGCGGTCCAGCAACGGATCGAACGTGAGGGGCGCTTCGGGCCGATACCAGGTGGCGACCCCCACGCACAGCGCGGCGATCGCGCGCGCCGCGTCCTGGGGGTATGGCGTCCGGAAGACCCCCGTCGCCACCCCGTCCTCGATGATCCGGTCGAGCATGGCCTGCAGCTCGTCGCGGCGGTCGAGGTAGACGCGGCGGTTGTTGGGCTGCAGGCTGCGCAGCTCGCTCGTGGAGACGATCGCGCCCTTGCGGCGGTAGACGTGGAACAGCAGCATGCTCGACACCAACGCGTCGAACTGTGCGCGGGGCTCGTCGTCGGCCTCGGCGATCGCGAACCGGCTGCGTTCGATGAGCTCGTCCACGATCGCCATCATGAGGTCGAACAGGATGTCCTGCTTCGCCTTGTAGTGGTGGTAGATCCCCGGGACCGACAACCCCGAACGGTCAGCGAGCTGTCGGGTGGTGGTGCCGTGGTAGCCCTTCTCGGCGAAGACGTCCAGGGCCGCGCTCAGCACCCGCGGCAATTCCTGGTCGTGGTAGATCCGCCAGTCCTCGTAGCCACCGGCCGGCAGGGTCGCCGACACCCCGTCGGTGCTGCCACCCCGCTTGTGCGCGAAGTCGATCAGCCACTTCAGGGCGTCGACGTCGTCGACAGCGCCGATGCTGGTGACCGCCCGCGGAGCGGCACCCTGCAGGATCCGTTTGACCGGCACCTCCAGCCGCTTGCCGGTGCGCGTGTGAGGCAGCGCCGGCACGAAGATGATCTCGTCGGGCACGTGGCGTCGCGACGTACGGCCGGCGATCGTCTCGGCGATCCGGGTCCGCAGCTCGGCTTCGCTGCCATCGGACTCCACGACGACGAACAACGGCATCCAGTAGTCCCCCTCGGGGAGCTCGACGCCCACCACGAGGCTGTCGGTGACCTCGGGCAGCGACTCCACAGCCTCATAGATCTCCGCGCTGCCGAGCCGGACGCCGTTGCGGTTGAGGGTCGAGTCGGAGCGCCCGTGGATGACCACGGTGCCTCGGTCGGTGACCGTGATCGAGTCACCGTGGCGCCAGACCCCCGGGAACACCGAGAAGTAGGCATCGCGATAGCGCTCGCCCTCCGGGTCGTCCCAGAAGGCGATCGGCATCGACGGCATCGGCGTGGTGATCACCATCTCGCCGGACTCACCCACCGGCACGGGCTTGCCGTGCTCGTCCCACACCTCCAGGGCGACGCCGAGTGCGGCACCGCTGATCTCACCGTCGTACACCGGCAGGTTCGGGGCACTGGCCACGAAGATGCCCATGATGTCGGTCCCGCCACTCATCGACCCGAGCTGCAGCTCACGCCCGACATGGTCCCGGACCCACTTGTTGCTGCTGGCGGGCAGGACCGATCCGGTGACCCCGATGAGATGCAGCGAGCCCAGGTCCAGGTCGCGCGCCGGTTCGACCCCATCGCGTGCGCTGGCCTGCAGGTAGCCCGGGCTGGTGCCGAACACGGTGACCTTCAGGTCCTGGACGACCCGCCAGAGCGACGCGGTGTCCGGGTAGGTCGGACTGCCGTCGTACAACACGATGGTCGCGCCGTGCAGGAGCCCACAGATCTCCGCGTTCCACATCATCCAGTTGGGGGTGGTGAACCAGAAGAAGACGTCATCCTCACCCAGGTCCATGTGCAGCCCCGGCGAGACGAGCTGTTCGAGCAGGGTGCCCCCGTGGCCGTGGACGATGCCCTTGGGTCGACCGGTCGTGCCGGAGGTGAACAGCACCCAGAGCGGGTGGTCGAACGGCACATTCACGGCTGCCGCCGGCTTGCTGAAGCGGATGAGGCGCTCCCACGTCTCGTCGTACGGCGCCTCCTCGGAGCGGGGCACCCCGCCCGTCTCGACCGACACGACCAGGGCATCGACCGGAAGCAGCACCCTCAACTCGGCGACAGCTTCGCGACGGTCCTGCTGCACCCCCTTGAACAGGTAGCCGGTCCCGGCGATGAACACCGTCGGGTCGAGCTGACCCAACCGGTCCATGGCCGCGGCCGGTGCGTAGTCCATCCCCGTCTGGGACCACACCGCACCCAGGGTCGCCGAGGCCAGGAACGCCACGACACCTTCGATGCAGTTGGGCAGGTAGGCGACGATCCGGTCACCCTGACCGACGCCGCGGTCGGCAAGCGCGCCGGCGACCGCGGCCACCTGGTCGCGCAGCTGGCCGAAGGTGAGGGACTCGCGGTGACCGTCGTCGCGCACCAGCACGATCGCGTCGCGTTCGGCCGAACCGTGCCGCAGCATCTCCGTGGCGAAGTTGAGGGTGGCGCCGTTGAACCACCTCGCCCCCGGCATGTTGCGAGGCGACAGGATCTCGGTCGCAGGGGACCCGAACTCCACGCCGAAGTACGACGCGATCGCGCTCCAGAACAACTCCGGCTCCGCGGCTGACCAGGCTTGGAGCTCGTGGAAGTCGCGTGGGTCGCGCAGCTCGGCGATCCCCTCAGCGCTGAGCCATCGCGCGAAGTCGACGACTCGCGCCTTCTCGATGGTCTCGTCCGTGGGGACCCACGACGGATCAGGTGCCATGTCAGTCCCTCTCTTCTCAGGTCGGTCGGTTCTCAGCGACGGTTGGGCAGAAGCGATCCGCGCGTGATCACGACATCGATCGCAACGGCCAGAATAAGGACACCGCCGGTCGCGAAGCTCTGCACCTCGGTGGAAAGACCGAGCAGTTGCACGCCGTTGTTGATCGAGCCGATCACGAGGGCTCCGAGCAACGCGGCCCACACGGTGCCGCGCCCCCCGAAGAGGCTGGCACCGCCGACC
This sequence comes from Nocardioides sp., assembly GCF_050246775.1. Classification (GTDB taxonomy): domain Bacteria; phylum Actinomycetota; class Actinomycetes; order Propionibacteriales; family Nocardioidaceae; genus Nocardioides. The sequence continues at coordinate 716,314 of NZ_JBFWVK010000002.1, read as the reverse complement.
ACTGCAGCCGCGATGGCGTTGAGCATCAGTGGACCCCCGCCCGAGGAGTTCGACACGGCCAGGAGTCTGGAGGCTTCCACGATCCCGGCCACTGCGGCGCACACGCCCAGCACCAGGAACGAGGAGACCACCATGCGGGAGACCGGGATGCCGGCCCGCTGGGCGGCCTCCCGGTTGCCGCCGACGGCGTACAGGTGGGTGCCGTAGCGGGTCCGACTCGTGAAGTACCACCCGATCAGGAGCATCCCGACCAGGATCAGGACCACCAGGGGAAGCCCGCGCCCCTGGCTCAGCACGGCGATGGACCCGAAGATCGCCGCCCCGCTCGCGATCGCCGGCACGCCCACCGCGACGGCCACCGAGCTGCTCGCGCTCGCGCCACGCCGATGGTGGCTGCGGTAGCCGGCGAGGCAGAAGAGCGCCCAGCCGACGCCGGCCAGGGCGAAGCTCCAGCCCGCGGGAAGGTAGGTGGAGGAGATCTTCGCCAGGTCGCTGCCACCGATGTTGATGGTGAACTCCGGCGGCAGGACGACCAGCAGGAGCCCCTGCAGGATGACCATGCCGCCCAGGGTGACGATGAGGGAGGGCACGCCGAAGATGATGATGAGCGCTTCGGCGAAGACGAACAACAGCCCGACGACGACCCCGCCGAGGATCGCCAGCCACAGCGGCCAGTCGCTCTTGATCGCGAACTGCGCGGTGACGGTGGCGCAGACCCCCGACAACATGGCCGAGGACAGGTCGATCTCGCCGACCAGCAGCACGAACACGATGCCGAGCGCCAAGATCGCCGTCGTCACGATCTGCAGGGACAGGTTCGTGATGTTGGTCGACGTCAGGTAGGCCGAGTTCTGCGAGTAGAAGTAGAGCCAGATCAGTCCGAGGACGATGAGGACCGGGATGCTGCGATAAGGCCCGGCGAGGCCGGCGACCACCCGTGACCTCAAGGGTGTCGGCAGCTCACCCGGCGCAGTCGCGTCTGCGGACGTGGGGGACTGGGCGCTCATCGGTTGTCCTCGCTCGTTCGTGGAGCTTCGTGGGCTCCGGTGATGGCCGCGATCAGATCGTGCGACGAGTAGTTGCCGCGCCCGAACTCGGCGACCTTGCTGCCGAGTCGCATGACGATCACCCGGTCCGCGACCTCCTGCACGTCCCTGAGGTCATGGGAGATCACCAGCACTCCCCGGTCCTGCTCCTTGAGGCGGACCACGAGGTCGAGGACCTCCGCGCGCTGGGAGACGCCCAGGGCGGCGGTCGGCTCGTCGAGCAGGACCAGGCTGGGGTCGGAGATCAGCGCCCGGCAGATCGCGATGCCCTGGCGCTGGCCACCGGAGAGCCCGCCGACGGGCGTGCTCAGCGACCGGACCTTCACCGCCAGGCTGTCGAGCACCTTGCGAGCCTCCACCTCCATCTGGTGACGGTTGACCGGGCGACCACGCAGGAGGCTGCCGGTGAGCTCCTGGCCGAGGAAGACGTTGCGGACCGCGTCGAGGTTGTCGCACAGCGACAGGTCCTGGTAGACGGTGTGGATGCCTGCGCCCTGGGCCGCGCGCGGAGTCTCGAGCCGCACGTGCTCTCCCCGCACGCGGATCTCTCCGGAGTCCGGGTGCTCCACGCCTGAGATGACCTTGACCAGGGTGGACTTCCCAGCGCCGTTGTCGCCGACGAGCGCGACGACCTCGCCCCGGTAGAGCGCGAGATCGACCTCGTTCAGAGCGCGGACACCGCCGAAGTGCTTCGAGACCTTGCTCAGCTGAAGCAGTGGCTCGCCGTACGGCGTGCTCTTGTCGCCGGTGCCACCGAAGACGTCAGGCATGGAACTCCTCCTTGGTGAGGAGTGGCCGCAGTCGATGCGACTGCGGCCACTCCTGGTCGTGGTCGGTCAGCCGACCTTTTCCTTGCAGGTGGGCGTGTCTGCGGCGGGACCACCGTCACAGATCTGCTCCCAGGTGAAGATGCCCAGGTCAACTGCCTGCTGCACGACCTCACCCGGGTCCTTGCCGTCCTCGAGGTGGATCAGCGTGGTGTCCAGCTTGGCGGTGGGGATGTCGTTGGTGCCGTTGTTGACCGAGTCCTGGACCAGGTCCGACGGCGGGTCCTCACCGTTGATCGCCGCCAGCGCGATCTTGGCGGCCGCCTCGGCCTCGACCGAGAACGCCTTGAGGACGTCGTCCTGCTGCTCGCCGGTCAGCATGTACTGCAGCCCGGTCAGCTCAGGGTTCTGGCCACCGTAGACGGGGATCTTGACGCCCTTGCCCTGGAGTGCGGCGATGATGCCAGAGGCGTTGCCGTCGTAGAAGCCGAGGAAGACGTCGACCTTGCTGGAGGTCTTGGTCAAGCACTGCTCGGCCGCCTTCTGTGCCTCGGCGGGATCCCAGTTCTTGATGTAGTCCTCACACACCACGTCGAGGGTGCCGTCGTCGATGAGCGGCTGGAGGGCCTCGTTCTGGCCCCTCAGCATCTCGGTCGTGTAGACGTCGCCCTTGTTACCGTACTGGCGAGCGAGTGCGACTGGTCCGTCACCGAAGGCGCCGGCCTCGACCTGACTCTTGAAGTAGTCGCCCTGCTGCAGGCCGACCTTGTAGGGGTCGAAGATGACCTGGGCATACATGGGCCCGTTGAGCGGCGGGTTCTCGTAGCCGATCACGGGCACCTTGGCGGCATCGGCCGCCTGGAGGAGCCCGGCGCTGGTGTTGGGGTCCGCCGCCACGACGACCAGCGCCTTGGCGCCAGCAGAGATCGCGGAGTTCGCCTGCGCCAACTGGGTGGCTGAGTCTCCGCCTCCGTTGACGAACTTGACCTCGATGTCCGGGTCGAGGGCTTCGAGAGCCTTCTTGAAGTCCGGGCCGTCCTGCTCGATGTAGCGAGTCGGAGTGGTGTTCGGGGCCATGAAGTAGACGAGCTTCTTGCCCGACGAGGCATTGTCGCCGGAGCCCCCGTCGTCACCACCGCAGGCCGACGCCACGAGGCTGAGCCCGCAGATGATCGCCATGAAGGCGAAGCGAGCACCTTTTCTTCTGCTGCTGACTTGCATCATTTCTCCTTCTTGATGACGCACCAGGCCAAGTGGCCGGGCGTGGGCGAGCGCCGAGATGGTGATGCACTGACGCCGGGGCATCAGGAACTGCGGACTCCGGCTTGATCAGCCGTGATCTGGAGAGCGAGGTGCTTGGAGTAGACGCGCACCCACGCGAGTGGGCCACCCATGAACCAGAAGCCCGGTTGCCCGGTGCGTCGGTAGAGACCGCCGATCTCGCCGTCCTCCCCGATGCCGAGCACCAGCGGGCACTTGTCGGCGACCTCGTCACCGAACAGTCGACGAGCCGTCTCGCGCATGTTGGAGTAGCCGGTGGCCAGCACGACCAGGTCGGCCTCGAGCTCGCGGCCGTCCTCGAGCCTGATGCCGTGCGGCGTGAACTCGGAGAGCCCCGAGCCCTGCGCCAGGGCGATCTTCCGGTCGGCGATCAGTTGAGAGGCGCCTACGTCGATGTAGTAGCCGCCGCCCTTGGCGAGCGCGTAGCCCATCAGCCCGGTCCCGTCGGGGCCGTCGTTCAGCTTGAAGCCGACCGCCTCGAGCGAGGCGAGCAGCTCGGCGTCCTTGACGGCGGTCTGTCGCGTGCCCTCGACCGCACCTTCCAGCACCAACGGCCAGGGGTAGGCGCTGGCCATCAGGTCGCAGTACTCGGTCGGGGGACCGCCCTCGACGAAGTTGGCACCGAAGATGGCCGGGATCCCGTGTTCCTGGCTGATGATGTGGGTCGACGACCTCTGGACGAGGGTGACGTTGGCACCCGCCTCGTAGAGGTCCTGGGCGATGTCGTGACCGCTGTTGCAGGCGCCGACGACGATCGCGTTCTTGCCCGCCCACCGTTCCCCGGCCGCGTGCTGGCTGGAGTGGTAGGCGGTGCCTTCGAACTGGTCGAGGCCCGGGAAGTCCGGCACGTTGGGCTCACCGGCGGCGCCCGTGGCGAGTACGACGTCGCGCGGCTTCAGGACGCGCTCGCCAGTCGCCGTCTGCACAGTGAGGGTCCATACGCCGGCGCCCTCGTCGTACACCGCGTCGGTCATGTCGGCCGACGTCCAGACGTTGAGCTCCATCGCGGCGGCGTAGAACTCGAACCAGTCGGCGATCTTGTCCTTGGCCGAGTAGATGGGCCACGACTGCGGGAAGTTCAGGTAGGGCAGGTGGTCGGCCCAGACCGGGTCGTGCAGCACCAAGGAGTGGTAGCGCTTGCGCCACCCGTCCCCGACCCGCTCGCTCCGCTCGAGGATCAGTGCGTCGACCCCCATCAGGCGCAGGTTGGCCGCAAGAGCGAGCCCGCCCTGCCCGGCGCCGAGGATCACCACGTCGGGCTCGTGGTCGGTGTAGGTGGCGGAGTCGGCGCGTGCGTCCTTCCAGTTGCGCTGCGTCGAGGCACCGGCGATGTGACGTGGTCCCGTGGGTCGGCGAGCGCCGAGCGCCCGCTCGTGACCCTTGATGTCCTCCATGCCCGTCATCACGGTCCAGGCCCGCCACGCACCGTCGACCTCGCGGATGCGGGCCACGCCACGACACCACGCCAGGGGGGTCTCGAAGGTGAAGAACCCTTCGATCGTCCCGCCGTTCTCAGCGAGGAACCGCGGACCGAACTCCGTCACCAGGGCGAATCCCGAGACGGGGTTCGAGGTGAGGTGGGTCTCGAGCAGGCCGGTGATGGACGCCGTCCCGTGATAGCTGCCCAGGTCCCAGCTCAGGGCGAGGAGATCGCGCCACCAGCAGCCCGGTTCCAGCAAGGCGGTCGCCGCCTGGCTGTCGGCCGATCCCAACGCCTCAGCAAACTCGCTCAACCAGGCCTGGAAGGTCTCGGCGACCTCGGCCTGCGACGACTCCACTCCTACCGTCACGCTCATGCCCTCCTCGCGGCCCGTGTGGCCCAACCGACCGAGCGATCGCTCGGTTGTGGGAGTATGGCATACGTCACACCACGGCGGAACCCCTCAGATTCGATCGGGGACCGCATCGTCGACCGGTGCTGGAGCGCGGCCTGCGCACGGCGCCGGACTCAGAATGGAGGTAGCGAATGTCACGAGTTGAGGGCAAGGTCGCGTTGGTGACCGGCGCTGGTCGCGGGCAGGGGCGCAGCCATGCCATCCGCCTGGCTGAGGAAGGCGCCGCCATCATCGCCTTCGACATCTGCGCCCCGGTGCGCTCGGTGACCTATCCGATGTCGGACGAAGCAGACCTGCAGGAGACCTGCGACCTGGCCAGGCAAGCTGGTGGACGGGTCTACTCGGCCGTGGTCGACGTCCGTGACTACGACACCCTGGCCGACGAGCTGCGCGCCGGGGTCCAGGAGCTGGGAGGTCTCGACATCGTGGTGGCCAACGCCGGCATCGCCAGCTATGCGGCAGGCCATGAGATCAGCGAGGCCGCGTGGCGGGAGATGATCGACATCAACCTGACCGGCACCTGGCACACCATCAAGGCCGCGGTGCCGCACCTGATCGAGCGCGGCAGCGGGTCGATCGTGCTGACGAGCTCCGCGGCCGGCCTCCAGGGCACCCCCAACCTCGCCCACTACGTCGCCGCGAAGCACGGGGTCAACGGGCTGATGAAGACCTTCGCCAACGAGCTTGCACCCCACTGGATACGCGTCAACAGCGTGAACCCGACCCAGGTCGACACTCCGATGATCATGAACGACGAGATCTTCGCGATGTTCCGACCCGATCTGGAGTCGCCCGGGCGCGAGGACATCGTCGAAGTCTCGACCGGCATGAATGCGCTGCCGGTGCCCTGGGTGGAGGCGATCGATGTGTCCCACGCCGTCCTCTTCCTGGCCTCGGACGAAGCGCGCTACATCTCGGGCGTGGCGCTGCCTGTCGACGCAGGCATCGTCAACAAGGTCTAGCCCCACAGCCGAGGGCGGTCAGTTCAGCGCGACGGCGGAAAAAGTTCGACGCGATGCGAACCTCGCGGGCGGTTCGGCGCATATACAGGTCGTAGGGCAGCACCACCCGACCTTCGGCGACAGGACGACGATGCACCGCGATGAGCAGTTCCGGGACTTCTTCGTCGCCCGCGCGCCCGCCCTGCGCCGTACGGCGTATCTCATCGTCGGCGACTGGCACGCCGCCGAGGACGTCACCCAACTCGGGCTCGCCCGGCTCTACGTGGTGTGGCCGCGGGTCCGGGTCGAGACCGCCGATGCCTATGCGCGCCGCATCGTGGTGAACGAGGCGCTCGGCTGGCTGCGTCGTACCCGTCGAGAGTCCGCCGTGGAAGCGGTGCCGGACCTGCCCGGCCCCACCGTGGCCGAGAGTCCGCTGGACATCGGCAGCGCCCTCGCGCTGCTGCCGGGCCAGCAGCGCGCCATCATCGCGCTGCGCTACGTCGACGACCTCTCGGTGGCCGAGGTGGCCCGGGTCCTCGACATCGCCGAGGGGACCGTCAAGAGCCAGACCTCACGAGCGCTCGACACCCTGCGATCCCGCCTTCCCGAGCTCGTCCTTTCCGAGGAGACCCGATGACCGACCGTGACCTGTCCACGATGCTGCACGAGCACGTCAGGAGTGACGAGCTGCCGTTCTCGCTCAGCCCTGACACGACGATCGCCCTCGGGCGCCGCACGCTGCGGCGGCGCCGGGCCCGCCGTACCGGGTGGGGCGTGCTGGCCGCTGCCGCGAGCGTCGCCGTCGTGCTGCCGTTCGTCGGTTCCGACGCCCCGGCAGGCAACGACCGTGAGCTCGACCCGGCGACGTCCGCTGCCCTGGAGGACTACGACGCCAGCGCGATGCCCCGGCTCATCGAGGACGTCGCCCGGGAGGAGCTGGGGCCGCATGCGGCCGATCTGGGGCCGGCCCGGTTCCGGGCCGGGGACGGCCAGGGCCAGTGGCTGCCACCGCGCTACTACGACAAGGCCAGCAGCATGAGCGTCAGCTTCGGCGCCCAGAGCGACCACCGGATCTCGGTCGACCTCATGCACGCCCGGTCCGAGGCCGAGGGCGATGCTCGGCAGGGCTGCGCCGAGGAGGTCGAGTCGGGCTACAACTTCAGCTGCGAGGTCACGACGAGCCCAGCGGGCGACACCGTCGTCACCTCGGTGTGGGCCGTTCGGCCCTTGGACGACGGCACCCGCGGCTGGGGCGCCGTCACCCGGGAGGAGCTGCGGACCGGTGTCGTCTCGGCGACCGATCCCAGCCAGTCGCCCATCGACTACGGCGACATCTACTTCCAGCGCCACGTCGAGTCGGTGCACAGCGAGACGTTCCTGACCGCAGCGACCGAGACGGTGCGGGCACCGGACCTCGCCACGGCCAACAGCCTGTGGGAGCTCCCGACCGGAGCTTTGGAACGGGTCGTGACCGACCCCACCCTGGTGATCCCGGAGCCGCCGATCGGCGAGGGGAACTGCCCCTGGACCCTGCCCGGCACGGGTGTGGAGTGCAGCCCCTAGGGCCTCAGGGCTGCCCGGCCCCCGGATCGGCCAGCACATCGCGCCACGAGTGGCGTGGGGCGAAACCGAGGAGATCGCGCGCCTTGTCGATCGAGTAGAAGGTCTCCTCGGGCCCCATCTCCCGGCGGACCTCGACCTGGTCGTAGAAGCGCTCGCGGACCTGGTCGGTGGTGGCGGCCACGGACATGTCGGCGTTGGCGACGTTGAAGACCTGGTAGCCCAGTCCGTCGGTCTCGAGGCAGCGTTGCACCATCTGACCAAGGTCCCGGGTGTCGATGTAGGCGAACACGTTGCGCCGCCGCAGTGACGGATCGTCGAGGAAGGCCGGGAACAGCTCGGCGTACTCGTGCGGCTCGATGACGTTGTTGATGCGAAGGCCGTAGATGTCGGCACCCGTGCGGGCCTGGAAGGAGCGCGCCGTCACCTCACCGGCGACCTTCGACATCGCGTAGGCGTCCTCGGGGACCGTGGGGTGCTCCTCGTCGACCGGCACGTAGAGCGGGCGCCGCTCGCCCTGTGCGAAGCAGATGCCGTAGGTCGTCTCCGAGGAGGCGAACACGATCTTGCGCACCCCCAACCGGGTGGCTGCCTCGAGGACGTTGAAGGTGCTCAGGACGTTGGTCGCGTAGGTCGCGCTGTCCGAGGTGAGCAGGATCGCCGGCACGGCGGCGAAGTGCACCACGGCGTCGTAGGTGGGCTGCACCGGCAGGTCGAGCTCGTCGAAGGTGGCCAGCCCGGCGAGGGCAGAGTAGGTCTCGCCGGCGTCGGTCAGGTCCACGCGGAGGTCGGCGATCCCCGGGTGCTTCAGCGGGGCGAGATCGGCGTTGGTGACCTGGTGACCCTGTTCGGCGAGGTGGGCCGCGACGTGCTTGCCGGCCTTGCCGCTGCCGCCGGTGAAGAAGATGCGCATGCCGCACCGTACCCGCGTCGGTCCGGCTCACTCCCTTCGTCGCGGTCGCCTACCGTGGTCGCCATGTCGCGGGTGTTGCTCACGGGGATGTCCGGAACGGGGAAGTCGACCGTCCTGGGCGAGCTCGAGCGTCGCGGACATGTCACCGTCGACACCGACGATGACGACTGGGTGCTGGGCGACGGCGCCTGGGACGAGTCGCGCATGGACACGCTCCTGGCCTCGCACCGCGACCTCGTCGTGTCGGGCACCGTGCACAACCAAGGGCTGTTCTACGACCGTTTCGAGCACGTCGTCCTGCTCAGTGCGCCGATCGACGTGCTCCTGGAACGGGTAGCCGGACGGACGAACAACCCGTACGGCGGGACCGCTGAGGAGCAGGCCGAGATCTCGCACTACACGTTGACGGTCGAACCGCTGCTCCGCCGCGGAGCGACCCGCGAGCTGGACGCCCGGCGGCTGCCGGGCGAGCTCGCCGACGTGGTCGAGGGGCTGCTCACCGGTCGGTCGTAGCCGGACCGACGAGCAGGAGTCCCGCCGCCGCCAGCCCCAGCATCACCGGCACGATCGTGAGCGCGGTCTTCAACGTGGTCGCATCCGCCAAGGCGCCCACCGCCAGGGGCGCCAGCAGTACGGCGAGCGAGGTCACCGTGACGGCCCGGCCGCTCGCGAGCGCGGCGCGGTCGGGGGCGACGGCCACGGCGATGGACAGGGCCATGGGGAACAGGTTGCCGATCCCGAGGCCCAGCAGGGCCAGGCCGAGCAGCGCCTGCACGATGGTGGCCGACGGCCACAGGACCGCGAAGCCGACCCCCGCGATGCCCAGCGCGTAGGCGAGCAGGCGAGTGGGGTGGAAGCGGTGGGCCAGCCGGCTGCCGACCGTCCGCCCGAGGAGGAAGCCACCGAAGTAGGCCGCCATCAGGGAGACCGCCGTGTCCGTCGAGACGTCCACCGCCTCCTCGACGAACGTCGCCCCCCACGCGCTGACGCACCACTCGGCCGCCGCGGCACAGACGAGTACGACGGCGGCGACCCAGAACCTGCCGGGCAGGGAGCCCGCACCGGCCGCGGTGACCGGGCCCTCGGCGACGCCCAGTCGCCGGTTCAGGAGCCACACCACGGCGGGCACGAGCAGCGAGGCCAGCAGCGCCGTACGCCACCCGGCGCCGAGTGCTGCGGTCGCCGCGAACGCCCCGATCAGCACCACGTAGGAGATGCTTGCCCCCACGTTGGCCTCGGCCAGGGCGACGGTACGCCGCTCGCCGTGATGGTCGGCGAGCAACGCCTGGATCGTCGCCAGCAACAGCCCGCCACCGACCCCCATCACCACGACGGACCCGACCGTGACCTCGACCCTGCCGCCGGCCGTCAACCCGATCGTGCCCAGGGCCATGAGTGCTGCCGAGCACCACAGCAGGCGTCGGCGCCCCAGCGCCCGCTCGATCCGGGACGAGGCGAGACCGGCGACCATGCTGCCGACCGCGAAGCCGGCGACATGCAGGCCTCCCGCTGTGTAGCTGAGGTCGAACTCGTCGCGCAGGTGGGGGACCACCAGGCCCGGTGCGGTCTGCAGATAGGCGAACCAGGCGAGCATCAGGAAGGCGACCCAGGTCAGGCGGTCGCGCACGTACGCCTGAGTCATGCGTGAACGATACAAGTGACGAGGGTCGGCGATGGCCCACTTGGGCCATGCGCGACAGCACCCGGGTTTGCGAGCATCGAAGGCATGAAGCGCTTGGTGGTCTGCTGTGACGGCACGTGGAACAAGCCGGACAACCAGACGATCACCAACGTCGAGAAGATCGCGCGCACGGTCCAGAGCGACCCGAGGTCGACGGGAGGCGTACACCAGTTCGTGTACTACGTCAGCGGGGTCGGTGCCGGGAGCTACAAGGCCGACAAGTTCCTGGGTGGGGCCTTCGGCTTCGGGCTGTTCCACAACGTGGTCGCCTGCTACCGGTTCCTCGCCCAGAACTACGAGCCTGGCGACGAGATCTTCATCATCGGCTTCAGCCGGGGTGCCTACACCGCACGCTCGGTGGCCGGCATGGTCGGGAGGGTGGGCCTGCTCACCAAGGAGTCCCTGGTCCAGGAGAGACTGCCCGCCGCGGTGCACCTGTATCAGGGCAAGGACCTTCCCGAAGGTGCGTTCGGGGCGAGTGTGGAGGAGTTCAAGCGCGACCACTGCCATGCCGCCCCGGTCGACTTCCTCGGGGTGTTCGACACGGTGGGAGCGCTCGGCGTCCCGGGCTTCATGCATCTCGCGCCGCGCTTCCACGACGTACAGCTGAGCAGTCAGGTGCTGCGCGCCCGCCACGCCCTGGCGGTCGACGAGACCCGGCTGAAGTTCGCGCCCTCGTTCTGGGAGGTCCCCGCTGAACCGGCGGGCGCCCCGACCGAGGACGAACGGGTCAAGCAGGTCTGGTTCGAGGGGGCCCACTCCGACGTCGGGGGTGGCTACCGCTCCACCGGGCTGTCGGACACCTCCCTGCTGTGGATGGCGCGCGAGGCGCACGAGGCGGGCCTCGTCTTCGACGTGCCGCTGTTGACGCACTACGTCAGCAGCGGCTCCGAACCCGTCCGGCACGATCCGCTGAACCGGATGTACCGGGTCGACAACCTGTTCCTCCGGGTCAAGGGGAGGCTCAGGAGCACGACGGGGGGCAGCGCTTTCACCGCAGGGCTGCGGCGTCTCACCAACGAGCACGCCCTGTCCGTGCGGGTGGCCAGCAGCGTCGTCTCGCACTCCCAGGAGGGGGGCTACGCGCCGGCCAACCTCACGGCCTTCGCGCAGGCGACCGACGGTTTCGAGGGCATCGTCGAGCCGGTGACCGCGCTCCCGGAGAACGGTCTCGACCTCAGCGCGCTCGGCAGCCCTCCGGTGAGACCCTAGGTCGCCGGACCTCCCTCGGACTCCGCGATCCTTGACAGATTGGTAACCAATCGATTACCAATAAGGAATGGATCCGTTCGAGGCGATCGCTGACCCGGTCCGCCGCGACCTCCTGCGCTCGCTGGTCGGCGGCCCTGCTCGGGTGGTGGACCTCGCTTCCTCGCACCCGATCAGTCGCCCGGCGATCAGCAAACACCTGCGTCTGCTCACCGAGTGTGGCCTGACCACCGTCGAGGACCGGGGCAGGGAACGCCACTACGCCCTCGCCGCGGCCGGTCTGTCGCCGGTGCAGGCACTGCTCGACGAGCTTCGCCCACGCGTGCGCTTCGACGAGGCCGCGCTCGACGGCCTCGAGCTCGAGGTCCGCCGTACTGTTCGCGACCACCGCGGCGCCCCTGCCAGCCGACCGACCGAGGAGACCGCATGACCATCAAGCCGACCGGGACCCGCGCCACCCGCGGTGGACACGACAGCGTCGTGTTCACCCGCGACTTCCGGGCTCCGATCGAGTCGGTGTGGGCGGCGATCACCGAGTCCGACCGGCTCGAGCGCTGGATCGGCACCTGGACCGGGGACCCGGCCACAGGCTCGGTGCTGTTCCACATGAACGCCGAGGGCGACAACGTCTCGTCGGAGACCTTCACCATCAACGCCTGCGAACCGCCGCACCGGATCGTGGTCACCTCGACCCCCGAGCACGACGACAACATCTGGCACTTCGAGCTGGACCTGGTCGAGCGCGGGGGCACGACCACACTGACCTTCAGTCAGTCGGTGCCCAACGCCGAGCTGGCTGCCGGAGTCGGCCCTGGCTGGGACTACTACCTCGACCGCCTGGTCGCCGCAGAGAGCGGGGTCGACGTCGCTACGGTCGTCTGGGACGACTACTACCCCGCGCAGTCCGTGCACTACCGCACGCTCTTCGGCTGACACTCGGCCGACCTGCCCGGACACGCACGCCCCGCAGCCATCGCGCGGCTCTGGTGCAGCTCCGCAGGCTGCGTCCCTGAGCCCCTGGGCAGGTCGGTTTCACAACGGTTGGGGCATATGTCCGGTTAGTCTTGAGTGATGGGTAACCCGACGACTGGCTACCTGCAAGCCCGCGTCGCCCTGTGGCGGACCGGGACCCGGAAGAGTCAGCAGCAGGTCGCACGAGCCCTGATGGTCGTCATCAGTGCCTCGTTCGTCGTCTCCGTCGCGGCCCCGGAGTGGATGCCGCTGGCGGCGTACTTCGTCTGGTTGCTGATCGCCATGCTTCTGCTCCGCTTCCGGTGGCTGGTGGTGGTCGGGGCCGTCAACGCCTTGGCCGGCGTCCTCGCCGTTGCCCTCAACGGGCCGATCACCGCCTCGCGGGTCATCGCGATGGTGGCCTTCGTGGTAGCCGTCCTGCTCGTCCTCCTGGTGGCCAGCCGCCAGCGCAGCGGGCTGCCGGCCATGCTGAGCGAGGCGTTCCTGGTGGACCTGCGGGACCGACTGCAGGCGCAGGGCAAGATCCCGCCGCTGCCCGAAGGGTGGGAGTCGCAGTCGGCGATGATCGCCTCCCACGGTGTCACCTACGCCGGGGACTTCCTGGTGGCCGACCTCAGCGAGGACCGCACCCGGTTCGAGCTCATTCTCGTCGACGTCTGCGGCAAGGGCACCGGAGCAGGACCGGCCGCGCTCCAGTTCTCCGGCGCCCTCGGCGGGCTGATCGGCGCGCTGCCGCCCCAGGACCTGCTGCGTGCGGCCAACGACTTCCTCATCCGGCAAGGCGACGACGAGGCGTTCGCGACCGCCGTCCACCTGCTCGTCGATCTCGAGGAGGGCCGCTACCAGATCACCAGTGGTGGGCACCCGCCGGCACTGCGCTGGGACCTGGCCTCCCAGGAGTGGACCATCGACAACGCCTGCGGCACCGCCCTCGGCGTGCTCAACTCGCCGGAACTGCACGTCAGCGAGGGGCGGTTGCACCCGGGTGAGGCCCTCATGTTCTACACCGACGGTGTCGTGGAGGCTCGAGGCAGCAGCATCGACGCCGGCATCGCCTGGTTGCAGCGGGTCGCGCTCGAGGCCGTCGGCCAGGGTTTCGGCGGCGCGGCGAATCGGATCGTCGGTCAGGTGGAGAGCGGCGAGGACGACCGGGCCGTGCTGATCCTCAGCCGGACCCCGGTGGGTTCGCGGGCGATCGACGAGACATCGGTGTCCTGAGCCTGGCTCACGCCCTCAGGATCTTGACCATGGCCTTGCCCTTGGCGAGCTCGTCCACCAGCTTGTCCAGGTAGCGGATCTTCTGCATCAACGGGTCCTCGATGTTCTCGACCCGGATCCCGCACACCACGCCCGTGATCAGCGGTGCGTTGGGGTTGAGGTCGGCATCGGCGAAGAAGTCCTCGAACGAGGTCCCGGCAGCCAGGTGTGCACCCAAGGCCGACTCGTCGAAACCTGTCAGCCACTCGATCACCTGGTCCAGCTCGGCCCTCGTGCGGTCCTTCCTCTCCACCTTGGCGACGTAGTGGGGATAGACCGAGGCGAAGCTGGTGGTGAAGATCCTGCTCATCCGCAGGATCGTAGTCGTTCTGAGCGCGGAGTCGTTGGCAGATCGCAGTATCTTCCGGGTTCGCCGACCCTCCGGGATGGAGACATCTGAAGCGAGCGAGGGGCACTCACATGGGATCGAGATGGACCGCAGTGGCCATGATCATGCTGGTCGTCGTCGGGCTGGGGGGTTGCGGCGGCTCGGACGATTCCACGCCCACCGATGAGGCAGCCTCGGTCGTGCCGACCGAGCTCACCGACGCGGTGTCGGGCGACGCCGACCTCGATGGCGAGGCCGACCAGGGGGCGGCCCTGACCGCGGACGAGTTCTGTGGCTTCCTTGCCGAAGAGACCCCGAAGGTCGTCGACCTGCAGCCGGCCGAGTACGCCGCCGCGACGTTCGGCAGCGCCGTCTTCGCCTTCTACACCGACAAGGGACTGCTCACCGACATCGACGGTGCCGACATGGACGTCCTGGCTGCCGAGGGCTGCCCGGACGCGAGCGCTGAGCTCCTGCCGGCACTGGGCGCGAGCACGTTCGCTGACCTCCTCTCGCAGTAGGCACGCCCTGGGCGCTCCCGGCGAGCCGAGTGCAAGATCGGCTGCCGGTATCACGCACGTGCGACCGGCCTCTTCGCAGTCGGGGTCTGGCCTCTTGCGCGGGGGTCAGCCGCTCCGCAACCATGGCACGAAGGGGGCGAGACGCATGATCCAGCCCGACTATGCGAGAGCCGAAGGCCAGGTCCTGGATGCCGGGCGCGCCCTCGAGTTCGCCCTGGACTCCGGCGACCCGTTCGAGATCCAGCTCGCCGCCCGCGACCTGCTGCGCGTCACCGAGGCCCGGGAGAGTGCCTTCGGCACGGTCGCCGGTTTCCGGGGCGAGCAGGGCGCGGCCGCACAGGTCGATCCGGACGAGGAGCTCGAACAGATCCTCAGCGAGCTGCAGATCGGCCAGACCCTGCTGGCTGCCGGCGCGGCCGTCGACGACGGGACCCTCCAGGCCCCTGCGGCATCCCTTCCTGAAGCCCTGGACCAGCTCGAGACAGAGCGGCGCCGGCGCCGGTCCACGACCGAGGTGACGGCGCGGTTCTCGGCCGAGCCGAGCGAGCACGCCGACCCGCTCGTCCTGTTCCGCGGCAGCCTGGACTCCTTCCTTGCCGACCTCACCAGCCGTACGTCGTCGGTTGCCACCGCGGCCATCACCGGGTTGACCGCGATCCCCGGGTCCGTGGTGCAGCCCTGGCTCACCGCGGCAGGCACGCTCGTGGGCGAGGTCCCCAAGGTGGGTGCCCTGTTCGCGTTGGGGTTGCGAGCCCTCCGGCGGGCCGTCAACGCGCTCCTGCGGCTTGTTCCCCAGCCGGTGCGCGACAAGGTGCGGGAGCTGGCGAAGCAGTGGTGGGACGAATCGGGCGCTGATGGGCTCGCCGGCCGGTTGCTCGGGGTCGAGGAGGTGCGTCAGCACGCGGCCGACGTACTGGCCGAGGCGGCAGCAGCGACCAGCCTGCGCGAGGGTACGGCGGCGATCGAGGCCCTGTCCGGCCAGCACGACAGATCCATCGGCGCGATCAAACGCATCCTCAAGCTCCTGAGCACCCTGCTGGGTCCGCTCGCGGCCAGCTTCGTCGCCGCGGCCACCTGGCTGTACGGCGCGGCAGCGGCCGGCTTCGCCGCAGGTGTCGCGGCCGCATTGTGGATCGGCAGGGACTGCCTCGACGCCGGAGCGGGCTGGGAGCGCATCGACGGGGTCCAGGTGATCCTGAACAGGATCGGGCCATGAACGAGCCGCTGGACCTGTCGGTCGTGGTGCGCGCTCGGCTGGAACTCGAGATGCGCAGGATCGACGCGATCGAGGACCTGGCCCTGCACGGACCATCGGCCGAGCTGGTCGACCGGATCACCGGCGGTCGGCTGAAGAGCATGGTGGCGAACCAGCGAGCGCGTTTCGCCAAGCACCGCCCCGGCCGAGAGGACTTCGTGAAGCTGGCCCTCCTGGAGGAGTCCACGAGCAATGTCACCCGTGAGGGCATGTCGTTGGCGATGGGAGCCCTTGCTCGCGACGCCGGACTGGACCATGGTGCCTGCGAGACGGCGGACCGGTTCGTGCGCTGGCTGGCCGGGAACGGCGACGTCAGGGTCGCGCGGATGAGCGTTCCCGGCGATGCGCACGCCGTACACCGGTCCACCGACGTGATTCGACGCCGGGTCCCGGACCACGGGCTCTGGGACCTTCCCGTGCTGGCGCATGAGTTCGGACATCTCGTGGTCACCGGGATCGCCAGCTACGACGCGGAGAACGACTCCGTGGGCACTCCGGTCGACAGTGCCCTGGCGGGCTGGGACGGTGCCGCCCGAGGTCGGGCCACCGAGCTGTTCTGCGACCTCTTCGCCGGCTACGCCCTCGGCCCGTCCTATCTGTGCACGCTGGTGTTCCACAGGTGCGATCCGACCGCGCCGGCCGCGGTGGGCGACCTGGCCAGCCACCCCAGCGACGCGGGTCGCGTGCACGCCGTCCACACCTTGCTGAAACGCATGACCGGCTCCTCCGATCTGCATCCCTTCGACGCCCAGCTCTACTGGGCCGCCAAGGCGTGGGCTCAGATGCAGCTCCAAGCCGAGGAGGATGCCCGGCTGTCCGACACGCAGCGGGCGGAGGTGACCTCCCAGGTGGCCGGATGGTGGGCCGTGCTCTCACAGGACCTGAGCAGCTTCGCGTATGCCTGGACTCCGGTCGTCCAACGGCTGGTGGCCAGCATCCGCTCCGAGCAGGACCCGCCGAGCACGCACTTCTCGGCCGCCGACGTCCTCAACGCCGCGTGGACCGTGAGGCTGGGCGACTGGTTCGGTGGGCGGCCCGCCGACATTCCCTACGAACAGCGCGCCGAGGAACTGCTCGACGCGGCACTCGACTCGGAGGTGCAGCATGAATGACCAGAACCGGCCCCGCTCCCAGGCGCTCGATCCGATTCTCGAGGCGAGGCTCGATCTCCTCAACCAGGTGTTGGACGAGGTGCAGAACATCCGCGACGAACGGAAGGCACAGAAGGACCGGCTCGCGGCGGTCCAGCGGTTCCTGAAGCCCGACGGGGATCTCAACAAGCTCCGCAACGACGCCGGCATGGGCATCGAGGCGGCTGTGCGCAGACTGCGCAACGCCATCGAGATCAACGGGGGATCCGCGGATCCCGACGACCCGACCGAGCAGGCCCTCGAGCTGCTGACCAGCC
The DNA here is from genome assembly GCF_050246775.1 of Nocardioides sp. GTDB lineage: Bacteria > Actinomycetota > Actinomycetes > Propionibacteriales > Nocardioidaceae > Nocardioides. Next base: position 699,337 of record NZ_JBFWVK010000002.1, on the reverse strand, counting down.
TGCAGCCCGACATCGACGTCAGCCTCCGCAACCTGCGCAGTGACGCTTTCCGCGAGTTCCTGGGCATCCAGGAGTGGACGATCGCAGCGCTCAACGACACTCGACTCGGCAAGGCGCAGGCCCTCTACCGCGCCTCCCTGAATGCCATCGGCGAGGCCCAGCGGCCGTGGGCGAAGTATGAGGAGCAGCTGCACGGGCGAGGTGAGACGCTGTTCAATGCCTACCTGGAGCTGCTCAGCTCGATCGCGGTCCGCGGGCTCCGGATCGCCGACGACCTGGCCGACGACCGGCAGGCACTGCTCAAGGTCCTCCTCGGCCACGTGGACCACGACCAGCTTCCGCAGCTGCCGACACCGAATCTGCTCACCCGTTCCGAGCACATCCAGCTCGGCTACCTCGGATGGAACCTGTGGGCGTTGCCGCTGATCGGCAAGGACGCCGGCCTCTACCTCATCCGGACCAGCCAGGACAGCTGGAGTGACCTGGCAGCCCGGCACCATGTCGTCTGCGCCGACGCCTTCGCGACCTACGTCCTGGGCCCGAGCTACGTCGCCGCGACCATCTTCCTGGAGCTCGACCCGGACGGTACGTCGACCGGTGGTGCGCCGGCCGACCCGGTCCGCGCCGAGCTGCTCCTCGACCTCCTTCCTGAGTTGGCCACCGAACCCCAACGACGGGCGATCGAGGCGTTCGTCGGCAGACTGCGCGCCGCCTGGCAGGCCGCCCGCACCGCCATCGGGGCTCCCCAGATCGAGGTGTCGGACGAGGTCCGCGACGTGACCCGCAAGTTCCGTGAGGAGGTTGCCTACGACTACCCCCAGGCCGCGTACGACATGGAGACACTGCCCGATCAGGTAGCCGACGCCGAGCGCTTCGTCACCGGCGATGCGCCCGCGACGAGCAATCACCCGCGAGATGTGCTGGTGGCGATGTGGTGGGCCCGGGTCAACCACCCGGAGTCCTGCCGCGTGATCGACGACGGGGCACGCAAGGTGATGGCGGCCACCGGGCAAGGGCCCGGCGTACGGAACTCGGCCAGGTCCGCAACCTCCGGCTACGGGACCCCGCGGTCATGACCAGCGCCTGGGCCGGGCTCGGCTTCTCGGCGGACGGGGCCATCGAAGCCCTGTCCGCGACAAGCGTCCACGTGGTTGAGAGCTATGCCCGCACCCGCGTGGAGATCGCCCGCTCCGAGTTCCGCAGCGGACAGTTCTCAGCCGCGTTCGACACCCTGAGCAACCTGGTGAGTGGGCTCCGGCCGGTGATGCCGCACGACGAGCCGACCGAAGGCCTCGCCCTGGCGTTCGCCATCTCGAACAGCGTGCTGGGTCAGGGGCGCGAGCGGTTCGGCGATGCCGCGGAGGCAGAGGAGGCCTTTCGGGAGTCGGTCGAACAGTTCCGGGCGGTCGACGACACGAAGCTGAATCCCCGGGACCACTCCGACTTCGGGATCGCGCTCGCGGCGCTCCACTTCGAGCTGGAGGCACTGGATCACCTGCGCCGGTCACGGGCAGAGGGCGGCGCCACCCCGGAGGCGGCGCGACACCATGCCGTCCTGCTGATGGGGGGCGGCAAGACGGAGGTCGCCGAGGAGCTTCTGAAGGAGGCCCTCCTGACGACCCCGGCCGATCCCGACGCGCTGCGGGCGCTCGGCACCATCCAGGCTCAGCGCGAGGATGGCGAAGCGGCCGCGACACTCGCCTCGTCGGTCTACGCGCTGATGTCGCTGGGTCGTCACGCGGAGGCGCTCGAGGTGCTGGACGTCCTCGAATCCCTGACCCCCGGCGCCGAACTCACGGGCGTGCGCGCCGAAGCCGAACGGCTCGACAACCGGCTCGAGTCAGCGCTGGCGTCCTATCAACGGGCCCTCCAGGACCAGCCGAACAAGTCCTGGCTGCTGGGCGGACTGGCTTCGGCCCTGCTGGCGCTCGACCGGGCCAGGGACGCGGCCGCCTACATCGCAACAGCTGTGGAGTCGGCCCCCGAGGACACCGCACTGCTGGACCTGGGCGGCGAGATCGCGCTGCGGACCGGTGACTGGGACCAGGTCGCGGAGCTGGCACAGCGTGCCATCGCCGTCGACTCCCACGACGCCTCGGCCCGCTACCGGCTGGCTCTCGCCGCACAGGCTGTCGACGACGTACCCCGAGCCCTTGAAGTGATCCAGTCGGCGCGAGTCCTCGACCCGACGAACTTCGACTTCCTGGTCCTGCACGCCGACCTGGCCCTGCAGGCAGGCTCACCCGAGGTCGCCGCCGAGCTGTACCGCCAGATCTGTGCCGACCCCCAGGCCTCCCCCTTCGCGTATGCGAGATTGGTGTGGCTGTTGCAGCAGACCGGCCAGACCAGCTCGGGCATCGCGGTGGCCGAGTCCGCTCTGGGGAGGTTCGGCGACAACGAGCCCGTCCTGGTCGCGCTGGGACAGCTGCTCCTCGACGCCGATCCCGCCGCGGGCATCAGCATGCTGCAGCGAGCCGTGGACCTGCCCGATCACAGCCTGGAAGCCACGCTCGCACTCATTCGCGGGCTCTTCGACGCCGGTCGGTCCGCTGATGCGCTGGCGATGATCGAACACGCCAAGGAGGAGGCCCCGGACTCGGCTGACGTCTACGCCGTCGAAGCACGGGTCCTTGCCTCGACCGGGGACTGGTCCCACGCAGCGGACTCGGCCCGGACAGCACTGGGCTACGACCCCGACACCTTCGACGCTCTGGTGGTCCTCGGCAGGGCGGCCCTGGTCGACGACGACGCCGAGACCGCGGAGGCCCTGCTGCGCCGGGCCGTGGGACTCAGTGGCCAGGTGTCGGGTCGCTATTACCTGGCCTGCGCCCTGCTCGACTCCCGTCCGGCCGAGGCGCGTGAACTGCTCGACGAGATCATCGAGGCTGGCGGGATCGCCACCGCTGACGCCCTGCAGCTGCGCGCGCGCCTCCACCTGGACCGGGGCAAGTTGAAGCGGGGCATCGCGGACCTCGAGGAAGCTGCGCGGCTGGATCCCGAGAACGAATCGATCCTGATCGAGCTGGCAGACGCTCTGCGCCAGAACGGCGACGCCGAACGCGCACTGCACTTCGCCGACCGCGCCCTGGACCTGGTGCCCGAATGGCCCTTCGCGCTCGCAGTCCGGGCCACCGCCCTCCAGGTGCTCGGTCGGATCGACGAGGCACGGCGCGACCTCCACCATGCCATCACCGTGGACCCCGACTACGGCTTCGCCTACATCCTGCTCGCCCGGGTCGCCTCAGATGCCGGGGAGGCCCAGCGACACGTCGACGAGGCGCGGCGGCTGCTGCCCGACGACTCGCGCGTCGAGATCGAGCAGGCCGCGCTCTTCACCCAGACTCAGCGCTACGAAGAGGCGTTGGCGACCTACGAGCGCCTCCTCCAGAGCGCACCTGAACCCGAGGTGGTGGGTGCCTACATCGATACGCTCCGCCTCCTGGGCAGGCTGGAGGAGGCAGTGCACGAGGGCGAGCGGGCCATGGTCGAGCTCGGCGACGACCCGGTCGTCCGACGCAGCCTGGCGATCGCCCTCGTGGACGCAGGGCGTCGTGCCGATGGCATCGCCCACCTGGCACAGCTCGTGGAGACCTTCGGCGATGCGAGCAGCAAAGGTGACCTGGGGTGGGCGCTCGTCGCCGACGAGCAGCAGGACCGTGCCCTCGCGGTCATCGACGAGGCATTGCTCGCGGCGCCGTACGACGTCTGGACCCGCAACCAGCTCAGCATCCTGCTCAGCGACGTCGGTGACTACGCCCAGGCCCAGGCGTTCGCAGTCGGGGCCAGCGAGCTGGACCCGTCCTCGGTCGATGCTTGGGCGCAGATCGGCTGGAACGCCAGGCAGCAGACACCGCCTGATCTCGACCTCGCGCTGCAGGCGATGGAACGGGCACTCACGCTGGTCCCCGAGGGCCTGCCAGACCCCTGGGTGGTCGGGGCGGTGGCCGAGATCCGTCACCTGCTCGGAGACCCTCGGGCGGAAGCCGGGTTCCGGGAGGCGCTGGCCTTGAGCAGGCACAGTGGGTCGAAGGGCAATCGCTCGCTCTCGACCGCCGGCTGGTGCGCCTATCGCCTGGACGACCTGAAGCAGTCGGCCCGATTGTTCCTCGAGGCGGCCAGCCTGGAGGACAAGCCCGGCAGCGACGCCTTCGACCTTGCCCTGGTCACCTTGTGCCTGGGACGTCAGGAACGAGCCCGCAAGCTGTACGCCGACGCCCTCAGACTCATCGCGGCCTCGCGGCACCCGCTCATCCAGCGCGGACTGATCCAGGTGGCGATCATCGACATCGGCCGGGCCAAGGTCGGCCATGAGCTCGATGAGGACGTCACGCGGGGGATCCTCGCGGACCTGGATCAGGCCCTCGAGGGGCTGCCGCACGCCCCGACGATGGAGGCACCCCCGACGCTCACGACGTGACCCACGGCCCGATGCCCGACCGGATCGCTCAGCCTACCTCGACCGTCAGGTCGAGCGGACGATCCAGGAACCGTCCCAGGGTCGTCGCCTCCCGGTCCAGAGCGGTGCGTGGCACCCGCCCGGAGTCGCTGAACCAGGTGACCTCCACCTGCTCGCCGCGCACCCGCCACGTCCCGGCCACGACACCGTGAGCGAGCACCGGATTGGCCGAGCGGCTGACGACCTCGCGGTGCGCAGGAGGCACGATGTGGGTGTCAGTCGTGCCGGGCGCCATGACCCAGGGATCGCGGCCCGGGAGAAGTCGGACCGAGGTGGAGGCCGCCGTACTCCTCAGCTCGTCCAGGTCCTCCTCCAGCACCATCAGGGGCTCGCCCGCCGCGCTGACCGGTGCCAGGCGATCCTCGAGCCGGGTCAGCCAGCGGGCCACGTCCTTGCGCCGGGCCCCGAGCCCCTTGCCGAACCAGTCGTGCACCCGGTCCGGCGTGGTCGGTCCGTGTGTCCGGAAGTATGCCGCGACCACAGCCGGTCCGGCCTCGTCGAGGTCGGGGATGCCGGCCCAGCCCGCGACGCTGTCGAGAGCAAGGAACGTGGCCTCGCCGTCACTGCTCACCCCCAGCCCCATGTCGCCCTGCCAGGTCAGCGGCTTCAGCAGGGTGTCGTTGCCTTCGGCGACGATGCTGCGCAGGTGCCGGTAGCGGCTGCTGCGCCCCAGGGCGCTCGCGAGGCCCGACCGCGTCAACGGCCCGTCGGCGAGGGCTGCCCGCACGTATGCGCGGAACCGCGGCCAGTCGGCCGCGGTGAGCCGGTAGTAGCTCTCCCAGCTCGCGAGCTCCCACATCCGGCTCGAGGCCCGGACCGCCAGGTAGGCGCCGGCCTCCCGCGGAGTGATGAGGTGGGTGGCGCCGCGGAAGGCGTAGACCTTGACCAGGTCACCAGCCGCCAGGGCCCGGGCCGTGTCGCCGGCGCGCCCCTCCGAGCGGCGTACCCCGATCGCCTGCTCCGCCGCTGCCTCCGGCCAGGCAGGCATCGGCCCCAGCTGTCGCACCACCTCGGCGACCGACCCGGTGCCGACCGGGTCGAGCAGGTGGCGGCGCAACCGCCAGGAAAGCGCTTGGGCCCAGGTCACGACCATCGCCTCAGGCTAGCCCCCGAGGACACCCAGGTCGGTCAGCTCAGCACGCGTGCCCGCTGCGGGTCGAAGAACGGCTTGAGTGAGACCTCGGCCGGCACCCGGGTCCCGGCGATGTCGATCTCGAACGACCCGGCAGCCAGGTCGGCGCCGGTGAACCCGTCGTCCCGCGAGATCCCCGCGATCCCGCACGCGGCCCCCAGGGAATGGCCGAAACCGCCGCTGCGGACGTGGCCGACCGGCAGCCCGTCCCAGTAGACGGGCTCGTCGCCGAACAGGTCGTGGTCGGGTGAGGTGAGCAGCACGTTGACCAGGCGCCGGTTCAGCGGACCGGACTCCCGCTGCTTCAGCAGCGCATCGCGTCCGACGAAACCGCCGGACTTGTCCCACGCGACCGCGAAGCCCAGACCGGCCTCCAGCGGGGTGTCGGTGGAGTCGATGTCGTGGCCCATGTCGCGAAACGCCTTCTCCAGCCGCATCGTCTCCAGGGCACCGACGCCCGTCGGGCGGAAGCCGAAGTCGGCGCCGGCCTCACGCAGCTGGTCGTAGAGGGTGGCCCCGAACTCGGTCGGCACCAGGAGGTCCCAGCCCAGCTCGCCGACGTAGGTCACCCGCAACGCCCACAGCGGGGTGTAGCCGAGCTCGACCTTCTGCGCTGTCAGGTAGGGGAACGCCGTGTCCGACCAGTCGTTCGGGCTCAGCGACTGCAGCAGCTCACGCGAGCGCGGGCCCTGGACCGACAGCAGCGCATGTCCGCTGGTGACGTCGGTGACGGTGAGGAACTCACGCTCGCGGGTCTGGCGGCGGATCCAGGCCGGCACCCGGCGGTGGATGGTGTCGCCACTGACCACGACGTAGGCGTCCTGGGCCAGCCGGGTGACGGTGACGTCGGCGATGATCCCGCCCCGGGAGTCGAGCCACTGGGTGTAGACCACCCTGCCGACGGCGGTGTCGACCTCGTTGGCGCAGACCCGGTTGAGCACGGCCATCGCGTGCGGACCCTGCACGAGGTGGTGCGACATCAGGGAGAGGTCGAAGATCGCGATGTGCTCGCGCGCGTGCAGGTGCTCCTCCTTGGTGCGTTCGAACGCCTCACCTCGCGCGAAGCCCCACTCGACGCTCGGGGTGCGCCCGGGGCCGGCGAAGTAGTCGGGGTACTCCCAGCCACTGGTGGCCACGAAGTGGGCGCCGTCGGCGACGTGGTGGGCGTGGTACGGCGAGCGGCGTACGTCGCGACCCCGCTGGGGTTGGGCGTTCGGCCAGGCGCCATCGTTGAGGAGGAACCCGAGGCGCTCCACGGTGCGCTCCTTGCGGAACAGCCGCGTCGCCTGGAACTCGTGGGCCCGGTCGACCCCGAAACCGGTGACGTCCAGCGGCGGGTGGTCCTCGATCAGCCACTGCGCCATCATGTGGCCCAGGCCGCCGCCGGAGAGGATGCCGACCGAGTTGAGCCCGCAGGCGAGGTAGAGGCCGTCGACCTCGGGTGACTCGCCCAGCATCGGTGCGAGGTCGTCGGTGAAGCTCTCGGGGCCGCAGAAGAGCGTCCGGATGCCGACGTCCTCGAGTGCCGGGAAGCGCCGCATGGCGACCTCCAGGAAGGGCGCGAGTCGATCCCAGTCCGGAGGGAGTACGGCGAACGCACTGTCGCGCGGGGTGCCGTCCAGCGCCCAGGCCTTCCCGACCGGCTCGAACATGCCGACCAGGAGCCCGCCACCCTCCTCGCGGTAGTAGCCGTAGGACTCCGTCTCCTCGATGACCGGCACCGACTCCGGCGTGACGCCGTCGATGGGCTCGGTGAGCAGGTAGTAGTGCTCGGCCGCCTGGAGCGGCACGGTCACGCCGGCCTTGGCCGCGACCTCGCGGCCCCACAGGCCGGCAGCGATCACGACCTTCTCGCACTCGATGTCGCCGCGCTCGGTGCGCACACCGACGACCCGGCCGCGCTCGAGGAGGAAGTCGGTGACCTCGGCGTGCTCGAAGATCCGCACACCGCGCTGCCGGGCACCCTTGGCCAGGGACATCGTCACGTCGACCGGGTTGGCCCGGCCCTCGTCGGGCGTCCAGAAGCCGCTGACCAGGTCCTGGGTCCGGATCAGGGGCACGAGGTCGGCCACCTCGCGTGGCGAGAGGACCTCCTTCGACATGCCCACCGAGCGCATGTACGCCGTCTCGCGGCGCAGGCCCTCGTCGGCGCGCTCGGTCGTGGCCAGCTGCAGGTAGCCGCACTGGCGGAACCCGGTGGACAGGCCCGTCTCCTGCTCCAGGCGGGCATAGAGCTCGGCGGAGTAGCGCGCCATCCACAGGGCGTCCTCGGTGGTGCCCCCCGACACCACCTCGCCCGCGGCATGCCACGTGGTGCCCGAGGTGAGCTGCTTGCGCTCCAGGAGCACCACGTCGCTGGCTCCGAGGAGAGCCAGGTGGTAGGCGATCGACGTGCCGATCACCCCGCCTCCGACGACGACGTACTGGGCCCGGCTGGGCAGGTCCCCGGACGGGGACGGCGACGCGGCCACGGCCTGGGCAGCCGTGGGGTTGATGGCTGTGAAGTCGAGCGACATAGAGGCACTCTGCCACCATTTGAATGGCCATTCAATGTGGTCGCGCGGTTTGCGCCACCTCAGCGTGGGTACGGGAGACGTTTGCCCCCGAACCGCTGAGCGAGGAGAACGACATGGGACGACTGATCGGGATCATCGTGGTGGTCTGGCTGCTGATCGGTGTGCTGGCAGCATTTCAGCGTGACTACTTCTCCGACAATCGCGACGTGAGCTGCAAGACCGCGAGCGACACAGCCCTGACCGTGGTCGCGGGTCCGTTGAACTACGTGGGCGTCAACCCGAAGGTGAAGTGCAAGGTGCCCCAGCCCTCCGAGTGACTCAGGGGCGGCGCAGGTAGTACTCGGTGAACTCGCGGCACCGTCCCGTGGCGTCGAAGCGCATGACGAAGCAGTTCTCGAACTGCTGCACGACCGGTCCGTCGGGGACGTCGCGGTAGTGCGAGGTCCCGGTGGCCACCACGACGTCCCCGTCGACGGCGACAGGGGAGTAGGTGGCGCCGTACGTCCCGGGCGCGTCCCGGGTGGAGGCGTCCTCTGCGGAGCCCTCACCCAACCAGGAGGCGACGACCTCGGCCCGACCGACGATCGGCTCGTCGTAGGGGTGGTAGCGGTACTCGACGTCCTCGGCGAACAGGGCAGCCACGTCGTCCGGGTCGTACGACAGCCAGGCGCTCACATAGCGATCCAGCCAGAGCTGGGCGGTCTCGCGGTCCATCCAGTCACCGTAGCCCAGCCTCGCCGGGCGGGTCAGTGGCCGGCAAGCAGCCGCGGTTGGCCGTGCAGACGGTCGGAGTCGGGGAGCCGGCGCCGCCGGACCATGTGCACGACCACCAGGGCCGAGGTGAGCGCGGCGTACACGCACCAGAGCGAGGCGAAGGCGTCCAGGTAGATGAACGCGACCACCAGCAGCCCGACCAGGTTCACCAGTCCGAAGGCGACGATCGAGCGGTAGCCCGACAACAGGGCCGGACCGATGACCGCCACGACGTAGCCGATGGACAGCAGGGTGCCGTGGGTGAGTCCGGTGTCGTACTCCAGGGCATGCGGGTGCACCACCACACTCAGCGGCGAGGTGAAGATCTCCACGGCGAAGACCACCGACAGGGCAGCCCCGAGGATGACGAACGGGGCCACCCTGCGCCGAGCGCCCTGAGGTTCGAGCAGCAGCACCGACAGTGGGAACAGGGTGGGCAGCACCACCATCGCGAAGCCGACGTAGAGCCACGCGGCGGCCTGGCCCAGCGCCGACGAGACCGACTGGTCCTCGAAATGCGCCCAGACCAGTGCCTCGGTCAGCTGGTGCAGCGCGAACAGCAACGGAAGCGAGGCGAACGGCAGCTCACGGACCTGGCGCACCTCGCGCAGCGAGACGACAGCCATCGGCAGAAGCACGGCGCCAGCGATGACATCTGCCTGGACGGAGAAGCACACGAGGACCTCTCAGCACGGCCCCGCCGGCCTCGATCGGACCGGGCGGTGGACGCCGCACAACTACGTCCACCGTACTCACACCTGCACTCGGCCCCCCGGGAACAGGGTCAGGCGGCCGGCGTCGGCACACCGACCTGGGTCCGGGCGGCGACAGTCTCCTCGGACGGCATCAGGATCCAGAGGATCGGGTAGACCAGGATCTGGCTGCCGGGGACGACCAGGAGCAGCAGCACGAACAGGAGCCGTGCGGTCCACGGGGTCAGCCCGAACCGGCGTCCGAGACCGGCGCACACGCCGCCCAGGACCCGCTGGTCACTGGACCGGACCAGGCCGAGCTGGGCGAACTTCTCGTGGATGCTGTTCATGGTGGAGCACGTCCTTCGTGGTGATGGGGCCAGGGCATCTCCCTGACATCTCCACTCTCCCTCGAAGCCGTCCCTCACCACATCGGGTGCTCCCCTGACTGACCCCTTGTCTCGCCAGGGGCAGGTCTCGGGGTCACGGCACCGGGTCCGGCGCCGATGAGCGTCGGCACCTGTCGCCCACCGCTGCTCAGGAGGCGTCCCGGTCGACCTTGAAGACGGTGGCGTCGTTGGCTGCCGAGGTCCACACGGCGTCGTCAGTGACCAGCAGACTCCCGCCGCTGGGCACGGGGGCGATCGCATAGCGGGCCGCGACCTCGCCGCTGATCGGGTCGATGCGGAGCAGGAACTCGTCGGGATGTCGCACCCACACCCCGGAGGGGGTTGCCACGACATCGCCCTCGCTGCCGGTGCTCAGCCCGGGGTACGCCGCCTGCGGCTCGAGCTCCGTGTCGAGCCGCAGGAGGCCGGCGGACCCACTGACCCAGACCTCGTCGTCGGTGACCGAGATGTTGGTGGGTTGCGTGACGCTCACGCTGTCGGTGACCTCGCCGCTCGCGGTGTCGACTGCGATCACCTCGTCGTCGAGGAGGCAGGTGGCATACACCACTGCGCTGGTGACCGCCGTCTGGAAGCAACGACGCGCCAGGGGCACCGTCGTCTGCTCAAGGTTCCTGGTGTCGACGCTGGTGAGTTGGCTGCCGTCCCCGGTCAGCACCCAGACCCGGCCACCGCCCACGCCCAGAGAAAGCTGGTCGAACACCTTGTCCACCTTCGCCCGCCCCGTCTCCTTCAGGGTGGCCGGGTCGAGTCTCACGATGTCAGTGGTGGTGTCGCTCGCCGAGCAGGCCCACAAGGTCTCGCCGTCACTGCCGATGCCCTGGCAGTAGTGGGCGATGTCGGTCGCCGTGTCGATCTTCCTCTGGGCCGTCACCTTGCCGGTGCTGGCGTCTAGCCTGACCACCCGGCCGTCGTCAGTCTTGACGAACACCGCACCGTCGAGCCCGGCCAGGCCGTCCGGGTTCTCGATCTCGATCGAGGCGAGCTTCCAACTGGCCGGTGCCACGACCGATCCGGGGGCGACCGGGAGGGTCGCTGCCGCCTGAGCCGGCGCACCGGTCGTGGGGGAGGGGGCAGGAGTCGAGGAGTCGTCCGAGCCTGTGCAGCCCGGGACCGTGGCAGCGAGCGCCAGGGCGCAGGCCAGGGGAGTCACCCTCCGCATGGACAGCAGTCTGCTCCGACTCAGTTCGCGTTGTCCAAGGTTGGGGAGGCGCGGTCGCGGCTGTTGCTCACGGGGGCCTTCGGTGGCGACTTCTTGGCCGGCTTTCGCTTCGGATTCTCACGCAACCGGACGCCCTGGCCCGAGGTGCGCTTGACCTCGAAGAGGCCGATGGTGGTGACGAGGTCGACCAACTTCGCGTAGCCCCAGTTGCGGGAGTCGAAGGCTGGCTGCTGCTTGGCGACGTAGTTGCCGACACCGCTCAGGTTCGCCCAGCCGTCGTCGTCGGAACCGGCGTTGATGCCGTCGCGCAACAGCTTGACCAGTTTCGTGTCACTGCGCAGCTCAGTCTCGCTCTTGCGCACGGGCGCCGAGGCGACGGGGAGCTTCTCGCTCGGTGCGGGCATCTCCTCGGGCGGGCGCAGGACGTCCAGGAAGACGAACCGGTTGCAGGCGGCGACCAGGGAGCGCGGTGTGCGTGGCTCGCCGAATCCGTAGACGGTCTTGCCAGACTCACGCAGGCGCGAGGCGAGCCTGGTGAAGTCGCTGTCGGACGTGACCAGGCAGAAGCCATCGAGGTTGCCGGTGTACAGCAGGTCCATGGCGTCGATGATCAGCGCGCTGTCGGTGGCGTTCTTCCCCGTGGTGTAGGCGAACTGCTGGATGGGTTGGATGGCGTGGGCGTTGATGACCTCCTTCCAGCCGCGCAGGCTCGGGGTGGTCCAGTCGCCGTACACCCGCTTGACGGTGGCGCTGCCGTACTTCGCGATCTCCGCGAGGAGCGCCTCGACGATGGTGGAGGTGGTGTTGTCACCGTCGATGAGGACGGCGAGCCGGGTGGAGTCCGGTATCGAAGCCATGCGGTCGAGGGTAGTGCGCCCGTGCTGCGGTCGCGGGTCTTCGGGTCGACGGCGTGAATCCCTGCCTGTGTACAACCCTGTCGACAGGTGTTTGTAGATCTGTTTAGATATCTGCACTTGCCAGATCGCATCGGGCGACGGCACAGAATCGGGGGCACGATCCAATGAAGACACTCCTCGCAGGGGCAGCGGCCAGCATCTTCCTCCTCGCAGCGCCGACGGCGGCCTACGCCGTGGGCGTCTCGTCGGGGGACGGCCAGGGGGCACAGACCGTCCACGACTGGCATCCGTGTGGGCTGGACACCGGAGGGTGGCTGAAGTCCACGGACGGCCACCCCGTCTACTTCGCGGGGATGACGACGTGGAAGAACCTGATCCCGGACGAGAACGTCGGCCGCTACACGAGGTCCACCACCTCCGCCGACTACGTGACCAGGCGTGGCCTGATCGGGTCGGATCGATCCTGCGCCTCCCACAACTCGTTCACCGGCGTGAAGGTTCGCATCTGTCGCGATCGGCCGCTGATGCCCGACAGCTGTGGGAGCTGGGTTGCGATCCGGAAGTAGCAGCCCCCGTCCACCTCGTTGACCCTGACACCCACAAAGCGAGCTCCTTTGCTGATCATCCGCGCAGACAACGTCCACAAGGCCTATCGGAGATTCATCGCGCTGAATGGGGTCTCGCTCGAGTTCGGGCCCGGCATCACCTGCCTGCTCGGTAGGAACGGTGCCGGCAAGTCGACGCTCGTGCGCCAGCTCGTGGGCATCGAGCAGCCCACCTCCGGCAGTGTTCGTTGGGAGCTCGACGACACCCTGGTGTCGGGGCGGGCGGGGTTCGCAGTCATCGGTTGGCTGCCCCAGGCGTTCGGGTTTCCGCCCGGCCTCAGTGTGCGGGAGTTCGTGGCGTACGCCGCGTGGCTGAAGGAGTTCCCCCGTGAGCAGACGGGGGAGCGTGTGGCAGAGGTCGTCGCACAGGTCGGCCTGGCCGGGGCGTCGGACAAGCGGCTGGGAGACCTGTCCGGTGGCATGCTGCGACGCGCCGGTCTCGCTGCCGCGATCGTCCACCGACCAGCGGGCCTGATCCTCGATGAGCCGACAGCCGGGCTCGACCCCGTGCAGCGGGCTGACTTCCACGAACGGATCCGGGTCCTGGGTGAGTCCACCACCGTCCTGTTGGCCACCCATCTCCTGGAGGACGTCCACGCTGTGGCGTCGCGCGTTTCCGTCCTCGATGGTGGCTCGGCGGTGTGGCACGGCGACACGGCGGCTCTCTCCGCACTCGGGGGCAACGACACCGTGAGTGTCGACTCGCTGCGCAGCGGTCTCATCGAGTTGATCGGCCGGGAGCTGTCGTGACGGGTGTTCCCATCACCCGGCGACAGGTGGTGCTCGGCTCGGTGCTGCTCTTCCTGGTCACGCTCATGACGGTCGCCGGGGACTACGCCAGCTGGTGGGGATCATGGGGTGAGACGAGCGCGACCCTCGAGACCTCGACCCTCCTGACCTATCCAGCCGTGGCGGCGATCGCGGCCTGGACCACGTCAGGCTCGCGGCGCAACCGCTACCAGTGGATGCTCGACTCCGCCGCTCGTCAACGCCACTCGGTGCACCTCCGGGTCGTCGCCACCCAGGCCGCCTCGGCCTCCGTGGGATTCCTCGTGGTGGCGCTCATGGCGGGGATCGCGACGGCGACGCAGGCGACCTTCGGGACCTTCCCCATCATCGACCTGTTCACCATCGTTGCCGGGTTCTTCGCAGCATCCGGACTCGGAGTCCTGCTCGCCACCCTGGTGCCCCCGGCGCTGGCTCCTGTCTGCGCGGTCGCCACCGTCTATGCCGTCGGGGCCTTCGCCGACACGAGCAGGCCCTCCCTGCGCCCGCTCGCCGGCTTGATCGTGGCCGACGGACGCGACCGCACCTACCTCAGTGCCGCCACGTGGATGCTGGGGCTGCGTGGGATGTGGCTCCTCGCCGTCGCGTTCCTTCTCGTGGCTCTCGCGGCGCGAGCGTCGTCGAAGGCGTGGCTTCCCCTCGCTGCGGCCTGCCTCACCGCGGTGCCGCTGCTCCTGGTGGGAGACGCCGGCATGACTGTCGATGAAGCAGCCGCCCGGCCGGTGTGTCACCACCCGCGCCCGAGCGTCACCGTGTGCCTGTCGGCGGCGCTGGATCACACCTACCCATCGGTGTGGTCGGCGCTGGAGCCGGAGCTCGACCTGCTATCCGGGCTTGCGGGACAGTGGCACCTCGCCGAGAGTGCGGTGGCCGATCAGCTCAATGCGTCCTACCGAGACGGGACGATCACCGTCCCCTTCGAGATCGTCAACGGCACCGACTCGAGCGCCCACGTCGCGGATCGTGAGGCCCTGCAGGTGCAGTTCAGCGCCACCCTGCTCCAGGGTCTGTGTGGGTCAGGCGGTGACTACACGGGTCGTCGCCCCGTAGCGACACCGGAGGATGTGATCGAGTCCTGGCTCCTCTCGGAGCTGGACATCCCGCTCGACGGCCATGGACCCGAGGACCCCCATCTCAGTTCGAAGTGGTTGGACTACACCGCCATGGAGCGCTTCCGCGCGCACTGGGACTCGCGGACGGCCACCCAGCGCCGGGCGTGGTTCCGAGCCCACGCGCAGGATGTCGTCCAATGCCAGCTGAGCAACGTCGAGGTGATGACCCCGTGAGCATCGTCCGGCAGGTGGTGACGGCGCGAGGCTGGAACACCCGCACCGTCGCCAGCCTGGTGGCCGCTGCCGCGGCCTACTGGGTCGTGGCCCACGTGGGCATCCGACTTCGGAGCCCTGCCGACCTGCTCACGGCCGGTCCGGTGCTGGACAAGATGATCCTGGTCGGCCTCGCGATGCCGGTCGCAGTGATCGTGCGATCCCTCGAGGACCGCTGTGCGTGGCTCCTGGCGACGGGAGCTCGCCGACGGTGGCGCGTGCGCGCGGCGTACCTCGCCGGGGTCTACCTCGCCAGTCTCACGTTGGGCGTCGCTCTGGCTTGGGCCACGCCCGGTCAACAGTCCCGCCTCCTGGTCGTGAGCGATTTCGCGCTCCTGCTCGGCCTGGGCTGCCTGGCCGCGGTGCTGTTCGGGGCCCAGCTGGCCTGGACTGTCCCAGTCGGCGTGGCGCTCGCCTGTTCAACGCCCGGGCTGATCCCGCTCGACGTGAACGCGCCCTCACGAGCAGACCATGCCTGGGTCGTGCTGTGGACCGCGCTGGCGGTGCTCGTCATCGCGTTCCTGCTCTTCACGCGCTTCGACGACCAGGGGTTCGGTGGCAGGCGCCTGCGGACGCGGCTGTCCGGGATCACCGACGAATGATGGCTCCGGGTCAGCCGAGCGCAGCCGCCACCTGTCGCGCCACCCGGCGCCCGGTCCGAAAGGCACCGTGCACGGTGGAGCTGTAGTCGGGTTCGGTCGCCTCACCGGCGAAGAAGATCCGTCCGGCCACCGGCACACCGAGCGCGACGCGATCGGCGCGGGTCGAGCCGACGGCATTCGTGGAATAGGAGCCGTGCGCGAACCGGTCCCGCGACCAGCGGGTCGTGGTGATGGCCACGGGTGCCGGGGTGTCGTGGCCGAACATGGACCGGAGCGCTCGCACTGCCTCGCCGCGGACCTCGCGGTCCTCGGCGCGTTCGATGCGCCGAGCCCGGTCGCCGCCGTGGAACGCCACCAGGACCGGCGGACCTGCCTTCGCCAGGCTGAACCACTCCGCCCACGCGCCGTGCCGCGGCCCGAGGAACTCCTGCCAGTCCTCTCGGACCGGCCAGAACGGCCTCTCGAAACGCAGGAAGGTCTTGCTCAGGACGCCCATGCCGAGCCGGTGGATCGCCTCGTCATGACGCTGCGGCAGGTGTGGGGCGAAGGCGATGCCGCCGTGCTTGAGCACACCGAGAGGGACCGTCACCACCACCGCCCGCGCGTTGATCGTCCCCGCATCCGTCTCGACCCGTACGCCGCGACCGCGCAGCACCACGCGTCGTACGACGACTCCGAGGTCGACGTCCAGTCGGCGCGCGAGGTAGGCAGGGATCCGGTCGTAGCCGTGCGGGAAGAACGCGTCCTCGCCGGTGCGCCCGTACTCCTTGCCCTGGTCCACCGTCCGGGCCGACAGGGAGTCCGGATCGGCGCCCCACTCGGTGGTGTAGTTGGCGTTCAGGTAGAAGTCGAGCTCGTCGCGCTCGAAGGCGTCCAGGTGGAGGCCCGCGACCCGTTGGCGGACCGCCACGGCCAGCGACTGGTCGTGCGGCCTCAGAACTGCGCGCGCCTGCGCCTCCTCGACGATGCGCTCCCAGCGACCGCTGTGGGGGCGTACCCCTGCGCGGCGCAGGCGGCTGTCGATGTGGACGCGCCCGGAGTCGTACGACGACGGCACCAGCCGAGCTCCCGCCCGGTGCGCGATCGCCGTGATCGGGTTGCCGGCGGCGTACCCATGGATCCACGACGCGCCCAGGTCCACCGGCGCGTCGGCCCAACCGCGCCACGTGTGGATCCGGCCGCCCAGGCGCTGGCGCGCCTCGAGGATGCGTACGGCGTAGCCGGCGCGACGAAGCCGGTCGGCGGCCACGATCCCGGCGATCCCCGCGCCGATCACCACGACCGTGGGGCGTTCGCGACCACCGGCATGAGCCGGCTGCCGACCTGCCTCCAGGGCCGCGGCAGCACCCGCTCCGAGGATCAGCGAGCGCCGGGAGACGGTCAGCGGCGCAGGGCCGAGCCTCATAGGGTCCGTGTGTGCCACCGGCCTAACGGGCCTCGACCGCGGCCTTGATGCGCTGCGCGAAGGCGTCCGCATCCTTCCTGGCCGCCTTCAGCGCGAACCCGACGACGAGCTTGCCGAAGCCGTGCCCCTCCAGGTTGTTGAAGATCGTGACCCTGGTCTGCGAGTCGCTGACCCGCTCGAGGTCATAGCCACCCTCGGTGACCATCACGGCGTTCTTCGACCGCTCCTGCCACCGGATCGTCGTGGGCGCCACGAACGTCGTCAGCTCGAAGCGGCGCGCCGTCTTCATCCCCGCGTCCTTGACGGTGCTGACGAACACGGTGCCGAGTCCGGACGGGCCCTCCGGCTCCTTGCGGATCGACTGCACCCGCGGGCTGAACTCGGGATCGTTGGTCCCCTCCGCGAGATAGTCGAAGACCTCCTGGATGGGACGGTCGACCACTGCGGAGCCACTGAATCGTCCTGACATGACTCGATCATGCGCAGCAACGCCTGCCCTGCACAACAGGGCAGGCGTCGCTTCTTGTCCCAGGAGGGCTCAGACGCCTTCCTGCACCTGGAAGAGCGCATCGGCGACCAGGCCGTGGGCATCGCGGTGCACGGTGTTGGCGGCCTCCGCATCAGGTGCCTCGACGAGGCAGAAGATCTGGCCCTTGCTCTCGTCGACCCAGTAGCGCAGGTAGTTCACTCCGTGCGGTTCCTGGGTGGCGAGGTCGGCCTGGTGGGCCTTGGCGACGTCGTCCATGGTGACGCCGTCACCGAGGGAATGTACGTCCATGAAGAGAGGCATGAAGGGGTTCCTTTCGTGATGTGTTTTCCTTCCCCTCCTGTCTACGGCGCGCAGAGTGCCGCCTTCATCGGTAACCACTACCCAGATGCGCCGCCGGGACTACCCAGATCAGCGAGCTCGCCTCGGCCGCGGACCCCGAGCTTGGCCCTGATCGAGGCCACGTGGTGTTCGGCGGTCCGTCGGGAGATGACCAGGTGCTCGGCGATGGCTGCGTCGGAGAGGCCTCGGGTGACCAGGGCCAGCACCTCCTCCTCGCGCGCGGTCAGTCCGGCCGGGTGGCTGCTCGAGCGCCGCGCTCGCGGAACCGTCGCGCCGGCGGCTCGCAGCACAGCTCGAGCCCGGGCGGCGGCCGCGTCGGCCCCGAGACGGTCGAAGATCGGCACGGCCTCGGTCACCAGCTCGGGCTCCCCGCTCCTGGCCAGGGCGAGCGCCTGGTCGAACGGGCACCCTGCGTTCGCCCAGAACTCCGCCGCCGCCCTCCAGTCGCCGGCCAGCTCCGCGACGTACGGCGGCGGGAGGCCGGGCGCCACCGGCGTGCCGGGGCTGAGCCAGGTCGCCACGGTGCCCCGGTTCCACGGGCAGTCACCCGCGGCGACCACCGGCCAGGCCTCGGCAGCGATGGCGGCCGCCGCACCGGGATCGCCGGCCACCCAGGCCGCTTCGCAGCGCGCAGCGGCGGTCGGTCCGACCCGCTGGGGCTCCTGCATGCCCTCGACCATGGGCAGCACCTGGGCGAAGAGCTCATCCGCGGGGGCGTCTCCGGTCCGCACTGCGAGCTGCGCCATCACGAGCAGCGGCTCGACGGTGCCGACCGCGTCGACCTGCCCGCGGGCCAGCACCGCCTCGGCGTCGCGACGGGCACGGACGTGGTCGCCGCGGTCGAGGTGCATGCGTGAGCGCCAGCCCATGAGGTAGTAGGTCCAGGAGTCCAGGTCGCGGTCGACGCAGTAGTCCACCCCTTCGTCGAGGTAGCGCTCCGCTGCGTCGTAGCGCCGCTGCGCCACGGCGGACGACCCGAGGTTGCAGTAGGCCCGCGCCGCGTGTTCCTGGAAGTTCGCGGACCTGGCGCCCTGCAGGGACTGCAGCAGGAGCTGCTCCCCGTCGTGCAGGTCGCCCGCGACGATCTCCATGGTGCCCAGGTTGTTCAGGGCATGGACCTGCACCTCGTCACGTCCGGTGCCCTGCGGCAGTCGCTGGATCAGGTCGAGGGTGCGCTGGCCCCAGGTGCGCGTCCCGTCCAGGTCGCTGGAGAGCATGCGCAGTCCGGTCAGGTGGCTGTAGGCCATGGCCTGCTCCACCGTCCCGGACCCGTCGAGCAGCTCCACCGCCCGCGCGGCCTCCTCCTCCGCGGCGCCGTTGCGCCCGGTGAACCAGTTGAGCCGAGACTGGCACCGCCAGGCGTTGCCGACCCCCACCGTGTCGCCGGTCTCCTCCCAGATCCCGCGGGCCTGGGAGATGGCGTCGATGGCGGCATCGATCCGATTCGTGAGGTAGCACTCGTAGCCGAGGTCCCAGAGCAGCTGCGCACGCTCCGTGGAAGGCAGCTGGTCGGCGAAGGCGAGCGCGCGCCGGTACTGCCGCACGGCCTCCTGGTGGGCCCCGAGCTCAGCTGCTCGTGCGGCGGCCAGCGGAGCGTGGACGAGTACGGCGTCGCGGTCGCCCGCCTCCTCGGCGTGGTGGGCCAGGCGGGCCGGGTCGGCCTCGCGCCCCTGCAGGGCCGCGAGCAGCCGGCGATGCAGGTGGACGCTGCGCCCTGCGGGGATCTCGGAGGCGACCGCCAGCCGGGCGAGCTCGTGCCGGAACACCACGTCGTCGCCGACCTGACGCAGCAGTCCGCGAGACAGCGGCTCGTCGAGAGCCGTCAGCCCGTTGCTCAGCAATGCCGCCACCAGGCCGACCTCGGCCCGGGACCCTGCGAGGGCGACGACCTCGAGCGCGCGCTGGCCCGGCTCGTCCAGGCGGGCCACCCGAGACAGGACGGCATCGCGCACGGTCGGGGGCAGTTGTGCGGTGCCGGCCGAGAGCGCCTCGGTGACGAAGAACGCGTTGCCACCGGTCACTCGGTGCAGCTGTGCTACGTCCACGTCCTGCCCGGTGCCGGCCTGTGCCGCGAGCGCGGCCACTGCGTCCGGAGTCAAGGAAGCGAGGTCGATGCGGCGGGTGCCCATCGCCGAGGCTGTGTCACCGAGCAGCATCCGCAGGCCGTCGCCGCTGGCTGTGTCCTCGGGTCGATAGCTCACCAGCACCAGCGCTCGGCAGTGGTGGATGCGGCGGGCCAGGTGTCGCACCAGGTCGAGGGTGGCCTCGTCCGCCCAGTGGGCGTCCTCGACGACGAGAAGATACGGCTTGCCGCCGGCGCCGTCGCGCAGCGCGGCGAGCAGGCGGGCGAACACGTCCTGGCGGGAGGCGTCGGACGGCCACACCCCGGGGGGCAGGCTCGGCAGCATGTCCACCAGGGGGCCCAGCGGAGGAGGGGTGGCAGACCCGTCGCACCAGCCCACCGCCGTACTCGCGGGAGCGTCGGTGATGAGGTGTTCGAGGAACCGCGTCTTGCCGATGCCGGCTTCGCCGGCGACGTACACGAGTCGACCATGTCCCTCGGCCGCCTCGGCGAGGTAGCCGTGCGCAGCCCGCAGCTGCTCGTCGCGCTCCAGCAACGCCATTCGTCGATCGTAGGACCACGCGGCTCAGGACGGAACCGGATTGAGTGGCTGGGGACCCGTCGTACTCTCGGAGGATGGCAGGCAGCACGCTCGCGATGGCCGCCGCCCTTCTGGTGGCGGCGGGGACCTTTGCGGCCTGCAGCGAGTCGACGACCCCGACCGCCCGCTCCGAGCCGCCCGCGTCCCGCACGCCGTCGCCCTCCGCGTCCGTGACAGCCCCACCGGACCGCACGGCCCCGGCGGCTGCGAAGCCCCCGTTCAGCGTGAGCGACGGTCGGCCGCGCCGGGCGAGCCTGTCCATCCCGGCGCTGGGGCTCACTGACCTGGCGGTTGTGCCCTATCGGGGCAGGACCGACGACGCGCGCGGCACCGTCATCCAGGACGGTGGGGTCGCGGCGAGCCCCCACGGTCCGCAGGGGGGCGTTGGGCCGGGTGGGCTCGGCAACTACCAGGTGACCGCGCACCGGACGTCGTCGACGAGGGCCTTCGAGATGCTGCCCTCGCTACGGATCGGCCAGCGGGTGACCGTGACAGCCGGTGGGGTCCGCTACGTCTACGAGATCCGCCGCACGAGGGAGACGTCCTTCCGATCCGCTCGCTCGCTCGCCGAGCAGCGAGCCGCTGTCCCCGGCAGGCCGGGGTTGGCACCCACGCGGGCGTTCATCACGCTGTCCACCTGCGCCACCCGCGAGGACCACGCCGAGGGCAACTTCTGGTCGGACGAGTTCAAGAATCCCGAGCACCGCATCGACAAGA
The DNA here is from genome assembly GCF_050246775.1 of Nocardioides sp. Lineage (GTDB taxonomy): Bacteria > Actinomycetota > Actinomycetes > Propionibacteriales > Nocardioidaceae > Nocardioides. The sequence goes on along the minus strand of NZ_JBFWVK010000002.1, from coordinate 678,430 downwards.
TCGGCGTCCTCGTCCAATCGCGCTGACCTGTCGCAGATGTCCATCGGAATCGCGCCGACCTGTCGCAGAGGTACGGTGATCGGGTGGCGAAGTACGACGTCAACGATGCTGCGGTGGAACATGCGCGAGCGCTGATCGCCGGGCGGCAGTACACCCTCGACAGCGACTGGGGCGAGGTACAACCGAACGCTGAGGCGCAGAACGCCTTCCTCGAACGGCACTCGTGGGCGGACTACGCCGCCTGGCATCTCGGCCTGACCGTAGGGGCCAACGACGAGACGAAGGCGCGCTACGCCTTCGGGTACGGCGACTTCCGGCGCGTGCATCGCACGGCGCTGATCGCCTGCGTGTATCGGGCCTCGGAGTGGCGACACAAGTCGGTCGAGCTGGCGGCCCACGACCTGCTGCAGGAACTCGACCGCGTGGCCGGGATCGGTTGACGCAGGAGGAGGCGCGAGAGCGCCGGCGGTCTCGAGCACCGTGCCTGCTGAATGTCAGTATGCTGCGAGACACGTGCTGCCCCAGACATCGGCGGCTCTGATCGATTCCGGAGCCTCTATGTCTGACCTCGACTCGCTGTGGTGCCTATGACGACGACCACCGAGATCCTGACGGCGGTGATCGCCGAGGACGCGAGCGGGCGAAGCATCGCCGAACGGCTGTGCCACAGCTGCGCCTCCGCCCTACCGATCACGGGGGTCGGGCTGGCTCTGATGAACGATGCCGGCCACCAGGGCGTCATCGCCACCACGGACGGGGTCGCCCGGGTGATGGAGGATCTGCAGTTCACCCTCGGCGAGGGGCCCTGCGTGGACGCCTCCCGTCAGCGTCGTCCCGTGCTGCAGCCGGACCTGTCGTCGACCGCGTGCCGCACCTGGCCGCGGTTCGGGCCCGCGGTGCTCGCCGCCGGCATCTCGGCGATCTTCTCCTTCCCGCTGCAGGTCGGGGCGATCAGGCTCGGCATCCTCGACCTCTACCGGGAGACTCCCGGGATCCTGACGGCCGCCGAGCTGGCCGAGGCCCTCGCCTACGCCGACGCGGCGGTGGTCGTGTTGCTGAACCTGCAGGACCAGATGGAGCCGGGGCGGGGGCTGCATCCACAGCTGGGCGATCCCGTGCAGCATCACGCCGAGGTTCATCAGGCCACTGGTGTGATCGCAGTCCAGGCTGCGGTCGGCCTCACCGAAGCGCTGCTGCTGCTGCGCAGCCACGCGTACGCCGCGAACCGACCGATCCTCGCGGTGGCCAAGGAAGTGCTGTCCGGGGCCCTTCGATTCCATCTCGATGGGCGCGATGATCAATGAAGAGCGAGAACGATCGGTCCTCGACCGGACCGAACAGAGAAGGAACCCGCACCATGAACACTGAACAGCGACTCACCCGGGTCTTCGTCGAGCTGGCCGACACCCTGGTCGACGAGTTCGACGCCCTGGACTTCCTCCACACGCTCACTGAGCGAACGGTGGAGCTGCTCCCGGCTGATGCTGCGGGGGTGATCCTCACCGACCAGCACGGCCACCTCCAGGTGGTCGCCTCGACCAGCAACCGCGCCCAACTCCTGGAGCTCTTCGAGCTGCAGAGTGCCGAGGGGCCGTGCCTGGACTGCTTCACCACGGGCACCAAGGTGGCCAACGTCGCACCCGAGGCCGCCCGGACGAGGTGGCCGCGATTCAGTGCGGCGGCTGTGGAGGCGGGCTACAGCTCGACCCACGCTCTCCCGCTGCGGCTGCGTGACCAGGTGATCGGCGCGATGAACCTGTTCTGTGTCGACCGCACGTCGCTCAGTGACGACGACCTCATGCTGGGGCAGGCACTCGCCGACGTTGCCACCATCGGCCTCCTGCAGGAGCGCGCCGTACGGCAGTCCGAGCTCGTGGCCGAACAGCTGCAGACCGCCCTGAACACCCGGGTGCTCATCGAACAGGCCAAGGGTGTGCTGTTGGCGCGCGCGGGGGTCGACGTCGATGAGGCGTTCCGCCTCATGCGCGACTACAGCCGGCGCAACAGCATCAGGCTGAAGGAGACGGCCTCGCGGGTGATCGACGATGCCATCTCGGTCGAGGAGTTGAACGGGAACTAGGCGACGGCCTCCTCGAGTGTCGGGAACGTCGCCATCGCCCGGTCGAGCCCCGTCTGCGCGAGCATGGAACCGATCTGTGACGAGGCGCCGACGATCCGCACGCTGCCTCCCGAGCGGATCGCGACCCGCAGGCTGGCACTCATCACCCCGAGGCCGCTGGCGTCCATGAAGGTGACGCGGCTGAGGTCGAACACCAGGTGCGAGGGTACGTCGCTGAGGTGGTGCTGCAGCAGCGGCACACCCTGGATGTCGATCTCACCGACGGCCTCGATGACGCACCACTGGCCGGACCCGTAGTGGCGGACCGTGAGGTCTGAGGCTCTCGGGAACGGGACGTGGACGCCTGCGCGTGCGTTCGTAGCCCACTCTTCCCCGGACATGGCTGGCACCTCGGCTGAAGGTTGCGGATGACGGGGGCTGGGTCAACTGACTCCTCCCCATCGTCCTCGCCCGTGACACCTCACGTCAATCGCCCGTTCGGGTCATCCCACCGAAGGCGGAGCGGGCCTGTCCGAACGTGGTGTCAGGATGTCGGGGTGATCGGATGCAGCATCGCGGACGTCTTCGAGCTGGTCGACCAGCTTCCGGAGGTCACGCGGGTCGACAACGGGCGCTACTGGAAGCTCGAGGTCAGCAGACAGACCTTCGGCTACGTGTGGGAGCCGACTGTCACGGTGGGACTCAAGCAGACCATCGCCGAGCAGCTCGCCCTGGTCGCCGAGCGACCCGAGACCTTCGAGGTCCAGTTCACCTCGGGGGCCCACGGGTGGGTGGTCGTGCGGCTTGCCGGGGTGGAGCGCGACGAGTTGGCGGAGCTCACGTTCGAGGCGTGGCGGCTGACGGCCGCCGCAACGTTGCTCGATCTGCGTGGTGACCGGCTGCCGCGGTAGTCGAGGAGGAGGACCACATGTTGAAGGCGTGTCTCAACGGCAACCGGACCCGGACAGAGCATCCCGCCCTGCCAGTGACGGTGAGCGAGATCACGCGGGACGCTGCGGCTGTCTTCGCAGCGGGGGCCGACGCGGTGCACGTCCACGTCAAGGACGCGCACGGGGCCGACACCTTGGCGGCGACTGCGCTGGGTGCGGTGCTGCGTGCGGTGCGAGCAGCGGCCCCGGGCCTGCCCGTCGGGGTCACGACCGGGGCATGGGCGGTGCGCGATGCCGGAGCGCGGGTGGCTGCGATCCAGTCGTGGGCGACTCTGCCCGAGCTGCCGGACTTCGCGTCGGTCAACTGGCACGAGGACGGCGCGGACGAGGTGGCGGGGGCGCTTCTCGACCTGGGCGTCGGGGTGGAGGCGGGTCTGTGGCATGTCGCCGCGGCTGAGGCGTGGGCGGTCTCCCCGCGTCGCGATCGCTGCCTGCGGGTGCTGCTCGAGCTGCCGGGTGACCTGCCTGCGGAATCGGTGGAGGACGAGGCCCGGCGTCTGCTGGAGGTGGTGGACGGCCGGCTCCCGGTGCTGTTGCACGGGGAGGACTCCAGTGCCTGGCCGGCGCTGGTGCTCGCCGGTGGTTGGGGGCTGTCCACCCGGGTCGGACTCGAGGACGTGCTGTGGCTGCCCGACGGGTCGAAGGCCCCCGACAACCTCGCCCTGCTGCGTGCGGCGCAGGCACTGCTGGCGCGGTGAGCGGTCAGTCGCTCAGGATCACGAGCTGCTGGGTGGTGCGCGTCATCGCGACGTAGCGGTCCACCGCGCCCACGATGCCGCCGCCGAAGGACTCCGGTTCGAGGAGCACCACCAGGTCGAACTCGAGGCCCTTCGCCAGCGCAGGGGTCAGTGACCGGACGCGCGGGCTCGCTGGCCGAGTGCCGGCTGACCCGATCACGCAGGCGACGCCGTCGGGGGAGTCAGCCAGCCAGGTGTCGAGGAGGGAGTCCAGGTCGGCGGCGCTGGCGTGCACGACGGGTACGCCGCTCGCGCGGACCGACGTCGGGACGTTCGCGTCCGGGATCACGGCCCGGATGACCGGCTCGGCCTCCGCCATGACCTCCTGCGGTGTCCGGTAGTTGATGCTCAGTGACGCATGAGCGATCCGATCGAGTCCGGCCCGCTCCAGTCGGTCCTGCCAGGACTCCGTGAAGCCGTGCCTGGCCTGGGCGCGGTCCCCGACAATGGTGAAGCTCCGCGAGGGGCAGCGCAGCAGCAGCATCTGCCACTCCGCGTCGGTCAGCTCCTGTGCCTCGTCGACCACGATGTGCGCGAAGGGGCCGGCCAGCTGGTCCGGATCGGCTGCTGGCAGGGCGTGCTCGTCGATGATGATGCTCTGGGCGTCCTCGACCCGCAGCATGGACATCACCTTCATCTCGGAGTCGTCGTTGGCGACCAGGTGGTCCACGACCTCGGCCATCTCCTCCCGCTCGGCCGCAAGCCGTGCTGCCCGTCGCCGCCGGCGTCGCGACGTCTCGGGGTCGCCGAGACGCTGTCGGGCCGCGTCCAGGAGCGGCAGGTCGGAGACCGTCCAGACGTGCGGCGGCCGGCGTCGCAACAACCGCACCTCCTCCGCCAGGAGCCAGGGAGCACACCTGCGCAGGTAGGCCGGCACCTCCCACAGGTCTCCCACCAGGTCGGACGCCTCGATCAGCGGCCAGGCCCTGCTGAAGGTGCTGCGCAGTGCGGAGTTCTGGGCCAGCGACCGGTGCAGGAGCTCGCGCGAGACGTCGTCGTCGTCGTACTTCTCGACGAGGATGGCGAGCAACGCCTCCCAGATCTCGTCGCGCGCCTCGTTGTGCGGCGTGCCCGGGTCGGGGGCCTCGAACGCCTCAGCCCAGTCGGCGGCGCTGAGCCACAGGTCGCCCCAGGGTGTCTCGACCTCCATGCCCTCGGTGGGTGGCTCCTCGTAGAGCTGGACCGCAGGCTCGATGGCCCGCACCATGTCGGCCGAGGACTTGAGCCGGGCGACCTCCGGGTCGGCCTCGGCGAGGGCCGCCGCCCCTTCGGGCAGCAGGTCACGCAGGGTGCAGGTCTGCACCCCCTCCTCGCCGAGGCTCGGGAGTACGTCGGCGACGTAGGCCAGGTAGGGCTGGTGCGGGCCGACGAAGAGTACGCCGCCGCGCCGGTGACCGAGCCGTGGGTCGGAGTAGAGGAGGTACGCCGAGCGGTGCAGGGCCACGACGGTCTTGCCGGTCCCCGGCCCGCCGTCCACCACCAGGGCGCCGCGTGAACCGGCGCGGATGACGGCGTCCTGGTCGGCCTGGATCGTGCTGAGCACGTCGCGCATCCGCGGGGACCGGCTCGTGCCCAGGCTGGCGATGAACGCGGACTGGTCGTCGAGTGCCGCATGTCCTTCGAGGGCGTCGGGGGAGAACACCTCGTCCCAGTAGTCGTTGATGCGGCCGCGAGCCCAGCGGTAGCGGCGCCGGCTCGCCAGGCCCATCGGGTCGGCGTGGGTGGCGCCGAAGAACGGTTCGGCCGCAGGGGACCGCCAGTCCACGAGCAACCGCCGACCCTCGCGGTCGGTCAGGCCCAGCCGGCCGACGTACACGGTCTCGCACTGGCCGTCGTCGTCCGTGGTGACGATGCGTCCGAGGCAGAGGTCGAGACTGAAGCGGCGTAGCGCACGCAGCCGGGCGGTCAGGCGGTGCACCTCGAAGTCTCGGTCCATGGCGACCTGCCCTGTTCCGCCCGGCACCTTGCGGGTGGCGTCGAGGCGGTCGCTGAGGTCGGCGATGGTGTGCTCGAGGCTCTCTGCGATGGCGGCGAAGTGTCGTTCGTCGGCAGCGATCAGGGCCGGATCGGCCTTCGCGGTGAGATGGTCGGGCAGGTCGAACGCACTGCTCGTCAGGGGATCCACGAGATCTTCTCCAGTCCGCAGCGGGTGGCCAGGGCCGGCCATTCTGCGGCACTGTCGGGGGCTTGCCGCAAGGCCCCGGGTGCGCTATATCTTGGTTGTGGCGAGGGCATTCCCCTCGCCTTCGTCATGCCTCGGCGACGATGGCCCGCACGACGGTGCGCGCGGGGCTGGCAGCTCTACCGAGGAGCTTCTCCAGTCCGGTCAACACGACCGGCTTCGACTTCTAGAACACACGCCCCGCCGGCTGCTTGAACGAGTTCGATCCGGTGACGACGATCATGTGTGCCGCTGAGTATTAGCAGTGATGGCAACATGCCGTTAGCATGGGAATAACATTGATATCAAACCTCCGATATCATCGATCCATGTCGGAGGCGCAGGGTGTAGTGCCGAGCCGCGACGCAGCGCGCGCCAGGATCGTCGAGGCGGCGGTACGGCTGCTCCGCGAGGAAGGTCGACGAGCCGTCACGACACGGGCCGTCGCCCAGGCAGCAGGCGTCCAGGCGCCCACCATCTATCGGCTGTTCGGCGACAAGGACGGACTGCTCGAGGCGGTCGCCGAGCATGTGATGGCGACCTACGTGACCGCCAAGTCCGCGGATGCCGCACACGAAGGGGCAGGCGACCTCCTCGAGGACCTGCGGGCGGGATGGCAGCAGCACCTCGAGTTCGGCCTGGCCAACCCGGACCTCGTCGGGCTGCTGAACGCGCCGGTGCGCCATGAACGATCGGCCGCGGCCGCCGCCGGCATCGAGGTGCTGCACCAGCGGGTACGCCGACTCGCACAGGCGGGGATGCTCCAGGTGGACGAGCGTCGTGCCGTCGAGATGATCCATGCGACCGGCACCGGGGCGGTGGTGGCCCTGCTGGCCACGCCGGTCGAGGAGCGGGACCCGGGTCTCGCGGAGGCGATGTTCGAGGCAGTCGCGCGGGTGATCCTCACCGATACACCGGCTTCGACGGCTCCCGGTCCGATCGCTGCCGCGGTCGCGTTCGCCACGGTCGTGCCCGACCTCCCGGCGCTCACCGAGGCCGAACGCACCTTGCTGGCGCAGTGGCTCGATCGATCCATCACCGGTCTCCGGGACGAGAGCTGAATGGCGGCTCTACGTGGCGCCGTGGTCCTGCTCCTGGGCTCGTCCCTGGTGGCGGCCGGCTGCACGGCTGCCGACCCTGAGACTCGGATGTCGGTCGCCGATCCCCAGGGCGACGTCTTCGTGGGGGGTCCCAACCTCGGAGGGCGCGAGGCCGTCGCTGCCCCGGGCAATGCCCGAACCGACATCCTGCGCACCACGGTCGAGCACGGCGACGACACGGTGACCCTGCGAGTCGTCCTCCGGGAGCTCCGTGCCATGCAGTACCTGGACGTCTCGGCCTACGTGCGCACCGACCGCAGCGGTTCCTCCCCCTGGCAGCTCAGCGCCCTGACCTACCGACGGGATTCCTCGATCGACCTCTACGGCCCCGGGGAGTCGGACTGCCCGGGCCTGGGCGCGGACTTCGACGACGCCACCGACACGGTCACGATGACCGTGCCGCGCAGCTGCCTCGACGATCCGGCCTGGGTCCAGGTCAGCGTCAGGGCAGCCACCATGGACTACGAGGCGCGCGGCGAGGACCGTTACGCGGATGCCGTGTGGGAGGACGACGCCCTGCAGACCGGCTACTCCGCAGACACGCACTACGGTCCGAAGCTTCATCACCCCGAGTCATGACTCGGGGTGATGAAGGCCGGCTGACCTGACTCCCGGGCCGGCGGAGTGCTTCCGCCGGCCCGGAGCCGGATGTGATGTGTCGCCGGTCAGCGACCGGTCACGGTGAAGGTCTGCTTCATCGTGGCCTGGGAGGAGTCACCGGCGTACACCTCGATCTGTCCGGGCTCGACCACGAAGTCACCGCGGTTGTCGTAGAACCCGAAGTCGCTGCGGTCGAGCGTGAACGTCACCCGTCGCGACTCGCCGGGCTTCAGCGTGACCCGCTCGAAGCCCCGCAAGCGGCGCACCGGTTGCGAGATGCTCGACACCGGGTCGTGCAGGTAGAGCTGCACCACCTCGTCGCCGGCGACGTCACCGGTGTTGGTGACCGTGACGGTGGCCCGCACCTTTCCTGAGGGCGAGACGCTCGCCCGGTCGAGGCTGAGACCCGAGACCGAGAACGTCGTGTAGCTGAGCCCGAAACCGAACGAGTACAGCGGGTCGCACGAGCGCAGGTCGCGGTAGCGCGAGACGTACTTCTGGGTCACGTCGCAGGGCCGTCCGGTCGGTTCGTGGTTGTAGTAGATCGGCACCTGGCCGAGCCGCTGCGGGAACGAGACCGGCAACTTGCCACCGGGGTTGACCTTCCCGAAGACGACGTCGGCGACCGCGTTGCCGGCCTCGACGCCCGGGAACCAGGCCTCGAGGATCGCAGGCGAGCTCTCGGCCACGGCGCCGAGCGTGAGCGGGCGGCCGTTGAACAGGACGACCACGAAAGGCTTCCCGGTCGCCTTGATCGCATCGATCAGCTCCTGCTGCCGACCAGGCAGGTCGAGCGTCGACCGGGTGGTGGCCTCGCCGCTCATCTCCCGGGTCTCCCCGAGGGCGAGCACGACCTGGTCGGCCGCCTCGGCGGCCGCGACGGCTTCGGCGAACCCGTCGTCGGAGGCACAGTCGTTCGCCGGGTCGTAGGCCGGTGGCTCGTCGTTGCTCAGGGTACATCCCTGGGCGAACGTCGCGCCGGGCGACTGGGCCGCGATGCCGTCGAGCACACTCACGGCGTCTGCGTCCTCGCCGCGACCCCACCACGGGCCGAGCATGTCGTGCTGGTTGTCGCCGAGCGGGCCGATGACCGCGGTCTTCTTGGTGGAATCGAAGGGCAGGGTTGCGTCGTTGTTCTGCAGCAGCACCATCGACTTGCCGGCCGCGGTGCGGGCGGCCGTGCGGTCCGCGGGGGTGAGGAAGCTGGCCGGGTCGGTGGCCTTCGCCTGGTTGACGTAGGGGTGCTCGAACAGGCCGGCGCGGAACTTGACCCGCAGGATCCGACGTACGGCGTCGTCGAGACGGCTCTTGGTGATCCGTCGCTGCGACAGCAGTTGGGCGCCGTAGTCACGGATGTAGGTGCTGACCATCTCCGAGTCGGTCCCGGCCATGAGTGCGTTGGCCGCTGCCTCGGGGCCGTCGGCTGCCGTTCCGTGGCCACACGAACCCTCGTTCGGGGTCACGGGCGGGCAGGCACGGGTCTCGGCGACTGCGGTGTAGTCGCTCTCGATGAAGCCGTCGAAACCCCATTCGTCCTTCAGGATGTCGGTCTCCGTGTAGGGATTCGCGCAGCCGGGCACGCCGTTGATCGTGTTGAACGAGCACATCACCGTGTCCGAGCCCGCATCGATGGCGGCCTTGAACGGCGGGAGGTAGAGGTTGCGCAGCCGCTGCTCCGACATGTCGGTGGCGTCGTAGTCGCGACCGCCCTCCGGCTGGCCGTAGCCGACGAAGTGCTTGACGCTGGTCACGACCTTGTTCCTCGCCGAGTAGTCCAGTCCCTGAGCTCCCTTGACCCGTGCTGCCGCCATCACGGAGCCGACGTACGGGTCCTCACCGTTGCCCTCGACGATCCGGCCCCAGCGCGGCTCGTGCGAGACGTCGACCATGGGGCTGTAGATCTGCTTGAGGCCGACGACTGCGGACTCACGGGCGCCGATGCTGGCATCTGCCCGCGCGACCGAGGGGTCGAACGAGCTGGCTGCAGCCAGCGGGACCGGGAAGATGGTCCGGTAGCCGTGGATGGTGTCGTAGGCGAACAGGATCGGGATGCCCAGGCGAGACTCCTCGACCGCCAGGTGCTGCAGATGATCGATCTTGGCCGGGTCCACCAGGCTGAAGACACCGCCGACGCCGACCCGGGCGTCGGCGTCGGTGACCTGACCGTCGGAGAGCAGTTGCACCTGCTGCAGCTTCTCCTGCGTGGTCATCTTCGCGAGCAGGGCGTTCACCTTGGCCTCGACACCACGACTCGGCGCGGCCCGGGTTGGCGCCAGGGCGGCTTCGTCTCGCGATGGTCGTGGATTGGGTGAGCTGCTGGCCACCGAGGTGGCGGCCAGGACCGTGACTGCGGCGATTGCCGCGCTGGCAACGAGCTTCATTCGGTTACCTCCGAGAGTGGGAATCCGACAGCCGCGCCCGGCGCTGTGCCGTGCGTTCGATCACGGATGAACCCCCGCCCACACCCGCGTAGGCACCCCCATACTCATCCAGTCCGACCTCCACGGCTACCCCCTCGGGTCGACGTGCGTCAGAAGTCGTGCCACGAGAAGAAGACGTGCCACCAGATCGTGATGGCGACCGTGAGCGCCATGAGGGCACCACAGCGAGAGGTCGCGAGCACCAGGCAGCCGAGGACGGCCGCCACCAGTTGAACACCCGGCAGCAGCCACGATCGTGTCCCCGTCATGGCGAGAGTGTCGCACTGCTCGCGGAGTCATCCCGCTCAGAGCCAGCGGCGCACCCGCCGCCTGTAGTCGTCGTACGACGCCCCGAACCGCTCGTGCAGGAACCGTTCCTCGGGGCGGATCGCGCCCCAGTGGACGAGCAGCACCGCTGCCGGGAGGAGCACGAGTCCCCAGAACGTAGGGGCCAGCAGGGCCAGAGCAAGGTAGAGCGCAAGGAGGCCGACGTACAACGGGTGGCGGGAGAGCCGGTAGGGGCCGTCCTGGATCATCGCGTGGGTCGCCTGCCCCGGCAGCAACCCGGTCTCGTGATGCTGGAACAGCCACAGCGACCAGCCGTTCCATCCGGCGAACAGCAGCACGAGCGCCCAGCCGAGGGGAGTCCGCCACCCCCCGAGGTCGACGGGGTCACCAGCGGGCGGTGGCCAGCCAGCCGCCGAGGAAAGGAGGCGTCGGCGCCCGGTCCGCCCTCAAGCAGTACGCCGGGCAAGCAGCGTCGAGTCGTCGATGTCGACCGTCACACCATCGCGGGTGACCGTCCGGGGCCGCTGTTCGACCACCAGGACCTCGAAGGAGTCCGGCAGACTGGGCAGCAGCTCCTCGGCCAGGAACATGGCGTTGTGCTGAGCTGAGTTCAGGTGCTTGAACACCTCGGACGGTGCGTGGCCCACGACCAGCAGGTGACCTCCCGGCGCGACCGCATCGGCGAGCCGGCGCGTCACCTCCACCATCCCTCCGCTCGGCGGGTGCAGGAAGTGCGTCGTGACGAGGTCGAAGGACCGGCCCTCCGCCGCGAAGTCGCGGGCATCGACCTGCCACCAGTCGGTGCGGTCAGCAACCCCGGCCTGCTCGGCGTGCCGCTCGGCACGTGCCAGGCCGCCGGCCGAGAAGTCGGCTCCGGTCACCTTCCAGCCGTGCCGGGCGAGCCAGATCACGTCGCCGCCCTCCCCGCAACCGACGTCGAGGGCAGTGCCGGGGGTCAGAGCAGACACCTCGGCGACCAGCTGAGGGTTGGGATCGCCGCTCCAGATCTTCTCCTCGCCGGAATAGCGCTCGTCCCAGCTGGCGGGTTCGAACATGGTGTCCGTCTCGTTCTTGTCGTGCTGGTGTCCGGATGCACTCATCAGGGGGGACGTCCTTGCTGGTCGCGTCGTACGAATGGGGGGCCACCAGCCTCCCCACGGCAGTTCTGCGTTGCAACCTTTGTTGCCACGACAGCAAATGGTGAGCCCGGGATGGGGCCCGGATCGATCAGGAATCGAGAAGCGACAGGCACTGGGCGCGCCTAGCCTGCTGGTGAAGGGCCGGCAGCGGGCCGACCCCACCATCAGAAGGGGAGCGCCATGCCTGCCACCAACGAGTCAGACGGTTTCAGCGCAGCGGAGCGTGCCGCGATGAAGGAGCGCGCGGCCGAGTTGAGGGCCGAGGGCAAGAAAGGGGCGAAGAAGGCCGACGGGCTCCAAGCGGTCCTGGACGCCATCGCGAAGATGGCCCCGGAGGACCGCGCGCTGGCCGAACGGGTCCACGTGACAGTGACCGCAACGGCGCCGGGCCTGTCTCCGAAGACCTGGTACGGCATGCCCGCCTATGCCGATGCGGACGGCAAGGTCGTGATCTTCTTCCAGGACGCTGGCAAGTTCAAGTACCGCTACTCGACCCTCGGGTTCCAGGACGCCGCCCATCTCGACGATGGGGACCTGTGGCCGGTCGCCTACGCCCTCCTGCGGTGGAGTCCCGCAGTGGAGAAGCAGGTCGCCGAACTGGTCCGGGCGGCCGTGTCCTGAGTCCCCTGGTCGCCGACCAGTGCGGACGGCCGCTGGCCGCCGTACGTCGGAACCGAGCCCGCCCGGGGCGCGTCCCACTGTCGTGACCTGGATCCCAGCGAAGGTAGTGGCGACGTCGCTCGCGCTGTTGATCGCGCTCGGTGCGTGCTCGGCGAACCGAACCGAGCAGCCGGTTGAACGCGCCTCGTCGAGCGCGTGGAAGACGATCGAGCATGCAGGCGTGCAGGTGGACATTCCCGCCGACTGGGCCAGGACCGACATGGCGGCCTGTGAGTTCGACTTCGAACAGTGGGCGCCACCCGGTGCCGCGCGATGCGGGTTCGGCGGCGGTGTCGCGTTCTACGCATCCGCCACGTTCGACCCGGGGCACCGCCCCGGAGTCCGCCGCACCGACAGCACCGACGAACCTGCGTGGGGAGGCTACGCCTACGCCGGCGGCTTCGCGATCTATGCCTCCGACGACGACCGTGGCGTCGTGCGGAGGATCTTGCACTCAGCGCGCTGACCAGCATGATGGAGCCATGACCGGCTCTGACACCGTTGCGCGGGAGGTCATCGTCGTCGGACGCGTGCAGGGAGTCTTCTTCCGGGGGAGTTGTCAGCAGGAAGCGCGGCGACGACACCTCGCCGGCTGGGTGACCAACGAGCCGGACGGTTCGGTGCGGGCCTGGTTCGAGGGCGCGGCACCGGACGTCGACAGCCTGTGCGCCTGGTGCCAGCACGGCCCTCCGGGCGCCGTCGTGGAGCGCGTGCGGACCTTCGATCGTGAACCGGGAGGCCTCGGCCGGTTCGAGGTCAGGTGACCGCCGCTCCTGACGATCCATCGGGCAACGACCGCGATCAGTGACCGGCCCCGAGCTCGACGAGCAGGACGCCCCCCATGATCAGCACGATCCCGCTGGCCATGAACAGGGTGAGCGGCTCCTGGAAGAGGATCTTGGACGCGATGGCGGTCAGGGCCACCCCGGACGCGGCCCAGATGCCGTAGGTGACGCCGAGCCCGAGACCCGCGTCGAGAGTGAGTGCGAGGAAGGCCAAGGCGGCGAGGTAGCCGACGACCACGACGACGTACCAGCGCGGGCGTCCGGTGGACGCGGCCCTCAGCGCGAGGGTCCCGGACACCTCCATGAGGATCGCCGAGACGAGGAAGACCCACTGCATCACACGCCCCCGTCACGGTGATGGGCCTGCAGGGCCATGTGGGACCCCAGCTGGACCACGAGGACACCGGCGACCACCAGGCCGAGACCGACGCCCATCACGACGGTGAGGTCCTCCCCGAACAGGATCGCTGAGGTGACGGCCGTGAGGGAGACCCCGAGGGCCGCCCAGATGCCGTAGGCGACCCCCAACGGCATGCCCCGACGCAGCACGGCGCCCAGCAGGAAGAACGAGGTGAGGAAGCCGATCGCGACGAGCGCGTAGAACGGCGGGTGCTCCAACGCCGCCTTCAGCGCGAGCGAGCCGGTCACCTCACTCAGGATGGCGACGAGGAGGAGGAGCCACCTGGTCACACGATCTCCTTGAACACGTCGCGGGCCACCGAGCCAGTCTGAAGAGTAGGCGAAGCGGGACGGGCATGGCCCAGCACCCAACGGGTACGAATCCTCGCGACGCCGGAAGGTCCAGATCACCGGGTCGCTGCTGACTGACAAGAACGGAAGCCACATGTCCACCGATGCCATCGTGCTGCTGAAGAACGACCACAAGGAGATCCGTCGGCTGTTCACGGCCTTCGAGAAGGCCGGAGACCAGGCTTTCGTCGCCAAGGGCAAGACCGTGGACCGGATCATCGAGCTGCTGACCGTGCACACCTACATCGAGAACGAAGTCATGTACCCCCGGGTCCGTGAGCTCCTGCCCGCGTTGGAGGACGACATCCTCGAGTCCTACGAGGAGCACCACGTGGCCGACGTGCTGGTCTCGGAGCTGGCAGCGATGAAGCCGCAGGACGAACGATTCACCGCGAAGGCCACCGTGCTCATCGAGAACGTGCGACACCACATCGAGGAGGAGGAACAGGACTGGTTCCCCAAGGTCCGCGAAGGCCTGGGTCGCAAGGACCTCCAGCTCATCGGCGCCGAGATGGAGGAGAGCCGGAAGACCGCTCCCCGCAGCCCGGCGCAGCCGAGCGCGCTCAAGAAGACCATCGACGCAGTCGTGTCCTGACCGAACACCTGGGAAGAGGAGGACGAACATGCCGTCACTGGACGGAACCCGGATCGCCTTCGCGGTCGCCGCTGAAGGAATCGAACAGGTCGAGCTCACCTCGCCGTGGCAAGCGGTCGAGGAGGCCGGCGGCCAGCCGGTCCTGATCTCGGCCGAGAACGGCACGGTGCAGGCCTTCAACCACCTCGACCGGGCCGACACGTTCCCGGTCGACGTCACCTTCGCCGACGCCGATGTCACGCAGTACGCCGGTCTCGTGCTGCCCGGCGGCGTCGCCAACCCCGACGCGCTCAGGACGGATCCGGACGCGGTCGCGTTCATCAAGGCCTTCTTCGAGGCCGACAAGCCGGTCGCGGCCATCTGCCACGCCCCATGGACGCTGATCGAGGCCGACGTCGTCCGGGACCGCACCGTCACGTCGTGGCCCAGCCTGCAGACCGACCTGCGCAACGCCGGCGCGCACTGGCGTGACGAGGAGGTCGTGGTCGACCGGGGCCTGGTCACGAGTCGCAACCCGGATGATCTGCCCGCCTTCAACAAAGCCGCCATCGACGCGTTCTCGCGCGCGTGAGCACCAGCAGCCAGACCACACAGGAGAGCACATGAAGAAGTCCACCGTCCTGATCGCCGCAGGAGTCGGCTACGTGCTGGGCGCGCGTGCCGGCCGCGAGCGCTATGAGCAGATCAAGTCCGCCGCGTTGCGGGTCCGCAACGACCCCCGGGTCCAGCAGACCGCCCACCGGGCCGCCGACGAGGTGCGCGACAAGGCCCCCGTCGTGAAGGATCGCATCGTCGATGCAGCCACCGCGACGGCAGGCAAGGTGCGCTCCTCCAGCGACGTCGGGGACCAGCTGAATCCCGACAGCACCCACTTCCAGGACAAGCCCTACCCTCAGGGTGATCTTCCATAATTTCTGCGGAGGATCGCGTCATGACCCGGCGTGCACCCCGTTCCATCAGCAGAAGCGGCCCACCTGCTGAGGGGAGAGGTGGGCTGCAGATCACGGAGAGGGGCCGGGACCGCGAGGTCCCGGCCCTCACCATGTCCCCTCGTGAACTCGCCCTGGCTCTGGCATAGTCGAGGACATGAGCGGGTTGCGCAGCACCCTCGACGAGTTGCCCATGCCGGCCCGCTGGGCGGTCTTCGGTGTCCTCCTGCTCGGCGCTGTGGGTGCGGTGGTCGGCCTGATCGTCGGCCTGCGCGTCCATGCCGCGACGGCCTGGGCGGCAACCGTTGAGATCGGGCTTCCGGCCGCCGTGCTCGGCGGCCTCCTCGGTCTGGCCGCCGGTTCGCTGGCGAGCCTCGCCCGCCGCTGACGTCAGGGCATCAGGACCGCTGCCGACGCCACAACCGCACGGTCGGGCCGGTGAGCAGCAACAACAGGAGCGGCCAGTAGCTCAGGGCCGGCACCAGCAGCGAGAGCCCCAGCGCGATCACGAGGGCGACGGCCGACACCCAGGCCGGGCGGGGGTCGGGCGACCGGTCGGTGTCGCGCAGCGCGCGGTGGCGCCCGACGTGACCCGCGATGAGGGCCAGGCAGGTCGAACTGACCGCCATCGTCCCGATGTAGAGGATCTTCGTCACCGGGGCGTGACCCTCTTGGGCCACCAACGCGGTCGGGAACGGCAGGAAGACGATCGTCAGCGTCCACAGCATGAGTAGCCGGGACACCACAGGGTCTTCGGCCACCACCGTGCTCATCACCTTGTGCTGGGCCGACCACAGGCTGGAGATCACCACGAAGCTCAACAGGAACCCACCGATCTCGATCTGGTGCTCGCGCAACAGGTCGACCACCGACGCGTCGTCCTGGAGGTCGGGCACGAGGTCGACCAGAGGCAGCACCAGCAACGTGATCGCGATCGCCACCACAGCGTCGACGAAGGTCAGCAGTCGACCGAGGTCACGGGTGCGCTCGGCCGCCTGCCCTTGATCGCTCACGCTGGTCAGCGTAGTCAGCCGTGCGGTGTCAGGTGCCGGCCACGTGCCACGGGTCGGTGCACTGGCAGAACTTCATCGAGGACCAGGTCACCGGGCTGGGCTCGGGGCACTGCGGCTTCAGGCCCCACAGCCGGTCGATCCACGACAAGCGTGGGACCTTGCTGGCGTGGCCGCACTGTGGACAGCGCTCCATGTCCTCACATTACCCTGACCGAACCGCGAGAAGCGGATGTCGCAGACCCCTCGGCGCCCGCCGGGTTGATCAGCCAGGCATGGTGACCACGCGCATCGCGACGCCTGACATCGGCGCCTGTGCGGGGTCCGGGCAGGATGGTGCCTGGACCAGCACGCCTGACTCGAGGAGCCCCATGGCCACGCACCTCACGGTGACCCACACCGAGATGATCACCCCGAGGCTTCGGCGGGTGTGGTTCACCAGCGACGACCTGTCGGCCTTCGCCGACAGCGAGTTCACCGACCGCTACGTCAAGCTCGTGTTCAAGAAGCCCGGCGTCGACTATCCCGAGCCGCTGGACATGAGGGCACTGCGCGACCTGCTGCCGCCCGAGGACCTCCCCGTCGTGCGCACCTACACGGCCCTGTTCCCCGACGTGAGCGCCGGCACCCTGGCGATCGACTTCGTGGTCCACGGAGACACAGGGGTGGCCGGGCCATGGGCTGCCGCCGCCCAGCCGGGGGACACCTTGCTGGCCAACGGGCCGGGTGGTGGCTACCTGCCTGACCCGAGCGCTGACTGGCACCTGCTGGTCGGCGACGAGTCTGCCCTGCCGGCCATCACCGCCGCCCTCGCAGAGTTGCCGGTCGATGCCGTGGCGCGGGTCGTGGTCGTCGTGGAGTCACCGGAGGAGGAGCCGCCGCTCACCTTGCCAGCGGACGGCACGCTGACCTTCGTCCACCGCAGCAACGGCGACGCGGACGCCGGGCTCGAGGCCGCCGTCCGCGCCGTCGAGTGGCCGCCGGGCCGGGTGCACGCCTTCGTGCACGGCGAGGGCCAGGTGACGATGCTCGCCTTGCGTCCCTACCTGCTCAAGGAGCGCGGTCTCGAGCGCGACCAGGTGTCGATCTCGGGCTATTGGCGGCGCGGCCGCACCGAAGAGGGCTTCCGGGAGTGGAAGCGGGCGCTCTGATCGGCATGGGGCACTCACCAGTGGGCCTCAGCTGGGGCATCAAGGCCAGCTTCCTCGACTACATCGAGCGACTCCCCGACGGCCGCGTCTCACTCACCGATGGCGCCGCGGCAGCGGAGTCCGGCTGGGTCTTCCCACCCGACCCCCGCGTCGGCGCACCCGACGGAATCGACGCCGACGGCTTCCTGGCGTTCCGAGGCGGGATCCGCTTTGCCGGTCACCACGGCATGCTCGTCGTCGACATCGTCGACCCCTGGATCTCGGTGCGCGGCAACGAGGCGACGTTGACGATCGCTGGCGCCGGGGCGCGGCTGCCGCTCGTCACGTGCACGCTCGCGCAGACGCCGGCACCGGCCGGGATGGCGGCCTGGGCGGCCACCGATGTCCGGCTCACTCCGGAGGCCGCCGTGATCTTCGGTGTGTACCCGCCCGGCGAGCCCTTCGAGCCCCTGCTGATCGCCCTGCCGCTCGCCCCGGCCTAGCGCACCCGGCGCACCGGGAAGCTCATCGGCGGGTTCGCGATGGACTGCTGGGCAGCCACGAGCTGGATCTCCCGGGTGCCGGCCTCGATCGTCTTCTGGAGCACCGCGAACGCTGAGGACGTGGTGGCCGCGAGGGCCTCCGCCGGCGAGCCGGTGGCCGTGAGGTGCGCCAGGTAGAGGGCCGCCACCATGTCACCCGCACCGCTGACGGTGATCGGAAGCCGGGGAGTCGTCACGGCCCAGGCGCCTTCGTCGGAGACCGCGATGACCTCCAGCAGGTCGCCCGGGGAGGCGTCGTGGACCACGCTGGTGACGAGCAGGTGTCGCGGACCCGTGGCCCGGACCGCGTCGGCCGCCTCGAGTACGTCGGTCAGCGTCCTCGTGGTGCGGCCCGACAGGAAGTCCAGTTCGAACTGGTTGGGGGTGGCGATGTCGGCGCGGGGCAGGACGTGGTCGCGCATGAACTCCGGGATCCCGGGACGGACGAACATGCCGGTCTCCACATCACCCATGACCGGATCGCAGCAGTAGACGGCGGCCGGGTTGAGGGCCTTCACCCGGGCTACCGCGGCGAGGATCACCGAGCCCATGTCCTCGGCACCCTGGTAGCCGCTCAGGACCGCATCCACCTGCTCGAGGGCACCCAGGTCGTCGATCCCACCGATCACGTCGGCCACCTCGGTCGCCGCCAACAACGGCCCGCGCCAGGCGCCGTACCCGGTGTGGTTGGAGAAGTGGACGGTGTTCACCGGCCACACCTCGTGGCCCAGGCGCTGCAGCGGGAACACCGCCGCGGAGTTGCCGACGTGCCCGTAGGCGACAGAGGACTGGATGGACAGGATCTTCACCTGCACATCCTGACAGGGCCTAGGCGACCTGCAGGCTCCGCTTCGACAGACCCATCCAGAAGCCGTCGATGACCTGGAGCCCAGGCTCCGAGGCGTCAGTGGCCGCGCCGAGCGTGATGAACAGCGGCGTGTAGTGCTCGACCGTCGGGTGCGCGTAGGGCATGCCGGGCGCCGCCGACCGGTACGACGCGAGGGTGTCGACGTCGCCGCGAGCCAGCGCCTCCCCAGCCCAGGCGTCGAAGTCGGTGGACCAGCCGGGTGCCTCGGCCTCGATCCGGAACTCCTTCAGGAACGGCAGCCCGTGGGTGAGGAAACCGGAGCCGATGATGAGGACCCCTTCGTCGCGCAGCGGCTTGAGCCGTTGGCCGAGGGCCAGCAGCTTGACCGGGTCGTGGGTGGGCAGCGACATCTGCAGCACGGGGATGTCGGCCTCGGGGTACATGATGCGCAGGGGGACCCAGGCCCCGTGGTCGAGTCCGCGGCTCGCGTGCTGGTGGACGGGCTCGTTGTCCGGCATCATCGCGGCGATCCGCGTGGCCAGCGCAGTCGCGTCCGGGGTCTGGTAGGTCATCGAGTAGTAGCGCTCGGCGAAACCGCCGAAGTCGTACACCAGCGGGACGCCGCTGGCCGACAGGCTGACGGGGGCCGATTCCCAGTGCGCGCTGACGATGAGGATCGCCTTCGGGCGGGGCAGGTCCTGCGCCCATGCGGCCAGTTGCCCGGACCAGATCGGGTCGTCGAGGAGCGGCGGGGCGCCGTGGCCGATGTAGAGGGCAGGCATCCGGGTGTCGGTCATGGAGCCAGCATATCCCTAAATAGTTGTTGCTTCAACTAAATGGGCGGCAGCGTCCAGTCCACCGGCGTACCGCCCTGCTGCTCGAGCAGGGTGTTGACCCGGCTGAAGGGTCTGGAGCCGAAGAATCCTCGCGACGCCGACAGCGGGGAGGGGTGCACCGAATCCACCCAGGGCACGTCGCCCAGCATCGGCTTGAGGGACTGGGCGTCGCGGCCCCAGAGGATCGCTGCGCGCGGGCCGCCACGGGCAACGAAGGCCGTGATCGCCTGCTCGGTGACCGCCTCCCAGCCTCGTCCGCGGTGCGAGGCCGCCTCCCCGGGCCGGACCGTCAGCACCCGGTTGAGCAGCATCACCCCCTGATCGGCCCAGGCGCTGAGGTCGCCGTGCGCCGCCGGCGGGATCCCGAGGTCGGTGGAGAGCTCCTGATAGATGTTGGCCAGCGAGCGGGGCAGCGGTCGTACGTCGCCGGCCACGCTGAAGCTCAGCCCGACCGGATGTCCCGGCGTCGGGTAGGGGTCCTGCCCGACCACCAGCACCTTGACATCGGCCAGCGGGCGCTCGAACGCCCGCAGGATGACCTCGCCGGCCGGCAGGTAGCCGCGCCCGGCGGCGATCTCCTCCCGCAGGAACCGGCCCATCGTGGCGATCCGGTCCTCGACCGGGGCCAGCGCCTCGGCCCAGTCCGGCGCGACGAGCCGGCGCTCGACGAGCTCGCTCAGGGTCCCCATGACTCAGCCGCCCGCAAGGCCGCGTGACGCCTTCGAGTCATAGCGACGCTGCGGGTTGGAGCCGATCTGGGTCCGCTTGGGGGTGGCCTTGGCGGTCTTCTTGGAGGGTCGTTTGCGTGCTGTCCGGGTCTGCTTGACCGGTGCGGCCGGCCAGCGGGACATCCACTCGTCCAGCGCCTCCCACGTCGTGGCCCGTGCACCCCGCCCGGTGAGCATCCCGAGATGCCCTCCCGGCACGATCTCGAACTGGACCTCGGGCGAACCGGTCAGCAGCGGGAGGAGCGCGCGGACGGCGGCGACGGGTGCGATGCCGTCGGTGGCGCCGCCGAAGACCAGCACCGGCGCGGTGATCGAGGAGAGCTCGATGGTGCGCTGGCCGAAGCGGATGGAGCCCCCACGGAAGTCGTTGCCCCGCACGAAGCGGTGGTAGAGCTGCCCGAAGGCCCGCCCGGGGTAGGCGATCATCTTGGCGGTGAACGCGTCGACCGCCTCGACCTGGGCCAGGAACTCGCGATCATCGAGGTGCGTGGCGAGAGCCAGGGGCTTGGTGACCAGCTTCTGCACCGAGGACAGCTGGAACGCCCAGCGCACCAGCGGCTGCGGGGCGCCACCGATGGCCTGGTAGAGCCGGGTGAGCGGGCGCAGGCTGTCGGGCAGCTCGAGGTTGAGCAGCGGCCGCAGGGGCGCCACCATCGGCACCTCGGTGACGTCGAACGGCGTACCGAGCACGGACAGCGAGGCGATGGGAAGGTCAGGCTGGTCGGCGGCCGAGAGGACCGCGAAGATCCCTCCCAGGCTCCAGCCCACCACGTGCACCGGACGTCCCCCGGCGTGGGCCGAGGCCTCTCGGATCGCCGTCGGGACGACCTCGTCGATCCAATGCTCCATGCCCAGGGCGCGGTCCTTGAAGGAGACCTGGCCGTACTCCACCAGGTAGGTGGGACGCCCCTGCTCCACAAGGTGCTCCACCAGCGAGCAGCCCCGGCGCAGGTCGTAACAGGAAGAAGGGGCGGCCAGTGGCGTGACGAGCAGCACCGGATCGCCGGACTGTTCCACGCCCGCAGCCGGACGGTAGTGGTAGACCTCGCGCAGATTGCCCTCATCGATCAGGGTGCGCGGCATCGGGCGGAGATCGGCCAGGCCGCCGTACATCACCAGGTGCGCGACGTTGCCGACAGCGGAGACGACCTGATCGGGTTTGGGGATCAGATCCATGTCCTGAAATTACCCGATCCCTCCACGACTCAACGGGGGGTGGAGTCGCGCACGACCTTCCCGTGCTCGGGGCGGGTCGCGGCCAGCTCCTCGAGGAAGTGCTGCGCCCAGCGGCTGACGTCGTTCTCCAGCACGGTCTTGCGCATGGCCCGCATCCGGCGGTTGATCTCGCGAGGCTCGGCGTCGTAGGCCTCCCGCAGTGCCGACTTCATCCCGTTGATGTCATAGGGGTTCACCAGCCAGGCCTGGCGCAACTCGTCCGCCGCACCCGCGAACTCCGAGAGCACCAGGGCGCCGTCGTCCTCGAGCCGGCAGGCGACGTACTCCTTGGCCACGAGGTTCATCCCGTCGCGCAGCGGCGTCACGACCATGATGTCCGCGGCGCGGTACAGCGCCGCCATCTCGTGCTGCGGATAGGAGGAGTGCAGGTAGGAGATGACCGGTTTGCCGATGCGGCCCAGGTCGCCGTTGATCCGACCCACGAGGCGGTCGATATCGTCGCGCAGCACGCGGTACTGGCCGACCCGCTCACGCGACGGCGTGGCCACCTGGACGAAGACCGTGTCCTCGACGTCGAAGTGGCCGTCGCGCACGAGCTCGCTGTAGGCGCGCAGGCGCGCATAGATGCCCTTGGTGTAGTCGAGCCGGTCGATCCCCAGGAAGATCGTGCGCGGGTTGCCGAGCTCGGTGCGGATCTCGGCGGCACGTTCGGCGACCGAGTCGGACTCGGCCAGCTTCTGGAAGACCGCGGTGTCGATCGAGATCGGGAACGCCGCCGCCTTCACGGTGCGCCCGTCCGGCAGGTAGACCATGTCGCGGTGTGTCTTGTGACCCACGCGCTGACGTACCAGACGAACGAAGTTCGCTGCACCTCCGGCCAGCTGGAAGCCGACCAGGTCGGCGCCGAGCAGCCCCTCGAGGATCTGGCGGCGCCACGGCAGCTGCTGGAACAGCTCGGCTGGCGGGAAGGGGATGTGCAGGAAGAACCCGATGCGCAGGTCGGGGCGCAGCTCGCGGAGCATCTGCGGGACCAGTTGCATCTGGTAGTCCTGCACCCAGACCGAGGCGCCCTCGGAGGCGATCTCCGCGGCGCGGTCGGCGAAGCGCTGATTGACCTTCACGTAGTCGATCCACCAGTCACGGTGGAACTCCGGCTTGGCGACCACGTCGTGGTAGAGGGGCCAGAGGGTGCCGTTGGAGAACCCCTCGTAGAAGTACTCGACCTCCTGGTCGGAGAGTCCCACCGGGACCAGGCGCAGACCGTCCTCCATGAACGGTTCGAGCTCGGTCTCAGTGCTGCCGGGCCAACCGATCCACGCCCCTTCGTTGGCGCGCAGCACGGGTTCGAGGGCGGTGACGAGCCCCCCAGGGGACCGCCGCCAACCCACAGAGCCATCAGCGTTGGTCACGCGGTCAACCGGCAGGCGGTTGGCCACGATGACGAGGTCGGCCGAGCCCTTGTCAGTCACGGGCGTAACCCTAGTCGGCGACTCGCCGGAGTCCGAATGACATCGATGTGGTTTGTCGCCTACAGTAGGAGCGCACGAACACTGACGGGAGACTCTTCATGGACGCCGCGAACGCCTTCGAGGGCAGCGAGGCCGCTGCTGGCGCGCCGGTCCTGTCCGAGCGTGATCGCGAGATCCTCGAGTTCGAGCGCCAGTGGTGGAAGTACGCCGGGGCCAAGGAACAGGCCGTGCGGGAGAAGTTCGACATGTCCTCCACGCGCTACTACCAGGTCCTCAACAACCTGATCGACAAGGACGAGGCCCTCGAGGCCGACCCCCTGCTGGTCCGCCGCCTGCGTCGTCTGCGCGCCGCCCGCCAGCGGCAGCGCTCGGCCCGCCGTCTCGGCTTCGAGGTCTGAGCGATGCGTCCTCGGGACGAGCGCGGTGTGGCATTCCCCTCGCCGCTGGTGATCCTCAGCATCGTGGCGGTTGCCATGGCCGGGCTGGCCTTCGTCGCCACCCAGGACTCGGGTGCGCCCGACGACCGTGCGCAGACCGTCGCCCAACCCTCGGCCTCCCCGACCCCGACTGCCACGCCCGCGCCGGCGCCACCGAAGAAGGTGAAGAAGCCCGCGATCAAGCGCGGTGAGATCTTCGTGGAGGTCTACAACAACTCCGGGATCGCGGGTCTCGCGGGCACGACCGCGCAGCGTGCCAGCGGTGCCGGCTGGAACGTCGTCGGGTCTGACAACTGGTACGGCACCATCCCGTCGTCAACGGTCTACTTCCCGCCCCGACTCGCCGCGGCAGCCAAGGCGCTGGCCAAGGATCTGGGCATCAGCCGCCTGCAGCCAGCGGTCGATCCGATGCGTTTCGACCGTCTCACCGTGATCCTGACGGGCGACGCTGCCTGAGGTTCATGGTTGGCTGGTCCCATGGAGTTCACCTCCCCTGAGGCCGAGCAGCGCTACGCCGCGCTCGTGCGGGAGTCGGCCGACACCATCGTCGGGCTCGACTTCGACGGCACCTTGTCCCCGATCGTGGCGGATCCGACGGAGGCTCACATCCATCCCGAGGCAGGCGAGGTCCTCGTCGCCCTCTCCGCCCAGGTGCGTGCGATCGCCGTGATCACCGGTCGCCCCGCCCGTCAGGCGCTGGCACTAGGTGGGCTCGATGTGGTCGGGGACACCATCGGAGACCTGGGTCGTGAGTTGTTCGTCTACGGGCAGTACGGCAACGAGCGCTGGTCCTCGACCGATCGCCGGGTGATCTCACCCCGGCCGCCTGCCGGGGTCGCCGCGTTCCTGCGCGACGTCCACGGCGTCGTACGCCGCGCCGGCCTCGGCGAGGCCTACGTGGAGGAGAAGGGCCTGGCGGTGGCCGTGCACACCCGGCGCCTGGACGAGCCGGAGGAGGCCTACGACCGGCTGCTGCCCCTCATCGCGGATCTCGCCCATCACCACGACCTCGTCGTCGAGCCCGGCCGCAACGTGATCGAGGTGCGTGCCCCGGGCATGGACAAGGGCGAGGCCGTGCTCAAGCTGACGGGGGACCTCGCGGCCCGGGGCTTCATGTTCGCCGGTGACGACCTCGGCGACATCGAGGCCTTCCGCGCCGTACTCAAGCTGCGGGCACAGGGCATGGCCACCCTGCTGGTGTGCTCCGCCTCCGCCGAACAGGGTGCCCTGATCGATCTCGCTGACGTCGTCGTCGACGGCCCTGGCGGGGTGCTCGAGCTGTTGACCCAGTTCACCGAGGACGCCGCGTCCATCCGCGCCTGACCGACGCGTCCAGATGGCGGGACCGATGTACACATTCTGAGACGCGATGCGTACGCTGGGGAACAGCTCATCGAGAGGGACTGAGGGAACGGCCCGTTGAAGTCCCGGCAACCGCCGCGAACCCCCCGTCGAACCTGACGGTCGCGGAAACGGTGCTAATTCCGGCCCAGGGCGAGATACGCCGTGGGGAAGATGAGAAGGAGGATTCATGAGCGCCGTAGATTCCCTGACGCAGCCGACGTCGGTCGAGACCCATCGTGAGGGCGCCTTCGGTCATGCCATCGGACTGGCCTGCCGCGAGTGCGGCCACGAGATCGCGCTCGGTCCGCACTACGCGTGTCCGGAGTGCTTCGGCCCGCTCGAGATCGCCTATGACTTCCCAGCCATCACCCGTGAGCAGATCGAGGCCGGACCAGCCAACATCTGGCGCTACAAGGCCCTGCTCCCGGTGCCCGCGGACATCGAGCAGAGCCCCAACATGGAGCCCGGCTACACGCGCCTGCTGAAGGCGAACAACCTCGGTGCGGCGCTCGGCATCGACAACCTGTGGGTCAAGGACGACTCCACCAACCCGACGAACTCCTTCAAGGACCGGGTCGTGGCGTGTGCCCTGAGCGCGGCCACCGAGTTCCACAGCAAGGTCTTCGCCTGTCCCTCGACCGGCAACCTGGCGAACGCGGTCGCCGCAGCAGGTGCCCGAGCCGGCATCAAGACGGTCGTGTTCATCCCGGCCAACCTCGAGCAGCCCAAGCAGGTCAACTCCGCCATCTACACCGACTCCCTGGTCGCGGTGAACGGCAACTACGACGACGTCAACCGGCTCGCCTCGGAGATCGCCGGCGAGGAGGACGGCTGGGCGTTCGTCAACGTCAACGTGCGACCGTTCTACGCCGAGGGATCCAAGACCCTGGGCTACGAGATCGCCGAGCAGCTCGGCTGGCGGCTGCCGGACCAGATCGTCATCCCCGTCGCCTCGGGCTCCCAGCTGACCAAGGTGCACAAGGCGTTCCAGGAGCTCATCAAGCTCGGGCTCGTCGAGGACAAGCCCTACCGGGTCTTCGGGGCCCAGGCGACCGGGTGCTCCCCGGTCTCGGTGGCCTACAAGGCGGGTGTCGACGCCATCCGCCCGGTCAAGCCCGACACGATCGCCAAGAGCCTGGCCATCGGCAACCCCGCGGACGGCATCTACGTGCTCGACATCTGTCGGGAGACCGGCGGAGCCGTCGAGGACATCACCGACGACGAGGTCCGCGCCGGCATCGTGCTGCTCGCCCGCACCGAGGGAATCTTCACCGAGACCGCCGGAGGCACCACGGTCGGCGTCCTGAAGAAGCTGGTGGAGACCGGTCAGCTCGACACCACCCTCGACACCGTCGTCATCAACACCGGTCACGGACTCAAGACGCTCGACGCCGTCTCCGACCGGGTCGGCGCCGCAGCAGTCATCGAGCCGTCGTACGCCGCCTTCGTCGCGACCGGCATCGCCTGAGCAACCCGAACACCGAGCGAGGAGAAGCATGAGCGTCAGCGTCCGCATCCCCACCATCCTGCGCACCTACACCGGCGGCGAGTCCCAGGTGAGCGCACAGGGCTCGACCCTGGCGGAGGTGTTGGACGACCTCGACGCCTCCTACTCGGGGATCAAGGGTCGGATCCTGGACGAGGCCGGCGAGCTACGGCGCTTCGTGAACGTCTACGTCGGCAACGACGACGTGCGCTTCCTCGACAGTCTCGACACCGCCACCCCGGACGGCACCCAGATCTCGGTCATCCCGGCTGTCGCCGGCGGCTGAGCTGGCGGAGGAGCTCGCGCTCCGGCTCGTTGTCGCACAGCGCGACGGCCTTGTCGTACGCCGCCTGGGCTTCGGCCATCCGGCCGGCCCGCGCCAGGAGCTCGGCACGTACGCCGGGCAGTCGGTGACCCGGCAGGGTGACCCCGGACAGAGCGGCCAGGCCCGCGAGGGGGCCATCGGCCTCGGCGATCGCCACCGCTCGGTTGAGTCGTACGACGGGGGAGTCGGTCAGCTCGAGCAGCTCGTCGTAGCGCGAGACGATGCGCGGCCAGTCGGTGTCCTGCGGCCGGGCCGCGACGGCGTGCTCGGCGGCGATCAGCGCCTGGAGCAGGTAGGGCTCGGCGGGGTGGTGGATGAGGGGACGCAGCAGTTCGAGGGCCTCGTCGATCTCGAAGCGGTGCCACAGCTCGCGGTCCTGTTCGGGGAGCAGGACAGGCAGCCCGGCGACGGTGCGGGCGTCACGTCGGGCGTGCTGCAGCAGCACGAGGGCGAGCAGGGAGGTCAGCACCGGGTCGTCGGGCATCAGATGGTGGACCAGCCGGGTCAGGCGCACCCCTTCGGTGGCCAGTTCCGGGGCCCGACCGGGGAGGTAGCCCTGCGTGAACGCCAGGTAGGCGACGGCTGCCACGGCCTGCACCCGAGGGGCGAGGGCGTCAGCGGCAGGCACCTCGAAGGACTGTCCGGCCAGGCGTCGACGGGCTCGGGTCAGGCGGGCCGACATGGTCGCGCGGGGCACCAGGAACAGGGAGGCGATGTCTTCGGTGCTGACTCCGAGCACCAGGCGCAGGGTGAGGGCCACGGCGGAGTCGAGAGGCAGTGAGGGGTGCGCGCACAGGAGAACCAGGCGCAGCCGTTCGTCGGTGATCGTGTTGCCGGGGTCGGCCATGGATCGCTGGGCCTCCTCGCGGGTGCGGGCGTCGACGACGAGCAGTGGTTCCTTCCGGGCGACCACGGCCTCGTTGCGCAGCACGTCGAGGATGCGCCGGCGGGCCGTCGTGAGCAGCCAGGCGGCCGGATTGTCCGGCGGGCCGCTCTCGGGCCAGGTGCGTGCCGCGGCCTCGAAGGCGTCGGCCAGGCCGTCCTCGGCGACGTCGAGTCGGCGGAACCTGGCGACGAGCAGGGCCAGCAACCGGCCCCACTCGTCGCGGTGGATCTCCTGCAGACTGCTCACATGTCGCCGGAGTGGTCCACGCATTCGCGGACCTCGACGGCGCCGCCGCCCTCGGTGAGCTTGCCGACGCACTTGAGCAGGTCGTCGAGGTCGTCGGAGTCCACGACGTAGAAGCCGGTGAGCTGTTCGACGGACTCGGCGTACGGGCCGTCGGTGACGCTCACCGCGTCGAGTCCACCGGTGACCAAGCGGGAGGTCTTGGAGTGGGTGAGCTCGGCCCCGCTGGTCACCTTGTGTCCCCGCTCGGCCAGGATCGCGGCGAAGGCGCTGTGCTTGGCGTACATCTCGGCCTTGTCCTCGAGCGACGCGGCCGCCCAGGCGTCCTCGTTGCCAGGAATCAGTACGACGTACTCGGTCATGGTGGATCCTCTCCTCGGATGAAGTGTGTCACCGTGATGACGATCCTGAGGCGCCGATTTCGACACGCCCCCTCGCCTCGTTCGGATAGTCCCGAACGTTTGGCACCGACCGCTCGGCGTGTCAGGTGCTGAACGTACGGGACTATGAAATGTGGGGCCGGACCACAAATTGTGGGAGCGTTCCCACTTTTCTCTTGACACCAGAGGTGATCGCGGTCACAGTTGCGTGGGAACGCTCCCACTTATCCGCCGAGAACGGGTGACAGACGATGAAAATGCACAAGAACCGCACCAGGTTGGCCGCGTTGCTGGGTCTCGCGCTGGCCGCCTCCGCAACCCTGACAGCCTGTGGCGGAGGTGACGACGAGGCGAGCGGCGACATGACACTGCGCGTCTCGGTCTTCGGCAACTTCGGCTACGAGGACCTCTACAAGCAGTTCGAGAAGGACAACCCCGGGGTCACGATCGTGGAGGCTGCCGAGGGTGACCTGGGTCAGTACAACACCCAGCTGACCCAGAAGATCGCGGCCGGCAGTGGCGCGGGCGACGTGGTCGCCATCGAGGAGGGCCAGATCGTCAACTTCCTCCAGAGCCCCGACAAGTTCGTCAACATGCAGGATCACGGGTCGAACGAGAAGTCCGACCAATGGCTGGACTGGAAGTACGCGCAGGCGACCACGGCCGACGGCAGCGACACGATCGGCCTCGGCACCGATGTCGGCGGCCTGGCCATGTGCTACCGCAAGGACCTCTTCGAGAAGGCGGGCCTGCCCAGCGACCGCGAGGCCGTCAGCGCCCTGTGGCCGACCTGGGAGGACTACATCGCGATCGGCCAGAAGTTCGAGGACGGCATCGGTGACGACAAGGTGCACTTCGTCGACTCGGCGACGAACACCTACAACTCGATCCTCATGCAGTCCTCCGACCACACCTACTTCGACACCGACGGCACCCTGGTCATCGACAGCAACCCGGCGGTCAGGGAAGCCTGGGACACCTCGGTCCAGATGGTCGACGACGGCATCACGTCGCGGCTGAAGTCGTTCTCCAACGAGTGGAACGCCGGGTTCAAGAACGGCAGCTTCGCCACCATCGCCTGCCCCGCCTGGATGACGGGCTACATCAAGGAGCAGGCCGGAGAGGCGAACGCCGGCAAGTGGGACATCGCCTCCGTGCCCGGGGGTGGGGGCAACTGGGGCGGCTCGTTCCTCGCCGTGCCCACCGCCAGCAAGCACCAGGACATGGCCATCAAGCTGGCCTTCTTCCTCTCCAGTGCCGAGGGCCAGATGTCGGCCTTCAACGCGGTGGGCAACCTGCCGTCCAACCCGACGCTGTACGACACCCCGGAGCTGAAGGGCGCGGTCAACGACTACTTCAGCGGCGCCCCGGTCGGGCAGATCTTCGTGGCCGGCGCCACGAACCTGACCCCCGTCTACCTCGGCGCCAAGAACCAGCCCGTCCGCGACGCTGTCGAGAACGCACTGCGCAGCGTGGAGAACGGGCAGAAGTCCTCCGAGGACGGCTGGTCCACCGCTGTGAAGGACGCCGAGGCCGCCGCCGGCTGAGCGCCAAGGCCGCCGATGGGTCCGGAGCGCACCTCCTTGCAGCCTCCGGGCCCATCGGTACGACGAGCAGCCCGCCCCGACCAGAGCCAGGAGTGACATGACCCACCCCGAGACAGGGATCCCGACCCGGCCGGACTCCGCCGTACCGCTGGACGAGAAGGTCACGGGATACGCCTTCGTGGCGCCGTTCTTCGTGGTCTTCGCGATCTTCGGACTGTTCCCGATCGTGTTCACCTTCTGGGTCTCCCTGCACGACTGGAACCTGCTGGGGACGCGGTCGTGGATCGGGTTGGCCAACTACACCGAGCTGATCAGTGACCCGAACTTCTGGAACGCGCTGGTCAACACGCTCGGCATCTTCGTCCTGGCGACCGTCCCCCAACTGCTCCTGGCGCTGGCCCTGGCCCAGCTGCTCAACCAGAGCATCAGGGGCCGCACCCTGTGGCGGATGGGCGTGCTCCTGCCCAACATCACCTCGGTGGCAGCGGTGGGCATCATCTTCACGCTCCTCTTCGCGAGGGACTTCGGCCTGGTCAACTGGATGCTGGGACATGTCGGCATCGACCCGATCGGCTGGCAGGACCACCGCTGGTCGTCCTGGCTGGCCATCTCGATCATGGTCGACTGGCGGTGGACCGGTTACAACGCGCTGATCTTCCTGGCCGCGCTGCAGGCGGTGCCCAAGGAGCTCTACGAGGCCGCCGCCATCGACGGGGCCACGGCGCGACGACAGTTCTGGTCGATCACCATCCCGATGCTGCGCCCCACCCTGCTGTTCGTCAGCCTCATCTCGACGATCGGTGGCATGCAGCTGTTCACCGAACCGCTGCTGTTCAACTCCGGCGCCAACGCCATCACCGGCGGGACCACCCGGCAGTTCCAGACGCTGACGATGTACCTCTACGAGAAGGCCTTCACCGGGCAGGAGTTCGGCTACGCCTCGTCGATCGCGTGGGTGATGTTCCTGGTGATCGCCCTGGTCGGGCTGCTGAACTTCCTGGTCCTGCGTCGCCTGCGAACGGCGGCCTGACATGAGCTCGCGCATCCGCCGCCCCAGTCCCACCGTCGTGATCCTGGCGTTCGTCTCGGCGATCTCGGCCTTCCCGCTCTACTTCATGGTCGTCATGGCCTCGCGACGCAACGAGGACATCACCTCCGTGCCGCCCCCGCTCCTGCCCGGCGGACAGCTCTGGACCAACATCCAGCGGGTCCTGGACAACCCCGACGTCACCTTCGCGCAGGCCGTCGTCAACAGCGTGATCGTCGCCTCGATCACCACGGTGGCGGTCGTGCTCTTCTCGGCGATGGCAGGCTTCGCCTTCGCCAAGCTCCGGTTCGTCGGCCGCCAGCCGATGCTGGCGTTCGTGCTGGCCACGATGATGGTGCCGATCCAGCTGGGCCTGATCCCGCTCTACATGCTGATGACCAAGCTGCACCTCGCCGGGTCGCTGCCGGCGGTGATCCTGCCCTTCCTGGTCTCCGGGTTCGGGGTCTTCATGATGCGCCAGTTCGTCGCTCAGGCGGTGCCCGACGACCTGCTCGCGGCCGCCCGGATCGACGGCGCCTCCACCTGGCGGACCTTCTGGTACGTCGTGATGCCGGTGCTGCGGCCCGCGGCAGCTGTGCTGGCGCTGCTGACGTTCATGGAGCGCTGGAACGACTTCCTGTGGCCCTACCTGGTCCTCGACATCGAGCACCCCACCGTGCAGGTGGCCCTGTCCCGCCTGGCCGGCGGCTACTACACCGACCAGTCGCTGGTGATGGCCGGCACGCTCCTGGGCGTCCTGCCGCTGCTGGTGGTCTTCATCCTCTTCGGCCGACAGATCGTCGGCGGCATCATGGAAGGCAGCATCAAGTCATGAGCGCGACCCAGCAGCGGGGGCGGCTCGCCCTCCGGCCCCAGGACTTCCCGGCCGACTTCCTGTTCGGAGCGGCCACCGCGTCGTACCAGATCGAGGGTGCCGTCTCCGAAGGCGGCCGTACGCCGTCCATCTGGGACACGTTCTGCGCCACCCCCGGGAGGATCCGCGGTGGTGACACGGGGGAGGTGGCCTGCGACCACTACCACCGCACCCGGGAGGACATCGCCCTGATGCGCGAGCTCGGCATCGGCGCCTACCGGCTGTCGTTGGCCTGGCCGCGGATCCTGCCCGGCGGGGGTGACCGGGTGAACCCGGTCGGGCTCGCCTTCTACGACCGCCTGGTCGACGACCTGCTCGAGGCTGGCATCACTCCCTGGATCACGCTCTACCACTGGGACCTGCCGCAGCCCCTCGAGGACGCCGGCGGCTGGCCGACGCGCGACATCACCGACCGGTTCGCGTCGTACGCCGCCACCGCGGCCGGAGCGCTCGGGGACCGGGTGCACGACTGGATCACCCTCAACGAGCCCTGGTGCTCGGCGTTCCTCGGCTACGGCTCCGGGATCCACGCCCCGGGTCGCGTCGACCCCGCCGACGCGGTGCGGGCCTCCCACCACCTCCTGCTGGCCCACGGCAAGGCGGTGGAGGCGGTCCGTTCGGCCGCACCGCAGGCCCGGGTCGGCATCACCCTCAACCTATACCCGGTCACCCCGGCCGACGACCGGGACACCTCGCACGACCTGGCCAGGCGGCTCGACGGACTGCACAACCGGTGGTTCCTCGACCCGGTCTTCCGCGGCTCCTACCCCGAGGACGTGCTGGCGGACCTGGACCCGGTGCTGGAGCGCGGCTGGCTGCACGAGGGCGACCTCGAGGTCATCTCCGCGCCTCTGGACTTCCTCGGTGTGAACTACTACACGCGCCACAACGTGCGTTCCTCTCCCTACCCGGGCACCAACCTCGCGGACTTCTCCGGCCGCTACCTCCCGCGGGCGGTCAACGGCTGGGAGGTCGACCCCGACGGCCTCAGTGAGGTGCTGACGCGGGTGTCGCGCGACTACACGGGGATCCCGCTCTACATCACCGAGAACGGGTCCGCCTGGGAGGACGAGGTCGGCGCCGACGGCTCCGTGGACGATCCCGAGCGCACGGCGTTCCTGGTCGACCACCTCCGAGCCTGCCTGGACGCCCGCGCCGAGGGGGCCAACCTGGCCGGCTACTTCGCGTGGTCGCTGCTCGACAACTTCGAATGGGCCGAGGGCTTCGCCACCCGGTTCGGGCTGGTGCACGTGGACTACGAGACGCAGCGGCGCACGATGAAGTCCAGTGGACGGTGGTACTCGGGATTCATCGGGGAGCATCGCACCGGCATACTGACGGCATGACCCGACCGCCGAGCACGCGGCCGACCCTGGAACAGGTCGCCGCCCGGGCCGGAGTCGGGCGGGGCACCGCCTCCCGGGTGATCAACGGAGGCGCCAAGGTATCGGCCAAGGCGCGGGTCGCGGTCGAGGAGGCCATCGCCGAACTGGGCTACGTGCCCAACCCGGCGGCCCGCACCCTGGTCACCCGGCGTACCGACGCCGTCGCGCTCGTCATCGCCGAGTCCGAGGAGCGCATCTTCGGCGAACCCTTCTTCGCCGGGGTGGTGCGCGGCATCGGGTCGGCGCTCAGTGAGGCCAACCGCCAGCTCGTGCTGCTCATCGCGCAGGCCGGGCACCGCACGGGACATCTGGCCGACTACCTCACCCGCCAGCACGTCGACGGAGTCCTGCTGCTGTCCCTGCACGACGACGACGAACTGCCCCAAAGGATCCGCTCACGGGGGCTGCCGGTCGTGCTCGGTGGACGGGTGAACGACACCGAGCCCGGGGCGTTCGTCGACGTCGACAACCTCCTGGGTGCGCGGCTCGCCGTCGACCACCTGGTGCACCTGGGCCGGCAGCACATCGCCACCATCGCCGGCCCGGCCGACATGGTGGCCGGGCGCACCCGCTATGAGGGGTACGTCGCCGGGCTGGCCGCGGCCGGGCGGCGCGTCGATCCGCGACTGGTGGCGCACGGTGACTTCAGCCAGGAGAGTGGAGAGGC
Source organism: Nocardioides sp. (assembly GCF_050246775.1). Taxonomy (GTDB): domain Bacteria; phylum Actinomycetota; class Actinomycetes; order Propionibacteriales; family Nocardioidaceae; genus Nocardioides. Next base: position 644,957 of record NZ_JBFWVK010000002.1, on the reverse strand, counting down.
GGCGATGCGCGAGCTGCTGATCCGGTTCCCGGGACTCGATGCGGTCTCGTGCGCCAACGACCTGATGGCCGCCGGAGCCCTGCGCGTGCTGCGGGAGGCGGGCCGGGCGGTTCCGGAGGACGTGTCGGTGGTGGGTTTCGACGACGCACCGCTCGCCCTCACCACCCACCCGCCCCTGACCACCGTCCACCAGTCGCCTGAGCGCATGGGGCGCGAGATGGTCGACCTGCTGCTGGAGATCATGGCCAACCCGGACCAGCCGCCCCACGGCCGGATGCTTCCGACGCACCTGGTGGTGCGCGGCAGCAGCTGACCCGGGTCCTCGGTGGTCGAGCAGAGCCTCGGTGGTCGAGCCGGTCTTCGGTGGTCGAGCAGAGCCTCGGTGGTCGAGCCTGTCGAGACCACGGACCACTAGCCTGACCTGCGTGAGCGACAAGGTGCTGCTGGTGACGTTCGGCGACATGCCGGACGGCGAGCCGGCCCATGAGGTGCTGGATGCCGCCTTCGCGGCCCGAGGTGTCGACGCGCCGTGGGTGGTCTGGGACGACCCCGCCGTCGACTGGAACGACGGCCTGGTCGTGGTGCGCTCCACCTGGGACTACGACTTCAGGCTCGAGGAGTTCCTGGCCTGGAGCCGGTCGGTGCCCCGGTTGCTCAACGGCGCCGCCGTGTTCGCGTGGAACACCGACAAGTCCTACCTGACCCAGCTGGTGGAGGCCGGGCTGCCCGTCGTACCGACCACGGTCGCGACCGCTGCCACTGTGGCCGACGCCGTCGCGGCGTACGACCGGGCGGTGGTGAAGCCCACGGTGGGTGCCGGAGGCCGAGGGGTGCAGATCGTCGAGCCCGGCTCACGCCCGGAGCTCGAGGGACTCGAGCCGTGGATCGTCCAGCCGCTGCTGGGCTCGGTGCACACCGAGGGTGAGACCTCGGTGTTCGTCTTCGGCGGCCAGGCCATCAGTCAGTACCTCAAGCGCCCGGCTCCCGGTTCGATCCTGGTCCACGAGCACCTCGGCGGCACGAGTCACGGCGTACCCCTCGACGCGGAGGCGACCGACCTGGCCATCCGGGCGGTCGAAGGGGCCTCGGACCTGCTCGAGCGTCACCTGCCCTACGCCCGGGTCGACATGATGCGCCTGGACGACGAGCGGTTGGTGGTCAGCGAGCTCGAGCTGGTGGAGCCGGGGCTCTACCTCGACGTCAACGCCGACAATGCGGCGCCCTTCGTCGACATGGTGCTCACCCACCTATGACGGCAGGCGGAACACGGTCACCGGCTGCTCCGGCGTATCGCTGGGCCACCAGCTGCTGGAGGCCGCCAACGCGGTGATGGCCACCGCGACGAAGGTCAGCGCGATGCCGATGCGCAGGCGACGACTCGCGGCCTCCGGCCCGGTGGTGTCACGCGCGACCAGTGGCCAGGCCACGCTCGCGACCACGAGCACCGACAGCCCGGCCAGGATGAGCCCGGCAAGGGCGAGCAGCCCGCTCAGGGTCTGGAGCCAGCGTGGATCGGCCGCGCCGGAGTCGCCCTGCAGGACGCCGCACAGGCCGACGAAGGCAAGCGCCCCGAGTTGGAGGCGGTGCCATTCCCGGGCGGAGTTGCGCAGCTCGACGAGTGGTGTCGTGGTCGAATCGGTCATGTCAGGCCTCCCAAGGTGGGCAGTTCACGTTACTCGCGAGCGCGCCTGACGGGAACGGGTTCCGGGCAGCCTCCAACCGAACCTGCCCCTGGTGCGTTGACAATGGTGAGAGGTGGTGGGCGATGACCGAGCGGGAGGCGTTCACCGAGTGGGCGCGCAGTCGCCAGCTGGCCCTGTTGCGCACCGCCGTCCTGCTCACCGGCGATCATCATCGAGCTGAGGACCTGGTGCAGGAGGCGTTGGCGAAGGTGGCCCTGCGCTGGAGTCGGCTGGAGAGCGGTCATCCCGAGGCGTACGCCCGCCAGGTGATGGCCCGCGACCACATCTCGTGGTGGCGCAAGCGTCGCCGCGAGGTGGTGACCGACATCCCCGATGGTGCCGGCCCAGCCCCCGACCCCGATCGATCCCTGGTCATCCGGTCCGCGCTGGCGGGGTTGACGCCGCGGCAGCGCGCGGTCGTCGTACTGCGCTACTACGACGACCTGAGCGTCGAGGACACGGCGCTGGCCATGGGGGTCAGCCAGGGCACCGTGAAGAGCCAGACGCACCTGGCGCTGCGCAGACTGCGCGAGGCGATGCCTGAGCTTGCCGAACTGCTGCGAGAGGAGTCCTGATGACCGAGCAGAGGCTGCGCGAGCTGTTGCGCGACGCGGTGGCCGACGAGCAGGCCGTGGACCTGGCGGGCGCCGCTTGGGAGCGGTCCCGACGAACCCTGCGACGCACCCGCGTTGCCGTCGTGGCCGGCTCGGCGGCGGCGGTCGCCCTGATCGTGGGCGGGGTGGCCGTGCTCGAGCTGCCGGGGACGACGCCCGAGCCCGCACCGGCTCCGGTCGCGCCGCCCAGCGCGACGTCGACCGACGTCCCCGACGCCGACCTGGACGGTACGCCGGTCTGGTGGGCACCGGCCGGCGACGAGGAGGCGAGGCTGTCCACCGTCGACCGCTCCCGCACCGAGCTGCCGGCCCGCATCGACGTGTCGGCGGGCGCGCCGGATGTCTCGCAGTCCCCGGTGTCGCGCGCGCTGGCGGTGTTCGCCGTCTTCGACGACGATGGCGCGGAGCGGGTCGTGCTGCTGGGCGACGACGGGGCGTACCGGTCCCTCGACGTCTCCGGGCTGGGGCAGGTCACGAAGCCGAACGGCTACCGGCTCTATCCCGAGACCGATTCGATGCTGTCGCCGGACGGGCGCACCGTGATGTTCCCCCAGGACGGCCACCTCGAGCTCTACGACCTCGCCGCCGGACAGTGGCGCCGGATCGAGACCGGCCCTCACGAGACCGCCTTCGCGACGTGGACCCCGCAGGGGCAGATCTTCCTGCCCAGGTCGACCGCGCTCACGTCGGGACCGCTGTTCGAGCTCAGCGGAAGGCTCGTCGGGCGGGCGGACCTGCACCCGCCCACGGAGGGCGTCCCGCTGGGGCAGGCGGAGCGGTACGGCCCGACCCGGTCCAGTCCGCAGGGAGACGTGGTCGCCCAGAGCTGGTCGATGGGTGCGCAGGCCCCGGTGCCGCCCGGCGCACCCCCGGATCCGGAGCTGTTGGTCGTGACCCCGGGGGATCAGTCGCTGATGCTCGCGCTCCCCGAGAGCGACGCGCAGCCGGTCCGGTGGAAGCAGTGCTGTCCGGTGACAGGCTGGCTCGACGAGGCGACAGTCGTCTACGAGTCTCGCAAGGCCACGCCCCAGCTGATCGCGTGGACGATCGGCACGCACGAGTTCCAGACCCTCTCCACGATCGTCGGCTTCACGGCCGGCCAGGAGTTCTACGTGGCCAGTTGGGCGGATCTCGCACCGCCTGGATAGGGGCGGGGCGTTTGCACTCGACGGGGTCGAGTGCTAAACATGAGGCTGGCACTCTCATCATGAGAGTGACAAGACATTTGGACCGGTGAGTTGAGGTCTGCAGCGTCGGCGGGAAGGGTCCGCCGGTACGGCCAGATCGTCCGTCGCGGGCAGCGATCCGGTTCAGAACTCTCTAGCGTGAAGGAATCGCAGGAGTTATGGCGAAGCTTATTGCTTTCAACGAAGAGGCCAGGCGCGGCCTCGAGCGTGGCATGAACACGCTCGCGGACGCCGTCAAGGTGACTCTTGGTCCCAAGGGCCGCAACGTCGTGCTCGAGAAGAAGTGGGGAGCGCCCACCATCACCAACGATGGTGTGTCGATCGCCAAGGAGATCGAGCTGGAGGACCCGTACGAGAAGATCGGGGCCGAGCTCGTCAAGGAAGTTGCCAAGAAGACCGACGACGTGGCCGGTGACGGCACCACGACCGCCACGGTCCTCGCCCAGGCGATGGTCCGCGAGGGTCTGCGCAACGTGGCTGCGGGTGCGAACCCGATGGGTCTCAAGCGTGGCATCGAGGCCGCTGTGGTCGCCGTGTCGGAGCAGCTGTCCAACATGGCCATCGAGATCGAGACCAAGGAGCAGATCGCGGCGACCGCCTCGATCTCCGCCGCGGACTCGACGGTCGGCGAGATCATCGCCGAGGCGATGGACAAGGTCGGCAAGGAAGGCGTCATCACCGTCGAGGAGTCGAACACCTTCGGGCTCGACCTCGAGCTCACCGAGGGCATGCGCTTCGACAAGGGCTACATCTCGGCGTACTTCGTGACCGACCCCGAGCGGATGGAGACGGTCCTGGAGGACCCCTACATCCTGATCGCCAACCAGAAGATCTCCAGCGTCAAGGACCTCTTGCCGCTGCTCGAGAAGGTCATGCAGTCCGGCAAGCCGCTGCTGATCCTGTCCGAGGACGTCGACGGCGAGGCTCTGTCCACGCTGGTCGTCAACAAGATCCGAGGCACCTTCAAGTCTGTGGCCGTCAAGGCTCCCGGCTTCGGTGACCGTCGCAAGGCCATGCTGCAGGACATCGCGATCCTGACCGGTGGCCAGGTCATCTCCGAGGAGGTCGGCCTCAAGCTCGAGTCGACCGGCATCGAGCTGCTCGGCCAGGCCCGCAAGGTCACCATCACCAAGGACGAGACCACCATCGTCGAGGGTGCCGGTGACACTGCCCAGATCGAGGGTCGGGTCAACCAGATCCGTGCCGAGATCGAGAAGTCGGACTCCGACTACGACCGCGAGAAGCTGCAGGAGCGCTTGGCCAAGCTGGCCGGCGGTGTTGCGGTGATCAAGGTCGGCGCGGCCACCGAGGTCGAGCTGAAGGAGCGCAAGCACCGCATCGAGGACGCCGTTCGCAACGCGAAGGCCGCCGTCGAAGAGGGCATCGTCGCCGGTGGCGGCGTGGCTCTGGTGCAGGCTGCTGACGCGGCGTTCGCCAAGCTCGAGCTCGAGGGTGACGAGGCCACGGGTGCACAGATCGTGCGCTTCGCGACCGATGCCCCCCTCAAGCAGATCGCCATCAACGCTGGCCTCGAGGGCGGCGTCGTGGCGGAGAAGGTGCGCAACCTGACGGCCGGTCACGGCCTCAACGCGGCCACCGGCGAATACGTCGACATGATCGCCGAAGGCATCATCGACCCCGCCAAGGTGACCCGCTCGGCACTGCAGAACGCCGCTTCCATCGCGGCGCTCTTCCTGACGACCGAGGTCGTCGTCGCCGACAAGCCGGAGAAGGCGCCCGCCATGGGCGGCGACCCCTCCGGTGGCATGGGCGGCATGGACTTCTGAGTCCCGCCGCACCACCAGCACGCTGACCCGTCGCAGATGTACACCTACATCTGCGACGGGTCGCTGCATTTCTGCTGTACATCTGCGACAGGTCAGCGGACGGGCTGGCCCGCCCGCGCGTGATCGCGCAGGGCGAAGGCGATGACGCCGAGCTCCAGCGGCGGCAGCACCAGGGTCCACATCGTCGGGATGAGCGCCAGGATCGAGCCCACGATGATCAGCGCAGTGCCGACGTGGAGATGAGCCGGTCGCACCAGCAGCCCGGCGACCAGGATCGCGGCGCTGCCCAGCAGCGAGGACACCCACAGGATCCAGCTGCGCATCGAGTCGTCTCGATGGGTGTGGACGGCCAGCACGCCGTAGAGCACCAGGATGACTGCCAACGCGACGGCCATGACCGTGCCCTCGCGTGATTCCATGGTGGAACAGTAGGTGGCGGTGCCGGTCCCCGGCATGACTCGACGGGGTGGTTGCGCGGTCCCACCCGCGCTGGGGTTGTTGAATGGGGCCCGTGACGAATCGAACGACGCAGGAGCAGCGCTTCGTCGACCTCGCAGCCGAGCTCGCTCCTGCGCTGCGGCGCTACGTCGCGCGCCGCGTCAGCGCCGGCGAGATCGACGACGTGATGGCCGACGTGTTCCTGGTCCTGTGGCGCCGGCTGGACGACGTACCAGCGCAGGCTGCGTTGCCCTGGGCGTACGGCGTCGCGCGCAACTGCCTCAACAACGCCCGCCGGGCCAACCGGCGCCAGCTCGAGCTGCTGGACAAGGTGACCCGCCTCGACCGTCCCCGGCACTATGCGGCCAGCGAGTCCTACGAGCAGCTGCACGACGCGCTGAGGCAGCTGGAGGAGCCTGAGCGCGAACTGCTGCGGCTGTGGGCCTGGGAGGACCTCGCGCCCCGGGAGATCGCGATCGTGATGGACCTGACCCCCAACGCCGTCAGCATCCGCCTGACCCGGGCCCGGCAGAAGCTCGCAGCGCTCCTCGAGCCGAACCCGACCCGAAAGAGTGACGCACCGTCCGGACACAGACCAGGTGAAGGGAGTACGCCATGAACGACGACGAACTGCTGGCCCGGTTGCGGGCAGCCGATCCCGCCGACCGTGCACCGGCCCCTCCTGATCGCTGGATCCACGACCTGACGGAGGCCACCATGACCGAGACCTCGACCGAGCCCCGCGCCCGCCGCGGAGGCTGGCTCCTGGGCGCAGCCGCTGCCGTGGTCATCGCCGGGATCGGCGGCTACGCGCTCGTCGGTCGGGGCGGGGACGGTCCCTCCCCGATCGCCGGTTCCGAGCCCAGTGCGAGCGCCACGACCTCGACCGAGCTGCGGGCGCCCGGCGCCGCCCAGGGCAAGTGCATGGTGCCTTCCGCCGAGATCCTCAAGGGGGCAGACGTCGCCTTCGCCGGCACCGTCGCCTCGATCGACGACGACCAGGTCACCCTCGACACCGACCTCTGGTACGCCGGTGACCCGACCGACCAGGTGGTCGTGACCGCGCCGTCGCAGGACATGGTGGCGCTGGTCAGTGCGGTGGCCTTCGAGGACGGGCAGCGCTACCTCGTGGCGGCCAATGACGGAGTCGTCATGGTGTGCGGGTTCAGCGCCGCCTACGACGAGGGCCTGGCCACGCTCTACGGCCAGGCGTTCCCCGGGTGACCTCATGATCGCCGGACTCGTCCTCGCAGCTGGTGCCGGCACCCGCATGGGCCAGCCCAAGGCGCTGGTCGAGGACGAGTCCGGACCATGGCTGCCGCGCGCCGTGGCTGCCCTCGCGGCCGGCGGCTGCGACGAGGTCACCGTCGTCCTCGGCGCCGCCCCCCAGGCAGCCGAGCTCGTCCCAGGGACCGCCGTGGTGATCGCGGCGGACTGGGCCGACGGCATGGGGGCCTCCCTGCGCGCCGGGCTGTCCGCGCTCGGACCTGCCCCGGACGCGGTCGTCGTGACCCTGGTGGACCTGCCCGACGTGGGCGCCCCCGTGATCGCCCGTCTGCTCGACCGCCCGATCGGTGCGACCACGCTCGCCCGGGCGTCGTACGACGCGAGCCCGGGCCACCCGGTGCTGATCGGGCGCGACCACCTGGCGGGCGTGATCGCGGCCGCCACCGGGGACAAGGGGGCTCGCGACTACCTGGCTGCTCATCCCCACACGCTGGTCGAGTGCGGTGACCTCGCCACCGGACGCGACGTCGACTCCCGCTGACCAACCTTCGACCAACTGCCGCCGACGTAGCCTTGCGCGCATGGAGGGTGAAAGCGTCGAGGAGATCGCCACGCGCCTGCGCGCGACCGGCTACGTCTGCGACGACTCGTTGGCCACGATGGTGTTCCTGGCGCAGCAGATGCAGCGCCCGCTGTTGCTCGAGGGCGAGCCCGGGACCGGCAAGACGGCCCTCGCCGAGGCCGTTGCGGAGTCACTCGGGCTGCCGCTGATCCGGCTGCAGTGCTACGAGGGGATCGACTCCACCCAGGCGCTCTACGACTGGGACTTCCCGCGCCAGATCCTGCACCTGCGTGCCTTGGAGGCCTCGGGGGGCACCGGCCTCGAAGAGGCCGAGAAGAGCCTGTACGACGCCCGCTTCCTGCTGGCCAGACCCATCCTCGCTGCACTTCAGGAGAGCCCGGCGGTGCTGCTCATCGACGAGGTGGACCGCGCCGACGACGAGTTCGAGGCGTTCCTGCTGGAGGTCTTGTCGACCTGGCAGGTCACCATCCCGGAGTTCGGCACGGTGAAGGCGGCCACCGCGCCGTTCGTGGTGCTGACCTCCAACCGCACCCGCGAGGTGCATGACGCGCTCAAGCGTCGCTGCCTCTACCACTGGATCGACCACCCCGGTCTGCAGCGTGAGCTGGAGATCGTCCGCTCGCGGGCCCCCGAGGTGTCGGCCCGGCTCGGCGAGCAGGTGGTCACCGTGGTCCAGCAACTGCGCGACCGCGACGACCTCGTCAAGCCGCCCGGGGTCGCGGAGACGCTCGACTGGGCCCGCGCTCTCGACCGGCTCGGCGCCACCGAGCTCGACCTGGAGAGCGCCGCTGCGACCCTCGGGGCGCTGGTGAAGTATCGCGAGGACACCGAGAGGGTGAAGCACGCGCTCGATCGGATGATGGCGGGATGATGCAGCACGCGGTCGACGAGGTACTCCTGGGTTTCGCGGCCGCCGTACGCGCGGCGGGCGTCCCGGTGACCGCCGACCGCACGCACCAGTTCCTGCAGGCGGCTGCGCTCGTGGGCGTCGGCGACCAGCGCGCGACCTGGCTCGCCGGTCGCGCGACCCTGTGCGGAAGTCCCGACGACCTCGAGCGTTACGACCAGGTCTTCGAGGCGTGGTTCCTGGCCCGGGAGGGTCTGCCGCGCACGGTGGCCCCCCAGGACTCGCCGTCCCCGGTGGCTCAGCTGCCGACCGAGTCCGACAGCGACGGGGTGCCCGAGGACGACGTCCTGCGGGTCGCGGCCAGCGACGCGGAGGTGCTGCGCGACCGGGACGTGGCCGATCTGTCCGCGGCCGACCGGGCCCGCCTGTCCCGGATGTTCGCAGGTCTCTCGTGCCGCCCGCCGCAGCGTCGCGCGCTGCGCCGTACCCCGTGGCACCGCGGCGAGGTCGACGCCTCGCGCACGATGCGTCGCATGGTGAGTCGGCTGGGCGAGTCGGACCGGGTCGCCTGGCGTCGCCGCGGCACCCGGCCGCGCCGGGTCATCCTGCTGATCGACGTGTCCGGCTCGATGAGCGCCTACGCCGATGCGCTGCTGCGGCTGGCGCACCGGTTCGTGGTGACCTCGGGCACCGGTGGCGGCGCGACCGAGGTCTTCACGATCGGGACCCGACTGACCCATGTCACCCGCGCCATGCGGTTGCGCGACCCCGAGCGGGCGATCGTCGCCGCTGGGAAGACGGTTCCCGACTGGTCGGGCGGGACCCGCCTGGGGGAGACGCTCAAGGTCTTCCTGGACCGGTGGGGACAGCGTGGTCTGGCCCGAGGCGCTGTCGTGGTGATCTTCAGCGACGGCTGGGAGCGCGGGGACGCCGCCCTGCTGGCCACCCAGGCCGAGCGACTGCACCGCCTGGCCCACGAGGTGGTCTGGGTGAACCCGCACCGGGGCAAGAGCGGCTACGAGCCGGTGCAGCAGGGAATCGTGGCCGTGTTGCCGCACGTTGACCACTTCGTAGCTGGGCACTCGATGGCGACGTACGCCGAACTGGTGGAGGTGGTGGCCCGTGCGTGAGGTCCTCGACGAGCTGATGACCTGGTGGAAGGCCGGTGACACGGTCGCCCTCGGCACCGTGGTTGCGACGTTCCAATCCGCTCCCCGCCCAGCCGGTGCCTCGATGATCGTCGGCCCGGACGGCGAGGCCGTCGGCTCGGTGTCCGGCGGCTGCGTCGAGGGCGCCGTCTACGAGCTGGGCCAGGAGATCATCGGCACCGGCGATCCGGTGCTCCAGCGCTACGGCATCAGTGATGACGACGCCTTCGCGGTGGGGCTGACCTGCGGCGGCATCCTGGACGTGTACGTCGAGAAGGTCGACCAGCAGACCTTCCCCGAGCTCGGGGCGATCGCCGAGGACCTGACGGCCGGCCGGCCGGTGGCTGTCGCGACCGTCATCGAGCACCCGGACCCGGAGTGGCTGGGTCGACGCCTGGTCATCCGCCCCGACGACCAAGCATCGGGAAGCGGGTCGCTGGGCAGCGATCGCGCGGATGCAGCAGTGCTGGACGACGCGCTCGGGCTGTTGGCCTCGGGTCACAACGGGACGCTGGAGTACGGCCCGGACGGCGAACGACGCGGTGAGGGTATGCGGGTCTTCGTGTGGGCCTTCGCTCCCAAGCCCCGGATGCTGGTGTTCGGGGCGATCGACTTCGCGGCCGCCGTGGCCCGGGTGGGGAGCTTCCTGGGCTACCACGTGACGGTGTGCGACGCCCGGCCGGTCTTCGCCACCAACACCCGGTTCCCCGAGGCCGACGAGGTCGTCGTCGACTGGCCCCACCGCTACCTGGCCACCGAGGTCGAGGCGGGCAGGGTCGATCAGCGCACCATCATCGCGGTGCTGACGCACGACCCGAAGTTCGACGTACCGCTGCTCGAGGTGGCGCTGCGGGTGCCCGAGGTGGCCTATGTCGGCGCCATGGGCTCGCGGCGTACCCATGACGACCGGCTGGCCCGCCTGCGCGAGGCCGGACTGACCGAGGACGAGCTGGGCCGGCTCTCCAGTCCGATCGGTCTCGACCTCGGGGCCCGGACCCCGGAGGAGACGGCCGTCAGCATCGCGGCCGAGATCATCGCGCTGCGCTGGGGCGGCACCGGAGACCGCCTCGCCGGGCTCGAGGGCCGGATCCATCACACGGCGCCACGATGATCCGCACGGCAGCGTGTGCGGCATACCTGTCCGTTCGGAGAGGTGACCTGCCCGCTGCCTGCAGGGCGCATCAGCGCCGTGCGGCGGTACGTTGGATGGGGCCCATCCAGACGGGGTCCACCAAGGGGAGGCACCCGTGCCGGCAGCAGTGACCGACCGGGCGGCGGACGATCGGGCTCCCGAGCCTCCGCCGCTGGTCAAGTTCCACGCACCTGAGATCGTCTTCGGCCTGGGTTCCCTCGGTGAGGCCGGGTTCGCCGCCGGGCGGCTGGGTGCGCGGCGCCCGTTCGTGGTGACCGATCCCGGCATCGTGGAGGCCGGGTGGGTCGAGGAGCTGCTGGGCCTGCTGCGCGCCGAGCGGTTGTCTCCGGTGCTGTGGACCGAGGTGACCCCGAACCCGAAGGACCACGAGATCCGGGCGGCCTACGCCCACTACGTCGAGCAGGACGCCGACGTCATCATCGCGATCGGCGGCGGGTCCTGCATCGACGCCGCGAAGGGCGTCGCGATCCTGTCCGGCAACGGTGGCGACATCCTCGACTACGCCGGGGTCGACCAGATGGCGCACCCGATCCCGCCGCTCCTGATGATCCCCAGCACGTCGGGCACGGGGGCAGACGTCTCCCAGTTCTGCATCGTCACCGACACCGAGCGTTCGGTGAAGATCACCATCATGGGCCGGGCACTGGTGCCCGACATCTCCATCACCGACCCGCGCCTGCTCGTCACGATGCCGGAGGCCCTCAACGCCGCCACCGGACTCGACGCCTTGACCCATGGGATCGAGTCGTTCGTCTCGCTGGCCCACAACCCGCTGGCCGACACCCACGCCCTCAACGCTGTGGGGCTGGTCTGCAGCCACCTGCGCACCACGATGACGGCACCGGCCGACCAGGCCGCCCGCTCGAAGATGGCGCAGGCGAGCCTGCAGGCCGGGTTGGCGTTCACCAATGCGATCCTGGGCGCCACCCATGCGATGAGCCATCAGGTCGGCGGCCTGCTCGATGCCCCCCACGGTGTCGTCAACGGTGTCCTGCTGCCCCATGTGATCCGCTACAACGCCCGGGCGACCCCCGAGCGCTTCATCGATCTGGCCCGCTCCGCCGGGATCCCGGTCGACGGCCTTCCCGGTGAGGAGGCGGCCGAGATGCTCGCGGTGCATGTGCGCCGGCTGGCCGACGACGTCGGCGTACCGAAGGGGCTGCGCGAGCTCGGGGTCAGCGAGAGCGACGTCGTCCGGCTGGCCCACAACACCCTCGACGACGCGTGCCTGGCCACCAACCCCCGCGAGGCCTCGCAGGTCGACGTCGAGAAGCTGTTCCGGGAAGCGCTGTGAGCGGCGGGCCTGGTTCGCCGGACCTGGCGACCCTCACCGGCGTCCGGTCGGGCAAGCGCTCCTACTACCGCGCCTTCGTCCGCTCCGACGAGCGCATGCAGCGCGCGGTGCGGGCGATGGACTCGATCTCGCGGGCGCTGGTGCGCACGGTCGAAGGCCCTCGCGGGCTGCTGGAGGAGGTGGTGCGGGCGGCAGCGGCCCACCTCGAGGCCGACTGGACGATGCTGGCGCTCTCCGACGGCCACCTCAGCGGGGCCCGCCCGCGCTTCCTGGTCCTGGGTCGCGAGGGCGACCCGACGACCGACGACACCGACCTGCCACCGATCGTGCGCCTCGAGCTGGGTGCGATCCGGGCCGGACATGCTGTTCGCAGCGACGACGACGGTCGGTGGGTGCGGGTGCCGATGACGCTCGAGGGGCGCCAGGTCGGCAGCCTCGTGGGGTTGCACGGGCTCGAGGTCGACCCGGAGCCAGGCGACCTGTCGGTGCTGAGGATCCTGGCCAATCAGGCCGCCGTCTCGCTGCACACCTCGGAGCAGTACCAGTCCGGGGTCGCCCTGCATCGTCGTGCCCAGCGCCTGTACGACGAGGCCCGCGCCCATGCGCGTGACCTGGAGATCCGGACGACCGAGCTGCGCCGGGTCGAGCAGAGGCTGGTGCTCGCCCACCAGCGCGAGCTCCTCGACGCCGAGCGCCACCGCATCGCCCGGGAGCTCCATGACAGCGTCACCCAGTACGTGCTCTCGGCCGGGATGTCGGTGGAGATCGCCCGCGGGGAGGCCGAGGCCCTCGGCACACCGGCACGGTCGATCCTCGACCGGCTCCAGACCGCCAAGCAGCTGAGCCAGGAGGCAGTCGAGCAGTTGAGGCGGGCCATCTATGCCCTGCACCAGTCACCCCGCGACACCGTCTCCACCCTGCCCGAGCTGTTGCACGAGGTCGCCGAGCACCACCGTCCCCAGCTCCAGGTGCAGGTGCGCGTCGAGGGCGACGTGATCCGGCTGCCGGCCGACGCCGACCATGAGATCGCCCGGGCTGTCGGCGAGGCGCTGTTCAACGTGGCCACCCACGCACGGGCCACTCGAGCCGTGGTGCGGCTGCGCTACCGCCCCGACCTGCTGATGGCGGCCGTGGCCGACGACGGCCAGGGCGACCCCACGGACCTGAGCCGGCTGCTGCGACTGGAGCGCGGCTCACCGGTGGACGGCAGGCATCGCGGTCTGGCCAACATCGAGGCCCGGATCGTGGAGCTGGGCGGCACCGTGTCGTTCCGTCGGGCGCGCATCGGCGGCGTGCGGGTCGAGATGCGGGTGCCGCTCCCGTTGGAGGAACGCGAACGTTCGGGCCTGATCAACCAGCTGGTCGGCAACGCCAGGACCACCACCAAGGAATCGAGGGCCTGATGGCCACGCTGAGTCCGGATCGCACCGTCCCCGTGCCGGAGGAGGACATCGTCGGCATCATGCTGGTCGACGACCACGCCATCGTGCGTCAGGGGTTGCGTTCCATCCTCGAACGGGAGCGCGACATGCGGGTGGTGGCCGAGGCGTCGAAGCCGGACGAGGCCATGGCTGTCGTCGGCCGAGCCGCCCCCAACATCGTGCTGCTCGACCTCAAGCTGTCGACCTCCTCCGACACCGAGGGACTCGACCTGTGCGCCGAGCTGGTGGCGGCGTACCCCCAGATCGGGGTGCTGGTGCTGACCACCTTCCTCGACGAACAACTGGTGCTGCGCGCGATCCGGGCCGGAGCGCGCGGCTACGTGGTCAAGGACGTCGACACCTCCGGGCTGATCCGGGCGATCCGCGACATCAGTCGTGGGGAGAGTGCTTTCGACGCCCGCAGCGCAGCGGCCATGGTCCGGGGGCTGAACGCCCCGGCCGAGGACAACACCAAGCACCTCACCGCCCGCGAGTGCGAGGTCCTGCGGCTGTTGGCGCGCGGACTGTCCAACCGTGACATCGGCGCCAAGCTGTTCATCTCCGAGACCACGGCCAAGTTCCACGTGGGCAACATCCTGCGCAAGCTCGGGGTGTCCCGACGGGCCGAGGCGGTCTACGAGGCCTCCAAGATGGGCGTCATCTGACCACGGGCTCAGCGCTTGTCGATGACCAGCCAGCCGCCGTGGTGCTCGTGCACGTCGTACGACCATCCCGAGGCCTCGCCCCAAGCGGTCAGGTCGGCGAGCGACACGGTGCGCACATGGCCCCAGGTCTCATCGGCCTCCGCCTCGAGGGGTACGGCGATCACCACGCGGCGGGCCGCCAGCCGCACCGCCTCGGCCACCGCGAGATCGCCCTCCGCGGGCACCAGGTGCTCGAGGAGGTGGATCGCCAGGACGGTGTCGGCGCAGCCGTCCGGACCGGGGAACCGGGCGGCGTCGGCGACCCGGGTGGTGAGCTGGGTGCCCAACCGTGGCGACACCGCGTCGAGCAGGCGCATGGTCCCGGCCGACACGTCGGAGGCGATCACCTGGCGGCCGGCAGCCGCGATCCGCAGCGAGAGGAACCCGAAGCAGCAGCCGAGCTCGAGCACCGTTCCGTGGCTCAGCAGGTCCTCTGCGTGGGCATAGACCGGCGCGTAGCCGGCGATGGTGCCGTGCCGTGCGGTGCCTGAGTGGGTGAGTTGAGCACCGATCCTCTCCAGGCTGTTGCGATAGAACAGCTCCCAGCTCGTCAGCGGGTCCACCGCCGAGGTCCGCACGATGCCGGTGAAGATCCGCTCGAACAGCTCGCCGCCGCGCAACCAGCCCGGCCCGAACAGCTCGTCGGCCAGCAGCCCGCCGAGGTCGTCGTCGATGCGTTCAGGGGCGACGGCGTGCTCGACGTGCAGCCGTTCTCCCACCTGCGTGAGATCGAAGTGCTCGGTCCGGATCATGTGCAGGCTACGGCGGGGGCGCAGCCGGCCCAGGGCGCGCACCTCGATCACCTCGTCGCGGTAGGCCCCGCTGATCTGCGGCGCCAGCGGGTCGATCGGAGCGGCGTGGAGCGCGGCATGCAGGGTCGAGGGCGTCGGGAGCGAGCTCATGTCGCGGGCTCCGCCATGGACACCGAGACACGGTCGAGGCCGGTCAGGTTGCGTACGACTTGAACCCGGCTGCAGTGCTCGGCGTACGCGGGCAGGTCGCAGCGGCCCAACCCCCAGGAGTAGCGGGGCTCCGGCGTCAGCCACACAGTCTCGCGGGCGCGCCGGGTGAGCTCCTCGAACGCGCCCAGACCGGGGTCGTTGCCGTTCCCGCGGCCGTCGCCGAGCACGATCAGGGTGGTGCGCCGGGTGACCGAGGAGCCGAACTGGTCCAGGAACTGCTCGAACGCCGAGCCGTAGTCGGAGTCGGCGTCGACGTCCAGGACGCCGCCGGCCGGCAGCCCCGACATCACCAGCGACAGGGCCTCTTCGGTGCGGTGCTCGGCGAAGAGGTCGGTGATCTCGACCACGTCCTTCACGAAGGCGAAGGTCCGCACCGAGGAAGCCATCGACTGCAGGCTGTGGACGAGGTGGAGGGTGAAGCGGGCGGTCGAACGCACCGAGAGCGAGACGTCGCAGAGCACCAGGAGCTTGGGCCGGTCCTCCACCTTGCTCACGGTGACGGGACGGAACGGCACCCCGTCGTACCGCATGTTGGCCCGCATCGTTCGGGCGCCATCGACGACGCCCCGCGCAGCGGCCTTGCGACGCGAGCGCGGTGCGCCGTGCAAGCTTCGGATCAGGCGGCGTAGGGCTTCCTCGAGCTGGGCCCGTTCGGCCTCGTCGATGCTCTCGGCCTGGGCGGCGGCGATCTCGCGGGTCTCGATCTCGCGCTCCATCGCCATGAGCTTCTCGAGGTGCTGGCGCAGGCGTTCGGGCAAACCGGCGAGGTAGGGCGCGAGGGCCTCTCGGAGGGCGGCCAGCGAGGTTCCCGCGTCGTCGTCGGCGGAGTCGTCGATGGTCTGCTCAAGCCAGCTGAGCAGGGCCATCTCCTCGGCCACGGTGAGCTCGGTGTCGAGCTGCATGCCGGGCGCAGTGACCAGGTCGCCGGGGGCCCCGGGGTTGTGCATGCGACTGGTGCTGATCTGCACCCGCGCTGCTTCGCCCGCGCTGCCCTGGGTGTCGTTGGACAGCACGATCTCGTCGGTGAGGGCTGCGATGTCGATCTTGTTGGCCTCCTGGTGCAGGTTGAACTGCTGGGCCATGTCCTCGGGCTTGAAGTACTCCTTGATGTCGTCCGGCTTGCCGTGCGAGTGCCCGTCCTCAGGGGTGTCGCCGGGCTCCTCCGACAAGGTGAACTGCTCCAGCTCGCCGTCGTCGCTCAGGTCGTCGTGGGCGTGGGAGTGGCCGTGATCGGGGTCGTCCTCGATGACGACTCGGAGTCCGAAGAAGCGGTCGAAGACCCGGTCGAACGTGGCCAGGTCTCGGCGATCCTTGATCAGGCTCACGGCGAGGGCCGACCTCAGCACCTCACGCTCGCCCAGCACGCTGTGCAGGGCCACGGCGTGCATGGCGTCGACTGCCTCGGCGGTGCTGACCCGCACACCGTGCAGCCGCAGGAGCCGGATGAAGCGGTGGACGGCGCCTTCCATGGCTCAGACCGGTCGCTTGCGTGCGGACCGGGCGGCGAACGAGCGTTCGCCTTGGCCGGCACTGACCTTCTTGGGCGCGGTGGACGCGTCGCCCGAGCTGCCGGCGATGCCCTGGTACGCCGCGTCGTGGCGTCCGGGCAGGTCCTTGGCCGCTCGCTTCGCCCTGCCGTCGACGTCGCCGTCGTCGGGGCGGTGATCGGTCCCGTGGTCGGAGCCGTGCCCGTGCCCGTGACCGTGCCCGTGTCCGAGGCTGTCGGGCACGGTCGCGTTGGGGTCGACCAGGTGCGGGATGGCCTTGCGCGCCTTGTCGAGGTCCCGCTCGTACTTCACGACCACGTTGAGCGTGGCCGACAGCACGTCGGCGGTGAGCTCCTCGATCCCCAGCACCGCGAGCGTGCGAGCCCAGTCGATGGTCTCGGAGATGCTGGGCGACTTGCGCAGCTCGAGCTCGCGCAGGCCGCGCACGATCTCGACCAACCGTACGGCGAGCGACTCGGCCAGCCCGGTGTCCTTGGACCGGATGATCGCCAGCTCCCGCTCCGACTCGGGGTAGTCCAGGAACAGGTGCAGGCACCGCCGCTTGAGGGCGGCCGAGAGGTCCCGGGTGTTGTTCGAGGTCAGGACGACGTACGGCAGGTGCTTGGCGGTGATCGTGCCGACCTCGGGAATGGAAATCTGGAACTCCGAGAGCAGTTCCAGCAGCACCGCTTCGAGCGCCTCGTCAGCCCGGTCCACCTCGTCGATGAGGAGGACGACCGGCTCCTCGGAGGTGATGGCGTCCAGCAGTGGGCGTGGGGACAGGAAGCGCTCGGAGAAGAAGATGCTGTCCTGCTTCGCGATGCGTTCGACGGCCTCGTTGAGGTCGCTGGCGTCCTCCACGATCTGCCCGATCTTCTCGCGCAGGATCTGGGTGTAGAGCATCTGCTTTCCGTGTCCCACTCGTAGAGGGCCTTCGTCTCGTCCTGGCCCTCGTAGCACTGCAACCGGATCAGCCGCCGCCCCGTGACGGCCGCAAGACTGGTCGCGAGCTGGGTCTTGCCGACCCCGGCCGGTCCCTCCAGCAGGATCGGCTTGTCGAGGCGCGACTGCAGGAACACCGTGGTGGCCAACCGGTCGTCGGCGAGGTAGCCGTGCTCGGCGAACCGGTCACGAGTCTCCTCGACGTCCTCGAAGTCGTGCGGTCGGCTGTCCTGCTCGGTGCTGGTCACCGGTGCTCCCGTTCGTCGGTGGTGGGGTCTCGACAGGCTCGACCGACCTGTCGGTGGTCGGGCCACGTGTCGGTGGTCGGGCCTGTCGAGACCAGGGCCTTTCAGGAGATGAGGTCGTCCAGGTCGCCGTTCATGCAGTGGTCGACCACGGGACGTACCGTCTCGAAGGTGCACTCCTTGGCGTTGCCCGGGGTGCAGGCGTCGCCGAGCACGTGGTTGGTGATCCGGTCGACGTCGTCGGCGTCCCCGGTGATGGTCTTGGCGTTCTCGTAGAACGCGGTCGGGCCGGTGCCCAGGCGGTTCTTCGAGTAGCTGTCGGCCGTCACGTCGGTGAACTTCTCCGGGATCCCCACGTCGCGCAGCAGCCGGATCGCGGCGGCGAGCGCGGCGTCGGCGGCCTGCGGCTTGGTCATGCCGTGGGTGTCGATGCCCATGGCCTCGGCGATGTCGGCGAAGCGTCCGTAGACGGCCGGCATGTTGAAGGCCCACACCCGCGGCAACGCGATGGCGTTGTTGAGTCCGTGGTGGGTGTCGTAAAACGCGGACACGGCGTGGGAGATCGAGTGAATGATGCCGAGGCCGCCTGAGTTGAACGCCTGGGCGGCGATGTACTGGGCGTACATCATGCCCTCGCGGCCCTTGAGGTCCTGGCCGTTCCAGACCGCCTCGCGAAGGTTCTCGCTGGTCAGCTTGATCGCTCGGATCGCGTTGCCCAGGGAGGGCTCGAAGTTGAGGCGCGACACGTAGGGCTCACTGGCGTGGGCGAGCACGTCGAAACCGCACTGGGCGGTGTAGTCGACGGGGCAGTCGAAGTAGAGCACCGGGTCGTCGATGGCCAGGCTGGTGACCGAGGCGTCGTCGAAGGCGACGTACTTGTGGGGGTTGTCGGGGTCGGTCGTGGTGTCGGTGATGACGTAGGCCCAGGACGTCTCCGAGCCTGTCCCGGCCGTGGTGGAGACGGCGATGTGAGGTGGGTTCTTGGGGTTCTCGGACATGTTGAAGCCCTCGAACTCGTTGACGTTGCGGCCGTCGTGAGCCACCGACACCCGGGCGCCCTTGCAGGCGTCGTGCGACGATCCGCCACCGATGGACACGAAGGAGTCGCAGGCGTTCTCCTGGTAGAGCGCGACCGAGTCCATGACGTTGTAGTCCTTGGGGTTGGACTCGACCTTGTCGTAGACCACGACCTCGAGACCGTGGTACTTCATCGATTCCACGATCTTGTGCACGATGTCGGTGCCACGCAGCCCGGATGTCATGACGAGCGTCTTGCGGAAGCCCAGCTTGAGGGCCTCCGGCCCGATCATCTCGTGGGCGCCAGGTCCCATCAGTGCACGGGGGAACGGGTGGAACTCCTTGATCGGAAAGGGTTTGAGCAGTTCGTCGACCTGCATGGGTCAGACCTCCTGGGGATGTGGGTGGCTCGGCTGCGACGCTAGGAGTGATCGGGCCCCAGTGACAGACGAGGATCGGGAAACGGTTCGCCCGACGAGTGCCCGACCTGTCCGAACCGACAGGCACCTCCCCGACCTGTCGCAGATGTGCAGCCCACAGTCGCTGACCTGTCGCAGATGTACACGTGGACATGTACATCTGCGACAGGTCGGCGGCGTAGGTTCACAGTCGTGAGCGCGCCCACCGACGTCCGGCTTCCGACCGGTTTCGCAGCCTCGCTGTCGCGCCGGGTCAAGATCTGTGACGACGGTCGGAGCCTCGTCGGCGGATCCGCGGGCTCGGTGCTCTACCTGGCGCCCGAGGCGGCGGCCCTCGTGCGCTCCGACACCGTGGTGGCCGACGCGGGGACGGCCGGCACGCTGGCCCGGCTGCTGCTCGACCGCGGTTTCGCCGACCCGTCCTGGTCCGATCCGCCAGGGCCCGACGCCTCGGTCACCGACGTGACTCTCGTCGTGCCGATCCAGGACCGTGCCGTCGCGTTGGGCCAGCTGTTGGCCGCGCTGCCGACGCAGTTGCCGGTCGTGGTCGTCGACGACGGCTCCCGGTCGCCACATGCGGTCGCCGCGGTGTGTGCGGCGTACGGCGCCCGGCTGGTCAGCCACTCCGAGAACCGCGGGCCGGCCGCCGCGCGCAACACGGGGCTTCGGCTCGTCGAGACGCCGTACGTCGCGTTCTGCGACTCCGACGTCGTGCCGGAGCCGGGGTGGCTCGCCGTCCTGCGCAGGCATCTCGACGACCCGGCCGTGGCCGTGGTCGCACCCCGCATCCTCGGCCCGCTGGAGAGCGCCGGCGACACGTGGCTGGAACGCTACGAGCAGGCCCGCTCCTCCCTCGACCTCGGCGCTGAACCGGCCGCCGTGCGGGTCGGCGGTGCGGTCTCCTATCTGCCGAGCGCGTGCCTGGTCGCCCGGGTCGCGTCGCTGGGGAGCGGCTTCGACGAGGCGATGCGGGTCGGTGAGGACGTCGACCTGGTCTGGCGGCTGCTGGCTGACGGGTGGCGCGTGCGCTACGAGCCCGGCGCAGCCGTGCGGCACGAACACCTGGCCCGGCTCGGACCCTGGTTGGCGCGCAAGAGCTTCTACGGGACGTCGGCCGCACCGTTGGCCGCCCGTCATGAGAGCGCCGTGGCGCCGATGGTGCTCGCCCCCTGGTCACTGGTGCTGATGGTCTCGCTGCTCGCGCAGCGGCGATGGTCGCTGCCGGTAGGCCTGGCGGCGGCCGGCGTGGCGAGCGCGGGCGTGAGTCGCAAGCTCCAGCGCAGCGAGCACCCCATGCGCGCCGCGGCTGTGCTCACGCTCGAGGGTGCGGTGGCGACCTGCTGGCAGACCTCGGCGGCGCTGACCCGCCACTACTGGCCGCTGGCGGTGGTGGCCGCGACGCTCTCCCCGCGTGCCCGCCGAGCCCTGGTGGCAGCGGCCGTCGTCGAGGGTCTTGCGGACTACCGCCGGACCCGGCCCGGCCTGGGTCCGGTCCCGTACGTGGTCGCCCACCGGCTCGACGACCTCGCCTACGGGTCGGGTCTCTGGCTGGGCGCCTGGCGGCAGCGATCCGTGCGGGCACTGATGCCCGGACTGCGTGGTTTCCGACGATCTGGTTGAAACATGTCGTTCTTCCCACCTCTCGGCTAACGTGGCGAACGTCACGCCACAGGAGGGTTGATGCACGTCAACCGCAGGGATCTGCAGCACCGTCGACTGGCTGCCACGCGCGCCTGGTCGTCGTTCGTCGAGCGTGGTGACGAGGCCGAGGACCTGGTCCGCCCCGAGATCCTGAGCAGCTGGGCACGCTCGGAGGCAGCGCTGGCCCGTGAGGTGACCGAGGCGCCCCTCGCCGACGAGTCCGACACCCGGGCCATCTGGCACGGCTCGCAGCTGCAGACCGCCGTGGAACGCGTCGAGGCCGAACTGCGCCGTACCGCCGAGGACGGCGACCTGGTGCTGGCCGTCACCGACCCCGAGACCCGGATCCTGTGGACGTACGGCGGGCGCGTGATGCGCCGCAAGGCCGAGACCGTCAACTTCGTGGCCGGTGGTCGGTGGGACGACGAGAGCGTCGGCACCAACGCCCTCGACCTGGCCAACCGCCTCGACACCCCGAGCATGGTGTTCAGTGCCGAGCACTACGCACCGATCGTGCACAACTGGGTCTGCTGGGCTGCGCCGGTGCACGACCCGGCCACCGGTGAGCAGCTGGGCGTCCTCGACCTGTCGACGACCTGGGACCGCACCCACCCGATCGGGCTGGCCACGGCCCGCGTGCTGGCCCGCCTGATCGAGACGGCGATGCCGATCTCCACCTCGGGCCTGGTCACCGGCAGCATCGACAGCGGCGAGCCGGGGCTCAGCCTGACTTTGCTGGGCACTGCCGAAGCCCGACTCGACGGCGTACGCCTGCTCCTCAACCGGCGCCAGACCGAGATCCTGGCGCTGTTGGCGATCCACCCCGAGGGGCTGTCGGTCGACCACCTGCACGCGTTGTTGTACGGCGATGCCTCGGTGACCCTGTCCACGTTGAAGGCGGAGGTCTCGCACCTGCGTCGTGCCCTGTCGGGCCAGCTGGCTTCTCGCCCCTATCGGCTCACGATGCCGGTGCAGACCGATGTCGAGACGGTGCTCGACCTCCTTCGTCGCGGCGAGGTCGTCGCCGCGGTCGACGCCTACGGTGGCGATCTGTTGCCGGGCACCAACTCACCAGCGCTGACCGAGCTGGCCGACTACGTCGCCGTCGCGGTCCGTGAGGCGCTCCTGGCCAACCCCGACCCGTCCGCGGTGGTGCACTACAGCGAGCTCGCGCCGTACGACGTCGAGGTGCTCGAGGTGTGCCTGCTTGCCCTGGGGGAGCGTGCGCACCCCGCCAAGCCGTTGCTGAAGGGCCGGCTCGCCGCGACCAGTCGATCCTGACTTTTGCACAGGTTCCCCGTTTGGTCGTTGACTAGTTCTGTCATCTCTCCCTAGGTTTCTGCATGTAGATCACATAATAAACATGCAGATTCGGGGGAAAAATGAAGATAGTCACGGTTGTGGGTGCACCCGTGCTTGCCGGAGCGGTGTTGGCCTCGGCGCTCGTGGCCGCGGGTCCACAGGAGGCGGCCGCAGGTCTGGATCACGCGGTGTCCTGTCCGACGGGAAGCGGGGTCTCCGGACAGGTGGGGGGCGTTGCTGCGGCGGCCAGGGTCGACCTGTACGCCGAGCCGAAGCCGGAGCCGTCCAGCATGAAGGTGGGCGACGCGTCCTACCTCACGCACCTCGGCTCGAGCCAGGTCACGACGGGTGGCTGCTACGCCATCGGGTGGCCGTCGGCGGCGACGCTGCGCCGTGCCGCCGACGACTATGGCGTGCTCAACCTGCGCTTGGTCGTGCAGCGTGGGCAGCGTCTGCAGATGCGGGTGTTCCCGGGCTTCCTGTCCCGGACGCAGCGGGGTTTCGTGATGAGGAGCGAGTCGGGAACGGCGCTGGGTCTCGGATTGGATCGGCCGATCGCAGTCGGTCCGGCGTCGGTGTCAGGTGGGTTGACTGAATCCTTCACCAGCACGGAGTCGGAGCCCGCGCGCCTGGCCGGTGCCACCAGTCTGCGTGGTCGACCGGCGCCGGTCACGGTGAGCCGCTCCGATCTCGCAAACCTTCCCCGGGCGCTCGCCGAGCAGGCACCGAGCGGTGTGCGTTACCTGCTCGAGCGCAGGTTCCGTGACCGGCCAGCCGCCGTCGGTCAATACTGGAGCAACACCAAGCGAGCCAGGGAGCGCTACGTCTACTCGGGCGGGGCGACCTCGAGCCTGGGAGCCGGGTGGTCCGTCAGCGGGGCCAACGGCTCCTACAGTGCCAGCCAGACCTGGACGACTTCGACGGACAACTCGATGGGCTTCCCCGTGGCCAGGGGCAAGGCACATCGCATCTACCGGACCTACTTCTCCTACGGCAAGTTCGCCTATCAGGTCTATGACTATCTCTCGGGCAGGTGGTACACCGCCGGTCACATGGTCCGCCGGATCCGGTGGGAGGGAGGCCAAGGCTCCCTGGCCGGCCCGTCAACGCCTACGTCGTCGGCGGGCTTCTGCAAGCCGTTCAAGAAGGGCGGCTACTGGAACTCCGGAACCACGCATGCGGTGACTTGGTCGAACGGTGTGGACCTCACGGCGGGCATGAAGGGGGTGTTGGGCAGCCTCTCGCTCTCGTCGAGCAGTGGCTTCAGTCGCTTGGCGCATAACCACGTGACCTTTGTTGGAAAGGCTCGGCTGTGCGGTTGGCACGGTCGGCTGACGGGTCGTCCTGGCGCCTTGATCGCTCGACGTTCGTGAACTGGGACCGGTGGACGGCTCTCGTGTTGGCAGCCTTGCTCATCCTCGCCGGATGCTCGTCAGCTGAATCGTCTGTCTCCACTGCATTGGTCACCTTGGGTGACGATCCCGCAACCATGTGCATGGCTACCTCCGGCACTGCGGCAGGAATGACCGTGAGCATCGAAGGTGTCCGCAATCGCAGTGACAAGCCGGTGACAGTCCTGACGGCCGAGCTCACCAGGGCGGTGCAAGTCCAGGTGCTCGGTATCAACGCGCTGCGGCAGGACTCCTCGACGCCATTCGGCGGATTCGGACAGTGGTACGGGTATCCGCCGAGGGGACTGCCGAAGGCGTGGCGGGCCGCCTGGAAACGCAGCGAGCCTGCCGAAGGCTCGGTGATTCCACCGCAAAGCGGCCGGGACGAATTCACCGGGTTCGTCATTGGCTACGCGGCAGTCCGCGGCTCGGCCGGGCCGCTTCGGATCACGTATGAAGATGGCGACGGGCGTCATGGTTCCGTCGAGATGTCAACGATCCTGGTCACCAGCCCGCATTGCCACGGACCTTTCCCGGGCTACCGGGGCTTCGGCAAGGAGTGAGCATCGGGATGGTCCCTCGCTGGGCGGCGATGGTGTTGGGGGCGCTGCTGAGGAGTCCGGACTGACATGGGTGTTCCCACCACACGCCGGCCAACCTTTCGCCAACCTCGCCGGCCTAGCGTGAGCCAGGTCACAGGTTCAGCCGTCGTTTGCATGCCCTCCAGGAGCGTTCATGACCAAGATCCAACTCACCGTCGACGGGGCCACGGTCTCCGACGAAGTCGAACCCCGGATGCTCCTCGTGCAGTACCTGCGCGAGAAGCTCGGAAAGACCGGCACCGTCATCGGGTGCGACACCAGCAACTGCGGTGCCTGCACCGTCCACCTCGATGGCAGGAGCGTGAAGTCCTGCAACGTCCTGGCCGTCCAGGCTGACGGACACGAGGTCACCACCATCGAGGGCCTCGCCCAGGACGGCGAGCTGCACCCCGTGCAGGCCGCCTTCCACGAGTGCCACGCCCTGCAGTGCGGCTTCTGTACGCCGGGCATGATCATGCAGTGCGTCGACCTGCTCAACGAGAACCCGAACCCGACCGAGGCTGAGATCCGGGTCGGCATCGAGGGCAACCTGTGCCGCTGCACCGGCTACCACAACATCGTGAAGGCCGTGGAGCACGCTGCCGCAGGAGGTGCCAAGTGACTGCCGTCCAGGAGCCGAAGGTCGCCACCGAGATCGGCCGCGACCGGCGCCGCAAGGAGGACCAGCGGCTGATCACCGGTCGCACGCGCTGGACCGACAACATCACGCTGCCCGGGATGCTCCACCTGGCCATGGTGCGCAGCCCGTTCGCGCACGCGAAGATCACGGCCATCAACGTCGACGACGCCAAGGCCTCCACCAACGTGGTCACCGTCATCACCGGTCGTGATGTGGCCGAGGAGCAGGGTTCGCTGCCCAACGCCTGGCCGATCACGCCCGACCAGGTCACCCCGGCGCACCCGCCGGTGGCCGTCGACCGGGTGACCTTCGCCGGTGAGATCGTCGCCGTCGTGGTGGCCCGCACCGCGGCCGAGGCCCGCGACGCAGCCGAGCTCGTCGATGTCGACTACGAGGAGCTGCCGGCCGCGCTCGACCTCAAGGAGTCCGCGGAGGACAAGATCCTGGCCCACCCCGACCTGGGCACCAACAAGTCGGCGCTGTGGCAGTTCGACTCCGGGGCCGCCGGCACCGGGGGCGACGTCAACGCAGCCATCGAGAAGGCCCGTGGGGACGGTGTGGTGATCGAACGCGAGTTCCGTCAGCAGCGCCTCATCCCGGCGTTCATGGAACCCCGTTCAGTGGTCGTCGACCCGACCGGCGAGCAGATCACGATGTGGTCGGCCACCCAGATCCCGCACATCCTGCGCTTCCTGCTGGCCGCTGTCCTGGGCATCCCCGAGCAGAAGATCCGGGTGATCGCGCCCGACGTCGGCGGTGGCTTCGGTGGCAAGCTGCAGACCACGCCCGAGGAGTTCATCGCCATGGTGCTGGCCCGTCGGCTGGGCAAGCCCGTGAAGTACACCGAGACCCGCTCGGAGTCCTTGATGGCAGCCCACCACGGTCGCGACCAGTGGCAGAAGCTCACCCTGTCGGCCGAGAGGGACGGCACGGTGACCGGTCTCAAGGTCGAACTGCTGGCGGACCTGGGCTCCTACGTGTCCCTGGTCGGCGGCGGTGTCCCGGTCCTGGGTGCGTTCATGTTCAACTCGATCTACAAGTTCCCCGCCTACCACTTCAGCTGCCAGACGGTCCTGACCAACAAGACCTGGACCGACGCCTACCGCGGCGCCGGCCGGCCCGAGGCCACCTTCGGCATCGAGCGGATGATGGACGAGCTCGCCGTCGAGCTCGACATGGAACCGTTGGAGCTGCGCGCGAAGAACTGGATCACCAACACCGAGTTCCCCTTCACCACGGTCGCCGGGCTCGAGTACGACTCCGGCAACTACGAGGAGGCCACGGCGCTCGCCAAGGAGCACTTCGGGTACGACGAGCTGCGGGCCGAGCAGAAGGCCCGTCGTGAATCGGGTGACCCGATCCAGCTGGGCATCGGCATCTCGACGTTCACCGAGATGTGTGGCCTGGCCCCGTCGCGGGTGCTGGGCTCGCTGGACTACGGCGCTGGCGGGTGGGAGCACGCCGAGGTCCGGATGCTGCCCACCGGCAAGGTCGAGGTCGTGACCGGTGCCTCCGCCCACGGTCAGGGACACGAGACGGCGTTCAGCCAGATCGTCGCCGACCGGCTCGGGGTCTCCTTCGATGACATCGAGGTCCTGCACGGTGACACGCAGGTGGCACCCAAGGGCCTGGACACCTACGGCTCGCGGTCGCTCGTGGTCGGGGGTGAGGCTCTGGTCAAGGCCGTCGACAAGGTGATCGAGAAGGCCAAGCCGATCGCGGCCCACCTGCTCGAGGCCTCGGTCGACGACATCGAGTTCACCGCCGGCCGACTCAGTGTCCGAGGCACCGACAAGGGCATGGCCATCGGAGAGGTGGCGTTGGCGACCTTCGCAGCCCACAACCTCCCCGACGGCGTGGAGGCGTCGCTGGACTCCGCGGCGACGTACGACCCGATCAACTTCAACTACCCGCACGGCACGCACCTGTGCGCCATGGAGGTCGACACCGAGACCGGTGCGGTCAAGATGCGCAAATACACCTGTGTCGACGACATCGGCAACATCATCAACCCGCTGATCGTCTCCGGTCAGGTGCACGGCGGCCTGTTGCAGGGCATCGCCCAGGCGCTGTGGGAGGAAGCCGTCTACGACAGTGCCGGGACGCTTGTCTCCGGTTCGTTCGTGGACTACCTGGTGCCGACGGCGGCCGACACCATCAGCTTCGACATCGACCACCGCAGCACCGCGTCGCTCACCAACACGCTCGGGACGAAGGGCGTGGGGGAGGCCGGGACGATCGCCTCGACCCCCGCAGTCGTCAACGCCGTGCTGGACGCCGTTCGCCAGTTCGGGGTGAAGGACATCACGATGCCGTGCACGCCGGAACGGGTCTGGAAGGCGATCCACGGGGCTGGGGCAGGTGGTGCGGATCCGACCACCGGTGAGGCCATGCCGCACTTCGACGAGTCCGAAGGAGGGGTCCAGTGATCCCCGCACAGTTCGACTACGTCGCTCCGGCGTCGGTGGAGGAGGCGCTCGCCGTCCTCGCCGAGCACGGCGACGACGCCAAGGTGATCGCCGGTGGGCAGAGCCTGCTGCCGGTGCTCAGGATGCGGCTCAACGCCCCCGAGATGGTGGTGGACCTCGGCAAGATCGACGCCCTGCGCGGCATCCGCGACGACGGTGACGCCATCGTCATCGGGGCCATGACCATCCATGCCGAGGTCGGCAGCAGCGACCTGGTGGCGGAGCACGCGGCGCTGATCAGCAAGGCGGTTGAGCACCTGGCCGACAACCAGATCCGCCACCGCGGCACCTTCGGTGGCGCCCTGGCCCACGCCGATCCCGCGGGCGACCTCGGGGCGCCGGCGCTGGCCCTGGGGGCGGAGTTCGTGATCGCCGGGCAGGGCGGCACGCGCACGGTCTCGGCTGACGAGTTCTTCGTCGACCTGTTCGAGACTGCCATCGGGGAGGGCGAACTGCTCACCGAGATCCGGATCCCGAAGCACACCGGCTGGGGTGCGCACTACGAGAAGTTCGTGCGCGTCGCCCACCAGTGGCCGATCGTGGCGGTCGCCGCGACGGTCCGATCCGAGGGCGGCACCATCGCCGAAGCCCGGATCGGCCTCACGAACATGGGGTCCACCCCGCTGCGGGCAGCCGTGGTCGAGCGCGCCCTCATCGGAGCACCGGCGACCGACGAGGCCGTGCGCGCGGCCGCCGCGGCCGCCGCCGACGGCACGAACCCGCCCTCGGACCTCAACGGCGACGGCGACTACCGCAAGCACCTGGCCACGGTGCTGACCCGTCGCGCCGTGCTCGCGGCTGCGGGAGTGTGAGCCCGTGGAACTGACCCACGAGTTCACCGTCCCGGCCTCGCTCGACGAGACCTGGGCAGCCTTCAACGACATCGAATCGGTAGGCGGGTGCTTTCCCGGTGCCGTGGTGACGTTGGTGGAGGGCGACACCTTCCAGGGCACGTGCAAGGTCAAGCTGGGTCCGATCGCGCTGGTCTACTCCGGCACGGGCACGTTCATCGAGAAGGATGAGTCGTCCCACACGATGAAGATCCAGGCCAAGGGCAAGGACAAGCGTGGCAACGGCACCGCCGGTGCCGACGTCGTGGCCACCATGGTGGACTCCGGCGACGGCACCACGGTGAAGGTGGTGACCGACCTGGCCATCACCGGGAAGCCGGCGCAGTTCGGCCGCGGGGTCATGCAGGACGTGAGCGACAAGCTGCTCGGGCAGTTCGTCGAGTGCCTGAAGACCCGGGTCGGCACCTCGGTGGAGGAGACCGCGGATGCGGCTGCAGCCGAGGCTGCGGCGCAGGCCGAGGCCGCCGCCCCGGCGACCGAGGCGGCCCCGGCGCCCGCGGCTGCACCACCGGCGTCCGCGCCGCGGCCGGTCGCGGCTGCACCGTCGCCCCACGACGATGCCCTCGATCTGGGTGCCACCGTGATCCCGATCCTGATCAAGAGCTATGGCAAGCAGATCGTTGCGGGCCTCGGCGTCCTCGCCGTGCTCGTCGTGCTGTGGAGGTTGATCCGCCGCTGATCGCGAGTTGCAGGGCCCGGTCAGTCCGCTGGCCGGGTCCTGTGCGGTCTGCGGTGCTCAGAACACGTTGAGCGGACGGAACTGCACCGAGATCCGCGGACCCGCGCGTGCGGTCTTGGGCACCGCGTGCTCCCAGGTGCGCTGGCAGGAGCCGCCCATGACCAGCAGGTCACCGTGTCCCATGGTGAAGGCCACGGAGGGACCGCCTCCGCGGGGCCGCAGCAACAGCCGCCGCGGGTCGCCGAACGACACGATCGCGACCATGGTGTCCTCGGTCTGTCCGCGTCCGATCGTGTCGCCGTGCCAGGCGACGCTGTCGCGCCCGTCGCGGTAGTAGCAGCACCCTGCGGTCACGAACGGCTCGCCCAGCGTCGGTCGGTAGTGGCCCGAGAGCGCGTCGCGGGCTGACGCAAGGCACGGGTGGGGCAGCGGGTCGGCGGCGGCGTAGGTGTGCACAAGTCGGGGTACGTCGACCACGCGGTCGTACATCTCCCGGCGCTCGGCCCGCCAGGGCACCTCGCTGACCAGGGCCGTGAACACCTCGTCCGCGCCCGTGAGCCAGTTGGGCCGGACGTCGACCCAGGCGCCGCGCGCCAGCGGCGTACGTCGGATTGCGCCCCCCAGTGGCCTGATGGTCACGGCGGGTGCAGTGTCGAACAGGTTGCCCTGGATCTCCACGGTCACCGGGGCAGACTACCACAGGTTCGAACACCTGTTCGAACCAAACAGGCGGCGTGGTCGCGAGGGGCGTGGCACCGAGGCGACTCGGGGTCGGCTCAGGGAGAACCCGGTAGCCGATCCCAGGCGTGGGCGGGCAAAGTTGTGCCATGACCACCATGACAACCGCTGGCCCGGCTGCCCGCGTCGAACACCTCACGAAGTCCTACGGCACCGGCGAAGCGCGCGTCACGGCGCTCGACGACGTCACCCTCGCGATCGCCGAGGGCGAGTTCACGGCCGTCATGGGACCCAGCGGGTCGGGCAAGTCGACCCTGATGCACTGTTGCGCAGCTCTCGACACGGCCGACAGCGGTGCGGTCTTCATCGGCGAGCAGAACCTCGTCGGGATGAAGGACAAGGCGCTCACGCAGTTGCGCCGTGACGCGATCGGTTTCGTCTTCCAGTCCTTCAACCTGGTCCCGACCCTGACGGCTCGGGAGAACATCCTGTTGCCGCTGTCGATCGCCGGCCGCAAGCCGGACCCCGCGTGGTTCGACAGCGTCATCGCGACCGTTGACCTGGCAGACCGACTGCACCACAAGCCCAATGAGCTCTCCGGGGGACAGCAGCAGCGGGTGGCGGTGGCCAGGGCGCTGGTGAGCCGCCCGCGCATCGTCTTCGCCGACGAGCCCACCGGCAACCTCGACAGCCACAGTGGCGCCGAGGTGCTCGGCCTCCTGCGCAGCAGCGTGAAGGACCACGGTCAGACCATCGTCATGGTCACCCACGACCCGGTGGCGGCCGCCTACACCGACCGTGTGGTGTTCCTGGCCGACGGTCGCGTCGTCCACGAGCTGCGTGACCCCACGCGGGACCAGATCCTCGAGACCATGGCCGCGATGACGGCGAGGGGCTGAACGGCATGCTCAAGGTCACGTGGCGCAACCTGATCGCTCGCAAGGTCAGACTGTTGCTCTCCGGACTCGCGATCGTCATCGGAGTGGCGTTCGTGGCCGGCTCGTTCATCTTCACCGACTCTCTCGGCGGCGCCTTCGACGACATCATCGAAGGCTCGACCGCTGATGTGGAGATCGCCCCGGCCGGGGCCAACGACTTCGACTCCGTGCAGGACTCCCGCACCATTCCCGCCTCGGTCGTGGCGGATCTGGAGAAGCTGCCCGAGGTCGGCTCGGTGCACCCCCAGAACGGCCTGCAGAGCGTCTTCGTGATCGGTGAGGACGGCAAGGTGGTGGGTGGCAACGGGCCGCCCGGACTTGCGTTCAACCCGAGTGGCGCCACCTCGCTGACCGGCAACCCGATCCTCGAGGTGGTGAAGGGCGAGCTGCCCTCGGCGCCGTACCAGATCGCCCTCGACGTCGACACGGCCGACAAGGCCGGCTACAGCGTCGGCGACACGGTCAAGCTGGTGACGCCCGGCAAGCCGCCGACGATGGAGACCACGCTGACCGGCCTGGTGGAGTTCGGCAACGGCAGCGGCCTCAACGGAGCCACGCTCACGCTGTTCGAGCGGAAGTTCATGCAGGACCAGTTCTTCGGCGGCAAGGACGTCTACTCCACGATCTCCCTCAACGCCGCTGACGGGGTCAGTCAGCAGGAGCTGCGCGACGCGGCCCAGGCGGTGCTGCCGAAGGGGGTCGAGGCCCGCACCGGCGACGAGTACGTGAAGACCAACCAGGACGCCCTCGACGAGATCCTCGGCTTCATCCAGACCTTCCTGCTGGTGTTCGCCGGAGTCTCCCTGGTGGTCGGCGTCTTCATGATCATCAACACCTTCTCGATCCTGGTCGCGCAACGCAGCCGGGAGCTGGCCCTGTTGCGCACCCTGGGCGCCTCGAAACGCCAGGTGACGGTGTCGGTGGTGCTGGAGGCGCTGGTGGTCGGGATCGTCGGTTCCACCATCGGGTTGGGCGTGGGCTACCTGTTGGCGCGCGGACTCGCGGCGATCTTCGGCCTGCTGGGCCTCGACCTCGGCAACGCCGACTACCCGATCACCGTGCCCACCGTGCTGTGGTCCTACGTGGTGGGGATCGTGGTCACCGTGATCGCGGCCTACCTGCCGGCCCGCCGGGCCTCCGCGATCGCCCCGATCCAGGCGCTGCGCGACGACGGCACCCTGCCCGAGACCGCGCTGCGGCGCCGCCTCATCGTCGGTGGAGTGCTGGTGCTGCTCGGGCTCGGCAGCCTGACGGCCGGTTTCGCTGGCGACGGCACGCTCGGCCTGAGTCTGATCGGCCTCGGCATGTTGCTGGTCCTCGTGGGAGTGGCACTGATGAGTCCGATCGCGGCGGTCCCGGTCATCAGTGCCTTCTCCGCTCCCTACCGGGTGTTCGGGACGGTCGGCCAGCTGGCCACCCAGAACTCGATGCGCAACCCGCGGCGTACGGCGGCCACGGCCAGTGCCCTGATGGTCGGTCTGGCGCTGGTCGCGATGATCTCGATCCTCGGTCGCTCGGCCTCGGAGTCGACGGAGGCTGCGCTCCAGGAGAACCTGACCTCGCAGTTCATCGTCTCCAACGTGGTGCAGCAGCCGTTCTCCACCGACGTGGCCACCGAGATCCGCAAGATCGACGGGGTGGCCGCCGTGGCGAGCCTTCGCTCGGCGTTCGTCGAGCTGGACGGTGACCGGGTGACCGTCGGAGCCATCGACCCGGCCGTGTTCTCGCAGGCGCTGGCTCTGCCCTTGATCTCGGGGTCGCTCGCGGACCTGAAGTCGGGCACCGTCATCGTCGCCAAGACCCGCGCCGACAGCCTCGGTCTGAAGGTGGGGGACAGCACGACCCTGAAGATGCAGGGTGGCAGCGTCCCGTTGACGGTGGCCGGAGTCCTGGCCACCACCGCGGTCGTACCCGCGGAGGCACTGGTCACGTTCGACACGCTCACCAAGGGCGGCATCGCACCCTTGGACTCCCTGGTCCTGGTGACCAAGGACCCGGGGGCCGACACGGCCACGGTGCGCGACGAGATCGAGGCGGTCACCCGGGACCTGCCAACCGTCACGGTGAAGGATCCCGAAGGGCTCGCCGCCGAGCAGCAGGGCCAGATCAACACGTTCCTCAACCTGATCTACGGGCTGCTGGCCCTCTCCGTCGTGATCGCCATCCTCGGCGTGATCAACACCTTGAGCCTCTCGGTGATCGAGCGCACCCGGGAGATCGGGCTGCTGCGAGCCATCGGCATGAGCCGGCGTCAGCTGCGCCGGATGATCCGGTTGGAGTCGGTGGTGGTGGCCGTCTTCGGTGCCCTGCTCGGCATGGTGCTGGGGCTGGCATTCGGTGCCGGACTCATCTACGCCCTGCGCGACCAGGGGCTGACCGAGTTGTCGATCCCGTGGTTCCGGCTGGCGATCTTCGTGGTCGCGGCCGGCCTGGTCGGTGTGCTCGCGGCCTACATCCCGGCTCGACGAGCCGCCAAGCTCGACGTGCTCAAGGCGATCGCCACGGAGTAGGGCGGGGTCCACGGGCTGGCCAAATTGTCCGTATTCTGCAGACGGGGTCGCTCTGCGTCCCTACAATCGAGGGATGACCGAGGTCGTGTCGAGCAAGGAGTCGCGCACCCTCCCCACCCTGAAACACATCCAGGTGCGGGAGTATGTCCGGGCGCTTGTCGACGGCTGCGAGCCCGGATCCTCGGCCCCGTCAGAGCGGGAGTTGGTGCAGCGGTTCGGGGTGGCCAGGATGACGGTCCGTCAGGCCATGGACGCTCTGGTGGGTGAGGGCCTGCTGGTCCGGATACCGGGTCGTGGCACCTTCGTGGCCCAGCCCCGGAGTCAGCCCGGCAAGCTCCTGAGCTTCTCCGAGGAGATGACCCAACGTGGATTGCTGCCGGAGTCGCAGACCCTGATCGCGCGCCGCGAGAAGGCCGGACCGGGCGTGGCCCGGGCTCTGAGCCTGACCGAGGGCGACCCCGTCATCCACTGGAAGCGACTGCGGCGTGCGGACGGCGTCCCGGCCTGTGTCGAGGACGCCTACCTCAACGAGGTCCTGCTGCCCGGCTTCCTGCAGAGTGGGATGCCGACCAGCCTGTACGCCGATCTCGAGAGCCGTGGCCTGCGTCCGACCTGGGCGGAGGATTCGGTCTCCGCGGACCTGGCCGGTGTGGATGAGGCGAGCCATCTCGAGGTCGATCCCGGCTCCGCAGTGCTCCGGGTCGCCCGTCGCGCCCTCGTCGACGACCGACCCATCGAGGTTTCTCGCGCCGTGTACCGTGCCGATCGCTACACCCTGTGGGTGCAGTTCGACGGGACCCTCTGAGCACTCCGGTCAGGCGCGGGCCTGGTAGGAGCCGGGAGGCACCCCGATGAGTCGGGTGAACTCGCGGGTGAAGTGAGCCTGGTCGAACCACCCGTAACGTGTAGCCAGGTCGGCCAGGGAGCCGTCGTACCCCTCGTCGAGCTCGGTGACGGCGTCGTGGATGCGATAGCGCGCGAGCACCCACTTCGGGCTCACCCCGACGTAGTGGGCGAACAGCCGCTGCAGCCGGCGTGCGGAGACTCCGAAGTGATCCTCCAGCTGGGCCACCCTGACCAGCGATCGGTCCGCGAGCATCGCACCGATGACCTGGAGCACGAACTGGTAGTCGTCCTCGGGAACGCCGTCCTGCGGGGCGAGGAGGGCCTCGACCCGGCTCCGGCAGGCGTCCAGGTCGAGCGCAGGTCCGAGCGCCTCGAGTGCCTCGCTCCTCGCTGCACCGACGACTCCGGTCGCTGGCACCGTGGCGTCGCGCAGGGCCCGGGCGCTGATGCCGGTCAGGCTGGTGAGGCCCCCGGGGCGGAACTTGACCCCGAACACCCAGCCCTCCCCGGCCACCCGCACGTCGAAGCGTCGGGTCACCACACCCGTCACCACGACGTGCTCGGGGCCGACGCCGTCGCGCCGGTGACCTCGCTCGACGCTGAGGTTGCAAGCAGGGTGCGGCAGGGTCGAGCTCAGGTGGGATGTGCCGGGAGGGAGGTGCCACCTCAGCAACCAGTAGTTGTCCACCCACGGCGACAGGTGGGCGGCACAGTCTGCCCGTTCGAGCTGGACGTGGCGCGCGAACTCCTCAGGACGCAGCACCCCGGCACCGGTCGTGGTGGCCTCCGACGTGTTTCTCCAAGCGTCCACTCAGCCCATCGTAGGAGGCTGGGGGGACACCACCACCCATCAGAGGAGCATTCGATGACTACCCCCGCCGCTCGCCTTGCCATGGTCACCCTGGACTGCGCCGACCCCGAGGAGAGCGCGAGGTTCTGGTCGGGCCTGCTGGGCTGGGAGATCGCCCACGCCGAGCGCGACTACGCCATGCTCACCGGCCCCGACCACGCGCTGGGATTCGGTCGTGTGGAGGACTACGTGCCGCCCGCCTGGCCCAACGAGCACGGCAGCAAGCAGTTCCACTTCGACCTGGCCGTCGCTGACCTCGACGAGGCCGAACGTCGCGCGGTGGAGCTCGGAGCGACCCGCCCCGAGGATCAGCCCGGAGAGACCTGGCGCGTGCTGCTCGACCCCGCCGGCCACCCGTTCTGCCTGACCGACGCTGCGAACTGGGGCTAGAGCGAGCCGAGCGGCGCGACGGTGGCGCCGGACTCCTCGCACACCCAGACCGGGTCGGGCCCGCCGAGCTCTGGATGGATGTAGATCGCGTGGGGCTCGTCGCTGTCGCAGGCCGAGCACAACGGCCAGCGGCCCACGCGCTCCAACAGGGCGTCCTGGATGTCCTGGGCGACGAGCCCGGCGACGTACGTGCCCCCTTCGGGCCACTGCTCGACCCACCAGCGGCGGGTGGTGACAGCCTCCTCGAGGAGCGAGACCACCTCGGCATCGGCGACCCGGGTGGTCTGCAGGTCGCGCAGCACCAGAGCGCGCGCGACGTACACCGCTGAGTCGTCCACAGGTTCATCCTGCCGCTAGCGGCCAAACGCCCGCCGTAGAGTTCACCTCATGACCGTGTCGGCAGGGGTTCAGCTCGAGGTCACGGTGCTGCACCTCCGCGACGTGGCAGGCGCTGTCGAGGGCGGTGCCGACCGGCTGTTCCTGACAGCCGGCGGGCTGTCGCCGGCACCCGCCGACGTCAGCGCAGCCGTGCGGGAGTCCGACCTGCCGCTGCGAGTGATGTTGCGCCTCTCGGAGCACCGCACCACCAACGGGGGTGAGTTCTCCCGCCTCGTCGCGTTGGCCGAGGAGTACGTCGCACTCGGCGCCGAAGGCGTCAGCTTCGGGTTCCTCGACTCCGACCTCAGGATCGATGTCGGCACGTGCCGGGCCCTGGCCCAGGCGCTCCCCGGTGTGCCGTGGACCCTCAGTCGCGCCATCGACGACACGTTGGAACCGGCCCGATCGTGGCGTCAGTTGGCCGGCCTGCCGGGGCTGGACGCCGTCCATTCGGCGGGCTCGCCGCGCGGTCTCGACGGTGGGTACGACGACCTGCTCGCCCTGGCTGAGGCCGATCCGGCGATCGCCGCCCTGCTGGTGCCGTCCGGGGGACTGCGTGCCGAGATGGTCCCGTGGTTCGTGCGCGCCGGCGTGACCCGGTTCCACGTCGAGGAGCAGGTCCGCCCCGGTGCCAGCGACAAGGCCTACGTCGACGCCGGCCACGTCCGGTCCTGGCGGCTGCTGCTCGACGCCGACACATGATCCTCATCGATCCGCCCAACGCGTCCGGTCACGGTCGGCTCTGGTCCCACCTGGCCAGCGACACCTCCTATGACGAGCTCCACGTCTTCGCCCGGGTGATCGGCGTGCCGGAGCGCGGGTTTGACCGTGACCACTACGACGTGCCCGCCGAGTGGTACGAGCGGGTGGTCGAGGCCGGAGCCACCCCGGTCTCGTCCCGGGAGCTGATCGTGAGGATCCAGGCCGCCGGACTGCGGCGGCGCAAGAGCCAGTCACTGCGTCCTCGGCTGCCGGGCCGTCCGTTGGTGCGGCCGGCGGTGCTCAGCCCGGGCGACGTCGTGGCCGTGGTCGCGCCAGCCGGGCCGGCCCACCCCGAGCGGGTGGCGGCAGGAGCGGCGATCCTGCGGGGCTGGGGGCTCGAGGTGCGGGTCGTGGCCGCCGACGGCGACGCCGAGTTCGGGTGGCTGGACGCACCCGACGACGACCGCGCGAGGGCTCTGACCCGGGCCTGGCTGGACCCCGCGGTGGCCGCCCTGTGGTGCACCCGGGGCGGGTTCGGCTCACATCGCGTCCTCGACCTCCTCGACTGGGGCGCGATGGCGGCGGCCAGCCCCAAGCTGCTGGTCGGCTTCTCCGACATCACCGCCCTGCACCAGGCCTTCGCCTCACGCTTGGGCGTGTCGACGGTGCACGGTCCGGGCGTGGCCGGACTGCCGGAGAGCGACCCGGCGACGCGGGACGCGGTCCGGTCGGTCGTCTTCGACGGGGTCACCGGCCCGATCCGCGGGACCACGGTGGTCGCCGGTGTCGCCGAGGGCACCCTGGTGGGCGGCAACCTCACCGTCCTGGCCAGCTCGTCCGGCGGACCGCTCGTGCAGCCGGCGACGGACTCGATCGCGATCCTCGAGGACGTCGGGGAGGCGCCCTACCGCCTGGACCGGTCCCTGACCCAGCTGCTGCGCTCGGGCTGGTTCGAGGGGGTCCGCGGGATCGTCCTGGGCCAGTTCACCCACTGCGGGGATCCCAACGTGGTCACCGACCTGCTGCGCACCCGACTGACCCCCCTGGGCGTTCCGATCCTGGGTGATGCCCCGATCGGTCACGACCAGTCCAACATCGCCGTCCCGCTCGGTGTCCGAGCCCGCCTGGAGGACGGTCAGCTCACCGTCGCAGCTCGCTGAGCTCGCGCTCGACGTTCGCCCGGGCCGGCGCCTCCCAGTGCTCGCGGGCATGGGCGGTGTGGAACAGGGCGGGCTTGGTCAGCAGGTCGGCCAGGATCGCCGACCGGCCGCTCGCGAAATCCGCGTCGCTGACGTGGGCGTACTCCGCGCGCACACTGGCCACGTAGGCGGCATAGCGCTCCGGTGGTGCCGCCAGGATCGCGAGGTCGGCGTCGCTCAGAGCGCCGCCGTTGACGTCATCGTCGGCCGGTCGGTGGTGCTCGGTCAGCAGCACCAGCCTGACCACCTCCTCGACGCCCGGGTGATCGGCCAGCGCCGTGGCTGCCCACTGGGCGGATCGTTCCTCCGCACCAGGCTGCCCGTCGTACACGGCGTCGTGGAACCAGGCCGCCAGCAGCACCGGCTCCCGGTCGAATGCCGTGGTCGGGGCCAGCTCGACGAGCCGGTCGAACACCTCGCACAGGTGGACGGTGTCGTGATAGCCACGGGAGCCGTCGGCATAGGCCGCCTCCAGTGCTACCCGCACGTCCTCGTGATCGGCGAGCGGCCACCACAGCGACAGCGAGGTCATGCGACCAGTCTGGCACCGAGTTCCTCGGGAAGGGGCCGATCGTGCAGGATCACCAGCGAACTCACAGCACGGGTCAGGCAGACATACAGCCGGCGCAGTCCGGTCACCCGATCGGGTTCCCCGGCCACGATCGCAGCGGGCTCGACGAGGACGACGTGGTCGTACTCGAGGCCCTTCGCCAGCGAGGCCGGCACGACGTCGAGGTGAGCGTCGAACTCGCTCGTGCCGTCATCCGCTGAGCCGACCAGCGCGACCTGGAGCCCGACGAGGTCGGCCAGGACCGTGCTGATCATGGCGTCGGGCACGATCAACCCGATCGAGCCCTCGCGCATGGCGATCGCGTCGAGGCGAGCGCGCAGGTCCCGCAGCGGCGCGAACCCGAGTTCGCCGCGGGTACGGCGCACCGACGTCGGCGGCTCCAGATCAGCGGCGATGTGGGGCAGCAACCCGGCGGCGTACTCGATGACCTCGCCGGGCACCCGGAAGCCCCGGGTCAGCTGCTCCACGTGCGCGCCCGGCTTGCCCAGGTGGACGAGCGCGTCGGTCCAGGACCGACTTCCCCACGGCGTCGTGGCCTGGGCGAGGTCGCCCAGCACCGTCATCGACCCGGTCGAGCAGCGGCGGCCGAGGGCGCGCAGCATCATCGCGGACAGGTCCTGGGCCTCGTCGAGCACGATGTGGGCCAGGGAGCCGGTGCGCTCCACCAGGTCGGTGGCCTCGTCGATCAGGACGGCCTCGGCCAATGTCCATCGGGTGGTGCCCGGCGAGCGCGCGGGGCGCGACCACAGCAACTGCGACTGCTCCTCGGCTCCGAGGACCCCCTCGGCGGCCTCGGCGAGGAACGCCGCGTCGGACAGCAGCCGGTGCACGAGCTTCGCCGGCTCGACCTCAGGCCACAGCGCCTTGGCGTAGGCCCTGACCGGCGCGCTGCGCGCGACTGCGTTCTGCACCCGGTCGTCAGGGGAGTCCCCGGCGTTCTCCATCTTCACCAGGATCCGGTGGGCGAGGGCCTGCGGCAGCATCGCCCGCGCGGCGCCGTACCTCACTCCGCGGGTGCGCAACTCGGCGACGATGTCCTCGGCCTCGTAGGCCGCGACCCGCCAGCGACTCGAACCGCGAGGCACGACCAGGCCCTCGCTGGGCAGCCGGAGCTGGGACCACAGCGCACGTTCCAGCACCTCGGCCAGGCGTGCGTCGCCCTTCAGGATGGCGATCTGTGCCGGCTCCTCGGCCCGGACCGCGGTCGCCTTGCCCACGAGGGCTTCGATGGTGGTCTGGCTGGCGTCGATCTCGCCCAGGGCGGGGAGTACGTCGGCGATGTAACGCAGGAAGCTCGCGTTGGGGCCAACCACCAGCACGCCTTGTCGCGACAGTTGCTCGCGGTGGGCGTAGAGCAGGTAGGCCGCCCGGTGCAGTCCCACCGCGGTCTTGCCCGTCCCCGGGGCCCCCTGGACGCAGATGGTGTCGCTGAGGGCTGCGCGGACGATGACGTCCTGCTCCGGCTGGATGGTGGCCACGATGTCGCGCATCGGTCCGACCCGGGGGCGTTCGATCTCTGCCTCGAGCAGCTCGGAGAAGTCGTCCTCGATGTTGGCGGTGAGGTCCTCGTCCTCGTAGGCGGTGAGGACACCTGCCTGGAAGCCGAAACGTCGGCGCCGGGTGATGCCCAGGGGCTCGGTGCGACTGGCGCGGTAGAACGGCAGGCTCACCGGCGCCCGCCAGTCGATCACCATGGGGTCGCCGTCCGGGTCGGAGATGTGTCGGCGACCGATGTGGAAGGCCTCTGCGTCGCCGTAGGTGATCCGTCCGAAGAACAGCGGGATCGTGGGGTCGTCTGCCAGTTGCTGCATCCGCAGGGCGAAGGTCGACTCGAGATAGGCCCGACTCACCCAGTCGCCGGCGGCCGCCGAGTCGAGGGCGGCGGTCCGTTCCCGCATTCGGGTGAGTTGCCGGCGGGCCTCGGCCAGGTGCTGTCGTTCCTGCTGGAGATCGGGATGGAGGTCAGGTTGCGTGGGAGTAGGCACGCGGGAGCTCCTCCTGTCGGGAGGTGGGGAAGTGGAAGCCGATCGACCTTACGCGTGCGGTCGCAGCCTGTCACCGGCTTTTCCGCTGAGGGTGAACGGGGTTGTGTTCGTAATCCTGTAAGTGTGTAATCAGAGTATGAGTGAAATTGATGAATGGTTCGCCGGACGGCTCCCTGAGGAGTGGTTCGACGGTGCAGCGCAGATCACGGTCGACCGCGAGGAGATCCTCGTCGTCGGCACCCTCCCCGACCAGCCCGAGGCCCCTGCCTCGGCGGCCGAGGCCGACGGTCGGATCCAGCGGTTCCGTGAGGAGACCCGCAGGCCCCGCATGACCATCGCCGACGAGGCCGAGGCCCGGTTCGGGCGCAAGGTCGCGTGGGGAGCGAGCCTGGGGGAGCAGTCCTACGTGTTCACCTCGATGGCGATCCCGGTGATGACCAGGCTTCGTCAGCCGGAGCGGCTGGTGCTCGACACCCTCGTCGAGGCCGGGGTGGCCCGCTCGCGTTCGGAGGCGCTGTCGTGGTGCGTGAAGCTCGTGGGCCGCAACGAGGAGGACTGGATCAAGCAGCTCCGCGATGCCCTGGACGTGGTCGCCACCGCGCGCGGCGAAGGCCCCACCTCCCGATAGTCCAGGACGTTCGGCACCGCGACACGCCGTACGGCGGGTGCCGAACGTTCGGGACTATCGGGGAAGAGGCGGGAGCTCCTGAGTATGCGGGCGGACGTGTGGGTGACCTCGATGCGTGATGATCGCAGTGGGTCGCCGGTCGGGTGGCCGTCCACATCGAACCCGGGGGACACCCATGAAGTCACGCCTGTCGAGCACTCTCGTCGCCGCCGCACTCGTCGCCAGCCCACTGCTGGTCATCGGAGCCGGCACCGACGCCGGAGCCGAGACAACTCTCCACGCCGCCGCCGCCAGCAGCGCAGCGCACCACCCGAGCGTGCGCCAGGTGCGCGACTCGCGCGGCGACGTCCAGAAGGTCACTGATCGCGCTGGTCAGGAGACCTTCGCCCCTGCTCCCAGCCGTCGGCACGGGGACATCACGTCGCTGCGGGTCCGGCATGCCGGGTCCGCGGTCGTCGCCACCGTGAGGATGCGCAGCCTCAGTCGTCACGACCGGCTGTTCGGAGCGGTGCTGCAGTTGCGCACCGGCCGGGCCACCTACACAGCGGTCCTGTTCCGGATGGCCCCCGGTGAGCCCCTGTCGACGGACTTCGAGGGCGGCGGTGAGACCGCGTGCGCCGGCCTTCGCCACCACGTGTCCTATCGCCACGACCGGATCACGATCGCCGTTCCGCGCACCTGTCTGGGGTCGCCGGCCTGGGTGCGTGCACGCGCGGTCATCGACTACTTCGGCCGCCCGGTCGGTGGCGAATCGTTCTTCGCTGACGCCGCTCCGGGCAGCACCTTGGTGCGGATCCCCTTCATGGCCAAGGCGTGGCACCCCGGCGCCTGATCGCAGCGTGCCGGTCTCAGGTGGTCCAGGTGCGCAGCCAGATCGTGTGCTCGGACTGCCTGAGCTTGTCCAGGGCCGTCTCGGACAGGGGCTCATCCGCGTCAGTCACGACGTAGCCCTGTTCGCCGCGCGTCGACAGGAACTGGGCGGTCACGTTGTCACCGTTCTCGGCGAGGACCTGGTTGATGCCAGCCAGTACGCCGGGCACGTTGACGTGGAGGTAGCCCACCCGGAACGCGCCCTGGGTCACCGGTGCCTGGACCTCGGGCAGGTTGACCGACACGGCAGTGGAACCGTGCTGGGCGAAGCCGACGAACTTGCCCGCCACGAAGTAGCCGATCTCCTCCTGCGCCTCCTGGGTCGAGCCGCCGACGTGCGGGGTGAGGATCACGTTGTCCAGACCGCGCAGGGCCGACTCGAACGGGTCGCCCTGCTTCTTGGGCTCCACCGGGAAGACGTCGAGGGCGGCGCCGGAGAGATGTCCCGACAGGATGTTGTCGCGCAGGGCGAGGTCGTCGACCACCATGCCGCGCGAGGCGTTGATGAACATGGCCCGAGGCTTCATCTTCGCGAACTGTTCCGCGCCGAACAGGCCGGCGTTGCCGGGTCGGCCGTCCACGTGCAGGCTGACCACGTCGGACTTCTCCAGCAGCTCATCGAGGGTGTGCACCCGACGGGCGTTGCCGTGGGCCAGCCGATCAGCGGTGTCGAAGAAGATCACCCGGAAGCCGAGGGCCTCGGCCAGGTTGGACAGCTGCGTGCCGATGTTGCCGTAGCCGACGATCCCCAGGGTGCGCCCGCGCACCTCGTGGCTGCCGTTGGCCGACTTGTCCCACACCCCGTGGTGCATCTTCTGCGTCTTCTCCGGCAGCCGCCTGGCCAGGGCGATGATCTCGCCGATCACCAGTTCCACCACGCTGCGGGTGTTGGAGTACGGCGCGTTGAAGACGGCCACGCCGCGATCGGCAGCGGCCACGAGGTCGACCTGGTTGGTGCCGATGCAGAAGCATCCGACCGCGATCAGGTCGGGAGCGGCGTCCAGGACCTTGGCGGTGATCGTCGTGTTGGAGCGGATCCCGAGCATGGCCACGCCGGGAAGGGTCGCGATCAGCTCGTCCTCCGACAGGGACCCGGATCGCAGTTCGACCTCGAAGCCGTTGCTCTCGAGGATCTCGACGGCGAGCGGATGGATGTTCTCGAGCAGTAGCACCTTCACGCCCCCAGCGTAGGCGCTGGAACCGGGGTGACCCCGCCGCGTCTTACGCGACATGGGTCACCCCGGCTTCGTGCTCTCAGAACACCTGCTCAGCTGTTCCGCGGCTGGGGCCAGCTGGCCGTGGCCACGTCCCCGCCCCTGACCTGGACGGTCAGGGTCACCTCGTGGGTCCCCTTCTCGTAGAGCTCATAGCCACCCTCGACGAGCTCGGGGAACACCAGCGACGGCACCGAGCCGGCACCGACCGGGCGACTCACGACCGCCACGTGCGGGTGGATCCCCGACGGATGATCATGCGTGTGCCCGTCGGGGGAATGGTCGTGCGCGTGGTGGTGCCCACCCGCCTGGTTCCCCGAAGCGCGCGGGTCACTGTGCAGGTCAGGACCGCCGACCGGCCGGATCTCGACCTCGAGCCCGTCGAGCTCGGCCGGCATGGTGACCACCAGGGCGCCGATGTCCCCGCCGATGTCGAGCAGGACCGAACCCTGCCCGGCGAACGGGTTCTCAACGTGCTGGGCGGTCATGACGCCTTCGTCGTTCCCGGCGTGGTCTGGTAGCCACCGCCCGGCGTACCGAGGTAGGGGAAGTAGTCCCACGTCGGCGCGTTGGTGTCGCTGGTCCCGTCCTGTACGGCGCTGGCTGCGCCGTCCGGGGTGAAGCTCGGGTCGACCAGCGGGATCGTGAGGCCTGCCACAGCCCGCAGCTCGATGGTCACGACGTCGTCGATGATGCGACGACCGTTCGGGAAACCTGCGGCGTCCCCCGCCACCAGGCCGAGGCTGTTGGGCTTGGCGCTCGGCGCGATGGCCACGTTGAGACGCAGCATGTCCGAGGCCACCGGGCCCGTGTAGTTCTGGAAGCCCGGCACCACACCTGTCGGGATCCCGGTGAGCAGGATCGCGTTGAGGTCGGCCCGAGGCTTCTTGTACGCCGCCAGGTTGGGGAACACGCCCGGGTAGAGCGCGGGCAGGAGACCCGCGAGCTCCGGCTTGTTCACGTACTTGGCGTAGCGGCTGTCGCCAGCAGGCTGACGCGCGTTCCACTCGTCCTTCTCGGCCATCGGGACGATCACCTCGTTGAACAGCGGGTTGCCCAGACGCGAGACCTGCTCCCAGGGCCCGTGGCCGACGTACTTGCCTTGGGCCTGGTCGAAGATCCGCGACTTGCGCCGGCTCGCGGTCGCCCACACGCCGATCACGGCACCC
The DNA here is from genome assembly GCF_050246775.1 of Nocardioides sp. Lineage (GTDB taxonomy): Bacteria > Actinomycetota > Actinomycetes > Propionibacteriales > Nocardioidaceae > Nocardioides. The sequence continues at coordinate 601,319 of NZ_JBFWVK010000002.1, read as the reverse complement.
GGCTTCATGGGGTCGGTGGGCCGGTCGCGGTTGCGGGTGACCTCCTGGATCGGGACCTGCAACGCGATGGTGTGCACGTTGTAGGACTGGACCGAGTTGACCCCGTTCATGTTCGGCATCGAGATCAGGTGTGCCTCGTTGAAGGGACGCAGCGCACCGAGGTCGAAGATGCTCCCGAGGTCGACGTGGAAGGCGTCAGCGCGCTGACCGGCGAAGACCTGCTGGCCACCGGGAAGCTTGCGGACGGCCTGCTTGGACAGCGCGGCGTAGTTCGGGGTGCTGCGCGGGCCGACGTTCACCGGGGGACACGGAACGTTGCGCGCGATCACCCTGGACACCTTGCCTCGCACCCGGGTGACCGAGTAGTACTGCGGCCGGTTCCAGGTCTCGTCGTCGATGTCGGCGATGGGACCGGTGTTGTAGAGGAAGGTCTTCTCGTTGCGGATCTTGGTGTGGAACCGGAACTGGTACTTCAGGTCCGAGGCGCCCTTGCCCTTGTTGGAGACGTGGATCTCGTAGAGCACGTCGTCGCCGAACTCGTAGAAGTTCGGACCACCATCGGGCTTCTGGAGGGGGATGAAGTTGGCGATGAGCGTCACGGTCGTGGGCCGCTTGGGACTGACGAACGCGTAGACGTCAGTGCCGTCGGCGACCGGGTCCTTGCTGATCTCGGGTGCTTCGCGGTGTGACGACATCAGTTGCCTCCTGCTGCATTGAGGATGCGGTTGACGAGATCGGCGTCGTGCACGATGACCTCGCGGTCGCCGACCATCAGCCGCAGCTTGCTCGAGCGGTGGTCCTTCACATAGGCCACCACGGTCTCCTGTGCGCTTCCCGGCTTGCGCTTGGTGTCGCCCGGCGCTGCTGCTGCCGCCGGCGTGGCGAGACCGGTCAGTCCGACCGTGCCCGCCGCTGCTCCTGCGCCGGCAACGGCGAGGAACTTCCTTCTGTTCGTTTCGCTCATCTGTGTCTGCCTCCTGGGATGGGCACACCTCGATGTGAGGTGCGCCACTCGTGATTCGGTGCGGAGGCCGCATCGGATGGGAGCTCCGCCGAAGATTTCGGCGGTGACGAGCAACCCCCGGGCCCTTCACCGCGTCATAGGGTCTGAGGACTCCAGAGCAACGAGAGGACGACCATGTCTGTGATGACGTCGAGCCGGCACTTTTCCCGCACCTGGGGGTCGGTGACGCTCGGACTGACCGTCGGACTCACTCTGGGGGTCGTCGCCTTGGCGTCGCCGGTCACCGCGGAAGCTGCGGGGGTGGCCTCCGCGGGGCCGGTGGCGCCGGGAGACCGGGGGACCTGGCAGGTGACCCGCGTCAATGACGGGACCTGGCAGGTCTCCTGGCGCTCCCCGGTCCTGCTGCCGGTCACCTCGGACCGGCCGACGATCGTGGAGGATGCCGAGGCGATCGGTACGCCGACGATCGCCGACGACGGCCGCACGGTGCAGGTCACCGTGCAGTCGGCGCAGGCACCGGACCCCGCCGACCTGGACGTCGTCCTGTCGGGCGATCGCCTCGACGCCACCGGAGACGACCTGGCCGGTACGGCGCCAGCGGTCGCCGCCCCGGTTGCCGGCGCCGTCCTCGGCGAGGATCCGGCGACCCCGGGTCCGTACGACGTCGTCTCCAGCGACTACGAGCTCCCCGGTGTCAAGATCGCCGGGATGTCCGAACCCATCGAGATGGTCGGACACGTCGTTGAACCCGCCCCGGACGCCGCGACGGGTCCGCGTCCGCTGGTGCTCTTCCTCCACGGCCGGCACAGCTACTGCTACGACCCTGCCACCGGCGACGACGGGTGGGAGTGGCCGTGCCAGGCTCCCTTCGAGGAGATCCCCAGCCACCTCGGCTACACCTACATCCAGCAGGTGCTCGCCTCGCAGGGCTACGCCACGGTGTCGGTGCGGGTCAACGGCATCAATGCCCAGGACTACGCCCTCGATGACGGTGGGGCCGATGCCCGGGCCCGGATCATCCGCGAGCACCTCGACCACTGGGTGGACCTGGCCGCCGAGCACCAGGTGGACCTGAGTCGCGTGGTGCTCGTGGGTCACAGCCGTGGCGGCGAGGGCGTCGACCGCGCCTCGATCCAGATCCCGCTGTCCGCGCCCTACCGCATCGCCGGTCAGGTCCTGATCGCGCCGACCGACTTCGGCACCCAGACCGCCCCCTACGTTCCCACGGTGACCCTGCTTCCCTACTGCGACGGTGACGTCTCCGACCTGCAGGGCCAGCGGTTCACCGACACCGCCCGCGACCTCACCACCGACGACACCTCGCTGAAGAGCTCGGTGCTGGTGATGGGCGCCAACCACAACTTCTTCAACTCCGAGTGGACACCCGGCGTCGCCGCGGCGCCCTCCTGGGACGACTGGGGCGGCAACGCCGACGGCGCGTGCGGCAAGAAGACCGCCGCACGCCTGAGCGCGCGTGAGCAGCGTGACGTGGGCAAGGCCTGGGTCGCGGGCGCCGTACGCCTGTTCGCCGACGCCGACGAGGTCTTCCTACCGATGTACGACGGCTCCGGGGCCACCGTGGCCTCTGTCGGGGACGCCGACGTGCGGTCCCACGCACTGGGCGGCGGACGCGAGTTGCGGCGTCCCGCCCTGGGCACGGGACTGTCGCTGGCCGACGGCGCCGACACCCAGTTCTGCCGGGGCAGCACCGACTTCGCCGGCGGGCACAACATCTGTGGCCGCGGCATCGAGCAGGGCAACCAGACGCCGCACTGGCCGTCCTCCTACGAGCAGGTGCCGACCCGCCGGGCCTTCGAGATGTCCTGGACGGCCGCTGGACAGTCCGGCGGGATGGTGTTCACCAAGCCGCTCGACCTGAGTGGCGGCCGACTGGAGCTGCGGACGATCGTGGATCCCACGCTGGGCGGGGTCCGTCTCCGGGTCCGGGTGAGCGACGCCGACGGCGCCACCGCCACCTTGACCCCATCGGCCGACGGGGTGGTTCCGGCGCTGCTGCGTGGCCATGGCCTGTCCAAGCGGTGGGCCCAGACCGTGCTGGTCGACACCTCCGCGGCGACCGGGGTCGACCTGACCCGGATCTCCCGGATCGACCTCGTGGGGGACAGCCCGGTCGGCCGGATCTGGGTGGAGGACCTGGCTGCTGCCCCGACGACCCTGGCTCCGGTCCCCGACGAGCGGCTGCCCCTGGTCAGCATCGGCAACCTCCGCCAGGTGGAGGGCGACGGGCCGGGGACGGTCACCGCCCGCCTGCCGTTCACCGTGACCGGCGCGGTGACGCGCCCGGCTCGTCTGGTCGCGGTCGTGGCCGGTCAGGAACGCGGAAGCATCCACCGGATCAGCATCGATCTCGCTCCGGGCCAGACCTCCGGGAGCATCCCGATCGACTACGAGGCCGACGACCGCGACGACTACCCGGCCATGTACACCATCGTGGCCGCCTGGGCCACGCGGGAGGCGATGACCGACGACTACGCGGGACAGCTGATCATCCGCGACGACGACCCGACCCCGGCGTTGACCGTGACCCGGGTGGCGCCCACGGTCAAGGAGGGGCAGAGCGCGCAGTGGCGTCTGGAGTTCGCCGCACGTGTCGACTACGACCTGTTCGTGGACGGCAAGGTGGTGCGGGGTGCCAAGCCGCCGGTGCGGGGGAACGACGTACCCCTGAAATGGCTGCGGCAGCACGGGGCCACACAGCACCGCGACCGACCCCTCTGGCGGCTCGGCGGCTACCTGTACGACGAGTTGCCCACCGGTCGGCGGGTCCTGACCGTCTCGGTGCCGATCCGCAAGGACGGCGTACGCGAAGGACGCGAAGCGGTGACCGCGCGGTTCAAGGTCAACGGACGCGTCTACACCCGCACCATCCACATCGCAGCGTCGAGCTGAGGCGACGGCTCGTCCTCGGTTCCCATCCCACAGGGGACCGAGGATGAGCCGTGCCTGACACAGGCGCCCCCGCAGACACGTCTGTCGACGTAGAGCGGTTCGGAGCTGTGAGCGATCCGGATGGGACTGACGTGAGGTTGTCCAGACCACTCAGAGGTCGTCGGCGTCGACGATCCGGTAGGCGTAGCCCTGTTCGGCCAGGAAGCGCTGCCGGTTCTGGGCGAACTCGGCATCGACGGTGTCGCGGGACACGATCGTGTAGAAGTGCGCGCTCTTGCCCTCGTCCTTGGGGCGCAGCAACCGCCCCAGGCGCTGGGCCTCCTCCTGCCGGGACCCGAAGGAACCCGACACCTGGACGGCCACCTCGGCCGAGGGCAGGTCGATGGAGAAGTTCGCGACCTTGGACACCACCAGCAGGCCCACCTCGCCGGTGCGGAACGCCTCGAACAGGCGCTGTCGCTCCTTCACCGGGGTGTCGCCCTTGATCACGGGGGCTTCAAGGACGGCGGCGAGCTCGTCGAGCTGGTCGATGTACTGCCCGATCACCAGGGTCGGCTGCCCCTGGTGCTGCTTGACCAGCTGCTTGACGACGTCGATCTTGTGGTGGGTGCACGAGGCCAGTCGGTAGCGCTCCTCGGGCTCGGCCGTGGCGTAGGCCAACCGCTCGTTGTTGGGCAGCGTCACCCGCACCTCGACACAGTCGGCCGGTGCGATCCACCCCTGCGCCTCGATGTCCTTCCACGGGGCGTCGTAGCGCTTCGGCCCGATCAGTGAGAACACGTCGCCCTCACGACCGTCCTCACGCACCAGGGTCGCGGTCAGGCCGATCCTGCGGCGGGCCTGGAGGTTGGCGGTCATCCGGAAGATGGGTGCCGGCAAGAGGTGCACCTCGTCGTAGATGACCAAGCCCCAGTCGCGCGCGTCGAGCAGCTCGAGGTGGGTGTAGACGCCTTTGCGGCGGGTGGTGAGCACCTGGTAGGTCGCGATGGTGACCGGGCGGACCTCCTTGACGGCCCCGGAGTACTCGCCGATCTCCTCCTCGGTCAGTGAGGTGCGCTTGATCAGCTCCTCCTTCCACTGCCGGGCACTCACCGTGTTGGTGACCAGGATCAGGGTGGTGGCCTTGGCATGGGCCATCGCGGCCGCGCCGACCAAGGTCTTGCCCGCGCCGCAGGGGAGGACGACGACGCCGCTCCCGCCGTGCCAGAACGAGTCAGCGGCGTCGCGCTGGTAGTCGCGCAGGTGCCACTCCGTCTCGTCCAGATCGATGGCATGGGCCTCACCGTCGACGTAGCCCGCGAAGTCCTCGGCCGGCCAGCCCAGCTTGAGCAGGGCCTGCTTGAGGTTCCCCCGCTCACTCGGGTGGATCGCGACGGTGTCCTCGTCGATGCGGGCCCCGATCATGCCGGCGACCTTCTTGGCGCGCAGCACCTCCTCGAGCACAGGCCGGTCGGTGCTGGCCAGCACCAGTCCGTGGACGGGGTGCTTGTCGAGGCGCAGGCGGCCGTACCGGGCCATCGTCTCGGCGATGTCGACCAGCAGGGCGTGCGGCACGGCGTACCGGCTGTAGGTGAGCAGGGTGTCCACCACCTGCTCGGCGTCGTGTCCCGCCGCCCGGGCGTTCCACAGACCCAGCGGGGTGAGCCGGTAGGTGTGGATGTGCTCTGGCGAACGCTCGAGCTCGGCGAACGGCGCGATCGCCTTGCGGCACTCCTGCGCGAGCTCGTGGTCGATCTCCAGCAGCAACGTCTTGTCGGACTGGACGATCAGGGGGCCTTCATTCACCTGTTGAGTGTACGGAGCGCGGGTGAGGCGCGCGCCCGACGCCGCGGGTTCCCCCGGATGGAGGTTTCCTCGGGGTTGGAGGTTTCCTCGGGTGGAGGTTTCCCCGGTCGGCCGGGGGAACTCGCGGTTGTCAGCCGGTGCAACGCCCGACAACCGAGGGCAACACCTGACCGGTGAGACGCATGTGGCGAGAGAGGTACGCCGAGTGACCCACGCGGGGGTGACTCAGGCGCCCGCCTTCTGCCGCGCCCGGTAGGCGGCCACGTTCGCGCGAGACGAGCAGCGGTCGGAGCAGTAGCGGCGGGACTGGTTGGGGGAGGTGTCGACGTAGACGTTGGTGCAGGGGGTCGAGCTGCACACACCCGGCCGACTCGGTCCGAGGTCGCAGACCACCGTGGCGAGCCCCAGGAGCGCCTCGGAGATCAGCAGCTCAGCCACCGAAGCCGCGCGGTTCGCGACGTGCAGGTGCAGGTTGGCCGGGTCGTGGTCGCTGATCATGGGGGTCACCGGATGGCGGCCGAGCAGCTCGTTGAGACCGTCGACCACCCTCGTCGAGTCGCCCACGTCCGATGCCTCGAACACGGCTCGGAGGTCCTTCTGGAACCTGCGCAGCGTGATCAGGTCCCGCTCGTTGCACTGCTGCTGCAGCCACTCCCGATCGGCGAGGTACGCCGAGAGCGCGCCGACGTCGATCAGGTCGGTGTTGAGCAGCGCTGCACCTGACTCGGCATAACGGACAAAATCCACGCCTGAATCCTACGGGCGGACCTCAGAGCGACCGGACCGTCGTGATGCGGTGGACGGCAAAGGTTCGGGTCTCGTCGCTGCGGTGGTCGCGGGCCGTCAGCCAGCCGCCCTCCACCTGGAGGGGGTCCACGACCCGCTCGGAGGTGGTCCCGTGGTTGTCGACGTAGCCGATCAGCACCGAGCCGCCGGCCTCCACCGCGGAGCGCAGTGCGGTCAGCGAGCTCGACGGGGTGAGCAGGTCCGAAGCAACCGGGCGGGTCGCCTCGATCCGGTCACCGGCACGCACCGCCCGCGCAGCCTGCACGAGCTGAGCGCTCTCGCGGGCCGCCACCAGCCCCGCGGGTCGTCCGGCTCGTGGGGTCCGCGCCCGCAGGAGGTCGCGGCGCGCGATCCGCACCGTTCCGTCGGCAGCTTCGAGGACCGGTGCGCTGCCGAGCTCCCGCAGTCGCGGGAGGAGTACGTCGACCGGCGTATCGCTGACCAGGACCGTGGGAGCGATCCGCCGCAGGCCGAGCGATGCCGCTTTCGGGTGGTGCAGCAGCTCGGAGAGCACGGTCTCGTCGTCGGCCCTCAGGAACGACTCCGCTGCGCCCACCCGGACCGCGCCGAAGGTCCGTGAGGTGTCGTCGATGAGATAGCTCAGGGGCTGCGGCACGGTCGTGCGGGAGACCGATCCCACGAAGTCGTGCAGTTCCAATGCGGACCATCCCGCGTCGAACGCGCGCCGCACCGAGTCGGTGGTGAACCGGTAGACGGTCGCCCCGCCCCGGGACTCGACGTCGGCCACCAGCTGCAGCTGCCGGGCCAGGAGCGGTTCCAGGGGGCCGGGCGCGACGGCAGTGAGGTCGGCCTGGAGCAGCACGTGATCGATCGGTTCGGGGATGAGCGGCGCGAGGGCCTCCGCCGGCGTGCCCTCCTCCTCGAGCAAGGCACGTGCGAAGCCCGAGAGGCCACCGATGCCGAGGAGACCGAGTGTGGCCGCCTCGCGCAGGGTCCAGACGACCAGGTCGTCGCGGGTCCGCGGTCGGCGCGGGCGCAGCCACGTCAACCGCTGGACCAGGCTGGGCGAGCCCGTGCCGGTGGCCAGGACCGTGCCGGGCGGGAGTGCCGCGAGCTCCTGGAGCACCATCATCCGGGTCTCCAGCGACAGGGTGCTGGACAGGTCAGGCGTCAACGCGTTGACCGGCTTGTCCTGCTGATCGCGCGAGCCGACCAGCCCCGGCATGCGCTGGCTGGTCAGCCAGGTCGTCGCCAGGCGCACCCAACGATCCGCCGTGGGCAGCGTGGACCACGCGTCGTACGCATCGGTGGGCAACCAGGCCGGCGTCCCGTCGGGCAGGCTCGCCTGGACGACCAGCTGGGCTGCGGCAGCGATCTCGACCAGCAGGGCGGTCGTGGCCTCGTCGGTGCTGATCTCGGCTGCGGCCTGGCGGAGGTCCCGCACCCCCAGGCCACCGGTGCGCAGTGCCACCGGCGGCGCAGTGCTCCACCGGTCGAGCAGCAGCTCGACGCGCCGTACCGCCTCGAAGGCAGCGCCGGCCGCGGCCTTGTCGATGAGGTGGGCATCGCGGGTGCTGGCCGCGATCTCCGGGGGCGCGTCGATCGGCTCGCGGGTGGTGTGGCCACCGCGCAGGGCGATCCCGACCTCGCCGGGCAGGTAGACGCTGCCGCCTTCGCGGGGCAGCAGCAGCCGCCGGGACAGGGCCTCCTCGACCGGGGTGCGTGCCTGCTCGGGCCGGATGCCCCGTCGTGCCGAGTCGGTGCGGCCCTCGCCGCCGGCGGCGTCGACGTGCTCGAGCAGTGCGCGCGCTGCGGGGCTGAGCTCGTCGAGCAGGGCCGTGGCCGCGTCGACGTCGAGGCCGCCGGAGGCGAACGGCTGCAGGCCGCTGCCGCTGCCGCGCAGGACGTCGGCCACGCCGGTCAGCGCGCGCACGCTGTCGCCGCTCTCCCACACCACGGCCAGGTCCAGCAGTCGGTCGATCGCCGGGCTGACGGATGCGGGATCCGCGAACAGGATGGAGGCCACCTCGGAGCGACTGGTCTGGCCCAGCACGACCACCGCGTCGAGGACCATGAGCTCGGTCCGGGTGAGCTGATCAAGGGCGCGGAGAAGGGACGCCCGGGTGGCCGCACGCGAGGCGAGCTGAGCCGAGTCGTGCGGCGCGGGGGTCGCAAGATCGGGCCGGTCCCGCAGCAGACCCAACAGCCGATCCTCCGGCCAGCCACGCAACTGGTCCGCGAGTGAGCGAGGTGGGGAGGCGGCCATCGGGACAACGCTACTAGGGTGCCCTGCGAGGGTGGTCGGCACGGAGAACGAGAGGCGGTGACCTGGCTCGATGAGCGAAGTCGAACTGAGGTACGCCGGAGCCACGGACGTCGGACTCGTCCGCGACCACAACGAGGACGCCTGGCTGGCATCGCCGCCGGTCTTCGTCGTCGCGGACGGGATGGGCGGACACCACGGGGGAGATGTCGCCAGCGGCATCGTCGTCGAGGAGTTCGCCCGGTTGGCCGGCACCCCCGGCCCTCTGGGCGCGGCAGAGGTCTCGGCGACCCTGGAGTCCTGTCAACGCCGGATCCTGGAGTACGCCGCAGCCCACGGCGCCGCCGGGCCCGGCCAGTGGTACGCCGGTACGACGGTCGCCGCCGCGGTGCTCGTCGAGGACCAGGCCTCGCCGCGCTGGCTCCTGGTCAACCTGGGGGACTCCCGGATCTATCGCCTGCACGACGACCAGCTCGTCCAGGTCAGCGTGGACCACTCCGTGGTGCAGGAGCTGCTCGACGCTGGTCTCATCTCCGAGGCGGAGGCTGAGACCCATCCCGACCGGCACGTCATCACCCGGGCCCTGGGCGGTCCCGAGCTCCCGCCGGCGGATGTATGGGAGCTGCCGGTCGGCGAGACGGGTCGACTCCTGCTCTGCTCCGACGGGGTCAGCGGCCTCGTGTCAGCCGCCGAGCTCGCTCGGCTCCTCGCCGCCTCCCCGGACCCGGCAGCTGCCGCCGAGGGGATCGTTGCGGCCGCCCTGGCAGCGGGGGGCACGGACAACGCCACCGCCGTGGTCATCGATGTGGTGGGATGGCCGACATGAGCACGACGTCGCCGCTGCGGTCCTACCGCCCGGGCAGCTGGTTCGCCATCCTGGGAGAAGTCGTCACCGTCGCGCTGCCGGCGAGTGAGAAGCGCCGCGTGGCGGCCCTCTGGGAACTGGTCGACGCGGGCTCGACCTGGGACGAGCTGCTCGATGTCCTGCTCGACACCGGCCTGCGCGCGCTGCCCGGATTCGTGCTTCTCGGCCACGATGGCGGTGGCCTACGGGTGCTGGTGCGCGGAGCCGCCGTGGTCCGCGTGACGACGGCCGGCGGTGACAGCGAGGAGATCGACGGAAGCGCGGCGCTCACCTGGGCCGAGCGCAGCTTCGGTGAGGTCGCCTCCCTCACGCTGCTGCTCGACGAGTCGGACGGTGACGACCTGGTGATCTCCACCGGCCTGGTGCGGGTCGCCCGGATCGACGCACCGCCGCGCGAGCGAGAGACGCAGGCACCGCCGGAGGCAGAGCCAGAGGTGGAGCCGACATACGACGAGTCGCCGGAGTCGGAGCCCGAGCCGGAGCCGGAAGCGATGCCCGAGCCCGAGCCGACGCCGGAGCCCGCGGTGCTGGACGAGCAGCCGACCGAGATGTTCCCCGCACTCGCGGAGCCCGTGGTGGAGGAAGAGCGCCCGGTGTCGCCGGTGTGGGAGACGCCTCCGGTCTGGGGCAAGGGCCCCGGCGCGGTCGTCGCGCCGGACCCGGACCCCGAGGTGCCGGCAGCGGCGTCCCCCCTGACAGATCCACTCCTGGCGCCGATGCCGAGCGTGGCCCCGGTGGCCGTGTTGTCCTTCTCCAGTGGGGAGGTCATCGAGGTGGATCGCGCCATCCTGGTCGGACGGGCTCCGGAGGCCCGGAGATTCGCCTCGACCGAGCAGCCGATGCTCGTGACTGTGCCGAGTCGCAACCAGGAGATCTCCTCGACCCACCTGGAGATCCGACCGGGCAGCGACGTCGACCTCGGCACCGCCATCGTCACCGACCTGGGCTCGACGAACGGGACGGTGTTGGTGCGACCGGGGGCTGGTCCCGAGGACCTGCAACCGGGCATCCCCGTGCACCTGGTGCCCGGTTCGATCATCGACCTGGGTGACGGCATCACGATCTCGGTCACCGCGCCCTGATGCGCCGATCGTGAATCACAGGTCCTGAGCGCCGTGGCCGACTCGTTCCTCCACCTGCTCTATGCCGAGGCTCCCCGTGAGGCCTTCGACCAGGTGGTGGCCGACGCCGAGCGACGCGGCAGCGCGGGGGCGGATCTCGCGAGCGTTCGGGCCGACTACGACGTGGCGCTGAGGCTGCGCGAGCTGATCGCACGACAGCGATCGCGTGAGGCCCAGCTCTCCGCGCTGTACGAGACCGCGAGCGACCTCACCGCCATCCGCGACGTCGATCTCATCCTGACCGCCATCGTGCGCAGGGCCCGGCAGCTGCTCAATGCCGACATGACCTACCTGTCGCTGAACGACGAGGGCGAGGGGGCGTCCTACATGAAGGTGACCGACGGGGCCCTGACCCAGGAATTCCGCCGGCTGCGCCTCCCGCTCGGCACAGGTCTGCTGGGTCTCGTGGCGCAGACGGGGGCGCCGTACTTCACCGAGGACTACCAGTCCGACGAGCGCTTCGTGCACCGCGACTACATCGACTCGGCGGTCGACGGGGAGATGATCCGGGCCATCCTGGGGGTTCCGCTGGTCGTGGACGGGCGGGTCACCGGGGCACTGCTCGCGGTGCACCGCACGGTGCGTCAGTTCCCTCCCGACGAGGTGTCGCTGTTGACGTCGTTCGCGGCCCATGCGTCGGTGGCACTCGAGAACGCCCGGCTCTTCGAGCGGGTCGAGGAGGCCCATCGATCGATGCGCGAGCACACGGCCGCTGTCGAGGCGGCTGCCAACGCCCACGACCAGCTCACCGACCTGCTGCTGCGTGGCGAGGGCGTGGCGGAGGTCGCCACCGCGGTGTCGGAGCTGCTCGGGGGGCACGTCGCCGTGCACGACTCCTTCGGGGAGCTCCTGGCCGGCCAGGACGGTGACCTTGCCCCGTTCGCCGACTCGATCGCCGCCTCGGTGTCCTCGGGTCGCTGCGTGGAGTACGCCGACTGCCACGTGGCGGCAGCGCTGGCCTCGGGCGAGCATGTGGCCACGCTGGTGCTGCGGGACAGAAAGGCTGCGCTGGGGCTTCCCGAACGCCGGACCCTGGAACGCGCCGCCCTGGTGACGGCGCTCATCCTGGTCTTCGACCGATCGGTCGCCGATGCCGAGGAGCGGCTCGGCGGGGAGCTGCTGGCCGACCTTCTCGACGGTCGCGAACCGGACCCGGTCCGCCGGCGCGAGCGGGCCGGACGCCAGCACGCCGATCTGGAGGGGCCGCTGGCCCTGGTGGTGGCCTGCCTGGACGAGCCCGGTCAGCAGACCGCCCATCGCGCGGGCGCCCGGTTCGCCACCGGCAACCGAGGCCTGTCGGCGCGCTATCGCGGCACGGTCGTCGTGCTGGTGCCCAGCGCGGACCCCGGGGAGACCGGACGCGCGGTCCACTCCCTCCTGGGGGACGGCGCCACATCAGCGGTGGTCGCCGCCGACGTCGACACCCTGCCGGCTGCCTTCGCCCAGGCGCGCCGATGCGTGGAGGCTCTGCTCACGCTGGGACGCCACGGCACGGTGAGCGATCCGGTCGCAATGGGTGTGAGCGGGCTGCTGCTCGGCAGCCCCGGCGCCGACGACCTGGCTGCGTTCGTCTCGGCCACGGTCGGTCCTCTGCTGGAGTACGACGCTCGCCGCGGGAGCGCGCTGGTCGACACGGTGCTGGCCTGGTTCGCGCACGGGGGACACCTGCGCGACACCGCGGCACAACTGCACGTGCACCCCAACACCGTCGCCCAGCGCCTGGAACGCGTCGGCGAGCTCCTCGGCCCCGAGTGGCGAGACCCGGCCCGCAGCCTGGACCTGCAACTCGCGCTGCGCATGCACCAGCTGCGAGATGTGTGACACCGACACATAGGTGGCCGTGAACAGTGGGTGTCCTTCCCATGTCGGGCGTGCCTGCGGGCGCCGTACGTTCGATGCATGCCTGAGACCCACGTCACCACTCTGACCGGCCGCACCGCCGTGGTGACCGGTGGCGCCAGCGGCATCGGCGCGGCCATCGCCACGCAGCTCGCCGAGCAAGGAGCACTGGTCGTCGTGCTGGATCGCGACGGCGAGGCCGCGGCCAAGCTGGCGGCCGCCATCCATGGCGACTTCAGGGCCGTCGATCTCACCGATGCCGAGGCGATCGACGCTCTCGACCTTCAGGCCGACATCTTGGTCAACAATGCGGGGTTCCAGCACGTCGCACCCATCGAGGAGTTCGACCCTGAGCAGTTCCGGAGGATGCACCGGCTGATGCTGGAGGCGCCGTTCCTGCTCGCTCGCCGGATGCTGCCGGGAATGTATGAGCGAGGCTTCGGCCGGATCGTGCACGTCTCCAGCGTCCACGGACACCGGGCCTCGCCCTACAAGTCGGCGTACGTCAGCGCCAAGCATGGCCTCGAGGGACTCTCCAAGGTGATCGCCCTCGAAGGTGCCGACAAGGGGGTCACGAGCAACACGGTCTGCCCCGGCTACGTGCGCACCGCCCTCGTGGAGGGCCAGTTGGCCGATCAGGCGAGCGCCCACGACATCGACGAGGACGAGGTTCTGGACCAGGTACTGCTGGCCCGAACCCCAGTAAAACGGCTCGTCGAACCCCAGGAAGTTGCCGAGATGGTCACGTTCCTCTGCGGCGTCGGCGCGCAGTCGATCACCGGCAGTTCCTTCCTGCTCGACGGCGGCTGGACCGCTGCCTGAAACACCCGACCTCCCCCACCGCAGCACCCCCGAAAGGAACCACGATGTCCGTCACCACCACCGGCTCCTCGACCGAGAAGATCCCTGAAGGATCCGGGACGAACTCGATCGTCAAGATCGTCTTCGCGAGCCTGATCGGTACCGCCGTCGAGTGGTACGACTTCTTCCTCTACGGCTCGGCCGCAGCCCTCGTGTTCGGGACCCTGTTCTTCCCCTCCTCCGACCCGATCACCGGCACCCTGCTGGCCTTCGGCACCTACGCCCTGGGCTTCGTGGCGCGGCCGCTGGGCGGCGTGATCTTCGGTCACTACGGTGACAAGGTCGGCCGCAAGAAGATGCTGGTCGTCGCCCTCTTCCTCATGGGTGCCGCGACGGTGGCGATCGGCCTCCTGCCGACGTACGCCACCATCGGTGTCGCCGCCCCCATCCTGCTGCTGGTCTGCCGCCTCGTGCAGGGTTTCGCCGTGGGCGGTGAGTGGGGTGGTGCGGTGTTGATGGCCGCCGAGCACGGCAAGGACGAGCATCGCGGCTTCTGGTCGTCGTTCCCGCAGGCCGGCGTCCCCCTGGGCAACCTGTTGGCGACCGGTGTGCTGTGGGCGCTCGCGTTCTTCCAGAGCGACTCCACCTTCGAGGCCTGGGGCTGGCGGATTCCGTTCCTGCTGAGCGCGGTGCTGGTGTTCATCGGGCTCTGGGTACGCCTGAGCCTGGAGGATTCGCAGGTGTTCAAGGAGGCCAAGGCCGAGATCACGCAGACCGCTCGCCCGCACCTGCCGATCATCGAGGTGCTGCGCTCCTACCCGCGCGAGGTGACCATCGCGATGGGCATGCGCCTGGCCGAGAACATCTCCTACTACCTGTTCACGATCGTGGTCATCACCTACGTGAAGGAGTATCTCGACGCGAGCACTGACGTCGTGCTCACGGCACTCCTGATCGGCGCCGCCTTCCAGTTCTTCCTCATCCCGGCGCTGGGTGCGCTCTCGGACAAGGTGGGACGGCGCCCGCTCTACCTCACCGGCGCCGCGGGTGTCGGGGTGTGGGGCTTCGTGTTCTTCGGCCTCATCGACTCCCTCGACCAGGGGCAGGTGCTGCTCGCTGTCGTGGTGGGCCTGTTCTTCCACTCCTTGATGTACGCCCCGCAGGCCGCGTTCTTCTCCGAGCTGTTCGGGACGTCGGTGCGCTACACCGGTGCGTCGGTGGGCTACCAGCTGGCGTCGATCTTCGCCGGCGCGCTGGCCCCGATCATCGCCCTGAAGCTGCTCGGTGACGCCTCGGACAAGAACACCCTCGCGGTGTCGATCTACCTCGCCTCGGCGTCGGTGCTGACCATCGTCGCGGTGCTCTGCGCCAAGGAGACCTCGGGCTCCTCGCTGCGCCACGACCGGGTCCTCGAGGACGCCTGAGAAAGTCCTTCCGACGGGGGTCGGGTGGCAGTCCGCAGACTGTCCACCTGGCCCCCGAAGGTCACGATTCAGTCAGTTTTCGCGTTTCACAACGGCCCGCAGAGATTTGCGCTTTGATAACGGTTCTACTACTTTCGTTGACTTGCCATGCTGGTGCAGGGTGCGGATCTCGGGCTGTATCAGCGACATGACAGATGTTTGTGCACAGGGTTCCCCCGTCCTGTGCCCGGAGGACGTATGACTTTCAGGCTCGAGCACACACCCGAACCTGCCCATCGAAATGCCACCCCGAGACACCGCGCACGCGTTGATCTCGCTACCAAGACCCGGACGCCACGCCGGACGCTGATCCTGATCGGCACCCTCGTGGCCATGCTGGTGGCCGTTCCGGCCGCCCTCGCGGTCACCGGTGGGCTGAAGACCAGCAAGGCCTCCTTCCGCAGTATGGAACTCGTCGTCAACGGAGACTTCGAGGACGGTACGACCGGTTGGAAGGTCAACTACCCCGCCCGTCAGCAGCTCGCGGCCACGCGGCCTGCGGCCAACGGTGCAGCGGCGGCCCAGCTGACCAGCAGCACCGCAGGCAACGTGATCGTCAACGACGTGGCCCCGACAGTGACCTCGACGACCACCGGTCGCGTGTACAACGTCAGCGCCTACGTGCGCTCGACCGGTGAGGACCTGCGCGGCCGCCTCCGCATCCGTGAGGTGTCCGGCGGCGCGTCCATCGCCAGCGCCCACGCCGAGTTCCGCGCCACCAGCGATGCCTGGTCGCGCATCGAACTGGCCTACACGACCGTGAGCAACAACGCCTCGCTGGACCTCAACGTGGTCGGTCTCAAGGTCCCCAGTGGCGTAGGCCTGCTCGTCGACAGCGTGTCGATGGTGGCCATGGAGCCGACCTCGGCCCCGACGAGCGCGCCCACCTCGGCCCCGACGAGCGCGCCGACCTCGGCGCCGACGTCGTCGAGCCCGTCGACCTCACCGTCCTCGAGCCCCACCAAGGCGCCGAGCACCAGCCCGTCGTCATCGCCGACCAAGGCCCCGACCTCGGCTCCGACAACGGCGCCCACGTCGAGCCCCACCTCAACGCCGACCTCGACACCGTCCGCGCCCAGCGGCTGTGTCAGCAACGCGATGGGGATCCCCACCACCGGGACCTACCTCGGCGCTGTCGTCAACGGTGTCAGCACCATCGAGGCTCGCGAGTCGCAGCTCGGCCGCACCATGGCCCTGCACCGGACCTACTTCTCAGCCGACCGGATCGCCGGCGCCGTGAAGCAGGCCAACGCGGACCTCGCCGCAGGACGTCTGCCCTGGATCAGCTTCAAGGAGCCGTTGTCCTGGTCGCAGATGGCTGCCGGCGCCGGTGACGCCTGGGCCACGGAGTTGGCCGACGCGCTCGGCAAGGTGAACGGCCCCGTGTGGCTCGCGGTGCACCACGAGCCGGAGAACGACGGTGACATGGCGTTGTGGACGGCCATGCAGGCCCGGATCGCGCCGATCATCCACGCGCGGACCAACAACGTCGCCTACTCGGTGATCTACAGCGGTTGGAACACCTTCGGCGGCGACCAGAACACGATCGCCACCAAGTGGCCCGGTGACGCCAACGTCGACATCCTGGCCATCGACGCCTACAACGACTTCGGCGCCGTGCGCAACGGCAAGGAAGGCGTGAAGGTGCTCGAGCTGAAGACCTACTACGCCAAGATGGCGGCCTGGTCCAAGGCGCACGGCAGCCGGTTCGCCATCGGTGAGACCGGTCAGACCGCGAAGGCGTCCGCAGTGGACCCGACCTGGCTCGACCGGACCTACCACGACATGGTGGCCGCTGGCGGAGTCGGCCTGTCCTACTACGACTCGAACGCCAACTCGGTGGCCGACTGGTCCCTGAACGACAAGGTCAAGTTCAACCGGTTCAAGGCTCTGATGTCGGAGTCTGCCTACCTCTGCTGACGCTCAGCACCAGCACGACCCGCACGCCGACCCGTGGTTCACCGACCACGGGTCGGCGTTCTGGTTGGATGGCCCGATGGCACTCATCGAGGCGCGGGGGCTCGGGAAGGTGTACGGCGGCAAGCCGGCGGTCACGGACCTCACCTTCGACGTGCACCCCGGCACCGTCACCGGCTTCCTGGGACCCAACGGGTCCGGCAAGTCCACCACCATGCGGTTGATGCTCGGGCTCGACCACGGCTCTGGCACCACCACCTTCGACGGACGGCCCTTCACCGCACTGGCCCACCCCATGCGACACGTCGGCGCCCTGCTCGAGGCCAAGCCGTTCCACCCCACCCGCAAGGCGCGCAACCACCTGCTGATGCTCGCGGTCGCCAACGGCATCCCGGCCTCGCGCGTCGACCAGGTCCTCGAGCAGCTCGGACTGGCCGAGGTGGCCCGCAAGCGGCCCAAGACCTTCTCCTTGGGCATGGGGCAACGACTCGGCCTGGCAGCGGCCCTGCTGGGGGACCCCCACACGCTCATCCTGGACGAGCCGGCCAACGGCCTGGACCCGCAGGGCATCCAGTGGATGCGCCAGTTGCTGACGTCGCTGGCGGCCCAGGGACGCTCGGTCTTCGTCTCCAGTCACCTGCTCTCGGAGATGGCGTTGATGGCCGACCACCTGGTGGTCATCGGCAAGGGCCGGATGATCGCCAGTGGCCCGGTGGCCGACTTCGTGAAGAGCGCCCGCACCGGCGCCGTACTCGTCCGGACACCGCAGGCCAGCGAGCTCGCCGCCCTGCTCGGAGCTCAGGAGGGGGTGGTCGTCACCCCCGAGCACGACGGGCTGCGCGTCACCGGCCTGGAGGCCGACCGGATCGGCGACCTGGCCTTCGACAACCAGATCCGACTGCACGAGCTGGCTACCCAGATGGCCACGCTGGAGGAGGCCTTCTTGGAGGCCACGTCAGGCGCCGAGGAGTTCCAGGCCCAGCAGCCGGCGCGGCGCGAGGGGGACGCCTCGTGACCGCCGCGCTGCGTTACGAGTGGACCCGGATCCGCACGATCAGGTCGACCTGGTGGCTGACGGTGATGGCCGTTGTCGTCGGTGTCGGCATCTCGACGCTGTTCTCCTGGGCGATGCACCACGAGTTCTCCCGGTTCGGCACCGATCGCGAGGACCTCAACGGTCTCGGTGCCGCGGTGCTCACCCAACTGGCCGCCACGGGCCAGATCCCGTCCGTGGTCTCGTTCATCCTGGCGATGCTGGGCATCTTCGCGTGGGGGCACGAATACCGCCACGGCATGATCCGGGCCTCCTTGACCGCCCTCAGCTCGCGCACGTCCTTCTGGATCGCGAAGTACGTCGTGGTCGGGCTGTGGGTGGCGGTCTCGTCCCTGGCGGTGACCCTGCTCTCCGGGCTGGTCGCGGTGGTGTTCCTGAGTGACTACGTGACGATCTTCGACAGCGACGCCTGGAGCGTGATCGGACGCCAGGTGGTGTTCGCCGTGCTGCTCGCCTGGCTGGCCATGGCGTTCACCTCGTTGACCCGGTCGCAGGCCTTCGCGCTCGTCACGATCTTCCTGTGGCCGCTGCTGATCGAGAACCTGATCCTGGTGTTCTTCCTGCTCGTGCCGGGCCTGCGTGATCACACCGACATCCTGCGCTTCAGGCCCTTCTCGGCCGGCAACAAGCTGCTCGACGTCCTCAGTGAGCCGACCTCGACCTTCGGCGACCCGCTGTCCCCGCTGGGTGGCGGCATCGTGTTCGGTGGGCTCACGGCGGTGCTGATGCTGGCCTCGTTCCTGTTGTTCCGCAGCCGCGACGCCTGAGGCGTCCTGGCCGATCGGAGGGTGGAGGACGGGACCGGACTGACCTAGGGTGCGAGGCATGGAGTCCTACGCCGCAGGCGAGACCAGTCAGCCGCTGCTCGAGGAAACGGTCGGCGCCAACTTCGAACGCACGGTCGCCACCCATCGGGGCCGCGAGGCGCTGGTGGAGCTCGCATCGGGTCGTCGCTGGATGTGGGGCGAGCTCGACGACGACGTCAACGCGTGCGCGCGGGGCCTGATGGCGGCCGGTGTCGCGAAGGGTGATCGGGTGGGGATCTGGTCGCCGAACTGCGCGGAGTGGACCATCACGCAGTATGCGAGCGCCAAGATCGGCGCAGTGCTGGTCAACGTGAACCCGGCCTACCGGACCCACGAGTTCTCCTACGCGGTGAACCAGAGCGGGATGCGGCTGCTCATCGCGGCCAGCAGCTTCAAGACCAACGACTACCGCTCGATGGTGGAGGCGACGGCCGACCAGTGCGAGACGCTCGAGCGCACGATCTATCTCGACACCTCGGACTGGGCCGAGCTCCTGGCCTCGGGCATCCACCTGCCCGAGGACGCCGTCGCGCAGCGCATGGCGAGCCTCGACCCGTTCGACCCGATCAACATCCAATACACCTCAGGCACCACGGGCTACCCCAAGGGCGCCACCCTGAGCCATCGCAACATCCTGAACAACGGCTACTTCGTCACCGAGCTGATCAACTTCACCCAGGACGACCGGTTGTGCATCCCGGTGCCGTTCTACCACTGCTTCGGGATGGTGATGGCCAACCTGGGATGCACCACGCACGGCGCGACGATGGTGATCCCGTCGCCCGGCTTCGATCCCGGCCTGACGCTGAAGGCGGTCGCCGAGGAGCGGTGCACGGCGGTCTACGGGGTGCCCACCATGTTCATCGCGATGCAGAACGTCCCCGACTTCGCCTCCTACGACCTGTCGTCGTTGCGGACCGGGATCATGGCCGGGTCGATCTGTCCCATCGAGGTGATGAAGCACTGCATCAACGACATGAACATGGCGGAGGTCTCGATCGCCTACGGCATGACCGAGACCTCGCCGGTGTCGTGCCAGACCCGCCACGACGACGACATCGAGCGGCGTACGGCCACGATCGGGCGGGTGCATCCGCACGTCGAGGTCAAGGTGGTCGACCCGGTGACGGGGGAGACCATGGAGCGCGGCCAGACCGGGGAGCTCTGCACCCGGGGCTACTCGGTGATGCTGGGCTACTGGGACGACCCGGACAAGACCGCCGAGGCGATCGACGCCGAGGGCTGGATGCACACCGGCGACCTGGCCGAGATGCGCGAGGACGGCTACTGCAACATCGTGGGCCGGATCAAGGACATGGTGATCCGCGGTGGTGAGAACATCTACCCCCGTGAGATCGAGGAGTTCCTCTACGCCCACCCCGACATCGAGGACGTCCAGGTCATCGGGGTGCCCGACGAGAAGTACGGCGAGGAGCTGTGCGCCTGGGTGAAGCTCAAGTCCGGTGCCGCGCCGCTGGATGCCGCCGGGGTGCGTGAGTTCGCCACCGGCCAGCTGGCGCACTACAAGATCCCGCGCTACGTGATGGTCGTGGAGGAGTTCCCGATGACGGTGACCGGCAAGATCCGCAAGGTGCAGATGCGCGAGGAGACCGCCAGGACCCTGGGCCTGCCTCCCCGTTGAGTCGGCCCATGCCTCAGCCCGAGGCCCCGAACTGCTCGACCCTGATCGTGTCGGCGCGGACGCCGGCCTCGCCCAGCAGCCGGGTGGCGAACGACGCGAAACCGACCGAGCCGCACACGTAGGCACGCTCGGCACCCTCGGCGAGGGGTGCGAGCTCCTCGAGGTACGGCGGCGCCGCGACCCGCCCGTCCAGGTTCTCCCGGGTCAGCGCCACGAAGGCCCCGCCGGCCAGCAACTCCGAGGCGTAGGGCAGATCGGCCAGGGTCCGCGCGACTGCCACGATCCTCAGACGGTCCTGCACACCCAGTCGCCGGGCATGGCGCAGCATCGAGACGATGGGCACGACACCGGACCCACCCGCGACACAGACGACGGGCTGCTCACCGGTCCAGGTGAACCAGCCCCCGATCGGGCCGCGCAGCTCGAACTCGTCGCCGACCCGCGCCTCGTCGTGGAGGAAGCCGGACACCTCACCGTCGGGCAGGCACTCGACCATGAGCTCCAGGAGAGGATCAGCGGGCTCGGAGGCCACCGAGTAGGAGCGCTGGGCGGTGTAGTCGTCGGGGGCGCGCAACCGCAGCACGTAGTGCTGGCCGGGCAGGTGGTCGACGCGCTCGGCGACGTCGAAGCGCAGTTGCACCAGCCGGTCGGTCGGACGCGACACCTCAACCAGGCGGCCGGTGGTCCAGCCGCCGGCCGGTGCGCTCACGGATCACCTTGGTAGCGCTGTTCCAGCCACGGGTCCCCCCGGTCGTGGTAGCCGTTCTGCTCCCAGAACCCGGGCCGGTCCCGGGCCATGAGCTCGAGCCGGGTCACCCACTTGGCGGACTTCCAGAAGTAGAGGTGCGGCACCAGGAGTCGCACCGGGCCACCGTGGTCGACCGGCAGCGGCTTCCCGTCGTACTCCCAGACCACCCAGGCCTTCTGATCGGTCACGTCCTCGAGCGGAAGGTTCGTGGTGTAGCCGGTCGTCGAGTGGGCCATGACGTACGCCGCCTCGGGCAGCGGTCCTGCGGCGTCCAGCAGCGTGTCGACGCTGACCCCGGCGAACGTGGTGTCGAACTTGCTCCACGTGGTGACGCAGTGAATGTCGCCGAAGAAGCTGGACGGCGGCAGCGCATGGATCTCTCGCCACGTCCAGGTCTGCGGCGACGACACCAGGCCGTCGACAGTCATGGTCCACTGCTCGGCGTCCAGGTGCGGAGTGACCTCGGCAGTCAGGGACGGCCAGTCCCTGCCGGCGTCGTACTGGCCCGGCGGCAGACGGTCGGCGCGCGCCTCGCGCTCGGCGCGCCGACGACCGGTGAACCCTCGAGTGATCGGCATGCCCCCATTGTCCCCGCAGCGTTGCGACCCGTCACGCCGGGCCGCCGGTCACTCGGAGATGACGAGGGGGATCCGCACGGAGATGCCGTTGGCTCCGCGCCAGGTGATCCAGCCGCTGTCGACCCGACGCTGGTCGGTTCCGGTGATCCGGACAGTGAACGTGCGGCTCGCCCCGGGCGCCAGGCGCACAGCCACCGGGGTGATCGACACCCGGTGGGTGCGCAGGCCCCGGGCTCGCACCGAGTAGTACATCGCGCGCGGCCCGACGTTGGTCACGGTGCGGCGCACCACCACCGCGCCGGCCACCATGATCGAGGGCAGGTTGAGGTCGCGGCCCTCGATCTCACCCGACAGGTAGCGCCGGTAGGCCGAGGGCCGAAGGTCGTAGACCAGCCCGGGCCGAGCGGCCCCCTGGGTCCGGACACGGCCGGCACCCTGGCCGAGGGAGGACTGGTCCCCCGGCAGCGTGCGGGCGGTCGTCATGAGGGCCGAACGCACCCGTGCAGGGCTCCAGCGAGGGTGCTGGGCCACCAGCACCGCAGCTTCCCCGGAGACCTGGGCGGTGGCCACCGACGTGCCCGAGTAGAGGCTCCAGTGGGTCGGCGATCCCGCGCCCGGCGGTACGGCGCCGAGTACGTCGACCCCGGTGGCTGTCAGATCCGGTTTGACCAGGTCACCGCGAGGGTCTCCGGTTGCCGACCAGCGCGTGACCCGGGCGGCGTCCCCCACGGACGGGCCGGGACGCAGGGTCGCCCTGGTCGCCGGGTGGGCTCGCAGCCGAGCGCGGAGCTGGCGCGCGTCGGCGGCGGTGAGGTGCAGGGTCGGCACCCTCTGGAAGTCGGCATGCAGGTCCGAGCCGCGTGGATTGGTGAGCACCATGCCCACGCCGTCGGCCAGGGCGACGGTGCTCGACTTGTCCACGCGGCCGATGGTGCCGCGCTCACACACGACGATGCGTCCGGCGGCCCGTCCCGCATCAAGGGAGCCGGGAAGGCACTGAGCGGCCTGGTTGCGCGTGGCGGCTGGAGCAGCGATGTCGCGGCCCTGGACGATCCCGGCGCGGACACTGCGCTGCGAGCTCATGGCGCCAGACAGCGAGCCGCCCTTCCAGGAGATGGTGCCGCCCTGGATGGGACCGGTGACCGCCCCGACCGTGGTCACCCACGGGACAGGGTGGGCTGCGTAGTGATCGCGGCCGTTGTTGCCCGCGGCGGCGGCGACGAAGACCCCGCCCTCGGTGGCGCCGAGCAGGGCTCGGTCCACGGTGTCGAGGGTGGATGCGCCAGCCACCGCGAGATTGAGCACATCCACCCCGTCGGCGGTGGCCCGGTCGATGGCGGTGACCAGGTCGGCGGTGGCGCAGCCGTCGTCGGAGGGGTCAGGGGCGCTCCAGCAGGCCTTGTAGACCGCGATCCGGGCGCTGGGCGCCGTGCCGGCGTACGCGCCGAAGGACTGCGCGCCCACGCGCACGGAGACTCCGGAGTTCCCGGCCGCGACCGAGGCGACCAAGGTGCCGTGTCCGGTGTCGTCCGCGGGCGACAGCGCGGAGGTCGAGCGCACGTTGTCCTCACCGAAGCCGTGGATGAACCAGCGCGAGCGCACCACCTTGGAACGGCCGACGGCCGGCACCGGGGTGAACAGCGGGTTGCCCTCGTCGAGCCCGGAGTCGACGATGCCGATGACGACACCCGCGCCACCCGTCGCGCGAGCAGGCGACCCGGTGGGCAGGGTGGCTCGGCTGGGGGTGGCCGCGACCCGGCGTACGGCGTTCCGCTCCACCGAGACGACCCCGGGGGTGGCGGCCAGTGCACGAGCCTGTCCCGCGGTGAGCGGCACAGCGACGCCGTTGAGCGCCGTGGTCCATCGGTAGACCGGATCTCCCGCGCCGACGGCGTCGAGCACGCGGTCCTGTCGGCTCTCGAGCACCGCGGTGTGGAACGCGCCGTTGAAGAGGCCCCGGTGGGACGACGCGCCGCCGCCCTCGAGGGTGACGAGGTAGAGCACCGGGGAGTCGGTGGCGGGGGTTGCGGGCGCAGCGAGGGTGGCGGTGGCGAGCCCGCTCGTCAGGGCAGCCGTGACGGTGGCAACGGCGCCTGCGCGCCGCAGCGATCCGACCAGCCCTGAGGGTCGCATGCGTGAACTCCCAACTCAACCGTCCCAATTGTCCCGCGAAGTGACCCATGATGACAGTCGTATCCTCGAATCGGTCAGTTCGCGGGTCCTCGTAGGCTGAGCGGGTGCCCCACGACGGACTGGTCATCGGTTTCGACCTCGACATGACGCTCATCGACACCGTGCCCGGATTCAGCGCGACCCTGGCCGCGCTGGGGGCCGAGCTCGGCGTCGACTTCCCGGTCGCAGAGATGACCGCCCGGCTGGGCCCACCGCTGGACCACCTGCTCATCGAGCACCTGCCCGAGTCGGACGTGGCTGCCGCCGGGGACCGGTTCCGGGCGCTCTACCCCGATCATGCGATCACCAGCGTGGGGGTGCTGCCGGGCGCCCACGAGGCGCTGGCCGCGGTGCGGCGTCACCACGGGCGGGTGCTCCTGGTCACCGGCAAGTTCCCGGCCAACGCCCGACGTCACGTCGAGCACCTCGGACTGGACGTGGACCGCGTCGAGGGATGGGTCTGGGGCGCAGGCAAGGCGGCCGCCCTGCGTCAGGAGAACGCCACGGTCTACGTGGGCGACCACGTGCACGACGTCGAGGGCGCCTTGGCGGCGGGCGCGGTGAGCGTCTCCGTCCTGACCGGGGGCTGCACCCGTGACGAGTTGCTGGCCGCCGGCACCCACGTGGTCCTCGACGACCTCACCCACTTCCCGGCCTGGCTCGACGCACACCTCCTCGACCTCAGGCTGGAGGTGCTGGCGCGCGACCTCCGGGCCCGTGGCAGTCTGCTCGTCGCCTTCAGTGGGGGCGCCGACAGTGCCTTCCTGCTGGCGGCCGCGGTCCGTGCCCTCGGCGCCGACCAGGTGGCCGCAGCCACGGCGTACAGCGACTCCCTGCCGCTGGTCGAGCGGGACCCGGCCCGGGACTTCGCCGCCGAGCTCGGCGTGCGGGTGCTGACCCCGACCACGCACGAGATGGACCGCGAGGGTTATCGCGCCAACGCCGGGGACCGGTGCTACTTCTGCAAGGCCGAGCTCATCGAGGTCCTCACCCCACTGGCGAGCGAGCACGGCCTGGCCCACGTGGCCACCGGCACCAACGCAGATGACGCACGGGCCGGGTTCCGCCCCGGCATCCGCGCCGCGGGCGAACGTGGCGCCATCACCCCGCTGCTCGATGCCGGGATCACCAAGGAGCAGGTGCGCGCAGCGTCGCGGGCCTGGGGCCTGCCGACCTGGGACAAGCCGGCGGCGGCCTGCCTGTCGTCCCGGGTGGCCTACGGCGTGGAGGTCACCCCCCATCGCCTGGCTCGCGTGGAGCGGGCCGAGCACGCCGTACGGGACCTCCTGCCGGGCGTCCGGGACCTGCGGGTGCGTGACCTGGGGGAGTCGGCCTCGATCGAGATCGACCCGGCGGCCCTGGCGGGCCTCGACGCGGCCACGCAGGGTGCGCTGCACGCCGCCGTACTCGAGGCTGGATTCGCCGAGGCGGCGGTGGATCCGCGAGGTTTCCGGTCGGGATCCATGAACGAGCGACTACCCGATCCGGACAGATATCGCTAACCGTTCGCGAACAGTTGCCTCGGCCACATAGGCTTGCCCACTGCACACGGCGAGGGGTCGGGTGCGTTGAGCAAGAAGAGGTCATCGCGGTGCCCAGTGGCAAGGTGAAGTGGTACGACGCCGACAAGGGATTCGGGTTCCTGTCCCAGGAGGACGGGCCCGATGTCTATGTGCGCGCCGAGGCGCTGCCTGACGGCGTCACCGCGTTGAAGAACGGCACCCGGGTCGAGTTCGGCATCGCCCAGGGCCGCAAGGGTGACCAGGCCCTGCAGGTCCGCGTCCTCGATGCCCCGCCGAGCGTGGCGCGGGCCCAGCGGGCCGCTAGCCGTCCGCCCAAGAAGAAGCCCGAGGAGATGGTCTCCATCGTGGAGGACCTGATCCGTCTGCTCGACGGCATCGGTGAGGGCTACCGCCGTGGACACGCTCCCGACTCCAAGATGGCCGCTCCCGTCTCCAAGCTGCTGCGGGCGCTGGCTGACGAGCTCGACAGCTGAGAGCTGGAGTTTCATCAAGGGATGCAGGTGAACCTGCCTGATCTGTCACCTGACCCTAGGTGAAACAGCACTTCCCTCGGTGAATTCACCGTGGGAGGGGGAGGTTGGCCTGCATCCCTTGATGAACCAACCCCGGAACCATCCCGAGCTGAACGACCGTACTGACTCGAGGACTACGTCGAGCGTCGGGCGGGTCGACGTGCGCTCAACACCAGCACCAGCCACGCGATCAGCACCGCGGCGGCCACGCCGAGGCCCAGGCGGGGGTTCAACGGCATGGCGATGCCCACGAAGCCGCCGATGACCCACGCCATCTGCAGCACGGTGTCGGAGCGCGCGAAGGCGCTGGTCTGCACGCGTTCGGGCACGTGGGCCTGGATGGTGGAGTCGAGGCTGAGCTTGGCCAGGGACTGGGCCAGGCCGGCCACGAACCCCAGGAGCCCGACGGTGAGCACGCTGTAGAAGAGCGCGGCGACCAGGGACATCGAGGCACCGGCCGCCACCGCCAGCACCACGGTGATGGCCGGGTTGAGCTTGCGCAGCAGGGAGCCCAGCGCGATGCCGAGGGTGTTGCCGACCCCGGCACCACCGATGACGACGGCCAACAGCGCCGTGGTGCTCCAGTCGCCGATCGGGTTCTCCCGCAACAGGAAGGCCATGAACATCGTCAGGAACCCCGAGAGCCAGCGCGGACCGCAGTTGGCGCGCAGGGCGTGGGCGACCGGGGCCGGCATCCCGAAGCGGCGCTTGGTGCCTTCGGCCGAGCGTGGACGCAGCGACATCTGCTTCTCGCCGTGGCTGGAGTCCACCCGTGAGGGGAGCAGGATCGCCAGGATGGTGGCGACCACGAACAGCAGGAACGCGTAGCGCAGCGACCACTCCGGACCGATCGAGGCCGCGAGCGCTGCGATCGGTGCAGAGATCCCGGCGCCGACGATGCCGGCCAGGGACGTGCGGGCGTTGGCCTTCACCAGCGTCAGGTCCCGCGGGAGCAGGCGGGGTACGGCGGCCGAACGGGTGACGCCGTACGCCTTCGACGCCACGAGTACGCCGAGCGCGGCCGGGAACATCCATGTCGACTCGTCGACGACGGCCGTGGCCAGCACCCACACCAGGAACGCCCGGATGGCCATCGTGGCGCCGATCGCCCAGCGGCGCCCGTGGCTGAAGCGGTCCAGGAACGGCCCGATGAGGGGTGCGACGATGGCGAACGGCAGCATCGTCAGGCCCAGGAACAGGGCAACCTGCCCGCGGGCCTCGCCGGTGGGGACCTGGAAGAACAGGGTGCCGGCCAGCGAGATCGCCACGGCGGCGTCGCCGGCGGCGTTGAACGCGTGCAGCTCGATGAGCCGCGACAGACCGGAGTCGCCCGCCCCCTCCGCGTGCGAGGCCCGGCGGGCCTGGCGCACCGAGTAGGCGCCGAAGCGGGCCGTGCCGCGAGCCATGGCTTTGGCCCCCTTGGCCGTGGCTTGAGCGCTCTTGCGGGCGGTCCCGGCGGCCTTGGCGCCCTTCGAGGTGTCCTCGAAACCGGCGCCGCTCCCCGGTTCGTCTGGATGGGGGTCGCGCCACCGCTGCTCCTCCCGGGAGGGGCGAGGGGGAGGTGAGGCGCTCATGGCTCCATCCTGCCTCAGGTCTCGTGAGGCGTGCCCTAGACTCGGCCGCGTGATGGCCACTGCTCTGAAGCCCGACGCGACCCTGACCAAGGCTGTCGAGGTTGCTCACGCCGCTCTTCTCGAGCAGGCGTCGCCCGACCAGGTGGGTGAACACCTCGGGTGCGTGGCCGAGGGCGAACGCGTCGTGACCCACCTGTTCGCCTGCACCATGCCCGGCTACCGCGGTTGGCGCTGGTCGGTGACCGTGACCCGGGCCACCCGTCAGAAGCAGGCGACCGTCGACGAGGTGGTGCTGATCCCGGGTGACGAGGCGATCGTCGCCCCGCAGTGGGTGCCCTACCGCGAGCGCATCCAGCCCGGGGACCTGTCGCCCGGCGACCTGCTCCCCGTCGAGGACGGCGACCCGCGGTTGGTGCCGACGTACTCCTTCGGCGATGACGACCTCACTGCCGACGAGCGGGCCCAGGTCAAGGCGGTCGCCACCGAGCTCTACCTCGGACGGGTCCGGACGTTGTCCCTGGAGGGTCGCGACCTGGCGGCCCAGCGCTGGTACGACGGCGAGGGCGGCCCCGACAACCCGCTCGCCCAGTCCGCTCCCGCGTCCTGCACCAGCTGCGGCTTCCTGGTCCGGCTGGCCGGTTCCCTGTCGGAGATGTTCGGGGTCTGCGCCAACGGCAGCGCCAACGACGACGGCAAGGTCGTCTCCCTCGATCACGGTTGCGGGGCCCACTCGGAGGTGCAGTTCGGCAAGCAGCAGCTGCCTGAGCCGTTGCCCGAGCATGTCTTCGACACGCTGACGATCGACGAGATCGAGCGGTTCTGACTCAGATCCTGCTCGAGTGCAGGATCCTGTCGACCTCGATCCGCAGCGCGACGCGGGCCGGGTTCTCGCGGGGCGTGCGGTAGCGCTCGGCGTACTTCTCGACCGCGCGGCGCACCGATTCCGGGTCGTCGAGAACCGTGGCGCGGCCCTCGATCGTCGACCACCGGCCACCGTCGACCTGACAGGCCGCCACGTGCGGATTGGACCCCTCGGCTGCCAACAGCCGGGCCTTGTACGACGTCCCCGAGGTGATCACCCAGGCGCATTCGCGCTCGACGTCGATCGTGACCCCCACCGGCACCAGGTGCGGTCGCCCGTCGGGACGCACCGAACTGAGGGTGCACAGGTGCCGCTCGGTCCAGAAGGCCAGCAGGTCACCGGGAAAGGCAGCCCAGTCGGGCCGGATCGACGTCACGATGCCGAGGGTAGCGTTGCTGGCATGACTTCCCTGCCCCTGCGGCTCGCCCGTGGCCTCGACACCGTGCTCGACCGCACCGTCGCCCCCGGCTACACCCGGATAGGGCCGGCGATCCGTCGTCGGCTGCCCACGTGGCCGGCCGACCCCGAGCCGGGTGCGCTCGCGGGCAAGGTGGCTGCGGTGACCGGCGCGACCTCGGGCCTGGGCGTCGCCACGGCGCAGGGCCTGGCCAAGCTGGGAGCCCAGGTACGCCTCGTGGTCCGTGATGTCGACAAGGGCGAACGGGTCCGCGCCGAGATGCTGCGCCGCCTGCCCGGGGCCGACATCGTGGTCGACCGCTGCGACCTGGCCGACCTCGACGACGTACGCCGCTTCGCCGCTGAGTTCGGGCCCCACCGGCTCGATGTCCTGGTCCACAACGCCGGTGTCATGCCCGCCACTCGCACCGAGTCACCCCAGGGTCACGAGATGACCATGGCGCTGCACGTGCTCTCGCCGATCCTGATGACCGAACTGCTCAGGCGCCGGCTGCACGGGCACGACGCCCGGGTGATCCTGGTGACCAGTGGCGGGATGTACAGCCAGGTGCTGCGTGCCGACGACCCCGAGTTCCTTGACGGCACCTACTCCGGGACCACCGCCTACGCCCGGAGCAAGCGCGCTCAGGTCGAACTGCTGCCGGTGCTCGACGCCCACTGGTCCTCTGACGGCATCGGGGTCAACGCCACCCACCCGGGCTGGGCTGACACCCCCGGGGTGGTCGACTCGCTGCCCACCTTCCACAAGCTCACCGGACCGTTCCTCCGCGACGCCGAGGGCGGCGCGGACACGACGGTGTGGCTGGCCGCGACGATGCCTTCGCCGGACACCGGCGAGCTGTGGCACGACCGTCGGGTGCGCCCGACCCACCTGCTGCGCCGCACCCGCACCGGCGACGCGGAGCGTGAGCTCATGTGGGACTGGGTGCGCGCGCAGATCGGGACGTCGTAGCCTCTGGCTGCCCCGACGGCCCCGCTGTGATGACGTCCAGAGGCGAGCGGGCGGACGGTCAGGAGGCGCGGCGCGATCCGCGACCGCTGCGCGCCTTCTTGCGTCGCCGGCAGTACTCGAGCCCGAAGAGGCCGAGCCCGAAGCCGGCCAGGCAGGTCCACAGCCACCAGGTGTGTCCATCGTCGGCGAGCCGGCCGTAGAAGGGCAGCAGGGCCAGGAATCCGAGCAGCCACAGTGCCGTGCCGACCTCGGTCGTGCGAATGCCGTCGACGTCGAGGGGCTCGACGTCGGCAACGATGTAGGTGCGGTTGCCGATCTCGTGCTGCATCGGCTGCTCGTCGCGGAATTCCATCATGGGCAACCTACACGCCGACCTGTCGCAGATGTACACGCAGAACGCGCTGACCTGTCGCAGATGTGCAGACCAGGGTGTACATCTGCGACAGGTCAGGGATTTGATTAGCAAGGGTAATGACCTAGACTAAGGACATGCCCACTGTGGAGAAGGTGTCGAGGAGCGATGCCGGTCTCGCGTCGGAGTTGCGGTTGTCGGTCATGCGCCTGCGCAGGCGGCTGGCCTCGGAGCAGCACCCGGACAACGAGCTGAGCCTGGGTCAGATGGCCGTGCTCGGCTACCTGTTCCGCCACGGCGAGCTGAGCGTCGGTGAGCTCGCCCAGGCCGAGCACGTGCAACCACCCTCCATGACGCGCACCATCAACTGCCTGGCCGAGGCCGGCTACGTGACCCGTCGCAAGCACGCCACCGATGGCCGGCAGGTCGTCGTCGTACTCAGTGAAGCTGGTCGAGAGCACGTGATCGCCGACCGCGCCCGGCGCGACGCGTGGCTGGCCCAGCAGCTGCGCACCCTGACTCCTGATGAACGGGCCGCCCTGAGGGCGGCCGCACCGATCCTCGAAAGACTGGCACAGGCTTGAGCCCCACCTTCTCCTCCCTCTCCAACTCCAACTACCGCCGCTATGCCGCCGGCGGTGTGGTGTCCAACGTGGGCACCTGGATGCAGCGCGTCGCCCAGGACTGGATGGTCCTGCAGCTCACCGGGAACAGCGGGGCGGCCATCGGCATCACCACGGGGCTGCAGTTCCTGCCGTTCCTGCTGCTCTCGCCGTTCGCCGGCGTCGTGGCCGACCGGATCCCCAAACGCCGCCTGCTCCAGCTGACCAACCTGGGCATGGCCGTGCCGGCCCTGATCCTGGGGCTCCTGGCGGTCACCGGCAACGCCCACATCTGGCACGTCTACGTCCTGGCCCTGATGCTCGGAGTGGCCTCCGCCTTCGACGCCCCGGCCCGACAGTCGTTCGTCTCCGAGATCGTCGACAAGGACGACCTCACCAACGCGGTGGGCCTCAACTCGGCCAGCTTCAACGCCGCGCGCATCGTCGGCCCGGCCCTCGCGGGGCTCCTGATCGCAGCTCTGGGCGGAGGGGTGGTCGCCACCGGCTACGTCATCCTGGTCAACTCCTTCTCCTACATCGCGCCGATCACGATGCTGCGCCGCCTCGACGAGCGGCTGCTGCACAGCCCGGACCTGGTGATCCGCGAGCCCGGCCAGATCCGCGCCGGTGTCGCCTACGTGCGAGGGCGCCCCGACCTCATGCTGATGCTGGCGATCGTGTTCTTCACCGGCACCTTCGGCCTCAACTTCCAGATGACCTCAGCGCTGATGGCCACCCAGGTCTTCGACAAGGGACCGACCGAGTACGGCCTCCTCGGCACCTTCATGGCGGTCGGCTCGCTGACCGGCTCGCTCATCGCAGCGCGCCGCGAACGAGTCCGCCAGCGCCTGGTGATCGGGGCCGCCCTGGCCTTCGGCACCCTGGAGATGATCTCCGGGCTGATGCCGACCTACACCTGGTTCGCGCTCATGACCCCGCTCCTGGGCATCACCGCCCTGACGATGATCACGGCGGCCAACGCCTTCGTGCAGGTGTCCACCGACGCGGGGATGCGCGGTCGTGTCATGGCGCTCTACATGATGATCTTCATCGGCGGTACGCCGCTGGGAGCACCGCTGATCGGCTGGATCGGCGAGCAGTACGGCGCCCGCTGGACGCTGCTGCTGGGCGGTTTCATGACAGTTGTGGGGGTCGGCGTGGCCACGCTGGTGTTCGCGCGGGCTCGGGGCGTTTTGACCCCCGATCAGCGAGCCGGTAATCTCGTACCTCGTGTCTGGCACAACCAGACTGTTGCGCGTGCTCGGAAGTAGCCAGCGGCCCTGACCGCCCGGTTTCCAGCACAACCAGCCTCCGCCATGGATCTTGGTCCATGGCTGTGCGCGCACCAAGCAGACACACCGCACTAGCAGTCCATCGTGCCCGGCAGAGTGCCAGGTTCTGAGAGAAAAACGAAGGGGAACCACCCGGTGCCCACGATTAACCAACTGGTCCGCAAGGGCCGCCAGGACAAGGTGTCCAAGAGCAAGACGCCTGCCCTGAAGGGTTCGCCCCAGCGACGCGGTGTCTGCACCCGCGTCTACACCACCACTCCGAAGAAGCCGAACTCCGCCCTGCGCAAGGTCGCCCGTGTGCGCCTGTCCAGCGGCGTCGAGGTCACTGCCTACATCCCGGGTGTCGGTCACAACCTGCAGGAGCACTCCATCGTGCTCGTCCGCGGGGGTCGCGTGAAGGACCTGCCCGGCGTTCGCTACAAGATCATTCGCGGTTCGCTCGACACCCAGGGTGTCAAGAACCGCAAGCAGGCCCGCAGCCGTTACGGCGCGAAGAAGGAGAAGAGCTAATGCCACGCAAGGGTCCCGCCCCGAAGCGTCCGATCGACGTCGACCCGGTCTACGGTTCGCCGCTCGTCTCCCAGCTGGTCAGCAAGGTCCTGCAGGACGGCAAGAAGCAGGTTGCCCAGCGCATCGTCTACACCGCTCTCGAGGGTTGCCGCGAGAAGACCGGCACCGACCCCGTGGTCACGCTCAAGCGTGGCCTGGACAACGTGAAGCCGGCCATCGAGGTCAAGTCCCGCCGTGTCGGTGGCGCGACCTACCAGGTGCCGATCGAGGTCAAGCCGGGCCGCAGCACCACGCTGGCCCTGCGCTGGCTGGTGGGCTACGCCGCCCAGCGTCGTGAGAAGACCATGGCCGAGCGCCTGATGAACGAGATCCTGGACGCCAGCAATGGTCTGGGCGCCGCGGTCAAGAAGCGCGAAGACACCCACAAGATGGCTGAGTCCAACAAGGCCTTCGCGCACTACCGCTGGTAATCCACCCGAAATCTTCCTGAGGAGACATCACTTCAGTGGCTGTCGACATCACCACCGACCTCAACAAGGTCCGCAACATCGGCATCATGGCGCACATCGACGCCGGCAAGACCACCACCACCGAGCGCATCCTCTTCTACACCGGCATCACCTACAAGATCGGTGAAGTCCACGAGGGTGCAGCCACGATGGACTGGATGGAGCAGGAGCAGGAGCGCGGCATCACCATCACGTCGGCCGCGACGACCTGCTGGTGGAAGGACCACCAGATCAACATCATCGACACCCCTGGACACGTGGACTTCACTGCCGAGGTCGAGCGCTCGCTGCGCGTCCTCGACGGCGCCGTCGCCGTGTTCGACGGAGTGGCGGGCGTCGAGCCCCAGACGATGACGGTCTGGCGCCAGGCCAACAAGTACTCCGTCCCGCGGATGTGCTTCGTCAACAAGCTCGACCGCACCGGAGCGGACTTCTTCCGTTGCGTCGACATGATGGTCGAGCGCCTCAACTCCACCCCGCTCGTGCTGCAGATCCCGATCGGTGCCGAGGGCGACTTCCTCGGTGTCGTCGACCTCGTCGGCATGCGTGCCCTGACCTGGCGTGGCGAGACCACGATGGGTGAGGACTACACCATCGAGGAGATCCCGGCAGAGCTGGCCGAGCAGGCTGCGGAATACCGCGAGAAGCTGCTCGAGACGCTCTCCGAGGCCGACGACGAGATCATGGAGAAGTTCCTCGACGAGGGCACCTTCGAGGTCGCCGAGCTCGAGGCTGCGATCCGTCGCGCCACCCTGGCCGACAAGATCAACCCGGTCCTGTGCGGCACCGCGTTCAAGAACAAGGGCGTCCAGCCCCTGCTCGACGCCGTGGTCCGCTACCTCCCCTCGCCGCTCGACATCGACGCCATCAAGGGTCACGCGGTCAACGACGAGGAGAAGGAGATCGACCGTCAGCCATCCGACGACGAGCCGTTCTCCGGTCTGGCCTACAAGATCGCCTCCGACCCGCACCTGGGCAAGCTGATCTACGTCCGCGTCTACTCCGGCAAGCTGGCCGCAGGCGCGAGCGTGCTCAACTCGGTCACCGGCCGCAAGGAGCGGATCGGCAAGGTCTACCAGATGCACGCCAACAAGCGTGAGGAGATCGCGTCGGTCGGTGCCGGACAGATCGTGGCCGTGATGGGTCTCAAGGAGACCAAGACCGGCCACACCCTGTGCGACATCCAGCACCCCGTCGTACTGGAGTCGATGAGCTTCCCGGCCCCGGTGATCGAGGTCGCGATCGAGCCCAAGACCAAGAGCGACCAGGAGAAGCTGGGTCTCGCGATCCAGCGCCTGTCCGACGAGGACCCGACCTTCACGGTCAAGTCCGACGAGGAGACCGGCCAGACCATCATCGCCGGGATGGGCGAGCTCCACCTGGAGATCCTCGTCGACCGGATGAAGCGCGAGTTCCGCGTCGAGGCCACCGTCGGCAAGCCGCAGGTGGCCTACCGCGAGACGATCCGCAACGAGGTCAAGAACCACAGCTACACGCACAAGAAGCAGACCGGTGGTTCGGGGCAGTTCGCCAAGGTCGTCATCTCGCTGGGCCCCAACATCGACCCCGAGACGGGCACCGGTGCCGGCTACGAGTTCATCAACAACGTCTCCGGTGGCCGCGTGCCCCGCGAGTACATCCCGTCGGTGGACCAGGGCGGCCAGGCGGCCATGGAGTTCGGCGTCCTCGCCGGCTACCCGATGGTGGACGTCAAGTTCACCCTCGAGGACGGCGCCTACCACGATGTCGACTCCTCCGAGCTCGCCTTCAAGATCGCCGGCAACGCGGCGTTCAAGGAAGCGGCCCGCAAGGCGCGACCGGTCCTGCTGGAGCCCATGTTCGCGGTCGAGGTCATCATGCCCGAGGCCTACATGGGTGACGTGATCGGCGACATCAACAGCCGTCGCGGCCAGATCCAGGCCATGGACGAGCGTCACGGGGACCGCGTGGTCAACGCGCTCGTGCCGCTTTCAGAGATGTTCGGGTACGTTGGCGACCTGAGGTCGAAGACCTCCGGTCAGGCGTCGTACTCGATGGAGTTCGACTCGTACGCTGAGGTTCCCCAGAACGTCGCCGACGAGATCATCAAGAAGGTTCGCGGCGAGTAGCATTCGCGTGCCCTCGGCAGTTCAGCAAGTCCCATACGAGTCAGTCAGAGTAGAACCACACACAGGAGGAGCCCACCGTGGCTAAGGCGAAGTTCGAGCGGACCAAGCCGCACGTCAACATCGGCACCATCGGTCACATCGACCACGGCAAGACGACCTTGACCGCGGCGATCACCAAGGTGCTGCACGACGCGTACCCGACCCTCA
The DNA here is from genome assembly GCF_050246775.1 of Nocardioides sp. Lineage (GTDB taxonomy): Bacteria > Actinomycetota > Actinomycetes > Propionibacteriales > Nocardioidaceae > Nocardioides. The sequence goes on along the minus strand of NZ_JBFWVK010000002.1, from coordinate 566,224 downwards.
ACGAGGCGTCGGCATTCGACCAGATCGACAAGGCGCCTGAAGAGCGTCAGCGCGGGATCACGATCTCGATCGCGCACGTCGAGTACCAGACCGAGGCGCGCCACTACGCGCACGTCGACTGCCCTGGTCACGCCGACTACATCAAGAACATGATCACCGGTGCGGCCCAGATGGACGGCGCGATCCTCGTGGTCGCCGCCACCGATGGTCCGATGCCGCAGACGCGTGAGCACGTGCTGCTCGCCCGCCAGGTCGGCGTGCCGGCCCTGGTCGTGGCGCTCAACAAGTGCGACATGGTCGACGACGAGGAGCTCATCGAGCTCGTCGAGATGGAGGTGCGCGAGCTCCTCTCCGAGTACGAGTTCGACGGCGACAACATCCCCGTCGTCCGCGTGGCTGCCTTCCCGGCGCTGCAGGGTGACGCCAAGTGGGGCGAGTCGGTCCTCGAGCTGATGAAGGCTGTCGACGAGGCCATCCCGACCCCGGCCCGCGAGACCGAGAAGCCCTTCCTCATGCCCGTCGAGGACGTCTTCACGATCACTGGTCGTGGCACGGTCATCACCGGTCGTATCGAGCGCGGCATCGTCAAGGTCAACGAGGAGGTCGAGATCATCGGCATCCGCGAGAAGTCGCAGAAGTCGACCGTGACCGGTGTCGAGATGTTCCGCAAGCTGCTCGACGAGGGTCAGGCCGGCGAGAACGTCGGGCTGCTGCTTCGTGGCACCAAGCGCGAGGACATCGAGCGCGGCATGGTCGTCATCAAGCCGGGCACCACCACCCCGCACACCAACTTCGACGCGAACGTCTACATCCTGTCGAAGGAGGAGGGTGGCCGTCACACGCCGTTCTTCAACAACTACCGCCCGCAGTTCTACTTCCGTACCACGGACGTGACCGGTGTCGTGACCCTCCCCGAGGGCACCGAGATGGTCATGCCCGGCGACAACACGGAAATGGCCGTTGAGCTGATCCAGCCCATCGCCATGGAAGAGGGCCTGCGTTTCGCGATCCGTGAGGGTGGCCGCACCGTCGGCGCCGGTCGGGTCACCAAGATCACCAAGTGATGTAGTCCGTCGCTGGTCGAGCTTGTCGAGACCACTGCAACGCCCCCCGAACCGCAAGGTTCGGGGGGCGTTGTGCTGTCCTTCTGCGACAGGTCGACGCGATCTCGATGTGCATCTGCGACAGGTCGAGGCGAGGATGAGCACGTGCACGACGACCAGCAGCCGCGGCCACCTCGCCCCCACCAGAAGGAGACCGACGACGGTCGCCGGCTGCGGGAGGTGCTGTCCTACTCGCGCCGCGGGAGCCGGTTCAGCCCCAAGCAGGCGGCCGCCTGGGAGGCGTACGCCGACCAGTGGTGGATCGCCGACGACGAGGTCGACGTCGAGGGCTTCTCGCTGGCCGGGTGCTTCGAGAGGGACGCGCCGCTGATCGTGGAGATCGGCTCGGGGATCGGTGAGTCCACTGCCGTCCTGGCAGCCGACCGCTCGGCGTACAACGTCGTGGCCTTCGAGGTGTGGCGTCCTGGGGTGGCCGACACGCTGGCCAGGATCGCCGAAGCGGGGCTGAGCAACGTGCGGATGATCGGGGTGGACGCGGTGTGGTCGCTGGAACACCTGGTCGGTCCGGGCGAGCTCGCGGGGTTGTGGACCTTCTTCCCCGACCCCTGGCACAAGAAGAAGCACCACAAGCGACGGCTGGTCACGCCCCGGTTCGCGAACGTCGCCGCCGCCCGGCTCGCGCCGGGAGCCGAGTGGCGACTGGCCACGGACTGGGCCGACTATGCCGAGCAGATGGTGGCGATCCTGGATGCCGAACCCCTGCTGGAAGGTGGGGTCGTCGAGCGATGGGACGAGCGGCCGGTGACGAAGTTCGAGCGCAAGGGCCTTGCGGCGGGACGCAGGATCACCGATCTCGCCTACCGTCGTGCCTTTCTTGACTGATTCAAGAAAGTGGCGCAGACTGCACAGGTGCCCACCACGACCCAGCTCGAGCACCTGCTGCGCGAGGCCGCGCTCCGGGTGACTCGCCCGCGCGTGGCGGTCCTGGCGGCGGTGTACGAGCATCCGCATGCTGACACCGACGCCATCATCGGAGTCGTGCGGACACAGCTCGGCGAGGTGTCGCACCAGGCCGTCTACGACGTCCTGCGGGCCCTCACCGCCGCTGACCTGGTGCGGCGCATCCAGCCCTCGGGCTCGGTCGCGCGCTACGAGTCGAGGGTGGGGGACAACCACCATCACGTGGTGTGCCGCACCTGCGGTGCCATCGCCGACGTCGACTGTGCGGTTTCCGCCACCCCCTGCCTGACCGCCTCGGACGACCATGGTTTCGCCATCGACGAGGCCGAGGTCACCTACTGGGGCGTCTGCCCTGCCTGCTCCACCACCACAGCGGCCATCACTGCCCGCTGATCAGCCCGCCCCGGAAGGAAGCACATGACCGAGCACGATGCAGTCGTCGGAGACATGAACGACGAGGAGCGCGAGGGCGAGTGCCCCGTTGCCCACACCCGCACCTCCAGTCACCCGACCGAGGGTGCAGGCAACCGCGACTGGTGGCCCGAGCAGCTCAACCTCAAGATCCTGCGCAAGCACCCGGCCGTCGCGGACCCCATGGGGCCGGACTTCGACTACGCCGAGGCTTTCAAGGCGCTCGACCTGGATGCGCTGACCAGTGACCTCGACGCGCTGATGACCGACTCCCAGGACTGGTGGCCAGCCGACTTCGGGCACTACGGCGGGCTCTTCGTCCGGATGGCCTGGCACAGCGCAGGCACCTACCGCATCAGCGACGGCCGCGGCGGCGCCGGGGCCGGCATGCAGCGGTTCGCGCCGCTCAACAGCTGGCCGGACAACGCCAACCTCGACAAGGCGCGCCGTCTCCTGTGGCCGATCAAGCAGAAGTACGGCCGCTCGATCTCGTGGGCCGACCTCATGGTCCTGGCCGGCAACCGCGCGCTGGAGACGATGGGCTTCACCACCTTCGGCTTCGCCGGCGGACGCGCTGACGTCTGGGAGCCCGACGAGGACGTCTACTGGGGCCCGGAGGACACCTGGTTGGGCGACGAGCGCTACACCGGTGATCGGGAGCTCGAGAACCCGCTGGCCGCGGTCCAGATGGGCCTGATCTACGTCAACCCCGAGGGACCCAACGGAGTCCCCGACGCGCTGGCCTCGGCCCGCGACATCCGTGAGACGTTCGCCCGGATGGCGATGAACGACGAGGAGACCGTCGCGCTGATCGCCGGCGGTCACACGTTCGGCAAGACCCACGGTGCGGCCGACCCGGAGCCGTACGTCGGTGCGGAGCCCGAGGGCGCCCCCATCGAGGAGCAGGGCCTGGGCTGGAAGAGCTCCTACGGCAGCGGCGGGGGACGCGACGCGATCACGAGCGGTCTCGAGGTCACCTGGACCTCCACGCCGACCCGGTGGAGCAACCAGTTCTTCGAGAACCTCTTCGGCTACGAGTGGGAGCTGGTCAAGAGCCCGGCGGGCGCCAACCAGTGGCAGGCGAAGGACGGTGCGGGTGCCAACACCGTGCCCGACCCCGAGGACGGCAGCCTTTCTCGGCCCCCGACGATGCTGACCACCGACCTCGCGCTGCGCTTCGACCCGGTCTATGAGCAGATCTCGCGGCGCTTCCTGGAGCACCCCGACGAGTTCGCCGACGCGTTCGCGCGGGCCTGGTTCAAGCTGACCCACCGCGACATGGGTCCGATCCAGCGCTACCTCGGGCCGCTCGTGCCGCAGGAGACGCTGCTGTGGCAGGACCCGGTGCCTGCGGTTGACCACCCGTTGGTCGACGACGCGGACGTCGCCTCGCTCAAGGAGCAGGTCCTGGCCTCCGGGCTGACGGTCTCCCAGCTCGTCTCCACTGCCTGGGCGTCGGCCTCGACGTTCCGAGGCAGTGACAAGCGCGGTGGCGCCAACGGTGCCCGGATCCGCCTCGAGCCGCAGAGCGGCTGGGAGGTCAACGACCCCGACCGGCTCGCCGTGGTGCTGCGCGCCCTCGAGACGGTGCGGGAGGGCTTCAACGCCGCGCAGAGCGGGGACAAGCAGATCTCGCTGGCCGACCTGATCGTCCTGGCCGGTGGTGCGGGCATCGAGCAGGCGGCGCGCAACGCCGGACATGACGTCGTGGTGCCCTTCACGCCGGGGCGCACGGACGCCTCGCAGGAGATGACCGACGTGGACTCCTTCGCCGCTCTGGAGCCGACCGCGGACGGCTTCCGCAACTACCTCGGCAAGGGCCACCGGCTTCCTGCGGAGTATCTCCTCATCGACCGGGCCAACCTGCTCAACCTCAGCGCTCCGGAGATGACGGTCCTGGTCGGGGGGCTGCGCGTGCTCGATGCCAACACCCAGCAGTCGCAGGCCGGCGTACTCACCACGACGCCGGGGTCGCTGACCAACGACTTCTTCGTGAACCTGCTCGACCTGCGGACGACCTGGTCGTCGACCTCCGACGCGCAGGACACGTTCGAGGGTCGCGACGCGAGCGGTGCGGTGAAGTGGACCGGCACTCGCAACGACCTGGTGTTCGGCTCGAACTCCGAGCTGCGCGCCCTGGCCGAGGTCTACGCGAGCGATGACGCCAAGGAGAAGTTCGTCAGCGACTTCGTGTCGGCGTGGGTCAAGGTCATGGAGCTGGACCGCTACGACCTGGTCTGATCTCCGACGCGGTGCTGGTCCACGAGTTCGCGGGCCAGCACCAGCGTCGACTCGTCGAGCACGGCGGGCTCCAGCACCCCGAGCTCGGCGTACGCCGCCAGCAACGCGGACTCGACCTGGGTGAGCTCCAGTCCGGGCACCTCGCCACGCAGAGAGCCGACCGAGCTGCCGTCGAAGTCCTGGCCCAGCTGCTCGTAGACCTCACTCAGCACCGGACGGATCCGGTCCTGGTCACCGATCACGACCAGCGAGCTGAACAGCCAGGCGTGCCTGACCACGCGCTGCGCCGTACCGACCAGCTTCACCACGCCTCGGGCGTTGACGCTGTGGGCGCCCGGGCAGTACTCACCCGGCACCGGCCCCACGAGCGCTTGCACCCCGAGCCCGCGGAACGCCTCGGCGAAGAGTCGGCCGTAGGTCTCGAAGCGCGGGTCCATGCCGCCCTGTGCCCCGGCATCGTGTCGCACGTGGTCGAGCACCAGCGACTGGTCGGTGTAGGCCACGGCCCGCCCGCCGGTCGCCCTCACCAGCGGAGTGAAGCCGGCTGCCCGCACAGCGTCGACCGCACCGGGGAAGCCGTCCAGCCGGACGTCGCGGCGCCCGAAGACCACCACCGGGCTGCTCGGCCGATACAGCCGGAGCGCCTCGGTGAGGCTGCCCGCGCTCGCCTGCTTCACCAGCGCGTGGGCCACGGCGATGTCGAGGGCCGGCTCGCTGTCGGTCAGGGGACTGCGCAGCAGCCGGATGGGGTCGCTCACGCGGCGTCGTCGTCGAGCCGCAGGCCCCGCTGGCCCAGGAGGAACTCCACCCTCAGGCGCTCGAGATCGCACTCGTGTCCGGCCGGCAGCACGTTCAACAGGTGCTCGATCCCCAGGGCGTCGCAGGCCTCACCCAGCACCTTGTCGTAGGCCTGGCGCAGGCCCTCGTACTTCGCGAAGGAGATGCGTTGGTAGTCGGAGAGCTCGAAGCGATGCGACAGTCGCCGGGCGTCCAGCGCGATGGCCTCGATGGGCCGCCCGTCGGGGGCCTCGGGCTCACGGCGCAGCCGCCGAAGCAGTGCCCCGGCCCGCTCGAGGAGACGCTCGAGCAGGGTCCAGTCCGCGAGCAGACGGAACACCAGTGCCGCCCCCGCCATCGCGACGAGCAGGCCGCCAAGCCCCCGGACGAGGTCCACCTCTCGACGGTAGACCACGTTCGTCCATCTGTCGCCTGGCTATTCGGTCGGCCTGGCGTCAGTCCGTGCCGAACTCCATCGCCGCGTTGTCCAGCGCCACATCCTGCTCCTGCTCGGCTGCCGGGTTGGCGGTGATCACGTCGGCACCGCCGGCTTCGATCTCGCCGAACAGGGTGCCGTTCTCGACCAGCACCTGACCCTGGTCGAGCGGCTGGGCCGCATAGGCCTCCAGCTTGGCCCGGGAGTCGGCGATGTCGAGGTTGCGCATCGTGAGCTGACCGATCCGGTCCGTGGGTCCGAAGGCGGCGTTGTCGGTGCGCTCCATGGACAGCTTGTCGGGGTGGTAGGAGAACGCCGGACCGTCGGTGCGCAGGACGGTGTAGTCCTCGCCCCGACGCAGCCGGAGCGTGACCTCGCCGGTGACCAGCGAGGCGATCCAGCGCTGGATCGACTCGCGGATCATCAGCGCCTGCGGGTCGAGCCAGCGACCTTCGTAGAGCAACCGGCCGAGCTGGCGGCCCTGGGCGTGGTAGTTGGCGATCGTGTCCTCGTTGTGGATCGCGTTGAGCAACCGCTCGTACGCCGTCCACAGCAACCCCATCGCCGGCGCCTCGTAGATGCCTCGGGACTTGGCCTCGATGATCCGGTTCTCGATCTGGTCGGACATGCCGAGCCCGTGCCGCCCACCGATGACGTTGGCCTCGTGGACCAGCGCGACGGCGTCGTCGTAGCGAACGCCGTTGATCGCGACGGGACGACCGGCCTCGAAGCGCACGGTCACGTCCTCGGTCTCGATGACGACCGACGGGTCCCAGAACCTCACGCCCATGATCGGGTTCACGGTCTCCAGCGACACGTCGAGGTGCTCGAGGGTCTTGGCCTCGTGGGTGGCGCCCCAGATGTTCGCGTCGGTTGAGTAGGCCTTCTCGTGGCTGTCGCGGTAGGGCAGGTTGCGCTCGGTCAGCCACCGGCTCATCTCCGCGCGCCCTCCCAGTTCATGGACGAACTCGGCGTCGAGCCACGGCTTGTAGATCCGCAGCTGCGGGTTGGCCAGCAGGCCGTAGCGGTAGAACCGCTCGATGTCGTTGCCCTTGAAGGTCGAGCCGTCGCCCCAGATGTCGACGCCGTCCTCGTGCATGGCGCGCACCAGCATCGTCCCGGTGACCGCACGGCCCAGCGGGGTCGTGTTGAAGTAGGTGCGGGCGCCGGAGCGGATGTGGAAGGCGCCGCACATGATCGCAGCCAGCCCCTCCTCGACCAGTTGTCGCTTGCAGTCGATGGCGCGGGCGATCTCGGCGCCGTACTGCAGGGCCCGATCGGGCACGTGATCGATGTCGGGCTCGTCGTACTGACCGATGTCGGCGGTGTAGGTGCACGGGATCGCGCCCTTGTCGCGCATCCAGGCCACCGCCACCGAAGTGTCGAGGCCGCCGGAGAAGGCGATGCCGACGCGTTCGCCGGTGGGAAGGGAGGTGAGAACTTTGGCCACAGGGACACCCTAAGGAGTCCCGGCCCGTACGCCGCCCCCGGTCCGTCCCTCGGTGGCCGGATCTCGTGCCGAAACGGCGGCATCTCCCGTGTCGAGCGCCCGTCGTACCTCCCTAGACTCTCGTGGGTGACCACGACCCCCGCGCCGGCGCCGAGCACCCTGGGCGGCATCCATCGGGCCTGGTGGGTCGCCGCAATCACCATGGCTGCGCTGGTCGCCGCTGCCGGCTTCCGGTCCTCGACCGGTGCGCTGCTCGAGCCCTTGGAACACGAGTTCGGCTGGTCGCGGGCCACCACCAGCGGCGCGGTCAGCCTCAACCTGATCATCTACGGGCTCACCGCCCCGTTCGCTGCGGCGCTGATGGAACGCTTCGGCGTACGCCGGGTGACCGCTGCGGCGCTGACGCTGGTCGCGGTGGGATCAGGGCTCACGCTCCTGATGACCAGCGCCTGGCAGCTGTGGCTGCTGTGGGGCTTTGCAGTGGGCATCGGCACCGGGTCCCTGGCCCTCGTGTTCGGCGCGATCGTGGCCAACCGCTGGTTCTTCCGCCATCGCGGCCTGGTCATCGGCGTCTTCTCGGCAGCCAGCTCCACCGGCCAGTTGGTGTTCCTGCCGGCCATCGCCCACCTTGCCGACGGCCCCGGATGGCGGTGGGCCGCTGGTCTGGTCGCGCTGTTCGCGCTGGCGCTGGTGCCGCTGGTGTGGTGGCTGCTGCGCGACCGTCCCAGCGACGTCGGTGCGCTGCCCTACGGCGCCCCGGAAGGTCACGTCGAGAAGGAGTCGTCATCCACCCGAGGAGCCGCTTCGGTCGCGCTCGGCACGTTGCGCTCGGTGAGCGGTTCGTGGACCTTCTGGGTCCTGTTCGGCACCTTCTGGGTCTGTGGCTGGTCGACGAACGGACTGATCGGCACCCACTTCATCCCGGCCGCACACGACCACGGCATGCCGGCGACCACGAGCGCCAACCTGCTGGCGCTCATCGGGATCTTCGACATCGTCGGGACGATCGCCAGCGGCTGGCTCACCGACCGGGTGGACTCGCGCTACCTCCTGTGCGGCTACTACTTCTTCCGTGGACTATCCCTGCTGGCCGTGAACTGGTTGCTCGGGCCCCACGTGCACCCGAGCCTCTTCATCTTCATCCTGTTCTACGGCCTGGACTGGGTGGCGACCGTGCCACCGACGGTAGCGCTGTGCCGTCAGCACTTCGGCCTCGAGCGCGCTGGTGTGGTGTTCGGTTGGGTCTTCGCCGCCCACATGGTGGGTGCGGGCGTGGCGGCGAGCTACGCCGGCTGGATCAGGCAGAGCCAGGGCGACTACTTCCTGGCCTGGCTGACGGCCGGTGGGCTCTGCCTGATCGCTGCTGTTGCCTGCCTGAGCATTCCCAGGATCACCCGGCCCGCGGCCGTGCCGAGCAACTGAGTCGGACCCCGTCAGCGGCGGGCGGTGAGTCGCCGGCGCAACGCTTCCTCACGATGTAGCCGGGCGCTGTCACGCTCGCGTCGGGAGGCGACCACGGCTGCCAGGAAGTCCTCGTGCGACGTGCCCGGCGGTGGCGGGGGAGCGACGTACTCACCGACCTGCGCGGCCAGCTGCGCACCGATCACGGCACGCGACTGAGGGGTGATCTGGTCCGCGCGCCCCAGGTACTGGCGTACGCCGAGCGCGAGGCCCACCGGCAGCGAGGAGATGTCGGCCGCGCTCGCCCACGCGGCGAGCTGCCGGGGCATCCACACCGGCGGGGGCAGCACGAGCCGGACCCGGTCGCGGACCACGTAGGTGCCCGCGGCGTAGTCGCCGAGCCGTTTCCCCTTGTGGCTGAGCATCGAGGAGAGCACCGCCGGGATCCCGGTGAAGGCATAGATCTCGACCACGCCGATCAGGGCGCGGGTCAGGGCGTGCTGGGCGGTGATCGGGCCGCCGTCGTCGCGCACGGTGCGCAACCCGGTGGCCAGGTGGCCCAGCGACCGGCCCCGGGTCAGTGTCTCGAGCGTGGTCGGCACCACCAGGAAGACGATGACCAGCGAGCCGATGTAGGCCACCCAGAGCAGGGCCTCGTCGGTGGTGATGGTGGCGACGGTCAGCACGAACAGCGCCACGAAGAGCAGGACGACGGTGACCAGCACGTCGAGGAACCCTGACACCACCCGGATCGCCAGCCCGGCCGGCGGCAGGTCGAGCGCGACCGCCTCCCCGGTGACGAGGTCGTCGGCGGTGAGCGTCGCGTATTCGGGACCGGTGCCGAATGGCTGCTGGGTCATCGCGGCCAGCATAGAGTGAGGCGCGTGGATCTGGATGCCTATGTCAACGCCCACCTGGGCGAGTGGCAGCGTCTGGAGCAGCTCATCTCCCAGCGCCGGCTGTCCGGACCGGAGAGCGACGAGCTCGTAGACCGCTACCAGCGTGTCGCGACCCATCTCTCGGTGGTCCGGACCTCCGCGCCCGATGCGGTGCTGGTCGGCTACCTGTCCTCGATCCTGCACAAGGCCAGGTTGCGCTCCATCGGCACTCGCGTCACCACGTGGCGCTCGGTGCTGCTCTTCGTGACCGACCGGTTCCCGGCCGCCCTCTACCGGCTGCGGTACTGGTGGCTGTCCACCATGGCCGTCAACGTCGCGCTCGTCGCGATCATGATGTGGTGGTTGGTCGAGCATCCGCTGGTCGAGCAGTCGCTCCTGACCCCTGAGCAGGTCGACCAGCTGGTCAACGCCGACTTCGAGGGCTACTACCACCAGTCGGTGGCGTCCTCGTTCGCCCTCCAGGTGTGGGTCAACAACGCCTGGGTGGCTGCCCTCTGCCTGGCGCTCGGGGTGCTCGGCGCGCCGGTCGTCTACCTGCTCTGGGGCAACATCTCGAACCTCGCGGTGATCGGCTCGGTGATGACCCGGGCCGGTCACGGCGAGCAGTTCTGGGGCCTGATCCTGCCGCACGGGCTGCTCGAGCTGACGGCCGTCTTCGTTGCGGCCGGGGTGGGTCTGAGGCTGTTCTGGTCCTGGATCGAGCCCGGACACCGCACCCGCTCGCAGTCCTTGGCCCACGAGGGCCGCACGGCGGTCACGGTTGCGCTCGGGCTGGTCATGGTGTTGCTGGTCAGCGGCGTCATCGAGGGATTCGTCACGCCCTCGGACCTGCCGACCTGGGCGCGCGTCGGCATCGGGGTCCTGGCCGAGCTGCTGTTCTTCGCCTACGTCTTCACGCTGGGCAGGTCGGCCTACCACCGCGGATACACCGGGGACCTCGACGCCGCACTGCTCGAGGACACCGTCGCCACCGCTGCCTGAGCTCAGAGCAGTCCGCGCGCCTTGAGCATCAGGTAGTGGTCGGCCAGGGCCGGGGGCAGGTTCTCCGCATCGCGGTCCAACACGTCCACGCCCAGCGCCCGGAGCAGGTCCGAGGTCCGGGCCCGACTCTCCAGGGCCTGCTCGGCCGCAGCGGCGGCGTACGCGTCGCCAGCGCTGTCGCGACCCGAGGCCATCTCCTCCAGTGCCGGGTCCCGGACCGAGGCGAGCACCACCCGGTGGTGTCGGGTCAGGGTCGGCAGCACTGGCAACAGCCCCGCCTCGATGGCGGCCGGCTCCAGCGGAGTGAGGAGTACGACGAGCGCCCGCTGGCGCCCCAGGCCCTGGACGGCGCCGGCCAACGAGGACCAGTCGGCCTCGGCGATGATCGGCTGCAGGTCCGACATGGCGTCCTGGAGGGCGACGGCCACCCCGGACTGTGCCGCCAACCGGAGCCTCGAGCGGATGCGGCGGTCGCCGGCCACGAAGTCGACGCGGTCTCCGGCACGCGCCGCCAGGGCAGCCAGCAACAGGGCGGCATCCATCGCGGCATCGAGCCGGGGGACCTCCTGCACCCGACCGGCTGAGGTCCGGGAGGTGTCGAGCACCAGGACCACCCGGCGGTCGCGTTCGGGCTGCCAGGTGCGCACGACGACGTTGCGGTTGCGCGCGCTGGCGCGCCAGTCGATGGAGCGCACGTCGTCACCGCGCACGTATTCGCGCAGGGAGTCGAACTCGGTGCCCTGACCGCGGATCCGGATGGCCGCGCGGCCGTCGAGCTCGCGCAGTCTGGCCAGTCGCGAGGGCAGGTGCTTGCGCGACTCGAAGGGCGGCAGGCAGCGCACCGAGCCGGCGACCCGCTGGGTCTGCTGGCGCGACACCAGCCCGAGGGGTCCGTTCAGGCGCACGGTCACGCCAACCGCCTGCAGGTCACCGCGGCGGACCGGGCGCAGCGGCGTCACCAGCAGCGACCTCTCCCCGGACGCCAGCAGGATCCGGTGCCGGTTGTCGCTCGCCCCGGCGGTGGGTTGCCAGGCGTCGCGCAAGCGGCCCCGGATCCGGCGTCGGCCGGTGTTGGCGACGGCCAGGGTGGTGCTCGTCGGGTGGCCCTGTCGGACCTGGCCCACCGCGGCCCGCTCGAACGACAGGCCGGAGATCCGGGGGGCCAGGGCCCAGTCGAGGAGTCCCAGGACGCAGACCACCAGCAACCACAGCCAGACCGTGTCCAGGTCGGGGCGCAGCAGCACGGGGACGATCCCCAGCGCCAGCAGCAGCACGAACCGACCCGTGAGCGCCATCAGGTGCGGGGCTCCTGGATCGAGCGCCGCACAGCCTGCCTTGCTCGGGTCATCGCGGCACCGCCACCGAACCGAGGGCCGCGGACAGGACCTGGGCCACGTCGACACCCTCGAGCTCGGCCTCAGGGCGCAGTCCGAGCCGGTGCACGAGGGTCGCCTGGGCCAGGGCCTTGACGTCGTCGGGAGTGACGAAGTCCCGGCCGTTGAGCCAGGCCCACGCGCGGGCGGCCCGGAGCAGTGCGGTGGCACCGCGCGGGCTGACCCCGAGCTCGAGGGATGGTGACTCGCGGGTCGCCCGGGCGATGTCGACGATGTAGCCGGTGACCTCGGGGGTGACCGCGACCCGGCGTACTGCCTCCTGCCCGGCGAGGATGTCGGCGGGGCCGGCCACGGGGCGTACGCCGGCGGCGGTGACGTCGCGCGGGTCGAAGCCGTCGGCGTGGCGGCGAAGGATCTCCACCTCGGCCTCACGCGGCGGGACCGGCAGCACCACCTTGAGCAGGAACCGGTCCAGCTGCGCCTCCGGCAGGGGGTAGGTGCCCTCGTACTCCACCGGGTTCTGGGTGGCTGCGACCAGGAACGGCCGGGGCAGCGCTCGCGACACCCCGTCCACCGACACCTGTCCCTCCTCCATCGCCTCGAGCAGCGCCGACTGCGTCTTGGGCGGGGTCCGGTTGATCTCGTCGGCCAGCAACAGGTTGGTGAACACCGGTCCCTCGCGGAAGCTGAGCTCGCCGGCCCGGCTGTCGATGACCATGGAGCCGGTGATGTCGCCGGGCATGAGGTCAGGAGTGAACTGCACACGGCGGTTCTCCACCGACAAGGCCGCTGCCAGACTGCGCACCAGCAGGGTCTTGGCCACCCCGGGCACACCCTCCATGAGCACGTGACCGCCACACAGCAGTGCCACCAGGAGCCCGGATACGGCCGCGTCCTGGCCGACGACGGCCTTCGCCACCTCCGTGCGTACGGCGACCAGCCGCTCACGCGGGTCGTGCTTGTCCAGATCCATCTCGGTCATCGTGGTGCCTCTCTCAAGCGCTCGTCCAGGCTGGCCAGCTGTCGGGCCAGGGTGTTCAGTTCGGTGTCGGTCGTCGGCGCCTGCGCCAACTGGGAGAGCACGCGGGCGATGTCGGCCTCGGCGTGGCCGGTGTGGCGGGCGATCTCGGAGATGACCTGGGCCTCGTCGGTGCCCCGGGCCAGCCCCAGGCGGGTCGCGGCTCGACGCTGCGCGGCCGAGCGCAGGGCGGCCGCGGCATGCCGGCGGTCGCGTGCCTTGCGGTAGAGCCGGGCGCGGCTCTCGGTGGTCTCGATGGCCTTGACCACGACCGGCAGGGGCTCGCGCACCAGCGCCCCGAGCCGGCGCCCGCGCCACAGGGCCAGTGCCAGGATGGTCAGTCCGGTCAGCCACAGGGCCGGGGTCAGCCACCGGGGCAGCAGGCTGCCCACCCCCACCTCGTCGCCTGCCTGGAGGTCGGCAAGGTCGGGGACGTACCAGACGAGCCGGTCGGTACTGCCCAGCAGACGCAGCGCCACGGCAGCGTTGTCGGCCCGGGTGATCTGGTCGTTGCTCAGTGCACCACCTGCGCCGAAGAAGGCGAGCCGGTCCTCCTGCGGGGCGAAGACCACCCCGCCGTCGGTGGCCGCGAAGCAGCCGGCGTCCACGGGCGCGTAGGAGGTGGCCAGGTCGACCTCGAGTTCCAAACCTGTCAGCCGCGTGTCGGCGCACTGGGCCGCCAGTGGCCCGTCGGGGAGGTAGGGGGTCGGCTCGGCGTCCTGGCGACCCAGCAGGTCGACCAGGTCCGCGGCCGGATCGACGACGATGAGGTTCGCTGCCGATGTCGCCGAGACCAGGCGCCGTGCGGTGCTCCGGCCCAGGTCCTGCGTCGAGGTGACCAGCACCGTGGCACCCGTCGTGTCGGCGTCGTCGAGGGCGTCGGCGTCGCGGACGACGTCGACCTCCACGCCTTGATCGCCCAGCACCTGGGCGAGTGCCTGGGCACCGTCGGGGCCGTTGTTCTGCGGATCGAGTGCGCCTGAGCGTTGGTCCCCAGCCGACAGCCAGGCGCTCAGCAGGACGGCAAGAACCAGTCCGCCGAGGATGAGCAGCGAGCTGCGCTGACGCAGGAACGAGGTCATCGCGCGACCTGCAGCTCGTCATCCAGGGAGAGCACGTCGTGCACCTGCTCGGCGGTCGCGGGCCGGTCGCCGTACAGCACGGAGTCGAAGCGGTTCGCACTGAGCGCCACCCGGTCGGCCTGAACCGGGTAGGTCGAGGCGAGCGCCCTGGCGACCTCGTGTGCCGTCGCGCCCGGGGCGTCGTCGATCCGGCCCCGCTCGATCTGGTGCAGCGCCAGTGCGCGGAACCCGTCGACCAATGCCGGGCCGTGCAGCCCCTGGGTGAGGGCCGCCTCGGCCCGCTGTCGCAAGGTGGCAGCGCTGACGTGCTCCTCGGTCAGCAGCGCGCCGTCCGACGCCGGGCGGGTCCGTGAGCCGGTGCTGGCTCGCGATATGAGCCAGGCGAGCGCCGCGAACACGGCCACGAGGGCCACCATCGCGACCAACGTCTGCACGGGCGGCGCCCCGGAAGCAGCCTCCACGGCACGGTTGAGCAGCCGCTCGATCGCGGCGAGGAGGCGTTGCACCAGGTTCTGGTCGTTGTACTCCGGCTTGAGCAACTCCCTGCGCAGCGACGAGCGGGCATCATCGGGGCTCGGGTCCAGGGGCGGGTCCAGCAGCAGCGCCAGCAACGTCACGGGGCGATGATCCCGGCCCGGGTCATCAGCTCCACGTCGTAGGCCTCCTTGCGGATCCTCTGGTCGAGGTACTGCAACGAGCTGACGGTGGTGATGAAGGGCGAGGACAGGGCCGAGCTCAGCACCTGGCCGAGCGCCAGGCACACGACGTACCAGAACAGGCCGGTTCCGCCCGGGTCGACGAGCACGACCACCTGGGCCGCGATCGACAGAGGCGCCGAGATGATGCCGCCCACGATGCCCGCACCGACGGAGGTGAGCACACCGATGCCCAGGGTGCGCCAGAACTGGCGACTGGTGAGCGCCCACGAGCGGCCGAGCGCGGCGAAGACACCGACCGGCTCGAGCATCAGGGGAGGCACGGCGAGGTAGGCCAGCCGGGTCCACAGGAAGACCAGACCGGCCAGTCCGACCAGCACCACGGCGATCGAGGTGACCACGGCAGCCGCGGTGCCCAGCGCGGCGACGAGCACGATGACGATGCCGACCAGGACGGCCAGGTAGAGCAGGGTCGCGAGCAGGATGGCCACCATCATCCCCACCAGGCGCCAGCGTTTGCCACGGGTCGCGGCCCAGGCCTCGCCGAGCCCGAGCTGCCGGCCGAGGGCGGCCCCCGCTGCGACGTGGGCGTTCATCCCGGTGACCATGACCATGCCGACCCACTGCAGGAGGAGGGCGACCACGAGGGCGCCGTACGCCCCGATCAGGCCGGCGATCTCGGCCGTGCCGGCCTGGTCGCCCTCGTCGAGCGCTTGCAGGGAGAGCCCGACGGTCAGCGACAGGATGCCCGTGACCAGCACCGGGATGAGCATGGCGACCGAGCTGACGATGACCGCTGAGCCCACTGTCGCGCGAGGGTTGAACCGGATGATCTTGAAGGCCGCGTCGTAGAGGTCGCCGAGCCCGAGGGGGCGCAGCGGGATCGCGCCGGGCTTGTGCGCCGCGCCGACGTAGGTCGGGAGCCCGGGGGAGTACGCCGGGTGCGCAGCGCGTGGGTCAGGCGGTCCAGGAGGTGGCGGCGGCTGCCCGGCCGGGGTCGGCTGACTCCCCGGAGCGGGATAGCCGCCCCCCGGGGGTGGAAAGCCTTCGAAGCCCGACATCGACGTCCCCTTGTTCCGAACCGCTGGTTGCCACCATCCTGTCAGGTGTCCGTCGGCGCCGTCGGGTGGTTCATCAAGGTATGCAGGCCAACCTCCTCTTCCCGTGGTGAACTCAGCAAGGGAAGAGCAGTTTGGCCTGCATCCCATGGTGAACCTGAGGCGCGAGCGGGCACCTCTGGGAGGCGATTTGGCGTGGCAGCCACATCTCTGTCAAGATAGTCCGGTTGCTCCGGCGGGTTGCCGGGGTGCGGAAAATCTTGACTACTGAATCGCGTCTCCTGTGTGAAGCGGATTTGGCTGTTGGCATGCCCCGCACCGACCTGGAGACCCGATCAGCTCGACGAACCCGTCGGGCGTCACCAACACATTGCGAGATCCCGGTCTTGTGTTGCGCTCAACCAGCGCGACACGCCCGACCGCGTGGGTCGGACAGGGTGATGGAGGAACGGCGGCAAGGCTTCACCCGGAGCCCGGTCGAGACAGAGAAGCACGCGGCACCTTCCGAGGTGCATCAGTAAAGGACGAGAGAGACCTATGGCGGGACAGAAGATCCGCATCAGGCTCAAGGCCTATGACCACGAGGTGATCGACACCTCGGCTCGCAAGATCGTGGACACGGTCACCCGCACGGGTGCGAAGGTCGCTGGCCCTGTGCCGTTGCCGACCGAGAAGAACGTCTACTGCGTCATCCGCTCGCCGCACAAGTACAAGGACAGCCGCGAGCACTTCGAGATGCGCACCCACAAGCGACTCATCGACATCATCGATCCGACCCCGAAGACAGTTGACTCGCTGATGCGTCTCGACCTGCCTGCCGGTGTCGACATCGAGATCAAGCTCTGAGGTCAACGACATGACTTTCGAACGCAACGTGAAGGGCCTGCTGGGCACCAAGCTCGGCATGACCCAGGCATGGGACGAGAACAACCGCATCGTCCCCCTGACCGTGATCGCCGCGGGCACCAACGTGATCACCCAGGTCCGCGGACCCGAGACCGACGGCTACAACGCCATCCAGGTCGGGTACGGCGAGATCGAGGGCCGCAAGGTGAACAAGCCGCAGACCGGTCACTTCGACAAGGCCGGTGTGACGCCGCGTCGTCACGTGGTCGAGATCCGCACCGCGGACGCGTCGTCCTACACCATCGGCCAGGAGCTCAGCCCCGAGCTGTTCGCCGCCGGAGATGAGATCGACGTCACCGGCACCAGCAAGGGCAAGGGCTTCGCCGGTGTCATGAAGCGCCATGGATTCCACGGTGTCTCGTCCTCGCACGGTGCCCACAAGAACCACCGCAAGCCCGGTTCCATCGGAGCCTGTGCCACCCCGGGTCGCGTCTTCCGCGGCACCCGGATGGCTGGCCGCATGGGTAGCGACACGGTCACCACCCAGAACATCACGGTCCACGCCGTCGACGCCGACAAGGGTCTGATCCTGCTCAAGGGTGCCGTTCCCGGCCCCAAGGGCGGGCTCGTGATCCTGCGCTCGGCTGCGAAGAAGGAGAGCGCCCTGTGAGCACGCTCAAGGTCGATCTGCCCGCCGAGATCTTCGACGTCCAGGTCAACGTCCCGCTGATCCACCAGGTCGTCGTGGCCCAGCAGGCTGCCGCCCGTCAGGGCACGGCCAGCACCAAGCGCCGTGGCGAGGTTCGCGGCGGTGGCCGCAAGCCGCACAAGCAGAAGGGCACCGGTCGCGCCCGCCAGGGCTCGACCCGCGCACCGCAGTTCACCGGCGGTGGCGTCGTCCACGGGCCCAAGCCGCGTGACTACGACCAGCGCACGCCCAAGAAGATGAAGGCCGCCGCGCTCCGCGGCGCGCTCTCCGACCGGGCCCGCAACGGACGCGTCCACGTGGTCGACTCGCTGGTCTCGGTCGAGAAGCCGTCGACCAAGGCCGCTCTCGTGTCGCTCGCCGCCGTGTCCGACCGCCTCCGCTTCCTGGTCGTCCTCGAGCGCACCGACACCGTGACGTGGCTGTCGCTGCGCAACGCGCCCAACGTGCACATCGTGGCCGTCGACCAGGTCAACACCTACGACGTCCTGCTCTGTGACGACGTGGTCTTCACCCAGGGTTCGTTCGACGCCTTCGTGGCCGGTTCGCCCAAGGGCAAGTCGTTCACCGCGGTCGCCACCGAGTCCGAGGCCGCCGCAGTGGTCGACACCGAGAAGAAGGCGCCCAAGGCTGAGAAGCCCGCCAAGGCGCCCAAGGCCGAAAAGGCGCCCAAGGCCGAGAAGGCCCCCAAGGCCGAGATCGCGGCCTTCGCCGCGGTCGCGGACGAGGACTTCGACGGTGCGGCTCGGCCTCTCGAGAGCGGCGACGCCCCCGAGGGTTACGAGATCAAGGGCAACAAGGACTCGATGAAGTTCCACGCCCCCGGTGGTCGCTGGTACGACGCGACCGTGGCCGAGGTCTGGTTCCGGACTGCTGCTGACGCCGAGGCCGCCGGCTTCGTCGAGGCGGGCTCCAAGGCTTCCATCGAGGCGACCCACGCCGAGGAGGACGACAAGTGAGCACGCTGCACAAGGACCACCGCGACATCCTGATCGCGCCGGTCGTGTCCGAGAAGAGCTATGGCCTCCTCGACGCGAACAAGTACACCTTCCTGGTGGCCCCGGACGCCAACAAGACCGAGATCAAGATCGCGGTCGAGAAGATCTTCGGCGTCAAGGTCACCTCGGTGAACACGCTGAACCGTCAGGGCAAGACGCGCCGCACCCGTTATGGGATGGGCAAGCGCGCCAACACCAAGCGCGCGATCGTCAGCCTTGCTGCCGGCGACCGCATCGACATCTTCGGGGGTCCGGTCTCCTGACCGGGTCACCTGACATCAAGGACTGAGAACTCATGGCAATCCGCAAGTACAAGCCGACAACCCCGGGCCGTCGCGGCTCGTCGGTCGCCGACTTCGTCGAGGTGACCCGGACGACTCCGGAGAAGTCGCTGACGCGTCCGCTGCCCAAGAAGGGCGGCCGCAACAACCAGGGCCGGATCACCACCCGGCACCAGGGTGGCGGTCACAAGCGCGCCTACCGCATCATCGACTTCCGTCGCTACGACAAGGACGGCGTGCCGGCCAAGGTCGCTCACATCGAGTACGACCCCAACCGCACCGCTCGCATCGCGCTGCTGCACTACGTGGACGGCGAGAAGCGCTACATCATCGCTCCCAAGGACCTGGTCCAGGGGATCGTGGTGGAGGCGGGGCCCAACGCCGACATCAAGCCCGGCAACAACCTGCCGCTGCGCAACATCCCGGTCGGTACGACGATCCACTGCATCGAGCTCCGGCCCGGTGGCGGTGCCAAGATCGCTCGTTCCGCCGGCATGTCGGCCCAGCTGGTCGCCCGTGAGGGCAGCCGCGCGACGCTCCGTCTCCCCTCGGGTGAGATGCGGTTCGTCGACGTCCGTTGCCGTGCCACGGTCGGCGAGGTCGGCAACGCCGAGCAGTCGAACATCAACTGGGGCAAGGCCGGCCGCATGCGCTGGAAGGGCAAGCGCCCGACCGTCCGCGGTGTCGTCATGAACCCGGTCGACCACCCGCACGGTGGTGGCGAGGGCAAGACCTCGGGTGGTCGTCACCCCGTGTCGCCCTGGGGCAAGGCCGAGGGCCGCACGCGCAAGCGCAAGGCCAGCGACTCCCAGATCATCCGTCGCCGCAAGTCCGGCAAGAACAAGAAGCGTTGAGAAGGGACCTGAGAGATGCCTCGTAGCCTGAAGAAGGGTCCCTTCGTGGACGACCACCTGATCAAGAAGGTGGACGCCGAGAACGACAAGGGTTCGCACAACGTCATCAAGACGTGGTCGCGCCGCTCGATGATCATCCCGGCCATGATCGGCCACACGATCGCCGTGCATGACGGCCGCAAGCACGTTCCCGTCTTCGTGACCGACTCGATGGTCGGCCACAAGCTCGGTGAATTTGCCCCCACCCGCACCTACCGCGGGCACGTGAAGGAAGACCGGAAGGGACGACGTCGATGAGTGTTACCGAGCGTAGGCGGGTCAGCGCCCGCCGCGAGTCGCTGCTCGGCGACCAGCCGGGCTCCTTCGCGAGCGCCCGCTTCGTGCGGATCACCCCGATGAAGGCCCGCCGTGTCGTCGACATGGTCCGTGGCCTGCCCGTCGGGGATGCCCTGGCTCTGCTGCAGTTCGCGCCGCAGGCAGCCTCGGAGACCGTCTACAAGGTCCTCGAGAGTGCCGTTGCGAACGCCGAGTCCACCGAGGACCTCGACGCGAGCAACCTGGTCGTCAGCAAGGCGTTGGTGGACGAGGGTCCGACCATGAAGCGCTGGCGTCCGCGTGCCCAGGGACGAGCGACCCGCATCAACAAGCGCACCAGCCACATCACGCTGGTCGTGCAGCCGGCCGACTCCACCGCCGGAGCAACGAAGAAGGGACGGTCTGCCTGATGGGGCAGAAGATCAATCCGAACGGCTTCCGCCTCGGAATCTCGACCGACCACAAGAGCCGCTGGTACGCCGACAAGCTCTACAAGGCCTACGTCGGTGAAGACGTGGCGATCCGCAAGCTCCTGTCCAAGGGCATGGAGCGGGCCGGCATCTCCAAGGTCGAGATCGAGCGCACCCGTGACCGCGTCCGCGTCGACATCCACACCGCCCGCCCGGGCATCGTGATCGGTCGCCGTGGCGCCGAGGCCGACCGCATCCGCGGCGAGCTCGAGAAGCTCACCGGCAAGCAGGTGCAGCTGAACATCCTCGAGGTCAAGAACCCCGAGGTCGACGCCCAGCTCGTCGCCCAGGGTGTTGCCGAGCAGCTCTCGGGTCGTGTCCAGTTCCGCCGCGCCATGCGCAAGGCCATCCAGACCTCCATGCGCTCCGGCGCCAAGGGGATCCGGATCCAGTGCTCCGGGCGGCTCAACGGCGCCGAGATGTCGCGCACCGAGTTCTACCGCGAAGGCCGTGTGCCCCTGCACACCCTGCGCGCGGACATCGACTACGGCTTCTACGAGGCCAAGACGACCTTCGGCCGCATCGGCGTGAAGGTCTGGATCTACAAGGGCGAGGTGGCGGGCACCCGCGCCGAGCGCGAGGCCCAGGCTGCTGCCCGGGCCGGTGCGCCCGGTCGTGGCCGTCCGGCGCGCGGCAACGAGCGGGGCGCCGAGCGTCCCAGCCGTGGCACGCGCACGGACCGTCCGGCTCGCACCGACGCCCCCGCCGAGGCTGCTGCGCCCGCGACCGAGAGCGCTGCTCCGGTCGAGGCCGCGGTCGCCGTCGAAGCCGGTAAGGAGGGCTGACACCCATGTTGATGCCCCGTCGTGTCAAGCACCGCAAGCAGCACCACCCCAAGCGGACCGGTGCGGCCAAGGGTGGCACCCGTCTCGCCTTCGGTGAGTTCGGCATCCAGGCGGTCGAGGGTCACTACGTCACGAACCGACAGATCGAGTCGGCTCGTATCGCGATGACCCGCCACATCAAGCGAGGTGGAAAGGTGTGGATCAACATCTACCCCGACCGCCCGCTCACCAAGAAGCCTGCCGAGACCCGCATGGGTTCGGGCAAGGGTTCCCCGGAGTGGTGGATCGCCAACGTGAAGCCCGGCCGTGTTCTGTTCGAACTTTCCGGAGTCGACGAGGAGACCGCTCGTGAGGCCATGCGCCGCGCGATGCACAAGCTCCCGATGAAGTGCCGGTTCATCTCCCGCGAAGCAGGTGAATTCTGATGAGCGCTGCACACGAAATGGACGAGATGACGAACGTCGACCTCGAGTCCAAGCTGCGTGAGGCCAAGGAGGAGCTCTTCAACCTCCGCTTCCAGGCGGCCACCGGCCAGCTGGAGAGCCACGGCCGGCTGCGCCTGGTCAAGAAGGACATCGCCCGGATCTACACCGTGGTGCGTGAGCGCGAGCTCGGCATCCGCAGCACCCCGGGTTCTGACAACAAGGATGGCGCCGCATGAGCACCGAGAACACCACCGAGCAGCGCTCGGCACGCAAGGTCCGCGAGGGCCTGGTCGTGAGCGACAAGATGGACAAGACCGTGGTCGTGTCCGTCGAGGACCGCGTCAAGCACGCGCTCTACGGCAAGGTGCTGCGCCGCACCAGCAAGCTGAAGGCACACGACGAGGCCAACGAGTGTGGCATCGGGGACCGGGTCCTGATCATGGAGACCCGTCCGCTGTCGGCCACCAAGCGCTGGCGCGTCGTGCAGATCCTCGAGAAGGCCAAGTAATTCCACACCCCCGGGCGCAAGCCCGAAACCGACAGAGTGTTCGGCAAGGCTCGTCCCCCAGGCGAGGGGCCGAGAACCAGCTCGACAAGGAGATAAACCGATGATCCAGCAGGAGTCGCGACTCAAGGTCGCCGACAACACCGGTGCGAAGGAAATCCTTTGCATCCGTGTTCTCGGTGGCTCGGGTCGGCGCTACGCCGGTATCGGCGACGTCATCGTTGCCACCGTGAAGGACGCGATCCCCGGTGCCAACGTCAAGAAGGGTGATGTCGTCAAGGCCGTCGTCGTGCGAACCGTGAAGGAACGCCGTCGTGCCGACGGCTCCTACATCCGCTTCGACGAGAACGCCGCCGTCATTCTCAAGAACGACGGCGAGCCGCGAGGCACCCGCATCTTCGGCCCCGTGGGCCGCGAGTTGCGCGAGAAGAAGTTCATGAAGATCATCTCGCTGGCTCCGGAGGTGCTGTGATGGGAACGATCAACATCAAGAAGGGCGACACCGTCAAGGTGATCGCGGGCAAGGACAAGGGCGCCGAGGGCAAGGTCATCGCCGTTCTTCGTGACGAGGACCGCGTGATCGTCGAGGGCGTCAACCGCGTCAAGAAGCACACCAAGGTCGTGAACCAGGGTGGCCGTGCCGGCAACACCGGGGGCATCATCACCGCCGAGGCCCCCATCCACGTGTCCAACGTGATGCTGGTGGAGGGCAAGGGCGTGACCCGGATCGGCTTCCGCCGTGACGAGGTCACCAAGCGTCGCCCCGACGGCTCGGAGTACACCTCGACCCGCAGCGTCCGCATCTCCCGCAAGACCGGCAAGGAAATCTGATGACCGAGACCACCAACGAAGCGCGCGAGATGCCGCGCCTCAAGGCGCGTTACCGCGAGGAGATCGTCCCCGCGCTGCGCACCGAGTTCGACTTCGCCAACGTCATGATGGTCCCCGGTCTCACCAAGATCGTGGTCAACATGGGTGTCGGCGAGGCAGCTCGCGACTCCAAGCTGATCGAGGGTGCCGTCAAGGACCTCACCGCGATCACCGGCCAGAAGCCCCAGGTCACCAAGGCCCGCAAGTCCATCGCCCAGTTCAAGCTGCGTGAGGGCATGCCGATCGGTGCGCACGTCACGCTGCGCGGCGACCGGATGTGGGAGTTCCTCGACCGCCTGCTGTCGCTGGCTCTGCCCCGCATCCGCGACTTCCGCGGCCTGAACGGCAAGCAGTTCGACGGCAAGGGCAACTACACCTTCGGTCTCACCGAGCAGGTCATGTTCCACGAGATCGACCAGGACAAGATCGACCGGTCGCGAGGGATGGACATCACCATCGTGACCACGGCCACCAACGACGCCGAGGGTCGCGCGCTGCTCAAGCAGCTCGGCTTCCCGTTCAAGGAGAAC
This sequence comes from Nocardioides sp., assembly GCF_050246775.1. GTDB lineage: Bacteria > Actinomycetota > Actinomycetes > Propionibacteriales > Nocardioidaceae > Nocardioides. Next base: position 542,871 of record NZ_JBFWVK010000002.1, on the reverse strand, counting down.
TGACATGGCGAAGACTGCTCTGAGGGTGAAGGCGGCCCGCAAGCCGAAGTTCGCGGTCCGCGGCTACACCCGCTGCCAGCGCTGCGGCCGGCCCAAGGCCGTCTACCGCAAGTTCGGCCTGTGCCGGATCTGCCTGCGCGAGATGGCTCACCGCGGCGAACTGCCCGGCGTCACCAAGTCCTCCTGGTAATCACCAACAACGATCGCTGAAGGTCGCTCCCGAGATGCGGGAACGAAACCACGGTGGAGAAAGGGCCGCAACGGCCATGACGATGACTGACCCGATCGCAGACATGCTCACGCGTCTGCGAAACGCCAACCAGGCGTACCACGATGCGGTGTCGATGCCTTTCAGCAAGCTGAAGGCCGGCGTCGCAGAGATCCTCCAGCAGGAGGGCTACATCACGTCGTACGACGTGTCAGAGCCGACCGAGGGCGAGGTGGGCAAGACCCTCCACATCACCCTGAAGTACGGCCGCAACCGCGAGCGCTCCATTGCGGGTGTTCGCCGGATCAGCAAGCCGGGGCTGCGCGTCTACGCGAAGAGCACCGGCCTGCCCAAGGTGCTCGGCGGACTCGGTGTCGCCATCATCTCGACCAGCCAGGGCCTGCTGACCGACCGTCAGGCCAACAAGAAGGGCGTGGGTGGGGAAGTCCTCGCCTACGTCTGGTAACGACGAGACCAGAAGGAGACAAGAAGCATGTCGCGCATTGGCAAGCTCCCCATCGCGGTCCCGTCCGGAGTCGACGTCGCGATCGACGGAAGCCTGGTGACCGTCAAGGGTCCCAAGGGCACCCTGTCGCACGCGGTTGCAGCCCCGATCACTGTCGAGAAGTCCGACGGTGTGCTCGAGGTCAAGCGTCCTGACGACCACCGCATCAGCAAGTCGCTCCACGGCCTGACCCGCACCCTGGTCGACAACATGGTCGTGGGTGTGACCACCGGTTACGAGAAGAAGCTCGAGATCGTGGGCGTGGGTTACCGCGTCCTGTCCAAGGGCCCCACTGAGCTGGAGTTCCAGCTCGGCTACTCGCACTCGATCACGTTCAAGGCCCCTGAGGGCATCACGTTCACCGTCGACGGTCCGACCCGCCTGGGTGTCCAGGGCATCGACAAGCAGCTGGTCGGCGAAACCGCCGCCAACATCCGCAAGCTGCGCAAGCCCGAGCCCTACAAGGGCAAGGGCGTTCGTTACGCCGGCGAGCACATCCGCCGCAAGGTCGGAAAGGCTGGTAAGTGACATGGCCATCTCGCTGAAGAACCGCAAGCACACTGCTGCTCGCACTGCGTCGCGTCTGCGTCGTCAGATGCGTGGTCGCAAGAAGCTGTCCGGGACCACCGAGCGCCCGCGTCTGGTCGTGACCCGCTCGAGCAAGCACATCTCGGTGCAGGTCGTCGACGACCTGGTCGGCAAGACGCTCGCGTCTGCCTCGAGCATGGAGACGGACCTGCGCACCTACGAAGGCGACAAGACTGCCAAGGCGAAGAAGGTCGGCGAGCTCGTCGCCGAGCGTGCCAAGGCAGCTGGCGTCGAGGGCGTGGTCTTCGACCGCGCCGGCAACAAGTACCACGGCCGGATCGCGGCCCTTGCTGATGGCGCCCGCGAGGGCGGCCTGACGTTCTGATTTGCAACGGACAGGCAGAGAAACAGAAATGAGGAGAGTCTCATGAGCGGACCCCAGCGCGGACAGCGCGCCGGTGGTGAGCGCCAGTCGGGCGGCCGTGGAGGCCGCGATGACCGTCGTGGACAGGGCGCTGACAAGACCGCGTACATCGAGCGTGTCGTTGCGATCAACCGTGTCGCCAAGGTCGTCAAGGGTGGTCGTCGCTTCAGCTTCACCGCCCTGGTGATCGTGGGCGACGGCGAAGGTCTCGTCGGCGTCGGCTACGGCAAGGCCAAGGAAGTTCCCGCGGCCATCGCCAAGGGTGTCGAGGAAGCGAAGAAGGCCTTCTTCAAGGTCCCCCGCGTCCAGGGCACCATCCCGCACCCGGTTCAGGGCGAGAAGGCGGCTGGCGTCGTCATGCTCCGCCCGGCCGCTCCTGGTACCGGTGTGATCGCCGGTGGCCCGGTGCGCGCCGTACTCGAGTGCGCCGGCATCCACGACATTCTCAGCAAGTCGCTGGGCTCGTCGAACCAGATCAACATCGTGCACGCCACTGTCGCCGCCCTCCAGATGCTCGAGGAGCCGGAAGCAGTTGCGGCTCGCCGTGGCCTGACCGTGGAGCAGGTGGCCCCGGCCGCCCTGCTGCGCGCTCGCGCGGAGGTGGCTGGCTGATGCGTCTCAAGGTCGAGCAGAAGAAGAGCACCATCGGCTGCAAGGCGAACCAGCGTGAGACCGTGCGTAGCCTCGGTCTCAAGCGGATCGGTGACGTGGTCATCAAGGAGGACCGTCCGGAGATCCGGGGCATGGTCCACACCGTCCGTCACCTCGTGACGGTCGAGGAGGTTGACTGACATGACGCTGAAGTTGCACCACCTGCGTCCGGCTCCCGGCGCGAAGACCGCCAAGACCCGCGTGGGTCGTGGTGAGGGTTCCAAGGGGAAGACGTCCGGTCGAGGCACCAAGGGCAGCAAGGCCCGCTACCAGGTTCCGGCTGCCTTCGAGGGTGGCCAGATGCCGATCCACATGCGGCTCCCCAAGCTGAAGGGGTTCAAGAACCCCTTCAAGGTGGAGTTCCAGGTCGTCAACCTGGACCGCATCAACGAGCTGTTCCCCGAGGGCGGCACCGTGGCGATCGAGGACCTCGTCGCCAAGGGTGCGGTTCGCAAGGGCCAGCCCGTCAAGGTGCTGGGCCAGGGCGACATCACCGTTGCCGTCCAGGTGAGCGCTGACGCGTTCTCCGGTTCGGCCAAGGAGAAGATCGAGTCCGCAGGCGGCACCGTCACGGTGCTGTGAGCGGTCTTCGGGCTCACCCATAGACATGCAGCAACTCAGGCGAGGGGCACGGACATCTCCGTTGCCCCTCGTCTGAGTTGGTACGGCGGACTGTGACCCGGTCTGCAACGCCACAAGTCACCATGGACCAGCCTGTTAGGCTTCCCCGAGTTTCTGGCCCCCGCAGCCGTCGCGGCGGACCGGGCCTCCAGCTGAGAAAGAGGACCACGTGCTGAGCGCGTTCGCCAACGCCTTCCGGACCCCGGACCTGCGGCGCAAGCTGCTGTTCGTCCTGATGATCATCGTGCTCTTCAGGCTCGGTTCGCAGATCCCCGCACCCGGCGTCAACGTCGCCAACGTGCAGTCCTGCCTGGCCGACCAGGCCAACTCCAGCCTCTACAGCCTCATCAACCTGTTCTCAGGTGGGGCGCTCCTGCAGCTGACGATCTTCGCGCTCGGGATCATGCCCTACATCACCGCCAGCATCATCCTGCAGCTGCTCGTCGTGGTCATCCCGCGACTCGAAGCGCTGAAGCAGGAAGGTCAGACGGGGCAGACCAAGATCACGCAGTACACCCGCTACCTCACGCTCGGCCTCGCGATCCTGCAAGCCACCGGCATCGTGGCGCTGGCCCGCTCGGGTCAGCTGCTGGCCGGCTGCTCGGAGAAGCTGCTCTACAGCGACAGCACCGCGACCTTCCTGGTCATGGTCGTCACCATGACGGCCGGGACGGCCGTCATCATGTGGCTCGGTGAGCTCGTGACCGAGCACGGCATCGGCAACGGCATGTCGATCCTGATCTTCACCCAGGTGGTCGCCACCTTCCCGCAGTCGCTGTGGAGCGTGAAGCTCGACAAGGGTTGGGGCACGTTCATCACGGTGATGGTCATCGGCATGGCCGTGATCGCGGCAGTCATCTTCATCGAGCAGGCACAACGGCGGATCCCGGTGCAGTACGCCCGGCGGATGGTCGGGCGCAAGATGTTCGGCGGCTCCTCGACCTACATCCCGCTCAAGGTGAACCAGGCCGGCATCATCCCGGTCATCTTCGCCTCATCCCTGCTCTACCTTCCGGCGATGGCGGTCCAGTTCAACCAGACCTCCACCAACCCGATCCTGCAGTGGGTCGGCAAGAACCTCACCAGTGGTCACCCGATCTACATGGCGACGTACTTCCTGCTGATCATCTTCTTCACCTACTTCTACGTGTCGATCACGTTCAACCCGACCGAGGTTGCCGACAACATGAAGAAGTACGGCGGCTTCATCCCCGGCATCCGGGCCGGCAAGCCGACCGAGGACTATCTGTCCTACGTGCTCTCGCGCATCACCTTCCCAGGTTCGCTCTATCTCGGTCTGATCGCCCTGATCCCGCTCATCGCCTTCGTGGCGATCGGCGCCAACGCCAACTTCCCGTTCGGCGGCACCTCGATCCTCATCATGGTCGGCGTCGCCCTCGACACCGTGAAGCAGATCGAGAGTCAACTCCAGCAGCGCAACTACGAAGGGTTCCTCCGCTGATGCGACTGATCATCATGGGTCCCCCCGGGGCCGGCAAGGGCACCCAGGCCAAGACCATCGCCGGACACTTCGGCATCCCGGCGATCTCGACCGGGGACATCTTCCGGGCCAACGTGAGCGCCGGCACACCCTTGGGTGTCGAGGCGAAGCGCTTCATGGACGCCGGTGAGTACGTGCCCGACGAGATCACCAACCTGATGGTGCGCAATCGCATCGACGAGGAGGACGCCGTCCCCGGCTTCCTGCTCGACGGCTACCCGCGGACCCTTCAGCAGGTCGAGGAGCTCGACGGGATGATCGCCTTCACCGGACACTCCCTCGACACCGTCCTCGTGCTCGCGGTCGATGACGAGGAACTGGTCCAGCGCCTGTTGCAGCGCGCCCAGTCCGAGGGCCGCGCTGACGACACCGAAGAGGTGATCCGGCGGCGCCAGGAGCTGTACAACGAGCAGACCGCCCCCCTCATCGACGTCTACCGGGAGCGCGGGCTGCTCCTCGAGGTCGACGGCATGGGCGAGGTCGATGACGTCACCGAGCGGCTGTTCGAGGCGCTGGCGACCGTCCACGAAAGCTGAGCCGTGGGGTTTCGCGAGCGCGGCATCGAGTACAAGACGCCTGAGCAGATCGTCAGCATGCGGGTCGCCGGCCTGCTGGTCGGACAGACCCTGGAGCTGCTGAGGTCCTCGGTGCGCGCCGGCATCAGCACCGGTGAGCTCGACGCGATCGCTGAGGACAACATCCGCTCGGCCGGTGGCACCCCGTCCTTCAAGGGCTACGGTCAGCCGCCGTTCCCGGGCACGATCTGCGCCTCGGTGAACGACGAGGTCGTCCATGGGGTCCCCGGCGACCGTGCGCTGTGCGAGGGCGACATCATCTCCATCGACTGCGGAGCCATCGTCGACGGCTGGCACGGGGACGCGGCCATCACGGTCGCCGTGGGTGAGGTGCCCGACGAGGTCACCGAGCTGATGCGGGTCACCGAGCAGTCGATGTGGCGCGGCATCGGCGCAGCCCGGTTGGGCGGCAAGGTCAGCGACATCTCGCACGCCATCGAGGCCTATGTGCGCGGCCAGGGTGACTACGGCATCCTCGAGGACTTCACCGGTCACGGCATCGGCACCGAGATGCACCAGCCGCCCAACGTGCCCAACTACGGCAAGCCGGGCCGCGGGCCCAAGCTGGTGCGCGGGCTGGCGCTGGCGGTCGAGCCGATGGTGACCCTGGGTTCCAAGGAGACCGAGGTCCTGGAGGACGACTGGACGATCGTCACCGACGACGCCAGCTGGGCAGCCCACTACGAACACACATTTACCCTCACCCCCGACGGGGCGTGGGTCCTCACCGCGCTCGACGGCGGCGAGGAGCAGCTCGCCGCACTCGGCGTACCTTTTGGCGGCCGGTAGGTTTGGCGTTCCACTTCGACACGGTTCAACGACAGGCAAGCACTTGATTCTCAAGACATTCGGTTGGTCCTTCGCCATCACGGTGGCGGGCCTCGCGGCCGCCTTCTGGTACGCCGGACTCAACGGCATCGCGATCGCCGCCATCCTGATCGTGCTCGAGGTGTCGCTGTCCTTCGACAACGCCGTGGTCAACGCCAAGGTGCTCGGCAAGATGTCGGCGTTCTGGCAGAAGATCTTCCTCACCGTGGGCATCCTGATCGCCGTGTTCGGCATGCGGCTGGTGTTCCCGTTCGTGGTCGTCTGGGCAACCGCGGGTCTGGCTCCCGCGAAGGCCTGGGACCTGGCGATGCAGGGTGAGGACGTGGCTGCGGGGCAGGAGACCTATGCCCACATCCTCCACGAGGCGCACCCGATGATCGCGGCCTTCGGTGGCATGTTCCTGATGATGATCTTCTTGGACTACTTCTTCGACGACGAGAAGGAGAGCCACTGGCTGGAGCCGATCGAGCGGCGGATCAAGACGCTCGGCCAGCTCGAGGGCGCGGCCGTCATCACCTCGCTCGGCCTGTTGCTGCTCATCGCCGCCGTCTTCGACGTCAAGGACCTCGGCAGCGTGCTGGCCGCCGGCATCCTCGGCCTGCTGACCTATCTTGTGGTCAACGGGTTGGGCGGCTACTTCGAGCAGACCTCGGGGTTGGCTGATGACGACGAGCCGAGCGGGTCGACCGGTGAACTTGTACTGGCCACCGGCAAGGCCGCCTTCTTCATGTTCCTCTACCTCGAGGTGCTGGACGCCAGCTTCTCCTTCGACGGCGTGATCGGCGCGTTCGCCATCACCTCCGACCCCATCATCATCGCGCTGGGTCTGGGGGTCGGAGCGATGTACGTCCGCTCGCTGACCGTCTACCTGGTCCGCAAGGGCACGCTGGCCGAGTACCGCTACCTCGAGCACGGAGCCCACTGGGCCATCGGTGCCCTGGCGCTGCTGCTGTTCGTGACGATGCGCTTCGAGATCCCCGAAGTGGTCACCGGCCTGATCGGGGTGGCCTTCATCGCCGCGTCGTTCTACTGGAGCATCCGGGAGAACCGCAAGCATCCCGAGGACGTCCAGAAGGTCAGCGTCTGATCCCTCGCGTCAGTCCGACGTGGGTGGCAACCTCGGTGGATTGGCGATCGCTCCGTACGATGTGCGGGTGAGCAATGACTGGACCGGGAGGTCGGCGCAGCCCCGCCGGCCCGGTCGTCAGGGCCCGCCGCCCAGCCCCCTCGCGCTGGCGCACGAGGCGCGGGGAGCGCTGCAGGAGCAGTTCTACCGCGTCGACCAGTTCCAGTCCGACATCGGCGGGACCGTGAAGCTGTACGCCGAGCTCCTGCCTGAGCGTGCCGGACGGACGGGTGTGGTGCCTGGCTGGGCGACCCTGGACGCGAAGGCGACCGAGCTGATCGTCGCCTATCTCGAGGCCCTCGACCGGTTCGATCCACTGGAGGAGTGCACACCGGCCCAGGTGATCGACGCCACCCATCTCTTCGGCCAGCTCGCCCCGAAGCTCGGGCTGCTCGGCAACGACATGGAGGGCTTCCTGGAGCGATTCGGCCCGGAGCTGCGCCGGGTCGGTGAGGTCCGCCACCAGGTGGAGACCCGGCTGGGCGCTGCCGCTGCCAAGGTGCAGGAGGCCGAGGCCGCCTGGCTGCGGATGACCAATGACGGCTTCCAGTTCGAGGTTGCCGACCAAGCCATCGCCCGGGCTCGGATCGCGGGCCGCAAGCTGGCGGCGGCAGGGTCGCTGCTGACGCCCGACAAGGCGACCGAGGGTGCCGAGGTCGTGGAGAAGCTGGCCAGTGAGGCCCTGGCCCTCGCCACCGACCTGCCGCGCCGGGCAGCGACCCTGCGCAACCGGATCCCTTCCCTGGCGACCCGGATCGACGCACTGGAGACCCGGGCCGGCTCGGTGCCCGAGGCCATGCGCGCCCTGCGGCGCGAGTTCTCGACCCCCAACTGGGACGACCTGGCGCGCCGGGAGACCGATGTGGCCGAGCTCCTGGCCGACGCCCGGTCCCGGGTCGCGCGCCTGCGTCAGCTCCACGAGGCCGGAGACCTGACCGCGGCCCTGGTGGCCCTGGACGAGCTCGAGACGCGCCTGGACGAGGCCGGGACGGTGGTGGACGGTCCGCGCGAGCGGCTCGCCCTGCTCCGGGCGCTGCGCGACGATCCCCAGCACCGCTACGACACCACCAGGTTCCAGTTGCGCGACGCGCGCTACCTCATCATGAACGGCAAGACTGTGGCCTCCCAGCCATGGGCCGGTCGGCTGGACAGGGCGGCAGCCGAGTTGATCGCGCTCGAAGGCCTCCTGGAGGGGCACCACCATCCGGACTACTGGGACCTCCACGTGCGACTCGACGCCCTCAACCAGCAGATCCGCACCCTCATCGACGATTACCGGGCCGCTCACTGAGGGCCCGTATCCTGCACGACGTCAGCACCGCACCAGCCGAGGGGGAGGCATGCGCCATTTCGACTTCCTGGACGAGGCCGCCGTCGAGCGGCTCTTCCACAGACCGCCAGAGGTGTTCGACCGCGATTCTCCGCGCGACCTGCTCGCGGTGTCGCTGGGGGCCACGCTCTACTCGCCGGCCACTCGACCCACCATCGAGCAGGACCTCCAGACGGCGCACGCGCGCGGGGTGGTGTGCTCGGTGCTCTGCCTCGAGGATGCCATCGCGGACCGAGACGTGGAGAGTGCCGAGAAGAACCTGATCCAGCAGCTGGGCCAGCTGTTCGAGGCAGGCGGGCCGCGGCCGCTGGTGTTCGTGCGGGTCCGCCGTCCCGAACAGATCGAGATGCTGGTCGAGGGCCTCGGTGACCTCGCCAGCGGCCTCGACGGCATCGTCGTGCCGAAGTTCACCGCGCGCACCGGTGGCCCCTTCCTGGACCGGATCGCCACGGCTGCCCAACGACTGCGACACCGGTTGTGGGTGATGCCGGTCATCGAGTCGCCCGAAGTGTTCCACCTGGAGACCCGCACCGAGGCCCTGCTGGGGATCCGGCGCACGCTGGCCGAGCACGACGCCGAGGTGCTCGCCGTACGCATCGGCGCCACGGACCTGAGTGCCGAGCTGGGGTTGCGCCGCAGCCCCGACATCACCGTGTACGACGTGCAGCCGATCGCCAGCGTGATCGGGGACATCGTCAACATGCTGGGTCGTCGCGACGGCACCGGCCACGTGGTGACCGGTCCGGTGTGGGAGCACTTCGACAACCGTGAGCGACTCTTCAAGCCGCAACTGCGCGAGACGCCCTTCACCGACCAGGCCGTCCGGGTGCTGCGGCGCAACCTGATCAGCAAGGGGCTCGACGGTCTCATGCGGGAGGTGGCGCTCGACCAGGCCAACGGACTCCTGGGCAAGACCGTCATCCACCCGAGCCACGTGCCGGCGGTGCACTCGCTGAGCGTGGTGAGTCACGAGGACCACACCGACGCCCTGGACGTGGTGGGCGCTGAGGGCGGCGGTGGCGTGACGGCCTCGAGATACCGCAACAAGATGAACGAGGCCAGCCCGCACCTGGCTTGGGCCCGGGCCACGCTGCTGCGGGGCCGGGCCTTCGGGGTCGCCCGCGAGGACGTCTCGTTCGTGGACCTGCTCGAAGCGAGCGTCAATCTGTGACCTCCTACGTGGGCGAGCGCGCCGGCATTACGGTCGCGGACGCCGGACTGTTGCCCGGACTGGCACTGGAGGACCTGTTCGACCTCGCACTACGGATCAATCCCCGGCGAGCACACCTGCTGGTCTCCACGGTGCTCGCCAAGCACGTGCCGACCGACCCGCGGATCGTGCGCGGCGGCGGACTGCTGCTCGGGCTCCAGGTGGCCGACCTGCTCGGTGCCGCTCACCGCTCGGACCTGCCGGCCGCCCTGGGCGCGGTGCTCCGCGGAGGCGGCGACCTCCAGGCCTTCGCCGACCAGGTGGCGGGCGCCGTTGCTGATCGCGACGACCTCGGGGACGGACTGGTCTTCGGGTACGCCGAGACCGCGACCGCCCTGGGCCATCTCGTCGCCCACGCTCTGCGCTGGCCCTCGATCCACTCGACCCGTCGCCGGGTGCCGGGCTTCGCACCCGCCCTCGGTTTCGACGAGGCGCACTCCCATGCCACCGAGCACCTCGTGCTGCCCTCCGACCCGGCGCTGTTGCGCACGAGCTGCCCCGTCGTACTCGTGGACGACGAGCTCTCCACCGGTCGCACCGCCCTCAACACCATCCGGGCGCTGCACCGGCTGGTCCCGCGCGAGCGCTACGTGATCGCCGCGTTGATCGACGTGCGCACCGAGGCCGACCGACAGGCCCTGGCCGCGGTCGCTGCCGAGCTCGGCACCCGGATCGACGTGGTGGCCCTGGCCTCCGGCGAGGTCCTCGTGCCCGAGGAGGCCGCGGCCCGGGTGGCCGACCTGGTCTCGCTGCCGCTCACAGGTGTCGCCGGGCCGCGGTCAGGGACGGACCGGACGGAGCACCGGGAGTGGCCCTGGCGTGTCCTGGAGACCGGCCGTCACGGCTTCACCCCTGCCGACGACGACGCGATCGCTGAAGCGGCCCGGGGGGTGGCCGACGACCTCGGTGCCCGACTGGGCGATGAGGTGCTGGTGCTCGGCACCGAAGAGCTGATGTATGCACCGTTGGCGATCTCGGAAGCGCTGCTGGGGCCCGGGCGCCGGGTGCGGTTCTCGACCACCACCCGCTCCCCGGTGCGGGTGCTCGAGGTGGCGGGTTATCCGATCCGTTCGGGCATCGGCTTCGAGGCGCACGACAACCAGGCGGATGCAGGACCGCGATTCGCCTACAACCTCGCCGTCGCCTCGTGGAGCGACCTGGTGCTCGTGGTCGACTCCCCGATGTGCACCGCGGGGCTCGACGACCTGCTGAGCGCGCTGGCGCCGTACGCCGCACAGGTGCATGTCGTCGTCCTGCCGTCGGCGGCCGGGCTGCCGGAGGGACTGACCGGGCCGAGGTTCGGCTCCTACGCCGCGCACGAGGTCACCTGGTTGCTGCAGGACCTGTCGCACGTGCGGCTCGAGGCCGCCACCGAGGTCCGGGAGCGAGCCATCCAGGCGGGGGAGGCGCACTATGCCGAGTCGCTGCCGGTGGAGTACCGCCCCGAGGCCTCCTACCAGCGGCTCTTCCACGAACAGCTCGACGACGTGGCCGCCCGGGTCGCCACGGCGGTGGGTGCGGTCACCGAGCTGGCCATGCTCACGCGGCGGCGCAGCGACCTGGTGCTGGTGTCCCTGGCCCGCGCCGGGACCCCGATCGGCGTGCTCATGCAGCGGTGGGCCCGGCACCGTCATGGCCTCGACTGGCCGCACTACGCCATCAGCATCGTGCGCGAGCGGGGCATCGACGTCACCGCGATGCGCTACCTGGCTGCTCGCCACGATCCCCGCCGGGTGCTCTTCGTCGACGGCTGGACCGGCAAGGGAGCCATCACCCGGGAGTTCACCGAGGCGGTGGCGGCCGTCAACGCCGAGCTTCGACTCGGCGCGCGCGGCTTCGACTCCGAGCTCGCGGTCCTGGCGGACCCCGGGGAGTGTGTCTCGCTGTTCGGAACCCGCGACGACTTCCTGATCCCGTCGGCGTGCCTGAACTCGACCGTGTCGGGCCTGGTCAGTCGCACGGTGCTGAACGCGGACCTGATCGGTCCGGGGGAGTTCCACGGCGCCAAGTTCTACGCCGAGCTGGCCGAGGAGGATGTCTCAGGCCTCTACCTGGACCGGGTCACAGGTGAGTTCGACGCCGTGGCGGGCGCCGTCGACCGGAGGCTCGCCGAGCTGTCGGCGGCTGACCGTGCCCCGACCTGGGTAGGGTGGCAGGCTGCCGACCGGCTCCGTACGACCTACGACCTCCCGAGCGTCAACCTGGTCAAGCCCGGCGTCGGTGAGACCACCCGGGTCCTGTTGCGCCGGGTGCCGTGGAAGGTCCTGGTCAATCCCGAACGTCGCGCCGACCTGCGCCATGTCGAGCTCCTGGCGGCCGACCGCGGTGTCCCGGTCATCGAGGAACCGGGGCTTCCCTACAGCTGCATCGGACTGATCCGGCCCAGCGAGAAGGACGGCTCATGAGTCTGCTGATCGCCTCCGACCTGGACCGCACGCTGATCTACTCCGCCGCCGCCATGACGTTGGGCGAGCCGGTGCCGGACCCTCGTTGTGTGGAGGTCCTCGATGGGCGCGAGATCAGCTTCATCAGTCCGGTGGCGCTGGCCGGGCTCGCGGCGCTCTCGCAGCGCGTCGCGTTCGTCCCGACGACCACACGCACCGCCGCGCAGTTCCAGCGGATCGACCTGCCCGGGGTTCGCCACGACATGGCGATCACCACCAATGGTGGCCGACTGCTGCTCTCCGGGCAGCCCTGCCCTGACTGGGACCGCGAGGTCGCGGACCGGCTGGCGGGCTCGGCGTCGTACGACGAGGCGGCGGTGGCCCTGGCCGGGGTGCTCGACCAGCCCTGGGTGCTCAAGATCCGCGATGCCGAGCGGCTGTTCGTCTACACCGTCCTCGAGCGCAGCGGTTGCGACCCCGACTGGTTCGAGGAGCTCGAGGCGGTCGCCACCGGCCTGGGCTGGACGCTGTCGGTGCAGGGGCGCAAGGCCTACGTCGTTCCCGCAGCCCTCACCAAGGAGGCGGCCCTTGCCGAAGTGGTGCGCCGCTGTGGCGCCACGCAGGTGGTGGCGGCCGGGGACTCCCTCCTGGACCGCGGTCTGCTCGAGTGCGCCGACGTCGCCATCCGCCCGGCCCACGGGGAGCTGCACGACGCCGGCTGGTGTCCACCGGGGCTGCTCGTGACCGCCCGCGCCGGTGGCGGTGCGGCCGAGGAGATCGTGGCGCATTTCGTCGGGTTCGACCAGGACCGGGCTGATTAGGGTTACATCCCTGTTTCCACTAGACTTATCAGTCGGCCCAACGTGGGTTGCGTTTCGTGGTGCCTCGCGGCTGCCCGGATCATTGCAGACAGGCTCGCAAGAGCGGGTTTGTGGTGCGCCCGGCTAGAGGTTCACGACACCACTTCACGAGGTCCACCCGCACCACTGTGGGAGGTTCCCGGGTCAACGGTAGACAACCGAACGACAGATTGTGGAGGACATGCCGAAGAAAGAAGGCGTGATCGAGCTCGAGGGCACCATCACCGAAGCACTTCCGAACGCGATGTTCCGCGTCGAGTTGAGCAACGGTCACAAGGTCCTGGCTCACATCAGCGGCAAGATGCGACAGCACTACATCCGGATCCTTCCTGAGGACCGGGTCGTGGTGGAGCTCTCGCCGTATGACCTCACTCGTGGCCGGATCGTCTACCGCTACAAGTAAGCATCAGCAGCCAACTCGAAAGGACCTCCTCGTGAAGGTCAATCCCAGCGTCAAGAAGATCTGTGACAAGTGCAAGGTGATCCGTCGCCACGGCCGCGTCATGGTGATCTGCGAGAACCCGCGTCACAAGCAGCGCCAGGGCTGATCCAGCCCGCTCGAAACACCCATAGAAACGTGGACGCACGACCGGCATCCGTCGGTCTCCACCCCCGGACCTGAGGCTGGGGCCCCGTTCGACAGCACGATCGTCGGGCAGGGACGCGCCACGACTGACACCTCCGGAGTTATTGAAGGGAAACCGCCAGACAATGGCACGCCTTGTTGGTGTTGATCTCCCGCGTGACAAGCGCATCGAGATCGCACTCACCTACATCTACGGCATCGGCCGTACCCGCGCCCAGCAGCTGATCGCCGTCACCGGCATCGACCCCAACATGCGGGTCCACCAGCTGGGGGACGAGGAGCTGGTCAAGCTTCGCGACGTCATCGACGCCAACTTCAAGATCGAGGGCGACCTCCGTCGTGAGGTGCAGGCTGACATCCGCCGCAAGATCGAGATCGGCAGCTACCAGGGTCGCCGCCACCGCATGGGCCTCCCGGTCCGCGGTCAGCGCACCAAGACCAACGCCCGCACCCGCAAGGGTCCGAAGCGCACTGTCGCCGGCAAGAAGAAGGCCAAGTGAGCAACGGCGTACGCCGCTCACCCGCCGACTTCCTCGATCACCAGACTTCCTCAACACCCAGGAGAAACTGAATGCCTCCCAAGAGCCGCGCTGCGGCTGGCGCCAAGAAGGTGCGCCGCAAGGAGAAGAAGAACATTGCTCAGGGCGAAGCCCACATCAAGAGCACGTTCAACAACACGATCGTCACGATCACCGACCCCACTGGCGCGGTGATCTCGTGGGCCTCGGCCGGCACCGTCGGCTTCAAGGGCTCGCGCAAGTCCACGCCGTTCGCCGCACAGATGGCAGCCGAGGCTGCCGGTCGTCGGGCGATGGAGCACGGCATGAAGAAGATCGACGTCTTCGTCAAGGGCCCCGGCTCTGGTCGCGAGACGGCGATCCGGTCCCTGGGTGCGATCGGCCTCGAGGTCGGCACCATCCAGGACGTCACGCCCGCCCCTCACAACGGATGCCGGCCGCCCAAGCGCCGCCGCGTCTGATCCCGACACCGACAGACTTAAGGAGCATCTGAAACATGGCCCGCTACACCGGCCCCATGACCAGGAAGTCGCGCCGTCTCGGTGTTGACCTCGTTGGTGGCGACTCGGCATTCGAGCGTCGTCCCTACCCGCCCGGCCAGCACGGTCGCGGCCGCATCAAGGAGAGCGAGTACCTTCTCCAGCTTCGTGAGAAGCAGAAGGCCCGCTTCACCTACGGCGTGATGGAGAAGCAGTTCCACAACTACTACACCGAGGCTTCCCGCCGTGCGGGCAAGACCGGTGACAACCTGTTGCAGCTGCTCGAGTGCCGCCTCGACAACGTGGTCTACCGCGCCGGTTTCGCCCGGTCGCGTCGCCACGCCCGCCAGCTCGTCGTCCACGGTCACTTCCTCGTGAACGGCCACAAGGTGGACATCCCGTCCTTCCAGGTGACTGCCCACGACGTGATCGACGTTCGTGAGAAGTCGCTGGAGATGACCCCGTTCATCGTGGCTCGCGAGACCCACGGCGAGCGGATCGTCCCGGCCTGGCTCGAGGCGCTGCCGAACCGCATGCGCGTCCTCGTGCACCAGCTCCCGGTGCGCGCGCAGATCGACATCCCGGTCACCGAACAGCTGATCGTCGAGTACTACTCCAAGAAGTAAACCGGAGGACGCTCCCTCACCCTTGGGGGAGCGTTCACCATTCCTTTTCACGCAACTCACGTTCGGTCCCGTCAAATGGTGGATGGGTCCGGAAAGGAAATCACCAGTGCTTATCGCTCAGCGCCCGACCCTGTCGGAAGAGGTCGTCGACGAGTTCCGTTCGCGGTTCGTCATCGAGCCCCTGGAGCCCGGCTTCGGCTACACGCTCGGCAACTCCCTGCGCCGGACCCTGCTCAGCTCGATCCCCGGTGCCTCGGTGACGAGCATCAAGGTCGACAGCGTGCTCCACGAGTTCTCGACCATCGAGGGCGTCAAGGAAGACGTCACCGAGATGATCCTCAACCTGAAGGGTCTCGTCGTCTCCTCGGAGCACGACGAGCCCGTCACCATGTACCTGCGCAAGCAGGGTGCCGGTGACGTCACCGCCGCCGACATCGCGCCGCCGGCCGGTGTCGAGGTGCACAACCCCGAGCTGAAGCTCGCGACCCTGAACGACAAGGGCAAGCTCGAGATGGAGCTCGTCGTCGAGCGCGGCCGCGGCTACGTCAGCGCCGTCCAGAACAAGGGTGCCGACAACGAGATCGGCCGCATGCCGGTCGACTCGATCTACTCGCCGGTCCTCAAGGTCACCTACAAGGTCGAGGCCACCCGTGTCGAGCAGCGCACCGACTTCGACAAGCTCGTCATCGACGTCGAGACCAAGGCCTCGATCCGTCCCCGTGACGCGATCGCCTCCGCCGGCAAGACCCTGGTCGAGCTGTTCGGTCTGGCCCGCGAGCTCAACGTCGAGGCCGAGGGCATCGACATCGGTCCCTCGCCCGTCGACGAGCAGCTGGCTGCCGACCTCGCCCTTCCGGTCGAGGACCTGCAGCTGACCGTCCGGTCCTACAACTGCCTCAAGCGTGAGGGCATCCACACCGTGGGTGAGCTCATCTCGCGCTCGGAGCAGGACCTGCTCGACATCCGCAACTTCGGTGCCAAGTCGATTGACGAGGTCAAGGCGAAGCTGGTCGAGATGGGCCTGTCCCTCAAGGACTCCGCGCCCGGCTTCGACCCGCAGGCCGCCCTGGCGGCCTACGGCGACGACGACGACGACGCCTTCGTCGAGGACGAGCAGTACTGAGCTCGACCCGGCTCGATCACCGATAACCCCTCTAATCCCGGTACCTCGCACGGCCGGGAAGAATCGAGAGAATCATCATGCCAGCCCCCAAGAAGGGTGCCCGCCTCGGCGGCAGCCCGGCCCACCAGAAGCTGATCATCAGCAACCTGGCGACGGCGCTGTTCGAGCACGGCAAGATCACCACCACCGAGGCCAAGGCGCGAGTCCTGCGTCCCCACGCCGAGAAGCTGATCACCAAGGCGAAGAAGGGTGACCTGCACAACCGTCGCGAGGTCCTCAAGACCATCCGCGACAAGTCGGTCGTGCACACCCTCTTCACCGAGATCGCCGAGACCTTCGCCGAGCGTCCCGGTGGCTACACCCGGATCACCAAGATCGGTCCGCGCAAGGGCGACAACGCCCCCATGGCGGTCATCGAGCTGGTGACCGAGGCCTACAAGCCATCCGCTCCGAAGTCGAAGCCGACTGCCGCCGCTGCCGCCCCCGCCCCCGTGGTCGAGGACGAGGCCCCGGTCGTCGAGGACGAGGCTCCGGTCGTCGAGGACGAGGCTCCGGTCGTCGAGGACGAGGCTCCGGTCGAGGACGAGACCCCCGAGGTCGCCGAGGCGACTGACGAGGACAAGGCCTGATCCAGGTCTGACGTCGAAGGCCCGCTGCCCCCACAAGGGGCGGCGGGCCTTCGTGTGTCTAGCCGGCCGTCGGAGGGCGGGTGAGGGACTCCAGCCACGAGTGCACGAGCGGCACGACGCTGGCGCCCTCACCACTGGCCGCGGCCACCCGCTTCATGGAGCTGGCCCGGATGTCTCCGGCGGCGAAGATGCCGGGCACCGTGGTCTCGAGGTTGCCGGGCGGCAGGTCTGCGATCCAGCTGTCGCGGGGCACGTCTCGTCCGGTGAGCACGAAGCCGTTGGCGTCGCGGGCGACGTCGTCGGGCAGCCAGTCGCAGTTCGGTTCGGCCCCGAGCAGCAGGAACAGCCCACCGGCGCGCTCATGGGTCTCGTGCCCCGTGACGGTGTCGCAGATGCCGATCCACTCCAGCCGGCCATCTCCACCGCCGTTCACGACCTGCGCGTTGGCGCGCACCGAGATCCGTGGGTTGTAGCTGATCTCGTTGATCAGGTAGGCCGACATCGTCTCGGCGAGGGAGGCGCGACGGATCAGGATGGTGACGCTGCGCGCGAAGCGGGCGAGGTGTACGGCGGCCTGGCCGGCCGAGTTCCCACCGCCCACCACGAAGACGTCGTTGCCCTCCATCTCCCTGGCCGCCGTCATCGCCGCCCCGTAGAACACCCCGAGCCCCACGAGCGAGTCGAGCGGATCGACGCGCAGCTTGCGGTACGAGACGCCGTTGGCGATCACCACGGACCGGGCCCGGACCGCACCGCCATCGGTGTGCAGCACGTGGGGAGCGCCGGCCCGACCCGGGTCGAGGGCGGTGACCGGCCACCCTGTGAAGAACCGGGTGCCGAACCTGATGGCCTGGTTGCGGGCCCGCTGGGACAGGCGCATGCCGGAGATGCCCCGCGGGAAGCCCAGATAGTTGCGGATCATCGAGCTCGTGCCGGCCTGCCCTCCGATGGCTTCGGCCTCGATGACGACGGTGCTGAGGCCTTCGGAGGCGCCGTACACCGCTGCCGCCAGGCCCGCTGGCCCGCCTCCGACGACGGCGAGGTCGACGACGACCTCCACGTCGACGTCGTCCGGCTGGCCGTAGATGGCGATGGCGACGTCATGCACGCTGGCAGCCCTGATGGGTGCCCTGTTCATGGCCTGGACGATCGGGTAGACCAGCTCTCCGGCGTAGTCGGCCAGCACTTCACGGCCCACCTCGGAATCCGGCGCGTAGGCCCGGTTGGGCATCCCCATGCGGTCGAGGAAGTCGCGGATCGCCAGCGTGTGGGCGTCCAGCGTCGGCGTCACGATCCGCATGGTGTCCACCTCGGGACCCGCCACGGTCGAGCCCCAGTCGGAGAGCAGGTCGGTGACGGCGTTGTGGAACTCCTCGTCACGCCTGCCGCGAGGCATCAGCAGGTAGGCGTCGTACTTGCCCTTGGCCAGTCCGGCACGCAGCGGCTCGGAGTCGGTCAGGAAGTTGTCCCAGTGAGCCACGACCATGCGTCTCGCGGTCGGGATCACCGATCGCCAGTCGGCGAAGGCGGTCAGCACGTGGGCGTCGGGCAGCCGGGAGTCTGCGACGAACATCGCGACCTGGTCACCGGCCGCACGGATCTCCTCGGTCACTGCCAACGCGGCCTCGGCGGACCGGACCGCTCGGATGACGTAGTCACGTCGGTAGCGACCGAACTCGTCCTCCAGCAGGTCGGCGTGGTTCTCGGACACGAGGATGATTGCGGGATCGGCCACAGGGTGAGCCTACGAGGACCTCGCGTGCTCGGACCACCGCCGAGTCTGCTCGCGGGGCACCCGGGTGGCAGGATGGCCGATCGTGCGGATCCGGATCGACATGGCCTACGACGGCACCGACTTCAGCGGCTGGGCCACCCAGCCGGGTCTGCGGACCGTGCAGGAGACCCTGGAGTCCGCGTTGGCGACCTCGTTGCGGACCCCCGCGGTGCGGGTGACGTGCGCGGGTCGCACCGATGCCGGGGTGCACGCCCGTGCACAGGTGGGCCACGCGGACCTCGACGAGGGCGTCGTGGATGGCTACGTCGGCCGGGCCAAGGAGCCCCCGCTGGAGGCGTTGACGCGCCGACTCAACGGCATCCTGCCGCTCGACGTACGAGTGCATCGGGTGAGCGTGGCGCCGGCCGGTTTCGATGCCCGTTTCTCGGCACTGTGGCGTCGCTACGCCTACCGCATCTCGGACTCGGCGGCGACCGTCGACCCGCTGATGCGCCACCAGGTCCTGGCCTGGCAACGACCCCTGGACCTCGACCGGATGAACGAGGCCGCGGCCCTGCTGCTGGGCGAGCACGACTTCGCGGCCTTCTGTCGACGACGCGAGGGTGCCACCACGATCCGGACGCTGCTGGAGCTGTCCTGGTCGCGCGATGACCTGGGGCTGGCTGTTGCGCACGTGCGCGCGGACGCCTTCTGCCACAACATGGTGCGTTCGCTGGTGGGGTGCATGCTCGCGGTGGGCGATGGTCGGCGCCGTCCCGACTTCGCCCGCGAGGTGCTGCTCGGCCTGGTCCGCGACGGCCGGGTCACGGTGGCACAGCCGCGCGGCCTGACCCTGGAGCAGGTGGCCTACCCGCCCGACGCGGGGCTGGCCCAACGCGCGAGTGACGTGCGGAAGGTGCGCAGCCTTGACTGACCACTACTTCTCCGCCGATCCGGGTGTGCCCTTCACCCGGGCCCCGTTCAGCTGCGAGGTCTGGGGCCGCACCCTCGACCTCGTCAGCGGGTCCGGGGTCTACAGCAAGGGCCGGCTCGACATCGGCACGGCGATCCTGTTCCGGGAGACCCGGCCCCCCACGGGCCTGCCGTCAGGGGCGCACATCCTCGATCTCGGCTGCGGCTACGGCGTCATCGGGCTGGCGATCGCCCTGCACACCGACGCCGTCGTGACCGGCGTCGAGGTCAACGAGCGGGCCATCCTCCTGGCCGGCGAGAACGCCGAGGCACTCGGCGTCGCCGACCGCTTCCGGGCCAGCACCCCCGATGCCATCGACCCGGCTCAGCAGTACGACGAGATCTGGTCCAACCCCCCGATCCGGATCGGCAAGGAGGCCCTGCACGAATTGCTCCTCACCTGGCTGCCGCGGCTGACCCCCGGTGGGCGCGCGGTCATGGTGGTCGGCAAGAACCTCGGCGCCGACTCCCTGCAACGCTGGCTCGGCGACCAGGGGTTCCCCACGACCAGGCTGGCGAGCGCGAAGGGTTTCCGGGTGCTGGAGACCCGGCGGGCCTGACTCTTCAGTCCTCGTGCAGGTAGGCCGCCTGCACCGCGGGGTCCGCACGGATCTGGTCGGGGGTGCCCGAGGCGACGACGCGGCCCTCCACCAGGACCACCACCCGGTCACATACGTCCAGCACCAGGTCCATGCGGTGATCGACGAGCAGGAAGGTGACCCGGTGGGTGAGGCGGCGCACGGTGCGTCCCAGCGCCGTCGCATCGGCCCGTGAGAGCCCGGCGCCCGGCTCGTCCAGCACGACCAGCTGCGGTTCGGTGATCAGCGCCTTGGCCAGGTGCACGCGGCCGCGCACACCCCACGGCAGACCGGCGGGGTCGTCGTCCTCGTGGTCCAGGATGCCCAGCGTGCGCAGGATCTCGCGGGCCCGCTCGGACAGCACACGGTCGGCGGCGGTCGCCTGACGACGCTCGGGGCGCGGCATGATCGAGGAACGTTCGCGGCGGTCGGCCCCGGCCATCACGTTGGACAGCACGCTCTGGTCCTCGGCCAGGACGGGGTCCTGCTCGACGCGAGAGATCCCCAGCGTGGCGAGCCGGTGGGGTTTGGTGCGGCCGATACGTCGCCCGCCCCAGCTCACGCGACCCGAGTCGGGGGTACGCCGTCCGCAGACCAGGTCCAGGAGCGTCGTCTTGCCGGCGCCGTTGGGCCCGATGATGCCCACGACCTCGTGCGGGCGGACCTCGAACGAGACCGAGTCCAGCACCGTGTGTCCGGCATAGGCCACGCTGAGGGAGTCGACCTGCAGGCCCTTGTCAGGGTCGCGGTGGTGCCTGCGCAGGGACTCAAACGAAGGCATTGATGCCGGTCTCGTCCCGCCCGATGAGCAACTTCTGGATCTGGCTGGTGCCCTCGTAGAGGGTCATCACGCGGGCATCGCGGAGGTACTTCTCTGCCGGGTACTCATCGACGTAGCCGGCACCGCCGTACACCTGGATGCAGTTGTTGGCAGCGCGCACGGCGGCCTCGGAGGCGTAGAGCTTGGCCTTGGAGGCCTGGACGCCGAACTCCAGCCCCCGATCGATCAGGTCAGCGCAGCGCCACACCAGCAGGCGAGCAGCGTCGGCGTCGACCGACATCTCGGCGATCATCTCCTGGACCAGCTGGAAGCCGGCGAGCTGTCGACCGAACTGGGTGCGGCTCGTCGCATAGGCGACCGAGCTCTCCAGGCAGGCCTGGACCAGCCCGACACAGCCGGCAGCCACCGAGACCCGGCCCTTGGCCAGGGTCGTCATCGCGATCCGGAAGCCCTCGCCCTCCGCGCCGAGCCGGGCGGACTCAGGGACACGGACGTCGGTGAGGAACAGCTCGGCCGTGGCCTGTCCCCGCAGGCCGAGCTTGCCCTTGATCTCGCGGGCCTCGAAGCCGGGGGAGTCGGTGGGGACCAGGAAGGCGCTCACCCCCTTGGGGCCGGGTCCCCCGGTGCGGGCGAACACCAGGGCGACGTGGGCCCATGTGCCGTTGGTGATGAACAGCTTCTGACCGCTGATCAGGTAGTCGCTGCCGTCGCGCCTGGCCCGCGACGTCAGGTTGCCGGCGTCGGAGCCGGTGTCAGGCTCGGTGAGGCCGAAGCAGCCCAGGATGGTGGCCTCGGCGATGCCGGGCAGGTAGGCCTGCTTCTGCTCCTCGGTGCCGAAGCCGAGGATGGACTTGCCCACCAGGCCGTTGGAGACCGAGACGATGCCGCGCAGGGCCGAGTCGGCCCGGCCCAACTCCTCCATGCCCAGGACGTAGGTGAGGTAGTCGCCGCCCAGCCCGCCGTACTGCTCGGGGATGGTGAGGCCGAAGAAGCCGATCTCGGCCATCTTGGGGATGATCGAGAGGTCGACGGACTCGTTGCGGTCCCACTCGGTGCGATGCGGGACCGCCTCGGCCTCCAGGAAGGTCCGCGCGAGGTCACGGAAGCTCTGCTGCTCGTCGTTGAGGCTCAGGTCCATGAGGTCAGGATGTCATCTCCGTGTGGCGCCGGATCTCCGCCTTGGCCAGGGCGTTCTTGTGCACCTCGTCAGGGCCGTCGGCGAAACGCAGGGTCCGGATGCCGGCGAAGGCCGAGGCCAGGGGGAAGTCCTGGGAGAGGCCGGCCGCGCCATGCACCTGGATGGCCTTGTCGAGGATCCACTGGACCGTCTTGGGGGTGGCGATCTTGATCATCTGGATCTCGGTGTGGGCGCCGCGGTTGCCGACGGTGTCCATGAGCCACGCGGTCTTCAGCACCAGGAGCCGGAGCTGCTCGAGTCGCACCCGGGACTCCGCGATCCAGTCGCGGATGACCCCCTGCTCGGACAGCGGCCGGCCGAAGGCGACCCGCTCGGAGGCCCGACGACTCATCAGTTCGATGGCCTCCTCGGCGACCCCGATCGAGCGCATGCAGTGGTGGATGCGGCCGGGGCCCAGTCGGGCCTGCGCGATCGCGAACCCGGCACCCTCCTCGCCGATCAGGAACGAGGCCGGGACCCGCACGTCCTCGAAGAGGATCTCGGCGTGCCCGCCGTGCTCGTGGTCGTCGTAGCCGAAGACCTCCATGCCGCGGGTCACGGTCACCCCCGGGGTGTTGCGGGGGACCAGCAGTTGGCTCTGCTGGCGGTGCCGCGAGGCGGAGGGGTCGGTCTTGCCCATCACGATGAAGATCTCGGCCTCGGGGTTCATCGCGCCGGTGATCCACCACTTGCGGCCGTTGACCACGTAGTCGTCGCCGTCCCGCTCGATCCGGGTCGCGATGTTGGTGGCGTCGGAGGAGGCCACGTCGGGTTCGGTCATGGCGAACGCCGAGCGGATCGTGCCGTCCAGCAGCGGCGTGAGCCAGCGCTCCTGCTGCTCGGGGGTCCCGAACATCGCCAGCACCTCGGCGTTGCCGGTGTCAGGGGCCGCACAGTTGAGCACGGCGGGCGCCAGATGGATGCTCCGGCCGGTGATCTCGGCAAGCGGGGCGTACTGCAGGTTGGTCAGGCCGGCACCGAGGTCCCCGTGCTCCCCGGGGGGTAGGAACAGGTTCCACAGACCCAGCTCCCGGGCCTCGGCGCGGAGCTCGGCGAGCACCGGGACCCTCGTCCAGGCCCAGCGGTTCTCCAGTGCGGCGAGCTGCTCGTGGAAGGTGGGCTCGGCGGGGCGGATCCGCTCCTCCAGGAAGGTCGTCAGGCGCTGTTGGAGCTCCTGGGTCTGACTGTCGAACATGAAGTCCATGCTGGTTCCCTCAGTTGGTGTGGGTGCGGATGGCCTCGAGACCGGCCTCGAGAAGGGGGTGGACGGCCTGCCCGACGGTGTCGAACCCGGCACCCACGGTCTGTCCCTGCAGGTGCCGGTAGTCGATGCCCTCGAGGATCACGGCGAGCTTGAAGCACGCCAGTGCGATGTGGAAGTCGAGCTCGCTCAGGTCGCGACCGCTCACGGCCGCGTAGCGTGCGAGTTGAGCCTCGTTGTCCGGGTAGCCCGGGGCGAGACTGGCGTCGGCGACCGAGGCGCCACCGGCGATCCCGGACAGACGGTCGTAGACGAGCATGAGGGCGATGTCGGTGAGCGGGTCCCCGAGGGTGGCCATCTCCCAGTCGACGACCGCCCGGATCTCGTCGTCGGCCACGAGCAGGTTGTCGAGCCGGTAGTCGCCGTGCACGATCCCCGAGTGACCGGTCTCCGGCACGTGCTCGGTGAGCAGGCGGCGCAGCTCGTCGGCCTCGGGCAGCTCGCGGTGTCGCGAGCCGTCCAGCTGCTGGCCCCAGCGCCGCACCTGCCGCGCCAGGAAGCCCTCCGGTCGACCGAAGCCGGCCAGCCCGACCTCTGCCGGGTCGACTGCATGCAGGTCGGCCAGCACGTCCACGATGCCGCCCAGGAGGTTGGCCGTGCGCTCCGGTCCGATCTCGATCAGCTGGGCGGCCGTGCGGTAGGGGGTGCCGAGCACCCGCTCCATGACGTAGAAGGGGGCGCCCAGGACCTCGGGGTCCGGGCAGTGGGCATAGGTGCGGGGCACTGGCACCGGGGTGTCGGCGAGCGCGGTCATCGCGGTGTACTCACGCCCCATGTCGTGGGCCGTGGCCTGGACGTGGCCGAGCGGGGGGCGGCGCACGATCCACCACGAGGCGCCGTCGGTGACCTGGTAGGTCAGGTTGGACTTGCCGCCGGCGATCAGCTCGGCGCTCAGGGGGCCGACGATCTCGCCGGGTCGCTGCCCGTCGTACCACCGCGTGAAGGCGGCCAGGTCGAGCCCACGCGGGTCGCTCATGCGGACCTGCTCTCGTCGAGCCTGCCCTGCAGCTTGCGCATGCCGGCGAGCCAGCGGTCGGTGTCGGTGGCCCGGGCACGGTAGTAGTCGGCGACCTCGGGGTGGGGCAGGACCAGGAAGCGGTCATCTGCCAACGAGGCGATGAACGCGTCGGCCACCTGGTCGGGGGTCAGTGCGGTGTCGCGCGACAACAGTCCGACCAGTGGTCCGGCCTCCTCCAGCATCCGGGTCTGGACCCCTTGGGGACAGATCGCCTGGACGGTGATCCCACGATCGCCGTAGGTGACCGACAGCCACTCGGCGAAGCCGACGGAGGCGTGCTTGGTGACCGAGTACGGCGCGCTGTCGATCATCGTCAGGAGCCCGGCCGCGGAAGCGGTGACCACGAAGCGGCCGCCCCCGGTCTCCAGCCAGCGCGGGACCAGGAGCCGCGCGGCGCGTACGTGCGCCATCACGTTGACCTCCACGACCGCGGCCCACGCCTCGTCGGAGGTCTGCAGGCTGTCGGGTCCGCCGGCGCCGTCGATGCCCGCGTTGGCCATGAACAGGTCGATGCGGCCCAGGTGCCTGGTGGCCTCGGAGACCAGGTGCGCCACGCCGTCGCTCGAGGCGGCATCACCTGGGACCGGGGTGGCGCCGATCGCGTCCGCGACCTCGCGCGCTGCGTCGGCGTCGAGGTCGTTGACCACCACCCGGGCGCCTTCGGACGCCAGACGGGTCGCGAGAGCCCGGCCGATGCCGTTGCCGGCGCCGGTGACCACCGCGCCGATCCCGTCCAGCGCCGTCATCACACGCCGCCGGTGAGCAGCAGACCACCGTCCAGCGTCAGGGTCTGGCCTGTCACCCAGGCGGCCTCGTCGGAGAGGAGGAAGGCGACCGCTCCGGAGATGTCCTCCGGGACGCCGAGCCGCTTGAGGGGGTAGGCCGCGGAGACCTCGGCCTCCTTGCCCTCGTAGAGGGCACTTGCGAACACGGTCTTGACCACGGCAGGGGCCACGGCGTTGACCCGCACCTTCGGCCCCAGCTCGACCGCGAGCTCCTCGGTGAGGGCGATCAGCATGGCTTTGGTGGCCCCGTAGAACGCGATGCCGGGAGCGGGCTTGAGGCCGGCGACCGAGGCGACGTTGACCACGGCGCCACCGTGCTCGCCGAACCAGGCGCGGTGGGCGCTCTGCACCCAGCCGAGGGCGGCGATGGCGTTGACCTCGACCACCTTGCGGGCGGCACCCAGGTCGAGGTCGAGCAGCGGGCCGTAGGCGGGGTTGATGCCCGCGTTGTTGACGAGCAGGTCCAGGCTGCCGAACGTCGCGACCGCCTGGGCGACGACGTCCTCCCGGTGCTCCGGGTCGTCGGCCTTGCCGGCGATCCCGAGGGCGTGCTCGGCGCCGCCGAGAGCAGCCACCGCCTCGCTCAGGGCCTCGGGCTTGCGGGCGGTGACCACGACCCGGACACCTTCATCGACGAGTCGCTGGGCGATGGCCAGGCCGATGCCCCGACTGGCTCCGGTGACGACGGCTACCTTGCCGGTGAGTCCCTGCACGTGTCCTCCTGTGGCTCACGGTTGCTGAATCATTAAGCGCTTGCTTACCATCACTCAACCATGTCCTCGACGTCAACCGAAACGCCAGATCCCCCCGACGCGCGCAGCCGACTCGTTGCCGCGGCGGTCGCTGCCTTCGCCGAGAAGGGGTTCCACGGGACGACCACGCGCGACATCGCCTCGACGGCCGGGATGAGCCCGGCAGCCCTCTACGTCTTCTTCCCCTCCAAGGAGGCGCTCCTGCACGAGCTGTCCCTGGTGGGTCACAGTCGCGTGCTGGAGCTGGTGGAGGAGTCGGCGAGCAGCGCCGCCGACCCGGTCGACCAGCTCGGCGCGGTCGTGGAGGCGTTCGTGCGCGACCACGCGCAGTCCCACACCGGCGCGCGAGTGATCAACTACGAGCTGTCGGCGCTCACCGCCGAGCACCGGGCAGAGATCACCGCACTGCGGCACCGGATCGACCTCGTGGTGCGTGACGTCGTCCAGCTTGGGGTCGACCAGGGCGTCTTCCACACCCGCGACCCCCACATGACGACCCTGGCGGTCCTGTCCCTCGGCATCGACGTGGCGCGTTGGTATCGCGACGAGGGAGTCTGGTCACCGGCCGATGTGGCAGAGCACTACCGCGGCCTGGTGCTCGCGATGCTGGGAGTGGCCCCGGATCAGTAGCCCGGGAACACCTCGCGCAGGTCCTCCAGCGTCACGTTGCCGGTCACCTGGACCCCTGTCGGGGTGTACGGCGCAGTGAGCCGGCCACCGAGCAGTCGGATCACCGACTCCGAGGCGCCCGTGAACGTGGCGGTCGGGTCTGCACCGGCGCCGAGGTGCACCGAGTCGTCGATGATGAGCGCGAGGTCGGTGCCCTCGAGGGCCACCACAGCGGGCGTGGCGAGCCGGTCCGCCTTGCCGGTGAAACCGAGCAGGAAGCCGAGGCCATCGCTGTAGTGCTCGAGCATCACATCGGCCGCAGCGGCGTCGACAGTGGCGCCCGGGTCCAGGGCGACCTTGACGTCCCACGCGTGCTGGGCCGCCTCGCCCAGGCGCATCCCGGCTGCCGCGGCCAACGGGATCGGGGCAGGAAGGAACCCGAGCTTCATCTGGGTGCCCTCACGCTGCTCCGGGCTCAGCGCCTCGAGGGTGGCGACGAGGTCGGCGT
The DNA here is from genome assembly GCF_050246775.1 of Nocardioides sp. GTDB lineage: Bacteria > Actinomycetota > Actinomycetes > Propionibacteriales > Nocardioidaceae > Nocardioides. The sequence continues at coordinate 516,004 of NZ_JBFWVK010000002.1, read as the reverse complement.
CAGCCCGCAGGAAGCCGGCGGCCTGGTCGGCCGGAGACATGGCGTTCCAGCGATCCCAGACCCCCTTGTTGAAGTCCTGCTCGGGCGGGGCGGTGCCGTCGATGGCTGCTCGGTAGCCGGCCTGTCCGATCTCGGCGCCGCTGCCGAGGTGGGAGAGCACCTGCGCGACGCTCCACTCCGACGCGCCGGACGGGCCGTTCAGCTGGTCGCCCGAGAGGGTCGGCACCAGGCGCGCGAGGTCGTCGTGGATGGAACGCAGGGCGGCGATGGTGCGATCGGCACGAGTGGTCATGCGGGCCCAACACCGGGGGGCGAGGCATTTCTTCCCCTCAGGCGGGGACCAGACGCAGCACCGGGATCCGTCGGCCGACCAGCGCGGTGCGATCGCGGTAGTCGGCGTACCCGGGATAGAGCCGGACCGCGAGCGCGAAGAGGCGTTCGTACTCCGAAGCGTCGGTCACCTCGGCGGCCCGGAACCGGTGACCGTTGAGCCGCACCTCCGGGTGGGCGAGGAGGTTGTGGAACCACGCCGGGTGTCGATCGCGCCCGAAGCTCGACGCGATGAGCACGACGTCGGTGCCATCGTGGAAGTAGACCACCGGGTTCTCCCGGGGCAGTCCGGACTTCGCCCCCGTCGTGCTGAGCACGGCGGTCGGCAGTGGCCCGACGAGCCGGATCCGGCCGCCGGTCAGTCGCAGCACCCGCGCGTCGAAGCGAGACGCCACGTTGATGCCGTACCACCGGCCGGCCCGCGAGCGTGCGATCGCGTGCCACGCCTCCAGTGCCCGGCCACGGCGTCGAGAGGGATCGACATGGCGCAGCTCCATGGCTCTCAGGATAGGACGACTGGGCCTCGCACGGCAGGATGTTCCCCATGACGTACGACGCCGCTCCGGACCGCTATGACTCCACGCCGACCAGGGGCATGACCTACCGCCACACCGGGCGAAGCGGTCTCCAGTTGCCGGCCCTGTCGCTCGGCCTGTGGCAGAACTTCGGCGACGACCGCCCGGAGGAGACCCAGCGAGCCATCCTGCGCCGGGCCTTCGACCGCGGCGTGACCCACTTCGACCTGGCCAACAACTACGGACCGCCCTACGGCAGGGCCGAGGAGAACTTCGGGCGCTACCTGGCCGACGACTTCGCGCCCTACCGTGACGAGCTGGTCATCTCCACCAAGGCCGGCTACGACATGTGGCCGGGTCCCTACGGGCAGGGCGGTGGTTCGCGCAAATACCTGCTCGCCTCCCTCGACCAGTCCCTGGACCGCCTGGGACTCGACTACGTCGACATCTTCTACAGCCACCGCTTCGACTCCGAGACACCCGTCGAGGAGACGATGATGGCGCTCGACCATGCGGTGCGCACCGGTCGTGCCCTGTACGCCGGCATCTCGTCCTACTCGGGTGCCAGGACCACCGAGGCCGCCGCGATCGCCCGGGACCTCGGCACCCCGTTGCTGATCCACCAGCCGTCGTACAGCATGTTGAACCGCTGGATCGAGGTCGACCTGCTCGACGCGCTGGAAGCAGCGGGGATGGGCTGCATCGTCTTCTCGGCGCTGGCCCAGGGGTTGCTGACCGACCGCTACCTCGAGGGCGTGCCAGCCGACTCCCGGGCCGCTCGGGAGGACACGACCATCGCCGGCCTCGACGACGACGTGCTGCGTCGGGTGCGTGGGCTCAACGAGATCGCCCTGGGACGCGGGCAGAAGCTGGCCCAACTGGCCCTGCAGTGGGCCTTGCGCGACCCCCGCGTGACCAGCGCGGTGATCGGCGCCTCCAGCGTGGAGCAGCTCGACACCAACCTCGATGCTCTCTCGGCGCCGCCGCTCACGACCTCGGAGCTCGACGCCATCGATGCGTTCGCCGTGGACTCGGGCGTCAACCTCTGGGCCCGGTCCACCGAGGAGTGACTAGGTCGGGCCGACCAGGATGAGCGCCATGAGCGGGCAGCTGTTCTGGGCGTGCCTGGCCCGCGACAGCAGGGCCGGGGGGACCTCGGGGTCCCGCTCGCCGCTGCGGCTGACCGGGAAGCCCCACTCGTCGACGCCCAGCAGCTCGGGCAGCAGCTCGGCGCAGGCACCGTGACCGTCGCACCGGGTCCAGTCGATGTGCAGCCTGCTCATCGCGCCGCCGCCGTGCAGCGACCGGCGAGGTGGGCCTCGACGTCGCCGTGGAAGGTGCGCAGCGTGCTGGCGACGAAGCGCGCCGTACCGTCGGGGTGGGCGCAGGCGCCGCGGCCGGCCACGGTCAGCCGCATCCGGTCGATCTGCGTCACCAGCGCCGGGTCGCGGTGGCCGGTCGCCAGTCGGCCGAGGGCGTCGGCCATCCGGGGCAGGCCGTTGATGCACGGTCCGCACTGTCCGGCGCTCTCGCCGGCCAGGTAGCCGGTGATCTCTGCAGCCCTGCGTAGCGGGCAGGTGTGGGTGTCGAGGACATGGAGGACACCGGCGCCCACCTGTGCGCCGAAGGGCGCCAGCGCCGAGCGGGTCAACGCAATGTCGAGGGACGCCACCGGGACCCAGGCACCGTGGTAGCCGCCGACCAGGACAGCGACGGGGTCCAGGGGGCCGGCGGGCGTGAGCACGTCGGTCAGCCGGGATCCGCGGTCGGCCTCGACCACGCCCGGACGGGCCACCGCGCCGGAGATGCTGAACAGGGACGTGCCGGGGTCCTCCGGCGTGCCCCGGGAGCGGAACCAGTCCGCACCGTTGCGCGCTGCGAGGGCGAGATGGGCGAGGGTCTCGATGTTGCTGACCAGGGTCGCGCGCCCGCCGGCACCGCTCGTCGTCACCCGGATGAGGGGGTCGGCAGGGACCGCGCGCCGGCCGTCGATCTGGTTGACCAGCGCCGATTCCTGCCCGGCGATGAAGCCGCCGGACAGGCGCAGAACCTCGACGCCGCAGGCCCTGGCCAACGGCTCGATCCCGGGTGCGGCGACCTCGGGGCCGACGGCCAGCAGGCGCCGGCGGGCCCGCACCGCTGTGCCGACCAGCGCGAGGCCGTCCAGCACCAGGTGGGGGACCCGAGCCAGCAGGACGGCATCCTTGTGGCTGAGCGGCTCCCCCTCCATGGCGTTGCCGACCACGACGGGGCTACGTGCCGATGCCACCGCGCGCAGCTTGATCGCCGTCGGGAACCCGGCGCCCCCGCGCCCGGTGAGTCCGCTGTGATCGGCGACGGCCAGGAGCTCCTCGAGACCCAAGCAGGGCAGGGGGCCGATCCGGTCCAGGTGTTCGGCGGCGTCGAGACCGGCCAGGGAGAGCAACGGACGGGTGTCGGGCAGGGCTACGGCGGTCACAGGAGCACCTTTCGGGGAGTGCGGTGCCAGCCGCGGCCGTCGAACGACGGAGTGAACCGCCACGCGACAGCGCCGGCGACGGCGGCCGAACAGACCGCTGCGAGAACGGTGAACCAGGCGGAACCGGCATTGGTGCCGGTGCCCAGCGAATGCAGCAGCGCGACTGGCCACAGGGCGTAGGTCAGCCAGTGCACGGCCTTGAAGACCCGGGGCCCGACCCGGTGCCGCAGCAGACTGACCAGGGTGATCACGGCCAGCAGGTCGACCGCCAGGGTGCCCAGGCCGAGCCAGAGCGGTCGCCAGGTGCCGAGGAACGGGAGGACCAGGTCGAGGAGGTTGAGCTGGGCATAGGAGTCGAACAGCAGGCTGCCCAGGTGGAGGGCGATGAGCCCGGTGGCGGTCAGGGCGACGGTGCGGTGCACGTCGGCCACGCCGAAGCGACCCAACAGGGGCAGGGGTCGTCCCGAGCGGGTGGCGATACCGAGCACCACGGAGACGGTGAGCAGGACCAGAGCCACGATCCCGGTGCCCCGACCCAAGGCCCACAGTGCCTCGTTCATGACGCTTCCCGATCGGCGTCCTCGGCGGGCCACCCGCCGAGCAGATGCACTCCACCGGCAGTGTCCACCAGCCGGGCCGGCAGGCCCCGCATCGCGAGCCAGGCCCTGCCGCCACTGCCCTTGACGATGGTCGCCGTGGATGCGGTGTTCGCCTCCACGCAGGTGCGCCCCACGACACTCACCGTCCGCCACACCGGCTCGGCAGGCAGGGCGGTCGCCGGGTCGATGACGTGGTGCATGCGGGTCTGGCCGCGGCGCCAGGTGCGGCGCAGAGTGCTGGAGGTGGCCACGGCGCCGCCGGCGGGCAGGGCGATGTGGGCAGCTGGTTCGTCCTCGCCGTCGCGAATAGCGACCTGCCAGTCGCCGGCAGGGGCGGGTCCTGCCGATGCGATGTCGCCGCCCAGGCTCACCAGGACGCCGGTGTCGAAGCTGGTGGCGACGAGGCTGGCCGCGAGGTCGGCTGCGCGGGCCTTGGCGGTGGCGCCGAGGTCGAGCTCGATGCCCTCGGGCCACGTCAGCCGGGTGCCGGCGAGGTCGAGCGCTCGCCAGCCCGGCACGCGGCGTACCCGGACCACGGCACGACTCCCGTCGAGGTCGAGCTCGGCGACGTCTCGGTCGTAGCCCAGATCGCACAACGTCGCACCGACGGTCGGGTCGACCGCGCCGCCGCTGTGCTCGGCGGCGTCGAGCGCAACGGCGAGCAGGTCGGCCAGGATCGGGGACAAGGTGGCCCGAGACTGAGTGAGGTTGCAGATCTCCGAGTCGGGCCGGAACCGGCTGGCCGCCACGTCGATGTCGGCCAACAGGTCCTGGACCATCGCGCAGGCCTCGGCGAGTACTTCGGGTCGGGTGACGACCAGGCGGGCCTGGGTGCTCCACACCTGCCAGTCGACCGCGGCGACCATCTCAGGATCCCGAACTGGTGGCGTGGGTGGTGGTGCTCGATCCGGCCCCGACGCTGACCTGCGACGACGTGGTGCCGCTGGCGGTGCCCGAGGAACCCGTCGTCGAGGTGACCGTGGCCGCGGTCCCGAGACTGGTGAGGCCGAGACCTGCGGCGACCGCGAGCGCGGAGCCCACGCTCAGGGCGACCACAGCGTTGCGAATCCACCCGACCCGGCGAACGGTCCCGGTGGGGGTGTGCCGTGATTGGTTCATACAGGGACGATGACCGCTCCACCTGTGAGCCTGCTGTGCACTGGTGCTGGAGAACATGTGACCTGCGCTCGCAACAGAACGCTGGGATGCTGCGTTGGTAGGGCATGCAGCAGCTCGCCAGCGAACAGGAGACCCGTGTGGGCGACCCGCCGGAGTTCGACGAGTGGGTGGCGGCCCGAGGCCGCTCGCTGCTGCGTCTGGCCTACGTGCTGACCGGCAACGCCACCGACGCCGAGGACGTGGTGCAGGACGCGCTCTCGCGCGCGCTGCCGCGGTGGTCGCGGATCGCGACGGTGGAGGACCCCGACGCCTACCTGCGGCGGATGGTGATCAACGCCCACACCTCCTCGTGGCGCAAGTTCCGTCGGCGGGAGTCGCCGGTGTCGGAGGTGCTGGGCACCTCCGTCGAGGCGGTCCTGCCCGACGACGCCCTGTGGCAGGCGTGCCGCCGGCTCCCTGAGCCGCTGCGCACCTCGGTGGTGCTGCGCTACTACGAAGACCTCGACTACGCCGCGATCGCCGAGCTGACCGGGGTGCGCGAGGGCAGTGTGCGCTCCCGGGTCAGCCGGGGCATCGCGCTGCTGCGGACCGAACTGGGAGACGAGCATGAGTGACCTGGAGGAACGACTGCGATCGGTGCTGAGCGACCGGGCCGAGGAGGCGCCGGCCCCGGTCGGCCTCGCGCAGGGCGCCCGCGCCCGGTTGGCGCGACGGCGTCGTGCGACGGTGCTGGTGGTCGGCCTGGCCGTCGCTCTGGTGGCAGTGCCGATCGGGGTGCTGAACCTGTCCAGGTCACCGGACCGGCAGCCGGCCCCCACCACTCCGTCACCCGACGAGGTCCCCGGTGCGGTGGAGGTCTTCAACGGCTGGCACACCGAGACCTGGCGCGATGTCGAGATCCAGGTCCCCAACACCTGGATCCACGGGCGGTTGACGAACGGGTGCACCAGTCCACGACCGGCCACCCCCGTGGTGGAGCGTCCCGGTGAGCGCATGCCGTTGCACTCGTGCGGTCCGGTGAACGGCTACGGTGTCCAGTTCGTCCCGGTCGACGGCTTCGACGTGGGTGACAGCCCGGGAGTCGTGCACCGCTACACCGCCGGCAACGGGATCGACCTCTACCCCGACGGCGCGTGGGTCGGCGTCATCACGGTCGGTGGCCAGGCCGGCATCCGGGTCGTGGCGCGCAGCGAGTACGTCGCCTCCTACCTGCTGAGCTCGGCGCGGCGCGTGGGCGAGGTGGACAGCAACGGCTGCGAGCCGGCCGCCGACCTGGCGATGACCGACGGGGTGCCCGTCCTGCAGGCCCTGCTGAGCGTGTCGGCGGTCTCCGTGTGCGGCTACGACGTGGTGGCGGGGCCGGCGACGCTCGAGCCGTTGGCCTGGAGCGCACGGCTCACCGGGGACGCCGCCCAGGAGCTGCTCGACTCCCTCAAGGAATCCGCCCTGCACGCTAACGCCAGTGCGCGTCGCTGCCTGCGAGATCCGTTCGGGCCGGCCTACCTGCTCCGGTTCGGGTCGGAACGGGTCTGGATCCGACCGGTGGGCTCGTGCCCGCCGGACGGAGCGGTCGTGGACGGTGCCCAGACCCGTTTCCTGACGCCGGGGATCCTGCGTGAGGTGGCCGCTCTGGCGCCGGGGGCGGGTGGCTCCTGAAACCCGGATGACTCCGGCCGCCTCGGCAGCGACAATGGGGTCGTGGGTCACGTGGATGTCGCCGGAGTGCGTTACGAGCTGCCCGACGGACGGGTGTTGCTCGACGACATCTCGTTCCGGGTCGGCGAGGGAGCCAAGGTCGCGCTCGTCGGTGCCAACGGCGCGGGCAAGACGACCCTGCTGCGCATCATCACCGGTGACCTCACCCCGCATGCCGGGGTCGTCACCCGGTCCGGAGGGCTGGGCGTGATGCGCCAGATGGTCAATGCGGGGCTGGGGGAGGACCCCACCGTCGCGGACCTGCTGCTGTCCGTGGCCCCACCCCGGGTGCGTGCCGCGGCAGCGGAGGTCGAGCGCTGCGAGCTCGCCCTCATGGAGTCCGACGACGAGAAGACCCAGATGCGCTACGCGCACGCGCTCTCGGAGTTCACCGACGCCGGTGGCTACGACATCGAGGTCACCTGGGACGTCTGCACCATGGCCGGCCTCGGGGTGGCCTACGACCGGGCGAAGTACCGCGAGTTGCGCACACTGTCGGGAGGCGAGCAGAAGCGGCTGGTGCTGGAGTTCCTGCTGCGCGGACCCGACCAGGTGCTGCTGCTCGACGAGCCCGACAACTTCCTCGACGTGCCGGGCAAGATCTGGCTCGAGCAGCGGATCAACGAGTCGGACAAGACGATCCTCTTCATCAGCCACGACCGCGAGCTGCTGGACAACACCGCCACCCGGGTCGTCACCGTGGAGCTCGGCAGTGCGGGCAACTCCGTGTGGACCCACCCGGGTGGCTTCGCGTCGTACCACCAGGCACGCAAGGACCGCTTCGAGCGGTTCGAGGAGCTTCGGCGCCGATGGGACGAGGAGCACGCGAAGCTCAAGGCGCTGGTGCTGCGCTACAAGATCAAGGCCGAGTACAACGACGGCCTGGCCTCGCAGTACCGCGCCGCCCAGACCCGGCTGCGCAAGTTCGAGGAGAAGGGCCCGCCGACCGAGCAGCCGCGCGAGCAGCAGGTCACCATGCGCCTCAAGGGTGGGCGCACCGGCAAGCGCTCGGTGGTCTGCACCGACCTGGAGCTGACCGGTCTCATGAAGCCCTTCGACCTCGAGGTCTGGTACGGCGAACGGGTCGCCGTGCTGGGCTCCAACGGCTCGGGCAAGTCGCACTTCCTGCGGCTGCTGGCCGCTGGCGGGAGCGACCCGGACGTCGAGCACCAGCCCGTCGGCGAGGTCCCGGTCGCGCCGGTGCCGCACACCGGCAAGGCCAAGCTCGGTGCCCGGGTCCGGCCCGGCTGGTTCGTGCAGACCCACGACCATCCCGAACTGCTCGGGCGCACGCTGGTGGAGGTGCTCCACCGAGGCGACGGCTCGGTCAACGGGCGCGACGGGATGGGGCGCGAACAGGCGGCTCGGGTGCTGGACCGCTACGAGCTGGCGCACGCCGCGGAGCAGAAGTTCGAGTCGCTCTCGGGAGGCCAGCAGGCACGCTTCCAGATCCTGCTGCTGGAGCTCTCCGGCGCCACTCTGCTGCTGCTCGACGAACCCACCGACAACCTGGACGTCCAGTCCGCCGAGGCGTTGGAGGACGGGCTGGCCGCCTTCTCCGGGACGGTCCTCGCGGTCACGCACGACCGCTGGTTCGCCCGGGGCTTCGACCGGTTCCTGGTGTACGGCGCTGACGGTTCGGTCTACGAGTCGGACGGACCGGTCTGGGACGAGGGCCGGGTCGTCCGCGCTCGATGACAGGTCGACGCCGGGTGTGACCTGGGCCACAATCAGCATCATGAGCGCACCTGAACCGAGCTTCATCGACGAGCGCCTGGACTGGTGGGCGCAGCACACGCCCGACGCCGAGGCGATGACCTACGGCGACCGCACCTGGACGTGGGCGCAGTGGAACGACCGGGTACGCCGCGCAGCTGGGGGACTGCGGGCCCTCGGGATCTCGCGCGGCGACACGGTGGCCTTCCTGGACAAGAACCACCCCGCCTGTGTCGAGATCACTCACGCCGCGGCCTCCGTGGGGGCCGCGAACGCCATCGTCAACTGGCGCTCGGCAGGCGACGAGGTCGACTTCGCGGTCAACGACTCCGGCGCCAGGGTGCTCTTCGTGGGCGTCGAGCTGATGCCCACCATCGACCGGATCCGCGACCGGCTGGGCAGCGTCGAGCAGGTCATCACCGTCACGCCCGACGGGGCCGAGGGCGATGAGTACGAGGCGTGGCTGGCTCGCAGCGAACCGACGCCCAGGCAACCCGAGGTCGAGCCGGACGACGTGTGCCTGGTGATGTACTCCTCCGGCACCACCGGCCGACCCAAGGGGGTGATGCTGACGCATCGCAACATGGTCGCCCACACCATCAACGCCCACGAGGGCTGGGGGTTCGATCCCGGCGACAAGTCGATGGTGTCGATGCCGCTGTTCCACGTCGGCGGGACGTCGTACGTCATGTTCGGCCTGTACGACGGCATCCCCAGCGTGATGACGCGTGACCCGGACGGTGCCTCGCTGGCCGGCGCCATCCTGAAGGGCGCCAACCGGACCTTCCTGGTCCCGGCGGTGCTCGCGCAGGTGCTGCAGTCGGGCCCCGAGGCGGTCCAGCTCTTCGGCCGCCTGAAGACCTACACGTACGGCGCCGCACCGATGCCGGCCCCGCTGCTGCGGGCCGCGATGCAGGCGTGGCCGGCGACCGACTTCATCCATGTGTACGGGCTGACGGAGGTGGCCGGCGTGGCCACCCATCTGCTCCCCGCGGCGCATCGGGACCCAGGGCACCCCGAACGGCTCGTCTCGGCCGGGCAACCGCTGCCCGGCTGCGAGCTGCGCATCGTCGACCCGGTCACGCTGCAGGACCTGCCGGTGGGTGAGCACGGCGAGATCTGGTTGCGCACCCCCCAGCTGATGAAGGGCTTCCTCCACCAGCCCGAGGAGACCGCCAAGGTCATCACGTCTGACGGTTGGTTCCGCACCGGTGACGTGGGGCGCGTCGACGACGAGGGCTTCGTGTTCGTCCAGGACCGGATCAAGGACCTGATCATCTCGGGTGGGGAGAACATCTACTCGCCCGAGGTCGAGCGGGTCCTGGCCGAGCACCCGGCGGTCATGGAGGTCGCGATCATCGGCGTGCCGGATGACCGGTGGGGCGAGGCGGTCAAGGCGGTCGTCAGCCTGCATGCCGGTGCGAGTGCCACGGAGTCGGAGCTGATCGACTGGTGCCGGGAGTCCTTGGCGGGCTTCAAGTGCCCGAAGTCGGTCGACGTGCTCGAGGCGCTGCCGCGCAACCCGACCGGCAAGATCCTCAAGCGTGAGCTGCGTCGCCCCTACTGGGAGGGTCGCGACTCAGCGGTCGTCTGAGCCGGCTCCCGCCTCGATGTGGAGGGTCAGCTTCTTGAGCATCCGGTTGAGCGTGGCCAGCTCCTTGCGCGTGAGCGCCGCCGCGAGGTCGTCCTCGGCGGCGCCGCGGATGGCCAGGGCCTCGCGCCAGATGCGTGCGCCCTCGCGGGTGATCTCGACGTCGACGCGCCGCCGGTCCGTGATGCCGGGGATGCGCTTGACCCAGCCCTTGGTCTCCAGGCCCTCGAGGCGTCCGGTCATGCCGGCGTTGGAGAGCCCCAGATCGGCGGCGAGCGTGCCCGGTGAGGCGTGGCCGGGAGTGTCGCGGATCATGAGGTGATGGAGGGTCTCGTACTCGAAGTCCTGCAGGCCGGTCTCGGCCAGGGCGAGCCGGGTGGCCGCCCTGAGGTGCCGCACCACCTGACCCACTCGGACGGTCATCGCCTCCACCTCGTCGTCGAAGGTGAGGTCGATGAAGCTGTCTCGCCAGCGCTCGACGTGCAGATCGGCGGCATCCTTCGGCATGGTGCCGAGTCTAGGGCACGATATTTCGTTGACGAACTGTTCGCTGACGAAATAGATTGCTGCCATGAAGGTGAGCCCGCTCCACCATGCGCCGTTCCGGTGGCTGGTCCTGGGCACCAGCACCAGCAGCCTGGGCAACGGCATCGCCCCCATCGCCCTGGCATTCGCGGTGCTCGACCTGGGCGGCAGTGCCTCCGACCTGGGCATCGTCGTGGGGCTCTACGCACTGGCCGACGTCGCCGCGGTGCTCTTCGGTGGAGTCCTGGGCGACCGACTGCCGCGCGCGGTCCTGATGCAGGGCGCCTCGGCCGCCGCGGCCGTGGCCCAGGGGGTGGCTGCCGCGTCCCTGATCGGTGGGTGGGGGAGCATCCCACTGCTGGCCGTGATCGGCATGCTCAACGGGGCTCTGGGTGCGCTCGGCGGCCCCAGCTCCTCGGCCATCACGGTGCAGACGGTTCCCGAGGTCCACCTCCGCCAGGCGATCGCCTGGCGCCGCCTCAGCCAGAACGTGGCGATGATCGTGGGCTCGGGCGTTGCCGGGATCCTGGTCGCGGTGGCCGGCAGTGGCTGGGCGCTGGCGCTGGACGCCATCACCTTCGCCGTCGCCGCCGGCTGCTTCTCGCGGATCCGGGTGCCCGCGCTCGCGGTGTCGGCGAGCTCGGGGATGTTCAACGAGGTCGGCGCCGGCTTCCGCGAGGTGATGCGCCACACCTGGTTGTGGATCCTGATCCTCCAGGCGCTGCTCTACCACCTGTTCTACGGCGGCGCCCAGGGTGTGCTCGGGCCGATCGTGGTCGGCGACGCCCTCGGCCGGCCCGCCTGGGGGTGGGCGTTGTCGGCGATGATGACGGGCTTCGTGGCAGGTGGTCTGCTGATGCTGCGCTGGAAGCCGCGCCGGGCGCTGTTCGTCGGCACCTGGTTCCTCGCCCTGACCGCGTGCTTCCCGTTCGCGATGGCCTGGAGCGCCACGGGCGGGTCGGGAGCCCTGGCGGTGGTGCTCGCCGGGGCCTTCCTGCACGGCTTCGGGCTGGAGATCTTCAGCGTCGGCTGGGACCTGTCGATCCTGCAGAACGTCGAACCCGACAAGCTCAGCCGGGTCTACTCCTTCGACATGATCGGCTCGTTCATCGCGAGACCGGTCGGTCTGGCCCTCACCGGGCCGATCGCCACTGCCGTCGGCTACCGGTCCTGGCTGGTCGTGGTGGGCACGGTGATCCTCATCAGCGTCGCGGCCGCGTTCGCCGTCCCGGAGGTCCGACGCCTCGAGCGGCACGCGGACGAGCCGGCTGCGGTCTAGCTCGGCTGCGACGTGCGCGGGCGACGACGCAGGGTACGACGGCCTCGGCCGCCGCTGCGACGGGGACTCAACTGGTTCTCTCGTTGGGGCTCGACCTGCATCTGGACCCAGGCCGCCAACGGGTGCGGTGTTCTACTCATGCCGACGATGAGGACAAAGTGGACATCCAGATACACCGAAATGCACCGAACGCCGCCCCCGACGATCCGGGAGCGGCGTTCGACGAGCCAGTGGATCAGGCCCAGCGCTCGGCCTGCGACTTGAAGTCGAGGGTGCGGTCGCCGGTGTAGATCTGCTTGGGACGCGCGATCTTCTGCTCCTTGTCCTGGACCAGCTCGAGCCACTGCGCCAACCAGCCCGGCGTACGGCCGATGGCGAAGAGCACGGTGAACATCTCGGGCGGGAACTGGAAGGCCTCGTAGATGAGGCCGGAGTAGAAGTCCACGTTGGGGTAGAGCTTGCGCTTGACGAAGTACTCGTCCTCCAGCGCGATCTTCTCCAGCTCCTTGGCGATCGAGAGGAGCGGGTTGACCCCGGTGACCTCGAAGACGTCGTCGCAGGCCTTCTTGATGATGGTCGCGCGCGGGTCGAAGTTCTTGTAGACGCGGTGTCCGAAGCCCATGAGCTTCTCGTTGCCGTTCTTCACGCCCTCGATGAACGCCGGGATGTTCTCCTTGGTGCCGATGCGGCGCAGCATCCGCAGCACCGCCTCGTTGGCTCCGCCGTGCAGCGGGCCGTAGAGGGCCCCCACACCGGCCGCGACGGCCGAGTAGGGGTCGACCTGCGACGATCCGACCGAGCGCACCGCGTTGGTCGAGCAGTTCTGCTCGTGGTCGGCGTGCAGGATGAACAGCACGTCGAGGGCCTTGACCAGACGGGGGTCGGCGTCGAAGCGCTTCTCACTCATCTTGAACAGCATCGACAAGAAGTTGGCGGTGTAGCCGAGCTCGTTGTCGGGATAGACGTAGGGCTTGCCCTGTGCGTGGCGGAACGCCCAGGCGCCCAGGGTCGGCATCTTCGCGATCATCCGCACGATCTGCATGTGCCGGTTGTCCGGGTCCCCGATGTTGCGGGCGTCGGGGTAGAACGTCGAGAGCGCGCCCACCGAGGCCATCAGCATGCCCATCGGGTGGGCGTCGTAGCGGAAGCCCTGCATGAAGGTCTTCACGTTCTCGTGCACGAACGTGTGGTAGGTGATCTCGTGCACCCAGGCGTCGTACTCGACCTTGGTCGGGAGCGTGCCGTGGATCAACAGGTAGGCGACCTCGAGGAAGGTCGACTTCTCGGCCAGCTGCTCGATGGGGTAGCCGCGGTACTCGAGAATCCCCTTGTCACCATCGATGAAGGTGACGGCGCTGCGGCACGAGGCGGTGTTGACGAATCCGGGGTCGTAGACGGCCAGGCCGGGCGTCTCCTCGTCGGTGCGGATCTTCCCGATGTCGGCGGCCTTGATGGTGCCGTCGACGATCGGGACGTCGTATTCGTTGCCTGTGCGGTTGTCACGAACGGTCAGCGACGCACTGCCGGATGCAGCTTGTGCGCCAGGAGAGGCCTGTACGTCGGTCACGTCGGCTCCTTGCGTTACTGTGAAGTTAGGTCGCAACAAACCTAGACCGCTTTGGCGAAAGCTGGGAAACCGGGTCCGTTTTGACTGTCGCCTGAGCGCCCGCGTAAACTCGGGCGCTGCGCCTGCCGACGGATGTTGTCGCGGCTGGCCCCGAACCGGGGATCCCCCCGGTTCACTCATCACGAACCTCAGGAAGTTGGCTTATCACCGTGCGTACGTACAGCCCGAAGCCCGCTGACATTCAGCGCGAGTGGCACGTCATCGATGCCACCGACGTCGTCCTCGGTCGCCTCGCTGTGCAGACCGCCAACCTCCTGCGCGGCAAGCACAAGGCGATGTTCGCCCCGCACATGGACACCGGCGACTTCGTCATCATCGTCAACGCCGAGAAGGTCGCCCTGTCCGGTGACAAGGCGAAGACCAAGATGGCCTACCGTCACTCGGGCTACCCGGGTGGTCTCACCGCCACGCCGATCGGCGAGCTGCTCGAGAAGGACGCCCGCAAGGCCATCGAGAAGGCCGTCTGGGGCATGCTCCCCAAGAACCGTCTCGGTCGTCAGCTGCTGACGAAGCTCAAGGTCTACTCCGGCCCGGAGCACCCGCACCAGGCCCAGCAGGCCATCCCGTTCGAGATCTCCCAGATCTCCCAGTAATCCGCGAAGAAAGTTTGAGTGAGGAACCCCGTGGCTGAGACCACCGAGACCGACAACCTGGCTGGTGACACCGAGGAGACCTTCGAGGTCGACGAGGCTGGCGTTGCCTACAGCTCCGAGAGTGCCCCGGCTGCCGACGCCCCGCTGCGTGCGGCGACGATCGCCCCGATGAACGCCACCGGTCGCCGCAAGGAGGCCGTCGCTCGCGTCCGCCTCGTGCCCGGCACCGGTCAGTGGCGCGTCAACGGTCGCACCCTGGACTCCTACTTCCCGAACAAGCTCCACCAGCAGGTCGTCAACGAGCCCTTCGTGACCACCGACCTGGAGGACCGCTTCGACGTGATCGCCCGGATCCACGGTGGCGGCATCACCGGTCAGGCCGGCGCCCTGCGTCTCGGCGTGGCCCGCTGCCTCAACGCCATCGACATCGACGCCAACCGCGCATCGCTGAAGAAGGCCGGTCTGCTCACCCGCGACGCTCGCGTCATCGAGCGCAAGAAGGCCGGACTCAAGAAGGCCCGCAAGGCGCCGCAGTTCAGCAAGCGATAGTCAGCAGCGTCTCGCATGACGCGACTTTTCGGCACGGACGGGGTCCGGGGCCTGGCCAACGGTCATCTGACCGCGGAGCTGGCCCTGGACCTTTCCGTTGCTGCAGCCCATGTCCTCGCCGACCGCGGCGAGTTCGCGGGGCACCGGCCCCTGGCCGTCGTCGGCCGTGACACCCGGATCTCCGGGCAGTTCCTCGAGGCCGCGGTCGTGGCCGGCCTCGCCTCGGCAGGGGTCGACGTACTCCTGCTCGGCATCCTCCCGACTCCCGGCGTCGCCTACCTCACCGGCACCTTGGGCGCCGACCTCGGGGTGATGCTCTCCGCGTCGCACAACCCGATGCCCGACAACGGGATCAAGTTCCTGGCTCGAGGCGGGGTCAAGCTCGACGACGTCGTCGAGATCGCCATCGAACGGCGGATGGGGGAGGACTGGGAGCGCCCGACCGGCGGCGCCGTCGGCACGGTCACGGCGTACCCCTCCGGCATCGACGAGTATGCAGCCCATCTGGTGCGCAGCATCGAGCACCCCTTGGCCGGCATCCGGGTGGTCATCGACTGCGCCGAAGGGGCGGCCTGGGAGGCCGGACCCAAGGCGTTGGCCGACGCCGGCGCCGACGTGACCGCGATCCACTCCCAGCCAGACGGCCTCAACATCAACGACGGTTGCGGCTCCACCCACCTCGGCCCGCTGCAGGCCGCCGTGCTCAAGGACGGGGCCGACGTGGGCTTCGCCCTCGACGGTGACGCCGACCGGTGCCTGGCGGTCGACCATGAGGGCAATGTCGTCGACGGTGACCAGATCCTGGCCATCCTGGCACTGTCGCTGAAGGAGTCCGGCCATCTGGCCAAGGACACCGTCGTGGCCACCGTGATGAGCAACCTGGGTTTCGTCCAGGCCATGAAGGCCAACGGGGTGGGGGTGCGCCAGACCAAGGTCGGCGACCGCTACGTCCTGGAGGCGATGAAGGTGTCGGGCTACACCCTCGGTGGTGAGCAGTCGGGCCACGTCATCCTCAGCGAGCACGCCACCACCGGCGACGGGGTCCTCACCGCCCTCCAGGTGCTGGAGCGGATGGCCACCACCGGCCAGAGCCTGCAGAAGCTGGCGTCGGTGATGACACGTCTGCCCCAGGTGCTGGTCAACGTCCCCGGTGTCGACAAGGCGCGCACCGACGACGACGCGGTCCTCGCGGCGGCCGTGGCAGAGGAGGAGGCCGAGCTCGGCGACTCCGGGCGAGTGCTGTTGCGCCCCTCGGGCACCGAGCCCCTGGTCCGGGTGATGGTCGAGGCGGTCAGCGCCGACCAGGCGCGCGCCGTGGCTGAGCGACTGGCCGAGGTCGTACGCCGCCAGCTGACGCTGTAGGGCCCGTAATTGGGTCGCGGCAGGGTCGGCCGGGTGCCTACCCTGACTGTTCGTGACCACCATCGAGATCCTCCGCGTCGACCCGTTCGACGACGTCGCGTTCGACGCCTGGCACGCGACCCAGTTCGCGGCCGACCGCTTCGGCCGCGAGGAGCACGCCACCCCGTGGATGCTCGAGGAGTCCCGGGTCGACAAGCAGAGCACGTTGAAGGGTCGAGACACGCTCACCTACTCCCTCCTGGTCGACGGCGCCGTGGCAACGGCCGCGGAGGTGTGGCTGCCGCTGCTGGACAACCTCGACCTTGCCGAGGTGGTGATCCACACCCACCCCGAGCACCGCAGGCGCGGCTACGCCGCCCGGATGCTCGCCCATCTCGAGGACGAGATGCGGGTGATCGGGCGCTCCAAGCTGATCACCGAGGCCGCCTACCCCTACGACGCCCCTCCCGATGGCTCCGGCCATCCCGGTCCGGACTTCCTGACCTCGCAGGGCTTCACGTTCGGGCTCGCCGACGTGAAGCGTGTCGTCTCGCTGCCGATCGCCGACGAGATCCTCGCCGGGCTGCTCGACGAGGCAGCTCCCCACCACACGGCGTACTCCCTGGTGTCCTGCGTGGGGCGCCTACCGGACGAGCACGTGCAGGCCTACGCCGAGCTCGACGCTGCCATCGTGACGGACGCGCCGATGGGTGAGCTGGACCTCGAGACACCCGCGGCAGACGTCGAGGACATCCGGGACAACGAGGCGCTGATGGCTCGTCAGCACCGGCGCCGCTACACGACCCTGGCGATCGCGCCCGACGGCACGGCGGTGGCCTACAGCGACCTGGTGATGCCCGAGGAGGATCCCGGCAAGGTCTACCAGTGGGGCACCCTGGTGCGCTCCGATCACCGAGGGCACCGGCTGGGTCTGGCGGTGAAGGCGGCCAACCTGCGCTTCCTGCAGTCGCAGCGCTCCGACGCTCGACTGTTGTCGACGTACAACGCGGAGGTCAACGCCCACATGATCGCCGTCAACGACCGTATGGGATTCCAGCCGGTGGAACGTCTCGGCGAGTTCCAGAAGCGTCTGACCGACGTTGGGCTGACCCGGTAGGTTCAGGGGCACCGACATCGAAGGAGCCCCGGTGATCCAGTTGACCAAGGGCGGAAATGCGCCCCTGACGGCGACCAGCGTGACGGTCACCGTCGACGTGGCGGCAGCCGCCGACCTGTCCGCCCTGCTCGTGACCCAGGCGGGCAAGGTGCGCACGGACGCTGATTTCGTGTTCTACAACCAGCCCACCG
The DNA here is from genome assembly GCF_050246775.1 of Nocardioides sp. Taxonomy (GTDB): domain Bacteria; phylum Actinomycetota; class Actinomycetes; order Propionibacteriales; family Nocardioidaceae; genus Nocardioides. The sequence continues at coordinate 498,759 of NZ_JBFWVK010000002.1, read as the reverse complement.
GCCCCGGGGTCACCTGCGTCCCCCCGAACGGCGGCCAGCCGTGGCAGATCCGTATCGATCTCGCCCAGGTCCCCGCCGACGTGCACGCGGTCCGCGTGGTGAGTTCGCTGGACGACGGGGGGAAGGTCTTCGGCCAGGTCGGACAGCCAGTGGCCCGCGTGGTGGACGCCGCCGGTGCGCCGGTGGCCGAGTTCACGATGGTCGACCTCGATCGCGAGGTCATCGTGGTCGCCCTGGAGTTCTACCGCCGCGACGCGACGTGGAAGCTGCGGGCCATCGGACAGGGCTACGCCGGCGGACTCGCCGACCTCATCACCGACCACGGGGTCTCGGTGGACGACACGCCAGCTCCCGCCGCCCCGCCGCCGCCACCACCACCGCCGGCCGCGGCAGCGCCTCCGCCGCCTCCTCCGCCTCCGCCGCCGCCTCCGGCACAGGCGACGCCTCCGCCTCCGCCTCCGCCACCGGCCGCGGCTCCCGCTGCTGTGACTGGCGAGGTGAGCCTGGTCAAGGGCAAGCCTGTGTCGCTGGCCAAGGGCCAGAAGGTGACCCTCACCAAGAACGGCGGCCAGGCCCTCACGCTGGTGCGGATGGGGCTGGGGTGGGACCCGATCAAGAAGAGCGGCTTCTTCGGCAGTCGCGAGGTCGACATCGACCTGGACGCGACGGCGGTGCTGTTCGCCGGCGGTCAGGTCGCGGACATGGCGTTCTACAACAACCTGCGCACGCGAGACGGCTCGATCCAGCACATGGGTGACAACCTCACCGGGCAGGGGGACGGCGACGACGAGGTGGTCGCGGTCGACCTGACCCGCATCCCGGTGCACATCGACACCGTCGTCTTCATCGTCACCAGCTATCAGGGCCAGACCTTCGAGCAGGTCGACAACGCGTTCTGCCGCTTGGTCGACCACCAGGACGGGGAGCTGGCCAGGTTCGCGTTGGCCGGCGGGATGCCGTTCACCGGGCTGGTGATGGCCAAGCTCTACCGAGAAGCCGGCAACTGGAAGTTCCAGGCCATCGGTGAGGGCATCTCCGCCCGGGTGCCCACCGAGGCGGTGCAGCACCTGAGTCGCTACCTGTGATCCACCTCGTCGCGGGCCAGAACCTGCCGTGGCCCGAGCTGCGGGTCACGGCGTACCTCGATGATCCGAGCGTCAGCGTGCGGGCCCTGGTGCTGGGAGCCGGCTACCGGGTGCGGTCTGCGGCTGACCTGGTGGACCGGGATCATCCTGCGCGCAGCGGGGTGGAGTGGCTCAGCGGTCCGCCGGAGGGCGTCACCGTCGACCTGACCGGCCTCGATGCCGACGTGGAACGGGTGCTGTGGGTCGCCAGCGCAGCGACCGGGCGCCCCGTGACCCTGCAGCTGGTCGCTGCGTCGGGCGAGGTCCTTGCCGACTTCAACCCGGTGGTGCCACCCGGGTCGGCCGTGGTCCTCGCGGAGGTGTATCGCAGGGACGGGGCGTGGAAGGTACGCGCCGTTGGCCAGGGGTACGCCGGTGGGCTCGACGAGGCCTTCCGGGTGCACGGTCTGGTGGAGCGGGAGGACACCGTCGCCCCGTCGCAGGGGCGCTCCTACGAGGACCTGCTGCGCCAGAACCGGATGATCCTGGAGGACGCCTCGCGCACCACCGCGTCGCTGGGCTCCACGCGCGACTTCGCACGACAGCGCTGGGAGAGCGAGCAGGAGCAGATCGTGGCCGATCCGGCCCTGCGGCTGGGGGAGCGCGGGGACACGGCCCGGCGTGAGGCACAACTGCGGCATGACGCGATGGTGCGGGAGGCACAGGAGCGTCATCGCGCCGACCTCGCCCAACTGCAGGCCGAGCTGGAGACCTTCGAGTCCGAGCTGCCGGCGCCGCTGGCGCGATGGGGCGAGAGGTCCTGGACCGAGTGGCAACCGCCCGAGCAGATGCATCACGGCCTGCGGGTGGGAGGACTCGCCCTCCCGGACGCACCGCTGTTCGCGATGCCGTTCCTGGTGGCGCTGCCGATGGGACGCCCCCTCTGGATCGAGGTGGATGCCGGGGCGGACGAGGCGACTCGTGTGTTGCGGACCGCCGCCACGAGGCTGCTGGCCGCGACCGCGGCCGCCCTGACGCGGGTGTCGGTGGTCGACATCGGGGGCACCCGAGGGTCGCTCGGGATCCCCGAGGCGCTGCTGCAGAGTCCGCCCGCCACCGATGCGGCTGCGGCCCAGGCCGTCCTGGCCGAGGTGGTCGATCACCTGGAGCTGCTCGGGACCGCCGTGGCGTCCGGCAGTCTCGACGCCCTCGACCCCCGGCACCAGGCCGACCGGTTGCTGCTGGTCACCGACTTCCCCACCGGTCTCGACGAGGGCACGTTGCGCCATCTCATCACCGTGATCGAACAGGGTCCGCGCCTCGGCGTCCACCTCATGGTCACCGGCACCCACGCCGAATCGCTCGACCTGCCGCTGCTGGCCTGGTTGCGCGACTACTTCCTGCGGGTCACGAGCGTGCCCGGTGGCGATCTCGTGGACGGTTACGCCGGGATCAACTGGACGTTCCTGCCGGACGCCGGGCCGACTGATCCGCGGATCATCGATGACGTGCTCGACCGGCTCGCTCTGACGCGCAGCGATCCCTACAACTTGCGCAGGCGCACGTAGCGCACCGAGTGGTCGGCATCCTTGCGCAGCACCAGGGTCGCGCGCGAGCGGGTCGGCAGCACGTTCTGCTGCAGGTTCACGCCATTGATGGTGTCCCAGATCCGCTCGGCCTCGGCGACCGCCTGTGCCGGGGTGAGGTCGCCGTACTTGGTGAAGTACGACGCCGGGTTGCGAAACGCCGTCTCGCGCAGCCGGAGGAACCGGTTGACGTACCACCGTCTGATGTCTCCCGTGGCGGCGTGCACGAAGACCGAGAAGTCGAAGAAGTCGCTGATCGCCAGGCCGGTGCGGCCGTCCTCGCGCACCCGCGCGGGCTGCAGGACGTTGAGGCCCTCGATGATGACGATGTCGGGGTGCTTGATGACGACCTTCTCGTCGGGCACCACGTCGTAGACCAGGTGCGAGTACGTCGGGGCCTCGACCTCGTCCTTGCCCGACTTGATGTCGATGACGAACCGCAGCAGGGCCTTGCGGTCGTAGGACTCCGGGAAGCCTTTACGGGCCAGGATGCCGCGCCGTTCGAGTTCGGCGTTGGGCAGCAGGAAACCGTCGGTGGTCACCAGGGCGACGCTGGGGTGCTCGGGCCAGTGCGCCAGCATCTGTTGGAGCACGCGCGCGGTGGTCGACTTGCCCACGGCCACGGAGCCGGCGATCCCGATCACGAACGGGGTGCGCGGCGGTTGTGGCCGATCGAGGAACTCCTCCTGCTTGCGGTGCAGCAGGCTCGCGGCCTCGACGTACATGGAGAGCAGCCGCGACAGCGGCAGGTAGACCTCGAGCACCTCGCGCAGGTCGAGCTCGTCACCGAGGCCGCGCAGCCTGCCGATCTCCTCGGCCGACAGCGGGGACTCGGTGGTCTTGGCCAGCTCCGCCCAGGCCGCACGCTCGAGCTCGACGTACGGCGAGGGTTCTCGGGAGTGGTCGGCGGAACCGTTCCCGGTGGAGGGCATGCGGGGCATTCTTCCCCACACCGCCCGCTCCGTGGCGGCGGGGCCCAGCAGCGAACCCGTCGTTAGACTCCGGCTCATGTGTGGAATCGTCGGGTATGTAGGGCAGCAGCAGGCGCGAGACGTGGTCATCGAGGGGCTGCGACGGCTGGAGTACCGCGGCTACGACTCGGCCGGGATCGCGGTCATCAGCGACGGCGCGATCGCCTCGGACAAGAAGGCCGGCAAGCTCGCCAACCTTGACAAGGCGATGGTCGAGGACCCCCTGCCACCGTCGACCACGGGCATCGGGCACACCCGCTGGGCCACCCATGGAGCGCCGAACGACCGCAACGCCCATCCGCATCTCGGCGCGAGCGGGCGGGTGGCCCTGGTGCACAACGGCATCATCGAGAACTTCGCCGAGCTTCGTGCCGCCCTGGAGTCCGCCGGTCACGAGCTGCTCTCCGAGACCGACACGGAGGTCGCGGCGCACCTGCTGGAGGGCGCCGTGGTCGCCGGTGCCGACCTGACGTCGGCCATGCAGTCGGTCTGTCGGCAGCTGGAGGGTGCCTTCACCCTGGTCGCCATCGACGCGGAGGATCCGTCGGTGGTGGTCGCCGCCCGGCGCAACTCCCCGCTGGTGGTGGGCCTGGGTGCCGGCGAGAACTTCCTGGGCTCCGACGTGGCCGCGTTCATCGAGCACACCCGTGATGCGCTCGAGCTGGGCCAGGACCAGGTCGTCACCATCAGTGCCTCCGAGGTCGTGGTCACCGGCTTCGACGGCTCGGCCAGCGAGGGACGGCCCTATCACGTCGACTGGGATCTCTCGGCCGCCGAGAAGGACGGGCACGACTGGTTCATGCGCAAGGAGATCTACGAGCAGCCCCGCGCCGTTGCCGACTCGCTGCTGGGGCGTCGTACGCCGCAGGGAGCCCTGCACCTGGACGAGGTCCGACTCTCCGACGACGAGCTGCGCGACATCGACAAGATCATCATCATCGCCTGCGGTACGTCGTTCTACGCCGGCATGGTGGCCAAGTATGCGATCGAGCACTGGACGCGGGTGCCGGTGGAGGTCGAGCTGGCCTCCGAGTTCCGCTACCGTGATCCGATCCTGACCCGCGAGACGCTCGTCGTGGCGATCTCGCAGAGCGGGGAGACGGCCGACACGCTGCAGGCGATCCGGCACGCCCGCACCCAGCGCTCCAAGGTGCTGGCGATCTGCAACACCAATGGCTCGACCATTCCGCGCGAGTCCGATGCGGTGATCTACACCCACGCCGGGCCGGAGATCGGGGTCGCCTCGACGAAGGGGTTCCTGACCCAGCTGGTTGCCTGCTACCTGTTGGCGCTCTACCTGGCGCAGGTCAAGGGCACCCGTTACGGCGACGAGATCGAGCAGGTGATGGACCAGCTCGAGTCGATGCCCGCCCACATCCAGACCGTGCTGGACAACGACGAGTTCATCTGCGCGCTCGCCCGTCAGCACGTGGACACCAAGTCCGTGCTGTTCCTGGGTCGACATGCGGGCTATCCGGTGGCCATGGAGGGGGCATTGAAGCTCAAGGAGCTGGCCTACCTGCACGCGGAGGGGTTCGCCGCAGGAGAGCTGAAGCACGGACCGATCGCCCTGATCGAACCCGGTCTGCCGGTGCTCTGCGTGGTGCCGCCGCGGGGGCGCGACCAGCTGCACGAGAAGATGATCAGCGGCATCCAGGAGGTGCGCGCGCGCGGTGCTCACACGATCTGCATCGCTGAGGAGGGGGACGAGAAGATCGCGCCGTACGCCGACGTGCTCATCCCGTTGCCGTCGGTGCCGGTGTTGTTGCAGCCGCTGGTGGCTGTCGTTCCGTTGCAGCTCTTCGCCTGCGAGCTGGCCACGGCGCTGGGTCACGACGTCGACCAGCCTCGCAACCTGGCCAAGTCGGTCACCGTCGAATGAGCCCCCGATGATCATCGGAGTCGGCATCGACGTCGTGGACATCGAGCGGTTCGGGCAGTCCCTGGTGCGCACGCCCGGGCTGAGCGAGCGGTTGTTCACGCCTGCCGAGGCCAAGCGTCAACTGGCCTCGCTGGCTGCGCGCTTCGCGGCTAAGGAGGCGGTGGCCAAGGCGTTGGGGGCGCCAGGCAACTTGCACTGGCACGACGCTGAGGTCTTCTCCGAACCGTCAGGTCGGCCCCTGCTCGAGCTGCGCGGCACGGTGCGTGCCCGCGCCGATGAGCTGGGGGTGAGGTCGGTGCACCTGTCGTTGTCCCACGATGCCGGGATCGCCTCGGCGATCGTGGTGTTGGAGGGCTGAACTGAGCGGCATACTCGGAGGGTGAGTCTGCCGACCACGGTGCCCGACGTCGTCTCCCGGTTGCGGGAGATCGACGACCGGTTGTCGCCTGAGGACGGTGTTGCGGTGTTCAACCGGATGTACCTCACCGTCACCGAGCAGATCGCCGGGTTGTTGGCGACGGCCAGCACGTTCCACGACGGGCCGACGATGGCCGAACTGGACGTACGTTTCGCGAACCTGTGGCTCGCGGCGTACGACGCCGACACCGCTGGATCGGCGGTGCCCGCGGCGTGGCGGCCGTTGTTCGAAGGGCGACGGGCTGCCTGCCTGCCCATCCAGTACGCCGTGGCGGGCATGAACTCCCACATCGAGCACGACCTCCCGATCGCGGTGGTCGAGACCTGTCGGGCGCGCCGAACCGCGCCCGAGGAACTCCGCCGCGACTACGAGGCTGTCAACGACGTCCTCGCGCAGGTGGAGGGATCGGTGCGGCGTTCCTTCCTGGACTCGGTCGGTCACGAGATCGACGACCGGATCGGTCCGCTCGTCCATCTGCTCAGCGTCTGGAACATCGAGAAGGCACGCGATCTCTCCTGGGTGACCGTGGAGACGCTGTGGTCGCTGCGCAGCACCCGTCTCCTGCGCGGACGGTTCCTCGACGGGCTCGGGCACACCGTGGGCATGGCGTCGCGAGCCCTGCTGACCCCCACAGGTCGCTGACTCGGCTCGCTCAGCCGTCGGGGTGCCAGCAGCCGCGGGGTGGCGGTGCGGGTGGCGGTTGAGTGGTGGTGTGGGTGCCGGTCGGGTTGGTGAGGTAGGTGTGGCCGTGAGGAGTGGTCCAGTGGTGGGTGCCGGGGGTAGGGGTGGTGTAGGTCCAGCGCGTGTGGGTCTTGAGCCGGTGGTGTCGTCGGCACAGAGGGGCGAGGTTGCAGGTGCAGGTCCTGCCTCCTTGGGCATGGGGTGCGGTGTGGTCGTGGTCGCAGGTGCGGGCGGGGCGGGTGCAGCGGGGGAAGGCGCAGTGCACTTCGCGCAGGGTCGTCTGCTCGTGAAGGCGCTCGGGTATCTCGTAGCGGTCGACGGCGAGGTGGTCGTTGAGGTCGATGACGGGCTGGACGGTGAGGTGGGTGTCGGTGCGGGAGCACCAGTCGCGGATCTGCGTGCTCAGGACGGGCAGGCTCAGGTTCTCCAAGCGGCCCAGTGCGCCAGCGCCGCTCCGGGGGTTGGCGAGCGCGGTGTGGCTGAGGTGGACGTAGAGGACGAGTTGTTTGCGCAGCCGCGGTCGTCGGCCGCTGTCGCTGTCGGTGGTGGTGAGGGCGCCCGGTGTGGTCGTGAGGAGGTGGGCGGCATGGTGGGGGTCGGCGAGGATGCCGAGGGCCTGGGAGCGGCGGACGTCGAGGGGCGCGGTGTTGCCCTGGGTGGCGAGGATCGCGGCGATGGTGGCGAGGGTGTGGTTGAGGTCGAGGAAGTCCTTGAGGTCGCCGGTGGCCTCGAGATAGGCCATCCCGGTGGGTTGGGGCAAGGGGCGGATGGTGGCATGTCGGGTGTTCATGGCCTGGTCGTGTTCGGCCACGCTCTGGACGGGGTGGAGCCGGGTGAGGGTCTCGTGGAGCAGGCGGTGGGTGGTGACGGGGCCGACCTGGTGGGCGAGCGGTGCGAGAGTGGCGTCGAGGTGGGTGGCCACGTCGTCGGGGTGGGCGATGGTGTGTTCGGCGATGCGGCGGGCTCGCCAGCTCTGGAGACCGTGGGGGGTGCCGGCGGCCATGGTCCGGGCCCAGAGGCGCGGCAGGCGGTGGCGCAGCTCGAGGGCCTGGTGGATCAGGCGGGCGCCGGCGTCGTGGGTCGTCCCGATGGCCAGGGCGAATTCGGCGGGGGCGTCCCAGGCCACAGCGGGTAGATGGGGGTCGTCGAAGGCGTCGGCCTCACCCGGGCTGGCGGGGTGCAGGTCGGCCCAGTCGCAGGCCAATGCCAGGATCCGTGCCTCTGCCTGGTCCGCGACGGCACGCTGCGCGCGAGCAGCGTCCAGCACCCGGGCCGGGGTCTCAAGCACGGTGCCAACACTTTCCATGACAGTGATTTTATTCGAACAGGTGTGCGACAGCGAGAGCCCGAAACCAATCTGTGGACAGGCGCTTGAGGAGGCCGGCTGCTGTGGATGCGGCCGCGTGAGACCCCGACGCCAGTAGTTTGGCTCCATGAAGCATGCACACACCGTCGAACAGGTCCGGGCGGTCGAGGGCGAGCTGCTGGCGCAAGTTCCCGACGGCACCCTGATGGCGAGGGCGGCCACCGGCATCGCTGCCGTGGTCATCGACCTGCTGGGCTCGGTCTACGGCCGGCGGGTGCGCCTCCTGGTCGGCACCGGCGACAACGGCGGCGATGCGCTGTACGCCGGAGCGCTGCTCGCCCGACGTGGCTGCGCCGTGGATGCCGTCCTCCTCGGCGCACCCCACGCAGCGGGGCTGGCGGCCCTGCAGCAGGCCGGGGGCCGGATCGCCGATCAACGGTCCCGACGACCTGACGTCGTCCTCGACGGGATCGTCGGGATCGGCGGCCACCCCGGACTCCGGCCGGACGCGGTCGCCGCGCTCGCCGACGTCGACGGGGTGCCCGTCGTGGCCGTCGACGTCCCGAGCGGGGTCTCGGTCGACGACGGACGGATCGACGGACCGCACGTGCAGGCCGCGGTGACCGTGACCCTGGGGACCCACAAGGTGGCTCACCTCGTCGATCCGGCAGCCGGTGCCTGCGGAACGGTCGTCCTGGTCGACATCGGCCTGGACCCGCCGCAAGCGGACGTGACCGCTCTGCAGGCCAGCGACGTCACCGACCTGCTGCCGCGCCCTTCCGCCACAGCCCACAAGTACACGCGCGGCGTGGTCGGCATCCGCTCCGGTTCAGCGCAGTATCCCGGGGCTGCCCTGCTCAGCGTGGCCGGCGCCAACTGTGGGCTCGTCGGCATGGTGCGCTACGACGGAGAGGTGGCCGACCTCGTCCGCACGGTCCACCCCGAGGTCGTGGGAGACGGTCAGGTCCAGGCCTGGGTGGTGGGCAGCGGTGGCGGCGCCGGCGCCGCACAGGCGCTGGCGGCCTGCCTCGAAGCGGGCGTGGCGACGGTCATCGACGCCGATGCCCTGCTTCACGTCTCGGGGCCTCTGTCGCCGCCCGTCATCCTCACTCCGCACGCCGGCGAGCTGGCCCGCATGCTCGGCGTGGAGCGCCACGAGATCGAGGCTTCCCAGCTCCGTTACGCCCGGATCGCTGCTGAGCGGTTCGCTGCGACCGTCGTACTCAAGGGTCGTCACACCCTCACCGCCGCGCCTGACGGCCGCGTGCGGGTGACGACGACCGGTGTGCCCTGGCTGGCCACGGCCGGTGCCGGAGACGTGCTGGCGGGGCTCATCGGTGTGCTCGCGGCTGCCGGCCTGGATCCGTTCGATGCCGCCTCGGTGGGGTCCTGGCTGCACGGTGCGGCCGCCACCATGGCTGCGGACGGTGGACCGGTGCTGGCGCACCAGGTCGCCGCGGCCATCCCGGTGGCGGTGCGCACCCTGATCGCGGGGACCTGAGAGAATCAGGACCCATGAGCCCTGTCCGCGCGGAGATCGTCGTCGACCTCGGCGCGCTGCGCGCGAACGTCCGTCGGCTCACGGACCTGGTCGGTCCCGAGGTGCAGATGATGAGCGTGGTGAAGGCCGACGGCTACGGCCACGGCATGCTCGCCTGCGCGCAGGCTGCCCGTGAGGCCGGGGCGCAGTGGCTCGGCGTGGCGACGCTGGAGGAGGCCCTGCGTCTGCGTGAGGGCGGCGACACCGGTCGGATCCTGAGTTGGCTCTCCGGCCCGGGTGAGGACTACGCAGCCGCGGTCGAGCGTGGCATCGACGTCACCGCCTACACCCGTGCCGAGCTCGACGAGATCGTCCGCGGTGCATGGACGGCCGGGCGCCCCGCAGCGGTGCAGCTCAAGGTGGACACCGGGCTGTCGCGTGGCGGGTCCACGCTCCAGGCCTGGCCCGGTCTGGTGGAGGCCGCGCGAGAGGCCGAGATCGCCGGAGGGATCAGCGTGACCGGGATCTGGTCGCACTTCGCCTGCAGCGACGAGCCCGAGCATCCCGAGAACGACCGGCAGGAGCAGGCGTTCCGCGCTGCCCTGGCCGTCGCCGAAGCTGCCGGGCTCCGTCCTCAGGTGCGTCACCTTGCCAATTCCGCTGCAGCGATCCTTCGACCGAGCAGTCGCTTCGACCTCGTCCGCTGCGGGATCGCCACCTACGGCCTCGACCCGGCACCCGGGGTCACGTCGCCGGTAGGGCTCGTGCCGGTGATGACGGTGCGGGCCGGGCTGGCCGTGGTGAAGCCGATCGCCGCCGGTGCCGGGGTGTCCTACGGCCACACCTGGGTCGCCGAGCACGACACGACGGTCGGCGTCGTCCCCGTCGGGTACGGCGAGGGGATCCTGCGCCACGCCGGCAACACCGCCGAGGTCTGGAGCGCAGGTCGGCGCCGACCGGTGCGCGGCCGGATCTGCATGGACCAGTTCGTCGTGGACCTCGACGCGGACGACCTGCCCACCGGGACCGAGGTGGTGCTCTTCGGACCAGGGTTCGACGGGGAGCCCACCGCGCAGGACTGGGCCGAGGCGTGCGACACCATCAACTACGAGATCGTCACCAGGATCGGTGGGCGCCTGCACCGGCGCTACCTCGATCGCCGTACCAGTGCCGCCCTGACCGGCGCGGCCGAAGGAGTCACCCGATGAGCTCTCGTCGCCGCATCGTCGAGATCGCCGCGGGCGCTGCCGGGATCGCCGTAGCCGGCGCCGCGCTCAAGGTGGCCCACGACAGCCGTGTCATCGCCCGGCGCGGCCTCGGTGACGCCACCCGGCTGGGCTCGCTGCGCTCCGATCCGCACACCGTGGTCGCCGATGACGGGGTGCCGCTGCACGTCGAGGTGGACCCGGCCGAAGACACCCCGTCGACCGGGCGGCGGCGAGGCGCCAAGCGCCGTACCCAGCCCCCCACCCTGGTCTTCGTCCACGGCTACGCCCTCAACCTCGACTGCTGGCACTTCCAGCGCGCGGCCTACCGCGGCTTGATCCGCACCGTGTTCTACGACCAGCGCTCCCATGGTCGCTCCGGGCGCTCGAGCGCCCGCAACGCCACCATCGAGGACCTCGGCATCGACCTGCTGCGGATCATCGAGCACGAGGTGCCCGAGGGTCCCGTGGTGCTGATCGGGCACTCCATGGGCGGCATGAGCATCATGTCGCTCGCCGAGCAGCATCCCTACCTGTTCGGTACCAAGGTCGTCGGGGTCGCCCTGATCGCCACCACCGCCGGCGGGCTGAACCCGCAACGGCTGTTCCTGCCGCTGCTCCCCAGCTCCGTGGGCGGTCCGGTCGGACTCCGCCTCGTGGCCGGGCTGGCCCGCGGAGCGCGCGCCGTGGACCGGCTGCGCCAGGTCGGGCACGGGGTGGCGATGGTGGCCACCGACCGCTACGCGTTCGGGGACAAGGTGCCGGCCACCTACGTGGAGTTCGTCGACCAGATGCTCTCCGGCACACCGTTCGAGGTGCTCGCGGAGTTCTTCCCGAGCTTCGGCAGCCTCGACAAGTACGCCGTGCTGACCGCCCTCGGCGAGGTGCCGACCAGCATCATCTGCGGCACCGCCGATCGGATCACCCCGATCGAGCTCAGCCACCGGCTCAACGAGGTGGTGCCCGGCTCCAGCATGCTGGAGTGCGACGGCGCCGGGCACATGGTGATCCTGGAGCGGCACGAGCAGGTCAACGCCGCCCTGGACCAGCTCATCGCCGCGGCCCAGGAACACGAAGCCGTCGGGCCCGCATGATCGACGTACGACTGGTCGGCGCCGAGGCGGCGCCCGGCGTCCTCGGCGTGATCCATGCGGCATTCGGTGCCCGAGCGCCGCTTGACCCGCCCACCTCGGCGCTGTCCGAGACGCTCGAGAGTGTCGCCAGCGAGCTCGGGCAGTACGGCGGGCTGCTGGTCGAGCTCGACGGCCGGCAGGTGGGGTCGCTGATCTTCGAGCCGGTCGGCTCCACGCTCGGACTGCGCCGATTCGGGGTGCTGCCCGAAGCCCAGGGGACCGGCGTGGCGACAGCGCTGATCGCGGTCGCGCAGGAGCAGGCGCGCGCCCGGGGCTGCGCCGGGATGCGGGTGGTCGCCCGGGTCGAACTGCCAGCCACCATCGCCTTCTGGGAGCACCAGGGGTTCGTCGAGGTCGCCCGCGAAGGCGTCAACGTGCACCTGGCCAAGCTGTTCGCGACCAGCATCGACGCGCACACCCGAGCCGACACCCAGGCCGTGGCCGAGACGTTGGCGCCGCGCCTGCGCGCCGGTGACCTGATCATCCTCAGCGGCGACCTGGGGGCTGGCAAGACGACCTTCACCCAGGGCCTGGGCCGGGCGCTCGGCGTCCGCGGGGACATCACCTCGCCGACGTTCGTCATCGCCCGCGTGCACCCGTCCCTGACTGACGGGCCGGCGCTCGTGCATGTCGACGCCTACCGGCTCGGCGGCCTGGCCGAGCTTGACGACCTCGACCTCGACACCTCGCTCGACGACGCGGTCACCGTCGTCGAGTGGGGCTCGGGCGTCGCCGAGTCGCTGGCCAGCGACCGTCTCGAGATCACGCTCACCCGGGCGCTCGGAGACGTCTCGGGGGTTTCGGTCACCGAGGACCACGACCCGCGCCGGATCGTGATCCAGCCCGTCGGGCTGCGGTGGGCCTGAACCGCCCGACTGCTCCCGGTAGCCTCGAGCCGTGCTGCTCGCCTTCGACACCGCCACCGCCTCGGTCACGGTCTGCCTCTACGATCCGTCCGCCGGGGTCGTGCTCGCCGAACGCAACGGGATCGGCCCGATGAAGCACGGCGAGCTGCTCGCCCCGGCGATCGACGAGGTGATGACCCAGGCGGGCGTCTCGCGCGAGGAGCTGTCGGCGATCGTGGTCGGTGTCGGCCCCGGCCCCTACACCGGTCTGCGCGTCGGCGTCGTCACCGCGCGCACGTTGGGCTACGCGCTCGGACTCCCCGTCCACGGGGTCTGTTCGCTCGACGCCATCGCACTGGCCGCTGTCGACGACGGCCTCGCCGAGCCGTTCCTGGTGACCACCGACGCGCGTCGCAAGGAGCTGTTCTGGGCGGCGTACGACGCCGCGGGCGAGCGGGTCGAGGGACCGTTCGTGGACAAGCCGGCCGAGCTCCCGCAGGACCGCCCCGTGGTCGGGGCCGGTCCTGAGCTCTACCCCGACCTGTTCGCGACCGGCACCGGCCCGCGTGACCCGGCCGCGAGTGCACTGGCCCGCCTCGTGGCGAGCGGACGGGCCAAGGTCCTCGACCCCGAGCCGATCTACCTGCGCCGTCCTGACGCGGTCGCCCCCGGGCAGCCCAAGCCGGTCTCGTGATCCGCGCCGCCACCGGAGCCGATGCGGAGGCGATCGCCTCCTTGGAGCTCACGCTGTTCGGTGTCGACGCCTGGTCGCTCGACCAGGTCCGCGACGAGCTCTCCGGACCCGGGCGGGCTGCTCTCGTCGCCGAGGAGGACCAGGTCGTCGGCTACCTGATCACCCGCCTGGTCGACGACGTGAGTGACCTGCAGCGGATCGGCGTACACCCGGAGCGTCAGCGCCAAGGCCTCGCAGCGGCCCTGCTCGCCGAGGCGCTGGCCCGTCCCGCGGCCCGGATGCTGCTGGAGGTGGCGCAGACCAACGCGGCGGCGCGCGCCTTCTACGCACGAGCCGGCTTCGTCGAGATCCACCGGCGACCGCGCTACTACCGTGACGGGTCGGACGCCCTGGTCCTCCAGCGCACCGGCGCAGGCACAATGGTGCCATGACAGACCAGCCGCTGGTGCTCGGCATCGAGACCTCCTGCGATGAGACCGGGATCGGCATCGTGCGGGGGCACACCCTGCTCGCGGACGCCGTGGCCAGCAGTGTCGAGGAGCACGCCCGCTTCGGAGGTGTGGTCCCTGAGGTGGCCAGCCGCGCTCACCTTGAAGCCATGGTGCCGACGCTGGAGCGTGCCTGCGACACGGCCGGGATCAGGTTGGCCGACGTCGACGCGATCGCGGTCACCAGTGGCCCGGGCCTGGTCGGTGCTCTCCTGGTCGGCGTCGCCGCCGCGAAGGCGCTGGCGATCGGGCTGGGCAAGCCGATCTACGGCGTCAACCACCTGGCCGCCCATGTGGCTGTGGACCAGCTCGAGCACGGTCCCTTGCCTGAGCCCTGCCTGGCCATGCTGGTCAGCGGCGGGCACTCGAGCCTGCTCCGGGTCGAGGACGTCACGCTCGGTGTCACTCCGCTCGGCGCCACCATCGACGATGCGGCCGGCGAGGCCTTCGACAAGGTGGCGCGGCTCCTGGGGCTGCCGTTCCCCGGCGGACCGCACATCGACCGGGAGGCGCGCTCGGGCAACAGCATCGCCATCGACTTCCCGCGCGGACTCACCAGCCGCCGTGACCTCGAACGCCACCGGTTCGACTTCTCCTTCTCCGGCCTCAAGACGTCCGTCGCCCGGTGGGTCGAGGCCCAGCAGCGCGCCGGGGTCGCCGTACCCGTGGCGGACGTGGCGGCCAGCTTCCAGGAGGCCGTCTGCGACGTGCTCACCCGCAAGGCCGTCGACGCGGCGGTCAGCGAGGGCATCGACACGATCCTGATCGGCGGCGGGGTGGCGGCCAACAGCCGGCTGCGGTCGATGGCCGAGGAGCGGGCGAGCGCGAAGGGGATCCGAGTGCGGGTGCCGCGTCCGGGCCTGTGTACCGACAACGGGGCCATGGTGGCGGCGCTCGGCACCGAGCTCGTAGCCCGCGGGCGCACGGCCTCCGCGCTCGACCTGCCGGCCGACTCCTCGCAGCCCATCACCACCGTGGTGGCCTGAGGTCGTTCAGCCGTCGTATGCCACGTGGGCGGTCCAGCCCTCGTCGGGCCGGGTGGCCGCCGCGTGCAGTGCCGCGGAGACCGGGCCGGGGGAGAACGCTCCCTCCCGGGCGAGGGTGCCGTTGATCTGGACGGCGACGGCGCGGATGCCGTCGGGCTCCAGGGTCGCGTCGAGGCTGGTGACGAGGTTGCGCACGGCCGCCTTCTGTACGCCGAGCGAGGCGGCGCCGTGCCACGGCTTGTCGGCCGCCGCGCTGCCGGTGACCAGGATCCTGCCGCCAGCCGTCATGAACGGTCGCGCGGCCTGGACGGCCGGCAGCAGCGGAGTCAGTCCGACCTGGAGATCCGCGAGGAGCTCGTCGACGCTGAGCTGGAGCGGGTCCTTCTCGCGGTAGGCGCTCGGGTTGAAGTGCAGGACGTCGATGCGGCCCTTCGCCTCGCCGATCGCGGTGACCAGCTCGGTGACACCACGGGGATCTGATAGGTCGACGGCGGCCAGCGAAGTGTCGATGCCCTCCTCGCGCAGGGCGACGCCGAGCGGGGCCAGGCTCTCCTCGGAGAGCCCGGCCAGCGCGACGTCGTACCCCTCGGCGCCGAACCGGCGAGCCACCGCCAGCCCGAGACCGGGGCCGGCACCAAGGACGACGAGGACCGGGTTGCTCATGGGGTGAGCCTAGGACAGGGGACCTGCCCCGAACTGGAACGGCGCGGTGGTCTCGTCGCCCTGGACCCTGACCGAGCGCTGCTGGAGGACCCCGTCAAGGCTGAGGTGCTCGAGGGTCCAGGTGCCCTGCTTCCAGACCTGGGCGAGCAGCGTGTCGCCGTCCCACGCCATCGGAAGCCAGATGAAGGCACCACGCGGGACGGTGAAGTTCGCGGCAGGCTTCAGGGTCTGTGCGTCGAGGATCGACACGACGCTGGCGCCAAGACCGTCCGCGTTGGACGGGGAGCCCATCACGTAGCGGCCGTCGGCACTGAACTCGTCGAGCGCGTGGTCGCAGGTGCGTGCGAGCTTCTTCCCGCCCGTGTCCACCACCGCCCAGCACGAGGTGCCGTCGTCGTTGTAGGACGTCTGCACGGCGATCCGCCCGTCCGCGGTCGCGTCGACGGTCTTGAGATACTTCCCCGGGAGCGCCGTGATCCGGCCGTCGGGGTCGGCGAGCATCGGCTTGCCTGACTCGAACTCGAAGACCACGGTGCCGTCGCTCAGGATGCCCATCGGACCGCCGCCGGGCGCCTCGGAGTCGGTGGTGCCGAGGTCCCAGGTCTGCGGATCCGCGCCGGCCTTGACCAGGGTCCACGTAGGGTCCCCGGGTCCGTCCGGGCTGATCTTGGCGATGTAGGCATAGCTGCTGCCGTCCGGAGTGACGGCGACGGCGTCGGCCATGGTCGGCGAGGTCTCCAGCTCTCCCCCGTCGGGGTCGAACGACGCCCACGCCGTGGTGCCCTCCTGGTCGTCGAACGTGATCCCGGCCCACTGCCCGATCGTCGTGTCGAAGACGGGGTGGTACACCGGCTGAGGCACGGACACGACGTCGCCGGCGGGCGAGTTGAGCTGCCCGTCGTACCAGTAGGGGATGCCGAGCTCGGCGCCCGTGGTGCCCTCGGCGGGCGGTGTCAGGTCGATGTCGTACCTCGGCGCCTCACCGGCGTTGGTGCCCGGTGTCTCGGAGGGCGTCACGGTCGGCGATTGCGTGGTTCCCGTCGGCTGCTGCAGGGGTGGAGCCGAGTCCGGCTGGTTGTTGGCCAGGGCCACCCCGAACGGTGCGATGACCGCGACCGCTGCGGCAGCCGACACCGATGCCGCGATCCGGCGGCGGCGCAGGATCCGCTTGGCTCGCGACTGGACATCGCCCAGGCTCAGCGGCGTGCTGTCAAGGTGCTCGACCTGCTGGCGCAGGGCCCGGTCGAGGTCGTCGTGGTTGTGGTTCATCGCTCCTCCTCCCCGGAGATCAGTGCATCGGGCACGCGTTGACGCAAGGCGGCCAGCGCCCTGCTGGCCTGGGACTTCACGGTCCCGGTCGAGACGCCGAGCGCGGTGGCGATCTCGGCCTCGGACAGTTGTTCGTAGTAGCGCAGCACGATCACCGCGCGCTGCTTGCGTGGCAGGGTGCGCACGAGCTCCCAGACCGCGGCGACGCGCCCGTCGTCGTACTCGTCGTCGGCGCTGCGCTCCGGCATGGCCGCCGTGGTGACCTCGTTGCGCTTCCACGCCCGGCGCCACAGGGAGTTGTGCTCATTGATCATGATCCGGCGGACATAGCCGTCGAGAGACTCCCGGTTCTGGACCTTGTCCCAGCTCAGGTAGAGCTTCGCGAACGCGGTCTGGACCAGGTCCTCGGCCGAGGCGAGGTCGCCGGTGAGCAGGTAGGCCGTGCGGAGCAGGGCTCCCTGCCGGGCCGCCATGTACGCCGAGAACTCGCCATCGCGAGCGCGGTCCGCCATCTCCACTCCCGACCTGAGTGCTGTGTGCATCGAGGATCTCACCACCTTTCCACGTCCAAGACGCGAAATGCCCGAGGTGGGTTGCATTGCGGCCCGTCGATGCTCGAACCTGCCTCTCGGTGGTCGCTCCTGGGTGCGAGCACTACCGTTGCCTCACCGTCATCGCGAGCAAGGAGCAGTCATGCAGCAGGTCAAGGCCGTCGTCGCCCGGGGCAAGGGTCAACCGGTCTCGGTGGAGACGATCAACGTTCCCGATCCCGGACCGGGTGAGGCAGTCGTGAAGGTGCAGGCCTGCGGCGTCTGCCACACCGACCTGCACTACCGCGAGGGCGGGATCAACGACGACTTCCCCTTCCTGCTCGGGCACGAGGCGGCCGGTGTGGTCGAGTCGGTCGGGGCCGGGGTGGTCGGCCTGGCCCCGGGGGACTTCGTGATCCTGAACTGGCGTGCGGTCTGCGGTGACTGCCGGGCCTGCCGGCGTGGTGAGCCGTGGTACTGCTTCAGCACCCACAACGCGACGCAGAAGATGACCCTGTCCGACGGCACGGAACTCTCCCCGGCGCTGGGCATCGGGTCCTTCGCGGAGAAGACGCTCGTGGCAGCGGGGCAGTGCACGAAGGTCGACCCGTCCGCGCGGGCCGCAGCGGTCGGCCTGCTGGGCTGCGGCGTGATGGCGGGCCTGGGCGCCGCGATCAACACCGGCAACGTGACGCGAGGCAAGTCCGTGGCGGTGATCGGCTGCGGCGGCGTGGGATCGGCGGCGGTCGCCGGGTCAGCGCTGGCCGGCGCCTCGAAGATCATCGCGGTCGACATCGACGACCGGAAGCTGGAGTGGGCACGCTCCATGGGTGCGACGCACACCATCAACTCGAAGGGCCTCGACCCGGTGGCGGCGATCCAGGAGCTGACCGACGGCAACGGCGCGGACGTGGTGATCGACGCAGTGGGTCGCCCTGAGACCTGGAAGCAGGCGTTCTACGCCCGCGACCTGGCCGGCACCGTCGTGCTGGTCGGCGTCCCGACCCCGGACATGAAGCTGCCCGACATCCCGCTGATCGACGTCTTCGGTCGCGGTGGCGCGTTGAAGTCGAGCTGGTACGGCGACTGCCTGCCTTCGCGCGACTTCCCGATGCTGGTCGATCTCTACCAGCAGGGCCGCCTCGACCTCGACGCGTTCGTGTCGGAGGAGATCGGTCTCGACGACGTGGAGGCCGCGTTCGAGAAGATGCACCACGGCGACGTGCTCCGCTCGGTCGTGATCTTCTGATGGCTGCACGTGTCGATCATGCGGTGGTGTCGGGGACCTTCTCGCTCGACGGGGAGACCTTCGAGGTCGACAACAACGTCTGGGTGGTCGGTGACGACACCGAGTGTGTGGTGATCGACGCGCCGCACTCGGTGGACGCCATCATGAAGGTGGTGGGGGAGCGCACCGTCAAGGCGATCCTGTGCACCCACGCCCACGACGACCACGTGCGGGTGGCACCGGCCCTGCGCGAGCGCGTGACCGCACCGATCATGCTGCACCCTGCCGACCAGCCGCTCTGGTCGCTGACGCACACCGACCACCTCTGGGACGTGGATCTCAGCGACGGGTTCGAGATCACGGTGGGGGGGACCCTGCTGCGGACGATCCACACCCCGGGCCACGCCCCGGGCGCCGTCTGCTTCCACGCGCCCGACCTCGGCTGCGTGTTCACCGGCGACACCCTGTTCAACGGCGGCCCGGGCGCGACCGGTCGTTCCTTCAGCGACCCCGAGGAGATCGTGGAGTCCATCCGGACCCGGCTGTTCCAACTGCCCGAGGACACCGTCGTGCACACCGGACACGGAGACGACACCACGATCGGTGCCGAGCGCGCGGTCCTGCGTTGAGTCGAGGGGCCGCGAGGGGGTCAGAACGGAGCGACCAGGAGCGCCGTGCCGGTGTCCTTGATCCGGGTGAGCACCAGCGTCGCGGTGTTCTCCCCGCGCAACGCCAGGCGCTTGCGCAGGGTCTCGGGCACGACGTCCACGCCGCGGGTCTTGATCGTGAGTACGCCGATGCTGCGCTCGCGTAGCGCCGCCCGGAGCGGCTTCTCCCGGAAGGGCACCTCCTCCAGCACCCGGTAGCCGCGGGCGAACGGAGTGTGGAACGAGTCATCCGAGGTCACCCAGGCGATGTGCTCGTCGATCAGTCCACCCCCGACGCCCGCGGCCACGGCGGTCACCAGTCCGGCACGGATCACGGCCCCGTCGGGTTCGTAGAGGAACCGACCGAGCTCACGCACCGGACGCTCACGGCCCTGCCACGGGTCGTCGTCCTCGGTCAGCGTGGCCAGGCCGCCGGCGCCGATCACGGTGGCGCGACGCGCCACGGTTGCCAGGGGCCCCGACCACAGCGAGGCCTCCTTCACCTCTCCGTCGTCACTGACCCACTCGGCCTCGACGCCTGCCGGGATCAGCTCGTGGGGTACGCCGGGCGCCACCTTGACCACGGCTGCCCGCGTGAGCAGCGACTGCACGAACGACCAGGGGGGAGTCCAGTCCTCCACCCGGAACGTGCGGCCGCGGCCGCTGCGCCGGGCTGGGTCGGCGAACGCCACCGCGAAGCCGGAGAGGTCGATGCTGGTCGCGTCGGCCACCTGGGTCGCCCCCGGCAGCCCGAGCGCAGCGAGGTTGGCCGCGGCGATGGCCACCCGCACCGGGTCGAGGTCGACACCGGCCGTGGTCAGCCCGGCGCGCGCGAAGGCGATCAGGTCGCCGCCGATGCCGCACCCCAGGTCGATCACGCTGGCCGGCTGGGCCGCAGCGAGTCGCGCGGCCCGGTGGGCGGCGACCCGCGCCCGGGTCGACTGCTCGAGCGCATCGGGCGTGAAGTACATCCCGACGGCGTCGTCGCCGAACTTCGCGACCGCCCGGGCCCGCAGTTGCACCTGGGTCAGCGCCGCGGCCGCCCGATCGGCGTCCGGCTCGATGCGGCGCACCGACGACGCGGCACGCACCGGGTCGCCCTCGGCGTCGACGTACACATGGGTGGCCCGGTCCAGCAGGCGCTGGCCGTCGTCGGTCAACAGCCACTGGAAGGTCTCGAGGTCCACGTGGCCATCCTGACAGGCGGATCATGGCCAGGGGTCTCTGGCACTCCGTCAGGTCGAGTGCTAACGTCTGTTCTGGCACTCTCGACCCGAGGGTGCCAGCCGCAAGCGAACATCGTGCGACCCCCGCGACGGCGTACGAAATCCCATCGCCCGGCACCAAACGTTTCCTAGAAGTCTGTTAGAGAAGTGGAGTTCGACATCGTGTCGGTCAACATCAAGCCTCTCGAGGACCGCATCGTCGTCAAGGCGCTCGAAGCGGAGCAGACCACGGCCTCCGGCCTGGTCATCCCGGACACGGCCAAGGAGAAGCCCCAGGAGGGCGAAGTCCTGGCCATCGGCCCCGGTCGCATCGACGACAAGGGCAACCGCGTCCCGCTCGACGTCGCCATCGGCGACAAGGTCATCTACAGCAAGTACGGCGGCACCGAGGTGAAGTACGCCGGCGAGGAGTACCTCATCCTCTCCGCGCGCGACGTGCTCGCCGTCGTTTCCTGAAATTCCTGGAGCCGTGAGTCCGGGCGCGCGCACGTGCGTGGGCCCGGACCACGGCTCGATCTGTACTGAGGAGAGCAATGCCCAAGATTCTTGAGTTCGACGAGCACGCACGACGCGCGCTCGAGCGTGGCGTGGACGCCCTCGCCAACGCGGTCAAGGTGACGCTCGGCCCCAAGGGCCGCTACGTCGTCCTCGACAAGAAGTGGGGCGCCCCCACGATCACGAACGACGGTGTGACCGTCGCCCGCGAGATCGAGCTGGACGACCCGTTCGAAAACCTCGGTGCGCAGCTGACCAAGGAGGTCGCCACCAAGACCAACGACGTCGCCGGTGACGGCACGACGACGGCCACGGTGCTCGCCCAGGCCATGGTTCACGAGGGTCTGCGCGCAGTCGCCGCCGGCGCCAACCCGATGGGGCTCAAGCGGGGCATGGACCTCGCCACGGCTGCCGTCGGAGACGCGCTGGCCGCTGCGGCCCGCGAGGTCGAGTCCCGTGAGGACATGGCCTCGGTGGCCACGATCTCCTCGCGCGACAGCGTGATCGGCGACCTGCTCGCGCAGGCCTTCGACAAGGTCGGCAAGGACGGCGTGATCACGGTCGAGGAGTCCAACACCATGGGCACCGAGCTCGAGTTCACCGAGGGGATGCAGTTCGACAAGGGCTACATCTCGCAGTACTTCGTCACCGACCAGGAGCGCATGGAGGCCGTCCTGGACGACCCCTACATCCTGCTGCACCAGGGCAAGATCTCCGCGATCGCGGACCTGCTTCCCCTGCTGGAGAAGGTCATCGCCGCAGGCAAGCCGCTGTTCATCCTCTCCGAGGACGTCGACGGTGAAGCCCTCTCGACCCTGGTGGTCAACAAGATCCGCGGCACGTTCAACGCCGTCGCGGTGAAGGCGCCTGCCTTCGGTGACCGTCGCAAGGCCATGATGGAGGACATCGCGACCCTGACCGGTGGTCAGGTCGTGTCCCCCGAGGTCGGTCTTCGCCTCGACCAGGTCGGTCTCGAAGTCCTCGGCCAGGCCCGTCGCGTCGTCATCACCAAGGACAACACGACCATCGTCGACGGTGCCGGCGACGCCGCCGCCGTCGAGGGTCGAGTCAACCAGATCAAGGCCGAGATCGAGAACACCGACTCCGACTGGGACCGCGAGAAGCTCCAGGAGCGTCTCGCGAAGCTCGCCGGCGGCGTGTGTGTGATCAAGGTCGGCGCCGCCACCGAGGTGGAGCTCAAGGAGAAGAAGCACCGCATCGAGGACGCCGTCTCCGCGACGCGCGCCGCGATCGAAGAGGGCATCGTCCCCGGCGGTGGTTCGGCCCTGATCCACGCGGTCGCGGTCCTCGACAAGGACCTCGGTCTCACCGGTGACGAGGCAGCCGGCGTACGCATCGTGCGCAAGGCTGCCGACGAGCCGCTGCGCTGGATCGCGGAGAACGGCGGAGTCAACGGCTACGTCGTCACCTCCAAGGTGCGCGAGCTCGGTCTCGGCAACGGCTACAACGCCGCGACCGAGGAGTACGGCGACCTGGTTGCCCAGGGCGTCCTCGACCCGGTCAAGGTGACGCGTTCGGCCCTGGTCAACGCCACGTCGATCGCGGGCATGCTGCTCACGACCGAGACGCTGATCGTCGAGAAGCCCGAGGACGAAGACGCGGCTCCGGCTGCGGGTGGCCACGGCCACGGTCACGGTCACTGACCCGTTCTCAGCACCACAGCACAAGCGCTGACCCGTCGCTTCCGCGGCGGGTCAGCGTTCTGCTGTCTGGCGAGGACCTAGAAGGTGGGCCTGTCGCAGTCGGGGAGCACCACCGGTCGCTGGACCCCGCGCAGCAGGAAGATCGGGGTCTCGTCGCAGCCCCACGCGTGCAGCTCGTAGCGGGAGCGGACCACCTGGCCCAGCCGGGTCCCGGCGTCGAGGTTCCACACGGCCAGCGGGGCCGCGGCCACGAACCACGTGGGTGCCCGAGGTCCCTCCAGCAGCCTGATCAGCTGGTGGTAGTCCGGGTCCAGGGTGCGCATCGGCAGGCTCCACAGGTAGCGGTACGGCGAGGGCAGGCCGGAGGCGAACTGCAGGTCGGCCCGGCCGCCGAAGACCACGAGTGAGTCCGAGGGCTGGGCGACGGCTCCGATGGCCTCCCCGGTGTAGACCCAGCTGGGCGTGACGCGACCCTGCTCGTTGGTCACGGTCCAGGCCACCAGGGAGACCACCGTGGAGGCCACCGAGATCGCGACCATCGCCCGCATCGCGAGCCCCCGCTTGGAGGGTCGGGCGACGAGCATCGCCGCGCACAGCGCCGTACCCGGGATGAGCACGAACAGGTAGGGGCGCCAGTAGCTGCCGCCCAGCAGCAGGCCGAGCCCGTCGGCCAGCACGACGGCGAGCGTCGCCGCGGTGACGGCCCGGTTGGTGAGCCAGGCACCCTTGAGGTGCACCAGGAAGCCGCCGATGATCAGCGCCATGCCGCTGCCCAGGACGATGCCGGCGAGGATCTTCGCCCGGTCCTCGGGCGCGGACAGGTTGCCGGCGAGCAGCACCTCGAGGGCGTCTCCGCGGAAGCCGTAGACGGCGTACCAGAGTGCGTCGAGGCGCACGCCCACGCTGACGGCCCACACGAGTGTGGCGACGACCGGGGTCAGGGCGCCGGCGATCGCGGCGCCGGCCAGGCGAGCGAGATCACGACGGCTGAGCTCTCCGACCGCGGTCGCCACCACGAGCAGGACGCCACCGAAGACGAGTCCTGCGAAGAGGTTCTGCTTCAGCCCCAGGGCGAGTACGGCGAGCAGGCCGGCGCCGAACGCCCAGCGTCCCGAGCGCCGGTCCAGGGCGATGAGCGAGCACCAGATGCTGGTCATGATGACCGGCAGTCCCAGCAACTCGCCCTTCGCGGCAACCGCGTCGATCATCGGGTTGGTGGTGATGGCAGCGACCGCCACGGCCGTCCAGGCAGCCGCGCGGTCACCGGAGATCCTCCGGGCCACCGCGGCGGCACTGAGGACCAGCACGATGCAGCCCAGCGCGGCCACGAACCGCATGAACAGCGGGCCGCCGATCCAGTCCGACACCTTGACGACCGCGATCAGCAGCGGTGGGCGATCCACCCAGTGCACGCCGTACACGCTGCCCGGCAGGGGGTGCCACGACCTGGCCACGAGCGTGAAGCCCGCCTCGTCGGGACCGATCGGCCAGAGGGCTCCGGGGAACCGCAGGAGGGCCGCACACAGGGCCGCACCCCAGATGACCCCCCGGTTGCGCACGACACCCACTGTAGGCACACGACAGGCTGTGACGTGGGCGAAACATTCCCGGCGCCGATTCGCAATCCGGATCGCGCACAGTGGCGGAGTCAGGGGTGGATGGACTGCAGGGAGATGCCAGCATGCTGTGGAGAGTTCGTACGACGCTTCCCGATCGGCCCGGTTCGCTGGCGGTCCTGGCCCAGGACTGTGGCGACGCGGGCGTCAACATCCTCGGCCTGCAGATCTTCCCGGGCGTGGACGGGGTCACCGACGAGCTGGTCCTACGCACCCCGGCAGGCTGGGGAATGGTCGAGATCGCCCAACTGATCGAGGGCTCCGGTGGTCTGGCGGTGAGCGGGGCGGCGTGCACCGAGCACGCCCTGGTCGACCAGCCCACGCGCTACGTCCAGGCGGCGCGCACGATCCTGGCGCACCCGGCGCGCTTCCCCGAGGTCGTGGCCCAGCTCTTCGACGCGGAGGCGGATCCGGCGCAGGGTGTGCTGGCGCCGGTGCAGGACGTGATGGAGATGCGGGTCGGTGACATCGGCGTGCAGGTGCGGCGTACGGCGCCCTTCACTCCCACCGAGCACGCCCGGGGAGCTGCGATGGCCGACCTGGTCAGCGAGGTCCTGGCCCGACAGATCGACCTGCCGGCGACCTCCGGCGGCCACGCTGCCGGCCATGACGCCCACCCGGAGTTCGTCGTGGACGAGGATGGCATCGCGGCCTGGGTCGAGGGCAGCGTCGTGGGGATCGCGATGATCCGCTCCGAGGGGTCCGGGATGGTCGAGGCCGGGGGACGCGCGGTGAGCCTTCGGGTCGATCCGCAGTGGCAGCGTCGCGGCATCGGCACCCGGCTGCTGAACGACGTCGCCCGGCTGGCGGCCGGCATGGGGGTGCAGGAGATCGTGCTCACCACCCGCGCGGACAACCAGGCCGTGCTGCCGATGGTGCTGGCCGCCGGCCTGCGGGGCCGGATCCGGATGGCCTCCGACGTCCTCACCGTGCGGATCCCGGTGCGCGACCTCAAGCCGCTGCCTGTCTGAGCACGCCGATAGGATGGGGGCGTGGAGCTCCCGGAGAAGTTTGCGGCCCTCGGCCTGACCTATGACGATGTCCTGCTGCTGCCGGGGGAGTCCGACCTGGCGCCGTCCGACATCGACACGACCACGCGGCTGACCCGCGAGATCTCGATCAAGGTTCCCCTGATCAGTGCGGCCATGGACACCGTCACCGAGTCCCGGATGGCGATCGCGATGGCGCGCCAGGGCGGGCTGGGTGTGCTGCACCGCAACCTCTCGGTCGATGACCAGGCCATGCAGGTCGACCTGGTCAAGCGCACCCAGACCGGGATCATCTCCAACCCCGTCACCATCGGCCCGGACGCGACCCTGGAGGACCTCGACCGGGTGTGCGGTGAATACCGGGTCTCCGGGCTGCCGGTGGTCGACACCGACAACCGCCTGCTGGGCATTATCACCAACCGCGACCTGCGCTTCACCCCGGTCGCGGAGTGGGCCACCACGAAGGTCGACGAGGTGATGACGCCGATGCCGCTGATCACCGGGCACGTCGGCATCGCACGCGAGGAGGCCACCCTGCTGCTGCGCAAGCACAAGCGTGAGCGGCTGCCGCTGGTCGACGCAGACGGCCGCCTCGCCGGGCTCATCACCGTCAAGGACTTCGTGAAGTCCGAGCAGTTCCCCAACGCCTCCAACGACGCCGACGGACGCCTCATGGTCGGCGCCGCCATCGGCTACTTCGGCGATGCCTTCGAGCGGGCCACCCGGCTGGTCGAGGCCGGTGTCGACGTCCTGGTCGCCGACACCGCCCACGGCCATGTGCGGATGCTGCTCGAGATGGTCCAGCGCCTCAAGAACGACCCCGCGACCCGTCACGTCCAGGTCATCGGTGGCAACGTCGCCACCCGGGCCGGAGCCCAGGCCTTCGTCGATGCCGGAGCCGACGCGGTCAAGGTCGGAGTGGGGCCGGGCTCCATCTGCACGACGCGCGTGGTGACCGGCGTGGGTGCCCCGCAGGTGACCGCGGTCTACGACGCGTGGCTGGCCTGTCACCCGGCCGGCGTACCCGTGATCGCCGACGGCGGGCTGCAGCACTCCGGCGACATCGCCAAGGCGATCGTGGCCGGTGCCGAGTCGGTGATGATCGGCTCCCTCCTGGCCGGCTGCGAGGAGTCCCCGGGCGAGCTCGTGTTCGTCAACGGCAAGCAGTTCAAGTCCTACCGCGGCATGGGGTCGTTGGGGGCGATGTCGAGCCGGGGCAAGAAGTCCTACTCCAAGGACCGCTACTTCCAGGCCGAGGTCACCAGCGACGACCAGATCGTGCCCGAGGGCATCGAGGGTCAGGTGGCCTTCCGCGGTCCTCTGGCAGCGGTCGCCCACCAGCTGATCGGCGGCCTCAACCAGTCGATGTTCTACACCGGTGCGCGCACCATCCCCGAGCTGCAGGAGAAGGGCAGATTCGTGCGGATCACGGCGGCCTCGCTCAAGGAGAGCCACCCCCACGACGTTCAGATGACCGTCGAGGCCCCCAACTACTCAGGACGCTGACACCCATGACCGAGATCGAGATCGGCCGCGCCAAGCGAGCCCGCCGGGCCTTCAGCTTCGACGACATCGCCATCGTGCCCTCACGCCGCACCAGGGACCCCGAAGAGGTCAGCGTGGCCTGGCAGATCGATGCCTACCGCTTCGAGCTCCCCGTGCTGGCGGCGCCGATGGACTCGGTGATGTCGCCGGCCACGGCGATCGCGTTCGGCAAGCTCGGGGGCCTCGGAGTGCTGAACCTCGAGGGACTCTGGACCCGCTACGACGACCCGTCCGAGCTCCTGAGCGAGGTGGCCGGCCTCCACGGCCTCGAGGCGACCCGCAGGATGCAGGAGATCTACGCCGAGCCCATCCGGCCCGAGCTGATCACCGCCCGGTTGCAGGAGATGCGCCAGGCCGGGGTCACCGTCGCCGGTTCCTTGTCCCCGCAGCGCACCAAGGAGTTCGCCAAGACGGTCGTGGATGCCGGGGTGGACATGTTCGTCATCCGGGGCACGACGGTGTCGGCTGAGCACGTGTCCTCGCAGGCGGAGCCACTGAACCTCAAGGAGTTCATCTACGAGCTCGACGTGCCGGTCATCGTCGGGGGCTGTGCCACCTATCAGGCGTCCCTGCACCTGATGCGCACCGGCGCTGCCGGCGTGCTCGTGGGTTTCGGTGGCGGTGCCGCCCACACCACCCGCACCGTCCTGGGCGTCGCGGTGCCGATGGCGAGCGCGGTGGCCGATGTCGCGGCCGCCCGCCGTGACTACATGGACGAGTCCGGTGGGCGCTACGTGCACGTCATCGCCGACGGTTCGATCGGGCGCTCGGGCGACGTGGCGAAGGCGGTCGCCTGTGGCGCGGACGCCGTCATGGTGGGCTCACCGTTCGCTCGGGCCTCCGACGCGCCGGGACACGGCTTCCACTGGGGCACCGAGGCGCACCACTCCGAGCTGCCGCGCGGCGAGCGGGTCGAGTTCGGGACGGTCGGCACGCTGGAGGAGATCCTGTTCGGTCCCTCCCGGGTCGCCGACGGCACGATGAACCTCATCGGTGCACTGAAGCGGTCCATGGCCACGACCGGCTACACGGACGTGAAGGAATTCCAGCGCGTCGAGATCGTCGTCGAATAGCAGGCCGGGACCCCACTCAGCGGGGGCGCGGATAGACTGTTGCCTCCTGGTGAGCGTGTGAAAGGCCCCCATGTCCCACGATCTGGTCCTCGTCGTCGATTTCGGGGCGCAGTACGCCCAGCTGATCGCCCGGCGGGTGCGTGAAGCCCGCGTCTACTCCGAGATCGTGCCGCACACGATGCCCGTGGCGCAGATGCTCGAACGCGGCCCGGCCGCCATCGTGCTCTCCGGCGGGCCGTCCTCGGTGTACGCCGAGGGAGCCCCGTCCATCGACCCGGCTCTGTTCAGCGCCGGAGTTCCGGTCTTCGGGATGTGCTACGGCTTCCAGCTCATGGCCCGTGCCCTGGGTGGCGAGGTGGCCCACACCGGGGCGCGCGAGTACGGCCGCACCCCGGTCGCGATCAGCGACGGCGGCACCCTGCTGGCCGACCTCCCCTCCAGTCACAACGTGTGGATGTCGCACGGCGACTCCGTGACCGAGGCGCCGGCGGGATTCGCGGTCCTCGCGAGCACCGACGTCACCCCGGTGGCGGCGTTCGAGAACCTCGCGGCCCAGCAGGCCGGCGTCCAGTGGCACCCCGAGGTGATGCACACCGAGCACGGTCAGCGGGTCCTGGAACACTTCCTGCACGACATCGCGGGCTGTCGGCCGACCTGGACGATGGTCAACATCGTCGAGGAGCAGATCGAACGGATCCGTGCCCAGATCGGTCCCGAGGGCCGCGCCATCTGCGGTCTGTCCGGTGGCGTCGACTCCGCGGTCGCGGCAGCCGTCGTCCAGCGCGCCATCGGTGATCGCCTGACCTGTGTGTACGTCGACCACGGACTGATGCGCAAGGGCGAGACCGAGCAGGTCGAGCGGGACTTCGTGGCGGCGACCGGGGTGGACCTCAAGGTGGTCGACGCCGAGAAGCGGTTCCTCGACGCCCTTGCAGGGGTCAGCGACCCGGAGGAGAAGCGCAAGACGATCGGGCGCGAGTTCATCCGGGTCTTCGAGGCTGCCGAGGCCGACATCATCAACGACAATCCCGGCACGGTCGGCTTCCTGGTCCAGGGCACGCTGTATCCCGACGTGGTCGAGTCCGGTGGGGGCGCCGGCACCTCGACGATCAAATCCCACCACAACGTGGGCGGACTGCCCGACGACCTCGAGTTCGAGCTGGTCGAGCCGCTGCGCACCCTGTTCAAGGACGAGGTCCGGCTCGTGGGTGAACAACTCGGGCTGCCCGCCGACATCGTGTGGCGGCAGCCGTTCCCAGGTCCCGGCCTGGGTATCCGGATCATCGGCGAGGTCACCCGCGAGCGTCTCGACATCCTGCGCGAGGCCGACGCCATCGCCCGCGAGGAGCTCACGCGAGCCGGTCTGGACCGCGACATCTGGCAGATGCCGGTGGTCCTGCTGGCCGACGTACGCTCGGTCGGGGTCCAGGGCGACGGCCGGACCTACGGACACCCGGTCGTGCTGCGCCCGGTCACCTCCGAGGACGCGATGACCGCGGACTGGGCGCGGCTGCCCTACGAGGTGATGGAGCGGATCTCGACCCGCATCACCAACGAGGTCCGCGAGATCAACCGGGTCACGGTCGACATCACCAGCAAGCCGCCGGGCACGATCGAGTGGGAGTGAGATCACCCTCGCGCTGATTCGTGATGGTATGGGCTGATTCGGTACCGTTTCGCCAGTGACGTGGTCCTACCGCCCTGCCCTGGACGGCCTGCGCACCGTCGCGGTCTACCTCGTGCTGCTCTACCACGCAGGAATGGCTGCGGTCGGTGGCGGCTTCGTCGGAGTGGACCTCTTCTTCGTCCTGTCGGGATTCCTGGTCTCCAACGTCATCCTCAGTGAGATCGACGAGCGCGGCACGCTGAGGCTGGGGCGCTTCTATGCCCGCCGGGTCAAGCGCCTGCTGCCGGCAGCAGTGGTGGTGATCACCGCGACCGCGGCCGTGTTCGTCCTGGCCACCACGGTGGTACGCCGCCTGCCGCTGGTCGCCGACGCCCAGAGTGCGCTGCTGTACGTCTCCAACTGGCGGTTCCTGAGCCAGCAGAACGACTACTTCGCCACCGAGGTCGACCGCAGCCCCTACCTGCACTTCTGGTCGCTGTCGATCGAGGAGCAGTTCTACTTCGTCTTCCCCATCCTCCTGATCCTGCTCGTGCGTGCCGCCCGACGCCGCGGCTGGGTGCTGCCGGCCGGCATCGCGGTGCTCATGGTGCTCTCGGTCGCCGCCCAGCTCTACTGGGCGAGCGCCGACCCGAGCCACGCCTACTACGGCACCGACGCCCGCCTCTACCAGCTGCTGGCCGGCGCCCTGCTCGCCGTACTCCTGAGGGCGCGCAAGGTCAGCGACCGGCAACGCTGGCTCGGGGTCGTCGGGCTGGTGATGATCCTGGTGGTCGGCAGCGGCCTGCTCGACGTCACTCCCTCCAACCGCGGACTCCTGGCGACCGTGGCGAGCGTGCTGCTGATCCTGGGTGTCTCCTGCGACCGGTCGAGTCCGTTGACCACGGTGCTGTCGCGACCGACCCCGGTGTTCCTGGGCAAGATCTCCTACGGCACCTACCTGTGGCACTGGCCGGTGCTGCTGGTGCTGATGGAGTTCTTCGACGTCCGTCCGCTGGTATTGGCTCTCCTCGGTGGCGCGGTCAGCACCGGGCTGGCAGCCTTGTCCTACCAGGTGCTCGAGATGCCGATCCGCCGGTCCGAGACCCTGAGCCGGTTCACCTGGCCGGTCGCCGTGGTCGGGGTGACCGCCAGCGCTCTGGTCGCCTTCCTGGTGATGCCTCCGCTGCTGCAGTCCACCCGCCCACCGGCGCTGGTCGCCTCCGGGGTGGCAGCCACCCCCAACGGCACCGCCAAGGGTGCGAAGATCCCCTCGGACATCGACTGGGAGGCAGTGTCGCTGGACTACGGCTCCGAGCAGACCTGCACCACGCCCGCAGAGTGCGTCGTGGTCGACGGCGACGGCCCCCATGTCGTGCTGGTCGGCGACAGCCACGCCCGGATGCTGGAGCCGATGTACGAGAAGCTGGCCGAGGAGCACGGCTTCCAACTGTCGGTCAACATCATGCACGCCTGCCCGTGGCAGGCCGACCTGATCAACTTCAACCGCCCGCCGGCCGAGCGCCAGGAGTGCGTCGCCCAGCGGGGCGCCTGGTACAAGGACGTCCTGCCCGAGCTGAAGCCCGACCTGATGATCCTGGTCTCCAACAGCTACGACAACGAGGCCAAGTACGCCAAGGGGTTCAAGCGCATCGGCGGCTCCGACGAGAGCCTGTCGCAGCTGCTCGACAACACGACGCAGGAGACGCTCGCCACGTTCAGCGAGCTGGGTGCCCGCTCCCTGGTCACGCTGAACACCCTGGAGACCGGAGGCATCGATCCGCTCGACTGCCTGGCGCGCGCGACGTACATCTCTCAGTGCACGATCCCCGCGAGGATGGGCAGCCGGCCCAGCGACGCCTACTACCAGGTGGCGGCCGTGCGCTCCGATGACGTCTACACCGTCGACATCAACCCCGTCGTCTGCCCCGATGCGCCCCTGTGCCTCCCGATCCTCAAGGGCGTGGTGGTCTGGCGCGACCCCGACCACCTCACCGGTGCCATCGGGATCGAGCTCAGGGACAAGGTGTGGAAGGCCATCAAGAAGACCGGCGCCCTCCAGGGCCTGGGCTTCAGCTGATCACAGGGCAGGATTCACAGGGCAGGATGGGGACATGGCAGTCGAGGTCACCGACAATCCCGGGCAGCACCGCTACGAGGCACATGTGGACGGCGAGCTCGCCGGCTTCGCGGCGTACACGCTCAGCGCGACGCAGATCGTCTTCACCCACACCGAGGTGCACCTCGAGGGTCGAGGCGTCGGCAGCGCCCTCGTGCGGGCAGCGCTGGACGACGTGCGTCGTCGCGGGGGCCTCCAGGTGGTGCCGCGGTGTCCCTTCGTGAGGGCGTTCATCGACAAGCACCCCGCGTACGCCGACCTCACGTGAGGCAGCTGCTCAGCGCGCTCGTTCTGGCCGCTCTGGTGGCCTGCGGCCTGAGTGCGTGCCAGGAGGCCGAGGACCGCGACCTCGTCGTGCTGCTGCTCCCCGATGAGGACGGCGGCGCCCGCTGGAGTGCGCAGGACCGCCCGGCGTTCGAAGCCGCCGTGGAGGCCTCGTGCGCGAGCTGCGTCGTCGAGGTGCACCAGGCCGCCGGCAGCGAGTCGACGCAGCGCGCCCAGTTCGCCGACGCCCTGGAGCAGGGCGCGGACGTGATCGTCCTGGTGAGCCTCACCGCGGAGGCCGGCGAGATGATGGTCCAGGATGCCGGGACGACGCCGGTGATCGCCTACGACCGGTTCGTGGCGGGAGCCGACTACTTCGTCACCGTCGACAGCGCCCAGGTCGGGACCCTGCAGGCCCGGGCCGTGCTCGCCGCGGCCGGCCCCAAGCCCCACGTCATGATGATCAACGGACCCGCCGACGACCCCAATGCCGCGCTGGTCAAGCTCGCCGCGCACGCCGTGCTCGAGGACTCAGGCGCGCGCATCCTGGCCGAGGTCGACCCCGTTGACGGGCAGACCAGCACCGCCCAGGAGTGGGTCACCGACCAGCTCGCCGCGATGAAGGGCAAGAGGATCGACGCGGTCTACGCGGCCAGTGACGCCCAGGCAGGGGGAGTGGTGGCTGCCTTCCGGGCTGACAAACGCCCACTGCCCGTGCTGACCGGACAGGACGCCGACCTCGAGGCGCTGCGCCGGATCGTGCTCGGTGAACAGACCATGACGGTCTACAGGTCCGTGCCGGATGAGGCGGGAGCCGCAGCCCGCGTCGCCGTACGGCTGATCGCCGGGCGCAAGGTGGGTGGCACGGAGCCCTACGAGGGGGTGCCGTCGATCATCTTCGACCCGGTCGCGGTGAGGCTCGACAACCTCACCGACACCGTGGTCCGTGACGGCGCGGTGGGGATCGAGGAGCTGTGCGCCGGGCCGGTCCTGGCGACCTGCGAGTCCCTCGGGCTGGCCTGACGGAGCGTGATCGTGCTCACCCCTTGACATTAGTTCGAGACTCGTACTTAATAGCGACATGACGTTGGTCCTGGGCGTGGACTCCTCCACGCAGTCGACGAAGGCGCTCCTCGTCGACTCCGCCGATGGCACGGTGGTCGCCCAGGCGACGGCTCCGCACCCGGTCGGCACCGAGGTCGACCCGCGCGCCTGGCTGACCGCCTTCGACCAGGCCGGCGCCGACCTGCTGGAGCGAGCCTCCGCGGTCGCCGTGGGCGGGCAGCAACACGGCTTGGTGGCCCTCGACTCCTCCAGCGCGCCCGTCCGCGACGCCCTGCTCTGGAACGACACCCGCTCCGCGCAGGCAGCCACCGACCTGATCCGCGAGTGGGGTGGGCCGGGCGCCTGCGCCGAGGCCGTCGGCAGCGTGCTGGTGGCCTCCTTCACCGCCAGCAAGCTGCGCTGGGTGCGCGACCACGAGCCCGACGTCGCTGCGCGCGTCGCTCGGGTGCTGCTGCCCCACGACTACGTCTCGGCCCACCTCTGCGCCCCCGGCACCGCGACGTTCACCGACCGCGGTGACGCCTCCGGGACCGGCTACTTCTCGACCGCGGACGGCACGTGGCGCCCCGATCTGGCCGCTGCGGCACTCGGCCACGACGTCGCCCTGCCGGAGATCGTCCCGGCCGGGGCTGTCGCTGCGCACACCGACGCGGGACAGGTCGTGGCCGGCGGCACGGGCGACAACATGGCCGCCGCCCTGGCCCTGGACCTGCAGCCCGGCGACGTCCTGGTCTCGGTCGGCACCTCCGGGGTCGCCTCCGCGGTCACCGACCGCCCCGTGATCGATCCCTCGGGCCTCGTCACCGGCTTCGCCGACGCCGCGGGCGGGTTCCTGCCCCTGGTGGCCACGGTCAACGCGGCCCGGATCCTCGATCTGCAGGCTCGGCTGCTGGGTGTCGACCTCGCCGAGCTCTCCGACCTCGCCCTGGCCGCGCCGTCCGGGGCGAACGGCGTGACTGTCCTGCCCTACTACGGCGGCGAGCGCACGCCCAACCGGCCCAGCGCCACGGCCACGTGGACGGGGCTGACCGACGCGACGTCGCGTTCCGATCTCGCCAGGGCCGCTTTCGAGGCACTGCTGTGCTCGCTGGCCGACGCTGTCGACCACCTCGTCTCGGCCATGGGTCGCCCGGCCGGCCGGATCCTCATGGTCGGAGGGGCGACCCGGAGTCCTGCCCTGCAGGCCCTGGCCCCGGCCATCCTCGGCCGGCCGGTGGTCCTGCCCTCGCCCGGGGAGTACGTCGCCCTCGGGGCTGCCCGGCAGGCCGCCTGGGCTCTGGCCGGCACGGCCCGACCTCCGACCTGGGCGCTGGTCGACAGCCACACCTTGGACGCCGAACCCACCCCCCATGTGCGGGAGACCTACGCACAGCTTCGTGACCGCACACAGGTGTGGTCCTGACCAGGAAGGCTCATCGATGAGCACCAACACCCCCGCACCCACCGTGGAGGACAAGTTCTCCTTCGGACTGTGGACGGTCGCCTACGGCGGCCGCGATCCCTTCGGTGACGCCACCCGTGCCCCGATGGACCCTGTCTACGCGCTCGAGCGACTGGCCGGGATCGGCGCCATGGGCGTCAACTTCCACGACGACGACCTGATCCCGTTCGGCAGTGACGAGGCCACCCGCGAGCAGATCATCGCGCGCTGGAAGCAGGGTCTGTCCGACACCGGCATCGTGGTCACGACGGCCACCACCAACCTGTTCACCCACCCGGTGTTCAAGGAGGGGGCGCTCACCGCCAACGATCGCGACGTACGTCGCTTCGCCCTGCGCAAGGTGATGCGCAACATCGACCTGGCCGCCGAGCTCGGTGCCAAGACCTATGTGTGCTGGGGTGGCCGGGAGGGCGCTGAGTCCGGAGCGGCGAAGGACGTGGCCGCTGCGCTCGACCGCTATCGCGAGGGGTTCGACCTGCTCGGCGAGTACGTCACCGACCGCGGCTACGACATCCGCTTCGCGATCGAGCCCAAGCCCAATGAGCCCCGCGGGGACATCCTGCTGCCGACCATCGGACACGCGCTGGCCTTCATCACCACCCTCGACAAGCCCGAGCTGGTCGGCGTGAACCCGGAGATCGGCCACGAGGAGATGGCCGGGCTCAACGCCGCGCACGGCTATGCCCAGGCCATGTGGCAGGGCAAGCTCTACCACATCGATCTCAACGGCCAGAACGGCCCGAAGTTCGACCAGGACCTGAGGTTCGGGGCGGGCAACGTGCGGGGTGCCTTCTGGGTGGTCGACACCCTGTTGGCCGGCGGCTACGACGGTCCGGTGCACTTCGACTTCAAGACCGCACGCACCGAGGACGACGAAGGTGTGTGGGTGGCGGCCGAAGCGTGCATGACCAACTACCTGATCCTGCGGGAGAAGAGCCGCGCCTTCCGTGCCGACCCTGAGGTCCAGGCGGCGCTGGAGGTGGCGAAGGTGCCCGAGCTCTCCGTTCCCTCGCTCGCCGAGGGTGAAGGGTGGGCCGAGCTGCTCGAGTCGTCTCCGGTCGACGTGGAGGCCCTGGCCGCGCGCGGCTCCGGACTCGAGCGCCTCGACCAGCTGGCGCTGGAGTACCTCTACGGGGTCCGCTCAGCTTGAGCCCGGACCTCCCCTCTCCCTCGCCGGTCGGATCGGAGTCGCTGCGGCGGCAGAACACCGCCCGCCTGCTCGGCTCGCTGCGCCGGTCCGGGCCCGCCACGCGGGCCCAGCTCGCCAAGCGCACCGGGCTGGCCAAGGCGACCGTCGGCGTGATCGTGGCCGATCTGGCCGCCTCCGGCGCCGTCGACGAGGACGGTTCACGCACCGAGGGGCGGGGGCGGCCAGGACGCCCGGTCCGGTTGCGCGAACGTACCTTCCTCGGGCTTGGCCTCGAGGTCAACGTCGACTACGTGTCGGCCGTGGTCCTCGACCTCGCCGGTCGCATCCAGCTGAGCGAGACCCGTCCGGTGGCACCAGGCACCCCGCTCGCCGGGCATCCGGTGCTGGACCTGGTCAGGGCCGTCGGCGAACGGTTCCCGCCGGCCGAGCACACCCTGGTGGGGGTCACCGTCGCCGTACCGGGCCTGGTGCGCGGTGACAACCGCACCGTGGCCTGGGCTCCCAACCTCGGCCTGGACGGACCTCTCCTGGCCGATGCCCTCGAGGCGAGCCTCGAGGGCCGCGTCGCGGTGCGGGTGGACAACGATGCGAACTGTGCGGCGCTCGCCGAGGCGCACCACGGTGCGGCTACCGACACCGGCTTCGCCCTCTACCTGACCGGGACCGTCGGGATCGGTGCGGGTCTCCTCAACGACGGCCACCTGGTGCACGGTGCCAGCGGCTTCGCCGGCGAAGTGGGCCACATGCCGATCGGGGACCCGGCCGCGCTCTGCGGCTGCGGCCGTCTCGGGTGTTGGGAGGCCACCATCGGGCTGCACGCCATGCTCGCCCGGACCGGCATGCCCGAGCTGGCCACCCCGCTGCGCTCAGCCGAGCATGTGGCCGAGCGGGCTGCCGGCGATCCGAAGCTCAGCGCGCTGGTGGCCGCTGTGGGGCGCGATGTCGGGATGGGCCTCGCGACGCTGGCCAACGTCCTCGACCCGGCGGTCATCGTGCTGGGCGGCTACTTCGTCCCGCTGGGGGAGTTGATCCTCGGCCCGGCTCGCCGGGTCCTCGACGAGCGGCTCGCCTCGGCTGCGCAGGACCGACCCGAGCTCCGGTTCAGCACCCTCGGCATCCAGGCGGCCGCCACCGGGGCGGCTGAACAGTCCCTGCGTGGTGTCTTCGCCGGCGAGGTGGCGATCACCGACGAGGCACGGGTCTGACTCAGACCGCGAGAGTGGCCAGCGTCGAGCCGACGTCGATCAGAGCATGCGACAGGCTCGCGACGGGATCCACGAACAGGGGGTCGAAGGCGATCTCGCCGGCGCCCAACAGCACCGAGTCACTGCCGAGGCCGGGCAACGACAGCGTCACCGACTCGCTGGGAGCCTGCAGTGCGCGCTCGGCCAAAGCAGCCTTCACCTCGTCGGACACCAGCGGGTACAGCGAGCCCAGATAGCCACCGAGCACGATCACCTCCGGGTTCAGCACGTTGACCAGGTTGGCCAGACCGCGGCCCAGGTGAGCGCCGATCACCCGCAGCTCCGGGGTGGCCGCGGGGAAACCGTCGAGGACCTCGCCCAGTCCGGGGACCCGCTCGCTCGGGCAGTTGATCGCCTGTGCGATGGCCACCGCCCCGATCTCGGTCTCCCAGCAACCGCGGTTGCCGCAGTGACACATCGGCCCCTCGGCGTCGTACGGCAGGTGGCCGACCTCGCCGGCGTACCCCGCGGCACCGCCGAGGGGGATGCCGCCGGCGATCACGCCGGCTCCGACGCCGACGTTGCCCGAGACGTAGATGAGGTCCGCCACGCCCACGCCAGCACCGCGCTCGTGCTCCGACAGCGCCCCGAGATCGGCGTCGTTGCCGATGACCACGGGGATGCTCAGCCCGAGCCGTTCGCGGACCAGTGAGGCGAAGGGGACGTCATGCCAACCGAGGTTCGGCGCGATCCGGACCAGACCGTCGGTACGTCGCACCAACCCTGGGACGCTCACCCCGATCCCGACCAGCGGGGCGCTGCCGGGGACCTCGGAGACCACCTCACGGATCAGTCGGACGACCTCACGCTCGACCTGTTCGACAGCCGGCCCGTCGATGATCGGGACCATCGCCCGCTGGTGGATCCGGCCACCCAGGCCCACTCGGGCCACCTTGACCCGGTCCACCCCGACGTCGACGGCCACGACGTAGGGCCCGTTGGCTCCCGGTCGCACCTCCGCGGAGGGGCGACCGGCAGCCTGTCGGCCACCCGCCGCACGCTGGGTCTGCTCGGTGATCCCCAGTGCTTCGAGCTCGCTCACCAAGGCACCGATGGTGCTGCGGTTGAGCGCCATCTGAGTGGTGAGTTCGGCACGCGACAGGTGCCCGGCCCGATGCACGTGGCGCAGCAGTGTTCCCAGGTTGTGCCTGCGAACGTCCTCCTGGTTGGTGCCGGTACCGACTCTCTTGGTCGGTGACATCGCCTCAGCCGATACCGGCTGCCGTCCGCCGACGGCGGGAGATGGCATCGACGCTGGCTGCGAGCAGCAGCACGCCGCCGGTCACCACGAAGTTGATCCAGCTGGCCTGGTTGAGCAGGCCGAGGCCGTTGACGATGGTGGCGATGACGAGCCCGCCGATGAGGGCGTTGCTGGCCTTGCCCTTCCCACCGAACAGGCTGGTGCCGCCGATGACAGCCGCGCCCACGGCATAGAGCAGCACGTTGCCCGAGCCGGAGGAGGTGGAGACCTTGCCGACGTACGACGCGGCCACGATGCCGCTGATCGCGGCCATGATCGAGCAGGACATGAAGACCAGGATCCGCATCCGGTCGACGTTGATGCCGGCGCGTCGAGCGGCCTCGGAGTTGCCACCGACGGCGTACACGTGACGGCCCCACGCGGTGCGACCGAGCACGAAGGTCCAGAAGATGAGGAGCACGACGACGACCGGCAGCACGTAGGGGATGCCGGCGATCACGATGTTGGGGTTGACGCTGCGGTTCTGGTTCAGCAGGTAGGTCACGACGAGGATGACCGCGGCCAGCGCGACGAGCTGAGTGACCACGACGGCGAGCGGCTGGTGCTGAAGACCGCCGGCCACTTTCCGGCGGTGGGTCAGGAGGGCGATGGCGGCGTAGGCGACGACGATGGCGATGGCCGCGATCCAGCCCCAGAGCGGGGTCACGTTGTTGTTCGCGATGCCGCTGATCACCGGGTCGTTGACCCGGACCGAGCCACCCTCGCCGATCAGCTTCAGGGGCACCCCTTGGAGCCCGAGGAAGAAGGCGAGCGTGACCACGAATGAGGGGATCCCGACCTTCGCCACGA
This sequence comes from Nocardioides sp., assembly GCF_050246775.1. Taxonomy (GTDB): domain Bacteria; phylum Actinomycetota; class Actinomycetes; order Propionibacteriales; family Nocardioidaceae; genus Nocardioides. The sequence goes on along the minus strand of NZ_JBFWVK010000002.1, from coordinate 460,139 downwards.
GGATGCCGATGACCAGCCCGATCACGGCGCCGACGACGATGGCGGCCGCGACCGCGACGTACCAGGCCTGGCCGTGCTCGGCCAGCATGAGGCCCATCACACAGGCCGAGACGCCTCCGGCGACGCCGGCGGACAGGTCGATGTCGCCGAGGAGGAGCACCGGGATCAGGGCCATGGCCAGGATGATGATCGAGCCGGCCTGGGTGATCAGGTTGGCCAGGTTGAGGTTCGAGAGGAACCGGTCGTTGGCCAGGCCGAAGACGATGAAGAGCACGACGAGGCCCAGGATCGACGGCAGGGCACCCATGTCGCCGCCGCGCACGCGCTGGAGGTAGGCGCGCACGGAGTCGCCGAAGGTGACGGACTGGGTGAGGTCGGAGGCGAAGCCGGCCTCTTCGGATTCGGTGATGATGTCGGTCATGTCCTTCTCCTGCGTCAGACCGTGGTGGACGGCTTGGTGAGGCCGTCGAGGTCGGATGAGTGGCCCGTGGTGATGAGTTCGACGACCTGGCGCGAGTTGACGTCCTTGGTCGCGACGTCCGCGGCCACCCGGCCGAGGTAGAGCGCGGTGATCCGGTCGGCGACCTCGAACACGTCGGTGAGGTTGTGGGAGATCAGCAGGACGCCGACGCCGGAGTCGGCGAGTCGGCGCACCAGGTCGAGGACCTGTCGGGTCTGGGCGACGCCCAGAGCCGCGGTCGGCTCGTCGAGCAGCACGATCTTGGAGTTCCAGAGCACGGACTTGGCGATCGCCACGGTCTGGCGCTGGCCGCCGGACAGGCTGGAAACGCTCTGCCGCACCGACTTCACGGTGCGCACCGAGAGGGACTTCAGCGCCTCGCGGGCTCGCGACTCCATGGTGGTCTCGTCGAGCAGGATGCCGTTCTTCGTCTCACGGCCCAGGAACATGTTCTCGACGATGTCGAGGTTGTCGCACAGCGCCAGGTCCTGGTAGACGACCTCGATGCCGAGGGCGGCCGCGTCCTTGGGGCTGTGCACGTTGACGGGCTTGCCGTCGAAGAGGTACTCGCCCGTGTCGGCCAGGTAGATCCCGGCGATCGCCTTGACGAGGGTGGACTTGCCGGCGCCGTTGTCACCGACGAGCGCGGTGACCTGTCCGGGATAGATCTTGAGGTCGACGTCGTGCAGCACGTGCGCGACACCGAAGCTCTTGTTGATGCCCCGTAGTTCGAGGAGCGGAGTCGAATTGCTCATGGTGAGCCTTCCCGGGTGTGCAGGAATACGGACGAGTCAGACTAGTGCGATTTCGCAGGAGACGAGGGGTGGCCCTCCGGATGCACCGGAGAGCCACCCCCACGTCATGCTGACTAGCTGATGCCCGCGTCGGCGCACAGGGCGGCGAAGTCGCCCGTGCACAGGTCGGAGGCCTTCATGTCACCGGAGTCGATGACGGCCTTGACGTTGTCCTTGGTGATCGCAACCGGGTCGAGCAGGATCGAGGGCACGTCACGGTCGCCCGTGTCGTCACGAACCGTGCCGTTGGTCTGCGGGTCCTCGCCGTTGACCATCGCGATGGCCGTCTCGGCGAGCGCGCCGGCCTGACCGGTGGCGGACTTCTGGATCGTCATGCACTGGGTGCCGGCGAGGATGTTCTGCAGGCCCTCCACCGAGGCGTCCTGACCGGTGACCGGGACCTTGCCGGCCTGACCGTTCTTGTCGAGGATCGAGATGACTCCGCCGGCGAGACCGTCGTTGGCGGCGTACACGCCGTCGACCTTGCCGTCGACCTTGGTGTAGAGCTGCTCGAAGATCGTGACGGCCTTGTCGTTGTCCCAGTCGGGGACGGCCTGCTCGCCGACGTTCTTGTAGGTCGGGATCGCGTCGAGGACCTCGTGGGCACCCTGCGAGAACAACGTGGCGTTGTTGTCGGTCGGCGAGCCGTTGAGGTAGATGATGTTGGCGTCCACGTCGCCCAGGCAGTCAGCCAGGCCCTGGCCCTGGAGAGCGCCGACCTTGCTGTTGTCGTAGGAGATGTAGGCCGATGCGGAGCCACCGAGGGTCAGCCGGTCGTAGTCGATCGTCTTGACGCCCTGCTTGTCTGCCTTGGCCTCGATCGCGGCGCCCGAGTCGGAGTCGAGGTTGACGATCGCCAGGACGGTCACGCCGTCGGTGATCATCGAGTCGGCGATGGTCGCCATCTTGTCGGCGTCGCCCTCTGCGTTCTGGATGGTGTACTCCACGCCCGCAGCCTTGAACGCGGCCTCGAGGGCCGGCTTGTCGGCCGACTCCCAGCGAACCGAGGACTTGGTGTCGGGGAGGATCACGCCGATCTTGCCCTTGGAGTCCGAGCCGGCGCCCGGTTCGTCGTCGTTGCTGCCGCACGCAGTGAGGGCCAGCGCGCCCACCATGCCCACGAGTACCAGACTGGTCATTCGCTTCACGCGGATCGTCTCCTTGCATTCTTTTCTGGGCGCCGTGCCCGGCTCGTGACTGACTCCGGCGCGTTTGTTGTTTCGCACAACATATAGAGTGATCGCCGTCACGTCCAGCACCCGTGTCCCAATTGTGACAATGCGGATCGGCCCTCCCTCTGCTGGCTTGCGGCAGCGAGCGGGAGGACCGCGCGCGAACCAGTACCGTGCTCCTATGTCACGAGCCCTGCATCACCTCGACCTGTGGGTCAGCGACCTCTCCGTGGGGCAGGACGAGTGGGGCTGGCTGCTCGGTGAGCTCGGCTGGGAGGCCGACGTCGAGCCCAGCTGGGTGCACCCGGACGGCACCCGACTGTTCCTGGAGCGGTCCTCCGATCAGCGCGAGGAACCCCACGACCGGCTGCGGCCCGGGGTCAACCACGTCGGCCTGCTCACCGACGAACGACCGCTCCTGGACCGGATCCGGGCGGAGTCGTCGGCCCACGGTTGGCACGAGATGTACGCCGACCGCTATCCGCACGCCGGCGGTCCGGAGCACACGGCGCTCTACCTGGAGAACTCGGAGGGCTTCGAGGTGGAGGTCGTCTGGGATCCTCGCTGATCGCAGGCGCGGGGAGACTCAGGGGAGTCCCTGATCCCCCGGGCCCGGTTCGTCGGGCAGACTGTGGGTGAAGTTTTCGACTCTTGCAGGGGGAATTGGTGCTCAGGGCAGCGCAAAGTGCGGTGCGAAGGCTCCTGGTGTGGGCCGCCACCCGCCGTGGTGGGGTGGACCTGTCACGCCTGGACAAGGTGCCCGACTCGCTCGGCTGGCCGCTCAAACGCGACGGCATGGACCCTCCGGCGCGACTCGCGGAGATCCGGGCCACCGAGCCGATCCACACGTTGACCACCTTCATGGGCATCAAGGTCTGGTTGGTCACCGGCCACGACCTCGCCCGTGAGGTGCTGGGTGACATGAAGTCCTACAGCACCGACATCCGGCCCTACGTCGGCAAGGCCGGCGCAGCCGACGGCGACATCGGGGGACTGGGGTTCACCGATCCGCCCGAGCACACCCGGCTGCGCAAGCTGCTCACGCCCGAGTTCACCATCCGTCGCCTCGAGCGGCTGCGGCCGATGGTGCGCCGGATCGTCGACCAGCAACTCGACGAGATCGCGGCCAAGGCCCTCGAGGACGAGGTCGTCGACCTCGTGCCGACGTTCGCGTTCGCCGTCCCCTTCCTGGTCATCTGCGAGCTGCTGGGCTTGACCGATGAGCGCCGCGAAACATTCCGCAGGCTCGGGGCCGCTCGCTTCGACATCACCAGCGGTGGTGCGGCCTTCGGGGCCATCTCGGGGTCGCGGGAGTTCCTGCTGGCCGAGGCTGCCCGCCAGCGGCTCGACCCGGGCCCCGGCCTGATCGGCCAGATCGTGCGCGACCAGGGTGACGACATCAGCGACTACGACCTCGGCGGGCTGGCTGACGGGGTGTTCACCGGAGGCATGGAGACCAGCGCAGGCATGCTCGCGCTCGGCACCGCCGTGCTGCTCGGCGACGCCAAGGTCTGGGCCCAACTGCAGGACGACGCGGTCGACGTGGACCCGATCGTGGAGGAGCTGCTGCGCTACCTCTCCGTGGTCCAGGTCGCCTTCCCCCGATTCGTGAAGCAGGACCTCACGGTCGGTGGCGAGGCCGTCCGCAAGGGTGACGTGGTCCTGGCCTCGCTGCCCGCCGCGAGCCGCGACGACATCTACGGGCCGCACGCGGAGCGGTTCGACCCGAGTCGCCCACCCCGACCCCACCTGGCGTTCGGGCACGGCCTGCACCGCTGCGTCGGCGCCGAGCTGGCCCGCATGGAGCTGCGCTCGGCGTACCCCGCCCTCGCCCGGAGATTCCCCGAGATGCGGCTGGCCGAGCAGGAGATCTCCTACACCGAGAGCTCGATCGTGTTCGGGGTCGAGTCGCTGCTGGTGATCCCGGGGCGAGACGCGAAGGTCTCCAGCAGCTGATCAGATGCCCAGCGAACGGCCGATGATCTCCTTCTGGATCTCGGTGGTGCCTCCGTAGATCGTCTGCACCCGTGAGTTCACGTAGGCCTTGGCGATCGGGTATTCGGTCATGTAGCCGTAGCCACCGTGCATCTGGACGCCCTGGTCGACCAGCTTCTTCTGGAGCTCGGTGGTCCACCACTTCGCCATCGACGCGGTCTTGGCGTCGAGCTCGCCGGCCACGTGCCGTTTGATGCAGTCGTCCACGAAGACCCGGGCGATGTGCGCGTCGGTCGCCATCTCGGCGAGCACGAACCTGTTGTGCTGGAACTTGGCGATGGCGCGCCCGAAGGCGGTGCGGTCCTTGGCGTAGCCCAGTGTCGCGTCGAAGATCGCCTCGCAGGCGCTGGCCGCGGAGACAGCGATCGACAGCCGCTCCTGGGACAGGTTCGTCATCAGGTGCACGAACCCGGAGCCCTCCTCGCCGAGCAGGTTCTGGCGCGGCACGCGCACCTCGTCGAAGAACAGCTCGGCGGTGTCCTGGGCGTGCTGACCGATCTTGTCGAGGTTGCGGCCCCGACTGAATCCCTCCATCCCGCGCTCCACCACCAGCAGGCTGATGCCCTGGTGTCCGGCGTCGGGATCGGTGCGGGCCACGACGATGACGAGGTCGGCCAGGATCCCGTTGGAGATGAAGGTCTTCTGACCGTTGAGGACGTAGTGGTCGCCGTCGCGGACCGCCGCGGTCCGGATGCCCTGGAGGTCGGAGCCAGCTCCCGGCTCGGACATCGCGATGGCTGCGATCCGCTCCCCGGCGCACAGGGAGGGGAACCAGCGCTCCTTCTGCTCGTCGTCGGCGAGGGCGGCCAGGTAGGGCACGATCATGTCGTTGAACAGCGGGTACGCCGCGCCGTACACCCCGCGGCGAGCCATCTCCTCGCCGATCACCACGTTGTAACGGAAGTCGGGAGTGCCACCACCGCCGTACCGCTCGTCGAGCTGGAGGCCGAGCAGACCAAGGGCTCCCGCCTTCGACCAGGCCTCGCGGTCCACGATCCCGGCTGCCTCCCAGGCGTCGTGATGGGGCACGACCTCCTTGTCGAGGAACGTGGCGACACTGCTGCGGAAGGCGTCGTGCTCGGCGTCGAAGATGTCGCGGCCCATGTCAGGAGACCCATTCCTTCATCTGGCTGATGGTGCCCATGGGATCGGGGGAGACCGGCGTGACCTGCAGGTTGCTGATGCCGGCCTCGCGGTAGGCGGCGATCCGCTCCTTGACGTACGACGCGGGGCCGACCAGGTTGGCCAGCTCCAGCCACTCCAGGGGCACCTCGGCCTCGGCGTCCCGCTTGTGTCCGTCGAGGTAGAGGTCCTGGATCTTCTTGGCCTGTTCCTCGAAGCCGTAGTGACAGGCGAGGTCGTTGTAGAAGTTCTTGCCCCGAGCCCCCATGCCCCCCACGTAGAGGGCGAAGAGCGGCCGCGCCAGGTCCAACAGCCCCTTCACATCCTCGCCGATGGCGACCATCCCGCCCGCGGTGACCTCGAGGGGTGCCAGCCCAGCCTGACGCTTGGCGGTCCCGGCGCGCAGGGAGTCGCCCCACACCTGGTCCGCGCGCTCGGGGAGGAAGAGGAACGGGATCCACCCGTCGGCGTACTCCGCGGCCCCCTCGACGCTCTTCGGACCCAGGGCGGCGATGTAGAGCGGGACGCTGCGGCGCTCGGGTTTGGTGAGCAGCTTGAGGGGTTTGCCCAGGCCGGTGCCCTGACCCTCAGGCAGTGGAAGCTTGTAGATGCCGTCGCTGGTCAGCGTCTCGCGCCGGAGGCCCCGGCGGATGAGGTCGATGATCTCGCGGGTGCGACCCACCGAGCGGTCGTAGGGGACGCCGTGGAAGCCCTCGATCACCTGGGGCCCGGAGGCACCCAGGCCGATGATGGCTCGCCCGCCGCTTACGTTGTCGAGCCCTGCAGCGGTCTGGAGCAGCGCGCCGGGGGTGCGCGAGTAGATGTTGAGGATCGCCGCGCCGATCTGGACCCTCTCGGTCTTCGCGGCCAGGTAGCCCATGAGGGTGGGTGAGTCGAAGCCGTAGGCCTCGGCCACCCACACGGTGTCGAGACCGGCCTTTTCGTAGCCAGCGATCTGGTTGGCAGCCTCGCGCGGGTTGCCGGAGTAGGTCAGCGGGGTCGAGAGAAGCATGCGCCAACCGTGACAGAATCACTGTCAAGATGGAAGGGCGCCTCCCGCGAGGCCGTGACCTACTTCGACAGCTCGGCCTCGGGGAGTCCGGCGTCGGCACCCGCGCTCGGACCACCACGGTCCAGCGAACTGGGCCACCAGATGCGGCTGCCGAGATCCAGGTTGAGCGCCGTGACCAGCACCGAGCGGACGATCATGGTGTCGAGCATGACCCCCAGGGCGACCGCGATGCCGATCTCGGCGAACGCCACCAGCGGGAGCGTCGCGAGGACCAGGAACGTGCCCGCCAGCACGAGGCCGGCCGAGGTGATCACCCCGCCGGTCGCGGCCAGGGCGACCAACGACCCCTCCCGGGTCCCCCGGGTCGCGGTCTCCTCACGCACCCGGGTCATCAGGAAGATGTTGTAGTCGATGCCCAGCGCCACGAGGAAGACGAACACGAAGAGCGGTAGTGACGCATCAGCTCCGGCGAACCCGAAGACGTAGTGGAACAGCAGGGCCGACAGTCCGATGGCAGCCCCGTAGGACAGCACCACGGTGAGCACCAGGAGGAGGGGGGACAGGACGGCCCTGAGCAGGACCATCAGGATCAGCATCACCACGATCAGCACGATCGGGATGATCACCTTGTTGTCGCGGTTGGACGCGTTCTCGGTGTCGAGCAGGATCGCTGAGTAGCCTCCGACCAGCGCATCGGCCCCGGGCACCGCATGGACCGCGCTGCGGATCTCGGTGACGGCGTCGAAGGCTGCCTGGGAGGTGGCGTCAGCCTTGAGTGGCACGCTGATGAACGCCACCCCGTCCTTGACCAGGGGCTCGCCCACCTCGGCCACGCCCGACACGTCGGCGACCGAGGCCGCCACGTCCGCTGCCTGATCGGCGTTGGCGACCACCTGGACGGGGTTGGACTGGTCGACCAGGCCGTGCTCGGTCAGCACCCGCTGACCCACGATGGAGTCGAAGTCCTTGGTGTAGGACTCCTCGGTGGTCAGGCCGTTGGCGTCGAGCTTGACCCAGCCCACACAGGCGATGGCCAGCAACACCCCGGTGACGACCCAGACCTTGCGCGGCTTGGGCTTGATCCACTGACCCACCTTGGACCACAGCCCCGAGGCCGTGGGCTCCACGGACCCGAGCCCGGGACGCTTGGGCCAGAAGATCCAGCGCCCGAAGATCACCAGGAGCGCGGGCAACAGGGTGATCATCACCAGCAGCGCGACCGCGACGCCGATCGCGAGCACCGGGCCCATCCCGGCCGTGGAGTTCATCTCCGCGAACACCAGGCACAGCATGCCCAGGACGACGGTGGCCGCGCTGGCCACGATCGCCGGGGCGGCGCGGTGCAGGGCGAACGCCATGGCCTCGTGTCGGTCCTCGTGGCGACGGAGCTCTTCTCGGTAGCGCGCCACGAGCAGGAGGGCGTAGTCCGTGCCGGCGCCGAACACCAGCACCGTGAGGATGCCTTGACTCTGGCCGTTGACGGTGAGGTCGGCGTACTTGGCGAGGAAGTAGATGAGTGCCTGGGCCGTGAACAGGGCCACCACCGCGGAGAAGACCGGCAACAGCCACAGGACCGGGCTGCGATAGGTCAGCAGCAGGATCAGGATGACGACCCCGCCCGCAGCGAACAGCAGGGTGCTGTCGAGCCCGGAGAAGGCCTCGGCGGAGTCGGCGGCCTGACCTCCGGCTCCGGCGATGTGCACCGTCACGCCGTCGATGGCTGCGGCCTTGCGCAACTCGTCGACGGCGTCCGGCATGGCGTTCCAGCCGTCCTTGCCGAAGTTGAACGTGACGATGGTCTGGGCTGCCTGCCCGTCCTCGGACGGGAACGGCCCCAGGATCTCGCCCTCGACCCCGTCGAGGTTCGCGAAGTCGGCGGTCTGGGCCTGCGCGGCGGCCAGGTCGCCCTCGCTGAGACCTGAGCTGCGCTGGTAGACGACCACGGTCGGGATGGCGTTTTGATCCTGGAAGGCACCGAGCTTGTCCAGGGCGAGGGTCGACTCGGCGCTCGAGGGCAACCAGGACGAGGCCTCGTTGTTCTGGACGTCGGTGAGCTTGGCGGCGAAGGAGGACGAGCCCACGACGACGATGATCCAGAAGGCCGCGACGACCCACTTCATGACAGGACCGGTGAGCTTGCCAGCGATTTGACGGTGCATGACCAAATTGGACCACCACCCACCGACAAAGTCATCGGGGTTTACCCCGAGCTTTTCAGTGTTCGCTCAGCTTTCGCGCTGGTGACCGTTCCAGGAGTCCCACAGCGCGGCGTAGGAGCCGCCGGCCGCCACGAGCTCGTGGTGCGATCCGAACTCGGAGATCACCCCGTCCTCCACCACCGCGACCCGGTCGGCGTCATGGGCCGAGAACAACCGGTGGGCGATCGCGATCACGGTGCGGCCCTCCAGCACACCGGCCAGCGAGCGCTCCAGGTGCCGCGCTGCCCTCGGGTCGATCAGGGAGGTCGCCTCGTCGAGGACCAACGTGTGGGGGTCGGCCAGCACGAGCCGCGCCAGAGCGACCTGTTGCGCCTGGGCCGCGGTCAGGGACCGGCCGCCGGAGCCCACGATCGTGTCGAGTCCCGCGGGGAGCGCACGCACCCAGACATCGGCGTCCACCGCCACCAAGGCCGCCCAGAGGTCGTCGTCGGTGGCCTGGGCTGGAGCGGCCAGGGCCAGGTTCTCCCGCACCGAACCCACGAAGACGTGGTGCTCCTGGGTGACCAGCGCGACGTGGCCGCGCAGGTCGTCCAGCGGCAGGTCGGTCAGGCCGACACCGCCGACGGTCACCGCACCGGTGCGGGGAGGGTGGATGCCCGCCAAGAGGCGCCCGAGCGTGGACTTGCCGGCACCCGACGGTCCGACCATGGCGATCCGCTCACCGACCCCGACCGTCAGGTCGATGCCGTGGAGCACGTCGCGACCCTCGACGTAGGCGAACCGCACGTCGCTGGCCTCCAGGTGCTCTCCCTCGGGCTCGGCACCGCTCACGCGACGGTCGTCAGGCACCTGGGCGACTCCCAGCAGACGGGCCAGGGACGCGGCACCGAGCTGCAGTTCGTCGAGGATCGACACGATCCGGTCGACCGGGTCGATGAGCATCTGGACGTAGAGCGTGGCGGCGGTGACCTCGCCCAGCGAGACGCTGCCCTGCGTGTAGAGCCACCCGCCGAACAGCAGCGTGCCGACCGTCGGCAGGAGGTAGGAGACCTCCATCGAAGGGAAGAACACGGTGCGCAGGAAGAGGGTGTAGCGCTCGGCGGCGTACGAGGCGGCCACGTCACTGTCGATCGCCGCGATGCGCTCCTGCTCCAGTCCCAGGGCCTCGATGGTGCGGGCACCCTCGACACTCTCGGTCAAGGTGGCGTTGATCCGGGAGTACGACGCACTCTCGCGCAGGTAGCCCTCCTTCGCGCGGGCGAGGTACCACCGCAGCCCGATCACCAGCGGTGGGAGGCCCAGCAGGCAGGGCACCAGCACCCACCAGCCCACGAACAGCGCGGCCGCGAACGTGAGCACGGCGGTCACGACCGCGATCACCCACTCGGGCAGTGCCCAGCGCACCGACCAGCCGAGCTGGTCGACGTCGCGGCTGGTGCGGGTCAGCAGGTCTCCGGACCCCGCCGACTCCACCACGCCGACCGGGAGCGCCAGGATGTTCTCGACGAAGTCCTCGCGCAGGTCGGCCAGGATCTCCTCACCCAGGGACTGCGAGACGTAGCGGGCGTAGCGGGTGAACACCGTCTGCAGCAGCAGGAAGCCGGCCAGAGCCGCGACGATCAGGTCGACGTGACCGGTCGTGGTCCCGGTCTCCACCGCCTGCACCAGGCCGCCCAGCAGGGCGGGAGCGGCCAGACCGGCCAACGCGGCCAGGACGTGCAGTGCCAACGCAACGCCCAGCTTGCGGGGGTGACGACGGGCCAGGCGGCCGGCGTAGCGGCGGACCTCCGCGGTCGAGGAGACGGGCAGTGCGACGCTCATCGGGCCTCCTCCAGCTCGGTCTCGCGGATCACGATGCGGCGGTACGCCGGGTGGGTGGCGAGCAGGTCGAGGTGCGTGCCGGTGGCAACGATCCGGCCGCCCTGCAGGAACGCGACCCGGTCGACGGCATCCAGCATGAGCGGGCTGGAGCTGGTGACCACCGTCGTCCGGCCGGCCCGGTGTCGGCGCAGTCGGGCAGCGATCCGGGCCTCGGTGTGGGCATCGACGGCACTGGTCGGTTCGACCAGCACCAACACCTCCGGATCGGCGCTCAGCACCCGTGCCAGGACCAGGCGCTGGCGTTGACCACCGGAGAAGGTGCGGCCACGTTCGGCCACCTCGTGGTCGAGTCCGCCGGGCAGGCCGTCGAGGATGTCGTGCGCGCTGGCCGTGGCCAGCGCCCGGTCGAGGGCCTCCCAGCCGTGGCCCCGGATGTCGATGCGGGTGCTCAGCGGGCCGGAGAACAGGGCGGCTCCGGTGTCGGAGACGACGATCCGGCGCCGGACCTCCTCGCGCAGCAGGGACGTGAGTGGAACCGCGCCGAGGCGGACCTCGTCGTCGGGTTCGGCCGCGGCCAGTCCCAGCCGGTCGGCGAGCAGGGCTGACTCGTCGGGTTGCTCCGAGACGATCGCCAGGAACTCGCCGTGCGTGACCCGCAGGCCGCTGCGGAGATCATGCAGGTCGGCACCCGGCTCCGGAGAGGGTGCTGGGCTCGAGGGCTCCACGAGGTCCGGCTCGAGCGCCATCACCGTGCACACCCGTCGGGCCGAGACCCGAGCCCGGATGAACTTGTTGGCGTACTCGGTGGCGGTTCGCAGGGGGATCATCAAGAAGGCGGCGTAGCCGTAGAACGCCACCAGCTCCCCGGGGCTGATGCTCCCCTCGACCGCGTAGCGCGCACCGATCCAGACCACGAGGACCACGAACAGCCCGGGCAGGAAGACCTGGAGGGCATCGAGCACCGACTGCAGCCGGGCCACCTGTACGCCGGCCTGCCGGGTGCGCTGGGACTCGAGCCGGTAGCGCCCGAGGAACACGCCCTCGCCCCCGATGCCGCGCAGCACCCGCAGCCCGCTCACGATGTCGCTGGCGGTGTTGGACAGGGAGCCGGTGAGCTCACGTTGCGCGGCACTGCGCGACTGCAGCGGTCGCAGGAGCGGACCGATGAGCAGCATCAGCGCGGGTACGCCGACCAGAACGATCAGTCCCAGCGTGACCGACGTCTGGAGCAGGATGACCGCCACCAGGACGAAGGAGACGATGGCACCGGCGAACCTCGCGGTGACGTCCATGACCTGACCCAGGTTGGACAGGTCCGAGGTGCCGATGGCGATCACCTCGCCGGTCGAGACCTTGCGTGGCAGCGCCCCGCCGAGGCGGGCGGCCTGCCGGCCGACCAACTGGACCGTGCGGTAGGCGGCAGTCAGCCAGTTCGTCACGGCGAACCGGTGCCGGATGATGCCGCTGACCGCCTGCACGAGCCCGATCGCCAGCATCACACCCGCCCAGAGCACGAGCTGGCCGGAGTCGCGGGCGGCGACGCCGCGGTCGATGGCGACGCCGATCACCGCCGGCATCACGGCCTGGCAGCTCATCCAGACCACGCCGAAGAACATGCCCGCCGTCAGAGTGCGCCACTGGCCCTTCGCCATCCACCACAGAAACCGTCCCGGCGACCGGTGATCGGGGATCCCGGGGTCGTCCAGGGGAAGTCTGCGCACTCGCTCCACGGTAGGTCGAAGTGCGTGCATCCGCCAATCGTTTTAGCGGGCCAGCCCCTCGACGACCTCGGCCCCGGGGAGGTCGGCCAGCAGCCGCCCCGGCAGGAAGAGCTTGGAGCCGCGCAGGCCACTGCCGATGACGGCCGACTCGATGGCCAGGATCCGACTGTCCACCAGGACCCGCCACCCCGAGGGGAGGCCGAGCGGGGTGATCCCGCCGTACTCCATCCCCGATTCCTCGACCGCCCGGTCCATGGACAGGAACGAGGCCTTGCGGACGTCGAGGAGCCGCTTCACCACGGTGTTCACGTCGGCTCGGGTGTCGGCCCGCACCATGCAGGCCGCCACCCGCTCCTGACCGTCGCGCCGACCCGCCACCACCACGCAGTTGGCGCTGTCGCGCATCGAGAGCCCGTAGGCCTCGGTGAACGCCGCCGTGTCGGCGAGGCTCGGGTCGATCGCGGCCACGCTCACCCGGTCGGCTCCCGACCAGGCGGACAGCGCGCCGGCCACCGGGGCGGCCAGCAGGTCGAGACGGTCGAGGGCCGGGAGATGGGTCAGGTCCATGGAGTCATCATCCGGCATTCACCCGGAGGACATGCCTGCGCCGTACGTCGCCTGGAGCATGGCTTTCGTGAACCCGTCGACGACAGTGCCGTGGCGCACCGACTCCCTGGCCGTGACGCCGTCGATCGTGGCGCACCGAGGTGCCTGCGCCCATCGCCCCGAGCACACCATGGCGGCCTACCGCCTGGCCATCGCGATGGGGGCAGACGACCTGGAGATCGACGTCGTGTCGAGCGCCGACGGGGTGCTGGTGGCCCGCCACGAGAACGAGATCAGCGCCACCACCGACGTCGCCACTCGCCCGGAGTTCGCAGCACGACACGCTGTCAGGGAGGTCGACGGCGTGCATCGGGAGGGCTGGTTCACCGAGGACTTCACGCTCGCCGAGCTCAAGACCCTGACCGCGCGCGAACGGCTTCCCGCATCCCGGCCGGCGAGTGCGGCCTACGACGGGATGCACGCGATACCCACCCTGAACGAGATCCTGGCCATGGTGCAGGCGGAGTCGACCCGGCACAAGCGGATGGTGGGGCTCCTGGTCGAGCTCAAGCATGCGACGTACTTCGCCGGTCGGGGCCTCCCGCTGGGGCAGCCGCTGACCGCCGACCTGCGACGCCACGAGGTCGACCACGCCCGCTCGCGGGTGAGCGTGATGTCGTTCGAGACGACGATCCTGCGCCAGCTGAACCAGGTCCTGCGCGTCCCCCTGATCCAGTTGCTGGATCGTGCCGAACGTCGGCCCGCGGACCTGCGGGCCATCGGTGACCCTCGCACCTACGCCGACCTCGTCACCCCGGAGGGGCTGGCCCACATCGACGGCTACGCCGACGGCATCGGTGCCCACTCGAGCCTCGTCCTGCCGCGGGAGGCGGACGGATCGCTGGGGAAGCCGACAGCGTTGGTGCGTGACGCCCACCGCCTCTGGCTCGATGTCCTGGTGTGGACGCTGCGGGCCGAGAACCGCTTCCTGCCCACCGACCATCGCCGTGGTGCGGAACCTGACGCCCACGGTGACCTCCTGGGCTTCGCCCGGAGGTGCCTTGATGCCGGGGTGGACGGCCTGATCACCGACTATCCCGGCATCGCGGCAGCGCTGCGTCAGCGTGCGGTCCGTGGCGAGGTCATGATCGGGGCATGAGCACCCACGCGACGACATAGATGATCAGGAACGACCCGAAGCCGAAGATCGTGCCCAGCACGACCAGCAGCCGGATCAGGTTGGCATCGACGCCGAGGTACTCGGCCACGCCCCCGCAGACCCCGGCCACCATCGAGTCGCTGTTGCTGCGGGTCAGGCGCTTGACCGGCGGTGGGTTGAACTGGCCCTCGCTCATGGGTGGACCTCCGTCTCAGGGGTGTCGATGGGTTCTGTTCGTCGGCTGCCGACCCCGCGCAGCGCGAAGGCCAGGAGGCCGATGACACCGGCGCCGACGAGCAGCACCGGCAGGACGTAGGTGGAGTCGGTGATCCAGCCGGCCTGGTCCGCGGTCCACAGGCCGGAGACTCCCAGCAGCACCAGACCGATGACGAGGTGACTGACATTGAGCGGGTGCATCAGGGGTTCCTCACGTTGATGGAGCCGAGGTCCAGCTCGGCGTTGATGGTGATGCTCGGGACGTCGGTTCCGCCGTCGAGGCTGCGGGTCAGGTGAGGGCTGTCACCGTCGTCGGTGTCGCCGAAGATCTCAACGTTGCCACCACCGTCGATGTCACCGGTGGCGACGACGTCGATGCCGGCCGGCACGATCACGTCGATGCTGGCCAGGGTGCCGCTGAGATTGATGGTGCGCCCGTCGAGCGCCTCGAGGTCGCGCACGTCTCGCAGGTCCAGCTTCAGCTCGCCGATGCCGACGTCATAGCTGGGCGCGACTCCGGCCGCCGTCTGCGGGGTGTGGTTCTCGGTGCCTCCGATGCCGTGGGCGGCGAGGTTGGCGGCTCCCAGGCCCAGGCCCGAGATCATGGCGAGGAAGAGTACGCCGCCTGCACGGCCGTACCACGCACCGAGCACCAGCATCGCGCCGCAGATGGCCAGCGCCAGAGCGGGGTAGGCGCCCCCGGGCACGTCGGTCCCCGACAGGTCGACCAGCCACAGGATCCCGAGTCCGACCGCGATGAGCGCCACGGTGGCCAGGAAGAGTCCCGGGCCACGGTAGGGCCTCACCACCGGCGGAGCCGGCTGCCAGACAGTGGGGGGCTCCTGCTTGTCGAGGGAGACGGTCCCCGCGGGCTGGCCTGGAGGTGGTCCGCCGGTGCCGACCTGGCGGTCCTGCCGGCTCATGATGACCGCCAGGATCACGATCCCGACCACGAACACCGGCCAGGGGAAGTCGAAGACACCGGAGGAGTCGCCGACGACGAGGAGCACCGACACGACCGCGAGGCCGATCAGCACCACGGAGCGGGCTGACGGCTCGATGTTGATCTTCGCGTGGTCGGTCCCCTCGTCGGGCACCAGCAACCAGCTCACGCCGTACAGCAGGAGACCGGCACCGCCGAACAGCGCGAGCACCACGAAGCCGACCCGGAAGATGGTGGGGTCGAGATCGAAGTGGCGGCCCAGGCCGCCGGCGACGCCGGCGAGCTTGCGGTCCGAGCGGCTGCGGCGCAGGCGGGCCAGGTCGCGCATCTCCTCGGCCGAGACCCGCGGTGCGCCCTGGTAGGGGGTGTCCTGCTGCGGTGCAGGTGGTGGTGTCGTCGTCATGTCTCCACCTTGTCCCCGATCCTGGCCGCGCACCATCGGGGACAGCCCTGATTCCTGGGCCCCGCAGGGCGTGCGGACTCAGGGTCGGCTCAGGGGTCCACCTCATGGGGTGGGAGCCGCAGCGGTGAGACGATGGACCCACGATGAGCCTGGAATCCACCGACACCCCGCGTCGGGCCACCCGCGACACCCACGACGTCTGGCTCGGTGGGGTGGCCTCGGGCCTGGCCCAGCACCTTGGCGTGCCCACCGTCTGGGTGCGCGCCGCTTTCGTCGCGCTGTCGGTGCTGGGCGGGGTCGGTGTGGCCTTCTACGCCGGACTCTGGATGACGTTGCCCACTGATGCCCGCTTCGCCCGGTCCGCCCCAGGCATCGACTCGGCCACCCGGACGGGCAAGCGCCCCGGGGAGCGCCGACGACTGGCGGAGCTCGGCCCGGTCGCCGCGGTCGCCGCTGTCGCCGTAGGGGTCGTGCTGCTCGCCGAGGCGACCTTCGGGCGTGGTTTCCTCTTCTGGCCGGTCCTGTTCGGGATCGGCGGTGTCGCCTTCCTGTGGCGCCAGGCCGACGAGGCCCAGCGGGAACGCTGGATGGACACCTCGAGCAGGGTCAACCCGTTGCAGGCGCTGCTGGGCTCCGGGGGCCCCGCGGCGATCGCCAGGATCGTCGCCGGCGTCGGCCTGATCGTGATCGGGCTGGTCATCTTCGCGGTCAACAGCGGGGACGTGCAGGTGGCGCGCGACGTCCTCATCGCCAGCCTCCTCGGTGTGGCGGGCATCGCCCTCACCCTGGGACCCTGGGTCTTCCGCCTGGCCAGCGACCTCACCCAGGAGCGTGCCGAACGGGTGCGCAGCCAGGAGCGTGCCGACATGGCGGCGCACCTGCACGACTCGGTGTTGCAGACGCTCGCCCTGATCCAGAAGAACGCCGGTGACAGCGCGGTCGTGAGCAAGTTGGCCCGCGCCCAGGAGCGGGACCTGCGGTCCTGGCTCTTCGACGAGGCGCCGCCTGCGGGCGGCTCCTTGGCCAGTGCGCTCAAGGAGCTCGCCGCCGAGACCGATGACGTCCACGGGATCGCGGTCGACGTCATCACCGTGGGTGACACGCCGCTCACCGAGACCCTGCAGCCTCTGGTCCTCGCGACCCGGGAGGCCCTCACCAACGCGGCGCGCCACGCAGGCGCGTCCCGGATCGACGTCTACGCCGAAGTGACGCCCCAGCGAGCCGAGGTGTTCGTCCGCGATCGTGGTGCCGGGTTCGACCCGGCGAGCATCGCTGCGGATCGTCAAGGAGTACGGCGCAGCATCATCGACCGCATGACCCGTCACGGCGGCACTGCAGCCGTGCAGTCAGCCCCCGGTGAGGGCACCGAAGTGCGCCTCGCCATGCCTCTGGAGGAGAACGATGACTGACCTGACCCGCGTGCTGATCGTGGACGACCATGCGATGTTCCGGGCCGGTGTGCGCGCTGAGATCGGCGGTGCCGTCGACGTGGTGGCCGAGGCCGAGGACGTCGCCAGTGCGGTCGCGGCGGTGCGGGAACACCACCCGGACGTCGTGCTCCTCGACGTCCATCTTCCTGGCGGGGGTGGCGTGGAGGTGATGCGCCAGGCTCATGAGCCCGAGGTGAAGTATCTCGCGCTGAGTGTCTCCGATGCTGCCGAGGACGTCATCGGCACGATCCGCGGTGGGGCTCGCGGTTACGTCACCAAGACCATCACCGGGGAGGAGCTGGTGGCCGCCATCCAGCGGGTGCGTGACGGCGACGCCGTCTTCTCACCACGGCTGGCCGGGTTCGTCCTGGATGCCTTCGCGGGATCGGTGGAGATCGCCGCGATCGACGAGGATCTCGACCGTCTCACCGAGCGTGAGCGCGAGGTGATGAGGCTCATCGCTCGTGGCTACGCCTACAAGGAGGTCGCCAAGGAGCTGTTCATCTCGATCAAGACCGTGGAGACCCACATGTCCAACGTGCTGCGCAAACTGCAGTTGTCGTCGCGGCACGAGCTGACACGGTGGGCCTCCGATCGCCGGCTGCTCTAGACGCCCAGAGTCCGCGGGCTCGAGCCAGGACCGGGCAGGCCCGGGTCGCTGGAGTGGTTGGTTCAGGCGCTGCGGAGAAGGTCGAGAATGGCGGTCACATCGGACCTCAGGGTCTCGACCTGGGACCCGAGGGCGTCGACCTGGGACCCGAGGGCGTCGAGTTTGGATCCGTGGGTGTGGACCTGGGTCCCGAGGGCGTCGAGTTTGCTCTCCACGCTGGTGAGTCGGCCCTCGACGCCATCGAAGCGCGAGCTGTGCACGTCCTGCGTCTCGCGAAGGGCCCCGAGCAGGCCATAGACAGCCAGGATGTCAGCGTCGTGTTGACGCACCTTGCGATCGAGGTCCCCCGCACTGAGCTTCATGGGGCGAGCGTAGGTCCCTGCACGGCACCGCGCGAGCCCTGATGCGGCCGCTGTGGAGAACCTCCTCAGTCCTCGTTGGCGAGCACCAGGTCGATGTCATTGTCGGTGACCGCGATGGTGGTGGTGTTGTCGAACCGGACATCCACCTCCTCGTCGCCCTCGGCAGTCGTGTCCCCACAGATCGTGATGGGCAGGTTGGACACCCGCTTTCCGCTGGGGTAGGTCAGCGTCCGGGACCCGAAGCCGACGTAGTCGCTGCCCGGGCTGGCCGTGCCGTAGGTGCCGGTCAGCGGCGGGGGCAGGGGGACTGCGGAGTAGTCCTCGGCGTCGACCGTCGAGCGAAGCTTGGCCGGTTTGCTGAGCGGCACGGTGACGCGGTAGTCGAAGCAGCCGCTGTCGGGCTCGGGCATCGTCTGGTTGGGCGGGAGCAGCAGGGGCTTCTTGGTCTTGGCGGCGCCCGTGTCGTCGTTGCCGATGACCAGGTCGATGTCGTTGTCGCCGACGAAGAACTCGGTGTCGTCGAACCGGACGTCGATCTCCTCGGAAGGCTCGATCGCCGTGTCGCCCTTGATGGCGACGGTGAACCGCGCCACCTGCTGGCCGGGCTGGAAGACCAGGTCGAAGCTGGGGAAGGCCACGTAGTCGGTGCCGGGGGTCGCCGTACCGTAGGTGCCGCCGCCGGGGAGCTGGACGGCGGTGTAGTCGACCACCTCCAGGGACACTGCGTGGTTGAAGGGATTGGGAGCGCTCAGGCCCACGTTGACCACGAAGCCCGCCGGACCGCTGTCGCCTTCGGCCACGACGATGTTGGGCAGCAACACGGTCGGGGCGACCGGGGCAGCCTGGGCAGGTGCGCCGGCGACTCCCAGCCCGACGGCGACGGCGCCGGCGGCTGCAGCGGTGAGATGGCGGCGCGCCGAGCGCCTCGTGGTTGCTGTGGACATGAGGATCGCCTCCAGGAGTGACGGGTCGGATGTGATCACCCACGAGCGCGATCGAGACGGAGGAGAAGGGCGGCGACGCCGGTGATACAGCTCCTGGGGCGCCTGCCCTACGATTCCGCCCATGGAAACCCTGCGACTGGTCCTGCTCCTCATCCACATCTTCGGTTTCGCGGCCCTCTTCGGCGGGTTGGTGGTGCAGGCGCGTGAGCCGGAGAAGAAGATCAACGCCGCCATGCGCGATGGCGCGGGTACGGCGTTCCTCGCGGGCCTCCTGCTGGTCGGTGTGCTCGAGGCGGGCGACGACTCCGTCAACCACGCGAAGATCGGCGTGAAGTTCGCCGTCGCGCTGGTGATCCTGGTGCTGGTGATGGCCAACGTACGCAAGCCGCGCATCCCCGACGGCCTCTACTACGGCCTGCTCCTCCTCACGGTCGCCAACATCGCTGTCGCGGTGTTCTGGGCCCCCGCACACACCTGAATCACCGATTTGTTGCTGTAGGCGCAACGCCACGCGTCATTAGCAACAAAATGCTAGCCCTGGAGGGCTGGTCGGGTGCACGATCAGTGCAGGAGGATCAGCCACGTGGAGGACACCATCACCAGCGCGGTCGCGTCAGCGGTCGACGCGGCAGTTGCGACCCATCGAGATGACCGGGGAGCGCTGCTGCCCGTCCTGCACGCCATCCAGCGCGAAATCGGGTGGTTGCCGCCGGAGGTGACGGGGCTTGTCGCCCAGGCCCTCAACCTGTCTCGGGCGGAGGTGCACGGCGTCATCACCTTCTATGCCGACTTCCGCCAGCAGCCGCCGGCGCGGCGTACCGTCCGGGTGTGTGGCGCCGAGGCCTGCCAGGCGCGCGGTGCTCGTGCCCTCCTCGCCCACGCACATGGCCGCCTCGACGCCGTGGGCGCGAGCGACACCGCGCTCGAGCGGGTGCTGTGCCTGGGCAACTGCGCTCTGGGACCTGCCGTCGAGGTCGATGGCGTCCTGCACGGCCGGGTCGACGCGGACCGCTTCGACGTGCTCGTGGAACGGGGTCAGGCATGAGCGTCACGCTCTACGTCCCCCGCGACAGCGCCGCCCGCTCGGTGGGCGCCGACGAGGTGGCGGCCAGCCTGGCCGACCTCATCGGTGACGATGCCCGGATCGTGCGCAACGGCTCGCGCGGACTGCTCTGGCTCGAGCCGATGGTCGAGGTCCTGACCGACGCCGGCCGGATCGCCTACGGGCCGGTCACGCCCTCGGACGTCGAATCCCTGGTGGAGGCCGGACTGTTGACCGGCGGTGACCACGCTCTGCGCCTCGGGCCCACCGACGAGATCCCCTGGCTGGCCGACCAGCAGCGGGTGACGTTCGCGCGGGTCGGAGTGATCGACCCACTGTCGCTGGAGGACTACCGCGACCACGGCGGACTCACCGGCCTCCAGCGGGCCCTGACCCTCAGCGGCCAGGAGGTCGTCGAGGAGGTCACCGCGTCGGGCCTGCGTGGCCGGGGTGGAGCCGGCTTCCCCGCCGGCATCAAGTGGAAGACCGTGCACGACGCGGACGCCGCGCTCAAGTTCATCTGCTGCAACGCCGACGAGGGCGACAGCGGCACCTTCGCCGACCGGATGCTCCTCGAGGGGGATCCGTTCAGCCTGATCGAGGGCATGCTGATCGCGGCCCACGCCGTCGGGGCGAGCGAGGGCTACGTCTACCTCCGCTCGGAGTACCCCGCGGCTGCCGAGGTCCTCGGCACCGCCATCGACATCGCCTACAGCCATGGGCTCCTGGGCTCGTCGGTGCTGGGCAGCGAGCTCTCCTTCGACCTGCACCTCAGGATCGGTGCCGGGGCCTACATCTGTGGCGAGGAGACCTCGATGCTGGAGAGCCTCGAGGGCAAGCGCGGGGAGATTCGGGCCAAGCCCCCGATCCCGGCACTGGTCGGGCTGTTCGGACAGCCGACGGTCGTGAACAACCTGATCACCCTGGCCACCGCGCCGATGATCCTGGCCGACGGCGGGGCGTCGTACGCCGAGCTCGGCGTCGGCCGCTCGCGTGGGACCCAGGTGTTCCAGCTGGCCGGCAACGTCGCGCGCGGCGGCATCGTGGAGACCGCCTTCGGGATCACTCTCGGCGAGCTCGTCGAGGGGTACGGCGGCGGCAGCGCCACTGGCCGTCCCGTCCGAGCCGTACAGGTCGGAGGCCCCCTGGGGTCCTACCTGCCCGCCGAGCAGTTCGACCTGCCGATGGACTACGAAGCCTTCGCCGAAGCGCAGGCGATGGTCGGGCACGGAGGGGTGGTGGTCTTCGACGACACCGTCGACATGGCCGTCCAGGCCCGGTTCGCCATGGAGTTCTGTGCCGAGGAGTCCTGCGGCAAGTGCACCCCGTGCCGGATCGGCTCGGTGCGCGGTGTCGAGGTGATCGACCGGATCATCGCCGACCAGGACCGGGAGGCCAACCTGGTGGTCCTCGAGGACCTGTGCGACCTGATGACCGATGGTTCCCTGTGCGCGATGGGGGGACTGACCCCGATGCCGGTCCGCAGCGCCCTGCGGCACTTCTCCGACGACTTCACCCGGCCGGGGGTCGCCCCGCCCGCCCCTGTCGCGATCGAGCTCGTCGATCGCCACCCTGCACCGACGACGAGGGAGTCCAGCTCATGAGCCTGCTCAAGGAACCCGACCTCGGCACCCCCGCTCGTCCGGGTGCCCCGAGCGTTGCGGTGGAGATCGACGGGCAGCAGATCACGGTGCCTGAGGGCACGTCGGTGATGCGTGCGGCAGCGCTGGCCGGTGTCGACGTACCCAAGCTGTGTGCGACCGACAGCCTCGAGGCCTTCGGCTCGTGCCGGCTCTGCCTGGTCGAGGTCGACGGGGTGCGTGGCACCCCGGCGTCGTGCACCACGCCCTGTGCGGACGGGATGACCGTGCGCACCCAGACCGACAAGCTGGCCAAGCTGCGGCGCGGGGTGATGGAGCTCTACATCTCCGACCACCCGCTCGACTGCCTCACGTGCCCGGCCAACGGCGACTGCGAGCTCCAGGACATGGCGGGTGTGGTCGGCCTGCGTGAGGTCCGCTACGGCTACGACGGTGCCAACCACCTCGATGCCCCGAAGGACACCTCGAACCCCTACTTCGACTTCGACCCCAGCAAGTGCATCGCGTGCTCCCGTTGCGTGCGCGCCTGCGGGGAGGTGCAGGGCACGTTCGCCCTGACGATCTCCGGGCGCGGCTTCGAGTCGGCGGTATCAGCGAGCGCGGGGGAGAGCTTCCTCGAGTCCGAGTGCGTCTCCTGCGGAGCCTGTGTGCAGGCCTGCCCGACCTCGACCCTGCAGGAGAAGTCCGTCGTCCAGATCGGCATGCCCACCCGGTCGGTGCTCACCACCTGTGCCTACTGCGGGGTCGGCTGTTCCTTCAAGGCCGAGCTGCGCGGCAGCGAGGTGGTCCGCATGGTGCCGGCCAAGGAGGGCGGCGCGAACGCCGGGCACTCCTGCGTCAAGGGCCGGTTCGCGTTCGGCTACGCGAGCCATCCCGATCGGGTCATGAAGCCGATGATGCGCGAGAGCATCGATGACCCGTGGCGCGAGGTCGAGTGGGACGAGGCCATCGGCTTCGTCGGGCGCCGCTTCCGCGAGCTGCAGACCGAGTACGGCGCAGGCGCCATCGGCGGCATCACGTCCTCGCGCACCACGAACGAGGAGGTCTACGTCGTCCAGCGGATGGTCCGTGCAGCCTTCGGCAACAACAACGTGGACACCTGCGCCCGGGTCTGTCACTCGCCGACCGGCTACGGCCTCAAGCAGACCTTCGGCACCTCCGCGGGGACCCAGGACTTCAAGTCGGTCGAGGAGACCGACGTGATGGTGGTGATCGGGGCCAACCCCACGGACGGACACCCGGTCTTCGCCTCGCGGATGAAGAAACGCCTGCGCGAGGGCGCCCGCCTGATCGTGATCGACCCACGGCGCATCGACCTGGTCCGCAGCCCGCACGTCGAGGCCCAGCACCACCTCCAGCTCGCCCCGGGCACCAACGTGGCCGTCATCAACGCGATGGCCCACACCGTGGTCACCGAGGGGCTGGTCGACGAGGCGTTCGTGGCCGAGCGCTGCGAAGGCTACGCCGAGTGGGCTGAGTTCGTGGCCCGGCCGGAGAACAGTCCCGAAGCCCTCGCCGAGGTGAGCGGCGTACCGGCCGACGACCTGCGAGCAGCGGCCAGGCTGTACGCCGCCGGTCCCAACTCGGCCATCTACTACGGCCTCGGCGTGACCGAGCACAGTCAGGGCTCGACGATGGTGATGGGGATGGCCAACCTGGCCATGGCCACCGGCAACATCGGGCGCCGCGGCGTGGGCATCAACCCGCTAAGGGGCCAGAACAACGTGCAGGGCTCGTGCGACATGGGTTCATTCCCGCACGAGCTGCCGGGCTACCGACACGTCTCGGACCCTGGCGTCCGCAAGATCTACGACGACCTGTGGGGCTCCCAGATCCCCAGCGAGCCCGGCCTGCGGATCCCCAACATGTTCGACTCGGCTCTGGACGGCACGTTCCGGGGGCTGTTCATCCAGGGCGAGGACATCGCCCAGTCCGACCCCAACACGCAGCACGTCACCGCTGCGTTGCGCGCCCTGGACCTGGTCGTCGTGCAGGACCTGTTCGTCAACGAGACCGCCAAGTACGCCCACGTGCTGCTGCCGGGCACGTCGTTCCTGGAGAAGGACGGCACGTTCACCAACGCCGAACGCCGGATCAACCGGGTCCGGCCGGTGATGCCGCCGCGGACAGGGAAGCACGAGTGGGAGATCGTCTGCGAGATCGCGGCGGCGATGGGCTATGAGATGGCCTACGAGTCCACCAGCCAGATCATGAACGAGATCGCGGCCACCACGCCGACGTTCGCGGGGGTCTCCTTCGACCTGCTCGACAAGGCCGGCAGCCTGCAGTGGCCCTGCAACGCCGAGCACCCCACCGGCACCGAGATCATGCACGAGGACACGTTCGCCCGCGGGCTGGGTCACTTCATCGTCACGCCCTACGTGGCCACCACCGAGCGGAGCACCCGCAAATACCCGTTGATCCTGACGACCGGCCGGATCCTGTCGCAGTACAACGTCGGCGCGCAGACCCGGCGTACTGCCAACGTGGCCTGGCACCCCGAGGACCTCCTCGAGATCCACCCGCACGACGCCGAGGACCGAGGCATCAAGGACGGGGACCTGGTCACGCTGAGCAGCCGGGTGGGCACCACCACGATGCACGCGAAGCTGGCTGACCGGATGCCGGTCGGTGTCGTCTACACGACGTTCCACCATCCGGTGAGTGGCGCCAATGTGGTGACGACGGAGAACTCCGACTGGGCGACCAACTGCCCCGAGTACAAGGTGACCGCCGTCCAGATCGCCCTGGCCACCGCGCGCGAGCAGGCCGAGATGACCCAGGCCGAGTTGACCCAGGCCGGAACGGCTCATGGGTGAGCCCGCGGTGGTCCGGATGGCCAACGACATCGCACGCCAGTTCGCACACCTGCCCGAGCCGGATGCAGCCGCTGCCGTCGCGGCACATCTCGAGATGTTCTGGGAACCGCGCATGCGTCGCGAGCTCCAGGCCGAGGTCGAGCGCGAGCCTGACCAGCTCGCGCACGTCGTCGTCACCGCGGTGTCGCTGGTCGAGACCGTCTGATCCCCCCACCCCGTCAGTGCCACTCAACGAGGAGAAGGCCCGTGCTGTCTGACATCGAGATCGCCAACGCTGCCACGCTGCACCGCATCACCGACGTCGCCCGGGACGCGTTGGGGATCAGCGACGAGCACCTGGTGCCCTACGGACACGACAAGGCCAAGGTGGACCTGCGGTTCCTGGCGTCGCTGGAGGACCGGCCGCTCGGGAAGCTGATCCTGATGACCGCGCTCTCCCCCACTCCGGCGGGGGAGGGCAAGACCACCACGACCGTCGGGCTCACCGACGCCCTGCACGGTCTCGGGCACCGGGCGATGGCCTGCCTGCGCGAGCCGTCGATGGGCCCGGTGTTCGGGATGAAGGGCGGGGCAGCGGGAGGCGGCTATGCGCAGGTGGTGCCGATGTCCGACATCAACCTGCAGTTCACCGGCGACTTCACCGCGATCGCCGCCGCCAACAACCTCCTCGCGGCCCTCATCGACAACCATGTCCACCACGGCAACGAGCTCGACATCGACGTCCGCAGCGTGACCTGGAAGCGGGTGGTCGACCTCAACGACCGGGCACTGCGCGACCTCGTGGTCGGCCTGGGCGGCGTCGGCAACGGCTACCCGAGGCAGGACGGGTTCGACATCGTGGTGGCCTCGGAGCTGATGGCCATCTTCTGTCTCACCGAGTCCTGGAGCGATCTGAAGCGGCGCATCGGCGACATCGTGATCGGCTACACGCGCAGCAAGCAGCCCGTCACGGCTCGCGATCTCCAGGCCGACGGCGCCATGACGGTGATCCTGCGCGATGCGTTGGCACCCAACCTCGTCCAGACGCTCGAACATGCCCCCGCCTTCGTGCACGGCGGCCCTTTCGCCAACATCGCCCACGGGTGCAGCTCGGTGATCGCGACCCGGGCGGCCCTGCGTCTGGCCGACTACGTGGTCACCGAGGCCGGGTTCGGGGCGGACCTGGGCGCTGAGAAGTTCGTCGACATCAAGTGCCGCAAGTCGGGCCTGCGGCCCGATGCGGCGGTGGTGGTGGCCACGGTGCGCGCGCTGAAGTACCACGGTGGCGTCGCGGTGGCCGACGTCGGCGAGGAGAACCTGGACGCGCTGGAGGCCGGAATGGCCAACCTCGCCCGTCACCTGACCAACCTGCGCGAGGTCTACGGCATCCCGTGCGTCGTGGCGATCAACAGGTTCCCGGCCGATACGGACCGGGAGGTCGACCGGTTGGTCGAACTCGTCGCCGAGGCCGGCGTCGAGGCGTTCCCGGCGACCCACTTCGCCGAT
The DNA here is from genome assembly GCF_050246775.1 of Nocardioides sp. GTDB lineage: Bacteria > Actinomycetota > Actinomycetes > Propionibacteriales > Nocardioidaceae > Nocardioides. Next base: position 434,323 of record NZ_JBFWVK010000002.1, on the reverse strand, counting down.
GGCGGCACCGGTGCGACCGAGCTGGCCAAGGGTGTCCTGCAGCTGCTCGACGAGCCGTCGCCGTACACGTTCTCCTACACCTACGACGACGACCTCGGCCTCGCCGAGAAGGTCAAGGCGATCGCCACCCGTCTGTACGGCGCCGCGGAGGTGACGTGGGATCCGAAGGCTCGACGTCGGCTGGCCCGGATCGAGGCGGACGGCTACGGGCGGTTGCCGGTGTGTGTGGCCAAGACGCAGTACTCGTTCTCCACCGACGCCACTCGTCGGGGGGCGCCGTCGGGGCATTCCCTGCACGTGCGCGAGGTGCGACTCTCCGCGGGCGCCGGTTTCGTGGTGCTGGTCTGCGGTGACGTGATGACCATGCCGGGGTTGCCGAAGGTGCCGGCCGCAGCCCGGATCGACCTCCTGGACGACGGGACCATCGTCGGGCTGTCCTGACGCGTCACGCGGGCCTTGGCCGTGATCAGAGCAACGCCCGGTCGAGCCGGGCACGCCAGTGCATCACCGCAGGCACGAGCATCCACCACGCCACCAGGGAGACGAGCAGCCACGTCCACTCCAGGAACGCCTCGGCCTGGGTATCGATCGTGAGGATGCCGTAGTCCATGTCGAAGACGCCTTCGGGGCTCACCCAGTACACGAACGGGAAGACGGCGTACCAGAGCACGAGGAGGCCCAGGCCGACCGGGATCCACGCAAGCACCCAGCCGATGGTGGCCGACATCCAGGCCCAGGCGAAGTCCCGCCACCTGGCCGGGTCGCCGGCCCACGTCCTGATCAGGTCGAGCGGTGAGCTGCCGCGCCGGACCTGATAGTCCGCATCGATCCGGACGCCCAGGATGCTGCCGGCGATCCGGCGGTGAACGTCGGCGAGGACCTGGTTGAGCGGCACGAACGCGAGCAGCAGGGGGAGGCCGATCGTGATGATCGCCAGGGCGAGCGACGTGGTGAGCAGACAGACCAGGGCCAGCGCAGGCACCGCGAGGAGCACGTAGACCAGTGCCAGGCAGGTGAGCCTGAGGCGCCGTACCAGTGCCTGAGCGGGGGGAGGGAGCGACCGGTTCGTGGTCGGTGCGGCGACGGTGTCGCTGACGGTGCTCATGAGGTGCTCCAAGACGTGAGGATGTTCTGCTTCGAATCCTCCGTCATCCCTCGTCTCCTGGCAGGGGGGCTAGGCCCCCTCTTTGCCGGCGATGAGCAGACGCGTGTAGACCACCACGTTGGCCTGGTATCCACCCTGAGCTGCGTCGTAGGCGCCCCCGCAGGTGACGAGGTTGAGGAAGCGGCCATCGCTGCGCGCATAGACGCGCTGGGCCGGGAAGTCGGCGTTGGGGTAGGTCTCGACGGCGGTCACGACGAAGACGTTCGTCTCTCCGGTTCGGGTCGCGACGAGGACGTGTTGGCCTCGACGCAGTCCGGCGAGCCGCGCGAACACGGCTGGTCCCTCGAGGGAGTCCACGTGGCCGAGGATGACCGATGATCCGGTCTCGCCGGGACGAGGTCCCAGGTGGTACCAGCCGGCCAGGTCCGGATCGTCGGGGACCTCGACCGTGCTGTCGGCGTTGAGTCCCAGGCGCAGCAAGGTGGTGGACACCTCGATCGCCGGGATGCGAAGTCGGACCGGCGCCCCGGTGACCGCCGCAGCCCGCTCAGGTGAGTGGGTGGGAGCGGTGGTGGTGCTGGAGGTCGACGAGTGCGGCTCGGAAGCGGCCGGGGCCGGTTGGTTCGCCCAGGCCAGGAGGCACCCCACACCGGCCAGGGTGAGGACCGCGGCCAGCGCCCGCCACCCCATGGTGCGGGGGCGCGGGGCGCTGGCGTGCCTGCTCGCGGTCACTGTCCGGCAGAGTGCCGGGACCTGGTCCGGCGACGTCCGCTGCGGCTGCCGAGCACGGCCGCCCCGGCGGCGCCCGTGAGCGCCAGTGCGCCAGCCGTGAGCCAGCCCAACCCCGCTGGACCGGTGCTCGGGGCCACGGTTCCGGTGTGCGGGTGCCCCACGGGGACCCGGGGCGCGTTCGGTCCGCGGGGACCGTCAGGTCCTCCGGTGCCGTTGGGGTTGTCGGGGCCGGTCGAGGTGTCACCGCCGGGGACGTCGGTCCCGCCTGCGGTGGCGGTTGCCGTCGTTCCACTGGTCGGGCCGGAGCTGGGACTGGCCGTCGAGGTCGGCACCACGTTGCAGCCGGGCCTCGTGATCGTGTTGGTGTCCAGGCTCACCTGACCGTTGCGGGCCAGGACCCGGCCCTGCACCGATGCTCCTGTCTGAAGCGTGGCACTGGTCAGGGCAAGGATGCTGCCCACGAAGGTGGTCGAGGTGCCGAGGGTCGCGGAGCTGCCCACCTTCCAGAAGACGTTGCACGCCTGCGCTCCGCCGATCAGGGCGACGGTGCTGCTGCTGGCGGTGATGAGTGTGGAGCCGGCCTGGAAGATGAACACGGCATTCGGGTCGCCCTGGGCGTCCAGGGTGACGGTCCCGGTCAGGGCCATGGCGTTGGCCGCCTGGTAGACCCCTGACACCAGGGTCTGACCACCGAGGTCCTGGCTGGTCTTGTCGACGACGGGAGTGCGTCCGGCGGCGTCGTTGTAGGCGGTCGTCACGTCGTTCTGGGCCTGGAGGGCCACGGCGTCGCTGACATGCATGGTGCCGTTGATGACTGACCCGGGTGGGAAGCCGGTGACGGCGGAGCCGGGACTCACGCCGAGGTCACCGGAGATGACCGAGGGGCCGACGTTGGTCACCGTGGTTCCGGCGAGCACGGCGAAGGAGGTGGCGGTGCCGAGGCCGACGGTGGCCTGCGCGGCGAAAGCTGCTGGCGCCTGGGCCAGGAGGAGCAGGCCGGTGCCGGCGGCGACGAGAGGGAGGGCAAGGAAGGGTCTGCGGACCATGAGGGCATCCGAACGGTTTGCCGGTGCGGCTGCCACGAGATTCATGCCATCGAGTCCGGATGTTTTGAAATTACAGAAGTTCTGGCCCGGAATAGCCTAAATCAACCATTTTTCTGGATTTTCCTGACAATTGACCGGTTTTGAGTCTGTAGCCGGTCTAGAGCACCGTCCACGATCCGGTCACGTCGGGTCCTGGAGCCGCTGGCTACTGTGGTCAGCCACTGGCCAGTTGACCTGGAGGTGCTCGATGCGTGGGTGGCAGGGACTGACAGCGCTGATCGGCAGCGCCGTCCTGGTCGCCGGATGTACCTCCGGGGGCTCGGAGCCTGGGCCGTCCGGGGAGTCGACGTCCGCGAGTGTGCCAGGCCCCACCGAGAGCCGGTCGGCCCAGCGCCCGAGCGCGACGTCGAGCCCCTCGGCGGCTCCCGCGACGGCCCGCGCTGTCTCGGTGCTGGGTCTGTCGCAGCAGCGACACAGGGGCGATCGACTGCGTCTGGGGGCGGTGCGGGAACGCACGGCCGCGTACACGTCGTACGACGTGACCTACCGCAGCCGCACCACCACCCGAGAGGGGGAGGAGTCCTACACGATCTCGGGCGTGCTGAACGTGCCGCGAGGCGTCGGCCCATTTCCCGCCGTCGTCCTGGCCCACGGCTACATCGACCCTGCTATCTACGTGCGCGGACAGGGCATGACGCGCGAACGGGGTTACCTGGCCTCGCGTGGCTACATCGCCCTGCATGTCGACTACCGCAACCACGCCGAGTCCGATGACGACCCGCGCTTCCAGCGGCGGATGCGCCTGGGCTACACCGCCGACGTCATCAACGCCGTCAAGGCTCTGCGCAACTCCACCCAGGTGGCGGTGGATGATGACCGGGTTGCCCTGTTCGGACGGTCCATGGGCGGCGGGGTGATCCTCAAGGCGCTCGTCGCCGAACCCGGCCTCGTCCAGGCGGCGGCTCCGTGGGCATCGGTCTCGTCGCTGGAGGCCCAGAACTACCGGCAGTTCATCCGGCCGGACCCCGAGGACGCCGGGCTGCGCGACGAGTTGGCCACTCGCTTCGGTACGCCGGCGCAGAACCCTCGGTTCTGGCTCGAGAACTCGTCGCGACCCTATTTCGACCGCATCACCGAACCGGTGCTCCTGGTGCACGGTCGCTTCGATGACACCTGCCCGCCGCCCTGGGCATCAGCCACGCAACGTGCGCTCGTACGAGCTGGCGTGGATTCTCGACTGGAGTGGTACGACGACGCACACGCCTTCGGGCCCGCGTTCAACGCGGCGATGCAGCGAACCGTACGGTTCTTCGACCGCCAGCTCGCTGACGTGTGACCGTCGCCGGTCAGGGGACGCCGGCCCGCAGGAACGTCGAGGTCCACACCTCGGTCACCAGGTCGACGTACTGCTGGGTGGTCAGGCCCCGGCTTCGGAGCAGCTCGAAATAGTCCGGGCTGTTCATCGACCACACGAGGTCGGCAACCCAGTCGTCGGAGATGTCGTCGCGCAGGTCCCCGGTGTCACGCAGGTCCGCGGCGAACAGGCGCATGTTCGCCGCCCGCCGTTCAGCGACCGACGCCGACACGTCGAGGCAGTCGGGATCCGTGGCTCCGGCTGCGCGTAGCGCCAGCAGGAGCGGAACCGTGCTCGGCAGGACCGTGCCCAGTGCGACGGCGTAGAGCCTGATCTTCTCGCGGGCCGTCGGGGCCTGCCGGATCTCCTGGACATACCTGCGCTGCTCGGCGGGCACAGGTTCGGAGCCTCCGGCGAGCATCATGTCGTGCACCGCGAGCAGCAGCTGTGGTTTGCGACCCACGCTCGCGTAGACGGTATCGACCGACACGCCTGCCCTGCGGGCGATGCTCGCCACCGACGTCGCGGGGTAGCCCGCGGTCGTGAAGAGGTCGTGAGCGGCTGCGAGCACGGCCCGACGCGTGCCTTCAGCCGATTCGCGGCGCCGCGAGGCGTCGTAGCGGCGGGTGTTGACCTCGCCCGGCATCAGACCTACTCTCAAGATTCATCCGAATATCTTTCGGATGAATATAGCCCATCGGAGCGGACACAGAAGGAGCCTCGATGTCAGACGTCGCAGCCGCCGGCACCCAGGACACGTCAGGCGTGGTCATGCGCGAGCCCGGCACGGCTCGGGGGACGTGGGCCATGCAGTCCCTCTTCGAGCACCTGCTGGAGTCCCCCGAGAGCGGCGGCAACCTCGGCGTCTCGCTCGTCACCCAGCCTCCAGGAGTGGCGACCCCGTTGCATCGCCACCTCAACGAGGCCGAGGCGTTCTTCGTGCTCGATGGCACGCTGGACTATCAGGCCGGGGAGACCCTGCACCACCTGCACACCGGCTGCTTCATCTACCTGCCCGCCGGGGTGCCGCATGCCTTCCGGATCCGCGGGGACCAGCCGGCTCGCGTCCTCGCCCTGACCACACCCGGTGGCCTGATGTCGCTGTACGACGAGGTGGGCCTTCCTGCCCAGGAGCATCGACTCCCCGGCGCGGACGGACAGAGCCCGGGCGAAGAGATCGCCAAGTGGGCCCAGGTTGCTCCGCGTTACGGACTCCAGGTGGTCGGTCCACCCCTCCCTGAATAGGGAGTCTCCGCAGAGCCAGGCGCCTGTTCAGCCGCCGGGGCACGTCGCTTCACCGGGGGCCAACTCGGGGTGGATGGCACCGTCACGTGCGCTGATCGAGGTCACCGCTGACGCCCGTCCTCGGCGTACGGCGACGATCTCGGCCAGGATGGAGACGGCGATCTCGCCGGGTTCGTCCGCGCCGATGTCGAGTCCGATGGGCGCGTGCAGCGCAGTCAGGTCAGCCTCGGTGACGTCGTTGGCGAGCAGCCAGGCCCGGCGACGGGCCTGGGTACGTCGCGATCCCATCGCCCCGACGTAGGCCGTCTTGAGAGTCAACGCCGCCTTGATCGCAGGGCCGTCGACATCCTCGTGGTGGCTGGTGACCACGACGGCGTCCACGTCTGGGCCGATGGAGGGATCGGTGAGCGCGACCGTCGGCGACCACCCGAGGGCCGACACCATCGGGACGAGGGCGTCCGAGACCGGGCCGTCGCCGACGATCAGGAGATTCACTTGGTCAGCCATGCAGCCAGTATCACCCTCATCGGAGGTGATGGACCTCCTGCAGTCCGTAGACCGGGGTCGCGATCCCCTCGGCGCGTGCTTTGAGCTGCAGTGCGAGATACAGCGAGTAGTGCCGCGACTGGTGCAGGTTGCCGCCGTGGAACCACAGACCTTCCTGTTGGGTGGGCTTCCACATGTTGCGCTGCTCGCCCTCCCACGGTCCCGGGTCCTTGGTGGTGTCCGAGCCCAGACCCCAGACCTTCCCGACCCGATCCGCCGTCCCCTGGTCGATCAGGTCGGCCGCCCAGCCGTTCATCGAACCGTAGCCGGTGGCGTAGACCACCAGGTCGGCCTCCAGCTCCGTGCCGTCGGCGAGCACCACGCTGTGCTCGGTGAGGTGGTCCACCTGGCCGTGGGCAAGCTTGACGTCGCCGTTGGCCACCAGGTCGGCCGCACCCACGTCGATGTAGTAGCCCGAACCGCGGCGCAGGTACTTCATGAACAGGCCCGAGCCGTCATCACCCCAGTCATGGTCGAAACCGGCTGCCTCCAGGCGCTGGTAGAAGTCCTTGTCCCGCTCCGCCATCTGCTCGTAGAGCGGGATCTGGAAGGTGTGCATGATCCGGTAGGGCAGCGAGGCGAAGACCAGGTCGGCCTTCTCGGTGGTCATGCCGGAGGCCACGGCCTCCTCGGAGTACAGCGCACCCAGCCCGATCTCCATCAGCGAGTCGCTGCGCACGACGTGCGTCGAGCTGCGCTGCACCATGGTCACGTCCGCACCGTGCTCCCACAGGGCCCCACAGATGTCGAAGCTGGAGTTGTTGCTCCCGATGACCACGCACTTCTTGCCGGCATAGGCGTCGGGTCCCGGGTGGGCCGACGAGTGGTGCTGGTCGCCGCGGAACACGTCCATGCCCGGCAGGTCCGGGAGGTTGGGCTTGCCCGACATCCCGGTCGCCAGCACCAGCTGCTTCGGGCGCAGGGTCAGGGGCCGGCCCTCACGTTCCACCTCGACGGTCCACTCGCCCGTCTCCTGCGAGTACGACGCGCTCGTCGCCGTCGTGCTGGACCAGTAGGGGATCTCCATCACCTTGGTGTAGGACTCCAACCAGTCGGCGATCTTGTCCTTCGGGGCGAACACCGGCCAGTTGTCGGGGAACTTCAGGTAGGGCAGGTGGTCGTACCAGACCGGATCGTGCAGGCACAGCGACTTGTAGCGTCCGCGCCACTGGTCGCCTGGTCGGGAGTGCTTGTCGATCACGAGGGCTGTCACCCCGAGCTGCCTCAACCTGGCCCCGAGGGCGATCCCGCCCTGGCCGCCGCCGATCACCAGGACGTAGGGCTGCGTCGTGGACCCCAGGCTCTCAGCCTCGGCCTGCTGACGCTCCAGCCACGTGACCCGATCGCGGGAGGCACCGTGCTCGGCCCCCATCGGTCGGGCTGTGCCTCGTGGTTCCTCGTGCCCCTTGAGCTCATGGAGCGTCGTCAGGAGCGTCCAGGCCTTCGGGCCGTCCTCGTCGATCAGGCGCAGCAGGCCACGCCCCCGGCCTACAGCGGTCTCGAAGGTGATCCAGGCGGTGGTCACCCCGTCGGCCTCCTCGGCCGGCTCCTCGGTGGCGAACCGGCACGCACCCGTGGCCGAGGCCGTCGCCACCACCAGGTCGGCCACCTGTTCGCGGCCCTCGACCGTGGTCAGGTTCCAGCTGAACGAGATCAGGTCGCGCCAGTAGCAGTCGGTGGCGAACAGCGCCGCGGCCGCCGTACCGTCCGCAGCCTGCAGTGCCGCCTCGAAGTCCGCCAGCCACGTCTCGACGGTGCGCTGGGCTGTCCCGGTGTCTGGTTCCAGGGTCTGGGTCATGGTGTCTCCTTCACCTACTCTGTGTGATGGAGCACACACCGCCGCCGCCCGTCGGCGGAAGGGTTGCAGGCTGTTGCAGTCGGCCTGCGGAGAGGACCGGCCGTGGCCGAGCGGGAGCGCGAGCTGCACCGCAGCCGCGAGCGCACGCTCGCAGGCGATCCACGCACAGCCGGTGCGCGCCGCGAGATCGCCGCCTCGTGGCGGAGAGTCGAGGCCTGCGGGCTCGCGCCCGGGTCTGAACCCTCCGTCGCACCACTTGGCACGGCCGAGCTTGAGCGGCGCCGCGAGGACAGTGGTCTGGCTGCTCGGGTTCCGCGGCTCACGCAGGCGCTCTCCTCGGTGATCGAGGCCGGACAGATGGTCGTGGTCGCGGGGACCGACGGTCGGGTCCTGTGGCGGGCCGGGAGCTCTGGCGTACGGCGGCTCGCCGACGGGCTGGGCTTCGTGGGCGGATCGGCGTGGACCGAGGGCAACGTGGGCACCAATGCGATCGGCACGTGCCTGGTCCTCGGCGAAGGCGTGCACATCCAGGGACCCGAGCACTTCGTCGAGTCACACACCCGCTGGGGCTGCGCGGCCGCCCCCCTGACCGACCCCTGGTCGGGCGCCACGCTCGGCGTGGTCGATGTCAGCGGTCCCTCCCGAGGCATGCACCCCGCGGAGCTGGCGCTCGTCGAGATGGCGGCTCGGATGACCGCACTGGAGATCGTCGCCGAGCACCGCGCCCGCCTCGACCGGCTCCGGGCCGTCGCTGCGCCCCTGCTCGCCCGGGTCGGTGGCGAAGCCCTCGCGGTCGATACCTCCGGCCACCTCGCCGCCGCGGTCGGGTTGGCCGCTCCTGACCGGGTGGTCCTGCCCGATGACCTCAGCGGCGGTTCGATCTGGCTGCCCACCCTCGGTGCTGCGAGCGCCGAGCCCCTTCCCGGGGGGTGGCTGCTGCGCCTGGGCGAGCGGTCGGCGGCACCCTCCACCAGCCTGGTGCTCGACCTCAGCTCGGCCCCGACCGTGGCGGTCTCCGGGCCGAGCGGCTCGTGGGTGCACGCCCTCTCGCCACGGCACGCCGAGATCCTCGTCGCGTTGGTGCGGGCCGGCTCCGAGGGACGTACGGCGGCAGGGTTGGCCGACGACCTGTTCGGCGACTCCACCCGGTTGGTGACCGTCCGTGCCGAGGTGTCCCGGCTGCGCCGGGCGCTCGGCGGGGTCCTCGTGACCCAGCCCTACCGGATCGCGCCGTCGGTCCGGGCCGCACTGGTCCTGCCTGACGACCCGGCAGCGACGCTTCCGTGCTCCAGCGCGCCGGTGGTCACGGCCCTGCGTGGCTGACCGGGCTGTCCGTGGGTCCACGTAGGCTGGACACCGAGATGAGCACCCCTTCCACTCTGCCCGGCCTCGAGGCTCCCACTGCCACCGCCGAGGCTTCAGCATCCCCCCGCCGCACGCCGGATGCGGAGCAGTTGCTCGACGGACTCAACGAGCCCCAGCGGGCCGCGGTCGTCCATGCCGGTGCACCACTTCTGGTGGTCGCCGGTGCTGGCTCCGGCAAGACCCGGGTGCTCACCCGGCGCATCGCCTGGCTGATCTCGCAGCGCAAGGCCCACCCGGGCTCGATCCTGGCCATCACCTTCACCAACAAGGCTGCGGCTGAGATGAAGGAGCGGGTGGAGGACCTCGTCGGCAAACGCGCCCGGATCATGTGGGTCTCGACGTTCCACTCCTCCTGCGTCCGCATCCTGCGCAAGGAGATCGACAAGCTGGGCTACAAGTCCAACTTCTCCATCTACGACGCCGCCGACTCCAAGCGGTTGATGTCGATCGTGGTCAACGACCTCGAGCTCGACCCCAAGCGTTTCCAGCCCCGTGCGGTGCTCAACTGGGTGTCCAACTGCAAGAACGAGTTGAAGGATCCCGACGACGCCACCAAGGACGCGCGCAACGGCGCCGAGGAGGCGTTCGCGGCGGCCTACACCAGTTATCAGCGGCGACTGCGGGAGGCCAACGCCCTCGACTTCGACGACCTGATCATGCTCACGGTGCACCTGTTCCAGCAGTTCCCCGAGGTCTGTGAGACCTACCGCCGCCGGTTCCGCCATGTGCTGGTCGACGAATACCAGGACACCAACCACGCGCAATACGCTCTGATCTACGCCTTGTGCGCCGACTCGCTGGAGGATCCCCTGGTGTCCGCCAGCGGTGCCGGGGCAGTGGCAGGGCGTGCCGGCGACCTGGCCCGGGTCGAGCCCAGCGAGCTCATGGTCGTCGGCGACGCCGACCAGTCGATCTACGCCTTCCGGGGCGCCAACATCCGCAACATCCTCGACTTCGAGCAGGACTTCCCCAACGCCGAGACCATCCTGCTCGAGCAGAACTACCGCTCCACCCAGACCATCCTCACCGCGGCCAACTCGGTGATCGGCCACAACAAGGGCCGCAAGCCGAAGAAGCTGTGGTCCGACGCCGGCGCCGGCGCTCGGATCGTGGGATATGTCGGTGACGACGAGCGAGACGAGGCCCGGTTCGTCTCCGAGGAGATCGACAAGCTGACCGACGACGGCGCGCGTGCCGCCGACATGGCGGTGTTCTATCGCACCAATGCGCAGTCCCGGGTGTTCGAGGAGGTGTTCATCCGCACCGGTCAGCCTTACAAGGTCGTCGGTGGGGTGCGCTTCTACGAGCGTCGTGAGGTCCGTGACGCCCTCGCCTACCTGCGGATGCTGGCCAATCCGGCCGACGAGATCTCCCTGCGGCGGGTTCTCAACACCCCGAAGCGGGGCATCGGGGAGCGAGCCGAGGCGTGTGTCGCCGCCTTGGCCAGCCGCGACCGGCTGACGTTCTGGGAGGCGCTCGTGCGAGCCGACCAAGCACCCGGCGTCGCCACCCGGTCGCTCAGGGCCATCCAGGGCTTCGTCGACATGGTCACCGAACTGCAGTCCATGGTCGACGCCGGCGAACGCGCCGACGTGATTCTGGAGACCGTGCTCGAGCGCTCGGGCTACGTCGCCGAGCTCGAAGCCTCCGACGACCCGCAGGACGAGACCCGGGTCGAGAACCTCGCCGAACTCGTGGCCGTGGCTCGCGAGTTCTCCGACGACCCGATCGCGGGTCCCTCGGCAGATCCGGCGGACGTCGAGGCCGGGACCGTGGCCCCAGGACTCACCGACTTCCTCGAGCGGGTCGCGCTGGTGGCCGACGCCGACCAGATCCCCGACTCTCCCGACGGTGACGACTCCGGCGTCGTCACGCTCATGACGCTGCACACGGCGAAGGGCCTGGAGTTTCCGGTCGTCTTCCTGACCGGCCTCGAGGACGGTGTCTTTCCCCATTCCCGCTCGCTCGGTGACCAGCCCGAGCTCGAGGAGGAGCGCCGGCTCGCCTACGTGGGAGTCACCCGCGCCCGCGAACGCCTCTACCTCTCCCGCGCCGTCGTCCGTTCGGCGTGGGGGGCACCCTCACACAATCCCGCCTCCCGGTTCCTCGACGAGATGCCGGTCGACCTCGTGGACTGGCGACGCACCGAGGCCGCCCAGACCCAGTGGGATCGTCCCGACTACGGCTCCTCGTCGTTGGCGACCCCGACGGCCGCAGGTCGGCGCAACTTCGGGAGCGCCGCACTGCGGATGGATGCCGCCGCCAAGGCGAAGCCGTCACGGCCCATCCCGTCCCTGGAGCCCGGCGATCGGGTGGTGCACGACTCGTTCGGCATGGGCACGGTCGTTGCCGTCGAGGGCGTCGCGGACAAGTCCGTGGCCTCGATCGACTTCGGGTCCGAGGGCGTCAAGCGGCTGCTGTTGCGCTACGCGCCTGTCGAGAAGCTGTGACCTGTCAGGGTGTGACGCCGTGCACCTGGAAGGCCGGGTAGGGGTCCACCGGGTCCCCGGCGCCCGGTCGGACCTCGATGTGGACGTGCGGACCAGTGCTGTTGCCGGTCGAGCCGACGTAGCCGATCACGTCACCCTGCTGGACTTCCTTGCCGATGCTCAGGTCGGAGGCGAACGAGGTCTGGTGGCCGTACCAGATCTCCGTGCCGTCCTCGAGGGTCATCACGGTCTTGTTGCCGTAGGACCCGTCGTACTCGTAGGAGGTGATGACCCCGTCTGCGATCGCGTGGATCGGGGTGCCGCTCGGGCATGCGAAGTCGAGGCCGGTGTGCACGGAGGCGTAGTAGGAGCGCACCATGCCGAAGGTGTTGGTGATGTGATACCCGACCACCGGGAGGATCCACAGGTCCTCGGCGATCTTGTCGGCCTGCTTCTCCGCCGAGGCCATCGCCTGGGTCAGGGCCGCGGTGCGAACCTCCGCCTTCGCCTCGACGGTCTTCTGCAGCTTGTTGGGCGTCGATGAGCTGCGCGCGGAGTCGCGGCTCGCCTCGGCTCCTCGGCCCGACGTGACCTGGGCGATGCCACCGGAGCCGTTGAGGGCACCGGCCTGTGAGGTGAACTGGAAGTCGTCGGCGGCCGACGACACGGCGTCGGAGTTGCCGACAGTCACCGCTCCACCAGCTGAGATCGCCAGGGCGGCGACGCCGAGCAGCACGGGGGCCGAGGGCAGCCCACGGAAGAGGGGACCCCGGGCGGCGGCGTGCTTGACGGCCTTGCGCTTGCCAGCGACGTTGGTGGGTCCCGAGTCGTCGCGTCGTGTGACACGGCGTGCGGCTCGGTGGTTGCCCATGAAGAAGTGGTCCTCGGAGTGCTCGGGGGTAGGACGGCGAAGCCACGACTGTAACGGATAGATCACGGCCTCCGAAATCGCTGTGGCGGGCGAATGTGCACAAATACCCCCTTCCGGTGCACGAAATCCCCTGTTGTGGGTACGAATCGGACCTGTGGACCGCACGCGCGGCACGTCCGGGCGCTGTGGGTGGTGGCGGACGTCACGTCGCGTCGAGCCACGCCTTACGTCGGGCGCGGCGTGTGCTGCGTCACGTCGGGCGACCGGCAATGGTCCTGACCCCTGCACCGGGACTAGGGTGCCGAAAGGAATCCCCAGACTCTTGAGACAGACTCTCAAAACACATGAAGAAGGACTGGTTGGATCGTGGACCTGATGGAGTTTCAGGCGAAGGAGCTCTTCGCCAAGCATGACGTTGCCGTGACACTGGGCATCGTCGCCACCACCCCCGAGGAGGCGCAGGCCGCGGCCGAGCAGCTCGGGGTCGTCGTCGTCAAGGCGCAGGTGAAGGCAGGCGGGCGCGGGAAGGCCGGCGGCGTCAAGCTCGCCAAGACCCCCGCCGAGGCCTTCGAGCACGCGACGGCGATCCTCGGCATGGAGATCAAGGGGCTCACCGTGAACCGGGTGCTCATCGCTCCCGCTGCCAGCATCGAAGAGGAGTACTACTTCTCCTTCCTGCTCGACCGCGCCAACCGCCGCTACCTCTGCATCGCCAGCGTCGAGGGCGGCGTCGAGATCGAAGAGGTCGCCAAGACCAACCCGGATGCGGTCAAGCAGATCGCGATCGACCCGGGCACGGGCGTCGACGAGGCGAAGGCCCGTTCGATCGTCGCCGAGGCAGCCTTCCCGGAGGTCTTGACCGAGCAGGCCGTCGCGATGGTGCTCGCCCTGTGGAAGGTCTTCGTGGAGGAGGACGCCACGCTGGTGGAGGTCAACCCGCTGGCCCGTCTCACCGGTGACACGCTGGAGGCGCTCGACGGCAAGGTCTCGCTCGACGAGAACGCCGAGTTCCGCCACAGCGACCACGCCGCTTTCGAGGACAAGGCGGCCGCCGACCCCCTCGAGCAGAAGGCGAAGGACAAGGGGCTCAACTACGTGAAGCTCGACGGGGCCGTCGGCATCATCGGCAACGGTGCGGGGCTCGTGATGTCGACGCTCGACGTCGTGGCCTACGCCGGGGAGGCCCATGGTGGCGTCAAGCCGGCCAACTTCCTCGACATCGGCGGTGGTGCCTCGGCCCAGGTGATGGCTGACGGCCTCGACGTGATCCTGCACGACGCCCAGGTCAAGGCGGTGTTCGTGAACGTCTTCGGCGGCATCACGTCCTGCGACGCAGTCGCCAACGGGATCGTGGGGGCCCTGGACATCCTCGGAGACGAGGCCAGCAAGCCGCTCGTCGTACGCCTCGACGGCAACAATGTCGAGGAGGGACGCCGCATCCTCGAGGAGCGCAACCACCCGCTCGTGACCCTGGTCGACACGATGGACGGAGCGGCCGACAAGGCCGCCGAGCTCGCGAACGCGTAAAGGACTCAGAAGTGTCTATCTACCTCAACAAGGATTCCAAGGTCATCGTCCAGGGCATCACCGGCGGCGAGGGCACCAAGCACACGGCCCTGATGCTGAAGGCCGGCACCCAGGTCGTCGGAGGTGTCAACGCGCGCAAGGCCGGGACGACGGTTACCCACGGTGACGTCACCCTGCCCGTCTACGGCTCGGTCAAGGAGGCGATGGCCGAGACCGGCGCGGACGTCTCCGTGGCATTCGTGCCCCCCGCCTTCACCAAGGACGCCTGCATCGAGGCGATCGATGCCGGCATCGGCCTGCTGGTGGTCATCACCGAGGGAGTGCCCGTCCAGGACACCGCCGAGGTGTGGGCCTACCTCGACGGCAAGTCGACCCGGATGATCGGCCCCAACTGCCCGGGCATCATCACTCCGGGCGAGGCGCTCGCCGGCATCACACCGGCATCCATTGCGGGCAAGGGCCCGGTCGGCCTGGTGTCGAAGTCGGGCACGCTGACCTACCAGATGATGTTCGAGCTGCGTGACTTCGGCTTCTCGACCGCCATCGGCATCGGCGGGGACCCGATCGTGGGAACCACTCACATCGACGCGCTGGCGGCGTTCGAGGCCGACCCCGAGACAGAGGCGATCGTGATGATCGGTGAGATCGGTGGCGATGCCGAGGAGCGGGCCGCGGCCTACATCAAGGATCACGTCACCAAGCCCGTCGTCGGCTACGTGGCCGGCTTCACCGCGCCCGAGGGCAAGACGATGGGTCACGCCGGCGCGATCGTCTCCGGCTCGTCCGGCACGGCGCAGGCCAAGAAGGAAGCGCTCGAAGCGGTGGGCGTGAAGGTCGGCAAGACACCGTCCGAGACCGCCCAGCTGATGCGGGAGATCCTTCAAGCCCGCTGACCCACCGCCGACCTGTCGCAGATGTACACGGCATCACGTACATCTGCGACAGGTCGATGCGATTTCGGCGTACATCTGCGACAGGTCGGGTGGGCGGGGCCGACTCGGCTATGAGGGCGGGGGCATGTAGGCCAGGCGCTGTGAGGCGCGCTGCGCCAGGGCCATGAAGGTGTCCTTGTCGAAGGTGGCCCCCGGCGCGGTCACGAACCCGATCTGGGCCACGGAGCGTCCACGTCGCACGATCGCCATCAGGAAGTCGATGGTGTCGGAGTCGTTGACCTCGGTCTCCACTCGCCAGGCGGCGATCTCGCCGGCCTTGTCGGTGCTGTCGAACAGCGGGGTGACCGTGCTGGCCAGGTCGGTGTCCTCGCAACGTCCGAGGCGTTTGCGGACCGCATCGACGAAGCGACCGGCGGCCTTGGGGGTGGGCAGGGTCCCCACCGTCTGGGTGATCCCGAACCGCTCCGGCACGTCGCCGTTGACGATGAGGAAGCTGCGCGTCATCCCGTTGCTCACCGGCGCGCGGCTGAAGTCGCTGGTGTCGCAGGCGATGGCGGCCAGGTTCTGCAGCGCCTTGCGGGGCCGGGTCGCGGTCCACGTGGCGATCACCGAACCCGCCTGCGGGAGGTCGACCGCAGCCAGCATGCCTGGCCCGGGCGTGATGGCGAACGGAGCCACCTCGGCCGGTCGCGGGGGCGCCGCACAGCTGCCCGATCCCGGCGTACCGCAGACCCGGTTGACGGCTGCCGCGGTCAGCGAGGCCATCGGTTCGAGGTCGGGCAGGTCCCGCTTGGCGCCCTTCCACACGGTCCGGCGCACGGTCGTCGTGGTGACCTGGCCGGTCCTGGCCACGGCAACGGTGAGGGTCCCGGGCTTCCCGCCCCACGTGCGCAGGAGGAACATCGATGCCTCGTCGCCGACCCCCTCGAGGTCGTAGGTCTCCAACAGCTGGGTGCTGGGCGCGAGGCAGCCGGCGTACCAGCCGACGGTCGTGTCGTAGGCCATCCGGGCGCGCTTGGGGTTGCGGGACAGCTCGCTCGCCTGGAGGGCAGTCACCGTGTTGGCCCCAGCCGGGGTGGTCGAGGTGAAGGTGCGGACCAGGGTCTGGGTGCCCTTGGGGTCGGCGAACCGCGATCCCTGACACGCGGCGTAGATGCCGTCACCGTCGGTGTTGGGCGTCGTACGCGTCTCCGACCAGGTACGGCGCGGACTCAGACGGGTGACCTGGTCGGAGGAGAGCAGCTCGCTCTCCTCCAGACGTGGGCTCTCGGGCTGCGGAGCGGTGACGGCAGCCGGCGAGCCGGTGGCCTCCTCGTCTGCGAGGTTGGGGGAGACGCCCTGATGATCGGTCACGAACAGGCCGGTCCCGACGAGCGTGGCGAGGACCACACCCACCCCGATCGCGGTGAAGACGCGGCGCCGGGCCGCGCCGGCGCGGCGAATGATGGAGGGACGCGGGAAGGTGACGTCCTGCACCGCGGACGACAACCCGGTCAGGTCGGCCAACGCCCGGGTGGAGGCCGCGTCGCGAGCCACGGCGTACTGGCTGGTGGCTGCCTGCAACACGCGTTCGGCGGCCTCCTGGGTCAGACCGACCTCGCGGGCCAGCGTCGGGATCGGGGTGGCGCTCAGGTGGTTGAGGACCAGGACCCGGCGCTGCTGCTGGGTGAGCTTGGCCAACGCATCGAGGGTCGCGCGGGACTCGCTGTCCAGGTGCTTGTCGCGATGCCAGATGCGCGCCGAGTGCCGGCGCTGGGCGTCGGCGAGGGCGTGCGGGCGCACCCAGGCCTCGGGATCGGGTTGCCGCTCCACCTTGTTCCAGTGGTGCCACGCAGCCACGTAGGCGTCGCGAATAGCGCGGCGGGCTGCGGGCAGGTCGCCGGTGAGGGCGAAGGTCTGGAGCAGCAGCCGCTCACGGGTCGCCTTGTAGAAGGCGTCGAATTCGTCGGAGTGGCGCATGGCCCATCCACCGTACGGGACGGTCCGGGTGCCCGGAAAACGAGCGCACCGGCGTGGCCTGCGCGGACCCGACCCCGGATCGGGTGACACTGGTCGGGTCATGACGTCTCTGCTCACCGGTCCCCGCCCATCGTCCTCCACAGCCGCTGTCCACCCGACTCCTCGGCGTCCGCTGGTGTTCAGCGCGACCCTGGGTGGCCTGGTTGCGGCACTCGCGCCGCTCACCGTGATGTTGGCCATCGGGGTGATCGGGTGGTTCGTCAGCGATGCCGGCGCCCACGGCACCCCGAGCGACGGGCTCAGGATCGGTGCCCTCGGGTGGTTGATGGCCCACGGTTCGGGTGTCGAGGTGGGCGGCGTGAGCGTGAGCGCCGTACCTCTCGGAGTGACCTTGATGTGCGCCTGGGTGATCGGTCGGCTCGGCCTACGTGCAGGGGAGTCGGTGTCGGGCCACGGTCCCGATGCTCATGCCATCGCCGACGGGGACCGCGACTGGACGGTCCCGGTCACCGCATCGCTGTTCGCGGCCGCCTACGTGGTCGTGGCGGTCGTCACCACCGTGCTCGCCGCCACTCCCGAGACAGCCCCGTCCACAGGACGCGTGGTGCTCTGGGCACTCGCCCTCTCCCTGTTCGTGGCGACCCCGGCCATCGCCGTCGGCTCGGGACGGGCCGCGATCTGGTCGGCCGCCGTTCCGGTCTCGGTGCGCGCTGCGGTGACGACCGCGACCCGCACGCTCCTCGGTTTCCTGGGCGTGAGCGCCCTCGTGTTGGCAGTCACGCTGGCGCTGGACTTCGGTGCCGCGGCCAACGTCCTGTCGCGGCTGCACGCCGACGGCGGTGACTCCGCGCTCTTCACGCTGGTCACGCTCGCGGTGCTGCCCAACGCCGTGATCTTCTCCGGCTCCTACCTGCTGGGTCCCGGCTTCGCCCTCGGCACGGGCACCCTGGTCTCCCCGACGGTGGTGGCGCTAGGTCCGGTCCCGGCCTTCCCGTTGCTCGCGGCGCTTCCCGACAACGGCCCGGCTGCTGCCTGGGTGGTGGCGCTGATGGGCCTGCCGTTCGTCGTCGCAGCGTTCGCCGCGGCGCGCACGCACCGGCGGTTCCCGACGTTGCGTTGGGAGGAGGGCGCGGTTCGCGGCGTCGCGGGCGGGGTGCTGGCCGGGATCGCATTCACCGTCCTGGCCCAGCTCGCGGGAGGATCGGTCGGGCCGGGCCGCATGCAGGACGTCAGCCCGAACGTGGCCGACGTCCTGATCCATGCCATCACCGCTTTCGGCCTCGGTGGACTCGTCGGTGGACTGTTCATGACGTGGCGTGAGCGCCGCTCGTCAGCTGCGGCGGACGGCCTCGACAGCGGGGCCTGACCTGTCGCTAAACTCCGCGACGTGGCCACCCCTTCGAACGCGCGTCTGGTCGTGCTCGTCTCGGGATCGGGCACCAATCTCCAGGCCCTGCTCGACGCCTGCGGCGATCCGGAGTACGGCGCCCGCGTGGTCGCGGTCGGGGCCGACCGTGACGGCATCGAGGCACTGGCCCGGGCCGATCGGGCTGGTCTGCCCACCTTCGTGCGCAAGCTCAGCCAGTTCTCCTCCCGCGAGCAGTGGGACCGTGCCCTGGCCGACTCGGTGGCCGCCTTCGACCCCGACCTCGTGGTGCTGGCCGGCTTCATGAAGCTCGTCGGTCCGGATTTCCTGGCGCGACTGGAGGGCCGGGTCGTCAACACCCATCCGGCCCTGAGTCCTTCATTCCCGGGGACCACCGGTCCGGCCGACGCCCTGGCCTACGGTGTGAAGGTGACCGGGGCGACCCTGTTCGTGGTCGACTCCGGTGTGGACACCGGCCCCGTCGTCGCCCAGTGCGTGGTCACGGTGGAGGATGACGACGACGTCGACACGTTGCACGAACGGATCAAGGTCGCCGAGCGCCGGATGCTCGTCGATGCGGTGGGCCGGATGGCCCGCGAAGGATTCACGATCACCGACAGGAAGGTGCGGTTCGGCTGATGTCCGACCGGATTCCGCTCAAGCGAGCACTCATCTCCGTCTACGACAAGACCGGACTCGACGAGTTGGTCCGTGGTCTCCACGACGCCGGCGTCGCGCTGGTGTCCACCGGCGGCTCGGCCGCCAGGATCGAGTCCCTCGGACTGCCGGTGACCAAGGTCGAGGACCTCACGGGCTTCCCGGAGTGCCTCGACGGTCGGGTCAAGACCCTGCACCCCCGTGTCCACGCCGGCATCCTGGCCGACCTGCGCCTGGACTCGCATGCGCGGCAGTTGGCCGACCTCGAGGTCGAGCCCTTCCAGCTGGTCGTCTCCAACCTCTATCCCTTCACGCAGACCGTGGCCTCGGGAGCGAGCCCGGACGAGTGCGTCGAGCAGATCGACATCGGCGGGCCCTCGATGGTCCGCGCTGCCGCCAAGAACCACCCGTCGGTGGCGATCGTGACCTCGCCCGGACGGTACGCCGACATCCTTCAGGCTCTCGACGATGGTGGCTTCACGCTGGCACAGCGTCAACTGCTGGCGGCTGAGGCGTTCGTCCACACGGCGTCGTACGACGTCGCAGTGGCCTCCTGGATGGGCAACGTCCTCACCGACACCTCAGGGGGGACCGGGTTCCCGGCTTGGATGGGCGGCACCTGGGAGAAGTCGGCGGTGCTGCGCTACGGAGAGAACCCCCACCAGAGCGCGGCGCTCTACGCCAACGACTTCGCCCCCGGTCTGGCCCAGGCCACCCAGCTGCACGGCAAGGAGATGTCCTACAACAACTACGTGGACGCCGATGCCGCCCGGCGTGCCGCCTACGACTTCACCGACCCGGCCGTCGCCATCATCAAGCACGCGAACCCGTGCGGCGTGGCCGTGGGCGCCGACGTAGCCGAGGCACACCGCAAGGCCCATGAGTGCGACCCGGTCTCGGCCTTCGGCGGCGTGATCGCGACCAACGTCCCCGTCTCGGTGGAGATGGCCCGTCAGGTCGCCGACGTCTTCACCGAGGTGGTCGTCGCGCCGGGGTACGACGAGGGCGCCGTGGAGATCCTCGCGGCGAAGAAGAACATCCGGTTGCTCCGGTGCGAGCCTCTGCGACGGGCCGGTGTGGAGCTGCGCCCGATCTCCGGAGGCCTGCTGGTGCAGCAGCGTGACCTCGTCGATGCCGAGGGTGACGACCCCGCGACCTGGGTGCTGGCCACGGGCGAGGCCGCCGACGAGGCCACGCTCGCCGATCTCGCCTTCGCCTGGACCGCCTGTCGCTCGGCCAAGTCCAACGCCATCCTGCTGGCCCGCGACGGTGCCTCGGTGGGGGTGGGCATGGGCCAGGTCAACCGCGTCGACTCGTGTCGGCTCGCGGTGTCGCGCGCCGGCGAACGGGCAGCGGGGTCGGTCGCGGCCTCCGATGCGTTCTTCCCGTTCGAGGACGGCCCGCAGATCCTGATCGACGCAGGGGTCAAGGCCATCGTGCAGCCGGGCGGCTCCATGCGTGACGAGCTCACGATCGCGGCGGCCGAGGCTGCCGGGGTGACGATGTATTTCACCGGAACCAGGCACTTCGCCCACTGACCCGCCAACGTCATGACAACTGGTCGCTCAAGCGACCGATTGGTATGACCCCACAGATGACAGGATGATCCCGTGACCGCACAGAAACTCGACGGCAGCGCCACGGCGGCGGCCATCAAGGACGAACTGAAGGCCCGCATCGCGGTGCTGCGCGACGAGGGCATCGTCCCTGGTCTCGGGACCGTGCTGGTCGGCGACGATCCGGGGTCGCGGTGGTACGTCAACGGCAAGCACAAGGACTGCGCGGAGGTCGGCATCGAGTCGATCCGCGTCGACCTGCCGGAGGTGGCCACCCAGGAGGAGATCGAGGCCGCGGTCGTCGGTCTCAACCAGGACCCGGCCTGCACCGGCTACATCGTCCAGCTGCCCCTGCCGCGCGGTCGCGACGAGAACCGGGTGCTCGGACTGATCGATCCGGCCAAGGACGCCGACGGGCTGCACCCGACCAATCTGGGCTGGTTGGTGCTCGGTCACCCGGCACCGCTGCCGTGCACGCCCTACGGGATCGTCGAGCTGCTACGTCGCCACGACGTGCCGATCGCCGGTGCCGAGGTCGTGGTGGTGGGTCGTGGGATCACGGTGGGTCGGCCGCTCGGACTGCTGCTGACCCGTCGCTCCGAGAATGCCACCGTGACCCTCTGTCACACCGGCACCGTCGACCTCGCTGCACATGTCCGCAAGGCGGATATCGTCGTCGCGGCCGCCGGCGTCCCCGGCATCATCACCGCCGACATGGTCAAGCCCGGTGCGGCTGTGCTCGATGTCGGTGTTTCGCGGGTCGAGGGCAAGATCGCCGGAGACGTGGCCGACGACGTCTGGGACGTCGCGGGGTGGGTCTCCCCGAACCCGGGAGGCGTCGGGCCGATGACCCGCGCCATGTTGCTGTCCAACATCGTCAGCATCGCCGAGAAGGCCGCACAGCGAGACCGGGCCTGACCTGTGGCCGAGGCGCCGGAGCCCGCCGACCCCGTGGAGGGACCCCCACCGGGACCACACCTCTCGGAGTTCGCTCATCCCGAGGTCGAGGTGGTGCAGCAGCCACGCACCGTCGGCCGGCGCTACCCCTCCACCGTGGGCGGGGTGGTCTACCTGCTGGTGCTGGGCTCCGCGGGTGCCGGCCTGGTCCTCACCTCCACCGGTCGCTGGCGAGTCGGGATGCTCTGGCTGGGCAGCGCACTGCTCGGCGCTGCAGTCGCCCGCCTGCTGCTCCCTGAGCGCCAAGCAGGCATGCTCCACATTCGCCGCCGACTGGTCGACGTCGTACTCCTGGTGCTGCTCGGAGCCGGCGTGCTGATCGCGGCCGCCAGCCTCCCCGGACCCTGATCGGATCCGGGGAGCCGGTGGGCTCTCAGATCAGGCCGAGCTCGGTGACCGCCGAGCGCTCGTCGGCCAGTTCCGCGGTCGAGGCGTCGATCCGGGCGCGGGAGAAGTCGTCGATCTCCAGGCCCTGGACGATCTCCCAGTCGCCACCTGACGTGGTGACGGGGAACGAGGAGATCAGCCCTTCGGGGACACCGTAGGAACCGTCGGAGACGACCGCCATGGACACCCAGTCGTCAGCGGCCGAACCGAGCAACCAGTCGTGGGCGGCATCGATCGTGGCCGAGGCTGCGGATGCTGCCGAGGACGAGCCGCGCGCCTCGATGATGGCGGCGCCGCGCTTGGCGACCGTCGGGATGAAGTCGTTCTCCACCCAGGCCTGGTCGTTGACCAGGGCCGCGGCGTTCTGGCCGTTGACCTCGGCGTGGAAGATGTCGGGGTACTGCGTGGCCGAGTGGTTGCCCCAGATCGTCATCTTCTTGATGTCCGACACCGACGCTCCGGTCTTCGCCGCCAGCTGCGAGATGGCCCGGTTGTGGTCCAGGCGGGTCAGGGCCGAGAACCGGGACTGCGGGATGTCGGGGGCGTTGGTCATCGCGATCAGGGCATTGGTGTTAGCCGGGTTGCCGGTCACGCCGATGCGAACGTCGTCGGCCGCCACCGCGTTGAGGGCCTTGCCCTGCGCGGTGAAGATCGCGCCGTTGGCCGACAGTAGGTCGCCGCGCTCCATGCCCGGGCCGCGCGGACGCGCGCCGACCAGGAGGGCGAGGTTCACGCCGTCGAAGATCGCCTCAGCGTCGTCGCCGATCTCGACTCCTGCCAGGGTGGGGAAGGCGCAGTCGTCGAGCTCCATGACGACGCCCTCGAGGGTCTTGAGCGCCGGCGTGATCTCCAGCAGGCGCAGCTCGATCGGTCGGTCGGCCCCCAGCAGGCCACCGCTCGCAAGGCGGAACAAGAGGCTGTAGCCGATCTGACCGGCGGCACCGGTGACGGCCACCTTGAGGGGAGTTGCGCTCACGTCGAATCTCCTGGATGAGGGTGGGTGGTCCGATCCGACGCTAGCAGCGTCCGGCATGATGAGGGCATGCGCCCCAAGGCCGTGCGATCGGCGCTCGCACTGGCTCTCCTCGTCGCGCTTGGCACCGGCTGCGGCTCGCAACCGCCGCAGAGCCCGCCGAGCGGGGTCGATGAGCTGGTCATTCCGACGCCCAGCCCCCGGGCAGCCGACTTCTCCGGGTCTGTGACCAACCCGTTCCTGCCGCTGGCTCCGGGCAGCACCTGGGTCTACGGCGTCACGGGCAGCGACGATGTGCAGCGCATGACCGTCTCCGTGCTCGAGGCACCCCGAGAGGTCGCCGGGGTGTCGACGACCGTCGTTCACCAGGTGCGGACGGGACAAGGCGGCAGGGTCGTCGAGGAGAGCTACGACTGGTACGCCCAGGACCGCGACGGCAACGTCTGGAAGTTCGGCACCGAGGGCACCTGGGAGGCCGGCGTCGACGGTGCGCAGGCGGGCCTGATGATGCCCGCCACCCCGAGGGTCGGCGACGGCTTCGTCCAAGGGATGCTGGCCGGCGTCGCCGAGGGCCGAGCCACGGTCGCGAAGGTGGATGCCGAGGCCGTCGTGCCCGGGGGCGAGTTCACCGACGTCGTCCAGATCGAGGTGTCCTTGCCTGCCGAGCCGGGCACGAGCCGGCGGACGTCGTACGCCGCGGGGGTGGGTCCGGTCCTGGCGGTGTCCTCCGGGGGGTCACGCGAGATCGTTCAGTTGCGCTCGTTCACTGCTGGTTGAGCCCTCAGACACAGGTCGGGCGGACCGCCGTTGCGATCCGCCCGACCTGTGCTGGTGACCTTGGGTCAGGCCCTCTCGTCCGGGTCGACCGGGTCGACCGAAGGAGTCGGCGGTGCCTCTGCCGCGGGAGCGTCCCACGTGGACTCCGGCTCGCCGCCGGCCCACTGCTGGGGTGCGGCGGCCGCAGCGGTCGGGATGTAGAGGTTGCGGTCGCGGTCGTAGCCGAAGATCGCCGGATAACCGAAGCCGGCCAGTGCCGCGCCCGCCAGGGGCGCGAGGATGAACAGCCACTGCTGCTGCAGCGCGTCCCACCCGGCGAACAGGGCCGGGCCGATCGAGCGGGCCGGGTTGACCGAGGTGCCGGTGAAGCCGATCAGCGCGAAGTGCATCAGTGCCAGGGCCAGGCCGATCGCGATGGGGGCGGGGATCCCGCTGCCCTCGCGGCGGTTGTCGGTGACCGCCAGGATGATGAAGACGAACGTGGCGGTGCCGATCATCTCGATCAGGAAACCGCCCAGCCAGTCCATGCTGACTCCGGTGTCCCACTGGGTGGAGACGTTGGCCATGGGATGGGCGACCCCGAGCACGTCGCTGAGGTCGTAGAGCTTGGTCAGGATGAAGAGCACCAGGCCCGCGCCGACGCCGGAGACGACCTGGACCGCCGAGTAGATGCCGGCGTCCTTCCAGTCCATCCGACCCGAGACCGCGGCGCCGACCGAGACGGCGGGGTTGAAGTGCCCGCCGGAGATGTGGCCGACGGCGTAGGCCATGGTGAGCACGGTGAGACCGAAAGCAAGGGCGGTGGCAACGTAGTCGCCGCCGGAGGCCAGGGCGGTCCCGCAGCCGAAGAACACGAGCACGAAGGTGCCCAGCGCCTCGGCGGACAGCTTCTGTCCAAGGGTGGGAGTTGCGACGTCTGTCATTCCGAATTACCCCTTCAGAGGATGTGGGTGGCCGCCTGTGGAGGCCTTGGCAGGACTCTAGACCTGACTCGGGTCGGGGCGTCGGATGCGCACCGATAGGCTCAGCCCGTGACGGAATCCAAGATCATCTACACCCATACCGACGAGGCGCCGCTCCTGGCGACGTACTCCCTCCTCCCGATCATCTCCGCCTTCGCCTCCACGGCGGGCGTCGACGTCGAGACCCGCGACATCTCGCTGGCCGGCCGGATCATCGCCAGCTTCCCCGAGCGACTCAGACCCGAGCAACAGCTCTCGGACGCGCTCGCCGAGCTCGGCGCCCTGGCCAAGACGCCGGCAGCCAACATCATCAAGCTGCCCAACGTCAGCGCCTCGATCCCGCAGCTCAAGGCCGCGGTGACCGAGTTGCAGGGTCATGGCTACGACCTGCCCGACTACCCCGACCACCCCGCCACCGACGAGGAGCGGGAGGCTCGGGCGCGCTACGACAAGGTCAAGGGCAGTGCCGTCAACCCGGTCCTGCGCGAGGGCAACTCCGACCGCCGCGCCCCGGCGTCGGTGAAGCAGTACGCCCGCAACCATCCGCACTCCATGGGTGCCTGGAGCCCTGACTCGAAGACCAACGTCGCCACGATGACCGCCGACGACTTCCGTCACAACGAGAAGTCGGTGGTGATCGAGGCCGACACCTCGCTGCGCATCCAGCACGTAGCCGAGGACGGCACCACCACGGTGCTCAAGGAGTCGGTGCCGGTCCTGGCCGGCGAAGTGGTCGATGCCACCGTGCTGCACGTGGCAGCGCTGGGGGAGTTCCTGACCGCCCAGATCGCCCGGGCCAAGGCTGAGGGCGTGCTGTTCTCGGTGCACCTCAAGGCCACCATGATGAAGGTCTCTGACCCGATCATCTTCGGTCACGTCGTCAAGGCGTTCTTCCCCGCGGTCTTCGAGGAGTACGGCGACCAGCTCACCGCGGCCGGCCTCAGCGCCAACGACGGTCTCGGTGCGCTGCTCAACGCCGTCGACGCACTGCCGGACGGTCCGGCGATCAAGGCGGCCGTGCAGCAGGGCATCGCCGACGGCCCGGCGCTGGCCATGGTCGACTCCGACAAGGGCATCACCAACCTCCACGTGCCCAGCGACGTGATCGTCGACGCCTCCATGCCGGCCATGATCCGCACCAGTGGTCACATGTGGGGCCCCGACGGCGCCGAGGCCGACACGCTCGCGGTCATCCCGGACTCCTCGTACTCGCGCATCTACCAGGTCGTCCTCGACGACTGCCGCGCCCACGGCGCCTATGACCCGGCGACGATGGGTTCGGTGCCCAACGTGGGGCTGATGGCCCAGGCTGCCGAGGAGTACGGCTCCCACGACAAGACCTTCGAGGTGGCCGCGGCCGGCACCGTTCAGGTGGTCGACGGCTCAGGGACGGTGCTGCTCGAGCAGTCCGTCGAGGCGGGAGACATCTGGCGGGCCTGCCAGACCAAGGACATCCCCGTGCGGGACTGGGTCAAGCTGGCCGTGACCCGGGCCCGCGCCACGGGGGTGCCGACGATCTTCTGGCTCGACGAGTCGCGCGCTCATGACGCCAACCTGATCGCGAAGGTCAACGCCTATCTCCCCGACCCGGACGTGGTGGGAGACGCCTCCGGCCTGGACATCCGGATCATGACCCCCGAGGACGCCATCCAGTTCTCGCTGGACCGGATCCGGCGCGGCGAGGACACCATCTCGGTGACCGGCAACGTCCTGCGCGACTACCTCACCGACCTGTTCCCGATCCTCGAGCTCGGCACCAGCGCCAAGATGCTCTCGGTGGTGCCGCTCATCAACGGCGGTGGGCTGTTCGAGACGGGCGCGGGAGGATCTGCCCCGAAGCACGTGCAGCAGTTGGTGAAGGAGAACTACCTGCGCTGGGACAGCCTCGGGGAGTTCCTGGCCCTGGCGGTCAGCTTCGAGCACCTCGCCACCACCACGGGCAACGCCCGGGCCCAGATCCTGGCCGACACGCTCGACCGGGCCACCGCCACGTTCCTCAACGAGAACAGGTCGCCCAGTCGCCGCGTCGGTGGCATCGACAACCGGGGCAGTCACTTCTACCTGGCGCTCTACTGGGCCCAGGAGCTCGCCCGGCAGACCGAGGACGCCGACCTCGCCGCGGCCTTCACCGCCGTTGCTGATGCTCTCACCTCACAGGAGGACGTCATCGTCGGCGAGCTCCTCGCGGTGCAGGGCGCGCCCGCCGACATCGGCGGCTACTACCGCCCGGACTCCGAGAAGGTCTCCGCGGTGATGCGTCCTTCGGCCACGTTCAACCGGATCCTTGCCGAACTGGCCTGAGCCTCGGTCGGTTCATCAAGGTATGCAGACGAACCTCCGCTGTCCGTGGCGAATGAACCACGGACAGCGGAGGTACGTCGTGGGAAGCGCTCAACCGTGGGCCCTCGTGAGCGCGGTCACGGGGTAGTTGTCGTTTTCAAGGAATGGCCCGGACGGGCCTACCGTTGTCCCCATCGTGACCTCGCCATCCCTCGCCTCCCAGACAAGCCAGGGCTCCGCCCCGTCGGAGTCCGGCGCGCAGGGCGGCAAGCACCCGCACTTCGCGCTGGCGGTGCTCTCCCTGGCCATGGGCGGCTTCGCGATCGGGACCACCGAGTTCGTCACGATGGGTCTGCTGCCCGAGATCGCCACCGGTGTCGGCGTCACGATCCCGGCTGCCGGTCACGTGATCTCGGCGTACGCCGTGGGGGTGGTCGTGGGGGTGCCGATCATCGCGATCCTCGGTGCCCGGCTGCCGCGGCGAGCGCTGCTCGTCGCCCTCATGGTGGCCTTCGCGCTCGGGAACGCTGCGAGTGCTGCGGCGCAGTCCTACGGTGTGCTGACCCTGGCGCGATTCTTCGCCGGGCTGCCCCACGGCGCCTACTTCGGCGTCGCCTCCCTCGTGGCTGCGGGCCTGGCCGCGCCGGGACGGAAGGGTCGCGCGATCGCGATGATGATGCTGGGGCTCTCGGTCGCCAACGTCGTCGGAGTCCCTGCTGCCACGTGGCTGGGGCAGAACCTCGGCTGGCGAACGGCCTATGTGGCCGTCACCGGGCTCGGCCTGCTGACGGTCGCCTTGGTGCTCCTGTTCGTGCCGTCGTTCCCAGGTGACCGTGAAGCCACCGGTCGACGTGAACTGGCTGCGTTCCGTCGCCCCCAGGTGCTGCTGACCCTGCTTGCCGGGGCCGTGGGCTTCGGTGGCATGTTCGCCGTCTACTCCTACATCGCCCCGACCGTCACCGAACTGGGCGGCCTGCCGAACTCGGCCGTCCCGGTCTTCCTGCTCTCCTTCGGACTGGGCATGGTCGCCGGGACCTGGGTGGCGGGGGAGCTGGCTGACTGGTCGGTCTTCAAGTCCCTGCTCGGCTCGTCGGTCGGTGTCGCGGTGATCCTGGTCGTCTTCGCCCTCGTGGCCCCTTATGGCTGGTGGGCCCTGCCGGTGGTCTTCCTGATCTCGGTGATCTCGTCGGTGCTGGTCGTCAACCTGCAGCTGCGCCTGATGACGGTCGCGGCGGACGCCCAGACGATCGGGGCGTCGATGAACCACGCCTCGCTCAACATCGCCAATGCGCTGGGTGCGTGGCTGGGGGGTCTGGTGATCGCTGCCGGCTACGGCTACAGCGCGCCGGCTCTCGTGGGTGCGGTCCTCGCCGTGCTGGGCCTGGTGATCCTGCTGGCCTCGGCCGCGCTGCACCGCCAGCAACACCCTGTCGTCAGCTGAGGACGGACCTCACCGCTCGAGCCACGCCTCGTCGTCGGCCCGTACGTCGTAACACGCAGCATCGACCCAACCGCTGCGGATCTGGATGCCTGTAGGCTCGACGCCCCACTGCGACATGCCACATCGCTCCAGCACCTGTCGGCTGGCGGTGTTCTCGACGGCCGCCATGGCCCGCACCCGGCGGAGCCCGAGGTCGTCGAAGGCATGCTGCAGCACGAGCCTGCAGGCCTCGCTGGCGACTCCACGGCCGCGGGCCTCGGGGTGCGTCCAGTAGCCGACCTCCGCCTCCTGGCCGGTGACGAAGTCGAAGAGGTTCACCGCGCCGAGCAGCTGGTCGGACCCGGGGTCGGCGACCGCCCAGGTAGCGGCACGCCCCGTGGCTGCGTTGGCGTTGCACTCCTCCAGCCAGCCGATGGCTTCGGTGCTCGAGTACGGCGACGGCATCCGGCCCAACCAGGTCGAGGTGTCCGGATCGGCGCACGCCTCCACGATCCGGGGCACGTCGGTGTCGCGCAGTGGTCTGAGGGTGACGGTCTCGCCCGTCAGCACCGGCGTCTGCCGCCAGGGGTGTCGCGGCTCACGAGAGTCTCCTCGTAGCAGCGTGCCGGTCCAGGCGTCGGTGAGGACCCCGCGGTGGGGCAGCCAGGAACGCACCATGCCGTCGAAGCTGAACCCCAGCCGCCAGGCGACCTTCCGGGAGGCCCAGTTGCCGCGGTTGGCCCACCAGATGACCGTCTGGAGGTCGCGATCGGCGAAGCCCCAGTCGAGCAGGAGCCGCAGTGCCGAGGTCATGTGGCCGGTGCCTCTGACCCAGGGATGTGAGCCGAAGGCGATCTCGGCCCGCGCGTCGTGCGCGTTGCGCAGCGACACCGTCCCGGCGTACCGACCCTCGACGTCGACCGCGAAGCCCCACTCCAGGTCCGTCGCCCAGCCGCCGGGCATGATGTCGCGGATGAACCGTTTGGCATCCTCGGTGCCGTAGTTCAGCGGCACTGTCGTCCAGCGTTGGCTGAGCGGATCGTTGCTCTGCTCGACGACTCCGGTGACGTCCGCCTCGAGATGCCGGCGCAAGGTCACGGTGCCGTCGGTGAGGGTGGGGACGTCGTCCACGCTGGGAGCCATGCGCGAACCCTGCCTGAAGCCCGTCGGGCCGGGCAACCCGATTTGCCGACCTGTGAACCGGCCGTCGGGACCATCGCTCGCGTTTGACACAATCACGCCATGTCCACGACCACCGTGCCCGAGGTCGCTGCTGCCCTGGCTTCCTCCGCCTCCTCCCGACCGCGGGTGTTGTCGGGGATCCAGCCGACCGCCGACTCCTTCCACTTCGGCAACTACCTCGGCGCCCTTCGGCAGTGGGTGGACCTGCAGAACGATCACCAGCCGTTCTTCTTCATCGCCGACCTGCATGCGATCACGGTGGAGCAGAACCCGAAGGTGCTGCGGGAGCGCTGCCTGCGAGCAGCCGCCCAGCTGCTGGCCATGGGCATCGATCCACAGCGGTCGGCGATCTTCATCCAGAGCCAGATCCCGGCACACGCACAGCTCGGCTGGGTGCTGCAGTGCCTGACCGGCTTCGGTGAGGCCCGCCGGATGACCCAGTTCAAGGACAAGTCGGCCAAGGGCGGCGAGGGGGCGGCCAGCGTGGGGCTGTTCACCTACCCGGTGCTGCAGGCTGCCGACATCCTGCTCTACCGGCCGCACTTCGTGCCGGTGGGGGAGGACCAGCGCCAGCACCTGGAGCTCACCCGGGACCTTGCCCAGCGGTTCAACCACCGCTACAAGAAGACGTTCCGCCTGCCCGAGCCCTACATCCTCAAGGCGACCGCCAAGATCCTCGACCTACAGGACCCGACGGCCAAGATGTCCAAGTCGGCCTCCTCACCGCAGGGCATCGTGGAGATGCTCGACGCCCCTGCGGTCAGTGCGAAGAAGATCCGGGGCGCGGTGACCGACTCGGAGTCGGAGATCCGGTTCGACCCGGAGAACAAGCCCGGGATCAGCAACCTGTTGACCATCTACTCCTCGCTCAGCTCGCGATCGATCGCGTCGCTGGAGGAGCAGTACGACGGGCGCGGCTATGGCGACCTCAAGAAGGACCTGGCCGAGGTCGTCGTCGACTTCGTGACCCCGTTCCGGGATCGGACGCTGGAGCTCCTGGCGGACCAGACCTACGTGAGCGACGTACTCAAGAAGGGTGCTGAGACTGCGAGCCAGGTGGCCACCGCCACGTTGCGCGACGTCTACCAGCAGGTCGGGTTCGTCGCCCCGGCGCAGTAGGGTCGTATCCGTGCCCACCATCGGTGTTGCCGTCGCCATCCCTGAGCCCTGGGCCCAGGACCTCCAGGACTATCGCACGTCCGTGGGCGACCACACCGCACAGATGATCCCGACCCACATCACGCTCGTGCCCCCGTTCGAGGTGGCTGAGGGCGACCTGCCGGACATCGAGAAGCACCTCGATGCGGTCGCCGCGTCCTTCGAGTCGTTCGGCATCCATCTGCGTGGCACCGGGACCTTCCGCCCCGTCTCGCCCGTGGTGTTCGTGAGCCTGGTGGAGGGCATCTCCCAGTCCGAGCAGCTCGCGGACGCCGTACGCCGGGGCCCGCTGACCCTCGAGCTGCCCTTCCCGTTCCACCCGCACGTCACCATCGCCCATCACCTCGACGACGCCACGCTGGACCGGGCCTTCACGGAGCTCGCGGGCTTCGAGTGCCGGTTCGAGGCGGAGGACTTCCATCTCTACGTCCACGACGACACTGTCGGTTGGCGCCCGTCCCGCTCGTTCGAGCTGGTGCCGCGCGCCGATCGCGAGGAGTGAACCCACCCTGTGGCACTGAAGCAGCAGATCTCGGACCGCATCACCTCCATCCGGGCCAGGCGCCCCTTCATCGACCATCTCGTGCGCATGGTCGAGCACTACGGCACGGTCAAGGGCAACATGCAGGCCGGCGCGGTGACGTACTTCGCCTTCCTGTCGTTCTTCCCGATCCTGGCATTGGCCTTCGCCGCCGTCGGCTACGTCGTGCGCATCTATCCCGATGCCCAGGAGGACCTGGTCACCGCGATCAACCAGGTGCTCCCGGGGTTCGTCGGCAACGACGACGGTCAGGTGTCCCTGTCGGCGATCGAGGACGCGGCGGGCGCGGCGATCGGCTTCGGCCTGATCGGTCTGCTGGTCGCCGGCCTCGGGTGGCTGTCCTCGATGCGCGATGCGCTCCTGGTGGTCTTCGAGAAGCCGCAGGAGGAGCAGCCCAACTTCGTGTTCGGCAAGCTGCGGGATCTCGTCGCGATGATCACGCTGGGGGTCGTGCTGCTGCTGAGCGTGGCGGTCTCCGGGGTGGTGACGTCGTTCTCCAGCGACATCCTCGATGCTCTGGACCTGGCCACGGGACTGGGCTGGCTGCTGAGCACCATCTCGATCCTCATCGGCCTGCTGGCCAACATGGTGCTGTTCTTCACGTTCTTCAAGCTGCTGGGCGCCCCGGACGCGCCGTCGCGGTCGTTGTGGAGTGGGGCGCTGCTGGGCGCCATCGGTTTCGAGGTGCTCAAGCAGGCCTCCACGTTCCTGCTGGCCGCGACCTCGAAGTCGCCTGCGTTCCAGGCCTTCGGGATCGCGCTGATCCTGCTGGTCTGGATCAACTACTTCTCGCGCCTGGTGATGTACGCCGCCGCGTTCGCCCACACCTCCCTCGAGGCCCGGGCCGTCCGGGAGGCGGCTGAGGCCGCCGAGGCGAAACGGGTGGCCGCCACCAGGGTGGACCTGCGCAAGGACCCGGCCCCGGTCGTCGCGTCCTCGGGGGCGCCGGTCGCCGCATTCGCCGCCGGAGGCATCACGGCGCTGGGGCTCATCGCCGTACTCAGAAGGAGGAGGGACTCATGAAGTTCGAACGCAGACACGCCTGGCTGCTGATCGGAGTGGCGCTGTGGAACTTCTTCATCTGGGCGACCTTCGCCAAGAACCTTGCGGCCGCCCACTCAGCCGGTGAGGACCGGGCCACCGGCTACTGGGTCGCGCACTGCGTGCTCATCGTGGTGAACGTCGTCCTGGGTGTCGTCCTGGGTCGCCTGGGCCTCAAGGCGCTGCGCGCCGCCCGCTGACAGGTCAGTGGCCGTGCTTGATGGCGGTGCGCAGGTCCCTGTTGAGCTGCGAGATCACGTCGAGCGGGATCTCCTTGGGGCAGGCGCTCGCGCACTCGCCGATGTTGGTGCAGCCGCCGAAGCCCTCATGGTCGTGCTGGGCCAGCATCGAGACGACTCGGCTGTCCCGCTCGGCCTGACCCTGGGGCAGTTCGCCGAGGTGGGTGATCTTGGCTCCGAGGAACAGCGACGCCGAGCCGTTGGGGCAGGCGGCGACACAGGCACCACAGCCGATGCAGGTGGCCACGTCGAAGGCTCGGTCGGCGTGGTCCTTCGGGACCGGCGTGGCGTGCGCGTCCGGTGCGGCACCGGTGTTGACGGAGATGAACCCGCCCGAGGCGATGATCCGGTCGAAGGCGCGGCGATCGACCACCAGATCCTTGAGGACCGGGAAGGGGTCGGCACGCCACGGCTCGATGGTGATGGTGTCGCCGTCGTTGAACGAGCGCATGTGCAGCTGGCACGTGGTGGTCACGTCCGGGCCATGGGCCTGGCCGTTGATCATCAGGCCGCACATGCCGCAGATGCCTTCGCGGCAGTCGGAGTCGAAGGCGATCGGCTCCTCCCCGGCGGCGTTCAACTGCTCGTTGAGCACGTCGAGCATCTCGAGGAACGACATGTCCTCGGACACGTCCTCGAGCTCGTAGGTGTGCATCGCTCCGGCAGTGGCCGCATCGGGCTGGCGCCAGATCTTGAGGGTCATTCTCACTTGTAGCTCCGCTGCTTCATCTCGACGAACTCATAGGTCAGTTCTTCCTTGTGCAGGACAGGCTTCTCGTCCTCGCCGCCCCACTCCCAGGCCGCCACGTAGGCGTAGAGGTCGTCGTGGCGCAGGGCCTCGCCCTCCTCGGTCTGGGACTCGCCGCGGAAGTGGCCGCCGCAGGACTCGCGACGGTTGAGCGCATCGATGCACATCAGCTCACCGAGCTCGAGGAAGTCGGCCACCCGACCGGCCTTCTCCAACGACTGGTTGAGGCTGTCGGGGCTCCCGAGCACCTTCACGTTGCGCCAGAAGTCGTCGCGCAGGGTGCGGATCAGGTCGATGGCCTTGCGCAACCCGTCCTCGGTGCGCTCCATGCCGCAGTACTCCCACATGATGTTGCCGAGCTCGCGGTGGTAGGAGTCGACGCTGCGGGTGCCGTTCGTGGTCATGAAGTGGTCGATCCGCGCCTTCACCGCCTGCTGTGCCTCGAGTACGGCGGGGTGGTCGGTGGGGATCTTGTCGAACGGTCCCTCGGCCAGGTAGTCACGGATCGTGTTGGGGAGCACGAAGTAGCCGTCGGCCAGCCCCTGCATCAATGCCGAGGCACCGAGTCGGTTGGCGCCGTGGTCGGAGAAGTTGGCCTCCCCGGTCACGAACAGGCCGGGGATCGTCGACTGGAGGTCGTAGTCGACCCACAGCCCGCCCATGACGTAGTGCACGGCCGGGTAGATCCGCATGGGCACCGTGTAGGGGTCCTCACCGGTGATCCGGGCGTACATGTCGAAGAGGTTGCCGTACTTCTCCTCGATCGCGGCCTTGCCCAGCCGCTCGGTGGCCTCCGCGAAGTCCAGGTAGACGCCGCGGCGTACCCCTTCGACCTCGGGCCCGACACCGCGACCCTCGTCGCACATGTTCTTGGCCTGGCGCGATGCGATGTCGCGGGGCACCAGGTTGCCGAACGCGGGGTAGATCCGCTCCAGGTAGTAGTCGCGGTCCTCCTCAGGGATGTCCTGAGGGTTCTTGGTGCAGTCGGCGGCGTCCTTCGGCACCCAGATGCGGCCGTCGTTGCGCAGCGACTCGCTCATCAAGGTGAGCTTGGACTGGTGGTGGCCGGTGACCGGGATGCAGGTCGGGTGGATCTGGGTGTAGCACGGGTTGGCCATGTAGGCACCCTTGCGGTGCGCCCGCCAGGTCGCGGTGACGTTGCAGCCCATCGCGTTGGTGGACAGGAAGAAGACGTTGCCGTAGCCGCCACTGGCCAGCACCACGACGTCGGCGAAGTACGTCTCGATCTCGCCGGTGACCATGTCGCGCACGATGATGCCGCGAGCCCGGTCGTCCACGACGATCAGCTCGACCATCTCGTGGCGGGTGTAGGTCTTCACCGTGCCGGCAGCGACCTGGCGCTCGAGGGCCTGGTAGGCGCCGATCAGGAGCTGCTGGCCGGTCTGGCCGCGGGCGTAGAACGTCCGCGACACCTGGACGCCGCCGAAGGAGCGGTTGTCGAGCAGTCCGCCGTACTCCCGGGCGAAAGGCACGCCCTGGGCCACGCACTGGTCGATGATGTTGCGGCTGACCTGGGCCAGTCGGTAGACGTTGGACTCGCGCGAACGGTAGTCGCCGCCCTTGATCGTGTCGTAGAAGAGCCGGTAGACCGAGTCGCCGTCGCCCTTGTAGTTCTTGGCGGCGTTGATGCCGCCCTGCGCGGCGATCGAGTGGGCGCGCCGCGGTGAGTCCTGGTAGCAGAACGACTTGACCACGTAGCCGGCCTCGCCCAGCGTGGCGGCCGCGGAGGCGCCGGCCAGGCCGGTGCCCACGACGATCACCGAGAGTCGGCGGCGGTTGGCCGGGTTGGCGATGCGGGCCTCGAACTGGCGGGTGTCCCACCGTTCGTCGATCGGGCCGCCGGGAGCCTTGGTGTCCGCGAGGGGGGAGCCGGGGGTGTAGTAGCCGGCCGCGTCGTCGAAGAAACCGCCGGCAGGCGCCTCGGCCGATGCCGGAGCGGACGTGGTGGTGTCGGGCATGTCGGTCATGGTCAGAGCCCTTACTTGGTGATGACGCCGGCGAGGACGAAGATCGGGACCAGCGAGAAGCCGCCGGCGATGATGACGGCGACCACGAAGCCGGTCTGCTTGGCCACCGTGCGCGAGCGGGCCGAGTTGGTGTAGCCGAGGGTCTGGGCGGCGCTCCAGATGCCGTGATGCAGGTGCGCGCCGAGCATGGCCATCGCGACAAGGTAGATCAGGGTCAGCCACCACACGTCGAAGCTGTCGACCAGCAGGTTGTAGGGGTCGTTGGTCGGCCCGCCCTGGACGTTGACCTTGCCCACGGTGAAGTTGAGCAGGTGCCAGACGATGAACAGCAGCAGGGTCAGGCCGCCCCAGCGCATCAGGTGGCTGGCGTTGGTCGAACCCGAGCGACGCTTGACCTGGTACTTGATCGTGCGAGCGCGCTTCGCGCGGCGCCACAGCGTGACTGCGGCGTAGACGTGGACGATCAAGGAGCCCAGCAGCACCACCCGCAGGATCCACAGGACACCCTCGTGGGGGAGCATCGGCTCGCCGATCTCCCGCAGGTGCTCGGCGTAGGTGTTGTAGGCGTCGTGACCGCTGAAGGCCTTGAGGTTGCCGTACATGTGGAGCAGCACGAAGACGATGAAGACGATGCCGCTGCCGGCCATCAGGATCTTCAGCGCGATGGTCGAGCGCGACGCGCGCGCTCCTTTGACAAGAGTCGGGGTTGCCACGCTGCCCAACTTACCGGCACCTGAACCTGACGTCTGCCACGGGGAGTGTGACAAATGCCCGGTTACCGAACGGTCATGCCACCCGAATGCGTCTCGCGCCGCGAATGAGCGGACGGTAGTGCAGCCCGATCAGCTCGTCGACCGCTGCCGTCCAGTCCCGGACGGTCGCTGCCCTGCGGGCCTCGCGACCCATGAGGGCCCGCCGCCAGGGGTCCTGGGTCAGCTGGGCGACGGCGTCACGCAGACCGAAGTACGTCGACGGGTCGTAGAGGAGCCCACCGGCGCCCTGGGTGACCACGTCCAGCGTGCCGCCGGTCGCAGGCGCGATCACCGGGACTCCGCTCGCGGTGGCCTCACGCAGGGTGTGGCAGCTGGTCTCGACCGTCCCGGGGTGCACGAGCACGTCGAGGCTCGCCATCGCGACGGCCAGCTCGCTGCGGCTCGGCGCTCCGAGGAACCGGGCTCCGGGCACGTGCACCCGCAGCCATGACTTCTGCGGTCCGTCCCCGATGATCACCAGCCGCACTCCCGGCACCTCGGCGACCTCAGGCAGGCGGCGTACGTCGTTGCCGCGACGCAGGTTGCCGACATAGCCGACCACCACCTTGTCCGTCGCGTCCGAACGGCTGCGCGACCAGGCGGCGTGAAGCGCCTCGTCGCGCAACTGCGGTCCGAAGCCGTTGACGTCGACACCCGGGGTCCAGACGGGTGCCTCGAGCCCGAGCTCCTCGAGCCTGCCGGCCATCCAGCCGCAGGTGACCAGGATCCGATCGGAGCGGTCCGCCACCTTGTGCCGCCAGTAGTCGGCCGCCTCGGCGATGACCGACTGCTGGACGGTCAGGGTGGGAACGGCGAGGTGACGGGCGTGCTTGAGCGCCTTGCGTCCCAGGGTCCCGGGAGTGGTGACGTGCACGAGGTCGGGCGCGAAGTCCGTGAGCGCGTCACGGACCTCCCGCCCGGGTGTGCGGAGGCCTGCCAGGCTCGTGGACACCCGAACGACGCGGCAGCCGCGGTAGGTCGCGAGGCCGGGGGCCGGGGCCACGATCAACACGTCGTGCCCGGTGTCGACCAGCCGGTCGGCGACATTCCTGACGGTCGTGGTCGCGCCGTCCACCGCAGGGTAGAAGGACTCGGTGACCAGTGCGATCCGCATGGCTCAAGCGTGCTCGGTCCGGGCCAACCGCGAGCAGCAACCGGATGGACACGGAGTGAACATCATCGGTGTGGGCCCTTTCACATCCGGCCACTTCAGCACATAGTGGGGTCCAACCGCCGGCCGATGGCCGGGCACCAACGAGGTGGAGGTGACGATGGCGTCAACCGACGCAGGGGTGACCGGGCCCACCAGGGCTCGCATCGAGGCAAGGACACTGCGCCCGGATCGATGGTGGATCGCCCCGCTGACGACGTTCATCGTGTTCTCGGCCTTCGTGGTCTACGCGACGTGGCGGGCGTTCTCCGGACATCACTACTACTCGGCGCCCTACCTCTCCCCGTTCTACTCGCCGTGCCTGACCGACTCGTGCGTGGCGGGGTCCTCCGACTTCGGCCAGCCGTTCACCTGGTGGCAGCTGTCCCCGGCGTTGATCATCCTGATCTTCCCGCTCGGCTTCCGGATGACCTGCTACTACTACCGCAAGGCCTACTACCGGGCCTTCTGGCTCTCGCCGCCGGCCTGCGCCGTCGCCGAGCCGCACGCGGCGTACTCGGGGGAGAGCCGGCTGCCGCTGATCCTGCAGAACATCCACCGCTACTTCTGGTACGCCGCTCTCGTGGTCGCCGTGGTCCTGAGCTACGACGTCATCCTGGCCTTCCGTGACGCCGACGAGCAGTGGGGGCACATGGGGCTGGGCACGGTGTTCATGCTGGTTAACGTCGTGCTGATCTGGCTCTACACGCTGTCGTGCCACTCGTGTCGCCATGCGGTGGGCGGGCGACTGCGGCACTTCTCGAAGCATCCGGTGCGCTACCAGCTCTGGACCTGGGTCTCGAAGCTCAACGTCCACCACGCGAAGTTCGCGTGGTACTCGCTCTTCTCCGTCGCCCTGGTGGACCTCTACATCTACCTGCTGGCCAATGGCACGATCACCGACCCGAGGTTCTTCTGACATGGTCTCGACAGGCTCGACCAACGATGACGGCCGCTCGACCAACGACGGCTCGGCCAACAGCGGCCGCCACCCGATGACGGGCAACGAGATGTCCGGTGCTGCCACGGGGGGCATGGAGCGACACTCCTACGACGTGGTGGTGATCGGTGCCGGCGGCGCCGGCCTGCGCGCCGCGATCGCTGCCCACGACGCAGGTGCGCGGACCGCCATCGTCTGCAAGTCACTGCTCGGCAAGGCGCACACCGTGATGGCCGAGGGTGGGATCGCGGCCTCCATGGGCAACGTCTACCCCGACGACAACTGGCAGGTGCACTTCCGCGACACGATGCGCGGCGGCAAGATGCTGAACAACTGGCGCATGGCGCAGCTGCACGCCCAGGAGGCCCCCGAACGGGTCATGGAGCTGGAGGACTGGGGGGCGCTCTTCGACCGCACCGAGGACGGCCTCATCTCCCAGCGAGACTTCGGCGGCCACAAGTACGCCCGGCTCGCCCACGTCGGTGACCGGACCGGCCTGGAGATGATCCGCACGCTGCAGCAGCGGGCGGTGGCGCTCGGCATCGACGTGTTCATGGAGTGCACCGTCACCGACCTGATGAAGGACGGCGAGGTGATCTCCGGTGCCTTCGGCTACTGGCGCGAGACCGGTCGCTTCGTGCTCTTCGAGGCACCGTCGGTGATCCTGGCGACCGGAGGCATCGGCAAGTCGTTCAAGGTCACCTCCAACTCGTGGGAGTACACGGGCGACGGGCACGCGCTCGCCCTGCGGGCCGGGGCGAGCCTGATCAACATGGAGTTCGTGCAGTTCCACCCCACGGGCATGGTCTGGCCGCCGTCGGTGAAGGGTCTGCTGGTCACCGAGTCGGTTCGTGGGGACGGAGGGATCCTCACGAACTCCGAGGGCAAGCGGTTCATGTTCGACTACATCCCGGAGTTCTTCAAGGCCGAGACGGCCGACACCATCGAGGAGGCGGACCGGTGGTACGACGACAAGAAGAACAACCGTCGGCCCCCTGAGCTGTTGCCCCGCGACGAGGTGGCGCGCGCGATCAACTCCGAGATCAAGGCGGGTCGTGGATCACCGCACGGAGGCGTCTTCCTCGACATCGCCTCGCGTCGCACCCCGGAGTTCATCCGGCGGCGCCTGCCCTCGATGTACCACCAGTTCAAGGAGCTGGCCGATGTCGACATCACTGCCGAACCGATGGAGATCGGACCGACCTGTCACTACGTCATGGGCGGGGTGGAGGTGGACGCCGACACCGAGCTGAGCGGCGTCACCGGGCTGTACGCCGTGGGGGAGTGCTCCGGTGGCATGCACGGCTCCAACCGGCTCGGTGGCAACTCGCTGTCCGACCTGCTCGTGTTCGGACGCCGGGCCGGCGAGTCCGCCGCGGCCTACGCCTCCGGCCTGGGCGCCTCGCGTCCCGCCGTCCACGAGGCCGACGTGAAAGCGGCCGAGCGCAGCGCATTGCTGCCCTTCGAGGTGGAGGGCGGGGAGAACCCCTACACGATCCAGCACGACCTGCAGGAGACCATGCAGGACCTGGTCGGGATCATCCGCACCGCCGGCGAGCTGAGCCAGTCGCTCGAGGAGGTGGAGGCGTTCAAGGCGCGGGCCGGACACCTGACCGTGGAGGGCCACCGGCAGTACAACCCCGGCTGGCACCTGGCCCTCGACCTGCGCAGCATGCTGCTGGTCTCGGAGTGCATCGCGAAGGCGGCCCTGGAGCGGCAGGAGTCGCGCGGAGGCCACACCCGTGACGACTTCCCGGGCCCGGATCCCGAGTGGGGCAGCAGGAACCTGGTGCTCCGCCTCAACGAGCTCGGCACCGGGGTCGACCTGGCACACCAGCCACTGCCGGTGATGCCCGATGAGTTGAAGGCGTTCTTCTGATGAGGAGTGGTGCATGAGCTACGACCTGAAGCTGCGCGTCTGGCGAGGCGACCAGTCCGGCGGCGACCTGGGCGACTACACCGTCGCGGTGGAGGAGGGTGAGGTCGTCCTCGATGCCATCCATCGCCTGCAGGCCACCCAGGCCGGTGACCTGGCGGTGCGCTGGAACTGCAAGGCCGGCAAGTGCGGCTCGTGCAGTGCCGAGATCAACGGTCGCCCCCGTCTGCTGTGCATGACACGGCTCTCGGACTTCGACCCTGCCGAGACGATCACGGTGACGCCGATGCGCTCCTTCCCCGTGATCCGCGACCTGGTCACCGATGTGTCCTACAACTACGAGAAGGCCCGCGAGCTGCCCGCCTTCGCACCGGGGCCGCGCGACGCCGACAACAAGCGCCGGATGATGCAGGTCGACGTGGAGCGGGGCCAGGAGTTCCGCAAGTGCATCGAGTGCTTCCTGTGCCAGAACACCTGCCACGTGGTGCGTGACCACGAGGACAACAAGCCGGCGTTCGCGGGGCCGCGCTTCTTCCTGCGCTACGCCGAGCTGGACATGCACCCGCTGGACACGCACGACCGTCGGTCACTGGCCCAGGAGGCCGCGGGGATCGGGATGTGCAACATCACCAAGTGCTGCACCGAGGTCTGTCCCGAAGGCATCAAGATCACCGACAACGCGATCATCCCGATGAAGGAGCGGGTCGCCGACCGCAAGTTCGACCCGCTGGTCTGGTTGGGCTCCAAGATCGGGCTGCGCAACAAGGACAACGACGGTCGCACCGAAGTCTGAGCCTCATCCCGGTCGTGGTAAGTATCCGACTCCATGTCGCCCGACCGCCGTCGCTGGGATGCTCAAACCATGACAACTGACTCAAACTCCTCGCTACGCCGCATCATCGTCGCGGTCACGATCGGCTCGTTCTCGATCGCCGCCCTGATGGGGGTCATCGCCCTCCTCGGCGGCGGGCCCTTCGGCGAGCTGGAAGGGCGAGTGCTGCTCACCACCCTGATCGTCGGCACCACCAGCGTCGCGGTGCTCTGCTACCTCGGCACGGGCGAGACGCCGTACCAAGCCGTCGGGGTGCTGGGCGGGGTCGTCGTCCTCGTTCCCCTCTCCACCGCGCTGTGGATGGTGTGGGCAGACTTCGACGACGCCTCGGAGCCGCTCTGGAAGACCTTCGGGGTCGGCCTGGTGCTGGCTGCCACCCTGGCGCAGGCGAGCCTGCTGTTGGCGCTGGCCGGCAAGGTGCCCTCGCTCCGCTGGCTGTTGCTGGCCACCCTCGCCTGCGCCTCCGCGTTGGCCGCGATCGTGTCGGTGCTGATCGTCGGCGAGGGCGGTGATGACGACACGATCTTCCGGGTGATCGGGATCCTGGCGATCCTCGACGTCCTCGGCACCGTCATCTGCATCGCTCTCGGTGTCTTCGGACGCAACCGCCAGCCGGCCGAGCGCGGGATGCAGGTCGTCCTGCCCGCAGACCTGAGCGTGCGACTCGCCGCTCGTGCTGCGGAGACCGGGAGGTCCACCGACGACCTGCTGGTGGAGGCGGCCGAGCGCTATCTGGGCTGACCATCGGCGGGGGATAGATCACAGTCGGTGGCCGCGCCGGGAGCCGGGCTCCTATTGTGCGACCTATGACTGACGCCACAGAGGAACTCCGGCTCGTCTCCGACGAGGACGTTCACTCGCAGGCGGACTGGGAGAAGGCAGCGGCAGCGGTCTTGCGCAAGAGCGGCAGGCTCAGCGACGCCGACCCGGATGCTGCCGTCTGGGACCGGCTCAGCGTGGACTCGTTGGCGGGGATCGAGGTCGCGCCGTTGGGGATCGCCTCGATGCTGGACGACCTGGCCGCATCCGGTGCGCCCGGGGCCGCGCCCTTCACCCGCGGACGCCTGGCCCACCGCCCCGAGCACGGCTGGGACATCCGGCCCTCGTACGTCGGCGCGCAGGCTGCCGAGACCAACGAGGCGGTGCTGACCGACCT
This sequence comes from Nocardioides sp., assembly GCF_050246775.1. Lineage (GTDB taxonomy): Bacteria > Actinomycetota > Actinomycetes > Propionibacteriales > Nocardioidaceae > Nocardioides. The sequence continues at coordinate 392,515 of NZ_JBFWVK010000002.1, read as the reverse complement.
CCAGAACGGCGCCACCTCACTGTGGTTGACCCTCACGGATGGCGGCCTTCACCACACCGGCATCGCAGGCGCCCTCGACGGGGTGCTGCTCGACCTGGCCCCGGTGGTGCTCGACGCACCCGGAGACCCGATCAGGGCAGCGCAGGCGCTGGTGGAGCTCATCGCCGAGAGCGGCAGTGCCCCGGCCGACGGCACCAACCTGGGCGCCGACCCCATCGGCGCTCGGGTGCGCGGAACGAGTCAGACCACGACCGACGACCTCGTGGCCGTGGCCCGCCTCGCCTGCGACGCGGGCACCCTCGGCATCGTCGTCGACGCCACGGCGGTCCACGACCTCGGGGCGTCGGAGTGGCTCGAGCTCGGCTACAGCATGGCGGTGGGCGCCACCTACCTGCGGCTGCTCACCGCCACCGGATTCAGCCTCGAGCAGGCGATGGGTCTCATCGAGTTCCGCTACGCGGCCACCGACGACCAGTTCGTCACCATCGCCAAGCTCAGGGCCGCTCGGCGACTGTGGCATCGCGTGGGTCACCTGAGCGGCGCCACGCACGCTCCAGGGCAGCGGCAGCATGCGGTCACCAGCCGCCCGATGATGGCCAAGTACGACCCCTGGGTGAACATGCTGCGCACCACCGTCGCTGCCTTCGCCGCGGGAGTCGGAGGTGCCGACGCGGTGACGGTGCTGCCGTTCGATGCCGCACTGGGCCTGCCCGACGCCTTCAGCCGACGGATCGCGCGCAACACCTCCTCCCTGCTGATCGCCGAGGCGCACGTCGCCAAGGTCGCCGACCCTGCCGGCGGCTCCTACGCGGTGGAGAAGATGACCGACGACCTGGCGCACTCCGGTTGGGGTGCCCTGGACTCGATCGAGACCGAAGGTGGGATCGAGGCGGCCATCGCCAGCGGGTGGCTGGCCGGCATCCTCGGCGACAATCGCGGCGCCCGGCGCACCCGGATCGCCACGCGCCGGCAGCCGATCACCGGCGTGAGCGAGTTCCCGAACCTGTCCGAGGTGCTGCCCGAGCGGGCGCCGTACCCTCCCGGGACGCTGGAGGTGGCGCGCTACGGCGCCGACTTCGAGACGATGCGCGACCAGCCGACAGGCGAGGTCTTCCTGGCCACCCTGGGGCCGATCGCCGCCCACACCGCGCGCGCCACCTTCGCCGCCAACCTCCTGGCCGCCGGTGGGATAGCCGTAGCGGCAGCCGGTGCCACGAGCGGGGTGGACGACGTGGTGGCGGCGTACGCCGGACAGGCGGTGGTCTGCCTGGCCGGCACGGACGCGGCGTACGCCGAGTGGGGAGCCGACCTGGTGGCGGCGCTCCGGTCCGCCGGTGCCCGCCACGTGATCCTGGCCGGCAACCCCGGCGGGATCGAGGTCGACGACTCCTGCACCCTGCGAATGGATGCGGTCGCCTTCCTGACCCGCACCAGGACCATCCTGAACGAAGGGGCCCTGTCATGACCGTCCCGAAGAGCTTCGCCGGGCTGCCTCTCACGGAGGTGGTCTCGACAAGCTCGACCACCGAGCGGGGCTCGACCACCGAGCGGGGCTCGACCACCGAGGGGGGCTCGACCACCGAGCGGGCGCCGGCCTGGGCCAGCCCGGAGGGCATCGACGTCCTGGCCGTCTACGGACCCGAGCACCTCGAGGGTCTCGATCACCTGGGCACGTGGCCGGGACTGAGCCCGTTCCTGCGTGGGCCCTATCCGACGATGTACACCACGCAGCCGTGGACGGTGCGCCAGTACGCCGGCTTCTCGACCGCCGAGGACTCCAACGCCTTCTACCGGCGCAACCTGGCGGCGGGACAGAAGGGCCTCAGCGTCGCCTTCGACCTGGCCACCCACCGTGGCTACGACTCCGACCACCCACGTGTGCGAGGCGATGTGGGCATGGCCGGAGTGGCGATCGACTCGATCTACGACGCCCGAACACTCTTCGACGGCATCCCGCTCGACCAGATGAGCGTCAGCATGACCATGAACGGCGCCGTGCTGCCGGTCCTGGCGATGTACATCGTTGCGGCCGAGGAGCAGGGGGTCGCGCTGGACAAGCTGACCGGGACCATCCAGAACGACATCCTCAAGGAGTTCATGGTCCGCAACACCTACATCTATCCGCCCACCCCGAGCATGCGGATCATCTCCGACATCTTCGCGTTCACGGCCCAGCGGATGCCGCGCTTCAACTCGATCTCGATCTCCGGCTACCACATCCAGGAGGCCGGGGCCACGAACGACCTCGAGCTCGCCTACACGCTGGCCGACGGCGTCGAGTACCTGCGTGCAGGCCTCGACGCCGGACTCGACATCGACGCCTTCGCCCCGCGGCTCAGTTTCTTCTGGGCCATCGGGATGAACTTCTTCATGGAGGTCGCCAAGCTGCGGGCCGCCCGTGCGCTCTGGGCCAGGCTGGTGCGCGAGTTCGACCCCCAGAACCCCAAGAGCCTCTCCCTGCGCACCCACAGCCAGACCTCGGGCTGGTCACTCACCGCGCAGGACGTCTTCAACAACGTCCAGCGCACCTGCATCGAGGCGATGGCCGCCACCCAGGGCCACACCCAGTCCCTGCACACCAACGCCCTCGACGAGGCGATCGCGCTGCCGACCGACTTCTCGGCCCGGATCGCGCGCAACACCCAGCTCCTGCTCCAGCAGGAGAGCGGGACGACCGGCATCATCGACCCTTGGGCCGGCTCCTACTACGTCGAGAAGCTGACCCACGACCTTGCAGCCCGGGCCTGGGGGCACATCCAGGAGGCCGAAGCGGCCGGCGGCATGGCCAAGGCCATCGAACAGGGCATCCCCAAGATGCGGATCGAGGAGGCGGCGGCACGCACCCAGGCGCGCATCGACTCCGGCACCCAGGCGGTCATCGGGGTCAACACCTACCGGCTCGACGTCGAGGACCGGCTCGACGTACTCCGGGTCGACAACGACGACGTCTACGCCCAGCAGGTGGCCAAGCTCCAGCGGCTGCGCGCCGAGCGCGACGACGACGAGGTACGCCGCACCCTCGAGGCACTCACCCGGTCGGCCGGCGACGGTCACGTCCACGGCGGCTCCCTGGACGGCAACCTGCTCAAGCTCGCCGTGGACGCGGCCCGCGCCAAGGCGACGGTCGGCGAGATCTCCGACGCGCTGGAGAAGGTCTACGGCCGGCACCAGGCAGTGATCCGTACGATCAGCGGCGTGTACTCCTCCGAGGCGACCTCCGGCGGCAACGACCAGGTCCAGGCGGTGCTCGACGCGACGACGGCCTTCGAGGAGGCCGAGGGGCGGCGACCCCGGATCCTGGTCGCCAAGATGGGACAGGACGGCCACGACCGCGGTCAGAAGGTGGTCGTGACCGCCTTCGCTGACCTCGGCTTCGACGTCGATGTCGGCCCGCTGTTCTCGACCCCCGAGGAGGTCGCCCAGCAGGCGATCGACGCCGACGTCCACATCGTCGGGGTCTCCTCGCTGGCTGCGGGCCACCTCACGCTGCTGCCCGCGCTCAAGCAGGCGCTCGCCGACCAGGGGCGCCCCGACATCATGATCGTCATCGGTGGCGTCATTCCGCCCGACGACGTGGTGAGGCTGAAGGAGATGGGCGCTGCGGCGGTCTTCCCGCCCGGCACGGTCATCGCGGACTCCGCGATCGAGCTCCTGGCCAAGCTGTCCTCCCAGCTCGGGCACTGATGATCGAGGTCCGCACGCTCGTCGAGGGCATCCGCGCCGGCAACCGGGCCCAGGTCTCCCGCGCGATCACACTGGTGGAGTCCAGCCGACCCGACCACCGGGAGGCGGCGCGCGAGCTGCTGGCCGAGTTGAGTGGTCTCGACAAGCTCGACCACCGAGACAGGCTCGACCACCGAGACAGGCTCGACCACCGAGACAGGCTCGAGCACCGAGGCAGGTCTGTGCGAGTGGGGATCTCGGGGGTGCCCGGGGTCGGCAAGTCCACGTTCATCGAAGGACTGGGGACGTCCCTGACCGCAGCGGGTCATCGGGTCGGCGTCCTCGCCGTCGACCCCTCCAGCGTGCGCACCGGAGGCTCCGTCCTCGGCGACAAGACCCGCATGGCGAAGCTTGGGGTCGACCCGAACGCCTACATCCGGCCCTCGCCGTCGGCCGGCACCCTGGGCGGCGTGGCCCGTGCCACCACGCAGGCGATGCTGGTGCTGGAGGCCGCGGGGTACGACGTCGTGCTGGTCGAGACGGTCGGGGTCGGTCAGTCGGAGATCACGGTGGCGGGCATGGTCGACACCTTTCTGTTCCTCACCCTGGCCCGCACCGGCGATCAGCTGCAGGGGATCAAGAAGGGCATCTTGGAGATCGCCGACGTCATCGCGGTCAACAAGGCAGACGGGGACCGTGAGCAGGAGGCCCGGGCGGCCGCTCGCGAACTGGCCGGTGCTCTCCGCCTGGTGCACGGTGCCGGCGAACGTGCCCCGGAGGTGGTCACGTGCTCGGCGCTGACCGGCGTCGGGGTGGACGAGGTCTGGTCGCGGGTGCTGGCCCACCGCGAGCACCTGGGGGTCGACGGGATCGACGCCAAGCGGGCCGCACAGCAGCTGGACTTCATGTGGGCGCTGGTGCGCGACGAGCTCGACCAACGGTTGCGCCGCTCGCCGGGCGTCTCGGCCATCCGTGCCGAGATCCGTGCTGCCGTGCTCTCCGGTGAGCTCGCGGCCCCGGCGGCGGCGGACCGGATCATCGAGGCCTTCGACGCCTGAGCCCGGTGGCGTCCTGCTCGCGACCCTCCGGGGGAGCGGCAGGTACGGCGCCCGGCGACGGTAGGATCGAGGGAATGTCCACAGCCGAAGCGTCCCGCGTCATCGAGTCCGTCGTCGAGAAGTACCGCGACGAACTCATCGAGGTCCGACGCGACCTGCACGCCCATCCGGAGTTGTCGTGGCAGGAGTCACGCACGACCGGCGTGGTGGCCGGACGACTGGCCGACGCCGGCTATGCGGTGCGGCGGCTGCCGCGCTCCGGACTCATCGCCGACCTCGGCGCCTCCGGGCCGGTGGTGGCCCTGCGCGCCGATCTCGACGCCCTCCCTGTGGACGACCGCACCGGCGACCCCTGGGCGAGCACCGCCCCGGGGGTGGCGCACGCCTGCGGGCACGACGTGCACACGACCTGCCTGCTCGGTGCCGGCCTGGCGTTGGCGGAGGTGCACCAGCGCGGCCTCCTGGCCGGCCGGGTGCGTCTGCTCTTCCAGCCTGCCGAGGAGGTGATGCCCGGTGGCGCCCTCAGCATGATCGAGAACGGTGCCCTGACCGATGTGGTGCGCGCCTTCGGTCTGCACTGCGACCCGGGCCTCGACGTGGGCGAGGTCGGCCTCCGCGTCGGCCCCCTGACCGGGGCTGCCGACGCACTCGAGGTGCGCCTGCACGGCGGTGGCGGACATACCTCGCGTCCGCACCTGACCCAGGACCTCACCTTCGCGCTGGGGACCCTGGTGGCCCAGCTGCCGGCGGCGCTGTCTCGTCGCCTGGACCCGCGCGCCGGCCTGAGCCTGGTCTGGGGCCTCATCCAGGCCGGTTCTGCTCCCAACGTCATCCCTGCCTCCGGCCGGGCGGCCGGCACGGTGCGGATGCTCGATGCCCGCACCTGGGCGGAGTCCGAGGCCCTGGTGCGCGAACTGGCGGCCCAGATCGTCGCGCCGTACGGCGTGGAGGTGGATGTCGACTACACGCGCGGCGTACCACCTGTCGTCAACGAGGCCAGGGCGACCGGGCTGCTGGGTTCGGCGGTCGAGTCCGTGCTCGGCCCCAGCGGGCTGGTGCCCACCCAGCAGAGCCTGGGAGGTGAGGACTTCGGGTGGTACCTCCACCAGGTCCCCGGTGCCATGGGGCGCCTGGGCACCCGCACGCCCGACGGCCCGACCTACGACCTGCACCAGGGCAACCTGCGCATCGACGAGCGGGCGATCCCCATCGGGGCTCGGGTGCTGGCCGAGGCGGCGGCCACCGCCAACGGCTAACCCTTCTGGTAGGGGATGCCGTCGGCCGCAGGTGGGCGGGACTTCCCGACCAGGCCGGCCACCGCGAAGATGGTCACGACGTAGGGCAGCATCAGCATGAACTGGCTGGGCACCGGGGAGCCGATGACCGACAGCACACCCTGCAGGTTCGAGGCGAACCCGAAGAGGAGCGCGGCCAACGTCGCCCGGACGGGGTCCCACTTGCCGAAGATGACCGCGGCCAGGGCGATGTAGCCGGCCCCGCCGGTCATCTCGCGGTTGAACTGGGGCACTGAGACCAAGGTGTAGAAGGCGCCGCCCATGCCGGCGATGGCGCCGGCGATGAGGATGGTGCGGTAGCGCGTGAGGTTGACCTTGATGCCCACCGTGTCGGCGGCCTTGGGGTGCTCGCCCACCGCCCGCACGCGCAGTCCCCAGCGGGTGCGGTAGAGCGCCCAGGTGACGATCGCCACGACGGCGTAGAGGATGTAGACGATGACGGTCTGGCGGAAGAAGATCGGTCCGATCAGGGGGATGTCGCCCAGGACGGGGATCGACAGGGCCGGGAACCGCGGCGGTGAGTTGAGGGACTCGGAGTTGGGGGCCAGCACCTGGGTGAACATGAAGCTGGTCAGGCCGATCACGAGCACGTTGAGGACGACGCCGACGATCACCTGGTCGACGAAGTAGGTGATCGCGAAGAGGCCGAGCACCAGCGCGACGAGGGTGCCCGCCACCATCGAGGCCGCCAGGCCTGCCCAGGTCGACCCGGCCAGTGAGCCGACCAGCGCAGCAGCGAAGGCACCCGCGAGGAGCTGGCCGTCGATGGCGATGTTCACCACGCCGGAGCGTTCCCCGAGCACGCCACCGAGGGCTCCGAAGACGAGCGGGACGGCCAGGGCCAGCGACCCGGCCAGCAGGCCGACCACGGGGATCGTGCCGCCGGCGGCGGCCCAGGTCAGGAAGCCCACCATCCAGGCGACCGCGAAGACCACCACCAGCCACATCGGGGTGTTGCGCTCCTTGCGGTACAGCAGCACAGAGCCTGCCGCGCAGGCCGCACAGATGAGCACGAGCAGCCAGGTCGTGAGGGTGGACGGCACGGTGACCGCTGGGAGCTCCACGAAGTCCGAGGGAGTCGCCAGCCGGAAGGTGGTGTCGCCCGACTGCGCTGCCAGTGCCACGATGAGCAGCAGGCCCACCGTGAGCACGCTGAACAGGACAGGCGCCTTCTTGTCGATGACGGTCGTCACCCCGGCCAGCCGGGTCTCCTCGACGTTGGTGCTCACTTCGCCTCCTTGGCGGGTAGACGGAAGATGGCCCGGATGAGCGGGGGCGCCGCGAGGAAGAGCACGATCAGGGACTGCACGACCAGCACGATGTCGACCGGGATGTCCTGGGACGCCTGCATCGCGAATCCCCCGGCCTTGAACGCGCCGAAGAGGAGCCCCGCGCCGAGGATCCCCAGGGGGCGGGACCTGCCCAGGAGGGCGACGGTGATCGCGTCGAAACCGATACCCGCATCGAGGTCGACCGTCACGCCGCTGGTCACGGTGCCCAGCACCTGGTTGGCGCCGGCCAGCCCCACCAGGGCTCCGGCGATCACCATGACGAGGGTGTAGGTCCGCCCGACGTTGATGCCGGCCGCCCGTGCGGCCGTCGGGTTGAGCCCGACCGCGCGGATCCGGAAGCCGAGGGCTGAACGCGTCAGGAGCCACCACACGAAGGCCACGGCGACCAGGGCGAGCAGGAAGCCCAGGTGGAGGTTGTACTGGTCGCCCAGCAGCTTGGGCATCGTGGCCGACTCGCGCATCGGCGCGGACTTCGGGTTGAAGGACCCCGGAGCCTGCAGCAGGCTCTGCTGGGACAGGGCGAAGAAGACCAGGTAGAACGCGACGTAGTTGAGCATGATCGTCACGATCACCTCGTGCGCCCCGGTCCGCGCCTTGAGGAGACCCGCCAGTCCGGCCCACAGGGCACCGGCGAGCATGCCTGCCCCGACGGCCAGGGTCAGGTGCACCGGCCACGGGAGGCTGAACTGGTAGCCCACCCAGCCGGCCGCCGCACCGGCGAGGAGCATCTGACCACGACCACCGATGTTGAACATGCCCGCTCGGAACGCGAGCCCCACACCGAGGCCCGCGGCGATCAGGGGGGCGGCGAACTTGCAGGTCTCGGTCAGCGGCCGGATGCCGGTGGCGAACGTGTCTGCCCGGGTGTTGTAGATGGAGCCGCGGAACAGGGCGGTGTAGGCGCCCCAGATGGCGTCCCAGGTCGCCTGGAAGAAGTCCCCCGGCCGCGCGAAGATGTAGCTGGAGGCGTCTCGCACCTGCTCGTCGGTGAGCGCGATCATCAACGAGCCGACCGAGACCGCGAGCAGGACGCCGAGCACGGCCACCAGGGCGTTGCCGGAGGTGATCTCGCGCATCGCCTCCCGCCAGCGGCTCGATTCCGGAGTCTCGGGCTCGGCGGGAGAGGGCTGCTCCGTCCCCACTGGGCTGGTCATGCGATCGCCCCTTCCGGACGCTCACCGGTCATCATGAGACCGAGCACTTCACGTGGCGTGTCCGCCGGCACGATGCCGACGATCCGGCCCCGGTAGAGGACCATGATGCGGTCGGCCAGCGCAACCACCTCGTCCAGCTCGGTCGAGACCACGAGGACGGGGACCCCGGCATCGCGGCCGGCCACGATCTGCTTGTGGATGAACTCGATCGAGCCCACGTCGACACCACGGGTCGGCTGGGCGGCGACCAGGAGACGCAGGTCCCGGGAGAGCTCCCGGGCCACGACCACCTTCTGCTGGTTGCCGCCGGAGAGCTGGTCGGCGCGTGAGGTGATGCCGGGCGCCCGGACGTCGTACTCCTTGAGCTTGGCGTCCGCGAAGGCCTCCAGCCGGTCCAGGCGCAGCGACCCCCGGCTCACGAAAGGCTCGCCGTGGCTGCGGTTGAGCATGAGGTTCTCGGCGATGGTGAACTCGCCGACGAGCCCTTCGGCCTGGCGGTCCTCCGGGATGAACCCGACACCGGCCTCCAGGATCTGACGCACGGACCGGCCGACCAGCTCGGAGCCGTCGAGACGGATCGAGCCTCGCACGTGCTCCTGCAACCCCAGCAGGGCCTCGGTGAGCTCGGTCTGGCCGTTGCCCTGGACGCCGGCCACCGCGAGCACCTCGCCGGTCCTGATCGCGAAGCTCACGTCGTCGACGTGCACTCGACCCAGGTGGTCGATCACGGTGAGACCTTCCACGACCAGGGCATCCTCGCCCAGGTGGGGAGGCCCCTTGTGCACCGTCAGCTCCACCGGACGCCCGACCATGAGCGCAGCCAGCTCGGCGTTGCTCGCAGTCGGGCTGGCCTCGCCGACGACCTTGCCGAGCCGGATGACCGTGATCCGGTCGGCCACCTCGCGCACCTCGCGCAGCTTGTGGGTGATGAAGACGATCGCCTTGCCGGCCGCCTTGAGCTGGCGCATGATCTCCATCAGCTCGTCGGTCTCCTGCGGGGTCAACACCGCCGTGGGTTCGTCGAAGACCAGGACCTCGGCATCGCGGGAGAGGGCCTTGATGATCTCGACCCGCTGCTGGACGCCGACGGGAAGGTCCTCCACGATCGCGTCCGGGTTCACGTGGAAACCGAAACGGGCCGAGATCTCGGCCACGCGCTCCCTGGCGGCATCGACATTGAGCGAGCCGGCGAACCCGGTGGACTCGTCGCCGAGCATGACGTTCTCGGCCACGGTGAAGACCGGGACGAGCATGAAGTGCTGGTGGACCATGCCGATCCCGGCCGCGATGGCGTCACCGGGACCCGTGAAGTGCTGAACGACGTCATTCAGCTCGATCTCGCCCTCATCGGCCTGGTAGAGGCCGTACAGAACGTTCATCAGCGTCGACTTCCCGGCGCCGTTCTCGCCCAGGAGGCAATGGATCTCACCCGGTTCGACGGTCAGTGAGATCCGGTCGTTCGCAACGAGCGTTCCGAAGCGCTTGGTGATGTCTCGCAGGACAAGCTTCATGGCACGGCATCCTAGTGTCGCTTGCTGGTGGCCCAGAACGTGGCAGGGGGAGGTCGGCCTGAGCCGACCTCCCCCGCCATCTGGCCTGCTGAACTTACGGCGCGAGGTACGACGTCACCTTGATGGAGCCGTCGATGATTCCCGCCTTGATGTCGTCGAGCTCGGCTGCCACCGTGGGCGAGACCTTGCTCTCGAAGTTGTGGAACGGTGCGATGCCGACTCCGTCGTTCTCCAACGTGCCCACGTAGGGCGTGAAGTCGAACTCGTCGTTGCCGGCCGCCATGATCGCCTCGTAGGTCGAGACCTTCATGTTCTTCAGGATCGAGGTGATCACGACGTCCTGTGTATTCGGGTCGGTCTCGAAGACATCGGCGTCCGCACCGATCATGGCGACGTCCTTGCCGGAGGCCTCGATCGCGGTGAGCGCACCCTGGTAGATCGGACCGCCGACCGGAAGGATCACGTCGACGTCCTGGTCAAGCAGCTGGCGAGCCGTGTTGGTGGCCGTCTCGTTGGCCTCGAAGCCACCGGTGAAGCTGCCGTTCTTGCCGTCCCAGCCGACGACCTTGACGTCCTTCTTCTTCTCCTTGGCGTAGTACTCGACACCCTGCTTGAAACCGTCCATGAAGATCGTCACGGTCGGGTAGGGCTGACCGCCGTAGGTGCCCACGACACCGGTCTTGGTGTAGTCGGCGGCCAGGTAGCCGGCCATGAAGGCGGCCTGGGCGGTGTCGTAGAGCAGCGGCTTGATGTTCGCGACGTCGGCCTTGCCGTCGAAGGTCTGGCCGTCGTCACCACCGTCGGCGGAGTCGTCGATGAGGACGTAGTCGATGTCGGGGTTTGCGGTCGCGGACTCCTTGGTCGCCGCGGCCAGGGCGAAGCCGACGGTCACGATGGCGTCACAGCCCTCAGCGACCAGGCTGTCCAGGTTGGGGGCGTAGTCGTTCTCGCTGTTGGACTCGACGGCCTTGAACTCCGAACCGAGCTCCTTGGCGGCCTGTTCCACGCCCTCGTAGCTGAGCTGGTTGAACGACTTGTCGTCGAACCCACCAGCGTCGGAGACGATGCACGGCAGGAAGTCAGAGGCTTCGCTGCCGGAGTCCCCGGACTCATCGGGAGCGTCGCCACACGCGGCCAGGACCGTGGCCATCACAATCAGGCCCAGGCCGCCGGCTGCGGCCTTCCTCATCTTCTTCACTGTTGCCTCCATGTCTTCACTCCATCGAGTACGGGGTGACGGGCAGTCACGGTACCGAATGCTTCACCGGTTTCGGCCCCCCGGGAACATTTCCTGTCCAAACGGTTATCATGTTGCGATGTTCCGTCGACGCCTCGCCTCCGCCGGGGAACCCCTCACTTGAGCACGGTTCAGGCAGATGAGTGGGGCGCGCTGCGCGCCGCGGCTCAAGCAGCGACCGAGCATGCCTATGCTCCCTACTCTCGGTTTCGGGTCGGCGCAGCGGCCCTGGTCGACGACGGCAGAGTGGTCACCGGCTGCAACGTCGAGAACGCGGCGTACGGCGTGACCTTGTGTGCGGAGTGCGGACTGGTCTCGCAGCTGCACATCACCGGCGGCGGCCAGTTGACCCACTTCGTGTGCGTCAACGGTGAGCGTGAGGTGATCATGCCCTGCGGGCGGTGCCGCCAGTTGCTGCACGAGCACGGACGAGCCGACCTCCAGGTGCTCACCCCGCTGGGCGTGCGCACCATCGACGAGATCCTGCCCCAGGCGTTCGGGCCAGCGGACCTCGAGCGCTGACGTCACGGCAGACCGATATCAAGGAGACGTATGACCAGGCACGACGCCGTCGAGGTGATCATCGCCAAGCGTGATGGCGCTGAGCTCACCGACAGCCAGATCGACTGGGTGATCGACGCCTACACCCGTGGAGACGTCGCCGACGAGCAGATGTCGGCCCTGGCGATGGCGATCCTGCTCAACGGGATGAACCGTCGCGAGATCTCGCGCTGGACCGCGGCCATGATCGCCTCGGGTGAGCGGATGGACTTCTCGACACTGTCACGCCCGACCGCGGACAAGCACTCCACCGGTGGCGTCGGGGACAAGATCACGCTGCCCCTGGCGCCCTTGGTGGCGGCCTGCGGGGTGGCGGTGCCCCAGCTGTCCGGCCGCGGGCTGGGTCACACCGGCGGGACCCTCGACAAGCTGGAGTCCGTGCCCGGCTGGCGGGCGGCGCTGACCAACGCCGAGATGATGTCTCAGCTCGAGTCCGTCGGAGCTGTGATCTGCGCGGCCGGGGACGGGCTGGCGCGGGCGGACAAGAAGCTCTACGCCCTGCGCGACGTGACCGGCACGGTCGAGGCGATCCCGCTCATCGCCTCCTCGATCATGAGCAAGAAGATCGCCGAGGGCACCGGCTCGCTGGTCCTGGACGTCAAGGTCGGCACCGGCGCGTTCATGAAGTCCGTCGACCTGGCCCGCGAGCTGGCCAGCACCATGGTCGAGCTGGGCACCGACGCAGGCGTGCACACGGTGGCACTGCTCACCGACATGTCCACGCCGCTCGGCCTGACGGCCGGCAATGCGATCGAGGTCGAGGAGTCCGTCGAGGTGCTCGCCGGCGGTGGACCGGCAGACGTCGTCGAGCTCACCCTGGCTCTCGCCCGCGAGATGCTCGCGGGAGCCGGAGTCACCGGTGTCGACCCGGCTGCAGCCCTCGCCGACGGGTCGGCGATGGATGCCTGGAACGACATGATCCGAGCCCAGGGCGGCGACCCCGCCGCCCCGATGGCGGTGGCTCGTGAGTCCCAGGTCGTCACCGCGCCTGCTTCGGGCACGCTGACCCGGCTCGACGCCATGGCTGTCGGACTCGCCGCATGGCGACTGGGCGCCGGCCGGGCCCGGCAGGGCGACGCCGTCCAGGCCGGAGCCGGAGTGCGCTGGCACGCCCGACCCGGTGACCGGGTCACGGCGGGTGCCCCGCTCTTCACCCTCCTCACCGACGAGCCTGACCGCTTCGAGCGCGCTCTGGACTCGTTGGAGGGCGGCTACGACATCGTGGCCGACGACTCGACCGGCCCCGCGCCGTACTCCCCGGCGCCGCTGCTCATCGACCGCATCTCCTGACCCCTCGCAGGTGGTCGGGAGATCAGGGCAGCAGGAGGACGACGGTCTCCGCGACGCAGGCGGGCTTGTCGGCTCCCTCGATCTCGATGAGGTACTTCAGAGTCATCTGCTTGCCCATCGGCAGATCGGTGACACCGGCAACGGACACGTGCGCCCGGATCCGTGACCCGACCCGCAACGGGGTAGGGAAACGCACCTTGTTGACCCCGTAGTTGAGCTTCGCACCTGGTGTCTGGAGCTCGAAGACCTGGCTGCCGAGGTAGGGCACGAGGGAGAGCGTCAGGTAGCCGTGGGCGATGGTGCCCCCGAACGGCCCAGCGGCGGATCGTTCGACATCGACGTGGATCCACTGGTGGTCCCCGGTGGCCTCGGCGAACGCGTCGACGCGCGCCTGGTCCACCAGGAGCCAGTCACTGGTGCCGAGATCTTCGCCGACCGCGGCGGAGATCTCGTCGAGGGTGGTGAACGCGCGCATCTGAGCTCCTCTGAGGTGTGAAGGTCGCCTGCGAACCTATCGGGTCCGCCTCGAGTGCAAGGATGGCCCCCGTGTCCACCCTTTCCCCTTCCTCGCCGACCCGCGACGTCGTACGACGCGCGCCCAAGGTGCTGCTCCACGACCACCTGGACGGCGGGCTGCGCCCGCAGACCATCATCGACCTGGCCGACGAGGTCGGGCATGAGCTGCCCGCGAACGACGCCGAGGCGCTGGGGCGATGGTTCCGGGAGTCGGCGGACTCGGGCAGCCTGGTGCGCTACCTGGAGACCTTCGACCACACCGTCGCGGTCATGCAGACCGGCGCCGCGATCACCCGAGTGGCGCGCGAGTGTGTCGAGGACCTGGTCGCGGACGGAGTCGTCTATGCCGAGATCCGCTATGCCCCCGAGCAGCACGTCGAGGGCGGGCTGACCCTGGACGAGGTGGTCGCGGCCGTCAAGGACGGGTTCGAACAGGGAGTCGCCGCGGCCGAGGGTCGGATCGTGGTCCGTCAGCTGCTCACGGCCATGCGCCACGCAGCACGGTCGATGGAGATCGCCCAGCTGTCCATCGCGTGGCGCGACCGCGGCGTGGCCGGGTTCGACATCGCCGGTGCCGAAGCAGGATTCCCTCCGACCCGGCACCTCGACGCCTTCGAGTACCTCCAGCGCGAGAACTCACACTTCACCATCCACGCGGGCGAGGCCTTCGGGCTGCCCTCGATCTGGCAGGCACTCCAGTGGTGTGGGGCCGACCGCCTGGGGCACGGGGTCAGGATCATCGACGACATCACCGTCGGCGAGGACGGGGCGGTGGAATTGGGTCGACTGGCCTCCTACGTCCGAGACAAGCGGATCCCGCTGGAGATGTGCCCGGCATCCAACGTGCAGACCGGGGCCGCCGACTCCATCGCCGAGCACCCGATCGGGCTGCTGACCCGGCTCCGGTTCCGGGTCACGGTCAACACCGACAACCGGCTGATGAGTGGCACCTCGATGACCGACGAGATGACGGCTCTGGTGGAGGCATTCGGCTACGGGCTGCGTGACCTCGAGTGGTTCACGCTCAACGCCATGAAGTCGGCCTTCCTGCCGTTCGACGAGCGGCTGGAGATCATCAACGGCATCATCAAGCCCGGCTACGCCGTCCTCGCCTAGGGAGCACCACCAACCAGGGCACTCGCCAGCCCGCCACGTCGAGGCGACCGGCCACGAAGTCGGCCCGGGTGATGGGGTAGGTCCGTCCGTGGGCCGGGTCGTAGATCACGACGTCGTGTCCGGCCACCTCCAGGGCCAGGACGACGTGGCGCGGGGACAGCCGGTTGCCGACGTAGAGCGGAGTGACGTGGCCGGCCTCGAGAGCCGCCCTGACCGAGACGAATGCGCTGCCACGTCGACGGGGGAGGACCAGGCGGGCGCGGTACGTCGTGCCTGGCACGCCGGCGGACGCGTCGAGCTCACGGACCAGCGACCACGGTGCCGTACCGAGCGCGCGTGGCCACGGCAGCTGCGCCCGACCCTGGGCGTCGAGCATCCCGCTGGTGCGACGGTGGACCTGCAGCGTCTCGGTCCGGAACCGCTCGGACAGCGGGCCTGCCGGCGCGCTCAGTGTGCGCAGGTAGTCGGGGCGGTTCAGCATTCTCGCCGCGACCAGCGTCGCTGAGCCGCAGGTCCGCTGGTCGGGCTGGACCAGCCCCGCGAGAAGACGCACCGACTCAGGTGTCATGCATCGAGGGTGCCACCAAGGCCCGGATCTCGGCCAGAGCCTGGTCGGGGGTGACGGGCTGACAGCCAAGTGCAACGGCCTGCGCGACGACCCGCTTCTGGTCGCGCATCAGCACCAGGCCCCGGCGCAGCAGCACCAACGGCGGCTTCCGTCGCTCGCGCAGGTCCCGGGTGAGCCGGCGCCAGAACGTCTTCATCGGGTGCTGGCGCACGCAGTAGGCCGCAGCGAGCAGGCCGTGTGCGCGACACGAGGCGACGATGTCCTGTGCGAACAGGCCCTCGGCCACGAAGAGACTCGCGCCGCCGAGATCGAGGACCCGGGATCCGCACCGCCCGTCGTGCGCGATGTCGTAGATGGGGACCTGCGCCGACCCCTGCGCACACAGCGTGGCAATGGTGGAGAACGCGTCGTCCGGCAACCAGGCGGCAGGATCGTCCCAGTCGACGATGCCGGCGTTCGCGCCCTCGGCGATGCGAGGCAGGGTCGGGTCGGAGCCATCCTTGTAGAAGTCGTCGAGCCGCAGCATCGGCAACCCCAGCCGCCCGGCCAGCCGGGACTTGCCCGCCCCCGACGGACCGGCCAGCACGATGACCCGTGCCACCGTTCAGAGGCCGATCGGGTGCCAGACCGTCTTGGTCTCCAAGAACCGGGTCATCCTGTCGATGCCGGGGTCTGCGCTCCAGTCCGGCTCCGTGGCGGGGGCCCGCAGCACCCGCTTCAGGTTGTCGGCGGCGGCAACCTCGAGCGCTGTGGTCTGCTCGGGTCCGCCGGCGGCCCCGGTCAGGTCGATGGCGTTGACGTCCATGTGGGAGGCGAGCCAGGGTGCGGTCGTCGTGTTGTCACCGGTGAGCACGTTGACCACACCGCCCGGTACGTCCGAGGTGGCGAGCACCTCCGCGAAGGTCACCGCCGGCAGCGGTCGATCGTGGGAACTCAGGACCACGGCCGTGTTGCCGGTGACGATCACCGGTGCCACCACCGAGACGAGGCCCAGGAGCGAGGACTGCTGGGGAGCCAGCACCGCCACCACGCCGGTCGGCTCGGGACTGGACAGGTTGAAGAACGGGCCGGCCACGGGGTTGGCGTTGCCGACCACCTGAGCGATCTTGTCCGCCCACCCGGCGTACCAGACCAGGCGGTCGATGGACTCGTCGACGACGCGGGTCGCGCGAGCGCTCGTCAGACCCTCGGACTGGATGACGGCGTCGACGAACTGCGGGCGCCGGTCCTCCATGACCTCGGCGACGCGGTACAGCACCTGGGCGCGGTTGTACGCCGTGCGTGCCGACCAGCCGCCGAAGGCCTTGCGGGCGGCGCTCACGGCGTCGCGAGCGTCCTTGCGGGAGGCGAGGGCGGCGTTGGCCATGAACTTCCCCTTCGCGTCGGTGACGACATACGAGTAGCCCGACTCCGAGCGGGGGAAGGCGCCGCCGATGTAGAGCTTGTAGGTCTTGCGGACGTCGATACGACTCATCGCAGGTAGGCCTCCAGACCGTGCCGGCCGCCTTCGCGGCCGTAGCCCGACTCCTTGTAGCCGCCGAACGGCGAGGTCGGGTCGAACTTGTTGAACGTGTTGGCCCACACCACGCCGGCCCGCAGCTGGTTGGCCATCCACAGGATGCGCGAGCCCTTCTCGGTCCAGACCCCGGCCGACAGCCCGAAGGGGGTGTTGTTGGCCTTCTCCACCGCCTCGGAGGGGGTGCGGAAGGTGAGCACCGAGAGCACCGGGCCGAAGATCTCCTCGCGCGCGATCCGGTGGGCCTGGGTCACGCCGGTGAAGATCGTGGGCGGGAACCAGAATCCGTGCTGCGGCAGGTCGCAGGCGGGGGCCCAGCGGCCCGCCCCCTCGCTCTCGCCGATGTCGGAGAGCTCGCGGATCTTGGCCAGCTGCTCGGCGGAGTTGATCGCACCGACGTCGGTGTTCTTGTCGAGCGGGTCGCCCACGCGCAGGGTCGACATGCGGCGCTTCAGCCGGTCGAGGAACTCCTCGGAGATGCTCTCCTGGACCAGGAGGCGGCTCCCGGCACAGCACACATGGCCCTGGTTGAAGAAGATCCCGTTGACCACGCCCTCGACGGCCTGGTCCAGTGCTGCGTCGTCGAAGACGATGTTGGCGGCCTTGCCGCCGAGCTCGAGGGTGACCTTCTTGGAGGTCCCGGCCACGGACCGGGCGATGGCCCGGCCGACGTCGGTGGAGCCGGTGAAGGCGACCTTGTCGACGTCCGGGTGGGCCACCAGCGCCCGACCGGTGTCGCCGGCTCCGGTGATGATGTTGACGACCCCGGCGGGCAGGTCGGCCTGCTGGCAGATCTCGGCGAACAGCAGGGCCGTCAGCGGGGTCGTCTCGGCCGGCTTGAGGACGACGGTGTTGCCACACGCCAACGCGGGCGCGATCTTCCAGGCCAGCATGAGCAGCGGGAAGTTCCAGGGGATGACCTGACCGGCGACACCGAGCGGGGTGCTCCCGTGCCCGGAGTACTCCAACTTGTCGGCCCAGCCTGCGTAGTAGAAGAAGTGCGCGGCGACGGTGGGGATGTCGACGTCGCGGGTCTCCTTGATCGGCTTGCCGTTGTCGATCGACTCGAGGACGGCGAGCTCACGGCCGCGTTCCTGGATGATCCTGGCGATCCGGTAGAGGTACTTCGCTCGTTCGCGGCCCGGCATCCGCGACCACACCCGGGTGTGGGCGCGCCGGGCGGCCTTCACGGCGGTGTCGACGTCGGCCTCGGTGGCCTCGGCGACCTCGGCCAGCACCTCTTCGGTGGCCGGGTTGATCGTCTTGAAGGAGCTGCCGGCGCCGTCGACGAACTCTCCGTTGATGAAGAGCCCGTAGGACGCCTTGATGTCGACGATCGCCCGGGACTCCGGGGCGGGGGCGTATTCGAAGGTCATGACTCAGTCCAGGGTGAAGTAGTCGGGGCCCGAGTAGCGGCCGGTGAGCATCTTCGTGCGCTGCATGAGCAGGTCGTTGAGCAGGGTGGAGGCGCCGAAGCGGAACCAGTCCGGGTCCAGCCAGTCGGGTCCGGCGACCTCGTTGACCACGACGAGGTACTTGATGGCGTCCTTGGTGCTGCGGATGCCGCCGGCGGGCTTGACGCCGACCATCTGCCCGGTCTGGGCGCGGAAGTCGCGGACGGCTTCCAGCATGATCATCGTGACCGGGAGGGTGGCTGCCGGCTGCACCTTGCCGGTGGAGGTCTTGATGAAGTGGGCACCGGCGAGCATCGCCAGCCACGAGACCCGGCGGACGTTGTCGTAGGTCTGCAGCTCGCCGGTCTCGAAGATCACCTTGAGGTGCGCCGCGTGCCCGTCGGGACGGACGCAGGCCTCGCGCACGGCCACGATCTCGTCGAAGACCTGCTGGTAGCGGCCCGACAGGAACGCCCCACGGTCGATGACCATGTCGATCTCGTCGGCGCCCGCCTCGACCGCGTCGCGGACGTCGGCGAGCTTGATGTCCATCGCCGCCCGACCGCTCGGAAAGGCGGTGGCCACCGCTGCGACCTTGACTCCGGAGTCGCCCAGGACCTCCTTGGCGGTGGCGACCATGTCGGGATAGACACAGACCGCAGCCGTCATCGGGCACCCGGGGTCCGTCGGATCGGGATGCATCGCCTTCGTGGCCAGCGCCCGGACCTTGCCGTGGGTGTCCTGGCCCTCCAGCGTGGTCAGGTCGACCATGCGGATGGCGAGGTCGATGGCGTAGGCCTTCGCGGTCGTCTTGATCGACCGTGTGGACAGGCTCGCAGCGCGGGCGTCCGCGCCGACCTGGTCCACGCCGGGGAGCCCGTGCAGGAACCTGCGCAGCGATGACTCCGATGACGTGATGTCCTCGAAACCGGCTGCACTCGTCGTTGAGGCAGTAGTCGTCACCAAGCCAGCATAGGGTTGTCGGCGCAGAGCCGGGCAATTGCCGAAAGGGGCCGTCGTGGCCGACCAGGACGTGGAGTACTTCAAGCCGACCAACGGACGCGTGGTGGGCGTCCTCGGCCTGCTCGTGGCGCTCGGCCTGATCGTCCTGCTGGCCTCCGACGGCCTGCGGGGCGCCGATGTGCCGGTCATCCTCGGCATCGCCTTCGGTGCGGTCCTGGTGTGGGCGGCGATCGTGCGGCCCCGGGTCGGGGTGTCACGCGAGGTGCTGGTGCTGCACAACCTGGCCAGCACGGTCACCATCCCCCTGATCAGCATCGAGCAGCTCGTGATCCGCCAGTTCCTGGAGGTCCGCGTCGAAGGTCAGCGTTTCGTCTCGCCCGCCGTCGGTCGCAGCCTGCGCGACCTGCGCAAACGCTCGGGCCGGGTGCTCGACCCGGTCAGCAGCTACACCGACTTCATCGAGGACCGCCTGGACCGCCGCCTGGCCGAGGCCAAGGAGCTGGCCTCGAAGGGGCAGCCCGCCCCCGCCGTACGGCGTGACTGGGCGTGGCCCGAGTTGGTGGCCATCGTGGTGACCGGCACCGGTTTCTTGGTGTCTCTCTTCCTCTGAGGACGGACCTTCGGCGACGTCAGGTCTCAGATTCCGGCGGCGGCCTTGATGTCGTTGCGCAGGGCGTCCAGCCGGCCGGCCGCAGAGATCCGGGCTGCGTCGACGCCGTCCTCGGGGTCCACCGCGATGACGACCTCGAGATAGCACTTGAGCTTGGGTTCGGTGCCGCTCGGGCGGACGATGATCCTGGCGCCCGGCATCTGGTAGCGCAGCCCGTCGGTGGGGGGCAGTGCCGCCGAGCCCAGCGACAGGTCGTCGACCCTGTCCACGCGCAGCCCGCCCAGCGTGGTGGGCGGCGTCGCCCGCAGCCGAGCCATCGCGGCACCGATCTCGGCGAGGTCGGTGACCCGCACGCTCAGCTGGTCGGTGGCGTGCAGGCCGTGCTGGCGCGCGATGTCGTCGAGCAGGTCGACCAGGGTCTTGCCCTCCGCCTTCGCTGCGGCCGCGAGCTCGCACAGCAGCAGGAGGGCTGAGACGCCGTCCTTGTCCTTGACCTGCTCCGGATCGACGCAGTAGCCCAGCGCCTCCTCGTAGCCGTAGGCGAGTCCCTCCACCTTGGCGATCCACTTGAACCCGGTCAGCGTCTCCTCGTGCGGTTGACCGTGGGCAGCCGCCAGCTTGCCGAGCAGCGAGGAGGACACGATCGAGTTGGCGTACACGCCGGTGCGTCCGCTGCGCAGCAGGTGCAGCCCGAGCAGTGCGCCCACCTCGTCGCCGCGCAGCATCTGCCAGCCGTGCGGACCTGGCACAGCCGCAGCGCAGCGATCGGCATCGGGATCGTTGGCGACGACCAGGTCGACGCCGCGCTCCCGGGCCAGGGCCATGGCCAGGTCCATCGCGCCCGGTTCCTCGGGGTTGGGGAAGGCCACGGTCGGGAAGTCCGGGTCAGGGGCCTCCTGCTGGCTCACGACGTACGGCGCGGTGAAGCCGGCGCGTTCCAACACGCTCAGTACCGAGGTGTTGCCCACCCCGTGCAGGGGTGTGTAGACGGTGCTCAGGTCCCGGGGACCGTCGCCGGCCAGGGCCGCGACCGTGTCGAGATAGCGCTCCACGATCGCGTCGTCGAGCACCTGCCCGCCGTCGCCGCGCGGGACGTCGGCCACCGCTCCCACGGCCGCGATGGCGGTGGCGATGCCGGTGTCGGCTGGTGGCACGATCTGGCTGCCGTCACCGAGATAGACC
Source organism: Nocardioides sp. (assembly GCF_050246775.1). Lineage (GTDB taxonomy): Bacteria > Actinomycetota > Actinomycetes > Propionibacteriales > Nocardioidaceae > Nocardioides. The sequence continues at coordinate 371,589 of NZ_JBFWVK010000002.1, read as the reverse complement.
TTGTAGCCGTTGTCCTGGGGCGGGTTGTGGCTGGCGGTGACCATGACGCCTGCGACGCAACCGAGGTCACGGATGGCGAAGGCGAGCAGCGGTGTGGGCAGCGCGCGGGGGAGGGTTAGCGCGCGCAGACCTGCTCCCGTGATCACCTCCGCGGTGTCCCGGGCGAAGACGTCGGAGTTGTGGCGGGCGTCGTAGCCGATCACGACGGCATCGCCGGTCTCGGCCCCGTTGGCTCGCAGGTACGCCGCGAGCCCTGCTGCGGCCCGGATCACGACGACGCGGTTCATCCGGTTGGGCCCGGCTCCCAGGGCTCCGCGCAGGCCTGCGGTGCCGAACTCGAGGGTGCCGTCGAACCGGTCGCGCAGCTCGGCGCTGTCCCCGGCTGCGATCAACGCCTCGAGCTCCGCACGGGTCTGGTCGTCGGGGTCGTCGGCGGCCCAGGCGGTCGCCTGCTCGATCAGATCGGTCATGGCCAGCAGGCTAGCGTCGCCCGCGCGGGCCGAACACCGGCGCCACCCGCTTCACGGCCGCCTCGCGGGTGGCCTTCGTGTTGGCTGCGAGCAGGAGGTAGATCTGCTCGGCGCGTTCCCTGCCGAGGGTCACCCGGGTTCGCGCGGTCCAGGTGGTGTTGAACAGGCGCTTGGCGGCGGCCAGTGCGTCCGGCGACCGGGTGGACAGCTCCTCGGCGAGGGCGAAGGCCGCGGCGACCGGGTCAGGAGCCAGCTCGGTGGCCAGGCCGAGGTCGGTGGCCTCCTTGCCGGAGACGACCTGGGCCGTCATGGTCAACCGTTTGGCGGTGTCGATGCCCACCAGCTCCTTGAGGGTCTGGATCCCGCTCATGTCGGGGATCAGTCCCCAGCGGGCCTCCAGCACCGACCACTGCGCATCGGGTGTGGTGAACCGGAAGTCCGCCGCCAGGGCGATCTGCAGCCCGCCGCCGAAGCAGTGTCCGTGCACCGCCGCGATCACGGGCACCGGGAGTCGGCGCCAGGCCCAGCAGGCCTCCTGGAACACGTTCGTGCCGCGCCAGGGCAGCGGCACGAACGCGCGGGCGATGCCCACCGGGTCCTTGAGGACCGTGCCCACGTCGAGCCCCGAGCAGAACGAGTCGCCCTCACCCGACAGCACGACCGCGCGCAGTGTCCGGTCGCGACGCAGCCGGCGTGCGGTCGCGCCGAGCTGGGTGAGGGTCTCGAGGGTGAGTGCGTTGAGCTTGTCGGGGCGCTCCAGCCGCACGTGGGCGATGCCGTCGGACACGCTGCAGGACACCAGTTCCACCATTCCCTCACGATAGTCCCAGACCAGAGGGCGCCACGGGCGGGCAGGCTGAGGGGTCGCTCAGGCGTCGATGTGGGACATGTCCCCGTAGCGATCCCCGGCCACGGCGTCGCGCGGCACCGCGGCCTCCAGGGCCGTCAGGTCGTTGTCGCTCAGGACCACGTCGGCTGCGCCCGCGTTCTCCTCGAGATAGGCGACGCGCTTGGTCCCCGGGATCGGCACCACGCCCAGCCCGTGCCGCGGCCCCTGGGCCAGCACCCAGGCCAGGGCGAGCTGGCCGGGGGTGACGTCCTTGGTCACCGCGAGCTCGCGGATCCGAGCCACCAGGGCCAGGTTGGCCTCCAGGGCCTCGCCCTGGAACCGTGGGAAATAGGCCGTACGCCGGGCATCCGCCGCGCCGTCGGCGCCCGAGTCCCGGGTGATGGTGCCGGTCAGCAGGCCTCGCCCGAGGGGCGAGTAGGGCACCAGTCCGATCCCCAGTTCGAGCAGCACCGGGAGGATCTCGTCCTCGAGGTCACGGGTGAACAGCGAGTACTCGGTCTGGAGGGCGGTGATGGGGTGGGTGGCATGCGCCCGGCGGATGGTCGTGGGGCTTGCCTCGGAGAGCCCCAGGTGGCGGACCTTGCCGGCCGCCACCAGTTCGGCCATGGCCCCCACGGTCTCCTCGATAGGCACGGACTTGTCGACGCGGTGCTGGTAGTAGAGGTCGATGTGGTCGACCCCGAGCCGCTGGAGCGATGCGTCGCAGGCGGAGCGGACGTAGTCAGGCGACCCGTTGATGCCGACCCGGGTGCCGTCGGGGAGTCGCTCGTTGCCGAACTTCGTGGCCAGTTGGACCTCGTCGCGGCGACCGTGGATGGCCTTGCCGACCAGTTGCTCGTTGGTGAAGGGGCCGTACATGTCAGCGGTGTCGAGGAAGGTGACGCCCAGGTCGAGGGCGCGGTGGATGGTGGCGATGCCTTCTGCCTCGTCACCGGTGCCGTAGAACTCCGACATGCCCATGCAGCCGAGGCCGAGGGCGGAGACGGTGAGTGGTGCGGCGGTGCCGAGAGTGCGATCTGTGATGGTCATGACTCGAGTCAACGTCTTTGAGCGCGCTCAAAGTCAAGCGTGGTCGACTTGACCCTCGTAGATCCCGATCTTGTGGTCGATGGCGCGCAGGTGGGCGCTGACCTCGGCGAGCTGTCGCTCGACGCGCTCGCGGTGGGACGTGAGCAGGGCCAGGCGCTCGGCCTCGTTGCCCGGACCGGTGCGCACGAGCTCGGCGTACTTCTTGACCTCACGGATCGGCATCCCCGTGGAGCGCAGCTTGGTGAGGAGCGTGATCCAGGTCAGATCGCGCTCGGTGTAGCGACGGTGGCCGGACGCTGAGCGGTCCACGGGTGCGAGCAGCAGGCCGTCGCGTTCGTAGTAGCGCAGGGTGTGGGCGGAGAGTCCGGTCTGGACGGCCACCTCGGCGATGCTCAGAGCGGTCGGCTGGGTCAGTGTGGTCACGACTCCAGTGTCACTCTTCGAGTGTGCTCACAGTCAAGCGACGCAGAACTCGTTGCCCTCCGGGTCATGCATGAGCACGAAGTAGTGACGGTGGGCCTCGTCCACGTTCTTGCGGCCGATGGTCGCGCCCCGGCTCACGAGGTCAGCCACGAACGCCTCCACGATCTCCTTCTTGCGGGCGAAGGACATCAGGGGGTCGCGCCCTGTCGGATAGACGTCGAGATGGAACCGGTTCTTGATCGACTTCACCTCCGGCACGATCTGGAACCAGATCCTGGGGCCTGCGCCGCTCGGGTCATGGATCCGGTCGCACCCGTCATTGGTGGGGTCGAGCTCCTCCTCGGGCACGCCCTTGAAGCGGTACCAGTCGTTCCACGTCTCGAAGCCCTCGGGCGCGGGCTGGCGCTCGTAGCCCAGCACCGGGGCCCAGAACTCCACCAGGCGCGAGGGGTCATTGGCGTCGATCGTCAGCTGCCAGGTCGTCATGCCGGCGACGATAGACCCGGTCACCGACACTCGGTGATGACCGCCAGGGTCGCTCGGGCGATGGCGAGCTCCTCGTTGGTGGGGACCACCAGGACGGTGGTCGGCGATCCATCGGCCGAGATGACCCGGGGACCGGTCCCCGAGGCGTTCCGCTCCCGGTCCAGGACGAAGCCGAGCGGTGCCAGTGCGGTGAGCACGTCGGCGCGAACGCCGGCGTTGTTCTCCCCGATCCCGGCGGTGAACGTCAGGGCGTCGACGTGGCCCAGGACCGCGAGGTAGGCACCGACGTACTTCACGATGCGGCGTACGTAGATCCCGTGCGCCAGCTCCGCATCCTCGTCACCGCCCTCACGCAGTGACTGCAGGGCCCGGAAGTCGTTCTCCCCAGCGAGGCCCAGCAGCCCCGAGCGCTTGTTGAGCATCGTGTCGATGTCGGTCGTCGACATCCCGGCCTGGCTCAGATAGCCCTGGATGCCGGGATCGAGGTCGCCGGGCCGGGTGCCCATCACGAGGCCTTCGAGCGGGGTCAGCCCCATCGAGGTGTCGACCGCGCGACCCGCTTCGATCGCCGAGACCGAGGCTCCGTTGCCCAGGTGCAGCACGATCTGGTTGAGCTCGGCGCGATCGCGGCCCAGGAAGGCGGCCACGGCGGCCGAGACGTAGTCGTGGGAGGTCCCGTGGAAGCCGTAGCGCCGGATCCGGTGCCGCCTGGCCACGTCACGGTCGATCGCATAGGTGTGTGCCACGGCCGGCAGGTCGGCGAAGAAGGCGGTGTCGAACACGCCGACGTGGGGCAGGTCGGGGCGCAGTGTCATCGCGGCCCGGATGCCCTGCAGCGCCGGTGGGTTGTGCAGGGGCGCCAGGCTGTTCTGCTCCGCGATGCCCTCCAGTACGGCGTCGTCGAGCAACGTCGGCTCCCGGAAGCGGTCGCCCCCGTGGACGACCCGATGGCCCATGCCCCGCAGCCCGCTGGCCGCCAGGTCCGGGCCGTGCCCGGCGAAGGCCTCCTGGATGGCGGCCAGGGCGGCCCGGTGGTCGGTGAACTGCGCCCGCTGCTCGAACCGCTCACCCCCCACCCGGTGGGTGAGGGCCCCGTCGGCCTCACCGATGCGCTCGACCAGGCCCGAGGCCAGGACGGCCTCGGTGGTGGCATCGACCAACTGGTACTTGAGCGAGGAGCTGCCGCAGTTGAGCACCAGGATCGGGCTGCTCACGATTGCGCCTGGATCGCGGTGATCACGATGGTGTTGACGATGTCGTGCACCAGGGCGCCGCGCGAGAGGTCGTTGATCGGCTTGTTGAGACCCTGCAGGATCGGGCCGATCGCCACCGCCCCGGCCGAGCGCTGCACCGCCTTGTAGGTGTTGTTGCCGGTGTTCAGGTCCGGGAAGACGAAGACCGTGGCGCGCCCGGCGACGGGGGAGTCCGGCAGCTTGGCCCGGGCGACGGTGGGGTCGATGGCGGCGTCGTACTGGATCGGGCCCTCCAGCAGCAGCGAGGGGGCCCGCTGGCGCACCAGCTCGGTGGCCTGGCGCACCTTGTCCACATCGGCCCCGGAGCCGGACGAGCCGGTGGAGTAGGAGAGCATCGCGACCCGGGGTTCGATCCCGAACGCGGCAGCCGTCTCAGCGGAGCTGATGGCGATGTCGGCCAGCTCGGTGGCATTCGGGTCCGGGTTGACCGCACAGTCGCCGTAGGCCAGGACCCGGTCGGCCAGGCACATGAGGAAGATGCTCGAGACCACGGTGACGCCGGGCTTGGTGCGGATGAACTGCAGACTGGGCCGAATCGTGTGGGCCGTGGTGTTGACGGCACCGGAGACCATGCCGTCGGCCATCCCGAGGTGGACCATCATCGTGCCGAAGTAGGACACGTCGCTCATCGCTTCCCGGGCCTGCTCCAGCGTCACGCCCTTGTGGGCACGCAGTCGCGCATACTCGTCGGCGAACGCGTCGAGGTGGGCCGGGTCGAGCGTCGAGACCACGTCCGCGCGGGACAGGTCCAGGCCCAGGGCAGTGGCCTGGGCCATGATCCGGTCCCGGTCGCCGAGCAGGGTCACGTCGGCCACGGCCCGGCGGAGCACCACGTCCGCGGCCTGGAGGATCCGGTCGTCGCTGGCCTCCGGCAGCACGATGCGGCGCCGGTCGGTCCGGGCACGCTCCATCAGCTGGTACTCGAACATCAGCGGGGTCCGGATCCCCGACGACGGGGTGTTGATGGCGGCCAGGAGCGCCACCGGATCGACCCGTTCGGCGAACAGGCGGCGCGCGGTCTCGATCTTGCGGGTCGAGCCGATGTTGAGCGGTCCGTGCAGGTCGTCCAGCCGTTGGGCGGTCGGGTAGGTGCCCAGCGACGTCAGCGCGATCGGGAGCTCGACGTCGACGCCCGCGCAGAGCCGCCGGATCGACGGGGGGATCTCGTAACCACCGACCAGGATGATGCCGCCCAGGGTGGGGAACGTGTCGGACTGGTGCGCCATCAGCAGCCCGGCGAGCAGCTCGGTGCGGTCGCTGGGCGTCACGACGGTCGCATCGAGGAAGAGTCGGTCCAGGACGTTGGGCAAGGTCATCCCGGCCACGAGTACGCCGAGCGACTCGCGATCGAGCTGGGCGTCGTCGCCCTGGACGAGGCTCGCCTCGGCCGCCACCATCTGTTCGCGGATCGTGGGCGCCGTCAGCAGCGAGTGCTCCGGCATCACCCCGGTGGTCAGCCCGGGCAGCGTGGCCAGGGCCCGCTCGGTCTCCTCGACCGAGTCCTGCGCCACGCGGTTGGCGATGAGCGCCACCACGTCGTTGTGCTGGCGCCGGAACTCGTCGATCGCGCCGCCGGCACTGCGCACGATCTCCTCAGGCGTCCGGTCGACCCCCGAGACCACCATCACGACGGGGGAACCCAGGTTGGCAGCGATCCGTGCGTTGAAGGTGTGCTCGGTGGGGCTCGAGACGTCGGTGAAGTCCGAGCCCATGATCAGCACGAAGTCGTGGCGCTCGCTGATCTCGCCGTAGCGGCGCACGATGGTGGCCAGAGCCTCGTCCGGGTTGGCCACTGCCGCCTCGTAGGTCACCCCGCGTGCGTCCTCGTAGGTCTGGTGGCTGCTGGGATGGGCGACCAGGACATCGATGAGTACGTCGCGCTGATGACCGTTGACCAGGGGGCGGAAGACCCCGACCGAGCCCACGTCTCGTGCGAGGAGGTCGAACAGGCCGAGCCCGACCGCGGACTTGCCTGTGCGGCCCTCGGGTGAGGTGACGAACACGCTCCTGGTCACGAGGGAAGGCTAACGCTGCGCACTCGTCGGTCTCGCCTGCTGGATGTCACGCGCGGTCGAGTGCCGGGCGCTGCATCGACTCGCCCACGAACGCGCCGCCCACGTGAGCGGCCTCATCCTCGTCCTGTGGCGAAGCCGCGACGAGCTGGGCGAACTCCTCGGCATCGTCCTGGGGCTGGTAGCCGAGACGGCGTCCAGGCTCCAGATCCCACCAGGCTCGGGTGTTGGCCGAGATGCCGTAGAGCACGGCGTACCCCGGGCTCGGCGCCGTCAGGCCGGCCTCGAACATCCGGACGCAGTCGTCGGGGGACAGCCAGGTGCTGAGCTGGCGCACACTCTCGGGCTGCGGCTGGAAGGAGCCGATCCGGCAGGCGACGGCATCGATTCCGTGCCGGTCGGCGTACAGGCTCAGGAGCGCTTCTGCCGCCACCTTGGCCACACCGTAGAAGGTGTCCGGGCGCGGCGGGGTGTCGATGCCGAGCAGTTCGCGGCGTGGGGTGCGGCCCACCGCGTGGTTGGAGGACGCGTGCACGATGCGGGTGACGCCGTGCTCGACCATGGCGTCCAGCAGGGCCGCCGTGGTCACGACGTGGGAGGTGAGGGAGTCCGGGAGGCTGGCCTCGCCCGGGTTGCCGGCCAGGTGGACGACCGCGTCGAGACGATGCACGGCGAAGACGTCGGCGACCGCGTCGGCGTCGGCACAGTCGGCGGTGTGCCAGTCGTTCGTGGACTCGTCGTAACCCTCCGGAGCCGGGACCCGGTCCAGCCCGACCACCGTGTGGCCCCGGTCGGCCAGCCCGACCATGGCGACCTGTCCGATGGTGCCCGCGGCACCGGTGACCAGGATCTTCATGGCGCTCAGATCCGGGGCACGATCTGGCCCAGCAGCGCGCCCATCCGGCTGGCGGCCGCCCGCCCGGCCTCCAGCACCTCGGCGTGGTTCAGGGGCTCTCCGGTGATGCCGGCGGCCAGGTTGGTGACCAGGCTGATCCCCAGCACCTCCATCCCGGCCTCGCGCGCGGCGATGGCCTCCAGCGTCGTACTCATGCCGACCAGGTGCCCACCGATCGCGCGCACCATGCCGATCTCCGCCGGCGTCTCGTAGTGCGGGCCGGGGAACTGGACGTAGACGCCCTCGTCGAGCGTCGGGTCGACCTCACGGCACATCGCACGCAGCCGCGAGCTGTAGAGGTCGGTCAGGTCGACGAAGTTGGCGCCCTCGATCGGCGAGGTGGCGGTCAGGTTGATGTGATCGCTGATGAGCACCGGCTGGCCGGGCTGCCAGGTCTCGCGCAGTCCGCCACAGCCGTTGGTCAGGACGATGGCCCGGCAGCCGGCGAGGGCTGCGGTCCGGACCGGGTGGACCACCGCGGCCACGCCCTTGCCCTCGTAGAAGTGGGTGCGGCTGAGGAAGACCAGCAGGTTGCGGTCGCCGGCCCGGATGCTGCGGATGCGGCCCGAGTGCCCGGCCACCGCGGCCGCGGAGAAGCCGGGCAGGTCGGTCGTCGCGATCTCGGCCGTGGCCTCGCCGAGGGCGTCCACGGCGGGCAGCCAGCCGGAGCCCAGGACCAGGGCGATGTCGTGGCGCTGCACACCGGTGAGTTCGGCAAGGGTGTCGGCGGCCTGCTGGGCCAGCGTCGAGGTGTCGGTCACGCACCGACTCTAACCAAGCGGCCCGGACCCGGAGTGCCCGCGGGCCGCCGTCAAGGCCAACGGAGAGCGGTGTCGGCGGGCGGCTCACAGGAAGCGCACAGGAGAATGCCAGCCCAGACCTATCGCGCTACGCCACTGTGAGCCCATGAGCGCGACGATCAGCCGTCCCCGGCACAGCCGGGAGTTGGCCTTCGTCGGACGTCGCGCGAGGTTCGACGCCCGCGTGCGGGTCGCGGCGATGGCGGCGCTGTGGCTGAGCCTCCTACTGGTGTCCTACTGGTGGGTGAGCGCCGGCGGGGTGCAGGACCTGGCCGGCTGGACCAGCGGTCTCACCTCGATCGGCCGGCTCACCGGACTGGTCGCCTCGGTGCTGCTCCTGGCCCAGGTCGCCCTGATGGCCCGCATCCCGACCCTGGAGGCGGCATGCGGCCAGGACCGGCTCGCCCACCTGCATCGCCTGGTCGGGTTCACCTCCTTCAACCTGATGCTGGCTCACATCGTGCTGATCACCTGGGGCTACGCCCTCGGCAACGTGCTCCAGACGCCCGCAACGCTGTGGGACCTGACCCTGCACTCGCCCGGCATGCTCCTGGCCGCGGCCGGCACGCTCTGCCTGGTCATGGTGGTGGTCACCAGCGTCAAGGCCGCTCGGCGGCGCATCCGCTACGAGTCCTGGCACCTGCTCCACCTCTACGCCTACCTCGGTGTGGGGCTGGCGCTGCCCCACCAACTGTGGACCGGCCAGGAGTTCATGACGTCACCGGGTCGCACCGTGTTCTGGTGGACCGCCTGGGCGAGCGTCGCGGCCGCGGTCCTCTACTGGCGCCTCGGCCTGCCGCTGTGGCGCAACCTGCGCCACCAACTGCGCGTCGTCTCCGTGGTGCCCGAGGCCGACGGCGTCGTCTCGGTGCTCCTGACCGGACGCCGGCTGGACCGACTGCCTGTGGAGGCGGGACAGTTCCTCTCCTGGCGCTTCCTGGGTCGGCCCGGTTGGAGCCGCGCGAACCCCTACTCGCTCTCGGCGGCCCCCGATGGCCGGACGTTGCGGATCACCGTGCAGGTCGTGGGCGACGGCAGTGCGGCGATCCGGTCGTTGCGTCCTGGCACGAGGGTGTTCTTCGAGGGGCCGCACGGCCGGCTCAGCGCCCGCTCGCGGACCCGTCCGAAGGTGGCCTTCATCGGCGCCGGCGTCGGGATCACCCCGCTGCGGGCGCTGGCCGAAGGACTCGACTACCGCCCGGGCGAGGCCACCTACCTCGAACGATTCACCGATGCGCCGCTGTTCGCCACGGAGATCGACCAGCTCGCCCGGGATCGCGGTCTGCACGTCCTCCGGTTGCCCGGGCGTCGCCGCGGACCCGGCTCCTGGCTTGGGGACCGCATCGGCGGCGCGAGCGACCTGGCCGCCCTCCTCTACTGGATCCCCGACGTGGCCGAGCGCGACGTCTACGTGTGCGGCCCCGAGGTCTGGACCGACCTCGTCGTGCGAGACCTGGTGGCTGCCGGCCTGCCCCCTGATCAACTCCACCTCGAGACCTTCAGCTGGTGACGACATGAAACGCATAGTGCTGTGGCTGCTCAGCACCCTGTCCATCGTCGTGCTGCTCTTCGGCTACGACACCTCGACCTCGGGGGTGCAGACCGCCTCTCCCACGTCGATCATCTCGGGTGGCAGCTCCGCGGCGTCGCAGTCCACCTCGACGGGAAGCTCGAAGTCCGGCTCGAACACCGGCTCGAAGTCCGGGTCCGGCTCGGCGTCGAAGTCCTCGACCGCGACCGGCGACACGGTGGCGACGCAATGGGGGCCGGTGCAGGTCGAGCTGACCGTGAAGGCGGGCACGATCACCGACGTCAGTGTCCTGCAGTACCCCAGCGGCAACGGCAGGGACGCAGAGATCAACAATTACGCGCTGCCGATCCTCATCCAGGAGACGCTCGATCAGCAGGGCGCCTCGATCGACATGGTCAGCGGCGCCACGGTGACCAGCGTCGGCTACACGCAGTCCCTGCAGAGCGCCCTGGACCGGGCCGGACTGTGAGCGGGTCGGCCCGTCGGTGGGTGGAACAGGTCATGGGGCTGCCGATCAGCCTGGCCCTGCGCGGACGACACGCCGATGACCGTCAGGGGTACGACGCCTGGCAGTCGGCGCTCGCCGAGCTGCGTCACGTGGACGAGGTGTTCAGCACCTACCGCGCGGACTCCTACGTCTCCCGCCTCGGCCGTGGCGAGCTCGCGCTCGGGGAGTGCCCCGCCGAGGTGGCCGAGGTCCTGGATCTCGCCGAGGAGGCCCGGGTGGCCTCCGCCGGCGCCTTCGACGTACGCCGCCCCGGGCCGGAGGGTACGACGGTGTTCGACCCGAGCGGGGTGGTCAAGGGATGGGCGGTGCAGCGCGCCGCTCGTGCCTTCGAAGATCTCGACGACACGGACGTCTGCCTGTCCGGCGGTGGGGACATGGTGTGCCGCCTCGGTGCACCGGACCACGAGCCCTGGCAGATCGGCATCGAGGACCCCCATGACCCGCGACGTCTGCTCGCCCGTATCCCGGTCCGTGACGCGGCAGTCGCCACCTCCGGACTGGCCCACCGCGGTGCCCATATCGTGCACGGCGTCACGGGAGCCGCCCCGCAGGGCATCGCCTCCGTGACCGTCGTCGCCGACGACCTCACCTGGGCCGACATCGACGCCACGGCGGCGTTCGCACAGGGAACCGGGGCGCTGAACTGGTTGCGGACCAGGCCCGGGCGCGCCGGTCTCGTGGTCTGGAAGGACGGCACCACCGAGACGTTCGCGACCGCTCAGGGCGGATCGGGCCGGGCCCCGCGCACGCACACACAGGCGGCCGCCGCGGCCAGTCCGGACCCCACGGCCACGTGGGGCCCGCGGGCCCGGGCCGCCAGGTAGCCGGCGCAGAAGGCATCGCCGGCGCCGGTCGAGTCCAGGACGACGGCCGGGTGCGCCGCCTGCACCTCTCCGGCCACCCGGACCCCACCCGCACCGAGGGTGACGACCGCACGTGGGTCGTCATCCAACCCCAGGAGATCGGCCTCGTCGGCGTTGGGGAACAGCAGCTCGGCTGAACGCGTCCAGTCCAGGAACCGAGCCGGGCCCACCTCACGCAGGAACGACACCGTGCTGGGGTCGACGCTGAGTCCCACCCCGCGCCGAGCGGACTCCTCGACCAGAGCGAGGGCGAACTGCCGGGTGCTCGGGTCGAAGAAGGTGTAGCCGGTGAGGTGCAGCCAGTCGACCTCCGACCAGGCGTGCTCGGGCACGTCGTCCATCGAGATCCGGGAGTTGGCCGCCCGGTCGACGTACATGGTCCGTTCACCGGCGGGGTCCAGGGTCAGGACCAGCGTTGCGGTCGGGAGCTCAGGGTCGCCGGCGATGATAGCCTCCACGCCGGACCGGTTCAGCGCCGCCGTGTGTCGCTCCACCCCGTCAGCCCCGGCACGGCCGACGAACACGACGTCGGCGCCCAGGTGCCCCAACCAGGCGGCCACGTTGGCCGCCGAGCCTCCTGCCGACATCCTGATCTCGGAGCGGGTGTCGCTGGACGGCGTCACCGCGGTCAGCGGGCGGACGCCGATGTCGTCGATGACGTCTCCGACCACCAGGATCCGCGACACCAGGTCAGCCTGACACCTGGGTGCCGGCCCACGCGACCGCGATGTCGCCGGCGACTCGGATGTTGTTGCGGGCGATGTCGAGGTTGACCCGGAGGCTCTCACCACCGGTGAGCTCCACGATCGTCAGCAGCAGGAACGGGGTGACCTCCTTGCCGCTCAGACCACGCTCCTGCGCCATCGCGAGCGCCCGGTCCAGCGCCTGGTCGTGCACCGCCGGATCGAGCTGCTGGTCGAGCGGCAGCGGGTTGGCCACCAGGATCCCGGCGCGCTGGTCGAGTCGGTCGCGCATCCGCATCACCTCGGCCACGGCCTCGGCATCCGGCACCGACCAGTCGAGGTGGTGCCCCGAGCTGGTCAACCAGAAGCTCGGGAACTCGCGCGTGGCGAAGCCCAGCACCGGCACGCTCAAGGACTCGAGGCGTTCAAGGGTGGCGCCGATGTCGAGGATGGACTTCACGCCGGCGGAGACCACCGTGATCGGCACGTCGGCCAGCACGCCCAGGTCCGCGGACTCGTCGAACGACTCCGAGGCACCCCGATGCACCCCACCCAGCCCGCCGGTGGCGAAGACCCGGATGCCTGCCAGGTGAGCGATGAACGAGGTGGCCGCGACGGTGGTCGCCCCGCTGCCGCCCCGCGCCAGCACGATGGGCAGGTCACGCACGCTCAGCTTGTCGATGTCCTCGCTCGCGATCCGCTCGAGCTCGTCGGCACTCAGCCCGGCCTTCAGCTCACCGTCGAGCACGGCGATGGTCGCGGGTACGACGCCGCGCGCCCTGAGCATGTCCTCGAACTCGCGGGCGGCGACGAGGTTGTCGGGGCGCGGCAGCCCGTGGGAGATGATCGTGCTCTCGAGGGCGACCACTGCTCGGCCGGCCTCGAGGGCCTCGCGGACGGCCGGGCTGACGCTCAGTGGTGCCGGCATCACAGGCCGGTGGAGCGGCAGGGCCTGGCTCGCAGGGCGGCCACATAATCGGCGGGAGCGTCGGCGGCCACGGCGGCATCGGCGAGCACGCCCAGGTACGACGCCGACGGCAGGCCGCCCTCGTAGGCGTCGAGGACGTAGGTCCACACCACCAACTCACCGGCGAGCGTCTTCACCCGCACCTTCGTGGTGCGGTAGAGGCCGGTGTCGGCGGAGTCCCAACGATCCAGTTCGGCCACGTCGTCGGCCGTGACGTCGTACACCGCGACGTACACCTGCTCGAACGGGTCCTGGACGATGGTCGCGAGGGCGCCGTCCCACCCGTGTTCCTCGCCACCGAAGGTCAGGCGCCACCCTTCGAGCCACCCGGTGGTCTGCAGCGGGGAGTGCGGACAGCGCGCACTCATCCGGGCTGGGTCGAGGTTCGTCCCGTAGGCGGCGTACAGCGTCACGACAGTGAGATTAGTGCCTGCGTTGGAGCCGGGGGCCGCGACCTCCTAGGCTGAGCACCGTGACCCACTTCAATGTGCTTGTTCTTGGTGCCGGTCCGGGCGGATATGTCGCGGCCATCCGCGCCGCCCAGCTCGGCCTGTCCGTGGCGGTCGTCGAGGAGAAGTACTGGGGGGGAGTCTGCCTCAACGTCGGCTGCATCCCGTCCAAGGCGCTCCTCAAGAACGCCGAGCTCGCCCACGTCCTCACCCACGAGAAGGCCAAGTACGGCATCGAGGGTGACGCGACCATGTCGTTCGGCCCGACGCACAAGCGCAGTCGCCAGGTGAGCGCCGGCATCGTCAAGGGCGTCCACTTCCTGATGAAGAAGAACAAGATCACCGAGATCGACGGCTGGGGCACGCTCACGGGTCCCCGGGCGCTCGACGTCAAGGGCAGCGACGGAGCCACCACGTCCTACACCTGCGACAACCTGATCATCGCGACCGGTGCCACGGTCCGTCTGGTGCCGGGCGTCACGCTGTCGCCCAACGTGGTGACCTACGAGGAGCAGATCCTCAGCGACCAGCTCCCCGGCTCGATCGTGATCGGCGGCTCCGGGGCCATCGGCGTCGAGTTCGCCTACGTGATGAAGAACTTCGGCGTCGACGTGACGATCGTGGAGTTCCTCGACCGGATGGTGCCCACCGAGGACGCCGACGTCTCCAAGGAACTCGCCAAGCACTACAAGAAGCTCGGCGTCAAGGTGCTGTTGGCGACCGCGGTGAAGGGCGTCGAGGACACCGGATCCGGGGTCAAGGTCACCGTCGCGCCCGCCGGCGGCGGCGACGAGACCGTCCTGGAGGCCGACAAGTTCCTCGCGGCGTTCGGCTTCGCGCCCCGGATCCTCGGCTACGGGCTGGAGGCCGCCGGGGTCGAGGTCACCGACCGCGGCGCCATCGCGATCGACGGGCGTGGGCGCACCAACGTGGAGGGCGTCTACGCGATCGGCGATGTCACCGGCAAGATGATGCTGGCCCACGTGGCCGAGGCGATGGGCATCGTGGCGGCCGAGACGATCGCCGGGGCCGAGACCATGGAGGTCGACTTCGACATGATCCCGCGGGCGACGTACTGCCAACCGCAGATCGCGTCGTTCGGCTACTCCGAGCAGCAGGCCATCGACAAGGGGTACGACGTCAAGACGTCCACGTTCCCGTTCTCGGCCAACGGCAAGGCCCAGGGACTCGGTGACACTGCCGGGTTCGTCAAGATCGTGGCTGACGCCGAGCACAACGAGATCGTCGGTGCCCACCTGATCGGCCCCGACGTCACCGAGCTCCTGCCCGTGCTGACGCTGGCGCAGCAATGGGACCTCACCGCCGACGAGGTCTCGCGCAACGTGTTCGCGCACCCGACCCTCGGGGAGTCCGTCAAGGAAGCCATCCACGGCATCGCCGGCCACATGATCAACTTCTGATCCAGACAGGGACTGATGAACCGCATCGTCATCATCGGCGGCGGGCCGGGTGGCTACGAAGCCGCCCTCGTCGCCGCCCAGCTCCATGCTCGAGTGACGGTGGTGGACTCCGACGGCATCGGTGGCTCCGCCGTACTGACCGACTGCGTCCCGTCCAAGACCCTGATCGCGACGGCCGAGGTGCTGACCGACATGGCCTCCGCCGAGGCGCTCGGCGTGACGCTCGCCGACGCCGAGGGCGATGCGGCCTCGTGGGTCACGATCGACCTGGCCCGGGTGAACGCGCGGGTGAAGAGACTGGCAGCCGACCAGTCGGCCGACATCTCCGCTCGACTGGAGCGTGAAGGCGTCCGCGTCGTCCAGGGCCACGGCCGCCTCGACGGCGTCGGCAAGGTGGTGGTCACGCTGGCCGACGGCAGCAAGGAGCGCCTCGACGCCGACGCCATCCTGGTCGCGACCGGCGCCGCCCCGCGCGTGGTGCCCGAGGCCCAGCCCGATGGCGAGCGCATCCTGACGTGGGAGCAGGTCTACGACCTCGACGAGCTGCCCGAGCACCTCATCGTGGTGGGGTCCGGTGTCACGGGCGCCGAGTTCGCATCGGCGTACGTGGCGCTCGGGATCGACGTCACGCTGGTGTCCTCGCGCGAGCGGGTGCTGCCCGGTGAGGACGCGGATGCGGCCACAGTGCTGGAGCAGGTGCTCACCAGGCGCGGCATGAAGTTGCTCTCGCAGTCGCGGATGCAGAGCGTGACCCGGGACGGCGACGTGGTCACCGTCACCCTGGTCGACGGCCGCTCGGTCACCGGCTCCCATTGCGTCCTGGCGCTGGGCTCGATCCCGAACACGGCGGGCCTCGGCCTGGAGGAGGCCGGGATCAGGCTGGACGCCCAGGGCTTCCTCAAGGTCGACCGGGTGTCGCGGACCTCGGTCACCGGCGTCTATGCGGCCGGCGACTGCACCGGCGTGCTGATGCTCGCTTCGGTCGCCGCCATGCAGGGCCGGATTGCGATGTGGCACTACATGGGCGACGCGGTCTCGCCCATCGACCTCAAGAAGGTCTCCTCGAACGTCTTCACCTCACCCGAGATCGCCACCGTCGGATGGTCGCAACGGGCCATCGACGCCGGCGAGATCGCTGCGGAGACGGTCATGCTGCCGCTGGCCACCAACGCGCGGGCCAAGATGCAAGGCATCAGCGACGGGTTCGTCAAGCTCTTCTGCCGCCCGGGCACCGGCTCCGTGGTCGGGGGAGTGGTGGTCGCGCCGCGCGCGTCCGAGCTCATCCACGTCGTCTCCCTGGCGGTCGCCGAGTCCCTGACCGCCGATCAGCTGGCGCATGCGTTCACGGTGTATCCGTCCCTGTCCGGCTCGATCGCCGAGGCTGCGCGCAGGCTGCACCAGGTCTAGCGACCGTTGCTGCCGACGGTTCATCAAGGTATGTCGGCCAACCTCCACTTCCCACGGTGAACTCGTCGTGGACAGTGGAGGTTCGCCTGCATCCCATGATGAAACTCCATGGGCCGCACCCGGTGCCGGCTCAGAAACCGCCGCCGTCGAAGCCGCCGCCACCGTCGAAGCCACCGCCACCGTCGTACCCGCCGCTGTCGTACCCGCCACTGTCGTAGCCACCGTCCGAGCCGCCACCGTCCGAGCCGCCACCGTCCGAGCCGCCACCGTCTGATCCGCCCGAGCCGTCGCCACCGTCTGCGCCGGTCCCGTCACTGCCCCAGCCGCCGATCATCGAGCCGAGCACGAAAGCCGGGAAGAGACCGTTCATCGCCCAGGCGCCGTAGTAGCCCTGGGCATACGACTGGTAGCCGGGTCCGCCGTCGTACCACGGCACCATCCGGTTGCCGGAGCGCACCATGCGCGCGTCGGGTTCGGCCCCCTGGGCGAGTCGCTCGGCGTCCGCGAGGCACACCGGCACCTCGCGGGGCTGCCCGCCTGGTGGCGCCCACTCGACGTCAGTCTGCGACGGACCGTGCGCGGGGCTGAAGAAGCAGGGCGGCCGACGCTCGGGGAGCTTGTCCCCGGATTGGCGCGCGAGCACGCAGGCCTTGGCGTAGCGACCGTCCTCGAGCGTCTTGGTCACCT
Organism: Nocardioides sp.; assembly: GCF_050246775.1. Lineage (GTDB taxonomy): Bacteria > Actinomycetota > Actinomycetes > Propionibacteriales > Nocardioidaceae > Nocardioides. Next base: position 354,855 of record NZ_JBFWVK010000002.1, on the reverse strand, counting down.
CGGTGACATCCTCGGGGCGGGCCACGTCACGCATGAGGGTCTTGGCGTTCTCGTAGCAGTCGAGCGCCCGCTGATAGTCCTGGCGCATCGCGGCGTCGAGGTCGGTGGTCAGCGTCTCGATGTGCAGGTCCTGGAGCTCCTCGCCGAAACGGGTGACGTCCTCGTCGGCGACCGCACGCACCTGCTCGAGCTCGCGTTCACGCTGCACCCGGAGGCGTTCTGTCTCGCGGCGCCGGGACAGCAGAAACATGGCTCCGATGGCGAGGACGACGGCGATCAGGACCCATTCCATGTCTCCAGCCTAGGCGGACGTGCCCAGTGCTGACCGGCTGTGCGACGTGGCGCCCACCTCGAGCGGGGGCAGGCCGCCGCCGAACCACGCTTCTGTAATTCGTCAGAAGCGGTGGACGGTCCCCAGTGCGCGTGTTCGACTGGGGATCCCACCCGTCCCTGACGTCACACCAACCTCGGAGTTCCCTGATGCCCCGCCCCCTGCTCGCCGCTGCACTCGCCCTCGCCGCCAGCACCGCCCTGGCCCAGCCATCACAGGCGGCGCAGGCAGAGGTCCCGGTCCCGCCGCAGGCCTGGGTGACCATCAACGGTCATGGTTACGGCCACGGCCACGGCATGTCGCAGTACGGCGCCGAGGGTGCCGCCCGGCAGGGACTCAGCGCCCAGGCGATCATCAACTTCTACTACCCGGGAACCAGGCGAGGCACCCTGACCGGCAAGATCAGCGTCCACCTCACCGCCGACACCGATGACAACACGGTCGTCCTGAGCCGCGCGGGACTCCGCCTGCGAGACTTGTCGACCGGGCAGATCTGGACCCTGCCGGACAACGGCGCGCGCCGCTGGCGCCTCGCGGTCGGCCCCGGCGGTGCGTCGAGGGTCGGCTACCTGACCGACGCCTGGCATGCCTGGCGCACCCTTGAGGGCGACGGCGCGTTCTCCGCGGGAGGAGCCCCGGTGACCCTGGTGACGCCCAGCGGCCAGGTCGCCTACCGAGGCGCCCTGCGGTCGATGCGTCCCTCGAACGGATCGATGGCGCGCGACACCGTCAACGTCCTCAACATCGACAGCTACCTGCGCGGCGTGGTGCCCCGCGAGATGCCGGCGACCTGGCGACCCGCCGCCGTACGTGCCCAGGCGATCGCCGCGCGCACCTACGCGGCGTACGAGCGGGCCCACCCGCTGACGAGCACCTACCAGATCTGCGACACCACCTCGTGCCAGGTGTACGGCGGCTACTCCGCCGAGCACCCCGACTCCAACGCTGCCATCGTCGCGACCGCCGGCAAGATCCAGCTGTACCGCGGTGAGCCGGCCTTCACCCAGTTCGCCTCGAGCAGCGGTGGCTGGACCTCGGCCGGCAGCATGCCCTACCTGAAGGCTCAGCAGGACCCCTACGACGACTGGTCCGGCAACCCGGTGCACAACTGGTCGACCCGCGTCGATGCCCGGAGCATCGAGCGCGCCTGGCCGAAGCTGGGCAACCTCACCGGGATCCAGGTCACCTCGCGCGACGGCAACGGCGCCTGGGGCGGTCGCATCGTGACGATGGTCCTGCACGGCGCGAAGGCCGACGTGACCGTGTCCGGCGACACCTTCCGCTCGGTCCTGGGGCTGCGCTCGACCTGGCTGGCGTTCAAGGCGACCGCGAAGTAGGCGGCATGATCGAGGTGGCCGAGGTCCGCCGGTTGGCGCTGAGCCTGCCGCGCACCACCGAGCACCTCATCCGCGACCGGGTCAAGTTCCGCGTCGGCCAACTCGTGTACGTCGCCTTCTCGCGCGACGAGTCCCTGATGGGGTTCGCCTACCCGAAGGAGGAGCGCGACGGCCTCGTCGCGAGTGATCCCGATACCTTCCAGCTGCCGGTCGCCTCCGACCTGCGCTACCACTGGGTCGTCGCCCGAACCGCTGCCCTCGACGCCGACGAGATGACCGAGCTGGTCACCGACGCGTGGACGATGGTGGTCCCGAAGTTCCTCGTGCGCGAGCATCTCGGTCGCTGAGCGCCGGGGAGCAGAGGGTCAGGCCAGGACCAGCACCAGGTCGCCGCCCTCCACCGACTGGGTGCCACCGATCGCGATCCGCTCCACGGTGCCCGACACTGCTGCCGTGATCGAGGCCTCCATCTTCATGGCCTCGATCGTCGCGACGGTGTCCCCGGCGGCCACCTTGTCGCCGATGGCAACGCCGACCGTGACCACACCCTGGAAGGGTGCCGCCACGTGGCCCGGTGTCGCAGGGTCGGCCTTCTCGGCCACGGGGACGTCGGCGGCGACGTTGCGATCGCGCACGGAGACCGGCCGGATCTGGCCGTTGATCGTGCACATGACGCTGCGGTAGCCGCGCTCGTCCGGCTCGCTGATCGCCTGGAGGCCGATGAGCAGCTTCTTGCCCTCGGCGATGGTCACCTCGTGCTCCTCGCCGGCGCGCAGACCGTAGAGGTAGTCGATCGTGGGCAGCACCGAGGTGTCGCCGTACCTCGAGCGGGACTCGGCGAAGATCGCGGTCGGGCCGGGGAACAGCAGCTCGTTGAGGGTACGGCGCCGGTCGGTGTCGAGCGCGGTCATCTGCTCCTTGGTGAGGTGGGCGGCCGGAGCCTTCCACGTGCGCCCGGCGAGTGCCTTGGTGCGGAAGGGTTCGGGCCAGCCACCCGGCGGGTCACCCAGCTCTCCGTTGAGGAAGCCGATCACCGAATCGGGGATGTCGAACCGTCCCGGATCGGCCTCGAAGTCGGCCGGATCGGCGCCGACCGCGACGAGGTGCAAGGCCAGGTCACCGACCACCTTCGAGGACGGCGTCACCTTCACCACGTGCCCCAGGATCCGGTCGGCGGCGGCGTACATGTCCTCGATCTGCTCGAACTTCTCGCCCAGGCCAAGCGCGATGGCCTGCTGGCGCAGGTTGGAGAGCTGACCGCCGGGGATCTCGTGGGTGTAGACGCGCCCCGTGGGCGCGGGCAGCGCTGACTCGAAGGGTGCGTAGACCCGGCGGGTCGCCTCCCAGTAGGGCTCCAGAGCACAGACGGCCGCCAGGGACAGCCCCGTCTCGCGCGCGGAGTGATCCGTGCCGGCGACCAGGCCGGACAGGGCGGGCTGCGAGGTCGAGCCGGCCATCGCTGCGCAGGCGGCGTCCACGGCGTCCACTCCGGAGTCGATGGCGGCCAGCAGCGTCGCGAGCTGACCGCCCGGGGTGTCATGGGTGTGCAGGTGCACCGGCAGGTCGAACTCGGCACGCAGCGCCGTGACCAGCGTGCGCGCCGCCGGAGCACGCAGCAGGCCGGCCATGTCCTTGACCGCGAGCACGTGGGCGCCGGCCTCGACGATCCTCGACGCCAGCTCCAGGTAGTAGTCGAGGGTGTAGAGCCGCTCGGCCGGGTCGGACAGGTCGCCGGTGTAGCAGAGGGCGACCTCGGCCACGGTGGTGCCCGTCTCGCGGACGGCCTCGATGGCCGGCCGCATCTGCTCCACGTCGTTGAGGGCGTCGAAGATCCGGAACACGTCGATCCCGGTGGCGGCCGCCTCGGCGACGAAGGCGTTGGTGACCTCGGCCGGGTACGGCGTGTAGCCCACCGTGTTGCGTCCGCGCAGCAGCATCTGGAGACAGATGTTGGGCACGGACTGGCGCAGTTCGGCCAGCCGCTCCCACGGGTCCTCGGCCAGGAACCGGAGCGCCACGTCGTAGGTGGCCCCGCCCCATGCCTCCAGTGACCACAGCTGCGGCGTCGTCCGGGCGACGTGACCGGCGACCTCGAGCAGGTCGCGGGTGCGGACCCGGGTGGCCAGGAGGGACTGGTGCGCGTCACGGAACGTGGTGTCGGTGACCGCCACCTGGTTCTGCTCGCGCAGGAGGCGGGCGAACTCCACCGGGCCGACGTCCAGCAGCAGCTGGCGCGAGCCGGCCGGTGCGGGCACGTTGAGATCGACGTCCGGGAGCTTCGAGGACGGGGAGATCGACACCGGTGCCGGGCCGTGGGGCTGGTTGACGGTCACGTCGGCCAGGTAGGTCAGCAGCTTGCTGCCGCGGTCGCCGGACGCTCGGGCGGTGAGCAGTTGGGGGTGGGTCTCGATGAAGGAGGTGGTCAGGCGGCCGGCGACGAAGTCCGGGTCCTCGAGCACGGCCTGCAGGAACGCGATGTTGGTCGACACGCCCCGGATCCGGAACTCCGCGACCGCGCGGCGCGCCTTCTCCACGGCCTTGTCGAACGTGCGCCCGCGACAGGTGAGCTTCGCCAGCATCGAGTCGAAGTGGGCACTGACCTCGGCGCCGGTGTACGTCGTACCGCCGTCGATGCGCACTCCCGCCCCGCCGGGGGAGCGGTAGGCGGTGATGACCCCAGTGTCGGGCCGGAACCCGTTGGCCGGGTCCTCAGTCGTGATCCGGCACTGCAGGGCGGCACCGCGCAGCACGATCCCGTCCTGGGACAGTCCGAGGTCGGCGAGGGTCTCACCCGACGCGATCCGCATCTGGGACTGCACCAGGTCGACGTCGGTCACCTCCTCGGTGACGGTGTGCTCGACCTGGATGCGCGGGTTCATCTCGATGAACACGTAGTTGCCGTGCGGGTCGAGCAGGAACTCGACGGTGCCGGCGTTCTTGTAGCCGATCTCCCGGGCGAAACGGACGGCGTCGTCGCACATCCGTTGGCGCAGCTCGGGGTCCAGGTTCGGGGCCGGGGCGATCTCCACGACCTTCTGGTGACGGCGCTGGACCGAGCAGTCGCGCTCGAACAGGTGGATGACGTTGCCGGCGCCGTCGGCGAGGATCTGCACCTCGATGTGGCGGGGCTCGACGACCGCCTGCTCGATGAAGACGGTGGCGTCACCGAACGCCGCCTCGCCCTCCCGCATGCATATCTCCACCGCCTCCCGCAGCTGCGCCGGGTCGTCGACGCGGCGCATGCCACGACCGCCGCCACCGGCGACGGCCTTGACGAAGAGCGGGTAGGGCATGTCTGCCGCAGAGGCGACGAGCGCGTCGACGTCGGTGCCAGGCTCCACGCTGGCCAGGGTCGGTACGCCGGCGGCCTTGGCGGCCGCGATGGCACGCGCCTTGTTGCCGGTCAGGGTCAGGACGTCGGCGGTCGGCCCGATGAACGTGATGCCGGCGTTGGCACAGGCCTCGGCCAGGTCCGGGTTCTCGGAGAGGAAGCCGTAGCCGGGGTAGATCGCGTCCGCGCCCGCCTTCACCGCGACCTCGACGATCGCCTGCGGGTCGAGGTAGGCGCGCACCGGGTGGCCCCGCTCACCGATCTGGTAGGCCTCGTCGGCCTTCAGCCGGTGCTCGGACCAGCGGTCCTCGTAGGGGAACACCGCCACCGTCCGGGCGCCGATCTCGAACGCCGCACGAAAGGCCCGGATGGCGATCTCGCCCCGGTTGGCCACCAATACCTTGGAGAACATGGTCGGCAGGTTACCGACGTACGTGTTTCAGTGGGATGACGTGTCCGGTCCCCGGTCCTTCGCCCTTCCCGGCGCACGGGCCGCAGCGTCTGCTCAACCACGGGCGAGGGCCCGACCCGCCGCCCGCCCACTGAAGATGCACCCCCCGAGGAACGTGCCCTCGAGCGCGTTGTAGCCGTGCACCCCACCCCCGCCGAAGCCGGCCACCTCGCCGGCGGCGTACAGCCCCGGTACGGCGGTGCCGTTGGCGTCCAGCACCCGGGAGTCCAGGTCGGTCTGCAGGCCGCCGAGCGTCTTGCGGGTCAGGATGTTGAGCCGTACGGCGATCAGCGGACCATGCTCCGGGTCGAGGATCTTGTGCGGCTTGGCCACCCGCACCAGCTTGTCGGTGCGCGACTGTCGGGCATTGTTGACCGCCATCAGCTGGAGGTCCTTGGAGAAGCCGTTGTCGAGCTCGCGGTCACGGGCCACGATCTGCTGCTCGAGGGCGGCCAGGTCCAGTTGCGGGCCGCGGCCCTCGGCCAGCCTGTTCATGCCGGCGACGAGGTCGGGCAGGTTGTCGGCGACGACGAAGTCCTCGCCGTACTCCTTGAACTTCTCCACCGGCCCCGGCGCGCCCTTGGCCAGGCGGCTCTGAAGCAGGAACTTCAGGTCCTTGCCGGTGATGTCGGGATTCTGTTCGGAGCCGGAGAGGGCGAACTCCTTCTCGATGATCGACTGGGTCAGCACGAACCACGAGTAGTCGTGTCCGGTGGAAAGGATCTCCTTGAGGGTGCCGAGGCTGTCGAACCCCGGGAAGTTCGGCGCAGGCAGACGCCGTCCCGTGGCGTCGAACCACAGCGACGAGGGGCCCGGGATGATCCTGATGGCGTGGGTGGGCCAGATCGGGTCCCAGTTGTGGACGCCTTCGGTGTAGTGCCACATCCGGTCCTTGTTGACGATGCGTCCACCCGCGGCCTCGGTGATGGCCAACATCCGCCCGTCGACGTGTTCTGGGACCCCGGAGATGAGGTGCTTCGGGGCCGCGCCGAGCCGATCGGTCGGCCAGTTGCGGCGGATCAGGTCGAAGTTGTGTCCGATCCCTCCCGACGTCACGATCACGGCGGGGGCTCTCAGCTCGAACGCCTCGAGCACCTCGCGCGAGGACGAGACGCCCCGCTCCGAGGGATCCGGGGCGAGCACTGAACCGCGCACCCCCACGACGGCCCCGTCTTCCACCACCAGCTCGTCGACCCGGTGCCGGAAGCCGAACTCCACCAGGCCACGCCGCTCGCCGGCCAGGACGGGTTCCTCGAAGATGCGCACCACCTCGGGCCCCGTCCCCCAGGTGAGGTGGAAGCGCGGGACCGAGTTGCCGTGGCCGGTCGCGCTGCCGCTGCCGCGCTCGGCCCATCCGACCAGGGGCACGAACCTGAGGCCGAGGTTGCGCAGGTAGTCACGCTTCTCGCCGGCCGCGAACCGGACGTAGGCCTCGGCCCAGCGGCGGGGCCATACGTCCTCGTCGTCGAGGCGGTCGAACCCCGCCGAGCCGAGCCAGTCCTGCAGCGCCAGCTCGTAGGAGTCCTTGATCCCCATGCGCCGTTGCTCGGGGGAGTCGACGAGGAAGAGCCCGCCCAGCGACCAGAACGCCTGGCCACCGAGGTTGGCGCGGTTCTCCTGGTCGAGCACGAGCACCCGGCGACCGGCCCGGATGAGTTCGTGGGTGGCGACGAGACCGGCAAGGCCGGCCCCGACGACGATGACGTCAGGCTTCATCTTGTTCTCCTGGTGATGTCGCGGGTGAGGATCGTCTGTCGAGGAACTGGGAGACCAGGCCGGGGACCGCACGGTCGGTGAGCGCGACGGCCAGGCCTTCCGGGACGTCGAGGGCGGCGTACGACTGCTTGCCTCCGGCGGTGGTGGCCACGACCGTCGTGAGCCCGGCACGCCGCTGGAACAGCGAGGCCCGGAGGTTCCAGCCGATGATGCCCTCGGCCTCCAGGACGGCGTGGTGCTGGTTGATGCTCCCCGAACGCACGACCAGCCAGCCGTCGACCAGCGTGTGTCCGAGCGATCGCCAGCGGTCGAGGGCCAGCGCCAGGGCGAGCAGGGGTACGGCGGCAGCCAGGACCAGGAACCATCGCGGCACCTCGAGGAACACGATCAGCCCGATCAGCACGCCGCTCACCCCGAGCGCCGGGACCAGTGCCCGGGTGAAGCGACGGGTGCGAGCTCTGGGTCCGTGACCCACCAGCGGCGCCGCGACCGGCGAGGTGCGGCCCAGGATCTCCGCGGTCACGGAGGTCACCACTGAGGAGGGCGCGGGCGGCACGAGAACGGCGCTGGTCTGCTCGTGGTCGAGCCCGGTGACGATCGCGGACAGTCGGCGGGCTCCGGCCAGGCGCAGACCCAAGGGGGCGCCGATCGAGACGCCGCGCACCCTGTCGACGTCGATGCTGGTCTCCCGGGTGGTGATCAGGCCGCGCCGCAGGTGCCAGGCGCCGGCCCGGTTGCTGAGGACGAACCCCCCGTTGGTGACCAGGTAGCCCAGCACCGACAGGGCCGAGACCAGGATGGCGAAGCCGACCACGGCCAGCGGCGCGATCAGCCACCACGGTTGCCCTTCGCCCACCATGGGTGCCTCGTCGACCCGGTCCCACAGGTCGAGGCTGTTGAGGATCTGACTTCCGACACCGAACAGGCCGGCCGCGATCACCAGGCCAGCGGAGGTGAGAGGCGCGTACACCAGCCAGCGGGGCGAGAACCGCACCACCACGCGCTCGGCGGGGACCTCGATCTCGTCGACCGGGGAGGCTCCGACCCGGTGCAGCAGCTCCTCACGCAGCTCGCGCGCCCGGGCCAGCGGCAGGCCGTCGAGGTCCAGCTGCTCGTCGCCGGAGGTGGCCGCGGTGCCGGTGCCGATCCGCACGGTGGTGAGACCGAGCAGTCGGTGGATGGGTGAGGAGGTGAGGTCGACCGTGCGGACCCGGTCCAGCGGCGTGGACAGCACATGGGTGTTGAGCAGGCCGCGGCGCAGCTCCACGCGTCCAGCACTGATCCGGAAGCGGGTCGTGAGATAGCGCAGCAGCCCCAGGCCGATCGGGATCGCGATGCCGAAGTACTCCCACGGCTGTTCGCCGCCGGAGGCGGTGCCGGCCAGGAAGAGCCCGATGATGACCGGCAGGAAGCGGAAGAGCTCCTTGATGGGGTGCACCAACAGCATCCGGGGATCGAGCCGCTGCCAGTCCGCGTCGTGGGCGATCTCGCTCACGTCGCGTCGCCCTCCACCGTGTCGGCCTGGCGGGTGAGCTCGTCGACCAGGGCGCGTGCCCGCTGCTTGTCGAGCCCGGCGATCTCCAACGCCCCCGCCGCCGACGCGGTGGTCACGGTGACGCTGGCGAGGCCGAAGATCCGACTGATGGCACCCTCGGCGTAGTCCACCGTCTGGATCCGGGACATGGGCGCGATCCGTCGCTCGATCGTCAGCCAGCCGGTCTGGGTGTAGACCGCCGTCGCGGTGGCCTCCCAGCGGTGCACGGCGTAGCGCCAGGTCGGCATCACGACGACGTACGCCGCGAGCACGACCCCGGCGACCACGGGCATCCACCATCGCAGGTCGAACCAGCCCCACCACAGCGTCGCGGCCAGCAGCGCCGCCAGGAGGGCGACGGACTCGAGCAGCGCGGAGATCCGCCACATCAATCGGGCACGGGGGCTGACGCGCTGACTGGGCTCGCGCAGTCGAGGACTATCCACGCCCTGACCCTATGCGGCCGGGCTCAGTCCTTGAGCTCGCAGATGACTGCGCCGTTGGTGACGGTGGCGCCGACTTCGGCGTCGAGGCCGGTGACGGTGCCGGCCTTGTGGGCTTTGAGGGGCTGTTCCATCTTCATGGCTTCGAGGACCACGATGACCTCGCCCTCGGTGACGGACTGTCCTTCGGTGACCGCGACCTTGACGATGGTGCCCTGCATGGGTGAGGTGACGGCGTCGCCGGAGGCGGCGGCCCCGGACTTCTTGCCGGCGGCGCGTTTGAGCTTCTTCGCACCGCTGGTCGGGCCGTTGGTGGCCAGGCCCCCGATGCCGGCAGGCAGGACGACCTCGAGGCGTCTGCCGCCGACCTCGACGGTGACGCGTTGCCGTTCGCCCTCCTCGCCGGCTTCGGCGACGTCCCCGCCGTACGGCGTGATCTGGTTGTCGAAGTCGGTCTCGATCCAGGTGGTGTAGACGGTGAACTCTCCGTGCCCGCTGGGGGTGGAGGCGCCGACGTAGGCCGGGTCGTCGACCACCGCGGCGTGGAAGGGGATCACGGTGGGCATGCCGTCGACGCGGAACTCTGCCAGTGCTCGTCGGGAGCGTTCCAGGGCCTGGGTGCGGTCGCGGCCGGTGATGATGAGCTTGGCGATCAGGGAGTCGAACGATCCGGGGATGGTCTCGCCGTTCTCGTAGCCGCCGTCGACCCGGACCCCGGGTCCCTGCGGGGGGCTCCACTCGGTGAGGGTGCCGGGGGCGGGCATGAAGTTGCGGCCGCCGTCCTCGGCGTTGATGCGGAACTCGATGGAGTGGCCTCGGATCTCGGGGTCGTCGTAGCCGAGTTCCTCGCCGGCCGCGATCCGGAACATCTCGCGGACCAGGTCGATCCCGGTGACCTCCTCGGAGACGCAGTGCTCGACCTGCAGGCGGGTGTTGACCTCGAGGAAGGAGATCGTGCCGTCCTTGGCGACCAGGAACTCACAGGTGCCGGCGCCCACGTAGGCGGCTTCGCGCAGGATGGCCTTGGACGACTCGTACAGGCGGGTGCGCTGGTCGTCGGTGAGGAACGGGGCCGGTGCCTCCTCGACCAGCTTCTGGTGGCGTCGTTGCAGCGAGCAGTCCCGGGTCGAGACGACCACGACGTTGCCGTGCTGGTCGGCCAGGCACTGGGTCTCGACGTGGCGGGGTCGGTCCAGGAACTTCTCCACCAGGCACTCGCCGCGACCGAACGCCGTGACCGCCTCGCGGACCGCGGACTCGTAGGCCTCAGGGATCTCCTCCAGGGTGCGCGCGACCTTCAGGCCGCGACCGCCGCCACCGAAGACGGCCTTGATCGCCACCGGGAGTCCGTTGGCCTTCGCGAACTCGACGACCTCGTCGGCGTCCTTGACCGGGTCCTTCGTGCCCGGAGCCAGGGGGGCGTTGGCCCGCTGGGCGATGTGCTTGGCCTTCGCCTTGTCACCGAGTGCCTCGATCGCGGCGGGCGGCGGTCCGATCCAGGTCAGTCCCGCATCCAGCACGGCCTGGGCGAAGGAGGCGTTCTCGGCGAGGAACCCGTAGCCGGGGTGCACCGAGTCCGCGCCGGTCCTCTCGGCGATCGCGATGATCTTCGCGATGTCGAGGTAGGAGTCGGCGGGCGTCGCGCCGCCGAGGGAGTGGGCCTCGTCGGCCAGCCGCACGAACAGTGCGTCTCGGTCCGGATCGGCGTACACCGCGACCGACGCGATCCCGGCGTCCTTGCAGGCCCGCACCACCCGGACAGCGATCTCGCCACGGTTGGCGATCAGGACCTTGCGCAACGGAGTGATCTGGGCCACCGGTATTGACTCCTCGTCCTGGGTGCTGTCGTCCGTCTCGCAGGTTATCGCCCCGTGGCAGCGAACTTCCGGGTCGGGGGGAGTGACACGGGTCACGTCCCGGTCCGGGTCTTGGCCGTCGCCGGGGGCGTTGTGCGCTGCGGCGTCACGGCGTACACAGGAGTCATGAAGATCGCAGTTCTTGGCACCGGCGCCGTCGGGCGCGCCCTGTCCGGCCGACTCGCGGACCTGGGCCACCAGGTCACCGTCGGCACCCGCGACCCGGCCGCCACCGGTGCGGTCCCCGAGTACGCCGCGTGGGCGGACACTCATCCCTCCGTGGGCCTGGCCGCCTTCTCCGATGCAGCCTCCGAGGCTGAGCTGGTCGTCAACGCCACCAGTGGTGCCGTCTCGTTGGAGGTGTTGCGCCAGGCGGGGGCCGAGCACCTGGCCGGCAAGGTGCTGCTCGACGTCAGCAACCCGCTCGACTTCTCCGGTGGCTTCCCGCCGACCCTGTCGGTGTCCAACACCGACTCGATCGGCGAGCAGATTCAGCGGGCGTTTCCTCAGGCGCGGGTGGTCAAGTCGCTGAACACCATGAACAACTCGGTGATGATCGACCCCGGTTCGCTGGGGGAGAGCACCAGTGTCTTCCTGTCGGGCGATGACGACCTGGCCAAGGTCGTCGTGCGCGAACTGTTGGGCGCCTTCGGTCACGACGACGTCATCGACCTCGGCGACATCACGACCTCGCGCGGGGTCGAGATGCTCCTTGCTCTGTGGGTACGCCTGATGGGGCCGCTCGGCACAGCGACCTTCAACTTCAAGGTCGTGCGCTGAGCGGCCCCACCGTTCAGGTGTCGCCGGGGATCAGCCCCCCGGCTGGAGCACTCCGTTGACCTTCAGCTCGTAGCGCGCATACTGCGTGATGCTCTCGCTGGGGTCGTCCATCATCACGACAGCGGCGACCGTGGTGATCCGCTTGCCGTGCGTCGCGTGCCTGTGCCCATGCCCGTGCCACGGGGACCAGGGCAGGCGACCGATCGAGGCACGGTAGCCGTTTCCGATGGGCATCCGCTTGATGTACGAGCGCCCCTGGGCGTCGTAGCCCACCAGCCGCACGAAGTAGCCGGGGACGTCCACCGGGTTGACCTGGGTGATCGTCTGCCAGCCGTCGAGCGAGGAGCTCGACAGTGCCGTGCCGGCAACATCGATGTTGCGCACCCAGAAGCCGCCCTCGTCGACCCCGGAGTCGGTGATGTAGCGGAACCCGATCAGCACGCTCTGCCCGGCGTAGGCCGAGAGGTCTGCGTGCTGCGTCTTCCACGTGCCGGAGTCGCCGGTGAGGCCCGGCAGGTTGTCGACCACACCCGGGATGGCACCCGGGTCGTGGTCGGTGGTGGTGTCCTCGGAGGCCAGGGAGGTCCAGGTGTTGCCACCATCGGTGGAGACCTGCGCGAACGCGGCGTCCCAACCTTCCTCGGTGTCCCAGAGGGCGTCATAGCTGAGCTGTCCACCACCGGCCGGCACGTCGACGGCCTGGACGATGGAGCGGTCCAGGTTGCTGCCGCATCCGCTGTAGAGCGCGACCGCACCGGTGCCCGCGGGCACCGAGGCGCACGAGGTGTCCGCCGTGGTTGCGTCCGGAGGCGTCTGCGACACCGTGAACTCGACCGGCTCGGGGTCGAGCGATCGGGCGCCGGTGAACCGGATGGACTTGATCTGGTCGGCGCTCAGGTAGCGACCGCGACCATCACGCAGGCGCACGTAGTCCGAACCGTTCGGCGGGGCGCCCGGCGTGGCGTAGGCCTGCTCGGTGTCCCAGTTGATCTTGGAGCTGAGCGTGTTGGCGTTGAACCACTTGTAGGGTCCGCCGACCAGCTTGTGGCTCCGGTCGAGCGCGCCGTCGATCGCCATCATCGAGGCCCAGTCGTGGATGCTGTCCATCGCGGACTTGCTGGACCCGAACTGGTCGAGCACCGCGTCGAGTCCCTCGATGCCGTTGGCGTCCTCACGGTGCAGGGCGCTCATGAACCCTTCGCCGTACTTCGCGAAGAGGTACTGCATGAAGGAGTACGCCGCGCCGTAGTCGCACAGGATCTCGGGCCCACCCTGGTCCTGCCAGTTGGTCAATGAGTTCTCCGGACCGCCGTAGTTCTCACCCAGGAAGCCGGTGAAGCAGCTGATGTGGGAGTCGGCAGCTGCCTCGTCCGGCGGGATCGTGGTGTCGACGTAGCCGACGAGGCTCTGGGCGTAGTCAGACAGGCCCTCGTTGACCCACGACGCCTCGTCGGGGTCCTCGTAGCTCTCCAGCAGGTGCTGGTACTCGTGGGCGAAGGTGCCCTCGTAGAGCCGCGGACGCGGTGCGCCGAAGGGACGGGTCTGGCCCAGGGCGGCCGCACAGTCGATGTAGGCCTGGTCGGCCGTGTCGTCCGGGGGGTTGGCGCCGGTGCGGTGCAGCCAGTCGAAGGCGTCGATGGTCATCACGTTGCGGTTCACGTAGTCGTTGAACAACGAGTAGAAGAACCCGGCGATGTAGGTCTGGCCGTCGTCCGAGGCAGGCTCGTAGAAGTTGGAGTCGCGCACGTTGTCGACCAGCACCACGATGTCGTCAGCCTGGTCGGCCGACACCTGGTAGTAGTCAGCCGGCTCGCCGAGGATGTCGGCCAGCGGCGCGTCGGTGCCGTCGAGGCTCGGCGGCACGGAGAACGACTCGGACTCGGCCGGGTAGATGTTGTTGTCGAACTCCGACACGAAGCCGTTCACCTGGTCGTCGGTGATGTCGGTCGAGCCGAGGTCGTTGCGGCAGTCACCGTCGGGGAACTGGCGGTCGTCGGCCACCCACACCTGGATGTGGTCGCCGATCCCGCGCAACACGTAGTCCTTGACGTAGATGCCGCCCGTGGCGTCGTTCAGGGCCAGCCATGTCTTGGTGTCTCCGACGCCGGCATCGGCCGCGGCAGCCGTGGCGTTCTGGCGGCGCAGGGCGGCGCGGACCGAGGACTTGTCCAGCGGCAACGACTTGCCCTGGTTGTAGTTCGGTTCGACCGGCGCGAGGTCGGTGCCGTCGGCACCGGCCGGGGTCGGGGCCGCTTTTGCGGTCCCGGGTTGAGCTGTGGCCAGACTGGCCGGTGATGCCAGAGCGGCCGCCAGGGCGATCGCGGTTGCGACCCCCAACGTCCGTAACTGTGTGGTTCGACGCATTCCGTGCACTCCCTGTCTCCATGGATGTCGGGCTCGGGGGCAGCAGATCATGCGGTACCCGAGTCCTTAGCCCCTGCATACAACCACGACCCGGGGACGGTGACAACGGTTAGCGGTTGTTAACCGACCGGGCTAGCATGGCGTCCATGACCTATGAACTGTCGGCCGAGCACGAGAGCTTTCGCCGGATCGTGCGTGAATTCGCCGAAGCCGAGATCGCACCGCATGCAGCCGCGTGGGACCGCGAGCACCACTTCCCCGTCGACGTCGTCCGCGCCATGGGCGACCTGGGGCTGTTTGGCCTCACCGCTCCCGAGGAGTACGGCGGCGCCGGGCTCGGTGGGGAGGACGGGGCCTTCACCTCGCTGTGCCTGGCCATCGAGGAGATCGGACGGGTCGACCAGTCGATGGGGATCACCCTCGAGGCCGCCGTCGGGCTCGGCATCAACCCGATCCTCACCTTCGGGACCCCGGAACAGCGTGAGACCTGGCTGCCCGACCTGGTGAGCGGTGAGCGGCTGGCCGGTTTCGGTCTGACCGAGCCCGGCGCCGGTTCGGACGCCGGCGCGACCCGCACCAAGGCCGAACTCGTCGAGGGTCAGTGGGTGCTCAACGGGGCCAAGCAGTTCATCACCAACTCGGGCTCCGAGATCACCTCCGTGGTGACCGTGACCGCGCGGACCGGGGTCTCCACGACCGCCTCCGGTCAGGAGCGGGCCGAGATATCGACCATCATCGTGCCGTCGGGCACCGCCGGCTTCGTGGCCGAGCCGGCCTACGACAAGCTCGGGTGGCACGCCTCGGACACCCACCCGCTCAGCCTCGTCGACGTGCACGTGCCTGAGGGCAACCTGCTGGGGGAGCGTGGGCGCGGCTTCGCCCAGTTCCTGGCCACGCTCGACGACGGTCGGGTCGCGATCGCGGCTCTGGCCGTCGGGTGCATCCAGGCCTGTGTCGACATGTCCGTGCAGTACGCCGGTGAGCGCCAGACCTTCGGCGGGCCCATCGGGCGCAAGCAGGGGGTGGCCTTCCAGATCGCGGACCTTGAGGTCATGCTCCACGCCTCGAGGCTGCTCACCTACCGTGCGGCGGCCATGAAGGACTCCATGGACCGTCCCGGCGGAGCCAGCATGAAGGCGTTCAAGCAGGCGGCCTCCGTGGCCAAGCTCTACGCCACCGAGTCGGCCGTGACGGCCACCCGGATCGCCACCCAGGTGTTCGGTGGCTACGGCTTCATGGAGGAGTATCCGGTCACCCGCTTCTACCGCGACGCCAAGGTGCTGGAGATCGGTGAGGGCACCTCGGAGGTGCAGCGGATGCTCATCGCGCGAGGACTGGGGCTCCCGGTCGAGTGAGCCTGGGGTGCTGCCTGCCCCGAATGCGGCCCGGGAACCGTTAGTTTGGGTCCCATGGACCAGCGGTGGCGCCGACGCCTCGACGAGGTCGCCCGCTTCCTTGCCGTCGGAGGGGTGGCGACGCTGGTGGCGCTCTTCCTGTTCAACCTGCTGGTCCATGGCAACTGGGCGGTGAGTGACCCGCCCCTGAGCGACCACGCCCTGCTGGCCTACGTGCTCGCCAACTCGGTCGGCATGGTGATCAGCTATCGGGGCAGTCGGCACTGGGCGTTCAAGCACCGCGAGACCACCTACGCCGACGGCGGCCGCACGGCGTACGTCCTGATCAACCTGCTCACCATGGCGCTGCCGGTGAGTTGCCTGTGGTTCAGTCGCGACGTGCTCGGCCTCGACGATCCGTGGGCCGACAACCTGTCGGCCAACGTCATCGGGCTGTCGTTCGGGATGGTGGCGCGGTTCTACCTGTTCCGCACGGTGGTCTTCAGCCAGCCGCGGCTGCCGCAGCCGGGCGTCGGCGCGATCATGACACCACCTCCAACGCCTCCCCGAACGCACACACCGTGAGCTGAGCCAGCGTGCCGGCCTCGGCGACGTGCTCGGGGGCGCGGATCGCGATCATCACATTCAGCAACATGCCGTGTGCCACGAAGTCGCGGACCTCCTCGTCACCGGCTCCGGTGCGCTTGAGGATCTCGAAGATGTCGGCCATGCCGACACGGGCGCGGGCGCCGATCTCTGGTACGCCGGCCGCCGAGAACCCGTGCATCATCACCAGGAGGAAGTCGCGGTCGGCGAGCAGGCCGGTGTAGGCCATCCCCATCCGCTCCCAGTCGGCTTCGCTCTCGGGGTCGAACGGCCCCTCGGCCAGGACCTGTTCGAAGGCTTCGCCGATGCGGTCGGTAGCCATCGTGAAGACCTCGAGGAACAGGTCGAGCTTGGTGCCGAAGATGCGCACGACGTAGGGCTGTGAGACGCCGGCCTCGCGAGCGACGGCGTCGGTGCTAGTGCCGGCGTACCCACTGCGGGCGAAGGCGCGCATCGCGGCAGCGAGGACGAGCTCGCGGCGGTCCTCGCCGCTCAGGCGGGTGGTGGTCGGGGACTTCCTGGGGGACATGGTTGACAGATTATCACTTGATTACTTACGGTGTTGGACACAAGTAATCATTCAATGCCTTCTTGGATCGGATTCCCTCATGACCACTTCAGTCACCGCGCCGGCGGCTCCGGCCAGTCCCCCGCCGGCCGAGCCGGGTCGAGCCCGACGGCTGCCCCTGTGGGTCGCGATCGTGGCCACGTCACTGCCGATGTTCATGGCCACGCTGGACAACCTGGTGCTGACCAGCGCCCTCCCGGTCATCCAGGTCGACCTCGGCTCCTCGGTCGATCAGCTGGCGTGGTTCCTCAACGCCTACACCCTGACCTTCGCGACCTTCATGCTGCCCGCGGCCACCCTGGGCGACCGGATCGGTCGCAAGCGGGTGATGCTCGCCGGGATCACGCTCTTCACCATTGCCTCGATCGCCTCCGCGCTCAGCACCTCCTCGGAGGCTCTGATCGTCGCCCGGGCGTTCCAGGGCCTGGGTGCGGCTGCCGTCATGCCCCTGTCCCTCACCCTGCTCGCTGCGGCCGTCCCGCCCGCCATGCGGGCTGCGGCCATCGGCATCTGGGGCGGGGTCTCCGGTCTCGGCGTCGCGCTCGGCCCGGTGATCGGCGGCGCCGTGGTCGAGGGGGTGAACTGGCAGGCCATCTTCTGGCTCAACGTGCCGGTCGCGCTCGTCGCCATCCCGTTGCTCCACCTCGCGGTGGACGAGTCGCGCGGCACGTGGCAGAAGCTGGACGTGCGCGGCACCCTGCTGCTCGGCGGTGCGGTGTTCCTCGGCATCTGGGGGATCGTGCACGGCAACGACGACGGTTGGTCCTCCCCGGTGGTGCTGGGCTCGCTGGTCATCGCGACCCTGCTCCTGCCGGCCTACGTGCTGCACGCCCGTCGCCGGACGTACGCCGTACTGCCGCTGCGGCTGTTCGCCAGTCGCGGCTTCTCCAGCGCCAATGCGATCGGCCTCTTCTTCACGCTGGGGATGTTCGGCGCCGTGTTCCTGCTGGCGCAGTACCTGCAGATCGTGCAGGGCTACAGTCCCCTCGAGGCCGGCATCCGGACCCTTCCCTGGACGGCCGCCCCCATGGTCGTGGCCCCCTTGGCCGGTGCGTTCGCCTCCCGGACCGGGCTGCGGTCCCTCCTGCTGGCGGGTCTGTTGCTGCAGGCCGGTGCACTCGTCTGGTTGGCAACGCTGGCCGAGAACCTGTCGTCGTACTCCTCGTTCGTTCCGGCGCTCGCCATGGCCGGGATCGGGATGGGGCTGACCTTCGCACCCAATGCGACGGCCACCCTCGATGGACTTCCGGAGAGCGACTTCGCGGTCGCGAGCTCGGCCAACTCCACCATCCGCGAGTTCGGAGTGGCCCTGGGGATCGCGGTCCTGGTGGCGGTCTTCGAGGGCAACGGCGGGCAGCTCACCCCGACCGGCTACACCGACGCGATCGGTCCGGCTCTGCTCACCGGAGCGGGCGCGGTGGCCATCGCCGTGGTCGCAGCGCTCTTCGCCCCGGGGCGCAAGCGCTGAGGCGCCCCGGCCCCTGGGTGGCTCTCAGGCCGCCCAGAGGTCGGTCCACGCGTGCCCGAGCTCGGCCAGCAGGTCGCGCAGCAGCGGGAGGCTCACGCCGACCACGTTGTGGTGGTCCCCCTCGATCCCGGTCACGAACGCTCCACCGAGTCCGTCCACGGTGAAGGCACCCGCCACCTGGAGTGGCTCGCCGGTCGCGACGTAGGCGGTGATCTCGGCGTCGCTCACATCGGCGAAGTGCACCGTCGTCGAGGCGATGGCGGCCGCGACCCGGCCGGTGGCGACATCGTGCACGCTGTGGCCCGTGTGCAGGACCCCGCTTCGTCCGCGCATCGCCTGCCAGCGCCGGACCGCCTCGTCGGCCGAGTCGGGCTTGCCCAGGGCCTCGCCGTCCAGCTCGAGGACGGAGTCGCAGCCCAGCACGACGGCATCGTTGGGCACCCCGGGTCGTCCCAGCACCGTGGCCGCCTTGAGCTCCGCGAGCTGCAGGGCCAGCTCCGCGGGGGCCACGTCGGTGATCACCGACTCGTCGACGCCGCTGACGATCACCAGCGGCTCGACCCCCGCCTTCTGAAGCGTGGCCAGGCGGGCCGGGGACTGGGAGGCCAGGACGAGTCGGGTCACCCGCCCGAGGCTACCCACCCCCGATGGTCCCGAACATTCAGCACCGCGACACGCCGTCGGTCGGTGCCGAACGTTCGGGACTATCCCAAGGCGGAGGGGAAGGCGTCGCGGAACGACCGGATCCCCGCCGCGGAGGTCGCGGCGAGCATGGCCCGGGCCACCGCGCGGGTGACACAGTCGGCCGCGGCCTCGAGCAGCGCGTGGAACTCGAACGGATCGGGCGCGCCGCGCACCGCAGTGGCCAGCGTGAACAGGGTGTCCCCGTCGAACATGGTGTGCACCGGTCGGATGGCGCGGGCCAGGCCGTCATGGCCGATCCCGGAGACCTTGGAGCACTGGGCTTTGGTGAGGGTCCGGTCGGTCGCGATGACCCCGATGCTGGTGGCCAGGTGGGCTCCGGGGGTGAGCGTTGCCGCCTCTCGTGCGACCCGGAGCTCCTCCGGGCTCGGCCGCCCCAAGGTGGGTAGGTCGCCAGGCAGGCAGAACCGCGCGGAGTACAGCTCACCCGTGGCCGGATCCACACACGAACCGATCGCGTTGACTGCGACCAGGGCGCCGACCGTCGTGCCGTCCGGCAGTACGGCGGACGCCGTACCCACGCCGCCGCGCAGACCGCCGGCCCTGGCACCGGTGCCGGCCCCGACGCAGCCGAGCGCAGTGGAGTCGTGGGCCGCCGCGTAGGCCTGGGCTCCCAATGCGGCGTCGGGGGCGTTGCCGAAGACGCCACCGCGTCCGAGGTCGAAGAGGATCGCGGCCGGCACGATGGGAACGACCTCGCCCGGTGCCCCCATGGGGTAGCCGATGCCATCATCGAACAGGGCCCTGGCTACGCCGTCGGCGGCTGCCAGCCCCAGGGCCGAGCCGCCACTCAGCACGACGGCATGCACCCGCTCGACGAGATTGCGTGGATCGAGCACGTCGGTCTCGCGGGTGCCAGGACCCCCGCCTCGTACGTCGACTCCGCCCACCGCGCCGTCCGGGGGCGCCAGCACCACCGTCGTCCCGGTCAGCCAACCCTCGTCGGTGCGTTGAGCGTGCCCGACCCGGATGCCCTCGACATCGGTGATCGCATTCGTCGGCCCCGGCTGCATGCGTCCAACCTAGGCCCGGCGTGGGGGGAGGTTCATCAAGGTATGCAGGCGAACCTCCCGTTTCCACGGTGAATTCGCCATGGGAAGCGGAGGTTCGTCGAGGTGGGTGAGCCTTCGATTCGCTCTGCGAAGTCCAGCGCGGCCCGCTTGCCGTCCACATACCCGGAGTTGAACCCGCTCATCCACAGGTGCTCTGCTTCGGCTGTTGCCACGGCGTACGCCGACTCAACGATGGAGCGATGGACCCACTCCGCGTTCTTGACGACACCCAGGGCTTCTTCACCCGCAGCCAAGCCCGGGAGTTCGGCTACGACGACAAGGCCGTCTCCCGAGCACTACGACTGAAGGTGTGGCACCGGATCCGGCGCGGCTACTACACGCACACCGACGTCTGGGCGGGCCTGGATCAGGTGTCCCGGCATCTCGTCCTGGCTCACAGCGTTGCAGACTCCCTCGGCGACCGCGTCGCCCTGAGCGGGCCCACCGGGTGCCTGGCGCACGGCATCGCCACCTGGGACCTGGATCTCACCCGAGTTCATGTCACCCGGTTGGACGGCGGTGCTGGACGCATCGAGGGTGACGTCGTACATCACGAGGGCTTCTGGGCTCCCGAGGACCTGCGCAGAGTTCACGGCAGCCTCGTGCTGTCTCCGGAGCGGTGCGCTCTTGAGGCGGGATCACGAGTCAGGGGCGGGGCAAAGCTGGTGCTCCTCGACTCGCTGCTGAACCTTGGACTCGCGACACCCAAGGCGCTTGAGGACCAGTTCCGGCTCATGTGTCACTGGCCGTTCATGCGCTCCATGCAGATACCGGTCCGGATGGCCGATGCTGGTGCGCAGAGTCCGGGCGAGAGTCTGGGGCGCTACCTATTCTGGGCTGCACACCTCCCCGCTCCCCTTCTGCAGTTCACCGTGTACGACGAACGGGGAAACCTGGTGGGCACCTGCGACTGGGGCTGGCCCGACCATGGGCTGCTGGGCGAGTTCGACGGCCGGATCAAGTATGGGCGGCTTGTGCAGCCGGGGCAGTCCGCTGGTGATGTCGTCTTCAGCGAGAAGCAGCGCGAGGATCTGCTTCGCGAAGTCACCGGGTGGCCGATGGTCCGCTTGATCTGGGAGGACCTCAACCGCCCCAACCTGACGACTCAGCGCATGAGACGTTTTCTGCATAGACTCGGATGAGGCCTCACTGACCACGATGAACCGCCCCTTCCCACGATGAATTCACCACGGACAGCGGAGGTTCGGCTGCATACCTTGATGAACCTCCGCCAGGAACGACCGGAATCGTCAGCGCGGCAGACCGCTGGCCCGCCAGCCGCCCGGGCCGGCTGGGGGTAGGACGCGCAGCTTGCGCTGGTGTGCCTGCCAGGCGGGGGTGCGGCGGTCCGGGGCGGGGGCAGGTGACGAGCCCAGAGCCGAGAACACAGCCACGAGGGCGGCGATCTCCTCGTCGGTGGCGTCGGGGTTGATGACGCGAAGCAAGGGGGTCTCGACAGGCTCGACCACCGAATCGACAGGCTCGACCACCGGAGGCTCGCTCATAGGGGGATGTTCCCGTGCTTCTTGGCCGGCAGCGTCTCGCGTTTGGACTTGAGGAGTCGCAGGGCGCGGACGATCTCGAGGCGGGTCTCGTGGGGGGAGATGACGGCGTCGATGTAGCCGCGTTCGGCGGCGATGTAGGGGTTGGCGAGGGTGTCCTCGTAGGTGGTGATGAGTTCGGCGCGGCGTTCCTCGGCGTTGCCGGCGGCGGTGGCCTCGGCGATCTCCTTGCGGTAGAGGATGTTGACCGCGCCCTGGGCGCCCATCACCGCGATCTGGGCGGTGGGCCAGGCGACGTTGATGTCTGCCCCGAGGTGCTTGGAGCCCATCACGTCGTAGGCGCCGCCGTAGGCCTTGCGGGTGATGATCGTGATCAGCGGGACGGTGGCCTCGGCGTAGGCGTAGATCAACTTCGCGCCGCGCCGGATGATGCCGTTCCACTCCTGGTCGGTGCCGGGCAGGAACCCGGGGACGTCGACGAAGGTGATCACCGGGATGTTGAAGGCATCGCAGGTCCGCACGAACCGGGCGGCCTTCTCGGAGGCATCGATGTCGAGGGTGCCGGCGAACTGCATCGGCTGGTTGGCCACGATCCCGACCGGGCGCCCCTCGATGCGGCCGTAGCCGATGAGGATGTTGGGGGCGAACAGGGCCATCACCTCGAGGAACTCCTCGTCGTCCAGGACGGCCTCGATGACGGTGTGCATGTCGTAGGGCTGGTTGGGCGAGTCCGGGATGAGGACGTCGAGGGACAGGTCCAGGTCGGTGACCGACTCGATGGCTGGTTCGTCGTAGAGGACCGGCTCGTCGAGGTTGTTCTGCGGCAGGTAGGACAACAGGGCCTTGACGTAGTCGATGGCGTCGGCCTCGTCGGCGCCCATGTAGTGGGCGTTGCCGGACTTGGTGTTGTGGGTCCGGGCGCCCCCGAGCTCCTCCATCGTGACGTCCTCACCGGTGACGGTCTTGATCACGTCGGGCCCGGTGATGAACATGTTGGAGGTGCCGTCGACCATGATCGTGAAGTCGGTGACCGCGGGGGAGTAGACGTGCCCCCCGGCACACGAGCCCATGATCATCGAGATCTGCGGGATGACGCCCGAGGCGTGCACGTTGCGACGGAAGATCTCGCCGTAGAGCCCGAGCGAGACGACACCCTCCTGGATCCGGGCGCCGGCGCCCTCGTTGATCCCGATGATGGGGCACCCGGTCTTGATCGCCAGGTCCATCACCTTGGTGATCTTCTCGCCGTAGACCTCACCCAACGACCCGCCGAAGACGGTGAAGTCCTGGGAGAACACGCACACCTGACGCCCATCGATGGTGCCGTAGCCGGTGATGACCCCATCGCCGTAGGGGCGGTTGGCCTCCAGCCCGAACGCCGTCGAGCGGTGCCGGGCGAGCTCGTCGAGCTCCACGAACGACCCGTCGTCGAAGAGCTGCTCGATCCGCTCCCGCGCCGTCTGGCGGCCCTTCGCATGCTGCTTCTCGACCGCCTTGGCCGAGCCCGCATGCACCGCCTCATCCAACCGCCGCCCCAGATCAGCGAGCTTGCCCGCCGTGCTGTGCACATCGATCTCGGGGATCCCGGTCTCGGCTGACGTCGCCTCTGCACTCACAAGTGGCCTCCTTGGCTCTCCGTGCGTCAATGTAGTGCGCATGGCGGACAACGGCGTATGGCGCACATCACTCGACACCTCGCGGCTCGGCGCAGCACCCTGGCCGGTCGAGGTGCTGGCCGAGACGGGCTCGACCAACGCAGTCCTGGCTGACCGGGCCCGAGCCGGCGGCGCTGAGCAGGTGCTGGTCACCGAGCACCAGACCGCCGGGCGCGGACGACTGGACCGGACCTGGGACACCCCGGCACGGGCCGCGCTGACGTTCTCGGTGCTCCTGCGCCCTGCTGTCGAGCCCAGCCGGTGGCCGTTGCTTCCGCTGCTCGTCGGCTCCGCGGTGCGTACGGCGGTCGCGCGACTGGGCGTGCCGGCCACCGTGAAGTGGCCCAACGACGTCCTCATCGGTGAGCTGAAAGTGGCTGGGATCCTGGTCGAACGGGTCGACAGCCCCGCTGGAGCCGCGGCGGTCGTCGGCGTCGGACTCAACGTGTCCACCACCGCCGATGAGCTGCCGGTGCCGACGGCGACGTCGCTCACGCTGGAGCTGGCACGTGACCAGGGCCCCGGCCACGAGCCGGACCGCACCGCGCTGCTGCTCGATCTCCTGACCACCCTCGAGCGGGGGTACGGCGACTGGGTCGAGAAGGGCGACGGCTTCCTGCGGACGGCGTACGTCCCGCACTGCTCGACGCTGGGCCGTGAGGTCCGTGTCGACCTGCCTGGTGCGCGGACGCTGCGGGGCACCGCCCGGGACCTGGACGGCCTGGGCCGGTTGGTGGTGGACACGGCGGACGGGTCGACGTCGGTCGACGCCGGCGACGTGGTCCATGTCCGCCGGGACGATCAGTGACATGATTCGGTCGTGGCAATTTCCCGCAGTCTCCTGAACGACGGAGAGCATGTCGTCGTCGGCACTCGTACGCATCCCAAGGTCCTCGCACTCCCGGTCCTGCTGCTGGTCGTCCTCCTGGCTGCCGGAGTGGTGGTCGGCAACCTGATCGGCGACGCCGGTCAGAACGTGCCGCGCCTGGCGATCTGGGCGGTCGTGCTGATCGCGATCCTCTGGTTCGTCGTCCGCCCCGTGATCACCTGGTACACGACGACCTACACGTTCACCAACCGTCGCCTGATCACCCGCTCCGGCCTGATCGCCAAGGAGGGTCGCACGATCCCGCTCAACCGGATCAGCGGCGTCGACTTCGAGATGGGGGTCGTGGACCGCATGTTCGGCTGCGGCACCCTGGTCGTCTCCGACGCGAGCACCGACGGTCGCGTCGAGCTCCATGACATCCCGCACGTCGAGCAGGTGCAGCTCCAGGTGGCCGAAGAGCTCAACAGGCTCAGCGGCGAGCGCCATCACGATGGCTCCTGAGCGACGACACACCCGCGAGGACCTCGAAAGAGTCATTCTCGGCGAGCCGGCCACCCTCAGCGCCGGCGAGGTCGCCGAGCTCAGCGGTGCCGACGTCGAACTCACCCGGCGGCTGTGGCGGGCACTGGGCTTCCCCGAGCTCCAGGGCGAGATGCTGTTCACCGACGCGGACGCCCGAGCGGTGAGCACCTTGGTGAGCATCGTTGACGAGGGGCTCATCGACCTCGACACCGCCCTGAACATGACCCGCGGCGTGGGACAGACCATGGCGCGCCTGGCCGAGTGGGAGACCGCCTCGGTGGTGCCCAACCTGTTGAACATGGAACCCGACCAGAGCCGCTTGGACGCCTCGGTCGACCTGCTCGGTCGGATCGGTCGTCCGTTCGAGGAGCTGCTGATCTACTCCTGGCGCCGCCACCTCGCCGCGGCGGTGGCTCGGGCCGAGGCGTTGGGTGCCAACGACGAGGAGCTCAGCACGACCGAGGTGACGGTCGGTTTCGCCGACCTGGTCGCCTTCACAGCCTTGTCCAACGAGATGGCCGAGCACCGCATCGGTGACCTGGTGGAGACCTTCGAGTCGCGGGTGCACGACGTGATCGCCGCCCACTCCGGGCGGGCCATCAAGAGCCTGGGCGACTCGGTGCTCTTCGTGAACGACGATCCGGTGCGCGCGCTCGACACCGCCGAAGGCATCATCGAGGTGATCGGCCGCGACGACCGGATGCCCGACGTCCGCCTCGGGCTGGCCTCCGGCAACGTGGTGCTGCGCCTCGGCGACGTCTTCGGCCCACCGGTCAACCTGGCGGCCCGGCTGACCACGGTGGCTCGGCGCAATCGGGTGATCATCGACGAGGCCACCGCCCGGATGCTGCCGGGAACGGCCTGGGAGACCCGGCGACTGCCGCCTCGGCCGTTGCGCGGCTTCGGTCTCGTGGAGCCCGTGACCGTCCGCCGGCACTGAAAGATCTGGCGTTCTCTGGTCATTTTGGGGTTGTTGTGTGGCCCGATCGGCTGATCTTTGGAGATTTCACCGCCGATGGGCGTGTCGCATTTCTAACCTTGGCCCATGGCTCAGGTGCAGGACGTCCGGATCGACCCGGACGCACGAAAAGTGTGGCGGGCAGGACGGGAGATCCCGCTGTCGCGCAAGGAGTTCGACCTCCTTCAAGCGGTGATCACGCGACCGGGTCAGATCGTGCGCCGTGAAGAGCTCATGAAGGAGGTCTGGAACACCACGTTCTACACCTCGTCCAAGACGATCGACGTCCACCTGGGCTGGCTGCGCCGCAAGCTCGGCGACAACCCCCGCAGACCCACGCTGATCACCACGATCCGTGGTCAGGGACTCCGTTTCGAGCAGGTCCCGCCGCAGCACTAGCCTTGCTGCCTGTGACCTCATCTCTCGCTCCGACCCTCGCCATCATCGGGGGCGGTCAGCTCGCACGGATGCTCGCTCAGCCGGCCATCGCCCTCGGACTTCCGTTGCGGCTGCTGTCCGAGGCGCAGGGAGGGTCGGCCGCTCAGGTCATCGTCGACCACGAGGTCGGGGACTACCGCGATCTCGCCACCCTGCACCACATCACCCGGGGCTGCGCGGTCGTCACCTTCGACCACGAGCACGTCCCGACCGCGCATCTGCACGACCTCGAGTCCGGCGGCATCGCCGTACGTCCCGGCCCGGAGGCCCTCGTGCACGCCCAGGACAAGGGCGTGATGCGGGCCAGGTTGAGCGAGCTGGGGGTGCCCTGCCCGCGCCACGCGCTGGTCACCACGGCCGAGGAGGTGGCCGCGTTCGGCTTCCCGGCGGTCCTCAAGACGACCCGGGGCGGGTACGACGGCAAGGGGGTGTGGGTGGCCTGGTCTCTCGAGGACTGTGCCGACGCGTTCAGCACCGCGGCCGCTGCCGGCGTCCAGATCCTGGCCGAGGAGCTGGTCGACTTCCGTCGCGAGCTCTCCGCACTCGTCGCCCGGTCGCCGAGCGGCCAGGCTGCGGCGTACCCCGTCGTGGAGTCCACCCAGGTCGACGGTGTGTGCCGTGAGGTCATCGCCCCGGCGCCCGACCTCGACCCGGAGCTGGCCGGTCAGGCGCAGGCGATCGCGCTTCGCATCGCGGGGGCGCTCGGCGTGACGGGCATCCTCGCGGTCGAGCTGTTCGAGACCACCGATGGACGGATCCTGGTCAACGAGCTCGCCATGCGGCCGCACAACACCGGCCACTGGAGCCAGGACGGGGCGGTCACCTCGCAGTTCGAGAACCACCTGCGGGCCGTCATGGACCTGCCGCTCGGCTCGCCGCTGCCGCGGGCACGCTGGACGGTGATGGTCAACATCCTCGGGGGCGCCTCGGAGACCGGCCGACTGTACGACGGCTACCCCCACGCCATGGCCCGCGACCCGTTCCTACGCGTGCACCTCTACGGCAAGGAACTACGCCCTGGGCGAAAGGTCGGCCACGTCAACGCCTACGGCGACGACCTCGATGATTGTCTGGAGCGAGCGCGGCACGCAGCCGCCTGGTTCCGTGGCGATCTCGGCAACGAAAGCGAGTAGGGCAATGACTTCTGGGACTGTTGGCATCGTGATGGGTTCGGACTCCGACTGGCCCGTCATGAAGGCTGCAGCCGACGCGCTGGCCGAGTTCGAGGTGAGCTTCGAGGCAGACGTGGTCTCGGCGCATCGCATGCCCGAGGAGATGATCACCTACGGCCGCAGCGCGGTGGATCGGGGCCTGTCGGTGATCATCGCGGGCGCCGGCGGGGCGGCACACCTGCCCGGCATGCTGGCCGCGGTCACCCCGCTGCCCGTGATCGGGGTGCCGGTGGCACTCAAGCACCTCGGCGGGCTGGACTCGCTGCTCTCGATCGTGCAGATGCCCGCGGGCGTGCCGGTGGCGACGGTGGCCGTGGGCAACGCCCGCAACGCCGGTCTGCTCGCTGTCCGGATCCTGGCGGCCTCCGATGCGGCCCTGCGCCAGAGGATGGTCGACTTCCAGGCCGCCTTGCGCGACACCGCTCACGAGAAGGGCCAGGTGGTGCGGCGGGAGTCCGCCGGCCCCACGCGCCTGGGCTTCTGAGGCCCTCTCAGACGGCGAGACCGTGCTCGTGGGCGAACACCACGATCTGCACCCGGTCGCGCAGGCTGAGCTTGCGCAGGATGGCTCCGACGTGGGTCTTGACCGTGGACTCGCCGGCGTAGACGAGCGCCGCGATCTCGGTGTTGGACAGACCACGGGCGACGGCGGCGAACACCTCACGCTCCTTGTCGGTGAGTGACTGGTACGCCGCCGGAATGGCCGCGCGCGAGCGGAACTGCCCCTCCAGCAGGGCGGACAGGTCCTCCGGTGCGAGGACGGCGTTGCCGGCGTGCACGGTGCGGATGGCGTCGCTGAGCTGTTGGGGCGTCGTGTCCTTGAGCAGGAAGCCGCTGGCTCCGTGCCGGATGGCGGTTGCGGCGCGGTCATCGAGGTTGAAGGTGGTCAGGACGATCACGCGCACCGGCCGGTCGCGCTGCTGGACCCGGGTCGGCGCGAAGATCTGCCGGGTCGCCTCCACACCGTCCATCTCAGGCATCCGCACGTCCATGAGCACGACGTCGGGGGACACGCTCTCCACGAGGCGGACCGCCTCGATACCGTCGGCCGCCGAACCGACGACCTCCATGTCGGGCTGGGCGTCGATGATCACGCCCACCCCGGCCCGGAACAGTTCCTGGTCATCGACCAGCAGGACCCTGATCATCCGGCCGCTCGCAGTGGCACCCAGGCAGTGGTGGTGAACGTGGCGCCTGTCGGCTCCTCGCGGCGGCGTACGTCAAGGCGGCCACCGACCGCCTCCAGCCGGCGGCGCATGCCGTCGAGTCCCTGACCTGGGGCCGGGGCGGCCGGCGGTGGGGATCGGACGGCGATCGGGACGGTCTCGTCGCTGAGTGCCTCGACGACGTTGCGGACCTCGATGCGCAACTCGCCCTCCCAGTGTCGCTCGACGCTCACGGGTTCCCCGCGTCGTCCGTGTCGAATCGCATTCGTCAGCATCTCCTGCAGCACCCGATAGGCAACCACCTCCAGCTCGGGCGGCAGCGGTTGGGGGGTGCCCACCTCGCTGGAGGTCACGACGTGGCCACTGGAGCGGACCCCGTCGATCAGGCTCTCCAGTCCACCGGTGACTCGCTGCGCCGATGGGTGCGGGGTGGGGGTGAGCACCTGGCGCACGTCCTGCAGCGACGTCCGGGCAGACACGGCGATGTTCGCCATCGTCTTCTTCAGTGCGGCGTTGTCATCGTCCTTGAGGAACTGAGCCGACTCGGCCTGGGCCAGGATCACCGCCAGGGAGTGCCCGACCACGTCGTGCACGTCGCGGGCGAGGGTGGCCTGCTCGGCACGGAGCCGGGCGATCTCCTCGGCCTGGGAACGGGCCTCCTCTGCGGTGGCCTGCGCCACTCGCGACACCTGCGCCTGCTGCCGGATCCGCAGGGTCAGCCCCACCAGCCAGGGCACGCTGAGGGTGAGCAGCACCAGCACCCCGCCCAGCAGGACGGTCGTGAACGGCCTCCCGTTGGCCAGGTCCACGCCGAGCAGTCGTACGCCGAGCGTGGAGAACCAGGTCTCGCCGTACCCCAGCACCCAGACCAGGGCGATGGCCGAGCCCACCGGGATCGACAGGCCGCTGATCCACAGCACCGTGCGCGACCCGTAGCGAGCCGCACCGTAGGACACTCCGAGGGCGGCCAGCTCGACGAGCATCAGGTCGAGCCCGGACACCACCTGCAATCCGCACGCCAGCCACACGAGCAGGACCGCCACGGCCGGACGGCGGCGGTGCAGGCCGGCGGCCACCCCCATCCCGAGTGCGACCGCGACACCCCGGGTGGAGCCCTCGATCCACCAGGGTGCCCGGGTCAGCGCCTCCCAGATGCCGAACAGGGTGACGGCCACGCCGAGCGCGGCGTCCGGCCACCAGGCGGGCGACTGCCTGCTCGGTGGCCGGGTCATGCCGGCGTCGGGATCCGGGAGGGCAACCATCTGACCGGACCTCCTGCCAGGTGGGTGGGCATGTGACCCCGCAATGGAATCACGCCCAGGCTGTCGCAGGGACCGCGACAGCCGCGGAGTGAGGCCCCAGGCGTCACAGGGCCCCTCGCACCAGCAGGTCGAGCAGGTCGGGGTAGGGCAGTCCGCCGGCGGCGAACATCTTCGGCACCTGGGACTGCTCGGTCATTCCCGGCATGGTGTTGACCTCGTTGAGCACCGGGCCGTGCTCGGTCACGAAGAAGTCGATGCGGGCCACTCCTGCGCACCCCAGGGCCTCGTACATGGCAATAGCCGCGGTCTCCAGGTCCTTGCCCGCGACCTCGTCGAGGTCAGCGGGCAGCCGGAAGTCCGCGCTGCCGTCGTACTTCGTGCGCGTGTCGAAGACGTCGTCGACGACGATCTCCAACGCCGGAGCGACCATCAGGTCCCCACCGGGCAGGCGTAGCACCGCCAGGTCGATCTCACGTCCCACGATCACCTCCTCGACCAGCACCCGGTCGTCCAACGCCAAGGCGGACTCGAGGGCGTCGGCGAAGTCGTCGGCGTCTCGGACGAGAGAGACCCCGTGGCTCGAGCCCGCTGCTACCGGCTTCACGACGACGGGACCCGACCAGGCGATGGAGTCGGCTCTGCTGACCAGGACGCCCGTGGCGGTGCGGACTCCGATCGCCTCGGCGACCAGCTTCGTGGCCCACTTGTCCATAGCCAGCGCACCGGCGCGTACCCCGGAGCCGACACAGGGGACCCCGGCCAGGTCGCACAGGGCGGCCAGGGTGCCGTCCTCTCCGCGAGGGCCGTGGACCACGGGCAGCACCGCCGCGCAGGTCTGCAGGAGCTCGACGGCCGCGCCCAGTCCGACGACACCCCCGTGTTCGTCGGACCAGGCGCCGTCGCGGCCGATGGTCAACCTGACCACCTCGTAGCGTGCCGGGTCGAGTGCCGCCGCGACCGCGGCGGCCGATGCGAGCGACACCTCGTGCTCGCAGTTCTGACCTCCGCCGATCACCGCGACCCGGGTCGGCAGCGGGTTCACGACAGGCTCCGCAGCGGCTTGGCGATCCGGGTACGGCGCACCCGGGCGCCGATCCCGGTGACGATCTCGTGCTCGATCGTGTTGGCCCACCCGGCCCAGTCGGCCACCGTCGGCTCTCCGTCGTCGCCGGGCCCGAACACCGTGGCGAGATCTCCCGGCTCGGCCCGACCGGTCGGGCCGAGGTCGACCACGGTCTGGTCCATGGAGATGCGGCCGATGACCGGGCAGCGCCGACCGGCGACGAGGACCTCGGCTCCAGCGGAGGCAGCTCGCGGGAGTCCGTCGGCGTACCCGAGGGACAGCAGGGCCAGACGGGTAGCGGTCGTCGTGATGCCCGTGTGGCCGTAGCCGACGCCGGTTCCCGCGCGCACCCGACGGATGCTCACCACGGGAGCCGTGAGACGCAGACCGGGCTGGAGGGACGTGGTGCCCGACGGGTCGATGCCGACCAGGCCGGCGCCGATGCGCACCATCGTGTGATGCGAGCGTGGATCGGTCAGGGTCGCCGCCGTGGCAGCGAGGTGTCGTTGCGCCGGTCGCAGCCCCGATGCCCGGGCGACGTCGAGGCCCCAGGCGAACCTGGTGCGGCCCGTGGAGTTCTCCGGATCGCCGGGCAGGTCGGCACAGGCCAGATGGCCCATCACACCGATGACACGGAACGTCCCTTGGCGTTCCGCACGGCGCGCGGCGCGGCACAGCCGTCCCCAGAGCGCGGGGCTCGCGCCGTCCCGGGCCATGCCGGTGTCGAGGTGGAGGTGCACCCGGGCGGCGCGCCCGGTGGCGCGGGCTGCGGCACAGACTGCCTCGAGATGCTCGATCCCCGGGATGGCCAGGTCGACATCGGCTGCCAACGCGCTGGCGAAGTCGCCGTCGACCGGGTTGAGCCAGCTGAGGACCGGCGCCCTCAGGCCGGCGGCCCGCAACGGGAGCGCTTCCGCGACCGAGGTGACGCCGAGCCAGCTGGCGCCGTTGGCCAGGGCTGTCCTGGCCAGGTCCAGCGCTCCGTGGCCGAAACCGTCGGCCTTGACCACCGCCATCACGTCGGCGTCCGTGGCGGCGCGGAACAGTCGGGTGTTGGCGGCCACGGCATCCAGGTCGACGCACAGTTCGGGGACCGTGCCCGGCGCCGCGAGGAGCGTGCTGGCGAGCGCTTTCATGCTGCGCTGCGCAGGTCGGCGGGGCCATAGAGTGCGTGATCGGCTCCGGTCATCAGCGCCCAGTAGCGGTCCCCGAAGCTCCAGTGCCACCACTCGGTGGGGTAGTTGACCAGGCCGGCACCGGTCAAGGCGCCGGCCAGGAGTTCCCGATAGGCCCGGGCCTCGGCACTGATGTCCACGGCATCGAAGTAGCAGCGCCCAGCACTCTGTTCGGGGGTGGCATCGATCGGCGTGCCCAGATCGAGCTCGACGCCGTCAGATCCGACCAGCGTGAGGTCGACCGCAGCCCCGGCCACGTGCGGAGCCACCGCCAGGGGCGCCACGAACCTGCTCGACAAGCGCGCCAGGTCATCGGGCGAGATGCCCGGGTGCACAGCACACAGCTCGGCTGAGTACGACGCCACGATGGCTGCTTGGGCTGCCGCGGAGCGGTGTCCCTCCACCACGTGGAGCCGCACCCCTGGAGGCAGCATCGACTGGGCGTCGGCCAGCCGCTGGGCCAACCCCGAGCGCACGTGGCTGTGTCGCCCGAGACTACGGTCCAGCCGCACCAGGGGGTCGCCGTTGTCAACCAGCGGGACCCCGTGCACGCGCGGGTCCGAGAGCAGGATCGTCATGCGGGCAACGCTAGGAACTTCACGGCCAGGAGGCCTCCACCGGTGGTACCGAACCGCTGGCCCGGAGGTGGAGGCGGGGTCATTCGCTCTTGCTAGGGTCGAGACTCGTCCACGAGGGGAACCCATGACTGAGATCAGCAGACGAATCGAGGTCCCGGATCGCAAGGACCCGGACTACGCCGGCTTCGAGATCACCCAGGAACGGCTCGAACGAGGGGCGCACCGCGGCTTCGTCGGCGGCCACTGGGACCAGATGGGGCAGCTCCAGCGCAACTTCCTGGTCGAGCAGGGTCTCCAACCCCACCACCGCTTCCTCGATGTCGGCTGCGGTTCGCTGCGCGCCGGTCGGCTGCTCGTGGAGCACCTCGATCCCGGCCATTACTACGGCACCGACATCAACCACGACCTGATCGCCGCCGGCTACGACCACGAGCTCGACGACCACCAGCGCTCGCGGTTGCCCCTGGAGAACCTGCGCGTCACCGATCGCTTCGACAACGACTTCGGGGTGCCCTTCGACATGGCCATCGCCCAGTCGGTGTTCACCCATGTGCCGCTCAACATGATGCGGCTGTGCCTCTACCGTGTGGCCAAGGTGATGAAGCCGGGGGGCCGGTTCTTCGCGACGTTCTTCGAGCGCGGACCCGACTACCCGGTGGACGGCGTGTCGAAGAACGGCCATCAGTTCACCGAGCGCAACGCGTTCTGGTACTACCGCAACGACCTGCGCTGGGTCGCCCGTCGCTCGCCCTGGTCGTTTCGCTACATCGGCGCGTGGGAGCACCCCATGGGGCAACGGATGGTGGAGTACACCCGGCTTCCGGACTGAGCGCTACTCGTCGCTGACCGGGCCGCGGAGCTGTTTGACGCGGCCGCGCAGCTTCTTGCTCTGCAGGCGGCGGCGGCGTGAGCCCAGCGTGGGTTTGGTGGCTCGGCGAGGAGGCGGTGGCGGCGCCAGGCCGGCTCGCACGATGGCTGCGAGGCGCTCCCGGGCGGCCACCCTGTTGCGGTGCTGGGAGCGGTGCTCGGAGGCGACGACGACCAGACGTCCCCGCACCAGTTGCCCCGAGAGGTTGCGGGTCAGCCGCCGGCGCTGCGCGTCGCTCAGGCTCGAGGACCGCCCTACGTCGTACTCCAGCTCGACGCGCGTGTCCGAGGTGTTGACCGACTGCCCGCCCGGCCCTGGTGAGCGCGAGAAGCGCTCGACGAGGTCGGCGGCGGCGATGCTGAGGCCGTCCGGCAGGCCGGGCCCGGCCGCGATCTGCAGGTCCCCGCCCGGCCGGCTCATTCGCTGCGCTTGCGCCACTCGATGGCCGGACAGGTGTCCATCACCATGAGCACCCCCGCCTGGCGGGTTCGGGCGAACGCGCCCTCGTCGATCACCCCGAGCTGGAACCAGACTCCGCGCGCGCCGATGGCGACGGCCTGATCGGCGAACTCGCCGGCGGCCGAGGAACGCCGGAAGACATCGACGACGTCCACCGGGAAGGGGATGTCGGCCAGGGTGGCGTAGCCCTGCTCGCCGAGCACGACCGGTGCGGCAGGGTGCACCGGCACGATGCGCTTGCCGCGGTTCTGCAGCAGCTGTGCGATGCGGTACGCCGTCCTGCCGCGATCACCCGACAGCCCCACCACGGCCCAGGTCGCGGTGTCGTCGAGCATGGTGTCGACGGCGTGTTGGTCCTGCCACTCGCTGCCCATGCGTCCACCGTAGTGCGGGTCCGCCTGATCTAGTCAGCCTCCTCGCGAACCGGGGTTCCCCGGCAGGGTGGGCGGACGGCACGTATCCTCGACAGTGCCGAGGCGAGGGGGGCTCCCCTCGGCATCACCCGGGGGGGAACGAACATGGCACGAACGCCGTCCAATGCGCCGAAAAGCGTTGAAGTCGTCACGCTGGAGGGACACCGTTTGGGGGTCGCCCGCGTGCGCCATCCCACGTCCGGTGCCCAGTGCCTGGCGTTCAGCACCCTCGAGGGTCGCCGCGTCGCGCTGGTCGCGCGCGAGACCGTGAGCGATCTGAGGCAGCGGCTGTGGCAGCTGACGGCACCCGACGGCAGCTCCTACACCCTCGGGCCGATCGACATCGCGGTGGTCCGCAACCTCGCTGCCTGAAACCACGTTCGGCACCGTGGGGCCATGATCGAGCCTCGCGGCACGCATCTCACCCTGAGGGGTATGGCGGGCACGTCCTCCGGGCTGGTTCGCTGAATGACATGGCCACCACGACTGTTGTACCCAGCAAATTGCCCCGGCGGGAGGCCACCGCTGCACTCCTGGCTCAAGCCCAGGAGGCATCGGCCGAGGACCGGGCCTCGCTGCAGGACGAGGTGATCCGCATCAACATGCCGGTCGCCAGCGACGCAGCGCGGCGCTATCGCGGACGGGGCATCGCCGTCGACGACCTGGAGCAGGTCGCCTATCTCGGGCTCGTGAAAGCGGTACGCCGCTTCGAGCCCGACCGGCCCAGCGACTTCCTGAGCTACGCCGTGCCCACCATTCGGGGGGAGCTGCGCCGCCACTTCCGCGACTTCGGCTGGGTGGTGCGCCCACCTCGGTCCGTGCAGGAGCTGCAGGCCAGGCTGACGGCGGCTGATGCCGACCTGTGCCAACAGCTCGGCCGGGCACCGCGGCCCCAGGAGCTCGCCGAGCACCTCGGGGTGGACCTCCGCCTGGTCCTGGACTCCCAGGCGGCAGCCGGGTGCTTCACCCCCACCTCGCTGGACACGCCTGCCGGTGACGGCGACGGCGGGTTGATCGACTGGCTCGGGGGCGAGGACTCCGGATTCTCGAGCGCCGAGGCCCGTGTGGCCCTGGCACCGCTGGTCGCCGGGCTCGACGAACGGGAGCGACTGATCCTGGAGATGCGCTTCGTGCGAGGGTGCACCCAGGCCGAGATCGGGGTGGCCGTCGGCGTCACCCAGATGCAGGTCTCCCGGCTGATCACCGCACTGCTCGCCCGGCTGCGCCGCGAACTCGGCAGCGAAGCAGCCTGACGGTCCGGGCCGCACCGGGCTACGTTGGTCCGGTGCCTGGAGAAGTCCCACCCTGGAGCAGGTCGGAGCTGGAGAGCCGTCAGCTCGAGCGCCTGGCCGACACGCTGGCTCGGGCCTACGCCCACGTCCCCCACTACCGCCACGCCTTCGACGAGGCCGGCGTACACCCCGACCAGCTCGAGTCCCTGGCCGACCTGGCCCGGTTCCCCTTCACCACCAAGGCCGACCTGCGTGCCAACTACCCGTTCGGCATGTTCGCGGTGCCCCGCACCGACGTCAGCCGTGTGCACGCCTCGAGCGGTACGACGGGCAAGCCGACCGTCGTGGGCTACACCGCCGCGGACCTCGACACCTGGGCCGAGGTGATGGCGCGCTCGATCCGGGCCGCGGGCGGCCGTCGCGGCGACATGGTGCACGTGGCGTACGGCTACGGGCTGTTCACCGGCGGGCTGGGTGCCCACTACGGCGCAGAACGGCTCGGCTGCACGGTGGTCCCGGTCAGCGGTGGCATGACCGAGCGCCAGGTCCAGCTCATCGTGGACTTCGCGCCCCGGGTCATCATGGTCACCCCGTCGTACTTCCTGGCCATCCTGGACGAGATGGAGGCCCAGGGCATCGACCCGCGCTCGACCAGCCTGGAGATCGGCATCTTCGGTGCCGAACCCTGGACCGACGAGATGCGGCGCACCGTCGAGACCCGAGCCGGCATCCGGGCGGTGGACATCTACGGACTGAGTGAGGTGATGGGGCCGGGGGTGAGTCAGGAGTCAGCGGAGACCCAGGACGGCCTGCACATCTGGGAGGACCACTTCCTGCCCGAGATCATCGACCCCGTGACGCGCGAGGTCGTCGAGGACGGCCAGGAGGGCGAGCTGGTCTTCACCAGTCTCACCAAGCAGGCCATGCCGGTGATCCGCTACCGCACCAGGGATCTGACCCGGCTGCTCCCGGGGACGGCCTATCCGGCCTTCCGGCGCATGCAGAAGGTCACTGGCCGCACCGACGACATGATGATCGTGCGCGGCGTCAATGTCTTCCCCACCCAGATCGAGGAGCTGATCCTCACGGTGGAGGGGCTCACCCCCCACTACCTCTGTGTGCTGACCCGGCCGGGCAACCTGGATGAGCTGACCGTGCAGGTGGAGTCTGCCGGCCCGGTCGATCCCGCACTGGGCGACCGGTTGCGCGAGCGGATCAAGCACCGGATCGGCATTACCGTGGCCGTGGACGTGGTGGCTCCGCACGCCCTGGAGCGCTCACTCGGCAAGGCCAAGCGCATCAGCGACCGGCGCTGACGCGGCGTTCATCGGGTAGGCGAACACGATGTCCTCGCCCGGGCAACCGGTCGGGATCTCCGGGAAGGAGTCCGGCAGGTCGGCGCGGTCGAAGTGC
Source organism: Nocardioides sp. (assembly GCF_050246775.1). GTDB lineage: Bacteria > Actinomycetota > Actinomycetes > Propionibacteriales > Nocardioidaceae > Nocardioides. The sequence continues at coordinate 318,277 of NZ_JBFWVK010000002.1, read as the reverse complement.
GTGCCGCCGCCGGTGAAGCTGTCGCCGACCGCCAACTGGTCACCGACGGGAAGGGTCAGCACGGGGATCTCGTCCTTGGTGATGGTGGTGCCGTGCACCCAGACCGCCACGGACGGGTCGGCTGCGCCTTCCTCGTGCAGCCCCACGCAGTCACCGACCATGAGGACGACTCCGCTCACCTGGTCTGTGGGGGTCTCGACGTCCTCGCCGGCCACCAGGAGCACGGCGCCGTTGCCACCCTTCTCGACCGAGGCTCCGTTGCCGCAGCCGGCGAGGGTGGCACCCACCAGGAGTGACACGACCACCAGCTGGACGCGGCGCATGGCGGTCAGTGTCCCGAGGTCCGCTTGAGGTAGGCCCGGGCGGCCCAGCCCAGCACCCTGCTGTCGTCGGCCTTCTCCAGCGCAGCCGTCTTCAGACGGAAGGTCGCGGCGCGCCCCTCGCTGGCGAGCGCCTCTGACGATCTCGGAGCGGTGCGTCCCTTGCGCCTGGCGGCCCGCTGACGGTTGCGGCCCCAGAGCCGTGCCTGGTCGAGCGACACCGCGGCGAGCGCAGCCAGTGCGGCATCTGCGACCTCGCTGGCGGTCGGTTCGCTCGGGTGTGCGGGCCCCTCGGTCCCCGACTGCGGGGTCAGGTCCGCGAGCGACCCGACGATGGGATAGCCCCGCTCGGTCAGCTCGGTGACCATGGCCGCCGACCGTTGCGCGATCCAGTCGAGCTCTCCCGCGGGCACCGCGATGGGCTGCGAGTCGCGGTCCACCAGGCCAGCGCGGATGACCCGCATCAGGTTGAGGCGCTGGTTCTCCGCGAGCTGCCCGTCGAGCGCCTCGTTCAGGCGGCGTACCACTTCGGCTTCGGGTACGCCGACCGACGCGTTGCCGCGGCTGCGGCTGCCCCGCAGCAGCCCTGGTGGGGCCCCGATGACCTCCGCGAACCGGTCGTTGAGCAGGTCCGGGGCCTGTCCCGGGGACGGCAGGGTCACCACCCGGATATCAGAGCGCGGTACGGCGCTCTCCCAGGCGTTGAGGGTGCGGATCAGGTCCTGGCGCATCCAGAACCCGACCCCTGCGCTGGCCGACCCCGCGCCCGGGTCCCGGACCGCGGCAAGGAACTCGGGCAGGGTCTCGGTGCGGCCCATCATGACCATCTGCTGCCAGTAGGACCCCAGCACCCTGCCCAGGTCACGCACCGTGACCACCACGACCACGCGGCGCGGAGCCAGTGAGTCGACCAGGCGTCGGATCATCCGCGGGCGAGCCAGGGCGAGCATCTCCTCGGAGAAGACCACGGTGGGTGCGCTGGAGGCGACGATCGAGCGCGCGAACGGCTGCCAGGCTCCGGTCACCGCCGCGCTGTTGGCACCGCCGATCCGCCGGCCCATGAGGTCGTAGACGGCGCGGCGGGTGTCCTGGTGGCTACCGCCGGGGACGTGGATGCCGAACTCGCGCAACGCCTTCTGCTGCTCGGTGAGCGCCCGCTGGATGGTGCTGGTTCCGGTCTTCCCGAGACCGATGTGGACGTAGACCGTCCCGCCTCCGGTCATCCGGTCACGCTCTTGGGCAGTCCGGAGGGGGTGCACAGGCCCGCGGGGATGTTGTCGGCGTCGTCGTTGATGATCTTGTCGAACAACTGCTGGGAGCGGTCCTTGTCCCAGTGCACGGCGAGGTCCGCGATCGGGACCCCGCAGGTCAGGCCCTTGTCGCCGCTGACCCGGGTCATGGCCAGGAACATCTTCGCGGTCGCGATCGCGCTCGTGTTCTCGCCGACGACGATGGAGCCGGCGGCCGCGAAGTTGAGCCGCCAGTAGCGCACCGGGTTGATGAAGCTCCACGGCGAGACCGCTTCCTTGCCGATCGCCGAGATGACCTCGCGCTGCCGTCTGGCGCGGTCGATGTCGCCCAGGGCCTCGACGTGACGTGATCGCGAGTAGGCCAGCGCGGTCCTGCCGTCGACCTCCTGGCAGCCCTTCTTGATCTTGAGCTCGGCCTTGGGATCGTTCATGTTCCGCTTCGGGCAGACCTCGATGCCGCCCACGGCGTCGACCACGTCCACGAAACCGGTGAAGCCGATCTCGGCGTAGTCGTCGATGCGGATCCCGGTGCTCTGCTCGATGGTCCGGATCAGCAGGGGTGCCCCGCCGTACGCGAACGCGGCGTTGATCTTGCCGCTGCCGTGTCCGGGGATGTCCACGATCGAGTCGCGTGGGATGGACATGAGCACGTTCGGCCCGCTGCCGGTGTGCAGCACCATGATCGAGTCCGTGCGCGAGCCGGTGGTGTCGTCCTTGCGGGCATCCGAGCCGACCAGCAGGTAGGTCGTCCCCGGCTGGTCGTCGGGGCGTTTGCCGTCAGGGGTGTCCTCCACCTTCGAGACCTTGTTCCAGGCCAGGAGCGGGGTGACCACCAAGAAGACCAACCACACGACCAGGAGGTAGAGCACCCAGCGCAGCCGCGGCCGGAATCCTCGGCCACCACCGCCGCCACTGCGCCGGTCCCGTCGGTCGCCGGGAGGCGCGGGCGGTGGGGGAGGGGTCTGGTGCGGGCGCTGGTTGGGTTGGGTCACCTGTCCGGCCGGGGGGCGTCCATCCTGCTGTGCGGCCGCTTGACCGCGCGGCACTGCCGGCATCATCCGGGTCGCGTCCGGCTGCTGGGCAGGGCGCTGCGGGCGCCCGCCCGGACCGAGCACCTGAGTGGCGTCGTCGTCGCGGCCACCCGGGGCAGCGCCGTAGAGCCAGTCGTACTCGGGGGTTCCCTCGGCAGGGCCGCCCGGGTCGGGGGCGTTCGAGGAGGGGGGCCGTTCAGACATGGCCCCGACGCTACCGTGCGACCGGATGCCCGCGTCGAACCCACGTCGGGGACGATGGGGGCCTGATGACCCTCACCGACAGACTCCCCCCACCCGCGACGACAGGAGAGGTCGACGCCGACCTGCTCTTCGACGCCTTCGAGTCCTGGACCGGCGAACATGGCCTGCGGCTCTACCCCGCCCAGGAGGAGGCGCTCATCGAGGTGATGACCGGGGCCAACGTCATCCTGTCCACGCCCACCGGCTCGGGCAAGAGCCTGGTGGCCACCGGCGCCCACTTCGCAGCGCTCGCCGCGGGTCGGCGTACCTACTACACGGCGCCGATCAAGGCGTTGGTGAGTGAGAAGTTCTTCGCCCTCTGCGACATCTTCGGTGCGGCCAACGTGGGCATGCTCACCGGCGACAGCGCGGTCAACCGGGATGCCCGGATCATCTGCTGCACCGCCGAGGTGCTCGCCAACATCGCGCTGCGCGAGGGACCGCGTGCCGACGTGGGCCAGGTCGTGATGGACGAGTTCCACTTCTACTCCGAACCTGACCGGGGTTGGGCCTGGCAGGTGCCGCTGCTGACCCTGCCGCAGGCCCAGTTCCTCCTCATGTCGGCCACCCTCGGCGACGTCACCCGGTTCGTCGAGGACCTCACTCGCAGGACCGGTCGCGAGACCGCGGTGGTGACCTCCGCCCAGCGTCCGGTGCCCCTGAGCCACGCCTGGGCACTCACAGCGATGCACGAGACGCTGGAGGAGTTGCTCACCACCCATCAGGCGCCGGTCTACGTCGTGCACTTCACCCAGGCCGCGGCGCTCGAGCGGGCCCAGTCGCTGACCAGCATCAACGTGTGCACCCGGGAGGAGAAGGACCGGATCGCGGAGCTGATCGGTGGGTTCCGGTTCAGCCCGGGGTTCGGCAAGACCCTGGCTCGTCTCGTGCGCAACGGCATCGGGGTGCACCACGCCGGCATGCTGCCCAAGTACCGACGGCTGGTGGAGACGCTCGCCCAGGCCGGTCTGCTCAAGGTCATCTGTGGCACCGACACCTTGGGCGTGGGCATCAACGTGCCGATCCGCACGGTGGTGTTCACCGGGTTGACCAAGTTCGACGGCACCCGACAGCGGATGCTGAAGGCGCGCGAGTTCCACCAGATCGCAGGGCGGGCAGGTCGAGCCGGATTCGATACCTCCGGTGCCGTGGTGGTCCAGGCCCCCGACCACGTGGTGGAGAACCACAGGGCGCTGGCCAAGGCGGGCGACGATCCGAAGAAGCTCCGCAAGGTGCAGCGCAAGAAGCCTCCGGAGGGCTTCGTGTCCTGGACCGAGGACACCTTCGAGCGGCTCGTCGCGGCCGAGCCGGAGCCCCTGAAGTCCCGGATGCGCGTGAGTCATTCGCTGGTGCTCAACGTGCTCGCCCGCCAGGACGACCCGTTCGCCGCCATGTGTGCGCTGCTCCGCGACAACCACGAGGACCCCCGCAACCAGGTCCGACTGGTGCGGCGGGCCGTCGCCATCTACCGCACGTTGCTGGCGGCCGGGGTCGCGGAGACTCTCGAGGTCCCCGATGCTGCTGGTCGCCGGATGCGCCTGGTGGCCGATCTGCCACTCGACTTCGCGCTGAACAGGCCCCTGTCCACCTACGCCCTGGCCACGTTCGAGACGCTGGACCCGGAGTCTGCGACCTACGCCTTGGACATGGTCTCGGTGATCGAGGCCACCCTGGAGGACCCGCGACCGGTGCTGTCGGGGCAGCAGTTCAAGGCGCGTGGCGAGGCGGTGGCCGAGATGAAGTCGGACGGCATCGAGTACGAGGAGCGCATGGAGCTGCTCGACGACGTCACCTGGCCAAAGCCGCTGGTGGAGCTGCTCGAGGCGACGTACGAGCTCTATCGGCAGGGCCATCCGTGGATCTCGGAGAGCGCACTGTCGCCCAAGTCGGTGGTGCGCGACCTCTGGGAACGCGCGATGACCTTCGGGGAGTACGTCGCCTACTACGGCCTCACCCGCTCCGAGGGTCTGGTGTTGCGCTACCTGTCCGACGCCTACAAGGCCCTGCGGCAGACGGTCCCGGAGTCGGCGCGCACCGAGGAGCTGACTGATCTCATCGAATGGCTCGGCGAGCTGGTGCGCCAGACGGACTCCAGCCTGCTCGACGAGTGGGAGCAGCTGGTGGATCCCGATCGACCCGACCGGCCGGCCGTGGCGGTGCCGATCGTCGCCGGATCCCTGACCAGCCACGTGCGGGCCTTCACGGTGATGGTGCGCAACGCGATGTTCCGCCGGGTCGAGCTGCTGGCCCGCCGCGCCTACACCGCCCTCGGGGAGCTCGACGGGGAAGGGGGGATGGACGCGGACGCGTGGCGTGCGGCAGCGGAGGACTACTACTCCGAGCACGACGGTGTCGACACGGGGCCGGACTCACGCGGTCCGTCGATGCTGCTGCTCGAGAAGGAGCCGGGGCAGTGGCTGGTGCAGCAGATCGTGGGCGATCCGGAGGGCGAGCACGACTGGCGGATCTTCGCTACCGTGGATCTGGAGGCGAGCGACGAGGCCGGAGAACTGGCCCTCCGGGTGACCGGTCTGCGACCGCTCTGAAGGCGTTCAATTCTGCATGTTTATGCAACGCCCAAACCTGCAAAATCATGAGTGGGCGATTTGGGACAACTTCCGACAAAAGGACGCACACTTGTATTCAGGTGGTCAGCACGACACCGGGGACCGCCCCTCACCCCCCCACGATGCGGTCCCAGAGCAACAACTCCATAGACCTGAGACGAGGATTCGACACACCCCCCCCACAATGTCGATCCCAGTGCCACCCCCCCCGGCCCGTCTCAGCCACGAGGGCAGCCGATCCCCATCGGCTGCCCTCGATTAATTTCGTGGCCTTCCGCAGCCGAACGGGCGGGGAGCCGGTCAGGACGCAGGGAACCGGAGTGAGATCGGCCGGTCCGCGACGCGGCCGGTGGCCCGTGCGGTGGCCAGTGGCGTCAGGTCGTTCCAGCGCAGTCGCAGCCGGGCCGGGGCAGCGCCCGGACCCCTGACGGTGAGTCGGGCCGTGACCCAGCCGGACTGCCGGTTCCAGTCCATGCGCCCGGACACCGCCACGTCGCGCACCCATCGCACCCGTCTCAGCTGCCAGGTCACGACCGGATGGGGGCGGGTGAAGTCGCCGCCGCGCACGGTGAAGTGGCCGCCGCGCAGGCCCACGCCGCGGGTGCCGTACATGGACAGCCACCTGGCCATCACGTCGGCGGCCGTCGCGGCGGCGATCCGGACGGGTCTCTCACGTCCCTGCCAGCCGGTGCCGGCGCCCGTGCGAGCGAACCGGGCGACGAGTCGGTTCTCGTGGTAGCGCCTCGCGCAGGACGTGTCGCCGGCCTCACGCAGGCGCACGAACCGGCGGACCAACACGGAGGCGCACTGGTCGAAGTCCACGAGTGCACTGACGTGCACCGAGTTGGCGGTCTCCACGAACGTCGAGTTCCCGAACGCCTGTGCCGCGGCTCGCCCACCCTCAGGGGAGGTCAGGGAGTCGAGGTCTCCGTTGATGACCAGCGTGGGCACGTCGGGGTAGGTCGCGCCGGTCGGCACCGGGGGCACCCAGCGGCTGGGTCGCGGCCAGCGCAGGCAGTCATCGAAGTAGCCGTAGTCGGAGTCCACCCACTCTCGTGTCCTGAAGGGGGCGAAGAGACCGGGTCGCGACCGGTGCAGCGCTCCGATCGCTCTGCGGAACTGGGACTGACGCTGGGCCATCGGTGCCGTCACGTCGTAGGCCTGGGGGTAGTCGTTGCACGCCACCGCCACGTAGAGGCCCTCGGAGTAGGACGCGGCTGGCCCGGCGCCACCGACATAGGTGGTCTCGCGGGCCAGGCGGAGCAGCGGCTTTCGATAGGGATGTGGAGCCAGCACCGCCCTGGCTGCCGCGTCGAGCTCTCGGTAGACGGTCGGCGTGGTGGCGGCCGCGTTGACGATGTCGATGAGCGTGTCGAGGGTGACCGTCGTAAGCCGTACCTGCCCGTCCGCGTTGGGTGCGCGGCCGGTGACCGGGTGGCCTCGCAGCAGATCGGCCAAACGGGCGATGCGTGCCATCGGGCGCCCAGGACGACGCGCGCACGCCGGACTCCGTCGACAGGCGACGGTGAAGGCATGGCGCAGCGCCCGGTTGGTGTCGGCGTACCACGGGTCGGTGCCGGAGACGTCGTAGGCGCCGTCCAGGATCAGGGTGCGGAGCCGGTCGGGGTGACGCAGAGCGAAGGTCTGTCCCAGGAACGTCCCGTAGGAGTCGCCGTAGAGATCGACCTGGTCGATGCCCAAGGAGTCGAGGACGGCGGCCAGGTCGTCGGCGGCGAAGGCGCTGCCGTAGAGATCGGACGTCGCGCCGAGATGGCGACCGCAGGCGGCGATGGCCGCGTTGCGGTTGCCCCGGTAGGACTGCAGCCGGGGGCAGCGGACAGGCTCCGAGGTCCCCGTGCCGCGGTTGTCGACCAGGAGCAGCTGGCGGCGCTCCATGAGCGGCTCGAACAGGTCGAGGTAGTAGCTCCGGCTGTCGGTGGTGGCGTAGCCCGGTCCGCCCTCGACGGCCACGATGGTGCCCAGTGCTGGACGGGTGCGGTCGCGGCGGGGGTGGAGCTCGTAGCCGATCCCGATCCGGCGCGAGCCCGGGTCGGCGGGGTCGAGCTGACGCTCCAGTGTGCCGCGAGTCACGCGGGGGTCGGGGACGGCGGAGGTGGCGGCCGGAACGGCGATCCCGGCGGCGAGCAGCACCACCCCCAGCAGGCTGATCCCGTTGCTCCGACGCATCGTGCTCCCCATGTGTGTCCCGCAGGTGAGTGTCGTCGCGTGGCTCGGGAGGGTCAAGGTCGACTCGTCTCGGCGCGTCGAGCAGGATGTTACTGATGTGACTGGTGATACTGGGCGGGCTACTTCCCCAGCAGAGAGGCACCCCGATGCCACCCGCATCTTCCCCCGGGTTGCACGGCGACTCGAGCGCCGGCTCGACCTTCGGCGTACGCCCGCAACGCCTCGCCGAAGACCGTGCCGCCAAGGTCCGCTTCCGCCGCGCCATCACCCTGATGCTGATGACGCTGGTGGTGCCCGGCTCCGCTCAGGTGGTGGCGGGCAACCGTCGCGTCGGGTGGAACGCGATCTGGACCTGGCTCGCGCTGATCGTGATCGGGTCGCTCACCCTGCTGGTGGCCGCGCTCTCGCACACCTTCGCCCTCAAGCTCGTGCTCAGTCCGTTCTGGCTCGGCCTGTTCCGCACCCTGCTGATCGCGCTGGCCATCGGCTGGGCTGCCCTGATCGTGGATGCGTGGCGCATCGGCCAGCCCCTGACGTTGCGACAGAACCATCGCCTGGCCGTCGTCGGTCTCAACGGCGTGCTGTGTTTCTCGGTCGCCGGGACGTTGTTGTTCGGTGCTCACCTGGTGACGGTCCAGCGTGACTTCATCATCACCATGTTCGGCGACGGGACGACGACGGCCGCCCACGACGGCCGCTACAACGTGCTGCTCCTCGGGGGCGACTCAGGCGCCGGTCGCTGGGGGCTGCGGCCGGACTCGATGACGATCGCGAGCATCGACGCGGAGACGGGGAAGACGGTCCTGTTCGGGCTGCCCCGCAACATGGAGAACTTCCCGTTCGCCAAGGGCTCGGTCATGGCCGAGCAGTTCCCCGACGGATTCGACTGCGACGGGTGCTACCTCAACGGCGTCTCGACCTGGGCCGGCGACAACACCGAGCTGTTCAAGCACCGCAAGACGGCCGGCACCGACGCGACGATCATGGCGGTGGAGGGCATCACCGGCCTGAAGATCAACTACTGGGCCATGGTCAACCTCGAAGGGTTCAAGGATCTGGTGGACGCGGTCGGTGGGGTCACGCTCAACGTGCGCCAGCCGATCCCTGTCGGTGGGCTGGGCGACAAGGTCACCGGCTACATCGATCCTGGTGTGCGCAAGCTCAACGGGCACGACACGCTCTGGTACGCCCGGGCCCGCGACGGCTCCGACGACTACTCGCGGATGGCTCGCCAGAAGTGTGTGATGAGCGCCATGCTCAACCAGATCGACCCCAAGACCATGGTCACCAACTTCCAGTCGATCGCCAAGGCCACCACCGGCATGGTGCAGACCGACCTGCCGGCCGGTGACCTGGGCCGCTTCATGCAGCTCGCCCTGAAGGCGAAGTCCCAGAAGGTCGCGACCGTCTCCTTCGTGCCGCCGATGATCAACACCGCAGACCCCGACATCAAGCTCATCAAGAAGACGGTCAAGGACGCGATCGACCGTGCCGAGGGCTCGTCCGAGACGCCGGGCAAGGCGAAGAAGAAGAAGCACGCCCAGGTCACCGGGGGGTCGCTCGGCACCCGCGACAGCGGTTACACCGCCAACTCCTCAGACGACCTCGGGGCAGCCTGCTGACACCTCACAGCGCGAAATGCAGATGGCGTTGTCGGACGGGCGCGACATACTGCTGCCATGGCGTACGACGAGGTCCTTGCGGGACGGATCCGGCAGCTGGTGGCAGGTGCTCCCGGGCTGAGCGAGAAGCGGATGTTCGGCGGATATGCCTTCCTCATCGACGGTCACCTGGCGGTCAGTGCCAGCAGTCGAGGAGGCCTCCTGCTCCGGGTGGACCCGGCTCACACCGACGAGCTGGTCGACGATCTCCACGTCCGGCGTTTCGAGATGGCCGGGCGGGCGATGGATGGCTGGCTCGGGATCGACGCCGAAGCGGTGGAGAGCGAGGACGATCTGCGGGCGTGGATCAGTCGCGGGATCTCCTACGCCCGCAGCCTGCCGGCGACCTAGGTGTTGCGCACGTTTCAGGGTGCTGACGCGACGGTGCTGGCCTGCCATGTGGTGGGTGCCGGGGCGCCCCTGGTCTGCGTGCCTGGTGGCCCGATGCAGGCATCGGGCTACCTGGGTGAGCTCGGCGGTCTGTCGGCTCATCACCAGTTGATGCTGTTCGACCTGCGCGGCACCGGGGCCTCCGAGACCCCGGTCGACCCCGAGTCCTACCGTTGCGACCGACTGGTCGATGACCTCGAGGCGCTGCGTCGGCATCTCGGGGTGGATCAGGTCCGGCTGTTGGCACACTCGGCTGGTGCGAATCTCGCCGTCCTCTACGCAGCTCGGCATCCCGAGCGGGTCGACTCGCTGGTCCTGGTGACTCCCAGCTCCTTCGCCGTCGGCCTCGAGATCAGCAGCCGCCACCGTCGCGAACTGGTGGAGCTCCGGCGGGCCGAGCCGTGGTACGCCGAGGCCGCACTCGCCTTCGCAGCGGTGGCCGCGGGTCGCGCGGGCGCAGTCGACTGGGAGGCCATCACGCCGTTCACCTACGGCCGGTGGGATGACGCGGCGCGCGCTCATCACGAGCTGGGCGAGGCTCAGCGAAACGATGAGGCTGCCGCGATCTTCGGCAGCCCAGGAGCCTACGACCCGCCGAGGGCCCGAGCAGCACTGTCGACTCTCCAGGCGCCGGTGCTCATCGTGGCCGGCGAGGTCGACGTGGGCGCGCCTCCTCGGGTGATGGCCGACTATGCCGACCTGTTCCCGCACGGCTCGCTGAGGATCCAGCCCGGCGCCGGACACTTCCCGTGGCTCGACGATCCGGAGGCCTTCAGGTCGAGCGTGGACACGTTCCTCGCCCGTCGAGGTTGACTGGTTGATCGCAGTCACCTGGTGACTGCGATCAACCACCTCAGTCCCCGGAATCGGTCGCAGCCGCTCACCCGTAGGGTGTACGGCGTGCCCGAACCCGCCCTGAGCTCCCGCATCGTGGCGGTCGTGGTGACCTTCAACCGGCGTGCCCTCCTCGAGAGGCTGCTCATCGCCCTGCGCCGCACACCCCACCTCTCCGAGATCGTCGTGGTCGACAACGCCTCGAGCGACGGGACCGCCGGCTGGGTGCGCGAGGCGGCCCGTGACCCTGGCGTGCCGCTGCACCTGGTCGCCTTGAGCAGCAACACCGGGGGAGCGGGCGGGTTCCACACCGGGATGCTGACCGCCCTCGAGCGCGGGGCGGACCTGGTGTGGCTGATGGACGACGACGGGGTCCCGGACGAGGACTGTCTCGAACGCCTCCTGCCGCTGGTCGTCGACGGCTACGAGTTCGTCGGACCCGTGGTCGTCACCGAGGGTCGTGAGGACGAGTTGGTCTTCCCCATCCGGCTGCCCGGCACCGCTCGCGTGTTGAAGCGCCTCGATGACGTCGCTGCCGCGGCGAGGCACGGTGTGCTGGACAAGGTGGTGATCCCGTTCAACGGTGTCCTGCTCACCAGCGACCTGATCCGTCGGATCGGCACCGCGGAGGCGAAGTACTTCATCTGGGGTGACGACGTCGAGTACCTCTGGCGAGCCCAGCAGGCGCACGCTCGCATCGCCACCGTGGCCGACGCCAGGTTCCTCCATCCGTCCGTCGGCGAACTCGGCACCCCGATGGCGTTCGGCCAGACCTACAACCACTCGCCGAGCGAGCTCAAGGCCTATTGCATGGCGCGCAACAACGTCGTCAACCTGCGCACCTACCGGGGGCCCCTCCATGCGCTGGCCTTCGTGGCCAAGACGGTCTGGTTCTACCTCTTCACTCGTCCCGACCTCACCCGACTGCGCCTCAGCCTCGGGGCCATGAGAGATGGCTGGCGCGGACGCTGGGGACGGCACGAGAGGTACCTGCGATGAGCGTTGCGGTCGTCATCGTGACCTTCAATCGCGCCGACCTGCTCGACCGGATGCTCGACGGACTCGTGGCGCAGACCCACCCGCCCGATGCCGTCTATGTGATCGACAACGCCAGCAGCGACCACACCGCCGACGTCCTGCGCCGCCGGACCGACCTCCCGCTCCACGTCACCACGAGTCCGGAGAACCTGGGTGGTGCCGGCGGCTTCCACCTCGGCCTCAAACAGGCGTACGACGGGGGGCACGCCCGGCTCTGGTTGATGGACGACGACGTGGTCCCGGCCCCTGACTGCCTCGCGGTGATGCTGGCCCACGACGGCCCGTGCCTGGCTGCTGTCCGCGAGGACCTCCAGGGTCGGCTGGTCGAGAAGGCAGCCATCACCTTCGACCTGGCCAACCCGCTGAGCATCAGGCCCAAGACCGCGAGTGTGGAGTCGACGTACCCCGATCGGGCCGCCATGCCGGCGGAGGTGGAGGTCCAGAACGTCGCCTTCGAGGGCTTCATGGTCAAGCGTGAGGTCATCGCCGCCATCGGGTTGCCGGACCCGTCGTACTTCATCTTCTACGACGACGTCGACTTCGCCATCCGGGCGCGTAGGGCCGGGTTCCCGATCGTGGCGCTGCGCGACGCCGTCCTGGTGCGCCAGCTCGACTTCGACCAGCAGCACGCCCTCGACACCTGGAAGGGGTTCTACATGTTCCGCAACCTCTTCGTGGTGCACTTCCGCTACGGCGAGAACACCCTGGTGCGGCTCAAGCCGTGGCTCATCACGCTGGGGGTGGTCCTGCTCAGCCCGGTCCGGGGAGGTCGAGGCGAGGCCGGCAACGTGCTGCGGGCGATCTGGTCGGCGCGCACGATGAAGCGACTCCCGTCCGTATCCGTAGACTGACTCACCGCGTCCACCCCGAGGAGATCTTTCGCGTGTCCACCCCTGACCTTGTCGTCGTCGGCTCCGGCTTCTTCGGACTCACCATCGCTGAGCGCTGTGCCACCCAACTGGGGCTGAAGGTCCTGGTCATCGAGCGCCGCCACCACCTCGGCGGCAACGCCTACAGCGAGAAGGACCCCGAGACCGGGATCGAGGTGCACGTCTACGGCACCCACCTGTTCCACACCTCCAACAAGAAGGTGTGGGACTACGTCACCCAGTTCACCACGTTCACGAACTACCAGCACCGGGTCTTCGGGAACTACCAGGGGCAGGTCTACTCGCTGCCCATGAACCTGGGGCTGATCAACCAGTTCTTCGGACGCAGCCACACCCCCGCCGAGGCCCGGGCGCTGATCGCTGCGCAGGCCAGCGAGATCGCTACCTCCGATGCCACCAACCTCGAGGAGAAGGGCATCAGCCTCATCGGCCGCCCGCTCTACGAGGCCTTCATCAAGGGCTACACCGCCAAGCAGTGGCAGACCGACCCCACCGAGCTCAGTCCCGACATCATCACCAGGCTCCCGGTGCGCTACACCTTCGACAACCGCTACTTCAACGACACCTACGAGGGCCTGCCCACCGACGGCTACACCGCGTGGCTGGAGCGGATGGCTGAGCACCCCAACATCGAGGTCCGCCTCAACACCGACTTCCTCGACGCCTCCAACCAGGTGGCCGAGGAGTTCAAGGGCAAGGTTCCGATCGTCTACACCGGTCCGGTCGACGAGTATTTCGCGAACTCCGAGGGTCGGCTCTCCTGGCGCACGGTCGACCTCGAGGCCGAGACCCTCGACGTGGACGACTTCCAGGGCACCGGGGTGGTCAACTACAACGACCAGGATGTGCCGTTCACCCGGATCCTGGAGTTCAAGCACCTGCATCCCGAGCGGACCTACCTGCCCGGCAAGACGATCGTCGTGCACGAGTACTCCAGGTTCGCCGAGGAGGACGACGAGCCCTACTACCCGATCAACACCGCCGAGGACCGGGCCAAGCTCCTCAAATACCGCGAACTGGCCAAGAAGGAACCCATGGTCCTCTTCGGAGGCCGCCTGGGCACCTACAAGTACCTCGACATGCACATGGCCATCGGCTCGGCCCTGACGATGTTCGAGAACAAGCTGAAGCCGCACTTCGCCGAGGGCGTCGCGCTGACCAGCGGAGGAGTGGACGAATGAGCACCAGACTGCTGCAACGCCAGATCCTGCCCGTCGACCGGGACTCCGACGTCTTCCGGCTCTACGTCGACCCCGAGGCAGCGATCCTGGATGCCGACAAGTACGAGATCGGCTCCAACCGCGGTGCCAAGGAGCTCAACAACGCCAACCTGCGCCAGTCGATCTCCACGGGCACGGTGATCCACCCCGACCAGATCGTCAACCGCACCGACATGCGGGTGCCGGCCACCGAGCGCCTGTCGTTCGGGACCTACTTCAACGCCTTCCCGGCGAGCTATTGGCGGCGCTGGACGGTCGTCACCGACGTCACGCTCACCGTCAAGCTGGTGGGGGCCGCCGCAGCCGTGACCGTCTACCGGTCCATGGCCAACGGTCGCTCGCAACGGGTCGACACCGCGACCACGGGCAGCGCCAGCGAGGGCACCTTCAGCTTCGACCTCCCGCTCAAGCCGTTCGTCGACGGGGGCTGGTACTGGTACGACGTGGTCGCGGCCGACGAGGACGTGGTGGTGTCGGCGCAGTGGACCGCCGAGGTGCCCGACGACCGACTGGCCCACGGCACCGTCGACATCGCGATCACCACCATGAACCGCCCGGACTTCTGCGCCAAGCTCCTGGGACAGATCGGCGAGGACGACATCCTGCGCCCGTACCTCGACGAGGTCCTGGTCATGGAGCAGGGCACCCAGAAGGTCGTCGACTCCCCGGACTTCCCGCGGGCTCAGGAGCTCCTGGGCTCGACCCTGCGCATGATCGAGCAGGGCAACCTCGGCGGTTCGGGGGGCTATGCCCGCGGCCAGCTCGAGTCGGTCCGCAAGGGCACTGCGACCTACCTCATGTGTATGGACGACGACGTCATCTGTGAGCCCGAGGGCATCATCCGCGCGATCACCTTCGGTGACCTGGCTCGCCGTCCCACGATCGTGGGCGGGCACATGTTCAGCCTGTTCTCGCGTTCGCGCCTGCACAGCTACGGCGAGATCATCCAGCCGTGGCGGTTCTGGTGGCAGTCGCCGCCCGACGTACACAACGACTGGGACTTCGCCGCCCGCAACCTGCGCTCGTCGAGGTGGCTCCACAAGCGGGTGGACGTGGACTTCAACGGCTGGTTCATGTGCCTGATCCCGCGTCAGGTCCTGGCCGAGATCGGCCTCTCGTTGCCGCTGTTCATCAAGTGGGACGACTCCGAGTTCGGGCTTCGTGCGAAGGCTGCCGGCTACCCGACCGTCTCGTTCCCCGGTGCAGCGGTCTGGCACGTCCCGTGGACCGACAAGAACGACGCACTGGATTGGCAGGCCTACTTCCACCAGCGCAACCGGTTCATCGCTGCCCTGTTGCACTCGCAGTACCCCACCGGTGGCCGGATGCTCCGGGAGAGCCGCAACCACCAGATCAAGCACCTGGTGTCCATGCAGTACTCGACCGTCGAACTGCGCCACATGGCCCTCGAGGATGTCCTCGCCGGACCGGACGCCCTCCATGGCGACCTGGCCACCAAGCTCGGTGAGGTCCGGGAGTTCGTCAAGGCGTTCAGCGACGCGCGGCTGGAGTCCGACCCCGACGCGTTCGCGCCCGTACGGCGCAAGAAGCCCCCGCGCAGAGGCAAGGACGGCACCGAGGTCCCGGGTCGGCTCTCCCAGCTCCTCACCGCAGGCATGGCTCCTCTGCGCCAGCTGCGCGCGACGCGTGAGATGTCGCGGGAGTTCCCCGAGGCGGAGCTGCCAGCCATGGATGCCAAGTGGTACCGCCTGGCGCGCTACGACTCCGCGATCGTCTCGATGCCCGACGGCACGTCGGCCGCGCTGTACCAGCGTGATCCGGAGAAGTTCAAGGAGCTCACCCGCAAGACCTTCGAGATCCATGAGCAGCTGCGCAAGGAGTGGCCGCGGCTCTCGGCCGAGTACCGCGCGAAGCTCGCCGACATCACCTCGCCCGAGGCGTGGGACGACACCTTCAAGCCGTGGACCAGCTGACGCAGGCGGTCGTCGGCACGCCAAGAACTTGACAAATCGGGAAATCATCGGCGTGTCGACTGGAAATTACAAGATTGTAGTTACTCAGATCCTCTAGGTAACCAGTGTGACTGGTGTGAAACTTGCTACTCGTGTGAACCTTCCCCCGCACTGGAGTAGCCCGCATGCACCCGAGCAAGGCCCGCTTTGTGACCGCCTGCCAGCAACTGCTGGCTCTCGGCGCCGTACTTGCCGTCCTGGCCCCCGCGACGGGTGTGATCTCCCTCGACGTCATCAGCCAGCACCCGGGTACGTCGCAGGGCACATTGTCGGCTCCCGACCAGGGCGCGACCTACCGGGCACCCGTGGGAGGCAAGGGCGCGGCGGGCGACCCCGCGACCTCGTCGGACGCACGCCCTGCGAAGGTCCCGGCGGCCCCGGTCGACGCGCTCGTGGAGGAAGTGCCCCTCACCGCTGAGACCTCAGCGTCGGCCGGCCTCGAGGACGATCCAGGGGATGCGGCCGCGGAACCGACCCCCGACAAGGTGATCAGCGAACCCGAGGCCATCGACGGCTTCGGCACGGTCGGTGTCACCTGGAGCAAGGACGCGGCGATCGCCGATGGCGACCTGAGCGTGAAGGTGCGCACCCAGAAGGACGGTCACTGGTCGGCCTGGAGCGACGTTCCCTACGACGCCGACCACGGGCCCGATCCGGGCAGTGTGGAGGCCGAGAACGTCCGTCCCGGCACCGACGCCGTGGTGGTCGGTGACGTGGACAACGTCCAGGTGAAGGCGGAAGGGCTGAACGGTTCGACCCCGGCCGACATGAAGCTGGCCGTCATCGACCCCGGCAAGGCCGCAGCGAGCAAGGTCGAGGACCCCGAGATCGACACCTCGCTGATCGAGACGCCTGGCGACACCGGTCTCGCTCCGGACGACCAGTCGGGCGATGCTCCAGCCGACGCGGCGGGCTCCGACGCGATCGCCCTGCAGTCGGCGAGCGTGATCACCACCAAGCCGAAGATCTTCTCGCGGGCCCAGTGGGGCGCCGACGAGCGGCTGCGTGACCCCGGTTCGCTGCACTACTTCGAGGTGCACGCGGGCTTCGTGCACCACACGGTGAACGCCAACAACTACACGCGGGCCGAGGTTCCCGGCATCCTGCGCAGCATCTACGCCTACCACACCCAGTCCAAGGGCTGGTCCGACATCGGCTACAACTTCCTGGTGGATCGCTTCGGACGGATCTGGGAGGGTCGCTACGGTGGCGTCTCGCTGCCGGTCGTGGGCGCGCACACCCTGGGCTACAACGACTACGCGTTCGCGATGTCGGCGATCGGCAACTTCGAGACCGCTCGTCCCAGCGCCGCCATGCTGGATGCCTACGCGCGACTGTTCGCCTGGAAGCTGTCACTGCACGGCGTGGACGTCTCCTCCACGAAGCAGTGGGTGGGCACCAAGTACTTCCAGGCCATCAACGGCCACCGTGACGCCGGGCAGACGGCCTGCCCGGGCAAGTACCTCTATGCCAAGATCCCCACGATCAGGACCCTGGCGGGGCGGTACCAGGCCTCGTGGGCCGGTCGACAGCGCGACGTGAACGCCGTATCGACGCCGTACCCCGACATCTTCCTGCGCCGCACCAGCGACAATGCCGGCTTCGTCCTGCCCACGCAGGGGCTCTTGCGGTTCGCGGCGGGAAAGATCGCGGACGCCGGTGGCTGGGATGCCATGGACACCATCATCGCCGTGCCGGACGTGACAGGTGATCGCAAGAACGACGTGTTCGCCCGCGACGCCGCCACCGGCATCGCCATGGTCTACCCGGGCGACGGCACCGGCCACTTCGGCGACGGCATCCGGGCCACGAGCATCTTCAAGGGCTTCGACCAGATCACGGCGGTCGGCGACCTCGATGCCGACGGCCGCAACGACCTGGTCGGGCGCAACCCGCAGACGGGTCGGCTCCGGCTGTTCTCCGGAGGTGGGCACGGCGGGTTCCGACCCTCTGTCATCTCCACCCACTGGGCCAGCTACGACAAGACGATCGGCACCGGTGACTTCAACGGGGACGGCAACGCCGACCTCCTGGCCCGAGACACCTCAGGCACCCTGTGGCTGCACCCGGGCAAGGGCAGGGCCGGGCTGGGCACCCGGGTGCGTCTCAGCGGCACCTGGAGCGGGTACGACGTGATCACCGGCTACGGCGACTACAACCACGACAAGCGCCCTGACCTGTTCGTTCGCAGCGCTGCCACGAAGAAGGCCTATGTCTTCCCCAACCTGGGCTCCAACAAGGTCGGTCACTGGCTCGGACCGCTGCTCGCCTTCGGCAAGACCGAGCTGCTGAGCTCCGGAGGCAACCTCGTCAACGGTGGTCCCACCGATGTCCTGGGTCGCCGGGGCGACAGCCTCGTGGTGATCGCGCACCGGGGCACCTGGAACACGAGCACCCCCGTGGCCACGGGCCTCAACCTCGGACAGGCCCAGATGCTGCTCAACGTCGGGGACTGGGACCGCGACGGCGACGGCGACCTCGTCGTCCGCACCCTCAGCGGGGGACTCAACCTGCGGCTGTCGAACGGCGACGGCACGTTCGGGCGAGCCACCCCGATCGGCTCGGGGTTCAACAAGGTGAGCCTGCTCAGTGCCGTCGGTGACATGACCGGCGACGGCTACCCCGACCTGATGGGGCAGCCCGCTGGGGGAGCGATGCGGATCTACCCCGGCAACGGCACCGCCGGGCTGGCCGCCAGCTTCGTGGCCCACGGCCGCATCGGTGCCACCCGTCAGCTCGGTGCGGGACTCTGGAACAGCGACGGCTCACCGGACAGCATCTTCCGCGTCGACAACCGGCTGGTGCTCTATCCGGGCAATGGGCCCGGCGGTCTCACCAGCGCCAAGTCCCTCGGCGAGGACGTCGCCGGCTACGACTGGGTGCTCGGGGTCGGGGACATCAGCGGCTCCGGACACGCCGACGTGATCGTGCGGCAGAAGGGCACGGGCTACCTGTGGCTGCTGCCGGGCTCGGCCACCGGCTTCGGTGACCGGGTGTTCCTGGCCGAGGGGTTCGCCGGTTACGACCTCGCCGGCTGATCCGCCGTGGCGCGTTCGTCGTCGTAGGTGCGCTGCCAGGCCTCCGGGTCGGGGTGTCGCACCCAGACGGTCGACCCGCCCACCAGCAGGGGGCCCACGAAGGTCTCGATGCCCTCGGGGGTCACCGGGTTGGCTGCGGTCAGCAGGCGGCAGCCCGGATCCTGGCCACCGGACCCGGCGAGCAGTTCGCCCTGACTGCGCCCGAGGACGGCGAGGTCGTCGGGCCCGGGCGGGTCCCACGGGACGAACGCGTCCGGCTGGGACCACACCTCGACCCCGAAGTCGTGTACGCCGGGCGGCAGCGGGTCGGCGAAGCGGGTCCCCATCGGCCGCAGGGAGCACGCGATGGCCGCCGGGTGCGCCTGCCACCGCGCCAACGTGTCCGGCCCGCACACCACCAGGTCGACGTCATCCTCGAAGCTCACCACCAGGCCGACCGTCCACGCCGCCCCGAGGAACACCGGCCCCAACCAGTGCGTGGGCAGGTCGATGCGGATCGAACCGCCGCGCTCGGCGTCGAACTCCTCCACGAGCAGGGAGCTGGTCTTGGCGACCCAGTTGGCGTAGGTCGCGACCGACAGCTCGACCCGCTCACCGCTCGCGTGGTCGTAGAAGGTCACGACCGGCCGGCCCGGATCGCGGCGCAGCAGATCGGCGAGCACAGCGGCGAAGGTGGTCATCTCGCCAAGGGTAGGCTCGCGCACCATGCGAGTGAACGCCGCACCGATCCCCGGCTTCTGGGCGGTGGTCCCGGCAGGCGGGGCCGGCACCAGGCTGTGGCCGCTCTCCCGGGCCGAGAACCCCAAGTTCCTCCATGACCTCACCGGCTCCGGCGCCTCCCTGCTCCAGGACACCGTCACCCGCCTGACACCCCTGGTGGCGCAGCGCTGCCTCGTCGTGACCGGCGCGGCCCACCGGGACCGGGTGCTCTCGCAGCTGCCCCATGTGCCTGCCGACCAGGTGCTGGGCGAGCCTTCCCCACGCGACTCGATGGCCGCGATCGGGCTGGCCGCCGCGCTCCTGGAGGTGCGTGAACCCGACGCGGTCCTGGGTTCGTTCGCCGCCGACCACGTCATCACCGATCTGCCGGCGTTCGAGGCCGCCGTACGCCGCTCCGTCGAGGTGGCACGCGCCGGGTGGCTGGTCACGATCGGCATCGAACCGACCGGGCCGGCCACCGGGTTCGGCTACATCCACCAAGGTCCGGAGCTGCCAGGGCACGACGGGGCGCGCGAGGTCCTGGATTTCGTGGAGAAGCCGACCGCCGAGGTGGCCTCCGCCTACCTCGCGAGCGGCGACTACCGCTGGAACGCAGGAATGTTCGTGGTGCGTCCTGGGGTGCTGCTCGACCTGCTCGCCGAGAACCACCCCGAGCTGGCGGCTGGTCTGCGCGCGATCGCCTCGGGGGAGCAGGACCTGACGCGGGCGTGGCCGGGGTTGAGCAGGATCGCGATCGACCATGCGGTGGCCGAGCCGGCAGCGGCCCGAGGCCGGGTGGCGACCGTGCCCGGCTCGTTCGGCTGGGAGGACGTCGGTGATTTCGCTGCGCTGGGCGACCTGCTCCCGGCCCAGGACTCGGGCCTGCGGGTGCTCGGTGATCCCGCCCTGGTGCGCGGTGTGGACGCCTCCGGCCTCGTCGTCGCGGCGGGTGGGCGCACGATCGCTGTCGTCGGTCTCGACGACGTCGTGGTCGTCGACACGGGTGACGCGCTGTTGGTCACCACGCGAGCGCGGGCACAGGACGTCAAGCAGGTCGTGGAGGCCCTCAGGCTCGAGGGTCGCGCCGACCTGTCCTGAACCGAGGCGCGAGACGGGCCGGAGGTCAGACCGCGTTGGGCTCGGGGGAGTCGAGGTAGGGGTAGTCCAGCATGAACTGCTGAAGTGCCTCGCCCGAGACACCGGAGCAGTACTGCCAGACACCCACCTGGTCCTCGACGTTCGTGTTGCCGGCACCGCCGGCCGACCAGTGCGTCATGGCGACGTGCTTGCCGTCGGGGAAGGCCTTGCCGTCCTCGTCGGAGCTCTCCCACGGCGCCGCGATGAACTTGAGCCGCAGGTTGCTCGTGCCCTTCAGCTTCTCGGCCACCCCGCGCAGGTCCGACATCGCGCCGGCGTCGCCGGCGATGGTCTCGTCGTACCAGAGGATCGTGAAGCCGTGCTCCAGGTTGTGCACCAGGTAGCCCAGGTCCGGGCGGTCGTCGCTCGTGTAGAGCTTGCGCCCCATCGGCTCCCACACGGGATAGTGACTGCCGAAGGCGGGCGGGGCATCGGTGTAGTCGACGGCGCTGCCCTCGGGCACGTGATCCTGGTTGCCGGTGGCCTTCTTCGTGGTCACCTTGCCGCACACCGACGCCGGTTGGCCGATCGAGGCGAGGTCGACGCCCTTGAACTTGCGCAGGTCCCACCAGTTCTTGATCGGCTGGTAGGCCGCGGCCGCGATGATGAGCAGGGCGACCATCGCGCAGACGGTGATGATCATCCGCGACTTGCGCTTCTCGGCGCGCGACTGCTTGCGGCGGAGGTCGTCGGCAACCGCTCGGCGCGAGGACTTATCCGGCTTGCCGGGCTTGTCGGACTTGTCAAAACTGGTGGCCACGAATTCAGGCTTTCGGCGTCGGGAGATCGAAGGTCAGGTAACGATGGCAGAGTCTACGGAGTGACCGGTGGCAACCGGAGCCGGATCGCCGAATCGAGACCTGATCGGTCCACGACCCATCCGTGGGCGAAGGCGACCAGCGCGACCCGATCGACCGAGTCCCCCTCCACGGCGACAAGTCCAGGGCCCTCCACCGTGACCGCGGCGTCGGTGGCCCTACGCAGGGCAGCGATGAGCTCGCTGCTGTCGACCGGTGCCCCGAACGCACGTGGATCCGTGCCCCTGACCGCGGCGATGACGGCCTCACGCGAGCCGTAGCCGAAGAGGTCCTCGGCCTCGGGCCTGATCAGGGCTGCGGCCCCGGGGCCGTCGTCGCCCACGGGCAGCACCAGGTCGGCCCTGCCGCGCAGGAGGGCGAAGGGCCGGGCGGCCAGCTTGCCCTGCGCGAGCTCGGCGGCACCGGCGAGCTCGTCGGCCACGGCGGGCTCGGTGACCTGCAGTGCGTTGCCGCGGGCGTCGTGCCGGCCCACGAAGCTCTCGCTCACCCTCAGCCCGGCGGCCCCGATGGCGATGTCGGTCTGGCCGGTGCGCCAGGCCCGACCCGCGGTGTCGGTGATGATCACCGCGACGTTGCGACCGCTGAGCCGCAGCAGCCCCGCTCGTAGCCGGCGCGCCGACTCGTCGGGGTCCTCGGGCAGCAGGGCGATCCAGTCCCGGTCCACGTTGGAGGCATCGATCCCGGCGGCGGCCATGGTGAGTCCGTGTCGGGTCCGCACGATGGAGGTCGCGCCCCGTCGGGCCACCAGGCGCGCGGTCTCCGCGGCCAGGGCGTCCTCGCGACCGCCGTGACGCAGGCGTCCCTCAGCCTTGCTGACGACCTTGCTGGTGACGGCCACGACGTCGCCGTCGACCAGGTCCAACACCTGCAGCACCAGGGCGGCAAGGTCATCGCCCGGCCGGATCTCGGGCACCCCGTCGGGCGCGCTGACGGTGAGGGTCATCGCGTGAGGTCGCCGATCAGGTCCACCGCGGCCATCGCCAAGGCGGCGGTGGCCGCGTGATCGGTCATCATCAGCGGTACGGCGCGGCAGCGGACGCCGGATGACTCCACCTCCGAGACCTGACCTGAGTCGACCGAGTCGACCAGCCAGCCGTCCAGCACGCCGCCTGCCGTCCGAGCCCCGTAGTGCCGCCCGACTGCCCCTGCGCTCACCTCGACCCCGATCGAGGCCAGCAGCTGGTCGGCCATCCCACGCACGTGCCCGCCCCCGACGATGGGCGAGAGCCCCACGACCGGTGCGGACGTGGCGCGCAGGGCGTCACGGATGCCCGGGACACCCAAGATGGTGCCGATCGAGACCACCGGGTTGGACGGCGGCAGGATCACCAGGTCGGCGTCTGCGATCGCCTCGAGGACCCCCGGGGCGGGGGAGCTCGTCTCCAGGCCCACGAACAACACGCTGCGGGCAGCGACCGCGGCGCGCAGCCGGATCCAGTACTCCTGGAAGTGCACCACCCGCTGGCCACTGGGGGACTCCTCGTCGTCGACGGCGATGTGCGTCTCGATGCGATCGTCGCTCATCGGGAGCAGGGCCACCCCCGGCTGCCAGCGCTCACACAGCGCCCTGGTCACCGCCGAGAGCGGATAGCCGGCCTCGAGCATCTGGGTGCGCACCAAGTGGGTTGCCAGGTCTCGGTCACCCAGACCGAACCAGGTGGGTTCCACGCCGTACGCCGCGAGCTCCTCCTTGGCGTTCCACGTCTCCTCGCGTCGACCCCATCCGCGCTGGGGGTCGATGCCGTCACCCAACGTGTACATGACCGTGTCCAGGTCCGGGCACACCTTCAGGCCATGGATCCAGACGTCGTCGGCAGTGTTGGTGATCACCGTGATGCTCGTGTCGGCGGGCAGGAGGCCCTCGGTGACGGCGTGCTGGAGGCCCTGGAGGAACCGGGCGCCACCGACGCCTCCGGACAGGACGGTGAGTTTTCGAGGTGCGAACGGCATGGGGTAACGATGCCCGATCGGTCGAACCTCGATGACCCGGGTGGGCCACATAGCAGATCCGGGCTTGACTTCCGGGGTACGACAGGCATGTAATTCCCACAGTGTCGTTTACTGAACAGATGGTCCGTCGGGGTCATCGGAATGACAGGGTCGAAAGGGCGATTGCCGTGAGAGAACTGTTTCTCCTCGACGGAGACGCCGAAGAGATGGGCTGGCAAGAGCGCGCATTGTGCGCTCAGACCGACCCTGAGGCGTTCTTCCCCGAAAAGGGTGGATCAACGCGTGAGGCGAAGAAGGTCTGCCTGACGTGCGACGTTCGAGACAGCTGCCTCGAATACGCATTGATGAACGACGAGCGCTTCGGCATCTGGGGCGGGCTGTCCGAGCGTGAGCGCCGCAAGTTGAAGAAGCGCGCGGTTTAGTCGCCCATCAGGGCAGCCCGTAGGGTTGTCCGCCGTGGGTGAGCAGCGTGGGCCGGAGAGCGTCGGTCGAGAGCACAGGACCGGTGGCGTGGCCGTCGTCCTGGTCAGCCATGACGGCTCTCGCTGGCTCCCGGCCGTCCTCGACGGGCTGCGTGCCCAGCGGGTGACCCCCGAGCAGGTGGTGGCGGTCGACACCGGCAGCCGGGATGAATCGGCCGACCTCCTGATCGCCGCCCTCGGCACCACCGCCGTCGTGCGCGAGAAGCTGACGATGACCTTCCCCCAGGCGATCGCCCGGGGCCTGGACGCCCTCGACTCCACCGGATCGTGCGCAGAGTGGATCTGGATCCTGCACGACGACGCCAACCCTGATCCGGGTGCCCTCGAAGCGCTCCTCGCGGCCGCTGAGGACGAGCCGACGGCCGATGTGCTCGGCCCCAAGCTGCGCGAGTGGCCCTCGCTGCGCCGGCTGCTCGAGCTGGGGGTGACGATCTCGGGCACGGGGCGACGCGAGACCAGGCTCGAGCGCGGCGAGTACGACCAGGGCCAGCACGACGACGTCCGTCAGGTGCTCGCGGTCAACACCGCCGGGATGCTGGTACGCCGAGCGGTGCTCGACGAGCTCGGAGGCTTCGACGAGCAGATGCCGATCTTCGGCAACGACATCGACTTCGGGTGGCGCGCGGCGCGCGCGGGGCACACCACGCTCATCGTCCCGCAGGCCGTGGTGTTCCACGCCGAGGCCGCGCACCGCGGCCTGCGCAAGACGTCCCTGACCGGACGCCACACCCATCTGGCCGAACGCACCGCAGCCATCTACACCCTGCTGGCCAACTCGACCGCAGCCCTCCTGCCGTTCCAGCTCGTGCGGCTGTTCTTCGGATCGATGCTGCGGGCTCTGGGGTTCCTCGCCGTGCGGTCCCCAGGAGAGGCGATCGACGAGTTCGCCGCCGTCCTGTCGGTCTACCTCCGTCCCCAGACCATCATCGCCGCGCGACGCGCCAGATCGCCGCTGGCGGCCAACGACGACCGGGTACGCAGTCTGCTGGCGCCACGCTGGCTGCCCTACCGACACGGGCTGGACGCCGTCAGCGACCTCGCCGCCGCGGCCACCAACCAGGCAGCCGACGTAGCCGAGCGGCGCCGCGCGGCCAGCTATGCCGAACGCGGCGAGACCCCGCCGCGCCACACCACCGACGACGAGCTGGGCGAAGACAGCGGCCTGGTCGTCAAGTTCCTCACCAACCCGGTGGCGCTGGTCATGACCGGCTTCCTGCTCGTGGCGCTCTGGCTCTCTCGCGACGCCCTCGGGAGCGCGTCGCTCTCGGGGCCCGGGCTGTCCCCGGCGCCGGCGGATGCCCTGGACTGGTGGCGGCTGCACGCCCAGTCGTGGCATGCCCTCGGCCAGGGCAGTGACGTGGCCGCACCGGCCTACGTGCTGCCGCTCGCGGTGGCCGCGACGCTCCTGCTCGGCCATCCCGGTGGCGTCGTGGCCCTCCTCTTCCTGCTGGCGGTCCCGGTCGCCACCTGGGGCGCGTGGCGCTTCCTGCGAGTGCTCGGACGACTCGCCGATCCTCGGGGTGCCTCGCGGTGGCTGCTCGCCTGGGGCTCGATCACCTACGGGCTCGTGCCCTTCGTCAGCGGCGCGTGGGCCCAGGGGCGGTTCGGCACCGTCCTCGCGGCCGCGCTGCTGCCCTGGCTGGCGCACGCGGCCCTCGGGTTCGCCGACCCGACGCCGGACCGTCGCTGGCGCTCGGCCTGGCGCTCGGCCCTGCTGCTCGCGGTCATCGCCGCGTTCGCTCCCGTGGCCTGGGCGTACGCCGTGGTGGGCACGGTGCTCGTGCTCGTGCTCGGGCTCGTCTTCGCCCGGGGCCTGATCACCGACCGCACGATCTGGGCGCCCCTGGTCACCCCCGTCCTCGCGACCCCGGTGCTGCTGCTGCCGTGGTTCGTGCCCATGCTGGTCCAGGGTCACGGGTCGGCGCTGCTGCTCGAAGTGGGTCGACCTCCCGGACCGGTCGCCGGTGCCCTGGACCTGGTCTCCGGTCGCCTGTCCGGCCTGGCGGCGCCACACTGGGCCGGCCTGCTGCTCATCGCCCTCGCCCTGGCGGCCCTCGTCCTGCACCGATCCCGCGGTCTTGTGCTCGTTGCGTGGTGCATTGCCGCCCTCGCTGCGCTTCTTGCCGCCCCGCTCAGCCACCTGCTGCTCGAGTTGCCCACCATCGACGCGCGTCCCGCCACCGGCTTCCTGATCGTGATGATCCAGGCCGCAGCCGTCGTGGCAGTCACGATGGCCGTCCAGCGACTGTGGGTCGGAGCCAGTTCCGGTGACCGGGCCCATCACCCCTTCCTGGCGCTGGGAGCCTTGGCCGTCGCGGCGGTCGTGCCCGCTGCCGGACTGGGATGGGCCCTCTTCTCGGGCCAGCAGTCCCTGGCTCAGGACGCCGACACCGGGATCCCGGCGTACATGACGCAGGCGGCTGTGCTGGGACCGGAGCACGGCATCCTGGTGCTGACCGGCTCCGTGGCCGAGGGCCTGACCTACACCGTCCAGCGTGGGGCTGGGGTGACGCTGGGCGAGGACGAGGTGCTGACCCTGACCGAGTCGGACCCGACGCTGAGCGATGACATCTCCACCCTGCTGTCGGAGCCTTCTCCCCAGGTCGTCGAGGACCTGGCCGCGCAGGGCATCGAGTACGTCGTCCTGACCGCGCCGGCCGATGGCCAGGTGGCGGCCGGGCTCGACGCGACCGCCGGTCTCGACCAGGCGAGTGCCGAGGATCCGGCAACGCGTGCCTGGCACCTGGTCCCCGAACCGTCCGCGAGTTTCCTCGAGGCTCGCACGTCCTGGTTCCGGCTGCTCCTGCTGGCCTTGCAGGGGGTGGCCTTCCTCACGGTCGCTGTGTTGGCTGGGCCCACGCGCAAGGAGTCGAGATGAGCGCCGAACGCCGGTCCGCGCCGGCCCGTGCGTCGGGACGCCGGGTCGCAGCCACCGGGCCCGCCCGTCCGAGCCGGCTCTCGCTGGTCGTCGCGGTGCTGGTGCCGTTGGTGACCCTCGGTGCGATCGCACTCACCGACGGATCACCTGCCCCCACCCGCGCCGGCGTGCCTCCGACCGACTCAGCGTTGACCAGCCTCCAGGTCGTCTGTCCGGCTCCCCTCGACGAGGGCGACCTCCTGCTGTCCAGCGCCCGGTCGAGCGGCCAGGCCACCCTGCGCCTCGGCGCTGACCAGTCCAGTGTGGACCTGGCCCAGGACGCGACGACGGTCATCACCGGACGAACCCGGGCGGCCACGCTCGACGGTCGCGGTGACCTGGCCCCGGGCCTGGTCGCCACGAGCACCAGCGGTGAGGGGGACGCGGCGACGGTCTGCGCTCCTCCCCAGTCCGAGTACTGGTTCACCGGGGGCGGCTCGGCGTCGATCCACTCCTCGGTGCTCGAGCTCGTCAACTCCGACTCCGGCCCCGCGGTCGCCGACGTCGAGATCCGCAGCCAGCGCGGCCGGCTGTCGGTCAACGCGCTGCGCGGGGTCACCGTGCCGGGGGGCACCGCCACCAGCATCGATCTGGCCAGCACCGCTCCCAACCGCTTCGACCTGTCCGTGCACGTGACCATCACCCGGGGCCGCCTCGGTGCCTCGCTCCTCGACCGGATCTCCGACACCACGGACGTCGCCGACTGGCTGTCAGCGACACCGGCGCCCTCGACCAGCCACGTCCTGCTCGGACTCACCGAGGGCCGAGGGGAGCGGCAACTGGTGATCTCGAACCCGGGAGAGGACCAGGCGCGGTTGCAGGTCAAGGTGATCGGCTCGGACTCGACCTTCGCCCCCGTCGGCCTCGGCGAGATCTCGGTCCCACCCCAGGGCACCCTGGTCACCGACGTCAGCGACGTCGTGCGCACCGCCATGGCCAAGGAGGTGTCCGGACTGCTCATCACCTCCACCGTCCCGGTGACTGCAGGGATGCGCTCGCTGACCGGCTCCCCGAAGGACCTCAGCCACGCTGTCGATGCGATCGCGATGCAGGAGTCGGCGACGCTCATCCCTGTCGGGCAGAAGAAGTCGACGGCCACCCTGGTCCTGGCTGCCCCCGAGGAGAGCGGTGCCGCGATGGTCACGGCGTACGACGCAGACGGCGCCGAGCTCGACAGCCAGCGGGTGGCCGTCAAGCGCCTCACCAGCGGCGCCTTCGAGCTCCCCGACAAGACCGCCCTCGTCTCGGTGGTGGCCGACGATGTCCCCCTGCCCGGCGCGATCACCGTGACCGGCCCGCAGGGCTCGTTCGTCCTGCCCCTGACCGACCTGGTGCTGACCGCTCTCGTGCCCTCGGTGACCCCGGGGAACCCCTCGGTGCTGTCGGGGTCGGTGTCGAGTCAGTCCTCGCCGTAGCGCGGGTCGATCTCCTCGACCGGCACGCCGAGCAGCTCGGCCACCTGCTCGACCAGCACCGTATGCACCATGGCCTCAAGCTCGGGCCGGGTCTGGCAACGGTGCTCGATCGGGCGACGGAACACCACGATGCGGGCCGGGTCGGTGCCACCGGCCCGGATCAGCGACGACAGCGGGACCCGGTCGGGTTGCCAGTCGTCGGGGATCTGCGGGGCGTCCTCGACGGCGTACTCCACCAGGCCGAGGCGCTGCTGCCAGCGGTCCTCGATGCCCTCCACGGTCGCCAGGACCAGATCGTCGAACAGCTCCCGCGCGGTGGGCCGCTCCGGCGTGCCCAAGCGGCGGGGCAGGATCGCGGGCCCACGCAACCCCCGGCCGCGGCGGTCCCGGGTGCGGCGCCGACGTGGTCTCAGCACCGCGTCGGCCCCTCCGGCCGGGGATCCGGCCTGGTCGTCGGGCAGCCCGCGGAGTTCGCTCACGCAGCGAGCCTAATCGGCTGCCGTCCCTACCCGGGGTAGCGTCGCCCTCGTGAGTCCTGCCCGCCGTTGTTCGCGCACAGCGTGTGGTCGCCCTGCGGTCAACACCCTGACCTACGTCTACGGCGACCAGACCGCTGTGCTCGGACCGCTGGCGACCTACGCGGAGCCGCATGCCTACGACCTGTGCCACCTGCACAGCGAGCGGCTCTCCGCACCCCGCGGTTGGGAGGTCATGCGGCTGGCTCCCGACCCCGCTGCCTCCGGACCCTCCACCGATGACCTCCTCGCACTGGCTGACGCCGTGCGCGAGGTCGGTCGACCAGCCGCCGTCCCCGAGCTCACCGGGCCGCAGGGACTGGCCGGGGAGACTGGCCGCGAGACCGGGCGACGCGGTCACCTGCGCATCCTCAGTTCCGACTGAGGCGCGTCCCGCTCCGGCTGCCCGAGCTTCGCCGGGTCGCTATAGGCTCACGGCCATGGCATCAACGAGCGATTCCGCGAACCTGGCTGCCATCTTCAAGGCCTACGACGTCCGCGGGATCGTGCCCGACCAGCTCGACGACGCACTGGCCCGGTCGGTGGGGGCCGCGTTCGTGCACGTGACCGGGGCGCCCCAGGTGGTCGTCGGCCACGACATGCGGCCCAGCTCGCCCGGCATGGCCGGAGCGTTCGCCGACGGTGCCGCGAGCGCCGGCGCCGACGTCGTCCACATCGGTCTCGCCTCGACCGACCAGCTCTACTTCGCCTCGGGGCACCTGGGCATGGCCGGCGTCATGTTCACCGCCAGCCACAACCCGGCGCAGTACAACGGGATCAAGATGTGCCGAGCGCACGCCGTGCCCATCGGGGCCGAGACCGGGTTGCTGGAGATTCGTGACGCCGTCGCGGACGCCGCCTCTCGTCCGGCCGGCCGGCAGGGTGAACTCAGCGAGCACAACGTGCTCGAGGCCTATGCCGCACACCTCCTCTCCCTTGCCCCGGTGCGTGGACGGCGCCTGAGAGTCGTCGTCGACGCCGGCAACGGGATGGCAGGGCTGACGGCCCCGACCGTCTTCGGGCGCCTCGGCTCCGACCAGGTCGAGCTGGTGCCCATGTACTTCGAGCTCGACGGCTCCTTCCCCCACCACGAGGCCAACCCGATCGACCCGGCCAACCTGGTCGACCTCCAGGAGCGCGTGGTGGCCGAGCGCGCCGACATCGGCCTCGCCTTCGACGGGGATGCGGATCGTTGCTTCATCGTCGACGAGCGCGGTCGGGCCGTGCCGCCCTCGACCCTGACCGCCCTGATCGCGACCCGGGAACTCGCCCGGGAGCCCGGGGCAACCGTGATCCACAACCTGATCAGCAGCCGCGCCGTACCCGAGATCGTGCGAGAACACGGCGGCATCCCGGTGCGGACCCGCGTGGGCCACTCGTTCATCAAGGCGACGATGGCCCAGACCGGTGCGATCTTCGGCGGCGAGCACAGCGGTCACTTCTACTTCCGGGACTTCTGGAAGGCCGACTCGGGCATGCTGGCGGCGCTGCACGCCCTCGCCGCGCTGGCCGAGGTCGACGTAGAACTCTCGGTGTTGCTGCACGACTACGAGCGGTTCGTGGCCAGCGGCGAGATCAACACCCTCGTGCACGACCAGCAGGCCGTGCTCGAGGAGCTCGAGAAGACGTACGACGGGCGATCCGACATCACTCTCGACCACCTGGACGGCCTCACCGTCTCGGCGGCCAACGGGTGGTTCAACGTCCGAGGTTCCAACACCGAACCCCTGCTCCGGCTCAACGCCGAGGGCGAGGACGAGGTGACCATGACCCGCATCCGCGACGAGGTGCTCGCGGTGATCAGGAGAGACGCATGAAGATCGACCCCAAGCTGATGGAGATCATCGTCTGCCCGTCGTGCCACGGCGCGCTGGAGGCCGGCAGCCACGACGGCACCGACGAGCTGGTGTGCACCGGATGCGGCCTGGCCTACCCGGTGCGCGACGACATTCCCGTGCTGCTGGTCGACGAGGCTCGTCGCCCGTCATGACCGCCTGGTTCGACGAGGCCAGGCTCGACGACGAGCAGGTGCTGCGCGCCTTCGACCCGATGCTGCGCAACCTGGCCGAGTCCGGGGCCCGGGTCCGACGCGAGGCCGGTGACGGGGCGGCGGCCACCGCTGAGGCGGTGGTCCGCAGCCAGGAGATCCGCCCGCGGGCGGTGATCGCTGCCGGGCCGGACTCGCGCCTCTTGCGGGCCGTGCTCGAACCGACGTGTCCGGTGCCGTTCGTGGCCTGGCCGGGTCCCGCGCTGCCCGGGTGGGCCGGATCGCTCGACCTCGTGGTCATGCTGGCGCCCGACGGCTCCGATGCCGCCGCCGCCTCGGCGGTCGCCGAGGCGGTACGGCGCGGGTGCCAGGTCGTCGTGGCCTGCCCGGCGGGCTCGATGGTGGCCGAGCACGCGGCCGGCCGGGACACCTCCCTGCTTCCGGTGACCACCCGCGACCAGCTGGCGACTGCGGTCGTCGTGCTGGAGTACCTCGACCGGGTCGACCTCGGTCCGCGCACGGATGCCGACCAGGTGGCGCAGGCCCTCGACGACGTCGCGGTGAGCTGTTCGCCGCACCGCGATCTGGCCGTGAACCCGGCCAAGATGCTCGCCATCGCCATCGCCGACGCCAATCCGATCATCTGGGGCGGCTCGGCGCTGGCGGCCCGCGCGGCCCGGCGGGTGGCCGAGTCGATCCGCCGCACCACCGGGCGCGGGGCCCTGGCCGGCGACGCCGAGCACCTGCTCCCGGTCATCGAGGCCACTCGCCCACGCAACGTGTTCGACGACCCGTTCGCCGACGAGAGCCGGGAGGCGCGACCGGTCCTGGTGGTGCTCGACGACGGGTCGGACGACCCGGTGGTCAGGGAGCAGCGCGGTCGCCTCCAGGCCTCCGCGGCCGAGCGCGGCGTCCGTGTGGAGACGGTCGTGGCCGACGAGGGGTCGCAGGTGGCGCGCTATGCGTCCCTGCTGCTGAGCGGCACCTATACCGCGGCGTACCTCCAGGTCGGCCTCGTCGTCGACTGACCAAGCTCTTCGATAGCCTTCGGCCATGGCAACCGATGGTGGGAACAAAGCAGTCATCGCTGCGCTGCTGGCGAACACCGGCATCGCGATCACGAAGTTCCTCGCGTTCTTTCTCACCGGGTTCTCCTCGATGCTCGCGGAGGCGATCCACTCGGTCGCCGACGCGGGGAACCAGGGCCTGCTGTTGCTGGGTGCGAAGAAGTCGAAGAAGGAGGCGACCGAGGAACACCCGTTCGGCTACGGACGTGAGCGCTACATCTACTCGTTCATCGTGGCCATCGTGCTGTTCTCCGTCGGCGGACTGTTCGCCCTCTACGAGGCGTACCACAAGTTCCACGAGATCCATTCCGGTCACGCGGAGATCGTGGACAACTGGAAGCGCTTCGTGCCCGTGGGGGTGCTGCTGGTCGCCATCGTGCTGGAATCGCTGTCGTTGCGCACGGCCATCATCGAGACCAACAAGGTTCGGGGCAAGGCGTCGTTCGCGACCTTCATCCGGCGTGCCAAGCAGCCAGAGCTGCCGGTGATCCTGCTCGAGGACATCGCTGCCCTGCTGGGGCTGGTGTTCGCCCTGCTGGGTGTCGGTCTGATGCTGATCACCGGCAACCAGTACTTCGACGTCGCGGGCACCGCGCTGATCGGGATACTTCTGGTCATCGTCGCCGTGATCCTGGCCATCGAGACCAAGAGCCTGCTGCTCGGTGAGTCGGCCAGTGACGACGCCAAGCAGCACATCCGCGACGCCGTCGCGGCCACGGCCGGCGTGGAGCGGATCATCCACATGAAGACGCTCCACCTCGGGCCCGAGGAACTCCTCGTGGCGGCCAAGATCGGGGTGAGCCAGGGCGCCTCCGCCGAGGAGGTGGCCGCCGCCATCGACGCGGCCGAGAAGGCCATTCGGGAGGCCGAGCCCACGGCGGCCGCGATCTACCTCGAGCCCGACATCTACCGTGCCGACTACGTGCCGCCCGAGCGTCCGGCGCCGCCACCCCCACCGTCCCACTGACCGGTGAGTGGTGCCCCCGGCCTGTCGAGTGGCGTCGGCATCCGTGGCGGGTGGGGCTGACCTGACCCAGGGCGCGAGGATTCTGTGGAACGGGAGGGCCGGAAGTAATCTGGACGTCGAACCGATCGGCGCACCACTCTCGTGAGGACCCACCATGGACTACAAGGTTGCTGACCTGAACCTGGCCGACTTCGGCCGCACTGAGATCCAGCTGGCTGAGCACGAAATGCCGGGTCTGATGGCGATGCGTGCGCGCTACGGCGACAGCAAGCCGCTGGCCGGTGCCCGGATCGCGGGCTCCCTGCACATGACGATCCAGACCGCCGTTCTGATCGAGACCCTGGTCGCACTCGGCGCCGAGGTCCGCTGGGCGTCGTGCAACATCTTCTCGACCCAGGACCACGCCGCCGCTGCCGTCGCGGTCGGTCCCCACGGCACCGTCGAGGACCTCCAGGGCGTCCCGGTGTTCGCCTGGAAGGGCGAGACGCTGGAGGACTACTGGTGGTGCACCCAGCAGATCCTCAACTGGCCCGGTGGTTCCTTCGCCAACATGATCCTCGACGACGGGGGCGACGCGACCATGCTCGTCCACCTGGGTGTCGAGGCGGAGAAGACCGGGATCGCGCCGGACCCGGCCACCGCTGCCAGCCACGAGCAGAAGATCGTCTTCGACGTCCTCAACGCCTCCCTGGCCGAGAGCAAGGACCGCTACTCCAAGATCGCCAACGAGCTCATGGGCGTCACCGAGGAGACCACCACCGGTGTCCTGCGTCTCTACGACATGATGAAGGAAGGCTCGCTGCTCTTCCCGGCCATCAACGTCAACGACTCGGTGACCAAGTCCAAGTTCGACAACAAGTACGGCTGCCGCCACTCCCTGATCGACGGCATCAACCGCGCCACCGATGTCCTCATCGGCGGCAAGGTCGCCGTGGTCTGCGGGTACGGCGACGTCGGCAAGGGCTGCGCGGAGTCCCTGCGCGGCCAGGGTGCCCGGGTCATCATCACCGAGATCGACCCGATCTGTGCCCTCCAGGCCGCCATGGACGGCTACCAGGTCGCCACGCTGGAAGACGTGCTCGACGTGGCTGACATCATCATCACCGCGACCGGCAACAAGGACGTCGTCACCGTCGAGCAGATGGCGCGGATGAAGCACCAGGCGATCCTGGGCAACATCGGCCACTTCGACAACGAGATCGACATGGCCGGACTGGAGTCCTTCGAGGGCGTCGTCCGCAAGAACGTGAAGCCGCAGGTCGACGTCTGGACCTTCCCCGGTGGGCCCTCGATCATCGTGCTCTCCGAGGGTCGCCTGATGAACCTCGGCAACGCGACCGGCCACCCGAGCTTCGTGATGTCGAACTCGTTCACCAACCAGGTGCTGGCCCAGATCGAGCTGTTCACCAAGCCCGAGGACTACCCGGTCGGCGTCTACGTGCTGCCCAAGCACCTCGACGAGGAGGTCGCCCGACTGCACCTCGACTCGCTGGGCGTGCGCCTGACCGAGCTCACCACTTCGCAGGCGGAGTACCTTGGCGTTGCGGTCCAGGGGCCGTACAAGGCAGACAGCTACCGCTACTGAGTAGCCATGGGCACCAAGGGGTCACAGTGACGCAGCCGGAGTTCGGCGGCAAGGGGCGGGTTTCTCGTCGTCGACGACGACGCCTCGCTCGCCGAGATGCTCTCGATCGTGCTGCGCCAGGAAGGCTTCGACAGCCGGGTGTGTGCGCGTGGTGACCTGGCTCTTGCTGAGTTCCGTGACTACAAGCCCGACGTCCTCCTGCTCGACCTGATGCTGCCCGGCAAGGACGGCATCGACGTGTGCAAGGAGATCCGGGCCGAGTCCGGGGTGCCGATCGTCATGCTCACCGCGAAGAGCGACACGATCGACGTGGTCGTCGGCCTCGAGTCCGGGGCCGACGACTACGTCGTCAAGCCGTTCAAGCCCAAGGAGCTGGTGGCCCGCATCCGGGCCCGGGTCCGGCGTTTCGAGGCGGCCAGCCCGGAGTCCCTGACCATCGGCGACCTCGCCATCGACGTGGCCGGTCACTCGGTCACCCGCGACGGCGTTGCGATCAGCCTGACGCCCTTGGAGTTCGACCTGCTCGTCTGCCTGGCCCGCAAGCCCTGGCAGGTCTTCACCCGCGAGGTGTTGCTGGAGAAGGTGTGGGGCTATCGCCACGCCGCCGACACCCGGCTGGTCAACGTGCACGTGCAACGGCTGCGTTCGAAGGTGGAGCATGACCCGGAGAACCCCGAGATCGTCGTGACCGTGCGCGGGGTGGGCTACAAGGCCGGGTCAGCCCCGGCCGCATGACGGCCGGCCATGGCTAGGCAACGCATCGCCGGCGGTTCGATCGCACCCGGCGCCGTACGCCGGGCCCTCACGTTCTGGCGCCGTTCGATCCAGGCCAGGGTGGTGGCCAGCACCCTGCTGCTGTCGGCCCTGGTGTTCGGCGCGGTCGGCTGGTTCCTGCTGCAACAGACCCGCGACGGACTGCTGGACGGCCGGGTCAAGGCGGTGGTGGCCGAGGCGAGCAACGAGACCGCCGAGGCCGAACAGCGCCTGGAGAGCGTCCCGGGCAACGAGTCAGAGCCGGTGCGTCAGACCGAGCAGCTCGTGCAGCCCATCATCGAGCGTGGTGCCACCCGTGGCTGGACGGTCGTGCTGACCGGTCCCATGGGCGACGGTGACCTGGGGCTCGACGCCGGCGGCAACCGTTCCTCGCCGTCCCTGGTGACCTCGAGTGTCCCCCTGGTGCTCCAGCGGCACTTCGACACGGCCGCGGGCACGGCGTGGGCCTACGGTCGGATCAGCTACAACGACGGCAGCGACTCCGTGCCGGGCGTGGTGGTCGGGTCCCAGATCACCCTTCCGGCGGACGGTCAGATCTACACGATCTACTACCTCTTCCCGCTCACCCAGGAGCAGCAGACGCTCGGTCTGGTCTCACGTGCCCTGCTCACCGCGGGCCTCCTCCTGCTGGTGCTCATGGCCGGAGTCACCCTGCTGGTGACCCAGCAGGTGGTCGCACCGATCCGGATGGCGCGCCGGGTGGCCGAGCGACTGGCCGCGGGCCAGCTCGAGGAACGGCTCCGGGTCTCCGGCGACGACGACATCGCCCGGCTCGCGACCTCCTTCAACCAGATGGCCTCCAACCTGCAGCGCCAGATCCGTCAGCTCGAGGAGCTCAGCCGGGTCCAGCGCCGCTTCGTCTCCGACGTCTCACACGAGTTGCGCACGCCGCTGACCACCGTGCGGATGGCCGGTGACGTGTTGCACGATGCCCGTGACGACTTCGACCCGGTCACCAAACGCTCTGCCGAGCTCCTGCAGACCGAGCTCGACCGCTTCGAGGGGCTGCTGACCGACCTGCTCGAGATCAGCCGGTTCGACGCGGGTGCCGCCGTACTGGATCTCGACGACGTCAACCTGGTCGACGTCGCCTACCGGATCGTGGACGTGACCGCGGCCATGGCCCGCCAGCGCGGCACCCGGGTGGTGGTCCGGGCGCCCGCGACCGCCTGTCTCGCCGAGGCAGACGTACGTCGCGTGGAGCGCATCGTGCGCAACCTGGTCACCAACGCCATCGACCACGCCGAGTCCGGCGATGTCGTGATCCACGTCGCCGGCGACTCGAAGTCGGCCGCGATCGCGGTGCGCGACTACGGCGTGGGACTGGCACCGGGGGAGTCGGCCATGGTGTTCAACCGGTTCTGGCGGGCCGATCCGGCGCGGGCGCGGACCAGTGGAGGCACCGGCCTGGGTCTGTCGATCTCGCTGGAGGACACCCATCTGCACGGTGGCTGGTTGCAGGCCTGGGGTCAGCCCGGTGGGGGAGCCCAGTTCAGGTTGACGCTGCCGCGTCATGTCGGGGGCGCGTTGCGCCACAGCCCGCTGCCCCTGGTGCCCCAGGACGCCGTGGGCTCGGAGCCCGTCTCGCGGGCGCCCGGTGCGGCGAGTGCGACGGAGCCCCTGCGATGAGGCGGGCCTGGATCGCGGCGGCTGGGACGTGCCTGGCGCTGGCCCTCGCCGGGTGCGTGCAGATCCCTGACTCCGGGCCGGTGCAGAGCGTCGACACCGTGACCGGTGCCACGGGCGACCAGGGGCAACGCTTCGAGCCGCGTGGCCCGCAACCCGGTGAGTCCTCCCAGGACCTGGTCCGGCACTTCTTCGAGGCGATGACGGCCAGCCCGATGTCGGTCACGGTGGCACGACAGTTCCTCACCAAGTCCGCCAGCAGCGACTGGAGTCCCGAGCGCGGTTTCCTGGTCTACGCGGGCAAGGTCTCACCCACCGGCACCCGCACGGTCGACGTCGACCTCACGGGGGTCAGCCGTTTCGACGCCCGCGGAGCCTGGCAGGGTCCTGCGCCGGGTGGGCGGCAGCGGCTGCGCTTCACCGTCGAGATGGAGAACGGTCAGCGCCGGATCTCCAGCCTGCCCGACCTGCTCATGGTCTCCGAGCCGTGGTTCGAGACCCAGACAGTGCCCCTCTCCCTGTTCTTCTTCGACCCCGAGACCCGGACGCTCGTGCCGGAGCCGGTGTTCGTCCCCCGGGGCGACCAGCAGCCCACCCTGCTCATCCGTGGCCTGCTCGAGGGACCGATGGACTCTCGGGTCGAGCAGACGTTCGTGCCGGCCGGCACCACCCTCAGCGGACTGTCGGTGACGGTGCGGCCGGACGGGGTGGCCGAGATCCCGTTGTCCGGCGACCTGGCCAACGCTCCTGCGCAGTCGGTGGAGCTGATGGCCGCACAGTTCGCGTGGACCCTGCGGCAGGTCCCGGGCGTCACGGCCGTCCGGATCACGGTCGATGGCCAGACGCTGCCCCTGTCGGGTGGCAGCACGGAGTTCAGCGTCAGCCGGGCGTCCAACTACAACGCTGCCGGCATCCATGCCCTCGGCGAGCTCTACGGTCTCCACGACGGCCTCGCGGTTCGGGTCCTGGACGGCGAGGAGGAACCGCTCCTGGGTTCCTTCGGCAAGCGCGACTACGGCTTGCGCGACATCGCGGTCAACCTCGACGCGAGCCGGGTCGCGGGGGTCACCCAGGACGGCACCCGGGTGCTGATCGCGGGGATGTCGGAGTCCGAGGACCGCAAGCCGCAGGTGGTGCTCCGCGGGGCGCGGGACCTGCTCGCACCCTCCTGGGATGCCGGCGAACGGCTCTGGGTGGTCGACCGCAATGCCGGTCGGGCGGTCGTCTCAGTGATCACCCAGGACGACGAGGGACGCGCCAGCGCCCAGGTCGTCCCCATAGGAGGGGTGTCGGGGCGGGCCGTCATCGACGTGGCGGTCTCGCGCGACGGGACCCGACTGGTCGCCGCACTGCGGGGACCCAGAGGGGACCGGATCGTGGTGAGCCGTCTGTTCATCGCGGGCCCCGACGCCACTGTCAGGGCGACCAGTGCCCGGGCCATCGTCACCGGGGACGACGAGCGACTGCAGATCCGGGACGTCGGGTGGCGTTCGCCGACCTCGCTGTTCTACCTCAACGTGTTGGGCGGACGGCAGACCAACCTGCGCAGCGCCTTGGTCGACGGTTCGCCGACCGTCTTCGACCCGGTGGCCTACTCCGGGGTCTTCCCCGACCTGGGCACCCGCGTCGTCAGCTCACCGCGGCCCGAGGAGCCGGTCTACCTGCAGCGCGCGGGCGGCGGCTACCAGCCCGTGGGCGAGGGCAGTCCACCGATCCCGGAGGGGATCACCGCGCTCACCTACGTGGGCTGATCTCCACAGGACCGAAGTTTCGTGCTTGTCCGACAGGCTCGTGACGGCTGTCATGGGGCTGTGTACGACGCTCTTGCCCGCTCCTTCCTCGACCTGGTCACCGGCAGCACCTGTCTGGCCTGCGGGACCGGGGGGCCGCTGGTGTGCGAGGAGTGCCTGCGAGGGCTGCCGTCCACGGCCACGCCTGCCTGGCCGACGCCGTGTCCTCCGGGGCTGGTCACGCCGTGGGCCACCGGCAGCTACGACGGACTCCTGCGCGACCTGGTGATCGGTCACAAGGAGCATGGGTTGCTGGCGCTGCGCAACCCGCTGGGACTGCTCCTGGCGCTCTCCGCGGCCGCGGCGGTCCACGGCCCCTGCCCGGTGGTCCTGGTGCCGGTTCCGTCGCGTCCCTCGAGCGTCCGGGCCCGCGGACACGACCCGACCTACTCCATGGTCCGGTCCGCGGCGCGACACCTGGCTGCGGTCGGGGTCGACGCCGTCCCACACCGCCTGCTCGCCGTCCGGGCCGCTCTGCAGGACCAGGCGGGGCTGAGTGCCGAGGAGCGATCGGCGAACCTGTCGGGCTCCCTGTGGTGCCCTTCGGCGGCGGTCGCTGCGCTGCACCGGCGCAGGCCCCGCGCCCAGGTGCTCATCTGCGACGACGTGCTGACGACGGGGGCCACGGCCCGCGAGGCCCAGCGGGCGATGGAGGCTGCCGGGCTGCGCCCGCAGGCCGTCATCACGGTGGCGGCCACGGCCCGCCGACATCCGGCCGGAGCCGCTCAAGCGGCTGTCGCCGATTCACACGGAGTCTTCAGGTAGTTCGCTGGTCAAGGTTGGACGAGGCGACTAACGTCATGTCATGGAGTCCGTCCGGGTCCGTGGTTGCGCCGGCGCTGTGCCCCCCGCGAGGTGGGCACCACTCCGGCAAGCCGATGCCAGTCGCAGGCGAAGCGGTCCACGTAAGGCGCGCCCCTCCCGGTCTCACGACCGGTCGGGGCAGCTGATCACGGTGCGGCTTAGACGTAAGTCCTGCCTCGTCCCGCCGTCAAATACGGCGGATCACGGGAGAAGGTCGGTAGTGGCATCCAAGCTGCGGAAACCTCAGCAGGCGATTGTGGGGTCGAAGACCAGGTCGGCCGGGCGGGCTCCTTTCGGGCAATTCCAATCAATGGGAGGTAGTCCATGGATGTTGTGGTCAACAGCCGTCACTGCGAGCTGTCAGAACGTTTCCGCGAACACGTCGAGGAGAAGCTGACCCGACTCGAGAAGCACGATCACCGGATCATCCGGGTGCAGGTCGAGGTCGAGCAGGAGCGCAATCCTCGCCAGCACGACCGGTCGGTCCGAGTCGAGCTGACGGCCTTCTCCAAGGGGCCGGTGATTCGGGCGGAGGCGGCGGCCGAGGACAAGATGGGTGCCCTCGACCTGGCCCTGGACAAGATGGCCGCGCAGATGCGCCGGGCTGCGGACCGTCGGAGGGTCCACCACGGCAGGCACGCCCCCGTATCGGTGGGTCAGGCCCTGGCGAGCATGGCTCCTGAGGAGCAGGTGCGGGTGGAGTCCGCTGAGGACGAGGTGATCGAGCGCAAGGTCGGTCCCATCGCGGTCACCGGAGACGGACCTCTGGTGGTGCGGGAGAAGACCCATCCCGCTGCCCCGATGACACTGGACCAGGCCCTCTACGAGATGGAGCTGGTCGGGCATGACTTCTATCTTTTCGTCGACAAGGAGAGCGAGCGTCCGGCGGTCGTGTATCGCCGTCGCGGCTACGACTACGGAGTGATCTCGCTCAACCTGGACGCCTGAACCAGCGGGCGTACCGACGAAACCCCTGTGTACGGGGTGGCCCGAAGGGGTCACCCCGTCTCCACACTCAATCCTCCGAACGGGCCATTTCTGTCGCCGGTTCGTGACATGATTCCTCTGTGACAGATTCACGTGCCTTCGAGCCCGAGCCGATCCGCGTCCTCGTGGTGGATGACCAGGAGCTCTTCAGACGGGGCATGGTCATGCTGCTCGGCGTCGAGCAGGGCATCGAGGTCGTCGGCGAAGCAGGCGACGGCGTCGAGGGCACGACCATCGCCGCAAGCTCAGCTCCTGACGTCGTCCTGCTCGATGTGCGGATGCCCAAACGCTCCGGCATCGAGGCCTGTGTGGCGATCAAGGAGGTCGTTCCCTCGGCCAAGATCATCATGCTCACCGTCAGCGACGAGGAGGCCGACCTCTACGAGGCGGTCAAGAGCGGGGCCTCCGGTTATCTGCTCAAGGACTCCTCGATCGAGGAGGTCGCCCAAGCGGTGCGCGTGGTCGCTGACGGCCAGTCGCTGATCAGCCCGTCGATGGCGGTCAAGCTGATCGACGAGTTCAAGCAGATGTCGCGTCCCGAGCGTGACAACGTGCCTGGGCTACGGCTCACCGACCGCGAGCTCGAGGTGCTGCGGCTGGTCGCCAAGGGCCTCAACAACCGCGAGATCGCCAAGCAGCTGTTCATCTCCGAGAACACCGTCAAGAACCACGTGCGCAACATCCTGGAGAAGCTCCAGCTGCACTCCCGCATGGAGGCCGTGATGTACGCCGTGCGAGAGAAGCTGCTCGACATCCCGTGACCTCCGGCTCGTCACTGGTCCTCTCGAAGGCTCAGGCGCGCCGGATCGCCCTGTCCGCCCAGGGCTTTCGCGACCCCCGCCACACCGTGCCGACGATGGGCACCTTCACGCGCACGCTGAGACGCACGGGCGTGTTGCAGGTGGACTCCGTCAACGTGCTGCAGCGCGCCCACTACATGCCCCTGTTCTCCCGGATGGGGTCCTACGACACCGGCCTGCTGCGCCGGGCCGCCGAGCAGCGCCCGCGCCGGGTGGTGGAGTACTGGGCTCACGTGCAGGCGTTCATGCCGGTCGAGCTCTGGCCGGTGATGCAGCACCGGATGGAGCACTACCGGGGGAGTCGCGGCAAGTGGTCCATGCTGGCCGACAATCCTGCGCTGGAGGCGTCCGTGCTGGCCGAGATCCGGGAGGCGGGCCCCAGCACCGCCCGTGACCTGGATGACGGTGGCCCGCGAAGCAAGGACAACTGGGGCTGGAACTGGTCCGAGACCCGCAAGGTGCTCGACTATCTCTACCTGGTGGGTGACCTGGCCATCGCCGGTCGCAACCAGCAGTTCGAGGTCGTCTACGACCTCCCCGAGCGGGTCCTTCCCGCCGCCGTGCTCGCGATGCCCACACCGAGCCGGGCCGACGCCGACATCGAACTGGTCAGGCGGGCCGCCCGGTCGCACGGCGTGGCCAGCCTCGTGTGCCTGCGGGACTACTACCGGATGTCGGCCGAGTCGGTTCGCCCGGCCGTGGACGCGTTGGTGGAGGCAGGGGAGCTGCTGCCGGTGCGGGTCGAGGGCTGGCACCGTCAGGCCTACCTGCATGCCGACGCTGCCCGTCCCCGCCGGATCGAGGCCCGCGCGGTGCTCAGCCCGTTCGATCCCGTGGTGTGGGAGCGGGCCCGGGCCGAGGCCCTGTTCGACTTCGTCTATCGCATCGAGATCTACGTGCCGGCGCACAAGCGGGTGCATGGCTACTACGTGCTGCCGTTCCTGCTGGGTGACCGGATCGTGGCGCGGGTCGATCTGAAGGCCGACCGCAAGGTCGGCGTCCTTCGGGTGCAAGGGGTCTACGCCGAGCCCGGCGCGCCGGAGGAGACCGCTTTCGAACTGGCAGCGGAGCTCCGGGCCTTGGCCACCTGGCTGGGCCTCGACGACATCGCTGTCGCTCCTCGCGGTGATCTCGCTGGCGCCCTGGCGCTCGAGGTCGCCCGAGGCTGAGTCAGCCGTGGGCTGCTCGGACCCCAGTAGCCATGGCGAGAAGGGCACGGTTGGTGCCATGCTCCGAATCA
Source organism: Nocardioides sp. (assembly GCF_050246775.1). Classification (GTDB taxonomy): domain Bacteria; phylum Actinomycetota; class Actinomycetes; order Propionibacteriales; family Nocardioidaceae; genus Nocardioides. Next base: position 276,075 of record NZ_JBFWVK010000002.1, on the reverse strand, counting down.
TGACCCCAGCACCAGGTGTGGACCGCCGAGTCTTCGTCAAGGGCGCAGCCGTCGCGACGGCCGCTCTGGCCGTGCCGTTGCGCGGCTTCGATCCGGCCGTGGCAGGTGCGCCGGCGCACCACGGCATCTTCGGCTACGGCGTCGCCAGCGGCGACCCCACAGCCACCTCGGTGATCCTGTGGACCCGAGCCACTCCGCCGTCGCGGAAGGGTGAACCCGTCGCGGTGCCCGGCAGTGGGCTCGGTCGACCGCTCAGGGTCTCCTGGCAGGTGAGCACCGATCGGCACTTCCGTCACGTGGTGCGCCGCGGCCACGCGATGACCAGTCCGGACAGCGATCACACGGTCAAGATCGACGTGCAGGGCCTGCATCCCTACACGACGTACTGGTACCGCTTCGGAGCGCGAGGCACGCACAGCCCGGTGGGGCGCACCCAGACGGCCGGCGACGAGCCGGGACGCACCCACGCCCTGCGCTTCGCGCTGGCCTCCTGCAGCAACTACACGGGCGGCTGGTTCAGTGCCTACCGGGCGATCGCGCGGCGCTCCGACCTGGACTTCGTCCTGCACGTGGGTGACTACATCTACGAGTACGGCAACGGCGTCGACCGCTACGGGCCGCCCGAGCTGATCGGGGTCCGTGACGGCCAGCCGGAGACCGAGACGATCGACCTGCAGGGCTACCGGCTGCGCCACGCCCTGCACAAGGCCGACCGGGACCTGCAGGCGGCGCACGCGAAGCTGCCCTGGATCACGATCTTCGACGACCACGAGGTCGCCAACAACGCCTGGTCGGGTGGGGCTGAGAACCACCAGGCCGGTGAGGGCGACTTCCTGGCTAGGCGCGCGCAGGCCCTCCAGGCCTATCTGGAGTGGATGCCGTTCCGGCTCCCCGACCAGCAGACGCCGCACCAGGGCACCCAGTTCTTCAAGAAGTTCACCTTCGGTGACCTCGCCGACCTCTCGGTGCTGGAGACGCGGCAGAACCGCAGCGAGCAGGTGGTGCCGCCCGGCGGCCCCGACGTGACCGGCTTCGTGCCGCTCGGGATCCCCCAGATCGATGCGGCGCTGGCCGATCCCAGTCGGCATCTGGCCGAGCCCGAGCAACTGCAGTGGGTCAAGGACACCGTCGCGTCGGCGGGCAGACCCTGGCATCTGCTCGGCAACCAGGTGATGGTGACCCCGTTCCGGATCCCCGGTGCCGTCTTCGGCTCACCGGTGGACCTCGTCAACGGCGATGCCTGGGACGGGTACGGCGCCGACCAGGTGGACTTCCTGGCTCACCTCGCGGCCCAGCCCGCCGACGCGGGCGACACCGTCGTCCTGACCGGGGACATCCACTCCTCCTGGGCAGCGGACCTGCCGTCCGATCCACACGCCACGGGCGCCTACGAGTCCGCGGGGGTCGAGTTCGTGACCCCCTCGGTGACCAGTGACGGCTTCTACGAGCTGTCGGCCACTGTCGTGCCGCCGGGCACCCCGCCGGAGAACAGGGTGGCGCTCGTCAACGGCGTGGTGGCCCAGATCCAGGGGCTGAACCCCTGGACGAAGTACCTCGACGGGATCGGTCATGGCTTCCTGGTCGTCGACGTGACTCCCGAGCGGGTCCAGGTGGACTACTTCCTCACGCCGACGCCCACCAGCGCCCAGCCCGAGCCCCGGGCCAGCCGACATGTGGTGCCCACCTATGCCCGCAGCATGCAGACCCTTGCCGGCAGTCGTGCGGTGACGGCGGCGGCCGGCCAGGTCGGCAGTCGGGCCGACCGGCCACGTGGACACTGATCGGTCTCGCCCATTGGCAGTCAGCGCTTTCCGCGCTGGGTAGAGTGGCGGGCGCGCACCACTGCGCCGATCACTTCATCTGGTCAACTGATTTGGGAGTTCCACCACCGTGCCTGCCATTCTCGACAAGCTCCTCCGCATCGGCGAGGGCAAGATCCTTCGTGAGCTGGACGCCATCGCCAAGGCCGTCGCCGCCATCGAGGACGATTTCGTCGAGATGACCGATGCCGAGCTCCAGGCGATGACGCCGGAGTTCAGGAAGCGGCTCGCCGACGGCGAGAGCCTCGACGACCTGATGCCTGAGGCGTTCGCGACCGTGCGTGAAGCGGCCAAGCGGGTCGTGGGCATGCGGCACTTCGACGTCCAGGTGATGGGCGGGGCAGCGCTCCACCTCGGCAACATCGCGGAGATGAAGACCGGTGAGGGCAAGACCCTGGTCGCCACCCTCCCGTCGTACCTCAACGCGCTGAGCGGCGACGGCGTCCACGTCGTCACGGTCAACGACTACCTGGCGAAGTACCACGCCGAGTGGATGGGCCGCATCCACAGCTTCCTGGGGCTCAGCACCGGGGTGATCCTGCCGTCGATGACCCCGGCCGAGCGCCGGGTGGCCTACGCCTGCGACATCACCTACGGCACCAACAACGAGCTCGGCTTCGACTACCTGCGCGACAACATGGCCAACTCGATCGCCGACTGCGTCCAGCGCGGACACAACTTCGCGATCGTCGACGAGGTCGACTCGATCCTGATCGACGAGGCTCGCACCCCGCTCATCATCTCCGGGCCCACGCAGGACGAGGTGCGGTGGTACGACGAGTTCGCCACCATCGCGCGCAGCATGGTCAAGGACGTGGACTACGAGGTCGACGAGAAGAAGCGCACGATCTCGGTGCTCGAGCCCGGCATCACCAAGGTGGAGGACCACCTGGGCATCGACAACCTCTACGACTCGGTCAACACCCCGCTCATCTCGTTCATGAACAACTCGATCAAGGCCAAGGAGCTGTTCCGCCACGACAAGGAGTACGTCGTGATGAACGGCGAGGTCCTGATCGTCGACGAGCACACCGGCCGCATGCTGGCCGGTCGACGCTACAACGAGGGCCTGCACCAGGCGATCGAGGCCAAGGAGGGCGTGGAGATCCGCGAGGAGTACCAGACCCTCGCCACGATCACCCTGCAGAACTACTTCCGCCTCTACGACAAGCTCTCCGGCATGACCGGAACGGCCATGACCGAGGCCTCCGAGTTCGACAAGATCTACAAGCTCGGGGTCGTCCCGATCCCGCCCAACAAGCCGCTGTCGCGCATCGACCAGGGCGACCTGGTCTACCGCACCGAGGACGCGAAGTACGCCGCCGTCGTCGACGACATCGCCGAGCGGCACGAGAAGGGCCAGCCGGTGCTGGTCGGCACGGTCTCGGTGGAGAAGTCCGAGCACCTGTCGGGGCTGCTGAAGAAGAAGGGCATCCCGCACACGGTGCTCAACGCGAAGGTGCACGCCGACGAGGCCAAGATCGTCGCGCTGGCGGGCCACAAGGGCGCCGTGACGGTTGCGACCAACATGGCCGGTCGCGGCACCGACATCATGCTCGGCGGCTCCGTGGAGTTCCTCGCCGACCAGGAGCTGCGCAAGCAGGGGCTGGACCCGGTGGGCGAGACGAGCGCCGAGTACGAAGCCGCCTGGCCCACCATGCTCGAGCGGATCAAGACCCAGGTGGCCAGCGAGCACGACGAGGTCAAGGACGCCGGAGGCCTCTACGTCGTGGGCACCGAGCGCCACGAGTCACGACGCATCGACAACCAGCTGCGCGGTCGCTCCGGGCGCCAGGGTGACCCGGGCGAGTCCCGGTTCTACCTGTCCCTGCAGGACGAGTTGATGCAGCGGTTCAAGTCCGACTGGGTCGACCGGGTGCTGACCATGCTGAAGGTCCCCGACGAGATCCCGATCGAGAACAAGCGGGTCACCGGGGCCATCGCGAACGCCCAGGGGCAGGTGGAGTCGCAGAACTTCGAGTCCCGCAAGAACGTGCTCAAGTACGACGACGTGATGAACCGTCAGCGTGAGGTCATCTACGGCGAGCGTCGTGAGGTCCTCGAGGGCGCGGACCTCGAGGAGCAGGTGCGCGGTTTCATCGAGGACGTCATCGCCGGCTACGTGGCTGGTGCCACCGAGGAGTTCGCGGAGGAGTGGGACCTCGAGGCCCTCTGGGTCGGGCTCAAGCAGCTCTACCCGATCTCGTTGGACTACAAGTCCATGGAGGCCGACGCAGGCGGTCGGGGCAACCTCGACCGTGACCAGCTGATCGCCGACATCCAGGCGGATGCACTCGCGGCGTACGACGCTCGCGAGGCCAGCCTGGGCGAGGAGAACATGCGCGACCTCGAGCGCAACGTGCTGCTCGCCGTGCTGGACCGGAAGTGGCGCGAGCACCTCTACGAGATGGACTATCTGCGCGAGGGCATCTACCTGCGGGCCTACAGCCAACGTGACCCGCTGGTGGAGTACCAGCGCGAGGGCTTCGACATGTTCGCGGCCATGATGGACGGCATCAAGGAGGAGGCCGTCGGCTTCCTGTTCAATGCTGACGTCCAGTTCACCGAGGCGCCTGACGACACCATCGAGGTCGATGCGGAGTCCCTGGCCGCGGCCACCCCGGCGGTCGAGCCGATGGCCCGACAGCTGCCCGATGCTCCGCCCGCGGTGGAGGCCCCCGCCATGCTCGTCAAGGGCCTCACCAAGCCCAAGGCGCCGGCCAACCTCTCCTACTCGGCTCCCAGCGAGGACGGCGAGGTCGAGGTCAAGGGCACGGTGAGCAACGCCGACGACCAGTTCGCCGGCGTCGGGCGCAACGCCGACTGTCCGTGTGGCTCGGGCAAGAAGTTCAAGAAGTGCCACGGGGCTCCCGGTGGGCCGACCGGTCTGACGGCACGGGTCAACGGCTGACCTGTCGCAGAGCGACACCCAGATCGCGCTGACCCGTCGCAGATGTGCCGGGTCAGGCGAACTCGAGGGCGGTGCAGATCCACTTCTGGTTGCGGTGTTCGAAGCGGGCCGCGAGCGCCCGAGAGCGCTGACCGTGGCGCACATGGATGCTCACCTCGGCGATGACCGGACTGATGAAGCACGACCTGAGACTCTGGACCGCTGGCCTGACCACGGGTCGGCGACCGCGGCCCAGCCCCGCCTGATGGACCCCCGCGCGGGCCACGATCTGGGCTCGGCGGGTCAATTCCTCGTGCACGCGCGGTGAGGTCCACCGCACGAGCTGCGAAGCTGGCCGGTCGCCGTTGACGATCTCGACAGCGGCTTGGGCGTAGCGGCGGGCCCACGACTCGAGCTGACGTTTGGCCAGGACGTCGATCGGCACCACGTCGCCCTGCACAGCACTGGTCTCCTCGGTTGGCGCAGGTGGATCGAGATGCCCGGCGAGATCGAGCGCCAGGGTGCCCTGCGTGGGCTGGAGGGGGACCGGACGTCGCAGGTGGGTCACGTCGGGCTGGCTGGTGCTCATCGCGGAGCCTCCTCGAAGGTGGGGATCGCCAGGCGGGTGCCGGGCAGGATCAGGTCGGGGTCGGGCCCGATCAGCGCCCGGTTGGCCTGGTGCAGGGCGTGCCAGCCGGCTGCGATCCGTGCGTCGTCGGCCCCGGGTGGGAGCAGGCTGGCGGTGATCGCCCACAAGGTGTCGCCGGGCTGGACAGCGATGCGGCGCACCGGTGTGGCTGATCGCTCCTGCGGCGGCGGCGAGGTGCTGAGGGCCCGGTCAGGCAGCGGGAGGCCGACCACGAGACTCGCCGGCACCGACTGGTGGTGAGGATCGGCGGCCAGTGCCGGAGCCACTATCTGCGAGGTCAGGGCAAGCCCACACGCGGCGAACAGGGCCCGGCGCAGACCGGCAGGGCAGCCCAGCGGGCGGGGCCGGGACTCCCGAGCATCGCCACGGAGGCCGTGCGCCGCGACCACGGTGGTGACCAGCCAGAACCAGGCGGCGCACCCGGCCAGCACGAGTTCGGCCACCCCCAAGAGCAGGTCAGCGAAGCCGAGCCGACCACCGTCAAGCGCTGCGATGTCCCGGAGCAGCCAGACCAGGAGAGGGCAGATGGGGATGGTGACCCCGAGCCACACTGCCGAGCAGCGCGTGAACGACCGTGATGCATGCATCTGACCCCCGAACCATGCGTTTGCTTCTGTTTGCATCATTTAACGAGCGTCGGATGGTCTTGGCAAGAGAGACTTTCCAGTCTGTGGAGTGTGGAGGTGACGCGCGTCGTCGTCATGCGAGGCTGGGCCCCATGACGTGGGACGAGCAGTTGTTCGCGCTCTTCGACGATCTGGAGCAGCAGGCCGACGACCTGTTCCGGACCGAGCGCGAGGCGGAGATCGCCGAGCGCGCCCGAGCCGAGTACTCCGCAGTCAGCCTGGCCAGCCGTCTGATGGCCTCGGTCGGCCAACCGGTGGTGCTCCAGGTCCGGTCGGTGGGGGCGGTGGCGGGAGCGCTGCAGCGGGTCAGCTCACAGTGGTGCCTGGTGGCGGGGCAGGGGCAGGAGTGGATCGTCCCCCTGGCCGCGGTGGGTCAGGTGCAGGGTGCCTCCCGCCGCTCGCTGGCCGAGTCGGCGTGGTCTCCCGTGGCGCGACTCGGGCTGGGCTCGGCGCTGCGCCGCCTCGCGGACACCCGTGAACGCTGCCTGGTGCATCTCTACGACGGCACCCGGTGCGACCTGCGTCCCGAGCGGGTCGGGGCGGACTTCCTGGAGGGCGTGACCGGTCAGGCCACCTCGGTGCTCGTCGCCTTCACGGCCATCGCCGCCGTACAGAAACGCGACTGAGGCCCACTGATCCCTCGGTAGAACCGGTGGGGGGCCTCAGGTCGCGTCGACGTCGTACGGCGGCAGCTCGCCGGTGGCCAGCGGACGCTGGCCGCGGGTCGACTTCCGCCCTGATGGCGTCTCGGAGTCGGCGTCGTTCATCGCCTCGACGATGTGCTTGCGCACGATCGTGCGGGGATCGAGGTCGCGCAGTTCGAGGTCGGCGTACTCCGGACCCAACTCCTCGCGGATCTCGTCGCGGGCCGCGTTGGCCATGTTGCGCAGCTGACGCAGGAAACCCCCGGCCTGCTTGGCCAGGTCAGGCAGCTTGTCGGGCCCGAAGACGAGGACGGCGATGATGGCGATCACCGCCATCTCGGGTAGACCGACGCCGAACATGGATCAGAACTTACTGGACGGGGTCAGGCCGAGTTGCATCCCGGCCAGCCCGCGGCCGCGTCCGAGGAGCGCCTGCGCCACCTTGAGCAGCTCGACCGCAGCCGGAGCATTCGGGTCGGACTCGACGATCGGTGTGCCTGCGTCGCCGCCGGCACGCAGCGCGAGATCAAGTGGGATCTCGGCGAGGACCGGGACGTCGTAGCCGAAGCGCTGCGACAGCGTGGCCGCCACCCGGGCGCCCCCACCTGCCCCGAAGACCTCGAGTCGGTGCTCCGGGCCGCAGTGGGGGCAGGGCAGGAAGCTCATGTTCTCCACCACGCCGACGACGCGCTGGTTCATCATCGAGGCCATGGTGCCCGCCCGTTCGGCGACCTCCGCGGCCGCTTCCTGCGGCGTGGTCACGACGATGACCTCGGCGTTGGGCAGGTGCTGCCCCAGGGAGATGGCCACGTCCCCGGTGCCCGGGGGCAGGTCGAGGAGCAGGACGTCGAGGTCGCCCCAGTAGACGTCGCTGAGCATCTGGACGAGTGCTCGGTCGAGCATCGGACCGCGCCAGGCGACGACCTGGTCGCGTCGCGGCTTGAGCATCCCGATGGAGATCACCGACACCCCCGACGGCGTCGGGACCGGCATGATGAGCTCCTCGACCTGGGTCGGGCGACTGTCTCCGACTCCGAGCATGGCCGGCACCGAGTGGCCGTAGATGTCGGCGTCGACCACACCCACGCGCAGCCCTTGGGCTGCCATCGCGAGCGCGAGGTTCACCGTCACCGACGACTTGCCCACACCACCCTTGCCGCTGGCCACCGCGAACACCTTGGTGAGCGAGCCCGGCTGGGCGAAGGGGATCTCGCGCTGAGCCTGGCCACCGCGCAGCACCTCCTGGAGCCCGCCGCGTTGTTCGGCGGTCATCACACCGAGATCGAGGTTGACCGCAGTGACTCCGGGAACGCCGGAGACCGCGGCGGTGACGTCGCGGGTGATGGTGTCCTTGAGCGGACAACCGGCCACCGTCAGCAGCACCCGGACGTCGACGGTGCCGTCGGCACGGATGTCGACGGTGTCGACCATGTTGATCTCGGTGATGGGGCGCTTGATCTCGGGGTCGTTGACGGTCGCAAGCGCCGCGGTGACCTGCTCGAGGGTGGGGATGCTCATGATCCCCCAGCCTAGTGGCCCGCTGGTCGCCACTCACCCGCCGGAGGGGTGATCCTCGCCATCGGACTGATCCTCTCGCAGGTCCACGACCAGGTCCTCGCGCAGATTGCGCAGCTCCGAGCGCAGGAAGTCGCGGGTCGCGACCTCACCGACCGACATCCGCAGCGAGGCCACCTCGCGAGCCAGGAACTCCATGTCGGCGTGCGCGCGCGCGTTCGCCTGACGGTCCTGCTCCCAGATCACCTTGTCGCGCTGCTCCTGCCGGTTCTGCGCCAACAGGATGAGCGGGGCGGCGTAGGACGCCTGGAGGCTGAGCATCAACGTCAGGAAGATGAACGGATAGTTGTCCCAGCGCCAGTCCTCGGGAGCCAGCAGGTTCCATCCGACCCAGATCAACACGAACAGCGTCATGTAGATGAGGAACTTCGCCGTCCCCATGAACCGGGCGAACTGCTCGGCGAACACGCCGAACGTGTCGGAGTCGTAGTCGGGGCGCCGGACCAGCGGGCGACGCGACTCCTTGGGCGTGTCGAGACGGCCGCGCGGTTCAGCCATCGCGCGTCCTGCGCACAGCCTGGTCCCGCCAGTTCTCCGGCAGCATGTGGTCGAGCAGGTCGTCGACGGTCACCGCCCCGATCAGCCGGCCGTCGTCGTCGACCACCGGTGCGGCCACCAGGTTGTACGTCGCGAGGTGGGCTGCCACCTGGTCGATCGAGGACTCTGGTCGCAGCGGATCCATCGAGTCGTCGAGGACGCCGGCCACCAGGGTGGACGGCGGTTCGCGCAGGAGGCGCTGGATGTGGGCGACGCCGAGCAGCTTGCCGGTGGGGGTCTCCAGGGGCGGGCGGCACACGTAGACCAGGGCGGCCAACGAGGGCGTGAGCTCCGGGTTGCGGACGTGGGCCAGGGCGTCGGCGATCGTCGCATCGGGACCGAGGATCACCGGTTCAGGAGTCATCATGGCGCCGGCGGTGTGCTCGGTGTAGGACATCAGCCGGCGTACGTCGGCTGCCTCGTCCGGATCCATCAGCGCGAGCAGGGCAGCGGCCGTCTCGGGCGGCAGGTCGGCGATCAGGTCGGCGGCGTCATCGGCCGACATCTCCTCCAGGACGTCGGCTGCGCGCTCGGAGTCCAAGTGTTCGAGGATCTCCACCTGATCCTCCTCGGGCAGCTCCTCCAGGACATCGGCGAGTCGTTCGTCGTCCAGGGCCGCGACCACGGCCGCACGCCGCTCGCGGGGGAGCTCGTGGATCATGTTGGCGGCGTCGGCGGGGCGCATCTCATTGAGCGCGGCGATCAGATGTGTGGCGCCCTGGGCCTCGTCACGACGGCTCAGGCCCTCCACGTCGCGCCAGTCCACGACATGGGTCTGGCCCTTGCGTCGAAAGCCCTTGCTGGGCTCCTGGACGGCGACTCGCGACAGCACCCAGTCCCGGTTGCGGGCCTGCTCCATCGCCACGTCGTACACCACGCCGCGCAGGCCGCTCTCGGCCCCGCCGGTGTTGATGGTGACCTCGCGGTCGAGCATCTGGCCGATCACCAGCGTCTCGGTCGGCCGCTGTTCGAACCGACGCATGTTGAGCAGACCCGTCGTGTAGACCTGACCGCTGTCGATATGGGTGACCCGGGTCATCGGCACGAAGATCCGGCGACGGCCGAACACCTCGGCCACCAACCCCAGCACCCGCGGCTGATGGGCGTCCGAGCGGACCGCGACCACGAGGTCACGCACCTTGCCCACCTGGTCGCCCTGTGGGTCGAAGACCGGGAGCCCCACGAGACGGGCCGCGAAGACGCGGGAGGGGCTGGTGCTCATGAGCCCAACGCTAGCGGTAGAAGTCGCTCGGGCAGGTGCTTGCCGCGCAATCGGCGTACTGGTCGGTGAGTGCGGACAGCGCCCGGAGCTGGGTGCGGAAGCGCGGGTCACGGCGCAGGTTGTTGATCTGCCAGGGGTCGACCTTGCGGTAGTAGAGCTCCTCGCGGCCCCCGATGCTGCGTACGTAGGTCCACGGACCCACCACGACGCCGGTGTAGCGCGGCGTGGTGCCGCCCTGCACCGGGTAGGCCTCGATGGGCACCACACGCGTGGTGGCGGGTCCCTCCAGCCAGGGCATCACGTCGAGGCCGTCGACGGGGCGAGTCGGGGTTGCTCCGGCGAGGGCGGCGAAGGTCGGCGCCCAGTCGGCGTTGGTCACCGGGGTGGAGCTCACGCTGCCCGCGCGCAGCCCCGGGCCACGGACGTACATCGGGATGCCGACGATCTCGCGGAAGTACCAGAGCTTGCCCTCGAGGTTGTGCTCACCCAGCACGTAGCCGTTGTCGGAGGTGAACACGATGTAGGTGTTGTCGAGCTGGCCGGTGCGTCTCAGGGTCTGCACGGTGCGGGCGACCGCCCGGTCGACAGACTGCAGGGCCTCGACCCGCTGCTGGTGGGCCTCCACCAGCTCTTCCTTGCGATCCTCGGACCAGACCCGGTGGGTCGCGCGGATGATCGCCTTGTCGTCGGTGTTCTCGAACATGTTGGGCTTGTCGGGCAGGGCGAGATCGGAGAACGTGTTCTGGTCGCGCTTGTCCGGCGTGGTGGTCTTCACCGGTTTCGGATCGTCAGGATGCGTGTTGACCGGGTCGTCGGCCTCATTGGGACCGCCGGTGTGCGGGGCGACGTAGTTGACCCACAGGTACCACGGACGCTTCTTGCGCTGTGGCGCCGACAGCATGTCGGTGCTCAGGTCGCTGAACAGGTTGCTCGAATACTCGTCGTGGCGCACGTTGGTGCCGTTGTTGTTCACGGTCGGGCGCAGGAAGTTGTACGTCGTGGGGTCGACCGTCGCCCGCCAGTCGGTCCAGCCCGGCGGCACGTAGGTGTTGGACCCGCGCTCGCCGTAGCCGTTGAGGTACTTGCCGATGAAGAGGGTGTCGTAGCCGGCCTTCTGCAGCCAGACCGGCAGGGTGTCGTCGTCCTGGAAGGCCTCGAAGCCACCGCCGGCGCCGTTGATGGTGAGCGCACCGTGATTGTGGGCGTACTGCCCGGAGATGAGCGAGGCGCGGGCCGGGACGCAGATCGGGGTGGGTGCGATGCCGTTGTTGAGGGTGACGCCCTGGTCGGCCAGCAGGCGCTGCACGTGAGGCATGTACCGCAGGTCCACCTGCGCCGCGTCGTCGACGGTGATCATGAGCAGGTTGGGTTTGGCGGGTGCGGTGAACCTCGAGGGCGACACGGGATCGGTCAGGCTGATCTGGTCCTGGGCTCCGGGAGAGGGCACGGGCTGCGGCCCGGTCGTGACCGAGTGGTGCGTGCGCTCGGCCTTGGGGCGGGGCTCGGAGCCGCCGTCACAGGCCGCCAGGCCTGCGGCAGCCAGCGCGGTGATGGCAGTGACAGCCAGCATTCGAGTTCCCCGCGAGCGAGGTCGCGTCGGGGAGTGGGGCATGTGGCTGTGGATCTCCTCGGATTTCAGGGAGAGGTCAGTCTAGGTCACGGCCCCAGCCACGATCGGCCAGCCGTGCCGGCCGGTCAGGGCGCCGTCGGTGCGAGCACCGTGAAGGACTGGTCGCTGTTCTGGGTGCTTCCGGGGATGGCCGGCAGCCCGAGCGAGGAGGTGACCAGGTTGGCGATGTCGGTGTTGCGGATGGGCTGGGCGCCGGCGTACGTCGGGCGGGTGTGTCCCGGGCGCGTGTACTGCGGGTTCAGGGTGTAGAGGTCGGCGCCGGTCGCGACGCCGGGGCCGGTGATGACGAGCGGCACCCGGTAGTTGTCGACCAGGGTGGCCGGGGTTCCGGGGCGGTCGCTCCCGCCGTGCTCGGAGGTCAGGATGACCATCGTGGTGCCCCGCAGGCGGCTGGAGGAGTTGATGGTGGTGAGGAGACGCTGGATGAGCCGGTCGGTCTCGGTGAGCGCGGCGGCGTACTCGGCACTGCGCCACCCGTAGCGCCGACCTGCCTGGTTGAGGCCCGAGAACTGGGCGAAGGTGTACGTCGGCGCGTTGCCCAGGAGCAGTTCGCGTGCGCTGGTGGTCATGCTCCGGTCGTCGGCGGCCAGGATGAAGCGCGAGATCTTGGCGCGACCGTTGTCGGGTGCGTAGGGATCCGTCCCGCCGTTGGTGGCGTCCCATGAGTCCTCGAGCCGGGAGAGTCCGGACTGGCTGGTGAGCAGCGCGGTGCGCATCCCGAAGTTGTGGGCCAGGTCGAAGACGCTGGAGACGTAGCGACCGGCAGCCGCATGCACCGTCGTGCCGGGGTCGGTGCGCCATCCGACGCCGTGTCCGCCCTTGGTCGGGTCGACGCGTCGCCCGGTCATCATGCCCACGAGGTTGGGCAGTCGGGCGACCCGTTCGAAGGCGGTGCGGGCATTCAGCGTGGAGGCGCCGGTGGCCATCATCGAGTGGATGGCCGGGGTGCCGGTGAGACCCGAGGTCGTGATCGCTGCGGGGCGCAGGCCCTCGACGGAGAGCACCAGGACCCGCGACACGGGTGCGGTCACCACGGACAGCGGTGGGATCACCGCGGTGGTGACGATCAACGGGTGATCAGTGGTCTTCTTGACCAGGGCGCTGCGGATCGCCTGGTAGTCGGTGAAGACCACCTCGCTGCTGCCCATCACCCAGTCGACCTTCATCTGGCTCGGCGGCGAGCAGACGTTGTTGACCATCGAGCCGCCGTTGGCGGCCTGCATCTCGGTGTCGGCCAGCATCGGGCAGAGGAACTCCTCGCGGTCGTTCTTGTCGCCGGTGTCGAAGACGGGGATGTCCGGGGACTCCGCGCGGAGCCGGTTGACCAGGCCGATCTCGAGCTGGACGGCCTGGTCGCGCCACTTCTGGGCCGGGCCGTGGGCATCCGCGGGGTTGTGGGAGTTGTAGAAGTAGGCCTGGCGACCGGTCTGCACGTTGCGCAGCAGGACGTAGGGCATCCGGATGAGGTTGCCCTTGAAGTAGGGCACCAGCATGGTGTTCGCCTCGACCAGCCGCCATTCGGCTCTGCGCCAGGCGATCGAGTTGGCCATGGCCGCCCTCGTGAGCTGAGCGCCGGGGTAGACCCCGAAGTCGCCGCCCACCAGCTCCTTGAACCGGTCGAACTGGGGTCGCTGCATCTCCTGGAAGCCGATGACGTCGAGGCTGTTGTGCTCGATCAGCCGGACCGACCAGCCCATCCGGGTCACTCCTGATGCCCAGCCCTTGCGATCGCCTCCCGGGGCGGTGTGCCCGTAGCCGAGAAGGTTGAACGAACTCACCTGGAGCACCGTGGGCAGGTCCGCGACGGGAGCGCTCGCGGCGGGGGTCGCCACCGGTGTCGAGCCTGCGGCCAGGAGCGGTGCCTGCAGGCCCATGCCAGCCACCAGTCCGACGGCCAGCGCGAGTACGCCGAGTCGAGTGCTCCGGGTCGCGTGTCGTGAGAGGTGGGCAGCTCGGACGACTCGCATGCGGGGGAATCCTTCGGCCGGGGGGAGTTGGGTCAGGCAGACAACACCTGCGACAGTAGGGGCGGTGCCAGTGGTGCTGGTGGGTCACCTGGGAAACCGTGACCTTATCGTTACCAAACCGAGCGGCGCGCCTTCTGGAAACCAGCCCGCCATGGCTACCCTGACGACGAACATGGAGCGGCTCGCCCAGCGCGCCCAGGACAGAGTCATTCTTGGTAGGGAGAAGCAGTGGCCGATCGCGTGGTCCTCCACATCGGGACGATGAAGTCCGGCACCAGCTTCATCCAGTCGGCCCTCATGGGGAACCAGGACGCCCTCGCGCAAGCCGGCCTGGCCTACCTCGGCGGAGGCTTCGCCAAGCAGTCACGCGCCGTCCGGCTGGGGCTCGGTCGCCCGCCTCGGACCGACGGGCCGCGCGGCTGGGCGGCCCTGGCCGAGGAGGCCCGCGCCTACGAGGGCAACGCCGGACTGGTCTCGATGGAGTTCCTCAGCTTCGCCCGCGACCATCAGCTCGACACCTTCCTGGCGCCGCTCGCCGGACTCGAGGTCCAGGTGGTCCTCACCGTGCGGGACCAGTTCCGAGCGATCCCCGCCCAGTGGCAGACCTTCGTGCGCAACTTCGGCGAAGACGACTGGGAGACCTATCTGCGCCGGATCGATGCACCCCGTCTGGGTCGCGGCCGCGACTCGCGCGCCTTCCAGACGTTCCACCGCGCGCAGGACATCGTGCCCATGCTGGCCCGCTGGGCCAGCCACCCCCAGGTCGGACAGGTGGACGTCGTCACCGTCCCGCCGCCCGACGCGGACCGCGACGAGCTCTGGAACCGCTTCTGCTCGGCCGTCGGGCTTCCGGTCGCCACGACGACTCTGGAGCAGACGCGGGACAACTCCTCGTTGGGCTACGCCTCGTGCGACTTCCTGCGTCGGCTCAACCCCCACCTCGCCGACGTACCCCCCAGGCGCTACCGCAAGGGGGTGCGCCCGTTGACCAAGACCGTTCTCGGGCCACTGCGTGAGCTCGAGGGACGCCCCGTCCTGGATGCGCGGGGGGCGGCCTATGCGCGCGGCCTCAATGAGAAGGTGCGCGGGGCGGTCATCCGAGCGGGCTACCGGGTGACCGGTTCGCTCGAGGACCTTCCGGTCCCCGAGACCCTGACCGAGGTCCAGCCCGAGACGCCTCCTGCACCTCTCGACCAGGTCGAGCGCGCGGCGGCAGCCACGTGGAGGCACTGTGCGACCGAGCTGGGTGAGGACGTGGAGAATCCGCCGACCGGGCTGGACGACCTGGTGGCTGAGGGCGCCCGACTGCTGCGCCGCGTGCATCGGTGGAACCGCTAGCCTGTGCTCGTGCCTCAGACCGAGCCCAGCCAGGGCGCCGCTCGCTGCCTGACCATCGATGACGCGGGCATCGTCATGCAGGGCAGCCAGGACGTGCCCATCGACGTCCTCTTCGACGGGCGCCGGATCTTCTCCTTCTGGCTGGTGCGCGACACGGTGAAGCGCGGTGGCACGGTGTTCTATGCCTGGCCTCCGGTCCTGCGACGCTTCCTCGACGGGTCCACGACCATCGCACTCCACGATCACGTCAGCGGGGAGGCGCTCTTCTCCGAGCATGTGCAGCTGGGCTCCGGGGCCGGCCCGATCCTTGTCGAGGACGCCCAGGGCAACCCCATGGGCCTGGACAAGAGCCTGCGGCTGACCAGGTTGTTCCAGAGCCGCAGCGCCGAGCACCTCAAGCCGCTGCTGGACTCCATCGCCTCGGTGCTCTCGGCGCTCGAGACCGCAGGTGTCCGGCCGTTCCTGGCCTACGGCACCCTTCTGGGTGCCGTGCGCGACGGTGACTTCATCGGGCATGACTCCGATGCCGACCTGGGCTATGTCAGCGCTCACGACCACCCGGCCGACGCCGCGATGGAGTCCTTCCGACTCCAACGCGCCCTGGTCGGCCTGGGCTACACCGTCCAGCGATACAGCGGCCTGGCGTTCAAGGTGGTGGTCCGGGAGTCCGACGGGTCTCCGCGGGGACTCGACGTCTTCGGTGGGTTCCTGCGCGATGGCCAGCTCTACCTGATGGGTGAGGTCGGGCACCCGTTCCGGGCGGAGTGGCTCGAGCCGCGCAGCGAGGTCACCCTCGCCGGCCGGACGTTCCCCGCCCCGGCCGAGCCCGGACACATGCTGGAGGCGATGTACGGGCCCACCTGGAAGGTGCCGGACCCGGCGTACAAGTTCGAGACGCCCGTGACGACCGTGCGCCGACTAAACGGCTGGTTCCGCGGAATGCGCGTCGGGCTCGACGCCCGCTGGTCCAAGGTCGCTCGCGGCGCCGGCGAGGACCTGTCCGATCGCGGGCCGAGCTCCTTCGTGCAGTGGGTCCGTGAGCGTGAGCCCGACATGCGCACTGCGGTCGACCTCGGCTGCGGCACCGGTCGCGATGCCTTGTGGCTGGCCAGGCAGGGCGTCGACACCTGGGGACTCGACTACTTCTCACGTGGGTTCCGCAAGGCCGACCGCAAGGCTGAGCGACAGGGACTCCCGGTCACCTTCGAGTGGGCCAACCTCGGTGAGCTGCGCTCGGTGCTGGTGACCGGGGCACGGCTCAGCCGACGGCCCGGTCCCCGGGTGATGCTGGCTCGCCACGTCGCCGATGCCACCGACCGGACCGGGCGCGAGCACCTGTTGCGGCTGGCCAAGATGGTCGTGCGTGGTTCGGGGCTGCTCTATCTCCAGGTGCAGGTGGTGGGCACCCCCACCTCACGAGAGCTCGGCATCAGACCTGTCAATCTCGACAACTTCCTGGCACAGGTGGCGAGCACCGGTGGGCGGGTGCTCGAACGGCACGACCTCGATGAGTTCGAGGACGGCACCCCGGGGGTCCCCGCGGACTCCCGGCCGACGATCTGCAGATTGGTGATCACATGGAATCCCTGAACCGCCTGCGCAAGCAGGCCCGCGGCGTGACACAGCTCGGCCAGCGCATCGAGCGCCTCGAGGCCGAGGTGCAGGAGTGCCGGCAGGTCAATCTGCGCCTGGCTGAGCTCTGCGACGTCATGATGGAGCTCCTGCTGCCGGCCGCCGATCGCGATGACGCCGCCGTGGCCGCCATCCTGGAGCGCTACCGGAGAGATGTCAGCGATCCCCTCAGCTGGAAGCCGCAATGACCCGGAGGGTCTTCCTCCACATCGGCCTGCCCAAGACCGGCACCACGTTCCTGCAGGACAGCCTGTGGTCGAACAAGGCGGCGCTGACCAAGGCCGGACTGCTGCTGCCCGGCGTTCACAAGCGGCGCCACCTGCTGGCCTCGCTCGACATCCGTGAGGACCCCTCCCTGGCCCGGCGCTCAGGTGACGTCAGCGCCCCCTGGCGCGACCTGGTCAGCGAGTCCCTGGCCTGGCGCGGAGACATCCTGATCAGTCACGAGTTCTTCTGTGCTGCCTCCGCCGAGCAGGTACGGCGCGTGGTCGACGACGTCGGCTACGCCGAGCTGCACGTGATCGTGACCGCGCGGGCGATGGTCGACCTGGGGATCTCGCGTTGGCAGGAGTGGGTGCGCAACGGCGGCACCCAGGACATCGACCGGTTCCCGGTCCGTTCCGACTACGACCCGACCGACGAGTGGGGTTGGGGGTCCTGCGACCTCGCCGACGTGCTGGGTCGCTGGGCGACAGCCGTGCCTGCGCCCCGGATCCACATCCTGCCGATGGCACCGGGCCGTGGGCACGCCGAGGAGCTGGCGCACCGCTTCGCCTCGGTGCTCGGGATCGAGCCGAGGCTGATGGCCAGCGAGCGCGCCGAGGCCAACCGCTCCCTCGGGGTCGTCGAGACCGAGTTGCTCCGACGGGTGAACCCCCACCTGACCGAGTTCCGTTCCGCCGGAGATCGGGGACGGTGGATCCGCAGCTACCTCGCGATGCCCGACGTGTTGCCCACCTCCGGCGAGCGGTTCCGTCCTGGACCCGAGACCCTCGCGGAGTTGACCCGTCGTGGTGAACAGGCGACCGCGATGCTGCGCACCGGGGGCTTCGACGTGGTGGGTGACCTGGAGCTGATGACCCCCAGTGACGTCACCCAGCTGCGGCACCCCTCAGAGGTCACCGAGGAGGAGATGCTGGCAGTCTCGGTGGAGGTCATCGCGAACCTCATGGGCAAGGTGCGCACCGTGACGCGCTCGCGCAACGAACTCGCAACGGTTCTGGAATCGCAACGACCGCGTGTTAGCGTAGCCCGCATCGTCAGGGCCATCAGGTCACGATTAATGGGGGTTTAGGTCATCGTGAAATGGGTCAGTCGACTCCTTCTGGTTGCGCTCGTGCTCGGACTGCTCGCCGCGGTGGCCCCCGCCAATGCCAAGGGCTGGTCGCCGAAGCCAGGAGCGACCTTCAACGTCCCGCGGGCCGGTGAGAAGCAGTACCGCCTCCACCAACAGATCGTCGGCGCGATCAACCACGCCCGCAAGGGCAGCACGATCAAGATCGCGGTGTTCTCCTTCGACCGCAAGAACATCGCGCAGGCTCTGGTCAAGGCGCACAAGCGCGGCGTGCACGTCCAGGTGCTCCTGAACAACCACCAGGTGACGCCCGCCCAGAAGCTGCTCCATAGAGCGCTGGGCCGCAACCGGTTCAAGACCAGCTTCGCCTACGAGTGCACTCGTGGCTGCCGCTCGCGCGGCGAGAACCTGCACACCAAGATGTACCTGTTCAACCGCACCGGCGCAGCCCGCTACGTCGTGATGACCGGATCGGTGAACCTCACCAAGAACTCCGCGGTCAACCAGTACAACGACATCTACATCCGCAACAACTCGCCTGCGTTCTACAAGGGGTTCGACGAGCTGTTCCAGCAGATGCGCAAGGACAGGCCGCAGGGCTACTGGGCCAAGCGGATCGGTGACAAGGTCCTGTTGCAGGCCACGCCGTACCCCAACTTCGGGCCCAAGCACGACCCGATCATGTCGATCCTGAACCAGGTGCATTGCAAGGGAGCCATCAAGGGCACCGGCAACAAGGCACACCGCACCATCGTCCGGGTCGTGATGCACGCCTGGAACGAGAGCCGCGGTCTCTACCTGGCGCAGAAGATCCGCCGCCTCTACGCGGCCGGCTGCGACGTGCGGCTGATGTATGGCTTCGCCGGTGAGAGCGTGCGCAACACGTTCGCCACCAAGACCGCTCGCGGTTACCTCCCCGTGCACACCACGGGCTACGACACCAACGAGGACGGCTTCATCGACCTCTACACCCACCAGAAGGAGTTGCTGATCTCCGGCAACTACGGCAAGAACCGCGGCACCAAGATGGTCGTGACCGGTTCGAGCAACTGGAACCCGGAGGGGTTGAAGGGTGACGAGGAGATCCTGTCGCTGAAGCTTGCCGGTGCCTACAACCAGTACGCCAACAACTTCCAGTTCATGTGGACCAAGAAGTCGCACCTGGTGAAGTACATCCCCTACCCGAGCGCAGCCACGCCGTCCGCACTGGCCGTGTTGCAGCGGATCGCCGGAGCTGTCCAGCACGAGGCAGAGCCCAAGCGTTTCGGTCCGGCCTGGGAGAACGACTGACCAGGTCCGCTCAGCGGATCCGGTCGACCTGACGCAGGGCCATGGCCAGTGCAGCAACGGCCGCGTCCCGCTGCGCCGATGCGGAGACGCTCGTCGGATCGACCCCGGGCACGTCCTGGGGGGTGAGGTCCTTCAGGTCGCCCACGACGTGGACGCCGCTGTCGGCCAGCCGCGCCACGATCCGGCCTGACTCGGCCCGCAACCAGCGCGGGACCTGGTAGCCGATCGGCTGTTCCTCGGATTTGCGCCTACCCAGCTGGTGCTTGGCCAGCGCCTTGACCCGCTTCTTGTAGTCGGTTTCGGTCAGGTCGGCGGTGAGCTCGTTGAGCTGACGCATCACCAGCGTCGAGGCTGCGCCGAGGGACTCGTTGGACCGCGGCGCCTCCAACCAGGTGCCGGGCGCGATCCCGGCGACGCTGCAGAACCGGTCCCACAGCATCTCGGGGTGGCTTCCAGGCGGTGGGATGGTCACCAGGTAGACGTTGTCCGCACCCACCTCGGCTGCCCAGCGCTCGACGATCCGGGCGGCATGCTGTTGGCGCCAGAAGCGCTTGCCGGCCTCCCCGCCGGACTCGAGGGCGTCGAGGTAGTCGGCCCAGCCCCAGGTCTGCCGGTTCTTGATGGACTCCTGCCACATCGCAGGCACGCTGCGGCCGAGATCCCGCACGGTCAGGATCACCCGAAGGTCGGTCTGGGGGAAGGCGTCGCGCAGGGTGGCGATCCGCCGAGTGCCCATCGGTGCGAGGTACTCCATGGAGACGACGGCGGTGGCGGAGTGGGCGTTGATCTCGTCCCGCAGGCTGGCCCACGCGCCGGGCTGCCGCTTGCGGCTCTCGAGGAGATCGGAGACCGCCCGGACCTGTCGGCCCCACGCGGGACCGGGGAAGAGGACACCGTGGCCCGCGAGCTGCTCACGGTTGGTGTTCAGCCGGCCCTGGATGAACGTGGTCCCGGACTTCATCAGGCCGATATGGAGTGCCAGCCGTTGTGCCATGCGGGTCCTTGTCTCGGTGGTCGTGCGACTGCCTAGCCCTTGGGGCAGAACACCAGCCCGCTGCGCTTGGGTCCCTTGATGCACTTGGCCGAGTCGACCAGGGGGGCGATCGAGGCGGTGGAGCGCACCATCGGGTGGTCGGTCGTGCGGTTGACCAGGCTGCTCCGGTCGGTGACGAAGCCGCTGAAGGCGATCGGGGTCGAACCGAAGATCCAGTCGACGTTCATCTGCTTCGGGAGGCGGCAACTCCCACCCTCGCTGTGTGCGCCGTCGGCGGAATGCATCGGAGCGCTCCCGGTCAGCCGGCAGGCGTACTGCTCCCGGTCGTTCATGTCGCCGGTGATGATCATGGGGGTGCCGTCGGCCGTCAGCTCGCGGGCCAGCTGAGCCTCGATGGCCGCTGCTGCGTCGCGCCACTTCTGCGCCGGGCCGTGGGCGTCGGCCGGGTTGTGGTAGTTCGCGAACCACACCTCGCGCCCGGTCTCGCGATTGCGCAGCTTGATGTGCGGCATCGGCATGTGCTTGCCGTGGAAGTAGGGGATCTGCGAGGTGCGGCCCTCGACGAACTCCCACTCCGACTCGCGCCAGACGATGGAGTTCTGCACCGGCGCCTGTCCCATCGTCATGGCCGGCCAGACGCCGTACTCACCGGCGACGCCGGCGAAGGTGTGGTACTGCGTCGACTGGAACTCCTGCAGACCGGCGACGCTGACGCCATGACTGCGTAGCAGGCTCACCGCGTTGCGGATCCGGGTGTCCCCGCCGGCGAAACCCTTGCGGTCACCACCTTTGGCGGTGTGCCCGGCGCCGAGAACGTTGAAGGAGGAGACGACGAACGTGGTCGTCAGGGTCGATCCCGGCGGCGCCTCGACATAGCCCTTGAGGAGCATGCGCTCACGGAAGGCGGCCACGTTGCTCTTCTTGGGGACGAAGACGTGTCCCTTCACCACCGGGGCCGGTGTGGTGACCTTCGCGATCGGCTCGCCGGTGTTCTCCGTCTCCTGGCCAGGGAACGGGCCGCGTTCGAGCGACGCGGCGCCGGTGATGGCGGCGGTCTCGCCGCTGCCGGGGATGCTGCCGGCCAGGGCACTGGCAGCCACCACAGCGACGACCAGTGCGCCGGTCTTCACGAACCATCCGGCGGTCGAGCCCAGGGCGTGCGAGGGACGGCGTGATGTGGGTGGCCTCGACTGGGTGGAGCGGCGTGTTTCCGCGTGCCTGCCCACCGCTCACCCTCTCGATCCTGTTGCTGTCCGGTGACAGCGAGTCGAGTGTCGAGCATACCTAACCGTGGGCGTCGACGCAGGCGGAGGGATAACTCACAAACACTGCCTTCGAGACACAGGGCGACCCCATACTTGTGCGCGACGTCACCGCTACGAAGGGACACCAGCTCTCATGGGCCGCCTCTGCGAAACCGAAGGTCTCAGCGACATCCAGGACGAGATCCTCAAGACCGTGCGCCAGTTCGTCGAGGCGAAGATCCTGCCGGTCGCCACAGAGCTGGAACACAAGGACGAGTACCCCACCGAGATCGTGGAGGGGCTCAAGGACCTCGGCATCTTCGGCCTGATGATCCCTGAGGAGTACGGCGGGCTGGGTGAGAGCCTGCTGACCTACACCCTCGTGGTCGAGGAGATCGCCCGAGGGTGGATGAGCGTCTCCGGCGTCATCAACACCCACTTCATCGTGGCGTGGATGCTGATGCAGCACGGGACCGAGGAGCAGAAGCAGAGGTACCTGCCCCGGATGGCCACCGGTGAGGTCCGCGGCGCGTTCTCGATGTCGGAGCCGGCGCTGGGTTCGGACGTGGCTGCCATCAAGACCAAGGCCGTCAAGGGCGAGGACGGCGACTACACGATCGACGGCCAGAAGATGTGGCTGACCAACGGCGGCTCCTCCAACCTGGTCGCGGTGCTGGTGAAGACCGATGAGGGTGGCAGCACGCCGTACAAGAACCTGACGACCTTCCTGGTGGAGAAGGAGCCCGGTTTCGGGGAGACCGCGCAGGGGGTCACGGTGCCCGGCAAGATCGACAAGATGGGCTACAAGGGGGTCGACACCACCGAGCTCATCTTCCAGGGACACCGCATCTCCGCCGATCAGATCCTCGGTGGTGAGCCCGGGAAGGGCTTCTACCAGATGATGGACGGCGTCGAGGTCGGCCGAGTGAACGTAGCAGCGCGGGCCGTGGGCCTCGCGACGCGGGCGTTCGAGCTCGGCATCGCCTACGCGCAACAGCGGGAGACGTTCGGGAAGAAGATCGCCGAGCACCAGGCGGTGCTGTTCCGGCTGGCCGAGATGGGCACCAAGGTCGAGGCCGCACACGGCATGGTCGTCTCGGCCGCGCGCAAGAAGGACAAGGGCGAACGTAACGACCTCGAGGCCGGGATGGCGAAGTACCTCGCTGCCGAGTTCTGCCGCGACGTCGTCGAGGACTCGTTCCGCATCCACGGCGGCTACGGCTATTCCAAGGAGTACGAGATCGAGCGGCTGTATCGCGAGGCCCCGATGCTCCTGATCGGTGAGGGCACCGCTGACATCCAGCGGATGATCATCGGCCGTCGGCTGCTCGAGGACTACAAGCTGAAGGGCTGAACCTCGCAGCTAGCTGGCAAGGGTGCAGGTGCTCAGCACCGAGTCCAGGAGCCGCGCGCGATCGGCCTCGACCTGCCACTGGTTGGTGGAGAAGGTGATCAGCCAGGTGTGTCCCTGCGCCGTCAGCGAGTATTGGTTGAGCATCGTGTGCACCCCGGGGGCCGTCTTGATGGCGCGCACGTGGGCGACCTCGGTGCCGCAGACCTCGACCGGCGCCATGGCCTTGACCTTGGTCGCGCCACCCGCCTTCAACAACGCAGCGCCCCGTGCGGTCGCAGCCGCGACACTGCCCGTGGCCGCGCCTCGCCGGACAGTGACCATGTCGGGGGTATCGCCGTTCTCGCGCAGATCCGCGGCGTAGAGCACGACGGCCTTGTCGTCGCCCTCGTTGATGTCGGCCCAACCCTTGGGCACCGTGAGGGAGAAGGCGACGGCATCGAGCTGGGCACCAGTGGCGGGCTTCACAGTGGGGGAGTCGCTCGGCTCGGTGCTGGGGCTCTGGGTCGGCGAACTGGCGCTCGAGGCGGGCTCGGTGGGGTCTGCGGCCACGTCCGAGTCCGTGGAGGACCCACAGCCCGCGAGGAGCAGGACTGACGCAGCGACGATCGCGAGGTTCCTCATGCATCAACGATACCCGCTGAGGACCGGTATTGCGCTCGACCTGGTTGTCCCGGCCTGACATGGTGGAGGTCAGAGACCGACACGAGGAGCGAGCACCATGGCTGACAGCGCGAACGAAGACCTCAAGGCCAAGATGCGCGAGGCACTCGAGCGCAAGAACAAGGCGCAGCATCCCAGCGAGTCCGACGCGAAGCCTGGAGCGGAGAAGGCTCACGGGCCCGAGGTGGTTGGTGGCGCACCGAAGATGCACCGCCGCAAGGCCGGCGGGGGCGGTTCCTGAGCCTGTCGAAGGGCGGTTCCTGAGCCTGTCGAAGGGCGGTTCCTGAGCCTTTCGTCAGCCGCGGGTGAGCCGGCGGTAGCGGGCCAGGGCCATCGGCGCGAAGATCGCACTCAGAGCGGCGCAGACCAACAGCGTCGCAATCACCGGGTGCTGCAGCGGCCAGATGTCGGAGGTCTCCAGCGTCGGGTTGCTGTTGCCCAGTCGCTCACGCGCCGCGGCGGTGACCCAGCTGATCGGGTTCCACTCCGCCATCGTCTGCACGACCGTCGGCATGCCCTCGGTCGGCACGAACGTGTTGGCGATGAAGGTCAGCGGGAACAGCACGATGAACCCCACGCCCATCACGGCCTCCGGCTCGGTCACCACGCATCCCAGCAGGACGCCGAGCCAGGTCATGCTGAAGCTGAACAGCAGCATGAGGCCGATGGCCAGGGCGACGTTGGCCGGCGACTCGTGCGGTCGCCAGCCGACGACCAGCCCCGTGCAGATCAGGATCGTGAGCGTGAGGCAGCTGATCAGCATGTCGGTCGTGACCCGGCCCACGAGGAGTGCCGAGCGGGAGGTGGGCAGTGCCAGCAGCCGGTCGATGAAGCCGGACTTCCGGTCGGCGGCCAGACCGAGTGCGGTGCCGAAGCAGCTGAAGGCCAGCGTCTGCACGAAGATCCCGGGCATCAGGAAGTCGCGGTAGCCGCCCTCGACCGGGATCGCTCCGCCGAACACGTAGACGAACAGGACCGTGAACATGATCGGCTGGACCGTCGCGTCGAGCAGTCGCTCGGGGTTGCGGCGGATGTGGATGAAGTTGCGCAGGGTCAGAGCCCAGGAATCGCGGAAGAGCCCCGGGAGACCGCTCGACGCCGTCGCCGGCGTGGGGGCGGTGGTGGAGGCCGCGAGGACCTCGGAGTCGATGGTCATGCGGACACTTCCTCGGAGTCGACGGTCGCGTGACCGGTGAGTTGCAGGAACACGTCGTCGAGGGTCGGCCGGTGCAGGCCCATGTCGTCGACGGGGATGTCGGCCGCGTGCACGGCATCGGCGAGCCTGGCCAGCGCGTCCACACCGGTCACGGCGGCGGTGACCTGCCTGGCCTCGGCCTCGACCAGCGCGGTGGAGCCGGAGACCTCTTCGACGAGCGCGGCCAGACGGGACACGTCGGAGCGCTCGGCGGCCGTCACCGCGATGCGCTCCCCACCGACCTGTCTCTTGAGCTCGTTTGCCGTGCCCTCGGCGATGACCGTCCCGTGGTCGATGACGGTGATCTGGTCAGCCAGCCGGTCAGCCTCTTCAAGGTATTGGGTGGTCAGCAGGATCGTGGCGCCGTCCTTGACGAGCCCGGCGAGCACGTCCCACAACTCGTTGCGGCTGCGCGGGTCGAGCCCCGTGGTCGGCTCGTCGAGCACGAGCAGCTGCGGCTCGGCGACCAGGGCGGCGGCCAGGTCGAGACGGCGGCGCATGCCACCGGAGTAGTCCTTCGCGGCCTTGTCGGCCGCGTCGGTCAGGGAGAACTGCTCCAGGAGCTGGCCGGCGCGACGCACCCGGCTGGCGGGGTCGAGGTGGTAGAGCCGGCCGACGAGCTCGAGGTTCTGGCGCCCGCTGAGGATGTTGTCGACGGTGGCTGCCTGCCCGGCGAGCCCGATTCGTCGTCGAACCTCGTGCGGCTGGCGCCTGACGTCGAAGCCGAGCACGGACGCCTCCCCGCTGTCGGCCTGGGACAGCGTGGTCAGGATGCGCACCGCCGTCGTCTTGCCCGCGCCGTTGGGACCCAGGACACCGAGCACCGTGCCCCGGGGGATGTCGAGATCGACGCCTCGCAAGGCACGGGTGTCACCGAACGATTTCGTCAGGCCGCGGGCGGTCACGGCCAGGTCTGAGGAAGTTGCTGCCATGTGCTCAGTCAATCAGGTGCCACCGACAGTCCGACCCTCCCGTGTGGGGTATCGCACCCTGCGTGGGGTGTTCCTGCGCGCGGCGATTGGGCACCATGGGTCAGGCCCGAGGTCCGGGCCACCAGGCGTGAGGAGCAGGTCGTGCAGTTCGGGCGCAGCTATGAGGAGTTCGAGGTCGGGGCGACCTACAAGCACTGGCCGGGCAAGACCGTGACCGAGTACGACGATCACCTGTTCTGTCTGCTCACCATGAACCACCACCCTCTGCACCTCGATGCCCACTACGCCGAGGAGACGACCCAGTTCGCGAAGAACGTGGTGGTGGGCAACTACGTCTACTCGATCCTGCTGGGGATGAGCGTGGCCGACGTCTCCGGCAAGGCCATCGCCAACCTCGAGGTCGAGTCGCTGCGTCACGTCGCACCGACCTTCCACGGCGACACCCTGTACGGCGAGACCACGGTGCTCTCGAAGACCGAGAGCACCACCAAGGACGACCGCGGCGTGGTCTATGTGGAGACCATCGGCTACAACCAGGACGGCAAGGTCGTGTGCATCTTCCGCCGCAAGGTCATGGTGCCCAAGGACAGCTACCTCACCGCTCGTGGCGGGGAGCAGCCCGGTCGCCCGGTCCCGCAGCCGGATCGGTTCTGGCCCGGCGCCGGCTGACCTCAGGCGGTGGGCGCGCTGTTCGCGATCCCAGCCGGTGCGAACGCCCTTGCCAGCGGCAGGATGGCGAGGATCAGGACCATCGGGACCGCGAAGCCGATCCGCAGTGAGCCGGCGCCGACCAGTCCGGTCATCACCGCTCCCAGGAGCGCGCCGGCGTAGTTGAACTGGTTGAAGCGGGCGACCACGGCATCGACACGGGCATGGCGGTCCTCGGGGTCCAGTCCGCTGCCCGCGATGCGCGCCGCGGCCGAGAAGCTCAGCGGTGCGATGACGGCGACAGCGGCACCGAGGACGCAGAAGCCGAGGACGGCCACGGGCCAGCTCGGCGAGGCCACGATCACCGCGAGGGCCGCGGAAGCCACCAGACCGCCGACCCGCAGCAGGGCCACGGGTCCGAAGCGGGCGACCAGGCGGTCACCGGCCAGGCGCATCGCGCCGCTGGCCAGCAGATAGGGGAAGGTGGCCAGGGCGACCAGGGACTTGGAGGCGTCGAAGGTGTGGTCGAGGAACACCGGGCCCCAGGTCAGGGCCGCCGTGTCGACCATGTAGAAGAGCACCAGCGCGAGTCCGACCAGCAGGATCGGTCGCCACGGAATGGCCGCCCCCCGCGGACTTGCCGGTGCGCCGGTGCGTGGCAGGAACGCGGCACCCGCGACCCCGGCGGGCAGCACGGCGATCGCTGCCGTGGCCTCCAGCGGCAGGTCGGCCGTGGCCAGGGTGATCGCGGAGCCGACCACGCCCCCCAGGGTCCAGGCACCGTAGAACGACGGCAGGATCGGCCGGGCATAGCGGTGCTCCAGCGCCACGCCCTGCATGTTGGTCGTCGCGTCGACCACGCCCAGGCCCACGCCGTACGCCGCCAGCGCGGTGACGAACACCGCCACGGCCGGCGCGGTCGCCACCAGCGGGACCGACACCGCGATCAGGACCAGCCCGGAGCGCAGCAGCGTGGCGCTCGAGTGGCGTTTGGCCAGGGTCTCGGCCACGACCGAACCCAGCCCGGCCAGGCCCACCATCATCAGCAGCAGCAGCGAGAGCAGCACGTCGGAGAGATCCCAACGCTCCTGGAAGGCCGGCAGCCGGGTGGTCAGGCTGACGAACACCAGGCCCTGGGTCGCAAAGGCGGCAGCAGCCGCGAGGCGGTTGCGGGGGAGTGCGCTCACGGGCCGATGATGACAGGTGTTCACCCGTGGGTGGCTGGTGGCACGCAACGCCGTACGCAAGACTCCCCTCATGGGCGATGACGCGGGCAGTGTGACACAGACCGAGCTCTGGGTGATCCGGCACGGCGAGACCGAGTGGAGCCGATCGGGTCAGCACACCTCGACGACCGACCTGCCGCTCACCGACCACGGGATCGAGGTGGCCACCTCGCTCGCGCCACGGTTGGCCGGCATCGACTTCGACATGGTGCTGACCAGTCCCCGTCAGCGCGCCCGGCACACCGCCGAGCTGGTCGGTTTCGCAGATGCCGCCGTCGATGAGGACCTCGTGGAGTGGGACTACGGCGAGTACGAGGGCATCACCACCCCGCAGATCCGCGAACGCGTGCCGAACTGGACGGTGTGGACCCATCCCTCGCCGGGCGGGGAGAGTGCCCAACAGGTCGCCGACCGCCTGGACCGGGTGGTCTCGAAGGTGCGTACGGCGGGGGGCCGGTGCCTGGTCTTCGGCCACGGCCACGCCTTGCGTGCGCTCGCGGCGCGCTGGATCCAGCAGCCGGTCAGCGAGGGTAGGTACTTCAAGCTCGACACCTCGACGCTGTCTGTTCTGGGCTACGACCGCGAGACGCCGGTCCTGCTGCGCTGGAACAGCTGAGCCCTTCCTTTCGTCACCGCATCCCGGGAGAATGCGCAGGTGGCCCTGCTCGCCGGCTGTCCGCGTTGTGTGTCGCCCGTGATCGAGCGGGAGACCGGCTGGGCGTGCCCCGACCACGGGCTGGTCGCCCCCCTGTGGCGTCCGGACGAGGCGACGTACGCCGATTTCGGCGAGATCCTCAAGCGCGCCGGTGACTTCCCGACCTTCCTGCCGTGGCCGATGAGCCCGGGCTGGGCCGTCACGGACTTCGGGATCGTCACGGACGGAGACCGCGTGCGAGCCTCGATGACCTGTACGTCGGGGACCAGCGAGCTCGACGGGCCGGTGGACGTCCTGGTCGTCACCGAGGAGGCCGGCGTCGGTCTCGGTGCCCGGTGTGCTGCCACCGTGCACGCCGACCCCGGAGGGGAGGTCGGCGACGGGCCGCCCCCGGTTCGCATCAGGATCGGCTCACTCTCGGTCCCGATGTGGCTGGTGTCCACCAGTGCCGCCGACGACCGATTCGATCGGTCGGTGTTCGCGGGGGAGGCGGACGGGCGCTGGCTGTGGATCGTGCTGCGCCCGGCGTCGGCGATGCTGCTGCTGCGTGACGAGTGGATCCTGCGCGATGCCTCCAGCATCGGCCCCGAGATGCTCGAGCTGACCTTCGGAGGCAGCCCACCGGCGTGGTAAGCCCTAGGCTGCGGTGGTGCGCATCGACCTCCACACCCACTCCGACCGATCCGACGGAACGATGTCGCCCGCCGAGCTGGTCGAGCACGCCGCAGAGGTCGGGATCGACGTTCTGGCGATCACCGATCACGACTGCTTCGCCGGCTGGGAGGAGGCTGCGCGCGCCGCCACCCGGGTCGGGGTGATGCTGGTTCGCGGCATCGAGATCAGCTGCCGCTTCGCCGGCGAGAGCACCCACCTGCTGGGCTACCTCCCGGACGCCACCTATCCGCCACTGCTCGAGGAACTGGACCGGGTGCTCGATGGCCGCAACTCTCGCCTGCCGGCGCTGCTGGCCAGGCTGCGTGAGCTGGGCATCGACATCGACATCCACGACGTACGGCGCGTGGCCGGCGAGGCGGCAGCCATGGGGCGGCCCCACGTCGCCGACGCGCTGGTCGACCTGGGGGTGGTGGTCAATCGCGACGAGGCCTTCGCACGGTTCCTGGGGCCGGGCAGGCCGGCCTACGTGGACCGCTACGCCGCCGACCTCACCGAGATGATCGGCCTCATCGCCGCAGCCGGCGGAGTCTCGGTGGTGGCCCACCCCTGGGCTGGTCGACACGACTCCTCAGCGCTGGACGCGGAGGCCTTCGCCGGCCTACGGGCAGCGGGCCTGGCCGGCCTCGAGGTCGACCACCAAGACCACTCCGCGGCCACGAGGGCCGCCCTGCGCCGGCTCGCCGACGACCTCGACCTGGTGGCCACCGGCAGCAGTGACTTCCATGGCAGCGGCAAGATCGACTTCGACCTCGGCTGCAACACCACCGACGTGGCCCAGTTCGAGCGCCTCATGGCCCTGGCCGAGGTCGCGGCGATCACCGCGGGGCGGAGCACTCCAGCCTTGGTCACGCCATGAACGCGGTGATCAACGGCGCCCTGCTGGCCGAGGTGTTCGTCACCCTCTTCGTGATCATGGACCCCCCGGGCACCATCCCGGTGTTCCTGTCCCTGACCTCCGGCCGGTCACCGGCCACGATCCGCCGGGCGGCGTGGCAGGCGGTGCTGGTCTCGTTCTTCGTGATCACCGTGTTCGCCTTCTTCGGTCGGGCGATCCTGCAATACCTGCACATCTCCCTCCCGGCGCTCCAGGCCTCCGGTGGCCTGCTGCTCCTGTTGATCGCGCTGGAGCTGCTCACCGGCAACGAGAAGGAACAGACCTCCTCCAACGACGTCAACGTCGCTCTCGTGCCCCTGGGCACGCCGCTCCTGGCCGGCCCTGGAGCCATCGTCGCGACGATGCTCTTCTCCAAGCGCGTCGACTCGGTCGCGGAGTTCCTGGCGGTCGGGCTGGGCATCGTCGGGGTGCACCTGTGTATCTGGCTGGCCATGCGCTTCTCGGTGCGCATCCTCAAGCTGATTCGTCAGAGTGGGGTGCTCCTGGTCACCCGGATCGCGGGGTTGCTGCTGTCGGCCATCGCGGTCCAGATGATCGCGGACGCGGTGCGCGCGTTCGTCGCCGGCGAGGGGTGAGTCCTCGTGCGGGTCAGCGCCGGCCGATGCGCTGGGCCCGCTGCGCCAACCCGGTCGGCACCAGGCGGCTGACGCGCACGATGGTGCGGTAGCGCCGCGTGGGGATCGAGATCACCTTGCCCTCGTCGTAGTCCTGCAACGCCTCGCGCACCAGGCGCTCGGGTTCCAGCCACAGGAACCCGGTGCCGCGCTTGACCTGCATCCGCTCGTGGAACTCGGTCTTCACGAAACCCGGGCAGACGGCCGTCACGGTGATGCCCTTCGGTGCGTACTCGTTGGCCGCCCAGCGGCTGAAGCTGTTGACCCAGGCCTTGGCCGCGCTGTAGCTGCCGCGGGGCAGGAACGCCGCCACGCTGGAGACGTTGATCACCCCACCGCTGCCGCGCACCACCATCTGCTTCAGGGCCGCGTGACTCAGGCGCAGGACGGCGGTCACCAGGATGTCGAGCATCTGCTGCTCGTCCTCCACGTCGTTGACCAGGAAGCGGTGCTTGAGGCCGAACCCCGCGTTGTTGACCAGCAGGTCGACGGGTCGCGACGGGTCACTGAGTCGTTGCTCGACCAGCGCCAGCTGCGCCCGGTCGGTGAGGTCGGCGCTCAGCACCTCCACGTGCACGGCGTACTCCTCGGTGAGCGCGGCGGCGACCTGGTTGAGGCGCTCGGTGGTCCGTGCGACCAGGACCAGGTCGCGACCCTCGGCGGCGAGCTGACGGGCGAACTCGTGGCCGATTCCGGCGGTGGCGCCGGTGATCAGGGCCGTGCCCTGACGTGCTGGCTGTGACGACATGCCGCCCAGCCAACAGGTCAGGGCACGATCGGGGCAAGTGGTCAGGCATGATGGGACACGATGACGACGACACTCGCGATCGCCAACCAGAAGGGTGGCGTGGCCAAGACCACCACGGTCGCCTCGCTGGGCGCTGCCCTAGCGGAGCTGGACTACAAGGTGCTGCTGGTCGATCTCGATCCCCAGGCCTGCCTGACCTTCTCCCTGGGCGTCGATCCGGAGGACCTCGAGATCTCCGTGCACCACGTGCTGACCAAGGGGGTGGACCCGGCGGAGGTCATCCTGGCCACTGAGGACGGTGTCGACCTCCTGCCCGCCACTATCGAGCTGGCGCGTGCCGAGGCGGACCTGCTGACCCGGACCGGTCGCGAACACGTGATCAAGTCCCTGGTCGAGCAGCTCGACGAGGACGGCCACGGTTACGACTGGATCCTGCTGGACTGCCCGCCGTCACTCGGTGTGCTCACCGTCGCGGCCCTGACCGCTGCCCAGGGCGTGCTCATCCCCCTGCAGTGCGAGACGCTGTCACACCGGGGAGTGGGACAGCTGCTCGACACCGTCCACGACGTACGCCGCTTCACCAACCGCAAGCTCGAGGTCTGGGGGGTGCTCCCGACGATCTTCGACGGTCGCACCAACCATTCCCGGACCGTCCTGGAGACCATCTCCGACACCTACGACCTCGAGGTGATCGAGCCGCCGATCCCGAAGACGATCAAGTTCGCCGAGGCGCCGGCCGCAGGACGTTCGATCCTGTCGACGAGCCGGTCCTCGAAGGGTGCCAAGGCCTACCGTGAGGTGGCCGGCAACCTCATCAAGCGCTCCCAGCGGCCGAAGGCGCGGGCCGTCCGGAAGAAGGCCTGAGCGTGGGCCAGCACCGACGTGAGCCTGTCCGGCCCCGCTACGGACGGGTGGGTGCCGCCGTCGCGTCGCTCGCGGTCACCCTGATCGCCCTGCTCGGCGGGATCGGCATGCTGCCGTCCTCGGCAGGTAATGCCGGGGACCAGCCGACGATGGCGCTGGACAGCGCCGGTGGAGCCCCCCAGCAGTCGGCCGGAGGCGCCGGCGAGGACACCTCGGCAGCCTCCGCTGCCTCGACCACGGGCGGGGCTGCTCAGACCTCGGGCTCCACCGACTCCGCCGATCCGGGGCCGAGTGACGTCACGGGTGCCTCCACGTCGTCGAGCGACCCGGCCTCGCACCCGTTGCCGTCGGATTCGGGCAGCGGGCGCCGCGTGGTCTTCAGCGAAGCCGAGCAGCGGGTCTGGCTGGTGGACGCCGACGACACTGTCGAGCGCACCTACCTGGTGTCCGGCAGCCTCACCGACAACCTCGACCCCGGCACCTACTCGGTCTACTCCCGCTCCGAGAAGGCCTGGGGCATCGACGACTCGGGCACGATGGAGTGGTTCGTGCGCTTCACCACCGGCGACACCGGCGCGGCGATCGGCTTCCACGACATCCCCGTCGACAACGGAGCGCCGGTGCAGAGCAAGGCGCTGCTGGGCACCCCGCAGTCCCACGGCTGCATCCGTCAGCGCGAGTCCGACGCGAAGGCGTTGTGGGACTTCGCACCCCTCGAGACCACGGTGGTCGTCACCACCTGAGGCCGCGAGCGGCGCGGCGGCCTGTCAGCTGGCGTCAGCGGCCGGGCGACGACGTCGGTTGCGGTTCCGGTTGCGACTGCGCGGTGCGGAGCCCTCGGCCGAGTCGCCGCTCACGGCGGCTGCGGCGGGCTGGGCGTTGTTCGAGCCACCCGACTGCTCGCCGACGGACTCGCCGCTGCGGGTGCGGGTGCGGCTGCGGTTGTTCGAGCTCCGCGGTGGGCGCGACGAGCGCTCGGCGTCGGACTTGCGCTCCACCGGCTTGGCCTCGACGATGCGACCCTTGGTGCCCGGCGGGATGCCTTGTTCGTGGTAGAGGTGCTCGGAGGTCGAGTAGGTCTCCGGCGGGTTCTCGAAGGGCAGGTCGAGGGTCTTGTTGATCGTCTTCCACCGGGTGACATCCGCCCAGTCAACGAAGGTGATCGCGATGCCGGACGCCCCGGCGCGGCCCGTGCGGCCGATGCGGTGGACGTAGGTCTTGTCGTCCTCGGGGCAGCTGTAGTTGATGACGTGGGTGACGCCGGCGACATCGATGCCGCGGGCAGCGACGTCGGTTGCCACCAGGATGTCGAGCTTGTCGGAGCGGAACTTGGTCAGAGCCTTCTCGCGCGCCACCTGGGCCATGTCACCGTGCAGGGGGCTGGCGTTGAAGCCGCGCTCGACCAGGTCGTCGGCCACCCGCTGCGCGGCGCGCTTGGTCTTGGTGAACACGATCATCTTGCCGGCGTCCTCGGCCTGGAGGACGCGGCCGATGATCTCGGGCTTGTCGAGGTCGTGGACCTGGTAGATGAACTGGGCGGTGGCGGGCACCGTCGAGTTCTCGTAGGACGACTCGGCGCGGATGTTCATCGGGTGGCGCATGTGGGTGCGCGCCAGAGCGACGATCGCTGCGGGCATCGTGGCCGAGAAGAGCATGGTCTGGCGGGTCTCGGGGGTCTTGGCCAGGAGTCGCTCCACGTCGGGCAGGAAGCCCAGGTCGAGCATCTCGTCGGCCTCGTCGAGCACGAGGGACTTCACGTGCGACAGGTCGAGCGCACGGCGGTTCATCAGGTCGATGAGTCGCCCCGGCGTCCCGACGACGATGTCCACGCCGCTCTGCAGGGTGTCCAGCTGCTGGTCGTAGCCGACCCCGCCGTACACCGTCAGGACGCGCACGCCGCGATCGGCGCTGGCCAGGGCCAGGTCGTTGGAGACCTGGAGGGCGAGCTCACGGGTCGGGGCCACGATCAGGGCCTGGGGCTTGCCTGGAACCATCTCGGCGTAGTCGGGATCGTGCATGGCGACGGTGCGCTGGATGACCGGGATGCCGAAGGCAAGGGTCTTGCCGGTGCCCGTGCGGGCCTGGCCGATGAGGTCGGTTCCCATCAGGGCGACCGAGAGGGTCATCTCCTGGATGGCGAAGGGAGTGGTGATGCCGGCGCGCTCAAGCGCGTCGCAAATCTCGGGGAGCACCCCGAGGTCTCGGAAGGTGGTAATGGTCCTGTCGCTTTCGTGAGTGGTCTCAGTGCGGCCTACTCGGGACAGAATCTGCCTCAGGGGCTGCCGCGCACATGCTGCGGTGGGCGCCCCGACTTGCGAAGATTGATGACTAGTGGGGCCACTCGCCTAGCGGCCGCGAATCATGGTCCGACGGCACGCATCTGTCGTCAGTCTATCGGTAGGGTCAGGCCATGGGTGAATCAACACCGAACGAGATCCACGCAGCGTTCGACGATCCGCAGTACCGTGCCGCCGTCGTCGACCTGCTCGCCGTCATCACGTACGGCGAGATCTCGGCGTTCGAACGGCTCGCCGAGGACGCCAAACTCGCGCCGACGTTGCAGGACAAGGTCGCGCTCGCGTCGATGGCGAGCGTGGAGTTCGGTCACGTCGGCCGGCTCATCGACCGACTCGAACGGCTCGGCGCGGACCCCTACGAGGCGATGGCGCCGTTCGTGCCGGCGATCGAGGAGTTCCATCGCCACACGGCCCCGGCCGACTGGCTCGAGGGCCTGATCAAGGCCTATGTCGGTGACGGACTCGCGGCGGACTTCTACCGCGAGATAGCTGCCTTCGTCGACGCCGACACCCGCGACCTCATCATCGCCTCCCTCGACGATGCCGGGCACTCGGCGTTCGTGGTGGACCGGGTGAAGAAGGCCATCCAGACCGACCACCGCGTGGGTGGCCGGCTCGCCCTGTGGGGCCGACGGCTGATGGGGGAGGCGCTCTCCCAGGCACAGCGCGTCGCGGCCGACCGCGATGCGCTCTCGGCCCTGCTCGCTGGTGGCGTGGACCGGCCCGGGATGGATCTGGCAGCTCTCGGACGGATGTTCACGCGGCTGACCGAGGCACACGCCCAGCGCATGGCCGAACTCGGCCTCGACGCCTGAACGGTGGGCCACCACCCACCATCCGACGGGCCGCGTGGCACCACCGGTCAGGTCAGGCCTTGCTGCGGCCCGTGGCACCGGCCGCGATCACCACGAGGACCGCTGCGACGGCGACCTGCCAGGCGTGACGCCACCAGTCGATGCCACGGGTGTTCTCGTCGAAGAACTGGGTGTAGAGGAACGTCCCGATGAACACGCCGCCGATGCCGCAGGCGATGGTGAGCCACAGCGGGATGCGGTCGCGGTCGCCGGGAGCGACCCACTTGCCCAGGAAACCGATGACGGTGCCCCCGATGAGGGCCCACAGGATGGCGCTGATCATGACTGAACCTTTCGGTGGTTGCTAGCCGCTGAAGCCGACGCGGCCAGCAACACCGCCGCCGATCTCGACGTAGGCGAGCTTGGCTGCCGGGACGATGACCTTGCGGCCCTTCGCGTCGGTGAGGGTGAGCACCCCGTCGCCGGAGACGGCGTCGCTCACCGCCTGCTCCACCTCGTCAGCCGAGTCGCTGGTCTCGACGACGAGCTCGCGGGGGGAGTGCTGGATGCCGATCTTGATCTCCATGGGTCTCCTTGACCTTGCGTGTTCAGGGGTGCTGAGAGGTGCTGAGGTTCAGTGTTCGTCGGTCAGGGGGTAGCCGCGGATCCCGCGCCACGCCAGCCCGGCGACCAGGGCGCCGGCATCGGCGCGGCTGATCTCGCCGCCCTCCTTCATCCAGAACCGGGCGCTGACCTGCGCCATTCCCACCAGCGAGACCGCCAACAGTCGGGAGGCCTCGTCGGGCAGTCCGGTGTCCTCGCGGATCACCTCGGCGATCATGTCGGCGCACTCGGTGGTGACCCGGTCCACGTGGTCGCGGACCGCAGGCTCGTTGGTCAGGTCGGACTCGAAGACCAGCCGGAACGCACCCGAGTCGGCGGCGACGTAGTCGTAGAAGGCCGCCGTGGCCGCCTCGACGCGCAGCTTGTTGTCGTGGGTGGAGGCCAACGCGACCCGGCAGTTGTCGATGATCGCATCGCAGGAGGAGTCCAGCAGCGCCAGGTAGAGGTCGAGCTTGCCGGGGAAGTGCTGGTAGAGGACCGGCTTGGACACCCCGGCCCGATCGGCGATGTCGTCCATCGCGGCCGAGTGGTATCCCTGGGCGACGAACACCTCCAGGGCCGACTCGAGCAGCTGCGCACGCCGGGCACGACGAGGCATCCGGCCGCCCCGGGGGCGCTGCTCGGTGTCGTCGTACTGCCCTGTGCTCACGCGATGTCCTCCAGTCGATGATGCGAGATCGCAGCCTACCGGCACACCCGCGGCGGTCCGGATCACGGACCTCACTGCAACACCTGGACCTCACCGGCGACGATGGTGGGGAACAGGGCGGGTGCTGCCGACGTTGGCCACGGTAGACCGCATCTGGAGAAGTCTGTCCCGCACTGCCAAGGAGTACGTCGTGTCCTATCCCGCGCTCGTCGAGCCGGCCGCCGAGCTGACCATCGACGAAGTACGTCGCTACAGCCGCCACCTGATCATCCCCGATGTCGGCATGACCGGTCAGAAGCGCCTCAAGAACGCCCGGGTGCTCGTCATCGGAGCCGGTGGGCTGGGCAGCCCGGCGCTGCTCTACCTGGCCGCGGCCGGGGTGGGCACCCTGGGGATCGCGGAGTTCGACGAGGTGGACGAGTCCAACCTGCAGCGCCAGATCATCCACGGCCAGTCCGACATCGGCAGGCCGAAGGCCGAGTCGGCGCGGGACTCCATCAGGGAGACGAACCCACTGGTCGATGTGATCGTGCACAACGAGCGCCTCGACAACGACAACGTCATGGAGATCTTCCAGGGCTACGACCTGATCGTCGACGGCACCGACAACTTCGCGACGCGCTACATGGTCAACGACGCGGCGTACTTCTTGAAGATCCCCTACGTCTGGGGCTCGATCTACCGCTTCGACGGCCAGGCCTCCGTGTTCGCCCCCAGCATGAGCCCGGACGCGCCCTGCTACCGCTGCCTCTACCCCGAGCCGCCGCCGCCCGGCATGGTGCCGTCCTGCGCCGAGGGCGGCGTCCTCGGTGTGCTCTGCGCGAGCATCGGCTCGATCCAGGTCAACGAGGCCATCAAGCTGCTCACCGGCATCGGCGACCCGCTGATCGGTCGGCTGATGATCTACGACGCCCTGGAGATGGAGTACCGCAAGCTCAAGGTCCGCAAGGACCCCAACTGCGCGCTCTGCGGCGACAACCCGAGTGTCACCACGCTGATCGACTACGAGGCGTTCTGCGGGGCCATCTCCGAGGAGGCCGCCGACGCCGCGGCAGGCTCGACGATCTCTGTCGTCACCTTGGAGCACATGCTGAAGGAGCGCTCCGAAGGCACCCGGGACTTCGTGCTGGTGGACGTGCGCGAACCCAATGAGTACGAGATCAACAAGATCCCCGGCTCGGTGCTGATCCCGAAGGGCGAGTTCCTCAACGGCAGTGCGCTGGAGAAGCTCCCGGCTGACAAGCAGGTCGTCATGCACTGCAAGTCCGGGGTGCGATCCGCGGAGACGCTGGCCATCGTCAAGGGTGCCGGCTACGCCGACGCCGTCCACGTCGGTGGCGGCGTGGTGGCCTGGGTCAACCAGATCGACCCCTCCCAGCCGACCTACTGACCTGCGCTGACCTGCTGGCCCGTCCTGGGGCGCGAGCGCCTATCGTGTGCGGATGCGCGTTCTCGTCTCAGGCGGAGCCGGCTACATCGGCTCCCACACCGTCGTACAACTCATCGCTGCCGGCCACGAGGTGGTCGTGGTGGACAACTTCGGCAACGCCAAGCCGGCGGTCATGGGGCGCCTGGACACGCTGACCGGGACGCACATCCCGATGCATGCCTTCGACGTCACCGACAAGGACAAGACCGAGCACCTGTTCGCCACTGAGCGGATCGACGCGGTCATCCACTTCGCCGGTCTGAAGGCGGTCGGGGAGAGCGTGCAGATCCCGCTCGACTACTACCAGAACAACCTGGAGTCGACGTTCTCTCTGCTCAGGGCGATGCGCCGCCACGGCTGTCACACGTTGGTCTTCTCCTCCTCGGCCACGGTCTACGGCGACCAGGCTCCGGTGCCCTACCAGGAGGACTACGAGCCCCTTGGCGCCGCAAGCCCCTATGGCCGCACCAAGGTGATGATCGAGCACGTGCTGCGCGACGTCGCCCACATCGAGACCGACTGGCGGATCGGGGTGCTGCGCTACTTCAACCCGGTGGGTGCGCACGTCTCGGGCACCATCGGTGAGGACCCGCAGGGGATCCCCAACAACCTGATGCCCTTCATCGCGCAGGTGGCGGTGGGGCGTCGCGAGAAGCTCCAGATCTTCGGTGACGACTACCCGACCCCGGACGGCACGTGTCAACGCGACTACATCCACGTCGAGGACCTTGCGGCCGGGCACGTGGCCGCCCTGAACCGGATCGTCAACTCCGACGACCCGATCCGCACCTGGAACCTCGGCACCGGCACCGGCACATCGGTGCTGGAGGTCGTCAAGGCCTTTGAGCGGGCCAGCGGCCAGCCGATCCCCTACGACGTGGTGGGTCGGCGCGCCGGCGACCTCCCGGCCTTCTGGGCCGATGCCACCCGGGCCAACGAGGAGCTGGGCTGGCATGCCACCCACACCATCGACGACATGTGCGCCGACACGTGGCGCTGGCAGAGCCAGAACCCCCAGGGGTACGACGACTCCGTCGAGGAGTAGCCGCCTCCCATGGACCACGAGGACTACGTCGAGGCCGTCCTGGCGTACGTCGAGCGGATCCCACGTGGGCGGGTGTCCACCTACGGCGCGATCGCGGAGGCGGTGGGTCGCAGGTTCGGCGGCGGAGGACCGCGACAGGTCGGGTCCATCATGGCCGCGTACGGCGGCCCCGTGCCGTGGTGGCGGGTGGTGCGGGCCGATGGGTCGTTGCCGCCCTCGCACCAGGGAGAGGCCCGGCAGGCCTATCTCGAGGAGGGCACCCCGTTGCGTCCCGGCGGCAACGTGAACCTTCCGGCCGCGCTGTGGAGCCCGGAGGACCCCTGATCAGTCGTCCGCGGCCGCGGCGTGTTGTCCCGCCGTGGCGACCGGGGCCGGTTCGACGGACTCGCCCTCGATCGAGATGTGCGGCAACACGCGGTCCAGCCACCGCGGCAGCCACCACGCGGCCTCCCCGAACAGGGTCAGGACCGCAGGCGCCAGCGTCACCACCAGGATGCCGGCCAGGAGCACCGCGACCGAGAGGCCGACGCCGAACTGCTTGATGGTGGGGTCGCCGTTGAGGATGAAGCTGGCGAACACCGACGCCATGATCAGCGCGGCGGCCGTCGTGATCCGGGCGCTCGTGCCGAGCCCGGAGGCCACGGCCTGGCGGGCCGGCTCCCCACCGTGGTGGTGCTGCTGGACGTGGCTGACCAGGAACACCTCGTAGTCCATCGACAGTCCGAACAGGCCGGCGAACATCATCAGGGGCACGTAGCTCGCGATGGGCACCGCCGCCCCGGAGGTGTCCAGGCCCACCAGGGACACGCCCCAGCCCCATTGGAAGCAGGCCGTGAGGACGCCGAACGCCGCCGCCGCCGACAGCAGGTTGGTGATCGCTGCCTGCAACGGCACGAGCAGCGATCGGAACGCGATCATCAGCAGCAGGAAGCCCAGCACGATCACCGTGCCGATCACCAGCAGCAGCCGCGCGGAGATCAGCGCGGCGAGATCCACGTAGGATGCCGTGTAGCCGCCGACGTACGACGTGATCGCGCCCCCGTCCTCGGCCGCGGAACCCACCCCGGGCAGCACGTCGTCTCGCACGACACCGACCAGCGTGGCGGTGTCGTCGGAGGCCGGCGCCGTCGTTGGCACGGCCGAGAGCAGGACGACGTCGCCCTTCTTGTTGATCTGCGGGGGTGTCAGGGACACCACCCCGGAGGTACCGGACAAGGCCTTCTGCAGCGCGACGACGCGGGTGTCGGTCCCGCGCTGGTCCCCACCGGCCTGGGTCACCTGGTCGGTGAGTTCCTGCTGCAGCTGCTCGGCCTGCTTCTGCTCCTGCTGAGCCTGCTTCTGCTCGGCCTTGAGCTGGTCGGCCTGCTGCTGGAGGGCTGCCCCCTGTCGCTGGAGGCTCGCTCCCTGCTTCTTCAGCTGGTCGGCCTGCCGGCTCAAGGACTGGCCCTGCTGCTCGAGGCTGCGCTTCTGCTGTTCGAGCTGGTCGGCCTGACGTTGCAGTGCGTCTGCCTGGGACTGGAGCTTGGCGCCCTGGGCGGCCAGTCGGTCGGCCTGCTTCGCGAGCTTGCGCGCCTGCTGGGCCAACCGCTCGGCCTCGCGCTTCAGCGGCGCCAGTTCCTGGCGTACGGCGCGGGCGTCGGCACGGACCTCGGCGAGGCGGGCCTGCAGCCTGGCCTTGCGCACCGGGTCGGTCTCCCGGGCGATCCGGCGCTCCAGGATCCGTTCGCGGACCAGGTCGCGGGCCAGCTGTCGGGCCAGGGGACGGATCTGGGCGGCCAGTGCCTCAGCCTGCCGGCGCAGCCGGTCACGTTGTGCCTCGAGCCGGGACTTCTCCTGGGTGAGCTGCGCCTGCTGGCGCTCCAGTTGCGCCTTCTGGGTCTGCAGCTGAGCCGCCCTGGACTCCAGGGAGGCCTGTTGGGCCAGCAGTGTCGCCTCGTCACGTTCGAGAGCGGCCTGCTGGTTCTCCAAGGATGCCTGCTGGGCCTCGAGCTGGCCCTGCTTCTTCTCCAGCTGCGCCTGTTGCTTCGGCAGCTGCTTCTGCTTCTTCTCCAGGTCGGCTTGCAGGGACTGGGCCTTGTTGTACTTCTGGGTGAACTCAGCACTCGGCGCAGCCGGTGGGTCGAGCTTGGAGGCGACCTGCAGGGGACCGTTGTAGCCGACCCCGAACCCCGCGGTGATGAGGTCGTAGGCCTTGCGCTGGGTGGTCTTGGGGTTGCTGGCCCCGACATCCTCCTGGCCGAGCTCGAGGGAGAACACGGGGATGATGAGCGGCACCAGCAGGGCGAGTGACGCCAGGGTCACGCCCAGGGGATGCCGGGCCACGAACCCCGCCCACCGTCGCCAGAGGCCACCGGTGGGCTTGGGGTCCGAGCGCAGGATCCCGGGGAGGCGGAGCCGGTTGACGCCGTTTCCCAACAGTCCCAGCAACGCGGGGAGCAGCGAGATGGCGGCCAGGACCGCTGTCACCACCGCGATCGCCGAGGCGTAGCCGAGAGCGCTGACCAGCGGGATGCCGGCCACCCCCAGGGACAGCAGGGCGATCACGACCGTGCACCCGGCGAAGACGATGGCGCTGCCGGAGGTGGCCACCGCCATCGCGATCGACTCGTGCACGGAGAGTCCGTCGCGCAACTGGTCCTGGTGCCGGGTGATGAGGAAGAGGGCGTAGTCGATGCCGACCCCGAGCCCGATCATCGTGGCCAAGGTCGCCCCGGTCGAGGGCATGGCGACCACGTGCCCGCTCAGCCCGACCAGGGCCAGCCCGATCCCCAGGCCCACCACGGCGGTGATGATCGGCAGGCCCATGGCGACGAGGCTGCCCAGCACCAGCGAGAGGATGATCATCGCCGCGATGATGCCGACGACCTCACTGATCTCGGTGGGCTCGTCGGAGAGGGTCGTGCCCAGGGAACCGGCCGCTGCGACCGTGATCCCGGCCTTGCGGGCCGGGTCGGCGGCGTCGAAGATCCTCGTGGCGATCGCCTCGTCGAGGTCGCCGGAGGAGATGTCGAGCAGGACCGGGGCGAAGGCGTACTTCTTGTCCTTCGACAACAGGCCGGCTGTCTGACCGCCGCTGCTCAGCGGATTGGTCACGCTGTACACGTGTGGCGACTTCCGGATCGCCTTGACCGCGTCGCTGAGCGCCTGCTTGTTCGCACTGTCCGTCAAGGCGCCCGAGGGCACATGGAAGACGATCGGGTTCACGCCGTTCTGCTGTGGTGGGAACCGGTCGGTGAGGAGGTCCTTGACCTCCTGGCTGCCGGTCCCGGGCAGGCCGAGGTCGTTGTTCGTCTCGGCACCGATGGCCTTGACCGTGCTGCCGACCAGAACGGCGAGCAGCACCCAGACGCCGATCATCACCAGGGGTTGCCTGGCGCAGAAGCTCCCGAGCGTGTGTAGAAGTCGTCCCACGCTGAATCTCCCCCGTCGCCAACAGGTTAGGCGGATCCTAGTGGCCCCTCGGGCCGCTGTGGGGAGAGTGGTCTAGTCCGATATGTCGGACTTGTCCTGTTTAGCCGAGCGCTGCGATGGCGGCGTCATAGTTCGGCTCGGTGCCGATCTCCGGCACCAGCTCGGTGTAGGTGACCGTGCCGTCGGCGTCCACCACGACCACGGCGCGGGCGAACAGCCCATCGAACTTGCCATCGAGCAGCAGCACTCCGTAGTCGTGACCGAAGCTCGATCGGTAGGCAGACGCCGTGGTGACGTTCTCGATGCCTTCGGCGCCACAGAAACGGGCCAGGGCGAACGGGAGGTCGAGCGACACACACACGACCGTGGTGTTCTCCAGCCCGGCGGCCAGCTCGTTGAACTTGCGCACGCTGGCCGAGCAGACGCCGGTGTCCACGCTCGGGAAGATGTTGAGCACGGTGCGATGTCCCGAGCCGAGCGTGACGCTGCTGAAGTCCGCGGCGACGAGCTCGAACGCGGGGGCGGGGGTGCCGACGGCGGGAAGTTCGCCGACGAGGTGGGCGGGGGTGCCGCCGAGTGCAGTGATAGCCATGCCTGCTATCTAACAGGCGCTTGCCAGCCAGGCCTCGCCCGGGTCCGCTCTGCGAGCGCCGAGAGCGCCAGCGGGAAGATCCCCGCCGGGGGGTTGACCAGTCCCGCGCCGACCTGGCCGACCCCTGCCAACCGGCCGGCCATCCCGGTGTTGATCTGCGGGAGGATGCCCGTGCGGCAGACCAGGGTGACGTCGATCCCGCTGGGCACGCCCTGGAAGTCGAGCACCGGCACCGACCAGCGTGGGTTCTCGCCCAGCGTGATCTCGTGCATCCTCCGGGTGGTGGCCAGGGCGTCAGGCACAGTGCCTCCCACGAACCGCACGATCGCCGGCGCCGTGGCCATCGCGAAGCCGCCGATGCCTGCGGTCTCGGTGATCGCGGAGTCCCCGATGTCGGGGTTCGCATCATCGGGTCCGTAGTCGCCCAGGAAGAGCCCGTCGGCGATCTGGGCCGGCCCGGTGAACCACTCCTCGCCCGTCCCGGAGACCTGGATCCCGAAGTCAGTGCCGTTGCGGGCCATGGCCACGACCATCGTGGAACCCTCGATGCCCCGGGCAGCGTCGAGTGCGAGCTTGCAGGCCGGCATCGCCAGGTTGAGGAAGAAGTGGTCGTTGCCGCCGATGAAGCCGAGCGCCTCGGCGACGTCTCGCGGGTCGAAGCCGCTGGTGACCATGGCCGGGGCCAGGTCGCGCAGCAGCATGAGCGTGCCGGCCCGGTTGCGGTTGTGGGCCTCGTCGCCCATCTGCAGCATCTGGGTGAGGATCCCGGTGACGTCCACCGGACCGTGGTGCCGCACGGCCTCGGCGAGCAAAGGGCCGAGCACCGCCGACATCCACCGCAACCGGCGCAGCACCTCGCCCCCGTAGGCGCCGTAACGCAGCACCTTGCCCAGCCCTTCGTTCAGCGAGCAGTAGGTGCGCTCCCCGGTCTGCGGATCCTCGAGCACGAACATCCACATGGAGGCACTCACCACGCCGGCCATCGGTCCCACAGCGCGGTGGTGGTGGCAGGGCTCCATCGCGAGATCACCGGCTGCGAACAGTCCGGCCGCATCCTCCGGGTCCTCCACGAGGCCCTCGAGGGCCGCCGCACCCATCAGTGCACCGCGGAGCGGGCCGGAGGCCCGTTCCCACGCGATCGGCGGACCGGCATGCAGGAACCGGTCCGCCGTCAGACCGAGCACCTCCGAGGCCGGTCTGACATCGACGAGCAGGGCCTGAACACCCAGCATCGCGGCCAAGGCCCGCTCGTTGGCCGCACGACGCAACGGATCCGCGGCCACCGTCGCGAGATCACCCGCGGTGCCCTCCATCGGTGGGCGCCAGTCGACCATGGTGACCGGCACGGCCTGGTCCTCCACGGCGCTCGCGAGCAACTCCGCGCCGACGTTGACGATCCTGGTCGGCGTACTCATGGCCGTGTCCTCGTCGAGCCTGGTGTCGAGTGCAGGATCTCAAGCGCCCGCCTCGTGGCAGCGGCGTTGGACAGGTGCACCTCGGCGCCCGCTGCGACAAGAGCCGCGACCTGGTCCTCGCGCCCCTGCGGGTCGAGGTCGGTTCCGACGACGGTGATCACCACTGGTTGGCTCACGGCGTGCAACGCAGCCGCGAGTGCGGTGGCCGGATCCGCCTCGGCGCCGTGCCCCAGGACCACGTCCATCAGGATCACGCCCGTCAGCGGGTCGGAGGCCACCCGGGCCAGGTGTTCGAGCCGCAGGGTCGAGTCGATCATCGGGTGCGCTCGGCCAGCGGTCAGGGCGTCGTCGCCGAAGTCGATCATCAGGTGGTCGTCGGCGCGCAGGTCGTTGCCCAGCGCCAGCTCGGCGGCCAGAGGGATGTTCGAG
This sequence comes from Nocardioides sp., assembly GCF_050246775.1. Lineage (GTDB taxonomy): Bacteria > Actinomycetota > Actinomycetes > Propionibacteriales > Nocardioidaceae > Nocardioides. The sequence goes on along the minus strand of NZ_JBFWVK010000002.1, from coordinate 231,572 downwards.
CGGATCGGCCCCAGGGAGGCCGAGGCGATCAACATCGCCTCATCACACAGGGTGCCGCCGACGAACAGGCCCCGGAGCAGGGGACCGGTCTCGACCGGTCCGACCACCGCAGGCCCGCGGCGCACCGGCCAGTCCGGGACGCTCACGCCCAGGCGGTCGAGCACTGCCTCGGTGGCGGCGGTCAGGTCTGGCAGTCCAGCGCCCAGGATCGCGAACTCGACCGGGGTTGCCAGGTCCTCGGCCCATGCCCGCACGTCGGCCGCCACCGACGCAGCAGGCGGCTTGGAGACCACCAGGATGAGCTCCACGCCCGGGTCGGCATCCAGTCTGGCCAGTGCAGTGCGCGTGGACCGTCCAGCCACCGCTGCGGACAGGTCGCGCCCGCCGACGCCGTACGCCGTGCTCACCCCGACGCCGGCGTGATCCAGCAGGCACAGCACCTGCTGGCAGCCGGTGCCCGAGGCCGCCACGATCCCGACACGGCCCGGGGACACGGCATTCGCGAACCCGAGGCCCACCCCGCCGACCACTGCGGTGCCACAGTCGGGGCCCATCACGAGCAGCCCCCGTTCGGCGGCCACCTGCTTCAGGGTCACCTCCTGCTCGAGCGGCACGTTGTCGCTGAAGATCATCACGTCGCGACCCGCGTCCAGGGCATCCATGGCCTCGAGTGCGGCGTACTCACCCGGCACGCTGACGAGCACGAGGGCATCATCGCCCCCCACCGAGGCCAGCGCGGAAGCAGTGGTGCGCGGTGGCGCCAGGTCGTGGCCGCCGTCCGGGCGTCCGCCCGGGGCGGCAAGGAGGCGGTCGATGCCGGACAGCGCCGAGGCGAGAGCCTCCTGGTCCTGTGCCCGTACGGCGAGCACCAGATCGTTGGTGGTCGCGCTGGCGGGGATGTCGAACCCCATCTGGGCCAACACGTCGAGGTTGAGCGCAGTGCCCATTGCCACCTGGGCGGCCAGGACGCCGGGCAGCCGCTGGACGTCGCGGCTGACCTGCAAGAGCGTGACGGAGTCGGCGTACGCCCCCGGCCTGAGCTCCACGTGTCGTGTCACGCGGCGTGGCGCCGATCGGAGACGAGGTGGGCACGGGCCAACCGGGCACCTCGCAGCAGGGCTGCTCCCGACGTGGCTCCGATCCGGGACAGGTCCCGGGCGCGGGCGCTCTCGTGGGACGACCCGATCGCCGTGACGTAGGCCGCGAACTGCGGCACCACCTCGCCGAGCACGGCACACTCGAGCAGGGTTGCCGACAGGACGGTGGTGCGGTGCCGCGATGCGAGCACCGCGGCGTCCAGGTGGGGGGTGACCACGCCCGCCGCGCGATGCCACGCCAGCCAGCCGCACAGTACGTCGTCCGCCTCAGGGGTCAGTCCCGGGCCCGCGCCGATGGTCTCGACAAGCTCGACCACCGAGAGCTGCTCGACCACCGAGGACTGCTCGACCACCGAGGACTGCTCGACCACCGAGGACTGCTCGACCAGCGAGGGGACCCGCACGTCGAGGAGACGCCCGATCCTCAGCGCGACGCCGTCGAGGTGCAGGACACCGTCGTAGACGTGGGCCGCATCTCCGCGGAGACCCGCGAGATCGGGGGTCGCCAGACGCATCGCGCAGGGCACTGCGACGGCGGTCGCGCTCACCACTCCGACGCAGTGCTCCCCGACCTCGACGTAGATAGCGTGGGCGCCTCGGTGCAGCACGCGCACGGGACCCTCCACGCCGAGGCGCAACTGTTCGTGGACCCTCGGCGGGGCCGCGACGGCGAGGGCGGGACGGCTCACGCTTCCCGACGCTAGCCGCCGGGGTTACGGTTTGCCGATGTGAGGTTGTGCCAACGATCGATGAGTTGAGGTGCAAGTCTTGATAGCCGACCATGACGCGAGCGCGGAACTGGCCCGGATCGACGCCCTGCACATCGCCCTGACCCATCTGGTCCTCGAGGGCGGCGACCTGGCCCACATCGCCGCCGAGGTGGCCCGGGTGCTGGGGGACGGGGTGCTCTTCACCTCCACCGACGGGCGCGAGCAGGCGGCCGCGCTCAGTCCGGCCCTGCGCACCCTGTTGGACGGCTCCGGCCTCCTCGATCCGACCGGTCGGATCCGCGTGGAGCGGATCGGAGCGCAGGGGCTCGAGCTGGGTGCCGGTGAGGCCCGCATGCTGCGGGTGGTCGCGGGAGGGACCGACCTCGCGCGGTTGGTCCATCTGCGTGCTGAAGGCCCGGTCACCGATGCCGACGTCCACGCGCTCGAGCGGGCGGCGGCAGTCGCGGCACTGCTGATCACCCGTGAGCAGGCCGTGGGTGCGGTCGAGAGCAAATACCAGGGCGACTTCCTGCGCGACATCTTCCTCGGCCGGGCCGGTGACGAGTCGTACGTCGCCGAGCATGCTGCCGCCTTCGGATGGAACCTGGAGCGTCCGGTCGTGGTCGTGGCCGCCGAGATCGACCCGCCCGCCGCCGACGAGCCGGCTGTCTCCAGCGTCCAGAGGCGGATGTGGCAGGCTCGGTTCTCGGCCGCCTGGGGCCAGGTCAGCCACGATGTCGACCGCTCCATCCCGACCGCCGACTTCTCCTCCGAGGTGGTCGCGCTGCTCCCGGTCGTCGAGGGCGACGACGAGCCCGTGGCCGGCCATGGCGTCGTACGCCGGGCGGTCACCGCGGTGGCCGGTGACCGTGGCGGTGGGCGGCGGCCGTTCTCCGTGGGGGTCAGCCGGATGGCCTCCACCCTGGCGGACCTGCCGGAGGCCTACGCCCAGGCCCGGCGTGCCGTCGACGTCGGGCGCCGGATCCACGGCCCCGGCTCGACCACGTTCTTCGACGACCTCGGCATCCACCGGTTGATCGCCCTCATCCGCGACGAGGCCGAGCTGCGCCGCTACGTGCGCGACGTCCTCGGCCCTCTGGCCGGGGACGGGACCGAGGCGGTCGACCTTCGCGAGACCCTGCAGGTGCTGCTGGACACCAACTTCAACGTCGCCGAGGCGGCGCGGCTGCAGTTCTTCCACTACAACACGATGCGCTACCGGGTCAGCAAGCTGGAACGCCTGATCGGGCCACTGAGCTCGGACCCGCACCTGCGCCTCGATGCGGCTGTCGCGCTGCGGGTGCTCGAGATCGCGGGCTGAACAGACAATGCTTGCCAGCGCCCGCGGCGTTCCTTCGGCATCTGTCGCCGTCGAGGGTGTGTCATGAGCGGCACTACCTTGTGGGTTCTCGGGGCCGGTCGGATGAGGGAAAGGGTGCGTCCATGTCGATGTTCCAGTGGAAGCTAGTCGATCCGAAACCCGGGGAGGCGGTCGCGCCCGACGAGCGGCTGGGCTGGGGCAAGACCGCGGGGCTCGGCGCCCAGCACGTCATCGCGATGTTCGGGGCGACCTTCGTGTTCCCGATCATCATGGGGCTCAACGCCAACCTCGCGATCATGATGAGCGGCATCGCCACGATCTGCTTCCTGCTGATCGTGAAGAACAAGGTGCCGAGCTATCTCGGCACCTCCGCCTCGTTCGTGGGTGGCGCGGCGGCCATCTACTCCCAAGACGGTGGCCCGGCCGACGTCACGGGGGCCATCCTCGTGGCCGGTGTGGTGCTGGCCCTGGTCGGTCTGGTGATCCACTTCTTCGGATCCCGCGTCGTCAACGCGGTGCTCCCACCGGCGGTCACCGGGGCGGTCGTCATGCTGATCGGCTTCAACCTCGCCCCGGTCGCCACCCAGACCTACATGCCGGCCGATCCGTGGATCGCGATCCTGACGATGACCGCTGTGATCCTGATGGCGGTCGGGCTGCGCGGCTTCCTCGGCCGGATCGCCATCTTCCTGGGACTGATCTTCGGCTACGTCGTCTCCGTGGTGGCAGATCAGCTCTTCGGCAAGACCTCGATGCCCATCCCGAGCAGCGCTGAGCCCGGCCCGCACTGGCGCGTGGACTGGACCGCGGTCAAGGACGCTGACTTCTTCGGGTTCCCCAAGCAGACCGTCGATGGATTGGTCGGCAACCAGGCACAGCTGGGCAACCTCGATGCCGTCGGCTGGCACTGGCCGAGCTTCAGCATCACGTTCGCCCTGCTCGTCCTGCCTGCCGTGATCGCCCTGGTCGCCGAGAACGTCGGCCACGTCAAGGCCGTCGCGGAGATGACCGGGGCCGACCTCGATCCGGTGATGGGCCGGGCGATCGCCGCCGACGGTGTGGGCACCGTGATCGCCACCGCCGTGGGTGGCTCGCCCACCACGACGTACGCCGAGAACATCGGCGTCATGGCCGCGACCCGGGTGTACTCCACCGCGGCCTACTACGTCGCGGCCGTGGTGGCCATCCTGCTCGGGCTGGTGCCGAAGTTCGGGGCGATCGTCAACCAGACCCCGCCGGCCGTGCTCGGTGGGATCACCCTGGTGCTCTACGGGATGATCGGGCTGCTGGGTGCCAAGATCTGGAAGGAGAACGACGTCAACTTCGCCAATCCGGTCAACCTGGTCCCCCTGGCGGCCGGCATTATCCTCGCCATCGGCGACGCCCGACTCGTCATCACCGACGACTTCGAGCTGACGGGCATTGCCCTGGGCACCCTGGTGACTGTTCTGGGCTACCACCTCGCGCGCTTCGTGGCGCCCAGGGACGCCGACGGCTCCGTGCTGGCGGTGGGTCATCCCGGGGCGCACGTCGAGGACCACGCCGAGCCTCATCGTCGCGAGGTGTGACCAGGCAGTGAAGCCGGCACCGTTCGCCTACCGTCGGCCAGGCAGCCTCGACGAGGCCCTCCTGGCGCTGGCCGGCGAGCCCGACGCCAAGGTGCTGGCTGGCGGACAGAGCTTGGTGCCGCTGCTGTCGATGCGGCTGGCCCACCCCTCCCTGGTGGTCGACATCAACGCTGTGCCCGGGCTGGACAGCGTGACGGCGAGCCCGGACGGTGTGCGCATCGGTGCTCTCGCGCGCCACACGGCCGTCCTCGCCAACGAGGACGCCCGGCGGGTGCAGCCGCTGATCGGGCTCGCCCTGGCCTGCGTGGCCCATCCGACGATCCGCAACCGTGGCACGACGGTGGGTTCGATCATCCACGCCGATGCCGCTGCCGAGATGCCGGCCGTCCTCACGCTGCTGGGCGGTTCGGTGGACGTGGTGTCGGTGCGCGGCGAGCGCACCATCGCCGCCGCGGACCTCTTCCGCGGCCCGCTCGAGACCACCCTGGCTCATGACGAGCTCGCCGTGTCGGCCTTCTTCCCGGCGCTGGGGACCGGCGCGGGCGTGGGGTTCGAGGAGATCTCCCGGCGGCGCGGGGACTATGCCGTGTGTGCCGTCGCAGCGGTCGTGCGGCTCGACGGCGACCGCGTGCTGGAGGCGCGGGCCGGCTTCGTGAGCGTCTGTGACGTGCCCACCGTGCTCGACCTGACGGACGCGCTGGCCGGCGGTGTCGACGCAGCGACGCTGACCGCGGCCGGAGACCTGGCGATCGCCGGCCTCGACCCGGTGGGTGACCTGCATGCGAGCGCCGACTTCCGGGCACACCTCGTGCGGGTGCTCACCGCCCGGGCGCTGCAGGCCGCCCACGACGATGCCAGGGAGCGATCATGACCGAGGAGCTCCACTCGATCCGCCTGATCGTCAACGGGGTGGGCCACGAGCTCGCCGTACCAGCGCGACGGCTGCTGTCGGATGCGTTGCGTCACGACCTGGGACTGACCGGCACCCACGTGGGCTGTGAGCACGGAGTCTGCGGGGCGTGCACGGTCCTGCTCGAGGGCTCCCCGGTGCGCGCCTGCCTCATGTTCGCCGTCTCCGCGGTGGACCAGGAGATCACCACGGTCGAGGGCCTGGCCGAGCGGGACGGTTCCCTCAGTCCGGTCCAGCAGGCGTTCCGCGACTGCCACGGACTGCAGTGCGGCTTCTGCACCCCCGGCTTCCTCACGACCATCACCGCGGGGCTGCGCGACAACCCCCGTCCCACGCACGAGGAGGCCAGGGAGATGGTCGCCGGCAACCTGTGCCGCTGCACCGGCTACCAGAACATCGTGAGATCGGTCGAGCGAGCAGCCGAGCTGACCCAGCGGCGCGCGGAGCGGGACCCGGCATGACGGGCAAGCTGGTCGGCACCAAGGTCACCCGGGTCGAGGACGACCGGTTCCTGCGCGGCGGGGGTCGCTACGTCGACGACGTGGCCGTGGGTCCCGACACCTTGCACGCCGCCGTCCTCCGTTCTCCGCACGCCCACGCCAGGATCCTCGACATCGACGTCGACGCGGTGCTCGACCTGGACGGGGTGCATGCCGTCTGGACGTACGACGACCTCCACGGCGCCATGGCCGAGCCGTTGCCGCTGCTCATCCCGCACCCGGCGCTGACCCACGGGCGGACCCAGTTCGCACTGGCCAACGGTGAGGTCAACCATGTCGGCGAAGCCGTCGCGTTCGTGGTCGCCGAGGATCGCTACCTCGCCGAGGACGCTCTGGACCGGATCCGCGTCGACTACGAGATCCTCACGCCGGTCGTCGGGGTCGAGGCTGCCCGCGCCGCCGTCCACCTCGTCCACGAGGATGTGCCCGGCAACGTCGGGGCCCGGATGGAGCAGGAGCACGGCGACGCCCGGACCGCGATCGCCCTGGCGCCCCACCGCCTCGAGCTCGACCTGCGTATCGAGCGCAGTGCCTGCACCCCGCTGGAGGGCCGAGGCACCGTCGCGCGCTGGGACGCCGACACCGGTCGCCTCCAGGTCTGGACCTCCACCCAGACCTCCACGGGCGTCCGCGCCGCCGTGGCCGCGAAGCTGGGACTGGATCTGGGACAGGTCGACGTCATCACCCCCGATGTCGGGGGTGGCTTCGGGGTGAAGATCAACCACCCCTGGCCCGAGGAGCTCCTCGTCCCGCTGGCGGCCCGGCTGCTGCGCCGCCCGGTGAAGTTCACCGAGGACCGTCGCGAGCACTTCATCTCCTCGGCCCACGAACGCGGCCAGGTGCACCACGTCGAGGTCGGCTTCGACGACGACGGACGGCTGCTCGGGCTCGACGTGGAGTTCTGGCACGACCACGGCGCCTACATCCCCTACGGCCTCATCGTGCCGATCATCACCTCGACCCAGCTGCTGGGACCCTACAAGCCAGCCAACTACCGGGTGGTCTTCGAGAGCCTCTACACCAACACGGTGATGGTCACGCCTTACCGCGGTGCCGGTCGCCCCCAGGGGTGTTTCGTGATGGAGCGCACGATGGATGCGATCGCCGCTCATCTGGGCCGGGACCGGACCGAGGTCCGCAGCGTCAACTTCATCCAGCCCGACGAGTTCCCCTACGACCAGGGCCTGATCTTCCAGGACGGCCGCGAGCTGGAGTACGACTCCGGTGACTACCCGGCGTCCCTGGCGAAGCTCAAGGCGCTGGTGGGCTGGGACGAGTTCCCGGCCTTCCGGGCCGAGATGGCGGCTGCCGGACGACAGGTCGGCATCGGGTTGGCCTGCTATGTCGAAGGCACCGGGGTCGGTCCCTACGAGGGAGCCCATGTGCACGTGGAGACCTCCGGCAAGGTCAAGGTCGCGACCGGATTGACCACCCAGGGCCAGGGCCATCAGACGGCCTTCGCGCAGATCGTGGCCGACACGCTCGGCGTACCCCTCTCCGACGTGGAGGTGACCACCGGCGACACCCGCCGGATGCCCTACGCCGTGGGCACGTTCGCGTCCCGCGCGGCAGTGATGAGTGGCTCGGCCATCCATCTGGCCGCGTTGCGGACGAAGGAGAAGGCGCTCCGGATCGCGGCCGACGCGCTGGAGGTCGACGAGGCGGACCTGGAGGTCGTCGACGGACTGGTCCGGGTCAAGGGGTCTCCCGAGCACCACGTGTCCCTCGGCACCGTGGCCGTGCTCTCCAACCCCCTGCGCTATGCCTTCGACGAGGCCTCGAAGGCGGCCACCCAGTTCAGCGTGGGCGACCCCGGCCGACCCCCGGTCGCCGAGGACGACGAACCCGGCCTGGAGGGCAGGGACTTCTACTCACCCGAACGCTCCACGTTCGCCTCCGGGATGCACGCGGTGATCGTGGAGACCGATCCGCTGACCGCCGAGGTGAGCATCCTGAAGTACGCCGTGGTGCACGACTGCGGGCGCCTGATCAACCCGATGATCGTGGAGGGTCAGATCCACGGCGGGGTCGCCCAGGGGATCGGCGGTGCGCTCTACGAGCGGATGGCCTACGACGAGCACGGGCAGCTCCAGAACGCCTCGTTCATGGACTTCCTGATGCCCTTCGTCACCGAGATCCCCGACGGGATCGACATCGATCATCTCGAGACCCTGTCGCCGCTGAACCCGCTGGGCATCAAGGGGGCAGGTGAGGCCGGGGTGATCCCCTCCGCTGCCGTGTTCGCCGCAGCGATCGAGGACGCCGAGGGCCTGAGCATCTCTTCCATGCCGATCTCACCGTCCGAGCTGTTCGAACTGCGCCAACTCCGGAAGGACCCGACATGTTGATCACCGGCGAGAGTTCGCTGCCCTTCCCGGTCGCGCAGGTGTGGGAGGCCCTGCTGGACCCGCAGGTCCTGGTCGCGACCATCCCGGGCTGCGAGCGCCTCGAGACGGCCGGCGAGCATGCCTACGAGATGACGGTGAGTGCGGGGGTCGCTGCGATCAGGGGGACCTACGACGGCTCCTGCGTCCTGAGCGATCTGGTGCCGCACGAGTCCTTGGTGATGTCCCTGCGGGGCGCCGGTGCCCCCGGGACCATCGATGCCTCGGTGCGGGTGCGCTTCTCGGAGTCCGAGGGCTCCCACACCGTGATCGGCTACGAGGCCGACGCGGTCGTCGGCGGCATGGTGGGCGGGGTCGGCCAGCGGATGCTGACCTCGGTGTCGAAGCGGATGGCGGGTGAGTTCTTCGACAACGTGGGGAACGCCCTGGCTCGACCGCCGGTGCCCGGGAGCGCCTCGGCGCCCGAGCCAGGCCACACCGTGCCCGGCCAGGTCTTCACCGCTCCCGCGCCAGCGCACTCCCGCGACGACTTCCTGAAGGGGATCGCGGTGGGTGCCGGGCTGGTGCTGATCGGTGTGGTGGCGGGGTCCGTCCTCGGTCGACGCAGATGATCGAGCTGTCGGTCGACTCCTCGGCCCGCGAGCAGCTGGCCGCGCTGCGTGGACGACGGATCTCGGCGCGCGAGCTGATGGAGCTGCACCTGTCGCGGATCGCCGAGCGCAACCCGGAGCTCAACGCGATCGTCTCCCTGGACCAGGAGCGGGCCCTGGCAGGTGCCCTCGACGCCGACGAGGCGCTCGCCTCGGATCGGCCGCTCGGCACCCTGCACGGGCTGCCCTTCGCCTTCAAGGACACCCACGCTGTCGCGGGCTGGCGCACCACCTACGGCTCGCCGCTGTTCGCCGACAACGTGCCCAGGCGCGACGAGCTCATCGTCGAACGGCTGCGTGGGTCCGGCGTCGTGCCACTGGGACGGACCAATGTGCCGGAGTTCGCGGCCGGTTCGCACACCTTCAACCGGCTTTTCGGCACCACGCTCAACCCGGTGGACCCCACCCGTTCGGCGGGCGGGTCGAGCGGCGGGGCGGCCTGCGCCCTGGGGTCGGGGATGGTGCCCCTGGCCGAGGGCTCCGACATGGGCGGTTCGCTGCGCAACCCGGCGTCCTTCTGCGGGGTGGTGGGCCTGCGGCCTTCTCTCGGACGGGTGCCCGACTGGCCGTCGTCGTTGCAGTCGGTGTCGATGTCCATCGGCGGACCGATGGCTCGCAACGTGGGAGACCTGGCCCTCCTGCTGTCCGTCCTGGCCGGTCCTGACCCGCGCGTCCCGCTGGCGCTCGGCGAGCCGGGCTCCGACTTCCGTCCCCCGTTGACCGGCTCGCTCGCCGGGCTCCGGGTGGCGGTGTCGGTGGACCTCGGAGGAGCTTTCGAGGTGGACGGGGAAGTGGGTGCGGTGGTGGAGCGTGCCGCCGACCAGTTCGCTCGCGCCGGGGCTCACGTCGCCGGGGAGTTCCCTCGGCTGACGTCGGCCGAGGACACGTTCCGCACCCTGCGCGCCTGGGAGTTCCAGGCCTCCCGCGGAGCCCTGCTCGCTCGCCATCCCGGGGAGCTGAAGGCGACCCTGGCCGACAACATCCGCGCCGGGGAGTCACTCACCGGGGCTGACGTGGCCCGCGCACTCACCCAGCGCACCGCCCTCGAGCAGCGGATGAGGATCTTCTTCGAGTCCCACGACGTGCTGGTCCTGCCGGTCTCCCAGGTACCACCGTTCCCGGCCGACCAGGAGTTTCCGACGGTGATCAACGGCAAGCCGATGGCGAGCTACCTGGACTGGATGCGCTCGGCGTACTTCATCACCGTCACGGGCTGTCCAGCCATCTCGGTCCCGGCGGGAACGACCCGCGACGGGTTGCCGGTGGGGATCCAGATCGTGGCGGCACACGGTGCCGACCGGCGCCTGCTCGAGGTCGCGAGCGCCTTCGAGGCGCTCGCCCCTCGTTGAATCGTGCGCGGCGGCCGCTCGAGTGGGGTGTGGTGGCCCCGATCCATGGCCGGAGTCCCCATGGAACGGGCCGGGGACACACGGGTGAACGATCGGGGGAGTTCTCCACAGGAGAGACCACAGCCTGTGCATGAGGGCCCGATTCCTGTGGACGAAGACCCGACTTCTGTGGGTAACCGAAATAGTTGATTCCAAGCCCTTGTGCTGGGCCGAAGACAGGCATACAACTGTCCTACGCACTCCTCCGGGAGCGCGGATCTCTCGGAGACAAAGGCACATCCGGCGGGGCAACTCGTCGCATCGGCAGGATGACATTGTCGGTGGGGCCGGAGTCAACGGGGGATCGATCGGAGTGTCATCGGCCGGTCAAACAGAAGGGCTCCCGCACCTCATACGTGCAGGAGCCCTTCGCCTTTGTCTGACACTGTCAGGCGCGACCAGCGTGACCGATCTCGTCAGCGCTCGTCAACCATGAGATCGATGGTGTAGTCGGCGGCCCGATAGCAGTGATCACCGAACTCGACCGCCCCTCCGGAGGCGTCGAAGGCCATCCGGGTCATGGTCAGCACCGGCTGTGACCCACCCAGCTCGAGGTGTCGCTTCTCCCAGGCCGTGGGCATCCGTGCCGCAATGCTCTGCTGCGCCACCACCGGCTTGATGCCCCGATCCCGCAGGGCCGCGTAGAGGCCCTTGGTCTCGAGTTCGGCGCGGGTGAGGTCCTCGGAGGACGGCGGCAGCCAGTTGTGCAGCAACGCCAGGGGGCGGTCGTCGGCGAGCCGCAGCCGGATCACGTGCAGCAGCAAGGCGTCGGCAGGCAGGTCCAGCCCCGCGGCTGCCCGCTCATCTGTCTCGTGACGGAACTCCAGCACCACCGTCCGTGGGTGCCGACCGTCACGCTTGAGGTCGTCGTACAGGCTGGTGAGCTTGAAGTTGCGGTGCACCTTCTTGTTGGCGACGGTCGTGCCGAGGCCGCGGCGGCGGACCAGGAGGCCCTGATCGACGAGTTCCTGGATGGCTCGACGCACGGTGGGTCGCGACAGCTGGAGACGCTCGGCGACCGCCACCTCGTTCTCGAACGGGTCACCTGGCTGGAGGGTTCCGTCAGCGATGGCGGCGCTCAACTGCTCGGCCAACTGGTGATAGAGGGGCACGGGCGAGGCGCGGTCGATCGTGACGTGGATCTGCTGAGCCTGCATGCCGGAAGGGTAGCGTGAAACCATGCGTAACTCATTAAGTAAGAATGTCAGGACAAACTATTGACGCCACCTCAGGAACCCGGCAAGGTTGTCCCGGACGGCCGACGTGGTCCGTCCTCGACGCGAGACAGAGATAGGACCACCTGAATGCGCATCGGACTGGCCGGGGCGGGGCGCATCGGCGCCTTCCACGCTGCCACACTTGCTGAGCTCTCCGCGGTGGACCAGATCGTCGTCACCGATGCGATGCCCGGGACCGCAGCCCGCCTCGCCGCGGAGCAGGGGTACGTCGAGGCGGCCGACGTCGACGAGCTGCTCGCCCAGGTGGACGCCTTCGTGATCACCACCCCGACCAACAGCCACGCCACGCTGCTGCGCCAAGCCGTGGCAGCAGGCGTCCCCACCTTCTGTGAGAAGCCTCTGGCCTCGACGGTCGAGGAGACCTCCGAGCTCGTGGCCCTGGTGGAGGCCAGCGGTGTCGCGGTCCACGTCGGCTTCCAGCGTCGCTTCGACGCGGGATACCGCCGCGCCCGGGCTGCGGTCCAGTCCGGAGAGCTGGGCTTCGTGCACACGATCCGGGCCAACACCCACGATCAGGCTCCGCCGCCGGCGGCGTACCTCCCGACCAGTGGCGGGTTGTTCCGCGACTGCAGCGTGCACGACTTCGACATCATCCGGTTCGTCACCGGTCGCGAGGTCGTCAGCGTGTTCGGGACCGGCGCCAACAAGGGAGCCTCCTTCTTCACCGAGGCAGGGGACGTCGACACGGCAGCCGCCGTCCTCACTCTCGACGACGACACCCTGGCTGTCGTGACGGCCACCCGCTATGGCGGTGGTGGGCACGACGTCCGCATGGACGTCATGGGCTCCGAGGGCACGCTGGGAGTGGGGTACGACGACTCACTGGCCGTGCTCTCGGCCGAGGCGGACGTCGACTACCCGCGTGGGCCGCAGAAGTGGTCGTTCATGGAACGCTTCCAGCCTGCCTACGTCAGTGAGCTCACCGCGTTCTGCGAGGTCGCCACGGGCGCGATCCCCAGCCCGTGCACGGTGCGGGACGCCTTGGCGGCCTTCCGGATCGCCGAGGCCTGTGACATCTCCCGGCTGCAGGGCCGCCCAGTCCTGCTGGACGAGATCGGAGTCGGGGAGTGAACCCCTACGACCTGGTCGCGATGGGTCGCACCGGAGTCGACATCTACCCCCTGGACCATGGGGTCGGTCTTGAGGACGTGAAGACGTTCGAGAAGTTCCTCGGAGGCAGCGCGACCAACGTGGCGGTGGCCGCCGCCCGCTACGGCCGGACGACGGCCCTGGTCACCCGGACCGGCAAGGATCCGTTCGGCAACTACGTGCGGCTCGAGGCCCAGCGTCTGGGCGTCGACCCGACCTTCATCACCTCCCACGACGGGCCACCGACACCCGTGACGTTCTGCGAGGTCTTCCCACCCGACGACTTCCCGTTGTACTTCTACCGCTATCCCACGGCCCCGGACCTGCAGCTCGAGGTCTCCGACCTGCCACTCGACTCGATCCGGGAAGCCTCGGTGTTCTGGTCCACCGTCACCGGCCTCTCCCAGGAACCCAGCCGAAGCGCGCACTTCGCGGCGTTCGAGGCCCGCGGTCGGCGCGAGCACACCATCCTCGACCTGGACTACCGCCCCATGTTCTGGGCCGACCCGGCCGAAGCAAGCTCCCAAGTGTCGGCAGCCCTCGAGCACGTCACCGTGGCCGTGGGCAACAAGGAGGAGTGCGAGGTCGCCGTGGGGGAGACCGACCCGCAGCGCGCCGCGAGTGCACTGCTTGACCGCGGCCTCGCCCTCGCCGTCGTCAAGCAGGGACCGAAGGGAGTGCTCGCCGCGACCGCTGACGTGCGTGTCGAGGTGCCGCCGTTCCGGGTGGAGGTCGTCAACGGCCTGGGCGCCGGGGATGCCTTCGGCGGCGCCCTGGTCCACGGACTGCTCAACGGCTGGGACCTGCACAGGATCCTCGAGTTCGCGAACGTCGCCGGGGCGCTCGTGGCGAGCCGCCTCGAATGCTCCACCGCCATGCCCGAGGAGGGCGAGGTCCTCGAGGCTCTCGCCCGACGCAACTCCGAGAGGTCGTCATGATCGAGACGCACACGGTGGACCTGACCGAGATCCGCGCTCGCGAGCCGCACCGCATCGGCGAGGCGTGGGCGGCCCGCACCCACCGCCCGTTGCTGGGCCAGGACGGTCGGCTGCTCATCGTCGCTGCTGATCATCCGGCCCGCGGCGCGCTCGGGGTCCGCACCGACGCGCTGGCCATGGCCAGCCGCGGCGACCTGCTCGGACGGCTGGCCACCGCGCTGTCGCGCCCGGGTGTCGACGGGGTGCTCGGCACCCCCGACATCCTCGACGACCTGCTCCTGATGGGCGCACTCGAGGGCAAGCTCGTCTTCGGTTCGATGAACCGCGGTGGCCTGCAGGGCGCCGCCTTCGAGTTCGACGATCGGTTCACCGGCTACTCGGCCGCCGAGATCGCCGCCCGGGGCCTGGACGGCGGGAAGATGTTGACCCGGATCTGCCTCACCGATCCCGGCACCGTGGCGACGCTGGAGGCTTCCGCCCACGCGGTGACCGAGCTGGCCAGCCGCCGGCTGGTCGCGATGGTCGAGCCGTTCCTGTCGGTGCGTGACGGCGGACGGGTGAAGAACCTGCTGGATGCCGAGAGCACCATCAAGTCGATCCACATCGCCTCGGGACTGGGTGCCAGCAGCGCCTACACCTGGCTGAAGCTGCCGGTCGTGGAGGACCTGGCGCGAGTCATGGAGGCGACCACCATGCCGACGCTGCTGCTCGGAGGCGACCCCCAGGGCGACCCGCAGGACACCTACGCGTCGTGGGGCAAGGCGCTGGAGCTCGGTCCGGTCCGCGGCCTGGTCGTGGGGCGAGCACTGCTCTTCCCGCCCAACGGTGACGTGGCCGCTGCCGTCGACATCGCTGCCGAACTGGTCCACGGGATCCAGGCACGATGAGCACGGGAGGCAACCGGTGGGTCCTCCCGGTCGGCTCCACTGGGCGCGATGGGTGGGAGACCGTCATCGACGACACCCCGCACGACTGGCAGCACACCGGGCTGCGCATCGCCGTACTCCGCGACGGCGAGGAGCTGTCGGTGGACGCCGGCCCCTGGGAGTACGTCGTCGTGCCCCTCGCCGGAGCGCTGCGCGTGCGGGCCACCGGTCCCGATGGGGACGTCGGGGTCGCTGAGCTTGCGGGACGTGCCTCGGTCTTCGCCGGTCCGAGCGACGTGGCCTTCGTCCCCGCCGGGTCGCGGATCACCCTCACCGCCACCTCGGGCAGGGTGCGGGTGGCCGTGTGCGCGGCCCGGGTGCCCAGCCTGCCCAGCACCCGGACGTTCCGGCACGTCACGACCGACGAGATCCCGGTCGAGCTGCGCGGCGCCGGCATCGCCTCCCGTGAGGTCCGCAACTTCGGGGTGCCCGCAGTCCTCGACGCCGACGCGATCATCGCCTGCGAGGTGATCACCCCGGCCGGGAACTGGAGCTCCTACCCGCCGCACAAGCATGACGAGGAGCGCCCCGGGGTCGAGACCGAGCTCGAGGAGATCTACTACTTCGAGACCCAGGTCGAGGGTGCCGCAGCGGGTGGCGCCGTACCGCCCGGTGCCGACCCGGTCGGCTACCAGCGCGTCTACGGCACCGAGGAGCGTCCGATCGACGTCTTTGCCGAGGTCCGCACCGGCGACGTCGTCCTCGTGCCGCACGGCTGGCACGGCCCCGCCATGGCTGCGCCCGGTTACGACCTCTACTACCTCAACGTGATGGCCGGCCCAGGGCCCACCCGGGCCTGGCTGATCTGCGACGACCCCAGTCACGGCTGGGTCCGAGACACGTGGGCGGACCAGCCCACCGACGTACGGCTGCCCCTGGGAGGGACGCACTGATGAGCGAGACGATCCGGATGACCGTGGCCCAGGCGGTCGTGGAGTTCCTGGCCGTGCAGTTCTCCGAACGCGACGGCGAACGACAGAAGCTGTTCGCGGGCTGCTTCGGCATCTTCGGGCACGGCAACGTGGCCGGCATCGGGCAGGCGCTGCTGCAGCACGAGACCCGCGCCATCGAGGCCGGCGTCGCCCCCGGCCTGCCCTACGTGCTGGCTCGCAACGAGCAGGCCATGGTGCACACGTCGGTGGCCTACGCACGCCAGAAGGACCGCCTGCAGACCTGGGTGTGTACGGCGTCCGTGGGTCCCGGTTCGACCAACATGCTGACCGGTGCCGCCCTGGCCACCATCAACCGTCTCCCGGTGCTGCTGCTGCCCTCGGGCACCTTCGCCACCCGGCGTTCCTCTCCGGTGCTTCAGGAGCTTGAGGCGCCGTACGGCGGGGACCTGACCGTGAACGATGCCTTCCGGCCGTTGTCGCGCTTCTTCGACCGGGTCACCCGAGCCGAGCAGCTCCCCTCGGCCCTGCTCGCGGCGATGCGGGTGCTCACCGATCCGGCCGAGACCGGTGCGGTCACGCTGGCGTTGCCCCAGGACGTCCAGGCCGAGGCCCACGACTGGCCGGCGGAGCTCTTCGCGCAGCGCACCTGGCACGTCGCCCGACCTCCGGCGGAGGCAGCCCGCATCGCGGGAGCCGCCGAGATCATCCGAAGCGCACGACGCCCCCTGATCGTGGCCGGAGGAGGGGTGCACTACTCCGGCGCGGAGGCTGCGCTCCGGGCCCTGTGCGAGGCCACCGGGATCCCGGTCGGCGAGACCCAGGCCGGCAAGGGCTCGCTGCCGCACGGGCATCCGCAGGAGATGGGGGCGGTCGGTTCCACCGGGACCACGGCCGCCAACCACCTGGCGCGCACCGCTGACGTGGTGATCGGTGTCGGCACGCGGTGGAGTGACTTCACGACCGCCTCACGCACCGCTTTCCAACACGACGGCGTGCGGTTCGTCAACATCAACATCGCCAACTTCGATGCGGGCAAGCACGCCGGCTACTCCGTGGTCGCCGACGCCCGCGAGGCCCTGACCGCACTGGCCGACGCCTTGGCCGATCACCGGGTGGACGAGGCCTACGTGAGTGAGCAGAGCGAGCTCTGGCGATCCTGGGACGACCAGGTCGAGGCGGCGTACCACCCGCCGGCCTCGGTCACCGACGCCCTCGCCGACGGCCTGCTCACCCAGGGCACCGTCCTGGGGTGCGTCAACGAGCTCAGTGACCCCCGCGACGTCGTGCTGTGCGCGGCCGGCTCGATGCCGGGGGACCTGCACAAGCTGTGGCGAGTGCGTGATCGCAAGGCCTACCACGTCGAGTACGGCTTCTCCTGCATGGGCTATGAGGTGCCTGCCTCCCTCGGGGTCCGGCTCGCCGACGAGACCCGCGACGTGTTCGCGCTGGTCGGCGACGGCGGCTACCTGATGATGCCGACCGAGCTGGTCACCGCTGTGCAGGAGCGGATCAAGGTGATCGTCGTCCTGGTCCAGAACCACGGCTTCCACTCGATCGGCTCGCTGTCGCAGGAGCTCGGTTCCCAGCGTTTCGGCACCAGTTATCGCTATCGCGGTGCCCAGGGTCGCCTGGACGGCGACGTCCTGCCCGTCGACCTGGCCGCGAACGCCCGCAGCCTCGGGGTCCACGTCATCGAGGTGGCCTCCCGTGCCGAGCTCGAGGCAGCGATCGGCACCGCCAAGGCAGCCCCTGCCGACGGTGGACCGATCGTGATCCACGTCAACACCGACCCGCTCGTCCACGCCCCGGACAGCGAGGCGTGGTGGGACGTCCCGGTCAGCCAGGTCGCGGAACTGGCCTCGACGCGCGAGGCCTACGACCGCTATCTCGGGCACCGAACGGGCCAACGGACCTACCTCGGCGCCGCTGGTGAGGAGCTGTCGTGACCGGCGCGGCGCTCCGGGTGGGCGTGATCGGCGTGGGGCGGATGGGCGCGGACCATGCACAGCGGGTGGCCCACAGGATCGCGAACGCGACGTTGGTGGCCGTGGCCGACCCGGACCGGGTGCGTGCCGCCGAGCTGGCTGCGCAGTACGACGACGTCCGGGTCTTCGCCGACCCCCTCGACCTCATCGCCGACCCGCGGGTGGACGCCGTGCTCATCGTCTCGCCGGGCTTCGTGCACGAGGAACAGGTGCTGGCCTGCATCGCGGCCGGCAAGTTCGTCCTGTGTGAGAAGCCGCTGACCATGGACGCCGCCTCGTCCCTGCGGGTCGTCGAGGCCGAGCGCGCCGGTGGTCGAGCCTTGATCCAGGTCGGTTTCATGCGCCGCTTCGATCCCGAGTACGCCGCGATGAAGGCGATGCTGGACTCCGGCGACCTGGGCCGGCTGCTGTTGGTGCACAACATCCACCGCAACAAGGACGTCCCCGCCGGCTTCACCTCCGAGATGATCGTGCGCGACTCCCTCGTGCATGAGGTCGATGTCTGCCGCTGGCTGTTCGGTGAGGAGATCACCGAGATCACGGTCCTCTCGCCGGCCCCGACGTCGTACGCCGGCGAGGGCGTCGTCGACCCGCAGGTGGCGATCTTCCGCATGGAGAGCGGCGCCCTGGCCACCACCGAGGTGTTCGCCAAGTCCGGGCTCGGCTACGAGGTCCGCTGTGAGGCGAGCGCCGAGCGGGGCAATGTCACCGTCGGCCTGGGTTCCGGCGTCTTCGTGAGGGCGGCCAACGCCTGGGGCGGTGCCATCCCCGATGACTTCCGGGCTCGGTTCGCCACCGCCTACGACGATGAGGTCCAAGCCTGGGTCGACGCGTCCCGACGGGGCGTCGTGGTCGGTCCGAGCGCGTACGACGGCTACGCGGCCAGCGTGGTCTGCGAAGCCGGGCTCGAGTCCCTGGCATCCGGCTCGCCCATCAAGGTGGTGCTGTCATGACGCCGCCCCCGCCCCTCATCTGAACCGATCGGGACGACGCTCGTCTCGCCTCGACGCCCACCACTGCTAGGAGACCGCCATGTCCCGTCCGTCCCGCATCACCCACCTGATCGCCGGCCAGCCCTGGGAGGGCACGGCCGAGCGCACCAGCGAGGTCTTCAATCCCGCCACCGGCGAGGTCACCGGTCGCCTCGACCTGGCCTCGGCCGACCTGGTCGGCGAGGTCGTCACCGGGGCGAAGCAGGCCTGGGCGGACAGTTGGGGCAACATCTCCCTGGCCAAGCGCACCCAGGTCCTCTTCACGTTCCGCGAACTGCTCAACCGGGACAAGGAGAAGATCGCGGCCCTGATCACCGCCGAGCACGGCAAGGTGCTCGACGATGCCTTGGGTGAGGTCGTGCGCGGCCTGGAGGTGGCGGAGTTCGCGTGCGGCATCCCGAGCCTGCTGAAGGGCGGCTACAGCGAGAACGCCTCGACCAACATCGACGTCTACTCCATCCGGCAGAGCCTCGGCGTGGTTGCCGTGATCTCCCCGTTCAACTTCCCGGCCATGGTCCCGCTGTGGTTCGTGCCGGTGGCGCTCGCCTGCGGCAACGCTGTCGTGATCAAGCCCAGTGAGAAGGACCCCAGTGCCACCATCGCGGTGGCGAGGCTCTGGACGGAGGCCGGGTTGCCGGACGGCGTACTCAGCGTCGTCAACGGTGACAAGGAGGCGGTCGACGCCCTCCTGGTCCACCCCGACATCAAGGCGGTCTCGTTCGTCGGCTCGACGCCGATCGCGCGCTACGTCTACGAGACCGGCACCGCGCACGGCAAGCGGGTCCAAGCCCTCGGCGGCGCGAAGAACCACATGTTGGTGCTGCCCGACGCCGACCTGGACCTCGCTGCCGATGCGGCCATCAACGCCGGCTTCGGCTCGGCCGGTGAGCGCTGCATGGCGATCTCGGCGCTGATCGCGGTCGAGTCGATCGCCGACGAGCTGGTCGCCAAGATCACCGACCGGATGGGCAAACTGCGCACCGGCGACGGCACCCGCGGTTGCGACATGGGGCCGTTGGTCACCGGGGTGCATCGCGACAAGGTGGCCTCCTACGTCGACGCAGGTGCGGCCGCCGGCGCAGACCTGGTCGTCGATGGCCGGGGTGCCCAGGTCGATGCTGACGGCGACGGGTTCTTCCTGGCCCCGACCCTGTTCGACAAGGTCACCACGGACATGTCCATCTACACCGACGAGATCTTCGGCCCGGTGCTGTCGGTGGTGCGGGTCGCGTCGTACGACGACGGCCTGGAGCTCATCAACGCCAACCCGTACGGCAACGGCACCGCCATCTTCACCAACGACGGAGGCGCGGCACGTCGGTTCCAGAACGAGGTCGAGGTCGGCATGGTCGGCATCAACGTGCCGGTCCCGGTGCCGGTGTCCTACTACTCGTTCGGCGGCTGGAAGAACAGCCTGTTCGGCGACACCCACGCGCACGGCATGGAGGGTGTGCACTTCTTCACGCGAGGCAAGGTCGTCACCTCTCGCTGGCTCGACCCGAGCCACGGCGGGCTCAACCTCGGCTTCCCCCAGAACGACTGAGCGCTCGACCGTCGGTTTCCCCGGTCGACCGGGGATCTTCTTGGTTGTCAGCCTTTGCATTGGCTGACAACCGCGAGTTTCCCCGGTCGACCGGTGAAACCTTCACACCACGATCAACGCGACGGCGGAGATCGCGGAGGCGGTCAGGACTGCCACGTCGAACCACGACTGATGCAGGCGGCGTGCGACGCGGATGCCGATGAAGGCGCCCACCAGGACGAGGGGGACGAGCACGGCGGTCCGCACCAGCATGTCCCGGTTGACGAGTCCCAGGCCGATGCTGAACGGCACCTTGCACAGATTGACCCCGAAGAAGAACCAGGCGGCCGTCCCCAGGAAGCGGCGCTTGTCGACGCCCTGCCCGACCAGGTACAGCGTCATCACCGGGCCTCCGGCGTTGGCCACCATGGTCGTGAAGCCGGCCGCGACCCCGGAACCCAGCCGCGCCGGCCAGGGCCATCCGCTGCCCGCCTCACCCACCACCGGCTTCCTCAGCGCCAACTGGAGCCCGACCAGCAGCAGAATCACCACGCCGATGCCGCGGCGCAGGGTGGCGTCGTCGACGGCGCCCAGCACCAGGGTTCCCGCGACGATGCCTGGGACCACGCCCGGGATGAGGTGCCGCAGCAGGGTCCAGTCGCAGTCGTGGCGGTATTTCGAGACCGCCACGACGTCGCCGACCAGGAGCAACAGCAACAGCGCCGCCGTGGACTCCCGGGCCGGCAGGACGCCGGCGTACAGGGCGACGGCGACCGTCCCCAGGCCGCCGATGGCGGTCTTGGCGAATCCGACGACGAGCGCGGCGAGGCACAGGACCAGCCAGACGTACGGCGCGTGCTCGATCAGTGGTCCGTCTCCTCGCGCATCACGGCGACCCCAGAAGGTGGCGCTGGCTGACCCTACTGACCCCTCGGACGGGTCTAGCATGCCGTCCATGGAGCCGAGTGCGATCCCGACGTTCCCCGACGATGCCTTTGCCCGGGTGCTGTGTGTGGTCGCCCATCCCGACGACGTCGAGTACGGCGCCTCGTCGGCGGTGGCGGCCTGGACCGCGGCCGGGGTGGAGGTGGAGTACCTGCTGCTCACCCGCGGGGAGGCAGGCATCGACACGATGTCGCCGGAGGCCACCGCGGAGCTGAGGGTCCGCGAGCAGGTGGCCGGATCGCACGAGGTCGGGGTGTCGAGCGTCGAGTTCCTGCAGTATCCCGACGGGGTGCTGGAGTACTCCCTCGACATGCGCCGTGACATCGCGCGGGCGATCCGCCGGTTCCGCCCTGAGGCGGTGCTCGTCGGTTCGTGGGACGTGGAGTTCGTGGCCGGCCTGAACCAGGCTGATCACCGGGTGGCCGGCCTGGCTGCTCTGGATGCCCTGCGCGACGCGGGCAACCGCTGGGTGTTCCCTGAGCTGATCGACGAGGGGCTCGCGCCGTGGTCGACGCGCTGGTTGCTGATCGCCGGGGACGCCCGCCCCACGCACGGGGTCGAGGTGACCGGTCCGGCCCTGGAGGCGGGGATCAGGTCGCTCGAGGCGCATGCGGAGTACCTGGCCGCGATCCCTGGGCATCCGCCGGCCAGGATGATGATCACGGGGATCACCGCGCTCCAGGGCCGGGCGCTCGGGGTGCCCCATGCGGTGCTCTTCCGTGCGTTCGACTTCCAGGCCCCACCGCCGATCGCGCTCGAGGCGATGAGGGCCGCCCAGGAATCGGAGTGAGATCGGTCAGGTGAGTGTGAACGCGGCACGGAACCGGTCGAGCGCCGCGTCGGTGCCGGCGCTTGCGAAGGCCTCCATCGCGACCACACCGTCGTAGCCGGTCTCGGCCAGGGCGCGGGCCACGAAGGGCCAGTTCACCTCGCCGCTGCCGGGCTCGCACCGCCCGGGGACGTCGGCGACCTGGACCTCGCCGAGGTACGGCGCCGAGCGCCGGATGAGCTCCACCAGGTTCCCTTCGCCGATCTGGGCGTGGTAGAGGTCGAGGTTCATCTTCAGGTGGGGGCTGCCGACGGCTCTCACGAGGGCCAGGGTGTCGGCAGCCCTCGCGAACGGCGTGCCCGGGTGGTCGACCTCGGTGTTGAGGTTCTCCAGGACGAACGTCACGCCGTGTCGTTCGCCGAGCCTGGCGATCGAGGTCAGGGTCCGTTCGGCCGCCAGCCACATGTCACCGGTGACGACCTCGAGCGGACGGTCGGGGAGCCCGCCTTCGCCGAGGCCGGTCCCGTGCAGGTTGAGCGAGGGACACCCGATCGCCTGGGCGAACGGGATCGACTCCTCGGCGGTGCGGAGCAGGTCGGCTGAGCCGTCCGGGGTGGTCAGGTCGCCGCTCAGGTAGCCGGTCATCGAGGTGAACTGCGCCCCGGTCGCGACGAGTTGGGCGGCGTCCTTGCTCGACCAGTCCCAGATCTCCACCGCGAAGCCGGCGTGGTGCAGGCGGGTGACGCGTTCCAGGATCGGGAGGTCGGTGTGGACCATCTCCGCACAGACGGCGAGGGTGAAGCTCATGCGGTCTCTCCCGGGGCGACTGGGGTCCGGGCGCCGGTCTTCATCGACTCGATGCAGGCTTCCGCGATGGCGAAGGCGGCCCATGCCTCGGCGCCGCCGACGCTGGGCGCCCGTCCTTCCTGGATGGACCTGGCGAACTCGGTGAACTCACCGGCATAGGCATCGAGCATCAGCTCGGTGTCGTGGCGGGAGGTGGCGGCCGAGCGTCCGGATGCGTCGTAGAGCCGCATCGAGGAGATCGATCCGTCTCCGGCGGTGACCATGCCGGCGGACCCGAAGACCTCGCCGCGGACGTCGTAGCCGTAGGCGGCGGCGAAGCTGGCCTCGGCCACGGCGATGGCACCGTTGTCGTAGCGGATGACCACGACGGCCGTGTCGAGCAGGCCCGCATCCTTGAAGTCCGGCCTCACCAGGGCGTCGGCCGTGGCGAGCACGTCCACGGCGCGGGCGCCGGGGTTGAGCCAGTTGAGGGCGTCGAAGTCGTGGATGAGGGTCTGGGTGAAGATCGTCCATGCGGGGACTGCGGCGGGGTCAGCGGGACCGGTACCCGGGTCGCGGGTCAGTGAGCGCAGGAGTTGCACCGAGCCGATGCGGCCGGCGCGGACCGCCTCGTGCGCGGCCTGGAAGTCGGTGGCGAACCGGCGGTTGAAGCCGACCTGGAGGTTCACGCCCGCGGTGGCGGCCGCGGCTTGGGCAGCCGAGATCTCGGCCAGCGACGTGCCGCCCGGCTTCTCGCAGAACACGTGCTTGCCGGCCGCGGCCGCCGCAACGACCAGCGCTGAGTGGGCCGGTGTCGAGGCCGCGATGACGACAGCGTCGATGCCGTCGTCGGTCAGGACCTCCTCGATCGACGTCCGGCCGAGCGCGCCGAGGGGCTCGGCGATGGCGGCGGCCGCGCCGGGACGCGGGTCGGCCACGGCGATCAGGTCGGCCTCGGGCACGTGGCGGGCGATGACGGTGGCGTGTGAGGCCCCGATCCGCCCGGCGCCGATGAGTCCGATCCGGACAGGCGGAGTGGTCATCGGCTTCCTTCTCGAGCGAGGCTGGCAGGCACAGGCAATCGGCGTACCTTAAGTAAGAATGTCCGAACATGTCAAGATCGAAACAGTCTGGTCGCAAGCTGCCTTTGCTTAATGTAAGCATGTATGAACAATCTCTTGACAACATCTGGCGGTGCCACAAGGATGTGTCCTGCGTCACGAACCTCGACGCCTCGGTCCACGTCCTCCCAGAGAACCAGGTGAAGTCATGCCATGCCCTCCCCGTGCCGTCGCCGGCCTCCAGTGCCTGGGTGAGAGCCGATGACGACGCCGGCCTTCGCCGATCGGATCGCCGCCGCGCCGATCTCGTGGGGCGTGTGCGAGGTGCCCGACTGGGGGTTCCAGCTCGATCCCGAGCGGGTGTTGAGTGAGATGCGGGCACTGGGGTTCGCGGCCACCGAGTTCGGCCCCGATGGGTTCCTGGCCGAGGAGCCGACGGCCAAGGCAGCGCAGTTGCGCACACACGGCATGACCGCTGTCGGCGGTTTCCTGCCCGTCGTACTCCACGATCCCGACCACGACCCCTTGGGTGAGGTGGAGACCTTCGTGGACGCCTGCATCGCGGCTTCGGCTGGGGTCGTCGTCCTCGCCGCGGCCACCGGGGCCGACGGCTACAACCAGCGCCCGGAGATCGACGAGGGCGGCTGGAAGACCCTGCTGTCGAACCTGGACACGATCCTCGAGTACGCCGAGCGCCGCGGTGTCGTCGCGACCCTGCATCCCCACGTGGGGACGATGGTCGAGCGTGGCCCCGAGGTGGACCGGGTCCTCGAGGGCTCACGGATCGGCCTGTGCGTCGACACCGGTCACCTGATGGTCGGCGGAGTGGATCCGGTGGCGCTGGCGGCCTCGCACACCTCCCGGGTCACCCATGTGCACCTCAAGGACGTGGACGCCACCATGGCCGAGGCCGTCCTCGCCGGTGATCTCCCGTTCGGTGACGCGGTGCGTGCCGGCATCTTCCGCCCCCTCGGAGACGGTGACGTCGACATCACCTCGTTGGTCCGATTGCTCGAGGACGCGGGGTACGCCGGGTGGTACGTGCTCGAGCAGGATGTGATGCTCGAGGCCGCCCCCGAGGGTGAGGGCCCGGTCAAGGACGTCCGTCGTTGTCTGGCGTTTCTGGAAAAGGCCGTGGCATGAGCGTGCCGCGACTCGACATGATCGTCTGTAGTTCCGCTTCCCGGCGTCGTCATGACGTGGGAATCATCGTCTGTTGCGCAGGCAACAGCACACAAGGAGGAAATTGATGTCTATCCGACGCGGGCTCGTGGCGGGACTTGCCGCGGGGGCGATGCTCTTCGCGGCCGCTTGCAGCACCAGTGACGACTCAGGTGGCGGCGGCGACGGTGAGGGCTCGGCGCCCGCCAAGACGGGCGACATCCGCATCGACGTGATCACGCACGGGGCCCCCGGTGACTCGTTCTGGGACGTCGTGAAGGCCGGTGCCGAGCAGGCTGGCGACGACCTCAATGTCGACCTGCATTACCAGAGCGCCCCGGACCCGGGTGACCAGAGCACCCTGATCGACGGTGCCGTCGCCGACGACACCGACGGGCTGGTCATCTCGATGGCGAACCCCGACGGCCTCGAGGCCAGCATCAAGGCCGCGGTGGCGGCCGGGGTCCCGGTCATCACCATCAACTCCGGCATCGACGACTGGCAGGCCTTCGGGGCCATTACCCACGTCGGCCAGAGCGAGACCGTCGCTGGTGAGGCCGCGGGCGAACAGTTGAACGAGGCCGGCGTCACCGACGCCATCTGTGTGATCCAGGAGGCCGGGAACATCGCCCTCGAGGAGCGCTGCCGCGCCGCGGCATCGACCTTCGACGGCACCATGAAGAACCTGCAGACCGATAACACCGACCTGCAGGGCTCACAGGCCACGATCGAGGCGCAGCTCCAGGCCAACGACAAGATCGACGGCGTTCTGACCCTCGGCGGAGACATGGCCGGTGCGGCGGTCGCCGCGGTCGAAGCCTCTGGACGCGAGATCCCGATCGGCACCTTCGACCTCAACGCCGAGGTCGCGCAGAACGTGCTCGACGGCAAGCTGTTGTTCGCCGTCGACCAGCAGCCCTACGTCCAGGGCTACCTGGGCGTGACCGGCATCTACCTGAAGGTGATCAACGGCAACGACATCGGTGGGGGTCAACCGGTGAACTCCGGCCCGGCCATCATCACCGCCGACAACGCCGAGGCAGTCCTGGGCTTCGCCAAGGGCGGCACCCGCTGAGCTGACACCTCGTCGGGGGCTCTGCGAGCACGTGGGGCCCTCGACCCGGTTCAGCCGGCGCCCACTGGACACAGGAGGAAATCATGAGCACCACAACCACGGGACCCGAGGCGTCGAAGTCGCCACCGGCGTCCGACGAACGCCTGGCCGGATCACACCGGCTGTCGACGATCCTGCGCCGCCCAGAAGTGGGCGCCGCTGTCGCCGCCCTCGTGATCTTCGTGTTCTTCGCCACGACGACCAGCGCGTTCGTCAAACCCGGCGGCGCGAGTACCTGGATCTTCACGTCCTCGACCATCGGCATCATGGCGGTGGCGGTGTCCCTGCTCATGATCGGTGGCGAGTTCGACCTGTCTGCCGGCGCCATGATCGGCACCACGGGTCTGACGACCGGCATCCTTATGTCGGAGTACGGCACGAACGTGTGGGTCGCCATCCTCGTCTCGCTCGTGATCGCGGTCGTGATCGGTGCGCTCAACGGCATCTTGGTGATGCGCACCGGACTGCCCAGCTTCATCGTCACCCTGGGGTCGTTCTTCGTGCTACAAGGGGTCAACCTGGCAGTGACCAAGCTGCTGATCGGCAAGGTGTCCGTTTCCGGACTCCAGCGCGAGGACGGATACACCCAGGGCCAGCAGGTCTTCGGCTCGTTCGTGAAGATCAACCTCGGTGGCGACCTGCCGCTCACCATCTACGCCGCCACGTTCTGGTGGATCGCGGTCACCGCGATCGCCACCTGGGTGCTGCTGCGCACGCGAGCCGGCAACTGGATCTTCGCCGTCGGAGGCGCGCAGAACAGCGCCCGTCAGGTCGGCGTCCCGGTGTTCAAGACGAAGGTGGGGCTCTTCATCACCACCGCAGTGGCCGGCTGGCTGGTCGGCATGCTGTCGCTGTTCAAGACCACGACGGTGCAGTCCACCACCGGGGTGGGGCAGGAGTTCATCTTCATCATCTGCGCCGTCGTCGGCGGCTGCCTGCTCACCGGCGGCTACGGATCGGCCGTGGGTGCGGCACTAGGCGCGTTGATCTACGGCATGGTCCAGCAGGGCATCGTCTACGAGGGCTGGGACAACGACTGGCTCTACGCCATCCTCGGCGTGATGCTGCTGGGCGCGGTGCTCGTCAACAACTGGGTCAAGGCCCGAGCGGAGGCAGTCAAATGAGCACGACCGATAACGGCGCGCTGGCCGAGAGCGCCGGCTCCGTCGGCGCCACCGCCCTTGCGGGGACGCCAGCATCGGCGGCTCCCAGCCTGCCCGCGGTCGGCACTCCCATCATCGAGGTCGAGGCCATCGGCAAGAGCTACGGCAGCGTCATCGCCCTACGCGACGTCACCACCTCGGTGAAGGCCGGCGAGGTCACATGCGTGCTGGGCGACAACGGTGCCGGCAAGTCGACCTTCATCAAGATCCTGGCGGGCGCCCACGAGCACACGTCGGGCGAGTTCATCGTGGACGGCGTCAAGCGCCACATGGGCAGCCCGCGGGCCGCGCTGGCGCTGGGGATCGCGACCGTGTTCCAGGACCTGGCCGTCGTCCCGCTGATGCCGGTGTGGCGCAACTTCTTCCTCGGCTCCGAGCTGACCAAGGGTGCCGGGCCGTTGAAGCGCCTGGACATCAAGGCGATGAAGGCGATCACCAAGACCGAGCTGGCCGCCATGGGGATCGACCTGCGCGATGTCGAGCAGCCCATCGGCACGTTGTCCGGTGGCGAGCGCCAGTGTGTGGCGATCGCGCGGGCTGTGTACTTCGGGGCGCGGGTGCTGATCCTCGACGAGCCGACTGCGGCCCTGGGAGTCCGGCAGTCCGGCGTGGTGTTGAAGTACATCGCCAAGGCCCGCGACCGCGGCCTGGGCGTCGTCTTCATCACGCACAACCCGCACCACGCCTACCCGGTCGGTGACCGGTTCATGCTGTTGCGCCGCGGCACGAGCATGGGCGACTTCGCCAAGGCGGACCTGCCCCTGGAGGAACTGGTCAAGATGATGGCCGGTGGCAGCGAGCTCGACGCGCTGACCCACGAGCTCAAGCGTTCGATGCCCGACTCCGAGGTCACCAAGCAGATGCAGGACGAGGTCAACAAACTCTGACCCCGTCCTGGCAGGACCTGCCAACGCGGGCGGGGGTGCACGGCAAGTTGTGCCCTCGCCCGCGCAGGCGGCGTACCGCTTGAATCGGGGCATGGCTCCCGCCCGCAGGATCCGGATCGGCATCGACACCGGTGGCACCTTCACCGACGTCGTGGCCTTCGACGAGGACTCCGGCGAGGTGGTCACCACCAAGACCCCCAGCACTCCTGCCAACCCCGCCGACGGATTCATGGCAGGCATCGACAAGGTCCTCGGGCTGCTGGGCCTGGACCGTCTCGAGCGGCAGGCCCAAGGCGAGGCGATCAGCGCCGTGAGCCACGGCACCACCGTGGCCACCAACCAGCTCCTCGAGGGCAAGGTCGCCGCGCTCGGCTACATCACCACCGAGGGCTACGAGGCGATGCTGGAGATCGCCCGTCAGAGCGTGCCGGACGGCTACGGCAACTCCTACTTCTGGGTGAAGCCGCCGCGGATCGTCCCGCGGGATCTGGTCAAGGCGGTCGGCGGACGGCTCGACTTCACCGGCTCCGAGATCCGTCCCTTCGACGAGGTGGGCGCCCGGGCGGTCGCACGCTGGTTCCGGGCCCGCGGGATCGACACTCTCGGCGTCTGCTTCCTGCACTCCTACGCCGACCCCCGGCACGAGCAGCGGATGCGCGACATCCTGCTCGAGGAGCACCCCGACGCCGTGGTCTCGATCTCCAGTGACGTGCTGCGTGAATACCGGGAGTACGAGCGCGCCATGACCACGCTGGTCGACGCCGCGGTCAAGCCGAACCTCAGCCGCTACGTGGGCACGATCACCCGGCGCCTGGCGGAGTACGGCGGCCGCCCGATCCCCTTCTACGTGATGAAGTCCAACGGGGGAGTGCTGAGCGCGCGCGAGGTGGTGCACCAGCCGATCACCACCGTGCTGTCGGGGCCCGCGGCCGGTGCCCTCGGGGCGGCGCTGATCGCCCGGGTCGCCGGCTTCGACCGGGTGCTCACCAGCGACGGGGGAGGCACCTCCACCGACGTCAGCGTCGTGATCGACGGTGAGCCGACCCTGACGACCGAAGGCAGCGTGGGGGCCTATCCCAGCAAGATCCCGATGATCGACGTGGTGACCGTGGGAGCCGGGGGCGGCTCGATCGCCTGGCTCTCACCCGAAGGCACCTTGAAGGTGGGTCCCCGCTCCGCGGGGGCGGATCCCGGGCCCCTCTGCTACGGCCGCGGCGGTCAGGAGGTCACCGTCACTGACGCCCACGTGGTCCTGGGCCGCATCCCCCCGCACCTCCTGGGCGGGGAGATCCCGCTCGACGTGAAGGCTGCTCGGGCCGGGATCGCGGTGCTCGCCGAACGGCTGGGCATGTCGCCTGCGGCCTGCGCGACGGGCATCCTGGAGATCTCGGCGTGGAACCAGGCCAACGCGCTGCGCCAGGTGACGGTCAAGCGGGGACTGGATGTGCGCGACTTCACGCTGACGACATTCGGTGGTTCCGGCTCGCTGTTGCTCTGCCGGCTCATGGACGTGCTGGGCCTGCCGCGTGTGCTGGTGCCGCCCAACCCCGGCAACGTGTCGGCGTACGGCCTGCTGACCGTCGACGTGCGCAATGACTATGTGCAGACCCATGTCGTCGCGCACGCGGAGGTGTCCCTGGTCGACCTGGCGGCCGTCGTCGGCGACCTGCTGGCACGGGCCCAGGAGGCCTTGGCCGCCGAAGGGTTCCTGCCCTCGCAGCAGCGCTTCCAGCGCAGCGCCGACCTGCGCTACGTCGGTCAGGCCTTCGAGGTCCGGGTCCCGCTTCCGGACGGGGAGCTCAGCGCCGCTCTGGTGGATGGGGTGGCAGCGGCCTTCCACGAGCAGCACCGCCTGCTCTACGGCTACGACTTCCGGGCCGATCCCCGACAGCAGGTGGAATGGGTCAACGTCCGGGTGTCGGGCATCGGGCCGATCACCCGCCCCGAGATCCGAGCCGCGGACGTCGGACCCCCCGAGCCTCCGGGCGAGGCCACCCGGCGCCCGGTCTGCTTCGAGGCCGCCGAGGGGTACGTCGAGGCCGCCGTACTGCAGCGGGCCGACCTCCGGCCCGGTCATCGGATCGAGGGGCCCGCGATCATCGAGGAGTTCGGGTCCACGGTGCCGCTGCATCCAGGGTTCAGCGCGCGGGTCGATGAGTTCGCGAACCTGATCGTGACGAGGAGTGGGTAGTGGTCTCGACAAGCTCGACCACCGAGGACGGCGGCTCGACCACCGAGGACGGCGGCTCGACCACCGAGGACGGCGGCTCGAGGACCGGGAGCAGGCGCGCGCCGACCGACTTCCCGTTCGGCCACCTCACCGCGGACGCTGGTGCCGGGGCCGACCCGGTGCTCGTCGAGATCGTCCAGGGGACGCTGGCCAGCGTCGAGATGGAGGTCGAGACCGCGATCGGCCGGACCTCACGCAGTCCGATGATCCGCGACGCGCACGACTTCCGCGCCGGCATCCACGACCGCCTGCTGCGCAAGCTCACCGGCCGGTCCTACTCGGCACTGGTGCATCCGGTCGCTCGCGACTTCCCCATCGCCGAGATGAACCCGGGTGACGTCTTCTTCCACAACGACGTCTACCGCTCCGAGGGCGGGATCGGTCACCTGCCGGACCTGTGCGTCACGGTCCCGGTGTTCAGCGAGGGCCGGGTCGTGGCTTTCGTCCAGGCCTTCGGCCATCACGACGACATCGGGGGTGCGGTGCCCGGATCGATGCCCTCGCACGCGACCAGCGTCTTCGAGGAGGGCCTCATGGTCCCGCCCATCAGGCTCTGGGACGCCGGGGTGCCGAACCGTGCGGCACTCGCGATCATGACGCGCAACTCACGGATGCCCGAGTCCCTGGCCGCCGACCTCGATGCCGAGTGCTCGGCATGCCTGATGGGTGCGCGCCGACTGGGCGAGCTCTTCGACCGCTACGGCGTGGCCACGGTCGAGTCCTGTTTCGACGCCATCATCGAGCGCACCACGCTCACCTATCGTCGCGAGATCCTCTCCCAGATCCCCGTGGGCCAGTGGGTGTGGGAGGACTACGCCGAACACGACGGCGTCGACGAGCCGAGACTGCACACCCAGCGGATCACCTTGACCCGCACCGACGCCAAGGACCCGGGGGGCGAGCGGATCATCCTCGACTTCGACGGCACCTCGCCGCAGGCGAAAGGACCCATTAACCACTGCGGTGACTACGCCGACGGTGTCTTCCTCAAGAAGTGGCTGGCGCCGATCCTGCGCAACCTGGCCGACTCCCCGGAGCGGATGGCCGAGCTCGACGTCAACGAGGGCATCGTGCCCCTCATCGAGATGCGATTCCCAGCTCCGGGCACGTTGCTCACCCCGGTGTTCCCGGCGCCGACCAACGCGCGCACCTTCGTGATCCTGCGACTGCTCGGCGTCCTCGCCGGGGTGGTGGCCAAGGCCGTCGAGGGGCGGATGCCCGCGGACCAGGAGACGATCCGCTACACGGGGGTGTACGGCGACGACCTGGCCGGCAACCCCTACCTGATGCGCGAGGTGCTGGGTGGCGGGTCGGGCGGTCGCTACTACGCCGACGGCGAGGACACCATCCATGTGGTGCCCGACTCCCGCAACCTGCCGACCGAGTTCACCGAGGCGCGCTTCCCCTTCCGGGTGGAGGCGCTGCGCTTGGCCATGGACTCCGGTGGCGCCGGTCAGTTCCGTGGCGGGCTGGGCTACGAGAAGGACCTCAGGATGCTGGCCGACGCACACTTCATGTCGATCGCCGACCGCTCGATCCTCGCCTGTTGGGGCGTCAAGGGCGGGAAGGCGGGTCAGCCGTTCCGAGTCGTCGTCGACCCCGGCGGTCCAGCCGAGCGCGAGGTCGACGCACTTGCCGATGCCGAGCCCGTGCGGGCCCGTGAGCTGATCCGGATCCGCACCACCGGCGGAGGTGGATGGGGCGATCCGCTGGCGCGCGACCCCGCGCTCGTCGTACGCGACGTCCTCTGGCAGAAGGTCTCGGCGCACGCCGCCCTGGCCGACTACGGCGTGGTCCTGACCGGGTCCACCGATGACGACACCCTCGGCTTCGACGCGGCACGCACCGAGGCCGAGCGCGGCTCGCGCCCGAGAAGGAGTACGCCGTTCTTCGACCGTGGTCCCGGCTACGCCCGCCTCTCAGGCGGACCGACCTCGGCGGAGCTCGACTGGGTGTGACCTTGTCACCCCGGTGCCGGGTGCACGATGCTGGCCGGACAGGCCGGATCCTCGGGGTTCCGGCCACGTCGACGGGAGCACCCGGATGTCAGCTTCTCCTGAGCTTCACAAGGGCCTCAAACAACGCCACCTGACGATGATCGCGATCGGCGGCGTCATCGGCGCCGGCCTATTCGTCGGGTCCGGGGTCGTCCTCCAGACGACCGGCCCGGGAGCCTTCCTGACCTACGCCATCACCGGCGTGCTCGTCATCATGGTGATGCGGATGCTCGGTGAGATGGCCACTGCCAACCCGAGCACGGGTTCGTTCTCGGACTACGCGCGCGCTGCCCTCGGCGACTGGGCAGGGTTCTCGGTCGCCTGGCTGTACTGGTACTTCTGGGTCGTCGTCGTCGGCTTCGAGGCGGTGGCCGGGGCGACCGTCGTCCAGTTCTGGGTGCCGGACGTGCCGCTGTGGCTGATGGCTCTCGGCCTGATGTCCCTGATGACCGCGACCAACCTGGTCTCGGTCAGCTCCTACGGCGAGTTCGAGTACTGGTTCGCCGGGATCAAGGTCGCGGCCATCATCGTCTTCCTGATCCTGGGCAGCCTCTACGTGTTCGGCATCATCAGCGGCGACGGCATGCACCTGTCCAACCTGACGGCGCACGGAGGCTTCCTTCCCAACGGGTTGTCGGCGATCTTCTCGTCGGTGGTCATCGTCGTCTTCTCGATGGTCGGTGCCGAGATCGCCACGATCGCCGCGGCCGAGTCGCACGATCCCGAGAAGGCGATCGCCAAGGCGACCAACTCCGTGGTGATCCGAGTCGGCACCTTCTACGTCGGGTCCCTGTTCCTGCTGGCCTGCATGATCCCCTGGAACAGCGATCAGCTCGATGCGTCGCCGTACGTGACGGCCTTCCAGATCATCGGCATCCCCGGTGCCGACGACCTGATGAACGCGGTGGTGCTCACCGCCGTGCTCTCCTGCCTCAACTCCGGGCTCTACACCGCGAGCCGGATGCTCTTCGTGCTTGCCGCCCGGCGCGAGGCTCCCGTCTCGCTGCTGACGGTCAACGCCAAGGGGGTGCCGGTGCGCGCGATCCTGTCCTCGTCGGTGATCGGCTTCCTGTGCGTGGTCGCGGCCTACATCTCTCCCGACCGAGTGTTCGCGTTCCTGCTGAACTCCTCCGGTGCCATCATCCTGTTCGTCTACCTGCTGATCGGGATCTCGCAGTTCGTGTTGCGCCGTCGCACCCCGAAGGCAGCGTTGAAGGTGCGGATGTGGGGATTCCCGGTCCTGACCCTCCTGACGGTCGCCGGCATCCTGGCCATCCTGATCCAGATGGGCCTGACCGACGAGACCCGCTCGCAGCTGTTGCTGAGCCTGCTGGCGTGGGCGATCATCCTGGTGGCCTTCGGCCTCAACCGGGTCGGCCGTGCCTCGTCCGCGGTCAGCCTCGAGTCGCCCGAGTCCATCAGCAAGGTGCTGGTGGTGGCCAACGAGACCATGGCCGAGGAGGCGCTGCTCGCCGAGCTCCGGGCGGTGCACGCCGAGACCGGGGCGCGGATCCACCTCACGGTGCCGGCCAACCCGGTCGACACCGGCCAGGCCGAGGTGGAGGGCGCGGCCTTCGTGTGGGAGGCCACCCGGCGCGTGGCGCAGGAGCGACTGGACACCATGCTCGCGGCTCTGCGGGCCGACGGCATCGAGGCCAGCGGAGCCCTGGGCGACTATCGGCCGCTGGTGGCACTGCGCGAGGCCGCTGCCGACTTCCATCCGGACCTGGTCGTCATCTCGACGCACGCGCGCGAGGAGTCGACCTGGCTGCGCAAGGACATCGTGAGTGCTGCTCGAGAACAGCTGACGGTCCCGGTGCGACACGTCGTCCCCAGCGAGCTGGACACGACGTCCTGACCCTCGATAGTCCCGAACGTTCGGCACCGCGACACTCCGGTGAGACGTGCCGAACGTTCGGGACTATCTGGGTCTGGCGGGAGGCCGAGTCACCCCAGACCGGCGAGGACGGCGAGGCCCAGGAAGGCGGCACCCGAGGCACGTCGCATCCCCGAGGACAGTCCGGGGGTGAGCTGCCGGCGGCGTACGGCTCCGGCAGCCAGGACGTACCCGGTGTCACAGACCACCGCCATCACCACCACGACCATGCCGAGCAGCAGGGACTGGACGGCTACCGGGCCTCGGTCGGGTGCGACGAACTGGGGCAGCAGGGCCAGGAAGAACAGCAGCGTCTTGGGGTTGAGCACGTCGATGACCAAGCCGTCTCGGAAGACCCGGGCCCGGCCGCGCGCGGTCCGGCTCGCGGTGGGAACCGGCTGTGACGGCGTACGCCGCGCCAGTTCGCGCATCCCGAGCAGGGCCAGGTAGCCGGCGCCGGCGTAGCGCAGGGTGATCAGGGCCTCGGGGGAGGAGGCGGCCAGTCCCGAGACCCCGAGACTGGCCGCGGCGACGTGGACCAGCAGCCCGGTCTCGAGGCCGGCCACCGCGAACATCCCGACCTGACGTCCCTGCTCGAGGGTCCGGGTGAACGCGTAGAGCGCGGTCGG
The DNA here is from genome assembly GCF_050246775.1 of Nocardioides sp. Lineage (GTDB taxonomy): Bacteria > Actinomycetota > Actinomycetes > Propionibacteriales > Nocardioidaceae > Nocardioides. The sequence continues at coordinate 196,882 of NZ_JBFWVK010000002.1, read as the reverse complement.
CCCCGGGACGAGCAGCATGGTCAGCGTGACCCCGACAAAGAGGGCCAGGGTCGTGGTGGACATGGCGGGCGATTCTGTGAGTGGACCGGTTGTCGGGGAGGAGGGGCGTGAACCGTCACCAGATACCCGGGATTGGCGGTCTGGGGTTCATGCCCTAGCATCGAAACCGAATCGTTTCGAAACGATGTGGTTTCGATTGGACAGGGAGAGGGATGACGCGACTCAGCACCGAGCGGCTCGACGAGCTCTATCTCGGCACGCTCCGACTGGTTGCGCGCGACGGCTTCGACAAGATCACGATGGACCAGATCGCCGAGGCCACCCACAGCAGCAAGGCCACGCTCTACCGGCAGTGGGGCAGCAAGGCAGGGTTGGTCGCAACAGCTCTCAACTGCGTCACCGCCACACCTGACGACCCACCCGACACCGGGAGCCTCCGAGGTGACCTGATCGGCATGCTCGCGGGGCGCCATCAGGCTCTCGAGCAGGAGGCCGATCTGGTCGGCTCGATCCTGCACGCGGTGAAGACCGACGCAACGCTGCGCACTGCCCTGCGCGACCAGATCATCAGCACCCTGCACGGAAGGCTCGCCGCCGTCGTCGAGCGTGCCGTCGACCGCGGCGAGGTCGCCACAGCCAACCCCGCCCTACGACACATCGATCTCGTCCTGATCGCCCCGTTCGTGTTGCGCCTGCTCATCGACGACCGACCCGTCGACGACGACTACCTCATCGACTACCTCGACGCGGTGCTGCTCCCCGCGCTCGGCGTCGTTCCCCGCTGACCCACCCTCATCAGGAGATCACCCCATGGCTTGGTACCTCTACCGTCTCGGCCGCTGGTCGTTCCGACACCGCTTCGTGGTCACCGCCTTCTGGTTGGTGCTGCTGGTGCTGGCCGGCGTCGGCGCCAACACCCTGTCGGGCAAGACCTCCGACCAGTTCACCCTGCCCGGGGTCGAGTCGATCAAGGCCTTCGACCTGATCAAGGAGCGCACGCCCGAGGCCTCGCCGGACGGTGCCACCGCCCGGATCGTCTTCCAGGCACCCGCCGGGTCGACGCTGGCCGACGAGAAGCCGCTGGTCAACCAGACGCTGGCCGACATCGACTCGGCCCACGTCGCGACGGTGATCAGCCCCTTCGACTCGGGTTCGATCTCGGAGGACGGGCGCACCGGCATCGCGACGGTCACCTACACCAAGCAGTCGATCGAGCTCGACCAGGCAGACAAGGACGTGCTCGAAGCTGCACCGGAGGCAGCCCGTGACGCCGGTCTGCGGGTGGAGATCGGCGGTGACGTGCTGCAGGAGATCCCCGAGACGGGCAGCTCCGAGTTGCTGGGGATCCTGGTCGCCATCGTCGTCCTCGTCATCACCTTCGGGTCCCTGCTCGCCGCCGGCATGCCGCTGCTCACCGCGCTCATCGGCGTCGGTATCGGGGTCTCCAGCATCACCACCGCAACCGGTTTCATCGACCTCGGGTCCACCGCTCCGGTGCTCGCCAGCATGCTGGGGCTGGCCGTCGGCATCGACTACGCGCTGTTCATCGTCTCGCGCTACCGCCATGAGGTCGGCCTCGGCCGCGAACCGGAGGAGGCTGCCGGACGAGCCGTCGGTACGGCGGGCTCGGCCGTCGTGTTCGCCGGCCTGACCGTCATGATCGCCCTGGTCGGACTGTCCGTGGTCCGCATCAACTTCCTGACCCAGATGGGCATCGCTGCCGCGGTCACCGTGTTCCTCGCCGTGCTGATCGCCCTCACCCTGCTGCCGGCGCTCTTCGGTTTCGCCAAGCGCCGGATCGTGTCGGGCAAGCTGCCCTTCCTCAAGGCCCGCGACCCCGAGGACCAGTCCGGCAAGCGCACCTTCGGTCGGCGCTGGGCCGACTTCGTCACCCATCACAAGGCCCGGACCTTCGTCGGCGGGTTGTTCGTGGCCGTCCTGGTCGCGCTTCCCGTGACCTCGATGAACCTGGCCCTGCCCGACGACGGGACCGCGGCGGTCGGCAGTGGTCCCCGTGAGGCTTACGACCTGATCGCTGCGAACTTCGGAGCAGGCACCAACGGCCCGCTCGTCGTGGTGGTCGACACACAGGGTGTCGAGGACCCCGAGGCCGCCGTCGCAGCCGTGACCGATGCCGTGACCGCGGTCAAGACCGATATCGCCACCGTCGTGCCTGCCGTACCGGCCGACGCCGACGACGCGGCCCGCGAGGCGTTCGCCAAGCAGCTGGAGACAGCGCAGTACGCGACCATCACCGTCATCCCGACCGGGGGCCCGTCCGAGGCCTCCACCCAGGCGCTGGTGGACACGATCCGCACCGAGATGACCTCGGTCGAGGCTGCCACCGGTGCGACCGTGTTGGTCACCGGACAGACCGCCGTCGGTGTTGATGTGTCCGAGGCCCTCTCCGACGCCTTCCCCCGCTACCTGCTCGTGGTCGTCGGGCTGGCGTTCCTCCTGCTGATGCTGGTGTTCCGCTCCATCCTGGTGCCCCTGAAGGCCGTCCTGGGCTTCTTGGTCTCCGTCCTGGTCTCGCTCGGCGCGACCGTGGCGGTGTTCCAGTGGGGCTGGCTGGCCGGACTCATCGGGGTGAGTCAGACCGGGCCGGTGCTCAGCCTGCTGCCGCTGCTGCTGACCGGGATCCTGTTCGGGTTGGCCATGGACTACGAGGTCTTCCTGGTGTCGCGGATGCGCGAGGAGTGGGTGCACGGACGGCCGGCGGCCGAGGCGGTGGTCCACGGGTTCCAGTACAGCGCCCGGGTCGTGACCGCGGCGGCCATCATCATGATCGGGGTGTTCGGCGGGTTCGCACTCGGCGACGACGCGATCGTGAAGTCGATCGGGTTCGGTCTCGCCACCGGCATCCTGGCTGATGCGTTCCTGGTCCGGATGACCCTGGTGCCAGCGTTCATGGCGTTGCTGGGTGAGCGCATGTGGTGGCTCCCGGGCTGGCTCGACAAGCTCCTGCCGAACCTCGACATCGAGGGCGAGTCCCTGGCCCGCCACACCGGCGAGTCCCCACAGGCTGAACCCGAGCTGGAGCCGCTGTCCAGCTGACCTGCTTGACTGGGGGCATGGCTCGTGCGCTCACCCTGGTGACCGGCGGCACCCGTGGGATCGGGGCTGCGACCGCGGTCCGGCTCGCCGCGGACGGGCACGACCTGGTGCTCGGTTATGCGCGTGACGACGCTGCTGCCCAGGAGTGCCGGTTGGCGGTCGAGGAGGCCGGTGCTCGGTGCCTCGTGGTGCGTGCCGATGTCTCGACTGCTGCGGGTGTCGACCTGCTCTTCGCCCGTGCGGCCGAGCACGGCCGGCTCAGCGGGGTGGTCAACAACGCCGGGGCCACGCTGCACATCGGCGCGCTTGCCGAGACCTCGGTGGCGGTGATCCAGCGCACCGTCGACCTCAACCTCACCGGCGCCCTCTTCGTGGCCCGGGCCGCGGTGCGCGTGCTGGGGACGACGTACGGCGGCGCCGGCGGCGTCCTGGTCAACGTGAGCTCCGGGGCGGCGACGCTCGGTGCTCCGGGGGAGTACGTGCAGTACGCCGCGGCCAAGGCCGGTGTGGACGCCCTCACCACGGGTCTGGCCCAGGAGGTGGCTGACGAGGGGATCCGAGTCGTCGGGGTAGCCCCCGGCCTGGTCCGCACCCGCATCCACGCCGATGCCGGGGACGGTGACCGGGTGACGAGGGGGGCCTCGCGCATCCCGCTCGGACGCGCCGGCGAACCGTCCGAGATCGCGGAGGCGATCACCTGGCTCCTGAGTCCTGCGGCGTCGTACGTGACCGGGACGACCCTGCGGGTGGCCGGAGGGCGTTGAGAGGTGGAGTGGCGCTGTTTCCACAGCCTTTCTAGCAGGTTGTTGACGTAGATGTACCGAACTGTCAAGGTAATGCCCTTCTAGCAATCGGGGGATCACCATGACACTGAAATTCAAGCCAGCCCTTGCTGCACTCGCGCTCAGCGTGACGAGTGTGGCCCTCGCCGCACCGGCTTCGGCCGTCTATTGGAAGTCGTCCTCGGACCCGCTCTACGTCTACGAGGACGGCGTCCCGCAGGGCAAGACCTACGGCCACTTCTACAACGACGGCCAGGTGAGTGCGATGAGCACCTCGTGGCAGTACGACATGAAGCCGGGCGGCAACAACGTCCGTGTTGAGACCGACTTCCTGTTCTACGGCACTCACAGCGGCTGCGACGGCACGTGCTGGTACAACAGCATCTCGAAGCAGACGATCGAGACCAACTCCGCATGGTGGGTGAAGGACGCGCGCGCCAGGAATCTCGAGGCGGGTGGTGAGAAGGCCCGAGGCAACATCGACATCTGTGAGATCCAGGCCTTCCACAACGACCCGTGCAGTGCCAAGGCCCTGCCGACGTTCAGCTACTGATGGCTCCGACGGTGCTCCTGGAGTCGATCGCTCGCGCCGAGGGTCTCGGTCATTCCTACGCACAGCACGACGTCTTCAGTGATCTCACCTTCGACCTCGTCCCCGGGGTCACGGGGTTGATCGGAGTCAACGGTGCGGGCAAGTCGACCTTGCTCTCCATCATGAGCACGGCACTGAGCCCGGCCCGGGGGACCTTCAGTCTGTTCGGAGCTGACGCGGGTTCCCGGACCAGAGCCCTGCGCAGGCGCATCGGCTATATGCCCCAGAGCCTGAGTCTGCCGACGCACCTGTCGGTCACTGACTTCCTGGCCTATATGGGATGGCTGCGGGGGATCCCTCGCAGACTGAGGCCAGAGGCCATCCGCCTTGCCCTGGTGGATGCGGACCTGACGTCCGTCGCGAGCTCACGCGTGGGACAGCTGTCCGGAGGCATGCACCGTCGGCTGCTGTTCGCACAGGCGCTGCTGGGGCATCCGGACCTGCTGCTCCTCGACGAGCCGACCGCCGGGCTCGACCCAGAACAGCGACTGCGCTTGCGAGCCCTGGTCGGCAACCTCGACTGGGCCCGGAGCGTCGTGGTCAGTAGTCATCTGATGGAGGACCTCACCCCCATCGCGGATCGGGTGATCATGCTCGACCAGCAGCGCATCGCCTTCGACGGCACGGTCGGGGAGCTCAACGAGATCGGTCGTGAGACGTCTCACGACGCTGGTGTCTCGGTCTACGAAGCCGCCTTCATGGCCCTGCGGGCCCACCAGGCACCACGGTGAACCGGTTCAGCGGCTCGCTCTTCGTCCCCCCGTTGCTGGCCACCACGGTTTTCGTGTTCGTCAGCTACGGGGCGCAGTGGCGAGGTCAGTGGAACTGGACGATCGACACCATCACGGGAAGCACCGTCCTGACCGGTCCGCTCACGGCCGCGCTGGGGGCCTACCTCGCGGTGGGGCAACGGCGGATCGCCGCTCTGTCGGACAGCGCGCCACTCGGGTGGTTGGTGCCCTATCGGGTGGGTCTGCAGGCGTTGATGCTGTCGAGCGTGGTCTACGTCGCGGGTGCTGCGGGCGCCCTGCTGGTCACGGCGCTGGGCACCCATGGTGGCCCGATCAGCTGGTGGGCGCTGATCATCGGGTTCCCGGTGCTGGGCGTCTGCGCCCTGTTCGGAGCCGCGGTCGGACACTGGTGGCCCTACCGGGTCACCGTCCTGGTGGTGGCTCCGGTGGTCTTCCTGTTCGGCGCGTTCGGGCCGCACCCGGCCGCCGATCTCCTCAGGCACGGACCAGAGACGGGTTCACTGGCGGGCCTGGCATTCGACGAGCAGGTCTGGTCGGCGCAGGTGGCAGCGCTCGTGGCCGCCGGCTGCTGCCTGGCCGCGTCGGTGCTGCCGTGGCGTGACCCGGGCAACACGATCGTCCGGTTGTCGGTCGCCGGCGTCAGTGTCGTCGGGTTGGTGGCGGCTCTCGTCGCCGCCGACCAGGTCGGCACCGAACGCTTCGTGGCCTCTGACGAGCGGCCTACAGCGTGTGCAGGCAGTCGGCCCCGCGTGTGTCTTGCGCCGTCGGACCGCACCGAGCTGGTCCGAGCTGCCCGAGCGATGGACCGGGCCGCCGCGGTGCTGGCCGCCGGAGGCGTCGCGGTCCCGGACGTCTACGAGGAGCTGCTGCCGGGCTACCAGCCGCCGGTGGGCGTGGGCATGACCGGAAGGTCGTCGGGCTTCCAGGACGGGGACGAGTTGCGCTCAGGAGCCGCCAATCTCACCGTCCCCAGCGCTTGTCCCGCCTGGACCGACCCCGCGTTGCCACCTCCGGACCCGGCCTTCGATGCCCGGATGCTCATCACCGAATGGATCGTGCTGCGCGGCGGTGGGACTCCGGCGCCGTTCAGTCACGAGTCGCAGGTGTGGCTCACGAAGGTCGAGGGCCAGGATGCCAACGCCTGGGTGACCGTGACGTTCGCGGCGTTGCGGGCATGCGACCTGGAGTCGATCCGGTTGCCCTGGCAAACCACCGCCTCGTGACGGGGAGTGTGGTCCGGGCCTGGGCAGTCGGTCACGGTGCAGCCGTGACGCTGACCAGTCTGGTCGCCGTCGGTTGCCTGGCCTCGGTCTACGCCACGAAGCTCGTGCCCAGCGTCGACGGTCCCATGCCGATCCCGATCTGGGTCCTCGTCCCTCCCACCCTGGCTATGTTCTCCAGCCTGGGTGTCGCCAACGCCCTGCCGGCCCCGCAGCCGCCACCGGCGGTGCTTGTCGCAGCCCGCCTGCTGTGGCTGGCCGTCGTCGTGGGCAGCGCTGCCGCCAGCGCCGGCCTCGTCGCGGCCTCGACGGGCTACGGCGGACTCGTCGAGGCCACGCTGCTGCTGACCGCGCTGACCTTCGCCACCTCCACGGTCGTGGGCCGAGGCTCGGTCGTTGTTGGCGCGGCAGTCGTGGTCTTCGTGCTCACCTACAGCCGTGAGTTCGCGCACCTCACTGCTGACTCCGCGCTGCTCTACGTCAGGCCCGCGTGGCACTGGGCGGCAGCGGCGCTGGCCGCCTGCGGTTGTGCCGGTTTCCTCCACCGAGGCGCCCGCAGCGCCGCCGAATGAGCACCGCGCCCGCTGTTGGCACAACCTGCCTGCACCGGAGGGTTTCGTTGGCCGATTGTGCCGGTGCCCGACTCTCGCCGTCGCCCTAGGTTCAAGCACATGAGGGTCCTGCTGGCGCTGGGTGGAAACGCCATGACGAACGCCGAGGGACGGGCGCGGCCCGAGGACCAGATCGCGGCCGCCGCGACCGCGGCACGAGCGGTGGCCGAGCTGGTGCAGGACGGCCACGAGGTGGTGATCACCCATGGCAACGGCCCGCAGGTCGGCAACCTCCTGGTCAAGAACGAGCTCGCCGCTGCCGTCGTACCTCCGGTGCCGCTGGACTGGTGTGGAGCACAGACGCAGGCCACCTTGGGGTTCGTGCTGATGAACGCCCTCGAGGCCGAGTTCGCGATGCGCGGCGTGCAGCGGCGTACCGCCACGGTGGTCACCCGGACCCTGGTGGCCTGGGATGACCCCGGGTTCGTCCACCCCACCAAGCCCATCGGCCGCTACCTGGCCGCGGACGAGGCAGCCGTGTTGATCGAGCATGGCGAGACCTGGGAGGACCGGGGGGTCAAGGGATGGCGTCGGGTGGTGGCGTCGCCCGAGCCGCTCGAGATCGTCGATGCACCCGCGGTCGTCGCGCTCATCGGCGCAGGCTTCCTGGTCATCGCCAACGGCGGCGGGGGAGTGCCGGTCGTGGTCGATGCCGACGGCGCCCTGCACGGCGTCGAGGCGGTCATCGACAAGGACCTCGGGGCTGCCCTGCTGGCGCAGCGGGTCGGGGCCGACGTACTGGTGATCGCCACCGACGTACCCCACGTGGTCGAGGGGTACGACACCCCCGATCCCCGACCCCTGCACCACGTGCGGCAGCGCCGGCTGCGTGAGCTGGCCGACCGCGGAGAGTTCGCAGCAGGGTCGATGGGGCCCAAGGTCGAGGCGGTCCTGCGCTTCACCGCGGCTACCGGCAGCCACGCCGCCATCTGTGCGCTGTCCGACATCGTCGAGGCGGTCGACGGCACTGCTGGCACGGTGGTGGCGGCCGATGACGAATCCACAGCTGTCGAGATCTGATCCAACCGAGAGGAAGCCATGCCCAGCGCCATCGAAGTACGCAAGGTCCCGATCCACTCCGTCGCAGACGCCTCCGAGCTCACGAAGCTGATCGACGACGGGGTGATGGCCGCTGATCGAGTGATCGCGATCATCGGCAAGACCGAGGGCAACGGTGGGGTGAACGACTACACCCGCATCATCTCCGACCGGGCGTTCCGCGAGGTGCTCATCGCCAAGGGCGCCCCTGCCGAGCAGGTGAGCCAGATCCCCATCGTGTGGTCCGGGGGGACCGATGGAGTGATCAGCCCGCACGCGACGATCTTCGCCACCGTCGATGCCGAACCGGTCGACGATCCTCGCCTGACCGTGGGCTTCGCCATGAGTGAGCCGCTGTTGCCCGAGGACATCGGACGGACCCCGATGATCACCAAGGTCGCAGCGGCCGTGAAGGTGGCCATGGATCGGGCTGGCATCACCGACCCGGCTGACGTCCACTACGTGCAGACCAAGACCCCGCTGCTCACCATCCACACGATCCGCGACGCCAAGTCGCGCGGCAAGACCGTGTGGACCGAGCACACCCACGAGTCGATGGACCTGTCCAACGGGTGCACGGCGCTGGGCATCGCCGTGGCGCTCGGGGAGATCCCGATGCCGAGCGACGCCGACGTGATGCACGACCGGTCGCTGTTCTCCTCGGTCGCCTCGTGCTCCTCGGGGGTGGAGCTCGATGTCGCCCAGGTGATCGTGGTGGGCAACGCTCCGGGAGTCGGCGGTCGCTACCGGATCGGTCATTCTGTGATGGCCGATGCGCTCGACCAGGATGGTCTGTGGGCAGCGATCCGCTCCGCCGGCCTCGACCTGCCCGACCGACCCCACCACACGGACCTCGGCGGCCGCCTGGTGAACCTGTTCCTCAAGTGCGAGGTCTCGCAGGACGGTCAGGTCCGCGGCCGGCGCAACGCCATGCTCGACGACTCCGACGTGCACTGGCACCGCCAGATCAAGGCTGCCGTCGGCGGGGTGACCGCCGCCGTGACCGGTGACCCGGCTGTCTTCGTGTCCGTGTCCGCTGCCCACCAGGGACCGGATGGCGGCGGGCCGGTGGCCGCGATCGTGGACGTGGGCTGACCGGCTGGTTTCCCCGGTCAGCCGGGGAAACCCGCGGTTGTCAGCCCGTGCAACCCCTGACAACCACCAACACTCCCTGACAACCTCGGCTCACGAGTCGAGCCAGGCCCGGATGGATTCGTTGTGCTGCCCGAGCGTCGGGGGCGCCAGATGCGTCGACCGCCCACCGGAATAGGTGTTGTCGTCGAAGCGCAGGGCCGAGCCCGGCAGCATCAAGGTTCCCTGAGTGGCGTGCTCCACCTCGAGCACCAGTCCCTGCGACAGGGTCTGGTCCCAGGTGTAGACGTCGTCCAGCGAGCGCACCTTCCCCGCAGGCACCCCGGCCTCGGCCAGCGCCGCCAGCCACTCCTCAGCCGGTCCGGTGGCGAAATGGGCTTCGATGAGCGCGATCAGCTCATCGCGATGGGTGACTCGGTCCAGGTTGGTGGCGAACCGAGGGTCGTCAGGGTCGAAGTCGAACGCCCCGCAGAACGCCCTCCACAGACCCTGCGATCCACACGACAACTGCACCGGCGCCGTACCCGTCTCGAACATGCCGTAGGGCGCGATCGCCGGGTGATGGTCGCCGGCCAGCCCGGGCACCTCGCCGGCCACGGTCCAACGGGTGCCCTGGAAGGCATGGACACCGATCATGCCGGCCAGGAGCGAGGTGCGTACGACGCGTCCGGTGCCGGTGGTGTTCCGCTCGTGCAGCGCCGCGAGGACGCCGTACGCGCCGTTCATGCCGGCCAGCAGATCGGCGATCGGCACCCCGACCTTGGTCGGCTGCTCGGTGCCGGTCATCGACATCAGCCCGCCCTCGCCCTGCGCGATCTGGTCGTATCCGGCGCGAGTCCCCTCGGGTCCGTCGTGCCCGAAGCCGGTGATCGACAGGACCACCAGCCGCGGGTTCAGCTCATGCAACCGCGACACCGGGAAGCCGAGGCGATCCAGGACCCCGGTCCGGAAGTTCTCCATGAGGACGTCGGCCCGCTCGACGAGTCGTGCGAGGACATCCTGGTCGGCCGGGTCCTTGAGGTCGAGGACCAGGGACTCCTTGTTGCGGTTGGCCGAGAGGAAGTACGTCGACTCGCGTTCCTCGGCACTGCCCACGAACGGGGGACCCCAGCCGCGGGTGTCGTCACCGGCGGGGGCCTCGACCTTGATCACCCGAGCGCCCAGGTCGCCCAGCAGCATGGCGGCATGGGGCCCGGCGAGCGCCCGGGTGAGGTCGAGGACCAGGAGGTCCGAGAGTGGTCCGTCGGTCATGCGATCAGGCACCTGACTTCTCGAGGATGGTGCGGGCCACCGAACGGCGGTCCGAGGACGTCTCGCCGAGAGGGCCGGCGAGGGCCTCCTCGACCGCTGCGAGCACAGCCTGGCGTTCGGCGGTGGGCAGGTGCTCCACACTGCGTTGGGCAGCCACGAGTGCCTGGTACTGCTCGAAGGCGGATCGTGGGTGCGCGATGGCCTCCACCAGGGGCCCGGGCTCGGCCAGCGCGGGATTGCCCTGGATGAGCGCGAGGGCGTAGACCCGGTTGCCGTCCCCACCGGTGGCGAAGAGCTCGGAGACCAGTTGTGGTTGGGAGAGTCCGGCTGCCTGTTCTCGGCCCACCCGCATGAGGTCCTCGAACCGTGAGGTCCGATCCCAGCCGGAGGGCTGCGTCAGGCGCAGCGCCTCGTAGCGACTGGCGACAGCTCCCGAGGCCAACAACAACCGTTCCGCCTCGCGGCGATCAGCTTCTGCCTGTTCGACGTCGCCGCTGGCTGCGGCTGCCCGTGCGTTCGCCAGGGCCTCACCGGCGCGCTCGCGCATGCTCAGTTTCACTCCCGCGCCCTCGATGGCACTGATGTGGTTCGCGAAGACCGCCAACGTGGAGATCAGCAGTCCTGCGGTCACGAGCGACGCGGAGCCCACGGCATTGTCGGTGGTGAACACCGCGACTGCGCCGAGGATCAGTACGCCGAACCCGAGGACGACTCCGAATCCCTGCCAGCCACCGGTGATCACCGGCTTCGCCAGCAGTGCAGGCTCCGTGCCCCCGGCATCCATGCCGTCATCCTAGGTGTCGGTGGCGGATGGTTGGCTAGCACCATGACCTCGACGCCGACGTACCGCCTGGTCCGTGACCACGCGCCCGTCGGGCGGCCCTCGCTCGACGAGCACCAGCAGCGCGTGGTCGATCATCCGGGTGGTCCGTTGCTGGTGCTGGCCGGCCCCGGCACCGGCAAGACCACGACCCTGGTCGAGGCCATCGTCGACCGCATCGAGAACCGTGGCGCCTCGCCCGACCAGATCCTCGCACTGACCTTCTCGCGCAAGGCCGCCGAGCAGTTGCGTGACCGGGTGACCGCCCGACTGGGGCGCACCACCTCGACCCACCTGAGCTCGACGTTCCACTCCTTCGCCTACGGCCTGATCCGGCATTACAGTCCGGCGGAGCTCTACGAGGCCCCGCTGCGCTTGCTGTCGGCACCTGAGCAGGACGTGGTGCTGCAGGAACTGCTGTCCAACGCTCCCGAGTCGGTGGCCTGGCCCGAAGCTCTCCGGAGCGCCGTGGGCACCCGCGGTTTCGCCAGTGAGGTCCAGGCCGTCCTCTCGCGGGCCCGCGAGAAGGGGTACGACGGTCGCGACCTGCACCGGCTCGGCGTGGAGCACAACCTTGCGGAGTACGTCGCCGCCGGGCTGTTCCTGGACCAGTACCTCGACGTGCTCGACAACCAGGGGGCCGTCGACTACGCCGACCTGATTCGCCGAGCCGTGATCGAGGCCGAGGCCCACCGCGACGAGCTGCGACAGCGCTACCGGCACGTGTTCGTCGACGAATACCAGGACACCGATCCTGGTCAGGTGGCGTTGCTCCGCGCGATCGCCGGTGACGGTCTGGATCTCACGGTGGTCGGTGACCCCCACCAGTCGATCTACGCATTTCGCGGGGCCGACGTGACCGGCATTCTCGACTTCCCTCGTGAGTTCCCCGCGCGCGACGGGAGCCGGGCAGCTGTGCTGGCGCTCCCCACCACGCGCCGATTCGGCCCCCGGCTGCTGCGAGCCTCGCAACGCGTGGCGGCCAACCTGCCATTGTCGGGCAGCATCGATCCGCTGGCGCGCGACGCCTTCCTGCATCCGGTGGCTCAGGCTGCTGGTCAGGGGGAGGGGCAGGTCGAGGTGCTCACCTTCGACACCGAGCGGGCCGAGGCCGAACACCTGGCGGACCTGCTGCGTCGAGCGCACCTCGAGGACGGCGTGCCCTGGTCCGACATGGCGGTGCTGGTGCGTTCGGGGCGGGGTTCCATCCCGGCCCTGCGCCGGGCACTGGGCGGTGCCGCGGTGCCTGTCGAGGTGGCCAGCGATGAGACACCGTTGGTGCAGGAGCCAGCGGTCCGGGCCCTGGTCGACGCCCTCGGGGCGGTCGTCAACCTGACCAACGACGACCCTCAGTCCGCGGGTTACGTCGATCCCCAGCGGGCGCACGGCGTGTTCCAGTCTCCCCTGGCTGGGCTCGACGCCACGGACCTGCGCGCACTGGCCCGCATTCTGCGAGTGCGCGAGAAGCGGGTGGCGCAGGCGGAGGCCCGGGCGCCTCGGTCGTCCCCGGAGCTGCTGCGCTCCGCGCTCGTGGACGTGGACCTCATCGAGACCCTGGAGAGCGATTCCGCCGCGATCATCAAGGCCGCTGCACTGACTCGACTCCTGGCCCGGGTCCACTCCCACCTGGTTGATGGATCGACCGCAGAGGAGCTTCTCTGGGAGTTGTGGTCCGGGACCTCGTGGCCCTCGCGCCTGCAGTCCGCGATCACCCGAGGTGGTCCAGGGGCCCGACTGGCTCATCGCGACCTCGACGCGGTGTGTGCCTTGTTCGAGGCAGCTGCCAAGGCGGAGGAGCAGCGCGGGCACACGTCGGTCCAGGCCTTCCTCACCACCTTGGCGGCACAGCAGATCCCCGCAGACACGCTGGCCGAGCAAGGCATTCGGGGCGAGGCGGTCCGATTGCTCACCGCCCACCGGTCCAAGGGTCTCGAATGGCCGCTGGTGGTCGTGGCTCATGTCCAGGAGGAGGGATGGCCCGACCTCAGGCGCCGGGCAACGCTGCTCCAGGCTGACCGCATCGGCACCGAGGGCCTGGTGCCGCCGACCACGCTGCGCCAGCTCCTCGCCGACGAGCGTCGGCTGTTCTACGTGGCTTGCACGCGGGCGCGCCAGCGCTTGATCGTGACGGCTGTCGCCTCGAGCGACGACGACGGCGACCAGCAGTCCCGCTTCCTCACGGAGCTCGGACTCCGTGTCACCCACCGTCAGGGACGCCCGGCCCGGCCGTTGTCCCTCGCCGGCGTGGTCGCAGAGCTGCGCCGCACCGTCGCGGACGACCGTCTCGCCGAACCGCTGCGTAGGGCCGCAGCTGCCCGTCTGGCGAGCTTGGCCACCCAGCACCGGGCCGGCACGGCCTGGGTGCCGAGCGCCGACCCGGCGTCGTGGTGGGGCACGCGCGCGTTCACTGTGAGCGACCGGGCGCTGCGTCCACCCGAGGAGCCGGTCCGGCTGTCGGCCAGCGCACTCACGAGCCTGGCCCAGTGCCCTGCACAGTGGTTCCTGGAGAGCGAGGCCGGCGGCGAACGTGCCTCCACGCAGGCACAGGGATTCGGCAACGTCGTCCACGCGCTGGCCGACCGGATCACCCGCGGAGAGCTCGACCGGCCCGATCTGATCGACGACCTCATGAGCCATGTCGACTCGGTCTGGGCCCAGATCCCCTTCCGCACCCCGTGGTCGAGCGGACGCGAGCGCGACGAGGTGCGCAAGGCGCTCACGCGGTTCCTGGAGTGGCACCAGCGCCCGGGTGCCCGGACCGTCATCGGGACGGAGCACCGCATCAGTGCCGAGGTCACGCTCCCCGACGGGCAACAAGTCTCCCTCTACGGTTACGCGGACCGTCTCGAGGTCGACGACAACGGCAATGTCGTCGTGATCGACCTGAAGACCAGCAAATACGTTCCCACCGGGGAGGAGATCAAGGTCCATCCCCAGCTCGGGCTCTATCAGCTCGCGGTCGAGAACGGCGCTGTGGATGCGATCGTCCCCGATGCCCAGGTCGGAGGCGCCGAGCTGTGGCAGTTGCGCCACGAGGCCTACCAGAAGCTGAAGGTGCAGGCCCAGGAACCACAGGTTCCCGATGAGTCCGGGCACCGCACTATCGAGCGCCAGCTCATGGCGGCAGTCCGCGCCGTGCGCGACGAGGAGTTCCCGGCCCGGCCGGGTGGCCACTGCGATCACTGTGACTTTCACGCCCTGTGTCCCGCTCAGAACTCAGGCACGGTCCTGTCATGACCGCGGCCACGATCGCAACGCCCGCGGACCTGCAGCGGGTGATGGGCACCGACTACCAGGTGAGCTCCCAGCAGTGGGCTGCGATCTCGGCGCCGCTCCAGCCGGCGGTCGTCATCGCCGGCGCCGGATCGGGCAAGACGTCGCTGATGGCGGCCCGGGTCGTCTACCTCGTGGCAACCGGACAGGTGACTCCCGAGCAGGTGCTCGGACTGACGTTCACGACGAAGGCGGCCAGTGAACTCGCGGGCCGGATTCGCGAGTCGCTGACCAGCGCCGGCTTCGGTCGGGCAGCGACTGGAGCCGAAGCCGACGAGATCCTCGAGCCGGTGGTGGCCACCTACAACGCCTACGCCGCCTCACTCCTCAGCGAGCACGGGCTGCGGATCGGCCACGAGCCTGACACCCGGGTGATGGCCGATGCCTCCCGTTACCAACTCGCGGCACGCGTGATCGATCGCCACACGGGTCACGTCGATCAGCTCTCCGACAGCCCCAAGCACGTGATCGACTACATCCTGCGTCTCGAGGCAGCGATGAGTGAGCATCTCGTCGACTCCACGCGGCTGCGCGAGTTCGACGCCCACGAGCGCCCGCTCTTCGCCGATGCGCTCGCCAGTGGCCCCAAAGGACTGCGTGACGACGTGGAGCGGGCCTTCGCACGGCGCGTCGAGGCCTTGCGGCTGGTCGACGAATACCGGGCCTTGAAGGCGACCCTCGGCCTGATGGACTTCTCCGACCAGATCGCCCTGGCCGCCCAGTTGGCCGACGCCCATCCGGCGGTGGGGGAGGCGGAGCGCGCGAAATACCGGATCGTGCTGCTCGACGAATACCAGGACACCTCGGTGGGCCAGGCCATGATGCTGCGTCGGCTCTTTCCCGCTGGACATCCGGTGACGGCCGTGGGTGATCCCAACCAGGCCATCTACGGGTGGCGTGGAGCCTCGGTCTCCAACATCCTGCACTTCGGCGATGACTTCCCTCGCCTCGACGGCCAGCAGGTGAGCGTCTTCCCACTGACGGTCAATCGACGATCCGACCGGCGGATCCTCGAGGTGGCCAACCGGCTCGCCGCTCCGCTCTACGCGCACTCCACCCAGGTCGCCCCGCTCGAACCCGGCAACGACCAGGAGGGTGAGGTGCAGACGATCGTGCACGAGTCGTACGCCGGCGAACTCGCCTGGCTGGCTGACGAGGTCCGATCCACCCATGGGCTCATGTCGACACCGGCGTGGCGAGAGATCGGGGTCCTGGTGCGCGACAACGCCCATGCCGCCGACGTGTTCGACGCGTTGACCGCCGCCGAGATCCCGGTCGAGATCGTGGGACTCAAAGGACTGCTCCGGCTGCCCGAGGTCTCGGAGGTGCTGGCCACCTTGACCCTGATGCACGACCTCACGGCCAACGCCGAGCTGCTCACGCTGCTCACCGGACCCCGCTGGGCCGTGGGCCCGCGCGACCTGGCGCTGCTCGGTCAGCGGGCCGACGAGCTCGCCGACTCCCGGCGAGGGCATCAGCAGTCGCACGACACCTCGCCCAGCCTGGATGAGGTGCTGGCCCATGCAGTCGCAGGAGCCGATCCGACCGAGGTGCGTGCCCTCTCCGATGCGCTGGAGGATCCAGGCGACCTGCCCTACTCCCCGTCCGCCCGGCAGAGGTTCGCGCTCCTGTCCACCGAGCTGCGACAGCTGCGCGCGCATGCAGGGGAGTCCCTGCTCGACCTGGTCCGCCGCATCATCGACGCCTGCGGGATCGACATCGAGCTCGCTGCGTCCGTGAGTGAGGCCGCGCGGGCCCGCCGCGACAACCTCGATCTGTTCGTCAAGGCGGTGGCTGAGTTCCAGGCCATCGACGGCACCGTCACCTTGGCCTCGCTCCTTGCCTGGCTCGAGGCCGAGGACGAGCTCGGCAACGGTCTCGACGTAGCGACTCCCACTGAGGCCGACTCAGTCAAGCTCCTCACCGTGCATCGCGCCAAGGGCCTCGAATGGGACATGGTCTTCCTGGTGGGAGCCTGTGCGGAGAAGTTCCCCAACACCCGCAGCCGAGGTCTGTGGCCGACCCGCGTGGAGATCCTGCCCTCACCCCTGCGAGGCGACCAGCGGGACCTGCCCAGGTTGCGCAGCCGCGACAAGGACGGCTTCGCCAGCTTCAAGCAGGACTCCGCGGATCACGCGGCCGCCGAGGAGCTTCGTCTCGGCTACGTGGCCTTCACCCGGGCTCGACATCGCCTGACTGTTTCCTCCTACCTCTGGAACGAGGAGCGCAAGACGCCGCTCGGGCCCTCGCCCTATCAGGAGACCGTGCGCGAGACCCTCTCCGGCTGGGGGTTGGAACCGCTGGCCTGGCTGGACAAGCCCGCCAAGGGCACCCCCAACCCGTTGCGGATCGGCGTCAAGGAGTTCCCCTGGCCGGTCACCGTGCACACGGCCGAGGCCTTGCGTCGCCTCGCGGCGGCCGAGCTGGTGGCCGAGGCGATGGCGGCCACCCCCGAGTCGCGGACCGACGATGCCCTCGACCTCGTGGAGCGTTCCCTGGTCGAGGAGTGGGACGCCGAGCTCGAGCGCCTGCTCGAGGAGGCACGGCGTGAGCAGTCGGGCCACGTCGACGTACCCCTGCCTTCGAGTCTGTCGGCCACCGCGGTCGCCCGACTGCGCGAAGATCCGGAGGCATTCGCCAAGGAGTTGGCGAGGCCGTTGCCCCGCAGGCCATCGGCTGCGGCCCGCTTCGGCACGCGATTCCATGCCTGGGTGGAGGCGCGGTTCGGACAGCAGGATCTGTTCGATCCCGAGGATCTGCCCGGCCAGGGCGATCGGGGCATCGACTCGGAGTCCGACCTCAAGGAGCTGATCGCCGCGTTCGAGGCGGGCCCGTTCGGCGATCGCCGACCTCATCAGGTGGAGGCGCCGTTCGCTCTGGTGCTGGGTGGGCAGGTGGTCCGTGGTCGGATCGATGCGGTCTACCCCGATGGCGAGGGCTATCTGGTGGTGGACTGGAAGACCAACAGGTCCGCGACCGCCGATCCGCTCCAGCTGGCGTTGTACCGGCTGGCCTGGGCCGACCTCACCGGTCTGCCGCTGGACGACGTGCGTGCGGCGTTCTACTACGTGCGCACCAACGAGCTCATCGAGCCCGACGACCTTCCCGGTCGCAGCGAACTGGCGGCCATCTTGGCCGGGTGAGGCCTCAGCTGCTGAACGCCGCCCGCAAGGCGATCTCGATCATGGCGCCGAAGGTCTGCTCGCGTTCTTGGGCTGTGGTCTCCTCACCGGTGACGACGTGGTCGGAGACGGTGCAGATCGCCAGCGCGCGGCGGCCGTACTTCGCCGCCAGGGTGTAGAGCGCGCTGGCCTCCATCTCGACTGCCAGCACGCCGTACTCCACCATCCGCGCGAGCAGTTCGGGCCTGGCTGCGTAGAACGAGTCTCCGGAGAAGATCAGTCCGACGTGGACGTCGGTCCTCTCGTCGGACGCATCGGCGGCGGCGCGCAGGAGCCCGAAGTCGGCAACCGGCGCGTAGTCGAGGCCTTCGAAGCGGACCTTGTTCATCGACGAGTCCGTGCAGGCGCCGGACGCGATCACGATGTCGCGGACGGCGAGCTTCTCGGTGAGCGCGCCGCAGGAGCCGACCCGAATCACCGACTGCACGTCGTAGTCGCTGAACAGCTCGTTGGCGTAGATGGACAGGGATGGCTGGCCCATCCCGGAGCCCTGGACCGAGACCCGCCGCCCCTCCCAGGTTCCCGTGTAGCCCAGCATGCCGCGCACCTCGGTGTAGCACTCTGCCTCCGCCAGGAAGGTCTCGGCGATCCATTTGGCTCGCAGGGGGTCTCCGGGCATCAGGACGACGGGGGCGATCTCGCCGGGGGCGGCGCCGATGTGGGTGCTCATGCCGCCATCGTAGGGGCGCGGGTAGCCTGCGAATCGTGACCTACCCGCACATCGTCATGGCCCAGGGCGCCCACGACCGGGCCGGCGTACGCCGCAGTGACCAGGCGTGGCTCGATCGCACCTGGGCCGACCCGGCGACCCGAGTCCTGGTGATCGCGGCAGGTCGTCTGCGGCCCGCCAACGGTCGGCCCGACTGGATCTCCACGGCCGAGGCCCCCGACGGCCTGCGCCTGCTCCTCGGTGAGCACGAGGGAGTGTGGCACTTCGCCCTGCTGCTCGACGAGGTGCCGGCGCCGCCGGAGTTCTGGGTCGGCCTGCGCACCATCATCCAGGCCCTGGCCGAGGGCTCACCGGGTGAGGCACCGCTGGTCTTCCACGCGATGGGGTTGGCCGAGTGGCATCAGGCGACGAGGTTCTGTCCTCGTGACGGCACCCGACTCCAACCTCGGGCCGCGGGACACGAGCTGGCTTGTACGTCGTGCGGGCGGGCGCAGTTCCCGCGCACCGACCCTGCAGTGATCATGCTGGTCTCGGCCGGTGAGCCCGGGAGCGCGGAGGAGAAGTGCCTGCTCGGACGCAGCCCCGCCTGGCCGGCCGGCCGGTACTCGACCCTCGCGGGGTTCGTCGAGCCGGGGGAGAGCCTCGAGGATGCTGTGCGGCGCGAGGTCGCGGAGGAGACCGGCGTACGCGTCGGTGAGGTGGAGTACTTCGGCAATCAGCCGTGGCCGTTCCCGGCCAGCCTCATGCTGGGCTATTTCGCCAGAGCCACCAGCACCGACGTGGCGGTCGATGGCCACGAGATCGAGGACGCACGCTGGTTCACCCGTGCCGAGATCCTGGCCGAGGCCGAGGCTGGGACGGTCGTTCTGCCCGGCGGGGTCTCCATCTCCCACTCGTTGATGGAGCACTGGTACGGCGGTCCGCTGCCCGGCAACTGGCGCTGACCCCTTCACCGGCCGGGGAGGGGATCAGGAGGTCCAGGCCCGCCACAGAGCGGCGTACTCCCCGTCCCTCTCCACCAGGTCGTGGTGACTGCCCAGCTCGGCGATGCGGCCGTCGATCACGACCGCGATCCGGTCGGCGTCGTGGGCCGTGTGCAGACGGTGTGCGATGGCCACCACGGTCCGCCCGGACAGCAGGGCGTTCATCGAACCCTCCAGCGTGCGGGCGGTGCGCGGGTCGATCAGCGAGGTCGCCTCGTCGAGCACGAGGGTGTGGGGGTCGGCCACGATCAATCGTGCCAGCGCGATCTGCTGGGCCTGCGCAGGCGTGAGCGCCTGATTGCCCGAGCCGAGCAGGGTGTCGAGTCCGGCGGGGAGTCGGCGTACCCAGTCAACCGAGCCCACCGCCTCCAGCGCGTCCCACACCGCGGACTCGGTGCTGTCCTCACGGGCCAGGATGATGTTGTCGCGCACGGAACCCACGAACACGTGGTGCTCCTGCGTCACCAGCGCCACCTCGGTGCGCAGCACCTCGAGCGGGAGCGCCACCAGCTCGACGCCACCGACACGAGCAGAGCCGGTCCGCGGCGCGTTGATCCCCGACAGCAGGCGCCCGAGGGTCGACTTCCCCGACCCACTCGGGCCCACGATGGCGAGCCGTTCCCCTGGTTCGAGTGACAGGTCGATGCCGTGCAGGACGTCGTGGCCCTCGCGGTAGGCGAACCGCAGGTCGTCACCGACGAGATCGGAGCCCTCAGGCAGGTCCGGTCCGGCGATCCGGTCCGGCGGCACCTGCGCGATGCCCAGCAGTCGGCTGGTCGAGGCCGCGCCAACCTGGAGCCGGTCCACCTCGCCCACCAGCCGGTCGAGCGGACCGGCCAGCGCCTCCACGTAGAGGATCGCTGCGGTGATCTGCCCGAGGCTGACCCAGCCCCGGCTGTAGCCGTAGGCCCCGGCGAGGACGGTGATGACCCGAGGGGCGTTGAACGCTATGTCGATCACGGCGAAGAGCAGGTTGCGCAACGTCATCCCGTAGCGCTCGGCCTGTGCCGAGACCGCCAGGTCGTCCTCGGCGGCCTTCAGTCGCTGTTCACTCAGGCGCAGCGACTCCACGGTGCGCGCACCCTCGACCGTCTCGGTGAGCGTGGTGTTGATCTGCGAGTACGTCGCGCCCTCGGTGATGTAGCACTTCTGGGCCCGCTGGAGATAGCGGCGGACCTGGAAGGCCGAACTGGCGATCAGGACCAGTGCCGGCAGGGCGAGGAGCAGCGAGTTCAACAACATCGCCACGATGGACAGTGCGACGGTCAGCAGGGTGATGATCGCCATGGGCAGGCCGTACTGCACCGACCGGCTCATGGTGCCCACGTCGCGGGTGACGCGGGTGACGAGGTCTCCGGTGCTGGCCCCTTCGACCCGTCCGAGGGGCAGTCGGAGGATCGTGTCGACGATGTACTCGCGCGCCGAGGACAGCAGGTCCTGTCCGAAGATCGTGGACGTGCGCTGGCCGAGGTAGGTGAACAGGGCCTGGGCCGAGACCACCACCACGACGAGCAGCGCCAGCACATTGAGCGACATGCCGCCCGGGGTGTCTGCCACCGTCCGGTCGATGAGCCCCCCGAGGAGTCGGGGGACCAGCAGTCCGGTGGCTGCTGCGAGGGCGTTGAGGACGACCACCGCGGCGAACATGCCTCGGCGTTGGCGCAGCAGCCGACCGAGGAACGCGAAGACGGCCGCGTTGTCGGCCACCGGCCAGCCTCTGGCCGGGCTGCGCGAGTCGGCGTACACCTTCTCGGCGCGCTGCTCACGCAGGCGGTGACGACTGCGCAGGGCCTCGAGCCGGACCCGCCAGGGGGCGTCGACCGGAGCGATGAGCTCGGCTGGGATGGCCGGGGCGTCGCTGGCGCGGTCGCGCCAGGTGTCAGGGGAGGTGGCCAACAGGTCAGACATGGCTCTCCTCCCAGTCGGGGACGTCGACGGCGCGCGCAACCACTCGGCGGTAGTCCGTGCTCTCCTCCAGCAGGCGCTGGTGGGTGCCGGTGACAGCCACCCGGTCGCCCATGAGCAGCACGACCTGGTCCGCGTGGTGCAGCCAGAGGGGCGAGACGGTGGCCACGATCGTCGTACGCCCGGCGCGGTGGGCGGCGACCCGCTCCGCGATCCGTGCCTCGGTGTGGGCATCCACCGCGGAGGTCGGCTCGACGAGCACGAGGACGTCGGCGTCGGTGGCGAGGGCACGCGCCAGGACCACGCGCTGGCGCTGTCCACCGGACAGCCCGCGCCCGCGCTCGTCAAGGACTCCCTGCCAGCCGCCGGGCAGCGAGTCGTAGACGTCCTCCGCGTTGGCCACCCGCAGGGTCTCCTCGGCCTGGGTGCGACTGAGGCGTCCGTGCGGGTCGATCGCGTCCTGCAACGTCCCTCCGAACAGCTGGCTGCCGGTGTCGCTGACGACGATCCGCGCGCGGATGTCGGCCAGGCGCACCTGCCCCAGGTCGACCTCGCCGAGCCGCACACCCCAGGGCCGTGAGGCTCGGTCCTGGTCCTCTGCAGCGATCCTGGCCCGCTCGGCCAGTCGTTCGGCACGGGCCTGTCGGGCCGCGCGCCCCTTCAGTCCGCCTTCGCCCTGGACCGCGACCGGCTCGGTGTCCGCGGGCAGGTAGCGTCCCAGCCGGTCGGCCAGGGCAGCCGAGTCCTCGGGTACGGCGCTGACCACCACGGTCAACAGCCCGGGGGCAGCGACCAACCCGGAGTGGTCGTCGTGGAGGGCGCCGTTCGAGGGGAGAGCCAGGGGCGTGGCCGGTTCGATCCAGGGGGGTTCCTGCTCGAAGATCCCGATCGCGCGACGTGCACTGACCAGGGCGCGGGTCAGTTTCTGGGCGAACTCGAAGAAGGTCTGGATGGGACCGATCATGAACAGGCCGTAGCCCAAGAAGCTGATGAGCTGGCCGATGGTCAGGTCACCGGACTGCACCTCGCGGGTGCCCATCCACATGAGCAGCACCAGGAACCAGCCGGAGAACAGCACCCCGATGGCTTCGATGCCCGCCTGCCAGATCCCCGCTGACACGCCTGCTCGGCGGGTGCGCTGCGACTGCGTGGCGTAGTTGCGACCGAAGGTGCGCTCGCCGCCGATGCCGCGCAGGATGCGCAATCCCCCGACGATGTCGGTGGCCATCGAGGTGAGCTCGGCATTGCGCGACCGCTCGACCTCCTGGCGCCGGTGCAGAGGCCGGAGCAGCGGCAGGGCCACCCCGACCAGGACCGGTGCCGCGCCGAGGAGCAGCACCCCGAGGGGCAACGAGGTCGAGAGCACGATGGTGGCGACCACGAGGTAGGCGACGAACTGGGCCGATGCCCGCGCGGTGATCTCGGTGAGGGCGCCGAACTCGTCTGAGTCGCTGGAGGCGACGCTGAGCACCTCACCGGTGGGTGCCCTGCGTGGCAGGACGTGGCCCATCTGCACGGCCTTGCGGGCGACCATCAGTGTGGTGCCGTAGAGCGCGATCAGCCAGCTGCGCACGATCAGCGTGTGCATGGCGATGCCGAACACGGCGCCGATGACGGTGACCAGCAGCAGCCAGCCCGTCCAGGTGAGGGTGGAGGACGTGTCGCCGGGCAGGATCCCGTCGTCGATCGCCTTGCCCACGAGCCAGGGACCGACTGTCAGGGGGAGTTGCCACAGGATGCCCACGAGGCAGGCAGCCACGATCACCGCGCGCTGTTGGCCCAGCTTCCAGCGGAGGAACGCTCCCGGCGTACGCAGGTCGGGCTGGCCCGAGTCGGTCTGGGGGCGCGCGTCGGAGCGTCCCGTCGGGAACGCTGTGATGGCTGGTGGAAAATCGCGCATGACTCCACGACCCTAGTTGTGGGAGAGGGCTCCTCGCGAACGCATTTCCGGGTCGCCAGGGCGTTGCCCACCACGTCGGGTGAGCCCGCAGAGACCGGACGGCTCAGAGCGCCGCCAGCTTCTCCTTGACCTGGGCCAGCGACGGGTTGGTGACTGCGGATCCGTCCGAGAAGACGAGGGTGGGAACGGTCTGGTTGCCGTTGTTCACCTGCTCGACGATCAGCGCCGCATCGGGCACCTGCTCGATGTCCACGATCTCGTAGGCGATGCCCTCGCGGTCCATCTGGCTCTTGAGGCGGTGGCAGTAGCCACACCACGGGGTGGTGTACATCGTGATCGAACTGCTCATCGCAGCGGTGTCCCCTCTGACGTCTAGGGTTGTGTCCGCGGGGCTTTCCCGCTCGTCGCACTCAACCACGTCCGCCAGGAGTTTCTTCCCATGCACCCGCTGCTCGAGTCGCTGGATCCCGAGCAGCGATCGGTTGCGCAGGCGCTGCGGGGACCGGTGCGGGTGCTGGCCGGCGCCGGGACCGGCAAGACGCGAGCGATCACCCACCGCATCGCTCACGGTGTGGCCACGGGCGTCTACCAGCCGACCGAGGTGCTGGCGGTCACCTTCACCACCAAGGCGGCCGGGGAGATGCGCGAGCGGTTGCGGGCGTTGGGGGCGGCCGGTGTGCAGGCGCGCACCTTCCACTCGGCCGCTCTGCGCCAGCTGCGATTCTTCTGGCCCCAGGTCCACGGCGGCGACCTGCCCCAATTGACCGCGTCCAAGCTGGGCATGCTGGCCAACGCGACGAGCCGGCTGCGGGTGCGAGCCGACCAGGCGACGCTGCGCGACCTGGCCTCGGAGATCGAGTGGGCCAAGGTGAGCAACGTCTCGCCCGACAAGTACGCCGCGATCGCGCCCGGCAGGGGCAGGTCGGTCACCGGGATCGACGCGGAGCTGGTGGCCCGCATCTTCGCCGGCTACGAAGATGTGAAGAGGAACCAGGGTCGCATGGACATGGAGGACGTGCTGCTCCTCGGTGCCGCTCTCCTGGCTGACGACGAGCGGGTGGCTGCCCAGGTCCGGCGGCAGTACAAGTTCTTCACCGTCGACGAGTTCCAGGACGTCTCGCCCATTCAGTCCGCCCTGCTGGATCTCTGGCTGGGCGGTCGAGACGAGCTCTGCGTGGTGGGCGACCCGGCTCAGACCATCTACAGCTTCGCCGGCGCCAGCCCGGCCTACCTGCGCGAGTTCACCAGCAGGTTCCCCTCGAGTACGTCGGTCGAGCTGGTGCGCAACTACCGCTCGAGTCCCCAGGTCATCGCCGCGGCCAACACCCTTCTCGCCGGCACCAGCAGCCGCGGCGTTCAACTGACGGCCCAGCAGGGCCCCGGGCCCGACGTCGTCTACCAGCCGTTCCCCGACGAAGTGGCCGAAGCGAGCGAGATCGCCCACCAGCTCAATGGGCTGCGGCAGCAGGGCGTGCCGTGGCGCGAGATGGCTGTGTTGTTCCGGATCAACGCCCAGTCCGAGGCGTTCGAGGATGCGTTGTCGGCCGCGGGAGTTCCCTATGTCATCCGTGGGGCTGCTCGCTTCTTCGAGCGTCCCGAGGTTCGCTCGGCGGTGACTCTGCTGCGGGGCACCGCGCGTGGCGGTGAGCTCGCCGACGACCCCGTTCAGGACGTGCGGGCGACTCTTGCGGGTCTGGGGTGGAGCGCCACGGCGCCCGAGGGGCGTGGCGAGGCCCGCAACCGCTGGGAGTCCTGGCAGGCCCTGGTCAGCCAGGCCGAGGAGTTCTTCCTCTCCGGGGTCGGCGCCACCCTCGGCGAGTTCGTGGACGACCTCGATCGTCGCGCCAGCGAGCAGCATGCGCCAGTGGCCGAGGGGGTCACGTTGGCCACTCTCCATGCGGCCAAGGGGCTGGAGTGGGATGCCGTGTTCCTCTCCGGGGTGCAGGAGGGGTCGATGCCGATCACCTATGCCGCCACGCCGGCTGAAGTCGAGGAGGAGCGTCGCCTCCTGTATGTCGGGATCACCCGCGCCCGTCGACACCTGAGCCTGTCGTGGGCGGCCGCCCGCAACCCCGGAGGGCGCGGCTCCCGCAAGCCGTCCCGATTCCTCGACGGGCTCCGTCCAGAGGGTCTGGGCGACCCTGTCCTGGCTGGGAGGCCCAAGAAGTCCGGGCGGGCGGCTGTGTGCAAGGTGTGCGGCCACCAGTTGGTCACGCCGGCCCAGCGCAAGAAGGGCCGGTGTGCGGACTGCCCCGTGGACTACGACGAAGCACTGTTCGAGCGACTTCGCGAGTGGCGCCTGGTCCGGGCCGGGGCAGAGAAGGTGCCGGCCTATGTGGTCTTCACCGACGCGACCCTCGAGTTGATCGCCGAGGTCAAGCCGGGCGACGAACAGACGCTGCTGAGGATCAGCGGCATCGGCAAGTCCAAGCTCGAGAAGTACGGCGACGAGGTGCTGGCACTGGTCACTGACCAGTGACCTGATCGATAGAGAAGAAGTTTGAAGAAATACCCAGAAAATCGTTTGCCCATTACAGGGTGGGGACGGTAACTTCTTCTCAACCGCACAAGCACGCGCACCATGACCCTGGCACGGTCAGCGCACGAGGCACTGAAGGAGGGGATGAGCACATGAGCAACTACACCAACACCATGACGACTGCGAACCAGTCGGCTTTCGCCATGCCCATCTCCGGCGGCACGCTGCGCGCTTTTGGCACGCCTGTGTGCGCCATCCAGGGCATCGACGTCCCGGTTCGCGATCGGCACGTGGCGGCTTCCCTCAAGGGAGCCACCCAGGGGACCTCTGTCTGGAGACCACCAAACTGTTGACACCAACACTTTGGCAGCCTCCAGGCCGCGGAACCCGAGAACCGGGATCCGCGGTCTTTTTGTTTGACCTTTTACCTGCAACCCAGCGATCAAGGTGACGAAGGAGGTGACATATGAGCATCCACGTACTCGACCGGAGCGATGAGTTGAGCCTCGGTGAGCTGCACAACGCAGCGACGGGTATCGATGAGGAGCTGCTGCCGTGTCGGGTCAACGACCCGGAGCTGTTCTTCGCCGAACTGCCCAGCGACGTGGAGTACGCCAAGACGCTTTGCCAGGACTGCCCAGTCCAGGCGATGTGCCTTTCCGGCGCACTCGAGCGGCGTGAGCCGTGGGGCGTGTGGGGCGGTGAGCTGTTCCTTCAGGGAGTGGTGATCCCCCGCAAGCGCCCACGCGGACGTCCTCGCAAGAACGACGTCGACAACCACGCTGCCGCGTGACCTCCCTGTCAGGCGACACCCATCCAGGAAAGACCTCAATGAACTCGAACTCGAAGCGGAGCAATGACATGAATCTGATCCACGAAAACCTGGCGCGATCACAAATGGCCGAGCGCCTGGGAGAGGCGCAGGAACTGCGACGAGGCAATCGCCTCGTCCGTGCCCGTCGCTTGAGCCGCAAGGCTGAGCGAGCCGCACAGCAGGCGCGCCTCGCCCTGGCTCGCGCCCTGTAGGTCCCCCTCCATCGGAGGGTGACGCACCCAGATCGCGGGTGCAGGTGAAACAAGGAAAGGCCCGGCAGGACCCACGGTCCCGCCGGGCCTTTCCGCTGCCCCTGTGCGGACGGCCGCTCCGGGCCTATCGTGGGCGACGTGGTGACCTGCGACCTGTGTGGGACAACGGCCGAGGAGGACGTCGCGGTCCTGACGTGGACCACGGCCGTGGAGAACGGCCGCCCCCGACGGTTCTGCGCCCGGTGCTCGCGCGAGCACCTGCGGGCGATGGAGAGCAAGCTCGACAGCGAGTGGTGGTAGGTCAGCCAGTTGCTTCGATGCCGTTCTCGTCGTACGGCGGGGGCTGGACCTGTGCCCACGAGCATCCGCAGCGCGCATGGCGCTGCCAGGGAGTGTGTGCCTGCTGCATGCCCGGCCCGAACCGGATCGTGCTCGACCAGGTGGTGGGCATCTCGTCGTCCACGAAGCTGACCACGTCGCGGATCGCCCAGGCCACAGCGGCTGTCATGACAGCGGGGTCAAGCGGCAT
The DNA here is from genome assembly GCF_050246775.1 of Nocardioides sp. GTDB lineage: Bacteria > Actinomycetota > Actinomycetes > Propionibacteriales > Nocardioidaceae > Nocardioides. Next base: position 169,720 of record NZ_JBFWVK010000002.1, on the reverse strand, counting down.
CGGGAGGCCGTCCGGCCTCGGGCCGCGGGCGTGGGCGTGTTGCTCCACCACCAGTGCGCGACGCGGATCCAGCTCACCCCGGTGCGCATCGACACAGCGCAGACAGGCGGTCACGCCGGGAACCACGAAGGGGCCGAGGTTCACGAACCCCTCCGAGGCCGACAGCAGGAGGTGTGGCTGCTCGGTGCGGGCGAACTCATCGACGCGTTCACGGTCGGGTTCACCGCCGTGGATCACGAGATGCACCACGGGGGTGCCAGCGTCGGGCACACCCTGGAGGGAGAGCAGACCGGTGGCGAGACCGAGCCAGTCGAGCCCAGCGTCGGCCGGCGGCAGGCACACCTCCACCCGGACCGGGCGTTCGGCCCTCCGGGTGAGGAGCCGACCGCCCTCGAGGTTCCCGTGCGCGAAGGTCGCGGCGACGCTCTGGGCGGCTTGCGGCCGCTGATCGAGGGACGCGCGGAAGTCGACGGCATCGATCAGGAGCCCATGCTCCAACAGGGCGTCAGCAAGCCTGGCCACCATCGGGGTCACCTCTGGAAAGCCGCCTGAGGCGAGGCCGTCGAGGAACCTCCGGGTGTCACCGTCGTCGGGCACCACCATCGCCCGTGGTGCGTCGAGCCCGATCTGAAGGTGCCCGTCGCCTCGTCGGGTGACCAGGGTCCCGGGTCGTAGGAGCGGTCGCTCGGGGAAGGCCATGCTGCAGCCTGCCACGCTCGGGCGTCAGGCTGCCTCGTTCCTCCACAGGGCCCTTGGGGGGCAGGCAGTCTGCTGTTGGGCCCCCGGAGACAGAGCAGCGGCGGCGCCGTACGACCGAAGTCGCACCGGCGCCGCCGCGGCAGCTGTGTCGGGCTGGCTCTACGCCTTGCCCAGGATCCGGTTCAGGTTGGTGCTGCAGACGGGGCAGACAGCCTTGGCCATCCGGGTGCCCTTGTCGTTGACCCTGACCTCGCCCTCAGCCTCGCGCTTTTCCTTGCACTTCACGCAGTAGAACTCGCCGCTCCAGGTCTCAGCCATGAGGGCCTCCTTGCTCATTTCACTTGGTCGTCGCGACGGGGGGAAGGGGAAGCCCGTCGGGGTCGAGGCAACTGATGCCACCTCCACCGCCTGAAACCCTACACAGAGCGCAACTCAGGCGTGGGAGGCGCACCGGTGAGCGGGGATCGCTCGGTAGTCTGCCGGGCATGTCCACGACTTCGTTTCCGCACCTCACCCTGGATCGTCCGAGCCCCGGGGTCGCGGTCCTGACCCTCGACAATCCCGACCAGCGCAACATGATGTCGGAGGAGATGACAGCCTCCTGGGTGCGCGCGATCGACGTACTCGCCCATGACCCGGAGGTCCGCGTGGTCGTCGTGACCGGCAGCGGAACGGCGTTCTGCTCGGGCGGCAACACCAGCTGGATCGCCAGTGAGCCGGACGCCTCGGTGGACCGGCTGCGCACCCGGATGATGGCGTTCTACCGCGCGTGGCTCTCGATCCGGAAGCTCGAGGTGCCGACCATCGCCGCGATCAACGGTCCCGCGGTCGGGGCCGGCCTGTGCCTCGCGCTGGCATGTGACATCCGGTACGCCGCCGCGGGCGCGAAGCTCAGCGTGCCGTTCGTGAAGCTGGGGATGCATGCCGGCATGGCCGCCACCTACCTCCTGCCCGACGTCGTCGGTGCGGCACATGCGCGCGACCTGTTGCTGACCGGTCGCGCTGTCGCCGACGACGAGGCCGTGCGGCTGGGACTGGTCAGCAGGGTGATCGAGCGTGACTCGTTCGAGGCGGAGGTGCTTGACACCGCCGTCGGGATCGCGGGGACTGCCCCGATCGCCAGCCGCTACACCAAGCAGGCGCTGCTGGGCGGGCACCGTGACATCGAGTCGTGTCTGCAGTTCGAGGCGCTGGCCCAACCGGCAACCCTGACCACTGCGGACCTCCAGGAGGGGATCAGTGCGGCTCGCGAGCGCCGTGCTCCGGACTTCCGTGGGGTGTGAACGACGAGGCTCCCGAGCGGACCGAACGTCGTTTGCCTTCCCCTTGCGAACGCCGTCGACCCAGCCGGGAGCCACGTCTGCCGCTGACGCTAGGAGGTCGCGGCGACGCGGTCAACTCGTCCGGGGTGTCGGTGCTCCGGGGCATGATGGCCGCGTGCACGGGGGAGACGAGGAGGACAGGTGACGAGCTACGAGGCCGGCCCGGTGGCAGCACTGCGCCGCATCGCGTTCCTGCTCGAACGCGGGCGCGAGGACACCTACAAGGTGAAGGCGTTCCGACAGGCCGCTGCCACGGTGTTGCCGATGCCCGCCGAGGAGGTGCAGGCGCGGGTGGCCGCCGGCACCCTCACCGACCTGGCAGGGGTCGGGGCGAGCTCGGCCAAGGTGATCACGGACGCCGTGAACGGGGTGCTGCCCGAGCGCCTGGCACGGCTCGAGGAGGAGCATGCCGGGCCGCTCGCCTCGGGAGGTGGCGAGATCCGAGCGGCCCTGCGCGGTGACCTGCACAGCCACTCGGACTGGTCCGACGGTGGATCGCCGATCGAGGAGATGGCCTTCACCGCCATCGAGCTGGGTCACGACTACCTGGTGCTCACCGACCACTCGCCCCGGCTGAAGGTGGCGCGCGGGCTCAGTGCCGAGAGGCTCGCGCGACAGCTCGACGTGGTCGATGCCGTCAACCAGCATCTCGGGGGTGCCTTCACCCTGCTGAAGGGGATCGAGGTCGACATCCTCGACGACGGCAGCCTGGACCAGAGCGACGAGATGCTGTCCAGGCTCGACCTGCGTGTGGCGAGCGTCCACTCGAAGCTGGCCATGGACAAGGACGCCATGACCCGCCGGATGGTGGCCGCGGTGCGACAGCCGCGCACCAACGTGCTCGGCCACTGCACGGGCCGGCTGGTGACGGGCAACCGGGGGATGCGGGGCCAGTCCCAGTTCGACGCGAGGGCGGTGTTCGAGGCCTGTCTGGCCAACGACGTCGCGGTGGAGATCAACTCCCGTCCAGAGCGGCGTGATCCCCCGACGGCGCTGCTCGAGCTCGCTCGCGACATCGGCTGCCTGTTCTCCATCGACAGCGATGCCCACGCCCCGGGCCAGCTGGACTTCCTGTCCTACGGTTGTGAGCGAGCCGAGCTCGCCGGCATCGAACCGGAGCGAATCGTCAACACGTGGGCCCAGGTTCGTCTGTTGGCCTGGGCAGACAAGTAGCGTGCTCTTCATGGCCCCACCGCCACGTGAGCCACCGACTCCGGGTTCGGGCGAGCCCAAGGTCGAGGTCCGTCGCTCGCGTCGGCGCCGTCGTACCGTCTCGGCCTATCGCGACGGCGACACCATCATCGTGATGATCCCCGCCACCATGAGCAAGGCTCAGGAGGCCGAATGGGTGCAGACGATGGTTGCCCGGCTGGCGAAGAAGACACGGCGATCCATCCGGTCCGACGATGACCTTCTTCGTCGCGCACGTGACCTCAGCGACCGTCATCTCGGCGGGCTGGCGGTGCCGGAGTCGGTGCGCTGGGTGGAGAACCAGAAGTCCCGCTGGGGTTCATGCACCCCGAGCGAGAAGTCGATCCGGCTCTCGACCCGGCTGCAGGCGATGCCGACCTGGGTCGTCGACTACGTGTTGGTCCACGAGTTGGCACACCTGCTCGAACCGGGCCATGACGCCAAGTTCTGGGCCTGGGTGGACCGCTATCCGCGCGCCGAGAAGGCGAAGGGCTATCTCCTGGGCTATTCGGCGGCCGCGAACCTCGAGCCGCCGCCGAGTGAGGCCGACTCCGACACCGACTGAGTCGGAGCTCACGGCACCCCTCCTCGGACTTGTCAGGGGGCACACGCGGTTGTCAGGCATTGCTACGGCTGACAACCGCGGGCATCACCGGCCGACCGGGGAAACCCGCAGGGGTCGGTCGCGAAATCAACCCTCTGGGTGCCGAAGGGGGGACTTGAACCCCCACGCCCGAAGGCACAGGAACCTAAATCCTGCGTGTCTGCCAGTTCCACCACTTCGGCTCGGGCGCAAGTCTAGGGCCGCCGTACAGGGGATCAGGCCGCGTCCAGCCCCAGGTCGCGGCGGAGCTTGGCCACGTGTCCGGTGGCCTTGACGTTGTACTGCGCGAGTTCGATGCGTCCCTCGGGGTCCACGACGAACGTGGAGCGGATCACGCCCTGGACGACCTTGCCGTAGAGCTTCTTCTCGCCGAACGCGCCGTACGCCGTGAGCACTGCCTTGTCCGGGTCGGACAGCAGCGTGATGCCCAGGTGGTCACGCTCGCGGAACTTGGCCAGCTTGGCCGGCTGATCAGGGGAGATGCCCATGACTTCGAAACCGGCCCCACGCAGCGACTCCAGGGAGTCGGTGAAGTCGCAGGCCTGCTTGCTGCAGCCGGGGGTCATGGCGGCTGGGTAGAAGTAGACGATGACGCGGGTGCCGCGATGCTCGGAGAGTGTGACCGGCTCACCGGCGTCGTTGGTCAAGGTGAAGTCGGGTGCGATGTCGCCGGCGCTGAGAGGCACGGGTGCTCCTTCGGGGTCTGGCAGTGTCAGGACGACGGTAGCGCGGGGCCGCCCACCCGTCCGGGTTGGTAGCCTTCCGGACTACACGCACCACCGTTGACTGGGAGCAGATTCGTGGCCAAGGAACTGTCGTCGCTGGAGTCCGAGATGGAGGAGACCCGTGAGCGTCTCGCCTCGACGATCGACCAGTTGGTGCATCGTGTGAACCCTAAGACGATCGTGGGTCGCGAGGTCACCTCCGTGAAGGCCTACTTCGTCGACGCCCAGACGGGCCGGCCCCGCACCGACAACATCCTCAAGGTCGCTGGTGGCGTGGTCGGGGTGGTGGCAACCCTCGCGCTGATCCGCAAGATCGTTCGGTGAGCACTCCGATCAAGATGCTCCACGACCGGGTCATGGTCGAGTTGGACCATGAGGCCGGCGAGCGGCGTTCCTCGGGAGGCATCGTCATCCCGGCCACGGCCGCCATGGGGGCACGACGCCTGGCCTGGTCGAAGGTCGTTGCGGTCGGACCCCACGCCCGCGCCATCGAGCCGGGTGACCGGGTCCTGTTCGACCCCGAGGACAAGGCCGAGGTCGAGGTGTCGGGAGAGGTCTACGTGGTGATGCGCGAGCGGGACATCCACGCGGTGGCGGCCGAGCGGCTCGGTGACACCGCAACCGGTCTCTACCTCTGACCCGTTCAGCACACGCCGCCGTCCAGCGGCACCAGATTCACCCCAGTATCCGCGTGGGGGACCTCGATGGGGGGACCCGCTGGGGGAGGATGCGCAGCATGTCGATGCGTGGGGCGGACTGACGATGGAGCATGTCTTCCATCTGGGTTCCGACGGCACGCTGGTGCCGATGACCGAGACCCCCTACGACAGCGGCGACCTGCTCAATGCCCTCGTCCAGGCCCACCCGGAGGTGCTGGCCGGCGAGGAGATGGCGGCTCTGCCCCGCCGGTGGGCCCTGGTGCTGGGTTCGGGGCCGGGCACCTCCGGTCGACTGGGGGTGTCCTTGCTCGTCGACCAGGAGGGGGTGCCGACCTTGGTGTCGGCCCGCTCGGCCGACGACGAGGCCCAGCGCCGCGACATCGTCGGCCAGGTGCTCGACCTGGCCGCCAACGGGCTGCAGCGCTGGCCGCTGGAGGAGCTGCGGGCCACGTTCGCGACCACGCAGCGACGCGCCGGCCTCGACCCGGACGACGTGCTCGCCGACCTCACCGGGCAACGGGACCAGGAGGCCTTCTTCGGCGCGGTGGAGACCAACCTCGCCGAGGGCCGGATCCGGATGGTGCTGGTCGCACATCGGATCCCGGTCGAGCTGAAGAGGATCACCGAGCTGCTCAACGACCAGCTGACGACAGCTGAGGTGTACGCCGTGGAGCTGACCCAGTACCGCGCCGGCGGCTTCGGCGGCGCAGTACTCGTGCCGGCGGTGCCGCAGCGGTCACCGCTGTCGCCGACCCACCTGTCCACCGACGTCCCCGAGGAGCTGCCTGCGGCCCATGCAGTGGAGACACGGCAGCTGGTCGAACTGGTCACTGAGCTGGCTCGCTCGAAGGGTCTGGGTGTCACCGAGTCGTCGGAGGCGGTCGGCCTCAGTGCCGGCGACGGTCAGCTGTTGGCCAGGGTGGATCTGGAGTGGGGGACTCTGGCGGTCCCGCTGCAACGCCTGCCGCTCGAGGACGCCGACCAGGTCAACCAGGTGCTCTCCCGGCTGACGAGGGCCAAGCTCGACGCGGCCGTGCCCAGTGTCTCGGCACGCAGCGCGGTCACGGGCTGGGGCGATGTCCGGTCGTTGCTGGAGCAGCTGGCTGCGGCCCGGCCGGACCATCGGCCCAACGGGCACCGGCACTGATCTCGAGGGTGCCGGGAGCGAGTCCGAGCTCCGACTCCGCGTAGGCCACCGACCAGGCGAGGACCGACGCGCGATCGAGGGCGACCCGGTGTGCGACCGTCTGCAGCGCCAGTCCGTCGAGTAGGGACAGGATCCGCCACGCGGTGCCCTCGGCATCGGCGCAGGTGAAGCTCCCGGTGTCGATCCCAGCACCGACCACTGAGGACAGCAGCTGCTGCCACGCGACGTTGAGCCGCTGTGAGGTCGCCTGGAGCGCGGGTCGCCGCGAGGCTTCAGCCCAGGCGTCCAGCCAGAGCTGGAACGCCCAGTCCTGTTCGGCCCGGATGTAGGTGGCGAAGAACGTGCGCAGCTGCTCCACCGGGTCCGGCGCGGACCGCAGCGCCGACCGGGTGCTCTCCAGATCCACCGAGGCCGCCTGGTCGAAGGCAGTGGCCAGCAGCTCGTCCATGGAGTCGAAGTAGTGGTGCACCAGACCGGACGAGCTGCCCATCTCGGCGGCCACGTCGCGCACGGTCGTGGCGGCGATCCCCTTGCGGAGCATCACCGCGAGCGCGGCGTCGACGATGCGGGCGCGTCGCTCGGTCGGGTCCATCCGCTTGGCCATTCGACCAGTCAAGCCTATTGATCACGTGTCCAACAAGGGCCTAGGCTGACGACGTGATCAGGACGACACCGTTCCACCCTCGCCTTAGCGAGCTCAACAAGACCGGTCTCTACACCCACTGGTCCGGCCACCTCTCGGCCTTGCGCTACTCGCACGCTCCCAAGCACGAATACTTCGCGGTGCGCAACAGCGTCGGGGTCTTCGACTCCTCACCCCTGTTCAAGTACTGGATCCGCGGTCGTGACGCGGAGCGGTTGCTGGCGGGGGTGTTCGTGCGCGACGTGCGGACCTGTCGCCCTGGTCGAGCCCAATACACGATCTGGTGCGACGACCGCGGCTTCGTGATGGAGGACGGGGTGGTGTTCCGGCACTCCGAGAACGAGTTCTTCCTGACCTCGGCCCGCCCCCAGATGGGCTACCTCAGCGACCTGCGCGGCCGGCTCGAGGTCGAGATCACCGACGTGAGCGACGACTACGGGGTCCTGGCTGTTCAGGGCCCCCGGTCCCGGGCGGTGCTCGCGGCCCTGTCGGACGACGTGGCCGGGTTGCGCTACTTCGAGCACGCCGAGACCAAGATCGCGAAGGCCCCGGTCACGGTCAGCCGCACCGGCTACACCGGGGACCTCGGCTACGAGGTCACCGTGCCCTCCGCCCACGCGCTCGACGTACTCGACGCCCTGCTGGAAGCCGGGGCCGGTCACGGGCTGCGTCCCTTCGGCGAGGAGGCGCTGATGATGCTCCGGATCGAGGCTGGTCTGCCCCTGGTCGACGTCGACTTCCACAACAGCCGGCTCGTGTTCACCGACCACGACAGGGTCACTCCGCAGGAGCTCGGTCTGGGGTGGATGTTGCGTGGTCTGGACGGTGACCGGGCCTTCGTCGGGCGCGATGCGATCCGGCGCGAGCTGGCCGAGGGGACGTCGCGCTGGGCCACTGTCGGGATCGTCGTCGACTGGGAGGAGTGGGACCGGCTCTATCGCGACGCCGGCCTGCTGCCGGAGAAGAACGAGACCCCGCTCGGCTGGGAGTCGATGCTGTACGACGCCGAAGGTGAGCAGGTCGGCTATGCGACGGCCTTCATGTACTCACCGGTCCTGCAGCGCCACATCGGCATGGCCCGGGTGCCCACCGAGCTGGCCGCGCCCGGCTCGGAGGTCCACCTCGAACTGACCATCAATCACCACACGACCAAGGTGCTGGCGCGCACGGCCCGCATGCCCCTGTTCAACCCCGAGCGAAAGACGGCGACCCCATGAGCAGCGCGAACCAGTACGACGCGATCGTGGTCGGGGGCGGCCACAACGGCCTGGTCAACGGCGCCTACCTGGCCAAGTCCGGGCTGCGCACGCTGATCCTCGAACGCCGCCCGTTCGTCGGTGGGGCCGCGATCACCGAGGAGCTGGTGCCCGGCTTCCAGTTCACGACCTTCTCGTATGCGCTGAGCCTGCTGCGTCCCGAGATCGTCCAGGAGCTCGACCTGGTGCGGCACGGCTTCATGCCCCTGATGATGCCCTCCGGCTTCCATCCGACCGAGGATGGTGACTACCTGCTCTTCGGTGACGACCACGAGGAGAACGTGCAGGAGGTCAAGCGGCACTCGCCGCACGACGCGGATGCCTACGAGCGCTACGGGCACGACATGGAGCGCGTCATCCAGGCGGTGCAGCCGCTCTTCGACAACCCGCCCCCCAACATCTTCGGCAAGGATCCCGAGGACCAGGCCGACATCGCCTGGATGCTCAACCACCTCGGGGGGATCGACCGCAAGGTCATGCACGACACCGTCCGCCTGCTCACCGGCAGTGCCGCTGACTGGCTCGACGACTACTTCGAGAACGACGCCCTCAAGGGCTACCTGTCCTCCTCCAGCTTCATCGGCAACAAGGTGGGTCCGATGTCGCAGGGCTCCGGGCTGGTGCTGCTGTTCCACAACATGGGCGAGCACGACGGACGGCTCGGTTCGTGGTCCTTCCACAAGGGCGGCAACGGTGGCTTCACCCAGGTGCTGTCGCGCGCCGCGGCGGCGTACGGCGCCGAGATCCGGCTGGACTCGGCCGTCAAGGCCGTGACCATGGCAGAGGGCCGGGTGACCGGCGTTGCGCTGGAGGACGGCACGGAGTTCCAGGCGCCCGTGGTGGTCTCCGCCCTCGACCCTCGGCGCACCTTCCTCGAGCTGGTGGAACCACGGGAGTTGCCCGCCGACCTGGTGGAGAACATCGAGCGCTTCCGTTTCCAGGGCACCTCCGCCAAGGTCAACTTCGCTCTGGACGGACTGCCGACCTACCCGGCGCTCCCCAACCGCTCGGACCAGTACGGCGGCTTCGTCAACATCGGCCCGACCATGGAGTACGTCGAGCGCGCCTTCGACGACGCCAAGTACGGCTCCTACAGCAGGCGGCCGTTCATCGACGCCGCCATCCAGTCGGTCGTCGACCCCGACATGGCTCCGCCCGGAAAGCACGTGATGTCGTGCTTCGTGCAATACGCGCCGTACCACCTGAAGAGCAGCGACTGGGACACCGAGCGCGAGCCCTTCGGCGACGTGGTCCAGGCCGTGCTCGAGTCGCACTTCCCAGGTTTCGGAGACCTTGTGCTGCATCGTGAGGTGGTCACCCCGCTCGACATCGAGCGGGTCACCGGCTTGAGCGAGGGCAACATCTTCGCGGGTGAGTTCCTGGCTCCGCAGATGTACTTCTTCCGGCCCGCGCCTGGCTGGAGCCAGTACTCGACACCGATCGACGGCTACTACCAGTGCGGCTCGGGCACCCACCCCGGTGGCTGCGTGATGGGGCTGCCCGGCAAGCTCGCCAGCCAGCGGATCCTCAAGGATCTCGCCCCGTAGGTCGTCGGCTCGGCGCTGGGACGTGCGGCCCCGAGCGTCCCGGATCGGGATGCGGCCTCACGGGCCACGGACTCGGTTGTGCGGTTGATCGGTCGAGACAGGCTGGACCGATCCACCGCACTGACCGACGATGGTCTGGGACTGCAGACAGGCCACAGGCTGGGAGCCTGTGGCCTGTCGAGTGGTACGCCATCGCGGACTCGAACCGCGAACCCGCTGATTAAGAGTCAGCTGCTCTGCCAATTGAGCTAATGGCGCTTGGTGAAGCGACTGGAACCTTACCAGCGGCTCTCGGGGCAGCAAAAACGAGACGGAGCGCGAGGCCGAGCGCGTTGCCCCAGATGGACCAGCGGTTTAACCTTCAATCAGAAAGAGGTGTCTGATGCCCGCTGTGACTGTGGAAGACCTGACCGTCCTGCCCCGACTGCGCACGCCGGGACTGGGAGACATCTCGCGGCCGGTCTGGCAGGTGACGACCGCTCCGCAGGGCTTCGAGGGTGAAGGCTTTCCGGTACGCCGCGCCTTCGCCGGCATCGACCTCCAGCACCTCGACCCGTTCATCATGATGGACCAGATGGGGGAGGTCGACTACGCGCCGGGGGAGCCCAAGGGCACCGCCTGGCACCCGCACCGCGGCTTCGAGACGGTGACCTACATCATCGACGGTCAGTTCGACCACCAGGACAGCCACGGCGGTGGCGGCACCATCACCAACGGAGACACCCAGTGGATGACTGCTGGCAGCGGACTCCTCCACATCGAGGCGCCCCCCGAGTGGCTGGTGCAGGCCGGCGGCCTCTTCCACGGCATCCAGTTGTGGGTCAACCTGCCCCGCGACACCAAGATGGCCCAGCCCCGCTACCAGGACCTGCGCTCCGGCGAGGTCGCGCTCACCACGTCGTACGACGCCGGCGTGCTCGTCCGGGTGATCGCCGGATCGGTCGGTGAGGTGCACGGGCCAGGTTCGACGTACACACCGATGACACTCGTGCACGCCACCCTGGAGCCCGGTTCCAGGCTCGACCTGCCGTGGAACGTCGACTTCAACGCCCTGGTCTACGTGCTCGCTGGGCGGGGCCGCGTCGGTACCGACGCACAGCCGATCCGGATGGGTCAGGCGGCGGTGATGGGCGCCGGGGACTTCGTCACGCTCGCCGCCGAGGAACGCCAGGACTCCAACACGCCTGCCCTGGAGGTGATCGTCGTCGGCGGCCAGCCGATCCGGGAGCCGCTGGCCTGGGCGGGACCGTTCGTGATGAACACCAAGGCCGAGGTGCTGCAGGCCTACGAGGACTTCCAGAAGGGACGTCTAGGTCAGATCCCGGGTTGAAGGTCACCCTCGAACCACTGCTGGGCATAGAGGTTGTCGTTGTAGCGCTCGATGCGACGGTAGCCGGCGGTCAGGTACATCCCGATCGCGGCGTCGAGGGCGTTGTTCGTGTCGAGCCTGACCCGCTTGTACCCCAGCGTCCGGGCCTCGGCCTCGAGCCGGCGCAGCACCCGGCCACCCAGTCCCAGGCCGCGCCAGTCCTCGTGCACCCACATGCGTTTGAACTCGCCCGTGGAGCCGTCGAGACGACGCACCGCACCGCACGCGACCGGCTCGCCGTCGCTGAGGGCGACCAGGAACGCCCCGCCCGGGCCCCGTAGACCGGGCTCATCCGCGGTGGGGTCGCCGGGGTCGAAGTCGAAGAGGGCGGCGAGCTCGCGGTAGTAGTGCGCCACGGCGGTGCGAGCGGACGCAGTCGCCGGATCGACGACCCGCAGCTCGACCGTGGCCGCCCGGGCCAACCGCTCGGCTGCGTCGAGGGCCTCCACGAGGCGCGTGCGGTGCCGTTCGGACAACGGCTCGAGAAGATGCTGGGCGAGCCGGTCGGAGCGCTCCTCCAGGTCGCACCAGGCCTTGCGGCCAGGATCGGTGAGGGTGACGATCCGCCGACGACGATCGGCCGGGTCCGGTCCCATCGTGACCAGGCCCTCGCCCTCGAGAGTGCGCAGCAGCCGGCTGACATAGCCGGAGTCGAGCCCCAGGCGATCGCGCAGCTGCTGCACCGACGCTCCGGCGTACCCGATCTCGAAGAGCAGGCGCGATGGCCCCAACGCACGACCCGACCCGAGGAAAGAGTCGTCCAGTACGCCGACCCGCTGCGTCCACGTCCGGTTGAACCGCCGCACGGTCTCGATCATCTGCGTCACTTGTCTGACTTTAGTCAGACATCTGCTCGCGTTGCAACATGCAGGAATCCCCGGTCGACCGGGGAAACTCGCGGTTGTCAGCCATTGCCACCCCTGACAACCGCGGACATCCCCGGTCGGCCGGGGATTCCTGCGACGCAAAGCGAACGGCCCCCGGCGGCAATCACCGGGGGCCGTTCAGCGTGGGGTGAGTAACGGGACTTGAACCCGCGACATCCGCGACCACAACGCGGCGCTCTACCAGCTGAGCTATACCCACCAAGCGGCCTCGACAGGATCGAGGCCGGGAAAAGTGTACCCGGACTCAGCTCTCCTTCTGACCAGCGGGGTCACCGAGCCCGGTAAGGGCGCCGGCATGCTTGAGCGCGATGCTGCGGGCGGTGTTGCGGTCCGGCCCGGGACTGGGTACGAAGACGGCCTCGCGGTAGTAGCGCAGCTCCTCGATGCTCTCCTGGATGTCGGCGAGCGCGCGGTGGTTGCCCTGCTTCGCGGGGGCCTGGAAGTAGGCGCGCGGGAACCAGCGCCGCGAGAGTTCCTTGATCGAGGACACGTCGACGATCCGGTAGTGGAGGAACGACTCGAGGACCGGCATGTCCCGCAGCAGGAACGAGCGATCGGTGGCCACGGTGTTGCCGGCCAGGGGTGGCCGGGAGCCGTCAGGGCAGTGCTCCTGCACGTAGGCGAGCACCTGCTCCTCGGCGTCCTTCATGGCGATGCCGTGCTCCAGCTCGTCGAGCAGTCCGGACTCGACGTGCATGTTGCGCACGAAGTCACCCATCTGCTCGAGCGCCTGCGCCGGCGGCTTGATGATGAGATCGATGCCGTCCCCGAGCACGTTCAGATCGAAGTCGGTGACCAGCGCCGCCACCTCGATCAGCGCATCCGCTTCGAGGTCGAGTCCGGTCATTTCGCAGTCGATCCACACCAGTCGTTCGTTCACGAGCAGTCACCCTACTGCGCTCGGGCTCGTGGGACCTCGGTCCCGAACCCCAGAGGTCCAACGTCCCGAACCGCCAGAAGACTCAGCGGCCGCTCAGACTTCTCGCCTAGGGTCGTGGTTGTGAAGTGGTTCGGACTCGTCGCACGCCTGCTTGTCGGCGGGGTGTGGGTAGTGGCAGGAGCTTTGAAGCTGCCCGATCCGTCGGCCAGCGTCCGCGCCGTACGCGCCTACGACCTGCTGCCCGAATCCATCGTGCCGACCGTGGGACACCTGTTGCCGGTGCTGGAGGTCGTGGTCGGCGCTCTGCTGATCGTGGGCCTGCTGACCCGTGGTGCGGCGGTCGTCTCAGGGCTGCTCTTCGTGGCGTTCATCATCGGCATCTCCTCGGCCTGGGCACGCGGCCTGCAGATCGACTGCGGATGCTTCGGCGGCGGCGGCTACAAGGAGGGGGCGTCCGCGGAGTACCCGTGGGAGATCGCCCGCGACACCGGCCTCCTGCTGCTGTCGGCGTTCCTGGTCTGGCGCCCGCGCACGATGTGGTCGCTGGACTCCCTGCTCTTCCCGCAACGAGTGTTGTCCGAATCGACGCCTGAAAGGGCTGACGCATGAGCAAGCAAGGCAGACGAGAGTCCTCAAGCGCACGGGCCGCGGCCATCCGCGCCGCGCAGGAACGCAAGGAGAGGCGTCGCAACCTGCTCGTGGTCGGTGGCGTCGTGGGCGTGATCGTGCTCATCATCGGTGGTGGCTTCCTGATCCAGAACCTCCGTGACACCACGGGGGAGGCCGCCAGCGGTCCGAGCGCCTCCAGCACGGTTGCCGTCGAGGGGGTCACCGTGGCAGCGGCCGACGAGTTCGGCCTGGGCGTCGGCGACCCGAACGCACCGGTCAAGGTGGAGGTCTTCGAGGACTTCCTCTGCCCGTTCTGCCAGCAGTTCGAGGCCCAGAGTCGTGACTCGCTCCTGCAGTCCGCCAAGGACGGCGAGGTGTACGTCGTCTACCGGCCCATCGCCTTCTTGAACGAGTACTCCGAGCGGTCGCTCAACGCCTTCGCCGTCGTACTGAACACCGCCGGCCCCGAGGCCGCCCTGAAGTTCCACAACATCCTCTACGACAACCAGCCCTCTGAGAGCGGGGACATGCCCGATGACGACTGGCTGGTCGACAGGGCGGTCGAGGCCGGCGCCACCGAGGGCGACGTGCGTCCTGGCATCGAGGACATGACCTACAAGCAGTGGGTCGTCAACGGCAAGGACGACGCCTCCAAGCGCAAGGTCACCGGCACCCCCACCGTGTTCGTCAACGGCGAGGCGATCACCGACGCCACGAGCATCGACGACTTGGTGGCGAAGACCGAACAGGCCATCGCCGACGGTCAGTAGTCCCCCGGATGGAGGTCGAGCGGGTCCAGAAATGGGTGATGTCGGCCCTGCTGTCGGTGACCTCGTTCATCTTCGCCGGTGGGCTGTGCTTCCTGGCCGGAGCAGCTGACCGGCCCGGTGCACGACCTGGCCTGCTCGTCATCGCGGCGGTGGTCGGAGTCGTGGCCGTGGGCGGGGTCCGGGTGATCAACCGCAAACGCGTGGTGACCCCGTGGCTGATCCTGGGCCTGCTGCCGAGCGCCACCGCCACCTGGGTGCTCTACGCGCGCTGATCCAGGCATGGGTAAGGCCCCGCAATCTCATACATTGCGGGGCCACTCCCATTACAGGGGATCGAGGATTCCCAACCGCGCAGGACACGCTGGCAGGATGCGTCGGGTGACGGATCTGACCGCTTTCATCGCCGGGCTCCCCAAGGCCGAGCTCCACGTCCACCACGTCGGCTCGGCCTCCCCGCGGATCGTCAGCGACCTCGCCCAGCGTCACCCGGGCACGGTGCCGACCGATCCGGGGGAGCTTGCGGGGTTCTACGAGTTCCGCGACTTCGCGCATTTCATCGACGTCTACCTGGCTGTCGTCGACCTGGTCAGGACCCCGGAGGACGTGCGGCTCCTGACCTACGAGATCGCTCGCGAGATGGCCGAGGGCCAGAACCTCCGCTACGCCGAGCTCACCTGCTCGCCGTACACGACGGTCCGGCCGCACGAGGAGGGCAAGGGCATGCCGATCGAGGCCTACACCGAGGCCATCGAGGACGCACGGGTGGCGGCTGCGCGCGACTTCGGGCTGGTGCTGCGCTGGATCTACGACATCCCCGGCGAGGCCGGTCTGCCCGCGGCGGAAGCGACGCTCGACTACGCGCTCAACCATCGCACCGACGCCCTGGTCGGGTTCGGGCTCGGTGGCCCCGAGATCGGTGTGCCACGCCCGCAGTTCACTCCGTACTTCGACGCGGCGAGGGCGGCCGGGCTGCACTCGGTGCCACATGCCGGTGAGACCACGGGTCCGCAGACCGTGTGGGACGCCCTGCGTGACCTCGGGGCCGAGCGCATCGGCCACGGCACCACCTCGGCGCAGGACCCGGCGCTGCTGGCCCACCTCGCCGAGCACCGCATCCCCCTGGAAGTGTGTCCCTCCTCCAACATCGCGACCCGAGCGGTGGCGACGCTCGCCGAGCACCCGATCGTGGCCTTCCGTGACGCTGGAGTGCTCGTCACGATCAACTCCGACGACCCGCCGATGTTCGGCACCACCCTCAACCGGGAGTACGAGATCGCAGCCGACCTCCTGGGCCTCGACCGCCGAGGGGTCGCGGATCTCGCCAAGGCCGCCGTCGAGGCATCGTTCCTCGATCCGGCAGGCAGGGCCGC
This sequence comes from Nocardioides sp., assembly GCF_050246775.1. GTDB lineage: Bacteria > Actinomycetota > Actinomycetes > Propionibacteriales > Nocardioidaceae > Nocardioides. The sequence goes on along the minus strand of NZ_JBFWVK010000002.1, from coordinate 154,042 downwards.
CCTCGCGGCGGAGATCGACGAGTACGCCGGCTCCTGATGTCACGACGGGCGATCGCGTTGCTGCAGGCCGCTCATGGTGGTCCGGCCCTGGCCGTGACGGCGGTCGCCGCAGCGCTGGCGCTCTCCGCGGACCTCGGTGTCGGCCGTGCCCTGATGGTCGTGGGAGCCGTGTTCACCGGCCAGCTCTCGATCGGGTGGAGCAACGACCTGGCCGACCTCGGCCGCGATCAGCGAGCCGGTCGCCGGGACAAGCCGTTGGTCAACGGCACCCTCGACGTACGGCTGGTCACCAACGCCTGCCGCGTCGCCCTGTTCGCGAGCGTCGTGCTGTCCCTGGCGTGCGGGGCCGTGGCCGGTGCTGTCAACCTCCTGTGCACGGCGGCGGGTTGGACCTACAACCTCGGGCTCAAGTCGACGTGGTGGTCCTGGCTGCCCTACGCCGTCGCCTTCGGCGGTCTGCCGGTCTTCGTGTCGCTGGCCCAGGTCGATGCCCCGTTCCCGCCGTGGTGGGCCCCGGTGGCAGGAGCGCTCCTGGGAGTGGGTGCGCACTTCGTCAACGTCGTACCGGACCTCGCCGACGACGAGGCCACCGGTGTCCGTGGCCTGCCGCACCGCTTGGGCGCGCGCTGGTCGCTACTGGCCGCGACCGTGCTCCTGGTGGGTGCCTCGGTGCTCCTGACGGTCCTCGCCCCAGCCGAGCGAGGGCCGCTGACCTGGCTCACCCTCGGGCTCGTCCTGGTCCTGGCAGCCTGTGTCACCCTCGGCACCGGACGTACGCCGTTCCGGGCCGCTGTCGCGATCGCACTCGTCGACGTGCTGGCGCTGACATGGGTGCGCTGAGGGCCCCGGTGGCACAGTGAGAGGCATGGAGATCCTCGCGGCACGCGGCGTCCTGCCCGAGCATCGCTACTCCCAGGCGGAGATCACCGACGCCTTCATCGACGTCGTCACCGGCCGCGGGGGAGTCGAGGAGCGCCTGCTGCGCCGCTTCCACGCCAACGCCGGGGTCCGACACCGCCATCTCGCGCTGCCCCTCGACGCCTACGCGGGCATCAAGGACTTCGGGGAGAGCAACGACCTCTTCATCGAGGCGGCCGTCCGGCTCGGCGCCCAGGCCATCCTCGAGGCGCTCGACTCCGCCGGATTGGCTCCCGCCGACGTGGACCTGCTGGTCTCCACGACGGTGACCGGTCTCGCCGTGCCCTCGCTGGACGCCCGGATCGCAGCCCTCATCGGCCTGCGCCAGGACGTGAAGCGGGTGCCTTTGGTCGGACTGGGATGCGTGGCCGGCGCGGCCGGCATCTCTCGCCTCCACGACTACCTCCTGGGACACCCCGGTGAGGTGGCGGTGCTGGTGTCGGCGGAGATGTGCTCCCTCACGGTCCAGCGTGACGACGCCTCCATGGCCAACCTGGTGGCCAGTGGCCTCTTCGGGGACGGCGCGTCGGCCGTCGTCGCCCGTGGCACCAACGGCACCGGGGTCGAGGTGGTCGACACCCGCGGACGGCTCTACCCCGACTCCGAGCGGACCATGGGCTGGGACGTGACCAGCACCGGGCTGAGGATCGTGCTGGACGCCAATGTGCCGGAGGTCGTGGGCACCTACATCCGCGACGACGTCGACGGATTCCTCGGTCGACACGGGCTCACGCGCCGCGACATCGAGTGGTGGGTGTGCCACCCGGGCGGCCCGAAGGTGCTGGAGGCGATGCAGGAGAGCCTGGAGGTGCCCCGCGAGGCGCTCGGGCTGACCTGGGACTCGCTGGCACGGATCGGGAACCTGTCGTCGTCCTCGGTGCTCCACGTGCTCCAGGACACCCTGCGCGAGCGACCGCCGAAGCCCGGGTCGTGGGGAATGATGCTGGCCATGGGTCCCGGCTTCTGCTCCGAGCTCGTGCTGCTGCGCGCTCCCGTGGGAGTCGTCTCGTGACCAGCCTGATCGCCTTCACGGTCCTGGTCGCCTTCGTCGGCCTGGAGCGGGTGGCCGAGCTGGTCGTCTCGAAGCGCACCTCCGCCTGGAGCCTCGCGCTCGGCGGCACGGAGTCGGGTCGCGGTCACTACCCGGTGATGGTGGTGCTGCACACCGGCCTCCTGGTCGGTGCCCTGGTCGAGGCCTGGTGGCGCCGCCCGGAAGTGCCCGCAGCCCTGGCCTGGTCGATGCTCGTGCTCGTGATCGCCTCCCAGGCCCTGCGGTGGTGGTGCATCACCACCCTCGGGCGACGCTGGAACACCCGCGTCATCGTGGTTCCGGGCCTCCCGCTCGTCGCCAGCGGTCCCTACCGGTTCTTCTCCCACCCCAACTACGTCGCCGTCGTGGTGGAGGGGGTCGCGCTGCCCCTGGTGCACGCCTCCTGGGTCACCGCCCTCGTGTTCACGCTGGCCAACGCCGTCCTGCTCGGCGTACGCCTGCGGGTCGAGAACGCCGCCCTGAGAGCGGTGACAGCCTGATGCGCGACCTCATCGTCGCCGGCGGCGGACCGGTCGGCCTGATGACCGCTTTGTACGCCGCCCGGGCCGGCCTCGACGTGGTGGTGTGCGAGCCGCGGGCCGGGATCATCGACAAAGCCTGTGGCGAGGGCCTGATGCCGGGTGCGGTCGAGGCGCTGAGCGATCTGGGCGTGCATCCCGAAGGGGTCGCCCTGGGCGGGATTCGCTACCTCGACGGACAGCGAACGGTGGAGGCCCGGTTCCGGCACGGCACCGGTCGCGGCGTACGACGGACCACCCTGCACTCGGCGCTGCGCGATGCCGTCGCCCAGGGCGGCATCCGGGTGGAGCACCGCGCCGTGGAGCACCTCCAGCAGCACCACGACCACGTCGTGGTCGACGGCACGCCCGCGCGGCACCTCATCGCTGCCGACGGTCTGCACTCGCCGGTACGGCGGATGGTGGGGCTCGACCGGCCCACCCACGCCCCGCGCCGGTTCGGCCTGCGCTGCCACTTCGCGCTCGCTCCGTGGACGGATCTGGTGGAGGTGCATTGGGCGCGTCGTGCCGAGGCCTACGTGACCCCGGTGGCCGAGGACCTGGTCGGGGTGGCCGTGCTCGGCACCCGGCGCGGCGCGCTGCGCGAAGCACTCGAGGACTTTCCCGACCTGATTGCCCGGCTGGCCGGTGCGGAACCCACCCGCACCCGCGGTGCCGGCCCGCTGCGCCAGCGGTCCAGGCATCGGGTCGCCGGGCGCGTGCTGCTGGTCGGTGATGCTGCCGGCTATGTCGATGCCCTCACCGGAGAGGGCATCGCCGCGGGGGCCGCGCAGGCCCAGGCCGCCGTGACGGCGGTGCTCACCGACGATGCCGCCGCCTACGAGTCGGCCTGGCGGCGGCTCACCTGGCGCCATGACGTCCTCACCCACAGTCTGCTCACCGCCACTCGGCTGCCCGTCGTACGGCGCACGCTCGTGCCGGTTGCCGCCCGCCTGCCCCGGGTGTTCGACGCGGCCGTCGACCAGCTGGCCCGACCGTCGCGGCTCGCGGCATGAGCGCCGTCGAGAGCGTCGTGCTGCTCGACGAGGAGGGGCGGGCGATCGGGGTGGCCGACAAGGCGGGGGTGCACCACCGGGACACCCCCCTGCACCTGGCGTTCTCCTGCTACCTGTTCGACGCCGCGGGTCGACTGCTGGTCACCCGCCGTGCCCTGCACAAGAAGACCTTCCCGGGCGTGTGGACCAACAGCTGTTGCGGGCATCCGGCTCCGGGGGAGGACATCGTCGAGACGGTACGGCGCCGGGTCGGCCAGGAGCTGGGTGTGCGCGTCGACGACGTGCGCCTGGTGATTCCCGAGTTCCGCTACCGCGCCGTGATGCCCGACGGGGTCGTGGAGAACGAGATGTGTCCGGTCTTCGTGGCGACGACGGCGGAGCCGATCTGCGCCGATCCCGACGAGGTCGAGGACCACGAGTGGGTGGACTGGTCGCAGTTCCGATCGTCGGTGCTGTCGGGGTCGCGTGAGGTCAGCCACTGGTGCGTGCTCCAGGTGCGCGCGCTGCCGCTCGATCCACTCACTGCCGTGGCTCGGCCCCGGGACCTGCTGCCGCCGGCGGCTCGATGAGAGGGTGGGGAATGCCCGGAGCCCCCAGTGGTTACTGCACCAGTAGCATTTCCACCTCTTGAGGAGATCAATGACCACCACGCACGAGAACCTCGCTTCGGCGTCGGGCACCTTCCAGTTGGGCGGAGACCTGCCGGTCGTGCGGCTCGGTTACGGCACGATGCAGCTCACCGGGGAGGGTGTCTGGGGAGAGCCGTCGGATCGAGACGGTGCGATCGCGGTACTGCGGCGCGCGGTCGAGATCGGGATCAACTTCTTCGACACCGCCGACTCCTACGGGCCCAACGTGGCCGAGGAGCTTCTCAGGGAGGCCCTGCACCCCTACGCCGATGACGTGGTGATCGCCACCAAGGCGGGCCTGACCCGCACGGGCCCCGGTCAGTGGATCCCCGTCGGCCGTCCGGCCTACCTGCGCCAGCAGGCCGAGCTCAGCCTGCGCAAGCTGGGGGTCGAGACCATCGACCTGTTCCAGCTCCACCGGGTCGACTCCGAGGTGCCGTTGGAGGACCAGATCGGTGAGTTCAAGCTGCTGCAGGAGGAGGGCAAGATCCGCCACATCGGGCTGTCCGAGGTCAGTGTCGATCAGCTCCACCAGGCCCAGAAGGTCGCGACCATCGCCTCGGTGCAGAATCTCTTCAACCTGGCCAAGCGCGACGCCGAGCCGCTGCTCGAGGAGTGCGAAAGGCAGGACATCGCATTCATCTCGTGGTTCCCGTTGGCCACCGGTGAGCTCTCGAAGGACGACGGCCCGTTGGCCGCCGCGGCCCGCGAGCACGCGGCCACCCCGTCACAGTTGGCGCTGGCGTGGCTGCTCAGGCGTTCGCCGGTGATGCTGCCGATCCCCGGCACCAAGAGCCTCGAGCACCTGGAGTCCAACACCGACGCCGCCGGTATCGAGCTGAGCGACGACGAGTTCGCTGCCCTGACGAGCGCCGTCTGATGGCCCACGAGGAGCCGCTGCCCCCGGGTGACCCGGCTGATGCCGAGCCGGTCGGACCCGAACCGAGCGCCGGTCCGTCGGAAGCGAGCGTCAACCCGCTGCGCCACTCGCGCACGAGCGGGTTGTGGGGCGCCGTGGTCGCGTTGGGCATCGTGCTGATCCTGCTGGTCATCTTCATCGTCCAGAACACGCAGAAGGTCGAGGTCTCGTTCCTCGGCTGGAACGGGCGCACCCCGCTCGCGGCGGCCCTGCTCATCGCCACGGCAGCGGGGCTCATCGTGGCGGCCATCGTGGGCACGCTGCGCATCTGGCAGCTGCGCCGGCGGGTGAAGCACCACAACTGATCCCACGCGCAGCTTTCGACGCTTGAATGGTTGATCGCAGTCACCAGGTGACTGCGATCAACCATTTAGTTGGCCGCGTCGAGCACCGCGAGCTGCTCCTCGGAGAGCTCGAGCGAGTCGGCCCGCAGTGCCTCATCGAGCTGATCGAGGCTGGAGACCCCCACGATCGGGCGGATGGGCGGGTTGCCGGCCATCAGCCAGGCCAGCACCACCTGGCCTGGAGTGGCGCCGACCTCGCCGGCCAGGTGCCCGAGCGCGGCCAGGCGCTGGGTGGTGCCGGGGTGGTCGTAGGCGGTCGGGAACGGGCGCTCACTGCGGTCGTAGCTGCCCTGGATCAGGGGACTGTAGGCCCACAGGTCGATCCCCGGGTGCTCGCGCACGTAGTCGAGGGTCTCGGGCGTGACGAAGCCGAACGGGTGATCCTTGCCCGCGACCGCGGTGTCCGGGCGCGGCCGGACGTAGGAGGTGGTGAGCTGCAGGGCGGTGAACGGCTCCAGACTCAGGGAACGGGCGATCGCGCGTGCCTGCTCGACGCGCCAGGTCGGGTGGTTGGAGACACCGAGCCGGGCGACGTACCCGTCGCGGACGAGGTCGCCGAAGGCGATCACGCTCTCCTCGAGGGCGACCGAGCGGTCCTCGCCGTGAGCCCAGTAGACGTCGATGCAGTCGAGGCCCAGTCGCTCCAGACTCCTGCCGCACTCGCGGCGGATCACTGACGCGGAGAGTCCCTCGACCGGGCCCTCGAAGTCTCCCGGGGTGCGCGGCTCGACGCCGACCTTGGTGGCGATCGTCAGCTCGTCACGAATCCCCGGATTGTCACCGAGCCAGTCCCCGATGAGGGCCTCGCTCTGCCCGCCGGCACCGGTGTCGCCGGCCCAGAACGCGTAGCAGTTGGCGGTGTCGACCGTGCGGCCACCAGCTTCGACGAAGCGGTCGAGCAGGGCGTAGGAGGTGGCCCGGTCGGTCTTGGTCCCGAAGTACATCGCGCCGAGGATCAGGGAGGAGGTCACCTGCCCACCCTAGACATCCAGAAATCTTCGTCGTGGCGGCAACCACCGGCTGCCGACGCCCGAACTAGGGGTCAGAGGCCGCCGTCCGACGGCCCCACGACTGAGGAGTTCGTGATGAAGCTCAAATCCCTTCTTGCGGTATCGGTGACCGCCACCATCCTCGCCGCTGGCGCGGCGGCCCCCGCCCAGGCCTCGCGCACCGCGACGCCCGGCACCACCAGCCTGGCCGAGGTTCTCACCTCGGACGGCAACCAGTTCGACCGCAATGCCCGCGACTACGACATCGTGACCGAGGCCGTCCTGGCCGTCCTGGCGGCCAAGCCCGACAGCCCCGTCGGCCTGCTGGCGGACGGCACCGTGCCCCTGACGGCGTTCATCCCCAACGACTTCTCCTTCCGGGTGCTGGTCAAGGACCTGACCGGCAACTGGTACCGCTCGGAGCGCAAGGTGTTCACCACCCTTGCCGGAGCGGTCGGGATCGACGCGATCGAGTCCGTGCTGCTCTACCACGTCATTCCGGGCGTCACCATCGACTCGAAGGCGGCCCTGAAGGCCAACGGTGCCGTGCTCGACACCGCGCTCGAGGGAGCGACCCTCACGGTCAAGGTGCCCTGTCGCTGGCTGCCGATCATCCGTCTGGTCGACAACGACCCGAACGACGTCAACCCGTTCGTCAATCCTCGTGCACTCGACATCAACAAGGGCAACCTCCAGATCGCCCACGGAATCGTGTTCGTCCTGCGCCCGGCAGACCTCTGACGGCCTCCCCCGCCCGACGTGTGTCCTGGGACTGAGGGTCCGCCCCTCAGAGGCCACCCCGGATCGCTGGCCCGACCCCAGCGGTCCGGGGTTCTGCCTGGCCACCCCGTCTCGCCCAGTGAGTCAACTCGGTTTCATTCGTCGAGAAGCGCTGGTTTGACCCTTGTGTAAGGGGGCACCATGGAAGGCATGAGACACATCCCTGCCCACGCCTACCCGATCGAGTTTCGGAGCATCGAGTGCTTCCGGGACCTGTCGGTGGCTGACGTGCGCAGGGTCTGGGGTCATGGCGAACACGTGCAGATCCCCGAGGGCTGGTCGCTGATCTGGGAGACAGGGCCGGTCGACAACGTCTACCTCGTCCTGCAGGGCTCCTTGACGCTCACCTCAGGACAGGGCGAGGAGAGTCGCTGGGGCGCCGGTGACCTGGTCGGGTCGACCGACGAGGGCGTCTCCCAGATGATGATCGTGACCACGACGTCCGCGGTGGAGGCACTCATCATGCCCGCCGCCGCCTTCCATGCGGCCTGCGCCGAGGTCCCGGCGTTCGGTGCGGCCATGCGTGCCGGCAGGCCGGCCGCCACGGCGCGCAGCAGCGACGAGAGGCACGGCCAGTCCGGCTGATCAGCGAGTTCGGCCACCGGGTGCATATCCACCCCGGTGGAGGGGTACGCCGTTCCTCATGGACACAACGAAACTGCACTACACCGTTCCCGGGATGACCTCCGACGACGCATCCCGCGTGGTCGAACTGCTGCAGAGCCGCCTGCATGCCAGCAACGACCTGCACCTCACACTGAAGCACGTGCACTGGAATGTGGTCGGGCCGCACTTCATCGCCGTACACGAGATGATCGACCCGCAGGTGAGCGCCGTACGCGGCTTCGCTGACGCGCTGGCCGAACGGATCGCGACGCTCGGCGGATCCCCGCTCGGTACGCCGGGCGCCATCGTCGCGGGCCGCACGTGGGACGAGTACAGCATCGGACGCGCCACCACCCAGGAGCACCTGGGTGCCCTCGACGTGGTCTACCAGGGCGTCATCTCCAGCTATCGCGACGGCATCAAGGAGCTCGACGAGCTGGACCTGGTCACGCAGGACATGTTCATCTCGCAGACCGAGCAGCTCGAGCTGTTCCACTGGTTCATCCGGGCGCACTTGGAGAACAGCTCCGGTCAGCTGTCGACCGAGGGCCAGACCACCGAGGCCGCTGCAGCCCAGGCAGCGGGCAAGGAGGACTGAGAGGTGCCTCAGCAGGCGTGGAGCAAGAAGCGCGAACGTCAGTACGAGCACATCAAGGAGGGCCTGGAGGACCAGGGCCGCGACGAGGACACGGCGCAGGAGATCGCGGCCCGGACCGTCAACAAGGAGCGGGCTCGCGCCGGTGAGGCGAAGACGGCCAGCACCACCTCGACCCAGGACCTCTCCTCCTCCAGGCGCGGCGGCCTCCGCTCGCACTCGGGTCCTGGTGGTCGGACGAAGGCGCAGCTCTACGCCGAGGCCAAGAAGCGGAACCTCAAAGGTCGCTCCTCGATGAGCAAGGACGAGCTGGAACGGGCTTTGGCCCGATGAGCGCCGTGGAGACGGGCCGGATCACCACCGACATCCCGGCCCGGCTGGATCGGCTGCCCTGGGCACGCTGGCACTGGATGGTCGTGGTCGGCCTGGGGGCGGTGTGGATCCTCGACGGGCTCGAGGTCACGATCGTCGGCTCGATGTCGGCGGCGTTGAAGCCGACCGACACGGGCCTCGGGCTGTCCAGCTTCGATGTCGGCATCGCCGGTGCGACGTACGTCGCCGGGGCCTGTGTGGGTGCGTTGTTCTTCGGGCAGCTCACCGATCGCTTCGGTCGCAAGAAGCTGTTCCTGATCACTCTGGGCGTCTACACGGTGGCGACGGTGCTGACTGCGTTCTCGATGAACCCGGCCTGGTACTTCGCCGCCCGCTTCATCACCGGTGCCGGCATCGGCGGGGAGTACGCCGCGATCAACTCGGCGATCGACGAGCTGATCCCGGCCGAGTTCCGAGGGCGGGTCGATGTGGCCATCAACGGCTCGTTCTGGGTCGGGGCCGCGGCTGGTTCGCTCCTGACGATCCCGTTGCTGGATCCCAACGTCGTGGATCCCGCCTGGGGATGGCGACTCGCGTTCGGCCTCGGGGCGTTCCTGGCGGTCGGCATCCTCGTGGTGCGCCGCCACGTCCCGGAGAGCCCGCGGTGGCTGTTCATCCACGGCCGGGAGGAGCAGGCCGAGCGGATCGTCGTGGACATCGAGAAGACCGTCGAGGAGGAGACCGGGCAGCGGCTTCCCGAGGCGGGGGAGTCCATCACCATCCGGCAACGCAAATCGATCGGCATCGGGCTGATCGCTCGCACGGTCTTCACGATGTATCCGCGGCGCACCGCATTGTGCTTCGCGTTGTTCGTGGGACAGGCGTTCCTCTACAACGCCTTCTTCTTCACCTACGGCGACACCCTGACCACGTTCCTCGACGTCAAGCAGACCGGGTGGTACCTCGCGGTCTTCGCGGTCAGCAACTTCCTCGGTGCCCTGGTGTTGAGCCCGCTGTTCGACAAAGTGGGCCGGGTCCGGATGATCTCGGGCACCTACCTGCTGTCGGGTGTGCTGCTCGGCTTCACCGGGCTGGTTCTGGGCAGCCTCTCGGCGGTGACGCTGACGTTGATGGGGACGATCGTCTTCTTCTTCGCCTCGGCCGGCGCGAGCGCGGCGTACCTCACGGCGAGCGAGATCTTCCCGATGGAGACGCGGGCGCTGTGCATCGCGTTCTTCTATGCCATCGGTACGGCGGCCGGGGGGATCAGCGGCCCCCTGCTGTTCGGCAAGCTGATCGACGACGCATCGGCCGACGGTGACATCACCGCGATCGCCTTGGGCTACTTCATCGGCGCCTTCCTGATGGTCGGTGCCGGGGTGGCCGAGATGTTCCTCGGAGTGGCCGCTGAAGGGCAGTCCCTGGAGGACATCGCCACACCGTTGACGGCTGAGGATGCGACCTCGTCGGCCTGACGGGGCGGTCTCGGTGGAGATAGCGTGGTTCCCGTGATCCGCAGCCCCCACGAGAACGTGGCGACCGTGCTGGTGGATCCCCGTGCGCTCGGTGATGTCGAGCTGGAGCTGATGGCGTTGGACCTGCGCGTGTGGCCGGTGCGGACCGCGCCGATCTGCGCCGACGGTCCGCGCCAGGCGTTCCAGATCCGCCGTCAGCTGCTCGAACGGCACCGGGGGGAGTGGGACCTCGCTGCCGCCTGGGTCCCGGTGTGGATCAGCTTCGGGGCGACGTGGCAGCAGGGGCTGGAGCCACTGCCCTGGGCTGCCCACCAGACCCTGTGGCGGGCGCTGGAGTCGTGGGCCGACCAGGTCCGCTTCCATCGCCGGCTCGGGGGAGTGCGCCGGCTCTCACCGCCCGAGGACGTGTCGCGATGAGTGAGGTGCCCCAGGTCCGCAATGTGGTCTTCGACTGCCGCCACCCGCGCCCCCTCGCCGAGTTCTACCGCGAGCTGCTCGGCTACGCCTACCGCCCCGGCGATGAGTCCCCCGCCGCCGGACAGCCCGACCCTCGCGGCGAGGACTGGTTGGTGCTGCGTCCCGCGGACGGGGGACGTGGCCTCGCCTTCCAGCAGACCGGCGACTATGTGTCGCCGGTGTGGAGCGACCGACCCACCCAGGAAGGGGCGCAGCAGCAGATGCTCCACCTCGACCTGACCGTCGACGACGTCGAGGCGTTGTTCCGGCAGCGTGACCGGGCGACGTCGCTGGGAGCCAGGATCCTCTACGACCGGTCCGAGGACCCCGAGGAGCCGTTGTACGTCTTCGCCGACCCGGCCGGTCACCCGTTCTGCATCTTCGTTGCCTGAACACCCCTGGGCGTGGGATCGATCGCCCTTTAGGGTCGAGGTGTGGCCCTCCCCGTTCTGAGTCCCCCGGAGCAACGCATCCTGGGCAGCCTGCTGGAGAAGCAGACCACCGTGCCGGCGTCGTACCCCTTGTCGGCCAACGCCCTGCGCTCGGCCTGCAACCAGACCAGCAACCGCGACCCCGTGCTCGATCTCGACCAGGAGTCCGTCGAGCGCACGGCGCGAGCCCTCAAAGAGGGCGGGTGGCTGCGGATCGTGTGGTCCGACAGTGGTCGGCGCACCTTGAAGTACCACCAGATCCTGGACGAGCGACTGGCGCTGGAACCGGACGAGCGGGCCCTGATCACCGTGCTGCTGCTGCGGGGTCCGCAGTCGCCCGGTGAGCTCCGCACCCGCACCGAGCGGTTGCACCCGTTCGCCGACCGCAGTCAGGTCGAGGGCTGCCTGCAACGGATGGCGACGCGACCCGAGCCGTTGGTCCTCGAGTTGGAGCGTCGCGCCGGGCAGCAGGACCGGCGCTGGATCCACCTGCTGGGCCCCACTCCCCAGGTCGAGTCGGCCGCGGTGGTGCCGACGGTCGACCGGGACGCCGTCATCGCGGCCGGGGCCGACACTCGGGACGCGCGGGTGCGGTCGTCGTACGACTCCGTCGCCACGGAGTACGCCGCGCACCTCGCCGACGAGTTGCGGCACCTGCCGTTCGAGAACTGGTTGCTCGGCCGGGTGATCGAGGAGGCAGCCGGACGGGCCGTGGTGGAGGTGGGTTGCGGTCCGGGTCATGTCACTGCCCACCTGGCGGCAGGGGGTGCTGCGGCCCTCGGGCTTGATCTCTCGCCCGGGATGATCGCCGAGGCCCGCAGTCGTTTCCCGGGGGTCGAGTTCGAGGTCGGCGACCTGCGCCGGCTCAGCAGGCCGGCGACGAGCTCGGGGTGGGCCGCGGTGTTGGCGTGGTACTCGCTGATCCACCTGGCGGCCTCCGAGTGGCCCGCGGCTCTCGCGGCCCTGATCCGCCCGCTGGATCCCGGTGGCTGGCTCGTGCTGGCCCTGCACTCGGGGACAGAGGTCCGGCACTTCGACGACTGGTTCGAGCAGGAGATCGACCTGGACTTCGTCTACCACGAGCCGGAGTTCGTGGTCGGTGCCGTCGAGGCTGCTGGCCTCGTGGACGTCGAGTGGTACCAGCGCGGCCCGATGAGCAGCCGTGGTGAGAGCAGCCAGCGTCTCTACGTGATCGGGCGCAGGCCGCGATGAGGCAGTGACCGACCAGCAGAGGCTGTTGAGTGCCTACGACGACCAGCTCCGCACCGACGCGGAGGCCTCCGGTGCGCTCTCGGTGGTGCGTCACGGTCCTCTGTTCGTGTTGACCTTCGCGGGGGGCCGTGGCTTCGTGACCTACCGGGACCTCGACGACTGCGATGCCCACGGGATCGCCGAACTGGTGGCGGCAGCCCGGTCGCACTTCGAGAGCGACCCCACCATCACTCGAGCGGAGTGGAAGACGCGAGGGCACGACACAGCCCCGGGTCTCCACGAGGCCCTGGTGGCCCACGGGTTCGAGCCGGAGGAGCCGGAGTCGATCATGCTCGGCGAGGCAGCCAGCCTGGCGGTGGACGTGCCGCTGCCGGCCGGGGTGTCGCTGCGGCTGGTCACCGAGGAGTCCGATGTCCGGGCCACGGCTGCGATGCAGGACGAGGTGTTCGGGGATCCGGTCGGCTCCGCCACGGGCGATGACCTGCTGCGCCGGCTCGCTGAGCGCGATGGCATGGAGGTGTGGGTGGCCGAGGCCGCCGGTGAGATCGTCAGCGCCGGGCGCCTCGAGCCTGTTCCCGGCACCGAGTTCGCCGGCATCTGGGGTGGTGCGACCCGGGAGCCCTGGCGTGGGCGCGGCATCTACCGCGCCCTGACCGCAGCCAGGGCCCGCTCCGCCCTGGCGCAGGGCAAGACGCTGATCCACAGCGACTCGACCGAGTTCTCCCGACCGATCCTGGAACGCTCCGGGCTGCTCAAGGTGTCCACGACGACGCCGTACCAGTGGCACCGCTGACAGCGCCCCCGACAGGATTCGAACCTGTGACCCGCGGATTAGAAGGCCGCTGCTCTATCCAGCTGAGCTACGGGGGCTGGTGCGCACATTGTGACGCATCGACACCCGTGGGCCGCAATGAGCCTCAGCGGTGACCTCCATCGGTGAACTGCTGGTCGCCCCCACCCTGCTGCCGTGATGGTTCAGCGTCGTTGGGGGACGAGGAGCCCGCGGTGAAAGCTCAGAGCAGCGCACCCATCCACGCCTCGACGTCCGCAGCCGTGCGGGGGAGCGAGGCCGACAGGTTCGAGTAGCCGTCCGCGGTGACCACGATGTCGTCCTCGATCCGGATCCCGATGCCGCGCAACTCCTCGGGCACCAGCAGGTCGTCCTCCTGGAAGTAGAGACCCGGCTCGACCGTGAGGCACATCCCCTCGGCCAGGTCACCCTTCGGGTAGATGTCCATCGACGCGTTGCCGCAGTCGTGGACGTCGAGGCCGAGCATGTGGCTGGTGCCGTGCAGCGTCCACCGGGCGTACAGCTTGCTGTCGGGCGACAGGGCCTCCTCGGCGGACACCGGGAGCAGCCCCAGGTCGGCCAGCCCGTGCGCGAGCACGTTCATGGCCGCGTTGTGGGCGGACAGGAACGGGACGCCGGGGCGGACGGTCTCGATGCCGGCCTGCTGCGCGTCGTGGACCAGGGTGTAGAGGTCGCGCTGCAGGGTCGTGAACGTGCCGTCGATCGGCAGGGTCCGCGTGACGTCTGCTGTGTAGAGGTTGTGGCCCTCGACCCCCATGTCGAGCAGCACGAGCTCTCCGGGCGTGATGGGGCCGGTGTTGTCGATCCAGTGCAGGGTCGTGGCGTGGCGCCCGCCGCCGACGATCGAGTCGTAGCCGATGTCGTTGCCCATGGCGCGGGCTCGCCGGAAGAACGTGCCCTCGACCCAGCGCTCGCCGTACTTGCGGACGTTGGCCCAGTCGCGCACGGCGTCCTCGAAGCCCATCGTGGTGATGTCACAGGCCTGCTGCAGCTCGCCGATCTCCCATGCGTCCTTGACCAGCCGCAGCTCCGAGAGCACGCGGGCGAAGTCCTGGTCCTGACCGGAGTCCGCGGGCACGAGGCCGTCGACCTTCGCGTCGACGCCGCGCAGCACGCGGGTCTTGCCCGTGGCCGACAGCGCGGCCGGCAGTTCGTCGATGTGGCGGCACGTGAGGCCGAGCGAGGTGGAGAGCTCGTGCAGCGACGGGCGGCGACCGGCCCAGAGCTCGCCGTACTGCCGGTCGCGGAAGAACTCGTCGGTGTCGCGCGCCGAACGGGGCCGCGCATAGAGGCTCGCCTCGCCGTCGTCGATCACGAGAACCGCGTCGGTGGTCTGGTTGCCGCACAGGTAGGCGTGGGCGGTGTCGGCGCGGAAGCGGTAGTCGGTGTCGTTGGCGCGCACCTTGAAGGTGCCCGACGGGATCACCAGCCGCTCGCCCGGGAAGGCCTCGGCCAGCCGGGTCCGGCGCGCGGCCGCGTGGGCCGTGATGGGGTGCGGGGGGAGCTCGAGCTCGCGGTCGCCCCAGCCCTGGCGCATGAACGCCGCATAGGCCTCGGGAACCGCCGGGTCGTGGGACTCCGTGGCGAGGGTGGCTTCGGACGCGGGTTCGGTCTGCTCGGTCACGGCGTCAACCTTACGCCCGGCCAGGCTCATGGCGAAGCGGTCGTAGAGCACCCAGCCGATAGACTTCGAAGATGGCCGCCGTACGTCGCGAGAGCATCGCGTTCACCGTCACGGTGGGCGTGATCGCGGCGATCTGCGCGGTGCCGATGGCCCTGGTCATCTACCTCTCCGGCGCACCGTCGACGGTGGTCCTGGCCACGGTCCTCGCGGCGGTCCCGGTGGCCCCGCTGGTGGCTGCCTATCTCTGGCTCGACCGCTATGAACCCGAGCCCCGCTCGCTGCTCGCCCTGGGCCTGGCCTGGGGCGGTTTCGTGGCCACCGCGGTCGCCCTGGTGATCGGCGGCATCGGGCAGTGGTTCGTGCCGGTCTCGCAGCACCAGAGCCTGACGGTGGTCTCCCCGCTGATCGAGGAGGCCAGCAAGGGGGCGTTCCTGATCCTGCTCCTCTGGTGGCGGCGCAGCGAGCTCGACGGCGTCCTGGACGGCATCGTCTACGCCGGGATGGTCGGCATCGGCTTCGCCTTCGTGGAGAACATCCTCTACCTGGCAGCCGCCTACAACGGCACCGACGGGCTCGGCCCGGGCGGCACTGACGCGATCACCGCGACGTTCGTGCTCCGGTGCCTGTTCAGCCCCTTCGCGCACCCGCTGTTCACCGCGTTCATCGGCATCGGGGTGGGCATCGCCGTCGGGTCGCGGAGCCGGCTGGTGCAGGTGGCGGCACCGTTGGCCGGCTACCTCTTCGCCGTCGTCGCGCACGGCACCTGGAACACCGCGACCCTGCACGGGCTCGGCGGGGCCATCACGGTCTACGTCGTGGTCATGATCCCGGCCCTGCTGTTGCTGATGGCCTTCGCGCTGTGGGCGCGCAACAGCGAGCAGAAGATCCTGTACGCCGCGCTGTCGGATGCTGCCCGACGCGGTCTGTTCCCACCCGAGGACATCGCCTGGCTGGTGGACCTGCGGGCGCGGCGCGTGGCCCGGCAGCATGCCCGCGACCACGGCGGAGCAGCCGGCCTCCGGGCGATGAAGGCCTATCAGGCCGCGGCCATCGAGCTCGGCTTCCTGCATCACCGGTACCTTCGGGGGACAGCACCCCGTGATTTCTCGGATCGAGGACAGGACTTCGTGAACCAGTTGCAAGAGCTCCGGCCTCAGGTCTCCTTCCCCGCACGGACGGTGCCGACCCGATGAGTGACAAGGCCAAGAAGAAGATGAAGCCCGAGCACGCGGTGGAGAACACCGAGATGCTGACCGCCCTGATCCGGCTCCGCGGAGCGCTGCAGGCCGCCTCGATGCCGCTCGACATGCCAGGAGTCGAGGAGCAGCGCACCGCCAAGAGCGAGATGGTCGACCAGCTCGAGGACTACGTCATCCCGCGCCTGATGACGATCGACGCCCCGCTGCTCACCGTGGTCGGTGGCTCTACCGGCGCGGGCAAGTCCACGTTGGTCAACTCCCTGATCGGCACCCGCGTGACCGAGCCGGGCCTGCTGCGTCCGACCACGCGGTCGCCGGTCCTGGTGCACAACCCCGCCGACACCGAGTGGTTCGGGCAGGACCGCATCCTGCCCGACCTCGAGCGGGTCGGTCGCTCCACCAACGACCCCTCCGCGATCCAGCTCGTGCCGTCGCACGCCGTGCACGCCGGGCTGGCCATCCTCGACGCCCCGGACGTCGACTCGGTCGAGGAGCGCAACCGCACCCTGGCCGCACAGCTCCTGGCCGCGGCCGACCTCTGGCTGTTCGTCACCTCCGCGGCCCGTTATGCCGACCAGGTTCCCTGGAACTTCCTGAAGCAGGCCGCCGAGCGCAGCACCGCGGTCGCCATCGTGCTCGATCGCACCGCCCCCGAGGCCGTGGAGACCGTGTCGACGCACCTGGGCCGGATGCTGGCCAGCCGCGGGCTGAAGGACTCGCCGATGTTCATCGTCACCGAGGGTGATGTCGGCAGCGACGGGTTGCTCCCGGCCGAGGCGGTCGCCGACATCCGCGGTTGGCTGGACTCGTTGGCTGCTGACTCGGGTGCTCGGGCCGCCGTGGTCAAGCAGACGCTCGAGGGTGCCATCCGCACCCTCACCCGGCGTACCCATGGCATCGCGGACGCGATCGTCGAGCAGGTCGCGGTCGAGAAGCGGCTCCGAGAGGATGCGACCAGGGCCTACGCCGACGCCCTGGACAACGTCGCCAAGGCCGCAGCCGACGGCACCCTGCTTCGTGGTGAGGTGCTGGCGCGCTGGCAGGAGTTCGTCGGCACCGGCGAGCTGCTCCGTTCCCTGGAGACTCGGGTCGGCTGGTTGCGCGACCGGGTCGTCAACATGGTCAAGGGCAAGCCGCAGCAGGCCGAGCGGGTCACCGTGGCGGTGGAGTCCGGCCTGGAGACGCTGATCGCCGAGCATGCCGAGGCCGCGGCGGAGCGTGCGGAGGCGTCCTGGCAGGGTCTGGCCTCCGGTCAGCAGCTCCTCGCTACCGCCGGCCAGGACCTGGGTCGTGCCTCCCGGGACTTCCGACGCGACACCGAGCGGGCCGTGCGCGACTGGCAGCAGGGCATCTTGACCATGGTGCGTGACGAGGGCGCCGACAAGCGCTCCACCGCGCGCTTCCTGGCGTTCGGGGTCAACGGGTTGTCGGTGGCCTTGATGGTGGTGGTCTTCTCAGCCAGCTACGGGCTCACCGGAGCCGAGGTGGGGATCGCCGGCGGGTCCGCGGTGCTGGGTCAGAAGCTCCTCGAGGCGGTCTTCGGCGACCAGGCCGTGCGGGATCTGGCCGAGCGTGCCCGCAAGGACCTCGAGGCGCGCGTCGCGGTCCTGCTCAACGCCGAGCGCGACCGATACCTGGCGCTCCTCGACGACCTCCAGCTCGACGCCGCCTCCGAGGTGGAGCTGCGCAAGGCCTCACGGCGGGTCGACGACCTGCGCTTCGCGGGTGTCGCCGGTGCCGGGAAATCCGTGGGCACTAACTAGAGTGGTCACACCACCCACCCGACCATCTGCTTGAGGGATAAGAACATTGACGTCCTTGCTCGAGGGTGCCAAGAAATTGGTGACCCGCGGGAGCGACATCGGCCCCCGTGTCGAGGGCCTCGACTCCGCCGTTGAGGCGGCCCGAGGTCGGCTCGACGACGTCGTCATCGATGACGCCGCTCGCGTGGTCGAGCGCGCCGCCAGCCGGTTGCGTCTGTCGGCCGAGCACACGGTGGTGGCCATCGCCGGGGCAACGGGGTCGGGCAAGTCGTCCACGTTCAACGCGCTGACCGGCCTCGAGTTGTCGGCCGTGGGGGTCCGCCGCCCGACGACCTCCTGGGCGACCGCCTGCGTCTGGGGTCGCGAAGGCGCCTCGGAGCTCCTGGAGTGGCTCGGCATCCCCGAGCGTCACCAGGTCACTCGCGACTCCATGCTGGACGGTGGCCGCGAGAGCAAGGACCTCGAGGGGGTCGTGCTCCTCGACCTCCCCGACCACGACTCCACCGAGGTCTCACATCACCTCGAGGTCGACCGGCTGGTCCAGCTCGCCGATCTGCTGGTCTGGGTGCTGGACCCGCAGAAGTACGCCGACGCGGCGGTTCACGACCGCTATCTCAAGCCACTGGCGGCCCACGCAGATGTGATGGTGGTCGTGCTCAACCACATCGACACCGTGCCCGAGGACCGGCGCGATGCCATGGTCGCCGACGTACGCCGGCTGCTCGATGCCGACGGCCTGTCCTCGGTGCCCGTGCTGGCCGTCTCGGCGCTCCACCAGATCGGCACCGAGGACCTCAAGGACCTGATCGCCAAGCGGTCGGCGACCAAGAAGATCACCCGCAAGCGGATCGAGGCGGACCTGCGCAACGCTGCCCTCGAGCTCCAGGCCGTGTCGGGTGCGGCCAAGCCGCAGGAACTCTCGCGCGACCGGCTGGAGGACCTGGAGAACGCCTTCGCCGACGCCGCCGGAGTCCCCACCGTGGTCGCGGCGGTCGAGAAGTCCACCCGGGTCCGTGCCAACCGCGCTACGGGCTGGCCGGTGACGGCGTGGCTGTCCAGGCTCAAGCCGGATCCCCTCAAGCGTCTCCACCTCGACCTGGGAGCGGCGGGCAAGGAACTGAGCGGAACCTCCCGCACCTCGGTCCCCGAACCGACCCGGGTCCAGCGCGCACGCGTCGATGCCGCTGTCCGGTCGGCGGCTGACGACGCCTCCCAGGGTCTCGGCCAACCGTGGCAGACCTCGGTACGCCGTGCCTCGGTCTCCCGGCTCGATGACCTCAACGACCGCCTCGACCGGTCCTTGGCTGCCACTGACCTCGGCGTGGCCAAGATCCCGTGGTGGGCCTCCCTGGTCCGTGTGCTGCAGTGGCTGCTCATCCTGACCGCTGTGACCGGGGCCGCCTGGTTGATCGTGCTGGCAGTGTTCGACTACCTCCAGATGCGCGAGCCCAGCACGCCTCAGGTCGGCCCGTTCCCGCTCCCTGCGCTGCTGCTCGTCGGTGGCGTGGCCGTGGGCGCGGTCCTGGCCCTGTTCTGCCGGTTGTTGGTGGGCTGGACGGCCCGCAACCGGGCCCGGTCGGCCGACCGTCGTCTGCGCGCAGCCTTGCGTGAGGTGGCCGACGAGCTGGTGGTGTCGCCGATCGAGGGTGAGCTGGTGGCCTACCGTCAGGTCCGCGACGGGCTGTCCAAGGCCCTGAAGTAGCAGCCCGCTCGTCGTCCACAGGGAGCCCGTGAGCTCGGGTTCTCCACAGTTGCTCGCGACCCTGCTGCACATGTCGGCTCGCGTTCCCAGGCTGGTCCTGCATCAGTTGGAATGCAACGACAAAGGAGCAGCTCATGAACGAAACGCAAGTGACCCTGGCCGGCTGGGTGGGCAGTGACGTCACCACCCGCGTGGCCGGTGACGCGGTGGTCGCGAACTTCAGGGTGGCCTGCACCCCACGCCGCTACCAGAAGAAGACCGACGAGTGGGTCGACGGCGACACGCAGTGGTACACGGTCAATGCGTGGCGCACCCTGGCGGAGAACTGCGCCGCCTCGCTGCACCGCGGAGATCCCGTCGTGGTGCACGGGCGGCTCAACGCCCAGGTGTGGAGCAACTCGGCTGGGATCGACGTCACCTCCTTCGACATCGAGGCCACGTTCGTGGGTCACGACCTCAACCGGGGGGTCAGCACGTTCGTGCGCAACGTGCGCGCGGGCGAGAAGGCCGAGGGTGTTGCGCAGGACCAGGCGGCCGAGGCCGTGGAGGATCTCGCCGCGGCCTCGGCCGCCTGAGCGACCAGCCGCGGGGGGAGTGGTCGGCGTCACGGGGGCGCCGACCACTCCTGCCCGGCACCGGCTCCCAGTTGGAGGTTGGCGGCCTTCGGACCGTAGGCTCAGGACCATGGCGGAATATGTCTTCACACTGCGCAATGTGCGCAAGGCCCACGGCGACAAGGTCGTCCTCGACAACGTGACTCTCTCGTTCCTGCACGGGGCGAAGATCGGTGTGGTCGGTCCCAACGGCACCGGCAAGTCGTCGCTGCTCAAGATCATGGCGGGGCTCGACAAGGCCAACAACGGCGACGCCATCCTGGACCCCGACGCCACCGTCGGGATGCTGCAGCAGGAGCCGCCCCTCTCGGAGGGCAAGACCGTCCTGGAGAACGTCGAGGAGGCGGTCGGCGAGATCAAGGGCAAGCTCGATCGCTACAACCAGATCTCCGAGGAGCTCGCCGACCCCGACGCCGACTACGACAAGCTGCTCGGCGAGATGGGCGACCTGCAGACCGACCTCGACCACGCCAACGCCTGGGACCTCGACAGCCGACTCGACCAGGCCATGGATGCCCTGCGCTGTCCGCCCCCAGACGTCCTGGTCGACAACCTCTCCGGTGGCGAGCGCCGCCGGGTGGCCCTGTGCAAGCTGCTGCTCCAGCAGCCCAGCCTGCTGCTTCTCGACGAGCCCACCAACCACCTCGACGCCGAGTCGGTCCAGTGGCTCGAGAGTCACCTGGCCTCCTACCCGGGTGCCGTACTCGCCGTGACCCACGACCGCTACTTCCTCGACAACGTCGCCGAGTGGATCCTGGAGCTCGACCGCGGCAAGGCGCACCCCTACGAGGGCAACTACACGACCTACCTGGAGACCAAGAAGGACCGGCTCAAGATCGAGGGCGCCAAGGATGCCAAGCGGGCCAAGATGCTCGAGCGTGAGCTCGAGTGGGTGCGCTCCAACGCCAAGGCCCGGCAGACCAAGAGCAAGTCCAGGCTCGCACGCTACGAGGAGATGGCAGCCGAAGCCGACCGGATGCGCAAGATCGACACCTCCGAGATCAACATCCCGGCTGGCCCGCGTCTGGGCGACATCGTGCTGGAGGCCCACGACCTGACCAAGGGCTTCGAGGGTCGCACGCTGATCGACGACCTGTCGTTCACGCTCCCGCGTGCCGGCATCGTCGGCGTGATCGGGCCCAACGGGGTCGGCAAGACCACGCTGTTCCGGATGATCACCGACCAGGAGGAGCCTGACGCCGGCGAGCTCAAGGTCGGCACCACGGTGAAGATCTCCTACGTCGACCAGAGCCGGGGCGGCATCGACCCGACGAAGAACGTGTGGGAGGTCGTCTCCGACGGCCTCGACTTCATCAAGGTCGCCAACTTCGAGATGAACTCCCGCGCCTACGTGGCGTCGTTCGGCTTCAAGGGCCCCGACCAGCAGAAGAAGGCCGGGGTGCTCTCCGGTGGTGAACGCAACCGACTCAACCTGGCGCTGACCCTCAAGATGGGCGGCAACCTGCTGCTGCTCGATGAGCCCACCAACGACCTCGACGTGGAGACCCTGTCCTCACTCGAGGATGCCCTGCTCGAGTTCCCCGGATGCGCTGTGGTCACCTCGCACGACCGGTGGTTCCTGGACCGCGTCGTCACCCACATCCTCGCGTGGGAGGGCGACGACGAGAACGCCGCGAAGTGGTTCTGGTTCGAGGGGAACTACGCCTCCTACGAGGAGAACAAGATCGAGCGGCTCGGTGCCGAGGCCGCCAGGCCGCACCGCGTGACCCACCGCAAGCTGACCCGCGACTGAGGTCCGGGCAGCCTCGCACCGGTCAGCGGATCTCCGCCTCGGGGTGGGCGCCGATGAGCCGGTCGGTGACGGCGTTCATGACTCGACCCATGACCGCGAAGTCATCGGGGGAGCAAGCGTCGACGAAGTGGTGGCGCACTCCTTCGACATGGGCGGGCGCCGCTCGTTCGAGGAGCGCGAAACCCTCGTCGGTCATCCGGGCCTGAACGCCTCGACCGTCCTCAAGACAGTCCTCGCGCACCACCAGGCCGGCCTTCTCCATCCGGGAGATGGTGTGGGTGACGCGGCTGCGGCTGTGGCACACCGCGTCAGCCAACTGTGCCATCCGCATCACGCGGTCAGGACGCTCCGAGAGCCGGACGAGAATCTCGTACTCGGTCAGGGAGATGCGGAAGTCGCGGCGCAACTCCTGGTCGAGCTGGTCCATGAGCAGGGTCGAGCCGAGCACGAAGGCTCGCCACGAGTGCTGCTCGTCCGCGCTCAGCCAGCGCGTCCCCGTATCCGACATGCGCCGAAGTTTACGCAGGGTCAGCCGTGATTCCTGTGAGCCTGCGTCCAAGACACGGGTCAGACCCGTTCGAGGATGAGTGCCATGCCCTGTCCGCCGCCCACGCACATCGTGATGAGGCCGGTGGTCTGGTCGTGCCACTCGAGTGAGTTGAGCATGGTGTTCTGCAGTCGGGCGCCGGTCATGCCGAAGGGGTGGCCCACGGCGATGGCTCCACCGTTGACGTTGAGGCGGTCCAGATCGATGCCGAGGTCTTGGTAGGAGGGCACCACTTGGGCGGCGAAGGCTTCGTTGATCTCGACCAGGTCGATGTCGGCGATGGTCATGTTGGCGTTGGCCAGGGCTTTGCGAGTGGCTTCCACGGGGCCGAGTCCCATGATCTCGGGGGACAGGCCCGAGACTCCGGTGGACACGATCCGGGCCAGCGGGGTCAGGCCGAGCTCAGCTGCTCGGGTGTCGGACATGATCACGACCGCAGCCGCACCGTCGTTGAGTGGGCAGCAGTTGCCGGCGGTCACGACGCCGTCGGGGCGGAAGACCGGCTTGAGTTGGGCGATCGCGTCATAGGTGACGCCGGCTCGTGGTCCGTCGTCGGCGGTGACGATGCTGCCGTCCGGGGTAGTGACCGCGGTGATCTCGCGGGCCCAGAAGCCGTTGGCGATGGCCTTCTCGGCCAGGTTCTGCGACCGGACACCGAACTCGTCGAGCTCGTGGCGCGACAGTCCCCGCAGTCGGGCGACGTTCTCGGCGGTCTGGCCCATGGCGATGTAGCCGTCGGGGATCTGGCCGTCCTCGCGAGGGTCGTGCCAGTCCACGCCGCCCTGGGCCAGGGCCTCGGTGCGGGTCCTGGCCTCGGCGAAGCGTGGGTTCTTGGTGTCGGGCAGGCTGTCGGAGTTGCCTCGCGCGAAGCTGGAGACCATTTCGACACCGGCGGAGATGAACACATCGCCCTCGCCGGCCTTGATGGCGTGGAAGGCCATCCGGGTGGTCTGCACCGAGGAGGCGCAGTAGCGGGTGATCGTGGCACCGGGCACTGTGTCCATGCCGTTGAGGACGTTGACGATGCGGCCCATGTTGAAGCCGCTCTCGCCGCCGGGCAGGCCGCAGCCGAGGTAGACGTCGTCGACCGTGGTCGGGTCGAGGGCCGGCACCTTGTCGAGCGCGGTGCGGATCATCAGGGCGGCCAGGTCGTCGGGTCGCAGGTCCTTCATCGAGCCCTTGAAGGCCCGTCCGATGGGCGAGCGAGCTGCGGAGACGATGACTGCCTCGGGCATGAGGACTCCGATCTTGGGGATGCACTGACGGGTCCGGCCAGCCTATCCCTCACTCCTCGACGGGCGAGAGGGCGTCGAGCAGGAGCGCGACACAGCGGCGTACGTAGGCAGCGCGCTCCGCAGGTGGGCGGAGCACAGCGCCGAGGAGCACGCCGTCCAGGGCGACCACGAGTGTCTCGGCCCTGGTGGGGTCCGGCGGGCCACCGGTCGTGAGGAGGATGCCGCCGACGACCTCCACCAGCTCGGTGCGCCAGGCCGAGAACTGCGCGGCCAGCTCCGGGTCACGAGAGGCCTCCAGGGACAGCTCGAAGCGGGTCACCAGCTCACGGCCGTGCAACCACCGGTCGAACAGTGCTGCCGTCTGCGCAGCGGCCTGCGCATGATCTCCCGGACAGCGGGCCAGGTCCTTCGACAGCGCCCGGACATCGTCGGCGAGATGCGCGCCGACGTACTCGGCCAGCGCCGTCTGCAGGGCCTTGCGCGTGCGCAGGTAGGCCGAGCAGCTGCCCTCGGGAAGACCTGCCTGCCGATCCACCGCACGGTGGGTCAGGCCACGCATCCCGCTGTCGGAGACCACGACGACGGCCGCGCTCAGCAACTGGCGCATGCGCGGGCTCAGCTCAGTCGTGGGTCCCATCGCGGCCGACCCTACGCGGACTTGCGCTCTCACCTCTACAGGCGTAGTTTCTACAACAGTAGAAACTCTACGGATGTAGAAAGGCTTTGAGATGACCTTCGAACTGATGCCCCACCTGATCCTCTGGATCGTCGCCTTCGCAGTCGCGGCCGCTGCCGGCCTCGCGCTCCTGGCCGGCGTCACCATCGACTTCCTGGTGCGCAACCGTCGGATCCGCACCGCACGCCACGAGTCGATCCGCTCCTACTACGGACACATCGCCCTCACGCACTGATCTCTGACACCATCGCAGGGTGCGCCATCTCTATGAGTGTCCGTTGCGATGGGCCGATCTCGACCAGCTCGGCCACATCAACAACGTCGTCTACGTCGACTACCTCCAAGAGGCGCGCGTCGACATGCTGCTGACGCACGCACCCGACCGGCGCTCGGACGACCTGGCCGACGGGGCCGTGGTGGTCCGCCACGATGTCGAGTACGCCGCCCCGCTCACCCTGCGACCCGAGCCGGTCAAGATCGAGACGTGGGTCACCGAGATCCGCGCAGCCAGCTTCACGATGGCCTACGAGATCTTCGACGAGACACCGCAGGGGCGGGTGGTCTACCTGAGGGCCACCACCGTGCTGACGCCGTACGTCTTCAAGACCGAACGGCCTCGCCGGATCACCGCCGACGAACGCGACAGCCTCGAGCGGTTCATGGAACCCGTGGCCCGCGAGCGCCCGGACAAGCCCGGGCCCGCGCGGCCGGCCCCGCACCGGCACTACCCGGTCCAGGTGCGCTTCTCGGACGTGGACATCTACGGGCACGTCAACAACGTGAAGTACTTCGAGTACTTCCAGGAGGCCCGGATCACCTACCTACGGCGCCTCGTCGAGCAGGCGGCGCTGGGCGAGCACCCATCGCTGGTCGTGGCGCACATCGAGGTCGACTACAAGGTTCCGATCCTGTTCCGCCCCGAGCCCTACGACGCGTGGACCTGGGTGTCGCGGGTGGGCAACGCGTCCTTCGCGCTCGAGTCGGAGATCCGCGACGGCGACACCCTGCTCAGCCGGTCTCGCGTGGTGGCGGTGACGTTCGACCCGCTCACCCAGCGTTCGGCAGCGCCGCCGACGGCCTACCGAGACCAACTGCTGGCCGAGCTGGAGGCCTAGGCAGGCTCCTCGAACGTGTTCACCATGAACTGGGCAGCATGCGTCACGTAGTCCCAGAACTTGGCGTCCTGCTCAGGCGTGAGCGCTACGTCGTCAAGCGCCGCCCGGAAGTTCGTGAGCCAGTGCTCCTTCGCCAACGGGGTCACCGCGAACGGTGCATGCCTCATCCGTAGGCGCGGATGACCCCGAGTGTCGGAGTACGTCGTGGGTCCGCCCCAGTACTGCACGAGGAACAGCGTGAAGCGCTCGGTGGCCGGCCCGAGATCCTCCTCGGGATACATCGGTCGAAGCACCTCGTCGGTGGCCACCCCTTCGTAGAACTTGCCGACCAGCCGCTGGAAGGTCGGCAGTCCACCGATTTCGTCGTAGAAGGTGCTCACGACCCCATTCTGCCGATCGGGTCGCGGGCTCAACTGGTCGGGGGGTTGGCGATGCCCTCGTGCTCGAAGCGCCCCTTGACCCGTTCGCGCAGCTCACGAGCGACCTCGGCGCCGGCCAGGGGGACCGTCTTGAGGTTGACCCGCATCGTGACGGCCCCCGGAGTGAGGTTCTCCGCGCCCCATACCTCGGGCTGGGACACGAGCTGACCCTGGAAGTCCTCGTCCTCCCAGAGGTCCTGGGCGACCTCGGTGAGCACGCGTCGTACCTTGGCCAGGTCCTCGCTCCGGGCGACCTCGATGTCGAAGGAGGTGGCTGCCCAGTTGTGACTCTTGTTGCCGACCCGCAGGATCTCGCCGTTGCGCACGTACCAGACGGTGCCGTCGCCGTTGCGCAGCCGCGTCACCCGCAGGCTGACGGCCTCGACGGTGCCGCTGGCCGGTCCGACGTCGACGAGGTCGCCGACGCCGTACTGGTCCTCGAAGATGATGAAGAGGCCCGCGAGGAAGTCCTTGACGATGTTCTGCGCACCGAAACCGAGTGCGACCCCGACGATGCCGGCGCTGGCGATGAGCGGGGCGATGTCGATGCCGAGGCGGCTGAGCACCATCAGGACCGCGATCGCCTCGACGATGATCGTCGCGATGCTCTTCAGGACCGTGCCCATGGTCCGGGCGCGCTGGACGCGTCGCTGGGCCATGGTGTCGCTGCCCAGCCACTGGATGCGCTCCGGCAGCAGGCCGACCTCCGCGCGGCGGACGATCCGGTCGATCGCACGATGCAGGACCCATCGAGCGATCCCGGCGAGCACGATGATGAGCACGATCGCGCCGATCGCGTGGGGCCACCCCTCGGTGTAGTTCTCGAACCATGTCGGCATGCGACCAGTATCCGGGCCACCGGGCGTCCGACAATGCACCGGGTGGTGACGCGCGAAGCTCCGATGCCGATATCCTCGTCCTGTGAACCCGTCGTCCTCACTTCCCCGTCGCCTCGCTCGCGCCGCTGCCCTCGCGGTGGTGCTGGGCCTGCCGCTGCTGGCCGTGCCCTCCTACGCCGATGTCCCCGAGGGCTGGAGCCAGCCGGAGAGCGTGGACGGCCTGCAGGCGATCCTGCTGCTCGCCGGTGTGCCGATCGTGCTGTTCGTCGGCATCACCCTGCTGGTGCTGGCACCGTCCCTGGCCCGTGGCGAACGCTCCGGCCCGGCCAGTGACGAGTGGTTCGGCGGTCCCGGCGACGGCGCCAAGGCCCTGCCCCCAGGCTCTGCGGAGTCGTCCGAGACGGGTGGCGCCAGTGGCCGCTGGTGACGCTTTCAGCGCGACCGAGCGTCACGACCTCGATCGCGCGATCCGGATGGCCGAGCAGGCATCCCGTTTCGAGTTCTCGCTCTTCATCGGCGCGGCCCAGGGCGACCCGCGCGAGTTCGCCGAGCAGCTTCACCAGCGCATGGTCGTGCCCGCACGCAGCGTGCTCATCCTCGTCGACCGGGTGGCCCGGGCGCTGGAGGTCGTGACCGGCACGGAGGTCCGCCGCCATCTGTCCGACCGCGAGGTCGAACTGTCGGTGCTCCAGATGCAGTCCGCCTTCGCCGCCGACGACTTCATCGGTGGCCTGACGCGCGGCATCTCCATGCTCGCCGAGCACTCACGCCCGCAGAACACCCTGCACGCCGGCTGACGACCCTCGCCCTCCCCGTCTCCTCAACGGGCGTCGCGGGCCTGTGCCTCCAACGCACGCACCATGTCCGAGCGGCCTTCACGCACATAGCGCTTCGCCGACGGGTTCGCCGAGGACTGCTCCAGCCACTGATCGAGACGCGCGACGGTCTCGGGGGAGACCAGCGGCATCAGGAACATGTACTCGAGGGCGGTCGATGCCCGTTGCACCCCCTTCTCCTCCCAGATGGTGTCGGCGGTCTCGAGGTACTTCTCCAGGTAGGGCGCCAGCAGCTCAGCCTGGCCGGCCACCGGGAAGGCGGCCGCCACACTGCGCTGAGTCTCGTTGGCCACGTCGTCCCGCTCGATCGCGTCGTGCCAGGCCTGCGCCTTCGCCTCGGGGGTCGGTCGCACGGTCAGGACCGATGCCGCGTGCTCCTGGCCGGAGATCGTGTTGTCGCGAGCCAGCTCGGCGTCCACCTCGGCCTGGTCGGCCCGACCGTTGCGGGCCAGGGCGGTGAGCAGGGTCCACCGGAGGTCCGCGTCGACCGCCAGGCCGTCCAGAGCGACCGAGCCGTCGAGCAGCCCCGAGACGAGATCGAGGGCCTCGTCACTCTGGGCCGCCGCAGCGTAGGCGCGGATGAACGACAACTGGTGGTCCGACCCCGCCTCGGCGGACTCGAGCAGACCGCGCAGGCCGCGCTCCCACGTCGACTGGAGGGCGGCCGAGTTCTGCGGGGCCGAGTAGTACGTCGCGGCGAGGCGGGCGTAGCCGGGCAGCCGGCTCACGGCCGTCAGGTCGGTCTCGGTGCCGAGTCCGCGCAGGACCAGCGCCACGAAGTCGGTGGCGCTCATCTCGGCATCGCGGGTCATGTCCCAGGTGGCACCCCACAACAGTGCGCGCGCCAGCGAGTCGTCGACCTTGTCGATGTGGTCGACCGCGGTGGCCAGCGACCGTTCGTCGAGGCGGATCTTGGCGTAGCTGAGGTCGCCGTCGTTGAGGATCACCAGATCCGGACGGGCCGTCCCGACCAGCTTCACGACCTCGGTGCGCTCACCGGCGACGTCGATCTCCAGCGAGGTCCGCTGGATGAGCTGGTCGCCCACGAGGTCGTAGAGGCCGATGCCGATCCGGTGGCGCCGAATGGTCGGGAAGTCCTCGTGCGCGGTCTGGGTGACGGCGAACGTGGTGAAGTTGCCGTCGTCGTCGACGGTGAACTCGGGGGTGAGCGTGTTGACGCCGGAGGTCTGCAGCCACTCGCCGGCCCAGCCCTGCAGCTCTCGGCCCGAGGCCTCCTCGAGTGCGGCCAACAGGTCACTGAACTCGGAGTTGGAGAACGCATGCGCCTTGAAGTAGGCACGAAGCCCGGCGAGGAACTCGTCGATGCCCACCCAGGCCACCAGCTGCTTCAGGGTCGAGGCGCCCTTGGCGTAGGTGATGCCGTCGAAGTTGACCTCGACCGCTTCGAGGTCGAAGTTGTCGGCCGCGATGGGGTGGGTCGAGGGCAGCTGGTCCTGGCGGTAGGCCCAGTTCTTGCGGGCGTTGGTGAATCCGGTCCAGGCCTCGGTGAACTCGGTGGCGTTGACCATGGCGTGGTGCGAGGCCCACTCGGCGAACGACTCGTTGAGCCAGAGGTCGTCCCACCACTTCATGGTGACGAGGTCGCCGAACCACATGTGCGCCATCTCGTGCAGGATCGTGTTGGCTCGCTGCTCGTAGAACATGTGCGTCTGACGCGATCGCGGGAGGTACTCGTCGCGGAAGGTCACGCAGCCGGCGTTCTCCATCGCTCCCATGTTGTATTCGGGCACGTAGAGCTGGTCGTACTTGCCGAACGGGTAGGGGAAGTCGAAGGCCTCCTCGAAGAACGCGAAGCCCTGCTTGGTGATCTTGTTGAGGTCAGCGACGTCGAGCTGGTCCTTGATCGACTGCCGGCAGTAGTGACCCAGGGCGATCGTGCCGTGCGCACCGACGTACTCGTCCATGACCTCGTGGTACTCGCCGGCGACGAGCGCGGTGATGTACGTCGACATCCGCTCGGTCGTGGGGAAGCTCCACACGGCAGTGCCCTGCCCGTTCTCGACCGGGGTGGGCGTGGGGGAGTTGGAGACGACCTTCCAGTCGGCTGGCGCGGTCACGGTGAACGTGAAGACCGATTTCAGGTCGGGCTGTTCGAAGGTGGTGTAGACCCGGCGCGCGTCCGGGACCTCGAACTGCGAGTAGAGGTAGACCCGACCGTCGACCGGGTCGACGAAGCGGTGCAGGCCCTCGCCGGTGTGGCTGTAGGGCATCTCGGCCACGACGCGCAGCTCGTTGTCGGCGGCGAGGTCGTCGAGCTGGATCCGGCTGTCGCGATAGACCTCGAACACGTCGAGGGCCACGCCGTTCAGCGTGATCTCCGCGACGGTGGCGCCGACGAGATCGGCGAAGGTGGACGAGCCGGGGGAGGAGCACGAGAACCGGATCACGGTCGTGCTGGCGAAGACCTTGTCGGACACGGTGAGGTCCAGGTCGATGGCATAGGACTCGACAGAGAGGAGTCCGGCGCGGGTGTGCGCTTCTTCTCGGGTCAGATTGGTTCCAGGCATGTCCAGCATCATGTCACTGGGAGCGCAGGGCAGGGGAATGAGGTGTTGATCGCGGTGGTTGACTTCTGCCATGACCCAAGCTGACTTCTGGTTCGATCCCCTGTGCCCCTTCGCCTGGATCTCCTCCCGCTGGATCCTGGAGGTCGAGGAGGTCCGCGACATCACCGTGTCGTGGCACGTGATGAGCCTTGCCTACCTCAACAAGGACAAGGACATCCCCGACGACTACCGCGAGATGCTCAAGCCTGCCTGGGGTCCGGTCCGGGTGTGCATCGCGGCCGCCCAGGCGCACGGTGACGACGTCCTGCTGCCGCTCTACACCGCGATGGGCACCCGTATCCACCACGAGCAGATGCCGATCGCGCGCGACATGATCGAGGCCTCGCTCCTCGAGGTGGGCCTGCCGGTGGAGCTCGCCGACGCGATGGACGACAGCTCCCTGGACGAGGCCGTGGCCAAGTCCCACCACCTCGGCATGGACCAGGTCGGCGACGAGGTCGGGACCCCGACGATCGCCATCGAGGGCACGGCGTTCTTCGGTCCGGTGCTCTCGAAGATCCCGCGTGGCGAGGAGGCCGGGAAGCTCTGGGACGGCTGTGTCGCGGTCGCTTCGTTCCCGTACTTCTACGAGCTCAAGCGCAGCCGCACCGGGGACCTCGACTTCAGCTGACGCGTCCATCCGCGCGACGTCGTACCCCCTGGTCGCCCCGACCACCGGAGGTTATCGCGTTGCCGCGAGCCCCTAGGATCAGCGCATGAGTCATGTCCTGTCTGCCGTCGCCTGGCCGTACGCAAACGGCCCGCGCCACATCGGTCACGTGGCCGGTTTCGGTGTGCCCTCCGACGTGTTCAGCCGGTACATGCGGATGGCCGGTCACGAGGTCCTCATGGTCTCGGGCACCGACGAGCACGGCACCCCCCTCCTGATCGCCGCCGACGAGGCCGGGGTGCCGCCCCAGGAGCTCGCCGACACCAATCACCGGATGATCGCTGAGGACCTCTGCGCCCTCGGGGTCTCCTACGACCTCTACACCCGCACCACGACCCGCAACCACCACGCGGTCGTCCAGGAGCTGTTCCTCGGTGTCTACGAGAACGGCTACTTCGTCGAGCAGACGACGTACGGCGCCATCTCGCCGTCGACGGGTCGAACGCTTCCGGACCGCTACATCGAGGGCACCTGCCCGATCTG
This sequence comes from Nocardioides sp., assembly GCF_050246775.1. Lineage (GTDB taxonomy): Bacteria > Actinomycetota > Actinomycetes > Propionibacteriales > Nocardioidaceae > Nocardioides. The sequence continues at coordinate 122,959 of NZ_JBFWVK010000002.1, read as the reverse complement.
CGGGCACGACGGTGCGCGCGGCGACCAGTGCGACAACTGCGGCAACCAGCTCGATCCGCACGACCTGATCAACCCCCGCAGCAAGATCAACGGGGAGACCCCGGAGTTCATCGAGACCCAGCACTTCTTCCTCGACCTCCCCGCGCTCGCCGGTGCCCTGACCGAGTGGCTCGACGAGCGCGAGGCGTCGGGCACGTGGCGGCCCAACGTGATCCGGTTCAGCCAGAACATCCTCAAGGAGATCCGGCCGCGGGCGATGACCCGAGACATCGACTGGGGCATCGCCGTGCCCCTGGACGGGTGGCGCGAGAACCCGACCAAGAAGCTCTACGTCTGGTTCGACGCCGTGATCGGCTACCTGAGCGCCTCCATCGAGTGGGCCCGGCGCACCGGCGACCCGGAGGCCTGGCGCGACTGGTGGAACCCTTCGACAGGCTCCGGGACCGAGACGGCGTTGTCCTACTACTTCATGGGCAAGGACAACATCACCTTCCACAGCCAGATCTGGCCGGCCGAGCTGCTGGCCTATGCCGGCAAGGGCGACAAAGGTGGTGAGCCCGGGAAGTACGGCGTCCTCAACCTGCCCACCGAGGTGGTCTCGAGCGAGTTCCTGACCATGGAGGGCAAGAAGTTCTCCTCCTCCAAGCGGGTCGTGATCTACGTCCGCGACCTGCTGAGCCGCTACCAGCCCGACGCCTTCCGTTACTTCGTCGCGGCTGCGGGCCCGGAGAACCAGGACTCCGACTTCACCTGGGCGGAGTTCGTGCGCCGGACCAACGACGAGCTGGTGGCCGGCTGGGGCAACCTGGTCAACCGCACGGCGACGCTCATCAGCAAGAACTTCGGCGAACTGCCCGCCGCGGGTCGGCTGACCGAGGCCGACGAGGCTGTCCTCGCCACCGTCGAGGCCGCGTTCGGCACCGTCGGCGAGCTGATCGGGCGGCACCGACAGAAGCAGGCGATCGGCGAGGCGATGCGCACGGTCGCGGACGTCAACAAGTACGTCTCGGACTCCGAGCCCTGGAAGGTCAAGGACGACCCGGAGCGGCTGGCCACGATCCTGCACGTGATGGCGCAGTGCGTGAGCGACCTCAACCTGATCCTGTCGCCCTTCCTGCCGTTCTCGGCCAACACGGTCGACGAGGTGTTCGGAGGGACGGGCCAGGTGCAGCCGATGCCGCACCTCGAGGAGGCCGAGGACCTCGACGGGGGCGCGGGCTATCCGATCCTCACCGGCGACTACACCACGGCCAGGGCCTGGCAGCGAGCGCCGATCACGGTCGGGACCCCGGTCGGGAAGCCGACGCCGGTGTTCGTGAAGCTCGATCCTGCAGTCGTCGAGGAGGAGCTGGCCCGGCTGGGGCAGTGACGCTCAGTCGCCGACGGCGTCGATCCCGCGCTTGACGATGAGCGGGTCGGGCTGTCCGACGATGTCGGCGTCCTTGTCGTCGTAGTCGAACTGGGTCAGGAAGTGTCGCAGGGCGTTGACCCGGGCACGTTTCTTGTCGTTGCTCTTGATCGTGGTCCACGGCGCGATGTCGGTGTCGGTGCGACGGAACATCGCTTCCTTGGCCTCGGTGTACTCATCCCACTTCTCCAGCGACTCCAGGTCGATCGGGGACAGCTTCCAGCGACGGACCGGGTCGACCTGGCGGATGATGAACCGGGTCCGCTGCTCCGAGCGCGTGACGGAGAACCAGAACTTGGTCACCGTGATCCCGCTGTCGACCAGCATCTGCTCGTACGACGGGGCCTGGCGCATGAAGACCTCGTACTCGTCATCGGTGGCGAAGCCGAAGACCCGCTCGACCACAGCCCGGTTGTACCAGGAGCGGTCGAACAGGACGAGCTCGCCCGAGGTCGGCAGGTGCTGGGTGTAGCGCTGGAAGAACCACTGGTTCTGCTCGCGGTCGCTGGGCTTGGACAGCGCCACCGTGCGGGCGTAACGAGGGTTCATGTGCTCCATGAACCGCTTGATGGTGCCACCCTTGCCCGCCGCGTCACGGCCCTCGAAGAGCAACACGTGCTTGCCGCCGGTGCGGTTGGTCCACGACTGGAACTTGAGCAACTCGACCTGGAGCAGGTACTTCTGCTCGTCGTACTCGTCGCGGTCCATGCGCTCGTCGTAGGGATAGTTCTCCCGCCACGTGTCCACGGCGCGGCCCGTGGCGTCGATCAGCACCGGATCGTCGTCATGGTCCTCGCCGATGGTGTGACCCTCGATGTGGAGGCGGTCGATGTATTCGCGGACGTCGATGAGCACGGACGTCAGCGTAGTGAGCCAAGATGAACAGCACATGGGGCTAAAGTCCGTACCTGTGACTGCAGGCGCGGATCCTGAATCTGGCGGTGTCGCCGACCGTGGCCGCGTCCAGTCGGTGGACCGGGCTCTACGTCTGCTGCGGGCAGTCTCGGATGCTTCTCCCGAGGGTGCCACGCTCAGCGAACTCGCCGCTGTGTGTGGCCTGAACAAGGCCACGGCCTGGCGGTTGCTGGGCTCGTTGGCTGACCGGGGCATGGTGGACCGCGACCCCTCGAACCAGCGCTTCCTGATCGGGTTCGACCTGCTGCGGATGGCCTCGAGTGCGGGGTACGACGGGCTCGTGCGGCGAAGTCAACCGATCCTGGACCGGGTGTGCGCCGCAACAGGCGAGACCACCGACGTGGCCGTCGTACGCCCTGGCGGGGTGGCCTTCGTTGCGGAGGCCGTGCCACCGACAGTCCTGGCCGTGAGCTGGCTGGGGCGCGAGATCCCGATGCACGCCTCCTCTGCCGGCCGTGCCGTGCTCGCCTGGTTGCCGGAGGGCGAGGCTCGAGCGCGGCTGCACGCTCCGCTGGATGCCTACACGCCGGTCACCGTGCACGACGTCGACGCACTGGTGGCCGAGTTCGCCCAGGTCAGGAAGGACGGCTACGCAGCGTGTGCGGGGGAGATGGAGCCGACGCTCAACGGGGTCTCGGCGCCGGTGTTCCGCCCCGGCGACCAGCGCCCCTACGCCGTGATGAACATCTGGGGCCCCACCCAGCGGGTGCCCGTGTCGCGGTTCGACGAGCTGGGCGGGATCGCAGCAGAGGCAGCTCGGGAGCTGTCGGCGGAGTTGGCTCGCCCGCACCCTTGACAGTCGGCGAGCTACTCCACACACTGTGTTTCACATAGTGACTCGTGAGTTTCACGATATGAAACAGGCGGCTGTGATGGTCAAGACCGGTGCACCACTTCGGCTGCACTCCTGCATCGTCCTTCCCGAGTGGGTGGACTACAACGGACACATGAGCGAGTCCTGCTACCTGCTGGTGGTGGGCGACAGTTCCGACGCCTTCTTCCGCTGCATCGGGATCGACGAGGCCTATCGAGCCGCCGGACACTCGCTCTACACCGTCGAGACCCACCTGCATCACCGGCGCGAGGCGAGCCTCGGTGACGCCCTCGACTTCACGCTCCAGGTGCTGGACCACGACAGCCGTCGCATCCACCTCTTCCATCAAGTCATCCACGCCGCCTCCGGGGAGGTGGCTGCGACGGCCGAGCAGATGCTCGTGCACGTGGACATGGCGGCAGGTCGGACCGCCCCGATGCCCGGCGAGATGCTGGAGCGGGTGGCGGCGATCGACACGGCCCACCGGGGACTGCCGGCACCAGAGGGGCTGAGTCAACCGATGAAGATCCGCCGTCGGGACACCTGATGGATTTCGGGCTGGACGCCGAGCAGGCGGCGGTGGTCGACACGGTGCGCCGGTTCGTGACCCGCGAGCTGTATCCCTATGAGGACGAGGTGGAGCGCGTCGGGGAGGTGCGCCCCGAGCTCGTCGCGCAGATCCGGTCGCGGGCCCTGGCCGCCGGGCTGTACGCCGCCAACATGCCTGCCGAGCTGGGCGGTGGCGGCCTCGATCCGGTGACCATGACGCTGGTCGAGCGGGAGCTCGGGGCAGCCAGCTACGCCCTGCAGTTCCTGGTGGCCCGGCCCAGCAACATCCTCCAGGCCTGCGCAGGCGACCAGCGCGATCGCTACCTGCTTCCGGCCATCACCGGGGAGCGCCACGACTGTCTCGCGATGACCGAGCCCGGGGCCGGCTCGGACGTGCGCTCCATGAGCACCCGCGCCGTACGTGACGGGTCGGACTACGTCATCGACGGGACGAAGCACTTCATCAGCAACGCCGACAAGTCCGACTTCGTCATCCTGTTCGCAGCGACCGGTGTGGAGTCGACCAGCCACGGGCAGAAGAAGCTGATCAGCGCGTTCCTGGTGGACCTCGACACCCCGGGACTCACGGTCACCCGCGGGCCGTCGAGCGTCTCGCACCGCGGCTACCACCACAGCGAACTGGCCTTCGAGGGCTGCCGGGTCCCGGCTGCGGCCCTGCTCGGCGAGGAGCACCACGGCTTCGACCTGATGGGGCAGTGGCTGGGCGCGAGTCGGCTCACGGTCGCGGCCAACAGCGTCGGACGGGCTCGCCGGGTGCTGGAGCTGGCGACCGCATGGGCAGCGCAACGTGTCCAGTTCGGGGAGCCGATCGGCAGGTTCCAGGGCGTCAGCTTCCCGCTGGCCGACATGGCCACCGAGCTCGAGGCCGCAGAGCTCCTCACCCTGCAGGCCGCCTGGAAGCTCGGCGAGGGCCGGATGACCGATCGGGACGCCGCGATGGCCAAGCTGTTCGCAGCCGAGGCACTGGGGCGGATCACCGACCGTGCCGTCCAGATCTACGGCGGGATGGGGTTGATGGACGAGCTGCCCATCGAGCGGTTCTGGCGTGACGCGCGCGTCGAGCGGATCTGGGACGGCACCAGCGAGATCCAGCGCCACATCATCTCGCGGTCGATGTTGCGCCCCCTGGGTGCCTGAGCGGCATGCGCAAGAATCTCCAGCGGCTGCTCGCGCCCGAGTCCTTCGTCGCCATCGGGGGTCGCGCTGCCGAGGTCGCGATCGAGCAGAGTCGCGCGTTGGGCTACCCGGGCCGGATCTGGGCCGTTCATCCGACCCGTGTCGCGCTTGCCGGCGTACCGTGCCACCGCAGTCTGAGCGACCTGCCCGAGGTGCCCGACGCAGCCTTCGTCGCCGTCGGGCGCGAGCAGACGGTGGCCGTGGTCGGCCAGCTCGCCGACCACGGCGTCGGTGGTGCCGTGTGCCACGCATCGGGGTTCAGCGAGGACAGCGAGTACGGCGCCGGGCTGGAGCGCCAGCTCGTCGCGGCCGCCGGCGACCTGGCCGTGGCCGGCCCGAACTGTCTCGGCCTGGTCAACTACCTCGACGGCGTGGCCCTGTGGTCCGACCAGCACGGCGGCGGTCGGGTCGAGCGCGGCGTCGCGCTGATCTCGCAGAGCGGCAACATCGCGCTCAACCTGAGCATGCAGCGGCGCTCCCTCCCGTTGGCCCACCTGGTCAGCGTCGGCAACAGTGCAGTGACCGGGGTGCCCGAGATGATGGCGGCGCTGCTCGAGGATCCCCGGGTCACGGCCATCGGGCTCTACCTCGAGACGATGCCGGACGTGGTGGCGCTGGCCGAGGTGGCGGGCCTGGCCCAGCGCAGGGGCGTCGGCATCGTGACCCTCAAGGCGGGTGGCTCAACGCTGGGTGCCCAGATCGCCCGGAGCCACACCAGCGCGTTGGCCGGGCCCGACGCGCTCGTGGACGCCCTCTTCGATCGGCTGGGGATCGCCCGGGTGCAGCGGGTCGAGGCTCTCGTGGAGGCGCTGAAGCTGCTCCACGTGCATGGTCCGCTGCGAGGGGTGGGCCCGACCTCGATCGCCACCGCGAGCTGCTCCGGCGGTGAGGCGGCACACGTGGCCGACCTGGTGTCAGGACGGTCCTTGGAGCTGCCGCCGTTCCCGAGCGGTGTCGGCCGCACCCTCGAACGCATTCTCGGCGAGCGGGTAGCGGTCGGCAACCCACTGGACTACCACACCTACATCTGGGCTGACCCGGTCGCGCTCCGCGCCTGCTTCGCCGCCTTCCTGGCCGCCGGCTTCGACCAGCACGTGCTGCTCCTCGACGTCCCGCGCGACGACCGCTGCGACACTGCCGAGTTCGACACCGTGCTGGACGCGTTCGTCGCCGCACATGCGGCGGCGCCCAGCCCGGCCGCCGTCGTCACCTCCCTTCCCGAGGGGCTCCCCGAACCGATCCGTGAGCGGCTGCTGGCCGCGGGCATCGCCCCGATGCAGGGGATCGACGACTGCCTGTCCGCGATCGCCGCCGCTGCCACCATCGGCAGGGCGGCTGCTCGGGGCGGCGAGGTGGTCGTGCCGGGCCCGGCCCGTCCCCAGGGAGAGCCGTGCGCCTGGGACGAGCCGAGCACCAAGGCCGTGCTGGCCGCTGCCGGGGTGCCCGTCCCCCGCGGCACCGTGGTCCCGGTGCACGAGGCCGGCGCGGCTGCCAGGGAGCTGGCCTGGCCACTGGTCCTCAAGGTCGTGTCCTCCGATCTGCAGCACAAGTCCGACAGCGGGGGCGTCCACCTCGACCTGCGCTCGGAGGCGGACGTACGTCGAGCAGCCACGTCGGTGCGTGCCCTCGGCGCCACCGTCCTTGTGGAGGAGATGGTCTCGGGGGTGCGCCTGGAGCTGCTGGTCGGGATCCGCAACGACCCGCGGGTCGGTCTGGCCCTCACGGTGGGGGCCGGTGGGGTGCTGGCCGAGATCCTGGACGATGTGGTGACCCTCCTGCTGCCCGTCGAGCGTGCGATGCTGGCCGAGCGACTGGAGTCGTTGCGCTGTTGGCGACTGGTCACGGGATTCCGGGGTCGTGGAGCCGAGCCCGGACCGGTCCTGGACGCCGTGCTGGCGCTGGCGGCGTACGTCGAGGAGCGCCGCGACACCCTGGTGGAGATCGAGATCAACCCGCTGATGGTCGGCTCCGACGGGGTCGTGGCCGCTGACGCGGTGTCCCGCTGGACCCACCCGCCGCTGCCCGATGAGGAGGCCCGCAGATGACCGCACCGCCCGTGCGCACCGAGGTCCACGAGGACAACGTGCTGCTCATCACCCTCGACCGGCCGAAGGCCAACGCCATCGACGTGGCCACCAGCCACGCGCTCTACGCGGCCATCGCCGACTTCGAGGCGGACGCCTCGCTGCGCGTCGCCGTGCTCACCGGCGCCGGGGATCGATTCTTCTCGGCAGGCTGGGACCTCAAGGCTGCTGCTGGCGGCGAGGACGTGCAGGCCGACCACGGGCCCGGCGGTTTTGCCGGCCTCACCGAGTTCCACTCACGCCGCAAACCGGTCATCGCCGCCGTCAACGGTCTGGCCATGGGCGGCGGATGGGAGCTCGCGCTCACCGCGGACCTCGCTGTGGCCTCCTCGGTGGCGGCCTTCGCCCTTCCCGAGGTCACGTTGGGCATCGTGGCCGATTCCGGCGGCGTCCTGCGACTGCCTCGGCGCCTGCCCCGGACGGTGGCACTGGAGCTCCTGCTCACCGGTCGCCGGATGTCAGCTGCGGAGGCCGAGCGATGGGGGCTCGTGGTCGACGTCGTGGCGCCCGATCGGCTGGTCCCGCGCGCGGTAGAGCTCGCGGCCCAGATCGCCGCCAACGCACCGCTGGCCACCGCCGCGATCCTCGAGATCGTTCGGGAGACCGAGACCGGCAGCGTGGAAGAGGGCTTCGCGACCCTGCGCAGTGGTCGGCTGAGCGGCTACGAGTCCATGCTGGCATCCACTGATGCGATGGAGGGGCCGCTGGCCTTCACCGAGAAGCGCGCCCCGCGCTGGACCGGTCGCTGACCCCCGACCCTCAACCCGCCGTCGGCCCCTGCCTCTCCAGCTCAGCCAAGGTGCGTCGTACGAAACCCAGCTGCGCCAGGGCGTTGACGATGACCGAGAAGGCGAGCAGGGCCAGCGCCCACCGGGGATGACCGGCCGCCCACAACCCGGCGGTCGCGGCCGAGAACACCAGCACCTTCACGACGGGGCGCACCACGGGGCCGCCGTACGGCGCCTTGGGGGAGGCGAAGGCCCACCAGAGCGCCACGAGCACGACCGGGGCGAGGATTCCGCCGAGCACACCGAACGCGTAGCCGCCCCAGACCCCGGCGGCGACGGCGACGAGCACCTCGTCGAGGAACACGAGGGCGAGGATGAGCATGGCGGTCACGATGACCAGTGTGCCCCGGCTCGCTAAGGTCCGTGGCATGACCGCAGCGATGTACGTGCCCACCTTCTACGTGAAGCAGAAGTTCGCGATGATCAGCAACCGCTATGAGCTCCTCGCGGCCAACCCCGACGGCAGCTTCGGTGACCTCCTCGGTTTCGCGGAGCAGAAGAAGATGGCCTTCAAGGAGCAGGTCACCTTCTACCTCGACCCGGCCAAGACCCGCCCGGTGTTCGGGTTCAAGGCGCGATCGGTCATGGAACTGAGCGCCGGATACGACGTCACCGACGAGGCGGGCAACCAGATCGGCTTCTTCAAGAAGGACTTCGGGGCCAGCCTGATGCGCTCGACGTACCGCCTGGAAGGGCCCGGCTACACCGGCACCGGCCAGGAGCGCAGCCAGGCGGTGGCCCTCGTGCGACGCTTCGTCAACCTCCCGCTCCCCATCCATTTCGACTACGTCGACGCCGGCGGCGCCCCGCTGATGTCGGTCGAGCGACAGGGTGGCATCAAGGACAAGTACACCGTCCGCGTGCCCGACCAGCGAGTCGACTTTCGGGTGGCTGCGGCCGTCGCGGTGGCGATGGACGCGATGATGGACCGTTGATGGTGCTTCACCCACAGGCCCGCCGCGCCATCGAGCTCGCCTCCGGCCAGCCCAGGGTCTTCGACCCCGGCTTCGACGTCACGGCGGCCCGGGCCCAAGCTCGGCAGGAGGCCCTGGCCCAACCCCGGGAGGACGTTGCCGAGGTCCGCGACGTCGACGCGGGCGGGGTTCCGTGCCGGCTCTACCGTCCGGCCGACCCGGGCTCGGGACTGGTCCTGCACCTGCACGGCGGGGGCTTCGTGTTCAACGACGTCGAGGTGCACGATGCGGCCTGTCGTCGGCTGGCCAACCGGTCGGGGCTGAGCGTGCTGAGCGTCGACTACCGCAGACCGCCAGAACACCGTTTCCCGGCGGCGCCGGACGACGTCGACGCCGTGCTGGCGCACCTGGGGGAGATCGGTGAGGACAGTGGGCCACTGTGCGCCCACGGCGACAGCGCCGGCGCCAACCTGGCCCTCGTGGCGGCACTGCGCAACCCCGGCCGCTTCGCCGCACTCGTCCTGATCTACCCGTTCCTCGATCCCACGGCCGGCTTCGCGTCGTACGCCGAGGCAGCAGCCCAGGACGAGGGTTTCGACCCGAGGGAGGCGGCTTGGTACTGGGAGCAGTACGCCGCCACCGCCGCCGACCTGACCGATCCCGACCTGGCACCGCTCAACTCCGACCGGCTGGCCAGCCTGCCGCCCACCATGATCGTGACCGCCGAGCACGATCCCCTACGCGACGAGGGCGAGCACCTGGCGGTTCTCCTGGCCGAGGAGGGCGTCAACGTGGTCGCCTCCCGGCAGTTGGGTCAGGTGCACGGATTCTGGCGGCATGTGGACGTGTTCGACGCCGCCGAACCGGTGACGCGCTCAGTGGCTGGATTCCTGCGACAGCACTGCCCCTGACCGGCAGCCGGTCTGCAAAACTGTCGCCATGCGCGTTCACCTGGGCTCCGACCATGCCGGCCTCGACCTCAAGGAACACCTGCTCAACTGGCTCCTCGACGCCGGTCACGAGGCGGTCGACCACGGACCGTTCGTCTACGACGCCGTCGACGACTACCCGGTCTTCTGTCTTCGGGCTGCCGAAGGCGTGGTGGCCGACCAGAGCGACGGCGTCGAGGCCCTGTGCGTGGTGATCGGAGGGTCGGGCAACGGCGAGCAGATCGCCGCCAACAAGGTCAAGGGAGTGCGCGCTGCGCTGGTGTGGTCCGAGGAGACAGCCGTCCTGGCCCGCGAGCACAACGACGCCAACGTGATCTCGGTCGGTGGACGGATGCACTCACTGGAGGAGATGACCCGGTTCGTGGAGGTCTTCCTGGCCACCCCGTTCAGCAACGAGGAGCGCCACGTGCGCCGCATCGCCCAACTGTCCGCCTACGAGATCACCGGCGACCTCCCGCCGCTGCCCGAGTCCGCCTTGCGGGGGCCCGGTGCCTGAGGGTCACACCCTGCACCGGTTGGCCCGTGACCTCGACCTCGCGTTCGGTGGCCAGCACGTGCGCGTCGGGAGCCCGCAGGGCAAGTTCGCGGCCGATGCGGCCCAGCTCGACGGGGCCCTGCTGACCGGTGCCGAGTCGGCCGGCAAGCACCTCTTCGTCGAGTTCGAGGGGGAGCGGTTCATCCACGTCCATCTCGGCCTGATCGGCAAGTTCGACATCACCTACGGCCCCGCTCCCGTCCCCGTCGGCCAGGTTCGGCTTCGCCTGGTCTCGAACGGCTCGAGCGACGTGGCCCCGGCGTACGCCGACCTGCGCGGTGCCACCCAGTGCGACCTGGTGACGAGCTCCAAGCGTGAGGCCATCATCGCCGGGCTCGGTCCCGACCCACTGCGCCCGGACGCCGACCCGGACCTCGCATGGCGGCGGATCACCCGCAGCCACCGACTGATCGGCGACCTGCTCATGGACCAGGCGGTGCTGGCGGGAGTGGGCAACGTCTACCGTGCCGAGATCCTCTACCGGCACCGGATGCACCCGCTGCGCCCCGGCAACACGCTGCGCCGCACTCAGTGGCAGGCGATGTGGGACGACCTGGTCGAGCTGATGGCCTACGGCGTGGAGACCGGTCGCATCGACACCGTGCGCCCCGAGCACACGCCGGAGGCCATGGGACGGGCACCGCGGGTCGACGACCACGGGGGAGAGGTCTACGTCTACCGACGCACCGGCCAGCCGTGCCTGGTCTGCGGAGCCAAGGTGCGCACCCAGGTGCTCGTGGGGCGCAATCTGTTCTGGTGCCCCCGTTGCCAGCCGGTGTTCAGGTCGCGGGCCCTACGATGATCCTTCCCAGATCAAAGGCACGACGGTGACTCCAGCCCGGCCCCCGCAGCGACCCGGTGTCGCTCCGCGCGTGCGCAGTGCGCTTCGGCGCCTGGCGCGGCGCGGGGCGTTCGCGCGCTCGGTGCTGATGCTGACCGCGCTGACCCTGCTGATCGCGGTGCTCAACGCCAACTTCCCGACGTTCTGGCCGGTCTCGGTCTTCACGCTCCCACTCGTGTTGGCCAGCCTGTGGCTCGGCCCGCGCCAACTGCCGTGGTTCGTGGTGTTCCTGCTCGCGGTGGTGGCGCTGCTGGTGCCCCGACAGGAGAAGCTCAACGCCTGGATCGTCGTCTCGATCGCGACGCTGTTCGTGCTGGGCTTCATCATCCTGCTCAGCTCGTTTCGCCGCACCCGGCTCGGCGTCGCAGGATCGACGGGCGAGTCGATGCTGGTGGACCTGCGCGACCGGATCCAGAGCCAGGGTGAGCTGCCCGACCTACCCTCCGGCTGGTACGCCGAGTCGGCGTTGCGCTCGGCTGGTGGCACCCCCTTCGCGGGTGACTTCGTGGTGGCCAGCACGACCCCGGACACGACCCGGCTCGACGTCGCCGTCGTCGACGTCTCGGGCAAGGGCATCCAGGCGGGGACCCGGTCGCTGCTCCTGTCCGGGGCCTTCGGGGGCCTGCTGGGAGCAATGCCACGCAGCGAGTTCCTCACCGCCGCCAACGACTACCTGCTGCGGCAGCAGTGGGTCGAGGGGTTCGCGACCGCCGTACACCTCTCCCTCGACCTGGTCACCGGCGACTTCGAGGTGCGCACGGCCGGGCATCCGCCTGCGGTGCAGCTCCACGCCGGATCCGGCAGGTGGATCGTCCACGAGACCGAGGGACCGGTGCTGGGCCTGATCGAGGACGCCGAGTTCGTCGTCTCACGCAACAACCTGCGCGCGGGCGACACCCTGCTGCTCTACACCGACGGCCTGGTCGAGGCGCCCGACCGCGACATGACCACCGGCATCGACAAGCTCCTGGGGCAGGGCGACCGGCTCCTGCAGAAGGGCTTCGAACATGGCGCCAAACGCCTCATCGAGACGCTGGGTTCGACCAACGACGACCGCGCCCTGCTGCTCATCCACCGCAGAGGCTGATTCGTTGAGGTCAGGCGCGGTGTGGCACCATGACACCGCACAAATACGTGCGCGCGGATGTAGCTCAATGGTAGAGCCTCAGTCTTCCAAACTGATTACGCGGGTTCGATTCCCGTCATCCGCTCTCAGGAGCTCACTGGTCATTCAGTGAGCCTCTTGGCGGGGCGTAGCGTAGTGGCTAGCGCGCCTGCTTTGGGAGCAGGAGACCGCAGGTTCGAGTCCTGTCGCCCCGACGCAACCTGCTCACCCCTGAACCACCCGAGAATTTGAGGAGACAACCTGTGAAGAGCGCCGTCGAGACCTTGAGCCCGACCAGGGCCAAGCTGACCGTCGAGGTGCCCTTCGAGGAGCTCAAGCCGAGCCTCGACGCGGCGTACAAGAAGATCGCCCAGCAGATCAACGTGCCCGGCTTCCGCCGTGGCAAGGTCCCCGCCGCGGTCATCGACCGCCAGGTCGGGCGCGGAGCGGTCCTCGACGAGGCCATCAACGAGATGCTGCCCAAGGCCTACATCGAGGCCATGCAGGAGAACAACCTGCAGCCGCTGGCCCAGCCGGAGATCGAGGTCACCAAGCTGGAGGACAACGACCTGCTGGAGTTCACCGCCGAGGTCGACGTCAAGCCCGAGATCGAGCTGCCGTCCTACGACGGGCTCGAGGCCGAGGTCGAGGACGTCGCGGTCACCGACGAGGACGTCGCCGAGCAGGTCGAGGCGCTGCGTGAGCGGTTCGGCACCCTGGTCGACGTCGAGCGCGCCGCCGCCGACGGTGACTTCGTGACCATCGACCTCAAGGCCACCCAGGACGGCGAGGTCGTCGAGGGCGCCGAGGTCGCGGGCATGTCCTACAAGGTCGGTCGTGGCGGCATGCTCGACGGCCTCGACGAGGCCCTCGCGGGCATGTCGGCCGGCGACGAGACGACCTTCTCCTCCGAGCTCGTCGGTGGCGACCTCGTGGGCGAGCCCGTCGAGGTGCTGGTCTCGGTGTCCGCCGTCCAGGAGCAGGAGCTCCCCGAGGTGGACGACGAGTTCGCCCAGCTCGCCTCCGAGTTCGACACCGCCGAGGAGCTCACCGCCGACGTGCGGGAGCGCCTGGGTCGTGGCAAGCGGCTCGAGCAGGCTGCGGCCGCCCGTGACGCCGTGCTGGAGAAGCTGCTGGAGCAGGTCAGCATCCCGCTGCCCGAATCCCTGGTGACCGACGAGCTCAACGCGCGCCGCCAGAACATCGAGGAGCAGCTGGTCTACGCCGGCCTCACCATGGAGAAGTACCTCGAGGACGAGGGTCAGACCGTCGAGGAGTTCGAGGCCGACCTCGACCGCCGGGTCCGCGACTCGGTCGCCGCCCAGTTCATCCTCGACGAGATCGCCAAGAAGGAAGAGCTCGGCATCGACCAGGCCGAGCTCTCCCAGCACCTCGTGCGCCGCGCCCAGCAGTCCGGCCAGGACCCGCAGGAGTTCGCGAACCACATGTTCGAGCACAACCACATCCCGGACCTCGTCCAGGAGATCCTGCGCGGCAAGGCGCTGGCGACCATCGTCGAGTCCGCCGTCGTGAAGGATGCCTCCGGCAACGTGGTCGAGCTCAAGAACCTGCTGCCCGACGGCAGCATCGGTGAGCCTGCGGTCGAGTCGGACGAGTCGGACGAGACGGACGACGCGCAGGCCTGACGTCGGCGTCGGGTTTCCCCGGTCGGCCGGGGAAACCCGCGGTTGTCAGCCATTGCCCCGGCTGACAACCGCGAACAACCCCTGACCACCAGGTCCGATCTGGAGACATTTCGGGCGAACTTCCTCTGACCCGTTTCGCGGTCGGAGATCCAGGCCGATCCCCGACGGGTCGATTGCCTGGTGTGACGTGCGGCTCGGTGCCTTGCATGCCCGGGCCACGCCGCGTTCACTGGCTGCATGCCCTCCGCTGAGCCGGGACTCGCCGACGTCCTCGAGCTCATCCCGGCGTACGTCGACGAAGTCGTCCTGCAGACCGTTCGTGACACCCACGACGCCTGGACGACTCGGGCGTACGGCGCCGTCAACACCGCCACCCACGGGGCGGCCGCTGGGGCTGAGCAGCTCCACCGAGACATCTCCGGAGCGGTGTTCGGGTCCCTGAGGCTCGGCCTGCGGGCCGGCTCGGTGGCCACCTCAGTGCTCGGCGGGTTGAGTCGCGGCCGCGGACTGACGGGTCGGCGCGCGGCCACCGTGCATTCGGCTCTCAACGGATTGCTGGGGGATCGGTTCGAGCTGGAGCAGTCGAGGCTCAGCATCGCCATGAGCGTGCGCCGCGACGGGCGCGACGTACTCCTCGACGACTCCAGTCTCCGCGCTGCCTTCCCCGAGGCCACCGACCGCGTCGTGGTCTTCCTGCACGGTCTCGGCGAGCACGACGAGCACTGGTCGCGCCAGCGTGACCGGCGCGGTTCGACGTACGCCGAGACGCTGGCCGCGCAGGGCTGGACGCCGGTCATGCTGCGGATGAACACGGGTCTGTCGCTGCGCGAGAACGGGGCAGCGCTGGCCGGCCTCCTGCAGGACCTGTACGACGCGTGGCCCAGCCGACCGCGCAGGATCGCCCTGGTGGGTCACTCCATGGGGGGCCTGATCGCCCGCGCTGGCTGCGCGGTGGCCACGGCCAACGCCACGGCCGGAGCGACCACCCAACCGTGGCAGGGCGCCCTCAGCGACGTGATCACCCTGGGCACCCCGCACCTCGGAGCCGACCTCGCCCGGGCTGTGGGGTTCGGGTCGCAGCACCTGGCCCGGCTCCCGGAGACGGCGGCGTTCGGCAGGCTCCTCGACGTCCGCTCGGTCGGCATCGTCGATCTCGGTCTCGGGCTGCGTGAGCTGGAGGCACATCCCGGCGTCCGGCACCGGCTGGTGTCGGGGTCCCTGCCGGGTCGCTGGGGGGTGCTGTTCGGCGATGCGATGGTGCGCCGCGGCTCCGCGACCGGCCGGGACCGCCGCAGCGACCTGTTCCCGGACGCCGAGGTCCTGCATCTCGAGGGCGTCGGCCATCTCGACCTGCTCAACCACCGAGACGTGGACCTGGCACTGTCGCGGTGGCTCGCCGACCCGTGGGACGACGGCCGCGCCTGACTTCTCCGCTCTGGGCGAACAGCACGTGTTATCCCGTGGAACTGTCCCCGCTTCGGGCTAAGGTCGCCCACGTGAACCAGACCAGTTTTGCCACCCAGAGCCCCCGCATGGATGGGGGCGGCCAGTCCTACGGACTCGACGACAACGTCTATCAGCGGCTGCTGCGTGAGCGCATCGTGTTCCTCGGTTCCGAGGTCCGCGACCAGAACGCCAACGCGATCTGCGCTCAGCTGCTGCTGCTGTCGGCCGAGGACCCCGAAGCCGACATCTTCCTGCACATCAACTCACCCGGTGGATCCGTGGACGCCGGCATGGCGATCTACGACACCATGAACTACATCCCCAACGACGTGGCCACCGTCGGCATGGGCCTGGCTGCCTCCATGGGTCAGTTCCTGCTGTGCGCCGGCACGAAGGGCAAGCGCTACGCCCTGCCGCACGCGCGGATCATGATGCACCAGCCGTCCTCCGGCATGGGCGGCTCGGCCTCCGACATCAAGATCCAGGCCCAGCAGTCCCTGCACATCAAGAAGGTGCTCCTCGAGCTGATCGCCGAGCACACCGGTCAGGAGCTCGAGCAGGTGATCGCCGACGCCGACCGCGACCGGTGGTTCACCGCCGAGCAGGCCAAGGACTACGGCCTGGTCGACCAGGTCGTCAAGAGTGCCCGTGAGGCCGCCGACGAGGGCCGTCCGGCCAGGCAGAAGGACTGATCAGATGAACTACTACATCCCGCAGTGGGAAGAGCGCACGTCGTACGGCGTGCGTCGCATCGACCCCTACGCCAAGCTCTTCGAGGAGCGCATCATCTTCCTCGGGACGCCGATCAGCGACGACATCGCCAACGCGGTGATGGCCCAGCTGCTGTGCCTGGAGACGATCAACCCCGACCAGGACATCCAGATCTACATCAACTCGCCCGGCGGCTCGTTCACGGCCCTGACCGCCATCTACGACACGATGCGGTTCATCAAGCCCGACGTGCAGACCGTCTGCCTGGGTCAGGCAGCATCCGCGGCCGCGATCCTGCTGGCCGCCGGCGCCCCCGGCAAGCGGTTGGCCCTGCCCAACAGCCGGATCCTGATCCACCAGCCCTACACCGAAGGCACCTTCGGCCAGACCTCGGACATCGAGATCCAGGCCAACGAGATCCTGCGGATGCGCGAGCTGCTGGAGAAGATGATCTCCGAGCACTCCGGTCGCGACATCGAGCAGGTCAGTCGCGACATCGAGCGTGACAAGATCCTCACCGCTGCAGCGGCCGTGGAATACGGTCTGATCGACGCGGTGCTGGAGTCACGCAAGAACATCCCAGCGCTGGCCTGACACCCCGCAGCAGCAAGACATCTCGTGTCACCCCCTGCAAAAGGGGGTGACACGGGGTACCGTCGAAGAGTTCTCGACCTGGTCGCCGTGCGGCCTGATCGAACTGAAGTTGGCAGCTCGACCAGATGTACACCGCCGAGGCGACCCCCGCTCCGGCCCGCTTGTAAGGATGACCGCCCGTGGCACGCATTGGTGACGGAGGCGACCTGCTGAAGTGTTCTTTCTGCGGGAAGAGCCAGAAGCAGGTCCGGAAGCTGATCGCCGGACCCGGGGTCTACATCTGCGACGAGTGCATCGACCTGTGCAACGAGATCATCGAGGAAGAGCTCAGCGAGGGCACCGAGGTCAGCCTCGACGAACTGCCCAAGCCCAAGGAGATCTTCGAGTTCCTCAACACCTACGTCATCGGCCAGGAGCAGGCCAAGAAGACGCTGGCGGTGGCGGTCTACAACCACTACAAGCGCGTCCAGGCCGGAGCCACCGCGCTCGGGGCCGGCAAGCACGCCAAGGATGACGTCGAGGTCGCCAAGTCCAACATCCTCGTGGTCGGTCCGACCGGATGCGGCAAGACCTACTTGGCCCAGACGCTGGCCCGGATGCTCAACGTGCCGTTCGCGATCGCCGACGCCACGGCCCTCACCGAGGCCGGTTATGTCGGTGAGGACGTGGAGAACATCCTCCTCAAGCTGATCCAGGCCGCTGACTACGACGTCAAGAAGGCCGAGACGGGCATCATCTACATCGACGAGATCGACAAGGTGGCCCGCAAGGCGGAGAACCCCTCGATCACCCGCGACGTCTCGGGCGAAGGCGTCCAGCAGGCCCTGTTGAAGATCCTGGAGGGCACGACCGCCTCCGTGCCGCCCCAGGGTGGTCGCAAGCACCCGCACCAGGAGTTCATCCAGATCGACACCACCAACATCCTGTTCGTGGTCGGCGGGGCGTTCGCCGGTCTGGAGCACATCATCGAGCAGCGGGTCGGCAAGAAGTCGCTGGGCTTCACCGCCGAGATCCGCGGCGCGGCTGAGCGCGAGGCCGAGGAGCTGCTGCTCCAGGTGCGCCCGGAGGACCTCACCAAGTTCGGCCTGATCCCCGAGTTCATCGGCCGACTCCCGTTGATCGCCAGCGTCACCCGGCTCGACAACGAGGCGCTGGTGGCGATCCTCACGGAGCCGAAGAACGCGCTCGTGAAGCAATACCAGAAGCTGTTCGAGCTCGACGGTGTCGAGCTCGAGTTCACCGAGGACGCCGTTCAGGCCATCGCTGACAAGGCGATGGAGCGCGGCACCGGCGCCCGCGGACTGCGCGCGATCATCGAGGAGGTGTTGCTCCACGTGATGTACGACGTTCCGTCCCGCGGCGACATCGCCAAGGTGATCATCACCCGTGAGGTGGTGTCGGACAACGTGAACCCGACCTTGATCCCGCGTGAGATCGAGTCGAAGAAGAAGAAGTCCGCCTGAGGTCTGACCCACCTGGATGGGCCGTCTCGCGCCCATCTAGTCATTTCTGACCATTTGTCAGGAGAAACCTTCAACTCTCCGGTTGTCCGGGCAGACTTGGCATGTGTATGAACACAAGCGACCGCTCTTCGCGTTCGTCCTCGTCGCTGTGATCTGCGGGATCGTGGTGGGGACGACGATGAAGTCGCAAGCCCTCTTCGGGGTCAGTGTTCCGTGGCATCGTGCGGCCGTGGCCGAGCCGAGCCAGGCACCCGAACCAGCCGCCGACGCAGCCGCGACGCCCACCAGGCCGACCGTCAGCAATGCGCCGGTCATCGAGAAGGCGGCCGCCACGGGCGGGACCACCCGGACCACGGTGGCGACCAAGCAGCACACCCCCGTGCGGCACAACCAGAGCGTCAACCACCACCCGTCGCGCCACCCGCAGCCAGTGCACCAGACCACCGACCAGGGCGGGCGCCACCCGGGTCACCACCCCTCCAGCGGCAACAACCCGAGCAACCCTCCGGGCGACAACGAGACCGATGCCACTCGCGGCCTCACCGTGGTCCAGACCTTCACCGGCCCGCAGGAGCCCGCGTCCTCGCCGTCGGCATCTCCCATCGAGCCGGTCGAGCCCTCCGACGGCCAGTGAGCCCGATTCGGCGCTGACGCCGGTCAGGCCTCGGCGAGTTCTGCCTGCACCGACAGCTCCGTGGCGTCGGTGGCGGTGAACACCAGGTCGCCGGTGATCTTGCCGACCTTGCGCAGGTCGCTCTCAGCCAGCCGCGCTGCCTCGACCAGCTGGGCAGGTCCACTGACTTCGACACGGGTCAGCTGATGGCGCATCGACACCTTGGCCTGGGACTTCGCTCCGCGGATGCCACCGAGGGCCGCAGCGACCGCGTCGATGCTCCCGCCGTCCGCGGCGCCCGCCGAGCCCAGCTCGATCGCGCGAGGCCAGGCTGCCTTGTGCACCGAGCCCTCCTGCCACCAGGACCAGACCTCCTCGGTCACGTAGGGCAGGTAGGGGGCCAGCAGTCGCAGCTGGATATGCAGCGCGAGCGCCAGGGTGGCCCGGGCTGACTCGGTCGGCGCCCCGCCGTCCTCGGCGTAGGCACGCTCCTTGACCAGCTCGAGGTAGTCGTCGCAGAACTCCCAGAAGAACGTCTCGGTGGTCTCCAGGGCGGTCGTGTAGTCGTAGGCCTCGAGGGCTCGGGTGGCCCGCGTGACCACGCCGGCCAGTCGCCCGACGAGCGCGCAGTCGATCGGCTCGGTGACGGCGAGCGGGTTGGGCTCCACGGCCCCGACCGAGCCGAGCACGAACTTCGATGCGTTGAGCACCTTCATCGCCAGTCGCCGTCCGACCTTCATCTGGGACTCGTCGAACGGCGAGTCCAGACCGGGACGAGCCATCGCGGCTCGCCAGCGGACGGCGTCGGCGCCGTACTTGTCGAGGATCTCGGTCGGCACCACGACGTTGCCCTTCGACTTGCTCATCTTCTTGCGGTCCGGGTCGAGGATGAAGCCGGAGAGCATGGCGTGAGACCAGGGCGTCGCATGGTTCTCGTAGTGCGCACGCACGACCCGGGAGAACAGCCAGGTCCGGATGATGTCGTGGGCCTGGGTGCACAGGTCCATCGGGAAGACCCGCTCGAACAGGTCCGGGTCGGACTCCCAGCCGCCCGCGATCTGCGGGGTCAGCGACGACGTGGCCCACGTGTCCATGACATCGGGGTCGCCGATGAACCCGCCCGGCTTGCCGCGCTGCTCCTCGGTGAAGCCGTTCGGCGTCTGCGTGGACGGATCGATCGGGAGGTCCGCCTCGCTCGGCAGGTAGGGGTGGTCGTAGTCGGGCTCGCCCTCGGCGTCGAGCGGGTACCAGACCGGGAACGGGATCCCGAAGAACCGCTGCCGTGAGATCAGCCAGTCGCCGTTCAGCCCTCCCACCCAGTTGTCGTAGCGGTGCTTCATGTGGGCCGGGAGCCAGGTGATCTCCGCGCCCCGGGCCAGCATCTCCTCGCGTACGGCGGCGTCACGACCGCCGTTGCGGATGTACCACTGCCGGGTGGCGACGATCTCCAGCGGCTTGTCTCCCCGCTCGTAGAAGTTCGCCATCCGCTGCGTGGGGGTCGGCTCGCCATCGAGGTCACCGCTCTCGCGCAGCTTGGCGACCATCGCCTCCCGGGCGCTGAAGGCGGTCTTGCCCTTCAGGTCCTCGTAGGCGGCGGCCGCGACCTCGCCGCTGAGCCACGCGGGGGTCTCGCGGGAGAAGCGGCCGTCGCGACCCATCACGGTGCGCACCGGCAGCTGCAGCTCGCGCCACCACGTGACGTCGGTGAGGTCGCCGAACGTGCAGCACATCGCGATGCCGGCACCCTTGTCCGGCTCGGCGGCCGGGTGGGCGAGCACGGGGATCTCCACCCCGAACACCGGGCTGGTGACTGTGGTGCCGAACAGCGCCTGGTAGCGCTCGTCGTCAGGGTGGGCGATCAGGGCGACCACGCTCGCGATGAGCTCGGGGCGGGTGGTCTCGATGTGGATCGGGGTGCCGTCGGCCCGGTGGAAGGCGACACGGTGGTAGTGCCCGGCGTAGTCACGCGCCTCGAGCTCGGCCTGGGCGACGGCGGTCTGGAAGGTGACGTCCCACAGTGTCGGCGCCTCCTGCAGGTAGGCCTCTCCGCGTGCGAAGTTGCGCAGGAACGCCCGCTGGCTCACCGTCTGCGACCGCTCACCGATGGTCGTGTAGTGCTGCTTCCAGTCGACCGAGAGGCCGAGGGTGCGCCACAGGCGCTCGAAGACCTCCTCGTCCTGCTCGACCAGCTGCTCGCACAGCTCGATGAAGTTGGGGCGGCTGATCGGCACCTGGCGCTTCGCGTCGGGACGTTCTGGTGCAGTGAAGTCGGGGTCGTAGGGCAGCGACGGGTCACAGCGCACGCCGTAGTAGTTCTGCACCCGACGCTCCGTCGGCAGGCCGTTGTCGTCCCATCCCATCGGGTAGAACACCGACTTGCCGGTCATCCGTTGGTAGCGCGCGATCAGGTCGGTGTGGGTGTAGGAGAAGACGTGGCCGACGTGCAGGCTGCCGGACACCGTCGGCGGGGGAGTGTCGATGGAGTAGACCTCTGCGCGGGGGCGGGTGCGGTCGAACGCGTAGGTGTCGTCGGCCCTCCACTGTGCGGCCCACTTGGTCTCGAGACCCTCCAGCGCTGCCTTGTCCGGTACGACGGCGCCGCGCGGTGCTGCGGGCGTCGGAGTCGTATCGGGGTGTTGCTGGGTCTCGGTCATGGGCGAAATGTTACGGGGGAGCGACGGCGGGGCGACAACCAGTTCCCACGCTGGGCTCCAGGACGCCCGATCATCGGTCCCGCGGGCCCCCGCGCGCGGGTATCGTGCGGGCGTGAGGACGACGCTCGACTTCCTGGCAGACCCCGCCGAGTTCCTCGCCGCCGCGGGCGAGCACCTCGCCCTCGACCCTGTCATCGGCACCGTGGTGACCACGATCGCGGACCGCGCGGTCCGGGAGGTGGCGGACGGCATCGGCCAACCACCCGAGGACTGGTGGCTCGTGGTGCGTGACGAGGCCGGCGCGGTCGTGGGTGCCGGCATGCGTACGGCGCCGTTCGGGTCGAGGCCCGCCTTCCTCCTTCCGATGCCCGACGAGGCGGCGGTGGCGCTGGCCGCCGTACTGCACGACCGGGGCGAGGAGATGCTCGCGGTCAACGGCGCGCTCCCGGCGGCCCGGATCTGCGCCGACGAACTCGCGCGGCGTACCAGTGCGTGCGTGCGGGTGGCCCAGCACACCAGGTTGTTCGAGCTTGTCGACCTGGTGGCGCCGCGCCCGGTTCCGGGGACCCTGATGAGGGCCACCCGTCACGACCTCGACCTGGCGCTGGCGTGGTTCGCGGCGTTCATGTCCGACGCCGACGAGCAGGCGGGTCGCCCGGCTGGCTCCAGTGCGCACGAGGCGCCGACCGAGCAGGAGATGCTGCGCCGCATCGACGGTGACCGGATCTGGTTCTGGGTCGACGACGCGGGGGAGCGGGTGCACCTGACCGGGACCAACCCGCCGAGCTTCGGGGTGGCCCGGATCGGGCCCGTCTACACGCCGCCGGACCAACGCGGCCGAGGCTTCGCCAGTGCGGCCGTGGCGGCGGTGTCGCAGCAGATCATCGACGGTGGCGCCCGCGCCTGCCTCTTCACCGATCAGGCGAACCCGACCTCGAACCACATCTACACCGAGCTCGGCTACCGGCCGGTGGTCGACATGGCCAACCACGTGATCGAGTGACCTCTAGACTCGGGACGTCATGACAGATCTTCCCGCCGCCGTTCCCCGCCCCGCCGAGACCTTCGCGGAGGTTGAGGACGCGCTGCTCTCCCGGTGGCCGGAGACCAGGCTGGAGCCCTCCCTGGACCGCATCGAGGCCTTCGTCGAACTGCTCGGCGACCCGCAGCGCTCCTACCCGGTCATCCACCTGACCGGCACCAACGGCAAGACATCGACGTCTCGGATGATCGACACCCTGCTGCGCAGCCTCAACCTGCGAACCGGGCGCTTCACCAGCCCGCACGTGGAGAAGATGAGCGAGCGGATCTGCATCGACGGTGAACCGCTCTCCGACGAGGCGTTCGTCGCCGCCTTCAACGAGGTGGCGCCGTACACCCACCTGGTCGACGCCGAGCAGGACCATCCGCTGTCCTTCTTCGAGACCGTGGTCGCGATGGCCTACAGCGCCTTCGCCGACGCCCCCGTGGACGTGGCCATCGTCGAGGTCGGCATGGGAGGCGCCTGGGACGCCACCAACGTCGCGGACGGCACCGTGGCTGTCGTGCTGCCGATCGCGGTCGACCACGCCGCCTACCTCGGTGACACCCGCAGTGCCATCGCGCTCGAGAAGGCCGGCATCATCAAGGCCGGCGCCCATGCGGTGCTCGCCCAGCAGGAGCCTGATGCGGCCGCCGTGCTGCTGGCCCGCGCGGTCGAGGTCGGTGCGACGGTGGCGCGCGAGGGGGTCGAGTTCGGGGTCACCTCCCGGGTCCCGGCGGTCGGGGGGCAGATGGTCTCCCTGCAGGGTCTTCGCCAGCAGTACGACGAGGTGTTCCTGCCTCTCTACGGCGCACACCAGGCCCAGAACGCAGCGGTGGCGCTCGCCGCGGTCGAGGCCTTCCTGGGCGATCAACCGTTGTCCGACGAGGTGGTGCGGGCCGCCTTCGCCGACGTGACCTCGCCGGGACGTCTCGAGGTCGTCCGACGCAGTCCGACGATCGTCCTGGACGCCGCCCACAACCCCCACGGCGCCCAGGCCACCGCCGCCGCGATCGAGGACTCCTTCGCCTTCGATCCGCTGATCGGCGTGATCGGAGTCATGGCCGACAAGGATTACGAGGGGGTGCTGGCCGCCTTCGAGCCACATCTGGCGCACCTGGTGGTCACCCGCAACTCCACCGACCGGTCCATGTCGCCCTCCCTGCTCGCCGAGACCGCGCGCGAGATCTTCGGTGAGGACCGGGTCACCGTCGTGGCCGACCTGGCCAGCGCCATCGATGTCGCCGCCACCCTGGCTGAGGCCGGTGAAGCCGTCTCGGTCGGCACCGGCGCGGTCCTGGTCACCGGATCCGTCGTCACCGTGGGCGAGGCCCGCGCCCTGCTGAAGGGAACATCATGAGGTCTCCCCGCCGGGGCATGTGCGCGGCCATCCTGTCCCTGGAGGCCATCGCCCTAGGGCTCAGCACGCCGGTCATGATCGCCGTCGCCGACGTGGCGACCGGCACCGCCCTGGCGATCGGCCTCGGCCTCGCACTGGCCTGCATCCTGCTGGCGGGCCTACTGCGCAACGAGGCGGCGTACGCCGTGGGCTGGGTCATCCAGGTCGCCGCCGTCGCCCTCGGCTTCGTGGTGCCGATGATGTTCCTGGTCGGCGGCATCTTCGCGCTGCTGTGGGCCACGGCCTACTTCCTCGGCAAGAAGATCGAGCGGGAGCGCGCTGCCGCCTTCGCTGCCCACGACGCCGCCCGCTGACGACCCACGCAGCGGTCCTAGACTGAGGTCGTGCTCGTCGGCAGGGACACCGAGCAGCACCTGGTTGCCGGTCTCGTCGCGGCTGCCCGGTTGGGCGAGAGCGCCGTCCTGGTGGTCACCGGCGAGCCTGGCATCGGGAAGTCCACGCTGCTCGCCCATGCCGCGGAGCTGGCCGAGGGGATGCAGGTCCACTGGGTGATCGGCTCGGAGGCCGAGCAGGGCCTCGCGTTCGCCGGGCTGTCCCAACTGTTCGGACCCGACGTGGACCTGGCCGGACTGCCGGCTCCCCAGGCGCACGCCCTCGGGGTCGCCCTGGCGCTGCGCAGCGGGCAGGCCGTCGACAGGTTCGCGGTGGGCGCCGCCACGCTCGGCATGCTGGGTCGCCTGGCCGAGAGTCGCCCTCGGGCGATCTTCATCGACGACGCCCACCTGCTCGACCCTCCCTCGGCCGATGCGCTGGCCTTCGCCGTACGGCGCCTCGTGGCCGATCCCATCCTGGTGGTCGTCGCGGTGCGGGCCAGTGAGCGCAGCCCGTTGCGCGAGGCCGGCCTCCCGGGTCTCGATCTGGGTGGCCTGGATCTGGCGGCGGGTCTGGCCCTGCTCCGCGCCGGTGACCGATCCGCGAGCCTCAGCGACGCCGAGGTCGAGCGACTGGTGAACGCGACGGGTGGCAACCCCCTCGCCCTCCTGGAGTTCGCCGACAATCCGCTGGAGCGCGCCGGTCCGGACGCGCCGGTCCCGGTGTCGGCCTCGCTGGCGGCGGCGTTCCTCGCCCGCACCGGTCAGCTCAGTCCGGCCGCCCAGCAGTGCCTGCTCGTCGCAGCCACCTCCGGAGGTGAGCGGCCGGTCGTGGCCGACGCCTGCGAGCGCCTCGGAGTGGACCCGGGGAGCCTGGTCGAAGCGGCGGATGCCGGGCTGATCCGGCTCGAGGCCGCGCGGATCGAGTTTCGTCATCCGCTCGTGCGGGGCAGCGTCTACAGTGCCGTGTCGGCGAGCGCCCGTCGTGCCGCCCATGCCGCCCTCGCCGCAGTGACCCCGCTCCCCGAGGCCGACCGTCGCGCCTGGCACCTCGCCGCTGCTGTCGCCGACACCGATGAGGAAGCGGCCGAGGCGCTGGTCGGTGTGGCCGGACGCGCCCGGGCCCGAGCGGCGTACGACGTGTGCGCGACGGCCCTCGAGCGCGCCGCCCGCCTGAGTACGACGCCCTCGCGCCGCGCGCACCGGCTGCTCGAGGCGGCTGAGCATGCCTGGATCGCCGGCCAGGGCGAGCGGTCCCGCTCCTTGCTCGACCAGGTCGGTCCCACACCGCTGGAGCTCGTGGCCCGGATCGGCAGCCTGGCCGGGCTGATCGCGGCGCGCACCGGATCACTGACCGAGGCGGTCGACATCTATGCCGAGGCCGCCGAGCGGGTGGCGGCCAGCGACCCGGATGCGGCGGTGGAGCTCCTGGCCGACGGGATCAACGCCAGCTTCTACCGGGCGGACCGCGAGTGGATGGCCCAGGCGCTGGAGCAGTTGGAGCTCCTGGTGCCGCGCACGCGGCGGCAGCGCTCCCGGGTGCTGGGACACCTGGCGATCGGGATGGTCCGAATCCTGCTCGGCAAGCCCGGGGTCGAGACCCTGAGGGTGGCGATCGTCGACCTGGTCGCCGCGGAGACGCTCAGGTCCGACCCGATCCGTGTCGAGTGGCTGGTCATGGCGGTCCTCTTCCTGCGCGAGGACGGCACCTTCCACGGCGTCGTCGAGGAAGCGGTCGATGCGACTCGCGAGGGGACCGTGCTCGGGACGCTGCCCTACCTGCTCTTCCTCGTCTCCCGGGATGCCGCAACGAGTGACCGTTGGGCCGAGGCCGAGTCGGGCTACCACGAAGGCATCCGGTTGTCGCGCGAGAGCGGGCAGACCACGAACCTGGGCCTGTCCCTGGCCGGCCTGGCGTGGCTGGAGGCCCGGCAGGGCCGAGCCGAGCAGTGCCGCGAGCACGCGGCCGAGGCGGTCGCGCTGGGAGAGCGCTTCGACATCGTGGTCAGCCGGGTGTGGGCGGCGTGGGCGCTGGCCGAGCTCGACCTGGGCCGCGGTGATGCGACCGGGGCCCTCGCGGCGCTGGAGACGGTGTGCGAGCTCCTGGAGCTGTTCGCCATCGAGGACGTCGACATGTACCCCGGGGCCGAGCTCGCCGAGACCTTGCTGCGCCTGGGCCGCGACGAGGAGGCCGCCGTCGTCGCAGCCGACTTCCTGACCCGGGCCACGCTCAAGGGTCAGCCGTGGGCGTTGGCCCGCGCCCACCGCGCCTGCGCGCAGCTGAGCGGCGACCAGGACGGGTTCGCGCGAGCCCTGGCCCACCACGCCGACACCCGGGACTCCTTCGAACAGGCACGGACCGAGCTGGCCCAGGGCTCGGCGCTGCGCCGCAGCAGGCAGCGCCGGGCCGCCCGGCCGGTGCTGCTGGCGGCCTACGAGCGGTTCGGCTCGCTGGGTGCACCTGAGTGGGCCGAGCAGGCTGCCGCGGAGCTGGAGGCGACCGGCGAGACGGTACGCCGGCGCGGCGCCGACGCCCGCGACTCCCTCACCCCGCAGGAGAGCCAGATCGCTCGCCTGCTGGCAGCGGGGCAGACCACCCGGCAGGCGGCCGCGGCGTTGTTCCTGAGCCCGAAGACGGTCGAGTACCACCTGCGACACGTCTACCTCAAGCTCGGGATCTCCTCGCGGGCCGAGCTCGCGAAGGCCATGGGGCCGGTCACCTGACGACCGCTCAGAGCAGCCCGGCGAGCAGCCCCGCCGCCCGCCTTGCCCCGTCGGTCTCCACGGGTCGGTAGCGCGGTTCGATCTCGACCTCCTTGAGGATCGCGGTCGCCAGAGCGTCCCGGTCCGAGGCGGTCTCGTAGTCCAGGTGCCGCCCGGCGCCGTACTGCTCGAGGCGGTGGCGCACGTGGAAGGTCTGCTCGAAGTGGTGGCGCAGCGGCACGTAGAGGAACGGGCGCTGGTTGGCGGTCAGCTCCATGCAGGTCGTCAGTCCGCCCTGCACGACGGCGAGGTCGCAGACGGCCAGATGCTGGTCGAGGTCGGGCAGGTAGCCGTGCACGCTGACGCCAGGCACCTCCGGCAGGGAGGCGGGGTCGATCCGCGGACCGGTCACGAAGACGAAGTCGAGGTCCGGTGCGCTGCGGCGTACGACGGGCACGGCGTCCAGCACCCGGCCCAGGAGTGCGGTGCCGACCCCGGAGCCGCCCACCGTGACCACGCACACGCGCTGCTCGGGCCGGTAGCCCAGCTGCTGCCGAAGCTCCCCCCGCTCCTGGGCGGTGACCGCAGGGGTGCCGGTTACGTAGCCGCTGAAGTCGAAGTGCTCGACGGTCCAGTCGCGGATGCCGGGCAGGCCCGCGCCGAACGAGTCCGCGATGACGTCGTCGGCCGAGCCCACGAAGACCGACCGGTCCCGCACGCGCGCGAAGCGGGCGCGCTGCTCCAGCATCTCGGCGTTGTAGTCCGCGGTCAGTGCCGCCTCGCGCGGCCCGCCGTCGGGCATCGGCAGCCAGCCCACGAAGTCCGTCATCCACGCGAAGGCGAATCGCTTGAGCTCCGGGTTCTCGTGCAGGAAGTGGTCCACGTCCCACGCCTCGTCGCCGATGACCAGGTCGTAGTGCTGCTCACTCACGACGTCGTGGAAGACGTGGAAGTTGTTGACCAGGATCGCGTCCATCCGCCGGATCGCCTCGAAGGCATGCAGGTCGTGCTCACCGGCCTCGTGCTCGATGTGGGCCGACTCGCTGGCCAACCACGCGGATGCCGGGTGCACGCTCTCGCCGGCCTCGCGCAGCATCCGGGTGACCGGGTCCTGGGTGAGCCAGTCGATCTGCAGCTCCGGGTGGGCACGCTTGAGCTCACGGCTGATGGCCAGGTCGCGGCGGGCGTGGCCCAGGCCGATGGGCGAGGAGAGGTAGAGCGCCCGCGGCACCCGTCGCGGGGCGCGGGTCCGACTCACCCGGCGGGGGCGTGGCGCGACCCGCTCCACGAAGTCGGAGATGGCCAGGTTGACCCTGATCGGGTCGCGGGCCAGGGGCGCATGCCCGCTGCCCTCGAGGCGCAGCAGCGCACCGCCGGTGAGCTCGGCGAGTCGCTCGCCGACCTCGGGGCTCGCGATGGTGTCCTCGCTTCCGTGGATCACCAGGACCGGGCAGGTGACGCGGGCACAGGCAGGGGCCAGGGGAGTGCACACGACCCCGTCGCCACCGACGCGGCCGAAGGTGGCCTCCACGAGCAGCTCCGCGTCGGTGTCCGCTGACCACTCCATCAGGTCCTCGAACTGCTTGGTGGAGTGCGGCTCGGAGCACATCTCGCGGAAGAAGAAGTCGCGGAAGTCGGCGAAGTCGCCGTGCAGCCAGTAGTGCCGGTTGTACTTCGCCCATCCCCGAGTGGTGTCCAGCTCGGCCTCGAAGGCGTACTGCTCGCGTTGGGCCTGCCGCACGCCCAGGTTGCACGACGGGGCGATCGCGACCACTCCGAGGACCCGATCGGGATGGTCGGCAGCCGTGGTGATGGCCCAGGCGGCGCCGCACGACAGGGCGACCAGGACGGCCTGGTCGAGTCCGGCCGAGTCCATCACCGCCGCCACGTCCGCGGCACACTCTGCGGTCGTGTACGCCGAGGCCCCGGTCGGCCGGCTCGAGCCGCCGGTCCCGCGCCCGTCGTACGTCACCACGCGGCGGTGGCGCGACAGGTGGGCGACCTGGGCCTTCCAGAACCGGGAGTCGATGATCTGCCAGCTCGGCAGCAGCAGCAGCGGTGGACCGCCGGTGCCGTAGGACTTCCAGGCGAGCCGGACGCCGTCACGGTCAGCGACCCCGACGGCGTCCGGCTCTCGTGGCAATGTCACGGGCGTACCTCGAACACGTTGTTGAACGGTGTCCCGGCGGCGGTCCGGAACCCGGTGAACCCGGCAGCGCTCGTCACGTCCCGGATCTTCGCCGGGCCGGCCTGCGTGCCGAGTGCGAGCCCCACCTCCTGTGACAGCGAACTGGGCGTGCAGAGCAGTGTCGAGAACCCATAGTAGGCCCGTCCGACGGGGTTGAAGTTGTCCTCCGGGTGGTCGCCGGCGGCCGGTTCGACGATCATCCAGGTCCCGTCGTCGGCGATCGCCTGGCGCACCCGACGTGCCGCCCCGATCGGGTCACCCATGTCGTGCAGGCAGTCGAACATCGTCACCAGGTCGAAGTCCTGCCCGCCCAGGTCCTGGGCCGAGGCCACCTCGAAGGTGATCCGGTCCCCGACCCCCGCGTCGGCGGCGCGCTGACGGGCGATCGCGATCGACTCGGCGTGATAGTCGGAGCCGACGAACGTCGAGTTCGGGAACTCCTGCGCCATCAGGATCGTCGAGGCGCCGTACCCGCAACCGACGTCGGCCACCCGGGCGCCGGCCTCCAGCTTGGCGACGACCCCGTCGAGGGCGGGCAGCCAGGTGGTGACCAGGTTGGCGAGGTAGCCGGGCCGGAAGAAGCGTTCGCAGCCACCGTGCACATCGGTGTTGTGCTCGTGCCAGCCGTAGCCGTCTCCGTTGCGGGCCGCCTCGAGGATGGCCGGGGCGTCGCGGACCGTGCCGTGGGCGATCTGGAAGAAGCCTGGCAGGTACGCCGGGCTGGTCTCGTCGGTCAGCGCGATGGCGTGTTCCGGCGGGAGCTCGTAGGTGCCGGTGGCCGGGTCGAAGGTGACATAGCCTCCGGCGGCCTGGGCGTTGAGCCACTCGCGAGCGTAGGGCTCGGCGGTCTCGGTGAGCTCGGCGAGGACCGCCGGGCTGAGGGGACCGCGCTCGGCCATGGTGCGGTAGTAGCCGAGTTTGTCGCCCATCACCACCAGGGCGGTGTTGAGGGTGGCGCCGACCTCGTCGACGGCCCGGAAGACGAACGACATCAACTTCTCTTCGTCGATGACGGGGTTCTCGGTGCTGGTCATGTGTGACTCCTGGGTTCAGCGGCGGACCGGAGTGGCCGCCTGCCCGGCCAGCCTCGGTCGCGGGCGCACCGGTTCGCTTCCGGGGGCCCCCCTAGTCCTTCCGCACTCCCATCACGCTTGGCTGCCTGGGCAATCGGATGTCATGACGTTGCGGGGGTGGCGAGCGCGCGCTCGAGGACGGTGAGGACGGCGTCGAGCTGGGCGGCGGTGCACCCGCCGAAACCCAGCACGAGGCCGTGACGCTCGGCGGTGCGTGCGTAGTCCGCGAGCAGAGGTACGTCGAAGCCGGCGGCGCGGGCTGCCGCGGCGGCGGCCTCGGCGCGATCGCGGGGGAGCTGGAGGGTCAGGTACATGCCGGCAGGCGAGGGGGCGACCGTGCCGAGACCTCCCAGTCGCTCCACGACCAGCCCGCTTCGGTGGGCATAGACCCGCCGCGCGGACCGGACCACCCGGTCGACGTACCCCTCGCGGAGCATGGCCAGGAAGGCGCGCTGGGTGGGCCAGGGCGTCTGGTCATGGGAACGGGTACGGCGCGTGGTGATGGCGTCCACGACCGCGGCCGGGCCGACGAGCCACCCGAGCCGGAGCCCCGGTGCGACGGACTTCGAGGCGGTGCCGAGGTAGATGACCCGGTCCCGGTCGAGGGTGGCCAGTGCGGGCAGGGGCGCGACGTCGTAGCGGAACTCGGAGTCGTAGTCGTCCTCGATCACCGTGGCTCCCAGGCTGGTTGCCCGTCCGAGGAGGGACAGCCGGGTGCCGGCTGCCATCGTGATGCCCAGCGGGTGCTGGTGGGCGGGGGTGACATAGATGCCGGCGACGGCCCCGGTGAGGGAGTCCAGGCTCAGCCCGCGGTGATCGACGGGGAGGTCGACCAGGCGCCGTCCGGAGTCCAGGACGACCTCGGCGGCGGCCCGGTAGCCCGGGTCCTCCATGGCGATGGCTCCGGCGGGGAGCAGCCCGAGCAGGTGGCGCAGCCCGTCGGTGGTGCCGTTGGTCAGCACGATCTCCTCCGGGGTGCACACCAGGCCACGGGTGCGCGCCAGGTGCTGGCAGAGGCTCTCGCGCAGCTCGACCAGGCCACGCGCATCCGGATAGCCGGCCGGCGGTCGATCGGCTGCCACCTCACGCCAGGCGCGCCGCCAGCCGATGACCTGGCGCGGGTCGATCCACGGCGTGCCGGTGTCGAAACGGAACGCCGCCTGCGCGGGCGGGGCCGCCGGGCGTGGGCGGGGCTGGGTCGCGACGTGCCCCGACGCCGCGACGTAGGTGCCCGAGCCACGTCGGGCCTCAAGCCAGCCCTCGGCGAGGAGCTGGTCGAAGGCCTGCTCGGTGACCGCCCGGGAGACGCCCAGGTCGGCCGCGAGGCCGCGGCTGCTGGGGAGCCGGTCACCCACGACCAGGGTGCCCGCGGTGATGAGGGATCGCACCTGGTCGGCGAGCTGCACGCCCAAGGTGGCTGGGGCGCGACGATCCAGCCGGATCGGAAGGGTGGAGGGGCGCGTCATGAGTGTCCTGTTGAAATGAATTGAAAGTGGCCCGTGTCAACAGGCCACTCGGTTTGTCACCATGGTGCCATGACCAGCGTCTCCACCCTCTCGCCCACGCCCCGCACCACCGTCAGCCGCGGGCGGAACCGTGCCGTCGCCGAGCGGGCCGCCCTCTACGACGTGCTCGACACGGCACTGGTCTGTCACCTGGGGGTGGACGTGGGTCATCCGCTGGTGATCCCGACCGCGTTCGCCTACGACCGGTCCGGCCCGGACGAGGGCGGGACGCTCTACCTGCACGGTTCGGTGGCGTCCGGTTCGATCCGAGCCTCGCCCGACGCCACGATCTGCGTGACGATGACGGTGCTCGACGGTGTGGTGGCTGCGCGTTCCGCCTTCCACCACTCGATGAACTACCGCTCCGCCGTGGTGCTGGGCCGCGGGCGCCTGGTCACCGACGCGACCGAGAAGGACCGAGCGCTGGAGTTGATCGTCGACCACGTCGTCCCGGGTCGGATGCGGACGCTGCGCCCCAACACCCGCAAGGAGCTCGCGGCCACCAGTGTGGTGGCGCTGCCGCTGCACGAGGCATCGGTGAAGGTCCGCAGCGGTCCGCCGGTCGACGACGCGGAGGACATCGAGGCCGGCGTGTGGGGTGGTGTCATCCCCCTGCGGATGGTGGCTGGCGAGGTGATCCCGGACGCCGCTGCGCCGGGACCGGTGCCTCACGACGTCCGCAGCCGGGCCGCCGCGCTGCGTTAGCCCGGCGGCCGGTTGCCGGGCTCGGGCGGGCGGCGCACGGCGTACTGGCTAGGCTGCCGCCATGACCCAGCGCACCCTCGTCCTGCTCAAGCCCGATGCCGTCCGGCGTGGCCTCGTCGGCAACATCCTGTCCCGGTTCGAGGCCAAGGGCCTGTCCATCGTGGCGTTGGAACACCGCACGATCGACGCGGCGAAGGCCGACGAGCACTACGCCGAGCACGTCGAACGCGACTTTTACCCGCCGCTGCGAGCCTTCGTGACCAGCGGGCCACTGGTGGCCCTGGTGCTCGAGGGCGACGAGGCGGTCGAGGTGGTCCGGGCCCTCAACGGTGCCACCGACGGACGCAAGGCCGCCCCGGGCACCATCCGCGGCGACCTCTCCCTCTCCAACCGCGAGAACCTCGTGCATGGCTCGGACTCCCCGGAGTCGGCCACCCGCGAGATCGCCATGTGGTTCCCCAACCTCACCCGCTGAGGGCCCACTCAAAGGGCCGCGAGGCCCCGCTCAACGAGATGGTGCAGGGACGGCTCCTCGGTGGGGAGCGCGACGACGGGGAACCAGCGGACGTCGAGCGACTCCGAGCTGACCTGCGGAGCAGCGAACGGCGCGAAGGCCACGAAGCGGACGTCGAGATGGTCCACCGGGCCGTCCGGGTGGCAGAACCGCACCTCGTGGGCTGACAGCTGCACCGGCGTGGGGAGCAGCGTCAGGTCGAGTCCCGACTCCTCGTGGGCCTCGCGGGCGGCAGCTGAGGCCAACGAGGCGTCGCCAGCCTCGACGTGGCCGCCGAACTGGAACCACTGCCGCGCCTTCGCGTGCAGCGTGAGCAGGGCATGGGAGCCGTCCTCGGACAGCACCAGGGTGCTGGCGGTGATGTGCTCGGGGAAGCAGGCGCGCTCCAGGCCGTCGGCTCGATGGCGCAGGTGGGACACGAAGCGCTCCTGCAGCGCGGCCTGATCGGGGTCCGGCGGGGTCCAGTCGGAGAGCAGGCGCAACGCAGCGGCGTGCTGCGTCACTCAGTCGAGCCCTCGTCGAGGAGCTTGGCGACCTCGGCGTCGAACTCGTCCGCGGACAGCTCCACCGGAGTCGCGACGTCCTCACGGAATCCCAGCGGGTCGTCCAGATCGGCCGCCGTGGGCAGCAGGCTGGCGTCGAGCCACACCGCGTCGCGGGCCTCGACCCCCTGGCGGGTCCGCAGCGAGCCCCACAACGTCGAGGCGTCCCGCAGCCGGCGCGGGCGCAGCTCGAGGCCGACCAGCTGACCGAAGGTCTGCTCAGCCGGGCCACCGGCCGCCCGGCGCCGCCGGATGGCCTCCTGCAGCTTGCCGGCACTGGGCATCCGTTCGGCCGTCGCCTGGGACACGACCTCGTCGACCCAGCCCTCGACCAGGGCCAGGGTGGTCTCGAGCTTGACCAGCGCGGCCTGCTGGGCCGCGGACGGCTTCGGGTCGAACAGGCCACCGGACATGGCGTCCTGCATGGACTGTGGGTTCATCGGGTCGATCCCGCGCAGCTGCTCCTCCATGCCGGCGGTGTCGATCTCGATGCCGTCGGCGAACTCCCGCACGGCGCTGAGCAGGTGGTCGCGCAACCACGGGACGTGGGCGAACAGCCGCTGGTGGGCGGCCTCGCGCAGCGCCAGATAGAGCAGTACGTCGTCGCCGGAGACGTCCAGGCCGTCGGCGAAGGCGGTGATGTTGGCCGGCACCAGGGCGGCCTTGCCGGTGGGACCGAGCGGGAGGCCGATGTCGGAGGCGGTGAGGACCTCACCGGCGAGGGCGCCCAGACCTTGGCCGACCTGCGTGGCGACCATCATGCCGGCGGCCTTGCCGATCATGCCGATCAGTGGCCCGGCCATCGCCGCGGCCTCGGCAGGCAGGGCGTTGCCCAGGGCGCCGGTGGCGTGCTCGGCCACGGGCTCGACGAGGCGACGCCACACGTCGGTGGTTCCGACGATCCACTCGGCGCGGCTCCAGGCCGCCGTCGAGGTCACCCCGGACTCGAACTCCGTGGCCTCGTCGAGCCAGAGGTCGGCCAGGCGGACGGCGTCAGCGACCGCCGCCTGCTGCTTGTCCGTGGGCGACGGGTCGGGCTGCTGGGCGGCCACCTTGCGAGCCATGTCGAGGGCGAAGTCCCAGTTGATCGGACCGTCGTGCGGCTGCATGAGGCTCTGGAGCTGGCCCATGATCGCCCCGAGGTCGGGCATCTGGCCGGGGGCTCCACCGAAGCCGGGGATCCCACCGGGCAGCCCGTTGGGTCCGAAGAACTGCTCGAAGGGGGTGCCCTTGAAGGGGTTCTGTCCGTCGTCGGGGGTCTCGTCCGGTGTGTTGCTCATGACTCAAAGTTACTCGGCTGCGCCAATGCCCCCACGGCCTCCTCGGTTAGGCTCCGGGGATGCCCGAGGAGACGGTACGACTGGTCGCCCTGCGTGACACCGCGCTCGACGTCGACGAGGTGCTCGCTGCGCTGGGGGATGAGGCCGGCGGTGGGCTCACGCTGTTCGTCGGGCGGGTGCGCGACCACGACAACCACAAGGGCGTGATCGGGCTCGACTACACCGCCCACCCGTCGGCGCTCCAGCGGATGCAGGACGTGTGCGAGCTGATCGCCCAGCGCCACGACGTGCTCGGGGTGGCGGCGGTGCACCGGGTCGGTCGGCTCGCGATCGGAGACGCCGCCGTCGTCGTGGCGACGGTGTCGGCCCATCGTGGCGAGGCTTTCGCCGCCTCCAAGGACCTCATCGACACCCTCAAGGCCGAGGTCCCGATCTGGAAGCACCAGGTGTTCGTCGACGGCACCGAGGAATGGGTCGGCTCGCCCTGAGCGGTGCGCCGAATCGGACGGTGGACTCGCTAGCGTGAGGTCATGGAGATCCTGCTGTGGTTGGTGCCACCGGTCGTGGTGACCGTCGTCGCCATGCTGTGGGTCTCCTGGCTTGGTCGTGCGGGGCGTGGCGAGATCGATCGCGACGTGGCCAACGCCCGGCTCGCGGCCGCGATGCGTCGTGAGCACCCCGGACGCATCCGGAAGGTCCCGGCTCCGGCTCGCGATCGCAGCACCGGGATCGCCGTGCGTCCCTCGCGGACCCGACGAAGCGCCTGACTTCGGTCGGGTGAGAGGCTTGCGGGCATGACTCGCCGGACTCTCGCTGGGCTGATCGCCGTGCCCCTGCTGTTGGCGATGTCCCTGGCTGCGGTCCTGCTGCCCGTGCCCTACGTGACGTATGCGCCGGGGTTGACGGTGGACGTGCTGGCCTCCCAGAAGGGCCAGGAGATCGTCCAGGTGACGGGTCGGCGTACCTACCGCACCGACGGCGAGCTGCGGATGACCACCGTCTACGTCACCCAGCCGGAAGGCCGGGTCGGGCTGATCGACGCGATGGGGGCCTGGCTCGACCGGGATCGGGCGATCTACCCCTACGAGGCCGTCTACGGCAACGGGGAGACCGCGGAGCAGTCCCGGACCGAGTCCTCGATCCAGATGGTCTCCTCGCAGGACGCCGCCACGGCGGTCGCCCTCAAGGAGCTGGGCTACGACATCGAGCCCGTCATCGAGGTGCTCAATGTGACCACCGGGCTGCCTGCCGACGGCAAGCTGAAGGTCCGTGACGTGCTGCTCGAGGTCAACGGCATCAAGATCACCACCGCCGACCAGGTCGCCAAGGAGATCCAGGCCACCCAGGAGGGCGACAGCGTGAGCTTCCTGGTGCTGCGCGACGGCAAGGAGGTCACGGTCGAGGTGACCCCGAAGCTGATCGACGGCGAGTTGCGGGTCGGGGTGAGTCCCGGGCCGGGCTACACCTTCCCCTTCAAGGTGTCGGTCAACATCCCCGACAACATCGGTGGGCCGAGCGCTGGCCTGATGTTCTCCCTGGCGATCTACGACACGCTCACCCCGGGGTCGCTGACCGGCGGGGCGATCGTGGCCGGCACCGGCACCATCGACACCGAGGGCAGGGTCGGCCCCATCGGGGGCATTCAGCAGAAGGTGGTGGCGGCCAACAACTCGGGCGCCGACCTCTTCCTGGTACCCAAGGACAACTGTGCCGACGCTCTGAACGCACCCAACGACGACGGGATGCGCCTGGTGAAGGCGACGACCATGCATGAGGCCCGCGAGGCGATCGCCACCTGGGTGAAGGACCCCGATGCTGCCCTGCCGAGCTGTGAGGTGAACTGATGGACGACGCCCGAGACGACGCCGCGGACGCGCAGGAGCACGGCCAGGACGATCTCCTCGACGCCGACCCGTTGGGGAGCCTCGACACCGACCCCGCGCTCGCTGCGGCAGTGCTGGAGATCGAGTCGCACATCGCCACCGGGGGATGGGACCAGCCGGCCCGGCTCTACGCGTTGGTCGATACGGCGCGCCTGGTGGACCACGAGCCGGATCTGGCTGCCGCGATGGGTCTCGACGACGACAGCGCGCAGGGTTCGCTCACGCCGGTCGAGCAGGACGAGCTGCCTGCCGAGCAGGAGCTCGAGGGCGTCCTGGCCACGATCGGATGGCCACCTGAAGTTGCTGGATGCGCCGCGGTGGTCGAGCGGCTCGTGCTGCCGCCGGAGGTCGATGCCGATCTGCCCGACGACCCGGGGGAGGCGGCCGAGTTCGCCCGCCAGCACCCGCTTCGCCAGGAGGTGCGGATCGTGGCCGGAGCCACGCGTGCAGGCGCCACGTACTGTGCATTGCGGATGCGCTCGCACGATGACGACCAGTCGGTCGTCGGTGGTGCGGACCTCGTGCCCGAACTACTGGAACTGTTGAGCACCACCCTGGAGGACGAGACGTGAGCGGGCTTTTCGACGGCGACGAGAAACCGACGGCCGGCACGGCCCCACGTCCGGGTCGTTCGCGGGCACTCCTCATCTCGGCTGCCGTCCTGGTGGTCGGCTTCCTGCTGCTGACCGGTCTGTCGGGTTTCTGGACCGAGCGGATGTGGTTCGACTCGGTCGGCTACTCGTCGGTGTTCTCGCGGATGCTGTGGACCAGGGTCGCGCTGTTCGTGGTGTTCGCCCTGCTGATGGCCGTCGTCGTCGGGTTCAACATGGTGCTCGCCTTCCGGTTCCGACCGATCTTCCGGCCCGCGTCTGCCGAGCAGACCAGCCTGGATCGCTACCGCGAGGCCATCACCCCCATCCGCACCTGGTTGGTGCTGGGCATCTCGCTGCTGATGGGGGCCTTCGCCGGCACGTCCGCCGCGGGGGAGTGGCGCAACTTCATGCTGTGGCGCCACTCGGTGCCGTTCGGCAAGTCCGATCCCTACTTCGACCGTGACATCAGCTTCTACGTCTTCAGCCTGCCGTGGTGGCACTTCGTCGTCGACTTCGCCATGGCGATGGCGGTCGTGGCCCTCCTGGCGGCGGCGGTCGTGCACTACCTGTACGGCGGCATCCGCCTGCAGGCCACCCACGACCGGATCTCCGGTGCGGCGGCAGTGCAGCTGTCGGTGCTGCTGGGCGCCTTCATGCTGTTCAAGGCCGCCGACTACTGGCTCGACCGCTTCGACGTGCTGACGGGCTCGGGCAACCTGATCGACGGCATGAGCTACACCGACGACAACGCGGTGCTGCCGGCCAAGAACATCCTGCTGGGGATCGCGGTGGTGTGTGCGCTGCTGTTCTTCCTCAACATCTGGCGGCGCAGCTGGATGCTGCCCTCTGTCGGGGTCGCGCTGTTCGTCCTGTCCGCGATCCTGCTCGGCCTGATCTGGCCGGGCATCGTCCAGCAGTTCCAGGTCAGCCCATCGGAGGCTGACAAGGAGGCGCCGTACATCGAGAAGACCATCCAGGCGACCCGGGACGCGTTCAGTCTCGGTGACATCTCGATCGAGACCTACGACCAGGCCACCACGAATCCCTCCGCCGACGAGCTGTCCGCCGCCACTTCGGCCGTGCCGCTGATCGATCCCAAGCTGGTGCGCGACAACTTCGAGCAGAACCAGCAGCAGCAGGGCTACTACACGGTCGCGCCGGTGCTCGATGTCGACCGCTACAAGGTCGGCGACACCGACCGGGCCCTGGTGCTCGGGGTGCGCGAGCTCGACCAGACCGGCCTGGCGGAGAGCAACAAGAACTGGTCCAACCTGCACACCGTCTACACCCACGGCTACGGCGTGATCGCTGCCTACGGCAACCAGCGCAACGAGGCCGACGAGGTGGTGCCGGCCGAGACCACCCCGTGGGCGGAGTCAGGGCTGCCGCCGACCGGCGCGCTGACCGACCAGCAGGACGGCGGCTACCAGGGCGCCATCTACTTCGGTGAGCAGAGCCCGAAGTACTCCATCGTCGGCAAGGTGGACGGCGGGTCCGACGTCGAGTTCGACCTGCCGGAGTCCACCGACGGCGACAAGGGCACGACCACGACGTACGACGGCAAGGCGGGGGTGCCGATCGGTGGCCTGTGGAACCAGCTGCTCTACGCGGTGAAGTTCAGCGACCCCAACATCGTGCTGTCCTCGCGGGTCAACGCCAACAGCAAGATCATCTACGACCGCGACCCGACCGAGCGGGTCAAGAAGGTCGCCCCGTGGTTGCAGATCGACCGCGACCCCTACCCGGCGGTGGTGGACGGCAAGGTGGTGTGGATCCTCGACGGGTTCACCACGACCGACCGCTACCCGCTGTCGGACAAGCAGTCCTTCGACGACATGACCAACGACTCGCTGGCCGACACCTCGCAGTTCCAGGCGCTGCCGACTGACGAGATCAACTACATGCGCAACGCGGTCAAGGCCACGGTCGACGCCTACGACGGCACGGTCACGCTCTACGCGTGGGACGAGACCGACCCGATGCTGCAGGCGTGGATGGGGGCCTTCCCCGACACCGTGGAGCCCCGCTCGGCGATCTCGCCGGACCTGATGGCGCACCTGCGCTACCCCGAGGACCTGTTCAAGGTGCAGCGCTACCAGTACGCGCGCTACCACGTCACTGACGCAAGCGACTGGTACGAGGGCAACGACCGCTGGCAGGTGCCCCAGGACCCCTACAAGGTGGGTGACCTGCAGCCGCCGTACCGGATGTTCATCGACAACCCGGGGCAGGACACGGTCGGTTCCACCTTCTCCATGACGTCGGTCTACACGCCCTACAAGCGCGAGAACCTCGTGGGCTTCATGGACGTGAACTCCGATGCCACGCAGTCGGACTACGGCAAGATCCGGGTGCTGCGCTCGCCTGGGCAGAACATCCCCGGCCCCGGGCAGGTGGCGAACAGCTTCGCCAACGACGAGGACGTGAAGAACGCGTTGTCAAAGTTCAGCCTCGGTGGCACGACGCCGAAGTACGGCAACCTCCTGACGTTGCCGGTGGACGGGAAGCTGCTCTACGTGCAGCCGGTCTACACGGTGCGCAACTCGGAGGCGTCGTACCCGATCCTCAACGCGGTGATCACCTCGTTCGGGCAGACCGGTGGTCCGGTCGGGTTCGGGGTCAGCCTGCCGGACGCGATCGCGGACCTGTTGGGCGACACGTTGACGCCCGAGGGGCCGGATACGGGCAACCCGAACCCGAACCAGGGCGGCGAACTGCCGGCCGGGGTGCGCAGGCTCCTCAACCAGGCTGAGACGGCGTTCGATGCGGCCGATGAGGCCTTCGCCAACGGTGACACGGTGGAGTGGGCCCGGCAGATGAAGATCGGCCGGGAGAAGATCAAGCAGGCCATCACCGTCGCGGACAACCAGGCACCTGCCACGAACTGATGCCTCGCGCGGATGGTGCTCAATGGTCATAACTGACGGTTGCGTGACGTTTGCCTTTCTGGGGTGGTGTGGTCACCTTTCACGACGCATAGTGGTGGGGTGAGGCGCGAGATCGGGCTGGCGGCGGTGTCGCTGGCATTGCTGCTCACGGTGCCGAGCGCCGGGAGCGCCCTGAGCGCGCCCGTGTCCGCCCCGATAGCGGACGTCACGCAGCCAGCCGCGTCGGTCTCAGACCCGGTCTCGGAGCCTCTGGCGCCGGTCTATCCGCCGCCCGTGACCGCCGAGTCGGGCTGGGCCAAGCAGACTGCCGCGACAACGGATGCGTTGGTCGACACCGAGGAACCGGTCTCGAGCGTGCTGCTGGCCGCCTACCAGTCCGCCGCGCTCGCGGTGCCGGCCAGTTGCCACCTGCCGATGACTTTGCTGGCCGCGATCGGGCAGGTGGAGTCGGGCAACCTCGCCGGTCGTGCGCTGGATGCTGAGCACCGGGCGGTGCCGCCGATCCTGGGGCCGGTGCTCAACGGGCACGGCTTCTCCGCGATCGCCGACACCGATGACGGGGTCTTCGACGGTGACACGACGTGGGACCGTGCCGTGGGGCCGATGCAGTTCATCCCCGGCACGTGGGTCCGGTTCGGCGCAGACCTGGACGGCGACGGTGAGCGCAACCCGCAGGACGTCGAGGACGCGGCGGGGGCAGCGGCGGCGTACCTGTGCTTCGGTGGGCGCGACCTGGCCACCGCCGAGGGGCTGCGGGCGGCCGTGCTGTCCTACAACCACTCCGAGTCCTACGCCGACCTGGTGCTGGCCTGGAAGGCGACCTACGACCGCGACGGCTTCGGCTCGCTGCCCACCACGACCGTGGTGGCCACGGCACGCAGCTATCCGGTCGTGACGGTGCCGACCACGGGTCCAGTGACAGTCGCCGAGCCGGCAGTCACCGAGGACGAGTTCGTCGGGCATGTGGTGGCCGGACCTCCGGCTGCGCCCGGCACCAAGAAGGGCGACAAGGACCCGCTGGTGCACCCCGTCGTGCCCGGGTCCCCGAGCGAGCCGCCGGCCGAGGAGCCGACGGACCCGCCGACGGAGACCCCAACCGATCCGCCCGCGGATCCACCGACGGAGACTCCCACCGAGACCCCGACCGAGACCCCGACCGAGACCCCGACCGAGACGCCGACCGAGACGCCGACCGAGACCCCGACCGAGACCCCGACCGAGACGCCGTCCGAGTCACCATCGGAGTCGCCGGCGACCGAGCCGACCTGTGTGCCGGCGGTCGACGCTCCCGTGGACCCGGAGACCGGACTG
Organism: Nocardioides sp.; assembly: GCF_050246775.1. Lineage (GTDB taxonomy): Bacteria > Actinomycetota > Actinomycetes > Propionibacteriales > Nocardioidaceae > Nocardioides. The sequence continues at coordinate 81,795 of NZ_JBFWVK010000002.1, read as the reverse complement.
CCGATCGACGACCCGGCGACGAGCGTCGACGAGACCTGCCTCCCGCCCTGCGACTCGGCCGCTCCGGTCGATCCCGCCGACGAAGGCGTCGTCTGCGAACCCGTCGTCGAGACTCCCTGACCCCGATTTGGAGCGTCGCGCGTGATCGCGTAACGTTGGGTTCACCGACGCGGGGTGGAGCAGTTCGGTAGCTCGCTGGGCTCATAACCCAGAGGTCGCAGGTTCAAATCCTGCCCCCGCTACGAATTTCAGGCGCGGAACCTACGGGTTCCGCGCCTGAAAGGTTTGTGGGACTTGATCATGTGTCCACTTTGGGTCCAAAAACCCTGTCCAGAAGCCCCTCCGAGGGCTGTTCCGCGGATCGGCTACGGAGTCGCACCGTTTGGTGCCGACTCGCGCGGTCCGGCCGGCACACCTGCGTGGCATGGACAGCACGACACCCACCCTGAGCGGTCTCGCACCGCTGATCTCGATCGAGGAACTCTCCGAGTACCTGAACGTCCCCACGCGGACTCTGCACGACTGGCGACTGGCCGGTCGTGGTCCGCGTGCGATCCACGTCGGTCGGCAACTGCGCTACTTCGTCGCCGACGTGAACGAGTGGCTCCAGGAGCAGCGCGAGGACGTCACCGGGCGCGCGCCCGAGAGGCGGTGAGCTGACATGGGACGGCCGCGTACACCCATCGGAACCTTCGGCGACATCACCTACGTCAAGATGCCCGGAGGACGAGTCCGGGCCAGGACCCGCTACCGCGACGACGACGGCCAGGTCCGACGCGTCTCGGCGACAGGTTCGTCGAACAAGGAGGCCCTGCGTGCGTTGAAGACGTCGCTGGCTCAACGTCCCAGCCATCTCTCGACGGGCGAGATCACCGGAGACTCCTCCTTTGCCAAGCTCGTCGAGGTCTGGCTGGAAGACCTCGACATGACGAACAAGCTCGCGCCGAGCACGAGGTCGCTCTACGAGCGCAACATGCGTCAACTCGTGATGCCGGCCTTTGAGCACTACCTCCTGCGAGAAATCACTGTGCGGAAGGTCGACACGTTCATCAAGACCTTGGCGACCACGAAGAGCTACAGCATGGCCAAGCAGGCGCGCACCGTGTTGAGCCTCGCTCTCGGGCTGGCGGTCAGGTACGACGCCATCACGAAGAACCCCGTCCGCGACATGGGCAAGTTGCACAAGCCGCCCACCCAAGCGACCTCGCTCACCGAGGCCCAAGTAGCGAAGATCCGCGCTGCCGCGCGGAGTTGGCGACGCGGCCCCGGAATCTCTGGCCCGCCCCCGGACGGCCAGTTGGAGCAGATCATCGAGGTGATGCTCGGAACCTCGGCTCGGATCGGCGAGGTACTCGCGATCCGCAAGTGCGACGTCGACGCCACCAGAGACCCAGCCACGGTTCGGATCTGCGGAACGATCGTCTCCCCGGCCGGCACACCAACCCACCGGCAGCCGCACCCGAAGACGACGAAGTCGACCCGGACGGTGTCGGTGCCGAGCTTCGCCGCCGAGGTCCTGCGCGACCGGCTGGTCAAGGTCGCTGCGGAGGACCCCGAGCACCTCATCTTCTTCACCCGCAACGGCACGCCGCTGACGACGAACAACGTTCGGCGTCGCCTCCGCGCGGTACTGGAGGAGGCCGGTATCGAGGGAGTCACGCCTCACTCGTTCCGACGCACAGTCGCCACGGTCCTCGACCGAGCAGGAGGGGCGGACCTCGCCGCCGAGATGCTGGGCCACACTTCGTCGAAGATCACCAAAGAGCACTACATCGAGCATGACGACAAGGTGAACCCCGTGACCGCCTCGATCCTGGAGTCGCTTGCACCGAAGCCGGCCGTGGACGGCGATTCCGGTGAGGAGGTCTGACGTGGCTCGCCGAGGAAGAAAGACACATACCCTTTCTCTAGTAGTAGATAAAGGGTATGATGCGGACGTGTGGGAAGTCGACGTCGAGTTGCTCGGCGACTGGCTCAAGTCACTCGACATCGACACCTATGACCAGGTCCTCGCTGCCCTCCAGGTCCTATCCCGGACCGGGCCAGGCTTGGGTCGTCCCCTGGTGGACACGGTCGTGGGCTCACGCCACAACAACATGAAGGAACTTCGCCCGGGCTCGTCGGGGCGCAGTGAGGTACGGATCTTGTTCGCCTTCGATCCCAAACGCAGGGCGATCCTGCTGGTTGCCGGAGACAAGCACGGACGCTGGGAGCAGTGGTACAAGACCAACATCCCGATTGCTGACGACCGATACGACGAGCACCTCGACAAGGTGAAGAAGCAGAACGAAGCGGCGAAGGCCGCGAAGAAGGCTCCGCCGGCCAAGGGCCGGCGCAAGAAGGACGGGAAGTGACTCGCATGGCCAAGACCCTTGAAGATCTGATGCGCGAGCGCCCAGGCAACCCCGAGGTGCAGGCCAAGCACATGGAGCGGATGCTCGCCGAGGTCCGTGCTTACAAGCTGCGTGAGCTCCGCGAGATGCTCGCCCTGACTCAGAACGACGTTGCCGAAACGCTCGACATTAGCCAGAAGCGGGTTTCCGAGATCGAGCGCGGGAAGGTCGACCTGACGAAGGTCGACACCCTCCGCCGATACGCTGCTGCGCTTGGCGGCACACTGCGCGTCGAGATCGAGGTCGGCGACGAGACCTTCCAGATCGCCTGATACGGGTCACGTCGACCGTGACAGTCCGGTATCGCCGGGACGGTGGTTGATCGCGGCCTCGAAGTCGAGGCGGTTCTGTTCCGCGCCCTTGGGTGGCTTGTGCTCGACCGAGGCCGGGCGGAGGTCGTTGCGGACGGTGTCGAGCAATCCGGTCTGGACGGGGCCAGTGACGGGCAGCCACTTGGGGCGGTTCACGCGGACGAGGTCGCCGTTGTGGTTGTTCATGCCGGGGACGATGACGCGCTGGAAGTAGAGGCGCTCCTTGATTCCGAGTTCGACGGCGGTGCAGACGCGCTCGTCGATGCCGGCGCTGATCCGCATCAGCCGCCGGACCTGCCCGGCGTCGCCGAGGCCGTCGGCCGGGAGCTTCTGCATCCGCGCCGCTGCGACCGAGCCTTGGCCGGCAGCGAGTCCACCCTTGCCGTAAAGCCCGCCGACGTCACGGGTCTGGTGGACGAGGCGTCCGTAGATGGCCGCGCGGCGTTCCCAACGGGCTGCCAGCTCGGGGTTGTCCTCGGCGATCCGCGGGGCCACCTCTCGCGAGACGATGCGTTGGGAGTCCATGACGACGCGCAGGCTTTGGGCGTCGGGGAACTTGATCAGGTGGAGCAGTAGGTTGTGCTGGGCCTGGAGGACACCGGCGACACCTGGGAGTCCGGGGCCCTCGATCAGCCGTGCGGGTGGTCTCCAGCCGCGGCGGTCGACCGAGTAGTCGGGGTCGCCGTAGCCGGAGTACGCCGCGCAGACCTCGGCCGCGCGTCCGAGCCGTCCGGGGTCCTTCAACTGCTTCCAGCCAGGGATGTTCGAGTACCGCCGGTCCAGGCCGACAAGTGCGCGGGTGATCTCGGCGGCGTCGTGGATCACGGTCATGCACTCGGCTTCGGAGAGCCGTCCGTAGCCAACCCCGGCGCCGAAGTCGTGCTCCCCGAGAGCGCAGGCGCGGGCGGCCTGGCGCCACAGGTCGACCGTCTCGAACCGTTGGCCCGAGACGAGTTCGTCCATCGTCGGCAGCCCGGCGGGGTCGGCGGTGATGGCGGCGTCGAGGCGGTAGCGCAGCTCTTCGGCGGGGCCGCGGGTGCGGGCACTGGTACCGGACAGGTTGATGCGCGGGTTCGCTGCCCGCATAGCCTGGTGGCACCACACGAGCACGGCGTGGCGGTAGCGGGCGATCTGTTCCCCGATCACTTGGCGTTCGGAGACGGTGGTGGTCTCGGGCACGGTGTGCAGCCCGGCGCCGCCGATGCGTTGCTGGATGCGGTGCTGGGTCAACAACTCGCGTAGCGAGTCGCGCAGCAGCCGCGTGTTCTCGCCGTACATCAGGGCGCGTCGAACTCGCGGGCGGCGTAGAGCATGTCCAGGACCAGCTCGACAGTGAGGCCGTCGATCCCATGCGTGGCGAGGTCTTCGATGGCCGACTCCGCGACCGTGAACAGCACGTCGCGGTCGGTGACCGTGACCGGGCTGATGGCGGGGATGAGGTCGCCGTGGATGAAATCGATCTGGAGCAGGACGCGGTCGTACTCGATCGAGGCATCGATGGTGACGGCGTTATCGGCGAGGGCGGCGAGATGCGAGCGCGCCTCGGCGAGGGTGACCGCGTGGGCAAGCAACATGACGGTGCCTTTCATTGGGGGTGGCGGAACTTCCACCGTGGCTCCGGAAGCGGGTGACTCAGGCCGGAAGCTGGCCAGGGTGTGGACAACCCGGCAGAACGGGATGCCATGTAGGCGCTACGAGGCTGCGCGGACCCGTTCCTCGATCGCCCGGCGCACCGCCACGTCCTCCTGTACGAACAGGCGGAAGTCGGCCCAGCGGTCGGTGATCTCGACCTCGACCCCGGCTTCGCGCAACGGTTCACCAGGCCAGGTGGACTGCCGCGTGGGCCGGTCACGGTCGATGCGAGTGCCCGACAGCGACACCCACTCGCGCAGCCGGTTGCGGCACTCGGCGAAGTCGCGATGCCACCCGATCGGCCCCGAGGGGGTGCCCTCGGAGTTGTAGGCGTTGAGCCAGTGGGTGTGCAGCGCCGAGAGCTCCCAGATCAGCTCGTCGTGGCGATGCCAGTACGGCGGCACCACCGTCGGCGGCAGCCCGTAGGTCAGCCGCAGCCAGTCGACCCACGCATCGAGGTCCGCCCACTCGATCAACGCCTCGTCGGCTGTGAGCAGGTTCCAGTTGATCGGGCGCAACGACTCGCGGTCCCCAAAGTCGGAGTAGTCGGCGGTCCCGAACACCTCACCGGGACCGCCGTACTCCACCTGATCCGGGTCGTCGGCCTCGACCTCCAGCAGCGCGGGCTGGTCGAAGTCAGTGCTCATGACGTCCTGTCAGATTCCGACGGCCGAAGCGGGCTCGTTGACCACCGTCATGTCGTTGGTCGGCGGGTCGGGCTGCTTGGCCGGGGTACGGTCCACGACGTAGCGCGTGCGGGCGCAGTCGTGCCCGATGCGCCGGGCGACGAACTGCTCACGGACCTCGCTCGGGCCGCCGGGGCGCTCCTGCTCGTACTCGTGGATGTAGCCCGAAGCGACGATGGAGTCGCCCGGCTTGAACCTCGGGTACGCCCGCTCGGCCGCGCGGTCGAACAGCACCAGGTCGCAGTAGACCGAGTCGAGCTTGGTGAACGATCCGTCGGCCTCCTTGCGGTGCTGCTCGATACCGACCCGGCAGAAGAACCGCGGGTGACCCTTGCCGGTGAAGGTCAACTCCGGCGCGGTGGCGATGAACCCCTGAAGGCTCATCTGGGTGGGAATCGTCATCACTGACTCCTGACATCGGGCAGCCGCCCGGATGGCAACCGCTCTCAGCAGTCAGGTGTGCGGTCAAGTACTGGTCGTGCCGGGATATGCGCGGCAACATCGCCGAAACCCGCGAACAGTCGTCCTCGGCGCCAATATCCTGAGAGAGTTCCGACCAGCCAGGCAGTGGGAGGTGTTGCGTGGACGCAGTCAAGGTGTCGAACTACGGCGTGGGCGACGACCTTCTCGAAACACTGCTCAAGGTCATGGCGACGGCGACAAATAGGTTGTGGATCAAGGTTGCTTGGTGGGATGCCTCACCTAAGGGCAGACAGTTGGCCGAGGCGGCAATCGCTGCCCGTCGGCGCGGACTGGACGTTCGGGTCTTGTGTCGGCCCGAGTCGTCGAACGATGCAGTACTGCGCCAACTTCGTCAGTCGGGAATCACGATCGTCGGCGTTCGCTACATCCACGAGAAGGAGGTGCTGGCGGACGATGTTGCGGTATCGCACTCGATGAACTTCACCGACCGGGAGATCGAGCGCAACCAGAACTCGGGGTTCGTGTTCGATGCGCCAGAGATCGTGGCTGCAACCGAGGCCGGGTTCTTGGCGCTGATCGAGAATCGAGCAGCGGTCAGCGTGGGCGACGAGGAGTGGACGCCGAGCTCAAAACTGATCCCGACCGACCTACGGAAGTACCTCACGCGCTTCGACCGGTTGAACCCACTTCAGTCGAAGGCCGTGCCCGCCGTTCTCTCCACGTCTGGGCACGTCATGGTCGTTGCTCCCACCAGTTCGGGCAAGACCCTGATTGGCGAGGTTGCTGCTCTTCGCTCGATCGTGACTGAGCGCAAGCCCGCCGTGTGGCTCCTGCCCGCCAGGGCGCTGGCCGCAGAGGTGAGCGAAACGGCAAGACGGTGGAACGAGCACGGCATTCGCTCTGTCGAGCTGACTGGCGAGACGAACATGTCGAGCGACACCGTGCGGAACGCCCAGCTTTGGGTCGCGACCACCGAGAAGTTCGAGGCCCTCTACCGCCGTTCTTCCCTACGCGAGTTCATCGCGACGGTGGGCTGTCTAATCATCGACGAGGTTCATCTAGTCGGAGACCCGACCCGAGGTGCCACCCTCGAAACGCTGATCGCCCGTCTCCGGGCCGTGGAGGGCCGAACTCGGATTGTCGCGCTGTCGGCAACTGTCTCGAACGCCGATGAGCTCGCGGGCTGGTTCAATGCACAACTGGTGAGGTCGGCCTGGCGACCGACGATCCTGACGACACAGCTCATTCCGTATGATGCGCCGCCACCCGGATCCAAACGCGAGGAGTATGAGGCCGCAAAGGACGCAGCTCTCGAACCGCTTCTCCGTGAACTCAGAGCGCCGACAGCCGACGAGTCGAGAGTCGTTGAAGGAAGCACCACGAACGGCGCCGGAAGCGTGCTGGTGTTCTGTGGCAGCAAGAACGGGGTTCGGAGGACAGCCGCGATGGTGGCCCGAGTTCCTTTCCGAAATGTCGAGGACGACGACCTCGTGGACACCACCTTCTCGGCCGGCGTCGGGATGCACTTTCGCGACGCCCCGCGTGCCCACCGAGCGCTCGACGCTTTCAAGGAGCGGAAGATCCAGACGCTGATCGCCACGTCGGGGCTTTCGACGGGGGTCAACACCCCCGCCCGGGCCGTCGTCATCCGAGACCTTGAGTTGGGAATGTCGCCGCTTGAGGTCAGCCAAGCGCAGCAGATGTTCGGACGCGCGGGACGCGCTGGGCAGGAGCCGGAGGGATTCGGGTTCATGCTGGTGCCGCGGGAAGATGAGACCGAATGGCGCATGAAGCTCGCCGCGGGTTACACGGCTCGCAGCCAGGTGCTCGAACATCTTGGAGACGCACTTCTCGCGGAGATCTTGCTTGGCTCCATCTCTGACCGTGAGGGGGCGGGGTCGTGGTTTCACGAGACCTTCGCCTACGCGCAATCCGGTGAGGAGACGGACGTTAACGACGCGCTCGACTTCCTCGTGCTGCGCGGCTTCGTCACGGAGTCCGAGGATGGCTTGGCGGTTACGGAGATCGGGGCACTCACCTGTCGGTTGATGATCGACGTCGAGTCCGCTGCAGGCTTGTTCACTGCACTCGCAGAGGCACCGGTCCCGTCGACTGCGGATGAGGCGGAGGAGCTCGTTCTCCAGATCCTTGCCAATGAGGTGCTCGCGCTTCGAGAGTGGCCGGTGAACCCGAAGGTCTACGAGGACGTGGTCGCCGGGATTCTCTTCGACTGGACGCCGCGCGTCACGTCTCGGATGGGTGAGGCGTTTGGCTCCCGATTCTGCATGGCCGCGGCGCACTTGGCGCTGCGCGATCCGAGACGACTTCAGAGCAAGCCGCCGCCGGGAATCTCGATAGCCGAGTTCAAGCGAGCGATTGAAGATATGCCTCGGTATCTCGCGTGGGTCGCTGCGCTGGGCTACGTCGATCAGGCAACCTGGGCGCCGGCAGTTGCCGGCGAACTCGCTCGACGTCTGGCGTGGTGGCACTTGGCGCCCCATCCTGAGCGTGGCTCCGGTCGTCTGCTGTGGATGCTCGAACGACTCTTGGAGCCGGAGAACCGCAAGTCTCGGATGGCAGACCTGTGGTCTCGCGCGAGAAAGGCAGGGTTCTCGTCGCCTGACCGCATCACGTCGCGTCCGCGTAACGTGGACATCTCGGCCGAGGCGTTCAGCGAGCTGGTCTTGGGTCGAGCCGACATCCAGCTTTCGCCGCTAGTCGAACTGGAACTCTCGCTAGAGACTCGATCCAGAGCCTCAAGGGTCACGGCAATGAGCAACGCAGGATCGCGGCGGGCGATCGCAAGCAGTCGACCAGCTCAAGGGCGCATGGACCTTCCGGCACCACCATCCAAGGCCACGAACGAGATCGCGGCCGACGTCTTCCTATACACACGGGATGGAGACTTCGGCTATCAGAATCTGACGGCCGATCTCCCGGACGATGTGGCTCGGAACAAGGTGGACGCTGTCGACGAAGCTCGGGACCTTCTGGGTACCCTCCCCGACCTCACCGCTGTAGCCACCGGTCCTCGGGGACTTCGCCGCGTTCTGATGAGCGAGCGCAAGAAGCAACTCAACACGATCCTGCCGTTGCTTTCGCCAGACCCGGCTCTCCGGCCTGTTGCCCTCGCGCTTGCGGAGCACGAGGCGGAGCCGGACTTGGCCGCGATAAATCTCCGCACCAACCTGCGTCGATTGCTCGAAGCCACCAGTGATGGCCCGCCGCGTCCGGCGGCCACGGTCCTGCGCTCCGGGAAGGCCTCCGCGCCAGAGTTTGAACTCACATTGGCGGCTCTCGCCGGATCACTACAGATGGAAGCCGGAATTGCGTCGGCCGAGGGGAGGCTGCTCGCGCTGATTCGGCTGTCTGGCGACTGGTGCCTGGCGATGCCATCGGACTCCCGCAACGTACGGATTGACCCGGTCTTTCCGACCTCGTTGCCGCCTGTGGTGAGTTCGCTGCAACCTCGCCCGGTCCAGGATCCGTCCCCAGTGCGCCCACTGTGCGCGTGGGTTGAGGAGTTCGTGCTGCGCTGACGCCGTCACCGGCGCCGTAGAGCTGTCTCTACCGACCTCCTATCCGCGCTGATCTGGGCCGCCTCCCGGCGTGCCGTCCACGGGCGCAGGTCGGTGACCAGCGGCGGGGCGGAGCGGAGCAGAACGAGGGCTGTCCCGAAGGGCAGCGTACGGATGGCCTCGGGTGGCATGACCGGCACTCGCCGGATCGAGCGCTGTAGCGAGCGAGAGCCGTAGTCACCGACCGAGACAGTGTCGGTCTTCTCGTCGCGTTCGCCGATCAGGGCGGAGAGGTCTTGGAGGTCCTTGGCCGACGAGGTGCCGCCGAGGATGACCTTGACGATGCTGGCGTCCCAGATCGCGCCGGCAGCGTGGTCGCCCCACTTGTCGCGGGCCTGGGACAGGGACTGGAGCACCGGCATGGTCGTGATCCCGGTGCCGCCGCCTTCGGCCATGAGGGCCGGCAGGGACGGGAGTGGTGAGAGGTTGCCGATCTCGTCGAGCGCAAGCAGCAACGGCGGGTCGAGACGAGCCCCGGGTGAGGCCGCGGCGAGGTGCCGTGCCGTCTCGACGAGGTCCTCGATGAACGCCGCGACCAGTGACCAGGAGGCGCCTGCTCCGGCGCCGGTGGCGAGCAGGTAGAGGGTGCCGTTGTTGGTGAGGAAGTCGACGGGGTCGAAGTGCTCGCCGGGCTTGGGTGAGACGGCGTCGAGCACGCGCGGGTCGGCGAGGCAGGTGAGGGCGAGGGAGACGCCCATCCAGATCGAGTCGCGGGTGCGGGGGTCGGAGTGGATCATTGACTCCAGCGAGTCGGCCCAGCCGGGCGCAGCCTTCGGGCTGCTGGACAGGATCGCCACCGCGTCTGCTGCGGACGACGGCGAGAGGGTCCACCCGAACAGCTCGCGTGGGGTCCGGCTGTCGAGCGCCGCTGCGTGGAGCAGGGCTTGAAGCGCGGTGCGGGTCTTGCCCTCCCAGAAGCCGCCCGACTCGACACCGCCGGTCGACAGGCCGGTGGCCGAAGCGAGACCGGTGGCGCGGATCATCGCTGTCAATGGGTCCTCACATCCGCGCACGGGCGACCAGCGCAACCCGGAAGGCAGACCCTCGGCAAGACGTTGCGGATCGAACACCGCGACTGGGCCGCGCTCCTTTCGGGCGGAGAGGGTGGCAGCGATGTTGTCGGGCCGGGTCGCCGTGGTGATGACCGCACCCGGCGCGTCGAGGATCGCGTTGATGACGACGTGCAGGCCCTTACCGGATCTGGGAGGGCCGAGAAGGAGGATCGAGTCCTCGACCGACGCCCACACTCCCTGTCCACGGGAGCGGCCGAGCAGGTAGCCGATGTCGGACGGCTCGGGCTTGTCGAGCGATGGCCGCAGCGTCGACCCACGCGACAGCAGAGCCCTGTGTGAGGCGACCGCTCTTACGTCCCGGCCGGTGGCGACACCGGCAAGTCGTCGCGGGTCGTGGATGGTCTTGTGTCTCATGGACCCGATCCGTCGCCACAGCGCCAGCGCAGCGGCGACGACGCCCGCAACCATGAGAATCAGCACGAGCCAGTAGACCCACGCCGCCAACCCCTCGGCACCGAGAGCCGAGGCCGGGTCACCCGGCCGACTGAGCACCCGGAAGCCCGCCTCCCAACCACCGGCCGGCTGCGGAGCACCTGAGACGAACGCGGCGACCGACCCTGCGAGCCGCAGGATCGCGGCGATGACGCCGACGGCGGCGATGAGGATCAGGCCGAGGTTGACCAGGTCGTCATCGACTCCCTGGCCGCGAGGGTTCATGCCGCACCACCGGAGACCATGACGGTGCCGGACCGCTTGCCCATGAACACCACCAGTCCGGGGTGTGCTTCGAGCAGCGCCGGAGGGAGGCGCAGTCGGGCGGTGCCGTCGGTGCTGGCGACCTGATGTGCGACCACGACGGCGACGACAACCTCCTCGCCTGCCAGGAACCCTTCGCCGGCGACCTCGCCGATCGAGGTGGTGGCTTCGCGCATCGGCTTGACCATCGCAAGCTTGGGACGCTCGGGGGCGACGATGTCGGTGAACGTGGACTTGTCTGCCTCACGGACCTCGACACGTACGGCGGTGCCGAGGTCGGCGGCGATGTCGCCGAGCACCCGCTTGAGGTCATCGCGTGTCAGCGACCCGTCGGCGGAGTACGGCTCACGGTCCAGAGTGACGGTCAGGTAGCCCTTCTTGTCCACGTCGACCTCGACCAGCGGCATCACCACAGGCACCCGGACCATCGAGCGGTCGTCGCGACGGTACGGCGTGGCAGCGTTGATCATGCTCATAGCCCGATCGGCTCCACCTGTCGCTGCGCGACCGTCTGCACCGGCGCCGCACCGCGCCCGGCGGTGAGGGCCTCTCGGTCGAGTCCGGGCGGATTGCCGTCGCCCACCTGCGGGGTGTCGAGCCTTTCGAGGATCGTCACGGCCGCGCCGCGTACCCGCTCTGCGGTGGACTGCACGACCTCGACGGGCGTCTTGCCCGGCACGCTCGATGCCCACGAGGCGACGTACGGGATCGTGTAGTCATCGGTCGCCAACCCATGCGCCGCACCGACCATGAGCGCAACGGACTCGGCTTCGACCTCGGCGATGCCGCGGTGCAGGGCTGCGTCGGCCGTGGCATCCGGATGGTCGGGGCCGTGAAGCATCACGTGGCCGAGCTCTTTTCTGCACCAGGGCAGTCGTGGCACCACGCGCTTGTTGGTCATGCCCTTCAGGTGTGCGTCGTGAACCGCCGGCTCCACGGATTGAACGCTGGTCGCGAAACTCCCGCTCAACGGGCTGGCACTATGGCGCAGTGAGGGAGTTGAACAGCAGGCTGGTCTGAGTGTCCCGCACACCGGGAAGGCTGCGGATGCGTTCGAGGACGAGGTCGAACTCGGACAGGCTGCGGCAACGCAGTTGCACCACGAGGTCCCATGCTCCGGTCGTGGAGTGAAGCCGCTCGACCTCGGGGTATCCACGGATCTCGCGGACCACGTTCTGTCCCTCGTTCGGTGCCGTGACCACCGTGGTGACGCCCCGGACGGCGTCTCGATCCACGTCGTTGCTCAAGCGCAGCGTGAACCCCTCGATGACGCCGGAGTCCACGAGCCGGTCGATGCGGGAAGTCACCGTCGAGCGGTTGACGCTGAGTTCCCTCGACAACACCGCCACCGGCGTGCGGCTGTTGGCACGCAACATGGCGATGAGGCGATGGTCCAGGTCATCCAGCACGCAATGAGCCTACTCCTGCCCCACAGACTGCTCGGAGGTCGCGCACAATGCCGACACGATGGCGATTGCGACCCCACATCGCCTACTCCTAGCGTCATGGTGTCATCCAGACAGCTGCGCTACACAGGAGAATCAGATGCCAAATCCGTCCAGTTCCCCGACGGGCCACCCGTCCACGAGTTCGTCCCCAACCGCCACCGCATTTGGCCAGTCGCGCGTTGCGCTGACCCACTTCGCGGGGCGAGCCGGTGATCACAACGACCTCGCCATGATCGGGTCACGCGAACTGGCCAGCGCCCTGTCGGCACAGATCGGCGTGGAGGCGACCGTCGTCGGCACCCCCGAGCCCGCGCTGTCGGTCGGCTGGAGGGAAGAACTGGCCGCCGCTACCCCCACCTTGAAGTCCATGGCCGCGCAACTGGCCGAGGCGTTTCGGGCGGGGCTGACCCCGGTCACGGCTTCGAGTCGGTGCGCGGTCGCGCTCGCCACGCTGCCCGTGGTCGCCGCCCACCGTCCGGACGCTGTGGTGGTGTGGTTCGACGCGCACGCCGACCTCAACACGCCAGACAACACCACGACCGGCTACCTCGGGGGACTCGCCTACAGCGGCCCGCTCGGGTTCTGGGACTCGGGGCTCGGAGGCGGTCTCAACCCCGACAACGCAGTCCTGGTCGGAGCTCGCGACCTTGACCCGGCCGAGCAGGAACTCATCGACGCGGGAACTGTGTCGCTGGTTAAGGTCGGGCCGTCGATGGCCGATGATCTTCGCCGCGTCGTAGGTGGTCGCCCCGTCTACGTGCACATCGATTGCGACGTGCTCGACGCAGGCACCGTCCCCACCGACTACCTGGTCGCGGACGGCATGACACTCGACGACCTGCGCGCCACCGCCGAGGTGCTCGCCGAGTCCGAGATCGTCGGGCTTGAGGTCGGCGAACTGGAAAGCGCCCCCGACAGCCACACGCCGCCCACCTACGTCGCCGCACTCCTCGACGCACTCGACCCGCTCCTGCCAGCCCGGCACCCCGCGTGACCGACCAGGCTCAGGCGTCCTCAAATCGGCAGAGTCGGGCGCGTTCGTGCATGGCGAGTGTTGTTGGCTTCGCGCGCGAGGAACAAATGCAAGCGGCAAAGCGCCGCTGCTACGAGAGCGCAATGCCGTCAGGACTCTTGGGCGGCTTTAGGCCGGAGCGGAAAGCTCGGCATGCCGAGGTTGGTTGCGGTGCGCTGCATCTGGGTGAGCTTCTGTTCAGCGGCGGCGAGGCTGGTCCGTAGTCCGTCGACTTCGCCGAGCCAGCCACGTTGAGTGGCCTCGGCGATCCGTTCGTCCAAACTGGCGATGATGATCTGGAGCCGTTCGCGCTGGGCGGGGTCGGGGCGCAGCATGGGGCAACGGATGCAGGCGTGTTCGTGCTGGCACCCGGTGCCGTAGGCACGCCCGCACGTGCCCAGCTCGAGCTTGCGTTGAGCGAAGTGCCCGAGGAACTCGTCCCACTCGCTGTCGGTGGGCTCGCGGTACTCCTGCGACGGTCGAAGTGCCCGCCGACGCGCGATGTAGGCGCGGTGGTGCTCGATCACGTCGTGGTCGTAGACCGCGACGTAGGTCTGGGTGGTCGCGATCGAGTCGTGGCCGAGGATCTTGGCGGTGATGTGCACCGGAAGCCCGGACGCGACGGCCTCGGTGGCGAAGATGTGGCTTCTGCCCGCAGTCGCCGTGTGCGGACATGTTCGTGTGCGATTCTGCCTCGGGTTTCGACGGCGACCGCGTTCGCTATCAGCGCGGCGCCGTGTGTTGCGTTTGCCGCCCTGGCAGGTGGCTAACATCACATCCTCCAAGGGGTCGTTCGCGCCGGTCAACTGCATGGCCCGACGGTCGTTGCGCGGGTCGGCAGCTGGCGGACGGCGGCGGCGCCGTCGGCCTGTCGGCGGAGCCGATTGATCTCGTCGTGCTGGGCGGCGAGCCGGGACAGTGCCTCGGCGCTGAGGTCGGTGAGCTCGGCGATGGTCCGGTCTCGTCGAATGATGCGCTGCTTGAAGGTCTCGACCTCGTTCTTCAGCCGGGCGATCTGGGCTTCTCGCGGGTCGGGCAGGTCACCGGCGGTGTGCAGGGCTTGCAGGCGTCGTTCGAACTCTGCGCGGAGGTGGGCGTAGGGGCGGGTGCCGTAGAACGCGGTGCGGTCGACGTTCGCTTCGCGGGCGAGGGTCTTGATGTCGCACTTGCCGCCGGGCGGGATCTGCCCGCGCAGGAGCCGGTCCATGGCGGTCCGGATCCGGGTCTCGTTCTGTTGGCGCTGCTCGGCGCTGATGCGCACGTCTACTCCTCGGCGGTGATGGTCGTGGTGTCGGCTGCGTCGATCTCGGCGAGGACGCGGGTGGCACGCTCGTACTCGACCCGCAGGCGTGCCTTCTCGGTCGTCCGGGTCGGGCCGAGCCCGCCGAGGAAGGTCTTGGTCTTGTTGGTGAGGTCGTCCCAGACGGGCCGGTGGCAGGGGTGATGGGTGGCTTGCGGGCAGCGGGCCGAGTCACACATGCCGGCCAGCGGCTTGTCGGCGCCGGGTGTTCCGGCGAGCTTGAGACACAGCGCCCGGGACGGGTCGCTGAACCAGCAGTAGTTGGCCGCCCCCAGGTGCAGCGTGTTGGCGCGTTTGCTCAGCAGGTTGAGCATTTCCCGGTTGCTGCGCTGCACCCTGGGCGCATCAGCGTGAGCCGGGGTGAGGTTGGCGTCGATGTGGGCGAAGAACTCGGTGAGCTCGCGGGCGCCGGGTCCGGCGGGCATGATGCCCTGCTGGTAGTTGCGGAACTCGGCCCAGACCAGCTCGAGGTTGCGTTCGGCCTCGTGCTTGTTGACCTCGGCGAGCAATGTGGCCTGGGCTCCACCCGGCCGCGAGGCGTAGCCCTCGGTGGTGGCGACGGCGATGTGTTTGAGGTGCAGTTTCGCGGCGAGCACCCCGCCGGGGCGGTAGGCGAGCTCGATCGCCAAGGTGCGGCGCAGCATCCTCAGGTTCACCGTCTGGGCGGGGATCGGGTCGAGCCCGAGCCGCCGCCCGGCCGGGCCGTTCACCCAGGTCCGGAACCACCGGTAGCGGACCTCGAAGGCGAACCGGCCGAGCAACGGTTCTCCGGGTTGACCGGTGTCGTGGAGGCGTTGGAGCAGTTCGGCGGCCCGGTAGACCGGCTCGATGACGACCCACTCGTCGGCGACCCCGCCCAGCGGTTGTCCCTTGACGACCTTGCTGGCCAGCCGGTAGCGCAGATGCTCGGCACCGAACTGCTCGGCGGGACGGCAGCAGCCGACCTGCAGTTCCATCAGCTCACTGGCACGCATCCCGGAGACCGCGGCGATGGTGATGATCGCGGCGGTGCGGACGATGCCGACCAGGGCGGCCGCCTGCGCCCGGTCCAGGGGAAGCGTCCACGCGGTGCTGCCCGCGCCATCGGCGCGGTCGACGGGCGCCGCGTCCCGGCCGAAGGGCCTCTCCGCGCCGACGATGTTCAGCGTCGCTTCGATCTCCTGGCGCAGCTGCGGGATCCAGGAGTGATGGAACTGGGTGCACCCGGCCTGGCGAGCCAGCAGGCCCAGCGCGAGCGGAGTCAGCGGATCGTCGGCAGGCCAGCCGGCGGCGAGCCGATCCCGGACGTTGTGCTGGGGCAGCAAGGGCAGCGGCTGGCCGGTGCGTTGGTAGTCGGCCAGCAGCCGTGCGAAGGCGGTTGCCGGGAGGGCGGAGACGGCGGTGTGACGGCCCGATCTGATCGACCACCTCTGGTCGGCCTGGCTGACTCGCCGGGATAGCTCGATCGCGTGCGGGCCGAGCGTGCCGACCAGGTAGCCGGCGGCGGCCAGCATCGGCTGCAGGATGTGGTTCTCGACCGGTGGGGTCTTGTTCTGGCCTCGCCCGCTGGGCATCTCGGCGATCCTGGAGGGGGCCGCGCCGCCCCATGGCCGCAGGTCTTCGGCGAGCCGGTCGGCGGTGAACAGCTCGCGGTAGTTCACCAGGTCCACGACCGTTTGAGCGGCGGCCCGGCGGGTCGCCGGGCTGCGCTCGCCGACCACGACGTCGTTCTGGTCGCGCAGGTATCGCCGGTGGGCCAGGTAGTGCTCGCAGCGTTCGCTGTCCACCTCGGCGAGGCTTGCGACGCCCTGCCCGGTGAGCCAGTTCAGGAGGCGGGTCAACTCGGCGAGCCGGCCCCGTGCGGTGTTCAGGTGCAGCGGGGTGCGGTAGGCGCGGGGCAGGGGTGCCACCGCCTGGTGCCGCGGGGTAAGCATTGCCAGGATCAGTTCCTTGGCGACCAGCCGCCAGCGCTCATCGATGATGGCGGCGAAGTCGAACCGGCGGCTGACCCGGGCCATCTGGTTCGGCAGACCGACCACCTCGGTGAAGTCCCACAGATCGTGGTCGAACATCGGCCGCCGTACTCGCTCGGGGAGGGCGAGGCCGGCCTCGAGGCAGACGTCGGCGCCGGCGAACACCGACCGGAGCGGCTGGGCGGCACCGAACAGCGCGGTGGCAGTCACGGTGGCGGTCATCGGGTGAGCTCCTCGGGGCGCAGCGGCAGCTCGTCGTCGTGGTCACCGACGTCCTGGCTGGCCTCGGCAAGCACCGCGGGGTCGTAGCGGTCCAGGATCAGGCCGATCCGCTGGGAGTACGGGCCGAACACGGCCATGAACTGCCCGGCGGGCATCTGCTGCCATTGCCGGGAGAAGAACGCCTTGAGCCGCAGCAGGTTGGTGGCGTGCCGCGGGGCGAACACCGCCAGCGGACAGAGCAGACACACCCACGGCCGGGCCGGGCACGGCTTGCCCTTCGGGCCGTGCAGCCCGGACAGCTGGTCGGCGCAGGAGGCGACGAACACATCGCGCTGTCCACCGACGAGCTCGGCGATCACGGTGTCGTCGAGGTCGAGGGCGGTGATCAACTGTGGGTAGCCACCGGCGAGGGCCGCGGCGTCCTCCTCGGTCACCACCACCGGCGGGTGTGCCCGGCGGAGCAGGTCGTGCTGGGCGTCCTCGACAATCGCCTCCATGGCCCGCCGCTGCGAGGGGGTGGGGGCGGCCAGGTAGTGATCGCCTTCGACGTGCGGGCTGTGGTTGGGGTCGATGGTTGCGCGACCGCTGCCGGTCCAGGCGCTCTTGTCCCGCATCGCCTGGTGCGTGGTGCGGATCCGCGACCGGTGGATCTTCAGTGGCCGGCCGTCCTCGCCGACCACGTCGTGGCGCAGCACCCACCGCTGGATGGCGACCCGGCCACCGGTCCCGGTGAGGACCGCGAAATGTCCCGGGCGGCTGAGCGCCAACCACAGACGCCGGCGGTCCTGCGGTCCGCCGAAGCTGCGCAGAAGGGAGGAATGCGCGAGCCACTGCTCCAGCAACCGCACCGCGCGCCGGGGCAGGTTCAGGCTTTCGACCGCGGTGCGGCCCTTGACGTAGGACAGCAGGATCGAGGCGTCGCCGGCCCAGTCGATGTCGTCGACCACAAGATCGTCGATCCCGTCCGGCACGATGCCGGAGTAGACGCCGAACAGCAGCCGGTAGGCGATCAGCACGTCCTGCGACGGAAAGAGGTCCCGGCTCGCCTGCCCGAAGCCGCCACGCTGCCAGACCGCGGCCTGGGTGCATCCCAGCGCAGCGGCGAAGCCCTCGGTGGACATCGGGCCGAGCCGTGCCAGCAGCCAGCGCACGTTCGCCGGCGTCCAGCCGCCGGTGTTCGGGTGCTGTCCGGTCGTGGCCGTGGCCAGCGCCTGTTTGTGGGCGGCGAAGGCGTCATCGGTGATCGCGCGGCAGGTCCGGGTGAGCATGTCCCAGTCGGCTTCCGGATAGGGCGGCAGCGGACGGTGACTGCGCTGGGGATTGAACGCGCGGCCGTCGGCGAGCTCGACCACCCCGGCATCGAGGCGCCGACTGGCCGTGGGCAACGCCTGCAGCATCCGGCGGGTGCAGGCCTCCCGTGGGCCGCTGGCGGCCATCCAGTACTCGGCCAGCTGGGCTCGTCGCAGATCCGCCGCGCCGCCGGTGAAACCCCGGCCGGCGAGCTTGCGGGCCATGTCGCGGATGGACTGCACGTAGTGGTTGACCGACCCGGCCGCGTCCACGGTGCCGTGCGGGTGGATCAACTCCACCAAACCGACCAGCAGATCATGGGCAAGCTCGGGACATGGCAGCCCGTCCAGTGTGAACTCCGCGGTGCTGCCATCGCTGAACACACACGCGATGCCCAGCGGCTTCTCGTCCAAGACCGCCGGCATCAGCCCAGCCCGCCTTCGGTGCCCTCGCCGAACTCCGCGTCGGCCTCGTGTTCGGCCGCGACCTGGCTGACCAGACCGTCGGCGAGGCCGGATTGCTCGTAGGCCTCGCGGTAGATCCGGGTCGTGTCCAGGCGCCGCAGGTACTTCTCGGTGGTCAGCACCGAGGAGTGCCCGAGCAGGTCGCGAAGCACCAGCAGCGGGTCGGCCTTGGACAGGTAGAAGACCAGCGCGGCATCGGTATCGGTGTCGGTCACCAGCCTGGCCGCCCGCCGGTAGTGCCCGCTCACCAGGTACTCCAGCGTTCGCATCGAGAAGGTGTGCCGGAGCCGGTGCGGATGAACGTGCGGGAACCGCGGCTCGAACCGGGACCGGATCCGGTCCGAGGTGCGCTCGAACACGCTCGGCCAGGCGGTGAACGGGCCACCGCCGTTCCTCACCGCCAGCAGACACGACCCGCCGTCCGGGGCGACCAACCTCCGGCGCTCGGCCGGAGTCAGGGCGTCCCACCGCCGGCGCACCCCGTTGACCCGTCCGCCGCGGGCGTCCGGTTCACTCACCAGCAGCGGCTCGCCCCACCGCGCCGGCGGCACCCACGCTGACCCGTCCGCGGTCGCAGGGCGGTCCAGCTCCAGGTAGTGGTGCACCGCGGCGAGCGCCTCATAAGAGATCCACGTGGTGCGGAACTTCCGTCCCTTGGTCACCCCGGCCGGCACCCCGAACGGGATCGGCACCGGCGTCGGCCTCGTCGGCAGCGCCGGGATCTCGTAGACCAGCAGGTGGCTGAACTCGGCCAGCCGCAGCCCAGTGGCCAGCGCCAACTCGCCGACCGCGGCATTGCGAGCCAGCTCGCGGCCCCGATAGCCGTCATCGGGTCCGCCGTCTGGTGCCAGACCTCGCAACCCCAGCAGGAACAGCGCGGTGAAGTCGGGCTCCAGGTACTTGATCGTGACATGCGGCTTCGGGGTGCGGCGCACCGCCAGGTTCACCCGCACCTCACGCCCCGTGCCGGCGAACAACGCCCGCGCCGTGCGGTAGGTGAACGGCTCCGCCTCGGCGTGGCCCTCGGCGATCGCCCACCGGTAGAACAACGACAAGACGCTCATGTGCCGACCCCAGGTGGTGGCCGCGAACCGCTCCGCCATCGGCCCGGTCGCGCGATGCTCGGCGTACTTGCCCAGGGCGTACTTCAACTGGCCACGCGAGTCGAACAGTCCCACCCCGTGCTCGGCTAGGAACTCCGCCCATTCCTTGACCACCCGCGCGTAGCTCTCCCACGAGCTCGCCGCCGGCGCGCCGCTGGAGGGCAGCTCCCGCAGCCACCGATTCACCACCGCCGCCGGCCGAGCCGCGGCTGGGCCGTCCTCGAACCGCAGGTCGTCATCGATCAGCACCGGCATCCGCTCCGGGATCAACGGCCGACACTCGAGGCCCCAAGACTCCCAGCCCCGGGCCGAGAAGAAGTTCAAGATCACGAGGGCCGACCGTAGAAACACAACACGGGCCCGAGCAAACCCGAAACACGCCATCTACCTGCTGGTCAACGGCCAATCGCAACACGACGACTAAGCAGAGAGAATCCTCCGAAAGTCATGCGGGCTGAACTTGGCCGGTGTGCCGTCGCTATTGGTGATCTTCGCGGTGGTGACCAGCTCGTCGAGCAGCTTGACGGCGTAGGTGGAGTTGATCGCGATCCTGCCTGTGCCCCACGGCCGCTGGAACAGGAACGGAAGCTCCGAGCTGTGGACGCGTTCGGCGCTGTCGTAGCGGCTGACCAGCGGCAACCGTTCGTTCTCGCCGCGGACATGGGAGATGATCTCGGCGAACGCCACCGCGAGCTCGGGGCCGATGACCAAGAGCCGTTCCTTGTCGGTCTTGGACGGAGTGATCTGCAGCATCGGGATCACCTCACCAGTCGACGGGAGCCGATAGGACACGAAGGAGCGGTGGGTGATCTCGAGAACCTCCTCGATCCGTGCTCCGGTGTGACGCAGAACCTCGACCAGTGCCCACGCCCAGAACGCCCGGTCGGACTCAAGGCTCAGGTTTCTCCGGTTGTCCTGCGGCCGGTCGCTCGTGCCATTGCGCACCGGAGTATCGACGTACACATGCCCACGACTGACCTTCCTGCCGCCGCTCCCGTCGTCGCTCAGGGTCGTCCGTCGTAGCGTCTGCCCGGCGTGGATGAACGACTCGCCAGGCGGAGCTCCGGCGGCGGAATCGAGCAGGGCCCTGGCCGCGGCTCGACTGTCGCTGGCTGCGTCGACGAGCCGCGGAAGCAACGGCGCCAGTTCCCGGATGCGCTGGTGCGTGCGTGACCGCGACTGCTTGAGCATCTTGGTCATTCCTGCCAGGTCCCTGGAGTCGACCGGCGAGGGTGCCGCCCAGGCCGCCCACCGGCTGGGGTCCTCCAGCGCCCAGTGGGACAGGTCGGCGTAGAAGGCACGGACGGCCATGAGGATCGTGTAGGGGTCCTCGCGCTTCTTACCAACGCGATTGCTGCCATACAGCACCGGGCCGCTGAGCCTCGTCTTCCACCGGCGAGAAGCCTCGTCGGACAGGTGCAGGGAGTCGATGCCGGGCTCGTGGATCTCCAGGTCGCGCCAGAACAACAGCACGAGCTTGGCCGCCAGGTAGCGGATGGAGTTGTAGTCCATGGCGGGACGGCGTTCGTAAAGGTAGGCGACGAACAGATCCCTGATCGGGCGGCAGACGACGTCGTAGCGGTCGACCATCTCCTCGATAGTCAGCTGCCCTCGCCGGGACGCAGCGAAGATGGTTGGCGGGCTCTCGGCCGGCAGGATCGCGGCTTCCCGGAGCAGTGTGTACCAGCGGGGTTGGGAGCGTCCGCGGTAGCCGTCTTGTGCCCGGTGAGCCTCGATGCAGTCCGGCAACGTGATGTCGGCCAACGTGCCGCCGTTGTGGACCACAATCCGGGTGAGCTGGTTCAAGGCTTGGCGGCGGTCGCTCGGCAGCATCCGCGTGTCCGTGTCGCATAGGCGCTCGATGGTGGCGAATCCCGCGGGATCACGCAGCGCCCGGAGTCGCTCGTAGAGCCTGGGTGTGGCGTGGGTGGCGTAGAGCCAGGAGTAGTCGGGACGAATCACGTCCAGCAGCAGGAGCCTGCCCGCTGCAGCGACGAGGTGACCGTGCTTGTCGGGCACGGCTGCCAGCGTGGTCCACTCGTTGCCGGCCGCGTTAGCTCCTGAGGCTTGCCAACGTTGCTGCCACGACTCCCCGGGGAACCTCAGCAGCCACCCAAGTAGGGTTTCCGCGAACAGCACCTGGCTGCGGACCTGCTTTGGCGAGGTGGTGCCGTTCGCGAGTTCCAGGGCGCGGACCGCGTCGAGCACCTCCTGATAGCTCATCTGGGACGCAGCCCACACGGTCGGTCGGGCGATCGCTGGTGTCGGCAGCGTCGGGGTCGGTGCCTTGGGGCGTAGGGCGCCGTTGTTGGCGGGAGCGTGGCGCGAGGGTCGCGCGGCCCTCTGCAGATGCGCGACCGCGTCGACGTGGTCGCTCATGTCCGCGGCCCGCCGAACAGCACCGCCAGCACCTCGGCCGAGTAGCCGGCCGTGTCCACCGGTAGCGATGGCGTGGTCGGCCGTTCTGCACGGTCGCG
Source organism: Nocardioides sp. (assembly GCF_050246775.1). Classification (GTDB taxonomy): domain Bacteria; phylum Actinomycetota; class Actinomycetes; order Propionibacteriales; family Nocardioidaceae; genus Nocardioides. Next base: position 59,735 of record NZ_JBFWVK010000002.1, on the reverse strand, counting down.
GTGATGGGCCAGCACGCGGCTGACGACTTCTTCCTCCCGTGGACGCAGGTAGATCTGGGTGGTGGTGATGTGGGCGTGGCCGAGCACCCACTGCACGTCGCTCAGCGACATCTTCGGGTCATCGACCATCCGTTGCGCGGCGGTGTGTCGCAGGTCGTGCAACGTCCAGGCGGTGCCCAGCGACTCGTTGGCGCGCTGCAGCATCCGCCTGGCCGCGGAGTAGGTCAGCGGGCGCACCGGACGGCGCCGAGTCAGCCACAACGCCTGCTCGCCGTCCGGGCGTCGTGTCTGCTGCTCGTAGAGCCGAAGCCACACGAACGCGTCCGCCGAGGCTGGGAGCCACTGCAGCCGACCCGAGCCCTTCCGGTGGACCCCGATGCGCTGGTCACCGACGTTCACGAGGTCCACGGTGACGCCGAGCAGCTCCGAGGCGCGGGCGCCGGTCGAGACGTAGAACGCCAACAGTGCCCGGTCCCGGTCCGAGCGCAGCGTTGCGAACAGCTCGTCGAAGAGCCGGTCGGGCAGGTGCCGTGGGATCCGCTCGGGCATCTTCTGACGGAAAGGTGCCCGCGATCCCGGCGCGAACGGCTGCATCGGATTGTGGTGCGGTTGCGACCTTCGTCCGGCTCGGTGGTCCGCGTCGGGGACCGGGTTGATCAGCGGCCCGTCGCCGGCGGTGATCCGGTCGGCGTAGAACATCTTGATGACCGCGAGGGCGTGGTTGATGGTCGCCGGTGCGTACCCACCCTGCCGCTCCGCGGGACCGACCAACCGCATCCACAACACGAAGTCGCGTACTTCGACCCGAGTCGCGCGCTGCCAGCACACGTCGACCGCGGCCAGGAACCGCCACCAGCGCAGCAGCGCCAGGCCGTAGGAGCGCAGTGAGCTGAAGCTCGCTCCACACGCCAGCATCGTGGCGAAGAACTCGCTGGCCTCCTCGACCGGCTCGCCCGTGGCATCGAGCAGCACCGTGCCCGGTGCCGCCTCGATGCTGGCCACGGCGCCGATGGCCGGGACGACCAATGCCGTCACTTCTCGCTCCATCCCAATGTCCTTCCGCTCGTCCGTGGCGACGACGGCAGCACGCAAAGCCTCGGGAACGGTGGAGATCGACATCGACCGGCGAGTCGTCGTTCACGTGTCGCCTGGGGACGACTCAGGACGCTCCAGTTGGTGCGGTCAATAGGTCGTGGGCGAGTGTCTTGACCTGGGCTGCGTCGTCCATGTCCATCCGCACCGACACCTCACGGGTCATGTAGTCGGTCAAGCCGTTCGCCCCGCCGATCGACTTCGCGTTGGAGACCAGCCGTAGCTCGAAGCCGTGCGCAGTGATCTGATCCGCCAGGCCCTCCCACAGCCCCTCGGGCGCCTGACCTTGCAGGAGGGCCGGGGCAGGTGGCTCCGGAATCGGCTGGCCGTCGGTCTGGGAGATGTCCCAGACGTGCGCGGGCTTGAGGCCGACGAGCTTGGATCGCACGGCCTCGCCGAAGCCGGGCTTCTCGCCATGAGCGAGGCGTCGCCACGAGTCCAGGTCGGATGGGTTCGAGGAGGCGAACCGGGCAGTGACAGGGGCGAGGATGGCGTACCCGGACTGGCCCTTCATCACCGAGCGGTTCAGACTGAGCCACTGCTTGAAGCCGGCGACGTAGGTGGGCATCGGCTCGGGCACGCGACCTTGCTGGAACGCGGCGTAGTGCTGAACCGCAATCAGCATCGTGTTCCCAAAGCTGCGACCGCGGAACTTCGCGGCGAACTCCAGGGCACGCTTCCAGTCCTCCCCGGTGACGAGCGCGCCGACGGACTCGGTGAGCTTCTTCTGAAGTGCTTCGAGCTTCGCCTCGCGGACCGCGAGGTCTCGGGCTTGTACTCGCATTCCCGTTCCTCCTGACAGTCGTTGTCGAAGGACAGGTGTGCGAGCAGGTCCTGCTACCGCCAGGGGCCGTCGTTCCAGACGTTGATGTCGCTCCTGGCCGGCCGCAGGACCGCGACCGGAAGCCAGCCTTGGCACACCCGCTCCTTGAGACCGGTGTTGTCGACCCACACCACCCATGCGGTCCAACGGCCCGACTCGCGGCGCCAGTCCAGGACCAGACCGGGAGCGGGCGGCGGGTAGTTGCCGTGGCCGAACCGCACCCAGCAGTGGCGCCAGCGCTTGGGCTGGGGCCACGCGTCGTTCTTCGGCGGGTTCGAGGACACGCCTCAATCTTGACCTATCCTCGAACATATGTTCGACTTAGGGAATGGGTCAGCGTGATGGCGTCAGGCGGTACGACGACGGCTACCGCGACGGTCGCACCGCGTGTCTGAGCACCGGCTCATCCTCGGCTGCCCGCCTGCTCCTTGAAACCCGACGCGACCGCGACAGCGCCTACGACGCCGGGTTCGAGTGGGCGTTGTGGGACTACGACGACGCCAACGGTCTTCGGAACAACCAGGTCGCCCGGCACGCATAGAGAGACCCCGCCTGCGTCTCGGGTCGCCGACGGGGTCACCGGGATGCTAGTTCCTGGCAGACGCTCGCGCAGACGTATCGAAGAGTTCCAGCTCGGCTGGGTGGAGCTGGTGCTGTACGACGAATGACCTGTGCTTGATCCGCCACAGACCCTGGCCCGTGCCCAGGGTCGGCAGGAGCGACTGCTCCGTGCCGGTCAGCCCCAGAGCGGCAGCCGTGGAGCCGAGTTGGTCTGACTCCTGCCGGTAGACCACCCGGGTCTCGGCGTTCGCCAGCAACGACAAGGCCAGGGCGCGCATGGCAGAGCCTTGGTCGCCGACGTTGTCGAGGTCGGAGAGCTTGTGGAAGATCAGCATGTTCGCGATGCCGTAGTGCCGCGCCAGCCGCCAGTGAGCATCCATTCGTCGCAGCAGTGCGGGGTGGGACATGAGTCTCCACGCTTCGTCGTAGACCACCCAGCGTTGCCCGCCATTGGGGTCGAGCAGGGCGGACTCCATCCACGCCGATGCGCACGTCATCAGCACGGAGATGAGCGTTGCGTTCTCCGTGACCCGGGACAGGTCGAGCGAGATCATCGGCAACTGGGGGTCGAACCGCACCGTGGACGGCCCGTCGAAGAGTCCGGCCAGGTCACCGGCGACGAGACGCCGCAGCGCGTGACCAGCCAGCCGCCCGTCCTCGGCCAGTCGACCGTCGGAGTCTGTCGCTTGGTCGGGCGCAAGCAGCCGGTCGACCACCATCGGCAGCACCGGCACGTCAGAGGACCGCACAGTGTCAGCAAGTGCAACGTCGATCGCGGTGTGCTCCAGCGGCGTGAGTCGCCGGTCAAGCACCGTCTCCGCGAGAGCGCCGACCAGTTCGCGCCGCCGTGCAGTCACCTGAGCTGCCCACTGGAGGTCGTCGAGCCCGGTGGGTCGGTGGCCCTCGTCGAGTGGGTTGAGCCGGTTCGCCATGCCGTGCCCGAGCAGGATGGCCTTCCCGCCGACCGCCTCGGCAACAGCGGTGTGCTCGCCCTTCGGGTCGCCAGGGACGTAGACACGGCGACCGAACGGGATCGAGCGGGTGTAGAGGCTCTTCGCCAACGCCGACTTACCTGACCCGACGATCCCGGCGAGCACCAGATTCGGTGCAGTGATCAGCCCCCGGGCGTAGAGCACCCACGGGTCGTAGACGAACGAGGACCCGGAGTAGAGATCCTGGCCGACGAACACTCCGTCGCTCCCGAGACCACCCTCGGCAAGGAATGGATAGGCGCCCGCCAGGGTGGCCGAGGTGTCCTGATGGCGTGGCAATCGCAAGCGACCAGGAGTGCGCAGTGCGGCGGGACCGGTTTCGCCGGCCTTGGGCAATACGACGGTCGCGCGCCGCTCGGCCGCCAGCTCCTCTGCCTTCGCTTTCGCGGCGGCCTTGCGGGAGTCACGGTCCTCAGCGAGCAACGACTTCGCAGCGGCTTTGCGTGCCCGCCGGTCACGGCGACGCTCACGTCGAGGGGCGACGAGGACCGTACTGTGCAGACGCCCTTCGTCCCTGCCGCTCACAGTGACAGCCCGTGGTCTGCGGAGGTGCGTGACACGGGTGGCTCAGGAAACTCGCGGTGGTAGGCAAGGATCGCTTCCGCCTCGTGGGCGTTGGCGATGACTTCGCCGACCTGGCGCACCATCTCGCCGGCTCGGTGGAGATCCCACGACACTCGGTACGCCGCCGAGCGAGCTTTCGGCGAGTCCATCGGTGTCCACTCCGTCTGCTTCTGACGTCCGTCGTGGAACGCCGCGATCTGGTGCAGCGACTGGCTCAGCGACGCAACCGCCGACGTGAGCGACCCGAGCACCGAATAGATCTCGCGCGGGTCATCGATGGAACGCGTCGCGTGCGCCAGAGCGCGCAGCGCGGTCTGGACTTCGTCTGCGTCAGCCGCCGGGTTCTCGAACGTGGGCATCAGAGCCTCCTTCTCGATCTGGTCGAGAAGGAGGTGTGCGGGTCAGCCCGCTGCCGAGGCCACACGATTGTCGGTTCCGCCGCCTATTCTCTGGACGGGCCCGAAGGAGATCACCGGATGAGTAGCAACCACACGAGCAGCGAGGCCGAGGCTGTCTACGACGCTTGCGCGAGCATCCCCGAGGGCATGGTCATCACCTACGCCGACCTCGCGCAGCTCGTCGGACGTCCGACCACTCACGCGCGCACGGTGTCGACGATTCTGGGTCACCGCCCCAACGGAGGCACGTCGCTCGACCCGTTGCCTTGGTGGCGCGTGGTGCGCTCCGACGGGTCGTTGCTCGACGCTTCGCAACTCGCCGGTCCCCGGGCGCAGTGGGTCAACTGGGCGCTCGACCGACTCGCCGATGAAGGCGTGCCGCTGATCGGCGAAGGCGTCAACCGCCGCGTCGAGATGGGGCGAGTGCGCCGCATGCCCATTCCCGACGGCATAGCACCGCATGTCCCGTTTGATCGAGCGAGGACAAGCCGTGCCACCGTGCGCGCCGCTGAGCCCTGCTGGCGACACGACACGGTGCAGTACACCTGCCGCGACTGCACCGCGTAGGGCGCCGACTTATGTCACTCGCGGCAAGGCCCGAGGCGGCCGCCACTACACCTGACGACACAGCGGTAGCGCGGCTGCGCTGAACGCCTGGGCCTGTTGCCCCCACAACCTCCGAGTCTCGCACGACGCTTGGATCGCGGCCTGCTCGATGTCAGCGACCGCGCGTTCGAGCTCTTCGAGATCTTGGGCGCTGACGGCGATGAGGCCCGTGGTACGGAGGATGCCGTGGCCGGCGGTCAGGTCGGCTTCCTGCTGGAGGACGTCGCTGTACTCAGCCGACTGCTGGGCGTCCTCGATCTGGCCGATGCGTTGGCGTTGGGCGGCGTCGGAGATGTACTCGGTCTTCTTCTTGCGGATGTCGCGCGCGGCCTGGTCGGTGCGCATCGGGGTGTAGAGCAGGGTGAAGGTGCGGCGTACGCCCGACGACAGCAGGACCGGGGCTAGGAAGCCCGGGTAGACGAGGGACCGCGGCCATTCGCTGATCCAGAGCACGCAGTGATGCGCGGAGTCGGAGCGCACGCTCGACCAGTTCTCGGTGACAGCGACCGGACCGGCGGTGGCGAGGTCGCGGCCGAGGTCGCCGTGACGCTCCAAGGCACCTGCCACGACGGGGTCGTACGCCGAGCGCAGGATGACCGCGAGGTCGCCCGGCTCCAGCCACCCCGACGGGGCGAGGTCGGCGGCCCTCAGGGCAGCGGTCATGGTCGACATCTCCTGCCTCAGCACCGCTGCGGCGCCACGATTGCCGCCACCAGCAGCTCGGATCGCTCGGCCTGCTGCCTTCATGTCGAGGGAGATCGAGACGGTGCTGGCGTGACGCTCACCGGCCGGTCCGGCTCGGTTGATGAGTTCGCCGTACGTCGAGGATGTCCACGAGTCGTCGTGCCGACCGTGCTGTGACCACCACTCGGCCAGGCCTTTGCCGGAGTCGGGCAGGGTCCGCTCCATCACCTGCAACGAGGCGATGCGTCCCGAGCGGCAGGCGGTGGCGAGCGCGCGGCCCCAACTCGTGACTCGGCGTTGCTGTTCGAGTGGGTCGAGCAGGATGAACGCGGGATGTGTGACGCCGATGATGGCGGTGAGCGTTGCGGCATGCGGGTCGTGGACCATCACTGCACCCGACTCGGGATCAAGCCACTGGCGCAATCGGGCCGCGTCACCCGGCAACGACAGCGTGCCCGCAGGGCGCGGCCTGACGATGTGGCGACGGAACAGCAGTTGCCCGCCAGTCGAGCGCCACAGCCACTTGGTCACGACGGGGAGCCACTCGACGATCTTGCGACCACCGACGCCAACGAACGCGAGGGCCGCGCAGAGCAGAAGAATCGGGACGACGTACAGCAGCGACGGCCCGCCGCCGAAGTAGAGCGCGAAAACCAGGACGATCGCTCCGAATCCGACGACGACGAGTTGGGATCCGGATAGGCCGAGGAGCAGGCCACGTCGGGTGAGGCGGGAGAACTTCACCGGCGCGAGCTCGTAGTCGTGGATAGCCGCTTGGTTGCTCATTGTTCAGACCTTCTTGCTGTTGGCCTGGGCAGGAATCGAGTCCGCGACGTGAGGCGACAGCGGCGCGCCGTCCGGTGCTACAGGTGTCTTCTGTGCCGCGTCTGTCTGCTGGGATGTGGCGCCACCCACGGCTCTTCCAGTGCGGACGCCAGCGGTGGCGGCTTCCTTGGCCACGACAACGCCGGCCGCGACGCCTCCCGCTGCCGCACCACCGGCGGCAGCGCCTCCGCCACCGGAGGATGCGCCGGCGGTGCCGGTCGACGGACCGGTGCCCTTGGCGGGAGCGGCCGGTGCCGGTGAACCGCCAGAGCCACCCGATCCGCTCCCACCGGCGCCGCTCGACCCGCCGTCGAGCACCTTGCTCGGCTGGGAACTCGGCGCGCGGTTCATCGGGATCGGCATGGGCCGGTTGAGCGCCGACTTGCCTTCCTGTTCGGCCGACATCGCGTGGTACATGTCGAAGCCCATGAAGTTGATCGCCTTGTAGGTCATGTACGGCGCGAACCCGGCCATCAGCATCAGCACGACACCAGCAATCGGTTCGGAGACCGACTGGATGTCGCCGTCGATGGGCGCGGAGACCTGCGCGGTGGCGAGGAGGAAGATCACCACCAGGACGACCTTCGAGACGATCAGCGCGATCACGAACGACGCCCACTTGCTCACCCAGCCGCGAGTGTGGTCCCAGCTCGACCCGGCCAGCGCGATCGGGGCGAACACGATCGCGATCAGCAGCAGCGCCTTGCGGACCAGCAGGCTGATCCACACGATGCCCGCCGCGCCGATGGCGAGGCCGGCGATGAAGATGGTCAGGATCGCGCCCGCACCGGGAGCGGCGAGGTTCATCCCGACCAGGCCCGTGGTCAGCAGGGCGATGCGGTCGCCCATCTGCTCCATGTTGGTCCCAGCAGCCTTGACGATGCCGATGCAGAGCTGGTCGGTGACCTCCAATGCCGTCGCCAATAGGGCGAGCGCGACGAAGGAGCCGAGGATGGACTTCGCCAGCCCGAGCGCTGCCCGCGACAGCGCGGCGGGTTCGCGGCGGATCATGCCGCCGATCACTTGGAGCATGAAGAATCCGAGCATGACGAAGACGGCGACGCCGAAGAGGATGTTGTAGACCTTCGTGTGCTGGCTGCTGGTGACGTCGACCATCGTGGTCGAGTCGAAGACCTTCCACACCGCCTCGAACATCCAGCCCGCCGCGTGCCCCATGCCCTGAGCCAGCCAGTCGAACGGCGCCGACACCAGGGCTCCGGCTGCGTCGCCCGCGACGTCGCAGACTCCAGAGATAACAGGTACGTCGCAGACGTCGACCATCGTCGTACTCCTCTCAACTCGGTGCAGCTCAGACCTGCTGGCCGACGTTCCAGAAGAAGTTGACGAGCGCGACGGACGCGCCGGTGATGATCGCGGCGCCGAGGCCGACGAGGACGCCGAACTTGCCGCGGCCCGCCAGGTGGGGGTTGGACGAGTTCGCGCCGAGCGCCCACACGATCGCGGAGATGATGAGGGCGAGTACGGCGAGAATGAGCCCGACGGTCATCGACGCTCCGACGATGTTCTTGAGCTGGCCGATGCCGGGCAGGCCGTTGGAGTTCGGGCCGATGTTGATGTCCTGCGGCAACAGCGACACAACCGTGGTGGGTAGACCGAGATGGATCACGGTGTCCTCCTGGGTGAGTGGATGGGTTCACTCGCTCAGGTGTTCTCACAGGTCCTCCGTGAATGTCGGAGGTGTGCGGAACAATGTCGGTGTGGACGAGGAACGGGCATCGGAGGACAGCGGGCTGGTTGCTGCCGAAGGCGGCGAGCACGTCGTGATCAGAGACGGAGATAGCCTCGCGGTCATCGGTGAACCCAGCGCCGTTGAGCAGTACCTCCGTCGAGCGGGTCTTTGGGAGGATTCGGCGCGCCTGGACCTGAGTTGGCTTCGTCCGCTGCTCATGTTCGGTGCAGACGCGGCAGACGCGGTGGCCGACGCGGCAGCAAGCTCGGGTCGTTGGGTGAAGTTGACGAAAGAGTCAGCGGAGGCCGTCGATGAGCATGGCTTCATGGACACGAAGACGCCGGGTGTGCGTTGGTTGATGGCCGGGAAGCGCGGCGACATCAGCAAGTGGCTTGCGACAGAGACCGGCCCGATCGCTTCCAACGTCACCAACCCGCAGACCCTCGGTGGCCTTGGATCCCTCCTCTCGAATGCCGCAGGGGCGATGGCCCAGATGGAGCGGAAGCAGGAGGTCCGTGAACTCACGGAACTCCTCACCGCCATTGACGGGAAGCTCGACGACCTGCGACGGGGTCAGCGGGATGCTGTTCTCGCGAAGTTGGATGGAGTCTCGTTCGCAATCGGCGAAGCCATGAGCATCCGCGAGAAGACAGGACACGTATCTGCGCCGTCGTGGTCGAAGGTGCAGCATCTGACCGCCGACATCGCGGAGATCGAGTCGAACGCCATCCGAGCGCTCGACGCGCTGGCGTCAAAGGCCGGCTCGGCCGCGAAGGTTCGGGCGCTTGCGAAGCTCGCGCCCGAGATCGCAAGCGAAGTGGACGTCTGGCTGTCGGTGCTCGCGCGGTGCTTCCAGTTACACGAGGAGGCCGCCGTTCTCGAACTCGACCATGTCCGAGAGGTGGCACCCCAGGATCTCGATGGACACCGCCTTGTACTGAATGAGTCGCGGGACGGACTGCGCGAGCGCATTACCCAAACGACGGTTGGGTTGGTTCGAAGGCTCGACCAGGCGGCCAGTGATGCCGACCTCGAAGTCCTGCTCCACTCCCGCAGCGTCCGGGCCATCGTGCAGTCGAGCAACCAGATCGGTGACTCCGTGATCGCGTTCCACGGCCCGTTGGGCATCGAGACCGATCGCGAGCTCGTGTCTTCGACCCGTTGGCGGTCCGCCCTGGCGAACCCTCAGCAGCTCAAGGTGGCCGCCAAAGAGGCCGGAACGAAGACGCTGTACGGAGCAGGAGCCGCTGCCTTGACAGTCGCGAGCATCGTGACGGCCCGAGCGGCAAGCGAGAAGGACTACAGAGCGTAGAGCGGGCCGCTCGGGCACAACCCGAGATGCTCAGTCGACGAGCCCGATGGCGGAATGCGCGGCGCTGCGGGTGAGCTCCGGCCGGAGGTCGTGCGGGTGACGAAGGCACTTCGCACCCTCGACAACTCGGTCCGGGTCGACGGCGGTGTGCGAGAGGTCGTAGCCGCCCCACGGCGAGCGGCCGGGGACGTGCCGTGTGCCATACGGGCGGCGCTCGGTGATGATCGGGGCGCCAGGCACTTGCATGGACTTCGGGTAGTGCTCGGAGATCCATTGGCGCGCGGCCTTCGACAAGCCGTCCTTGTCCATCATCCGCAGCCGCGACGGCACGATCGGCAGCTCGCGCCAACCGGGTAGCGCGTGGTCGTGCCACATCTCGACCGCGTCGTTCTCACTGTCTGTGATTCCGTTCCACCCGCACGGCTCGCAAATCGCCTGGTACATCAGTTCGCCCAGGCAGGTGCAGTCTCCGTGCTTCTCGGTGTGCTTCCAAGGCTCGCAGCGGAGGTCGGCTGTGTAGAGGACGAATCCGTGCCCGGTGACCCGGGCTCTCTCGGGGACGGTGATCGAGCGGTGCCACATCCGGCTGTTGACGTGGGCCTTGTCGTGGGCGTGGAGGAACTGCCAGTGCTCGAAGGCGGCATCGAGCTCGGCTGGCGGATAGTAGGCCGTGGTGAAGTGCAGCGGAGCGCCTCTCCACTCGGGCGCGGCCTCGACCGCCGCGTCGTGGAGCATCCCCTCGATATCGAAGGCGAGCTGCTTGTCGTTCACAACGTCGCTCCCACGTCTAGCAGCCAGTTGGCCCACGCGAGCGCGCCACCGGTGAGGACCGCGCCGCCGAGCGCGACGAAGAGGCCGGTCTTACCCTTGCTGGCCGTTTGCCAGCTCCCGTTCGCGGAGCCGATCGCCCACGTCGCCGCGCAGATGATCACCATCAGCACGGACACGATCAGGCCATAGGTCAGCAGGGCGCCGACGATCGCCCGAAGTTGGCTGGATCCACCGACGGCACCGAAGTCAGGGCCGACGAGAGGGAGCAAGGAGGGCAAGGTCTTCATGGTGGTCAGGTGCTATGCCCGAGCTGTCCAGTGCACGTGATCGAAGTGGCCGCCGGTTACGTCGGCCGGATTGTGCATCCCTCCGCCGTCGTACGGGCGCCAGCCCTCGGCGGCTCGTGCAACCGACCAGATGCGGCCTTGCCAGATGAGGTACTCGACGCCGAGTGACTTGGCGTTGTCCTTGAGCCAGTTGGTGATCTTCCAGCCGTAGTCGAGCGCGTGTCCGGTCGCGGCGGTGCCGATCGAGTTCCCGAAGGTGCCGTCGCAGGCCCGGCCGAGCGGGTGCTCCGACTTGGTCCCCGGTCGCGGCGACCAGCACGCCCAATGGGAGTCGGGGAAGTTCTTCTGGACCTCGGCGAGGATGTGCGCGGTCCGCTTGGTGATCTGGCCATCCGAGGTCGGGTCGTCCACCAGACCATCGGGATTGGTGCCGTTGTACGGCGATGCTGGGCCTTCGTCGCTGCACCCTGCGTCACCCGCGGCTGAGCCACCCGCCACGTCGGCTGCTCCGTTGGAGGCCAACCAAGGCTCCGGGTCCACGGGTGCGGCGTCGGCACCACCGGGGCGCACCTCGAAGTGCAGGTGCGAGCCGGTGGAGTAGCCGTCGCTGCCGACGTCAGCGACGTACTGCCCAGCCGTCACCGTGTCACCGACTTTGACGTGGATGCCGTCGGCGTACATGTGCGCGTATCCGGTCGCGACTCGCTTCCCGTCGACGGTGTGCTCGATCAGGATGAGGTGGCCGTATCCGGTGGCAGGCCCAGCGAAGGTCACGCGACCGTCGGCTGCGGCAAGGATGTGCGTACCGGTGGGAGCGGCGAAGTCGACGCCGGTGTGCAGCTTGCGTACTCCGGTGATCGGGTGAACGCGCATTCCGAAGCCGCTGGTCCGGACCCATGTGCCGGCCGGGAGCGGGAAGACCACCCGCGCCGTCTCGGGCAGCGTCCCCGCGACGGTCGAGACCGACGAGGTCGATGGCGCGATGAGGCACCCGCTGTGCGCTTGGGCAGCTGGGCTAAGCAACGCCCCGAGCCCGAGTAGGAGGCTGGCAGGCGCGAATAGCAGTGTGACCAGTCCGAGGGCGGCGACCTTGCCCATTGCTCAGTCCAAGGGCTTGTCGAGCATCGACAGCCGGAGCAGGTGGCACTCGGGGTACGAGGGGCCGCAGACGAGGAAGATTGTGAACGCGACGTCGTGTTGAGAGGCGACCGGGTCGCCTTCCCAGATCCCGGCGCGGTGCCGAGTGCCGTGGATCGTGAGGGCGGTCGTTCCCGGTAGCAGCTCGTTACCGGCCTGGATTTGGGCTTCGGCCCACTTGGTCGGCATGTTCACCGAGTCGACCGTGAGCCACTGGCGGGTCTCGTATTTCGCCAGCTCAACCCAGGCGCCCTGGGTGGGCAGGTAGTTGTCGAGGTCGGCGACCAGACCGGGGGTCGACTCGCCGGTCGGATCGGCGACCGCGACGAGCTGCTCGATGTGATCGGTGCGGGTCAGGAGCGTGGCGGTGTCCCAGGCGAACATTGCCTCCGCTACCTGCTGAGCGAAGGTCTCGGGATCCGAGGTCGGGCGGAGCGCCGGGAGTTCGGTGATCACAGGCTTCGTCTCGACCGGCGTCAGCTCGACAGTGTCCTGCGCGGTGTCGATCTGTGCGTTGGTGCTCGGCGAGTGTGTCCGGTGGACCAGGAGGGCGTACGTCACGAACGCGATCAGCAACAGTGCGGCTGCGATGCCGGCGACGATGAGGCGGCGTCGGCGGAGGTCGTCGGGAGTGGTCGGATAGAGCATCGGCTTGCCTTCGAGAGTCGGGTGGTCACGACTCAGGTGTGCCGCCCGACTCCTTCGCGAGGGAGACTGCTTCGGCGAATGCTTTGGTCTCGTCGATCACGCGCAGGAACAGCGCCCAGTCGTCGGGCTTGATCTCGCGGGCGATCTGCTCGACGTCGTACTTCTTCGACCAGCCGTCCATCTCGGCCCACTTGAGGTTGAAGGAGCGGGTCGAGCGCTTCCTGTTGGCCGCTTCTGCCTGGCGGCGTGCACGGTTCTCCCGGGCGCGACGGAGGCGGTCCTCATGCTCGTCCTTGACGGCGTCGTCCAGGTGCTCGTCGAGGGGAGCATCGCCGGGCTTCATCAGTTCGTAGAGGCGCTTTGCTGCCCTCACACGCTGGTAGCCAGGGTCAACGGGACCACCGTTGCGGATGAGTGCCAGCTCGTCTTCGGCGACCTTCCGTAGGTCCTTCGGGAGGTCGCGGTCGGCGGCGACCCGCTCCATTTCCAGGATCTGCTCCAGCCGGTTGTACGACGCCTTCCCGGTCACCATCTCCGCGGCGCGTCGACGGGCGTCCCCGAGACCGGCAAGCTCCGGCCCCGCCGATTCGGCGGGGCCGGTCTGACCTGCAGTTTTGTCGCTGTCGTGCCCGAACTGGTTGGCCTTCATCCGACGCTCCGCGTCCTCTTGGAGCAGGACCTTCATCTCCTTGTAGAGCGCCGTCGCCTCCATCGTCGACAGTGGCTTGTGGGTGACGTTCTCGTCGCGTTCCGCCAGGAGCCGGGTCAGCTCGTCGCTGATCCCGGACCTCACCCACACCCGCAAGGTGTTCCACCCGAGCTTTTTGGCGGCTTCGAGGCGTCGGTAGCCACAGATCAGGTAGCCGTCGGGCGTGATCGTGACGGGCTGGAGCAGGCCGACGCGCTTCAAGGAGTCCATGAGCGGGGTCAGGTCGCCGGGGTCGCGGCGGTGACGTTCGCCGACGACGATCGAGGCGATACTGCGTTCGAGTTCGATGTGCCCGCGATCAGACATGACTCTCACCGACCTGCTTGGCAACCGGATGAACGGGGGCGATCGACTCGACTGCTTCCGCCAGGGCGTCATCGGCGAAGAGGTCGTCCAGGTTCTCGCCAGAGCAGAGCCTCAGCAGGACTCCGCGGGCGCGGTCGGTGCCCTGGTAGTCGACGCGCGGATCGCCCAGCACCACTCGCAACATCGTGAGCCAGCCCTGTTGGTCGACGTCGAGCCACCCGGGGCCGTTGCCGTCGCGGCGCAGGGAGATGTACGCGGTCCTCGGGTCGCCGCAGCGGTCGAGGCGTGCGGTGATGTACTCCAGGCCGAGTCGGGCGTCCCGTTCGGGCCAGCGCAGCTCCTCGAAGAACTTCACCGCCTCAGCGAGCGCGAAGAAGGCATTGGTCGGCTCGTCCTCGGGCTCGTTCGGCTTCGTCGCGTACGGGTCGGCCATCTTCGCGAAGAAGTGGAACGCCGGGTGGTAGTCGGCGATTTCGGAGTCGCGATCGGCGAACCGCTCGGCGTCGTGGTATTCGAGGCCGGCCGTCTTTCGTGCTTGTCCGGTCGAGCAGAGCAGACCCTCGGCACGCGACTCGTAGATCAGCGTCAGCTCGACCGCGTGAGTCACGACGGCCCACGGGTCGTCGGCCACGCGGGTGGAGCGCATTCGCATCACCTCGAAGGCGGCGGCAGCGGCGTCGGTCGGCTCCATGCCGTACTTGTGGGCGAGCCCGGCGTACTTCTCCATCGTGTAGGTCATCAGCTCGGCGGCTTCCGGGCTGGTCTGCCACGCGCGCCGTCCGGCGTAGGCGAGGTCGAGCAGGAGGAGCCGCAGCCCCTCGGCGGTTGCGAAGGCGGGTTGGTTCATAGCCCGAGTCCTTCCTGGTCGGTGATGCTCGGGCTTGCCGTCTCAGATCGAGCGATCGAGGTGCGAGTGATACGGCGCGACGCCTTGGAGACGGCGGCGCCTGGGGTACGACGTGCGCGGCGGGTCAGCTCGGACTGGAGGTCGATTCCGCGGCGTACGAACTTCGATCCGAGCAGGGTCGGCATCTCGCTCGGCCGGACCCAGGCGACACTGGGCTGGGAGCGTTCGGTCTCCTGCGTGACTCCGGCCGTGGGCACGGAGGGGTCGCGATGCACGGCTAGAGCATCGATGGCCTTCTCAGCTTCGGGTGGCGGAGCAGGTTCAGGGAGGGTGCGGTCGAGGCGGCGCTCGTAGGGGTCTGGAGTGTTCACAGTCCCACCGCCTCAACCGCCTGCGTAGGGCGCGGCTCGTTCGCCGGACCCAGGCGCGTCGCGATCCGGTACGCCGACCGGATCGTCGCCATCGCCTCCCGCTCGGGCAGGCCAGCGGCGTACGCCGCTTCGCCGAGCAGCGAGGTCGTGGTGCTCAGGTCGTGGCCCTCCTCGGCCATCCGGCAGGCCGCCCAGAACAGGCCACCATTGCGGCCACCCTCCGGGCGGGAAGCCACCCAGGCGGCGAGCTTGTCCGGTCGAGCGCCGACGGCCGGGATGTCGGTCGGAGGCCGCATCGGCCGGGGTGGGTCGAGGAAGCCGCGCAGCCCGTTCGCGTCGACCGGCCACGGGTTGTGGTGCTCGGCGACCGCTATCTGCTGGTAACTGCGGCTGACGCCGTCCTCGCCGGTGACCTGGGATGGCGGGATGATGATGTAGCCGCCGTCACCCCGGAAGTCGATGTGCTTGCTCGGTACCTGCCATGAGCGTTGCTCGCGTTCGGACGTGCGTAGGAAGTAGGCGTGCAGGCCGCCCGACGGGGTGCGGACCAGCCAGGCCCAGCCCTCGACGAAGCCAGCCCTTCGGGCGTGCTCGAAGGCGGCGAAGCCGGAGCCGGTCTTGTGGACGTCAACGTCGACCACGTCGATGCCGCTGGCCGCTCCCGTCGGGACGCCGATGTTGGCGTCGGGCTGGCGACGCCACCAGAAGCTGATGACGTCGGCTTCGGCGCTGGCGTCTTGGAAGCCGTGGGCGGTCAGCGGGCGCTTGCCGCCGGGGACGCATGGGAAGACCGGAATGCCGCTGGCTCCCAGGTGTCCCGCCGCCGTCGCGAGATCCGGTGCTGTGACGATGCTGTTGAGGAGCCGCGGAGTCCACCGGACCGTCGCGGCTCGCCGTTGGTGCAACTGGTTCATGCACTCGACAGTCCTCAGCCTGCGCACCAAAAATCGCCCCTCCAGAGAGCGCCCCTCCGAGGGCGGGCGCAGGACGGGCGCAAAGGTTCAGTCGGAGTTTCCGCAGGTCACACGCAAATTCGGACGCGCCCCTCCACGAGTTGAGAATGTTTCCGGGAGGGGTTGCGCGCCCAGGATCGGCAGGGGGCTCCCGTGGTCGAATCGTCCATATCGTCCCCCCAAGAGCAGTTACGCTTGTCAGCGTGTGCACGTTCGAGGGATGTGACCGACCGCTTGGCGAGAAGGGCGGTAAGTCCCAAGGGCTGTGCAGCGGTCACTACCAGCAGCTCGTCCGCGGGAAGCCGCTCGCACCTCTCCAAGCCAAGCGCCCCAAGGGAGCAGGTCGGGGTGTCTGCACCTTCCCAGAGTGCGGGCGAGAGGCTTTCGCGCGCGGTCTTTGTGCGGGACACAACAGGCAGCGCCGACTGGGGAAGGACCTCACCCCGCTGTCGGTCAAGGCCAAGCCGTCGGCCATGACGAAGGACCTCCCGTGCGACTACCTCGGGTGCGAGAACACCCAGTACGCCAAAGGCTTGTGTGCGGGTCACTACGAGCAGCAGCGTTCCGGACGCTCGCTTGTTCCACTCCGAAAGCCGACCCGGCCGTAGCCACGGTCGCCAGCTAATTCGGACGGCGGTTGCTGCCCCACCCCTCCTTGCGCGCGATGTCGCTTGTCCTCTGGGGCGGGTCGATGGGCGGGAGGTAGTCGTCGGTGCGGTTGAACACGTCGTCGTTGAGCATCTTGTCGACGGCCTCGCCGTGGCCTTCAATGGCAGCGACCTTGACGAGATCGAGGCGGCAGATGTCGTCGTAGGGCGCCGCCTCGCATGCGGTCTCGGCGACCTCACGGGCGTAGTCGACGTCGCCCTTGGCGAGCGCATCGACCACGAGGATGTGTGCGGTGTCGACGATGGCGCAGCCGACCGTCTCGTGGACGCGTTCGGTGTCGAGCAACCAACTCCAGCCCTTCGCGCGCAACAGGCTGAACGGCATCCCCTGGACGAGCGACATGGCCGTCTTCAGATCCTCGATGCCCTCCGCGCCGCGACCCTCACCGCGAGCACGCAGCCGTCGGAACAGGTCGAGGTCAACCAGCACGTCGAGGACTTGGTAGGTCTTCACACCGGACTCGTGGTACACCGGCGACTCATTCGCGGCTGGAAGATAGGGAGTCTTCGTCCGAGGGTTCGTCCCGAGCCAGTCGCGCAGCGCGCTGACGTCCGTGCGTGCCCGTGACGCGGCGATGCCGAAGTTGTCGGAGATCTCACTGGCGGTCGCGCCTTTGGGGTGCAATGCCAAGTACGCGAGGATCTCGACGATGTACGGGCGTCGCTTCAGGATGATCGGCTTGACGATGCCGAAGGCTTCGGCGTTGACGGCGCCCAACAGGGTCAGACGGGGGCGCTCGCTGTCCGAGTTGAACCAGTCGGCCACGTCCTCATCGAGTGTGGGGTCGGCCTCCTCGACGGTGCGGCGTACCGGCTCAGGGACGACGGGAGCCAGGCTCTCGACGTCCTCGAAGGTGGTCGCGGCTGCCTCAACGTACTCCTCGGCGGCCCCGGGAAGCAGCGAGCCGTCGCCTGCGGGTCCTTCCTCGCGGATGTGAGTCAGCTCTTCGCGGAGCCCCCCGGCTTGGTCGGCGAGGGCACGCCAGCCGTCGGCGACCTGCTCGAAGGGCGGGACCTTCACCGGCTCGCTCTCGCGGGTCAGGTCGACGATGGCTGCGCACGCCTTCGCTTCCTCGCTGGTCAGGCCGGCGGCTTGGAGGTCGAGTCCGAGGACGGGCGCCGTCAGCCGCCCGGCGTGGTCGACCTGGAACACGGTCGACTCCGCGATCGGCGCAGCCAGCGACACCAGCGCCGTGCCGACTCGTGAGGAGGGCGCGGCAAGGAGGGGCGCAAGGTCGGCTGTCCCGTCGCTGGCGGTGATGACGGCCCGATACGGGTCGGGGTCCCCCCAGCCGTGCTCCAGCGAGGTCGTCACGTCACGCACGAAGCCGGGCACGGTCTGCTCGCCGTCGGTGTGGTGGCGCAGTCGGAGCGTGTCGAGCGGGGCAAGTTCTTCGCCGACTCCGATGACGTTCACCTCGACGATGGTCGACCACGGGTTGAGCGCCAGCTCGGCCGCGATGTGCCGAGCGAGTGCTTTGGCTCGCTCTGGATCACCTGCGAGCGTCACGACACCGAGGTGCTCCAGGTTCACCAGGTGGAGGCCGCCGTCGTCTTGGCCGACGGTGACGAGCAACGGGTACGGCGGGAGCACGTCGGCGCGCTCGACCAGGGCTTCACCGAGCGTGAGGGACCACTCGGAGCCTGCGCCCGTCCACGGCCCCGGCAGGTCGGAATCCTCGGCAAGGTGCAGGGCCACCGTGTCTTTGGCGAGGGTGGCGGTGACGACGTGGGGCAGCGCCCGTCCTGCGTCGGCGCATTCGCCGGCCAGGTGCAACAGCACCCGGTCGAGGTCCTCGATGGTCGCCGTGAGCGGCGCACCGGACACGAACGCTGTCTTCTCGACCGCGCGCAGTTCCTCGGGCGGAGCGGCGATGGTCTGGCCGGGCCGACGGTAGCGGAGCTGGGTGTTGCGGTGGGCGCGTACGGCGAGCAGGACCAGCCCAGCGAGGATCGCGCCCGCCCCGGTCAGACCCGGAAGCAGCCAGCCGGGGGCTGACGACTCCACATCGTCGGCATCGTCAACGGCAGCAACCTCAGGCTCCGCCTCTGGTTCGGCGGCGGCCGTGGGCTCTGGCGTCGGCTCGACGGAGGGCGTCTCGACCGGAGGTTCATCCTCGACAGGCGGCACCACCTCGGCGGGAGGTTCCTCGGGCACCTCGGCCCTGTGCTTGGCCTGCCCGGGGATGGTGATCTCCCAGCCTGGCCGGATCAGATCGGGATCGGTCAACGTGGCCCCGTCGGGCTGCACGGTGTCCCGCGACGCCTCGAAGAGCTCCGGGTAGCGCATCGGGTCGCCGAGCTTGTCCTCGGCGATCTCCGACAACGTGTCGCCGGGCTGCACGACGTACTCCTCGGCCTGGCGATCGCCGTCGACCTCGGTGACCTCGTTCGGCACCTTCAGCAAAGTGCCCGAGACGATGAAGTCGGGCCGACCGTTGAGCACGTCCTTGTTCAGCTCGACGATCTCGGTGAACCGCGTGCCATCGCCGAGCAAGCGCTCCGCGATCTTCCACAGACTGTCGCCGCGCTTGACCGTGTAGTCGATGGTCGACTGCTGCTTAGTCGGTGCCTCGGCAGCAAGGAGGGGCGCAGCTTCGAGCAGGACGGGCGCAGTCGTTTCGACCGCGAGTCGAGGAGCTTCGAGGACGGGCGCGGCCGCAGCGGCGTGGGCGGGTGGAGCTGGGAACGCTGCGACGACGGTCGGCGCTGCAACGAACAAGAGCGCCGCCACCGCGACGAGCTGTCCGACCGCACGCTGGGGAGCGCCGAGACCAGGCAGCGACGGTGTCGGCAGCCCCCGTACCTGCGAGATCACTTCGAGCAGCACCGAGACGGCGACGAACGCCCACGCGATCCAGGCGACGGCAGCGATGACGCCCATCGCGAGCGTGCCGTCGTCGGGGCTGGTCAGCAGGGTCCGCAGCTCCTCCAGGTCTGCCTGCCACGGGGCGGCACCGATGGCGATGAGGAGGAACGGAACTCCGGCGACGAGCAGCAGGATGAGCAGGGTGGCCGCGAGTCCCTGGAGTCGCTGGGCGAGAGTGGGCTGGTTCATTGTTCGCTCCCTCCGAGGCTGCGGATCAGTCGTGCTGAGGCATGGCTGGTGACGGTGAGGTCGCCGATGCCGATGAAGCCCAGGAACTTCGGGCTGTAGGTGTCGGTCACGTTCACCGCGATGGTGTCGCCGCCGGTGATGGTCACGGTGCCGGTGACGCCGGAGGCGGAGAGATAGTCCTCGGCGGCGTTGCGGGCTGCGACTGCGTCGACCGCGACGTACTGCCCTTGGATCGCAGGAGCGGCCTGAACCTGTTCGCCGCCCGTCCTGGCGGCTTCGGCGGCGACGTTGTGGGCCCGCTGCTTGGCGTGGACCTGTCCACCGAGGTCGACCGCCAGCCCGACGAGGATCATCATCACGAAGCTCGACACCGCCAGCCAGATGCTGATGGAGCCGCGTTCGTCGCGAGTACGTCGCTTCATCCGCGCTCCCTGAAGGTGTCCAACGGCGAGGTGCTGGTGGCCTTGATCAGGCGACTCCCTGGGACTCCGGGCACGGACAGGTCGCCCAGGTCGAGAAGGCATTCCACGGTGGCGGAGACCGAGCCGGCCTGCCCGACGCTCTTGGCGAAGTCGGAGACGTCGACGGTCACGGTGACGCTCAGGCAGCGGATGTCCTGGTTGGCGAGGCTCGACTCTGCTGCGGTCTTGGCGTCGGACTTGGCCGCGGCCGCCGTACGTGCGATCGAGGCGGAGCGGGCGGCGTCGGCGGCGGCGGACTCGACGGCCGAGTGGGTGGTGGCGGTGCGGCCACCGAAGATGATGAGCCCGACGAACAGCACGAAGGCGGGCACGCCGACAGCGGCCTCGACCGCCGCCGAGCCGCGCTCGTCCCTCACGCGTCGCCGCAACATCATGGTGCCGTGACCCTCTCCACCGGGAGCGAGGCCGACTGGACGATCACGGGGTTCCATCCAGGGATGACGCTCAGACTGTGCCCTCGAACTGTCACGGTGACAGTGGTCGCGGTGCGGTTGGCCGTCGCGGTCGCGCCCGACAACACGTCGTCGCCACCGGCTTCGTCGACGAACGAGGAGGCAGCCGAGACGCCGTCGGCCTCCTTGCCGTTCTCACCGCCAGCGGCCTTGGCGCCCTCTTGCGCGGCGGCGATCGCCACCGTCCGGGCGTGGTAGAACAACGCGGCCTGCATCCCGAGGAACATGACCGCGAAGAGAGCGGGCAGCAGGATGACCAGCTCGATGGAGACCGAGCCGCGTTCGTCCTGCCGCCTACTTGATCTGGCCCGCTTGGCTTTCAACGTAAGCCTTGATCGCCGCGACCACGATGCCGACGATGGCGATGACGGCCACCGCCCAGAGCACGTGCTCAGTGGTGACAGAGCCTCGCTCGTCGCGGGCACGCAGACGCGCATCGACTCTCAGATGGAGCGTGAGCAGGAGGGCGAGCAATCGGTTCATAGGGGCTTCTCCCTTTCGTTGATGGGTTCCCTTTCTCGGTGGTGAGGTGGGGGTCGTGGGTGTCAGGTGTTGCTGAACATCCGCAGCAGGGATGGGGCAACGAGCAGCGCCATGAAGATGACGCCGAGCAGGGAGCCGGGGATGGTCATGCGCTCACCGACGGCATTGGCCTCGGCGATCTCGTCGTTGAGCATCGCGGTGCGCATGGCTGCTGAGCGGGCACGCAGGTTGGCGTAGACCGACGCGCCCTCCTCCCCGGACAGCCGCATGATGTCGGCGAAGTCGTCGAGCTCGGGCAGGCCCAGCTCGTCGGCAAGGGCGTGCAGGGCATCCCACGGCGGCTGGCCCGACCAGCGCGACCTCGTCAGCTCCTCGGAGAGTCGGGTGAAGACCCACGAGTCGCCGACCTCAGCCGCGGCTTCCATCGCTTGCCGTACGCCGGAGCCGTTGTGCCGCTCCAATGCGACGAGGTCGATGTAAGCGCCGAGCGCACGCGCGAACTCGAGCCGGGCCTTCCGGGCATCGTCGACCGCGTTGTAGTTGGGCAGGAAGAACATCACCACAGCCAGACCGACCGACGCGATGGCCGGGACCGCGCCCGGAAGGCCCAGGCCGATCTGCTCGAAGAAGAACGCCAGCAGCGGCGGGATCACCAACCCCATGAGTGCCATAACGATCTTGTCGCCGTAGAACCGGGCCAACGGGATGCGCAGCAGCGCAAGCTCCCTCGTCGGCGTCCTGATCCAGACGGCCGGCGGGAGTGCCTTGATCGCCCACACGCCGATCCGCTCCTTGCCCTTGGCGGTCGTGACCGGGCCACCGGCGTTCGCCCGTCCCTTGGCGGGCGTCAGTCGTGACAGAGCTTCGGCGAGGTCCGGCTCGGCCGGCATCAGGCGGGCGATGAGCAGCACGACGCCGAGACCGAGGAACGCCCCTCCCAGCAGAGCAACTTGCAGTCCGGTGGTCATGCTGCGCCCTCCCTGGTGACGGGGACGGGCGACAAGAACCTGGGCATCGCCCGTCCGAGCGCCATGCGTTTCATCCAGACGAGCGTTGCGATGTAGAGCGACAGCAACACCACCAGGACGACCTGCCCGAGCGGGCTCTGGTACGGCCGCACGTAAGTCCCCGACACCGCGAGGATCACCAGCACGCCGACGCTGATCAGGGTGACCCAGCGTGCGGTGGCACGAGGCTTGGCGCGGTCTGCCTCGACCTGACGACGAGCGCGTACGTCGGCCGCAACCGACTCCGCGAGACCTTCGAGCACGCTCGCGAGCCCTGCGCCCCTTCTGCGGGCGCCGAGGATCAGGTTGGCGGCCACGAGGTCGCCGGTTGCATCGTCGAGCTCGTCGGCGAACGCGCGCAGGGCGTCCTCGGTGGGCCAGCGGGCGCGCAGCCGGGCCACCAGTCGGGTCACCTCGGGGGCAATCGCGGCAGGAGTCGAGCGCAGCGTCGCGACCAATGCCTGCTCCAGGCCGACGCCGACCGTGAGCACGCCGGAGAGGGAGCGGGTCCATTCCTCCATCGCTTCGAGGCGGGCGATCCGCTGGGCGGCCGAGGAGGAGGAGAGCAGGACGGGCAGGCCGACGAAGGCAACGGGCACGACGACGAGGGCGAGCACCCAGCCGGTTGCCAAGAATGCCACGACTCCGGCGGCGACTCCGCCGACCAGGAGCATCCGGGTCTGCTTGGTAAGCGTGCGGACCTTGCGCGGCCGGGAGGGACGCTCGACCACCGGGGACGGGCGCAGGCCCACGACGAGAGCGATCAGGCCACCGACGATCAGCGCGCCGGCGAGGGCAGGGACGAGGACGATCACGACCGCACCTCCTGCTGGGCCAGGTAGGAGCTGAGGTCGAAGCCGTACGCCGCGAGCGCCCGGTAGGAGTCGGGCAGGATCGCCGGAACTGCCGTGCCATCGAGGTCGGGCGCGAAGACGTGGGTGGTCGCATAGCCGGTCTCGCGCTCGCCGGGGTCGAGGGCGATGATCTCGGCCACCCGGCGTCGCCGAGCCGAACGCCCGCCGTCGTTGGTGGTGCGCATGTTGAGGTGGACGATCACGTCGATGGTCGACGCGAGCTTGCTCGTGGCCAGCGCGTGGGTGACGTGAGGCCCGGCTTCCATCGCGCAGGTGACCAGCTTGCGGATCGCTGCCACCGCGTCTGAGGCGTGAGTGGTGGAGATGGACCCGGTGCCAGACTCCATCGCCTTGATCATCGCCCAGACTTCTTTGCCTCGGACCTCGCCGACGATCTGGCGAGCGAGGTTGAAGCGGAAGGAGTCGACCAGGGCGTCGTCGAGCGTGAACTCGCCGGCCATGCGCCCGTCCGCACCACGCTCCCCGGAGCCCGGACGTGCCTCCCACGGGTGGACGATCTTGTGCCGCCCCAACTCGTGCAGGTGCAGCTCGTACTCGGTCTCGAAGGTGCCAATCGCCTCCAAGGGATCGATCTCAGCGCAGAGCGCCCGGACCAAGGTCGTCTTGCCCGCTCCCTGTGCGCCGGAGACCACGATGGACTTGCGAGCACGCACCGCCGCCCGCAGGAACGACGCGGCGACCGGCGTGAGCATCTCTCTGGCCACCAAGTCGTCGAGCGTCACCGTCATCAGCCGGTGCCGCCGGATCACCACAGACGGGCGCGGCGTGACCCATGCGGCAGCGGCGAGACGCGAGCCCCCGTCGAGCCGCAGATGCAGGCGCGGTTGTGCTTCGGAGAACCCGCGAGCGTTCACCTCGGAGCGCGAGGCGAGGAAGACCAGGAAGTCGATCAGCTCCTCGTCGGAGTCGGCGACTGGAGGGCCGTCGACCTGGGAGCCGTCGATGAGTTCCAGGACCACGCTGTCGTGACCGGTGATGATGATGTTCTCCACCCGGTCGTCGTCCACCAGCGGTTGAAGCCGGCCGAGCCGGAATAGCGAGTCGAAGACCGCCCGAGCGAGCGCATCCTGCTCAGCGACAGGAAGGGTGGGCATCCCCGCGTTGACGCGGTCGGCGACGGTGGCCTCGATGAGGTCCAGCACGATCGTCCGCCCCAACTCCTCCTGCGCGAGCTTGTCGAGCCGTCCTCGGTCGGCGGCGACCGACTGGCTGAGCTGCTCGGAGGCTTGCGCACGCAGCGCAGAGACCAGCGACCAGTCCAGGTTCCTGCCGATAGATGCAGTGGTGCTCACAGCCGACAGGTGTCCCACCGACGTCAGCGGGCGGGCGATGTCGCGGCGCTCGGCGACGGGCGGCACTGGCTGGGTGAACAGCGGCAGCCCGGCTGGCGGGGTCTCGTGATCCTCGTTGGCCTCAGGAGCGCGCTCCGTCGTCACGACCGGGCTCCTTCGAGCAGCTCGTTGCGACGGCGGGTGATCGTCGAGTGGATCGAGGCGATGGCCGCGTGGAGTGCTCGGGCCAGAGGTCCCGTGTCGAACTTCTTGGGAGGTGGCACTCCTCGGGAGAAGACCGCTGCAGACTCGGGGTCGTTCGGCAGAGAACCGAGCACAGGGAGGCTGACCGTCCCGGAGACGTCGCGGGCGCTGTAGGGCTGGCCCTCGCCGATCAGCAGGACCGCAGACTGGTGCCAGTCGAGTGCGGGGCGCTGGAACACTTCGGCCCACGACCGAAGCGCCGACAGGTTCGGCAGCGTCGTACGACTGACGAGCAGCGCCAGGTCAGCAGCATCGAGCAGGGGCTCCGGCGACCCGTGAAGTCCCAGTCGACCGGCATCGACGATCACGTCCTGCCCGGTGGACTCAAGTTCGCTCAACACGTCCGCCAGTGGAGTCCAGAGATCCCGGAGCGCGCTGGCCTGGGTGTGCGATCTGGTGCCGGCGACGAACGACACAGTGGTGCCCTCGATGGGACGGGCGACGTCGGCGAGTGCATCGCTGAGGTTGCTCGCCGTCAGCGCCAACTCGATGAGCCCGGCGTCGTACTCCCGCGTGCCACGGAAGTAGCCCGCCAACAACCCGGAGCCGCCGGTGGGATCGGCCTCGACGAGCAGGACCGGGCGCGGCCAGAGCAGCGCCAGCCCGAGCGCCGTCGTGGTGACGCCGGGCGAGCCGGAGGCAGAAGTGAGAGCGATGACGGCCATCAGCGCTCCCGTGACTCCAGGATGAGGGCGATGTTGCCGGTGGCGATCCGCGTGGCCAGCACCGCGGCGTCAGCCTTCGGGACGAGCAGGTCGACTACGGACTGCCCGGTCTCCTCGGAGACGTGGACCCCGACGACGGTGGCATCGTTGGTCAGCGGCGTCCCGGCCGGGAGTTCCTCGCCCTGGGTGGGAGTCACCACGACGAGCACGCGGTCGCCGTACTGAAGATCCAGGCCGGGTGCCTGGGCCTGGGTCAGCGCGACCCCGACCACCGACTGTCCCTCGCCTGGAATGACCTCGGCGGTGAACGAGCCCGGCGTGAGCATCCCGCCCTCGGCGATGTCCATCGCTGCTCGTTGCCCGAGGACCTCCTCCAACTGTGAGGCCGCGACCGGCTTGAGGGCAGGGTCGGCGCTGAGCCGTACGCGGGCGAGATCGTCGGCTTCGATCACCGCGCCGCGCTCGATGGAGTGCCGTGCGACGAGGACCTCTTGGGTATTCGTCGTCGCCGTCCATGCCCATCCGGCGAGCAGGGCGCCGATGCAGACGGCACCGATCGCGGAAGCGATGAGCGCGGGACGTCGTCGCAACCTCGGTGGCGGCGCGAGGGCAGTCGCGGCCGGACCCTCCTGGTTGAGAGTCCCGTCGATCCGGGTGGCTGTACTCATACTCACTGCCTCTCCGCTGCCCGTTACTGCACGAGCACCTGCGCTTCCCCGACCGCGATCGCGGCCGATCGTGTGAGGCCGTTCAGCCGGATGGTTCCGGTCTGGCCCGCCCCTTCCCATGTGATGACCCAGTCCGAGGTGGCGGTCACCGTGTACTTCCCGTCCGGCTTCTTCGAGCTCGACTTCTCATAGGTGTGCCCGCAGTCCGGCGACTTCGCTCTACCGAACGACGCCTTGTACGCCGTGCCGGCGCTCATGCAGGTCACTTCGGTGCCATCGCCCATGTCCCACGTGATCTTGTGGAGCGTCGCTGTGGCGGTGACGGTGATCCCGCCGGCGCTGGCGGACTCGGTGATCGGCCCGACCGTGTGCTCGTCGGGGCTGGCAGCCCACATCCACACGGGCATGCCGACGATGCCGATGCTGTCCTCACCAGGCTCGGGTGTGATGCCGATGTCGATGGCGCGCAGGTCCATCTGCTCGATCGCGATCTGCGCGACCTCGCGTGGAGTCGGGCCGGTATCGGAGTTCGGTGGCGGATCCTGCGACCAGATCCAGATCAGGATGCCGGTCTGCGGTTGGTAGCAGTTGTAGATCGCACCGTCGCCGGGCTCGTGGCCCTGCCAGTTGGGATCGCCGGCAGGAGGCTGCGGGTCGAGCATCGAGATGTAGCAGTTGTAGCCGTTCGACCAGTAGCCGTACTCCGACGAGCAGGGCACCGGACCAGGTGGCGGCTTATGGATGTTCTGCTTGGTGCCATCCCAATAGCACGCCGCGCCCGAGCCGGTGTCCTTCGGTCCGTCGTCACCCTCGTCGCCGGGATCACCCGGCTCGCCCGGCACCTCAATCCATATGAGACAGACGCCCGTCTCGGGGTCGGTGACCTGGCAGACCGTGTCGGCGTAGGACGGCGCCGGGGCGAGGATCAGCAGACCCGCTGCTGCGAGTGAGAGTGCGACGACACGGGCTACAAGGCTTCGCATGGCGTGCGCTCGATGTCCTGGCTGGAGGCGACACGCCACGAGCCATCGGGATCGGTGTCCCACTGGTAGTTCGACACCAGGAACTGAATCCAGCCGGTGTCCGGTCGGTCCGGGGTGACGACCGACTTGCCGTCCTTGTCGATGACGTCCACATCGCTGACGTCGAAGCACAGGTCGATCTGGACGGTCGGAACCTTGCCGGCCTTAGGGTCGGAGTTGTCAAGGTTGACTGACTTCACGTCCAGCTCGACGACCTTCGTCTCCCCGGTCTGCCGCACCCCCTGCTCGCGCTCGCGCTTGAACAGGTTCTGTTGGGCGGCGAGCTCGGTGCTGATCGCGACGTCGTCGAGGAGGGTCAGCGGCTGGCTGGGGTCTTGGCGAAGCTGGTTGCGGACGTCATAGAACTTCCGCAGCACGACAGACGCCGCCTCTGAGGCAACCTCACTGTCAGACGGCGGCGTCGGTGTGGATGTGGTTGGGGCCGGCGAGCTCGGGCTGGGGCTCGGACTCGCCGCTGGTTCATTGCCTTCGGCACACGACGTCAGAGCGACGACAATCAGTGCTGCCGTCGCGACACTCTGGACTCCTCGTACGCGCGTCATGACCGAGATCCTCTGCTCGACACCAGGGTTGGTGTTGAGCGCGGACGACGCCTTGCCGACGGACCGGCGAGGTCGCCGTGCTCGTAGTCTACGTCACATTTCGGACCCTGAATCTGGCTACCTTCCACGTCCTTCTCCTTCCGCTCGCGGCCGAGACCGCCGTCTCTGCTCCCCAGGTGCTCCGCGCCGTACGCCGCCTGCGCCCGTCCCACGCGCCCCTGCCCTCCTTCTCGACATACACGTCATGCAGAACGAGGTGGGCTCCGTGGCCCGGGGCTGTGGATGGACCCGCATGAAGTCGGGTCTATGAACACCTCGGCACACCTTCACGCCAAGGAGGTGTGCGCTGATGACCGTCTCGGTGAAGGCGATTCGCGCAGGCAGGGGCTGCGACTACCTGCTCAAGAGCGTGGTCCGCGGAGACGCCAACATTGGCGACCCGAACCCGGTCACGAGGTACTACACCGAGGAAGGCACGCCGCCTGGGCGCTGGATGGGCTCTGCGCTGCACGCCTTCGGCAACGGGGAGATCAAGCGCGGCGACACAGTGACGCCGCGCCAGCTTCAGGCTCTCATCGGCGCCGGGCTGGACCCTGTGACCGGCGAGAAACTGGGACGGGCGTTTCCCGCGTTTCCTCCGCTCGAAGAACGCATCGCGGCCCGGGCGGCGGAACTCCCCGCAGACCTGGGCGACGAGCGACGCAAGGCCGCACTCGCCGAGATCAAGTCCGAGGAGTCGGGGAAGGCATCGAGCGCCGTGGCCGGTTTCGACTACACGTTCAGCGTTCCCAAGTCAGTCTCCGCGCTCTGGGGCGTGGCCGACGCCGGGACGCAAGCGCTCATCGTTGAGGCACACCACCAGGCCGTCGCGGAGGTGCTCGACTTCATCGAGCGAGAGGTCGCCTGCACGAGGAGGGGCGTTGCCGTAGGAGACGGAGCGGTGATGCAGGCCGACATCATCGGAGTCGCTGCCACGGCCTACGACCACTGGGATTCACGTCTCGGCGATCCGCAGCTGCACACCCACGTCGTCATCTCCAACAAGGTCAAGACGACAGCGGACGGGCGATGGCGAAGTTTGGACGGGCGCCCCATGTTCGAGGCAAACGTTCCCATCTCCGAGCACTACAACGCCGTGTTGGCCGACCGCATGACGCGCCTCTTCGGCATCGAGTGGGAGCAGCGCGAACGTGGGGCGGAGCGGAACCCAGCCTGGGAGCTTGCGCCCGTCCCGGAGACCCTTGTCCGCGAGTTCTCCAGCCGGGCCAGCCATATCGACGAGGAGAAGGACCGGCTCATCGCCGAGTACACCGAGCGCACAGGGCATCGCCCGTCCTCGGCGAAAGTCATCCAGTTGCGCGCGAAGGCCACGCTCGCCACACGCCCAGAGAAGGAGATCCACTCCCTGTTCGACCTGACGACCGAGTGGCGAGGACGGGCGCAGAAGATCCTCGGGAGGGGCGCAGTCGATTGGGCGAAGGAGGTCACCGCCCGTCCCATCGCCCGTCCTACACTCCGAGCCGACGACATCCCCCTCGGGGCGATCACCGAGGTCGCGGCTTCTGTCGTCGGCGCGGTCGAGGAGAAGCGCTCGACCTGGAGGCACTGGAACCTCTGGGCCGAGGCATCACGGCAGACGATGGGCTGGCGCTTTGCCAGCGCCGAAGACCGCGAGGCTGTCGTCGGGATGATCGTTGACGCCGCCAAGCAGGAGTCGCTGCAGCTGACGCCACCTGAGCTCGTGGCCGTCCCCGAGACGTTCCGCCGAGCTGACGCCACCAGCCGTTTCCGTCCCCGGCACGCGGTCGTTTTCACGTCGGAGGCGTTGCTCGCTGCCGAGGACCGGCTCTTGGCTCGCTCGAACGACATGGCAGCTCCGTCTGTGGACCTGGCAGTGATCGAGCGCGTGACCCGCAAGGAACACCTGCTGTCTGCCGAGCAGTCCGAGACGCTGGTGAGCATTGCCGTGTCCGGGCGACAGGTCGACCTTCTCGTCGGCCCTGCCGGGGCTGGCAAGACGACGGCGATGCATGCTCTGAAGACAGCCTGGACGAAGGCTCACGGTAAGGGCAGCGTCGTCGGGCTGGCGCCGAGCGCCGTCGCCGCCCAAGTGCTCGCCGAAGACCTGGGCATCGGCTGCGAGAACACCGCGAAGTGGCTGCACGAGCACGACCGAGGCCGTGCGCGGTTCCGCAAGGACCAGCTCGTCATCATCGACGAGGCGACCCTCGCCGGCACTCTGACGCTGGACCGGCTCACGGCGCTCGCCGCCGATCCGGGCGCGAAGGTGCTGCTGGTCGGTGACTGGGCACAGCTCCAGTCGGTCGACGCCGGAGGGGCATTCAGCCTGCTGGCCTCCGCCCGTCCTGACACCCCCGAGCTGACCGAGGTCCACCGCTTCACCCACGAGTGGGAGAAGACAGCCTCCCTCGACCTTCGGTTCGGGCGCGCAGAGGTGATCAGCACCTACGTCGCGAACGAGCGCGTCCAGGAGGGCACGACCGACGAGATGATGGACGCCGCCTACCTCGCGTGGGCGGCCGACGTACAGACGGGGCGCACCTCAATCCTCGTCGCTGAGGCGACGGACATGGTGACCCGACTCAACCAGCGCGCTCGTGCAGACCGGATCGTCGCGAACCCCGTCGGCGACATCGAGGTCAACCTCGCCGACGGCACCCAGGCATCCGAGGGCGACCTCGTCATCACCCGGCACAACGACCGCCGCCTCCACACCCTGCGCCGTGGCTGGGTCCGCAACGGCGATCGCTGGACCGTCACCCGCGTCCATAAGGACGGCTCGATGCAGGTCCAGCGGCTCGGCGTGGACTTCGGCGGCACCGTCACCCTGCCCGCGGCGTACGTCGCCGAGCACGTCGACCTCGGCTATGCCGTCACTGCACACCGAGCCCAAGGGATGACCGTCGACACCTCACACGTCGTGGTGACCGGCTCGACGACCCGGGAGAACTTCTACGTCTCCATGACCCGCGGCCGCGACTCGAACATCGCCTACGTGGCCCTCGACAAGCCCGACGAGGGCCACGCCCCTCCCGAACCGGACGAGGTCAACGCCCACACCGTTCTGTACGGCGTGCTCCAGCACCTCGGCGGGGAGTTGTCGGCCCACCAGATGATCGTGGCCGAGCAGGAGCGCTGGTCGTCCATCGCCCAACTCGCTGCGGAGTACGAGACCATCGGCGCGGTCGCCCAGCGCGACCGCTGGGTTGCAGCCATCAAGAAGAGCGGCCTCACCGAGACCCAGGTCGACCAGGTGCTGACCTCGCAGTCGTTCGGTTCGCTGACCGCCGAGCTGAGGCGTGCGGAATCGAACTACTACGACGTCGAGAAGGTCCTGCCGGCCGTCGTCACCCGCCGGGCGCTCGACGACGCCGAGGACATCGGCGCCGTGCTCATCAGCCGCGTCCAGAAGGCAGCCCAACCAAGGCGTGGGAAGCATCGCCCGACCCCGAAGCTGGTCGCCGGCCTGATCCCGGTCGCGGACGGACCGATGAGTCCAGAGATGGCCAAGGTGCTGACCGAACTCGCGGACCTGATGGAAGGACGGGCGATGGCGCTGGCCGAGCAGGCGGCCAACGAAAAGGCACCCTGGCTGAAGCGGCTGGGTACCCCGCCCACGATCGAGGCAGCCCGGCATCGTTGGCTCCACGAGGTCAGGACCGTCGCCGCGTACCGCGACCGCTACAAGGTGGAGGGGCGCAGGACGCTGGGCGACCCAGACAACGAGGCTCAGAAGCTCGACGCCGCCCGCGCGGAGCAGGCCATCCGCCGCGCCAGAGCCATCGCCGAGGACGCGGCCAACCTCCAGGACGGGCGCAGCCAGAGGCTCGAATCACCGGGACGGGTGATCGCGTAGCGGTACACAGCGGCAGTTCCAGGCGAGTTCTCCCCAGAAGGGGCGATGGTGCGCCCGTCCTGTCGAACCACCGGTGTAGGGAGGAGATGAGTCCGACCGAAGGAGACCATCATGCTCGCCGCACTCTGGCACCTCAGCGCCGCGATCCGCGGCTACCTCCGCTTCTACATGCCTACCAACCGCGCAGTCGACTGGTTGCGCAGCCCGCGTGGTCTCAAGTGGGCGATCCCGGTCGCCCTCGTTGCCACGCCCGCCTACCTCGGCCTGACCGTCTTGGCGATCCACTTCGCCACCCGCCCCGGCCTCGGTTTCGCAAACGTGCTGGTGTTCCTCTACTTCTGGAACGCCGCAAAGTTTGCCTGGATGGCCGTCCTTTCGCCGCTGCTGATGCTCAGAGCGGCCGCAGCGCGACACCGCGAGCAGCGGATTGCTCAGTCCTTCGTGTCGGCCTGACCGAAGAGACGCTCCCGCTCTGCGGCGACGACGAGGCGGGCGAGTTCGGCATCGGTGACATCGACCGCATCCGGCGCTTGTTCGGCGATCACGCTGTCGCGGGCGAACTCGTCGAAGAGCTGCTTCTTGTCGGCGAGGATCTCTCGTATGCGCTCGTCCACGCTGTTCTCGCTCAGGAGCCGGTGGACCTGCACGGTGTTCGTCTGACCCATGCGGTGTGCGCGTGCGATCGCCTGGGCCTCCATGGTCGGCTTCAGCTGCGGCTCGCAGATCACCACGACCGATGCTGACTGGATGTTGAGTCCGACGCCGCCGGCGGTGATCTGAGCGACGAGGGCTGCCCCGTGGCCAGCGGAAGCGAACTTGTCGACGAGTGTCTGACGGTCCCTGGCTGGCATCGATCCGGTGAGGGGGCCGAAGACTTCTCCCCGGAGAAGCCGCGCGACCTCGTTGAGGACTTCACGGAAGTACGAGAACACGATGACCTTGCGGCCGTTGGATTCGGCCTCGTCAACGATCTCAAGGAGTCGTTCGACCTTCAGCGACCTTGCGGAGAGCATCGCTGCCCTCCGCATCAGCATGAAGTGACCTTCCTGCACAGCTTCGCGGTAGGAGCGCTCGTCGGCGTCAGACATCCCCATCCACTCGTCGATCTCGACAAGCTCGGGCAGCTCTGTGAGGACGTCTTCCTGGTTTCGACGCAGGTAGGCAGGTGCGACGTGCTTGCGGAACTTCGATGCCAGGAACTCTGGGGCAGAGTCGGATAGGTCTGAGCGGATGTAGCCGATCAGGTTGCGGAACTCCTGCACGCTGTTCTCCAGCGGGGTGCCCGTCATGAGGACGACGTACTTCAGGGAGTCCATGACCTCGGCGGCTGCGAGTGATCGCTTCGCATTCGGGTTCTTGATGTAGTGCGCCTCGTCAAAGACCGCCGATGCGACCTCGACGTTGTTGATGTGTTCCTGTGCCCACGGGAGCAGGTCGTACGTCGTCACTGCCACGCCACCGTTGCGAATCCACGACTTGGCGGCATAGTTGCGCTCCCAGAGCGGGCCGTGAAGTCGGGCCGCACTGAGCTTGGTGTGCTTCGACGTCTCGCGAATCCAGTTGCTCACGACCGCTGCCGGGCACACCACCAGGAAGTGCGAGTGCCCTGTAGCGCGAAGGTGGGTGAACACGGCCAGCGCCTCGACGGTCTTGCCGAGCCCCATCTCGTCGCCGATGACGACCTTCTCCTGCACGAGCGCGAAGCGAGCACCGAAGCTCTGGTAGGTGCGCAGCGAGGCAGTGAGGTAGTCCCTCTTCAACTCCTTGGCTCGGACTGCCTCGATGATCTCCTCGGGGAGATCGCCGTGCATCTTCTTCTCGTCCTCAGTCACGAAGCCGAGTTCGGTCAGCATCCCGAAGTAGTCGGCCGGTCGTGACAGGAAGTCGGTCCATACATCCGAGTCGGTGCTAGCGGGAACACTGCGCTTGAGCGCGTCAGTGAGCATCTCCACGACACGTGCCGCGCCGGTTGCGGCTCCTTGCGTGAAGCTGACGACGTGCTCCGCGGATCGGTTGGAGCCGAAAAGCGTGCTCAGCCTCTTCGCGAGCGCAACTTCATCCTTGCTGGGGTCAAACCGTCGGGCGGCGTCCCATTGCCGCAGCGCGTCGAGAAGGGCACCGGTCTTCTTGGAACGCCGCTTGACGTCGATGCGCACAGGCGTCTCGTCTCGCACAGCTTCGAGCAGCCGCAGCGACGCTTGGGTGATGGCTCTGGCGGAGGTCTCACCCAGCCCGGACAGTGAGGCCAGGAGGTACTTCTCCTGAAATTTCAAAACGTCCCAC
Organism: Nocardioides sp.; assembly: GCF_050246775.1. Classification (GTDB taxonomy): domain Bacteria; phylum Actinomycetota; class Actinomycetes; order Propionibacteriales; family Nocardioidaceae; genus Nocardioides. The sequence continues at coordinate 26,521 of NZ_JBFWVK010000002.1, read as the reverse complement.
ACGTTGTGGAGGTCGTACGCCTCCAAGGGGGCGGTCCGAAAGCGTTCGGTGTTGGTCGATGCCTTCCGAAGCGCGTCGAGGTCCATCGCCTTCAATGCATTTGCTACGTCGTTCGCCTGTACGTCCTCGGCCGCCTTCTTCGCCTGCTCCGCGGCCTCCTTCGCCGCCTTGGCAGCGTTGATGATCGTGCCCACACTGGCCCGCGCGCGAGCCGTCAGAGCCTTGTCCAGCAACTCGACATTCGACGCGTCGCCTGGCAAGAACGACGTGAACGCGAGTGAGGGTTCTAAGAGCCGGTCGAGGTTGCCGCCGCTCTCGACACCTGGAGGTGTCAGACGATCCAGGTTGCTCTCGACCGTTGTTGCTGACTCCAGGAGTCGCGCGGCCTCGTTGTGTGCTGCCAGGCAAGTCCCGCTGCGCGGGCACTTCCAGGCGCCGTCGAAGGAGGGCGTGATCCGAGACGCGACTGTACTGGCGAGTTCACCAGCCGCGGTCAGGTCCGACTCGTCGGCTGATGTGAGCACGAACGAACTGAGCAGTTTGAGGTTCGGTACGAGGTCTGCGTCAGCCGGCGCGAAAGGGATGAGCCGCGTGGACGGGATGCCCTTGACGTCGACCGCCGAAGCCAGAGCCGTCTCGATCGTCGACTCGACATTCTTGAGAGCGTTCACTCGGGCGTCGCGGATGGCCTGTGCGCGAGCGGTCCACGTGCTCGCCTTCTCCGCAAGGTTCTTGACCTGTGCGCGCTCCGTCGTGAGTTGAGCATCGACACGTTCCCGAGCTGCAAGGATCTTCAGATCCAGCCCTGAGGCGTCAGCCTCCTGTTCAAGGTCGCGCAACAGGCGGGCCGACGAATGCCATGTCGAGCACGCGCCGGTGGCACAACGCGACGGGTCGAGAAGGTGTTCGGCCTCGGGGGCATGGAGGTCGACCACTTGGATGAGCGATTGCATCGCAGTGTCTTCCTCGGCCGTCAGCACCTTTTCGCGAGTGACCGGCATGTGGGTGGCATCGAGCAGGATCTCCGCGGATTCCGCACGCAGCGAACCCAGTGTCGTGAGGAGCGTTTGAAGTTGGTCGCGCTCGGCGGCCGACTGGGCGGCCAGCCGCCCGTGCAATGCCGCCAGCGTCTCGTCCGTGGAGGCTGCTTTGACCTGGCCGTGGAACGAACCGAGCCGGGCCGCCGCCTCGTGGGCGGGCTGGAGTTTCTTGCGTCCGTCGAACCACACGGTCTTCGCGAGCTGGCCAGCCGTGACCAGGTCTCCGGATGCCGTGACCTGGCCCAGCGAGTCGAGGAGTGACAACTCGGCGGTCGGGTCGATCCCCGTCGAGAGTGGGAGGTGTGCTGCGAGGTGTCGGACCTCTTCGGCAGTATTGACCCAGGCGCGGACCTCGTCGATGACCGCGCCAAGTTGCTGCCGGTCGGCGCGCTTCATCTGGTTCTCCTTGGCCTGTGCGCAAGCAAGCCTAGGAGAAACCTCCGACATTGTCGGCGGTACCGGGTAACGTCGCTCGACTCAGCGAAGGAAGGAAGAAGAATGAAGCTGGAGGAGTTGGCCTCCGGGCTGCGACTGACCGGGGTCGTGCCCCACGAGGTCGTTCAGGTCATCTTCGCTCAGCCTCACGGTGCGGACGCGGTCGAGATCACGTTCAAGACGTCGGGCGGCGACCTTGGGCAGCGAGTCGTGTTCCGACGCGACGAGGAGACGCTCGCCGTCTCGACTTCGGGCAGCCGAGCGTTCGACGCTCCTGCGTCCGATTTCAAGATGGTCGCCGAGGCCCAGCGCATCAAGTTGGCCGGCCTGTACGACCCGATGCTCGCGGTCGCCACCAGCAACGTGCAGCCGCTCCCACACCAGATCCGAGCCGTCTACGGCGAGCTGTTGCCGCGCACTCCGCTGCGGTTCCTGCTCGCGGACGACCCCGGTGCGGGCAAGACCATCATGGCCGGCCTCTTCATCAAGGAACTGATCCTTCGCGAGGATGTTCAGCGATGCTTGATCGTTGCCCCTGGTGGCCTTGTCGAGCAGTGGCAGGACGAGCTGTTTTTCAAGTTCGGTCTCTCGTTCGAGATCCTCACGACGCAGATGATCGACGCGAGCGTCCACAACAACGTCTTCGAGCATCACCCTCTGCTGATCACGCGGATGGACCAAGTCGCCCGCAACGAAGACCTCCAGCGGCAGCTTCGCGACTCGCATTGGGATCTGACGATCGTGGACGAGGCGCACCGGATGGGCGCCCACTACTTCGGCAACAAGCTGGAGAAGACCAAGCGCTTCCAGCTCGGCGAAATGCTCGGCGAGGTGTCGCGCCACTTCCTCCTGATGACGGCCACACCGCACTCCGGCAAGGAGGAGGACTTCCAACTCTTCCTGAGCCTGCTCGACAAGGACCGCTTCGCGGGCAAGAACGCTGCCTCCGTCGACACGAGCGACATCATGCGGCGCATGGTCAAGGAGGACCTCCTCACGTTCGACGGGCGCAAGCTCTTCCCAGAGCGGGTCGCGGAGTCGATCCCGTACGAGCTGACCGAACTGGAGAACGACCTCTACGAGCAGGTCACCGACTACGTCCGCAACGGGATGAATCGCGCCGCCAAACTCGATGGCAAGCGCCGCAACACCGTGGGATTCGCGCTCACGGTGCTCCAGCGCCGACTCGCGTCCAGCCCCGAGGCAATTCTCCGCAGTCTCATCCGCCGAGCCGAGCGGCTGGAACTGACGAAGCGCGGTATCGAGAACGGCACCTACCGCGAGGACCGCGACGTTCTGCGCGAGGACCGTTACAAGTACGCCGTCGAGTCCATCGACGACGACGAGATGTCCGCCGAAGACCTTGAGGACTTCGAGGAGAACGTCGTCGACGCCGCCACGGCTGCCGAGACGATCGCCGAACTCGAAGCCGAGATCCTCGAACTGAACGCACTGGCGAAGGTTGCCAAGGAGGTCCGCGACCGGGGCGACGACAAGAAGTGGTCAGAGCTGAGCCTGATCCTCCAGGACAACGTCATCCCGCTCGACAGCAACGGCAAACCACGAAAGCTCATCATCTTCACCGAGCACCGCGACACCCTGAACTACCTGAGCGATCGGATCAAGGCACTCATCGGACGTCCCGAGGCCGTGGTCGCAATCCACGGCGGGGTGCGTCGCAACGACCGCCGGGCGATCACCGAGGAGTTCACCAAGAACCCCGAGACGCAAATCATGCTCGCCACCGACGCCGCCGGCGAGGGTCTCAACCTCCAGGCCGCTCACCTCATGGTCAACTACGACCTCCCGTGGAACCCGAACCGCATCGAGCAGCGCTTCGGCCGCATCCACCGCATCGGCCAGGAGGAAGTCTGCCGCCTCTGGAACATCGTCGCAGCCAACACCCGCGAGGGAGAGGTCTTCACCGCACTTCTCAACAAGATCGAGGAGCAACGCAAGGCTTACGGCGGCAAGGTCTTCGACGTCCTCGGCGCCGCCTTCTCCGAGACTCCGCTGCGTGAACTCCTCATCGAAGCAATCCGCTACGGCGAACTTCCCGAGACCAAGGCCCGAATGCAGGAGGTCATCGACCACAGCGTCTCCGAAGGACTCGAAGAACTGCTCAACGAGCGCGCGCTTGCCAGCGAGCACCTCTCCGACGCCGACCTCGCGACACTGCGAGCCGCGATGGACGAGGCCCGGGCCCGACGCCTCCAGCCGCACTACATCGAACTTGCCTTCAAGGAAGCATTCACCCGCTTCGGCGGCCGCATCGCCAAGCGCGAGAAGGGCCGCTACGAGATCAACAACGTGCCCGCTGTGCTCCGCAACGGCAAGTACGGCCCAATCGCCTCCCGCTACGACCGGGTGACCTTCGACCTCGACACTGTGCACCCCGACGGCTTGGCGCGCGCCGACCTGATCGCGCCAGGACATCCGCTGCACGACTCCGTCATGGAGCAAGCTGTCACCAGCCTCGGCGGCATCCTCAACCGAGGAACTGTGCTCGTCTCCGGCACCATCGACGCCCCGCGACTGCTTGTCGGGGTGATCGAAGAGGTCGTCGATTCGACCGACGCCTCTGTCGCCCGTCGATTCGGCTATGCCTACGTCGGCGAAGACGGGGCCGTCGTGGAAGCAGGACCCGCCCCCTATCTCGACTGCGTTGCGGCACCCGACGTCCCTGCTATCCAGCAAGCCAAAGCACTGCCGTGGCTGCATGACGCCGAGTCGAAGGCCGTCAGTTGGATCATCGAGCACGAACTGCCCCAGTACCTCACCGAGGTTCAGCCTCGCCGCACTACTGAACTGGAGAAGCAGCGAGTGCTCGTGGAAGCCCGGCTGAAGCACGAGAGCGAACGACTCATCATGGACGCGATGGTCGCTGCCGACAAGGAGCGCATCGGCGAGAAGCCCCGCGAGTCATCCAGCAGTCTCTCGAACAAGGCCGCCGACCTCCAGGTCCGACTGGACCGGCGCCTTGAACTGATCGACCAGCAAGCGAAGATGTCGACCAAGCCTCCGCTCGTAGTCGCCGCTGCTCTCGTCTTGCCGGTCTCGATGCTCGACGCGGACCTACCGGCAGAGGCCCCGATCCGCGCCAAGGAGACCAAGGGAGTCGAGCGCCGCGGCGTCGAGCTGGTGCTCGCAAAGGAGCGGATCCTCGGTCGCCTCCCCGAAGAACAGGCATTCAACAACCCCGGCTACGACATCCTGTCCACGGACCCGACCACAGGCGACACCTACCGCATCGAGGTCAAGGCCCGGCTCGCCGGCGCCACCGACTTCTGGGTCACGCACAACGAGGTCGTCACGGGCAAGAACGCGGCGCCGAAGTACCGACTCGCGCTCGTGAAGGTCGACCACGACGGCCCCGACAAGGACGAGGTTCGCTATCTCGACGATCCGTTCGCGAACGTCGAGATGGGCGACTTCGACGCGACCGGCCACAAGGGTGACTGGGCAAAGAGCTGGGCCAAGGGGAAGCCGCCGTTCTGACTGCGGGCGCAACTTCAGCTAGGTCGAGCCTTGATTGCCGATCCAACTTCTGCTGTCGAGACGTGACGCGCCGTCTCTTGCACGAGAACGAGACGAAGTTCGGAGTTCTCGGGAGACTGCCGGTCGGTGCAGTGTTCGTGGTCCACGAACACAACCCAGTTCTCCGAGGTCGAGTCGATGCTGCTCGCGAAGCGAATGGCTTCGGGCGGTTCGATTCCGGCGAGGAGGAATGCAGTGAAGACCTGGGTAGGCAGGTAGTGCCCTTCGTCGTTCGTGTCGTTGGGTTGGCTGATTGAGTCGGCGAACCGTCGAAGGAACGCCAAGGCATCGTGGGAGTCCGCCGCCCCGATGGCAAAGGGGGATGGCGGGTCGGGGACCTCGAAGACATCGAGGTGATAGATCGGCCGTGACGGCTCAAACTGGCCAATCCAGAACTCGGGTGCTTCGCCGGCGTGTTTGGTTGATTCGAGGATCGCGCCGCGTTCGGTGGTGCTTCCATAGAAGCAGGAGTGGCCCGCGGCGTTCAGGCGCCCGGCCGAGGCTCGACCGGCGGGGGCTGTGCCGAGGTCGGGCGCCGAATGGTAGTTCTTGTCTTGCCCGCCGGCCCGGCAGCGCCACAGGCTTGGTCGCGTGACTTGGAATAGCCCCTTCGCCGCTGCAACCTGTGTCACGCGCTCAAGCAGGGCGACAGTGCGCGGGTTCAACCGGGTCAGCAGGTCGGTTGCGGCCTTGCCGACGTCTCCGGACCGTGCTTCAACCATGAAGGCGCGCCACGCAGCTTCGTCGTGGTCGTACAGGCTTGCCCAGATGTCGGCCTTCCGGACGAACCCATACTCGACCGCGTTGGCGGCAGCAGCGAACCGCGTGAGCGGGACGACGACGGGGCTGTCTACGGCGTCTCCGAGCCAGTCGATCAGAATCTCTTGAACGTCCTCGACTCGCTCACTCCAGTCGCCCTCCTCGTGGTACGCACCTGATTCGTCGGCGGTGACGTAGAACTCGTAGAGGGCCTCGGTAATGCCAGCCGTCAAGTCCTCAAACGTCGCGGAGTCGGAGGTGATGCCGCAGAAGTCGCACCTCCCGAGCGTGGTGTCGGCTTCGACCCGCCTCCACAACTCCCGATCGACGACACATTTCGAGCAGACATGCGTCGCGGCGACCGAGAGGGCGTAGACCTTCGCTTCCCATTCGTCGAGGTAGTCGTGCATCAGTCGTCCTCATGAAGCCGGACCACAACAACGCCGGCGATGTTATCGGGCATGTTCGAGGTCAGATGGTCCTCATCCAAGTCTCGGGTCATCGCCTCAAGGACGTAGTCGGGCGGGGCCTGTCGGAGGGGGTCAAGGACGTGGCGGAAGTAGCTCAGCCCGTAGTGGCCCATGTCCTCGGGTAGCTCGGGGAAAGCCGACCCGAGTCGGTCGTGCCGACCGTCCGGAGTCGCGAGCGTGACGGTCGGTGCCGCATGCTGGAAGGTGCCGATGCGCACGCGCAGAACTCGGTCGATCATCGACCGTGTAACTGCTCGGGTGCCGTCCTGCCGGGTCGTGAGGAAGTCCAGGAGGTCCGGCGCAAGTTGCCTCCGTAGTTCCGGGATCAGCGGCGCGAGTTTCGGGGATGGTGTCCACAGATCTTCCAGTGCGACCGACTGGTCGTAGGTGTCTGTGGCGTTGTCATTCACGAACTCGTCGGCGAGCAGGGCAGGCATCAGAGAGACCGACCGCTTGACGCACTGGAGGCATCGACCGCTTCGATGCCCGTCCGGGCACGGCTCCCAACTGCGGTAGCTGCCGGTGCCGAGGTAGAGGGCGTAGACGGGGAGCAGGCCGAGGGTGGCCGAGACAGCCATCAGGGTGCTGCGCTGCGTTCCGGTTCCCTTCGGGTAACTGAAGTCGAACTTCCACTTGCTTCCGTTCACGGTGACACGCTTGGCCTGAACGAGCATCCCGTATGCGCCGCGGGTGTCCACCCACCACCAAATCCAGTCGGCCCCGCTGAGCGCTTCGGCTCGCTGGGTGAAGGGCACGACAGTGACGGCCTTCGCTGCGCGCGAGGTGACGACCTCGGTGATCGATGTCTCACCCCATCGGAGGAGAGCGCGTTCGCAGGCATCCATGTGGCGCACGGCGTGGATGCGCGCCCACCGGAACGCCTCCTCGACCGGTGTCATGAAGCAATCGTCCCACGGGCAGATCGGGCGAACTTGCACATTACCCACGGTTCTGTCGGACGTCGCCGATAGGTTTGGACCTGAAGCTACGGCGCTCCGGCGCCGCTTGGTCATGCCCAGGGATGGGCCAGAGGGGTCGAAGTGGTTCAGAAGCGCAAGTTGATCGAGGTGGCTCTGCCGCTGGAGGCTATCAACCGGGAGTCAGCACGGGAGAAGTCAATCAGGCACGGCCACCCGTCGACGCTGCACCTCTGGTGGGCGCGCCGGCCCCTCGCTGCCTCGCGGGCGGTCATCTTTGCTCAGCTCGTCGATGACCCGAGTTCGCGTCCGGATGAGTTCCCCACAGAGGAGCTCCAGCGCAAGGAGCGTGAGCGGCTCCATGAACTGATTGAGCGGCTCGTGGTGTGGGAGAACAGTCGTGACGAGAAGCTCTTCGCGGAGGCGTACGACGAAATCTTGAAGTCCACGGGAGGAAACCCGCCGCCGATCCTGGACCCTTTCGCCGGAGGAGGGTCGATCCCGCTTGAGGCACAGCGGTTGGGTCTGGAGGCTCGTGCATCTGACCTCAACCCAGTGCCGGTACTGCTCAACAAGGCGCTGATTGAGTTTCCGTCAAAGTTCAGCGGCCGGCCTCCTGTCTATCCTGGGCTCGCAGAGTCGCAGATCCGACAGTGGATTGGCGCGGCGGGTCTCGCGGCGGATGTCCAAGCGTACGGAACGTGGATGCGCGACGAGGCAAGCAAGAGGCTTGGCGACCTTTACCCCAGTGCCAACGGGAAGACGCCGATCGCGTGGCTCTGGGCGAGAGCAGTCACTTGCCCGAATCCTGCCTGTCAGGTTGTGACTCCGTTGGTGAACTCGTTCACGGTCTGTACGCGCAAGGGAAAGCAGGCGCACGTCGTCCCAGAGGTCGTGGGCAGGCAAGTCCATTACACGGTGACCAAGACTGGTCCCGCAGTCCCAGGCACGGTCGGCCGGAATGGCGCTCGCTGCTTGGCCTGCGACACGGCCATTCCGCTCGACTACATTCGTGCAGAGGGTCTTGCCCAGCGACTGGGACGGCACCTCCTGTGTGTGGTCGCTGAAGGGAACCGAACCCGCATATACGAGGCCCCGGACCAATACGCCGTCGATGCGGCGGACGTCGCTCTGCCAGAAGCCTTCCCGATCGTTCCCCTGCCGAAGAAGGCCCTGGGCTTCCGTGTTCAGGCGTATGGACTCAGCGAACAGAGCGACTTCTATTCGCCTCGGCAGCAGGTACTCCTGATGCAACTCGTCGAGTTGGCTAGAGAGGCCCGAGACAGCGTCCTCGCGACGTCGGGAGACGGCGAGTACGCCAATGCGGTAGCGGCCTACTTGGCGCTGTTCATCGGGCGGGTGGCCAACCGTGCGTCGAGCCAGAGCTTTTGGCACCCTGGCCGGGAAACGGTTGAGCAGGTCTTCGCGCGCAACGCAATGCCGATGATCTGGGTTTACGCAGAGGCCAATCCATTCTCTGATTCTTCGGGGAACGTCGCGGGTCAGCTTGGCTACTTGGTTGAAGCCCTTGAGCGAGTGCCAGCAAGGGGCATTGGTACGGCGGTCCAGAGGAGCGCAAGTGAGATGCCGGCGGGCCGTCTTGTAATCAGCACGGACCCCCCTTACTACGACAACGTGCCGTATGCCGACCTGTCGGACTTCTTCTACCTCTGGCACCGCCAAGTGCTTCGGGAGTACATGCCCGATCTCTATGGAACCCTCGTCACCCCCAAGTCGGATGAACTCATCGCCGAACCTGCGCGGCACGAGAGCGCCGCCGCGGCGGCTCGCTTCTTTGAGGATGGACTGCGAGGTGTTTTCGATGGGGCGATCACAGCTCACGACGCTGAGTTCCCGATGACGGTCTACTACGCGTTCAAGCAGTCTGACACCGACGACTTGGGCACCGCCTCCACTGGCTGGGAGACCATGCTTCAGGCCCTTATCGACGCTGGTGGACAGGTAACGGCGACGTGGCCAGTGCGCACCGAACTCGGAGGCGGTCTCCGCGAACTCGGCAGGAATGCGCTGGCGTCATCCGTTGTCCTGGCAGTTCGTAAACGCAGTGCATCAGCAGGCACGATCGACCGGCGCGGCTTTATCGCAGCGCTCGAGTCCGAACTCCCCGAGGCCCTCAAACGGCTGCAACAGGGAGCAGTAGCTCCGGTAGACATGCCCCAGGCGGCCATCGGCCCCGGCATGGGCGTGTTCAGCCGGTACGCAGGGGTGATTGAGGCTGACGGTTCACGGATGTCGGTCAGGTCTGCGCTGGCGCGGATCAACGAAGTCCTCGACAGCGTCCTGAATGAGCAGGAGGGCGACTTCGACGCGCCCACCCGGTTTGCGATCGCCTGGTATCGACAGCATGGATACACCACCGGAAAGTTCGGCGACGCTGACAGCCTTGCTCGCGCTCGCAACACGAGCGTCGACGTCATGGATCGTGACGGCATTGTCGTGTCGCGCGCGAACAGCGTTCATCTCATCAGACCAGGTGATCTGAGTTGGGACTATGACCCGGTTGCCGACCTTCACACGAGCAACTGGGAAGCGCTTCATCACCTCATCAAGGTCCTGGAGCGGGACGGCATCGCGCCTGCAGGCGACTTCCTCCAGGCGGCATTGAGTCGCACGGACGGGGCGGTCGATGCAGACCTGGTGAAGGAACTGGCCCATCTGCTCTTCCGAGTAGCAGAGGGTAATGGTTGGACGAAGGACGCCTTGTCGTTCAACAGCTTGGTGACGAGCTGGCCCGAGATCCTTGAGGTTGCGCGCGAGGCCAAGAAGGCCGCCGCTACTCAGGGCGCTTTCGATTTCGACGAGGACGAGTGACATGGCAGTCAGCAACCGTGACCGCGTCGGCAAGATGTTCGAGACCATCGCTCCTGCCCTGGACGACTACATCGCGACGGTGATCGGCGCTGTGGACCCCGCGGTCGGCGCCGAGTGGATCAAGCTGATTGAGGCGCGGGATGGAGACAGCGGACGTGTCTACGACCCGCTCGATCCGGCTGCCCAGTTGCGCATGTTGACGGATACGTCGATCACGACCAACGTCAAGCCGCGCTGGTACCCGTTCTCGGACACCCTCGGCCGTGTCGGTGAAGCCTTTGCTACCGAGCTCAAGAACGCTCGGAACACCTGGGCGCACAACGGTTCGTTCACTGACGATGATGCCTACCGAGCGCTGGACACCGCCGAACGGTTGATGACGCTTCTCGGCAAGCCCGCCGAAGCGGACCAAGTGAAGTCGATCCGGCTCAACCTCCGCCGAGTCACCGCCGATCGTGACGACAAGAAGGTTCTCAAGGCTGCGGTCGACAACCCAGAGGCCATCGGCGGTCTCAGGCCGTGGCGCGAGGTGTTGCAGCCGCACGACGACGTCGCAACGGGCAACTTTCACGCGTCGGAGTTCGCCGCAGACCTCTACAAGGTCGCCACGGGCGGTGAAGCGGACTCCGACTACGCCGATCCGGTCGAGTTCTTCAAGCGCACCTACCTGACCGAAGGTCTGAGCGACCTGATCAGCCGCGCCGTGCGTCGACTGTCCGGTGACGACAACGCATCGCCGGTCATCAACCTGCAGACGAACTTCGGTGGCGGCAAGACCCACTCGATGCTCTCCCTGTGGCACGTCGCCGCAGGCCTCCCCGTCGGCAAGTACCCACAAGCAACGCAGGAGTTGCTGCTGGCCAGCGGCTACAAGGGCGACAAGGTCAACCGCGTCGCGATCGTCGGTAACCATTTCAGCCCATCAGGCGTGGTGAAGGACGACGGCACCCAGGTCAACACCATCTGGGGAGAACTTGCCTGGCAGCTTGGCGGAAAGGATGCGTACGCGCTCATCGCGCAGTCCGACGCCGACCGCACCCACCCGGGCGAGAAGCTCCACGAGCTGCTCAGCACGTACGCACCCGCCGTGATCCTCATCGACGAGTGGGTCGCCTACGCCCGCTCCCTTGTTGGCCGTGACGACCTCGCGGGCGGCACCTTCGATGACCAGTTCACCTTCGCCCAGTCACTGACCGAGGCAGCCAAGGGCACCTCCGGTGTCCTGCTCGCCATCTCGATCCCGGCATCGGAGTCGGGCGACAGCGGCGACAAGATCGTCGCCGGCAACGCCGAGGAAGTCGGCGGCGCCAACGGCCTCGAAGCACTCAAGCGGCTCCAAAACGTCGTACGCCGTGTAGCTGATCAGTGGCGTCCGGCTTCGTCGGATGAGGCCTACCACATCGTCAAGCAGCGGCTCTTCAAGGACGCCGACGCCGCCGCACTCGCGTCCATCGGCGCGACGGCGCGGGCGTACGTCGAGATGTACCGCAAGTACACCGACGACTTCCCCCGCGAGGCACGCGACGCGGCGTACGAAGACAGGATCAAGCGGACCTATCCGATCCACCCGGAGATGTTCGACACCCTCTATGAGGAGTGGTCGTCGCTGGAGCGGTTCCAGCGCACCCGAGGTGTGCTGCGGCTGATGAGCACGGTCATTCACGCGCTCTGGACGGGCGAGGACGCCTCGCCGTTGATCATGCCCGGCTCGATCCCGCTCGCCACGGCTAACGTGAACGCCGAGCTGACGCAGTATCTCCAGGACTCGTGGAAGACGATCATCGACGCAGACGTCGATGGACCGAACTCCGAGCCGGGACGTATCGACAAGGAGAAGCCGCTCTTCGGACAGCGTGCGCTCACCAAGCGACTGGCTCGCACGGTGTTCTTCGGTGCCGCTCCGACGATCGCGCCGGGCTCCACCCACAAGGGCATCGGGACCCAGCGAGTATTTCTGGGAACTGCCGTCCCGGGTGATGTGCCGGGCAACTTCCATGCCGCGCTGACGCAGCTCGGTGACCGCGCGACCTACTTCTACTCAGGCTCGGGCAAGTACTGGTACGACCTCCAGCCCAACATCACGCGGACCGCGAAGGACCAGGCCGAGCGGCTTCACAAGGAGGACGTGTGGGCCGAGATCGTGCGCCGCCTCCAGGGCCAGGGCCGCACGCGAGGTGACTTCGCTGGTGTTCACGTCTGCCCCGAGTCCAACGCCGACATCCCCGATACCGATGAAGCCCGCTTGGTGATCCTTCACCCGAAGGTCGCGCACAAGGGCAAGACCGACTCAGAGGCCAAGGCGTTTGCGCAGAAGGCCACCGAGCAGCGTGGTAGCGCCAACCGCACGAACCGCAACACGGTCGTCTACCTCGCCGCCGACGAGGCCCGGCTCGAAGAGCTCAACGCTGCGACCCGTGACTACCTCGGGTGGAAGCACGTCCTGGACAACGAGGCCGACCTCGACCTCACTCAGAACCAGAAGAACCAGGCCGCGCAGCGTCGCGACCAGGCCGACCAGACGGTGACGGCGCGCCTGTTGCAGACCTTCACCTGGGCGCTCGTGCCAACCCAGCCCGACCCGAGTTCGCCGTTCCTGATCCGTGAGACCAAGGTGGAGGGCCAGTCCGAGTCGCTCGCTGAGCGGGTCTCGCGTCGGCTCGGCAATGACGGCGACCTTTCGACCCGGCAGGCTGCTGCCACCATTCGATTGGCGATCAGCAAGGTGCCGCAGATCTGGAAGGACGGCCACGTCTCGCTCGGCGCGCTATGGGGCCTGTACTCGCAATATCCCTACATGCCGCGGCTGCGTGACAGGAAGGTCCTCAACGAGGGCATCGTCGACATGCCGATGATCTGGCAGACCGACGCCTTCGCGCTCGCCACCGGCTACGACGAGGCGACCGGCCGCTACATCGGGCTGTGGGCTCCAACGACCGACGTGAAGTCACTCCCGCCGGCCACCACCGACACGCTCCTGCTCGTCAAGCCGGAGGTCGCGTCCAAGCAGATCGACGAGGAGTCGGCTCCGAAGACGTCGCAGGAGGAGCAACTCGCAGCGCTGGTGGAGCAGCACGGCGGCGGCACCGAGCGCGACCCGAACGCCCCGAAGGTCGACATCGTCTTCCCGAAGCCGAAGACCCGCTTCTACGGCGTGAAGACCCTCAACTCCGACAAGATCGCGATGGACTTCAAGAACATCGCCGACGAAGTCATCGCCAACCTCCGCGCCGACGACTGCACCGAACTGACCGTTCGGATTGAGATCGAAGCCACGAACCAGAGCGGCTTCGGCGACGGCAAGGTCCGCGCCGTCTCGGAGAACGCCCGCACCCTCAAGTTCGACCAGTCGGGCTTCGAGGAGAGCTGAACCCAGCGCATGACCGAGGACACGCTCGAAACCGAATCGGATGCCACTGCTGACGAGACCTCCGACCCACGCGCGATGCTCGCTCACTGGGCGAACAACAGCGATGAATGGGTTCGTCTTCTCGTCGCCGAGGTGTTGACGACAGGAAGGCCCGTTAGTGAGTCCGTCATCGGCTCGGCGTACAAGTTGTTCCGTCAGGAGAAGGCACTCGACCCGCGTGAGATCGATACAGTCGAGAAGCTGAGCACCGAAGCCAGGCAGGACGAGGCGGCCCCTCCGCTCAACCTCGTCAAGCTCTCAGAGGTCCGGGGTGTCAACGCGCTGGTGACTGGCGCAGAGATCGAGCCCCATGAAGGGCTCACGATCCTCTACGGCGAGAACGGGACGGGCAAAACCGGCTACTCCCGTATATTCAAGGCATTGGCAGACAGCCGAACGGCAGACGTGATCCTGGGCAATGTCGATGCCGAGGAGGAGATTGCCCAGAACGCCAAGCTGGACTACAAACTCGGTGACGACCTGCATGAGTTGCAGTGGCAAGGAGACCGAGGGGTCTCGCCATTCACTCGCATGTCGATCTTCGACAGCCCGTCGGTGTCCACGCATGTCGACGACGATCTTGACTACGTCTACGTGCCCGCCGTGCTCGCGTTGTTCAACCACGTCATCGCTGCCATCCAGGGTGTGACGGCGCAGATCGACACGGCGATTTCCAGCCTCGGCAGTGGGTCGACCGGATTGCTCTCGCGATTCCAGCGGGGATCGTCTATCTACCCACTGATCGAGACTCTCGGTGCCTCCACTGACCTCGTTGCGCTGAAAGCGAAGGCATCCACTGTTCCAGATGTCGAAGGCAAGATTGACACCCTGACGCAGGCCGTTGCCGCGCTCCGGGCGAACACCATCGGAACTCAACTGACTGCACGGCGCCGAGAGCATCGCGCAATCCAGCAAGCGGTGGATGCGGCCGCCGCACTCAACGCGCTGGACGTCGCCGCGTACAACGATGCACTGGTCAAGCGCATGCAGTTGGCCGCCGACTACCAGGCATTCCGCTCGGAGCTCTTCGCGGCGGCGGACCTGCCCGCCGAGCCGGAGGAGACGTGGAGCGCCTTCATCGAGGCCGGTGACTCCTACCGCCAGCACCTCATCGAGGCAGGGGCGCATAACGCCGACCGATGCTTGTACTGCCGACAGTCGGTGTCCGACACAGCGCGCGACCTATTGGCGAAGTATTCGACCTACCTCGAAGACAAAATCTCGGGGGACATTCGTGCCAACGACGCCGTCATCGTTGCCTTTATGCAACGGGTAGACGAGATCGTGACAGCAGACTCTGTTGGGCTGGCTCAGGAGTTGGCTGACGAGGAGACGAAGCCCGCTTACTTTGGAGGACTCAACGACATCCTCGAAGCGGCGACAGTCGCTGCCTCCGCAGTGCACGCGGGCGACCCCGTTGCGACTGACCTCGCGACGTCTTTGGCGCAGCCCAGCGCCGACTGCGTGTCCGCTGCGGAAGCAGTCTCCGCAGACGTGGCCCTACTGGATGAGCAGGTTAAGAACCGGGCCAAGGCGCTCGAGGACAAGCAGGCCGAACTCCTGGAGCTGAAGGATGCTGCGGAACTCGCCAACTCCTGGGCCGTCATCGAGGTGCAGGTGAAGGCTGCAAAGGAGGCTGACCAACTTCGTACCTTGAAGCGTCCGCTGCCGCAGTTGGCGCGAGGTGTCACCGAGCTGTCGAAAACTGCAAGTGACCAGTTGATCAACCAGAGTTTCGACGCCCTATTCATCGAGGAGTGCGAGGCGCTGCGCGCGCCCTCGCTCAAAGTCCAGTTCGTTGGTCGGGAGGGTCGTGCGCAGCGGCGCAAGGTGCTGAGCGGACGGCACAAGCCATCCAAGGTGCTCTCCGAGGGAGAGCAGAAGGTGCTTGCTCTGGCTGACTTCCTGGCCGAAGCGCGACTGGCCGGCATCACCGCGCCGGTCATCTTCGACGATCCCGTGTCGAGTTTGGATCACCGACGGGTACGCGAGGTCGCTGAACGGGTTGTGCGCCTGGCGGAGGACAACCAAGTGGTCGTGTTCACCCACGACATCCTCTTCACCACGACCCTGTTGGCACTGTCCGAGAAGTCGAGACGCTGTACGTACTTCCAGATCACCGATGAAGACGGCAAGGGGAAAGTCACCCGCGCAAGCCACCCCCGGTGGGACACGCTGAACGGCATCAAGGGAAAGATCAACTCCACGATCGAGGCTGCCAAGGACGAGGAGGGTGAGGCTCGCGATGCACTTGTCCGGGTTGGCTACGGCTGGATTCGATCCTGGTGCGAGGTGTTCACGGAGACTGAGTTGCTCCAAGGCGTTTCACAGCGCTACCAGCCGAACATCGGCATGACGAAACTGGAGAAGATCAACACGGAGAAGCTCGGCGAGCTTATCCCGAAGGTCACCGAAGTGTTCGAGGACGCCTGCCGCTACATTGACGGCCACTCGCAACCACTCGCAACGCTGGGCGTCAGCCCGACGTTGGCGGCCCTCGAACAGCACTGGTCCGACTTGCAGAATTTGAAGAAGGTCAACGACGGCCGAGCCTGACTCACCACGACGACGCCACTCGCGATGCTTCGCTCGGCGCGGCTAGATCTCCCATCCCTCGCCGATGTCGAGCAGGGCGTCGGACAGGACGGCGACCTCAGTTGCCTTGACAACACGGTGCGCCGAGTAGTGCAGGCCGAACTGGCGGCGACGGCGATCGGGGTAGAGGGCCTCCACTTGTGGGACAGCGTCGTAGGTGAGCAGCCATCGCCCATCCGCCTTGGCATTTAGATCCTTCGCGAGCGCCTCATGATCTTCGGCCTTGAAGTAGTTCATGTAGAGGGAGCCGGCTTTCTCAAAGTAGGGCGGGTCGGCGTACACGAAGGTTCCGGACTTGGCGGCGTACTTCTTGACGACGGACCGGCCATCGAGGCAGGTCACGTCGATCTGGTCGGCGAAGAGCCCGAGCGTGCGGACGCGCTCGGATAGCTCTTCGCGGTTGAACCGTGCGTCGATCAGGTAGTTGCCGGTCTGGGCGACACCGCCGATGGGGCCGCCGTTGAGCACTCCCGACCGATTGGTCCTGTTGAGGTAGAACGTCGCGAACCCCAGAGCGCTCATGTCGGCGTCCGTGGCGGCGTAGATCTCCTTTTGCCTTCGCCACTCCTTGACGCTCAAGGGGACCTTCTTGATGCGAGCGATCATGGCGTCCGGGTCGGACTTCAAGGATGCCCAGAAGGCATAGATCGCCGGGTCGAGGTCGTTGATGACAACCTTGGCGACTTGGCCTGTGACCAAGAGGGCCAGTCCTGCGCCAGCACCGCCCGCGTACGGCTCAACGTACGTGCAGCCCGCGAGGTTGTTGTCGCGGATCACCCGTCGGAGGCGGGCATAAAGCGAACCCTTGCCGCCTGGGTAACGGAGTGGCGACGCCATTACCCGTCTTCTACTGGTCGCATACGTTGTCATGGAGCGAGCAACTCTCGGAGCAGTGGGTCGATCGACTGCCAGGCTCGCTCGACCTCGTCTGGGTCGACACTGAACTTGTAGTTGTGGTTGGCAGCGTTGAGGGCGGCCTTCGTTGCGGTGTATTCCGCGAGCCGGCCTCCCTGGACCCGCTTCGTGGGGTCGACCAGGTCCGTCTTGCTCTTCGACCAATACTCGACTACCCAGTTCAGGCAGTTGTGCAGTTGGACCCGGCCGTTGTTCTGATGCTTGGTGCTGGCGATGTCGACGCCCTTGGCATCGGCGTACGCCTTAATCGACTTCTCCAAGATGGCTCTGAGCATGAGGAATGCGGCGTTCGGGGTGCGTTGGATGTTGATGACCGAGAGTTCTGCGAAGTGAGCCTTGAGTGGCTCCCCGAAGGCATCAGGCACCGTGACGCTCCCAATGGGAAGCGAAGTCGTCTTGACCTTGGTCTTCGTCTTGGCGCCACTCGCGCCGCCTGCGGCCTTCGCGCCCTTGCTGGTCGGCCCGCCAGACGTGCCGGGTCCTCCACCCTGCGATCCTTGGCCTCCGCCGGTTTGGCCAAGCCCGCCGCCGGTGCCGCCGCCTCCGTTTCCTGTAAGTCCGGGGCTCACGGCTGGCGTGCCGATGGTCGCGCGGATTTCCGTCATCAGTTGGATGAATCGTGGGCTGGTGACCTTGTTGAGCGTTCGGGTATTGATGCTGCGGTCCTGCAATCCCTGAACGATCAGACGAGCAACCGCGTCCAGTTCGGGGTCGGACAGGGAGGACTCAAGGTTCCCATCGCTGTCGAGTCCGATGCCGGTGACGTCGCGGAACTCCTTCGACTCGAAGACGCGGGTCAAGGCCGAGAATCCGGTCTTCCACTCCTTGCTGCCGATGAAGTCAGCCAGCTCGGGTTCGCCCGCGACAGCCGACTTCAGACGGTTCACCAGGCGTGCTCGCAGGACGAAGTCGGGAACGTTCACGGTGGGATAGCGAGTTAGTAGTTGCTTATACTTCCGGCCGGCATCGATCTGCGCTTGAAAGAACGCCGCCTGACGGGCAGGCGACCATGGCTTCCGAGGGTTCGACGTATGCAGGGCCGCGATGAGTTGGTCCGCCTGCGTCTGGTTGGGCGCGACGAGGACCTCGATGCTCACCAGATTGTCCCGAGCCTTACCCATCGTCTTGACGGCCGCGGTGACGCGAGACTGGTAGGAGGGGACAATCTTCGGGTTCTGGATGGCCTTCAGCGCGGCAAGGCGTCGGTTGCCCTCCACGACGATGTACTTGCCTTGGCGCTTAACGACGATGGGGACCTCGTGGGTGAGGTAGCCGATCTTGGCGATCGCGTCGACGAGGTCAAAGGCGTTCTCGTTGTCGAAGAGGTCCTCGATGATGTCCGCTTCGACCTGAGCGCTCGTCGTCTCCAGTCGCACGTTCTTGGGGTCGAGGAACAACTCATCCTGGACGCGCAGCGTGAGTCGCTGCCATTGCGATGTGTCCAGCACGAGTTCCTCCAACCACCACCAATCAACTGGGCGTCGATGGGACAACCCTATCGGTGGTGCCCCGGACATGGTGGACATTCCGCGCCAGCGGTTGCCGGACGGAGTGACGACAGGCATCAGTCGTATGGCTGACGGAAGTCGATGCGTGGTCCGTGGACGAGATCGACCCTGGTTGCGTGAGCTGGCTGGCGGCCTCGCAGCAGCCGAGCCAGTAGACGTTCGAGCCGACTGTCGTGCTGCCACCGGTGGTAGGTGTTTCTCATGCGCCTATCCTCAGATGCCATGTGCGGGACGTGCGGAGCCGAAGTGCGTGCTCGCCTGCGACCGGGCGAAGTCGGAGGCACGGTCGATGCCGCGCTCGGCGGGTAGAGACTTCCCGGCCTCCCACTCGCGTGGGTGCATCCCCGTCTGGACGGCTGCCGCGACGAGGTTGGCCAGGGCGTAGGGCTTGCCCTTGGGCACCTGATCGAGCGCGCACCATGCCATCGCGCCGTGGCCGCTGAGCCAGCTCCCGAAGGCGAGAAGGGAAGCCGGGGCGGCACGAACCTCGTCGGGTGCCCGCTTGGTCAGGTCCGTCCAGAGGGCGACGTGGGAGGCGGCGTTGCCCCGTGTCATGTCGAGCCAGAGCCGGTCGCGGATCGGGATGGACTCGACGGCTACCAGCAGCCTCGCGGCGTCCTTGTCGTCGAGGCGTACGCCGTCGCGGTGGAAGCGCTGCACGCGGCTGTGCGCCCAGCGCCCCTCGACCTGAGCCGTGTTCTCGCGCGCCGCCTCGCGGGTCTCGGGCAACAGCTTCGCTACCGGCTCGCGGTCGCCGACGAGCGAGTCCGCGAGAGCGCCGCGACTGGCCACCGGCTGCGTGCGCCCGCCCATGACGGTCATCGCCGCGACGCGCTCTCGCGCGGCGTCGGTCTGGAGCCCCATGTCGCCGGTGTCGAGATCCGCCCACCTGGTGTCATCCGCCCATAGCAGGACACGGGCGCCGATCCCCATAGTGTCCAGCCGGGCCGCGAACTCGGTGCCGACATCGTGCGCCATCTGCCGGTCCGCTGTGAAGGCGACGATGCCGACGCTGGCGCCGGGCGTGGCGTATCGCGTGAGGCCGTGGCGGATGGATCGCCAGACCAGCTCGCGGTCGCGCGGTGTCGTCGGCAGATCGACCCGGGCGACGGGCAGGTCGGAGCGCATCGGCACGAAGACGATGGACTCCTGGGGCTTGAAGCCGAGCAGGTGGGGGATGGCCGCGACCAGTTCGTCGGGGTTCTGTACGGAGAGCGTCATGCCATGCAGGTGCGCGATGCCGTCCCCGCGGGTTGCTCCGAGAGGTGTGGAGACCCGTCGCCGGAACTCGGGCGAAGGCTGTCTACGACGAGCGCTGTTCCAAGGTCTCCAGGACGAACTGACACCAGACGTGCGCTGACCCGACCGCAAGTCGGGCATGACGAGGGGTCACCCAGGTGGGCACCTCGGCCTGCCCGTGGCCAGTCCCGACCTGGTTGCGTAGTTCTGCCATCCCCACCCCGATCCGGGACACCGCACCCAGCAGGGTGCGGATACCGACGGCGTTCTCCGCACCGCCCTCCACCTGCTTGGCGTTGAGGCCGAGTGCGGTGTGCGCTTTCGCCACGAGTCCGGGCAGGTCGTCGCTCTTGCCGTACTCGACCCCAGAGCGCTTCAGCACCAACTTCGCGGTGGACTCGACAAGCTCTTTAGCGGAGCCGACCGCGAGTCGGGGGTCGTCGTCAAGGTTGCGCTCGATCCGATTGAGGTGGTCGCGGATCGCACCTGGGTCATCCAGGGCGGAAAGCGCCTCGTCGGTCACCTTCGGCCCTGACCCTCCTGCGGCGAGGGCTTCGAGGCGGTCGTGGATCGGGTTGAACAGGTCGGCGAGCAGGTCGCGACGCGCCTGCCATCCGCCGTCTCCGGAAGCACCTTTGCGGATCCAGAAGCTGCGGAAGCTCTCGAAATCCCGAAACCCGAACTCGACGCCACGCATCCCGATTCGCGCCAGGACGGCCTTCAGCGTGGTGAGTAGTTTGCGGGCCTCGGCGTTGTCGAGCTCGCTGCCCCTCGTGCCGTACTTCTGGTACTCGTCGTGACTGAGCTCAGCCAGAGCTTTCGCGACCTCAAGGTCCGACCATGTGGAGGACGGTGCTGCTGCGAGCTGGTCAAGTAGTTCCGTGTGAAGCCGAGTCGCCTCGCCTGTTCCCCACGGGCTGGTGTCCTGCTCGGTGGTGAAGAACTCGCTGCTGTCCACGCCACTATGGTTCCAGTCGGTGCGTGGGGCCGTGCGCCGCATCGCCGAGCGCGCCCTGAGCGGCGTGCACCTCGGAGTTGCGTGCGATCGGCTGGATTCGACCCATGTCCATCAAAGGACGAGTTAACTGGACAAGCCCCGCACTGGGCCCGGTTCACCCCTCCGCAGGACGCTGATGAGGGCTGGCTGTGCAGTCCGGCCATGACCGAACTCATCAGCCTCACGCCCGACCTCGCCCTCGAACGTCTCGTCGCCTGGCAGCTCGCGATGCGCGCCGAGAACAAGAGCCCCGCCACCATCGCCTGCTACTCCGACGCCGCCACCCGCTACCTCCGCTGGTGCGCCGATGCTGCCCAGCCGCCGATGAGCCGCACGGCGCTCAACACGTGGATCAGCCAGATGCTCGCCGACGGGGCGGCGCCGGCGACCGCCCGCACCCGTCAAATGTGCATCCGACGGTTCGCGTCATGGCTGACCGAAGGCGGCTACCTTCCCGCCTATCCGTTCCCTGGCGTCAAGGCGCCCCGAGTCGAACCACCTGTGGTCCAGCCGCTGACCGTCGACGAGATCCGCGCGCTGATCCGCACCTGCGACTCGATCACCGACGACGCCGAAGCGCCGCTTCACCATCGACGCGACGAGGCCATCATCCGGCTCATGACGGAGACGGCTATCCGCTCCGGTGAGGTCATCGGCCTTGAGGTCGACGACGTCGACCTCGACGGTTGGCTCGTCACGATCCGGCGAGGCAAGGGAGGCCGCGGGCGAGTTGTCCCCATCGGACCGGACACCGCCCTGTCGATCGAGCGCTATCTGCTCGCGCGCGCAGGCCACCCACTCGCCGACGAAGCCGCACTCTGGCTCGGCGACAGGGGCAGCGCCTACAGCCAGAACGGCCTGATCCGCTCACTCAAGCGACGGGCCACACGCGCGGGGATCGAGAACTTCCGACCCCACCGGCTTCGACACACCGCAGCTCACCGCTGGCTGGCCGCCGGCGGCTCTGAGACCGGCCTCATGGCCATGGCCGGATGGACCCGCAGCGAGATGCTCATCAGGTACACCCGCGCCCGTGCCGGCGAACGCGCGGCCGAGGAAGCCTGGCGACTCAACCTCGGCGACATCTGATGCGTCCTAGAAACCAACTCGCGACCTACGTGTCTCCGATTTTGGAACGCTCGCTGCAGCTGCTGACGCGCACGCCCAGACCGGATCAGGCGGCGGCCGTGGGATCACCGGTCCGTCGCGCGTCACCGGGAATGAACGCGCAACCGGTGGACACCCCGAACTTGGCGAAGATCACCGCTGCCGGGCAGAACCCAGTGACACTGGACTGCAATAGGTTCAGGCCGACGAACGTGGTCAGCAGCAGCCACCAGCTCGATACCAGCACGGTCAACAGCACACTGATCAGCACCATGGTCCCGGCCAGGGCGAGGACGGCACGGTCGAGGTTCATCGGCCTCCTCCACGGTGTCCGAAGAACCGGGCCACTAGCCCGGGCTGGGTGGTCTGGTCGGCGTGCCCGCCGCACCACTGGTCGGCCGGCACCCGAGCCTTCACCTGGGCCACGTGCGCACCGCACCCGGCCCAAGTCGTCTTCCCGCAGCTTCGGCACTTCTTGGCGTGACACATGTCCGTGCTCCTCTCAGGCCGACGCCGCGGCTGCGGCGTCGGCGGCGTCGGCGAACTCGCAGAACGCGTCGTAGGCACGTGGCCCGTAGATCGTGGCCGGTCCACCTTTCATGAGGAAGGTGACACCGATGGCCTCGGCAGCCTCCTGCCGGGTGGCGCCGGCCCGGACCGCGGCCTGGGCGTGTGAGGCGATGCAGCCGTCGCAGCCCTCGACCACGCCGATCGCCAGGGCGATCAGCTCCTTGGTCCGGGTGTCCAGGTCACCGGAGGCGAACGCTGCCTTGTGCAGCTCGCCGAAGCCCTTGTAGACCTCAGGGATGCTGCGACGCAGCTCGCGGTGCAACGGGGAGAGCTCGTCGAGGACGGCCTTCCCGTGTCCGGCGTCGTGGCTGGTTCCGGCGGTGCCGGACGAGGTGATGGTCAACGTGGTTCCTTTCGTGGGAGAAGGTGGTGCGTGCTCAGTCATGGGCGAACTTGATGTCGGGCAGGATCCGCCCCAGCCAGGCCGGGACGTACCAGGCGGCCTTGCCGGTCAGGCGCAGCAGCACCGGCAGTAGCACCAGACGGATCAGGAAGGTGTCCAGCAGGACGGCGATGCCGAGGATGATGCCCATCTCCTTGGGCGGCAGCGGCCCGGAAAGGGAGAAGGTGAAGAACACCGCCACCATCACGGCGCCCGCGGCGAAGATCACCCGGCCGGAGTGGGCTACGGCGCCGATCATCGCCTCGCGTGGGTCCTTGCTGTGCTCGTAGTGCTCCTTGGCCGACGCGAGCAGGAAAACGGTGTAGTCCATCGCGATCGCGAAGATCATCGCGAAAAAGAAGACCGGCGCCCAGGCGTCGAGGAAGCCCTGGGACTCGAACCCGAAGAAGCCCGAGCCCCAACCCTCCTGGAAGACCAGTCGCGCCACGCCGAAGGCTGCCGCGGTGGAGAGCAGACTCACCAGGGTTCCGAGCAGGGCGATCAGCGGTGCCTGCAGGGCGATCAGCAGCAGCAGGAAGCCGAGGCCCAGGATGACGCCGATCACCAACGGGGTGGAGTCGTCGAGCTGGGCCTTCAGGTCCAGGTTCTCCACGGCCGCACCACCGACCAACGCGCCGGACGGCAGGTCCGCGCGCAGGCGGTCGACAGTGGCCGAGAGGGCCGGGTCGGAGGGATCCACGGTCGGGACCGCCTGGATCATCGTGTACGGGCTCCCGTCAGGCGCGGGCACCGCCGGCATGGCGCCCGCGATCCCCTGGTCGGCCGAGACCACCGCTGCGGCGGTGTCGGCCTGCGCGGTCGGGACGACGATCTGCAGCGTGCCGGGAGCTCCGGGCCCGAAGCTCTGCTGGACGAGGTCGTAGCCGATGCGCGCCGAGGCGTCGGTGGGCAGCACCTTGATCGAGGGCATCGCGGTCTTCAGTCCGAAGATCGGAGCGGCGAGCGCCAGCAGGACGACCAGCGAGCCGAGTCCCCAGACCAGCGGGCGCTTCCACAGCCGCTCGCCCCAGGCGGCGAACTTGGGCGAGCGGTGCTCACCGGTGTGCACCCAGGGCAGGGCGAACTTGTTGATGCGTCCGTCCAGCTTGAACAGCACCAGTGGCAACAACGTCAGCGTCGCACCCAGCACGAACAGGACCGCGAGCATGATGCCCCCGGCCATCGACCGGAACGAGGGCGAGGGAACCAGCATCACCGCGGACAGCGAGATCAGCACGGTGGCCCCGGAGAGCAGCACTGCCTTACCGGCCGTGTCCATGGTCTCGGCGATCGCCTGACGTGGTGACTCGTGCGACCCCAGCCGGGCGGCGCGGAAGCGCACCACGATGAACAGGGCGTAGTCGATCCCGAGTGCGAGGGCGAACATCATCGCGAAGTTCATCGCCCAGATCGAGACCGGGACGAACTGGTTGATCAGTACCAGGGAGCCGGCCGAGGCGACCAGTCCGGAGAGGGTCAGGATCAGTGGCAGGCCGGCCGCGACCAGGGCGCCGAAGGCGAGCACGAGGATTGCCAGGGTCACCGGCCAGGAGAACATCTCCGACTTCAGCATCGCCGACAGGTTCGCGGCGTTGAAGTCCGACCACAGCAGGGACGCGCCGGTCGGGTTCACCGTCACGCCGTTCCCGGACAGGGCCTTGAGCGGGTCCTTCAGGTCGTCGGCGGCGCGCACCATCTCGTTGGTGTCGGCGCCGGCTCCGGCCAGTAGGACGGCGGTCCGGCCGTCCTTGCTCAGCGTCGCGCCCGGCTGGGGTTGGATGACCTCGGCGATGCGTGCGTCCTTCTGGAGGAGCGCGGTCGCCTTCGCGAGCACTGCTGCTCCGGCGCCCTGGGTCACCGGTCCGTCGGCGGAGGTCACCACGACCTGGATCGCCGAACTGGCGTTGCCGCCGAAGTGCTGGGTCGCCAGCTCGCGCGCGGCGACCGAGTCGGAGCCGTCGGCCTGCCACCCGGCGCCGGACAGGCTGCCCTCGACGCGGGGAGCGAAGAAGCCGAGGCCGACGACCAGCAGCAACCAGATGACCGCGGTCAGCCGGCGGTGGCGGGTCACCGACACGCCGAGTCGGCCGAGCGGGCCCGGGTGGAAGCCGACCTCGGGGTCGATCGGGGGCTGCGTCGAGCGGGTCGCGGTCACGGTCATGTGGATGTCTCCTCGGCGTTCAGATCAGGCAAGGAATACCCTAGGGGGTATCGGTCGTTCTGGTCAAACACCCCCTGGGGTATCCTCATTCCCAGGCCTGACAAGGAGGCGCAGATGAGCACCATCGCCCTGAACGACGACAACTTCACGACGACGATCTCCGGCAACGAGATCGTCCTGGTGGACTTCTGGGCGTCCTGGTGCGGCCCGTGCCGCCAGTTCGCCCCGGTCTACGAGGCGGCGTCCGAGGCGCACCCGGACATCGTGTTCGGATCCATCAACACCGAGGTCGAGCAGGGGCTCGCCGCGGCCGCCCAGGTTCGCTCGATCCCGACGCTGATGGCCTTCAAGTACGGCGTGCTGGTCTTCAGCCAGGCCGGTGCGCTGCCGGCAGCCGCGCTGGAGGACCTGATCGCTCAGGTCCGGCTCCTGGACATGTCCGCCGTCGAGTTGGAGCGGTCCGGTCGATGAGCACCTACACGTTGAGCACCACCGTCGAAGCCCCGTTCGCCGCGACCCTCGACCGCGTGCGCGAGGGCCTGACCGACGTCGGATTCGGGGTGATCACCGAGATCGACATGGCCGCGACGATGAAGGCCAAGCTCGATCTGGACCTGCCACCGCAGGTCATCCTCGGCGCGTGCCGACCCGCGCTCGCGCACCAGGCCATGCAGGCCGACCCGTCGATCGCCGCCGTGCTCCCGTGCAACGTGGTCGTCCGCTCGGTCGACCCGGCCACGACCGTGGTGGAGACCTTCGACCCCGCGTTCATGGCGAACCTCGCCGGCGACGCGCTCCGCGAGGTCGCCACCGACGCGGGGGAGCGCCTGAACGCACTCCTCACCACCCTTGCCCAGGAGGCCTGAGATGCAGCTCGAGACGGAGTCGATGAAACCGGTGATCAACCGGATCAAACGTGCCCAGGGACAGCTCGCGGGCGTCGTCCGGATGCTGGAGGAGGGGCGCGAGTGCGAGGACGTCGTCACGCAGCTCGCGGCCGTCTCCAAGGCACTGGACCGTGCCGGCTTCGCCATCGTCGCGGCCGGCCTCCAGCAGTGCATCACCGAAGGCGGCAGCGACAGCCTGGACACCAAGAAGATGGAGAAGCTCTTCCTCTCGCTCGCGTAAGTCGAGCGCCCGAGCGGTGAAGTGAGCGGCTGAAGCGCTTCCTACGGCTTGGCCACTCAAGTTGCAGCCAAACCGAGGGGCGCCGGTCGGGCACGACAAGCTATCCGATCGAACGCACCACTCGATGCATGCCATCACCTCCCGGCGCAGCAACTCCGCCGATAGCGTGGCGGTGATGCTCGACGCCCGGCTCCGTCGACGAGTTTGTAGGAGGCTGGCTAAGGCGGGACCTGGCCGGATTCGACCAGGGTCCATTTTGGGTCCAGATTGAGCCGCTGTGGATCCGTACCTAACGGGTATCCTGTGATTGGAAGCAACCCGGTTTCCCGCTCAGAACAAGGGAATCCCGTAGCAACCGTCTTGACTCCGTAGCTATCGCAGGCGCCCCGATCTCGGCCAGAGGTCGCAGGTTCAAATCCTGCCCCCGCTACAAAGTAGAACTGCAGGTCAGAAGCCGTTTCAGGAGCAATCCGGAGGCGGCTTCTGTTGCGTCTGGAGGGCCTTGCGGTAGCCGCACGGTAGT
>NZ_JBFWVK010000001.1:472329-2070564 GCF_050246775.1 Nocardioides sp. | reverse complement strand
ATCGACGACCCCACCCCCGCACCAGCCTCAACAAACACCTCATGCCCATGCGACACCAACTCATTCACACCCGCAGGCGTGATCGCCACCCGAAACTCATTGTTCTTCACTTCCTTGGGAACGCCGATCCTCATGTGCGCAGACCTTTCATCGGAGACGACTAGCATGGGGCAGATCTGCGGCAGTGAGGGCAACCATCGAATTTCTGCCGCTCGCTTGCCCGACAGGCCGTGGAATGTTCCGACGACAGGAAGGGACGGTGCTCCGTGCCGAACAATCTTCACGACTCCCCGGTCTCCGGCGAGGTGTTGCTCGACGCCGTCGACCGCACCCTGCTGGGACTGCTCGTCGACGACGGGAGACTGGCCAACAACACCTTGGCCAGCCGAGCGGGCATCGCGCCGTCGACCTGTCTGGCCAGGGTTCGACGTCTCCAGTCACTGGGAGTGATCCGAGGCTTCCATGCCGACGTGGACCTGACTGCGCTGGGCCGGCCACTGCAGGCACTCATCGCCGTCCGGCTCCAGGCCGGAGCCCGGGGCCGGATCGCCCAGTTCCAGCATCACCTGGCCACGCTGCCCGGCGTCCTCAACGTCTTCTTCCTCGCCGGCGAGGACGACTTCCAGATTCACATCGCCGTGCGCGATCCCGACACTCTGCGTTCTTTCGTCGTGGACCATCTCAGCGTCGCCACCGAAGTGGCCATGACCAAGACGAGCCTCATCTTCGAACACCTCGGCACGCGCCCTCTGGGAGGGTGAGCAGGCGGGCCCTCGGCTCAGGCGACGCCGACCCTGCGCCGAGCGCCGGCTCTGCGGAGCACCGCACGTTCGCCCGGCCGGGCGACGGCGAGGCGGAACCGCACCCAGTCCTCCGGAAGCTGCAGCAGCCCGGCGACGTCGTGCGCCTCGCACTCCCGCCGCAACGCCCACGTCAGACTGGACAACGGCAACGCCCACCGCACCGCGAGGCGTTCCACCAGACACTCGACCCGGCGCTCGCCGTGCTGGGCCAGGTCACGTCGATCCGCATGCACCAGCTCATGCCAGAGGTATCGGCGCTGAGCGGGACCGGGGAGACCGCGGCGCAGCACGATGCAGCGCTCCTGGTCGTAGTAGCGCGCAGGTTCCGGAATATCGGCGTAGAGCAAACTCAGCCAGGGGCGCGCGGACAGCGCGACCCAGGGGTCCGGGACCGTGCTGTCGCCCCTGCGCCAACCGTCGGGACACGGACCGTCGACGCCGTGCACCGAACCCGACGGCTCGCAGACTGTCATCGCCCTGCACACCCCTCATGGCATTCCGATCCGGCAACCGCCGACGGGGGCAATGATGCCGATCTCCGCCGACACTCGTAGCGATCAGAGTTGTCCACAGCTCTGGAACATGCTGCTTGTGTAGTCGATCATGATTGCCTAGATTTCTATTCGAATCTGACAACGAAGTGACGGGGGCAGTGCAGATCGTCGAGATCGGGACCTTTGTGAGGAGTCTGTGGGCGGGGTCCGAGAAGCGCAGGGGCCGCGTCGTGTGGGCAGCGGTGACCACAGTGCTGGCGGTGGTCTTCACGCTGTGCGCGATGGCACTCTGGCCAGAGGCCGCGAAGAGCGTGGCCCCACCAGTCAGGTCGGCGACCACGACCCAGGTCGCCAGGCAATGTCGCGATGACGTGCCCTGCCCCTCGACGATGTCGCTCAAGGGCGGTGGCCTCTGGGGGGCCGGGCGAGGCGGAGCAGCCTGTCTGTGGACCTACGCGGTCAAGGACGGCCTCTACTAAGCCTCTCAGTCCCTGTGGATCAGGCGTTCTGCTCCAACCGGGCCAGCCGCTCGGACATGGCCCGCAGATCCTCCTGCATGGCACGGATGGCTCGCAGCACGTCCTCACTGCTGCCCCCTGCCGGCACGCGGTCACCGGGAGCGGAGACGAAGGCTCCATCGCTGCGACCGGCCACGCCTATCGGGAGGCCCTGGCTGTCGAGTCCGAGGACCCCCAGGACGGCCGCCCGCTTGACGTCTTGGACCCCGAGGCCGGCCTCGACCCTGTTCCACGTGGTCCGACTGATCTCCGCACGGCGCGCGGCAGTCTCCACCGACCAGCGCTTCTCGACGCGGGCCGCTGCCACGCGTTGCCCGAGTTCCACCAAGTGTTCCATCACGCCCACATAGTGCCAGTCACACTCAGTCATCTCTAGTCACATCTATCGACGTGGATCTGAACAGGACTGCGGCTTATGAACTAGTTGTCGGATATGTCCCAACAGATCGTACACAAGTCTGGACAACTCTGCTTGCTTGTGTCATCTTGCCTCACTATCTTTCTGAGCATGCATGAGGAACACATCAGCCCCGGCACCGTGGAGGTGCACGGCTATGCGCTTCGGATGATCCGGGAGGCGCGTGGCCGCAAGGTGGCCGACCTGGCGGCCGGCCTGGGGGTGGATCGCTCCTACATCGCCCATCTCGAGAACGGGAGCAAGCGTCGGGTCGGCGCTGAGTTCTACGCGCTGCTGTTGACCGAGCTCCAGATCCATGACTACCGGGCCCTGCTGGCGACGGCGCCGGTGCGCAAGCCGCGCACCTGATGACTCCTTGGGCATGATGGCGTCATGCGCACAACCTTCCGCACCGACGACCCTGCCGTGAAGCCCTACCCCCTGCTCACCGCGCTGGTGGTGCCCCGCCCCATCGCCTGGGTGTCCACCTTCAGTGCTGAGGGTGTCGGCAACCTGGCACCGCACTCGTTCTTCACCGTCGCGTGTGCCACGCCGCCGATCGTCTCGTTCACCTCGGTGGGACACAAGGACTCGCTGCGCAACGTGAGGGAGACCGGGGAGTTCGTGGTCAACCTCGCGAGCCGCCCCCAACTCGACCAGGTCAACAACAGCAGTGCGAAGTTCGGCCCCGGCATCGACGAGGCCTCCGCGCTGGGGATCGAGATGGAACCCAGCGAGCGGGTCCGACCACACCGGGTCGCGGCCTCCCCCGCGTCCCTCGAGTGCACCCTGCACTCCACCATCGAGCTGGGGGACTCCGTGCTGATCCTGGGCAACGTCGTTGCCATCACGGTGCTCGAGGAGATGATGGTCGACGGTCACCCGGAGTTCAGCCTGCTCCAGCCCCTGGCCAGACTCGGCCGCGCGGAGTGGGGTCTGCCCTCAGAGGTCGTCTCGATCCCGCGACCCGCGCGACCCGACGACATCCTCGGTGCAGCCGTCGAGGCCGGCGAGACGACGTAGTCCAGGCGCGGGACCGAGCACGCGTTGGCGGCGCCGGGAGGACCCGGCGCCGCCTTCTCGCTGACGTCAGAGGTTGATCGGACGCAGCACCCGGTTGATGCCGTGGGCGATCTGCTTGTTGCCCTTGTTGATGTTCTTCGCCGCAGCGCGCACGCGGGCGTTGAGGTCGTCGGTGTCGCGGTCGCGCAGGAACACCGAGCCATGACGCACCTTGACCCGCAGGTTGGTGCCCGCGAGGGCCGTCGCCAGCTTGGCACCGTCGGCGCCCTTGGCGACCTTGTAGGTCAACGTGGCACCGGGCACCACGTGGTACAGCAGGATCGCCTCGAGCGTCTTGACGTCCGCGACGCCGGCAACAGCCTTGAAGACCGCCTTCTCACTGCCCAGGCGCTTGCCCGACAGGTCGTGGACCAAACGACGGAAGGCCCGATCAGTGGGCAGGAAAGCAGTGAGCGCGACCTTGCCATCCGCCAGGACGGCCACATCGCTCTTCGGCTTGGCCTTCAGCACCGTCGTAACAGCCTTGTCGAGGATGTCGAAGTCGTCCCAGTTGTGGTCGTAGCGGTGGCCGTCAGCGGCCAGGACGGAGGCCAGGCTCTTGTTGCCGAGCTTCTGGGCCGGAGCGACCTGAGCAGTCGCGACGGCTGGACTGACCAGACTGAGCGCGACTCCGGCAACGACGGCGGAGGTGAGGACGCGGATTCTCATGGTGATCTTCCTTCTTTTCTCAGGGTGTTGGACAGGACAGATCCAGGGGTCAGGAGGAGGTCGTCGCTCCCGCGTCGTCGTACGAGGCGCGCAGCACCGAGGTCACCGAGTGCTGGGGGTCGCCGTCATCGGCTTCGAGGCTGACGTCGACCGACGAGTATCGGGCCAGCAGTTGGTCGTCGAGCGTGAACGAAGCGACGCCCGCGGGGCCGACCTGGCCCAGTGGCAGCATCTTGTTGGTCTTCGGGTCCAGGAGCCACGCGTAGTAGAACTTGCCGGAGCGCAGCTTCGGGAGGTCCGAGGTCTTGACGGTCATCGTGGTCGTCGACGACCCGTCGTGCACCATCACGACAACGCCTGCCCCACTGCCCTCGACCGGCTCGAGGGTCGCCTCGGCGAACGGCTTCGGGGCGACGTCCTCGGGGCCGGAGTCGAGGCGCACCCACCCGGTGACGCCGATCCCGACGACCAGGGCCGCCGCGGCAGCGAGCACGAAGCCCTGCCGGCGCCGACGGGTACGCCGGGCCGGGGACACCCGCGCGGGAAGACCGTCGGTGGGGTTCGGCACGAGCGCCGTGCCCCCCAACGTGCGCGAGGCCGAGGCCAGCAACGCGTGACCCACAGCAAGCTCGGCCAGCTCGCTGCGGCATTCCTCGCACCCGTCGAGGTGGTCGGCCGCCTGTCCGATCTCGTCGTTGCGGAGCTCACCGAGCAGCAGCCCGCTCAGGTCCAGGTGGTCGTCGTCGAGGTTCATGACACTCCTCCGTAGGTGTCGATGCCGCGGATGATGGAGGCCAGCCGGCGGGTGCCCCGAGAGGCCCTGGCCTTGACAGTGCCCTGTGCGACGTCGAGCCGAGCTGCGATCTCGCGGTGGCTGAGGCCACCGAAGTAGGCCAGTTCGAGCACGGTGCGCTCGTGCTCG
Source organism: Nocardioides sp. (assembly GCF_050246775.1). Taxonomy (GTDB): domain Bacteria; phylum Actinomycetota; class Actinomycetes; order Propionibacteriales; family Nocardioidaceae; genus Nocardioides. The sequence goes on along the minus strand of NZ_JBFWVK010000001.1, from coordinate 2,065,699 downwards.
GGCAGTCGCCCCAGCGCCACGCGGACCTCGGCGGCGTCGGCATAGCGATCCGCGGTCTCTCGGCCGTCCTCGCCGACCAGGGTGCGTGCGAGGTCCACGTCGACGATGTCGTGGCGGCGGGCGCGCAGGGTGTCGATGGCGCGGCGGTGGGCGATGGTGAACACCCAGCTGCTGAACCGCTGGCTGGCGTCGTACCGCCCGGCGAAGCGCCATACGTCGAGCAGCGTGCGCTGCAGGACGTCCTCGGCCTCGTCGCGACCCACGAATCGGGTCAGGTAGGCGCGCAGGCTGGGACCGTAGGTCGTGTACACGTCCTCGAGCGCACCCTCGTCATGTCGCGCAAGGCGGCTGCCGATGGCCTGTCCGCTCTCCATGACCCCTACTTCGCAGGTGCGACCCGGCCGGTTGCCGAAGTCGCGAAGTTTTCCGGTTCAGCTGAGGCGGTCGACGTAGGCGACCACGCGACCGAACAGGGAGGCGGCGTCCGCGGGATCGCTGGACAGCGGCTCCGGCTCGCCCGCCAGCTCCTCGATCAGGGTGCTCGCCTCGGCGACCCCTGCGGCCTGGGCGACGTGGGCACAGACCCTGGCCGCGTGACGAACCGCCTGGGGGTCGATGGTCCACACCGACTCGAACAACCTGTCCCCGTCCGGGACCGTCTGCTGGCCGGGGATCTCCCAGGCGGCAAGGACAGCCGGCAGGTCGGGGGCATCGCACACGACCACCCACTCGCGGCGCATCGGCGAGTCGTCCGCCAGCTGTACGCGCACGGGCCGTTCGTCGTCGCCCTGCTCGGAGGTGAAGTCGGCCATGGCCAGGGTGGCGTGCCCGACTCGGGCCAACTCGTTCCACCGCGGCTGGGCCTTGCGGTAGTACTGCTCCTCCTGGAAGGCACCGAAGATGGTGGCCCGCTGGGCGCGCGCACAGCACTCGTCCTCGATCGCCCACGTCAGCGCGAGCAGGGTGGACTTCTTCAGCCGGTGGGGCTCGAGCCGGGGGTGCGCCCGCCGCAGCTCGGCGTACACCGAGTGCACGGGGATCCGGGTGGCGCCCGTGACCTCCGCGATGGCCACCTCGAGCCTCGTGCCGGCATCGCGTCGGTGCAGCACTCCCTTGATCATCGCGACGTCCGCCTCGGTGTAGCGCCGATGGCCGCTCTCCAGCCGTTGCGGTCGAGGGAACCCGTGGCGCGACTCCCAGGTGCGCAGCAGCTCCGGCGTCAGCCCGGTTCGCCGCGCCAGATCGCCGATCCGCAGATTGGGCTCGTCCAACTCTTGCTTTTTCATCTCCTGCATGGCCACTCTAGGAGAGTAAACCTCAACAATCTGTTTAGGGAAGCGTTTAGGTTCAGGAAAGTAGGAGTCATGAGCATCAACAGCCAGTCGGAGCAGGGCAGTCTGAACGACGAGGTGGTGGACTGGAGTGACCTCGGCCAGAAGATGTGGTCGTTCCTCACCGGTCGTGAGGCCGCCATCAACTACCGGTTCATCGACATGAGCATCGAGGTTCCCCGCGACACCGGCGCCCAAGCGCCGCGCGCCGTGTGGAAGGTGGACGGCACCCTTCAGGTGACCACCCGCGACAACGAGGTCAGCCCGGCCCGGAAGGCCTGAGCGCTCACATGGCGACCCAGATCGAGGTCGAGGCCGACCTGAGGTTCGAGGTGGCGGTGCCCGGGCGCGCCCCGGTGCTGGGGACGCTGTACAGCGCCCCCAGCGGGCTGGTGCTCCAGGTGTCGGACCCCCAGATGTTCGCTGGGCGGACCGATGCCCCCGCGATCCGCGGCCTGGCCGACCTGCTGGCCTCCCGCGGACTCAAGGTGCACGTTCACGACGGCCGCACCCATCTCGTGTCCATCGGCGCCATCCGCGCTCCCTGGTGGCAACGTCGCCTGACTGGGTCGCGGCACATCAGGCTGGGCAGCCTGCGGGGTGCGTGGACCTCTGCTCGGTCCCGGGCCAGGACGGTCGACACCCCGGTGCTCCCGGACGCGACCATGCTGCCGCCGGCCACGATGTTCCCCTTGGCACCCACCTTCATGCGGCGCCCGCCGCGCCGGGTCACCACGACCAACGATCCGCTGCGAGGCGGCAATCCGCGCCTCATCCTCGCCCCCGGTCAGGCCGTGGGGAGGGAGGTGGGCCGCGAGCGCCGCTCCACGACGTACTGGCTGGAGCACACGACCACGCTGGGCAGCGGGCCCGACTGCGACATCCGGCTGCCCGGGCTGGCCGAGCTGCACGCCACGATCACGCAGGATGACAACGACGAGTACGTGCTGACCTCCGAGGGCCCCGAGGTGCGGGTGCACGGGGAGCGCACCGACCGCAGGGTGCTGCGCACCGGTTCCCGCGTCGACCTGGGGAAGTGGGTCCTCACCTACTACCGCGAGGAGTACGCCGACCACGGCCGACCGTACAGTGGTCGGGTGGGCGGCGAATTCGGACGGCAACGCAAGCAGCCACCGACGGCCGAGGGGTGAGCATGCCGCTCGGCGTCGTACGCCGTTCGCTGGCCCAAGCGCTGCGTGCCCGCATCGCGGGCGACGACGCCGCGTCTCGGGCCCAGAAGATCTGGCAGGCCGAGGGCGAGCGCTGGTTCACTCCCGACGACCCGATCTGGTGGGTGCACATGGACGCGTCCATGTTCGCCGGTGGAATCCGGGCCCTACTGCTGCAGTCACTGCACCCCCTGGCCATGGCCGGAGTCGACCAGCACTCGGCCTACCGTGACGATCCCTGGACCAGGGTGCAGCGCACCAGCAGCTACATCGCCACCACTACGTTCGGGACTATCCGGCACGCCGAGCAGGTGATCGGCGCTGTCCGACGCATCCACGAGCGGGTGCAGGGCACGACCACCGACGGGACGCCCTATCGTGCCGACGACCCCCATCTGCTCATGTGGGTGCACGTCGCCGAGGTGGAGAGCTTCCTGACCACCTACCAGCGGTTCGGTGGCCGACCGCTCAGCCAGGGCCAGGCCGATCGGTACGTCGCCCAGACCGGCGTGGCCGCCGAACGTCTCGGCGTGCTGAACCCTCCCCAGAGCGAGGCCGACCTGCGCGCGGTGCTGGCCGGCTACCGACCCGAGCTGGTCTCCTCTCCCGAGGCCCGTCAGGCTGCTCGGTTCCTGCTGCGCGAACCTCCGCTGCCCCTGCTGGCGCGCCCCGGCTACCACGCCCTGGCTGCCGGTGCGGTGAACACCCTGCCCACCTGGGCCAGGCGCGAGCTCGGCGTCGTACGCCGTCCTGCGGGGGCGACCACAGGTGTGGTGGCCACGACGGCAGTGCGCTGGCTGATGAGCGACCCGTCGGTCAGTGACCGACCCGGCCTGGTCAAGAGCTGACGATGTTGGACGACGGTGACCCTGTCCCACACAGGGTCGCCGCCGTCCGCGTCAATCGCGTCGATCGGATGGATCGGTGCGGGATCCACCCACCCCCGACTCGATAGAGACAGGTCCAGTCTCGGGGGAAGTCAAGCACCTGCCCATCGGGCGATCAGTCACTTGTGACACCACCCGGATGGGCGGTCGGCCACCAACCGGTCAGTTGCTGACCCCACGCAGGTTGTCGTCGCTGAGCCGCGACTCCTCGGCGGCCCGAGCCTCGAGCTCGGCTCGCCGCGAGGTCTCGAGGAGCTCCCGACTGGCCTCGTAGGCCCCTGGTTGGGACACGAGATCGGTGGCGCCACCACGCAGTCTGCCCAGCGCGGCACGGCCGAAGACCTGTTGCTCGGTGGTGGTCCGCTCCGAGCTGCCCCGACCCACGAACGACACCGCCCAGTGCAGCAGCGCCGTGATCCGGCTCTTGAACCCGGTGATGTAGATCAGGTGCAGCGCGAGCCACATCAGCCAGGCGATGAAACCGGTGAAGCGCAACTTGCCGACCATGGCAACGGCGCGGAAGCGGCTGATGATCGCCATCGAGCCCTTGTCGAAGTAGTGGAACGGCTTCTGGGGCTCCTTGCCACGCAGCCGGTTGTTGATCTCCTTGGCCGCGTACTTCGAGCCCTGGATGGCGACCTGGGCGACGCCGGGGAGATTGTCGAGCGAGATCATGTCGCCGACCACGAAGACCTCGGGATGACCCGGCAGGGTGAGGTCGGGGTTGACGCCGATCCGTCCGGCCCGGTCGAGCGGGGCCCCGGTCTGTTCGGCCAGTGTGCGCCCCAGCGGGTTGGCCTGGACGCCGGCGGCCCAGATCTTGGTGACGGCCTCGATCCGGTCGGTGGTGCCGTCCTTGCGCTTGACCTCGATACCGCGCTCGTCCACGTCGGTGACCATGGCGCCGAGCTGGACCTCCACACCGAGGCTCTCGAGCTCGTGGTGGGCCTTGGCGCCGAGCTTGGCACCGAAGGGCGGGAGCACCTGCGGGGCGGCGTCGAGGAGGATCACCCGAGCGGCACGGGAGTTGATGGCCCGGAAGTCCTTCTTCAGCGTGCGACGCGACAGTTCGGCGATCTGGCCGGCCATCTCGACTCCGGTCGGACCCGCTCCGACGACCACGAAGGTCAGGTCCGCATCGACGTTCTCACCTCGCGCCGCCCCCAGCTCAGCCATCTCGAACGCACCGAAGATGCGCCCGCGCAGCTCGAGCGCGTCGTCGATGCTCTTCATGCCGGGTGCGAACTCGGCGAAGTGGTCGTTGCCGAAGTAGGACTGGCCGGCCCCGGCGGCAACGATGAGGGTGTCGTAAGGGGTCACGCTGACCCGGCCGAGGACGTGGTGGGTCACCGTCCTGGCCTCGAGGTCGATCGCTGTGACATCCCCGAGGAGCACCGCTGCGTTCTTCTGGCTGGCCAGGATCTCGCGGGTCGGGGGGGCGATCTCGCCCTGCGACAGGATGCCGGTCGCGACCTGGTAGAGCAGTGGCTGGAAGAGGTGGTGCGAGGTCTTGGCGATCATGGTGACCTCGACGTCGGCGCGCGAGAGTGCTTTCGTGCCGAACAGCCCACCGAAGCCGGACCCGATCACCACGACCCGGTGCCGCCGGGACTGAACGGGTGCTGCCTGAGGCGTGGTGTTGGCTGCCATCTGGCTGCCCTTCCTTCGAAGTTGCGACTCGATCGGGGTTCTCTCCCCATTGTCCGGCTCTTCACTCCGCAATGCACATCCGGAGCTGGCTGCAGACATCTGTTCAACGAGGAAGCCCGATCTGTTATGCCTCAAGGCGCGACAGATCGCGAAAATTGTGCGATTTTGCTCTGATGGGGGTTTGGATCTGGGGTGGCTCGGGCATGTGGTCCATATTCATACCGAATGTTGGTCGGAGTTGCGTTTGACGCCCACTGCTGCGTCGCTCACGCTCAGCTCGAGCCCGCGTTCCGTTCAGGACGCGCGCCGCTGGGTCGTTGAAGCCTGCCGTTCCATCGGCCGCTCCGACCTCGCTGAGTGCGCAGAACTGGCCGTCTCCGAGCTCGTCACCAACGCGCTGCTCCATGCCGAGCCGCCCCTCGTCGTCCGTCTCGGCGGCACCCCCTCCTACCCTCGGATCGAGGTGGCGGACGGTTCGGTCAACCCACCGTCACCCAACGGCCGGATGACCGACGACCAGGAGTTGCTCTCCACCGTCGGGCGGGGACTGGGGCTGGTGGCCATGTGCTCGGCAGTGTGGGGCGTGCGCATCCACCGCGACGGCAAGGTGGTCTGGTTCGTCCCGGCCAGCGAGGCGCGCCCCGACGTCGATCTGCGAGCGCTCCAGATCGAGTACGAGGACATCTCCGACCTTCCGGGTCCGTCACCAGAGCTTGCCGACCCCGTGCAGGTGCGGGTGCTCGGCCTGCCGACGCAGTCCTACATCGAGTTCCGTCATCACTACCGAGAGATCCGGCGCGAGCTGAGGCTCCTGGCGCTGGCCAGCGAGGAGACCTACCCGATCGCCCGGCACCTCTCCGAGCTCTTCGTGCTGTTCGAGCGCGACTTCCAGCTGAGTTCCGGCACCGACGCCATCCAGAAGGCGATCGAGTCTGGCAACCCGACGGTCGACGTCGACGTGCTCGTGGACCGCTCGTCGATCTCCACCATCGCGCAGATGATCGACGTGCTGGAGCTCGCGGACGCGTTCTGCCGGGCTGAACGGCTGCTCTCGGTTGCTGCGACCCCGCCACAGCGAGCGTTCACGCGCTGGTATCTCGGCGAGTTCATCAGCCAGGGTCGTGGGCGAGAGCCCCTGCGGTGGGCCGGCGGTTACGTCCGGGATCCCGAGCTGCACGAGTCGTGAGGCGCGCCCTCCTCGCCGTCGCCGTGGGCGGCGCCCTCGGTGCCGTCCTCCGGTGGAGCCTGGGACTCCTGGCCCCCGACGGTCAGGGTTTCCCGTGGACGACGTTCGCCATCAACGTGTCCGGCTCGTTCCTCCTGGCGCTGCTGCCGGCCCTGCCATCCGTACGTCGCCATCGGCTGCTTCCGCTGTTCTTGGGCACGGGCGTGCTGGGCGGCTACACCACTCTGTCGACCTACGCCGAGGAGAGCCGGGTGCTCTTCGCCGATGGCCGGGCGGGCCTGGCCCTGGCCTACCTGCTCGGCACCCTGGCGGCATGCGTGATGGCGGTGTGGCTGGCCCGGCACCTGTCGCCTCCGTCGGCCCAGCTGGAGTTCGCTGTCGAGGGTGGCGAGGAGTGACCGGGCTGCTGGTGGCGCTGGGGGCCGGACTGGGCGCTCCGCTGCGTTTCCTGATCGGTGTCCGCTTCGATCGTCCGGCGTTCGCGCTGGGGACCCTGCTGGTCAACGTGCTGGGTTCGTTCCTGCTGGGCGTGTTCAGCGCACTCACCCTGGGTGGACACGCGTTCGCCTTCCTCGGCACGGGCTTCTGCGGCGGGTTCACCACCTATTCGGCATTCGCGGTCAAGACCGTCGAGCACGGCTGGCGCACCGGGGCGGCGTACGCCGTGCTGAGCGTGAGCCTCGCGCTGGCCGCCTGCGCCCTGGGCTTCTGGGTGGCTCAGGCGTAGCCGAGCTCGTGCAAGCGGTCGTCGTCGATGCCGAAGTGGTGGGCGACCTCGTGGACGACGGTGATGCGGACCTCGTCGACCAGTTCCTGCTCGGTGGCGCACATGTCGAGCAACGGGTTGCGAAAGACCATGATCCGGTCGGGCAGCTCACCCCCGAAGCCGTTCTCCCGGTCGGTCAGCGCGACCCCGTCGTAGAGGCCGAGGAGGTCGGGCTCGTCGGCGGGTGGCTCGTCCTCGACGAGGACCACCACGTTGCGCACGAGCCGGGTCAACTCGTCGGGGATGTCGTCGAGGGCGCGATCCACCAGCTCCTCGAACCTCTCCCTGCTCATCTCGATCGGCATTCGTCCAGTCTGGAGCAGGCCCCCAAATGCAGAACACCCCGGACCGAAGGTCCGGGGTGTTCGTCGCTGTGCGACCCCGACGGGACTCGAACCCGCGGCCTCCGCCGTGACAGGGCGGCGCGCTAACCAACTGCGCTACGGGGCCAGGTGTGGTGCCTTTGTGGTGCTCTGGAACGCTTCTTGCGAAGCGGGGGAACTCTAACTCATCCTCGACTCCGGAAACCAATCGGCCATGTGCGCCGACCCGGATCGCACCCCCAACGGGATTCGAACCCGTGCTACCGCCGTGAAAGGGCGACGTCCTAGGCCACTAGACGATGGGGGCCTGCCGCCTTGCGGCAACCGGCACATCATAGGGGCTCGCGAACAGCGGTCCCAAATCCCTTCCCAACCCATTTTCGTGACGGCCCGGGGCCTGCGGTATGGTTTCCGCGCTCAGCAAAGTGGGGCAGGTAGCTCAGTCGGTACGAGCGTCCGCCTGAAAAGTGGAAGGTCGGCGGTTCGACCCCGCCCCTGCCCACCGAGCACTGGACGCCCCCGCTCACCGGCGGGGGCGTTCTGCCTTCCCGGTCAGGTCGTGGTCCCCGGCTCGAGGCGGGATCCGGCAGGGATGACGGCCTCGGCAGCCACCTGCGAGTCCTGGCCGACCAGGGTCACCGCGTCGGAGGACCCCAGGGCATCCGCCTCGGCATCGCCCACGCGCGCGCCGCTGCCGATCGTGCACCCGGAGTCGATGATCGACCAGTGCACGGTTGCGTCGGCCTTGATGACGGTGTCGGCGAAGACGACGCTGTTGCTGACCATGGCACCGGCCTCCACCACGACACCGGGACCGAGCACGCTGCGGTGCACCCACCCCGAGACCCGACTGCCCGGGCTGATCAGCGAATCGGTCACCGTCGCACCGTCGAGCAGGCGAGCGGGCACCCGCTGGGGCGGTTGGGTGAGGATCGGCCAGCCCAGCTCGCCGAAGACTCCGACATCGTCGGTGAGGAGATCCTGGTGCGCCTGGAGGTATTTGCGCGGCTCACCCAGGTCACGCCAGTAGCCGGTCAACGGGTGCGCCACGACCTGGCCCCGATCGACCAGTCGTGGCAGCAGGTGCTCACCGAAGTCACCGAGCCCGGTGTCGCCGGCCGGCCGGTCCTCCGTCGTGTCCGACAGCTCGCGGTGCAGCTCCTCGAGCGTCTCGATGAGGACGACGGGGTCGTAGGCGAAGATCTCGGCCGCGACGACGTTGGTGGTGGGGTTCTCCGGCTTGTAGGCGAACCCGGTCACGGTCGCCTTGTCATCGGCCTCGACGGTGGCATGGTCACCGGCGTCGGCGGGGTCGACAGTGGTCGTGAGCACGGTGCAGCCGGCCTTGCGGGAGAGGTGGGTCTCCAGGATGTCGTTGAAGTCGAAGCGGTACACGTGGTCGGCGCTGGCGACGAGCAGGACGTCAGGGGCGAAGTCGGCGATCCGGGTGCGGAGTCGGAACAGCAGGTCGGCGTTGCCGTGGGCGAAGCCGTCCTCGTCCAGCGAGCCGGAGCCCTGCTCGGGGACCATCAGGCGCAGGCCGCCGCGCGTGCGGTCCAGGTCCCAGGGTCTGCCGTTCGCGACCTGGTCCTCCAGGACAGCCGCCTGGTACTGCACCGACAGCCACACGTCGCTGATGCCGCTGTGCGACAGGTTGGACAGCGACAGGTCCAGCAGCTGGTAGATGCCGGCGATCGGCAGCGCGGGCTTGGGGCGTTCCCGGGTCAGGACGTCCATGCGGGAGCCGGCTCCACCGGCCTGGATGATGGCGAGCACGCGAGGAGCGGTCATGGCGCCATCGTTGCACCCGCCACGTCACAGGGGCGGCGCCACGGGCCGGTAGCGCTGGCGCACGACGCCGGAGTCGTACGCCGTCACCTCCATGAGCTCCAGTCTGAGGGTCACTCCGTCGAACGGCCGGGTGCCGGCGCCACCCACAGCCGGGTGGACCCAGAGGCAGACCTCGTCGATCACCCCGCCACGGAGCAGGTTGCAGGCGAGCTCACCACAACCCGACAGGATCAGGTCACCCTCGAGCTCCTCCTTCAGGCGGCGTACTCCCTCGACGGCGTCTCCCTCGATGACACGGGCGTTCCAGTCGAGCTGGCCGCTGAGAGTGCGTGAGGCGACGTACTTCGGCATGGGATTGAGGACCTCCGCCCACGGACCGGTCGCCGACGGCCAGAATCCGAGGAAGCCCTCGTAGCACCTGCGCCCGGTCACGAAGGCCGCGGCGGCCGCGAGCTGCTCGACCCCGGCCTGGTCGTGGCCCCCGGCGGCCACGAACCACGCGCCGACGTCACACAGTCCATCGACGGTCATGCTGGTGTTGCTGACGAGTCTGCCCATGGTGTCGTCCTCCTCTTCCCAGGTCTGACTCACCCAGCGGCGAGAAGTCATCGCAGCGGCGTCGCCGGGTCACCGTGGGGCGAGGGTCGCGACCACATCGGCGGGAGCCGGCATCGCCGCGATCTCGGCGGCCACCAGAGCAGCGCCCGCACGGTAGGTCTCCTCACGGAGGAGTGAGTGCACCGCATCGCGGACCTGCTCGGAGGAGACCTCCGGTGGCGGCAGCACCAGTCCTGATCGAGTGGAGATCGCTGCCTCGGAGTTGCGGAACTGGTCGGCCGCCTGTGGCAGGCAGAGCTGGGGAAGGCCCAACGCCAGGGCACCGAGGAAGGTGCCGGAGCCCGCATGCGAGACCACCACGGCGCTGTGCCGCAGCACCTCGGACTGCTGGACCCAGGTCACGCTGGACACGTTGTCCGGCTGGTCCCCGAGCGCAGCGGGATCGCCCATCGGGCCGACCGAGACCAGGACCCGGACCGGTAGGGCGGCGATCCCCCGGACCGCCTCGGCCAGCACCGGGACGGGCGCGAAGACGGTCCCCAGGGTCAGGTACACCAACGGTCGTCGGTCTTCGGCTGTCACGATCGCAGGAAGCTCACCGTGCGGCTCACCGGTGTAGGCCTCCGGCCGGATCGACAGGCGTCGCGGGACGTGCTCCAGGGATTGGGTCTGCACCGAGGTCGGGCAGATGTCGAGGTATCCAGCGGCGAAGCAGCCCGCGTAGCGAGGTACGTCGAGCCCGTGGCTCTCCCACAGCTCGGACAGCTGCTCGGCGGCGGCCTCGACGAAGGCGGCCGGCACGGCACCGCCGAAACTGTGGGTGAACGTGTCCACCTCGAGCAGGGCGCCGACCAGGGGCGCGGCCAGCTCGGCCTGCTCGTGGATGATCAGGTCGGGCTCCCAGGAGGTGGCGACAGCCAGGAGGTCGGGGAGCATCACCGGCGCGGCCCAGGCGCCGAACATGTGCGGGAACGCGTAGGCGGCGCGGTCCTGGGGCCGCACGTTGTCGTTGTGGGCGCGCAGGCGACCGGCGACCTCCCGCACCCCAGCGGTGTCGAGACCGACCCCGACGACGTCCAATCCGGCTGCGGCAACGGCCCGAGTGGCCGGCTCGTTGGTGGCCCAGCGGACCTCGTGCCCGGCGGCCACGAACGCCGTGGCCAACGGCACCATCGGGAAGACGTGGCCGACGCCCCACGTCGAGGAGAAGAGCACGCGCATCAGAGGCCTCCTGGGCGGCCCACCGGACTCAGCCAGGTGAGATGAGACCCAGTAGACCACGGATCCGGTGCTCGGCCACGTGGCTGGCGGCCGACGCGATCCTTGCGCCCGGGAGCCCCACCCCCAGCACCGTGCCGTCCCAGCGGGGTGGTTGGGACCAGGCCGGATCGCTCGTCACCCCGGCCTCGGGAGAGCCGTGATCGACGAGCGCGCGACCGATGGCTTCGCGCAGCCCCAGCGCGTCCTCCGGGTCCATGACCGCCGGATCCGGCTGGCCGGGCCGACACACCATGTCGTGGCGCAGGCTGTGCACCAGCGCAGCCACCGTCCAGTACGGCGCCGCGCACGCGAAGCCCGCAGCCAGGGCCGTCAGGTTCGTCGGCGGCCCCAGGGTCGGCACCTGTGCGCGGTACAGGCCAGCCAGGTCGGCGTAGGTCGCCAACAGCTGCGGATAGGAGACGACGTCCGGACCGCCGATGTCCACGGCTCCCACAGTGGAGCTCTCCAAGGCGTCGGCCAGGACCCGGATCGTGTCCGAGACGGCGATCGGCTGGACCTTCGAGTTCATCCAGGTCGGGATGGGCTGGACGAGCAGCGCCGAGGCGGTCTGGCGCACGATCTCGAACGAGGTCGAGCCGGCACCGATCACCACGCCCGCGCGCAGCGACAGGGTGGCGGCGCTGCTCTGCGCCAGGGCCTGCTCCACCTCGAGCCGCGAGGCGATGTGGGGCGACAGATCTGTCTGCGCCACGTCGGGCACCAGGCCGGACAGGTAGACCACGCGGCGTACACCTTGGGCGTCGACTCCACGGCGTACGTTCACCGCCGCCAGGCGGTCACGCGCGCCGAAGCCGCGCACCTGCAGGCTGTGGATCAGGTAGCACACCGCGTCCACCTCGCAGAGGGCCTCGAGGACCGCGGCCGGGTCGGTGGCATCCATCACGACGTTCTCGACCTCGGTTCCCCAGCTGAACCGCTCGGGCCTGGGGACCGACGACGATGCCGCCACCACCGCGTGGCCCCGGCTCAGGAGTTCGGGCACCAGTCGGGACCCGATGTAGCCGGTCGCTCCCGCGACGAGAATGCGCATGACCTCAGTCTGCCCGCCGGGCCAACAGCTCACGCACCCGCGGGACCACCTCCTCGCCGTACAGGCGGATCGAGCTGAGCCGCTGTTCGTGCGGCAGGGTGCCCACGGCGTACTTCAGTTGGAAGCGCGAGAGCCCCAGGGTCCGGATCGCCCAGGCGATCTTGGTGGCGACCGTCTCCGGAGATCCGACGAACAGCGACCCCGTCGGGCCGGCACCGTCGTCGAACTGCTCAGGCGTGTACGGCGGCCAGCCGCGTTCGGCACCGATCTTGGTGAAAGCGGCGGCCTGGTGCGGGTACATCTCCTCGCGCGCTTGCTCGTCGGTCACCGCGACGTGGCCGGGGCTGTGCATCGAGATCGGCCGGGTGCCGTGCCCGTAGTGCTCCAGGGCGCGGTGGTAGAGGTCCACGAGCGGCTCGAAGCGGGCCGGCGATCCGCCGATCACGGCCACCACCAGGGGCAGGCCGTACGACGCCGCACGGACCACCGACTCGGGGGTGCCTCCCACACCGATCCAGGCGGTCAGGCCGTGAGCCGTGCGAGGGAAGGCCTGGCCCGCGACCAGCGGTGGACGGAAGGTGCCCTCCCAGGTGACCGGGCGCTCCTGGAGAAGCTGGGTGAAGAGGTCGAGCTTCTCACTGAAGAGCGTCTCGTAGTCGTCCAGCGACAGCCCGAACAGGGGGAAGGACTCGGTGAAGGAGCCTCGACCAAGGGTCACCTCGGCGCGGCCGCCGGAGACGGCGTCGAGCGTCGAGAACCGCTGGAAGACCCTGATGGGGTCATCGGAGCTCAGCACCGTGACCGACGTGCCGAGCCGCAGCCGACTGGTCTGACCGGCGATGGCGGCCAGCACCACGTCCGGTGAGCTGACGGAGAAGTCGGGGCGGTGATGTTCACCGATGCCGAAGAAGTCGAGCCCGACCTGCTCGGCCACCACGGCCTCGGCGACGACCTGGCCGATGGCCTCGGGATGGCTCACAGCGGTGCCGTCCGGGTGCAGGGCCACGTCACCGAACGTGTCCAGCCCGAAGGTGGGGGCCTCAGGGGTCCCCAGCGGTTCGAGGTTCATGGCCTGCCCTCCGTGGCTCGCAGCTCCTCGAGGATGCGGCGGTCCGCTGGAGTCAGCGGAAGCGACGCAGCGGCTGCTCGGTCCCAGCGAACCGTCACCGAGCGGCTCCGGGCCACCGCACGGCCGTCGTCGGCATACATCGTCTCGGCCAGGGTCAGGCTCTTCGTGCCGACCGCCTCGACAGCGAAGTCGACGCGCACCGAGCGATCCGCGGGCCCCAAAGGGCTCACCCAGTCGATCTCCATCCTGGCCAGCACGTAGTCACCGTCGCCGGACAGCCCGAGCTGCGTGAACCACTGCGTGCGGGCGTCGTCGAGAAGGGTCAGGTATTCGGCGTGGTAGACGTGCCCGTACGCGTCGAGGTCACGAAAGCGCAGGGGCAGCCAGGCCGGGGTCACGTCGGTCATCTCCCCCAGTATCGCCGGTGCCGGCACGACAGGCCTGAGAGAGTGTGCAGGTGCTGCCACGGTTCGAGATCCGCGATCGGCTCCGACCCGTGGCCCTGCTCGCCCCCGACCAGGTCCGCACCGACCTCACCTGGCCCGGCGAGCCGCCCACCTCCATCTGGACCGCGGCGCCGGCACAGGCGCCGTACCTGGCCCTGGTCGTGGACCTGGCGCCGGGCGAGGTGAGCGGCCGCCTCAGCTTCGGCTGGACGTGCGGCGACGGCCGACGGCTCCTTGGGTGGTACGACGGTAGGCGACGCCTGCTCGGCATCGATCTGGGATCGGCTGACGGCACGACCACCTCCCACCGCAGTCGCCGCTTCGGCCGGCTCGACGGGGGTGCGGTCACCGGATCACTGGCCCTGACTCTGACCGGCACCCACCTGACCGTGTTGACCGCGCATCGCGGCACCTGGGCGGCCCGGGCTCGCGTGGACCTGCTGGGAGTGTGGGACACGCGCGCCGAGGCGTTCCTGGACCATCTCGAGGCCGGCTTCGAGTGGACGCACCCGGACGCGGCTCCGGCCCCGATGGCGCGCCTGCGGCAGGGGTCCTTCGGACAGCTGGGACTGCGTGACCTCCATGTCGCCACCCACGCCGACGGCCAGGTGGTGCGACACGAGGACCGCATCGTGTTGACCGCCACCCACGCCGGGCCGGGCTTCTTCGACACCGGGCACACGGGGGTCTGGACGTTCGACCCGGACACCCACGAGCTGGAGCACCGGTCGAACCTCTTCTTCCACCGCCCGGATGTGCCCGGCGTGTTCGGCGACCACGCCACCCACCTGGTCCGTGACGGAGCCGAGTGGCTGGTGGCCACGAGCACGTGGGGGGACTTCGATCGCACCGGTGTCGAGATCACCCTCGCGCGCACCCAGGCGGACCTGCTCAACGGCGAGCACGTGCTGGACACCACCTACCTGGACCTGCCCACGACGGGCGTGGGGGTCTGGGACCCGCATCTGACCCGGATCGAGGGGCTGTGGCACGTGGCCTTCGTGACCGCCAGCAAGTTCTTCGACTTCCACCCAGCCCTGTGTCGCGGCACCAGCCTGGGTGCACTCGAGCTGGTGGGTGAGGACCTCACCCGCAGAGCCACCGAAGGCACCGTCCTGGTCGAGATCGACCACACGTGGCGACTGGTGGCCAGTGACGGCCGGGACAATCGCCTGGACCGTCGCGAGCGCTTTCCCGTCTACGACCTGACGATGACCGAGATCGACGTGCTGGACGCCCCGTATCCGACGAACATTCCCTGGCCGATGGTGCTTCCCGACGGTGACGGTTGGCTGATGCTGACCTTCGACGGGACCCGCTACGGCGGGGGAATCCTCGGGTACGGCACGCACGGCGACGTGGTGGTCATGCGCACCGGAGAGCTGCCTGGATCAGTCCTCGACGGGCGCTGAGCCGTCGAGCAGGCGACGGATCTCGGTCTCACGAAAACGCCGATGACCTCCAAGGGTCCGAATCGAGCTGATCTTGCCCGCCTTGGCCCACCGGGTGACCGTCTTGGGGTCGACCCGGAACATTGCGGCCACCTCAGCAGGCGTCAGCAGGGTCTCGGAATCCGTGGAGTTAGCGCTCATATGATGGTTGCCACACTTTCCATCCCTACCGGTGCTCCCCGCGAGCCAGGTGGGATGATTAGAGTGTGCCACTTGCTAGCGGGTGTCTCAAAAGAGAACTGGACGCAGGCGGCGCATTTTTACCTTCTTTACCCGATTAGTGTGCAATTAAAGGCCGACATTTCCCCCACCCATCGGGAGGTCGACCTCACCATCACCACCCTGATGCCACAAGGACTGATCCACGATGAGCCAGACGCCCGCCCCCGACCTGTTCGACCTCAGCCGCGACCACGAGCAGGTGGTCTTCTGCCAGGACGCCGCAACCGGCCTCAAGGCGGTCGTCGCCATCCACTCCACGGCACTGGGCCCCGCACTGGGCGGCACCCGCTTCCACCCCTATGCGACCACCGATGAGGCAGTCCAGGACGCGCTCAACCTGTCTCGCTCGATGTCCTACAAGGCCGCGCTGGCAGGACTCGACCTGGGTGGCGGCAAGGCGGTCATCATCGGCGACCCGCACACGCTCAAGTCCGAGGCGCTGCTGCGCGCCTACGGCCGGTTCGTGCAGTCGCTGGGTGGTCGCTACCTCACGGCCTGCGACGTCGGCACCTACTCAGAGGACATGGACCACGTGGCCCGGGAGTGCTCCTACGTCACCGGCCGCACGGTCGCCCATGGCGGCGCAGGCGACAGCAGCGTCCTGACGGCCTTCGGCGTCTTCCAGGGCATGCGCGCCAGCGCCGAGGTGACGTGGGGCAGTCCCACGCTCGCCGGACGCACCGTCGGCATCGCCGGCGTAGGCAAGGTCGGTCGCCACCTCACCGGCCTGCTCATCGAGGACGGGGCCTCCGTGGTCGTCACCGACGTCTACCAACCCGCCGTGGAACGGCTCAGGACAGAGTTCCCGCAGGTCACCGTCGTGGAGTCCACGGACCGACTGGTCGCCACCCCGCTCGATGTCTACGCACCGTGCGCCCTGGGGCACGCCCTCACCGACGAGGTCGTGGCCGTGCTCTCGGCCCGGATCGTCTGCGGAGCCGCCAACAACCAACTGGCCCACCCCGGCGTCGAGAAGTCCCTGGCTGATCGCGGCATCCTCTACGCCCCGGACTACTGCGTGAACTCCGGCGGCCTCATCCAGGTCGCCGACGAGCTCGACGGCTTCTCCTTCGAGCGTGCCCACCAGCGAGCCAGCGGCATCTTCGAGACGACCCGTCGGGTCTTCGACCTCGCAGCCGCAGACGGCGTCCCCCCTGCGGTGGCAGCCGACCGCCTGGCCGAGCGACGCATGCACGAGGTGGGCCGGCTGCGCGGGATCTGGCTCAACCCATCGTCCTGAGGGCGCACCTCACACTTCAGGGGCGTCGCCCGAGAAGTGTGGGTCGTGCTCGATCAGGAGTTCAGTCGCGTCGCGAATCGACGTAATCAGGCCAGTCGTCCTCGTCGGACGACTCCACCTGCTTGATGTCGGCACCGTTTCCGGTGTCTCCTCCATGCAGCTCGGCGGCCAACGCCCCGAAGTCCGTCTCATGAGTGCGGTACTTCAGGTCGCGAGCGACCTTCGTCTGCTTTGCCTTAGCTCGGCCGCGCCCCATAGGGTCCGACCCCCTCGCACGCTTGGCCGGGGCACTGTGGCTCCCGGTCTGACTGTCAGAATTATCGTGAGGACAACGCTACCTGCTCGGTGGCTGTTCCCGCACACCCGGGCCACTTTTGGTCATCGTGGCGCTGGTCGGTCACCAGCCCGAGTGTTGCCCCACCAGCTCGACGCGGCCGCCGTTGGACCCCGACGCCACGTCTGCCGAGCCGGCGACCCAGGCGGGGATCCCGTGGCGGGCCAGCACGGCGATCGCCTTGTCGGCATCATGCGGGGCGGTCAGCGCGACCATGCCGACGCCGCAGTTCAGCGTCTGCTCCAGGTCTCCCTGGGGCACGCTGCCGGCCTGTCGAACGAGATCGAAGATGGGTGCCGGTGTCCAGGTGGCGCGATCGATCGTGATCGTCAGCTCGACCGGCAACACGCGTTCGAGGTTGGCGGCCAGTCCTCCACCGGTGATGTGGGACATGGCATGGGTGGCCGTCTCGGCCGCGACGTCCAGGCAGGCCTTCGCATAGATCCTGGTCGGCTCGAGCAGTTCCTCACCCAGCGTCCGCCCCAGCTCGGGTACGTCGCGATCGAGCTGCCACCCCAGACCGCCCTGCGAGGGATCGGCGAGCAGGACGTGGCGGACCAGGGAGTATCCGTTGGAGTGCAACCCGCTCGACGCGATCGCGATCACCGCGTCACCGGGACGGACCCGGCCGGGGCCCAGGAGCCGGTCGGCCTCCACCACGCCGGTCGCCGCGCCCGCGACGTCGTACTCATCGACCTCGAGCAGCCCGGGGTGCTCCGCGGTCTCCCCGCCGATCAGGGCGCAACCGGCCATCACGCAGCCCTCCGCGATGCCCTTGACGATCGCTGCGATCCGCTCAGGGATCACTCGCCCCGTGGCGATGTAGTCGGTCATGAAGAGCGGCTCGGCGCCACACACCACGAGGTCGTCCACGACCATCCCGACCAGGTCGAACCCGATCGTGTCGTGTCGGTCCATCGCCTGGGCGATCGCGACCTTCGTGCCCACCCCATCGGTGGAGGTCGCCAGGAGGGGGCGGTCGTACTTGGTCAGGGCCGAGGCGTCGAAGAGCCCGGCGAACCCGCCGATCCCGCCGATCATCTCGGGACGACGCGCCTTGTCGATCCAGCCCTTCATGAGCTCGACGGCCCGGTCCCCAGCCTCGATGTTGACGCCGGCTTCGGCGTAGGCGGTGTTGAAGGGCTGATCTGTCGAGGGCTCGAACTCGGACACGTGGGTGCTCCTCAGGGGTTGTTGAGGACAGGCAGCGCCTTGCCCAGGGTGGGTGAGTTCAGCGACACCTCGAGCAGGTGCTTGCCGAGCAGGCTCTCATCCGGGAGCTCGATCGGGTACTCGCCGGTGAAGCAGGCCTTGCAGAGCCGGTCTGCGCTCTGGCTGGTCGCATCGACCATGCCCTCGAGCGAGATGTAGCCCAGGCTGTCGGCTCCGATGCTGGACCGGATCTCCTCGACGTCCAGCCCGTTGGCGATCAACTCCGCACGCGTGGCGAAGTCGATGCCGTAGAAGCAGGGCCACTTCACCGGGGGCGAGGAGATGCGCACGTGCACCTCCAGGGCGCCCGCCTCCCGCAGCATCCGGACCTGGGCGCGCTGGGTGTTGCCGCGCACGATGGAGTCGTCGACGACCACGATCTTCTTGCCGCGGATCATGTGGTCCAGGGCGTTGAGCTTGAGGCGGATGCCCAGCTGGCGCAGGGTCTGGCTGGGCTGGATGAAGGTGCGCCCGACGTAGGCGTTCTTGACGAACCCCTGCCCGAAGGGGATGCCGCTCTCCTCGGCATAACCGGCGGCGGCGGGGGTGCCCGACTCGGGGACCGGCATCACCAGGTCGGCCTCGACCGGGAACTCGCGGGCCAGCTGCCGGCCCATCTCGACGCGAGCCTCGTGCACGCTGCGCCCGGCGATGGTCGCGTCGGGCCGGGCCAGGTAGACGTACTCGAAGACGCAACCCTTCCGCTCCGGCTCGGCGAACGTGTAGGAGCGCAGACCGTTCTCGTCGATGACGATCATCTCGCCGGGCTCCACCTCACGCACGACGCTGGCGCCGATCGTGGCCAGTGCGGCCTGTTCGCTGGCCACCACCCAACCCCGGTCCAACCGGCCCAGGACGAGCGGGCGGATGCCCTGGGGATCGCGCGCAGCGTAGAGGGTGTCCTCGTTCATCCACACGAAGCAGAAGGCCCCCCGAAGCAACGGCAGCACCTCGAGCGCGCGCTGTTCCAAGGAGGTGTCGGGGTGGTGTGCCAGCAGCGCCGTGACCAGGCTGGTGTCGTTGGTCGAGGTCTCCTGCGGGCGGGTGTGAAGGTCCAGCTGGTCGGCCGGACCGGGCAGCGCGTCCACCAGCTCGGACAGCTCATGGGTGTTGATGAGGTTGCCGTTGTGACCCAGTGCGATGGAGCCGTCGGCGGTGGGCCGGAAGGTCGGCTGGGCGTTCTCCCACGTGCTGGCGCCGGTCGTCGAGTAGCGGCTGTGCCCGATGGCGAGGTGACCCTTGAGGGAGTTGAGTGTGGACTCGTCGAAGACCTGCGAGACCAGGCCCATGTCCTTGTAGACGAGGATCTGGCGGCCGTTGCTCACCGCGATGCCAGCTGACTCCTGGCCACGGTGCTGCAGGGCGTAGAGACCGAAGTAGGTCAGCTTGGCGACGTCCTCACCCGGAGCCCAGACCCCGAAGACGCCGCACGCGTCCTGAGGACCCTGGTCGTGCGGGTCGAGAGCCGCGGTCAGTCGCCCGTCGCCGCCCTTGCGAGAGGACGGGCGCGTGGGGAGGGGGTTGGCCACGGTCAGCAGTCTACGGCCCCGAACGTCAGAGACGGCCACCGAGGCGGCCGAGCAACAGCGCCTCGGCCAGACAGACCCGCTCGAACTCGGCCAGGTGCAGGCCCTCGTTGGCTCCGTGGGCACGCGTGTCCGGGTCCTCCACACCGGTCACGAGCACGCTCGCGGCCGGGAACGCCTCAAGGAACTCGGCGATGAACGGGATCGAGCCACCCACTCCCATGTCCACCGGTTCGGTGCCGTCCCAGGCGTCGCGGAACGCCGAGCGCGCCGCGTCGTACGCCGGGCCGCTCGCCTCGATCCTTGTCGCCTCGCCCGTGTCCACCACCGTCATCGTGAACTCCGCGCCCCACGGCACCCGCTCCTCAAGGTGGGCGCGCAGGCGGGCCACGGCATTGTCGGTGGTGTCACCTGGGGCGATGCGCAGCGAGACCTTGGCGCGGGCGCTCGCGACGAGGGTGTTGCTGGCGCCGTCGACCTGGGGGGCGTCGAGACCGGTGATCGACAGCGACGGCCGGGTCCACAGGCGTTCGACGGTGGATCCGGAGCCGATCCACTGCACGCCGGGCACGGCGCCCGACTCAGCACGCAAGCGCTCCTCGGGGTAGTCGACGTCGGCGGCCGGGCCGGCGTACAGGCCCGCGACGGCGACGTTGCCGGCGTCGTCGTGCAGGGTGGCGATCAGCCGGCTCAGCGTGATCAGGGCGTCGGGGACCAGGCCGCCCCACATGCCGGAGTGCACGGCGTGGGTGAGGGTGCGCACCTCGATGTCGGCGCGCACCAGGCCACGCAAACTGGTCGTGAGCGCCGGCACGCCGATGTCCCAGTTGGTCGAGTCGGCGATGACGATCACGTCGGAGGCGAGCTCGTCGCGGTGCCTGGTGAGCAGCGCGGAGAGGGTGTCGGAGCCGACCTCCTCCTCACCCTCGATGAACATGGTCACGCTCACCGGGAGGTCGTCGCCCCAGGCACGCACGGCAGCCAGGTGGGCAGCGATGCCGGCCTTGTCGTCCGCAGCGCCGCGCGCATAGAGCCGACCGTCCCGCTCGGTCGGCTCGAACGGCGGGGAGTCCCACTCGGCGTGGTCGTTCTCGGGCTGCACGTCGTGATGGGCATACAGCAGCACCGTGGGCGAACCTGCCGGACCGGCCCGATGCGCGATGACGGCCGGGGCGCCACCGTCGGCGCTGGTGATCTGCACCTCGAAGCCCTCCGCGGAGAAGAGTTCTGCGACCGCCTCGGCACTGCGCTGGACCTCCCCGGCCCGTGCCGGATCGGCGCTCACCGACTCGATCCTGACCAGGTCCTCGAGGTTGGCTCGGACGCCGGGCAACAACTCGCGCACGATGGCGCGCATCTCCTCAGTCATGCCCGCCAGACTAGGTGAGCGGCAGGTACGCCGACAGGTCGGTGCGCTCCCCCGAGGCCAGCACCCGGCCGTCCCGGGTCGCCACCGACCAGGCCAGCTCTCCGGTGGCCAACGCGATCCACGTCTGCGCGTCGAGCTCGACCACGGCCGGCGGCGTACCCCGGGTGTGGCGGACGCCGGGCACCACCTGCACCGCGGCGTACGGCGGCACTCGAAGCTCCACCGAGTTGCCGGGGGACCGCTCGGCGAGCACTGCCATGAAGTGCTTGGTGAGCAGCTTCAGCTCGGCACGGCCGCGCTCGGGGGCGGCCAGGGCAGCGGCGACGGCCGCCGGGTCGGCCGGTCTCAGGCGCGGCGGCATCAGGCCTCGCGCATCGGTTGGAGGATCTGCAGCAGCTGGTAGGTCCGCGCGTCGGGGCCGCTGTGCTGTCCGCGCTGGCGCCAGCTCTCCACGAGGGCCTCGAGCTCGGCCGCCAGGGCTCGGGCATCGGCCCGGGTGAGGCGGAGCGCCGAGTCGCTGATGACCACGGTGGAGTCGGGTTGACGCTCGGCGCCGTAGGCGCGATCCACGGCGTCGCGTGCCGCCGCGGCGGCCTCGCGACGGTAGACGGTGGCGGCTGCCTTCCCGCCGGGCGTAGCCGCGAGCTCGTTCAGGTCGATGGTCAGCCCGGACTCGTGCGCTGCCTTCCAGACCCGGTCCCGCCCGTCGCGGGCCGCCTCCGGGGCCTCGACGACCAGTCCGTACTTCGCCAGCTGACGCAGGTGGAAGCTTGCCTGGTTGGCCGGTACGCCGAGGACCGCGGCCATGTCGGCGGCTCGTTGCGGACCACCGGCGCTGAGCTCCTCGAGGATCCGGTTGCGGACCGGATGGGCGATCGCGCGCAGGACACGCGGGTCGTGGACGTGTGGGGGCTCCTCGGGCATACCCCGCAGGTTAACCGGCCTCGGCCTGGATGAGCTCCGCGTTGATCCATGCGCCGACCTTCATCCCGGCCGCGGCGGCCGCCACCACCTGGCTGGTCGGGTCGGTGACGTTGCCGGCGACGTAGACGCCGGGGACCGCGGTCTGTCCCAACGCGTCTGCCGCTACGTGCGTGCCGACCACGTGCTCGCCCATCAGGAAGTCTGCCGTGGTCAAGCCCAGTCCGGCCAGGAACTCCGAACGGGCCCGGACCGGCGCTCCGACGACCATCGCCTGGCAGGGTACGACGCTGCCGTCGACCAGTCGGACGCCCGACAGGGCGTCATCCCTGGTCTCCACTGCGTCGACCCGCGGCCGTACCGTGCGCCCGCCACGGGCCTCGAACCTGCGGAGCCAGTCCGGGTCGGGATCGGGTTGGTCGTTGAGCAGCAACACGATGTCGGAGCTCCACTGCGTGAACAGCAACGCCTGATGAAGGGCCATGGGCCCGGTGGCCAGGACCGCGATCTCGAGGTCCTGCACCTCCCAGCCGTGGCAGTAGGGGCAGTGCAGGACATCACGGCCCCAACGCTCGCGCAGGCCCGGGACGTCCGGAAGCACGTCGACCAGGCCCGTGGTGACCACGAGGCGGAGTGCCGTGACGCGGCCACTGTCGGCGAGGACCACGGCGAAGCCGCCGGCGAGCCGCTCAGTGCCGGTCACCCGGGTGGACCGGAACTCGCCGCCGTAGCCGGCCAGCTCGGCCCGGCCCCTGGCCAGCAGCTCGAGCGGCGGGACACCGTCGTGGCCGAGGAAGCCGTGCACACCTGCCGCCGGCGCATTGCGAGGCTCGCCAGCGTCCAGCACGACCACGGCCCGACGGGCGCGTGCCAGCGTCGTCGCAGCACTGAGTCCGGCGGCTCCGCCGCCGATCACGATCACATCGAAGTCCATTCGGTCATCCATGCGTCGAGATTCGCCTGTCCACCCGGGAACTGCAAGTCATCTTGCCGCTTCGGCAACCTGCCTCAGGAAAGTTTCGCACTACTACTTGCGCATTATCTATTGCGCACGTTAACGTGCTGATTATGACCAGCTTTCGTACCCTCGCTCGCAACCACGACTTCACCGTGCTGTGGATCGGCCAGACGATCAGCGAGCTCGGCAGCCGGATGAGCATGTTCGTCTTCCCGCTCCTCGCGTTCCAGCTCACCGGGTCCGCCCTGATCGCGGCCGCAGCCGAGAGCAGCCACCTCGTGGGACTGGCGGTGACCCTGCTGCCAGCCGGCGTGCTCGCCGACCGGGTCGACCGACGCCTCCTGATGCGCTTCGCCAGCGCGTCCGGCGCCCTGCTCTACGCCTCCCTGGTGCTGGCAGCACTCGTGGGCGAGCTCACCCTCGTCCACCTGTTCATCGTGGCCTTCCTCACCGGCGCCGGGGTCGCGGTGTTCGCCCCGGCCGAGATCTCGGCCCTGCGCACCGTGGTCCGCTCCGAGGACCTGCCCACCGCCCTGTCGCAGAACCAGGCGCGCCAGCACGTCGCCGCCCTACTGGGTGGACCCGTGGGCGGCCTGCTGTACGGCGTGACCCGCTGGCTGCCGTTCGCCGCCGACGCCGTGACGTTCACGATCTCGTGGGTGCTGCTGGGCCGGATCCGCACCGATCTCTCCGCCAGCCCCACGCACAAGCACCCCCGCGAGGACCTGCTCGCCGGCCTGACCTTCATCCGGCAACGCCCGTTCTTCCGCGTGCTGATGGTGTGGGCCGCGGGTGCCAACCTCATGGTCAACGCCGTGTTCTTCGTGGCCGTGCTGCGCCTCATCGACAGTGGCGTCGACCCGGTGCACATCGGCCTGGTCGAGACAGCCGCGGGCGTGGCGGGCATCGCCGGGGCGATCGTGGCCCCGTGGATCATCGACCGGTTCCGCACCGGGCGACTGACCGTCGTGGTGGCGTGGAGCTTCGTCCCGCTGCTGATCCCCATGGCCCTGTGGAACCACCCGGCCGTGGTGGCCGCAGCACTCGGCGTCGGGGTCTTCCTCAACCCGGCCGGCAACGCCGGCATCGGCGCCTACCGGATCGCAGTCACTCCCGCCGACCTCCAGGGCCGGGTCCAGTCCGCGATGCAGTTCGTCTCCATGTCCACCCTCCCGCTCGCGCCCCTGCTCGCCGGAGTGGCACTGACCGGGTTCGGCGGCGCACCGGCAGTCCTGGCGCTCGGAGCGCTCACGGCGGCGGTCGCCCTCATCCCCACCCTGAGCTCCAGCGTGCGCAGCGTGCCGCGGCCGGCCGAGTGGGTGCGTGAGGAGCAGGTCGCCGTCAGCGTCTGACCGTGGCCGACCGTGCGAAGCGGCCTGCAGTCCGGTCCACGGCCTCGACCAGCTCCTCCGGCGACTCCACCACGAATTCGGCCTCGATCCCGGCCAGCAGCATCAACGGCCAGGTCAGCTCGTCGGCATTCATGGTGAGCAGGCTCGTATCGCCGTCCTCGGACACGTCCACCCAACGTCGAACATGGCCGGGCACGACGTCGGCGGGAGCCAACAGCCGCACCCTGACGGCGTACCGCTGCGGCCGCTCGCGGATGCCGGCCCGCACGAAGCTCAACGCGTCGGGCGCGGGCAGTTCGCGTCCACGGAAGCGAACCCCTGACAGCCTCGCGCCACGCACACGATCGACGCGGAAGCTGCGCCAGTCGTGGCGATCTCGGTCATAGGCGACGAGGTACCACCGGCGTCCGAGCGCCACCAGCCGATGGGGCTCGACGCGTCGCTCGCTCGGTTCGGCGCCTCGCGCGGTGTAGCCGAAGGTCACCAGTTCGTCGTCGCGGCAGCCCTGCGCCAACGTGGTGAGGGTCTCGGCGTCGACACTCGGGCCGTACGACGGGGCGGGGTCGGTCTGGGACCGCACGGCATCCATGCGGCGGCGCAGCTGCGGCGGCATCAACCCGATCACCTTGGTCAGCGCCTGGACGGTGGTCTCCTCCAGTCCCCCGACCGCGGAGGCAGCCGCGGTGCGCAGCCCGACGGCGATCGCCACGGCCTCCTCGTCCTCGAGCAGCAGCGGGGGTAGCGAGCCGCCGGCGCGCAGCTGGTAGCCCCCAGCGACCCCGCGGGCCGCCTCGACGTCATAACCGAGCTCACGCAGGCGGTCGATGTCGCGCCTGAGGGTCCGGGCGCTCACCTCGAGGCGGTCCGCGAGCTCACCGCCGGGCCAGTAACGATGGGTCTGCAGCAGCGACAGCAGTCGCAGCATGCGGGCACTGGTGCTCATGGCAGTGAGCATAGGAGGGATTGCGGACGGCTAGTGGCCGCAATCGCGCTGCCCTAGGGTGTGGCCCGTGAGTCCCCAGGCGTCGGAGCAGCTGAACGCGGACCCGGTCCGGCGCATCGTCGAGACCCTGCACGACCGGATCAACGCCCGGTTCCCCGAGCGCGGACTACGCCGGGCGGCGCTCGATCTGCTCCGGCTGGTCGACGAGGTGGCCAGTGTGTCGAGCGAGAGCCAGGGCCGGGTGCGCACGGCTCGCCTGTGGTCTCGGGTGCTGATGGTGGTGGTCCTCGCGGCGACCGTGGTGGCGCTCGGCTTCACGGTGCGCGACGTACTGCGGGAGGAGACGCTGCACAGCTCGCTGGTGTGGCTGCCGTTGCTGGGCACGGTCATCAGTGATCTCGTGTACGCCGCGATCGCGGTGTTCTTCCTCTACTCGTTCCCCGAGCGGATCCGGCGCGGGCGCACCCTCGAGCTGCTGCACCAGCTCCGATCCATGGCCCACGTGATCGACATGCACCAGCTGGCCAAGGATCCCGAACAGCTGCGCTCCTCGTTCGTGCCGACATCGGCGAGCACGCGGAACGACCTGACCCGGGACGAGATGGAGCGCTATCTCGACTACTGCTCGGAGTTGCTCAGCCTGGTCGGCAAGGCCGCCGCGCTGTGCGCTGAGGCCTCCCGTGACGCCGTCGTGCTGGACACCGTCAGCACCATCGAAGCGCTGACCACTGGGATGTCGCGCAAGATCTGGCAGAAGATCTCACTGCTGCCCGACTGACCCGTGCACATCTGCGACAGGTCGGCGCGATCTGCGCGTACATCTGCGACAGGTCAGGGGAGGAGGGCGAGGGTGCGCCGCCAGGCCGGCGACGCGGGATCGATCACGACGAAGTGGTCGCCCTCGACCGCGACGAGCTCGGCGCGCGCACCGGCGGCCGTGGCAGCGGCCACGTAGTCCTGGGACTGGGTGAAGGGCACAGTGTCGTCCGAGCGCCCGTGCACGCACCACACGGGCACGTCGAGCGGCAACTGCCGGATCGGGTCGGCGGCCTCATCCCCTGGCCCTGGGGGGTGGCCCAAGAACGCCTCGACCGCCCCGTCGCCGAGGCCGCCGGCGTACGCCGCTCGCAGATCGAGCACCCCGGCCTGCGAGATGACCGCGGTCACCGGGACCCGCTCGGAGAAGCCGAACCGCCCGCGCGCGGCCGCCCACGTGGCGAGGTGGCCGCCGGCCGAATGACCCAGCGTCACCACCGTCGTGGTGTCCAGGCCCTCGACTTCCGCCAGCGCATCGATCCCAGCCGCGACGTCGTCCAGAGTCGCCGGCACGCCACCACCGCCACCCAGGGCCGAGCCGACGCGGCGGTACTCGAGGTTGAGCACCGACCATCCGGCGGCCACGAGGCTCGGCACGAGCGGCCGCCCCAGCGAAAGGTCGTAGGCCGCCTTCCAGAACCCGCCATGGATCACCACGACCACGCCGCGCGAGGCCGTGGCGGGACGGGTGAGCTCGGCGTACTGGCTCGGGTCGGCGCCGTAGTCGATCCGGGCGAACCCCGACGAGGTGCCCGCGCCCTCCTTCACCGGTGCGGCTCCACAACCTGCCAGCGCCGCGACCGAGCCGGCCAGCAGGGTCCGCCGGGCGAGGCGCACACGATCAGCCGAGCGCCGCGGGAAGGGTGGCCGACCACGCGGAGCGGATGGTCTCGACAGGCACCGCGAACTGCCCCTCGACGACGAGGTCGCTGCCCCCGGTCCGTCCGATCACGGCCAGCGGCACCCCGTGGGCGGCGGCCAGTGCAGCCAGGTCGTCGAATGCGCCCTGGGGGACGGTCACCAGCACCCGGGCGGCGGACTCGGAGAAGAGTTGGACGAACGGGTCCCCGGCCAGGTCGACCACGGCACCGATGCCCCGCCGCATCGCGCACTCCGCCAGCGTCTGGGCCAGGCCGCCGTCGGAGAGGTCGTGGGCGCTGGTGATGGTGCCGACGGCCGCCGCCAGCAGCTCGGCCAGGGCGCGCTCGGCACCGAGGTCGACGCGGGGCGGGAGACCACCGAGGTGTCCGTGGACGACGTGGGCCCACTCCGAGCCCGACAGCTCGTCGCGGGTCTGGCCCAGGAGCACGACCTGCTCGCCGTCGGCGACGAAGCCGCTCGGCGTACGCCGGGTGACGTCGTCGATGACCCCGAGCACCGCCACCACGGGCGTGGGCAGGATCGCTGTCTCAGCGGTCTGGTTGTAGAGGCTCACATTGCCGCCGGTGACCGGGATGCCGAGCTCGAGGCATGCCTCCTTGAGACCACGGCAGGCCTCGACGAACTGCCACATCACGTCGGGATCCTCGGGGGAGCCGAAGTTGAGGCAGTCCGAGATCGCGAGCGGCCGGGCGCCGCTGGTGGCGACGTTGCGGTAGGACTCCGCGAGTGCCAGCTGTGCGCCCGTGTAGGGGTCGAGCTTCGCGAACCGGCCGTTGCAGTCGGTGGCGACCGCGACCCCCAGGTTGGTCTCCTCGTCGACCCGGATCATGCCGGAGTCCTCGGGCTGGGCCAGGACGGTGTTGCCGCGCACGTAGCGGTCGTACTGGTCGGTGATCCACGACTTGTCGCAGAGGTTGGGGCTGGCGACCAGACGCAGCAGCGTCTCGCGCAGCTCCTCGCCGGAGGCCGGCCGAGGCAGCGCCTCGGCCGCATCGGCCTGGAGCGCGTCCTGCCAGTCCGGTCGGGCGAACGGGCGGTGGTAGGTCGGGCCGTCGTGCGCCACCGAGCGCGGGGGTACGTCGACCACGCGCTCACCGTGCCAGTCGATCTGCAGCCGACCGGTGTCGGTGACCTCACCGACGACGGTGGCGTCCACCTCCCACTTCGCACAGATCGCGAGGAACGCCGGCACGTGGCGGGGCTCGACCACCGCCATCATCCGCTCCTGCGACTCGCTCATCAGGATCTCCTCCGGCGCGAGGGTGGAGTCACGCAGCGGGACCTGGTCGAGACGGACGTGCATGCCACCGTCGCCGGCGCTGGCCAGCTCGGAGGTGGCGCAGGACAGGCCGGCGCCGCCGAGGTCCTGGATCCCTGCGACGAGACCGGCGGCGAAGATCTCCAGGGTGCACTCGATCAGCAGCTTCTCCATGAACGGGTCGCCGACCTGGACGCTGGGCCGCTTCGCCGGGCCGGTGTCCTCGAAGGTCTCGCTGGCCAGGATGCTCACCCCGCCGATGCCGTCGCCGCCGGTCTTGGCGCCGTAGAGGATGACCTGGTTGCCCTCGCCGGTCGCGTTGGCCAGGTGCAGGTCCTCGTGGCGCAGCACGCCCACGCAGAGCGCGTTGACCAGCGGGTTGCCGAGGTAGGTCTCGTCGAAGACGGCCTCGCCGCCGATGTTGGGCAGGCCCAGGCAGTTGCCGTAGCCACCGACGCCGGCCACGATCCCGGGCAGGACCCGATGGGTGTCGGCGGCGTCGAGAGGACCGAATCGCAGCGGGTCCATCACCGCGACCGGACGAGCGCCCATCGCCAGGATGTCGCGCACGATGCCGCCCACTCCGGTGGCGGCGCCCTGGTAGGGCTCCACGTAGGAGGGGTGGTTGTGGGACTCGATCTTGAAGGTGACCGCATAGCCCTGGCCGATGTCGAGCACTCCGGCGTTCTCCCCGATGCCGGCGAGCATCTTGCCGACCGGGGTCTCCTGCGGGATCTCGCTGAACTGCTTGAGGTGCACCTTGGAGGACTTGTAGGAGCAGTGCTCGCTCCACATCACCGAGTACATCGCCAGCTCGGAGCTGGTGGGACGACGCCCGAGGATCTCGCGGATCTCCTGGTACTCGTCGGCCTTCAGGCCGAGCTCGGACCAGGGCTGGTCCCGGGCGGGGTCATCGGCGGCGAGGGCAACGGTGTCGAGCTGGGGGCGGGTCTCTGGCACGGGCGACAATCTACCGGTGTGAGCGCAGCATCCCGTCGGCGACCACTTCGAGAAGAGGGCGTACGACGTCGCTGCCCAGATCACCCTGGTCCGCCACGGTCGCGACACCTCCGACGAGGCGGCACATCTGCACCGAGTCGACCCCCTCGCGCAGCGCACCGTCGGAGGCGAGTCGCTCCACGATCCGGTCGGTCGCCCGGGTGAGGGTCTGACACTTCGTCACGATCGGCGACCCTTCGTCGCCCAGGGCTGAGGTGATCTTGGCCGGCCCGCCCTTGTGCAGGCTGATGAGTCCGACGTAGTCCTCGAACCAGCCGAGCAGGACTTCGCGGGGCGAACCCTCGCGCACCACGGCCTTGTCGGCGGCGTCGGTGACCCGGTCGACCCAGCTCTGCATGATCGCGTCGATCAGGTTCTCGCGCTGGGGGAAGTGACGGTAGAGCGTGCCCGGCCCGACCCCGGCGCGCCGGGCGACCTCGTCGAGCGAGGCGTCGTACCCCTGCTCGCGGAAGACGACGCGGGCGACCTCGACGATCCGGTCGCGGTTGCGCTGCGCATCGGCGCGCATCACATCACCCCTTGCTAAACGGAGACTGTCTCCGTATCGTCGTCTCCAGAACCGGAGCCATCCTCCGCCTAGTCTACGTCGGCCCACCCGGCCAGAACAGGACACCAGAGAAACATGTCTGTATCCGAGACCGCCCGCACCACAGTCCACCCAGACCTACCCACCGAGCTCCCGCCGGACGCCGCGCGCGCCGCGACCGGGATCGCCATCGTCCTGGTGGCCCAGCTGATGCTCGTCCTCGACGCCACGGTCGTGAACGTCGCCCTGCCCGCCATCGACGCCGACCTCGGTTTCGGCCCGGCGTCCCTCTCGTGGGTGTTGAACGGCTACACCCTCGCCTTCGGCGGGCTCCTGCTCCTCGGAGGACGGCTCGGCGACGTTCGCGGACGGCTGCGCCTCTTCGAGCTCGGCCTGGCGCTGTTCACCGCCGCCTCGTTGCTCGGCGGCCTGGCCCAGACCCCGGGTTGGCTGGTCGCGGCCCGCGCCGCCCAAGGGGTCGGCGCCGCGATGGCCGCCCCGAGCGTGCTGGCGCTGCTGACCACCAGCGCCCCGGACGAGGCAGCCCGCAACCGAGCCTTCGCACTCTTCGCCGCGGTCTCCTCCGGCGGCGCCTCACTGGGGCTCCTGCTGGGTGGCTTCGTCACCGATGTCGGCTCGTGGCGCTGGACGCTGTGGATCAACGTCCCGATCGGGATCGCCGTCCTGCTGCTGGCGCGGCGCTTCGTGACCGAGACCGAGCAGCGCCCGGGCAGGTTCGACGTCGGTGGCGCGGTGACTGCGACCCTGGGGGCCGTCTCGCTGGTGTGGGCCCTCATCGGGACCCCGGAGCACGGCTGGACCTCACCGCGGACCCTGGGCGCACTGGCTCTCGGCATCGCGGCGCTCACGGCACTCGCGATGATCGAGCGCCGGGTTGCCCACCCCATGATCCAGCCGCATCTGCTGCGCAGCGGGCGCCGGATCGCAGCGCTTGCCGTCATGGCCTTGGTGGTCGGCGCCCAGCTGTCGATGTTCTTCCTGGTGGTGCAGTACGTCCAGCGGGTCCTCGGCTTCGGCCCGCTCGCGTCCGGCTTCGCCTTCCTACCGCTGAGCCTGGGCATCTTCGCGATGTCGCGGGTCACGCCACGGCTCGTCGCCCGGTTCGGACCCGGCGCCCTGATCATGGTCGGCACCCTGGGGCTGACCACGAGCTTCGTGTTGCTCAGCGAGGTCGGCGCGACCAGCACCTACTTCGGCGCCGTGTTCGCGCCGATGCTGCTCAACGGCCTGTCGGCCGGACTGGTCTTCATGCCCGTCACAGCGACTGCGCTGGCCGGTGTCGAGTCGGAGCACGCCGGCTCGGCCTCCGGTCTGCTGCAGACCACCCAGCAGCTCGGCAGCGCGGTCGGCGTCGCGGTGATCGTGTCGGTGTACGCCGCCGGTGCAGTCCCCGGCGAGTTCCTCCCCGGTGCCCGGTCCGCGTTCCTCACCTCGGCCACCTTCGCGCTGGTCGCCTTCCTGGTCAGCACCGCGGTGCTGCGAACACGGCGCGCGAGGAGCCTGCCCGCGGGTCGTCTGTGAATTACAGATCTGTAGTTATCTGTGAAAGGTGTTGCTGGTGTTACTTGTGTGGTTATGGTGACTGCGCCGGCACGGGGACCAGACACCGCCCCCCGACTTCTGGTCCCGTGCCCGGCCCCAGCCAGACCCCCAGCCTGACCCCCAGCCAGACCCCCAGCCTGACCCCCGACTGGAGAGTCCATGTTCCGCCTTCCCCGCTTGTTGCCCGCAGCACTGTTCGCGTCGCTGATCGCTCTGGTGAGCGGCCTGCTGGTCGTGACCGCGGTGCCGAGCCACGCCCGGGACGGCAACGTGGCGACGCCGGGCAACTTCACCGGCTACGGCTTCGACCAGTGCCTGGCCCCCGAACAGTGGAAGATGGACCGCTGGCTGAACCGGTCACCGTTCCTCGCGGTCGGCATCTACGTCTCCGGCTACTCACGCGGGTGCCGCACGCAGCCCAACCTCACCCCGGCCTGGGTCTCGACCCAACTGGCCAACGGCTGGCGCCTGTTGCCGATCACCCTGGGCCCCCAGGCATCCTGTTCGCCGCACTTCCCGCGCTACGGCAGCGACAAGACGATCGACGCCAGACCCGGCCCGCTGGGCAAGTACGGCTACGCACGCCGTCAGGCCATCACCCAGGCGAACCAGTCGGTGGCCGATGCCGCCGCGTTGGGGATCGGCAAGGGCAGCGCGCTCTGGTACGACCTCGAGGGCTTCGACGCCACCAAGACCGCCTGCCGCGAGTCCGCGTTGCGCTTCCTGAGTGCTTGGACGGGACGGGTGCACGCACTCGGCTACCTGTCCGGGGTCTACTCCAGTGCCGGCTCGGGGATCCAGGTCCTCGACCGGGCCCGCGCCGCAGGCGTTAACTACTACTACCCCGACTATCTCTGGATCGCCCGCTGGGACGGCGTGGCCAACACTCGCACGTCCTACATCAGTGACGTGGGCTGGAACCCGCACCGCCGGATCAAGCAGTACCAGGGCGGCCACAACGAGACCTGGGGCGGGGTGACGATCAACATCGACCGCAACTACCTGGACCTCGGCACCGGCAGCGTTGGACCTGCCAACCTCTCGCTGTGCGGTGGCGTGAAGCTGAACTTCTTCGACTACCAGGCGCTCTCCCCCGGCGTGAACCGGCCGTTCAAGACCAAGGCGCTCCAGTGCCTGCTCAACGGTCGCGGACTCTACGACGGCCCCATGAACGGCTCGTACGACGCCGCGACGATCGCCGCCGCCAACCGGTGGCAGACCCGGAACGGCGCCCGCGTCTCCACCACCTGGAGCATCACCAACTGGTCCAGCCTGCTGACCGCCGGGGCCACGCCCGTGGTCAAGGTGGGCTCCGCCAGTCACGCCGTACGGCGCCTGCAGCGTGCCCTCAATGCTGAGCTCTCCGATGCCCGCGTCCACACCACCGGACTGTTCGACGCCGCCACCGACAGCGCGCTGCGCGCGTGGCAACGACGCAACGGACTCCCCGTCTCGGGCGTGGCGGCAGCCGACACCTGGGCAGCGCTCAGAAGCTAGGAGCCACGTGGCACAGAATCGTGCACCGGCGGCCTACGCGACCTGGCGCCAACGGGTGCTGGCGACGCTGACCGACGCAGGGCTGCTGCTGATGGTGGCCGTGGCGGTCGCCATCCCGGTGTTGGCTGTGCCGGAACCCTCCGTCGAGATCGTGATCGCGGTCACGACGGTCGTGTATCTCTACTGGCAGTTCCTCAACGGCTCCACCGGCCAGTCACCTGGCAAGTCGCTGGTCGGACTGCGGGTCGTCAGCCTCCGCGACGACCAGCCCATCGGCGGGTGGCAGGGCGTGGCCCGGTTCGGGGTCGCTGCGGTCCTGGCGTTCTTCAGCTGCGGGCTCGCCGCACTCGTCGACAACCTGCTCCCGCTTCGCGACGGCCGCCGTCAGACGCTCCACGACAAGGCGGTCGGGAGTGTCGTGCTCGCCGGGCAGGAGCGACGGACCTTGGCCGAGCTCCTCAGGCCTGTGACAAGGCTGATGCGGCCAGGGAGGTGAAGAAGCCCAGACCGTCGGTGCCGGGTCCGCACAGGTCCTCGATCGCGTGCTCCGGGTGTGGCATCAGGCCGACCACGTTGCCGCGCTCGTTGGTGATGCCGGCGATGGCGCGCTGCGAGCCGTTGGGGTTGGGGCCCAGGTAGCGGGCCACCACCCGGCCCTCGCCCTCGAGGACGTCCAGGGTGTGCTCGTCAGCGACGTAGGCGCCTTCGCCGTTCTTCAGCACGATGGTCACCTCGGCGCCCTCGGCGTAGGACGACGTCCACGGCGTGCGGCAGTTCTCGATGCGCAGGCGCTGGTCGAGGCAGCCGAACTTGCGGTGGTCGTTGCGGATCAACGCCCCGGGCAGCAGGTGGGACTCACACAGGATCTGGAAGCCGTTGCAGATGCCGAGCACCGGCATCCCGCGACCCGCCGCCTCGATCACCTCGGTCATCACCGGGGAGAAGCGCGAGATGGCGCCGCAGCGCAGGTAGTCGCCGTACGAGAAGCCACCGGGCAGCACCACGGCGTCGACGCCGCGCAGGTCGTGGTCACCGTGCCAGAGCGCCACCGCCTCGTTGCCGCCGACCTTGACCGCGCGCTGCGCGTCGACGTCGTCGAGGGACCCCGGGAAGGTGACGACCCCGACCCTCATGCGGTGTGCTTCCCCGTCGCGGCGTCACCCTCGACGTGGACGGCGTAGTCCTCGATCACCGGGTTGGAGAGCAGGGTCCCGGCCAGGTCGTTGACACGCGCCAGGACCTCATCGGTCACCTCGCCGTCGACCTCGAGCTCGAAACGCTTGCCCTGGCGGACATCGGTGACTCCCGAGAAGCCGAGGCGCGGCAGCGCGCCGTGCACGGCCTTGCCCTGGGGGTCGAGAATCTCTGGCTTGAGCATGACGTCGACGACGACACGGGCCACGGGGGTGCTCCTCGGCAGAAGGCGTGCAGTTGCGCAACGAGTCTAGGGCGTCGGGCAGAATGGAGGCATGGCAACCCCTGATCCCCGACTCTCGCGAGGCCTCGACCTCGAATTCCCCCAGTCGCTGGCCGTCTACCCGGAGTACGCCGCGGCCCAGAAGGCCGTCGACTTCCTCTCCGACAACCACTTCCCCGTCGAGAACTGCATGATCGTGGGGACCGACCTCAAGCGCGTCGAGCGGATCACGGGACGGCTCACCACCGGACGGGTGGCCATGGCCGGCGCCCTCTCAGGGCTCTGGCTCGGTGTGTTCGTCGGGTTGATCTTCGCGATCTTCGGCGACGACCCGGTGTGGCAGGTCGTGCTGACCACCGCTGCCTTCGGTCTCGTCTTCGGCGTCATCTGGGCCCTGCTGGGCTACGCGGCCTCCCGCGGCCAGCGGGACTTCTCCTCGGTCAGCCAGGTGGTGGCCACGCGCTACGAGGTGCTGGTGGAGAACAAGCACGCCCAGGCCGCCCGCGACCTGCTCGCGAAGCTC
Source organism: Nocardioides sp. (assembly GCF_050246775.1). Classification (GTDB taxonomy): domain Bacteria; phylum Actinomycetota; class Actinomycetes; order Propionibacteriales; family Nocardioidaceae; genus Nocardioides. Next base: position 2,031,182 of record NZ_JBFWVK010000001.1, on the reverse strand, counting down.
CCCGGCGCGTTGCCCGACCCCTTCGCCTGAGTCGACACAGCTCGCGAGCTCAGCTCAGCTCGCGCTTGAGGATCTTGCCGGTAGCCGTCATCGGCAGCGCCGTCACGATCTCGACCATGCGCGGGTACTTGTAGCCGGCCATCTCCTGCCGGCCCCAGGCCACGAGCTCCTCGGGGGTGCTGGTGGCGCCGGGGTTGAGGATGACCACGGCCTTGATCTCCTCGCCGTGGCTCTCGTTCGGGACCCCGATGACCGCAGCAAGCGAGATGTCGGGGTGGGTCATCAGGACCTCCTCGACCTCGCGCGGGTAGACGTTGAAGCCGCCGCGGATGATCATGTCCTTCGATCGGTCGACGATGTAGTAGAAGCCGTCCTCGTCGCGACGCCCGAGGTCCCCAGAGCGGAACCAGCCGTCCTTGATCGCCTCGGCGGTCGCCTCAGGTCGGTCGTAGTAGCCCTTCATGATGTTGTGGCCCTTGATCGCGATCTCCCCGATCGCATCGGGACCGTCAGCGACCTCGGTCCAGTCCGACTCGATCAGCTTCATCTCGACGCCGGGGATCGGGACCCCGATGGAGCCGACCCGCGGCTCCTCACCGAACCGCGAGAAGCTGGCCACCGGAGAGGTCTCCGAGAGGCCGTAGCCCTCCAGGATCGTCACCCCGAACCGGTGCTTGAAGTCCTTGTGCACCTCGACCGGCAGCGCGGACCCACCCGCTGCGGCGACCCGCAGGTTGGCAGCGAGCGCCGCCACGTCGACGGTGTCGTCCAGGGCGCCGAGCAGCCCCCAGTACATCGTGGGGACGCCGGCGAAGAACGTCACCTTCTCGCTCGTCATCAGGGCCAGTGCGGCATGGGCCTCGAAGCGGGGCAGCATGACCACGGTCCCGCCGAAGGCGAAGGCGCCGTTCTGGATGACGGTCTGACCGAAGGAGTGGAACAGCGGCAGCACGCACAGATAGGTGTCGGGGTTGGCCGCATCAGCGCCGAACAGGTCCTTGCCGGCCATGGCGTTGTCACGCATGTTGCGGTGCCGCAGCTCCGCACCCTTGGGCTGGCCCGTGGTGCCAGAGGTGTAGAGGATCACCGCGGTGTCGTCGGCGTCCGTGGCCACCGTCTCGAAGGTGGGCGCCTTCCCGGCTGTCGCCTGGGCGAAGGTCTCGACCCCCTCGATCGGCGACGGCGCCATCGGGTCGGCCGTGATCAGCACGAAGGTCTCGCAGCCCGGGGTCTGGTTGAAAGCGGCGTACCCGTCCTCGCCCATCGGCAGCTCGGGGGTGCCCTGGAAGCAGAAGTAGGCCTTAGCGTCGGAGTCGGCCAGGTGGTAGGCGATCTCGCGGCTCTTGAGCAGCACGTTGAGCGGCACCACGGTCGCCCCGGCCTTGAGGATGCCGAAGTAGATGATCGTGAAGTAGGGAAGGTTCGGGCAGGTCAGCGCCACCTTGTCGCCGGGCTCGATGCCACGCTCCACCAGGAGGTTGGCCACCTGGTTGGCGGCTGCGTTGACCTGGGCGTAGGTCAGCCTGGTCCCTCCGAGTACGACGGCCTCGCGGGCCGGGTAGTCGCGGGCTGAGTCCTCGAGGAGTGATGCGAGATTCAACATGTCGCCAACCTACTGGGCGGGCGTGAGCCGCGTCACCGGTCCGCCCGTGACAGTTGCCCGGGCCACCAGAACCGGCGGCCCAGCAGCGCGACGAGCGCCGGCACCAGCACACTGCGCACCAGCAACGTGTCGAGCAGGACCCCGAAACCGACGATGACACCGATCTGGGTGAGCACGATGACCGGCAGCACCCCGAGCACGGTGAAGACCGCGGCCAGCAGCACCCCGGCACTGGTGATGACCCCGCCGGTGACCGCGAGGGCGGTGGAGATGGCCGTCGTGGTGTCGGTCCGGAACGCCTCCTCGCGGGCGCGGGTGGTCAGGAAGATGTTGTAGTCGACACCGAGCGCCACCAGGAACAGGAAGCTGAGCAGCGGCACGCTGAGGTCCAGCGCGGGGAACCCGAACCAGTGGCTGAAGGCGAACCAGCTCGCCCCCAGGCTGGCGACGTACGTCGCGACCACGGTGAGCACCAGCAGCACGGCGGCCACGATCGACCTCAGGAGCAGCAGGAGGACGAGCAGCACCACGGCCAGGATCAGGGGGATCAGCACCTTCTGGTCCCGGGTGGCCGCGGTCTGCGCGTCCAGGCCCTCGGCGTCCGATCCGCCCACGAGCGCGCCGGGGTCGGCCGACCTGGCGGCCTCGCGCACGGCCCGCACCTGGTCGAAGGCCTCCTCGGAGGACGGGTTGGCACTCAGGACCACGGTCAGCTCGGTGTAGTCGGCGTCGCCGCCGGCCTTCTCGACCGACTGCACCCCTTCGACCTCCTCGACGGCACTGCTCACCGCGCTGGCGGTGTCGGGGGCGGTGATCACCGAGGTCGGCTGGGAGGCTCCCGCAGGGAAGTGCTGCGCCAGCACTTCCTGACCGGTCACCGACTCAGGCTTGACCCGGAACTGCTCGGTCGCCGAGAGCCCGGTCTGCACCCCCAGCAGGGGCAGGGACAGCACGACGAGAAGGCCGAGGCCGATCACCGACACCAGACGTGGGCGGGCGGTGACGACGCTGGCCACCCGGGCCCAGAAACCAGTCTCGGTCGGCTCCGGCTGGCCAACCTTCGGCACGAATGGCCAGAAGAGGCGGCGGCCGAAGATCGTCATGGCCGCAGGCAGCACGAGGAGGGCGAAGAGGACGGCGGTGACGATGCCGATCGCCCCGGCGTAGCCGATGGCGCTGCTGGAGGGATTGTCGGCGAAGGCGAGGCAGAGCAGGGACAGGACCACCGTGCTGGAGCTGGCCAGGATGGCCGGGGCAGCCCGTCCCAGGGCGATCCGCATGGCGTCGTACCGGTTCTCCTCGCGGCGCAGCTCCTCGCGGTAGCGGGCGATGAGCAGGAGGGCGTAGTTGGTGCCGGCGCCGAAGACGAGCACGGAGGAGATGCCGGTGGTGGCGCCGTCCGCCGCGAACCCGAAGACGTGGGTGCCCGCCGCCAGGGCCTTGGCGGCGACCTGGTCGGCCACGGCCACCACCAGCAGGGGGACCAGCCAGAGCCACGGGCTGCGATAGGTGAGCAGGAGCAGCAGCGCGACGACGACGACCGTCGTCACCAGGAGCTTGATGTCGGCGCCGTCGAAGGCCTTCGAGATGTCCACGGTGAACGCGGGACCGCCGGTGACGTTGCTGCGCAGGCCGTCGGGCAGGTCGGCTGCGGCCGTGTCGCGGATGTCGGTGACCGGGCCGGCCAGGTCCTCCTCGGCGATGTCGGAGGCCAACGGCACTCCCACGAAAGCCGCCTGCCCGTCATCGGAGAAGACCGGGAAGACCTGCTGGCCCTGGGCCGCGAGCGGCTGGAGCGCCTTCACCTTCTCCCCGACCAGGGCGCGGTCGGCGGCGGTCAGCGGTTCACCGTCGCGATCGAAGACCACGATCGCGGGCACGTACTCCGCCGTCGACAAGGAGTCCTGGATCTCGGCTGCCTGCGCCGACTCCGAGGTGGTCGGCAGGTTGGCGGTCGCGTTGGGGGCCGTCTCCGCGGTGACCCCCGAGGCCAGGACCGCTCCGGAGAACAGGATCGCCGCCACGACGACGAGCCAGCTCAGCCGAGGGCCGACCGGGTGCAGGAACGACAGCCGACTCTTTCCGGGCTCGAATATTTCCACGCCAGAAAGAGTATGATGTCGCCGTGGAGAATGCAACGCGGGGAACAGCGGAGCCGCCGAGTGGCGAGGCCATCCGCCTGGTCCGCGCCCTGCGCGCCTACATCAACGAGACCGAGATCTACATCGGTGCCGCCGGACGCGAGGCGGAGATGCACCGCACCGACCTGACCGGACTGACCGTGGTGATGGATCGCGGGAACGCCGGCGAGAGCACCACCCCCGGACAGCTCAGCACCGCGATGCGGCTCAGCGCCCCGGCCACGTCGGCGATGCTCGATCGACTCGAGCGGCTCGGCCACGTGGTGCGCCATCCGCACCCCAGCGACCGTCGATCGGTCGTCGTCGAGATCACCGACCACGCACGCGAGGTCGGCAACGCGATGTTCGGGCGGCTGGCGGCCCATCTGGCACCGGTCATGGGTCAGCGCTCGGAGGCAGAGCTGGCCGACATCGCGAACTTCGTCGAGCAGGTCGTGGATGCGACCAGGGCTGCCAGCGACGAGATCCGCTGATCAGTGCGAGCGGGCGGCCAGCAGGCGCGCCGCCTTGCGCAGGTCGGGCAGGACCCCGAAGACGGCGACCCGATCCACCGCGTAGGCCAGCGGCCGCATCGCCCCTCGTCCGGTGACCCGGAAGGTGGGCCGAACCTGACAACCATCACCCTCCTCGGTGAAGTCCAGGGTCAGGACGGCGTGGACTCCGCGCCACGTGCCCACCTCGGTCCAGGTGCGGGGCCGGTCCAGGAAGGTCGTCTCCATGCGGGGGCGCAGGCCGGGCACGGTGACGTCCACCCAGCGTTGACCCACCCGGGGCTGACCCTCGACCGACTCCACCTTGCGCAGCGACGACTGCCATTCCGGGCGGCGGTTCGGGTCGACCAGGTAGTCGAAGACGACCTCGACCGGTACGTCGAAACGGACCTGCCGGTTCATCGGAAGCTCGTGCCGGTGAGGCGCTCGAAGGCCTCGACGTACTTCGCCCGGGTGAGCTCGACGACCTCCGCGCTCAGCACCGGCGGCGGTCCGGAGCGGTCCCACCCGCTCTCGGCCGACGTCAGCCAGTTGCGCACGATCTGCTTGTCGTACGACGGCTGAGGGCTGCCCGGATGCCAGGCGTCAGCCGGCCAGAAGCGGCTCGAGTCCGGGGTGAGCACCTCATCGGCGAGCACGATCTCCCCCGACGGCCGCCGGCCGAACTCGAACTTGGTGTCGGCCAGGATGATCCCCCGCTCGCGGGCGATGGCCTCCGCGCGTGCGTAGATCTCCAGGGTGAGCTCGCGCAACGCAGCCGCGTCCTCGGCGCCCACACTCGCCACGACGGCCTCGTAGGACACGTTCTCGTCGTGGTCGCCCAGGTCGGCCTTGGTGGCCGGGGTGAAGATCGGCTGCGGCAGGCGTGATCCGTCCTCGAGTCCGTCGGGCAGCGCCACGCCGCACACCTCACCCGTGGCCCGGTAGTCCAGGAGGCCAGAACCGGTCAGGTAGCCGCGCGCGACACACTCCACCGGGAACATCTCGAGCGGCTCACACACCACCGCCCGACCACGCACCTGCTCGGGCACGTCGGTGGACACGATGTGGTGGGGCACGTCGAGCTGGTCGAACCACCACAGCGACATCCGGGTCAGGATCTCGCCCTTGTCGGGGATCCCCGGCTCGAGCACGTAGTCGAAGGCAGAGATCCGGTCACTGGCGACCATCAGCAGGTTGCCGGCGTAGGGCCCGGAGTCCAGGGTGTAGAGGTCGCGCACCTTGCCCGAGTGCAGATGGGTCGCACCCTCGATCGCCGGCGCCACTGGGATGTCCATGGACCGGAGCCTAGCGGCGCCCCTGTGGAGAGCCGGACGCGCGGGCGCGCCACCTCGGCAACGATGGCAGGGTGGATCCGGTCGACGCCGTGGCAGAGCTCGGAGGCGTGGCACGCTCCGACCAACTTCTGCAGCACTGCTCTGCCCGAGCGATCCGCAGAGCACTTGAATCGGGGCGGATCAGCAAGGCAGCGCGGGGGCGATACCACCTGCCCTCGGCGAACCAGGCAGCGATTGCGGCCGCCCGGTTGCACGGGACCCTGAGTCACCTGAGCGCTGCCCAGCATCACGGCTGGGAGATCGCCCGCGATCCCGACCGGCCGTGGATCTCGGTGCCTCGCAATCGCAAGACCCTCGGACGCGGAGTACATCTGACGTACAGCGACGAGCGAGGCACAGCGACCGAACCCGTCCGCACCGTCCTCGACTGTGCCCGGCGACTGCCCTTCGGCGAGGCCCTGGCCGTGGCCGACTCGGCTCTTCGACACGGAGTCGATCCCGGGCGGCTGCGGTCGGCCGCTGCCTCCGCGCGTGGCCCAGGGTCCAGCCGATGTCGCCGGGTGGCGAACGAGGCAACCGAGCTCGCTGCCAACCCGTTGGAGTCGATGCTGCGGGCGATCGCGCTCGAGGTGCCGGGGCTACAGGTCAGGGCGCAGGTGCCGATCCAGCTGCCGGGGGTGCTGGTGCACCCGGATCTGGTGGACAGCGAGCTCGGGATCGTCATCGAGGCCGAGGGCTGGCTCTTCCACGGGGTCAACCCCGACCAGTTCAGCCGCGACCTGTGGCGCTACACGATGCTGGTCGTCCACGGCTGGCTGGTGGTTCGCTTCGGCTACCGCCAGGTGATGGATCAACCCGACTACGTGTTCAAGGTCCTGACGTCGCTTGTTCAAACGGGCAGAAGTCATCCTCAGACAGTGCGTCGCCGCTTGGACTGGTGAACTGAGCGAGGCCATTGCACGTTCGGAGGAACGGCTCAGCCCTTGTTCAGCCACCAGCCGAGCCGGCGGGTCAGCTGCGGCAGCACGACCCAGGTCATGAGCGGGATCATCACGAACGTCGTCAGCAGGACGCGCAGCGGGATGCTCAGGTGCGGAGCCACCGCGGCGAACACGTAGGCGGCGATCAGGCTGAGCGGGAAGAAGGCGAGCCAGATGACACTGGCCTGCTTCCAGCGCGGGGGTGCCGAGGGGGTGCCGTCGAACCAGCCCTCGAGCCCCGTTCCGCGGGTCGAGGCCGACTCCACGAGCCCGAGCACTTCGGCGTCCCAGAGCCAGGACCGCCGACGCTCGGAGTTCTCCCAGCCTGCTAGGGACTCCTCGTCGGCGAACCGGTAGAGCAGCTGCCACCGATCGGAGTCGAGCCCTGGCCTGACCCAGCCGGCACCCAGGAATCCCGGCACCTGTTCGGCGAGCGCCTCGCCCGCCCGGATCCACCTGACCATCTCGTCGGCGAGTTCGGGCAGGACGTGGCGGGTGATCGAGACGGTGACCGGCGACGATGTCATGGTCCGTCTCCTAGAGGATGTCGCCCGGCGCGTAGGCCGCGGCCTCCGGGTGCGCCTTGGCAAGGTCGTCGATGCGGCGTACGACGGCCTGCACCTGGTCGACGGCGGCGCCGGTGAACGACAGCGGGGCAGCCACGAGTGAGGCGATCTGGTCGCGGGTCAGCCCGAGCCGCGCGTCGCCGGCGAGCCGGTCGAACAGGTCGTTGACCGCCAGGCCCTGCCGCATCTCGAGCGCCACTCCGACGGCGTGCTCCTTGATGGCCTCGTGGGCCGCTTCACGACCGACCCCGTTGCGCACGGCCGCCATCAGCACCTTCGTGGTGGCCAGGAACGGGAGATAGCGATCGAGCTCGCGCTGGATCACCGCCGGGAAGACCCCGAACTCGTCGAGCACGGTCAGGAAGGTCTGGAACAGCCCGTCGGAGGCGAAGAACGCGTCGGGCAGCGCCACCCGGCGCACGACCGAACAGGAGACATCGCCCTCGTTCCACTGGTCGCCGGCAAGCTCACCCACCATGGAGAGGTGCCCGCGCAGGACCACCGCAAGTCCGTTGACACGTTCACAGGATCGGGTGTTCATCTTGTGCGGCATCGCGCTCGAGCCGACCTGACCCTCCTTGAACCCCTCGGTGACCAGTTCGATCCCAGCCATCAGGCGGATCGTGGTGGCCAGGTTGGAGGGTCCGGCGACGAGCTGCACCAGCGCCGAGACGACCTCGAAGTCGAGGGAGCGGGGATAGACCTGGCCGACGCTGACGAACACCTGGTCGAAGCCGAGGTGCCCGGCCACCCGCTGCTCGAGGTCGGCCAGCTTGTCGGCGTCGCCGTCGAGCAGGTCGAGCATGTCCTGGGCGGTGCCCATGGGGCCCTTGATCCCGCGCAGCGGATAGCGCGCCAGCAGCTCGTCGATGCGCTGCAGGGCCACCAGGATCTCGTCGGCGACGGTCGCGAACCGTTTGCCGAGCGTGGTCGCCTGGGCGGCCACGTTGTGGGAGCGGCCGGCCATCACCGTGGTCTCGTGCTCGACGGCCAGGCGCCCGAGGCGTATGACGGTGGCCACGCCGCGGTCGCGCAGGATCTCCAGGGACTGGCGCACCTGGAGCTGCTCGACGTTCTCGGTGAGGTCGCGCGAGGTCATCCCCTTGTGGATGTGCTCATGCCCGGCGAGGGCACAGAACTCCTCGATCCGAGCCTTCACGTCGTGGCGGGTGACGCGCTCGCGAGCTGCGATCGAATCGAGGTCGACGCGGTCGACGAAAGCCTCGTAGGCCTCGATCACGCCGTCCGGGATCTCGACGCCCAGGTCCTTCTGCGCCTTCATGACCGCGATCCAGAGCTGGCGCTCCAGCACGATCTTGTGCTCGGGCGACCAGATGGCCGCCAGGTCGGCGCCCGCGTAGCGGGTCGCCAGCACGTTGGGGAAGTTCACGACTTGCTCGCCTTCAGTGCGATGTCAGTGCGGTGCTGGGCACCCGGGAAGCTGATGGTGGCCACGCCTTCGTAGGCCTTGGCGCGCGCGTCGGCGAGATCGATGCCGACGGCGGTCACGGCCAGGACCCGACCTCCGGCGGTCACCAGGTGGCCGTCACGGATCGCGGTGCCGGCGTGGATGACGTGGACGTCGTCCTCGACATCGAGCGTCTCGGTGCCGACGATCACGTCGCCTGAGGAGGACGTCTCGGGATACCCCTTGCTGGCCATCACCACGGCCACGGCGGCACCCGGCTTCCAGGCCGGCGGGGGTACGTCGCGCAACGTGCCGGTGGCCGCCCCCATGAGAAGCGCGCTCAGCGGGGAGTCCAGCAGGGTCATGAGTGCCTGCGTCTCGGGGTCACCGAAGCGCGCGTTGAACTCGATGACCCGGGTGCCCCGGGAGGTCAGGGCCAGCCCGGCGTAGAGCAGCCCGGCGAACGGCGTACCGCGTCGCGCCATCTCGTCGACGGTCGGCTGCAGGACCTGCTGCAGAACGTCCGCGACGAGGCCCTCGGGCGCCCAGGGCAGCGGCGTGTAGGCGCCCATCCCTCCGGTGTTGGGCCCGGCGTCGCCGTCGAAGATCCGTTTGAAGTCCTGGGCCGGTTGCAGCGGATAGACGGTGCGGCCATCGGTGATCGCGAACAACGACACCTCGGGCCCGTCCAGGAACTCCTCGACCACGACCCGCTCGCACTGGGCGGCGTGTTCCAGCGCGGCCGCCCGGTCGTCGGTGACCACGACCCCCTTGCCGGCCGCGAGACCGTCGTCCTTGACGACGTACGGCGCCCCGAACTCGTCGAGCGCAGCCGCCACCTGGTCCGCGTCCAGGCACACGCGCGCGGCCGCGGTCGGCACTCCTGCGGCACCCATCACGTCCTTGGCGAACGCCTTGGACCCTTCGAGCTGGGCGGCTGCTGCCGATGGTCCGAACACCGCGATCCCGCGGGCGGCCACCGCGTCGGCGACCCCGGCCACCAGGGGGGCCTCGGGGCCGATGACCACCAGGTCCACAGCGAGCTGCTCGGCGAGATCGGCCACGGCGGAGCCCGACATCGGGTCCACGGGATGCACTGTCGCGACGGCGCTCATGCCGGGGTTCCCGGGAGCCACGTGCACCTGGCTGACGCCCGGGTCGCGGGCCAGCGCCCAGGCCAGGGCGTGTTCTCGGCCGCCGGTGCCGATGACGAGGGTCTTCATCGTGGTCAGCCTCGCACCAGCACCGTCTGTTCGCGACCGGGGCCGACCCCGACGCCCCAGAACTGCGTGCCCGACATCGACTCCAGCGCCTCCACGTAGCGCTGCGCGTTCTTCGGCAGGTCCGCGAAGGTGCGGCACCCGGAGATGTCGCTCTGCCATCCGTCGAAGAGCTCGTAGATCGGCTTGGCGTGGTGGAACTCCGACTGCGTCATCGGCATCTCGTCGTGGCGCACGCCGTCGATGTCGTAGGCCACGCAGACGGGGATCTGCTCCCAGCTGTCGAGGACGTCGAGCTTGGTGAGGTAGTAGTCGGTCAGCCCGTTGACCCGGCTGGCGTAGCGCGCCACGACCGCGTCGTACCAGCCACAGCGCCGGTTGCGACCTGTCGAGACGCCGACCTCGCCACCGATCTCCCAGAGCTTCTCGCCGTCCTCGTCGAACAGCTCCGTGGGGAACGGGCCGGAGCCCACGCGGGTCGTGTAGGCCTTGATCACACCGATCACGCGATCGATGCGGGTGGGCCCGACGCCGGCTCCGGTGCAGACACCCCCGGCCACGGCGTTGCTGGAGGTGACGAACGGGTAGGTGCCGTGGTCGACGTCCAGCATGGTGGCCTGCGCACCTTCGAACAGCACCGTCTTGCCCTCGTCGAGAGCGGTGTTGAGCAGCAGGCTGGTGTCGGTGACCATCGGCCGCAGGCGCTCGGAGTAGCCCAGCAACTCCTCGACGATCTCCTCCACGCCGATGGCGCGCCGGTTGTAGACCTTGGCGAGTAGGTGGTTCTTCATGTCCAGCGCGGCTTCGACCTTCTGGCGCAGGATCGACTCGTCGAAGAGGTCGGCGACGCGGATGCCGGTGCGGTTGATCTTGTCGGCGTAGGCCGGGCCGATCCCGCGCCCGGTCGTGCCGATCTTGTTCTTGCCCAGGAAGCGTTCGGCGACCTTGTCGATCGTGGAGTGGTACGACGCGATGATGTGCGCGTTGGCGCTCACGAGCAGGTTCGTGACGTCGACGCCGCGCTGCTCGAGTCCGTCGATCTCGCGGAACAGTGCCTCGGGCGAGACCACCACCCCGTTGGCGATGACCGCCGTGCAACCGGGCGTCAGGATGCCACTGGGCAACAGGTGGGTGGCGAACTTCTCACCGTTGACCACGATGGTGTGACCCGCGTTGTGCCCACCGCTGGTGCGCACGCAGTAGTCGATCGTCGCCCCACTCGACTGGCTCTGGGTGGCCAGCAGGTCGGTCGCCTTGCCCTTACCCTCGTCGCCCCACTGGGCGCCGAGGATCACGATGGCGGGCATCGCATCTCCTTCGGTGGTCGAGACTGGTCGAGACCTCTGAAATGCAAGCGGCCCCGGCGACAAGGCACCGGGGCTCTTGCGGCCATACGTTACCAAAGTCCGGGTCGGTAGTGTCCTGGCCATGGATCCTCTGCTCGTCATCACCAACAGCGATGCCGGCTCGGCCGATCAGGACAACCTGGACGCCGCCCTCGACGTGCTGCGAGCGCAGGTGTCGGTCGAGGTCGCAGCCACGTCGAACCCCGGCGAGCTCGACGGCGTCCTGCACCGGGCCGCCTCGCGCCGGATCGTGGTCGCGGGGGGCGACGGGTCCATGCACGCCGTCGTCGCGGCCCTGCACCGCCGCAACGAGCTGAAGGACAAGGTGCTGGGTCTGATCCCGCTCGGCACCGGCAACGACTTCGCGCGGGGCACCGGCATCCCGCTCGACCCGGCAGAGGCGGCGCACCTGGTGCTGAACGGCGACATCCGGCCGGTGGACCTGATCGTGGACGAGCTCGGTGAGGTCGTCGTCAACAACGTGCACGCCGGGATCGGCGCACAGGCCAGCCGACGCGCGCACCGCTGGAAGGGTCGGCTCGGCAAGGTCGGGCTCGGACGCCTGGGCTATCCGATCGGGGCCGTCCTGTCCACCTTCCAGCCGCCGTTCGTGCGCCTGCACATCGAGATCGACGGCAAGGTCGTCGTCGACCTCGACCAGCCGGTGCTCCAGATCGCGCTCGGCAACGGCTCCCACGTCGGCGGCGGCACCGAGCTGAACCCCGAGGCCGACCCGGAGAGCGGCCGCATCGACGTGGTGATCTCGCGGGCCCTCAGCCCGGCCGCTCGGCTGGCGTACGTGGTCCACCTGCGGCGCGGCGAGCACCACCGCCGCGACGACGTCATCAACGTCCGGGCCCGGGAGGTCTCGATCTCCGGTGAGGAGTTCTGGTGCAGTGCCGACGGTGAGATCTACGGGCCCGAGCGGCAGCGCACGTGGCGCCTCGAACCGGCCGCCTACGCGATGACCCTGCCCTCCTAGACGAGCCGGCCTCAGTGGGGTCCTAGAGCAGCCCTCGCCGGGCGGCTTCGACACCGGCCTGGAAGCGGGTCTCCACGTGGAACTCGTCGAGCAGGTCGGCCACGCGGCGCCGTACCGTGCGCAGGCTGAGCCCCAGGCTGCGGGCGATCTGCTCGTCCTTGGCGCCGGCCGCCAGCTGACGCAGCAGCAGCTTGCGCGATACGGCCTGGCTACGACGCTCACCGAGCTCCGGCACCGGGAGGGCCTGCTCCCAGGTGCTCTCGAACAGCATGGCCAAGGCGCCGACGATGGCCGGTTGCCGAATCAGCAGGCGGGGCTCGTCGGTGTGTCCCAGCGGTTCGGGAAGCACCGCGTGGGTGGTGCCGATGACGATGAGGCGGGTGGGCAGCTCGGGGACCATCCTGATCTCCTCACCGGCCGCCGCACGGGTCCGTAGGGCGTCAGGCGCCTCCTGCAGAGCCAGTTCGGGGTAGATCGCGCGGGACCGGCGCCCCGAGGCGACCGCATTGGCGATCACCTCCGCGACCGCCGACTCACGCGGGATCCGCCAGGCGTCGGGGCGGAACCAGAGCAGGTCACCGCGACTGTTCTCCACCAGGGCGCGCAGCAGCTTGAGGGGTTCGCCACCGGAGCTCACCTCACCGTCGAGGGCCGACACCTCCGCGACCTCACCTGGCGCCGGGCGACTGTTGGCGGCCACCAGGTGCGGGATGGCCAGGGCGAGATCCTCGAGACGGTCACGCGAACGGGCCGCACGCTCGGCTTCGCTGGCGACCTTGCCGGCCAGCACTGCCGACGCGGTGAGGACCCGGACCCGGTTGTCGGTCAGCTGCACGAGACCGTGATCGGCGAGCCGGGCCAGCTCCACCTCGAGCTCGGCCGGAGTGGTGATGAGCCGCGAGGCCAGCAGGCCGACGGTGCCCCCGGAGAGCGGCAGGATGCGCTGGTGGAGCCGCTCCAGATCAGCGGGAACTCCGAGAGCGGCCAGAACGGACGCGGCAACACGACGAGGCATCCTGGCAGTTTAGTGCCACTGGCATCTTCAGGGGCGAAGTTCGGCATCAACGGATGCGAAGATGCTGGCTCGACCCACCTGGAGCGACGGTCCCACCGCGGGGGATGTGACTGCCGGGGGGTGGCTCGGGAAGCGCGAGGCGCTGGATTCAACGGATCCGGCGCCTCCCGCCTTTTCAGGCTCTGGGCCTCAGGCTCTGGCCCTCAGGAGCGCGACTCCGGTCGCAGGTGCGGGAACAGGATCGTCTCCCGGATGTTCGCACCGGTGAAGAGCATGATCAGGCGGTCGATGCCCAGGCCGAGGCCCCCCATGGGCGGGGCGCCGTACTCCAGAGCGCGCAGGAAGTCCTCGTCGAGCTGCATGGCCTCGGCATCGCCCGCGGCAGCGAGCTGTGACTGTGCCGTGAGGACCTCGCGCTGCACCACGGGGTCGATCAGCTCGGTGAAGCCGGTGCCGCGTTCGACCCCGGCGATGATGAGGTCCCAGGCCTCGATCAGCCGCGGGTCGTCACGGTGCTCGCGCGCCAGGGGCTGGGCCGACGGCGGGTAGTCGTAGAGGAACGTCGGCTGCAGCAGGGTGGGTTCCACCAGCTCGCCGAGGATCTCCAGCACCAGCTTCTCGGCGCCCCAGGACGGGTCGAAGGCCAGCTCCTTGGCCTGCATGAGGCTTCGGAGCGTCTCCACGTCGGTGTCGGGGGTGATGACCTCGCCCACCGCGTCGCTGACCGCGTCGTAGACGGGCAGCCAACGCCACTCACCGTCGAGGTCGACGACCCCTGCTGGCGTCTCGACCTGCCGGCTGCCCAGGGCGTCGGCCGCGGCCAGGAACATCGCCTGCATCAGCTCGGCGATGCTGCGCTGGTCGCCGTAGGCCTGGTAGGCCTCGAGCATCGTGAACTCGGGGCTGTGAGTGGAGTCGGAGCCCTCGTTGCGGAAGATGCGGCCGATCTCGAAGACCTTGTCCACCCCGCCGACGACCGCCTTCTTGAGGTTGAGCTCGAGCGCGATGCGCAGCGTCATCTCCTGGTCGAAGGCGTTGATGTGGGTGCGGAAGGGTCGCGCCGAGGCACCACCGTGGATCAGCTGGAGCACCGGCGTCTCGATCTCCACGTAGCCCCGCTCCTCGAGCGTGGCCCGGATGGCGCGCACGATCCGGGAGCGGTTGCGCACCATGTCGCGGGCCTCCTGGCGGACCACGAGGTCGGCGTAGCGCTGACGGACCCGGGACTCCTCCGAGAGGTCCTTGTGCAGGACAGGGAGCGGTCGCAGTGCCTTGGAGGCCATCTCCCAACGGGCGGCCATCACCGACAGCTCGCCGCGCTTGGAGGAGATCACCCGGCCCTCCACGAACACGTGGTCCCCGAGGTCGACGGTCGCCTTCCAGTCGGCGAGGGCGTCCTCACCGACCTCGCTCAGGCTCAGCATCACCTGGAGCCGGGTCCCGATGCCCTCCTGCAGGGTCGCGAAGCAGAGCTTGCCGGTGTTGCGCACGAAGATGACCCGGCCGGCCACCCCGACGACGTCCTGGGTCTCCTCGCCGGTGTCGAGATGCCCCCACTGCTCACGCACCTCCTCCAGCGTGTGCGTCCGGGCGACCGAGACGGGGTAGGCCTGCTTGCCCTCGTCCAGGAGCCGTTGCCGCTTGGCCCGCCGGACCTTCATCTGGTCGGAGAGGTCGAGCTCGGGCTGTCCGGGGGTGTCACTCACCCGCGAAGGATACCGAGCCGGTGCGAGCCGCTGGCCTCAGCCCAGCAGCTCGTCGTAGGCGGCAGGGCTGGAGTCACGCAGGAACTCCGAGCAGCGTTCCCACTCGGACTCCTCGCCGATCGCCTTGGCCGACTGCGCGAGCAGCGCGAGGCTGCGCAGGAAGCCGCGGTTCGGCTCGTGCTCCCACGGCACGGGGCCGTGGCCCTTCCAGCCGTTGCGGCGCAGCATGTCGAGGCTGCGGTGGTAGCCGACCCGCGAGTAGGCGTAGACGGTCACGTCGTCGGCGCCCTGCTCCTTCGCCTGGGCGGCGAGCGCCGCCCACGCCCACGGAGATGCCGGCGCGTGGCGTACGACGTCGACCGGGTCGGCCCCGCCTGCGAGTTCGGCGGCAGCGGGGTCAACGGGCAGGTGGGTGGGCGGCGGTCCTGCCATCAGGTCGAAGTGGCTCATGGCGCCAGCGTAGGTCAGCGGCGAGGAATCGATGTCGGCGGTCAGGTGTTGACTACTTCCATGGCCGACACTCTCGACACCGACGCGCCCGCGAAGGCGCCGCACGAGCTCAACCCCTGGCCGGCGCTCTTCGCGCTGTGCCTGGGCTTCTTCATGATCCTGGTGGACTCGACCATCGTGTCGGTCGCGACGCCGGCGATCATCGAGGACTTCGGGGCCGGCGTGAACGAGGTGGTCTGGGTGACCAGCGCCTACCTGCTGGCCTATGCGGTTCCCGTGCTCATCACCGGTCGTCTCGGTGACCGGTTCGGCCAGAAGCGGATCTACCTCATCGGACTCACCGTCTTCACCCTGGCCTCGCTGTGGTGCGGTCTGACCGGGACCATCGAGCAGTTGATCATCGCGCGGGTGGTGCAGGGCCTCGGTGCCGCTCTGATGACCCCGCAGACGATGGCCACCATCACCCGGATCTTCCCCGCCGAGCGCCGTGGCCAGGCGATGGCCCTGTGGGGCGCCACCGCCGGTGTGGCCACGCTCGTCGGGCCGATCCTGGGCGGCGTGCTGGTCGACTCACTCGGTTGGGAGTGGATCTTCATCATCAACGTGCCGGTCGGCATCCTCGGCTTCGTGCTGGCCTGGCGCCTGGTGCCCAGGCTGCCCACCAACCCGCACCGCTTCGACTGGCTCGGCGTCGCGCTCAGCGGGCTCGGCATGTTCGCCCTCGTGTTCGGCATCCAGGAGGGCCACCAGCACGACTGGGGCACGGGGATCTGGTCGCTGATCGCGGCGGGCATCGCCGTGATGGGCCTGTTCGTGCTCTGGCAGGCCCGCAACACCCGCGAGCCGCTCGTGCCGCTGCGGCTCTTCCGGGACCGCAACTTCTCGCTGGCCAACGTCGGCATCACCACGATGGGGTTCGCCATCACCGCCATGGCGATCCCCCTGATGCTCTACGCCCAGCTCGTCCGGGGCCTCTCCCCGACCGGTGCGGCCCTGCTGCTGGTGCCGATGGCACTGGTCACGCTGGGTCTGGCGCCGATCGTCGGCAAGCTCACCGACACCATCCACCCCCGGATCCTGACGGGTGCGGGCTTCGGGCTCACGGTGACCTCCTTGGTGTGGCTGTCGCGAGTGATGACGCCCGGCAGTGCGACCTGGGAGATCCTGCTACCGATGGCCCTGCTCGGGCTCGGCAACGCCGGTGTCTGGGCGCCCTTGAGCGCCACCGCCACCCGCAACCTCGAGATGCGCGAGGCCGGCGCCGGCGCAGGTGTCTACAACGCCACCCGTCAGTTCGGTGCCGTGCTGGGCGCGGCCGCGATCGCGGTCCTCATGGACTCCCGCCTGGCCGCCAACCTTCCGGGGATGGGTTCGGCGGGATCGGCGGAGGCCGCGGGCGGTGCCCTGCCCGCGGCCGTCCAGGGACCGTTCAGCCATGCGATGGCTCAGTCGATGCTGCTGCCGCCGGCCGTCCTGCTCATCGGCCTGATCGCGGTGCTGTTCTTCGCGACACCGCGCCACCTGAAGCAGGTCAGCTGAGCGACGTGCCTGCCGAGCGCAGGTTCTCGCACGCGGTGACGATGCGAGCGGCCATGCCCTCTTCGCCGGCCTTGCCCCAGGCGCGCGGGTCGTAGGCCTTCTTGTTGCCGACCTCGCCGTCCACCTTCAGCACACCGTCGTAGTTGGTGAACATGTGGGCAGCGATCGGCCGGGTGAACGCATACTGCGTGTCGGTGTCGACGTTCATCTTGATCACCCCGTAGTCGACCGCGGCCGCGATCTCCTCCGGCAGCGACCCCGATCCACCGTGGAAGACCAGGTCGAAGGGCAGCGACCCCGCCTCGAGCCCCAACTGGGCGACGACGGCCTCCTGGGCCTCCTTGAGGATCTCGGGGCGCAGCTTGACGTTGCCTGGCTTGTAGACGCCGTGCACGTTGCCGAACGTGAGGGCGGTCAGGTAGCGACCCTTCTCGCCGGTCCCGAGCGCGGCCACCGTCGCCAGGGCGTCCTCGGCGGTGCTGTAGAGCTTGTCGCCGGCACCGCCCTCGACGCCGTCCTCCTCGCCACCGACCACGCCGACCTCGATCTCGAGCACGATGTGGGCCGCCGCGGACAGCGCCAGCAACTCCTCGGCGATCTGCAGGTTCTCCTCGAGCGGTACGGCGCTGCCGTCCCACATGTGGGACTGGAACAGGGGGTTCTCGCCCCGCGCGACCCGCTCCGCGGAGATCGCCAGCAGCGGTCGGACGAAACCGTCGAGCTTGTCCTTGGGACAGTGGTCGGTGTGCAGCGCCACGTTGACGGGGTAGTTCTTGGCGACCTCGGCGGCGTAGGCCGCGAAGGCTGCCGACCCGGTGACCATGTTCTTGACCGACGGGCCGGAGAGGTAGTCAGCGCCTCCGGTCGAGACCTGGATGATGCCGTCGGAGCCGGCATCGGCATAGCCCTTGAGCGCGGCATTCAGCGTCTGCGAGGACGACACGTTGATGGCGGGGTAGGCGAAGGATCCCGCCTTCGCGGCGTCGAGCATCTGGGCGTAGACCTCGGGGGTGGCGATGGGCATGCGATCTCCTGAGAAGCGGGGCAGGCGTGCGAGGCTCACCACACTAGTGGCTACCGGGCGGTCGTCTCATCCCCGCCAGGCGGGCACGTCACCGGCACCCGACAGGTCGGCATGCGTTCGGATCCAGGAGTGCATGGCGATGGCCGCGGCCGCCGAGGCGTTGATCGAGCGGGTCGAGCCGAACTGGGCGATGGAGAACGTGCCGTCGCAGACCTCGTGCGCCTGCGTGGACAGTCCTGGCCCCTCCTGGCCGAAGAGGAAGCACACGCGCCGCGGGACCGTCATCGTCTCGAGGTGGGCGGAGCCCGGGAGGTTGTCGATGCCGAGCAGCTGGACGTCGATCCCGTGCAGGTAGGCGGCCAGGTCGGCGGCGCTCGCGTGGTGCCGGATGTGCTGGTATCGGTCGGTGACCATGGCCCCGCGCCGGTTCCAGCGGCGATTGCCGACGATATGCACCTCGGCGGCCAGGAACGCGTTCGCGGAGCGCACGATGGTCCCGATGTTGAAGTCGTGCTGCCAGTTCTCGATGGCCACGTGGAAGTCGTGGCGGCGCTCGTCGAGGTCGGCCACGATCGCCTCCATGCTCCAGTAGCGATACCGGTCCACCACGTTGCGGCGGTCCCCGGCGGCCAGCAGCTCGGCGTCGTACCAGGGCTCCGTGGGCAGCGGCCCCACCCAGGGCCCGACGCCCACTTCTGCGGGCCCGTGGGGCATCGGGTCGTACGGCGCCCGCTGCTCCATCTCACCCTCGAGTCCCATGACACGCGAGCGTAACCGCAGGCCAGTTAGGGTTGTGCCCGTGACTTCGCTGCTCCAGCTCCAGCCCCTGCTGTTGGGCATGAACTGGATGGACCCCACCTGGCTCCTGGAGCAGTTCGGTCAGGAGCTCTTCTGGATCAGCCTGGCCATCGTGTTCGTCGAGTGCGGGCTGTTCTTCCCGTTCCTGCCCGGAGACACCCTGCTGTTCGCGATGGGGCTGTTCATCGCCACCGAGCAGATCGACATCTTCGGCGGTCACCACTCCTTCGACCTGATCGCCGCCCTGACGCTGTTCACATTGGCGGCGTTCCTCGGCAACGTGGCCGGCTACGAGATCGGCCGACGGATCGGCCCTCCGCTCTACGAGCGGGAGGGGCGCATCCTCAAGCGCAAGTACTTCGACCAGACCGAGACCTTCTTCGCCAAGCACGGCAACAAGGCGCTGGTGATCGGTCGCTTCGTGCCGTTCGTGCGCACCTTCATCACGGTGGTCGCGGGGGTCACCCAGATGGATCGGCGCCGCTTCTTCGTGTGGAGCGCCATCGGCGCGGTGCTGTGGGTCACCACGATCACCCTGCTCGGCTACTTCCTCGGCACCAGCCCGATCGGCGACTGGCTGCAGACCAACATCGACTACGCGATCCTGCTGCTCCTCGCGCTCTCGGTGATCCCGGTGGCCCTCGAGTGGTGGCGGCACCGGCGTCCCTCGGCCAAGGTCGCGGACTGACTACTTCTTCTCCGTCGACTCCAGGCGGCCGAAGGCGATCATCCGGTTGTCGGTGTGGAACAGCTCCGAGCACGTCGTCAGGGTGATCAGCTTCTGACCGGGCTTCTGGGCCGGCTGGATGCCGCCATCGGGGTTCGTCGGCAACGGGTCGAGCACCCAGGTGCTGGTGAACGGCACGACCAGGGCATCACCCCCGCTGGTCAGGACGTAGGTGTAGATGCGGGTCCGGGTCTCGATCTGGACCTCGTCACCGACCTCCAGGTCGGGCATGTCCCGGAAGGGCTCGCCGTGGGTGACCCGGTGGGCGGCCAGCGCGTAGTTGCCGACCTGGCCGACCGACGCCGTCTCGGTGAAGTGCCCGACGCCCGAGGCCAGTACGTCGTCGCTGGTGCCCTGCAGGATGGGGACCACGTAGTCCTTGCCGAAGCGCGGGACGCGCAGCAGGGCGTCAGCCTTCATCTCATCGACGGCGGCGAAGTCCTCACCCGCCTTCCACTGCTCCTGCAGGGAGGTGGTCACTTCGCGATGTTTGCGCGCGGAGACGATGTTGGTGCCGTAGAACTGCCAGGCGACGTACCCGATGAGTCCCAGGCCGCACACGATGAGCAGCCAGCCCAGACGGGACTGCCAGCGGCGACGCCGCGCTTTGTCAGACATGGCGGACATTGTCGCCCACTAGTGTCGGCGGCATGACACGAGTCGCCCGACGGCTGCAGGGCATCGCGCCGACGATCTTCGCTGAGATGTCGGCCCTCGCCGTGCGCACGAGTGCGGTCAACCTCGGCCAGGGCTTCCCGGACGCCGACGGGCCGACGTCGGCCATCCGGCGGGCCGAGCGGGCCCTCGAGGGCGGCGAGAACCAGTACGCCCCGGGTCCGGGCCGGCCTGAGCTGCGCGCCGCCGTCGCGCGGCACCAGGAGCGCCACTACGGCGTCATGCTGGACCCGGACTCGGAAGTGGTCGTGACGACCGGGGCGACCGAGGCCGTCGCCGCGGCCATCCTGGGTCTGGTGGACCCGGGTGACGAGGTCGTGGTGCTGGAGCCGTTCTACGACTCCTACGTCGCCGTGCTGCAGATGGCCGGCGCCGTACGCCGTCCGGTGACGCTGCGCGCGCCTGCGTTCCGTCTCGACATCGAGGCGCTCGCGGCCGCCGTCACCGACCGGACCAGGTTCGTGCTGCTCAACACCCCGCACAATCCCACGGGCACGGTGCTGGACCGGACCGAGCTCGAGGCGGTGGCGGCGCTGGCCATCGCCCACGACCTCGTGGTGATCACTGACGAGGTCTATGAGCACCTCACCTACGACGTCGAGCACGTTCCGCTGTGCACCCTGCCTGGCATGGCCGAGCGGACCCTCACCATCTCGAGCGTCGGGAAGTCCTACTCCTTCACCGGCTGGAAGGTGGGTTGGGCGACCGGGCCGGCGGACCTGGTGGGCGCCGTCCTGGCGGCCAAGCAGTGGCTGACCTTCACCTCGGCAGGGCCGTTGCAGTCAGCTGTCGCAACGGCTCTCGACACCGAGCAGGCCTGGCCGCTCGGGCTGGCCGAGGACCTCCGGGCCCGACGCGACCTGCTGTGTGCCGGCCTGGACTCCCTCGGCCTGCCCGCACCGCTGCCGCAGGGCAGCTACTTCGCCATCACCGACATCGCTCACCTGGGCTGGCCCGACGGCCGGACCTTCTGCCTTGCGCTGCCCGAGCGCGCCGGTGTGGTGGCGATCCCGGTGCAGGGCTTCTACGACGACGCCGAGGCCGGGAGACACCTGGTGCGCTGGGCCTTCTGCAAGGACAGATCGGTCATCGAGGAAGGTCTGCGCCGCCTCGGAGCGGCGGATCTGACCTATCGTTGAGAGGTGAGCTTCGAGGTCACCGCTGAGAACTACTCCCGGTTCATGGGGCGATGGGCCGACCCGCTGGCGATCGCCTTCGCCGACTTCGTCGACGTGCAGCCCGGGGACCGGGTCCTGGATGTCGGCTGTGGGCCGGGCACCTTGACCGCAGTGCTGGTGGACCGGCTGGGGTCAGGGTCGGTGTCGGCGATCGACCCGTCGGAGTCGTTCGTGCGGGCGACCGCAGCCAGGTTCCCGGACGTCTCCACCACCTCGGGCGCCGCCGAGGACCTGCCCTACCCGGACGACGCCTTCGACCTGGCCCTCGCCCAGCTCGTGGTGCACTTCATGAGCGATCCGGTGGCGGGGCTGCGTGAGATGGGCCGCGTGACCCGCCCCGGGGGCGTGGTCGCGGCATGCGTGTGGGACCACGCAGGCGGACAGGGCCCGTTGTCGCCCTTCTGGGACGCAGTGGCCGAGTTGGACCCGGACGCCCCCGGTGAGGCACAGCTGCCGGGCACGACGCAGGGCCACCTGGTCCAGCTGGCGAGCCAGGCCGGGCTGACGGCTCCGTCGGGAGGTGCCCTGACCGTGGCGGTCAGGTGCGACACCGTCGAGGACTGGTGGGGACCGTTCACGTTGGGCGTCGGCCCGTCCGGGGACTACGTGGCCGGCCTCTCCGAGGAGCGCAGGGCTCGTCTCCAGGAGCTGTGCACCCAACGGCTGCCGAAGGCACCGTTCGAGATCCAGGCAACGGCCTGGACGATGCGCGCCCGCGCGTGATCCTCAGGCGCGGGGCGGGGCCGGGCGGCGACACCACGCGATCGCCTTGCTGCTGAGCAGCAGCCGCATGACCACTCCGGCCGCGATGAGCAGGGGCAGCGTCACGAAGCTGCTGACCAAGGCCACCACGGACAGGCCGGCGACGACCCCCGAGGAGATGACCATGGCGATCCGCGCCCACTCGCGGCCGCGCCAGACCAACAGGGTCGCGATGCTGGTCAATGCCGCCCAGACCAGCAGCCCGACGAGCATCAGTCCCACCCCGACCAGCAGGGTCTGCTCGGGCATCCCGGAGGTGTCGAGATTCGGGTTCTGGGCGAGCGCCTCGTCGAGCAGGCGGCTGCCGTCCACCAGCAGGGTGACCAGTGCGAACAGCAGCAGGACAGCAGTGAAGGTGCAGAAGGCCCAACTGATGACGCAGGCCCACAGCACCTGGTCGGGGCGCGCCCGGACGGAGTCGAGCATCCCCCGCGAAGCAGGGGGCAGGGGCGCGCCGAAACCGACGTACGGCGCCGGCTCGGTCGGCGGCGGGGCCTGGGACCAGTGCCCGGGTTCGCGCGCACCGGACGGGTGCACGATCTCGGGCCGGGCCCGAGTCACGCCGTTGAACCAGTCGCGGGCCGGGCGGGACCACAGCAGGAGAGCCGAAGCTGCGACCAGCGAGGAGAAGAAGCCACCCGTGGCGACGCCTGAGATGAACAGCGGGACGGCCACGACGGTCAGGGCGATCCGCGAGGGCCGGTGCCGGTGCAGGACGTGCCAGCCGAGGACCGCGGCCGCCGTGGCACAGCCGGCAGCGACCATGGCCAGGACCCGGAGCAACAGGAGCGCTGTGTCGGTGGACATGCCCAGCCCCTCGCCGGGTGGCTCGCCCAAGAACTTCTCCACCTGCTCGCGCACCTCGAGGGTGTGGAAGGAACCGAGCTGCTCGAAAGCTGTCAGCACCACGATGACCGAACCCACGATCACCATCCAGCCAGCCATGGTCACCTGGCTGGGGCGGATCAACTTCGACTCGGTCACCACTCCATTTGACCACCCGGGGCAACCCGGGCGCGGCTGGCCCCTGGCGCGCAACAACGAAATCGCCCAAATGGGTCAGTTTTGGTGACGAATTCGTGTGCCCCGACCGTCCATCGGGGTGGATATCGTCCGCGGGGGATGGGATCTGGGCTGTCTCGCGGTTCAATTGGCAGGTGCCCACAACGCGGTGGTTGCCGTACATCCAGGTGGGAAGACGTCGGGGGGCGTTACAACATGAAGACTCAGGGGAACGCACACGCAGTGCGTTGGAGGATCGACAAGACATCGAGCACCGGCTTCGCCGTGCTCACACATCAGGGGGAGGACAACGCGGTCGAGGTGCAGGTCGAAGTCAGCCGCGGCACCTCGGTGCAGTTCATCTACGGCGGACTCACGTTCCGCGAGATCGCGGCCGGCACCGCGGTCCGGTTGCCACGACACAGCTCGGACCCGAGCCTGCCGAGCTGGAACGTCGTCACGGTCACGTGGCGCGAGGGCAACTGGTGGCAACGACGCCGGGTGCAGCGGTGGCAGGGCGTGCTTGCTCCGGAGCGCGTGGATCGGCCGCGTCGGCGTTCGCCGGTGCCCAGCGGCGCCGGAATCCGGGTGCCATCGCAGAGGCTTCCCCTCTAGCGGTCACAATGCAGGCGTGAGCTCGGTCGTCGACTACGCGCCCTTCGGGGCGGGGCTGTTGGCCATGACCCTGCTCACCGTGGCAGCCGGGCGCTGGGCGGGCACCGGGATCGGCTGGTTCCCACTGTGGGCCATCCTGCGCGCGAGCCTCCAGCTGACAGCTGTGGCACTGCTGCTGCGGGGCATCCTGGCGGTGCCGTGGACGGTGGCGCTCTTCGTGGTGCTCATGCTGTCGACGGCATCGTGGACAGCGGCCGGCCGGCTCGATGGTCTCTGGCATGGTCGGCGAACGGCCGCCGTGGGGGTGCTCGCCGGGGCGTCGACGACGCTGGCGGTGATCTTGGCACTGGGTCTGGTCGACGTGCAGGTGCGCTACGTGGTGGCCGTGGCAGGCATCATCATCGGCAACTCGATGACGGCCGCGACGCTGGCGGGACGCACCTTCCTGCGCGGGTGCCGGGCCCGCAGCGACGAGATCGAGGCGTGGTTCTCGCTGGGCGCCACCCCGGCCCGAGCGCATGGGGAGATCGGTCGCGAGGCCGCGCGCGAGTCGCTGCTGCCCACCCTCGACCAGACGAAGTCCACCGGCCTGGTGACCTTGCCCGGCGCCTTCGTCGGTGCGCTGTTCGGTGGGGCCAGCCCTGCCGAGGCCGCCCAGTTCCAGCTGGTGGTGCTGGTGGGGATCGCCCTGACCATGACCGTGACGAGCATCGTGGTCACCCGGCTCGCGGGACGCTCGCCGTACCTTCTTCGCTGAGCGGGCCGCAGCTGCCCGATCACATGGGGGTGAGCACCAACCCGCCCTCGCTCACGTCGACCGTGACTCCGCCACCGTCGGTGATCGTGCCACTGATCAGCAGCTTGGCCAGGGGGTCGCCGATCGCGGTCTGGATCAGGCGCCGCAGCGGGCGGGCGCCGTACGCCGGGTCGTAGCCGGTCTCGGCGAGCCACGCCTGGGCTGCCGGCGTGACCGTGATGGTGATCCGCCGCACTGCCAGCCGCTGCTCGAGCAACGCCAGTTGCAGGTCCACGATGTGCGTGAGCTCGTCCTTGGTGAGGGCGTCGAACATGACGACCTCGTCGAGCCGGTTGAGGAACTCGGGCTTGAAGTGCTGACGCACGACGGCCATGACCGAGGAGTGCTTCACCTCGGTCGACAACGACGGATCCACGAGGTACGTCGAACCCAGGTTGCTGGTCAGGATCAGGAGCGTGTTGCGGAAGTCCACCGTGCGTCCCTGACCGTCGGTCAGGCGCCCGTCGTCGAGCACCTGCAGCAGGATGTCGAAGACCTCGGGGTGCGCCTTCTCGACCTCGTCGAGCAGCACCACGCTGTAGGGCCGGCGGCGTACGGCCTCGGTCAGCTGACCGCCCTCGTCGTAGCCGACGTATCCGGGCGGGGCGCCGACCAGGCGGGAGACCGAGTGCTTCTCGGAGTACTCACTCATGTCGATGCGCACGATCGCGCGATCGTCGTCGAACAGGAAGTCGGCCAACGCCTTCGCCAGCTCGGTCTTGCCGGTGCCGGTCGGACCCAGGAACAGGAACGAGCCCGTCGGGCGGTTGGGGTCCGAGATGCCTGCGCGGGAGCGACGTACGGCGTCGGACACCGCGTTGACGGCACCCTTCTGCCCGATCAGCCGCTCACCGATGACCGACTCCATCTCCAGCAGCTTGGCGGTCTCGCCCTGCAGCATGCGTCCGGTGGGGATGCCGGTCCAGGCCTCGACGACCTCCGCGATCTGCTCGGCGCCGACCTCCTCCCCGACCAGAGGCTGGGAATCGGACTTCTCGGCGGCCTCGACCGCCACCAGCTTGGCCTCCAATGACGGGATGGACTCGTAGCGGATCTTGCTGGCGGCCTCCAGGTTGCCTTCGCGCAGGTAGCGCTCCTCCTCCATGCGCAGCTGGTCGAGGGCCCGGCGCAGCTCTCCCTCGCCCTCGAGGGAGGCCTTCTCGCGCTCCCAGCGACCCTCGAGCCCGCGCAACTCCTCGGACCGGTCGGCCAGGTCCGCGCGCAGCTTCACCAGGCGGTCGGCAGACGCGGCGTCGCTCTCCTTGGCCAGAGCGAACTCCTCCATCTTGAGCCGATCGACCTGTCGGCGCAGCTGGTCGATCTCCTCGGGTGAGGACTCGATCTCCATGCGCAAGCGCGACGAGGCCTCGTCGATCAGGTCGATGGCCTTGTCCGGCAGCTGACGGCCGGTGATGTAGCGGTCCGACAACGTCGCGGCCGCCACCAGGGCGGCGTCGGTGATCCGCACGCCGTGGTGGGCCTCGTACTTCTCCTGGATGCCCCGCAGGATCTGGATGGTGTCCTCGACGCTGGGCTCTCCGACGAAGACCTGCTGGAAGCGGCGTTCCAGCGCAGGGTCCTTCTCGATCCGCTCGCGGTACTCATCGAGGGTCGTGGCGCCGATCATGTGCAGCTCACCGCGCGCGAGCATCGGCTTGAGCATGTTGCCGGCGTCCATGGCCGAGTCGCCGCCGGCCCCCGCGCCGACCACGGTGTGCAGCTCGTCGATGAACGTGATGATCTGCCCGCCGGCGTCCTTGATCTCCTCCAGGACGGCCTTGAGGCGCTCCTCGAACTCGCCGCGGTACTTCGCGCCCGCCACCATCGCGGCCAGGTCGAGGCTGAGCACGCGGCGGCCCTTCAGGGAGTCGGGCACATCGCCGGCGACCACACGCTGGGCCAGGCCCTCGACGACCGCGGTCTTGCCGACGCCGGGCTCGCCGATGAGGACCGGGTTGTTCTTGGTACGTCGACTCAGCACCTGCACGACGCGACGGATCTCGGCATCCCGGCCGATCACCGGGTCCAGACGCCCTTCGCGGGCGGACTCGGTGAGGTCGACGGAGTACTTCTCGAGCGCCTCGTAGGTCGACTCGGCCTCCGGGCTGGTGACCCGACGGTTGCCCCGCACGGCGGTGAGGCCCTCGCGCAACCCACTCTCGCGCAGCCCTGCGTCGAGCAGGAGCTTCTGGGCACTGCTCTCGACGGAGGCCAGGGCGATCAGCAGGTGCTCGGTGGCGACGTAGTCGTCCTTCATCGAGGACGCCAGGTCCATCGCCGAGGCCAGGGCGCGGGTCAACGCAGCGGAGGCGGCGGGTTGCTGGACGGTCGCGCCGCTGGCCTGCGGCAACGCCTCCATGACCCCTTCGGCACGGGCGGTGAGCGCGGCGGCGTCCACCCCGGCATTGGCGATCAGGGTGCGGCTGATGCCGTCGGGCTCACGCAGGAGCGCCACCAGCAGGTGGATCGGCTCGGTCTGGGTGTTGCCGGCCTTCGTGGCCAGCAACTGGGCGGTCTCGACCGCCGTACGACTCCTCGTGGTGAACTTCGCTGCGTCCATGCATCCAACCTTTCAGCCTGGTTCCAGTGCGTCGAGGGTCCTTCGCCCTCACTTGGCACAACACCATCAAAGTTGAGTGCATTCCACTCAACTTTGGATTTCTGCCGACGTCACCGACCCCGGCGCCAGACCACGATGGACTGGCCTGGGGCCGGCTCACGCAACGCCGGGAGGCGACTGGGCAGGGCGGGCGGAGGCCGCATCGAGGATCGGGCTGCGTCGAGCTCGGCCTGCAGCTCGGCATTGCGACGGGTGAGCGCGTCGATGCGGTGCTCCAGGTCGAGGATGCGGCGTACGCCCTCCAGACCGATGCCGTGGGAGGTGAGCGTCGCGATCTCCCGCAGCAGCTCGATGTCGCGGTAGGAGTAGCGCCGTCCTCCACCCCCGGTGCGGCCCGGGGTGACGAGGCCGAGGCGCTCGTAGGTGCGCAGGGTCTGCGGGTGCAGCCCGGTGAGCTCGGCGGCCACGCTGATCACGTAGACCGCGGCCTCGGGGGTGGGCGAGCCGCTCATGACGCCTCGAAGAGGTTGGTCCGCAGTGCACGGCCCGCGGTGGCCGCCCGGTAGGCCTCCACCGCCTCGCGAGCCGCCTGGTCGAGCACGGCAGGCACCTGCACCTCGACGGTGGCCAACAGGTCCCCGTTGGTGCCGTCCGCCTTGCGTGCCCCCTTGCCTCGCACCCGGAAGGTGCGCCCGTTGGGAGTGCCGGCAGGCAGCTTCAGGGTGACCGGAGCCCCGCCGAGGGTGGGGATCTTCACCTCGGCTCCGAGCGCGGCCTCGTCGAAGGAGATCGGCACCTCGAGGGTCAGGTTGTCGCCCTTGCGAGCGAACAACCGGTGCGGGGTGACTTTGACGTTCACGAACAGGTCGCCGGCCGGGCCGCCGTTCTCGCCAGCTGCGCCCTTGCCCCGCAGCCGGATCTTCTGGCCGTCCTTCACCCCGGCCGGGATCCTGGCCTGGATGCTGCGCGCGGACATGCCCCGCCCACTGCCGTGACAGGTGGGGCAGGGCTCGTCGTAGACGAGTTGCCGGCCGCCACAGGCAGGGCAGGTCTCGTTCATGGAGAACGCCCCGCCCACGCTCGCAACGACGAAGCCGGCCCCTTCGCACTCGGGGCAGATGTGCGGCTTGGTGCCGGGTTTGCCACCGGTGCCCGAACAGTCCGGACACGGGGCGTCACTGGTCAGCCGCAGGCTGATCGTCACACCCTCGATGGCATCGGTGAAGCCGATGGTCGCGGTCGTCTCGACATCGGCACCCTTGGTCGGGCGACGCTGCTGGGTGCGCCCGCGGCCCCCGGCGCCACCGAAGATGTCGCCGAACATGTCCCCGAAGCCACCGCCGGCACGATCGCGCAGCAGGTCGTTGATGTCGAACCCGCCACCGCCGCCGCCGACGCCGAACCCGGTCGGCGCAGCCCGCATCTGGTCGTACTGCTGACGCTTCTCGGCGTCGCCGATCACGTCGTAGGCCTCAGCGACGGCCTTGAACTTCTCGTGCCGAGCGTTGTCACCGGGGTGCGTGTCGGGGTGGTTGTCGCGAGCCAGGCGACGGTAGGCCTTCTTGATGTCGTCGGCCCCGGCGTCCTTCTTGACGCCGAGCTCGGCGTAGAAGTCCTTCTTGGCCCAGTCTGCACTGGTCACTCACTCACCCCCTCTTAGTCGTCGTCTGTCGGGTCCACCACGAGCACCTGGGCCGCGCGCACCACCCGGTCACCGATGCGGTAACCCACCTTGGCGATGTGCTGGCAGGTGGTCACGGTGACCTCGGGGTCCTGACCGATGTGGCTCAGGGCCTCGTGGATGTTGGGATCGAACGGGTCGCCGGGTGCGCCGAAGCGGGTCAGCCCCAGGTTGGCCACCGTGCGCTCGAGCTGCTCCGAGACGGCCTTGAAGCCACCTTCGAGCTCGCCGTGCTGTCGGGCCAGGTCGATGGTGTCGAGGACCTCGATGATCGGCGCGAGCGCGGCGTACGTCGCGTTCTCGCGGATGAGGTCGCGGTCGCGGTCGACCCGGCGCTTGTAGTTCAGGTATTCGGCCTGCAGTCGCTGCAGGTCGGCGGTGCGTTCGGCGAGCGCCATCTGGGTCAGCACGAGCTCGTCGTCGAGCACCGATGCCGGAGCGCCCTCCTCCACCATGTCGGACTCGGCGAGCTCGGTCTCGGTCTCGGGGATGGACTCCCCCGGCCGGGGAGCCGCAGTCTCCTGCGGCTCCCCCTCGCCTCCGACGTTGTCGTCGGTCACTTGGTGTCACCCTCGGCGGCGTCCGTGGACTCACCGTCGGGGGCCTCGTCGACGATCTCGGCGTCCACCACGTCGTCGTCTGCCTCACCGGTGCTGCCGGTGCTGCCACCGGCGGCGGCCTGCTCGGCCTCGGCGGCGGCGTACATCGCGGCGCCCATCTTCTGGCTGGACTCACCGAGCTTGGTGACGCCGGCCTGCAGCTCGTCGGCGGAGGCCTCCGCGTTGTCGAGCGTCGCCTTGAGCGCGTCGACGTCGGCCTGGACCTCGGTCTTGACGTCCTCGGGCAGCTTGTCGGCGTTGTCGGTCAGGAACTTCTCGGTCGTGTAGACCAGCGAGTCGGCCTGGTTGCGCACCTCCACCGCGGCACGACGCTGGGCGTCCTCCTCGGCGTACTGCTCGGCCTCCTTGACCATCCGGGCCACCTCGTCCTTCGACAGGGCGGACCCGCCCGAGATCGTCATCGACTGCTCGCGGCCTGAGGCATGGTCCTTGGCGGACACGTGCACGATGCCGTTGGCGTCGATGTCGAAGGTGACCTCGATCTTCGGGATGCCCCGGGGAGCCGGAGGCAGACCGGTGAGCTCGAAGTTGCCGAGCGGCTGGTTCTGGCCCCACATCTGGCGCTCACCCTGGGCGACCTTGATCTCGACCGAGGGCTGGTTGTCGTCGGCGGTGGTGAAGATCTCCGAGCGCTTCGTCGGGATCGTGGTGTTGCGCTCGATCAGGGTGGTCATGACGCCGCCCTTGGTCTCGATGCCGAGGCTCAACGGGGTGACGTCGAGGAGCAGCACGTCCTTGACCTCGCCCTTGAGCACGCCGGCCTGCAACGCGGCACCGACGGCCACGACCTCGTCGGGGTTGACGCCCTTGTTGGGCTCCTTGCCGCCGAGCAGACCCTTGACCACCTCGGTCACGGCCGGCATGCGGGTCGAGCCACCGACGAGCACGACGTGGTCGATCTTGTCGACCGCGACGCCGCCGTCCTTCAGCACCTGCTGGAACGGCGCCTTGGTCCGGTCGAGCAGATCGGAGGTGAGCTTCTGGAACTCGGCCCGGGTGAGCTTCTCCTCGAAGTGCAGCGGGCCGGACTCACCGTGAGTGATGTAGGGCAGGTGGATCGTGGTCTCGCTGGAGCTCGACAACTCGATCTTGGCCTTCTCGGCGGCCTCCTGGAGGCGCTGGTTGGCGATCTTGTCGGCGGAGAGGTCGACGCCGTTGTTGCCCTTGAACTTCTTGACCATCCACTCCACGACGCGCGCGTCCCAGTCATCGCCACCGAGGTGGTTGTCACCGCTGGTGGCCTTCACCTCGACGACACCCTCACCGATCTCGAGCAGGGACACGTCGAACGTGCCGCCGCCGAGGTCGAAGACGAGGATGGTCTGGTCGTCACCCTTGTCGAGGCCATAGGCCAGGGCGGCGGCCGTGGGCTCGTTGACGATGCGGCTGACGTTGAGTCCGGCGATCTCGCCGGCTTCCTTGGTCGCCTGACGCTGAGCGTCGGAGAAGTACGCCGGCACCGTGATCACCGCGTCGGTGACGGTCTCACCGAGGAACGCCTCGGCGTCGCGCTTCAGCTTCTGCAGCACGAAGGCGCTGATCTGCTGGGGCGTGAAGGCCTTGTCGTCGATCTTGACGGTCCAGTCGGTGCCCATGTGGCGCTTGACCGAACGGATGGTGCGGTCGACGTTGGTGACGGCCTGCCGCTTGGCGACCTCACCGACCAGGACCTCACCGGACTTGGAGAACGCGACCACCGACGGGGTGGTGCGCGCGCCCTCTGCGTTTGCAATGACGGTGGGTTCTCCACCTTCGAGAACCGAGACGACGGAGTTCGTCGTGCCGAGGTCGATGCCGACCGCGCGTGCCATGGAATACCTCCGGGTTGAATCTGCTGGGTGAACTGTGGGTGTTGGTCACAGTCTGTCAAAGAAGTTGAGTCGAATCAACTCAACTCTGATGGTGGGTCCAACGTACCCACTCGCTCGGTTGTTCCCTAGCATCGGGATCATGGCCGAGCCCCTCCTTGTCCCGGTCGAGATCCTCGAAACCCTGAGCGCCATCTGCCTGGCGCTGCCCGAGGTCTACGAGGAGCCGGCCTGGATCGGGATGAGGTGGCGGATCCGCACCAGGACCATTGCCCACGTGGCCACGATCGACCTGGACGCCCCGGGAGCCTTCGCCCGGGCGGTCGACGCGACGGGGATCGTCACGACCATGACCTTCCGTGCGCCGGAGGAGGAGTTGGAGGTGCTCGCCCAGCTCGGACACCCCTTCTACCGACCCGGCTGGGGGGCCAACGTCGTCGGCCTGCTGCTCGACGCCAGCACCGACTGGACCGAGGTGGCCGAGCTGGTCACCGACAGCTTTCGCATCCAGGCGCCGAAGAGGCTCGCGGCCCGACTCGATGAGTCGGCGCAGTAGCGCGGCGGAATAGTTTGGCCGCTCATGGTTTTGTCCTAGGTATGACCGTGCCGACACTGACCCTGAACGACAACACCACCATCCCGCAGCTCGGCTTCGGGGTGTTCCAGGTGCCACCCCCGGAGACCGCCGAGACGGTGACGAAGGCGTTCGAGGTGGGCTACCGCCACATCGACACCGCACAGATGTACCAGAACGAGGAGGGTGTCGGCGCTGCGATCGCAGCCTCCGGCATCGCCCGCGACGAGCTCTTCATCACCAGCAAGCTCAACAACGGCTTCCACCGGCCCGAGGACGCCCGATTCGCCTTCGAGCAGACGCTCACCCGACTGGGCCTCGACCAGGTCGACCTGTTCCTGATCCACTGGCCGCTGCCGACGCAGTACGACGGCGACTTCACCTCGACCTGGCGCACGCTCGCCGAGTTCGTGCAGGACGGCCGGGCCCGCTCCATCGGAGTGTCCAACTTCCAGCCCGCACACCTCACCCGGATCATCGAGGACACCGGGGTCATCCCGGCGGTCAACCAGATCGAGGTGCACCCCTACTTCACCAACGAGGCCGCCCGGACCGCGTCCCACGAGCACGGCATCAAGGTGGAGGCCTGGTCGCCCATCGCGCAGGGCAGGGTGCTCGACAACGAGGTGATCGGCAAGATCGCCAGCAGCCACGGCAGGACGCCGTCACAGGTGACGCTGCGCTGGCACATCGAGCGCGGAGACATCGTCTTCCCGAAGTCGATGCACGTCGAGCGGATGAAGGAGAACTTCGAGATCTTCGACTTCTCCCTCACTCCCGATGAGGTCGCTGCGATCAGTGCCCTCGACCAGGGCGAGAGCGGACGCACCGGACCCAACCCCGACGAGTTCGACTGGATCCCCAGCTAGACATCGAGGGCCCGGCCCCATACCTCCAACAGGTGGGCGAGCCGGGCCCGCTCGAGGTCGCTCAGCGACGCGACCAGTCGCTGCTCGTTGGCCATGTGGGCCTCGAAGGCCCGGTCGATCAGGTGCACCCCCTGATCGGTCAGGGCGACCACGCGACCCCGCGCGTCGTGCTCGCCGACCCGGCGCGTGACCAACCCCCGAGCCACCAGTCGGTCGACCCGTTTGGTGATGGCCCCCGACGTCACCATCGTCCCGGCCGCCAGCTCTCCGGGAGTCAGCTCGAAGGGAGCTCCGTTCCGGCGCAGGGTGGCCATCACGTCGAAGTCGCCCTCGCCGAGCCCGAAGTCGGCGTAGACCGAGACCAGTTCGTCTCTCAGACGCTCGGCCAGTCGGTGCAGTCGCCCGATGATCCCCTGCGGGGACACATCGAGGTCCGGGCGCTCGCGTGCCCACTGCGCCATGATCCGGCCGACGTGATCAGGTTCTCGCTCCATCCCTGGAATATATCTTCTTTGGAAGGTATTATGTCTTCCATGGAAGATAAATGGCGCACCACTCTCTTCACGGCCGTCGCCCCGGCAGCCTGGGGCTCGTCGTACTACGTCACGGCGCACTTCCTGCCACCGGACCGCCCGTTCTTCGCAGCAGCGGTCCGGGCGCTCCCGGTGGGTCTGGTGATGCTCGCCTTCACCCGGCAGCTGCCCCGCGGCGCGTGGTGGTGGAAGGCGCTGGTCCTGGGCACCCTCAACATCGGGGCGTTCTTCCCCCTCATCTTCGTCGCCGGCTACCACCTGCCCGGCGGGATGGCGGCCACGCTGACGGCCACCTCCCCCATCGCGGTCATGCTGATCGCCTGGGCGCTCGTGTCTGAGCGCCCCGCCCTGCTCTCGCTGCTGGGAGCCGCCGTCGGCATCGCCGGGGTGGCCCTCCTGGTCCTGGACGGCGGGCTCAGCCTCGACTGGGTCGGGGTGGCGGCCTCGCTCGGGGCCGTGGCCATCTCGAGCCTGGGCTACGTCCTGGTCCGTCGTTGGCAGCCGCCGGTCGACATGCTGACCTTCTCGGCCTGGCAGCTGATCGCGGGAGGCCTGATGCTCGTGCCCGTGGCCGCGGTGGTGGAGGGTGCCCCACCCACGCTCGACACCCGAGCCATCGGCGGGTTCCTCTACATCTGCGTGATCGGCACCGCCCTGGCCTACGTCGCATGGTTCAACGGGCTCAAGCGGATGCCCGCAGGGGCGGTCTCGCTCATCGGGCTGGTCAACCCGGTCACCGGGACCCTGCTGGGAGTCGCCCTGGCCGGCGAGGCCTTCGGCGCGCTCCAGCTCGTGGGCATGGCGCTCGTGCTCGGCGGTGTCCTCGCCGGACAGCCCGCCGTCCAGGAGCTGGTCTCAGCCCACCTTCACGCTGACCGCGTTGGACTTGGTGTCGGTGTCGGAGTCGACGACCCGGAACTTGTTGACGCCGGTGCGACTGGTCTGCACGAACGTTGAGAAGGAGCCGTTGGTGACCGTGACGCTCACCGAGTAGAAGCCCACCCACGTGCCGTTCTCGAGCCGCTGCACCTGCAGGATCGACCCCTCACCCAAAGGGTAGGACCCGCTGAGGTCGATCTCGTCGAAGGACCCCACGCTGGCCTGGCCGGCCACCAGCTTGATCTCGCGCTTGGGCTTCTTCGTCGGGCTCGATGCAGGCGCCGAAGTGGTCGGCGTCGGGTCGCCGGGCGCCAGGGTGATCAGCGGCCCGGTGCCCTCCGCGGTCGGCGACGGGGTCGGCAGGTAGAGCGAGTCGCCGCCGGTCGCTGCTCCGGTGGCGTCCTGATCACCCCCGAGACCCAGGATCCGGGTCCCGAAGAGCGCGGCACCGCCGAGCAGCAACCCGACGACTGCAGCCACCGCAACAAGCGCGATGAGTCCGGTGAGGACGGGCCTTTCCTGTTTCTCCGACACCATCACATTGTTGCAAAGACCCCGAGCCGGACCCGCATCACGGCGTCGCGGCGCCGTAGACCTTGAGCTCGGTCAGGTCCGTGTAGGAGCACCCGGAGAACGCCCCGCCCGGACACGACGTCGCGAAGTCGGGGGTCTGGTTGCCCAGGATCGTGAACTTCACGAACTCCACACCGGCTGCGCCAGCTGTGGGCGGCACCGGGTTGAGCTGACCGCGTTCGGCTGCGGTGAAGGTGCCCTGTGCTGCCAGAGTCCAGGTGGTTCCATCAGGCGAGGTCTCGATCTGGTAGTCGCCGGTCGAGGCACTGCCGCCGTCCCCACAGGTCGCCGACGGATCCACGGCGAACTCAGAGACATCCACCGGCTGGCCCAGGTCGACCACGATGTACTTCGGCACGAAGACGTTCGTCGGCGTGCCCTCGTCGTCACCCGTGGTGCTCCCCCAGCCAGCGGCCTGGCTGCCGTCGATGGCAAGGTCCGGGCCGCAGGCCGGCGAGAAGTCCGGGCCGTTGAAGTCGGCGATGGACGCGCCGCCACTCGAGGCGGCCCAGTCACGCCGTACGGCGAAGTCCTTGACCGCGCCGGAGGTCGTGACCCGCACCGCCTTGGTGACCGGGTCGAAGCCGCCGCCGCTGACGCTCAGCTTGCGGTAGAGGCCGACCGGCACCGGGCCGAGACGGTAGGTGCCGTCGGCCTTGGTGACGCCGCTCGGGTTGACGACACTGTTGCCGCCCTGGAAGGCGAGGCTGACCGGCACGTCGGCCACGGGGTCGCCCGACGCCGCGTCGGTGACGGTCCCGGTGATGAACGCCTTGCGGACCGTGGTCGGCGGGACGTGGCGGTCCCAGGCGGGAGCCGCGTCGTCGCCGCCCAGCGAACCGGCGTAGAAGCCCATGCCCCGCTTGGCGAAGACCCGCCAGATGGCTGCCTGGTCAGCGCCGCGGAAGACGGCCGTGTCGGCCATCAGGATCGCGTTGCGCATGTCGAGGAACGACGGGTTGTAGGGAGCCAGCTCCATGGCCCGGGTCACGACGGCCTCGGACTTCTTGGCACCGAGTCGGTCGCGGAGGTCCCAGAGGGTCTGCGCCCAGATCTCGCCGTCGGAGTGCACCTCGGGCGAGCCGGAGACGTGTGCATAGTCGGCGTAGGTGTAGCCACCACGGTGCCCCGTCTCACCGCCGCCGCAGCGCGCGACCGGCTGGTTGACCTTGCAGTCCAGCGGCTCGGTGCGGTCGAGGTAGACCCCTTCGCCGTCGTAGCGGAACAGCACCACGTCGACCTTGCCCGGCTTGTCCACCTGCAGCTTGGAGTTGACCAGGGAGTCCATCGCGTACCAGTCGCTCCAGGCCTCACCCATCGAACCCGCCTGGACACCGCCCAGCGACGAGACCCCGTCGGGGTCGACGACCAGGCGGTTGGAGAGCCCGTGGGTGTACTCGTGGAAGACCGTGTCGGCCTCGTCGCCCACGTTGGTGGGCGCGAACGGGTCCTCGTCGGGGTACGACGTGCCGGGCTGGTGCTGCAGGTACATCTGCATCGTGGGCGCCATCCCGTCGGGGGGCGTGTCCATGTTGGCGTTGTCGATGTGCGAGCCGTCCGGCAGCCCGTTGTCGGTGTTCGCGCCGTCGTCGGTCTGGGTGTCGACGCGGTCGCCGCCCTTGCCCTTGCCGGTGAAGTTCTTCTGCTGGAAGTTGCCGGCCGCCTCGGTGAAGCCGATCGGGGACTTCATCAGGTGGTCGTGGAACTTGTTGACGAAGTAGAAGACCTGGGCGGCGTTCTGCTTGCGGTTCGCGCGCCAGGAGTACGGCGTCTCCGGGTCCCACGAGCAGGGCCACGGGTTGTTGCAGAACGAGACCCCGGGAAGCGCGAACGGCTTGAGGCGGTAGTTCCAGCGGTTCTTGTAGGACGGCGGCGCCTCCTCCGAGGCCTGGGGCGCGTTGTCGTCGTTGACGTCGGAGTAGGTGTGGGAGTTGTTGCCACGCAGCCGCTTGGCAGCCGGGCTCAGCCACCCGTGCTTGGTGTAGTTGACCGTGACCTGCTTGCCGCCACGGGCGTTGCCCGGGAAGAACGGGAAGGCCAAGCCGGTGGCGCCCTTGACGCGCACCTTCGTGTCGGCGCTGTTCTCGTCCTGGCCGAGGGGCCGGCGGAAGAGCACCCGGCCGCTGGCGGCATCGATGACGCTCAGGGCCGGCTCGTCGGCGGACATGGTCACGGTGCGCCAGGCGAGGTGGGTGCGGCCACGGGTCACGAACAGGACCTGCTCGGCGTGGTCGCGACTGCCGGGCCGGGTGCTGGCCTCACCGGTGTCCTTGCGGGACGCGGTGATCGCAGCCGCGCCCGTGGTGAGCTTGCTGGCCGACTTGGTCGGGGTCAGCAACGACACCGGCACCGGCGAACCACCGATCGTCAGCAGCCGGCCGTCGGCGTTGACCGAGGCCACGAGGCCGTAGCCGAACACCTTGTCGCCGTTGATCCGCTGGATCCACGAGAGGTGGCGAGTGCCTGCCACATCACGGTAGATCCTGCGCAGGTGCAGGGTCTTCAGGTCGGAGCCGATCAGGCCGAAGCCCGCCAGGTGGGCGCGCACGAAGCCCAGAGCCACCTTCGCCGGCGGCCGGTTGCTCGGAGGGGTGAGGTAGCCGTTGAGTCGGGCGACCAGGCGTGGGGTGCCCGTCGTGCCGTCGATGTCGACCAGGGCCGAGATCCCGAGGACGGACTGCAGCGCCTGGGTGGCCGGTCGCGCAGCTGCCGTCGCAGCGGTGTCGAGCGCGGCGGCGCGGGCGGCGGTCCCGGTGCCGTTGCGGGCGTCGTAGAACCCGCGGGCCTCCGCCTGGGTGCCGTGGTTCTCACCCGCCCCCGGGCCCGCCTTCGGCTGACCGGCGGCCACCGGGTTCGACATCGTCAGGGCGGTGACCCCGGCGACGAGGCTGGCGGTGACGATCTGGACGGAACGAGTGCGTGTGATCCTGGACAACGAGAACTCCTGTGTGAGCCTGCAGAATGCAACCTTCGTCACTCTTGCTCCCGAATGCGCCCTTGGCAAGAGATGATCCGGAAAAACTGTGGCTGGTTGGTCAACCTTCCGGCAGAGGTCGCACGGTGATCCGGGCGCCGTGTCGCGGGACGCTGGTGATGTTGCGGACCTTGGGCTCGTCGGCCTGCGTGGTCTCGACGTCGTAGGCCGCCAGCACCTCGCGCAACACCGCGACCCCCTCCATCAACGAGAAGCCGGCGCCGATGCAGCGCCGGACCCCGCCGCCGAAGGGGATCCAGGTGTTGGTGGGCGGACTGGCACCCAGGAAGCGTTCGGGTCGGAAGGCCTCCGGATCGGGGTGGTGGGTGGGATCGGCGTGGTTGAGCAGGATCGACGGGCCGACGGTGGCCCCCGCTGGCAGCGCGTAGCCACCCACCGTGGCCGGCTGCATCAGCGTGCGCACCACCATCGCGATGACCGGGTGCAGGCGCAGCGACTCCTTCATCACCGCCTCCAGGTAGGCGTCGCCGCCATCACGGGCGCGCTGGCGCAGCACGGGGTCGCGACCCAGCTCGTAGAGGGCCCAGGACAGGGCGGTGGCCGTGGTCTCGTGGCCGGCGAGGAGCAGGGTGACCAACTGGTCGCGCAGCTCGGCGTCGGAGAGCCGGTCGCCCTCCCCCTCGCCGCCGTCGGCACCCACCAGCAGGAGCCGCGAGAGTACGTCGGTGCGCGAGCGCAGGTCGGGTGCGGCACGACGGTCGGCGATCTCGGCGTAGATCAGCCGGTCGAGCTCGATCCGGTTGGTGACCTGGGTGCGCCACGGCCGGAACCGCAGCAGCCAGGGCCAGGCTGCCCCGGCCAGCAGCGCCGGGCTGACATTGACAATGGTGCGCACCCGGGGCCGCAGGGCCGCCAGCCTCGACTCGTCGGTGACCCCGAACACGACCCGCAGGATGACCTCCAGCGTGAGGGCGTTCATCCGGTCCAGCGAGCGGAACTCCACCCCGGGCTGCCAGCGGGCGACCTCGGCGCGGGCCAGTTCGGAGACGACGGCCTCGTAGCCGTGCAGCGCATGGCCGTTGAAGGCCGGCATCAGGAGCTTGCGGGCCCGCTTGTGGTCGCTGCCGTCCTGCAGCAGGAGCGAGTGCTCTCCCATGATCGGGCCGAGGATGGCGTTGCCCTTGCCTGCGTGGAAGACCTCCGGGTCGGCGGCGAAGATCTCCTTGGTGTGCTCAGGCCGGGTGAACAGCACCAGGGGGCGCCCGTGCGGGATCACCCTGACGGTGAAGGTGTCGCCGTACCTGCGCCGCAGGTGCGGGATGAACCGGTGCCGGAACCGCAGCAGTCCCATGCTCTGCACGAGGACGGGCAGTCGAGGACCGGGAGGGAGCGCAGGCTCGGTCATGTGCTGGACAGTAGCCCCGTCCTGGCAAGGTGCACCGGCACGGGCTTGGTGGCGAGGTCGGCGCAGCTCTGGCGGCGCGGCGGCCCCATGCTGGTGTGCACCACGGCCGAAGCGCGGTCGAACCTGACCTCGGTGAGGTCACCGGCGACGGTGGTGCCCGTCAGGACCAACGGTGGGCCGACCTCGCCCAGCAGGTGCACCTCGGCAGCCTGGACCGCCGGAGGGAGTCCGGCGCGTCCACGGGTGGAGGCGAGCGGGTGCCCGCCTGCGTCGATGTCCGCGCAGGCGGCGAGAGCAGTCACCGGGTCGAGCCGGCCCAGGGTGATCCCGCTGGGCAACGCGAGGAGGGTGCCCGCGAAGCGGTGCCCACCCAGGTGGGTGGTCTCCCAGGTGGCACCGGGCCAGCGGCGGCTGAGGGCAGCCGTCACCGGGCGCCCCAGCTCGGCACAGCAGACGTCGCGTCGACCATTGGTGCACACGAGCCAGAGCGGTTCGTCGTAGGGCGTCAGCCCCGGTGACCGGCCCTCGGCGAGCGCCGCCAGGTCCAGCCCGCCGAGCTCGGTGAGCCCGGAGAGAAAGGTGGTCTGGACCGTGTAGGAGGCGCCGTCGTGCCAGGCCAGGAAGACGGTCAGGCCCCGGCCCGGTTGCGCCCGGTGCCTCCGGATCAGCTGGACCCGGATCCCGTGGGGCACCTCGACGTGGCCGGCGAGGAGTGCCGGAGCATCCCGTGGCCACGGTCCGGCGTGCTCGACGAGCAGGAACGCTCGATCGGTCAGTGCCGTGCCTGCCATCGGCTCGTGATCGAGGCGCGAGGCTGTCGAGCAGCGGAAGTCGTCGGGCACGTCGTCGATTGTGCCTACTGCTCGATCAGTCCACGGCGGCGGGCGATCGCTGCGGCCTCGGTGCGTCCGGCGGCATCGAGCTTGCCCAGGATGTTGGAGACGTGCACGCTCACGGTCTTGGTGCTGATGAAGAGCTGCTTGCCGATCTCCCCGTTGCTGTGTCCCTGGGCCACCAGGGTCAGGATCTCGAGCTCGCGCGGCGTCAGGGTGGCCGCGCTGTCCTGGGCGCTCCGGGCCGGGGCCGCGCCGAGCTCCCGCAGCTCCAGCAGGAGCGCAGTGGCACCCAGCGCGCGGGCCGTCTCCCGCGCCTCATCGGCGACCAGCCGGGCCGCGACTGCATCTCCTGTCGCACGCAGCACCGTGGCCAGACCGACCCGGGCCCGAGCCCCCTCGTGCACATGGCCGAACTCGTCGAACAGCGCCACCGCGCTGCGCCAGGCGTCGATGAGCTCATCGGGTGTCGGTTTCTCGGTGTCCGCCAGCCAGCGCACCCGCAGCCACTCCGCCTCGAGGCGGCCCACCCAGGCTCGACCTTCCGGCCCCCACGGGTCGGAGGAGTCCTGGCTCTCGACCACGGCGCGGCCGTCGGCGTGGATTCGCCGGGCGTCCAGCAGGCGCGCGGCACGCTCGGCCGTGGTCGACCGTGCCAGCCCATCCGCGACCGCCCCGAGGGCGACCGCTGCGAGCCGGACCCGGGCACTGAACCGCTCATGCCAGATCCGCACCATCACCGCGACGGCGTCGTCGTAGGCACGCACGGCTCCGGCGGCATCGCCGCGGCGCCCGGCCGTCTCGATCTCCAGAGGACTGGTGGTGATGGCCAACAGACCTTCTGCGGGCCACAGCGCCCGCAGCGGCCGCAGCCTGGCTGCGACGTCCTCGCCCCGGGCCAGGGCGATCTGGAGTCGGAGGCCCTCGAGCAGCGCGGCCCCGATCGGTGGTGGGCTGTGGGCATCGACCTCGAGGAGGGCGAGCTCCTCCTCCCACCGACCCCGCACGTGCAGGACCCAGGCAAGCTGCCAGCGAGCCTCGAACCCGTATGGCGCCCACGTCACCCCGGCGGCCTCGGCCCGCTCGACCCCGCCGCGGAACCAGCGCGCCGCGTCGTCCCACTCGGCCCAGTCCTGGTGGGAACGGCCGATGTGGAACCGGCCTCGCAGCTCGGTGTCGATCGCGCCGGACTCCTGCGCACGTTGCACCGCCAGGGCCAGCGAGGCGCGCAGTGCCTCCTTCGGTCCCGAGCGCTTCAACCCGCTGAGCGTGGTGACCGCGTCGCTGGCCACCGCCCCCAGGTCGAGCCGCTCGGCCAGCTCGAGCGCATCGAGACCGAAGCCCTGCGCCTCGTCGTAGCGGCCCTCGTGGGCCAGCATGCGGGCATGCAGAGCAAGTGCCTGAGCGCGCAGCTTGGTCGCCTCGTCCGGCAACAGCGCCACGGCCTCGGCCGAGACCTTGACCGGTTCCTCGTCGGGCTCGATGACGTCCAGCGCAGCCGCTCGGGCGATCAACAGGCGTGCGCGCCACGAGGGCGGTGCGTCGGTCGGCAACCGCTGGAGCTGCTCGAGGACCAGCGCCGCGGCCCGGCCCGGGTGACCGCTCGCCATCAAGGCGCTGGCGGCGCTGGCCGCCAGTTGCGAGACGTCGACGGCCAGGTCGTTGGGGCGGCGTCGATCGGCCATCAGCTCGAGGGCGAGCTGATAGTGCTGCGATGCCTCGTCGGGACCGCCGACGGTCATCGCCTCGTCACCGGCGCGGATGCCGGCCTCCAGCGCCGTGTCGAAGTCCATGGCCAGGCGCGCGTGCCGGGCCAGCTCGGCTGCTGTCCCGAGACCCCGGCGCTCACGCAGGGCGTCTGCGTAGCGGGCATGCAGCCTGACTCGCTCGCCGGGCAGGAGGTCGTCGTAGGTGGCCTCACCGAGCAGGGCGTGACGGAAGGCGTAGGCGGAGCCCTGGGCCACCAGCACGTTCATCTCCACGGCCTTGCGGACGGCGGTCTCCAAGGCACCGGGTTCGATGTCGGTGGCGGCGGCGAGCAGCTCATGGGTCACCCGCCGCCCGGCGACACTGGCCGCACGCACCACCTGGCGCGCGGTGTCGTCCAGGCGGTCGAGGCGCACCAGCAGGACGTCGGCGAGGTCGGAGGGCACCCAGCGCCCCGGCCCGCTGGCAGCGCCCACCAGCTCCTCGACGAAGAACGCGTTGCCCTCGGCGCGGTCGACGATGCCTTCGACCTCGTCCTGATCGAGTGGCTCGGGGTGCAGCTGGAGCACGAGCGCACGCACGTGATCGGGGGCCAAGGGCCCGAGCTGGAGCCGTTCGACACCGCGCACCCTGCTCCACTCGGCCACTTGGGTGCGCAGGGGATGACGCCGGTGCAGGTCGTCGGAGCGGTAGGACACCACGATCGCGACGAGTCCGCGAAAGGGCCGGGAGAACAGGAAGCTCACCATGTCGCGCGTCGACTGGTCGGCCCAGTGGGCGTCCTCGATGACCAGAAGCAGCGGGGCCGCGGCTGCGACGGCCTCCAGGACGGCGTGGACCGCGGTGAAGAGCTCACCTCGGTCCAGGGCTCGCAGATCGTGCGAGGCGTCCTGGGACATCACCCGGCGCCCGGGCTGGAGGCGCGCGAGGGCGGGGTGGGCGCGCGCCACCTCGGCGACCACCTCGGGCCGCTCGGCACTCAGGCGGCCGATCACCTCGGAGAAGGGCAGGTAGGGAAGGGCACTGTCACCGAAGTCGAGGCAGTGACCGGCGACGACCTGCCACCCCCCCTCGACGGCGACGTCGCGCAGCGCCGTCAACAACCGCGTCTTGCCCACCCCGGCGTCGCCCGAGAGCAGGACCGCGTCGGGGATCAGGGCATCAGGGGACCTCGTCGGACGCACACCAAGCAGGGAGGTCAACTCCGTCAGCTCGGCCTCGCGTCCGACGAGGTCGCGATCCAGATGTCCGGGCGGTGCCACGTCGCCCATGATCGCAGTTGCGACCGACACCCCGGGTCCTAGTTCAGTCGTCCGGGGGCAGCGGGGCGCCGCAACCGGTGCACGCGCCTGCTGCGGCGTACGCCGGAGCGCACCCGGTCGGTGCGGTAGTCCAGCTCGGACTTCACGAAGGCCTCGGACCGCAGGAACTCGTTGCTCATCTCTGTCTCCTCATCTCGTCGATGAGTCGAGACTCGTCCTCTGAGGTAGGCGCGCACATCGGGCGACTTCCCTATCTCTGCTCGATCCCTGCCAGCCCTACCTCAGAGGACCGGGCGCCCGCCCAGCCAGGTCTGGGTGACCAAGGGGACCCCGGGGCGGTAGGCGAGGTGGACGAACGAAGGCGCTTCGAGCACGGCCAGGTCAGCGCGGTCGCCGACCCGCAGGGAACCCACGTCGCTCCGGCCCAGGGCTGCGGCGCCCCCGGCGGTGGCCGACCACAGCGCCTCGGCCGGCGACATGCCCATGTCGCGCACGGCCACGGCGAGGCAGAACGGCATCGAGGAGGTGTAGCACGAGCCAGGGTTGCAATCGCTGGCGATCGCCACCGTGACCCCGCGATCCAGCAGGTCGCGCGCATCGGGGTAGGGCTGGCGTGTCGAGAACTCCACGCCCGGGAGCAGGGTCGCGATGGTGCCGGAGTCCGCCAGCGCGGAGATGTCGGCGTCGTCGAGGAAGGTGCAGTGGTCCACGGCGACCAGCCCGAGCTCGCAGGCCAGTTGCACCCCGGGGCCGAGCCCGAGCTGGTTGGCGTGCAGGCGCCCCTTCAACCCGTGCGCCGCCCCGGCTCGGAGGATCTGCCGGGCCTGGTCGGCGTCGAAGGCACCGCGTTCGCAGAAGACATCGATCCAGGTCGCGTACGGCGCGGCCGCCTCCAACATGGCCCCGGTGACCAGATCGACGTACGTCGCCGGGTCGGTGTCGGCCGGCACCACGTGGGCGCCGAGGAAGGTGGTGTCCTCGGTGAACTGCCGGGCGATGGCCAGGCTCCGGGCCTCGTCCCTGGTGGTCAGCCCGTAGCCGCTCTTGATCTCCAGGCTGGTGGTGCCCTGGTGGCGCATCTCCCGCACCAGCCTGGCCACGTGGCTGGTCAGCTGCTCGTCGGTGGCCGCTCGGGTGGCGGCCACCGTCGTGCGGATCCCGCCGGCGCCGTACGGCGTCCCGGTCATGCGGGCCTCGAACTCGGCGGAGCGGTCGCCGGCGAACACGAGGTGGGAGTGGCTGTCGACGAACCCGGGGATCACCGCTCGCCCGGCGAGGTCCACGTGGTGGTCCGCGGACGGCGCCCGCGTGGCCTCGCCGACCCAGGCGATGGTGGCGCCCTCGATGACGATCGCCGCGTCGTGACGGACCGGTTGCTCGTCGTGGGTGGTGAGCTCGCCGATGTTGGTGATCACGGTGCTGGTCATGCCCACACCTTCTCGATGGCGGCGTCGAGCTGGCGCCCGATCTCGTGCCGATCACCCTGCCGCACGACGACGACGCCGTCGACCATCACGCTGGTCACGTCGGCGCCGGTGGCCGCGAACACGGCGGTGTTCTCGTCGCGGCCGGTGCCGGCCGTCCGCGGCGAGCTCACGTCGAGGGTGACGAGGTCGGCGCGGTGGCCCACCGCGATGGATCCGGTGTCGGCCCACCCGAGGGAGTCGTGACCGGTCGTCGTGGCGGCGGCGAGCAGCTCGGTGCTGCTCCAGTGTCCGCGTTGCTCGGAGGCAAGGCGCTCGTGGAGCTCCACGGCGCGCATCTCCTCGAAGAGGTCGATGACCGCGTGGCTGTCGGAGCCGAGGGTCAGCGGTGCCCCGGCGTCGTGCAGGCGCCGGCTGGGGCCGATGCCGTCGCCGAGATCGCGCTCGGTGGTGGGGCAGAA
The DNA here is from genome assembly GCF_050246775.1 of Nocardioides sp. Taxonomy (GTDB): domain Bacteria; phylum Actinomycetota; class Actinomycetes; order Propionibacteriales; family Nocardioidaceae; genus Nocardioides. The sequence continues at coordinate 1,986,757 of NZ_JBFWVK010000001.1, read as the reverse complement.
GCAGGCCCGGGTGCGGGTGCGGCCGAGCGTGGCGACGTCCTGGTCGGTGAGGTGCGTGGCGTGCACGACGCTGGTGCGCTCACCCAGCGCTCCCTCGGCCTCCAACAGCTGGGTCGGGGTGAGGCCGTAGGCCGCCAGGCACTCGTCGTTCTCGGCGCGCTGCTCCGACAGGTGCACGTGCAGGGGGCCTCCCGAGGTCCCCTGCACGAAGCCGGCGAGCGTCGCGATCTCGGCGCGCGGCACGGCGCGCACGGAGTGGATGGCCGCACCGGCCAGGTGTCGGCCCGGGTCGAGGGCATCCACCCGCTCGGCCCAGCGGTGTGCGTCGCCGTCGTCGAAGCGACGCTGCACTCCCTCCGGAGCCCTGCCGATGCCGGCCGCGAGGTAGCAGGTGTCGAGCAGGGTCATCCTCAGGCCGGCCTGCTCGGCCGCCGCGATCAGGGCGTGCCCCATCTCGTTGGGCTCGTCGTACGGCGTGCCGTCGGGCTGGTGGTGGAGGTAATGGAACTCCCCTACGCTCGTGATCCCGCTCGCCACCATCTCCCGGTAGGTCGCCAGGGCCAGCTCGAAGTAGGTCTGCGGGGTCAGGCGTGCGGCCACGGCGTACATCTGGTCGCGCCAGCTCCAGAACGTGCCCCGCTCGCGTTGGGTGCGGCCCCGCAGGGCCCGGTGGAAGGCGTGGCTGTGGCAGTTGGCCAGCCCCGGAAGCGTGAGACCCCGGACCGTCACGGCCTCCTCGGCGGCCGGCGCCACCTCGGTGAAGCGGCCGTCCACCACGGTGATGCGCACGTGGTCGGCGATCCCGGTGGGCAGCAGGGCGCGCTCGAGGACGACCGACGTCATGAGGTGAGTCCGGCCAGGGTGTCGGCCAGGGCCTCGACGCCGGCCAGGCAGTCGGCCATCTCGGCCGACTCGGCCGGCGAGTGCGAGACGCCGGTGGGGTTGCGGACGAACAGCATGGCGGTGGGGATCCCCGCCGCGGACAGGACGCCGGCGTCGTGCCCGGCCTGGGTGGGGATGACCGGCAGGCCGCCGGCGTGGGCCAGCTCCTGGGCCAGCTCCTGGGCCAGCGGACGGGAGAACCGCACCGAGGCGGAGACTGACTCGGCGGTGACCGCCAGCGTCGTCCCGTCCCGCTCGGCACGCTGCTGGCCCTGCCGCGCGATGAGGGTGACCAGCTCGGTCAACGCCTCGTCGCTCGCACAGCGCGCGTCCAGCCACGCGGTCACCTTGGAGGGGACGGCGTTGGTGCCGTTGGGCTCGACCGCGACCCGTCCGAAGGTGGCCCGCTGTCCCGACAGCCGGGCCTGCTTGTTGGCCGCGAGGGCGGTCATCGCATAGGTGAGCATGGGATCGTGGCGGTCCTCCATGCGCGTGGTGCCCGCGTGGTTGGCCTCCCCGGTGAACTCGAACCGGTAGCGCCCGTGCGGCCAGATCTCGCTGGCCAGCCCCACAGCCGCGTCGCGGTCGACCAGGTCACGACCCTGCTCGACGTGGAGCTCCACGAAGGTGCCCACCCCGTCGAGGAGCGTGGAGCCGGTCGACGGGTCCAGCGAGGCGGCGGCCCACGCGTCCTCCAGTCGTACGCCGTCCCGGTCGGTCAGTGCCGCAGCCTCGGACAGCTCCAGCCCGCCGGTCATCAACCGTGACCCGAGGCAGGCCAGCCCGAAGCGCGAGCCCTCCTCCTCCACGAAGGAGCCGATCCCGATCCGTCGGTCGGGCACAAAGCCGCGATCACGGAGCACGTCGAGCGCGGCGAAGGCGGACACGACACCCAGGGGGCCGTCGTAGGCGCCACCGTCCAGCACCGAGTCCAGGTGCGAGCCGGTCAGCACCGAAGGTCGCGAGGAGGGCGTGTCCCACCAGGCCACCGCGTTGCCGAAGCCGTCGTACTCGACCTCCAGGCCACGCTGGGCCGCGGCCTCGGCGAACCAGGCCTGGCACTCCCGCTCCGCAGCGGTGAACGGTTGACGGAAGTAGCCGCCGGTCGCCGATGACCGGCCCACCGGCGCCAGATCGCGCCACATCGACTCGAAACTCACCACCCCAGTCCATCGACTGCCCGTACTGCGGTCAACCGGACCGGCCCGGCGGCGGTCTCGCATCCGAGACACTTGGCCGACTCGGTAGATTGGGGGCGTGCCCGAGAGCAAGGACACCCCCGACGAAGCGCGCGACAAGCGCACCGGCGGCTCCGCCGCCGCAGCCCGTGTGCAGCACCAGGCCCACTGGGTGGACCTGCAGATCCAGCAGGCCATGGCCCGCGGAGAGTTCGACGACCTGCCCGGCTACGGGCGCCCGATCGAGGATCTCGACGGCCGTCACGACCCCGACTGGTGGCTCAAGAAACTCGTCGAGCGCGAGCAGCTCAGTGTGCTGCCGCCCGCCTTGGCGCTGCGCAAGGACGACCTCGAGCTCGAGGAGGCGCTGGACCGCCTGGCCAGCGAGTCGGAGGTACGGCGCGAGCTGGAGGCGTTCAACGAGCGGATCCGCAGGGCCCGGATGCAGCTCACCGGAGGCCCGCCGGTGGTGACTGCGATGCGCGAGGTCGAGGTCGAGGTCGAGGCCTGGACCGCGCGTCGCCGGGCCCGGTTGACCAGTCGGCGCGGGCAGCCCGAGGAAGCACCGCGACCCCGCAGGCGCTGGTGGCGCAGTGGGATTCGTCATACCTGACACCGGCGTCGCGCTGCTAGCGTCCGCAGCATGCGCAGCGCCAAGGACTTCTTCGCCCCCCTCGCCGTCGGAGCGCCCGCTCCCCTGCACGAGATCCCGGCACGCCCCAGCCGCGCCATCCACTTCTTCGATCCCAGCAACGCCAAGATGGCGGCCAAGATCCCCCAGATGGTCGGCTCCGTCGACGTACTCCTGGGCAACCTCGAGGACGCGGTCAAGGCCGACAACAAGCTGGCCGCCCGCGAGGGCCTCGTGGCGATCGCCCGAGCGACCCCGGACCTGGGCGGGCCCGGTGGCCGGACCCAGCTGTGGACCCGGGTCAACTCCCTCGACTCGCCCTGGGGCCTGGACGACCTGACCACCCTGGTGGGCGAGATCGGCGACAGGCTCGACGTCATCATGGTGCCGAAGGTGCAGGGCGCCGAGGACATCCACTACGTCGACCGGCTGCTGGCCCAGCTCGAGGCCAAGGCCGGCCTGACCCGGCCGATCCTCGTGCACGCGATCCTGGAGACGGCGCGTGGCATGGTCAACGTCGAGGAGATCTGCGGCGCCTCCCCGCGCATGCAGGGGCTCTCGCTCGGCCCGGCCGACCTCGCCGCCGACCGCCGGATGAAGACGACGCGGGTCGGCGGAGGACACCCCGGCTACCTGGTCCGCCAGGACCCGACCGACGGTGAGATCGACGCACCACGCGCGGTCCACCAGCAGGATCTGTGGCACTACACGATCGCGCGCATGGTCGATGCCTGCGCCATGCACGGCATCTACCCCTACTACGGCCCCTTCGGGGACATCGCCGACGTGGTGGCCTGCGAGGACCAGTTCCGCAACGCCTTCCTGCTCGGGTGCGTGGGCACGTGGTCGCTGCACCCCAAGCAGATCGCGATCGCCAACAAGGTGTTCAGCCCGAGCGTCGAGGACATCGCCCACGCCCGCCGGGTGGTCGCCGCCCTCGAACGTGACGGGGGCGACGGCACCGGCGCGGTGATGCTCGACGGGAAGATGGAGGACGACGCCTCGCTGAAGCAGTGCCTGGTGATGGTCCACCTCGCCGAGGAGCTGGCCGCGATCGACCCGGAGCTGAAGAAGCTCTACGACGCGATCGAGGTGACCGCATGAGCGACTTCCGCCCTCGACGCTCGGTGCTCTACATGCCGTCGTCGAACGAACGGGCCCTGGAGAAGGCGAAGTCGATCCCCTGCGACGCCCTCATCCTGGACCTCGAGGACGCCGTCGCACCGGCGGCCAAGGCGGACGCCCGCGCGGCAGCGTGTGCAGCCGTACGCTCCGGCGCCTACGGTCGTCGCGAGCTGACCATCCGGGTCAACGGCATGGACACCGAGTGGCATGACGACGACCTCGCCGCGGCCTGCGCGGCGGGCCCGGACGCGATCGTCGTCCCCAAGGTCAACTCCGCCGCCGAGGTCCGCACGCTCGTGGCCGCCATGGCCGATGCCCCCGAGCACACCAAGCTCTGGGCCATGGTCGAAACCCCGGTCGCGATGTTCAACGCACTCGACATCGCCACCGCGTCCGAGCGTCTCACCGTGCTCGTGATGGGCACCAACGACCTCGCCAAGGAGCTGTACGCCGAGCATGTTCCGGGGCGCCAGCCGCTGCTCACCGGCCTGTCGCTCGCACTGTTGGCGGCCCGGGCGGCCGGCAAGGCCATCGTCGACGGCGTCTACAACAACGTGAAGGACGCCGACGGATTCCTGGCCGAGTGCACCCAGGGTCGCGAGATGGGCTTCGACGGCAAGACCCTGATCCACCCCGGGCAGGTCGAGGGCGCCAACGCGGCCTTCGCCCCCTCCGAGCAGGCCGTCGAGGACGCCCGCGGCATCCTGGCCGCCTGGCAGGAGGGCGCCGGCTCGGGCGTCGTCACCTACAACGGCCGGATGGTGGAGAACCTGCACGTGGAGTCGGCCGAGCGGATCCTGTCGATCCACGAGGCGATCACGGCGCTGTAGGAACCTGGCCGCTCAGTGGCAGTGCCCGCCCTCGCGACCGGGCGAGGGCGCCACGTCGATCGAGGGGTTCTGATCGAAGAAGCCGAACGGCTTGAGCCAGAACGAGACCGTGTCGGCGGGCATGATCGGCCAATCCTCCACCCGGGTGATGTGGTGGATGCCGAAGACGTACCAGAGCACCACGTCGGTGTTCTCGAGCGGCTCGTCGTCGGCGATCCAGCGCGTCATCCCCTCGTCGTGCTCCGACTGCGTCGGGTAGGCGCCGGCCGGCCAGCGCTCATCGTCATGGTGACGGGTCACCCACACGGTGTGCCCGATGACGGGGGCGCGCAGGAACTGAGGTGTGTCCGGGTCCATCAGGGAGGGGATCGAGGCGCTGGGGACCAGCTTGTAGGCAGGGTTGGTGCCGACCTTGTTGGTCCGGTTGGGGTTGACCACCTTCCAGGACCGCTGCGTGTCCCAGTTGAAGTCGCGTGCGGCCCGCGACTCCGAGACCACCGGGGTCGCCTCGGTCACGACAGCCAGGCCGTAGGGGTTGTCTGTCGACACCGGCAGGGCCATGGAGTCGACCTCCATCACCGTGTTCTCGTTGCCGTCGACGTCGAGGTCGAGGCGCGCCACGAGGAAGTGCTGGTGGAACGGGGCATAGGTCTGCTCGTCGACGACGGTGCCGGAGCGTGGAGGTCCCGTCTCGGGGTCGAACGGGGTGGTGACCATCAGGCCGGTCGCACGGACCTCGCACTCGATGTTGCCGTCCTCGTAGAACCGCCAGTAGAGCAGGTATTCGTAGTTGGCCACGGTGGCGTGGCACGAGATGACCATCCGGCGCATCCGCCGCACCTCGGCACCATGGTGGTGGTCGACGTGCTTCCAGAGGACGGCGTTGTCCTCCTCGTGCAGGCAGATCGCATTCTTGATCGTGTACGGCGTCCCCGTGGTGTCGTGCAGGACCGCGTCCACGTAGCGGATCTCACCGAGGCAGTCGCAGCCCAGCTCGAGAGAGGTCGTCATGAAGCCCAGACCCCACTCGCCGATGTCGAAGGCGGTGCGGCGGTAGTGGTCGAAGGAGGCGTCGCGGTAGGGCACCACCATCTCGGCCAACGACAACCGGTAGGCGATGTCACGCTTCGTGCCGTGGTCGTCGTAGGCGACCTGGTAGAGCACCGGGCCCTCGCGGTAGTTGAACCCCAGGCGCATCGACCAGTTCTGCCAGGTGAGCTCGGTGCCCTCGATGGTGAAGGAGACTCCCTCGGGCTGGACGATGTCGAGTGGTGTGAGGTCCGTGCGGTGCTGGCCGGTCCACGGCCCCACGACGTACTCCGCGTCGACCTCGGGCTGGCCGTGGTCGTGGTCGTTCTCGAGCGCGAGGAGCTCCAGGGTGTTGACGTCGACGACCACCTTGAGACCGGAGACGGGGTGGGCGTAGAGGTTGCCCTCGGGCGTCGCCCTGTACCAGATGTCGCACCAGCCCAGCCGCCGATCGCGCCACTGCTCGGGCATGAGGGCCTTGGCGTAGGTCCACACCTCGATGGCGACCAGGGACAGGTCGGTGATCCCTCGTTCGGCGAGGGCGGCGATCACGTCCGGGTGGGCACGCATGGCCGCGTCGACCTCGGCGTACTCGTCGGTGGTGAAGTGCGGGGTGACGCCGGGGACGTGGGTCCAGGACTCGACCCGGTCGCCGCTCAGGTCGACGACACCCTCCCAGGTCTGGTTGTCGTCGCGGTTCCACAGCACCGCCAGCGCCGTACGGCGCACGGGGTCGCCGGGCTGCCAGGACCGGACCTCGGCCTTCGGGGGCTCCTGCAGCTCGATCGACGCGAAACGCCAGGACCGGTTCAGTCCCAGCTCGCGCCTGAGGATCGCTGCGGTCTGCGTGAACTCGTGCTCTCCCAGAGAGTCGAGCGGGTGCCGTGACATGGCGTCACTCTGTCAGAACGCGACGTCGATGAGTACCTTTCCCACCGCACCCCGCTCGACGGCCACGTGGGCCTCAGCCGTCTGCTCCAACGTGAAGCGGTGCAGGGGCAGGCCCGCCTCCGGGCCGACGCGTAGCGCCCCGTCCCGTACGGCGGCGAGCACGTCGGCCACCGCGGCCGCCTTCGCCGCACCCGTCACGGTGTAGACGAGGATCCCGTGCCAGTTCAGGTTGGCGGCCATGGACGGCCGGACCGGAAGGGTGACCTCGTCCCCGCCGTTGTTCGCGTAGAACGCCACCGTCGCCCCCGGCGCGGCCACGGCCAGGTCGAGGGCGGCGTTGACGGCCGGCGCGACCTCGACGACCAGGTCGACACCGCCCGGCGCCTGGGATCGGATCGCGGACGCCGCGTCCTCGGTGCGGTAGTTCACGACGTGGTGGGCTCCGGCCGCGGTGGCCAGGGCCGCCTTCTCGGCGCTGCTCACCGTGGTGATCACGGTGGCCCCGGCCCAACGAGCCAGCTCGATGGCCGCATGGCCCACAGCCCCCGCCCCGCCGGCCACCAGCACGACCCGCCCGTCGAGGGCATGGGGCGCCAGTCGCTCCGGCCCGGCGAGGGTGAGGGCGCGGTGCGCCGTCAGCGCGGGGATGCCGAGGCTGGCGCCGAGGTCGAAGCTGGCGTCGTCCGGCAGCTCGACGGCCTGCGGCGACGGCAGGGCGACGTACTCCTGGGCAGTCCCCTCGGCACGCTGCCAGGCGGCTTCCCACACCCAGACCCGCTCACCGATCCGGTCCGTGGAGACGCCCGCACCGACGGCGGTGATCACGCCGGCACCGTCCTGGTTGGGCACCCGGTCCTGGGCGTCGCCGGTGGCGGTGGCTCCCGACCGGCTCTTCCAGTCGGTCGGGTTGACCCCGGAGACATGGATCCGCACCAGGACCTCGCCGGCACCCGGGACAGGCACGGGACGCTCGGTCAGGGACAGGACCTCGGGACCACCGGTCGAGCGGTAGACGATTGCTCTCATGGGCCCATCATCTCCCCCGGACCATCATCCCCCCTGGGCTAGGGCCGCAGCCTGTCGTCGAGCCACAACTTGGCCGACCCCATGAAGCCGGCCGCGTCGTGGACCAGTCGACCCAGGGCGTCCTGGGTGTTGCGGAAGCTGTCGGCGTAGCTCCTGGCGGCCTCGGCAGCAGCGTCGGTGACCTTCGCTGTCGCGTCGTCCTCGCGCCGCGGATAGGTGCCGCCGAGCACCGCCGTGTAGGCACCGGAGTCGACCCAGCGACGCAGTTCGGTTGCCCGGACCACGGCGAACGGGTGGGCCCGGTTCTCGACCAGGAAGGCCTTGAGGATGGAGTCGCGCAGGTCACCGGTCTCGTGGTACTCCGCGCCCTGGGCCAGGAACGACGTCGCGTCGAGGTTGTCGAGGCTCCCGCCGCTGGCCAGCTTCATGTGGAAGCGGAAGGCGGCAGCCGGATCCTGCGCCGCGAGCAGACCGGCCCGGTCGGCGGACAGCTCGGCCTTGCGCGACCACTCCATCAGGGAGGCGGTGATGGCGCGGACGCCGAGGAACCCACCGGGCACGGAGTTGAAGACCCCGGTGAGGTGGATCAGCCGCTGCAGCATCGTCCGGTAGACGGCGTGCCCGCTGACGGCGTGGCCGAGCTCGTGACCGATCAGGAAGCGCAGCTCGTCCTCGTCGAGCAGGTCGACCATCGCGGAGTTGATCACGATCACCGGCTCGTTCATGCCGACGGTGACCGCGTGGAGGAAGGGACTGGCGGTGACGAAGAGCTCGGGCAGCTGCTCGACATCGAGGGTTGTGCCCACCTCGGCGAGCAGCCGGTGCAGCACGGGGAACTGGCGTTCGTCGACGCGGACCGCCGAGCCCAGCAGCATCAGCCGGATGGTCCGCTCCCGGACCAGGCCGGACATCAGCTTGAGGATCGAGTCGAAACCCTTGAGCTTGCGCAGCGCCACCAGGGCACCTTGGTCCGCCGGGTGCTCCCAGGTCCGGGAGCTGACACCAGGCAGGACGGTGCGTGCCCGAGCAGGCTGCTTCTTCATGGCCGGGATCGTGTCACGATCGCGGCGGGCCCGCCGTGAAACCCGGGATTTGGGTGATCGATCAATGCACGACCACCACCGGCACGGGCGAGTGCCGCATGATCTTGCTGGCGTTGGAGCCCAGGAAGACCCGGGCCAGCAGGTTGGTCGAGGAGGACCCCACGACCAGCACGTCGTCGCGCTCCCAGGGCAACCCCTCCAACGCCTCGGACCAGTTGTGACCGGTCGCGACCACGCTGTCGACGTCGCTGATGGTCCCCTGCTCCCGGAGGCCCTCGATGGCTGCCGCCTGTGCCTGGGTGGACTGCTCCACGAACTGGCTCAGCACGAGGTCCTCGCCGAGCACCTCGGGCGGGTACATGGTCCGGCCCAGCACCCCGAACGTGGCGACCCGCAGGCTCGCCCCGATGTCCCGGCAGATCTCGGCCGTGCGGACCAGCGCCGCGTGCGAGGACTCGTCCCCACGGAACGCGCACGTGGCTCGACCGATGCGACCCTCGGCCGGCGGCCGGTAGCCGCGAGGCGCGAGCGCCACCGCCACCGGGGAGGAGTGCAGGAGCCGGTCCGCCGTGGTGCTGACCACCACCTTGCCCCAGCTGCCGTCCGAGCCCGACCCCACGACGATCATGGCTGCGCCGCACTTCTCGGCCTGGTCCGCGAGCGTGCCGGGGATCGATCGTCCGGGGACCGCGATCGCGCGTGCAGTGATCTCCGGGCACGCGGAGGCGAGCAGGGCCTCCGCCTCCGCCACCGCCTTGGCCCCACGCTCGCGGGCCCAGTCGACGTACTCGCGGTCGGTGTGGCCGGCGACCGGGGTCGGCCAGGGAGCCGGTACGACGCTCACCACCAGCAGGTCCTGCCCCGAGGAGCGGGCGAACGTGGCGGCGAGGTCGAGCGCTGAGCGTTCACTCTTGCCCGGGGCGAAGCCGACGACCAGGGTCATCTCACAGCACCTTGTCCTGGGTCTGGGGGCCGTTGAGGATGGAGTTGCGGCGACCCCAGAAGAAGTAGAACGCCATCACCACGAGCAGCCAGCACCCGAAGATCAGCCAGGTGACCGGGGCCAGGCCGGACAGCACGTAGACGCAGGCGACGACCGTGAGGATCGGGGTGACCGGGTAGCCCGGCACCCGGAAGGGACGCTCGAGGTCGGGCATGGTGCGACGCAGCACGATGATGCCGATCGCGACCACCGAGAAGGCCATCAGGGTGCCGATCGACACGGTGTCCCACAGGTAGTCGGCGGGCACGAACCCGGCGATCAGACTGACCACCACCCCCACGAAGATCGTGTTGAAGGTGGGCGTGAGGGTGCGCGGGTTCACCTCGGCGAACTTCGCCGGCAGCATCCGGTCACGCCCCATGGCGAACAGGATCCGGGTCTGGCCGTAGAGGGTGACCAGGGTGACCGAGAAGATCGAGATGACCGCGCCGGCAGCCAGGATGGTCCCGGGGACGTTCGAGCCGGTGATGTTCTCCAGGATCACCGACAGCCCGGCGCTCTGCTGCTCGTCGCTGGAGAACTCCGCCAGCGGCTGCGACCCCACACCGGCCACGGCGACCAACACGTAGACAGCGACGACGATGACCAGGGCGCCCATGATCGCCCGAGGCAGGGCCTTCTGCGGGTTCTTCACCTCCTCACCTGCGGTGGAGACCGCATCGAGGCCGATGAAGGAGAAGAAGATGGTGCCGGCGGCCGCGCTGATCCCGGCCGATCCCGACGCCCAGAAGTTCTCGAAGCGGTCAGCCTGGAAGGCCGTCAGGCCGATGATCACGAACATGATCAGCACCCCGAGCTTGGTGAGCACCATGATCGTGTTGACCTTGGCCGACTCGCTGGCCCCTCGGATCAGCAGCATCGTGCACATGATCACCAGGACCACGGCGGGTAGGTTGATGATCCCCGTGGTGCCGCCGTCCACCGGGATGGGCGAGTAGGACAACGAGTCCGGCAGGGTGAAGCCCACGGTCTTGTCGAGCAGTTCGTTGAAGTAGCCGCTCCAGCCGACCGCGACCGCCGAGCCCGCGACGCCGTACTCCAGCAGCACGCAGGCGGCGATCACCATCGCGATGCCCTCGCCCATGGCGTGGTAGGCGTAGGAGTACGTCGACCCGCTCACCGGGATCGCGCTGGCCATCTCGGCGTAGCACAGGGCCGACAGCCCGGCTGCGAGCCCGGCGATGAGGAAGGACACGATGACTGCCGGCCCGGCGTCCGGCACGGCCTCCTGGAGGACGAAGAAGATGCCGGTGCCGACGGTGGCGCCGACCCCGAACATGGTGAGCTGGAACGTGCCGATCGTGCGTTCGAGCTCTTCGCCGGAGTGGTCACCGGCCTTCTTCAGCGGCTTGCGACGGGCGAGCTGCGCGCCCAGACTCGGTCGGGTGTTCAGGTCTGTCATGGCCGCTCCGTCCCTGGGCTCCGGCGGAGCGCCATTTTCGGGACGCTAGTGGTCCGGACCGTCGTCTGGGAAGACCCCGGCGGCAGATTGTCCGACAATTCCTTCGGTCATCGGGATCCTTACGCCCCGTTCGGCAGCCACCTCGGCCGCCCGGTCGTAGCCGGCGTCGACGTGTCGGATGACCCCCATGCCGGGGTCGTTGGTCAGCACGCGCTCGATCTTCTCCGCAGCCAGCGCGGTGCCGTCGGCGACACACACCTGGCCGGCGTGGATGGAGCGTCCGATGCCGACGCCGCCGCCGTGGTGGATGCTCACCCAGGTGGCACCGGAGGCCGTGTTGACCAGGGCATTGAGCAGGGCCCAGTCGGCGATCGCGTCGGAGCCGTCCAGCATGGCCTCGGTCTCGCGGTAGGGCGAGGCGACCGAACCGCAGTCGAGATGGTCGCGACCGATCACGATCGGGGCCTTGAGCTCGCCCGAGGCCACCATCTCGTTGAACTTGAGGCCGGCCAGGTGACGTTCGCCGTAGCCCAGCCAGCAGATCCGCGCCGGCAGGCCCTGGAAGGCCACCCGCTCGCCGGCCATCGTGATCCACTTGTGCAGGCGCTCGTAATCTGCCGATTCATGGCGAGGGAAGAGCTCGAGGATCGCCTTGTCGGTCGCGGCGATGTCGGCCGGGTCGCCGGACAGGGCGGCCCAGCGGAAGGGCCCCTTGCCCTCGCAGAACAGCGGGCGGATGTAGGCCGGCACGAAGCCGGGGAACTCGAAGGCCCGGTCGTAGCCGCCCTTGCGGGCCTCGTCACGGATCGAGTTGCCGTAGTCGAACACCTCGGCCCCGGCATCCTGGAACTCCACCATCGCGCGGACGTGGGTGGCCATCGATTCCTGGGCGCGCTTGGTGAAGCCCACCGGGTCCTCGGTGCGCTCGCGCTCCCAGTCCTCGAAGGCCGTGCCGGCAGGCAGGTAGAACAGCGGGTCGTGGGCAGAGGTCTGGTCGGTGACGATGTCGATCGGTGCTCCGGACTCCAGCAGCTCGGGGAGCAGCAGAGCGGCGTTGCCCAGGACGCCGATGGACAGCGCCCGCTTCTCGTCGCGGGCCTGCACGGCCATGGCGACCGCGTCCGCGAGGGAGTCGGCCTGGACGTCGAGGAAGCGGTGCTCGATGCGCCGGGTGATCCGGGACTGGTCGCACTCGATGCAGATCGCCACGCCGTCGTTCATGGTGACCGCCAACGGCTGGGCGCCGCCCATGCCACCGAGGCCGGCGGTGACCGTGATCGTTCCGGCCAGCGTGCCGCCGAACCGCTTGTCCGCGACAGCGGCGAAGGTCTCGAACGTGCCCTGGAGGATGCCCTGGGTGCCGATGTAGATCCAGGACCCGGCCGTCATCTGTCCGTACATCGTCAGGCCGAGGTCCTCGAGCCGACGGAACTCCTCCCAGTTGGACCAGTCGCCGACCAGGTTGGAGTTGGCGATCAGGACCCGCGGCGCCCACGGGTGGGTGCGCATCACGCCGACCGGCTTGCCCGACTGCACGAGCATGGTCTCGTCGTCCTCGAGGTCCCGCAGTGTGCGCACGAGGGCGTCGTAGGCCTCCCAGTTGCGGGCGGCCTTGCCCGTGCCGCCGTAGACCACGAGGTCCTCGGGGCGCTCGGCGTTCTCCGGGTCCAGGTTGTTCATCAGCATCCGCAGCGGCGCCTCGGTCTGCCACGACTTCGCGGTCAGCTCGGTGCCGGTGGCGGCGTGGATGGGAAGCCTGTGGTTCATGCGAGTGCTCCAATCGTGTCCTCGACCGCGGCGAGCACGGCGCCGGAGCGCACCAGCTGGAAGGCGGTCTCGATCTCGGGTGACAGGTGACGGTCAGGGCCGGGGCCCTGGATGCCGGCGGCGCGCAGGGTGCGCACGACGGCGGCGGTGGCCGGGGAGGGGACGAGCGGTGCCCGCATGTCGAGGGCTCGCGCGGCGGTCAGCACCTCGATGGCCACCACCCGGGTGAGGCCGTCGACGGACCTGCGCAGCTTGCGGGCGGCCGACCAGCCCATCGACACGTGGTCCTCCTGCATGGCGCTGGAGGGGATCGAGTCCACCGAGGCCGGGTTGGCCAGGCGCTTGAGCTCCGAGACGATGGCGGCCTGGGTGTACTGGGCGATCATGTGGCCGCTGTCCACCCCGGGGTCGTGCGCCAGGAACGGGTTGAGGCCGTGGTTGCGCGCCTTGTCCAGGAACCGGTCGGTACGCCGCTCACTGATGCTGGCGACATCGGCCGCCACGATCGCCAGGAAGTCGAGCACGTAGGCCACCGGGGCGCCGTGGAAGTTGCCGTTGGACTCGACGCGGTCGCCCACGACCACCGGGTTGTCGACGGCGCTGGACAGCTCTCGCCCGGCCACCTGGGCGGCGTACTCCACGGTGTCGCGGGCGGCCCCTTGCACCTGCGGCGAGCAGCGCAGCGAGTAGGCGTCCTGGACCCGGTTGCAGTCCGGGCCACGGTGCGAGGCGACGACGCCGGAGTCGGCGAGGATCCGGACCAGGTTGGCCGCCGAGGCAGCCTGCCCGGGGTGCGGGCGGATGGCCTGCAGCTCGGGCGCGAACACCCGGTCGGTGCCGAGTTGACCCTCGACCGACATGGCCGCGGACACGTCGGCGGTGCGCAGCAGCATCCGCAGGTCGGTGATGGCCATCACGAGCATGCCGAGCATGCCGTCGGTCCCGTTGATCAGCGCCAGGCCCTCCTTGGGCCCGAGCTCGACGGGGGCAAGTCCGGCCTTGGCCAGGGCCTCCGCGGCGGGCATGAGGACGCCGTCGGCGTCGCGCACGTCACCCTCGCCCATCAGCGCGAGCGCGCAGTGCGAGAGCGGTGCGAGATCGCCGGAGCAACCCAGGGACCCGTACTCGTGCACCACCGGCGTGATGCCATGGCTGAGCAGGTCCGCGAGCAGCTGCGCGGTCTCGAGCCTGATCCCGGTGTGACCGGTGGCGAGCGTGGACAGGCGCAGCAGCATCAGCCCACGCGTCACCTCACGCTCCACCTCGGGACCGGAGCCGGCCGCATGGGAGCGGACCAGGGACTTCTGCAGTTGCGCGCGCATCTCGGCCGGGATGTGCCGGGTCGCCAGGGCGCCGAAGCCGGTGGAGATGCCGTACGCCGGGGTGGGGGCCGCGGCCAGCCCTTCGACCACACCGCGGGCCCGCTCGATCGCGGTGCGGGCCTCGGCGCTGATCACGACCGGGGCACCGTGGCGCGTCACGGCGAGTACGTCGTCGAAGGACATCGGGCCGACCCCGACTTCAATCACAGCTGTCATGGCTTCATCAAACTCCCGCGGCCCGCAGGGGACCAGAGACCGAAGGCAGCACGCGTCTCGAATACGAGACCAGCGTGAGCGGTCGGTTCGTGTCCCTTCCCACAGCCCACACGGTGAGATCGACCTGTCGTCGAGCGCGCCGGCGGCGTTCACTTGACCGGTGTCCACGACCACCCATCCCCACGACATCGGCGAGCTGCGCCGCTGGGGCATGCTCGCGGTCGGCACCTTCGCCCAGGCCGCGTCGGCGGTCAGCGTGCACGGCCCGGCGTTCCTGATCCCCGCCCTCCACGACCGCCTCGGCCTGTCCCTCTTCGAGGCGGGCGTGGTCGCTGCCGCCCCGATGCTCGGGGTGATGCTCACGCTCGTGCTGTGGGGGCTGGTGGTGGATCGCCGCGGGGAGCGCTTCGCCCTGTTGGCCGGGTTGCTCGGGACGGCGGTGGCCGGCGGCGCGGCCACCCTGGCCGACAGTGCCCTCTGGCTGGCGCTCACCCTGTTCTTCGCCGGTGCGGCGGCAGCGAGCACCAACGCCGCCAGCGGCCGGGTCGTCGTCGCGTGGTTCCCCCCGGACCGCCGGGGACTGGCGATGGGGATCCGCCAGATGGCGCAGCCCGTGGGCGTCGGGCTCGCGGCGATCACCGTGGCGGTGCTGGCCGACCAGCAGGGCATCTCCACCGCCCTCCTCCTGGCCCCGGCCGTCGCCCTGGTGGCCGCGCTCGCCGTGGCTCTCGTGGTGATCGACCCGCCGCGCCCGGAGCGCACGGCCACGACCGCGCCCAACCCTTACCGGCGCGACAGCTACCTGGCCCGCATCCACGGCGTCTCGACGCTCCTGGTCGTCCCGCAGTTCGTGGTCTGGACCTTCGCCCTGGTCTGGCTGGTGCAGGACCGCGGCTGGTCACCGGCAGCAGCCGGTACGGCGGTCGCCACGTCGCAGGTGGTCGGGGCCTTCGGGCGGATCGCGGCCGGACAGCTCTCCGACATGGTGGGCAGCCGCCTGCGCCCCCTGCGCTGGGTCGCCGTGGCAGCAGCCGCCACGATGGGCGCCCTGGCACTGACCGCATGGCTCGACTGGGGCGTGGCCGTCCTGCTCATGGTGGTGGCCACCGCTGTGACGGTGGCCGACAACGGCCTGGCCTTCACCGCCGTCGCGGAACGCGCCGGCGCGTTCTGGTCGGGCCGGGCTCTCGGCATCCAGAACACCGCCCAGTTCCTCACTGCCGCCGCGGTCCCACCGCTGGCCGGCTTGTTGGTGCCCCTCGCCGGGTTCCCGACCCTGTTCCTGGTGGCCGCCGCGTTCCCGCTGCTCGCGGTCGCCCTGGTTCCGGTCGCGCAGGAGCCAGACCTCTCCTGAAGCCCTAGACTCAGGTCCCAGGCCCATTCTCGAGGTGATCTGTGATGGATGACGAGATCCTGGTCGAGTTGTACGCCGACGGCGAGCAGCTCGGTGACGACGACCTGGAGCGCATGCGGCTCGCGCTGCGCCGGGAGTTCCTGGACCTCAGCGACGTGGCTGCCGTCGGCACCGTGTCCGCCGGTCCGGCTCCGCCCGGGACGCGCGGGCTCGACGTCGCCGCCATCGGCGCGCTCGCGGTGAGTGTGCAGCCCACCATCGAGGTGTTGGAGAAGGTGTTCGGGTTGCTGCGCGGCTGGCTGGGACGCAACACGTCGGCCTCGACGATGCGCGTCACCGTCAACGGGCAGTCCATCGAGCTCTCGCCGACCAAGGAACAGCAGGCCGCCCTCGTCGAGGCCTTCATCGCCCAGAGCGCGACACCCCCCGGGCAGTAGGTCAGCGACTCCCCCACGCCGGAGGTCCGAGGCGGCCCACGACTCCCAGTCCGTGGGCACCTTCCTCGCCGGCCACGTCGACCCACAGCTCCGACTGCTTCGCGTCGTCGGGCGACGGCTGGAGCCAGACTGCGGACTCCCCGTCGGGCGACGAGGTCGGCGACTTGACCAACGCCTCGCCGGCGAACGACTTCGGCTCCTCGCCGGGCACCGCGAACCAGACGTCCCCGGCGTCGGCCGACGGACTGCTGGAGCGCAGGAACAGCACGCCGCCCACCGTCCAGTCCGGGTGACTGTCCGACCCGTCGGTGCTTGCCAGCAGCGGGAGTGATCCCGGACTGCCGTCAGCGGCCACCGAGCGGATGGTGCTCGGATCGTCCGGGTTCTCCGCTGCACACTCCACATAGATCCGGCCGTCGGCCCCCCAGGTGGGCGCACCCACGGCACCCGGTGGGGGGACGAGGCGGCGTACCAGGGAACCGTCCACCTCGACCACGCTCATGCCGGTGGTCTGCTGGTCGGCGTCCTGGCAGAGCACGACGAGCTGGCTGCCGTCCGGGCTCCACGCGGGTCGCGCGGCGAACGGGCAGTCCCTGCGGGCCTCGGCGTCGAGGAGCTGGCGCAGCCCCGACCCGTCCGCCTCCACGAGGTACGCCGGGCGCGCCGCGCCGGCGGTGCCTACCAGCAGGGCCACCTGGGTCCGATCCGGTGAGATCGTCGGGAGGCCGTAGGTGGGCTCGGTGCTCAGGACCTTCGTCGCGCCGCTGACCACGTCCACCGCGAGCAGCTCTCGACCACCGGCGTCCAGGTCGCGCGTGACCAACACCTCGGTCTCCGGCAGCCGGGCCACCGACTCCCCGCCACCGCCTCCTCCACCGTCATCCGCGCCTGGGGGAAGCAGCCAGACCACCGCGCCCGCCGCGATCGCGGCCACTGCCAGGCCCGCGGCCCCCAGCACCCAGCGGCGCGACGGGCCCGGGGGCTCGGAGGTCGGTGGCTGCGGTCCGGTGCCGTCGAGGACGGGTTTCGGCGCGGGCTCCGGCGGCATCCCGCCCAGAGCTGCCCGAGCCGCCGCACGCACCCGCTCGCTGTCATCCTCGGCGGCCATCCGTTCCAGGGCCAGCCGGGCCGCCAGCGCCAGGCCGGGGTGGTCGCCGGACAGCAGGTCGCTCAGCGGCACGGCCGCGGCTTCACGCTCCCAGGTCAGGAGGCTCTGCATGGACCCCTCGATCTCGGGAGGCAGGTCGCTCGGAGAGGTCACGGGCGCGCCGCGGCGCGCGACGTACACGTCGCCCTCGATGTCGAAGGCCCACTTCTTCGGGGTCTGTTGCGGGGAGATCCGGGTGACCTCGTCGTGCACGAACGCATAGAGCTCGTCCAGCGAGACCCAGCCGTCGAGGTCGCGGTCGGCCTCCCCGGTGCGCAACCCGCGGACCAGGGCGCTCGTGAAGGCCGAGGGACCGTCGGCGTCGAGCGCCCCGTCGGCCAGCTCGTCGCCCTCGAAGGCGAACTGCAGCGCCGATGACGCCGTGATCACGGCCCGCCCGCGACCGCCCAGCCGCTCGTTGACATCGACCGCGCCGACCGCCCTGGGCACCAGGCCCCGGGCGAAGGCGCCGGAGTAGCAGCAGTCCAGCAGCAGCACCACGCGTCCTGCGCGAGAGCGGTCCATCGTGCGGCTGACGAAGCTCGACGGCACCGCGGTGGCCTCGAGGAGGTCCAGCCGGGTGTCGGTGGCTGCGAAGAACAGCTCGCCGCTGTCGTCCTTGAGGCCGTGGCCGGAGAAGTGCAGCATCAGCAGGTCGTCGGGCTTGCGATCCTTGAAGAACGTGGCCACGGCCCGGCTCACCTCGTGACAGCGACCGTTGATCACGGAGACGACATCGAAGCCCCCGATGTCGGGATCCGACAGCACCTCGGCAAGCTCCTCCGCATCGCGGGCGGGGGCACGGAGCCGGGTCAGGCCGGGGTCCTCGTGCAGGTACGTCGCGACGATGAGTGCGCTTCTGGTGCCAGGCATGACTCCTTCTCCGTCATCGGTCACGGATGAGGAGGCTGGTTCGCCCGGTCAGATACGCCATCAGGTCTGCCACAGCGTGCTGTTGACCGCATACGCTTGCCAGCCGCCGGTGGGACGCGGGAGCGTGAGCCCCACACGTTTTCAGGGTAGGAGCCCAGCATGAAGCAGTCCAGTGCACCGCCCGCCGGAGCCGACGACATCGGGACGGGGACCGGCGATCGCGACCCGGCCCACTACACGAAGTCGGGCAAGCTCAAGTCAGTGATCTACGAGGCCGAGATGGAGCGGCTGCAGGAGCAGCTGGTGCTGTTGCAGTACTGGATCCAGAGCCAGGGCCTCAAGGTGCTGGTGATCTTCGAGGGGCGCGGCTCGGCCGGCAAGGGCGGTGTGATCAAGCGGATCACCGAGCGCACCAGCCCCCGGACGGTGCGGGTGGTGGCGCTGCCCAAGCCCACCGAACGGCAGAAGACGCAGTGGTACTTCCAGCGCTACGTCGAGCACCTTCCCGCCGCCGGGGAGATGGTGCTGTTCGACCGCAGTTGGTACAACCGCTCCAACGTCGAATGGGTCATGGGCTACTGCTCGGAGGACGAGCACCAGGAGTTCCTGCGCAGCGCCCCGGAGTTCGAACGGATGCTGGTGCGCTCCGGCATCACCGTCATCAAGTACTGGTTCTCGGTGTCCTTCGAGGAGCAGCGCAAGCGGTTCGAGGAGCGCAACGCCGAGCCGCTGAAACGGTGGAAGCTGTCGGACATGGACCTCGCCGAGCACGAGTACTACGTCCGCTACTCCATGGCCAAGGACACCACGTTCCAGTACACCGACATCAAGCAGGCGCCCTGGTACGTCGTCCCGTCGGACGACAAGAAGGGTGCCCGCCTCAACTGCATCAGCCATCTGCTGAGTCAGTTCGACTACGTCGACGTGGCGCCTGACGTGGTGAAACTGCCGCAGATGCGCGAGGTGCCCTATGTCCGCCCGCCGATGCACGAGCAGACGTTCGTCCCACAGCTCTTCTAGACGGTCGCCTCGTAGTAGGTCCAGAGCCCGATCGAGTTGCCCTCGACCTCGACGCTGGCCATCTCGAGCCATGGCGTGCCGAAGAACTGTCCACCCACGACGGTGGCGTCCTCACGACCACGGATGGCGTAGAGGATGCCCCCGTCGTCGTGCACTTCCTGGGACTGCGCTCCGGTCGCCTTGAGACGGAGCGAGAAGGTGTCGCTCCCGCGGCGAGGCACGGCAGCACCGTTGAGACTCTCCCAATCCGGCATGTCGGTGCCCCGGAAGGTCATGTAGCGCAGGTTGGGCGCCCAGGTGTTGGTGGTGCTAGCGGCGCCGTGCTGGTCGAAGTAGAACGCACCCTTGAGGGTGCAGGGGGTCTCGACCTCACCCCAGGCCACCTTCGGCGCGATCGCTCCGGCCGGGCACCACCAGTCGCGGATCTCCCCCCGGATGGTCTCCTCCTCGTCGTAGGTCCAGACCTCGGTCACGTGCTGGTTCCCCAGGCGGCCGGGGAGCCGTCCGACCTGACGGCCGGTGACGCTGACCAGGCCCTGCGAGTACGTCGGCACCCAACCGTCCGGGATCGGTTCAGCGCTCGCAGGCGCGGCTGCGAGCGTGGTGACGGTGAAGACTGCGGGCACGATCAGTGCCAGCGCGCGAGAAACGGTCTTCTTCATGACTTCCCCCCAATAGACGTCTGCGACGCTCCTCAATGTCGTCGCCCCACCAACGACAGACAAGACCCATCCGGGTGGCCGGAGCCACCGACCGGGCCATAGGGACCCCAGACCTGCGCGAGTCGCGTAATAGAGTCCGAGCATGAGCCAGGTGCCCGCAGCCACCCGTGCCCTGCGGGTGTTGCGGTTCCTGGCCAGCCAGCCCGACCCGGTGGCCCTCGACCGGATCACGCGGGCCTGCGAGCTGCCCCGGAGCACGGCGTACCACCTGCTCAACACGATGATTGCCGAGGGCTTCGTCGTCCACCTTCCCGATGAGCGGCGTTACGGACTCGGCGTTGCGGCGTTCGAGGTGGGCAGTGGCTACTCCCGCCAGGAACCGCTCCAGCGGATCGCGCGCCGCCCGCTCGCCGACCTGGTCGACGTGACCCGGCAGAACGCGCACCTGGCCGTCCTGCACGGGCGCGACGTGCTCTACGTCGTGGAGGAGCGCGCACCGGGCCGGCCGCCGCTGGTCACCGATGTGGGCGTCCGGCTGCCGGCTCAGCTGACGGCCAGCGGCCGCGCGATCCTGGCAGCCCTGCCCGCCAACCAGGTGCGGGCCCTCTATCCCGATCGCACGGCGTTCGTGAACCGTCACGGCAAGGGTCCGACGTCGCTCAGCACGCTACGCACCCTGTTGTCGGAGACCCGACAACGCGGCTACGCCAGCGAGGACGGAGAGGTCACGCCCGGCTTCGCCAGTGTCGCCGCGGCCGTGCTCGACCACAACGGGCACCCCGTTGCGGGGGTC
Source organism: Nocardioides sp. (assembly GCF_050246775.1). GTDB lineage: Bacteria > Actinomycetota > Actinomycetes > Propionibacteriales > Nocardioidaceae > Nocardioides. The sequence continues at coordinate 1,966,126 of NZ_JBFWVK010000001.1, read as the reverse complement.
GCGGTGACGTACGCCGACGACGTGGACGCGGCAGCCATCGTGAGCGCGGTCCTGCGCACCGCCGACACCGTGACCAGGCGCCTCAGCGGGCACGCGGCCACTCGCTGAGCTCACAGCTGGTTGGCGCTGCCCTCCGTCAGGAAGACCGGAGACTGACCCTGGCCCGGGTCCACGGTCGCGAGCACGCGGCTGACGGGGGTGCACGCCAGGGTCCGCAGCTCGCAGGTGACGACCTGCCGGGCGCGCAGCACGTTGTCCACGCTGTCGTAGTCGATGCGCTCGGCGACGCCGAAGAACGTGTCCTCATCGCTCCAGCCAGCCAGGGTGAAGTGCTCCCACGGGGCATCGATCGTGCGCTGGCGACCGGTCGACGACTCGTACACGACTGCGGGGGTGGGCCACATCGACGTGTCGAAGATCGTGCTCCGGTCCGGGGACAGCAGCCCTGTGCCGAACATCGAGGACTCCGCCAGCTCGCGGTGCCTGCCCTCACCGCGGATGCTCACGTGGTAGCCGTCGGGGAACAGCGTCTCGGCGTACCCCTCGTAGACCTCGATCCCGTCGGCGTCCTCGCTCGCCGGCACCACCGAGGCGTCGTCGAGTCCGATGGTCGTGCCGTCGAAGAAGAGGCGCTCGTCGCTGACGCCGTGCAGGAGCGGCATGATCTCGCCGTACAGGTTGGCCAGATCGTCGTCGTCGTCCGGCTCTTCATCGGGGGTGCGGTAGAGCTGCTCACCGGTCCGGGTGTCGAACGCCGCCACCTGCAGGACGTGGGTCCCGAACGTGTCGGTCGGGCCGCGGGACTGGTCCACGGTCGCGAACACCGACCGGTCCGCCGACACCGCCAGGTTGCCCCAGCGGACGTCCTCGACCTTCTGGGTCTCCCCCTGCGCACTGGTGAACATCAGCCTCGGGCCGCGCATCCAGTAGACGCCGGTCGCGCCGAGCACGAACAGATCCACCCGAGCGCCGAGCTCGACGCTCTGCTCCCCGACATGCAGCGTGCCGTCGTAGAACCACGCCGGCGAGCTGACGTCCCACTCGCTCGGCCCCACCGGCAAGGTGAAGGGCTTCGCGCTCGAAGCGCTCCCGGTGGACTCCCCGCACCCGGCGAGCACGAGGCACGCGAGCACGCCGGCCACGATCCCACGTGCTTTCATCGGGCCATGATCGCATCCGCGCCTTCGCGGGGACTTCGCCGGTAATGTCGGCGACGAAACATGACGTCACAGCACCGACGGAGTCGCGATGTCCGGGCATGAGCTCACAGTCCGTGCCGCCGAGGACCACTACCCCGGGGTCGGGCGACGGGGCACTGTGCTCATGCTCCCCGGACGCGCCTACTCGTGCGACATGTCGTTGTTGGCGTGGACGACGAGGGCACTGCAAGCCACCGGCTGGGCGGTTGTCCAAGCCGGGTGGAACCTGTCGGCCATCCCCGCCGACCCGCGCGCGTTCATCCAGGACGCCGCCCGGCGACTGGACGAGATGAAGCGTCCTGGCGAGCCGGTGCTCGTCGTGGCGAAGTCCCTGGGGACACTGGCCGCTCACTGGGGGGCTGAGAAGGGGTACCCGGCCGTTTGGCTCACGCCCGTCCTCAAGGCAGCTGGCCGGCACCCGCTGCCGAGCCACAGTGAGGAGTTGGCGAGCCGGCTCCGCGACTACCCCGCCCCCAACCTGGTTGTCGGGGGCACCGCGGACATCTTCTGGCAGCGGGGATTCACGGGAACCGGGGAGGTCCTGGAGATCGCCGGGGCCGACCACAGCCTCGAGGTCGCAGACTGGCGCGCGTCAGTGCACCAGCACGAGGCTGTTGCGTCTGCCGTGGTCCGCTTCGCGTCGGGAGCGGCCGGGTAGCGCTGCCATTCTCCGATCACGAGCCTCACTGTCGATCCCCGCGGAGCCAGCCTCTGACGGTGTCCCGGAGCCACTCGTCATCGAGGTCGACGAACTGGTCACTCGGGTCTGTGGCAAGCGGTGGTGCCCGCCTAGGACGGGCCCGCCCACAACCCCCTTCCCAGACAGACCGGTTGTCCACAGGTGAGTGAATGGGTGCTGTCGGCCGTCGGCGTTCGGACCTAGAATCGATCACATGTTCGAAGAGTTGGAGACCGTGGGTGCGGCTGATGCCCGTCAGGTCGTGGCTGCCCTGGGGCGGCTGGTGGAGGTGGTCGCTCGACTCGGGGCACACCCGGGTGACGACGCCTTCATCGTCGACTGCCTGGCCCAGCTGGAGCGGGTGAAAGCCGCGGCGGCCGCCGCCCAGGCCGAGCTCACCACGCGTCTGGACACCATGCGCCGCACTGAGGACAGAGCTTCCGGCTCCGCCGTACGCGAGGTCGGCCGAGGGGTGGCCCACGAGGTTGCCCTGGCGCGGCGCGAGAGTCCCCACGACGCGCGGCGTCACCTTGCGCTGGCCAGGGCGCTGGTCAACGACCTGCCCGAGACTCTGGCGGCACTGGCCCGCGGCGACATCAACGAACGACGAGCCGAGATCATCGCCCGCGAGACCAGGGTGCTGTCCCGCGATGACCGCCGCCTCGTCGATGCCACCCTCGCTGACCGGATGCCTGAGCTCGGCGACCGAGCCCTGCTCTGCGCGGCCCGCAAGCTGTCCTACGAGTTGGACGAACGAGCCACCACCAAACGGATGGCCGCCGCGCGAGCCGAGCGCCGGGTCACCTCACGCCCTCTCGCCGACGGCATGGTCCTGATCAGTGCGACGGTCCCGGCACCCGAGGGAGCCGCGGTGATGCTCGCCCTGAGGGAGTACGCCGACAGCCAGCAAGCCCACGGCGACCCGCAAGCCCACGGCGACCAGCAAGCCCACGGCGACCAGCGCACCCGGAGCCAGGTGGTGGCCGACGTGTTCTGCCAGCGCCTGGTGGGGCTGAGCACCGCGGTGACCTCCACCGTCAGCGTGGAGGTGCAGGTGGTGATGAGCGCCGAGATGCTCCTGGACGAGGACAACACCCAGGCCGCGCACCTTCGCGACTACGGGCCCCTCCCGTCGCGGATCGTGCGCGAGCTGATCGCCACCACCAGGGGCCGGGTCCTCCTGCGTCGGCTCTACGCCAACCCCGACGACAACACCCTGGTCGCGATGGACTCCCATCGCCGCGTGTTCGCCGGCGAACTGCGCCAACTCCTCCTCAATCGCGACGACCGGTGCCGCACCCCCTGGTGCGACGCCCCTATCCGCCACGGCGACCACATCACCCCCCACGCCCGCCACGGCAGCACCAGCGTGAGCAACGGACAGGGACTCTGCGAGTCCTGCAACTACGCCAAGCAGTCCCCCGGCTGGACCCACCGCGTCGCCCAGCCCTGGCCACAGCGACATCGCGTCCACATCACCACCCCCACCGGGCACCTGCACACGAGCAACGCACCACCCCTGCCCGTCGACATCCCTGCATGATCCCCGCTCCGCCGACCAACCGATTCCCGACTTTTCCGGCGAGCGCGACGACAACCGGGCACCATGGTGCGGGTCGACACTGAGGAGCCCACTGAATGCCCACACGCGAAGAGGCGTGGCCTGAAGGCACCCCTAACTGGGTAGAGGTTGCAGTCGACGAGCCCACAGCCGCCGCCGCGTACTACCGCGACCTCTTTGGCTGGGTCTGTTACGACGCCGGCGAGGAGGAAGGGGACTACATCCTCGCCTTCAAGGACGGCCGGCCAGCGGCCGCGATCGGGCCCAAACAGGTGGACGGGGTGCCCGCCAACTGGGCGACGTACTTCGCGGTCGACGACGCCGACGACGCCGCTGCCCGGATCCGTGCAGCCGGCGGCGAACCGCACTTCGACCCCGTCGATGTCGGCCCCAACGGTCGGATGTTCTTCGCCTCCTCTCCCGACGGGGCGAGCTTCGGGCTGTGGGAGGCCGGCGAACACACGGGAGTGGGCATCTACAACGAGCCGGGCAGCCTGGCTCTCAACGTGCTGCACACCGACGATCTCGACCTGGCCCAGACGTTCTACACCGACGTGTTCGGCTTCAGCTATCGCGACCTGAGCCGACCCGAACTCGTCCTCTTCGCACTGCTGCGTGCATCGGACGGCACCGGCGTGGCAGCGATGAGCACCAACAAGGTCGCCCCGCCCGGCACCCCTTCGCACTGGATGACCTGGTTCGCGGTCGACAACTGCGACGAGTCCGCGATCATGGCCTGCCGCCTCGGTGGCCGGGTCCTCGTCGAGCCCGAAGACACCCCCTTCGGGCGCACCGCCGTGGTGGCCGGGATCGAAGGCGAGGTGTTCGGCGTGGTCGACCTTCGCAACACCCGCAAACTCGTCGCCGTCGCCGACTAGACCAGCTCACGGCCCGGCGAACGCCTCGAGGAAACGGTCCCGGAAGTCACTCATCGTCCAGACCGGCGCCTGCGGCGTGGGCCGCAGGCCACGGTCCCAGCCCCAGCCCCGGACGGCCGCGAGGACCGCGGGGTCGTGGGCGATGATCGAGATCGGCACGTCGCGCCCGGCATCGTCGCCGGAGACGATGGTGTGGGGCTGATGGTCGCCCAGCATCACCACGACCAGGTTGTCGTCGCCGTACTGCTCCACGAACCCGGCGACCGCGCTCAGGGCGTACTCGACCGAGGCACCGTACGCCGCGCGCACCTTCTGCTGGTCCGGCCACACCTCGCCGGCGGCCAGTCCCTGGGCAGGCATCGGGTCGAAGATGGCGCCATCGCCCACGTCGGCCCAGGGGACCAGGCGCGGGACCGGTGTGAACGGCGAGTGACTGGAGACCAGGTCGACCTCGGCCATCACCGGGCGCCGGTGGACCGGAGCCAGTTCGAGGCGCTGCAACGCCGAGAGCGTGTATTGGTCGGGCATCGTGGCGTAGCTGAACCGCGGGCCCTCATAGCCCAGGCTGCGCGAATCGTAGAGCTGGTCGAAGTGGTAGAACCGCTGGCCCTCCGGCCAGTCCTGGGTGTTGGCAGGCACCACCTGGACCGAGCGCCAGCCCGCGTCGGTGAAGGCCGAGGTGAGGGTCAGGCGATCGCGCCCCAGGAGCTGGTTGTAACGCTGCTGGCTGTCCACCCACAGCCCCGACTGCAACGACGCGTGCGCGAGCCAGCTCGCGGCGCCATAGGTGGAGGAGGTGAGGAAGCCGCTACGCGCGGCGAACCCGCCGGTCCGCAACCTGGCTGTGGCTCCGTCGAGCACTGCGGACACGCCCGGGGCGACGGATGAGCCCTCCAGGGCGACGCGACCATAGCTCTCCACGACGACGAAGAGCACGTCCTTGCCCTGGAGCCCGCGCAGCAGGGTGTCGCTGGGCGCGTCACTGAAGGCATCGTGCTCGATCTGCTTGGCGAAGCGGTCGCGGTCCTCCAGACCGGCGCGCACCAGCTGGACCTGCGCGCCCGCGAGGTCCGCGGAGCTGGTGGAGGCGACCTGGATCCTGGCCACGAAGGACACCGAGAACACCGCGCACAGCCCCCAGGCCATGCCGAGGACCAGCACCGAGCGCAGGGCGCCGGCCCGGTGGCGCGCAGCTGAGCCGGCGAGACGGCGTACGGCGAGCACCAGCACGACCATCAGCCCGACGGCGAGCACGACGGCACCCACCACCACACCGACCGCGGCGAGCCTGCCCGCCGAATCCTCGACCACTCCGACGCCCGGGCCCAGATAGCCCCAGTCGTTGACCGGGTCGAAGGGCCGGTCGAGCACCTCGAAGAACCCCCAGTCGAGGAGCTTCACGATCACCAGCAGGCCCAGGACGACCCCGAAGCCGCGGGCCAGCACGGGCAGCCAGCGAGCCGGCAGCACCGCCGCCAGGGCGATCAGCAGCAGCCCTTCCAGGGGGATGCTCAGGAAGGCACGAGGAGTGAGCTCCCCCAGCCGTACGGGCGCGACGAGGGCCGCCCACACGACCAGGCAGGCGAGCGCGGTGAGCAGCGCCGGCCCGACAGCCCGTGCGGCCGGAGCACGGACCTCTCCCGTGGCCGGCGCGGTCGTGGCAGGTCGGTGACGAGCGAGCCACAGCACCTGGCGGCCGAAGGATTCCGCCAGGAGTACCGCGGCGCCGGCCAGCAGGAGCGTCTCGAGCCACGCTGCGAGCACCGCCCAGGCCACCACGGTCAGCACGATCCCCTGGATGGCAGCCACCCACTTCGCCCACGGCCGCGGCGGCGAGGGCTCGCCCAGCCAGGGCCACACCTCGACCGCCGCGAGGAACAGGTAGCGCGCGGCCCCGATTGCCAGCACCCACCAGCGGTCGGTGGCGTGGGCCACGTGGATGCTGAGCACGAGGATGAGGAAGGCGTCGACCTCCATGTCGAACCGCGCCCCGAGCGCAGTCTCCCCGTGCGTACGCCGCGCGACGTACCCGTCCACGCCGTCGAGGACCAGCGCGACGGCGGCCAGGAGCGCCAAGGCGTGCACCGGAGCCGCCCCCGGCAGGAAGTCGTTGATGTGGTGGCCGTCGAGGGGCGTCTCCCCCTGGGGGGCGAGGCCCAGCTCGAACACGGTCAGGGCCACAACCGCCGCGACGAGGGTCAGACGGGTGAGGGTCACCGCGTTGGCGGCCCCGAAGCTCGCGGCTCCCGACTCCGCCAGGCCGCGACCCAGCAGCGCCTGGGCAATGACGAGGCAGCCGAGGCCAGCCAGCCACCCACCTCCGCTGAGTCCCACCGTCTCGGTCAGCACGCCCAGCAGGGCGACCAGGGCGAGGCAGGACACCACCACGGCGAGACGGAACGCGCGCAACGTGACCTCCCGCGGAGTGTGAGCAGTGCTACCTTTCGAGTTTCCCACGCTCGGAGAGGTGAGGCCGTGACGCGGACCGCCGGATCCTTCTGGGTCGTCGCTCCCGGAGTGGGCGAGATCCGGACCGTCGAAGTGCCCGAGCCCGGGCCGGACGAGGTGCTGGTCCGCACCCTGTTCACCGCCGTCAGCCGAGGCACCGAGCAGCTGGTCTGGCGCGGCGGCGTGCCGCCGAGCGAGCACCTCACCATGCGGGCGCCCTTCCAGGAGGGTGAGTTCCCGGGACCCGTGAAGTACGGCTACCTCAACGTCGGCTCGGTCGAGGTCGGCCCCCCGCACCTGGTGGGGCGCACGGTCTTCTGCCTCTATCCCCATCAGAGCGCCTACGTCGTGCCCGCGGCCGCGGTCACGGTGGTTCCCGACCAGGTCCCGGCCCGACGCGCCGTCCTGGCCGGCACCGTGGAGACGGCGGTCAACGCCCTGTGGGACGCCGGCCCGCTGGTCGGTGACCGCGTCAACGTCGTGGGAGCCGGCATGGTGGGCTGCTGCGTCGCCCGGCTCCTCGCCCAGATCCCCGGGACCGCAGTCACCCTGGTCGATGTCGACCCCGGGCGGGCCGCAACGGCCGAGGCCCTGGGAGTCGACTTCGCGCTGCCCGACCGGGCACCCGAGGCCCGCGACCTGGTGGTGCACGCCAGCGCGACGTCGGCGGGACTGCAGCTGTCCCTCGACCTCCTCGCTCCTGAGGGCACGGTCCTCGACCTCAGCTGGTACGGCGACACCGAAGTCACCCTTTCCCTGGGCGGCTCCTTCCACTCAGGACGGCTCGCCGTCCGGGCCAGCCAGGTCGGCCTCATCGCCGCCGCCCGCCGCTCGCGGCGTACCCACGCCGACCGCCTGGCCCTGGCACTCGACCTGCTTTCCGACCCGGCGTACGACGTGCTGCTCGGCGACGACTGTGAGCTGGCCGAACTGCCTGCGGTGATGGCCGCACTGGCCACGGGAGGTCGTAGGACGATCGGGCAGGTCGTGACCTACCGCCGCGGCCCCTAGTCTGGGTCCGTGTTCAGCGTGACGGTGCGAGACCACATGATGATCGCCCACAGCTTCCGCGGGGAGGTCTTCGGCCCCGCCCAGCGGCTGCATGGTGCGACGTACGTCGTCGACGCCACGTTCCGGCGCGCGGACCTCGACGACGACAACCTCGTGGTCGACATCGGGAGGGCCGCGGAGCAGCTGCATGAGGTTGTCGGAGCGCTCAGCTATCGCAACCTGGACGAGGAACCCGACTTCGCGGGCACCAACACCTCCACGGAGGCCCTGGCCAAGGTGGTCGCCGACCGGTTGGCGCATCGCGTCCACGCGGGGGACCTCGGCGAGGGCGCACGTGGCCTGAGCGGCCTCTCGGTGACGCTCCACGAGTCCCACATCGCCTGGGCCAGCTACGAGCGCTCATTGTGAAGACGGTCCATGTCGTCGTGCCCCCGGGTCTCGACGACCCGGGCCGACCCAGCGGCGGGAACACCTATGACCGGCGCGTGTGCGGCGGCCTGGCCGCGCTCGGATGGACGGTGCACGAGCACCCGGTGGCGGGCACCTGGCCGCACCCCACGTCGGCGGACCTCGAGGCGTTGCGCGAGCTCCTGGCCAGGATCCCGGACGGTGTGCCGGTCCTCGTCGACGGGCTGATCGCGAGCGTGGCCGCGGAGCCCCTGGCCGCAGCGGGAGCGCGGATGCCGGTGGTGGCCCTGGTCCACATGCCGCTGGGGGCACAGGTCGGCGAGGGGGCGGTGCTCAGATCGGCCGCCGCCGTGGTCACCACCAGCCGGTGGACCCGCCAGCGCCTGCTCGCCGAACACCGCCTCGACCCGGACCTCGTCCATGTCGCGCTGCCCGGAGTCGAACCGGCCGACCTCGCGACCGGCCACCCCACTGGGGGCTCACTCCTCTGCGTGGCCGCGGTCGCCGCCCACAAGGGGCACGACCTGCTGCTGTCGGCACTGGCCGGACTGTCCGCGGCCGACTGGCACCTGACCTGCGTCGGGGCCCTCGACCTCCAGCCGGAGTTCGTCCAGCGGCTGCGCCGACAGGTCGCTGACTACGGCCTCACCGGACGCGTCAGCTTCGCCGGGCCCCGCACGGGGCCCACGCTCGAGGAGGCGTACGCCGCCGCCGACGTGCTGGTCTCCGCATCGCGCACGGAGAGCTACGGGATGGTCGTCACCGAGGCCCTGGCGCGCGGGTTGCCCGTGATCGCCACGCGGGTCGGCGGTCACCCCGAAGCGCTCGGTCGCACCACCCGCGGCGTACTCCCCGGTCTGCTCGTGGCTCCCGACGACGCGGCCGCGCTGAGCGAGGCGTTGGGTCGCTGGCTGGGTGACCCCGTGTTGCGATCCTCGCTTCGGGTGGCCGCCGCCGAACGCCGGGGCTCGTTGACGGGCTGGTCCGCGACGGCCGCTGAGGTCTCCCGGGTCCTCAGGCAGGTCGCCTGATGAGGTCGCTGTGGTGGACCTGGCTCAAGGTCGGTGGCGGACTGGTCATCCTGGCGCTGCTGTGGTGGCGACTCGGCAGCGCGCCGTTCCGCGACGGGCTGCGCTCCGTCGACGCGGGCGCGCTCCTCGCGGCGTCCGCGATCGCGGTGGTGACGACGGTGGCGAGCGCCTGGCGCTGGAGAGTGGTGGCCCGCGGTGTCGACGTGGACCTGCCGCTGCGCGCGGCGGTCGCCGCCTGCTACCGCTCCCAGTTCCTCAACTCGGTCCTGCCCGGCGGGATCCTCGGTGACGTCCACCGGGGGATCAGGCACGGCCAGCAGCTCGGCAGGATCGGCACCGGCATGCGCGCGGTCGTGTGGGAACGGATCGCCGGCCAGGTCGTCCTCGCAGCCCTGGCGGTGCCGGCGCTGCTCAGCCTGACCCGGTCCCCGCTCGTCTGGCTGGCGATCGCGGGCGCGGGCCTCCTCGCGGTGCTGGCCCTCCGGCAGCAGCGTCGGCTCGGCGTACCGGTGCTCGCGCCGACCGCCTGGGCCACCGTCGCACTCGCCTCCGCCGTGGCCGTCTGCGGGTACGTGGCCACCTTCCTGGTGGCGGCGTCCGCGGTGGGCTCGGACGTCGGCGCCGGCACGCTCGTGCCCGTCGCGGTCCTGGTGCTGCTGGCCTCGAGCATCCCGGTCAACATCGGTGGCTGGGGTCCGCGCGAGGGCGCCGCGGCCTGGGTCTTCAGCCTCGCCGGCCTGTCCGCCTCGTTGGGTCTGTCGGTCGCCGTCGCCTATGGCGTGATGGGGCTCGTGGCGACGCTGCCGGGCGCCGTCGTCCTCCTCGCCGACCGGCTCGAGCCCACCCCGCGACACGTGGGACGTGCCGCGTGAGCGATCGGCCCTACACCGTGCTCAGCTGCTGCATCTCCCTGGACGGCTATCTCGACGACGGCAGCGACACCCGCCTGCTGCTGTCCAACCAAGCCGATCTCGACCGGGTCGACGGCGTGCGCGCCTCCAGCGACGCGATCCTGGTGGGGGCCGCGACGATCCGCAACGACGATCCCCGGTTGTTGGTGCGCTCACCCGAGCGCCGCGCGCAGCGGGTCGCGCGCGGGCTGGCCCCTTCGCCCACGAAGGTCACGGTCTCGACGATGGCGCGGCTCGACCCGGAGTCGCAGTTCTTCAGCGCCCGTGGCCCCGACGTCCTCGTCTACTGCCCGACGCAGGCCGTGCCGGGCGCGCGTGAGCGGTTGGGGGGCCTGGCGACCGTGGTCGACGGCGGCCCTGAGATCACCATGCGCCGGCTCGCTGAAGACCTGCACCTGCGCGGCGTACGGCGCCTTATGGTCGAGGGCGGCGGGCAGATCCACACCCAGTTCCTGGCCGACGACCTGGTCGACGAGCTGCACCTGGCGGTGGCGCCGTTCTTCGTCGGTGACTCCCGGGCCTGCCGGTTCGTGGAGGACGGCAGCTTCCCCTGGCACCCCGGCAGACGGGCCGCCGTCGTGGAGACCAGCACCGTCGGCGACGTGGTGCTCCTGCGCTATGCGCTGTCCGAGCGCTTCCAGGCCTGATGGCGGCGTAGGGGAATTCTCACAGCCTGCTGGCCGAGACAGGGCTCGGTCTGGGAACGTCTGGGGTCGTAGGCTTCAGCGGCGCGCATCTCTACGCGCACGGCACAGAGGGGCACCCACAGCATGCAGGTCTTCGCCATCGTCGTTTCGCTGAGCATCGCCGCTGTCGGCGTCGTGCTGTTCGTCCGCGCGATCAGGCAGATCATCGCGGTCCTCAAGGTCGGCCAGCCGGTGTCGCGCAGCGACAACCCGGTCGGGCGGACGGTGACGCTCCTCAAGGAGTCCCTGGGACACACCCGGATGCTGCAGTGGCACTGGGTGGGTGCGGGTCACTGGTTCATCTTCGTGGGCTTCGGCTTGCTCTTCTTCACCCTGCTCACGGCGTTCGGACAGCTGTTCGACGCCCACTTCGCGCTTCCGCTGATCGGTCACTTCGTCCTGTGGGAGTGGGTCTCGGAACTGTTCACGGTGATGATGATCATCGCCGTCGTCTCGTTCATCGTCTACCGCGCCAACCGGCCCTCGGAGCGCGTCCGCGGCCCCCGCGGGCGGCTCTGGGGATCGACGATGTGGCAGGGCTACTTCGTCGAGGGAGTGATCCTCGGCGTCGGGCTCTGCATCATGACCCTGCGCGGGTTGGAGTACGCGCTGCTGAGCCACGGCGGCGAGCACGCCGACAACGCCTCCGCCCTGCACTTCCCGTTCACGTTCTGGCTCGGCGAGGCGTTCTCCGGCCTGTCCGTCGGCACTCTCGAGAATCTCATCTACCTGGTCGCGACCATCAAGATCGTCATCTCCTTCGTGTGGATGATCGTCATCTCCCTCAACGTCACGATGGGTGTGGCCTGGCACCGGTTCCTGGCCTTCTTCAATATCTGGTTCAAGCGCGAGTCCTCCGGCCGCACCGCCCTGGGGGCCCTCAAGCCCCTGACCTCGGGGGGCAAGGCGATCAGCCTCGACGACATCGACGACCTCGACGAGGACTCCGCCCTCGGGGTGGGGGTGGTCGAGGACTTCAGCTGGAAGGGGATCCTCGACTTCACCTCCTGCACCGAGTGCGGACGGTGCCAGTCCCAGTGCCCTGCCTGGAACACCGAGAAGCCGCTGTCGCCCAAGCTGCTCATCACCGCGCTGCGCGACCACGCGCACGCCAAGGCGCCGTACCTCATGGCACCTGAGTCCGAGCGTGAGGCGATCCTCGCGGCCGGCGGGGACACGCTCACCAAGGAGGTCGAGCGTCCCCTGATCGGCGACGAATCGGTCTACGGCGTGATCGATCCCGACGTGCTCTGGTCGTGCACATCGTGTGGTGCCTGTGTGCAGCAGTGCCCGGTCGACATCGAGCACGTGGACCACATCGTCGACATGCGGCGCTACGCGGTCCTGGTGGAGTCCAACTTCCCCGCCGAGCTCAACGGCCTGTTCAAGGGCCTGGAGAACAAGGGGAACCCGTGGAACATGGCGCCCTCCGGGCGTCTCGACTGGGCCAAGGACCTGCCCTTCGACGTGCCCGTGGTCGGGGAGGACCTGGAGTCGCTGGACTCGGTGGACTGGCTGTTCTGGGTCGGTTGCGCGGGCGCCTACGAGGACCGTGCGAAGAAGACGACCCGGGCCGTGGCCGAGCTGCTGGACCTGGCCGGCGTCTCCTTCGGGGTGCTCGGCAACGGCGAGACCTGCACCGGCGACCCCGCGCGCCGCGCCGGCAACGAGTTCGTGTTCCAGGGCCTGGCCCAGCAGAACGTCGAGACGTTCAAGGAATACCGCGTCAAGAAGGTCGTCTCGACCTGTGCGCACTGCTTCAACACGTTGAAGAACGAGTACAAGGACTTCGGCGTCGAGCTCGAGGTGGTGCACCACACCCAGCTGCTCAACCGCCTGGTGCGTGAGGGCAAGCTGACGCCGGTCGCCACCGGAGCCGGGGCAGCCAAACGCTCCATCACCTACCACGACCCCTGTTACATCGGTCGCCACAACGGCGTCTACACGCCTCCGCGCGAGCTGCTCCAGGTGCTGCCCGGGGCGGAGTTCGTCGAGATGGACCGCAACTCCGAACGATCCTTCTGCTGTGGTGCCGGTGGTGCCCGGATGTGGATGGAGGAGAAGATCGGTGAGCGGATCAACATGAACCGCACGAACGAGGCCGTGGCCACCGGGGCGGACCAGATCGCCGTCGGCTGCCCGTTCTGCCGCGTGATGCTCTCCGACGGGCTCACCTCGGCCCAGGCCTCCGGGACCGCCCGCGAGGAGGTCGAGGTCCTCGACGTGGCCCAGATGCTGCTCGCCTCGGTCAAGGGCGAGGTCGCCACCAAGGTGAAGAAGCCCGCCCCGGCTGCCGCGACTTCTGTGGCCGAGCCCGACCCGGTGGTCGAGCAAGCCTCGGTGGTCGAGCAAGCCTCGGTGGTCGAAGAGGCCTCGGTGGTCGAGCAAACCTCGGTGGTCGAGCAAACCCCGGTGGTCGAGCCTGTCGAGACCACCCCCGCACCCACCACCGGCTCCCTCTTCGACGTCGAGCCCGACCCGGTGGTCGAGCAAACCCCGGTGGTCGAGCAAACCCCGGTGGTCGAGCAAACCCCGGTGGTCGAGCCTGTCGAGACCACCCCCCAACCCACCGGCGGCTCCCTCTTCGACATCGAGCCCGACCCGGTGGTCGAGCAGACCCCGGTGGTCGAGCAGACCCCGGTGGTCGAGCCTGTCGAGACCACCACCGCACCCACCACCGGCTCCCTCTTCGACGTCGAGCCCGACCCGGTGGTCGAGCAGACCCCGGTGGTCGAGCCTGTCGAGACCACCACCGCACCCACCACCGGCTCCCTCTTCGACATCGAGCCCGACCCTGTGGTCGAGCAAACCCCTGTGGTCGAGCAAACCCCGGTGGTCGAGCCTGTCGAGACCACGCCCGCCCCCACCGGCGGCTCCCTCTTCGACATCGAGCCCACCCCACCCGCGGAGCCCGAGACAGAGGCTCCTGTCAGGTCCCTGTTCGACGTGAAGGCTGATGTCGAGGCCAAGGCCGAGGCGTCGGAACAACACCCCGAGTCGACCGACGCCGAGACTCCAGTTCGAGGACTGTTCGACACCGACACCGACACCGACACCGAGCCAGAGCCAGAGCCGGAGCCAGAGCCAGAGCCAGAGCCGGAGCAGAAGTCGAAGCCGGAACCTGGCTCACTCTTCGACTACTGAGCATCACTGCGGTCGATCAGTCCAGCCTGGTTGGGCCGATCGACCGCGCTGGTTTCCACAGGCCTCGGAACCGCTGCTCGCGCCAGACGCCGGATCCCACCAGCATCGGGCCATGACCGATGTCGAGAGACGAAGACTTCGATCCAGCGGCGGATTCGGCGACGTGAGTGGGCCCTGGTTCATCCGGGGATCTACGTCGACCATCCACGTAGCCGTCGACCGACAGCGCAGCCTGGTGGCACCCTCCGGAGTCCGTCTGCATCGAGTGGTGGAACTCGGCGCTCGGGTTCAGTGGAACCTGAGTCCGCCCCGGGTGCGCTACGACGACGCCGTACTCGATCTGGCCGCCGACGCCGACTCCGACCTGAAGGCACTGGGAGTCGTCGTGGATGCGTGCAACGCGCGACGCACGACAGCCGGGCGATTGCTCGAGAGACTGGAAGGTCGCCGGCGGATCGCGCGGCGCCGCTGGCTGACCACGGTGCTCTCCGACATCGTCAACGGGCTGCGACCGACCCGCGCGGCGTGATCTTCCGCGACGCCCTCTACGAGGACTTCGGGCTCGTCGTGGAGCTCGACGACCGTGCCTTCCACTGTTCGGTTGCTGATCGCGACCGGGATCTGGACCGCGACCTGGAGGCGGCTGTGGAGCGCCTGGAGACCTTGAGGATCGGCTACGGTCAGGTCTTCGAGCGCCCGTGCGACACCGCCAACAGAGTCGCCAGCGTCCTTCGCCGGCGGGGCTGGTCCGGGATTCCGACGGGCTGCGGAAGGTGCAGTGGGCAGCCCGAACAGCCAGTGCGGTCCTACGCTGGGCTCGGGCGGTGAAGAGATGGAGTTCGACGACTACGTCACGGCGCGACGCGCGACGCTGGTGCGCGTCAGTGTGCTCCTGGGCTGCCCGGACTCCGCTGCCCCTTCGCTCGTCGCGGGTGTCCTCGCCCGGTCGTCCCGCGAGATCAAGAGCGCGGACGATCCTGATCCGGAGGTGCACCGGGCACTGATGGGCAGGATCGCTGAGGTCCGCGACACGTGGCCGCCGGAGTCCGCACCTGCCGAGGATGCGCGCAACGAGCACGGGCTACGGGTACGGCGCGAACTCGCCGCCCTCGACCCCCTGGAGCGGGCTGCGCTGGTGCTGACGCACTACGCCGACCTCACTGCCCATGAGACGGCCGACGCCCTGCGCACCAAACCCACCGTCGTACTCGAGGCCGCGGCGGCAGCCCGGCGGCGGTGGGACGGCATCGGCGATCTCCAGGTGGCCGACCGGTTGCAGGCCGCGGCCGACACCGTCGAGATCCACCCGGCAGGGAGGATCGTGCCGGCACCACCCCGACGCCGCTGGCCCTGGCTGGTGGCGATCCCCACCGCGGCGGTCGTTGCCGTGGTCGCCGTGGCTCTCACCCGTCCTGCACCTCCGAAGGACGACGACCGGCTGCGCGCCGACCAGATCCCCTCGGTCTTCGGGTACGACGCGCCCGGAGCGCGGGACCTGCTCGAGGCCCGCGGCCTCAAGGTCAGGGACGAGCTCGCGCGCGCCTGCGAGGTGGCTGAGCGCGCGCTCTCCTCCGATCCTCCCGCCGGCTCCAGGTTCGAACGGGGCGACACCGTCACGGTGTTCGCCGCCGCCCCGTCGGGCCCGGACTGCGACGCCCACTACGGCGACCGCACCGACGCCTGGGAGTTCATCGACTTCGCGACCGGGAGGGGCCCGGCTCCCGACTTCGCCGACCACGTCTACCTGGTGGTCAACGGGGGAGTCCCGATCACGGTCACGGCAGCGGAGGCCCGCGCCTCCGCCACCTGGCGCGACCTTTCGGCCATGAGTGAGCTGCGCGAGGCCGTCCGCCAGGTCATCCGCCTGCCCAACGGCAACTACGACACCCCGAACCTGGGCGTCTCGACCGTCTTCCCGCACGCCAGCGTGTGCGGCGTACGCCGACCGTTGGGTGCCGGCGCGCGCGAAGCACTCGAGCTCACTGTCACGGTCCCGGGCTCGGTGGGCTGCCCACTGACCGTCGACCTCTACCGCAACGAGTCAGGGATCGACGCGATCGTGCTCTACACCGCGAAGCCGGCTGCGCGGAAGCTCAGTGCTCCCCCGTGGGCGACTCATCCTCGCGGCTGACGGTCTCGGGCACCACGATCGGCCTGATCCGCACCCACGCCAGGAAGCCGAGACCGACGGCCAGCAGGGCGATCCCGGCCCACAGGTTGGCGTTGATGTCGCCCGTCTTCTCCAGTTCCTGATCGCCGAACAGACCCATCAACCCGATGATCACGCCGTAGATCGTGAGCAGCAGTCCGATCACGTTGCGGATGTCCAGCACGCCGGCTGTGTGCTTCGCGGTTCCTGTCTTGTCGTCCATCACTCACTCCTCAGAAAGCCACGTTGAGCACGATGACCATGGCCAGTGCCACGCAGGCCAGGGGGACTGTTCGCCTGTACCAGGGGTAGGCCGCCTCGTTGGGATCTGTGCGCTGGTCCTTCGGTGTCTCGGAATAGACCAGGCCGACCAGTTCAGAGGCGGGCTTCGGTTCGGTGACCAGCGAGATGGCGACGCTCAGGACGATGTCGACCACGAACGCGGTCGACGCGGCGAGGAACGCCGCGCCCTGCCCTGGGAGGTCGAGAGGACCCCACTCGTTGAGGGCGAACACCACGATGGCCGACGAGGTCCCGGCGACCAGGCCCACCCAGGCCGCGGTCGGCGTCATCCGCTTCCAGAACATACCCAGAATGAAGGTCGCGAACAGTGGCGCGTTGAAGAACCCGAACAGGGTCTGGAGGTAGTCCATGATGTTGGAGAAGCTGCCAGCGATGGAAGCGGTGAAGATGGCGACCACGGTGGCCACGACGGTCGCGATCCGGCCCACCCGCAGGTAGTAGCCGTCCTCGCGCCCCTTGACGACGTAGTCACCCCACAGGTCGTAGCTCAGCACAGTGTTGAAGGCCGAGATGTTGGCCGCCATGCCAGCCATGAAGGCAGCCAGGAGACCCGTGATGGCCAGGCCGAGCAGACCGTTGGGCAGCACGTCTCGCATCAGGTAGAGCAGGGCGTCGTTGTAGGCGACCCCGTCTCCCGAGGCGCCGCCGGGCGGAGAACCGCCGGCCTTGAGGTCGGCGATCTCGGTGACCAGTACGGCGGCGATCATCCCGGGGATGATGGTGATGAAGGGGACGAACATCTTCGGAAAGGCGCCGATGACCGGTGTCTTGCGCGCAGCCGAGATGGAGTCCGAGGCCATCGCCCGCTGGACCTCCACGAAGTTGGTGGTCCAGTAGCCGAAGGAGAGCACGAACCCGAGACCGAACACGATCCCCACCACCGACCACACGGGGTTGTCGAAGCCCGAGAGCGCCTGCCCGGGCCAGGAGTTGAGCTGTTGCTCGGCGGGCGGGGCGTCCCCGATCCCGGCGGCTGCGGTGATCTTCTCCTCCAGGCCACTCCAACCGCCGACACGGTGCAGGCCGATGAAGGTGAGCGGCGCCAGCGAGGCCACGATCACGAAGAACTGCAGGACCTCGTTGTAGATCGCGGCCTTCAGTCCGCCGAGGGTGATGTAGGACAGCACGACCAGGGCCGCCACGATCAGCGCGACCCACAACGGCCAGCCCAGCAGCGCGTGCACGATCGTGCCGAGGAGGTAGAGGTTCACCCCCGCGATCAGCAGCTGGGCCACGGCGAAGGAGATCGAGTTGACCAGGTGGGCGGGCTTGCCGAACCGGCGCAACATGAACTCCGGCACCGAGCGCACCTTGGAGCCGTAGTAGAACGGCATCATCACGACGCCCAGGAACAGCATGGCCGGGATGGCGCCTACCCAGAAGTAGTGCACTGCCGGGAGCCCGAACTGGGCACCGGAGGCAGACATGCCCATGATCTCGACCGCACCGAGGTTGGCAGAGATGAACGCCAGTCCGGTCACCCACGCGGGCAGTGAGCGCCCGGAGAGGAAGAAGTCGAGGGAGTCCGACACCTGGCGGCTGGCCAACCAGCCGATGCCGAGCACGAAGGCGAAGTAGATCGCGAGGATCGCGTAGTCGACGGGGCCAGCGTCGATCAGGGTGGCCAGCGGGGTGATGCCCGGGTTCATGCGGCGGCTCCGTTTCCGAGTTCGGTGCTTCGTCGGACACCGTAGACCCGCTCCGTACCCAGTCAAGCCCGACACCACTCTGACGCCAGAATCTCTTGCGTTGACATCAGAGTGATGTCATAGTGATGCGTATGGACATCACACCGTACGTCGACAGCCTGCGGCGAGACCTCGTCGCAGCAGCCGAGGCCGGGGGCGAGGAGATCCGGGCCGCCGCCGAGCGACTCACCCTCGCCCTCGACCCGGCAGCGCGCCTGGCCCTCATGGAGGCGCTCTCGCACGCCGCAGCCGAGATCACCGCAGAGTTGCCCGCCGGGTCGGTCGACGTCCGCCTCAACGGTCGCGAGCTCGATTTCGTCGTCACCACTCCACCGCCCGACGAGGCCGCCCCGGCGGCCGCTCCCCGTGCCGACGAGGTGGAGGACGACGGCAACCTGGCGCGCATCACGCTGCGGATCCCCGAGTCGGTGAAGGCACGGGCCGAGGAGTTCGCGAGTCGTCAGGGTCAGTCGTTGAACACGTGGTTGGTCAACATCGTGCGGATGGCCACCAGCCGTGAGGCCGTGGACATCGACCTGTCGAGCATCCCGTTCCTTAATGACCCCTTCACCAAGCAGAAGGGATCCAGTGGCCGGCGCATGACCGGCTGGATCTGAACACCCCACCCACCGACCACCCTGGAGGCACCTCATGAACACCGCATTCGAAACCCATGAGCCTGTCCAGCTCTTCGTCGCCATCGGCCGGGGCAGCGTGACCCTGTCCGCCGCCGACACCACCGAGTCGACCGTCCACGTGACCGGAGAGCACAGCGACGACACCACTGTCGAGCTCGACGGCAACCAGCTCAGGGTCCTCGGACCCAAGCACCGCACGGGCTTCTTCGGCGGGGAACCCCACCTCGACGTCACGGTGGTGGTGCCCACCCACAGCGAGCTCGCGGTGAAGACGGGCAGTGCCGACATCCAGGCGTCCGGCGCCTGGGGCAGCTCCCAGATCAGGAGCGGCTCCGGGACGGTTCAGGTCGACCAGATCGACGCTCCGGCGCTCATCGAGACCGGATCGGGATCCATCAACGCCGAGCAGATCCTCGGGGAGACACGCATCAAGAGCGGGTCAGGGGACGTGATCGTCCAGCGCGCGGGAGGCGCGTGCGCGGTCAGCACGGGCTCGGGCGACGTGAAGGTGACCCACTCGAGCGGCCCCCTGGTGGTGAAGACCGGTTCGGGGGACCTTCGCGTGGCCACGGCCGACGGCGACGTGTCCATGTCGACCGGCAGCGGCGACGCCGTCGTCGATCGGCTCACCCGAGGCAACTTCACCGTGAAGGGCGCCTCCGGTGACGTCGCGGTCGGCGTACCTCAGGGCGTGCCCGTCTGGACCGACATCACCTCGGTGAGCGGCCAGGTGCACTCGAACCTCGTCGGGGCCGGAACCCCGACAGACGGGCAGGAGCACATCGAGCTGCGGGCCAAGACGGTCAGTGGCGACGTCATCCTCAAGCAGCTGTGAACAGGAAGGGACCATCATGAGCATGTCCGACATCGAAGCCCGACAGCGCATGGCCGACCGACTGCGCCGCGCCCGCGAACCCCACCTGCCGCCCGTTCCGCGACGACACCGGCTGGCTGCCCGGCTGCGGCGCATCGCGCAGCAGTTGGAGAACTGACACTCAGGAACGCATCGCCACCCCCCGGCGCCAGTAGCCCATGAAGGCGACCTGGCGCCGGTCCATGCCGAGTTCGTTGACCAGATGGCGACGCAGCCCTGTGACGACGGCGGACTCGCCGGCGATCCAGGCGTAGAGCCCGTCGAGGTCATGGCCCACCGTGACGGCCTGGTCGAGGATCTCCTCCCCGGAGGAGGAGTACGCGGGGGTCTCCCACAGGTCGTCGTCCACCTCGAGCTCGAACGGCTCGGCCGGGGAGGCGACGCCGAGGTGCGCGAGGACAGCGGCCCGCAGTGGCTCGCCGAGCGGGTCCCCGGAGCGAGGCAGCCACACGATTTCCATGCCGACCGGACACCGCACGTCGAGCACGTCGCCGGCCAGCGGCACCTCGAGGAAGGCGTGGCCGCGGGTGCCGTCAGGCAGGGAGTCGAGGATGCTGCTCACGGCAGGTACGGCGGTCTCGTCGGCCACCAGGAGGATCGTCCGGGCACCGGCCGGGTCGAACTCGATCCCCCCGAACGGCATCCCGCGACGAGGGGCGATCATCATGAGCCGGTCACCGATGCCGGCACCGGCCGCCCACGTCGACGCCGGGCCGGTGGCACCCTCGGCCAGGTGCAGGACGAAGTCGACCACGATCCTGGTGTCGCGGCCTTCGCCGCGGACCGCCCTGACCGTGTAGGTGCGCATGTGGCCGCGCTCCTCGGGAGGTTGCGCCATCCAAGCCTCGACCCAGGACTGCTCGGCGTCCGCGAAGGAGGGCAGGCTGCCGGAGTCCGTGGGGAAGACGAGCTTGATGCGCTGGTCGTACAAAGGACCGTCGACCCCGAAGTCAGCCAAGGCGTCGCCCCCGAACTCGACGCGGACGTACGTCGGCGACAGCCGCTCGATCGAGCGGACCTCGACCTCATCGCAGATCATCGGGCGTTGGTCGGACTGTGTCGTGGTCACTGGGCGACTCCCTTACGTGAAAGTAAGGTAAGCCTAACCTAAATCACCAACGCCTTGTCAGGGGGAACCATCGGTTGTCAGCCATTGCACCGGCTGACAACCGCGGGATTCCCCGGTCGACCGGGGAAACCGTCAGCAGGACCAGCTCAGATCTGGGTGCGGTGGAAGTTCTGGAACGACTTCGATGGCGTGGGACCGCGCTGCCCCTGGTAGCGCGACCCGTACTTGGCCGATCCGTAGGGGTGCTCGGAGGGGGAGGACAGGCGGAAGAAGCAGAACTGGCCGATCTTCATGCCGGGGTAGAGCTTGATGGGCAGGGTCGCCACGTTGGCGAGCTCGAGGGTCACGTGACCGGAGAATCCCGGGTCCACGAAGCCGGCGGTGGCGTGCGTGAGCAGCCCCAACCGCCCCAGGGACGACTTGCCCTCAACGCGCGCTGCGATGTCATCGGGCAGCGACACGACCTCGTAGGTCGAGCCGAGGACGAACTCGCCCGGGTGCAGGATGAACGGCTCATCCCCCTCCGGCTCGACCTCGCGAGTCAGATCGGACTGGTCGGCGGCCGGGTCGATGTGGGGATAGCGGTGGTTCTCGAAGACCCGGAAGAAGCGATCGAGGCGGACGTCGATGGAGGACGGCTGCATCATGGCCGGATCCCAGGGATCCAGCCTGATGCGGCCGGCGTCGATCTCGTCGAGGATGTGGCGGTCGCTCAGGAGCACGCACGTAACCTACCGCGACCGCCCTGCCCCTACGGCCTGACTCTCACGATGGACCCGTTGGCGAACACGTCGATCGAGGCGAAGAGCCGACCGTCGCGGAACTCCACGGCCCCGGGGGACGGCACGTCGACCACGGTGGTGACCTGACGGTGGTAGATCCGCGAGATCCTGTTCGCGAAGAGTTCGGTGACATAGATCCGCCCACCCGGCGCGACCGCGACGTTGGTGGCACCAAGGAAGCCGTCGGCCAACCTGGTCCACTCACCGTCGAACGGGTCGACGCGATAGACCGCGCCTCGGGCACCGAGGCTTGCGTCCTCCGGGCCGCCGGGCAGCAGGCTGACGATCAACATGCCCACCGCGTTGACCTCGACGTCGGTCGGCACCGGCTCGAAGGCGTACGTCGCTCCCACGGTGCACTCCGGGAGCCCGACTGCCGCGGCGGCTTCTGCGGTGATCGACGTCTTCTGCGGGCGGGGCACCCACACGACCTCGATCTTGCCCTTCTTGCCCACGTGGTAGACCGCGTTGGCGCCGGCGTCGGCCACGAACCAACCGCCGTCGGGCGCGTTGGCCACGGCATAGGGGTGGGCGTCGAGAAGCCCGGTGTAGGGCTCGCCGCCGATCTCGGGAGGCACCTGGGCGGCGCACTCGGGCGCCAGGTTGCGGAAGCCGTAGCGCTGGGAACCGTCGGGGTTGTTGCGCTCCTCGAAGCGCCGCAGGTTGGCGATGGTGCGGACCTTGCCGTTGGCCTGGCGGAGCTTGAGGAGGGCGACGGGGTTGGTCTCGTCACCGCCGGTGAACGTGTAGGCCACGTTGTAGCCCCGCGATGCCACGCCGCCGACCTCGCCCGGCTCGGTGAGCAGGTCGGTGGTGGTGCCGTTGGGCCTGAGCTTGGTCAGGGCCCCGGAGAAGGCCTGACCGATGTAGGTCTGGCCGTGGTCTCCGAGGTCGAACTGCAGCGGCCCGGCGAGGCCGCTGACCACGGGATCGTCGACCTCGGCGGCGGCTGTCGCGGCAGAGGCGGCGGTCGTGGGGATCGACAGGGCGAGGGTGGAGACCCCGGCCACGAGAAGGATCGACATTGATCGGCTCATGATGCCCCCAGAGGCAATTTGCGGGATTTGTTCCATCGAGGATGGCACCGCTTTTCCGGAGTGGACCACCCCAGGGTTTTGTGCCTATTCCCTAGCCTGTGGTCATGGGTTTCCAGCGGTACGTCGCCCTCGGCGACTCGTTCACCGAGGGCGTCGGCGACCTCGATCCCGAGCGGCCCAACGGGGTCCGCGGCTGGGCTGACCGGGTGGCGGAGGTGTTGGCGACCAGGGTCGACGACTTCACCTACGCCAACCTCGCCATCCGCGGCCGGAAGCTCGACGCGATCGTGTCCGAGCAGCTGTCTCCCGCGCTGGCCATGGCTCCGGATCTGGTGACGATCTACGCGGGCGCCAACGACATCATGCGACCCCGCGTGGACCTCGATCGCCTGATGGAGTCCTACGACGACGCGCTGGCCCGGCTCACCGCGAGCGGTGCCCGCGTGGTGGTGTTCACCGCGTTCGACACCGGCGGCTCGGCGGTCTACGCCCCCGTCCGGGGCCGCTTCGCCCTCTACAACGAGCTTCTGCGCCAGAGCGTGGAGGAGCACGGCGCGACCTTGGTGGACTTCTGGCGAATGCGCGAGCTGCGCGACTGGCGACATTGGGACCGCGACCGCATGCACCTCAATGCGGCCGGCCACCAACGGATCGCCATCGCCGTCCTCGACCGGCTGGACGTGCCACACACCCTGGCACCGCTGCCTCTCGGCCAGCTGGAGCAGCTGGACCGCAGGGCTCGGCTGGCCCACGACCTGGACTGGGTCCGGACGCATGCGGTGCCCTGGGTCCACCGTCGCCTGACCGGTCGCTCCAGCGGGGACCTGGTCTCTGCGCGCCGACCCACCCTGACCCCGGTCGAGTGAACAGGTAGGATTCCCGTGCCCGTCACCAAGGGGCACCTGCGGATGTAGCTCAGTTGGTAGAGCGCGACCTTCCCAAGGTCGATGTCGCGAGTTCGAGTCTCGTCATCCGCTCCAGTTACGGCCCGGCGTGAACCACGCCGGGCCGTTCGCATTTCCTGCGGCGTGTCGGTCCGCTGTTTCTCCTGTGACTTCTGGGAAACTTGACGACTTTTGAGGTTATTGTGGACAGTGGTACTCGAGACACTCCCCACCCACCACTGAACGAGGTCTTCCCCATGCCCCGTGCATCTCGGCAACGCTCCGGCACCTCTCCCGGCCTGAAGGTGGCTGTCGGCGCCCTGGCTGCGCTGCTCGTCGGGGCCCTCTTCGTGCCCCGAGGGGGAGACGACGACCGGGCCGTGCGTCCCTCCGCGGCCGCCGAGAACGGCGACCTCGCTGACGCCAGCGCAGGACCGAGTGCGGTGACGCCGGAGGCCCAGGCTGAGATCGACCGGGTCGTCACTCAAGGCCTCACCTCCGCTCGGGGACTCTCCGCTCGCTCCCCCCTGGCCAGCCTGGCGGCCAGTCAGGTGCGCTGCGCCGACTTCGAGGGCCAGCGCTACTGCCTGCACAGCGGTTGGACCACTGCCTCCCCCAGCGACGTCGTCGCCGACGTGAGCGCCGAGGCGAGCCGCGCGGCAGCACGCCGTACGGCGGATCAGGTCACCACGGGCGACCGGGATCTCGCGTCCACCCTCAGGGCCACCGCCGCCCTCGCCCCGAGTGCCCGAGCCGCAGCCGACCGCGCCGAGCTCACCGCCGCTGCCCGGTCGGTGGCCAAGGTGTGGTTGCTGCGCAACCAGATCCAGGGGATCCCGCTGCCGGAGGGCTTCCTGAGCCGACACCCCGAGGTGACGGTGCCCACCGACCCTGCAGCCCCTGCCGCCAAGGCCACTGCAAGTCCCTCAGCGACACCGAGCGCCGGCGCGGCGCCCGTGGTGAAGACGAACAAGGACTACCCGCGCGGCTCCTGGATCCTGGACGCCCGCAAGGTCGCCGAGCAGGCCGTGACCTACTACTGCGGTCCGACCTCGATGCAGATGATCGCCTGGAACTGGAGCGGCACCCGCAAGTCCCAGAACCACTGGGCCGACCAGCTCGGCACCACCTCCAGCGGTTCGGCGATCACCGACATGGTGCGCGTGACCAACGCCGTCACCGGCTGGGACCGACCGGCCTATGCCGGGCCCTACATCGTGCTCGACATCAAGGACTTCACCTACCGGCAGTGGATGCTGCTGAACATGCGCCACATCGTCGACTACAAGGCGCCGTTGATCTTCCACCCGATCCTGCTGAAGGAGTTCTACCCCTACCTCGACGACAACGCCTCCGGGCACTTCCAGGTCGGCCGCGGCTACAACAAGCGGGGGGCCAAGGCGAATCTGGTCAGCTACTTCGAACCCTGGAACCAGCAACGCTTCGATCCCTCCGAGCCCTACATCGCGCGGGTC
Source organism: Nocardioides sp. (assembly GCF_050246775.1). Lineage (GTDB taxonomy): Bacteria > Actinomycetota > Actinomycetes > Propionibacteriales > Nocardioidaceae > Nocardioides. The sequence continues at coordinate 1,941,271 of NZ_JBFWVK010000001.1, read as the reverse complement.
CAGAACCGCAGCGCCTACAAGAGCTATCGGGCCAACCTGGCGCACTTCCAGCACAACATCGGGGTCTGATGCGCGTCGCTCGTTCGGTAGCCGTGACCGCCGCGGTGCTGGCGTTCGTCGCCACGGGCTGTTCGGGCGACCCCGACCCGGCGCCTTCGCCCTCGCCATCGCCCTCGGCAACGTCGAGCTCGCCCTCGAGCACGACGGACGACCCCTCCCCCGACCCTGATCCCGACCCCGGCGACCCGGTCACCAACCTTCTGGACTGGACGGCGCTCGATGCGTCGCGCACGGACGTGGTCACGAAGGGCAAGGACTTCACGATCGTCGTCGACCAGGCCCAGCGCGTGGTCACGCTGGACAACGCCGGTCGTACGTCGAGCTTCCGCGCACCGGCCCGGTTCCAGTTCAACGACGTCCTCACCGACGGGACCTGGCTGGTGATGGTCGCGCAGGACAAGCAGGAGGTGCAGCCCAGTCGAGCGACCGTCGTGGAACTGGCCACCGGCGACGAGTCCACGCTGGACGGCGACTCCGACCTGCCCACGGTCAACGGCGGCTCCTGGGCGGTCGGCGGGGGGACCGTGCTGCATCCGACCCTGGGCCCGGGTCGCCGCTACTGCCTGGCGAGCGTGGAGCTGCCCGCGATGAAGTCGACCCTCGGCTACTGCGCCCCGCGGCGGGCCGGCTTCTCCCACGTCCTGATCTCCCCGACCGCCACCAGCCTGCTCACCTTCAGCGGCCAGCCCCAGTGCCGCACCGTGGCCCGGCTCGACGGGGCCACCATCACCCCCTTCCCCGACGTCACCGACTGCAAGGGCTGGGACGGCGCGGTCACGGCCACCGGCGCCGTCTGGTCGGTGGTGACCAACGAGAACCGGGTGGAGCAGAGCGAGTTCTTCGCCAGCGCCGGTGAGGGCGAGGTCGACCTCGGGCCGGGGACGACGGGATCGCTCACGTGGTGCGGCGACTCGGCGTACTTCGTGCGCGACTCCCAGAAGGACGTCGACAAGGCCCGCCTGCTGCGTTGGACCCCGCAGGGGCGCCTGGAGGTCGTCTACGAGTCACCCGGCAGCGGTGAGGCCTTCCTGACCACGCCCCGGTGCGCTGGCGACGTCCTGACGATCAACGCTTTCGGCGAGGGCGGCGACGAGCAGGTCTGGGCACCAGCGCCCTCCTGAGCCGCGCTCACCGAGTCTGGGCTACCGTCGCCGGGTGTCCGATTTCCAAGGCTTTCCGGTGGCCGCCCTCGACTTCTACGACGACCTCGAGATGGACAACACCAAGTCCTTCTGGGAGGCCAACAAGGCCGTCTACGACGAAGCTGTCAAGGCTCCGATGGCGGCACTGGTGAAGGCCCTGGAGCCGGAGTTCGGCACCGCCAAGGTGTTCCGCCCCTACCGCGACGTCCGCTTCGCGAAGGACAAGACGCCCTACAAGACGCACCAGGGGGCCTTCGTGGCCACCGGCCCCGCCACGGGCTGGTACGTCGAGATCGCCGCTCGCGGGATGCGGGTCGGAGCCGGCTTCTACGAGGCCGGTGGCGAACAACTGGCCGCCGTGCGCGATGCCATCGCCGACGACGTGACCGGGCCGAAGCTGCAACGAGCGCTGCGCAAGCTGGAGCGGGCCGGCTTCGAGATCGGCGGCGAGAAGCTGAAGACCTCCCCGCGGGGGTACGACGCCGAGCACCCCAGGATCGAGCTGCTGCGCCACAAGCAGATCCTCGCCGGACGCTCCTACGGCTTCGAGCCCTTCATCCACCAGGCCGACCTGCTCGATCATGTGCGTGCCGACTGGCGTGCGCTCAAGCCGCTCCTGACCTGGTTGTCCGCCCGCTCCCTGTAGGGGATTTGCGCCCGCGACACGGGATGTTCATGCGCTGGGCGCCGAGACATGTCACCGTGGTGGCATGACGCGTCGCAAGGTGTTCATCCACATCGGGCTGCCTGGCACCGGCGCGGCCTTCGTCGAGCAGGCGCTCCTGACCCACAGTGCCGGCCTGGCCGCGGTCGGGATCGACGTAGCCGCCCACTCGACCGAGGAGCTGCTGCGCGCGGCGATCGAGATCCGGCGCGACCACAAGGACTGGGGCTACCAGCGTTCGGAGGTCGAGGGCACCTGGGCCGAGGTGTGCCGGCGCATCTTCAAGCTCAAGGGAACCGTGGTGCTCAGCCAGGAGCTGTTCGCCGGAGCCGACGCCGACCAGGTGGCCCTCTTCCTCGACGGCCTGTCGGGGCGCGAGGTCCACGTGATCGTGACCGTGCGCGACCCCGGCACCCAGGTGGCCACGGGCTGGCAGGAGTCGGTCAAGTCAGGCGACTCGGTCACCTTCGGTCGCTTCCACGAGCGCATCATGGACCCCGATCGCGGCCATGCGCAGGCGCGTCACTTCTGGAGGTCCCAGGACCTCGTGGAGGTGCTGGGACGCTGGAGTCACGTGAAGGCCGAGCGCATCCACGTGATCGCCGTACCGCAGGTGAGCGATCCGCGGGCCACCATCTGGGCCGAGCTCGGCGCCGTCGTGGGCTTCGACCCAGGACGCTTCGCCCCCGATGTCGCTCGGGCCAGCCAGCCCGCGCTGGGCACCACCGAAGCCGCGGTGCTGCGCGGGGTCAACGAGGCGATCGACGGCCGCATCGAGGGCCAGCTGCGCCGTACTGTGGTGAAGCGCTACTTCGCCGACCGCATCCTCGGCGACACCTCCGCCCCGCCCACGACCACGCCTCCCGAGCTGTACGACGAGCTGCTGGCGCGCGCCGAGGTGTGGCACAAGTTCATCGCCAACGCGGGCTACGACGTGCGCGGCCAGCTGGACGACCTGCTCCCCACGGTGCCGGCCGGCTCGGCGATGTCCCCCGACGACGTACCGGCCAAGGAGCGGCTGCGCACGACGACGAACGCCCTGGCCAACGTGCTGGTGGAGGTGGCGCGACTGCGCGAGCACAACGAGCAGCTCGAGATCCGCAATGCCGCGTTGGAGAAGAAGCGCAAGAAGCTCAAGCGCAAGCTGGCAGCCCGAGCTCCCGAGTGAGCGCCGGCGTCAGTGTGGTTGCCAGGCGTCCTCGTCGCCGGTGCGGCTGGTCACTGCCTTCGGCAGCTTGCCGTCGGCCATCTGCCTCAGCGTGACCTGCTCGAACACGTCGCGCAGCGAGCTGCGCGCGGCGATCCAGACATGCTGGAGGACGGCCGCCGACTCGTTGTAGCTCACCGACTCCGGGCGTAGTCCGTAGACCGACACCAGCGGGCCGTCGACGGCGCGAATGACGTCGGCGACGCTCACCTCCTCGGGCTCGCGGTTGAGCCGCCAGCCACCGGACTGGCCGCGCTGCGACACCACGACGCCAGCGCGGCGCAGGTCGGCGAGAATCGCCTGGAGGAAGCCGTGCGGGATGCCCTGGAGGCGCCCGAGCTCCTCGGCACTCACGGGCACACCGTCGGTGCGTCCGGCCATCTCGATGAGGGCCCGCAGGGCGTAGTCGGACTTGGCGGAGACTCGCATGGCGTCAGTCTGTCAGATAAGTCCACCGGATCCATTGACCAAGACGTGAAACGCAGGCTGGAGTGCGCGGTCCGACGGGGGTGCGTCCGTCGGACCGCGCGGATCGGGGGCGGAAGGGGGGCCTCTACTCCCAATATAAGTAACTTACTACAGAATGGGCAGAATGGAAGCCCGGGGTCGCGATGTGGATCTGGTCACAGGTGTGTCTCGAGGAGTCTCGGCGTTCGCCTTGCGATTCGGCCGCTGACGAAGGATACTTAAGTTACCGGTCAGTAGCCCGCACACGAGAACGGAATAGGTGGAGCAGTGAGCCACTACAAGAGCAACCTGCGTGACATCGAGTTCAACCTCTTCGAGGTCTTCGGTCGCGACCAGGTCCTCGGCACAGGTCCCTTCGCGGAGGTCGACACCGAGACGGCACAATCGATCCTGCGCGAGGTCGACCGACTCTCCCGCGAGGACCTCGCCGCGTCCTACGAGGACTCCGACCGCACCCCGCCCGTGTTCGACCCGGCCACCAACACCGCCGACATCCCTGCGAGCTTCAAGAAGAGCTACCAGGCCTGGATGGACTCCGAGATGTGGCGCCTGCAAGTGCTCGAGGAGCTCGGCGGACAGCCTGCCCCCTCGTCGCTGATCTGGGCCCTCGGCGAGTTGGTGCTCGGCGCCAACGCCCCGGTCTGGATGTACGCCGCCGGGCCGGCGTTCGCCAACATCGTCTACCGCAACGGCAACGACCGGGACAAGCGGATCGCCCAGCACATGGTCGACGGCCAGTGGGGCTGCACGATGGTGCTCACCGAGCCTGACGCGGGCTCCGACGTCGGCGCCGGTCGCACCCGGGCCACCCTGAACGACGACGGCTCGTGGAACATCGAGGGCGTCAAGCGCTTCATCACCTCCGCCGAGCACGACATGAGCGAGAACATCATGCACCTCGTGCTGGCCCGACCGGTCGGCGTCGAGGGGGTCGGGGGCCCCGGCACCAAGGGACTGAGCCTCTTCCTGGTGCCCAAGATCCACTTCGACCACGACTCCGGCGAGCTGACCGGGGAGCGCAACGGCGTCTACGTCACAGGAGTCGAGCACAAGATGGGGATCAAGGTCTCCAACACCTGCGAGGTCACGTTCGGCGACCCCAGCGTCGGTGGCGGCGAGCCGGCGAAGGGCTGGTTGCTGGGCGAGGTGCACAACGGCATCGCCCAGATGTTCCAGGTCATCGAGAACGCACGCATGATGGTGGGCACCAAGGCCATCGCCACCCTGTCCACCGGCTACCTCAACGCGCTCGACTACGCCAAGACCCGGGTGCAGTCAGCCGACCTCACCCAGGCCGCGGACAAGACCGCCCCCCGCGTGACCATCACCCACCACCCCGACGTACGCCGTTCGCTCATGACGCAGAAGTCCTACGCCGAGGCCATGCGGGCGCTGGTGCTCTACACCGCCACCTGGCAGGACAAGGTCATGCTCGCCAACCACGCCGGCGAGCGTGACGAGCTGGCCGAGGCCGTCAACGACCTGCTGCTGCCCATCGTGAAGGGCTACGGCTCCGAGCGGTCCTGGACCCTGCTGGGCACCGAGTCCCTGCAGACCTATGGCGGCTCCGGCTTCCTGCAGGAGTACCCGATCGAGCAGTACGTGCGCGACGCCAAGATCGACACCCTCTACGAGGGCACCACGGCCATCCAGGGTCAGGACCTCTTCTTCCGCAAGATCGTGAAGGACCAGGCCAAGGCGCTCGGCTTCGTGGCCGGCGAGGTGGAGAAGTTCCTGGCCTCAGAGGCCGGCAACGGCCGGCTCAAGGTCGAGCGGGGCCTGCTCGCCACGGCCCTGGCCGACGGCAACGCCATCGTCGGGGCCATGATCGGGCAGCTGATGTCGGCCGACGTCAACGCCGAGGGCGGCGACCTACGCAACATCTACAAGGTCGGCCTCAACTCCTCTCGCCTGCTGATGGCGCTGGGGGACATCGTCTGCGCCTGGCTGCTGCTGCGCCAGGCCGAGGTGGCCCTGACGGCGCTGGCCGGCGAGGTCTCGGAGAAGGACCAGGCGTTCTACGAGGGCAAGATCGCTGCTGCCCAGTTCTTCGCGCACAACGTGCTCCCGAAGATCACCGCGGAGCGCGCGATCGCCGAGTCCGTGGACCTGTCCCTGATGGATCTGTCCGAGGACGCCTTCTGACCCACCACCCATTGGGGTGTGCCGTCGTGTCGTCCCACCCGGGAGGGTGGGCGGCATGGGTATTGGAATCGGCATCGTCCTTCTGGTCATCGGCCTGATCCTGGTGACCGGCGCAGTCGACCTGCCGGCAAGCATCGACGACGCCATCGCGTCGGACACGCTCGGCTGGATCTGTCTGGTCGCGGGGGCCCTCGCGATCGTGCTGGCCCTGGTCATGAACTCCCAGCGCACCCGCTCCACCACTCGCGTCGAGCGGGTCGAGGAGCAGCGACACCTCGACTGACGGGACCGCTAGGAGGTCCGGGCCAGCACCTCGCGGACGACGTCGAGGCTCGTGTCGGGGTGCAGGAAAGCGAAGCGGCCGACGGTCTCCCCGTCCCACTTGCTCGGCGGGATGAAGGCCACCTCGTCCTGATGCAGCCGCTCTGCCCACCTGGTGTAGTCCTCGTGCCCCCAGCCGATCCGGCGAAAGAGCACGACGCCGAGGTCCGGCTCGCGGATCAGCTCGAGATGATCCGCAGCGCGGATCAGGTCCGCGGTCTGCCGGGCCAGGTCCGCCGCGACCTCGATCGCCTCGCGATAGGCATCCACGCCGTACACCGCCAGCGAGAACCACAGCGGCAGGCCCCGGGCCCGGCGCGTGAGGTGGTAGGCGTAGTCGGTGGGGTTCCACTCACCGTGCGAGGTGTGGATCACGTCGAGGTACGACGCGTCCTGCGTGTGTACGCCGCGCGCCAGCTCGGGATCGCGGTAGAGGACCGCGCAGCAGTCGAACGGGGTGAAGAGCCACTTGTGCGGGTCGAGGATGAAGGAATCGGCCAGCTCGAGCCCGGCGTACAGGTGCTTGAGCGACGGGGCGAAGATGCCTGCCCCGCCGTAGGCACCATCGACGTGGAACCACCACCCGTGCTCCTTGGCCAGTGCCCCCACCCCGGCCAGGTCGTCGACGATGCCGGCGTTCGTCGTCCCCGAGGTGCAGACCACGGCGGCGATGTCGCTCGGGTCCGGGTCGGCAGCGATCGCGGCACGCACGGTGTCGGCCGTCAGTCGATGATCGGGCGTCTCCACGACGAGGGCGTCCATCTCGAGCAGCCTCAGGGTGTTCACGATCGACGAGTGGGCATCGGTGCCCACCACCACCCGCAGCCGGCGCCCGCCGAGCGCCTCCCCGAGTCGCGACTTGGCCGTCTCACGGGCGACCGCGAGGGTGGACAGGTTGCCCGCGGAGCCGCCGGAGACGAAACAACCCCCCGCCCCCGCCGGCAGCCCGGCCTCGTCGGCGATGAGTCGCAGCACCGTGTTCTCGGCCGCGATCGCGCCCGAGGCCTCCAGCCAGGAGATGCCCTGGATCGAGGCGCACGAGACCAGCATGTCGAACAGCAGGGCGGCCTTGGTCGGGGCAGCCGGGATGAAGCCGAGGAACCGCGGGCTGTCGGCCGAGATCACGCTCGGCGCGATCACCGAGGCATAGACCCCGAGCACCTCGTCCGGGGGACGCCCGGCGCCCCGGATCAGGCCGTCCAGTCGCTCGTACAGCTCCTGCGCGGGCAGGGCACCCCGGTCCAGGGGCACCGGGTTCATGCGCAGCCGGTTCTCGGCGTACGCCAGGACGCTGCGCACCATCTGCTCGGTGGTCTGGTCGATGTCGTGCACGCGCTCAGCCCATCTCCTCGCCCGGCAGCGGGCCACGGTCGGCCAGGAGCGGCAGGCTGGGGTCCCAGCTGGTGCCCTCGAGGGCATCACGACGGCGTCGGGCGATGGCCGAGAGCGACTCCAGGACGACGCGATTGCCCAACGCCGCGGTGATCTCCGCATGGTCGTACGGCGGGCTGACCTCCACCACGTCCACGCCGACCACGGGCAGCTCGAGGCAGATCCGGCGTACGGCGTCGAGGAGCTCGCGCGCCGTCAGGCCACCGGGCTCCGGAGTGCCCGTCCCCGGCGCGTGCCCCGGGTCGCACACGTCGATGTCGACCGACAGGAACACCCCGTCGCAGTCGTCCATGGCGATGCCGAACGCCTCGGTCAGGCAGACGCTGAGGCCGCGGTGCCCGATCTCGGTCATCTCGTAGGAGCGCATCTGCTTGCCGGCCATCCAGTCCAGCGTCTCCGGGGGCGGCCAGTAGCCACGCAACCCCATCTGCAGGAATCGGTCGCCTCGCAGGGCGCCCGACTCGATCAGCCGGCGCATGGGCTGGCCATGACCGTAGAGCGAGCCGAACTCGATGTCCCCGGTGTCGGCATGGGCGTCGAAGTGGATCATCGAGATCCGGCCGTGCCCGAACACGTTGGCCACCCCGGTCGCATCCGGCAGCGTGACGGAGTGGTCTCCGCCCAGGACCACCGGGATGGCGCCGGCCCGCGTCACCTTCTCGACCGCGACCTCGAGCGCCGGCAGCGCGACGTTGATGTCGCCGGAGTACATCTCGACGTCCCCCGCGTCGACCACCTTCAGGTCGACGAGGCCGTCGGTGCGCAGCGCCAGGCTGGGCCGCGAACCGTCGTGCGGCAGGTAGTCCCGCATCCGGATCGCCATCGGACCGAACCGGGCGCCGGAGCGGCCCGAGGTCCCGCCGTCGAACGGGGCCCCGATGATGACCACGTCGGCATCGGCGTACGACGCCGGGTCGTCGAGGTCGCACATGGGAACGCCCAGGAAGGTGAAGTCCGGACCGAACTGCTGGCCATAGCGGGTCATCCCCGGAGTCTCCCAGTGCGCCTGCCGATGTCAAGCAGTGACAAGGTGACGACATGAGCGCCGCCTGGACCCTGGACGACCTGCCCGACCAGACCGGCCGGACGGCGGTGGTCACGGGCGCCACCGGCGGCCTGGGCGAACAGGTGGCCCTCGAGCTGGCCAGGCGGGGTGCCACGGTCGTGCTCGCCGCCCGCAGCGAAGCCAGGCTCGAGGCCAGCAGGGCCCGCCTGGTCGCGCAGGTCCCCGGCGCCGACGTCCGTCTGCTGCGGGTGGACCTCAGCGACCTGGGTGAGGTACGCCGCGCTGCGGGCGAGGCCGCGGGCCTGGGAGCCGTGCACCTCCTGGTGAACAACGCGGGCGTGATGGCGACCGCGTCGACGCGCACCCCCGACGGGCTGGACCTTCAGATGGCGACGAACCACTTCGGGCACTTCCTCCTGACCGGGCTGTTGTTCCCCCAGCTCCTCGCCGGCTCCGGGCGCGTGGTCAGTGTCAGCTCCAACGCCCACCGTGCCGCCCGTCAGGCGCCCCTGGGCGACCCCCGGGTGCCCGAGCGGCGCTACTCCCGATGGGGCGTCTACGCGCAGAGCAAGCTCGCCAACCTGCTGTTCACCTACGAGCTAGAGCATCGCCTGAGGGCCGCTCGGCTGCCGGTGCAGGCGATGGCTGCCCACCCGGGTTACTCGGCCACCCACCTGCTCGCGACCGGCCAGACCGGTCGGGCGGCCGGAGGTGCGGCGTCCATCCTCAATGCGGTCATGCGCGCCACCGCGCAATCCGCCCACATGGGAGCACTGCCGATCCTCATGGCGGCCAGCGCCGACCTGCCCGGCGGCAGCTACTGCGGTCCCGGAGGGCTCCAGCAGTGGCGCGGGCTCCCCCAGCTCGTGACCAGCAGTGACCTGGCCCACGACCGCTCGGCCCAGGCGCGCCTGTGGGGGATCAGCGAGGACGTCACCCAGCTCCGCTACCCCAGAAGTTCGTAAGGACCGAACCCCCCTCTGCGTCCTACCCGGTGGACGACCGTCCGACACGAAGACCACCGGGGGAACACCACATGCTTGAGCATCATCCGCGCGCCACCGCACGACCGACCCGGCTGCTGGCCATCCTCACCAGCCTGCTGATGTCCGTCCTGGCGACGCTCTCCATCACCGCACCGGCTCGCGCCGACGTGATCGACGACGCCATCACCGGTGTCACCCTGCAGACCACCGGCGACGTCTGGGACGGCGAGACGCTCCGCTTCTCGTGCACCTGGCGGGTCCCGGTCGGGTCGCAGCCCGGCGACACCTTCACGCTGCAGCTGCCCGACGAGCTCAGGTGGCAGGGAGCAGCTTCGTTCCCGCTCCTGGCGCCCGACGGCGTCACGCCGGTGGCCCAGGGGGTGGTCTCGGCCGGAGGGCTGGTGACCTTCACCCTGACCGACTACATGCTGGCGCACCCGTCGGCCAGCGGCACGTGCTCCTTCACCACCATCTACCAGGCCACCGGGCCGGGAGAACACGAGCTCACCTTCGACACCGGCACGAGTGTCATCACGGTGCCCGTCACCGAGGGCGTGCAGTGCGAGGAGGACTGTGGGGTCAACCGGGCCACGAAGCGCGGGTGGTGGCTCGACCCGGCCAACCCGACCCGGATGCAGTTCGTGATCCTGGCTCCCGCAACCGCCGACACCGACGACAACACGATCGAGTTCATCGACCGTCCCAGCGCCGGCTACACCCTGGACTGCTCCTCGTTGTCCTCCGCCATCAGCGCCACCACCAACGCCAGCGGTGCCGTCACGGCGCCCTATGCCGGCCACTACGACGCGACCCGCACCCCGGCCTACCCAGCCGGCCAGCAGCTCGGCGCACCCACGGTCACCTGCACGACGACCAGCCTGAGCGTGATCTGGTCGCACGTCCCCCAGGGCTTCTACTCCGAGGTCCGGATCAAGGCCGACGTCACCGACCCGTCGCTCAAGGAATACACCAACACCGGGGTGGTGCGGATGAACGGCGTCGAGCAGTCCGACGGCTTCACGCTGATCAACCCGACCCCGACCGGCGACGGGCAGGGCCCCGACATCCACCTCGAGAAGTGGTCCACCAACGACGGCGGCCCGGCCACGACGGACGGCACGGACTTTCCCGGCGACTACGACGACGCTCCGGGAGCGGACCTGGTGGTGGGCCAGCCGACCCCGATCACCTTCACCATCACCAACACCGGCGACGAGCCGCTGAGGCAGGTCGAGGTCAGCGACGCCACCATCGCCGGACCGGCGATCACCGACATCTCCTGCGACTTCAGCGCCCTGGGTGGGCCGAGCAGCGGGACCACCTGGGTCGAGGGACCCTTCAACCCGGGCGACTCCTTCACGTGCACGGGGACGGTGCCGGCGATGGCGGCCGGCACCAGCCACTCCGATGACGCCACCGTCACCGGGATCGGGATCGCCACCGGCGCCCCTGTCACGAGTCACGACACCTGGCACGGTCACACGCCTCCGGCACCGGCCAAGGCCCGACCCAGCCTCACCACGCGGACCTCTGCCGCGGTGGCGGCTCCGGGCGTCACGCTGCGCGACCGGGTCACCGGCAGCGGCTACGGCACCTACACCGGCATCGGGCGGGCCACCCTCTACGGCCCGTTCAGCTCACCGAAGGCCGCCCGGTGCACGTCGGCCACGGCGGTCGGCACCGTCGAGTTCACTCCGCGCAACGGCACCGTCACCACGCCGGGGATCACCATCGCCGAGCCGGGTCACTACACCTGGGTGGCGCGCTCGAGCGCCGACGCCCATCACGTGGCAGCCACCCACCGGTGTGGGCTGGCCTCCGAGTCGACGTTGGTGCGCAAGCCCCCGATGCTGATCCCGCCGCTGGTCAACACCGGTTTCAGCGGCACGCTGGGCCGTCTGCTGGCCCGTCCGTCGGTGGCCCGTCCGTCGGTGGCCCGGGTGACCTTCCCTGGCGCCCGCCTCAACGCCCGGGTCTCTCCGACCGGCCTGGTGGGTCGTCGGATGTCCCTGCCGCGCACCACCCAGCGTCTGGTGATGCTCGATCGCACCGCCACGCCGGGAGACGCGATCGGCACCACGGTGATCGCCGGACACGTGAGCAACGAACACAACGTTCCGGGCGCGATGTGGGGGCTGCGCAAGGCCAAGGCGGGGCAGCTCATCGGCTACCGCGCCGGCGACGGCACGGTGCACCGCTACCGGGTGACCCACCGCAGGCTCTACACGCGCGGGCACCTCCCGCTGCGGGTCTTCTCCACCACCGGGGCGCCCCGTCTGGCACTCATCACCTGCGCCCGCATCAAGGTCCGCCCCGACGGCCACTTCCACTACACGAAGAACCTCGTGGTCTTCGCCAAACCGGTCTGAGGGCTCACACGTGGCGGCGCGACTGCACCCATCGGAACCGGCTGGCGACGTAGGCGGCATCGGTGTAGGACGCGTTGGCCGCCGGGTTGGCCCCGGTGCCGTGGAAGTCGGAGTAGGCAGCGGACTGGTTGACGAAGACGCCACCGGTGAGGTTCTCCGACAGGGCCACGCCCGCATCCAAGGCGGCGTCGCGCATGGAGGCGATGACGTCGGCGGAGGTCGAGTAGACCGCCGCCGTCATCGCCCCGCGCCGCTGCACGGTGTCGCGGAACAACGCCACAGAGGCTGCGGTGCCGTCGGTGGCGATGAGGTAGGCGACCGGCCCGAAGCACTCCTGTTCGTAGGTGTCGGCGTCGGCCGCCGTCAGCCCGACCAGCGTGGGGGTGCGCACCTCGGCGTCCGGGTAGGCCGGGTGGGTGATCGTCCGGCTCGCGACGAGGACCTCACCGTGGCTGGCGGCTGAGTCCAGCCGGCCGAGCACGGCTGGGTTCACCACAGCCCCCAGGAGCTCGACGGCGCGCGCGTCGTCACCGAGCAGTCGGTCGAGGGCTGCGCCGATCCCGGCCGCCACGTCGGCCGGCTGCTTGGTGCCCTGGTCGGTGGCGATGCCCTCGGCCGGCAGGAAGAGGTTCTGCGGAGCGGTGCACATCTGTCCGGTGTAGAGAGCGAACGAGAAGGCCAGGTTGGCGCACAGCCCGTCGAAGTCGTCGGTCGAGTCCAGCACGATCGTGTTGACCCCGGCCTTCTCGGTGAAGACCGTGGCCTGACGGGCGTTCAGCTCCAGCCAGTCACCGAACCCGTTGCCCCCGGTGAAGTCCACGAGCTTCACCCGGGGGTGCGTGGCCAGGGTGGCCGCCAGCCGGTCGGCGGGCTCCTCGGCGGCCAGCGTCACCAGGTCCGCGTCGAACCCGGCCTCGGTCAGCACCTCGCGACAGACCTGCACGGTGATGGCCAGCGGGAGGACGGCCGAGGGGTGCGGCTTGACGATCACCGGGTTGCCGGTGACCAGGGAGGCGAAGAGTCCCGGCCAGGAGTTCCAGGTGGGGAAGGTGTTGCAGCCGATCACCAGGGCCACCCCGCGGGGCACCGCGGTGAAGGTCTTCTCCATCCGCACCGGCTCGCCTCGCCCCGGCTTCTCCCAGATCGCCGAGGCGGGCACGCGGCCCATCTCCTCGTGCGCGTAGGCCACGGCCTCCAGGGCCCTGTCCAGGGCGTGGGCGCCACCGGCCTGGAACGCCATCACGAAGGCCTGGCCGCTGGTGTGCTGCACCGCGTTCGCCAGCTCGAAGATCCGGCTGTGCAGCCGATCGAGGATCTCGAGGCAGACACCCACCCGGGCCTGGGGACCCGCGTCGCGCCACGCCTTCAGCCCGGCGCCGGCCGCCTGCGTGAGTGCCTCGATGTCCTGGGCCCGCGGGTAGGCGATGCCCAGCTCGAACCCGAACGGGGACCGTTCGGTGGCCACGAGGCCGTTCGCACCTGGGGTGGCCAGCGGGAACTCGGTGTCGCGCCAGGCCTCGAAGGCGGCCTTGCCCTCCTGGGCCGCCTCCGCGCCGTACACCCGGGGAGAGGGGGACTCGTCGAAAGCGGCGAAGTGTCCTCGTGTCGCGATGGCGGCCACCGCGCTGTCGAGTCGATCACGGTGCTTGTCGTACATGGCCTCAGCAGTCATGCCTCCACCTTCCCCGCCGCTTGTGGCCCACGCAACTCCACGCGGGTCCCTGCGTCGATACCCTTGGACGATGCAACGGGGTGTGGAGGGCAAGGTGACGGTCATTCTGGCCGCCCTCGTCACCTGCGTCCTGCTCGGGGCGGTCGCCGGCTGGGCCCTGGTGACCCTCACCCGAACCGACCCGTCCCGGGCCGAGACCGCCCAGCCGCTCACTGCGTCCGGTCCGCGGTTGCCCACCCAGGCGCCGGAGGAGCCGTACGCCGATGACGTGGCCCTGCCCACGCTGCAGCCGAAGCTGGACTACCGCCCCATCAGGATCGGATCGGACGCCTATGCCTGGCGGGGCACCGTGCCGCGCGGGTGGCTCACCACGGTGATCGGACCCAACGAGAACACCTATGTGCCCCCGGACAGCGAGGGGGGAGGCTACGGTCTGCGCCTGGAGCTGGTGCTCGGTCAGCGCCTGTCCCCCCAGGCCCTGGTCGACCAGCGACTGGTCGCCTTCCGGTCGCTGTTCGAGGATGTGCACGTGCTCCTCAAGACCGCCGACACGATCAAGATGAGCTATCGGGACCCGCAGGCCAACTGGCTGCGCTTCAACACGTTCCGGTGGATCCCCGACGCCAACGGCACCGCCGCCGTCGAGGTGTCGGTCGCCGGACGCGAACAGGACCTGCCCGGCCTCGACGACCTGCTGGAGACCGTGTCGGCGAGCGTCCGTCCGGCGGACTGAGACGGCTCAGGACAGGCCGTGCACGCGGATGCCGTCGAGCACCCGGTTGGCCGTGGCGCTGTCGTCCGAACGCACCTGGACCCAGAGCCACCGGTTGTCGGTCACGCGCACCACCCGCTCGACGACCACCCCCGGGCAGCCGGTGTGCACCTCGGTCTCGGACCGCTCCCCGGCACCTCCGCGCACCCGTGGGCGCACGTCGTCGCACTCCGGGTGGCCGGGAAGCAGCTCGGGCAGGGCGGCACCGGGCATCAGGCCCGCGAACACCGCAGGACCGTCCTTCGGCGACCCGACCTGGACGGCCGGGTAGGAGATGCTCTGGCCCGGCGGTTGCCAGCCCCCGTCGGCGACGGTCGTGCGCCAGGATCGCGGCACCTCCAACGAGATCGACCCCTGGTCGTCGGAGACGGTCACATACGGGTCCTGGCGTTCGAGGTGGAGCCAGACGCCAGCGGCACCGAGGGCCGTCGCGAGGATCCCGGCCACCAGCACCGGCCAGCGCCGACTCCGACGATCGGGCGTCGATGGCGTCGGCTCGGTCGACGCCACCTGAGGCGCCGAGGGCCGCACCCCGACGGCCGTCAGTTCCGGGTCACGCAGGTCCCGCTCGGGCGCTGGAGGCAGCTCCTGGCCAGCCGCAGCGGCGGTGAGAGCCCCCACGAAGGAGTCGATGTCGGGCCACCGGTCCGCACGGTCGACCGAGAGGGCCCTGGCCACCACCGCCTCCAGAGCCGCAGGGTAGGGCCGGTTGGCCGTGCCCAGCGGCGGGGCCGGGGCCGGCTGAGCCGCCGCCGCCAGGCTGGCATGTGCGTACGGCGGCCGCCCGGTCAGCACCAGGTAGGTGAGCGCCCCCAGCGAGTACTGGTCGGCCCGGGCATCCAGCGCGTCCCCCCGGGCCTGCTCCGGCGCCGTGAACGAAGGGGTGCCCGCGATCATCGTGAGCCGCGAGGACATGTCGAGGGACTTGCCCAGGCCGAGGTCGCCCAGCATCGCGCGGACCTGGTCGACGCCTTGGGACTCGTCGGTGCGGAACAGGACGTTCTGCGGCTTCACGTCGCGGTGCAGCACCTCGCGGCGGTGCAGCGCACTCAGGCCGAGGCCGACCTGCCGGATGATGTCGATGCCCTGGTCAGCCGACAGCGGCCCCGCGGTGAGCCGGTCGGCGAGGGTGCCCTGGTCGGCGTACGTCATGACCAGGTAGGGGCGACCGTCCTCGAGCTCCCCGGCGTCGTGCACCCCGACCACGTGGGGCGAGTCGACCTTGCGCAGGAACCGGCCCTCCTCGACGAACCGGCGCCGGACCTGGGAGTCCTCGGTCCAGTTGTCGGCCAGCACCTTGATCGCGACCGGCGAGTCGAGCTGCTCGTCGTAGGCGAGCCACACCGTCGCGAACCCGCCCGAACCGATGCGTCGCCGAACGGCGTAACGGCCAAGACGCACGGGTAGGGACACCCCTGCATTATGTTGCAGAGGACGAAGGGGGAGACGACCGCATGACCGGCAACGAGCTGCAACCACCGACACCGGACGAGATCGACGCGCTTGCGCAGGCTGCCCGGGAGGGCGATGCGCAGGCCCTCGACGACGTGATCCGGCTGCTGCGACCGCGTGTGCTCAACATCTGTCGGGGGGTGCTGCCGTTCAATCCCGACGCGGAGGACGCGTGCCAGGAGGCCCTGATCAACATCGCTGCGAAGATCGGCAGCTTCCGGGGCACGAGCCGCTTCACGACGTGGGTCCACGCCGTGGCCGTGAACAGCGCGCGCTCCACCTACCGGCGTCTCAAGAACCAGGCGACCCCCCGAGGAGCCGGCGACGACCTCGGCCTGGAGCGTGCCGATCCCCAGACCACCAGCGTGATCGCAGGCACCCGGCTCGACCTCCTGGAGGCCATGGACATCCTCGAGCGTGAGCACCCGTCGTTCGTGACCCCGCTGCTGCTCCGCGATGTCTACGGCCTGTCCTACAACGAGATCGCCGCCGAGACCGGGGCTCCGTTGGGCACCGTGAAGTCCCAGGTCCATGACGGGAGACGGCTGGTGCGACCGCTGCTGAGGGTCAGCGAATGAACTCCGACCTGCACCTGCGCGCGGTCGAGCCGCGCGACCACGCGTTCGTCATCGAGCTCAACCGGCTGCACGTCGACCTCACGGCTCCGATGGAGGAGCCCCGGATGCTCGACCTCCTCGGCTGGTCCGAACGGGCCCTGGTCATCGAGGTCGACGACACGCCGGCCGGCTTCGTCTTCACGTTCGCCGCACACACCCCCTACGACTCCCCCAGCTATCGGGAGTTCTGCCGCCGCTTCGACGCGTTCACCTACCTCGACCGGATCGTCATCGACAGCGCCTTCCAGCGCCGGGGACTGGGGACAGCGGTCTACGACGACCTCGAGGCCAGCGCCGACACCCGCCTGGTCCTCGAGGTCAACATCGACCCACCCAACGAGCCTTCCCTGGCGTTCCACCGGGCCCGGGGCTACGTGGGGGTCGGTGAGTTCGGCCCCACCGACCACCGGGTGCTGCAGATGTCCAAGGAGCTCGGGTGATCCGCGGCCGCCTCGGCGTGCTCGTCGCGGTCCTGCTCGTGGTGGCCGCCGGCGTCGTCGCCGTCCGGCTGCTGTCCGGGGGCGACGCCCCACCCGCGGCGAGCTCGACGGACTCGGGCAACGACCAGAGGCCGAGCGGGCCGGCGCAGGGCACCGACGGCCCGGCGTACGACGCCGCGTTGACGCCGGCCCTGAGCGACCCGTTGGAGGACAGCTACTACCCCGACCAGGGCGACCCGGGCATCGACACCCTGCACTACGGCCTCGACCTGACCTGGGACCCCGAGGACACGGTGCTCACCGGCATCGCCACCGTCGACCTGCGCGCCACCACCGACGCCGTCGACTTCCAGCTCGACCTGCTCGAGGCCCTCTCGGTCTCGGAACTGACGGTGGACGGCAACCGGGTCGACTTCGACCAGGACGACGACCAGCTGGTCGTCGAGCAGGCGGTGCGCGCGGACCAGCGCTACACCGTCGTGATCTCCTACGCCGGCACGCCGGCACCGGTGCCGGCGCCCACCACCCGCTCGGACTTCAGCACCACCGGCCTCACGGTGACGCCCAGCGGCGAGATCTGGACCATGCAGGAGCCGTACGGTGCGTTCACGTGGTACCCGGTCAACGATCAGCCCTCCGACAAGGCGCTCTACGACTTCACCATCCGGGCGCCTCGGCAGTGGGTCGGGGTGGCCAACGGGGTGCTGCAGTCACGGCGCACCAACAGTGAGCACACCGTCACCCGCTGGCACCTCGACGCACCCGCGTCGTCGTACCTGACCACCCTGGCCGTCGGTGACTTCGTCCAGACAGAAGACCAGTCGGCCAGCGGCGTTCCCATCAGCTACTGGACGCCTCGCGGCGAGGGCGACATCCTGCGCGCGCTGCGGGTCACCCCGCAGGTGATGGCCTGGAACGAGGCCCGGCTCGGGCGCTACCCGTTCTCCTCCTTCGGCATCCTGGTGGTCGACTCGGAGTCGGGGATGGAGACCCAGACGATGATCACGCTCGGCGACACCGACTACACGCTGTCGGACGAGGTGATCCAGCACGAGCTGACCCACCAGTGGTACGGCGACCTCGTCTCGCCGACGGACTGGCGCGACGTGTGGATGAACGAGGGCATGACGATGTTCCTGCAGGGCGCCTACGAAGCCGACCGCGACGGCATCAGCATCGACCAGAAGCTGGCCATGTGGGCACCCTTCGAGAGTCAGCTGCGCGCGGAGTCGGGACCACCGGGCGCCTACGAGGCCGGGGAGTTCGGCGAGGGCAACATCTACTACGGACCGGCACTGATGTGGAACGCGCTGCGTCACCGCCTGGGCCCGCCGGCCTTCTGGGCCATGGTGCGCGCGTGGCCCCAGGTCCATGCCGAAGGCAACGCCACCCGCGAGCAGTACTTCGACTGGATCGAGAAGGAGACCGGCCAGGAGCTCACGTCCTTCTTCGACGACTGGATCATGGGCACCACCACTCCTCCCTACCCCGATGAGAAGAGACAGACATGACCCGCACCGCCGTCGTGACCGGAGCCAGCAGCGGCATCGGTGCCGCCACCGCCCGGCGCCTGGCGGCCGACGGGTTCACGGTGGTCCTCGCGGCCCGGCGCGAGGACCGGCTGGCCGAGCTCGCCGACGAGCTCGGCGCGACCTACGTCGTGTGTGACACCACCGATGCCACAGCGGTCGCCGAGCTGGCCACCGCGGTCGGAGACACCCTGGACGTGCTGGTCAACAACGCCGGAGGTGCCCTGGGAGCCGACCCGGTCGCCGAGGCGTCGGTGGCGGACTGGAAGACGATGTTCGACGTCAACGTCATCGGGACGCTCCAGGTCACCCAGGCATTGCTCCCGGCCCTCGTAGCAAGTGGCAACGGGCTCCTGCTCAACGTCACCTCCACGGCCGCCCACGAGGCCTACGTCGGCGGCAGCGGCTACACCGTCACCAAGGCGGGGGTCTCGGTGCTCACCCGCACCCTGCGCCAGGAGCTGCTGGGCCAACCGGTCCGGGTCACCGAGCTGGCCCCCGGCATGGTCGCCACCGAGGAGTTCGGCCTTCGTCGGTTCGGAGGCGACCAGGCGCGCCGCGACGCGACGTACGCCGGGGTGCCCGGTCCGTTGTCGGCGGCCGACGTGGCCGACACCGTGGGCTGGATCGCCAGCCTGCCCTGGCACGTCAACATCGATCTCCTCGTCCTCAAACCGCGCGACCAGGCCAGTCAGACCCAGATCAACCGCAGCCAGGGGTAGTCCACACTGGTGAGGTGATGAGCCTTGATCTCGCCCGCGCGCTCCACGCGTCGGGGGTACGGTGGACGCCGGCCAACGGAGACCGGTTCATGGTGCCGGACCGCGACCTGGACGAGGTGGTGTTCGTGCTCAGCGACATGGTGATCGAGATCCGCGAGACACCGACCGGGCCACTCCTGGCCTTCAACGGCACCACCGAGTGGGCCCTGGACAGCCTCGATGCCGACGCCGCGGTCTGGCTGCCCCGCGAGGACCAGTTGCGCGACCTGCTCGGAGACCGCTTCGGCTCCCTCGAGAGCCTGGGAGGTGGGAGTGTGCCGAGCGGCTTCGCCGTCAGCGTGACCGTGGCCGGGGAGACCCAGCGACACGTCGAGGTCGACGCCGAGGCGGCCTACGCGCGCGCCCTCCTGGCGGTGCTGGGAGAGGGGCAGGCATGAAGCTGCTGGTGCTCGGCGGCACGGTCTTCCTCTCGCGAGCGGTGGCCGAGGCCGGCCTCCGACGCGGCCACGAGGTCACCTGCGCGGCCCGGGGCACGTCCGGCTCGGTCCCGCCGGGTGCCCGGAGGTTGGTGGTCGATCGCCAGGACGACGACGGCACCGCGTTCGCGGGGGACTGGGACGCCGTCGTCGATGTCGCACGGCTTCCGTCCTGGGTGCGCAGGGCCGTCGGCGCGGTGCCGCACGCGCACTGGGTGTTCGTCTCGACCATCAACGTCTACGCCGACACCACGACGGTCGGGGCGACCCCGGCCACCCTCGGCCTGGTCGAGCCGGTGACGACCGACCAGGACCCTGCCTCGGGGTCCGAGGTGTACGGCGCCATGAAGGTGGCCTGCGAGCAGGCGGTGCAGGCCGGAGCCGCGTCCTCGATGGTGGTCCGACCGGGCCTGATCGTCGGTCCCGGGGACCCGACCGGCCGGTTCAGCTACTGGCCGGACCGACTCGCCGACGGCGGAGAGGTGCTGGCGCCCGGATCACCGGACGACCCCGTCCAGGTGATCGACGTGCGCGACCTCGCGGAGTGGATCGTCGAGAGCTGCGAGGAGCGGCGTACCGGCGTCTTCGACGGTGTCGGACCGGTGACGAGCCGCGCCGAGGCGCTGTCCGAAGTGGCAGCCGGGGTCGGGGCGGCGCCCGACCTGACGTGGGTGGACCAGGGGTTCCTCACCGGGCACGGCGTGGAGCCCTGGGCCGGCCCGGCGTCGCTGCCGTTGTGGCTCCCGCTGCCCGAGTACGACGGGCTGCTCGCCCACGACGCCGGCCCGTCCTGGGCAGCGGGGCTGCGGCCGCGGCCGCTGGCCGAGACGGCCCACGACACGCTGGCGTGGCTGCGCACCCACGGCGGCACCGTGACCGGGCTGAGCAGGGACGCCGAGGCCGACGTCCTGCGCGCCTGGCACGCGCGTCAGGACTGAGGCTCGCCCGCCTCGTCCACCTGGTCCTCCGAGGACGCCTCGGGCACCTCGGGCAGCGGGTCCACCGCGAACCCGGTGGCGGACCCTGAGAGCGTCTGCAGCATCTGGCGCACGTTGGACAGCTGGGCGTTGATGCTGTCGCGACGTTGCGAGGCGGCCGCGAGCTCGCGGTCGGAGTCGGCGCGGACCCGGTCGGCGGTGGCTCGGGCCTCACGAACGAGCGCGGCGGCGCGCCCCTCGGCCTCCTCCACGATCCGGCGGGCCTCGGCCTCAGCGGCGGCCTGCTGACGCTCGGCGGTCGCCTTGACCTCGTCGACGCGGGCGGCCATGGCGTCGAGCTGGGCCTGGGTGGCTGCCTGCTGCTCCTGGAACTCGGCGGTGGTGCGGTCCCGGCGCTCCGCGAGGGTGGTCTCGAAGTCGGACGCGGCCTTGGCGGCGTTGGCACGCTGCTGCTCGAAGATGGCCTCGGCCTCCTGACGACGGGCGGCGGCGTCGCGTTCGGCAGCATCGCGTTCGCCGTCGGCCGCGCGCTTGGCGTCGGTCACGATCCGGGTGGCCTCGGCGTCGGCGTCACGGCGGCGCTGATCGGCGTACTGGTCGGCCTCGTCCCGGATCACCAGGCTGGCCTGCTCGGACTCCTTGCGGTGCGTCTCCACCTCGGCGCGGACCTGGTCGCGCAGCTCGGTCGCCTCGGCTTCGGCGAGCGACAGGATCTGCCCGACCCGGGCCCCGAGATGCTCGAAGGACGCCGGCTGGCTCGACGCGGAACCGGCCTGCGACTCAGCGCTCTGGAGCCGGGACCGGAGGTCGTTGGCACCCTGCTCGGCGGTCGCGATCCTGGCCTCGAGCTCGGCGACCTTCCGGTCGACGTCGGCCGGGTCGTAACCCCGCATGACGACACGGAACTGGTGCTCGGGCTGGCTCATGTCTGCTCCTCATCGGGTTCTGCTGGTGTGGGGCGCAGCGACTCGGGCACGGCAAGGGCCTCGATCACTCCGGACAACTGGGTGAGCTCGCTGGTGATCTGCTCGCGGCGCGAGCGCAGGGCCGTGACCTCGGCGCGCGCCTCGTCGAGGACCCGGTGGGCCTCGCTGCGCAGCTCATCGGCCTCGGCCTGGGCCGTGGCCATGCGGGTCGCGGACTCCTCGCGGGAGCGGCGCAGGTGCTCGGCGGCCTCGGTCCGAAGCCGCACCACCTCGTCGGCGACATGGGCCCGCATGGCGCTCGCGCCCGCCTCGGCCTCGGCGCTGCGCCGCTCGGCGCGCTCGATCGTGCGGGCGGCCTGGCTCTCGGCCTCCTCGAGCAGGACCCGCCGCTCGGTATCGGCCAGCTCACGGCGCTCCATCGCGTCGAGGTCGGCCTGAGCAAGGGCAGCGGCGGCCTGGGCGTGCAGCTCGCCGGCGCGCTGCTCGGCTTCGGCCAACTCGGTGCGCAACCGGTCGTTGGTGCGGTTGACGACCCGCTGGATGCGGCGACGGACCTCGCCGAGGTGCCGCACGGCGTCCTCATGACCCGAGCTGCGGATCATCTGGGCCTCGGAGTCGGCCGCGGCCAGGAGCGACTCCACGGTTGTCTTGGTCCAGGCGGTCTCGGCGGCGGCGCGCTGCAGTTCGGCCTCGCTCTCGGCGCGGGCGGTCGCGATCAGGGACTCCGCCGTACGCCGGGCCTCGGCGACCGCGTCGCGAGCCTCCTCCTGGCGGACCATGATCTCCTTCTCGGCGTCGCGCCAGAGCTCTGCGACCTCGTTGCTGGCCACCTCGCGCATGGCCGCCGCGTCGGTGGTGGCAGCGGCCAGGTGCGAGTCGGCGTTGATCTGGGCGTGCTCGACGAGCGCGGCGGCGCGGGCGGCCGAGGTGGAGGTGGTGTTCGCCGCCTCCTGACGGGCCGCGTCGAGCAGGGACTCGGACTCCTGGTGGGCAGCCAGCCGGGCGGCCTCGGCTTCGGCTTGTTGGGCGGCGATCTGCGCCTGCCCCGCGGCGCGGCGCTCCTCGAGCTCGGTGTGGAGCTCCTCGAGCAGTCGGTCGCGCTGGGTCTCCGCTGAGCGCAGCAGCAGGGTGGACTGCTCACTGGCGTCGGCGACGATCGCGCGGGCCTCGCCGGCGGCGTCCGCGAGGACTCGTTCGGCGCGCTCCCGCATCCGCTCGGCCTCGGCGTGGTGGCCGGCCGCCTCGTCGCGGAGCCGACGGTTCTCGGCCTCGAGGCGTTGGGACTCGGCCGTGGCGCGCTCAGCCTCCGCCAGCGCTTCTCGGTGCAGCTGGTCGGCGATGTCCTGCGCCCGGCGCAGCAGGGCCGCCGCTGCGCCCTCGGCAGGCGTCGACTCAGCCCCTGTCGTGGGGTTCGTCGGCGCCGGCATACGGCAATTCTGGCAGGTCTGACCGTGAGGTCAACGCGGAATGTCCTGAATTGTCCAGCGGACGCGCCGGGCACTGCCCGGAAACCCGAACTCGGTGTGCACTCCGGGGCTGAAGGCCACGTGGTCGGGCGCACGCTCCTGTAGGTCCGGCAGGCCCACCGACGCCATCAGGCCGTCGCTGAACTCGACCAGCTCGGCGTTGTGCAGCGGCCAGGTCGGATGGGTGTTGGGGATGTAGAGGGTGCGGCCCAGCCAGCGGGTGTGCAGTCCCCAACGTGCCGACACGAACTCGTCGAGTGGGCTCGCGGCCCGCTCGGTGCCCACCCGCACGACCACGTGACTGCTCGCCGGGGCCGCGGTGCGCGACAGACGACGCAGCCGGGCGTCGTAGGTGTGCTCGGTGCTGCCGTTGCGCACCGTGCTGGAGTGACGCATCGAGGCCCAGCGGTAGGGCACGTTGAACGCGGCACGAGCGCCGGCCACCACCACCAGCCGGTCGATGTCGAGGCTGAGGAAGACCACGCCGCGTCGCCCGGTCGAGTCGACCGAGTAGAGCCGCACATTCGTCTCCAGGAACGACCCGAGCCACGGCGTACCGCGCCCCCTGAAGGGTGCCGCGTCGACCATCCGGAACGGGATCAGGCCGACATAGGTGACGCCTTCGAAGGTGTCGGGGCGCACGCCGGGCGGCATCAGGTGCGCCACCCGCTCAGGCGGCACGGCCCAGTGCAGGAAGGTCAGGTCACGCCAGTCCTGGTTCATCATCACCCGGCCAGCGAGTGGTGGGGCGACAGCACTGACCGGCTCGTCGATCGTCACCCCACCAGCATCGCTCGGTGACCCTAGAACAGCAGGGCGCTCGCCGGGTCCTCCAGGATGCCGGCCACGTCCGACAGGAACCGTGAACCCTTCTCACCGTCGATGTGACGGTGGTCGAAGCTCAGGGCGAGCGTGGTGACCTGGCGGACCACGATCTGGTCGTCCACCACCCACGGCTGCTTGCGGATCGCACCGAAGCACAGGATCGCGGACTCACCGGGGTTGATGATGGGGGTGCCCGCGTCGACGCCGAAGACCCCGACGTTGGTGATCGTGAACGTCCCGCCGCTCATCTCGGCCGGTTGGGTCCGGCCCTCGCGAGCAGTCGCCGTCAGCTCGTTGAGCGCCTGCGCCAGGTCGTGGAGGGACAGGTCCTGGGCGTCCTTGACGTTGGGCACGACCAGGCCACGCGGGGTGGCCGCGGCGATGCCGAGGTTGACGTAGTTCTTGAACACGACCTCCTGAGCGGCATCGTCCCAGAACGAGTTGATCTCCGGGGTGCGGCGCATCGCGAGCATGATGGCTCGGCTCAGCACCAGCAGCGGCGAGACCTTGACGTCGGAGAACTCGCGGCGCTTCTTGAGCCGGCCCACGAACTCCATCGTGGCGGTGACGTCGATGGTCACCCACTCGGTGACGTGCGGAGCCGTGAAGGCCGAGGAGACCATGGCACCAGCCATCATCTTGCGCACGCCCTTGACGGGTTCGCGGGTCTCGCGCTCCCCCAGGCTCGGCGTGGTCTCGACAGGCTCGAGCACCGACCCGTGTGCGCCCTCGACGTCGGCCCGGGTGACCGAGCCACCGGGGCCGGTCGGGGTCAGCGTCGCGAGGTCGACCCCGAGGTCCTTGGCGAGCTTGCGCACCGGCGGCTTCGCCAAGGCACGGAGCTCGGCCGGAGCAAGCGGTGTCGCGGTCGTCGCCGGGACAGCGGGCTCGTCGACCCCGGCCACCTCAGGCGACGGGCCGGGTTCGAACGAGCTCTGGACCTGCTGCTGGGTCGCGGCCACCCCCGGCGCGACGGCACTGCGGCGCGCCCGGCGTACGGCGCTGCGCTCGGCCTTGTTGCGACCCACCAGGCTCTCGCCCTCACCGCCGCCGGAGGCACGCGGGTTGGACAGGTCGATCTCCATCTCGGGCTCGGGGCTCGCGGCCGGCGCGGGCTCGGGCACCTCGTTGGGGTCTCCCACGGAGATGATCGGCGTGCCCACGTCGATCATCTCGCCTTCGGCCACCATCAGCGCGAGCACCGTGCCGGCGTACGGCGAGGGCAGCTCGACCAGGGACTTGGCCGTCTCGATCTCGACGATGATGTCGTTGATCTCGATGACGTCGCCGACCTTGACCTTCCAGGCCACGATCTCGGCCTCGGTGAGGCCCTCGCCCACATCGGGCAGTTTGAACTCAGACATCAGGACTCCTGCCTAGAAATCGAGGGATCGGTCGACGGCGTCGAGGACCCGGTCGAGGTCGGGCAGGAAGTCCTCCTCGATCCGCGACGGCGGATAGGGGGTGTCGAAGCCGCCGACCCTGAGCACCGGGGCCTCGAGGGAGTAGAAGCACTCCTCGGTGATCCGGGCCGAGACCTCCGAGCCCATGCCCAGGTTGACGTGCGCCTCGTGCACGATGACGGCTCGACCGGTGCGACGTACGGACTCGAAGACCGGGGCGAGATCCAGCGGCGAGAGCGTGCGCAGGTCGATGACCTCGAGCGACTTGCCCTCGCCCGCGGCCGCCTCGGCGGCCTTGAGGCAGGTCTTCACGGTCGGCCCGTAGGCCAGGACGGTGACATCGGTGCCGCGTCGGACGACCCGTGAGGTGAACAGGGGTGCCGCGGTGGCCTTGTCGTCCAGGTCGGCCTTGTCGGCGTGGTACTGCCGCTTGGGCTCGAGGAAGATCACCGGGTCGTCGCAGGCGATGGCCTGCTGGATCATCCAGTAGCCGTCGACCGGGTTGGAGCAGGCGACGACCTTGAGTCCGGGGGTGTGGGCGAACTGCGCCTCCGGAGACTCGCTGTGGTGCTCGACGGCGCCGATCCCGCCACCGAAGGGGATCCGGATGACCATCGGCATCGGCGACTTCCCCTTGCTGCGGAAGTGCATCTTCGCGACCTGGCACACGATCTGGTCGTAGGCCGGGTAGACGAAGCCGTCGAACTGGATCTCCACCACAGGGCGGTAGCCCCGCAGCGCGAGCCCGACGGCCGTTCCGACGATGCCGGACTCGGCGAGCGGTGAGTCGATCACCCGGTCCTCGCCGAAGTCCTTCTGCAGGCCGTCGGTGATCCGGAAGACGCCGCCGAGCTTGCCGACGTCCTCCCCCATCACCAGGACCTTGGGGTCGTCCTCCATGGCCTTGCGCAGGCCCATGTTGAGTCCCTTGGCAAGGGTGATCCGCTGGCTCATGACGCGCTCCCCTCGAACGACTCGAGATACGCGGCGTAGCCGTCGCGCTGCTGCACGAGCTCGTCGGTGATGTCGGCGTAGACGTGCTCGAAGATGCCGAGCGGGCTGGGGTCGGGCAGGGCCTTGCAACCCTCGCGGAGGCGGTGGCCCAGCGCGTCGGCCTCGTCCTGGACCCCGGCGAGGAAGTCGTCGTCGGCCAGGCCGTTGCGGGTCAGGTAGACCTTCACGCGCGCGATCGGGTCCTTGAGCTTCCAGTGCTCCACGTCGTCGCTGAGCCGGTAGCGGGTCGGGTCGTCGGTGGTGGTGTGCGCACCCATGCGATAGGTGTAGGCCTCCACGAACGTGGGGCCCTGGCCGTCACGGGCGCGCTGGAGAGCGGCCTTGGTCACGGCGTACGTCGCGAGCACGTCGTTGCCGTCGACCCGGACACCGGGGAACCCGAAACCGAGGGCACGCTGGTAGAGCGGGATCCGGGTCTGCCGCTCGATGGGCTCGGAGATGGCCCACTGGTTGTTCTGGCAGAAGAAGACCACCGGGGCGTTGTAGGAGGCGGCGAAGATGAAGGCCTCGTTGACGTCGCCCTGGCTGCTGGCCCCGTCGCCGAAGTGCGCGATGACGGCCGCGTCACGGTCGGGGTCGCCGGTGCCGACCGCACCGTCACGCTGGATGCCCATGGCGTAGCCGGTGGCGTGCAGCGCCTGCGCGCCGATCACGATCGTGTAGAGCCCGAAGTTGTTGTCGTTGGGGTTCCAGGCACCGTGGTCGATGCCGCGGAAGAGCCCCAGCAGGTCGAGTGGGTCGACACCGCGGCAGTAGGCGACGCCGTGCTCGCGGTAGGTGGGGAACACGTAGTCCTGAGGACGCAGGGCGCGGCCGGCGCCGATCTGGGCGGCCTCCTGGCCGAGCAGCTGCGCCCAGATGCCGAGCTCACCGTGGCGCTGGAGCGCGGTGGCCTCGGTGTCGATGCGGCGGGTCAGCACCATGTCGCGGTAGAAACCGCGGATGGTCTCCGCCTCGTCGACTCCGTCACCGGTGTCGAAGCTGAAGTCGGGGTGTTCGACGCGCTCACCCTCGGGAGTGAGGAGCTGGATCAGCTCCGGTCCCCCGTCTTGCTGCGAAGGACCGAAGACCTCGACGAGGTCGGGCCCGAAGTCGGACTGATGACTCACCTGCACTCCTTCGTGTCGCCCGGTGCGCGGGATCACCGCAGGTCCGGGTAGTTGCGTGTGCGCGGTCGTCGACGAAGGGGTGGTACGCCGTCCGACCAGCTGGCGGGCACACGATCCCCGTGTGATCGGGGACACATGCTCCGCTTCTGGACAACGTACCCGGCGGATCCGACCCGCCGCCAATCCGTGGCGGCCTCCGCGCCGCGGCTACTGTCTCGGCCATGAGCTCTCGCATCGTTTCGGCGTCCACCACGATCCTCGCTACGCCTGAGGTGGTCTTCGCGATCCTGGCCGACCCACGGCAGCACAGCAGGATCGACGGTTCGGGCTCCGTGCGCGCCCTCACCACCGGGCCCGAGCGACTCGAGCGCGGCTCGGAGTTCGGCATGGACATGAAGATGTATGGCGTGCCCTACAAGATCCGCAACCGGGTGGTGGAGTTCGAGGAGGGCAGGCTGATCGCATGGCGCCACTTCGGGGGGCACCGCTGGCGCTACGCGCTGTCGCCGGTCGAGGGCGGTACGTCGGTCACCGAGTCGTTCGACTACTCGATGTACAACGCCGTGGCCGCGAAGGTGCTCGAAGCCGCCGGCTACCCCGGCAAGAACCTGCGCGGCATCCAGGAGACGCTGGTGCGTCTCAAGGCGGCCGCTGAGAGTGACGCCGCATAGCGGTGAGCGCCCCCGACCACCAGTTCATCGATGACGTCACGGCGGCGCTGGCTTCGGCCGGCGACCCCGAACGGGCTGTCGCCCAGCAGCGCTACATGAAGTCGGCGATGCCCTACTACGGGATCACCTCGCCCCGGCTCAAGACCCTGCTGCGACCGATCCTGGCGGCCCACCCACCCAGTGACCGGGCCGCGTGGGAGGCCACGGTCCGGACCCTCTGGGACGACGCCAGCCACCGCGAGGAACGCTACGCCGCCATCGCCCTGGCTCGACACCGAGCCGCCCGGCCGTGGCTGGACCCTGATTCCCTGGACCTCTGGCGCCACCTCATCGTCACGGGCGCGTGGTGGGACCTCGTCGACGAGGTGGCCACCCACCTGGTCCGCGAGGTGCTCGCCTCGCACCGTGGGGCAGTCACCCCGGCGGTCCGGGCCTGGGCCTCGGACAGCGACCTCTGGCTGCGTCGAGCGGCGGTGATCTGTCAGGTCGGGCTCAAGGACCGCACGGACCTCGACCTCTTGCGCGCGAGCATCGACGCCAACCTCGACGACACGTCCTTCTGGTTGCGCAAGGCCATCGGGTGGGCGCTGCGCGACCAGGCGCGGACCGACCCCGACTGGGTGAGAGCCGAGGTGGACCGGCTCGGCGAACGGCTCTCCGGGCTGTCGCGTCGCGAGGCGCTCAAGCACCTGTCGTGACCCTCGCCCCTCAGTGCGGCTCGCCGAGATCCTCATGTTCTCGGTGGCTGACCGGCTCGACCTGGAAGGTGGCGTGCCGGACGTCGAAGTGCTCGGCGGTGCACGCCGACAGCCGGTCCAGGATCTCGCCCACGCCGAGCTGGTCGAGCACCTCGTCGGTCACCGTCACATGAGCCGACAGGCTGGGCATGCCGCTGGTGATCGTCCATGCGTGCAGGTCATGGACATCGACGACGCCCGTCATCTCCAGCAGGTGCTGACGCACGTCCTCGAGGTCGAGACCGGCCGGCGCCACCTCGAGCAGGATGGCAGCCGAGTCGCGCAGCAACGACAGCGCCCGCGGCAGGATGAGCACGGCGATCACCAGGGACGCGATCGGGTCTGCTCGCTGGAAGCCGGTCGAGGCGATCACCAGGCCGGCCACCACGGCGAGCACCGAGCCCACTAGGTCGGCGAACACCTCCGTCGCGGCACCACGCAGGTTCAGCGAACCCGTCTCCGAGCGGTTCAGCACCGTCAGCGACACCCCGTTGGCCACCAGGCCGACCAGGGCGAACGCCACCATCGGAGCCGCATCGACCGTGCCGGGATCCAGCAGGCGGCGTACCCCGGCCACGGCGAGGAAGGCGCACACGCCCAGCAGGACGAGTGCGTTGATCGCGGCAGCGAGAATCTCTGCCCGGTGCCAACCGAACGTCGAGCGGTCCGTGGCCGGCCGGGTCGCCAGGTACGACGCTGCGAGCGCGAGCACGATCGCCCCGGCATCGGTGGCCATGTGCCCGGCGTCGGCCAGCAGCGCGAGGGAGCCCGCGACGTAGGCACCCACCAGTTCGACGACCAGCACGACCGCGGTGACCACGAGCACCCAGCGCAGCCGGGCCCGGTCCTGGGCCCTGCCTCCGGCGTGACCGCCCGCGTGGCCGTGATCGTGTCCCATGCCGTCAGCCTAGGAGGGTGGCTCGACGTCCGGGCGAGGCGTCCAGCACGATGGACCCGTGCCCGCCCCCGTCGTGACCACGCGCCCGGCGGCGGCCCTCGGCCTGGTGATGACCGCGCTCGTCGTGGTCTACCTCGTCTGGGGATCCACCTACCTGGCGATCCGCGTGGTCGTCGAGGACGCACCCCCTTTGCTGGGGATGGGCAGCCGCTACGCCACCGCCGCGGTGCTCCTGGGTCTCCTGCTGTCGCTGCGTGGCGGGCTGCGCCGCCTCCTGGTCACCCGACGTCAGCTGGCCGGCTGCGCGTTCCTGGGCCTGATGCTCCCGGTGTTGGGCAACGGGATGGTGTCGGTCGGCGAGAACCTGGGCGCACCCTCAGGCATCACGGCACTGCTCATCGCCATCGCGCCCCTGATGATCACCCTCTTCCGCTTCGCCGCCGGTGACCGTCCGCGACTGCTCAGCCTCGTCGGCGTGCTCCTGGGCCTGGCCGGCCTCGGCTACCTCGTCCTGGCCGGCCGCGGTGCCAGCGAACCGGTCCCGCTCCTGGCGGCCGGGATCGTGCTGCTGGCCAGCACCTGCTGGGCCTTCGGGTCGTGGGTGCAGCCGCGACTGCCGCTGCCGGCGGACGCGTTCGTGATGACCGTGCACGAGATGTGGACCGGTGGACTGATGCTGCTCGCTCTGGGGCTGGCCTCGGGAGAGCGACCCGACCTCGCGTCGTACGGCGCCCGCACCTGGCTGGCCTGGGGCTACCTGGTCGTCTTCGGATCCATGCTCGCCTTCACGGCGTACGTCTGGCTGCTGTCCAACGCCCCGATCTCGCTGGTGGCCACCTATGCCTACGTCAACCCCGTGGTCGCGGTGCTCCTCGGCGCCCTGATCCTCGACGAGCCGGTGACCTCGGCGGTGCTCGTCGGCGGAGGGATCATCGTGGCCGCGGTCGCCATCGTGATCTCGGTGGAGCGCCCCCGTCGCCCGGCTCCGCTCGAGGACCGGTGAGTCAGAGCGCCTCGCGCCCGTGGGCGCTGAGCCACACCGCCGGATCCGGACCCCGCGGCACGATCCCCGACGGGTTGATGCCGGAGTGCACCACGTAGTAGTGCGTCTTGATCTGGTCGAAGTCGGTGGTGTCCCCGAAGCCGGGGGTCTGGAACAGGTCTCGTGCATAGGCCCACAGCACCGGCATCTCGGTGAGCTTGTTGCGGTTGCACTTGAAGTGGCCGTGGTAGACCGCGTCGAACCGGGCCAGGGTCGTGAACAGGCGGACGTCGGCCTCGGTGATGCTCGGACCCATGAGGTAGCGCCGATCGGCCAGCCGCTCCTCCAGCCAGTCCATCGCCGCCCACAGCCGGTCGTAGGCCTCGTCGTACGCCGCCTGTGTGCCGGCGAAGCCGCACCGGTAGACCCCGTTGTTGACCTCGGTGAACACTCGCTGCATGACCGCGTCCATCTCGTCGCGGACCTCGGCAGGCCACAGGTCGGGGGCATCGGGGCGGTGGTACTGCTGCCACTCGAAGAACAGGTCGTGGGTGATCCACGGGAAGTCGTTGGTGACCACCTGTCCGCTCGAGATCTCCACGACGGCCGGCACGGTGATCCCGCGGGGATAGTCGGGGAAACGGGCGAAGTAGGCCTGCTGCAGTCGCTCGATGCCCAGGACGGGGTCCACCCCACCCGGATCGAGATCGAACGTCCAGCTCCGGGAGTCGTGGACCGGGCCGCAGAGGCCCAGGGACACGACGTCCTCCAGCCCCAGCAGGGAACGCACGATGATCGCCCGGGTGGCCCACGGGCATGCCTTGGCAGCGATCAGCCGATAGCGACCCGGTTCGACGGGCCAGCGGTCGCCGTCACGGGTGATCCGGTCAGGGATGTAGTCCATGTCTCGGTCAAAACCATTGCTCATTCAACTACCTTAGGCGGCGAGCGCCGAGATCCACGGTTCAGCGGAAGCGGGCAGCGACGTCGATGAAACGGGTATTGGCCTCCGACTCACCGATCGAGACCCGCACCCCCTCGCCGGCGAAGGGCCGCACGACAACTCCGGCCGCCTCCGCGGCCGCAGCGAAGTCGAGCGTGGCATCACCCAGCGCCAGCCAGACGAAGTTGCCCTGCGCATCGGGGACCGTCCAGCCGGCCGAGCGCAGCGACCCGAGCACGCGGTCCCGCTCCTCGACGAGGGCCTCGACCCGCCGGAGCAGCTCGGCCTCGGCGGCCAGTGAGGCGATCGCCGCGGCCTGGGCGATCGCGGAGACCCCGAAGGGCAGCGAGACCGCGCGCAGGGCGCCCGCGATCGGCGCGGGCGCCACGGCATAGCCCACTCGGAGACCAGCCAGGCCGTAGGCCTTGGAGAAGGTGCGCGTCAGCACGACGTTGTCGTGGCCGCGGTAGGTGGCGACCCCGTCGACGGGATCTGCCATCCGCACGAACTCCACATACGCCTCATCGACGACCACGACCACGTGGGAGGGCACGGCCTCGAGGAACGTGTCCAGGGCGGACTGCGTGATCGAGGGCCCGGTGGGGTTGTTCGGGGTGCACACCAGCACGACCTTGGTGCGGTCGGTGACGGCTGCCGCCATGGCGGCGAGATCATGCTCACCCGTGGCGAGGAGCGGGACCCGGATCGACACCGCACCCGCAGCGGTCACCGCGATCGGGTAGGCCTCGAACGATCGCCAGGCGTGGACCACCTCGTCCCCGGGATCGCAGAAGGCCTGGACGAGCTGGTAGATCAGGCCGACCGACCCGGTGGCCACGGACAGGTCGGTGACCGGGCAGTCGAGCCGGGCGCCCAGGGCCGCGTAGAGCTCGGCGCACGCCATGTCGGGATAGCGGTTCATGCTCCCGGCGGCCGCCACGGCGGCGTCAAGGACCCCGGGCAGCGGCGGGTAGGGGTTCTCGTTCGACGACAGCTTGAAGCTGACGTGTCCGGGGCGCTGGGCCGGCGGCTTGCCCGGCACGTACGTCGGGATCCGGAGCACGTTGTCACGGGGTCGGGGGGCGCTCATGCGCCCACCTAATCACGACCCGGCATCATCGCGCGGGCCGCCGATGGCGCCACGGTCGCAACACCAGCGCCAGGACCAGGCCGACCACGAAGCCCAGCAGCGCACCGGTCACGTTGTCCACCACGTCGGTGACGTCACAGGCCCGGTCGATGCGGGCCAGCTCCAGCTGCACCCACTCGATGGCCGCCGAGTACGCCGCCAGGGCGAGGATGCCCAGCGGGGCGAGCAGCCAGCCGACGTGCCACCGGGACACGACGAGCACCAGCAGGGCTCCCGCCGGCACGAAGAGCACCGTGTTGAGCAGTCGCTGGCCACCGTCGAAGACCCAGAAGCCCTCGGGCGCGGGACCGCCGAGGTCCCACGAACAGGTCGGCAACCGACCCTCGGCGGGAACCACCCCGGGCGCCCCGTTGGCCGGGACCAGCGTGACCAGGGCGATCACGACCAGCCACCAGAGGAGCCCCCACCAGGCCATCGTCGCGACCCACCCGAGGCGGCGCCGCGTGACCAGCGCTGCCAGAGCGCACACCAGGAAGGCTCCGGCAGCACCCGCGAGCATCACGCCAATTCCGCCGACCGGGACCACTCAAGGAGGCTATCGACCCGGCCCCAGCGAGCTGTCCGAGGCCACCCGAGGCCGCGGGATAGTCCACGAGGGGACGGGTAGTGCTTACGGGCCATTTCCCATCATGGGGTGGTTCTGGGGCGCATCCCTAGTACCGCTGATCGCAGCGAACCGGGAGGATTGGCACAGCCGGTCCTTGGCGGGGGAGTCACTGCGTGTGACAGCTTTTGCGCTTGCCCCGTTGAGTTCTGCGGTCATTCGCAGGAAACTCTAAGTAAAGAACTTCGGACCCTGAGGGTCCGAACAGAGGTGGGCGGCGCGTCCGGAGTCCTCCCCCCAGCCCCGGCACGGCGCGCCTGCCAAAGAAAGAAGGCCGACCCGGCAGCCCCTGGCTGCCGGGTCGACTCTTTGCTGCAGACAACCCTTCAGGCGAGGTCAGGGCAGCACGACCTCCGGCACGAGCACGGCGGGCAGGTCTCGCCCGATGGTGATGTCGACCGGGTTGGTGAGGCAGCGGATGGAGCCGCCACCCTTGTGGAACTCGCTCACCTCGACCAGGACGATCTCGAAGCCCCACGCCTCCAGCCGCTCCCGCACCCGATCCGGGCAGGCCGGCATCAGGACCGTGCGCCCGATCACGATGGAGTTGGCACAGAAGGTCATCGCCTCCGCCTCACTCAGCACCAGAGGTTCCGGCACCAGGGCCAGCAGTGCGGCCGCGCTCGCCTCGTCGAACGCCGACGGGCACACCATGGCGCGCCGTTCATCCAAGGGACAGAAGGCCAGGTCGAGGTGGTACATGCCAGGGTGGGCGATCCGCACCCCCCGCACCCGGACACCGAGCTCGACCGCGAGCAGCTTGAGGCCCAGCTCCTCGGTCCGGGGACCGTAGCCGACCACCAGCGCGTCGCCCCAGGCGAACGCGTCGCCGGCTTCGAAGTGTGCCCCGACGCCGTCGCGGCCGACCCAGACGCTGCGGGCCCCGCGGTCCTCGAACCAGGGGTGCGTCGTGACGACCTCCTGGCGTCGCTCGGGATGACGCATGTGACTGAGGACCACCTGCGAGCGCGCCTGGGCATCGACCGTGACCAGTCCCAGGTTCATCGCGTAGACCATGTCGGGTGAGTCCGGGCGCTGTGCGATCACCTCGACCCGGCCGCCCGCTTCCTCGATGGCGGCCACGAGGGCCCCGAACTGATCGTGGGCGCGCTGCGGGTCGGGCTGGTCGCGTCGATCCATGAAGGGATTGATGACGTAGTCGATCCGGAAGTGGTCCGGGCGGACCATCACATAGTGCTTGCCCCACTCGAGCATCTCATCCTCTCTCGTCAGATTGTCGGACAATCAGACACGATGATTTTGCGGGTGAGTCGCCCAAAAGGCAAGAAACGACCACAATGGGGGCATGGCCGACGCGAACGGCTCGCCGTTCGAGCGGCTGAGCCTCGAGTACACCTCCACCGTCGACCGGGTCGCCGACGAGCTGCGCCGAGCGGTCTTCGAGGGCGAGGTCGGCTCCGGCACCCCGTTGCGCGAGGTCGCCCTCGCCGACTCCCTCGGCGTCTCCCGCTCCACCATCCGCGAGGCCCTCGGCCTGCTGGTCGCCGAGGGGATCGCCACCCGGATGCCCAACCGTGGCGTCGCGGTCACCACCCCCGACCCCGACTCGATCCGGGACGTGTGCCGGGCGCGCGCCGTCCTGGAGATCGAAGGGGTACGGCGCTGGGAGACCGCCTCCGAGGCGGCCCGCGACGCCCTGCACACCGCCCTGGTCGACTACACCGCGGCGGTCCGCGACGGGGCCTCCTACCAACGTCTCAACGAGAAGCACCTGGCCCTGCACCTGGCCCTGGTCGGCCTGATCGAGTCCCCCCGGCTCGTCGCGATGGCCGAGACCCTCTACGCCGAGCTGCGCCTGGCACTCGCCCAGATCGACCGGATCCGCCGCAACGCCCACGACCAGGCAGGCACCCATGGTCGGCTGCTCCGGCTGCTCGAGCGAGGCGACATCGAGGCCGCCGCCGCCGACATCGAGCAGCACCTGGCCGAGGCCGAGGTGGCCATCCTGGAGGCGCTGGCCCTACCGCCCGCGACCTGATCGCGACGCGAGGCTGGGCAGTGGCCCTAGGCTGGCCCTGTGCGATTCGTGACCTGGCTCCTGACCAACGCTGCGGCGATCGCCGTCGCGGCCTGGCTGCTCAACGGCATCACCCTCGAGGGCACGGACTGGCAGGACAAGATCGTGCCGCTCCTGCTGGTCGCGCTGATCCTGGGACTGGTGACGATGTTCGTGGAGCCGGTGGTCAAGCTCCTGTCGCTCCCGTTCATCATCCTGACCATCGGGCTGTTCCTCTTCGTGATCAACGCCCTGATGCTCTGGCTCACCTCGGCGATCGCCGACGGACTGGACATCGGATTCCAGGTCGACGGCTTCTGGGCGGCCCTGTGGGGATCGATCATCATCACGCTGGTCACGGGCTTCATCGACATCGCGGTCCTCGAGGATCGCTGATGGACCTGCCCACGCCACGGCATCCGGGGACCTACCGGATCGCGGTCGTGTGCCTGGGCAACATCTGTCGCTCTCCCATGGCCGAGGTGGTCCTCACCGCCCACCTGGAGCGGGCCGGCCTCGCGGACGCCGTCGTCGTGGACAGCTCGGGCACCGGTGGCTGGCACGTCGGCTCGCCGATGGACGAGCGGGCCGCCGGCATCCTGGGCGCCCAGGGGTACGACGCGAGCCGGCACCGCGCCGCTCGTTTCACCAGCAGCCGAGCCATGGAGCACGATCTCGTCCTGGCCATGGACGCCACCAACGAGGCCGACCTGCGCCGGCTCGGTGTCGAGGAGCGCCTGCGCCGGTTCCGTGACTTCGACCCCGAGGGGCCCGGCGACGTACCCGACCCCTACTACGGCGGCCACGACGGGTTCGCCGACGTGCTCGCGATGGTCGAGCGCACCTCGGACGCGCTCGTCACCGCACTCAAGGGCCTGCCGTGACCCGGCAACCGGCCCTGGCCCGACGCGCCGAGGAACTGCTGGGCTCCTCGGTGATCGCGACCGCCCCGGTGGCCGGCGGGGACATCTGCACCGCCAACCGACTGCGCCTCAACGACGGTCGCACCGTGCTGATGAAGACCCATCCCCACCCTCCGGACGGCTTCTTCGCCGCGGAGGCGCGGGGGCTGGAGTGGCTGCGGGTCGAGGGCGGCGCACCGGTCCCGGAGGTGCTGGCCACCGACCACGACTGCCTGATCCTGCCGTGGATCGAGCCCGGCAAGGTCACCAACGAGGCCGCCTCGGCCTTCGGCGCGGCCCTGGCGCGCACCCACGCCGACCGCCCCGCGGCGTACGGGCTGGCGACCGAGGGGTTCATCGGCCGCCTTCCCCTGCCCAACACCCCGGCTCCCACCTGGGCGGAGTTCTACGCGACCCGTCGGGTGCTGCCCTACCTCAAGCTGGCCACCGACCGCGGTCATCTCACCGCCACGGATGCGGCCTCGGTGGAACGCCTCATCGGCCGCTTCACCGATCTGCTCCCCGACGAGGGCCCCGCCCGCCTGCACGGCGACCTGTGGAACGGCAACGTCCTGTGGGGACACGATGCCCAGGTGTGGCTGATCGACCCCGCGGCGTACGCCGGTCACCGCGAGGTGGACCTCGCGATGCTCGCTCTCTTCGGCATGCCCAACCTGCCCCGGGTGCTGGAGGCCTATCAGGAGGCCGCGCCCCTCAGCGATGGCTGGGAGGACCGCGTCGGGCTGCATCAGTTGTTCCCCCTGTTGGTGCACGCGGCCATGTTCGGCGGCACCTACGGCTCGCGCGCCGCTGAGATCGCGGCGAGGTACTGACGCGATTCTCAGCACCGACTCAGGCGTCCCTGGCACAGTGGAGCGGTGAATGCTTCCCCGTCGGGCACCGCCAAGCCCCGCGTGCTGGTCGTCGACGACGACCGCGCCGTGCGTGAGTCGCTGCGCCGCTCCCTCGAGTTCAACGGTTATGACGTCGCACTGGCCGAGGACGGCGCCCAGGCGCTGGCCGGGATCGCGTCGAGCTCCGCGGCCAGCCACCCCGACGTCGTGATCATGGACGTGATGATGCCGCGCCTCGACGGCCTGGAGACAACCCGAGCCCTGCGTGCGGCCGGCAACGACGTCCCCATCCTGGTCCTGACCGCCCGCGACGCCGTCGGCGAGCGGGTGGAGGGCCTCGATGCCGGCGCCGACGACTACCTCACCAAGCCGTTCGCCCTGCAGGAGCTCCTGGCCCGCCTGCGGGCACTGCTTCGCCGCGTGGTCCCGCAGGAGGAGGACGCCGACGAGGTCCTGTCGTTCGCCGACCTGACCCTCGACCTGGCCTCCCGCGAGGTCCGCCGCGGCGGGCGGTCCATCGAGCTGACCCGCACCGAGTTCACCCTGCTCGAGATGTTCATGCGCCGCCCGCGACGGGTCCTGGAACGCTCCTTCATCCTGGAGGAGGTCTGGGGCTACGACTTCCCGACGACCGCCAACTCCCTGGAGGTCTACGTCGGCTACCTGCGCCGCAAGACCGAGGCCGAGGACGAGTCCCGCCTCCTGCACACCGTGCGAGGTGTCGGCTACGTCTTGAAGGAGTCATGACCACACCCTCCTGGTTCGGTCCGCGCTGGCACTACCGCCGCTCACTGGCCAGCCGGGTCACGCTGCTCACCACCATGGCGGTGGGCCTGTCGGTCGCGTTCGTCGCCCTGGGGGCCTACATCACGGTTCGGATGCAGACCCAGTCGACGCTGGACCAGTCGATGGTGGTGCGCGCTGAGACGGCTGCCAAGCAGAGCGCCTTCTCCATCGCCACCGAGACCGGTGAGGTCTTCAACGCCGCCGCCCTGGGCGCCAACGCCGGCGACGTACGCATCGTCCTCATCGGCAGCGACGGCCGGGCGCAGGGACTCGGCCCCGGACCCGAGATCCTGCCCGGCGCACCCGACCTCGCGGTCCTCGAGGGAAGGCAGGACCAGGCGATCCGCACGGTCTACGCCGACGGCAAGCACTACCGGGTCGTCACGGTGCCCACCGAGGACGGGGCGCTGATGCTGGCGCAGTCGCTGGCCTCGCAGGAGAAGGTCCTGGGCCGCCTGGGCCTGGTCATGCTGCTCTTCGGCCTCGTCGGCGTGATCGCCGCCGGACTCGCCGGCTGGGCGGTGGCCCGCAACGGACTGCGCCCGGTGCGTCACCTCACGGCCTCGGTGGAGGACATCGCCCGGACCGAGCACCTCACCGAGATCCCGATCGAGGGCGACGACGAGGTCGCCCGGCTGGCGGCTGCCTTCAACTCGCTCATCGCCAGTGTCGACGCCTCCCGCAACCGCCAACGCCAGCTGGTGGCCGACGCCGGGCACGAGCTGCGTACGCCGCTCACCTCGCTGCGCACCAACCTCGACCTGCTGGCGCAGGCCGACGGTGGCGGCGACGACACCGGTCGCCTGCCTGCAGAGGCCAGGACCGAGCTGCTCGACGACGTCCGCGCGCAGATCGAGGAGCTGACCACGCTGATCGGGGACCTGATCGAGCTGGCCCGCGAGGCACCCGCCGCGCCGGTGGTCGAGCCGCTCGACCTCGCCGAGGTGGTCGAGCGGGCCATCGCCCGGGTGCGGCTGCGGGCCCCGAGCGTGCGCTTCGAGACCCAGCTGGCCCGCTGGATGGTCCTCGGCGAGTCGTCCGCACTGGAGCGGGCCGTCACCAACCTGCTCGACAACGCCGCCAAGTGGAGCCCCCCAGGGGCGCCGGTGACGGTGCGGCTCAGCGACGGGGTGCTGTCGGTCGCCGACCAGGGTCCGGGCATCTCCGAGAAGGACCTGCCGCACATCTTCGACCGCTTCTACCGCTCCACGGAGTCCCGCGCGATGCCCGGTTCCGGGCTCGGCCTCTCGATCGTGCGCCAGGTCGCCGAGCGACACGGCGGCAGCACCCGCGCCACCAGCGGTCCCGACGGCGGCGCACTGGTCACGTTGAAGATCCCGGGAGCCTCGAGCTGACGCTCGGGTCCTCGAAGATCCGCAGCAGCCGCTCGGACTTCCAGCGCGACTCGGCGTACTCCTCATCGACGTCCGAGCGCACGGTGATGCCGCCCCCGGTCCCGAGGCGATAGCGCCAGCCGTCCACCGACGGCGTGGCCACCAGCGAACGGATCACCACCCCCAGGTCGGCGCGACCATCCCCGCAGATCCAGCCGAAGGCACCGGCATAGACCCCCCGAGGAGTCCCCTCGACGGCGTCGATGATGTGCATCGTGCGCAGCTTGGGGGCCCCGGTCATCGAGCCGGCCGGGAACAGCGAGCGCAGGGCACCGACCGTGGTGACGTCCTCGCGCAGCCGACCCCGGACCGTGGAGACCAGCTGGTGCACCGACTCGTAGGACTCCACCTGCATCAGCGCCGGCACCTCGACGGACCCCGGATCACACACGAGGGCGAGGTCGTTGCGCAGCAGGTCGACGATCATGAGGTTCTCGGAGCGGATCTTGGGGTCGCTGCGCAGGTGCTCGCGCAGCTCGGCGTCCTGCTCCGGGGTCGCACCGCGCGGCGTGGTGCCCTTGATCGGCTTGGTCTCGATCATCCGGTTGCGGTCGATCGCGGCGTAGCGCTCCGGGGACGAGCTGAGCAGGCGGGTGTGACCGTGCTGCAGGAAGCCGGCGTAGGGCGCCGGGTTGAGCTCACGCAACCGCAGGTAGGCCTCGACCGGGTCGAGGTCGCTCTCCACCTCGACGCGATAGGTCAGGTTCACCTCGTAGGAGTTGCCGGCCAGCAGCTCCTGCTGCACCCGCGCGAAGGCCTCGCGGTAGTCGTCCGGGGTGGTGATCGTCGTGCTCGCCCCGGGTGGGCGGGCCTGGCGCGGTACGTCGGGATGGTCGAAGACCTCGACGTGACGTGCCCGCATCCACACCGCGGTGGGCGCGAGGTCCTCGGTGTCGAGACCGGCGGGCAGGTCCGGTCGCGAGGCGTAGCCGAAGTAGCCGACCCAATGGACGTCGGAGCCGTCGCCCTCCATCTCGGTCTCCAGCACGTCGAAGATGTCGAAGATGTCGTTGCCGACGGCCACACTCGCGCCGCGCGCATGCCGGAACACCTTCCCGTCCACCAGCGTCAACGACACGTCGTCGTCGTCGAGCCAGCCGATCAGGGAGCGACGGCCCGACCACTCCAGGCCACCGCCGCCGTCCAGCCAGAAGCAACGGTCGTGCACGCCGGCCAACTGCCGGAACCTCTCCTCCGCACTCATCTGAGGAAGTTCGCCATCAACGCCTCGCCGTACTCCGACAGGATCGACTCAGGATGGAACTGGACGCCCTCCAGGGGTCGGCTGACGTGCCGGACCCCCATCACCGCCGGCGGTCCCTCCGGCAGCACGCCCGGGCAGGTCGCGGTCACCACCAGACTGTCGGGCAGCTCGATGGCCTGCAGGGAGTGGTAGCGCACCGCCTTGAAATCCTGCGGCAGGCCCCGGAAGACCCCCTTGCCGTCGTGGGTGATCAGCGCCAGCTCACCATGGGCGGGCACGTCGCGGCCCACGGTGCCGCCGTACGCCGTCACCAGGCCCTGCATGCCCAGGCAGACCCCGAGCACGGGGCGATCGCCCTCACGCAGGACGGTGGTGCCGACCGAGAAGTCCTGGGGCACCGCAGGATGGCCGGGACCCGGTGACAGCACGATGTGGTCGAAGCCGAGCAGGAACTCGGGGGTGGTCTCGTCGTGTTGGACGACGGTCGGCAGGACGCCGGTGACGGCCGCGACCAGGTGCACCAGGTTCCAGGTGTAGGAGTCGTAATGGTCCACCACCACCACGCGCGGCGTGACCTTCGACGAGACCTGGGCAGGGACCACCCGGCTCAACATACTGGGACAGCCCGCGAAACTCGCGCGTCTGGGCGAAATGGACTGCGGGCCGCCAGTGGCGGCCCGCAGGTCGATGAGAGCTCGAACTCCCCCGTCTCGAGTTCGTGCGTCACTTGCTATGACGTGACGTCGCCGGATTTGGTTGCCTGCTCGGACAACACATTTTCAGTCGAGTTTCCCCAGCCCGCTCAGGCCGGCCTGAGAAGGTCGGCCACCAGCCCGTGCAGCAGGTCGTACCCATGCTCGGTCAGGATCGACTCGGCGTGGAACTGGATGCCGCGGAAGTGCGGGCCGGTGAGCACGTGGATGTCCCCGGTGGCAGCGTCGACCTCGGCCGACAGGCCCGCGGGGAGACCTGCGCCGTCACCCTCGATCCTGCCCACGAACGTGTTGTAGAAGCCCACCCGTTCCGTGCGCCCCTCATAGGGGATCGGGGACTGGGTGCCCTGGAACACGATGTCCTTGAAGGCCAACCCGATCCCCAGCTGGTGACACAGCGTCTGGTGTCCCAGACACACAGCCAGGAACGGGCGCCCCTGGGCGAGGAGCTCGGCGACCGCTGCCCGGATCCGCACCATCTTCGCGTCGGTGTCGTCGCGAGGATCGCCCGGTCCCGGACCCACGATCACCAGGTCGAAGCCGTCGAGGGCCCCGGGCACGTAGTCCTCGTGACGCACGACCTCACTGCGCAGCCCGAGCACGCCGAGGACGTGGCGCAGCATGTTCACGAAGTCGTCCTCGCCGTCGAGGATCACCACCGACTTGCCGGCCAGGTGGGCGTCGGGTGGAGCGCCCGCCTGGTCGGTGAGCCAGAACCGGCTGAGCTTCTGGTTGCGCTCGTTCAGCGCCAGCAGGACGTCCTCGTCGCGCGTCAGCAGCGCCGTACCCTCCGCGGGGGCGGCTGCCTGGGCGACGAGGCCGAAGGCCGACAGGATCCCGCCGGCCTTCGCGCGGGTCTCGGCCACCTCGTAGGCCGCCTCGGAGTCGCGCACCAGGGTGGCGCCCGCGGTCACCTTCAACCGGCCGTCGAGGTCGACGTCGGCGGTGCGGATGACGATCGGGCTGTCGGCCGTGGGGGCACCGTCCGCGTCGCGGCCCAGCAGCGCCAGGGCCGCGCCGTAGTAGCCGCGACCCTCGGCCTCGTACTCCTTGATCAGCCGGCAGGCGTTCTCCACCGGGCTGCCGGTCACGGTGGCGGCGAACATCGTGTCGCGCAGGATCTCGCGCACATCGCGGTGGCTGCGTCCGGCCAGGAGGTACTCGGTGTGCACCAGGTGCGTCATCGGCTTGAGGAAGGGCCCGAGCACCTGGCCGCCCTCGTGGCA
This sequence comes from Nocardioides sp., assembly GCF_050246775.1. Classification (GTDB taxonomy): domain Bacteria; phylum Actinomycetota; class Actinomycetes; order Propionibacteriales; family Nocardioidaceae; genus Nocardioides. The sequence goes on along the minus strand of NZ_JBFWVK010000001.1, from coordinate 1,899,069 downwards.
GATGTCGCACATCATCTTGAGCTCTTCGTCGACCACCATGAAGAGCTCGTAGATCTCCTTGGGGTCGCGCAGGAAGTCGAGCAGCTGCTGCTTGGTGCTGGGCCCGGCGCTCGTCTCGCCCGAGACCTTGGGGACCCGGAAGGTGCCCGAGATCGGGTTCATCCGGACGTCGCCGCCGCGCACGCTCACGTGCCGCTCGGGGCTGGCCCCGACCAGGTAGCGCTCACCGGTGAAGAACAGGAAGGTCCAGTAGGCGCCGCGCTCGCGGGCCAGCAGCCGCCGGAACACCGTCAGGGCCTTGTCGGCGTCCCAGTCGGCCACGACGGCCCGGTAGTGACGTCCCACGACCAGGTTGGCGCCCTCGCCGTTGCCGATCTCGTCGCGGATGATCGCCTCGACGACCTTCGCATAGTCCTCGTCGTCGCTCTCGAAGCCACCGCGGTCGGTGAACTCGACGGCCACATCGGGCAGGGCGCCCAGCACGTCCGGCAACGGGACCTCGAGCTCGGTGTCGATCTCGACCACCACGAGCGGAGTGCCGTCGTCGTGGGCCGCGAAGCCCCGCTCGGCCACCTGCCGGAACGGGATCGCCACGAGGCGGTCGAAGCGGCGCCCGGGCTCGGGGACACCGTCGGCCAGGGGTACGTCGAGCAGGCTGGCCACCTCGCTGCGTCGGCCACCGACGAAGGTCACCGTGTCGGAGTCCTGGAGCCGGATGACCGCCCACGCCTCGTGCCCCTGGATCGCCTCGATCGCGGTCCGGGCACTCGTCGGCCCACTGGAAGACGGGGACTGCTCGGTCATGCGCTCAACCCTAAACCGCGCCGACCTGTCGCAGATGTACGTCCCAAACCCATCGACCTGTCGCTCAGGTGAGCGTGGTGAGCAACTGGGTGGCGCGGGTGAGGACGACGTACAGGGTGGCGCGTCCGGTGACGGACTCGTCCTCGATCTCCTGGGGACGGACCACGACGATGGCGTCGAACTCCAGGCCCTTGGTGTCGAGCCCGGTCAGCACCACGAGGCGGTCCTCACCGGACGGCGCGACGGCCGAGTCGACGGCTGCCGCCGCCGAGGGGGCGTCGACGGCGAACTCGGGCCAGGAGGCCAGCCAGCCGTTGACCTCGGAACGACGCGCGACCGGTACGACGATGCCGACGGTGCCGGCGACCTCGCCCGCGACCCGGGCGACCTCGGCCCGTAGGGCGGCCTCCAGGTCGTCGACGTCGGTCACGATCCGGGGCGGGTTGCCGGTCGAGCGGACCGCTGTGGGCAGGTCGGCCTCCAGCCCCACCCGCGCGGCGTAGTCGGCGGCATGGGCGTAGATCTCAGAGGAGTTGCGGTAGTTGGTCGAGAGGTGGAACTCGTGCAGCGCCTTGCCCTCCAGGGCCTGCGCCCGAGCGGCCGAGGACTCCTCCGGCACCGGCCACGACGACTGGGCCGGGTCGCCCACGATCGTCCAGGAGGCGTTGCGCCCACGCCGCCCGACCATCCGCCACTGCATGGGGGTCAGGTCCTGGGCCTCGTCGATGAGGACGTGGGCGAACGGGTCGTCCTCGACCCGGTGGGTCGGCGGTGTCCAGGCACGCCCCGACGGGGCGTACTCCCGCTCCGAAGCCGTCGTGAGCTCCTGGAGGTCGACCCCGCCCTCGAGGACGGCCGGGATGTCGTCGCGGTCCTCCTGTGCCTGCTGGGGGATGTCACCGAGGGCGTAGCGCAACTCGTCGAGCAACGCGATGTCCTCGATCGAGAGGTCGCTGGAGGAGCCCCACGACTTGAGCAGCAGCCGCTGGTCCTCCGCAGACACCACGCCTTCGCCGACCCGGGCCAGGAAGTCGGGATCAGCGAGCCACGAGAAGACCTGCGGGGCGTCGAGCGGAGGCCACCAGGCCACCGCGAACTCGACGAAGTCCGCATCGGAAAGCATTTCGTCGTCGAACGCCTCGCGGCCCCGCTCGCGCCCACGCTCGCCGCGCACCTGTCGCCACATGGCATCCAGCAACGTGGAGGCGACCCGGGGCAGCTGACGGTTGCGGACGCCCTGCGCCAGCAGGGTGCGGCGCAGCCGGCCCAGGATGCCCCGGTCCAGGACGATGACCTCGTCGCGCCAGAACACCCGGAAGTGGTCCGGCCCGCCCGGGACACCCTGGCGAGCGGCGCGTCGCATCAGCTCCGCCATCCGGGCCGCACCCTTCACGTCGGCCACCCGAGGCTCGTCGTGACGCGTCGCACGCACCCCGTCGACCACCTCACCGAGCGAGCGCAGCGCGACCGCCGTCTCGCCGAGCGAGGGCAGCACCCGCTGGATGTAGCGCATGAAGACGCCCGAGGGCCCCACGATCAGGACGCCGCCGGACTCGTAGCGACGCCGGTCGGTGTAGAGCAGGTAGGCCGCACGGTGCAGCGCCACCACCGTCTTGCCGGTCCCCGGTCCGCCGGTGATCAGCGTCGCCCCCTTGGAGGGAGCCCGGATCGCCTTGTCCTGCTCGGCCTGGATCGTGGCCACGATCGAGTGCATGGAGCGATCGCGGGCCCGCGAGAGCTGCGCCATCAGGGCACCCTCGCCGATGATCGGGAGGTCGGTGTCGATGCTCGGGTCGAGGAGCTCGTCCTCCACCCCGGTCACCGAGGCGCCGACGCAACGCAGCACGCGGCGCCGTACGACGCGCTGCGGGTCGGCCGCGGTCGCCTGGTAGAACACCGCGGCGGCCGGGGCCCGCCAGTCGATCAGCAGGGAGTCGCGGTCGTCGTCGCGCAGGCCGATCCGGCCGATGTAGCGCGCCTCGGCATCGAACGTGGGGTCGAGATCGAGCCGACCGAACACCAGGCCCTCGTGGGCGGCGTCCAACTGGGCGATGCGTCGCGCTGCCTGGAAGACCATCGCGTCGCGCTCGACGAGGCCACCCTCGTGGCCCAGCCGCCCGCGCTGATGACCCTCGCGGGCCAGCTCCGCAGCGTTGGCAGCCGACTTCTGAAGCTGAACGTAGACCCGGTCCACGAAGGCCTGCTCGTGGGCGATCTCGCGCTCGGCGACTTCCTCGGACAATCGGTCCCCCGCTGATGGGCTGGCGTGCAATGGCAAGTCGACAACTCTACCCCGCAGCCTCGCCGTACCGGCGCCCGATGCCGTCATCCACGCCGATACAACGCCACACCCACCTCGCCGCGCGGCCCGAGGCGGACACCGTCGATGGCCACGGTGTGCTGGCCGCCCTCGAACATGCGCACGACACCGAGCCCTCCGCCGCTGTTCCTGGAAGCCACCTTGCCGTCCACGAAGGAAGGCACGGTGACCCGGAAGTTCCCCTTGCTCATGGTCTGGGCCAGGACGGGGCCGGGGTCGGCATCGACGTCCAGCGCGGCCGGACCCAGCGTCGCAACCAGTGACGTCGAGTCGAACCAGGTCCACAGGTGACCGTCGTACTCCACCTGGGCCGGCAGGTCCCACCCGGCCACCACAGCCACCGTAGGGGCGACCTCGTAGAACGCCGCTCCGAGATGGACGCCCGGGGCGCTGACGGCCTCCGGAGAGGGGTCGTCGCGGCCCGACTCCCGTGTCACCCAGATCCGGGCGGTCACCGGGTCGCCGGGCCGGACCCGGTCACCCTTCCGGTCCGCGATGCCTCCGGTGAACGTCGAGTAGCCACTGCCACCGTCGAGCGGCGTCGAACCGGAGCACTGGCCGAACGTCACCAGAGCACCATTGATCTCGACGTTGACCTGGAACTTGTCGCTCAGTCCGGAGCAGACCTCGGACATCCGCAGGTCGCGCTGTGGCATCGCGAACCGCACCGTCAGGTCGTTCTGGCCACGGTCGCCGATGGCGGCCTCGAGCAGGCGGTCGCCGGCGACGTCCGCCCGGAACGTGGTGCCGTCCTTGGTCACCCCGGGCGCCGGAGCCGACAGCGTGTAGACGGCCAGGCCCACCTGGCCGGGACCGGTCGCGCGGAGCACGCCCGAGACGCCCGGTGGGATCTCGTGGAAGTCCGCGAAGTCCTCGGCCCCCAGCTCGACGGTGTCCGGGGACGAGCCGTCGCCATCGAGATCGCCCGGGTCCCTGCCCTGGAGGGAACCGGTGTCGGAGGCCCACGCATAGAGACGGGGCTGGTCGGACGGCGAGAGCCGCACGACGGCCTCACCGCGCCCCTGGTCACCGTCCGCGAACGTGTAGGTGTAGCCCAGGGACTGCAGGGTCTTGGGTGCCGTGTGGCCAGCAAGGTCACGGCTGGCCGGTGCGGCCTCGGGGTCACGCGGCAGGAAGGTGACCACTCCGGCGACGGCGACCACCACGGCAGCGGCGCCGGCCATGGCGGCGCGGCGGCGCCGGCGTACGCCGCGGATGCGGCCCTGCACCTGACTGAGCCGATCACCGGTGGGGATCGTCTCGATGTCGTGTGCGTGCTCCTCCAGGACGCTGCGCAGATCGGTAGGGGTGCTCATCGGGACTCCTCCCCGGTGTGGGTGAGCAGGGCCGGATCGATGCGCAGGTGCGCCATGGCCTTGCTGGTCTGGGATTTCACGGTGCCGACCGAGCAACCCAGGGTGCGGGCGGTCTCGGCCTCGGTCAGGTCCTCGAAGTAGCGCAGCACGATGACCGCACGTTGGCGGCGCGGCAGCCGGGCCAGCGCGGACCACAGGTCCTGGCCGCTCGCAGCACCGTCGGTGAAGTCGCTGCCGGTCCGGTCGGGGAGCTCCTCGGTGGGATGCTCACCGTTCCACTTGCGCCGCCACCAGCTCGCATAGGTGTTGACCAGGATCCGTCGTACGTAGGCCTCCGGGTTGCCGTCGATGCGCGACCAGGCGAACCAGGCCCTCGTCAACGACGTCTGGAGGAGGTCCTCGGCGAGCGCATGGTCGTGGGTGAGCAGGTACGCCGTGCGCAGCAGTCCGCTGGACCGGGCGGCGACGAACTCCTCGAACCCGACCGTGCTCGTCACGCGACCTCCCGGATCGGCCCCCTTGTCGGCCCCATGGTCGCGGAGCGTCGTGGCTGTCATGCACGGTAGTACCGGGTCGCGCCCCCGGAAGGTTGCCTACTTCCTCCGATTGAGGAAAGCCACCATGGCCTCACGGGCCTCCTCGGAACCGAACAGGCGGGCACTGAGCTGGGCGAGGTCCGCACCCTGGGCATCGATCCGGGTCACCAGGTCCCGGGCCAGCAACGACTTGGTCTCGCGCAGTCCCTGCGGGTGGCCCTTGACGAGGTGGGAGCAGGCCGCGTCGACAGCCGCGTCCAGGTCGGCCTCCGGCACCGCCATGGTGACCAGGCCCATCGCCGCGGCCCGGGCCCCGTCGAAGGTCTCGCCGGTCAGGAAGGTCAGGGCCGCCGACCGGTCGGTCATCCGCGGCAGCACGGTCAGGCTGATCGCCGCCGGGGTGAGCGCGAGCCGCACCTCGGTGAACGCATAGCTCGCGTCGTCCGCGCTGATCGCGATGTCACTGGCCGCGACCACGCCGATCCCGCCCGCCCGCACCGCGCCGTGCAGCCGGGTCACCACGGGCTTGGGGAAGGTGACGAGGCGCCGTTGCAGGTCGACCAGCACCCCCGCCGCCTTCTCCATGCCCTCACTGGCCGCCTCCGACAGGTCGGCGCCTGAGCAGAACGCCGGACCGGCCGCCCGGATGACCACCACCCGGACGTCGTCGTCGTCCTGCGCCCGCTGCAGCCCGTCGTACAGCTCGGAGACCAGCTGGCGACTCAGCGCGTTGCGGTTGCGCGGCGAATCCAGGGTCAGGGTGGCGCGGGCAGGGGTCGTGTCCGTCGGGCCGTCGTACCTCACAAGAGCGGTCATGAGGACATGTCTACCGCTCCGCGCGGCAATCCGCAGCGGGCTCCGCTCCGAACACCTCCCATGCGCACCAGACTGCTCCACGCCCTGTACGGCCTCGTCGCCACCGTCACGGGCATGGCCGCCGCACATCTGGTGGCCGCCCTCCTCAACCCGGCCTCCTCGCCAGTCCTGGCCGTCGGCTCGCAGGTGATCGACCTGACGCCCACCCCGGTCAAGGAGTGGGCAGTGCGCCACTTCGGCACCAACGACAAGCCGATCCTGATCGGCTCCGTGCTGGTCGCCACCCTGCTGCTCTCGGCCGTCGCCGGGCTGCTGGCCAGGCGCCGTTTCGCCCTGGGCGCGGGACTGCTGGTCCTCCTGGTGGCCCTCGCCGGAGCCGCTGCGCTCAACCGGCCCACCGCCTCGTTCACCGACGCGCTCCCGGCCGTCGTCGCCGGCCTCGTGGGCGTGCTCGTGCTCGGCGTCCTGTGCCGGATGGCGCGACCCGACGCCGCTCCCGACACCTCGGCCGACCCGGCCACCGGCACGACCCGGCGTCCGTTGCTCCTCGCCACCGCTCTGGGCGCCGTGGGCGCCGCCATGGGTGGCACCGGGCAGTGGCTGATCAACCTGAAGGCCCGCCCCGAGGACGTCGCCATCCCCACGGCCACCGACCCGGCCCCGGCCTTCCCGCGTGGCCTCGAGACCCGGATCCAGGGGATCAGCTCGCTGCGCACACCGAACGACTCCTTCTACCGGATCGACACCTCGCTGATCACGCCGAGTGTCAGCGTCGACGGGTGGACCCTGACGATCGACGGTGATGTCGACAAAGAGCTCGAGTTCACCTTCGAGGAACTGGCTGCGATGCCGCTGATCGAACGCGACATCACGCTGACGTGCGTCTCCAACGAGGTGGGCGGGCCGTACGTCGGCGGTGCCCGCTGGCTCGGCGTACGCCTGACCGACCTGCTGGACCAGGCAGGCGTGGGCAGCAAGGCCGACCAGATCCTGTCCACGGCGTACGACGGCTTCACCATCAGCACTCCCCTGGAGGTCGCCACCGACGGGCGCGACGCCATGGTCGCGATCGCCATGAACGGCGAGGCCCTGCCTCGGGCCCACGGCTTCCCCGTCCGGCTGATCACACCGGGCATCTACGGCTTCGTGGGCTCCACCAAGTGGCTCTCGAAGCTCACGCTGACGACCTACGCCGAGCAGCAGTCCTACTGGACCGAGCGGGACTGGGCCACCGACGCCCCCATCAAGGTGGAGAGCCGGATCGACACCCCCAAGGGCCTGTCGACCATCAAACCCGGCATGACCGCCATCGGGGGTGTGGCCTGGGCGCAGCAGCGCGGGATCGGGAAGATCGAGGTCCGCATCGACGGAGGCGCCTGGCAGGAGGCCAAGCTCGGCCCCGAGGTCAACCTGGACTACTGGCGCCAGTGGTACCTCCCCTGGGAGGCCAAGACCGGCTCGCACCAGCTCGCCGTACGCGCCACCACGAAGGACGGCGAGACTCAGACCGCCGCTCGCGTCACTGTCTTCCCCGACGGCGCCACCGGCATCCAGGAGATCGTCGTCAACGTGTCCTGATCCCCCACCCCTCCCTACCTTTCGATAGTCCAGAACGTTCGGCACCCTCGTACGGCGAGTCTCGGTGCCGAACGTTCTGGACTATCCGGGTTTTGGGGGGGACGCAGGGGAGGAAGAAGTTTTGGGAAGTTTCCAATCCGGTTCCCGAGCAGCACCGAATGCCTAGTGTCCGGCCGCTCCTGGCCTTCCACAGAGATAAAGGAACCATCATGCGAACGAACACCCTGCGCCGCACGGCAGCCGCCGGCTCGATCCTCGCCCTCTCCCTCACGATGGCCGCCTGTGGCGGCAGCAGCGAGGGCGACTCCACCCCCGCAGCCGCAGAGGAGAGCACCTCGGCCCCGGCCACGCCGGATGCCAGTGAGTCCACCCCGGCCGAGACCACCAACGCCGGCGACCAGACCTTCGGTGAGGGCTGCGCGGCCGTCCCGGCCGACGGCGCGGGCAGCTTCAACGGCATGGCCACCGCCCCGGTCGCCTCCGCCGCCAGCGCCAACCCGCTGCTCTCCACCCTGGTCACCGCGGTCACCAAGGCCGGCCTGGTCGACACCCTGAACTCGCAGGAGGCCCTGACCGTGTTCGCGCCGACCAACGACGCGTTCGCCAAGCTTCCGCCGAAGACCCTGAAGGCCGTCCTGGCCGACAAGGCGCTGCTCACCAAGATCCTGACCCACCACGTCATCGCCGGGCAGCTCACGCCCGAGCAGCTGGCCGGCCCGCACGAGACCCTCGCTGGCGACATGCTCAAGGTCAAGGGTTCGGGCGAGTCCTTCAAGGTGGTCCCGGACAAGGCATCCGTCATCTGCGGCAACGTGCCCACAGCCAACGCGACGGTCTACATCATCGACACCGTCCTCATGCCCTCCTGACCCACATAATGGAGCTTGTGAAGACACCCAGACCCGGCAAATCGGACGATCCGTCGCCCGATGGCCGTGACGTCGCCCTGGCCGACCTGCTCAGCAGATCGGCCAGGGGGGACGAGGCAGCATTCGCCACGCTCTACGACGCCACGGCCGCCCGGGTCTACGGGCTGGTCCTCCGGGTCGTTCGCGATCCGGCCCAGGCCGAGGAAGTGACCCAGGAGTGCTTCCTGGACATCTGGCGCACAGCAAGCAGGTTCGACCCCGATCGAGGCAGCGCCATCTCGTGGCTGCTGACCATCGCGCACCGCAAGGGCGTGGATCGGGTCCGCTCAGCAGAAGCGGCCACCCGCCGTGACACGACCTACCACCGCAGCTCCGGTGCCGTCCCCCACGACGAGACCGCCGAGGCCGCAACCAGTTCACTCGAGGCCAAGCGCGTGCGCTCGGCCCTCACCACCCTCACGGCGGTCCAGCGCGACGCGATCGAGCTGGCCTACTTCGGGGGCTACACACATACAGAGGTGGCGACGATGCTCGACCTACCTGTCGGCACCGCCAAGACCCGGATCCGCGATGGGCTGATCCGACTACGAGACGCGATGGGAGTGGGCTCATGAACAACGACAACCGAGACCTGACCCCGGACATTCACGCCCTCTCCGGCGCCTATGCCCTCGATGCCCTCGACGACATCGAGCGCGCTCGCTTCGAAGCCCACCTTGCCGAGTGCTCCGTGTGCCGCGAAGAGGTGGCGAGCCTGACCGAGGCAGCCGGCCTGCTCGGTGCGAGCTCCGAGCTGACGCCGCCCCCCGCCCTGCGTGACGCGGTGCTCGGCAACATCACCCGGATCCGTCCGCTGCCCCCGCAACCGGCACGACCGGTCGTCACCGACGATCTGGCCCAGCACCGCCAGGCTCGCCGCCGCCGGTTCCCGCAGCTGGTGGCCGCAGCGGCCGCCGTCGTGGCGCTCGGAGTCGGCGCCACCGTGTGGCACCCCTGGAACGACGACTCCAGCCAGACCATCTCGGTCGCCGACCAGGTGTTGAGCGCTCCCGACGCCACCAAGGTCACCCACGAGATCGACGGTGCCTCGGCCACCCTGGTGACCTCCAAGTCGCTGGGCAAGGCCGTCCTGGTCGCCAAGGACATGCCGGCCGCACCGAGTGGCAAGGTCTACGAGCTCTGGTTCCAGAACGCCCAGGGCAAGGTCACCTCCGCCGGCCTCATGACCGGTTCGGGAGACCAGACCGTCGTCCTCCAGGGCGACGCCTCCCAGGCGGTGTGGGCCGGGATCACGGTCGAGCCCGAGGGTGGCTCCGACGCCCCCACGATGCCCACCATCGCCGCCTTCGACTTCCAGGACCTGGCGTGAACGCTCACCGCAAGAGGCACGTCGCCGTCGTCGGAAGTGGCGTGGCCGGCCTCACCGCCGCCTACGTGGTCGCGAAGTCGGCCCACGTCACGCTCTTCGAGGCCGACGAGCGCCTGGGTGGCCATGCTGACACCCACGACGTCACCGGTCCCGACGGTCGCCTTGCCATCGACACCGGCTTCATCGTGCACAACGAGCGCACCTACCCGACCCTGCTGAGGATGTTCGCCGAGCTCGGCGTCGCGACCCAGGACTCCGAGATGTCGATGTCGATCAGCGACCGCGGCACCGGGCTGGAATGGGCCGGCGCCCTGGGCCTCAAAGGGGTCTTCCCGACCTGGCGTACGTCGAGGACCCCGGCGTACCTGCGGATGCTTCCGGAGATCCCGCGGTTCCACCGTGAGGCGCGGAAGGTGATCTCGACAAGCTCGATCACTGAGGACCGCGACGTGACGCTGCGCGAGTTCCTCGAGGCCGGCGGCTTCTCGGACTATTTCGCCCACCACTTCATGGAACCGCTGGTGGCCGCGGTCTGGTCGTGCGACCCGGCGCTGGCGCTGGACTACCCCGCGCGCTACCTGTTCTCGTTCCTCGATCACCATGGCATGCTCTCGATCTTCGGCTCGCCGACCTGGCGCACCGTGACCGGTGGCTCCCGCGAATACGTCCGTCGCGTCGCGGCCGGTCTGCCCGACGTACGCCTCGGCACCAAGGTCACCACCGTCACCGAGCTCGCAGACGGCGTGGAACTGACCGACGGCAACGGCCAGGTGACCTCGTACGACGCCGTGGTGATCGCCACCCACCCGGCCCAGGCCCTCAGCATGCTCAGCACCCCCTCGGACCTTCAGCGCGAGGTCCTGTCGGCCATCACCTACTCACCCAACGTCGCACAGCTGCACACCGACACCTCGCTGCTGCCACGAGCCAAGCGCGCCTGGGCGTCATGGAACTTCCAGCGGCCCGCCGCGAACGACGGGCTCATCGTCACCTACGACCTCACCCGCCTGCAGCGACTCCCCACCGAGACCCACTACCTGGTGACCCTCGGCGGCACCGACCTCGTGGATCCCGCCTCGGTCATCGAGACGATGCACTACGAGCACCCGCTCTACACCCCGGCCTCGGTGGCGGCCCAGCAGCGACTCGGCGAGATCGCCACCGACCGAGTGACCTTCGCCGGCGCGTGGCACGGCTGGGGCTTCCACGAGGACGGTGCCCGCTCCGGGCTCACGGCCGCCGAGCGCCTGGGGTTCGAGTGGGTGAGTGATCTCGACAAGCTCGATCACCGAAACACGCTCGATCACGGAAGCTCACTCGATCACCGAAACACGCTCGATCACGGAAGCTCACTCGATCACCGAAACACGCTCGATCAGGGAAGCTCACTCGATCACCGAAACACGCTCGATCACGGGAACTCACATCAGGCCCCTCGCGTCTACGACACGACGATCCGCCATACGCGGCGTACCCCGTGGAAGCGCGCGTTCACGCACCGCTCGCGGACCTGGCTGGTCGACCTCGACCACCTTCCCGACCACGGGATCCTCGGCCGGTTCGAGGCTCGTGACCACCTCGGGGACCCGGCGGCGAGCCTGCGCGGCAACCTCGAGACGTTCCTGGCCGCGCACGACATCGCGATCCCAGGCGGGCAGATCCTCATGGCCGCCAACGCGCGGGCCCTGGGGCACTCCTTCAATCCGATCAGCGTGTTCTGGTGTCACGATGCCAGCGGCGCCCTGGCCGCCACCGTGGTGGAGGTGCACAACACCTACGGCGACCGGCATGCCTACCTCGTCCACCCCGACGAGCAGGGGCGCGCCTCGACACCCAAGTCGATGTACGTCTCCCCGTTCCACGGGACCGACGGCACCTACGAGCTCGCCGTACCCGTGCCCGGCAACCGAACTGCGGACCGACTCCAGATCGCGGTCACCCTGCACACCGACGACGGGGCCGTGTTCAGCGCCTCGCTCAGCGGGGTGCCCACCCGGTCCGGTCCGCTGCGCGCGGCACCCGCGGCCTTGAAGGGCTCCGTGCTGATCCGTCTGCACGGCGTCTGGCTGTGGGCCCGTCGACTCCCCATCCGTCCTCGCCCCCGTCACGCACCCCAGGAAGGCGTCTGATGACTCTCGCCCCCAGCCGGCCGTCGCACACAGACTGGCCCGGTCTCCACGTCATTCCCTCCGGGCCCCGAGCGCGCGTGTTCGCGCGGCTCTCGCGCCCGATCTTCCGCACCGCCCTGCGGCGGCTGCCGGTCACCGTCAAGGTCGGCGACGGCCCCGGGGCCGAGACCATCGGCGCCGGTGGACCGCTGATGACCATCCACCGCCCCGACGAGTTCTTCGCCCGGGTCGGCAGCCAGGGGCTGATCGGGTTCGGCGAGGCCTACCTCACCGGAGCCTGGGACGCCGAGGACCTCGCCGGCTTCCTGACAGTGCTCGCCGCCGACCTCCCCAACCTGGTCCCCGAACGCCTGCAGCGACTGCGTGCGGCGTACGTCGCCCGGCCTCCGCGACACCAGCAGAACACCGTGGACAACACCCGCGACAACATCGCTCACCACTACGACCTGTCCAACGACCTGTTCAGCACGTTCCTCGACCCGACGCTCAGCTATTCGGCCGCGCTGTTCGAGTCCACGATCGGGCCCGACAGCGACCACGTGGGAGACCACCTGGTCGCCGGCCCGCCCAGCACCAGCGGCGACTTCGCGACCGCCCAGGTCCGCAAGATCGAGCGACTGCTCGACGAGGCCCACGTCGGCGAGGGCACCCGGGTGCTGGAGATCGGCACCGGCTGGGGAGAGCTGGCTATCCTGGCCGCCCGCCGAGGCGCCGTGGTGCGCTCGGTGACGTTGTCGAGCGAACAGCAGGAGCTGGCTCGCGAGCGGATCGCCGCAGCCGGCTTCGCCGACCAGGTGCAGGTCGACCTGTGCGACTACCGCCTGGTCACCGGAGAGTACGACGCGGTGCTGTCGGTGGAGATGATCGAGGCCGTGGGCCACGAGTACTGGGGCACCTACTTCGCCACCATCGACCGGCTGCTCGCGCCCGGTGGTCGGGTCGCCATCCAGGCGATCACCATGCCCCACGACCGGATGCTGGCCACCCGCCGGACCTACACCTGGATCAACAAGTACATCTTCCCCGGCGGGTTCCTGCCCTCGGTGCAGGTGCTCGACGAGATCACCCGCAACGAGACGACCCTGCGACTGGGTTGCCGACTGTCGATGGGCCTGCACTACGCCGAGACGCTGAAGCGGTGGGACGAGGCCTTCCTGGCGGCTTCCGACCGGGTCCAGGAGCTCGGGTTCGACCGCACCTTCCTGCGGATGTGGCACTTCTACCTCGACTACTCCCGCGCCGGTTTCGCCTCGGGCTACCTCGACGTCAACCAGCTCACGTTCGCTCGGGAGGACGTGCGGTGAGTCCGGCATCCGCAGCTGTCGCTCCGCGCCTCGCGGACGCCTTTGCACCCTTCACCGGAGGGGAGCTGCCGGTCCGCCTCATCGCCTGGGACGGCTCGACCGCGGGCCCGGTCGACGCCCCGACGGTCGAGCTGCGCAGCCCCGAGGCACTGCGCCGACTGCTCTGGCAGCCCGGTGAGCTCGGGGCCGCCCAGGCCTACGTCCTCGGCGAGCTCGAGGTCGAGGGCGACCTCGACGCCAGCCTGACCCGGGTGCGTGAGTCACTGACCGCACGCGGCGTCCGCGGGCTCAGGCTGTCACCGGCCGCCATCGCGGCCGCGCTGCGCACGGTGGGCTCCCTCGGGGCGCTCAAGCTCCCGCCACCCCCTCCACGGAGCCAGGCACGGGTGCCCCGCGGCCTGCGCGGCCGGCTCCACCAGCACGCCCGGGACAAGTGGGCGATCAGCCACCACTACGACCTGTCCAACGAGTTCTACGCCCTGATCCTCGATGAGGCGATGGCCTACTCGTGCGCCTACTTCACCTCCGACGACCCGGCCTACACCCTGGAGGACGCGCAGCGCGACAAGCTGTCGATGGTCTGCCGCAAGGTCGGCCTGCAGCCCGGCATGAGCTTCCTCGACATCGGCTGTGGGTGGGGCTCGCTCTCACTGCACGCCGCCGAGCACTTCGGTGCCCAGGTCACCGGGATCACCATCTCCGCGGAGCAGAAGAAGTTCATCGACGGCCGGATCAAGGCCAGAGGGCTCCAGGACCGGGTCGAGATCCGGTTGATGGACTACCGGGACCTGGTCGGCTCGACAGGCTCGAGCGCAGTGTGGGACGCCGTCGCGTCGTTGGAGATGGGTGAGCACGTCGGCGAGTCGAACTACCCGACGTACGCCGAGGTGCTGCGCGCCTCGGTGCGCCCCGGTGGCCGGGTGCTCATCCAGCAGATGTCGCGCGCCGGACGCCGAGGGGGCAAGCACCCGGGGGGTGGCCCGTTCATCGAGAGCTTCATCGCCCCCGACATGCACATGCGCCCGGTGGGAGAGACGGTCGCCCACCTCGAGCTCGGAGGGCTCGAGGTGCGTGACGTGCACGCGCTGCGCGAGCACTACGTGCGCACCGTCGAGGCCTGGCTGGAGCGCTTCGAGGCGCATCTGGAGCCGCTCACCGCCCTGGTCGGCGAGGAGGTCGTGCGGGTGTGGAGGCTCTACCTGGTCGGGGGCGCCATGGCGTTCCGCGACGGCCGGATGGGCGTCGACCAGATCCTGGCGGTGCGCCCGGGCGCGCCGCACACCCTGCCTGGGGTGCGTGACTGGTGAGCTTGGCCGCTGTCAGCGCCCTGGCGCTGCTGACCGCCGCGCTGCTGATGCTCGCCACGGCCATCATCGCCCGCCGCGTCGGCCGGATCGCGGTCGTCGACGTCACGTGGGGGCTCGGGTTCGTGGTCATCGCGCTGGTCTGCGCCGTCGCGGGCGTCGGCGATCGGCGCTGGTTGCTGCTGGCCCTGGTCGCGGTGTGGGGACTTCGCCTGGCCTGGCACATCCGCAAGCGGGCCGTCGGCCACGGTGAGGACCCGCGTTACGCCGAGCTGATCGGGGACGACGGGTTCGCTGTCGCGATCCGCAAGGTCTTCGTGGTCCAGGGCCTCGCCCTCTGGTTCATCTCGCTGCCGCTCCAGGTCGGCGCCACGGTGGCGGTCGCGTGGTGGCCCCTGGTGTGGGTCGGCCTCGCGGTGTCGGTCGTCGGCATCGGTTTCGAGACCATCGGCGACGCCCAGCTCGCGGCGTACAAGAAGGACCCGCACCGTCCCCAGGTGATGGATCAGGGCCTGTGGCGCTACACCCGCCACCCCAACTACTTCGGCGATGCGTGCGTCTGGTGGGGGCTGTGGCTGGCCGGTGGGCTGGCCTCCGGCTGGCTGCCCGGGCTGCTGACCGTGCTCGCCCCCGTGGGCATGACCTACTTCCTCGTGTTCGCCACGGGCGCCCGGCTGCTGGAGCGCACCATGATGCAACGCCCCGGCTACCCCGAGTACGCCGAGCGCACCTCGATGTTCGTGCCGCTCCCGCCGCGCCGCTGAACGTGCTCAGATGAGGTCGAGGTCGCGGCAGCGCACCCCGAGCTCGAAGCGGCTGTGGGCGTCGAGCCGCTCGCTGAGAGCGGCGATCACCCGGCGTACCGAGCGCAGGGACAGCCCCGTCCGGCGGCTGACGGCCTCGTCCTTCAGGCCACTGGCCAGGAGCTTGAGCACCGCCATCTCCACGTCGCTGACGTCCGGGCGGTCCGCGCCCTTCGGCTCCGCGGGGATGGCGCTCGACCACAGCGTCTCGAACAGCGTCACCACCACGTCGACCAGTCCGGGCGAGTGCACCACGATCGCCCCAGCAGCGGCGTTGTCGGGTTCGAGCGCCACCAGGGCGGTGTGCCGGTCGAAGAACATCAGGCGGCTGGGCAGGACGTAGGCGACCCGGATCTGCCCGCCGTTGGCCTGCATCCAGTCGAGGTAGGCCCGCAGCGCCGGCGACTGGCGCCGGTGGCCCTCCAGGAACAGCCCGCGCACCGACACCCCGCGTTCGAAGAGCTCGCGGTCCCCGGCGCGGGCCTGTTCCAGGGCCTGCTCCGAGGGAAGGCTGGAGACCACCGTGCAGATCTCGTGCTGGGTCTCACCGAACAGCTCGGCGATCCGGCGTACCGTCGCGTCCCGGCCGCGCAGCACCTCGAAGCGGCCGCGCAGCTCGCGGGAGCGGTGCTCCTCGAAGCGCTCCATCAGGGCGGCGGTGCTGGCCCGCAACCGCTTCACCTGCGCGACGTGCCGGTTGAGGTCCGCCTCGACGCCGTCGACGGCGGCCCGCAGCCCGACGACGGGGGCGACCGGCACGAACTCCCGCGGGCTCTCCTGTGAGGCCCTGATCAGACCCCCGGCGACGAGCTCGTCGAGCACCCGGCCCAGCTGGTCCGGGGCCAGGTCGATGCCCTCGGCCAGGGACTCCATCGTCCAGTTGTCGTGGAACAGGACGTACTCGTAGGCCGCCATGGCCGCCTCCGAGAGCCAGTGCGACCCGAGCGATGGTTCCATCCGAGACCCCGTCACTTGTTGCCAGAGCAGTTAGTGCACCGTTTCGTTCTCCGCTGGCGTCCAGTAAACACGTCAGCACGAGATGGATCGAGGAGACATGCGAATCGTTCGGCTGACCGCGCGGCGGCTGACCGGGACCACCGCGGCATCGGCCGAGGTGGTCGCCCGGCGCATCAGCGCCGCCCTTCTCGCGCATCCCGACGACCGTGTCGCGCACGCGGTGGTGTCCCAGGTCGGGCCCGACGTCGTCGAACTGGCCGTCTTCCTGCGCGAGGGCGCTGCCGACACCCCGCCGGTCGATCTCCCCTCCGGCTGGGCCGTCGACGACCTCACGTCGCGACCGGAGGAGGAGAGCTGGTGAGGGCATGGCCGCCGGTCACTAGTGGCCTAGGCCAGTTGTGCCCCTTCCGTCCGAAAGCACACGTTGGTCAGGCTTCGACCGTGACCTGAAGCAATCAGGTCCCGCACCACCAACGGGAGGAAACCATGATCCGCACCATCGCCCTGCTGATCGCCAGTGCAGTGACCAGCCTCGTCCTCGCCGACGCCGCCACCGACGCCACCAGCGGGAACGAGCAGACGCTGGAGGCCAAGGGGCCGCGAGCCCAACCGTGCGTCGGCTGCTGGTGAGCCCTCAGTAGGACTTGGGCAGGCCCAGGGAGTGCATCGCGACGAAGTTGAGGATCATCTCGCGCGAGACCGGTGCGATGCGGCCGGCTCGCGCCGCCACCAGGAGTCCGGCCATGCCGTACTCCTGCGTGATGCCGTTGCCACCATGGGTCTGCACCGCCCGGTCCACCGCGTCGCAGGCAGCCTCGGCAGCGGCGTACTTGGCCATGTTGGCCGCCTCGCCGGCGCCCAGGTCGTCACCGGCGTCGCACAGGGCAGCTGCCTTCTGCGTCATGAGGCGGGCCAGCTCGATCTCGATCTTCGACTGGGCCAGCGGATGTGCGATCGCCTGGTGGCCACCGATCGGGCCCTGGAAGACGGTGCGCTCCTTGGCGTAGGCGGCCGCCTTCTCCAAGGCGTAGCGGGCCAGGCCCGTGGAGAACGACGCGGCCATGATCCGCTCCGGGTTGAGCCCGGCGAAGAGCTGGACCAGGCCGGCGTCCTCGTCGCCCACCAGGGCGTCGGCCGGGAGCCGGACGTCATCGATGAAGACACTGAACTGCTTCTCCGGCGAGACGATCTCCATCGCGATGGGGTGGTACTCCAGCCCCGGCGAGTCCGTCGGCAGCACGAACAGGCAGGGCTTCAACTTGCCGGTCCGGGCGTCCTCGGCGCGCGCCACGACCAGGACGTTCTGCGACTCGTCCACCCCGGAGATGTAGATCTTGCGGCCGTTGAGCACCCACTCGTCGCCGTCCCGTCGTGCCGTGGTGGTGATGGCGTGGGAGTTGGTGCCGGCGTCCGGCTCGGTGATCGCGAAGGCCATCGTGGCGGTGCCGTCGGCCAACCCCGGCAGCCACCGCTGCTTCTGCGCCTCGGTGCCGAAACGGGCGATGACCGTGCCGCAGATCGCCGGGCTGACCACCATCATCAGCAGCGGGCAGCCTTGGGCTGCCAGCTCCTCGCAGACCGCGGCCACGTCACCGATCCCGCCACCTCCGCCGCCGTACTCCTCGGGGATGTTGACGCCGAGATAGCCGAACCTGCCGACCTCGAGCCACAGGTCGGTGGTCTTGCCCCCGCTGCGCGCCTGCGCGGTGAAGTAGTCCCGGCCGTACTTCGAGGCCAGCCGGGACACCTGCCGGCGCAGCTCCTGCCGCTCCTCGGACTCGGTGAAGTTCATGCCTGCTCCATTTCCACGACAGCGAGCACCTCGCCTGCTGCCACCTGTTGACCCGTCACGACGGGGAGTTCGGTCACGGTGCCCGAGTGGGGCGCCGACACGACGTGCTGCATCTTCATGGCCTCCAGGACCAGGACGGCTTGACCCGCCTCCACCTGGTCGCCGACGCCCACCGCGAGGCTGATGACACAGCCGGGCATGGGCGCCACCAGGCTTCCGCCGGCGAGCAGCTGGTGGGGGTCGGCGAAGCGGGGCAACACCCGCAGCCGGACATGACCATCAGCGCCGTCCACGTCCACGTCCCGGCCGCCGGTCGCATCCGGCTCACCGAGGTGGACCTCGCAGTGCCAACGCACCCCCTCGGACTCGATCACGACCCGGTGTCCGCCGGCGATCGACGCGCACGAGATCACCTCGCACCCGTCCACGCGGTAGCCCTCGCGGCCCCCGAGCCAACTGACCTCGAGGTCGTCGGCGAACCGGGTCGTCTGCGGCTGGCTGACCACGTTGCGCCAGGCGACGGGCACGACGCGCTGGACGGTACGACGGGCAGCCGACTGCTCGGCCAGAGCGATCGTCGCGGCGACCGCGGAGAGCCGGCTGGGGGTCGCCGGCGCGGCGGTCCCGGGATGCCGTGCGAAGAAGTCGGTGCTCACCTCGCCGGCGAGGAAGGCCGGGGTGCGCAGCGTGGCCACCAGCTGGTCCCGGTTGGTGGAGACGCCGTGGATCCGGGCACGCCGGAGGGCGGCAGCCAGCTGGCGCACCGCCTGGTCCCGGCTCGGGGCCCACGAGATCAGCTTGGCGAGCATGGCGTCGTAGTGGGTGGAGACGACGCTGCCGGTCTCCACGGCGGAGTCGACCCGTAGCCCCGGCCGGTTGATCAGGTCGAACCCGACCCCCTCGACCTCCCAGCAGGTCACGGTGCCGGCCTGGGGCTGGTGGTCCGAGGCAGGGTCCTCGGCGTAGAGGCGCGCCTCGACGGCGTGGCCGTAGGTCTCGCCGATGGCACGCGGGTCGAGAGCCCGGCCCTCGGCGACCGCGAGCTGCAGTTCGACGAGGTCGACCCCGTGGACCAGCTCGGTGACCGGGTGCTCGACCTGCAGTCGGGTGTTCATCTCGAGGAACCAGAAGCGCGTCGGGTCGTCAGCGTCGAGCAGGAACTCGACCGTCCCGGCTCCGCGGTAGTCGATGGCGGCCGCCGCTGCCCGCCCGGCCTCGTGCAACGCGGAGCGGGTCGGCCCGTCCAGGCCCGGGGCCGGCGTCTCCTCCACCACCTTCTGGTGACGGCGTTGCACCGAGCAGTCACGCTCACCGAGCACCAGGATGCCGTCGCGGTGGCCCAGCACCTGCACCTCGACGTGCCGGCCGTGCTCCACGTAGGGCTCGACGAACACGGTGCCGTCACCGAACGCGGAGGCCGCTTCGTCCTGTGCCGCCGCGATCTCGGCCGGCAGGTCGGCCAGCGTGCGCACGACCCGCATCCCGCGCCCACCGCCTCCGGCCGAGGCCTTCACCAGCAGGGGCAGGTCGGCCTCGGTGGGAGCGTCCAGGTTGGCCAGGACCGGCACCCCGGCGGCCTCCATCAGGGCCTTGGCCTCGATCTTGGAGCCCATCGCGGCGATCGACGCCGGGGTGGGGCCGACCCAGGTCAGCCCGGCGTCGAGCACCGCCTGAGCGAACTCGGCACTCTCGGAGAGGAACCCGTAGCCCGGATGGATCGCGTCGGCACCGGCCTGCAGGGCCGCAGCGATGACGAGGTCACCGCGCAGGTAGGTCTGCGCCGGAGCGTTGCCCGGCAGCCGCACCGCCCGGTCCGCCTCCCCCACGTACGGCATCGCCTGGTCGGCGTCGGAGTGGACGGCCACGGTCTCGATGCCGAGGCGGCGGCAGGTGGCGAAGACGCGCCGGGCGATCTCGCCACGATTGGCGACGAGGAGACGACTGATCGTGGTCGAGCTTGCTCCCTCGGTGGTCGAGCTTGCTCCTTCGGTGGTCGAGCTTGCTCCTTCGGTGGTCGAGCTTGCTCCCTCGGTGGTCGAGCTTGCTCCTTCGGTGGTCGAGCTTGCTCCTTCGGTGGTCGAGCTTGTCGAGACCATGCCCGTCACATCCGAAAGACGCCGAAGCGGTCGGTGCCCGCGTACGGCTGGTTGTCGATCACGGACAGGCAGATGGCCAGCACGGTGCGGGTGTCACGCGGATCGATGACCCCGTCGTCGTACACCATCCCGGACAGGAAGTAGGGCAGGGACTGCTCCTCGATGCTCTGCTCGACGTAGGCCCGCAGGCCGGCGTCGGCCTCCTCGTCGTACACCTGCTGCTTGGCCTCGGCCGCGGCGCGCGCGACGATGCTCATCACCCCGGCGAGCTGTGCCGGCCCCATGACCGCGGACTTCGCGCTCGGCCAGGTGAAGAGGAACCGCGGGTCGAAGGCGCGACCGAACATGGCGTAGTTGCCGGCCCCGTAGGAGGCCCCCATGATGACGCTGAGGTGCGGCACGGTGGAGTTGCTGACGGCGTTGATCATCAGGGCACCGTGCTTGATGATGCCGCCCTGCTCGTAGTCCTTGCCCACCATGAACCCGGTGGTGTTGTGCAGGAAGAGCAGGGGTACGTCGACCTGGTTGGCCAGCTGGATGAACTGGGCCGCCTTCTGGGCCTCCTCGCTGAACAGGACCCCTTGGGCGTTGGCCAGGATGCCGATCGGGTGGCCGTGCAGGCGCGCCCACCCGGTCACGAGGGAGGAGCCGTAGAGCGGCTTGAACTCGTCGAGGACCTGCCCGTTGGTGGCCGAGACGCCGTCGCAGATCCGGGCGATCACCTGGCGGGGGTCGAACGGCTCTTTGAGGTCGGTGGGGATCAGGTCGAGGAGCCCGTCGGGGTCCTCGTCCGGTTCGGCCCACCCCGCGGCCTCGTCGGGTGACGTTGCGGGGTTGGCCTTGCGCCAGTTGAGGCGGGCGACGATCCGCCGCCCGATGCGGATCGCATCCTGTTCATCCACCGCCAGGTAGTCGGCCAGGCCAGAGACCCGGGCATGCATCTCCGCGCCTCCTAGCGACTCGTCGTCGGACTCCTCGCCGGTGGCCATCTTCACCAGCGGCGGGCCACCCAGGAACACCTTCGCCTGTCCCTTGACGAAGACCGTGTAGTCGCTCATGCCCGGCACGTAGGCCCCACCGGCGGTGGAGTTGCCGAACACCAGCGCGATGGTCGGCTGCTTGCGGGCCGAGGCACGGGTGAGGTCACGGAAGACCCGGCCGCCGGGGATGAAGATCTCCTTCTGGGTCGGCAGGTCCGCCCCGCCCGACTCGACGAGCGAGATCGTGGGGAGCCCGTTCTCGGCGGCGATCTGGGCGGCCCGGAAGCCCTTCTTCACCGTCCAGGGGTTGGAGGCTCCTCCCTTCACGGTCGGGTCGTTCGCGGTGATCAGGCACTCGACGCCCTCGACCACGCCGATGCCGGTGACCAGCGAGGCACCCACCGTGAAGTCGGAGCCCCAACCGGCCAGCGGGGACAGCTCGAGGAAGGCGCTGCCCTCGTCGATGAGCAGCTCGATGCGTTCGCGCGGCAACAGCTTGCCGCGGGCATGGTGCCGCTCGACGTACTTCGGGCCGCCGCCGGCCACGGCCTTGGCGTGCTCGGCGTCGAGCTCGGCCAGCTTGGTGAGCATCGCGTCCCGGTTCACAGCAGGTCCTCCTGGATGTGGACGAAGCGCGAGCGAACCCACTCGCCCAGGCCCTTGGCCTGCGGGTCGAACCGGGTGGAGGCGGCCACGCCATCGCCGAGGAGCCCGTGCAGGACGACGTTGACGGCACCGAGGCGGGGCAGGTTGAACACCTCGATGTCGAGGTCGGCGGCCTCCGGGACCAGCTCACGCACCTTGGCCGGAGTGACGAGCTTGGTCAGCCAGGTCACTCGGTCGTCGTAGCGCGGTGAGCCGTCGTGCACGATCCACAGCCCGAGGTTGGCGTCGCCCCCCTTGTCGCCGCTGCGCGCGTGCACGAACGTGCCGAGCGGCACCCGGCGGTTCACCTGGTCGGCGGGGGCCGGGTAGGGCGAGGGTCGCAGTCCCTCCATGCCGGTGGTGACCGGGCTGAACTCCTGCGGGTCAGCGATCACCTCGCGGCGTCCGTCGGCGTGCACCACCGTGTGGGTCACCGCCTCGCGCTCGACGTACTCCGCGCGATAGATGCCGTACGGCGTGGGTGGGGCGGGTGGGCCGGTCATGGTGAACCCGGGGTACGACGCCAGCGCGAGCTCGACCGCGGGGCCGGTGAAGGCTCGGCCGACCACGTCGGCCGACGGGTCCTTGACGGTGCAGCGCAGGAGCACCGAGGCGGCCTCCTGCGTCGACGCGTCTGCTGCGGGTGTCGAGAGGGGCGACCAAGTCACCTCCTGGGCCGAGATCGCGCTGAGCTGGGCGCGGACCCAGTCGGCCTTGGCCTCGATGTCCAGCCCCGTGAGGACGAACTCGACGCAGTTGCGGAAGCCGCCGAGCTCGTTGACACCGACCTTCAGCCGGGCGGGCGGCGCCTGGCCCCGGACCCCGCTCACCGACACCCGATCGGGGCCTGCGGGAGTGAGCGTGACGGTGTCGAGCAGTGTGGTGACGTCGGGTCCGAGGTAGTGGGTGGACTGGATCTCGTAGACGAGCTGGGCGGTCACGGTGTCGACGGTGACCGCGCCTCCGGTGCCGTCGTGCTTGGTGATCACCGTCGACCCGTCGGCGGCCAGCTCGGCGATCGGGAAGCCCAGGGGCCGCGAACGGTCGAGGCTGAGGAAGCCCGAGAAGTTGCCTCCGGTGGCCTGGGTGCCGCACTCGAGCACGTGGCCTGCGACGACGGCGCCCGCGAGCTCGTCGTACGACGTCGTGCCCCACCCGTGGTGCGCGGCGCCGACGCCCACGACGAGCGAGGCGTCGGTGACCCTGCCGGTGACCACGATGTCGGCCCCGCCGTGCAGGGCGGCGGCGATGCCGAAAGCGCCCAGGTAGGCGTTGGCGGTGAGGGCGCCGGGGAACCCGAGCGAGCGCAGGTCGTCTCCCTCGACGTGCGCGACGCTCGGTGCGAGTCCCAGTCCGGTGGCCACCTCACGGATGCGGGCGGCGAGCCCGGCCGGGTTGAGGCCCCCGGCGTTGGAGACGATCCTCACGCCCGACTCCAGGGCGAGGCCGAGGCAGTCCTCGAGCTGGCGAACGAACGTGCGGGCGTAGCCCAGCGACTGGTCCTTCATCGCGTCGCGGCCCAGGATCAGCATGGTCAGCTCGGCCAGGTAGTCGCCGGTCAGCGCATCGAGCTCCCCGCCGGTGAGCATCTCGCGCATCGCTGACAGCCGGTCGCCGTAGAAGCCCGAGCAGTTCCCGATCCGTACGGGGGCCGTCGCGCCGGTCATGTCCGGTCCCGTCCGCCGCCGGGTGGACCGGCGAACGCCTGGGCGACGCGCAGCCAGGTCTCGGCCGCCTGACCGGTGGCCACGAGCGCGAGGTCGTCGCGGTGCCGGCGCTGGGTGACCAGCAGGGCGAAGTCCAGGGCGGGCCCGGTGACTCGTTGCTCGGCGTCCTCGCGACCGTAGGCCCACTGATCGCCCGACGGCGCCGTCAGCTCGACCCGGACCTCGTCGGTGGGCTTCTCGAGCCCCGCGTTGACGTGGGAGAAGGCGCGGGTGCGCACCCCGAGGTGGACGACGTGGCGGATCCGGTCGGACTCCTCCCGGCGTACGCCGAGCGCGTCGGCGACGTCGAGGGCGTGTGCCCAGGTCTCCATGAACCGGGCCGTCGCCATCGACGTGGCGCTCATGGGCGGCCCGAACCAGGGCAGCCGCGCTCCGTCGGGGAGGTCGCGCAGGACACCTGCCAGTCGCGGCCCCGAGGCGCGCCAGCGGGCCAGGATCTCGGCCCCGGTCGCCTGGGCACCCTCGTCGGCCGCGGTGTCGACGAAGCCGTCGGCATCGTCGATGGCGGTGCGCACCAGCGCGTCCCAGCCGTCCTTGTCGGTGGCCGCGAGCACGGCCACCTCATCGGTCCAGGCGAGGTGGACGAGCTGGTGGGCGATGTCCCATCCCTCGGCCGGCGTGGGCGTGCGCCACTCGGCCTCGCTCAGGGGCGCCACGAGAGCATCCAGGACCTGGGACTCGGCGGCGAGGTCGGCGAGTACGTCGTCGAGCGTGGTCACCGGGTCTCCCTGAGGTGCTCGTCGAGGACCGCGGCCCAGGAGTCGAGCACCCGATCGCGGCGGCGGCGGTCGTCGGTGATCAGGTTGGCGACCCCCAGCCCCCTCACCAGGTCGAGGGTGGCCTGCACGAGCTCGCGGGTGCCTGGTCGGGTCTCGTCGACGTCGAGGAGCTCCACGGTCAGGCGGTGGATCTGCCGACCGATCCGCTGCTCGAGGGGCGCGAGCGCGGACAGCAGCTGGGGATCGGTGCGCCCAGCCACCCACAGTTCCAGGGCCGCGGTGAACACGGGGCTGAGGAAGTGCTCGACCATCATGTCGAGCACCGCCCGGGTGCGGGCGGCGCCTGTCGGCAACGACCGGGCAGCGGACTCCAGCTCGCGGGCCCGCACCTCGCTGAGATGCTCGATCGCGGCCAGCACCAGCGCTGACTTGGTCGGGAAATGGTGCAGCTGTGCGCCGCGGCTCACCCCGGCGCGCTGCGACACGAGCGTCGTCGAGGTGCCGCTCCAGCCGCGTTCGACCAGGCAGTCGACGGTGGCCTCCAGGAGCCGGGCCCGCATCAGCCGGGTGCGCTCCTCCTGGGGGATCCGCACGGTCGTCACGCCCTCAGGATGACGCCGAGTGCAACAAACAGTCAAGCCTGTTTGTAATTCAGACCCTGGTGCGCTTCCGCTCCTTCAGCAGCTCCGCCTTGTAAGCGTGGGCATCGACCTGGATGGTGTGCCGTTTGCTGGCGACGTAGCGCTTGCGCAGGCGGTCGTCGTACGCCGCGATCTGGGCCCGCATCTGCGCCGGCTCAGGCAGTCGGCAGCGGCCGGTGATGAGGTCGGCCACCCAGTGCGCCTGCTGCTCGGCCAGGGGCATCACCGCGCCGATGGGCTGGATCAGGCCGATGAAGTACAGCCCCGGATGGTCGACCGACACGACGCGGCGATAGAGGTCCACGTGGTTGTCCTCGCGGGCGATGAACGTGTCGTCGAGGAACGGGAAGCTGACCCGGTAGCCGGTGCAGTAGACCACCACGTCGGCCTCCACCTCGGAGCCGTCGGCGAACCGCACCGTCGAGCCCTCGAAACCGGTGATCGCGGGTTTGACGCTCAGGTCGCCGTGCCCGAGCCGGGTGAGCAGGTCCGAGCTGACCGTCGGATGCGCATGCAGCACGGCGTGGTCGGGCTTCGGCAGCCCGTAGTCGGTGACCTTGCCGACCGACAACCGCAGCATCGCCCGCATGCCCAGGGACTGCAGGAACAACGGGCCCCGGGCCAGCGGCGAATCCGTCAGGTGGTCGGTCGGCATCCCGAAGAGGAACTTCGGCACGATGTGGGCGCCCCGGCGCATCGAGAGGTACGTCGCGCTCGCCACCCGGGAGGCCTCCACGGCGATGTCGGTGGCGGAGTTGCCGATGCCCAGCACCACGACCCGTTTGCCGGCCAGCACCTCCGGGGTGCGGTAGTGGTGCGCGTGCAGTTCGGTGCCGGAGAACGTCCCCGGGAAGGCCGGCTCGGGCCACCGCGGATCCCAGTGATGGCCGTTGGCGACGATCACCTGGTCGTAGTGCCCGGTGCGGATCTGGTGGGTGTCGCGGGTCCGGACGGTGACGTCGTAGCCGCCACCGGGCGCTGGCACCACCGTGGTCACCTCGGTGCGGAACGTGATCCTGGGCCGCAGCCCGAAGTGGTCCACGAACTGGTCGAAGTAGGCCGCGATCTGCCAGTGGCTCGGGTAGTCGGGCAGGTCCGGCGACATCGGAAGGGCGGCGTACTCCATCGCATCGCGCGAGGTGTTGATGTGCAGCGACTGGTAGGCCGAGGACACCCCGTTGTCGTTCTCGTAGCGCCAGTTGCCGCCGACCCGGGAGCCGAGCTCGAAGCAGTCGAAGTCCACGCCACGCGCGGCCAGCACCTGGGCGGCGGTGATCCCCGACGAACCTGCACCGATGATGCAGACCTTCACGTTGGCTCCTGTCAGCATGGACGGATGTTCCGGATCGCTGGTGACGACGACCTGGTGGCACTGCGTGATCTCGAGCGGGACGCCAACCTTGTGGCGCTGGCCCATGTCTACCCGCCGGAGTCGTATCCCTATCCAGCTGACGACGTGCTCGCCCGCTGGCGGATCGTGCTCGACGACCCGGACTGTACGACGCTCGTGCACGACGGCGCCAGCGGCCTGGACGGATTGGTGGCCTTCGACTCCGTCGAGGGTCGGGGCTCGATCCGGCACCTGGCCGTGCGGCCCTCCCGCTGGGGCACCGGCCTGGCCCGGGCGCTGCTGGAGGCAGCCTGTGACCGGATCGAGGGTCCCGTGTCGCTGTGGTGCCTGGCCGAGAACCACCGAGCCCGCGGTCTCTACGAGCACCTGGGCTGGCAGCGCACCGGGGTGCAGGAGGAGTCGGAGTTCGCGCCGTACCCGGTGCAGTGGGAGTACCTGCTGCGGTCCGTGCCTCGGGGACCGGCCCTCACTCGACCAGGCTGAAGCCCTCGTCGAGCCACCCGGTCACGCCACCGATCATCTTCCGCACCGGCCGCCCGAGCCGGGCCAGCCGCAGGGCCGCCTTGTCGGCGCCGTTGCAGTGCGGGCCGGCGCAGTAGACGACGAACCGGGTGCCGGGCTCGTAGCCGGCCAGGTTGCGCTCCACGATCCGCCCGTGCGGCAGGTTCACCGCCCGGGGCAGGTGGCCGGCGGCGTACAGCTCCGGAGAGCGTACGTCGAGCAGCACGAAGTCGGCCTGCGCGCGGGTGAGGGCGTCGTGGGTGTCCCAGCAGTCGGTCTCGAACTCGAGCAGCCGGGCGAAGTGGGTGGCGGCATCCATGCGGCAAGTGTGCTGATCCGACGGGCCGCCCGCGAGGCCCGATCCCGCCGAGCTTCGACGATATCCGGCCGTGGTCAACGGTAGGTGAGCTGGTCCAGGGGCAGGTGGGTGTGCTCGTTGAACGTGAGCAGGGTGAGGCCGCGGCGGCCGTTCAGCACCCTGGTCACCGAGGTGTTGACCACCACCGGCGCCAGTCGGGTGTGCGTGACGACTCCCGCCTCCAGCAGCTCGGTCACCACCACGGCGATCGGCCCACCGGAGGTGAATACGACCGCGTCGCGACCCTGTCCGAGCCGCCGCAGCGCGGCCAGCACCCGGTTGCGGAACATCGGGTAGGACTCGTCGTACTCGTGGTCGTGGACGCCGGCGGTCCAGCGGTCGGTCGCGGCCTCGAACCACTGTTGGAACTGTGCTGGATCCGGCTCGCCCTCGAAGGGTCGCTGCGTCGCGGCCAGCAGGGCGTCGGCGTCCATCTCGTCCCAGTCCGGGTCGCACTCCACCGGACACGACCACCCGGACGCCTTGAGGGCCAGCTCTGCGGTCTGTCGCTGCCGGGTCAGGGAGCCGTGCACGACCACGTCGGGTGTGAGGCCGGCCAGGGCTGTGCCGACCGTGCCGGACTGCACCTCGCCCAGCGGTGACAACAGGTCGTAGTCGGCCGCCCCCCAGGAGGCCTGCCCGTGGCGAACGAGGACGATCATGGTCCGTGACCCTAGCCGGGCTCGCGCGGAGCCGCGGACAGGAGGTCAGGCGCTGACCGTCGCGACGACGCGGCTGCGCTCGAACGGGTTGGCCCACTGCGCCCGGACCCGCATCAACCGGACGAAGGAGTAGAGCGCCATCGGGATCGCCAGGATGACCGACGCGCGCCAGTCCGGCACCTGGGCGAGCCCGGAGAAGATCATCCCGGTGATGGTGGTCGACAGGGCCAGTCGCGCGGAGTAGCCGACCATGTAGAGCGGCGGCGCCGGGGTGGCCCGGGCACTGCGCAGGTCGACGGAGAACGGTTGCTTGACCGACCACCGCATGGACAGCGACACCACCTGCGCGCACACCACCAGCCAGGCGCACAGCAGAGCCGTCAGCTCCTCCACCGTGGGCTTGCCGGCGCGCAGCGCGGCCAGGGCGAGCGTGGTGGCAGAGCTGACCAGCAGCAGCTCCAGGAGCACCCAGCTGCGTGCGAAGAACGTCAGGGACGGCGACACCGGCAGGGTGTCGCGCCACAGTCCGCCGCGGCCATCGAGGCACCACGCGTTGACACCGAAGAGCAGCGCGGCACCACTCGCGACGAGGCCGGGCAGGATGGTGAGCATCTTCCACTCCAGGCTCCCCGACAGCGCGATCAGGCCGGGGGCGGCCGCCAGCAGATAGATGCCGCGCCGCAACGACACCGCACGCCACACCCCTGAGCGGTCCATCCGGATCATGGCGGCCAGGGGTCCGCTGGGGTTGCGCCGGGCCGGGAAGTTGCCGGTCTCGATGCGGGCCTCGTCACGCGGTGCCCGCCGCAGGGCGACCCGGGCCGGCAGGACGCCGAGCAGCACCGTCGCGCCGATCAGGGCGAGCAGGATCAGCAGGGTCACCGGGAACGCGAGGCCGATCCCCTGGGTCAGGCCGGCGAGCACCGACACCAGGCGCAGGGTCGGCAGGTGGTCCAGCACCAGGCTGACGTGCTTGGTCAGGATCAGGGCCAGGGCGGCGAGCCCCACGAGGGCGGTGATGCCGCGTACGGCGAGCACGCCGTGCGGCCCGCGACGGATCGCCTCCATGCTCCAGGCGACCACCTGGGCCACGGCGGTGGCCCACACCAGCCACAGGAGCGCGATCACGTGGGCGAAGACCAGCGCCGCGGGTCCGACGACGTAGGCCGTGAGGCCCAGCAGCATCCAGCCCTGAAGCAGCCAGGCGATGTTCAGGGGCGCCATCAGGAGGGCACCCAGGTGGTCGACGGCGGGACTGATCGGGAAGGCGACGGCCTGGTCGCGCGCGACCAGCTCCCGGCCCCCGCCCGACGCGACCGCCGAGATCGTGGTCAGCAGCAGGAACCCGGCATAGGCCGTCGGCAGCAGCAGGAACATCTCGAACGCCCGGCTGTGCTTGAGCGAGTAGTCGGCGGCCCCGGGCAGGAAGGCGGGCACGATGGCGGACAGCAGGGTCAGGGTGACGAGGATGGCGACGAACCAGCGGGTGCGGCCCTTCTGCCGGACCGTGGAGGTCCGGAACTGGACCAGGGACCGGGTGTCGGCCAGCGCGTCAGTCCAGGAGCTGACGGTAGACACGGGCGCCTTCCTCTCCCGACAGCGACTCGGCGTCGAGGTTGGCCACGCGCGAGCCTCCACGCAGCACGACCGCGGTGCTGCAGGCCTGGACCGCGAGGTCACGCAGGTGGGTCGAGACCAGGACACACGCCCCTCGGGCGCGGGCGTCGGCGATGACCTCCTGGGTGGCTTCCACGCCGAGCGGGTCGACACCGTCGAACGGCTCGTCGAGCAGCAGCACCTGGGGCTGGTGGAACGCGGCGAGCACCACCGACATCCGGCGGCCCATGCCGTGGCTGAAGCCTGCGGTGATGCGGTGGGTGACGTCGCCGAGCTCGAAGCGCTCCAGGAGGTCGCGGGCAGGCTGCTCCCAGCCGGCCGGCATCCGGCGCAACCGGGCGGCGAGCTGCAGGTGCTCCCACGGGGTGGCGCGGGGCACCAGGCCGCCCACGTCGGGGCAGTAGCCGTTGCTGCGTTTGGCCGCCATCAGGTCGGTGCGCAGGTCGTGACCGGCCACCCGCACGACCCCACCGGTGGGCGGGATGACACCGGCCAGGACCCGCATCGTCGTGGACTTGCCCGCGCCGTTGCGGCCGAGCAGCGCCGTGGCCTGCCCGGCGTACGCCTGCAGGTCGACGCCGTCGACGGCGTCCACGGTGCCGAAGCGCACGTGCAGCCCACGTACGTCGACGAGCGGGGCCGCGCCGTCCTCGGGGGAGGAGGCGAAAGCCACATCGGGGTCGATGGCGGAGGATTCAGTCACGCGTCAAGTGTCGCCGACCGCCCGCGGTTGCACAGAAGAATCTGCACATCTGCGACACCTCAGGCGGGGAAGGACTCGCCCTTCGCCGCCATCTCCCGCAACCGGTCGGTCGGGCGGAAGCGGTCGCCGTACTTCTCGGCCAGCTCGTCGGCGCGCGCCACGAAGGCCGTGAGACCGATGGTGCCGTCCACGCCCTGGTAGCCGGTCATGAACTGGGCCGCTCCGCCGGTGAGGGGCGGGAAGCCGATGCCCATGATCGAGCCGATGTTGGCGGCCGCCGCGGACTCGATGACACCTTCCTCGAAGCACTTCGCGGTCTCGATGGCCTCGGCGAACATCATCCGGTCGGCGACGTCGGCCAGCGGCGGTTGGGGCTCGGCGACCGGGAAGGCGTCTGCCAGACCGGGCCACACACCCGCACGCCGGCCCTCGACGTAGTCATAGAAGCCGGCACCCTTGAGCCGCGAGGGGCGGCCCAGACCGATCATCGTGGCCACCACGGCCTCACCCGGGTGCTCGACGTAGGACTCGCCGGCGGCATCGCGGTTGGCCTTGCCGATCTTGGCCATCAGCTCGAGGTTGAGCTCGTCGGAGAGCTGCAGCGGCCCGACCGGGTAGCCGGACTGCGTGGCGGCGCGCTCGATCGAGACCGGGTGCACGCCCTCGGCCAGCATCGCCAGGCCTTCATTGGTCATGGTGCCGATCACCCGAGAGGTGTAGAAACCGCGGCTGTCGTTGACGACGATCGGGGTCTTGCGGATCTGCTGGACCACGTCATAGGCCTTGGCGAGCGCCTCGTCGGAGGTCTGGGCACCGCGGATGATCTCGACCAGCGGCATCTTGTCCACCGGGCTGAAGAAGTGCAGCCCGATGAAGTCGGCGGGCCGGTCCACCCCGGTGGCGAGGTCCGTGATCGGGAGGGTCGAGGTGTTGGAGCACAGGAGCGCGTCGGGGTCGACGAAGGGCAGGATCTCGGCGAAGACCTGGTGCTTGAGCGAGGGGTCCTCGAACACGGCCTCGATCACCAGGTCGCAGCCGACGAGGTCGGCCGGGTCGGCGGTGGCGGTGATCCGGCCGAGGAGCTCGGCCTTCTTCTGCTCCGTGGACCTGCCCCGGGAGATCGCCTTGTCCAACAACGACTCGGAGTAGGCCTTGCCGCGGGCCGCGTTGTCGGCCGACACGTCCTTGAGCACGACCTGCATCCCGGCCTTGGCGCACGAGTAGGCGATGCCGGCCCCCATCATGCCCGCGCCGAGGACGCCGACCTTGACGGCCTTGTAGGGGGCGAAGCCCTGCGGGCGCAGTGAACCGGAGTTGATCGCCTGGAGGTCGAAGAAGAACGCTTGGATCATGTTCTTCGACTGCTGGTTCACGATGAGACTGGTCAGGTAGCGCGACTCGATCCGCGAGGCGGTGTCGAAGTCGACCTGGGCACCCTCGATGGCGGTCGAGAGGATGGCGCGCGGAGCGGCGTACGGGGCTCCCTTGGTCTGCTGGCGCAGCAGCGCGGGGAAGGCCGGCAGGAACTGCGCGAACTTCGGCTGCCGGGGGTCACCACCGGGGATGCGGTAGCCGTCGCGGTCCCACGGGTTCTTCGCGGCCTCCGGGTCGTGCTGGTGGTCCAGGATCCACGCCTTGGCGGCGGTGAGGAGGTCGTCGGGCGCCACGACCTCGTCGACCAGGCCCTTCTCCTTGGCAGCGGCGGGCTGGAAACGGGTGCCCGGCAGCAGCACGTCCATCAGGGCGGGCTGGATGCCGATCATGCGTACGACGCGCGTGACGCCGCCGCCGCCGGGCAGCAGACCCAGCTGGGACTCGGGCAGACCGATGTCGTAGCGCGCGTCGGCGGCGATCCGGTGGTTCGCGACCAGGGCGATCTCGAGCCCGCCGCCGAGGGCGGCACCGTTGATCGCGGCCACCACCGGGCGCGGGAACGTCTCGAGCCTGCGCAGGTCGGCCTTGACCTGCTCGACCTCGGCGAAGACGGCAGGGGCGTCCTCGACGGTGGTCTGCACCATGCCCTTGAGGTCACCGCCGGCGAAGAAGGTCTTCTTGGCGCTGGCGATCACGACCCCGATGACGTCGTCGACCTCGGCGTACAGCCGCTCGACGGCCGCGTGCATCGAGTCGCGGTAGAGGGCGTTCATGGTGTTGGCGCGCGCGGTCGGGTCGTCGAGGGTCAGGGTGACGATGCCCGCGTCGTCGCGCTCGTAGCGCACGGCGCTCTCCTCGGTGATCGAGCTTGTCGAGATCACGTCATTCATGTGGGGTCCTAACTGGGGTCTCGAGGCGGCTGCAGAGCAACCTCCTCGACCAACGGAGTTGATCAGATGAGTCCGACGATGGTGGCGATGCCCATGCCGCCGCCAACGCAGAGGGTGGCCAGGCCGCGTCGCTGGTCGCGCCGCTCGAGCTCGTCGATCAGCGTGCCGAGGATCATGGCGCCGGTGGCCCCCAGCGGGTGTCCCATCGCGATCGCTCCGCCGTTGACGTTGGTGACCTCGTCGTCGATGCCCATGTCACGCATGAACCGCATCGCCACGGCCGCGAAGGCCTCGTTGATCTCCCACAGGTCGATGTCCTCGGCGGTCAGGCCGGCGACGCCGAGCGCCTTGCGGGCCGCCGGGGCCGGACCGGTCAGCATGATCGTGGGGTCGGCGCCGGACACCGCGGTGGCGATGATCCGGGCCCGCGGCGTGAGGCCGAGGTCGAGGCCGACCTGCTCGTTGCCGATCGCCATCAGCGCGGCACCGTCGACGATGCCCGAGGAGTTGCCCGCGTGGTGGACGTGGTCGATGCGCTCCACCCAGTGGTACTGCTCCAGCGCGACGTCGTCGAAGCCGGCCTGCTTGCCCATGTCGGCGAAGGACGGCTTCAGCCCGGCCAGCGACTCCACGGTGGTGCCGGGGCGGATGAACTCGTCGTGGTCGAGGATCGTCAGCCCGCTCGCGTCCTTGACCGGGACCACCGAGCGGGTGAAGCGACCGTCGGCCCAGGCCTTGGCGGCCCGGGCGTTCGACTCGGCGGCGAAGCCATCCACATCGGTGCGGCTGAAGCCCTCGATGGTGGCGATCAGGTCGGCCCCGATGCCCTGGGGCACGAAGTTGTTGGCGAAGGCGGTGGCCGGGTCCATGGCCCAGGGACCGCCGTCAGACCCCATCGGCACCCGGCTCATGGACTCCACGCCACCAGCCACGATGAGCGTCTCGAAACCGCTGCGCACCCGCTGGGCGGCCTGGTTGACGGCCTCGAGCCCGCTGGCGCAGAACCGGTTGAGCTGCAGACCGGCAACCGTCTCCGGGTAGCCCGCCTTCAGGGCCGCGGTCTTCGCGATGTCACCGCCCTGGTCCCCGATCGGGGTCACCACACCGAGCACCACGTCGTCGACGCGAGCGGTGTCGAGGGTGGGGTTGCGGACCTGCAGTTCGTCGAGGAGCCCGACCACGAGGTCGACGGGCTTCACCTCGTACAACGTCCCGGTCTTCTTGCCGCGGCCCCGCGGTGTGCGCAGGTGGTCATACACGAATGCTTCAGCCATGGTGCCAATTGTGACACCATTACTGTCACTGTGGTCAACGTGTCGAAGGTCTCCCCCGAGCTCCTGACGCTCGACGAGCTCTGCTCCCGGGTCGGTCTGAGCGTGCGCAACGTCCGGTTCTACACGACGCGCGGGCTGGTCCCGGCCCCGATCCGCCGCGGACGGTCCGGCTACTACTCCGCCGACCACGTCGTCCGGCTGGAGCTGGTTCAGGAGCTGCAGGCCCACGGCTTCACCCTGTCGGCGATCGAGAAGTACGTCGCCCGGATCCCGGACAGCGCCACCCCGGCCGACATCGCCCTGCATCGCACCCTGCTGGCACCGTGGATGGCCGAGGCTCACGAGGTGCTCACCCACGAGGAGCTGTGTGAGCGGGCGGGCCGGGAGCTCACCACTGACGACCTGGACACCCTGGCTGCCCTCAGCGTGATCACACCGGTTGCGCACGGCCGCTACGAGGTGGCCCTCGCACACCTCTCCGTGGCCATGGGCCTGGTCGACGTCGGCTTCCCCACGTCAGCCGCGCTCGCTGCCAAGAAGGTGTACGCCGCGCACGGGCGCGCCATCGCCGAGGAGATCAATGAGGTGTTCCGTGGCCAGGTGTGGCCGACGTACAAGGAGCAGGGCATCTCCCCCGAACAGCTGCAGGAGCTGCTCGAACGCCTCAAACCACTGTCGATCGCCGGCCTCGTCTCGGCGTACGAGTCGGCGGTCAACGACACCAAGCGCGAGAGCATCGAACGGCGTACCCGCTGATGGACTTCGCGTTCGATGCGCGGCTCATCGAGTGGCGCGGACCTGCGCCCTACTACTTCCTGCGAGTCCCCGACGAGGAGAGCGCGGACATCAAGTTCGCCGCCAAAGGGCTGGAGTACTGGGGCCAGGTGCCGGTGGTGGTGCGCATCGACGACAGCGAGTTCACGACGGCACTGTTCCCCAAGCACGGCGCCTACCTCATCCCCGTCAAGCTCGCCGTGCGCCTGCCCCTCGGGATCGACGTCGGCCAGGTGGTCGAGGTTGCCCTGAGCGTCGGGCGGCCCTAGCCGCGCGGCCCGAGCCGGGAGGCCCTCAGCCCCTCGGGCTCGAAGGGACTGATCTCCCGGGCGCAGAACGGGCCCGCTGCGGCGTACGCAGCGGGCCCGAATCTCTGAAGGACGTCAGCGCTTGAAGGCGTCCTTGACGTCCGAGGCAGCGTCCTTGACCTTGTCGCCGGCCTGCTTGACGCCGGCCTCGCTCTGGTCGGCGCGGCCCTCGGCCTCGAGGCGCTCGTTGTCGGTCGCCTTGCCGGTCGCCTCTTTGCCCTTGCCGGCAACTTCTTCGACCTTGTGCTTGATCTTGTCGCCCATGCTCATGGGATCCCACCTTTCAGGAGGTTGGACTCCAACGTAGGCACGCCGATCCAGGGATCGTTCCACCCCTGAGGGTGAAAGCGTCACTCGTGGCCCTGACAGCGCTCCTCGGTGAGGTTCTCCCTGGCCCAGGTCGTCAACGCCTGGAGGGCAGGCAGGATCGCCCGACCACTCTGGGTCAAGGCATAGCTGACAGCCACGGGCGGTCCGGGGTCGACGGTGCGCTCGACGAGGCCGGCGCGGGTGAGCTCGGCGAGTCGGTCCGACAGCATCGAGTCGCTGATGCCGAGGGTCCGCTTGAGCTCGGCGAACCCGGCCGGGGCCTGGATGAGGGTGCCGAGGAGTACGCCGTTCCAGCGCTTGCCGAGGAACGTGAACGCGCGCTCGAGCTGAGCGTCACACGCACGCGTCTCGGGAGCGGTGTCAGGCATGTGACGAATACTACTCTGCTTCGATCTTCACTGTGACTTCTGTTTTAGTAGTAACATCTCAATCCCAAGCCACTACTCTCCAAGGAGCCGACATGACGACCACCACCCTCGAGGCACTCAACGACACCGGCCGCGCACTGATGTTCACCGAGGCACGCACGGCGAACTCGTTCTCCGACGAGCCCGTCAGCGACGCCGAGCTGCAGAGCATCTGGGACCTCGCCCGCTGGTCCCCGTCGATGGCGAACTCCCAGCCGCTGCGCGTGCTCTTCGTCCGTACGCCGCAAGGGCGCGCACGGCTCGGCGTACACATGGCCGAGGGCAACCGTGCCAAGACGGTGGCCGCACCTGCCGTCGCCGTGCTCGCCTACGACAGCGACTTCCACGAGCACTTCCCCACTGTCTTCCCTGCCCGTGGCGAGATGTTCCGCGACAACTTCGGCGGGATGCCCAGCGAGGCCCGCGAGGAGGTGGCGAAGTACAGCGCAGCCCTCCAGAGCGGCGTCTTCCTGCTCGCTGTCCGAGCACACGGTCTTGCCGCCGGTCCGATGGGCGGCTTCGACGGCCCCGCCATCGACGCCGACTTCTTCGCCGGCACCACGTGGAAGACCCACCTGGTCGTGAACATCGGCCACCCGGGTGTCGATCCGTGGTTCGACCGGCTTCCGCGCCTCGACACCGACACCGCGCTCGACTGGGCCTGATCGACCTCAGCGGCGAAAACGCAAGGCCCTCTCGCGGCGTGAGCGGAACCGGAGCGTCACCGCATCGCGCAGGTAGTTGTGGGGGGCCTTCCACGGCCCTCGATCGCCCTGCTTCGGGAACGCGTCGAGGGCGCGCTGCACATAGCCCGACGTGAGATCCATCAGCGGCGCCGTCGCGACGGAGGAGTCCAGCACCGGGACGACGACCTGGAAACGGTGCCTGGCCATGTGCCGCAGCAGCCCCACGACGTACGCCGAGACGAGGTCGGCCTTCAAAGTCCAGGAGGCGTTGGCATAGCCGACCACGTAGGCGAAGTTGGGGACGCCATCGAGCATCACGCCGCGGTAGGCGATCTTCGAGGCAGGGTCCACGGTCGCGCCGTCGACGACGACCTCCGCCCCTCCGAAGGCCAGCAGCGACAGGCCGGTCGCGGTGACGACCACGTCGGCCGGCACCTCGGTCCCGTCGGTCAGCCGGACGCCGTCCGGGGTGAACGTCTCGATCCGACCGGTGACGATCGAGGCGTCACCTGCCCGGATTGCCCGGAACAGGTCGCCGTCGGGCACGATGCACATCCGCTGGTCCCAGGGGTCGTACGGCGGTTTGAAGTGGGTGTCCACGGCGTAGCCCTCGGGCAGCGCCTTCAGGGTCGCCCCGCGGATCGCCTTGCGCACGAACGCCGGTCGGCGACGGGCGAGCTGGAAGAGCCCCCATTGCACGAGGATGTTGCGCCAGCGCACCACCGAGGAGGCGAGGGTGTCGGGCAGGAACCTCCCGAGTCGGGCCGCGGCGTTGTCGCGCTGCGGCACCGAGACCACGTACGTCGGGGTGCGCTGCAGCATCGTCACGTGAGCGGCCCCTGGTGCGAGGGCCGGAACCAGCGTCACCGCCGTGGCACCGGAGCCGATCACCACGACCCGCTTGCCGGCGTAGTCGAGGTCCGCGGGCCACGACTGCGGGTGCACCACCCGACCCTTGAACTGCTCGAGCCCAGGCAGATCGGCCGCGTAGGGCCGGTCGTAGTCGTAGTAGCCCGTGCAGTTCCACAGGAAGCCGCAGGTGATCTGCCGGGGGCCGTCGTCCGTCTCGAGGTCGACGGTCCAGACCTGGCGCTCGCTGTCCCAGGCGTAGCGGACCGCGCGCTGGCCGAACCGGATCTTCTGCACGACCCCGAACTCGGCAGCGGTCTGCTCGACGTAGGCCTTGATCGACGGCCCGTCGGCCAACACCCGGTCGTCGGTCCACGGTCGCAGCCGGTAGCCGAGCGTGAGCATGTCGGAGTCGCTGCGCACGCCTGGGTAGCGGAACAGGTCCCACGTGCCGCCGATCGCCTGCCGGCGCTCGATCACGGCGTACGTCGTGCCGGGCTGGTCGCGCTCCAGGTGGCTGGCCGCCCCGATCCCGGACAGCCCGGCACCGACGATGAGGACGTCGACATGATTCACACGAGCATGTCTAGCAGCCCACTTTCGCTCGCTGTCCACAGGTCGGTGAGGACGTGGTTGCGGGGCTCGACAACACCGAAATATTATCGAACACATGTTCGATGTCTCCGTCGCCGACCTCCAGGGGTGGGCAGTCCTGCTCACCCACCTGGACACCACTGTCGACGACGCAGGGCGGATCGCCCAACTGCGGGCTCTGGAGGACGTGCAGGCCGCGGCATGTGCCGCGCAGGCCAGGATCGCGGTCGACTTCGCGGCCTCACAAGCACTAGTCGTCAGGCGTTATCCGTGACCCACAGATCGATCAGGCCACGGAAGTGGCCCAGGAACTGGTCCTGCTCGTGGGCCGGGTAGGTCGCCTGCACCGTCTGGCGCAGGATCCGGTCGAAGTCCGCCGAGGTGACCCAGTCGTGGACCTGCTCGTCCAGGTGCGGCAGGTGAGTGGCGCACCAGTCGGTGTAGGCAGCCGTCTCGAAGTGCTCGTCGGCCAGGGCGAGGTAGCCCTCCAGCTTGGTGGCGTAGTCCAGGGACGGGTCGTCGGCGATCGCGAAGTAGCGACTGGTGCCGAGATCGACCTGGGCGGTGCGCCCCGTCGCCAGGCAGTACGCCGACCAGCGCACCAGGGCCGTGATCGCCCACGGGAAGTAGTAGTGCAGAGAGGTCACCGCCACGTCGGGACAGGCATTGGCGTAGTCGATCGGGTAGACCTCGTCACCGGCCACGAGCATCTCGCAGGAGTTGAACTCCCACCCGAAGAAGGCGTTGACGATCCGGCTGATCGCCATCGCCTCGTGGCCCGCGGACTCCGACAGGAAGTCGTGGCTCACGGCGTACCGCTGGTGCATGGGCTGCTCGGGGCGGAAGTCCATCACCATCGTCTCGGGGCCGATCGAGAGCGCCCGCGCGAACTTCTCGTAGTCCACCGTCGCCTGCAGGTGCATCAGCATCTCGCCGGACTCGTCATAGGCCCGGTGCAGGTCGTCGCGGTCGTTGACCCGGGAGACCCCGCGCCAGCCGCCGCCATCGAACGGCTTCATGTAGAGCGGGTAGCCGACCTCCTCGGCGATCGCGTCGAGGTCGAAGGACTGGTTGTACTTGGCGGAGGTGTAGGCCCAGCGCACGTTGTCGACCGGGTTCTTGTAGGGCACCAGCACGGTCTTGGGGACCTTGAGCCCGAGCCGGAGCATGGCGCAGTAGGCGCTGTGCTTCTCCATGGACTGAAAGGTGAACGGACTGTTGAGCAGGTAGGTCCCGTTGACCAGGGCGGCCTTCTTGAGCCACTCGCGCGGGTGGTAGTACCAGTAGGCAAGCCGGTCGATCACCAGCTCGCTGCGCACCGGATCGGTGAGGTCGAAGGGCTCGATGGTCAGGCGCTCACTGCTGAACGTGTGCGTGGCGCCCCCGAAGGTCACCGGACCGACCCGGCCCAGGATCGCCTCGAACGCCTGCGGCCAGTCCTCCTCGGCTCCGAGCAGCAGTCCGATCAGGTGATCGCTCATCGAGTCATCCTCTCCTCAACAGAATCGTGGTAGATGCAGCGCGATCTGGCGTTGCCACCAGTCCCAGTCGTGGGCCGAGTCGTGGCCCCAGACGTCCAGGTCGTGCGAGATCCCCTGAGCCGC
Source organism: Nocardioides sp. (assembly GCF_050246775.1). Classification (GTDB taxonomy): domain Bacteria; phylum Actinomycetota; class Actinomycetes; order Propionibacteriales; family Nocardioidaceae; genus Nocardioides. The sequence goes on along the minus strand of NZ_JBFWVK010000001.1, from coordinate 1,860,082 downwards.
CAGCAGCCCGGCCATCCGGCGCGCCTCCGGCAGGCTCGAGGTCGGGTGGGTCTCCCACGGCCCCTGCCCCACCGTGAGGACGACGTGCAGCCTGCCGCGCAGCCACTCGAGATGCTCACCCGACAGGTTCGGGACGTAATCGGTGGGGTTCGTGAAGTACGCCGCGTCGCCCCGGGCGCCCCAGGCATGCCACTGGGAGGGGTCGTAGTTGCCCGACTGGCAGATGGCCACCGGGAACAGGTTCGCGTGGGTGAGCGCGAAGTTGAGCGCGTGGTAGGCCCCCATGCTGCAGCCGGTGACGACCGCACCCGAAGCCCCCGGGGTGTCCTCGTCGATCCAGCCGACCACCTGCCCGGTGACCCAGGCGTCGTAGGCACCGTGTCGCCGGGCCCGGTCCTCCAGCGGCAGCCAGTTGTCCGACCAGGTCGCGGCGTCGAAGGAGTCGAGGCAGTAGAGCTTGATCCGGCCGCCGTCGATCAGGTCGCGGAGCGCCTCGACCATGCCGTTGTTCTCGTAGTCCCACGCCCGACCCTGCTCGCTGGGGAAGACCAGCACAGGCCGCCCCCAGTGGCCGTAGCGGATCACCGTCCCGGCGCGGTCGAAGCCGGGTGCCTCGAGCTCGACCTGGACGCGTTCCATGTCGTCAACTCCACACAGATGCGAGCAGATCGGTCAAGTGCGGGTCGAGCAGGTCACGCCAGCAGGTCCAGTTGTGGCCGTCTCGGACCTCACCCCAGTGCACCTCGACACCGTCGGTGCGTAGCCGCTCGGCCATCAGGCGGTTGTTGGCCAGGTTCTCCTCCGCGGTGCCACACACCAGCGTGATGCTGCGGGCCGTCCCCGGGCCAGGCTCCAGCTCGGCGACGAAGCGAGTGATCTGGGGCCACTGCTCGAAGTCCGACTCCTGCGGGTCGGTCTCGGGGGTGAAGAAGGAGCCCGACTGCAGGAACAGTCCGGCGAAGACACCTGGGTGGGTCCACGCGGCGTGCAGGGCGGCCACGGCGCCCAGGCTCTGACCCATCAGCACCGGCCGACCCTGGATCGCCCCGACTCCCCCGATCGCCGGCAGCACCTCCTCGACCAGGTGAGCGGCGTACTCCGGGTTGGCGGCGTACTCCTCATTGCGCTGACCCCCCAGTTGGCCGGGAGGCAGCAGAGCCACCCGCATCGGGGGCAGCCGCCCGGCCGCGACCAGCGCGCCCACGTAGCGGGTGAGGTGGCCGTAGGCGTCCATCTCGGGTCCGTCGTGACTGATCAGGAGCGGAAGCCCGACGTCGGCGGAGATGCCCGCCGGGGTCCAGAGCTCGCCGGTGACAGCGCCGGTCAGGCCGGTCCGCTCACCCTGGACCGGTTCCAGGGCCAACCAGGGCGGGTCGAGGTAGCCGGCCAGCGGGAGCCAGGAATGGTCGCCGAACGCGCCCGCGACGAGCAGCGGGTTGCCGGCGTCGGTGCCCAGCTCGCCGTCGATCTCGAGCAGGTACTCGATCCGGTCGAGCGGCAGTCCGGTGAGGGTCAGCTCCCACCCGGCGTCGGTGGGGCCGAAGTCGCTGGACAGTGGGAGGTCCAGGTCGGTCCACAGGCGCACCCCGCCGAGCGCGTGCTCCGGGTCCGGGACCCGGAAGGTGACGACGTCCCCGTCGACGGAGGTGGTCTGGTGGCTGGCGTCTGACACGGGGGCGATGCTACGCGGATCACTTGCCATAGTGGAAACTGATGGCTATGGTTTCCACTATGGAAAGCAATAGCGACCAGATGGCCCAGCTGCGCGAGGCCGACCGAGCCGCCGCGGCGCCGTACCTCGACTATCCTCCGAGCCCGGTGTGGTACCCGGTGGCCACCGGGGCCTGGTTCGCCCTGATGCTGCTCGCCGTCAGCGCGCTCGACGACCACCGCGGCTGGGCGATCGCCGCCATCGTGACCCTGGTGGCGATCGAGTTCGCCTTCATCGCGTGGGTGCGACGCAGCTGGGGCACCTGGCCGCGGATGGCCGGGGCACCGGCGGAGATCACAGGCGCCTACCGGTGGTACGTCGTGCGCCTGGTCGCACTGGTCCTGGTGGTCGGCGTCGCGGGCTGGCTCGGCGGCCACTGGGTCGCAGCCGGGGTCGCGTTCGTCGGCACGACCGCGCTGATCTGGACCTACGACCGCATCTACGCCCGCGCCGCCTCCCTGACCCGGGAACGCCTCGCGTGAGCGTGCCACAGCCTGGCCTAGCCGACCTCGATCCGGTCATCCACGCCCCCAAGCGACTCGCGATCATGGCCGTGCTGAGCAACTCCACCTCGAGCGACTTCGCGTTCCTGCGCGGCCACCTCGAGGTCAGCGAGTCCGACCTGTCCAAGCAGATGTCGGCCCTGGAGGCTGCCGGCTACGTCACGGTCAGCAAGCTGGGCCGCGGCCGGGGCGGGGTGACCACCTATCGGATCACCCGCTCGGGCGCCGCCGCCTACCGGCGACACCGGGCCGCGCTTCGCGCGCTGCTGGGCGACTGAGGGCTGACCCTTTCCCGGCGCCGCCCCACCCGACATGATGGGCCGCATGTCGAACCGCGCCGGACAGCCAGCCCAACCCTCCGACCTCGTCGATCTCGCCCACCTGGTGACGGCGTACTACACCGGGATCCCGGACCCCGCCGACGTGGACCAGCAGGTCGCCTTCGGCACCAGCGGACACCGCGGCACCAGCCTGCGGACGTCCTTCAACGAGCACCACATCCTGGCCACCACCCAGGCCATCTGCGACTACCGCAAGGCCCAGGGGTACGACGGTCCCCTGTTCCTCGGTCGCGACACCCACGCGCTCTCCGAACCGGCCTGGGCCTCGGCCATCGAGGTGCTGATCGCCAACGACGTCACCGTGCTCGTCGACGACCGCGACGGCTTCACGCCGACCCCCGGGGTCTCGCACGCGATCATCCGCGCCAACGTGGGCAGGACCAACGGGCTCGCCGACGGCATCGTGGTCACCCCCTCCCACAACCCGCCCTCCGACGGCGGCTTCAAGTACAACCCCCCGCACGGCGGCCCCGCGGACAGCGATGCCACGTCGGTCATCGCCGCCCGCGCCAACGAGCTGATCGCCGGCGGCCTCGCCGACGTGCGCCGTACGCCGTTCACCCGGGCCCGGGCCGCCTGCGGGGACTACGACTTCCTGGGCACCTACGTCGACGACCTGCCCTCGGTGCTCGACCTCGCCCGGATCAAGGAGGCCGGCGTCCGGATCGGGGCCGATCCCCTGGGCGGTGCCAGCGTGGCCTACTGGGGTGAGATCGCGGACCGTCACGGCCTCGACCTCACCGTCGTCAACCCGTTGGTCGACGCGACGTTCCGGTTCATGACGTTGGACTGGGACGAGAAGATCCGGATGGACTGCTCCTCGCCCTCGGCGATGGCCTCGCTCATCGCCCGCAAGCACGACTACGACATCGCGACCGGCAACGACGCCGACGCCGACCGCCACGGCATCGTGACGCCCGACGCCGGTCTGATGAACCCCAACCACTTCCTGGCCGTCGCCATCGGCTACCTCTTCGGTGGCGCCCGACCCGGCTGGCCCGCGACGGCGAAGATCGGCAAGACCCTGGTCTCCTCCTCCATGATCGACCGGGTGGCTGCTTCCCTCGGCAAACCGATGGTGGAGGTGCCGGTCGGGTTCAAGTGGTTCGTGCCCGGCCTCATCGACGGCTCGTTCGGTTTCGGCGGCGAGGAGTCGGCCGGTGCCTCGTTCCTGCGCACCGACGGCACCACCTGGACCACCGACAAGGACGGCATCCTCCTGGCACTGCTGGCCTCCGAGATCCTGGCCGCGACCGGACGCACCCCGAGCGAGCACTACGCCGACCTGGTGGCGCAGCACGGGGACCCTGCCTACGCCCGGATCGACGCCCCCGCCAACCGCGAGCAGAAGGCCAAGCTGGGCGCGCTGTCGCCCTCCGACGTCTCGGCAACGTCGCTGGCGGGCGAGGAGATCACCGCCAAGCTCACCGAGGCACCCGGCAACGGCGCCAAGATCGGCGGCCTCAAGGTGACCACCGATTCGGCCTGGTTCGCTGCTCGCCCCTCGGGGACCGAGGACGTCTACAAGATCTACGCCGAGTCGTTCCAGGGACCCGAGCACCTCGCGCAGGTGCAGTCCGAGGCCCGCGACGTGGTCAGCGCGGCGCTCGGCTGAGGTGACCACCCGGCGCCGTACCCTGTCCGCATGACCACCCCGAGGCCCGACACCGACGTCGAACGCGTCCTGGTCGTCATGGCCCACCCCGACGACTGCGACTTCTCCAGCGCCGGCACCCTGGCCGCGTGGACCGACGCAGGCATCGCGGTCACCCTCCTGTGCCTGACCCGGGGGGAGCAGGGCGCGCAGCCCGACGCGGACATCGCCGCCATCCCGGCCCTGCGTGAGCAGGAGCAGCGCGCGGCCAGCGCCGAACTCGGGGTCAGCGACGTCCGGTTCCTCGATGGTCACCCCGACGGCGGGCTGGCGCCGAGTGCGGACCTGGTCCGCGAGATCGTGCGGGTCATCCGCGACGTCCGTCCGCAGCGGATCGTGGGACAGTCCCCGGAGCGCAACTACGACCGGATCATCGGCTCGCACCCCGACCATCTGGCCTCCGGTGAGGCCTGCCTGCGGGCGACCTACCCCGCGGCGGAGAACCCTTTCGCCTGGCCCGAGCTCCTCGACGAGGGCCTCGCGGCCTGGAAGGTCAACGAGGTCTGGCTGGTGGCGCACCCGACGCCCGACCACGCCGTCGACATCACCGACACCTTCCACCGCAAGGTGGCCGCCCTCAAGCAGCACGCCTCGCAGACCGGTCACCGTGCCGATCTCGAGCCGATGCTGCGTCAGTGGGGCGAGTTCAGCGCGCGGTCGGTCGGGCTGCCCGACGGCCGGTGCGCCGAGCTCTTCAAGGTCGTCACGGTCAACTGAGGCCGCTCAGAAGTCGTCCGCACGGCGCAGGGACCTCGGGCGACCGTCCGGGTCGTGCAGGGTGAGGTACGCCGGGAGCGCAAGGGCGCGCGTCAGCACGCCCAGCTCGGGCGGGTGCAGTCGCCTTAGTCGTCCGTTGGGCCGGGGGCCGGCCTGCCCGCCGGCGTACCAGTCGTCGAGTGCGGCCGCCGACTGCTCGAAGGCGGTGTACATCTGCGACGGGTCGACACAGTCCGCCATCACGTCGAGCAGCTCGTCGGGCCCGTCCACGGTCCGGTCGAGATGCTCCGCGGCGAGGGTGAGCCGCAGCCGCCGGGCATAGCTGCCACGACCCTCGTCGAGCACGACCGCGGAGAGCTCCGAGTCATGCGTCCAGGAGCGCCGGTTGAAGTTGTCCGACCCGATCGTGGTCCAGGTGTCGTCGATGATGCAGCACTTCGCGTGGACGTAGATGGGCGTGCCGACCCGGTTCTCGATGCCGTAGATCGCCACCCGCCCGGGCGCCACCCGAGCCATCTCGAGCATCGCCCGGCGCCGGCCCAGCAGCTGGGGAGTTCGCCCCATGGCCCCCTCGAGGTCCGGGTGCAACGGCACCACGGCGATCACGTGCAGGTCGCGATGGGCTCTCAGCGCCTCGGTGAAGACGTCGCCCACGTGCTGTCCCCAGAGGTACTGGTCCTCGACGTAGATCAGGCCACGGGCCCGACCCAGCGCCTTCGAGTAGCCGCGTGCGACGCTCCGCTCGCCCCCGTTCGCGAAGGGGTAGTCCCGGTTGAGCCGGAGATCGGGGTAGGTGCGCAACAGCTGGACCAGGTGCGAGCCACCCGCAACGGGAGGCGGGGGCGGCGCCTGCTCCGGCATCGGATCAGGACTGAGGTCCATCCCGCTGAGCTTGTCGGCCAGGAACCGGATCGGGTTCCGGCTCAGCGGCGTCGGGTCCTCCCATCGCTCGCGGAACACCGTCTCCACGTCGTGCACGGCCGGGCCGCTGATGGCGGCCTGGATGTCGTGCCACGGCGGGGTGTCGCCGTACTCGCCGGCCATCGTGAGCGCCTGCGGGTCCCCCAGGTGATCGGCGTCGTCGCGCCGGGAGTGGCACAGGTCGATCCCCCCGACGTAGGCGATGTCGCGGCTCGGGTCGTCGCGGTGCCGGATCACGACCAGCTTCTGGTGGTGCGAGCCGCCGAAGCGCACCCGCATGTCGAGCAGCGCCTCCGCGCCACGGCGCTGCAGCTTCTTGCCCAACCGCCGGTTCTCCCCGGAGGTGAACCCGAACGCCTCCAGGTGCGAGCGCCACACCAGGCCCCGGACGTCGACCCCGCGCTCGTCGGCCCGAGCCAGGACGTCGGCCACCTCGCTGCCCGGCTCCCCGGTCAGGCGCTCGTCGGCGTCCCCCTGCCAGTCGGTGAAGAGGACGAGGTCCCCGGCCCTGGTGGCCTCGAGACGTTCGAAGAGCTCAGCGAAGTACGTCGAGCCGTGGATCAGCGGACGAACCAGGTTGCCCCGCGACCAGGCCTGGTCGCCGGGGTGCCGGTCGTCGAGCCGGGTGTCGGGGTTGGCGCGTTCGCTCCGGGTCAGCAGCCAGTCGGTGAGGGACACGTCCCCCACCCTGCCGCACGACCCCCCGGTCGGGTCAGGCAGCCTTGAGCTTGCGCGCCTGCTGGGTGAGCCTTGCCTGCGCCGCCCGACGGACCTTCGGACCCTTGGTGGTCATGCCCCACAGCATCTTGAGCTGCTCGGGCGCGTTCTTCACCGTGGTGGTCGCCAGCCAGTCGTTGGGCAGCGAGAGCCGCACGACCTTGTGCCAGGCCGAGTAGACCTGCGCCGGCAGCGGAGCCGAGTGGTAGTTCAGGCCGAACTTCTCGAAGAGCGCCTGCACCTGCGGGGCGATCTCGGCGTAGCGGTTGGACGGCAGGTCCGGGAAGAGGTGGTGCTCGATCTGGTGCGACAGGTTGCCGGTCATGAAGTGCATGACGCTCGAGCCGGAGATGTTGGCCGAGCCCAGCATCTGGCGCAGGTACCACTCACCGCGCGACTCGCCCTCGATCGAGGTCCGCTCGAAGGTCTCGACGCCCTCGGGGAAGTGACCGCACATGATCACCGAGTGGGTCCACAGGTTGCGGACCAGGTTGGCGGTGAAGTTGGCGCTCACGGTGTGCAGGAACGAGGGGCCTGACAGCAGCGGGTGCACCACGTAGTCCTTGGTGGCCTGCTTGCGGATCTTGGCGAGGGTCTGCTTGGCGCGATCCTTGAAGTCCTTGCTGCGCTTCTCCTTGGGGATGGCCAGGTTCTTGCCCAGCTCCAGGTCGTAGGCCGCGATGCCGTACTCGAAGAAGCACGCGTTGATGAAGTTCCACAGCGGCTGCGCGAGGTACAGCGGGACCCACTTCTGGTCCTCGTCGACGCGCATGATGCCGTAGCCCAGGTCGTTGTCCTTGCCGACCACGTTCGTGTAGGTGTGGTGCAGCTCGTTGTGGGAGTGCTTCCACTGGTCAGCGGGCGAGGCGTTGTCCCACTCCCAGGTCGTGGAGTGGATCTTCGGGTCGCGCATCCAGTCCCACTGGCCGTGCATGACGTTGTGCCCGATCTCCATGTTCTCGATGATCTTGGCGACGCTCAGACCGGCCGTGCCGACGAACCAGGCAGGCGGGAACAGCGAGAACAGCAGGACGGCCCGGCTGGCGAGCTCCAGCTTGCGCTGGGCGTCGATGACCTTGTGGATGTACGCCGCGTCGGCTTCGCCGCGGGTGTCGAGGATGCTCTGGCGGATCGCGTCGAGCTCGATGCCGAGGAGCTCGATGTCCTCGGGGCTCAGGTGGGCGATCGGGCTGATCCCGGTCTTCTTCTGAAGGGTGGTCATGTCAGTCTCCTCAGTGGTCGATCTGGCAGGGGCCGGCGGCGGCCGAGATGCAGGTCTGGATCTGGACGCCGTCGCCGGGGGCGGCGGTGGTGATGGCACCGTTGCGCAGGTCGCGCACCGCGCCTTCGCGCAGCGGCAGGACGCAGCCGAAGCACACGCCCATCCGACAGCCGCTCGGCATGAGCACGCCGGCGTTCTCGGCGGCGTCGAGGATCGGGGTCGCACCGTCGGCGTCGACGGTGGTGCCGTTGGTGAAGGTGACGGTGCCACCCTCACCGGCAACGACCATGGTGGTGCGGAAGCGTTCGATGTGCAGCGGGAGGCCGAGCGGCGTGTGGTGGGCCTCCAACGCGTCGAGCAGGCCGACGGGGCCGCAGGCGTAGGTCACGCGTTCGGACAGGTCGGGGACGATCGTGTCCAGGTCGGCCACGTCGAGCAGGCCGTCGACGTCGGTGTGCAGCTCGACCAGGCGCAGCCTGTCCTCGGCGGCGTAGGCGCGCAGCTCGTCGCCGAAGATGACCTCCGAGCGCGAGAGCGCCGAGTGGAGCAGCACGATGTCGGTCTCCACCGGAACCGCCCGCGAGAACAGGTTGCGGAGCATGCCGATGACCGGCGTGATGCCCGAGCCTGCGGTCACCAGGAGCAGCTTGCGCGGGATCGGCACCGGCAGCACGAAGTCGCCTTCGGCCTGGCCCAGCTGCACCATCTGGCCAGGTCGGACCGAGTGCACCAGGTGGTGGGAGACGACCCCGTCCGCGATGGCCTTGACGGTGATGCTGATGCAGCGGTCCGGGCGCGGGCCATGGGTCAGCGAGTAGGTGCGCCACAGCCGCACGCCGTCGACGGCAACGCCGATCCGGACGTACTGCCCAGGCACGTGGCCGGCCCAGTCCCTGCCAGGCTTGATGACCAGGGTCGCGGAGTCGGCCGTCTCGGCGCGCACCTCCACGATCCGGCCACGCAGGTCGGTGCCCGACCGCAGCGGGTTGACGAGGTCGAGGTAGTCGGCCGGGGTGAGCGGGGTCGCGGCCGCCTCGAGGACGGACGCGATGCGTTCCCTGATCGACGGCGTACGCCGGGTGGTCCCCGTGACGTCGCCTTGAAGGAGATGCATGCTCATGTACTCCATGGTGCTGGACAGATGATCTAAAGTCATGACTGGTGGTGGTGAATTCGCCCCACTGTTTTGTTCGCTGCGAACAAGAGAGGCGGGGGCATGACGCTCAGTGGGCCCGGCAGATCAGCCGAGGGAATCGAACTGCCACCCGACATCGCGGAGGCCATGCGGCTGCACCTGCCGACCGTGGCCGACCGCACGGTGGCTGCGGTGATCGCCGAGGTGCCCAGCTATGAGGGCGCCCTGGCCGGACCGATGGGGGAGACGATCCGGGCAGCTGTCCAGCTGGCGCTGGGCGGCTTCCTCAACCTGGCGACCCGCTCGCGGCGCTCCGACCCGGGTACGCCGCTCGCCCCGGCACTCGAGGGTGCCTACCGGCTGGGCAGGGGGGAGGCGATCAGCGGGCGCAGCATGGAGGCGCTGCTGGCGGCGTACCGGATCGGGGCGCGCACCGCGTGGCGAGACATGGCCGACGTTGCCGTCAGCAACGGGCTCAGCGCTTCGGCCCTGACCTCGTTCGCGGAGCTGGTCTTCGCCTACATCGACGAGCTGTCGGCGGCGAGTGCGGCCGGCCACACCGACGAGCTGGAGAGCAGCGGACGGTTGCGGCGGCGCAACCTCGAGCGTCTGGCCCGCGCCCTGCTGACCGGAGCGCCGGCCGATGCGGTGGTGGCTGCCGCCGAGCGAGCCGAGTGGGCGCCACCGGCCGCGCTGACCGCCGTCCTGCTGCCGGAGTCCCAGGTGCGACCGGTTCTCACGGCTGTCGACCCCAGGACCCTGAACCCCGCCGAGGACCTCCCCAACGCCCCCGAAGGCCTCGCCCTGCTCCTGGTGGCTGAGGCCCGCCCAGGCACGGCCACCTCGCGCACCCGCCTGCTGCGCGTGGTCGCCGACCACCAGGCCGTGGTGGGCCCCACCCTCCCGTGGCTGGAAGTGGCGGGCTCCTACCACCGTGCGCTGCGCTGCCACGCCCTGCCGGGGGTGGCCGGGACGACGGTCGACAGCGACACCCGCCTGGCCGAGATCGTGCTGTCTGCCGACCCCGCCGCCCTCGCCGACCTGCGGGCGCGGGTCCTGGAGCCCTTGTCGGGCCTGCGGCCGGCAGCGATCGAGAAGCTCACCGAGACCCTGCGGTCCTGGTTGCTGCACCACGGTCGACGCGACGAGATCGCAGCCGAGCTGTTCGTGCACGGGCAGACGGTCCGCTACCGGGTGAGTCAGCTGCGTGAGGTGTACGGCGACCGGCTGGACGACCCCGCCTTCGTGCTCGACGCCACGATCGCGCTCGGGTCGGCCGGCTAGTCCGTATCAGGTGGGGCTGCACCGGACTCCTCCAGAGCAGCACCGGAAGGGGTGGCGACCATGCGACTGGCGTCGTTCAACGTGGAGAACCTGTTCGCGCGCCCGAAGGCCATGGACGCCAGCGAGGGTGACGCAGCCACCCGACGCGCGGTCCTGGCGGCCCAGGCCCGCCTCTCGGACCTGTTCGAGCTGGCCGACTACGGGCCGGTGGAGGCCGAGATCCTCTCCCTTCTCGAGACCCTCGGCATCGCCGAGGACGACGACGGGGAGTTCGTCCGGCTGCGCAAGCTCCGCGGACAGCTGCTGCGGCGGCCGCACCACGGCCCGGTCGAGGTCGTCGCCGAAGGCCGCGCCGACTGGGTCGGGTGGGTGGAGCTCACGACCGTCGCCGTCCACGAGCGCGCCACCGAGAACACCGCACGGGTCATCCACGAGCTCGACGCCGACGTGATGACCGTCGTGGAGGCCGACAACCGCCCCGACCTCGACCTGTTCAGCAGGTCCCTGCTGCCAGCGGTCGGCGGCACGCCGTACGAGCAGGTCATGGTGGTGGAGGGCAACGACTCACGAGGCATCGACGTGGGGCTGCTGGCGCGGGCGCCGTACCGGCTGGTGCAGCTGCGCACCCACATCTTCGACGAGGACGACCAGGGCCAGGTCTTCTCACGCGACTGCTGCGAATACCACCTGCAGACCCCGCTGGGCACCAGGCTCGTGGTCCTGGCCAACCACTTCAAGTCCAAGGGCTACAGCTCACCGGGAGACCCGATCGGCGCCGCCCGGCGACTGCGCCAGGCCACCCGGGTCGCGGCGGTCTACGAGAGCCTGCTGGCCGAGGGCATCGACCATGTGGCGGTCACCGGCGATCTCAACGACGATCCGTCCAGCGCCGCCCTCGTCCCCCTCCTCGCCACAGACCTGCGAGACGTGAGCGAGTACGACGGATTCGACTGGAACCACCGCCGGGGCACCTACGGCTCGGGCAACGAGAGCCAGAAGATCGACTACGTTCTGCTCTCGGCCGCCCTGTTCGCCCGGGTGGTCGGCGGCGGGGTGTTCCGCAAGGGCGTGTGGCACGGCAACCGGACCACGGACCCGTGGGACCTGTTTCCTACCTTGGAGCGCGAGGAGCACCAGGCCTCGGACCATGCCGCGATCTATGCGGACCTGACCGACTTCTGAGCAGGTGTCCTCAGACGACGAACGCGGTTGATCGGTCCAGACTGGCTGGAGCGATCAACCGCGTTGAAGTCGAGTGTGGGTCAGCGACCCGAGCTGAAGCCGGCCGCGCTGTGCGACCCGCCCCCACGCGAGGAGCCACCGGCCGGACGGCCGCCTGAGCGACCTCCGGAGCGACCAGCCTTGGGTGCAGAGCCGCCGGCACCCTGGCCGCCGGTGCGACGCGAACGCTGACCGCCGTTGCCCGCCGACGAACCTCCGGACTTGGCGCCGCTGCGCGAGCGGTTGCCGCCACCGTTGCCACCGCCGGAGCGACCGCGGTTGCGACCGCCGCCACCCTGGACCTCGGGCTCGGAGACCGGGAGGCCTCCGGCGACGACCACGCGCTCGCCGGGGGCGAGCTTGACCAGCATCGGGTGGGCGGCGCCGTCGATCCGGGTCGTGGTGGCGGTGATGCCTGCGGCCCGGGTCAGGCTGCGCACGTCGCGCACCTGGTCGTCGGTCATGAGCGTGATGACGGTGCCCTCGTTGCCGGCGCGCGCCGTACGGCCCGAGCGGTGCAGGTAGGCCTTGTGCTCGACCGGCGGGTCGGCGTGCACCACGAGGGCGACGTCGTCGACGTGGATGCCGCGCGCGGCGATGTCGGTGGCCACGAGTGCGGTGGCCTTGCCGGAGTGGAACGCCTCCATGTTGCGGGTGCGCGCGCCCTGGCTCAGGTTGCCGTGGAGCTCGACGGCGGTGACGCCGTTCTTGTTCAGCTGACGGGTCAGGGCCTTGGCACCGTGCTTGGTGCGGGTGAAGACCATGGTGCGCCCCGGAGCGCTCGTGAGGTCGATGAGGACCCCGAGCCGGTGCTCACGGTTCACGTGCAGCACGTGGTGCGACATGGTGGAGACCGGCGACTGGGCGGAGTCGGCCTCGTGCGTGACGGGGCTGACCAGGAACTGCTTGACCAGGCCGTTGATCGCGCCGTCGAGAGTCGCGGAGAACAGCAGCCGCTGGCCCGACTTCGGGGTCTGGGCGAGCAGGCGCTTGACCGACGGCAGGAAGCCGAGGTCGGCCATGTGGTCGGCCTCGTCGAGGATCGTGACCTGCACGTCGCCCAGCGAACAGGCGCCCTGCTGGATCAGGTCCTCAAGACGGCCGGGGCAGGCGATGACGATGTCGACGCCCTTGCGGAGCGCCTGGACCTGCGGGCCCTGGCCGACACCACCGAAGACGGTGCGGGTGCTCAGGCCGGTGGCCTTCGCGAGCGGGATCAGGGCCTGCTCGATCTGACCGACCAGCTCGCGGGTCGGGGCCAGGATCAGGGCACGGGGTGCCTTCGGGGCCGGGCGACGGTTGCTCGCGGTGAGGCGGGCGACCAGCGGAAGGAGGAACGCGTAGGTCTTGCCGGAGCCGGTGCGGCCACGGCCGAGCACGTCGCGCCCGGCGAGGGAGTCGGGCAGGGTCGCTGCCTGGATGGGAGTCGGGCTCGTGATGCCGAGGTCAGCCAGGAGGGCGGACAGGTCTGCGGGCACGCCGAGGTCGACGAAAGATGAAGAAGACAAGAGAGAATTCGCTATCAGTTGGTGTGTCTCACCAAGCCGTTCCCGCCGGCGGCGGGAGTAGGAAAGCGTTGTGCTCGCGTTGTGTCGCGAGGGGCGCTCTCTGCTGTGAAGCGAGTTCGCGCCGGCAGCCCGAGGTAAGACTTGGCGGGCCGTTGTCTACAAGAGTAGAGCACCTGACTCGGAATCGGTGAATCAACGCCCGCGTCAGGCCTGGACGGCGGCCCCTGACGCGAGGAGCGCGTCCACGTCACGGATTCCCCAGGCCAGCAAGGCGTCCCGGGTCTGCTGACCTGCGGCGGACGGTGGCGAGGTCAACGTCGCCTCGGTCCGGGAGAAGCGCGGGGCGGGCGCCGGCTGCACGGCCCCGTCGCGCTGCACGAACACCCCTCGGGAGACCAGGTGCGGCTCCTCGGCGGCCTCGGCCATCGTCAGCACCGGGAACACGCAGGCGTCGCTGCCCTCGAACACCGTCGCCCACTCGGCCATCGTCCGCGACGCGATCCGGTCGCCGATGAGTCCGCGCAGCTCGCCGTACCGCTCGGTGTCGGCCTGGCCAGGCGCGTCGTCGGGGAGCCCGAGGAGGCGGACCAGTTCGGCGAAGAACTGCGGCTCGAGGGCTCCGACCGACAGGTGCCGGCCGTCGGAGGTGGCATACACGTCGTAATAGGGCAGCCCGCCGTCGAGCAGGTTGACCCCGCGGGCCTCGGTGAGGGTGCCGCTGGCCAGCATCGCGGAGGCCATCGAGTTCAGGTGCGCGGTGCCGTCCACGATGGCCGCGTCGACCACCTGCCCCTGACCGGAGAGACGTGCCTCCAGCAGGGCGGCGAGCAACCCGATGACCAGGTACGTCGACCCGCCACCGAAGTCCCCGACCAGGTTCGAGGGGAAGTGCGGTCGGGCCGGATCCTGCCCCATCCCGAAGAGGGCGCCGGTCATCGCGACGTAGTTGAGGTCGTGACCCGCTGCCTGCGACCACGGCCCGTGCTGGCCCCAGCCGGTCATCCGACCGTAGACCAGGGCGGGGTTGACCGCCATCGTCTCCTCAGGTCCCAGCCCGAGCCGCTCGGTCACGCCGGGGCGCATGCCCTCCACCAGGATGTCGGCATCCGCCACCAGGTCGAGCACCACCTGCACCGCAGCCGGGTCCTTCAGGTTGAGGGCCACGCTGGGGCGCCCACGGTTGAGGAAGTCGTTGGTCGGCAGGATCGCCAGGGACGAGCCGCCGGGCCGCTCCACGCGGATCACGTCGGCGCCCAGGTCGGCCAGGATCATGCAGGCGTGCGGACCGGGCCCGATCCCCGCGATCTCGACGACCTTGACACCGCGAAGCGGTCCGGTGCCCTGTCCCAGTTCGACGCTCATGGCCGCGAGGCTATCGGCCGACCTGTCGGCGCGATCCTCAGGGACGTCTGCGACAGGTCACAGGACGCGGCGCAGGAACTCCCGGGTGCGGTCCTCGCGTGGAGCGGCGAAGATCCGCTCGGGCGAGCCCTGCTCCAGGATCCGGCCCTGGTCGAGGAAGCAGACCTTGGTGGCGACCTCGCGGGCGAACGCCATCTCGTGGGTGGCCAGGATCATCGTCATCCCGCGGTCCGCCTCGGCGCGCACGATCTCCAGGACGTCGCCGACCAGTTCCGGGTCCAGCGCCGCGGTGATCTCGTCGAGGAGCAGCAGCCGGGGCTGGGTGCACAGCGCCCTGACCAGGGCGACGCGCTGCTGCTGGCCGCCCGACAGCGCATCCGGGTGGGCGTCTGCCTTGTCGGCCAGTCCGAACCGGGCCAGCAGGTCGAGCGCCCGGTCACGCGCCTCGCGCGCACCCACCCGATGCACCTTCACCGGAGCGAGGGTGCAGTTGTCCATCACGCTCAGGTGCGGGAACAGGTTGTAGGCCTGGAACACCATCCCGATCTCGCGGCGCACCTCGCGGGGATCGACCAAGGGGTCGGACACCTCCCGGTCACCGAACGTGATGGTGCCGTCGTCGACGCTCTCGAGCAGGTTGAGGCAGCGTAGGAGAGTGGACTTGCCCGAGCCGCTGGAGCCGATCAGGCAGATCACGTCGTGCACGTTGACCGTCAGGTCGATGTCGCGCAGCACCACCTTGTCGCCGTAGGACTTGCGAAGGTTCTCGACCGTGAGCAGCTCAGTCATCGTCCGCCCCGTTCCCGGCGCTGGGCGCGTGCACTCAGCCAGTCGGTGAACCGGGCCAGGGGCACCGTCACCACGACGAAGAACGCCGCGGTGACCAGCAGCGGCGTGTAGTTGAAGTTGAAGTTGCCGTAGTCCTGCGCGGCGTACAACGCCTCGGTCACCCCCACCGCCGAGACCAGGGCGGTGTCCTTCTGCAGGGACACGAAGTCGTTCATCAACGGCGGTACGACGCGGCGCAGCGCCTGCGGCAGGATCACGAAGCGCATGGACTGTGCACGAGTTAGGGCCAGGGCCTCTGCCGATGCCAGCTGCGAGGGGTGGATCGACTCGATGCCTGCGCGCACCACCTCGGCCACATAGGCGCCGTACGACAGCACGAGCGCGGAGGTCGTCAGCCAGAACAGGCTGGTGGTGACGCCCTGGAGGTTCAGCGCCGGGATGCCAAGCGCGAACAGCACCACGACCAGCAGCGTCGGCACCCCGCGCAGGAGGTCGGTGTAGACGATGGCGAGCAGCCGCAGCGGAGCGAGCCACGGCGAGATGGTGTGCCGGGTGACGGCGACCATGATGCCGATCACCAGGATGATGGGCTCGGCGATCAGGAACATCCGCACGTTGACCCAGAAGCCGTCACGGATCGCCGGGAACGACGCCTTGGCGTCCTCCCAGCTCAGGAACAGGTCGCGGAAGCGCGGCCATCCGGGTGACGAGGTCACCCCAGCCACCAGCAGGCCGAGCACCACCACCGTGACGAGGGTGGCGATGAGCGCACGTCGACGGCTCAGGCGGCGCGCGACACTCTCCCGCTCGAGCTGACGGACGCTCGGGGACCAGTCCTTCACTGCAGGACGGGTACGTCGACCACGTCGGAGAGCCACTTCTGCTCGAGCTCGGCCAGCGTGCCGTCGTCCTTCAGCGCCTGCACCGCCTCGTTGATGCAGGGCAGCAGCTCACTGCCCTTCTGCATCAGCAGGCCGAACTCCTCCGGCGCGCCACCGGTCGGGAACTGTCCGGTGATCGTGCCCTCGGGGATCTCGACCGCGGTGATGTAGAAGGCCGTCGGGAGGTCGGCCACGATGGCGTCGACCTGGCCGTTGAGCAGCGCCTGCTTGGCGACGTTGGTGTTGGGGAACACCAGCGGCTCACTGGTGGGCTGGATGTCGTCGCGGATCGCGGTGAGCGAGGTCGTCCCGGTCTGCGCCCCGAGCTTGAGGTCCTTGAGCGCGGACAGGGTCGAGGCAGCAGCGGCATCCTTCTTCAGGGTGATGACCGCCTGGGCCGCGGAGTAGTAGCCGTCGGAGAAGTCGACGACCTTCTGGCGCGCCGGGGTGATCGAGATCTGGTTGATGTCGAAGTCGAACCGCTTCTCACCAGGTGCATACGAGTTGTTGAACGGCACCTTGACCCAGGTCACATCGTTCTTGTCGAAGCCGAGCTGGTCGGCGACCGCATAGGCGACGGCCGATTCGAAGCCCTGCCCGTTGGCCGGCTTGTTGTCGACGAACCACGGCTCGTAGGCCGGCGAGTCCGTGGCCACCGTCAGGCTGCCGGGCAGGAGGACCGGCAGATCCGCCGTCGCGCAGGAGTCCGCCTCGGTCACGGTCTCGGCCTCGTCCTGAGGCGCGCAGGCCAGCACGGACAGGGCGAGGGGGGCCAGCAGGAGCAAGGGCTTCAGGCGCATGGAGGAATGGTAGGACCCGCGGCAGGCGCGGCGCAGCGGCGGCCGACCCCAGTGCTGTGGGTCACCTTGGCTTGCAACTCGTTGCATAGGGGAAGAGACTGATCTCGACAAGCTCGATCAACGACGTCGAGCGGCTC
This sequence comes from Nocardioides sp., assembly GCF_050246775.1. GTDB lineage: Bacteria > Actinomycetota > Actinomycetes > Propionibacteriales > Nocardioidaceae > Nocardioides. The sequence continues at coordinate 1,843,179 of NZ_JBFWVK010000001.1, read as the reverse complement.
GATCAACATCAAGCAGCTCGATCAACATCAGGCTCGACCAGCGGAGGACCATGGCTCTGGAACACGCGCTTCTGGTCTCGCTCAGCGAGCGGCCGGCCGCCGGTCTCGAGCTGACCCGCCGCTTCGAGAGGTCCATCGGGTTCTTCTGGGCCGCCACCCACCAGCAGATCTACCGCACCCTGGCCCGGATGGAGGCCGACGGCTGGGTGAGCAGCACGGTCGTCTCCCAGCAGGGCCGCCCGGACAAGAAGGTGTACGCCGTGTCGCCCCAGGGCCAGGACGTGCTCGCCGCCTGGCTGACCACGCCCAGCCCCCAGCCCAACCCCCGCAGCGACCTCTCGGTGAAGATGCGCGGCGCATCGTTCGCGGCCGACCGGGACGCGGTGCTCGACGTCGTACGCGCGGACCTGGCCGAGCACCGCACCCGCCTTGCCTACTACCAACAGCTCGAGAAGCGCGACTACCCCACCCCCGGGACCCTCAACGGTCTCGAGCTCGACCAGCACCTCGTGCTCCGCGGCGGCATCCGCCTCGAGGAGTTCTGGGTGTCCTGGCTCGAGGAGTACCTGCACGCCCACGAAAGGCCCACCTCATGACCTATCCCCACCTGCTCGCGCCGATCACGATCGGTTCCACCACGCTGCGCAACCGGGTGGTGATGGGGTCGATGCACACCGGCCTCGAGGACCGGGTCTGGGACATCAGCAAGCTGGCGGCGTACTTCGCCGAGCGCGCCGCTGGTGGGGTCGGGCTCATCGTGACCGGGGGCTACGCGCCGAACAAGCGCGGTTGGCTCAAGCCGTTCGGCTCGGAGATGACCACCCGCCTGCAGGCCATGCGGCACCGGGAGATCACCGATGCGGTGCACGCGCACGACGGCCGGATCGCCCTGCAGATCCTGCACGCAGGCCGCTACGGCTACCACCCCTTCAGCGTCTCCGCGAGCAACCGGCAGTCGCCGATCACCCCGTTCAAGCCGCACGCCCTGTCCGCTCGTGCCGTGGACCGGACCGCGACCGACTTCGCAAAGTCCGCCGCCCTCGCACAGAAGGCCGGGTACGACGGCGTCGAGATCATGGGCTCCGAGGGCTACCTCATCAACCAGTTCCTGGCCAGCCGCACCAACGACCGCTCCGACCGCTGGGGTGGCACCGCTGAGAAGCGCATGCGCTTCGCGATCGAGATCGTGCGACGCACCCGAGAGCTCGTCGGGCCCGACTTCCTCGTGCAGTACCGGATCTCCCTGCTCGACCTGGTCGAGCACGGCCAGTCCTGGGACGAGGTGGTGGCCCTGGCCAAGGCTCTGGAAGCGGCCGGAGTCGACATCTTCAACACCGGCATCGGCTGGCACGAGGCGCGGGTGCCCACCATCATCACCCAGGTCCCTCCGGGGGCGTGGCGCGCCACGACCGCCCGGCTGCGACCCGAGGTCGGCGTCCCGGTGTGCGCCTCCAACCGCATCAACACCCCCGAGCTGGCCGAGGAGATCCTGGCTGCCGGGGAGGCCGACCTGGTCTCCATGGCGCGACCGTTCCTGGCCGACCCAGAGTTCGTGACCAAGGCGGCAGCCGGGCGCGCCGACGAGATCAACACCTGCATCGGCTGCAACCAGGCCTGCCTCGACCACGTGTTCGCCAACGAGCACGCCTCCTGCCTGGTCAACCCGCGGGCCTGCCGGGAGACCACGTTGGTGCTCACGCCGATCGTGGTCTCGACAAGCTCGACCACCGAGACGCAGCGCTCGACCACCGAGACGCAGCGCTCGACCACCGACACGCAGCGCTCGACCACCGACAGAGGCGGCTCGACCACCGAGATGCAGCGCTCGACCACCACCACGGCGAGGTCCGTGGCGGTCGTGGGGGCGGGGCCCGCGGGCCTGGCGGCCGCCGTGTCGGCCGCCGAGCGCGGCTTCGAGGTCACCCTGTTCGAGAAGTCGGACGAGCTGGGAGGTCAGTTCCGGCTGGCGATGGCGGTGCCCGGCAAGGAGGACTTCGCCGAGACCCTGCGCTACTACCGCCGACGGCTCCAGGTGCTGGGTGTCGAGGTCCGGCTCGACACCACGGCAACGGCGGCCGATCTCGTGGCGTTCGACGAGGTCATCGTCGCCACGGGCGTCGAGCCACGACTCCCGCAGTTCCCGGGCAGCGACGACCCCCGCGTGGTGTCCTACGCCGACGTGCTCAGTGGCCGGGTCACCGTCGGGCGTCGGGTGGCGGTGATCGGGGCCGGCGGCATCGGCGTGGACGTCAGCCACTACCTCACCCACGACCCCGAGGACACCCTCGAGGACTGGATGGCGCACTGGGGCGTCGGCGACCCGACCGTGCATCCGGGCGGACTCACCGACAAGCTGCCGCGCACCCCCGTACGCGACGTGACGCTGCTGCAGCGCAAGACCTCGACGATCGGTCGCGGCCTGGCCAAGACCTCCGGTTGGGCACACCGGGCAGTGCTCAAGGACTCCGGGGTCACGATGGTCCCGGGAGCCACCTACGACCGGTTCGACGACGCCGGGCTCCACGTGAGGGTGACCGGGAAGGACGGGCGGCGGTCCGAACGGGTCATCGAGGTCGACCACGTGGTGCTCTGTGCCGGACAGGAGTCGGTGCGCGAGGTGTACGACGACCTCCCGGACGGGCGAGCGGCACACCTGATCGGCGGTGCCGACGTGGCCGCCGAGCTCGATGCGAAGCGCGCGATCGAGCAGGGCACCCGGGTCGTCGCAGCGCTCTGAGCCCTCAGGGGGCACGATGGGGGCATGTCCTCCCCCGTGATCCGCCGTGCCGGCGACCGTTATCGCAGCGACGCGGAGGGGCGATCGACGTACCACTCGTTCTCGTTCGGGCCGAGCTATGACCCCGCCAACATCTCCTTCGGCGGGCTCGTGGCCCACAACGACGAGCGCATCGAGCCCGGGCACGGCTACCCCGACCACCCGCACCGTGACCTGGAGATCGTCACCTGGGTGCTGTCGGGGGCACTGACCCATCGTGACGCCTCCGGAGCCACCCAGGTCATCACGCCCGGCCAGGTCCAGCGGATGTCGGCCGGCACCGGGATCGTGCACTCGGAGACCGTGGAGCCCGACGCCGGCGCGACCCGCTTCATCCAGACCTGGGTCCGGCCCAGCAACGCCGGTGGCGTGCCGTCGTACTCGGCAGCCACGGCACGGCCCAAGACCGACGAGCTCACAGCACTGGCCTCGGGGGTCCGTCCACATGCGCTGGTCCGGATCGGCGCCGCGGCCAGCCTGTACGTCGCCCGCCTCGAGCAGGGCGTCACGCTGCCCGACGCGCAACTGCTGCACGTCTTCGTGGCCTCGGGCTCGATCAAGCTCGGCGACGACGTCCTCGACGACGGAGACGCTGCCCGGCTCACCGATCTGGGCTCCATGCCGATCGCGGTCTCCGGTGACGCCCCGGCGGAGGTCCTCGTGTGGGCCTTCCGCGAGTCGGGCCGACGCGGCTGACCCTGGTGCTGCTCGACGGCCGATGAGTTCCGCTGTCGACGCAGGTCCACCTGTCGAGGCAGACTTGAGGCCGCGGGAGGAGCAGGATGAGCATCGATCAGGACGTGACGGCGACGACGGAGGAGTTCCCGGAGGTTGCCCAGCGCTACCGGCGTGAGCTGCTGGCGCACTGCTACCGGATGACGGGCTCGGTCTACGAGGCTGAGGACCTGGTGCAGGAGACCTACCTGCGGGCATGGCGCGCCTACGAAGGTTTCGAGGGCCGCTCGTCGGTGCGCACCTGGCTCTACCGGATCGCGACCAACGTGTGCCTGACCAATCTCGAGGGAAAGGACCGGCGTCCCTTGCCCACCGGGCTCGGCACCGTCGTCTCCCGGCCGGGAGACGAGCTGGTCGAGGAGTCCGAGATCCCGTGGCTGGAGCCGGTCCCTGACACGGCCGTGATGGTGACCGAGCGGGACTCGATCCGGTTGGCGTTCGTGGCGGCGCTGCAGCACCTCCCCGCCCGCCAGCGCGCCGTCCTCATCCTGCGCGACGTGCTGCGCTGGAAGGCCGCGGAGGTCGCTGAGGCGCTGGGCACCAGCACCGCGGCGGTGAACTCGGCGCTGCAGCGGGCCCACGCCCAGCTCGCGGCCAAGGGGCTGAGCGAGGACAGTGTGGTGCCCGACCTGGACCCACGGCAGCAGGACCTTCTGGACCGCTACGTCGACGCGTTCTGGCGCAAGGACATCGACGCCATCGTGGGGATGCTCACCGCCGACGCCGTCTGGGAGATGCCGCCCTACACCGCCTGGTACCGCGGCGCCGAGACCATCGGACGCCTGATCGACGGCCAGTGTCCCGGCGGGGTGCACGACATGGTGATGCTGCCGACGTCGGCCAACGGCCAGCCGGCGTTCGGGCTCTACATGCGCACCGCGCGGGGCAACTTCGTCCCGTTCCACCTGCAGGTGCTCACCACCGACGGTGAGCGGGTCAGCCACGTCGGAGCGTTCTTCGACACCCGGCTGTTCGCCACCTTCGGGCTGCCTCCCAGCCTCCCTGCGCGCTGACCATGGCCGGCCCGCCCGGCACCCGCCTCGAGGCCCTGCCGCCGGCGGTGTCGCTGCTCGAGCGCTCCATCGGCTTCACCCGGGTGGCGTTGATGGACGTCACCGCAGACTCGCTGCGCAACCCGACGCCCTGTCGTGCCTGGGACCTCGCCCAACTCCTGGCCCACATGGATGACGCGCTCGACGCCTTCGCCCAGGCTGGCTCGGGTGCCGTCGACCTGGTGCCGCTGCGGTCCTCGCCACAGGTGCTGGAGCGGATCCGGGGCAAGGCCTGTGCCCTGCTGGCCGCCTGGTCGCAGGCCGACCCGGCGGCGATCCTCATCGGGGACCGGGAGCTGCCGGCGGCCGTGCTCGTGCGCGCCGGGGCCCTCGAGATCGCGGTGCACGGATGGGACGTCGGGCAGGCGACCGGGCACCCCAGGGACCTGCCCGAGGACCTGGCCCGACACCTGCTGCCGATCGCCACCGACCTGGTCGAGGACGCCGATCGACCCCACCGGTTCGGACCTAGGGTCGCGGTTGCAGAGGGTCGGGGCCCCCAGTTTTCGGCGTCGTACGGCGCCGAATTGCTGGGGTTTCTAGGCCGCTTTGCCTGACAACCCCAGCAACCCCAACCCCTGCTGGGGGAAAGACCACCCCGACTGACTATTCCCACTGGTCCCTAGCCGTCAATTGGCTGTCCGGCTGGTGCATTTTTCAAGGACTGTCCCTAAGTTGGAGACATGGTGGGGGCCTACGTACTAGAACGCGACACTGAGACCACAATTTTGGGCAAGCTGATTTCCCGAGCCGCTGGCGGCCGGGGCAGCTTGGTGGCTATTGAAGGGCCGGCGGGTATCGGCAAGACCCGTCTTCTGGCTCATGCTCGGCAACTCGCCACCAACTCCGGTTGGCGGGTGCTGGACACACGTTGTACTCCGATGAGCAGCACGATCGGCTATTGCGTCCTGCGTGACTGGTTCGGGACGCTGGCGCATCGTGCCGGCGAGGGAGTGCACCCGTTCGACGGTCCTGGTCGCGCCCTGCGCGAGCTGGCCGACGGGCACGACCGCTCGATCGGCGACCTGACCTACGCCGTGCGTTGGGTCCTCGAGGACCTGACCTCGGAGCAGCCGATGCTGCTGGTCGTCGACGACCTCCAGTGGGCCGACAAGGCCTCGGTGGAGTCACTCGACCTGCTGGCGACCGCCCTGCAGCAGCTGCCGTGCCTGGTCGTCTTCACGGTGCGCTCCGGCGAGCCGGTCGCGGCATCGGAGTCGCTCAACCGGCTCCTGGGTGCCAGCACGGTGCTGACGCCCGCGCCGCTGTCGCGCGAAGCCGTCGCCGAGCAGGTCCGCGCCGTCCGGCCGCGTGCCGGCGACGCCGAGATCGACGCCCTGCACCGCAAGTCCGGAGGGGTCCCGTTCTTCGTCAACGAGCTGATCGCTGACACCAGCGGCACTCCGGACGCCGTCGTCGGGTCGATCAGCGGACGACTGAGCCGGCTCAACCCGACCGCGACCACGACCGCGCGGGCCGTCTGCCTGCTCGGCTCGCAGGCCAGCGTCGGTCTGGTGGCCGCACTCACCGGCCACCCGCTCGCCTCGGTCGCCGACGACATCTCGACCCTGGTGAGCGCACAGATCCTGACCCCACACGGTGGTCACCTGCGTGGCACGCACCCGCTGATCGCCCAGGCAGTCCTGGCGCCGATGTCGGCGCACGAGTCGTCCGAGCTGCACCACCGCGCTGCCCAGGTCCTGATGGGCCGCGGGGCAGCTCGCTCGGTCATCGCCTCACACCTGCTGCAGACCCTTCCCGGCACCGACCCCGTGGTCCGCGAACGCCTGCGCGAGCAGGGTGAGAGCGATCTGGCTTCGGGTTCACTCGAGGAGGCCGGCCGCTACCTGTCCCGCGCCGTCGCCGAAGGACCGGTCACCGCTGCCGACGTCGACCTGATGTCGGCCGCCGCCCGCGCCCTGGCCGGGCAGCGACTGCTCGACGACGCTCTGGCGCTGTGGGAGCGAGCCACTGAGCTCGCCGAGGATGACATCACTCGGGACCGCCTGCGGGCCGAGGCCGGCGACGCGCTCATGGTGGCCGGGCGTCACCTGGACGCGCAGGACGCCTTCGGGGCCCGACAGGACCCCGATTCGGGACGCCAGCGTCTGTTCGCCCGCATGGTGCTGGCGGGACTGCTCAACGGGGTCTCCCTGGACTACCTCCGGGCACAGGTCAGCGACGTCCTGGCCAAGCCGCCGCTCGGCGACACCCAGGAGGAGCGCCTCAGCCTCGCGGCCGCGTCCGTGGTGCTCACCTTCGAGTGCCAGGACGGCGAGCGGGCCCGCGACCTCGCGATCCGGGCCATCGGAAACGGCGCGATGCTGCAGGACGAGAGTGCCGAGGGCTCGATGCTCTACCTCGCCACCAGCGTCCTGCACTGGATGTCGGCCTTCAGCGAGGGCGACGCCATCCTCACCTCCGCGATCGACGACGCCACCGCACGCAAGGCATCGATGGCCCTGGCCACCGCCTCGTTGTGCCGCGGCAACATCCGGATGCACATGGGGATGATCTCCGAGGCGCTGGTGGACCTCGAGGTGGCTCTCGCCCAGCGCACCCATGGCTGGAACGCCTTCATGGCGCCCCTGCTGGCTGCTCTGGTCGAGTGCCGGATCGCCCGTGGTGAGCTCGACCGCGTCGCGGACCACCGTGACGAGCTCGAGGAGCTCACCCACGCGCCCGGTCTCACCGGAGCCTTCGCCACCTACGCACTGGCGGACCTGGCCGCGGCCCACGCCGACCACGAGCAGGCCGCGCACCTCTACGCGCAGGTCGGTCGACTGGTCGACGGCCGCATGGACAACCCGGCGATCCTGCCGTGGCGCGCCGGCGAGGCGCTGTCCCGGATCCGGATGGGTCAGCCTCGTGAGGCCGTCAACCTGGCCCGCGAGAATGCCGACCGCGCCCGGGCCTTCGGGGGGCCCTACGCGATCGCCCAGGCGCTGCGCACCTTGGCAGCCGTCGACGCCACGGGTGACCGGGTCGGGATGCTGCGCGAGGCCCTGGCCGCGCTGCAGCAGACCCAGGCACCGCGCCTCGAGGCACAGGTGGCCACCGATCTGGCCGGCATGCTGCTGCTCACGCAGGGCATGGGCGACACCCGCGAGCCCGTCGTACTCCTGCGGCGCGCGGAGTCCTACGCCGCCTTCCAGGAGCTGCGCCCGCTCAGCGACCGGGTGCACCGGATCCTGGAGCGGATCGGGGAGCCGGTGAAGCGTTCGACGACGGAGAACCTGACCTCGTTGACCGCCTCGGAGCGCCGGGTGGCCGATCTGGCTGCCTCGGGGCTGTCCAACCGGCAGATCGCGCAGCAGCTGTTCGTGACCGTCAAGGCCGTCGAGTGGCACCTGTCCAACGTCTACCGCAAGCTCGGCATCCGTTCGCGCACCCGCCTCCCTGGGTTGCTCAACGTGCCGAGCCAGCGCACCGGGGGACTCACCCAGCGCGCCGTCTGACCCAGACAGGTCAGTGAGGCCTCACCCCATCGGGGTGGGGCCTTACTTCTTGTCGCGCCACTTCCGCTCGAACGGCAGCCGCCAGGCCCGCGGAGCGATGAGCTGGTGGATCTGGTTGGGGCCCCAGGAGCCGTCGGGGTAGGTGCGCACCGGCGGCGGGTTGTCGAGCAGCGGCTCGGAGATCTCCCACAGCCTCTCGACACCCTCGGCCGTCGTGAACAGGGTGTGGTTGCCCTTCACCGCGTCCAGGATCAGACGCTCGTAGGCCTCGAGCACCGAGCCGGACCACGCGCTCTCCTCCACCGAGAACTGCATCGACAACTTGTCCAGGCGGAAGTCCGGTCCCGGGCGCTTGCCGTAGAAGGACAGGGACATCTTCGAGGAGTCAGCCAGGTCGAAGGTGAGGTGGTCGGGCCCGTTCTGCCCGATCCCCGAACCCTCGGGGAACATCGACTGCGGAGGCTCCTTGAAGGCGATGGAGATGATGCGCTGCCCCTCGGCCATCTTCTTGCCGGTGCGCAGATAGAACGGCACGTCGGCCCAGCGCCAGTTGTCGACGTAGCACCTCAGGGAGATGAAGGTCTCGGTCTCTGAGCCGGGCGCCACCCCGGGCTCGGACTGGTAGGAGTCGTACTGACCCCGGACCACGTCGGCCGGCTGGATGGGCAACATGGAGCGGAAGACCTTGTTCTTCTCCACGGTGATCGCGTCGGGATCCAGGCCCGTCGGTGCCTCCATCGCGGTGAACGCCAGCACCTGGAACAGGTGCGTGACCACCATGTCGCGATAGGCACCGGTGGCCTCGTAGAACTCGGCGCGCGACTCCAGCCCCAGCTTCTCGGGAACGTCGATCTGGACGTGGTCGATCATGTTGCGATGCCAGATCGGCTCGAACAGTCCGTTGGCGAACCGGAACGCCAGGATGTTGAGCGCCGCCTCCTTGCCCAGGAAGTGGTCGATGCGGAAGATCTGGCTCTCGTCGAAGACCGCGTGCAGGGCCGCATTGAGCACCTTGGCCGAGGCCAGGTCGGTGCCGAACGGCTTCTCCATGATGATCCTGGTGCCCTCCACCAGGCCGGCCTCACCGAGCGTGGCGATCACGGCCAAGGCCGCCCTCGGCGGCACCGACAGGTAGGCCAGCCGGTTCTGCGGCTCGGTCAGCCCCGCCTCGGCCTCGGCCAGGCCGGCAGTGAGGTTCTCGACCGTCGGCGGACCGGCCCAGAACAGCCGCTTGGAGAACTCGTCCCAGTCACCCTGGCTGACCTCGTCGCCGTGCTCGGTGACCGCCGCATGGGCGAACTCGATGAACGAGTCGCGGGTGTGTTCCTCCAGGGAGGTGCCCAGCACCTGCATGTTGGGCAGCAGCCCCGAACGCAGCAGGTGCAGCAGGCCCGGGAGCAGCTTGCGCTTGGACAGGTCGCCCGTCGCCCCGAAGAGGATGACGGTGGTCGGGGGTCCCGGGGTGCCCAGGGGATGCCTTCCCGAAGCGGTGTCTCTCTTTGCCATGTCATCGACCATGATCCAACCTTGTCACGCGAGCGGCTCAGGCGCGTTGCGCCGAGGTTACGACGTAGAGATCCCAACGTACTTGGTCTCGAGGTACTCATCTATGCCGTCGAAGCCACCCTCGCGACCGAAGCCGCTGGCCTTCATCCCGCCGAAGGGAGCAGCGGGATTCGACAGCAGCCCGGAGTTGATGCCGACCATGCCGTACTCGAGCCCCTCGGCGATCCGCAGTGCTCGGTCCAGGTCGGCGGTGTAGAAGTACGACGCCAGGCCGTACTCACTGTCGTTGGCGCGGGCCAGCGCCTCCTCGTCGGTGTGGAAGATCGTGATCGGAGCCACCGGCCCGAAGATCTCCTCCCGGTTGATCCGGGCACCGGCCGGGACGTCCACGAGCACCGTCGGCGGGTAGAAGTGCCCTGGACCGTCCAGCGTCGTTCCTCCGACGACCAGCCGGGCTCCGTCACTGACCGCGTCGGCGACCAGACCGGTCACCGAGGTGACCGCCTTGTCATCGATGAGGGGACCGACGTCGGTGCCCTCGTCCTGGCCACGTCCGACCGTGAGAGCAGACATCCGGGCCCCCAGCTTCTCGGCGAACTCGTCGGCGACCGAGGCGTGCACCAGGAACCTGTTGGCGGCCGTGCACGCCTCCCCCATGTTGCGCATCTTGGCGATCATCGCGCCGTCCACGGCGGCATCGACGTCGGCGTCCTCGAAGACCAGGAAGGGAGCGTTGCCGCCCAGCTCCATGGACACCCGCTGGAGCTTGTCGGCGGACTGCTTGACCAGGATCTTGCCGACGACCGTCGACCCGGTGAAGCTCACCTTGCGCAACCGGTCGTCGGCCATCAGTGCAGCCGAGACGACCGGCGAGTGGTGCGTGGTGATCACGTTCAGCACCCCGGCAGGGAGCCCGACATCGTGCAGCACCTCGGCGAGCTTGAGCATCGTGAGCGGGGTCAGCTCGGCGGGCTTGACGATCATCGTGCACCCGGCCGCGATGGCCGGACCGATCTTGCGGGTCCCCATCGCCAACGGGAAGTTCCACGGGGTGATCAGCAGACAGGGGCCCACCGGCTGCCGCATCGTCACAAGCCGGCTGCCACCGGCAGGGTTGGTGAGCCAGGTCCCCGTGATCCGCACCGCTTCCTCGGCGAACCAGCGGAAGAACTCGGCCCCGTAGGCGACCTCGCCCTTCGCCTCGGCAAGCGGCTTGCCCATCTCGAGGCTGATCAGCTTGGCGAAGTCGTCGGCCTGCTCGGTGATCGCCTCGAACGCCCGTCGCAGGATCTCACCCCGCTGGCGGGGCGGGGTGGCCGCCCAGCCGGCCTGCGCTGCGACTGCGGCATCGAGGGCGTCCAGGGCGTCCACCTCGGAGGCGTCGGCCACCGAGTCGATGGTCGAGCCGTCCGCGGGGTCGCGTACGTCGAATCGTGCACCACTGCGCGCCTCGCGCCATTCACCGTTGATGTAGAGGTCCATGGCGACAGCCTCGCACAGCAGACCGGCGCCCGGGGAGCCCCGGGCGCCGGTCTGGCGATGATGCGTCAGCAGCTGCTCACGGCACGTCGTACTTCAACGTGAAGGCACCGGAACCGGAGTAGGACAGGACCCTCCACCGGTAGGTTCCCGCAGCCGCGTTGTAGGTGATCTTCTCGGTGGCCGTGGATCCGAGGCTGGTCGCCACGTTGGTCCACGAGGAGCCGTTCCTCTTCTGCAGGTAGAGGTCGAAGTCCACCCCGCTCGGCCCGGTCAGGCAGCCGACGATCGGCCCCGCGACCGAAGCGAAACCGGTCGAGGAGGGTTTGTAGGTCGAGGCACGGTTGGCCAAGGTGCCGGTCGCGGTGACCTCGGAGCAGGTGCCGCCCGCGCCGGTGATCGTCCAGGTGAACGTCGTCGACCCCGCCGCACCGGTCGTGTCCGTCGCGGTGACGGTCACGCTCGCGGTGGTGGCCGTGGTCGGCGTACCCGAGATCAAGCCGGTCGAGGAGTTGATCGACAGACCCGCCGGCAGGCCGGTGGCCGTGTAGGTCAGCGTCTGGCCGGCAGCCGAGTCCGTGGCGGTGATCTGCAAGCTGGTCGCCGTGCCGGTGGCACCGCTCTGAGCGCCCGGGTTGGTGACCGTGACGGTGTTGTTGGACGTCGAGCAGGTGGGGTCAGCGGCCTGGGCCGGCACGCTCACCGCGTTCCACGCAGCCTTCACGGTGTTGAACTCGGCGCAGCTGCCCGGGTAGAGGTTCTTGGCAGCCGTCAGCGTCCAGGTGCGGTACTTCAGGTACGACGAGCTGGTGGTCTTCATCAGCATGGCGTTGTACATGATCTTGGCTGCGGCCTGGATGCCGAGCCCGGAGATCGTCGTGCCGTTGCAGGTGGAGCTGGTCGGCTGGCCGTTGGTGGGGTTGGTGCCCTCCGCCAGCAGGTAGAACCAGTGGTTGCCGGGACCAGCGGCGGCGTGGACCTCGGCGGTCGGCGTCGCGGCCGAGTAGCAGTTGTCGTCGCCGGCCAGGGACGGGTTGTACATGTAGCGGATCGGGCCGGTCCCGACCAGGTTGACCATCTCCCCGACCGTGTAGTCCGGGGTGTCCACCGCGTTGTTGGCGTACCACTCGGTCATCGCGCCGAAGGTGTCGGCGACGAACTCCTGCGTGTTGCCGTTCGAGATGCCGCCGGGCGTCTTGTCGTCGATGCCGTGGCCGAACTCGTGGGCGACGACGTCGATCTCACCGATCCACTTCCCGCCGGTCTGGGTGTGTCCGATCTGCACCTGGGTGCCGTCGTAGTAGGCATTGACGTCATTGAGGCCCACCCGGATCGGGACCCAGCCGCCGGTGCCGTTCATGCCGTTGCGTCCCAGCCACGAGGAGAGCATCTGACGCTCCATCTCCGCGGCGTAGAAGGCATCGACACAGCCGGTCTCGCGGTTGGTCGCGTCACCGTTGCCCCACAGGTCGTCCGACCCTGAGAAGGTCGCGTTGCCGGTGGCGTTCTGACACACGAGCGTCGCGGCGTTGGTGTTCTTCATGGAGTACGTCGAGCCCGACAGCGTAGTGGGCAGGCTGACCGACGAACCGGAGTAGGCCGAGTTGCCGGTGCCTTCCAGGACGTGCTCACGGGTGCCCAGCACCTTGCCGGAGCGGGCATCGACGTAGACCGAGAGACTCGAGGGGCTGGTGCCCTGCACCCCGGTGACCCGGGTCTCCCAGGCCAGGTGCGAGCCGGCCTTCTGCCAGACCACGAGCTTGGTGGCACTGGTGGAGTCGGTGCGGGAGAGCTGGCTTCGCGCGACGCCGGCCGCCGTGGACCTGCTCAGGGTCGGCGTGATCGAGGGGAGGGCGGTCTTGCGGCCCTGGGCGACCGACGTGGAGAGGACCTGACCGGCATCGTCGGTGACGACCACGAAGTCGCCTCCGACCACGGGCAGGCCGCGGTAGAGGCGGTCATAGGAAGCGAACTGGATCCCGTGCGAGGAGATGACGGGGTTGGCGACGTACGACTCCTGGGAGCCGATGCGCAGCTGCGGTGCCCGACTCGTGATCAGGTGGCGGGAGGTGGTGCGAGCCAACTGCTTGGCGTCCTTCCCCGCAGCTTTGGCGGTGTGGACGGTGGCCGGCTTGGTGCCGGCGTCGGCTCCGACCGGCAACGCGGCGACGGCTGAGCCGGCCAGAACGGTGGCTAGCAGACCACCCAGATATTTCCTCTTCATGTGCGCAACACTCTTCCTCGAAACGGCGGACCCGATCAGGCCGGCACGGGATGAGGTCGTCCGAGACGGTGGACGGCCGGATCGAAGCGTCACTCTCCCGTCGCAGGGGGTCAACGACTGGCCTCCCTCATGTTCGTGCAATGCACAAAGATGTCCCGCTCGCCGAGTCCGTCACGACCACGGATCTCCGTAGTCGATTCCGTATTTCTACCGATGGCCGCCTGATCCTCACTTGAGATCGTCGATGCGACCGAGGCCTTCAGACCGACACAGGTCGACACAAGGGCACTCGGCGCACCGGCAATCGATGGAGTGGGACCATGACCGAGGCGACGATCTCGCCCGCCGAAGACCTGTTGGACGGGGGGCTCGACTCCGCCAGCGACACCGACCTCGCGGCGCTGGTGCGCCGTGATCGTTCCGCCGCCGCCTTCACCGCCCTGGTGGATCGCCACTACTCGCCCATCCAGGCCTATGCCTGCGCGATCGCCCACCGGCGTTTCGCCGAGGACCTGACGGCGGAGAGCTTCGCGCGGCTCTGGCGCAAGCTCTCCGAGGGTGCCGGGCCGACGACGGCGGTGCGGGGCTACCTGAAGACCATCGTGCGCAACGCACTGATCGACGGCCATGCCACCGAGGCTCGCCTGGTGTGGTCGGAGGATCTCCCCGAACCCTCGACCTCGCGCGACCCCGGCGAGGAGTCCGACGACGTGGTGGAAGCACTGGCCATGCGCGACGCCCTGGCCAGGCTCGCGCCGCGGCACCGGCAGGTCCTGGAGCTCACCGTGCTGCAGGACCGCTCACTCGCCGAGACGGCTGTGCTCATGGGACTCAATCCCAACGCGACCGCCGCCCTGAAGTATCGAGCGTGCCGCAGCCTGCGTGCCGCTCTCCTGGCGACCTGACCCCCACGAGGCAGCACCGCACGGACGGCCGCCCGGCCTGGGGGATGGAGCATTCCGCGTCGGAGCGGTAGCGTTGTCGCACGGTTCTCGGAGTTGCAGGCGGCCGCCCTTGCCCGGCCGCGAGTGGTCAGAGGTGAATCTGTGCCTCCAGGTGTTGCGTCCGTGTCGGTGTGCCCGGAGAGCGGCCTGCCCTTCGAGACCACCTCGTTCCTCGGGCGCGCCGCGGAGACCCGACACGTCTCCAGCATGATGGGCCAGGCGCGCCTGGTGACACTGGTCGGCCCGGGCGGGATCGGCAAGACTCGACTGGCGATGCGGGTGGCCGCCGAGGCCGCGGAGAAGTTCTCCGACGGCATCCGGTTCGTCAAGCTGGGAGACGTGGACGACCCGGCACTACTGCCAGCCGTGGTGAGCGCGGCTGTGGGACTGCAGGGACGCTCCAGTGAAGCGCTCGTCGACCAGTTGAGAGAGGCGTTGAGGCGCCAGGACCTCCTGCTCGTCCTGGACAACTGCGAGCACCTGGTGGAGGCGGCGTGCGACCTGCTGAACGAGGTCCTGCCGGCAGCACCTGACCTTCGCGTCCTGGCGACGAGCAGGCAGTCACTGGGAATCGCTTCCGAGCACGCGTGGCAGGTGCCCCCCCTGTCTGTGCCGCTGAGGCTCGAGGGCCACCCGGTGAGCGCAGTCACTCTCGAGACCAGCGAGGCCGAGGCCGTCGCCCTGTTCGTGGACCGCTCCCGGGCGGCGAGCGCCGCACCCGCGTTCTCCGACGAGGAGCTCGCCGTGGCCGTGGAGATCTGTCGGCAACTGGACGGCATGCCGCTGGCCATCGAGCTGGCGGCCATCCGGACCCGCTCGCTATCGCTCCAGCAGGTCCTCGACGGCCTGCACGACAGGTTCGAGCTCCTGACGCTCGGCAACCGTGGTGCGACGCCCCGCCACCTCAGCCTGCGGGCCCTCGTGGACTGGAGCCATGAGCTGTGCACCCCGCCAGAGCGTGACTTCTGGGCCCAGGTCTCGGTGTTCAGCGGAGGGTTCGACCTGGCGGCGGCGCAGAACGTCTACTTCCCGCACGAGGAGTCAGCCACCTCGGTCATCGATCTGCTCGATGCCCTGATCGACAAGTCGATCCTGCACACCGAGCGCTCCGGCCAGACCATGCGCTACCGCATGCTCGAGACCATGCGCGAGTACGGCGGACGGCGGGTGGTCCAGGGTGGCGACGAGGATGGGCTGCGCCGTCGCCATCGTGACTATTTCGCGTCCCTGGCCGATGACTGGTTCGTTCGCTGGTTCGGGCCGGACCAGGTCGAGATCATCGCCGCGATCAAACGGGACTGGGCGAACCTCCAGCGGGCCCTCGACTTCTCCACCTCCCAGCCACCAGAGGCGACGGTCGCGCTGGACCTGGTCGCGAACCTGTTCTACTACCACGTCAAGTCGGCTGTCTCGGAGGGCCGGCTGTGGTGCGACCGGGTCCTCGCCCTCTCCTCCGCCGCGTCGGCCGCACGCGCCCGAGCCCTGTGGGCCACCGGCTGGCTCGCGGTGATCCAGGGCGACCTGTCGACGGCGCGCTGCACGAGCGACGAGCTGCACAGCATCGCACCGGCGCTGGGCCAGGACGCGCAACGCCTGGCAGGTCTGGTGGGAGCCTTCCTCTCGATCGCCCAGGGTGACTCCGAGACGGCCCGGAGGGCGCTGGGTCCACTCGGGCCCATGCCGGAGCAGGCAGCCGGCCTGATCGTTCGTCACATGTGGGGGCTCGCATCGTTGATCGACGGAGACTTCCCGGCGGCTCGAGAGACGTTCGAGGGATCGGTCGCGATCTGTGAGGAGGTGGGCGAGCAGTGGCTGCGGGCCCATGCGCTGCGAGAGCTCACCTTCATCGCCTGGAGACAGGGCGACTCGGCGCGCACCCGAGAACACGGCGCGAAGGCCCTCCAGCTGCACCTCGCCATGGACGACCACCTGGGTGTCGGGCACTCGCTCGAACACCTGGCCTGGTCCTCGCACGACGACCTCAAGGGTGCCCAGCTGCTCGGTGCCGCCGACGCCACGCTCGCGCAGATCGGTGCGCAGAGGCACGGCTTCCTGGAGCAGGAACACCTCCGATGCAAGGAACGGCTCGTCCGCACCCTCGGGGAAGATGCCTACGAGGCTGCTTTCGAGACGGGTCGCACAGCGCCTTTCGGCCGAGCGATCGAGCTGGCGCTCGCCCCGGATCCGGACGACTCCATCACGCTCACCCGCCGCGAGAGCGAGGTGGCACGCCTGGTGGCTCGAGGGATGTCGAATCGCGAGATCGCCGAATCGCTGTTCGTCAGTCCCAGGACGGTCGAGACCCATGTCGAGCACATCCTCGCCAAGCTGGGGCTGAGGAGTCGTGGTCAGGTGGCGCCCAAGCTCGCCCTCGGCGAGGCTTCCGGGCGACACCCGGGCCCTGTCACTCCACGGTGACGGACTTCGCCAGGTTGCGGGGCTTGTCGATGTCGTGCCCGAGCCGCAGCGCGGCGTGGTAGGCCAGCAGCTGAAGCGGGATCGTGAGGAGGATGGGGTCCAGCTCGGGCTCGTTGGCCGGTACGTCGATCCGGGTGGCGCGCACCTCGCCCAGATCGACGTCGGCATGGGTGATGACCACCAGCGGACCCAACCGGGCGTCGATCTCATGCAGGGCGGCCACGTTGCGGTCGGTGAGCTCGTCGGCCGGCACGATCGCCACGGTGGGGACCTCGGGACTGATCAGGGCCAGCGGCCCGTGCTTGAGCTCTGAGGTCGGGTAGGCCTCCGCGTGCCGGTAGGAGATCTCCTTGAACTTCTGGGCACCCTCACGGGCGACCGGGAAACCGCGGACCCGGCCGATGAAGAACAGCGACTCCGCCTCGGAGAGAAGAGCAGCCACCTCCGCGATGGCGTCCTCCTGCTTCAGCACCTCCTCCAGCTGGGCGGGGAGCCGCTGCAACCCGGCGATGAGCCGTCTTCCGTCCGCCACCGAGAGGTCGCGTACCCGCCCCAGGTGCAGCGCCAGCAGTGCGAAGCCGAGGAACATGTTGGTGAGCGCCTTGGTGCTGGCCACCGCCACCTCCGGCCCGGCGTGCAGGTAGATGCCGCCGTCGCACTCCCGGGCGATGGCAGAGCCGACCACGTTGACCAGACCGACGACGCGGCCACCCTTGCGACGGATCTCCTGGACCGCGAGCAGCGTGTCGATGGTCTCGCCGGACTGGCTCACCGCCAGGTAGAGCGTGTCGGGTTCGATGATCGGGTTGCGGTAGCGGAACTCGCTCGCTGCCTCGGCATCCGCGGGCACGCGGGCGAGCTCCTCGATCAGGGCCGCCCCCATCTGCCCGACGTAGTAGGCCGAGCCACACCCCAGGATCTTGACCCGCTTCACGCCCCGGCTCTCGCGGGCATCCAGGTCGAGCCCGCCCAGGTGGGCCGTGCCGAAGCGCTCGTCGAGACGTCCACGCAACATCCGCTCGGCGGCCGCAGGCTGCTCGAGGATCTCCTTGTACATGAAGGACTCGTGCTCACCCGCGTCGTAGGTGGCGGGGTCGATGTCGAGCTCGGTGATCTGGTTGGCGAGTCGGGTGGCGGTTCGGTCCGTCGTGCTGGAGGTGGTGAAACCGGCGGCCGTGACGGTGGCCAGTTGACCGTCCTCGAGGTGCGCGACGGTGGTGGTGTAGCGCACGAGCGCGGCGAGATCGGAGGCCACGTGCATCTCCTTCTCCCCCACGCCGATGATCAAAGGCGAGCCGTTGCGGGCCACCACGATCCGATCCGGGAAGTCCTCGTGCAGGACGGCGACGCCGTACGTGCCCTCGATGCGAGCCAGAGCGGAGCGCACCTTGTCCTCCAGGCTCGCCGCCTCGCTCAGGGCCACCAGATGGGCGAGCACCTCGGTGTCGGTGTCGGAGACGAGGTCGATCCCGAGATCGCTCAGCTCGGCGCGCAGCGCCGCCGCGTTGTCGATGATGCCGTTGTGTACGACGGCCACCTTGCCGTCAGCGGAGCGGTGCGGGTGGGCGTTGACGTCATTGGCCGGACCGTGGGTGGCCCACCGGGTGTGGCCGATGCCCACCTTCCCAGCGAACCGCTTCGGCAGGTCGATGGCACGCACGCGGCCGGCCTGCTTGGCCACCTTGATCCCGCTCGCCGCGAGGACGGCGACGCCAGCGGAGTCGTAGCCGCGATGCTCGAGCCTGGTGAGCCCCTCGAGCAGGAGTGGGGCGGCCTGCTGGCCGCCGACGTACCCGACGATTCCGCACATGTGTGGTCCTAGCCGTAGATGATGCGGCGCAGCTGCCGCTCGGTGAGCTCTGGTGCGGCGACCACGCGGTCAGCCAGCTCGCTGCGAAGGCGCGCGAAGATCTCCGGGTTCTTCGCCCCGAAGGTCTGCAGGTGGGCATGGCGGCGGCGCACGTAGTCCTCCACGCTCTCAGCATGGAAGGCGATCACGTCGCCGATCACGCGTGCGGCATCCGCGGCGGTGAGCCCGGTGCTCTGGACCACGCGTTCAACGAGGGCGGGATCGGCGGGCACGGAAGGAAGCGTGCGCCTCGAAGGCGGAACTGTGCAACTTCCTGCCCGATTTCGGGCAGAAATGCAGCGACCCGCCACCAGAGGTGGCGGGTCAATGCTGCAGGACTCAGGCTGCGTGCGGGTTGGGCTTGCTGGCCACGGCGGCCGCGGAGATCCAGCGGGCCTCCATGCGCACGCGACCGTCCACACCCTGGACGGGGACCCACTTCATCGCGAGGTCACCCCTCGTCGTTCCCTGGTGATTGCGCATCAGACACCTCCCGTTCATCTTGTGTTCATGTTCAGTGTGCCATGCAGTCGCCGAAAATGCCAAAGAATCCCCACTTCGGGGGTCGAAAACCCATCGACACGCCCGGAACTGCCCCACACCATCGGCGTTTCGGGCATTTATGACTGCTGCACGCCCCCACTGAGGGGGTCAGGAAGCGAGGCCGTCCTCGACCGGGGGCCGCAGGGGGACCACCCGGTCCACGAAGGTGCTGATCTGTTCCACGGCAGCGGCGCCCTCAGGCAGGAAGTCGGCCAGCACCGGGAACGCGTGCACCTGGCCCTCCCAGATGTGCAGGTCGACCGGGACACCGGCCTTGTCGAGCCGCTCGGTCATCAACTCCGCGTCGTAGCGCAGCACCTCGTCGGCGGCGCACACGATCAGCACCGGGGGCAGGCCCCGAAGATCGGCGTTGACCGGTGACATCTCCGGATCGATCACCGGCGTGCCCGTCACGTGATGGGCGACCCGCTGCAGCCGGAAGGCGGGGATGAAGTCGTCGCGCAGCGCGTTGCGGTGTCGTCGGCGCTGGGTGTTGTCGAACTCCAGCCACGGTGAGAGTGCGACCACGCCAGCCAGGGCGATGCCCTGCTCAGTCGCGGCGAGGGCGACGGCGAAGGCGAGGTGGCCTCCTGCGGAGTCACCTGCGAGCACCAGACCGGATGGGTCGAAGCCGCGGTCGATCAGCCAGTCCACGGCCTCGATGCAGTCGCGGATGCTCGTGTCGACGTGACCGCGGCCGTGCTGGCGGTAGGCCACCGAGAGGACGGGCAGGCCCGCGCGCTGAGCCAGGCGCTCGGTGATCCGGCGATGGGTGCCCAGGCCGCCCATCACGAACGCCCCACCGTGGAAGTAGACGATCGCACCCCGGCGCGGGTCGCAGCCCTCGACGCTGAGCAGCTCTGCCACCCACTCACCGCCGTCCACGGACTCCACCTGGACCTCGGAGTGCCGCGGCAGGGCCTGCATGCCCACGTCGACGAGGTCGAGGAGGCAGGCTGCCGTGCGCGACGACGGGAACAGGCCGAGCACCGGCCGCACGACAGCGCGCGAACCGATCCGGACGAGGAGCGAGCGGTGGCTCGAGCGAGCGTGGATCTCGATCACTGCCGATCCCTTCCCTCCGGTGCGACCCCGACGTGCCGCACGACTGTAACCCACGTCACGTCCTGCGAGACCTGCCCGATCGGAGGGTAGGCGCCCCAGAATCCCCAAGCCCGGTTGGGGATTCCGGGTTTTCTCGATCCAATCGGACACTCCGAGCCAACCTCGGGTTGAATGGCCTGATGACCGGGTTCAGGGCCGACTGCGGCAACTGCGTGGGGCTCTGCTGCGTCGCTCTGACGTTGACCCGCTCAGCAGACTTCCCGGTCGACAAGCCCGCCGGCGAGCCGTGCGAGCACCTGCAGTCCGACCTGAGGTGCGGCATCCACGACCGGCTGCGTGACCGGGGGTACACCGGCTGCACCGTCTACGACTGCTTCGGCGCGGGGCAACAGGTCACCCAGAACTGGATCGGCCCCGACTGGCGCGACGCCGCTGACGCGGGTCAGGAGATGTTCGCGGTCTTCGGGGTGGTACGCCAGCTGCACGAACTCCTGTGGCTGCTCGAGTTCGCCGGAAGCCTGAGGGCCGCCGAATCGCTGGTGGCAGACCTGGAGCGGGCCACGTCCGACATCCTCGCCGTGGCGGACGCGGAGCCGGCGGTGCTGGCGGCGTACGACGTAGCCAGACTCCGCGACCAGGTTGCTCCCCTGCTGCGCCGGGTCAGCGTCCTGGCGCGAGGTTCGTGTCCGGGCACTGACCTCGACGGTGCCGACCTGATGGGACGGGACCTGACCTCGCGCACGCTCGTCGGCGCCAGCCTGCGGGGTGCACTGCTCGCCGGGGCCGACCTGCGGGGTCTGGATCTGGGCCTGGCCGACGTCACGGGGGCCGACCTGCGTGGCGCCGACCTAGGTGGGACAGACCTGAGGGGAGCGCTGTTCCTCAACCAGTCGCAGGTCGACGCCGCCCGTGGCGACACGAGCACCAGGCTTCCGGACGGCTTGCGAGCACCCGCCTGGTGGGCGGCCCCACAGCCCTAGAATCCCGGCCATGACCGAGACCCATCATCACCGGATCCGGATGACCGGCCGTGACCCGCAGGAGTCACACCGTGCCGCCACGTCGCTGGAGCTGCTGTTCGACCTGACCTTCGTGATCGCGTTCGGGACAGCCGCCGACGAGCTGGCCCATGCCCTCGCCGCGGACCACTTGCAGTCCGGCATCGTCGGCTTCCTGTTCGCGACCTTCGCGATCTCCTGGGCCTGGATCAACTTCGCCTGGTTCGCCTCCGCCTTCGACACCGACGACTGGATCTACCGGCTCACCACGATGGTGCAGATGGTCGGGGTCCTCATCCTCGCGCTCGGGCTGCCGGACATGTTCGCCTCACTGGAGCACGGCGAGCACGTGGACAACACGGTGATGGTGCTCGGGTACGTCGTGATGAGGGTGCCGATGGTCGCGCAGTGGGCACGCGCAGCCGCGCAGGATCCCACCCGGCGACGTTCCTGCCAGGTCTTCATCGTCACGATCCTGACCGCCCAGGTGGGATGGATCGCCCTGCTGCTGGCCGACACCGGCGTGGTCACCACGTTCGCGTGCGCGGGCGTCCTGGTCCTGGTCGAACTCACCGGGCCCGTCCTTGCCGAGACCCGGGTCGGGTCCACCCCCTGGCACCCCCACCACATCGCCGAGCGCTACGGCCTGCTCGTGATCATCGCGCTCGGCGAGGGACTGCTGGGCACCATGGCGGCGCTGTCGGCCATCGTCGGGCCCGAGGGTCCCGGCTGGACCAGCGACGTCGCCGTCCTCGGCCTGGCCGGAACCGCCCTGACCTTCGGGATGTGGTGGGTCTACTTCACCGTTCCCAGTGGCCATGTCCTGGCCACGCGACGAGAGCGCTCGTTCGGGTGGGGCTACGGTCACATCCCCCTCTTCGGGGCGACCGTCGCGGTCGGAGCCGGCCTCCACGTGGCGGCCTACCAGATCGAGCACCACAGCAAGCTGACCGTGACCGGGACCGTGCTGACGGTGGCTGTCCCGCTCGGCATCTACCTGGTGCTGGTCTTCGGGCTGTACGCGCTGTTGACCCGCTCGGTGGACCCGTTCCACCTGCTGCTCGTCGCCGCCTCGACCATCCTGCTCGTCGGATCCGTCGTGCTGGCCAGCGCCGGCCTGTCGCTGCAGTGGTCCCTGGCGATCCTGGCGCTGACCCCGTGGGTCACGGTCGCCGGCTACGAGATCGTCGGCCATCGCCACAACGCCGAGGTGCTGGCCCGGCTGTAGGGAACCGGTGGGTCAGTCGCGTGACTTGGTGCGCGGCTTCTTGAAGTCGCCGCGGGCATCGGACTTGCCCTTGTAATGACCCCCGGGACGGTTCGCCGGCGCCCCGGTGTCGGAGCTGAGCTCGATGAGCTTGCCGGAGATCCGGGTGCCTCGCAGCTTGTCCCAGGCGCCCGCCGGCAGCTGCGCGGGCAGCTCGACCAGCGAGTGGTCCATCCGGATGTCGATGTGCCCGAAGTCGTTGCGCCCCAGCCCGCCCTCGTTGGCGATCGCGCCGACGATCTGGCGCGGCTCCACCTTGTGACGCTTGCCGACCGCGATCCGGTAGGTCGCCATGTCGATGTCGGTGCGGCCACGGGGCTTGCGGGCTTCGCGCTTGGCGCGCTCGCTGCCCTGGTCACGACGATCGGAGCCGCGGTCCTCGCGCTCCTTGTACGCCGGGCGCACAGGCTCGGGGTCGAGCAGCAGCGGCTCGTCGCCCTGCATCACCACGGCGAGGGCCGCAGCGACGTCACCTTCGGGGACGTCGTACTCACGGACGTAGTGGGCCACGACATCGCGGAAGAAGCCGACCCGGTCGGAGCTGAGGGCCTCGGTGATGGCGCCGTCGAACTTGCTCAGACGGGTGGAGTTGACGTCGTCCACCGTCGGCAGCGGCATCAGGGTCAGCTGCTGCCGGGTGGCCTTCTCGATGGCCTTGAGCAGGTAACGCTCCCGCGGGGTGACGAACGAGATGGCGTCACCGGAACGACCGGCCCGGCCGGTGCGCCCGATCCGGTGCACGTAGGACTCGGTGTCGGTGGGGATATCGAAGTTGATGACGTGGCTGATCCGCTCCACGTCGAGACCGCGGGCGGCGACGTCGGTGGCCACCAGGATGTCGAGCTTGCCGTCCTTGAGCTGGTTGATCGTGCGCTCACGCTGGTTCTGGGCGATGTCGCCGTTGATCGCTGTGGCGCTGAAGCCGCGCGCGCGCAACCGCTCGGCAAGCTGCTCGGTGGCCTGCTTGGTGCGGGCGAAGATGATCATCGCCTCGAAGTTCTCGACCTCGAGGATGCGGGTCAGGGCGTCGAGCTTCTGCGGGAACGACACGATGAGGTAGCGCTGCGTGGTGTTGGGCGCCGTCGTGGTCTTGTTCTTGATCGTGATCTCGGCGGCGTCGGTGAGGTACTTCTTCGAGATGCGGCGGATCTGCGCCGGCATCGTCGCCGAGAACAGGGCGACGTGCTTCTCGGCCGGGGTGTCGGCCAGGATCGTCTCGACGTCCTCCGCGAACCCCATCTTCAGCATCTCGTCGGCCTCGTCGAGGACCAGGAACCGGAGCCGGCTCAGGTCGAGCGTGCCCTTGTCGAGGTGGTCCATGATCCGCCCGGGGGTCCCCACGACGATGTGGACGCCACGGCGCAGGGCGCTGAGCTGGACGCCGTACCCCTGACCGCCGTAGACGGGCAGCACGTGGACGCCGCGCAGGTTGGCGGCGTAACGCTCGAAGGCCTCGCAGACCTGGAGCGCGAGCTCACGGGTCGGGCACAGGACGAGTGCCTGCGGCGCCTTCTGGGCCAGGTCGAGCTGGGAGAGGATCGGCAGGGCGAACGCCGCTGTCTTGCCGGTGCCGGTCTGGGCGAGGCCGACGACGTGGCGGCCGGCCAGCAGCGGTGGGATCGTCGCTGCCTGGATCGGTGAGGGGGACTCGTAGCCGAGGTCCTTGACTGCCTTGAGCACGCGGTCGTCGAGGCCGAGATCCGCAAAGGTGGGCTCCGCAGAGCTGGGTACGTCGTTGCCGGTCGCGGCATCAGGGGTGTCACTCACCTTCGAATGGTAGTCGCTCGGCACCGCTGCCCACGAAAGCGCAAATGATGCCTGTGGCTCAGATCACACGCCAACGGGAACAAATCGGACCCGGGTCCGCTTAACCTAGTTGACGGTTCAACCAAAGACCTAGATCAGGAGCATCCCATGAGCATCTTCAGCCGCAAGACCAGCGCCCCCGAGTCCGTGTTCGACGGTGGCACCACCGCCGTGGCCGACATCACCGGCGACTACACGATCGACGCCTCGCACAGCCACGTCGGCTTCCAGGCCCGTCACGCCATGGTCACCTCCGTGCGCGGCAGCTTCAAGACGTTCGAGGGCACCGCAGCCATCGACACCACCAACCCCGCCGCCTCCTGGGTGAAGCTGTCGATCGACGTGGCGAGCGTCGACACCGGCTCCGCCGACCGCGACGGCCACCTGCAGTCCCCCGACTTCTTCGACGCCGCCACCTTCCCCGCCATCACCTTCACCTCGACCCAGGTCGAGCGCGACGGATCCGAGTGGGCGATCACCGGCGACCTGACCATCAAGGACACCACCAAGCCCGTCACGGTCGTCTTCGAGGAGACCGGCTCGGCCCAGGACCCGTTCGGCAACCTCCGCGTGGGCTTCGAGGGCGAGGTCGCCGTCAACCGCAAGGACTGGGGCCTCACCTGGAACGCCGCCCTCGAGACCGGCGGCGTGCTCGTCTCGGAGAAGGTCAAGCTGCAGTTCGACATCTCGGCGATCAAGAACGCCTGATCCGCAGCACACTCAACAGCAGGGCCGCCGGGAACACCGGCGGCCCTGTTGCATCCCCGGGGTGAGCGCGAGCACCATGAGATGCCATGAGCCAGATGTCGACGATGTACGCCGCAGCCACCGAGCACCTGGCCGGGATCGTGCTCGCGCTCGACGACGACCAGCTCCGCTCCAAGGTGCCCGGCAGCCCACACTGGTCGGTCCACGACGTGCTCGCCCACCTCGCCGGAGGCCCGAGCGACGCGCTGACCGGCCGGATGGACGGCGCCCCCGCTCCGTCATGGACCGCGGTGCACGTCGCCGAGCGCCGTACCACCAGCGTCGACGACCTGATCCAGGAGATCCGCACCAACCGACCCGCCCTGCAGGCGAGCATCGAGGACAACCCGCGCCCCGCGATCGTGTGGGACGTCTCGGTCCACCTCGCCGACCTGCACGAGGCCCTGGAGCTGGGCCGACCCGATCCCTCCCTGTGGCAGCCGGTGCACGCAGCCGTCGCCCCCTACCGACTCGGCGAGCGCGTGCTCGACGTCGAGGACTACGAGTTGTTCCGGGGCCTCTTCTCGCGCAGGTCACGCTCGCAGATGCTCGCCTGGGGGACTCCGCTGACCCAGGAGGAACTGGACGAGCTGCCGATCTTCGGGCCCCGTGACGATGACCAGCCGGTGCCCTGAGAAGGCCATCGCAGGCCGCCGCGCCAGACTTTACTTCTGCTCGCGTCATGCCGGAACGACCCAGGCGTCCCTTCACCGTGGGGCAGCGTCACTTGGGGAGGAAGTGGCCTACCGAACAGGAGTCATCGCATGACCGTCAAGGAAGCAGCATCAACGCTCGACCTGCCCGTCTGGACCGTATGGAAGCTCTGCACCGCAGGCTCCCTGCCGTCGTGGCGGGCCGAAGGACGCATCCTCATCATGCCGTGCGCCGTCACGGAGTTCGCCCGGGTGTTCCCGAACGCCGCCTGAACACCTGCCCGACCCAACCAAGTCGTGGCTAGGTTGGTTGCCATGGAGCGACGACTCAGCGACGACGACCGGGAGTTCCAGGCCCGGATGCGCAACATCTTCACCACCCAGGTGCCTCAGCAGGTGCGCGACAAGGTCGCCGCGGGCCACGAGCTCACCAAGGCCGACATCGTGGCCGCCCACCAAGCGCTGAACGCCGCGGGCGTTGCGGTTCCCGGCTGGCCCGTCGAGTACGGCGGGCAGGACTGGACCTCACTCCAGCACTACCTCTGGGCCAGCGAGATGCAGGCGGCCGCCGTACCGCCGCCCCTGGCCTTCAACGCCAACATGGTCGGCCCGGTCATCGCGGCCTTCGGGTCCGAGGAGTTGAAGCAACGCTTCCTCCCGCCGACCGCCTCATTGGACATCTGGTGGTGCCAAGGCTTCTCCGAGCCCGACGCCGGCTCCGACCTCGCCAGTCTGCGGACCACAGCCGTGCGCGACGGTGACGAATGGGTCGTCAACGGCCAGAAGACCTGGACCACGCTCGGCCAGTACGCCGACTGGATCTTCGCGCTCGTGCGCACCAACCCCGACGCCAAGAAGCAGGCCGGCATCTCCTTCCTGCTCATCGACATGACCTCACCCGGCGTCACCGTGCGACCCATCCAGTTGATCGACGGCGGTCACGAGGTCAACGAGGTCTTCTTCGACAACGTCCGGGTGCCCCTGGACCAGCTGGTCGGCGAGGAGAACAAGGGCTGGGACTACGCCAAGTTCCTCCTCGGCAACGAGCGCGTCGGCGTCGCTCCCGTCGGCTCGATCAAGCGCAGGCTCGCTGCGGTGAAGGAGTACGCCGGGAGCGTGGTCTCGACAAGCTCGACCACCGAGGGCAGCCGCTCGACCACCGAGGGCGGCCGCTCGACCACCGAAGACCACAGCCGCTCGACCACCGAGGGCAGCCTGCTCGACGACCCTCTGGTCGCCGCGCGGATCGCGGAGCTGGAGTGTGACCTGATGGCGCTCGAGCTGACGGTGCTACGGGTGGCCGGCGGCTCCCACGAGGGCAAGCCCGACCCAGCGTCCTCGATCCTCAAGCTGCGCGGGTCGCAGCTCCAGCAGGACGTGCTCGAGCTGGCGGTGGACGTCGCCGGGCCGATGTCGCTGGCTTGGGGCCTCGAGGACGGCGAGTCGACCCTCCCGGACTGGACCGCAGTGGCAACGCCGACCTACCTCAACTTCCGCAAGGCCACCATCTACGGCGGTTCCAGCGAGGTGCAGCGACAAGTCATCGCCGCCGGCATCCTGGGACTGAGGAGCTGACCATGGACTTCACCCCCGACAACGAGCAGAAGGCCCTGCGCGAGGCCGTGCGCGACATGCTCAAGCGCACCACCCCGCCCGACACGATCGGCCTGCCGGTGCACGACCCCGAGCAGTGGCAGCAGTTCGTGGAGATGGGCCTGGTGGCCCTCCCCTTCGACGACAGTGCAGGCCCGGTGGAGGTCATGCTCGTCGCGGAGGAGCTCGGGCGGGCGCGCGTGCGCTCGCCGTACGTCGACGTGCTGCTGGCCGGGCACCTGCTCGCGGCGACCGGACAGGGCGACCTGCTCGACGCGATGGGTGAGGGCCAGGCGTTGGTGTTGCCGGCGCTCGCCGAACCGGGCCGGTCCTGGCAGTCCGCGGCGAGCGTGACAGCAAGCGGTGACGCACTGAGCGGCACCAAGGACCCGGTGCCCTACGCGGCGGCCGCGACCCACGTCATCGTGAGCTCCACCCAGGGCCTCCACCTGGTCGAGCACCCCCCGGTCTCGGGCAGCGGGATCGCCCTCGATGCCACGCCGGCCACGTTGCTCACCGAGGACCACTCCGTGCTGGCGCCGGCCCTCAACCTGGCCACGGTCGCACTCTGTGCCGAGGCCCTGGGCGCGATGTCGGCGGCCGTCGACCTGAGTGTGGACTACCTCAAGACCCGCAAGCAGTTCGGCGTACCCCTGATGAGCTTCCAGGCGCTCACCCACCGCGCCGCCGACCTCTACGTGTCCCTGGAGCTGGCGCGCAGCACGGTGCAGTACGCCGCCATGTCGCTCGCCGAGGACCCCGGGGACAGCGAGCTCGTCTCCCGCACCAAGGTCATCGTGGGCAAGTCCGGCCGGTTGATCGGCCAGGAGGCGATCCAGCTGCACGGCGGGATCGGGATGACCGCGGAGTATTCCGTCGGCCACCTCACCGCGCGACTCACCGCCATCGAGCACACCTTCGGAGACACCCGTCAGCACCTCGGGGCGCTGGCCCGCTCGCTATCGGGGCACACCACGGTCGACGTGGTCTGACCCGCCGCGGATCAGGCCCGATTGAGTTCGGCGGCCTCGCGGACCAACGCCACGAAGGCGGCGTCGTCGAGGTCGCCGGGACTGAAGAGGTCGACGGCGCGTCGGGTGCCGGCATCGAGGCTGGCGTTGAACACGGAAGCCGGGTCGGCCAACGTCGCACCCTTGGCGAACGTGACCTTCACCTTGTCCTTGTACGTCTCGACCGTGCAGATCAGCCCTGAGCTCGAGAAGGTCGGGACACCGTCCGGGTTCGACGCCTTGCGCCACTTCGCCTCCTCCTCGACCTGGGGCTCGGCCTGGACGATGAGGGCACGGATGCGGTCGACGAGGTCGGTTCTCCAGTCAGCAGCCATGGGCTGAACCCTACTGAGGTCCCCGGCCGGTGTCGCGCCTGCGCGGACGACCCGGAAAACTCCCGCGACAAGTGTCGGTGGGACCGGGCAGGGTAGTGGCGATGTTCGCCGCCCTGCTGCGCTCCGCGCGCCCCCCGTCGCCGCTCGCCGGTCGCCTGGGCGTCCAGTCGCTCCTGTTCGCCCTCGGTGAGGGCACATTCATGACCGGATCGGCGGTGTTCTTCACCCAGATCGTGGGGTTGTCCGCAGCCCAGGTGGGTCTCGGACTGACCCTGGCCGGCATCGCCTCCTTCCTGGCCGCCCTGCCGATGGGCAAGCTCGTCGACCGCTACGGGCCCAAGAAGATGTGGGCCCTCAGTGCGACGGGGCAGGGCGCGATGTTCGCCGTGTGGCCCTTCATCACCGACTTCCGTGGCTACGTCGCGATGGCCGTCGGCATGGAGGTCATCGGCGCGCTGGGCAACGCGGCGCACGGCGCCTACACGATCGACGTGCTGCCGCCCGAGGAACGGGTGAGGTCGCGCGCCTACATGTACTCGGCGCTCAATGTGGGCTTCACGCTCGGTTCCCTGATCGGCGGGATCGCGCTGGCCTTCCACTCCAACCAACTGCTGCACGCACTCCCCTGGTTCACCGCGGCGATGTTCCTGGTCAATGCCGTCGCCATCGGACGGCTGCCGAAGGCGTCGCACGACGAGCGGACGCCGGAGGACCGACTGGTCAAGATCCCCGGGCCAGGACCGCTGCGCAACCCGGGCTGGTTGCTCACCACGTTCTTCGGCGGTGTCTTCTGGACCAACCAGGTGCTGCTGCACACCGTGATCCCGCTGTGGCTGGTGCAGGAGACCGATGCCCCGCGGGTGCTGCTGGCCTTCCTTTTCGGGACCAACACCGTGATGTGCATCTTCCTGCCCATGACGGTGTCTCGTGGCGTCGGGGACATCCCGACCGCGTTGAGATCGGTGCGGGTCTCGTCGTGCTTCTTCGTCATCTCGTGCGTGATCACGTTGATCACCCACGACACGGTCGGCTGGACCACGATCGCTCTGGTCTGGCTGGGCCACGTCACCGTGACCGGGGCCGAGCTCTACCTCTCCGCCGCGAGCTGGGCGTTCGAGGCCGAACTGATGGACCCCCGCCAGCGGGGCGCCTACCAGGGAGCCGCCGAGTTGAGCAGCACCCTGGGCAAGGTGTGGGCGCCAGCGCTCTACACATTCCTGGCGTTGAGCTGGGGAGCTGCCGGCTGGCTGGTGATCGCTGCGATCATCGTGCTCGCCACCATCGGGGTGCACCCCGCCACCCGGATGGCGCGACGGTTCCTCGAGCAGCACGTGCCCGCCGACGTGCTCGCCGATGCCCGCGCCTCGACAGCCGACCCCGAGGAGGCGGTCGCGCTGGGCCCACCCACCTACATCGAGGGGGAGCCCGGCCACTGAGCCGGCGTCCGCCCGTCAGGCAACGCCTGCGACCGGGGCGGCGTACCTCGCCCGCCACGCGTCGTAGTCCCAATCGGCGAGGAAGTCGCCGGCCGAGCGGGCGCCGTTCGCGAACAGCATCCGTTTCTCCACCGCGTCCAGCCTGAAGTCCGTCGCACGAACGCCGCTGGTCTCCACGAAGATCGTGCGCGAGGCCACCGACGCCTGGTCGACGTAGAGCTGGTCGTGCGCGTTGGTCATCGTCGCCACCAGGGCGCGAGCCAAGGAGAGTGGGTCGTCGGCGTCATTCCACTTCTCCTCGGACAGCCGCAGCCGGCCCGACAGCTTGACCCCGATCGTGGGGTGGTCGAGCTCGTCGTCGAACAGGTCGATCGGGTAGTTGGAGAGCATCGCCCCGTCGGTCAAGACCAACTCGTTCCTCCCGTCGGTGAGCGCCGGGTCGACGCGCAGGCGCCAGGGCCGGAAGAAGAACGGGATCGATGCCGAGGCGCGCACGGCGTCCGCCACCGGCATCGCATCGGGTGAGTAGCCCAGCAGCCGCTCGTAGTCCCACGGCAACCGGAGCATCCGCCCGCGTGTCACGTCCGAGACGATGACGACCAGGCGGTAGCGCTGCTCGACCGGCGTGCGAGCGTCGGCCCCCGGGACCCGCAAGTCCCCCCAGGTCTGCACCCCCGCCTCCGCGAGCGTGGCCGCCACCCAGCGGTGCAACACCCGGCCCCGGTAGATGCCCTCGCGCAGCATCACGTCCAGGCCGCTCCCGAGGGGGCCGAACAGGCGGCCGGCGGCCCCAGGATCCAGGAACCCCGAGAAGTCCGTGTCGACCAGCATCGACTCGAGCCGGTCCTGCAGGCCGGCCGCAACGAAGGCCGCGACGATCGCCCCGGCCGAGGTGCCGGCCACCCGGTGGAAGTCGTAGTCCCGGGCGAGCACGCTGACAGCGCCGGCCAGGCCGGCGCCCTTCACGCCTCCGCCCTCCAGCACCAGGTCGCTCACACACCGATCTCCAGGCACGAAAGTAAAGAGCCGTGAGCTCGGGGCGGTGATACGACCGCGTCAGTCGATGCCCAGGTGGTGCAGCAGATTGGACGAGAAGCGCACGCCCATCGTGCTGATCACGCCCTTCATCGCCATGCCCACCGCCGGCGCAGCCAACCGGGACAAGGGCAGGTCGACGGCCACCGACAGGCTGATCGAGAGCTTGGTGCCGGCCTCCGCCTCGGCCAGGAGGTACTGCCCTTCGACCCCGGCCCGCTCGGACCTGCCCGGCGGCGGATCGTGCACGAAGTCGATGCGGTGCGGCTCGTCGAACATCATCCGCTCGGTGAAGGCCGGCACCACACTGACCCCGAGCACGGGGATCCGGGTCAGCTGCCAGTGCCAGAGGTGGCCCCGCTCGTCGGTGTCCACCTCGATCGAGTGCAGGAACGGGGTGAGCTTCGGCAGCAGGACCGGGTCGGTCAACGCCTCCCAGATCGCTGCTCGCTCCGCCCTCACCACCGACGAGGTCTGCGTCGAGCTGCTGAACCGGGTCACTGAGGGGCACCACCCATACGCTCGAGACGGGTGCGCAGCAACGCCTCCCGGTGGACATTGCCGTGCAGGCCGAGATAGCGCTCCCGATAGACCGCCAGCAGGGCGTCGTCGAGGCGGCGTACGGCGCCGGGCGGGTAGCGGTAGCCCATCTGCGCACTGATCTGCACGTCGTCCACGGTGCGCAGGGCATCGCCGAGCTCGTCGAGGGAGGTGATCCCGAGCTCGAGCAGCAGTCCGGAGATCCAGGCGTAGTGGTCGGTGCGCGACCAGCCGGCGTCGGAGTACTGCCCGGCCAGGAAGGCGGCCAGCTCCCGGGGGCTGATGCGCGGGTCGTCGTCGGCGGTCTCCGTGCGCTGCTCGGCGACCTCGGGCCGGAGCCGGTCCCAGATCGTGGAGAACTCCCGATCGGCCAGCTCCAGCAGTCCCGCAGCCAACGTGAAACGCCGGTCGAAGTCGCGCACGTGCTCGTCAGGGATGGTGCCCTTGTAACGGATGTCGTGCTCGAACTCCGCCCAGGCGTGCTGCAGCACGGTGCGGATCTGCACCGACGCCCCGAGCCCATGCATCGAGGCGAAGGCCGGGGAGGCCGCGCGGCCGGCGTCGAGCGAGATCACCAGGTGCCGGCTCGCGTAGCCGAAACGGCCCTCGCGGGCGGTCTCCTGGCCCATGTCCCGGTCATCGAGCACGGCGATCTGGTCGGCCAGCAGGTCCGCCACTGCGGTGACGTCACTCTGCACGTAGGTGATCACCCGGATCCCGATCTGGTCGGTGATGTCGGTGAGGGGGTCGGGGTAGAGCAGCTTGCCGTCCGGGGCCAGGCGGGAGGCCTTCTCCGCGAACGAGGCGATGCTCTTGGTGCGGCCGGTGACGCTCAGGTAGTTGATGCCGCCGTCGTCCAGGATCGTGGTGATGAGCGCCACGAACTCCTCTCCGGCACGCTCGAGGGCGGGGTGCCGGGCGGCGTACTCCTGAACGGCGCGGCTGATCGGACTCGGCCGGGGCGGACGGGCACTGGGTTGATGATCGGCGGGCAGCGTCGGGGTGACGATGTAGCCCTCCGCGAAGTCCCCGTAGACCGTGATGTCCGCAGGACGACGCACGGCGTAGAGAGCCACGTAGGCGCAGACCACCGCATCGACCTGGTCCTCCACCCGGCGCAGCTCGCTCTTGCGGGTAGCCGTCTCCACGTCGGCCACCAACGTGCGCCAGGGCGGATGGCCGGCCACGTGCAGCGCCGGCTGTGCTGACGCCAAGCCGGACAGCAGGTCCATCAGGTGGCGCAGCTCGCCCTTCAACTCCCCGAGGGAACGTCCGGGCTTGTTCTTGTACTTGAGCGTGCGGCCCAGCCGGAACAGGGCGATGGTGGCGGGGTGCGGGTAGACCTCGATGGCTCGCCGCGCACTCGTGGACCCCGGGTCCATGTCGAGACCCAGAGCCGTCGCGAGCCGTGCTCCGCGCGGGGTGGTGCTGAACTCCGGCTTGGCCGTGTTGGAGGGGTGGGCGCCGGCCTCGAAGGCCCGGAAGTCCCGGTTCAGTGCCGCCTCGGCCGGACGGTTGCCGCTCGCGTTGGTGACCACCAGCGGCGCGTCGATGCCGACCAGGCAGTCGTCCTCGACGTACGGCGCCAGCGCCTCGCGGATCTCCTCGTCGGTGCTCACCGAGGAGATGTGCACCAACCGGCCCGTGTCGTCGAGCACTGCCAGACCGGTGGGCTTGCGTTGACCCCACGCGAGATCGACGCCGACGAAGTGCATGGGAGAACCCTCCCACGGCGCTGGTGGATCCGGCTCAGGTGAGGGGTTGGCGCACCAGGCGGTAGCGCACGAAGGCCGGCACCAGCAGAGCGGCCACGACGGTCCCCACCACCACCAGGACCCCGCCGCCGGCGGCCGTGGCGGCGGTCCCGACCATCGCCGCCGAGGCACCGTGGGCCACGTCGGCGACCCGCGGGCCACCCGCGACCACCACGATGAACACCCCTTGGAGTCGGCCGCGCACCTCGTCCTTCGCTGCCGTCTGGAGCATGCTCGTGCGGAACGCCGCCGACGCCATGTCGGCAGCCCCACCGACCACGAGCATCCCCACGGCGATCCAGAGGAAGACCCCCGGACTGCCCTGGGCCAGGCCGGTGGCCACGCCGAACCCCACGATCGCCAGGCCCCACACGATGACGCAACTGATCACTGCCAGGCCCTGCCGTTCCACCCGGGACACCCAGCCGGAGAAGATGCCGCCGATCACCGCGCCCGCCGGAATCGCCGCGAACAGCAGGGCGAACGCCAGCCCACCTTCGGTCGGTCCCCCGAAGCTCGTGTGCGCCATCTCGGGGAACAGCGCCCGGGGCATCCCGAAGACCATGGCGATGATGTCGACCACGAAGGACATGAGCAGCACCGGATGACCCTTGAGGTAGGCCAGCCCGTCGATCACCGATCGCAGCCCCGGCGTGATCGCCACCCCTTCGACGGGGAGCCGGGGAAGAGCGACCACGGCTCCCAGGGTGGCCAGGAGGGTCACCGTGTCGGCCAGGTAGAGCCACGAGAAGCCGAGGAGCGGGATCAGGGCACCGCCGACCAGGGGCCCCGCGATCGCCCCGGCCTGCATGACGGTCATGTTGAGCGAGTTGGCGGCCGGCAACTGCTCGGGTGGGAGCAGCTTGGGCAGCACGGCGCTGCGGGTCGGCTGGTTGACCGCGAAGAACGCCTGCTGCACCGAGAACAGCCCCAACAGCAACCACACGTTGCTGGCACCGCTCACCGCCTGTGCCCAGAAAAGAGCGCTGGTGAGGATCAGGCCGAGCGTCGTACACACCAGCACGGTGCGCCGGTCCATCGCGTCCGCCAGCGCCCCACCCCAGAGCCCGAAGATCACCAACGGCACCAAGCCGAAGACCCCCGTCAGACCCACGTACGCCGACGCCCCCGTCATGGCGTAGATCTGCGCGGGAACGGCCACGACCGTCAGCTGGGCACCGATGACGGTGACGATGTTGGCCAGCCACAGCCGGCGGAAGTGCACATTCTCCAGCGGACGGGTGTCAGCCAGCAGGCTGCGGGGGTTGGCCACTGGCTGACGCTATCTGGAAACCGCGCTCACAGGCCGAGCAGCCCCCGCACGTAGGACGCCTGTCCCAGGTGCTGCTGGTCATCGTTGATGACACTGACCAGGCGGACGCCGAGCGTCACCGGCGGGTCCCACCGGTGGTCGACCACCCGGTCCAGATCACCCGCGTCCAGCCCGGCGACGTACCCGAGGGTCTGTTCGTGGACCGCCGTCAGGTACGACCTCAGCTGGTCGGCGTCCGCGCGGAGCTGTCCCACCTCCAGGCGGGACTGCCCGTAGCCGGTCGCCGAGACCTCGAACGGCAGCGCGAAGCGATCCGCGAAACCCTGGGCGGTCCACACCTGTTCGATGCCCGCGGCGTCGGCGACGTGGTCGTCCTGGACCCGGGTGAGGTGCCACACGAGCCACCCGACGGGGTTGGCGTCCGGACCCGGACGGGTCGCCAACTGGTCAGGGTCTAGGCCGTCGAGGACCGCGACCCCGCCGTCGTGGATCCGCCCGAAGGCGTCGGACAGCAGCTGCGCAGGAGTCATGGCTCCCGAGCGTACCTACTGCTCGAGCATCGCCCGCATGGTCTCGATCTCCGCCCGCTGACTGCTCACAATGTGCTCGGCGAGATCGAGAGCGGGTGGATACCTGCCGTCCTCGACCTCGGCCTCACCCATGTCGATCG
This sequence comes from Nocardioides sp., assembly GCF_050246775.1. Taxonomy (GTDB): domain Bacteria; phylum Actinomycetota; class Actinomycetes; order Propionibacteriales; family Nocardioidaceae; genus Nocardioides. The sequence continues at coordinate 1,808,013 of NZ_JBFWVK010000001.1, read as the reverse complement.
CGCCTTCGTGGTGCGCGATCATCATCCTCAGCCACATCGCCTCGAAGCCCCTGTCGTTCACCTCGTCGAGCTGGGCGAAATCCTCCTCCGACATCGCGTTGGCCATGTCACCCATGCTCGCGCCGTCCATGTGGTGCAGGCCGGTGCCCTCGGGGACCTCCTCACCCCACGACTCGAGCCAGCCGCCCATCAGGTCGATCTCCGGGGCCTGGGCGGCCTTGATCGCGGCGGTGAGGTCCGCGAAGGCCGGGTCCACGTCCCTGCCCTCGGTCATGTCGACCATCACCAGCGCCTGGGCGTGGTGCGGGGTCATCTCGGTCGCGAAGGCGACGTCGGCGTCATTGTGCTTCTGCGTACTGCTGCTGCCGGTGTCGTCGCTACTGCTGCAACCGGCGACGACGAGGACGGCGACCGCCAGGACAGCGGCGATGCTGGGCTTCATCTGGTGCGTCCACCGGCATGGACGTGGTGAGTTGCAACACTGGGCAACCGGGCGGTTCTCACCTCTTCAGAGTAGGCCGGAGAGAGGAATCGCCATGGCGGAGCGAAGGCCGGCTCAGCCGGTGAGGTCCTGTTCAGCGTCCGCCCCCAACGCAACGACCGCCTCGACGCGCCACTGGTAGTGATCGCGTTCGCGGGTCACGGCCGCGAACGTGAGCTGCGGCTCGGAGACCACGATGACCAGATCGTCCAAGGCGTCGACAGCAGCGTCGGCGCGGAGCTTGCCGATGATGCTGCTGCGCTCGCACGGTTGATTGAGGTAGCCCAGGCTCACGTGCGGCCAGAACGGCTCCGCAGCACTCACCCCGCCGCCGATCGCTCGGAGCGCCTGGTCGAGTCGACGCTGCAGGTCCAACAGGGCCGGTGTCGCCGACACGCGCAGCACCACCGAGTCCACCATCGTGCTCAGCGGGCCGAGCTCGAGCTGCAACGGAGGACAGCCCTCCAGTGCCTCGCTGGCAGCGGCCACCACGGCGGCCAACCGGTGCTCGTCCACCTCGTCGACGAAGCCCACCTCGAGCAGGGTCAGGTGCAACCACTCGTGGGGGATCACATCGACACTCTCGATCGCCTCGAGCACGCTGGTCAGCTCGTGACAGGCCGACCAGAAGGCCGGCTGGTTCTCGAAGGTGAGGTACCAGTAGAGGCAGGGCCGGTCAGAGGTCCACTCCGGACGCCACTGACGGTGCTCGATCAGCTGGCTGGCCTCGGGCCACGAATCATCTGTCGGCATCGAACCGCACCCTTCGCTCGAGCCATGATCCAGCGAGATGATCATGCCGCAGCCACGAACCGAGTGCACGCAAAACCGCCGAGGCCTAGAGTTCGCTCGTGCAGACGATCCTCACGGTTCTCGGCGTACTCCTGGTCATCACCGACTACGTCATCAAGTTCCTGGCCATCGGCGTGCTCCCGACCAACAAGAAGCCCTCCTCGGCGATGGCCTGGTTGATCCTGATCCTGGTCATCCCGTTCGCCGGGTTCGTGGTGTTCCTCTTCCTGGGCCGCACCAACATCGGCGCCAAGCGCCAGGCTCGCCAGAAGGAGGCAGACGAGGCGATCCGTGCGGCCACCGAGAGAGTGGTCTCGACAAGCTCGACCACCGAGAGCGGCTCGACCACCGAGAACGGCTCGACCTCCGGGGGCGGCCCGCCGCCGTACCTGGCGTCGATGGCGATCCTCAACCGCAACCTGGGCTCCCTGCCGCTCCAGCCCGGGAACCACATCGAGCTCTTCCCCGGGTACGCCGACGCCATCGCGGCCATGACGCGCGCCGCCACCGAGGCGCAGCACAGCATCGAGGTCGAGTTCTACATCTCCGCGTGGGACGAGGTCACCTCACCGTTCTTCGAGGCGCTCGTGGCCGCGGCGGCCCGGGGTGTCACGGTGCGCCTGCTGTTCGACCACATGGGTTCGCGCGGCATCCCGGGCTACAAGGACTTCGTGGCCAAGCTGCAGACCTCCGGCATCGCCTGGCACCCCATGCTGGCGGTGCAGCCCCTCAAGGGGAAGTTCCAGCGCCCCGACCTGCGCAACCACCGCAAGATCATGGTGGCCGACGGGCGCGTCGCGTTCACCGGTTCGCAGAACCTGATCGAGCCCGGCTACAACAAGCCCAAGAACCATGCGGCCGGCCGGGAATGGGTCGAGCTCGTGGCTCGGGTGGACGGCCCGGCGGTCAATGCGCTGCGGGCAGTCTTCGCCAAGGACTGGTACACCGAGGCCCACGAGCGCCTCGGGGACGAGATCCGGACCGACACGGTCACCGTCCATCCCGACGGCCCCGAGACGGTGACCGCCCAGGTGCTGCCCAGCGGCCCGGGCTATGTGACCGAGAACAACCTGCGGCTGTTCACCGCCCTGATCTACTCCGCACAGGCTCGCGTCTCACTCACGAGCCCCTACTTCGTGCCGGACGAGCCCCTGCTCTACGCCGTCACCACGGCCGCGCGCCGCGGGGTCGACGTGGAGTTGTTCGTCAGCGAGGAGGGCGATCAGTTCATGGTCTACCACGCGCAGTGCTCGTACTACGAGGCGCTGCTCGAGGCCGGCGTACGCATCCACCTCTACCCCGCTCCGGCAGTCCTGCACTCCAAGCACTTCTCCATCGATGACGACGTCGCGGTGATCGGCTCGAGCAACATGGACATGCGCTCGTTCGCCCTCAACTACGAGGTCTCGCTGATGCTCACCGGGGGCGACATCGTGCGGCGCTTCCGCGACGTGGAGGACAGCTACCGTGCGGTCTCGCGCGAACTCACCCTCGAGGAGTGGCGCGGCCGCCCGTGGGGCAAGAGGTACGTCGACAACGCGATGCGGCTCACCGCTGCCCTGCAATGACGCCGCACGCAAGGAGCAGCGTTCGGAGGATCAGGACGACGCCCGCCGGTTGGCCAAGCCACGGAACAGGGCGGTGAGGACCACGACGTTGAAGACGATGAGACCACAGACGAAGCCGCGGGCCAGCTGTCCCTCCGCGTGCACGTCGCCGTAGCCGACGGTGGCCATGGTGCTCAGGGTGAAGTAGAGCGCATCGGTGCGCGTGCCCAGTCCTACCATCTGGTGGTCACCCAGCCGCTCGAGCAGGTAGAAGCTCATCGAGAACGAGATCACGACGACCGCGACCGCCATCGCCAGCACCGGCGTACTCCGAACGGAGTCGCCACGCTCGAGGTGGCGCACCTCGCGGGCCAGCATGAGGCCGAGGAGAGCCAGCCCAGCCAGCGTGACGATGAGCCCGAGCACGATCACCGACGTCTTCTCGAAGCTGACGGGCACCGCATAGTAGGCAGCCAGCAGACCCAGCAGGCTGAGCAGTGGGCGGTCCCAGCCCCCGAAGCGCATCAGACCGGATCCCCCGCGGGCTTGCCGCTGATCAGGGGTTCCATCCACCGAGACGCCGGATCGGCCTCGACCAGGAGCGCCTTGAACAGCAGGCTCATCGGGACGGCGAGCAGCGCCCCCAGGGGGCCGAGCACCCAGGCCCAGAAGACCAGCGACATGAAGGTCAGCGTCGTCGACAGGCCCACCGCGTTGCCGACGTAGCGGGGCTGGATCACCGATTGGATGACGAGGTTGATCAGCGAGTACACGACGATCACCCAGATCATCAGGCTGGGGCCACCCTCGAGCAGGCCGATCACCGCCGGGGGGATGACGCCGATCACGAAACCGATGTTGGGGATGAAGTTGGTGACGAACGCCAGGACTCCCCACACGAACGCCCCCGGGACGCCCATCAGCGCCAGCACCGCGGTATCGATCACCGCCACGATCAGGCCGAAGACCGCCGACACCGCCAGGTAGCTGCGGGTGCCCTGGGCGAAGTGGGACAGGGCGTCGACCAGCTCAGGCCGGTGCGCACGTGCCCCGGCAGCCAGCCTGGAGACGTGCGCTGCGTCGAAGGCCAGGAAGAGCAGCAGGGTGATGATGAAGAACAGGTTGGTGAAGATGCTGAGGATGCTGCCGAGCAGCGCCGTGGCCACGTCGACCACCTTGCCCACGTCCATGGCCCCCACCACCGCGTCGACCTGGTCGGTGCCCACCCCGCGGTCGGCGAGCCAGTGGCCGATGTCGGTGACCAGGTCGTTGATCTGCGGGGCGTACGACGGCACCAGGACGGCCAGGCGACCCACCGAGACGACCAGTGCCAGCGTCATCAGCACGATCAGGACGTAGGCGGCGACCAGGACGACCACGGACGCCGCCCAGGGTGGCATCCGCCGGTCGAGGGCCGCCCGCAGCGGATGGAACACGATCGTGAGGGCCAGCGCCAGCATCCCGGGCCCGACGATGCCGCTGGCCGACCTGAGGCCGGCAATGATGAAGAACAGGGCCGCGACACCGACCAGCAAGGTGGTGGTGCGGGGAAGTGTGGACGTGCCCGGGACGTTCATGGGGTGCTCCTCGCGAGGTTCTTCCGGTGTCCCAGTGACTCCAGGATCCCGATGAGGTGAAGGTGCAGTTCGTCGCCGCCGACGATCTGGTGGTCGGGGTGGAAGAGCTCAGGAGGAGCCAGGACGAAGCCGCGGTCCTGCCACCCACCCAAGCCACCGTGACACCCGACGAGTGGCTCGAAAGCCGCGACTTCCTGGGTGCCCGCATCGATGGCGCTGTTGACCAGGATGTCGGGGCACTGGGCCATCTGGGTCAGGGAGAGCAGCATCGCCGGGGCGTGATCCCCGAACGGCACCAGCGGGTCCTCCCCCTCGACCACCCCGGTGGCGAGGTGTCGGCGTCCGGCTCCACCGATGGCGACGGGTCCGCCCTCCGACATGACGGAGACGAAGCCGACACCCGGGTGGGTCGCCAGGCCGGACACGAGCGCGGGCCAGCGCCGGTCGAGCTCCTCGAGGGTCAGTCGTTCGGGCTCTGGCACGAACACGAGCCCGAGGTTGCCGCTGCCGACCACCACGAACTCGACGTCCGGGGCCGACTCCTCGGGTGCCAGCTTGCGGTCCATGCGGCGCGCGGCAGCCTTCTGGACACCGGACGTGCCGCCACCGCCGAGGTCCTCGATGACCGAGTCGACGCGGCCCCAGCCTTCGACGTTGTCCTCGAGGCTGGTCGACGGAGCGTGCGTCAGCTCGGTGCAGAGCTCGCTGAGGCTGGTGCCGTAGCGCGACGCGAACGGCTCGCCGGTGGAGTGTCCGTGGTCGCTGAGCAGCACGATGTGATACTTCCGCGCTGCCCCGGCCGCGACCCTCTCCAGCACCGACAGCACGTTGTCGAGACCGGTGAGGGCGATGAGCGACTCCAGTCGCGTGCCGCCGGCATGGTGGGCCACCTCGTCGTAGTCGACGTAGTTCACATAGATGCTCTTGGCGCCGCGCATCATCTCCTCGGCGACCACAGCGGTGTTGAGGTCGCGCAACAGACCGTTGGTGAAGGCGCGTAGTCCGGCGAAGGTCCAGGACCGGTGCACCCGTGGGTGCATGTCCTGGCGGTGCTGACGCTTGGCCTGGAACCGCTCGCGCACCGCCTCGGCGATCGTCCTCGAGACGCTGCGCGACAAGCCGTCGGGGCGCAGCAGGAAGCGGGCGAAGACGACCCGGGTACGCCGCGAGCCACGGCTCACCTCCAGCCGACTCATCGTCATGGCCGCCTTGGGTGCGTCCCCGGTGAAGAGGTTGGAGATCGACACCCCGTCGTCGGCCAACAGGCCCAGTCCGGTGCTGGCGCGGGACTCGATGATCGCCGCGTCGTCCGGCCGGTTGGCCACCAGGACCCGGGCGAGCTCACGGTCGTACCAGCGGAACGCGGGCACACCGGACGCGTGGCCCTGCAGGATCGCCTGCTGGCTGGCCGGCGTCGTGCACGGCATCTGCACGGTCCACTCGTGGACGCCGTGCGACCCGCTGTCCACCCAGCGTCGCAGCGTCGGCATCGAACCGGACTGCAGCACCCACTGCATCACCGGGAAGGAGACGCCGTCGAGCTGGACGAACAGCACACCGTCGATCTCGGGGTCCGCGACCTTCGCCGGGCGGGTTCGCAGGAGGGTGGCGGCGAACGAGTCATCTGTCCCGGCACTGACGATCCAGGCCAGCAGGGTGCCGAACGCGGCGGCGATCCAGGCTGCGGCCACCGCGGTCCAGAGGTGGCGGAAGGTCGCCCCAGGCACCACCGTGAGGGCCAGCTGCATGACGAGGGCCTGGCCGAAGATCGTGGCGATCGCCACGGCGATCCAGCCGATCGTCGCCGCGACCTGGACGAGGATGGGACGCACGATCATGCCGACCAGTCCGGTGACCGCGGCCGCGACCAGCAGCGGCAGCCACGAGGTGAACGTGAAGCCCGGCAGGAGCTCGGCCGTCAGGAGGAGCGCCAGGAAGGACAGGAACCAGGAGACGAGCAACCTGACGACATCGCCGACATGAATCCTGTTCACGGTTCATAGTGGCACGGCAGAACCTCCGAAATCCGTCCGTGATGTCCGTTTCGACGCAGGTTCTCCGCGGTCGTGGTCATCCTCGGGGGAGTCACACCACCCAGATCACGAACGCCAGAACGGCCGCTCCCATCACCATGGCGGCGGCCGGACCCGTGACGGCCGACACCGACCGCCCTGGTGAGACCGCGAGCTGCCGCACCCGAACAGCACTGCGCGCGGGTCCGGTCAGCCAGGTCAGCACGAGCGCGACCAGCGCCGCCACGAGCAGCGCGCGCATGGAGGCGCGCAGCGCCACGAACAAGATGTCCCACACGGCTCGGACCACGTCCGTGTCCTCCGGTCCCACCAGGCCGGTGACGTGGGCTCGGGCCACCTTCAGGCCGATGGCCAGCAGCACCACGCCGACGATGGCGGCGTACGCGAGGAAGCGGACAGCCCGGCGACGGTTGCGAGCCAGCAGCACAGCGAGCCCGACGAGAAGCAGCCACAGCACCGGGAGCCAGTAGCCCAGCCGGTCCAGAAGGTCGTAATATCGCTGCGCCCTCTCGAGGTCATCCGCCTTGACGAAGGCGAAGCTGGCCTGCAGCTCCGGAAGGGCCGCCGCATCCACGAGGCCCTCGTCGTCGAGGATGCTGAACACGGTGGTCAACAGGGTGTCGAGCTGGATGCTGATCCGACCGTCGGAGTCGACGAGCTCGCTGTCCTCACCGGAGAGCACCGCGACGAGCTGCTCATGGGCCGACCGGTTCGCCTCCGCCCAGGCGACCGCGAACTCCGGATCCCGGATCACCCGGACGACAGCGTTGTGGACCGTGGCCGTGATCGCACCACGCGCGGTGCCCGACAGCGCCGACAACCCGACCCGGAGACGGGGCGGCAGACTGCCGTCGGCCAACAGGTCGTTGAGCTGCTGCTCCCGCTTGTCGAGATCGATCGCCTCGAGGGCCACGCGCTCGAGGCGGACCTCCACGGCCGACTGCACCAACGGTTCGGACGCGAGCGGCGCCACCGTGTCGACATAGCTGTCGGTGTCGGTGACGACGGCCGCCAGCCACCCCGAGACCAACGCCAACGGCAGCAGGATCGACGCGACGACGACAAGGATGCCCGAGGCGAGGGAGGACCGGGGAATCATGGAGGAGATGATCCCATGCGGCTCCGGCGCTGCGGATCCTCCTGGCGAGCCGGGCCGGATCAGCCTCGGCGCTTGCGCTTGCCCAGTTGCGTGGCTCGACCGTGCAGTGCGGTCACGAGGGTGGCGAAAGCCGTGTCGGTCTTGGCGTCGCGTCCGAACGTCGTCAGGTTCATCACGGGCTTGATGCGTTGCCGGGCGACGGCCTTGGCGAAGGTGAACTCCTTCAAACCGTCGGCTCCGTGGATGCGACCGAACCCCGAGTCACCGACGCCCCCGAACGGCAGCGAGGCGATCCCGGCGAACGAGATCACGGAGTTGACCGAGGTCATCCCCGAACGCAGCCTGCGCGCCAGCTCCGGCCCCCGCTTCGCCGAGAAGACCGTCGAGCCCAGGCCGTACTTCCCGGCATTGGCCAGGTCCACCGCCTCGTCCATCGAGCCCACTCGCGTGACCGTGACGGTCGGACCGAAGGTCTCCTCCGTGATCGCCGTGGAGTCCTCAGGGACGTCCACCAGCACCGTCGGCTGGATGAAGCGCTCCCCCACTGCCCCCGGCCCGCCGACGACGGCGCGACCTCCGCGGGCCAGCGCATCATCGATGTGGCTGCGCACCACGTCGACCTGACTCGGCAGCGTCATGGGGCCGAGCTGTCCGTCGATGTCGGCCCGCACGCCCTTCGCGGCGGCGGTGAGCTCGGCGAGGAAGGCGTCGTAGACGCGCTCATGGACGTAGATACGTTCGACGCCGATGCACGTCTGGCCGGCGTTGGAGAACGCTCCCCAGGCTGCGGCGTCCGCCGCGGCCGTGATGTCGGCGTCGGCATCCACCAGCAGGGCGTCCTTGCCTCCCGCCTCGATCACGACCGGGGTCAGGCTCTCGGCGCAGGCGGCCATCACCTGCTTCCCGGTGGCAGTCGAACCGGTGAAGGCAAGCTTGTCCACGCCGGCGCGACACAGGGCCGCGCCGGTCTCGCCGCGACCGATGACGAGCTGCAGCAACGCACCGGGGGCTGATGCGGGAACGACCTCGGCCAGGGCATCGGCAAGCCACACACCGACACCAGGCGTGAGCTCGCTGGGCTTGAAGACGACCGGGTTGCCGGCGGCCAGCGCATAGGCGATCGAGCCCATGGGCGTGAAGACCGGGTAGTTCCAGGGCCCGATCACGCCGATGACGCCCAGTGGCAGGTACTCCACCGTCGCTGCCTGGTTCGCCAGCAGCAGCCCGGGGGCCTTCCGCTTGCGCCCCAGCACTTTCTCAGCGTGGGAGGCGGCCCAGGCCAGGTGCTCGATGGCCAACCCGATCTCGAGCTGGGCATCGCCATGCGGCTTGCCCGTCTCCTGGTGGACGACATCTGCGAGCTGGCCCATGCGCCGGGTCAGCACGCCTCGCCACAGCCCGAGGATGTGCTTGCGGCCGTCGAAACCGAGCCCGGTCCACCAGTCCACTGCCTCGCGGGCCCGGGCCACGGCGGCCGCGACGGACGCAGCGTCGTCGATGGCGTGGACGCCGACCACGTCGCCGGTGGCAGGGTTGAGCGACTCCAGCTTGTCCACGTCGGACTCGGTGAGGTGAGTCATGGGGTTGCCTTTCCAGTGACGCGGCCGCGGATCAGGTCCGCCGCTCGCTCGCCGATCATGATCGTGGGGGCGTTGGTGTTGCCGCGAGGAACCACCGGCATGACGCTGGCGTCGACCACCCGCAGTCCGTCGATCCCGCGCACCCTGAGCTCGGGGTCGACCACCGCGTGTTCCCCGGTGCCCATCGCGCAGGTGCCGACCGGGTGGTAGAGCGTCTGGGTGTGACGGCGAAGGTGTTCGACGATCTCGGCGTCGGTCGGGTCCGCCTGACCGGGCATGGCGGGCGCCTCGATGTAGTTGGCCAGCGGGCCGGTGCGCACCGTCTCGAGCAGGCGGCGGACGCCGACGGTCATGGCGTCGAGGTCGGCCTGGTCGTCGTAGTACGCCGGATCGATCTCCGGGTGCCACCTCGGATCGGTGGAGCGCAGGCGGAGCTGACCGCGACTGGACACGTTGACCAAGGTGGGTGCGACGGTGACCTTGCGGGTGGTGGGCTCGTGCAGACCGTTGTCCCAGAACCCGCTGGGCGCCACGTGCGCCTGGAGGTCGGGCGCGGCCAGGTCGTCCCGGCTCTTCCAGAAGCCGCCACCCTCGCCGATGTTGGAGACCAAGGGCCCGGTGCCGGTGGCCTTGGCGCGCGCGAAGTTGACCAGGTTGTTGTAGTCGGCGAGGTCGCTGATGTCCTTGGTGTGGAACACGATCGGGGCTGCAGGGTGGTCGTGCAGGTTCTGCCCCACCCCGGCCAGGTCACTGACGACGTCGATGCCGAACTCGTGCAGGTGCGCGGCCGGGCCGATCCCCGAGAGCATCAGCAGCTGTGGTGAGTTGATGGCGCCCCCGCACAGGATGACTTCGGCATCGGCGTGGACCGTCACGCTCTCGCCCTGGGAGCGGTAGGTCACCCCGACCGCACGCGCCCCGTCCAGGACGAGCCGCTCCGCGAGCGCGCCGGTGCGGACCGTCAGGTTGGCGCGATCCATGGCGGGTTCGAGGTAGGCCTTGGCGGTCGACCAGCGGCGGCCCTTCTTGCAGGTCACCTGGTAGAGCCCGGCGCCTTCCTGCTCCGCGCCGTTGAAGTCGTCGGTGGGCTTGAAGCCGGCCGTGATCGCAGACTCCACCCAGGCCTCGGTGAGGGGATGGGTGTAGCGCCGGTCCTCGACGTGCAAGGGACCGTCCTGGCCATGGAACGGGTCGCCGAGTCGGGTGTTGCCCTCTGCCTTGATGAAGTAGGGGAGGACGTCGTCGTAGCCCCACCCCTCGGCGCCGTGCGCGTCACGCCAGGTGTCGTAGTCCAGCCGGTTGCCGCGGATGTAGATCATGGCGTTCATCGACGAGCAGCCGCCCAGCGCCTTCATCCGAGGCCAGTACGCCGAGCGGCTGTTGAGCTGCTTCTGCTCGACGGTCTGGTAGTTCCAGTCCCACCTGGTCTTGAACAGATTGGCGAACGCCGCCGGGATGCTGATCTCGTCGGCGTCCGCTGGTCCGCCCGCCTCGAGCAGCAGCACGGTGGTGCCCGGGTCCTCGGTCAGCCGATGGGCCAGAACCGCCCCGGCGCTGCCGGCCCCCACGACCACGTAGTCGAAGCTCTCCAGGCCTGCTGCACCCGCTGACGAACTTCCTGTCACTGCGACCTCCTCGAAAGCGCGGTCACCGACCGCGTCACAGAGAACCTATGCCGAGGTGGTCGGCGTCACAATGGCTGGTTACTGATGAGTTGCCCTGGTCGCGGCACGACCGGCTGCCGGGCCAGCGCATGGTCCTATCTTCGTCGGTGGAAGCGCCACTCACCCGAGCTGTGACGGCGGAGGTCGAAGAGATCATCGTGGGCGCGCCGGTGGTGGAACCCGCAGAGGGGGAGGGCGTTGTCGAGGTCGGTGTGCCCGCCGCGGGACCACGGGTGCAGATGGTGGATCTCGCACCAGGCGAACGGTCGCTCACAGCCCGCGACGGCACAGGAATCGTGGGCCACGGAGAGGGCCTGGCGCTGACTCGGGGTATGCAGTCGCCTGGTCCGTCCCAGGTCGAGCGGCACGGAGGGCCCACCGAGGACGGCCGGCACCAACCCGGCCTCGCAGGCCAGGCGCCTGGCCTCGGTGGCGGAGATCCTGATGCCCGTGTCGAGGCCGGCGGCGCCGATGCCCGACAGCAAGGCGTCCAGCTCGAGCTGCACCACCAACGTCGCGACATTGCCGCTGTGACCGGCCGTCGGCAGGTGTTCGAGGAGCTCCAGGAAGGCCACTCCGTTACGTTCGGACCAGCTCAGGCAGGGACCGGCGGTGGGCAGCGTCGGATCCACCACCAGTTCACCGCCCTTGTCGCGGCCGAGGCGGCGGGGAGCGGTGAGCCTGTCGAGCGCCGACCGAAGCAGCTGTCCGTGGAGCTCGGGGATCACGAAGCGCCCGGCGAAGGTGCCGTCACCGTTGTCGTGCAGCGTCAGCCAGGTCTCGCGGTGGGCCCGTCGCTCCTCCTCACCCAGCAGCTCGGACTCGTGCTGGTCGGCGACCTGGACCGACATCGTCTCGAACATCCGGCGGGCCACCTGGCGCAGGTGTCGCGCGTCCATCGGTCGACCGGAGCGGTTGGCGTCACCGGTCGCCTTCGCGACCAGGAGCTCCTCGGCTTCGCGGATCTGCGCGGCGCTCGCGCCGTCTGGTGCACGATCGGCCGCCTGGACGATCACGCGCACCTGATCCATCCTCAGCCGGCCGGCCGCGAAGGCGGCGCGCGTGCTGTCGTAGGTCTCCTGCAACCGGCGAGCCAGGAACAGGCCACCGGCCGCGACCGCCCTCGTGTCGCCGGTCAGCTTCGCCAGCCAGGCGTCGGTGCCGGTCTCGGCCGCCCCGGCCGCCACCCCGCGGGCATCGACCTCCGCCACCAGGGCCAGGCGCCAGGCCGCCACCTGGGACTCCAAACGGGACAGAGCGTCGATCGCGGTGGCCAGCTCAGTCTCCGCGATGGCCACCGCGGGCACCGCAGCACCTTCGAGGACCGCGTCCCGTGCAGCCTCCAGCCAGCCGGTCACTGCCGGCTCGTGCAGCTGCTGAATGCTCATACCTGGATCGAAACAGCCAGCACCGACAACCACGCGCCTTCATCCACAGCCCCGTCACAGGCGCTCCCACACACTGGTGCCATGCAGCTTGACGAGCCCGGGCCCTGGTGTGTGGAGCCAGCGGCGCGCTGGGGTCGCTGATGGTCCGGCGCTGGACCGCCTCAACGAGCGCACTGCGACCCGCTGAGCGTTAGCATCCGGTCATGCCGTCCCGTGAGTGGCAAGTCGCCACGTCTGCCTTCACACAGGCAGCGGACTGGTACGCCGAGCTGGTGGCCGCCTGCCCCGACGACGGCTGGGGCTCCCCCGGACTCGGGGAGTGGACGGTCCGCGACCTGGTCGGCCACACCAGCCGCTCGCTGTTGACCGTCGAGGCCTACCTGCGCCCCGGCCCCGGACCGGTCGACCTGGAGACGCCCTCGGCGTACTTCACGGCCGCGTTGGCCTCCATCGGTGACCCGGCGGCGGTCTCGCAGCGCGGGGTGGCAGCCGGCGAGGCCCTGGGGGCCGACCCGGTCGGCGCCGTGCGCGAGATCAGGGACCGGGTGGTCGCTCTGGTCTCGAACGCCCTCGCCGACGACCACGTCGACACTCCTGTGGGTGCGATGCGACTGATCGACTACTTGCCCACGCGCACCTTCGAGCTGACCGTGCATACCTGTGACCTGGCGATCGCCCTGGGCACGGAGCCGAGGCCGCCCGCGGATGCGGCCCGCGTGAGCCTGGCCCTGATCTCCGACCGGGCAGTGGCCGGCGGGGCCGCTGCGACGTTGCTGCTCGCCGCGACCGGCCGCCACCCCCTGCCCGGCGGTTTCACGGTGCTGTAGTCACCAGGCGTAGTGCTCGGGCGCCGTCTGGCGACCGGGGAAGATCTCGTCGAGGCGGGCCAGGGCTGCCTCGTCCAGCGTCACGGACAGAGCCCGCACGCCGGCGTCGAGCTGCTCCTGGGTGCGCGGCCCGACGATCGGGGCGGTGACGGCCGGCTGGTGCAGCAACCACGCCAGCGCCACGTCGCCGGGCTCGTGGCCGAGCTCGGCGGCGAAGGCCTCATAGGCCTCGATCGCCGGCCGGCGCTGCTCCACCGCCTCCTTGGCACGACCCTGCAGGCGCCGCTTGCCCTCCTGGTCCTTCTTGAGTACGCCGCCCAACAGCCCACCTTGCAGCGGCGACCAGGGCAGGATGCCCAGACCGTAGTGCTCTGCTGCCGGGATCACCTCGAGCTCGATGTCGCGGGTGACGAGGTTGTAGATCGACTGCTCGCTGACCAGCCCGGTGAAGTGCCGCGACGCGGCGGCGGACTGGGCCTGGGCGATGTGCCAGCCGGCGAAGTTGCTGCTACCGGCGTAGAGGATCTTGCCCTGGGCGACCGCGACCTCCATCGCCTGCCAGATCTCCTCCCACGGCGTACGCCGGTCGATGTGGTGGAACTGGTAGAGGTCGACGTAGTCGGTCTGCAGCCGGGTCAGGGAGGCGTCCAGCGCGCGCCGGATGTTCAGCGCCGAGAGCCTGCCCTCGTTGGGCCACTCGCCCATGTCGCCGTAGAGCTTGGTGGCCAGCACGGTCTTCTCGCGTCGGCCGCCGCCCTGCGCGAACCAGTTGCCGAGGATCGTCTCGGTGGCGCCTTTGCCCTTGTCCTGTCCGTAGACGTTGGCGGTGTCGAAGAAGTTGATGCCCGCGTCATGGGCTGAGTCCATAATCGAGAACGAGTCGGGTTCGCTGGTCAGGGGCCCGAAGTTCATGGTGCCGAGGCACAGGCGGCTGACGGAGAGGCCGGAGCGGCCGAGCTGGGTGAATTCCATGCCTCCACCCTGCCGCGCGCGTCCAAAGCTGCGCCTCCCTCTATGTTGGGGCACGTGACCGACTGGCTCCAGATCGCACTGACGGTGCTCGCGTTGGCCGTGGCCCTGATGGCTCTGGGGTACGTCGTCCTCGACCGGGTCGCCGATCGCTGGCTGCTGGCCCCGGTGGCGCTCCTCGCCGTCGGGACGGTGTGGCAGCTGGTCAGTGGGGTGCTCAAGCTGATCGCCACCGACCGCGACGTGTCCGGTCCAACCTTCGTGGGCTACCTGATCGGGTTGGTCCTGGTCCCCCCGCTGGCCACGATCTGGGCGCTCGGCGAACGCAGTCGTTCCGGAACGGCAGTCCTCATCGTGGCCGGGCTGCTGGTCCCGTTCCTGCTGCTGCGGCTCGACACGATCTGGAGCGGCGGTGCCTGAGACCAACACCGGCCCCGGCCGGGTCCTCATCGCTGTCTACGCCACGTTCGCGCTCGCCGCGACCGGACGTTCGGTGGTGCAGCTGGCCACCAAGGCCTCCGACGCACCGGTGCCCTACGGCCTGTCCGCCCTGGCCGCTGTCGTCTACATCGCCGCGACCGTGGGGCTGGCGAAGTCGGGGGCGCGGTGGCGTCGGGTGGCCTGGGTGGCCTGCGGGGTGGAGCTGGTCGGGGTCCTCGTGGTGGGCACGCTCAGCATCCTGGACAGCAACGCCTTCCCCGACGACACGGTCTGGTCGGGCTTCGGCAGCGGCTATGGCTACATCCCGCTGGTGCTTCCGTTCGCCGGCCTCGCCTGGCTCCACCACACGAGGGGGGACCGATGACGCCCGGTTCATCCCAGTGGCGCTCCGACCAGCTGTCAACGATGCTCACGTTCGCCGAGGGCTCGCGCACCGATCACGGATTCGCCTGGCTCGACGCCGAGGGCCGCCCGCGGGCCGACGCCGGACTGCAGATGTGGATCAACGCGCGGATGACCCATGTCTTCTCGCTGGCCACCCTGCTGGGACGCGGCGGCGCCGCAGATCTCGCTGCGCACGGGGTCCGCACCCTGCGCACGACCTTCGCCGACGTCGAGTACGGCGGCTGGTTGCACCAGGTGGCGCTGGACGGCCAGGTGCTCGACGCCACCAAGAGCTGCTACGACCACAGTTTCGTCCTGCTCGCCGCCGCCAGCGCGACCGCAGCGGGGGTCCCGGAGGCTCACGACCTGCTCGTCGACGCCTGCGAGGTGCATCGGGCGCACTTCTGGGACGAGGAGGCGGGTGCCTGTCGTGAGTCCTGGGACCGCTCCTTCACCACGTGTGAGGACTACCGGGGCGCGAACAGCAACATGCACACCGTGGAGGCCTACCTGGTGGTGGCCGACGTGACCGGGCAGGCCGCCTGGCGGCAGCGGGCCCTGGAGATCGTCGAGCGGCTGGCGCACGGAGTGGCGCGCGCACACGACTGGCGCCTCGTCGAGCACTTCACCTCCGCCTGGGAGGCCCTGCCCGAGCACAACCGGGACCGCCCCGACGACCCGTTCCGGCCGTACGGCGCCACTCCCGGTCACGGTTTCGAGTGGTCCCGGTTGATGGTCCAGCTGGAGGCCGCCCTGCCTGACCCACCGGCCTGGCTGCTGCCTGACGCCGTCGCCCTGTTCGCCCGGGCTGCCTCAGACGGCTTGTGCTACACCACGGACTGGGCTGGGCGTCCCGTGGTCGAGGAGCGCTTCCACTGGGTCCTCGCGGAGGCGTTGCAGGCCGCCGACGCCCTGGGCCGCCGTACCGGCGAAGCGGTGTACGCCGAGCAGGCGGCGGCGTGGTGGCAGCTGGCGGCGGACCACTTCGTCGACCCGGTGAACGGCTCCTGGCATCACGAGCTGTCGCCCGCCCTGGAGGTCTCGACGCGGACCTGGGACGGCAAGCCGGACGCCTACCACGTGGTCGGGGCACTCCTGGCTCCTGACCTGCCGCTGGCCCCGACCGCTGCGGTGGCGCTGGCGGAGCCGAGCGCCTGACGACCTCAGCGCAGGAACGCCTCGAGCAGGGGTCCGGCGGTGCCCGAGCCGGACTCGCCGGTCTCCACGAACACCGCGACCGCGAGGTCGCCCTGGGTCGCGATCATCCACGTGTGGGTGGGCAGGGACCCGTCGGCGGCCGGCTCGCCGTACTCGGCGGTGCCGGTCTTGGCGCCCACGTCACCCGGCAGGCCGGCCAGGAAGTTGCCGGAGCCTTCGGTGACCACGGCGCGCATGAGCTCCTGCAGCTGCCCTGCCTCCTGCTTCGTCAACGGCGTCGCTGGCGCGGTCTGGGTGGTGTCCACGGCAGGGATGAGCCGGGGCAGCACCGCCCGGCCGTTGCGCACGGACGCTGCCACGGCCGCCATGGCCAGTGGTGAGGCGAGCACCTTGCCCTGGCCGATGAGGTCCGCGGCGGCCTCGGTCTCGCTGGCCGGCGCCGGCACCTGCCCGAAGTAGGCAGGGAAGCCCAGGTCGTGGTCGACCCCCAGGCCGAGGGCGGCGGCGGCATC
Organism: Nocardioides sp.; assembly: GCF_050246775.1. Classification (GTDB taxonomy): domain Bacteria; phylum Actinomycetota; class Actinomycetes; order Propionibacteriales; family Nocardioidaceae; genus Nocardioides. Next base: position 1,791,561 of record NZ_JBFWVK010000001.1, on the reverse strand, counting down.
GGCCAGCGCCCCCCGGGGCAGCCGGCTCCCGGCACCGATGATCGCGGTGTTGCAGGAGTTGGCCACGGCCTCGCGCAGGGTGATCCGGCCGAGCGCCGTACTCGGGTAGTCGTCGTAGTTCTTGAACCTCTTGCCGTCCACGACCAGCGTCGCCGGGCAGTCCACCGGACTCTGCGGGGTGAGGCCCGATCGGAGCAGCGCCAGGGAGGAGACGATCTTGAAGGTCGATCCGGGGGCGTACTGGCCGTAGGTGGCGATGTTGTTGCCCTGCGCACCCGGCCCGTTGGCGGCCGCCAGGACGTCGCCGGTGGAGGGCCGCAGGGCGACGATCGCGGTCGCGTTGCGAGCACCGCCCTCGAACCCCGCCAGGATGCGCTCGGCCTTGAGCTGGAGACGTTCCTCGAGCGTGATCTTGAGCGGTGTGCCGTCGACCGGGTCGTAGGAGTAGAGCTGGCGTTCGGTGCCCTCGGAGTCGACGGCCTGGACGGCCAGTCCGGGGGTGCCGCGCAGGGTGTCGTCGTAGCGGGCCTGCAGACCTGACAGGCCGACCACGTCGCCGTCGCGGATAGCCCCGTCCGACTTCTCGATGATCTCGGCGGTGGCCGGCCCCACCGAGCCCAGGATGGGCGCGGCGAACTCCCGCGTGGGCGCCAGCGGGATCTGGTCGGTGATCGCGGCGGCGCCCGGGATCTCGGCGTACGCCGAGCCGACCTCGCCGGTGTCCTCGCGGCGCAGCACCAGCGCCTCCACGAAGGCCTTGGCCCCGGCCTGCTTCGCGGACTTCACGTACGACGCCGCGTCGATGTCGAGCACCTGGGCGATCCGGCGGGCACTGTCGGCCACCTGGGCTGGCTTGATGCGCACCTTGTCCAGTCCGTAGCGCACCACGTCGCGGTCGGTCACCAGTCGACGTCCGCCGGCGCCGATGATGTCGCCGCGCTGGGCCGGCAGGGTGTCCACGTCCAGGGTCTCGCCCGCGACGAGCGAAGGCTCGAGGATCGAGGGTGCCCACTCGACCTGCCACTCCTCGCTCCCCTCCTCCAGCTGCGCCTGGCTCTCGTAGGTCCAGTCGTGACCTTCGAACGACCACGACCAGGCCAGGGTCGCCGTGCCGGACCCGGCGCTCGCCTCGACGTTCGTGACCTCCACCGCGACGGGGGTGTCGGCCAGTGGCCCGAGGAGGGTAGGCAGATCGATGGCGGAGGCCTCCGTCGACCACGGCACGTCCGTCACGTCCTTCGCGATCAGGCCCTGGACAAGCAGGTCGGCAGCCGTCCCCGGTCCGTTGCCGTCGTCTCCCGAGGAGGTGCAACCGCCGACGACCAAGGCGGCCACGAGCAGGCCACACAGTCCGAGAGTCGGTCGAGGAGTCTGGGTGCGCATGGCCCCGATCCTGCCAGCCGGGCGGTCAGGGAGCCCTGCTGCTGCCACACTGGGGGCATGACCGCTGACTCGGTGAACGCCTACCTCTCAGCTCTCCCCGCGGAGCGACGAACCGTGGTGGAGGAGGTCCTGCGCCGGCTGCGCCGCGTCCTGCCCGGGGCCGAGGAGACCATCAGCTACCAGATGCCGACGCTCAAGGTCGATGGCGAGTCGGTGGTGCACCTGGCCGCGTGGAAGCACCATCTCAGCCTCTACCCGACCCCGGCGTTGAGCGGTGACCCCGACTTCGAGGCGGAGTTCGCCCCACACCGGGGCGAGAAGGGCACTGCCCGCTTCCCGTACGTCGACCCGATGCCCTACGACCTGATCGAGCGGATGGTCGAGCACCTGCGCGAGGAGCACCTGCGGGCTCGCTCCTGATCAGCGATGCCGCGCGTGGGGGCGCCCCACCTTAAGATCTTGCGGTGACCACGACCCCGGACTCCGCTGACGCCGTCGGCGGACCCGGCGACGTCGGGCACGTCGGGGGCATCGACCCCGCGGACCTCGCGGTCACCGTGCGGGTCCTCACCCAGTTGCACGAGCTGCCCGACCACCACCCCGACATCCGCACGGTCAAGCATGCGGCCAGCCACATGTACAAGGCGCTCAAGCGGGAGCGCAGGACCCGCAAGCGCGAGGCCGAGCTGGCCGCCGACCGTGCGGTCACCGAGGCGACCGCGACGGGCTCACCGATGCGCATCGACGACGAGACCAAGGGCATCTCGCTGGTGTCCTCGGCCCCGGGGGCGTTCGCCGGTGAGCTCATCAACCCGCGCGGGTGCTACATCTGCAAGAACGACTACACCTTGGTCGACGCGTTCTACCACTGGCTGTGTCCCACCTGCGCGGCCTTCTCACACTCCAAGCGTGACCAGCGCACCGACCTGACTGGCAAGCGGGCCCTGCTGACCGGCGGCCGCGCCAAGATCGGGATGTACATCGCCCTGCGCCTGCTGCGCGACGGTGCCCACACCACGATCACCACCCGCTTCCCGCGCGACGCCGTACGCCGCTTCGCCGCGATGCCGGACAGTGCCGACTGGCTGCACCGCCTCAAGATCGTCGGGATCGATCTGCGCGACCCCACCCAGGTCATCTCGCTGACCGACGACGTCGCTGCGGACGGCCCGCTGGACATCCTGATCAACAACGCCTGCCAGACCGTACGGCGCTCGCCGGGCGCCTACTCCAACCTCGTGGAGATGGAGGCGGCGCCACTGCCGGACCTGCCGGTGCTCCCGGAGCTGGTCACCTTCGACCGGATCTCCGAGGCCCACCCGGCGTCGATCTCCGGCGCGCTGACCACCTACGCCGTGGCGCACCACGCCCCGGTGGTCGAAGAGGGCGCTCTGCGCCCTTCTCGAGACCACACGCCGGCAGACCTGACCGCTCTCGCTCTGAAGGCCGGCAACGCCTCGCTGGAGGCGCACCTGGCCGGCACCGCGGTCGATGCCGGTGGGTTGCTGCCGGACACCCAGAGCACCAACTCCTGGACCCAGGTGGTCGACGAGGTCGACCCGCTGGAGCTTCTCGAGGTGCAGTTCTGCAACTCGATCGCGCCGTTCCTGCTCATCTCCCGGTTGCGTCCGGCCATGCGGGCAGCCGTGCAGGTCAACGGTGCCCGGCGCGCCTACGTGGTCAACGTCTCGGCGATGGAGGGACAGTTCTCCCGCACCTACAAGGGGCCTGGCCACCCGCACACCAACATGGCCAAGGCGGCGCTCAACATGCTGACCCGCACCAGCGCGGCGGAGATGTTCGAGACCGACGCGATCTTGATGACCGCGGTCGACACCGGCTGGATCACCGACGAGCGGCCGCACCAGGAGAAGCTGCGGATCGCCGCCGAGGGCTGGCACGCCCCGCTCGACCTGGTCGACGGGGCGGCGCGGGTCTACGACCCGATCGTGCTGGGCGAGGCCGGCGAGGACCTCTACGGCTGCTTCGTGAAGGACTTCAAGCCCAGCCCCTGGTAGCAGGGCTGGGCTCGACGTCCAGGGACCAGGTGGCTCAGCTGCCGTTGATGACCCGGAGTCGGCGGTTCTGCCGGTCCGCCACCCACAGGTTGCCGTGGGAGTCGAGGGCCATCGCGGAGGGCCGCTGCCAGGTCGAGAAGAGCGGGAACCCGCCGTCGCCGAGGTAGCCGAACTGACCACTGCCTGCGAGCGTGTCGAGGTTGCCGTCGTGCACCAGCCGGATCCGGTTGTTGTTGGCCTCGCCGATGTAGAGGTCTCCGTTGGGTGCCGCGAAGACGTACTGCGGCTTGTGCAGGCCGGCGTCGATGGCCAGGCCGCCGTCGCCGTCGGCGGTCGCGATTCCGGTCCCGGCGAAGGTCGTGATCACCCCGTTGGTGTCGACCCTGCGGACCCGCTCGTTGTCGTAGTCGGCGATGAACACGTTGCCCGAGGCGTCGACGTCCACGCCGTACGGGCTGTTCAGCCGGGCGGCGGTGGCGGCGATGTCGTCGCCGTTGTAGCCGGCCGTGCCGGTGCCCGCGAACGTGGTGATGACACCGTTGGGAGCCACCTTGCGGATCTTGTGGTTGGCACGGTCGGCGATGAACATCGACCCGTCGGGGCCGAAGGCCACGTCGTACGGCGTCCGCAGTCGCGCCGCGGTGGCCTGGCCGCCGTCGCCGGTGTTGCCGGCGGTGCCGGTGCCGGCGACTGTGGTGATCACACCGGTGGCCGTGGTGACCTTGCGGATCTTGTTGTTGCCGGAGTCGGCGATGTAGAGGTTGCCGGCGGCGTCGAAGGCGAGGCGGACCGGGGTGTTCAGGCGCGCCGCGGTGGCCTGACCACCGTCCCCGGTATTGCCCGAGGTCCCGGTGCCGGCGATCGTGGTGACAGTGCCGTTGAGGTTGATCCGGCGCACGGAGTGCAGTGCGGAGTCGGCGAAGTAGACCCGGTCCTGGCTGTCGATGGCCAGGCCCCACGGGGTGTTGATGCCGACCGCGACGGATTGCTGGCCGTCGCCGGAGTAGGTCGTGCCTCCGTTGCCGGCGGCCGTCCACAGCAGGTTCTTGCCGCAGTTGGCTGCGGTGTACGCCGCCGCCCGGTTGAAGTAGTTCCAGGCGTTGGCGTTGAGGGACTGCGCCGCGTTGGCCTGGAAGAACACGCGGCACGACGCGGCGTTGCCCACTGTCATCGCATCGCCCTCGTCATAGGCGAACTCGGTCGCGGCGCCGCCGGCGACGGTGGCGATGATGTCGGCCGAGGCCGCCGGGGTCGCGTAGCCGACGTTCTGTGCGTTGGTGCTGATCGTCTGCAGCCCCGTCGTGGCCCGGGAGAGCGGGTGCAGGGGCTTGGCGATCGTCACCTGGTTGGCCGAGATCACCTGTCCACCGGTGGCGGTCATCCCCATCTCGTCGAGCATCCGGCTGTGCAGCACCATCGTCGGGCGGGCGAGGTCCCGCAGCCGGGTGCCGAGCCGGGCCTCGACCACGCTCGGGTAGAGGATCACGTAGGAGTAGTCGGCCAGCACGTCAGCGGGCTGCACGGTGTTGTCGTCGGCGTAGGTGATGGCGTAGTTGTCCTCGACGAAGTCGGTGACCTTCTTGTCCGCCGCGGTCAGCACGGCCGGGTCGGCCACCACGGCGAGCACCTTGGTGCCGCCCACCGGGGGGTTGATGGTGACGGTCTGCGACGAGGAGGAGGAGAGGTTCCCGTTGTCGTAGGCGGCGGTGCCGGTGAAGGAGTACGTCGGCTTGGAGCCCACCGACCCGGTGACGAACCGGTCGACGTGGCAGTTGATCATCTGGAACGCCGCGACCACCTTGGGCAGGCCGCACTCCGAGGACACGTCTCCGAAGGTGGGACTGGTCAGGCTGGTGACCGTGGTGGGTCGCACCGGATCCAGGTTCATCATGGTGACGTTGAAGCGGACGGTCTGACCGGGGTAGGACACGATCCCGGGGCCCACGACGGTGCGCAGCCGGAAGGTCGTGGTGCTGGTGAAGATCTGCACGAGCGAGGTGTCGGTGTCGCTCAGGGCCGTGGCCCCGGCGTTGCCGGTGGCGGTGACGGTCGAGCTGACCGAGGTGGCCGCAGCGCCGCTGACGGTCTCGGCGGCGGTCGTGCAGCTGTACATCTCGCCGGCTGCCAGGGTCTGGGGCAGCGAGCAGGTTCCCGACCCGTTGAGGTCACCCATCCGGGCGTCGTTCAGGGCCGTGACCGTGACCGACCGGTCGGTGTAGGTGTTCTGCACGCGCACCTTGTGCGAGACGCTCCCCGAGGGGGCGATCACGAACGGACGCGACGGGGTCTTGCGCACCTCGATGCCGGGCGCGGGGTTGGGCCAGAACGCGTTGCGTCCGTGGTTGACGACGGCGAAGGCGTCCCCGTCGCTGCCGGCGAACAGGCCGGCCGGCTCCAGCTCGACGGTGAGGACGCCCCGGAAGCCCCCGGCGTTGGGCACCCAGTTGATGCCCTGGCCGGTGTCGGGGTCGACCGCTGCCACCTGGAACCGGGGGTCGGACTTCGTCTCGGTCTCGAGGTAGCGGAAGTGGCCGGAGAAGTAGACGGCATCCTTGTCGGCGGCGACCGACTCCATCGTGTCGCCGATCCGGTCGGACCACAGCGGCTGCTTGTTGGTGGCGTCGTTGGCCATCGAGAACGAGTTCAGCGTGTCGCAGGCGGGGTAGTAGATGTGTCCCGAGCTCACGACGTACATGGACTGACCGTCGGGGTCGATGTCGATGTCGCGCATGAAGCCGACCTTGCCGCTGCGCGAGCAGGGTTGGTCGTAGAGGTCGGTGTGCCAGTCGGTCACCAGCGCGCTGGGCCCGCCGACGTCGATCTGGGCGATCAGCGGCCGCTCGACGCCGGCGATCTTGCGGAAGTTGCCGATCACCATCAGCTTGGTCTCGTCCGGCGACAGCGCCATCGCGCGCATGCCGCCCTCGCTGATGTCGTTGGTCGGCTCGGTGAGCGGCATGCTGAAGTTCGGCAGGAGCGCGCCGGTGGTGGCGTCGATGGCCGCCAGCCGGCTGGTGTTGACGCCGTTGAGGACGTCGAAGTTGCCGCCGAGGTAGAGCGTGCTGCCGTCGGTGCGGACCGCCATGTCCTTGACGTAGGAGTTCGCGCTCGCCTGGAAGGCGGCGATGTTCTGGCCTGTGGCGATGTCGAGCTTGGCGATCTTGGACTTCGCCTGCCCGCCGATGTTGGAGAACTCACCGCCGACGAAGACCGCCTGGGCGTTGGCCGACGCCTTGACGGTGTTGACCTGGCCGTCCGGGGCCGGGTTGAAGTCCGAGCGCAGCGCTCCGGTGGCCAGGTCGTAGGCGGCCAGCCCGGAGCGGGCGACGGTGCCGTAGTCGGAGAAGTCGCCGGCCACCAGCAGGGAGCCTCCGTCGCGCACCAGCGTGAGAGCTCCGCTGGTGCCGCTCTGCGGCGTACGAGCCAGCGAGCGTGGGGTCTCGTAGTACGGCACCACGGTGGTCACGGCGTTGGTGGCCAGGGCGACCCGGGCGATGACCGCGGGGTTGTCCTTCTCGGGGGTCATCTGGAACGAGCCGCCGAGGTAGAGGCCGCCGTTCCCGTCGAGGGTGACAGCGGCGATGTCGCCGGAGATGCCCGCCAGGGCCAGGGACGTCGTGACGCCCGCGCCGGCCAGGGTGACTCCGGCGAGCCGGTTGCGGGTCACGCCTCCCACGGAGCCGAAGGAACCACCGAGGTAGACGGTATTGGCGGCGTCGTCGACCTCGATGTCGTTGACGGTGTTGTTGATGCTGACGCTCAGGGTGCCGAGGGCGCCGTTGGCGCCGTCGAGGGAGGCCAGTCGGGTGCGCGCGATGCTGGCCACGTTGGTGAAGAGCCCGGCGACCAGGACGTCGCCGTTGCTGCGCACGGCGATGTCGTTGACGGTGTTGTTGGGCGTGCCGTTGGCCCAGGTCGCGTTGCGGGCGCCGGTCGCGGCGGTGAGGCCCGCCAGGCGCCGGTAGGTGACGTTGTCGACCTTGGAGAAGTCGCCGCCGACGTAGAGGAGACTGCCGTCGCTCGACAGGGCCAGGCTGCGGACGACGCCGGTGACGTTGGCGCCCCACGTGAAGGCCCCGGCGGCGGAGAACCGGGCCACCGCGTTGGCACTCTGGCCGGCGATGCTGGTGAACGCCCCGCCGACGAAGAGGTCGCCGGCGCCGTTGGTGGCCAGGTCCCAGACCGCCCCGTTGGGAGCCGGGTTGAACGACGTCACCGCGCCGGTGGAGTCCACCTGGGCGAGGTTGGTGCGGCTCTGGCCGCCGACAGCGGTGAAGGTGCCGCCGAGGTACCAGCCGCCGGCACCGTCGGAGACCGCGGCGCGGACCGAGCCGACGACGTCGGGGAAGGTGGCTCCGAAGGACTTGGCGGCGGTGTCGACGATGCCGACCGCGCCCCTGGTCACCGGGCCCACCCGGGTGAAGTTCCCACCGAGGACCACCGAGGAGCCGACCTGGGCGATCGTGCGCACCTCACCGTCGACGGCATGCACGGCGGCATCGCGCGGACGCTCGGCCACCACCCCCGCGCGAGTGTCCGGGTCGGCGTGCGCCACGGGTGCCGCGGTCAGGACGGCAAGGAATCCGGTCGACCCGAGCGCCGCTGCCAGAAGGAATCGCACAGCGTGCTTCATGACGCTTCCTCACGTGGTGATCGCCCGTCGCGCAGACGGATGTTGTCGTCGAGACGCGAGTGCCCGGCACCGCTGATGTCCCCCAACTGTCGATGGTAGGGACGATCACTTGGGGTGCGACCAAAGATGATCCGTCCGGGAGCGCACTCGGGGCGCCCTGACTAGGCAGGGCGCCCCGAAGTGATCAAGCTGGACTCTGGGGTTGCCCCCAGCGAGCAGGCTCAGGCCTGCTCGAGCGTGGGGTAGTCGGTGTACCCCTCCGCGCCGCCACCGTAGAAGGTGTCCGGGTTGGGCTCGTTGAGGGCGGCACCGGTGCGCCAACGCTCAGCAAGGTCGGGATTGGCCAGGTACGGGCGGCCCACCGCGACCAGGTCGGCCAGCCCCTCGTCGAGGATGCGCTCGACGTCCTCGAGGCTGGTCACGTTGGCGAAACCGGAGTTCTCGATGACCGGTCCACCGAACAGCTTGCGCAGGTCGGCGACCAGCTGGGTGCTAGGGTCGGCCAGGATGCTGAGGTAGGCCAGCCCGAGGTCGGCGATGCCGTCCACCAGGGCCTCGTACGTCGCCCGGGTGTCCGCCTCGTCCTGCTCCAGGACTCCTTGGATGTTGTGGGCCGGAGAGATCCGGATCCCCACCCGGTCGGCGCCGATCGCAGCTGCGACGGCGCGGGTCACCTCGATGACGAGGCGGGCCCGGTTCTCCGGCGAGCCGCCGTACTCGTCGTTGCGAGTGTTGCTCGAGGGCGCGAGGAACTGGTGCAGCAGGTAGCCGTTCGCCGCATGGATCTCGACGCCGTCGGTGCCGGCCTCGATGGCGTTGCGCGCCGCCTGGGCGAACTCCTCGACGATGCCCGGAAGCTCGTCGGTCTCCAGCGCCCGCGGTACGACGTGGTCGAGCTGCCCGTGGGCGGTGACCATCTGGCCGGGGGCGGCGATCGCACTGGGAGCGACGGTCTCGAGGCCGTCCTTGTTGTCGGGGTGGGCGATGCGGCCCACGTGCATCAGCTGGATCACGAGGTGTCCGCCGCGGGCGTGGACCGCGTCGGCGACCAGGCGCCATCCCTCGATCTGGGCCTGGCTGTGGATGCCCGGGGTGTTGAGGTAGCCCTGGCCGACGGCACTGGGCTGGGTGCCCTCGCTGATGATCAGGCCCGCTCCGGCGCGTTGGCCGTAGTACTCCGCGTGCAGGTGCGTGGGTGCCATGCCGGCGCCGGCGCGATTGCGCGTCAACGGGGCCATCACGAACGACTGCGGAAGGGCCCAGCGGCCCACCTGGACGGGTTCGAAAGCGCGGGTCATGCAGCAACCTTTCATCGTCGATCAGTTTGACTGTTCAACCAATCGAACAGCGCCGGGCGTGAGCCCATTCCCCCGGAGGCTCCTGATGTGATCGAGACCGCACCCGCGCTCCAGCCCGCACTGGTGCACCACCTGCGTCGAGCCGACCTGGTCCGCACCCTGGGGGCTGCGATCTGCCTGGCCGGGGCGATCATGGCGTCGCTGTAGAGCGATACCCCTGGATCGACACCTCGAGGCGGAAGCCGAGCTTCTCGTAGAGCCGCCTGGCTGGGAGCCGCGGATCCTGCACGGTCAGGTTGACGTTGTGGTGCGCGGAGATCTCGATCAGCCGGCGGCTGATCGCAGTGACGAGCTCGGCCCCCAGGCCGAGGCCGCGTGCCTCGGGCGCCACCGCGACGTAGTCGAGGTAGCCGTCCCCGTCGGGCTGTTCCCGACCGGCGGCGTACCCCTGGACGACGCCATCGTGCTCGGCGACCAGCACGGTCCAGGTGCCGGCCTCCGACCGGTCCACGAGCTGCTGCGTGCTCGCATACGTCCGGGGGAACTCGAGGTCGTGCAGCGGCTCCAGGAGGGGAAGGTCGGCTGCGGTCACCGGCCGGATCCACGGGCTGTCGGCCGGCCACGATCCCGCGGCCCCGGCATCGGCCACGAAGACGTGATTGATCACGCCGGGCTCCCAGCCGAGGGCCGTGCCCAGGCCCGCGAGTCGGGCGTTCGCCACGTCCCCCGAGATCTCCCGGTCGGTGATCGCGGCCGGGATCTGGGCTGCAGCGGCGTCGAACACGGGCCTCGCCCAGCGCTCCCAGGCGGCGTCGTCACCGCTCACCCAGGGGCCGAGGATCCAGGCCCGGGCGGCCTCGAGGTCCCACTCGGCCAGCGCCACCCCCACGATCCGGGCGCCGTCACGGGCGACCCGCACGGTGTCGTGCCAGGGCGGCTCCAGGTCGGCCAGCTCGGCCTCGATGCCGATCCGGGTGGCGCCCAGGTAGGGGATGTTCCGGGTCGGGTCGGCCTGCTGGGCGACGATGAGGTCGAGGACCTGGTCCCGCTCGCCAGGGTCAGGCGGTGTGGGCCGCTGCTCGTCGGTCATGTCCGGCATCCTCCTGGATCGTGGCCGCCTTGTCAGCCGTGGTGCGACTCGGCTCCTGATCGTGCCTGATCAGCGAGACGAATCGGCGTACCTACCGGCGGCGACCTAGGCTGCGGGGGTGACTGAGTATCAGGTGACCTACTGGCGTGATCTGCCCTCGCTCGTGGTGGCCCGCGAGGGTGACGCAGTGACCAAGTCGCTGCTTGCGGCGCGCTTCCAGGGAGCGATCGACGAGGCCGCGATGCGCTTGGGTGAGACCGGCAGTGACGACTACCTGGCCGGGTGGCGCCGTACCGATTGGACTCCTGCCGAGGGCGACCCGGCCCAGGTCGCCGAGCAGGTCAGCGCCCAGCTCGAGGAGGCGTGGCCCGCCCAGGCGATCACCGACTACCTCGATGCGCTGGGCCCGGCGTGAACCACCTGACCGAGCTCCTGGCGCGGTCCGCGGGGTCCTCCGACGGGGTCGTCCTGCTCGACGGTGGCATGGGCACGCTGCTGCAGGACAACGGCCTGGTCGACGGTGGTGCCGGCGAGCTGTGGAACGTCGATCGCCCGGAGGTCATCCGCACCGCGCACGAGCAGTACGCCGCGGCCGGAGCGCGCATCCTGACCACCAACACGTTCGGTGGCACCCGACCGCGTCTGCAGATGCACGGGCTCGAGGACCGCGTCCATGAGCTGAACCGGGCTGCCGCGCAAGTCGCGCGATCGGTCGCGGACGCGCACGGCATCCTGGTGGCCGGCGATCTCGGCCCCACCGGTGAACTGCTGTCCCCACTGGGGACGATGTCGCCCGAGGAGGCTGAGGGTTTCTTCGCCGAGCAGCTTGCCGGCCTGGCCGAGGGCGGCATCGACGTGGTCCTCATCGAGACCATGAGTGACCTCGGGGAGGTCGAGGCGGCGGTGGCGGCGGCGCGTGCCGTGGTGCCGGAGGCACCGATCATCGCGACGCTCAGCTTCGACACCAACCTGCGCTCGATGATGGGGGTCCGGCCCGCGGACGCCGTCACCCAGCTCGGAGCGCTCGGCGTGGACGCGGTCGGCGCCAACTGCGGTCGCGGTCCGACGGAGATGTCTCAGATCGCTGCTCAGCTGGTGCAGGCGCGGTCGGACGGCTTGCTGCTGGTGGCCCAGTCCAACGCGGGGTTGCCGCAAGTGGTCGGCGACCATTTCGAGTACGACTCACCTCCAGACGAGATGGCCGCGCACGCGGTGGCGCTGCGCGATCTGGGCATCGACCTGATCGGGGCGTGCTGCGGATCGACGCCTGCGCACATCGATGCCATGCGCCGCGCCCTCATCTGACCAGCAGGTTCGGTCCGTTCAGGAGGCCATGCGGTGCTCGCGCACGTTGCGCGAGACGATGCCGCGGATCTGCTCGGCGGCGTCGCTGTCCTCGCCGCGCAGGGAGGCCAGCAGGTCGTCGACGTCGCTGGGGCTCGTGTAGTGGGCCAGCTCGCGCTCGAGCGCACGGAACTCGGCGCGGGCGGCGCGCCGCTCACGCAGCTCGTCGCGCAGTTCGGCGAGGACCTGGACCGGCGAGCGGGTGGACTTGTGTGTGGTCATGCTTCAAGTCTCCGCGCCCTCAATCCATACGTCCAATGTGGATTCTGCTCATTATTCATGCGATATCGTCATGGATATGGAGACCGATGCGTTGCGCTGGTTCCAACAGGTCGCCGACGGAGTGACGGTCACCGAGGTCGCCGACATCTACCGGGTGAGCCAGCCAGGTGTGTCCCGGGCCCTGGCCCGTCTGGAGACCGAGGTCGGGACGCCCCTGCTGCACCGTGAAGGGCGACTGCTGCGTCCCACGCATGCGGGCCGGGTGATCAAACGGCACGTCGATGCCCTGCTCCACGCGCTCGACGACGGGTTGGCGGCAGTCAGCGAGTTGGTGGACCCGGAGACCGGCACGGTCACCGTGGCATTCCAGCTCTCCCTGGGCACCTGGCTGGTCCCAGGTCTGATCGGGCGGTTCCGGCAGTCCCACCCCCAGGTGACGTTCCGGCTCGAGCATTCCGACGACGCTCTCGGCTCCTCCCTGCTCGCCGGAGGGCGCATCGACCTGGAGTTCACCTCGCGCCGCCCGCGCAACCCGGCCGTCCAGTGGCACCACCTGCTCGATCAGCCCCTGCTGCTCGCCGTACCGCCGGCACACGCGCTGACGGGGCACGCGTCGGTGTCCCTGGCCGAGGTGGCGGCGGAGGAGTTCGTCATGCTGCGACCTTCCTGGGAGCTGCGCACGCTGAGTGACGAGCTGTGCGCCGCAGCGGGGTTCACGCCCCGGGTCGCCTTCGAGGGAGACGACCTACCTGTCGTGGAGGGCTTCGTCGCGGCCGGACTCGGCGTCGCCATCGTTCCGGCATCGGACCCGGGTGGTGCCTCGACCGGCCGCGGCGACCTCATCCCGCTCAGCGACCCCGGCGCCTTCCGGGAGGTCGGGGTGGCCTGGTCACGTGAGCGACGCCTGCTGCCGTCGGCCGAACTGTTCCGCCAGTACGTCATTTCGCGGTAGGCGTCCAGGGACACGACGCCTCGTGGTCCAACTCCCGACCGGACGGGACGCTCCGGCCGTGCCGTCCGGCATCGGCGGCATAGCCCGTTCGGGTGGTGCCGGTCGCGGATCGGACAACCTTCAACCAGATTGCGTCAAGCGCCGGACAGCATCGATTGACCACTGCGATGCTCATCGTGTTCTCGGTGACGTGCCCCCGTGTGTGGGGCACCCCCCAACTGCCCTCGATCGGCCATTGCCCGGCCGCGTCCGAGCGCGCCTTCTCGATGGCTCGACCCTGCTCCTTCGCACCACTGTCTCGAACCCGCCAACCCCCAGAGTGAGGAACCCTGTGAAGCGAACCGTTCGCCCCCATCCCGTCCGTGCCGGGCTGTCGACCGCCGCCGTGCTCAGCATGGCCGCCGCCGGCCTGAGCCTGAGCGTCGCCCAGTCCGCGGGTGCAGCCGTCCCGGACCCGGCCAGCCAGAACTATCAGGCCTATGCGTACGGCTCGACGTTCCAGTCGAACTTCTACAACAACAGCTTCGAAACCCAGCGCTACGTCTCCGCGGGCCAGAGCCAGTCGGGCGCCCAGAACAACAACGGCACCGACCGCTACTCCTACGCCTACTCCTACGGCCTCAACACCTATCCGGCCGACTCTTCCGGACTCTCGGCGAATGTCTACCAGTGGTCACAGTCGGCCAACGCGGCGGGCGAGCAGTCCGACACCAACCCCGGCGGCAGCGTCGAGGGCGTGCTCTCGGTCGGTGCCAGCACGGCGTACGGCAAGACCAACTTCGTCGACCAGGACACCTGTGTGCCGGCCGGCGAGTCGTTGGCCAAGACGACGACCATGGCCTCGGACATCGACGTGGCTCCGGGCACCGTGAACGGCCAGCAGCTCGACCTGCTCGATCAGGTCGGTGAGGCCACCGTCACCACCGACATCACCATGGAGTCCAACGGGGACGGCGACCACCGCAGCCTCGTCACCACGGTGACCGGGTCCACGGCCACCTACAAGGCCTTCGACGGACGGCTCACCATTCGCGTGGAGAGTCCGGCCCAGCTGGTCGGCACCACCAACGGCCTGGAGAACGTCGCCGTCGAGGTCACGCCTGCCGTGGTGACGATCGAGGACGCCGAGGACGCCGAGGGCACCGTGACCACCCTGGAGACCAACCAGACCTACGAGTACACCGACCCCGCTCACCCGGGGATCCGGATGTACGTCTACGCGCCGCAGGCCTACACGAACAACAGCTCCGAGAACGGCACCTACCTGGACGCCAGCACCCAGGCCTTCCAAGTCCAGGCCTACGACGAGACCAGTGGCGGGAACAACGGCCAGGGCTACGCCTACGGCCAGAACCTCAACATCCAGTCCCAGGTGCCAGCTGGCGGCGTGGACTGCACGCCTCCCGCCGACACTGACGAGGACGGCCTGACCGACCCGCAAGAGGGTCGCCTGGGCACCAACCCGGAGGTTGCCGACACCGACGAGGACGGTCTTTCCGACGGCGTCGAGGTCAACACCACCCACACCAACCCGCTCGTCGCCGACACCGACGAGGACGGCCTGCTGGACGGAGCTGAGGTCAACCAGCACCTGACCGACCCGAGGAACCCCGACAGCGACTACGACGGCCTCAACGACGCCTCCGAGCTCGAGGCCGGCACCGACCCGAACGTTTCCGACACCGACGAGGACGGCCTCTCCGACGGCGCCGAGGTCAACCAGCACCAGACCGACCCGCTGGTCGCCGACACCGACGAGGACGGCCTCTCCGACGGCATCGAGGTCTACGAGGTCGGGACCGACCCGAAGGTCGCCGACACCGACACCGGTGGGGCCTTCGACGGTGAAGAGGTGTCACTGGGCACCAGCCCGTTCGACGCGAACGACGACATCCAGATCACCGACGCGGACGGCGACGGCCTGACCAGGGACCAGGAAGCCGAGCTGGGCACGAACCCGGCGAACCCCGACACCGACGGTGACACCCTCTCCGACGGCGCCGAGGTCAGCACGTTCGAGACCGACCCGCTGGTCGCCGACGGCGACGAGGACGGCCTGAACGACGGCGAGGAGCTCGGCAACCAGACCGACCCCCGGGTGGCTGACACCGACGAGGACGGTCTCAAGGATGGCGCCGAGGTCAACCAGCACGGCACCAACCCGACGGTGGCCGACACCGACGAGGACGGCCTGAACGACGGCGACGAGGTCAACACCTACGAGACCGACCCGCTGGTCTCCGACACCGACGACGACGGCCTCAGCGACGGCGACGAGGTCAACACCTACGAGACCGACCCGCTGGTCTCCGACACCGACGAGGACGGCCTCAGCGACTCCGAGGAGGTCGAGCTCGGCACCGACCCGAACCTGGTCGACACCGACACCGACGGCGTCACCGACGGCCGCGAGGTCAACGAGAACGGCACCGACCCGCTGGTCGGCGACACCGACGAGGACGGTCTGACCGACGGTGAGGAGGTCGCGATCGGCACCGACGGCACCAAGGCGGACACCGACAAGGACGGCATCTCCGACGGCGACGAGGTCACCGGGGCTGCCAACCGCAAGTACGACAACGGGGTGACCAACCCGCTGGTCAAGGACTCCGACAACGACGGCCTCACCGACGGCCGCGAGGTCAAGGGAGCCGCCACCGGCAAGTTCGCCCGACTGCGGACCGATCCCAACAACAAGGACACCGATGGTGACCACATCAAGGACGGCACCGAGATCCACGGCCTCACCAACGCGAAGTTCGACAAGACCTACCGGTCGAACCCGCTGCGGATCGACTCCGACCGCGACGGCCTCAAGGACCGTCAAGAGGTGACGGGCGTGCGCAACAGGAAGTTCCACAAGGAGCCGACCAACCCGATGCGGGCCGACACCGACTTCGGTGGCGTGGACGACCTGGACGAGATCCGCGCCGGCAGCAACCCTGCCGACCGCAACTCGACCCCGTTCCACCCGTGATCAGCTGAGCTGAGCTCCACAGCGCAGGCCCCCCGGTTCCCCGGGGGGCCTGTTGCGTTGCGCTCTAGGTCCCTGCGACCAGCTCGTCGAGCATTCGATCCAGGGCGCCCACCGTGATGGAGACGTGCCCCTCGCCCTCCTCGAGGTGGCTGGTGACCTGGGGGAGATTCTCGGAGAGCCAGATCCCGTGGGGGAACGGCACCATCAGGTCCTCACTGCCCTGCCACACCAGTGTCGGGGTCCGCAGGTCGTCGAGCTCGAAGCCCCAGGGCCGGGTGAAGGCCAGGTCGTCATCCAGCCAACCGTCGATCCCGTTGCTGACCGCCTCCCGCATCGAGCTGGCCAGGTCCGTCGCGAACTCCCCGGTGATGGCCGCCACGTCGACCGGTGGCAGCAGCGAGCTCATCGAGGCGCTGATCTCGGCGCCCTGGATCTGCTGAAGGTCAGGACGGACCGCCTCCAGCCAGGGTCGCAGGGTGGACTCTCCTGCGAGGGCTGCCGCGAACTCCTCCAGGTTGTCCTCGCCCATGCCGGCCAGCCAGTCCAGCCCACCGGCGTCGTACGGCGCCACTCCGGCGATGCAGAGCACTGCCTGGACGCGGGTCTTGAGCAGCGCTCCGCAGGCCAAGGCATGCGGACCGCCACCGGACCAGCCGGCCACGAGGCACGAGTCCGCGCCGATCTCGTCGAGGACCGCCGCGGTGTCGGCGGCCACGTCCGCGACCGACCTACCGGGCGCTCGGCTCGAGGCGCCGTACCCCGGTCGGGACCAGGTCACCAGTCGCAGGCCGCGTGAGTGCGCCCCGCGCCGGAGACTCTCGAACTGGTGACGGCTGCCGGGGGTGCCGTGGTGGAAGACCAGCGGGAGCCCGTCAGGAGGGCCACTCACGGCCAGGTCGAGGGTGCGGCCGTCGGGCAGGTGCAAGGCTGTCATGCCTCATTGAACACCGGCGCCGGGTCGGGTTCGGCCGACTGACCCGTCATCGACAGCCGGCCCTCGGGGTCGATGCGTCCCAGGATCGCCTGGGCGATGTCGGCCAGTTGGTCGACCTGCTCGGGATCGAGGGCGTCGATCACGTGGTGACGCACCGTGGCCACATGGCCCGGAGCTGTCTCCTGCAGGGTCTGCCACCCCTGCGCGGTCAGCCGCGCATTCGTGGCCCGGGCATCCTGCGGACACGGAAGACGTTCGACCAGACCCCTGTCCTCCAGGCGCCGCACCACGTGGGAGAGGCGAGGCAGCGTGGCATTGGTACGCCGCGCCAGCGTCGTCATCCGCCAGGTCCGGTCCGGGGCCTCGGACAGAGAAGCCAGTGTGAAGTACTCGAAGTGGGTCAGCCCGGCGTCGCGGCGCAGTTGCGAGTCCAGCACGCCGGGAAGGAGCTCGAGCACCGCGGCCAGCCGCACCCAGGCCTGCCGCTGGTCGTCGTCGAGCCAGGGAGTGGTCATGCGGCCGATCGTAGTCGAAACGGTTGACGCAACAACCAAGTCCCGGTGGAGGTGTCCCCCGCGGGAGGTCAGTGAGCCATGTCGACGAAGCGGGAGTAGTGGCCCTGGAAGGCGACGGTGAGATCGCGGGTCGGACCGTTGCGGTGCTTGGCGACGATCAGGTCGGCCTCACCGGCGCGGGGCGACTCCTTCTCGTACATGTCCTCGCGGTGCAACAGGATCACCATGTCGGCATCCTGCTCCAGTGAACCGGACTCGCGCAGGTCGCTGATCATCGGGCGCTTGTCGGAGCGCTGCTCGGGACCACGGTTGAGCTGGGAGAGCGCGATGATCGGGACCTCGAGCTCCTTGGCGAGCAGCTTGATCTGGCGGGAGAACTCCGAGACCTCCAGTTGGCGCGACTCGACCTTCTTGCCCGAGGTCATGAGCTGCATGTAGTCGATCACGATCAGCCGCAGATCGTGGCGCTGCTTCAGGCGCCGCGCCTTCGCCCGGATCTCCATCATGGTCATGTTGGGCGAGTCGTCGATGAACATCGGCGCGGACTCCACCTCGCCCATCTTGCGAGCCAACCGAGCCCAGTCGTCGTCGGTCATCTGACCGGTGCGGATGTGATTGAGCGGCACCTTCGCCTCGGCCGACAGCAACCGCATGGTGATCTCCGAGCGCGTCATCTCCAGACTGAAGAAGACGCTGGCCAGGTTGTTGTGAATCGAGGCGGCCCGACAGAGGTCCAGGGCCAGCGTCGACTTCCCGACACCCGGGCGCGCCGCGACGATGATCATCTGGCCGCTGTGCAGACCGTTGGTGAGGTCGTCGAAGTCCGCGAAGCCGGTCGGGACGCCGTACAGCCCGGCCTCCCGGTTGCCGATCGCCTCGATCTCGTCGAGGACGTGATGCATGATGTCGCTCAGCGGGGCGTAGTCCTCCGAGGTGCGCTTCTCGGTGATCTTGTAGACCTCCGCCTGGGCCTGGTCGACGACGTCGTCGACCTGCCCTTCCCCCGCGTAGCCGATCTGCACGATCTTGGTGCCGGCCTCGACCAGGCGGCGCAGGATCGCCTTCTCCCGCACGATCTCGGCGTAGTAGCCGGCGTTGGCCGCGATCGGCACGTTGGCCGACAACGTGTGCAGGTAGGGCGCGCCACCGACCCTGGCCAGCTCACCGCGGCGCTGCAGCTCGGCGGCCACCGTCACCGGGTCGGCCGGCTCGCCGCGGGTGTAGAGGTCCACGATCGCGTCGTGCACGATCTCGTGCGCGGGCCGGTAGAAGTCGACTCCGTGCAGGACCTCATTGACGTCGGCGATCGCGTCCTTGCTCAGCAGCATCGACCCGAGCACGGACTGCTCCGCGGCCATGTCCTGGGGAGGGGTGCGGTCGTTGCTGCCGCGAGGTGCCTCACCGGGAGCGAACGACGACGGTCCGTCGCCCCACTGCGGCTCCGGCCCGAAGCCTGCTTCGGTGTGCTCGGCGACGCTCATCCGGCTCCTCCTGGCGGTGCACTCATGCGACCCACCCGTGTGACTTCGTGACGACCCCAGTGCAGTCGTGGTTCGACCATAGGGCCGGGCACCGACAGCGCAGCGCAGGCCACGCGAGTCGGATCACCGGGGGCGAACCAGCGGCTGACGCTATGCCTCCGCACACGGGATGATCAAGCCCGCGCCGGAGGGTTATCCACAGGCGCTGTGGATAACCTGGGGGTCGTCGTGGACGACACGCCTCTGTGGGTGCACAACATGGGGAAACACCTGTGGACAGGGCATCCCACTCAGTGAGCCGCACCTCGCTGACCTGCGGAAACGATGCAGTCAGCCTGTGGAGAAGAAAAAGTGTCCAGAAAACCTGTTCATCTTCCAGCCACCGGACAGTCACATGTAGTCAAGTCGACAAAGCGCCGGAACGGCAAGCAACACGGTCGAGGCGGGCGCTCTATCCACAGGTGACGCCGTAGTGGACAGAGGCCGGATCTACTCCTTACACTGCTACGCTCCCCCGGTGCTGCGCCCCACCGATCGCGAGATCCTGCGACTGGCGTTCCCAGCGTTTCTGGCCCTGGTGGCCGAGCCCCTGTTCCTGCTTGCCGACGCCGCCATCGTCGGTCACCTGGGCACCCCGGAGCTGGCGGGACTCGGCGTGGCCGCAGCCGTGCTGCAGACAGTCGTCGGGTTGTGCGTCTTCCTGGCCTACGGCACCACCGGGAGCGTCGCGCGCAAGCTCGGTGCCGGTGATCGCCGCGGTGCCCTGAGCCAGGGCATCGACGGTGTCTGGCTCGCCGTACTGATCGGCGCCGTCACCACTGTGGTCGGCGTCGCCTCGACCCCGCTGCTGGTGGCCGCGTTCGACCCCGGACCGGCCGTGACGGACTTCGCCACGACCTACCTGCGCATCGCGTTCCTCGGCACCACTCCCCTGCTGGTGATGCTCGCCACCACGGGCATCCTTCGTGGGCTTCAGGACACCCGCACCCCGTTGGTGGTCGCGGTCGTCGGCAACATCCTCAACGTCGTGCTCAACGTGCTGCTCGTCTACGGGGTGGGGTCGTTCGACGGCCTGGGTATCGCCGGCTCGGCGCTCGGCTCCGTGCTCGCCCAGGTCATCAGCGCCGGCCTGCTGCTGGCCGTGGTGGTCCAAGTGGCCCGCTCCGAGCAGGCCCCGCTACGCCCACACCTGGGCGGCGTCCGCGGCGCCGCCAGCGCCGGCGTACCGCTGCTCATCCGCACCCTCACCCTGCGGGCCGCTCTCCTGCTCACGGTGTACGCCGTCGTCCTCGCCGCCCAGGATGCCGCCGGAGCCGAGCGGGACCTGGCCACCCATCAGCTCGCGCTCACGCTGTGGTCGTTCCTGGCGTTTGCGCTCGACGCCATCGCCATCGCGGCCCAGGCCATCACCGGCCGGGCGTTGGGTGCCGGCGACGTGGTTGGCACCCGCGCGCTCACCCGTCGGATGATCCAATGGGGAGTGGTCAGCGGCTGCGTGACGGGGGTGGGCCTGGCTGCGGCCTCCCCGTGGCTGGGTGTCCTGTTCACCGAGGACGCAGCGGTACGACGCCTGCTGATCCCGGTGCTGATCATCGCCGCCCTGGGGCAGCCCGTGGCAGGCGTGGTCTTCGTCCTCGACGGCGTGCTGATCGGGGCCGGCGACGGTCGCTACCTGGCCTGGGCCGGACTCGTCGCCCTCGTGGCCTACCTGCCCCTGCTGCTGCTCGGGGCCCTCGTGGGCGGTTCGGTGGTCTGGATCTGGGTCGCCTTCGCCGGTGGCTTCATGGCCGCGCGGTGCGCCGTACTGCTCCACCGCGCCCGTGGCTCCGCCTGGCTGGTCACCGGCGCCGGGTGAGTGCTGCGGAGGTGCATGAATCCCCGGGCGACCGGGGAAATTGGCGGTTGTCAGCCGTTGCAAGGGCCGACAACCGCGAGTTTCACCGGGCGACCGGTGAAACCTGCACGAGCCAGTGAAGCCTGCATTCCCAGAAAGACGACGAAAGGGCCACCCCAGCGGGGTGGCCCTTCGACGTGAACTGGTCGCAGGTCAGGCGGTGACGACGTTGAGGGCCACCGTGGCGGACACCTCGTCGTGGAGCTTGACCGACACCTGGTGAGCGCCGAGCGACTTGATCGGGTTGCCGACGACGATGGTGCGCTTGTCGACAGCTTCACCCGACGTAGCAGCCAGGGCGTCGGCGATCTCGGCGACCGTGACGGCACCGAACAACCGGCCACCAGCACCGGCACGCACCGAGACGTTGACCGGCGAGCCCTCGAGCTTCGCCTTCACCTCGGCGGCGTGGTCGTGGTCGCGCACGGCACGCGAGTTGCGCGCGGTCTTGATCGACTCGATCGTCTTCTCGCCACCACGGGTCCAGCGGATGCCGAAGCCACGGGGGATGAGGAAGTTGCGGCCGTAGCCGTCCTTGACCTCCACCACGTCGCCGGGGGCGCCGAGACCGGTCACTTCCTGAGTCAGGATGAGCTTCATGTCAACGCCTCCTTATCGACCGGTCGAGGTGTAGGGCAGCAGTGCGACCTCGCGGGAGTTCTTGACCGCGATCGCGACGTCCCGCTGGTGCTGGACGCAGTTGCCGGTGACCCGACGCGCGCGGATCTTGCCGCGGTCGGAGATGAACTTGCGGAGCAGCGTGGTGTCCTTGTAGTCGACACCGGTCGCCTTCTCCTTGCAGAACTGGCAAACCTTCTTCTTGGGCTTGCGAATCACTGCCTTGGCCATTGTGGTGCTCCCTTTCGATAGAGCCCGGCTTGCGCCGGAATGGTGAGGGTGTATTCGGTTGGATCAGAACGGGGGTTCGTCGGAACCCACGCCGGGTGCTCCCCACGGGTCGGGCTGACCGCCGCGGTTGCCGCCCTGCGGGGCGGACTGCGCGGGAGCAGCCGGAGCCGGGGTGGCCCACGGGTCAGCGCCACCGGCCGGAGCCGAAGGAGCGGACTGGCCGCCGCCGGAGTAGCCCCCACCGCCGCCGGAGCGGGTGGTGCGGGTGACCTTGGCGGTGGCGTACTTCAAGCTGGGGCCGACTTCCTCGACATCGAGTTCGTAGACCGTGCGCTTCTCACCCTCGCGGGTTTCGTAGCTGCGCTGCTTGAGACGTCCCTGGACGACGACGCGCATGCCCTTCTGCAGGGACTCGGCGACGTTCTCCGCGGCCTGACGCCAGATGGCGCAGGACAGGAAGAGACCTTCGCCGTCGACCCATTCGTTGGTGTTCTTGTCGAAGTTGCGCGGCGTCGATGCGATCCGGAAGTTGGCGACCGCAGCCCCGGAAGGGGTGAAGCGCAGCTCCGGGTCGTCGACGAGGTTGCCGACCACCGTGATGATGGTTTCGCCTGCCATGTCAGGGCTCCTTGCTGATGATCCGTGGGTGGTGTTGCTTCACATGGTGTACGGCTGGACCGACATGTGGAAATGGTTCTCCACAGCGTCAGTTGGCAGCGCGCAGCACCTTGGTCCGCAGCACGGACTCGTTGAGGGTGAGCTGGCGGTCGAATTCCTTGACCGTGGCCGGCTCGGCCTGCAGCGTGATGATGGCGTAGATGCCTTCGGCGTTCTTCTTGACCTCGTAGGCGAGGCGGCGGCGTCCCCAGACGTCGACGTTCTCCACGTTGCCGCCATCCTTGCGAATGACGTTGAGGTACTTGTCGAGGGACGGCTCGATGGTCCGCTCTTCAAGGCTGGGGTCGAGGATGACCATTACTTCATAAGCACGCATAGCAGTCTCCACCTCCTCTGGACTTGGGCGACCACGGTCTTTCCGTGGCAGGAGGGCTGTGCGTCACGCCGCACCTGAGCGGTGAGGCGGGTTTCCATCTCGACGGGCATCCCTCGGTTGGGAGCAGTCGAAGTGAAAGACAGCCAAGGCTAACAGCGGCGCGCGCCCAGCCGAAATCCCCTGGCCCCTAGGCTGGTGACATGCGACTGCTCGGCGTACTCGGCGGAATGAGTTGGACCAGCACGGAGACGTACTACCGCCTCTTGAACGAGGGCGTGGCCGCTCGCTTGGGGGGCCTGCACTCGGCCCGGCTGCTGGTGCACAGCGTGGAGTTCGAGGAGGTCGCGCGCCTCCAGCACGCCGGGGACTGGGCGGGCACCGAGGCGATCCTCGCCGACGCGGCGCGCGGACTGCGTGACGGCGGAGCAGAGGCACTCGTGCTGGCCACCAACACCATGCACAAGGTCGCCGACGGGATCGAGGCGGCTACCGGGCTCCCCCTGCTGCACATCGCGGACCCCACTGCCGCCGCGATCACGGCGGCCGGCCTCGATCGGGTGGGCCTGCTCGCGACGGCGTTCACGATGGAGCAGGACTTCTACATCGCTCGGCTCCGGGCCGCCGGCATCGAGTGCTTGGTCCCGGACGCCGCCGGGCGGGCAGAGGTGCATCGGATCATCTACGACGAGCTCTGCCACGACGTCGTGACCGAGACCTCACGGGAGGCCTACCGTCGCGTCATCGGTCAGCTGATCGACCGCGGTGCCCAAGCCATCGTCCTCGGCTGCACCGAGATCGACCTGCTCGTCTCGGCCCGGGACAGTGCCGTGCCCCTCTTCGACACCACCAGCCTGCACGTCGCGGCGTCCGTGGACTGGCTGCTGGCCGACCCCCCGGCTGTCGGTAGCGGTTCCTAGACTGGGGGGCATGACTCTCATCGGCGCCCACGTCGACCAGACCGACCCGATCGCCGAGGCCAAGGCCCGCGACACCACGGTGGTGCAGTTCTTCCTCGGAGATCCGCAGGACTACAAGGGCCCGGCTTTCGCCTACGCCGGCGGGGCCGAAGGGTTGAAGGCGGACGCCGAGGCGGCCGGCGTGGACCTCTACGTGCATGCCCCCTACATCGTGAACGTCGCCACGACCAACAACCGCATCCGGATCCCGAGTCGCAAGCTGCTGCAGCAGCACATCGACGGAGCTGCCGCGATCGGAGCCAAGGGCCTCATCGTGCACGGGGGTCACGTCAACAAGTCCGACGACCCTGCCGTGGGCTTCGACAACTGGCGCAAGGCGATCGAGGCCACCGACCTCAAGGTGCCGCTGCTGATCGAGAACACCGCTGGCGGCGACAACGCCATGGCCCGCTACCTCGACCGGATCGCCGGAGTCTGGGACGCCATCTCGGCCAGCAGCGACGCTGACAAGGTGGGCTTCTGTCTCGACACCTGCCACGCCCACGCCGGGGGCAACCCCCTGGAGACCGTGGTCGCCGACGTCCTGGCCATCACGGGTCGCATCGACCTGGTGCACTGCAACGACAGCCGCGACGAGTTCGACTCCGGGGCGGACCGGCACGCCAACTTCGGGGCCGGCAAGATCGATCCCGACCTGCTGGCCTCCGTGGTGCGCGATGCCGGTGCGCCGGTGATCTGCGAGACTCCCGGCGGTGCTGTCGAGCACGCAGCCGACTTCGCCTGGTTGCGCGAGCGGCTCTGAGGCTCAGCTCACCAGCACCGACAACTCACGCACCTCGCTGCGCTCGGGGCAGCGACGGTTGACCAGCGCCAGTCGCAACGGCTGGGCCTGTTGACCTGACGCCCCGAACGCGAGGAAGCCGAGCGATCGCCGGCGTGGGCCGACGGGAAGCACCGAGGGGCGGTCCGCGACGGTCTCGGTGAGCGGGAAGAGGCATCCCGGCTGCTCGACGACCTGCCAGTCGGCGTCGGTCTGGTTGTGGCTGAGCTGGACCTCCAGCCAGTCGCCGGCGTGCAGGCGGACGACGGAGCCGGACTCGGGTTCGCTGACGACATGGCGCATGTGAGAGAGGAGCGCACGGCGCCGGGGGTGATACGGGGGCCGATGTACATCTGCGACAGGTCGGCGCTGGGGTGGCGTACATCTGCGACAGGTCGGCTAGCCGAAGCAGACGAACGGGGCCGGAGGGCTCTCGCGACTCACCGCCGGTACGGCGGCCGCCAGGGCGGCGGCCGGCTCCAGACCGGCGGCCAGACCGGCGTGCATCGCGGTGAGTACGTCGTGGGCGGCCTGGTCGCTGACCGCCGCCGACGAGGCGATGACGCATCGCACTCCGGCGTGCAGCCAGGCTGCGGTCATCCCGATCAGCTCCTCGCCGTAGCGCACCGAGGAGCGGCCGACCTCACACGCTGAGAGCAGCACCACCTGCGGCACCTTCTCCAGCTGGTCGATGTCGTAGCCGAACCACGGCCCCCCGACCAACTCGACACCGGAGAACAGCGGGTTGTCGGCCGAGTGCCGCCCGTGCGCTGCCATGTGGAGGACGTCGACCCGGGCCGCCAGAGCCGCCACGGCGTCGGCTGTCGCCAGGTCCCCACGCAGTTCCACCGACCCGCGCCAACGCAGCGCCGCGTCGTGCACCTCCGCCTCGGCGCGCGCCACCCGGGGACCGGCCACGAAGCCGACCTTGACCAGCGACAACGGTGTACGCCGGGCCAACCAGGACGTCGCCGACTGCGCCACCGTCACCGGGCGACCCACGAAGCCGGGAAGCAGGGTCCACGGCACCCCGGCGAGTACGCCGCTCGGGGTCAACACCACCTGCCGGTCGCCGATCCGCTTGAGCAAGGGCGTGACGAGCAGTGCCGCCAGGTCCTCGAGTCGACCGGCGAGCTGCTCGCGCACCACGATCGCGAGCACCTCGGGGAGGTTCGAGGCGGCCACGTCCAGGTCGGGCAGGAGTCCGTCGAGCAGCTCATCGAGCTCGGCCCGGGGACCGAGGTCGTGCCGGGTCGCCGCCTCCGAGCCCACGACCAGGGCCGTGACCCGGTCCCGGGTGACCACCCACGCGACCAGCGCGGTGTCGTCGCCGAGGTGCGCTCGCACCCGGCTCAGCGGTGCCGGCTCGGCCACCTCCCCCGACCCGCGCAGCTGCCAGGCGCGCTCGCGCACCCGGGTCCGGATCTCCTGGGCACGCCGGGGGTGCGGGACCCGCGCACCGTCCTCCGGGGTGGCGAGCCGGCGCAGCTCGGCCAGGTCCGAGGCCATCTGCTCATCGCTCGGCGCTCGGACCGGCTGCACCCGGCTGGCCAGCATGCGGGCCCGTTCGGACCACTCGTAGAGCACCGACGCGCGCCCGGAGGCGACTGCGAGCTCGAGGCCGCGCCGGGCCAGGGAGGTGCCGTGACCGACCACCATCGTCTGCAGGTCGAGCGAGCCGAAGGAGCTCTGCCAGGCGTGCAGCTCGGCAAGGCCGCAGCGCACCTGCGCGAGGGCCGCCGATCTCCTGCCCTGGACGACGGCAAGCTCCGCGCGGACGTCGCGGGCCAGCAGCCGCAGCGACAGCGGAGCCGCCGTCAGCAGGCGCACGGTGCGGATGCGTTCGCGGGCCTCCTCGACGCCACCGCGGCGCAGCATGACCCGGGCGGTGTGCAGCTTGACCGAGGCCGCACCCCAGTAGAGGCCGTGGCCGTCGAGCTCGGAGGCCAGGGCGTCGCCGCGCACCAGGAGTGACTCACCGTGACGCCCCAGCTCCACCTCGGCAGCCAGGGCCGCACTGTCGGCGCGGATCCGCCAGGCATCGGTGCCGGTGCGCACGAAGCGTCGCCGCGCCTCGCGCGCTGCCACCAGGGCGGCGCCGGGGTGACTGTGCTGCAGGGTCCGGGCCAGGGTCAGCTCCGCTTCACCGCGTCGCTGGTGCGAGCGCCGCAGGCCGAACACGCGAGCGGCGTCGCGCAGCGCGGCCTGCCCCTCGCGCACCAGTCCCGCAGCGATGAGGACCTCCGCGCGGTCCTGGTCCACGGTCGCCTTCATCAGCGGGGACATCGCCGAGAGCACCGGGCTCGCCCGGTCGAGCATGTCCAGCGCCGAGACCAGGTCCCCCTTGAGCATGAAGGCGTAGCCGAGGTTGTGCAGTGCCAGGGACTCCTCCTCGGCGTCCCCCGCCTCACGCGCGTGCTGCGCTGCCTGCTCGAAGTCCTGGATCGCGCGGCCGGCATCGCTGAACTGGAGGAAGACACCACCGCGATTGATGTGCGCCTTGGCAAGTTGCAAAGGGTCCTGCAGCGAGCGGATCGCATCTCCGAAGGCTCGCAGCGACTCGGTGGTCTTGCCGTTGCGCAACAGCAGCAGAGCGTGCTGGCACTGCACGATCCCATGGGTCTCCGGATCCAGGCCGTCGATCTCGAGCGCCCGCCGGCACAGCCGGAACGCCTCGTGGGCATCACCGGTCTCGTAGGCGTGGAAGGCCAGGCTGGCCTCGATCCGGGCCCGGACCTGGGGTGTCTCGGCCACCGCACGGGCCGCCAGGAGCAGTCGCCGCGCCGCGTCGAAACGACGTGCCGTCAGGGCCACTACCCCGCGACGATGGAGCTCCTCAGCCGACTGCACCCACTCATCATGGCCGCTTGATGCCCGTCTCCGCAGTCACAACCTTCCACGCGCGGTCCACCGTCGCCCTGAGGTTCGGCTTGGCGCCCTCCGCGGGCAACCTCCCCAGCGCCGCCGCCAGGCGGCCCGCGAGCAGCGGAGCGGCGAACGACGTACCGCTCCAGACCGCGAAGCCCCCACGGAAGTCGTCCGGATCGATGGTCTCGCGCCACCGGCCGAAGACCTTCGTCCGGGCGAACGGCATCCCGGCGGCGTTGTACGGCGGCATGGTGCTCAGCAGGGCAGCCCCGGGGGCGTAGGTGCGCACCCAGGGACCCGCGTTGCTGAACATCGCGTCCGACTCGTCACTGGGGTTGCGGGCACCCACCGAGACCAGCGGCACCCGGTCATGATGACGCTTGACCGGCCCCTTGTTGTCGGCCCACGGCGCGAAGGCCGCCGGGTACGACGGGCGCGACGTCGAGTCGTTGCCGGCCGAGCACACCACGATCGTGCCCAGCCTGCCGAACTCCTCCATGATCGACTGGATGATCGGATCGAGGAGCGCGTCGGCCGGGGACTCGTGGTAGTAGCCCATCGAGAGGCTGAGGACGTCGATCGCCCGCCCGCCCGGGTCACCGGCCTCGTGGCGGCGCACCAGCTCGAGGATCTGGGCCAGCGCGATGATCCAGTCGCGCTCGACCAGCGAGCCGAAGGACGGCACGATCCGCCACGAGAGGATGTCGGCGTCGGGGCAACCCTGGTGCACCAGGCCGGCGATGAACGTGCCGTGCCCCGCGTAGGGATCCAGCATGCCGTCGAGGATGCCGTCGAGGTCGCCGTGGAACTCCGGGTCGGTGGCGGGGTCGTCGTAGCCGATCGGCAACCCGTCCAGCGTGACCTTGGTGTCGACGGCGCCCTTCAGCCAGGGGTGGTTGAAGAAGCAGCCGGTGTCGAGGATGGCCACGACCGGACGCCGACCCGCCACCTTGGCGCTGCGTGCCGGGGCCGGGCCGACATAGGCGACCGGCTGGCGTCCCCCCCAACCGGGCAGCCCGTAGGTGCTGGCCGCGGCCGAGCCCGCGGGGTGCGGCGACTCGACCGGGTGGGGTGACTCGACCGGGTGGGGTGACTCGACCGGGTCCGGGCCGACCCGGCGGGCCAGCACGACGTGGTCGAGGCTCACGCCCCTGAGAGCCTGCGCGCCGAACTTGCTGCGCGCCTGCTCCAGCACCGCCCACGCGTTCGGGGCCACGTAGACGTCGTGCTTGCTGATCACCAGCCGCACGGTGCGCACGCCGAACGGCAGGCTGGCCAGGCGCTCGTCCATGGCCTCCAGCTCAGCCTTCCAACCGAACCCGTCTGCGACGTCCTGCAGCATCCGCAGCTTGTCGTCCACGTCGACACGGTTCGAGATCAGCAGTCGCGCGCCGACGTACACCGTGGGCCGGAGGTCGGCAGGCTCGGTGCGCAGCGCCGTACTGGGATCGAGGACTCGACCCGTCCCGTCGGCCAGGACCACCGGGGACGGCAACCGAGGCTCCCGATCCAGCGGCTTGCGATTCACCGGCGGGCGCTTGGGCTTGGGGGGCATGCAGTGTCCTCTGGTTGTCGGGTCGGACTGGTGGGGGATCAGAGTTCGAAGGCCGGGGTGCCGAACGGCTTGGCCCCCGCCTCGTGGGGAGTCAGCCAGAGCCGGAAGAGACCGGAGGGCAGGTTGCGGAACTCGAAGCGGCCCCGCGCATCGATGTCGGTCTCCCACTCCCCGTCGTCGGTGACCAGGGACGCCTTGATCGTCATCTCGGCCGCGGGAGCCAGCCAGCCGTCGAGGCGTCCACCGTCACCCGGCTCCTCCTCACCTGCGGCCCGGACCAGCAGCGCCATGTCACCGTGCGCGAACTGCAGCGTGTACGCCGTGCCGGTGCCGCGGGCGCCCTCGAGCTCGTAGGAGCGCTCGATGAGGACCAGCAGCTCGTAGTCGAGGTCGAAATCACCCGACACCTCGGAGGCGAGCACGGCCTGCATCCGCGCAACAAGGTCATCAGGCACAGGGTCCCGTTCGGTCCACACCGTGCGGACAACGCTCAACAGCGCCTCGCGGTTCATCTCGGTCATGACAGACCTCCTGTCTGCATCAGCGCCACGCGCAACTTGGCCAGGCACCGACCCCGGGTGGGGCCGATGCTCCCGACGGGCATCCCGAGATCGGTTGCCAACTGGGCATAATCGGGTCTGTTCTCGAACGCAACGATGCGCAGCAGACGCTGACAACGCTCCGGCAGTGTCTCGACCGCTTCCCACATGAGCCGGTTCTGGTCGAGCTCGACCGCGGACAGCTCGGCCGAGCGCTGCTGCGGGAGCCGGACAGCCAGCTCCTCGTCCTCCACCGCGACGGCCTTCGTGCTCGCCTTGCCGACCCGCCACGCCTCCCGGCGCGCGGTGGTCGTCAGCCAACCGCCGATCGCCGCCGGTTCCACGATCGCGTCGCGGCGCCGGACCAGCGCCAGCCAGGTCGTCTGGATGACGTCCTCGGCGGTGTCCTCCGACAGCCGGTAGGCCCGCACGACATGCCACAGCACCGGTGTCATGAGAGCGACGAGGTCGTCGAGTGCCGACGTGTCACCGCTGACCCAGTGCTCGAAACTCCGCGCGCACTGGCCCCACAGATCGTCGGCCTGGTCAGACCGCGAGTCGCTCACCGTCATCGGTTGCATTCTCACACTGCGCAAGAGCAACGGATCGGGCTCCTGATACCGGTCTAGACAATTTCCTTCCGGACGTATCAGGCGCGAGGAGCGCCACTCTTCACCGGCACAACTGAATGGGACTTCTCTTCCCAATCCCACGAAGGGGATTCGAGCCGCGCGGGGGGCAGCTCGAATCCCCTTTCCCATGCCCGCACGCCCCGGATGCCCCCTGTAGCCTCGGGGCCGTGACTTCCCCTGCCCGAACCGAGCGTCTGACCGTCCGGCCGATCACCGCGGAGGAGCACCTCGACTTCATCCGGGCGCAACCCTCCGCGAGCTTCCTGCAGACCCCTGCGTGGGGGCAGGTGAAGTCCGAGTGGCGACGCGAGTCGCTGGGCTGGTGGGCCGGGTCGGGCTCCGGCCCCGACACCCTGGTGGGGGTCGCGCTGGTGCTCTACCGCCAGTTGCCCCGCCTCAAGCGCTACCTCGCCTACCTGCCCGAGGGGCCGGTCATCGACTGGGAGACCGAGGACCTCGACGCCTGGTTGAAGCCGATGCTGCGCCACCTGAAGAAGGCCGGTGCGTTCGGGGTCCGGATGGGCCCGCCCGTCATCACGGCTCGTTGGTCCGCCGCCCAGGTCAAGGAGGGCATCGCCTCCGACGACGTACGCCGGCTCGGCGACCTGCCGCCGACCGAGCGCAGCCGGTCCGGGGCCGGCGTCGTCTCGCAGCTCAACGAGCTCGGCTGGCGCCTGCAGGCGGTCGAAGGCGGCTTCGCCGCCGGTCAGCCCCAGTTCAACTTCCAGATCCCCCTGGCCGGCAAGTCCGAGGACGACGTCCTCAAGGGCATGAACCAGCTCTGGCGCCGCAACATCAAGAAGGCGGCCAAGGAGGGGGTCGAGGTGGTCTCGACAGGCTCGACCACCGAGGGCGGCTCGACCACCGAGGGCGGCTCGACCACCGAGGGCGGCTCGAGCACCGGGATCGGCTCGAGCACCGAGCTGAAGCTGTTCCACGACCTCTACGTCCACACCGCCGAGCGTGACCACTTCACGCCGCGGCCGCTGGCCTACTTCGCCACGATGTTCGCCGCGCTCGAGGCGGAGGAACCCGACCGGATCCGGCTCTACCTGGCCCGCCACGAGGGCCAGCTGGTCGCGGCCACGATCGCCATCCGGGTCGGCACGCACGCGTGGTACTCCTATGGCGCCTCCTCCACCGAGAAGCGCGAGGTCCGCGGCTCCAACGCCATCCAGTGGGCGATGATCCGCGACGCCCTCGCCGCTGGCGCGGAGGTCTACGACCTGCGCGGCATCACCGACACCCTCGATGCGGACGACAGTCACGTCGGGCTCATCCAGTTCAAGGTGGGCACCGGTGGCGAGGCCGTGGAGTACGCCGGAGAGTGGGACCTGCCGATCAACCGAGCGCTCTACAAGGCCTTCGAGCTCTACATGAGCAGGCGCTGATGTCGCTGACCCTCAATGTCGACGGCCCCCGCTGGCGTGCCCACCTGCGCGCGACCGTGGCGGCCAGCCCCGGCATCGTCCCGGTGATCAAGGGCAACGGCTACGGCTTCGGCAAGAGCCGGCTGGCCACCGAGATGGCGGCGCTCGAGCTCGACACGATCGCGGTCGGCACCTACGACGAGATCCAGCTCGCCATGGACTTCCCCGGCGACCTCGTCGTCCTCACGCCCTGGCGCCCGTTCGGGTCGGCGATCGACCTCGTCCTGAACGACCAGGCCCCGCACGACCGGCTGATCCACACCGTCAGCCGGCTGCAGGACCTCGAGGACCTGCTGACCCGCCAGCCCACCGCCCGCTTCGTCATCGAGCGTGCCACCAGCATGTTGCGTCACGGGATGACCGCCCGGGAGCTGCGCGAGGCCGACGGGATCCTGCGTGGCCTCGAGACACCCGAGCACCCCGCTCGCCTGGAGGGCGTGAGCTTCCACCTCCCGCTCGCCGGCTCCAACCTGTCCCAGGCCCGACGCCTGATGACCGACGTGGTCGCCTCGGGGCTGCCCACCCACACGATCTGGGTCAGCCACCTGACGCGCACCGACCTCACCGCCCTCCGCACGGCGTACGCCGACTTCACCATCCGGCCGCGGATCGGCACCGACCTGTGGCTCGGCGACCGGTCCGCGCTTCGGGTGACCGCCACCGTGCTGGACCGCCACCACGTCGAGCGCGGCGACACGTTCGGCTATCGCGGCCGCACGGCTCCCAAGGCCGGGACCATCCTCGTGGTCAGCGGCGGCACCTCCCACGGCATCGGACTCGAGGCACCGTCGGGCGACCTCTCGATGAAGGCCCGGGCCGCGACGCTGGCCCGCGGCGGTCTGGATGCGGTCGGGTTCGTGCGCTCGCCGTACTCGGTGTTCGGCAAGCAGCGGCTGTTCGCGGAGCCCCCGCACATGCAGGCCTCCATGCTGTTCCTCCCGCAGGGCGCACTGGTGCCCAGCGTCGGTGACGAGATCGAGGTGCGGGTGCGCTACACCGCCACGGACTTCGACCGCGTGCTGGTCTCGGAGTAGTCCTCCGGCTCGTCGCGGTCCACCGGGTCGTGCCAGGGCCGAAGCATGTCGCGCACCACCACCGCGACCAGGTAGAGCTGGGCCGCGATCCGCAGCACGATGGCGATCCAGTAGACCGGTGCGCCTCCGTCGGCGGTCGAGGAGTCGAGCTCGCCGCCCAGATACCACCACACGCTGGCGAAGTAGAAGACCTCCCCGGCCTGCCAGATCAGCAGGTCACGCCAGCGCGGCCGGGCCAGGACCGCCAGCGGCAGCAGCCAGAGCACGTACTGCGGCGAGTAGACCTTGTTGACCAGCAGGAACCCCGCCACGATCACGAAGCCGAGCTGGGCGAAGCGCGGGGTCACGGGTGCGCGCAGGCCGACCAGGAGCACTCCCAGGCACCACACGCTGAAGAACAGCCAGGACGCCACGTTGATGGTGTGGGCACTGAACGCGTGGTCGGGCGCCGGGAGCTGGGAGAGCACCAGCCAGATCGAGCCGAGGTCGGCGGTCCGCTCGGAGTTGAAGTGCCAGAACACCTTCCACTGCTCAGGGCCGGTGACATAGGCAGGCGCGTTGACCAGGATCCAGCTGAGCGCAGCCGCGACCGTCACCCGCACGAGGTCGGTGAGCCGACGCTGCCGTAGGCAGATCACCAGCAGTCCGCCCAGCAGGAAGAGGGGGTAGAGCTTGGTGGCCACCCCCAGCCCGATCAGCACCCCGGTCAGCACCGGCCGCCCGCGTGCCCAGGCCCACAGCGCACCGGCCACCAGCACGACCGCGAGCAGGTCCCAGTTCACCAGGCCCGTCAGCAGCAGCGCCGGCGAGGCGGCGAAGCCCAGCGCGTCCCATGGCCGTCGCGGGTTCACCTGCGCGAGCAGGTACGTCGACACGATGGCCATGAGGGCGAACAGGATCGCCGAGAGACTCACGAAGGTCCGGATCTCGGTGACGACCTCAGGGTCGTTCCACAGCTCACCGACCGGTTGCTGGGCGCGCGCCGACAGCTCCGGCGACCCGGTGGCCAGGTGGGTGAGCACAGCCGTGGCATAGGCGACGTAGGAGATCCCGACCGGATACTCCATCGTCTCGTAACGCGCCCGCGTCTCGGCGTCGTCGGTGTAGGGCCAGGTCAGCTCGGCGAACCCGCGGCCGGTGTAGAGGTAGGGCAGGTCGGAGTAGCACATCTGGGTGTAGCGCTGGTCACCGTTCTGCCAGGTCGAATTGAAGCAGCCGGCCTTCTGCACCATGCCGAGAGCACAGCAGACGGCGGCGACCACCAGCAGCACCCGCACCGGGGTCCACCACGGGTGACCCCGGCTGTGGTCGCCGGCCGGACCGCCGATCACCTCGCTGGCAGAGCGCAGGACGGGATCGTCCTGCGTCGCGCGGGTCACCGGCTCGGTCACCGCGGTGCTGCTCCTGCGGGTTTGCTCGCCCCTACCGACGGCGTGGGGGTGCCCGACGGGGTTGGCGTCGGGGTGTCGGACGGTGTGGGAGTCGGGGTCGGCGTCGGGGTCGGCGTCGGCGTCTGAGTCGGCGTCTTCGAGGGCTCCTGGCTGGGGGTGTTGCTCGGCGTACGGTTCGGCTGCCGGGTCTTGGTCGGCGGCGGCACGTACGGCGCGTGACCCTCCTGGGGCGCCTCACCGTCGACGTTGGCCGCGTCCGGCAGGTCCTCGACGGGCTCACCCTCGAGGGCCCTGGTCATCACGGCGGTCCAGGTGCGGGCCGGGTAGTTCGCGCCGAAGTAGCCGGCCTGCCCGTTGTAGGAGGGCAGCCAGTCGTCGTCGAGCTGGTCGTCACCGTCACCGCGCACGAACATCACCGCGGTCGACAGCTGGGGCGTGTAGCCCACGAACCAGGACGAGGAGACCTGGTCCTCGCCGTTGGTCGCGGTGCCCGTCTTGCCGGCGGCCGGCCGGCCGAGCGCCTGTGCGGCCGCGCCGGTGCCGTTCTCCACCACCTGCTGGGCGGCGAACGACACGTCGTGGCTGATGTCCTCGTCGAGGACACGCTTGGTGCTGACCTTGTGGTTGTAGAGGGTCTCGCCGTTGCGGTCCACGACCTTGTCGATCACGTAGACGTCGGCACGTTCGCCGCCGTTGGCGATGGTGGCGTAGGCGTTGGCCAGGTTGACCGGGCTGACCCGGGCCTTGCCGAGCGAGACCAGGATGTCGTCGGGCGAGAAGTCCGTGGTGGTGGCCGGGATGCCGGGGTACTTCGCGTTGGCCTCCGCCGGGGGCAGACCCATCGAGCGGGCCATGTCGTAGATCTTCTGTGGGCCGTCGTCCATCCCGACGGTCATGTCGACGAAGGCGGTGTTGATGGAGTCCTCCATCGCCTTGACCATGCTGACGTTGGAGCCGTAGTCGGTGCCCAGCCCGTCGAAGCCGGAGCCCTCGTTGCGGACCGTGAGGCCGTCGGGGAACTCGTAGGGCGAGTTGCCGTCGAAGGTGTCCTTGAGGGAGTAGCCCTCCTTGATGGAGGCCGCGAGGGTGAAGGCCTTCATCGTGGAGCCGGCCATGCCGCGCTCGGTCGCCCAGTTGAGCTGCGACTCCAGGAAGTCCTGCCCCCCGTAGAAGCCGCGCAGCGCCCCGGTCCCGGGCTCGATGCTGGCGATCCCGACGTGCAGCTTCTTGTCCTTCTTCTTGCTCAGGTCCGGGCGCACCTCGTCGGCGCCGGCCTGGGCGGCGTCCATGTCCTTCTTCTTCAGCGTGGTGGTGATCTCGAGCCCACCGCCGGTGATCTGGTCCTCCGAGAACAAGGGCTCACCGTTGCCGTCCTTGAGCTTGAGCAGCTCGGACTTGACCAGGGTCAGGGCGTGCCCGCGCTGCCCGCCGTATGTGTCCTGGGCCTTGATCTTCGGGAACTTCGGCAGGGACCGCTCCGCCTTGGCCGCCTGGTCGGCGGTGATCTTGCCGTCCTCCTCCATGCGACCCAGCACGTAGGCGTAGCGCTCCTTCAGCTGCTCGCGAGCCGCATCCCCGTTGGCCGGGTCCATCCCGGTCGGGTTGTTGACCACGCTGGTCAGGACCGCGCACTGCTTGAGGTTGAGATTCTTGGCGTCCACGTCGAAGAACGCCTGGGAGGCGGCCTGGATGCCGTAGGCGCCGCGCCCGAAGTAGATCGTGTTGAGGTAGCCCTCGAGGATCTCCTGCTTGCTCAGGGTGTTGCGGATCTTCAACGACAAGAACGCCTCCTTCACCTTGCGGGTGAGGCTGCGCTCCTGGGTGAGGTAGAGGATCTTGACGTACTGCTGGGTGATCGTGGAGGCGCCCTGGGTGGCGTTGCCCTTGGCGTTGCTGAACGCTGCGCGCACGATCCCCTTGGGATCGATGCCCTTGTCGGTCCAGAAGGTGCGGTTCTCGGCCGCGACCACGCCCTCCTTGATGCAGTCGGGCATCTCGTCGTAGGAGATGCTGTCGCGTCGCTGCACGGCGAGCTGACCGAGCTCGGTCTTGCCGTCGCTGTAGTAGATGTGCGAGGTCTCGGTCAGGAAGTCGGCGTTCGGGTCGGGGATCGTGGTGCGCTGGTAGACCACGAAGCCGGTGATGGCCAGGGCCAATGCACCGACCAGTCCGACGATGACCAGCCACTTGACGACCTTGAGCACGCGAGAACGCCCCGAGGACTTCTTCTTCTTCGGGGTCGGTCCGCTCGCTGCGGAGCCTGCGGCTCTGCGCTTTCCACTCACGTGCTGGTCTCCGGGTGCTGTTCGACGGCGACTGAGGGGTCCTGAGTCGCTACGAGGGTACGGGGTTGCCCGAGCGCCCTCCCAATCCCCTCAGCCGGCTCTCAGCCCCGGGCGGTCAGCGCCAGCGAGTAGAGCGGGCGATCCTGCGCCTCGACGTAGACACGCCCCAGATAGCTGCCGATCACTCCCATCATGATCAGCTGCAGGCCGCCCATCAGGAACATGCCGACGCCCAGGAACGCCCAACCTGGCACCGCGTCCTGGGGTCGGAACAGGCGTACGCCGAGCGCATAGAGGCCCAGGAGCACGCTGAGCAGCGAGATCACGAACCCCAGGCGCGAGATCAGCTTGAGGGGAACGGTGGAGAAGCCGAGGATGCCCGCGGCGGCGAAATTGACCATCGAGCGCCACGGGTAGCCGGACGTGCCGGCGTGGCGTTCGTCCCGATCGAAGAGCAGGGCCTCCTGGCGGAAACCGACGTGGGCCACGATGCCGCGCAGGAAGCGGTCCCGCTCGCGGTAGCGCACCACCTCGGCGACCACGCGGGCATCCATCAACCGGAAGTCGCCGACGTTGCGAGGGATCTCGACCGACGCGAGCCGTTCGAGGACCCAGTAGAAACCGAAGGCCGTCGCCCGTTTGAGGGCGGTGTCGCGGCGACTGCGACGTTGGCCGTAGACCACGTCGGCCCCGCCCTCCCAGACCTCGATCATCTCGATGCTCACCAGAGGCGGGTCCTGCAGGTCGGTGTCCATCACGATGACCGCGTCGGCGTCGGCAGCGAGGTCGAGGCCGCAGGTCACCGCGATCTGGTGCCCGAAGTTGCGTGAGAGGCTCAGCACGGTGACCCGGCGATCGTCCGCGCGCAGCGCCAGCAGGTTGGCCAAGGACTCGTCGCGGCTGCCGTCGTCGACGTAGATGAACTCCCAGTCGAGGTCGCAGCGTTTGTCGCACGCGCGCAGCAGCTCGGCATGGAACGCCTCGATACCGGCTGCCTCGTTGAACACCGGCAAGACATAGGTCACCTTGCGGCGCCGGTCCTCGGGTGGGTCGGTGGTCATGACGAGTCCTTTTCGAGAGTGTCGTCTGGTCATCGTGCGTAGCCGAGCACGATCACGGTGACGGCCAGAGCCGTCAGGCTCAGGACGACCTGGGTGGCGCTCAGCCAGCGGGCACCGAGGCCGACACGGGTCAGCACCACGGGCGGCGAGGCCCGCTGCTGGTGCACGAGCGTGACGACCAGTGCGAGAGCCAGCCCTCCCAGAGGAGCGGCGGTGGTCCAGTAGCGCGAGCCGCCCACATGGACGAAGGGCTGGACGAAGAGGGCCAGGAGACCCAGCTTGATCAGCACGCTGAGCAGTTGCTGCTCGTAACGGGCCCGGACCAGCACCAGCAGGCCCAGCACCCAACCGAGCGCCACCAGCACGTAGGGCACGACGGAGGTGTAGGTGATCACCTTCCCCCAGCCGTCGGAGGGAGGCTTGTCGGACAGGATCGACACGAACCCGGTGGGGTTGAGGAAGTAGCGGCGCGCATCGCCTCGCACATCGCGCACATAGCTGCGCCGCGTCACGTCTGCGCGCGCGTGCGCCGACATCTGCTGTTGCACCTCGAGCTCGCTGTGCCCGGTCGCCCGAGCCACCTCTCGCGCATAGCGCAACGGGGTGAACCAGATCGTGCTGCCGGGATCACACGGTCCGAAGCACAGCTCGTTGGGATCACCGAACGTGTTGGCCATCACGGTCGGCACCGACGTGGTGGTGACCACCCGGCCGCCGAGCGTGTGGGAGGCGAAGAGCGACCACGGCAGCAGCAGTCCCACGAAGACCGCACCGGCGACCGCGACAGCGGCCGATGCCCGCACGCGCTCGCGGGTGGAGAGGGATCGGACCGCCGAGACCGTGGCGGCCAGGACCCCGGCTCCCAGCATCGCGACGACCAGGAGTGCCGCACTCGAGCGCAGGTAGACCACAGCGATCGCGATGAGCCCCAGGGCCGCCCCCTGGCCCAGGCTGGGAGCCACACCGGCGCGCACGGTGCGCACCAGGACGACTGTCCGGGTCAGCAGGAGGACCACCAGCAATCCGCCCGCGAGGTCTCCCCACGCCGCCATCGAGAACATCACCCACATGGGGATCAGGCCCGGGACGACCAGCAGCGCCGCGGCGTACCGAGCGCCGAGGGCGCGCCGGACCTCGAGGACGACCCACAGCAGGAGGCCGGTGCTCACCAGCGCGAGGTAGCCCCGGATCACCGCCGCAGAGGCGTCCGGGACGACCACGAAGAGCGGGGTCATCAGCACCGAGGAACCGGGCATGAACCAACCACTGCCGACCACGTTGCGCTGCAGTTCCGCGGTGTCCACCGGGCCGAGGGCCGCCAGGTCGCGGACCAGGTTGGACAGGGCTCGCGCGCCATCGGCGTAGGCGGCCTCGTCACCGTGCAGCGGCGTCCCGGCCATGGTCGCGAACAGCACCAGCGTGAGGAGCACGTGAGCGGCGAAGAGCCAGATCAGCACGGTGCGCGCGGACGGCCTCACGCGTGATCACCCGTGCTGGGACCGAAGCGTTTGGTGGAGAACGGGTCGGCACAGACCGGACTGTCGGACTGCACCGGGGTGCTCGGGAGGTTCAGGACGATGGTGCCGCGCACGATCGAGTCCTCGGGCACGCCCGGCAGGGGCGTGAGGCTCGCCAGGATGGCGCCGGAGGTCGGGCTGTGGAAGGCGAGCATCCCAGGGCGCGGTCCCGGGTGCGGCGTGAAGCCGCCGGCCGTGAAGGCGCGGCGCAGTCCGGCGAGCGCCGTGGCCTCGTCGACGACGTCGTACTGCAGCACCAGGCGACGGCGGAGGTGGTCCTCACCACCGAGGTCGGAGTCCCGGCGGACCTGGTGCGGGAAGTCCAGTCGTACGCCGGGCGGCAGCGGCCAGCACCCGTTGGTCAACGCGTCAGGTGGCAGGGCCGGTCGGTAGTGGCCGGTCGGCTCGGCCCGGCCGAAACTGCCGCTGAACAGCACCACGACCAGCAGGAGCCCGGCTCCGACGAGCCAGCCCCACCGCGAACGCGCGTGCCGTTGAGTCAACATTGCCCCCGCAAATGTTTCCGACCCCGAAGTCGGTCAACGCCCACCGAGGGCGCCTCGCTTGCGAGACTACCCCCGCTTCTTGGCGCCTCCGAATCACCCGGCTCCCGGGGGCGATTCGCACTTGTTGGATATATCGCTACGATAGGTCTATGGCAAGACGCGGTGACACCATCGAGCTCGCGGTCCTCGGGCTGCTGCACGAGTCGCCCATGCACGGCTACGAGCTGCGAAAGCGGCTCAACCTCATGCTCGGATGGGGTCGCCTGCTCTCCTACGGGTCGCTCTACCCCGCCCTGAAGAAGATGCTGCGCGCCTCGTGGATCGAGGAGCAGGTCTCCCTGGCCGCCCCCGGTCGGCGTCAGCGGATCACCTACCAGGTGACCGAGCAGGGCACCGAGGAGTTCACCAGGCTGATGTCGGAGGTCGGCCCGACCGCCTGGGAGGACGACAACTTCGACATCCGCTTCGCGTTCTTCTCACGCACCGACATGGAGATCCGGCTCCGGGTCCTCGAGGGACGTCGGATGCGGCTCCAGGAGCGTCTCGAGCGGGTGCAGAGCCAGCTGTCGATGACCCAGCGCGAGGTCGACCGCTATGCCGGCGAGCTCCAGCGCCACGGTGTGGAGTCGGTGGAACGCGAGGTCCGCTGGCTCTCCGACCTGATCAATGCAGAACGAAGCAACCCGGGCGACAGCCCGGGTGTGACCCCCACCCAGTTGTGACCAGCGCACACGACCAATCCGATGGAAAGAGGAACCCGATGGGCTCGGTACGAGTAGCAATCGTGGGAGTGGGCAACTGCGCCACTTCCCTGATCCAGGGCGTCGAGTACTACAAGAACGCCGATCCCGAGGCACAGGTTCCCGGCCTGATGCACGTCATGTTCGGCGACTACCACGTCCGCGACGTGGAGTTCGTGGCCGCGTTCGACGTCGACGCCAAGAAGGTCGGCTTCGACATCGCCGAGGCCACGCAGGCCTCGGAGAACAACACCATCAAGATCGCCGACGTCCCCCCGACCGGCATCAACGTGCTGCGCGGCCCGACCCTGGACGGTCTGGGCAAGTACTACCGCGAGACCATCGAGGAGTCCGACGCCGAGGCCGTCGACGTGGTCCAGGCACTCAAGGACGCCAAGGCCGACGTCCTGGTCTCCTACCTGCCGGTGGGCTCCGACGACGCCGACAAGTTCTACGCCCAGTGCGCGATCGACGCGAAGGTCGCCTTCGTCAACGCGCTGCCCGTCTTCATCGCCTCCGACCCCGAGTGGGCCAAGAAGTTCGAGGACGCCGGTGTCCCGATCGTCGGTGACGACATCAAGTCGCAGATCGGCGCCACCATCACGCACCGCGTGATGGCCAAGTTGTTCGAGGACCGTGGCGTGCAGCTCGACCGCACCTACCAGCTCAACGTCGGCGGCAACATGGACTTCAAGAACATGCTCGAGCGCGACCGGCTCGAGTCGAAGAAGATCTCCAAGACGCAGGCCGTCACCTCCAACATCGAGCACGACCTCGGCGCCCGCAACGTGCACATCGGCCCGTCGGACTACGTGCAGTGGCTCGACGACCGCAAGTGGGCCTACGTCCGCCTCGAGGCCCGCGCCTTCGGTGACGTGCCGCTCAACCTGGAGTACAAGCTCGAGGTCTGGGACTCCCCCAACTCGGCCGGCATCATCATCGACGCCATTCGCGCCGCCAAGATCGCCCTGGACCGCGGCCTGGGCGGACCGATCATCTCCGCCTCGTCCTACCTGATGAAGTCGCCGCCGGTGCAGCTGCCCGACGACGAGGGCCGTGCGCGCGTGGAGGCCTTCATCCGCGGCGAGGAGTGACCTGACCACAGCGATCGAGCCTGACCTCGGTGGTCGAGCCTGATCTCGGTGGTCGAGCTTGTCGAGACCACGGCGGTGGCCAGCCCTGCGGGGCGGCCGCCGCCGTTGGCCATTTCAGGCGGGCATCAGGCCGACATCACGCCGGCATCAGGCGGTGGACTCGGTCCCGGGCTCGCCGCCGTACCTCACGGAGTCAGGGAGAAACCCGTGGTGGACCGCCCAGAGAACTGCCTGCGATCTGGTGGTCACCCCCATCTTCCGGTACGCAGAGCGAATGTAGGACTTCACGGAGTTGATGCTCAGGTAGGCCCGGCTGGCGATCTCCTTGTTGCTCAGGCCGAGGGTGATCAGGGCCACGACCTCGGACTCCCGCACGGTCAGGCCGTCGCTCTGGCCGGGCCACAGGCCCCCGTTCCAGTCGTCGGTGGCGGTCTCGGCCGCCTCGTGCAGCTCGCTGACCACCACTTCGCCGTCGTGGATCCGCTCGAGGGTCTCGACGAGCTCGGTGCCGGAGAGGCTCTTGGACAGGTAGCCGCTGGCACCCTTCTTGATCGCCATCTCGATCAGCTCGGGCTGCAGGTTCCAGGTGAACACCACGACCCTGCCGGCGCCGTCTCCGGCGATGACCCGCTCGATGTCGTCGGCGTCGACCTGTGGTTGGGCGAAGGTGTCATAGAGGGTGAGGTCGACGTCGGAGGTGACCGGGACTCCCGCGACCATCTCGACCATCCGGACCCGGTCGGGGTACGGCGCCAACAGGTGCGCCAGGCCGAGGACCACCAACTCGTAGTCGTTGGCCAGCGCCACCGCGATGGGCCTCGTCCGGGAAATCGACATGCTGGGAGCGTAAGCCCTCGCGCTCAGCCGTGCGAGTCCCGCCAGGCAAGCAGGGCCGCGGTGGCGTCCTGTGGTGTCATCGGGCCGTTGTCCATGCGCAGCTCCAACAGGAACCGGTAGGCCGCCCCGACCGTGGGGCCCGGCGGGATCTGCAGGATCTCCATGATCTGCGCACCGTCGAGGTCGGGGCGGATCGAGGCCAGCTCCTCCTCCTCGGAGAGCTGGGCGATCCTGGCCTCCAGCTCGTCGTACGTGCGCCGCAGCCGGTCGGCCTTGCGCTGGTTGCGGGTCGTGCAGTCGGCCCTGGTGAGCATGTGCAGACGCTCGAGCTGGTCGCCGGCGTCGCGGACGTAACGGCGGACGGCGGAGTCGGTCCACTCGCCGGACCCGTAGCCGTGGAAGCGCAGGTGCAGCTCGACCAGTCGAGCGACCGCGTCGATCTGGTCGTTGGAGAAGCGCAGGGCCTTCATCCTCTTGCGGGTCAGTTTGGCCCCGACCACGTCGTGGTGGTGGAAGGTGACCGAGCCGTCGTCGAGGAACCGCCGGGTGCGGGGCTTGCCGACGTCGTGCATGAGGGCCGCGAAGCGGGACACGAAGTCCGCTCCGCCACCGAGGCGGTCCTCCTGCTCGATGGACTGCTCCAGGACCGTGAGGGTGTGGTCGTAGACGTCCTTGTGTCGGTGGTGCTCGTCGCGCTCGAGGGCCAGGGCGGGCAGCTCGGGCAGGACGATCTCGGCCAGGCCGGTCTCGACCAGCAGGGACAGGCCGCGGCGCGGGTAGGGCGCGCAGATCAGCTTGACCAGCTCGTCGCGGACCCGCTCGGCGGAGATGATCGAGATCCGGTCGGCCATCTCGGTCATGGCCTCTACGACGCCGGGGTCCACGGTGAAGCCCAGCTGGGCCACGAACCGGGCCGCGCGCATCATGCGCAGGGGGTCGTCGGAGAACGACTGGTGCGGCGTCCCGGGGGTGCGCAG
Source organism: Nocardioides sp. (assembly GCF_050246775.1). Taxonomy (GTDB): domain Bacteria; phylum Actinomycetota; class Actinomycetes; order Propionibacteriales; family Nocardioidaceae; genus Nocardioides. Next base: position 1,748,774 of record NZ_JBFWVK010000001.1, on the reverse strand, counting down.
CACCCGCTGGGCCAGGTCGAGCACCCCGCCGAACGGATCGATGAACCCACGGTCCGGCAGCGACACGGCCATGGCGTTCACGGTGAAGTCCCGGCGGCCCAGGTCACCCTCGATGGTGTCGCCGAACGCGACCTCCGGTTTGCGCGAGGTCGGGTCGTAGCTGTCCGAGCGGTACGTCGTGATCTCGACCTGCCACTCGCCCTTGCGGCACCCGATGGTCCCGAAGGACCGCCCGATGTCCCACACGGCGTCCGCCCAGCCCTTGACCAGCCGTTCGGTCACCTCGGGTCGCGCGGACGTGGCGAAGTCGAGGTCGACCTGCTGGCGCCCGAGCATGGCGTCGCGGACCGGCCCGCCCACGAGCGCAAGACGGTGCCCCGCCGCGGTGAAGCGCGCTGCGAGCTCGTCGGTGACCGGAGCGATCCGGTCGAGCTCAGCCGCGACGCGCTGTTCCACCTCGGAGATCAGCAGGGGCGGCAAGGGGTCGGACACGGGAGCAAACTGTAGTGGCTCCGGGCCCCGACGCAGATTGCCCGGATAGGGTCGGCGGGTGACAGGTCGGGTGAGGCAACGGGTCGCGCACGCCGCGACCCCGCTCCCGGTCCGTCTGGTGCCGCTCATCCTGGTCACCTCGGTGGTCGCCTCCCTGCTGAGCCTGAGCCCCGGCGTGGGCCCGGCCCGGGCCGAGAGCGGGAGCCCGGCCGAGGTCACCGATCCGCTGAAGGTCACGATCAGCGGCGTCGCGCCGGCGGTGATCCCCAAGAAGGGACCGCTGCGGCTCAGCGGCACGGTCACCAACGTCTCCGAGGAGACGTGGTCCCTGATCAACGTCTACACGTGGGTGGCCGACCAGCCGATCACGACCGCCGACGACCTCGACGCAAACGCCCAGAGCGATCCGTTCCAACAGCTCGGGCAGCGGATCGTCGAGCCCGAGACCGACCTGCGCATCGACGAGCTGGCGCCCGGCCAGTCGACGTCGTACTCGGTCTCGGTGCCCCACGACATCCTCATCCGCTACCTCGACCCGAGCGCGCCCGGCGTCTACCGCATCGGCGTGCAGACCCTGGGCGCCTCCACCGATGGCCGACCCGAAACCGCTGTCGGCAGGGCCTACACCTATGTGCCGCTGGTGTCGCCGGACGCGAGCGACGTGCAGGCGGCCGTCGTGCTGCCGATCCGGCGTGAGGTCACCTACACCCACGAGGGCAAGGTGCGTGACCTGCCGCGTTGGCGTCGTGACCTCGGTCCCGCAGGTGGGCTCCACAACCTGCTCGACTTCGGCTCCAGCGCACCTCCCGGGACGCTGACCTGGTTGATCGACCCCGCTGTCCTGGAGGCCGTACAGAGACTGGCCGACGGCAACCCGGTGCGTGATCTCGGTCCGATCAGCGAGGTCCCCCCGGACACCACCGCATCCCCGGACCCCACCCCGGCCGCCGACGAGGACGCTGACGGCGAGGACTCCGGCGCCGCCGCCTCTGCAGCCGCCCTCGACGAGACCAGTCGCCTGGCCACGGAGTGGCTGGCCCAGCTCGCCACCGCGACCACCGGCAGCAGGGTGCTCTCCCTGCCGTACGGCGACGTGGACATGGCAGCGGCCAACACCGTCGACCCCCAGGTCGCCAAGCGGGCGACCGCCCTGTCGGCCACCGTGTTCCAGGACCTGGGGATCGCCGCGGACCCTGCGGTCGCACCCCCCTCGGGCTACCTGGAGCCGGCTTCGGTCGCCGCCCTGGACACCAACGCGACCATCCTCGCCTCCGACGCCGTGCTGGCCGACCCCGACCTGAAGGTCGACCCCCGGTCCACGACGGTGCTGGTCAACGCCCACCGGGTCGATCTCTACGACGAGGCCGCCTCCTCCGGTGGCCCCGGCCCGACCCGCCCTCTCTCCGAGGTGGCCCTGCGCCAGCGCGTGCTCTCCGAAGCCGCCCTGCGCTCGCAGCAGCAGGACCCTCGCCCCCTGGTGATCGCCCTGCCCGCGGACTGGAACCCGGGTGGGGTGCGGGCCGGGTTCTTCGACGCTCTCGACAGGTCCTGGCTGTCCGTGGTGCCGCAGCAGTCCCTCGGCGACCCGGATCCACCGACAGTCACCGCCGACAGCCTCGTCTACCCCGAGCGTCAGGCCGAGCGAGAACTGGGCATCGCCAACTTCGACGCCGCCATCCGTCTCGCCCAGGCCGGCGCCACCCTGCAGAACCTGCTGACCGACAACACCACCGTGGAGCGTGAGGTCCTCGCGCAGGCCCTGACCACGACGTCGTACTTCATGCGCGGCGACCCGCAGGCAGCCATCGACGATGCCGACCGCGCCCGTCGCTCCATCGAGGCCGTCTTCAACCAGGTGCACATCTCGGCGCCCGAGTCGGTCACGCTGTCGGGGGCCTCCGGCCCGGTGCGCGTCGACCTGCGCAACGACCTCGAGCAGACGGTGACCCTGCGCATCGAGCCGATCGCCGACCAGTACATCTCGATCCGCACACCCGGCAAGATCAAGCTCGAGGGCGGCACGAGCACCAGCGTCCGGCTGCGGGTCCGCTCCACCCAGCTGGGCCTGCACCAGGTCCGGCTGGCCCTCGTGGACGATGACGGCACCCGACTCGGTCCGGGCGCGGACCTGCCGATCCGGTCCAACCAGTCCGGACGGGTCATCTGGGTGATCATCGCCGCGGGCATGGCGCTGCTGTTCGGGGCGATCGCCCTGCGGCTCGTGCGCCGGTTCACCGGGCGACACAGCCATGGTGACCAGGGATGAGCGGAGAGGAACCCGGCAAGCACGTGGGCCCGGCGCTGCCGGGCACGGGTGAGGAGTCCGGCTCCAGCACCGAGCAGCGCGGGATCCTGAGCTCCGGGGCCGTCATGGCGGCCGGCACCGTCGTGTCCCGGCTCAGTGGCTACGTGCGCTCGGTGCTGCTGGTCGCGGCACTGGGCAGCGCCCTGCACGCCGACATCTTCAACATCGCCAACACCATCCCCAACATGCTCTACATCCTGCTGGCCGGCGGGGTGATCAATGCGGTGCTGGTGCCCCAGCTCGTGCGCGCGATGAAGCTGGACGAGGACGGCGGGGACGCCTACACCAACCGGATCATCACCCTGGCCGGGCTGTTCCTGCTGCTGGTCACCGTGCTGCTGGTGATCGCGGCGCCTCTGGTGATGCGCGTGCTGCTCTCCTCGTCGTACGACCTGCCCGAGCTGGCCGCGCAGCGCCAGTCGGCGATCACGTTCGCCCGCTTCTGCCTGCCCCAGGTCTTCTTCTACGGCATGTTCGTCCTCGTCGGGCAGATCCTCAACGCCCGCGGCCGGTTCGGCCCGATGATGTGGGCGCCGATCGCCAACAACGTCATCTCGGTGCTGGTGCTGGTCAGCTACCTGGTCATCTTCGGCAAGGCCCAGGACATCTGCGCCAACCCCGACCTGGTGGTCGCGGACCACAACCAGGTCCTCGGCCCGTTCTCACTGGGTCAAGAAGCCCTGCTGGGACTCGGTTCGACCCTCGGCATCGCCGTGCAGTTCCTGATCCTCGTGCCCTATCTGCGGGCGGCCGGCTTCCGGTTCCACCCTCGCTTCGACTTCCGCGGGACCGGGCTGAGCCACACGCTTCGCCTGGGCGTGTGGACCGTGCTCTTCGTCATCGTCAACCAGATCGCCTACACCGTCGTCGTGCGCCTGGCGTCGGGCGGGACCGCCGGGGTCATCGGGGCCGACTGCGCCGCCGCCGGATCGGCCACCGGCTACACGGTCTACTCCTCGGCGTATCTGCTGGTCATGGTGCCGCACGCGATCGTCACGGTGTCGCTGTCCACCGCGATCCTGCCGCGACTCTCGGCCAGCGCCGCCGACGCCGACCTGCCGGGCCTGGCCGCGACGTTGTCGGCCACGCTGCGCACGACGCTCGCCCTGGTGCTGCCCTTCGCCCTGGTGCTGCCGGTCGTGGCCGTCGAGATCAGCCAGCTGGTCTGGGGCTACGGCGCCAACGCGGGGTCCTCAGGCAACTTCGCGCCCTCGCTGGCGCTGTTCACGCCCGGACTGTTGTTCTTCACCGTCCACTACCTGATGCTGCGGGGCTTCTACGCCCTCGAACGCACCCGCACCGTGTTCTGGATCCAGTGCGCGGTGTCGGCGACCAACATCGCCCTGGCCTTCGCCTTCGTGCGTGGAGCCTCCGCCCACGACACCTCACCTGCGCTTGTGCTGGCCTACGGCGGCTCCTACCTGGTCGGGGCCACCGTCTCCTACCTGCTGCTGCGCCGCGTGCTGGGTGGCCTGCAGACCTCCGACACGGTCCGGTTCCTGGTGCGGATGGTCCTCGCCGCAGGTGTCGCCACGGCGATCAGCTTCGCCCTCGCCACCGGGCTGCGCAGCTGGTTCGACGGGCAGTCGCGCGGGTCGTCGGTGGTGATCGCGGTGCTGGTGATCGGGCTGGACGGGCTCGTCTTCGTGGTCCTCGCCCGGCTCCTGCGGATCCAGGAGGTCTCCGAGGTGGTGGGCCTGGTCACCAGTCGGTTGCCGGCCGGTGTGACCCGGCGTCTGCCGGGGCGTGCGGGCCGCCCGCCGTCCGGGTCCCGGAAGCACTGACCCCCGCGTCCTACGATGACCGCAGGATGACAGCGAAAGAGCCGAGCAGCGGAGGGGGTGCGGTGCCGAATTCGATCCGGACCGGCGACATCGTCGCTGACCGCTACCGCATGCTCGACCTGCTGCACGAGACCGAGGGCGGTCTGTTCTGGCGAGCCTTCGACCAGATCCTGGCTCGTCACGTCGCCTTCCACGTCATCGGGGCCACCGATCCTCGGGCACCGCTGCTGCTCGAAGCCGCCAAGCGCTCGGCGACCGTCACCGACAGCCGGATCCTCCGAGTGCTCGACGCCGACGAACGCAGTGGCATCTGCTTCGTCGTCAACGAATGGGGATCGGGCCAGTCCCTCGACATCCTGCTGGCCGACGGTCCCTTGTCGCCGCGCCGGGCCGCCTGGATCGTCTCGGAGGTCGCCGAGACCATCGCCAAGGCACACGGCCTGGGCCAGGCCCACGGGAGGCTGGTCCCGGAGAACGTGCTGATCGACCACAACGGGTCGGTCAAGATCATCGGCTTCGCTGTGGACGCAGCCCTGCACGGCCTGCCCGCCGGCCGGCGCTCGACCGACACCGTGGACCTGGCCGGGCTGCTCTACGCCTGCCTGGTCGGCAAGTGGCCGGGAGTCTCGTCCTCAACCCTGCCGCGGGCCCCACAGGAGGGCGGCCAGCCATTGCGACCCCGCAAGGTCCGCGCCGGCATCCCCAAACCGCTCGACGTCGTCTGCGACGAGGTCCTCAGCCCGTTCGCCCACACCGCGGGGAGTCATGCCCGCACCATCGACTCGGCGGCCGCCATCCACGAGGCCCTGATCGACTTCGTGGGCGACCCCGGGGTCCTGGCGGCGGCCGAGAAGGACCACGCCCCGACCGTGGCCTGGTCCGCGCCGGTTCCGTTCGGCCCCCAGGTCGCGCCGGTCGACCCGCCCTTCGGGCACCTGCCCGAGCAACAGCCCGAAGCCCGCACCGAGGACAGTCCCGCGCCACCCTCCGAGGCTGAGGCGGCGCCCGACCCCGGAGCCACGGTGGCCGGCGTACCGGTCTTCGAGTCCGAATGGCTGACCCCTCGGGCTGACCCTCCGCCACCGCCGCCCCGCTTCGAGCAGCCACCCGAGCGGCCGCTCTACGCCCCCGATCCGGTACGCCGTCCCCGCGACCCGGCCGCCGAGGGCCCGTCGACGGGGGCGCGCCCGGGGTCCGCAGGGCAGGCCAGCGGTGCGCCTGCTTCGGGCACCGAGTACTGGCCCTGGGACACCGGCCACCCGATCAGCCACCCCACGAACGGGACCGGGACCGGGCCGATCGTCGACGCCGACGACGACGAGGGCCGGATCCCGGGACGATCGTTCCTGCGCCTCGCCGCCCTGATCGCGGCCGCGGCCCTGCTGCTGACTGCGGTGGCGTTCGCCATCGCGCTCACCCGCGACGGCTCCACCAGCGACCCCGGCACCGACCCGACCACCGGCGGCCCGGGCAGCACGGCCGACCCCGGGGCCGCCGTCAAGGTGGTCGGCGTCACCGACTTCGACCCTCAGGGCGATCCCCCTGAGGAGTACCCCGAGCTGGCCGACAACGCCATCGACGGGGATCGCGGGACCAGTTGGCGCACCTCGTCGTACCTGCAGGACTTCGGACCGGGTGGGCTGAAGGACGGCGTCGGGCTGGTGCTCGACCTCGGCTCGGCCCAGCCGGTGGGCCAGGTCGACCTCGACCTCGTCGGGTCTCCCACCAGCGTCTCGGTCTACGTGCTGGCCAAGGCACCGACGCAGGTCCCGGGTGGTGACCCCAGCGGATCGGGGACGGCCCAGGGGGATGCCCTCTCGGTCGAGCTGCCCGAGGACACGACGGGTCGCTTCGTGCTCGTCTGGCTGACCTCCCTGCCCGAGCCCGAGAACGGCTCGTTCCGCGGTGAGATCTCCGAGATCGTCGTGCGGTCATGACGCCGCGCTCCGACGCGGACCTGCTCAGCGCCCACGTGGAGGGCGACACCGAGGCCTTCGGCGAGCTGTTCGCGCGGCACCGCGACCGGCTCTGGGCCGTCGCCCTGCGCACCATGGGCAACCCCGACGACGCCGCCGACGGCCTGCAGGACGGCCTGATCGCGGCCTTCCGGCGGGCCGACACGTTCCGGGGCGAGGCCCAGGTGACGACATGGCTGCACCGCGTGGTCGTCAACGCCTGTCTCGACCGGATCCGGTCGCAGAAGGTCCGCGCCACCGACCACCTCCCCGACGACCTCGAGGAGTACGCCGGCCGCGGCTCGCTCTCCACTGCCGGCGACGCCGTCGACCCGGCCACCGCAGCCGAGGTGGACGACACCCGGCGCCAGGTGCTCGACGCCCTGGCGACCCTGCCGGCCGAGCAGCGTGCGGCCCTGGTGCTGGTGGACATGGAGGGCTACCCGGTCTCGGAGGTCGCCGAGATGCTCGACTGTGCGGTCGGCACGGTCAAGAGCCGGTGCTCGCGCGGGCGTGCCCGCCTGGCGGTGCTGCTCGGCGTACCCGACGCCCCCGAGCCGGGTGACCCACCTCACCGGAACCTGCGGGCCGCACCGATCGTCCCATCCACGGATCCCGCCCGAGCGCCACCACCGCGCTACAACGACTGAGTCCCCACGCCCCACGGCCCGCAAGGAGGTGAGCCCATGACCACCGATGATCGCGAACTGACCCCTGCCCAGGAGGACGCCGTACGGCGCCGGCTCGCCGCGGCGCGGCACACCGAGCCCCTTCCCGACGCGGTGGCCGAGCGCCTGGACCGCGTGCTGGGCTCGCTGGCTGACGAACGTCGGACGACACCCACCGCAAGCAGCACCCCTGGCGCGCCGGTCGCCGACCTCGCCGCACGACGTCGACGTACCCGCGCCACGCAGCTGCTGGTCGCGGCTGTGGCCATCGTCGCCGTCGGCTTCGGCTTCGGCCAGCTCACCGGCCAGATGGGTTCCGACGACAGCGCGGACAGCGCCGCTGGGGGTAGCAGCTCAGACAGCCGGATGCCGGAGGGCGCCCTGGACGAGCCCAAGGGCACCGATCCCACCTCCCGACAGCCCAGCACCTTCCTCAGCGACCTGGCGCTGGTCACCCGCGACCGCTTCGACAGCGACGTCGCCGCAGCCCGCGACACCGAGTCTGCGGCCAGCAGCCTGTCGGTGCGCAAGGCGTGCCTGGACCCCGGGCCCGGCGAGCAGGCGATCGCGGTCAGGTACGCCGGCAAGCTGGCCACCCTGGTCTATCGCACCCCGGCCGGCAACCTGCAGAAGGTCGATCTCTACCGCTGCAACCCGCCGGGTTTCGTGCGCAGCGTGGAGATCCCCGCGCCCTGATTCCCGGCTCGAGGCGGTCCGCAGCGCGGGTGCTCTCGCACCGTGGAATGCCGGACGCCTACGATCGGTTGACAACGACGTACCCGATACCAGCGCCGCGACCACGCGGCCCGCAAGGAGCAGTGCTCGCATGTCCGACCCCCGCAACGTCATCATCATCGGTTCCGGCCCGTCCGGCTACACGGCCGCCGTCTACGCCGCGCGCGCCGCGCTGCACCCGTTGGTCTTCGAGGGCTCGGTCACAGCCGGCGGCGCCTTGATGAACACCACCGAGGTCGAGAACTTCCCGGGCTTCCGCGACGGCATCATGGGCCCGGCCCTGATGGACGAGATGCGCGCCCAGGCCGAGCGCTTCGGTGCCGAGCTGATCTCCGACGACGTCATCGAGGTCGACCTCACCGGCGACGTGAAGGTCGTCAAGACCGCCACCGACACCTACACCGCCCGCTCGGTGATCCTCTCCACCGGCTCGGGCTACCGCAAGCTCGGTCTGCCCCGCGAGGAGGAGCTCTCCGGTCGCGGCGTCTCCTGGTGTGCCACCTGTGACGGGTTCTTCTTCCGCGAGCAGGCCATCGCCGTCGTCGGCGGAGGCGACTCCGCCCTGGAGGAGGCGCTGTTCCTGACCCGCTTCGGCTCCCGGGTGTTCCTGATCCACCGTCGTGACGAGCTGCGCGCCTCCAAGATCATGCAGGAGCGTGCCTTCGCCGACCCGAAGCTCGAGATGGTGTGGAACTCGGAGGTCGCCTCCATCGAGGGCGACGACAAGCTCACCGGCGTGATCCTGCGCGACACCGTCACCGGCGACCTGCGCCCCCTCGACGTGACCGGCCTGTTCATCGCGATCGGCCACGACCCGCGCTCGGAGCTCCTAGGTGGCCAGGTCGACCTCGACGACGACGGCTACGTCCTGGTGGACCACCCCTCCACCGCCACCAACCTGCCGGGCGTGTTCGCCGCGGGCGACCTGGTCGACCACCACTACCGTCAGGCCATCACCGCCGCCGGGACCGGCTGCGCAGCAGCGCTCGACGCCGAGCGCTACATCGCGCATCTCGACCACCAGGCCTCCACCGCCGGTGCCGCCGAGGTGCTCGTCGAGGAGGTCCAGACCGCGGGCGCCTGACCCGTCACCACCCGCCGGGTCGGGAACAACTGTCCCCGATCAGGTGTTGAATCAGCACCAGACCTCATCTCCTTCGAAAGGGAAACTCGTGGGCAACATTGCAGCCGTGACCGACGCCGACTTCGACACCGCCGTCCTCAAGTCCGACAAGCCTGTGCTGGTCGACTTCTGGGCCGAATGGTGCGGCCCGTGCCGTCAGGTCGCGCCGATCCTCGACGAGCTCAACACCGAGCACGGCGACAAGATCACCTTCGTCAAGATGAACGTCGACGAGAACCCGGTCACCCCGTCGTCCTACCGGGTCACCGGCATCCCGACCATCAACGTCTACCAGGGCGGCGAGGTCGTGAAGTCCATCGTGGGCGCCCGGCCGAAGGCCGCGCTGCTCAACGAGATCGCCGAGTTCATCAACTGATCCAGCGCTGATCAGTTCGTGCCCCGGGCCGAAGGCCGAGATGCCTTCGGTGCCGGGTGCACGATCGGGCGCACGACGCCCAACAGCTTCTCAAGCGCCTGCTCGACCTCGTCGCGCCATGTCAGGACGCTGCGCAGGTCCATCCGCATCCGCGGTCTCGTGGTGTGCGCGCGCTGGGTCTTGAACCCGACCCGCCGACAGAACTCCGTGGGCACCATGCAGTGACCTGACCGCCCGCGGGTGTCGGTGAACGCCTCGACCGCCCGGATCCCGCCCCGTTGGATCAGGTCTCGGGCCATGCCCTGGACCAGCAGCCGCCCGATGCCGCCGTGCCGGTGGGCGGGGTCGACGTACAACGTGGTCATCACGACGGCGTCGGCCGACACCGGGGCGGTGGGGAACGAGTCTGCTCCGGGCACGTAGGGCGCGGGGGCGTAGATCACGTAGCCCACGACCATGTCGTCGACCAAGGCGACCCGGCCGCAGGAACCCCACTCGCGCAGCACCTCAGAGACCCAGCCCTGCTTCTCCTCGGCCGCATCCTGACTGGGCACCCGTTGGCGTCGTACCGGGTCCAGCTCCCAGAAGAGGCAGGCCCGGCAGGCCGTGGGCAGGTCGGCGAGCCGATCGACCGTCAGCGGCGCGGTTCGGCGTGCCATCACACCCCTCCAGATCTGCCCAGATCACGACCCACGTGCTGCGCGGGACCGTGCGATGATCCATGCTAGAGGGGCCATGAACGAGATCGCTCGCAACAGCACCCGGCTCGACAGCTATGTCGACCGCTATGCAGCCCGCACCAAGGGTATGACCGCCTCCGAGATCCGGGCCCTGTTCGCGGTCGCCTCCCGTCCCGAGGTCGTCTCGCTGGCAGGTGGGATGCCCAACATCTCCGGCCTTCCGCTCGACATCGTCGGCAACGCCATCAGTGACCTGATCGCCCACCAGGGGCCGACGGCGCTGCAGTACGGCTCCGGGCAGGGTGATCCGGTCCTGCGCGAGCAGATCACCGATGTGATGCGCCTGGAGGGCATCGACGCGCACCCCGACGACATCGTCATCACCGTCGGGTCCCAGCAGGCGGTCGACCTGGTCACCCGGATCTTCTGCGATCCCGGAGACGTCGTGCTGTGCGAGGCACCGTCGTACGTCGGGGCGCTGGGCGTGTTCAAGTCCTTCCAGTGCGACGTCGTCCATGTCGAGATGGACGCCGACGGGCTGGTGCCCGAGGCCCTTCGCCAGGCCATCACGGCCGTCAAGGCGGCTGGCAAGAGGATCAAGTTCCTCTACACGATCCCCAACTTCCACAACCCGGCCGGCGTGACCCTGTCGCTGGCGCGCCGGCGCGAGGTCCTCGAGATCTGCCGTGAGGCCGACATCCTGGTCCTCGAGGACAACCCTTACGGTCTCCTCGGCTTCGACCAGGAGCCGATGCGCGCCATGCGCGCGGACGAGGCCGAGGGCGTGATCTACCTGGGCTCGTTCTCCAAGACGTTCGCTCCGGGGTTCCGGGTCGGCTGGGCTCTGGCCCCCCACGCCGTGCGCGAGAAGCTCGTCCTCGCCCAGGAGTCGGCCACGTTGTGTCCTTCCTCGTTCAGCCAGATGGCGATCTCGGCCTATCTGCGCGAGCACGACTGGCAGGGCCAGATCAAGGGCTTCCGGGAGATGTACCGCGAGCGCCGCGATGCCATGGTCGATGCCCTCGCCACGCACATGCCGGCGGCCTGCACGTGGAACGTGCCGTCAGGTGGGTTCTATGTCTGGCTCACCCTGCCCCCCGGGATCGATGCCAAAGCCATGCTGCCTCGGGCGGTGACGGCGCGGGTCGCCTACGTGCCGGGGACCGCCTTCTTCGCTGACGGCTTCGGGTCCGGGTCGATGCGCCTGTCGTTCTGCTACCCCACACCCGACCGCATCCGCGAGGGCGTACGGCGCCTGGCCGGTGTGCTGGAGCAGGAGCTCGAGCTGCGCGAGACCTTCGGGGCGATGAGCCCGGCGCCCGGCCTCAATCCACGAAGTGGCTACGACGGACCCAGCACGGACATGACCTGATGGCACCCGATCAGGAGGAACCCATGGTCTCGACAGAGCAGGCCCCTTCGTCCCCCGACAGGGCGGCCGGTCGGGTCGTGGTCCTGGCCGGTGGGCTGTCGCACGAACGCGATGTGTCCCTGCGCTCAGGGCGACGGGTCGCTGAGGCGCTGCGCCACGACGGCGTCGAGGTCGAGGAGCGCGACGTCGATGCCGCTCTGCTGCCGTCCCTGTCGTCCGAGCGCCCCGCGTGCGTGATCCCCATGCTGCACGGCGAGGCCGGCGAGGACGGGGCCGTACGTGAGGTGCTGGAGCTCCTGGACGTGCCCTACGTCGGGTCCCGCCCCGCCGTGTGCCGCACCGCCTTCGACAAACCGGTCGCCAAGACGATCGTCCGGGCGGTGGGGATCAACACGCCGGAGTGGTACTGCCTGCCCCACGAGACCTTCCGAGAGCTCGGGGCGGTGGCGGTGATGGACGCCCTGGTCGCCAAGCTGGGGTTGCCGCTGATGGTGAAGCCGGCACGCAGCGGGTCCGCACTCGGCTGCACGGTGGTGCGCGAGGCGGCCGAGCTGCCCACAGCCATGATCAATGCCTTCGCCTACGGTGACGTCGCGCTCCTGGAGCAGTTCGTCAGCGGTGACGAGGTGGCGGTGCCGGTCATCGACGACGGCAGCGGGCCGCAGGCGCTCCCCGCGGTGGGGATCAAGCCGGACGGCGGGGTCTACGACTACACCGCCCGCTACACCGCCGGCTCCACGGAGTTCGTGGTCCCCGCACGGCTCTCCCCTGAGCTCTCCCGGCGCTGTGCCGAGGTAGCGGTCCAGGCCCACGAGGCCCTGGGCCTGCGGGACCTGTCTCGCTCCGACCTCATCGTCGACGCCGACGGCGAGGTGTGGTTCCTGGAGGTCAACGTGGCGCCGGGGTTCACCGAGACCTCCACGGTCCCGTTGTCGATCCAGGCGGCGGGCCAGGATCTCGGCAAGGTGATGACCTCGCTGGTGCGAGCGGCCGTGGCACGGACGGGTGCCTCGGATGCGTGACCTGACCTATCCGCCGATCATCCTGACGGCGAAGACGGCCTTCCGGGCCCTGGGGCAGACCTTCCAGATGACCGGCACCGACAACGTGCCGAGGTCAGGCGGGGTGCTGCTCGCGGTCAACCACATCAGCTATGTGGACTTCATCTACGGCGGACTGGCAGCCAACCCGTCCGGGCGCCTGGTGCGCTTCATGGCCAAGCGGGAGCTGTTCGACCATGCTCTCGCGGGTCCGCTGATGCGTTCGCTTCACCACATCGAGGTGGACCGCGCTGACGGCATCGGCTCCTACCAGAAGGCGCTGGAGTATCTCGCGGCCGGCGAGGCCGTCGGGATCTTCCCGGAAGCCACCATCTCACGCGCGATGGTGCTCAAGGAGTTCAAGACCGGTGCAGTGCGGATCGCCGCTGCGGCGCAGGTGCCGCTGGTCCCGGTGATCCTGTGGGGCACGCAGCGGATGATCACCAAGGACCACCCGCGTGACCTGTCGCGGGGCAAGACCATCGCGATCACGGTGGGCACGCCGCAGCACCCGACCGGCGCCGACCCGGTGGGCGAGACGGCAGCGCTCAAGGCGGCCATGACCGACCTGCTCGACCAGACCATCAAGGCCTACCCGGCCGACGAGCAGCCCCCGGGCTCGTGGTGGCTCCCCCAGTCGTATGGCGGCAGCGCACCCACCCTCGAGGAAGCCGCAGTCCTCGAGGCCACGGAGAAGCGCCGTCGCGCCGAAGCCCGCCGCGCCAAGAGGAAGTAGAAAACCCCTTCCTCTACCCCTGCATCTCTTTGTCCCTTTATCGTTTTGTCGACTTATCAACATTCGCGCTGCCGCCTTTGATAGTCCCGAACGAAGTGCACCGCGACACGCCGTTCAGCGGTGCACTTCGTTCGGGACTATCCCGCGAGGACGAGCACTCCCCGGCTAGATCGGGCGATCGCTCCGGTTGCGCGGGTCCATGATGTCGACAATGCGGCGCAGGTCGTCGAGCGAGGCGAACTCGACGGTGATCTTGCCCTTGGATCTGCCCAGCTCGACCTTGACCCGGGTCTCCAGGCGGTCCGAGAGCCGTTCAGCGAGATCGGCGAGGCCGGGAGCCGTGGGGCGACGACGCACCTGCCGCTCTGCGCGTCCACCGTGCTCTCCGACGGCGACGATCTCCTCGAGGCCGCGCACGCTGATGCCCTCAGCGACCACCCGCTGTGCAAGGCGATCCTGGATGTCACTGTCGGAGACGGCGAGCAGCGAGCGCGCGTGTCCGGCGGACAGTACGCCGGCAGCCACACGTCGTTGCACGGCGGGCGACAGCTTGAGGAGTCGCAGGGTGTTGCTGATCTGCGGTCGCGACCGGCCGATGCGCTGGGCCAGGTCCTCGTGCGTGCAGCCGAAGTCCTCCAACAGCTGAGCGTAGGCGGACGCCTCTTCCAAGGGGTTCAGTTGCGAGCGGTGCAGGTTCTCCAGCAGCGCGTCGCGCAGCATGTCGTTGTCACCGGTCTCGCGAACGATCGCCGGAATGACGTTGAGCCCGGCGAGCTGCGCGGCTCGCCAACGGCGCTCCCCCATCACGAGCTCGAAGGTGTCCTCGCCGGTGCGGCGTACGACGATGGGCTGCAGCAGTCCGACCTCGGTGATGGAGTGCACCAGCTCAGCCATCGCCTCCTCGTCGAACACCTGCCGAGGCTGCGCGTGGTTGGGGATGATCTGGGTCAGTGGCAGTTCCGCGAAGTAGGCACCTGCGGGCGCCGTCGGCAGGCCCGTCTCCGGCTGCGCCTGTCCGTCGGCGGGCTGGTGGCCGTCGGTCGAGTCGACGGTCCCGATGTCGGAGGGCCTGCCCGCTGGCGACGTGGGGATCAGGGAGCCAAGGCCCCGGCCGAGGCCACGCCGCTGTGGCTGCTTCTGATTCATCGGGTCCCCTTGGTGGCCATCTCGCGCGCCGCCTCGAGGTAGCACAGTGCGCCGGGTGAGCCCGGATCGTAGGTCATCACGGTCTGTCCGTAGGAGGGTGCCTCGGACACACGAACCGAGCGGGGAATGCTCGTGCGCAGCACCTGCTCACCGAAGTGTTCGCGGACCTCCTCGGCGACACCTGCTGCCAGCCGGGTGCGGCCGTCGTACATGGTGATGAGGATCGTTGAGACGACCAAGCGAGGGTTCAGATGTGCCTTGACCATGTCCACGGTCTCGAGCAGCTGACCCAGGCCCTCGAGGGCGTAGTACTCGGCCTGGATCGGGATCAGCATCTCAGCGCCAGCCACGAGGGCGTTCAGGGTCAGCAGGCCGAGCGAGGGCGGACAGTCCACGAGCACGTAGTCGAGCCGGTCCTCGCCGGCCTCGTGAGCCGAGCCGATCTGCGGGTGGGCCTGGATCGCCCGGTGCAATCGGTTCTCGCGAGCAACCAGGCTGACCAATTCGATCTCGGCGCCCGCCAGGTCAATGGTGGCGGGCACGACGAAGAGCCCGGAAACCTCCTCGGACTCCTGCATCACGTCCGCAAGCGGCACACCCTCCACGAGCATGTCGTAGGTGGAGGGCACTCCCCGGTGATGCGGGATGGAGAGCGCGGTGGAGGCATTGCCCTGCGGATCGAGATCGATCACCAGGACGCGCTGCCCGAGCTGAGCGAGGGCGGCTGCCATGTTCACTGTCGACGTCGTCTTGCCGACGCCACCCTTCTGATTGGCCACGACCAGGACTCGGGTGGCGTGGGGGCGCGGGAGTGGCGGCCGACCGGTACGGGCGAGGATCGTGCTCTCGGCGGCTCGCGCCAAGGGAGTGGTGGAGTCGTGGAGTGCGTCCGGCTCCCCACCGAGCTGGCCCGCCATCTGCGCCGCCGTCCGAACCGTGAACGGCGATGTCGTCATGGTTTCACGTGAAACATCCGCACCGAACTCGTTGGCACCAGCACCTGGATCCGTTGAGACCATCGAGGGCCCTCCCTGTGGAAAAACATCGACAATCTGTGGATAGTCACGCTCAACTGGGGGCGTTGAACCGGTGGATAACTTCTGAGTCTCCTCAGTCACGATTCATTTCTCCCGACGTGACCGTCGCTTGGAGCGGCCTTCTGTCGACCCGAGCGGCCCTGATCCGGCGGCCCTGTCAGAACTTACCTGTCCGGGGTGCGCCCAGGCCACCCGCACGGCAAAGGTTGGCCGCTCAACCCCAGGGACTCTCAACTCCAGGATCTCCGGCTCGGAGCAATGCAAGCGACGCAGCACGGCAGCATGCTCACGCACCTCGTCCGCGACCGACGACCCCTTCAACGCGAGCAGGCACCCCTCGGGAGACACAAGGGGCATGGACCATTCGAGCAGGCGATCCAACGGGGCTACCGCTCGTGACGTCACCACGTCGAAGGTCCGGCTTCCGTGAAGCTGCTCGGCTCGGGCCCGGACCACCTCGACCTGCGCCAGCCCCAGGTCAGCGACCACCTCATCCAGGAACGTCGTACGCCGCAGCAGCGGCTCGACCAGGGTCACCGACAAGTCGGGCCGGGCGATCGCGAGGACCAGGCCGGGCAGTCCCGCGCCGGAGCCGATGTCACACACGGAACTGTCCGGTGGGATCTCGGCTGACAGGGCAGCCGAATTGAGCAGGTGTCGCTCCCAGAGCCGCGGGACCTCGCGCGGGCCGATGAGACCGCGGAGGGTGCCTTCCGTCGCGAGTAGTTCGGCGTACCGAACAGCGGCCTCGAAGCCGACAGAGAAAACCCGCTGTGCCGAGTCAGGCACAGCGGGTGTTTCACGTGAAACATCCATCCGGATCAGGCCGGCTGCACCACGACGTAGCGGCGCGGCTCAGTGCCCTGGGACTCGGACACCAGCCCGGCTGCAGCCACGACGTCATGGACCACCTTGCGTTCGAACGGCGACATGGGCTCAAGTGAAGCCGGCTCGCCGCTCTCCTTGACCCGGCTTACCAGCTCGGCAGCCATCTTCTCCAAGGAGGCACGCTTCTCGGCGCGGAAGCCGCCGATGTCCAGCATCAGCCGCGACCGCTCCCCGGTCTCCCGGTAGACAGCCAAACGCGTGAGCTCCTGGAGGGCGTCGAGCACCTCCCCGCGAGCGCCGACCAACTGGGAGAGGTCGGCCCCCACGATGGACACAGCGGCGCGATCCCCTTCGACGTCCATGTCCAGGTCGCCGTCGAGGTCAGCGATGTCCAACAGCTCTTCGAGGTAGTCGGCGGCGATGTCGCCCTCGTTCTCCAGACGCTCGAGCCGCGACGGCCGGCCGGCGCCGTCGCCACCCTCTGTCTCGTCCGATTCCTCCACGTCGGCGTCGTCGGACGACTCCTCGGGGGCGTCCTCGTCGACAGTCCCGGTCACGTCTTCGGTCACGTCTTCAGCCTGCTCTTCGGTCACGATGCGTTCTCTCCTGGCGATGCGGATGGTGGCGGGGAGCCCTTCTTCGGCGCCTTGCCTGGTGGCTGCTTCTTGCCGCGCTGGCTCCGCGGCTGGCGCTTGGGTTGCTGACGGACCGGGGCTGGCGGCGGGGCGGCCTCTTCTTCAGGGGCCTTCTCCAACACGACCGGCGGGTGCCCGTGCTTGGCAGCCTTGGCTGCGTCACGCTCCTGCTTGGCCTTCTCCGCCGGCGTCCCGGGGGCTGGGTTGTTGCGGATCACGTAGAACTGCTGAGTCATGGTCCAGAGGTTTGAGGTCGTCCAGTAGATGAGCACACCCACCGGGAACGCGACCCCACCCACGGCGAAGACGAGCGGCAGCACGTAGAGCAGCATCTTCTGCTGCTGGGCGTAGGGCCCCGTCATGGCGTCGGCAGGCATGTTCTTGCTCATCAGCTGACGCTGCGTGAGGAACGTCGTCAGGGTCATCGCCACGACGAGGATGCCGGCCATGATCTGCACGCCGATGTGGTCGGCGTTGGTGAAGCTCTGCGAGATCGGGACACCGAACAGCTCGGCATTGGCGAACTGGGTGGCGAGATCCTTCGTCAGGAAGCTGTGCGAGGTCTGGTTCTTGGCGGCCTGGTCGATCAATCGGAACAGCGCGAAGAAGATCGGCATCTGCAGGATCAGCGGCAGGCAGGAGGCGAAGGGGTTCGTCCCGGTCTCCTTGTACAGCGCCATCGTCTCCGCAGCGAGCTTCTCGCGGTCGTGGCCGTACTTCTTCTGGAGTTCCTTGACCCGTGGCTGCAGCAGCTGCATGTTGCGACTGGACTTGATCTGCTTCACGAACAGCGGGATCAGGGCGGCACGGATGACCAGCGTGAGACCCACGATCGACAGGGCCCAGGCGGCACCGGACTCAGCGGGAAAGATCAGGCTCCACACCCAGTGCCAACCGACCAGGACCGCGCTCGTGACGTAGTAGAGCGGGGCCATGATCGCGCCACCGATGGTTCCGAAGATCGACACTCAGGCTCCTTGAGTCTGGGAGTTGGCCCGCTTCGCAACGGGTGGAACGGGGTCGTAGCCGCCGGCTGCCCACGGGTGGCAGCGACCGACACGGCGAGCGGCGAGCCAACTGCCACGCAGGCTGCCGTGCACCGTCACCGCCTCGAGGGCGTAGGCAGAACAGGACGGGTGATAGCGACACACCTGGCCGTAGAGCGGGCTGATCAGGAGACGGTAGAGCTTCAGGACGCCGATCAGCAGGTGCTTCATGAAAGCACTCGCTTCAGGCAACGATCCAGGTCCGCCCCGAGTTCCGTGGAGTCCGCCGATCCAGCCGGCGGGAGTGCGCGCACCACGAGCACACACGAACCCGGGAGCGACGAGAGTCGTTCCCGGGTGAGGTGGCGAAGTCTGCGCTTCACTCGATTGCGGATGACAGCGTTGCCGACTGCCCTGCTCACCACGAATCCGATCTCCGGATGACCCTCCTGCTCCTCGCGGAGCAGGTGCAGGACCAGCGTGCGGGACCCGGCTCGGGACCCCGAGCGCGTGGTCCGGCGATAACCCTCACTCGACGTGAGACGGTTCGCCTTGGCCAGCACGGGCGGAACTGTGGTGGACCGGGTCAGACCGACAGGCTGCTGCGACCCTTGCGTCGACGCGCAGACAGAATGCTGCGGCCGGCACGGGTGCGCATGCGCAGGCGGAACCCGTGCACCTTGTGGCGACGACGGTTGTTCGGCTGGTACGTACGCTTGCTCACGGCTGGTTCTCCGATGCCAGGTCATTTTCTTCGGACGTGTCCACACCGGGTGAAGTGGGCGGCTGGCCTTTCGGCTGGCACCGCCCACCCACAAGTGATCACTCACACGATCTGTTGTGGACATGCGGCACCGGTCGACACACGGTGACCGCACAACGGTACGCGCCCGTCGGAGACAGGGTCAAACTCGCGATGGCCTGCCCTGTGGATGACGGGTTGTCGCAACCACCGGCAACTTGTTAGGTTCAGGCTTCCGAGGGCGCCGCACAGAGGGCCTCGACCCGCTCCACGGGGCAGTTGTGGTGTGGGTCACAATCTCTCTCAACACCCGTCTGACCAGCACAAACGTGCAGCTACCGGGGTTTGAGACCCGCTCGCGCCGGCTTCGGGCACAGCGATGGACACTGGTTGCACAGATTGTGGACAAGGTTGTGGAAAAAAACGCCTGACTGGCCCTCGGACGTGGGTCCCGGAGTCATCCGCAGGTCAGATTCAGGAAGTGGAGCAGCAGTGGAATACGGGGCAGACGACCGGGATGACCAGTCCAGCGGTCCAGGCGCAGACGTGGACCTCACGACGGTATGGCGCACGCTGGTCAACGACCTGCAGCCGAGCCTGCGGGCCTGGCTGAGCGCCAGCGAGCCGGTGACGCTCCACGAGCACACCGCGATCATCGCGGTTCCCAACGACTTCACCCGCACCCAGCTCGAGGGCCGCCTGCGCACCCGCCTCGAGGACTCGTTGACCGAGGCTTTCGGGCACCAGATCCGGATCGCGGTCACGGTGAACCCGCTCCTCGACGACGGGGCGGTGCCCGAGCCCCAGCCCGAGGCCGCGCCTGAAGAGTCCCCAAGTCAACAGATCGACTTGTCGACAAACACCTCCATGATGGCCACGGGCGGCAAACCCAACGCCATGGAGACCAGGCTCAATCCCAAGTACACCTTCGAGACCTTCGTCATCGGACCGTCGAACCGGTTCCCCCACGCCGCCGCCATCGCTGTGGCCGAGGCTCCGGGCAAGGCCTACAACCCACTCCTGGTCTACGGAGACTCCGGGCTCGGCAAGACCCACCTCCTCCACGCGATCGGTCACTACGTCCGCAGCCTCTACACCGGAGCCAAGGTCCGCTACGTGTCGAGTGAGGAGTTCACCAACGAGTTCATCAACTCGATTCGTGACGACCGCCAGGACCGCTTCAAGCGCCAGTACCGCGACGTCGACGTGCTCCTCATCGACGACATCCAGTTCCTCGAGGGCAAGACGCAGACCCAGGAGGAGTTCTTCCACACCTTCAACACGCTGCACAACGCCAACAAGCAGATCGTGCTCACCTCAGACCGGGCGCCGAAGCGCCTGGAAGCGCTCGAGGACCGGCTGCGCAACCGCTTCGAGTGGGGTCTGATCACCGACGTGCAGCCGCCTGACCTCGAGACGCGGATCGCGATCCTCCGCAAGAAGGCAGCCATGGACCGGCTGACAGCACCTCCCGACGTACTGGAGTTCATCGCCTCCAAGATCCAGACCAACATCCGCGAGCTCGAGGGTGCTCTCATCCGGGTCACCGCGTTCGCCAACCTCAACCGACAAGAGGTCGACCTGACTCTCGCCGAGATCGTGCTGCGCGACCTGATCCCCGAAGGCGCCGAGCCCGAGATCACCGCGGCGGTGATCATCGCGCAGACAGCTGCCTACTTCGGCATCTCGATCGAGGACCTCTGCGGCCCGAGCCGGGGCCGGCACCTGGTGCAGGCCAGGCAGATCGCGATGTACCTCTGCCGTGAGCTGACCGACCTGTCCCTGCCGAAGATCGGGGCCCAGTTCGGCAACCGCGACCACACCACCGTGATGTACGCCGACCGCAAGATCAACCAGCTGCTCGCCGAGCGCCGCTCGGTCTTCAACCAGGTGAGCGAGCTGACCAACCGGGTCAAGCAGGCCCGGGGCTGAGGCGGCCGAACTACAACGGTGTGAGATGTGGACAGCCCTGTGCCCACGCCCCGTTTCGCGGTGCACAGCCTGTGCACTCACTACCCACCCAGGCTGCCGACAGGCTCCACCCTCCCCACGAACGCCACGTCATCCCCAGGTTCCTCCACACACCATGTGGACACGCAAACGGCACCTGACCTGCATCAATAGGGTTCATCCACAGTTTCCACCGACCCTATGACGACTACTCAACCAGTTATGGATCACACCATCGTGCAAAGACGACTGACCTCCGATCTGGGGAGAACTCCCACTCGTCGGTGCCTCATGGCAGGATTCACAGTCCAAGACGTGTCATCGGTCCACCGAAAGGCAAACGAGTCGTGAAGTTCCGCGTCGAGCGCGACGTGCTCGCAGATGCTGTCGCCTGGGCGGCCCGCAGCCTGCCGGTCCGACCCAGCGTCCCCGTCCTGGCCGGTCTGTTGATCGAGGCCGGCACCACCGAGTCCGGCGACGGCCTGCAGCTGTCCACCTTCGACTACGAGACCTCGGCCCGGGCGACCCTCTCGGCCGACGTGTCCGCCGAGGGTCGCGCCCTGGTCAGCGGACGCCTGCTCGCCGACATCTGCCGCAGCCTTCCCAACAAGCCGGTCGAAATGGTGCTGGAGGGCACGAAGGTCTCGCTGACCTGTGGGTCGGCCCGCTTCAGTCTGCAGACGCTGCCGGTGGATGAATACCCGACGCTCCCGACCATGCCGTCGGCCAGCGGCACCGTCGACAGCGATGTCTTCGCACACGCGGTGGCCCAGGCGGTGACGGCAGCCGGACGCGACGACATGCTCCCGGTGCTCACCGGGGTCCGCATCGAGATCGACGGTTCCACCATCTCGCTGTTGGCCACCGACCGCTTCCGACTCTCCCAACGCGAGCTGACCTGGCAGCCGAACTCGCCCGACGAGTCGCTCGCAGCGCTGGTCCCGGCGAAGGTGCTGGCCGACACGGCCAAGTCGTTGACCGCGGGGAGCCAGGTGACCATCGCGCTGGCCGCCAGTGGATCCGGCGAGGGCATCATCGGTTTCGAGGGCGCGGCACCAGGTGGCATCCGCCGCACGACCACGCGCCTGCTGGACGGCGAGTTCCCCAAGGTGCGCAGCCTGTTCCCCAACGAGCACCAGACCACCGCGCGGGTCGACAAGGTGTCGCTCATCGAGTCGGTCAAGCGCGTCGCGTTGGTGGCCGAACGCAACACGGCGGTCCAGCTCGCCTTCAGCGACGGGGTCCTGACACTGGATGCCGGCTCCGGTGAAGAGGCTCAGGCCTCGGAGTCCATCGAGGCCGCCATCGACGGCGACGACATCACGACAGGCTTCAACCCTCAGTTCCTGCTCGACGGCCTGACTGCCATCGAACAGCCCGTGGTCGAGCTCGCGTTCACCCAGGCGTCCAAACCGGTGGTGATGAGCGGTGCGGCCGACGACTCCGACTCCGACGGCTTCCGCTACCTGTTGATGCCGCGTCGCCTGCTCTCCTGACCCACCCACGACGAAAGGGTTACGCACATGGACATGGGACTCATCGGTCTGGGCAAGATGGGCGGCAACATGCGCACCCGTCTGCGCAACGGCGGCGTGAGCGTGGTCGGCTACGACCGCAACCCGGACGTCAGTGACGTGGGCAGTCTCGAGGACCTGGTGGCCGCGCTGCCCAGCCCCAAGGTGGTCTGGGTGATGGTGCCCGCCGGCGACCCGACGCGTCAGACGATCGCCGCGCTGGGCGACCTGCTCGGTGAGGGCGACCTGGTGGTCGACGGTGGCAACTCGCGCTGGACCGACGACCAGGCCAACGCCGCGATGCTCGCCGAGAAGGGCATCGGCTTCGTCGACTGTGGTGTCTCGGGCGGGGTCTGGGGTCTGCAGAACGGCTACGCGCTGATGTACGGCGGTGCCGACGCCGACGTCGCGAAGGTCCAGCCGGCCTTCGACGCCCTTCGTCCCGAGGGTGACTTCGGCTGTGTCCACGCCGGCAAGGCGCCGGGGGCGGGCCACTTCTCCAAGATGGTCCACAACGGCATCGAGTACGCAATCATGCAGAGCTACGCCGAGGGCTGGGAGCTGCTGGAGAAGGTGGACCTGGTCGACAACGTCACCGATGTCTTCCGCTCGTGGAAGGAAGGCACGGTGATCCGTTCCTGGCTCCTCGACCTGCTGGTCGCCGCGCTGGACGAGGACCCCGGACTGTCGAAGATCCAGGGCTACGCCGAGGATTCCGGGGAGGGGCGCTGGACGGTGGAGGCTGCGATCGACAACGCTGTCGCGGTGCCGGCCATCGCCGCGTCGCTGTTCGCCCGTTTCGTCTCACGCCAGGACGACAGCCCCGCCATGAAGGCGATCGCGGCCATGCGCAACCAGTTCGGTGGTCACGCCGTGCACGCCGGCCCGCCGGCCGGTGGCGACGCCGCGCCGGCCTGAGAAAGGGAGTCGTGCACGTCGCTCACCTCACGCTGCACAACTTCCGCTCCTACGCCGACCTCGATGTGCCGCTGGAGCCGGGGGTCGTCGCCTTCGTCGGCCGCAACGGCCAGGGCAAGACCAACCTCGTCGAGGCCATCGACTACCTGTCGCGGCTCCAGTCGCACCGGGTGGCCACGGATGCCCCGCTGGTCAGAGCCGGGACCGACCAGGGGATCATCCGCGCCGCCGTCGTGCGTGACGGGCGCACCGCCGTACTCGAGGTCGAGCTCAACCCGGGGCGGGCCAACCGGGCCCGGGTCAACAGGTCACCGCTGCCGCGCTCGCGTGAGCTGATCGGGCTGATCCGCACCGTCGTGTTCTCGCCCGACGACCTGACCCTGGTCAAGGGGGATCCGTCGGACCGGCGCAAGTTCCTCGACGACCTCCTCGTGTTGCGCACTCCACGCCTGGCGGGGGTGCGCTCGGACTACGACCGGGTCCTGCGCCAGCGCAACTCCCTGCTGAAGACTGCTGGTGCCGCACGTCGGGGCTCCACCTCCCAGGAGGGGGCGCTGTCCACGCTGGGGGTGTGGAACGACCACCTGGCGCGGACCGGCGCCGAGATCCTGTTCGAACGTCTGCGGCTCGTCGAGGATCTGCGCCCCTACCTGGGCAAGGCCTACGCCACGGTCGCTCGTGGTGCCTCGCGCGAGGACGCCGAGATCGACTACAAGCCGTCCTTCGAGCTCCCCCTGCCCGCTGGCGAGCCCGGCGGGACCACGCTTCCGGATCGTGCCGCTCTGACCGCTGCTCTGCTGGCCGAGGTGGAGCGTCGCCGCAACGACGAGCTCGACCGGGGGATCTCGCTGGTCGGCCCTCATCGTGACGAGCTGGTGCTGACGCTGGGCAACGGCGATGTGCGGCTTCCGGTCAAGGGCTACGCCTCCCATGGGGAGTCGTGGTCCTTCGCGCTCGCCCTCAAACTCGCCTCCTACGACCTCTTGCGCAGCGACGGTGACGATCCGATCCTGATCCTGGACGACGTCTTCGCCGAGCTCGACACAGAGCGGCGCCAGCAGCTCGCCGAGCTGGTCGCCGGTGCTGAGCAGGTGCTGGTCACCGCGGCGGTCGAGGCCGACGTCCCTGAGGTCCTGGCCGGGGTCCGGTACGCCGTTGCGGAGGGTGAGGTGACCCGTGTCGGATGAGGACGCCGTGGTCTCGACAAGCTCGACCACCGAGGCAAGCTCGACCGGCGAGGCGGGCTCGAGCAGCGAGGCTCCGAACGATGACTCCGGTCTCGAGCTCGCTCGGCTGATCTCGAAGTCGCTCGCCGGGGCGGCGCGGGGCCGCCCGGGCCAATCGGGTCAGCAGTCCCAGCGGCGGAGCTCGACGCGGCGACGCAGGTTCACGCAGTCGACCGGTGCCCACCCCGATGACCGCGATCCCCAGCGCCTGGACACCACGGTCGGCCGGCTGGTCGACGATCTGGGCTGGGAGACCGACCTGCGGGTGCACGGGGTGTTCGGGCGGTGGCGCGAGATCGTCGGCGACGCCATCGCCGAGCACTGCACCCCCGACTCGTTCGCGGAGGGGCGGCTGCTGGTGCGCACCGACTCCACCGCGTGGGCCACCCAGCTCACCCTGTTGGCCGCCAACGTCGTACGCCGGCTCAACGAGGACCTCGGCGACGGCACGGTGACGTTCCTCGACGTGCAGGGACCGAGTCAGAAGTCCTGGAAGAAGGGCAGGCTCAGTGTGCCGGGGCGCGGCCCCCGCGACACCTACGGCTGACGCCCGATATGCCGATCTGAGGGCCTCTTGGACGTATGGGGACCCACCGGACCCCCTGAACGGCGGCAGAATCCGCCTTCAGAGGGCTCAGATCAGCATGTTTGTCCGCAGATCCACCCCCATAACAAGGGCGTGTGCGTGGAATCCGGCCCTCAGAGGGCTATCATGGACGTTAGGTCGCCGGCTTTCTTGCCGCGGCCTCCTTCATGTGGCAAGCACGAACAGAAGAGGTACGCGTGTCTGAGGAAGTCAGCTCCACTGCTCCCGCGGAAGGCACGACGTACGACGCCTCCGCCATCCAGGTCCTCGAGGGACTCGAAGCGGTGCGCAAGCGCCCGGGCATGTACATCGGCTCCACCGGGGAGCGCGGCCTGCACCACCTGGTGTGGGAGATCGTGGACAACTCGGTCGACGAGGCGCTGGCCGGCTTCTGTGACCGCATCCTGGTCACCCTCCAGGCAGACGGAGCGGTCCGCGTCGAGGACAACGGTCGAGGCATCCCGACCGACACCGCCCCTGGGCAGGACATGCCGGCGGTGACGATGGCGCTGACGATGCTGCACGCCGGCGGCAAGTTCGGCGGCGGCGGCTACAAGGTCTCCGGCGGTCTGCACGGTGTCGGTGTGTCGGTGGTCAACGCACTGTCGTCCCACCTCATCGTCGAGGTCCGCAACCGTGGTCACCTGTGGCGCCAGAGCTTCAGCCTCGGTGTCCCCGACGGCGAGCTCGAGCAGGTGCGCCCGATGGAGCCGGGGGAGTCGACCGGCACGGCGGTGACCTACTGGGCCAGCGACGAGATCTTCGAGACCACGACCTACTCGCTGGAGACCATCACGCACCGGTTCCGCGAGATGGCCTTCCTCAACAAGGGCCTCGAGATCGTCGTCAACGACGAGCGGCCGGCCGCCGACGACGTCCTCGACGCCGTCAGCGACGAGACCGTGGCAGCCGACATCGACCAGGCCGGCACCGACGCGATGCGCAAGGGCGAGGGCGGCGGGCTGACCCAGGTCTTCAAGTACGACCGCGGCCTGGTCGACTACGTCGAGCACCTCAACCGGCGCAAGCAGCACGCCAACCCGACGGTCATCTCCTTCGAGGCCGACTCCGGTGACGTCAAGGGCATCGACACCTCCGACAACCCGATGTCGCTCGAGATGGCGATGCAGTGGAACACCTCCTACTCCGAGTCGGTGCACACCTTCGCCAACACGATCAACACCCACGAGGGCGGCACCCACGAAGAGGGGTTCCGCGCGGCCCTCACCACCCTGATCAACCACTGGGGCGAGCAGTGGAACCTGATCAAGAAGAAGGAGGACCGGGTCTCGGGCGACGACGTCCGCGAGGGCCTGACCGCCATCATCTCGATCAAGATGGCCGAGCCCCAGTTCGAGGGACAGACCAAGACCAAGCTCGGCAACACCGAGGCCAAGGGCTTCGTGCAGCGCGTCGTCAACGACGGCCTGGGTGCCTGGCTGGAGCAGAACCCCTCCGAGGGCAAGGACATCGTGCGCAAGGCCCAGGCCGCCGCGTCGGCCCGGATCGCGGCCCGCAAGGCACGTGACCTGGCCCGTGGTCGCAAGGGTCTGCTCGGCGGCGGAGGCCTGCCCGGCAAGCTCTCGGACTGTCAGTCGACCAACCCGGAGGAGTGCGAGGTCTTCATCGTCGAGGGCGACTCCGCCGGCGGCTCCGCACGCCAGGGGCGCGACCCGCGCATCCAGGCGATCCTGCCGATCCGCGGCAAGATCCTCAACGTGGAGAAGGCCCGCCTCGACAAGGTGCTGGCCAACACCGAGGTGCAGGCGATCATCTCCGCGCTCGGCACGGGCGTGCACGAGGAGTTCAACCTCGAGAAGCTGCGCTACCACAAGGTCGTGATGATGGCCGACGCCGATGTCGACGGTCACCACATCAACACCCTCCTGCTGACCCTGCTGTTCCGGTTCATGCGGCCGCTGATCGAGCACGGCTACGTCTACATGGCGCAGCCGCCGCTCTACCGGCTGCGCTGGAACAAGCCTGCCGAGCACGAGTTCGTCTACTCCGACTCCGAGCGAGATGCGCTGATGGCCGACGGCCTGGCCTCGGGCAAGAAGCTGCCCAAGGAGAACCCGGTGCAGCGCTACAAGGGCCTCGGTGAGATGAACGCCGACGAGCTCTGGGAGACCACGATGAACCCCGATCAGCGGCTGATGCTGCAGGTCACGCTCGACGACGCCGCCCAGGCCGACGAGATCTTCTCCACGCTGATGGGCGAGGACGTGGAGATGCGTCGCTCCTTCATCCAGCGCAACGCGAAAGACGTTCGATTCCTCGATATCTAGGTCTCTTGCTCACAACCTAGACATCGATAG
Organism: Nocardioides sp.; assembly: GCF_050246775.1. Lineage (GTDB taxonomy): Bacteria > Actinomycetota > Actinomycetes > Propionibacteriales > Nocardioidaceae > Nocardioides. The sequence goes on along the minus strand of NZ_JBFWVK010000001.1, from coordinate 1,721,622 downwards.
AACTCTCCAGAAAGACGGATCGTGACCGAGAACAGCACCGAGAACCCAGGCCCCGGCGGCCGGATCGAGCCCATCGAGCTGCAGACCACCATGCAGCGGGCCTACATCGACTACGCGATGGCGGTCATCGTCGGCCGGGCGCTGCCCGACGTACGCGACGGCCTCAAGCCGGTGCACCGACGGGTGCTCTACGCGATGTACGACGGCGGCTACCGCCCCGACCGCGGCTACTCGAAGTGCTCGCGCGTCGTGGGTGACGTCATGGGTCAGTACCACCCGCACGGCGACACCGCGATCTACGACACCCTGGTTCGCCTGGCACAGCCCTGGGTGATGCGGGCGCCGCTGATCCACGGCCAGGGCAACTTCGGGTCACCGGGCAACGACTCGGCTGCGGCCATGCGTTACACCGAGTGCCGCATGGCGCCGTTGGCCCTGGAGATGGTCCGCGACATCGCCGAGGACACCGTCGACTTCCAGCCCAACTACGACGGCCGCTCGCAGGAGCCGACCGTCCTGCCGGCCCGCTACCCCAACCTGCTGGTCAACGGCTCGGCCGGCATCGCGGTCGGCATGGCCACCAACATCCCGCCGCACAACCTGCGCGAGGTCGCCGAGGGCGCCCAGTGGGCCCTCGAGCACCCCGACGCCACCCGTGAGGAGCTCCAGGATGCGCTGGTCGAGCGCATCAAGGGTCCCGACTTCCCCAACGGTGCCCTCATCGTGGGTCGCGACGGCATCGAGCAGGCCTACCGCACCGGCCGCGGATCGGTCACCCAGCGGGCCGTCATCGAGATCGACGAGGACAACAAGGGCCGCACCTGCCTGGTCATCTCCGAGCTGCCCTACATGGTCAACCCCGACAACCTCGCGCTGAAGATCGCCGAGCTGGCCGACTCGGGCAAGGTCCAGGGCATCTCCGACGTGCGAGACGACTCCTCGGGCCGCACCGGGCAGCGCCTGGTCGTCGTCCTCAAGCGGGACGCCGTCGCCCGCGTCGTGCTCAACAACCTGCTCAAGCACACCGAGCTGCAGACCAACTTCAGCGCCAACATGCTGGCCCTGGTCGACGGGGTGCCGCGCACCCTCACGATCGACCAGTTCGTCAGCAACTGGGTCACCCACCAGATCGAGGTCATCCAGCGCCGTACCCGCTTCCGGCTGGCGGCCGCGGAGTCGCGCGCCCACCTGTTGCGCGGCCTGGTCAAGGCGCTGGACGCGCTCGACGAGGTCATCACGCTGATCCGCAACTCGCCGGATGCCGACGAGGCGAAGCTGGGCCTCATGACGCTGCTCGACGTCGACGAGCTGCAGGCGCAGGAGATCCTCAACATGCAGCTGCGCCGGCTGGCGGCGCTGCAGCGACAGAAGATCATCGACGACCTGGCCGCTATCGAGCTGGAGATCGCCGACCTCGAGGACATCCTGGCCAACGAGGCCCGTCAGCGCCGGATCATCGGTGAGGAGCTCGGCGAGATCGTCGCGAAGTACGGCGACGACCGGCGCACCCAGATCATCGCGGCCGACGGCGACCTGTCGATGGAGGACCTGATCCCCGACGAGGACCTGGTCGTCTCGATCACCCGGGGCGGCTACGCCAAGCGCACCCGAGCTGACCAGTACCGCACCCAGAAGCGCGGCGGCAAGGGCGTTCGTGGGGCCTCGTTGCGCGGGGACGACGTGGTGCAGCACTTCATCGCCACCTCCAACCACCACTGGCTGCTGTTCTTCACCACGGCGGGGCGGGTCTACCGGACCAAGGCCTACAACCTGCCCGAGGCCTCGCGTGACGCCAAGGGCGGTCACGTGGCCGGGTTGCTGTCGTTCCAGCCGGACGAGTCGATCGCGCAGGTCCTGGCGATCCGCGACTACGAGCAGGCGCCCTACCTGGTGCTGGCCACGCGCAACGGCCTGGTCAAGAAGACCCGGCTCGGCGACTACAACTCGCCGCGGCAGGCCGGCGTGATCGCGATCAACTTCCGTGAGGACGACGACGAGCTGATCGGCGCCGAGCTGGTCAACGCCGACGACGACATCCTGTTGGTCTCCCGCAAGGGGCAGGCGATCCGGTTCACTGCGGACGACGCCCAGCTGCGGCCGATGGGTCGGGCCACGTCCGGAGTGGCGGGGATGAAGTTCCGCAGCACCGACTCCATGCTGTCGATGTCGGTGATCCGCGCCGCCCAGGTGGCGGCCGAGGAGTCCGCGGAGGACACCGGGGCTGACGTGTCCCCGCAGTACGTCTTCACCATGACTGACGGCGGCTTCGCCAAGCGCACCCGGATCAACGACTACCGCGCGCAGTCGCGCGGCGGACTCGGGGTGAAGGCGATGTCGCTGGCCAACGAGGACCGCGGCGGACTCGTCGGTGCGTTCATCGTCGAGGAGGGTGACGAGATCCTGTCGATCACCCAGTCCGGTCAGGTCGTGCGCAGCCCGATCAACGACCAGTTCCGGGCGACCGGTCGCTCCACCATGGGGGTCAAGTTCGTGACCCCGAAGCCCGGCGATGCGGTGGCTGTGGTGGCCCGTTCGGTGGAGTCGAAGGTGGAGGCAGAAGTGGACGCGATCGTGGCCGCCGAGGGAGGTGTCGAGGGCGCTGCGGAGACGGCCGACGAGGTCGCTGAAGTGGCAGATCAGGAAACGAGTGCAACAATCGAGGTTGGACCCGACTCCGACACCGGGGAGAGTGAAGCCTGATGACCGACACCCGCACCCAGCGCGTCGACCATGACGCGGGCGTCGAGGAGACCGCCGAGCGCGCCGATTGGCGCACTCGACTGCAGGGGGCTCTGAGCTCAGGCAGTGGTCCGAGCCCGAAGCCTCCGGCCGACGGAGCGGGCCCGGGCACCACCGTCGTCGCCGGCCCGAAGTCGGCGACCGGGCCCGCCAAGCAGCCTCGCAAGGCGCGCCTGCGGCTGAGTCGGGTGGATCCCTGGTCGGTGATGAAGACCGCCTTCCTGTTGTCGATCGCGCTGGCCGTGGTCACCATCGTCTCGGTCGTGATCGTCTGGTCCGTGCTCGGTGCAGCCGGGGTCTGGGACTCGATCAACTCCTCGGTGCAGAACGTGATCGGTGGCCAGGAGTCCCAGAACTTCGACGTGGAGAACTACGTCGGGATGTCGCGGGTGATGGGCTTCACCATGCTCGTGGCCGTGATCGACGTCGTCCTGGTGACCGCGATCGCGACGCTGGGAGCCTTTCTCTACAACATGTCCGCGGCCCTCCTGGGCGGCATCGAGCTCACCCTCTCGGAGGACAGCCACTGACTCGGTGGCCCCCGTTTTGTCCGCCCCGCTCGCGGTGGGGTAATCTTCCCCGGCGGTTCATCCGCGTGTCGTCACCACGGCAGGGGCCTATAGCTCAGACGGTTAGAGCGCTTCCCTGATAAGGAAGAGGTCACAGGTTCAAGTCCTGTTAGGCCCACCCTCCATCCCTGCCTGCTCCACCCAGATTCGAAGGGGTCACGCGTCATGAAGAAGCTCTTGTTGGTCCTCCTGGCCGCGCTCGGTGCCGTCGTGGCCAAGAAGAAGTACGACGAGTCGCGCGCCGACCAGGCCCTGTGGGCCGAGGCCACCGACACCGTCGACAAGTCCTGATCCACCCCGCACCACCGGGGGCCTTGGCGCAATTGGTAGCGCACCTGCTTTGCAAGCAGGGGGTTAGGGGTTCGAGTCCCCTAGGCTCCACCATGAGAAACCGCAGGTCAGCCTGCGGTTTCTTCTCATTTCAAACCTAACCCCCTGCTGGCTCTTGCCGGGCTGTGGGGGACTGGCGGGGGAATGCGATGACGAACATCGAGACAACCCTTCCTTTCCGGCTTGTGCATCGGGCCGAACCACTACTGTGACGGCAGTCAATAGTTGAAGGCTGGGGGGTGAAGCGTGACCGAGGATCCACAGGTCACCTCGCCCGAACCAGACGCCAGCTTCTTCTTTCCAGCGGCACCCGACGCAGTCCGGATGTGCTTAGGACCGTGCGCGGACGCGAAGCCCGTCACGGCGTTTCCAACCGCGAGGGGAAAGCCTGGTGCCCGCCACGCCGAGTGCCGCGCCTGCCGATATCAGCGGACGAGCCGCGCGGCGTCTGTTGCGCCTGACCTCGACGTCAACTCGGGCATGCATCTTCCGCCGCGCGGGCAAAGGGAACGGCTCCGCAGTCAGCGCCAAACGGTCGCCGAGACCGTCCTTGAAGTGATGATGGCGCACATCGGCGTGGCCGTGACGATCACTCAGGCCTACGAAGAGGTCTTCGACCGAATCGATTTTGTTCCGGCCGAGATGGACGTCCGGGAGAGTTTGCTTGCTTTGTCTAAGACCGATGACCGTTGCGTGAAGGTAGTTCGCGACGTGTACGCATGGTCGACGGACGGGATCGTTCCTTCACCGCCTGCGCCGCCTCATGTCGCCGACATGATTGAGCGGCGTTGGCGCGGCGAAACACTCGATGAGATCGGTGCTGCCCACGGCTTGACGCGTGAACGAATCCGCCAACTGCTCAAGAAATACGGCGGGCCAACCGCGAAAGAGATCCGGGACATGCGAGCAGCGGAAGCACTCACCGCTCAGCTCGATCATGAGACGGCGGTCGCGGCTCAGATTCGCGTTGCCCTCGCCGGCCGTGGCCCAATGACGGTCGCCGAAGTAGTCGAAGCGACTGACATCGGATCCGTCGACGTCTCTAAGTACTGGCCGGCGGAACTTTCCCACCTTCGGCTTTGGGGCGCTAGCCAAGTTGAGAACCGGTGGAGCGATGAGGACATATTGGCCGCGCTGCGTGAAGCATCTGCCTATGAGTTCCCCCTAACTACTACGGCCTACAGCGACTTGTTGCAGGTTGGCCAAATCGAGGGAGCGTCCGTGCCTCGTATTGGCCAACGATTCGGCAGTTGGTCGGCCGCATGCGCTGCGGCTGGAGTGCTTGCCGGGGAACCGTGGAACCGCGATTACGAGTCGAGGTGGAGCGACGATGATCTCCTCCAGATCGCTCGGCGATATCTGCTCGACCCCGACTCTCCAAACTCCGCGCACCGGTTCGATGAGTGGAAAAGGGTGTTCGCTTCCGACGGGCCGTCGTTTCAAACGCTACGCAACAGGTTTGGATCCTGGACTGAAGTGAAGCGACGCGCACTCGCGCAGGGAGGCGTGGCGACATGAGCGAGATCGACAGACTCGACAAGGTGCTCGCATCGTCGATCGATGACGAGACGCGTGCTGGAATCTGGGAGTCCGTGCGAGCGATTTTGGAGCAGGGTCCGCCAGAGGGAACTGCGACGCAGTCGACGGTCCTTGCCCTTGGCTACGTGCAGTCGGGAAAGACCACGTCCATCACGGCGCTCGCTGCAGCTGCGGCAGACGCCGGATACCAGGTGATCGTTGCGCTGCTCGGGTCGACCAACCTTCTACTCGACCAGAACCGCGACCGCCTCGAGTCGTCGCTCGGTGTCACATCCCGGTCAGACTACGTGTGGATCAGCGAGACCAATCCAGCGACGGAGACAGCCGGCAAGAAGCTCCGCAAGTTCATCGACATGGGACGGGTGTGTCTTGTGCCCGTGCTGAAGCACGCGGGGCGGATCCGGGCTGTCGCAAAGCAACTGGAGAAGATCCCAGATGACCTGCGCGTTCTGATCATCGACGATGAGGCAGACCAGGCGTCACTGAACACAAGCAAGGACGCCGAAAGCAGCACTTACGCTGCCATCCGGGAACTACGAAACGCCGTGCCTAGTCACCTTTTCGTGCAGTACACAGCAACGCCTTACGCACCGCTCCTCCTCGACGCTGCTGACATCCTCAGTCCGCAACATGTCGAGTTCCTCACGCCAGGCAAGGGCTACACCGGCGGCAAGCAGTTCTTCATTGACAACGCCGAGCGCGTCGTGCGCAACGTCCCACTGCTGGACGAACAGGCATCCAAGACGCCGCCGCTGCAGTTGCAGAAGAGCCTCCACAATGCGCTGTCGTCCTTTATTGCTGGATCTGCTCTCCTCCTCCTTCACGACGCCGCGAGCCCGCCGATCAGCATGCTGGTGCACTCAACGGCACGCAACGATGTGCAAGCCAGGTATGAGTTCTTGATCCGCCGGCAGTTGGAGCAGTGGAGGAAGAGCATTGTCGAGGGGGACATCAGCAGCGTTCCGGGCGCCATCCTGGAGGAGCGCAATCGCATTGTTGCGAATGGGGCGGACGACGTTGACGACGTGGCATTTGTAACCAAGTTGAAGGTCGTCATCTCCGAGGCGATGACCTGGCTTGTCAACAGCACCGCGGACGTTAATAAGGTTGACTGGCACGTATCGCCGATTCACGTCCTCGTCGGGGGCAATAAGCTAGACCGCGGCTTCACCGTTGAAGGTCTGACGGTCACTTACATGAACCGACCGGCGAGCCCTCAAGTCGACACGCTCGAGCAGCGCGCACGAGCATTCGGATATCGCGCAGATCTATTGCCCTACTGCCAATTCTTCGCTAGCAAGAAGACGGTCCGCTCCCTGACGGAGGTCGTCCACACCGAGGAGGACCTCCGAGCTCGTCTGCGCGACCACGTCGAGGGCGGCGGCTCGGTGCACACGTGGGCCCGGGAGATCGGTATCTTGCTGCCTGAGGGCATGATGCCGACACGATCAAGCGTCGTGTCGGCGTTGTCGAGGATGGGCCTTGGCTGGCACCAGATGCGAACGCCTTCTCGCCTAGTGGCGGAAACAGCTCACAACTATGGACTGCTTGAGCAGCTCGGGTTGATGGATGCGCCGCGGACTTCACAGGGCCGATTGGCATTCCGCACCCTGCATGTGGACTCGCTCGAACCGGTGGAGACCCTGCTCGCTCAGTGGGCGCGTCCGGACTACAGTCCGGGCTGGCTTCACGATGAGTTCGTCGACGCCGTGGCTCGTGGCTTCGCCCATTTGAAGAAAGCCACGATCATGCTCATGGAGGACGGGGACGCACCACGGACGCGCAAATGGTCTGACGAGCTCGGATTCGTCAATCTGTTCCAAGGCCGGGACTTGAAGCCTCAGCCGAATGGCGATTTCTATCCTGGCGACCGTTTCGTCGAGGGCCTGGAGAATGATCCGAACCAGATCTTGATTCAGGTTCACCGCACTCAAGTACGGCAACACGAGGAAGACGGCGAGGTGCTGGCTTTGGCCATCTATCTTGGCTCTGGTCTCGTAGTTCGAAAGGAATCGAATGTCTGAGTCCCTCCCGGTCAGCGCAGGTCGTTCGGGAAGAGTTGCGCTTTCGGCTCTTCGCCTCGATCCAGAGAATCCACGCATTCCCGAGACGCACCGGACGAAGGACACGGCCGAGCTGGCGACTCTCCTCGAGATGGGATTTGAGGCGTACCCGGTGGCGCAGTCGATAGCCGAGTTGGGGTTCTTCAACGCTGAGCCGCTCATCGTCATCCCGAGTCCCGATGAGGCAGACACGTGGATCGTGGTGGAGGGCAACCGAAGATTGACCGCGTTGGTTGGCTTGGCCTACCCCCAGATCAGGGCCGGCTTCGCGACGCCAGACCGTTGGGAGACCATCGCCACGAAGTGCACGATCAGTCCCGAAATGGAAGTACCCGTTGTCATCCACGAGTCACGGGAGACAACGCACGCGGAGATTGCCCGAGTCCATGTCGTCGGTAAACTCGCGTGGCGACCTTTCATGCAGGCCCGGTATATCGCTGCTCGCGTGGCGGAAGGTCGAACCATTCAAGAGGTTGCTGACCTGATCGGCATTCCGAAGAGCAAGGCGGCCGACCTTTATCGCGACCAAGCGGTACTGACACAGGCCGCGAGTCTTGGGCTCGAGACGTCGCAGGTCGAGAGCGCATTTTCCCTGCTGACGGTGGCCATGGGCAGCACCAAGATTCGTAATCACGTGGGTGCACCCTTGGGTTCACAGACGTCGATTGGCAAGGATCCGGTGCCGGCCGAGAAGGCAACTGAGCTTAAGGAGGTGATCCAGTGGGTCTTCGGCGACGAGGAGCACGAGTCGCTCATCTCGGACTCGCGACAGATCTCGCTCCTCGGAAACGTGGTGGCCTCCCAAGTCGGCCTTGAGGCGTTGCGTGAGAACAAGACGCTTGAGGAGGCAAAGCAGCGTATCCAGGAGAAGGGCCTTGACCCTCTGAAGGCGCTCATGCTGAAACTCAACGCCGCAAAGAACTCACTCAACGCCGCCAGCAGCGACGTCGCGGAGTTCGCGATCGACGCTGAAGTCCAGAACCTTGTCGATGACATCGAGTCGCTCGTGGGAAGCATTCGGTCGACGCTAGACGACGTCAAGGCAGAGTCCGGGCTTTAGACAGTGACCGACTTGGAGGTCTCGAGCACCGAGGCCATCGCCGACTGGATTGAGACGAGCGTGCTCGTCAGCGACTCGGGCCACTTTGGCCGAGACAAACTAGACGACCTCGCCGCAAGGGAGATCGGTGCATCTCCAACGAAGGTCACGATGGCCATCGACACCATGGCTAAGCGAGCGAGTGTGCTCGGGGCCGCTTATCCCTTCGCGGTCAGAGACATCGCAGTCCTTCGCAGGAAGAGCCGTCATGCAGGCCACTACGCGGCCCTCCTCTATTTGACGCCGGGGTCAGTAGCGCGCCAAACCGTGCGCGCGTCGGAAACAGCTGAGATGGGAGAACTGCTGGAGGAGGTCTCCGAGGAAGCGCTCGCCAACTTCTGGGGTGTGGGTGGAAGCGCGCTCTCTTTTGGCTACCCCTCGAAGCATGGTCGGCCCGAGGCGTTTGACCAGGCGGTTGTCTGGCTGGCAGGCCGGATTGGTTTGGACGCTGGCCGGGGGTATCGACCACCCCGACGCAAAGACGGCGGTGTTGATGTCGTCGCTTGGAGACAGTTCACGGACCGCAGGCCAGGCTTCCCCCTCGCGCTCGCGCAATGCACCATCCAAGCGGAGACCTTCACCAAGACCACGGACATCGACCTCCGACTCTGGGCGAGTTGGCTCGCGATGGACAGCGACCCGCTCAGCCTGCTGGTGATCCCAGGGACCGTTCGGTCCGCTGGTCCGGACTGGAAGCAGTTGGCCACAGTCGTCATGGTCATCGACCGGATTCGTTTGCTGGACCTGCTCAGTCGTGACCCCGAGGGCGACCGTGAGCTTGCTTGGTCGACCGAGACGACGTCGGCGCTGAGGTCCGTACTGAGAGGTGCCGAACTATGACCACCAAGGCCGACATCGTGTGGGACATCGCGGTCAAGCTAGGCGTCGAGGCACCAAAGATGTCGACGGGATCAACAGAACCTCGGGAGATCTTCGATCTCGTCAACGAGGCGCTCGGGCTGGGGATAGACGGCAGCTTGACGAAACCAGACATGGCTCGCAAGATCGTTGAGGCTGCGGGGACGCCTTGGAATGCGCACTACGAGTCCAGCGGCGGGACAGTGACGAAGGTCGGGCTGCTGGCAGTGCTTGAAGCCGTCGAGCACTTTGTCGCGTAATGCGCTACCCGGCAGCGCGGCCCGTGTCAGTGGTCGAACTTCGACGGCGGATGATGACGTCTCGGCTGGGGTCCCAGTAGCGCTCGAGCGCGGCGTCTGGGTTGACGTCTGACGCCTCGACAGCGGCGGCTAGGCCTGGGGCGCGACGCCGGATCGCGCCCGCCGTCTTGATCGCGTGCTCACGGAACACGTGGTACGCGGCGCCGACATTCACGCCATTGCCCATCTGCCTGTAGGTCGCCGCATCCGGCTGGGCGCCGAAGTCGAACCACTCGGGCAGGCCTTGCAAACGGGCGGCTTCACGTGGTGAGAGTCGGCGTTGCCGATCACCAAGGATGCTCGTCTGGGTGATCGCGACCAGCGCAGGTACATAGGTTGCCTGCTTCACGCGAAGCCCGGAGGGGCGCAGATGCATCACGGTGTCGAGCAGCGACTCGGCATCCTTGGCTTGCCACTCAAACTTGCGTCTCGAAGCCGGGAAGTCGCGCAGATAGTTCCATCGTGAGAGCCAGGCCTCGAGCAACTCCCTGTGCTCGGTGTAGAACTCCGCGTTCTTGCGGAGGAACACGGCCTTCCAAGCCGCAGTGCCCGGGGGAACGACAAGGTCGTCCTGGTGGACGAACGCGTCGACCCAGACCGGGAAACCAGGAAGCTTCGGGACACCGGCCGATCGGAGCGTCACGACAAAGTCGTTCCACGCCTCGACCAAGGTCGTCTCGGCGGGCCCGAGGTTGAGTCGGAGCCGGTTCCCGATCTCGTGATCTGCCTGGATCGGTAGGTGCTCTTCAAGGTGCCACTCGGACGGAGACCAGCCATCCACCGGGAGGTGCGGGACCGACGGTGCGACATCGATGTGGGACCGGTTCGTTCCCACATACGTGGCCATGATGAAGACCCGCTCACGAACCTGGGGCCGCCCGCCGCGCTCAGGAGGAAGCAAATGCGGCGAGAACACAATGGGTCGCGAGGACACCTGATAGCCCAGTTCACGAAGCGAACGGACGATCACTTCCCATTCGTGCTTGTGGCGAGGGCCGTAGATATTGCGAACGTTTTCAAGCAGAACGACGGTAGGTCGACGCACCTCGAGAATGCGAAGGATGTTCCAGAACAGTGTCCCGCGTGCCTCGTCCATCCCTCGCTGGTACCCGGACTTCGAGAACGGCTGGCACGGGAAGCCCGCCGCCAACACGTCGTGCTTGGGCACGCGCATCTCGCTCTGCGTGTCGTCAACGATGTCGCCTCGAGCTCGGATCTGCCAGTTCCGCTCATACACCGCGGCCGCGTCAGGATCCTTCTCCACGGCGTACACGCATCCACCACCCAACGCGCTTAGCGCAGCGTGAAATCCACCGACGCCGGCAAACAGGTCGATAAAGGTGAAGGCAGCGGAGCTCGAGTTCATGGTCCCTAGCTTAGCTGAAAGCTGAGCTATTTGGGGCCACCAGACATAGAAGTCTTGGTGGCCGAGTGCCAGTCGCGACAGTAATTCCCGAGATCACCGCAGGTCCTTCCTTCGCAAGCGCTGAGAGTATGCAGCGAGGCTAGACGCCGGCTAGGACAGTTCCATCGCAGGGCTGAAATGACCTGGGGACGATGTCCTGCGATCACCGGCGGTGCATCCGTCCCGGTAGATACCCTGGCGGCCGAAGGGGGGCAAAGTGCCTGAAGACTGGAGCAAGTCGGAGGTCGACCACGTGGTCGACATCTACTTCTCAATGCTGAGTCTAGAACTTGCCGGGGAGGCTTACTCGAAGACTCAGTTCCGACGGAGTCTGGCCGGCAGTGTCCCACGTTCTGAGGGGTCGCTTGAGTTCAAGTTCCAGAACGTTTCCGCGGTGCTTGACGAGTTGGGAGCTGTGTGGATCAGCGGGTACAAACCCCGGCGCAACGTTCAGCAGCTTCTGCGGGAGCGCGTGACGGAGCGCTTCGAAGGCGCTGTGGATCTGAGGCATGACATGTTGCGGGCGGTTGAGGCACCTGCCGATGAGAATGCCCCGCTGGGCCCTCCCGTGGAGGCCCCGACAACTGAACCACCGACACGACACTTCGCGCGGGTCGGTCGACGGGTGGACTTCGCAGCTGTCGAGGCGGGCAACCGGTCGCTGGGCATGGCAGGAGAGCTTGCGATCGTCGAGTTCGAGCGCCAAGCTCTCGCATCTGTAGGTCGTGACGATCTCGCAGCCGAGGTTCGCCACGTTTCCGTCGAGGATGGCGACGGGCTTGGCTACGACGTCCTCTCATTTGACCCACAAGCGGACGAGCCGTTGTTCATCGAGGTCAAGACGACCCGGTACTCGCGGGAACTTCCGTTCTACGTCACGAGAAACGAAGTCGAGTTCTCTGAGGAGGCGAGTGGTGCATATCAGCTGGCGCGGGTCTACCAGTTCGGTCGGCGCGCTGGACACTTCCGTCTCACCGGCTCGCTTCGACACTCCATGTGGCTCGACCCGCAGACATACATAGGCGGTCCGTCTGAGAGCGCCACGCAAGGGCCCTAAGTCGGTTGGGATTGGACGTCTTTGCAGGGCATGCTGGCGCTGTGCCCCCCGAGTACAAGCCCTGGGCATCGTCCCCGGCAGTACGGGCGACGATGCGGGGAAACCGTCGCCGCGACACACTTCCCGAGCTTGCGGTGCGTCGCGCCGTGCATGCACTCGGCCTGCGGTACCTCGTCGACGTCAGGCCGCTTCCCGACCTGAACCGGCGGGCAGACCTTGTCTTCACGAGGGCGAAAGTCGCCGTCTTCATTGACGGATGTTATTGGCACGGCTGTGCAGAGCACGGGACGGTTGCGCGGATGAACGCCGACTACTGGAAGTCGAAGATTCAGCGCAACCGTGAACGTGATGCGGAGACAGACACTGTATTGACCGAGCGAGGCTGGGTGTCGGTGCGAATCTGGGAGCACGAAACCGTGACCGCGGCAGCCGAGAAAGTGCTGGCAGTCGTGCGCAGTCGCTAGTCTTCTCAGGCGAGCTCAGGCGAGCTCAGGCGAGCTCAGGCTGACCCAGTGCGTCGCTCTGATTCATGCGAGCGTGCGGCTTCCCACGACGCCGGCCACGGCCGCCAAGTTGCCGGCTACGCGTCTGACGCAGGCGGAACTCCGGCCGATTGACGCTTTCACGGCTCGGCGCGGATATCCTTCGGGATTGGCGGAGGTATCACGCGATCCTTCCTCGAGCGGGGCAAAGCGTCGACCGGCTTCGTTGCCTCAGTTGATGCCCGCAGACCGGTGACTTCCTCCTGAACGAACGCCTGGAGATCCGGCCACTCGGACCATGAGGTCGGGTCTACCTGGCGCAACTCGTGAACGAGTCGTCCCCGATCCCACAGATACGTCACGTTGGTCCCGGCACGCTCCCACCATGGGTCCTTCGGGCGCATAAAGAAGGGGACGGCGAAGCCCACCATCGGGTCAGCCTTGATACGGATCCACTCTCGCCAGTCCTCAGGGATCACATCTCTGGGCTTCTTGACGAACGCCCGCTGGATGGTGTTCTGCGCAAGAACGATCGGAAAAGCTATTTGCCCGTCTGGAAACGGAGCCCAGCCGACAATGTCAACGCCGCCGTCCAGCGACTCCGAGTACGCCTCATGGCTACGGAGACCGACGCCAAGTTTCTGGGCTAGCCACTCGACGGCTTTCGGAAACTCGCTCGGCCGATCCCCGCGAGGCGGCCAGCCAAACACCAGTGCATGCGCACGGGGCCCGAGTGCAGCCTTGACGGCTTCGCGGACAACCGCGTCGAAAAGCGGATCGGATCGGGGGTAGTCCTTCGCGAGTCGCAGCGGCGTCTCCCGAAGCGACAAGAGTGTTAGGAAGGAGTAGAGGTCCGAGCCGCCGGCGCTGTCGAAACCAACGCCGTTGTCCACTGTGAAGAACGGGTAGTGCTTGCCGATGTCGCGGGCCCGACGATCAATCTCAGTAAACGCAAAGTCGAATTCGTCTTCTGAAGGCGCTTGTCCGCTAGTCCAACCGTCGCGTATCTCCGCGATTGAGAGGTATTCCTCGCCTGAAACGAGTAACTCTGTCTCGACGTAGTGTGCGAGTTCGATGGGGTCCGAGCTTTTGGGCGCCTCGATCCACGTCATTCGCTGCGCTCGATGCGGGGCTGCGTGAGAATTTCCTCCACGAGGTCTCGGAGTGCCAGTAACAGCTCCACGGTCGGCTGCGGCAGATCGGCACCAGCTTGGGGAGGCCTCGTGGCCCGAATTTGCGAATGAGCGTTATCGACTGCGCGGGCGAACTGCTCATCGGGATCCGTGATCGCTGCCTCAGCTTGATTCAGGGTGCCGCCTCGCCGCAGAACCTCGAGGCCCCGACCGGAACTATCTGCGAGCACTCGCGAGAGAGCGCCCAACTGACGGGAGTCTGTGAGCAGGGGCGATTCCGTCTTCGATCCAAAGATCCAGCCCAGGACCTCCTCGAGTTCCTGCTTGCGATCATCGGGCAGTGGCCAGTGCTCGGCGTCCACATGGCGGGGGGCGGGACCGCCTATGTGGTCGCGAATGCCCCGGTTTCCCATCGCTGCGTTGAAGACTCCGAACTTCTGACGAGCACGGCTTGTTTCGAGGCGAAACATCTTGGATCCCTGCTCCAGGATCTCGTGGTCGCGGTACATCGATCGGACTGCTGTCGGAGTCTTGCCGACGAGTTCAGCAACGTCGACTAGTGAGTTTCCATCTTCGACCAGTCCAACTATGTATCTGGCCTGGGCATACGCGCCCCATGGCTCGATACCTGCAATATGTCTGTACCCGAGAAGCGGGGCGATGCTTCGCGCATCCTCGACGATCAGAACGGGGAAGAGCGCATCGGGATCGAGCGTCGGTAGTCCCCTCCAACCCTTGTTCTCCTTGGTGAACTCCTCGCGGAGAGAGTCGTGCTGGAGGCCAAGCAATGCGGTGAGTCGCCTGTTGCCTTCAATCACTCGGTACTTCTCGCCGTGACGAACTGCGATCATCGGCTCGCTCAGGAAGTACTGATGCCGTGATATGGACTCAGCAATCCGAAACGGGTGGTACTCCTTGGCCATGAGAACGGCCAGCGCCCGCTGTCGCTCTGTGCTATCTGGTTCGTCCTCATCGCCAAGCTGATCCTCGGACCGCAGACGGGGGTTATGCCAGTCGAGCAGTAGTTGGCCAGTGGCCAACATCTCGAGCCGGCCTTGGTCGATAGGGGGAGCCATGTGCGTAGCTTACAAGGTTCGCTTGGATGACCCAGGCGGCAGAACGCCCGCCGCTTCGGATCGGCCCAGCGCTTATTCGAGTCAGCGGTGAAGAGCTCTACCGCGCGCTTAGCGCAGCGACCAGACGGCCCTAGGCCGTGCAACACATGCCCGAATCATTGGTGACCATTGACGACCTCGTACGAGTCACGAACCCCGCGGCTCGAATGCCCGCCTCGAGCACCTGTCTTCAGCCTTCAGATCGAGCGGCACGGATGCTACGAGTGTCCGTAGATTGGTCCGCCCACCTGGGCGGGCCGAGCCAGAAATGGGGGAAGCGGGGCCGGGCAATCGGCATCGACGGTCACATCCTGAGATGACGATCGAGGAGATTCCAGTACCGATTGGTGCTGGTTGGTACCGAACGTCTCGGACTGTCTCTCAACGTCTTGGGATGTCTCGTCGGCCCGCACAAGTGGCCCTTGACGTGCAGGTTTGTCCCGCTCACGCTGGAAGTTCCCCGCTGATCGTCATCGGCGGGAACGTTTGTCGGGAGCATGCCGTGTCCGTCGCTGATCGCCTTGGCCTCCAGGACCTGGAGGGCGAGTTGATGTGCGCAGCGCGTGCGGCGTGGCGGCGCTGGTCGGCAACTCACCAGAGCTTGGCGGTCGTGCCCGAGTTCGACGATCTGCGCGACTGGACGAGGGCCGCACCGGTCGATGAGGCCAACGCGGTGCTCGGCGTACTCGCGTCGCTGACTGAGACGGACGGTCGCGCGGTCACGGCGTTGGTGTGGGCCCTGCTACCTGGGGCCGAGGCGCGCGCCCGCAAGCTGCGGGATCTAGATGGGGACATCGACGGCCTCTTCGCAAGCCAACTGTGGGTCGAGTGCCGCAGTGCCCATCGGCTCAAGGACGGCCGCATTGCTGGCGCGATCCTCGGGCAGACGACGCGGGAGGTGTGCGCTCATCTCGGCGTCGGTGACCTGGCCCGCCGGCGGGACCGCTTCATGGTCAACGCTCGTGGAATGCTCCCGGGCGACGACGTCGCCGTGGTCGACGAGGCCGATGACATCGATCCGTTCTGGGAGGTGACTGGGCTGATGATCGAGGCGATCGATGCCAAGGCGCTCCACGTCTTCGATGCTTGGTTGCTTGGCGAGCTCGCTCGGATCGCTGCCGAGCTCGATGTGGCCGGTCGTCGTGGCCGGTCGGGCCTGACGACTCCGGCCGTCGTCGATGAGCTTGCTGCGACAGTGCACCTCTCGGCTCGCGCCATTCGCCGTCGAGCCACCACGGCACTCGACCGATGGGCCGAGTTCCTGCGGGGCCGCGACGATCCGGATGCCTATCCGGCCTGGCGCGCGAAGCACCGTGACTGTGCAGTGACGCCGGCCGAGGAGATGCAACTGGTGCTGAACGAGGACGGCCCAGCGGAGTTCTTCAGATCTCGAGACCTACCCCCGGACGCGTGGGCCCCCGACGTACCGCCAGAGCGTCGACGCTCCGCTGGTGGGTGACCAAGCGCTGGATCCGGTAGGCGAGGGCATCGATCTTGTGGTCTGCGGGTAGCGGGCGCCGCGGGCTTGCTGCGCGCTGCAGGATGCGCTTGGCGTTGACGCCGCTGGCTTGGATGCGGTCGAGCTCGCGGGCCAGGTCGAGGGTGTGCTCGTCACGGTGGTCGGGGTCGCCGATCGCCGTTGCGATCGTGGCCTCCCAACGTCGGACCGACGCTGGGTAGAGGGCGTCGACCTTGCGCTGGAGATGGCGCGCGTAGCGGTCGGCGGCGAGATCACCGCTGCGTGGGCCGGACGGGAGCCCAACAGGCTGCGGTCGCCGGCGGGTACGCCGTTGGCAGCGCGCCAGACGGCCGTCTCGGTGCGGAGCTCGTCGGTGAGGACGTCAGCGAAGCGATGGAGTGTCGTCGGTAGCTGTGCGTCGCGGCGTACGACCTCGGCGAGGGTGGTGACGCGGTCGGCGCGGGCCGCCAGGTAGGCGGCCCATCGCGGCTCGTCGCGTAGGTCGGCAGGGACGCCGGGCAGCCACGGGAGCGGGCCGGGGCCGGCGGATTCGAGCGCCTGATCGGCACCTCCGCGAAGGAGTCGTTGGGTCGCGGTGGTGACCGCGTCGGCATACCGCTGCGCGGCTTCGTGGAGGCAGGCGCGGGGCTGGTGGCTTGCGCGAGCTCGGCGGTGGCCGAGGTCGCGGCGCCGTCAAGGCCGACGATCCGGTCGAGGTTGTCGACGGCGGTGAGTTGCTCATCGATGCCGGGCAGGAACTCTTCGTCGGTGTCGGCCTCTTCAGTGATGAGGTGGACGTGGTTCTCGGCCTTTCCGCGGGTGAGCATCGTGTAGAGGAGTTGCCGGTCCTCGTGCCCGGTGATGATGCCGTGCATGACGTCGGCGGTGGAGCCTTGGGCGGCGTGGACGGTGGTGGCGTAGCCAAGCTCGACATGCTCGGCGACGTACGCCGCGGGAAGCGTGACGTGCAGGCCCGACCGCAGGTGCCGCGCATGGACGCCGCCGTTCGGGTTGACGCCGGCGATGGTCCAGCGGTCGCCGTTCTTGACCCAGTCGGTGCCGCTGACGCCGAGGCGGCGGTTATTGCGGCGGGTCAGGATCACGTCCCCTTCGCTGGCCTGGTTCCCATCCGCCAACCGGACCTCGTCGTGTGGTTCGGCGCCGGCGAGGCGGGTGTTGCGGGCTGCCTTGTTGAGGCGAGCCACGAAGTCGCGAGTGGGGGCGAGCATCAGGCATTCGCGGCCGGCTTCGGTTTGGTCCTGCCAGGCGACGAGGACCTCGGTCAGGCTGCTGAGCTCGTCGCCGGTGTGAATGCGATCGTGGTCGAGGTAGAACCCGAGGGCCGAGTTGTCGCCGTCCCGTAGGGCGAGGGACGCGGTTGCTTCGATGGGGTCGTCGAACCGCACCACCTCCGAGAGTCGTTGGGCGCCGTGGGTGGCGGCGATGTCGCGTAGGACGCCGCCGGCGCCGATGGCGGCGAGTTGCTGGTCGTCGCCGATCAATCGCACCCGCGCTCCCGTCTGGACGCTGGCTGCGATGACCCGGTCCAGAGTGGGAGTGTCGGCCATCCCGGCCTCGTCGATCACCACGATCGTGTGGGGCCCGAACCCGGCATCCAGGCCGGCGGCGATGGTGTGATCGAGCATCGCGAGTGTCTCGGCCCGGATGCCGGTCGCCTCCGTCAGGACCGCGGCTGCTACTGCTGACGGTGCGAGCCCGACGACCTCGTATCCGAGGTCGTGTGCGGTCTGCGCGAGGACGCTCATCGCCGTTGTCTTGCCCGCACCTGCCGGTGCCAGTGCCAGCGCAACCTGCCGCGGATCAGTGACGAGCGCCCCGACGAGCTCGCGTTGCCCCTCGTTCGGCGTCGGTCGGTCGAGGGTCGCGGCCATCAGCGCGAGCTCGACATCCACCGGATCGGGTGCTGTGGCGCTGACGGTCCCGGCGGCGTCGACGATTCGCTGCTCGGCGCCGAGCATCGCGGGGCTGGTGAAGCGGTCGGCGCCGGTGTGCCGGTAGACGCTCACGCCATCTGATCGCCGTAGTGCAGCTGGCTCGGTGATCGGGTCGAGGTCCGGGGTCAGGTTGACCAGTCGGGTGGTGACGGCGTCAACGAGATGCCCCACCACCTCAGCCACCTGCCCTGGTGCCAGGTAAAGGTTGCGGACCTGACGCTGGGCTTCGGCGTATATGTGCCAGGACTGCCACGTCGCGCGATGCCCCTCGAGTTCGGTGATGACCTGGTCGGCTGCCGATGCGAGCCATGCGGAGGTGAGCCCGGCGCGAGGCTGCCCGTCGGGGTTCAGGACGGTGACGAGCATGACCTGGAGCCCGCGTTCGCCGAGGACGTCCACTGCCTCGGTGTGCCAGGTGCTGCGCTGATCGGCCTCCGAGCGGGGCTCGTGCTTCGCCTGCCGGGTCTCGAGGTTCGCGCGTTGCGCCAAGGCGATCGACTCCTTGCCGGTCGGGGGGCGGCCGTGGCGCTCGGTGAACTCGTCGGTGAGCTCGGCGACGCGGTCCTCGATGTCGGGGCGGCGGCTCGACCACCGCTTCATCAACGCGGGGTCGATGCCGGCGATCTCCCGCACCGGCCGCTTGCCACCAGGTCGCGGGACGTCGACGAACGTGACGCCGAGTTGCGTGTGGAGGTGGGCTTCGAGGGCGGTGTTGTAGGCCTCGGAGGCGACGACGACGTGCTCGTGCAGGACAGTGCCGTAGATCGACAACCACTTGCCTTGGCGTGTCTGGACCTTGTTCGCGACCGCTACATGCGTGTGGAGGTCCGGGTCCCCGGCCCGCGAGTCACGATGCACGAACGCAGCGGCTGTCAGGCCGCGGGTCTCGACCTGGCGGGCGCCGCCCGCGCCTTCTCGGGTGAAGACCGCATGGGCCTCGAGGAACGTGAGCGCATCCTGAACGGCGGCGTCGTGGGCCTGCTCGATCTTGCTTGCGACCTCAGGCGGCGCGATCGCCCACAACGTCGAGACCGACTTCGCTGGACTGAACGTGAGGTCGAAGCCGGCCACGGATCCCTTCCCGAACTTCCGCCCCAGCGCGGTGCCGGTGACCGGGTGACAGCCGTCGCCGAACAGGTGGCTCATCTGCTCGGCAGTCACCATGTCGCCGCACTCGATGCCGTCGATCCCGATCAGGCCGGAGCCGACCCAGCGCCCGGGTGCCTCGCCCTTCGCCTCGTAGTAGTCCACCAGCCGGGTGCGGCCGAGCTCGGTCGAGTCCGCGGCGGCGACCTGCCGGGTCAGGTACTCGTACCCCGACCCGGCCGCGAGCTTCTTCAACGTCATCGTCACACCCATCAAGGCCGGGACCGGGCCGCGAGTGGCCACCCCTGATTCGTCAGTGAAAGAGGTGTGCCTGGAAAAGAAGAAGGGTGGAGAACGGGCAGGGGAGAAGTGGAGGGCAGCGGAAGGGAGGCTGGGAAGGGGCGAGGGTGGTGAAGGTGAGGTAGTGAAGGGGGAGGCAAATGGGGTGGCCACTGGAGGACATCCATCGGCCTTGAGGGATGAAGGCAGCCAACCGGGCCGCCACCGACCCAGGAGCACCCGATGCGCGCAACCGTCACCCCCACCCGCCGCCTCATCCCACTGACCGAGGCCGCCGAGATCCTCGCAGTCTCGGTCAAGACCGTCCGCCGCTACGTCGCCGCCGGCGAGCTCGACGCCGTCCGGCTCGGGCGGCGGACGATCCGGATCAAGGCCGAGTCGATCGAGCGGCTGATCGACACGCACCCGGTCAACGCATGGCGCGGCCGGTCGGGTTGGTAAGCGGTCGGTGGGAAGGCGCCATCCACCCTCGGTAGGTTGAACTCGTGGAGCCCGATGCGCCTGGCCTGTTCGAGATGCACGTCGAGGCGCCGGCTCGCCCGAACTTATGGGGCTGTGTCAGGCGGCGCGTGCTGCCGAAGCCTGGGTGCCTGGGCGGGCATTCGCGGTGAAAAGACACGCGTCAGCAATGCGTGGATCTTGCGGAATTGGACTTCAGGGGCTCTCGGGGTTCGCGGCGACACACTCCTGGCACGCATAGCGACGCGCATCCATCTCGGCGCCGCATTCCTGACAAGTGCGCAGGGCCTCAGTCCCGTCGGACTTCCAGGTTCGCGTCACGCATGGCGTGCAATAGACGGTGTCGTCCTCATCCCAGACGTCCTCCGACCCACAGTTATGACAGGCAACGCTCATAGCCACTCCTCCAGGAGATGCGTCTGGTCGTACCCGGGATCACCGCTCATCACGAATCGCCGGATCTTTGCCGAAGTCCGAATGCTTCGTGGTCGATCTCTACGCGGCGCAAGGTCGAAGGACTCGTCGTAACTCAGGCAGGTGGTCGTAGTTGTCCACGCGCTGCCCTCGAACGACTCCGGCGACAGCTCCTGGCACGAGTCAATCACCGGCAGTCGCGTCGTCCGTCGGGAAGTCTGAGACCGTTGTCAAGAACTGACGGGAAACAAAGTAGGGGTTCGTTGCGTTGTCCAACACCTCGATGAGGATCGCATCCTCGTCGCACTCCAGTACGCGGTACGAATCGCCGAGATGCAATGTCAGGCCAGCCCCGCTGTCGGTGCCGTCAGCCGTAACGTCGAAGAGCAGCCCCTTCGTTGGGCAGGGCGCGTTCCGCCTCTTGAGCGCAGCCTTGGTCGCCTTGAAACCGTACTTTCCACCGGCTTCAGTGCCTCGACCCACCGCCCAACCACTCGCGGCAATCATGACTGCGAGAGCCTTGGGTCCTCCGACCTTCTTAGCCAAGCTGGTCATCGTTTGGTACGCGCCCAGATTGCCCATCCACGTCCTTCTCTCGCTAACTCTCCAGTTGATGCTATCGATTGTGTGGCCACAGGGCCGAAACTCCAACCCAGTGCCGACCCGACCACACCATCCTGGCGGACAGGCGGCGATTAGCTGGCCGTTCCGGCTGAGCCGGCACAGTGTCGCGTGCCGGGTCTGATGGAGGCTCTCATTCCACGGAAGGATGAGAGTCATGGCAGCACCGAGGAAGTACCCCGAGGAGCTTCGGGAGGGGGCGATCCGGATGGCGGTCGATCTGCGGCGTGACCCGACGACCAGGACGGGCGCGCTTGCGCCGGGTCGGGGAGCAGCTGGGGATCAACCCTGAGACGTTACGCAACTGGGTCGGCCAAGCCGAGATCGACGAAGGCCACCGTCCGGGCGTGACGACCGCCGAGGCGCAGCGGATCGCCGAGCTCGAGCGCGAGAACAAGGAACTGCGACGAGCTAATGAGATCTTGCGGACGGCCTCGGCTTTTTTCGCCGCGGCGGAGCTCGACCGCAAGCTGAAGTGACCACCGCGGTACTCGTCGACTACATCGACGCGCACCGCGACCGGTTCGGGGTCGAGCCGATCTGCACCGTCCTGCGCAAGGCGGGAATGCAGATCGCCCCGAGCAGCTACTACGCCGCCAAGACCAGGCCACCGTCGGCCCGGGCCGTGGCCGACGAGCAGCACCTCGAGGTCCTGCGGCGGGTGCACGTCGAGAACTACGGCGTCTACGGGGTGCGCAAGATGCACGCCGAGCTCAACCGGCGCGGCCACCGGATCGCCCGGTGCACCGCGCACCGGCTGATGCGCGCCGACGGGCTGCGCGGCATCAGCCGGGCCAAGGGCCCGCGCACCACGATCCCGGGCCGTGGTCCCGACAGCCGACCCGACCTGCTGGATCGCGACTTCCAGGCGCCGGCACCGGACCGGGTGTGGGTCGCGGACATCACCTACTGCCGGACCTTCGCCGGCTGGGTCTACGCCGCGTTCGTCGTCGACGTCTACTCCCGCCGGGTCGTGGGCTGGCAGCTGTCGAGAAGCCTGCGCACCGACCTGGCCTTGGACGCCCTCGAGATGGGCCTGTGGACCCGCGAGCACGCCGGACGCGACACCACTGGCGTGATCGCGCATTCGGACAAGGGAGTTCAGTACCTCGCCGTCAGGTACACCCAACGGCTGGCCGAGGCCGGCGCCGTCGCGTCCGTCGGATCCACCGGCGACAGCTACGACAACGCCCTGGCTGAGGCGTTCAACTCGCTGTTCAAGGCCGAACTGGTCCGCAACAAAGGCCCGTGGAAGAGCATCGACGACCTCGAGATCGCCGTCGCGGAATACATCGACTGGTTCAACCACCGACGCTTGCACGGCGAGATCGGACTCGTCCCACCCGTCGAGTTCGAAGACGAGCACTACCGGCACAACCCCGTAGCGACTACCGTCGCCGCGTCAGTTCAGAGCCTCCACTGAACCCGGCACGCGACACAGGCTGTTCCACGTCATTCTGGGCGGAGTTCTCCGGCAACTGTCAGGATTGCGCCGAGCTATTGGGCGTCCGCCACCCAACACACTTGCTCGGAGAGGTCGGTTCCATGCGCCAGGACGGTCACGCAGGGGTTCGGCGGTGACCGCGATCGCGTGGACGGTCGTCGACCCCGACACGATCGAGCGGATCATCGCGGTCGGACTGTGTCGTCGGCACACCAACGCCAGGCGTATCAACCCGTCGCAGGGCGACGGCGGCCTGGACGTCGTGGTCCCCGTCCCGAGCGGGTCACAGCTACACGTCGACAACTACCAGGTGAAGAAGTTCGCTGACGATCTCAACGACTCCCGCAAGCAGCAGATCAAGAAGTCCCTGACCCGGGCGATCGCCACCCACAACGACACCGAGAAGTTCGACTACACGATCGCGACCTGGTATCTGCACTGCCGATGGAGCTCACCCGCGAGCAGGAGAGGTGGCTGTTCGACCTCGCGGACGAGCTCAAGGCGCCGTTCCCAGTCAAGATCTTCAGCCTGACCGCCATCGAAGAACTGCTCCTCGATGCTCCGAACATCCGTGAGTACTACCTCGGCGACGGCATGGAGAAGGTCAGTCAGATGCTTTCGCAGATGGGTACGTTGGCCGGCCTCCAAGACGTGACCGCCGACCCGACAAAGGTGGAACCAGCTGACGCCACCCGCAGCCTCGATGACCTCCACCGCCACATCAACGACGCCGACCCGCACTTCAACTACGACTACGAGGTCACCGGGGCGCCTCCCACCATCACCCCCGGGCCGGGCCTCATCGCCAGCGTCGTGGCACGCGCCGGCAAGGACGCGCCACACGTCACCTGGCACATCTCCACCAAGTACGACGCCGCGCTGGAGGACCGGCCGATCCCTGGGACCTACACGGTCCACCCGGGCCGCATGACCGACGAGCAGCGCAAGGCCTGGGAACGGTGGTGCAAGTACGGCACGCCCGTCGTGCTGACTGGTGACGCGATCGCGGAAGTCACCCTGGACCTCCCCGGAGGCCTATCCTCCGCGGAACCGGTCAGCGAGAACGTGCTGAAGCTCGGGCCGGCGTACGGAGATTTCAACGACGAGCCAGCGACTCGAGCACTTTGGATCATCGAAGACGCAGACGGGACAAAACTGGCAGAACGGGCATTCGACTTTCGGCTCGCCGCACGCGGCCAGGCGGGCGGCGAGCACCGACGCGCTATGGATGCCGACGGCTACATCACGCTCGACCTGTACACGCACGTCACCAGCGAGACCGGGGGCACACTAGAGGGTGACATCCATGCGCATGGCGAACGCTGGGTCGGACAACCCGTGCAACGCGTATTGCCGGCCATCCGTTTCTGCGCTGCCTGGGGCAACGACAACAAGCTGATGGTCCAGGACGAGTTCGCGCTCCGCGCCCCTGCGCTCCTCAGAACCCTCCCCGGCGAGCCTAGGATTTCGCCGGTCCTGCTCTCGGTCGTCGAGGACCTAGCTCGGATCAGTGCGGCCACTGGCCGACCCATCGGGTTGCCAGAGGATGTCAGCCTGCTGTCGAGTGGTCGCGGCACAATCGTCCGTACAATCGCGGACGTCCTCACCGAGAGCGAGACCGAGATCCGCGTCGGCGACCTCGTTCTCTGGTACGAGGATCACCCGGGCGCGTTCGAGGACCTAGAGGCCCGGGCCGCGTCCGGGTCGCTGATCGTGCCCTGGCCCGCGCCGTTCCCACTGTTTGGTGAAGGCTTCGAGTTCAAGTTCATCTTCGAGATCACCGAGCGGGTGACCCTGGAGCCGGCGGAGCCGAGCGAGGGTCAACCGGCGACCAGGAGGGGCGCCCGCGTGCTCGCAGCCGACCTCATCCGAGGTCGTCTACGCCTTGAGACCGAAGCTGAACCGGAACCAGAGCCGCCGCCGCAGCCCCTCATGGAAGGCTGACTCGGCAAGCAGACGCCCGAGGTGCGCTCGGTCGACGCCGAGCCGCAATAGGCCCAGGGCGACGACCGTCATTCTGGGTGGTAGGACGCGGGCAGGCCCGGTACTCGAGAGGAACCCGAGACGGGCGACCGCATCATCGTGTGGCTAGGCGACCGCGTGGAACTCGATCTTGAGGCCGAGCGCCTTGGCGACCTTCATGATCGTCGCGAAACTGGGGTTGCCGTCGGTCGAGAGCGCCTTGTACAGACCCTCGCGGCTCATCCCGACCTTGCGGGCAAGCTCGCTGAAGTTCTGCGAGCGGGCGATGTTGCCGAGTGCCTGAGCTACGAACGCCGGGTCATCGCCCGCCTCCTCGAGGACGGCTTCGAGGTAGTAGCCGATGTCCTCGAGCGAGTTCAGGTAGCCCGCCGAGTCGTAGGGCTTGAACTCAGTCTTTGCCATTGTTCTCCCGCTCCGTCGCGATCTCGTGGGCCTTCTCGATGTCCTTGACCTGGGTGGACTTGTCGCCGCCGCAGAGCAGGATCAACAGCACGTCGCCCTGTTGTTAACAGCAGACCCGGTAGCCCGGGCCGTGGTGGATCCGTAGCTCCGAGAGCCCTCCGCCTACCGGCTCGGCGTCACCAGGATTTTCGCAGATCAGTCGGTCGACCCGCATCTGGATCCGCGCTGCCGTGCGCGGGTCCTTGCGCTTGAGCTTTCGGAACCAGGTGTCGTAGATGTCGGTCGTGACGACGTTCAACGCTGTCAACTGTAGTTCACACCCCCGAGATTGCCAACGGAACGATCATGATCGGCGGTCCTTGCGCCAGGCGTCGTAGGTTGCGCCGATCTTCTCGGCGAGAGCCTTGTCGCGGTCGAGCGTCGCGTGTTGATAGATGGCCATCGCGGCCTGGGACGCGTGGCCGGCACGGGCCTGGAGTTCGGCCGCGGTGGCGCCATGCTGTCCGGCAATCGTGAGGGCCGTGTGCCGCAGGTGGTGCAGTGTCAGGTCTGGCCGGCCCGCGGCTGTGCGGGCTGGGCGATAGCGGTCCATGAGGTAGCGAACGCTCATGTGGTCGGTGCGATCACCCGGGAAAAGCAGGCCATCTGGCCCGGTGGCGGCATGCTGGAGAAGGTGCGTCTGAAGCATGGGCAGGAACGGCGGCGGGACGTGCACGGTCCGTACGCCACTGGCCGTCTTCGGTGACGAGATCACCCGGCCGCATCGACGGCAAGCTCCGTCGGCACCGGGAGTCACGTCCTTGTCGACCTTGCGAGTGACGTGGATCCGGCCAGTTACGCCGTCGACATCTGAGCGGCGCAGCTCGAGGAGCTCGCCCTGACGTAGGCCGACGTACGCCGCCAGCACGATGAGTAGCCGGAGCCGCGGCGGCGCTCCGCTGACGATCTTCTCGATCTCGTCGAACGTAGCTGGCTTCGCCACCTGCTTCACGCGCGCCGAACCGGCTCCACGCACCTTCGGCGGCGCACGGTCGATCAGCTCCTCCTCTTCGGCAGCCTGCATGAGGGAGCGCAACAGCCGGTACGCCGCAGCGTTGCTTGCTTCTGCCTTGGGATCCAGGGACGCCCGCCACGCCTTGATGTCCGAGAGGGTCACCAGGGTCAACGGGGTTGCCCCGAAGTGCGGAAGGATCCGGGTCTCGAGCAGCGTGCGGTAGCCTTTGATGGTCGTCGGTCGCAGACCACGCTCGGCAAGGTAGCGCTCGGCAAATGCGGCCACTGTGTTGGTTGCCGCCGCGGCCTCACGCTTCTGCTTGGCTGCCAGCCGCGCCTGCGGCGGAATCCACTCCTCGCGATCGATCAGGGTGCGCTCCGCAACGAGCCACGACTCCGCGTCGAGCTTCGTGCCCAGGGTGCGTGAGTAGCGAGTGCCGTCGGCCATCGCGTAGCGGGCCCGATAGGTCACTTGTCCGCTGGCGCTGACTCGGCGCTCGATCTCGCCGAAACCCCTTCTGCTCGCCACCTGTCGGTCTCCCTCCCGCCGAGCCAGAACGCTTTGTGGGGGACTGTCCCCCACAACCCCCTGCTTGATCGGCCGTCCCCCTGCTGCCGTCGCAGTGGGTGTCCCATGGGGGTCCTATGGGGGTCCTATGGGGGAAAGAGTGGCACTTGTGGGGGAAAGATGTCCACCTTCGGCTACTATTTGCGCAGGTCAGAGCGTTCTTGGCACTTGCTTCTTGGGTGCTTTGCAAGCAGGGGGTTAGGGGTTCGAGTCCCCTAGGCTCCACCACGTACGCCACACTGTGAGCATGCCGGGCGACGTCATCTCGCTGCGCGAGGCGACGAAGGTCTGGTTCTCGATCTCGCTGCAGACCTTCGGTGGGCCGGCCGGGCAGATCGCGGTCATGCAGCACGCCCTGGTCGACGAGAAACGCTGGATCGGGCAGCAGCGGTTCCTGCACGCGCTTTCCTACTGCACCCTGCTGCCTGGCCCCGAAGCCCAGCAGCTCGCGATCTACATCGGGTGGCTGCTCAACGGCGTGCGTGGTGGGCTGATCGCGGGCACCCTGTTCGTGCTGCCCGGGGTGATCGCCCTGCTCGGGCTGTCCGCCCTGTACGTCGGCGCCGGCGACACCACCGTCGTCACCGCGATCCTGGCCGCCGTGGCCCCAGCGGTGCTCGCGATCGTGGTGCAGGCGGTCATCCGGGTCGGCGGCCGGGCCTTGGGTCACCCCGCGCTGGTGGCACTCGCCGTGGCGGCGTTCGTGGCCCTCGCGTGCTTCGCCGTCCCGTTCCCGCTGGTGGTCGCCGCCGCGGCCGCGATCGGCTGGGCCCTGGGCCGATGGGCGCCGTACACGATGGTGGCGAAGGCGCGGGGCGGCGCCGCCGAGGACGGGCCCGCTCCGCTGATCCCGGACGACGCGCTCCACACCGAGCGGCCCAGCCGCACCCACACCCTCAAGGTCGTCGCGCTGGGCCTCCTGGCCTGGGGCATCCCGGTCGGGGTGGTCGTCGCCCTCACGGGCCGTGACAGCATCTTCACCGACCAGGCGTCCTTCTTCACCGGTGCTGCCCTGGTCACCTTCGGTGGCGCCTATGCCGTGCTCGCCTACGTCGCACAGAAGGCCGTGGAGGTCTATGGCTGGTTGGCGCCAGGGGAGATGGTCACCGGCCTCGCCCTGGCCGAGACCACCCCCGGCCCGCTGATCATGGTCGTCCAGTTCGTGGCCTTCGTCGGTGCCTACCGCGCACCCGGCGACCTCAACCCGTGGGTCGCGGCCGTGACCGCCGCGCTGCTCACCACCTGGGTCACGTTCGTGCCGTGCTTCGTCTTCGTGTTCGCCGGTGCGCCGTACGTCGAGCGACTGCGCGGCAACCACGCCGTGTCCGCAGCGCTCACCGGCATCATGGCGGCCGTGGTCGGGGTCATCGCCAACCTGGCGATCTTCTTCGCCGTGCACACCCTCTTCCGCCAGGTTGAGGTCGTCGCCTGGGGGCCGCTGCACCTCCAGGTCCCCGACCCCGGCACCCTGAAGCCACTGTCCCTCGCGATCGCCCTGCTGGCGGCGTACCTGCTCCTGCGCCGCGGGTGGAGCATCCTGCGCACCCTCGGCCTGTGCGGGCTCATCGGCCTCGTCGTCGGGCTGGTCCAGGTCGTCGGCTGACTCGTGCCGGAGCTGGGCGCCTCGTCTATCGTCTGACCTGATGCGAGCCAGCCAGCAGATCACCCTCCCTGAGGGCACGTTCACGATGGGCTCCGAGGACCACTACCCCGAGGAAGCGCCCACGCGTCGGGTGCGCGTCGACGCATTCGCCATCGACGCCACGCAGGTGACCAACGAGCAGTACGCCGCCTTCGTCGAGGCCACGGGCTACCTCACCGTGGCAGAGCGCGCCCTCGACCCGGCCGACTACCCGGGGGCGC
Source organism: Nocardioides sp. (assembly GCF_050246775.1). GTDB lineage: Bacteria > Actinomycetota > Actinomycetes > Propionibacteriales > Nocardioidaceae > Nocardioides. The sequence continues at coordinate 1,693,387 of NZ_JBFWVK010000001.1, read as the reverse complement.
CGGCGGCCAACCTGCAGCCCGGGTCGATGGTCTTCACCCCGACCCGCGGACCGGTGGACCTGCGGCACCTCGGCCAGTGGTGGCGGTGGAAGCCCGGCGCGTGCTGGAAGCACCCCAACGGGCCCAAGAGCTCGATCGACAAGCGGCTCGACCACCCCGTCGTCCATGTCGCTCACGAGGACGCTGCCGCCTACGCGACCTGGGTCGGCTGCGAGCTGCCCAGCGAGGCGGAGTGGGAGTACGCCGCCCGTGGCGGCCTCGAAGGCGCGGCGTTCACCTGGGGCGACGAGGAACGGCCCGGCGGACGGATCATGGCCAACACCTGGGACGGGCCCGACTTCCCGTGGCGCAGCAGCGGCGAGAGTGGGTTCCTGCGCACCGCGCCGGTGGGCAGCTTCCCAGCGAACGGCTACGGACTCTTCGACATGGCCGGGAACGTCTGGGAGTGGACCGACGACTGGTGGACCGAGCAGCACCCCGAGGAACCGGACAAGCCCTGTTGCCTGCCCACCAATCCGCGCGGCGGCGAGCAGGAACAGAGCTATGACCCCGAGCAGCCGCAGTTCCGGATCCCGCGCAAGGTGGTCAAGGGCGGCTCACACCTCTGCTCCCCGTCGTACTGCCTGCGCTACCGACCCGCGGCCCGTCGACCGCAGATGATCGACACCGGCACCAGTCACCAGGGCTTCCGCTGTGTACTGCGCACCCCCGCCGCCTGAGCCCCGCAACGTCATCACCTCTGGTCGCCTGGGCAACCAGAAGTGATGACGTTGTGGATGGTTCAGCGCAGCGCGCGGGCCTTGAGGGCGTCGTACTCGCTCGACGAGATCGTCCCGGAGTCCAGGAGGGCCTTCGCCTTTGCGATCTCCTCCGAGGGTGAGGCACCGCCGGCCACCGACTGGATGTAGGCCTCGGTCTGCTGCCGTGCATTCTGATGCTCGGCCATCGCACGCTGCGCCATGCCGCCGCCGCGCGCGAACAGGTAGATCAGGGCGGTGAGGAACGGCAGGATCACCAACCCGAAGACCCACACGGCCTTCATGCCACCGGACACGCTGTGGTCCCGGAACAGATCGATGAGGATCTGGAAGAGCACCATGAGGTAGCCGAAGAAGAGGAACGCCGAGATCATCAACCAGAAGAAGTCCCAGAAACTGTCCATCAGTCGCTCGCTTTCGTCGGTCCCACGCCTCGGGCGGCTGGGAGAAACTCTGGGCTCAGCATCCTCGTGCGTCTCACTGATGTCCACCACTGTGCAGGAATCCCCGGTCGACCGGGGATTCCCGCACGACAACGCTCAGAGAGCGAGGACCTTCGCCTTCTCGGCGCTGAACTCGTCCTCGGTCAGGAGCCCGGCCTCCTTGAGCTTGCCCAACTCGGTGATCTTGGTGATCTTGTCGTCGATCGACATGCCGGCTGGCGCCGCGGGCGGCGCAGGAGCAGCCTGTGCTGCTGCCTGGGCGGCCGCCTGATCGATCATCGCCTGCTGCTGCGCCTGGGCGGCCGCCTGCTGCTGTGCGCCTCGCTGGGCCTGCCGCTGCTGCACGTTGCCGGACACCGCAGTCGCCGTCCCGGCGATCACTGCCGTGCGGGCCATGGTGCCCAGAAGGCCCGGTCGTCCTCGTCGCATGTCTACTCCTCCTCGTCGAGTGCGGCGACGGCCGCCAGCACGTCTTCTCGTGGGATCCGCTCGAGCGCGACCACGCGGCCGTTCGACCCCCGGATGGCAGCACCCAGTCGGGCCGCCCAGCTGTTCTCCCAGACCACCACCAGCGCTGACGTGCCGGGCTCGAGTCCCTCGGCCACCTCGTCGAGTTCGCTGTCGTTCAGCAGGTCGTAGTGGCCCTCGCTGAGCCGGTCGAACGCGTGAGCCACGTCGGCGTCGGTGACCTCGAGGTACGACGCCGCGCCGGCGTCGTCCTTCAGCACGAACGCGAGGTCGAGGATGCGGACGGTGCCGCTCTCCTGCAGGTCCAGCAGCGCCGGCGCGACCTCGCCGTTGAACTCGTTGCCCTCGAAGAGGATCACGGCGACATCGACGGGCCCGATGTCGTCGGCAGACAGGTCAAGCGGCATGACAGGTGACCTCCAGCTGGTAGTGACACGACGTGTGAATCCTACGGTCACGCTCACGTCCCCCGGCGGACAAGTCAAGGCCCGAGAGGAGCGGTCTGGCCCGCCTCGTACGCTGGGGCGGTGCCCGTCCCTCGTCCGTTGCAGCCGCGCTACTGGGGCTACCACCTGCTGGCGGTCGTGCTGGTCGCCACGGCGATCGGCCTGGGCCTCTGGCAGTACGACGCGTGGCAGACGCGGCGCTCGGCTGAAGCCACCGACCTGACCCAGCGCGACCCGATTCCGCTGGCCGATGCCATCGGGCCCGACGACCCGTTCCCGGGCAACCTGGTGGGTCAACCGGTCACCGTCACCGGCACGTGGGTGCCCCAGGGGACGGTCTACGTCAGTGGCCGCGAGCACGAGGGCCGAGACGGCTTCTGGATGGTCACTCCGCTCCAGGTCGACGGCGGTGACTCAGCGCTCGAGATCGTCCTCGGCTGGACCGCAAGCCTCCAGGACGCACCGGCCGCCCCGGACGGAGCGGGAGAGGTCGTGGCCTGGCTGCAACCTCCCGAGGGCACCGGGGAGGCCGACCCGGACCCGGCGGACGACGTACTCCCGCAACTGCGGATCGCTGACGCCATCCAACATGTCGACCAGGACCTCTACGGTGCCTACGCGGTGCAGCTGGGTGAGTACGCCGGGCTGGTCCAGGCAGATCTGGAGCAACTGCCCGACGCCGGCCGCTTCACCGCGCTGCGCAACCTGCTCTACGCCCTCGAGTGGTGGGTCTTCGGTGGCTTCGCGGTCTTCATCTGGTGGCGGTGGGTCCGCGACGAGGTGCTGGTCCGCGACGAGGCCGTTGTCGGTGACTAGGTAGGTTGGCGGCGTGCAGAGACTGTTCACGACCTACCGGGTGCTGGCCATCATCGTCGGGGTGCTCCTCGTGTTCGGCGCGTTCGTGGCGCTGCCGCTGCGCTACCTCACCACCGAGGGCTCCGACCTCCAGCAGCTCGGCGAGACGCTGAGCCTGGTCTGGGTCGTCCACGGGTGGGTCTACATCGCCTACGTCGTGGTCGCCTTCCTGTTCGCCCGCGGGGCCCGTTGGACGATCCCGTTCACGCTGCTGATGCTGGTGGCCGGGCTGATCCCGGTCCTGATCTTCTGGGTGGAGCACCGGGTCACGCAGCGCACGCGTCAGGAGCATCCGGAGCTCGTCAGCCGCTAGGGTCTGACCGTGGAGAAGACCGCGTTCGTGCTGGGTGGTGGCGGTGTGCTCGGCGCGGTCGAGGTCGGCATGCTGCGGGCCCTGTTCGAGCACGACATCGTGCCGGACCTCGTGGTCGGCACCAGCGTCGGTGCGCTCAACGGTGCGTTGGTCGCCCGGGAGCCGCAGAGCTCGGTGATCGCCCGACTCGTCGAGCTGTGGACCGCCGTGGGGGAGTCTCGCGACGTCTACCCCAGCCAGCCGCTCAAGACGGTACGTCGCGCAGTGTCCAGCGGCACCCACGTGTTCTCCTCGCGACCGCTGCGTGATCGCATGCAGGAGGAGTTCGGCGACCTCACCTTCGAGGAGCTCCCGGTGCAGTTCCAGGTGTGCGCGGCCAGCATCGAGCGGTCCGCCGAACACTGGTTCAGTACTGGACCGGTGGTGCCGGCCGTCATGGCGAGCGCCGCCGTACCAGGCCTGTTGCCGCCGGCCAAGGTGGGCGAGGAGCACTACCTGGACGGCGGCATCGTGAACTCCATCCCGGTCGGACGGGCCGCCCAGCTCGGCGCGACCCGGATCTTCGTGCTCCAGGTCGGGCGCATCGACCGTCCGCTGGTCGCCCCCAAGCGCCCGTGGGACGTGGCGCGGGTGTCGTTCGAGATCGCGCGCCGACACCGGTTCATCCGCGAGATGTCCGAGCTTCCGCCCGGGGTGAGTGCCCACGTGCTCCCGGCCGCAGGCACCTCCGGCCGCGACGACTCGATGTTCGCGTTCCGGGACTTCTCAGCCGTCGCGGCCAAGATGGAGGCGACCTACGAGGCCAGCCGCGACTACCTGGACGCGCTGTGATCTGGGCGCTGCGCCGCTTCATCCTGGCGCCGGCGATGATCGGGCTGACCGTCCTGATCTGGGTGACGTTCCCGTTCTGGTTGATCGTGGGGGCGGCCCTCTCGCCGCTGTTCCCGGGGCGGTTGCGGATTCTGCGCCTGCTGTGGATCTTCATCCTCTACCTGACCTGCGAGTCGATCCTCCTGCTCGTGATGTTCGTCCTGTGGATCTCCTCGGGCTTCGGGTGGAAGATGCGCACGCCGTACTTCGAGGGCCTGCACTACGACCTCGTGCAGATGCTGATGTGGTTCTTCTTCCGCGAGGCCAAGCGGGTCGCCCGCCTGCGGATCATCAGCGAAGGTCCCTCCCCGGACGCCCACCCCGGCAAGCCGATCCTGGTGTGCTGTCGTCACGCGGGGGTGGGGGACTCCTTCACCCTCATCCACACCCTGATGGACTGGTACGGCCGAGAGCCGCGGGTGGTCCTGAAGGACACGATGGCCTGGGACCCCGCGATCGACGTGGTGCTGCGACGGATCCCGGCCCGGTTCATCTCGCCCAACCCGGCCAAGGGCCAGAACTTCGAGGACCAGATCGCCGACCTGGCCACCGGGCTCGACGAGAACGACGCGTTCGTGATCTTCCCCGAGGGCGGCAACTTCACCCCGGCGCGCCGTCAGCGCGCCATCGACCGGCTGCGCAAACTCGGCATGGAGCGGATGGCGCAGCGCGCCGAGGAGATGATCCACGTCCTCGCGCCACGTCCGGGCGGCTTCCTGGCCGCCCTCGACGCCGCCCCCGAGGCCGACATCGTGCTCGTGGCCCACACCGGGCTCGACCACCTGGTGTCGGCGCGAGATCTGTGGCGCGAGCTGCCGTTGGACAAGCAGATCATCATGCGCTGGTGGCAGGTCTCCAACGAAGACATCCCGGCCGGCCGCGAGGAACGCATCGAGTGGCTCTTCACCTGGTGGGAGGAGATCGATGCGTGGATCGCCGAGCACCGGCCAGAGGATCTCCCTTGAGCCCCAGGTTCATCAAGGTATGCAGGCAAATGCCCGCTGTCCGTGTCGAATTCGACACGGACAGCGGAGGTTGACCTACATACCTTGATGAAACGTCAGGACTTGGACGAGCCCTCGTCGCCCTCAACCTCGACGACCTCGGCCGGGTCGTCGGGGGTGGTGACCGCGTGCGGCTCCTCGACGGCGTCGGCGATCGCCTCGTCGGGCGATGCGGCGGCAGCATCGTCAGCCGGCTCGGCCACGGGGGCGGCAGGCTTGGCCGGCGGCGGTGGCGCAGGCGTGTACGCCGACTGCCAGCTGTCGTCGCTGGCGGTCAGCTTCTTGTAGACGAAGGCGGCGATCCCGGCCACGCCGGTGATGACGAGGACCTTCTTCAGCTTGCTGCCCTTCTTCTTGGCCGGCTCACCCTTGATCTCGGCGACCTTCGCGGTCGCCAGGTCCCGACCGGTCGCGGCGTGCTCGGCGACGATGGCGGCGCCCTGCGCTGCCTTCTCCGTGGCCAGCGCGCGGCCCTGGGCCAACACCGGCTTGGCGGAGTCGACGGCGTCGTTGTAGAGGGGGACGGCCCTGTCCTTGGCGTCCTGGTAGAGCGGGACGGCCCTGTCCTTGGCGTCCTGGTAGAGCGGGACGGCCTTCTCCTTGGCGGTGTCCACGGCCGACTCGATGGCAGGCAGGATCTGGTCGACCAGGTCGCCCGCCTGATCCATCAGGCTCTTCTTCTTGCGGAAGCCCATGCTTCCCGTCCTCTCGCTAGCCGAACCCGGACCTCCATCCCACCATGTTCGGGCCGTGAACCCAAGCGCCCAAAAGGGTGGTGGCGTTTGAAAGCTTGCGCTCGCCTGAAAGGATCACGCAGTACACCCAGCACCGTGCCAACAACACGGCACTCACGTGATCGTCACTAGAAGGGCAAGTCAATGACTGACCTGCAGGCCGTCCTGAAGACCAACCGGGGCGACATCACCATCAACCTCTTCCCGAACCATGCGCCGGAAACGGTCGACAACTTCGTCGGGCTCGCCGAGGGCACCAAGAACTACAAGGCTGACGGCGGCAAGACGTCGGGACCGTTCTACGACGGGCTGGGATTCCACCGCGTCATCGAGGGCTTCATGATCCAGGGTGGCTGCCCGCTGGGCACCGGCACCGGTGGCCCGGGCTACACCTTCAAGGACGAGCCGCACCCCGAGCTCGTCTTCGACAAGCCCTACCTGCTCGCGATGGCCAACGCCGGACCGGGCACCAACGGTTCGCAGTTCTTCGTCACCGTCGGTGCCACCCCGTGGCTGAACTTCAAGCACACGATCTTCGGCGAGGTGGCCGATCAGGCCTCGCGCGATGTCGTGGACGCCATCGGTACGACGGCGACCGGTCCCGGCGACCGCCCCAAGGACCCGGTGGTCATCAACACGGTCGAGGTCATCCGAACCGCGTCGGGCGAATCCGCAGAGTCCTGAACACCACTCCACCGTCTCCCGAACCCGGGGTGCCGACCTGTTATCGGCACCCCGGGCGTGAGACCTACATCCGCTGCCAGCGCTGCGATCGGCCCATCTGCCCCGACTGCATGCGCGATGCCGCCGTGGGCTTCCAGTGCCCTGAGTGCGTGGCTGAAGGCGCGAAGAGCACCCGGGCCGCCCGCACGACGTACGGCGGGACGCGCTCGGAGAACCCCCAGAAGACCTCTCTGGCCCTGATCATCATCAATGTCGGGGTCTGGATCGCCATCATGGTCACCGGCGGAGCCGGCAGCCGGCTCGTGGACCTGTTGGCCCTGCGCCCCAACGGTGTGTGCCTCACCGGGCAGGGTGCGTTCGACCAGCCGGAGGCGTCGTGCGTCAACCCCGCCACCTGGCTCCCGGGCGTCAGTGACGGCGCCTACTGGCAGATGATCACCAGCACCTTCGCCCACGTCGAGGTCGTGCACATCGGCTTCAACATGCTGGCGTTGTGGGTGCTCGGGCCGACGCTGGAGGCCTACGTCGGTCGCGTCCGCTTCCTGGCGCTCTACCTGCTCTCGGGCCTGGCCGGCTCCGTGCTGGTCTACTGGGCGTCCTACGAGTACGGCTCCACCCTCGGCGCCTCAGGCTCGATCTTCGGTCTCATGGGCGGCCTGCTGGTCGTGACCGTCAAGATCCGCGGCAACGTGCAGGGGATCTTGACCTGGATCGCTATCAATGCCGTCATCACCGTGGTCGGCGCGGGCTCCATCTCCTGGCAGGGCCACCTCGGTGGGTTCCTGGGCGGTGTCCTGATCGCTGCGCTGCTGATCTATGCCCCCAAGCCGCGTCGTACGACGTGGCAGGTCTCGGGGATGGTCGCCATCGGGGTCGTCCTGGTCCTGGCGACGGCTCTTCGCACGACGCAGCTGGCCTGAGGCTCGCCCCCGACCCGGAGAGTTATCCCCACTGTGGATAACTCCTGTGCATAACTACACCGGTGTCATTCGCCCACCGGGTCGATCACTCCCAGCGGGTGGCGAAGGTGAACCCGACGGCCATGAAGCCGATGCCGACCATCAGGTTGAACTGGTCCAGGTCGTTCATCACCGGCACCTTGCTCAGGTCGGTGCTGAGCACGTAGAACGTACAGATCCAGATCAGGCCGACCAGGAAGCAGCCCAGCATCCCGACCACCACGCCGCGGCCACGGCCGAGCGGGGTCGAAGGGTGCGCGGACAATCCGAGGCCGAGGAACGCCAGACCGAAGCCGATGGCGTAGTTCCAGTCCTTGAGGTCGGCCATGAACGCCGGCTTGCCCGCCTTGGGAGCGGGTACGGCGGTGGGGTCGACGCGCACCTGGATGTAGTAGTAGGCGATCCACGCGATCCCGAGGACGATGAGCAGGAGCGAGATCGCGAATCGCGTGGTCAGCAGTGGCCCCGCGGTGGGGTCGACGTACTGCTTCGCGGCCTTCGGTTTGGTCACCAGGTTCTCCGATCTGTACTGCTTCTACGCTGTGGCGAGGGCAAGTGGGGCGGCGTGAATGGCAAATTCTCCCGCGCCGCGGGCTAGCGTAGTCGCCATGGCCCACGACCCCGCCCTCGACGCCCGCGCCAGGCGGCGCCGTCAGGTGTGGCGGGTGGGCACTCCGCTCGTGGCGATCCTCAGCGGAGCCCTGTTCGTGGTCAGTGCCGAGAGCAGCGACGGGACGGACCTGCGACCGGGGCGCTACCCCGATCTGTCCTCGATCGTGTCGGCTGAGAGCGGCGCGGTGGAGAACCTGAAGGCCCGCGCGGCCAACCTCAACCAGGAGGTCCAGCAGCTGACCGCCGGGGTGGGTGACAAGAAGGTCAACCGGATCAACGCCGAGGTGGCCGACCTCAAGGGTCCTGCTGGCCGGCTGCCGGTCAGCGGTCCCGGTCTGACCGTCACGCTCACGGACTCACCTGAGTCGGTGCAGGTGACCGACGAGGTCGGCGTCAAGCTCCTGGTGGTGCACCAGCAGGACATCCAGGCCGTCGTCAACGCCATGTGGCTCGGCGGCGCGAGCGCCGTCACCATCCAGGGCCAGCGGGTGATCTCGACGACGGGGATCAAGTGCTCGGGCAACGCGGTGCGTCTGCACGGCATCCCCTACGCCCAGCCCTACGTCATCTCCGCGGTCGGCGACCAGGACTCGCTCTACACCTCGATCATGGGCGACGCCTACCTCGAGGTCTACCGCGGCCAGGCCGAGGACCCCGACATCGAGATCGGCTGGGACCTGGAGCTCGAGGACTTCCTCGAGGCGCCGGGCTACGACTCACCGGTCGACATGGCCTACGCGCAGGTCCTGCGCTAGGCGCTCACGCCACCGGGATCAGGGTGTCGCCCCGTCAGTCGGGGTGGTCCCATCGGTCGGTGTCGTGCCGTCGGTCGGGCTGGCGCCGTCGGTGGGCGAGGCGGTCGCGCTCGGAGGCACGAAGCTCGACACCACGATCGTCACCGTGCTGCCCTCGGACAACGTCTGACCTGCTGCTGGACTCGTCCGGATCACCGTGCCCGCAGGCTCCGTGGTGTTGCTGTCGGCGATCACGTCCGGCTTGAACCCGGCGTCGCGCACAGCCTGCTCGGCCTTCTCCTGCGTCATCCCGATCACGTCCGGGACCTTCTCGGGGCCGTCGGACCAGGAGACGGTGATCTCGGAGAACTTGGGCACCCTGGTGCCGGCTGCCGGGTTGGTCTCGATCACCTGTCCCCGAGGCAGGTCGGACTCCACCTCCTGCATGGTGACCTTGAACTTCTGCTCCTCCAGCAGCGCGCGCGCGCCGCCACGAGGCTGACCGACCACCGACGGCACGGTCACCAGGGACACACCGCTGGAGACGACCAGGTTCACGTCGGAGCCCGGGGCGACGTACTGGTCGCGATCGGGATCCTGCGAGATGACGCGCTTGTTGGGCACGGTGTCGCTGTTCTCGTAGGTGACCACCGGCGTCAGGCCCTTCTCCCCGAGGGCGGCCCGGGCTTGGGTCTCGGTGAGGTTGACCAGGTTGGGGACCTGGACCTTGTCGACCGGCTTCTCGAAGAGCGTCGGCCAGAGGATCACCCCGCCGACGAGCAGGGCGGCCACGACCAGCCCGATCAGGACCCACAGGCCGGTACGGCGCCGGGGCTCCTCCTCCTCGGGCTCCAGGCTCACCGGCTGGGTGAAGGAGGTCGGGGTGGGGTCGGGGACGGGGACCGGGGCCACCACGACCGGGGCCTGTACGGGGCGCCCGGAGAGGTAGCGCTCGATGTCGGCCCGCATGGCTGCCGCGGACTGGTAGCGGTCCTCGACCCGCTTGGCCAGCGCTTTCATCGCGATCTGGTCCACCTCGGGTGGCAGGTCGATGTCGTGCTCGGAGGGCGGGGCGGCGGGTTCGCGGACGTGTTGGTAGGCGACCGACACGGGGCTGTCCCCCACGAACGGCGGACGGCCGGTGAGGAGCTCGTAGAGCAGGCAGCCGGTGGAGTACACGTCCGAACGGGAGTCGACGGTCTCGCCGCGCGCCTGCTCGGGGGAGAGGTACTGCGCGGTGCCGACCACGGCCGCGGTCTGGGTCATCGTGGAGGAGGCGTCCGACATGGCACGGGCGATCCCGAAGTCCATCACCTTCACGTCGCCGGCGGGCGTGAGCATCACGTTGCCGGGCTTGATGTCGCGGTGGATGATCCCGGCGCGGTGGCTGTAGTCGAGGGCCGACAGCACGCCGCTGGTGATCTCGAGGGCGCGTTCGGGCAGGATCTTGCGCCCCTCGCGGATCACGTCTCGCAGCGTGCGCCCGGCGACGTACTCCATCACGATGTAGGGCTGGGCGACGCCGTCCTCGGTCATCTCCTCGCCGGTGTCGTAGACGCTGACGATGGAGGGGTGGTTGAGCGAGGCGGAGGCCTGGGCCTCGCGCCGGAACCGGGCCTGGAAGGTGGCGTCACTGGCGAGATCGGTGCGCAGTCGCTTGACCGCGACGATCCGGCCGAGGCGGGTGTCGGTGCCCTTGCGCACCTCGGCCATGCCACCTCGGCCGAGCAGCTCGCCCAGCTCGTAGCGCCCGCCGACCAGGGTCGGCTGCTGGTTGCTCATCGGTCGTTGACCTTCCCGTGAAGCTGGCCGGCCAGTGGTTTGGCGGCGGGTGTCGTGGCGTCAGTGGTGGGAGCTGACGTCGGGGTGGTGGGGGTGCTCGGCGTGGTCGGGGTCGAGGGCGTGCTGGGCGCGGCACCCCAGTAGGTCACCGTGACCCGGTCGCCCTCGTTGAGCTGCCCGGACGGGTTGACGTCCTCCACGGTGTCGGGGGTCTGGTCGCCGGGATTGGTGACCCGCTCGGTGCTCACCCTCAGGCCGAGGTCGCGCAGCGCCTGGGCGACGTCGTCCACGTTGTCGCCGATGTAGTCGTCGGGGTTGACGTTGACCGTGGCCGGCGCGGTGGGCGAGGACGACTCCTGCGTCGGTGTCGTCTCGGTGGTCGGGGCGCTCGTGGAGTCCGTCGGCGTCGTCGGCGTGCCGCCGTCGTCCTGGTTCTGGCTCACCACCAGGGCCACCACCGCCACGATCGCCACCACCGCGAGCAGCACCCACGGCCACGGGTTGGTGCCGCGGGAGCTGGGCTCGGCCACGGGCACCGGGGCCGTCACCGGACCGGTGGCGGCAGGCAGCACCGCGGTGGCGGGCCCGATCGCTGGCTCGGGCGCCGGCACGACCCGGCTGGGTACGGCGGCCCCGGCCGACCGCGGATTGCGCAGGGCCGCTGCGAACTCGGCGGCGCTCGCGTAGCGGTCCTCGGGACGCTTGGCCATCGCCCGGCGTACGACGGCCGCCAGATCGGCGGGCACCTGCGCGGGCAGCTCGGGGACCGGTTCGCGCAGGTGGGCGAGCGCCGTGGTGACCGGGGTCTCGCCGACGAACGGGCGGTAGCCGGCCAGGCACTCGAAGGCCACGACCCCCAGGGAGTAGATGTCGGAGGCGAAGGTGGCGGTGCCGCCCTCGGCCTGCTCGGGGGAGAGGTACTGCGGGGTGCCCATCACCTGTCCGGTCGCGGTCAACGCCATGCCGTCGGCGGCGCGCGCGATCCCGAAGTCGGTGATCTTGACCCGCCGGTCGGGCAGCACCATGAGGTTGGCCGGCTTGATGTCGCGGTGCACGATCCCCGCGGCGTGGGCGGCGCCGAGGGCGTCGGCGGTGAGGGCCATCAGCTCACGGGCCACGTCGGGGTCCATCGGGGACTGCGGGCGCAGCAGGTTGGAGAGCGGCTGCCCGTCGACGAGCTCCATCACCAGGAACGGTCGCGGACCGCCCTCGAGGACGCCCTCACCGAAGTCGAAGACCGCGGCGACTCCGGGGTGGTGCAGCGCCGCGGCGTGGCGGGCCTCGGTCTCGAACCGGTTGCGGAAGGTGGGGTCATCGGCGTACTCGGGCTTGAGGACCTTGATGGCGACCTCGCGGTTGAGCACGGTGTCGGTGCCGCGCCACACGACGCCCATGCCGCCGGTGGCGATGCGGGAGTCGAGGCGGTAGCGCTGCTCGGCGTCGACGTAGGTCATGAGTTGATCACCGCTTCCATGACCGCCTTGGCGATCGGTCCACCGAGAAGTCCTCCGGCGATCTCGCCGCGGGGGATGTCAGCCTTCTGGATCATCACCGCGACGGCCACCTGGGCGTCCTCGGCGGGTGCGAACGACGCGAACCAGGCGTACGGCGGCACGTCGGGGATGCCGCTCTGGGCGGTCCCGGTCTTGCCGGCCACCTCGATGCCCGGGATGGCCGCCGGGGCCGCGGTGCCGTCGTCGACGGTGGCGACCAGGAGCCGGGTGAGCTCGTTGGAGGTCGAGGACGACACGGCCTTGGAGAGCTCCTCGGGGTCCACGGGGTCCAGGACCTCGAGCTCCGGGGTCTGCACCTCGTTGACCAGGTAGGGCTTCATCACGGTGCCGTCGTTGGCGACGCCGGCCACCACCATCGCCATCTGGAGCGGGGTGGCGGCGACCTCGAACTGTCCGATGCCGGCCTGCGCGGTCTGGGCCGGATCCATCCCGGCCGGGAACACCGACTGCGCCTGCGGGCCGATGTCGTCGAGGTAGTCGGCGTTGAACCCGAAGGCCTCGGCCTGCTTGAGCATGGCGTCGGCGCCCACCTCGTTGGCCAGCGCGGCGAACGTGGTGTTGCAGGAGTTCTCCATGGCCTGGGTGAAGGGGATCCGGTTGGTGCCGCAGTCGCGGCCCTCGTTGTCGATGACGCTCGTGGTCTGGGGTGCCTGGTAGGTGGGTCCACCGGGCACCGAGCTGCTCGAGTCGTAGCGTCCGCTCTCGATCGCCGCCGCGGCCGTGACGATCTTGAACGTCGAGCCTGGTGGCAGCCGGGTCTGGATGGACCGGTTCAGCAGCGGCTCGGTCTTGTCGGCGTTGAGCCGGTCGTAGGTCTTGGAGACGGCGTCGAGGTCGTGGGAGGCCAGCCGATTGGGGTCGTAGGTCGGCAGCGACACCATGGCCAGGATCTTGCCGGTGCTGGGCTCGATCGCGACCACGGAACCCTGCACGTTGTCGCCGAGCGCCGACAGCCCGTCGTACGCCGCCTTCTGTGCGGCGGCGTTGAGGGTGAGCTGGACGCTCCCGCCCTGGGGCTCGGCGTTGCTCAGGACGTCGAGGAGCCGGTTGACGAACAGCCGGTCGTCGTCGCCGGACAGTACGGCGTTCTGGGACTTCTCGATCCCGGTCTGGGAGTAGAAGGAGAAGTAGCCGGTGACCGGGGCGTAGACGAACGGCTCGTCGTAGGTGCGCTGGAACTGGTAGGTGTCGTTGCTCTTCACGCTCTTGGCGATCGCGTCGCGGCCCACCAGGATCGCGCCCCGTTCGCGGGAGAAGGCGGCCTCGATGACCCGGCGGTTGCGGGGGTCGTCGTTGAGGGCGCCGGCCTTGTAGTACTGCAGGTAGGTGGCGTTGAGCATCAGGGCCACGAAGAGGACCAGGCAGAAGATCGCCATGGTGCGGATCGGCTTGTTCACCCGAGCTTCACCACCTGGGTGGCATCGGAGTCCACGTCGTCGGGCACCGACAGGTCCGGCACCGGACGCCGGGCCTGGTCGGAGATGCGCAGCAGCAGCGCGATGATCACCCAGTTGGCCACCAGCGACGAACCGCCGTACGACAGGAACGGGGTGGTCAGGCCGGTGAGCGGGATCAGCCTCGTGACCCCGCCGATGACCACGAACACCTGGAGCGCGATCGAGACCGCGAGGCCGGTGGCCATCAGCTTGCCGAAGGAGTCGCGGCAGATCAGGGCGGTGCGCAGGCCGCGTTCGACGATGAGGCCGTAGAGGAGGATCACGGCCATCACCGCGGTCAGCCCGAGCTCCTCACCGATGGCGCCGATGATGAAGTCGGACTCGGCGTAGGGGATCCGGTAGGGGCTGCCGCCGCCGAAGCCGCGCCCCAGGAGGCCGCCCCAGCCCATGCCGAACAGCGACTCGACGAGCTGGCCGGAGTCGGGGCCCGAGCCCTGCTGGTAGTAGCGCATGGGGTGCAGCCAGATGTCGACGCGTTCGGCGACGTGGGCGAACAGGCGGTAGGCGGTGTAGGCGCCGCCGAGGAACAGCACGCTGCCGACGACCAGCCAGCCGGGGCGTTCGGTGGCGACGTAGAGCATCACCAGGAAGAGCCCGAAGAACAGGAGGCTGGAGCCGAGGTCACGCTGGAAGACCAGGATGGCCAGGCTGACCAGCCACATGCCCAGGATCGGGCCGAGGTCCCGCCCGCGCGGCAGGTCCACGAACAGCACCCGGCGCCCGGCCAGGGCGAGGGCGTCGCGGTGCATGACGAGGTAGCCGGCGAACGCCACGACCAGCAGCACCTTGGCGACCTCGCCGGGCTGGAAGCTCAGCGGCCCGACATGGATCCAGATCCGGGCGCCGTTGATGGTCTTGCCGATGCCCGGCAGGATCGGCATCAGCAGCAACACGATCGCGGCCAGCCCCGAGGTGTAGGTGAAGCGCTGCAGCACCCGGTGGTCGCGCAGGATCAGCAGGGTGGCCGCGAAGAGCACCACGCCGACGGTCATCCAGGTCAGTTGCTGGCCGGAGAAGATCCCTTCGGCGCCCTTGGCCAGGTCGAGACGGTAGATCACGGCAAGGCCCAGCCCGTTGAGTGCGCAGACGCTCGGCAGCAGCACCGGATCGGCGTACGGCGCGGTCAGCCGGACCACCACGTGGGCGGCCAGCACCAGCACGGTCAGCCAGGTGCCGTAGCCGATGATGTCGGCAGGCACCTCGCCCTTCACCCCGATGCCCACGGCGGCGTAGCCGCCGACGCCCACCAGCAGGGCGATGAGGAGCAGGAACAGCTCCGCTCCGCGCCGACGGCGGTGGACGAAGCCCAGGATGGCGCCGGGATGCCCCGGTTGGTACGTCGACATCAGCAGGTGTCCCCGGGCGCGCAGTCCTGGCTGCCGGCGAGCTCCTGCACGGTGCGGTGGGCCTCGTCGAGGTCGGCAGACTCGATGCCCTGGGTGACGAGCCCGGCGTCATAGTCGGAGAGCAGGTCGAGGCGCACGTCGGTGGTCTCGTAGGGCGAGTTGAGGGAGATCCCGGGCAGGTCGGTGTTGAGTCCGCGGAAGATGGTGACGTTGCCGTCCTGCTCGCCGACGAAGTACTGGTGCTGGCTCCAGGCCCACGCGGCGGCGACTCCGATCCACAGGAGCCCGACCAGGCTCGCCAGGGCCAGGAGCCGGCGCAGCCACCCGAGTCGCCGCGGTGGGCGCGGGGCGTAGCGCACGCTCTCGGGATCGAGCGGGTCGCTCAGGATCGCGTGGGGTACGTCGGAGGGCACGGCCTCCAACTCGCCGGTGTCCCCGGCGCGGTGGCCACGGAAGACTGCCGCCATGCCGGTGCCCCGGCGACGCGGCAGCTCGGCGGCGGCACCCACCAGGAGCGGCTCCAGAGGCTCCTCCGGCTCCTCCTCCACGACGTCGGCGACGATGCAGGTGATGTTGTCCGAGCTGCCGGCCTCGAGGCTGGCCCGGACCATCTCGACCGTGGCGTAGTCAGGGGTGCCCGAGCCGAGGATGTCGGCCATCCGCTCGTCGTCGAGGACGCCGCTGGCCCCGTCGCTGCACAGGAAGAGTCGGTCGCCGGTGGCGAGGTCGACCAGGAAGAGGTCGGGTTCGTTGTCGCCACGCCCGTCGACGGCCTTCAGGATGAGGTTGCGGTGGGGGTGGACCCGCGACTCCTCCTCGGTGATCCGGCCCTCATCGATCAGGCTCTGCACGAACGTGTGGTCCTTGGTGAGCTGACTGAGCGCACCGCCACGGTAGAGGTAGGCGCGGCTGTCTCCGACGTGACCGATGCCCACGCGGGCCCCGTCGAACAGGGCGACGGTCATGGTCGTGCTGGTGCCGTTGAGGGCGGGGTCGTGGTCGACGAGCTCGCCGATCCGGTCGTCAGCGCGGTGGATCGCTCCAGCGACCGCGCCGAGCAGGTCCTCGCCCGGGGGCTCGTCGAGGCGGACGAGCTGGCCGACGGCGGTGCTGGAGGCCATGTCGCCGCGGGCTGCGCCGCCGACGCCGTCGCAGACGGTGAGCAACCACGGCCCGGCGTACCCGGAGTCCTGGTTGTCCTTGCGGACCCGCCCGACGTCGGACAGCGCCGAGTAGCGCAGGTGCAGCGGCATCTCACTTCCTCAATTCGAGGGTGGTCTTGCCGATCCGGACCTGGGTGCCGAGCGCGATGGTCGTGGGCTGGGTGATCCGGGCGGTGCCGACATAGGTGCCGTTGGTCGAGCCGAGGTCCTCCACGAACCACTGGTCGCCGCTGGCAGCGATCCGGGCGTGGCGGGTGGAGACGTAGTCGTCGTCGAGCCGGATCGCTGCGTCGGTGCCGCGACCGATGAGCACGGGCGCGGCGTCGAGCTCGGCGCGCTGCCCGGCGTTGGGTCCGTCGACGACCGCCACGTGGGTGGGCGAACCGCGGCGCTTGGTGGGCGGCTTGGCGGCCTTCTGCCGGCCGCCGTTGCGCTCGACGCGGGCACCCTCGGGAACTCGGGCCCCGAACATGTCGGAGCGGATCACCGAGATTGCGGAGAGCACGAAGATCCACAGGATCGCCAGGTAGGCGAACCGGATCAGGAAGAGGGTGAGCTCAGACATCGCCGCTCTTCTCGTCGTCGACGATGCGCACGGTCATCGTGGTGTTGCCGATCTTCACCGTCGAGCCGTCGTACAGGGGTGACTCCAGCACCTTGCTCGCGTCGACCAGCATGCCGTTGGTGGAGTCGAGGTCGCGGACGCCGAGCTTCAGGCCCTCGCGGCCCCCGGAGACCAGGAACTGGATGTGGCGGCGACTCACTCCCGGGTCGTTGATGCGCAGGTCGGCCTCGGTGCCGCGGCCCACGACGAGGCCGGGGGGATCGAGGGGGTGCTGGGTGCCGTTGACCTCGAGCAGTGCGCGGGCCCGCCCGACCTGGGTGTTGGTGGCGTTGTGGGTGACCTTCGCGACGGCCTTGCTGCGGACCCGGAACCTTCCGGTGGTGAGGTCGTCGGCCCCCTCGAAGACGATGTTCACGGGTCCGGGGAAGACGTAGCTCTGGTGGTCGGCGTGCTCGCGCAGCGTGCTGGTGAGCTCCTCGGCCATGGCGCTGTCGTAGGGGCTGAGCCGCTCGAGGTCGCCCTCGCTCAGCTCGACGTGGAAGCTGTTGGGCACCAGGCGCCGGTTGCGGCTGAGGATCTGGGCGTTGTTGTCGACCTCGCGCTGGAGGGCCGCGGAGATCTCGACGGGCTGCACGGCACTGCGGAAGGCGCGCGCGAACACGCCGGAGATCATCTGCTCGAGCCGGTTCTCGAATCGCTGCAGTCCACCCATCACGCCTCCTCCCGCTCCTGGTGGTCGATCCGCTCGTCGTGGCCGAGCCTGTCGAGACCACGCCCATCGCCGCCCCGGGGTCCTCCGGGCTCCGTCGATCGTATCGGGGTGTCCCAGTTTGGGTTCCGCTGCCGCGCTGGGATAACCTTTGCAGGCTTCACGCGCGAGTGGCGGAATAGGCAGACGCGCACGGTTCAGGTCCGTGTGTCCGAAAGGACGTGGGGGTTCAACTCCCCCCTCGCGCACAACAGCCCCAGGTCTTCTGACCTGGGGCTTCGTGCATTTGCAGGATGCCCGCGCACTTGCGAAGTGGGCACCAGCCCTCACCGCAGGGAGTGAACATGGCATGGATCGAGAAGAAGAGGCGCCGCGACGGAGGCATCTCCGCACGAGTGGTCTGGTGGCTTGGAGGCGATCGCGAGGGCGCCAATGTTGCGGGCAGGCATGACCGTCAGGTCGGGGGAGGTCCCGGCACCAAGTGAGCGACTGACACCGCCACGCACACCGGCCGGTCGTGGTCTTCACGTTCGAAGACCTGTTCGTGGTGAAGCAGCAAGCCCTTGGCCCCTTCTTGGACGCTCAGAATCTTGGCACGCAGGCGCACTCGCGAATCTGTGGGGAGAGGGGCAGGGAATCTCACCTTCTCGTAGCCGTAGTTGAGGCTGGCTGAAAAGTGCTCGAACGAGATCAGGTCCGCCAGGAGCGCCGGGCCGAGCGACAGAGTGAACAGCCCATGGACGACCGTCGAGCCGAGTGGGCTGGCTTCTGCGCGCGGGGCGTCGACGTGGATCCACTGCAGATCACCGGTCACCGCGCCGAAGGAGGCGACCCGTTCCTGGCTCATTGATGACCAGGCGGAGGGTCCCAGCTCCACACCGACGAGCGCGTTGAGGTCGTCCAGCGTGGACGGAGTTTGAGGCTGATTCGCAGCCATCGCTCACCTCTCATGTGGTCCAGTTCATGAACATCTAACTTGAAACTGAAGTCGGATTCAAGTCATAGTAGAGAAGTTCTTGCCGCGTGTGATCACTACCAGGGAGTGCCATGTCCATGTTCGAAATCTCCGATCGCGCCAAGCAGCTCCAGGAGGAGCTGCTCGGCTTCATGGACGAGCGCGTCTACCCGGCGGAAGCCGTCTATGCCGAGCAGATGCGGGAGTCCGGCGACCCGCATTTCCATCCCCCTGTCCTCGAAGAGCTCAAGGCAGAGGCGCAGCGACGTGGCCTGTGGAATCTGTTCCACCCACACGCCCAGTGGGGTCCGGGCCTGACGAACTTCGAGTACGCACACCTCGCGGAGATCATGGGTCGCAGTCCGCACCTGGCGCCAGAGGCCACCAACTGCTCAGCACCGGATACCGGGAACATGGAGGTCTTGACCCTGTTCGGCACCGCTGAGCACCAGGAGAGATACCTCAAGCCGCTCCTTGAGGGCACTATCCGTTCGGCCTTCGCGATGACCGAGCCGGCGGTGGCCAGCAGCGACGCGACCAACATCCAGCTGAGCATGGAACGCGATGGAGACGAGTACGTGCTCAACGGTCGCAAGTGGTTCGCATCAAACGCGCTGCATAAGAACTGCAAGGTCCTCATCGTGATGGGCAAGACCGATCCGCTCGCTGATTCTCACCGGCAGCAGTCCATGATGGTCGTCCCCATCGACGCCCCTGGCGTCACCTTGGTACGTGGCCTCTCAGTGTTCGGCTACTACGACCGCGAGGGGCACGCCGAGATCCTGTTCGAGAACGTCCGGGTCCCCGAGGCCGATGTTCTCTCAGGTGTGGGTGAGGGTTTCGCGATCAGCCAAGCGAGACTCGGCCCCGGACGCATCCACCACTGCATGCGGGCGATCGGCATGGCGGAGCGTGCGCTCGAACTGCTCTGTCGTCGCGCGCTCGCGCGCGAGACTTTCGGCGCCGCCTTGGCGGAGCGAGCCAACATCCAGGACTGGATCGCCGAATCCCGCATCGACATCGAGAAGACTCGGCTGTTGACATTGAAGGCTGCGTGGATGATGGATGAGGTGGGCAATCGAGCCGCCCGAACCGAGATCGCTGCCATCAAGGTCGACGCGCCGAGCATGGCGTTGCGAGTGGTGGACCGGGCCATCCAGGTCCATGGGGGCGGCGGCGTCACGGATGACTTCCCCCTCGCCGAATTCTGGGCTCACCTCCGAACCTTGCGCCTGGCTGACGGTCCCGACGAGGTACACAAGAGGTCAATCGCCCGCCAGGAACTGCGGAAGTACACCAGCGCCCGGAGCCACTGACATGGACGTGCACGGGCTGGCGGGACTCACCGCCATTATCACTGGTGGATCGCGGGGTATCGGACTTGCGACCGCTGACGCGTTCGCCGCCGCAGGATCGAACGTGGTGCTCACCTCGCGGCGGCTGGACTCGGCGTTGAACGCGGCCGACTCGATCAACGCTCGGGCAGAGCCAGGCAGAGGCGTCGTCGTTGGCATGGAGGCGCACGCCACCACGCCGGGGGCCGCTGAGCTGTGCGTCCAGCGAACGCTCGAAGAGTTCGGCTCCGTCGACATCCTCGTGAACAATGCCGGAACCAATCCGGCCTATGGTCCGCTCATCGAGCAGGACCACCTCCGATTCGCCAAGACCTTCGACGTCAACGTGTGGGCGGCTGTGAACTGGACGTCCGTCGTCGTCCGGGCGTGGATGGGCGAACACGGCGGCTCCGTGGTCAACACTGCGTCAATCGGTGGACTCTCGGTGGAGCCGGACGTGGGTGTATACAACGCCACCAAGGCGGCGCTCATACATCTCACTCGTCAGCAGGCCTTCGAACTGGCTCCCGGTGTTCGCGTCAACGCAGTGGCCCCAGGTGTGGTCCGGACCAGACTGGCCGAGTTGCTGTGGAGCGACCACGAGGAACGCCTCCGGTCCGAGATACCCCTCGGGCGCATCGGTGAGCCCGAAGACATAGCGGGCCTCGTCACCTTCCTCGCTTCACGTGCAGCGTCGTGGATCACCGGTCAGACGGTCGTCATCGATGGTGGTGCGCTTCTAGGAGACGCATCTGCGGATCGGGCGCCTCGTGCCAGTACGGCGGAACACCGTGGCTGACAAAGCGAGGACCCATGAGTCCCACTCATCAGTTGACTTGGACGTCGTGCGCCAGTGGATGCCGACGGTCGGCCAGCGACCTGAGGGCCGACTCTCTCTGACACGAGTCGGGCTGGGCCAGTCCAACCTCACCTTTCGCCTCATCGACCAATCAGGTAAGAAGTGGGTCCTACGTCGCCCACCCTTGGGGCGTCTGCTGGAGTCCGCGCATGACGTCGCTCGCGAAGCCCGGATCCTCAAGGCGCTGGGCCCGACGGCAGTGCCAGTCCCGCAGGTCTATGGCGAGCTGCCACGAGGCGCGACCAGCGACGGCGCCCCTGCATTTCTCATGTCGTGGGTTGACGGCAACGTCGTGGACACCATGAATTCGGCTGAGGCGTTGGATGCTGAGGGACGACGGTCGATCTCAGTCGGCCTGG
Source organism: Nocardioides sp. (assembly GCF_050246775.1). Lineage (GTDB taxonomy): Bacteria > Actinomycetota > Actinomycetes > Propionibacteriales > Nocardioidaceae > Nocardioides. The sequence goes on along the minus strand of NZ_JBFWVK010000001.1, from coordinate 1,672,464 downwards.
CCAGGACTCTCGCACGCATCCACGCCGTCGACGTACAGAGGGCCGGTCTGTCCGAGTTGGCCAGCCACAAGGCCTACGCGCCGCGACAGCTCAAGCGATGGAAGGGCCAGTGGGAACAGTCCAAGACTCGTGAGCTTCCGCGCCTCGACGACCTCACGCTCTGGCTTGAGCAACGATTGCCGGTGGAGCGAGAAGTCGTGCTCGTCCACGGTGACTTCCACGTGCGCAATGTCATCGTCACTGCGGGCACCTCGGACGTCGCCGCGGTCCTGGATTGGGAGCTCAGCAGCCTGGGACACCCGCTGGCGGACCTGGGCACGCTGCTCGCCTATTGGCCCCACCCGGGCGAGGTGGGGCTCGGAGGGTTCACGCCCACTGCCCTCCCTGGGTTTCTCACCCGGGACTCGATGATCGCGGAATATGCCCGCGCTAGTGAAGCTGACGTTGGTGACATCGTCTTCTGGCAGGTTCTCGCGCTCTGGAAGCTGGCGATCATCGCAGAAGGGGTCCTGCGGCGCACCAAGGACCAGCCGCTGAACAAGGCTGCGGCAGGCGCGCCTGAGGCGGCGGAGATCTCGGGACTGGTGGACCGGGCATGGCACGTGATCGCCCATGCCTGAACTACACATCGTCTTCGCAACCACGAGCAGAGGAAGAACAAGATGACAGGGACCAAGCCGACCGCCATCGTCACCGGAGGAGCAAGAGGGATAGGGGCTGCCACTGCAGTTCGTCTTGCTGGTGAGGGCCACGGGGTTGCTGTCGCCGACCTCGACCTCGCGGGATGTGGCGAGGTGGTCGAGTTCATTCGGTCTGCGGGAGGAGTGGCAATGCCCGTCGTGGTCGACGTGGCTGACGAGGTCAGTGTCGCCGACGGAGTGCGCCAGGTCGCCGAGGAGCTTGGGCCGCCGAGCGTCCTGGTCAACAACGCGGGGATCCTCCGCGACAATCTTCTGTTCCGGATGACCTTGGCCGACTGGGATGACGTCATGGGCGTGCATCTGCGCGGCGCCTTCCTGATGAGCCGGGAAGTTCAGCAGCACATGGTTGCTGGACGGTTCGGTCGGATCATCAACATGTCCAGCGTCTCCGCCCTCGGCAATCGTGGCCAGGCAAACTACGCAGCCGCCAAGGCAGGACTGCAAGGTCTCACGAAGACGCTCTCGATCGAACTGGGGAAGTTCGGGATCACGGTGAACGCGATCGCCCCGGGATTCATCGAGACGGACATGACACGAGCGACAGCAGCTCGCATGAACGTCGAGTTTGATGAGTTCCGAGATCTTCTGGTGGCGGAGATTCCGGTGGGGCGTTCTGGAACTGCGGATGATGTCGCAGCCGCTGTCGCCTTCTTCGCGAGTCACGAAGCCGGTTTCGTTTCAGGCCAGGTCCTCTATGTGGCCGGCGGCCCGACCACCTAGGCAGCCCACCCGCTACCAACAGATCAGGAGAGGCCAATGAGGCAAGCGGTCATCGTTTCCACAGCACGGACACCCATCGGGAAGGCCCATCGCGGTGCCTTCAACGACACATCTGCCCAGGAGCTCGCAGGTCACGCGATCCGGCACGCCGTCGAACGGGCGGGTGTCGAGGGACCTGAGGTCGAAGACGTGATTGTGGGGGCAGCGCTGCAGCAGGGATCGAGCGGTTTCAATGTGGCACGACAAGCTGCCTTGCGTGCCGGCTTGGGGGTTTCTGTGGCGGGAATGACAGTCGATCGACAGTGCGCGTCGGGGCTGATGGCAATCGCGACGGCGGCGAAGCAGATTGTTTCCGATGGCATGGACGTCGTGGTGGGCGGAGGAGTCGAATCTGTCTCCCTGGTTCAGAACGAGCACCAGAACAACTATCGCGCGGAGGACCGCTGGCTTGCCGAGAACCTGCCCGACATCTACATGCCGATGCTTCAGACGGCAGAGGTCGTTGCCCAACGCTATGGCGTCAGCCGTGACCAGCAGGATGAATTCGCATGCGCTTCTCAGCGGCGTACTGCGCACGCCCAGCGCAACGGACTGTTCGACGACGAGATCGTCGCGTTCACCTCATCGCGCCTGACCCGGGACCAGTCCGGAGACTTGGTGTCCGAACGACGCACGATCAGTCAGGACGAGGGGAATCGACCGACGACCTCGCTGGCGGGCCTCGCCGGTCTGCGCCCGGTGCTTTCAGGCGAGAGGGCACAGGCCACAGTCACGGCCGGAAACTCGTCGCAGCTCTCTGACGGCGCCTCTGCGTGCGTCCTGATGGAGGCCGGAGAGGCGAGCCGTCGAGGCCTTGAGCCGCTCGGGAGCTATCTGGGTATGGCCGTGGCCGGATGCCCACCCGACGAAATGGGTGTTGGCCCCGTCCTCGCGGTCCCACGGCTGCTTGCACGGCACAAGCTCAGCATCGACGATGTCGATCTCTGGGAGCTGAATGAAGCTTTCGCGTCGCAGGCCGTGCACTGCCGTGATGCGCTGGGTATCGACCCCGATCGCCTCAATGTGAACGGGGGAGGCATCTCCATCGGCCATCCCTACGGCATGACCGGCGCTCGTCTCGTGGGCCACGTTCTGCTCGAAGGTCGTCGACGTGGAGCGCGCCATGCGGTCGTGACCATGTGTGTCGGGGGTGGCATGGGTGCCGCGGCCCTGTTCTCGGTCCTGTGATGGTGGTTTCGCGCCCGACCTGGACACGCGATCCGCGCGGCTACCTCCCGGTCCACACCGGTTGGCGGCGTTCCGCAAATGCCCTGGATCCTTCCTGGGCGTCGTCGGAGCTGTTCACCAGGTCAGCTGTGCCGGCTTGGAGCCCCCAACCGGCCCCCAGACCCCAATCTCCCGCCTGACTGAGGATGTGCTTGGAGCCAGTCACCGCCAACGGCCCGTTCGACGCGATGGTATCTGCGAGCTTGAGTGCGGTTTGCAGGGCAGCGCCAGGCTCGGTCACGCGATTGAGCAGACCCACCTCACGGAGCCTGTCGACCGACATCGGCTGCCCGGTGAGCGCGACCTCCGCGGCAACGTGGTACGGGATGCGTTGGGCCAGGCGCAAGAGACCTCCGCCGGCAGCGACCAAGGCACGGGTCACCTCCGGCAGGCCGAGCCGAGCATCGTTGGAGGCAACGATGAGATCGCAGGCGAGCGCCATCTCGAGCCCGCCAGCAAGAGCAAACCCCTCGATGGCTGCGATCAGCGGCTTACGCGGTGGGGCCTGGGTGAAACCCGCAAACCCTCGGCCGTCGATGAATGGCAAGTCACCGGTAAGGAATGCCTTCAAGTCCATCCCCGCGCTGAATCCGGCGCCTGCGCCCGTGAGCACGCCGACCCGTCGGTCCGGATCGTTGTCGAAGCCGTCGAGTGTCGCGGCCAGCGCCCGGGCCACCTCGCTGTTGACGGCATTGCGAGCATCTGGTCGGTTGAGTGTGATGACGAGGATGTGTGGGTTCCCGGCGAATGGCTCGGCGAGGACGGTGTTACTCATGGTGCTCCTTCTCAAGGTGTGAGGCGACTTCGCTGGTCACAGACGGACGAGCATCTTGCCGGTGTTCTCCCCTGTGAGGAGACCCGTGAACGCCTCGACGGCACTCTCGATACCGATGTGGGTGGAATGGGCGGAGGCGAGTTGCCCGTCGCGTCGCCAGGCCAGTGCCGCTTCGCCGAACTCGGGTAGCAGATCGAGGTGGTCACCCACCAAGAAGCCTCTGAGTGCGAGGCGCCGGGTGATGGCCAGGATCAGGTTGGTCGGACCGGCTGGGCGCTGTTCCTCGTTGTACTGAGAAATGGCGCCGCACAGAGCCACCGAACCGTGGTCGGCGAGGTTGTCGAGCGCCGCTTCGAGATGACCTCCTCCGACATTGTCGAAGTACACATCGATCCCGCGTGGGGCGGCGTGAGCCAACTGGTGTCCGAGGTCGCCGTCGCGATAGTTGATCGCGACGTCGAAGCCGAACTCGTTCACTAGTCGATGGCACTTCTCGGAGCTTCCTGACGAGCCGATGACACGAGAGGCCCCCCGAGCGCGGGCGACCGTCTTGGCCACCAGCCCCACCGCCCCGGCGGCAGCGGATATGAACACGACGTCCCCCTGTTTCACGGGTGCGATCCTGGTCAGGCCCACGTAGGCGGTCAGGCCAGGCATGCCGAGCTCGCCCAGATAGCACTCGGCAGGAGCGGCTCGAGTGTCGATGCGTCGGGCCGTCGAGGCTTCGACGACCGCCACCTCTCGCCAGCCAAGCCCATGAATGACGTCCGAGCCAACGGGAAACCGCGGATCGGACGACCCGATCACCTGCCCCACGGCAGCGCCATCGAGGGCAGCGCCAAGCGCGAAGGGATCCACGTAGGAGCGAACGTCGTTCATCCGCCCTCGCATGTACGGGTCGACTGACATCCAGGTGTTGCGCACCAGTAGATGTCCCGGCGGCGCAGACGTGGGCGCGGGGCGGTCGACGACCTCGAAGTCGTCGCTACTCGGCTGCCCGACAGGGCGGCGTACGAGCCGCACTTCCTTGCTCATGCTCGACGTCCTTGTGGTGGTCCGAATCGTGGGGGTCATCGTGGCATGTATTGAAACTGACTTCAACTTCGAAAGAGTGGTTTCGCCGTACAGCCTCTCCGGGCCCGCAGCCTGTCCACCTTGGTGCACTGGGGAAGCTCCGACCCGGGCTGTCAGCATCGGTACGACAGGCGGCCAGTGCTGGTAATCCGGCGACGGCGCGACCCCGACGATGCTGAGGAGCGAAGCAGATGACTGAAGGTTCCGTCGCGACTGAGGTCGACACCGTCCTCGCTGACCGGCGAGGTGGAGTCCTCGTCCTCACCCTCAACCGTCCCGACCGCCTCAATGCATGGAACAGCGCGATGGAGAGCCGCTACTTCTCACTCCTCGATGAAGCTGAGCGTGATGGCGACGTCCGCGCCATCGTGGTGACGGGAGCCGGTAGAGGTTTCTGTGCTGGGGCGGACATGGACGACCTGCAGGTCGTTGCGGGGGCGGACGAGCAGACTCTGCCCGTGCGGCAGGTCCCGTGCCATCGCCCCCTCCTTCTCGCGAAGCCGTTGATCGCCGCGGTCAATGGGGCCGCTGCTGGGCTCGGTTTCGTCCAGGCGATGTACGCCGACATGCGTTTCACCAGCCCGGACGTGAAGTTCACCACGGCGTTCGCGCGGCGGGGGCTCATCGCGGAGTACGGGATCGCGTGGCTGCTGCCCCGGCTGGTCGGGCAGAGCGCCGCCTCCGACCTGTTGCTGTCCGGGCGCATCGTCAAGGGGCATGAGGCTTTGGAGATGGGGCTCGTCGACAGAGTGGTGGAGCCTGATCAGCTGCTCGAGGAAACGGTGGCCTATGCGCAGGAGCTGGCGGCGTTCTCCTCGCCCGCGGCGATGAAGGCCATCAAGGCGCAGCTCCTGCAGGCGCAGCAGTCGTCCTTCCTCGAGGCGGTGGCCGACGCTGACGCGCGCATGCTCGAGTCCTTCCAGCACCCGGACCTGGCCGAGGGAGTGTCGAGTCACCTGGAGCGGCGCGGTCCTCGGTTCGCAGGCCTGGCGGGCTCCTGAGCCCGCGCCGGTGCGGTGTCGGTGCTATCCCCCTGAGGGGCGCTCGGCGTCGGGGATGCGGAGCGCATTGAGCCACAACCTGGTCAGGGTCGTCATGAGTTCCTCCCAGTCGAACGGCTCGCCAAGCACCAGCCCCAAGTAGGCGAGGCGGCTGATCATGCTGGAGAGAACCCATGATGTCGTCATGGGGTCCAGGGAGGCGTCCGCCAGGCCGGCGTCCTGAAGCCGCGCGATCTTCAGGGCGTTCCGCTCGGCGAACGTCCTTGCGCGCTTCAGCCGGAGCTCGGCGAAGAGGGGATCGAGAGTTGCCACCTGCTCGAGGAGCATCATGAGTCGCGCGTTGCGTCGGTAGGACTCCAAGTAGGCGCGATTGCTCGCTTCGATGACGGCGCCAATCGTCTCGTTGCTCTCCGGAACGTGAGGGAAGCCCGGATTCAGCATGTCGTCCTGGACGGTGTCCAGTACGGCGACCAGTGCCTCCTCCTTGCTCTCGAAGTAGGTGTAGAAGGTTCCACTGGAGCAGTTGGCCGCGGCGGTGATGTCGCTCAACCGTGAGTTGATGAAGCCGTCCCGTTCGAAGACGCCACGTGCAGCAGCCACCAGCGCGGCCCTTGTCCTCAGCCCTCGCTTCGTCGACGGCAACTCCTTGAGAGCGTCCATCGCAAATGCCGAGCGGGCGCCGAAGCTCACGGGCGGGGGTGAATCTGCAGACATGAGCTCCCTGTCGTCCACGTGGTGGTGCCGGCGCTGCCAGGCGCGAAGGTAGCACGAACATGACTTCAATTTCAGTGATGTTCAAGTTACACTTGACGTCAAGTTCAGTTTCGGGCGTGTATCACGAGTTCGGAGTAATGTGCGTCACGTCGCGCCGCTGCGCTCGCTGGATCTCGTGCGCACCGACGGTGAGGAGTGAGGCGATGAACGGACCGAGGACTCCCAACGGGGGAGTGCGGATTCCGGTCGAGCACTACGAGCGAGTGCTGGCCGTCCTCGAGCAGTGCGATGCCGCCGAAACCCTGGAGGAGTTCAAGGAGCTCGTCTTGGAGTCGCTGGCCTCGGTGTTCTCCTACCGCCACCTCACCTGCTTCTCGGGCCCCACGGTCAAACAGGCCTTCGGAGATCGAGCACCATCGTTGCGCGGATCGTGTGCCGTGAGCTGGCCCGGCTATCGGGACCAATGGCACAAGCTCGACGTGCTGTCCTCACCCGAGTCCTGTGCCAACCTGGAACGGGACGGCTTCAGCGATCTCAGAGGGCTCTCACGGGTGCCCGACTGGGGTCGCGAGTACATCGACGGACACATGCGCGCCTGGGGCTACCGGTCGTCCGCGGTGATCCACCTCGAGTTCCCTCAAGGCGGACATGCCCTTGTCGGACTCACCGATCCCGACCCTGACCTGATCGACGATGTCGATGCCGCCACTCTTCGCGTGCTCTCGCGCAACCTCTCGGCCATCAGCCGGCGACTGGCGACGTCCCGAGTCGAGGAGCGAATGCCCGATTCGCTCAGTGATCGCCTCCACGAGGTGGCGTCACTGGTGTGCGCGGGCCAGTCGAACCGGGAGATCGCCGAGGGTCTCTACTTGAGCCTGGACACCGTGAAGAAGTACGTCAGCCGGATCCTGGCCACCACCGGATGTCGTTCCCGTGCCGAGCTCGTCGCACGCTATCGACCTCCAACGCGACGCATCAGGCAGGACATGGGAGGCGAGGTGCGCGCGTCGCGGCCGTGATGCATCAGCTCGAGCCGGCCGGCGGATCAGGCATCGTCGCGAAGACGCCCTGCTCACGCATCTTCACATAGAAGTCTGGCTCGTAGACGCCTTCGGGGTGGGCCCGCACCGCGGCATCGAGAATGTGCGCATCGTCCCCAATCAGGATCCGCCACTCGCCGGCACGGACACCCTCAAGGATGTCAGCGGCAGCTTCGGCGGAGGACATCGGCGCATTCGTCCTGAATGACTCGTCGATCGCCTTCAGATCACCCTGAAGTCCGTCTGAGCCGTTGCTGCCGGGTAAGACATCGTCGTGGCCGCCGAGGTAGGACATGGAGTTGCGTACGAGCGATGTGCCGATGTAGCCAGGCATCACCAGGGAGATCCCCACGTTGGGTGCCCGCAGCCGGAGGTCCGTGATCAACGCCTCGCTGAACCCTCTGACCGCGAACTTGGCTGCGCTGTAGGCGACCAAGGACTCCGACGTGCTGAGCCCGGCCCAGAATCCGTTGACACTGCTGGTGTTCACGATGCGTGCCTGCGGGCTCCTCATCAGCGACGGAAGGAAGACTCTCACTCCCAGGTACACGCCACCCCAGTTCACGTTGAACACTCGCTCCCACTGCTCGCGGGGCTCGACGACGAAGCTGTAACCGGCGCCACCGATCCCCGCGTTGTTGAACAGCAGGTCCACGTGGTTGCAGCCGTGAGCGTCCTCGACATGGGCACGAAATGCCTCGAGCTCCGCTTCGGATGAGACGTCGGCGACGAAAGACGAGAGCCGCACACCCGGAGCGGCCGACGCCTCGCACAGGGCGAGGGTCTCCTCCAGGTTCTTGGAAGACACATCGCAGATCGCCACATGGCATCCCTCCACCGCGAGCTGCCGGGCGAGCTCGGCCCCCATCCCGGCGCCACCTCCGGTGATGACCGCGAGTTTGCCGCTGTACGTCTCCATTGCGTCTCCTTTGACGAGACCCGGAACCCCGGATCGCTCCGCTTTCCGACGCTAGGCACTGCCCCAGAAGCCGACCAGTGCACCAAAGTGCGATTCGTGTGGGGTGGCGTGTACACCTTCGTGCACTGTGCGAGGCAGGTAGGGATTCCTAACGTGGAGCGCGTGCCGGCTCCGCTCAGGAGCAGCCGGACGCAGCAGAACATCCGACGTCCACGAGGAGAGTCTGTGCGGAGCTTCAGGGCCATCGAGATCCAGCGGGGCGACGACGGGTACATGGTCGATGTGGTCGATCGCCACCGAGCGGAGCCGGGAGACGGGGAAGTCCTGGTGGACGTCGCCTTCTCGGATCTCAACTACAAGGATGGACTCGTCATGTCCGGCCGGTTCGACCTGGTCACGAGATTTCCCATGGTCGCCGGCATCGACTTGGTGGGGACCGTCGCAGAATCGAACAGCGACAACGTGCGCGTCGGTCAGCTCGTCACCGCCAATGGCTGGGGACTGGGGACTGATCATGACGGGGGGCTGGCTCAGGCGACCCGCCTTCGTGAGGAGTGGGTCACGCCCGTGCCGGCCGGCATCGACGCATTCTCGGCCGCCGCGATCGGTACCGCCGGCTACACCGCCGCGCTGGCCGTGTGCGCTCTGCGCCACCGTGACGTGACCAAGGACTCCGGGCCGGTGTTGGTCACCGGTGCGGCGGGAGGCGCAGGGTCCATTGCTGTCCTGCTCTTGTCCCGTCTCGGGTACACCGTGGTTGCCTCCACGGGGAGGCGGGACAGTGAAGCGCCCTACTTGGCGAGTCTGGGCGCGAGCGAGGTGATCGATCGGATCACCCCCCTGCCTTCGGGCCAACTCGGCAAGGCGAAGTGGGCTGGGGCCGTCGACACCGTGGGGAGCAGCACCCTCGCGACGATCCTCGCCGAGACGCGTTACGGCGGCACTGTGTCCGCCATGGGGATGGCCCAAGGAGTGGATCTTCCTGGCTCGGTCGTCCCGTTCATCACGCGTGGAGTGACGCTGGCCGGGATCGACTCGGTGTATGCCCCCCACGACGCCAGGCTCGAGGCCTGGGCCTTGCTCGAGGACGTACTCGATCTTGAGGTTCTGGCAGGGATCACCGAGACCATCGGGTTGTCAGGCGCCCCGGATCGAGCGCTCGAGATCCTGGCCGGCAAGGTGCGAGGCCGGGTAGTCGTCGACGTCAATGCGTGAGCTGGCGGTCACGAGCAAGGAGTCAAGGTGAACGTCGTCGAGGGGTTGTGGGATCGCGCCGGCCGACAGCCCGACGCGCCTGCCCTCACGGTCGGCGATCGGACCTGGACCTACGCCGAGCTGGTGACGAGCGCATCGGTGATCGCGACGCGCTTGATCGTCAGCGGCGTGAGACCCGGTGACAGGGTTCTCATCGTCCTGCCGACCTCGGCGGAGTTCGTGGTCATGTACCACAGTGTCCTGGCCGCGGGCGCCATCGCGGTGACCGTCAACACCATGAGCACCCGCGAGGAGATCGACTACTTCATCAAGGACTCCGGATGTGTCCTCGCCGTCGGCTGGCACGAGGCCCCAGGACCCGTCACCGCGGCCACGTCGGCTCGAGCCGTCCCGCTGTGGATCCCGGACCCCGTCACCCGCCCGCTCTCCGGCATGGGTTTCGTTCCGATCGTTCGAGGGGACGACGACGTCGCCGTCCTGCTGTACACCTCCGGGACGACCGGACGCCCCAAGGGTGCGCAACTGACGCACGTGAATCTGCGCGAGTGCGCTGACGCCGTTGCTGCCGGTCTGGAGCTGGGAGGCGACGAAAGGTTCGGCACCGCGCTGCCCCTGTTCCACGTGTATGGCCAAGCAGTGGTGATGGGCACGGCGTTCCGCTGCGGCGCGCTCCTGTGCCTTCTGCCCGTCTTCGATGCGCCACGGCTGTTGCGGATGGCCTGCGAGGAGGGGCTGACCCTGCTGGCCGGCGTCCCGACGATGTGGAACGACATGCTGGATGCGGAGACGGGGCTTGAACGAACTGACTTCCATCACCTCCGCATCGCGCTCTCTGGTGGCGCCGCACTGCCGCTCGAAGTGGCGCGTGCGCTCCGAGACCGCTTCGGCTGCACTCTGTTGGAGGGCTACGGGCTCAGCGAAGCCACGGGCGTCGCGACGATGAACAGCCCCGACGGCGTTCGGAAACAGGGCAGCGTCGGCCGCCCGCTGCCGGGCCTCCGGGTCCGCGTGGTCGACTCGGACGGGTCTCCGGCTCTGACCGGTGACGTGGGCGAAGTCGAGATCAGCGGTCCGGTACTGATGAGGGGCTATTGGGGGCGGCCGGAGGCTACCGCCGAGGTCATGCACGGCGAGTGGTTGCGTACCGGCGATCTGGGCCGACAGGACGCTGAGGGGTTCCTGTGGATCGTCGATCGCAAGAAGGATCTCGTGATCCGTGGGGGCTACAACGTGTACCCGCGCGAGATCGAGGAGCTGCTCTACGAACACCCCGCAGTCCGCGAGGCCGCGGTGATCGGGGTTCCCGACCGTCGGCTCGGCGAGGAGGTGGCCGCCCTGATCGTCTTCCGGCAGGGGCACTCGGTCGGCGTGGATGAGCTACGGGGGTGGCTCGATGAACGGTTGAGTGCCTACAAGACCCCCCGGATCTTCCTTCAGGTCGACGTCCTCCCGAAGGGCACCACGGGCAAGATCATCAAGCGTGAGATCGACCGCGAACGGGTCCTCGCGACAGGAACCCGAACGGTGAGAGCAGCGAGATGAACCTCGCCCCCGTGGGGAATGACACCTTGGTGCACTGTGCGCCGACGGATCGGCTTCCTAGCGTGGCACAGCGTCCAACGAGTGCCGTTGAGACCGCCACATCTATCCATGAGGAGGCCGCCGCATGGCGACGCAGAGGGTCCAGGACACCCACATCGAGACCCCAGGCGCCGCCCCGGGTGCTGACGTCGATGTGATCGTCGTCGGGGCTGGCTTCGCGGGCCTCTACATGTTGTACCGCCTGCGCGAGCAGGGATTCTCGACGATCGTTCTCGAGGCCGGGGAGGACGTCGGCGGCACCTGGTTCTGGAACAGGTATCCCGGCCTGCGGTGTGACATCCCCACCACTGACTACTGCTACACCTGGGACGCCGCGCTGGAGGAGGAGTGGACCTGGTCGGAGAAGTTCGCAACCCAGCCGGAGATTCTGCGATACCTGCAGCACGTCGCCGACCGGTACGACCTCCGACCCGGCATCCGGTTCTCCACCCGCGTCACGAAGGCCGAGTGGGACGAGGCATCGGCATCATGGACCGTGGACGCGGCCACCGGCGAGAGCTGGACAGCACGACACGTGGTGATGGCATCGGGCGCTCTGTCGGTCCCGAAACCAGTCGACATCGATGGTCTGCAGGACTTCGCGGGCGAGGTGTACAGCACCTGCAGCTGGCCCGAGGAGCCGGTGGACTTCGCCGAGAAGCGCGTTGCTGTGGTCGGTACCGGGTCCTCCGGCATCCAGCTCATTCCGCTCGTCGCCGACCAGGCGGCACAGCTGACCGTCTTTCAGAGGACCCCGGCGTTCTCGCTTCCAGCCCGTAATGGTGCTCCCCCCGCCCACAGGGTGCAGAGGCTTGCCGAGGACCGGCAGACCTATCGCGAAGAGGCCCGATGGTCGTCGGGCGGAGTCCCCTTGGACCCGCCGAAGGAGCGAGCCGAGGACCTGTCCGAGGTTGAGCGGGTGGCTCGCCTCGAGGAGGCGTGGGCGGCTGGAGAGATCGCGGCGGTCAACTCCGTCTTCGCTGACCATCTGACGAACAAGGCCTCGAACGACTTCTTTGCCGACTTCATCCGCAGCAAGATCCGCTCGATCGTGAAGGATCCCGCGACCGCCGAGAAGCTGTGCCCGACGGACTACCCGTTCATGGCGAAGCGGCCATGCTTCGACACCGGCTACTACGAGACGTTCAACAAGCCTCACGTCCAGCTCCACGACCTGCGCAGCTCTCCCATCGTGGGTGCGGACGAGAAGGGCCTCGTGACAGTCGACGGGCTGCTTGAAGTCGACGCGATCGTTCTGGCCACGGGGTACGACGCCCTCACTGGTGCCCTCATGGCCATCGACATCGCCGGTCGTGACGGCCTCACCCTGCGGCAGAAGTGGGCCGACGGGCCCGCTACCTACCTCGGACTGATGAGCTCCGGTTTCCCCAACCTGTACATGATCACCGGCCCGGGAAGCCCGTCGGTTCTCTCCAACATGGTGGTGGCGATCGAGCAGCACGTCGATTGGGTCGCGAGGTGTCTCGTCGAACTACGACGTCGGGACGTGAGCAGCATCGAGCCGACGCCCGCCGCCGAGCAGGGTTGGGTCCAGCACGTGCTCGACTGTGCCGAGATCACGCTGTTTCCTGCGGCCAACTCCTGGTACCTCGGCGCCAACGTGCCGGGAAAACCGAGGGTGTTCATGCCGTACGTGGGCGGCGTCGGAGTGTATCGGCAGACCTGCGACTCGGTGCTCGATAGGGACTTCCTCGGCTTCGAGCTCACAGGCGCAGCCGGCACGCAGCGCAGCGACGAGGTGGTCAATCACCTTCAGCCCGATGTCGCGGACCTGGTCCGCACCAGCAGAGATGGTTGTGCCACGACTCTCACCGGTGATCTGCGGGAGGCACGTAAGGCGATCCACGAGGCACGAGGAACACGGCCGGGTGGACGCGAGATCTTCGAAGTCGTTGAGGGAGTGGTTCCCGGAGCGGACGGCGAGCTCCCCTTCCGCCTCTATCGGCCAGATCAGGAGGGGCCCCATCCCGTGGTCGTGTATCTACCGGGGGGCGGGTGGGTGCTGGACGACCCGTGGTCGGAGGGGTTCTGCCGTGACCTGGCCGCCCGAGCCGGTGTCGCCGTCCTCGAGGTCGCCTACCGGCGCGCGCCCGAGGCCCCGTTCCCCGCTGCGGTGCTCGACGCGTACGCGGCCACCCGGTTCGCCAGTGAGCGTGCGGTGGAGCTGGGCGGCATCCCGGGTCAGGTGGCGATCGCCGGTTGGGGAGCGGGAGCGAATCTTGCGGCAGTGGTCGCTCAGATGGCGCGCGATGCCGCAGACGCCCCTGACATCGGCGTACAGGTGCTCATCAATCCCATCACCGATGTGACGGCGATCGCCGAGGGCAGCCAGGCGCAGGAGGGGGAGTACGGCCCAAGGGCCGAGAGTGTCAACTGGCTGGTGCACCACTATGCCGGGACGCAGGACCTGCGGGACCCGCGGATCTCGCCCGCCCGGTCGACGAGCCTGGTCGGCCTGGCACCCGCGGTCGTCGTCACCAGCGAGTTCGACTCGTTGCGTTCTCAGGGCGAGGACTACGCCGACGCCTTGGAGGAGGCGGGTGTCCCGGTGCACAGGATCGCTGCCAGGGGACATGTGCATGCCTCCCTCCCGATGGTGGCGCTGCTGTCCGGTGATCCCGTCCGGGCACAGATCGCCACCACCGTGCGCGAGGTCTTGAACGTCGACAGCCGACTCCAGCCGGTGGTGACCCGCAGCGCTTGACCGGATCGCGGCAGACCACACAACGCCCAGCACTAGGAGGAGCAATGGACCACACCTTGCAGTTCTATATCGATGGAGCCTGGGTCGATCCCATCAGCGCAGAGACCTGCCCGGTCATCAACCCGGCGACCGAACGCGAGATCACATCCGTCGCCATGGGCGGTGTCGCGGATGTGGATCGAGCCGTGGCAGCCGCAAGACAGGCATTCGTGAGCTACTCGCAGAGCACCGTCGAGAGCCGACTCTCGCTTCTGGACAGGATCACGACCGTGTACAAGTCGAGGGCTCGTGAGATCGGGGAGCTCATCAGCGCCGAGATAGGAGCCCCGATCGACCTGGCTGTGAACGTGCAGGCGGCCGTCGGATGGATCCACCTCGAGACGACCCGGGAGGTCCTGGCGTCGTTCGAGTTCGAGACCGCGCACGCGTCTACCATGATCCGGCGGGAGCCGATCGGCGTATGTGCCCTGATTACCCCGTGGAACTGGCCGATCCATCAGATGGTTCCGAAGGTAGCCGCGGCGCTTGCAGCGGGCTGCACCATGATCCTCAAGCCGTCGGAGATCGCGCCGCTCAATGCGGTCGTCTTCGCGGAGATCCTCGACGAGGCCGGTGTTCCCCCGGGAGTGTTCAACATGCTCAACGGGGACGGCCCGATTGTCGGTGCGGGCCTCGCAGCCCATCGCGACGTCGACATGGTCTCGTTCACGGGTTCCACCCGTGCAGGCGTCGACGTTGCGCTGAAGGCCGCCCCGACGGTGAAGCGGGTTGCCCAGGAGCTCGGCGGGAAGTCGGCCAACATCGTGTTGGATGACGCCGATCTGGCCGATGTCGTGTCACGAGACATCGGTGTCCTCTGCACCAACACCGGGCAGTCCTGCAATGCCCCCTCGCGCCTGCTCGTGCCCTCCAACCGGATGGATGAAGCCGCCGAACTGGCTGCCGCCGCCGTGTCCGGTCTGGTCATCGGCGACCCTCTGGATGAGGCGTCGACGGTGGGGCCACTCGCCTCCCGCGCGCAGTTCGACCGGGTCCAGAGCTACATCGCGGCTGGCATCGAGGAGGGTGCTCGGCTCGTCGCCGGCGGCTTAGGGCGCCCTGACGGTCTCGACGTCGGGTTCTACGTGCGTCCGACGGTCTTCTCCCATGTCACCAACGACATGAGGATCGCGCGCGAGGAGATCTTCGGGCCGGTCGTGGTTCTCATCGGATACGAGGATGAGGACGACGCGGTTCGAATCGCCAACGACTCGGTCTACGGACTGTCGGGGTGGGTCTCCGGGGATCCTGAGCGGGCGCGCGCATTGGCGCGTCGGGTTCGCAGTGGCGAGGTGCACGTCAATGGGGCAGGGACCGACTTCACTGCCCCCTACGGCGGCTACGGACAGTCGGGGAACGGACGCGAGTTCGGGGTCTCCGGTCTTGAGGAGTACCTGGAGACCAAGTCCATTCTGGGCTACTACGCCTCCTGAGCGCAGGGCAACGAGAAGGAACCCGGCCCCTCACGGGGACCGGGTTCCTTTTGGTTCGGGTGCGGACGGAGAGTCTCCTCAGTCGAACAGGTCGGGGTCGGTGCGGCAGATCTCATCCCACAGTGGCTGGAAGTTGAACCAACCGGCCCACGGCGTGCCGTTCTCGCGGGCGGTGTGGGAGGCCCACTCATGACGGATGACCTGAGGCGTGCCGGCTGCCATCGCGGCCAGCTGGGCCTGACACGAGCGCTCGAGCGAGATGAACCAGAACACGGCCTCGTCAAGGGTCTGCCCGACGGTGAAGAGCCCGTGGTTCTGATGGATCGCTGCCTTGTTGGCGCCGAGACCTGCAGCGACCTGTCTGCCGGCCTCGATCTCGAAGACCACAGCCCCACCCTGTTCGGTCACGACCGCGTGGTCCTCGTAGAACGTGCAGGCATCCTGTGTCAGCGCCGCGAGCGGGATGCCCAGGGAGCTGAACGACTTGCCGTACGGCGAGTGGGAGTGTGCTGCAGCGATCACGTCCGGACGTGCCTGATGGATCGCGGAGTGCAGGACGAACGCGGCCCGGTTGACGGGTTGGTCGCCGTAGACGACGTCTCCCGAGTGGTTCACCAGGACGAGGTCGCTGACACGCATGTGCCGAAAGCTACGTCCGAACGGGTTCACCCAGAAGTGGTCGGGAAACTCGGGGTCGCGCACAGTGATGTGACCAGCGACGCCCTCCCCGAAGCCGAATCGTCCGAAGATGCGGAGTCCGCCTGCCAATCGCTGCTTGCGGTGGAGGCGTTCCTCCTCGAAGGAGTCGAACACGGGCGGCTTGGGCAGACTCGCGATCTCCCTGGCGACCAGTGGTACGCCGTCGATGTGTCGGTCCGTGACAGTGAGCGCGGATGGCATCTGGCCCAGTTCCATCGTAGAGACTCCTTTCGAACGCATGCAGACGCATGCAGTGTGGATGACCTTTCTCGGTGTCTCGACGCTATTTCCACCGACGGTCGGCGGGCAGTGCACCAAGGTGTACAGCGCGTACGTGCTCCACACATGCCGATTCGCCGGACCCGACAGCACGAGTCCGGCGAACCGGGGGGACCAGCTCCTACGTCACCCGGTGTAGAACGGCGTCAGCCCGGTTCCCTCGGGTATGACTCCCGGTGCCGGGACGTTGGCGTCGGTGACCAGCGGAGAGTCGACGTAGAGCTGGGGGTTCTTGGGCGGCTCTCCGCCAGCCATGATCTTGCCCAGCTCTGTCAGGACGACGTTCGAGACGGCCACCATGTCGTTGACCACGGTGGCACCCTGCGGCCCCCCCTTGCGGATCGAGTCCAGGTTCGGTTGCTCACCGTCGAGCGACACCACGAAGATGTCGTCACGACCGGCAGCCTCGAGCGCCGAGACGGCCGAGTACCCCCCTTCGTCCCACGGCACGAAGATTGCACCGAGGTCGCCACCTGCGGGGTAGCGCGTGAGAATGTCCGTTGTCTTGTTCTGCACGTCGACCGCCGAGTTGTCCGCGTTCACTTCCTGCCGGGCCACGATGGGGATCTTGTAGAAGTCCGCTTGGGTCGTGACACTGAGCTCTCGGGTGCGCAGGTTGGCCAGTGGCGTGTAGCCGAAGATGGCGATACCGCGTCCCTTGTTCTCCACGAGCAGCCGCTGCGAAATGTATGTGGCGACCTTGTTGCCGGCAATCCACTCGTTGGCGCCGATGTCGAAAGCGAGGCCGGGTGCGAGCCCACAGTAGAAGCCGGCGACGGGGATGTTCTTCGCGCCGGCTGCGTCGAGACCATCGCCGATATTGGGGGCTTCGGTGTTGGCCACGACAATTGCGTCGTATCCCTTGTCCGCCCAGACCCTCATGGTGTCGTTGGTCTTGAGAAGGTCGAAGGCGGTATCGACCGCGTCCACCTTGAAGTCATGCTCCTTGCCGAGGTCCTCCATGATCTTGACCGCGCGTGCGACCGTCGGACCCTTCAAGTTGACGCCCACGACGCCGACCGAAGCTCCCTTGAGTGCCGCGAAGTCGGTGGCCGTGAACGAGCCGCCGACCTGCGCTCCGGCTGCTCCACTTGACGTTGGCGCCGTCGACTGTGCGCCACCGCCATCGGTGCTGCAGCCGCCCAGGGCGAGGCCTGCTCCCGCTCCTGCCATGCCGCCGAGCACAAGTCGACGAGAAATGATGCCGTTCTTCATTGTTTACCTGCCTTATGGCTGGGTGTCTCGAATGAGCCAGAGAAATTCGGCCTCGATCCGGCCGATCGAACATGTGCGTTCCGGTGCCGAGTCGGATGCACGACGGTGCAGTCGGAGATTACGACCGGCCTGCTCCGCCCTCCAGTGCACCAAGGTGGACAGGTCGAGCCTGACCGGCTCCGAGGTGAGAGGCGCCAGGAGCTCGACCGAATGGCTCGGGCGTGAGTAGCCGTGTGCACTTTGGTGGACTGGTGAGGGCCAACCGGCAGACCTAGTCTGCGTAGAACAGTTGATGGGGCCAGGCTCCGCGTGGTTTGACGATGGCGACAGCGCAGATCAGTCGGCCGCTCCGCCCAGGCCGGTTCCTGGTCGCTATTCGGCTCCGCGCGATGACAAGGAAGTCACAGATGAAGTCCTCCGAGACGAGTCCACCTCCTCCGACGACCACGGTCGGCGGACCCTCTGTCAGCGGTCCGCCGAGCCAGAAGGCGAGGGAGCAGGTGAGCGCCACGCCTGGTCGCCGATCTTCGTGGTGGCTCATGCTCATTGCCCGCTACGGGACCTTGATCGGCTTCGCGTTGATGTTGCTGGTGTTCTCGCTGACCGCAGACTCCTTCTTCTCCGCTGCCAATCTCGAGAATGTCCTGAAGGCGAGCGCCGCCCTCGGAGTCCTCTCGATCGGACTCACGATTGTCCTCATCCTCGGTGATTTCGATCTCTCGATCGGGTACACGGCGACTGCCGCGGGCATGCTCGCAGCGGGAACTGCACAGAGCTACGGGATGGCGGGAGGAACGGTCGCCGCGCTCCTGGTCGGTGTGGGCGTCGGGCTCTTGAACGGCCTGGTCGTGACACGCCTGGGTGTGTCGGCATTCATCACGACACTCGGTGCCGGTCAGATCATTGCAGGTTGGCTGATCGCCTATCGAGGAGGAATCCAGATCTCGGCTGACCTACCTGCGGACTTCACGTCGCTGGGCAGGGGAAGCATCGGCCCGATCTTCACCCAGGTCGTGGTCTGGTTGCTCGTCTGCGTAGGAGCGTGGCTCCTGCTGGAGCGAACGGTCATCGGGCGCAGGATGTATGCAGTGGGGGGCAACCCGGTCGCTGCGCGTCTGTCGGGGATCAACAACGAGCGTTCTCGCCTTCTCGCCTTTGTCCTCAGTGGCGCCTTCGCTGGCTTGGCCGGGCTCATGGTGACCTCGAGCCTCGGGGTTGGAAACCCTACGTCGGCAGTCAGCTTTCTCCTCCCAGCCTTCGCCGCCTGTTTCATCGGGGCGGCAACTCTGCGCGAAGGGCAGTTCCATGTTGGTGGAACCGTCGTGGGGGTGCTGATGCTGAGCTTCCTGTCCAACGGGCTGGTGATCGCGGGTGTGGAGCGTGCTTGGACCATTGCGTCCCAGGGCATCGTGCTGGTCGCTGCCGTGACCATCAGCACCTTCGCGCGGCGAGTGGCCTCACGATGACAACACAGCAGCCGTGGATACGAGTGCGCGGCCTGAGCAAGAGTTTTCTCGGGGTGGTGGCGCTCGATGGCGTCGACCTTGACGTGCTTCCTGGGGAAGTGCACGGGCTCATTGGTCAGAACGGCGCGGGAAAGTCCACGCTCATCAAGATTCTGGCGGGCGTCCACCATGCCGATGCGGGATCGATAGAGATCGAAGGCACCGAAGTGCATCTTGCGAATGCCGCGCAATCGGCTGCCGCTGGGATCGCTGTCCTCCACCAGGAGCCTCAATTCGTTGCTGATCTTCCCGTCTACGAGAACGTCTATCTCGGCCTGCGGCCACCGATGATCGGCCCGTTTCTCCACCGGGCAGCCATGCGATCCAACTGCTCAGACATCCTGCGCCGGCTGGGCGTCGTACTGGACGTGAACAGCCGGATGGCGGACCTGCCAGCGGCCCAGAAGTCGATGGTCTCGCTCGCACGATGTCTTCTCCTCGGGGCGAGGCTGATCATCATGGACGAGCCCACCGCCTCCCTGGGCGCTCACGAGGTCGAGCAGGTGTACACGACGGTCGAGCGGCTGAAGGCTGCCGGCCTCAGCGTCATCTACGTCTCCCACCGGTTGGATGAGATCGCGGCGTTGTGTGATCGAGCCACGGTGCTCCGAGACGGAAGGCTAGTGGCCAGCGTTGAAAGAGCGGACCTACAGGATCGCAAGACCCTGGTGCGCATGATCCTCGGCACCGAACCCTCCGACCTCGTACGGGCCGGTCGCCACACCCGTGGCGAGCTGAGCGTTCGGGTCGAGGGGCTGAACTGGAAGAACAAGGTCCAGGACGTCAGCTTCGACCTGCATCGTGGTGAGGTCACCGGAGTCATGGGCTTTGTGGGTTCAGGTCGCTCAGAGGTGGCTCATATGCTCTTCGGCTCTCTGCGTCCTGACTCTGGAACCATCGAAGTCGATGGCCGTCCGCTGCGGGCGTCATCTCCCCAGGCAGCAATCAAGCGGGGGATTGCGCTGTTGCCCGAGGACCGAAGGCATCAGGGGTCGTTCGGCGACTGGACCGTCCGCGAGAACTTGACCTTGGCGGCATTGTCGAGCTTCTCAGTCTTCGGCTATATCCAGCGACGCAAGGAGCGGCAGCGTTATGCATCCGACAAGGGTCGGCTGGGAATCAAGGTGGCCAGCCCCGAGAGTCGGTTCAGCCACCTGTCGGGAGGAAATCAGCAGAAGGTCGTGATTGCCAAGTGGCTGGCGACGGAGGCGGACGTGTTCATCTTTGACGAACCGACGCAGGGCGTCGATGTGGGAGCGCAGGCAGAGATCCACCGACTTGTGCGTGACATCGCCGCACAGAACCGAGCTGTGCTGTTCATCTCCAGCGACCTGGAAGAGACCCTGCGCATCAGCGATCGCGTTCTGGTGATGAGGGAGGGGCGGGTAGTCGGCGATCTCGACTCGGTGGAGACGAACCTCGAAGACGTGCTGGCGCTCTGCTTCGGAGGCGTACAGGATCCACTCCAGGGGATGGACCCTATCGGGGATCGCTCGGCATGAAGCAATGAAGCACGGCGAGCCCGTCCTAGGTCCTGAACGCCGGAGGTATAGATGGCCGGCTCACCTTGTGACGGCCCCCCACACCATGCCTCCCAAGGTCGGTGTCAGGCAGCCGCGACTCCCCTACGGCGAGTGGCACGCCCGTAGCCCGGGCAGCCTGCAGACTGTATGCGGCATGTCGGCCGTCGGATGGCAGTTCTTCTGGACACTGAACTTCTGGGCTGCCGGACCGAAAGCATGTCCTGAGTGCGTGCATGTGTTGGTCGAACACGAAGGCGTGTGACGAAGGCCTGGTCGCGCAGTCACGGGTTCAGCTCTCGCGGCAGCACCGCCTACGCCGGCGGGCGACGGGGGCTGCCCATCTGGGTCAGGTGGCCCACCGGGTCAAAGGGTGTCCCAGAACGACGCGAGAGTCTCGGCTGCCGCACTCGGCCTCTCAACCATCCACCAGTGGCCGGTGCCGTCCAGCGTCACCAAGTCCGCGCCGACATTCGTGGCGACTTCATGAGCCAGTTCGGGCTGGGTGTATGGGTCGTCAGGGTTGTGGATCATCAATGCCGGGCGACGCTGAGCGTTGCTGAGCCGGTCACCCAGCTCGCGCATTCGGGGCTGTACGGCGGATCGATACACGGCCAGGATCGCGGTGCCCATGGCGGCGTCCAGATGCTCGGCGATGCTCGAAGCCAACTGCGGGTGGACTCCATAGTCGGCCGCCAACTCCTCGCCGCTGAGAGAGATCATCGTGGAGACCAGTCGTTCCCCTTCACCGGGTGTCTGCCACACCTGGGCCGCGGGGTGCCACACGTAGTCGGGGTGAATGATCCCGCAACAGTCGGCCACCCAACTTCGCAGGAGATCCGGCCGATCGGCTGCGACTGCGAACGTGTGACCCGCCCCCCAATCGTGCCCGACCAGGTCAACCGGCTCACCGATCGATTCGATCTCCCTCATCAGCCAGTCACGGTAGTCGGCAGCTGTGCAATTGAATCCCTCCGGGATTGGTGCACCGAAGCCCGGCGGCGACAGCAGGAGGATGTCGTCAACGCCGCGGCTCTCCAACTCAGACACGAGCGCATCCCATACAGAGACTGTCTCCGGATTCCCATGCACGAATACCTTGGTCACAGTGTCCTCACTTGCTGTGGGCCGATACGTCAGCCGTCACCTGAGCGCCGGCGACGGCTCAATTGACAGTAGACCCGAGCGAGCATTGCCACAGTGCACCAAGGTGCCAGTTCGTGGCTCGCTCCTGGGGCCGTTCACCAGGCGGGCCGTCTCGGAGATGCTGGTCTTGCTCTCCACGGATGCGCAGGCCACTGCAGTGGGCTGGAGTTGATTCCGTCGCACCCGATGCACACCGTCCTGGCGCTCGTTGGCTACACGGGTGATCCGGGCTGGCGTGCCCGTGTTCGGCGGCACCCGTCGGATCAGAACTCAAGATCTCGCTGGTGCTCTCCCTGGGCAGCACGGACACCGGGGAACGGTGTGCAACGAGGGGCAACGGGTGCCTGGAGAAATTGCCGGTTCATCTCCCCCTCGCGCACACCAGCCCCAGGTCTTCTGACCTGGGGCTTCGTGTATTCCGGAGGCTCGCTCAGTTGCGAAGTGGCACCAGCCTTCATCGTAGGGAGTGCTCATGGCACGGAAAGACGAGAAGCAGTGCGGCGACGGAGGCATCTTCGCTCGGTCGGTCTGACGGCACGCCTCAACGAGGTGGTCGACGCCCTCGAAATGGCTGCGGGGTGGGAGGCGACGTCTCGTGTGGTTCGCTAGATCTTGTGGCAATGATCTTCGTGGTTCGGCACGCGCCGACGGCCGCGAATGCCGCGGGTGTCTTTCAGGGCCAGTCAGACGTGCCGGCCGAAGTGATCGTCAACCCGGAACGTTACGCCGTCCCCGCCGCGCGACCGCGGACGATCTTCACCTCGCCGCTACAGCGTGCCCGGACTGCGGCGGACGTGCTCTTCCCCGGTGAGCCCGCCATCGTGGATGAACGGTTGATGGAACGGTCCGTCGGAGAGTGGGAAGGGCTGGACCACGATACGGTGCGGCAGCGCTGGCCGGCTTATGGGGAAACTGACCTCGATCTCATGCTCACTCCACCCGGCGGAGAGAGTGTGAGCGAGTTCGGAGCTCGGGTGCAAGCTTTCCTCTCCGACATATCTGGCGCGAACACGGACACCTACATCGTCACGCACAACGGGTGGATCCGAATGTCGATGTTGCTCAACGGGACCATCTCGCGCGATACCTTGTTTGCTGAGTCGGTGCCGTTCATGGTGCCCATCCCTTACGCGGGATGACGCGGCATCGATGTTCTTGGCCGCGGCTAGATGGTGGTCCGGAGCGAGGGGCTCAAGGTTGGTCGATCGACTCGAAGGCCGGACGCTCTTGGGTGACAACGGTGCGATCGGTCCACCTGCGGTCATGAGACAGCCGTGGCAGATTGATCGAGTCAGTCTCTTCGCGAGTTGGCGCTGACCGGCGACGGTCGGCGATGGCGAGCAGCTCGGTGGCCATCATCCCCAGGTCGTGCAGGTTCTGGTGCCTGTGTGCCCGACGGCCGAGGTCGACCTGGGCGATCGCCTCCAACCCATGCCGGGACTCGACATCGAGGAGGTTCGCCATCTCGACGCCGTAGCCAACCGGCACGGTCAACGAGGCGAACACCGAACGGCGGATCGCCCATTCGCCTGCCAGCGGCTGCACGACCGCCGAGAGAGACGGCCGGTGCACGGACAACCAGGGTCGTGCCACGAGCTCGGTCACCCGTCCACCCTCGGTCGAGACCCCTGAACCCATGTCCATGACCCTGTCGTAGTAGCCCTTGACCAGCAGGGTTCTCTGCTCGGTGAGCAGCGGCCCCAGAAGTCCAGAGACGAAGTGGGTGCCCCAGCAGGTGAGGTCGGCGTCAACGAAGACGAGCAACTCTGAGTTGGTCACGAACTGTGACTTCCACAGGGCTTCGCCTTTGCCCGGTCGCACTCCCAGGTCCGGGCGCACGTCACCGACCGAACACACCCTGGCGCCGGCTCTCTCCGCTTCGGACGCGGTGTCGTCGGAGGAGAGGGAGTCCATGACGACCAACTCGTCAACGAGGTCTGTGAGGTCATTGCGGATCTCCCGCACGACGTGACTGACGGTTGCTTCCTCATTCCGCGCCGGAATGATCACCGCCACCGTGGTCGAACCCTTGAGCGACAACACCCGCTCCAGAGGCCAGTCGTCCGAGGACGACGTGTTCCGCTCGTACCAGCCTTGTGCGTCCGGGTTCACGAGCCAGGCTCGTGCCTGAGGTCGTCGGGGAGGACGTAGTCAGGCGAGAGGTCTCGCATGCCTGCGAGAGTCTCGACGGTGGCGATCACGTCGCGGGCGGCCGTCACGTCATGCACACGCACGATGTGTCCGGGCGCGGAAGCGAAGTAGGCGATCGCGGCATGTGTCGCAGCCTCGCGTCCGAGCGGAGAGCGTCCGGTGATGGCGCCGAGGAAGTCTTTGCGGGACAACGCCAGGAGCACGGGACGACCGAGGTCGCGTACGTCTTGGATCCGACGCAGCACGCTGACGGTCTGGTGTGGCGTCTTGGTGAAGTCGGGACCCGGATCGAGAATGACTGCCTCCTCGGCGAGACCGAGCGACTTCGCGATTGCCAGCCTCTCGCGCAGGAAGCATACGACCTCTGTTCCGACATCGCGGTAGAGATTCTTGTCCTGAAGGCGCACCTTGGGTCGGGCTGCCGTGTGCATGATGATGAGGGCCGCGTCATGGGCGACACACGAACCCACGACTTCGGGGTACATCAGCCCGCTCACGTCGTTGAGGATCGACGCCCCCGCCGTCAGAGAAGCCTCGACGACGTCAGGCTTGTAGGTGTCGACGCTGATGGTGACTTCGGGGTACGAGCGGTGCAGCCATTCCACGATGGGGACGACGCGCTCGATCTCGCGGGCGGAATCGATCTCAGGTTGGTTCGTGATCGCCGATTGTCCCCCGACGTCGACAATGTCGGCACCGGCCTCGACCAGCGATGCCGCGAGTTCCAGCCGCTGCTCGTGCGACGTGAAGCGGCCGCCGTCCGAGAAGGACTCAGGGCTCGCGTTGACGACGCCCATCACCAGAGTGGTGTCAACGACGCGGGACCTCCCGCCCAGCAGGAGCCGGGGTGCAGTACCTACGTGAGGACTTGGGAAGTGAATCCGCCGATCGCTCATCAGGTCAGTTCGCGTTTGAGGATCTTGCCAGTTGCAGTCATCGGCAGGGCATCGCGGAATTCGATGATCCGCGGGTACTTGTAGGCAGCCATGTTGTCACGCGCCCAGGCTACGAGTTGCTGCTCCGTGACAGGGGTGCCCGGTGCCCTGATGACGAACGCCTTCACTTCCTCACCATGCGTCTTGTCGGGAACGCCGACGACGGCGACCAGGGAGACCCCTGGGTGCGTGAGCAGGACCTCCTCGATCTCGCGGGGGTAGATGTTGAAGCCGCCGCGGATCAGCATGTCCTTGGCGCGGTCGACGATGTAGTACCAGCCGTCAGCGTCCCGGCGGGCCAGGTCGCCGGTGCGGAACCAACCATCGTGGATGGACTCAGCGGTCGCTTCGGGTTTGTTGTAGTACCCCTTCATCACATTGTGACCCTTGATGGCTATCTCACCGATTCCCTCGGGGTCGGTGATGTCGTTCCAGTCCTGGTCGATGAGCTTCATCTCCACACCGGGGATGGGCTTGCCGATCGAGCCGGGGCGGGCCGGCTCTCCGAAGACGCCGAAGGACGCGACCGGAGACGTCTCCGACAGTCCGTAGCCCTCGAGGATCGTGACGCCGAAGCGCTTCTCGAACTCTCTGTGCACCTCCACGGGCAGTGCGGAGCCCCCTGCGACGGCGACCCGCAGATGGTCGGCGATGTGGGAGACGTCCGGACCGCCATCCAGGGCGCCCAACAGTCCCCAGTACATCGTCGGAACGCCGGCGAAGAACGTGATCTCTTCCTTGATCATCAACTCCAGAGCGCTCCTCGCCTCGAAGCGTGGTAGCAGGACCGAGGTTCCGCCGTATGCGAAAACGCCGTTCTGGCACACAGTCTGGCCGAACGAATGGAACAGTGGCAGCACCGTGAGGAAGGTGTCGGGGGTCTCCGCACTCGTCGCGAACACCGCGCGGCCCGACAGTGCGTTGTCACGCATGTTCCGGTGTCTCAGCTCCGCGCCTTTGGGCTGTCCCGTCGTCCCTGAGGTGTAGAGGATGACTGCGGTGTCGTCCTCGTCAGTGGGCACCGTCTCGAACTCAGACGGGAAGTCCTGCATGGCCTGGGACAGGGTTTCGTACCCCACCAGGGGGGACGCGGCGTTCGGATCCGCGGTGATCGCGAAAAAATGCTCGCACGTCTCGACCGCGTCGAATCCTTCCAGCCCGTTGGCGCCCATGGGGAGATCGGGCGTCCCTTCGAAACAGAAGTAGGCCTTCGCCTGGGAATCCTTCAGGTGGTAGGCGATCTCGCGGCCCTTGAGAAGTACGTTCAGCGGCACCACCGTCGCTCCCGCCTTCAGGATGCCGAAGTACACGATCGAGAAGGAGGGAAGGTTCGGGCAGCTCAGGGCGACCTTGTCGCCGGGGGTGATGCCACGGTCGACCAGCAGGTTTGCGCACATGTTGGCATAGCGATCGACCTGCGAGTAGGTCAGACGTGTGTCATTGAGGACGACCGCTTCGCGGTCGGGGTAGCGTGCGGCGCTGTCCTCGAGCAGGCTTGACAGGTTGTACATGGGTCCTCCGTTGGCGAGATGGGTCGGCAGCTGTGCGCCGGTGGCCGTTCATCGCTTCTCAATAGCGTCCGAGTGTCGATTGAGGCTGACTGGCTGGGGTCAGGGCGTGAGTCTGTGCTGCCAACATTGATTCGATCGCCCGGGCGGCTGCCCGGAGCCTCGTAGCGCGGCTGAAGACCTCCGCCGCGGTGAGGTGCGGTGGCAAGTCCCAGAGTTGTACGACCATCTCGACCTTCCCCGCTGGGCTGAAGATCGGCGCCCCGAGCAGGCGCACGGATCTGCCTTGGGTCAGGTCGAGACTTGCGGGTTCATAGAGACCCTCCAGACTCGCGACCAGCCTGACGATCTCCCGTTCGGCGTTCGCCGCCTGGCTGTCGATATTGCGCAGGTCACTGAGGGCCGCGATGAAGTCGGGGGATTGGACGGCGACTGAGTACCCGCGTTCACGGACGCGCTCGAGTCCTGCGAGGAGAGCGCGGCGTTGCTCGGACGTGGGCGTCTCCAGCAGGCGTCCCATCCATGTGTCGATCGCGGCCTGGTCGGACCAGGCGACGAACGGTGAGCCGACAGGGGGAACGTGCGGCATCCGGCGACCGACTTGGAGGATGGACCGGCCGTCTCCTGGACTGGCGGTGGCGATGAACACCAGACTCGGGCCGACGTTTGCCTGCAGGCCGCAGTTCACGTTGAGTTCGGTGGCCAATCGCTCGAGTTCGGGGCGCGCGATGTCCGCCTTCTGGATGGGACCGAGCAGGTCTTCTTCAGGGGGCACCACCAAGGAGCCCGAGTGGAAGCGCCCGTAGCCGCCTTGGTAGAACAGCAACGGCAGCACCGGGTTCGTCACACCAAGCGCTTGGACACGGCCCAGCACGATGTCGTGGTCGCCAGCGTCCACGGTTCGCTCGTGGGTGCAGTCAATCCAGGCCACGGCCTCATCGAGTCGCGGAGCTCCGGATGGCGACGGAGACCACTCGACCCCCGCCCATTTGTCGACCGCCTCCTTCGAGGCGAAACCTCGACACAGAGGCTCCTGGTCAGCCGAGAGGATGTTGACACAGAACTGGGTGGCATTGCGCAGTTCGGCATATGACTTGGAGTCCTTCTGCGGGAGGAACGCCACCAGCGGCGGCTCCAGCGACACAGATGTGAAGGAACCAACCAGCATGCCGATGGGCCCCGCGGGCCCTACCGCAGCCACGACGGCGATCCCAGTGGGGTAGTGGCCAAGGACTGTTCGAAGGTCCGCCGGATCCAGAGTCGCGTCGGCGGCCCCTTCCGACAGGTCCGCGCCGGCTTCCTTCACAGTGCTCTCCTCACCACTCCAGCCCGCGTGTTGAGTGAGCGCCGGTTGCTCGCCCGCCCTGGCAATGGGACGCGGATTCGCACCTACAGCCTAGCGAGAGATCTACGGTCTGTAAACTATGGACTACAGGAAGTGGAGATCGAGACAACGGCGAATCTGCCTGTGCCCGAGTCTGCGCGTCCAGGACGGCGCACCCCTATAAGATGCAGCCCGTGACGTCGACCTGATGTCACCAGTTCCTCTCACGAGGGCTCTTTCAACTGGAGGACGTTCATGCCCGATCCCTACACAGCTGGCAGTGGGAATCCGGGTGGGTACCCCTCGGGCGCGATGACCAAGTCGGACCTGGCCTACTACCGCATCCGCGCCGAGATCATCGATGGCACCATGCGCCCCGGTTCTGAGGTCGACCAGGAAGCGCTGGCGTTGCGGTTGGGTCTGTCGACGACGCCTGTCCGGGAGGCTTTGCGACGCCTCGAGGAGCAGGAACTCGTCGTCAGCCAAGCCCACCGGAACACCCGCGTCGCACCGCTCTCGCGTCGCGTCATCGAGGACACCTACGCAGTTCGACTTGCTCTCGATCCGATGGCTGCCTCGTTGGCGGCGACCGTGGCCTCTGCAGACGAGATCAAGACGATGCGACGCTACCTCGAGGTCGACGCGACACGATTGAGCCCGCAGGACCTCCTTCACCGCAACAGGGATCTTCACCGCTCGATCTACGCTGCCTGTGGGAACCCCGTTCTGGTCAGGCACTTAGAGAGCCTGTGGGACCGATGTGACCGCTATCGTTCAGCAATCCTCCAGGGGTTCACGGGCGCAGGGACGCCCGAGGATGACCACCGCAGAATCGTGGAGGCTGAGGACGACCACCGCAAGATCGTCGACGCCATCGCGCGACATGACTCCGACACCGCCGCGGCTCTCATGGGCCCGCACGTATCGGCCTCACTGGAGACGATAAGACGAGCTGCACCGCTTGAGAACGGGTCCGACTAGCAGCCTGGCCCTGGGGTGATGTGAGCACTCATGGCACCCCGCCAGGTTGTCCAGGCGTCGGCTTGCTCCGACGCTGGCCGTGAGTCTCACCGGGGCCACGGCCCACCTGCCGAGGCTGGCATTCGAGTCACACCCACCCGCCTCTGAGGGCGCAGGGACGCTCAGAGGTGCACCGTGTCTTGCCCTCGTGCCCTCCCAGCCCACCCTCCTTGACCGTAAAGCAACGCCCGATGCGCTTCCTGTAGGCTATAGAGAACAGCCTGTGTCTGATGTACAGTGACCGAGGTTCGTCAAGGAAGATGCGGCTCGCGAAGCGCGAGCAAGCGAAGTGGAGGCGTTGTGCTGACCTCGGAAGAGAACGAGTTGGTCACCAGGGTGGGACCCGGTTCGGTCATGGGCGAGTTCATGCGCGAGCACTGGATCCCCTTCTTCTTGTCGGAGGATGTTGAGCTCGAGGGGCAGCCCCAACGAGTCCGACTGCTGGGCGAGGACCTCATCGTCTGGCGCGACACCAACGGGGCAGTTGGTCTCACGGCCCCCGGGTGCGCGCACCGCAATGCGCCGTTGGTCTTTGCGCGCAACGAGGAGTGCGGCCTGCGGTGCGTCTACCACGGCTGGAAGTACGACGTCACTGGCCAGTGCGTTGACATGACCACCGAGCCGCCCGAGAGCAGATTCAAGCGGCACATCAAGCTGACTGCCTACCCGGTCGTTGACCGCGGTGGCGCCCTATGGACCTACATGGGCAATCGACAGACCCCGCCGCCGCTTCCCGATCTCGAGTGGAACCTTGTGTCTGCGGAGCAACGCCACCTGTCCATCCGCGTGCAACAGTGCAACTGGCTGCAGGCCTTGGAGGGTGAGATCGACTCGTCGCACGGATCAGTGCTGCACGGACGCGTCGACAAGAAGGGCCTGCTCTCCAACTCCGCACAGGCCAAGGACATGACTCCAAAGTTCGAGGTGCTGCGACATGACTTCGGGATGTCCGTCGCGGCCAGGAGGCAGACGGGTGAGGCGGACAGCTTCTACTGGCGAATCAACCGCTACCTGATGCCGTTCTACACATTCGTGCCGCCGCTACGCGAAGAAGGCGCGTTCTCGGGCCACGCCTGGGTGCCGATCGACGACAACAACACGGCGTGCTTCATGTTCACCTATCACCCCACGGAGCCGTTGTCCGAACGACTTCGCCAAACGATCACACACGGCACTCGTAGCGGGCGCGAGGGCGGCCATCTGAGCACTCAGGGTCACGCAGAGGATCCGGGGCCGGTGCCCTATGCGCGCTATGTGTCGAAGTACGCCCGGGAGAACGACTTCGGGGGGGTGGACTACCCCGCCCAGGTGTCGACCTACTTCTCTGGGCTGCCGGGCCTGTGGCCGCAGGATGCCGCCTGCCAAAGTGGCCTGCAGCCCATTGTCGACCGGACCCGAGAGCATCTGTCATCGTGCGATGCCGGCATCGTGCTCGCACGCCGCGTCGCGATCGATGCCGCCACGTCCCATCACGAGTCGGGCGAGGCTCCCATCACGGCTCAGGACCCGAAGGTCTCGATGATTCGAGCCCTGGCCATGAAGCTGAAGCGGGAAGAGGCGTGGTACGAGGCCGGCAAGGAGCACATGGAAGCGGTGCTTGGGGCCGAGATCGCCTATGAGCTCGTCTGAGCGCCCCTTCCCTGTCGCCACAGCCGACTCGCGTCCCTTCTGGCAGTTCACGGGCGATCATGAGCTCCGTGTCCCCAGGTGCACAGACTGTGGAGTGTTGCGGTATCCACCCACTGCACGATGCGGGTTCTGCCTCAGCCCCGCCTCAGAGTGGGTTCTGCTCTCCGGCAGAGCCACCCTCACGAGCTGGACGACGGTCCGCGATGCGTTCGTGCCCGGGATACCAACCCCCTACCACCCCGCTGAGGTCGAGCTGGTGGAGCAGGCCGGGCTATCGATGATCACCCAGTTGGTCGACCTCGGTGAGGATGACCTCCGGCCGGGCAAGGAGCTCGCGGTGTCATGGCTGGACACCCATCACGGCTATTCCCTTCCGCTCTTCGCGCCGGTGAGGCCGTCATGAGAAGTCGGGTCGCCATCATGGGGATCGGCTCGACGGCCATCTCACGTGACAACGAACGCAGCGTGGCGTCGTACGCCCTGGAAGCCGCGATCAATGCCGTCGCTGATGCCGGACTCACGCTCGACGACATCGACGGGCTCCTGGGCTGTCCCGGAGCTCCGAACGCCTCGGCCGTGCACGGCGACGGCGCCGACGAGATCTCGGCCCGTTCGCTGGCCGGGCAGCTCGGGCTCAGGAACCTCAGTTGGCTCTCGGATCTTGGCGGCATGGCCATCGACATGGCAGTCTCCGGGCGCCAGAGCATCCTGGCCGGTGACTGCGCCTATGTGCTGGGCGTGCGGGCACACTACTTCCTCGCCGATCGCACCTACTCTGCCGCCAGATCCGGCGCGGTTCACGGTGACGCCCAATTCACCCTTCCCTTCGGGTATGGCCCGGCGGGTACTCGGTTCGCAACGCGAATGCAGCGGTACTTCACGCAGTACGCCCTGACGCGCGAGGATCTCTATCCCGTCATTCAGCTCTCACGTGAGAACGCCCGACTCAACGAACACGCCTTCTGGCGACTTGCTCCCGTCCCGACGCTCGAGGACTACCTGACGGCTCGGCCCATCTCCGAGCCGTTGGGTCTCCTCGACTGCGATCTCCCCGTGTGCGGCGCGAGCGCGTTCGTCATGTCGTCAGGACCACGCGCGAAGGACGGGCCGCACGATCCGGCCTATCTCGCGGGCGTGGCCAACTGGACCATGGACGACGACGTGTTCGAGCGATCAGGTATTTCTCGATCCGACGTCGCTGTCGCCCAGATCTACGACGGCTACTCCATCTTCGTGCCGTGGATGCTGGAGTCGCTCGGCTGGTGCGAGCCGGGGACGGCCCTGGCTCGGCTCGCGAGCCCGCATGAACAGCTCCCGGCCATCAACACCTTCGGGGGCGCGCTCGGTGAGGGTCGACTCCACGGGATCGGGCATCTGCGCGAAGGAGTGCTCCAAGTCTCCGGCCGAGCGGGGCCCCGCCAGGTCGACTCCGCCGACAACGCTCTCGTCCAGATCGGCTCGCCTGACCGTTCGTGGCAGCTCATGCTGAGCAGAGAGGAAGGTTCCTGATGGGAGCTGAGGTGCAACCTGTCGTGGGAACACAGCCGCTCACGGGGTTCCGTGCGCTGGAGCTCGGGTACTCCGGGGCCAGCGTGTGTGGCAGGTATCTCTCGGATCTCGGCGTCGAGGTCGTCAAGGTCGAGGATCCCTCGGGAGCCGACCGCTCACTGCATGCCCCTCGCCACCGAGACACCGAGGGATATCGCCTTTCGCACTTCTGGCTCGCCTACAACGTCGGCAAGCGAAGCATCTCGCTGGATGTCAGGACGGCACTAGGTCGCGAGATCCTGGACTACCTGTTCCCCGCCTTCGACATAGTGCTGGTCGACCACACATGGGCCCACGATGGGCGGACCGCCGACCAGCTCTTCGAACGCGCATCGGCCGCCAACCCCACCCTGATCTGGGGGGAGATCTGGCCCTACGGTCGCGGGGAGGTTGCTGATCAGCTGCTCGGCACCGAACTGACGGCTCAGGCAGCGGGCGGCCATATGTACCTCAATGGCGATGCCGACCGTCCGCCGGTGGCGGTCGGTCTCCCGGTCGCGACCCTGCAGGCGGGGGTGGAGCTCGCCGGAGCCGTCACAGCCGCATTGTATGGACGACTGAGAGACGGCATCGGCGACCGCATCTCCGTCTCCATGCAGGAGTGTGTCGTGGGCACGCTCTTGAACACGACCATGACCTGGCAGCTCCTCCAGCATGAGGAGATGCGCGGAGGAGAGGTTCGCCGCGAGCGGTCCAACAGCTACTTCACCAGGATCGTCTGGCCCTGTGCCGACGGCTACGTCCACATGAGCCCGGTCGGCGGAGGTGGCGGTGAGGTCCGGAGGCGGTCATATACGGCCCTGGTCGACTGGATGGTCGAGGACGGCCACGACCACGAGATCCTGCATCGACCCGAGTGGAACTCCACCGAGAACGTCTCAGACATCCCGCAGGACGAGTACGACGCTGTGGTCGACGTGATTCGTCGCTTCTTGATGACCAAGACCTCTGCCGAGATCATGAAACGAGCGGTGGATCACTTCATGTTGGCTGCTGCCGTCAGCTCCGTTCCCCAGGTGCTCGAGAACGAGCACCTGAACGCTCGGTCCTATTTCACGCGGGTCGAGGGGATCGTCGGTGACCGTTCTGCGCTGCTACCGGGGCAGTTCGCCCGGTTCTCCGAGACGCCGCTCAAACCCATCACGCACCCACCCCGGCTCGGCGAGGCAACTGAGGAACTGCTCGCGATGGCGGGCTACACCAGTGAGCAGGTCGCTCAGTTCAGCAGTACGGGAGTGATCTGAGATGACACGCAGGCTCTTCGAGGGACTCAAGGTCCTGGATTTCACCTGGGCCGCAGCAGGTCCGATCACGACCAAGCACCTCGCTGACGGGGGTGCGACCGTCGTCAAGGTCGAGTCCTCGACCTATCCCGACTCCGTCCGTCTCGGCGGCCCCTACAAGGACAACAAGCCAGGCATCAACCGCTCCGGCTTCTTCGCCGACTTCAACACATCCAAGCAGGGCATCGCACTGGACATGAAGAACGCCGCCGCCAAGGAGGTGATCCTCGACCTGGCCTGCTGGGCAGACGTGGTTGCGGACAGCTTCCGACCCGGAGTGCTGGGGCGCAGCGGCCTCGGCTACGACGTCATGCGCGAGCGGAACCCGGGCCTCATCACGCTGAGCACCTCGCTGTACGGCAGTGACGGCCCCTACAGCAATCACCCTGGGTTCGGCGCCCAAGGAGCGGCGCTGAGCGGGATTCATGGCCAGACCGGATGGCCGGATCGGGCACCCGCGGCACCGAAGGGTGCCTACACCGATTCGATCGCTCCCCGGTTTGCGTTGGCGGCCCTCTCCGCAGCGCTCATCCACCGGGAACGAACTGGCGTGGGGCAGCACATCGAGATCTCGCAGATCGAGTCCGGTGTGCAGTTCCTGGCGCCGGAGCTGCTGCAGTACCAGCTCGACGGGGTGGCTGCCCAAAGACACGGAAACGATGCTCAGATGGCGGTTCACGGGGCCTTCCCCACGGCAGGGTCGGACTGCTGGATCGCCATCGACGCCACGAGCGATCAGTCGTGGACCAGCCTGCAGCGCTTCTTCGCAGACCGAGGCGATCCGCGGTTGGAGGATTTCGACTCCGAGGATCGCGTGCTCAGGATGGACGCTGTGCATGCGATCGTGGGCCAGCTGACAGCCGGCTTCGAGTCGGCCGAGCTCGCGCGTGACCTGCAGAAGGTCGGCGTAGCGACCTACCCGGTGAACAAGGGGTCGGACCTCATGGCCGATCCGGTGCTGCGAGACAGCGAACATTTCACGAACCTCGACCATCCGGAGATGGGCCGACTCGACTACAACGGCCCGGCCTACCGCTTCCAGCACTCGACGGTCGAGCTGAGGTCGGCGGCCCCCTGCCTGGGCGAGCACACACATCTGGTGCTCGGCGAGCTGCTGGGCTACGACGAGCAGCAGATCAGCGCGCTCGAGGCGGCCGGGGCGCTGCGGTGACAGCTGACCCAGCACAGCACTGAAACTCAGAGAAGTGAGGAGAGAAGCGTGAAGATCTCAATCGACGCGACCGGATGCCGTGGACACGGCCAGTGCGTCATCGCCGCACCAGAGGTGTTCGACCTGAACGATGAGGACGTTGTCTACCTGCTGGTCGACGAGGTCGCTGACGATGGTCCCCTCAAGGACAGGGTGCTCGAGGCCAGGCAGATGTGCCCCGAGCAGATCATCTTCACCTCGTGACGACACCGGACCGGCTCGTGGACGACGTGGTCGCTGGGTTCAGTGCCATGGACGTGTGCGCGATCTCGGATGCGCTCGACGCGCTGGGCGTGCACGCGCCCCAGCCGGTGGGCATAGCCCCGTTGTGGGAAGGTGCGCAGACGACTGGGAGGGCCCTGACGGTTCAGTTGGAACTGGCCCCGCCACCAGCTGGTCACGAGCAGGTGCACCTCGGCGCGCGTGCCATCGCGGCCGGCACCAGCTCGCACGTCATCGTGGTCGCCAACGCCGGAAGGACGGCGATGGGCGCCTGGGGTGGGCTCCTGTCGGCTGCTGCCCAGGCGCGCGGCATCTCGGGCGTGGTCGTTGACGGGGCGTGTCGCGATGTCGATGAGCAGCGCGTGTCTCGGTTCCCCGCCTTCGGTCTCGCGCCCGTGATGCGCACCGCCAGGGGGCGCGTCTACGAGAGTGCCTTCAACGTAGACATCGTCCTGGCGGGGGCCGTCGTCCGGCCGGACGATGTTGTGCGCGCCGACGCCAGTGGGGTGGTCGTGGTGCCCCGGGAGGTCGAACGTGACGTCTTGGCCAAGGCACAGGACCTGGTCCGACGCGAAGCCGCCATGCGGCGAGACCTGGAGGCTGGCGCAGACGTCATAGCTGTTCTCGGCGGAGCCTACGAACACATGCTCGTCAAGGAAACGGAGTCTTGAGTCCTGGTCCAACCAGCCGAGACCTTCCGAGGGTACATTCTATAGCCTATAGTGAATCAACCGGACGGCGCGCTCGCGCCGCCTGCCACATCCTGAGGGGCGAGGAGGCGGAGACCTCCCGGCCGATACAAGACGAGAGCTGAGGTTTCGCATGTCGGAGTTGCAATGCAATGTCGTGGTAGTTGGGCTGGGTGGCGCGGGCAGCATGGCTGCGATCGAGGCCGCGGAGAACGGCGCGAAGGTGATCGTCGTGGAGCGTTCCGACGATGGCGGCGGAAGCACCCGGGACTCGGGCGGGAACATCCGAACCTTCAACGACACCGAACAGGCCATTGATCACTATGAGTACCTGTCCTACGGCTCGACGCCGCGCGAGGTCATCCGCGCCATGGTGGAGTCGGCCAAGACGCTGCCCGCGTGGGTGGAGGCGCACGGCGGCAAGCAGGAGTTTCATGACCCGCGTGGCGTAACGGGCAAGGAGCCCTACCCGCAGGTCATCTGTCCGATCGGTTACATGGGCAGCGCGTTCGAAGGTGCTCCCGGCGCCGAGGGCCTGGCCACGCGCTTTCAGGCGGTCCCGGAGGCCTGGGAAGCCGAGACGGGGTTCCGGCCCTCTGGCACCACGCTCTGGCAGGTGCTGGTCCCGGTGATGGAGAAGCTCGACATCGAGATCCACTACAACGTACGGATCGACGAGTTGATCGTCGACGCTGACGGTCGAGTCGCCGGGGTGACCGGCGTCGGCCCGGACGGCACGGTCGACATTCGGGCCGATCGCGGTGTGATCTTGACCTGTGGTGGCTTCTCCGACGACACCAAGCTCAAGATCGACAACTTCGGAGCTGACATCCCGACGATGTGCGGGCCGGGCAAGAAGACCGGCGAGGGCGTCAGAATGGCCCAGTCCGTCGGCGCCGATCTCTTCCACATGAAGGATCTCGCGTCCGTCTTGGCATACAAGTTCCCCGACAACCCGGCGGGCTTCTTCGGCACGATGCGTGGCCCCGGGTTCGTTCTGGTCGATCAGGACGGCTTGCGCTTCTGCAACGAGACTGAGCTCGAGACGCATGCGGCCGGCCTGACGATGCTGGTGCCCGATCAGCACCGAGGCTCCTACCGCCGGCTGCCCGGCTTCTTCGTCTTTGACGAGGAGACACGCTACGACGGGCCCATCGTTCGAGTCCCGTCGGGCTACAACGCAGGATTCGACTGGAGTATCGACAACTCACGAGAGATCGAGCGCGGTTGGATCACCAAGGCCGACTCCATCGAGGAGTTGGCGGAGAAGCTTGGCCTGCCCCCTGAGGCACTGGCGAAGACCGTCGAGAAGTTCAATGGTGCCGCTGCGAACGGTGACGAGGACCACTTCGGTCGCCCGGCGGAGCTGCGTCGCCCGCTCGCCTCGGCGCCGTTCTACGGCGTCCCCGTGTGGCCGGCACTGCTGAACACGCAGGGTGGTCCGCGCCGCGACGCGGAGTGCCGGGTGGTCGACCCCATGGGCAAGCCCATCCCGGGGCTCTTCAGTGCGGGTGAACTCGGATCGATGTTCGCTGCGTATTACCCCGGCGGAGGCAACGTCACCGAAGCGCTGGCGACCGGCCTCATCGCTGGTCGTGTGGCAGCGACCGCCTGAGCCGAGCGCGAATCAATCGTTCGGTGTTGTGACGACCCGGCTGCCTCTGGGGTCGACAGGATCCGTTCTGCTGAACAGGAGTGGTCACATGGACGCCGATCTCGGCGCGCTCATCATCCGCCTGGCGCTCGGGCCCATGCTGGTGGCTCACGGGTTGAACAAGGTGTTCGGTCCGGGTGGCCTCGAGGGTACGGAACGCTGGTTCGCGGGCCTCGGCTTGAGACCAGCGAGGCTGCATGCGCGGCTCGCCGCGGGCACCGAGATCGCGACCGGGGCGCTGATGTCAGTAGGGCTGCTGACGGGCCCAGTTGCGGCGGGCTTTGTCGGGCTCATGCTGGTCGCGGGCCTGACCGATCATCGGGGCAAGGGCTACTTCGTCTTCAAGGGCGGCTCGGAGTATGTGGTGCTGGTCGCCACCGTTGCCCTTGGTCTGGCCGCGACGGGACCGGGGGCGTGGTCGCTCGACCATGTCCTTGGTCTCGACTACGCCGGCTCGGCGTGGGCAGGCGCCGCCCTCGTTGGCGGAGTGACCGCGGGACTGGGCCTTCTTGGAGTGTCGTATCGCCCAGGGTTGCGTCGGCGGGCCCGGCGATGACGTCGGAGCTTCAACCCTGGTGCTTGACGCTCGCCCATTTGCCTATAGACTGTAGGCAACAGAGTATGCGCGTTGCCGGGACACCTCGTCGTTCCCGACGACCAGCGAAGGAGATGTCGTGTCCAGACGTCGTGTCATCGAACTGCCCAACATCAGCCATGCAGCACCGATCCCGACGGCCACGGTCATCGGCAACTTCTTGGCGAGTTCGGCGATCTTCGGTGCCGATCAGGCCACAGGGACTCTGCCGCATGAGCCTGAGGTCGAGATCGCCTGCTTGTTCGAGAACGTGAACACGGTTCTCACTCTCGCGGGCGGCAGTCTTGCCGACGTGCTGCGCATGGACGTGTTCGTCCGCGACAACGTGGTCCGCGACCTCATCAACAAGGAATGGATGCTGGCCTTTCCCGACGAGCGCGACCGGCCAGCTCGTCACATCACGGTGATCACGGCACTGCCGGCGCTCGCCCAGATCGAAATGATTGCCGTCCTTCCCGCGGAAGCGAGTGAAAAGCCATGATCATCGACTGCCATGCGCACCTTGTCGCCCCTGATTCGCTCTACTCCTACCGCACCATGCTGCAGGCCGGCGCCGGTCATCTCGACCTGAGCTGGCCGTTGGACGAAGCGGGCCTTGCTGCGTGTGCTGCGAACAACGTGGCGATCATGGACGCTATGGGCACCGACGTGCAGCTCTTGTCACCACGTCCGTTCCAGCAGATGCACTCCGCGAAACCTCCGAGCATCGTGCACAACTGGATCGCGACGAACAATGACGCGATCGCCCACACGGTCTCCCTGCACCCCGATCGCTTCATGGGGGTTGCCGGGCTTCCGCTCTGTGGCGGCGAGCCGGTGGAAAGCGTCTTCGAGGAACTCGACCGAGCCGTCGAGACACTCGGTTTCGTCGGTGTTTCGCTGAATCCGGACCCTTGGGAGGGAAAGGGCTTCACACCCCTTCTGGGAGACGAGTTCTGGTACCCGCTCTATCAGCGCCTGGTGGATCTCGACGTGCCGATCCTGGTGCATTCCGCCGGGTGTGAGAACGGTCGCGAGAGCTATGCCGATCACTTCCTGTCCGAGGAGTCCATCGCCACACTCTCCCTCGCGCGCTCAAGTACCTTCGATGACTTCCCGACTTTGAAGGTGATCATTCCGCATGGGGCGGGCTCGGTTCCTTATCAGATCGGGCGATGGGAGGCGGAGCGTCGACTGCCAGGTCTGGGGGGGTCCCCGGACCTGCCGCCCTTGAGAGATTCCCTGCGCCGCATGTGGTTTGACACGGTCCTGCACCGGCGGGCCTCCCTCGAGCTCCTCATCGACACGGTGGGAGCGGACCGGTTGGTCTTCGGAACGGAGCGCCCGGGAAGCGGCTCATCCGAAGACCCGCTGACCGGCCGCCCGTTCGACGACGTCAAGTCGAATCTGGAAGAGATCTCGCAACTGGATGACGAGCAGCGTCGGGCCATTTTCGAGACCAACCCGCTCGCGGTCTTCCCGAGGGCGGCAATGCGCCTCGCCTAGGTCCCTGTACCGCCACCATGCCCGCATTCGTCAGGGCATCTTCACCGAGAAGGAATGATTGTGACACTAACCACCTTGGACGCTACGCCCGCGCTCGTGGTCATCGATCTGCAGAAGGGACTCCAGAGTGTCGAGGGCAAGCCCCACACGGTCGCGGAGGTCGTCAGCCGGACCGCCGAGCTCGCGACCGCCTTCCGGGACCGCGATTTCCCGGTCGTGCTTGTCAACGTCGCGGGTGGGCCTCCTGGGCGGACCGAGCCGCGTCCACCCGCTGCCGCTCCGTCGGGCGCGACTGCGCCGGCCGCGCCGCCGGCCAACCCTGCTGAGCTGATCGATGAGCTCGGCGCCCAGGAGAGCGACCACCGGATCACGAAGAAGCAGTGGGGGGCATTCCACAACACCGAGCTTCACGGTCTTCTCCAAGATCTCGGGGTCACCCAGGTCTTTGTAGCCGGCATTGCCACCAGCGCCGGTGTGGAGTCCACTGCTCGCTCGGCGCACGATCTCGGATACAACGTCGTGGTTGCCACCGATGCGATGACAGACCGCGATCCGGCCGTCCATGCCAACAGTGTGGAGCGGATCTTCCCGAAGCTGGCTGAGACAGCCACCGCTGCCGAGATCCTCGACAAGCTGTCTGAGTGACGATCAAACCGAAGGCACCCTCGCGGCCCTGCCTGCCCGCGACGCCCCATCCCGACCTACATCAGACGCGGTTCGACACCCAAGGAGCTTTGACGTGGAAATGGTTCGCATCTTTGCCGACGCCGATGGAGAGTCCAGGTTCGAGGACCTCGATCCGGGACTCGGTGACTTCGCGGCACACGGCTTCCAGACGGCGTCCTCCGATCTGTGGCCGGTGAAGGCGGTTCAGTTTCGCACCGTCGTCGAGGACTTCGCGTCCGATTACCACACCGCTGGCCAACGACAGCTCGTGATCAACCTGTCGGGGACCTCGGAGATCGAGGTGAGCAGCGGCGAGAGGCGGACCATCGGGCCGGGGGTCGTCCTCGTTGTGGAGGACACGACCGGGCGGGGACACAAGGCCGCCAAGACGACCGGAGAGCCTTTGCACATGATCCTCGTGCACCTGGGCGAGGCGTGACCGGAGGCGTGCAGCGCGGATCCGTAGCTGTGCACGAGCGAAGTCATTGACATGGCGAGGGTGGAGAAATACTATGCCTATAGAATATAGGCGATGGAAGGAGTCCCGTGCATCGGTTACAACTGGAGAACGCTGACCACCGAGTAGTCACCGTTGCCGACCTGGACATCCACGTCTCGACGCTCGGGTCCGGACCACTTCTCGTCGTCCTTCATCGGTCCTCGGGACGAGTGGGCAGTGAGCCGTTCCTGGAGGCCTTGGCCGAGCACTTCACCGTCGTTGCCCCAGACCTTCCCGGGTACGGGTTGTCCGATAGGCCGGTATGGGCGCGGTCGCCACGGGATCTTGCTTTCTTGATGCTCCGGGTGCTTGACCGCGTGGCCGATGAGCCTGTCCATCTCTTCGGCGCGGGCTTCGGAGGGTGGATCGCCGCCGAGATGGCGGTGCTTGCTCCGAATCGATTCTCCGCGCTCACGCTCCTCGGGCCGGCGGGGCTCCAGCCGCGGACCGGCGAGATACTCGACCAGATGGACCTGGAGTTCCAGATGTACATCCGGACGTGCTTCTCGAGCGACGAGGCCTTCGACAAGTACTTCGCATCGGGGGTCTCAGATGAGTACGTCGACGGCTGGGACTACGGGCGAGAGATGACGGCCCGGGTGACGTGGAAACCATGGATGTTCAGTCGTCAGCTCCCGCAGATGCTGATCGAGTTCACCGCCCCCGCGCTCGTCCTTCGAGGACAGCACGATCGCGTGATCCCCGCTGACTGCGCCGTTCGCTATGCAGAGCTGCTGCCGGGTGCGGAGCTCAGGGAGCTTGCCGGAGCCGGGCACATTGTCGAGCTGGAGTCACCTGAGGCGCTCGTCGCCGAGATCCTGCGTCACCCCGCGGCTGTCTCGCAGGCCTGAAGAAGCTAGCCGGCCTGAGCGACACGAAAAGGAGCACATTATGTTCATCGGCTACTTCACTGAGCGGCCGTACCAGCGTCGAGACCGACCGTGGTACGGCGGCATGGTCCAGGACCTGCAGATCAGCAACAGTGAGTATGACCCAGTGCTAGGCGCTCAGCTCTACAACCGATACCTGGACGAGAAGGCACACGCCGAGGATGTGGGGTTCGACGGCCTCATCTTGAACGAGCACCACTCGACTCCCTTCTGCATGGGTGGTGTCCTCAATGTCGAGGCGGCGATCCTCGCGCGCATGACCAGCAAGGCCAAGATCGTGCTGATGGGGAACGTCCTGCCCATCTGGGACGATCCGCTGTGGCTGGCCGAACAGCTCGCCGAGATCGACATGATCTCCAACGGCCGCCTGGTCACGGGCTGGGTGCGTGGCACCGGACGTGAGAGCTTCGCCCACAATGCGCAGCCGGCCTACAACTGGGAGCGATTCCAAGAGGCCCATGACTTCATCCTCAAGGCTTGGACCGACCCCGGGCCGTTCCGGTGGGAGGGCGAGCACTACGACTATCGCTACGTCAATCCATGGATGAGGCCGCTGCAGTCGCCACACCCGCCGATCTGGATCCCCGGCGTCTACAGCAAGAACACGGTGGAGTGGGCCGCTCGGCACCGTTATCCGTACTTCATGCTGTCGACCGCCCTCGAGGCGACGCGACAGTCCTTCGAGTTCTACTCCAGCGTTGCCGAGGACGAGGGTTTCGAGGCGGGCCCGGAGCATCGGGGCTACCTGTTCAAGGTGCATGTGGACGAGACCGAAGAGCTCGCCTACGAGACCGGGCGCAAGTATCTGGAAGGCCCAGGGAACTTGTTCCTCGAGGGAAGCCCCTCGCTGGCAAACCGCGCCGTCCAACAGTTGCCTGGTCTGGTCTCGCGAAACCATGTGCTTCCGACTGGCAAGGTCGCGCACGTTGCTGCTGCCCGGGGCCGGGCAGTCGGGCCGGCCCCCAAGCAGCTGACTGGTGCGGCTCGCAGGGCTGCGATCACCGCAACGTACGAGAAGCAACTGGCCGAGCACACGATCATCAGCGGCACTCCGGACGTGGTCATCAAGAAGGTGCGCCACGTCATGGAGACCTTGCGGCCGGGCTCCATCGGCTTCTGGGACGGAGATGGCGACATGACGCACGACGACGCCACACGCAGCTTGCGGTTGATGGGATCCGAGGTACTTCCCGCGGTCCATGAGATCGCGAGGGAGCTCGGCCTCTCGAGTCCGTTCGAAGTCGACCCGAACACCGCGAATCTCGCCGTGAGCGAGTAGCCTGCGTGGGTCATCGGATGGACTCCCCCGTGGCTGTCCACAGATCGGTGCTCGGCCTGGGCCTCATCGAGGAGAGCGAGCGATTCGTCGCGGACCTGTTGGCGAAGCCGGCGGTGCCCATCTACCGACGAGACGTTCAGTCCTATCGAGAAGCGACGCTGCAGGCGGGCCGCGCCACGGCTCGCGCCGATGTCGCCGTGACGCAGCGCTCAGTCTCAACGGGCGGCCGGACTGTCGGGATCAGGCAGTTCCTACCCTCCGAGGGTCCACGAGCGGGCTACCTCTACTTCCACGGCGGAGGTTGGGTCTTCGGGTCCGCGTCGATGCTCGATGCGGAGCTGGCCGAGCTCTGCCACGAGCTGGGGATCGCGATCTTCAGCGTCGACTACCGGTTGGCACCGGAGCATCCTTTTCCGGCTGCGTTGGAAGATGCAGAGACGGCCGCGCTCTGGCTGATCCATGAAGGTCGCGGGGAGCTCGGCCTGGGCCGCGTGGCCATCGGCGGGGCGTCTGCGGGCGCGCACCTGGCTGCGGTCGCATTGCAGCGCCTGGCCGCGGTAGGTGAACAGGACGCCTTCTGTGCTGCGAACCTGGACTACGGGATCTTCGACCTGTCGATGACGCCCAGTCAACGTCGGGGCGCGGACACTCCCCGCCTGACACGTGCAGACCTGGAGTGGTACTACGACAAGGTCATGCCCGGTTCGGACGCGGAAGGCCGACGCGCCCCTGCCGTCTCACCTTTGTACGGAGACCTCGGTGGCATGCCGCCTGCGCGGTTCACCGTAGGAACGCTGGACCCATTGCTGGATGACAGCACCTTCATGGCTGAGCGGTGGAGTGCTGCCGGGTCGGCGGCGACACTCGAGATCTACGCCGCCGCCACCCACGGATTCTCGCGACAGCAGAGCGGTCTAGGTGCCCTGGCGACGCAGCGGGAGGCCGCGTTCCTGGCTCCCCATCTCGGCACGACCATCGACGTACGCCGGACACCGACGCAGCAACAGGAAGTGAGTTCGAGATGAAGGTCAATCGAGGGCGTGCAGGCTCCCCATCGGTGCAACGGACAGAGACCGTCACCGGGGAGATGTGGGGCGAGCCCCTGTACATGGGCGAGGACGTCGTGGTCCACAGCGTTGTGTTCACGCCTGGCTCCCGTACACACTGGCACCGTCACGAAGGGCTCCAGGTGCTGCTGGTCACGTGCGGGGTGGGCTTCGTGCAGACAGCCTCCGGTGAGACCGCGGAGGTGGCGACCGGCGACATCGTGTACTGCCCGCCGGGTGAGGAACACTGGCACGGCGCAGCACAGAACAGCCTCATGCAGCACACGACGTTCACCTTGGGCAAGACCGATTGGTTCAAGCCCGTGGATGACGAGCAGTACGTCGAAGCCCACCGTGCGGGCCACGGAGCGTCGAAGAGCGTGCGGGGCTCATGAAGGCCTATAGCGCGGTGTAGGCTGGCCAACTAGTTAGCATGGCGTACTAATTTAGGAGCCGTTGCTGGGCGCTCGGGAGGGGGTTAGTGACATCAAACGCCACCTGGACAGCACGTTCCTCGCAC
Source organism: Nocardioides sp. (assembly GCF_050246775.1). Classification (GTDB taxonomy): domain Bacteria; phylum Actinomycetota; class Actinomycetes; order Propionibacteriales; family Nocardioidaceae; genus Nocardioides. The sequence goes on along the minus strand of NZ_JBFWVK010000001.1, from coordinate 1,628,744 downwards.
TGAGGTACCGGGACTACCGGCTCTTCGCCGCCGGCCAAGCGATCTCTGTCTGCGGGACCTGGATGCAGAAGGTCGCGCAGTCCTGGCTCGTATTGGAACTGACCGATTCCGGTCTGATGCTCGGGGTTACGGTCGCCTTCCAGACAATGCCGACGTTGCTGTTCACCGCCTTCGGGGGGTCGCTGGCCGACCGTTTCGATCGCCGGCGGATCCTCCTGGCTACTGGCGTCCTGGGCATGCTGCCTGCGCTGGCGCTAGGTGTCGTGGTGCGTCTTGACGCGGTCGTCTTGTGGATGGTTCTGGCCGCCGCTCTCTTCCAAGGCCTGGTCGATGCGCTTGAGAGGCCAGCGCGCATGACCTTGGTCAATGACATCGTGGTTCCTCGGGTCCTCCCCAACGCGGTCACGCTGAACAACGTCATCCAGAACGCAGGCAAGTTGGTCGGCCCGGCGATCGCGGGAGTACTCATCGCGACGTTGGGACTGGCACCGGCCTTCTTCACCAACGCCGCGTCGTACGTCGCCGTGGTCATCGGGCTGTTCCTGATCCGCCCTGCCTACGTGGAGGAGCGGGCGGTCGGATCGCGTGGGAGCGTGCGCGAGACGTTGAAGTACGTCTCAGGACGCCCCGAACTCGCCGCCAGCCTCACCATGCTCGCTGTCATCGGAGTGTTCGGCTACAACTTCCAGGTGCTCGCGCCCATCCTGATCCGTGACGTGTTCGCCGGCGGAGCCACGGCAGTCGGCCTCGCGTTCACATTGATGGGTCTCGGCGGCGTTGTAGGAGGGCTGGCCTTCGCCGGCCGAATCAGGGGGAGTGCCTGGAGCCAGCTGGCGACAGCCGGCCTGTTCTGTGTTGCCCTGATCCTGACGGCGCTCGCGCCAACGCTGTGGCTCGCCTTCGGGGCGCTCTTCATCATGGGTGCGGCCAACGTCGTCTTCTCCTCGGCCTCGGGCGCCTATCTCCAACTCACCTCCGACCGCCACATGCGCGGGCGAACGATGGCCCTCTACATCGTCGCGCTCGCTGGCTCGAGCACCATCGGCGGGCCGCTGCAGGGCTTCATCGCCGAGGTGACCAGCGCCCGGGTCGCGTTGCTGGTGGCCGCGACAGTCACCGCGCTCGCGTGTGCGGTCATGTACCGCCATCTTCGGGCCCGACAAGCCGGCACCTTGACTGCGAAGCGGTCTGGTCCGCAGGAGGACGACAGCGGCGTCGCAGCCCCGGATACAGGAAGCATCGACATCATCTGAGGCGTCAATGGTGGGGAGACACCAGCGCCTGCAATGCCGGAAGTGCGCGGACCAGAGCGTCGCGCTGTTGGTCGGACAGCTGTGCGACCTCGCCGGCGAGGTAGGCGCTCGCGCACTCGCGCGACTGGGCCAACAGCCGATGACCGTTGTCGGTGATCTCGACCAGCAGCGATCTGCCATCGGTGGGATCGACCTCGCGCGCAACGTAACCCATGGCCTCGAGGTTCGCCACCAGTCGAGTCACCGACGACTTGTTGATGAGCTCGTGGCGTGCCAACTCACCGACTCGAATCGCGCCGGACCGACGAAGCGTCGCCAGCGCTGACATCTGAGACAGCGTCAGCTCAGTCCCCGAGTAGCGACGGATCCGGCGGTTCAGCAGCAGGCTGATCTCCTGCAACGCCTCGAGCTCGGCAGTTCCCACCGGTGACGCTGTGGACTTCGGCGGCCCGCTCATTGCTGCACTCTAGACGGTACGACTGAGCGTTCTGCGATGTTCAGGACGGGTGGCCAGCCGCTCGGGTTCCCGACGTCAGAGCCGCTGCGCCGCCCTGAGGTCGGCGGACGAGCGTCGCCCGGCCGTCTTCGTGGGCGACGATGGCTGGCTTGCCGAGGTAGTCGGTGATCTCGGCAGGCGCGGTTTGGCGCGCGTTCTCCCCGCGGACGATGGTTGCTTCGTCATGCAACAGGCACACCTCTGTCCCGTCCTGCGTTCGCAGCGTGAGCGACGTTGCCGTGATCCTCACGACGATGCCGATAGCCGGCGGAGGCGTGGATGCCGGAAGCACCCGGATATCAATCGACAGGCGCAGCCTGTCGCTGCTGTTCGGCAGACCTCGATGGGGGGTCATCTGGTCGATGACCAGAACGTCACCCGGACGGTAGGTGGCACGAGCCCATGAGTCCGCCGGCAGGCTGCCGGAGGGGATGTAGGGGTGTGGCAGCCCCGGGATCGGGTGGAGATGGCCGCGGGTGTGTTGGCCGACCGCGATCTCGATGCCACCCAGTTCCGGCGTGATCTCGACCAGCGGGATCCAGAACACCGAGAAGCCCATGTTGTTGCTCCCGACGCCGTCCTGGTGGATGCCCACCGGGACGGCTTTGCCTGGCCACGTGAAGTGGTACTCGTTGATCGGCAGCAGGAAGGGCTCCTCATCAAGCAGCTGCCTGATGAGGTTCTGCAAGCTCGGGCGAGCAAACAGCCACGGCGCCATGCCCATGGCATGGAGGTCCTCAGGTTGTGACACGAGTCCGGGTGGAGCGTAGCCCGACCAGATCGTCGACGCTGGCGACGAGACCAAGCCCTGGGCGTGGCACCAGGAAAGCAGGTCACCGCGGACACGGGTGACGTCGGCGGCATCGATCACATTGCGCAGGAAGAGGTATCCGTCCTGCGTCAACCGATCGTGCAGCCGCCCAGGGTCGCCCAGCAGGTCGTTGGCGGCTCTCAGGTCGTGCACGGTTCTCCTCGGTCGGTGCCGGCCCGAACGTTGCTCGGTTCCTGACGATGGCGTCGCAGTGCACGTTACTCAAGCGCAGAGGGAGCGGCAATAGGCTGTAATCCATAAGAAGAGTGCTGAACACCTCTTGCGTGCGAGGTCAAACATTGACTATCGTGACGGCTCTCACATCGAATATAGGCTATGAAGTGTAAGCGATGCCGACAACCGGGTGGGGCGTCAATTCAGAGATGAGGATCAAGTGAACAGATTCGTCAGCCGGGTGCCACTCGCCATCGTGACTGTCGTGGCCGTTGCACTCACCACTGCAGCCTGCGGTTCGAGTGGAGACGCGAGCTCACCGGACACGTCCACCGCGGACAACGCTGCCTACGCAGCAGCTCGCGATGCGCTGCCCGCCAGGATCAAGGACGCAGGAGTCCTTCGTTTCGTCGGCGCCTCGAACCCACCCTTCCGGATCATCAGCGGTTCGACCGTCGAGGGGGCCGACGCCGAGATGGCGGTAGCCATTGGTGAGGTGCTCGGCGTCAAGACATCCTTCGATGTCAGTAGCGACGGCGACTCGGCACGCACGGGGATCCTTGCCGATCGCTATGACGTCTACATGGGCCCGTCGCTGCTCGACGCGGAGCGGCACGAGCAGTTCGACGGCGTCACCACTGCAAGTCTGGGCGCGGCTCTGGTGGTCAAGAAGGACAACGCGGAGATCGAGTCTGACGAGGACCTGTGCGGCAGGAAGCTGGCGGAGGTGACTGGCAGTTCCTTCTCGGAGAAGTTCGTGGCACTGTCCGATACGTGCGAGGCGGACGGCATGGAGCCGATCGACATCATCCAGCTGGGCGACCCGCAGACGGTCATCCTCGCGGTGCTCTCGGGCCGGGTCGACGCGGGCACGACGACAAACACGGCCGCGGCCGATGCGACGAGGACTGACGAGAGCCTGAAGGTCGTCCACCCCACGACGCCGGGAATCAGTGAAACCGTCGAGGCCGGCCTGCTGACGCTGCCCGATACGAGTGAAGCGCTGTTCGAGGCGTACAAGGTCTTGATCGAAAACGGGACGTACAACAGCATCATGGAGAAGTGGAACATGAAGGACGCCGAGATCGAGGAACCCAAGCTCAACGATGTGGCGGAGGAGTAGGGAGCCGTGATCGGATCTCCAACAGCATCAGGTCTCGCGGAGGCCCCGAAAGGAGCCTCCGCGATCAACCTGCCCCACGAAGATGTCGCTCAGGCACGTGCCAGAAAGAAGCCGTGGCGGTGGTTGTTCACGGCCCTTCTCGCCATCATGGCGCTGCACTTCCTGGACTTCCTGCTGACGAACGAGAACCTCCAATGGAGTGTGGTTGGCGACTATCTGTTCGACGCCCAAGTGCTCGACGGTGTCGCCAACACCCTTCGGATCTGGGCGATCGTCACTGTGCTGTCCACGGTCTTCGGCGCGGTCATCTGCTCACTGCAGATGAGCACCTATGCGCCGGCGCGCTGGGTATCGAAGTCGTATGTCGCGGTCTTCTTGGCGATTCCGCCGTTGGTTCAGCTCATCTTCTGGTTCAACATCGCCTACCTGGTCCCGGAGCTCTCGATCGGGCTCCCGTTCGGTCCGTCATTCAACGGATGGGACACGAACGCGGTTGTGGATCCGTTTGCGGCTGCCATCGTCGGCCTGACGATCGTGGAGTCGGCGTACATCGCTGAGATCATTCGCGGCGCGATGCTCAGCGTCCCGCAGGGACAGCGCGATGCAGCCAAAGCCGTCGGCTTCGGTTCGCGTACGACCTACTTCCGAGTGGTCCTGCCCCAGGCGCTGCGCGCGATCATCCCCCCGTGGGGAACCAAGGTGGTGAGCATCGTCAAGGCGACGTCGCTGGTGAGCATCATCGGCCAGACCGACCTGTTGCGTGCTGTGCAGGACATTTACAACCGCAACTACCTCACCGTGCCGCTGCTCATCGTGGCGATCATCTGGTACCTCGTCATCGTCTCCGTGCTGACGACGCTCCGCAACATGCTCGAGCGCCGTTATTCGCGCGGCTTTCAGCCAGGCGCCCCGGTCGGGAAGCGTTCTGGTCGAAGGTCGCGCACGTCGAAAGTTGAGGTTGAGGTCCTGTGAGTCCTTCCATCACTGAGGCGGCCACCGAACCGAGTGCGTCGTCGGCGCCGTCGGGTGACGGGTCTGAGGTCCTTCGGCTGTGCAATGTGCGCAAGTCCTACGGGTCAGTGGAGGTCCTCAAAGACGTGTCGCTGACCGTCCATGACCGCGAGGTGGTCGCGATCATGGGCTCCTCGGGGTCAGGGAAGTCGACGCTCGTCAGGTGCGTGGATCAACTGCATCCCATCGACGGTGGCTCCATGTACCTCGACGGGCAGCTGCTCGGATATCAGAGAAGCAAGGGGGTGCTCCGCCCCCTCAAGACCAAGGACATCGTCAAGCAGCGCCGTCGCATGGGCATGGTCTTCCAGGACTTCAATCTGTTCCCGCACCTCACCGCCAGGCAGAACGTGACCGAAGTTCTCATTCGTGCTCACGGGCGCTCGACGCAGGATGCCGAGGAGCGCGCGGATCAGGTGCTGGAGCGCGTCGGTCTGGGCCACCTGGCTGACCGATACCCGATGCAGCTGTCCGGCGGTCAGCAGCAACGGGTAGCGATCGCTCGCTCGATGGCCCATTCTCCCCGGATCGTTCTGATGGACGAGCCGACCAGTGCGCTCGACCCTGAGCTGGTCGGCGAGGTGCTGGATACGATCCAGGATCTCGCACAGGTGGGTCGAACCATGGTCATCGTGACGCACGAGCTCCGGTTCGCCCGCGACGCGGCCGATCGTTGTGTCTTCATGGAGGACGGTCGTGTTGCGGAGGTCGCCCCACCTGATCAGTTCTTCGGTGATCCACAGTGCTCCGGGCTGAAGCAGTTCCTGTCGCACCTGTCCAAGCATGAGTAGAGGAACGTCGACGATGACGCCCAGCACGAGTGAGCCCACCGTCGCCATGGTCGTGGGCGGCGGCCGCAACATCGGTCGACAGATCGCCTTGACCCTGGCCGAGCATGGCCATGCGGTTGCCGTGGTCGTGCGCGAACGGCTCGACGAGGCCGAGCAGGTGGTGGCGGAGATCCGCGGTTCGGGGGGCGCTGCCGCCGCGTACGCCGCCGACGTGGCGAGCTCGGCCGAGATCGGCCGGGCTGTGCAGGCGACGGTTGACGACTTCGGTCGCATCGACGTTCTCGTCAACTGCGCTGCGATCCGCACCTATGTCTCCCTCCTGGATCTGACGGACGAGAGCTGGGAGCGTGCGCTGGGCGTCAATCTGAGCGGTCCGCTGTACGCCGCCAGAGCCGCGTTGCCGCACATGGTCAGACAAGGTGGCGGGGCCGTCATCAACATCTCCGGTCTGGCTGCGCTCATGGGTGGCAGCAATCTGGGCATTTGCATGGCGACCACCAAGGCAGGTCTGCACGGGCTAGCGCACTCCATCGCGTCGGAGTTCGGACCACATGGGGTGAGGGCGAACTCGGTGATTCTCTCCCGTATCGAGAACGCAGCCGACGAAGTGAGCCCGGAGCGCCTACAACTGGAACTGAGCGGCATCCCTCTGCGTCGGATCGGCACCATGCATGAAGTGGCGGACCTGTGCGCCTATCTTGCGTCCCCGTCCTCCAGCTACCTCACGGGCCAATCCATCCACCTCAACGGTGGCAAGTACATGGCGTGACGCGGGGGCCAGTCACCGCCCCGGTCACAAGCTGTCGGTCCGCCACGACGAGGACGAGGCCCAACGAGCTGACTATCACCATGCAGATGGCAATCACCTCGAGATGGTGGTCGCTGACGCCCGTGTGGAAGGCAACCGAGATGATCCCGGAAGACGCGATCGCGCCGATGTAGCCGAAGGTCCGGAGGAGCCCCGCCGCGGTGGCGATCTGCCCGGATGCGATCTGGGTGTAGAGCGCAGTCTGGTTCGCGCTGATGGTCGTGCCGAGTGCGAGGCCGAAGACGAGCGTGATGATGAGGATCCACTCGAGGGGCGTGCTCGACGAGAGAGCAAGCACGCCGAGAGAGCCCACGAAGGTGCTGACCGCCGCGACGATGAGTGGGCTACGGACGAGATTGCGTCGCGAGATCGGCCAAGCGACCAGCGCTGAGAGAACGCTCATGGGCAGCAGCATCAGGCCAGCCTCCTGCGGGGACATGCCTCGCCCGGCCTGAAGCCACTGAGTGACGCCGTACAGGACGGTGTACGCGCACAATGAGGTGAGCGCGTAGCGCAGATAGGTGCGAGTCAGGGCGAGGTTCGTCACCAGCAGACGAGTGTCCAAGAACGGTTCCGATGCCCGCAGCTCCCACCATCCGAGCAGGCCCGCTGATGTGACCGCAAGGCCGAGGGCGATCCAGTTCGTGGCGGGCAGGGTCATCAGGAAGACCAGGGTGGCGGAGATCGTGCCGGCGAAGAGCGCCATGCCGAGCGGGTCGATCCGCCTGGCCGTTGCCCATATTGATCCCGAGTGCTTTCTCGGGGCGTCCGGCGGGATCCATGCCAGGGCGGTCACCAGAGCCAAGAGCGCACACGGGACGTTGATCAAGAATGTGCTTTGCCAACCCCAGGCGTGGACCAGCACTCCGCCCACGGGCAGACCGACGGCCGCGGTCCCCGCCCCAGCGATGACCAGGCCGCCAAGCACGCCCCCGGGGGGTGCTTCCAGCCCGAGGTCCTGGGCCCGACGGCGCACGAGCAGCATCGCCGCGGGGTAGCACGCGGAACTTCCGACCCCGATCAGCACGCGGGCGACGACCAGGGCTGCAAGATCCTGCCCGGACGCACCCACCGACCCGCCGAGGATGACGGTCGCCGTCCCAGCAAGGAAGATGCGTCGTGGCCCAAACTCCACGGCCAGCTTGCCGCCCACCGGCTGCGCTATGGAACTTGCCAGATAGAGGGCAGACACGAGAATCGCTGTTCGTCCGACCGACACACCGATCTGACTGGCAATGGGTACGAGCGCGGTTGCGATCATCGAGCTGTTGATCGCGTTCAGCGAGGTCCCGACATAGAGGGGAGTCACGAAACGTCGAGAGAATGCGGGATGGTGCGAAGCACGTCGGGTCGCCATCACAGGCTCTCAGCCCATCGGTCGCTCAGCGGCACCGCCGCGCCCCGGGTACGGCTAGTCGGCGTCGACCAGCGCGAACTCGTCGACATGCCCGCCGGGGGAGACCTCGCGACCCGGGTCCGGCGGCAGATCGATGCCGAAGTGACGCTTCATCACCCAGGCAATGCTGTCGAATGCGCGTCCCCAGCGGACCAGCTGCATGGTGTCGAAGTTGAACTGCGTGGACGTGGTGCTGCTGTAGCCGTCCTGCGGACCGTAGTCGATGACGAGATCCGCTGCAGCGAGGACCTCGGGCTCGATGTCCTCGACCCGCGCCTTGGGGCCCGCTCCGGATGCGTTGCAGGACGACGCGAACACGGGAAAGAGAGTGCCCTCCTCCGCCCGCGCGTTGACCGCGTTCAGGAAGAAGCCGCCCATGTTGACGCCTGAGGTGATCGTGCCGTTGGCGGTGCACAGTTTGAGCGCGTCCGCATCCAGCTGCTGGATGAGGGGATGATCGGCACGAAACCTCGCGATGACATGGATCGGAAGGTTGTAGGTCTCGGTGATGCAGGTGATCATTGCCCGCTTTGTGTCATCGAGGATGTGGACTTCTCGCTCGCCGCGGTTGCCCATCATCAGGCCGAGTCGTTTGTGCGCGGGCCGGCCCTTGATCTCGTTGATCCGGGCCCCGCCCTCCTTGGTGCCGGGTCCGGCGATCGTGTAACCACCTGCTGCGGGACAGATGACCACACCTCCGTGCGACAACACCTCCCACATGGCCTGGACATCAGCGGCGAGGTCGGGGCAACTGATGGTCGTGTGATGTTCGTCTGGCATGCGCACTTCTCCGTTCGGAGGAATTTGAGGATGGGGGCTCACAGAGGGGAGAGACACCCTCTGGCCATGGTTACAGGCTATAGACAACAGGAGGGTCGCACAAGGTGCAGCGAGGTGGGGAGTGGTGAGGGCCTCAACGGCGGTTGACGCGCGCCCCAAGGATCGCTTTGGACACTCCGTCAAGGCGCTCGAGATCAGCCATGGTCAGCTCGATATCGGCGGCTTGCGCGTTGCTCTCAACCTCCTGCACGGTCCGAGCGCCCGGGATGGGGACGACCCACGGGCGCTGCGCGAGCAGCCAGGCCAGCGCGACCTGGGCCGGCGTCGACTCCTTCTCGGAGGCGATCTCGCGCAGTGGGTCCAGTTTGGAAGCGTTCGCCTGCAGCAGCTCGGGGCCAACGCGCGGGAAGTAGCTCGTCTTGCGGATATCGGTGTCGTCCAGAGCAGCAGTGTCCAGCTGTCCCGTCAGCAGGCCGCGCGAAAGGGGGGAGAACGCCATGAACCCGACTCCCAGTTCGGCGCACACGCCGAGCACTTCTTCCTCGACGCCGCGCTCAGCCAAGGAGTACTCGCTCTGCAGCACTGAGACGGGGTGTACGGCGTGGGCACGTCGGAGGGCATCGGGCGTGGCATCGGACATCCCGATGTAGCGAACCTTTCCTTCAGCGACGAGCTCGGCCAAGGTGCCGATCGACTCCTCGATCGGCACCTTCGGGTCGACCCTGTGCTGCAGATAGAGATCGATCGTCTCGAGGCCCATTCGTCGCAGGCTCGCGTCACACGCCTGCCGAATATAGGCCGGACTTCCGTCGTACCGGGCCGGGACGCCGTCCTTCGCTGGGATGACTCCGAACTTCGTGATGACCTGGTAACGGTCGCGATCCGCGCGGACGGCCTTGCCCACGAGCACTTCGTTGGCACCGTCGCCGTAGACATCGCTGGTGTCCAGGAAGCTGACGCCGAGCTCGGCGGCTCGGCTGATGGTTCGCAGGCTCTCGGAGTCGTCCGATCGACCGTAAAGACCCGACATGCCCAGGCACCCCAGTCCGATGGCGGAGCCAACAAGTCCGCTCGTGCCCAATGCCCTTGACTTCATAAACGTCTCCCGTCTGCGTGCTGAATGCTTGCGTTGTGTCTGTCGCCAGTGCACTCGCGCCCTCCGGGGCGGGGAGACTCCGGGCGCGTACCGATGAGGGGTTGTCCCGTTCCCGATACGCGCCCAGAGCTGGCGGTCAGACGTTCGCCGTAAGTGGTGGAGGCGTGGACACGCCACGCTTGGGGGTTAGCCGCCGGCAGGTCCCCCGCCGGCAGCCACCCAGCCGCCGTCCACCGGAATGATGGCTCCGGTGATGTACGAGGAGTCCTCGGAGGCCAGGAACAGTGCGGCGGTCGCGATCTCCGACGGTTGACCGACTCGACCGAGCGGATTGTTGCTCGGACGCTTCAAGCGCGGATCGTCCGCAGCCCGCTCCTGGTCTCCGCGGGCGAAGTCCATCCGGCCGCGTGCCAAAGGCGTGTCGATCCTTCCGGGGGCGATGCTGTTGACCCGGATGTTGTCGCCGCCGTAGTTGCCGGCGACAGTCGTCGTGAGGTGCATGAGTGCCGCCTTGGACGCGCCGTAGGCACCGTTGTTCCCACGGTTGCCGAAGAGACCGAAGACCGAACCGATGTTGATGATGGTTCCGCCGCCACGCTCGATCATGACCGGAATGGTGTGCCGCATGAAGAGCCACGGTCCGAGGAAGTTGACGTCGAACTGGCGGGTCACGCGATCGAGGGGCACTTCTGGCAGAGGCTCGAAGTCCGCCCCGATTCCCGCGATGTTGCCCAGGATGTCAACGCCGCCGAACTCTCGAACAGCCGTGGTGACGACGGCTCCGACCTGGTCGTCCTGGGTGACATCACAGACAACCGTACGAAACGAGTCAGCTGGGAGATGGGCGGTGACCTCTGTCATCCCGGCCTCGTTGACGTCGGCCAGGACAACCTTGGCGCCTTCTTCAATGAACAGCGCCGTGATGGCAGCCCCTTGGCCACTGCCTGCGCCGGTGACGATCGCCACCTTCCCTGCGAGTTTGCCAGCCATAGTCGTCCTCTCTTAGTGGCACGAGCTCTTAAGGCCCGTACTCGTGGTTCACAAGGTCCGGAGACGGGGATATTTGCATGCCCCATGCGGACGGGGATATTCCATACGGGCGACCTCAGCGAGCCCCTCATAGACTATAGCCTGTCGAAGAGTGGCAGGGAAGGCCGCGGTTGGGGTACGCCGTGAGCGTGAACTAGCTCAACGCAGGGGCTTGACGCACAAATCCCGAGGATCTAGCCTGCTATTAACTATAGCCTGCAGGAAGCGGATGATGTCATGGGTTTCATCGACTGCGACACACATGTGCTCGAGAACGAGGACACGTGGTCGTACCTCGCAAAGAATGAGCTCCAGTACAAACCCGTCAAGGTTCAGATGCCGGCGGCGCCCCCCGGGGCTGTCAAGCGGGCTCCTGCGCCGCCAGTGTCCATCTGGCTGATGGGGGACACGTGGGTCACGGCTGCTCCGCTCGATGGCAACATGCGCAACAACGCGAACAAGTATCTCGACGGTGTCGCTGACCTGACCAACCTCGGCGGGCGGATCGAGGACATGGACAGCCTCGGCATCGATGTTCAGCTTCTGCTGTCCACCTTCTATCTAGGGGCCGAACTGGACAACCCCGCAGCGGAGGTCGCGCTCGCGCGCAGCTACAACAGGTGGATGGCAGATCACGTCCGGCCGGAGTATCGCGCTCGCCTCCCATGGGCGGTCCGGGCCCCGATGCGGAGCATCCCCGAGGCCATCAAGGAGCTGAACTTCGGCAAGGAGAACGGCGCGGCCGGCATCCAGGTTCGTGGCCTCGAGCACGCCATGTATCTCACCGACTCGTTCTTCGAGCCGCTGTGGCAGCATGTCAACGATCTCGAGATGGGCGTGTTCGTTCACCTCGGCGAGGCAACCCGACGCATCGATGGCCAGTCCCTTGGACGGACGATCGCGAACCCCGCATCCATGATGAGGCAGCTGTTCCCGTTGATGGCTGGGTTCCATGCGGTGATCGCCTCGGACTTCGAGAAGCGCTACCCGAACATCCGGTGGGGATTCCTGGAAGGCGGTTCGTCCTGGATCCCGACGGTCCTGCAGATGGACACGCGGCTGCGTGCCAGCGCGGACGAGTTCCTGCGACACCGTCCGCTCAGCCACGACGCCTTGGAGGAGAAGCAGGTCTTCATCGCCGTCGAGACCGACGATGCGCTGGACCATCTCAGTGCAGCGGTCGGCGAGAATATCCTGGTCGTCGGAACGGACTACGGCCACAACGATCGGGGCACCGAGCTCGGCGCGCACAGCGTCATCCAAGCCCGCGAGGACGTGGACGCCGGCCTTGCCAAGAAGATCGTCGACAGCAGTGGTCGGCGACTCCTCGGCATCAAGGAGGACTTCACGCCGGCACCCGCACCGTCGGGACTCGGCAAGGTCCCCCACGTCCAAGGCGCATCGACCCCCGACGGCAAACCGATCCTTGTCCACAAGATTGTCAGTCGGGTTTGAGGCGACGTACACCGATGGTCAGATGAGAGCTGGGAGCACATGAGGCACGGCATATTTCTGCCACCGTTCCACACACTTCAACAGAATGCCACGCTTGGACTGCAGCGCGACTTCGAGCTGCTCCAGATCATGGATGCGTTGGGCTTCGACGAGGCCTGGATCGGTGAGCACCATTCAGGCGGCTGGGAACCGATCTCGTCCCCCGAGATCTTCATCGCCGGTGCAGTCGAGCGCACCCGACGACTCGAGTTCGGCACCGGGGTCATCTCGCTTCCGTACCACAACCCCTTCAACGTCGCGAACCGCATCGTGCAGCTGGATCACCAGACGCGAGGCCGGGTGAAGTTCGGGTTCGGACCGGGACTCCTGGCCTCCGACGCACACATGCTGGGCGTGGAACCCGAGCAGACGCGTCACCGGATGGCCGAGGCGGTGGATGTCATCGTGCGTCTGCTGCGCGGTGAGGTCGTGACGGAGAAGACCGAGTGGTACAACCTCCAGGAGGCGCGACTCCACCTCCTCCCGTTCACGCGGCCTTACCCCGAACTTGCGGTAGCGAGCGTGCTCACCCCGTCCGGCGCGCAGCTGGCCGGCAAGTACGACACGTCGATGTTGTGCATGGCCGCAGGCGAGGATGCCGGGTTCAAGGTCCTCGACACGAACTGGGCAATCGCGGAGAAGGTTGCTGCTGAGCACGGTCGCACCATGGATCGCTCACGCGTCCGCATCGTCATGGGCATGCACCTGGCCGACACCGTGGAGAAGGCGCGAGAGAACGTCCGCTTCGCCTTGCGCCCGTTCATCGACTACGTGAACAACAACCTTCCGCGCCATACCGTCCCCGAAGGCCAGGACATCGTGGACTGGGCCGTCGAGAACAAAGTCGGCGGCGCAGTGATCGGGACACCGGACATGGTCATCGAGCGCATCGAGCAGGTGCAGGAGAAGATGGGCGGAGTCGGCACGGTCCTGATCAACGCCTTCAACTGGGCAGACCACCACGAGACGATCCGGTCGATGGAGCTCTATGCGGACTACGTGATCCCGCACTTCGAGAATCAGAAGCAGGCGCGTCAGGACTCCTACGACTGGATCACCGAGCACCGCACCGGCTTCTCGGAGAAGAGAGTGCGCGCCGTCGAGCAGGCCATCGCCAGTGGACGCCCCGAGTCTGCAGGGGAAGGCGACGGGAAGCCGCACTTCCAACAGCTCTAGGTCCGCTGCGTCGGGCGGTCGATTTCGAAAGGGAGATCATCATTTCCAGCACTGTGGAGCACTCATTGGACGCCCCGTTTCTGGACGGTAGGCCGAAACGGCTGCTGATCGGGGGCGAATGGGTTGCGGCCAGTTCAGGAAGGACGTTTGACAGCATCAATCCCTCAACGGGCAAGGTCATCGGCGAGATAGCCGATGCGGAGGTCGCCGACGTCGACGCGGCAGTCGCGGCAGCGCGGCGCGCCTTCGAGGGCCCTTGGAGCAGGTTCACTCCTCAGGACCGCCAGAACATCCTGCTGAAGCTCGCAGACATCATCGAGCAGAACATCGACGATCTCAGACTGTTGGACGTCCTCGACATGGGGGCGCCCATCCGGCGTACCAGGCGGTCGAATCGGGTGGTGGAGACGCTTCGGTACTTCGCCGGCTGGGCCACGAAGCTCCACGGCGAGACCGTCCCGAACTCACTACCCGGATCGGTGTTCAGCTACACCCTGAAGGAACCGGTCGGCGTATGTGCCAGCATCATCGCCTGGAACGGTCCTCTGGGAGCGACGCTGTCGAAGATCGCACCAGTGCTGGCCACGGGGTGCACCACCGTCGTCAAGCCCGCTCCGGAGGCATCGCTCACGGCGCTGAGGGTCGGGGAACTGATCCAGGAGCTGGGGCTGCCTCCCGGTGTCGTCAACATCGTCACCGGTGGCGGCAATGTCGGTGCGGCTCTTGCTGAGCATCCTGACGTGGACAAGGTTGCGTTCACCGGTTCATCGGCCACAGGGCAGAAGATCGTCCGCGCGGCCGCAGGCAATCTCAAGCGCGTATCGCTCGAGCTCGGCGGAAAGTCGCCGCACGTCATCTTCGCCGACGCCAATCTCGAGGCTGCACTGCCAGTGGCGAGCAACGCAGTGTTCGGGAACTCCGGTCAGGTCTGTTACGCGGGGACGCGCGTCTTCGTCGAGCGCCCGGTCTACGAGGAATTCGTGTCTCGGATGTCTGACATCGCCAATTCGCTGGTGGTCGGGAACAGCGTGGACGAGGCGACCGACATCGGCCCGGTTGTCTCCCAGGCACAGTTGGACCGGGTCACTGGCTACCTCGAGATCGGACGCAAGGAGGGGGTGCGGACCGCTGCTGGCGGGAGCCGAGCGATCGAGGGCGATCTCGCCCACGGCTACTTCGTGGCACCGACCGTGTTCGCCGACGTCAGGGATGAGATGCGTGTGGCGCAGGAGGAGATCTTCGGACCCGTCGCCTCGGTGCTTCCCTTCGACAGCTTCGACGAAGTGAGTAGGCGTGCCAACTTGACGGCGTTCGGACTGGGTGGCGGCGTCTGGACCCGCGACATCGGAAGAGCGCATGCCCTGGCAGCCTCCATCAAGACCGGCATGGTGTGGATCAACTCCTACGGACTCGGGGACCCCGCCATGCCCCATGGTGGGACGAAGATGAGTGGCTGGGGCAGCGAGTACAGCATCCATGGACTCGACGAGTACCTCGACGTCAAGGCCGTGTGGATCCGAACCGATGTGTGAGGGCTCGTCCGCGCGGGAACCGCGGTCATGATCATCGTCGTGAGCGCGCCCGAGTCGGATGTCAGGCTCGATGATCCGGACGACTTCACACGATTCGACGTACACATCTCTGGCGTCGACCAGGTCGGAGCTCAGGTGGCCCTGGCCGGCGTGGCCGAGTTGCAGGGGGTGCACGCCCTGGTGGACCCCGACGGTCTCTTTCAGCTTCCCGGTGCCCGTCCTCATGACGACCTGTGGCTGAAGCAGTTCGACGACATGGTGACCCTCGCACGCTCACATGGGTGGGTGGACGTAGCTGGACGGATACGCGCGCACATCGTCTGGGTGTGAAGGCCGGCTAAGAGAACCTTGACACGTGTTCGATGTAGTTTATAGGCTATCAAATCCAAGACCTGAGATCGTGAGGAGTCCGTCGTGGCAGAGCGACCGCCTTCGCTGACTGACCCGAAGTCGTCGTCAGTGAAGGGAGGCGAGGACGTGTCGGGGCTGGTTGAGCGCGCCTCCAGGTTGAGCACGTCCGGCTTGTCAGATGCTCTGGACAAGCTGGGCATTCCGGGCCAGATCGCCGGCCTCCGACCCATCAGTCCCCACCACTTCTTCTGCGGCGAGGCGTTCACGGTTCGCTACCGGCCGGTGAGTTCCACCGGGGAGAACGTCGGCGACTACATCGACGACGTGCCTACGGGGTGGGTCGTCGCGATCGACAACCAAGGCTCGCCCGAGTGCACGGTGTGGGGCGACATCCTCACCGAAACGGCATCGGCTCGAGGCATCGCGGGCACGGTGGTGGACGGAACGTCTCGGGATTCAGCCGCGTCTGTGGATGCGGGGTATCCCATCTTCTCGCGAAGCACCTGGATGCGCACCGGCAAGGACAGGGTCACTGTCGAAGGCATCAACGTTCCTATCGTCCTGGGTGGGGTCAACGTCGAACCCGGCGATCTCCTCGTGGGTGACCTGGATGGAGTCGTTGCCATCCCCCGCGCCAGCCTTGCCCAGGTTGTCGAAGTCGCCGAGGCCATCGAAGGTGTCGAAGAACAGATCAGAGCCGCGGTGAGGGCTGGCCAGCGTCTGGATCACGCACGGGCGACCTACGGATATCACGGGTTGCAGCGGGCATCTGGCCGCGGCGTCACAGCGACCGGAAGCCAGGGATCATGACCACCACCAACAACCCGGTGTTCGGCGGCGACTCGCCACAGGCCGCGTTGGACGTCGATGGCCTGCTGAGATACGGCACGGCAACGCTGCACGAGGCAGCGGAGGTCAACAGTGTCCTGCCCCCAGCGATCAGGCCCGTCGTACCAGGCGTCGGCGTGTGTGGACCGGCCTTCACCGTCGAGACGGGCGCTGGAGACAACCTGTGGATCCACCGGGCCCTCTATCGAGCGCCTGCCGGCTCCGTGCTTGTCGTGTCCTGCAACGGTGTCTACGAGTACGGGTACTGGGGCGAGATCCTGTCGACGGCTGCGAAGGAGTGCGGTCTCGCAGGTGTCGTCATCGACGGCTTTGTCCGCGACTCCGTACCCCTGGCGGAGGTTGGGTTCCCGGTCTTCGCTCGCGGGCTGTGTGTCCGGGGCACGACGAAGCGGCCCGGCGCTCGTGCGGGAGTCGGAATGCCTCTGAACTTCGGAGGCATCGTCGTCCGCCCCGGAGACATCATCGTGGGCGACGCGGACGGAGTCATCAGCCTGCCCCCCGAGTCGTATGCCGGCCTACTCGATCGAGCAGCGGAACGCATCTCGAAAGAGCAATTGATCATGGAGCAGTTGCGCAGGGGCGAACGCTCCGTCGACCTGCTGGGCCTGGAACCGTAGTGCTGCTCCACCGTCCAAGAGTCCTTGGGTGGATCTATACGTGAAGGAGGCCCAACGTGGCCGAGATTGTGTTCGGGTTCGGGACGTCGCACAGCTCACAGTTGAGCCTGCCTTCGGCGGACTGGCCGGAGCAGGCTGAGCTGGACAGGTCCAGGACGCCCTGGGACGAGCTCATGCGCACAGCTCCTGAGTCCAGAAGGGCCGAACTGCTGCCCGACGTACAAGAAGAGCGGCACTCGCGGGCCCAGCAGGCACTGCGGACCCTGTCTGAGACGGTCGAGAAGTTTCGACCCGATGTGCTCGTCGTCGTCGGTGACGATCAAGACGAGCTGTTTCCGTTCGACGAGTTGGTGCCGACAATTGCGTTCACCCTGACGACCGGCCTTTACGACCGACCCGTCGACCTGAGCAAGCTCCCGGCGATCCGGCGCAAGACCATGTGGGCCATGCACGGTGACGAAGAGGAGCTCTATCCAGTCGACGTCGGGCTCTCCGAGCACATCGCCACCGAGGTGTCAGCCAGCGGGATCGACGTGGCTGTGCTTCGGACCCAACCCGCGACACGCAGCCTTGGTCACGCCTGGACCTTCATTCGCCGCCGCATTCTCGGCACAGACAACCTCCCCATGGTTCCCGTGTTCCTCAACACCTACTTCGCGCCGAACAGGCCTACGCCGGCCCGCTGCGTGACCCTTGGCGAGGCCATCGCAGACGCGATCAGGAGCTTTCCTGGAGATCTCCGGGTGGGGCTTGTCGCCTCTGGCGGGCTGAGTCACTTCGTGATCGATGAAGAGCTGGACCGACGCATCCTGGAAGCGTTCAAGAGCGGTGATACTGCCGCCACGGCCAGTGAGCCGCCGGACCTGTTCGACTCCGGCACCTCGGAGATCCTCAACTGGATCACCGTAGGGTCCGCCCTGCGCACCTTCGAGTTCGACCTGATCGACTATCTCCCCGCCTACCGGTCCATGGCCGGGACCGGATGCGGCTTCGCCTTCGGAGTGTGGAGTCCGCGAACCTGAGCCGCGGACAGGCTCATGGCCACCCACGCGCCAGCGTCAGACCCTGCTCGCCCACCATCTGTTCTGTCAACTATGGATGGTAGTATGTAGGCCACGTGCGGAGAACGCCCGACGACTTGTCAGGCCTAGTGGGAGGGTCGTGACTGTGGTGCAAAATCTCGCGGGTCGGGCCGGAGAGGCCATGTCGAAGTCCCAATGGGCCTACCGGACAGTCCGGGCGATGATCCTGTCCGGTGAGCTGGAGCCGGGCACGAGTCTCGATCAGCAGGCACTCGCCTCACGCATCGGCCTCTCCACGACTCCGCTGCGCGAGGCGCTACGCCGCCTCGAGGCGGAGAACTATGTCATCGCCAGAGATCATCGCGAGATGACGGTCGCCCCCATGTCGCTGGAGTACGTCGAGCAGATCTATGTCGTGCGACTCGTGCTCGATCCGTTGGCTGCACGCCTCGGGTGCGAGCGCATGTCCGACTCCGACCTCCGCAAGGTCGAGGGACTGGTGCCGCAGGCAGGCAAGTCGAAGCTGGAGTACTTGGAGCAGAACCGCGAGTTCCACAGGGCCATCTATGCCGCCTCCGGAAACGTGCCGATGACCCGAGTCCTTGACGGTCTCTATGATCAGTCCGATCGTTACCGTGCACGCGTGTTGGATGACTCCGAGATGGCGAACCGCGCCCTCGAAGAACATGCCCAGATGTGCGACCTGGTGCTGAAGCGTGACTCCGACGGGCTCGCGGCGTTGATGACGACTCATCTGCTCGGTTCGCTCGAGCACTATCGCCGGGTCGGCACGCGCCTCCTCTGATCTCATCTGCCGCACCTAGGCGGTGTGGCTCGGTCCTCGTGCTGCGGCGGGCACCAGCGCTCATGAGGCCGGGTGGGCCGCGGTGATGACAGATCTCCAGCGCAGGAGGCTGCTCGAGGCGTTCACAGCCATGACACCGATCGGGTGACCGTCGAGGGCGTGGTAGGTGACCACGAACGCATCTGTTGTCGACTCCGGCTGCCGTACCGAATTCTCGCTCCACTGACCAAACATCTTGATCTTCCACTCGAACTGGTCCGACCAGAAGTACGGCACCTCGTGAAACGGGGCTGCGGAGTCGCCGCGTAGCAGCGCGGCCAGATTCCTCCCAGCACGTTGGCCCTGCTGGGACGCGTTTGTCCAGTGCTCCACTCTGACGCCCCCCGCTGCGCGGGTGCCACCGAATCGGACCACGTCTCCTGCCCCGAGGACGACGTCGGTGCCGGCTGCAACGAGTGTGTCGTGGCAGACCAACCCGTCGTCGAGGGTCAGGCCGGCTCCTGACAGCCAGCCGGTGCACGGCACGGCGCCGACGGCCACGATGACGAGGTCGGCTTCGATGTGGGTGCCATCCGTGAGTTCGAGAGCGCTGACACGGCCCTGGCCGTGGTAGTGAGCCACCGGGTTGCCGAGATGGAGCGAGACTCCTTTGCGAGCGTGCAATCCCCGTAGGAGTTCCGAACCGGCAGGTCCGAGGCTCCTGAGCATGAGTCCGTCAATGCTGTCGACGACGGCCACCTGCTTGTTCAGTGTTCGACAGGTGGCTGCGAGCTCGCAGCCGAGAACTCCGCCGCCGATGATCGCGATCGATCGGGCGCGGCCGAGTGCTGCCCGAAGCTCTGTGGCGTCGGCGTCATCGCGAAGGTATGCCACGTTGGAGAAGCGTTCCAGCTCGGGGATGAGCCTCGGTTGTGCGCCGGTGGCCACGATCAGACCGTCGAAGCGGAGGCGCTCTCCATCCTCGAGTTCGATCGTCTGCGTGGCCAGATCAAGCTGAGAAGCCCGATTCCGCCGCCAAGAGAGGCCTTCGGCGACGCCCGGCCGCATGGAGAGGGGCTTCGCCGGTGAGGTCTCCAGAAGGAACGACTTGGACAGCTGAGGGCGATCGATCACCGGGAGGGTCCCGGCCGGCTCGACCATCACGATGTCGCCCTCGAAACCACCGTCTCGGGCACCTTCGGCTGCGCGCGCCCCCGCGAGCGAGCCCCCGGCGATCACGATTCGAGACGTCATGGACGGTTCCTCTCCTTGAGCGGAGCACGCGTGGTGACTCCTTCGGTGCGGCGGGAGTCCTGTGATGCTGTCGAGAGGGCGTCGACGGCGTCCGCGCTCGTCCTCACCTCGTAGATCGGATGGGCAGCGAGGGCGTCCTCGTGGGATCGTGGATCGAGAGCCGCGCAGCCATCCTCGATGACGGTCACCTGATACCCCCGCACAGCGGCATCAACGGCATTGACCATCATTCCGCCGTTGGTGAGGCAACCAGCGACGAGGACGTGCCGCACACCCCGATGGCGCAGGATCGGATCAGCGCTGCCGCACCAGAACGACGACACGCACTGCTTGGGTACCTCATAGTCAGTGCGCTCGGCGGTCAGACCCGATGTGAGCCCCCAGGCTGGGGTGCCAGGGACGAGTGGCGCCATGCTCGCCGCGTGCAGGCCCGGCGGCCAGTCGCGCGCCTGCGAGCTGACGATGAGTGGCTTGACCCAGAGCACCGGCCCCCCGGATCCACGGACCGCAGTGGCGACTCGCATGATGGCGGGAACCGCGACCTGTTCCAACCGGTCGAAGTAGTAGTCGGTGTCCAGGCCTGCGGCTCGCCTGTTGCGGTCGAAGGCGGACCCTCGCTCCGTGAACGCTTTCGTCATGTCGATGACGAGCAACCCAACGGCGCCGGGCTCCCACGTCGAGACGACCGCCTCAGAGGTCTCGGGATTCATGCTCGGATCTCCTCGGCGAGACTGGAGATGACTTCGCTGGTGCCGGTCAGCCGAAACATTCGGGAATGCAACGAAAGACTCTCGTCATGGCGTTCCTGGCTGACGTCCGCGCAGGCATCGTCGACAACTGCAGTGAGGAAACCAGTGTTGGTGCTGTCCATGGCGCTGATCACCACTGCGGACTGCGTCAGGCAGCCAGCCACCAGTACGTCGGTGACGCCGAGGTTGCGCAGGGTTGCCAATAGGGGACCACCCCAGAACGCGCTCATGCTGAAGGTGGACAGGCGATGGTCTCTCGGGTGGTCCACGATGCTCGGAGCGAGGGCATAGGTGTCAAGGCCGTCGTGGCAGGGTTCGTCGAACCCCTGGTCGAGCAACGAAGCGCGATGTGAGATCGGCCAGTCGCTCGCTGTTCCCGTACGCAGCTCCGGGGTGACCCAGACGACCGTGCCGGCGGTGCCTCGCACCGCAGCGGCCAGGGCGTTGACCTTCGGCAGGATGGCGGCTGCCCGATCTTCGAAGTAGCTCGAGTCGTGGAAGCTGCTGCGCAGGCGACGCGCGAAGAGCGAATCAGGTGCCACCCAGGCGCTGTTGAAGCCGATGGCGACGAGCGCCGCAGGCGACCTTGCAGAGGCTGACACGAGGGCTCCTACGTGCTGGGTAGAGCGGAGTTCTCTCCGCGATGCGGTGATGGCTTGCCGCCGCTCTATTACAGAATATAGTCTGTAGAAGCGGTCGTGTCGAGGGTGCCCAGATCACGAAGACCAGCCTCGAACGACTGTTGAGAGAGGAGCGCGTTTCCATGGCGGAGCATCGGGCGACGGCTGAAGGGCCGGGTGCGGGGTCTCCCGAATCGGGTGACCAGCACTGCGTCGACACAGCAGGGCAGCGGACCGATGAGGGACGGGTCGGCGAAGCCAGGCGCTGTCAGCAGGTCCCCGACAAGGTGCCCAAGCCCGCCAGGTCGACTCGTGACGAACGCCGGAAGGTAGCTGACTTCGGGCGCTACCGAGCCGCTAGGGACGACAGCGAATGGGCGGGTCTGCACTGATAGGCATCGAGCGCCGACTGTGTCAGGAGCAGGCGAACCAGGGCGGGGCCAAGCAATGATCGCCGATCACGAATCGCGCAACATTCGTGTGGATCGCGATGTCGTCGCCGTGGTGTTGGTGTGGCGTGGGCGCGTCGGCATCTTCAAGCGCGCCGTGGGTGGCAGCACCCACGACCGTCTTTGGCATGGGATCGCAGGGGAGGTCCGCAGCGGTGAGACCCCCCTGGTTGGTGCCGCTCGTCAACTGCTCGGCAAGACCGGGCTACTGGTGAGCGATCTTCAGCACCTGAAGGAAGGGCCCGTGCTCCGGCTTGGACTCGAGGGGGGTGTGCCGCGGCGGACGCACACGTTCGTCGCGGTCACCGAGTCCAAGCGCGTGCCCTTGCTGCATGAGCAGGAGTCCCTCAGGTGGGTGAAGCCGCAACGGCTCGCGAGGTTCGACGGCCAAGACGCTGGAGTCCGGGACATCGTTCTCGCGGTGACTGCGGTCCTACGGGCGGGTGGAGGGGTCGGCGGAGGCGACGACGTCTGTCAGGCCGAGCCGTGCGAGCTCGTAGGCCGAGCTGGCTGAGCCGAG
This sequence comes from Nocardioides sp., assembly GCF_050246775.1. Taxonomy (GTDB): domain Bacteria; phylum Actinomycetota; class Actinomycetes; order Propionibacteriales; family Nocardioidaceae; genus Nocardioides. The sequence goes on along the minus strand of NZ_JBFWVK010000001.1, from coordinate 1,606,559 downwards.
CAGCGCTCGCGGCACGGGAGGCACTTGGCCGGTCTCCAACATCGCCATGATCGTCTTGATCTTCAGGCGCTCCAGGTCGTCGAGCACGTCCACGATGGAGTCGCCCTCCACCTCGCAACCTGGCAACTCGGGGTAGGAGGCGCGGCGTATCCACACATCTGGCGCGCTCTCCACCGACTCGGCTTCCAACAGGTAGGGCACCCGTAGGTATTCGTCCAGGTTCACCGCTGCTCCTCCGGGTCGCGAGACGTTGTGCCATAACAGGTTCCTTGTTCTTATAGACTACAGTACGTAGACTGCATCGAAAAGGAAGGGGTGGCGTGGTGCCTCAGACTGGACAATCTGGTGACCTTGCTGTGGCGCCGCCCCGGTGGCGTGGCTCCTCGCAGGTGGTCTCTGTGTGGCCGACGGCGGCAGGGACGGAACTGGTGCTCTCGCACTACTCCGGATCGCTCATCCGCGTTCACTCGAGCGCCCGATGTGACGAGAAGGCTGCCGACGCCCTCGACGTCGAGCACCAACGTCCGGTGTCCGTTCGCTTCAGGTGGCACCAGGACCTGACCGACTGCAACGTCTTCATGATCGGGCAGGCCGGGATGCGCCGGGTCTCGGTGACGTCCGGTCAGGCTCTGGCGCTCCTGAAAGCCGGTGTCCGCGGCGTGGCGATGGGCTTGCCGCCCGTTGACTCGCGGGCACGGTGATGCTCGTCAGCGAACAGCGTGACTGACTCACGCTGGGCGCTGGCCATACGAAAGGCAATAACTAGCGTGAACATCATTGTGTGTGTCAAGTACACGCCTGACACGGCGGCAGACCGCAAGTTCGGTGCCGACCACACGGTCGATCGCGGCTCGGACGGCCTGCTCTGTGAGCTCGACGAGTATGCCGTCGAGCAGGCGTTGCGGATCAAGGAAGGTCGCCCAGATGAGGAGGTCAACGTCACCGCGCTCACCGTGGGGCCCGCGGAAGCCGAGATCGCGCTGCGCAAGGCGCTGCAGATGGGCGCCGACCACGCCGTACACGTGGCTGACGACGCGATCGCAGGATCGGACGCAGCGGCGACCTCGCTGGTGCTGGCAAAGGCTATCGAGCGGAACGGCATCCCGGACCTGATCATAGGTGGCCTGGCGTCGACCGACGCCGGCATGGGTGTGCTGACCGCGATGCTGGCCGAGCGCCTCAATCTGCCGCAGGTGACCTTGGCCTCCGTCGTTGAGATGCAGGGCGCCGAGGTCCGGATCAAGCGGGACGGCGACACGGCCACCGAGATCGTGGGGGGAACACTGCCGCTGGTGATGTCTGTGACAGACCAGTCGGGTGAGGTTCGCTACCCGACCTTCAAAGGGGTGATGGCGGCAAAGAAGAAGCAGGTGCAGACCCTGTCGCTGCTCGACATCGGCGTCGACCGCAGTGAGGTCGGGCTGGCGGCCGCCTGGACGAAGGTGCGAGGGACCTCCGAGCGTCCTCCGCGCACAGCCGGGGTGATTGTGAGGGACTCGGACGGGTCCGGCGCTGCTGCCGTCTTCGACTTCCTCGCATCGAACAAGTTCGTCTAGAGACACTGAGGAGCGGGTAGAGCAATGTCTGAGGTTCTGGTTCTCGTCGATGACGCCAACGGCGTGGTCCGCAACTCGACCTTCGAGCTGCTGGCACTAGCCAAACGCATCGGGTCACCGTCTGCGGTCTTCGTCGGGGCGGTCAACAAGTCCGAGGTCGCGGCAGAAGCCTTGAAAGCGCACGGCGCCGACAAGGTCTACGTCGTTGACGACGCCGTGATCAAGGGTTACCTGGTCGCACCCAAGGTCGAGGTCATGCAGCAGCTCGTCGAGCGCATTTCGCCGGCCGCGATCCTGGTCACCGCCTCCGCCGAGGGGAAGGAGATCGCCGGTCGTTTGTCGATCAAGCTCTCCTCAGGCCTCATCACTGACGCCGTCGATGTTCGAGTCCAGGACGGGTCGATCCTCACCACGCAATCTGTCTTCGCCGGCAACTTCACTGTCGAAGCAGAGGTCACCAGGGGCACACCGATCATCGCCGTCAAGCCCAATGCAGCGTCTGCTGAGCACATTGCCGGTGCCGGAGTGGTGGAGCCGTTCGCGGCGGTGATCTCGGAGGACGCCAAGACCGCCCGAATCGTAGCCAGCCAGCCACGGGCGGCGACGGGTCGACCAGAGTTGACAGAGGCAACAGTTGTCGTTTCCGGCGGGCGCGGAACCGGTGGTGACTTCGCCTGCGTCGAGGGCCTTGCCGACGTACTCGGGGCGGCGGTGGGCGCATCGCGAGCCGCCGTCGACTCGGGCTGGTACCCGCACACCGCCCAGGTCGGGCAGACAGGCAAGGTTGTTTCACCGCAGGTCTATATCGCCGGGGGAGTCTCAGGGGCGATCCAACACCTCGCCGGCATGCAGACCTCGAAGATGATCGTGGCCGTGAACACCGATGAGGAGGCTCCGATCTTCGAACACGCGGACCTGGGGGTCGTTGGCGACATGCACGTTGTATTGCCCGCAGTCGCCGAGGCGGTCGGGACGCGGCAGCCGACGGACCCGCCGACCCCTCAGTAGGTGACTCCTGATGACTGGATGGCGTCTCGTGGTTCACAAGCTGGTGGAGTTCCTGGCCGCAGAACACTGTTGCCGCACTCTCGACGTGCACGAAAGGCAGCGCTGGGCTCAGCTGCCCTGGTAGTGGTGCGAGATTCGACTAGCGCGCGGGCTCGTGGTGTCCGAACGGCACCGCGTCCTGAGCGCCCAGCGCCGCGAGCACACTCGGCAGCAACGCCTTGGCCGTACGGCGGTAGCCGGCGCCCGACGGGTGGAACTGGTCCAGGGAGAACATCTGGTCCGGCTGCGCGATGAAGAACGGCCCCACCACGTCTGAGAGGGAGACCGCGCGCCCACCGAGACGCGTGACCGCCTCGCGTTGGGCCGAGGCCAGTCGACGCGAGGCTCGTCGACCCAGGCTCCGCAGCGGCTGCGGGACCGGTCGCAGGGCGCCGAGGTCCGGGCAGGTGCCCACGACCACCGGGATGCCGCGGGCCAGGAGCTCCTCGACGACCTCGCGGAGATGCCGCACCGAATCGCTGACCCGGACCCGGTGCGTGACATCGTTGCCGCCCACGATCACCACCGCGACGTCGGCGACGAACCCCTCGGGCAGGCCATGGACCTGCCCGAGGACCATGGACGTCTCGGAGCCGACTCGCGCCGCCGTCAGCAGTCGGACCGAACGGTGAGTCTTCGTCGCCAGTCGGCTCGACAGCTGGGCGCCGAGCGTGTGCTTGGCCTTCTCGGCTCCCAGTCCGGCTGCGATGGAGTCACCGAGCAGCAGCAGCGAGATCGGGTCCCCGTACCCGGCTTTGTAGGTCTTGTCCGCGGACGGCGCGACGTCGCCCCAGCCATGGCCGATGGCGGCTCGCGCGACCCGGGCCTGCCGGTGGAGTGCCACGCGGCCACCGATCGTGAACGCGACGACCGTTCCCAGCCACACCGCGAGCCCGAGGGTGATGCGCCTGCTCACCCGACGGCGGCGATGCTTGCCGCGACGTGGGTCGCTGGGATGGGGGTCGCCGGTTTGGGCCAGGCGTCGCGGCCGATCCCGACCACGGTCCAGCCTGCTCGTCGCCACCACTCGGCGTCCAGCCTGTTGCGGCCGTCGACCAGGACCTTCGTCCTGACCAGCTGACCCACCTCCTCGGGGTCGAGGTCGCGGAACTCCGGCCATTCGGTGAGGTGCAGTACGACGTCCGCCGCGGCGAGGGCGGCCCGAGGGCTGGCCACGTAGGTCAGTGCCGGTTGGACAGCCCGGGCGTTGGTGGTCGCCTCGGGGTCGTAGACGCGCACCTCAGCACCGGCCCTGTGGAGCTCTCCGGCGATGTGTAGGGCAGGGGAGTCGCGGACGTCGTCGGACAGTGGTTTGAACGCTGCCCCGAGCACCGCGACGCGTCGGCGCCGCAGAGTGGGAGCACACAACGACGTGACCAGGTCGACGGTACGGCGACGGGCGCGCAGGTTGGTGGCGTCCACCTCGTCCAACAGCGCCGCGACGTTCGCAGCCCCGAGCTCCTGCGCTCGCGCGGCGAGCCCCCTCAGGTCCTTGGGCAGGCAGCCACCCCCGTAGCCGATGCCGGCGTCGAGGAAGTTCCGACCGATCCGCCGGTCATCACCGAGGACGTCCGCCAAGGCGGCGATATCCGCACCAGAGCGTTCGCTCAGCTCGGCCATGGCATTGATGAAGGAGACCTTCGTGGCCAGAAAAGCGTTGGCTGCGACCTTGGCGAGCTCGGCGGTGGCCAGGTCGGTGACATGCACCGGGATCCCCCGCTCGATGATCTGGCCGTAGACCTCACGCAGGACCCGCTCTGCGCGCGGGGCCGTCACCCCGAAGACGAGGCGGTCGGGACGGAGGGTGTCCTCGACCCCGTGGCCCTCACGCAGGAACTCCGGGTTCCAGGCGAGCGAGACGTCCAGGCCCGGCAGCGCGAGTGCCGCGATCCGGGTGGCCAGCCGCTCTGCGGTTCCGACCGGGACGGTCGACTTCCCCACGATCACGGCATCCTGGACCAGGCTCCGTGACAGCGCTTCCACCGAGGCGTCGACCGCGCTCAGGTCGGCTGCTTGTCCGTGCCTCGACTGAGGGGTGCCGACGCAGATGAAGTGCACGTCTGCGAAGCGAGCTGCTTCGGCCAGGTCGGTGGTGAACCGGAGCAGGCCGGTGGACACGTGCTTGTGCAGGAGCGCACCGAGTCCGGGCTCCGCGAACGGTGCGATCCCACCGCTGAGCAGTCGCACCTTGCGCGGGTCCGTGTCGACTCCGATCACCTCGAAGCCGAGTTCGGCCATGCTGGCCGCGTGGGTTGCACCGAGGTAACCGGTGCCGATGACCGAGATACGTGGGTTCATGGTTGAGACCTCAGCAGTCCGGTCTGAATGGTTCGCGCCATGGAGGAAGATGTCTGGTGTCCGTTGGGTGTCCGCGTCAGGCCACTGCCGGCGCATGCTGCCGGCCGATGACGGCGGCGTAGTGCACGTCGATGAGTTGGTCGACCACGCTGGGCCACGACCGCGTCGAGACCGCGAGCCGGCCAGCGGTGGCGAGCTCGGCTCGCAGCGAAGCATCCGCCGTCAGCTCGATGACCTGCTCCCGCAGCGCGCCGGTGTCGCCGGCCGGATAGAGCAGGCCGGTGCGGCGATGATCTATCAGGTCCAACGGACCTCCCGACGCGGGTGCTATCACCGCCACCCCCGACGCCTGGGCCTCCTGGACGGTCTGGCAGAACGTCTCCGACTCGCCGGGGTGCACGAAGACGTCCAGGGACGCGAAAGCCTGGGCCAGTTCGTGGCCGCGCAGCATCCCGGTGAAGTGCGCCTGGGGCAGATGGCGCTGCAGCCAGTCCCTTTCCGGTCCGTCGCCCACCACCACGAGCCTGCTGCCCTGCAGCGCCGCCAGCTCCGTCAGCCGGCGGACCTGCTTCTCGGGCGCCAGGCGCCCCACGTAGCCCACCACCGACCTGGCTGGGTCACCTCCCGTCCACGCCTGCCGCAGGGTGGGGTCGCGATGGCGTGGGTCGAAGACGTCCAGCGAGACCCCGCGCCGCCAGAGGTGGAGATCCTGGACGCCGAGTCCGGCCAGATGGGCCCGTGAGGCGAGGGATGGGACGAGGTTCCGGGTGGCACGCCGGTGCAGTCGGCCGACCCAACGGTCCACCAGGCGTCTCACCGGGACACCGTTGTGACCGGCGAAGCCGGCGACGTCGGTCTGGTACACCGCCACCGTGGGTACGCCGATCCGGGTCGCGGCGCGTTGCCCCGCGGCGCCCAGGACGATAGGGGAGGCCAGGTGGACCACGTCCGGGTGGAAGGCTCGCATGACCCGCTCGACCGTGGAGTCGGGAAGCCCGACCGGGAAGGTGTCGTATCGGGGGAGGTCGAAGGAACGCACGCGCACGACGGGGCACTGCCGGTAGGCGCTGGGGCCTGGCCCAGGCGCGACGATCAGCACCTTGTGTCCACGGGCGAGCAGTCGGTCGCAGACGTGTCGGACACTGTTGGCGACGCCGTTGATCTGGGGGAAGAACGACTCGGTCACGATGAGGACCCGCATGCCCTCACGGTGAGGTCTCGGTGTGAACGCATGGGGTTTGTGAGGTGGGTGTTGAACGAAGTCCCGGGGACCGACCCGGGAGAGAGTTGACTCCTGCCGTTTCAGTGGCGGCCACGATCCGTTCGGCTGGCTACGAGACCGTGCGGGTGTGCACCCTGTCGTGGCGACCACACGTTCGACTGATCCCAAGCCACGGCCGGTGCGGGTCGAACCTGCGCCGAGGCTGCCTCGCTCGCTGCTCTGGGTGTGCGCCGCGGTCGTGGTCGCCGCGGTCGCGATGGCGGTCGTCGGGAGCTCACGCAGCGGCATCTCGTGGGATGAGCCCTACCACGTGATGCGGCTGCGGAACTACTTCGACCACGGCTCGTACGCGCTGGACTGGGCATTCGCCGGGGACGGGCCGACCTCGGATGCGACCAACACTGCTGTCTACGGGCCGGTTGCGATGCTGGTCCTGCACGGCCTGACCGTCGTCCTCGGGGTCGAAGCCTGGGGCGAGGTCTCCGCCAGCGCGTCGGCGTACGAGGTGCGTCACCTGGGTGTCGTGATGATCGGGCTCGTCGGCACCGCGGCGGCCGCCGCGACCACCCGGATACTGCTGGGGTGCTGGCGGTGGGCGCTGTTCACGGCGGCTGCGCTGCTGGCGCTGCCGATGTGGACGGGGCACCTGATGTTCAACATCAAGGACGTCCCGGTGGCGACCGGCTATACCGTCATGACGCTCGCCTTGGTCGCGATGCTGTCGCCCAGTGTGGGACATCGGGTCGTCCGGGTCGTCGGACTGGCAGCAGGGGTCGTCCTCATGGTGGGCACCAGGCCGGCGATGCTGTCGGCCGTCGTGGCGGGGCTGGCGCTGATCGCCGCCTTCCGGGTCGCCGCTCCTCGGCTGCCCCAGGTGCGCACCACCCTGCACGAGGCCGTGCTGGGCGTGGGCGTTGCGGCGGCGGTCCTGCTCCTGGTCTATCCGACGGTGTTCGCCCACCCGGCACTGCTGCTGCAGTCGACCGAGCAGTCGGCGAGCTTCCGCGACGGCCGCAGCGCCGTGTACGGCTACGTGCCCTTCCATGTGCTCGCTCAAGTGCCCCTGCTCCTGCAGGGCTTCTTCGTCGTGGGACTGCTGGTCTCAGTCCGCTTCATCCAGCAGGGCTGGCGCCGTGAACCGGTCAGGGCCGTGCAGCTGACCCTGGTCGGGCTTCAGCTGGCGTTGCTTCCGTTGCTGGCTATCGCACTGCACTCGGACGTGTACAACGGGCTGCGTCAACTGCTGTTCGCCTCCCCGGCTTGGGCCGTGGTCGTCACCGTCGGCGCCGCGAAGGCGCTGGGCCGGGCCCAAACCTCCAACCAGACCCCCAACCAGACCCCCAAGCAGACCCACAAGCAGACCCCCAGCCAGACCCGAACAAGGACCCGCACGATGACCGGGCTGGTGGCGGCAGCCCTCCTGCTGCCCATGCTCGACCAGGCACAGCTCTTCCCCTACCAGTACACCTACTTCAACGTCGCCCTCGACGCGACCGGTGTCCACGTGGCCTCGGACTACTGGCGCACCAGTGTCCCGGAGCTGATGCCCCGGATCCCGACGGACGGGCAGATCGTCTGTGGGCCGACGCGGTCGGGCAACGAGAAGGCGCCCGAGGCGATGGTCGCCGGACGCTACTCCTCCGACAGCAGCGTCGACTGCCGCATCGACCCCCTCGGGCCGCTCGCTCCGGCGTGGGTCGCGGGCGGGCTGCCACTGACCTCGACGATCCCCCACGACGAGTTCTACGTGATCATCGACCGTGATCACCCCGTGCCCTCGAACTGCGAGCGAGAGGCCGGGGTCACGCGCGAGCGCCACCTGCGCGAGATCCAGATGACGTACGTCGCCCGCTGCCGGCTCGCTCCTTCGCCTCTGGACGCGACGCCGGTGACCTTCACCCGCCCCGCCCTCGAACCGAACATGCTGCCCGGGCCGTGGGCCTTCGCGCCACAGGGGTGGGTGCTGCGAGACTCCCCGGACGCCATCGACGCCCCGGGGGTGTCGGCAAGCCTCACGTTCACCGCCCCGGCGCGCTGCGTTGTCCAGGCGTGCGCGCTGGTCGTGGAGGGTGACTCCCCGCCCGACCTGGCGGCGACCGTCAACGACGTGGGCGCCGACGTCCAGGTCGGCCTCGGCTCGGCCATCGTCCGGCTGGCCCCGGGGACCGCTGACGCCTGGGTCACGTTGCGCCGCACGTCCGGGGTGCCTCTCGCACTGCGTGTGCACAGCATCCGCGTCCTCCCCCTTCCGACCAAGACGCTTCCGACCAAGACCTAGGAGAGCCTGATGGCAACCAACCTGTGGGTCGTCGTACCAGCCCTGAACGAGGCCGAGAACCTGCCGGTCGTGGTCCCCGCGATCGTGGCCGAGCTGGCCCTGCTCGACGTCGAGGGCCATGTGCTCGTCGTTGACGACGGGTCGACGGACAAGACTCGGGAGGTCGTGTCCGACCTCGCCGACCGACACCTGGAGGTGAGCCTCATCTCGCTGGGCCGCAACCAGGGCAAGGCCCCCGCCCTGCGTCGTGGGTTCGAACGGGCCCTGAGCGAAGGCGCCGACATCATCGCCATGATGGATGCCGACGGCCAGGACGACCCGACCGAGCTCCCGTTGCTGCTTGCCCGTCTGGCGGAGGGCGCCGACCTCGTCACCGGTGCGCGCACCGTCCGCCACGACCGGTTCGTCAAGCGCACCACCTCCAAGCTCTACAACGCAGTGACCGCGCTGCTGTCCGGTGTCCCGGGCAAGGACTTCAACTCCGGCTTCAAGGTGATGGACGCGGACGTGGCGCGGCAAGCCTCGCCGATGCTGTACGGCGAGCTGCACCGCTACCTCACGGTCGTGGCGCACTGGTGGGGGTTCCGGGTCGCCGAGGTGACGGTGCAGCACCACCCGCGCCTGCACGGCAGGAGCAAGTACGGCCTCGCCCGGTTCTGGCGCGGGTTCGTGGATCTGCTCACGGTGCGGTTCCTGATGTCCTACGAGAGCCGTCCCTCGCACCTGTTCAGTGGGATCGGGGTCGCCAGCGTGCTCACCGGGGGACTCGCACTGGCCTACCTGCTGGTGCAGAAGGTCGCGGGCGAGGCGATCGGTGGGCGTCCGTTGTTGATCACCGCTGTGGTGCTGGTCCTCGGTGGGCTCCAGCTCGTGCTCTTCGGGCTCTTGGCCGAGCTCGTCGTGTACTCGCGCCAACGCACGAGCTCGTGATGGCGGCTGACCCTCGCAGCTGGGGACCACCGCCGCGGGTCCTGGTGGCCGTCAGCGCGGTCGTGCTCGGGGTGTGCGCCGTCCTTGCCGTGCTGGGCGCCTACCGCACCGGCGTCACGACCGATGAGCCGATCCATGTGATGCGGCTGCGCAACTACTTCGACTCCGGGTGGTACGCGCTGGACTGGGACTATGCCGGAGGCGGTCCGGGCTCCGAGGGCACCAACACGTTCGTCTACGCCCCGGTCGCCATGCTGGTCCTGCATGCCTGGTCCGTCCTGTGGGGTGTGGAGGGATGGCACGAGGTCGCGACCACGCCACACGCCTACGACGTCCGGCATCTCGGGGTCGTGATGTTCGGTCTCGTCGCCTTGGCCGCCGTGGCGACGTTGACCCGGGCGGTCCTCGGGCATTGGCGGTGGGGCCTGGTCGCCTCGGCGGCCCTGGCGGCGATCCCGATGTGGACCGGGCATCAGATGTTCAACGTCAAGGACGTGCCCGTCGCGACCGGGTACACCCTGGTCACGCTCGCACTGGTGACCTTCGTCGGACGTCGGCGGCCCTCCGCGCGCCGCAGGGTGGCGCGCGTCGCCTGCCTGGTGGGGGGACTGGTGCTCACCCTGGGGACCCGTCCGGGCATGTGGTCGGGGCTGTTCGTCACGGTCCTCGTCGCGGTCGTCGGGCTGCTTGCGGTGACCCGTGGAGGCATGGTTCGGCGGGTTGCGGTGCCGGCCCTCGTCGACCTGGCAGCCAGCCTTCTCGCGGCCGCAGCACTCCTCGTGGCCGCGTACCCACGGCTGTTCGGGTCGCCCGTGCGGGCCCTGCCCCGCACGACCGAGTCGTCCTCGAGCTTCCTCGACGGGCTGAAGTCGGACCGCCTGTACGTTCCCAGGCACGTGGTCGAGGAGATGCCGACCATGCTGCTGACCTTCGTGGTGCTGGGCACGTTGGTCGCCACGCTTGCGCTCTGGCGCGGCCGGCGGGCCCGCGACGTGGCGTCGACGAGGATGGCGGTCGTCGGCACCCAGGCCTTGGTGCTCCCGGTGGTGGCCATCGTGCTGGGCTCGGACCTCTACCACGGGCTTCGCCAGCTGCTCTTCGCGGCGCCGGCGTGCGCCGTCCTCGCGGCGTACGCGATGGCGTGGCTCCAGCACCGGGTCAGGACGGAGCAGCGCCGCGGGCGTCAGCTGGTCGTCGTGGTCGCAGCGTCGGCCGCCCTGGTCCTGCCGGTCGTGGACCAGGTGACCCTTCAGCCGTACCAGACCACCTACGTCAACCTGGCCACCGACCTGGTCGGCGCCCCGTTCAACGACGCCGCCACCCGACCGGGCGGCGACTTCTGGCGCGCCAGCCTGCCCGAGCTGCTGGAGGGCCAGTCGTTGGTTCGCCAGCTCGTCTGCAAGGCCGCACTCGACCAGGACGGCACGACGTCGTTTCCGTTCACCGACGGCTCCGAGGCGTTCTCCACGAGCCGGAGCGTCGACTGCCGAGAGGAGGCGAACGGTCCGTTGGCACCCCAGATGCTGCCCGTCGTACGCACCCCACCACAGGACGAGTACGACGCCGTCTTCCTCAAGGCGCTGCCGAGCAACTGCGCCCCCATGAACGAGGTGACCCGGTGGCGCCACGGCTTCGAGTTGATCGTCACCGTGCTCGGCCGTTGCACCTTCACCCCCTCACCCCTGACGGCCGCGGGGACGCAGCCCGCGGACGCCGCGGCGGCCACCACCGCTCCTTCCAACCTGTGGCGCTTCGCGGTCGACGGGTGGCAACAATGGCCGGGCCGCGTAGAGCTCACGTCGCCGGTGCCGGAGGCGGTGCTCGCCTTCGTGCCGAGTGACCAGTGCGGGCTGACCGGCTGCGTCCTGGTGCTCGTCGGCAGCGCGCCGACAGACCTGGTGGCCCACATCTCCGGTCGTCAGGTTCCCGTGTCGATCGCCGAGGACGGGACGGTGCGCCTCACGATCACTGCGCGCGAAGGGGCGGCTGAGAGCGTGTGGGTCACTCTCACTCGCACCTCGCAAGGCCCACTGGACGTGCGGCTGAGCGCCCTGGCGCTCACCGGACAGCACGATGCCGGCACGACGGAAGGACAGCGATGAAGAGGGTGTATCTGGCGACGATGCGTGGGTTGCGCTCGGCTCTCGCGGCGGTGGGGTTGCTGCGGCTGCTGGACCGATGGGCGGCGCGCTCACGCATCGGCCTCTGGGTGCGGTCGCTGCTCTCGATCTACGATCTCGAGGATCTGCTGAGGCACGACGTTCCGTGGTGGACGTTCGAGGCCTCCGACCAGGTCGCGGCGTGGCTGGCCGAGCACTCCGATGCCCGCGTCTTCGAGTGGGGTTCGGGAGCCTCCACGGCCTGGCTGTCTCGCCGAGCCGGGTCGTTGACCTCGATCGAGCACGACCGCGGCTGGGCCGATGTCGTCACGCCGGTGCTGCCGGGAGACACGCTCGTGCGGGTGATCGAGCCGCGCTCCGCGACCGGCCGCCCCAGGGAGGCACTCTCCGAGAAGCCTGGCTTCGCGGGCCTCGACTTTGCCGCGTACGTGGCGGCCGTCGACGAGACGGAGGGGCTGTTCGACCTCATCGTCGTCGACGGCCGGGCACGCAGCGCCTGCTTCCAACGAGCCATCTCCCGGCTGGCGCCGGGCGGGATCCTCGTGTTCGACAACGTGGACCGCCGGCGCTATCGGGAGGCCATCGCCGCGTCGCCGGTGCCCATCGACGTGGCCTGGACCCGAGGCCTCACCCCGTCGCTGCCCTACCCGACCAGGACGGCCCTGGTGAGGCTGCGTGGTTGACCGCGAACGCGCCCGCAGGGTCGGCGCCGCGGTCTTCCTCGGGGCGGTGGCGGCCTTCGCCTGGTTCGGTCTGCGAGGGCGGTTCGACGAGATCGGGCGAGCCCTTGCGGACACCTCGCTGGTGGGGGCGCTCGCGGCACTGGTGCTGGTCCTGGTGGGGCTGCTCAGCACCGGAGTGCTGTGGCTGCGCCTGATGGTCTGCCTGGACGCCCGGATGCCGCTCGTCGACGCCCTGGGGACGTTCTTCGTCGGCCAGCTCGGAAAGTACCTCCCCGGATCGGTGTGGTCGATCGGAGCCCAGGCCGAGCTGGCCCGGCGACACGGCGTGCCGGCCCGGACGACGGTGACCGCCGGGCTGCTGTTCCTGGGCTACCACGTGGACACCGCCGTTCTGCTCGCGGCCGGAACCCTCCTCGCGGGCGGCCTGGAGTCACCCTGGCCGAGCTGGCTCTCGTGGATCGCGCTGGGGGTGTCTGCAGGTCTCCTCATGCCAGCGCTCCTGCGTCGTCTCGCTGGTCAGGTGGCCGGCCAGCAGGTACGGCTGGGCTGGATGGACACTGTCTGGGTCGTCGCTCTGATGGGTGTGGCCTGGCTGGCGTACGCGGGTGCCCTGGTGCTCCTCAGGCCAGGCGCGCGGTGGGACGAGCTCGTCGCGCTCGGGGCGGCCTTCGCGGCGGCGTACGCCGTGGGCGTGCTCGTTGTCTTCGCCCCGGCCGGCGTCGGGGCCCGCGAGGCAGTGTTCGTCCTGCTCCTCACCCCGGTCATCGGGGCCGCCCCGGCGACCGCGCTGGCGTTGCTGGCTCGGGTGGTGCACACCGTCGCCGATGCCCTGATGGCCACCGGCTGGGCCCTCTGGGCACGACGGTCGGGATCGCGCGACCCCGCTCGGGTCAGAGCGGCCGCGCCCTAGCCTCAAGGGAGGGGATCGACGAGCAGCAGCTCGGTGTTGCCGTCGCGCTGGGCACCGCGCCGGTCGATGAACCCCGAGTCGTTGTAGGCGAGCTCGCGGTACAGCGAGGCGAGCCCGGTCCTCGACAGGTCGTCGTACGGCGAGACCGCCGGCGATTCCGCGTCGAACATCGTGGTGAACAGTGACAGGGTCCGATCGCCGTTGCGGGCCACCTCGATGACCCGACCCTGCTGAGGAGCATCCACGTGCGAGGCGGTGTTGATCTCCCAGAACGAACGCCGTGGATCGGAGTGCCGACGTGGGGTGATGCGGTTGTGGTGGAGGTGGCCGTTGACCCAGGCGAGGACCTGGGGATGGCGATGCAGGACGTCGAGCACCTCGTCGCCCGAGTGCCGCGGCTCGCACGGGTCACGAGGGTCGGGGGCCAGGTTCGTCATCCGGTGCGAGGGGTGGTGGCTGAACACCACGACGTAGGCCCGCGGGTGCGCTTCGAGCTGCTGCACGAGCCAGCTCAGCTGAGTCGAGCCGAGCGATCCGTCGGCGCCTCCGGCCTGGTTGGTCGTGTCGAGACTGATCGCGAGGACGTGCTCGGACAGCCAGTGGATGAAGTAGAGCCGGGACCCGTCGGCGCTCGCGTCGTACCCGTGGCCCACCGGTCCGGCGCCGGCGAACCGCGGGTCTCCCAGTGCCTCGACGTACTCGCGCGCCGTGAAGGGAGCCCGGCGCGGGTCCGAGGTCACCGCGCGTGTCTCACCGCGGCCGGCGATCGCCTCGAGCTGGGCGTTCAACCCGTCGAGGTCGCCTCCCGCCGGTGTGCGCGCGCACAGCCGGGTCGCGAGCCGGAGCGCCACGTCGGAGCGCGCCGCGAAGATCTTGCGGTCACCGGCGTACCACTGCGCGATCGCGGGGTCCGGCCCGAGGGTTCCCAGCGCCGCCACGTCGTGGTTGCCCATCGTCAGCAGCCACGGCGCGTCGAGACCGGGCGACGTGAAGGGCGCGGTCGCAGCCGCCAACAGGCCAGGAACGAAGGGGAAGCCGTGGGTCTTGTAGCGGTCCGCCGAAGCGCACTCAGGTTGCCAGAAGTCCGCAAGGCCGCAGGCCGCGACGCCCTCGAACACGTCTGGGTTGCCGCTCGTCGGATGCAGATCGCCTCCCGCGAGGATGGACAGCAGCCACTCGAGCTCGAGCCCGCCCTGGTTGTCGGTGTTGTCGCCGGTGGTGATCACCGCGTCGATCGGCCGCCCGGTGAACGGCCCGACACGCAGCGAGTTCACCCGCTGCACCAGCGCCGTCGCTCCGTGGGTGCCCAACAGCTCCTGGGGGCGGTGGCCGGTCCCGCACACGCGGTCGAGGTATTCGAAGCGCAGGGGATTCTGGACGTCGGTGATGTGCAGATCGGTCAGCTGCACGACCGAAGCCAGCCCCGTACGCCGGCGAGCGCGATCAGCGGCAGCGCCGGCGAGCTCGGTGCGCAGCGTGGTCGGCTGGGCCGGTCCGGTGGTGAGGAGCCGGTAGCCGGGCGCACGAGTAGGGATGATCGTCGACTCGAGCGTCGTCCCGGAGGGTGCCACCGGCGGGCTGGGCAACTGCTCGCGAAGAAGTCTCACTGCCACCAGTCCCCCCACCGAGAGGGAGCCGTACTGGACGACCTTGCGGCGCGTCAATGTGACCACATCTGCAGTGTTTGCGGTCCGTGGGGGCAACAGGTGTCCACAACCTTGATGCCCTGTGAAGCCCGCGCGAACTCGGAACCGTATGGCCGTCCTGGTCGCTGGGCGTTCACCGACTGGTTGCCTGGCCGGACCTCAGATGGCGTTTCGGATTTCACGTTGCGCCTCGAACGTTTGCCTGAGCAACCGCCAACCCGTTGGAGCAATGACATGGACATCTCTCGCCGTGGCCTGGTGACCGGTAGTGCTGCCGGTGCCGGTCTCGCTGTCACTGGATCGTTTCCCTCACTCGCTGACTCGACACCGAGGTTCGGTGGCGGCCCTGCCGCCGAGCATCGTCCGTTTCCCGCGTTGGTCGATGACCCCCGCGGGATCCTCGCGCTGCCACCAGGGTTCTCCTACAAGATCCTGACCAAGGCGGGGGAGACCAGGCTGACCACCGGCGAGCCCTGCCCGAGCAACCACGACGGCACCGCGGTGTTCGGTCGCGGCAGGCACCAGTACCTCATCCTCAACCACGAGTGCGACGCGGGTGACGCCTTGGGTGTTCCGCACATCCCCGGCACCGTGTACGACCCCGGCGCCACCGGCGGCGGAGGTTGCACCGTGGTCAAGACCGATGGCAAGGGCAACAACCTCGCGCAGTTCGTGGGACTCTCCGGCACCATCGCCAACTGCGCTGGTGGGCCGTCGCCGTGGGGGACGTGGTGGAGCTGTGAGGAGGCGACAGCGCGGGCCGGTGAAGCATGGGAGCACGAGGACACGGGTGTGAGCGGCACCTACCAGCGCGATCACGGCTACGTCTTCGAGGTGTTCGGCAATGGACACGCCCATCCCGTCCCGCTCAAGGCACTCGGTCGCTACGACCACGAGGCGCTGGCGATCAGCCAGGACCGACGATTCGTGTTCCTCTCGGAGGACGCCGACGAACCGAACGGGCTCTTCTACCGCTGGCACGGACCGCGCGGCTACCGGATCGGTCGAGACTCCGCCGCCCAACTCTCCTCGGCGTCGTTCGGACGACTGAGCGCCATGGCCATCCTCCTCGACGACGGCAGTGTGCTGCCGGATGTCGCCTACCTGACCTCGGCGCAGCTCGGCCGCCCGTTCGCGGTGCGCTGGGTCGAGGTGCCCGATCGGGACGCCGAGCAGGCCGCCGTGCGAGAGCAGTTCGCCGAAGGCGAAGTCACCCGCGGACGGAAGTTCGAGGGCGTGTGGGGGACCGACGCGGGGGTGTACGTCGTGAACTCCTACGCGCTGGAGAAGGGCGAGGACCTGCCCGTGGATGCCGTCGCGCACACCGGGATGGTGTGGTTCTACAACTATCGCGACGAGACGATCCAGCTGGTCAACTACTTCCCCTACCAGGACTACGCCCGCGACGAGACCCGCGAGCCCGCCTTTCCGGACCTCTACTTCGACAGCCCCGACAACGTGACGGTCACTCCGTGGGGTTCGCTCGTCCTGGCAGAGGACGGAGTCGGCGCGTCGCACGTGCTCAGCAGCACGCCCCAAGGACCCACCTACGCGATCGCCCGCAACATGATCAACATCGGTGACGAGGAACCGGAGTACTCCGAGTTCACCGGACCCACCTTCTCCTCCGATGGCAGGGTCCTCTACGCGAACATCCAGGATCCGGGCATCACGTTGGCCATCACCGGCCCGTGGCACAAGTACCTCGGGTAGCCCGCTCTCGACGCGCGCTCACGCCGGCCGATCCCATTGGTGCTACGCCGGTCTGAGCGTGGGCCGCCGGTTCAACCGCCCTCGCGCACCGAAGCCCCAGGTCTTGCGACCTGGGGCTTCGTGCATGTCCGGGGCCGCCCGCTACTCGTTGCCGCCGAACATCGACCCGATGGCGCCGAAGCCGGTGTTGCCGTTCTGGGTGCTGCCGCTCAGCCGGGCGCTCTTGGCCAGCGCGGTGGCCAGGCCCTGCAGGGTCACCGACTGCAGGATCACCCGTCCGTTGCCGCGCAGGGTGGCCAACGTGAAGCCCTCGCCGCCGAGCAGGGCGTTCATGACGCCCTGCCGGTTGAGTCGCCCGACGGTCTTGATGCCGTAGGTGATGTTCTGGTCCCACGCGACGATGCAGCCGGTGTCCACCACGAGCTCACCGCCGTAGTCGGCCGGGTTGATGTCGATGAAGTCGCCGGAGCCGCCGACGAGCAGGGTGCCGGTGCCCTCGAACTTCTGCAGCAGGAAGCCCTCGCCCCCCATCAGCCCCTGGCTCAGCCCGGAGAAGGCGATGGACTGGTGCACCCCGGCCTCGGCGGCCACGAAGGCGTCCTTCTCCGCGAACCAGGTCTCCCCGGGCTGCAGCTCGATCACCCTCATCTCGCCGGGGATCACGCCGGCGAAGGCGACCAGACCGTCGCCGCCCTTGGTGGAGAAGTGCGTGACCGCCAACGACTCCCCGGTGAGCATGCGTCGCCCGGCTGACATCGCGCCGCGCAGCATTCCGCCCACTCCGCCGGCCCCTTCCTCGCCCGGGGCGGTCATCTTCGTCTCCATCACGACGTCGCCGGAGGAGAAGAGGAACTTGCCGGACTCCGAGTAGACGACCTGTCCGGGGGGCAGCTGCACGATCGCCATCTGGGTGGTGGTGCCGACGAGTTGGACGTTGATGGTCATGGGCCAAGTCTGCCGTGTTCCAGGTCACACCAGGCAAATGCAATCCGGATCGGCGGGGGTGGCGAACTACCTGTACGACAAGGGGAACTTCCCCAGTGCAAGGAAACAAAGGAAAATCCTCATGCGTACGAACCTCTCCATGACCAAGCGCAGCCTCGCCGGCTTCGCCACGATCGCCCTGCTGGCGGTCCCGCTCGCTGCCTGCGGCTCCAACGCCGACGCCAGCTCGGGCAGCAGCTCGGCCTCCGCCTCGGCCCCCAAGGCCGTCGCCGTGATCGAGGCCCTCAGCGGCCAGGACACCCAGGTCGCGCTCGACAAGGGCTTCACCGACGCCCTCACGTCCCTCAAGCTCACCCCCGGCGTCGTCGGAAGCGCCAAGCTGGTCGACGGCTCGCTCGTCTTCCCGATCACCGGCGGCAACGTCAGCGTCTTCACCCCCGGTGAGGTCTCGCCGTACGTCATCGGCCAGATCCAGCACGAGGGCTCGGGCCTGTCGCTCACCGCGGGCAAGACCACGGTCGAGCTCACCAACCTCAACGTCGACCCGGGCGTGTCCCGCGTGTACGGCGACGTGACGGTCAACGGCAAGGTCGCGGTGACCAGCGCGTTCCTCTTCCAGCTCGACGGTCGCACCCTGAAGCCCCTCCAGGCCGAGGGCGACACGGCGGTGCTCGAGGGCACCAAGGTCGAGATCTCGCCCGACGCCGCCGGTCTGCTCAACCAGACCTTCAAGACCGACGCCGTCAAGGCCGGTCTGCTGGTGGGGATCGCGAAGATCACCGTCAACACCAACTGATCCATCCACAGGCCACAGGGCACGAACTCCGGGGGAGTTCGTGCCCTGTTTCTGTCGTCAGCGGGCGGGCTCGCGGATCAGCACGTCGTCGAGTGGCCGGCGCCGGCTCGCCGGCAGCGGCTCGGTGTCGGCGATGGGCGGCCAGCCCACCCTCAGGATGATCTGCGGGAAGCCCCGGCCCTCGAGCAGCTGACCCTGCACGGCCTGCCGCGTCTCCTCGACCTCGAGAGCCTGGCTGAGGGGTACGACGCGGAACCCGTCCATCGTCGCCCGGAGCCAGATGGCGCTCATCGCCTCTCCGGCCCGCAGCCGGCAGAGCACTGAGTCGTCCTCGGTACAGATCACCAGGATGCCCTCAGGGTCACCGACGGGCGGGCGCGTCTGGTCCTCGAGTGTTCCGGTGGGGAACGTGCGGTTGCCCTCGTCCGGCTCGATCGGCACGGCATGGATCGACATGCCGTCGCTGCGGTCGTTGAGATGTGCTGCCAGCTCGGCCTGGTAGGCCGGGTCGCCGGACTGGGCCTCGTCGGCGCGCCGGGTGAGCGTGCGCAGCCGGGCGCGTGCGGACTCGTCGGTGATCGGCACCACCGCAGCACCCCACTGCTCACCGATCCGGGCCAACGTGTCGAGCCGCTCGGGCGGCACCGGCCAGGAGGTGAAGCGTCGACGGTCGGTCTGTCGGGAGCTGATCGCCATCATCTCGTCGATGGCCTCCTGTGGTTTGATCACCGGCTCGAGCGTGATGCTCGCCAGTCGGCGGTGGTTGCGGGGGTCGGGCAGCCGGGTGACCTCCGCCCTCCAGCCGAGCCCGCGCGCGGCCACCTGCACGTGGTGCAGGGCCGCCCCACAGCTCAGCGCGAGATCGCGGCCGTCCGGGTCCATCTGCAGCACTTGACGCGACAGGTCGGCCCAGAGCTCGAGTTCGTCTCCGCGCAACCGCCACAGCCAGGGCTGGGTGTTGTGCACGCTGGGGGCGCGGCAGGCCAGCGTGAGGATCTCGTCGAACGGACGCCGTGTGGTCTTCGGTGCGACGGGGTCGCCGTCAGAGCTCAGGATCATGACTGTCACTTCCCAGGGGTGATGGTTGCCTCCAGCCTGTTCAGGGGCGTCGGTGCTCGGCAGGGCCGCCGGTCCGGACCGGACGGGACCTTGGTCCGCACCTGGGTCGGCTCAGTCGGTGTTCGCGGCGTTCACGTCGGTCAGCTTCTCGGCCAGGGCCGTCCCCCATCGGCGGGCCCGTTCGAGGTCGCCGGCGACGAGCGGGCCCGGCGTACCGCTCACCCAGAAGCTCTCGCGGCCCAGGATGGTGAACCCCAGCGCGTGGGCCAGGTGCGAGACCTTGTGCGCGGCCGAGCCGGGCAGGTGGCGTACGGCGCGGGCGCGGGTGTCGAAGCAGGCGAACGCCTGGTGGCGCGGCGGCGGGGCGAGCGAGTCGACCCACTCGCGCAGGCCGATGTCGACCGACCCCTCCGTGCCGCCCTTGGCGATGGCCTCCGCGCGGGTGGAGGCACGGCTCAGGGAGAAGGCGTGCGTCGGGCCGCCCACCACGACGAGGTCCCAGGTGTCGTCGGCCGGCGGTGCCGACGCGACGTCGTGGAGCTCGACCTCGAGGTGGCCGCGCAGCCCGGCTGCCACCGCCTCGGCGACCTCACGGGTGTTGCCGAACATGGACTCGTAGACCACCAGTGCCTTCATCGCGTTGCCTCCTCGGTCGGGACCCACTGCCAGTTGCGGACCTCGGGCAGGTCCTCGCCGTGGGTGTTGACATGGATCTTGTGCTCGATGAGCTTGTTCTTGAGGTGCTCGCGCACCGACCCGCCGGCCGATCCCAGGCGCGGGACCCGGTCGATCACGTCCATGGCCAGGTTGAACCGGTCGAGCTTGTTCATCACGGTCATGTCGAACGGCGTGGTGGTGGTGCCGTTCTCGATGTAGCCGCGCACGTGGAGGTTCGCGTGGTTGGTGCGACGGTAGGTCAGGCGGTGGATCAGCCACGGGTAGCCGTGATAGGCGAAGATGACGGGCTTGTCGCGGGTGAACAGGGCGTCGAAGTCGGCGTCGGACAGGCCGTGCGGGTGCTCGGTCTCGGGTTGGAGGCGCATCAGGTCCACCACGTTGACGAAGCGCACCTTCAGGTCCGGCACGTGCTCGCGCAGGAAGTCCACCGCAGCCAACGCCTCCAGGGTCGGTACGTCGCCCGCGCAGGCCATCACCACGTCCGGCTCCCCGCCGTCGTCGGTGCTCGCCCAGTCCCAGATCCCCACGCCCTTGGTGCAGTGCACGACCGCCTGGTCCATCGTCAGGAACTGCATGGCCGGCTGCTTGCCCGCCACGATCACGTTGACGTACTGCCGGCTGCGCAGGCAGTGGTCGCCCACCGAGAGCAGGGTGTTGGCGTCCGGCGGCAGGTAGACCCGCACGACCTGCGCCTTCTTGTTCATCACGTGGTCGATGAAGCCCGGGTCCTGGTGGGAGAAGCCGTTGTGGTCCTGGCGCCACACGTGCGAGGTGAGCAGGTAGTTGAGCGAGGCGATCGGCCGCCGCCACGGGATGTCGTCGGTGACCTTGAGCCACTTGGCGTGCTGGTTGAACATCGAGTCGATGACGTGGATGAAGGCCTCGTAGCAGGAGAACAGTCCGTGACGTCCGGTGAGCAGGTAGCCCTCGAGCCACCCCTCGCAGGTGTGCTCGGACAGGATCTCCATGATCCGGCCGTCCACGGCGAGGTGGTCGTCGGCCGGCGTGCTCTCCGCGTTCCAGGTGCGGTCGGTGACCTCCATGACGTCCTGGAGCCGGTTGGAGCTGTTCTCGTCGGGGGAGAACAGCCGGAAGTTCGTCATGTTGGCGGCCATCACGTCACGCAGGAACTGGCCCAGGACCCGCGTCGACTCCACGGCTCCGGTGCCGGGGGTGCTCACCTCGACGGCGTACGACCGGAAGTCGGGCATCACCAGGTCGCGCAGCAGGACGCCGCCGTTGGCGTGCGGGGTGGCGCTCATGCGGCGATGCCCGACGGGGTGCAGGTCCCGGATCGAGGGCACCGGGGACCCGGCCTCGTCGAAGAGCTCCTCGGGGCGGTAGCTGCGCATCCAGTCCTCCAGCACCGCGCGGTGGGCGTCGTTGCTGCGGGCGTCGGCGAACGGCACCTGGTGGGCTCGCCAGGTGCCCTCCATCTGCTTGCCGTCGATCTCCTTGGGCCCCGTCCAGCCCTTGGGGGAGCGCAACACGATCATCGGCCAGGGCCTGCGTGCGACCGGGGTCGTGGCGGGGTCGTCGCCCACGCTGCGCGCCTCGGCCTGGATGTCGGAGATCTCGTCGAGGCAGGCATCGAGCGTGGCGGCGAACGCCTGGTGCATGCTCTCGGGGTCCGAGCCGGACACGATGTAGGGCGTGTAGCCGTAGCCGCGCATGAGGTCGATCAGCTCGGACTCGGGGATCCGGGCCAGGACCGTGGGGTTGGCGATCTTGTAGCCGTTGAGGTGCAGGATCGGCAGGACCGCACCGTCGCGCCGCGGGTCGATGAACTTGTTGGAGTGCCAGCTGGTGGCCAGCGGGCCGGTCTCGGCCTCACCGTCGCCGACGACGGTGGCCACCACCAGGTCCGGATTGTCGAACGCGGCGCCGTACGCGTGCGAGAGCGCGTAGCCGAGCTCGCCGCCCTCGTGGATCGAGCCGGGGGTCTCGGGGGCCACGTGGCTGGGGATCCCGCCGGGGAAGGAGAACTGTGTGAACAGCCGCTTGAGGCCCTCCTCCCCGGGGCCGATGTGGGAGTAGTACTCGCTGTAGGTGCCTTCGAGGTACGACGCCGCGACGAGCCCGGGACCGCCGTGGCCGGGACCGATGACATACATCATCGACTGGTCCCGCTCGGAGATCGCCCGGTTGAGGTGGGCGTAGACGAAGTTGAGGCCGGGCGTGGTGCCCCAGTGCCCGAGCAGCCGTGGCTTGACGTGCTCGGGGAGCAGGGGAACCCGCAGCAGCGGATTGTCCATCAGGAAGATCTGCCCGACCGACAGGTAGTTGGCAGCCCGCCACCAGGCATCGATGCGCTGGAGGGTCACCTCGTCGAGCGGGTGACCGGAGACGGTGCTGCGGGTGGCCTCGGGGGTGGGGTGGAGCATGAAGGGTCCTCCTGGTTGGTCGGCACCCCCAGCATGTGGGCGGCCCGCCGAGCACGCACGGGCCAATGGGCCCTTGCCGGGGTGACCGCAGTCCCTGTCGCTGCACCGTCTCGACCGGCACGCTGGTGCAAAGCGGAAGGAGAGGGACATGAACCTCGACGAGCGGTGGTTCCAGGGACACCTCATGGAGATGTCACGCAGTGAGTGCCTCGAGGCACTGGCCACGCGCCCGGTCGGCCGGGTCGCCTACAGCGACGCCGACGGGCCGGTGGTCACACCGGTCAACTTCGCCCTGGACGGCGAGGATGTCCTGTTCCGCATCGCCAGCTGGACCAGTCTGGCGCGCGGCCTGCACGGCCGGGTGGCGTTCCAGGTGGACGACTTCGAGGAGTACACCCAGTCCGGCTGGAGCGTCCTGGTCCGGGGTCAGGTCTCCTTCATCGACCACGACAGCTCAGGCCCCGGGCCTGCCGTGAACCGGCCGACCCCGTGGGCCGAGGGGCGTCGCGACCTGCTGGTCCGGCTCTCGCCGACCCAGGTCACCGGGCGCCGGCTGATCGCCGCGTGAGACATGCGGGCCCTAAGACCCGTGCATGATGTGGGTCGGGGCAGCACACTGGCCCCATGACTCCCATCAAGGTGTTCCTGCTCGACGACCACGAGGTGGTGCGGCGCGGACTGCGTGATCTGCTCGAGGCCGACGGCGACATCGAGGTGATCGGCGAGTCCGGCCTCGCTGTCGAGGCGACGAGCCGGATCCCGGCCCTGCGCCCCGACGTGGCGATCCTCGACGGCCGGCTGCCCGATGGCAGCGGCATCGACGTGTGCCGCGAGATCCGCTCCGTCGACCCGAGCATCCGGGCCCTGATCCTGACCTCCTACGACGACGACGAGGCGCTCTTCGCCGCCATCCTCGCCGGCGCGTCAGGCTATGTCCTCAAGCAGATCGCCGGCCACGACCTGCTCGACACCGTACGGCGGGTGGCCGCGGGTCAGTCCCTGATCGATCCGTCCCTGACCGCCCGGGTGCTCGACCGGGTGCGCAATGGGGAGCCGGAGGCCGCCGAGCTGTCCGGCCTCACCGACCGTGAGCGCGAGATCCTTGAGCTGATCGCCGAGGGCATGACCAACCGGCAGATCGGCGAGCGGCTGTTCCTGGCCGAGAAGACGGTGAAGAACTACGTGTCCAGCTTGCTCGCCAAGCTCGGCCTCGAGCGACGTACCCAGGCTGCGGTGCTCGCCGCGAAGCTTCTCAAATAGGACTTAATACCTGCACGGTGGTGCCGTCGTCCCCTGACCGCCAGAGCCCGGAAGCGATTGTCTGGAGGTACAAGCCAGACACATCTAGCAGGAGGCGACCCATGGTCACCATGCACCGGAACCACGACAGCACTGTTGCCGACGCGCACGCCACAAGTGGCGCGGTCGGCACCGAGACCCGAGCGTTTGACCGCGCACTGGCGGCACTGCGGATCGGGTTCGGGCTCACCTTCTTGTGGGCCTTCTTCGACAAGCTGCTCGCCCTCGGGTTCAGCACCGGAGCGATCACCGATGACGCCGGCGCCCGCACGGGGATCGACTTCTTCGCCAACGACGCCGCTTGGCTCAACGGCGGCAACCCGACCGAGGGCTTCCTGGCCTTCGGCGTTCCCGCCAACAACCCGTTCCAGAGCATGTTCAACTCCATGGCGGGTGACGCCTGGGTGAACGTGTTGTTCATGGCTGGCCTCCTCGGCGTGGGGATCACCCTCACCTTCGGCATCGGGATGCGTCTCGGCACGATCGCCGGCGCGCTGATGTACCTCCTGATGTGGACCGCCAGCCTTCCGCTGGAGAACAACCCGGTCATCGACGACCACATGCTCGGCCTGCTCAGCATGATCGTGCTGGGGCTGTCCGCAGCCGGCAACACGTGGGGACTCGGAAACGCGTGGTCCAAGACGAGTCTCGTCCGCAGAGCCCCCCTTCTGCGGTGAGTTCGTCGGCCGACCACCGGCCAGCTACCCCCGACTGGGCCATCCGGCCCGGTCGGGGGTGGTCGCATTTAACGGCTCCGGTTCCCGTTCGATGCGCCGAGGGGCACCTGCCACTCCAGGATCGTGCCCTGGGGCTCGCGGGGGATCAGGCGCAACTGGCCACCGAGCTGCTCGGCACGACGACGCAGGTTGAGCAGCCCGCTCTCGGCCCTGTCGGCCGGCAGGCCGCAGCCGTCGTCGGTGACGCGCAGCATCAGGTCGCCGCCGGCCACGTCGATCTCCACGCTGGCGCTGCTGGCCGCGGCGTGCCGGGCGATGTTGGACAGCGCCTCACGGAGTACGGCGAGCAGGTGCTCGTGCAGCTGCCCCCCGGACAGGGTCGTGTCCACGGGGCCGACGGTCCGCAGGCCGGGCGTGAAGCCGAGCGTGGTGCGGTAGTCCTGCACCAACGCCGAGACATCGTGGCGCACCGAGGTCTCCCCGGTGTGCTGGAGCTCGAAGATCGTGCTGCGGATGTCGCGGATCGTACCGTCGAGGTCGTTGACGGCACGGTCGAGGCGTTCGCGGAGCTCGGGGTTGTCGGCTTTGGCGCGACCCGCCTGGAGTTGAAGTCCGGTGGCGAACAGCCGCTGGATGATCAGGTCGTGCAGATCGCGCGCGATGCGCTCGCGGTCGGACACGATGGCCAGCTCCTGGCGATCGGAGAGTGACTGGATCCGGTCCAGGGCGAGCGCGGCCTGCTCGGCGTAGGAGGTGATGAGCTCCTTCTCCTGGCTGAAGATCCGGGTTGCCGATGCGCGGGCGTCGACGATGACGACGATCACCAGGGGTGGGAAGAGCCGGGTGCGCAGCGGGAGCACGATGGCGCGTCGGCGTCCTGCGAGCTGGACGTCGTCGGGGGTGTCGTGGTCGAGGGCGCGGCGCAGGTGGCCGTCCAGCTCGGTGATCAGGTCACTGACGCGCTCGGCCTCCCGTCCGTCGACGACGGCGAGAACGGGCTCGCCTCCTTCGTCCAGGGCGAAGACGCCGACCGACAGCGCCTGCGACACGGCGCGGGCGCCGGAGGCGATGTGGGGCAGGGCCTCGCTCAGGCTGAGGGGTGCCTGCATCACCTCGTGGAGCCGAGCGGCCGCCTCCAACCACGTGCGCTGCCGCTCGCTCATCGCGTAGGCACGGGCGTTCTCGATCACGAAGCCGGCGGCACTGGCCAGCGCCACCACCAGGGTCTCGTCCTGCTCGCTGAACTCCTCGCCCCCGGCCTTCTCGGTCAGGTAGAGGTTGCCGAACACGGTGCCGCGGATACGCACGGGCACGCCCAGGAACGAGGTCATCGGCGGGTGGTTGGGCGGGAAGCCGTAGGAGGTGGGATGGTCCTGCAGCGTGGGCAGGCGCAGGGCCTGGGGATGATCGATGAGCAGCCGGAGGATGCCGCGCCCCCGCGGTGGTTCGCCGATCTGCTCGCGCTGGTGGTCGTCGAGGCCGTGGGTGATGAAGTCCGAGAGCAGTCCGTCGCTACCGATCACTCCCAGGGCGCCGTACTTCGCCCCGGTCAGCTCACACGACGACACCACGATCTGGTCGAGGACGTGGTGCATGTCTCGCGCGGAGCTGATGGCGATGACGGCATCGAGGAGCACTCGCGCGCTGGAGGGCAGTGCGGCCGTGGTCGGGCTGTGCTCGGGCATGGACCCCATCCTGACACCCCGCCCGGGCGTCAGCGGCTGCGACGGACCGGGACCTCGTTCTCCCGCGTCCACCCGGTGCCGATGCGGCGTCCGCTCAACTCGTCCCAGCGCAGCCGGACGTGCAGCAGGCGCGGACCGCTGGCCCAGGGACGGGGCTCCCAGAAGGATTGGATGGTCTCCAGCTCCTGCACGTCCTCGATCATGGAGCCGCGGCCGGTGGCCACGACACTCCAGCCGGTGTGCAGCTCGTAGTCGAGATGATCGACCTCGAAGGCGAGCTGGTTGTTCCAGGCGTAGGTGCCCAGGACGCTGTACGGTGCGGTGCGGAAGATGATCGAGTCGTCCTGGGTCGTGTAGTTCACCGGCATGATCCGGGGACCGGACGGGGTGCACACGGCGGCGCGACCGACGACTCCTGCAGCCAACAGCTCGCGGCACTGCTCGTAGGACATCTCCGTCGCCTCACTCATGGACTCAGCGTGCTTTGTGCGGGGTTGGAAAGCACGGGTCCTAAGTCCTTTGTCGGCAGGGCAGGTGGTCGTTGCCTCGTCAGTCAGCCCTGCCCCGCCGCCTGAACCTGCGCACTAGGCTGACGCCCATGTCTCGCATCGCCCTGGTCCGCAGGCCCACCGACGACCTGGCCTCCGGCATCGTCACCCATATCCAACGATCCGAGGTCGACGTGGAGCTGGCGAAGGTCCAGCACACGGCGTACGCCCAGGCGCTGCGCGACGCGGGGTGGGACGTGCGTGAGGTGGAGCCCGCGCCCGGTTGTCCCGACGCGGTGTTCGTCGAGGACTCCGTGGTCGTCGTTGACCGGACCGCTGTCATCACCCGGCCCGGTGCCGAGGCCCGACGCGGCGAGACCGCCGGCACCGAGGCCGCCGTACGAGCCCTCGGACTCACCGTCGCGCACATCACCGGTGCGGCCACGCTCGACGGGGGCGACGTCCTGCAGGTCGAGGACACCGTCTACGTCGGTCGTGGCGGACGCACGAACGCCGACGGCATCCGCCAGCTGCGCCAGCATCTCGAACCCCTCGGGCGCACTGTCGTGCCGGTCCGGCTCACCGATGTCCTGCACCTCAAGTCCGCTGTCACCGCTCTGCCCGACGGCACCCTGCTGGCGCTGCCCGAGCTCCTGGAGCCCGGGGTCTTCGCGACCTCGCGTCCTGTCACGGAGGAGGGCGGCTGCCACGTCGTCCCACTGGGAGGCAGCGAGATCCTGATCGCCGCCTCGGCCCCCCGCACGATCGACTACCTGGCCGACCTGGGCTTCACCCCGCTCGTCGTGGACATCAGCGAGTTCGAGAAACTCGAAGGATGCGTCACCTGCCTGAGCGTGCTGATCCGATGAGCGTCGGCTGGGGGATCGCGGCCACCGGCAAGATGGCCGAGGCCTTCGTCGGCGACTTCGACCACGTCGACGGCGCCGAGGTCGTCGCCGTGGGGAGCCGGCGACCCGCCAGCGCGCAGGCGTTCGCCGAAACCCACGGCATCGCCCGGCACGGCACCTACCACGACCTGCTCGCCGACCCCGGCGTCGACGTCGTCTACATCGCCACTCCGCACCCGCAGCACCGCGCCCTGGCGCTGGCAGCCATCGACGCCGGCAAGGCCGTCCTGGTGGAGAAGGCCTTCACCGCGACGCTGGCCGGCGCCCAGGAGGTCGTCGCCCGCGCCCGGCACCAGCACGTCTTCGCCATGGAGGCGATGTGGACGCGGTTCCAGCCGGTCATGGTCACCGCCCGCGAGCTGATCGCCGCAGGCGAGATCGGCGACCCGCTGATGGTGCAGGCAGACCTCGGCGCCTTCCGCGCCTTCGATCCCAGCGACCGCCTCTTCGACCCCGCCCTCGGAGGAGGTGCCGTCCTCGACCTGGGCGTCTACGTCATCTCCGTCGCCCAGCACTTCCTCGGCGACCCCGACCGGGTCACGGCCACCGGGCGGCGGTTCGCCAACGGTGCCGACGCGAGCGTCAACATCCTGATGTCGTACGACGACGGACGCAGCGCGTCCGTGATCGCCTCGCTGGAGGGTGCTTCGGGCGGCCGGGCCACGGTCCTGGGGACTGGAGGCTCGATCGAGTTCGCGCCCCGGTTCCACCACCCGACCACGATCATCGTCCGGCGCAACGGCCAGTCCGACGAAGAGATCACTGCCCAGCCGCGCGGGCGCGGCTACGCCCACGAGATCGACGAGGTGAACCGGTGCCTCGCCGCAGGTCTCACCGAGAGCGATGTGATGCCGTTGGACGACACCCTCGGCGTGCAACGGGTCATGCAGGACGCCCTGGAGCAGCTCGGCGTGACGCCGAGCGAGGACGACGACGTCGACGTCTGAGGAATCACACCGGATCCACAGGTTCCGCTGAGCAGTTTCGCAGGATCGCTTGGTCAACTGGATGACATGAACGACGCACCCGACAACTCCGCTCCTGAGAACCAGGACCCCGCTCAGTCGCCCTACGGCCCGTACGAGGCGCCGTACCCGTCGCCCTACGTGCCGACGTACGCCCAACCGTTCGACCAATCGTTCGGTCAGGCGCCCCCGCCCGCCCCGAAGCGTCACCCGTGGCGCGCCGCCCTCGCTGGTGGCGTCGCCGGCGGCGTGCTCGCTGCCGCCGTCGCCGTCCCGGTGACCCTCTGGGTGGTCCCGGACAACGCCAGCTCGGGCACCAGCGCCGCCGCCCCGGAAGCACCGCAGGGGGGCGGCACCTTCGAGCAGCCCTCGGACGGCCTCTTCCCCGAGGCCGGGCCGAACGTGTCGACCGAGCCCGAGTCCACCGGCACCAAGGCCACCGAGGAGCAGTCCCAGGGAGTCGTGCTGATCGACACCGTGCTGGGCAACGGCGCCGGCGCAGGCACCGGCATGATCCTCACCTCGTCGGGCCTGATCCTCACCAACTACCACGTCGTCGAGGGCTCGACCTCGATCAAGGTGACCGACGCCGTCAGCGGCGACACCTACACCGGGGAGGTCGTCGGTCACGACGCCGCCTCCGACGTGGCCCTCGTTCAGGTCGACGCCGACAACCTGACGCCGATCGACCTCGACCAGGACGGCACCACGCTCAACGAGAAGGTCACGGCCGTCGGCAACGCGTCCGGCCAGGGCTTCCTCTCCGCCGTCACCGGCACCATCCAGGCCGAGGACCAGTCCATCACCGCCTCCGACGGCGAGGGTCTCGGCGACAGCGAGCACCTGACCGGCCTGCTGCAGACCGACGCCGCCGTGGTGCCGGGCTACTCCGGCGGGCCCCTGCTCGACGCGGACGGCGAGGTCGTCGGCATCGACACCGCAGCCTCCAGCAACAGCAGCACGATGTCGGCACTGTCCGGCACCTCGGAGGGCTACGCCGTGCCGATCGACGACGCGATGAAGATCGTCGACCAGATCGAGGCCGGTGACGAGAGCGGCACCGTGCAGATCGGCCCCTCGGCCTACCTCGGCGTCGGCATCGGCCGGTCCGGCGGCACACAGCTGGTCGAGGTCGGCGAAGGCGGACCCGCGGCCGAGGCTGGCCTCGCTGCGGGCGACACGATCACCAGCATCGACGGCACCAGCATCACGTCGTACGACGCCCTCAAGGCCGTGCTCGCCGAGCACGAGCCCGGTGACCAGGTGAGCATCGAGTGGACCGGCACTGCCGGCAACAGCCACGAGGCCACCGTGACGCTGGGGTCGAACCCGGCGAACTGAGGCCGCCATCCGAGCAGCGGGTGCGTCCCTTGACGGAAACGTCGGGCGCACCCGCTGCTCGCGCCGAGATTGCACCTTCCAACCAATCGGCTGGCACGATTGAGGCATGACTTCTCTCGCAGACTTCGACGCCCGCAGCATCGACGGGGAGCAGATCGACCTCGCGTCCTACGCCGACCAGGTCGTGCTCGTCGTCAACACCGCCTCGGAGTGCGGCTTCACCGGCCAGTACAAGGGCCTGCAGGAACTGCAGGACCAGTACGCCGCGCAGGGGTTCACCGTGCTCGGGTTCCCGTGCGACCAGTTCGGGAACCAGGAGCCCGGCACCGAGGACGAGATCGCCACCTTCTGCGAGAAGAACTTCGGCGTGCAGTTCCCGCTCTTCGCCAAGGTGGACGTCAACGGCGACCAGGCGCACCCGCTCTTCGCGTGGCTGCGCAAGGAGAAGAGGGGAATGCTGGGCGGCAAGATCAAGTGGAACTTCACCAAGTTCCTCATCGGCCGCGACGGCCAGGTCATCGACCGGTTCGCGCCGACCACGACGCCGGAGCAGCTCACCGACAAGATCGAGTCGGCCCTCAGCTCCTGACCGATATGACCGAATGACCTCTGCTACTTGCCCGTAACCCGGGGCGGGGTCGAAGGTGGGCACATGTCCGCCACCACGTCGTCGTACTCGATCACCATGCGGCTCTACACCGCTCCCGACCACGGCGTGGTGGGGACGGTCGCCACCTGCATCGCAGCCTGCGGTGGCATCGTCACCGCCATCGACGTCACCGAGTCGCGCCACGACCGGCTCGTCGTGGACGTCACCTGCTCGGCCACCGACTCCGACCACAGCCAGGAGCTGGTCAAGGCCGTCGAGGCCATCGAGGGCGTTGTCGTCCACAAGGTCTCGGACCGGACGTTCCTGCTCCACCTCGGCGGCAAGATCGAGGTGCGTTCCAAGGTGCCGCTGAGGACCCGCGACGACCTCTCCATGGCCTACACGCCCGGGGTCGGCAGGGTCTCGATGGCGATCCACGAGAACCCCGAGGACGTCGTCAACCTGACCATCAAGGGCAATGCCGTGGCGGTCGTGACCGACGGCTCAGCGGTGCTGGGCCTGGGCAACATCGGACCGGGCGCGGCACTGCCGGTGATGGAAGGCAAGGCGGCGCTGTTCAAGCGCTTCGCCAACATCGACGCCTGGCCGATCTGCCTGGCCAGCCAGGACGTCGACGAGATCGTGCGCGCCGTCGAGATGATCGCGCCCGGTTTCGGTGGCATCAACCTGGAGGACATCGCGGCCCCACGCTGCTTCGAGATCGAACGGCGCCTGCGCGCCTCGCTCGACATCCCGGTCTTCCACGACGACCAGCACGGCACCGCGATCGTGGTGCTGGCGGCCCTGACCAACGCCCTGCGCGTGGTCGGCAAGAACATCGGCGACATCCGGATCGTCGTGGCCGGGGCCGGTGCGGCCGGCAGTGCCATCGTGACGCTGCTGCTCGCCGGCGGGGCCGGCGACGTCACCGTCTGGGACCGCGAGGGCCTGCTGTCCCGTGATGACGCCACCCTTCCCCCAGCCAAGGCCGAGCTGGCCGCGCGGACCAACCCGCAGCGACTGCGTGGCGACCTGCAGTCCGGGCTCAACGGTGCCGACGTGTTCATCGGCGTCTCCGGGCCGGGGGTTCTCAAGGCCGAGTGGATCGCCGACATGGCCCCGGACGCGGTGGTCTTCGCGCTGGCCAACCCGGACCCCGAGATCGACCCCGTGGAGGCCTCGAAGTACGCCGCCGTGGTGGCCAGCGGTCGATCGGACTACCCCAACCAGATCAACAACGTGCTCGCGTTCCCCGGTGTCTTCCGCGGGCTGCTCGACGCACGAGCCAGCGAGATCACCACCGACATGCTGATCGCCGCCGCCGCGGCGATCGCCCACACGGTCAAGGACGAGGAGCTGAACCAGTCGTTCATCATCCCGTCGGTGTTCAACCCCGAGGTGCCCAAGGCAGTGGCAGCCGCGATCAGCGGCCGCCCGCTGGCGTGAGCGGAGTCGCTCAGCGGTTGGCGTAGAGCGCGGCTCCGATGATCCCGGCCTGGTTGCGCAAGGTGGCCGGCACGATCGGCGTCGCGATCTCGAGCAGCGGCAGGAAGTCGGCCGACTCCTTGCTGATCCCTCCACCCACGACGAACAACTCGGGCGAGAACA
This sequence comes from Nocardioides sp., assembly GCF_050246775.1. Classification (GTDB taxonomy): domain Bacteria; phylum Actinomycetota; class Actinomycetes; order Propionibacteriales; family Nocardioidaceae; genus Nocardioides. The sequence continues at coordinate 1,574,734 of NZ_JBFWVK010000001.1, read as the reverse complement.
GGGCCTCCAGCGTCTGGTAGTAGACCGACAGCCGGTGCGCCCACTCCTTCCAGGACAGGTCCTCGGCCTGTCGCACCGAGTTGGCCGCCCACTTCTCGGCGGCACCGTGCCCCTGAAGGTGCAGGTGGCCGAGCTCGGAGTTCGGCACGAGCGTGCCGTCGTAGATGAGGGCCGACCCGATCCCGGTCCCCAGGGTGGTCACGATGACCAGTCCCTGCTGGCCGCGCGCCGCGCCGTACCGCACCTCGGCGAGGCCGGCGGCGTCCGCGTCGTTGACGACGTGGACGTCGCGCTTGAGCGCCTCGGTGAACAGGGCGTCGGCGTCGGTGCCGATCCAGGACTTGTCGATGTTGGCCGCGGAGCTGACCACGCCGTTGCGGACGATGCCGGGCACGGTGACGCCGATCGGACAGGTCGAGTCAGGGAACTGCGCCACGAGATCGGCGAAGAGCCCGGCGATGATGTCGGGGGACGAGTTGGCGGGGGTCTTCACCCGCACCCGCTCGGCGGCGAAGGCGCCCTTGTCGAGGTCAACGGGTGCGCCCTTGCACCCGGTGCCGCCGAAGTCGATCCCGAAACCTGTGTGTGGACTGCTGGTCATGGGGGACATTCGACCACATCGGGCCGGGGTGCTGACGGAATCTCAGAGGCGCCGACAGGGGTCCGGATGAGAGGGTGGCCGCGTGAACGTCGCCCAGCACCTCGAAGGCCTGCGGGTCGCTCTCGTCGCCTTCGTCCGGTACGCCGACCGGGCCGGCCTCGATGCCCCCGTGCCGACCACGCCTGCCTGGTGCGTCCGCGACCTCATCGCCCACCAGGGCATGGTGCACCGCTGGGCGGCGGCCGTGATCCGAGGCGAGCGCATCGATCCCGGCGCCGTCGAGGGCGAAGGGCGCGCTGCCGCCGACCCCGTCGAGTGGCTGCGCGACGGTGCCATCGCCGTGGTGCAGGCCATCTCCGATGCGCCCGAGGACCTCGATGTGCTCGTGTTCCTCCGGGATGCTCCCGGCGCCCGCGAGTTCTGGGCGCGGCGGCAGTGCCACGAGACCACGATGCATGCGGTCGACGCCCTGGCGGCGAGCCTGGGCCGCTACCCCAGGGCGGCTGACACGGCGATCTCGACCGACGTGGCCCTCGACGGCATCGACGAGCTGCTCACCGGTTTCATCACCCGGGACCGCTCGCGACTGCGCAGCGAGGAGCCCATGACGATCGCCGTCCGCCCGACGGATGCTGGGCAGTCCTGGCTGGTCCGGGTGAGCACCGACCCGGCCGTGACCACCCGGCACCCGGCGTCGGTGGTCGAGCAGGGTTCGGTGGTCGAGCAGTCTTCGGTGGTCGAGCTTGTCGAGACCACACCCGACATCGTCCTCGAGGGCACGGCGGTCCAGCTCTACCTGAGCCTGTGGAACCGCAGCGACGAGGTCATTCCGGAGGGTGACTGGGACCTGTGGGTCGAGGGCGCCCAGATCCGCTGGTCCTGAGAACATGAGGCCCGTTGGGTCCGGGCCGATGACTTCTTGTCGGTGGTCCGGTCCATGCTGGGGACAAGCGCTGAGAGTCGCAGATGAACAGGAGCCGCGATGATTCACGCACGAGGACTCGTGCAGACCTTCCACACCGGTCAGGGCAAGAAGAAGACCGAGGTCCGGGCCGTCGACGGCGTCGATCTCGATGTCGCCGAGGGCGAGGTGGTCGGTTTCCTCGGGCCCAACGGCGCCGGGAAGACGACGACGTTGCGGATGCTGGTGACCCTGCTCAAGCCGACGGCGGGCACCGCCTCGGTGGCCGGCTTCGACGTGGCCACCCAGGCCCAGCAGGTGCGCCGCAGCATCGGCTACGTCTCCCAGGCCGGCAGCACCTTCAGCGGTGCGTTCGCCGGTGACGAGGTGGTCGATCACGGCATGCTCTACGGCATGTCGAAGGCCACCGCCACGGCGCGTGGCCAGGAGCTCTTCGGCCAGCTCGAGCTCGACGGCCTGTGGCGGCGGATGCCGAAGAACATGTCCGGCGGGCAGAAGCGTCGCCTGGACGTGGTGATGGGCCTGATCCATGAACCGTCACTGGTCTTCCTTGACGAACCGACCACCGGCCTGGACCCGCAGGCCCGGGCCAACCTGTGGGAGCACATCGCCGACCTGCGCCGGCGCCGCGGCGCGACGGTGTTCCTGACCACGCACTACCTCGACGAGGCCGATGCCCTGAGCGACCGGATCATCGTCATCGACAAGGGCCGGATCGTCGCCAGCGACACCCCCGACAACCTCAAGGCACAGGTGGCCGGCGACCTGGTCGACCTGGAGGTCGTCGACACCGCCCAGGTGAGCATGGCGGCCGAGCGGCTGGGGGCGATCGCCGACAACGTCGAGATCGAGGAGCGCCACGTCCGCGGCCGGGTGCAGCGGGCCGGCCGCGCCGTCCCGGGCCTGCTCCGTGAGCTCGACGCCTCCGGAGTCACCCTCGATTCCATCGAGGTGCACCGACCGACCCTGGACGACGTGTTCCTCACCCTGACCGGCCGGTCCCTGCGTGACGCGGACCAACCCGACAGCGAAGAGACGACTGACGGAGTCCCAGCATGACCTTCCTGCGCGAGTGCACGATCGTGTTCAACCGCCAGCTGCGGATGAACCTGCGCAATCCGGCGTGGGTGCTGATCGGCGTGATGCAGCCGGTGCTCTACCTGGTGCTGTTCGGGCCGTTGCTCAAGCCGCTGACCTCCCAGTTCGGCGCCGACAACGCCTACACGTTCCTCGTCCCCGGCCTGCTCGTGCAGTTGGGCATGTTCGGGGCCTTCTTCGCCGGGTTCAGCCTGATCGGGGAGTGGCGCGAGGGAGTCATCGAGGCTGAGCGGGTCACCCCGGCGAGCCGCACCGCGCTACTGCTCGGTCGGCTGATGCGCGACGTGCTCCAGCTCCTGGTCCAGGCCCTGATCCTGGTCGGGCTGGGCTACCTGATGGGTCTGCGTGGTTCGTTCTCGGGAGTGATCCTGGGCATCGCCATCACCCTCCTGGTCGGCGGCGCGTGTGCTGCGGCGTCCAATGCCCTCGCACTGACCACGAAGAGCGAGGACGTGATGGCGCCGGTCATCAACATGGTGATGATGCCGGTGCTCCTGCTCAGCGGCATCCTGCTGCCGATGACGCTGGGGCCTGACTGGCTCCAGAGGCTGAGCGACTTCATGCCCTTCCGCTGGATCGTCGACGCCGTGCGCGACACCTTCGCCGGGGAGTTCGACACGAGCGGAGTGGCCTGGGGCAGCGCGTGGGCGGTCGTCCTGTTCGGGTTGGCGATCTGGTGGGGGACGGCGGTGTTCCGCAAGGACAACGCCTGACCTCAGGTGGTCAGGCGACTGCGGAACCACTCGAGCACCGCAGGGTCGTCCAGGCCCTCGCCGACGTACGCCGCGCCCGACAGGTCGTGGTCGCGGGTGTAGTCATTGGTGACCGCGACGCAGCGCAGACCGGCCTGCACGGCGGCGCTGACTCCGGCGGCCGAATCCTCGACGGCCACGCAGTCCTCGGGGCCGTGACCAGTGAGCCGCATCGCCTCGAGGTAGACCGCCGGGTCGGGCTTGAGCACGGTGATCTCGGTGCCGGTCACGACGGCCCGGAACCGGACGACGGGGAAGGTCCGGGCGAGCAGTGGCTCGACCCAGGCCCGGTTGCCCGTGGTCGCGACGGACAGCTCGACCCGGGCAGCGGCGAGCTCGGTGAGCAACCGGACAGCGCCGGGCCGGGGCGGCACGGCGCCGACCTCGATGAGGTCTCGCATGAGGTCGGTCTTGCGCGTGTGCAGCCGCCTGGCCAGCTCCTCCGCCTCCGCGGGACCATGGCCCCGGGCCACCAGGTAGCGGACCAGGCGCCGCCGGCCGCCGGTGACGTTCAGGAGCTGTCCATAGGGCACCGGGTCCCAGCGGTCCGGCAGTCCCGCCTCCTCGAAGGCGAGGTTGAAGGCCACCCGGTGTCCGTCGCGTTCGCTGTCGACCAAGGTCCCGTCGACGTCGAAGATGACGGCTTGCAGCCTTCTCACGCGGTGTAGTCCACGGCGGAGTACGCCGCCAGCCGGTCCAGGCGGTGCGTGGAGTGGATCTCCCGGATGCTGCCCGACTTCGAGCGCATCATCAGCGACGAGGTCTCGATGACGCCCGACAGGTTCCGGGGGCCGTAGCGCACCCCGGGCAGGAGCTCACCGTCGGTGATCCCGGTGGCGCAGAAGAACACGTCCCCGGGGCCGACGAGGTCGCGGCTGGTGAGCACGGCGCTGAGGTCGAGCCCGGCGTCCAGGGCGCGGCGGCGCTCGGCCTCGGAGGTGGGGTGGAGCCGGCCGAGGACCTCGCCGCCGAGGCACCGCAGGGCGGCGGCGGCGATCACCCCCTCCGGTGTCCCGCCGATCCCCATCAGCAGGTCGATGCCGGTGCCCGGCCGGGCCGCCATGATCGCGCCGGCCACATCGCCGTCCGGGATGAACCGGATCCGGGCTCCGGCGGCCCGGATCTGCGCCACCAGGGTGTCGTGACGGGGCCGATCGAGGACGACGACGGTGACGTCCTGCGGCGTACCGCCCTTGGCTTTGGCGACGGCGGCGATGTTGTCTGCCACCGGGGCGTCGAGGTCGACCACCCCGACGGCGTCGCTGCCGACGACGATCTTGTCCATGTAGAAGACCGCGGAGGGGTCGTACATGGCTCCGCGCGGTGCGACCGCGATCACCGAGACGGCATTGGGCTGTCCCTTGGCCAGCAGGGTGGTGCCGTCCACCGGGTCGACGGCGACGTCACATCCGGGCCCCTGGCCGGTGCCGACGCGCTCGCCGTTGAAGAGCATCGGGGCGGCGTCCTTCTCGCCCTCGCCGATGACCACGACGCCGTCCATCGCCACGGTGGAGATCAGCGCGCGCATCGCGTCGACGGCGGCACCGTCCCCGCCCTCCTTGTCACCCTTGCCGACCCAGCGGCCCGACGCCATGGCAGCGGCCTCGGTGACCCGGACCAGTTCGAGGCCCAGGTTGGCGTCGGGCGCCTCGGCCCCGGTCACTGCTCGTCCTGACGGGCCTGCAGCAGGTGGTAGAGCAGGATCAGCTGGGTGATCGCCAGCGGTTCGCTGCGCCGGTCATCGGTGATGCGACCCAGGCTGTCGGGGGGCCCGCCCTCGACCTCGAGCTCGGCCCAGATCGCCTTCTCCAGCTGACGCGCCTCCTCGGTGGAGGCATGCCCATGCACATGGAGGCAGTCGGTCGGGGTCCCGTCGGCGTCGCGGATGATCTTCAGGTGCATCGCGGTGCGGTGGTCGTCGGTCAGGATCGTCGAGAGGGACGGGTGCTGGATGGTGGGGCGCAGCATCAGCTCCGCCGAGAGCGGCGTTCCCGGCGGGTCGTTGCGGGTCGCGATGGGCGCGAACCTGGCCACGATGTCGGCGTACCGGCGCTGCGGCCGGATGTAGGCCGCCGACTCCGGCTCACGCCGCTCCAGGTCAGCCACCACCTGGGCGGGGGTGTAGCCGCGCTTCGCACAGTCCCGGTCGATCTTCCACTGGTGCCGGATCTCCTCGGGAGGGTCGAGGAAGACGGTCACGTCGAAGCAGGCGCGGGCCAGTTTGGTGGCCAGCGGGTGCAGTCCCTCGATGATCACGAACTCGCGGGGCTCGACGTACGCCGGCCGAGTGAAGGTGCCGGTGGCGTGGTCGTAGACGGGCTTCAGGATCGGTCGACCCAGGGCCAGGAGCTGTAGGTGCTGCTCCATGATGTCGAGGTGGTTGCAGTCCGGGTGCAGGGGCGTGAACGGCTTGGTCTTGCGTTCCTCGCGATCGAAGGCGTGGTAGTCATCGACACAGATCGAGGTGCACCGATCCTCACCCAGCGCCTCGACCAACCCCTTGGTCAGGGTGGTCTTGCCGGCGGCCGAGTCGCCCGCGATCGCGAGCATCACCGGCCGGGCGGCGCGCCCCGTGGCCTCCGAGCGGGTCATTCGCAGCATCTTGTCGGGCATCTCAGGTCTCCAACTCGCTCAGCAGTGCGGTGATCTGGGCAGTGACGGCTTCGGTGGTGAGGCCGACGTGGGCGAGCACGGCGGGTCCGGGGCCGGAGGCGCCGAACTCGTCGATCCCGATCGCCAGGTCCACCAGCCCGCGCCACCCGGAGGTCACGCCGGCCTCGATGCTCACGCGCGGCACGGAGCGGTCCGGCACGTAGAGCGAACGGTCCATCGCCGAGACGACCCGGGTGGTGATCCCACCGGACGCCAGCCGTTCGGCGACCTCCATGGCGAGCGAGACCTCGGAGCCGGTGGCGACGATCTCCACCTGGACCGCGCCGCCCTCCTCCCTCTCCCTCGATAGTCCAGAACGGTCGGCACCGGCTGAGGCCGTTTTCAGGTGCGTTGCGTTCGGGACTATCGGGAGGGCGGGCAGCGACTGGCGCGACAGGATCAGCGCAGTCGGCCCATCGGTCCGCGAGATCGCCCGACGCCAGGCCTCCACGGTCTCGGCCTCGTCGGCGGGGCGCAGGACCTGGAGGCCCGGGATGAGACGCAGCGACTCCACGTGCTCCACCGGCTGGTGGGTGGGGCCGTCCTCGCCCACGGCGACGGAGTCGTGGGTCAGGACGTGGATCACCGGCTGTCCCATCAGTGCGGCGAGGCGCAGCGCCGGACGAAGGTAGTCGCTGAACACCAGGAAGGTGCTCCCCCAGGTGCGGAAGCCACCGTGCAGGGAGATGCCGTTGAGCACCGCGGCCATCGCGAACTCGCGGATCCCGAAGGCGATCACCGACCCCGCGAAGTCCTCGCGCGTCACCAACGCCGCGCCTGTCGCCGTACCGGTCGAGCCGGCGAGGTCCGCCGAACCGCCGACCAGCTCGGGCAGCAGGCCGGTCAGTGCGATCAGGCAGTCCTGCGACGACTGACGGGTGGCGCGGGAGCGGCCTTCGGCGATGGCAGCCAGCGTCCCGGAGAGCTCACCCGGCAGTCGCCGTGCCCGAGCTCGCGTGAAGTCCGCGGCTCGGTCCGGCGCACCGGCGGCGTACGCCGTGAAGGCGTCTCGCCACTCGGCGTGCCGCGCGGCCCCCTCGCCGGCCAGGAGGCGGCAGACCTCCGTGACGGCGTCGGGCACGCTGAACGGGGGGAGATCCCATCCGGCGCGTGCCCGGGCGGCGGCGAGCACCGGCTCGCCGAGCGGGGAACCGTGGACTGCGGAGGTGCCCTCGACCCCGGGGGCGCCGTGGCCGATGACGGTGCGCACGGCGACGAAGCTGGGTCGGGGGTCGGCCTTGGCTGCCCGGAGTGCGGCGTCGATGGCCTCCACGTCGGTGCCGTCGGTGACGGTGACGGTGTGCCAGCCGTACGCCGCGAACCGGGCCAACTGGTCGTCGCTGGTCGACAGGGCGGTGGACCCGTCGATGGTGATGGCGTTGTCGTCCCACAGCACGACGAGGCGACCGAGCCCGAGGTGGCCGGCCAGGGAGGCCGCCTCGTGGGAGACACCTTCCATCAGGCAGCCGTCCCCGACGATCGCGTAGGTGTGATGGTCGGTGATCTCAGGGTGGCGGGCATGGGTCATCCGCTCCGCGAGGGCAAGACCCACTGCCATCGCCAGGCCCTGGCCGAGCGGGCCGGTGGTCGTCTCGACGCCGGGGGTGTGCCCGACCTCGGGGTGTCCCGGGGTCCGGGATCCGAGCTGACGAAACGCCGCGAGCTCGGCGAGCGGCAGGTCGTAGCCGAACACGTGCAGCAGCGAGTAGAGCAGGGCCGAGCCGTGCCCTGCGGACAGCACGAAACGGTCCCGGTCGGCCCAGTCGGGGTCGGCCGGGTCGTGCTTGAGGTGCCGGCTCCACAGGGCCCAGGCCATGGGGGCGGCACCCATCGGCATGCCCGGGTGGCCGGAGTTCGCGGCCTGGACCATGTCGGCGGCCAGGAAGCGGAGGGTGTCGACGGCGAGCAGGTCGACGTCGACGGCGGTCAGTTCGTCGGTGGTCATCACGCGGCCGCCTGACGCAGGAGGTCGACGGCGGCGGCCTTGCCGTCGGCGTGGGCATACATCCACGAGCCGCTGATGAAGACGTCGGCACCGGCGCGGGCGGCTCCGGGGATGGTGGAGTCGGTGATTCCGCCGTCCACCTCGAGCTCGATGGCGAAACCGGACTCGTCGATCATCCGGCGCAGCTCAGCGATCTTGGGCTCGACCGCGGCGATGTAGGCCTGGCCGCCGAAGCCGGGGTTCACGGTCATGGCGAGCACCAGGTCGGTCTCGGCCAACACGTGCTCCACGACGGAGGCGGGGGTGTGCGGGTTGAGGGCGACCCCGCTGCGCGCACCCAGGTCCCGGATCCGGGCCAGGGTGCGGTGCAGGTGGGGGCAGGCCTCCGCGTGGACGATCAGCAGCTCGCAGCCGGCGTCGGCGTACCGGCTGAGCAGGTCGTCGGGCGCCACCACCATGAGGTGGGCCTCGAAGCCGACCGTGCTGTGCACCCTCGCGGCCGCGATCACGTCCGGACCGAAGGTGAGGTTGGGGACGAAGACCCCGTCCATGACGTCCCACTGGATCCGGTCGACGCCGGCAGCGCAGAGTGCGGCCACCTCGTCACCGAGCCGGGCGAAGTCGGCTGGCAGCACGGAGGGGACGATGAGGGGTCGTGGCGTCGATGGCGGCATGGGACCAGTTGACCGGTCCCGGCGCCGACGGCACTCACCCGCGTGGGTGGAGCCGGGGGTGAGATGTCGATGGACAGCCCTGGACGCGGGCGTTTCGCGCTTAGGGTGTGCCCATGTCAACGCCCCCGCTGCGCCTGGTCCTCGTGGATGACCACGAGATGGTGCTGCACGGCCTCGGTGCGATGCTCGGGCACTTCGCCGAGGAGGTCGTGATCGTGGGTACGGCGACGACGGCCGGTGCGGCCCTGGCGCTCGTGGCCTCCGATGCGCCGGACATCGTGCTGTGCGACGTCCGCCTCGGCAAGGAGAGCGGCCTCGACCTGTGTCGCCAGATCACCACCCAGCACCCGGGGGTGAGAGTGGTGCTGTTGACGGTGTACGACGACGAGCACTACCTGTTCCAGGCGCTGCGGGTCGGGGCGTCGGGCTACATCCTCAAACGTGTCGACGCATCCGAGCTGGTCGGGCACCTGCGCCGGGTGGCGGAGGGCGAGACCGTGATCGATCCCGCACTGGCCGGTCGGGTGGCGTTGTCGGCGGCGCGACTGAACGCGGGCGAGTTCTGGGCCGGCGCCCACCTCGGCCTGACCCAGCGCGAGTCGGAGGTCCTGGAGCTGCTGGTCTCCGGGCACTCCAACAAGGCGGTCGCCGCCCGGCTGGTGGTCAGCGAGGACACGGTCAAGACCCACATCCGTGGGCTCTACCGCAAACTCGGTGTCTCCGAGCGGAGTGGGGCGATCGCGGTCGCGCTGCGCGAGGGGCTCTTCCGGTGACCGGGGTGCCGACCGCGCAGGACGTCGCGGCGGCGTTCTCGGCAGACGGCGTGCTGGTGTTCGCCAACGACGGCGCCGAGCTGACGCTGAGCGATGTCTGGCCGGCCAACCCTGCCCTGACACCACTGCTGCGGATCGCGGTCGGTTTCGGGGTCACCGGGCTCGTGGCCCGCAACGGCCAACCGGTCCTGCTGGCCGAGGACTCGCCGCGCAATCCGGTGCACCGTCAGCTGCTCGGGCTGGCGCCGGGGGAGACGGTGGCCCGCATGTGCCTGCCCGCTCTCGGCGTGGAGGGTGTGCTCTCCGGGGTGCTGGCCCTGCACCGGTCGCCCGCGCGACCGTTCCGTCGCGAAGAACTCGCCGAGGCCACGGCGTACGCCGCGGTGCTGGGACTGCACCTGCACGCCGAGCAGCTGTGGGGCGCGGTGCACCGGCACCGCAGCGAGCGCGACCGCCTCATCGCTGCAGCGATCTCGGCGCAGGAGGCCGAACGCCGACGGATCGCCTTCGACCTGCACGACGGGGTGACCACCGCGTTGGCGTCGATGTCGTTCCACCTGTCGGCAGCAGACCTGTCGGTGGCCGAGCTGCCCGGTGCCGATCGGGCGCGGGCCGAGGTGGGGGCGGCCCGTCAGCTGGCGGACCTGGCCTACCAGCAGACCCGGGTGGCGATCTCCGGGTTGCACAGCCTCGTGCTCGACGACCTCGGACTTGTCGCCGCGCTCGAGTCGCTGGCCCAGACGGCCGCCGGTGCGGACGGTCCGGTGGTGGACCTGGTGGTCGATTCCGCCGCGGTGTTCGACGACGTACCCGACCATGCGGCGGCCGCCCTCTACCGGATCGCCCAGGAGACGCTGGGCAACGCGGTCAAGCATGCCCGCGCGGACCGCGTAGTCCTGTCGCTGCGCAGGGTGGGGGAGTCGGTGGTGCTGGGCTGCACCGATGACGGGATCGGTTTCGACCCCGAGGAGCGGCGTACTTCCCGGATCGACGACGGCGCGCAGCACTTCGGGCTGTCGTCGATCGCGGAACGCTGTGCCCTCATCGAGGCCTCGCTACGCCTGGAGTCGATGCCGGGACGCGGGACCACGGTGCTGGTCGAGCTCCCGCTGTAGGGCTGCGCGCCCGTGCGGGGATCCCCGGTCGACCGGGGAAACTGTCGGTTGTCAGCCATTGCAACAGCTGACAACCGCGGGAATCCCCGGTCAGCCGGTGACTCCTGTGGTGGCGTGACTCACGCAGTGGCGGCAGCAGCACGCTCGCAGTTCGCGATGAGCGCCTGCTGCGCGCGGGTCACGTTGGCGGGTTGGCCGGCCCAGGTGGCGAGGGCGTCGTTGACGAGCGCGCGGCCGAAGGAGAAGGTCATCGCCCAGGGGGCGGTGTCGATCGCGTTGAGCGCGCGCAGGAATGCGCAGGCGTCGTCGGTGGGGTGACCGCCGGAGAGGAAGGCGATCCCGGGAACGGTGGCGGGCACGCAGTCGCGCAACACGTCGTGGGTGACCGTGGCGACGGTGCGTGCGGACACGTCCTGGCAGCCGAGCCCGGGGGTGACGAAGTTGGGTTTGAGGACGATCCCGGTGAGGTCGACGTCGGCCTGCTGGAGTTCGTCGAAGAGCGCGTCGAGGGCCATCCGGGTGGCGACTGCGCAGTCGACGAGGTCGTGGGCGCCGGCGGCGAGCACCTCGGGTTCGACGACCGGGACGATCCCGTGCAGCTGGCACAGGGCGGCGTAGCGGGCGAGGGCCTGGGCGTTCACGCGAGCCGAGTAGGGACTGATCGTCGACACGTCGAAGACCGCGCGCCACTTCGCGAAGGCGGCCCCGCGGGCGGCGTACGACCCGAGACGCTCGCCGAGCCCGTCGAGGCCCTCGGTGACGAGGGCGCCCGCGGTGCCGGGCAGGGGGACGGTGCCGGTGTCGACCTTGATGCCGGCGAGTACGCCGAGCTCGGCTGCCGCCGCCGGGAAGGTGCGGGCGTCGGTGAGCTGCTGGCCGAACGTCTCGTCGCACCAGATGACACCGCTCACGGTGCGGGCGAGCCCGGGCGCGGTGAGCAGGAGCTGGCGGTAGTCACGCCGAGTGGTCTCGGATGCCACGACACCCTCGCCTTCGAGCCGCGTCGACATGGTGGCGATGCTCTCGTCGGCCGCGAGGATTCCCCGACCGCCCGAGGTCAGCCGCCGGGCGGTCGTCGCGAGGTCACGGGTCTGGGCGGTGACGGTCATGGTTCCTCCAGTGGGTACGTCGGTGTGGCCAGCGTGCGCGACCCCGGGCCGACCGGACTCACCCCTGCGGGGGATATGCGGTGTGAAGTGTCCTTGACGAGGGCCGACGCGACCGGTCACAGTCGAGAGGCGTCAGCATCCCTGTGGAGGTGTGAACCGATGTCCCCAGGTGGCCCGGACATGGAGCCGAACCCGCACCAGGGGCCGGGCGAACCGCCCTGGCTCCCGAGCGGAGCCCACGGCCATGACCACGGGGACCGGTCCGCTGAGGAGCACGGCCCTGCCCCCGCATCGGTCGGGCAGACGCTGGACCGGGCCCACTATCGGGTGGAGGCGGTGGCTCGAGAGCGACAGTCCGCCGGGGACCCGATGCCTCCCCCGTCGACCGATCCGCACCTGCAACCGACTCGCGACGAACGGTTCGGGCGGCTACGCGAAGCTCAACGCCGCACCGCCGAGTGGGCCCAGGCCCGAATCGACGAGGACCTCGGTGGGCATTGGCCGGAGTACCTGCTGCCCACCGCGCAGTACCTGCTCGACGTCTTCACCGCCCTGTCCCAGGACGAGGACTTCTGGGCGGAGATGATCGCTTCGGAGTTCGCGGTGTCCACCATGACTGCCGAGGAGTCGTTGCTGGTCCAGGAGATCATCTCCTCGGACCTCTACGGGCTCCTGGAGATGATGGACTTCCGGCCACCTCCACCGATCGTCGACGTGACGGTCGAGTTGCAGCTCGCGATCGACGACGTCCGCTCGGATCCCGACCGTGCGCGCCGCGCGAGCCGCAGCCACGATGCCCGTCGGGGCATGGCGCTGTTCTGCTATCGCCTGCGACCACTCATCGAGGCGGCCGAACGGGTCGCACGCACCGACGAGGACAGTCCCCGGACCCGGGAGACCGGCCGCAAGCTGTTGCGTGCCGTGAGGCGTGGGGGCCTCGCCGCGGGGCCGGCGGCCGTCGCTGCCGGGGTGACCACTGTGTTGTTCCCGCCGGCCGCGCCCGTAGCCGCCGGCGCAGTGGTGGCCGCGGGCATGACCGAGGCAGCGAAGGAGCTCACCAAACGCAGCGTCGAGGCAGGCTCCACCCACCTGCTCGCGGCGAGCCTCGCCGACGAGGAGGCCGTGGGCGATCCCGCGGCTGTCTATGAGGCCACGCGTGCGGCCTTCCAGCAGCGCATCGGTGACGTGATCGTCTGGGCCCGACACCTGGAAGCTGGGGTGTACCCGCTCCCTGTCGCCGTCCACGCCACCAACCTCGAGGCGATGCGCTGGTATTTCCAGTTTCGTCGCGCCGAGCTCGCCTATCCGCCGGCGATGGGGCGCGGAGCCCACCTCGGTGCAGGGGCGGCCTGGGAGGCACTGGTGCGGTTGCGCGAGTGGCCCGAGCGCCCGGACCCCGATGAGTTGTCCCTGATCAGGCGCGACCTGGAGAGCGCCCTCAGCGATCTGGTCGGCTAGAGCTAGGCGCTACTCGGAGGGCTGGGGCACCTTGCACTTCACCTTCGGGTTGACCCCGAGGTAGTTCAGCGGGCCGGCGACGACGGTGAGGGCGGTGTCGCCCACGTTCTTGCAGCTCACCTCGCGGTTGTCGGTGAAGTAGTCACGCTGGAACGCGGCCAGCGCTCCGACCAGCAGCCAGAGGATCACGACGATCCCGACGAGTCTGCGCATGTGGTGCTCCTTGTTCGACGGTGCGGGTGCCTCGACCCTACGGGCCGAGGTGCGCGAGCCACGGTACGTCGACCGCGCCAGCCACGAACAAGCCAGTCCCCACCACGATCGCCACCCAGTGCGGCAGGAGCACCTGCGGCATGAACCACGGCTTGACCCGGACCAGGCGGTGCACCATCCGGGAGTCCAGGCGCTCAGGTTCCTCTCCGCGCCAGTCCTGGGCCGGTGGGCCACCGTCGTAGGACCAGTACATGTCGATCCGTGGGGAGGACACCTGGCCGATCCCTGGCACGGTGGTCGAGTTGAGCTGCGAGGCGACGTACTCGATGTCGCGCATGCGGGGGTAGTAGCGCACCTGGAAGGACTTCAGGAGCAGGTCGAGGAACCAGAACCCGAGGGCGGTCAGCGCACCGAGCCCGAAGAGGGCGTAGTGCTGGGTCTGGAAGCCGAGCCCCAGGGCTGCCAGTGAGAGCGTCACCGACCAGCCCTTGACGATCATGAGGCGGCCGTCGAAGTCGGACACGGCGCCGACGAGGGCGTAGTACTCGCGGCCGAGATCCTCGCGCAACGCCTGTTCGCGAGGGGTCAGTCCCGCTTCACGATCTGCCATGGCCGCTGTCCTTCTCGCCTCGACCGGTTCCACGATAGACCCGGAATGAGATCAGGAGCCACCACCGGCGCCTCGCTCAGCGCAGGGAGTAGGTGGCGATGGACACGCCGACGTAGTGGGTGGCGAAGGCGGTGAGGGCAAGCAGGTGGAAGACCTCGTGGAACCCGAACCAGCGGGGGATCGGGTTGGGTCGCCGGGTGCCGTAGACGATCGCGCCCATCGTGTACAGGGCGCCGCCCAGGAGGATCAGGAACGGGACGACGTTGGCGCCCGGGTAGGAGATGAAGTCCTTGACGAAGAAGACGGCCGCCCACCCCAGGGCGAGGTACGTCGCGGTGTAGATCCACCGGGGGGCGTCGATCCAGAAGAGCCTCGAGAGGATTCCGAGTGCTGCGCCGGACCAGGCGACGGCGAGCAGGGCGACGCGTGGCTGCCCACTCAGCATGATGAGGGCGAAGGGGGTGTAGCTGCCCGCGATCAGCACGAAGATGCTGGCATGGTCGATGCGCCGCAGGATCAGCGCGACCCGCGGCGCCCAGTTGCCCCGGTGCAGGGTGGCGGATGCGGTGAAGTTGATGAGGGCCGCGAGCGCGAAGACGGTCGAGCCGATGCGTGATGCCGGGCTGGGGGAGAGCGCGATGAGCACGACGCCGGCGGCCAGGGCGAGGGGAGCGGCCGCGGTGTGTAGCCAGCCACGGAGGTGTGGAGCAGCCTCGGACACCCTGATGGGCGGATGTGCGATGGTCATCTGGCTCGCCCCTTGCGCTCTGATTTCGTCGCCGGGGTCCGGGGCCACTGAGCGCCGCACGCGCGGGCTCCTCCTCGACGATAGCAGCGGTCCGCAGGGACGAGACCGGATCGGGGGCTTGACCTTGACGTAGCGTCAATCCGGACGCTGGTGTCATGACCACCATCACCGCTGCCATCGAGGTCGCCGGCGTCACCAAGTCGTACGGCGAGAACGCCGTGCTCCGCGGCGTCGACCTCACCGTGCCCGCCGGCACCGTCTACGCCCTGCTGGGCCCCAACGGCGCCGGGAAGACCACCATGGTCCGCATCCTCTCGACCCTCATCAGCGCCGACGCGGGGGAGGTCCGGGTCGCCGGCTTCGACGTCCGCCGGGAGCCGGACGGGGTACGCCGCTCGATCGGGGTCACCGGACAGTTCTCGGCCATCGACGAGTTGCTCACCGGCCGGGAGAACCTCCGGCTGATGGCCGACCTGGCGCACCTGCCGCGGGTGAGGGCCGCCGGGCGCGTCATCGAGTTGCTGGACCAGTTCGGCCTGACCGACGCCGCAGATCGTCAGGCTGCGACGTACTCCGGCGGCATGAAACGCCGCCTCGACCTCGCCATGACCCTGGTCAGCCGCCCGCGCCTGATCTTCCTCGACGAGCCGACCGCCGGGCTCGACCCGCGCAGCCGACGCGACCTGTGGCAGATCGTTCGTGACCTGCTGGCAGACGGGGTCACCGTCTTCCTCACCACGCAGTACCTCGAGGAGGCCGACCAGCTCGCGCACACCGTGGGGCTGCTCGACGACGGCCGGCTCGTCGCCGAGGGGACGCCGGCCGAGCTCAAGGCGCAGGCCGGCGGGGAGACCCTGGACGATGTCTTCCTGGCACTGACCGGCCACGCCGCCACCCCTCCCGCCCAGGACGACTCGAGCGACGACCAACTGGAGGAGATCCGATGACGACCCTGACCTACACGGCCCGCGACTCCGCCACGATGCTGGGCCGCAACCTCAAGCACATCCGCCGCTACCCGTCCCTGACCCTGATGCTGATCGGCCAGCCGGTGCTCTTCCTGCTGCTCTTCGTCTACGTGTTCGGCGGCACCATGGGTGCTGGGCTGCCGGGCGGCGGCGGCCGATCGGCCTACCTGGCCTACATCTCGCCGGCGATCCTGATCATGACCGTGGCGTCGGTGGCGCTGAGTACGGCGATCTACATCGCCAAGGACGCGACCGAGGGGATCATCGACAGGTTCCGCACCATGCCGATCGCGAAGGCGTCGGTCCTCAGCGGGCACGTGCTGGCGGCGCTGGCTCAGACGGCGCTCGCGCTTCTCGTCGTGGTGGGGCTCGGCCTGCTCCTCGGCTACCGCCCGGGCGTCGGTCCCGCGGGCTGGCTGGGTGCCCTCGGCGTCCTGGTGCTGCTGGCGATCGCACTCACCTGGCTCTGCCTGGCCCTCGGCCTGGCTGCCGGCAGTGTCGAGACCGCGAGCAACACGCCGATGTTCCTGATGCTGCTGCCGTTCCTCTCCAGTGGCTTCGTGCCCACCGACTCGATGCCGGCCGGGCTGGCGTGGATCGCTGAGCACCAACCCTTCACGCCGATCATCGACACGCTGCGGGCCTGCCTGGAGGGCACCTCGCCGGGCTCGGACCTCTGGTGGGCGATCGGCTGGTGCGTCCTGATCACCGTGTCGTCGTACCTGTGGGCACGTCGCCTCTTCTCCCGGGTTCGGGCAGGCTGAGACCGTGCTGACGATCGGCCAACTGGCGGCCTACTCCGGGGTGACCACGCGTGCCGTACGGCACTATCACCAGATCGGCCTGCTGCCCGAGCCCGAGCGCGACTCGTCGGGCTACCGCACCTACGCCGCCGCCGACGTCGTACGACTGATCCGGGTCCGGACGCTCGCGGAGGCAGGCGTCCCCCTCGCCCGGGTCCAGGAGCTGCTGACCGCCGACGAGGCGGGCTTCGCCGAGGCGGTGGCCGAGATCGACCTCCGGCTGCGCGGCGAGATCCAGCAGATCCAGGCCCACCGGCGCAGGATCGCCCAGCTTGCTGCTGGCGACAGCCTGGCGCTGCCGGTGTCGGTGACCGAATACCTTGACCGGATGCGCTCCCTGGGCGCGCCCGAGGTGATGGTGGAGATGGAGCGCGACGCCTGGATCCTGATCGCCGCACAGCTGCCGCAGCGCATCGAGGAGTTCATGGTCGTGAAGCAGGCCCAGCTCGACGACCCCCTGATGCGGCGCTTCCTGCACATCATGGCTGGGCTCGTCAGCGGCGATGACGAGTCCGACGCGCGGCTCGCCGAGACCGCTGACCTGGTGGTCGAGATGGCCGAGCAGGCGGCAGCTCGAGGTGAGCTCGACGGCCAGGACGATGCCCTGCCCGACAACGCCTTCGCCGACCTGCTCGACACCCTGGTCCTGGCCGCCGGCCCACGGATGGTCCGGATCCGGGACAGGATCCAGGAGCTGATGATGGAGCGCGGCTGGAGCGGGCTGATCAAGATGGAGCGGGTCGCCGACGTGGAAGGCGCTGGCCGACAGCCAGCCCAGCGTCGGCATTGACCATCACGTCGCGGGCGGGGTCAGCGACGCCAGAAGAGGTGGTGGACCACGCCGCCGGGCCGGGGCACGACGTCACGGTGATAGCGGTCGAGCAGGTCGTCGGGGGAGTCCCACAGCCGGGACCCGCCACCGAGCTCCACGGGAGCGACGGCCACGTGGAGGGTGTCGATGAGTCCGGCGTCCAGGAACTGGCGCACCGTGTTCGCTCCACCCCCGAGTCGGATGTCCTTGCCCTCGGCCGCGGCCAGGGCGCGCTCCAGGACCGTTGCCGGGTCGCCGCTCACGAAGTGGAACGTCGTGTCGGCCAGTGTGAACGAGGGCCGCTCATGGTGGGTCATGACGAAGACCGGCGTGTGGAACGGCGGCTCGCTCCCCCACCAGCCCTGCCACTCCTCGTCGGTCCAGGGGCCCCGTTGAGGCCCGAACTTGTTGCGGCCCATGATCTCGGCACCGATGTTGCGATGGAAGTCACGCACGAGGTAGTCGTCGATCCCGCGGCTGCCACCGGGCTCGGTCCGGTTGGGCCAGCTCGCCGTGGCCCCGGCCCACCCGAACCACTGCTGCGGGTCGGCGTGGCCGAACGGCCGCTCCAGGCTCTGCCCCTCGCCGGCGCCGTACCCGTCGCTGGACACCATGAAGTTGTGGACCCTGACCATCTGCGTCATCGCTGCTCCTCATCGATCTGCCGCTGTCGCCATGGTGGACCATCGCGCTGTGCAGAACTCATCGGAAGGCCCGGTCGGGGTGGTCACCGTGTGAACCGTCCCAGATCCGGACGGGCCAGGTCACTCACCGACGACGCTGACCCGGATCGTCCCTTCGTAGGAGTCGTCCCAGGTGCCCGACCAGTCCCGCAGCCCGTACGTCGCGGTCACGGTGACCCGTTGCGGTGCCAAGGGGTCGATCACGGCGTCCAGGCTGACCTCCAGGGACCCCAGGTGGTGGTCGTTGTTGCCGGAGAAGGCGACGTCGAAGCCGCGCAGGAACGCGGCTGCCTGGGCGACCGGGCCGGTGAAGATCACCTCGCCGTCCTCGGCGCGCGGACCGGAGCCGCGCAGGGCGTTGAAGGCGAGATCGAGTGTGCGCGTTTCCATGTCAGGGCTCCTCTGGGTGGTGGTGGTCGCGGTGCTGGTGGGACCGGTCGGCGGGCGGAACTGGGAGGTCGAACCGGGTGATCGCGGTCAGCTCGGTGTCTTCCCAGGTGAGGTCCCAGACCGAGCTCGCCACCGCGCTGCGTCGGTCGATGGCGCGGGCAGACAGCCGGCGCGTGGACGCCGGGATCAGCCGGGTGTCCAGGAGTCGCCCGGAGGCGATCTCGCTGCCGTCGGCGTACCAGCGCAGTTCGCGGGCGTCGAGAGCGGTGCTGGCACGCAGCACCCGCGGACCGACCCGATCGTCACCGCCGGTCAGCTCGATGCCGGTGGGCACCGGTGCCGGCACGGCGACCCGGCCCTCCCACTCACCCGACGCCGTGGCCAGGCCGGTGGTCACCAGGACCCGCAACCGGGCGAACCCGCCGGCCGCGATGAGCGACTTGGGCACCTGCAGCTGACGTTCGCGCGTGCGCGGCGCGACACCGCGCCAGACGCCGTAGCGGTCCTGCCACTGGACCAGCGCCCACAGCCGAACCTTCGTGGACTCCTCGCCGAGGGCCCAGCGCAGCAGGAGGTGGTCCTGCGTCAGGTCGGGCGCCAGCTCGACCTCGAGGTGGGGTGCGGGCGCCTGGCCGATGTCCTGGCGGTGCACCACCCTTCGGCGCTCGAGCAGGACCAGCTCATGGGCATCGTCGGGGAACGCGACGGCCTGCCGGATCCGCACGGGTCCGCGGCGCCCGCAACCTCCGACGCAGCCCGGGCAGCCTCCCGCACAACCCCCACCGGGGCTGCAGGGCCCGCACGTGTCGGCGGCGTAGAGGCGCTCGCAGACCAGGACGCGGCCGTCCTTGGTGCGCAGTTCGGCGGTGAGGTCCGTCGGCCGGTGCCCGCGTGGGCGCGGGAAGGTGGGGAAGGTGAAGCAGTCATCCACGAACAGGTCGCCGTCGCCGGACCGGTCGACCCGCAGGAACAGGTGCGGGGTGCGGATGGGCTCCCACTCGCCGTGGTCCTCGCGGCGCGCCGCGCCCCGGTCGGCGGCCACCTGCAGGTCGGTGGACGCGCTGCGCGCCGGGATCGCACTGAGGAGGGCCTTGTAGGTGTACGGACTGATCCACTTGTTCGGGGAGTAGCCCATCATGTCGTGCCAGGTCGAGGGCGGCTTGACGGCGCCGAGGGAGACGGTGGCGTCGAAGCCGTATTCACCGATGCTGTCGGAGTCGAACCCCGAGTAGTCCGGATAGCTGCCGTCCTGGTTGTCCGGACTCGCACAGCGGGTCACGTTGTCGCAGGGGGCGTGCTGGCGGCCGAGCGCGTGTCCGATCTCGTGGGCGGCGGTCGTCGTGCGCGCGATCTTGCCGACTCCCGCGCCACCGCCACCGCACCCCCCGACGGTGCCGTTGTCGACACCGACGTTGTAGAGGCCGTACACGATCGACCCGTCGTCGGCACCGAGCTCGCTGACCGCGTCGAGCAGGTCGGAGAACTTGTCGCAGCCCTGGCCGATGTCGGAGGTGATCTCCTCGTCGTAGTCCATGGTCTGGTAGGAGACGACCTGGACCTGAGGGGTGGGGTAGAGGTTCTCGGTGAGCGCCAGGGTCAGGACGAAGTCGCCCAAGGTGGGCGCCGCCAGGTCGGCAGGGGTGGCCCCCGGTCGTGTGTCGGGACCGGTGTAGTTGATGCCCACCGCCTGGATGTCGACGGTCGGGATCACGTCGAAGGCGAGGTCGCGTTGGAAGGGCGGTGAGAACGCCGTCGCATCGGCCGCGTTGCGGACCTGGGCGTTGATCGAGATCGTGCCGCGACACAGGTTCTCGGGGATGAGGAAGTTGAGGGTGTGGCGGCGTTCGCCGCGCAGGATCGCCACGTCGCGACGCGGTGCGATGGTCTCCATCGGGAGCACGACGGTGGTGCTCGTCCCTGAGGTGACGGTGAGCTGGCCGGTGAGCGTGCTGATCGGCGGCAGGCCCGATGCGGCATCGTGGTCGACATAGAGGCGTACGACGGTCGGCTTGTCGGCGACCAGGCGGATCGAGTTGTCCGGGAACACGTGGGGCGGCGCGAGATGGGTCGCGCTGCGGAAGTGCTGGACCGCCTGGGTCAGCTCGGCATCGACGATGAGCAGGTCGGGGCGGGGCTGGCCGGGCGCCGGTGGCACGGCCGGGACCAGGTCTGCGACGAGCGCCCACTGCACGTTGCCGGTGAACGAGTCGTCGAGGGTGCCGCTGTAGTCACGCAGCTGGAAGTCGCCGGTGACCTCCACCTTGGTCGGGTCCGTGGTGTCGATGTCGGCGGCCAGCTCCACCTGCAGCCGACCCAGGTGGTGGTCCTCGCCGACGTACGACGTCGCGTAGCCCAGGATGCCCACAGCGACCTCGCGGACCGCGCGCGGGAAGGTGACCACCTGGGTGGCGCTCTGGGGCGCTCCCTTCGCGGGCGGGAAGTCGAAGGAACTGATTCGGAGGTCCATGCCATCACCCCTGCGTCGTACCGAGCTTGATTGCCCACACGGAGCGGGCGGCGGGGGCGATTGATACGTGGGCGCGTCAGCGACCGATGTGGAAACGGTCTCCGTAGACGTGCCACGTGAGCGGCGGGGCGAGGTCGAAGTTGCGTTCACGCAGGAAGCGGGCCTGGCAGGTGTCGATGCGCGAGGTGTCCTCGTGTGCTGCCTCCAGGCGCATCACCCGACGCCGGGCGGCGAAGAAGGCCCTCAGGTAGGCCGTCTCGGCTCCGCCGTCGGCCGGGGTGGCGGCCACCCGTCTCGCGGCTCGGCGAATCCCGCCGAACGATTGCGGGTCACCACCGAGCCCGTGCATGACCAGGGCGTCGTAGTAGACGAACTGGCCGAGGGTGCGCAGCCCGTCGCGCATGCCCCTGGTGACCGCTGGGTTGAAGTAGCCGCGGTCGCGCTCGTGGTCCTGGGCGCGGCGGAACGCGCGGTCGTGCGCCGCGTCGTGCCAGGCGCGGACGAACGGGCGACCGAGGCCGGCGTGCGAAGCGGTGCCGTTCACTTCGCGAAGGGCGGGTAGGAATCGGCGTAGCGGGTTGCTCGGCTGGCGGCGCGTGTAGTCGCGGACGACTGCCAGCATGTCGCCGGTGCCCGAGCAGAAGCCGATGATGCCGCCGGTGTAGCCGCGCCCGTCGCCGATGTCCTGCAGGTAGGTGTACTGCGCGCGCCAGTCGAGCGAGGAGTTCTCGGCGCTCGAGACCAGCTGCATGGCGATCTCCTTGCGCGAGGGACGCCGCAGTCCATGCCTAGCCGCCGCGTCGGCCGGGCCGGCGACGAGCGCGTACGGCGCCAGCAGCACCCCCGCGACGGCCGTTCGACGTCGGAGCGGTTCCATGCGCCCGACCCTACGCGCGCCCGACAGGTGGCTCAGGCGGAAGACCGCAAACAGATGGTTGCAATCAACCAGTTTCGGCACGCGCAGGTGGTGGGGGCACGTAGCCTCACGCCGTCCCCCCAAATCGGGCAAAGGGACACGAAGGGGGACCAAATGAACAAGGAACGAACCGCTGGACTCGCCGCCGGACTCGTGCTCGCTGTCACCGGTCTCACGCTCGTCGCGCCGCCCGCTCAGGCCGCTGGGGTGTGGACGAACTGCACGTCGGTGAACAAGCACTACCCCCACGGTGTGGGCCGCGTGAACGCCCACGACTCCACGTCGGGGACGCCGGTGCGGAACTTCAAGAAGTCCAACCGGCTCTACAAGGCAGCGATGAACCACAACAAGGGCCTTGACCGCGATGGGGACAAGATCGCCTGCGAAAAGGCGTGACCCCGCCCAGCGTGGCCCGGTTCGCCCTCGTCGGGGTGCTGGCGCTTGCCGGCGTGGGTGCCATCATCCCGTCGGCCCAGGCGCGGGCGCCTCACACCGTGTCCGTCACGGTGCGGGCCGCCGTACGGAACCTGCCCGTCGCGACCGAACACCGCAAGGGCTACGACCGCGACAAGTTCGCGGACTGGTTCGACGCGGACGGCGACTGCCGTGACACCCGCGACGAGGTCCTGGCCGCCGAGTCGCTGGTGGCCGTCCGCGGCTGCGACATCCAACGAGGCAAGTGGCGCTCCTACTACGACGGGGTGGTCACCCGGGAGTCCACCACCTTCGACATCGACCACCTGGTGCCGCTGGCTGAGGTGTGGGACTCCGGCGGCAGGCGGTGGACCGCCGACACGCGGGACCGCTATGCCAACGACCTCGGTGACCGGCGCACCCTCGTGGCCGTGAGCGCCTCCTCCAACCGCTCCAAGGGTGACCAGGACCCGGCGGAATGGATGCCGGAGCTCGCCCGGTGCACCTACGTGCGTCAGTGGGTGGCGGTCAAGATCCGCTGGCACCTGAGCGTCGACAAGACCGAGAAGGCCAAGCTCACCGCGATGGCGCGGGCCTGCGCCAACCTCACCATCACGGTCCGGACTGCGAAGGTCGGCCGGCGCGGCTGACGACTCGAACGCGCGGCGCGCCCCAGTGGTGGTCTCTCTCGCCGCTACGGTCTCCAGCGTGACCACTGACTCTGAGACCGGCACCGAGCATCGCCGTACGCGGTGGGAGCGCGCCACCGACGCTCCGTTGACCGTGGCTGCGCTGGCCTTCCTGGTCGCCTACGCCTGGCCGATACTCGACCCGTCGCAAGGCGACAAACCTGTCTTCGGATTGGTGGTGACGGTGTCGTGGGCGCTGTTCGTCGTCGACTACGTCGTCCGCCTGGTGCTCTCCCGAGATCGCCGTGCGTTCGTCTTCGGGAATCTGCTGGATCTCGCTGCGGTGGCTTTGCCCATGCTGCGCCCGCTGCGGCTGCTTCGCCTGGTCACGGTGCTCGGGGTGCTCAATCGTCACGCGGGCGGATCCTTCCGCGGACGTGTCGCCGTGTACGTCGTCGGGGCGACCACTCTCGTCCTCGGCGTGGCCTCACTGGCGATGCTCGACGCTGAGCGCGGAGCTGACGGCGCGAACATCCAGACGCCGGGTGATGCGCTGTGGTGGGCGCTGACGACGGTCACCACCGTCGGCTACGGAGATCACTTCCCGGTGACAACCGAGGGCAGATTCATTGCCGGAGGACTGATGGTCGCCGGCATTGCCCTGCTCGGTGTCGTCACCGCCTCGTTCGCGTCCTGGCTGATCGAGCGGGTCGCCGAGGTCGAGGAAGAATCCTCCGCAGCTACGCAGCGTGACGTACGTGCGCTCGCCAGCGAGATCGCCCAGCTGCGCGCGCAGCTGGTGACGCCGTCGCAGGCCGACTAGGAGCAGCCGAACGCGCCCGGACTCAGGCGCCCGTGCGCCCATCGATCCCCTCGCGCAGCAGGTCGAGATGGCCGCAGTGCTGTGCGTACTCGGCAATCATCCGCAGCACCAGCCAGCGCAGATCGACGTCCTCGTCCCAGTCCAGTGGCCGCGCGGTGTCGTCGAGGTCGTGGGCGGCGACGATCTCGCGGGACTTCGCACACTCCGTGCGCCAGGTCTCCAGGTCGGCTGCGAAGTCGGCCTCCGAGGGCGGGTCGAAGTCGAGGTCGGGGTTGTCCGCGGTGAAGAACAGGAACGGCACGTCGCGTCGCTCGAAGTTCTGCTGGAACCACCACCGCTCGACTCCGGCGAGGTGTCGGACCAGGCCGTGCAGTGACATCGTGGACGGCGGCATGGGTCGCGAGCGGGCCTGCTCGTCGGTGACGTCGCGGCACTTCAGCTCCACGGTCGCCCGGTAGTAGTCCAGGTACGCCGCCAATGCCTCGCGCTCGTCGGCCACGCGAGGGATGCGTGGGCGGTCGTCATCGGCCCAGACGGGGGAGAAGTCGTCGTCGCTCAGGCCGGACTCCGATCCCGCCGGGCCCTTCGCAGCGTCCTCGCTCATGTCGGGACGCCGTAGGGGTCACGCGCCACGCTGGAGATCGGCACGATCTCGCGGCCCAGGGGCATCAACGACAGGGGGATCATCTTCCAGCAGGCGACACCGAACGGGATCCCGATGACGGTGATCATCAGCAGCGCACCGGCGAACAGGTGGATCAGGGCCAGTTCCCAGCCGAAGAAGATGATCCACACCACGTTGCCGAGTATCGACCAGACGCCAGCATCGCGGCGCCAGATCGTCGTCCGCCCGAAGGGCCACAGGACGAAGCTCGCCAATCGGAAGGAGGCGATGCCGAAGGGGATCGTGATGATGAGGATGAACGCCAGCAGGCCGGCGATGACGTAGCCGATCGCGAGCCAGAATCCAGCGAGCACCAACCAGAGGATGTTGCCGATCGTCCGCACGAGACCACCTCAGCAGAATCTGGCTCCGTGTCAAGGCGGGTCGAGCTGCCCACGCGTCGGTGAAGCGGTGTTTCGGCGCTCTGGCCGGTAGATTCGCGCGGTGCCTGACACTCGCCCCCGCCGTACCTTCGCCGTCATCAGCCATCCCGACGCGGGCAAGTCCACCCTGACCGAAGCGCTCGCCCTACACGCGCGGGTGATCAGCGAGGCAGGAGCCGTCCACGGCAAGGGTGACCGGCGCGCCACGGTGTCGGACTGGATGGCGATGGAGAAGGCGCGCGGCATCTCGATCACCTCGGCCGCCTTGCAGTTCGTCTACCGCGACCACGTGATCAACCTCGTCGACACCCCCGGGCACAGCGACTTCTCCGAGGACACCTACCGCGTCCTGTCGGCGGTCGACTCCGCGGTGATGCTGGTCGATGCCGGCAAGGGACTGGAGCCGCAGACCCTGAAGCTGTTCAAGGTCTGTGCCCTGCGCGGCATCCCGGTGATCACGGTGATCAACAAATGGGATCGTCCCGGGCTGTCGGCCCTCGCACTGATGGACCTCATCCAGGAGAAGATCAACCTTCGGCCCACACCCCTGACCTGGCCGGTCGGCGAGGCGGGTGACTTCCGCGGGGTCCTGGACCGCCGTACGGGTGAGTTCGTGAAGTACACCCGCACCGCCGGCGGCGCCACCCGAGCGCCTGAGCGCCGGTTGGGTTCGGACGAGGTCGAGGAGGCCGACGCGCAGCTGTGGGCGGCGGCGGTCGAGGAGCATGAGCTGCTCGCCCTCGACGAGGCCGACCATGACCAGGGCCGCTTCCTCGCCGGCGAGACCACACCGGTCATGTTCGCCTCTGCGCTGCAGAACTTCGGCGTCGCCCAGCTGCTGGACCTCCTGCTCGACCTGGCCCCGGACCCCAGCGCCACCGCGGGGGTCGATGGCTCGGTGCGTGAGGTCGCCGACGACTTCAGCGCGTTCGTCTTCAAGGTGCAGTCTGGGATGAACAACGCGCACCGCGATCGGCTGGCCTACGCCCGGGTCGTGTCCGGCACGTTCGAGCGCGGCATGGTCGTCACCCACGCCACCACCGGGCGGCCGTTCGCGACGAAGTTCGCCCAGGCCGTCTTCGGTCGGGACACGACCTCGGTCGAGAGCGCCGAACCGGGCGACATCATCGGCTTCGTCAACGCCCAGAGCCTCCGCGTCGGCGACACCGTGTACGTCGGGGATCCCATCGAGTACCCACCGGTGCCCAGCTTCGCCCCTGAACACTTCGTGACCGCGACCGCCGGTGACATCGGCCGCTACAAGCAGTTCCGCCGAGGCATCGAGCAACTCGACCAGGAGGGCGTGGTGCAGGTGCTGCGCTCGGACCTGCGCGGCGACCAGAGCCCCGTGCTGGCGGCGGTCGGTCCGATGCAGTTCGAGGTGGTCGAGGACCGGATGACCAACGAGTTCAACGCCCCGATCCGGTTCTCCCGGCTCGACTACCAGGTTGCCCGGCGCACCGACGCGGCGGGCGCTGTGGCGCTGTCGGGGATGCGGGGAGTCGAGGTCCTTGAGCGCAGCGACGGCACCAGGTTGGCGCTCTTCGTGGACCCGTGGCGCGCCATGGTGACCGCCCGGGACAACCCCGACGTCATGCTGGAGGCCCTGCCCGCCGGTGGCGGCTGACGCGAGGCTCGGTTAGTCGGTGTCGCTCTCGGCACGTGAGTACTCGGCCGGACCGAAGACGACCACGACCGCGAAGTCCTCGACGATGTCGATGAAGCGGTGCTCCTCGCCGGCCGGGACGAAGGCGACGTCGCCCGGGCCCATCGGTGCACTCCCGCTGGGGGTCCACAGGGTGGCCCGCCCGTGGGTGACGAGGTAGATCTCGTCCTCGGTGTGGGGTGACTGGGGATCTGTTCCGCCGGCGGGCAGCGAGTAGGTGCCACAACTGAGATCGGGCACCTCGAGATGCTCTTCCCAGTGGTTGCTGGTGGTGGCCACATAGGTGCCGGCGCCCTCGAGGATCCTCATGGTGCTGATCGTATTGCGCCGCTCGACTGCTCCGCCGCACGTGCGGTCCAGCACCGCTGTGCCCTTAGGCTGGCGTGGTGAGTGACGTCGGGGACGAGGGGCCGTTCTTCCACGGCACGAAGGCCGAACTGCGGGTGGGCGAGCTGCTGACCGCGGGTTTCCGGTCGAACTACCGGCCCGAGGTCGTGATGAACCACATCTACTTCACCGCGCTGCGCGACGGCGCCGGGCTCGCCGCCGAGCTCGCTGCGGGCGAGGGAGCTCCACGCGTGTATTCCGTGGAGCCGACCGGAGCCTTCGAGGACGACCCGAACGTGACCGACAAGAAGTTCCCCGGGAACCCGACCCGGTCCTACCGGAGTCGTGAACCGCTCAGGGTCGTCGGCGAGGTGCACGACTGGACCCGGCTCAGCCCCGAGGCGCTCCAGGGCTGGCGCGACCGGTTGGCGGCGATCCGCGAGGAGGAAGGCGGCGAGATCATCAACTGATCGCCGCCCTGAGCCTGGCTCAGGCGAGCAGCTTCCACTCCCCTTCGGAGATGACCTCGACCTGACCGTCAGCGACCTTGATGGCGGTCTCGTCGTCGATCACGTACGCCGGTCCTCCGATCTCGACAGCCCATCGCTCGGCCGCGGCCATCGTGTTGTCCGCGAAGACGCCCAGGTGCGGGAAGATGGAGAAGTCGACGACCCCCAACGTGTGGTCGTCCGGTGCTGCGGCCCACTCCACGAACTCGGTCCCGATCCGTGGGGTCATCACCATGCTGCCGGCGCTCACCCCCACCCACACCGTCTCGGTCAGCGACGGCAACAGGTCCGCCAGCCCGGACTCCCGCAGCCAGTGACACAGGTACGTCGCGTCGCCACCGTCGACGAGCAGCACATCGGCGTCGCGGACCCACGGCACCCAGCGCTCCGCGCCGATGCTGGGCAGCGCGCTGAGCTCGAGGACGCCCAGCGACTTCCATCCCAGGGACGTGAGCCCACCCGACGGCGGGAGGCCACTCACGAAGCCACGCACCGAGACCGGCCCACACATGGGGTGGCCCCACTGGGCGGTCGGGATGCACAGGGCATCGCAGTCGGCGATCGGCCTGCCCAGCAGGTCGACCAGAGCATCACGGATGCTGGTGTTGGTGACGCCCCCGGACGTGAGCAGAAGCTTCAAGGTCCCTCCCGGGATGTGTGGATCGAGTACGACGGGTAGACCGGCCAAGTTCGCCGTACTCATCGCTCCGGGTGATTCAGGTTGCTCAGGCGCAGAGCTCGACCCGTCGCTTGGTCGCACCGATGTGGTCGGCCGAGACCCATGAACCGCTCGCAAGCTGGTACCACCTGGTGTCGCCCGCGGCCTGGCCGAGCCCGTCGACCCAGCAGACGACCGAGACCCGGGCACCACGGGCGAGGACGCCGTCCGTGGCTGCGCGCAGCGTCGGGGCTTCGCGGCGGTTGAGCCGCGCGGCCGTCACGCGTGCCGTCGAGTTGCGGCCGTCGCCGCAGAAGCGAGGAGCCGGACCGACGTTGTCGACGTAGCGGGCACTGACCCACCGGCGCTTGCTGCCGTGCACGAGGTACCACAGGTCGTTGCCGCCGATCGACACACTGCGGACCTTGCACACGAGGGTGAGCCGGGTGCCGTCGCCGTAGCCGCCGTAGCGCGGAGCGGCCGCCGCAGGCACGTAGTGGGCGGCGAGTCCGCCCG
The DNA here is from genome assembly GCF_050246775.1 of Nocardioides sp. Lineage (GTDB taxonomy): Bacteria > Actinomycetota > Actinomycetes > Propionibacteriales > Nocardioidaceae > Nocardioides. The sequence goes on along the minus strand of NZ_JBFWVK010000001.1, from coordinate 1,546,437 downwards.
CTGCGTCGACCTGTCCGACGTACCCGGGTGCCGCGTCGGCGGCAGCGGACGTCGCCAGCCCGGCGCCGAGCGTCATTGCGATCGTGGCGAGTGCGGTGAAGGTGCGGCTGCGGTGCACAGTGATCCCCCTTGTGGTGCTGCGTCCGGCAGTTCCGGCGCTACCAGTAGAGACGCCAGGGACCGATCAGAGGTTGGCTCCGCGCGGCGCTCAGTGCACGTCGACCACCTGGTCGGGCCGACCCGTCGCCGTACGCCGGGCGCGGACCCGGGCGCCCAGCAGCACCAGGCCGATGCCGGCCACGAAGATGATCGCGTTGACGATGCCGTAGGCCATCACCTCGCCCTGGGAGAAGTCGACGGGGAACGGGCCCGTCGGGGTGTCGCCGAATCCGGAGCTGCCGCCCAGGCCGCTGCCGCCCGACATCCAGGTCAGCAACAGGTTCAGGCTCTGCAGGGTGAACAGGAACGAGCCGGCGATCAGGAAGCCGAGCAGTGCTGCCTGCCGGCTCTTAATCAGGAGGCCGATCGGGAACGCGGCGACGATGGTGAAGATGAGGGTCATGCGAGGCTCCTGGTCGGACGTGGGGTGACCTGCCCAGCGTCGCCGGGCGGTCGGCTCCCACGCATCGGCGCGAGCACGTGGGGCGACCGCGGATCACACCTACGTGCCAGCACTGGTCCGCTGCGCGTGGTTCTGCGAGACGATGGCGCCGTGGCTCCGCTGACCAGCCGGTTGTTGACGACCGCCGCGACCGGCCTGACCGTCGCCGCGGTGCTGCTCGCGGTTGTGGACGGGGACGGGCCAGCCACCATCATCTGCGTGGCCGCCCTGGTCGCGGTGGCCACCGGGTGGCTGATCGCGATCCGCGATCCGCGCTCGGCCGTCGGGCCGGCACTGGCATGGAGCAGCGCCGCGGTGGCGTGTGTCATGGCCGTCGAGGTGCTGGCTCGGTCCGCGTACGGCGGGTCGCCGTACCCGCTCGCGGACCTCGCTCGACCGTTGTGGGTCGGGATGTGGCCGGTCAACATGGCCGGCGTCTTGTGCCTGCTGCTGGTCTTTCCCGACGGAGCCCTGCTCGCTCGACGCTGGGCGGTCGTCCCGGCCGTCTACGCCGGCGGCACAGCGTTGATGATCGCCTGCAGCTGGGATGCTCGCCAGGTCGACGGCCGGGTGGTCGGCGGACCGCAGGGAGCTGGGGCTGCAGTCGCGGGACTGGTCGGCCTGGTGGTCATCGGGGGCTCGCTGGTCCTGGCCATGGCCTGTGTGGTCCTCCGCTACCGCCGCGGCGGTCAGAAGACGCGCGAGCAGATCCGCTGGCTGATGCTGACGGGCTTCGTGACGGTGGCGTCGTTGGTCCTGGGTTGGGCGGCGCTGAGCCTGGGCGCCACGGTGCCGGTCGCGTTCACGCCGTTCCTCGTCGGCGTCGTGGTCCTGCTTCCCGCCTCGGTCGGCATCGCCATCGTGCGGCACGACCTCTTCGACGTCGACAGGTTGCTGGGCACCACGACGGCGTGGGTCCTGACGCTGACCGGATCGGCGGCGGTGTACGCCGCGGTCGTGTTCGGCGTCGGCCGCCTGCTCGACGAGAACACCGCTCTGGCACCCCCTGCGGCTGCCTTCGTGACGGCGCTGACCCTGTTGCCGTTGCAGCGCCACCTGGCCACGGCGACGGCTCGGCTGGTGGATCACGACCGCTTCGTGGCCCTCGGAGAGGTCGAGCGGTTCGCTCGCGAGGTGCAGACCGGGGAACGCGAGCCGGAGGACGTCGAGGCCGTGCTTCGTGCCGCCCAGCGCGACCCGGGTCTTCGTCTCGTCCTGGCCAGGCCGGACGGCTCATGGGTCGACCTCCGGGGCACGGTCGTGGACTCGCCGGCCGGCCTCGCCGTACGGGCGCACGGCACCGTCATCGCCCGGATAACTCTCGGACACGAGTCGGCCCGTGCTCGCCGACGCCTCGCCGACCTGGCGCGTGCCGGCTGGGTGCCGATCGAGGTCAGCCGGCTGCGGCTGGAGCTGCGCGAGGCGCTCGCTGAGGCCGAGGCCGGCCGCGCCCGGCTCGCGGAGGCCTCTGTCGCCGAACGCAAGCGACTGGAGCGCGACCTGCACGACGGGGTCCAGCCGCGCCTGGTGGCGACCGGCATGCGGCTGCGCTCGATCCAACGTGGCCTCGGTGTGGAGGCGTCGGCCGAGGTCGACGCTGCGGTCGATGAGCTGGAGTCGACCGTGGTGGAGCTGCGCCGCCTCGCGCACGGCATCCGGCCCTCCCGGCTCGACGACGGTCTGGGGGCCGCGCTCGCCTCGCTGCGCACCGACGGACCGGTGCCGGTGCAGGTCAGGGTCGCCGAGCTGCCCGAGCTTGACGACCTGCGCTCGCTCACGGCGTACTTCGTCGCCTCGGAGGGGGTGGCCAACGCGCTCAAGCACGCCCATGCTGCCTGCATCGAGGTCTGCGCGCAGGTCCTCGACGGCCGACTGGTCGTCGAGGTCCGCGACGACGGAGTGGGCGGCGTCGCGCCGCTCGGGCTGACCGGGCTGCGGGACCGCGTCCTGTCGCTCCAGGGCGAGCTGGTGGTCGTGAGCGCGGCCGGCACCGGTACGACGATCCGGGCGGTGCTCTGATGCGAATCGTGGTCGCCGAGGACTCGGTGCTGTTCCGCGAGGGCCTGACCCGCCTGTTGGGCGACCTGGGCCACGACGTCGTGGCTGCGGTCGGCGATACGCCGGCCCTGCTGACAGCCGTCGCCGAGACGCGTCCTCAGCTCGCGGTCGTGGACGTCCGGATGCCGCCGGAGCAGGAGTCCGACGGTGCCCGCGCTGCCGTGAGCATCCGCGCCAGCGATCCGGCCATCGGTGTCCTGCTCCTCTCCCAGCACATCGAGCTGCGGCACTGCATGGAGCTGATCGGCACCGCTGGGTTCGGCTATCTGCTCAAGGACCGTGTGTTGCACCTGGACCAGTTCGACGACGCTCTGCACCGGGTCGCCGCCGGCGGCGTCGCCCTGGATCCCGAGGTGGTCCAGGCCCTGGTCCACTCGCGGCAAGCGCCGGCACTGGGAGGTCTGACCGAACGCGAGACGCAGGTCCTCGAACTGGTGGCCCAGGGCCACTCGAACACCGCGATCGGCGCGATCCTGGTGCTCTCCGAACGCACGGTGGAGACCCACATGCGCTCGATCTTCGGCAAGCTCGGCCTGCTCGACGACGGGGCGACGCACCGTCGGGTGCGCGCGGTCGTCACCTACCTGGAGTCCGGGCGGACCAGCAGCGGGCGCTGACTCCCGACGAGCCTGAAGGGTCCTGCTTTACAGGTGCGCGTCCAGCCAGGACACGACGTCGGCGGTGACCTCGTCTCGGTTGGTCTCGTTGAGGATCTCGTGGCGGGCCCCGTCGTACAGCCTGAGGGTCACGTCGACCATCCCGGCGTCGCGGTAGCGCTGAGCGAGGACCTCCACGAGCTGTCCGCCACCGGCCAGCGGGTCGTCGGACCCAGACGCGAGCAGCAGCGGCAGGTCGGACCGGATGCCGGCCAACGCGGTGGGGTCGGCGAGGGTGCCGGCGGCGCCGAAGAGCGCTGGCACGGTCGCCTCCGGGAGGTCGAACCCGCACAGCGGGTCGGCCACATAGAGGTCGACCTCGGCCTCGTCGCGCGAGAGCCACTCGTAGCCGGTGCGGTGCTCGAAGCCGGCGTTGAACGCCTCGAGCCCGACCGGCCCCTCAGCCGCCGCCAGGCCGGCCGCCAACAGATCCAGGGCCGTGCTGCCCGACAGGACGACCCCGGCGTACTGATCGGAGTGGGTGAGGATCACCGACTGGGCGGCGAACGAACCCATGGAGTGGGCGAAGAGGAACACCGGCAGGTCGCCGCGCAGGCTCGCGCCGTACGCCGCCAGGTCGGCGATCAACCCCTCGAAACCGGGGGCACCGAAGTCGCCGGGGATGCCGGCGATCGAGGCGCCGTGCCCACGGTGGTCGCAGGCTCGGACGGCGTAGCCGGCGTCGTTGAGCGCACGCGCGAACCGGTCGTAGCGAGCGGAGTGCTCCGCGAGGCCGTGGGCGACCTGCACCACGCCGCGGGGATCGGCGACGTCCCACGCGTAGGAGGCCAGCTCGAGGTCGTCGACAGGCGAGGTGAAGGTGGATCGCTGCATAGCCATGCTCGCACCCTAGGGGTGGGCCCAGGACCGGGGTCAAGGTGCGCAGGCCCGGCCGACTTAAGTCGGGTGCGCTCGAGACCTCAGCCGGTCCCGCCGTCGCTGTGGCGCACCTAGCGTGTGGGCATGCGCACCGCCTGGCTACCCGCCCTCGCACTCTTCGTCCTCGCGCCGGTGTGCGCGGAGTACCTCTGGGGCTATGACGACAGCACCGGGCACCCGGGGACGCTGGTCGGCAACCTGATCATCTTCTCGCCCCTGTACGGCGCTCCCGCGCTGCTCATCCGTGAGCTGGCCCGGCGCCGCGGACTGGGGTGGCCCGGCATCCTGCTGCTCGCGGCCGCGTTCGGCGTCGTCCAGGCGGCCATCGTCGACCAGTCGATGTGGAGCACCGGCTACCGCGACATTCCCTACTGGGAGGAGATGTCGGTCCCGACGTACCTGGCCCCGATCGGGCTGAGCCTCTACCTGGCGCTGTCCTTCGTCGGTGGCCACGTGATCCTCAGCATCGGCTCACCGATCGCGCTCGTGGAATCCCTGACCCCGGTCCGCCGACGCGACCCGTGGCTCGGCCCGGTGGTCCTCTGGACGCTTGTCGTCCTGTACGGCGCAGCCTCCGCGCTGGTGCTCAAGGACGCCTACGACACCGGCGAGGCCTCGGCGACCCTGGGCCAGCTGATCGCCTCGGCACTTGTGGTGGTGGGGTTGGTCGTCGCAGCGCTGCGGGTCGGGCGTCGGCGGGCGTCGGTCGTCGTGGGTTCGGTCCCCCGGCCCCTGCTGGTGTGGGGGGTGGCCTTCGTCGCCATGATCGGTTGGGTGGCGATCCCGCCCACCCGGATCGGGACGGCGCTGGTCGCACTGACCGCGCTTGGCGCAGGGGTCGTCGTGTGGCGGTGGTCGCACCGGGAGGCCTGGAGCCAGCGGCACGTCCTGGCCCTGGCCAGCGGTGCCGTCGTGGCGGCGGGTTGCTTCGCCTTCTGGACCACCCCGATCGGCGATGTCAGCCAGTTCGAGAAGTACGGCCACAACAGTGCGTTGCTCGCCGGCGTCGTGCTACTCAGCCTCGTGGCCGCATGGCGGGCTGGCCACCTCGACGGAACCCTCCGACCCTCTCCTCGCCAGCCCGCGTGACTCGAGGCACACCGGGAATTGCGGTGCACCAGTGCTGGCTCGGGGCTAGCGTGCGGGGATGTCCTCGACACTGGTGGCGGTGACCTTCGACGCAGCCGACCCGGAAGGCTTGGCATCCTTCTGGGGCAGGCTGCTTGACCGGCAGGTCGTCGGCGAGGCCAACGGTGCCCTCCTGCCCGCGTACGACTCCCAGGTGGGGCTGCGGTTCGTCGCGGCTCCCACTGGGGACTCCGGCGGCAGGCGGCTGCACCTCCACGTGACCAGCACGAGCCTGGAAGACCAGCAGCGGACTGTGGCGACGGCCCTGAGCCTGGGGGGTCGACACCTCGACGTGGGCCAACTCCCCGAGGAGGAGCACATCGTCCTGGGCGACCCGGCGGGGAACGAGTTCTGCGTCATCGAGGCGGCCAACAACTTCCTTGCCGGCTGCGGCCGGCTCGGCGAGGTCTCCTGCGACGGGAACCGGGAGGTGGGCCTGTTCTGGCGCGACGCCCTCGGCTGGCCCCTGGTGTGGGACCGCGACGGGGAGACCGCGATCCAGTCGCCCGCAGGCGGCACCAAGCTCTCGTGGGGCGGTCCGCCCGTGGCGCCCAAGCAGAACAGGAACCGCAGGCGCTTCGACCTGGAGGCGGCCGATCCCCCACGCGAGGTGGCGCGGCTGATGGCGCTCGGCGCGACGCGACTGACCGAGCGGGACGGCAGCACCGAGCTCGCCGACCCCGAGGGCAACGAGTTCCGCGTGGCACCGGTGCAGGACCTCCGCGGTGGTGTCGAAGGGTCTGTCTGGAAGGCCCTGCCTCCGGCTAGGTTCTGAGTCATGGGTTCCGCCGGGCAGCGCGTGCTGGGCGCGCTGGTGCTGCTGGTCGCCGGCATGCTGAGCCTGCCGCTCGCGGCCTCCCTGCTCGATGGCCAGGGGACAGAGAACTGGATACTTCCCGCCCAGTTGGTCGCCATGGCGGGGATCGGTGCCGGCCTCACCGTCACCCTCCCGGCGCTCGCCCGGGCAGGGGCGCCTCCCGGACGTCGTGCACTCACCGGAGCCGGGTGGGGGCTGCTGGCGGCATTCGCCGGGGTGCTGGTGTTCTGGCTCCTGCTCAACGGAGTCACGAACGGCGCGTAAGGCGAGCGACCACCTATTCTTCTCAGATGAGGCGGACGCTTGTGTGCTCAGTGCTCGCCCTCGGCCTCTCGCTGACTGCCTGTCAGTCACCCTCGGACAGCGAAGACCCGGGCGCCACGGGCCTTCCCACCGGTGTCGGGCCGCTGGCCACGGACGCCGTGCTCTGGGCAGAGGGTGACACCATCCACGTCGAGAACCGGACGATCCGGGCCCGCAAGCCGGTGCGGGCCATGGTCGAGGCGAACGGCCGGATCTACCTCGTCCAGGGTCGCTCGGACGTCGTCCGGGTCACGGACGGGGGGGTGCCCCGTCCGACGTCGCTTCGTGCCGAAGAGCTACGCGCCTCCGAGGACGGCCGCTACCTGGGGTTCCTCGACACCTCCGACGGCTTTCCGTGGTCGACCGCCATCGTCGACCTGGAGTCCGGCGAGATCGTCGTCCACGACGGGGCCGGCATGGGCGACGCGGATGACGATCTGGCGGACCTCTACGAGGATGCGCAGCCCCAGGTCCTCGGCTTCGCCGGCGACGACCTCTTCGTCCGGACCACCGCGGGCGTGATGTCCTGGGACCCGAAGACAATGAAGCGAACCGAGCACGGCGACCTGTACTTCTTCGCTCGCCGCGACGTCGGCGGTGGGCAGTTGCTGTCAGCCCTGGTACGCCGCGGCAGGCTGGTCGTTCCGAAGGACCCCTACGACTCGACCCAACGGGGCCACGTCTCCCCGGACGGCTCCGTTGTCCTCATGCCGGTCGACGGCCGCACCCAGGTCTTCGAGGTCGACGGCGGACGCCGGCTGCCGGCGGACCTGCAGGGTCGCACGTTCATCCTGGGCGGGTGGACGGACGAGGACACCGCCTACGGCATCTCCTTCGACGGCAGCGCCTTCGGACCGCGTCGGGTGCGTCTGGTGCAGTGCCGACTCGCCGTCGAGCAACGATCATGTCGAGTCCTGCGCACGATCCGGCCCAGTCCACACAAGCTGGTCCTCTTCCCGACGGGGTCGGGGGCAACCGACTACTGACGCCAGGCATCAGCCGACCTGCCGCCGATCTCGGGCGGTTCCAGGCGCGTGGGTGACGGGGTCAGAACTGCAGTCCGGCCCACGCCGTGTCGGCGTCGGGCATCGTGGCGATCTCGTCGCGGACCCGCTCGGCCGCAGACCGGAACGTCGGGTCGCCTGTGACCGTCGCGACGGCGGCTTCGATGGACTCCACCGCGTAGTCCTCCGGAGCCACGAGCATCCCGGCGCCCGCACGGACCAGGAGCGCGGCGTTGTCCGGCTGGTCGGTCCCGCGCGGCAGGGCGACCTGCGGTACGCCGTGCACGAGGCCGCCGAGCATGGTTCCCGATCCGCAGTGCGAGACCAGCAGGTCGGCTCGCTCGAGCAGCGACGCCTGGGGCACGAACTCGGCCACCACGGCGTTCGCAGGCAGGGGCCCGAGCTCGTCGAGGTCGAGCGGCCGTCCTGTGGTGGCGACCACCACACCGTCGTACCCCGCGAGGGCGCGCAGCCCGGTGGTGAAGTCGGAGGTGTCGGCGTTCTTGACGGTGCCGAGGGTGAAGTAGGCAACGCGCTCGGCCGAGGCGAGGACGTCGGCCAGATCGGGTGGCAACGGTTGGGGTTCGCCGGCGCTCGGTCGCACCGCGGCGGCCTCGGGCCACGGTGGGGGCGCGTCGGGCTGCAACGAGGGTGGGCAGAGGTCCAGTGCCTGCTCGGTCGAGAGCTGCTCCCACAGCTCGGGCTCGCCGATGGCTGCCCCGGCGGCCCTGATGAGCGGAGCGTAGAGCGGGAACATCGGTCCGATGCCGTGGACGACGCCCGGGATCGCGAGCCTACGGGCCACCATGGATCCGGCCTGCTCCAGGACCTCATGGACGACGACGTCGGGGCGCCACTGCGACGCCATGGCGACGAGGTCGTCGAGGCGTTGGAGCGCGGGTGTGCCGAACAGCGTGATGACTCCCTCCATCATCCGCTGTTCCTCCGTGATGCTCTGGTTCGCCCACACCGCCTCGTGCGCCGACCATGCGGATTCCCAGCTCGGCCCCACGGCATGGACGTCCAGGCCTCGAGCGGCCAGCGTGTTGATCAGGTCGGGGCCGGTGGCGACGCGCACGTCGTGACCGGCGCGCTCGGCCGCCCGGATCAGGGGCAGCATCGGCAGCGCGTGCCCGTAGGCCGGGCACGAGGTGAACAGCACTCGGGCCACGATCAACAATGTGACACGCACGCCGCCGACCAGACAACCTCCGCCACCGGCGATCCTCAGCGGTCGGCAGCACCCTTCACGACAGCACGGGCCCGAGAGGGAGCTCGACTCGGCATTCGTAGTAGCGCATCGCGAGGCGGGCGTGGTCCACGTCGATGGTCCCCTCGCCGATCGCGACGACGTCGTTCAACCACAGGTAGGTGGGGGCCGCGGTCTCGAACGTCATCACGTGGACGCCGGTGCCGTCGGCCAGCGATGACAGGCCGGTGAGGGAGAACAGCACGTCACCGTCTTCGCTGTGGATGACGCCGCGGGCATCGGGACGTGCGAAGCGGTCCCGGATCCGTGGGAAGTTCGACCACTGTGCAGATCCGGACAACCGACCCTCGAAGGTGGCCGTGCCCTGACCGTAGATCCGACCGTCGGCGCCTGCTGAAGGCTCCACCTCGTGGAGCAGGTCATAGGTCCAGGCGACGTCGCACAGATGATCCAGCTGCATGTCCGAACCTCGTGGTCTCCGAAACCGACCCCGTCTTGGAACGCTACACCGGGCTGACCCCAGCAGCGACGACAGACGATTGGCGTGGCAGCCAGACAGGTCTACCTTGGGTAAGGACCCTACTGGCGTGCATAGGACTCCATCATGGCCATCACGACTTCGCATCGACCCATCTCCCGGCTCCGCGCGACAGCTCTGGGGGCCGCAGCACTCAGCGTCTTCCTGGCCACGGCACTGGCCGGGGGAGCCGTCGGCGCGGTGGCCGACGAGAGGACCGAGTCGGACCTGGTCGGCAGCGACGGCGACAACGTCCGGGTGGTGTTCGTCCACGCGCGGACCGTCGCCCAGCGCAACCAGGTGATCGCGCTCGGCGTCGACTACACCGAGCACGCCACCGCCCAGGGGATCGAGGTGATCCTGCACAGCGACGCCGACGCCCAACTGCTCCGCGACGCCGGCTTCACCTGGGACGTCAAGGTGCGCGACCTGGCGGCCAGGATGGCCGAGTCGCGGCGGGCCGACGCCCGCTACCAGGCTGCTGTGGAGACCTCCCCGCTGCCCAGCGGGCGCACGAGCTACCGGGTGTACGCCGACTACCTCTCCGACCTGCGCCTCCTGGCCCACCGATACCCGTGGCTCACCAAGCCGATCACGATCGGCAGGAGCCTGCTGGGCGAGCCGATCCGTGGCCTCGAGATCAGTCAGAACGCGGATCGGGTGGCGGACGGCAAGCCGGTCTTCTTGATGATGGGGGCCCACCACGCCCGGGAATGGCCGAGCTCCGAGCACACCATGGAGTTCGCCTTCGACCTGCTGCAGGGCTACGCCCAGGGCAACCGGCGCGCGCGCCACGTGCTGGCCAAGGAGCGCGTCATCGTGGTCCCGATCGTCAACGTCGACGGCTTCCAGATCTCGCGCGACGCCGCGACGCTGGGTGATTTCTCGCTGTTCGACTACGAGATGAAGCGCAAGAACTGCTCGGTGTCGGTGAACACCCCGGCCGAGTACCTCGGGGGCACCTGCGACGACAACCCGGCAGGTCGGCTGCGCGGCACCGACCTGAACCGCAACTACCCCGGCTTCTGGGGCGGCTTCGGTGCGAGCACGGACTGGTCCGATGACACCTATCGCGGAGACGGGCCCGGGGACACTCCCGAGGTGGAGGCCGTGCGTCGGCTGATCTCGGAGCGCGCGGTGACCGTGATGATCACCAATCACACCTACTCCAACCTGGTCCTGCGCCCACCGTCGCTGCTCAGCACCGGCAAGGCGCCCGACGAGGTGCAGTACAAGGCACTCGGCGACTCGATGGCCCAGGCCAACCAGTACGCCAGCCAGGCGGCGTACCAGCTCTATGACACCTCGGGAAGCGTCGAGGACTGGAGCTACTGGAACACCGGGGGCTACGGCTTCACCTTCGAGATCGGGCCGGACGACTTCCACCCGGAGTACGCCGATGCCGTGGTGGGGGAGTACCTCGGGATCGCACCGGCGGCCGGCGCGGGGCTCGGCGGCAACCGGGAGGCCTACTACCGGGCTGCGGCGGCTGCGATGGATCCGGCCCAGCACGCGCAGATCGTCGGCCGGGCACCGAAGGGCCGCTTCCTGTCGGTGCGCAAGAGCTTCGTGTCGGAGACCTCGCCGGTGATCGACGAGGATCTCAACGAGGGTGAGCCGCTGACCTATGCGGACACGCTGACCACGAGGCTGGTGACGTCGGGCGGCCGGTTCACGATGAACGTGAACCCGTCGACGCGGCCAGAGGTCGTCGGCCGCTACGGGCGAGACCCGTTGGCGCCCCCGCAGGCACCACTCGCCATCACCAACCCCGACGGGATTCCCGACCCGGGTGTGGGCGAGCTCTCCGAGATCGAGATCCAGGGTCTCCCGGAGGCGGACAACGGGTTCGCGCAGTTCTCGTTCTCCTGGCCCGGTGCTGCCGACTGGGACTTCTACGTCCTGGACTCCACAGGTGCTGTGGTCGGCCAGGCAGCGAGCCTGGACAACCCGGAGAGGGTGACGATCCCCGATCCGGTCCCAGGGACCTACACCGTGCTGGCCGACAACTACGAGGGCGGCTCCGTCGAGGACGACTGGACGGGAGAGGCCACCTTCCGCGGACCCGAACCGGCCACCTACACAGGCATCAAGGAGGCCTGGATCCTGACGTGCCGCGACTCGCGCGGTCACGTGCTGGCTCACCAGGAGGTCATCGTCGACCGCGGCGCTCGCTTCTATGCCGGGCGGGTGTGCAGCCCGTCGTACATCAAGCGGGCGGCGAGCCGATAGCGCCGGCCGAGGTGTCGACTCGGCCTAGGTGAGCCGCTCGAAGACCATCGTCGCCTGGATCCGGTCACCGCCACCGAAGCCCTTGCTGCCCGAGGCTGCGGTGCTGATGGTGTGCAGCCGGTAGCCGAGCGAAGCCTGAGCGTTGATGGCCCCCTCCAGTTCCGTGAGGTTCCCCGACCCGGTGCCCCACAGCTTCTCCTTCAGGATCACCTGGAGGACGACGTAGCTCGCGCCCTGCACGGCCGGCCGCGGCTGGGCTCCGGCGACTGCCCGGGCCTCGATCTTGCCCACCACCCCGGCCAGGCCACCTCCTGTCTGAGACGGCGGCTGCTGATACTCGTCGGTCCACTTCTCGCCGTCCCACCAGCGCTGCTTGCCCGCGCCGTCGTCGTACCAGCCTGCTTGAGCGTTGCTCACGAATCCCTCGTCTCGAAAAGTCCCGACCCTTGCGCGGCATGCTAGCTCCGGCAGCGACCAACGGTTCACGAAAGCGCCGATACCGCAGACGTCACCCTCTTCGTACGCCGAAGCTGGATCCCGCCGCCGGAGTCGTCCTCAGGTCGGCCGACCGCCGGGCTGCCACTCATGCACCTCGATCCCGACGTACCGGTCAGCGGACAGCACCTCCCGCGCGGCCGCTTCGTCAGGCGCCTGCAGCAGGACCGACGCCCCGAGCACCAGCGATCCATCGTCGGAAAGCAGTGGGCCACTTGCGATCAGTTCGTCACCCGACGGTGCCGCATCGGCCGCACCCGCAGGTTCCAAGGTGAACCCGAGGACGAGGTAACGGGCTCGGTCCGGCCGGCCACCCGTGAAGTCCCACATCGTTCGTCGCAGCGAGTTGTGCCAACGCCGGAGCATCACGTCGCGGTAGGCGCCGGCCTGGTAGCCGGGCTCCTCGAAGGCGAACGCGCGGGCAGCGGCGGGATCGGGCAGGTCGAGGATGTGGACGCTCCCGGTGAGCGCCCCGTCACTGGCGAAGGTGGGGCCGCGGGCGATCATGGTCGCGGCGAACCGATCCATGTAGGACCAGTGTTCCTCCACCATCTCTTCGCGCAGTGGCGTAGATCCGGGCCGATCACGGTGATAGCAGAAGAACTCCATGGCTCAAGCCTCTCTGACGACGAGACGGGACATTCACCGTAGATTGTTTCTCATTATTGAATTTCAGATCCGAATGACTAAAATGAGAAACATGCCAGCAGCTAGTCCCTACACCAATCCCGAACAACAGGCGGACCTCGAGCGCCTGGGCGCCCGGCTTCGCGAACGCCGAAAGGCCCTCGGGGTCACGGTAGTCGCCTGTGCCGAAGCTGCTGGCGTGTCGCGCGTCACCCTGCACAGGATCGAGGCAGGCAACCCGTCGGTCACGATCGGCGCCTACAGCAACGTCGCAGCCGCGCTCGGACTCCACCTCGTCGTCCCGATCCTCGACGCGCCAGCAGCAGACCCGGTGACGATCACGGTCGGCGACTACCCCGGCCTGCGCACGCTGGCCTGGCAGACCGACGCCGGCACCACCATCACCGAGACTGAGGCGCTCAACCTCTACGAACGCGGCTGGCGACACCTCGACCAGGAGAGGTTGACCGACCACGAAAAGGCGTTCATCCAGCACCTCGCGGACGCCTACAGCAACGGGAGGCTCCTTGTTTAGGCGGCCGCACCACCAAAGGGTGGCCGAGGTGTTGTCGATGCTCGACGCACCGCTCCTGGCAGAGCACAACTGCTGGTTCGGAGGCGGCACGGCGATCGTGCTCACCAACGGTGAGTTCCGTGAATCGATCGACATCGACTTCCTGGTCTCCGACCAGCAGTCCTACCGAGGCTTGCGCCAGATCGTCCGGGACCGTGGGCTCGACGCTCTGGCCACACGCGAACTTGACCTGGGCCGAACACCTACTGTTGACGGTTACGGGATCAGGACCTCGGTGCTCGTTGCGGGGGTTGCGATCAAGCTCGAAATCATCCATGAAGGCCGCATCGACCTCGACACTCCCTCCGAGGACGATGAGATCTGCGGCGTTCGGACCCTGACGCGAACCGATCAGGTCGCGAGCAAACTGCTCGCCAACGACGACCGCTGGGCAGACACGTCGACATTCAGCCGCGACCTCATCGACCTGGCCATGATGGAACCCGCCACTGCCGCCCTGACGGCCGGCGCTCACAAAGCAGTCGATGCCTACGGCAAGACGGTCGGCGAGAGCCTCGACAACGCAGTCACCTACCTCCGCGAGCGCCCACACCGTCTCGACGAATACATCCGCGCACTCAAGATCGACACGCCCCGAGCAGCTGTGTGGCAGAGCATCCGCAACCTGTCCGCACGATGCGCGAAGATCGAAGGTCTCGGACGTTAGTCGTCAGGACTGCAAGCGCTGCGTCAGCGCCAGCTCAGCTCCGGCGCGACGTACCGGACGATGCTGTCCAGCAGGTGCGCGTTGTAGTCGACGCCGAGCTGGTTCGGGATCGTCAGCAGCAGGGTGTCCGCGGCGGCGATCGCCTCGTCCGTGGCGAGCTCCTGGACGAGCTGGTCGACCTCCCCGGCATATGTCTTGCCGAACCGGGCCGTGCCGCCGTCGATGAACCCGACCTGGTCCTCACTGCGCGACTCCGCGCCGAAATACGCGCGGTCGGTGCTGTTGACGATCGGGAAGATGCTGCGGCTGACCGACACCCGCGGCTCACGCTCGTGACCGGCGTCCTTCCAGGCGTCTCGGAACATGTGGATCTGCTCGGCCTGGAGCTGGTGGAACGGCACACCGGTGTCCTCGGTGAGCAGCGTCGAGCTCATGAGGTTCATGCCCTGCTGGCCCGTCCACACGGCGGTCTTGCGTGTTCCGGCGCCCCACCAGATCCGGTCCCGCAGGCCGGGCGACTGGGGCTCGATGCCCAGCAGCCCGGGCGGGTTGGCGAACATCGGTCGCGGGTTCGGCTCGGCGAACCGCTGTCCGTCGATCACCTCGAGGAAGACCCGGGCGTGCTCACGCGCCATCTCGGCGTGATCGTTGCCCTCGCCGGGGTCGTAGCCGAAATGCTTGTAGCCGTCGATCACCTGTTCCGGTGACCCCCGGCTGATGCCGAGCTGCAACCTGCCCCCGGAGATCAGGTCGGCGGCGCCGGCGTCCTCGGCCATGTAGAGCGGGTTCTCGTATCGCATGTCGATCACACCGGTGCCGAGCTCGATCCGACTCGTCTTCGCGCCCGCCGCCGCAAGAAGCGGGAACGGTGAGGCGAGCTGGCGAGCGAAGTGGTGCACACGGAAGTAGGCACCGTCCGCACCGAGCTCCTCGGCCGCGACCGCGAGGTCGATGGACTGCAGCAGTACGTCGGAGGCCGTCCGCGCCTGCGAGTGCGGCGAGGGGTTCCAGTGGCCGAAGGACAGGAAGCCGATCTTCTTCATGTGAGAACAACCAGCGACGCCGACTCCTTCTTCCCGCAGCCGGCCAGACGTGATCCTCGCGTCGTTGTCAGGTCGGGCCATCGAGCCGCGGCTCAGGAGAGACGAACCACGACCTTGCCAAGGGTGCGTCCCTCACCCACATCAGCGAGCGCGGCGGGCACCTCCTCGAGCGCGTAGGTCCTGTCGATCGTGATCCGTACGTCGCCGGCGACGCAGAGGGCCGCAATCGGCTCAAAATGCGCGGGACCCTCGTGGACAGCGAGCACCCCGATGGAGCGACCGGTCAGTCGCCCCACTGCCCAGCCAGCGGTGAGGAGGCGCAGCAACGTGGGAGCCGAACCACCAACAGCCCGATACGTGCCACCGGGCGCCAGAGCGCGTCGAACACCGAAAACCGAACGCCGCGCGACCAGGTCCAGGATGAGGTCGTAGGGCTGCGCCGTGCGAGTGAAGTCCTCAAGGCGGTAGTCGATCACCTCGTCTGCGCCCATTGACGTCATGAAGTCCAGCTTGGCGGCGTTGTCGACACCCGTGACGTGCGCGCCGCTCCGCTTGGCGAGCTGAAGAGCGAGGCATCCCGAACCTCCTCCAGCACCATTGATCAACACCCGGCGCCCCGCAGCGGCCCATCTGGTCCCCTGAAGGGCGATCGCCCCCGATTGCGGAAGGACCGACGCCTCGGCGAAGGTCAACTGCTCCGGCTTGAGAGCGAGCACCGATTCCGGTGCGAGCGCGTACTGCGCGAAGCCACCCTTCAGTGCCAGGTTGTCGCCGTACACCTCGTCCCCGGACTTGAACCGGGACACCCCTTCCCCGACGCTGTCGACCACACCTGCGATGTCCGAGCCGAGGATCCGGCTAGCTGGGACACGAAGCCCGCCGATCCGCGCATAGGCGGGCGATCCCCGCAGGCACTCCCAGTCACTGAGGTTGACCGACGTGGCGGCGACCTTGACCCGCACCTGGCCGGCGCCTGGCGCCGGGACCGGAACGTCCTCGACCCGAAGCACATCAATCGACCCGTAGCTGTCGCGGACGACCGCCTTCACTCCCGCCCTCCAGCACATGGGGTCACGCCGCCAAACCTAGAGCAATGGAGCGTCGATGTCGCTCGGCATCACGCCCTTGACGAACCGCAGGCGGCACCCAGCGCCGCGATGGCGGCAGCGACCAGAAAGGCCAGGGACAACCCGCCGCGGTCGGCGAGGTTGCCGGCCAGTGCCGAGCCCATGGCCTGGCCCAACGTCAGGATGATGAAGAGCACGGAGGTGCCGGCAGTTGCTCGCTCCGGGACGAGGCTGGAGACCCACGCGATCAGGGCGGTGGTGGCTGCGACGAAGGCCCAGCCGAATACGAAGCAGGCCACCAGCGCCACGGCGAGCAGTCCGGTGTCCAGCGCGAGTGTTGCGATGCTGATGGCGACGCTGACGCACGTATAGAACCAGCTTGCCTCTGGTCTCCATGCATGGAGCCGGCGTGCGGTCAGGACGGTGGCCGTGCCGCCCAGCCCGACCGCTATCCAGCCGATCGTCGACCACGTGCCACCGAATTCCTGCTCGACGAGCTGGGTCCGTCCGTAGGTCCATACGGCTGCAGAGGCCACCCCGAGGAGCAGCGCCCCGGTGGCCGGCGTGCGAAGCTCAAGAACGAAGCGCCACCCGGCCTCACCAGACGAACCCTCTGACTGCTGTGCGGACGGGGCCGATCGGGACCGGTCGAGGATGAGCACGGCGACTCCCGCCAGAGCGGTGAACACGGCCCCGATGACGAACCCGGCCCGCCACTGCGGCAGCAGCACGAGGGCCAGGGCACCAGCCGCTACGAGGCCCGGCCCAGTGCCGGAGTTGACGACAGCCTGAGCGTGGCCCTGTCGGTGCGCGCGAACATTGCGGTCGACGATGCCGACCATTCCGGGCGATGCGAGTCCGGCGCCCGCTGAGGCGACGATGGCAGCGGGCACGAAGGCGGCCGCGCTGGAAGCGAGCGCCATGCCCGCGGATCCGACCGACCCGGTGAGCAGAGCTGCCAGCACCAGCACACGTGGCTGTCTCTCGACGAGCAGTCCGACCAGGGCGCCGACCGAGTAGGCGACCGAGGCGCCGGAGGAGATGTAGCCGACCGCCGAGGAACTCAGGTGAAGGGACGCCTGGATGTCGGAGAGGTAGAGCCCGTAGGCGAGGCGGATCAACCCGTAGGTGCCTGCGACGAGGCTCATCCCGGCAATGACCAGGCCCAACGCCCGAGGATCCTTAAACGATAACGCACGTTTCATTTTTCGAGCCTAGACTATCGGTGTGGCTATTCGTGCGAGCACCGAGGCGAGACTTCTGGACGCGGCCGACGAGCTCCTCTTCGACCGGGGGGTCGTCGCGACCCCGGTGGACGCGATCCTGGAGCGCGCGGGCGTATCTCCCGCGACCCTCTACCGCTCCTACGCAAGCAAGGAGGCACTGGTCGCCGCGACTCTTGACCGGCGCCAACGCGACTGGCTGGAAGCGTGGGACGAGGCAGTGGCACGAGCCCCCGACGACCTGTCACGCCTGCTCGCCCTCTTCGACGCGCTCGACTACTTCACCAGCAGGCCCCACGCGGCCCGCTGGTGCGCGTTCCTCGGGACGTCCGCCGAGTACGCCGAAGCGCCGCCCGTTCTGGCCGCCGCCATCCAACGCGACACCGACGACCTCCGCACACGACTCACCGCGCTGGCAGAGCCCCTGGCCGGGCCTGGCGCCGCAGAGCTGGCCGAGGAGATCCTGCTTGTCTTCTCGGGCCAACTCGCCATGCGCCTGCGCTCGGACGGCCCAACCGACACCTCGCTCGCCCGGCGGATCGCCGAGGCCGTAGCGGCCCGGGCGAGCACAGGATGGTCGCCGCGACCCGGGGCTGACGCTGAGGGCTGAGAAACCTCGCGTTGGTGACCAGGCAGCAGTCCGTTCCTCACACGTCCAGCACCGGTGGCAGACCGAACCAGGAGAAGAGCGAGCTCTCGAACCGGCTGAGCTCGCTGATCCCACCAGCCGTGACGGTCACCGCGATCAGTCCGCTGGCGCGGCGTACGCCGTCGGGTCCGGCGACGTAGGCGCCGAAGGCCGGGTGGCCATTCGCCCGGGTGGGGACCAGCGAGAACCGGCGGGCGCCGAACAGGAGCGCGAGGAACCCACCGACCGGACCACGGCCGACGTACTCGAACGCGATCGGTGGCATCGACATGAAGACGTCATCGGTCAGCAGCGCCACCACCCCGGCGACATCTGCCGCCTCGTACGCCGCGACGAACCGCTCGACAAGCGCTCGCTCGGCCGCATCGTCCAGCTCCGGTGGAAGGGCTCCGTCACGCGTCGGACGTGTCCTGTCCAACGTTGACCGGGCCCGCTTGAGCGCACTGGTGACCGACTCGGAGCTGCGGTCGAGCATGCCGGCCACCTCGGTCGCCGGGAAGCCCAGCACGTCGCGGAGCACCAGGACCGCGAGCTGCAGCGGCGGCAGCACCTGGAGCGCTGCGACAAAGGCCAGCGAGATCGACTCGCGCTGCTCGTAGCGAGCCTCTGGACCCAGCGGCAGGTCGTAGGCCCCTTCGAGCAGCGTCTCCGGGAACGGCTCCAACCAGGAGACCTCGCCCAGCCTGGTCGGTTCCGGCGCCGCCACCCCGGGGATATCCCAGGCCTTGGCAGGGCGCCGCTTCGTCGTCCGCAACGCGTTGAGGCAGCGGTTGGTGGCGATCCGATAGAGCCAGGTCCGCAACGACGCACGCCCCTGAAAGCCGCCCAGCCCCTGCCAGGCCCCCACGAGAGTGTCCTGAAGCGCGTCCTCGGCATCCTGGAGCGAGCCCAGCATCCGGTAGCAGTGCACCAACAGCTCGCGGCGATGCGGTTCGGTCAGCGCCCGGAAGGCCTCCGCGTCGCCCGCCTGCGCCCGCGAGATCAAGTCGCTCATGGGATCACTCTCTCGCTCGTCCTGGTCGATCTCCTCCTACTGACACCGAGCGAGCCCCGGACTGGGCGCTTCAGCCACGCCCACGTCACGCAACAGCCGGTGTCTGAACCTGCGTAGGCAGACACCCAGAGAAGGAGAACACCGATGGGCACCATCGTGGTCAACACCAACATGACGCTGGACGGCGTCGTCGAGAACCCCACCGGGGAGGACGGTCCGGGCGGCGGCTGGTTCAACGCCACGTCGGACACCGACCACGAAGCCTGGGCCGGGTTCGAGTTCGAGGAGTCCCTTCACACCGACGCCCTGCTGCTGGGCCGCGAGACAGACGCCTGGTTCGCCCAGCGTTGGAGCGACCGGCAGGGCGCATGGGCCGACCGACTCAACGGACTGCCCAAATACGTCGTCTCCTCCACCCTCACCGAGACCGCGTGGGCCAACGGCACGGTGCTGAAAGGCGACGTCGCCGAGGCCGTGGCCCGACTCAAGGCCGAGGTTGACGGCAGGATCGTCGTCTTCGGCAGCGGCACCCTGGTGCAGACCCTGCTCGAGCACGAGCTCGTGGACGAACTGCGCCTCTTCGTCTTCGGGGCTCTGGTCGGACGCGGCGGTCGGATGTTCGACGCGGGCTCGCCCGCAACGCTGCGCCTGACCCGGGCTGAACGCATCGGCGACGGGATGCTCTTCGTCGCCTACGACGTCGTCCACGGCTGAGGCAGCCGGGGGGCGTCCACCTGCGCCAGGAACAACCGCGCCACCGGCGACGGCGCGTCCGACGTACACAGATGCCAGGGCCGGTCCAGCGGCGTGCCAGGCACGTCGTACTCGACCAACGCACCGGCAGCGACCAGCTCCGCGACCACACGCTCATGCACCAACGTCACGCCCAGCCCCTCGCGGGCAGCGGCGATCGCGGCGCCCGACGTGCCCAAGGTCAACACCGGCGGTGTCCACTCCAAGGAGGCCAGCAGGTCCAGCGTCGTCGTCCGCGTCCCGGACCCCTGGCCGGTCAGCAACCACGTCGACGACAAGGGGGTGAGCCCGGGGCGACCCACCACGACCAGCCGATTCTCCCGCGTCGCCCGCGTCCGCAGACCCGAGCCATGTGGCGGGCGGCCCGCTACCACCAGGTCGACCTCGTGGTGGGACGCCGCCGCGAACAGCTCATCGCGCGGCAGCACGGACAACGACAGCTCCACCAGCGGATAGGCCGCCACGAACGACGCGATCATCGGCGGCAACACGTATTCGCTCGCCGTCGCCACCGCCCCGATCCTCAGCCGGCCACGCTCCGCGTCCCGCACGGCGGCAGCCGCCTCGCCGAGCAACCCCACCAAGGAACGGGCGTACGTCGCGAACGTGTGCCCGCTCTCGGTCGCGGTGATCCCACGACCCGACTTCGTGAACAACGCCGTCCCCAGCGCGCCCTCCAACGCCGACACTGCAGCCGAGATCGCCGGCGGCGTCACCACCAGCGCCTCCGCCGCGCCCCGAACGCTGCCTGCGTCGTACACCGCCAGGAACGTCTGCAGCCGGCCCCAGGTCAGCGCCGCGGGAAGATCGGGAGTCATTGTTAAAGACTACCTGAAGGGTTAGCAGTGAAGATTCCATTGTTGTTGTGGGGTGCGTGGGTGAGAGTGGTCTCGACAAGCTCGACCACCGAGGGACCGCTCGACCACCGAGGGACCGCTCGACCACCGAGGACCAGCTCGACCACCGATGAAAGTAGGGACGACGATGACGCTCATCGACGAGGCCATGGAGACCAAGGGTCGCTGGGACCCGGGCGTGCAGAGCTACGCCGGGATGGGCTACTGGAACCCCGACTACGTCATCAAGGAGACCGACATCCTCGCCGTCTTCCGGGTCACCCCGCAGGACGGCGTCGACCCGATCGAGGCGGCTGCCGCGGTCGCCGGGGAGTCGAGTACGGCCACGTGGACCGTGGTGTGGACCGACCGCCTCACCGCCAACAGTCACTACCAGGCCAAGGCCTACCGCGTGGAGGACGTCCCGGGCCGGCCGGGGGAGTACTTCGCCTACATCGCCTACGACATCGACCTCTTCGAAGAGGGCTCGATCGCCAACCTGACCTCGAGCATCATCGGCAACGTCTTCGGCTTCAAGCCCCTCAAGGCCCTGCGCCTGGAGGACATGCGGATCCCGGTCGCCTACACCAAGACCTTCCAGGGCCCGGCGCACGGCATCGTCATGGAGCGCGAGCTCCTCAACAAGTACGGCCGCCCCCTGCTCGGCGCCACCATCAAGCCCAAGCTCGGCCTGAGCGCCCGCAACTACGGGCGCGTCGTCTACGAAGCCTGTCGCGGTGGCCTCGACTTCACCAAGGACGACGAGAACATCAACAGCCAGCCCTTCATGCGCTGGCGCGACCGCTTCCTCTACTGCATGGAGGGAGTGAACAAGGCGATGGCCGAGACCGGCGAGATCAAGGGGCACTACCTCAACATCACCGCCGGCACGATGGAGGAGATGTACCGCCGCGCCGAGTTCGCCAAGGAGCTCGGCAGCGTCGTCGTCATGATCGACCTCACCATCGGCTACACCGCCATGCAGTCCATGGCCCACTGGGCCCGCGAGAACAGCATGCTGCTGCACCTGCACCGCGCCGGGCACTCGACGTACACCCGGCAGAAGACCCACGGCGTCAGCTTCCGCGTCATCTCCAAGTGGTGTCGCCTCATCGGCGTCGACCACCTCCACGCCGGCACGGTCGTCGGCAAGCTCGAAGGCGACCCCGCCACCACCCGTGGCTTCTACGACACCCTGCGCGACGACAAGGTGCCCACCAATCTCGAGAACGGCATCTTCTTCGACCAGGACTGGGCCTCCATGCCCGGTGTCATGCCCGTCGCCTCGGGGGGCATCCACGCCGGCCAGATGCACCAGTTGCTCGACCTCTTCGGTGACGACGTGATCCTGCAGTTCGGCGGTGGCACCATCGGTCACCCGATGGGCATCGCCGCCGGGGCCGAGTCCAACCGGGTCGCCCTCGAGGCCGTCGTCAAGGCCCGCAACGAAGGTCGGCACCTGCTCATCGAAGGCCCGGACATCCTGCGTACGGCGGCCAAGACCTGCCGGCCACTGGAGGTCGCCCTGGCCACCTGGGGAGACGTCACCTTCGACTACACCTCCACCGACGCACCCGACTCGGTGCCCACCGCCGTCCCGTCGTACTAGGTCCTCGGTCCAGCCCACCGAAAAGGAAACCCCCATGAAACTGCGCCACGGCACCTTCTCC
This sequence comes from Nocardioides sp., assembly GCF_050246775.1. Classification (GTDB taxonomy): domain Bacteria; phylum Actinomycetota; class Actinomycetes; order Propionibacteriales; family Nocardioidaceae; genus Nocardioides. The sequence goes on along the minus strand of NZ_JBFWVK010000001.1, from coordinate 1,524,434 downwards.
TACCTGCCCGACCTCACCGACGACGAGATCGCCGCCCAGGTCCGCTACGCCCTCGAGCACGACTGGCCCGTCTCGATCGAGCACACCGACGACCCGCACCCACGCAACGTCTACTGGGAGCTGTGGGGCCTGCCGATGTTCGACCTCACCGAACCCGACGGCGTCCTCACCCAGCTGAACGACTGCCGCGCCACCTTCCCGCACCACTACATCCGGGTCCTCGCCTACGACGCCCGCCTCGGCCGGCAGACCACCGCCATGTCGTTCCTCGTGCAGTCGCCCGCGGACGAACCCGGCTTCCTGCTCACCCGGGTCGAGGGTGAGAACCGCACCCAGCGGTACGCCGTGCAGTCCTACGCGACGTCGGCGCCGGCGGGAGCGCGCTACCCATGAGCCAGACGGGGTTCGGGCACGTGGTCTCGACAGGCTCGACCACCGAGAGGTCGGGCTCGACCACCGAGAGGTCGGGCTCGACCACTGAGAAGCCCCTCGAGACCCTCGCCGACGACGCAGAACTGGACCTGTCCAACGACGAGGCCACCACCCGGGTGGAGGACACCCTGGCAAAACTCGAGGCAGAGCTCGTCGGCCTCGCCCCGGTGAAACGGCGGGTCCGTGAGATCGCCTCGCTGCTCCTGGTCGACCGTGCGCGGCGCCAGTTCGGACTGGCCTCGTCGCGACCCACCTTGCACATGAGCTTCGCGGGCGGGCCGGGCACCGGGAAGACCACCGTGGCCCTGCGGATGGCCGAGATCCTGCACGCGCTCGGCTACATCCGCACCCCCAAGGTGCACACCGTGACCCGCGACGACCTGGTCGGGCAGTTCATCGGGCACACCGCCCCCAAGACCAAGGAGGCGATCGCGCGTGCGGCCGGGGGCGTGCTGTTCATCGACGAGGCCTATTACCTCTTCCGCCCCGAGAACGAGCGCGACTACGGCCAGGAGGTCATCGAGATCCTGTTGACCGAGATGGAGAACGAGCGCGGGTCGCTGGTCGTCGTCTTCGCCGGCTACCCCGACCGGATGGCCACCTTCTTCGGCGCCAACCCCGGCCTGTCGTCCCGGGTGCCGCACCACATCGGCTTCGAGGACTACTCGCACGGCGAGCTCGTGGAGATCGCCGACCTCATGGTGGCGGCCGAGAACTTCCGGTTCGACGACGAGGCGCGCGACGCGTTCTCGGCGTACCTCACCAAACGGATGCAGCGTCCGCAGTTCTCCAACGCCCGCAGCGTCCGCAACGCCGTCGAACGGTCCCGGCTGCGCCAGGCCCGGCGGCTCGTCGAACTCGACCGCCCCCTGACCCGCTCGGACCTGATCACGCTCACCGCGCAGGACATCTACGGCTCGAGCTTGTTCGCCGAGGCGTGAGGCCCGGCTGGTTCATCAAGGGATGCAGACCAACCGACACTTCCCGTGCTGAATTCACCATGGAGAGTGATGGTTCATCGTGGGGAGTGTGGTGGTTCACCTGCATACCTTGATGAACCAGCGACCTCGACCCGACAAACGCCCGCAGCAAACGCTCGCTAGCGTTGGCGCATGACCGAGCGCATCGAGGTCCAGCTGGACCAGGAGCGACACACCCTGGTGGCGGCCGAGGCCGAGCACTCAGGACGCAGCATCGACGACGTGATCGGCGAGTGCATCGACGTCGCATTCGACGAGTTTCGCCGCGCACGACTGAGGGCGCAGACGCGGGTCGAGCACTTCCCGAACGGAGCGAGCCGTCAGGTCGAGCATCGGGACGAGGAGTTCCTCAGCCCGGAAGATGATGCGTGATCCTCGGAGCCGACCCGCAGGCCGACTCCGAGGAGTCACGTGATGAGTTCAGCTCAGGCAGCGAGCTTGCGCAGCATGGCCATGTCGACCGGGCCGAGCGTGTAGGTGCCGGCCGTGGACGTCACCTGCCACACGCGCTGGCGCACGCCGATGATCTGCTTGCTGGGAACCAGAGCGACGCGTCGCCCCTCAGGTCCCGTGAACGACAGGCACTGGACGCCTGACGAAGGATGCCGAACTCGAGACACTCCCAGACGCTCACCTTCGAGCGTCTCGAGGTGCATGGTCGGTGCAGCGTTGAACGACATAACTGTCATGTTATTTACCCCCCCGGGTATGCGTTGTCCTGACCCATCAGGAACAACACGACAATCGTACCCCGCTCTCTGGCCCATATTGACCAGCGGTACAGCCCGGCGAGTTAAATCTTTGCGAGTTCCAGCAGACCGAGGTCGAAACGGGCCCGGACCCGCGCCGACGCAGCCGCCGCCAGCACGATCATCCGGGCATCCGCAGTGCGCCCCGAGCCGATCTCGACGGCCCCACTGTCCGGGGACTCACGATGCGCCATGACCCAGTCGAACAACAGCCAGTCCACCGCCCCCGAGGCCACCAACGGCTCCGCCTCCGGCACGCCGACCGCCTCGGTCACCCGCGCCAGCGCGTCCCGGTGCTCGGTCAGGGTCGCGTCCTTGTCCACCCCCGAGGAGTCGAACAGCAGCATGCTCAGCGTCGCCGGCAACCGCAGACCGTCCTCGGTCACCACCAGCCACCGTGCCCCCGCCCAGGGCCGGCTCTCGTCGACCCAGTGCAATCCCGCACGACCGCCCACGACGCCCGGGCCCGGCTGGTCCAGCTCCCCGTCGTACGGCGCTGGGCCCATCATCGCGATCGACTGCCGCGCACGGATGCTCATCAACGCAGCGGTGCCGCTGATCTGCCCCGCCCGCACGTCGTCGGGCAGGCCCACCTCGCCGTGCGCCTCGGCGTACTCAGCACACAGCCGGTCGATCGCCCGGTAGGCCGCACTCACCCCGTCCTGCTCGTCGGGCCGCGGACCGCGCCCGCCACCAAGGATCTCGCCGAAGCGCCCAGCGACCTCGATGAGTACGTCGTCCAGCGCCTCCAGGTGGGTGGGCAGCCAGCGCTCGGCCTCGGCGCCAGGCAGTCGCACCACCTCGACCAGCCGCAGCGGCCGGCCCTCAGGGGAGACCCAGTGGAAGCCGATCCGCTGATCCGTGGCCTCGATGCGCGGCAACATCAGGCGAGCCACTCGTGCCACTCGTCGAGCCCTGCGCCGGTGCGCGCGCTCACCTCGATCATCCGGGCGGCCGGGTTGATCCGTCGCACGTTGTCGCGGAACAGCGCCAGGTCGAAGTCGAGGTGCGGCAGCAGGTCCATCTTGTTCACCAGGACCACAGAGACCGACCGGAACATCACCGGATACTTCAGCGGCTTCTCCTCGCCCTCGGTGATCGCGTAGACCATCACCGAGTCGTGCGCACCTACGTCGAACTCAGCAGGACACACCAGGTTGCCGACGTTCTCGACCAGCAGCAGGTCGAGCGCGTCCAGATCGAGGTCGACCAGCGCCTTGGCCACCATCGGCGCATCGAGATGACACTCGCCGCCGAACCCGTCACCGGTGTTCAACAACGCCACCTGCGCGCCCAGCCCTGCGAGCCGGTCGGCGTCGATGGAGGTCTCGATGTCGCCCTCCACCACCCCGGCCCGGACCCCTGCCTCCTGCAGGTGGCGCAGCGTGTGGACCAACAGCGTCGTCTTGCCCGCACCCGGTGACGACATCAGGTTGACGCACCGGATCGAGCGAGCGTCGAACGCTGCCCGGTTGGCGGCGGCAGCCAGGTCGTTCTCACCGAAGATGTGCTCCAGCACGCTCACCCGCTCGGTGCCGGTCGCATAGCCCGAGTGGTCACCGTGCTCGTCGTCGTGGGAGTGCTCGGTGCCATCGTCGTGACGGTGGAATCGGCCCATGTCAGTGCTCCTCAGGTGCGGGTGGTGTGGTCTCGACAAGCTCGACCACCGAAGTTGGGTCGACCACCGGAGGTGGGTCCGGTGCGGGTGATGTGGTCTCGACAAGCTCGACCACCGAGGATGGGTCGACCACCGAAGTTGGGTCGACCACCGAAGGTGGCGCGAGGTCGATGCTGGTGACCATGAACTCCTCGCCGGTGTGCAGGGAGATGTCGCCGCTGGAGCAGCTGGCGCAGGTCAGCACCAGGACGTGCTCCACGGTGGTGCGCTCGCCGCAGGCGCGGCAGTCCAGGCGCACGGGCACGTGGTCGATCTCGAGCTCGGACCCGGCCAGCGGGGAGGCCTCGGTGATCATCGACCAGCAGTAGCACAGCGTGTCCGGCACGACCTGGCGCAACTGGCCCACCTGCAGGTGCACCGTCGCCACCGAACGCGAGTCGCGGGCCTTGTCGACGATGCCGTAGATGCTGCGGCACAGCGAGAGCTCATGCACTGCGGATGCCTCGCAACGTCGTCGAGGGGGACTCCCCGAACCGCTGGCGGTAGACCAGCGAGAAGTTGCCCAGGTGGGTGAAGCCCCAGCGTGACGCCGCCTCGGTGACGGTCATGCCGTCGCCCGGGATCGCCTCGAGCAGCGCCCGCCGGGAGGCGTCGAGGCGGCGGTCGCGGATGAACGCGATCGGGGTGGTGTCGAGGTCCTCGCGGAAGCCGGCCTGGATCGACCGCGGACTCATCTGCACGTAGTCGGCGATGTCGCCCAGGGTGATCGGCTCGGCCAGGTGGAGCTCGATGAACTCGATGGAGCGGCGTACGGCGACCCGCCCCGACTGCTTGGGTCGCGCCCGCAGGCGCTCGGAGTAGTTCGACTCCTGGATGTAGAGCAGCGTGGAGATGATCAGCTCCTCGAGCGAGCCGGCGCCGTACCCCTGCTGGATCAGGGAGCTGGGCGAGAGCACCTCGTTGGACAGGATCTGCAGGGCGCCGTGCCAGCGGGCCGCGGTGTCCGTGGTCAGGTCGCCGACCGGCGAGAAGATGATCGGCTCGTCGAGGCGGCGCCCGAGCATCCGCGACAGCTGCCGCTCCATCGCGTCGCGCTCGATGCGCACGATCGTCTGGGGGGAGTCCTGCTCCAGGTTGAGGGTGTAGGTCGTGCCCGGCGAGATCACCAGCGCGAAGAACGGCGTGATGTGGTGGGTGTCCCCGTCGATCGTGGCCGACGCGTGCCCGGCGCTGGTCATGTGCACCGTGAAGCAGTCGGTGGAGTGCGGCACCGTGACGGTGGTGGCCACGGCGTAGTCGAGGTAGGCCATCGTCACGTCGAGGAACTGGATCGCGTTGAGGCGGCAGTGGAAGTCCTCCAGCAGCCGCGGGGCCGGGGTGACCTGGCAGCGCCCCAGCAGCTGGCACGTCACATCGGTGGCCATCGCGAGGTCCTGCGTGTCGACGATGGAGTGTTCCTGCAGGGCGTTGGGTACGCCGCGGGGCCGGATCCGCTTGCGCACCGGGAGTCGGGTGCGATCGACGTTCATGAACCGCAAACGCGACAACCGCTCCACTGCAACCTCCTCCCGGCCTCCGCACACTATCCGTGGATTGCGCTTCTGGATCAAGAAACTTGCGCAATTGTGATAGCCGATTCGCCCACGCGATAGTTCCGGCCTGTGACCCGGCTTACATTCAAAGCGTCCGAAAGCCGAACGTGGGAGGGCACATGACGCTGGCTCCGAGCCGGGAAGAGGCCGCTCAGGCCCAACTGTCAGCACGTCTGAACGACCCCGCCGTCGCCGGGGCACTGACCAGCCTGCTCGATCACGCCGAGCTCCTCGCGGTGCTCGTCGAGGGCCTCGACGGGTTCGTGGCCCGCACCGAGGTCATCGGCGACAACCTCGCCGGCAGCTTCAGCGAGCTGCGCACCACCGTGCAGTCCAACGAGGCGTTCGCCGACTCCGGCGTCGACCTCCAGGCGCTCGCCGATGCCGGCGTCAGCCTGGCCGCCGTACTGCCCAAGGCCGCGCCCGGGATGGTGGCGGCCGTCGAGAGTGGCGCCATCGACAAGCTCTTCGCCTCCGGCGTCATCGGCCCCGCGGCCGTCGACCAGGTGGCCATCCTGGCCAACGGGCTGGTCTCGGGAAGCGACAGGTTCGCCCAGGACCCCGTGCAGATCGGCGGGCCCCTGTCTCTGCTCAAGCTGCTCAAGGATCCCGACATCAACCGCGCCATCAGCTACTTCGCGACCGTGGCCAAGGCCATCGGCGCCGAGATCGCTGCGGCCCAACCGACCAGCCAGAAGTAGGAAGGACACCCGGATGTCATCAGTGTTGTGGTTCCAGGCGGGAGCCTGTTCGGGGAACACCATGTCGTTCCTCAACGCGGAGGAACCGAACGTCGTCGACCTGATCGTCGACTTCGGCCTCGAGCTCCTGTGGCACCCCTCCCTCGGGATGGAGCTGGGAGACCAGGCCAAGAAGATCTTCACCGACTGCGTCACCGGTGAGCGCGACCTCGACATCTTCGTGCTCGAGGGCACCGTCATCCAGGGCCCGGACGGTTCCGGCCGGATGGACATGTTCGCCGACCGGCCGATGATCGAGTGGGTCACCGAGCTGTGTGAGGCCGCGAGCATCGTGGTCGCCATCGGTGACTGCGCCTGCTGGGGCGGCATCCCGGCGATGGAGCCCAACCCCAGCGACTCCACCGGTCTGCAGTTCCACAAGCGCGAGCGCGGCGGGTTCCTGGGTCCGGACTGGCGCTCCAAGTCCGGGCTCCCGGTCATCAACATCCCCGGCTGCCCCGCCCACCCCGACTGGATCACCCAGATCCTGGTCGCCCTGGCCACCGGTCGCGCCGGCGACATCGCGCTGGACGACCTGCACCGGCCGCAGACCTTCTTCAAGACCTTCACCCAGACCGGCTGCACCCGGGTGCAGTTCTTCGAGTACAAGCAGTCCACCACCAGCTTCGGCGAGGGCACCCGCACCGGCTGCCTGTTCTACGAGTTCGGCTGCCGTGGCCCGATGACGCACTCGCCGTGCAACCGGATCCTGTGGAACCGGCAGTCGTCGAAGACCAGGGCCGGCATGCCCTGCCTGGGCTGCACCGAGCCCGAGTTCCCGTTCTTCGATCTCGCCGCCGGGACGGTCTTCAAGACCCAGAAGGTCTCCGGCACGATCCCGAAGGAAGTCCCCGAGGGAGCAGATCACCTCACCTACATGGCCCACGCCGCCGCCGCCCGGATCGCTGCTCCGCAGTGGTCCAAAGAAGACATGTTCGTGGTCTGAGCGTGCGCAGAGTCACGAACCATCAATCCGTCGTGGTCTGAGAGGAACTGACAATGACTGCAGTGCAATCCGGCAAAGAGGCCGTCGACCTCTTCGTCTCCCCCCTGGGCCGCGTCGAGGGCGACCTCGACGTCCGGGTCACCATCGAGGACGGCGTCGTCACCTCCGCCTGGACCGAGGCCGCCATGTTCCGCGGCTTCGAGATCATCCTCAAGGGCAAGGACCCGCAGGCCGGCCTGATCGTCACGCCCCGCATCTGCGGGATCTGCGGCGGCAGCCACCTCTACAAGGCCTGCTACGCGCTGGACACCGCCTGGGCCACCCACGTGCCCCAGAACGCGACCCTGATCCGCAACATCGCGCAGGCCTGCGAGACGTTGCAGTCCATCCCGCGCTACTTCTACGCACTGTTCGCCGTCGACCTGGTGAACAAGAACTACGCCAGCTCACCGATGTACGACGAGGCCGTGCGCCGTTTCGCGCCGTACGTCGGGACCGCCTACCAGAAGGGAGTCGTGCTCTCCGGGAAGCCGGTGGAGGTCTACGCGATCTTCGGTGGCCAGTGGCCGCACAGCTCGTTCATGGTGCCCGGTGGCGTGATGAGCGCGCCGAACCTGTCCGACATCACCCGGGCCACCGCGATCCTGCACCACTGGAAGGACAACTGGCTGGAGAAGGAGTGGCTGGGCTGCTCCATCGAGCGTTGGCAGCAGATCAAGACCTGGGAGGACATGCAGGAGTGGGTCAACGAGAACGACTCGCAGTACAACTCCGACTGTGGCTTCTTCATCCGCTACGCCCTCGACATCGGCCTGGACAAGTACGGCGCCGGCTGCGGCAACTTCATCTCCACCGGGACCTACTTCGAGCCCTCGATGTATGAGAACCCCACCGTCGACACCCGCGAGGACGCCCTCATCGGCCGCTCCGGGATCTACGCCGACGGCGCCTGGCACGACTTCGACCACCTGCGGGTCTCCGAGGACGTCAGCCACTCCTTCTACACCGGCGACCGGCCGCTGCACCCGTGGGAGGGCGAGACCAACCCGATCGACCCGAAGAACGGTCGCGAGCAGGGCAAGTACTCGTGGGCCAAGTCGCCGCGCTACGACGTCCCCGACCTCGGCCGGATCCCGCTGGAGGCTGGTCCGCTGGCCCGACGGATGGCTGCCGCAGGCCCCGGCGCTGCCGGGCACCAGGACGACGACCCACTGTTCGTCGACATGATGGAGAAGCTCGGCCCGTCGGTGTTCGTGCGGCAGATGGCGCGCATGCACGAAGCGCCGAAGTACTTCGGCTGGGTGATGGACTGGCTCAGCCAGATCGACCTGCACGGGTCGTTCTACACCAAGCCCATCGAGCACGCCTCCGGCAAGGGCTTCGGCTCCACCGAGGCCGCCCGGGGGGCTCTGTCGGACTGGATCGTGATCGAGGACGGCAAGATCGCCAACTACCAGGTGGTCACCCCGACGGCGTGGAACATCGGTCCACGCGACTCCGAGAACACTCTCGGCCCGATCGAACAGGCTCTCGTGGGCACCCCGATCGTGGACATGGAGGACCCGGTCGAGCTGGGGCACGTCGCCCGCTCGTTCGACTCCTGCCTGGTCTGCACGGTGCACGCCTACGACGGCAAGACCGGACGAGAGCTGAACAAGTTCGTCATCAATGGCATGGTCTAGCAGCCCAGCTCCCCACGAGCTGCTCGACGACGGCTTCGCACCGGAGCCCTGCGAGCTGCTCGTGATCGGGTGCGGCAACATCCTGCGCGGCGACGACGCGGTGGGACCGGTGCTGATCCGGCACCTGTTCACCCGCGGCGTCCCCGACGGGGTGCGCCTGGTCGACGGCGGTACGGCGGGGATGGATGTCGCGTTCGGGATGCGCGGCGCGGCTCGTGTCGTCATCGTCGACGCCTCGGCCACGGGAGTCGCGCCGGGGACCGTCTACCGGGTGCCGGCCGAGGAGCTCACCGAGCTGCCCCCGATCGACGGCCTGCACACCCACAACTTCAGGTGGGACCACGCGCTGTCGTTCTCCAGCTGGCTGCTCGGCCCCCAGAAGCCGACCGACATCACCGTCTTCCTCGTGGAGGCCGGCCAGCTCGAGCCCGGTTCCGAGCTGAGTGCCCCCGTGGCTGCCGGCATGGAGACGGTGATGGGACTGATCGAGCGGGAGTTCTACCCAGTGGTCTCGACAAGCTCGACCACCGAGGGGGAGGGTGCCTCGACCACCGACAGGGGCGAGACCACCGAGGGTGCCTCGAGCACCGACACGGTCGAGATCAACGACGCCGGCTACCTGCACCTGCCCGCGGCACTTGCCGCGGCCCACTTCCCGGCCGATGTGTGCGTCGCCCGGATGGAGGGCGGCGACCTCGTGCTGATGCCGCTCATCGGTGCCGCCAACGGCGGGCTGGTCCTCAAGCAGCGCAATGTCGCCGGCGACCGGTCGCTGCTGGTCAACGAGGTGCTGGCGTTCACACCGGTCGCGGGTACGTTCGAGGTGTCGTGGGACGAGTCGCGCGCTGCGCTGCGAGTCCTGCTGAGCGGGACGGGTGAGGCAGATGGAGACCGAGGTCCAGACGGAGGTCGTGGCCGAGCGCGGTCAGTGGATGGTCTACCTGCTGGTGCTGACCCCGGAGGGGATCGAGCGGCGGGCGCTGCAGAGCTACTTCACCCAGGCGAAGGCGCAACTGGCGGCCGACGTGATCAGACGGACGGCGGCCCGGCGACGGGCTCCACGAGAGGCTCCCGATGACCGTGCTTGAACACCCCCAACCCGTCGGGGCCTTCGGTTTCCCCGCGGGCCTGCTGCTGGCCGTCCCCCTGACGGCGGAGGCGTCGGCCGCCTGCCACGACCTGGTGGCCGGGCGGCTGCCGGCCGCGTGGCCCGACGAGCTGAGAGGCCTCGAGCTGGCCCACGCCGACGACCTCGAGGGCGCGCTGGCGGCCTTCGCCGGCGACGACCCGATCGCGCGCTACAACCGCTGGGTCCTCCAGCCCGAGGGCGAGTCCCTCGCCGAGGTGCGCGCCGGCCTCCCGGACTCGGTCGCCCCGCTGGTCGACGTCGTCGGCTACACCATCGGGCTGGTCGACTGCCCGGCGTACGACGTGAGCGGGCTGCCCGGCGAGATCGCCGCGCTCGTGCTCGCCACCCGCGCGACCGCCGCCCTCGAGCACGGAAAGGCCGAGCAGGCGCCCGACCTCCTGGTCGCCGGATCCCACGCCGCCGGGGCAGAGTCGCCCGCGCTCTCCGCCCTGCTGCTGGGCAACGCCGGCACGCTCCTGCGTGAGCACGGCCAGGTCGAACGGGCCCGCACCCTGCTGACCGAGGCCGCTGACGCCCTGACCGGCACCGACCTGGGCGACGTCCGCGCCGAGCTGCTGCACCTGCGGGGCAGCATCGCCCACGAGGAGGCCGCCTCCGGCCGCGGGGATGCGCGGGCGCTGCTGCAGGAGGCGATGAAGGACTACTACGACGGTCTTCAGCTGGTGACCGAGCAGTCTGCGCCGTACCTGTGGGCCAGCCTGCAGATGAACCTCGCCACCGCCCACCTGGCCTCGCCGATGACGCAGGCCTCCGACCAGCTGCGACTCGGGGTGGCCACCCAGGCCCTGCGGGCCTGTCGGCGGGTGTTCACCCCGGAGCACTACCCGGGCCCTTGGTCCACCGCGACCCTCAACCTCGCCAACGCACTCATCTACACGCCCTCCACCCACCAGGGCGACAACCTCGTCGAGGCCGTCGAGCTCTACGAGGAGGTGCTCGAGTCCGGGATCCGCAACAACGACCCCCTCGGCCGGGCCCGGCTGCTCTCCAACCAGGGCAACGCGCTCGCCCACCTCGGGATCTTCTCCGAAGCCCGGGCCAAGCTGGTCGAGGCCCGCTACCTGTTCGAGGAACAGCTCGACCACGACTCCGCCATGACGGTCCGCGGGGTGCTCGACGAGATCGCCAAGGCCGAGGTCACCGACCCCGACGACGACCTGGCCGACCTGGCCCGCCAGGCCGAGCAGATGGCCCGGATGCCCCAGAGTGAGGGCGCCTTCACCTCCGGCATGGGCGTGCGGATGACCGTGGCCGGTGACCTCACCGGTCCGCCGCCGAAGCCCACCGTCACCGTGCTGCCCGCCGGGTCCGCTCCCCGGGACCCGCGCAACTCGGAGGACTCACGATGACCCAGACCGTCAGCTCGGACATCGAGGAGCTCGCCGGGGCCCTCGACGCAGCCACCGCGAGGATCAGCGCTCTCGAACCGCTGCCCAAGCAGGTCGTGACCGAAGCACTGGACGCGCTCAACGCCCTGCACAAGAGCGGCCTGACCACGATCGTGCGTCGGCTCAAGGACGACCCCCAGGGCAAGGAACTGCTCTTCGCACTCGTGGACGAGCCCGAGGTCCGGATGGTCCTCGCCATGCACGGCATCATCCGCCCCGACCCAGCGACCCTGGCGCGCTCCGTGCTGGACGCCGTACGCCCCGGCCTGCAGTCGCACGGCGGCGACGTGCAGTTCGACAGCATCCGCGACGGCATCGCCTACGTGCGCCTCACCGGCGCCTGCAACGGCTGCTCGATGGCCGCGGTCACGATGCGCGACGGCGTCGAGACGGCCCTGGTCGCCGGGGTGCCCGGCGTCACCGGTGTGGAGGTGCTGCCCAACGACCCGACGCCCACGTTGATCCAGCTGTCCGAGATCGGGATCGGGCCGCCGGGTGTGGTCTCGACAAGCTCGACCACCGAGGGAGGCTCGACCACCGAAGGACGCTCGACCACCGAGGGAGGCTCGACCACCGAAGGACGCTCGACCACCGAGGGAGGCTCGACCAGCGAGGACCGCTCCGCGCTGGAGGCGGCCGGCTGGTTCCGGGGGTTCCCCGCGGCGGCGATCGCCGTCGGCTCGCTGGAGTCGCTCACCCTGAACCCGTCGGACGGCCCGTCCGTGGACGTCATCGTGGTCAACGCCGCGGGGCAGCTCGCGGCCTACGTCAACGAGTGTGCCCACCAGGGCCTGCCGTTGGACAACGCGCTGGTGGACGCGACCGAGGGCACGATCACCTGCCCGTGGCACGGCTTCTGCTACGACTCCGCCACCGGGGAGTGCATGAGCATGCCCGGCGCCCAGCTGCAGCAGCTGCCGCTACGGATCGAGAACGGCGACGTCTGGGTCCGGGCGGTCGGCAGCTGATGCGGGTGCAGGTGATCGCCACCGGGTCGACGCACACGGGCGTCGTGCCGGGCTTCGGCGTACCCGACACCGTCGCCTCGCCGCCCACCACCTACGCCGGCTGGCGTCCGCGTGCCGTCCTGGGCGCCGACTCCCCCGGAGGGCTCCTGCTGCCGCCGGCGATGCCCACGTCCGCGCACGTCTATGCCCCGCGGGCCGTGTGGACCGACGGCCACCTGGTCGTGGCGGCCGACACCGGCAACCACCGGGTGCTCATCTGGGACCACGTGCCCGACACCGACGGTGCGGCGGCCGCCGTGGTGCTCGGCCAGCTCGACGAGCACTCCGAGGGACCCGCCGCGGGCGGGGTCGGCCCGGCCAACGGCATGCACCTACCCAGCGGCGTCCTGGTCCACGAGGGGCGCCTCGTGGTCGCCGACGCCTGGCACCACCGGATCCTCGTCTGGGACACGGTCCCCACCGTCACCGGCACGCCACCCGACCACGTGCTCGGCCAACCCGACGCCGTCAGCGTGGAACCCAACGCCGGTGGCGAACCGACCGCCACCAGCCTCTACTGGCCCTTCGGCATCGCCGTCATCGACGGCCGCTTCCACGTGGCCGACACCGGCAACCGGCGCGTGCTGGTCTGGCGCGACGGGCTGCCCGAGCCGGGGCAGCCGGCCGACGTCGTGCTCGGCCAGCCCGACCCATGTTCGCGGGAGGAGAACCGCGGCGCCGGGGTGGGCGCCGACTCGTTCCGCTGGCCGCACGCCTTCGCCGACACCGGCTCCGGCGGCGTCATCGTGGCCGATGCCGGCAACCACCGGCTGCTGCGCTGGGACCGGCACCCCGAGACCGACTGCGCCGCCGACGCCGTGCTCGGCCATGACGACTTCACCGGGCACACCGAGTTCCCCTACGTCTCCCAGGCCGGTCGGCTGCGCTTCCCGTACGGCGTCAGCTCCGCCGACGGCCAGCTCGCGATCGCCGACACCGCCAACAACCGGGTCCTGCTCTATGCCTCCACCGACGCGGTGCACGACCAGGCGCCGTACGCCGCCCTGGGCCAGCCCACCCTCGCCGCCAACGGTGAGAACCGCTGGGAGGCCGTGGGTGCCGACACGCTGTGCTGGCCCTATGGGCTGCACTGGTGGCGCGGGGACGGTCTCGAGCTGATCCTGATCGCCGACTCCGGCAACAACCGCGTCGTCATCTGGGAGCGCACATGACCACCCCGCTGAGCGTCCCCGTGGCCGGCGGCCCGGGCCCGTCGGTCGCCGTGCGCCGGCGACTGGTCGTGCGCGGCGTGGTGCAGGGGGTCGGCTTCCGGCCGCACGTGGCCCGCCTCGCCGGTGAGCTGGGCCTGGCCGGCACCTGCCACAACGACGCCACCAGCGTGGTCATCGAGGTCGAGGGCAACCCGGGAGTGGTCGCGGAGTTCGCCAGGAGGCTCGAGTCCGAGGCGCCGCCGCTGGCCCGGATCCTCGCCGTGACCGTGGTGGACCTCCGGGTCCTGGGCGAGACCGGTTTCGCCATCGAGGCCTCCACCAGCGGAACGGGCGCACGGACGATGGTGCCGCCCGACACGGCCGTGTGTGCGGACTGCCTGCGCGAGTTCCACGACCCCGCCGACCGACGCTACCGGCACCCGTTCATCACCTGCACCAACTGCGGACCCCGGTTCACGATCACCCGGGACCTGCCCTACGACCGGCCGGCCACCACCATGGCGGCCTTCGCGATGTGCGCCGACTGCGCGCTGGAGTACGCCGATCCGAGCGACCGCCGCCATCACGCGCAGCCCATCGCCTGCCACGACTGCGGCCCGACACTGCGGGTCACGAACTCAGCCGGCGCCGAGATCGCATCGGGCACCGAGGAGTCCCTGCGCGCGGTCGTGGCCGCCCTGCGGGGTGGGGCCGTCGTGGCCGTCAAGGGAATCGGCGGCTACCACCTGGTCTGCGACGCCTCGTCGTGCTCGGCCCCCACCGTGCTGCGCCACCGCAAGCAGCGTCCCGACCAGCCGTTCGCGGTCATGGTGGCCGACCTGGAGACCGCCGAGCGCCTGGTCGAGGTGGGGGACGCGGCCGGCGTGCTCACCTCACCGGAGCGACCGATCGTCCTGCTGCCCCGGCGCCCCGACGCGGCTGTGGCCGATTGTGTGGCACCCGGACTCGACGACCTCGGCGTGCTGCTGCCCTACGCGCCCCTGCACCACCTGCTCTTCGCCGAGCAACCGGACGGATCGCCCGGTGCCCCACCGGTGCTGGTGATGACCTCCGGCAACCTCTCGGGCGAACCGCTGTGCTTCGACGACGACGATGCCTTCGCCCGGCTGGGCCGCATCGCCGACCTCTTCCTCACCCATGATCGCGCGATCGCGGTGCCCTGCGAGGACTCGGTCCTCGCCTGGCACGACGGCGACGTCCTCCCGTTGCGGCGCTCGCGTGGCTACGCCCCGTTGCCGGTGCTGCTCGGCGGGGCCGAGGACGACGCCGACGACGGCGCAGTCGTCCTGGCCGCCGGGGCCGAGATCAAGAACACCTTCGCCCTGGGTCGTGACCACATGGCCTTCGTGTCGGCCCACCTGGGCGACCTCGGCTCGCTGGAGAGCCGTGAGGCCTACCAGAGGGCGACCGCCCAGCTGCTGCGCTTCCACCGCAGCTCGCCGCAGCTGGTCGTGGCCGACAGCCATCCCGGCTACGCCTCACGGGCGTGGGCCAGGCAGTTCGCGCAGGACCTCGGCGTCGAGCTGTACGACGTGCAGCACCACCACGCGCACCTGGCCGCCCTCGCGGCCGAGCACGGCCGCCTGGACGACCCCATCCTCGGAGTCGTCTTCGACGGCACTGGCTACGGCTGCGACGCGGGTGTGTGGGGCGGGGAGTTCCTGCTGCTAGGGGATCGCGGACTGAGCTCCGAGCGCATCGGCCACCTGGGCACGGTGCGCCTCGCTGGCGGAGACGCCGGCGTGCGCAACCCGGTCCGCACAGCCGCTCTCGCCATGCTGGGAGCCGGCGTCGAGCTGGCCGGCACCCCGGTCGACGAGGCCCTGAGCGACACCGAACGCAAGCTGCTGCCGTCGTTGTTCGCCTCCGACACGGGCTGGGTCGCGACCAGCAGCGTCGGCCGGCTCTTCGACGTGGTCTCGGCCATGCTGGGGATCCGGGAGCGGATCACCTACGAGGCCCAGGCCGCCATCGAGCTCGAGGTGGCCGCGACCCGGTGGCGCCGCGAGCACGGTGCGCTCGGCGTACCGCTGGACCTTCCGGCCTCCACCGACCCCGGGCTGGCCCGGCTCGACCCGGACCCGCTCGTGCGTGGGCTGGCGCGGGCCCAGCGCGACGGCGTACCCACGGGCCAACTCGCCTGGTCCTTCCACGTCGCCCTCGCCGCGGCCGCCACCGACCTGGCCGAGTCGGAGGCCGCGGCCCGCCGGGTCACCACCATCGGGCTCACCGGAGGCGTCTTCGCCAACCGGCTGCTCCTCGGGCTCATGGAGGAACGCCTGTGGACCGACGGCTTCGAGGTGCTCACCCACCGCCTGGTGCCGTGCAACGACGGCGGGCTGGCCCTCGGCCAGGTCGCGGTCGGCGTACGCGCCCTCCAACAGTCCCGAGATGAGAGGTCCTGACATGTGCCTGGGAGTGCCCGGAAGGATCATCGACCGCTGGCAGGCCGACGACGGCGCGCTGCTCGCGCACGCCGACTTCGTCGGCGAGGTGCGGGTGATCCGGCTCAACTACCTGCCCGACCTGGACGTCGGCGACTACACGATCGTGCACGCCGGCTTCGCCCTCACCCGACTCGACCAGGCCGAGGCGGACAAGACGATCGCACTCATGCGCGAGGTCGACCTCCTCGAGCCCGCCCCCACCGTTTCGCCACAGAACTAGGAGCAGCCATGTGTCTCGCAGTCCCAGGCCGGGTCCTCTCCGTGGAGGAGAAGGACGGCACCACGATGGCCCAGGTGGACTTCGGCGGGCTCCGCAAGGAGGTCTGCCTGGCCTACATCCCCGACGTCGAGATCGGTGAGTACGTCATCGTGCACGTCGGCTTCGCCATCCAGCGCCTGGACGAGAAGTCCGCCCAGGAGACCCTCGCCAACTTCGAACGGCTCGGCATCCTCGAGGAGGAGTTCGGCGACGGCTTCGAGCTCGCCGCCCGCCAGGCCGGCCAGCAGACGGGAGCACAGTCATGAAGTACCTCGACGAGTTCAGCAACCCGGACCTGGCCAAGCGCCTGATCGACGAGATCCACGCCGTCACCACCCGGCCCTGGGCCATGATGGAGGTCTGTGGCGGACAGACGCACTCGATCATCCGTCATGGCATCGACCAGCTGCTGCCCGACGGGGTGGAGATGATCCACGGACCGGGCTGCCCGGTCTGCGTGACCCCGCTGGAGATCATCGACAAGGCCCTGGCCATCGCGGAGCAACCGGGCGTGATCTTCTGCTCCTTCGGCGACATGCTCCGGGTGCCGGGCTCCAGCAAGGACCTGTTCGCCATCAAGAGCGCCGGCGGGGACGTCCGCGTCGTCTACTCCCCGCTGGACGCCCTCAAGCTGGCCCGGGACAACCCGGACCGCGAGGTGGTGTTCTTCGGGATCGGCTTCGAGACCACCGCCCCGGCGAATGCGATGACCGTCTACCAGGCCCGCAAGCAGGGGATCACGAACTTCTCGCTGCTGGTCTCCCACGTGCTGGTGCCGCCCGCGATCGCCGCGATCATGGAGTCGCCGCGGTGCCGGGTGCAGGCGTTCCTGGCCGCCGGCCACGTGTGCAGCGTGATGGGTACGTCGCAGTACCCCGCGCTCGCCGAGAAGTACCAGGTGCCGATCGTGGTCACCGGCTTCGAGCCGCTCGACATCCTCGAGGGGATCCGGCGCACCCTGGTGCAGCTGGAGTCGGGTCAGCACGTGCTGGAGAACGCCTACTCCCGGGCCGTCACCGACGAGGGCAACCTGCCGGCGATGGCGATGCTCGCCGACGTCTTCGAGGTCACCGACCGGACCTGGCGCGGGATCGGGATGATCCCGCAGAGCGGTTGGAAGCTGTCCTCGCGCTACGCCGAGTTCGACGCCGAGACGCGCTTCTCGGTGACCGACATCCACACCGAGGAATCCGCGCTGTGCCGCTCAGGTGAGGTCCTGCAAGGGCTCATCAAACCCAACGAGTGCGCCGCCTTCGGCAAGGAGTGCACCCCGCGCAACCCGCTCGGGGCGACGATGGTCTCCTCGGAGGGCGCGTGCGCGGCGTACTTCACCTATCGGCGACTGGAGCTGGTGTCGGTCTCATGAGCAACGATCTGGACTTCGAGGCATGGGTCTGCCCGATGCCGCTGCGCGACACCCCCAACATCGTCATGGGTCACGGTGGTGGCGGGGCGATGTCGGGGGAGCTGATCGAGCAGCTGTTCCTGCCCGCCTTCGGTGGCGCGGCGCACGCTGAGCTGGGCGACTCCGCGGTGCTGTCGATGCCCGCCGGGCGCCTGGCGTTCTCGACCGACTCCTTCGTGGTGAAGCCGATGTTCTTCCCGGGCGGGTCGATCGGGGACCTGGCCGTCAACGGCACGGTCAACGACCTGGCCATGTCGGGGGCGACCCCGCTCTACCTGTCGACGGCGTTCATCCTCGCCGAGGGCACCCCTCTGGCCGAGATCGGCCGGGTGGCGATGGCCGTGGGCAAGGCCGCCGAGGCTGCCGGCGTACAACTCGTCACCGGTGACACCAAGGTGGTCGACTCCGGCAGTGGGGACGGCATCTACATCAACACCGCCGGGATCGGTGTGGTGCCCGACGGCGTCGAGATCGGGCCGCGGCGGGCACGGGTCGGCGACGCCGTGATCGTCAGCGGGGACATCGGGGTGCACGGCATCGCGGTCATGAGCTGCCGCGAGGGCCTTGAGTTCGGCACCACCATCGAGAGCGACACCGCACCGCTGCACGAGCTGGTGGCCGAGATGCTGGCCACCGGGATCGACGTGCGCGTGCTGCGGGATCCCACCCGTGGCGGAGTGTCGGCCACCCTCAACGAGGTCGCCAAGGCGTCGGGGGTGGGCATCGAGATCGTCGAACGGGACCTGCCCATCCCACCGGAGGTCGCCGACGCATGCGGGCTGCTCGGGCTCGACCCGCTGCAGGTCGCCAACGAGGGCAAGCTCATCACCATCGTCCCGGCCGAGCACGCCGACGAGATGCTGGCCGCGATGCGGCGCCACCCCCTCGGGGTCGGGGCGCGGCGGATCGGCACCTGCGTGGCCGACCACCCGCGCATGGTCGTGGCCCGGACCGGCCTCGGCGGCACCCGCGTCGTGGACCTGCCCGTGGGTGAGCAACTGCCCCGGATCTGCTGAGATGTCGGCAGCGGGGGCCATCCAGTTCGCGCGGTACGCCTACCCACCCAACGAGCTCGGCTACTGCGGGCCGGAGGGTGGCGAGGCGATGCTGCTGCCGGGTGCGGAGGCGGAGATCGAGCTGCGCGCGCGACAGTTCGACGGTGCCTGGGTCTACCTGGAGTTCCTCGCGGCGGTCCTGGGGACCTCCGACCCGCTCGCCGCAGAGGTGGTCGAGGCCTACTGGATCGGCAGCCCGCTGCTCGACTCCGTGCCCTCGGCCTCCCTGGTGGAGGTGCTCGAGGAGCGCTTCGCCACCCAGATCGGCGGCACCTGGCGGGAGTCCGCCGGCCGGGCCCAGGCCCACCACAGCTATCAGGTCTTCGAGGTCTATCCCTGGGCGGCGATGCTCACGCAGGGACTGGCCCCCGGGCCGGCGGTCAGCGTGCTGGACCGCTGCCGGATCCGGTGCGGCGTGGTGGAGGCGGTGGACGGTGAGACCGTCACCGTGTCGTCCTCGGCCCTGGCCTGGGACGGTGCCCTGCTGACCCCGGGTGCGCCGGCCCTGGAGACCCTGCGCTGGTCCCTGGGCGGCAACAGCCTCATCGCCGCCCCGGCGGTGGGCGAGGTCGTGTCGCTGCACTGGGACTGGGTGTGCGAGGTGCTGAGCGCTGACCAGGCCGCCCGCATCGAGGAGCATGACGAGCGCCAGCGCACGCTGTTGGGGCTGGCCCAGCCTGCGACGGGCCGACCATGACGGTCGCCTACCCTTGAGCCGGTCATCACTCGTGAAGGGGGCTCCAGATGAAGATCGCTGTGGCCGGCGGCACGGGCACGGTCGGCGTCGTCCAGGCGGCGACCGCTGCAGGGTTCGACGTCACCTCGATCCGCACGACGTCCGACAGGGAGTCGCAGCAGTTCTTCGGTGCCGTCACCCAGCAGCACCGGCGACGTCCCCTGGACCATCCTGCGAGCCACCCAGTTCCCGACCGACCATGCCACCATCCGGTTTGCTGACTGGTTGCCATGAACATGCGCTTTCAAACGTGCAGTACTGCGACCCATCCCCGGACCTGTCCCGGTCTGTCGCCCCAGGACAGTCCCCATTGCACGTTTGAAGCGACGCCACGATGAGCGACTTCGTGGTCTACCGGTCCACCGCCGGGAAGGCCGTCATCGCGGCAGCCGTGCTCGGCAGCGGCATGACGCTGCTGGACGGCACGGTGGTCAACGTGGCGCTCAAGACGATCGGCCGTGACCTCGACGCCAGCCTCGCCGAGCTGCAGTGGATCACCAACGGCTACCTGCTGTCCCTCGCGTCGCTGATCCTGCTCGGTGGATCGCTCGGCGACCGGTACGGGCGCAAGCGGGTGTTCCTCGTCGGCGTGGTGTGGTTCGCGCTCGCCTCGCTGCTCTGCGGTCTGGCCCCCACTCCGTTCGTGCTCATCCTCGCCCGGATCCTTCAGGGAGTCGGCGGCGCGCTGGTGACCCCGGGCAGCCTGTCGATGATCCAGGGAGCCTTCGGGCCCGACGACCGCCCGACCGCCATCGGCGCCTGGTCGGGGCTGGGCGGCATCGCCGCCGCGATCGGGCCGTTCGTGGGCGGCTTCCTGATCGACTACGCCTCGTGGCGCTGGATCTTCCTGATCAACCTGCCCCTGGCCGTGGCCACCGTGCTGGTGGCGATGCGGTGGGTGCCGGAGACCCGGGACGAGGAGACCGCGGGGCGCTTCGACGTGACCGGTGCCGGACTGGCCGCGCTCGCGCTGGCGGGCACGACGTACGCCTTGATCCAGTGGGGGACGTCCGCTGCGGCAGCTGCGGCCCTGGTCGGAGTCGTCGCTGCCCTCGCCTTCGTCCTCGTCGAACGGCGTACGCCGCATCCGATGGTGCCCTTGGGACTGTTCTCGTCGCGGACCTTCAGCGCCGCCAACGTGATGACCCTGCTCGTGTACGCCGCCCTGGGAGCCGTCTCGTTCTTCGTCGTGCTGCAGCTGCAGACCGTGTCGGGCTACGACGCGCTCCGGGCCGGGGTCGCGATGCTGCCGATCACGATCGCGATGCTCTTCCTGGCGGCCCGAGGAGGTCGGCTCGCGGCCCGGATCGGGCCCCGGCTCCCGATGACGATCGGGCCGTTCGTGATCGCGCTCGGCGCGCTGGTGCTCCTGCGGGTCGGTCCGGACGCCAACTACTGGCTCGACGTCTTCCCGGGAGTGACGCTCGTGGGGCTCGGCCTGGCGGTGCTGGTCGCTCCGCTCACCTCGACGGTCCTGGCCGCTGCGCCGGACCACAACGCCGGCATCGCGAGCGGGATCAACAACGCGGTGGCGCGGGCGGGGTCCCTGTTGGCGATCGCCGCGCTCCCGGTCGCCGTGGGGCTCTCGGGGATCGACTACGACGTACCCGCCGTCTTCGACACCGCCTACGCTCGCGCGATGGTCATCTGCGCGGTCCTCCTGGCAGCCGGTGGTGTCCTGTCGTGGTTCACGATCCGCAACCCTGACTTGTCGAGTCGGGAACACTTGAGCCCCAGGGGGTGAGGTGATGGGTCGACGCTTGATCCTGCTGGTCGTCGTGGCCGGGCTGGCTTCGGCCTGCTCGGGTTCTCCGGCGTCCGCACCCCTGCCGACCGCCTCCTCCGGCTCACCCTCGTCGGCGTCCGCGTCGGCGACTCCCACCATGCCGACCTCGGCACCCACCGTGGACCCGTCGCACGCGGTGCCGACCCCGCCGCCCTGGTCGGGTCGGGTGCTCCCGCCCGACCTCCTGGTCTACGCCCCGGACTCGCTGAGGCCTGCGACCATCGAGGCGATCCGCCAGGTGCCCGGCGTCACCGACGTCGAGTCGATCTCGATGGCGCAGGTGACGGTGGAGAACCAGGGACTCAACGTCGTGGCGGTGGACCCGGCGACGTACCGACGCTTCGCTCCCACCAACAGCGCGAAGCTCGACGAGCAGTGGGCCAGAGTGGCCAACGGAGAGCTCGCCATCCTTCCCGCGCTCGGCGAGAAGCTGATGAACGCCGACGGCTACCTCCAGCTCGGCACCGCGACGACGGCGCCGCTGCTGCACGTCGGGGCGCTGGCGCCGCAGATCCCGCAGGTCGATGCGGTGATCAACACCACGTGGGGCGCCGAGCTCGACATGCCGGTCGGCAACGCACTGATCGTGGCGACCGACGAGACATCACCCCAGTCGGTGCGCCCGAAGATCACCAAGATCGCCGGCGAGGCCGCCTCGGTGCAGATCCTGACGGTCAACCTGGACACCTCGGTGCAGCAGACCGCGGTGCTGGTCGGTTCGGTGGGCGACGCGGTCGGCACCTTCAACTACACCGTGCTGACGGGGGGCCGGATCGCGCCGGACCCGGCCTGGGTGACCGCGCACATCCGGACCGAGTCGGTGCCGCTGCTGGGTGACGTGACGTGCAACAAGCTGATCTTCCCGCAACTGCGTGCGGCACTGTCCGAGGTGGTGCGCGCGGGGCTGTCGGACGCCATCCATCCCGCCGAGTTCGCGGGCTGCTACTACCCGAGATTCATCGCCGGGACCACGAAGCTGTCCAACCATTCGTTCGGTCTGGCGCTGGACCTCAACGTGCCTGGCAACCAGCGTGGGACCGTCGGCGAGATGGATCGAACGGTGGTGGCGATCTTCAAGTCCTGGGGCTTCGCCTGGGGCGGCGACTGGAGTTACACCGATCCGATGCATTTCGAGATGAACGCTCTGGTGGCGCCCGGCTGAGAGCGCTAGGCTGAGGCTGTCGGTGCGTATAACGAAACGGATTGCATAATGCGCAACAAGGTAGCGAATCGCCAGATCCTGCTCGACCTCCTGGCGCACGCGCGTTACGAGGTCCTTCCCACCGCCACCACCGAGGACAAGATCCTCCAGCACCTGCCGACCGATCGCGTCGTCACCGTGACCGCGTCGCCGGCCAAGGGCCTCGAGATCACCTTCGCGCTGGCCGAGAAGCTGGCCGCCAACGGCTACCCCGTCGTACCCCACATCGCAGCGCGCATGGTGACCGGGCGCAGCGAGCTGGCCGAGATCTGCGACCGGCTGACCAGCGCCGGGATCACCCGCGTCTTCGTGCCCGGCGGCGACGCCGACCCGGCCGGCGACTACGTGGACTCACTGAGCCTGCTGGAGGATCTGCGCGAGCTCGGCTCGCCGTTCGAGCACGTCGGCATCACCGGCTACCCGGAGTCCCACCCGAAGATCCATGACGACCTGACCGTGCAGGCGATGTGGGACAAGAGGCGCTACGCCACCCACGTGGTCAGCAACCTGACGTTCGACCCCGCCGTGATCGCCGACTGGCTGGGCCGGCTGCGCGCCCGCGGCGTGACCATGCCCCTGCTGCTCGGCATGCCCGGTCCGATCGACCGCGCCAAACTGCTCGGCATGGCCGGCAAGATCGGGGTGGGGGAGTCCACCAAGTTCCTGTCCAAGAACAAGGGCCTCTTCGCCCGCCTCGCCGCCCCCGGCGGATTCACCGGCGAACGATTCCTCGAGCAGTGCGCCCCCGCCCTCGGCAAGCCCGGCGCCCTCGTCGAAGGCCTGCACGTCTTCACCTTCAACCAGATCGAGGCCACGGAGAACTGGCGCAACTCGATGATCGAGCGCCTGTCTGCTTGAGCGGCTGGTTTCCCCGGTCGACCGGGGGTTCTGTCGGTTGTCAGCCATTGCATCAACTGACAACCGCGAGTTTCCCCGGTCAGCCGGGGATCCCGTCAGGTCGGCAAACCGACCAGATCGGACAACGCAGACTCAAGACCGGTGTGGCCGGTCTCGATGACCGTCAGGGGCAGTCCGATGCGGTCCGCGGCGGCCCGGGCCAGCCCGCGCAGCTCGTCATTGGGCTCCTGGGCCAGCCACACCACCCGGGTGTAGGACCCGAAGTAGTCGTCGCGCAGCTCCGGGTAGCGATCAAGCCCCAGTTCCCGCTCGACGGTCCGCGCGAACGAGCGCACCAGGAAGTCGGTCAGGAGGTAGGTGCCCGGCTGGTCGTCGAAGAAGCTCTGCAGCCGCGACGGGCCGGCGAACACGTCGTAGCAGTGCAGCCCCGGCAGCCGCTCCAGCCCCAGGTCTGAGCACACCGAGTCGAGGGCGCCGTACGTCCCGCAGTCGGCGTACCCCACCACGACCTTCTCGTACGACGACCCCAGCGCCTCGGCCAGCTCCCGGACCTCGCCGGCGATCTTCTGCGGCTGGTTGTGCAGCAGCGGCGGCAACGGGTGTACGTCGACCGGCCAGCCGTGGCTCAGCGCGATCGCTGCCGCGGGTTGGGCCAGGGCCCCGCACGCGATCAGCGCGATGCGCTCAGAACGAGAGCTGCTCGACGAACTTGTCGTTGAAGTCCGGGCGGTCGGAGAGCTCGACATAGGCAACCTCCTCGATCAGCGCCGTGGCCCCGGCACGTTCACGCAGGGACAGCAACGCCATCTTGGCACCCTCACCTGCCACGTTGCCTGCCGCGACGATGCGCAGCACCGGCAGCTGGGGCACCAGGCCGATCCGCACCGCCGAAGCGGGCGAGAGGTAGCTGCCGAACGAACCGGCCAACAGCACCTGCTGGATGTCGAGGTGCTCGAGCTCGAGCTGCTCGAGCAGCAGCGTCCAGCCGGTGGAGATGGCGGCCTTAGCGAACTGGAGCTCCCGCACGTCACGCTGCGAGAGGTAGACGCACTCGTCGGGCGGTGAGTCCGGGGTCGGCTGGTGCAGGATGAAGACCCGCTCTTCGCCGATCTTGGTCAGCCGGTGGGCCAGCACGGGGGCGATGTCGAGGGCGTCGACCTCGGGCACGAACCGCCCCGAGCTGTCCAGCAGCTTGACCTTGACCAGCTCGGCGACCGCGTCGACCAGGCCGGACCCGCACAGACCGCGCGGTTCCACGTCGCCGATCACCCCGAGCGTCACCCCGGGCTCGGAGGTGGCATCCAGCTTGATCACCTCGATGGCGCCGTCTGCGGCCCGCATTCCGCACCGGATCGCACCCCCCTCGAACGCCGGGCCGGCCGGAGCGGCGGTGGACAGGATGGTGTCGCCGTCGCTGAGCACGATCTCGCAGTTGGTGCCGACATCGATGAACAGCCGGGTCCGCTTGTCGCGGTCCATGCCGGTGGCCAGCATGCCGGCCACGATGTCGCCGCCGACGTAGGCGCCGAGCGCCGGGAAGAACACGGCCCGTGCTCGCGGGTGCAGTGTGAGGCCGACGTCGGAGGCGAGCACGGTGGGTGGTTGTGCGGTGGACATCACGAAGGGGGCGACCCCGAGCGGCTCCGGGTCGATGCCGAGCACCAGCGCGGTCATCGTGGCGTTGCCGGCGATGGCCACCTCGTAGACCTGGGCCGGATCGATGCCGCCTTCGGCACAGACCTGTACGGCGAGCTCGGCGAGCGTGGCCCCGGCCGCCTCCTGGAGCCGGCCGAGGGCGTCGGGGTCCATCATGGTGGCGCTGATCCTGGTGATGACGTCACCACCGAACGGCTGCTGCTTGTTGAGCATGGACGCCACCGCCACCGGTGTGCCGGTGCCGACGTCCAGCAGGGTCGCCACGACCGTGGTCGTGCCGAGGTCGAAGGCGATCGCGTAGCGTTCGCCGGTGGTGTCCCCGGGCTCCACGTCGATCAGGTCCTCGTCGATGATCACCGCGGTGACCTTGAAGTCGGACTGCCTCAGCACCGTGGAGAGCCGACGCAGCACGTGAAGGTCGGCGTTGAGCTCGAGGTCGCTGATGGCGTCGGTCAGTCGCACGAGGTCGGTGCGCTGGTCGGCCAGCGTCGCCTCCTCGAGCTCGACGTAGCGCTTGACGAGCGCGGGTCGCAGGATCACCTGGCGCCCGACGCCGACCGTTGCCGCCTTGGGGCGGGTGGTCAGTGGGGGCACCTCGATGGCCAGGTCCCGAGTCGCCTGCACCAGGCAGGCCAACCGCCAGCCCTCGGCGATCTGGTCGCTGGTGAAGGTCCGGACGTCGTGGCGGGTGATCGGGACCGATCCGCCCTCCACCTTGACCTTGCACTTGTGGCAGGTCCCGTGGCCACCGCACGTGGAGTCGATCGCGATCCCGTTCCACGACGCCGAGTCGAACACCGTGACACCGGGCGGGACCCGGACGCCGCGCTGGGTCGGTGCGGCGTCACCGGTGGAGTGCACGGTGAACGCAAGGTCCACCCGACCGGTGCCGTCGTGGGCGGCCTGCTCGGTGCCGGACGGCTCGATCAGGCCCTCCCGGGCGATGTTCTCCAAGGTGAAATCGGGACCCTCAGTCACTGTGAACTCACTGCGTCAGGGCTGCCTCACGCGCAAGCCGGGCACGGTGTGCCGCGATCCAGGCGCCACCCCACTCGTCGTGACCCAGGAGCAGGTCGGCGGCCTTGACGGCCTCGACGACGGACGGCGTCCGGGTGTCCATGATCGCACTGGTGAGGCCGGCGGTCATGGCCATCGGGAGGAATGTCGAGTTGATCTGGTGACGTCCCGGCATCCCGAACGAGACGTTGGAGGCGCCGCAGGTCATGTTGGCGCCGAACTCGTCACGGATCTGGCTGACACAGTCGAAGAACGTGTTGACCACACTCTGGTCGGCACCGATCGGCATGGCCAGCGGGTCGATGACGATGTCGCAGGCAGCGATGCCGTACTCCTTCGTCGCCACCTCGAAGATCTTGCGGGTCAGCACCATGCGCTTCTCCGCATCCATCGGGATCTCGTCGGAGTCGTTGGGCAGCGCGATGATCGCGGCGTCGTACTTCTTGACCAGCGGGAGGATCTGCTCCATCCGCTCGTCCTCAGCCGTGATCGAGTTGACCAGCGCACGGCCCTGGTAGACCGCCAGGCCGGCTTCCAGCGCCTCGACCACCGAGGAGTCGATGCAGATCGGCTTGTCGGTGAGCTGCTGCACCAGGGTGATGGCCTTGGCGAGCAGCTCTGCCTCGTCGGTCAGCGGGACGCCCATGTTGATGTCGAGCACGTCGGCACCGCCCTCGACCTGGGCCTTCACGTCCCGTTCGATCGCCGAGAGGTCGCCGGCGCGCAGCTGCTCCTGGAAGATCCGGCGCCCGGTCGGGTTGATCCGCTCACCGATGAGGCAGAACGGTCGGTCGTGGCCGATGACGACCTCGGTCCCCTTGCCGCGCAGGACGGTCTCCAAGCGGGGCGCGCTCATGCCGGCACCTTCGCGCGCTTCTCGTGCAGGAGGGCCTTGGCGCGCTTGACGGTCTGGGACGCGTCGGCCGCGTAGCCGTCGGCGCCCACGGCGTCGGCGTACTCCTGGGTGACCGGGGCTCCGCCCACCATCACGATGACGTCGTTGCGGATGCCGGCCTTCTCGAGTGCGTTCATGTTGGCTTTGAACATGGGCATCGTGGTGGTGAGGAAGGCGGAGAACCCGACGATGTCGGGGCTGTGCTCGTTGATGGCGGAGACGAACTTCTCCGGGGCCACCTGGACACCGAGGTCGATCACCTCGAAGCCGGCGCCTTCGAGCATGATGTTGACGAGGTTCTTGCCGATGTCGTGCACGTCGCCCTTGACGGTGCCCATCAGGAACTTGCCGATGGTCTCCACGCCGGTCTCGGCGAGCAGGGGGCGCAGCACCTCCATGGCGCCAGCCATCGCGCGACCCGCGATCAGCATCTCCGGCACGAAGAAGTCACCGCGCTCGAAGCGCGCACCGACTTCCTCCAGCGAGGGGATGAGGGCTTCGAACAGCAGGGTCTGCGGCTCCATCCCCAGGGCCAGGCCCTCGCCGGTCAGCTCGAGCACACGTGGTGCGTTGCCGATCAGGGTCTCGTCGTAGAGACCTTTGAGGATCTCCTCGGGGGTCATGCTCATGCCACTCCCTCCTTGCGGGTTCGCCGGCGCAGCAGCCCGGAAAGCTGCTCCGCCCGGTCGTTCAACAGTCGGCCGATCTCGTCGAGCCGGTCCTCCAGTCGCGGACTGGGGCCCGAGACGCCCAGTGCTGCGATGACTTCGCCGCCGCTGCCGCGGACGGGTACGCCGACACCGGTGAGCCCGATCTCGAGCTCATCGACGGTGCTGGCGTAGCCGCGACGGGTGACCTGCGCCAGTTGGCGGGCCAGGACGTCGCGGTCGGTGATGGTGTGCGGGGTGACCTGCTCGAGCCTGCCGGGCGGGATGGAGAGTGCGCCGTAGGCGAGCAGCACCTTGCCGAGGGCGCTGGTGTGCACGGGCACGTCGACCTCGGTCCAGTCACGGGTGCCGAGCATGTAGGTCGAGTCGACCTGCGCCACCTGGACGACGCGGTCGCCGCGGGTGACCGAGAGGTTCACGGTCTCGCGGGTCTCGGTGCCGAGGCGCTCGAGGGTGGGACGGGCCAGGCGGACCAGCTCGTCCCACGGGTCGTGGCGGGTGGCGTAGAGCCAGAACAGCGGGCCGGCGACGTAGGACCCGGCGGCGTTGCGCTCGAGCAGCTCGGTGCGCTCGAGCGCGGTGAGCAGCCGTGAGGTCGTCGACTTGGGCAGGCCGCACTCGTCGTGGAGCTCGAGGAACGACAGCGGCTCGTCGGCCCGCACGACCGTGGCGATCAGCAACGCGGCGCGATCGATCGCCTGCGTGCCGGTGTTCGCCGTGGCGGCCACTGTTGCTCTCTCCTGCCGGGGTGAGGGGTGCTTGCCGAATGGTTGCGGAAGTTCCATGATGTGGAACTAGGATTCCACATGATGAGGCTAGGATGCCGCACAAGGCGGGGTCAAGTGAAACCGTCGTCCGTATTTGCGTGAAGGAGACCGATGTTCCACAACCGGATGCCCCGCTACGAGATCCTCTCCGCGGACGCCATGGAGACCCTCGACCGCGGCTGGCGAAAGCTGATGACCGAGATCGGCGTCGAGTTCATGGACGAGCGAGCCCTCGAGCTGTTCCGCCAGGCCGGTCAGAAGGTGGTGGACAACACCGTCTTCCTGGACCCCGAGTTCGTGCTCGCCCAGGTCGCCAAGGCGCCGAGAGAGTTCGACGTCCAGGCGCGCAATCCCGCCAACAGCATCCACATCGGTGGTGACTCGATGGCGTTCGGCGCCGTCTACGGTCCGCCCTTCGTGCGCCAGGGCGACGTACGTCGCGACGCGACGATGTCGGACTTCCGCAACTTCACCAAGCTGGCCCAGTCCTTCGAGGTCATGGACTCCGCCGGTGGCGTGATCTGCGAGCCCAACGACACCCCGCTGGACAGCCGCCACCTCGACATGACCTACGCGCTGCAGACGCTGACCGACAAGGTCTACATGGGCAACGTCGTCTCAGGGGTCAATGCCGCCGACACCATCGCGATGTCCTCGATCCTCTTCGGTGGCCGCGACAACATCGTGAAGACCCCGGCCTCCATCCAGCTGATCAACTGCAACTCGCCGCTGCGCTGGGACGACCGGATGCTGGAGTCGCAGTTCGAGTACTCCACCGCCGGCCAGCCCGTCGTCCTCACGCCGTTCATCCTCATGGGCGCCATGTCGCCGGTGACCATCCCCGCCGCGTTGGTGCAGCAGATCGTCGAGGCGCTCTCCGGCGTCGCACTGTCGCAGCTGATCAACCCCGGCTGCCCGGTGATCTTCGGGTCGTTCCTGTCGAACATCGACATGCAGTCCGGGTCGCCGACGTTCGGCACCCCCGAGTCGGGCATCGGCCTGCTCTGCACCGGTCAGATCGCCCGGCACTTCGGGCTGCCGTTCCGCACCGGTGGCGGCCTGACGTCCTCGCAGGTCCCCGACGCCCAGGCCGGCTACGAGGCCCTGATGACGATGATGCCGACCTTCCTGGCCGGGGCCAACTGGGTCATGCACTCCGCGGGCTGGCTCGAGGGCGGTCTGGTGGCCGGCTACGAGAAGTTCATCGTCGACATCGAGATCCTCCAGATGATGCACGCGGAGTTCACGCCTCTGGAGATCGACGAGGCCTCGATGGCGTTCGGTGCGCACGAGGAGGTCGGCCATGGCGGTCACTTCCTGGGTGCCATGCACACGATGGAGCGTTTCCGGACCTGCTTCTACCGCCCGTTGTTGTCCTCCTCGGACAACTACGAGAAGTGGATGCGCACCGGTGGCGTGGACACCGCGCACCGCGCGGAGAAGATCTACCAGAAGAAGCTCGAGGAGTACGTCGCTCCGCCGCTCGACGATGCCATCCGCCTCGAGCTGGAGGAGTACGTCGTACGCCGTCGCGCCGAGCTCGGCGACTGATCCCTCTGTGTTGACCCCTCTCGCAACGTCATAGGTTCTGGCTGCCCCGACCACCGGAAGCTATGACGTTGCGGCGGATTCATGCTGCCCTGCGCCAGCCTGCCGCCACCAGGGCCCTCTCGATCTGGGTGAAGAAGTCCTCCGGGGCGACCCTGAGTCCCAGGAGCGGGATCCGGAGCACGGTGTCGCCGGCGATGGTCAGGGTGTTCTGGCGCAGGGCGTCGCCGACGATCTGCTCGGCCCACGCGTGCTGGATGCCATCGACCTCGACGACCAGCCCCCACCGTGCCCAGCGGAAGTCGAGGTAGTAGCGGCCGTTGCGGGCCCGGAACACTGCCTGACGCTCCGGCTCGGGCAGGCCTCGGGCGCGGCAGCCCCGGAGTACGTCGAGTTCACCCAGGGATCGCACCCCTCCCATCAGGTCCAGCAGGACGTCGTGGATGAAGCTCCGGCGTTTGTCTCGTCGCACTCGCAGCATCACCGTGCTGATCGCCTCGGCCGTGGTGAGACCCTGCTGCACGGGCATCGTCAGGAACAGGGCGGCCTGCCGGTCGCTGACCGCCCAGAGGGCTGCGTGCACCGCGGCCACCTCGATCCGGGCACGGCGCAGACCCGGCCCCACGACGTCGTCAGCGCACCAGCGACGGGTCTGCCGGATGTCGATGCCCGGCGGTCGGCGCGCAGGTGCTCCCCGGGGCACGGACACCCGGATGGTGTCGACGTTGAGTCGCTCCACCCCGCCCTCCACCAGGGCCGAAGCGCCGTCGAGATAGGCCCTCGGGCCGGCCTCGAACACGGCGATCCAATGCCGCGCCTGCTGGGTGAGGGGGCCGGTGTGCACGCAGATGCACTGGCGCCCGACCCGCGCCCACCGCTGAGCCGCCACGTTGGCCCGGACCTCCGCCCTGGTGATGCCGGCGCCGTACAACTGCGGTCGCGACACCACTCCGGCTTGGTCGGCCGCGAGGGCGGCCACGCGCCTGCGTCGAACGCTGCGCCGTCGTCCGTAGGTATCGTCCACGGTGGGCCAGTGTTCCCGCGTCCGCTCGGCCTACACCGAGGTGCTGAGGGCTTGTGGACAAACGCCCCCACCCCCCCGCAGCGTCATAACAACTGGTCGCCCCGGCAGCCAGAACCCATGACGTTGCGCAGGAGGAAGGGGGGTCAGCGGAAGACGACGGTCCGGTGACCGTTGAGCAGCACCCGGGACTCCGAGTGCCAGCGCACTGCGCGGGAGAGCACCTGGGCCTCGACGTCGCGACCGGCCGCCACCAGCTGGTCCTGGTGGTAGCCGTGGTCGACCCGGATCGTGTCCTGCTCGATGATCGGTCCCTCGTCGAGGTCGGCGGTGACGTAGTGCGCCGTCGCCCCGACGAGCTTGACGCCCCGGTCGTAGGCCTGGTGGTAGGGCTTGGCGCCCTTGAAGCTCGGCAGGAACGAGTGGTGGATGTTGATCACCTTGCCGGGCAGCCGCCGGCACACGTCGTCGGAGAGCACTTGCATGTAACGCGCCAGGACGACGAGGTGGACGTCGTGCTCGTCGATCAGGTCGAGCAGCGCCTTCTCGGCGACGGCCTTGGTGTCGGGGGTGACCGGCAGGTGGTGGAACGGCAGACCGTAGACGTCGCACAGCTTCTCGGCGTCGCGGTGGTTGGAGACGACGGCCGGGATCTCGATCTGCAACGAGCCGGTGGAGTAGCGGAAGAGCAGGTCGTTGAGGCAGTGCAGCTGCTTGGAGACCATGATGAGCGTCTTGTACGGCGCCCGGGCGCCCCACAGTTCGAAGGTCATGTCGTAGCGCTCGGCGACCTCCGCGAACTCGGTGCGCAGCGCCTCGGCCGTCGAGCCACCGTTGATCTGGAAGTCGATGCGCATGAAGAAGCGGTCGGTGATCTGGTCGTCGAACTGTTGGCTCTCCACGATGTTGCCGCCGCGCTCGACCAGGAACCCCGACACCGCGTGCACGATGCCGGGCTGGTCCGGGCAGGTCAGCGTGAGCACGAAGTCTCCCGACGGCAGACCGGGCGGGGCCGCGATCGTGGTGCCGTCGGGGGTCTCACGGGTGGGGTGGTCGTTCATTCGGCATGCTCCTACGGCAACGTGGGTCGAGCGGCTCGACGCATCATGTCAGCCACCCAGGCTGTTGCGCCTTGAAAAACTCATTCTGCGATACGCAACAGCGACTTGCCTAGTG
Organism: Nocardioides sp.; assembly: GCF_050246775.1. Classification (GTDB taxonomy): domain Bacteria; phylum Actinomycetota; class Actinomycetes; order Propionibacteriales; family Nocardioidaceae; genus Nocardioides. Next base: position 1,492,483 of record NZ_JBFWVK010000001.1, on the reverse strand, counting down.
GTCCGGTCGTCGTTTTATGCGCAGAGTGCACTACTGTTGCGCCATGAGCAACACCACTGACCCCAGTTCCACCGGTGGCGTCCAGTCGGTCGATCGGGCGATCACCATTCTCGAAGTGCTGGCCCGCTTCGGCGAGATGGGGGTGACCGAAGTGGCCGGCGAACTCGACGTCCACAAGAGCACCGCCTTCCGCCTCATGAGCACACTGGAGGGCCGCGGCCTGGTCGAGCAGACCGAGGGGCGCGGCAAGTACCGCCTCGGTGTCGGCCTCCTCCGCCTCGCCGGTGCGACCACGGCCCGGCTCGACGTCGTGCAGGAGGCGCGACCCATCTGCAAGGCGCTGGCCGCCTCCACCGGCGAGACCGTCAACGTGGCGGTGCTCTCCGAGGCATCCGCGCTCTACCTGGACCAGGTCGCCGGCTCGTCGGCACTGCAGCCGCACAACTGGGTCGGCCAGCACATCCCTCTGCACGCCACGAGCAACGGCAAGGTGCTGCTGTCCGGGTTGGGCAGCGAGCGGCTCGACGAGGTGCTGCACGGGCTGCCGGCGTACACGGCCCTCACGATCACCAAGCGATCCGCCCTGCGCAAGGAGCTCGACGTCGTCCGCGAGCAGGGGTACGCCGTGGCCGTGGACGAGCTCGAGGTCGGCCTCACCGCGGTCGCCGCTCCGATCCACAACGCGCACGGTGACGTGATCGCCTCGCTCAGTGTCAGCGGCCCGACCTTCCGGTTGGGCACCGCCAAGATCGACTCCGCCCTGCCCCTGCTGCTGGAAGCCGCGGAGGAGATATCGCACCGGCTCGGCTGGGGTCACCGCTAGTCATCACCTAGGGTCACAGGTCGGTATCTGAGGCAAAGAATCCTTGACGACCGGGCCCAGTCGCACCATGCTCAGGGAAACATTGGGTTGCGCAGGGGGCACAGGGTTGCGTCATGCGCAACACGTGTCCGAGTTGAAGGGTGGGGCGGGTGCCGGAGAACTACATTGCGGGCCGCTGGGTCGGCGCTGCCGCCGGTGCTCGCCGGGAGATCCGCTGCCCGGCCGACGGCACCCTGGTCGCCGAGATCGACGAGTCCGGCCCCGAGGACACCCGAGCCGCCATCGCCGCCGCGCGTGCCGCTTTCGACGACGGTGCCTGGCCCTCGACGTCCGCGCGGAGCAGAGGTGACCTGCTCCTGCGCGTCGCCGACCTGCTCGAGCGGGACACCGCGATCATCGCCCGGGCGGAGGCTCTCGACACCGGCAAGCGCTACGTGGAGGCCGAGTTCGACGTGGCCGACGTGGTCTCGGTCTTCCGGCACTTCGGCCACATCGCCGACGACGAGGCCGGTCGCGTGGTCGACACCGGCAACCCCGACGTGGTCAGCCGCATCGTGCACGAGCCGGTCGGGGTGTGCGGGCTGATCGCTCCGTGGAACTATCCGCTGCTCCAGGTGGCCTGGAAGGTCGCCCCGTGCCTGGCCGCGGGCAACACGTTCGTGCTCAAGCCCAGTGAACTGACCCCGCACACCGCCATCCACCTGATGAAGGTGCTCGAGGAGGCCGGACTCCCGGCCGGCGTCGCCAACCTGGTGGTCGGCGACGGCCCGAACGCAGGGGCTCCGCTCAGCGAGGACCCGCGGGTCGATCTGGTCTCCTTCACCGGCGGACTGGCCACCGGCAAGCGGATCATGGCGACCGCGGCCGGCAGCGTGAAGAAGATCGCCCTCGAGCTCGGTGGCAAGAACCCCAACATCGTCTTCGCCGACGCCGATTACGACACCGCTCTGGACTTCGCTCTCACCGCGGTCTTCCTGCACTCCGGTCAGGTGTGCTCGGCCGGCGCCCGGCTCGTCGTCCAGGAGGAGCTGCACGACCGGTTCGTCGCCGACCTGGTCACCCGCGCCCAGCAGATCCGGCTGGGCGGCCCCTTCGACGACAAGGCCGAGACCGGGCCGCTGACGAGCATGGCGCACCGCGACAAGGTGGAGGCCTACGTCGCTGCCGGCATCGCCGAGGGCGCCGTACTCCGCTGCGGCGGCAAGCGCCCTGACGACCCGGCGCTTGCCGACGGCTCCTACTACCTGCCGACGATCCTGGACGGCTGCACCAGCGAGATGAGCGTGACCCAGGACGAGTCCTTCGGTCCGGTCATGACCATCGAGACCTTCTCGGGAGAGGACGACGCGGTCCGGATCGCCAACGACTCCATCTACGGGCTGGCCGGTGCGGTGTGGACCAGCGACGCCGGTCGCGCCCAGCGCGTCGCGGGACGGCTGCGCATGGGCACGGTCTGGATCAACGACTACCACCCCTACGTCGCCCAGGCCGAGTGGGGCGGCTACAAGCAGTCGGGCATCGGTCGTGAGCTCGGCCGCGCGGGCCTGGAGGAGTACCGCGAGACCAAGCACGTGTGGCACAACATCAACCCCGCCCCGCAGCACTGGTTCTCGGTCTGAGCGGGCGGTCCAGGAGGAGAACGCGATGGCAGCCGAGCAGTACGACTACGTGATCGTGGGAGGTGGTTCGGCGGGCTCTGCTCTCGCCAACCGACTCAGCACGGATCCGTCCACCACGGTGCTGGTGCTGGAGGCCGGACGCTCGGACTACAAGCTCGACCCGTTCATCAACATGCCGGCCGCGCTGCCGATCCCGATCGGCAACAGCCTCTACGACTGGAAGTACGAGACCGACCCCGAGCCGCACATGAACGGCCGCCGGATCTACCACGCCCGTGGCAAGGTGCTGGGGGGCTCCAGCAGCATCAACGGGATGATCTTCCAGCGCGGCAACCCGATGGACTACGAACGGTGGGCGGGCGACAAGGGCCTGGAGACGTGGGACTACCTGCACTGCCTGCCCTACTTCAAGCGGATGGAGAGCTGCCTGGCCGGCGCCGATGAGTGGCGCGGCGGCAGCGGCCCGCTCAAGCTCGAGCGCGGCCCGGCGACCAACCCGCTGTTCAGTGCCTTCTTCGAGGCCGCGCAGCAGGCCGGCTACCCGCTCACCGACGACGTCAACGGCTACCGGCAGGAAGGCTTCGCCCGGTTCGACCGCAACGTCTACCGCGGTCGGCGCTGGTCGGCTTCGCGGGCCTACCTCGACCCGGTCAAGAGCCGCAAGAACCTCACCATCGAGACCTACGCCTTCGCCACGAGGATCAACTTCGAGGGGACCCGGGCGGTCGGCGTCGACTACACCCGCGCCGGCAAGTTGAAGCGCACGGTGCGAGCCGGCGAGGTGATCCTGTGTGGCGGGGCGATCAACTCGCCCCAGCTGCTCCAGCTCTCCGGGGTCGGTGACGAGGAGCTGTTGAAGCAGCACGGCATCCCGGTCGTCCACCACGCCCCGGGGGTGGGGGAGAACCTGCAGGACCACCTCGAGGTCTACATCCAGTACGCCTCCAAGCAGCCGGTCTCGATCGCGCCCGGCCTGCGCTACCGCCAGCGTCCCAAGATCGCGTTCCAGTGGCTGTTCCAGCGTGGCGGGCTGGGGGCGACCAACCACTTCGAGGGCGGTGGGTTCGCGCGCAGCAACGAGGATGTCGATTGGCCCAACCTCATGTTCCACTTCCTGCCGGTCGCGATCCGCTACGACGGCACCCAGCCGGCGGGGCTCAAGCCTGGTGAGCACGGCTACCAGGTGCACATCGGCCCGATGTACGCCGACACCCGCGGCTGGGTGCGGATCAAGTCCGCCGACCCCAAGGTCCACCCGTCCATGCAGTTCAACTACCTGTCCACGCCGACCGACCGCAAGGAGTGGGTGGAGGCGATCCGGGTGGCTCGTGACATCCTCAACCAGCCCGCGTTCGCGCCGTTCAACAACGGTGAGCTGTCACCCGGGCCGGGAGTGGAGAGCGACGAGCAGATCCTGGACTGGGTGCGTGAGGACGCAGAGACTGCCCTGCACCCCTCGTGTACTGCCAAGATGGGCCTCGATGACATGTCCGTCACTGATCCGCTCACGATGAAGGTCCATGGCACCGAGGGCCTCCGGGTCGTCGACGCGTCTGTCTTCCCCTACGTCACCAACGGCAACATCTACGCGCCCGTGATGATGGTCGCCGAGAAGGCGGCCGATCTGATCGCCGGCAACACGCCCCTGGCCCCGGCCACAGTGCCCTACTACCGCTACCGAGACGGCAGCCCGTTGTATCCGCCCGGCGACAGCCGCAACCGTGAGGAACGCGCATGACCCTGTCCATGGACAAGACCGGCACCGAGACGCCGGCCCTGCACGTCGAGGGCCTCTGGAAGATCTTCGGCCCGAAGGCCGACAAGATCATCAACTCCTCCGACGCCCAGCTGTCGCGCAAGGAGCTCCAGGAGAAGACCGGCCACGTGGTTGGCATCCGGGACGTCGGCTTCGACGTGGCCGACGGTGAGGTTTTCGTGGTCATGGGCCTGTCCGGCTCGGGCAAGTCGACCCTGGTCCGTCTGCTCACCCGCCTCATCGAGCCCACCGCCGGCACGGTCCAGCTGTACGGCGAGGACATCACCGCCATGTCGGACAAGGCGCTGCTCGACACCCGCCGCCGGAAGGTGTCGATGGTCTTCCAGCACTTCGGCCTGCTGCCGCACCGCAAGGTCATCGACAACATCGCGTTCGGCCTGGAGGTCCGCGGCGAGGCCAAGAGCGGTCGACGCAACCGGGCCCAGGAGATGGTCGACCTGGTCGGTCTGAGCGGCTACGAGAACAACTATCCCGACCAGCTGTCCGGTGGCATGCAGCAGCGCGTCGGGCTCGCTCGGGCGCTGGCCGCGAACCCCGAGGTCCTCATGTTCGATGAGCCGTTCTCGGCCCTCGACCCACTGATCCGCCGCGACATGCAGAGCGAGGTCATCCGGCTCCATGAGGAAGTCGGCAAGACGATGGTCTTCATCACCCACGATCTCTCGGAGGCACTGAAGCTGGGCGACCGGATCCTGATCATGCGCGACGGCGAGATCGTCCAGATCGGCACGCCCGACGAGGTCGTGGGTGCGCCCGCTGACGAGTACGTGCGCGACTTCACCAGCGAGGTCCCCAAGTCCCACGTGCTCACCCTCAAGTGGGTCATGCGCAAGCCGACGGGCGCCGAGAGTGCCGACAGCCCGGTGCTCCCGGTCGGCACCATCGTGCGCGACGCGGCCCGGGCGGTCCTGGACTACGACGGCCCGTGCCGGGTGGTGGACGGCGACGAGCTCGTCGGTGTCATCGACGACGAGGACATCCTGCGCGTAGTCGTGGCGGAGGAGGGCACGTCATGAGCGTCGATACGGCGCCCAAGCGGATCGTCAGCAAGGAGGAACAGCCCTACGTCGAGGCCGAGAAGAAGCGCCACACCGGCTACAAGGTCCTCGGCATCATCGTGCTGTGGCTGATCCTCTACGCCGTCTTCAAGGGCAAGCAGACCCTCGAGCTCGCCTTCCAGGACACCAACGGCTTCCACCAGTGGCTCAACGACGCCCGGGACTGGGTGCAGGTCGAAGGCCAGGACAACTGGTTCTTCGGCGGTGTGCTCGGTGCGATCGGTGACTTCTTCAACAGCGCCGTCGAGTGGCTGCAGAAGCTGATCAGCATCCCGGCGTTCCCGCGTCCGGTGCCACAGATCGGCTGGCTCGGTGTGGTGGGGATCGCCGCCTGGATCACGTGGTCGGTGGCCGGACTGCGCTCGACCATCCTGGTCACCGTCTCGTTCCTGATGTTCGGCATCCTCGACCTGTGGTCGCCTGCGATGGATCTCCTGATCATCACCGTCATCGCCGTGGTGGTCTGCATCATCATCGGGCTGCCGATCGGCATCCTCATGGCTCGTCGCAAGGCAGTTTCGGTGGCGATCACCCCGGTGCTCGACATCATGCAGACGATGCCTGCGTTCGCCTACCTCACGCCGGTCGCCCTGTTCTTCGGGATCGGGGCGGCTTCGGCCGTCGTGATCACGCTCATCTACGCCCTGCCTCCGTTGATCCGGATCACCGAGTACGGCATCAAGTCGGTGCCGGCCAACACGAAGGAGGCCGCCCGGTCACTGGGCCTCACGCAGGGTCAGCTGCTGCGCCAGGTCGAGCTCCCGATGGCACGGCGCACGATCGTGGTCGGCATCAACCAGTGCATGATGGCGGCGCTGTCGATGGCCACCATCGCGGCCCTCGTCAACGGACCCGGCCTCGGCAAGAACGTCGTGTCCGCGCTGCAGATCCTCAACGTCGGCGCCGCGTCGGTTGCCGGTCTGGCGATCGTCCTGATGGCGATCATGCTGGACCGCACCACGACCGCGGCCAGTGAGCGCTCCGAGGCGCAGGGCCGCGCCTCGGGAGTCGCCTCGGTGAGCGGACCCGGCGTCATGCTGACCGGCGTCATGCTCGAGCGCCTGCCCCGGTGGGCCAAGGAGGACGCCGGCAGAGGTCAGCGACGTCCACGGCTGACCAACGCCGGGCGCTGGTTGACGCGGGGCCTGTTGCTCATCCCGGTGGTCGTCATGGTCTTCCTGTCCCGCCAACAGATCAACCTCGCCGCCTTCCCGGACGTCTCCGACACACCTGTCATCAAGTGGATCAGTGGAAGCAACCTCACCAAGGTGATCAACGACTTCACCAGCTGGTTCGTCGACCTCGTCGACGGCTTCACGATCGCTCTGAAGGACGATGTCACCAACTGGATCATCAACCCCTTCCAGGACCTGCTCGCCCTTTCGCCCTGGTGGGTGATGGCCCTCGTGCTGCTGGCGCTGGCCTACGTGCTCGGCGGCTGGCGCCCGACGGTGGCCACCCTCGTGTGCCAGGCGGTCATCCTGGGCACCGGCCTGTGGAACGACACGATGGTGACCCTGACCATGACGCTGCTGGCGACCGTCCTGGTGATGGTGATCGCGATCATCCTCGGGGTCAGCATGGGCCGCGGGCCGAGGACCGACACGATCATCCGGCCGTTCCTCGATGCCTTCCAGACGATCCCGCCGTTCGTCTACCTGGTGCCCGCGCTGGCGCTGTTCGGCGTCGGTCGCTTCACCGCCATCCTGGCCGCCACCGCCTACGCGGTGCCGATCGCCACCAAGCTGGTGGCCGACGGCATCCGTGGCGTCTCACCGACGACCGTCGAGGCGGTGCGCTCGGCGGGCAGCACGAAGTGGCAGATGATCTCCAAGGTGCAGCTGCCGATGTCACGCGAGGCACTGGTGCTGGCCACCAACCAGGGTCTGCTGTACGTGCTCTCGATGGTCGTCATCGGTGGTCTGGTCGGTGGCGGAAGCCTGGGCTACCTCGTCGTCTCGGGATTCTCCCAGACCCAGTTGTTCGGCAAGGGGCTCGCCGCCGGCATCGCCATCACCGCGCTCGGCGTGATGCTCGATCGAATAGCCCGAGGGGCAGCAGCGCGCTACGGCCGCTGACCACACAAACTCCTCCGCGACATACGCGGAGCCGAAGGAAGGAATGTTCATGGCACGAGGACTGAGCCGAATCCGGCTGGTCGCTGTTGCTGCGGTCGTGGGCCTCGGCCTCACTGCATGTGGTGGAGGCGGCATCGAGGATGCCAAGGCGCCCTCGGGTGGCAGCGACTGTGGAGACTTCCGCATCGCGGTCAACCCGTGGACGGGGTACGTCTCGAACGCGCACGTCATCGGACAGGTCGCAGCGACCGAGCTGGGCTGCAACGTGACCTACTCCGACGTCAAGGAGGAGGTCGGCTGGCAGGGCATGGCCGACGGCACGCTGGACACCATCGTCGAGAACTGGGGCCACGACGACCTGGTCAAGAAGTACATCACCGACGCCGGCACCGTGCAGGACGCCGGACTGACCGGCAACGACGGCATCATCGGCTGGTACGTGCCGCCGTGGATGGCGGAGAAGTACCCGGACATCACCGACTGGAACAACCTGAACAAGTACGCCGACCTGTTCAAGACCTCGGAGTCCGGCGGCAAGGGTCAACTGCTCGACGGTGACCCGTCGTACGTCACCAACGACGAGGCGCTGGTCAAGAACCTGGACCTCAACTACAAGGTCGTCGTGGGTGGCAGCGAGGCGGCGCTCATCGAGAGCTTCCGCTCGGCGGAGAAGAACAAGACGCCGTTGCTGGCCTACTTCTACGACCCGCAGTGGTTCTTCTCCGAGGTCAAGCTGGTCAAGATCAACCTTCCCGAGTGGACCGAGGGCTGTGACGCCGACCCCGCCAAGGTCGCGTGTGACTACCCGCCGTACGCCCTGAACAAGCTGATCTCCACCAAGTTCGCCGACTCGGACTCGCCGGCCGTCGACCTGGTGAAGAACTTCACCTGGACCAACGACGATCAGAACCTGGTCTCGACCTACATCGCTCGCGATGGCATGACCCCGGATGACGCGGCCAAGAAGTGGATCGCGGACAACCCGGACAAGGTGGACGCCTGGCTCGGCAAGTAGTCACCGGCTGAACCGATAAGTGGTGGATCGCAGTCACCCCCTGACAGCGAACCACCACAATGGCCATTCCCGCACCATTCCAATGACAACCGCAAGGCGCCCACGCCACACAGGTGTTGCATCAGACGCTTTCGGGTTGCGCATTGCGCAACGAATGATGGAGTTGGTGCGCATGTCCATTGATGAATCCGCCCGTCCGGGCAGCGATGTGGCCCCGCCCCGCGACGAAGACAACCTTCCCGTCGACAAGATCGTGTTCGGGATCGCGGCGGCCCTGGCCATCGCGTTCGTGCTCTTCGGGGCACTGAATCCCGACGGCCTCAACGACGGCACCGCCAAGGCGCTGGCCTGGATGACGAAGTCGTTCGGCTGGCTGTTCGTGCTCACCAGCGGCTTCTTCGTCATCTTCTCGGCGTACCTCGCTTTCAGTCGCTACGGCAACATCAGGCTCGGCCCCGACGACTCCCGGCCGGAGTTCTCGACGTTCTCGTGGGTGTCGATGATGTTCGCGACGGGCATGGGCATCGGCCTGATGTTCTACGGTGTCGCCGAGCCGCTCTACCACCTCAACGGCCCGCCTATGGGGATGGCTGAGCCGGCCTCGCCCGAAGCCGCCCAGATGGCGATGGAGTACACGTTCTTCCACTGGGGCTTCCACCCCTGGGCGATGTACGCCGTGATCGGGCTGGCCATCGGCTACTTCGCCTATCGCAAAGGCCGGGGCAACCTGGTCAGCGGCACGTTCTACCCGCTGCTGGGCAAGCGGGCCGGAGAGGGTCCCGGCAAGGCCATCGACGTCATCGCGATCTTCGCGACCCTGTTCGGCTCCGCCACCTCGCTCGGGCTCGGCGCGCTGCAGATCACCGGGGGCCTGGCGAACGTCTTCGGTCACGCGAAGTACGGCGAGGGCGCGGCCGTGCTGGTGATCGTGGTGCTGTGCACCTGCTTCGTGCTCTCCGCGGTCACCGGCATCGAGAAGGGCGTCAAGTACCTCTCCAACGCCAACGCCATCGCCGCCGCCCTGTTGGTGTTCTTCCTGTTCGTGGTCGGGCCGACCGTGTTCATCCTCGGCACCTTCACCGAGTCCATCGGCGGCTACCTCACCCACCTGCCCACCATGAGCTTCCGCACCGGGGTGTTCGGCGGCTCGGAGTGGCTCAACGACTGGACGATCTTCTACTGGGCCTGGTGGATCTCGTGGACCCCGTTCGTGGGCATGTTCATCGCCCGGATCTCCAAGGGGCGCACGATCCGTCAGTTCGTGATCTACGTGATCGCCGTACCCAGCCTGGTGTCGTTCGTCTGGTTCTCGATCCTCGGTGGCGCCGCCTTCGACCTGCAACTCAACCAGGGCGTGGACATGAACGGCAAGCTCAACGAGGGCCTGGAGAACGCCCTGTTCGACACGCTGAGGGAGTATCCGCTCTCGACCATCACCATGGCGTTGGCTGTGTTCCTGATCGCCATCTTCTTCATCACCGGTGCCGACAGCGCCTCGATCGTGATGGGGATGCTCAGTCAGAACGGCAAGGAGGAGCCGCAGCGCCGCCTGACCATCTTCTGGGGGGTGGCCACCGGGGCCGTGGCCGCCGTGCTGCTCTGGAGCGGTGGCGAGAACGGCCTGAACTCGCTCAAGACACTGGTCATCCTGGTGGCCGGTCCGTTCATGCTCATCCTGATCGCGATGTGCTTCTCACTGCTCAAGGAACTGCGGCACGAGCCCTTCGAGTCGACGCTGCCGGGCAAGGTACGCCGGGCGGTCGCGCATGCGGAGCGGTTCCCGGATCAGTGACCGGATCAGTGACCGGATCGGTGGCGCATTCAGCTTGGTCGGGAGCAGCCGGCGGTTCGCCGTCGGCTGCTCTTGACACAGCACCCGTCCCCGGGGACCCTAATACCTAGTTGTCTCGCATCACGCATTGCGTTGCGGATGACGCAACTGATCTCGACAAGCTCGATCACCGAGAACGACAAGCTCGATCACCGAGAACGACAAGCTCGATCACCGAGAACGACAAGCTCGATCACCGAGAACGACAAGCTCGATCATCGAGGCGAACACGCTCGACCACCGAAAGAGGACCCCATGGCCACCGTCCCCAGCTCCGCCCAGGTCGTCGTCGTCGGCGCCGGCATCGTCGGCAACAGCCTGGTGCACCACCTCGCCGAGCTCGGCTGGACCGACATCGTCCAGATCGACAAAGGGGCCCTGCCCAACCCCGGTGGCTCCACGGGGCACGCCTCCAACTTCATCTTCCCGGTGGACCACTCCCGGGAGATCACCGACCTGACGCTCGACTCGGTCAAGCAGTACAAGGAGATGGGTGTCTTCACCCAGTCCGGTGGCTTCGAGATCGCGCGCACCGAGGAGCGGATGGAGGAGCTGCGCCGCAGGATGTCGAGCTCGAAGGCCTGGGGCATCGACAGCGAGCTGGTCAGTCCGGCGTTCGTCAAGGAGAAGGTCCCCTTCATCGAGGAGGACCAGTTCATCGGCGCCTTCTGGACCCCCAGCGTCGGCGTGGTCGACTCGCTGCGGGCCGGCACGATCATGCGGGAGAAGGCGCTGGCCTCCGGCGCACTGAGGGTTGTGCCCAACGTCGAGGTCACCGGGCTCGACGTGGAGGACGGCAGGATCAAGCGGGTGCGCACGACCGGCGGAGACATCGACGCCGAGACCGTCGTCATCGCGTGTGGCGTGTGGAGTCCCAAGATCGGCGACATGGCCGGCATCAAGATCCCGCTCACCCCGGCCGTGCACCAGATGATCAGCGTCGGTCCCTGCCCGCAGCTCGCCGAGACCGAGGGTGAGATCACCTTCCCGATCGTGCGCGACATGGACACCTTCTGCTACGAGCGCCAGCACGGCGCCGACATGGAGGTCGGCTCCTACGCCCACCGCGCGATCCTGCACGAGCCCGAGGACATCCCCTCGATCGAGCAGGCCAAGCTGTCGCCGACCGAGATGCCCTTCACCTCCGACGACTTCGACCCGCAGCTGGAGCAGGCCTTCGAGCTGATGCCCGACCTGCTCGGTGCCGACGGTGCCGAGATGCGCTACGCCATCAACGGCCTGCTCTCGTTGACCTGCGACGGCAACCCGATCCTCGGCGAGAGCCAGGTCGGCGGGTTGTGGACCGCGGCGGCGGTCTGGATCAAGGAAGGTCCCGGAGTGGGACGCGCGGTGGCCGAGTGGATGACCCACGGCTACTCCGAGATCGACATCCACCACAGCGACATCGCCCGGTTCTACCCCCACCAGGAGCGCCGCGAGCACACCCGCCTGCGCACCACCGAGTCGTTCATCAAGACCTACGGCATCGTGCACCCGGCCGAGCAGTACGAGTCCGACCGCGACCAGCGACTCTCGCCCATGCACGACTCGCAGGTGAAGCTCGGGGCGGAGTTCTTCGAGGCCGTCGGCTGGGAGCGCCCGCAGTGGTACAACACCAACGCCGACCTCCTCGAGGTGTACGGCGAGGCCGTGATGCCGCGCGAGAACGAGTGGGACGCACGCTGGTGGAGCCCGATCATCAACGCCGAGCACCTGCGGATGCGTGATGTCGCCGGCATCATCGACCTGACCGCGTTCTGCATCTTCGACATCACCGGCGCCGACGCCCTCGCCTCGGTCCAGGGTGTGTGCGTGGCCCAGTGCGACGTCGCGGTCGGCAAGGTGATCTACACGCCGGTGCTCGACGCGAAGGGTGGCTTCCGTTCCGACCTCACCGTGATGCGGCTGGGCGAGGACCACTTCCGGGTCGTCACCGGCGGCGCCCACGGCATGGCCGACCGCAAGTGGTTCGCGGACCGGCTGGTGGGCAACGCCGAGCTGAAGGACCTCACCAACGACGTCTCCACGATCGGCGTCTGGGGCCCGAAGGCCCGCGACATCGTCGCCTCGCTGACCGACGAGGACGTCTCCGACGCCGGCTTCGGCTTCCTGACCTGCCGCAACATCACCGTGGCCGGCATCACCGTGCTCGCCTCGCGGATCTCCTACGTCGGCGAGCTCGGCTGGGAGCTCTACGTGCCCATGGACCAGGCCGCCGCCCTCTGGGACGCCCTGCTCACCGCCGGTGCGTCGTACGGCGCAGTGCCGGTCGGCATCGGTGTCTACGGCACGACCGGCCGGATCGAGAAGGGCTACCGGGCGTACGGCGCCGAGCTCGACGCCGAGCGTTCCATCGTGGAGGCCGGGATGCAGCGGCCCAAGGTGAAGGCAGCCGACTTCGTCGGCAAGGCCGCCTATCTCAAGCAGCGTGAGGAGGCTCCCGCCGCGGTCCTGTGCACCCTGGCCGTCGACGACCACACCTCGGCCAGCGGCGTGAAGCGCTACATGCTCGGGGGCGAGCCGATCCTGACCCGTGACGGCGGGCTGCTCACCGACGGTCACGGCCACCACTCCTACGTGACCACGGCCGGCTCCGCGCCGAGCCTGGGCAAGCACCTGTTGCTGGCCTACCTGCCGCCTGCCGAGGCCGTGCTGGGCAACCAGCTCGCGGTCTCCTACATGGAGGAGCTCTACCCGGTGTCCATCGTCAGCATCGACGCGACCCCTGCGCTCGACCCCGAGAACGCCCGGATCCGCTGATGACCAGCGTTCTGGTCTGCATCAAGCGCGTCCCGGACTCGTCGGGGCAGATCCTGCTCACCGAGGACGGCCAAGGAGTCGATGGTCGGTTCGTCGGCTTCACGGTCAGCAACCACGAGAACAGCGCGGTCGAGCTGGCCATCCGGATCGCCGACGCCACCAACGGCTCGGTGACCCTGGTCAGTGTGGGTGCCGCCGAGACCACTGAGCAGCTGCGCGGCACGTTGGCCCTGGGCTGCCAGGCCGCCGTGCTCGTAGAGGCCGACCCGGCCACCCTCGGACCGGTCGACGTGGCTCACGAGATCGCCGCGGTCATCCGCGACCACGAGCAGGCCGGCACGACGTACGACCTGGTCCTCCTGGGCAACGACGCCGCCGACAGCGGTGACTTTCAGGTGCCGATCCGGCTGTCCTACCTCCTCGGTCGCCCGGTCGTCACCGGAGCCTCGGTCGTCGAGGTGGCGGACGGCAACCTGACCGCCCACGTCGACGGGCCGGTCGGCGAGGAGACCTACTCGCTGCCGCTGCCGGCCGTGGTGTCCGTGCTCGAAGGTGGCGCCGAGCCGCGCTACCCCACCCTCAAGGGCCGCATGGCCGCGAAGAAGATCGAGATCGAGATGCGCACAGCCACGCGCGCCCCGGTGGGTGCATCACGGGTGAAGCTGTTCCTCCCGCCGGCCGCACCGAGCAGCGTGCAGATCATCGGTGAGGGCCCCGAGGCCGCCCCGGCGGTCGTGGAGTTGTTGGAGAGCTTGGGAGTGACACGATGATCCTGGTCCTGATCGAGTCCGAGGACGGCGCCGCCAGCGAGATCTCGCTCGAGACGCTCGCCCTGGCCCGCTCGCTGTCCGCCGAGGGCGGCGGCATCGCCATCCGCGCGGTCGTGATCGGCGAGGTCGACTCGCGTGAGTCCCTGGCCGCCGAGCTGGGGGAGCACGGCGTCTCGGAGGTGCACCAGGCGGTGGGTTCGGCGTTCGACGCGTTCGGCGGCGCCTCGTGGGCTGCCGCACTCCAGAGCATCCGGCAGTCCACCGGATCGGTGGTCGTCACCACGGCGGGCAGTGCCCGCGGCAACGAGGTGCTCTCGCACCTGGCCGCGCGGCTCGACGTACCCATGGCCGCCAACGTGGTGTCCTTCGCGGGGCTGGCCCCGTTCGTCGTGACCCGCCAGGTGGTGGGGGGTGCTGCGTTGGAGGAGATGAAGCTCGACCAGCGGCCCGCGATCTTCTCGGTGGCCGGTCACTCCTGGACGGCCGAGTCCGCCGGGGGCGCTCCGGCGTCCTGGCACGAGTTCACCCCCGAGGTGGCCGAGGCCGACCTCGTGGCGCGGGTGGTCTCCACCGGCGCCAAGGAGGTCGACCACTCCGACTCGCTCAAGTCCGCCCGCGTGGTCGTGGGCGCCGGCCGCGGGGCCGGCGGCCCGGACGGCTTCGGCGCGGTCGCCGAGTTGGCCGAGCTGCTGGACGGCTCCCTGGGAGTCTCCCGGGTGGTGACCAGCCTCGGCTGGCGGCCCCACCACGAGCAGGTCGGCCAGACCGGGAGTCGGATCTCTCCGGAGCTCTACATCCCGTGCGGCATCTCCGGTGCGATCCAGCACTGGGCAGGCTGCGCGAGCTCCAAGACCATCCTGGCCATCAACACCGATCCCGAGGCGCCGATGATGACCAAGGCGACGTACGCCGTGGTCGGCGACATGCACGAGGTCGTGCCCGCGGTGATCGAGGAGCTGAAGGCTCGCCGCGGTTGAACTTCCTGCCACGGCAGCAACACCCCTGAGCCGGGACCTTGCCCGCACCACCTGACGGTGTGAGCGTGGAGTCGTAGCCGACTCGGTGCCGTGATACGGGGTGATGTTTCGATGGTGACGACGTGAACGTCGAACTGCTGCACACGTTCCTGACCGTTGCCCGGCTCGGGTCCGTGACCGCAGCCGCCCATCATCTGGGCTATTCGCAGCCCACCGTGTCGCAGCAGGTCTCGCGGCTGGAGTGCCTGCTCAACGAGCGCCTGCTCGTTCGCGGCTCCGGTGCGATGACCCTCACCGATGCCGGCCAGCGCGTCGTGCCCCTGGCACGCGTGATGATCGTGGCGTACGGCGAATTGACGCGTCCCACGGGACGTGTTCCGCGATGACCATTCCCGCGAGGTTATTGGAAATCCCAATGATCCCTTTTCTCCGAGGAATTGCCCCGGGCATGCTCCTCGAAGTCACACATTGTGGCTCACGAAAAGCGGGAGGTAAGCAAATGTCTTCAACCCTCGAACGTGTCAACGACTTGGCCCTCGGTGGCTTCGTCAAGGTCACGTCGACCGATGTCAGTGCCCTGCGTGAACGCAAGATGGCCTGGGTCTGGGTCTTCTTCGCGATCCTGATCATGGTCGCGGCGGCCGTGGCCTTCGTGATGTGCCTCAACCGGGGCTACCGCGGCTTCTCGGGCAACTGGCGGTTCCACACCAAGTGGAAGATCCCGGTCGGGATCGACCTCGGCTGCTACTGATCCACCAGGAGTGAGATGACCATGACCGCACCCACGAGCCTCCTCGACGTCGAGCACCTGCGGGTCGCCTACGGGAACCACGTCGCCGCCAGCGATGTCGCACTGCACGTCTCCCCCGGAGAGACGGTCGGGCTGCTGGGGCCCAACGGTGCGGGCAAGAGCACGGTCATCCACGCCATCATCGGGTTGGTCTCCCCGCAGACGGGGCGCGTTCTCGTCTGCGGGGAGCCCAACACCTCGGCGCCGGCCAAGCGGGCCTTCGGGTTCGCCCCCGACGACCTGCCCACCCCGCTGTCGCTGACCGGGGCAGAGACGATCGCGCTCATGGCCCGCCTGCGTCGTGGGGACTTCGACAACGACTTCGCGCTCTGGCTCGCCGAGCACTTCGAGCTGGGCCCGCACCTCGGCCGGGCCGTCGTCGGCTACAGCCACGGGATGCGCCGCAAGCTCCAGATCGTGTGTGCCGTCTCGCACCACCCGGCCCTGCTGATCCTCGACGAGCCCTTGCGTGGCCTGGACCCGGAAGCCGCTGCCATCCTGCACGCCATCCTCGAGGTCCACACCCGCTCGGGCGGCGGTGTCCTGCTGGCCACCCACGACCTGGAGGCTGCAGCGCGCACCTGTGACCGGGTGACGATCATGGCCTCGGGTGCCGTGGTCGGTGCCGGCACCCCCGACGAAGTCTGCGCCCAGGCCGGCACCCTCTCCCTCGAACCTGCGTTCCTGGCCCTCAGCGGCCTCTCCGAGCGCGTGGACGATCGCCGCACGGCCATCGTCGAGAAGATGTCCACCCAATATCGCTGTGAGGAAGTGATCTGATGAAATATCTTCTTGCCGCTTTCGAGGCTGCTTTCTGCACCGTTTGTGTTTATCTGATCTGCGGCTTGGTGCTTTTTGTCACGAGCGCCAATGTCGCCATTCCTGGACTGATGACCGCGACGTCGCAGACGCAGGACGGAAAGCTGGAGACGAGCCTCGATTTCCACCCGGTCGCGGGTGTGGTGATCTTCGTGGTGCTGACGCTGGTCTTCGCATTCGCCCATCGTGCGGTCGGCCAGCGCAGTGACCGGTCGGACTCGGTGCTGGCGAGATGATCTCGCGCTCCGCCGTCGTCGGGGAGGTCGCCCGGACCCACCTGCTGGTGTGGGGCGCCGACCTGCGGCGCACGCTGGGCGGCCGGGCCCGGGTCCGGGCGCTCGCCGTGCTCGGGGTGGCCCTGGTCGCGCTCACCGCCGGACTGTCGTGGAGCCTGGCTCCCGACCTCGGGGCGTCCGTCGAGCGGGAGCGGGCCGCCCGCGCCGTCCTCATCGTGGTGTTCGTGCTCGGGGCGGTCATCTGGGCGGCCTTCGCCCTGGCCCTTCCCGACAGCACCGCCGTCGACACGGTGCTCACCGCCATTGCTGCCGACGAGCAGGACCGGCGCCTGGGACTGGCCGTGGTCACGCTGGTGCCGGCCCTTGCGATCACACTGTGCGCCTCGCTCGCGGTGGCCGGCGGCCTGATCCGCGATGCGGGGTCGGTGGGTCTCAGCCTGGCCGCCGTGGGCCTCGTGGTCAGCTGCGCCTTGGGCGGCATGGCCCTCAGTGCCCTGACCGCCGGCGCGATCACCCGACTCCTGGTGGCCACCCGGCTGGCTAGCGGGGCCACCTGTCGTGGGCTGGCAGCGACGGTCGTGGTGGTCGGTGTCGGCAGCTTCCTGGCCCGAGTGATGGCCAACATCGACGCCAAGGCTTCCCTTCGCAACCCGCTCGTGCTCGTCGGTGAGGTGGTCGGCGTCCTCGAACGCCCCTGGGCAGCCGGCGTCCTCGCTCTCGTCGTGATCCCGATCGCCTCCCTCCTGGTGCTCGTGGGCGGCTCCTGGGGACGTGCGCCAGCCCACCATGCCGCCCTGTCCGCCCGGCTCGGCCGTTCCAATCGGCACATCGTTCCCTCGACCTCGCTCGCCGTTCTCGAGCTGCGCCAGCTCCTGCGCTACCAGCCCAACGTCGGTCTCCTGGTCCTGGTCGTCACCGCCACGGCGGCGACGCTGACGGTCGCCGGAGACCGGTCACCGGTCTTCTCCCACTCGGTCTTCTTCGCCCTGTGCTCCCTGGCCACCACCTCGGCCGTGACCGTGGCCGGAGTGGAGAGCCGCTCGGCCTGGCTCTATGCCGCCACCGGTCGCTGGTGGGCCCACGTCTGGGTCCGGCTCGCGGCGTACGTCGTGGCGTGGGCGACCTATGTGATGGTCTTCGCCAGTCTGCTCACGATGACCAGCGGTGGGCAGTTCACCATGGCCGACGCGTTGGGCGTCCTCCCGCTGCTCGGACTGGAACTCGTCCTCGTGCTGCTCGTCGGCGCATTCCTCCCGGTCACCGAGGAGCACGGGCTGTCGGCGATCTCCGGCGAGTTCGCCGCCATCGTGGTGGTCCTGATCGTGGCCTTCGGCCTGCCCCGCATCGAGGTGCTCAGCACCAGCCAGTGGGCACTGACCGGCGTGGTCCTGCTCGCCGCCGTACTCGGTGGATGCCTCTACGGCTGGCGCCTGGCCCCGGCTGGGGCACCGCGTCAGGGCGAGGTGCTGGCCGCCTGATGGCCTCGAGGATCCGCGTCCAGCCGCGCGGGCGGCGGCGTACGGCCCTGGCGATCGCGGCCCTCACGCTGCGACCCACGGCCCTGGCGACGATCGTGGCCGCCCTCACGGTGCTGCCCCTGGCCTGGTGGTTCGGCAGTGCCTGGGCGGGGCTCGCCCTCGTGGGGCAGTTGGCGTTGGGCTTCTGGGTGTCCTTCGCGGCTCACGAGGTGGCCCATGCGGTGACGCTGCCCCCCGAGGCCGGCCCTGCCGTCGAAGGCACCTGGTCGTCGGTCTACGTGTGTGCCTCGCCGGATCTGGTCGGCGCCCGCAGTGCCGCGGCCGGACCTGTCGTGGGCACCCTGACCTGCCTCCTGTTGGGCGCCGCCGGCCTCGCGGCGCTCGCCTGGGTACCGCTGGCCTTCCTGCACCTGGTGAACCTGACCTCACTGTGCCCCGACGGCCGCATCCTCCGGGAGTCGGTGGGAGGTCAGTAGGGTCACTGCATGCGCGCAGTCCAGGTCACCCAGACAGACGGACCCGTCGAGGTCCGCGACATCCCGGAGCCGACCCCGGGTCCCGACGATGTCCTCATCGAGGTGCACCGGGTGGGGGTGAGTTTCCCGGATCTGCTGCTCAGCAAGGGGCTTTACCAGATGAAGCCGGAACCGCCGTTCACGCTCGGCGTGGACTTCGCGGGCACGGTGCTCAGTGGCCCCGGCCTCGAGGTCGGCCAACGGGTCTGCGCGGTGCTGCCGTACGGCGGGGCTGCCGAGCGCGTCGTCGCGCCCCGCCAGTTCGTGTTCCCGTTGCCGGACTCGCTGTCGTTCGACGAGGGCGCGGCGCTGCCCATGAACTACCTCACCGCCCTCTTCGCGCTGCGTCAGCGCGGCCAGGTCCAGCCTGGGGAGACGGTGCTGATCCACGGGGCGGCAGGTGGCGTGGGCACGGCCGCGATCCAGGTCGCGAGGGGTCTCGGAGCCCACACCGTCGCTGTGGTGAGCAGCGCACCCAAGGAGTCCCTGGCTTTGGCTGCCGGCGCTGACCGCGTGGTCCGCGTCGAGGACCTCGCCGACGCCGGCCGGGTCGACGTCGTGCTCGACGTGGTCGGTGGTGACGTGTTCCTGCCCAGCCTGCGGCTGCTCAACCCGTTGGGTCGGCTGCTGGTCGTCGGCTTCGCGGCCGGTCAGGGCATCCCGGAGGTCAAGGTCAACCGGCTCCTGCTCAACAACATCGACGTCCGCGGGGTCGGCTGGGGCGCCTTCGCGATGGCCCGCGAGGGTTACATGCAGGAGCAGTGGCGCGAGCTGGAGCCGATGCTCGCCGACGGCACCGTCAAGCCGCCGATCGGTGCCACCTACGACCTTGCCGACTTCGGCTCTGCTCTTGCGGAGATGCAGGAGCGCCGAACTCTGGGGAAGTCCGTCGTGGTCGTCTGCTGAACACTTGGTTAGGCTCGGGAGGTGAGCACCCTCGATGACGCCCGTCCGGGCATGAACCCCGCCATCCGCCCGCAGGACGACTTGTTCGGCCACGTCAACGGCCGCTGGCTGGACGAGGTGGAGATCCCGAGCGACCGGTCGAGCTGGGGGCCGTTCGTGCAGCTGGCCGACACCGCCGAGGAGCAGGTCCGCGAGATCATCCAAGAGGTCGCCGCCACGGTGGACCCGCTGGCCCAGGGCGAGATGGGCGATGCCGACAAGATCGCGGCGCTCTACCAGTCGTTCATGGACGAGGAAGCCATCGAGCGGCTGGGGCTGACCCCGGTCCGGCCCCTGCTCGACGCCGTCGAGGCCCTGCGAGACACCCGCGACCTGGCGGCCCTGCTCGGTGAACTCGAGCGGATCGGTTCGCACGGGCTCTTCGGCAGCTATGTCGACACCGACTCCAAGAACTCCGAGCGCTACCTGTTCAACCTCACCCAGGGTGGGCTCGGCCTGCCCGACGAGTCCTACTACCGCGAGGACAAGTTCGCCGAGATCCGGGAGAAGTACGTCGCCTACCTGAGCCGGTTGCTCACCCTGGCCGAGGTGCCGGACGCCGATGCGATCGCCCAGCGGGTCCTGGAGATCGACACCGAGCTCGCCAAGGGGCACTGGGAGCGCGCGGAGACGCGCGACGTCCAGAAGACCTACAACCTGACCACGATCGAGGAGCTGCGCGAGCTCACCCCGGCCTTCGACTGGGACGCCTACATCCGCAACCTCGGTGGCTCTGACGCGACGATCGCCGAGACCTGCGTGCGCCAGCCGTCGTACTTCGCCCACCTGTCGGAGGTGATCACCAGCGTCCCGATCGAGGACTGGCGCGGGTGGTTGCTGACCCGGGTGCTGCGGGCGAGCGCGGCCTACCTGACCGAGGACTTCGTCGAGACGAACTTCGACTTCTACGGGCGCACCCTCAACGGCACCCCCGAGCTGCGGGCTCGCTGGAAGCGCGGTGTCGGCCTCGTGGAGGGAGCACTCGGTGAGGCCGTCGGCAAGATCTACGTCGAGCGCTACTTCCCGCCGCAGTCGAAGGCGATGATGGATGAGCTCGTCGCCAACCTGCTCGAGGCCTACCGGCGCTCGATCGAGGCGCTCGACTGGATGACCGAGGAGACCAAGCAGCGGGCCTACGAGAAGCTCACGACGTTCCGGCCCAAGATCGGCTACCCGGACCGGTTCCGCGACTACTCCGCGTTGCAGGTCCGCCCGGACGACCTGATGGGCAACGTCGCGGCCACGGCCAGCTTCGAGACCAAGCGCCAGCTCGACAAGATCGGCTCCCCGGTCGATCGTGACGAGTGGTTCATGCTGCCGCAGACGGTCAACGCCTACTACAACCCCGGGACCAACGAGATCTGCTTCCCGGCCGGCATCCTGCAGAAGCCGTTCTTCAGCCCGGAATCGTCCATGGCCGAGAACTACGGCGGCATCGGCGCGGTCATCGGCCACGAGATCGGTCACGGGTTCGACGACCAGGGAGCCCAGTACGACGGCCTCGGCAACCTCAACGACTGGTGGACCAGCGACGACAAGGCCGCCTTCGAGGTCAAGTCGAAGGCGTTGATCGAGCAGTACGACGCGTTCGAGCCCCGTGCGCTGCCCGGTGAGCACGTCAACGGGTCACTGACCGTGGGCGAGAACATCGGTGACCTGGGCGGACTGACCATCGGGCACAAGGCCTACACGATCGCCGAGGGCGGCACGATCTCGAAGGAGTCGAGCCAGGCGCTGTTCCTCAACTGGGCCTACGTGTGGCGCACCAAGCGACGCAAGGAGCAGGAGCAGCAGTACCTCACGATCGACCCGCACAGCCCGCCCGAGTTCCGCGCCAACATCGTGCGCAACCTCGACGAGTTCCACGCGGCGTTCGACACCGCGCAGGACGACGGCCTCTGGCTCGACCCCGGGGAGCGCGTGCGCATCTGGTGACACCGGTCCAGGTTTCCCCGGTCGACCGGGGAAACTCGCGGTTGTCAGCCTCTGCAATGGCCGACAACCGTGGACAAGCCCTGACAACCTCCACCGTGCGCACGCATGCGGGAGGCGCGTGCGCATCTGGTGACACCGGTCCAGGTTCCCCCGGCCGGACTGACCCGCCGGGGAAACCTGCAGCCGATCTCACTGGAAGCGCTGGAAGGTCGTCTGGTAGTCGTCGATCCAGCCGCTGAGGGGGCTGTCGCTGCCGAAGTCGGCGGTGTTGGTGAAGACCTCCAGGGTGTGTCGCCCTGGCCCGACCTTGGTGCAGAACTGTGCGGCGTGCATGCCCCAGTTGTCGTCGCTGGCCAGTGCCATCACGTCGCCCACGGCGGTGTAGGGCTGGATGTTCACGCCGTCGAGCTTCACCTCGATGCCCATCCAGTCGTCCGACTCGGCGTTGTACAGGCGCGTCTCCCCGGAGAAGGTGACCACGACGGTGTCCTTGCCGACGCGGGGCCCGGCGAAGTTGAGCTTGGCGCCCGGGATGGCAAGGTCGCCGGTCTCGCCGAAGGTGAAGGGGGTGTTGACGCTGCGGGTGCGCACGTTCACGCTCGGGCCACCGTCGCAGCGGTGGACCCTCGGTGCTGTTTCGGCCCCGGCGCCGGGGGCGGCCTGGGGGTTCCCGCCACCGGATGCCAGGGCGAGGCCCCCGGTGGAGGCGACGATGGCGGCGGCGCCGGCGGCGATCAGGATCTTCTTCATGATGACTCCTTGGATGTGGCCCACCCCGATGGTGGGCCGGTGAGAAGAGGACCCCTGGGCGTGGTGTCGGATACCGCTGATAGACAGGCCCCATGACGAGCACCGTGCGTGAGCGCGCCGAGGCCCACCTCCAGGCTCTGGTCGGGCGCCCGGACGCGGTGCTGCGCGACGACCAGTGGACCGCTATCGAGGCGCTGGCCATCGGCAAGCGGCGCGCGCTGGTCGTCCAGCGCACCGGATGGGGCAAGTCGGCGGTCTACTTCGTGGCCACCCTCCTGCTCCGGGAGTACGGCGCTGGGCCGACGGTGATCATCTCGCCGCTCCTGGCGCTGATGCGCAACCAGATCGAGGCCGCCGAGCGGGCCGGGATCCGCGCGGTCACGATCAACTCGACCAACATCGAGGACTGGGACCGCATCCACGACTCGATCAATGCGGGTGAGATCGACGTCCTCCTGGTCAGCCCGGAGCGGCTCAACAACCCGGGTTTCCGTGACCAGGTGCTGCCGCGTCTGGCGGCCACGGCCGGGCTCCTGGTGATCGACGAGGCGCACTGCATCTCCGACTGGGGGCACGACTTCCGTCCTGACTACCGCCGGATCCGCACGATGCTCGCCGAGCTGCCTGATGGGATCCCGGTGCTCGCCACCACGGCGACGGCCAACGCCCGGGTGACAGCGGACGTCGCCGAACAGCTGGGCAGCGACGTCCTGGTGCTGCGAGGTGAGCTCGACCGGGAGTCGCTGCAGCTCGGTGTCGTGCAGCTCAAGACCGCGGAGCAACGCCTGGCCTGGCTCGCCGATCACCTCGGCGACTTCGACGGGAGCGGGATCATCTACTGCCTGACCGTGGCCGCCACCCAGGAGATCGCGCAGCACCTGCGCAGCGCCGGCCACACCGTGGCCGCCTACTCCGGGCAGACCGACCCCACCGAGCGTGAGGCCCTGGAGCGCGACCTCGCGGCTGGGCGGGTCAAGGCGCTGGTGGCCACCAGTGCGCTGGGGATGGGGTTCGACGCCACGCTCGGCTTCGTGGTCAACATGGGCGCTCCGCAGTCGCCGGTGGCCTACTACCAACAGGTCGGACGTGCCGGTCGCGGCACCGACCACGCGGTCGTCGTCCTGCTGCCGGCGCTCGAGGATCGCGACATCTGGAAGTACTTCGCCTCCCTCGGCTTCCCGCCCGAGGGCCAGGTGCGTCAGACGCTCTCGGTCCTTGCAGACCAGGGCCGTCCGGTGAGCACCGCGACCTTGGAGACCTTCGTCGACCTCAACCGGACACGACTGGAGTCCATGCTCAAGGTGCTCGACGTCGACGGCGCCGCCCGCCGGGTGCAGGGTGGCTGGGAGGCGACCGGCCAGGACTGGGCCTACGACGCGGAGCGCTACCGCCGGGTGGCCGAGGCTCGCGAGGTCGAGCAGCAGGCGATGCTGGACTACATCCGCACTGACCGCTGCCGGATGTGGTTCCTGCGCAACCAGCTCGACGACCCCGGTGCCGCCGAGTGCGGCCGCTGCGACAACTGCGGGGGGCTCGCCTTGTCGGCGACGGTGTCGCAGACAGCGGTGAGCGATGCGTCCGCGCAGCTGTCGCGACCCGGCGTGGTGCTGGGCCCGCGCAAGATGTGGCCCACCGCGTTGGCCAACCTGGGGATCGACCTCAAGGGCAAGATCGCTGACGCCGCCGAGGAAGGTCGGGCGGTGGCGCGACTGACCGACCTCGGCTACGGCCAGCACCTGCGAGAGCTCTTCCGCAGCGGCACTCCGGACGGCCCGGTGCCGTTGGCCCTCGTGCACGCGGTCATCGAGGTGCTCGGGGAGTGGCGGCCCGCCGTCGCGGGCATCGTGCACGTGGAGTCGCAGCGTCGCCCGGTTCTCGTCGCCGACTTCGCCGACGGGTTGTCGCGCTACCTCAAGGTGCCGGTGGTCGGCAGGTTCGCCATCGTCGACCCCGACGTGCTGCCGGACCAGGGTTCATCCAACTCCGCCCAACGGGTGGCCGCAGTGGGACGGCGTTACTCACTCGAGGGCGAGATCCCGCCAGGACCGGTGCTGCTGCTCGACGACCTGGTGGTCAGCGGCTGGACGATGACCCTGGCAGCGCGCGCTCTGCGACGCGCGGGCGCGAGCGCCGTGCTGCCTCTGGCGCTGGGGACCCAGACCTGAGGCACCCGCACGCCCCTGCGGTCAGTGCGTGAGCATCGCGGCGGGGTCGATGGTCTTGGCCAGCGGCCTGCGTGGCAGGAAGTACGCCGGGATGAGGCAGCAGGCCACCAGGATCGTGGCCACCACGAACACGAAGGCGAACGCGTCGGCCATGTCGAGCTGGGCCTGGGCGAACAGTTGCGGCAGCGTGTTCGGGTCGATGCCGAGCTTGACTGCGGCTGCCGCCACCGATGCGTCGTCGTCACTGCCGCCGGTGAGGGACATGATCCGGGTGAGCTGCCCGATCTGGGGGCTGGAGTTGAAGCCGTTGGTCAGGAGCACCGAGAACAGCGCCGTACCGATGGAGGCCGCGACCTGCTGGATGATGTTCATCAGCGTGGAGCCCCGCGCGATGCTGGCGTCGTTGAGGGTGGCCAGCGCGGCGCTCATGATCGGCATCATGGTGGAACCCATGCCGAGGCCCATGATGAACAGCGAGGTCAGCAGGTAGAGGTACGACGTGTCGGCGCTGATCTGGGTGAACATGGCCATTCCGGCGGTGATGGTCGCGATGCCGGTCATGACGATCTTGCCCGGTCCCATCCGGTCGGCGAGGACGCCGGCGATCGGCATGGTGACCATCGCGCCGACTCCCTGGGGCGCAAGGAGCACACCCGACTGCAAAGGACTCTCGAGGCGCACCTGCTGGAAGTAGAGCGGGAAGAGCAGGCTGGCGCCGAAGAAGGCGATGGCGAACAGTGACATGGCGAGCATGGCGACGGTCATGTTGCGGTCGCGGAACAGGCGCAGGTCCACGAGCGGGTGGATGTTGGCGGTGCGCAGCGCCCAGGGCACGAAGGAGGCGATCAGCAGGGTGCCGATGATGGCGGGCAGGAGGACCTTCGCGGTCCAGATGGTGCCGGCCTCGGGGATGGAGGAGACGCCGTACAGGAAGGCGGCCAGGCCTGGCGACAGCAGGATCATGCCCAGCCAGTCGAAGCTCTCCGACGGCCTGACGTTGTCGCCGGGCAGCACGATCCACGCGTAGACCAGGGCTGCGATCCCGATCGGCACGTTGATCAGGAAGATCCAGTGCCACGACGCCACATCGATCAGGTAGCCACCCAGGATCGGGCCGAAGATCGGGCCCAGCAACATCGGGATGCCCAGGACGGCCATGACGCGCCCGACCCGTTCGGGGCCGGCCGCGCGGGTCAGGATCGTCATGCCGAGCGGCATCAGCATGCCGCCGCCGAGGCCCTGCAGGACCCGGAAGCCCACCAGCATCTCCAGGCTGTTGGCGGTGGCACAGAGCGCTGAACCGGCGGCGAACAGGAGCACCGCGAGCAGGTAGAGCCGCTTGGTGCCGAACCGGTCGGCTGCCCAGCCGGTCAGGGGGATCACGCTGGCCAGGGCGAGCGTGTAGCCGGTCATCGTCCAGGCGACCTCGGCCGCGGTGGCGTCGAACTCGGTCTGGAAGGTGCGCAGCGCGACGGACACGACGGTGATGTCGAGGATCGACATGATCGCGCCGAGCACGACCACGCCGGCAACGATCAGGACGCCTTTGTCGAGCTTTTCGGAGGGCACCTGGTCGGACGGCGTCTGAGTGGGGTCATCAGAGAAGGACACCGGTCGACTCTAGTGAACCGATCCCGTGCAGTGCACACTCTTTTGTCGGGGTACGGCGCCTCAGACCATGAGGTTCGGCACGTCTGCCTCGGCGAAGCCAGGGAAGACCCGGGCCTTGTTGCTCACGCCGAAGCGGCTCTTGAGCACCGGCCAGAGCACGCTGCGGTAGTCCTGGGCCAAGGGGACGTCGTCGTCGTTGAGGTCGGCCTGGGCCAGACCCTTCCAGCCGCCGTGCACGTCGCCACCGTTGACGCCGGCACCGAGGAGCAGCATGGCGTTGCCGTAGCCGTGGTCGACGCCGTGGTCGCCGTTCTCCTTCACGCGGCGACCGAACTCGCTGATGGTGATGACGGTGACCCGCGAGGCGGCGGTGCCCAGGTCGTCGAAGAACGCCACCATCGAGCGCGCGAAGTGGTCCAGCTGGTCGTGCATCCAACCCGTGCTCGGGTCGTTGCCGCCGAGTCCGTTGTGCATGTCCCAGTTGCCGTAGTCGACGGTGATCACCTCGGTGCCGAGGTCGGCCTTGATCAGGGCGGCGGTGTTGGCGAGGACCGACTGCAGCTGCCCGGGCGGGTACGCCGCGGTGTGCACCGGGTTGGCCGGGTCGTTCTCGTCGAGCGCGGCACCCGCGGCCAGGTCGCCGAACATGTCGACCACGTCGAGGGTGCTGCGCACGCTGTTGCCGAGGCCGGACTTGTCGGAGTACCACATCTTGCGCAGTGCGGCCTTGCGCCGCTTGGCGTTGTTGCCCAGGTCGGCGACCTCGAGGTCGGAGAGCCGGTAGGCCCCTAAAGCGGGGGCCGGTCCGACCTGCGAGGTCGGCAGCAGCGAGGACCCCAGGTTGAACGAGGTCTGGGTGGTGGCGTCCTTGTCCAGGCCGACCATCCGGTTGATCCAGCCCACCCGGGCCGATGACCCGGGGTCGGCGTCCTCGATCACCTCCATGGCGTCGAAGTGGCTGCGGTTGGGCTGCGGCAGGCCGACGGCGTGTACGGCGCCGAACGTGCCGGCGTTCCACATCGGCATCAGGGGCGCGAACGCCGGGTGCAGGCCGAACCGGTTGTCGGTCGTGCTGCCCAGCAGTGAGGCCTCGGGCACGACGATGCCTTCGCGGTAGCCCGAGAGCAGCGCGTGGTCGGCACCGCGCGGCACCACCATGGAGAGTCCGTCGGAGCCGCCACGCAGGCTCATCACGACCAGGACGTTGCCGCCCTCGCCGGGCGTGCCGCCGTACGTGACCTGCCGGAAGGCCTCGCCGAACAGGCTGGCGCCGGCCATGCCGACGCCACCGGCGGCGGCCGCGGCGAGGAAGCTGCGTCGGGAGGTGGAGAACTCAGGGCAACCGCAGGGGGTCTTGTCGGTCATGATCGGCTCCTCACCGGTGCAGGTGGGTCGGCGAGTCAAGCAGGGACGAGACGATCAGGTCGACCGGGAACCACTGGTTGACCTCGTCGTCGGTGAGCCGGTGGCCTCGCGAGAAGCCCAGCTGCTGGGCGATGCCCTTGCGGATGCCGAGGCTCGGGGTCTGCCCGAGCACCACCTGGCCGATGTGGGTGATCACGTGGTCCACGGTGGCCGGCAGTGGTGGCATCCAGGCCGCGTCCGAGCGCCACGCCGCCTGGTGGTGGTCGGCCGAGGGCCACCAGCCCGCGGTGACGCTGCGGTGCGTGTCGAAACTGCTCAGGATCCGCCCGGCGCTGCTCCAGGAGCGGTTGTCCTGCGGGAACCCGTTGGGCGCCGGCCACTCGTACGGCGCCTGGCCGAGCTCGCGGTACTGCCAGTACATCGCGTTGGCGAACGACCAGTCGTCCTTGGGCTTGCCCATCTGGATGCCCAGCGAGCGGACCGTGGCGACGTAGTCCTCGGACGGCGTGCGCACCTTCAGGCCCGCGGAGCGAGCGAACTCGGGGTGGTCGATCAGGGCCCGCAGGGTGGGTCGGATCGAGGTGTTGCTGTTGAGGTAGGCACGCGCCACCGTGTTGACCAGGCCGGCCGAGGGGGTGTCGCTGACGAACTTCACGCACAGGCGGCGCGCGATCCGCCGGGCTGTGGCGGGGTGGTGGGCCAGGTACTTCAGGTAGGCCTGCGTCGCCGCGCGCCCGTCCTTGTTGTTGTTGGGGTGGTGGAACCCCATGATCCGCAGCGGCTTGGCGTTGTAGTGCACCTCGGGGTCGTAGTAGGCCCGGAACGAGGGCCAGTAGAGGTCGACCCGGTAGCCGGTCAGCATCTTGGCCGAGCTCTTGACGTCCTTCTCGCTGTAACCGGCATCGACACCGACCGTGTGCAGCTCGAGGAGCTCTCGGCCGAGGTTCTCGTTGGGGTTGTCCTTGGTGGACACGGCGTTGTCGAGGAACAGCCCCATCGCCGGGTGGGTCGTCGAGTGCAGGAGCAGCTGGGTGAAGCTGGACAGGGCGTACTTGCGGATCATCCGGTCGTAGGAGACGCGGTAGAAGTACGCCGAGTCGTCCATCAGCGGCACGTGCAGCAGGTTGGACCAGAAGTCGACCATCTGCTCGAGGAGCTGGTGGCGGCTGTAGATGCGCCGGCACATCGTCCACTTGCTGAGGTCGGCCATGACCTCCCAGGCGACCCCGCCGTCGAAGATCTGCTTCGGGGTCTGCTTGAGGCTGGGGAACCAGCGATCGATCTGACGGCCCTTGGGGTCGGCGATGCGGGTCGGGTAGAGCTGCTTCTCGAACCAGTCGCGACCGCCGCCGACGGCTTTGACCTGGGTGGCCAGCTGAGGGGTCAGTCCGCCGCTGAACCGGCGGGCGATGTGGCGAGACGGCCCACCGAGGACGACGGGCGTCACAGCGGCGCGCAGGAGTTCGCCCTCGCCCTTGGACGCCGGGCCGGTGACCTTGCTGGTGGGACGGCCGTCGGGCTGCTTGAGCCGCTTGCCGGCGTACCTGTTCTGGATCTTCGTCTCGGACACGCGAGCGCTCCCGATGTCTGGGGGATTCGCACCATGCAGGCCGTCCCCCGACCAGAGCCCGATGCGATAGCACCCGACCCTAGTGCTGATCAGGGGGGTCGCGCACGGTTTTGGGGCGATCCGGCGGCCGGTGACTGTCGGTTGGGCTTGCTAGCGTGACGCTGTGCCCGACCTCCCCGCAACAGCCCAGGCCGACGTCCCTCCCGCCCGGGACTGGTGGAAGTCAGCGGTGGTCTACCAGATCTATCCGCGCAGCTTCGCCGACTCCGACGGCGACGGCGTCGGTGACCTGGGCGGCATCCTCAGCCGGCTCGACCACCTCCAGCGGCTCGGCGTGGACGTGATCTGGCTCAGTCCCGTCTACCGCTCGCCCATGGACGACAACGGTTACGACATCAGCGACTACCAGGACATCGACCCGCTCTTCGGCACGCTGGCGCAGTTCGACGACCTTCTCGCCGCGGCCCACGAGCGTGGCATCAGGATCGTGATGGACCTGGTGGTCAACCACACCAGCGACGAGCACGCGTGGTTCCTCGACTCCCGGGCGAGTGCCGACAGCCCGCGCCGCGACTGGTACTGGTGGCGTCCGCCCCGGCCGGGGCACGTCGGCGGGCAACCCGGGGCGGAGCCGACGAACTGGGTGTCGTTGTTCTCCGGTCCGGCGTGGCAGTGGGACGAGACCACCGGCGCCTACTACCTCCACCTCTTCAGCCCGAAGCAACCGGATCTCAACTGGGAGAACCCCGAGCTTCGCGAGGCCGTCTACGCGATGATGCGCTGGTGGCTCGATCGCGGGGTCGACGGCTTCCGCATGGACGTCATCAACATGATCTCCAAGCGCGAGCTCGTCGACACCCCGGGCGGTGATCCCGCCCCCGCGGCGTTCAACGGGCCGCGACTCCACGAGTTCCTGGCCGAGATGCACCGCGAGGTCTTCGCCGGGCGCCCGCCCGGCCTGCTCACGGTGGGTGAGATGCCCAGCAGCACCGTCGAGCAGGCGCGGCTCCACACCGACCCGGCCCGCACCGAGCTCGACATGATCTTCCAGTTCGAGCACGTCGATCTCGACTCCGGCCCCGGGGGGAAGTGGGATGTGGTGCCGCTTCGCCTGAGCCGGCTCAAGGCCTGCCTGGGCCGCTGGCAGGAGGGCCTGGCCGAGGTCGGCTGGAACAGCCTCTACTGGGGCAACCATGACCAGCCACGGGCGGTGAGCCGCTTCGGTGACGACTCACCGCACCACCGGGTGCGCTCGGCCACGGCCCTGGCGACCGTGCTCCACCTGCACCGCGGCACGCCGTACATCTATCAGGGCGACGAGCTGGGCATGACCAACGCCCACTTCGCGACCATCGACGATTTCCGCGACATCGAGGCGCTCAACCACTACCGCACCGCGGTGGCCGCCGGGGCCGATCCGGTGGCCGTCCTGGACGCGCTGCGGCGCAAGGGGCGCGACAACGCCCGCACGCCGATGCAGTGGGACGCGTCGCCGGGGGCCGGGTTCAGCTCCGGCGACCCGTGGATCGAGGTCAATGCCAACCACGTCGAGATCAACGCCGCCGACCAGGTCGACGACCCGGACTCGGTCTTCGCCCACCACCAGCGCCTGATCGCGCTGCGCCACGAGGAGCCGGTCGTCGCGCACGGTGACTTCACGATGTTGCTGCCCGAGCACGAGCAGCTCTACGTGTTCACCAGATCCCTCGGGGGGCGCGAGCTGCTCGTGGCGGCCAACCTCTCCTCCGAGCAGCGGGTCCCCGTGGATGTCCCGGCCGAGTGGGCGCGTGCCGAGCTGGTGCTCACCAATGTCCCGTCCGCAGCGCGGCCGAGCCAGCCGGACGACGCCGACGAGGCCGCAGCGGCGTTGGTGCTGGGCCCATGGGAGGCCCGGATCTACCGCCGATGAGCTTCGTCCCGATCACCGGCACCGCGACGTTCAGGCTCGCCGACCCGCCCCGGGAGAGCGCTGTCGACTTCACCGATGACGGCCGGGCCGTCACGCTGCCGATCCGCGGCGCGCTGCCGGTGCTGTCCAAGGCCCAGGCCGACGACTCCAGCCACCCGTCGGTCGCTCTGCTGTCGGGTGCGGCCCTGTTGGGCCTGCGGTTGGTAGCGGCCGGCCGGATCGAGCCCGGACCGGGTGCCTGGGTGGTGCGGCTCGACGAGGCCGAGGAGGACCGCATCGCGATGCTGGCCAAGGCGCGGGCGTGGGGCGATCTGGACGCCATCGAGGCCGAGCACCTCGTGCGCTCGGTGATCGCCGCCGTCGTGGACGCCGTGCCCCGCCGTCCTCCGAGCGAGCAGGTCCGCCGCGAGCCTCGTCCCCACTTCACGACCCGCCTGCAGCGGCTGGTCGAGGAGCGCCGCATCCAGGTGCCCGACGACCGACCGCAGCTGGTGACGCTGTCGCTGCGCGTGGAGGCGGACGAGCAGGAGCTCAGCGAAGGGTCGTGCCGACTGGTGCTGCAGGCCCACGACGAGCGCAACCCGCTGCATGTCTGCGATGCCGCCCTGCTGTGGACCGAGTCGGGTCCGTCGTCCAGCCACGGATTCGGGGACCGGGCCCGCACCCATGCCACCATCGCCCTGCGGGCTGCCGCCGACGCCTGGCCGGTGCTCGACCGGCTGCTCGAGGAGCGGGTGCCGGACACCCTGCACCTCGACGGCGACGAGCTGACCAGCCTCCTCGAGGACGGCGTGGCCGGGCTCGAGGCGGCCGGCGTACCGGTGCTCTGGCCGCGAGCGCTCAACCGCGAACTGACCGCACGCACCGTGCTGAGTCCCCGCAAGGACGACAACCCGTTGATGACCGGGTTGTTCGGTCCCGATGCGATGTTCTCCTTCAAGTGGGAGCTCGCCCTGCACGGCGAGACCTTGACGACAGAGGAGATGGACCAGCTGGCCCAGGCGGCCACCCCGATCATCAAGCTTCGGGACAACTGGATGGTCGTGGACCCGCGGATGGCCCGGCGCGCCCGCAAGCGGCTGATCCGCGACGTGAAGCCGATCCAGGCACTGGCCGCGACCCTCACCGGAGTGGTGAGCGTCGAGGACCAGGACGTCCCGGTGGTCGTCGGAGCCACCCTGGAGAAGGTCCGTGCGAGCCTGGTCGGTGCTGCCACCCGGGAGCCCGTGCCCACGCCGACCGGCCTCGAGGCGACCCTGCGTGACTACCAGCGCCACGGGCTCACCTGGCTGGCACAGCTGACCTCGCTCGGACTGGGTGCCTGCCTGGCCGACGACATGGGACTGGGCAAGACGGTGACCCTGATCGCGCTGCACCTGCACCGGGTCGAGGCAGGTCAGACCGGTCCCACGTTGGTGGTCTGTCCGGCCTCCCTGCTGGGCAACTGGGAGGCCGAGATCCGGCGGTTCGCGCCGGGCGTGGGCGTGCGGCGCTTCCACGGCGGGGTGCGTGACCTGAGTGGTCTCGACACGGCCGGCACCCACGGCGGGTTCGTGCTCACCACCTACGGCACCATGCGCCTGGACCACGAGGCCCTGGCGGCGGTGCCGTGGGACCTGGTGGTGGCTGACGAGGCCCAACACGTCAAGAACCCGCAGTCCTCGACGGCGCGCACGCTGCGCCGCATCCCGTCCAGCGCCCGGGTGGCGCTCACCGGCACTCCGGTCGAGAACAACCTGACCGAGCTCTGGGCGATCCTCGACTGGGCCACCCCCGGGCTGCTCGGCAGTCGCAACGCCTTCCGCAAGGTGTGGGCAGCGCCCATCGAGTCCGGCGTCGACAGCGCAGTCGCTCGCCGGTTCGCCGACCTGATCGGTCCCTTCCTGCTGCGTCGTCGCAAGTCCGATCCCGGGATCGCCCCCGAGCTGCCTGCGAAGACCGAGACCGATCACCTCATCGGGCTCACGAAGGAACAGGTCGTCCTCTACGAGGCGCTCGTGCGCGACTCCATGGAGCGCATCGAACGTGCCGATCCCGAGACCAGGCGCGGGCTCGTCCTCAAACTGCTCACCGGCCTGAAGCAGATCTGCAACCACCCGGCCCACTACCTCAAGCAGGTGAACCCGCGGCTCACCAACCGCTCGGAGAAGTTCGACCTGCTCGACGAGGTGCTCGGCACCGTCCTCGCCGAGGACGGCGCCGTGCTGATCTTCACCCAGTACGTCGCCATGGCTCGGCTGCTGGAGGCACACCTGTCCGCGATCGGGGTGCCGCACCAGTTCCTGCACGGTGGCACCCCGATCCGGGGTCGCGAAGCGCAGGTGGCCAGGTTCCAACGTGGAGAGGTCCCGGTCTTCCTGCTCTCCCTCAAGGCCGGCGGGACCGGCCTCAACCTGACCGCGGCCGATCACGTGATCCACTTCGACCGGTGGTGGAATCCAGCCGTCGAGGAACAGGCCACCGACCGCGCCTACCGGATCGGACAGACCAGGCCGGTCCAGGTGCACCGGTTGGTCACCCAGGGCACCATCGAGGAGAAGATCGCCGAGCTGCTGGCCCGCAAGCGCGCCATCGCCGACTCGGTCCTGGCCAACGGCGAGACCGCCCTGACCGAGCTCGGCAACGACGAGCTGCGCGACCTTGTCACGTTGCGACGGGTGGAGTGATGGGCGCGGCCTCGGACGCCGGCATCACCTACCCCCGCTTCCAGCCCCGCGCTCGGGCCGCGCGCGCCACGAGCTGGTGGGGCAAGGCCTGGGTGCGCGCCACCGAGGAGTCCGCCTACGGCGAGGGCGACCTGCGGCGCTCCCGCTCTGATGCGAGGGCCGGACTCGTCGGTGGCATCACCATCGAGTCCGGCTCGTTCTTCGCTGCCGTGCGTCACGGCGACGACACCTGGTCACCGCGCATCGACCTGCCTGTGCTCGATCCCGTCCAGCGGGCGGCCTTCGTGGAGGTAGTGGCCTCCCGGTCCGGGCGGATCGCGGTGTTGCTCGCGGGGGGACTGCCCCATGACCTGGTCGAGGACGCCGAGGAGTCCGGGGTCGAGCTGCTGCCCTACGGAGGGGAGTTCGACGCCTCGTGCCCGTGCGACGCGTGGACCCAGCCCTGCGTCCACGCGCTCGCGGTCCTGCACCAGTGTGCCTGGCTCATCGATGACGATCCGTTCGTGCTGTTGAGCCTGCGCGGACTCTCGCGCGAGGAGTTGCTGGCGGCGCTGCATGCCCGGGAGGACCAGGCCGGGCGCGATCCGGAGGTCGACGAGCTCGACACGGCGTACGACGCGGCAGTCCGTGCGCAGCGGCTGATCGACGACCTGGACGCCAGCCCCGACGTATAACGGGCCGTTTCCTTACGCTTCAGGGCTTTCAGAACTGGGGCCGTTGGACGCTTTTCAAGCCGGTCCAGGAGGCGCTAACGTGCCAGCACTCAGCCGCTCCGGCAGAGGTGGGGAGGCTCAGATGTCGTCACAGGTGGCCGGATCGACCGTGGCCGTGCAGACAGTCGTCCGCAAGCTCGGGCTCGGGGCCATCATCGGCATCATCTTCTTCTCCGTCTCCGGCGGGCCCTACGGGCTCGAGGACGTCGTCGGCTACTCGGGCGCGGGGATGGCGATCTTCCTGATCATCATCACGCCCCTGATCTACAGCCTGCCCATCGCCTTGATGGTGGCCGAGCTGGCGACCCTGATGCCGGTGTCCGGCGGCTACTACCAGTGGGTCAAGGAGGGCATGGGCCCGTTCTGGGGCTTCCAGGCCGCCTGGTGGGCGTGGGTGGCCAGCTGGTTCGACCTGGCGATCTATCCGGTGCTGTTCACCGAGTTCAGTGCCTACTTCTTCCCGGGCCTGGAGACCACAACGTTCGCCCTGGGCCCGGTCGACCTGTCGCTGAAGTGGATCGTCGGGGTGATCTTCATCTGGATCTTCGCCGGCATGAACATGCTGGGATCCTCGATCGTCGGCGACTCCTCCAAGGCCTTCCTGGTCATCGTGCTGCTGCCGTTCCTGCTCGTCCTGGTCCTCGGCCTGTTCCAGATGGACTACAACCCGGGCACCCCGTTCGTGCCGGAGGGCCTCTCGACGATGGAGGCCTTCGGGGCCGGCTTGTTCGTGATCATGTGGAACTACGCGGGCTGGGACGGCCTGAGCACAGTGGCCGGCGACATCGACAACCCGCGCAAGAACTACCCGAAGGCGCTGGCGATCACGATCCCGATGATCACGTTGATCTACCTGCTGCCCACCGTGGTCTCCATCGCTGCGGTGGGCACCGAGGACGTGGAGTGGACCGCTGGTGCGTTCACGCTCGTGGCGGAGAGCATCGGGGGGCGCTGGCTCGGCCTCCTGCTCGCCTTCGGTGCCGTGGTGTCGGCTATCGGCCTGTTCTCCGCCTGGCTGCTGAGCTATTCACGCATCCCGTTCGCGTTGGCCAACGACGGCTACCTGCCGCCGTCGCTGGCCAAGCTGCACCCCACCCGCGGCACGCCGATCAACACCATCGTCATCGCAGCCATCATCTGCTCGTTGGTCACCCTGTTGCCCTTCGGACAGCTGGCCGCGCTGTCCGTGCTGGTCGGCGGCTGTGTGCTGATGCTCGAGTTCGTCACCCTGATCGTGATGCGACGCCGCTTCCCCCACCTCGAGCGTCCCTTCAAGGTGCCCGGAGGTGCGGCCGGGCCCTGGGTGATCCTGGTGCTTCCGGCCACCGTCATCTCCATCGCCGTCTACTACACCGTGCTGGAGTCAGGGTTCCTGGCCGGAGTCGGCTACGCCGTGGGAGGCCTCCTGACCGGAGTGATCGCCTACCTCGCCCTGAGCCCCGCCAAACGTCGCAGCGGCATCGACAAACGAGTGAACTTCGAGACCGGGGAGCTGACCGGATGAACGCCAACGCCCGACCCAAGGACTGGGACGACGAAGTCGTCCTGCCAGACGTGAGCACTCCCAAGCGGGTGCTGATCGCCTTCGACGGATCCCACAACTCCGAGCGCGCCCTCGCCTGGGGCGCCTACGTGGGGGCCCGTGCCGAGATGGAGATCGTGGTCGTGGTCGCCTACGAACAGCCGATGACGATGCGTGGGCGAGGTGCTGTCTACGTCGAGGAGGTCCGTGACGAGCTCGAGACCGAGGCGCTCGCGCTCGCCACGGAGGCGGTGGAGCTGCTCAAGGGCCGCAACCTCAACGCCCGTGGCGTCGTGGTCAAGGGCGAGATCGCCGGCGCCATCCTCGACGTCGTGGAGCAGCAGGACTGCGAGCTGGTGATCATCGGCCGCCAGGGCATCTCCTCGGAGCTGGGCGGAGCCACGTCCGCCATGGACCGGGTCCGCAACATGCTGCAGGGCGGCATCTCCCACAAGGTCGGCAGGCACTGCACCGTCCCGGTGTTGATGGTGCCGTGATGGCGACCGCGTTCTCCCGCCGACGGCTGCTGCAGGGGGCGGGTCTGGTCGGCACGGCGGGCCTGCTCAACCTGGGCGTGGGCGCCTGCTCGACCGCCGCCGAGAAGCGGATCAGCTTCCTGAACTGGCAGGACTACGTGGACCCCGCGCTGCTCACCCGCTTCACCAAGGCGACCGGGCTGGCGGTCGGCTACGAGACCTACGAGAGCAACGACGAGCTGGAGAAGCGCCTGCTCTCGGCTGCCGTCACCCGCAAGGGCGGGCGCAAGACGACCTCGTTCGACCTGGTGGTGCCTAGCGAGAACCTCTTCACCACCCTCATGGAGGGTGACCTCCTGCAGAAGTTCGACTCCGCCGTCGTGACGTCGGCCCTGCTCGACAACCTCGAGCCGGAGCTGCGCTCGGTCGGGGGGGACTACGCGGTGCCGTGGGCCACCGGCACCACTGGGATCGGCTACGACACCACCGTGTTCACCGAACCGCCCACGTGGGAGGTGTTCCTGGACGCGACCTACGCCGGGAAGATGTCGTTGCTCAACGAGCAGCGAGAAGCCTTCGCCGCAGCACTGTTCTCCTTGGGTGAGGACATCAATACCACCGATCCAGCGGTCATCGACGCCGCCGAGACCCAGCTGGAGAGGTTCCTGGTCCAGGCAGAGCTGAACTCCTCCACCTACCTCGACGATCTCGCCGACGGGAAGCTCGTCGTGGCCCAGGGCTTCAACACCGATGTCCTGCAGGCCGCCGTACGCAATCGCGACCTTGCCTTCACCGTCCCCGAGCAGGGTGGGACCACGTGGGTCGACCTCCTGTGCATCCCGGTCGACGCCCCGAACCCGGAGGGGGCCAACAAGATGATCGCCTTCTACCTCGACCCGGCCAACTCGGCCGACAACGCGGCCTTCAACCTGGTGGACACCGGCAACGTGGCTGCCCGTGAGTCGGTGCCGGCAGAGGTGCTGGCCGACCCGGCCGTGTTCCCCACGGCGGCGGTCGCAGCCACCCTCGTCCCGATCAAGGACCTGGACAGCACGGCCACCGACCTCTACGGGCAGGCCTGGGAGCGACTCACGAAGAACTGATGCCCAGCGCCCGGGTGGCCATCTCCTGGAGCAGGACACGCATCTCGGCGGTCGGCAGGAACGCGCTGTGGGGCGTGGAGTTCAGCAGTCCGAAGGTGGCATGCACCCTGGCCTGGGCCTGCCGGACGCCGAGTCCCGGCTCGAGCTCGCGCAGCTCACCTGCCCACAGATCGACGTACTCCCGCTGGAGGCTGCGCACCCGCTCCCGGGCGGTGTCGGGCAGTGAGGACCAGTCTCGATCCTGCACCACGATCAACGGCTTGTTCGCCAGCGCGAAGGACACGTGCCAGTCGATCAGTCCAGGGAGGCCCTCGCCTTCCTGGAGCCGTTGGCGCCCCACCCGCAGCAGTTCCTCGGAGATGGAGACCAGCATCTCGGCCAGCATCGCGTCCTTGGACTCGAAGTGCTTGTAGAGCGCCGGGCCGCTGATTCCACACGCCGTGCCGAGATCCACCACCGAGACACCATGGAAGCCCTTGGCCGCGAACAGCTGGGCCGCGGTTGCCAGGATCTGCTCGCGGCGGGAGAGTGCCATGGGGCACAGACTAGCGGTTGTGGTTAATGATCGATAACATCGCTAGTTAGTGATCATTAACCTAGGAGGATGCGTGGTCTCGACAGGCTCGACCACCGAGAGCGGCTCGACCACCGAGAGCGGCTCGACCACCGAGAGCGGCTCGACCACCGAGAGCGGCTCGACCACCGAGAGCGGCTCGACCACCGACACAGGTCTGCGCGCGCTGGTCACCGAGCTGCGTGAGCGGCTGGCCGTCGTCCGGCAGGGCGGAAGCCCGGCCGCGCGAAAGAAGCACACCGATCGTGGCAAGCTGCTGCCGCGCGAACGCATCGACCGGCTGATCGACCCCGGCAGCCCCTTCCTTGAGTTCAGCGCGCTCGCCGCGACCGGGATGTACGGCGACCCCGACCAGCCTGACACCGTCCCCAGCGCGGGCATCATCACCGGGATCGGCGTCATCGAGGGGCGCGCCTGCGTGATCGTGGCCAACGACGCCACCGTGAAGGGCGGCACCTACTACCCGCTCACGGTGAAGAAGCACCTGCGGGCGCAGGAGATCGCCCGGCAGAACCGGCTGCCGTGTCTCTACCTCGTCGACTCGGGTGGTGCGTTCCTGCCGATGCAGGACGACGTCTTCCCCGATCGCGACCACTTCGGTCGCATCTTCTTCAACCAGGCCAACCTGTCGGCCGAGGGGATCCCGCAACTGGCGGCGGTCATGGGATCGTGCACCGCGGGCGGTGCCTACGTGCCGGCCATGTCCGACGAGAGCGTGATCGTCCGCAACCAGGGCACCATCTTCCTCGGCGGCCCGCCGCTGGTGAAGGCAGCCACCGGTGAGGTGGTCACCGCTGAGGACCTGGGCGGCGGCGACGTGCACGCCCGCACCTCCGGGGTCGTGGACCATCTGGCCGAGGACGACGCCCACGCGCTGGCCATCCTGCGCTCGATCGTCGACACGCTGCCCGCCCCGCTGGTGGAGCCGGACGAGGCCACCGTCGAGGAACCGCACGAGCCGCCCGAGTCCCTCTACGACGTGGTGCCAGCCGACACCCGCACGCCCTACGACGTCCGCGAGGTGATCAAGCGGCTGGTCGACGGCAGCCGGTTCCACGAGTTCAAGAAGCTCTACGGCGAGACGCTGGTGTGCGGCTTCGCCAGCATCTGGGGACACCGGGTCGGCATCGTGGCCAACAACGGCATCCTGTTCTCGGAGTCGGCGCTCAAGGGAGCCCACTTCATCGAGCTGTGCAACCAGCGCAAGATCCCGCTGGTCTTCCTGCAGAACATCACGGGCTTCATGGTCGGCCGGGAGTACGAGAACCGCGGCATCGCCCGCGACGGTGCCAAGCTGGTGACCGCGGTGGCCTGCAGCGTCGTACCCAAGTTCACCGTGGTGATCGGTGGCTCGTTCGGCGCCGGGAACTACGGGATGTGCGGGCGGGCCTACGACCCACGGTTCCTGTGGATGTGGCCCAATGCCCGGATCTCGGTGATGGGTGGGGAGCAGGCCGCATCGGTGCTCGCCACCGTGCGCCGCGATGGCCTGGAGGCCCGCGGTGAGGTGTGGAGCGCGGAGGACGAGGAGTCCTTCAAGGACCCCATCCGGGCCCAGTACGACACCCAGGGCTCGCCGTACTACTCCACCGCCCGCCTCTGGGACGACGGCGTGATCGACCCCGCCGACACTCGCCGCATGCTCGGGATGGGACTGGTCGTCGCTGCCCAGGTCCCCACGCCGGCACCGCGCTACGGAATCTTCCGGATGTGATGTGAGATGCACACTCTTCTGATCGCCAACCGCGGCGAGATCGCCCTGCGCGTGATGCGCACCGCACGGCGACTCGGGCTGCGCACCGTGGCCATCCACACCGACCTCGATCGCTCGGCGCCACACGTCCGGGCCGCTGACCAGTCGGTGCCGGTGGCGTCGTACCTCGACATCGATGCGGTCGTCGGGGCCGCGCTCGCGGTCGGCGCCGATGCGATCCACCCCGGTTACGGCTTCCTGTCCGAGCGCTCCGCGTTCGCGGCCGCCGTGGAGGCTGCTGGCCTCAAGCTGGTCGGGCCCAGCGCGTCGGTGATGGAGCAGATGGGACGCAAGGACGCGGCCCGTGAGATCGCCATCGCCGCCGGCGTGCCGGTGGTCCCGCAGGACGCCACGTCCTTCCCGATCCTCGTGAAGGCGGCGGCCGGCGGGGGCGGCAAGGGGATGCGGATCGTGCGCACCCAGGAGGAGTACGCCGACGCCGTGGCCTCGGCTCGTCGCGAGGCGCTGTCGGCGTTCGGTGACGACACGATGTTGGTGGAGAAGTACGTCGAGCACGGGCGTCACCTCGAGGTCCAGGTCATGGCAGACGCCCACGGCAACGTCGTGCACCTCTTCGAGCGCGACTGCTCCACCCAGCGCCGGCACCAGAAGGTCATCGAGGAGGCACCCGCCCCGACGATCACCGACGAGACCCGGACACTCATCACCTCGGCTGCGGTGGCCCTGGCCAAGCAGGTCGGCTACGAGAACGCCGGCACCGTCGAGTTCCTGCTCGACGCCGACACCGGAGCGGCGTACTTCCTGGAGATGAACACCCGGCTCCAGGTGGAGCACCCGGTCACCGAGCTGGTGGTCTCGACAAGCTCGACCTCCGGTTCGACACGCTCGACCTCCGGTTCGACAAGCTCGACCTCCGGTTCGACAAGCTCGACCCACCTCGACCTGGTGGAGCTGCAGCTGCGGGTGGCTGCGGGTGAACCGCTGCCGTTCACCCAGGACCAGCTCGGCCTCGAGGGGCATGCGATCGAGGCCAGGATCTACGCCGAGGACTCGTTCAACGGCTTCTTGCCCCAGGCCGGCACGGCCACCTACGTCCACTGGCCCGAGGGCGTGCGTGTCGATGCCGCGCTCGAGAGCGGCCAGGTCGTGAGCACCTCCTACGACCCGATGCTCGGCAAGGTGATCGCTCGGGGAGCCGATCGAGAAGCTGCCCGGCGCGCACTGGTGGCCGCGTTGGACGACACGGTGATCCTCGGGCTGACCACCAACACCGGGTTCCTCAGGGCCCTGGTGGCCAGCGACGAGTTCCGCGACGCCACCATCGACACCGCCTGGCTCGACCACCACGAGGTGACCGCGCCCTCCCGGGACCTGGCCAGGGTGTTCGCCGCCTGGGCGGCCGCGCCCCGCGCGACCGACGGGGTGGGACCGTTCCGCAGGGACGGCTGGCGGCAGGGGGCCGGCCCGGCGCCGGTCTACGTCGAGCTCGACCAGGTCGTCACCGTCGCTCCCCACGCCGTGGACGGCAAGGACGTGGTCGAGCTGGCCTACCGCGACGAGCCCGACTCGCACGTCGACCTCCGCTTGGCGCTCGACGGTGTCGCCCACCGGGCCCGGGGGTACGTCGGGGCGCGCGCGATCGAGATGGTCGTGGACGGTCAGCGGTTCGTGTTCGAGCGACCGGACGTCTTCGGTGACCATGGCCCCGTCGCCGGCGACGGCACGCTGGTCGCCCCGATGCCCGGGACCGTGCTGGCGGTGCACGTCGCGGAAGGGGCGGCTGTGGTGGAGGGTGAGACGCTCGGGGTGATGGAGGCGATGAAGATGGAGCTCGCGCTCAAGGCGCCCTTCGCGGGGACCGTGACCGAGGTGGGCGCTGCTACCGGTGAGCAGGTCTCGCTCGGTGCGGTGCTGTTCGTGGTCGAAGCATGAGGACGCCGCAGGTGGCCGGGGCCGGCGCCGACCGTTCGGTCACGATCTACGAGGTCGGTGCCCGTGACGGGCTGCAGAACGAGAAGACCACGGTGCCGACGGCGATCAAGGCCGAGTTCATCGGACGCCTGGTCGAGGCGGGTCTGCCGATCATCGAGGCCACCAGCTTCGTGCACCCCACATGGGTGCC
This sequence comes from Nocardioides sp., assembly GCF_050246775.1. GTDB lineage: Bacteria > Actinomycetota > Actinomycetes > Propionibacteriales > Nocardioidaceae > Nocardioides. The sequence goes on along the minus strand of NZ_JBFWVK010000001.1, from coordinate 1,450,797 downwards.
GCAGTTGGCCGACGCCGCCGACCTGATGGAGCTGCTGGGCGAGCGGGGCAAGGACATGCCAGTGCTGGTGCCCAATGAACGCGGCCTCGAGCGCGCCCTCAAGCTCGGGATGCGCCATGTGGCCATCTTCGGCAGCGCGACGGAGACCTTCGCGCGACGCAACCTCAACCGCGGCCTCGACGAGCAGTTCGCAATGTTCGAACCCACTGTGCGCCGGGCCAGGGACGCCGGACTCGACGTCCGCGCCTACGTGAGCATGTGCTTCGGTGACCCCTGGGAGGGCGACGTGCCCATCGAGCAGGTGGTCGAGGTGGGCAAGCGGCTCTTCGACCTCGGAGCCAGCCAGCTGAGCCTGGGCGACACCATCGGGGTGGGCACGGCGAACCACGTCACGGCCCTGATCGCCGCCTTCACCGAGGCAGGCATGGGAGTCGACCAGCTCGCCGTGCACTTCCACGACACCTACGGTCAGGCCCTCGCCAACGCCCACGCGGCGCTGCAGTCAGGCATCACCACGTTCGACGCGAGCGCCGGCGGTCTGGGTGGCTGCCCCTACGCGGAGAGCGCGACCGGAAACCTGGCCACCGAGGACCTGGTGTGGATGCTCCACGGCATGGGGATCGACACCGGAGTGGACCTGGCGAAGCTCGTGGAGACGAGCGTGTGGATGGCCGCACAGCTGGGTCGGCCGAGCCCGTCACGGGTCGTCACGGCGCTTGGTGCAGAATTCGCGACATGACGCGTGTGGTCCACCTGCACATCGGTGCCCCGAAGACCGGGACCACCTACGTGCAGGACAGGTTCAGCCTCAACGTGGACGAGCTGGCCAAGCACGGTGTGAACTACCCAGGTCGCACCCTGGGTGATCCCTCCACCTTCCACTTCCGCGCCGCCCTGGACCTGCTCGGCCAGGACTGGGGTGGCTCGCCGGGGCATGCCAGCGGTTCCTGGGACGCCATGGTGCGCAAGGTCCGCCGACAGCGCGGCAAGGTCGTGATCAGCCACGAGATCCTTGCGCCAGCGCCTCCGGAGAAGGTCGCCAAGGTGATGCGGGACCTGCGCGGCTCCGAGATCCACCTCGTCTACTCGGTGCGTGACCTTGGCCGGCAACTGCCGGCTGCCTGGCAGGAGAGCATCAAGCAGGGCCGCAAGTGGAGCTTCCGGCGGTTCCTGGACTCGACCGAGCGCGGCAACGTGTGGTTCGCGCGCGCCTTCGACCTGCCCGGCGTACTCGGCACGTGGGGCAAGGACCTGCCCCCCGAGCGGGTGCACGTGGTCACCGTGCCGCGGCGCAACTCCAAGGACCCCGACCTGCTCTGGCGACGCTTCTGCCAAGCGCTGGACGTCGATCCGTCCTGGGCGCCGCTCGACAGCACCAAGTCGAACCAGTCCCTCGGCACCGTCGAGACGCAGCTGATCCGCCGCCTCAACCGCAAGATCGGTCGCGGACCGCGACACGAGGCCAACTACGACGACCTGGTCCTGCGCCTGCTGGCGCGCGAGGAGCTGTCCGGCAAGCGCCGCTCACCCAAGGTCACCCTGCCGCCGGATCGCTTCGAGTGGGCCGAGCAGCAGGGCCGGATCTGGATCGACTGGCTGGCCGGCAGCGGCGTCGACGTGGTCGGCGACCCCGCCGAGCTGATGCCACGCCGGCCCGATCCCGACGCCCCCTGGGCCGACCCGGACCGGGTGCGCTCCCGCCCGCTCATGCGTGCCGCCCTCGATGCCCTCGAGGTGATGACCCGCGAGGCCGCGAGCCGCCCGGACCCGTTCCTGCGTCGCGCCCGCCGCAAGCTCGGGCGCGACCCGTCGTGATCGCCGACTCACCCGGCGTACGCCGCGCCTGGGGTTGGGTGGATCACCTGCGCTCCGGTGGCACCACCCCCTGGTCCGAGTGGTCCGGCCAGGCCGTTGCAGCGGGACCGGTGCTGCCCGGCGCGCAGCATCTCGAGGTCGTACGCCGCCTCAACCTTCTCGGGCCGGTGCCTGCGCACCTGACCGACACCGTGCTGTCGACCAGCGGGGCCGGTCGCGGTCAGCAGGACCTGGACCTCGTGGGGGTCCGCGACGGGGAGCATTTCGGTGCTCCAGCCGTGGATCCGGCGCACATCGCCGCGGAGGAGCTGTCCCGCGTCGGTGCAGGCGCGCTCGCGGATCTGGTGCTGGCTGCTCCCGCACCAGCCGAGCAGGACCGCGCATCAGCGCCCCGCCGCCGGCTGCGCCGCCACCGCTACCGACTGGTCGGTGACCCGCTGCTGGCCGGCTCCTACCGCGACCAGCTCAGCGCCCAGGGACGGCCGAGCGGCGGTCGCCACCCACGGGTGGTGCTGCTTCTGCATGACTACGCCGGCTACCTGGCAGACGTGTGGTCGGTCCAGGCCAGGCGTGGCAACGGCTTGGGGTGGGGTGGCTGGCTGGACCAGTTCGCCGGCCAGAGGGTGCTGCCGCACCGGGTCGATGTGGTGGCCGTCGCAGCTCAGTGGGCGGACCGGGTCGGGCCCGATCGCGTGCACCCGGCCTTCGAACCTCACGAGGTCGCCGCGGTGACCGGCGGGGCGGTGGTGACGCCCGACCGGCTCTCGCACGCGGCCCTCGAGGTGGCCCGTGAGACCTCCACCGCGCTCCGGCTGTCGTTGGGCGACGAGGCGCGCCAGGCCCGGCTCGCGGGCGTCCTGCTGCCATGGCTGCGGGCCGTGGACACCGGGACCCTGCGGCCCCCGACGGTGCCCGAGCGGCACCGCGACTGGGTCCAGGCCGAGGCGGTGCGCATCCGCGACGCTCTGGCCGATGCTGGCTACCCTGTGCCGAGGGGCGGGCTGGATCGACTCCTGCCGGACCAGGCGGAGCCCCGGGCCGGTGTGATCGGCTCGCCCGACGACGGAGAGGTGCTGGGCATGATGGTGGCGGCGTTGCACCACGGGGCTGCGCGATGAGCAAGCGCGTGATCCTGCACGTGGGGACACCCAAGACCGGCACGTCGTACGTGCAGGACGTCCTCTACCGCAACCGCACCACACTCGCCGCCCACGGTGTGCTCTACCCCGCCGATCGCTTCGATGCCCAGTTCCTGGCTGCCCTGGACCTGATGCGGCTGCCCTGGGGCGGCTTGGAGACCGAAGCCGTGGGGGAGTGGAAGCGCCTGGCCGGCCACGTCCGCCGCTGGCCGGGCACGACGATCATCAGCCACGAGATCCTGGCGTGCGCGACCCGGGCCCAGGCGGCCCAGGCCCTGGCCGACCTCGGGCACCCGCGCACCGAGGTCCACGTCGTGGTCAGCGCACGTGACCTGGTGCGCCAGATCCCGGCGGAGTGGCAGGAGAACGTCAAGCATCGGCGTACCTTCACCTACACCCGGTTCCTGCGGATGATCCGCGACCCGGAGCGGGCCTCCCAGACGGCGTCCTGGTTCTGGGGCGTGCAGGAGCTGCCGGACATCCTCGAGCGCTGGGGCGCGGGACTGCCACCCGAGCGCATCCACGTCGTCACGGTGCCCAAACCCGGGGCGCCGCACAGCCTGCTCTGGGAGCGGTTCGCGGCCACGTTCGGGATCGGTGGCCTCAAGCTCGACCTGGATGTCGGCCGGGCCAACCCCTCGCTCGGTGCCCCCGAGACCGCACTGCTGAGACGGATCAACGTGGCGGTCAACGCGCTGGTGAAGCCGGCCGACTACCGCCCTCTGGTTCGCGAGCTGCTGGCCCACCAGACCCTGTCCAAACGCCGCAAGTCACCTCGACTGAGCGTTCCGCCCGACGTCCATGCCTGGGCCGGTGAACTGTCGCAGGCCTGGAACAAGGAGCTCGACCGGCGCGGCTACGACATCGTCGGTGACCTGGCCGAGCTGCAGCCCGCGCCGGAGGCACCCACCTTCTCCGACCCTGACCACCCCCGCGAACGCCAGGTCAACAAGGCTGCCGTCGAGGCGGTCCGGGCCCTGCTGTTGGAGAACGTGCGCCTGAGGGAGGCGGAGGCGGATCTGCAGCGCCGGCTCTCCGAGACCGAGGCGGCGCTGCGGCGTTCCTACCTCCGCCCGACCTATCAGCTGCGGGAGAAGGCAGTCGCCCGGCTCGAGAACGGCTGGGTGGGCAGCAGCGTGATGAAGGCCTACCGCCGTGCGCGCGGCAGGAGCTCGCCGGCGGCGTAACGCCCCACGCGCCACGTCACGTAGGCGTCGGCGCTGAGGCCGAACAGGCCGCCGACCACCGGCACCCGCCTGCCCACCACGGTGGCCAGGCGCTTGCCGGCGATCCGGGTGACCAGCTCGGAGGCGACCTCGGCCGAGATCACCACGTCGAGGTCGGGGTCGTGTGCCGGCGCAGTGGCCACCGCCATGGGCGGGGCCGGGAGCTTCTTCTTCTTGACCAGTCGGTCGACGCCCTCGGAACCGAGCATGCTGATCAGGATCGCGTTGCGCACCCGGGGATCGTCGAGGTCGTAGCCGCGCAGGTGGGCGATCGCCGCGATCATCCGGCACTGGATGAGAGCCAGCCCGGTCACGTTGGTGGGGATGGCGACCACGGCGGTGACCAGGCCCCCGAGGTTGGTCACGAAGCCCTGGGCGCCTGCGTAGCGCACGTGCTTGTCGATGATCTCCTTGGTGGCCTTGGCGACGTCCCCGTGGTGGGCGCTCAGGAGCGCTTCTGCCGCGGCCGCGGCACCGGGGAGGGGGCCTACGCCACTCACTGCCCTCTTGAGCGCCTCGCGCACGAAGCTGTCGGTCAGGCCGGGAGCCAGGCCGGTCACGTGGGGAGCCACGCTCTTGCCGATGCTGCTCTTCACGCTCATGCACCGATCCTACGGACGAGCGGTTAGGTTGGAGGGGTGCCTGTCGAACCTCCGGCCGTGCCCTGGATCTTCCCCGGGCCCGCCGAGCTCGCCGAGCGGGGCCTCGACGATCTGGTGGCGGTGGGTGCCGATCTGGAGCCGGGGACGCTGCTGGCGGCGTACCGCGCAGGGCTGTTCCCGATGCCCACCGGCACCGGTGAGATGCACTGGTGGTCGCCCGATCCCCGCGCTGTGCTGCCGCTCGAGGGCCTGATCGTCTCGCGGTCGCTGCGCCGCTCGTGTCGCAGTTTCGAGATCCGGGTGGACACGGCGTTCGCCGACGTGATCGCCGGGTGCGCGGATCCGCGCCGTCCGCAGGGCTGGATCGACTCCGGGATCGAGGCGGCCTACACCCGTCTTCACGAGCTTGGCTGGGCCCACTCGGTCGAGGCGTGGCGCGACGGCGAGCTGGTGGGTGGGCTGTACGGCGTCGCCATCGGTGGGCTGTTCGCGGGCGAGTCGATGTTCCACCGAGTGACCGATGCCTCCAAGGTGGCGCTGGTGGGACTGGTCGAGGTGCTGTCCGACGGTCAACCGCGGGTGCTCGACGTCCAGTGGCGCACCGATCACCTGGCGAGCCTCGGCGTGGTGGAGCTGTCGCGCGCGAGGTATCTGGCGCGGCTGCCAGAGCTCCTGCAGGTGCCCCTGCCGACCGCGTTCACCGCATTGGCCTAGGTCGCGCTGCATGGGGCAGGATGCAGACGACAACAATTCGAAGCACGGGAGACACATGTTGAAGCCGCTGTTCATCGCCAGCCTGGTGCTGGTCGCCGCCACCTCGGTCGCCTGTGGAGGCTCCGACGGATCGAGTTCGGCCGGCGCCCCGACCGATGCCTCGAAGGCCGACTTCTGCAAGGTCATCACCGACTCGGACGCCAAGACCACCGGCGAGGACATCGCCGACACCCTCTCCGAGGTGGGCACCCCGAAGGGCATCACCGACGAGGCGCGCTCGGGCTTCGAGCTCTTCGTGAAGAAGGTCAAGGACCTGGACGCCGACGCCAGCTCCGCGGACTTCGACAAGCTGCAGAAGTCGTTGAGCGCCGACGAGCTCAAGGAGTTCACGGCGTTCATCACCTACGTCTCGACCGAATGCGTCTGACGTTCTCCGGGATGGTCGGGGCTGCTGCCCTCCTGAGTCAGACCACCTGAGGTGGGGCGCCCGTCTCGCTGACCATCGCGCGTCGGGCGCCGGCCCACTCGAGCATGCCGCCGTCGAGGTTGACCACGTCGCGACCCTGCTGGCTCAACCAGGCGACAGCCTGGCCGGAGCGGGCGCCGACCTTGCAGACCACGAGGGTCTGTTCGAGTGGGACCTCCGCGACCCGTGCCATCAGCTCGCCCAGAGGGATGTGGGTGGCGCCCTCGATGTGGCCGTGGGTCCACTCGACCGGTTCGCGGACGTCGAGCACGTGCAGACCCTCCGGCAGGGGATCGGGAACCTGGTCGACGCTGACGGTGGGGATGTGCATGGTGTCCTCTCGGGGGTCGAAGCCGGTCGAGACTACTTCAGCAGCCTGCTCATCCGTCGATCGGCGAGCGGCTTGCCACCCGTCTGGCAGGTGGGGCAGTACTGCAGGCTCGAGTCGGCGAAGGAGACCTCGCGGACGGTGTCACCGCACACCGGGCAGGGCTTGCCGGTCTGGGCGTGGACGGCCAGGTTGCTCTTCTTCTCGCCCTTCAGCTCACTGGCTGCCAGGCCCTCGCTGCGCTTGACCGCATCTCCGAGGGTCCCGCGGATCACGTGGTGCAGGGCGGTGACCTCGTCCGGAGTCAGCGAGCTGGCCGGCTTGAACGGGCTCATCCTCGCGGCGTGCAGGATCTCGTCGCTGTAGGCGTTGCCGATGCCCGCGATGGTGCCCTGGTGGCGCAGCACCCCCTTGATCTGGGAGCGCCCAGCAGCCTGCAGGATGCCGGCAAGCACGTCGACGGTGAAGTCGTCGGCCAGTGGGTCCGGACCCAGGCGGGCGATGCCCTCGATGTCCTGGGGGTCGCGGGTCACGTAGATCGCCAGCGACTTCTTGGTGCCCGCCTCGGTGATGTCGAGGCCGGAGTCGTCGTCGAGGACGACGCGCGCCGCGAGCGGGGACTTGTTGCTCGGCTTGGGCGGCAGTTTCGGGACCTCGTCGCGCCAGCGCACCCAGCCGGCCCGGGCCAGGTGCATGACCAGGTGCAGGCCGCCGGTGCTGATGTCGAGGAACTTGCCGTGCCGGGTGACGTCCTCCACGAAGGTGCCCTCGATGGCCGACAGCGGCGGGTCGAAGGTCTTGAGTGCGCTGAACGCAGCGATGTCGACGCGGACGATGGCACGACCCGAGAGCCGCCGGCGCAGGTCAGCGGCCAGCGCTTCGACTTCGGGCAACTCGGGCACGTGAGCAGTTTAGGTCGATCCGTTTCGGTGACAAGTGCACCGAGCCAGGCGCATCATTGCTTCATGCAGTCGGCTGTGCCCCGGGTCGGGCCGCTTCCACGCACGGGCGAGATCTTCCTCGACGCCCGCAGTGCCAGGCGTGCCCTGCGGGTCACCTGGCATCACGAGTCCGGGCTGGTCGTGCTGTCACTGTGGCGCGACAACCTGTGCGCCGGCACCTTCCGGTTGTCGGTCGTGGAGGTCCCCGACCTGATCGACATGCTGCGCGCCGGACTCGACGCGGCGTACGACGCCAGCGCGGCGCGCACGGCCCTGCCGGGCGCTTCCTAGGGGTTGCGCACGGCGCGGATCGTGGGGCTCAGGTCGCCCTTGCATCCGGGGATCGCCCGCACGACGGCGTAGAAGCGACCAGGCGTGCCGGTGTTGCCGGTCGACCACTGGTAGGTCGTGCCGTTGAGCGACGCGGTGTCGCTGGCGAAACGGAGGTCGTCCCCGCCGCCTCGGGTGCCGATCTGCTTGCGGACCACGACCGTGCGGCCCTCGGCACACTTCTTGGGCTTGGGGCTGCGCACCGTCCCGGACAGGTCGGTGCCTTCTGCCCTGATGGTGACGGTGGTCTTGGCCGGCGGCGCGGCGGGCGCCGTCTGGGCGGAGGCTTGGGCGAGGGTGAGGGTGGAACCGGCGAGGACGAGGCCGGTCAGCAGTAGTGTCTTCATGGTGGTGCGGAGTGCTGCGACACCGTGCTGATACGAGCAGCAAATCTAAGGTTTGACCTAGATTCCTCGATACGGTGCGGACATGGATCCGATCCGCAACCCCTACGCACCCGGTGCCGGTCAGCGCCCCCCGGAGCTCGCGGGCCGCGACGAGCAGCTGCGTGCCTTCGACGTCGTCCTCGCCCGCGTGGCCGCCTCCCGCCCGGAACGCTCGCTGGTGCTCACCGGACTGCGAGGCGTCGGCAAGACGGTGCTGCTCAACGCGCTGCGCTCGGCCGCCGTACGCCGCCAGTGGGGGACCGGCAAGCTCGAGGCGCGCCCGGACCAGGGGTTGCGCCGGCCCTTGTCATCGGCGCTGCACCAGGCCGTGCGCGAGTTGGGACATCCGGAGCCGAACTCTGTGGACCACGTCCTCGGCGTGATCCGCTCGTTCGCCCAGCGCGACGCCGGGGCGTCGGCTCGGCTGCGTGACCAGTGGCACCCGGGCATCGACGCCCCGGCAGTGAAGGGTCGGGCCGACTCGGGCGACGTCGAGATCGATCTCGTCGAGCTGTTCACCGACGTCGGAGGGCTGGCTGCCGATGTCGGTCGAGGGGTCGCGGTGTTCATCGACGAGATGCAGGACCTCGGGCCAGACGACGTCTCGGCCCTGTGCGCCGCGTGCCACGAGATCAGCCAGTCGGGACTGCCGGTGATCGTCGTGGGGGCCGGGCTGCCCCACCTGCCCGCCGTACTCTCGGCGAGCAAGTCGTACTCCGAACGGCTCTTCGGCTATCAGCGCATCGACCGGCTTGACCGGGCCTCGGCCGACCTGGCGCTGTCGGCGCCGGCTGCCAGCGAGGGTGCCGCCTTCACCGACGAGGCTCTGGAGGAGATGTACGCCGCAACCGGTGGTTACCCCTACTTCATCCAGGCCTACGGCAAGGCCGTGTGGGACCGCGCGCCACGCTCGCCGATCTCGGCCGACGACGTGCACGTCGCCGCTCCGGAGGCGGAGGGGGAGCTCGCGGTCGGCTTCTTCGGCAGTCGCTTCGACCGGGCGACGCCGGGGGAGCGGGACTACCTGCGGGCGATGGCCGACGCGGCGCTCGCGGTGGATCCGACAGCGCTCGACGAGGTCGGTTCGGTGCCGACCGCGGATGTCGCCGCCGTGCTGGGAAAGAAGCCGCAGTCGTTGTCGCCGGCGCGCGACGCGCTGCTGAAGAAGGGCCTGATCTACTCCGGTGAGCGGGGACGGATCGCCTTCACGGTCCCGCACTTCGGGCGGTATCTGCGCGCTCAGGGTTGAGTGGTGCCCCGTGGCTCCAGCCAGCGTCAGTCGCGGCGCGCCTCGACGGCGTTCTTGATCAGGAACATCGGGAGCAGGAACGAGGCCAGGGCGGTGACCAGCCAGACGATCAGGGTGGCCAGGATCCAGGTGCTGGCGCCTTTGATGGTGAGGGAGTCGCCGATCAGCGTCACCACGAGGAGCGCGACGAAGGTGGCCACCAGGCCGATCCCGCCGAGGAACGCGGTCGCGTTCTTGGCGGCCACCTTCATGAGGAACGGCGAGATGATGCTCTGGATGAGCGCATAGATCACTACGACGAAGATGAACCCGCTGGCCGAGATCGAGAAGTCGTCGAGGATCAGGGACGCCGCGATCAGCCCGAGCGCCGCCGAGCCCAGGAAGATCGCGGTGCGAATCAGGAGTCGGATCATGCGAGCAACATAGCGCTCATCCAGACCGCCCGTCATGCCTGCGGACGTCATCGGACGTGGTGGTCTGGGCGACCAGGAACCACGACGTTGGGTGGTGCGACAGGATGGTCACATGAGTGAGTCCTGCGACGTCCTGGTCATCGGCGCCGGTCTGGCCGGACTGCAGTGCGCGCGCGAGCTCCAAGCCGCCGGTCGCGAGGTCCAGGTGTGGGAGGCCTCCGACGACGTCGGTGGGCGGATCCGCACCGACGAGGTCAACGGGTTCCTGGTGGATCGCGGGTTCCAGGTGCTGAACCCCGCATATCCGGCCGTACGGCGCTGGGTGGACGTCGAGGCGCTGCGGAACAAGCCGTTCGGCGCCGGGATCGGGGTCCGGCTCGACGACCGGCTCGCGGTGCTGGCCAATCCCGTTCGAGAGCCGGGCCAGCTCGCTGCCACGCTGCGCAGTGGGCTGCTCCGTCCCGCCGCTCTGGCCCGACTCGCCCGATGGGCGGCTCCTGCGCTGGGCAGGCCCGCACGCCTGAAGACCGGCCCGGATCTGCCCCTGCGTGAGGCCCTCGACAAGGTGGGGCTCACCGGCGACCTGCGCACGATCGTCGACCGGTTCTATGCCGGCGTCCTGCTCGAGGACGGCGGTGACACCTCGAACGAGTTCGCGCTCCTCCTGCTCCGCATGTTCGCCCTGGGGGCGCCGGGCCTGCCGGCCGCGGGCATGCAGGCGCTCCCGCGACAACTCGCCCAGGGCCTGACGGTCCGCACCGACACCCGGGTCCAGTCCGTGGTGCCCGGCGGTGCCGAGGTCGAGGTGTACGCCGACGGGGCGGCGGCGCGGGCCCGCACGGTCGTCGTGGCCACTGACCCGACCACCGCAGGCGCACTGACGCCGGTGAAGGCGCCGGCCATGAAGGGTGTGCTGACCTGGTGGTACGCCGCCACCCACCTCCCCACATCGCTCGACCTCCTCTGTGTCGACGCACGCACGCGCTCGGGCGGTCCGCTGGTCAACGTCGCGGTGATGACGGCAGCGGCCCCGTCGTACGCTCCGCCCGGCAACCACCTGATCCAGGCTTCCGCCCTGCTCCACCCGGGCCAGGAGCCCCCGAGTGAGGCCGAGGCGCGCAAGCATGCGGGCGAGATCTTCGGGAGTTCCACCCATGGCTGGGAGGTGGTCGCCAGGCACGAGATCACCCATGCCCTGCCCACGCAGCTGCCACCGTTGAAGCTGGAGCAGCCGCTGGCCTCCGGGTCCAGAGTGCTGGTCTGTGGGGACCACCGTGACACCGCCTCGATCCAGGGCGCACTGGTCAGCGGTCACCGGGCCGCGCAGCACGTGCTCGCCGGGTCGCGGTAGCCAGGTGCTCTCCGTCTCCCGGCAGATCGAGGCCCCCGCGGCAGCGCTGTGGTCGCTGCTCGTCGATGTCTCCACCTGGCCGGAGTGGGGCCCGTCGGTGGCCGACGTCGAGCTGTCCACGTCGACGCTCGGGGCGGGCAGCCGCGGCCGGGTGCGGACGGCGGTCGGGTTGTGGTTGCCCTTCGAGGTCACCGGCTTCGACCCGGGCAGCAGGTGGTCGTGGTCGGTGTCGGGCATTCCGGCCACCAGCCACTCGGTGCGAGCCACCGGCACCGGTCGATGCCGCGTCAGCTTCGGGGTGCCGTGGTGGGCACCGGCCTACCTGCCGGTCTGCGCGGTGGCCCTGAGGCGCCTGGACGCACTGGCCACGATCCCGTCTGATTGAGGACAGTAGCTGGCCTCAAAGGTCGCGATGCTGGTCACGAAGGCATCCACGACCGAGAGGACCAACATCATGCACCAGCCCGCGAAGCACTCCGAGATCGAGAACATCATCGGCTACCTGCAGCAGCAGATCGATGCACTGCGCACCGCCGCTCATGGGCTCACCGACGAGGAGGCGCGGTTGTCCCCCTGCGCCAGCACGCTGTCCATCGGCGGACTGGTCAAGCACGCGACGTACGTGTGCAACGGGTGGGAGCACCGCGAGGCCGTGGCCCGGGGGGAGGCCAGCGGGGAGCTCGACGAGGCGGCCTTCGCGGAGTTCTTCGGCAGCTTCGCGCTCACTGCCGAGGAGACCCTGGCCGGTGCGCTGCGGGCTTTCGACAGCGCCGCCTGGAGCTATCTGGCCGCCATCGCCAAGGTAGATCCCGACGCCGTCATCATGGAGCCGCCGGCACCGTGGGCCGGGCGCTTCGAGCCGACCGAGACGACCGCGCGGTTCGCGATGCTGCATGGCGTGGAGGAACTGGCTCGCCACGCCGGCCACGCCGACATCATCCGCGAGCAGATCGACGGAGCGAAGGCAGGATCCCTGCTGGCTGCTGTCGAGGGACGTCCCGCGAACGACTTCGTGACTCCCTGGCAGCGCTCGGCTTGAGGTCTCCGGCGCTGCTCAGAACTCGACGTCTCCGCTGATCCGGACGCGGGTGGCGCCGCCGACCCAGACCTCGCCATCCTCCGACCACACCGTGACACGGCCCGTGCGGCCGAGCACGGTGCCCTGGGCGACGGTGTACGACGGCGGCGCCGCACCGGACTCGATCAGCCAGACCCCGAACCCGGCATTCAGGCTCCCGGTGACCGGGTCCTCGTTGATGCCGACGCCGGGAACGAAGGCTCGGACCTCGTAGTCAGCGGGGCCACCTGCTGCGTGAGCACCGATCACGCCGACGTCCAGATCGCCCAACGCGACGAAGTCCGGCTCGAGGGCGAGAACGGCCGCGGCGTCCCGCAGCACCAGTCCCATCCAGCCTGGCCCGTTGTCGATCCACGCCGACGCCACCAGCTCGTCGGGAGACAGGTGGAGCGCTGTCAGCGCCTGGTCGAGGTGCGCGGGCTCGACCGGGCCGAGCCGGGCGAACCCAGGGGCCGCGAACGCAAGTCCGTCGCCGTCGCGGCGGATCGGCACCAGACCGGCGGCGCACTCCTGGATGACGGGTTCTGCACGGGGGCGCCCGCCCGCCGTCAGCCAGGCCCGGCAGCTTCCCAGGGTGGGGTGACCGGCGAAGGGCAGCTCTCCGCTCACGGTGAAAATCCGGAGCCGGTAGTCGGCCTCGGGGGTGGTGGGTGTCAGGAGGAAGGTGGTCTCCGACAGGTTGGTCCAGTTGGCGAACTGGGCCATCTCCGCGTCGCTGAGGTGATCCGCGTCGTGCACCACGGCGACTGGATTGCCACGAAACGAGTCGGTTGAGAAGACGTCGACCTGCGTGAAGCGCATGTCCGACATCCAACCAGTCGGCCCGGTTGCGCGGCACCCAGCCCCGGCGTCGGCAAGAATGTAGGGATGAGGCCCCAGGTCGTCGCCCACCGCGGCGCGAGCGAGGACAACGCCGAACACACCCTGGGGGCCTACCTCCGGGCTCTCGACGTCGGCGCCGAGGCGTTGGAGTGCGATGTCCGGCTGACGGCCGACGGACACCTGGTCTGCGTGCACGACCGCGACCTGCGCCGTACGGCGTCCACGAGAGGCGTCGTGTCGACCATGGAGCTGGCCGATCTCGACCAACTGGACTTCTCGTCCTGGAAGAACCCGTGGGCAGACCTCGATGACGAGGCCCAGGACCGCGACATCGAGTTGGGCAAGGTGCTGACCCTGCGCAAGCTGCTGGAGACGGTGGCCGACTACGACCGCCACGTGGAGCTCGCGATCGAGACCAAGCACCCCACCCGCTACGGCGGCCTGGTCGAGCGCCGGCTGGTCGAGCTGCTGCGGGAGTTCGGATGGCACCGGGCCGGCTCCCCGGTGCGCATCATGAGCTTCTCGTGGACCGCGCTGCAGCGGGCCAACCGACTGGCGCCCGAGCTGGAATACGTGATGCTCGTCGACAAGGCCCGGCACTGGCCGATGCTGCGGCGGATGGTCGAGCCGTCCTGGCTCGTCGGGCCCGGCATTCGCGCGCTGACCGCCCACCCGGAGCTGGGCGAGCGCCTGAATGCCGCGGGCAAGCGGCTGCACGTGTGGACGGTGAACACCGACGAGCAGCTCCAGACCTGCCTCGACCTGGGGGTGGAAGCGGTCATCACCGACCGCCCGGCGTACATCCTGGACAAGCTCGGCGTATAGATTCCCGCGCATGGGAAAGAGTTCGCGCACCAAGGCCAGGAACGCCGCCGCCACACCGCTCGCCGAGGGCGAGGTGGGCCCTCGCCAGCCCTGCCCCTGCGGCTCGGGACGGCGCTACAAGGCGTGCCACGGGGACCCGAGCGGTCAGGTCCAGGCGTACGTCGGGAGGCCGTTCGAGGGCCTGGATTCGGAGTGCGACCTGGTCGCCTTGCGTGAGCTGGTGCCCTCGGCCACCGCGCCGCTGACGTTGACCGCCGACGGTGCACCGGCGGTCACCCTGTGCTCGCTGCTGCCGGGCGCAGCGCCCGCACTGGTCCGCGACAATGGCGAGGTGTGGCTGGGACTGCAGGTGCAGCACAACTTCGGAGACCCGTCGCGTGACCTGGGTGCGGTCCTCGAGAAGGCACTGGCTGCCTCGGCTGCGCAGCAGACCGGTGTGGTCGGGCTGACCGAGAACCCCGGATCCGGTCCGCGGCTGCAGGATCTGGTCACCGCCGACGCCCTGGACATCAGCGTGCATGACGGTTTCGGCTTCTGGATCGCCGACGCGGAGCGCACCCCGGAGATGGAGGCGGCCCTCGAGCAGGCCAACGGTGCCGCGTTGCCCACGTCGCGGCTGGCGAGTGTGGAGGCGGCGTACTGGACGAGCGTGGGCACCAAGGAGCACCTGCGCTGGGTGATGCCCGAGCCCGAGGACGCCCTGCTGGACGCCCTGTCCCGCCTGCATGCGGCCCGCGACGACAGCATCGCCGAGGGATCGCGGCTGGTGGGGATGTTCCGGGCCCACGGGGTGCTGACTCCCGTCTGGGACCTTCCGCTCGGCACCGGGGCCGAGGTGCTCGAGGAGGCGGCTGCGGACTTCCGCCAGCGACTCCAGGAAGCGCTGGACGATGACTCCGACCTGTCGACGGCGCAAAGGTCCGCGCGAGCCGGCCTCGCGAACCGCCAGGTGACGATCCGTTAGGTGAAACTCGGGCGAATTGTCGCGTCTCAGTTGTTTCACCCTGTGGGGTGAAGTAGATTCATGCTCGACCAGCCGTTGTTGCATCCCCCGTCAGCAACGGCTGGTCTTCTCATGCCTGCGTCGTGACGTCGCGGTGAGCTGTGGACCGGTCCCTCGCGGACCGGTTTCTGCGTTTCAGGTCGACCCCGCCAGACCCGCTTGGACGCGAGCGTAAGGAACCGGCCCCGCCCTCCGTCTGAGAACCGAGGTGCACCGATCGTCGGGTGTGGCGATCAGCCGTGCCCTCGTGACTGAAGCGGTGTCGACTCGAAGGGCTCAACGTGAAGCTGGGATGTGGGGGCCAGACCGGTTCTGCGGTGTCGCGGGCCGTGGCGGCGACGAGGGTGCCCGCGCTGGTTCGCCAGACGCGACGCGCTCGCTTCGTGATCCTGGCGGGCTTGGTCATGCTGATGTCGATCATCGGCGTCGGCTCCCCGTCGGTGGCGGCCGGTCCACCGACCCTGAGCGTCTCCTTCTCGCCGAACACGACCTACGGTCAACAGGCGACGACGATGACCATCACGATCGGCGACACCAACGACGGCACGCCGATGTCGCTCACCAGCAACTTCAACAACACCTTCCCGACTCAGATGGTCGTGGCATCCGCGCCGGCGTCGACCACCTGTCGCAACGCGGCCGACACCGCCAGCGCGGTCATCCAGACGAACACGGGCGGGACCCTGGCGGCCGGCTCGCTCGGCATCCGGCTCCCCTCCGGGAGCGTCATCCCCGCTGGCGGCTGCACGATCACCGTGTCTGTTCGCGGTACGTCGGTCGCCGGGACGTTCACGAACACCACCAGCACGTTGGTGACCAACAAGGGCACCGCGCCCGCGGCGTCGGCCCCCCTCACCATCGCGGCGGGTGTCTTCGGCCGCGTCTACAACGATGTGAATCTCGACGGCACCGACAATGGCGAGGCCGGGTTCGCCAACGCCTATGTGGTCGTCCGAAACGACGCGACCGGCGTGTGCTCGGTCACCCAGACGGATGCCACGGGTGCCTACGGGTTGCCCGTCACCAGTGGTGCCTCTCACACCGTCTACGAGACCTACGCCAATCCGGGCGCAGCCTGCCCGCCGACCAATTTCGCTCAGCCTCCGGGAATGACGATGTCGACGGCAGTGCGTACCCGGACGTTCACGGCCGCCTTCACCAACACGCAATCCTTCGGACATGCTGCGCCCGATTCCTTCACCAACAACGGCGAGTGCTCGAACTACGCCTATCAGACCGTTCACCTGAGCAATGGCCTCAACCTGCTGCAGGTCAACCTGCTGACCGGCGCGGTGGCCGACCTGTCGACAACCAGCTATTGGCCTACCCAGACCACGGGAGCGTTCCCTTCCGTGAACGCCATGGCCATGGATGACTCCACGGGCATCTTGTTCGCTGTGACTGTCGCGCAGACCCCCACCCAGGTTCTCGCGATCCTGAACGGGTCCCCACAACCCACGTCGATCAGCCTGGGGTCAGTTCCTGGACTGCCCAGCAACACGCTGTGGTCCAACGGCGAGATCATCGACGGCTACCTCTACATCCAGGCAGCCAACAGCACGCCTCGGGTCGTCCACGTGATCGACATCAACCCCAATCGTTCGACCTACCTACGGCTGGTCGAACCGGCCAATCTCAACCAGCTCGATGTCGCGCCCCTCGGCGTCACGGTGACGGGTGGCGCGACCTCCATCGACTTCGCCCTGGGGGACGACGGTTTTCTCTACGGAGCCAGCAACGGGTTGGTCCGACGCCTCAACCCGGTCACGGGAGTCGAGACCAGCATCACGCCCACCGGCACCGCGGCGAACCTCGCGAGCTTCGCTGCTCAATCCGGTTTTGGGGCGGCCTATGCGGCCACCAGTGTCGATTTCGCCGGTGGATACATCTTCTTCGGCTCCAACGCGGCTCCGGGTCCGATCTACCGATACAACGTGACCACCAACGTCATCGAGCTGGTGTCGCAGATCAACCAGTCGACCGCCAGCAACGACGGTGCTCGATGCCGGATGCCGCTCCTGCTCGAGGGCGGTGACGCACCTGACAGCGCCCCGGGCACCGCAGGGGGTGCCACTCCGGACTATCGGACGACAGTCAGTGACGACGGTCCACGTCATCAACTTCCGGCGAACGCCGCCACTCGGGTCACGTTGGGCACGCAGATCGATGGCGAGGAGAATGGTCAACCGAACGTCGCCGCGACGGGCGACGACAACACGGGCACTCCCGACGACGAGGACGGCGTGTCCCTGTCGCCCCTCACCGCCGCCGCCACCCCAGGGAACACCTACTCCGTCACCGTGACCGGGTCGAACACCACTTCTGGTGCCGCCACCGTGGCTTGCTGGGCGGACTGGAATCGCGATGGGGTCTTCGCGACCGCCGAACGGATCATCGGGGCAAGCGTTCCTGGTGGTGCCGGGGGGTTCACCCGCAACCTCGCTTGGACCCTGCCTGCTGGATTCGCTCCGGTGGTCGGCACCAACTACTACCTGCGTTGTCGCATATCGACCGACACAGGGGCCACGACCGGTTCGGCCAACTGGGCCGCGAACCCGACTCCCGATGGTGACGGGCGTGCCCTGGCCGACGGCGAGATCGAGGACTACCGACTGGTGGTCACGGCCGCGCTCGACGTGGTCAAGTCGGTCACCACAGTCAATGGCAACCCCGCGACACCCGCCACGGTCGTCACCCCCGGAGCCGTCATCGGCTACTCGATCAGGCTCACCAATCCTGCGCCGTCACCCGTCACGACCACGCTTACCGAGACGATCGGCAACAACGTCACCTACACCGGGACCGGCGAGGGATGGACCTGTCCTACCGGGACCGACCCGGGCGATCAATGCACCCGAAATGTCACTGTCGGTGGCGGCTCGACCACCACCGTCACCTTCACGGTCACGGTGGACAACCCGCTGCCCGCTGGTGTGACCAGCATCGGCAACGCTGTCACCTCGTCCCAGGGCACGTGCTCGGCCTGCCAGGTGACGAACCCGGCCGGCACCCCGGCTCTCACTCTGGTGAAGACCGCATCCCCGTCGACGTATGCGGCCGGTGATGTGGTGACCTACACGTTCACCACCACCAACACCGGGACGACCACGTTGAGTGGGGTGCGGGTGTCCGACACCGGTCTGACCGGGCTCTCTGCCTTGTCGTGCACTCCGGCTGCCCCTGCCACGCTGGCACCAGGCGCGGTCCTGGCCTGTACGGCCACGAAGACGATGACGCAGGCGGAGGCTGATGCGGGTGCGGTGACGAACACGGCGACCGCGACCGGTACCCCGCCTGGTGGTGGACCCGATGTCACCGACATTGACGACGAGACTGTGACGTCCTCGCCCGCCCCTGCCTTGGAGCTGGTGAAGTCCGCGTCCCCATCGACCTACGGTGCTGGTGATGTGGTGACCTACACGTTCACCACCACGAACACCGGGACGACCACGCTGAGTGGGGTGCGGGTCTCCGACACCGGTCTGACGGGCCTCTCTGCCTTGTCGTGCACTCCGGCCGCGCCGACCACGTTGGCACCGGGTGAGGTCCTGGCCTGTACGGCCACGAAGACGATGACCCAGGCGGAGGCCGATGCGGGTGCGGTGACCAACACTGCGACCGCGACGGGTACCCCGCCTGGTGGTGGGCCAGACGTGACCGACACCGATGACGAGACCGTGACGTCCTCGCCCACTCCTGCCTTGGAGCTGGTGAAGTCCGCGTCCCCATCGACCTACGGTGCTGGTGATGTGGTGACCTACACGTTCACCACCACCAACACCGGGACGACCACGTTGAGTGGGGTGCGGGTGTCCGACACCGGGCTCACGGGCCTGTCGGCGCTTAGCTGTACGCCGGCGGCTCCGGCCACGTTGGCACCAGGCGCGGTCCTGACGTGTACGGCGACCAAGACGATGACCCAGGCCGAGGCTGATGCGGGTGCGGTGACGAACACGGCGACCGCGACCGGTACGCCGCCTGGTGGTGGGCCGGACGTCACCGACACCGACGACGAGACCGTGACCAGTGCTGCCGCACCGGGCATCAGTTTGGTGAAGACCGCGTCCCCGAGCACGTTCAGTGCGGGTGATGTGGTGACCTACACCTTCACCACCACCAACACCGGCACCACGACCCTGTCGAACGTTCAGGTGTCCGACACCGGCCTCACCGGCCTCTCTGCCTTGTCGTGTACGCCGGGTGGGCCGGCGACACTGGCACCTGGTGAGGTCGTGACGTGT
This sequence comes from Nocardioides sp., assembly GCF_050246775.1. GTDB lineage: Bacteria > Actinomycetota > Actinomycetes > Propionibacteriales > Nocardioidaceae > Nocardioides. The sequence goes on along the minus strand of NZ_JBFWVK010000001.1, from coordinate 1,431,868 downwards.
ACGGCGACGAAGACGATGACGCAGGCCGAGGCCGACGCGGGTGCGGTCACCAACACCGCGACCGCGAGCGGTACCCCGCCTGGCGGTGGGCCGGACGTGACCGACACGGACGACGAGACCGTCACCAGTGCTGCGACCCCGGGCATCAGCCTGTCCAAGTCCGCGTCGCCGAGCACCTTTGCGGCTGGTGATGTGGTGACGTACACGTTCACGACCACGAACACCGGGACGACCACGTTGAGTGGGGTGCGGGTCTCCGACACCGGGCTGACCGGCCTGTCGGCGCTGGACTGCGTCCCCACGGCTCCGGCGACGTTGGCGCCGGGTGAGGTGTTGACGTGTACGGCCACGAAGACGATGACGCAGGCGGAGGCTGATGCGGGTGCGGTGACGAACACGGCGACCGCGACCGGTACGCCGCCTGGTGGTGGACCGGACGTCACCGACACCGACGACGAGACGGTCACGAGTGCTGCGACCCCGGACATCAGCCTGTCCAAGACCGCGTCCCCGAGCACGTTCAGTGCGGGTGATGTGGTGACCTATACGTTCACGACCACCAACACCGGCACCACGACCCTGTCGGACGTCGAGGTCTCCGACACCGGGCTCACGGGCCTGTCGGCGCTTAGCTGTACGCCGGGTGCGCCGGCCACGTTGGCGCCCGGTGCGGTGCTGGCGTGTACGGCGACGAAGACGATGACCCAGGCCGAGGCTGATGCGGCTGCGGTCACCAACACTGCGACCGCGACCGGCACCCCGCCGGGTGGTGGGCCGGACGTCACCGACACCGACGACGAGACTGTGACGTCCTCGCCCACTCCTGCCTTGGAGCTGGTGAAGACCGCGTCCCCGAGCACGTTCAGTGCGGGTGATGTGGTGACCTACACCTTCACCACCACCAACACCGGCACCACGACCCTGTCAAACGTCGAGGTCTCCGACACCGGGCTGACCGGGCTCTCTGCCTTGTCGTGCACTCCGGGTGCGCCGGCGACACTGGCACCTGGGGAGGTCCTGGCCTGTACGGCGACGAAGACGATGAGCCAGGCGGAGGCTGATGCGGGTGCGGTCACCAACACTGCGACCGCGACCGGTACCCCGCCGGGTGGTGGACCGGACGTCACCGACACTGACGACGAGACCGTCACGAGTGCTGCGACTCCGGGCATCGGCCTGTCCAAGACCGCGTCCCCGAGCACGTTCAGTGCGGGTGATGTGGTGACCTACACCTTCACCACCACCAACACCGGCACGACGACCCTGTCAAACGTCGAGGTCTCCGACAGCGGGCTGACCGGGCTCTCTGCCTTGTCGTGCACTCCGGGTGCCCCTGCCACGCTGGCACCCGGTGCGGTCCTGGCCTGTACGGCCACCAAGACGATGACCCAGGCCGAGGCAGACGCGGGTGCGGTCACCAACACTGCGACCGCCACGGGTACCCCGCCTGGTGGTGGGCCTGACGTGACCGACACCGACGACGAGACCGTCACGAGTGCTGCGACCCCGGACATCAGCCTGTCCAAGACCGCGTCGCCGAGCACGTTCGGTGCGGGTGATGTGGTGACCTACACCTTCACCACCACCAACACCGGCACCACGACCCTGTCGAACGTCGAGGTCTCCGACACCGGGCTGACCGGCTTGTCGGCGCTGGACTGCGTCCCCACGGCTCCGGCGACGTTGGCACCAGGCGCGGTCCTGACGTGTACGGCGACCAAGACGATGACCCAGGCCGAGGCCGACGCAGGTGCGGTCACGAACACTGCGACCGCGACCGGCACCCCGCCTGGTGGTGGACCGGACGTCACCGACACCGACGACGAGACGGTCACCAGTGCTGCCGCACCGGCGATCAGTTTGGTGAAGTCGGCATCGCCCTCGACCTACGGTGCTGGTGATGTGGTGACCTACACGTTCACCACCACCAACACCGGGACGACGACCCTGTCGGACGTGGAGGTCTCCGACACCGGGCTGACCGGGCTCTCTGCCTTGTCGTGCACTCCGGCTGTGCCTGCCACGCTGGCACCCGGTGCGGTCCTGACGTGTACGGCGACGAAGCCGATGACGCAGGCGGAGGCTGATGCGGGTGCGGTGACCAACACCGCGACCGCGACCGGTACCCCGCCGGGTGGTGGATCTGATGTCACCGACACGGACGACGAGACCGTCACCAGTGCAGCCGCACCGGGCATCAGCCTGTCCAAGACCGCGTCTCCGTCGACGTACGCGGCCGGGGATGTGGTGACCTACACCTTCACCACCACCAACACCGGCACGACGACCCTGTCGGACGTGGAGGTCTCCGACACTGGCCTCACGGGACTGTCGGCGCTCAGCTGTACGCCGGCTGCTCCGGCGACGTTGGCGCCGGGTGAGGTGTTGACGTGTACGGCGACGAAGACGATGACCCAGGCGGAGGCCGATGCGGGTGCGGTGACGAACACCGCGACCGCGACCGGTACCCCGCCTGGTGGTGGACTGGACGTCACCGACACCGACGACGAGACCGTCACCACTCACGCCGTTTCGAGCCTCAGCCTGCAGAAGATCGACAAGCTCAGGGATCAGAACGGCAACGGCAAGGCCGATGTCGGCGAGGTCATCGAGTACTCCTTCGAGGTCACGAACACGGGTGGAGTCACCCTGACCGACGTGAGGGTCAACGACCCGATGCTCGGAGGGGTGATCGCCTGCCGCCCCAGCACCTTGGCCCCGGGCGAGGTCGCGAATTGTGGGCCGGTGAACCACACGGTCACCCAGGCTGATGTCGACGGCGGCACCATCATCAACCACGCAACCGCAACCGGGAACGATCCTCGCCCCGATGGCGAGGACCCGACGAGCGACGACACCGCCACCACACCGACCGCCCCCACACCAACCGCCCCAGGCTTCCCGAATCTGCCCGGGACCGGCGCCTCAACTGCGATGACCATCACCGCACTCGCTGGCGGCGCCCTGCTGCTGGCGGGATGCCTGATGGTGGCGGTGGCTCGTCGCCGTCGCAAGTACGCCTGAATCGCTCCCTGCCCCAGCGGCGCACCAACCAACAAGGAGAACGTGATCATGAATCTGACCAGGAACGGGAACGTCGGCCGACGACTCGTTGTCTCGGCGGCTGTCGCCTGCCTCACGCTGGGTCTGGGGGCCTGTAGCGGGAGCGACCCGGACGAGCCCGGCGCGGCACAGACGAGCGCAGCTACCAAACCGACTGACGCGACGAGCGAGGACGCGGCCGGCGACGAGCCCTCATCGACTCAGGTCGAGCCCAGCATGGGTGAAGACTTCGACGGCATCCTCGCAGATGTGGCCACCAAGTCGTGTCCGACGGACAAGGGTGATGTCAAGGCGAGCGGGACGGTCATGAACTCCAAGGACGACGCTCGCGACATTCTGGTGAGCGTGGTCTGGTTGAAGAAGGACTCCGGCGACTCGGTAGCCATCAACTACGTCGAACTGAAGGACGTGCCGGCCGGTGAGTCGGCCACGTGGTCCGTCCCTGCGTCGCTCGATCGCAAAGCCGGGCGCTGTCTCGTGTCGGCCAAGTCGAACAAGGTCGGCACCCTCGGGTAGCGGGGAGGGCCGCGGTCAGGCTGGCTTCAGGCTCGCTGCGGAGGCACCCGACCGCTGCACCCGGCCCGGGAGAACGCCTGGCGGCGTTTCTCCCGGACCGACAGTGAGGATCAGACGTTGACGCCGAAGTCGGCGGCGATGCCGCGCAGACCCGACGCGTAGCCCTGACCGACAGCTTTGAACTTCCACTCGGCGCCGTTGCGGTAGACCTCGCCGAAGACCATGGCGGTCTCAACGGAGGCATCCTCGGTCAGGTCGTAACGAGCGATCTCCGTGCCGCCGGACTGGTTGACGACGCGGATGAAGGCGTTGCGGACCGCACCGAAGTTCTGCTTGCGGTTGTCGGCGTCGTAGATGGACACCGCGAACACGACGCGCTCGGCCTCGGCGGGGACAGTGGCCAGGTTGATCTTGATGACCTCGTCGTCGCCCTCACCCTCGCCGGTCAGGTTGTCGCCCGTGTGCTCGACCGAGCCGTCGGCCGACTTGAGGTTGTTGAAGAACACGAAGTGTCCGTCGGAGAGCACCTTGCCGGCGCCACTCACCACGATCGCTGACGCGTCGAGGTCGAACTCACCGCCGGAGAAGGTGTTGGTGTCCCAGCCGAGACCGACGTTTACCGCGGTCAGGCCGGGGGCCTCCTTGGAGAGCGAGACGTTGCCGCCCTTGCTGAGCGAGACTCCCATGATGATCCCTTTCTGGTTGCTTGCATCAGTTCTACGCGATTGCTGGTTGTCCGCCGGCGAGTCCTACTGCTGCTGACGAGCGATCAGTTTGTGTCCGAGCTGGTTGGCGGAGTTCGCGTCAAGCAGGTTGGTCTGCGACTCCACGATCCGCATCAAAGCCCCGTCGACGCGCAACATCTCCGAGGACTGCATCAGGATCGTGCCAGATCCGGTGAAGTCATACTGCCGTTCCTCGCCGGATTCGCGACCGAACATGCTCTGGATCCCGGCGGTGAAGGACTGTGCCATCCAGTTGTAGTCGTAGTGCACGCTCGGCGACGGGCAGTCGGCCCATCCGAGGAGGGCGTCCGGATCGGCGCGGAACGGCGGCTCCACGAAGATCACCGGGCCGTTCGAGGAGGCCAGGAACTTGCCGGTCCCGATGAGGGTGACGAACCCGGGCACGATCGACTGCTTGAGGTCGAGGGACGGCTGGAAGCCCAGCAGGTTGGTGGCCTTGATCGTCAGGTTGCCCTCGTCGAGGTCGAAGGAGTTGATGTCATAGCCTCGGTCGCCGATCACCAGCTTGCCCTGGCCGCTGGCCACGACCCAGTCCTGTGTGTAGAGCGGTGAGGAGAACCGTGCGGCCACCCAGGCAGCCCTTGATGCGAAGGCAGCGACCCCGGAGAAGTCGATGTTGCCGTAGTGGGCGATCATCGCTCCCTTGGTCAGGAACCACTCGCCGTGGAGGTCGATCGAGAACGCGTAGTGGTTGACGTTGTCGTCGACCGGCAACGTCTGGGCGTTGTAGACATCCATCGCTGCTCCTCAGAACTTCTTCTCGGAGGCCTGGACGTGGACCGTCCCGTGGCCGGAGACGTGCAACTGGAAGGCCTCGCCCGAACCGCGCCCGGTCAGTTCCCGGAATCCGACGCTGGCCTTGAGCTGCACGGTGAGGGCGCCGACATGTCCCACGTAGGCCTGAGGGTCGACACCCACGGTCTCGCCGCTCAAGTGGAGGGGGAAGGTGCCTCCGTGACTGAGTAGGGCTACCGAACCGTGTCCCGAGACGCGCGAGGTGAACAGCCCCTGCCCCGTCATGGCGCCGCGCACGGCCTGACCAACGCCGCCTGCGCCGATGGTCTCGAGACTGATCTGGAGGTTGGCGTCATGGGCCAGCAGCCGATCCGCCTCGACGGTGAGGGAGTCGCCGGTGAGCTCGATGATGGAGACGTAGAGTCCGCGCCACCCGTAGTAGACCGATCCGGTGCCCTCGGTGACCATCATCTTGACCGACTCACCGGTCATGGCGCGGCCGACCACGCCTCCGACGCCCTGCCCCTGCCCGGCGATCGGGCGGAAGGTCACCTGCCCGTCGTACCCGAGCATGGCGCCGCGGCGCGCGATGATCTCCTGGCCCGGGGCGACCTGGGTGCGCACGACCTTGCCGTTGACCTGCTCGAACGCCATGTCAGCTCTCCGCCGGCTGGATGTAGACGATGCCCTGACCCTCGAAGCGCAGGCTGAACGGTTCGCCGCCGCCCTCACCGGCCAGGCTGCGCCAGCTCACGCCGGAGACCATCGTCATCTGCAGCTGACCGGTCCCGGCGACGTACGCGTCGGGGTCGACCACCAAGGGCTGACCGGGCGAGACCTCCAACCCGATCATCGGGCCGTCGGAGGTGATCGCGCACTGTCCGCTGCCGGTGACCTTGGTGGTGGCCACACCCTGTCCCGTGGTCATGCCGCGCAGCCCGGCGAACTGGACGTCCAGCTTGAGACCGGCGGTCACCGCGAGGATGTGCTCGGACTCCACGGTCATGGTGTCGTTGTCCAGGTCGACGACGGTGACGTCGAGCGCGTCCTCGGCGAGGTAGACGCGTCCGGCACCGGTGCACTCCATCAGGCTGATCGCCTCACCGGCGACCCGTTGCTTGAGCGCGGCGCGGAAGCCGCCGCCACCGCCCATGCCGGCGTTCTTGAACTGCACGTCGCCGGTGTAGGCGACCATCGAGCCCGACGAGGCGCGGACGGTGTCGCCGGCCAGGTCGGCGTGCAGCACTTTCTTGGCTGCGGTGAGCGTAGCCACGGAGGTCCCCCTGCGATCTGGTGTCTGGGCGGACAGCCTAGGCGGGCTTGCCGCAGACGGGAACCCAGGGCCTCGCTTCAGGGTGTCTGGGCCAGCCGGTCGATTTCGGTCACCACCGGCCATGCCCCATCACGGGTGTTGGAGAGCACCACAGCGTCGACCTCCTGGGCCCCGAAGTAGGTCACGATGCCGCTGGCACCGTCGTAGCAGCCCTGCTTCCACCAGTCCCGGCCGCTGAACTCCAGGCCGAACCCGTAGTGCACCGTCTCGTCGTGGCGCACCTGAGGGGTGAGGAAAGCCGCGGTGAGGTCCGGCGGCAGTAGACGGCCCCCTCGTACCGCCTGCAGGAAGCCGACGAGGTCGGCCGCGGTGACCCGTGCTCCGCCGTCCGGCGTGCCGATCGGCGGACTCTTGAAGATGTTCTGCTCCAGCCGGCCGTCCGGTCCCGGGTCGAAGCCCTCGGCCACATCCGGGTCGGCGTGGCGCCGGTCGAAGAACCCCGAGGCAGTCATGCCCGCCGGGCCGAAGACCTCGCGGGTCACGTAGCTGCGGTAGTCGGTGCCGCTCGCCTGCTCCACGGCCATCCCGGCGAGCACGTAGCCGACGTTGCAGTAGCGACACTGCTGACCGGGGGGTGCCAGCGGTTCCTTGTGAGCGAACTGGGGCAGGAAGTCGACGGCCTGGGTCACCGCGTAGACGGGGCGATCGATCCACAGGTCCGCGTACTCCTCACCGGCCTCCTCGTCGGCGTCGTCGGCGATGCCGCTCGTGTGGGTCAGCAGGTGCCGCAGCGTCACGTCCGCAGAGATGGTGGTGCCGGCCAGATCGACCCAGGTGTGGATCGACGCGTCGAGGTCGAGCAGCCCGCGGCCCACGAGCTGCAGCGCCGCCACGCTCGTGAACAGCTTGGTGATGCTGGCCGTGTCGAACCGGGTACCCCGGTGGTTGGGCACACCCCAGCGCGGTGACGCCAACCCGTAGGCGCCCTCGAAGAGGGTGTCGTCGTCGCGAGCGAGCAGGACCACCCCACTGAACTCGTGCTCGGTGAGGAAGTCATGCAGACCGTCGACCAACATGTCTCACGACGGTACGCCGGCAGCGCCTCGGCGTCGCCGCATTTTTCGTCTAGCCGACTGGCAGCGGGGCTCGCGAGATGGGGCAGCTCATGCAGCGCGGGCCACCGCGACCCGAGCCCAGTTCCGAGCCAGCGATCTTGACCACCTCGATGCCCGCGTCCTCGAGTCGGTCGTTGGTCTCGTCGTTGCGCTCGTAGGCGACCGCGACCCGCGGTGCGAGGGCGAGGGTGTTGTTGCCGTCGTCCCACTGTTCGCGTTCCGCGGTGACCGGGTCGAGGCCGGTGTCGATCTGGTGCAGCGTGTCGATCTGCATCGCCTTGGCTGCGGCCACGAGGAACGGCGCGGCCGGTTCCACATGGAGCTCGAGGTCGGTGTCCTCGGCGCCGGGGCCGCCGATCATGGTCACGGCGTAGGCGATGAGGGTGTCGGCGACGTTGGGGTACATCACGACCTTGTCGACGTCGACCATCGTGCAGACGGTGTCGAGGTGCATCGTGGCGCGCTCCTGCGCGATCGGGACCGCGAGCAGGGTGTGGGCGAGGCCGGCGTGGAACACCTGGCGCGCCAGCCGTTCCGCACCGGCAGGGGTGGTGCGTTCGCCGACCCCGACGGCGATCACGCCAGGGGCCAGCAGCAGGACGTCTCCACCCTCGACGTACTCGTGGGTCCAGCCGTGGATCTTGTCGGTCCCGGTGAAGCGCGGGTGCGAGGTGTAGATCAGCTCGGTCAACTGGGTCTCGCGGGAGCGGGCCGGCATCGCCAGCGAGGTGACCGCCACCCGGTCGCGGATCCAGACTGAGGAGTCGCGGGTGAAGAGCAGGTTGGGCAGCGGGTCGATCACGAAGTCGTAGGCCGGCAGCAGCGAGGTCACCAGGCCGAACCCGCCGCGAACCTCGTCGTTGCGGATGCCGGCAGTGATGTAGGCGGTCAGCTCTTCGGGGGAGGCGTCGCCGAGCAGGGAGGCGAGGTAGCTGCGCAAGGTGTCGCCGAGGTGCAGGCTCGACAACGTGGAGGCGATGGCGTGGGAGCGGGCCTCCTCGCTCGCGAACGTCTCGGTGAGCAGCTCGGTGAGGTAGAGCACCTCGACGTCACGCTCGCGCAGGGCCGCGGCGAAGGCGTCGTGCTCCTCCTGCGCCCGGCTCACCCACGGGATGCCGTCGAAGAGGAGCTTGTCGTTGTTGCGCGGGGTCAGGCGCTTCAGCTCCGGACCGGGTCGGTGCAACATCACTGTCTGCAGCGTGCCGACCTCGCTGTCCGCGCCGTGGGGTCGTGTGCTCCTCGATTCCATGGCGGCAGCCTAGAGGAACATCCGGCCGGTGGTCAGGCCAGCAGTTCGTAGACCGTCACGCCGGCCAGCACCATGCAGACCCCGGCGCCCACGTAGTGCAGCACGTGGAGCGGGATGTAGCGCAGCAGGACCCGTCCGACGATGACGGCCAGCCCGCTCACGGTCAGCAGCGCGCCCCAGGCCCCGAAGAAGACACTGATGGGGTCGTCGTAGCGCGCCACCAGGGAGAGCGTGAGGAGCTGGGACAGGTCACCCCACTCGGCTGCGAACAGCACCAGGAAGGACGCCAGGACCACCCGGACGCCATGGACGTCGCCGGCTTTCGCTGCGATCTCGGCCTCGTCATCGGCGGCAGCATGGTGGGCCCGGGCCTCGCGCAGCAGGACGATGGCCCCGAAGGCGAACAGCAGCGCCGCACCACCCCGGACCAGGTCATCGGGCAGGAAGCTGGCGGCCTTCCCCAACGCGACGGCGATGCCGGTCTGCGCCGCGAAGGCGAGTCCTACCCCGATCCACACCAGGAGCGGGCGGTACTTGGTCGACAGGACCAGCGTGGCGATGAACGTCTTGTCCGGCAGCTCCACCACGAAGATGGCGGCGAAACTCAGGGCGACGACGGCGAGATCCATCAGACTCCGTTGATCGGGTGTGGTCGGTGAGAGCGCCTTTCGGTGATCGAGCTTGTCGAGATCACCTCACTCGGGCGAGATCATTCTCCGTGATGCTCCGATCGCATCGGCCAGCACCTCACTGACCGGACGTCCGAGGGCGGCCGCTGCGCGGGCCACGTCCTCGTACTCCGGTTGTGCGTTGACGATCTCGCCGTCCTCGCTGGCGAGCTTGATCGCGATCTCCTGCCCCTGCACGTGGACGGTGCGCATCTCGCGGTCCAGCGCGTGCTTGGCCAACGGGCTCTCCCGCAGGCCGATGGTGGAGGTGTGACGGAAGATCGCCGAGCGGACGGCCGGTGCCCGGTCGCTGCGCACCAGCACGCTGAGGGTGTGGGCCGGGCGGCCCTTCTTCATCAGGATCGGTGTCAGCCAGGCATCGGAGGCCCCGGCGGACAGCAGTGTGGCGATCACCGATGGCCAGACCCGCGGGTCGAGGTCGTCCACGTTGCTCTCGATGAGCAGGGGGACAGCGCTCGGGTCGGGGGCGGAGTCCGTCGAGACCAGGATGCGAAGCACGTTGGCATAACCCTGCGGATCGCGGGTGCCCGCGCCCACCCCGATCGTGGTCACCGTCATCGCCGGTTGGGCTCCCCACGAGGTGGCGAGCTCGGTCAGCAGGGCGGCTCCGGTCGGGGTGCACAGCTCCATGGCCGGGGCGCCCGGCAGCCCGGCGTACGACGGGACACCGCGCAGCAACTCGGCCACCGCCGGGGGAGGCACCGGCAGGGGGCCGTGCGCCGAGCGCACCGATCCCGAGCCCACGGCGACGGGGGACACCACCACCTCGCGCGGCCCGGCGCGTCCCGACCACAGCCAGTCGAACCCGGCGCAGACGCCCACGATGTCGGCGATGGCGTCCAGGGACCCGACCTCATGGAACGAGACATCGAGCGGGTCGCTGCCGTGCACCGTCGCCTCAGCCAGGGCGAGCCGCTCGAAGACGCGGACGGCGAGCAGGCGGACCTCCTCGCTCAGCTCGGCACCCAGGAGCAGTGCGCGGATGTCGCGCCAGGACCGGTGGTGCACCGAGTCCTCGATCGCCACCCCACACAGGACGGCCGAGAAGCCATTGCGCTGGACCGTGGCCGGCGCGAGCCGTACCGGTTCGGGCGTCACTGCGTCGATGGCGGTCTGCAGAACCTCGACGGGTACGCCGACGCCGACCAGCGCCCCGAGCAGCATGTCGCCGCTGGCCCCTGACGAGGCGTCGATCCAGACTGTCATCGAGGGGCCGCCCGCCGGGCGACGCGGGCCGCGAACACCCCGGCGCCGTACCCGTTGTCGATGTTGACCACGGTGACTCCGGGCGCGCACGAGTTGAGCATCGCCAGCAGGGCGGCCAGTCCACCGAACGAGGCCCCGTAGCCGACGCTGGTGGGCACGGCCACGAGGGGAACGCCGGTCAGACCGCCGACCACAGACGGCAGGGCACCCTCCATCCCGGCGACCACGATCAGGCAGTCGGCGTCGGCCAGCCGATCGCGCACACTGAGCAACCGGTGCAGCCCGGCCACGCCGACGTCACCGATCTCGACCACCCCGGCGCCGTGCACGCGAGCCGTCAGCGCGGCCTCGGCCGCGACCGGGGCGTCCGAGGTGCCCGCGGACACGATCGCGACCGTGCCCTGCGGGGCCGGCAGCGGGCCCAAGGTCACTGCTCGGGCCTCCGGGTGCAGCGTCGCCCCGGCGAGGGCCGTGCCGACGGCATCCAGGGCGACCTCGTCCAGACGGGTGGCGAGGACCGCTCGATCGGGGTGGCGTTCGTGGAGGGTGCGCAGGATGCCGATCACCTGCTCCGGGGACTTCCCAGCGCCGTAGACCACCTCGGCGTCGCCGGTTCGCTCGGCCCGGTCCACGTCGACGCGTGCGTAGCCCAGGTCCGCCGTCCGCGGGTCGATCTCATCGCTCACAGGGGCGAACCTACCGCCCCGGCGACGACGCAGGGGTTGTGGCTGTCGGTGGGCAGGTGTTGGCTGTGATCGGGGTCGCTCATCTGTATGCGAAGGGGAACAGCACCATGACGAAATTCGATTCCTATGCGCAGGGCACGCCCTGCTACGTCGAGCTGACGACACCCGACCAGCAGGGGTCCAAGGCCTTCTACGCAAGCCTGTTCGGCTGGGAGGTCGCGGAGATGCCGGTCGACGACGAGGGGGGCTACTACGTCACCGCCGCCGTCCAGGGCGACGCGGTGTGCGGGATCGGCGGACAGCCTCCGGCGCTGAGCGGACATCCGGCCTTCTGGTCGGTCTACCTGGCCGTCGACGACGTCGACGCCGCCACGGCCAAGGTCGCGCCGGCCGGCGGCACAGTCGAGGCCGGGCCGTTCGACGTGATGGAGCTGGGCCGGATGAGTGCCATCCAGGACCCGACCGGTGCGCGAGTAAGCCTGTGGCAGGCTCGGAACCATGTCGGCACCGTGCGCGCCAACGAGCCCGGGACACCGATCTGGCACGAGTTGACCACTCCGGACGTCCCGGCGGCGTCTGCCTTCTACGCCGACGTCGTGGGGCTTGCCGCCGAGACGGTGCCGATGGAGGGCGGCGACTACACGACCTTCAATGTCGAGGGCCGCATGGTGGGCGGCGCCATGGCACCGCCGATGCCGGACATCCCGCCCAACTGGGGCGTCTACTTCAACGTGGACAGCGTCGACGACACCGTCGCGGCGGCCCAGGGCCTGGGTGCCAAGGTGGCAGCGCCGGCGTTCGACGTCCCGGGCGTCGGCCGCATGGCGGTGCTGATCGATCCCCAGGGTGGCTACTTCAACCTGATGGAGAACCCGCCGACCAGCGACTGATCAGCTCGAGCGGAAGGGGTCGGCGGGATAGACGCCGAGGATCTTGACGTCCGTGGTGAAGAAGGCGAGCTCCTCCAGCGCCCGCTTCAACCCCACGTCGTCGGGGTGCCCGTCGACCTCGGCCAGGAACTGGGTGGCGGTGAACAGCCCACCGACCATGTAGCTCTCCAACTTGGTCATGTTGACCCCGTTGGTGGCGAAGCCGCCGAGTGCCTTGTAGAGAGCTGCCGGCAGGTTGCGGACATTGAAGATGAAGCTGGTGACCACCGGCCCGTTGTCCGCAGGAGCTTCGACGAGCTCGCGCGAGAGCACCACGAACCGCGTGGTGTTGGTGTCCTCGTCCTCGACCTCCTCGCGCAGGATCTCGAGCCCGTAGATCTCGGCCGACAGCGGCGGTGCGATGGCCGCTTGCGTGGGATCGCCGGACTCCGCGACCTCACGCGCGGCACCGGCGGTGTCTCCGGCCACGACCGGCTTGAGGCCGAGCTCGCGAATCGCGCCGCGGCACTGACCCAGGGCGTGCACGTGGCTGTGCACGGTGCGGATGGTGTCCAACGACGAGCCGGGGACGCCCATCAGCGTGAACTGGATGCGCAGGAACTTCTCCGCGATGATGTGCAGCCCCGAATCGGGCAGGAAGTGGTGGATGTCGGCCACGCGACCCGCGATGGAGTTGTCGATCGGGATCATCGCGAGGTCGGCCTCTCCGCTCTCCACAGCTGCGAACACGTCCTCGAACGACGCGCAGGCGATCGCCTCCCAGTCGGGGAAGTGCAGGCGGCACACGATGTGGGAGTTGGCGCCGGGCTCGCCCTGGTAGGCGATCCGATGCGGCGACGTGGAAGGAGAGGTGCTCACCCGCGCAGTTTCGCACGTCGCCCCCGGCTCGCCGTGCCGGTGACCGGCTGCCGGGCGATCGCGCGATTAGGCTCGCCCCATCATGCCGATCGTGCTCGCCTCCCTTGCCCTGCTGGCTGCCGTCGCGGCGCTGGCCATCTCCGTGATGGTGCTGCGCACCCTGTCCGGCAGCCGACGCAGCACCGGCGAGGAGGCCCTGCCAGAGGACGTCCAGGGACTGCGGCAGGAGGTGGCGGCACTGCGGATCGAGGCGCGTGACGCCCTGCGGCACCTCGCCGTGGTCCGCTACGACGCCTTCGGCGATATGGGCGGACACCTGTCCTGGTCGATGGCCCTGCTGGACAACGGCGGCAACGGGGTGGTCCTGACCTCCATCCACGGTCGCAGCGAGGCGCGCACCTACGCCAAGACGGTCACGGACTGGACCTGCGCCCAGCAGCTGTCGCCCGAGGAGTCCGAGGCGATCGACAACGCCCACGCCTGAGGTGCCTCAGAGCAGCAATCACGTTTCAGGTGTATGCCCTGAATCGCGCATCGGGCGCCGCGTCGGCGGATCCTTGACGGTGGGCGCGGGCCCCTTGGTGGAAGCCTGACACCTCGCGCGAGATGCCAGGTGGAGGGACTCAGCGGGGCACGCGCACGAGCAGTCGCCCGGGCAGGCACTCCATGGTCAGTTCTCGACCGCTCCCGATGGAGTCCCCGTCGAGCTGGCGCGGGGCGTCGTTGCTGGCCCGGATGACGACCTTGGCCCCGGTCATCCGGTTCATCGTCTCGTCCGTGCGCGGCCGCTTGGCCAGGATGCGGTAGGCCAACGGGATCCAGGACAGGAAGCGCCGCGGGTGCAGGAGGACGACGTCGATCAGTCCGTCGTCGATCGCGGCGTCGGGGAGCAGGGGGAGGCCTGCCTGGAGGAAGCCGACGTTGCCCACCAGGATCGTGCGAGCCCGGTGCTTGGTGAAGGGCCCGTCGTCGATCGACACGTCGATCCGGATGGCGGGGAACATGATGGCCTTGAAACCGGACAGCACGTAGGTCAGCCACCCGACCTTCTTCTTGATGTCCTCGTTGACGCCCTCCATGATCGCGGCGTCGAAGCCCATGCCGGCCATCACCATGAAATGGGTCGGCTCGACGCCGTCGCCGGAGACCGCGACCATGTCGATGGCGCGGTCCTGTCCGGTGAGCGCCACGTCGATCGCCGCGCGCAGGTAGAGGGGGATGTCGAGGTTGCGGGCCAGCAGATTGCCGGTGCCGGCCGGGATGATGCCGACGGGGATGCCGGTGCCGGCGAGCTCGGCACACACCTCACGAACGGTGCCGTCGCCACCACACACCAGCACCAGGTCTGCGCCGGCGACCGAGGCGCTCGCGGCCATCCCGGTCCCGGGGTCCTCGACGGTCGTGTAGTGCCAGGACGGCCGCGACCACCCGGACTCCGAGGCCATCGTGGTGACGATCGCCTCGAACGCCGACAGGTCCTCGACCTTGCTCGGGTTGAGGACGACATGCAGGTCGCGGGTGCCGGCGAAGCTCTCGATCAGCGGCTCGGCCGACTCGGCGTGACTGCGCGGAAGGGGGGAGTAGAGCGCCAGGCCGACAAGCACGACGCCGGCCCCGAGCAGCCAACCGGCGACCACGTCGCTGGGGTAGTGGCGACCGAGCAGGATCCGGTCCAGGCCCACGACGAACGCCACGAGCACGTAGGTGACGATGAGGATGCGGCGCAGGTTGGCCCGGCGTACCAGCATCGACACCAGGACGATCCCGACGCCGGCGAAGGCGGCACTCGACGAGGCGTGCCCGCTGGGCATCGAGTGGCTCACCAGGAAGCCGATGGCGTCCTGGTAACCCGGTCGGTCCCGGGCGAACAGAAGCTTGACCCCTGTGGTCACCAGCGACGTCGTGATCATCACTCCAGCGGTGAAGTACGCCGCGCGGCGGTGCTTGTTGACGAAGAGCGCCACGACGAGCACGGAGACCATCACCGTCACACCGATGGTGCCGAACAGGTGCTCGATGCCGCGCAACAGGTGGACGAGGCTGGCATGGCCCAGGGCCCAGCGCTGGGCATCCTCCCCCCACCGGTCGACGCCGTCCAGGGGGGTCGAGTCCCGGGTCGCCACCAGGGCGATGAGCGCGAACAACGTCAGGCACAGGGCACCCAGGCCCAGTTCCCTGGAGCGCAGTCGGTTGGTCACAGCGGCCAAGTATGCCGTCCGGATATCCGGTCGGCGGCAGTCGACCCCTGGCGTTAGCCTTGCCCCATGATCGATCCCCGCATCATCCGCGAAGAACCCGACCGTGTGCGCGCCTCCTTGGCCAAGCGCGGTGTCTCCGACGAGCTGGTGGATCGAGCGCTCGCGGCGGACGCATCGCGCCGGGCGGCGATCGCTGAGTTCGAGGCGAAGCGCGGTGAGCAGAAGCAACTGGGCAAGCTCATCCCGCAAGCCAGCGGCGAGGAGAAGCAACAGCTGCTGGCTCGCACCAAGGCGCTGTCGGCCGACGTCAAGGCCGCCGAGGCCGCTCAGGGCCAGGCGGAGGAGGAGTGGCGTGCGGCCACGCTCGATCTTCCGAACCTGGTCGCCGACGAGTCGCCGGCCGGCGGTGAGGAGGACTTCGCGCTGCTCGAGACCGTCGGCACCCCGCGTGACTTCGCGGCCGAAGGCTTCGAGCCCCGGGACCACATCGAGCTCGGCAAGCTCCTCGGAGCGATCGACATCGAGCGTGGCGCCAAGGTCAGCGGCAGCCGCTTCTACTTCCTCACCGGCGTGGGTGCTCAGCTGGAGCGCGCCCTGGTCAACCTGGCCATGGATCAGGCACGCGAGGCAGGCTTCACCGAGGTGATCCCGCCGTCGCTGGTCAAGCCGCGCGCCATGGAGGGCACCGGCTTCCTGGGTCAGGCTGCCGACGACGTCTACCGCGTCGAGGGGCAGGACATGTATCTCGTCGGCACCTCGGAGGTGCCCATGGCCGCCTACCACTCCGACGAGATCCTGGACGGCAACTCGTTGCCCCTGCGTTACGCCGCGTTCAGCCCCTGCTTCCGCAAGGAGGCAGGCTCGCACGGCAAGGACACCAAGGGGATCATCAGGGTGCACTGGTTCGACAAGGTGGAGATGTTCGTCTACACGACCCTCGAGGACTCCGAGGCCGAGCACCAGCGGCTGCTGGCCTGGGAGAAGCAGTTCCTCGATGCCTGCGAGCTGGCCTACCGGGTCATCGACGTGGCTGCCGGGGACCTCGGCCTCTCGGCTCAGCGCAAGTTCGACTGCGAGGCCTGGATCCCGACCCAGGGCAGATACCGCGAGCTCACCTCCACCTCGAACTGCACCGACTTCCAGACGAGACGTCTCGACACCCGCGGTCGCTTCGGCGACGAGGTCAGGCCGGTGGCCACCCTCAACGGCACCCTCGTGGCCATCCCGCGGACCATCGTGGCGATCCTGGAGACCCACCAGCGGGCCGACGGCTCGGTCCGCGTGCCCGTGGCCCTCCAGCCCTACCTGCAGGGTCGTTCCGTGCTCGAACCGGTGAACGTGTGACCAACTGGGTTCCCCGCCTGGTCGCCCTCGACATCGACGGCACCCTGCTCAAGTGGGTCGACGGTGGTGGACTGACCCACGAGCAGATCAGCCCCGCGGTGTACGACGCCGTCCACCTCGCTCTCGACTCCGGGGCCCACGTGGTGCTGTCCAGTGGTCGCTCGCCCCACGGCATGACACCGATCGC
Organism: Nocardioides sp.; assembly: GCF_050246775.1. Classification (GTDB taxonomy): domain Bacteria; phylum Actinomycetota; class Actinomycetes; order Propionibacteriales; family Nocardioidaceae; genus Nocardioides. The sequence goes on along the minus strand of NZ_JBFWVK010000001.1, from coordinate 1,415,113 downwards.
GGACCTGCTGGACCTGCACGGCGAGGAGCGTGAACGGCTGTGGATCGTGGCATCCAACGGTGCCGTGGTGCTGCGCTACCCACCGTTCGAGATCGTCTACGAGGAGACCTTCGATCCACGTGACGCCGTCGTGGCGATCTTGGAGCGACACCCGAGCGCCCTGGTCGCGGTCGAGGATCGTGAGCAACAGGGCTACCGCGTGAACCGGCACTTCCCCGAGGGTGAGCTCTCGGGGATCCTCACCATCACCGACGTGGCGGAGATGGTCGCCGAGCCCGTCAGCCGGGTCATCATCCGCGACCCCGACGCCACGGTCGAGGACTTCGTCGAGCTGGGGCGCTCCCTGGGCCTGCACGGCACCGACTACGTCGTGGGCTGGACGGCCTGGCTCGACCTGACGCCCGTGGGTGTCTCGAAGGCCTCCGGGCTCCAGTACGTCGTCGATGCGGTGGGGCTGACCGCTGCCGACGCGCTGGCGATCGGCGACGGCCGCAACGACATCGAGATGCTGCAGTGGGCCGGGCGTGGGGTGGCCATGGGACAGGCGGTCCCCGAAGTACATGACGTCGCCGATGCCTCCACCGACAGCGTCGAGCAGGACGGCGCGGCCGTCGAGCTCAACCGCTGGTTTCGAGACGGGCGTGGGACGCCCTCCTCAACCCAAGGGTTTCGAGACGGGGACGCATGAGGCTGCCCGCTGAGATCACCAGCCCGCGGCTGGTGCTGCGACTGATCACCCCCGACGAGGCGCGCGACATGGTGGCCGGTCGCCGCCGTACCGACTGGCATGCCGACTATCCGCGCCAGGACGACCGGGATGCGGCGTCGATGATCAGGTCCACCGATGACGCCGGACGTCCCGATGGCTGGGGCCCTCGCCATGTGGTGCGCGCCTTCGACGGGTTGGTGGTCGGCTCGATTGGGTTCTTCGGGCCGCCCGACGACCTGGGCGGCGCCCCGGAGACCGAGGTCGGCTACGGCCTGGTCGACGATGCCCGGGGTCGCGGCGTGGCGTCGGAGGCCGTGCGTGCGCTGCTGCAGCACACCGACCGTCTCGGGGTCCGGGTCCGCGCCAGTGTGCTGCCGGGCAATGCCGCGAGCATCCGGGTGCTGGCCACCTGCGGCTTCACCGAGCTCCGCGGCAGCACGGAGGAGGGCGAGCTGGTCATGGCGCGTCCTCTGCCGGTCATCACATGATCCCGAGGCTGGTGGCCACCGACCTGGACGGCACCCTGTTGCGCTCTGACGGCACCGTCAGCCCACGCACCCGCGACGTGCTGACGGCGCTCGAGACCCGCGGCGTACCGGTGGTGTTCGTCACCGGACGCCCGATGCGGTGGGTGGACGAGCTGCACGACGACGTGGGTGGCCACGGGCTGGCCATCTGCAGCAACGGGGCGATCGTCTACGAGGTCGCCGACCGTGCCGTACGCCGGGCACTCCCGCTCGACCGCGCGATCGTGCTGGAGGTCGCCGCCCGGCTCAGGGCCGCTCTGCCGGGCACGGCGTTCGCGCTGGAGCGCACGCACGGGTTCGCCCGGGAGGACAGCTATCGCAGCCGCCATGTCGAACCGGTCGGCACGCCCCACGGCACGCTGGAGGAAATCCTCGACGACACGGTCGTCAAGGTCCTCGCTCTTCACGACGAGATGGACGGCGACGCCTACTGGCGGGCCGTGGACCGGTTGGTGGGCGATCTCGTCGACGTCACCTGGTCGAGCACCTGGGCCCTGGTGGAGATGAGCGCGCACGGGGTGACGAAGGCCAGCACGTTGGCCCTGCTGTGCGCCGAGCTGGGCATCACCTCCGCCGAGGTGGTCGCTTTCGGTGACATGACCAACGACATCGCGATGCTCCAGTGGGCCGGGACCTCCTATGCCATGGCGGACGCGCACCCGGCCGCGCAGGCGGCGGCGACGCATCGGGCGCCCGGGCACGATGCGGACGGTGTCGCCGTGGTCCTGACCGAGCTGTTCGACCTCCCGTAGGCTCAGCCCATGCGTCGACTGCTCGTGGCCCTGCTGCTCGCCCTTTCCGGGGTCGTGCTGGGACAGCTGCCGGCGCACGCCTGCTCCTGTGTCGTCCAGACCCCCGTCGACCAGATGAAGCACGCCAACGACGTGTTCGTGGGCACGGTGACCTCCAAGGCCCGCGTGGCGGCCGGAGTGACCTATGTGGTGGCGGTCGAGCGGGTCTACAAGGGCTCGGTCAGCAATCCTGCGAAGGTCACCACCGGTGCCGACTCCGCCTCGTGTGGGGTCGACAACCTGGTCGCTGACCGACGCTACGTGTTCATGGGCGCCGCCTCGGGCGACGCCATCGAGATCAACCTGTGTGGTGGCACCGCGCCTGCCACCACGCGCAAGCTCGACCAGGTGACTGCCCTCTTCGGGGCGGGCAAGGCGCCTGCAGCGGCACCCGATCCTGATCCGGTCAGCGCCACCATCACGAGGGTCGACGACACCAAGCCGGTGAGCTTCGCGAGGCTCGCCGCCCCCGGCGGTGCCCTCCTGATCGTGGGACTGCTGGGACTCTTCCTGCTGCGCCGGATGTCGCGAGCGCGTTAGAGGTACATGCCCCCGCGGCCGCCGCTCTCGGTGGGTTCCTGACCGGACTGCGCAGTGGGGTCGCCCGGGTTGCCGGGGGCCGTCGCCATGCCCGGAGGTAGGGCGCGCATCTGCTCGAGCTGGGCGCGGGCGGCCACCTGCTGGGCGTAGATCGCCGTCTGGATGCCGTGGAACAGCCCTTCGAGCCAGCCCACCAGCTGGGCTTGGGCGATGCGCAGCTCCGACTCCGTCGGGGTGGCGCTGCTGAACGGCGAGACCAAGCGGTTGAGCTCGTCGTCCAGCTCGGGTGCCAGTCCGTCCTTGAGCTCGGTGACCGACACCTCCAAGAGGGCCGCGAGGCGCGTGCGGCCGGCCTCGTCGAGAGGCGCCGCCTTCACCTCTTCGAGCAGCTGGCGAATCATGCTGCCGATCCGCATCACCTTGGCCGGCTGCTCCACGAGGTCAGTCACGTGGCGGACCTCGTCCCCGGGCGTGGTGTCCTCGTCCGAGGTGTCGCCGGCAACCGACATCCCATCGGGTCCGATGACCGTGATCCGGGGATCTTCGGGCGCTTGCGATGCGTTATCGCTCATGGCCAACACCCTACGCAGTGAGGACAATCTTGCCGATGTGGGCACTGGACTCCATCAGTCGGTGTGCCTCGCCGGCGTCGGCCAGTGGCATCGTGGTGTGGACCACGGGCCGGACCTGTCCGGCGGCCACGAGTGGCCAGACGTGCTCGACGACCGAGGCGCAGATCGCCGACTTCTCGGCGACCGGCCGACTACGCAGCGCGGTCGCGATGACAGCACCCCGCTTGCGCAGCAGCACCCCGATGTCGAGCTGACCGTTCACTCCGCCCTGCATGCCGATGATCACCAGGCGTCCCTCCGTGGCCAGGGCGTCCACGTTGCGCTCGAGGTAAGAAGCACCCATGTTGTCGAGGATGACATCGGCGCCGCCTGCCTGCTTCACGACAGCCACGAAGTCCTCCTCGCGGTAGTTGATGGTGACCTCGGCACCCAGTTCCCGGCAGACCGCAAGCTTCTCCGCCGATCCGGCCGTGGTCAGGACCCGTGACTTCAGGGCAGCGGCGAGCTGGATCGCGAAGGTGCCGATCCCGCCCGAGCCGCCGTGGACCAGCAGGGTCTCTCCCGGCTGCAGTCCCGCGACCATGAACACGTTGGACCACACCGTGCAGGCCACCTCGGGCAGCGCGGCCGCCGTCACCAGGTCCACGCCGTCGGGCACCGGCATCACCTGGCCGGCCGGCACGTTGACCAGTTCGGCGTACCCGCCGGCGGCCAGCAGGGCGCAGACCCGGTCGCCGACGGCCCAGCCCGTGACGCCCTCGCCGAGGGCGGCGACCGTCCCGCTGCATTCCATGCCGATGATCTCGGAGGCCCCTGGGGGCGGCGGGTAGTGGCCGCGACGCTGCAGGGTGTCAGCCTTGTTGATCGCGGTCGCGGCGACCTTGATCAGGACCTCTCCCGCGGCTGCGACCGGATCCGCGACCTCGGCGATGGTGAGGACCTCAGGCCCTCCGGGCTCGGTTGCTACGACGGCTCGCATGTGGCCAGCCTAGGCACTCAGTCGTCGAGGGTGTCGCCGCTGTGGTCGACGACGCTGTCGTCGGGGACCTCATCGTCCACGTCAAGGGGATCGGGTGCGGTGGAGGGCCGGTCCCAACCTTCGGCCAGCATGGTGGCGAAGCCCGCGAGCTTCTCGACCTTCTCCGGGTCGGCGTCGTGGACGGCCGCCGCATAACCCAGGAGGTACGCCGTCACCGGAGCCGCAGGGCGTTCGACGTTGGTGGCCGCCACCCTGGCCAGGTCGAGGATCAGGGCCTCGTCCACCTCTGCCTCGACGTCGAGGACGTCACAGAGTTCGTCGATCCAGTCGTGAAGGTTCACGGTTCCCAGAGTCCAACTTTTGACTCGTCCCCGCAAGCCTGAGCGAAGGTTCGGCTCAGGGCTCCAGGTCGTGCAGATCGGCCCAGGTGTCGATGTCGCGGCCCTCGTCCCCGACCGATTCGACCAACGCCAGGTCCAGGTCGGCCAGGAGCTTGTGCATAGGCAGCCCGTGCCACGTGCCCGGCTGGGGGCTCATGGCACGCAGTGGCCGGGTGAGCAGGGCCATCGCCAGCTGCTGGCGGCCGCGGGCGTCGACCAGGGTCGCCCCGTCTCGTTCGCGGGCAGCGGTCAGCAGTCGGTCGACGGTGGCGGAGGTGACCCGGGGCATGTCGACGGCCAGGACCAGCACCGTGTCCACGCCCTCCGCCAGCGCGGCAACGCCGGTGAGCAGTGCCGCCGCCGGCCCGCCGTACGCCGGGTCCTCGCGGACGAAGGTGACCGGTGACCCGAGGGACATGGGGGCCGTGACGCGGTCCCCGACGACGACGATCTCGGTGGCACGGGCCACTGCGGCGATCGTGTGCTGGAGGAGGGTCCGGCCGTCGAGGTCGATCGCTGACTTGTCGGCGCCGTCCACCCGTCGGCCGGTGCCGCCGGCGAGGATCACGGCAGCGAAAGCGGGGGAGGGCACGCGCGCAGTGTCCCATTGGCGTGGCAGGGTGGAGCAATGCAGGTTGCGCTGATCCAGGACGTGTCCGCGCTCGACCCGGCGGCCAATCGGGCGCGCTTGCGTGAGCTGTGCCCGTCGGGCGCTGACCTGGTCGTCTTCCCCGAAGCCTTCGCCCGGGACTTCGGGCCACCGGGCTCCTCGGTCGCGGAGGTTGCCGAGAGCGCTGACGGTGCGTTCGCGCGGGAGGTGGCCGACGTCGCGGCCCGCAACGGCACGACGGTGGTCGCCGGCATGTTCGAGACGTCATCCGATCCGGCGCGCCCGTACAACACCCTGGTCGTGCGAGGCGTTGCCACTGTGGACTACCGCAAGATCCACCTCTACGACTCCTTCGGCTACCGCGAGTCCGACAACCTGTCCGCCGGGGACCCGCAGCCCGTCACCTTCGCGCTGGCCGGCTTCACGGTCGGCCTCATGACCTGCTACGACCTGCGGTTCCCTGAGCTGTCGCGCCAGCTCGTCGACCGGGGCGCCGACCTGCTGGTGGTGCCGTCGGCGTGGGTCGCCGGTCCGCGCAAGGTCGATCACTGGGTCACCCTGGCGCGAGCCCGGGCCATCGAGAACACCGCCTACGTGGTGGCCGCGGGGCAGAGCGGCCCGCGCTACACGGGGCATTCCCTGGTCGTCGACCCGTGGGGGGATGTGGTCGTGGAGGCGGGGATGGAGCCTGCCGTCCTCCGGGCTGTCCTCGACCCCGAGCAGGTCAGGCTGGCGCGGGAGACCAACCCCAGCCTGGCCAACAGGCGGCTGTAATCTCCTCGGTTGTGTCCTCTCGCGCCCCCGCCCGTCGCAGGATGCCGCGCGAGCCCCGGTTCGCCGGCTTCCCCCGACAGGGAGCCGTGACGACCCTGTGGTTCCTGGTGACAGTCGCTGGGCTGGCCCTGCTCTGCTGCGCCGTGGTCGAGGTGGGGCCCGCCTGGCTGTCCGGGGTCGGCGCGGTGATCGTCGCGACGTCGTACGCCGCTGCGCTGGCGCTGCGCAGTGGCGGGCGACCGGTGATCTACGGCCTGGTGGCGCTCGTCATCGGGGTGGCGGCGGTCTGGTCGGACCGCGACGTCCTGCGCAATGGTGCAGCGGTGCTGACGGCCATCGTGGCCGCGGTCTTCGCGGTGACCGCGACAGTTCCTGCCGTCCGGTTCGCGGGAGCTGTGCGTGAGGTGCTCGTTGCGGTGGTGCTGGCTGGGGGTGGGGCGTTGGCGGTCGTGGGGCTGGAGCCACAGGTCGCCTTGGGACGGTTCGAATACACCACTCTCGCCGGCGCCCTGGTCCTGGCGCTGGTCATCATCTATCGCCTCGGTGCGGGCCTGCACGGTCTTGGCCGTCGCGGTCTGGTGATCGTCGCCGTGGGTGGCCTCGTGCTCGCCGGCACGCTCGCCTACGCGGAGGCGTTGCGGCGCTACGGCTCCCCGGACTTCGTCACCACCATCGACGAGGCGGTGGTGTGGACCCGGGACAACCTGGGGGCGGTGCCGCGACCACTCCAAGCACTGCTGGGCATCCCCGCCCTTGCCTGGGGATGCCACATGCGCGCCCGGCGTCGCCAGGGATGGTGGGTCTGTGCCTTCGGGGTCGCCGCCACGGCCTCGGTGGCGTCAGGACTGATGCACCCCAAGGTGAGCCTGCTCGAGGCGGCCCTGACGGTGCTCTACAGCGTCGGGCTGGGGCTGGTGATCGGCTATCTGGTGATCCGGATCGACCTGGCACTGACGGCGCCGCGCGGTGCGGGTGGACGACGCGCTGAGGAGGCGACCGCACTCCGGCCGGAGCCGAGGCGTACGTCGGCGCTGCTCTGAGCCGGCCTCTCCCTTAGACTCGTCGCCGGTCCGCGTTTCGCGACGCGCGGCCATGGAGGGGTGCCGGAGTGGCCGATCGGAACCGCCTTGAAAGCGGTCGCTGGCAGAAGTGTCAGCCGCGGGTTCGAATCCCGCCCCCTCTGCTGCCAGTGCTACTCGGAGCCGCCGAGCTCGAGCTCGACGGCGTCGTAGGCCAGGTCGCTCAACCGCTGCAGGTGGTGGTTGACATCGGTGAGCAGTCGCTTGATCTCGGCACGCAGGTCGTCGAGCGCGTCGGTGTCCTGGACCTGCGGCCCGAGCGCTGCCATCCGGCTGAGCAGGGCGTTGCGCTCGCGCAGGATCGCGCCGGACCGGGCGGAGACCCAGTCCTCGTCAGCCGAGGGGGAGCCCTGGTCCAGCTCGGCGCGCAACGCGTCCATCTGACGGCAGACCGACTGACGCCACAACCGCCGTGAGCCTCGCTGGCGCGGCAGATCGAGGGCCTGGTCGAGGCCCGTGAGGGCAGTTCGCAATCCGGCTGTGCTCGCGGTCATCGTGACCTCCCGGCGCTGGGGTTCTTCGAGTGTGCCGTCCGTCGGGCGCACCGACAAGGGGCAGGAAGGTGGGAATTGGCCTCGATCCCGCGGTGTCTTGTCTAATTCGGGTATGCCGTCCGACTATCGACTCTCGCCCCAGCTGGCCGCCCGATTGATGGGTGTCGCCCTGGTGGGGGTCGGTGTCCTGGTGTGTGTCGCGACCCTGCTCATCGCGGTCCTGCGACTGCCGGTCGCGGTGTTGACCGCCGTCGTCGTGCTGGCCCTGGTGTTGGTGCTGATCGGTGGACTGGCCCTCGGTCAGGGGAGCTATGTGGTGCGGCTGACTCAGGACGGCTATCGGGTCCGTTTCGTGCGTGGCGCCGGGGTGAAGCAGGGGCGCTGGGTCGACGTCTCCGACGCCGTCACCGCCGAGGTGGCCGGCTCTCCGTGCATCGTTCTGCGCTTGCGTGATGGGCGCTCGACCACCATCCCGGTGCAGGTGCTGGCGGTGGATCGTGACGAGTTCGTGCGCGATGTCCAGCGTCACCTGCGTGGCGGACAGGGGCTGCGTCCCCTGTGATGGGGAACCCGATTCGGCAACACCCGGATCGGGCGGTAATCTATCCACGCGCTCAGCGAGCGCGGGGAGGCGTCGCCTAGTCCGGTTTATGGCGCCCGCCTGCTAAGCGGGTTCAGGTTAATCCCTGTCGCGAGTTCAAATCTCGCCGCCTCCGCCCTTCGCGAGACGAAGAAACCCTGTCGGGCCCCTCGGGTCCGACAGGGTTTCTTGGCTCACCAGGTATCAACACTCTCCATGTAAACCTCATGTCACCGTGGACATCGTGTCGCCGTACCCCTATCGTTCAAAAGACCCCTCCGTTGCTCGGTGTGGAATGACGCCGTCGTCATCCGGCTCTCGGTGCGCCAGACCAGCGAGTAGCTACCTTGCGGAGGAACCGATCAGACAAGTCCCGGGAGGATCTTGGGTTTCCACTGACAGCGCCGCCTGACCCCATTGCGGGGGCTTCCGCACTGTCCGTTTTGTATGCAAATCGGAGTGACCGATCTGCATGTTTCTGCAACCCCAAAACCTGCACGTTTCTGAGGGGGCATCCCTCTATCTAGTCGCGCCTCGACACCGCACACTTGATCTCAGAGGGCCACACGGTCCACGAACCTGAAACGGAGATCATCGATGTCGAGAATCGTCAAGCACGCTGTTGTAGTCGTAGCGACGGCCGTGATTGCGCTCGGCTTTGGTGCCGGCAGTGCGCAGGCCAAGGACATCGCCTGGGGCGGTTCCATCACCACTGCGGTCTCCAAGTAACACCCCCCCACAAACACTGAGACGCGGACCCGACACCCCCCCACTAGTTCGGTCCCAGAGCCTCCCCCCCCCGGCCCGTCTCAGCACGAGGGCAACGGATCCCCATCCGTTGCCCTCGTACCCATTTCGGACCGATCGCGGTGGCGGGGGAGCGTCCGCCCGCTCAGGACTCCTCGGTGACGTCGTCCCCGGTGATGCCGCGCTGCCCCATGTAGTAGCCGAGCTGGAACCGGGTCTCCGCCTCGTACTCCTCCTTCAGGTCGGCCACATAGCCGGCGTACGTGCGCGGGCTCACCCCGAGGCGCTTGGAGCTCGACGGGTCGGCATAACCCCGGATCAGCATCCGGATCGTCATCGCCCGCTGGGCCGTCGCGATGCCCCTCATGGTGTCGGACTCCTGGTTTCCGAACGGTCGTGCTCGTTCCCAGGCGCGCTCGAAGACGTCGACCAGGTAGGCCACCACCGACGGCTCGCGGATCACCATGGCGCTGAAGGCGGCTCCGGCGCCCGGGACGACCGCCTGCTTGCGGTCGAAGATGATGAGGCGGTTGAAGAACTCGTCGAGGGTGCGGATCTCTCCACCCTTCAACGTCATGAGCCTGGCGTACTTGTGCGTGGTCGCGTGTCGGCGTGACGAGTGTTGGTAGAGGGTGCGGACAGCGACGCCGCGGTCGAGCGCCTCGATCTCGCGTTGCGCGCCGCGCATCAGTTCGCGCAGCGGTGCTCGCACCGCCTGGGGGGCTGCGGTGAGGACGTCGATCGTCGCGTCGTCGGTGGCGCTCTCCAGGAACTTCGTGATCGCCGGGAGCCCGTGGAGCTCGGTGAAGGGGCCGTGCGCGGCGATGGGGGAGCGGCGCCAGGTCTGGGACAGCGTGCCGAAGGCTTGGGCCCAGCGCGAGGACTCGGTGATGAGCTCGGCGCCGCGCTGCCCCAACGGAGTCACGACGCGCGACTGGCTCCCGGCTGGGTCACGTGCGGAGTAGCGCTCGCCGTTGGTGTCGAGCGCCAGCAGCCCGAGGTCGACCAGCAGGTCGAAGGCGGGTCGCAGCTTGGAACGTTCGCCCAGGCGTGCGTCGGATGCGGACAGGCCGTCATTGCTGACCGCCTCCTCGTAGAGGGCGGCAGCGTCGGTCTCGAGCAGCTGGCGATCCTCAGGCCCGAAAGCCATGTCGGACTCGCCGCGAGGAGTTGCCTGATCCGGCACAGCCATCCTTCCGCGTTCACCATGTTTCGGGATTCAGATTATCCACGGCGAAAGGACAATTGCCCCACCCTGCGGCCGGGGTGGGGCAATTGAATGTTGCAGTTGAGTCTCAGGCGTCGAGTCTGGCCCTCAGCCCGTCTAGTTCGGTCCAGAGCACCGCGGGCAGTTCCTCGCCGAACTTCTCGAACCACTCCTGGATCTGGGGGAGCTCGGCCTTCCACTCCTCCACGTCCACTGCGAGTGCGGCCTCGATGTCCTCCGCGGTCATGTCGAGCCCCTCGATGTCGAGGGCCCCGGGCGCTGGGACGTGGCCGATGGGGGTCTCCACTGCTGCGGCGGTGCCTTCCATCCGCTCGACGACCCATTTGAGGACGCGGCTGTTCTCGCCGAAGCCCGGCCACAGGAAGCCACCATCGGCGTCACGGCGGAACCAGTTGACGTAGAAGATCTTGGGCAGCTTGGCCTCGTCGTTGTTCTTGCCCATCGAGATCCAGTGGTTGAAGTAGTCACCGGCGTTGTAGCCGATGAACGGCAGCATCGCCATCGGGTCGCGGCGTACGACGCCGACCTGGCCGACGGCCGCAGCCGTCGTCTCCGAGGACAACGTGGCTCCCATGAACGTGCCGTGGGTCCAGTCGCGAGCCTCCGTGACCAACGGGATCGTGGTCTTGCGACGGCCACCGAAGAGGATGGCGTCGATCGGGACGCCGCGCGGGTCGTCGTACTCATCGGCCAGGATCGGGCACTGCTTGATCGGGGTGCAGTAGCGCGAGTTGGGGTGGCTGGACAGCTCGTCGCTGTCCGGCGTCCAAGGCTCGCCCTTCCACGAGGTGGCGTGGGCCGGCGGGTTCTCCAGACCCTCCCACCACACGTCGCCGTCGTCGGTGAGGGCGACGTTGGTGAAGACCGAGTTGCCGATGTCGATGGTCTTCATGGCGTTGGGGTTGGTGTCCTGGTTGGTGCCGGGGGCGACCCCGAAGAAACCGAACTCCGGGTTGACCGCCCACAGGCGCCCGTCGTCACCGATGCGCATCCAGGCGATGTCGTCGCCGAGGGTCTCGACCTTCCAGCCCGGAATGGTGGGGGCCAGCATCGCGAGGTTGGTCTTGCCACACGCGCTCGGGAATGCGGCCGCGATGTATTTGCGAATGCCCTCGGGGCTGGTGAGCTTGAGGATCAGCATGTGCTCGGCCAGCCAGCCCTCGTCGCGGGCCATCACGCTGGCGATGCGCAGCGCGTAGCACTTCTTGCCGAGCAGGGCGTTGCCGCCGTAGCCGGAACCGAAGGACCAGATCATCCGTTCCTCGGGGAACTGGACGATGTACTTGGTGTCGCTGCACGGCCAGCGGACGTCTGCCTGGCCAGGCTCGAGCGGCATGCCCACCGAGTGCAGTGCCGGCACGTAGTCGGCCTCCAGCTCCTCCATGCGGGCGAGCACGTGGCTGCCCATACGGGCCATCACGCGCATCGAGGCCACGACGTACGCCGAGTCGGTGATCTCCACGCCGAACATCGGCTTCTCGGCGTCGAGGTGGCCCATGACGAAGGGCACGACGTACATGGTGCGACCTCGCATGCAGCCGGCGTACAGCCCGCGCATGAGGTCCTTCATCTCGTCGGGGTCCATCCAGTTGTTGGTGGGACCGGCATCCTTCTCGTCGAGCGAGCAGATGTAGGTGCGGTCCTCGACCCGGGCCACGTCGATGGGGTCGGAGGCGGCGTAGTAGGAGTTGGGCTTCTTGGCCTCGTCGAGCTTGACGAAGGTGCCCGTGGCGACGAGGGCGTCAGTGAGCTCGGTCCACTCATCGTCGGTCCCGGTGCACCAGTGGATGGTGTCGGGCTGGGTGAGCTCGGCCACTTCGGTGACCCAGGCCAGGATGCCGGCGTGGGTCGTGGGGAGGGTCTTGTCAGCGGTTTCGGCGGTCATGGGTGGGTCCCTCTCGCGTTCGCGGGCAGTCGCCTCTCGCGGTGGAGAAGGCGCTCCCGGCCGTCGAGCGTATCGACGGATCTCGTGGAGTTTTCGGTGTGGAGTTTGACGGCCTCATTGCCGGCCAACGTGGTGCGCTTGCCCCCGTGCACGTGCCCTGAACTGCGACAACGTGTCAGGTGGAGGTGAGGTTACCTGCGGGGAACGGCGGCACCTATTGGATCGATCAAGCGTGCTGGACCGGTCCTGATTTCAGATCCGCAGGCGGGTTCGGCTATCCTCGACCAGTCCTCGTGACGGGCGCCTGTAGCTCAACGGATAGAGCATCTGACTACGGATCAGAAGGTTTGGGGTTCGAATCCCTACAGGCGCGCAAGACATGAACGGCCCCTGATCAGCGAAACTGCTGAGCAGGGGCTGTTCTGACGCAACCGGCAACGATTCCTCGGTCCCAAGGACAGGGCAGCACGCCGGGCGGACCCTCGGCTTCGGGCTGGCGTTCGGGCGCATGCTGGCCCGAACAACACGGGTATCAACTGGGTGCAGAGCAGTGAGGCGTCTTTCCTCGCCGAACGACTACCCCCGATGCACCCGGGCGGTGAACCGCTCCTCCATGAAGCTGGTCCCCGGAGCCGTGTCCAGATAGAAGTAGGTCGAGTCGCGCCAGTGGTCGGTCGTGACGGCAGCTCCCTGGAACTTGACCCACCTGGCCCGGTCGACGCAGGAGGCTCGCATCGAGATCACCGCGCGGTCCCGGCGGTAGTCCACGTGGTGACGCATGACGCAGCCAGGCTCGAAGCCCTGCCTCCGCAGTCGACCCGCCCAGTGACCCCTGCCGGCCTGGATGACCACCTCGGGACGACTGCCGGTCGACGTCTTCAGGGTCCCGCCGAGCGCCAAACGCGGATCGGAATGGTCGAGCTCGCGGAAATGCAGCACGATCCGGAGCCGGTTCATGCCGTAGTCCACCGTCATCCGTGTCAGGTCACCGTTGGCCTGTCGCGGCGCGGAATGCAGGGTGAAGTCGTCGGCTGTGAAGCCCTCGACGTCGCGGCGGGCGTCGACCGAGACCCTGCTCTGAGCGACCGCAGGGGCGGCAATGGCGATCGAGAGGGTCACGGCGAGGGCGGCAAGCAGCACGCGTCCGAGGTTGCGTTGCATCAGGAGTCCGTCCGGTCGGCGCCCAGAGTCTGCCTGTGCAGGGGAGACGCTCGCAAGGAGTACACCATGGCGCCGATACCCTCAGCAGGCGAACAGCAGAAGGAAGGCCGCGATGCCCAAACACACCGAGGACGGCTCGACGCTCGTCACCCTCGCGAGCGACTGCTGCCGGGCGGTGCTCAGCAACGTCGGCGCCAGACTCCTCGAGCTGCACGTGCCCGACCGTGACGGCGTCATGGCCGACGTGGTGCTCGCGCGCCCGACGCTGTCGGAGGTGCTGGCGGACGGCAGCTACATGGGTGCCATCGCCGGGCGGTACGCCGGGCGCCTGCGCGGCGCTCGGTTCTCCCTGGACGGGCACACCCATCACCTGGCCAGCAACGAGGGCGACAACCACCTCCACGGCGGGGACCGAGGCTTCGACCAGCAGGTCTGGGACCTGGACGTTCATCCGGGCGGGGAGGCGGTGACGTTCACCCGCTCGTCCCCCGACGGGGAGGAGGGCTACCCGGGCACGGTGAGCGCCACCGTGACCTACGCGCTGCGTGGCACCACCCTCGAGGTCAGCATGTCGGCCACCACCGACCGTCCCACCATCGTCCGCCTCGTCCAGCACGCCTACTGGAACCTCGCCGGTCACGACCAGGGCAACATCCTCGACCACGTCCTGCGGCTCGACGCGAGCCACTACATCCCGCTCGACGCCGAGCTCCTGCCGAGCGGGGAGGTGCGCGCGGTAGCGGGCACGGCGTACGACTTCCGCACCCCGAAGCCGATCGGCGCGGACCTCGACCGCGTCGAGAACTCGGGGGCCGGACGCGTCGCCACGGCGTCCGCGGGCTACGACGACGTCTGGGCACTCGACGGGGTCGGGATGCGCAGCGTTGCCACCCTCGCCGATCCCGCGAGCGGACGGCGGCTCGAGCTGTCCACCGATCAGCCCGGGATCTGCATCTACGTCGGCGGCTACCTGGGAGGCACGCCGGCCAAGGGCGACCTCGGGCACTACGGCGACTTCGCGGGCCTGACCCTCGAGACGACCGGCTTCCCCGATGACGCCAACATCGCTGAGTTCCCCTCGCCGGTGCTGCGCCCGGAGGAGACCTACCTGCACCGGATGCGGCTGGACTTCTCGGTCGCCGACTGAGGCTCACGCCTCGGCGGCGAGTTCCTGCACCATCAGGGCAACGTGCAGCGACACGCGCACGTCGGGGTCGTCCAGCTGCACCCCCAGCACCTGCTCGACGAGAGCCAGCCGGGCATAGAACGCCGGCCGGGACAGGTGCAGGGCGCCGGCCGCAGCGGACTTGCTGGTCGGGTGCTGGACGAGCGCGCGCACCACCTCGACGAGGTCCGTGCCGTGCGTTGCGTCGTGATCGGCGAGTGCGCCGAGCTCGCGGGTCACGAACAGCGCGAGCCGGTCGTCGGAGCCGAGGAGAGTGAGCAGGCCCCGCAGGTGCACGTCCTCGAGGCGATGCACCACCTTGCTGGTGCCCGGCCTGATGGCGTCGACCACCTGGTCGGCTTCGCGCAGGGTGCGGTCGATGACGGCGGAGTCCAGCACGGCCCGGCCGGCCCCGATCGTCACCGGGTGCTGACGCGACACCCGGCCCGCGAGCCGCTCGACCGCAGCCGACTCCGACGCGCCACGGCTCAGCGACAGGAGCACGCGGATGTCGCGGTCGACCTCGCAGATCAACGCCGGCACTCCCAGCTCGTGGGCGGCCCGGACGGTGGCCGCCATGACCGGGGCCGAGCCACGCGTCGGGTCGGTCGGCCGCACGCACACCGCGACGAACTGACGGCGAGCGGTGGGGAAGCCGGCCAGTTCGCAGCGGCGCAGCAGGTCGGCGTCGGTGGGGTCGAGCTGGAGGGCGAGGAGCAGTTCGTGGTGGGTACGCCGCACCACGTTGTCGCGATCGCGGTCGTGCAGCCGGTGCATCGCCAGAGCGGCTGCGGCCCGCTCGGCGAGGGCGATCAGCCGTTGGGGCGGCGGGGTCGGTGACTGGAGCACCAGGCGTCCCCACCCCCGTTCGCGGCGGCCCAACCGGGTCAGCAGCCAGCCGTTCTCGGCGTCCCAGGTGGTGCGACCGGTGAGGGTGATCCGACGCGAGCGCGTCTGCCAGTCCTCGAGGAACCCGGCCACGTCCTCGGGGCCGGCGAGGTAGTCCAGCACGCGGTGCCCGTCACTCTCGAGTACGACGGCCGACCCGGCGAGCCGCTGCACGGCGGCCAGGATCTCCGACGGTCCCGCCTCGTTGAGGCCGAGCTCGGTGAAGGTCTCGTGCACTCGTTCGGCATCGCGCAGCTCCGTCAGCTGCTCATCGACGACACGCTCGCCGACCTCCTGCGTGATGGCCGCGAACTTGGCCACGCGGGTCAGCGCGATCAGCGGCAGGCCTGCCTGCTCGCAGGCCGCGACCAGGGCCGGAGGCAGTTCCTTCCACCTACGGCCGAGCTCGATCATCAGGCCCGCGGCCGGGATCTCACCCAGGCTGGCGGCGAAGGCGGTCAACTCGGCTGGGCGGTCGGGCAGGGCGATGCCCGTGCTCAGCACCAGGTCGCCGGGCCGCAGCAGCGGCGCGATGTCGGCGACCTCGGCGGCGTGCACCCACCGCACCGTGCCCTCGAGGGAGTCCGCTCCGGCCAGGACCACCGGTGCGGCCCGGCGCAGCGCGGGCATCGCGAGGACGTCGCGCAAGGTCAGAACCGCCATGCGCGCGCCCCCTCGACCCCGACAGAGTGTCTGTGCATGAGAACAATCGTGACACTTCGTCGGCTCGGGGGCCACTCGTGATGGGACAGACTGGGCAGCAGTCTGCGAAGGAGAAACATGACCACCTCGATCACCCACTGGGTGGACGGTGCCGAGTACGCCGGCACCTCCGACCTCTGGTCCGACGTCACCAACCCCGCCACCGGTCAGGTCAGCGGTCGTGTCGCCCTCGCCAGCGAGGTCGACGCGGAGCACGTGATCGCCGCGGCCTCGCGCGCCGCCAGGGAGTGGGGCAACACCTCGGTCGCCCGACGTACCCAGGTCATGTTCGCCTTCCGCGAGCTCCTCAACAGTCGCAAGGGTGAGCTCGCGCAACTGATCACCGCCGAGCACGGCAAGGTGCACTCCGACGCCGTCGGCGAGATCTCCCGGGGCCAGGAGGTGGTCGAGTTCGCCTGCGGCATCGCGCACCTGCTGAAGGGTGGACACTCGGAGAGCGCTTCCACCGGGGTCGACGTGCACTCGATGCTCCAGCCGCTGGGTGTGGTCGGGATCATCAGCCCGTTCAACTTCCCGGCCATGGTGCCGATGTGGTTCTTCCCGGTCGCCATCGCGGCCGGCAACACCGTCGTACTCAAGCCCAGTGAGAAGGACCCGTCGGCGGCGCTGTGGATCGCCCGCCTGTGGAAGGAAGCGGGTCTGCCCGACGGAGTGTTCAACGTGCTCCAGGGTGACAAGACCGCGGTCGACGCCCTGCTGCAGAGCCCGGACGTGGCCGCGATCAGCTTCGTCGGCTCCACCCCCATCGCCCGCTACGTCTACGAGGAGGCCAGCCGCGCCGGCAAACGCGTCCAGGCCCTGGGTGGCGCCAAGAACCACATGGTCGTGCTCCCCGACGCCGACCTCGACCTGGCCGCCGACGCCGCCGTCAACGCGGGCTACGGCAGCGCCGGCGAACGCTGCATGGCCATCAGCGTCCTGGTCGCCGTCGAGCCGATCGCCGATGACCTGGTGGCCCGGATCGCCGAGCGGACCCGCACCCTGGTCATCGGTGACGGCCGCAGCGGGCAGGCCAGCGAAGCTGACATGGGGCCGTTGGTCACGCGGGCCCACCGTGACAAGGTCGCCGGCTTCGTGGAGTCCGGAGAGGCCGCCGGCGCCAAGCTGGTCATCGACGGCCGCGAGGTCCAGCCCCGTGGCGAGGACGCTGGGTTCTGGCTCGGTCCCACCCTGTTCGACCACGTCACCGCGGACATGGAGATCTACCGTGAGGAGATCTTCGGACCGGTGCTGTCGGTCATCCGGGTGTCGACGTACGACGAGGCGCTGGCGCTGGTGAACAGCAACGACTACGGCAACGGCACGGCCGTCTTCACCAACGACGGTGGGGCTGCGCGCCGGTTCCAGAACGAGGTCGAGGTCGGCATGGTGGGGATCAACGTCCCCATCCCGGTGCCGGTGGCCTACTACTCCTTCGGCGGCTGGAAGCGGTCGCTGTTCGGCGACACCCACGCCCACGGCACCGAGGGCGTGCACTTCTTCACCCGGACCAAGGTGGTCACCTCGCGCTGGATCGATCCGGCCAACCGCCCGGCCGGCGGACTCGAACTGGGGTTCCCGCAGAATGTCTGACATCCCGACCGACGCCACCCGCGCCCACGAGCTCGACCGACGCCACGTCTTCCACTCGTGGTCGGCGCAGGCGAACCTCGACCCGATGGTCATCACCAAGGCCGAGGGGTCCTGGATCTGGGACCAGACCGGCGACCGGCTCCTCGACTTCACCTCCCAGCTGGTCTTCACCAACCTCGGCCACCAACACCCCCGCATCGTCCGCGCCATCCAGGAGCAGGCCGCGACCCTGTGCACGGTCGCCCCGGCCCACGCCAACGCGACCCGCTCCGAGGCCGCAGCCCTGATCGCTTCCCACACCCCCCAGGGTCTCGATCGGGTGTTCTTCACCAACGGTGGCGCGGACGCCAACGAGCACGCCATCCGGATGGCTCGCCTGCACACCGGTCGGATCAAGGTCCTCTCGACCTACCGCTCTTACCACGGCGGCACACATCTGGCCGTCAACGTGACGGGCGACCCCCGGCGCTGGGCCAGTGACCATGGTGCGGCCGGGACCGTGCACTTCTTCGGCCCGTTCCTCTACCGCAGCGAGTTCCACGCCACCACGGAGGCCGAGGAGTGCGAGCGTGCGCTGGCCCACCTGGAGCAGGTGATCGCGCTCGAAGGACCGCAGACCATCGCTGCGATCATGCTCGAGTCCATCCCCGGAACCGCGGGGATCATGCTGCCCCCAGCGGGCTACCTGCGCGGCGTACGCGAGCTCTGCGATCGGCACGGCATCGTCTATATCGCCGACGAGGTGATGTCGGGCTTCGGTCGTGCCGGGCGCTGGTTCGCGGTCGAGCACGACGACGTGGTCCCCGACCTGCTGACGTTCGCCAAGGGGGTGAACTCGGGCTACGTCCCCCTCGGTGGGGTCGCGATCAGCGACGCGATCTACCAGACGTTCGCCACCCGTCCCTACCCTGGCGGGCTCACCTACTCCGGGCATCCGCTCGCCTGCGCGGCCGCGGTGGCGACCATCCGCGCGATGGAGGACGAGGGCGTCGTCGAGCACGCCGACCGCCTCGGGCGCGAGGTCTTCGGCCCGGGTCTGGCCGAGCTCGCGCAGCGACATGACTGCATCGGTGAGGTCCGCGGCACGGGAGTCTTCTGGGCGCTCGAACTGGTCACGGACCGCCAGACCCGCGAACCGCTCGCGCCGTACGGCGCCAGCAGTCCAGCCATGGCCGCCATCCTGGGGGCCTGCCGGGACGAGGGGCTGCTGCCCTTCGCGAACTTCAACCGCATCCACGTGGTCCCCCCGCTGACGATCAGCGAGGACGAGGCCCGCGAAGGCCTGGCCATGCTGGATCGTGCCCTGACGAAGGCGCGTGGCTAGACGTCGGTGATCCGCAGCCCCGAGTGCGCCTTGTAACGACGGTTGATGCTGATCAGGTTGGCCGTGAACGCCTCCACCTGATGGGCGTTGCGCGAGCGCCCTCCGTAGACGCCACGCATGCCAGGCACCCGTGAGGCCAGCTCCTGGATCAGGTCGGTGGCCTCGCGGTCGTCGCCGAGGACCAGGACATCGGTGTCGATCGACGTGACGTCTGGGTCCTCGAGAAGGATCGCGCTGACGTTGTGGAAGGCCCCGACCACACGACTGTCGGGGAGCAGGGCAGCGGCCTGCTGAAGGGCCGATCCCTCCTCCACGACGAGCGCAAAGGCGCCCTGCTTGTCGAAGCCCAACGGGTTGACGCAGTCGACCACGACCTTGCCGGCAAGCGCAGGTGCCAGGCTGGCCAGGAGCGCACCGTGACCCTCCCATGGGACGGCGATGACCACGATGTCCCCGGCAGCGGCGGCCTGCTCGTTGTCGGTGCCGCGCACCGCTCCCGTCGCGGCGAGTGCCGACGCGGCCTCGGCGGCCCGCGCCGCGTCCCGGCTGCCGATGACGACGCGAAGCCCCGCCGCGGCGAAGCGGCGGGCCAGGCCCCGGCCCTGGGGCCCGGTCCCGCCCAGGACGGCGACGGTCATGGTCTCCAGTGCATTCACAGGCTCAGCGTACGGATCGTGGGTGCAGGCGTAAGGACACGCCACATGGTTGCGTCCTCGTGATATGGAGAATTTCGACCGGGTGAGGATGCCTGACGGTCGAAACGCAGGCGAGGTCTACGAGCGACTGATGGCCACCCTGGTGAACGAGGAAGTGGGCAGCCTGATGCGGCCCCACATCGTCGTCTGCAGCAGTCGGGACACGGCGATGGTGTGCTACTCGGGCCCTTACCCCGACGGGCTGAGCGCGCTCATCGCGGCCGAGCGTGACGCACGGCAAGTGTTCGACGACCTTGATCTGCACTTCCAGGTGTCCCCGTTGTTGCCACCCTGAATCGGCACAAACGTAAGCAAACCCGCCGCACACTCGTCTCTGCACAGGGCCTCGACGTGGAGCGCCCGTGAGTGTGCGAAGGGGGCATCGGTGGAATTCATCGTCGTCCAGGATGTGCGGGTCGAGCCGGAGACCGGTCGGGTGTGGCGTGGGGGCGTGGAGGTTCACCTCAGTCCCATGGAATTCAGGCTGTTGATGGCGCTGATCACCCGGGCCGGAATCGTGCGCAGCCGGCAGGAACTCATGCGACAGGTGTGGGACACCGACTTCTACACCTCGTCCAAGACGATCGACGTGCACCTCGGCTGGCTGCGTCGCAAGCTGGGTGACGACCCACGCAGACCCCAGCTCATCTCGACCGTGCGGGGCCGTGGGCTGCGGTTCGAGACGACGAGGGACAGGTTCTGAGGCTCTGTCCGCCGCGCGTGGCATGCTGCCCGCGTGACGCTCTTCCTCCATCGCGCAGCGCGCACCGACCTGCTGGCCAGGCAGCTCGGTGAGCTGTTGGCGACCCCGCTCGCGGATCCGTTCGCGCGCGAGCTGGTGGTCGTCCCGGCCAAGGGGGTCGAACGGTGGCTGAGCCAGCAACTCTCCCACCAGCTGGGGGCCACCGCAGCAGGCGACGGTGTCTGCGCGGGAGTGGACTTCAGGTCCGCAGGTTCCTTGATCGCCGAGCTCACCGGGACCACCGACGAGGACCCCTGGGCGCCGGACGCGCTGACCTGGCCACTGCTGGAGGTCATCGACGAGAGCCTTGACGAGGCCTGGTGTCGACCCCTCGCCGTGCACCTCGGACACGAGCACACCGGCGACGAGGCCGCGTTGAGGCAGGGCCGACGATATGCGGTCGCTCGCCGCCTCGCCGGGCTCTTCGCGTCGTACGCCGTCCAGCGGCCGCAGCTCCTGGAGGACTGGCTCGTCGGCCGCGACAGCGACGGACTCGGGGCTGCCCTCGAGCCCGACCTGGCCTGGCAACCCCCGCTGTGGCGGGCGGTCGTCGCCCGCATCGACAGCCCTGCTCCCCACGAGCGTCACGCCGCCACGCTCGTCGCACTACGGGGTGCCCCGGCGGAGGTGCCCGAGCGGCTCTCACTCTTCGGGCACACCCGGCTGCCGCTCACCGAGATCGCCCTGCTCGACGCGCTGGCCACCCACCACGACGTCCACCTGTGGTTGCCGCATCCCAGCAACGCCTCCTGGACCGCGCTGCGCGGTGCCGGGGGACCCGTGCCGCGTCGATCCGACACGGCCCACCGCGCCGTCGAGCATCCGCTGCTGGCCACCCTGGGCCGAGACGTCCGCGAGCTCCAGCGCAACCTGTCGACGGTCGAGCTCACCGACCTCCACCACGACGGCGGAGCGCTCCCCGACACCCTCCTGGGGTGGCTGCAGGCCGACCTCCGCGACGACCGGGTCAGGCCGGAGGGACGTTCGCTCAGCGAAGGGGACCGATCGGTCCAGGTCCACCGGTGCCACGGATCGGCGCGCCAGATCGACGTCCTGCGCGAGGTCCTGCTGGGGCTGCTGCAGGACGACCCCACGCTCGAGCCGCGCGACATCGTGGTGATGTGCCCCGACATCGAGACCTATGCCCCGTTGGTGACGGCCGGCTTCGGTCTGGACGACGTCCTCGACGGCGGCCATCCCGCGCACCGGCTCCGGGTGCGCCTGGCCGACCGCTCACTGACCCAGACCAACCCGCTGCTCGGGGTCGCCGCCGCGCTGCTGGACCTCGCCGGTGGGCGCGCCACCGCGAGTCAGGTGCTCGACCTCAGCCAGGCGCAGCCCGTGCGTCGTCGCTTCGGCTTCAGCGACGACGACCTCGACACCATCACCGCCTGGGTGCGTGAGTCCGGCATCCGGTGGGGCTTCGACCAGGCCCACCGGGCGCCGTACGGCCTCGAGGAGTTCGTGCACAACACCTGGCAGTTCGGCCTCGACCGGGTGCTTGCCGGCGTGGCCATGTCGGAAGACTCCCAGGCCTGGCTCGACACGACGCTGCCACTCGACGACGTCGGCAGCAATGCGGTCGAGCTGGCCGGCCGGTTGAGTGAGTACGTCGCCCGGCTCACTGTGGCCACCGACAACCTGACGGGCACCCGGCGACTGGCGGACTGGCTCGAGGCCCTCGCCGAGGGCGTGACTGCCCTGACGAAGGTCGAGCGCGACGACGCCTGGCAGGCCGGTCAGGTGCAACGCGAGCTGGCCGAGGTGCTGGCGGACGCGGGAGACCGGGCCGAGCTCCCCATGCGTCTGGCCGACGTACGCTCCCTGCTCGGTCGACACCTGGCCGGGCGGCCGACCCGGGCCAACTTCCGCACCGGCACGCTGACCGTGTGCACCATGGTCCCGATGCGCTCGGTTCCCCACCGTGTCGTCTGTCTGGTGGGACTCGACGACGGAGTCTTCCCCCGGCTGGCCTCGGTCGATGGCGACGACGTCTTGGCCCGGACCCCGGTCACCGGTGAACGTGACCCGCGCTCCGAGGACCGTCAACTGCTGCTCGACGCCATCGGGGCGGCCGGGGAGAAGCTGGTCATCACGTTCACCGGAGCCGACGAGCACACGGGCCAGCGCAGGCCACCGGCTGTCCCGCTCGGCGAGCTTCTGGATGCGCTCGACCGCACCACCACGGCCCCGGTGCGCCACGAGATCCTCGTCGAGCACCCACTCCAGCCGTTCGACGTGCGCAACGTCGAACCGGGGCGCCTCGGCGTCCCCACCGCCTTCACGTTCGACCCGGCGGTCCTGGTCGGCGCCCGGGCTGCGGCGGGGGACCGGCCCACGCAACCCGGGTTCCTCGACCGCCCGCTGCCGGTCCGAGACAGCGACGACGTCTCCCTCGCCGACCTGGTGGGCTTCTTCCGTGACCCCGTGAAGGGCTTCTTCCGCGCCCTGGACCTCACCTTGCCGTGGGACGTCGACGGAGTCAGCGATGCCATGCCCGTCGAGATCGACAACCTGGAGGCCTGGGGGGTGGGGGACCGGGTGCTCAGCGACATGATGCGCGGCATCCATCCCGACCAGGCACTGGGTGCGGAGTGGCGCCGCGGAGCGCTGCCCCCGGGGCAGCTCGGGTGGCGACGCGCCACCGAGATCCGGGAGCAGGCCATGCAGCTCGCGCTCGCTGCGCTCACCCACCGCCAGGTCACCCCGCGCGCCATCGACCTCGAGGTCGAGCTCGGGCACGGCCGCCGCCTGACGGGCACGGTCACGCCCGTGTACGGCGACCGGATCGTCTCGGTCACCTACTCCCGCCTCGGCGGCAAACAGCTGCTCGAGTCCTGGGTTCGCCTGCTGGCCCTGTCGGCCCACGATCCCGACCACAACTGGACCGCCCTGACGATCGGCCGCCCGCCTCGGGGCACGACGCCGCTGCAGCGGCTGCTCGGACCGGTCGACCAGGCCCCCGAGCTGCTGCTGCGCGAGTTGGTGGCGCTGTACGACGCCGGACGGCGAGAGCCGTTGCCGCTGCCCCTGAAGACCTCGTTCGCCTGGGCGGGGGCTCGTCACCGTGGCGACGACCCCCGGGAGGCGGCGCTGAAGAAGTGGCGCAGCGGGACCTACCCTGCCGACGACGCCGATCCTGCCCACGAACGGGTCTGGGGTTTCCGGGCACCGCTGGAGGACCTGCTCGTCCCGGCTCGCGCTGACGAGGGGGTCGAGGGCGAGAGCACTCGGCTCGGGTCCTATGCAGCGCGGCTCTGGCTGCCGATGCTGCGCAGCGAGCGGGTGCTGTGATGGAGCCGTTCGACCTGACCGGCGACCTGCCGTCGGGACCCGGCACCACGGTGCTCGAGGCGAGCGCAGGCACCGGCAAGACCTTCACCCTGGCTGGACTCGTCACCCGTTACGTCGCCGAAGGTCGGGCGAGCCTCGACGAGATGCTGCTGATCACCTTCGGCCGGGCCGCCAGCCAGGAGCTGCGGGAGCGGGTGCGGGCACAGCTGGTGGACGCGGCCCGGGCGCTGGACGACGGCCTCGCCGGTGACAACGCGCTGCTCGCCGGCCTGCTGACGGGATCGGCCGACGAGCTCGCCGAGCGCCGCAGCCGGCTGCGCGACGCCCTGGCCGGCTTCGACGCCGCCACCATCGCCACCACCCACCAGTTCTGCCAGCTGGTGTTGAAGTCGTTGGGGGTGGCCGGTGACACCGATGCCGGCGTGACCCTCGTGGAGAGCCTCGACGACCTGGTCACCGAAGTGGTCGACGACCTCTACCTGCAGCAGTTCGGGCAGCAGCGCGAGACACCCGTGCTGACCCGGGCGGCGGCGCTGAGCCTGGCCCTCGAAGTGGTGCGCAACCCGCACACCGAGCTCCGACCCCTCAACCCCGCCCCGGGCTCGACGGAGGCCATCAGGATCGGCTTCGCCCGGGCGGTCTGCGCCGAGCTGGAGCATCGCAAGCGCCGTCTCGGTGTGCTCGGCTACGACGACCTCCTGAGTCGACTGGCCGCCGCCCTCGAGGACCCCGAGGCGCCGGCCCGGGACCGGATGCGGGGCAGGTGGCGCATCGTCATGGTCGACGAGTTCCAAGACACCGACCCGGTGCAGTGGCAGGTCATCGACCGGGCCTTCGGCGGTCACTCCACCGTCGTACTGATCGGTGATCCCAAGCAGGCGATCTACGCCTTCCGCGGCGGCGACATCGTCACCTACCTCGACGCCGCGCGCACGGCAGGCCTGCAGCGCACGCTCGGCACCAACTGGCGCAGCGACGCCCCGCTGGTCACCAGCCTCCAAACGGTCCTCCAGGGTGCTGCCCTGGGTCACCCCGACATCGTGGTCAGGGAGGTCGAGGCACACCGGCGTGAGCATCGCCTCGCCGGAGCGCCACACAACGCGCCGTTCCGGCTGCGAGTGGTCACCAGGGAGAAGTTCGGCATGCGCGGCACGCGCACGGTGCCGATGGACCAGGTGCGAGACCACGTCGCCGCCGACCTCGCCTCGGACATCGCCGGCCTGCTGGCCAGCGGAGCGTCGTACGACGGGCGGCCGATCGCGGCCGCCGACATCGCCGTGATCGTGGAGGCCCACCGCGATGCGCGGGTCTGTCGCGACGCACTTGCGGCCGCCGGCGTGCCCGCGGTCTACACCGGCGACACCGACGTCTTCGCCTCGGAGGCAGCACGTGACTGGCTGTGCCTGCTGGAAGCCTTCGGGCAACCGCATCGAAGCGGCCTGGTGCGGGCCGCGGCGGTCACGATGTTCTTCGGGGAGTCTGCCGAGTCCCTCGCGAACGGTGGGGACGAACTCACCGACCGGATCGCCGGAACACTGCGCGAATGGGCCGACCACGCCCGCGAACGTGGGATCGCGGCCGTCTTCGAGGCCGCCCAGGTGGCGGGCATGGGCCGCCGGGTGCTGTCGTGGCGCGGTGGTGAGCGGCACATGACCGACCTCGCCCACGTCGCCCAGGTGCTCCACGAGACCGCGCACCGGGACCGCCTCGGCCTTCCCGCGCTGCTCGACTGGCTGCGCGAACAGTGCTCGGGCAAGGCCACCGGTCAGCGCAACCGCCGACTCGACAGTGACGCCGCGGCCGTCCAGGTGATGACGGTCTGGGTCAGCAAGGGCCTGCAGTACCCGGTGGTCTACCTGCCGTTCGCCTTCAACCGCAACGTGCAGTCACGCGACCTGGTGCTCTTCCACGAGCCCGCTGCCGGGGGCGGCGGCGGGACGGATCGCGCCCAGCGCTGTCTGCATGTCGGCGGCAAGGGGAGTCCGGGATTCTCGGGGGTCGAGGCGCTGGGACGCGCCGAGATGGCCGGCGACGACATCCGGCTCACCTACGTCGCGCTCACCCGGGCCCAGAGCCAGGTGGTGACCTGGTGGGCACCCTCGTGGGACGAGCCCAACGGGGGCCTGTCCCGGCTGCTGCGTGGCCGGGACCACGGAGATGCCGTCGTGCCGGACCGGTGCGAGCCCAAGGTGGGCGACGTCGAGGCGCTCGCCTGCTTCCGGCGCTGGGAGTCCCTCGGCGGGCCGGTGGTCGAGGAGTCGGCCCTTGTCGCTCCCGCGCGCAGCCGGCCGAAACCCCTTCCGGCCGGCCTGGGGGTCCGCCGTTTCACGCGGTCGATCGACGTTCAGTGGCGCCGTACCTCCTACTCCGGGCTGATCCGTTCCGCCGAGGAGGCAGGGGTCTCCAGCGAGCCGGAGGCGGTGCCCCTCGACGATGAGTCTCTCGATCCGTCGCTCGGTGAGCCCACGTCCGCCAGCGGGCTGGAGGTTGCCTCGCCGATGGCCGACCTACCCGCCGGGGCGGCCTTCGGCTCGCTGGTGCACGCGGTCCTCGAGACTGCAGACCCGCTCGCCCCCGACCTGCTCGACGAACTCCGTGCCCAGGTGCGTGAGCACCTGCCGTGGTGGCCGGTCGAGACGGGCGTCGAGGAGCTCGCGGAGGCGCTGGTGCCGCTGCATCGCACGCCACTGGGTCCTCTCGCGCCCGGGCTGACGCTGGGGGACCTGGGACTCTCGGACCGCCTGTGCGAGCTGGACTTCGAGATCCCGCTGTCGGGCGGTGATCACGGCGACGGGCATGACGTACGTCTGGCGGAGGTCGGGGTCCTGCTGCAGCGACATCTGAACGCCGATGACCCCCTGTTGCCCTACGCCGCGCGGCTCCTGGCGCCCGGCCTGGGTGAGCAGTCCCTCCGGGGCTACCTGTCGGGATCCATCGACGTGGTGCTGCGGGTGCCCGGTCCGGCGGGCGAGGTGCGCTACCTGGTGGTGGACTACAAGACCAACCGGCTCGGTGATCCCGACCAGCCGCTGACGGCGGCCGACTACAGCCGCGATCGGCTCGAGGCGGCCATGACGCACTCCGACTATCCGTTGCAGGCGTTGCTGTACCTCGTCGTGGTGCATCGCTACCTGCGATGGCGTCAACCCGGCTATGAGCCCGGTCGTCATCTGGGCGGGGCCCTGTATCTCTACCTGCGTGGGATGTGCGGTGCCGACACCCCGACCATGGACGGGCACCCGGCCGGCGTGTTCTCGTGGACCCCGCCGCCGGGGCTGGTCACCGACCTGTCCGACCTGCTTGACGGGAGGGGCGGGCGATGAGCCTCCTCGAGACCGACGACCGATTCGACCCGCGGTTGGTGGCGGGCGCCTCGGGCCTGCTGGGCGTGTTCAATGCCGCCCTGGTCATCGAGGCTGCCGACGTGCACGTCGCGCAACGCCTGACGGCGCTGGCCGGTGAGCCTGACGAGACCGTGGCACTGGCCCTCGCGCTGGTCGTGCGCGCGCTCAGGGGCGGCTCGGTGTGTGTCGACCTCGCCACCGTGGCCGACGACCCCGAGCTGGCCGGGTTGCCGTGGCCGGACCTCGAGACGTGGTCGGCGGCGGTTGCCGCCAGCCCCCTGCTGGGCACTCCGCCCGTCCTGCGCCTGGACGCTTCGAACCTGCTCTACCTCGACCGTTACTGGCGCGAGGAGGAACAGGTCTGTGCGGACCTGGTCGCCCGTCCCGACGCCGCGCCGCTCGATCCGGTGGCCGAGGCAGCGCTGCTGGCAGGTCTCGACCGCGTCTTCCCCGAGAGCGGGTACGACGAGCAGCGGGCGGCCGCCCGGGTGGCGCTCGCCCAGCGCACGACGGTGCTCACCGGCGGCCCCGGCACCGGCAAGACCACCACGGTGGCGGCGCTGCTCGCCCTGTTCGCCGAACAGGCCGAGCTCGCTGGCCACCCGAACCCCCGGATGGCGCTGGCCGCCCCGACCGGCAAGGCGGCCGCACGTCTGCAGCAGGCCGTCGAGGAGGAGTTGACCAAGCTCCCCACGGTCGACCAGGAACGGGTGGCGGGCGTGCGGGCAGTCACCTTGCATCGCCTGCTGGGCAGTCGCCCTGACAGTTCGTCGCGCTTTCGCCATCACCGCGACAACCGATTGTCCTACGACGTGATCGTTGTCGACGAGACGTCCATGGTCTCCCTCACGATGATGGCCAGGCTGCTCGAAGCGGTCCGCCCGGAGGCACGCCTGATCCTGGTGGGCGACCCCGACCAGCTGACGTCGGTCGAGGCCGGGGCCGTTCTCTCCGACCTGGTCGACGGTCTGGGGTCCGGCAGCGAGCTTCAGGTCGCCGCGCTGCGCACCTCGCACCGTTTCGGGGAAGCGATCGGCCGCCTCGCCGAGGCGGTGCGCCAGGGAGACGCCGACGCGGTCGTCGAGCTGCTGGAGGCCGGGGATCCGCACCTCGAGTTCGTCGTGAGTGAGGAGCCGGAGGCTCGCGTCCGCGAGCTGGTCCTTCCGCACGCCCTCGACCTGCGCAGCGTCGCCGAGGCCGGGTCGGTGCCCGATGCGCTGGCGGCCCTCGACCGGCAGCGACTGCTGTGTGCCCACCGTGAGGGACCGTTCGGCGTACGCCGTTGGAACGGGCTGGTCGAGCGGTGGCTGACCGAGGCCACCGGGGAGCCGGTCTGGTCCTCGTCCTACGTGGGCCGACCGGTGCTCGTGACCGCCAACGACTACGGTCTCGGGCTCTACAACGGGGACACCGGGGTGGTGTGCCGCTCGGGGGACGGCAGCCTGCGGGTGGCGTTCGCGACCAGCGGCGAGCCGGCCACCTTCGCGACCAGCCGACTCAGCGAGCTCGACACCATGCATGCGATGACGATCCACAAGAGCCAGGGCAGCCAGGCCGACGAGGTCGTCATCCTGCTGCCGCCCCAGGAGTCGCGGCTCCTGACCCGCGAGCTGTTCTACACCGCGGTCACGCGAGCCCGGGACAAGGTGGTGGTGGTCGGCACGGAAGCTGATGTCCGGGCAGCGGTCGCGCGCCGGGCGCAGCGTGCAACCGGGCTCCGGCAGCGACTGCGTGGGCGAGGGGAATAGAACGACCGTCCGTGGTGCTTTAACATTCAACTACTTAGTTGGATCCTTTGGAGGCAAGTCATGGAGTTCGGAATCTTCACGGTCGGTGATGTCACCACCGACCCGACCACGGGTCGCACCCCCACCGAACACGAGCGCATCAAGAACACCATCGCGATCGCCACGAAGGCCGAGGAGGTCGGTCTGGACGTGTTCGCGACCGGTCAGCACCACAACCCCCCGTTCGTCCCGAGCGCTCCCACGACCACCCTGGCCTACATCGCCGCACAGACCTCGACCCTCAAGCTGTCGACCTCGACCACGCTGATCACGACCACCGACCCGGTACGCATCGCCGAGGACTACGCCACGCTCCAGCACCTCAGCGACGGCCGCATGGACCTCATGATGGGCCGAGGGAACACTGGCCCGGTCTACCCCTGGTTCGGCAAGGACATCCGCGACGGCATCTCGCTGGCCATCGAGAACTACGCGCTGCTGCGCCGCCTGTGGCGCGAGGAGAACGTCGACTGGCATGGCAAGCACCGCACCCCGCTCCAGGGCTTCACCTCGACCCCGCGGCCGCTCGACGGCGTGGCGCCGTTCGTGTGGCACGGCTCGATCCGCAGCCCCGAGATCGCCGAGCAGGCCGCCTACTACGGCGACGGCTTCTTCTCCAACCACATCTTCTGGCCTGCCTCGCACACCCAGCAGATGGTCGCGCTCTACCGTCGTCGCTTCGAGCACTACGGCCACGGCAGCGCCGACCAGGCGATCGTCGGCCTCGGTGGCCAGGTCTTCATGGCGAAGAACAGCCAGGACGCCGTGCGCACCTTCCGGCCCTACTTCGACAACGCGCCCGTCTACGGCCACGGCCCGTCGCTCGAGGACTTCACGTCGCAGACCCCGCTTACGGTGGGATCGCCCCAGGAGGTCATCGAGAAGACGCTCGGATTCCGCGAGTACGTCGGCGACTACCAGCGGCAGCTCTTCCTGATGGACCACGCCGGCCTGCCGCTCAAGCTGGTCCTCGAGCAGCTCGACCTGCTCGGCGAGGAGGTCATCCCGGTGCTCCGTCGTGAGTTCGAGGCGCTGCGCCCGTCCCACGTGCCGGCCACAGCACCGAGCCACGCTGCGCTGGTGGCGGCGTCGGTCGAGCGGACGTCTTCGGTGGTCGAGCGGCCTGCCTCGGTGGTCGAGCGGCCTGCCTCGGTGGTCGAGCCTGTCGAGACCACGAGCCTGCGATGACCACCCGGACCATCGCCGTCGTCACCGCTGGCCTGAGCGAGCCGTCGTCCACGAGTCTGCTCGGGGCCAGGCTCGCCGAGGCGGCCACAGCGGCCCTGCGGGAGCGCGGCGACGACGTACTCGTCGAGCTGATCGAGCTGCGCCCACTGGCCCATCAGCTCGCCGACAACCTGCTCACCGGGTTTGCGGCAGCCGACCTCGCCCGGGCCCAGGCGACGATCGCTGGCGCCGACGCGGTGATCGCGGTGACGCCGGTGTTCAGCGCGTCGTACTCCGGTTTGTTCAAGACGTTCTTCGACGTGCTCGAGGCCGACTCGCTGGCCGGCGTACCGGTCCTGATGGCGGCCACCGCCGGCACGGCTCGGCACTCGCTCGTGCTGGAGCACGCCCTGCGACCGCTGTTCGCCTACCTGCGCGCCACCACGGTCCCGACCGGGGTGTTCGCGGCCTCGGAGGACTGGGGCGACGTCAGCTCCGGTGCCCTGGCCGACCGGATCACCCGGGCCGCCGGCGAACTCGCCGGCCTCGTCAGCGGCCGCCCCGCGCGCCGCACCCCGGACGCGTTCGACCAGGTCGAGGACTTCGAGGACCTGCTGCGAGGGCTGGAGAGCTAGCTTCCCTCGGAGATGCGGACGTGGTGCCGGATCACCTCGCCGACAATGAAGTTGAGGAACTTCTCGGCGAACACCGGGTCCAGGCCGGCATCCGTGGCCAGCGCCCGGAGTCGGATGATCTGGCGTTCCTCGCGGGCCGGGTCCGCCGGCGGCATGCCGTGTTCGGCCTTGAGCACGCCGACATGCTGGGTGCACTTGAAGCGTTCGGCGAGCAGGTGGATGAGGGCGGCATCGATGTTGTCGATGCTGCTGCGCAGGTCGGCGAGTTCGGCAGGCACTGGCTCGGTCACGCGTTCAGGATAGAGAGGTTCTCAGAAGTCCTGAGGCTGCGTGAAGAATCCGGACGCGTCGTACTGCTCCCGGACCGTCGCCAACCGGTCGGCGTTGTCGGCGAAGTACGCCGACCGGAAGTCGGTGAGCGTACTGTCGGAATAGTTGACGTAGGCGTGCTCACCCCACGACGGCACCATGGCCGACCGGAACCCGCGCACATAGCTGTCCGCAGCGCCGGCGGAGCCGACACCGTCGCCGAACGTGGCGGTGTACTGCACCGTCATCAGCGCCGAGCGGTGCCCGAACGCAGTCGCGTCGGCCGCCAGGTCCTGGACCCGTCCCCCAAGCGCATCCATCGAGATCCCCGCTTCCAACAGCCCGGAGGACTGGGCGTCCTGCACGTGGTCGAGCAGTGTGGTGATCCCACCTGCGGGGAGCACGTCGTAGGCGACGTGCGAGGTCGCCCCGAACGCCTCGCGGGTCAGGCTGCCGCCGGGACCGGTGTTGCACTGAGCGACCGGGATGTTGGAACAGCCGGCGTACGACGCCATCGCCTCGCCATAGCTCCGCACGTCACTCGATCGAGACGCCGGCGCGGGCACCTGGTCCAGGAGCCCGGACAGCTGGCCGTCCAACGACGACTGAGCCCCCACCCAGGTGCCGGAGAGCAGCAGCGTGGGCCCGTCGGGGTGCTTCTCGCCGCCGAGGGCCTTCAGGGTCGACCACAGCCGGGCGTCCGCTGACGGCGCCCACTCCTGCCAGGCCGCGATCACCTCAGGGGCCGACGCGATCGGCCAGGTCAGGAAGAACGTGCCGAGCGTCGGTGCTGGCTGGGTGGCGAAGACGAACGAGGTCACGACCCCCACGTGGCCCCCGCCTCCACCGCGCAATGCCCAGAAGAGATCGGGGTCGTGGTCGGCGTCGACGGTGCGCAACGTGGCGTCCGCGGTCACCACGTCCATCGAGGTCACGGCGTCACAGGTCAGGCCCATGGCCCGGGTGAGGACGCCGACCCCTCCGCCCAGGGTCAGCCCGGCGATGCCGACGGTGGCGCAACTGCCTCCGGCGATGGCGCGGCCCGCGGTGCCGAGAGCGGCGTACACGGGTGCGAGTGCGGCCCCGGCGCCGATCGTGGCCGTCGTGCCGTCGACCGTCACGGTGTCCAGGGACCGGCAGTCGATCACCAACGCACGCGGGAGCCCGGTCCTGCCTCCGCCACCTCCCGACCACCCGGGATAGCTGTGACCTCCCGATCGGATCGCGATGGGGATGCCGCTGTCCTGGGCGAAGCTCAGAGCGGTGGCGACGTCGTCGGCTCCGCTGACGGTGAGTACGCCGAGGGGGTGGTTGTCGTCGTAGCGTGGGTTCTCGAGCAGCCGGACGGTGTCATAGGCCGGATCCTTCGGGAGCGCGAGCGAGCCGGTCACGTGGCGACGCAGCTGTGACCAGTTCGCAGTGCCGGCGCTCGGAGAGCCACTCGGCCCGGTCGGGGTCGGCGCGGTGCGGCTCGGATCGCCCGAACAGGCCGCGAGCGCGCCCACGGCTCCCAGGGTCAGCAGCCCTCGGCGGCTCCAACGGTCCACACCGTTGAGGCTAGCTGCATGAATCCCCGGATATCCGGGGAAGTTCGCGGTTGTCAGCCTCTGCAAAGGCTGACAACCGCGAGTTTCCCCGGCCGCCCGGGGATCCCCGCGACCGACTCAGGACGGCGCGAGCAGCGTCCCCGCATGCGGAGGCAGCGTCACCGAGCCGGCTCCCAGGTCGGCGCCGGACCCGGTGTGGAACAGCACCCTCCAGTCCGCTTCGCCGACCTCGACCAGGGCTGGGGCGTCCCCGAAGTTGATGCACATCAGCAGGTCCGAGCGCGCCATCAGGAACACCCGGCGTTGTTCGTCGACCGCGCACGCGACGTGACCGAACGCGGGGTCCGTGAGGGCGGGTTGGGTACGCCGCAGCGCCGCCAGCTCCTGGTAGATCGACAGCATCCGGGCGTGGCGTCCGCTCGAGACCTCCGACCAGTCGAGTTTGGAGTCCAGGAACGACGAGAGCGCCTGGGGATCCGGCACCACAGCCGGGTCCCAGCCCATCTTCTCGAACTCAGCGATCCGGCCCTCTGCGGTGGCCCGTCCGAGGTCCGGTTCGGGGTGCGAGGTGAAGAACTGGAACGGGGTCGATGCCGCCCACTCCTCGCCCTGGAACAGCATCGGAGTGAATGGACCGGCCAGCGTCAGCAGCGCAGCACAGGCCAGTTGGTCATCGTCGAGATGCTCGGTGATGCGGTCGCCGCGGGCCCGGTTGCCGATCTGGTCGTGGTTCTGACTGGCCACCACCAGGCGCCAGGTCGGCATGGTGGCGGTGTCGATCGGCACGCCGTGGTCGCGCTCGCGGAACGAGGAGTAGGTGCCGTCGTGGAAGAAGCCACGCTCGCACACCTTCGCCA
Organism: Nocardioides sp.; assembly: GCF_050246775.1. GTDB lineage: Bacteria > Actinomycetota > Actinomycetes > Propionibacteriales > Nocardioidaceae > Nocardioides. The sequence continues at coordinate 1,382,008 of NZ_JBFWVK010000001.1, read as the reverse complement.
GGGCCGTCAGCGGCTCGAAGTCGGCGTAATAGCCGGCCACCTCCCCGGTCAGCGCCACGTGCACGGCGTGGTGGAAGTCGTCGCTCCACTGGGCGTCGAGCCCGTAGCCGCCCGCCTCCCGGGGGGTGACCAGCCGGGGGTCGTTGAGGTCCGACTCGGCGATCAGCGTCAGGGGTCGCCCGACGTACGCCGACAGCGCGGCGACCTCGATCGCCATCTCCTCCAGCAGGTGCGTCGGTGAGTCGTCCGCAAGGGCGTGTACGGCGTCCAGCCGCAACCCGTCCACGTGGTAGTCGGCGAACCACATCAGGACGTTGTCGAGGATGAGGCGCCGCACCTCGGCGGCATCTGGGCCATCGAGGTTGACGTGCGAGCCCCAGGTGTTGGCACCCTCGGCCTTCAGGTAGGGGCCGAACATCGGCAGGTAGTTGCCCGACGGCCCGAGGTGGTTGTGCACCACGTCCTGGATCACGCCCAGTCCGGCCGCGTGGCAGCCGTCGACGAACCGCTGGTAGCCCTCCGGGCCACCGTAAGCCTCGGTGACCGCTGACCACAGCACGCCGTCATAGCCCCAGTTGTGGGTGCCGTTGACGGCGTTGACCGGCATCACCTCCACGAAGTCCACGCCGATCGACTTCAGGTGGTCCAGCTTGCCGAGGGCCGCGTCGAAGGTGCCTTCGGGGGTGAACGTGCCGACGTGGAGTTCGTAGATGACCCGACCGGCGAGCTGGCGACCTGTCCACGACTGGTCGGTCCACGCGAACGCGGCCGGGTCGAAGGTCCGCGAACGTTCGTGCACTCCCGAGGGCTGGCGGCGCGAGCGCGGATCCGGGACGGGGGTCTGTGCGTCATCGATCAGGTAGCCGTAGTCGACCTCGTGGGCGGCGACCGGCGCGGCCGGGGTCCACCAGTGGTCGGGTCCCCGCAGCATCGGCACCACGTCGTCGCCGACGCTGAGTCGCAGCCGGGTCGGTACCGGCGCCCAGACATCGAAGGGGCCACGTGCGGTCGGCTTCATCAGGAGTCCTCTCGGGCCAGGAGCGCCACCGGCAGGTCATGGAGCAGCACGGAGAGGGGGACTGCTCCGGAGTACTCGCGGCCGGTCACCTGCTCCAACCACGTGCCCTGGGGCAGCCGCAGCACGGTGTCGCCCCAGCCGCCCGCGGCAGCAAGCCCCAGGGGCAGTCGGGTGACCACGGTGACGGCTCCTCCACGGTCGAAGGCCAGGGCGTGGTCGGCGGCCGAGCCCTCGGCGCTGAGCGGGTCGTAGGAGGTGAACAGGTCGGCGCGGTCTCGGCGCAGCGTCAGCGCGGCGTAGGTGAGGGCCAGCTTGGCCGCGCCGGTGTCGTCCGGCGAGACGCTCAGCGGTGTCGCCTCGCCGCGCCGTACGCCGGCCAGGTGCGCAGCGCGGGCGTCGAAGTCCACCGGGCGCCGGTTGTCGGGGTCTACCAGGCTCTGCTCCCACAACTCGCTGCCCTGGTAGACGTCCGGCACCCCCGGCATCGTGATGCCCAGCAGCTTCGCCGCCAGGGCGTTGCTCCATCCAGGGGCGACCACGACGGCCAGCAGTTCTTCGAGCACCTGCCGAACGGCGGGGTCGTCGAGGGCAGCATCGACCGCCGCGTGGACGGCGTTCTCATACGATTCGTCTGGAGCGGTCCAGGTGGTGCGGTCGCCTGCTTCGCGCATGGCCTTCTCCGCGTAGCCGTGCAGTCGGGCGCGCAGGTCCGGCGGTGGCTCCGCGCCGGTGCCGGCCGGCCACGCGCCGACGATCGCCTGCCAGAGCAGGGAACCGAAGCCGGCGTCGGGCACCGGTGCCAGCGAGAGCAGCTCGTCGAGCGCGGCCTCCCAGACCAGGGGGGTCTCGGAGAGCACCGTGATCCGGGCCCGGACGTCCTCACCGCGCTTGGTGTCGTGGGTGGACAGGCAGGTCATGGCGTCCGGCCATTCGTGCTGCCGGTCGGCGAGCCACCCGTGGAAGACAGTGGGTGTGGTCGCGAAGACCGACGGGTCGCCGCCGACCTCGTTGAGCGAGGTCAGGCGCGACCAGCGGTAGAAGGCGCAGTCCTCCACGCCCTTGGCCATCACCATCCCGCTGGTCTGCTGGAAACGTCTGGCCGCGGCCGAGGCCGGGTCACCGAGGATCGGCGCGATGGTGTCGAAGGCCGTTCCCAGCTCCGGTCGGTGGGACCGGGCCAGGGCGAGTGCCTCGTCGAGGTGCTCGCGACCGCCCGGCAGGTAGGACCGGTAGACGGGGAAGCAGGCGAGCAGCTCCGCGACGGCATCCGCGATGGCGGTGGTCTCGACAAGCTCGACCACCGAATCATGGACCTCGACGACCGAGTCATGGACCTCGACGACCGAGTCATGGACCTCGGCCACCGAGTGATCGACCTCGACCACCGAGTGAGGCACGGATCCCCGGCGTCGATCGAGCTCGACCACCGAGTGATCGAGCTCGACCGACAGCTCTCTGGTGATGCGCTGCACCTCGGAGTTGAGGATCGTGTCCGCCACCGTGCGCTTGGTGTCGTGGATCAGGTCGTGCCAGTCCACCGGGGCGCCCCGGAGTCGGGTCTCGAGCGCATCCAAGGACGCCTGACCGGCCGGGTCGGTCAGGACCCGGTCGATGAACGCCAAGGCGTCGTAGCCCGTCGTCCCCTCGGTGGACCAGGTCGCGGGCAGTCGCTCCCCGGGTTCGAGGATCTTCTCGACGAGCACGTAGGCGTTGCCGGTGATCTCGGCCAGGTCGGCCAGGTAGCCCTCGGGATCGCGCAGCCCGTCGGGGTGGTCCACCCGGAGGCCGTCGACCAGCTCTTCGTCGAACCATCGCTTGATCTCGACGTGCGACTCGGCGAAGACAGCCGGGTCCTCGACGCGCACGGCGGCCAGCGTGTTGACGGCGAAGAAGCGCCGGTAGTTCAGCCCCGAGTCCGCGACCCGCCAGTTCACGATCTCGTAGTGCTGGCGGTCGTGGACCGTGTTCGGGTCGGCCCCGTCGTCAGCCGTGCCAGGGGCGATGGGAAAGCGGTGGTCGTGGTAGCGCAGCTCGGGACCGGTGGGGGTGTCGGCGAGGCTGAGGTGGGCGATCGGACCGCCGGTCGGGGACCGGTCGTCGTCGCCGGCCACGGGGATCCGGATCCGGCCGCCGCCGGCGTCCCAGTCGACGTCGAACGTGTCGGCCCGGACCGAGGATCGGCCGTGTTGGAGCAGGTCCCACCACCAGGTGTTCAGGTGCGGGCTGGCGACGCCGACGTGGTTGGGCACGATGTCGACGAGCACCCCCATGCCGAGCCGTTTCGCCTCCGCAGACAGGGCAGCCAGTCCCTCGGCGCCGCCGCGGTCCGGGTCGATCCGGTCGTGCGAGACCACGTCGTAGCCGTGGTTGCTGCCCACCTCTGCGGCCAGCAGGGGTGAGAGGTAGACCCAGTCGACGCCCAGGTCATGCAGGTAGGACAGGCGGCGCGTCGCTTCGAACAGGTCGAAGTCCTTGCTGATCTGGAACCGGTAGGTGCTGACCGGCTTGCTGGTCCTGCCCTCGCCCATGAGTGGCTTCTCCCTCGTGCTGGTGTCTAGCGTGCGTGTCGCTGCTCGGAGGCCACCGTCGACGTGGCCGAGGTGGCCAACGCGGCCACGGACGCGGCCACCGAGTGGTCCGGGGCCGCTTCGGGCTCGGCGTGCTCGCGCAGGACGACGAGCGAGTGCGTCTCCAAGGAGAAGGTCGACCCGGCCGGGCAGGTCTCGGTCTCGTCGGCCGACCCGCCGGTGTCGATGACGACGTCCCATGCGGCGGCGTACTCGTCGGGGGGCAGCGTGACCTCGATCGGGCCGTCGGCGTTGAAGTAGAGCAGGAAGTGGTCATCGAGGATGGTGCCGCCGCGACTGTCCTTGCCGGCGATGCCGTCACCGTTGAGGTACATGCCGATGGCCTGGGACCCGCTCTGCCAGTCCTCCTCCTCCATCGGGCGGCCGTCGGGGTGCAGCCAGACGATGTCGTTGAGCCGGTCGCCCTCGGCGCCGTTGCCGATGCGCACCGTGTTGCCGGTGAAGAAGCGCTTGCGTCGGAAGGTCGGGTGGCTCTTGCGCAGCTTCGCGACTGCGGCGGTGAACTCGATCAGCGGCTTGTCGGCCTTGTCCCAGTGCACCCAGGAGATCTCGGAGTCCTGGGCGTAGGTGTTGTTGTTGCCGTCCTGGGTGCGGCCCATCTCGTCGCCGTGCAGCAGCATCGGGACGCCCTGGCTCAGCAGCAGCGTGGCGATGAAGTTGCGCTGCTCGCGAGCGCGCGCCTGCTGGATCTCAGGGTCCTCGGTCGGCCCCTCGGCGCCGTGGTTCCAGGAACGGTTGTGGCTCTCGCCGTCGTTGCTGTCCTCGCCGTTGGCCTCGTTGTGCTTCTCGTTGTAGGAGACCAGGTCGCGCAGCGTGAAGCCGTCGTGAGCGGTCACGAAGTTGATGCTCGCGACCGGGCGACGCCCCGAGTGCTCGTAGAGGTCGGAGGAGCCGGCCAGCCGGGACACGAACTCGCCCAGCGACGGCTCCCCGCGCCAGAAGTCGCGCACGGTGTCGCGGTAGGCGCCGTTCCACTCGGTCCACTGCGGCGGGAAGTTGCCGACCTGGTAGCCGCCCGGGCCGACGTCCCACGGCTCGGCGATCAGCTTCACCTGGCTCACGATGGGGTCCTGTTGCACGAGCTCGAAGAACGTCGCGAGCCGGTCGACGTCGTAGAACTCCCGAGCCAGGGCTGCGGCGAGGTCGAAGCGGAAGCCGTCGACGTGCATGTCGGTGACCCAGTAGCGCAGCGAGTCCATGATCAGCTGCAGGGAGTGCGGGTGCCGCACGTTCAGCGAGTTCCCGGTGCCGGTGTAGTCCATGTAGTACTGCTCGTCGTCCTCGACGAGGCGGTAGTACGCCGGGTTGTCGATCCCCTTGAAGCTCAGCGTTGGGCCGAGGTGGTTGCCCTCGGCGGTGTGGTTGTAGACCACGTCGAGGATGACCTCGATGCCGGCGGCGTGCATCGACTTCACCATCGTCTTGAACTCCTGGACCTGCTGACCCAGGTCACCGGTGGCGGCGTAGTCGGCGTGCGGTGCGAAGAAGCCCAGGGTGTTGTAACCCCAGTAGTTGCGCAGGCCCTTCTCCAGCAGCGTGTTGTCCTGGACGAACTGGTGCACCGGCATCAGCTCGATCGCGGTCACCCCGAGCTTGTTCAGGTGCTGGGTGATGGCCGGGTGGGCGAGCCCGGCGTAGGTGCCCCGCAGCTCCTCGGGGACATCCGGGTGCAGCTGGGTCATGCCCTTGACGTGAGCCTCGTAGATCAGCGACTCGTTGTAGGGCACCCGGAGCGGACGATCGCCCTCCCACTCGAAGAACGGGTTGATCACCACCCCGAAGGTCATGTGCCCGGCGGAGTCCTGGTCGTTGCGGGACTCGGGATCGCCGAAGTCGTAGCCGAAAAGCGACTGGTCCCAGTCGATCTCTCCGGAGGTGGCCTTGGCGTAGGGGTCGAGCAGCAGCTTGTTGGGGTTGCAGCGCAACCCCTTCTCCGGATCCCACGGCCCGTGCACCCGGTAGCCGTAGCGCTGCCCCGGCTGGACCTGCGGGAGGTAGCAGTGCCAGACGTAGGCGTCGACCTCGGTGACCTCGATGCGGGTCTCCTTCTGCCGGCCGCGCTTGCTCTCCTCGAACAGGCACAGCTCCACGCGCTCGGCGACCTCGCTGAACAGGGCGAAGTTGGTGCCGCTGCCATCGAAGGTGGCACCCAACGGATACGGCATTCCTGGCCAGGTCTCCACCACATCAGCTCCTAGCCTGGTTGTTTTGATCGATCCAACTACATCACGAGTGCGCCGTACCCGTCGCATCCGGACCTAACCATTGCCGAGCGCGGAACCGCTCACAAGTGGTGAGCGTCATACGATCATGGAGATGACCCGACGCGATGCGCTGCGGCTGCTTGCCGTGCTCGCCGCAGTGGCGGGAAGCCCCGCCCTGCTGGCGGCGTGCGGGACGGAACAGGACCGGCCCCAGGGCCGGTCGGAAGGTGACGACGTGACCGAACTGGTCAGCTCGGAGGAGGAGCGCTCGCCCGGTCGGGTCGAGTCGCTGCCCGAGGCGGTCGCCTCGATCAGTGCCCTCGGCGGCGGCGTGTACGCCGAACTGAGCCGCCAGCCGGGCAATCTCGCCGTGTCGCCGTACTCGGTCGTGGTCGCTCTGGCGATGACCCTGAACGGTGCCGCCGGAGCCACCGCCGCAGAGATGAGGTCGGTTCTCGGGGTCTCCGACCTCGACGACTTCAACGGTGGGCTGGACGCGCTGACCCTGCACATCGAAGGGTTGGCCGGCACCCAGCGCCGTGCCGACGGCAGTGAGGCCGAACTCGTCCTCGCGGCCGCCAACGCACTGTTCGGGCAGCGCGACACGACCTGGCAGGAGCCGTTCCTGGACGCGTTGGCACGCTACTACGGCGCGGGCATGCGGCAGGTCGACTTCGTCGGCGACACCGAAGGTGCGCGCACGGTCATCAACGACTGGACCGCCGAGCAGACCCGTGACCGGATCCCGCAGATCCTGCCCGCAGGCGCCCTCGATGAGCTGACCCGGCTGGTGTTGGTCAACGCCATCTATCTCAAGGCCCCCTGGGAGGAGCCGTTCTTCGCCTCGGCCACCGCGGCGAAGCCCTTCACCACCGACGACGGCCGCACGGTGCAGGCCGACACCATGACCGTCGGACTGGCCACCTCGGGCTACGCCCGCGACGACGACTGGCAGGCAGTGCGACTGCTCTACGCGGGCGGTCAGCTCGCGATGACGATCCTCCTGCCCGCCGAGGGGCGGCTCGCCGCAGTCTCGGACCTCGTGGCCGGCGGCGGCCTGGGTGAGATCCTCGGCGCCAACCGGGACGCCAAGGTGCGCCTGTGGATGCCGAAGTGGGAGTTCCGCACCCAGGCCATGCTGGCCCCCATCCTCGGTGCGCTCGGCATGCCCACGGCCTTCACCGAGGCGGCCGACTTCAGCGCGATCACCACCACCGAGGAGGTGCACCTTTCCGCCGTCGTGCACGAGGCGTTCATCGCGGTCGACGAGGAGGGCACCGAAGCGGCGGCCGCTACCGCCGTGGTCGCGGGCACCACCTCGATGCCCCAGTACGTCGACGTGAACGTCGACCGAGCCTTCCTGTTCGTCATCCACGACGTGGCCCATGGCACCCCACTGTTCCTGGGGCGGGTGGGCGACCCGACCGCAGGGTGAATCCGGGATGCGTGTCGGTCGGCCTCGCAGGTCGTGATCGAATAGGGGCTCATCGATCGCCGGCCACACGGGAGTGAACACACATGAACAGCACCGCACGGACGTTTCTCGGGGGAGCGGTGGGTGTCGTCGTACTGGCGGCCCTCGGTGCTTGTGGCGGCGGCGACTCCAGCGAGGACTCGTCGGGCGATGCCGCCTCGGAGGCATTCGCCAAGAAGTCGGCCAAGGACATCCAGGACGCGGCTCTCGCTGACATGAAGTCCCTGGACTCGGTGACGATGACCGGTGAGCTGACGCAGGGCGAGGGCACCCTGGGCCTCGACCTCACCCTCAACACCGACGGTGAGTGCGAGGGCAGCATCACCATCGGCGAGGGGTCCGCTGACCTGATCAATGTCGGCGACAGCTCGTACCTCAAGGGTGACGAGGCGTTCTGGGCGGGCACCGCGGGTGCCGAACAGGGCAAGTCCGTGGTCGCCCTGCTGGGTGACAAGTGGGCGCTCATCCCCGCCGAGGGCGGCTTCGGTGAGGTCTGCGACCTCGACCAGCTCCTCGACGGCTTCGGCGACGAGCCGACCGACGGCGAGGAGCCGGTGGTGGGCGACGTCACCGAGGTGGACGGCGAGGAGGCCGTCGAGGTCACCAGGGACAAGGACGGCGCGAAGGTCGTGGCCCTGGTGGCCACCGGGGACAAGCACTACATCCTGAAGATCGCGCAGGAAGGTGGCGACGAGCCAGGCTCGTTCACCTTCAGCGACTTCAACGAGGACCTGGACGTGGAGGCTCCGGCCGACGACGAGGTCGTCGACCTCGCCCAGGCCGGCTGACGGTCCGGCCGCTCAGTCGGCCAGTCGCGCCGGGAAGCCGCCCGTTGCGACGGGCGACCAGCGGGTGGGCGTGATCCGCAGCAGGGACTTGCCCTGCGTGAGCATCGCGGCGCGGTAGTCGTCCCAGTCCGGGTGCTCCCCGGAGATGCTGCGGAAGTAGGCCACCAACGGCTCGACGGAGTCAGGGGCGTCGATCACCTCGCAGTCGCCGTCCACCTGCACCCAGGCGTCGTTGAACTCGTCGGAGAGCACCAGCACGCTCACCTGCGGTCGGCGCCGGGCGTTGGCGGTCTTCGCGCGCTCTGGGTAGGTGGAGATGACGATCCTGCCCTGCTCGTCGACGCCGCCGGTGACCGGCGAGGACTGGGGGCGGGCGTCGGAGCGCTCGGTGATCAGGATCATCTTGTGTCGCGGCCGGACGAAGGCCAGCAACGCGTCGAGGTCGACCTGGGTGGTGGTTGCGATGGTGCGTGCCATGTCTCCAGCCTGCCAGCAGCGGAAATCGATTGCCCTCGCCCCGGGGGTCGTCGACGATGATGACGTGCGGATGTTCGTGGCGGTGGTCCCGCCGGATGAGGCCCTGGACGACCTCGACGAGTTCCTCGACGTACGGCGCGCAGCGGCCGACTTCCGGTGGTCCGCCCGGGAGCAGTGGCACCTGACGCTGGGGTTCTTCGCCGAGGTGCGCGAGCGCCGGCTCGACGAGCTGGTCGGTGGCCTCGAGCGGGTCGCGGCCCGACGGACCGTCTTCGCCACGAGGATCCTCGGGGGAGGAGCCTTCCCGGACGCGGCGGGGGCCAAGGTCCTCTGGGCCGGTGTTGATGCCGGCGACGACCTGAGTCGGCTGGCCCGCGGTGTCCGCGGTGCTGCCAACACTGCCGGTGTCCGGGTCGACGGTGCCCGGTTCCGGCCCCACGTGACACTGGCCAGGTTCGGCCGGCCGCGGGAGGTGACCCGGTGGGTCCGGGTCCTGGATTCCTACCGGGGGCCGGAGTGGGAGGTCAGTGAGATCGCGCTGATCGAGTCGCACCTCGGCGAGGGGCCACGCAGGTCGCCCCGGTACGAGACGGTGGTGACGATCCCGCTGGGTGCCCTCACCGGGGGCCGCTTAGGCTGGTGACATGAGGATCGGTGACCTGCTCCGCACGTCACTGTGGGACATCTTCCCTCGCGATCACTGGCAGTCCCCCGCGGATTTTCGCCGCCGGCAGGCGGTCACGGTCGTCGTCGTGCTCATCGGCGCGATCGTGTTGGCCCTGTCGCTGCGCATCGAGCCGGGCAGCCCGAGCTTCTACCCGGCCACGCTGGTCCTGGCGGCGGTGTGGGCCATCGGGGGCTTCGCCTCGGGCCCCCTGCACCTGGGCCGCATCGAGACCGGGCCCCAGACAGGTGACCGGATCGGTGACCGGGCCAGGCGCCCCATCGTGCAACCGATCGTCATCGGGCTCGCGCTGTCCGCGGTGTTCACGGTGGGAGCGCTGATCGTGCGCGAGATCCCACTGCTGGAGAAGCAGGTCAGCTCGGTGCTGGACTTCGCCAACCAGGGCGTCGGCCCGCTGGTGCTGCTGGTGACCGTGCTCAACGGGATCGCCGAGGAGCTGTTCTTCCGTGGCGCGGTCTACGCGGCCGTGAAGAAGCACCAGGTCGCGGTCACCGCTGTCGCCTACTGCCTCACCACCGCCGCGACGGGCAACATCATGTTGACGTTCGCTGCGCTGATCCTCGGCGTCGTGGTGGGCCTGCAGCGCCGGGCCAGCGGCGGCGTACTCGCACCGATCCTCACCCACCTGACCTGGTCGGTGTCGATGCTCTACGTGCTTCCGGCGATCTTCGGCTAGGCCTTCTCGGCGCTGCGTTCGGCGAGGGCGACCCGCACCGACTCCTCGTAGGTCATCGAGTCTCCGGGCACGATGTCCTTGATGGAGTGCTCGCTCACCACGACCTCGGTGCCCATGGAGTCGATGAGGTTGCGTCCGGTCGTGACATCGACGTCGGTGACCAGGGCCAGCCAGTACGACGACAGCCGCGGGGTGAGCACCGGAACCGTCACGATGGGCACCGAGCGCCCCTTCTCGACTTGGGCGGCGATGCGCAACATCTCGATGTAGGTCAACCGGTCCGGGCCACCGATCTCGAAGATCCGGCCGAACGCCTGGGGCTTGTCGGCGACGCCGACGAGGTAGCGGACCACATCGTCCAGCGCGATCGGCTGGGTGCGGGTGGTGGCCCACTTGGGCACGATCATCGCCGGCAGGCTCTTGACCAACTGGCGGGTGATCTCCCACGAGATGCCGCCGTTCCCGACCACGATCGCGGCGCGCAGAGCGGTCACGGGTACGCCGTCCTCGGACAGCAGCGATTCCACCTCCCGGCGCGAGCGCAGGTGTGCCGACAGGCTGCCGTCGTCGGCGCCGAGCCCGCCGAGGTAGACGATCTGGCGGACACCGGCCTTCGCCGCCGCCGCGGAGAAGTTGCGCGCAGCCTGCGCATCCAGGCGCTCGAAGTCGGCGTCGTCGAGTGAGTGCACCAGGTAGTAGGCGATGTCCACCCCGGCCAGGGCGGCGTCGAGGGAGTCGCTGTCTGCGACATCGCCACCCACCGGGGTCCCCGGTCCGTCGTAGGTGTCCGGGTGGCGCGTCATCGCCCGGAGGTCGTCGTGGCCGGCTGCGCTGAGTGCTTTCATGAGGCGACGACCAACGAATCCGGTCGCGCCCGTGACGAGGATCCGAGGCATGTGTGCAGCCTAGTCGGGGGGTTCACGTCGCGGATGGCGTCACGAGCGCGTAACCCAGTGGGTCTAGGGTCGATGCATGCCGTTCCTGCTCCGCGTCGCCCTGCCGGACGTGCCCGGTTCGCTGGGCCGCGTGGCGACCGCGATCGGTGAGGCCGGCGGCGACATCGAGGCCATCGAGATCGTCGAGCACCGTCACGACGGCACCGCGGTCGACGATGTCCTGCTCGAGGCGCTCCCCGGCGTGATGCCCGACTCGCTGGTCTCGGCCTGCAACGCCCTCGACGGGGTGTCCGTGGTCTGGATCAGTCGTTACGCCGCCGGAGGCGGGCTCTTCCTCGACCTCGAGGCCGTGGAGGAACTGACCGCCCACCCGACCCTGGCCGTCAACAGGCTGGTCGAGCTGCTGCCGAAGATCTTCCGGGCCGACTGGGCCGCCCGGGTCGGGGCCGACGGGGTCCTGCAGCGCACGGGCGCGGCACCCGACGAGTTCGCGTGGCTGCGCGTCGACAAGCCCGGACGCCTCGACAGCGCCGACGACAACGTCCTCGCCGCGGCACCGTTGGCGGGTGACGAGTTCGTCGTGCTGGCCCGGCGTGGCGGCCCGGACATCCTGGACTCGGAGATGGCCAGGCTGGGTCACCTCGTGGCGCTGGCGGTCTCGATCGCGGGCTCCTGAGGCGTCACTCGATCTTGGTGAGGACGAAGACCGGGATCTCCCGGTCGGTCTTCTCCTGGTAGCCCGCATACGGCGGGAAGGCGGCCACACAGCGCTCCCACCAGGCCTCCCGCTCCGCACCGGTGACGATCCTGGCTGTGTACGACGCCGGCTCCGGGCCGTCCTGCAGGTCCACCACCGGGTGGGCCACGAAGTTGTGGAACCACGCCGGGTGCTCCGGGGCACCGCCCTTGGACGCCACCGCGGCGTACTCGCCGTCGTGCTCGACGCGCATCACCGGGTTCTTGCGCAACTTGCCGGATTTCGAGCCGACGGACGTGATCACGACGATGGGGCGGCCCTGGATCGTGTTGGACTCGCGTCCGCCGGAGGCCTCGTACTCGTCGACCTGCTTGGCGGCCCACCCGGAGGTGCCGCGCTCGTAGTCACCCTTCAGTGTCATAGAGGGAGAATGCCACGGGGCGCCTCGTTGTTCCTCAGCCGACGGCTGAGACCAGGTCGAAGGCACCCTCGCGGAAGGCGTCGACGAACAGGGCATGGTCCTTGCGGGTCCTGCTGGCGTAGTCGATGGCGAAGTCGACGAGCTCGTCGAGGAAGCCCTCGAGATCTGCGTCGATGGCCTCGATGATGGCCTCCTCGGTCTGGAAGTCGACCAGGTCCTCGTCGCTGTCCTCGTCGGAGACACAGTGGATCTTGGCGGTCGCCCGGCCGAGCAGCTCCACCACCGGCTCGATGTCCTCGGGCTCGCTGATCCGGGACCAGTCGAGGTCGGCCTCGTACGGCGACACCTCGGCGACGACGTACCCGACCTTGTCCACGGTGGTCCAGCCGAGGAACGGGTCGGTGTGCACCTGGAGCTCGCGCTGGCTGATCACGGTGCGGTGACCCTCGTGCTGGAAGAACGAGGTCGCCCGCTCGTCCTCGACGATGCGACCGACGGCCGGGACGTTGGCCTGCTTCATCGAGAGCACCACGTCGTTCTCGAGCGCCTGGTTCAGGCCCTCGATCAGGACGTTGTAGGCCGGCAACCCAGCTGAGCCGATCCCGAACCCGGAGCTCCCGACGACATCCTTGATGTCGTAGAAGACGTCCTGTTGCTGACGCTTGGAGTCCGACAGTGTCGTCAGGTAGCGCGCGAAGGCCCGCTCGACCTTGGCGCGTTCGGTCTTCCCCAGTTCACGCACGCCGGCGCCCCGCGTGAAGCGGCGCTCGTGCTCGACCACCTCGGTCATGTCGTCGAGCATCTCGATGCGGGTGCACATCCGGGCCGTCATGAGCACCTGGTGGATGGCGCCATCGGTGTTGTCGAGACGCAACGCGAACGCCTCGTCCTGATCGACCTGCACGTAGTGGCGCACCTGCTCGACGTACGCCTCGAGATAGGTCCTGGCCAGGCGGCGGATGTCGGTCTCCGGCAGGGCCTTCTGCCAGCCCATGAGCGCGAGGCTCGCGACGAACCGGCGAAGGTCCCAGCTGAAGTGGCCCAGGTAGGCCTCGTCGAAGTCGTTGACGTCGAACACGAGCACCCCCTCGGAGTTCATGTAGGTGCCGAAGTTCTCCGCATGGAGGTCGCCGTGGATCCAGACCCGGCTCGTGCGTTCGTCGGAGCGGTGCTCGCGGCGCCGAGCCATGTCGGCGTAGAAGAGGACGGCGCTGCCACGGTAGAACGCGAACGGGTCGGCGGCCATCTTGCGGAACTTGGTGCGGAAGCCTGCGGCGTCCGCCTTCATCAGCGGCTCGAACGCCTCGCTGAGGGTGGCGACGATCAGTTCCTGGCGTTTCGCGTTGCTGGCAGGCATCCCTCGACCCTAGGCGGCGACGCGAAACGCGTAGGGTCTCCTCGTGCTCATCGAGGCCGTCGAGGCTGCCTGGCAGGCGACCTGGCCGGTGCTGCTCTTCCTGGTCGTCATCACCCTGGTCAGCGACCTGTGCGCCGACGCCCGCGTGTTCGACGTGGCCGCGCACCTGTTCGCCCGCGCCGCCGGCGGCCGCACCCTCCTGCTGTTCGCGCTCTACTGCCTCCTGGCCACGGTGACGACCGTCCTGCTCAGCATCGACACCACGGCCGTGATGCTCACGCCCGTGGCGCTGGCCCTGGCGGCCGAGCTCGACCTCCCGCCGCTGCCGTTCGCGTTCGCGACCATCTGGCTGGCGAACGGCGCGTCCCTGCTCCTGCCGATCTCCAACCTCAGCAACCTGCTGGCGGTGGAACGCACGGGCCAGAGCGCCGGAGAGTTCGTGGCCGACCTGTGGCTGCCTCAGCTCGTCGTGCTGGTGGTGGTGCTCGGCGTCCTCTTCGTCCGGTTCCGCGCGAGCATCCGCGGACGGTACGCCGTGCCACGGGTGCTGCCTGCGCACGACCGGGTCCTGGTGGTGGCCGCCTCGGTGATCGCGCTGGGCATCGCGATCGGCACCGTGGTCGGGACGCCGGCCTGGTTGGCCGCCACCATCGGGCTGCTGCTGCTCGTGGGGCTCTGCCTGCTGCGCGACCCCGCCCTCGTGAGGCCGGCCCGGCTGTTCTCCCTGGTCCCGGCCCGGATCGTCCTCGGTGCCTTCGCCCTCTTCGTGCTGGTCGAGCTGGCGCTCGTGGTCTTCGAGCCCGACACGATCGGCTGGCCGAACGACGTGGTGCTGGCCGGCAGCGCCGCCGTACTCTCCAATGCGGTGAACAACCTGCCGGCCTGGCTGGCGCTCGCGCCGGTGACGCCCTCCTCCAGCTATCCGGCACTGCTGGTCGGCATCAACGTCGGCGGCATGCTGCTGCTGTGGGGGTCGCTGGCCAATCTGCTGTGGTTGCGCCGTTGCGCGAAGGTCGGGGTCACCGTCACCGCGGCTCGGTTCGCGAAGGAGGGTGTGGCGGTGGTGCCGCTGGCCGTCCTGCTCGGTGCCCTGGCCTGCGGACTGCGCGGGGCCGGATAGCCTGCCGGTCATGAGTGCACTCGAGGGCGTGTCGCAGACGTTCGACCCGGACGCCTGGGACCCCGTGCCCGGCTTCGAGGACCTGACCGACCTCACCTACCACCGTGCGCGCGCCCACGGCACCGTGCGGATCGCCTTCGACCGTCCCGACGTGCTCAACGCGTTTCGGCCGCACACCGTCGACGAGCTGTTGCGGGTGCTGGAGCACGCGCGCACCAGCGGCGACGTGGGCTGCGTGCTGCTCACCGGCAACGGCCCGTCGGAGAAGAACGGCAAGTGGGCGTTCTGCACCGGCGGCGACCAGCGGATCCGCGGCCGGGCGGGCTACCAGTACGCCGAGGGCGAGACCGCGGACACCGTGGACAAGGCGAAGATGGCGCGCCTGCACATCCTCGAGTGCCAGCGGCTGATCCGGTTCATGCCGAAGATCGTGATCTGCGTGGTCCCCGGCTGGGCCGCCGGTGGTGGGCACTCCCTGCACGTGGTGTGCGACCTGACGCTGGCCAGCAGCGAGCACGCCCGGTTCAAGCAGACCGACGCTGACGTGGGCTCGTTCGACGGTGGGTTCGGCTCGGCCTACCTCGCTCGCCAGGTGGGACAGAAGTTCGCCCGCGAGATCTTCTTCCTGGGCGAGGAGTACTCCGCCGAGGACGCCTACCGGATGGGCATGGTGAACCGGGCGGTGCCGCACGACTCGCTGGAGGCCGTCGCGCTGGACTGGGGCGCCAAGATCAACGGCAAGAGCCCCACGGCCCAGCGGATGCTGAAATACTCCTTCAACCTGATCGACGACGGACTGGTCGGCCAGCAGCTCTTCGCCGGTGAGACGACCCGGCTGGCCTACATGACCGACGAGGCCCAGGAGGGGCGCGACCAGTTCCTGGAGAAACGCGAGCCCGACTGGTCGCCGTACCCCTGGTACTACTGATCTGGCGTGTTGCGCTGATCAGTGAGTGTCCACCGGTGTCGGACCGACCGACCCAGGTGCCGGGGCGGTGTCGTGGGCGTGCAGGTCGACCGCGAGCTCCTGCGCGTTGGGTGCACGCACGGCGACGATGACCGCCCCGAGTGCCAGGACCGCCGCCGCGACGAGGAATGCCCCACCCGTGGCGTCCACGAAGGCCTGGTTGGCAGCGTCCAGCAGTTGCTGTCCGCGGTCTCCGAGGCCTGGTGCGGCTGCGTGGACAGCGGCCAGGGACGAGGTGGCGGCGTCAGCGGCGTCGCGGGGGAGGCCGGCGACCGCGGGGGCGAGGTTGGCTCGGTACTGGTCGTTCAGGACGCTGCCGAGGATCGCGATCCCCAAGGCCGACCCGAACTCACGCGAGACGTCGTTGACCGCGGAGCCGACGCCCTGCTTGCTGGCCGGGAGTGAGGCGGTGATGGCCATCGTCGCGGGCGTGCTGGCCAGCGCCATGCCGGCGGCGAACACCGCCACCGCCCCGGCGAACTTCCAGTAGACGAGGTCGGCCCCGAGCTGGGTCAGTAGCAGCATGCCGACCGCCGACAGCGCGAGACCCAGGCTGGCGACCCGGTTGGTGCCGAACCGCTGCGCGAGCGCTGGCGCCCGACGGGCCAGGGGGATCAGGACCACGGGCAGGGGCAGCAGTGCGCAGGCCGCCTGGAGCGGGCTGAGCCCGGCGACGTACTGCAGGTACTGCAGGACGATGAAGAAGAACCCGAAGCTGGCGAAGAACTGCAACGCGATGGACAGCGCGCCGGTGCTGAACCCGCGCAACCGGAACAGTCGGGGGTCGAGCAGCGGGGACTCCTGGCGCAGCTCCCACGCCACGAACGCGACCGCGGCGAGGATCCCGACGACGAAACCGGTGACGGTCATGGCGTCGCCCCAGCCACGCTCGCCGCCTTCGATGAAGCCGAAGACGAGTCCGCCGACCAACGCCAAGGACAGGAGCGCGCCCAGGGGGTCCAGGGCGGGGGGGTGCGCGTCTCGGGAGTTGGGTACGACGAGGGCGCTGCCGATCAGACCGAGCGCCGCCAACGTCACGTTGAGGGCGAAGAACGAGTTCCACTCGAAGAACTCCAACAGCAGGCCCGAGCCGAAGAGGCCCACCACCGCGCCGCCGCCCGCGACGCCGACCCAGACGCCGACCGCCTTGGCCCGCTCCTCGGGTGGGAACGAGGTGGTGATGACCGACAAGGTCACCGGCATCACGGCGGCGGCGCCCACGCCCATGGCCGCACGCATGGCGATCAGCATCGTCGGGTCACTGACGAACAGGCCGAACGCGGACGCGCTGCCGAAGATGGCCAGCCCGGCCAGCAGCACGGGCTTGCGCCCGAACCGGTCGCCCAGGGCGCCCGCGGCGAGCAGCAGGCCGGCGAAGACCAACGTGTAGGCATCGACGATCCACTGGATCTCGCTCTGGGTGGCGCCGGTGTCGCGCTGGAGGCTCGGCAACGCGACATTGAGTCCGCTGACCGCGGACACGACGGTCATCAGGGACAGGGCGATCACCGCGAGCAGCGCGGTACGACGCCGAGGGCTGAGAGCTTCCATGGCTCGACTCCTTAAGTTCATCGACTGTTGAATAAACATATTCAACACACGATGAGTTAGGGTTGTCAACATGCCGAGCACTCCCAGGTCCACGTCGGACTCCCGCAGGGCGGGGCGCCGGGGCGCCTCCAGCACCGCCCGCGACGACATCTCCCGTGCGGCCGTCGAGGTCTTCGCCGAGCGGGGCTACGACAACGCCGGCCTCCGGCAGATCGCCGACCGGGCCGGCGTCGACCCGGCCCTCATCAACTACTTCTTCGGCTCGAAGGCCGAGCTCTTCGCCGAGGTCGTCGGCCTCCCGTTCCGCCCCGCCGACGTACTGCCCGGCATCCTCGACGGCGATCCGGACGGCATCGGGGAGCGACTGGCCACCTTCGTCGTCGCGGCCCTCGCAGACCCGGGGCGGCGCAACACGATCGTCGGGATGATCCGGTCCGCAGCGAGCCACGAGGTCGCCGCGGTGATGGTGCGCGACAAGGTGACCCGAGAGCTCCTGCTCCCGATCGCGGCTCACCTGGGCTCCGACCGAGCAGAGGTCCGCGCCGGTCTGGCCATGTCACAGGTCGTCGGCCTCGCCTTCGCCCGCCACGTGGTGGGACTCGAGGTCCTCAACACCGCATCGCAGGACGCCCTCGTTGCCGCGCTGGCGCCGACGTTGCAGCGCTACCTCGCCGGCGACCTCGACGGCTGATCGGTTCCACGGCGCCGACCGTCATGCCAAAACGCCACGGCCGAGGGCAGCCTCGCCCTAGGGTGGCAGCTCCCGGGCGGCGACCAGCTCTCGCGGACGACAGCTCCATGAGGACTCTGATGATCAAGAACACGCTGTTGGCCCTCGCAACCGTCGCCGGGTTCGCGCTCGTCGCGGGTTGCGGCAGCTCCGCTGTCGCGCAGTCCGACGTGGAAGCCCAGATCTCCAGTCAGCTCGCCGAGCAGGTGGGCCAGGAGCCGGACGACGTGGTGTGCCCCGGCGACCTCGACGCGGAGGTCGACACCGAGATGGAGTGCACGCTCACCGCAGGCGAGGACGAACTGCCGGTCACGGCCACCGTCACCGACGTGGACGGCGACACCGTCAACTTCGACATCGAGGTCGGCGACATCAAGTAAGGGTCCCCGCAGTGGCCCCTGCCGTCGGGGACGGCGCTACGTTGAGGCATGCGCATCGTCGTCCTGACCGGAGCCGGCATCTCCGCCGAGAGCGGGGTCCCGACCTTTCGCGACGCGGACGGCCTCTGGGAGGGCCACCGGGTCGAGGACGTGGCCACGCCCCAGGCATTCGCCTGGCAGCCCGACGTGGTGCAGGCGTTCTACGACACCCGCCGGGCTGCTCTCGACGCGGTCGACCCCAATCCTGCGCACCGGGCGCTCGCGCGGCTCGAGCAGGCGCTGGGAAAGGACCTGCTGCTGGTCACCCAGAACATCGACGACCTGCACGAGCGCGGCGGCTCCACCGACGTCGTACACATGCACGGTTCCCTGCGTACGGCGCTGTGTACGACGTGTCACCAGCGCTCGCCCGTCGCCGAGCCACTGCTGGCCGACCCGCCGTGCCCTCGGTGCGGCCACCGGACCCTGCGCCCTGATGTGGTCTGGTTCGGTGAACTGCCGCACGAGATGGACCGGATCCACGACGCTCTTGCCGAGGCGACCCACTTCGTGTCGATCGGGACCTCCGGCGCGGTCTACCCCGCTGCCGGGTTCGTCCAGGTCGCCCGCTCGGCCGGAGCGCACACGCTGGAGCTCAACCTGAAGCCGAGCGAGGGCACGGGCTACTTCCACGAAGCCCGGCACGGCTTCGCAGGTGAGCTCGTTCCGCGCTGGGTCGATGAGCTGCTGGATCGGTGACTGCTCGGTCGGAGATCGTGAGCCAAGCCTGCCCTTGGTTGCGCCTACGTCCGGCGATGGGTTGACTCGGCCGCATGAGTGCTGAGACGACCGAGCCCGCAGCGCCGCACGAGGGCGAGGCTCACGAGAGCGGCATCGGTGCCCGCCTGAACTGGCTGCGCGCGGGAGTGCTGGGTGCCAACGACGGCATCGTGTCCACCGCGGGCCTGGTGGTCGGAGTCGCTGGTGCCACCACCGATCGCAATGCCATCCTCGTCGCGGGTGTGGCCGGACTCTTCGCCGGGGCGCTCAGCATGGCCGCTGGCGAGTACGTGTCGGTCAGCACCCAGCGTGACTCCGAGCGGGCCCTGCTCGAGAAGGAGCGCAAGGAGCTTCGCGACATGCCGGAGGACGAGCTCGCCGAGCTGGCCGAGATCTACGTGGAGAAGGGCCTCAGTGTCGACCTCGCCCGCCAGGTCGCCCAGGAGCTGACCGACCATGACGCGCTGGGAGCGCATGCCGATGCCGAGCTCGGCATCGACCCGGACAACCTGACGAACCCGTGGCACGCGGCCTGGGCCTCGATGATCGCCTTCACCGTGGGGGCCCTGCTGCCGCTGCTGACCATCACCCTGGTGGCGCAGTCGGCACGGGTCTGGGTCACGGTCGTCTCCGTGGCGCTCGCCCTCGCCCTCACCGGGTGGTCGAGTGCCAGGCTGGGCCAGAGCCCACCACGTCGCGCGGTGCTGCGCAACGTGGGTGGTGGGTTGCTGGCGATGGCCGTGACCTACCTGATCGGCGTACTGTTCGGCGCTCGGATCTGACCTCTCCGACCGGGCCTGCCCGATCGGGCAGGCTATTGCGAACTGTTTGCAACAGCGTATGGTGGGCTCATGCACGTACCTGACGGATTCCTCGACGCACCCACGTCGATCGCGACCGGCGTCGTGGCCGCGGCAGGCGTCGCTGTCGCCCTGCGCGGTGCACGCCGCGAGCTGGACGACCGCACCGCGCCGATGGCGGGCCTGGTCGCCACCTTCGTCTTCGCCGGCCAGATGATGAACTTCCCGGTCGCGGCCGGCACCAGCGGTCACCTGCTCGGCGGTGCCCTCGCCGCCGTGCTCGTCGGCCCCTACACCGCCGTGCTCTGCGTCAGCGTCGTGCTCCTCGTGCAGGCACTGTTCATGGCCGACGGGGGCATCACCGCGCTCGGCACCAACGTCACCCTGATGGCCATCGTGGGCTCTGTGGTGGGGTGGCTGGTCTTCCGGGGCGTCCAGAGCATCCTGCCCAAGCGCCTGTCCATGGTCGCCCCCGCAGCCGCCGTGGGGGCCCTGGTCAGCGTGCCGGTGGCCGCGGTCGCCTTCACCGCCCTGTTCGCCATCGGCGGGACCGCACCGGTGGAGACGAAAACGGTCCTCACCGCCATGGTGTCGTGGCACGTGCTGATCGGCATCGGTGAGGCCGTGGTGACCGGACTCGTCGTCGGCGCCGTGACCGCCGTACGCCCCGATCTCGTGTACGGCGCCCGCCGGGTGCTGGCCACCCGCACCCTCGAGATCCGGAAGGTGGGAGCGGCATGAGGACCAGGACCTTCCTGGCGATCGGTGTCCTGGTCGCCCTGCTGATCGCCGGCGTGGCCAGCTTCTACGCCAGCTCGCACCCCGACGGCCTCAACTACGTCGCCGAGAAGACCGGGTTCATCGACCAGGAGAAGGCATCGGCCACCTCCGACGGCCCGTTCGCGGGCTATGCCACCAAGGGCGTGGACAACGAACGGCTCAGCGGCGGCATCGCCGGCGTCGCCGGCTGCCTCCTGGTGCTCACCATCGCCGGAAGCCTCACCTGGGCCGTGCGCCGTCGCGGCCACGAGGAGCAGAGTGACACCACCGACGAGACATCCGAGCGCGAGTCCGTCTAGATGGGCGCCGGCCACGGCCACCGGCTGCACTTCCACGGGCACAGCCCGATCCACAGGGCGCCGGCCCACCTCAAGCTGCTGACCCTGGTCGGCTTCATGCTGATCGTGGTCGCCACCCCGCGGGAGTGGTATCCGGTCTTCGGCGGCTACCTCCTCCTCGTCCTGGCCGTCATCGCCACCAGCCGGGTCCCGTTCGGCTACATCGCCCGGCGCATGGTGGTGGAGACACCCTTCGTGCTGTTCGCCCTGCTCGTGCCCTTCGTCGCCACCGGCCCCAGCACCCAGTTCCTGGGGCTGACGGTGTCCCAACCCGGGCTGGTCGCCGCCTGGGGGCTGTTGGCCAAGGGCACCCTGGGCGTGATGGCCTCGCTCACGATGGCCGCCACCACCGAGCCGACCGACGTACTGCGAGGCCTGGAACGCCTGCGGATGCCCGACCTGATCGTGCAGATCATGGGTTTCATGATCCGCTACCTCGACGTCATCACCGCCGAGCTGACCCGCATGACGACCGCGATGCGCTCGCGCGGCTGCGACCCGCGCTCACCGCGGCACTGGCCCGTGCTGGCCCGGTCGCTGGGTGCCCTCTTCATCCGGTCCTACGAACGTGGTGAACGGGTCCACCTGGCCATGGTCTCGCGCGGCTACACCGGCACCATGCCGTCCAAGGAGTCCTGATGGCCACGCCCGTGCTCGAGGTCCAAGGGCTCGCCTACGCCTACCCCGACGGCCACCAGGCCCTCTTCGGGGTGGACCTGCACGTGCACCAGGGCGAGCGGGTCGCGCTCCTCGGGCCCAACGGCGCCGGCAAGACCACCCTCGTGCTGCATCTCAACGGCATCCTGACACCGGGAGCCGGCACGGTGTCGGTCAGTGGCCTCCCGGTCGTCAAGGAGCACCTGAAGGAGATCCGCCGCCGGGTGGGCATCGTGTTCCAGGACCCGGATGACCAGCTCTTCATGGCCACGGTTCGCCAGGACGTCGCCTTCGGCCCGGCCAACATGGGGGTCAAGGGAGCCGAGCTCGAGCGCCGGGTCGTCGAGGCACTCGACCGGGTCGGGATGGTGGACTTCATCGACCGGCCCCCACATCACCTGTCCTTCGGTCAGCGCCGACGAGTGGCGGTCGCGACCGTGTTGGCGATGCAGCCGGAGATCCTGGTCCTCGACGAGCCGTCCTCCAACCTCGACCCCGCCTCGCGTCGCGAACTGGCCGACATCATGCGCTCCCTGGACGTGACCGTCCTGATGGTCACCCACGACCTTCCCTACGCCTTGGAGCTGTGCCCGAGATCGGTGGTCCTCCATGACGGAGCCGTGGTGGCCGACGGGGCCACGTACGACGTCCTCACCGACGACGTCCTCATGAAGGCCAACCGGCTCGAACTGCCCTTCGGGTTCGACCCGCGAAGCGTGCGTCTGAGCGACTGAGCCATCGGCTAGGTTCGGGCAGGTGAAGATCGCCGTAGCCGCAGAAGTCCACGCTGGGGAGACCCGGGTCGCGTTGGTGCCGGAGCTGGTCGGCAAGCTCACAGGTCTGGGCTATGAGGTGTCGGTGGAGCCCGGTGCCGGTGCGGGCGCGCTGATCTCGGACGAGGAGTTCCTCGACGCCGGGGCCGCGGTGGATCCGGCCGCCCTCGAGATCGCAGATGTCGTGGTGTCGGTCCAACCCCTGTCCGTGGCCGCGATCCGGCGGTTGAGGTCCGGAGCGACCACCGTCTCCTTCCTGCCCGCCGCAGCGAACCCCGAGGTCGTCACCGCGTTGCTGCAGTGCTCGATCACCTCGCACGCCATGGAACTGGTGCCACGGATCTCCCGCGCCCAGTCGATGGATGCACTGTCATCGCAGTCGCTGGTGTCGGGCTACCGGTCCGCGATCGTGGCCGCCGGTCTGCTGCGACGCTTCTTCCCCCTGAACATGACCGCGGCCGGCACGGTGCCCCCCGCCCAGGTCGTGGTCCTCGGAGCCGGGGTGGCCGGCCTCCAGGCCATCGCCACCGCGAAGCGGCTCGGCGCCGTCGTCAAGGCGTACGACGTGCGAGCAGCCGCGGCAGAGGAGATCCGCTCGGTGGGCGCACAGTCGATCGACCTGGCGCTGGAGACGCTCGAGGGTGCCGGTGGCTACGCCCGCGAGATGACCGAGGACCGGGCGGCGCGCCAGCGCGACCTCTTGGCCCCCTACATCGCCGCGGCCGACGCGCTGATCACGACCGCCGCCGTACCAGGCCGGCAGGCGCCCATGCTGGTCACCTCCGCCATGGTGGAGCAGATGTCACCGGGCTCCGTGGTCGTCGACCTGGCTGCCGACTCCGGTGGCAACGTGGAGGGTTCGGTGGCCGGCGAGGTGGTGCGGATCGGGAACGCCCAGGTGTGGGGCGGTCGCAACGTGCCCGCGCAGATGCCGGGCCCGGCGTCGAAGCTCTACGCCCAGAACATCGTCAACCTCGTCACCTTGATGACCCGCTCCACCGACGGGGTGGCCGCCTTCGATCCGGACTTCGAGGACGAGATCGTCGCGTCGTCGTGCGTCACCCGCGACGGCGTCATCGTGCACGAGCCGACCAGGGCGGCGCTGGACCCCGACCCGGTGGTCGAGCCTGATGTCTCGGTGGTCGAGCCTGATGTCTCGGTGGTCGAGCCCGATGTCTCGGTGGTCGGGCCCGATGTCTCGGTGGTCGGGCCCGATGTCTCGGTGGTCGAGCCTGTCGAGACCACTCCCCAAGGAGAGCAGCCGTGAGTCCGTCCATCGTCTATTTGACGATCTTCATCCTGAGCGTCTTCGTGGGCATCGAGGTGATCTCGAAGGTCTCCTCCACGCTGCACACCCCGTTGATGTCGGGAGCCAACGCGATCCACGGCATCATCCTGTTGGGTGCGATCCTGGTGACCGGGTCGACCGACAACACCTTCGCGCTGATCATCGGCCTGGTTGCGATCGTGCTGGCGGCGGTCAACATGGTGGGCGGTTTCGTGGTCACCGACCGGATGCTGCAGATGTTCGTGCGCAAGAAGCCTGCCAAGGCGCCCGTCGCCCCGGACGATGGGGGAGCGGCCTGATGGACGTCGTGATGCCCGTCTGGGTGCAACTGGTCTTCCTGCTGTGCGCGGTCTGCTTCATCCTGGCCCTCAAGGGCCTGTCCGGACCCAGGACGGCACGCGCCGGCAACCTCCTCGGTGCCGGGGCTGCGGTCGTCGCCTGCGCCGTACCGTTCTTCTGGAGCGAGCTGGACCTCGATCACGTCGCCCTCATGCTCGTCGCGATCGCGATCGGCACCGTGGGCGGTGTCGTCGGTGCCCAGAAGGTCACCATGACCCAGATGCCGCAGATGGTGGCCCTGTTCAACGGGGTCGGCGGCGGCGCAGCAGCCCTCGTGGCCCTGCTGGAGCTGCATCACATGCTCGAGGAGCAGTCGGCGTTCCCCGGCATCGACCTGTTCAACTGGTTCGTCTACGCAGCCACTGCGTTCACCATCGTGGTCGGCTCGGTGTCCTTCGCCGGGTCCATCGTCACCTTCGCCAAGCTCCAGGAGCTGATGACGTCGCGCCCGGTGACCTTCCCCGGGCTGCCGTTCCTCTTCGGGGGCTCGTTCGTCGTCGCCGTCGCCCTGTCGGTGCAACTGGTGCAGTCGCCCGCGATGTGGATCGGGATCCTGCTCGCACTGCTGGGTCTGGTGATCGGTGTACTCCTGGTGCTTCCGGTGGGCGGCGCCGACGTACCGATCGTCATCTCCTTGCTCAACGCCTTCACCGGCCTGACCGTGGCTGCCGGAGGCTACGTCCTGAACAACACGGTTCTGCTGGTGGCGGGGACCCTGGTCGGCGCATCGGGCACGTTCCTCACCCTGCTGATGGCCGGCGCGATGGGCCGGTCGGTGGCCAACATCCTGTTCGGCGCTCTGCGGGGCGGTTCGACACTGGGGGCCGGAGAGGCCTCAGAGCGTCCGGTGCGCTCGGCCGGACCCGAGGACGTGGCGATCCTGTTGGGCTACGCCGACCGCGTGATCATCGTGCCGGGCTACGGCCTGGCAGTGGCCCAGGCCCAGCACACGCTGCGCGAACTGGTCGACGTCCTGATCGCACGGGGCACGAAGGTCGACTACGCCATCCACCCGGTGGCCGGCCGGATGCCGGGGCACATGAACGTGCTGCTCGCCGAGGCCCAGGTGCCCTATGAGCGGCTGATCGAGATGGACGAGATCAACTCCGAGTTCAAGCAGACCGACGTGGTGCTCGTCGTCGGAGCGAACGACGTGGTCAACCCGGCGGCGCGCACCACGCCCTCGGCACCCATCTACGGCATGCCCATCCTCAACGCCGACGAGGCCCAGCAGGTGGTGTTCATGAAACGCTCGATGCGCCCCGGCTTCGCCGGCATCGAGAATGAGCTGCTCTTCGACCCCAGGACCACGTTGTTGTTCGGTGACGCCAAAGACTCACTCGGCAAGCTGCTGAATGCTGTGAAGGCACTGTAGGTCGGGGTGTGTTGCGGGTTTCCCCGGTCGACCGGGGGAACTCGCGGTTGTCGGCCATTGCAACAGCTGACAACCGCGGGGATCGCCGGTCAGCCGGTGATCCCTGGGGCTGGTGGGATCACCCGACGACGCCGTACAACCGATCGCCCGCGTCCCCGAGCCCGGGCACGATGTAGCCCTTCTCGTTCAGCCTCTCGTCCATCGCGGCGGTGACGATGGTGACCGGGACGTCGACGGAGGCGAGGTCGGCCTCGAGCCGGGCGCAGCCCTCGGGGGCGGCGAGCAGGCAGATCGCGGTGATGTGGTCGGCCCCCCGGTCCACCAGGAACTTGATGGCGGCAGCGAGGGTGCCGCCGGTGGCCAGCATCGGGTCGAGCACGTAGCACTGCCGTCCGGACAGGTCGTCGGGCAGGCGCTCGGCATAGGTCGACGCCTCGAGGGTGTCCTCGTTGCGGACCATCCCGAGGAACCCGACCTCGGCCGTGGGGAGCAGGCGCATCATGCCGTCGAGCATGCCCAGGCCTGCTCGCAGGATGGGTACGACGAGCGGCTTCGGTGAGGCCAGCTTGACGCCCACCGCGGGGGACACGGGGGTGATGACCGTGACGGGGACGACTCGGACGTCGCGGGTGGCCTCATAGGCGAGCAGGGTCACGAGCTCGTCGGCCAGCTGACGAAACGTCGGCGAGTCGGTGGCCTCGTCGCGCAGGGTGGTCAGCTTGTGTGCGACCAACGGATGGTCGATGACGTGGGTCTCCATGAGGTGAACCCTAGTGGGCCGTTCGGCAACATGGTTGGTGTCGGGTCCCGCCTTCTGTCACTCTGGGGGACTGACAGGTGGGAGGTGTCCGATGCCCGATCAACTCGACGGGATCGACTTCGCGGTCGCCGCATTTCGTGAGGACGGGATCTGGCATGTCCAGGAAGTTTCGGACACGGTCCTGACCGACATCGACACCCTCTCCCACGCCCTGCGTCGCCTGCCGGGGGACGGCGCGGTCGGGCTGGTCGCGATCGACGAGGACTTCTTCGTGATCGTCCGGGTGAACGGCCCCGAGATCCGGGTGCTGCTCTCCGACATCACCGCTGCCGACGAGTGGGACCTGGCCCGGTCCGCTGTCGAGGCGCTGCACCTGCCCTACCCCGAGGAGGAGGACGAGCAGGTCCCTGCCGGAGACCTGAACATCCTCGGCGACCTGGGCATGCACGCCATGGACATGGCGGCGTTGATCGACGACTTCGAGCTCTACCCCGACGAGATGCTGTCCGACGTGGCCAGTCGTGCGGGCTTCGGACCGCAGTTCGACGACGCGGTCGGCCTCACCTCGGCGTGATCCCGATCGAGCAGTGGGTGCCCCCCATGCGGGTTGCCCTCGACGAGGCACGGGCTGCCCTCGCCACCGGCGACGTACCGGTCGGCGCGATCGTGCTCGATCCTGACGGTGTCGTGATCGGCCGGGGTCACAACGTGCGCGAGGCCCGGGCCGACCCGACCGGCCACGCCGAGGTGCTGGCCCTTCGTGAGGCGGCTTCGGCTCGCGACGCGTGGCGCCTGGAAGGCTGCACTCTCGTGGCGACGCTCGAGCCCTGCACCATGTGTGCCGGTGCGATCGTCCTCGCCCGGATCAGCACCCTGGTCTTCGGGGCGTACGACGCGAAGGCCGGCGCGGTCGGGAGCCTGTGGGACGTCGTGCGAGACCGGCGCCTCAACCATCGCCCTGAGGTGGTCTCCGGTGTGCTCGCCGAGGAGTCCACTCGTTTGCTGGACGACTTCTTCCGCCAGCGGCGTACCCCCTGACCACGGATCGGGGTACGGCGACCGCTGCGCGAGGTCGACGCGGTGAAGGGGAGGCAGAGAATCCGAGGCAGTGAGAGAGTCGCCTGATGAAGCGACAGCTGCCCAAGCGCCACGACCTGGCTCCCCTGCTGAAGTTCAAGAAGCCCACCCTCTCTCCCAAGGAGCGCCGGCTGGCTGCGGCCCTGACCGTCGAGGACCTGCGCCGGATCGCCAAGCGGCGTACTCCCAAGCCGGCGTTCGACTACACCGACGGCGCGGCCGACGGGGAGGTCTCCCTGGCGCGCGCCCGTGAGGCGTTCGGCGACGTTGAGTTCAACCCTGCCGTCCTGCGCGACGTCTCTCGGGTCGACACCTCGCGCGAGGTGCTCGGCAGGCAGGTCGCGTTGCCGTTCGGGATCGCGCCAACCGGGTTCACGCGGATGATGCAGGCCGAGGGTGAGATCGCGGGCGCCTCGGCTGCGGGTGCAGCTGGCATCCCGTTCACGCTGTCGACGATGGGCACGACCTCGATCGAGGAGGTCGCCGGGGCCAACCCCGAGGGCCGCAACTGGTTCCAGCTCTACATGTGGAAGGACCGCGATCGATCGATGGCCCTGGTCGATCGGGCTGCCAAGGCCGGCTACGACACCTTGGTGGTGACCGTCGATGTCCCTGTGGCCGGGGCCCGGCTGCGTGACGTGCGCAACGGCATGACGATCCCTCCCACCCTGAGCGCTCGGACCGTGGCCAACGCCATCCCGCGACCGGCCTGGTGGATCAACTTCCTGACCACCGAACCGCTCGCCTTCGCCTCGCTCGACTCGTGGTCGGGCACGGTGGCAGACCTGTTGGACACCATGTTCGACCCGACCGTGACCTATGAGGATCTGGCCTGGATCCGGGACCAGTGGCCCGGCAAGGTGTCGGTCAAGGGCGTGCAGACCGTGGCCGATGCCCGTCGCCTCGCGGAGGCCGGGGTGGACGCCGTCGTCCTGTCCAACCACGGTGGACGGCAGCTGGACCGGGCTCCTGTGCCCTTCCACCTGCTGCCGCAGGTGGTCGCGGCAGTGGGAGACGACCTTGAGGTCCACCTGGACACCGGCATCATGTCCGGTCAGGACATCGTGGCCGCACTCGCGCACGGAGCCCACTTCACGCTGATCGGACGCGCCTACCTCTATGGGCTGATGGCCGGAGGACGCGACGGCGTGGATCGCACCATCGACATCCTCCGCGGTCAGATCGAACGCACGATGCGGCTGCTCGGTGTCGCCACGCTCGACGAGCTGGAACCTGGCCACGTCACCCAGCTGCAACGCCTGGCCCCGCGCGCCCTGCAGTAGACGACTCTGGGGTTCCGAGCCATGGCCGGAGCGTGCAGGGCGATCTAGCATCGGAGTCAGTCGTTGGGGGGAGTGCGCATGACCTGGTTCGCTCGAGGGGTGGCGGTGGCTGCCGCGCTGGTGGTCGTCCCGTTCACAGCGGCGCCCTCCCAGGCGGCGTTGGCTCGCACCTACACCAAGTCGGCTGTGGTCGAGCTGGTGGAGATGGGGGCCATGCCGGGCGCACCTGGCAACGCCCACTACGGGCACCTGGAGTTCTACAGCTCCTCCGACGGGTCGGCGGCCGTGCGCGGCTACGTGTTCCACTTCGATTGCCCCGCCGGCTTCGAGCCGACCCGTACGCCGGACTTCACTGAGGCGGCCGGTGAGCTGGAACGTGAGTGCACCTTCTTCGAGGAGGGAACCGAGTCGCTGGAGTCCGGTGAGGTTCGCATCCGGATGACCAAGGACCAGGCCTGGACCCATGTCGAGGGCTACTTCGACGGATCCTTGGCCGGACAGCCCACTGTCGACTTCTCGCTGACCCTGCGCGGGTTCGGGGAGGTCACCGAGACCCACAGCGTCACCCGCTTCCCCGGCTACAAGCAGCGCACCCGCGACCGCGAGCGTGCCGCGAGCGTCACGGGCACCATCGGGGGTCTGGGGTTGGGTGACGAGCCGGACGACCTGCGCTTCGTGGGCCAGGTCCACCGCGTGCGATTCCTCACCGCCACCTGGTAGTCCTCAGAGCTCGCCGAACCCCTTCGACACGAGCAGGCAGCCGATCACCACGATCACGACGGCCATGACCGCGGCGTTGTGGGTGATCAACCAGTCCTTGGCGCGCGCGAGAGGGGGCAGCATCCGCTCGCCCACGACCAGGAATCCGAGCACCGGTACTGCGACACTCGACGCGGCGACAGCGGTGAAGGCCGCCACCGCCACGACGAACTCGGTCAGGGTGAGCTCCACCCCGCCGACGTACAGCCCGGCGGCCGCGGACAGCAGCAACACCTTGGGGTTCGCCACTGACAACAGCAGCCCGATGCTCAGTGCCTTGCGCGCATCTGCCGTCTCGAGCGACTGCATCCAGCCCGGCGGCGCGGCCTCCTTGCCGCGGCCCAGCCACTTGACCACGCCCAGGATGACCAGAGCGAGTCCCAGGACGATGCGCAGCCAGATCGCCCAGACCGGCGTCTCGCCCCGTTCCAGCACCGTGGCCAGGGTGGTGAACACCAGAGTGCCGACCAGGATGCCGACCACCCAGCCGGCCAGGAACGCCGTACTCGCGGCGCGTGGCTGCCGGGTGAAGAGCAGGAGGATCGCAGGAATGACCGGGAAGGGTGACGCCGCAATGGCCACCGCCAGCGGGAGGATCTCTCCCAGTACCTCGCCCATGTGTGTCCTTCAGGTCCGATGTGTCGCGATCGTCCCACAACGAAGGCAGTCGAGGCGGTCAGTGTCCGACGTCGGCCGCAATCGATTCTGCATCCGTGAACAGGCGGGAGCGGATCAGGAAGCGAACCCCCTCAGGTGCCTCGAGGGAGAAGCCCGCCCCTCTGCCCTTCACGACGTCGATGGTCAGGTGCGTGTGCTTCCAGTACTCGAACTGAGTCTTGGACATGAAGACCGGGACCTGGCGCTCCAGGCCGACCTCGAGATCGCCGAGATGAAGGTCGGACCCGCCGATCCGGAACTCCCCGTCCGGGTAGCACATCGGCGAGGAGCCGTCGCAGCAGCCGCCGGACTGGTGGAACATCACCGGTCCGTGGGAGTCGGTGAGGCGGCGGATGAGCTCCGCCGCCTCCGCTGTGACAGCGACCCGTTCAACCATCAGAAGAAGCCCAGCTTGTCCGGAGAGTAGGAGACAAGGAGGTTCTTGGTCTGCTGGTAGTGGTCGAGCATCATCTTGTGGTTCTCGCGGCCGATCCCGGACTGCTTGTAGCCGCCGAAGGCCGCGTGGGCGGGGTAGGCGTGGTAGCAGTTCGTCCAGACCCTGCCGGCCTGGATCGCCTTGCCGGCGCGGAAGGCTCGACTGCCGTCACGGGTCCACAGGCCAGCGCCGAGGCCGTACAGGGTGTCGTTGGCGATCTTGAGCGCATCGGCCTCGTCGTCGAACGAGGTGAGCGACACCACCGGCCCGAAGATCTCCTCCTGGAAGATCCGCATGGAGTTGTCGCCCTCGAAGACGGTCGGCTGCACGTAGTAGCCCTCGGCCAGGTCGCCCTCGAGGACGTTGCGCTCGCCACCGGTGAGCACCTTGGCGCCCTCCTGCTTGCCGATGTCGAGGTAGGACAGGATCTTCTCGAGCTGGTCGTTGGAGGCCTGGGCGCCCATCATCGTGTCGGTGTCCAGCGGGTTGCCCTGCTTGATGGCCTCCACCCGTGCGATGGCGTCGGGCACGAAGTCGCTGTAGATCGAGCTCTGCACGAGTGCGCGTGAGGGACAGGTGCAGACCTCGCCCTGATTGAGCGCGAACATGGTGAAGCCCTCGAGGGCCTTGTCGTAGAAGGCGTCCTTCTGAGCCGCCACGTCCTCGAAGAAGACGTTGGGGCTCTTGCCACCGAGCTCCAGGGTGACCGGGATGATGTTCTCACTGGCGTACTGCATGATCAGGCGCCCGGTCGTGGTCTCACCGGTGAAGGCGATCTTCCGGATCCGGCTGCTGGAGGCCAGCGGCTTGCCGGCCTCGACGCCGAAGCCGTTGACGACGTTGAGTACGCCGGCCGGCAGCAGGTCGCCGATGAGCTCCATCAGCTTGAGGATTGACCAGGGGGTCTGCTCGGCCGGCTTGAGTACGACGGCGTTGCCGGCCGCGAGAGCAGGGGCGAGCTTCCAGACGGCCATCAGGATGGGGAAGTTCCAGGGGATGATCTGGCCGACCACACCCAGGGGCTCGTGGAAGTGATACGCGATGGTGTTCTCGTCGATCTCACTGATGCCACCCTCCTGGGCCCGAAGGGCGCCGGCGAAGTAGCGGAAGTGGTCGACGGCGAGCGGCATGTCGGCGTTGATGGTCTCGCGCACGGCCTTGCCGTTGTCCCAGGTCTCGATGACGGCCAGGTCTTCGAGGTTGGCCTCCATCACAGCGGCGATCTGGAGCAGGATGTTGGAGCGTTCCGTGGTCGACGTACGACCCCACGGGCCGGCTGCGGCCTCGGCGGCATCCAGGGCCGCCTCGATGTCCTCCGCGGTGCCGCGGGCGATCTCGGTGAACGGCTTGCCGTTCACGGGGGAGATGTTCTCGAAGTAGGCACCCTTGATCGGGTCGACCCACTGGCCACCGATGTAGTGCCCGTAGCGGCTCTTGACCTCGATGCTCGAGTCAGGCGCCCCGGGTGCTGAAAAGACAGACATGCGAACTCCCTGTGATTGATGTGACTGCAGTCACACGGTAGGAAGTGCCACGTTGCGGGGACGTTGCAGGAGTCACCGGTCAGCCGGGGAAACTCACGGTTGTCAGCCATTGCAACGGCTGACAACCGCGGGAATCACCGGTCAGCCGGGGACTCCTGCGGCAGGAGTGAATCCGGCCCCAGCTACAGCAGCTCACGGTCCAGCCGGGCGATCTGTCCGTCGATCAGCGCGAGCATGGGTGAGGCTCCGCCGACGGCGTCGCGTTGGGCGGTCCACATCTCGTAGTCGTCGGTGCCCCACGCCGAACGGGTCCAGGTGGACATCAGGTCTGCCTCGCCACTGCGCAGAAGCGCTTGGCGCAGGGAGTTCTCGAGGTTCTCCCGCAGGCGTACGACGCCGGGCGCGATGGAACGCGGGAGGACAGGTCCGGCGTAGGCATGCATCGCGGCACGCAGGTTGCCGGCGGCCAGGTGCGCCTCGACGGCGAGCCAGTCGGCGGTGACGCCGGCCGCGAGACGGTAGGGGCGTGAGGCCAGGAGCTCGTCACCGAGGAGGTGGCGCAGGCGGTTGAACTCGGCCCGCAAGGTTGAGGAGGGACTGTCGTCCTCATAGAGCAGTACTGCCAGTTCGTCACCGGACAGGCCGCGCGGCGCGGAGGCCAGCAGCAGGAGGATCTCGCTGTGGCGTGGCGAGAGCCGCAGGTTGGCGTGATGGCCGCGGCCGTCGTTGAGGGCGAGCAGCGCTTCGGAGCGGCCGAGTGACTCCATGACGACGTGGAACCCGTCGTACTGCTGCTCGCGGAGGCCGACCGTCAGCCGGTCACGGGCCAGTTCGGCCTCGGCCATCCGGGCGGCGGCGCGCACCATGGCCATGGTCTGCGGTACGACGATCTGGTCGCCGCCGGTGATGTCGAGGACCCCGAGAAGGCTGGAGGAGCCGGGATCGTGGATGGGGGTGGCTGCGCACGACCACTGCTGCACCGACTGACGGAAGTGCTCGGAGCGGATCACGTTGACCGGCTGGTCCAGGCGCAGGGCGAGCCCGGGCGCGTTGGTGCCCGCGAGTCGCTCGTCCCAGTTGCTGCCCTCGACGAAGCCGATGGACTCGGCCCGGCGCAACGTGGCCGGCGTGCCGCACACCCAGAGCAGTTGGCCGGCTGCGTCCGAGACGGCCATCATCGCGTCGCAGTCTCGTGCGGCTTGGCCGAGGACGTCGTCGAGCAGCGGGAAGACCCGCGAGAGGGGGTGTTCCTGGCGGTAGTCGCGCAGGTCATTGTCGGGCAAGGTGATCGGGGCGTCGACCCGGTCGGCGAGCACGCCGGCGGCTGCGGAACGATGCCAGGAGTCCGCCACCTCCGCGCGCATCGCATCGTGGGTCATGGGCTCAGTGAACACGGTCACACGTCACCACACCAGGATCTCGACAGCAGGGCAGTCTTGGCAGACTGCGACGAGCAACGTTGCAACCACGTTGCAACGGCCCCCGGCACCTGATTTCGGCCCCGTCCACTGCTCTAGTAGCCTTCTCCGCGGTGGCGTGTCCGAGCGGCCTAAGGAGAACGCCTCGAAAGCGTTTGTCGGTGCAAGCCGACCGAGGGTTCAAATCCCTCCGCCACCGCCAGTGGGCTCCGGACCAGAATCCGTAGTCCGAAAGACGAAGACGCCGTCTCGTGGTCCTGGAAGGGGCCGCGAGGCGGCGTCTTCGTGCACGAGCACCGCGGACCATGCCGGTTGCCGTGCTCGGCGGGTCTGCGCAACGGTGCCGCACGCCGGTGACAGGCAACCGACGTGCCATCGAATTCCACTGACGCGGGGAAGGGGCTGTGACCGCGACGACCCGACTCGGACCGCAGGACCTGGCCTCCGCCACGTGCCAACTGTCAGCACTGACGTGAGGAGGCACGGGACCGGAACCTGTCCTGTGCGACTCCCTAGAGTGAGCCCATGTCCCGAGTGATCTTCATGTGCGGACCTTCCGGGGCTGGCAAGTCGACCTACGCACAGGGGCTGGAGCAGGACGGCATGGTCCGGCTGTCGTTCGACGCTGAGGCTTGGAAGCGCGGCATCTTCGTCGTGCCCTTCCCGCCCGGAGTCCGCGAGGACATCGAGGCACACCTGCGGGCCCGCCTGCTGGAACTCGTCGCCCACGGAATCGACGTCGTCCTCGACTTCTCGTTCTGGTCCCGCCAGATGCGCAGCGACTACCGCCGTCTCCTCGAACCCACTGGGGTGGTGCCCGAGACGGTCTACCTCGCAACCGACCGGGCCACCGTCCTCGAACGCGTCCGCGCCCGGCGCACCAGCCACCCCGACGACTACCTGCTCGACGACGACCTCGCCGCTCACTACTTCGACCACTTCGAACCGCCCACTCCCGACGAAGGCCCCCTCACCGTTATCCCCTCGCCGAGCCAATGAACCCGGACAGTGCTGGTGAACTGTCCACAGGAAGGACGACATGCTCAACGCCAGGACCCGGGCCCCGCATGGACTCGTCCGCACCGCGTTCATCGCCACACCCCTCACGACGGACCTTGTCGAGCCCGACTACAACGCCTACATGGCCAGCCCAGAGGTGATCGGAGCACACAGCGACGGGCGCTGGCCGATCGACGGCTTCACGCTCGATGACAACCGTGCCCTGGTCGCTATCCATCAGGCCGACCACGAAGCCGGCCGGGCGTTCACCTACCTGCTCATGAACCCGACCCGAACCCAATCCCTCGGATGTCTCTACCTCAACCCGCTCCGCGACTACCTGGTCCGGGTTGGAGCTGCCCCCGAGACACTCCAGCAGTTCCCGGCCGAGTCAGCCATGGTGACGTTCTGGCTCCGCCAAGACATGGAGCACCTCACGACCGACGTCGCCACCGCAGTGGACGACTGGCTGCAAAACGAGTGGCCACTCAGGCGTGCCTTGTTCCGTGCGCTACCCGCTGAGCATGAGTCGATCGCGGCCTTCGAGTCGCTCGACCTAGTGAGCGTCGCCCTCGAACTCCCCGAAGAGTCACGCCCCTACCGCTGGTACCGCTCGCGTTGAGGCAGCTGTGAACGTCCGGCGCACCGGCCGGCCCCGAAATCAGCAAGGGGGCCCGACCCGGTGGACGCTGCTGGACCCCACTCCAGAGCGTCCACCATGGTGGCCCCTTTGTGTTCGGGTCCCATACCCCCCGGTAGGACCCCCGAACAGTGATGAAACGGAGCACCTCGAACCTCATGACGCGAAATGACAGCGATTTCTTTAAGAGTTTTCGCCGATCGCGACGGAACCCGTCGCCGGGGGCGATTCTGGCTATCGCAGGGGGTCGGCGGCGGGGCCGGACTGCCCTGCTTCGGCCACCACGTGCTCGTCCCAATCCGTGACGATCCAACCCTCCGGGCCACCGTCGAGCCGGATCAGGCCGGTGTTGCGCAGCGGATGCTGACGCACGTGGTCGAGGGAGACGTTGCGCACGCGCGCCCCGCACCAGGTGCGCAGCATGGCGCCGTGGCTGATCACCGCGACGGACTCCGCGCCGGTGGCCAGCACCTCGCTGATCACCCGGTCGAAGCGGGCCAGCGCCTCGAAACCCGACTCCGCCCCGGGCAACCGCGATCCCAGGTCTCCTCGGACCCACGACAGTGCAGTCTCGACGTACGCCTCGGCGTGCTCGGGGAGCGTGGACATCTCGTGATCGCCGGCGCCGATCTCGACCAGGCCATCGCGAAGCGTCGGTTCGATGCCGCGTGGGTCTGCCAATCCCGCCGCCGTACGCCTGGTGCGCAGGCGGGGCGAGGCGAACACCCGGTCGATGTGCTCCTCGGCCAGCGCCGCGGCCAGGTCGCTGACCTGTCGCTCACCGAGCTCCGTCAGGTCGGCGCCGGGGTGCGCGGTGTCCAGAGCCCGGGACACGTTCGAATGGGTCTGGGCGTGGCGGATCAGGAGCAACTGCACCCCGCCAGCCTGTCAGTTCGCCGTAGGGCGGTGAACACCGCCACCGGGAAGCAGGTGGGATTGCCGGGGTGCGGGGACCGGGGATGGTCTGGGCGCACTCCGGTTCGCCTTGCGGCGACTGCTTCCCGGCGACGGCTGAACAGGGTGAGGGTTGGCCGGTCCCCCTGCCGGTGTGGACATCGTTGTTGCGTCGGGCTGGTGCTGTCTGTCGAACAGGGAAAACTTTACGGTCCCGAGACCACTGGTACGAACCTGCCAGACCTGAGGCTTGCCGTCGACCCTGGCCTATGCTGCCGCGGGTGACCTGGTTCGCCTCGCCTGACGATGTCGGCACCCGACTGAGAGCCCTGGGCTACCTGCCTGACGCAGCCACCAGCACCACGGCCTTCCTCGCCGGTGAGCTCGAGAAGCCCCTCCTGATCGAAGGCCCGGCCGGCGTCGGCAAGACCCAGCTGGCGAAGGTGGTGGCCGCCGCAGCGGGGGCCGAGCTCGTCCGGCTCCAGTGCTACGAAGGCCTCGACGAGGCCCGAGCACTGTACGAGTGGAACTACCGCAAGCAACTCCTGCGCATCCAGGCCTCCGGCTCCGACCAAGCCTGGAGCGAGACCCACGACGACATCTTCACCGACGAGTTCCTCCTCACCAGGCCGCTGCTCACCGCCATCCGCCGTTCGGGGCCGACCGTTCTCCTCATCGACGAGGTGGACAAGACCGACGTGGAGGTCGAGGGTCTGCTCCTCGAGGTGCTCAGCGACTTCCAGGTGACCATCCCAGAGCTGGGCACCCTGACCGCCGTACGCCGCCCCTACGTCGTCCTCACCTCCAACGCGACCAGAGAGCTGTCCGAGGCCGTCAAGCGGCGGTGCCTCTACCTGCATATCGACTATCCAGATGCGGAGCGGGAACGCGAGATCCTGCTGTCACATCTGCCTGACCTGGAAATGGCCCTGACCGGCCAGGTCGTGGCCGTGATCGCGGAGCTGCGGCAGCTGGAGTTGAAGAAGTCTCCCTCGATCGCCGAGACCATCGACTGGGCACGCACCCTGGTGGCCCTGCAGATCGAGACTCTCGACCTGGAGGCCGTCTCGCGCACCCTCGGTGCGGTTCTGAAGCATGCCTCGGACCACGACAAGGCCCTCAGAGAGCTCGCGAAGCCGGCCCTGCGTCAGCGCCTTCCGACCGCCGGGCAGTGAGGTTGCGGTGGCACTGATCGAGCGGCACGTCGACTTCGTCGAAGCCCTGCGGGCCGCGGGGCTGCCGGTCAGCCTCGCCGAGGACATCGATGCCGGGCTGGCGCTCACCTCGGTGGATTGGTCCGACCGCGAGGTCATGCGCGCCGCGTACGGCGCCACCTTGGTCAAGCGGCAGTCCCACCGGACCACGTTCGACGCGATCTTCGACCTGTTCTACCCAGCACTCCTGGGCAGCGGTGTCGAGGTGGAGGACGGGCCGGACGACGTACCGTTGCGCGACGGTGCCCAAGCGCTCGAGGATCTGCGCGACCGACTGGCCGAGGTCCTGGCTTCGACGGATGCGCAGGCGGCACAGCGCCTGGCCAGGGAAGCCGTGGGCACGTTCGGTGCGATGCCGGGGCGGGGCCCTGGGATGTCGAGCTGGTCCTCTCACCAGGCCATGCAGCGCGTCGATCCAGAGAGCCTGGTCGAGCGCGTGCTGCTCGCGCTGGGCATCGATCCGCTCGACCACGAGGCCCGGGCGGAGGTGACTGCTCGCGTGCGCGGGTTTCGCCGCCTGGCCGAGGCGGACGCTCGGCGTCGTATCGCTGAGGAGAAGGGGCCCGAGCACGTCGCTCGCAGCACCTTGCGCCCCAACGTCGACCGGTTGGACTTCATCTCTTTGCGGCAGGACGACCTCGCCGAGATGCGTCGCCAGATCCAGCCTCTGGCCAGACGGCTCGCCACGCGGCTGACCAAGGAGGCACACGCGAGCCGGGGACGTTCGCTGGACTTCCGTCGGACCGTCCGCGCGTCGATGTCGACCGGTGGCGTCCCGATCACCACGCACCACAAGCCTCGTCGGCCGCATCGCTCGGAGTTGGTGGTGCTCTGTGATGTCAGTGGCTCGGTGGCCAACTTCGCCCAGTTCACCCTGCTGCTGGTCTTCGCCCTGCGCGAGCAGTTCACGAAGGTCCGGGCATTCACCTTCGTCGACACGGTCCACGAGGTGACCGACCACTTCGTCCCCGGCGCGGATGTCGCGGAGGTGATGACGGAGCTCGCAGCCAGCGTCCGGCACGCGGCACTGTGGGGCCGCACCAACTACGGACGGGCCTTCACGACGTTCAACTCGGCCCATCCCGAGGCCCTCGGGCCGCGCTCCAGCCTGTTGATCCTCGGAGATGCTCGGTCCAACCACAGCGAGCTGGCCCTCGACGAGCTGCGCCGCATGGCGGGGGCGTCCCGTCACTCCTGGTGGCTCAACCCGGAGCATGGCCGGCACTGGGGAACAGGCGACTCCGCGGCTGTCGAGTACGGCGAGGTGGTGGCGATGGTTGAGTGCCGCAACCTGACCCAGCTGGGGGAGTTCGTGCACGACCTTGTGTGAGGTGCTCACCGGGTGACCACGAAGGATTGGGCAGCGGACTTGTGCGCCTCCAAGAACCCGTCGAGCGACCGGCGCTGCTCGACGATGCCCGGTGCGGTGGACAGGTCGGCAGCGTGCGCACCGTGCAGGTAGTGGGCTACGTCGTGCTGCTGGCCGCCGGCGCGGGAATCGTCGAAGTAGACGGTCACGTGGTTGCTGGTGGGCGAGTTCCTCTCCCCACTGGTCAAGGGCACGATGTCGCCGGCATTTTCCAGCGACAGCACCTGGGCTCGGTCGGGGATGTCGCCTGGGGCGATGGGCGAGCCCAGAGTGATCACGTTGGTGATGTCGAGCTCCGGATGCTGGCGCACCAGGTCGACGGCCAGCATCCCGCCCATCGAGTGACCCACCATCAACACGGGCTGGCCCGGCTGGATGCCGGCCAACTTCATCGCTTGGCGGACGCCGTCGCCGTACGTGGTCTCGCGGCCGGCGGTGAGCAGGAGGTCTGCAGCCCCGTCCCGTGCCGACCCACCCTCGGGTTGAGGCAGGAACTGGTCAGTGCCGGGCGCGTAGAGGATCCATCGGATCGTGCCGTCGGAGGAGTCGAGACGCTGGACGGTGATCGCGCCGTCGGGCTGTGGCAGGTCGGTGGTGCCGTTGATCGCGGCAAGATTCTCGACCAGGTCGGCGAGACTCCTGGGGGTCGCTGGCACAGGCGTATCGGCCTCATCCAGGTGGCTGAGCAGAGCGGGGCCCTCGGTGCCGCCGATCCGGGCCAGGGTGCTCGCCGCCTCCTCGGTGGTGAGGTGGGACGGCAGGAAGGCGGGCCCGCCCGGTCCTGGCCAGGTGCTGGCGGCGAGCCCATCGAGCAGGCCGCCTGCACCGTTGAACAGATGACGCTCGAGGGTGGGATGCCGCAACATCCAGTCCGTTCCTGATTCCGCGAGGCTCCGGGCGAGCGGGAGCGCCCAGGGACGCACCCGCGGCGACATCACGACGGGCATCGCGAGAGCGGCCCCGGCCACCACCATCGGCAGCGCCGTGCCCACAGCCCTGCCCAACGCGTAGTCGACCAGCTCCATGCTCTGATGCGCGAGCCGGTCCTGTTCTTCGATCATGTCGATCGCGGCCCGGATGAGCCTGGCGTCGGTCTCCCACGCCACTGACGACTCGAGGACCCCGTCGGGTCCGGCAGTCGCGGCACCAACGGCGGCTTCGACCGCGGCGAACGTGGCGGGAGACAGGACCGAGGACTCCAGCAGCTCGGGACTGAGCAGGACCTGGCCGTTGAGGGCGGCTCGGTCCCGCAGCCTGCTGCCCAGGTCGTCGTAGGTGTCGGCCAGGGCCCGCACCTCGGCGTAGGCGGCAGTCAGGGCGGCGGCGCGCTCGACGGTGGGGTCACTGGCCCCGCCAGACACCTCGATGATCGGCGCAGGGACGGGGTCACTGGCCTGGCCGACTCGGTCGGGAGCGGGGGACGCTGCCACGTCAGCGCCCCAGCCCGGGCAGGCGGACCCCGAGCCAGTCCAGGTGTCCCGGGGGTGGGGGTACGAACCGGTCCAGGGCCTCATCGACCGGATCAGGCGTCAGCGCCGCCACCCCGGCCAACGCCTGGTGGGTCAGGCTGGTGAGTCGTGCTCGGGCGCCGTGCACGAGTGCCCGGGCTCGGTGCTCGACCTCGGCGATCACCTGCTTGAGATGGTCGACGGCGGCGGCGTGACGCTCCAGCGCCACGGCTGCGTCATCGTGTCGGTGGGCACACTCCAGCAGTTGCTGCAGCCGACGTTCGGCAAACGCTCGCATGGCGTCGGCCGCCCGTCCGGTCCAGCGCACTGCTGCGACCTGCTCGCTCAGCCCCCTCGCCTCGCACCGGAGGTCGGTCGCCCGGTCGCGCAGCTGGTGAGCCAGTTGCCGGATCTTCGCGGTGTCGCCGTACATGTGTCCCTGCCTTTCGCCACCAGCAGGTCTTCCCACCCCGTCCGCGCCGAAACACACGGCGCTCCACCCTGTGGAAAACCGATAGACTCGGGCTCCGCCGCCGCCTCTCGACGGGACGACCTTGACCTTCGACGCCCACCAGCTCGACACCTTTCTGTTGGTGGGCTCCGTCGTCACGATCCTGGCGATCCTGGCCGTGCGACTGTCCTCCCGGGCGGGCCTGCCCAGCCTGCTCATCTACCTCCTGATGGGCGTGGGCCTCGGCGAGTCCGGGCTTGGCGTGAGGTTCGGCGACGCCGAGCTCGCGCACGCGCTGGGGTTCGGGGCGCTCATCATCATCCTCGCCGAGGGCGGTCTGACCACGAACTGGCGCGAGATTCGGCCCGTGATGCGGATGGGGTTGTCGCTGGCCACCATCGGTGTAGCGGTCTCGGTGACAGTCATGGCTCTGGCCGCACACTTCGTGCTCGGCCTTCCCTGGGAACTCGCCGTCCTCCTGGGTGCCGTCACGTCATCGACCGATGCCGCGGCCGTCTTCTCGGTGCTGCGCGTCGTACCGCTGCCCCGTCGCCTGACCGGCGCCCTGGAGGCGGAGTCCGGGCTCAACGATGCGCCCACCGTCGTGCTGGTCACGCTCGTCTCGAGCGGTGCCGCCGCCGAGCACGGGGTCCTCTACATGGCGGGGATCATCGCGTTCGAGCTGCTGGCAGGTCTCGTCATCGGCCTAGCGGTCGGCTTCGGTGGCGCCTGGGTGATGCGCCGGGCTGCCCTGCCGTCATCGGGGCTCTACCCGCTGGCCGTGCTGGTCCTCACGTTCCTGGCGTACGCCGTGGGAGCCGCGGTGCACGCCTCCGGCTTCGCCGCGGTGTACGTCGCCGCGCTGGTGCTGGGCAACTCGGACCTGCCCCACCGAACCGCCACCCGATCGTTCTCCGAAGGCGTGGCGTGGCTGGCTCAGATCGGGCTCTTCGTGATGCTCGGCCTGTTGTTGTTCCCGAGCCGGATCACCCTGCACAGCGTGGGACTCGCTGTGGCCGCGGGGCTGGTGCTCACCCTGGTCGCCCGGCCGCTGTCGGTTCTCGCGAGCTCGATCGTGAGACCGATGAGCTGGCAGGACACCGCCTTCATGTCGTGGGCCGGCCTGCGTGGAGCGGTCCCGATCGTGTTGACGACCATTCCGCTCGCTGCAGGTGTGAACGGGTCCGAACAGCTCTTCGACATCGTCTTCGTGATGGTGGTGATCTTCACGATAGTGACCGGCCCGACCCTGCCCTGGGCCGCGAAGGTCCTCGATGTTGTCCAGCGTTCAGAACCGCGGGACCTGGAGATGGAGGCTGCGCCGCTGGAGCGGGTGGCTGCGGACCTCCTCCAGATCACCATCAGTCCCCAGTCGTTGATGCACGGGGTCGAGGTCGGTGAGCTTCGCCTCCCGCGGGGAGCCTCGGTCTCCATGGTGATCCGGGACAACGAGACGCTGGTGCCCGAGCGGCGTACGGTCCTGCGCCGTGGCGACGACCTCCTGGTCGTCACCCCCCGCAAGGTGCGCGACGCCACGGAGCAGCGGTTGCGCCAGGTCTCGATCGGCGGCCGACTGGCTCAGTGGCTGGGTCCCGACCAGCTCAGCGAAAAGCGCGACAAGCGGGGCGAGAAGCGGGGCGCGGAGCATCGCACCGACTGGGGCGACTAGTTCGCGACGCACACCTCGGCGTCGGCGCGGACGTTGATCGCCTGAGGCCCCTTGAGGACCCGCGTGAAGTCGTCGCCGACCACCACGACGATGCCGGGGCCGAGCGGCTCGCCCGTCGACGCCGTGACCTTGACCCCGGGGCCGAGGTGTCGCAGCACCAGTTGCACGGCAGGGTTGGCGCGGTCGGGGGCCCAGACCTGGACTCGATCGACCTTGGCGGTCGCGGGGGCGTTGCCGCTGTCGCCGGGCGAGAAGCCGCGGGCGCCGAACTGCTTGATGGTGCGGTTGGCCAGTCCGTCGGTCACGCCGGCGTTGTAGACGCTGACCGTGACGTCCGAAGCGCGGAGCTTCGTCCCCTTGGTCAGCGTCGTGACGGTGCAGACGGCCTCGGGGGTGGGCGTGTCTCCGGTCAGGCTGGGTAACGGGGCGATGAGTTGGGACCATCCCCAGACGAGACCGAGCAGCATCAGGATGCTGAGCACGACGAGGGTGGTGGCGGTGCGCAGCCTCGGCCCGATCTGCATCAGGCGTCCGCGCTGAACACGCGGGCGTGCAGGACGTTGCGCTGCTGCAGGGCGGCACGCAGAGCACGGTGGAGTCCGTCCTCGAGGTAGAGGTCGCCACGCCACCGCACCACGTGGGCGAACAGATCGCCGTAGAACGTGGAGTCGTCGTCGAGCAGGGCATCGAGCTGCAGCGTGGCCTTGGTGGTGACGAGCTCGTCGAGCCGGACCTGGGTGGGCGGGAGCCCGGCCCAGCCGCGCGCGTCCAGACCGTGAGCGGGGTAGGGCCGCTCGGTCCCGACACGTTTGAAGATCACGTCGGTGACTATATCGAGGTGACCGATGTGGGTCCCATCACCCAGAATGAACCCATGCCCACGTCCAGTCAGTGGCTCGCCTTCCTCGTCGCCTCGATCCTCTTCATCCAGGTGCCCGGTCCGAGCCTCCTGTTCACCATCGGTCGTGCGCTGACGGTGGGTCGGCGCGATGCTTTGCTCTCCGTGGTCGGCAACGGCATCGGGGTGACCGCCCAGGTCCTGGCGGTGGCCGTCGGACTGGGGGCGGTGGTGGCTGCCAGCGCCACGGCCTACACGGCCCTCAAGGTCTGTGGAGCGGTGTACGTCGTGTGGCTGGGCATCTCCGCGATCCGGCATCGAGCCGATGCCCGGGTGGCGCTCGAGGAGGCTCGAAGACTCCCCGAGGCCAGGGGGCGCGCCCTGCGTACGGGGATGATCGTGGGTCTCACGAACCCCAAGACCATCGTGTTCTTCGTGGCCTTCCTGCCGCAGTTCACGAACGAGGCCGCAGGCCGCAGCGGACTGCAGATCGCTGTGCTCGGTTCCGTCTTCGGAGCGATGGCTATCGCTTCGGACTCCTGCTGGGCCATGGCGGCGAGCCGGGCCCGCGACTGGTTCGCGCGCAAGCCGGATCGACTCGACCACCTCGGCACCGCCGGTGGGGTGATGATGATCGGGCTCGGGGCGGCCCTCGTCGCCAGTGAGTAGCCTCCCGCTCACCCATCAGGCTGGTTAGGCTTCACCGCATGACCGAGACGCCGGCCGAGCAGCCGATCGCCCCACCCGTCGAGACCAACCCGATCGCCGCGGCGGTGGGACCGGGCTACGAGTTCGACGGGGCAGCCCTCGAACTCGGTGGTCTGATGCTCGGAAGCGACGAGCTGTCCGACGTCCACATCCGCATCCCCCTGGGCATGCTCAACCGCCACGGCCTCGTGGCCGGGGCCACCGGGACGGGCAAGACCAAGACCCTCCAACTGTTGGCCGAGCAGCTCAGCAGCAACGGCGTTCCGGTCTTCGCCGCGGACATCAAGGGTGACCTGTCCGGGATGAGCGTGCCGGGGCAGCCGAGCGACAAGATCGCCTCACGCGCGGCGAGTGTCGGCCAGCAGTGGGCCGCCAGGGGCTTCCCGACGGAGTTCTACGCCTTGGGTGGCCAGGGCACCGGCATCCCGCTGCGCGTCACCATGTCCTCATTCGGCCCGATGCTCCTGAGCAAGGTGCTGGGTCTCAACGACACCCAGGAGTCCAGCCTCGGGCTGGTCTTCCACTATGCCGACAAGGCGGGCCTGCCCCTGCTCGACCTGGCCGACCTGCGCGCGGTCATCGCTCACCTCAACTCCGACGAGGGCAAGCCGGACCTGAAGGAGCTGGGTGGCCTGTCGGCCGCCACGGCCGGTGTCCTGCTGCGCGAGCTGATCTCCTTCCAGGACCAGGGTGCCGACGCCTTCTTCGGCGAGCCGGAGTTCGAGTCCAGCGAGTTCCTGCAGGTCTCCGCCGACGGCAAGGGTCTGATCAGCCTCGTGGAGTTGCCCAACCTGGTTGACCGGCCGGCGGTGTTCTCGACGTTCCTCATGTGGCTTCTCGCCGACCTGTTCCACGACCTCCCTGAGGTCG
Source organism: Nocardioides sp. (assembly GCF_050246775.1). Classification (GTDB taxonomy): domain Bacteria; phylum Actinomycetota; class Actinomycetes; order Propionibacteriales; family Nocardioidaceae; genus Nocardioides. The sequence continues at coordinate 1,337,896 of NZ_JBFWVK010000001.1, read as the reverse complement.
GCGATATCGACAAGCCCAAGCTGGTCTTCTTCTTCGACGAGGCCCACCTGCTGTTCAACGACGCCTCGAAGGCCTTCCTTGACCAGATCGCCCAGACGGTGCGGCTGATCCGGTCCAAGGGTGTCGGAGTGTTCTTCGTGACCCAGTCGCCGACCGACGTCCCGGACAATGTCCTGGCTCAACTCGGATCGCGCGTGCAGCATCAGCTGCGCGCCGCCACACCCAACGATGCGAAGGCGTTGAAGCAGACGGTCAACACCTATCCCACCTCGTCGTACGACGACCTCGGCAAGGTCATCCTGTCGCTGGGCATCGGGGAGGCGATCGTGACGGTGATGAACGAGCGAGGTGCCCCTACACCGGTGGCGTGGACGAGGCTGCGCGCCCCGGAGTCATTGATGGGACCGGCCGAATCCTCCGCGATGGAGGCGGCAGTCAAGGCCAGTCCGCGCTACGCGAAGTACGCGACCTCGATCGACCGGGAGTCGGCCCGCGAGATGTTGGCCGCCAGGCTCGAGGCCGGCGCTGCCAAGGCCCAGGCTGAGGCCGAGGCGGCCGCCGAGGCGAAGGAGGCCGCTGCGGCAGCCAAGGAGGCAGCGAGGACCAAGAAGTCGACATCCGCACGCAAACAGGACGATGGCGGCGTCGTCTCGGACGTGGTGAACTCGGGGGCGTTCAAGGACTTCATGCGCACCGCAGCGCGCGAGATCGCTCGTGGCATGTTCAAGTCAGGACGTCGCTGACCCACGCACTGGCCTGATGGCCCTAGCCCTCTGGGTCAGGCGCACCACAGGACGCGCTCGCCGACCATGTCGGCCAAGGCGTGCACGCCGCGCAGGTCGTCGCGCCCGTTGAGCAGGGTGAGCAGGCCCTTGGCGTGCTTGGCCTCCTGGCGCTCCCGGGCCGCGAGGATCTGCTCAAGCTTGCGGTCGAAGTCGATGTCCGTGCCGGTGTTCATGAACTACCCCCAGTGGTGTGGTCGTTGAGATATCAATCATGAGCGAGTCAGTTGAAGAACATGTAGACAGTGGGTTACATCCAGATCACTTCCTCATCGGTGCTTCCGCTGGTGGTTCACGCAGGCGATCTGGACCGAGAGTGCTCCGCGACCGCGGGTGATGAACTGCGCCCGACCTGGCAGCGCTGGTTCACAGCGATGACCTCCGACCAGGGCGCCCTCATCTGGGCTGCCCGAGAGCAGGAAGCCAGCGGCTCCGAGCTCCCGAAGGCTCTGCATGACCGGCTCGAAGGCTCCCCGGGCAGCACCCCCGCTGCGTCGTGCCAGGAGGACGCGCAGCCCCACGTCGTGAGCTCGAGGGAACAACGCGATCAGGGGAGCCAGCGGGGAGCCGACCATCAGGTCGTAGTCGTCGACGATCACGAACACCTCCGGCCCTCTCCACCCGTGACGGTGTGGTGCTGACGACCCGCTGGGACCAGGGAGCCGCCCTACGAGCCGGACAGCGAGTTCGCTGAGCACCGTGCCGGTGGTGACCGGATCGGTCAGGTGGTGGAGCAGCTGCGGCTGGGCCACCGCCCCTTGGAGTGATCGCCGAGGGTCCACAACGACGACCTGGGCGTCGGACGGAGAGCGCGTCCGGGCGATCTCATGACAGATCGTGTGCAGCAGCGCGGTCTTGCCGGACCCAGCTTCGCCGAAGATCAGGGTGTGCGGATCGATCCTGCAGTCGAGCGTCACGGGCGCGAGCTCACGCTCGGCGAGACCGACCAACAAACCCGGTGAGTGATCGCCGGCCCGACGAACCTCCTCGAGGTCGACATGTGTAGGCAGCATCCTCAACCGGGGAGCCGGTGAACCCGGCCAAGCCGCCCGGGAACGCGAGACGAGATGGTCGACACCGGCGCGAAGGGTGCTGGGATCGGACTGCCCGTCCAGGCGCGGGAGGGCCGCGAGGAAATGCCCCTTGTCAGGGACCAGGCCCCGACCTGGCCGGTGCGGGACCCGTTGCGCGCGTTGGCGGTCGATCTCGGAGTCGAGGGGATCACCGAGGCGCAGTTCCAGCCGGCTGCCGAACAGGTCGCGGCTGGCTGGGCGGATGTCGGACCAGCGACTGGTGGTGGCGAGCAGGTGCACACCGAACGTCAGGCCGCGATCGGCTAGCTGCTGAAGGGTCGGCTCGAGGTCCTCGAAGTCGGAGCGCAGGGTGCTCCATCCGTCGATCACGAGGAAGACGTCTCCCCACCCGTCGCCGACCTCACCGCGGTGGCGCTGATCGCGGTATCGGTGGACAGAGTCGAGGTCGTGCGCAGCGAAGTGCTTCTCGCGCGCATCCAGGATGTCGCCGACCTCGGCCACGATCCTGCGTACGACGTCGGGGGTCGCCCTGGTCGCAATCGCAGCCACGTGCGGCAGCACGGCCAGGGAAGCGAAGCTCGAGCCACCGAAGTCGAGCACGAAGAACTGCACTTCGTGAGGAGTCGCGACCAGGGCCAGGGCGCAGACGACGGTCCGCATCAGGGTGCTTCTGCCGCTGCGGGGTGCACCCACCACGACCAGGTGGCCACCGGAACCTGCGAAGTCGAGCAGCAGCGGGTCGCGCCGCTGTTCCTTCGGGCGATCGACGCGGCCGACCGGCACGGTCAGGAACCCGCGAGCGCGCCAGTGAGGCGATACGAGGCCGAGGGCAGGGTCGCTGACCAGGTCGGGTAGCAGCGCATCGAGGGTGTCCGGCAGATCAAGGGGTGGAAGCCAGATCTGGTGGGCGGACGGCCCCTGTTCGGCGAGTCGAGAGACGGCCACATCGAGGATCGATCCGGCGACGGCAGGCCGACGTGTCGCTGGCGCCCCCGGAGTGGCCGGGTCGGGGGTGACCGCGGCTGTGAACGGGAGGACCTGCACCGTCCTCGGGGTGACGGGGTCGCGGTTTGGCAACGGCCCAGAGACCTGGACAGCGTGGAACCGCTGGAGCTTCGCGGTGCCCGTCTGCAGGAACCCCGCCCCGGGCTCGGGTGGCAACTCGTGGGCGATCGGACTGCCGAGGACCGCCCGGGAATCTGCCGCCGAGAAGGTGCGCAGCGCGATGCGGTAGGACAGGTGCGACTCGAGCCCGCGAAGCCGACCCTCATCGAGCCGCTGCGAGGCCAGCAGGAGGTGGAGCCCCAGGGAGCGTCCCAGGCGCCCCACTGCTGTGAACGTCTCGATGAACTCCGGCCTGGCCGACAGCAGCTCGGAGAACTCGTCGACCACGATCACGAGCGCTGGGAGCGGCGCCAGCTCGGCTCCAGCCTCACGGGCAGCCTCGTAGGCGGCCCGGGAGCAGACGTCGCCAGCGGCCCGGAGGATGACCTGGCGGCGCTCGAGCTCGCCGGTGAGCGCCTCCTGCATGCGATCGACCCGCGCCACATCGTCGATCAGGTTGGTGACCATCGCCGAGACATGGGGGAGCGCAGCCAGCCCGGCGAACGTCGCACCGCCCTTGAAGTCGACCAACACCAGATTCAGCTGTGCCGGTGACTGCCCGAGAGCCAGGGCCAGCACCAACGAGCGCAGCAGTTCGGACTTCCCGGAACCCGTCGCGCCCACCACCAGACCGTGTGGGCCGGCGCCGCCCTCAGCGGACTCCTTCAGGTCGAGATGCACCACTCCCGTCTCACCGTGGCCGAGGGGCACCCGCAGCCGTTCGTCAGGCAACGTTCGAGACCACCGCTGATGCACGTCGAGTCCAGGCAGGTCATCGACGTCGAGAAGCCTCATGACGTCCGTCGGTGCTGGCAGATCGCGGTTGCTGGTGGCCTGTCCGGCGAGTCGGCGGGCGAAGGCCTCCGCGACGGTGAGGTCGCAGTGGTCCGCAATAGCACGAGCGGTCGTCATCCCCGGACCCCTGAACAGGACGGTGTCAGCCTTTGTCTCGAACCGCAGGTGCGCCTCACTCACGCCAGGCGCCACGCCGGCAAGCAACGCCAGCGACGTCATCCTGGCCGGGATCGCCGACGTCGGCGGCGACGGGTGGCCGTCCACGACCAGCAGCAGGTGGCGCGAATCCGGGGGGCGGTGTGTCAAGCCCCACTGGCTCCACGCCTGTGGGTCCGACGACAGGAGTCGTCGTGCACCGGCCGCGTCGCCATGATGTGGGTGTCCGTTGTGCGGCAGCCACTTCAGCCAATCCCAGCGCTCCAGGTGCTCCTCGGCGACCAAGGCGGCGATCATGAGAGCACCGGGCGGGTGGCAGGCGGCTGCGGAGCAGACCAAGGCCCTCAGCAGGGAACGGCTGCGCTCGGCCGGTCCGCTGACGGCAATGTGCGTGTGGTCGCGCAGGTCCAGGCAGGCAGGCAGGTGCGACTGCGACGCGTGTACGCCGACAAGGCGGCGTGCTGCCGCGGCCGCACCGGGGTCGGTCCGACTGCCGGATCGCGTGGGTGGGGCAGCCAGGTCGACGGACAACGGCAGCCGGGCGAGGCCGTAGCGAACCGGCAGAGGACCGGCGTCGCCTCGAGGTGCCTCCCAGAGCCGATCGGTGTGGGAGGCGGGCAGGGGCAGACAGGCCGGATCGGGGTGGTGCCAGAGCAGCGCCCGGCGCTGCTGGCCGGCAAGCTCGCGCAGGTGGGTCCGGGTCTCGTGCAGTCGACCTAGGTAGTCGGCGCGCTTGTCGTTCATCCTGCGCAGGCGTTGCTGACGCTGCCGGTCGACCTGGAGGACGACGAATGCGACGCTGGCCAGCACGAACGCGGCGGCCGCAACGACCGTGCGACTTGATGTGCCGTGCTGGCTGCCCATCTGGGTCATCAGAGCGATGGAGGCGACACTCCCCACCACCGGCAGGGCACTCGACAGGACCCCGGCTGGGCCCTCGGTAGCTTCCACCTCGGGTGGTGCCTCCACCAGCAGTTGACCGGTGGGCACGACGGGCCGATCGGCGGGCCAGAGGTGCTGCGGACCAACGCTCATGTCACCTCCTGAGTAGCGCCGGGTCTATGACCGTAGAGAGGCAGGGGCGCCTCGGCCAGCACCGATTCGACGGCCTGTGGAACACACACACCCGATCTGTGGAAAAGCAGGTGAGCAGGTTTCGTCGGCCTCGGCCAGGGAACGGCTCGTCATCAGTGGGACGAGCCACGTCCTCGCCGAACAAGGAGTCCGCATGACCACACGCGCCATGGAGAACACCTCAGATGCCCTCGGTCAGTCAGTGATACTGACGCGCCAGGCGCGTGTCGACCTCGCTGCCCAGATCAGCGAGCTCAACGGCCGGCTCGCCGCCCTCGGCGCCCAGTGGCAGGGCCAGGGCGCGACCGCCTTCGTCCGGGTCCATCAGGCTTGGCATGAACAGGTCGGACGCCTGCTGGGAGCCCTCGACGGGTTCGCCGTGGCGCTCGAGCACACCGAACGGTCCTTCGACGCGACCGATGCCGACGTCACCGCGGCCTTCCACCAGTTCAGCAGCCGGCTGGGCTGAACAACCAACGAGAGGACCAATCCCCATGACCGATCTCAAGGTGAATCACGGCGGCCTCGACGTCGCCGCCGCCGACCTGAGCACTGCCTCGACACGGCTCCAGCAGCTCATCGCGGATCTGGAATCCCAACTCAACGCGCGTCAGCAGTCCTGGACCGGGGCCGCCAAGGATGCCTATGTCCCGGCCAAGGCCACCTGGACTACGGCCATCGAGTCGATGCGCGAGATCCTGCTCCAGCTTGGCCAAGCCGTGGACCGTTCGAACCAGGCCTTCGCCGCTGCAGATGTCGCCGGCAGCCGTCTCTTCGCATGAGGTGGCTCGGTCGGGGCGGGTGGAGTCGCCGAGCCTCAGGGTGACGGTTGCCTTCGGGTGTCGCCGTGCCGACGTGGTGCTGCCCGGAGGTGTGCCAGTCGCGGAGCTGGTCTCTGAGCTCGCGCCCCTGCTCGGGGTGCCCGAGTCCGGCTCGGGGCTGAATGCGTGCTCGTTGGTGAGCCTGACCGGGCACGAGTTCACGTCGACCGACACCCTGGCGACCCAGGGGGTGCGCGACGGTTCGGTGCTGGTGTTGTCGCCGGCGCCGGTCGGACCGGCTCCCCGGGTGTACGACGACCTGGTCGAGCTGGTGGCAGACATGCGGCCCAGGGCTCCCGAGCCGGCGCGCGGCCAGTGGTCGACGTACGCGGGTGTCGGCTGCCTCCTCGTCGCAGCGCTGTGCATGGTCCTCGAGCGGGGAACCACCGCTCCGGGCGCCGCGTTGGCGGGGCTGGCAGCCCTCCTGCTGACCGTGGCCGTCGTGTCGTCCCACCGAGGCGACGGCCTCTGGTCGGTGGGGTCGCTCGGCTGGGCAGCAGCTACGTGCGGCGTGGCGTCGACGGTCTCGATGGTGCCGGATGGTCCGTCCACGGGGACGCGTTTCCTCGCCGGTGGGGCCGCGGCAGCGATCGTGGGTCTCGTCGGGCTGATCGCCATGGGTCCGGCTCGACTGGCCCTGCTACCCGTCGTGCTTGCTGGTGGCGTGCTGGCCATCGACGGGTGGGTGCTCGCCCGGGTGTCCTGCGAGGCTGCCCTGGTCCTGCTGCCCACGGTGTGCGCCGCGGGAATCACGGCGGGGTGGTTTCCGGCGATGTCGCTGTCGTTCGCCTCGATCCGCCCCGTTGCCCTCTCGCCTCCCGTGGAGGGCAACTCTCCCGTGCTCCCTCTCGACGACCAGGCCGTTCGATCGGCGATCCGGCTCGCTGATCACGTGCTGATCGCCCTGACGACGAGTTCAGCGATGCTCGTCGTGGTGGTGGCGCCCTTCGCGGTCGGGTCAGGACTCGCAGGCACGTCGTTGCTCGCAGTCATCTCCCTGCTGTCGGCGATGCGCAGCCGAGGCAAGCCGATGTCCGGGGTGACCACGGCTGAGCTCTGCTCGGGAATCGCGGGAGGCGGCGCCTTGATGACCTCGATCGTGCTTCATCAGCCCGCGTGGCGCCCCGGTCTCGCGGCGGGGGTCGTGGTCCTCGGATCGGTGCTGGTGGGAGCCGGCCTGTTCCCAGGCAAACGATCCGGACGTAGAGCCCACATGGCCGATCTGATCGAGTCCGCACTGCAGGTGTCCCTGCTGCCGCTGCTGGTCCTGGGGATGGGACTGCTCGCCGGGGTCAGGGGGTGATGGGACATGTCTCGTCACCGCGAGCTGGCCGAGGCCGAACGCGACGGCCGTCATCGACTGGGCGCTGCCTTCGTGCACGGGATCGGACCTGGTGAGGGCGTTCCTCGGGGTCGGCCGCTCCGTTCCGTGCTGGCCGGTTCGGTGCTGGCCGCCCTGATGCTTCTCAGCGCCTATGCGGTTCGCGTCCTGGATGGCGACGATCGGTGTGACGCTGACCCGGGGTCGACGCGCACGCCAGATCCAGGACCCTGCCAGACGCGCTGACGGGTCGCAGGTGGGCCGACCCGGAGCGAGCTGCTGGAGCATGATGTCGGGATGGCAACTGCCCACACCTTCGCGATGGCACTTCGCACCGGCAACTGGGGCAGGGGCGGCATCATCCTGCCGTTCCACAAACCGGTGGTCGTCGAGCTGGCTCCACCCGACCTGCCTGAGGTGGTCGTTCGCTTCGTCGTCGGGTTGACCGCCGTGCCTCGGTGCTTGAGCGCAGCGGACCTGACCATGCTCCAGGTCGCAGACCCCGGTGGGCGGCCGGTCCTGCACGTCGACCGACGGACCGGACACGCGCTTCGCGCGGGGCTCGACCACACGCATGACGCCGCCAACTGGGAATTGCAGCTCGAAGGGAAGGACTCGCTGCTGGTGTTCTACTCGCGCACCGAGGACTTTCCCTCGGACGGGCTGCTCGACGACATCGCTGCGCGGCTCCTGGGCTGACTCCGGTCCGGAACATGCATCGGGGCCGGCTCCGAAGAGCCGGCCCCGATGTTTCCGCACGTCAGCGGCCGCGGAGGATAGGGGATTCGAACCCCTGAGGGCTATTAACCCAACCCGCTTTCCAAGCGAGCGCCATAGGCCACTAGGCGAATCCTCCGCCGAGGAGGTTACCGGTCCGCGTCGGCGCCGCGAAATCGCCTCCACTTTGTCCAGGGCGACGGCGCTCACCTACACTCTGCGACAACCCCCCACGTGGCGGCATCTTGCCAAACTCCCCCAGGGCCGGAAGGCAGCAAGGGTAAGCGAGCTCTGTCGGGTACGTGGGGGGCCTTTCCCTGTCCGGCGTACGCGAGGATGGGTCGGTGAGCTTCGCCCAGCTGTCGGTGGTCTGCCTGATTGCGCTGCTCGGCCCTGTGCTCGCGCTGGGCGCCACCTGGCGGCTGCCGGTGGTGCTGGGTGAGCTGCTCGGTGGCCTGGTGCTCGGCCAGTCCCTGCTCGGCTACCTCGATCCCGGTGACCCGACCTTCACGGTCCTGGCTGACATCGGGTTCGCCCTCGTCATGTTCGTCGTGGGATCTCATGTCCCGGTGACCGACCCATCGCTTCGCCCGGCGCTGGGTGTCGGCGTACTCCGCGCGTTGGCCGTCGGCGTCGCCTCGGCTCTGCTGGGGTGCCTGCTGGCCGCGGCGTTCGACGTCCCGCACGCCGCCCTGTACGCCGTGCTGATGGCGTCGTCGTCGGCGGCCCTGATCCTGCCGGCGCTCGACTCGACCGGCCTGACCGGGAAGCCGGTGCTCGAGCTGCTGCCGCAGGTGGCGATCGCCGACGCGGCCTGCATCGTGGCCCTTCCTCTCGTGCTCGAGCCAGCGAACGCGTGGCGAGCCGCGGGTGGCACCGCAGCCGTCATCGCGGCGACCCTGCTGGTCTTCTGGCTGCTCCGGCACTTCGAGCGCAACGGCGCGCGCGCCAAGGTGCACGACCTCTCAGAAGAGCGCGACTTCGCGCTCGAGCTGCGCGTCCAGCTCGCGCTGCTCTTCGGACTGGGTGCGCTGGCGGTGTGGCTGCACACATCGATCCTGCTTGCCGGATTCGCCTTCGGGCTGGCTGTCGCGGCGGTGGGCGAGCCCAGACGGCTCGCCAAGCAGCTGTTCGCACTCACCGAGGGCTTCTTCGGGCCGTTGTTCTTCGTGTGGCTCGGTGCCAGCCTGGACCTGCGAGCCCTCGCGGAGCACCCGCGACTGATCCTGCTGGGGGTCTGCCTGGGGGTGGGGGCCTGCCTGGCGCACCTGGTGGGCCGGTTGCTGGGTCAGCCGGTGCCACTGGCACTGCTTGCCTCGGCCCAGCTCGGGGTTCCGGTGGCCGCTGCCAAGGTGGGCACGGAACTGGGCGTCCTGGTCCCCGGTGAGGCCGCCGCCCTGATGCTCGGCGCCCTCGTGGCCATCACGGTGGCGGTCCTGGGCGGCGTACGGCTTGCTGGGCGCCTACCGGGTGTCGGAACGGGTGCGTAGGGTTCAGTTCGTGGATGCCCCCCTCGCGTTGTATCGCCGCTACCGGCCCGAGACCTTTGCCGAGGTCATCGGCCAGGATCACGTCACCGAGCCGCTGCGGGCAGCGCTGGCCAACAACCGGGTCAACCATGCCTATCTGTTCTCCGGCCCGCGTGGCTGCGGCAAGACCACGTCGGCGCGCATCCTCGCCCGTGCCCTCAACTGCGAGCGTGCGCCCGTGGCGGACCCCTGTGGGGAGTGCGAGTCCTGCCAGGACCTCGCCCGCGGCGGTCCCGGCTCCATCGACGTCATCGAGATCGACGCGGCCTCGCACGGCGGGGTCGACGACGCCCGCGACCTGCGTGAGAAGGCCTTCTTCTCTCCGGTCAAGAGCCGCTACAAGGTCTACATCATCGACGAGGCCCACATGGTCTCCACCCAGGGCTTCAACGCCCTGCTGAAGCTCGTCGAGGAGCCACCGCCACACCTGCGATTCATCTTCGCCACGACTGAGCCCGAGAAGGTGCTGCCGACCATCCGATCGCGCACCCACCACTACCCGTTCCGGCTCATTCCGCCCCGGCTCCTGTCGGCCTACCTCAGTGAGTTGTGCGAGCAGGAAGGGGTGTCCATCGAGCCGGCGGCGCTGCCCCTGGTGGTCCGCGCGGGTGCTGGATCCGCGCGAGACACGCTCTCGGTGCTGGACCAGCTCCTCGGCGGCGCCGGGCCGGAGGGGGTGACCCACATCCTGGCCACGGGACTGCTCGGCTACACCCCTGACTCCTTGCTGGACGAGGTCGTCGATGCCTTCGCCGCGTCCGACGGTGGGGCTGTGTTCGGAGTGGTCGACAAGGTGATCGAGACCGGCCAGGACCCCCGCCGCTTCACCGAGGATCTCCTGCGTCGCCTGCGCGACCTGGTGATCGTCGCCGCCGTCCCGGATGCCCCAGCGACCGGTCTGATCGACTGTTCCGAGGACCAGGGTGACCGCCTGGTCGCCCAGGCCGCCCGCTTCGGAGGCGTCGAGCTCAGCCGCGCAGCCGACCTGGTCGCGGCTGGGCTGACCGAGATGCGCGGCGCGACAGCTCCACGGCTCCTGCTCGAGCTGATCTGTGCCCGGGTCCTGCTGCCCGGCGCCGACGACTCGACCGATGGTCTGATGGCTCGACTCGACCGGCTCGAGCGACGCATGTCCGTCGAGGGCTCCGTATCCGCTGCCCCCCAGCACGCTCCCGTGGGGGGCGCCGCTGCGGGGTCCGCCCCACCGCGGCAGGTGCCGACTTCCGCCCCGGCCCAGACCCCGCCCCCGACGCCGGCCCCGGCTCCGGACGCGTCGGATCCCGGATCGGTCGCGGGTCTCACCGCGCCCGCAGCTGCCCCCGAGCCACCTCCGGCTCCGGCACCCTCGCCGGCGGTGGCGCCTCCGGCGCCGGTCGCCTCGAGCCTCTCGCTCGTCGACGTCCGCCGCCTGTGGCCCGACATCGTGGAGGCCACGAAGCTGCGCCGAAGGGTCACCTGGATCCACCTGACCCAACATGCGCAGGTGGTCGCGGTCGACGACGCGTCCCTGACGCTCGGCTTCGGCAACGCCGGTGCGCGTGACTCCTTCGCCAACGGCGGCAGTCTCGAGATCGTCCGGCAGGCCGCGATCGACGTGGTCGGCAAGGACTGGAAGATCGACGCCATCGTCGATCCGTCCGCCACGCCACCGGGAGCTCCGGGGACCCCGAGCCCCCGCCCCCCGGCTGAGTCGATCCAGACCGGTCCGGCCGCACGACCGGCCGACCCGCCTCGGGAGCCACCGCACCAGGCACCCGATGACCCCGACGGCCCACCCGCCTGGGCGGTGCCCGACGAGCCGGAGGCCGAGGTTCGCGCCGTCGAGGAGCAGGCCTCGTCGAAGGCGAGCCCGGAGGCCATCGCCAAGGCTCGCGAGGCGATCGGGCAACCGCGCGGTGCGGACGCTCCACGTCCCGATCCCCGGCTCGCTGACGCCGACGCGCACCGTGACGACCCAGATGTCGAGGACTCGGGACTGGCAGGCGCAGAATTGCTCCAGCGCCACCTCGGCGCCCAAGTCATCGAAGAGATCCCCCACGACTGAGAGGCATCACCCCATGACCGAGAACCCCTTTGGTGGGCTGATGGGCGGCGGTGAAGGCGGGTTCGACATGAATGCGCTGCTGCAGCAGGCCCAGCAGATGCAGAGCGACCTTCAGCAGGCGCAGGCCGAGCTCGCCGAGACACCCGTCGAGGGCACCGTCGCCGGCGGGGCCGTCAGCGTGACCGTGAACGGTGTGGGCGAGCTCCTCGCGGTCAACCTCAAGGTGGGGGAGTTCGACGGAAGCGACGCCGACCAGCTGGCTGACCTCGGCGACATGATCGTGGCTGCCTACCGCGACGCCAAGGCCTCCGCCGATGCCATGGCCAGCGCCCGGCTCGGGCCGCTCGCCGGTGGCTTCGGAGGCTGAGTTCGCTTGTATGAAGGCATTGTTCAGGACCTGATCGACGAGCTCGGACGACTTCCCGGGGTCGGACCCAAGAGCGCCCAGCGCCTCGCCTTCCACCTGCTCCAGGCCGACCCCGTCGACGTCCGTCGCCTCGCCGACGTACTCATCGAGGTCAAGGCGAAGGTGAAGTTCTGCTCCATCTGCTTCAACGTCTCCGAGGACGACCAGTGCCGGATCTGTCGCGACCCGCGACGCGATCCCTCGCTGCTGTGCGTGGTCGAGGAGTACAAGGACGTCGTCGCCATCGAGCGCACGCGCGAGTTCCGGGGCCGCTACCACGTCCTCGGCGGGGCCATCTCGCCGATCGACGGGATCGGTCCGGAGCAGCTGCGCATCCGCGAACTCATGATCCGGCTGGCCGATGGAGCCGTCACCGAGGTCATCCTGGCCACCGACCCCAACTTGGAGGGGGAGGCGACAGCGACGTACCTCACGCGAATGTTGCGGCCGTTGGGGTTGCGCGTGACGCGTCTGGCGAGTGGACTACCAGTAGGCGGTGACCTCGAGTATGCCGACGAGGTCACCCTGGGACGGGCATTCGCTGGGAGGCGATCGGCTGATGACTGACATCACGCCACAGATGGACAGCGAGACCGAGTATTTCGCGCAGCAGATCGCTGATCAGGTGGAGAGCTTCCTGGTCGCCGTCCAAGCCATCTCTCGTGACGAGGACGGCAGCCGTGCCATCTCGCTGCTCCTGCTCGAGGTGAGCCAGATCCTGCTGGCCGGCGCCCGTCTCGGTGCGCAGTCCGACTTCACGCCGGAGCTGGAGTTCCAGCCCGACGTGGGTCCTGACCCCGACCTCGATGCCATGCGGTTGCGGCTGGCGCGCATGCTCGACCCGGTCGACACCTACAGCTACAACTTCGATCCGTACGACGCCGAGCTCGTCACCGCCCAGCTCTCCGACGACCTCACCAGCATCGCCAGCGAGGTGGCCAACGGGTTGCGCCACTACCGAGCCGGCAATGTGGGTGAGGCGCTGTGGTGGTGGCAGTTCTCCTACGTCTCCTCCTGGGGCAACGACGCGAGCGCCGTACTGCGCGCCCTGCAGTCGATCGTGACCCACAGCCGCCTCGATGCCGAGTTCGAGATCGAGATCGAGCAGGTCGAGGCCGCCGCTGAGATGCTGGGCTCGGAGGCTGACGTCCCCCGCTAGAATCGACGGCGGTCGCCAGCGACGCGGCGACCATTCCGACACCGATCGACCGAGGACTTCACCGTGGGCATTGTCGTGCAGAAGTACGGCGGATCATCGCTGGCCGATGCCGCCAGCATCAAGCGCGTGGCCCGACGAATCACCGAGGCCAAGAAGGCCGGAAACGACGTCGTCGTCGCGGTCTCGGCGATGGGTGACTCCACCGACGAGCTGCTCGAGCTGGCCGAGGGTGTCAGCCCGCTCCCGCCGGCTCGCGAGCTCGACATGCTGCTGACTGCGGGCGAGCGCATCTCGATGGCACTGGTGGCGATGGCCATCTCCGACCTCGGTTTCACCGCGCGGTCGTTCACCGGCTCCCAGGCGGGCGTGATCACTGACTCGGTGCACGGCAAGGCCAAGATCATCGACGTGACGCCGGGCCGGATCCGCGATGCGATCGCGGACGGGCACATCGTGATCGTCGCCGGCTTCCAAGGCGTCAGCCAGGACACCAAGGAGATCACCACGCTGGGCCGTGGCGGCACCGACACGACCGCGGTCGCCCTGGCCGCGGCACTCGGCGCCGACGTCTGCGAGATCTACACCGACGTCGACGGGGTCTTCACCGCAGACCCGCGGATCGTCCGGTCCGCACGCAAGCTGGACCGGGTCTCCTACGAGGAGATGCTCGAGCTGGCCGCCTGCGGGGCGAAGATCCTGCACCTGCGGTGCGTCGAATACGCCCGTCGCTACACCATTCCGATCCATGTGCGCTCATCGTTCAGCCACAAGGAAGGCACCTGGGTCATGGACCCGGCAGAGGGAGACACCATGGAACAGGCCATCATCGCCGGCATCGCCCACGACCGGAGCGAGGCCAAGATCACCGTCGTCGGGGTCCCCGACAAGGTGGGCTACGCGGCCCGGATCTTCGAGGCGCTGGCAGCCGCTCAGATCAACCTCGACATGATCGTGCAGAACATCTCGGCCGCCGCGACCAGCCTGACCGACATCTCCTTCACGTTGCCGCGCACGGACGGTGCCACCGCCATGAAGGCCCTCGACGCGCTCAAGGACGAGATCGGGCTGGCGTCGCTGATGTACGACGACAAGATCGGGAAGATCTCCCTGATCGGGGCCGGCATGCGCTCGCACCCGGGCATCAGCGCGAAGTTCTTCTCAGCGATCGCGGCTGCTGGGGTCAACATCGAGATGATCTCCACCTCCGAGATCCGGATCTCCGTGGTCGTCGACGAGGCCCAGGTGGATGCTGCGGTGGCCGCTGCCCACACGGCTTTCGACCTGGACGCCGATGAGGGCGAGGCCGTCGTGTACGGCGGGTCGGGGCGATGAGCCGCGGCGTACGCCTCGGGGTCGTCGGGGCAACCGGCCAGGTCGGGGTCGCGGTGCGACAGATCCTGTTGCAGCGGGAGTTCCCGATCGATGAGATCCGCTTCTTCGCCTCCGCACGCTCCGCCGGCACCGTGCTGCCGTTCGGTGATCGTGAGGTCGTCGTGGAGGACGCCGCCACGGCCGACCCTGCCGGTCTCGACATCGCCATCTTCTCCGCGGGCGGGGCGACCTCCAAGGCACTCGCTCCGGTCTTCGCGGCTGCCGGCGTCACCGTGATCGACAACTCCTCCGCGTTCCGGATGGACCCCGACGTGCCCCTGGTGGTCTCCGAGGTCAATCCCGAGGCCATCGGCGATGCGGTGAAGGGGATCATCGCCAACCCCAACTGCACCACGATGGCGGCGATGCCGGTGCTCAAGCCGCTCCATGACGAGGCTGGACTGGTGAGGCTGATCGTCTCGTCCTACCAGGCCGTCTCCGGCAGCGGCGTGGCAGGCGTGGACGAACTCCTCGGTCAGGTCACCGCAGCCGGTGAGAAGGCGCGTGAGCTCGCCTACGACGGTGCAGCCGTCAGCTTCCCCGAGCCGGTGAAGTACGAGCGCACGATCGCCTACAACGTGGTCCCCTTGGCCGGTTCCATCGTGGACGACGGGCTCAACGAGACCGATGAGGAGCAGAAGCTCCGCAACGAGTCCCGCAAGATCCTCGGGATCCCGGAGCTGCGCGTCTCGGGCATCTGTGTGCGGGTCCCGGTCTTCACCGGCCACTCGCTGGCCATCAATGCCGAGTTCGCCGAGTCCATGACGCCGGCTCGCGCCGCCGAGCTGCTCGCCTCCGCTCCGGGCGTCGAGCTTTCCGACATCCCGAACCCGTTGCAGGCAGCTGGTCAGGACCCGTCGTACGTCGGGCGGCTCCGCACCGACCCCGGCGTCGACGGCGACCGGGGTCTCGCGCTCTTCGTCTCCAACGACAACCTGCGCAAGGGCGCTGCGCTGAACACCGTGCAGATCGCCGAACTGCTCGCTGCTCGCCTCTGACCCGTTTCACACTGGCCGCATGATTCACCGGCTGGCCGGGTGTCTTCGCGGTTGTCAGCCTCTACAAGGGCTGACAACCGCGGGTTTCCCCGGTCGCCCGGGGAATCATGCACGAAATCGACGAGCACCCCGGATCCAGGTGGATCCGGGGTGTTTTTTGTCGGGCTGACAGGATTTGAACCTGCGGCCTCGTCGTCCCGAACGACGCGCGCTACCAAGCTGCGCCACAGCCCGATCGCGAGCACGAAGACACCGCGCTCGCGAGCATCTGGAGCATACCCGAGCCGCACTCGGGCCTTGAAATCGGGCGTCCCCGGCAAGATGACCCGGTTCAGGCGGGCCGTGCGGTGAGCGTGATCAACGTGACTTCGGGACGGCAGGCGAGCCGGATCGGGGTGTAGGGATTGGTGCCGAGCCCGGCCGAGACATGCAGCCAGGCTGATCCGGGGTCACCGGGTCGGGAGGAGGCCGGATGGCGGTGCAGCCCCTTCGCGCGCCTCCGGTCGAGGTCGCAGTTGGTGGTCAGCGCACCCACCCCGGGCAGGCAGACCTGACCACCGTGGGTGTGCCCGGCGATGATCGCGTCGTACCCGTCGTGGGCGAACTGGTCCAGCACCCTGAGGTACGGCGCGTGTGCCACCGCCAGCCGCACGTCGACGTCGGTGCGGGCCGGGCCCGCCACGAGCGTCAGGTCGTCGTAGCTGAGGTGCGGGTCATCAACCCCCGCGAACGCGAAGGTGGTCCCGGCGATCGACAGTTCCCCGTAGGTGTTGGTCAGGTCCTGCCACCCCGCTGCCACGAACCCCTTCTGCAGGTCCCCCCACGGCAACTTGGGCTGGTCGAGGTAGCGCTTGCCGGTGTCGGGCAGAAGGTAGCGCAACGGGCTGCGCAGGATCGGGGAGTAGTAGTCGTTCGAACCGAAGACGAACACCCCGGGTACGTCGAGCAGGTCACCCAGCGCGTCAAGCAGGACCGGGACCGAGTCGGCGTGGGCGAGGTTGTCACCGGTATTGATGACCAGGTCCGGCTGGAGATCGGCCAGGCGCCGGACCCACGCGATCTTGCCGGCCTGTGTCGGGGTCAAGTGCAGGTCGCTGAGGTGCAGAGCCCGCAGCGGCGGCCGGCCGGGCGGCAGCAACGGCACCGACACGTGGCGAAGGGTGAACTGTTGGGCCTCCCAGAGGGCATAGCCGAGCGTGGCGCCCCCGACGAGCGCGCCGCCGGCGACCGTCCTGCGGAGAATCCCCGTGAGTCCCATGCCGCAAGGCTGCCACAATGACCCCATGAGTGCTCTCAAGGACCGTCTACGTGCTGACCTGACCACCGCCATCAAGGGCCGTGACGAGGTGCGCTCCTCCACGATCCGGATGTTGCTGACGGCGATCACCAACGCCGAGGTGGCTGGCAAGGAGCACCGCGAACTGACCGACGACGACATCGTCGGGGTTCTCTCCACCGAGGCCAAGAAGCGCCGCGAGGCTGCGGTGGCCTTCGACGACGGCAACCGGCCGGAGATGGCGGCCAAGGAGCGCGCCGAGGGCGTCGTGATCTCCGACTACCTGCCGGCGCAGCTCTCCGAGTCCGAGATCGCCGACATCGTCAGCGCTGCGGTGGCGCAGACCGGCGCCGCAGGTGAGGGCATGCGCGCCATGGGCAAGGTCATGGGCGTCGTCTCCCCCCAGGTCAAGGGCAAGGCCGACGGGTCCCTGGTCGCTGCTGAGGTACGACGACAGCTCGCGTGATCCCTGGGCAGGAGGAAGAGTCCGCTGCAGCAGTTCCAGTGCGCCACCTCTCGCGCAGTCGCCGGAGACGTCTGCCACGGCATCGACTCCTGTGGGGTGCCGGCACCGGCGGCGGCATCTGCGTGGTGGAACCAGATCAACGACGCCTTCTGGTGACCGCGATCAGCCGCGCCCCGGACCACCATTCTTGTTCTTCGGCGGCTTGCGGTAGGGCGAGCCGTCCGAGAGATAGATCGTGACGGTGTCCCCGGCCGAGTAGTCGGCGTAGGCCGCCGGGTAGGTGCCGGCCACGAGTCCCTTGGTCAGACCGGAATCCCGGTAGCCGCCTTCGGCAGGCGTGAACCCGGCGTCTTCGAGGACGCCCTTGGCCTGCTCGAGGCTCATGCCGCTGACGTCCGGAACCGGCGTGAGCACGCCGGCGACGTCGGTGGCGGACGGCGGGGTGAAGTCGGTGTGCGGGATACGGTCCTGGATCGCGTGCATCGCGTCGCCCCACATCGGGCCTGCCGTGGTGGAACCATGGGCGCTGTAGGTGGTGACGCCACCCAGCACCTGCCCGTTGAGGGGCACCCAGTGGCCCTGGTCGTTGGCGCCGGCGATCATCGAGGCCGTGGCCACCGCAGGCGTGTAGCCGACGAACCAGACGGCCCGGTTGCTGTCGGTGGTGCCGGTCTTGCCGGCCGAGGCGGTGTTGAGTGCCAGTCCGGCTGAAGCACCGAAGCCGTTGCCCTCCTGGACTCCCCGCAGCACGTCGTTGACGGCATCGGCCACTGCGCTGGGCAGCACCTGGGTGCACCGGGCGGGGTACTTCTTCAGGATCTTCTTGTTCGAGTCGAGGATGTCGGTGACCGGGCGGGCGTCACAGTGCAGTCCACGGCCGGCGAACGTGGCGTAGGCCTCGGCCATCTCCAGCGGGCTGACGTCGACCGTGCCGAGGGTGAACGACGGCGTGCGCTCGGCGCCGTACCCGTCCTTGTTGGGCAGCGGGTGGGTCAGCTGGACACCCAGCTCCCTTGCGAGGTTGAACGGCTGGCAGATCCCGGTCATCTGTTCGAGCTGACCGAAGAAGGTGTTCACCGACAGCCGGGTCCCGGTGTACATGTTCATCCGACCGCTGTCGGTCGAGTTGTGCACCACCCAGGTGCCGTAGCCGTAGGGCTTGTTGCCGCAGTCCTCGTAGTCGCTCTCGTTGAACGTCATCTCGGGCTTGGACTGCAGGGTGGTGCCCAGTGAGATCCCCTGGTCGATGGCCGTGGCCAGTACGAAGGCCTTGAAGGTCGATCCGCCCTGGAAGCCGTTGGCGTCGCCGTACTCCTTGGGGACCACGTAGTTCAAGAAGGTCTCGCCGTCCTTGACCCGGGTGCCCATCGGGCGCGACTGGGCGATGGCGAGGACATTGCCGGTGCGGGGCTCGATCTCGGCCAGGGCGCCGATCGCGCGGTCCTTGGCGAAGACGTGCTTGGCCACCGAGTTGTCGGCAGCGGTCTGGAAGGGCATCTTCACGGTGGTGTGGATCGTCAGCCCGCCGGTCTTGAGCAGCTTCTCGCGAGCCTCGGGGGTCTTGCCGAGCTGCTTGTCCTTCATCAGGTAGCGCAGCACGTAGTCACAGAAGAACGGCGCCCGCGAGTTGAGGCAGCCGTTGCCGACCTTGGACTTCGTGACCTTCAGGTGCAGGGCCTGGGCCTTGACCTGGTTGGCCCTCGCCTGGGTGATCACGTTGAGCTGGGCCATGCGGTCCAGCACGACGTTGCGGCGCTCGAGGGCGACGTCGGGGTTGTTCGTGGGGTCGTAGCCGGTGGGGTTCTTCACCAGCCCGGCCAGCATGGCCGACTCACGCAGGTTGAGCTTGGAGGCGTTCTTGCTGAAGAAGTGCCGGGCCGCCGACTGGATGCCGAACACGCCGTCACCGAAGTAAGCGATGTTGAGGTAGCGCTCGAGGATCCAGTCCTTGGAGTACTTGTCCTCGAAGGCGATCGCGTAGCGCAACTCGCGCAGCTTGCGCTCGTAGGTGTCGGCAGTCGCCTCCTTCTGCAGCCGCTTGTTGTCGCCCGCCTGGGCGAGCAGCGTCAGCTTGACCATCTGCTGGGTGATCGACGAGCCACCCTGGACCACGTCGCCGTTGCTGGCCTGGTTGGTCACGAGCGCGCGGATGGTGCCCTTCACATCCAGGGCGCCGTGGCTGTAGAAGCGATAGTCCTCGATCGACACGATGGCCTTGACCATGGTGCGCGAGATGTCCTTGAGCGGGACGTTGATCCGGTTCTCGTCGTAGAGGGTTGCGATCAGTCCGCCGTTGGCGTCCAGGATGCGGGTCTTCTGCGCCAGGGGCTGCGCGACCAGCTCAGACGGCAGGTCGTCGACGGCGTTGGACACGTTGCGCGCGCCGAGGCCGAGCAGCCCCGCGAAGGGGATGGCCAGGCCGGCCACGATGATGCCGAGCACGACGGATACCACGCCCATCACGGCGAGGTGCGAAAGTACGCGGGATTTGGGCAGCGGAGACCCAGGTCCTGTCACTGACATGGCTCCAGAGTACGGGACGGGTCACATCTCGACCCATTCCCGACCAGAGCGGCATAGCCCGAACAGACTATGGAGAAGAAACCGAAGGGGGGTCGTCACCAGGGTGTTGAAACCTTAACTTTGTTTCTGGGGTTGTACCCCGATCGGAATGGGTCCCTGTGGGAGGGCACTCGTCGAGATAACTCGGATGGGACTGGGGAGAATCGTTATGTGGGTTGAAGATTGGGCACCGTCAGCAGTCTGCCGTCAGGCACAGCCTGACCACCTGTTCGTGCGTGGAGCCGAGCAGAACAAGGCCAAGCAGTTGTGCGGGGCCTGCCCCGTGCGCACCGAGTGCCTCGCGGAGGCACTGGACAACCAGATCGAGTGGGGCGTCTGGGGTGGCATGACGGAGCGTGAGCGCCGTGCGCTGCTTCGTCGTCGCCCCGCTGGCTCGTGGCGTTCGGTCCTCGAGGCTGCCAAGGCCGGCAACCTCACTCCGCTCGCTGGCTGAGCAGGCCCCCGATCCGGCGGAGGCCGTCGAGGTCGTGCACGTCGGTGGACAACGCCGGCACGACCACCGTCGCGACCCGCGGGTGGGCCGCGGTGAACCGCGAGCGCAGGTAGGTCTCGCGCTCGACCATGCGGACGCGGTCGGCGTGCAGTCGCAGCAGGTCGGCGGTCAGTGACTCCGGGTCAGTGCGGCGCAGCCGAGTGGCCGCGCTCATCGCCTCGTCGGCGGACAGGGCGCCGGCCGGCGTACTGCTGGCCCGGTTGACCACCAGGCCCGCCAACGGCATGTCCTCCTCGTCGAGCCTCTCGACGAAGTACGCCGCCTCGCGCAGCGCGTCGGCCTCCGGGCTGGCCACGACGAGGAAGGCCGTGCCATCGGTCTGCAACAACTCGAAGGTCTTGGTCGCCCGAGCGCGAAAGCCCCCGAAGAGGGTGTCCAGGGCAGCGATGAAGGTCTGCAGGTCGCGCAGGACCTGAGCGCCCAAGATCTTCATGAGCGCACCGGTGATGAGGCTCAGGCCGGCGGTCATCAGCCTGGCCGGGCCGCGCGCCGGCGCCAACATGATCCTGATGAACCGCCCGTCGAGGAAGCTCGAGAGCCGCTCGGGTGAGTCGAGGAAGTCCAGCGCCGATCGCGACGGCGGCGTGTCGACCACGATGAGGTCATAGGCACCGGTCTTCTCCGCGTCGCGGTGCAGCTGCCCCAGCTTCTCCATCGCCATGTACTCCTGGGTGCCGGCAAAGGAGCTCGACAGCGCGATGTAGAAGGGGTTCTCCAAGATCTGCTGGGCCTTCTCCGGACTGGCGCCGCTCTCGACGACCTCGTCGAAGGTGCGCTTCATGTCCAGCATCATGGCGTCCAGCGAGCCGCCCGAGCCCGGGGCGATCCCGACCACCGGACGTGGGGTGTTGTCGAGCTTCTCGATGCCCATGGACTGAGCCAGTCGACGAGCGGGGTCGATGGTGAGGACGACCACCTTCCGGCCGCGCTCGGCCGCCCGGAGCGCCAACGCCGCGGACGTGGTGGTCTTGCCGACTCCGCCGGAGCCGCAGCAGACGATGATCCGGGTGTCTGGATCGTCCAGGAGGGCGTCGACGTCGAGCTCCGGTGCCTTCCCCGGCGACGAGGCGAGCGGCCCGACCCGGGGCTTCGGGCTCATGGCGACACCATCCCCTGCGACTTCAGCGAGTCGGCCAGCTCGTAGAGGCCGCCGAGGTCGATGCCCGAGGGCAGTCGCGCGAGCTCGAAGCTGGTCACGTCCAGGTCGCCGACCAGGAGCCGTTGGCTGTCCTCGAGGGAGCGGCGCTCGGCGTGGTCGTGGGCCTCGGTGAGCAGTCCGTCGACCAGAGCGTCGGTCGCCTCGATCCCCGCGGCACCCAGGTCGGCCGCCGTCCGGGCCCGGTCGATGCTGCCGGCGAGGGCCGCCTCGAGCTCATGGGAGTCCAGATCGCGCGGGCGCACCAGGTTGACGATCACCACACCCACCGGAAGTCCGTCGGCGCGCAGCTCGGCGATGCCGTCCGCGGTCTCCTGCACGGGCATCTCCTCGAGCACCGTCACCAGGTGCACGGCGGTGCGCGAGGACCGGAACAGGGTGTTGACCGCGTCGGCCTGATTCTTGATCGGGCCGACCTTGGCCAGCCCGGCGACCTCGTGGTTGGTGTTGAGGAACGCCGCGATCCGACCCGTCGGCGGTGCATCGAGCACGATCGCGTCGTAGTCGCGCACGTTCTTGCCCTTGCGGTGGGGTTTGGCGGCCTCGTAGACCTTCCCGGTGAGCAGCACGTCACGCACGCCGGGGGCGATCGTCGTGGCGAAGTCGATGACCCCGAAACGGTCCAGGGCCCGGCCGGCACGGCCCAGCCGGTAGTACATGGACAGGTACTCGAGCAGGGCGGACTCCGGGTCGATGTGCAGCGCCCACACCGAGCCTGCGGTCCCGCTCTCGTCGACCAGCCCTGTGGCGATCCGCTGCTCGGCGTACGGCAACGGCGGTACGTCGAACAGCTGCGCGATCCCCTGGCGGCCCTCGACCTCGCACAGGAGCACGTCCTTGCCGGTCGAGGCCAGGGCCAGCGCGAGGGCGGCCGCCACCGTCGACTTCCCGGTGCCGCCCTTGCCGGTGACGATGTGCAGCTTCACGTCGTCGCGGATGTCGCGCCACTGAGTCACAACCAAGGAGCCTACTGAGCCGGTGGGAACGCCCGGGCGCGCCTCAGTGGATCGCGCGCTGCAACCGTTGCGACAACGTGTGCGCCTCGCGCAGCAGCAGCGTCCCCAGTTCGGAGCGACGGGCCTCGGTGAAGCGCGACTCGATCCCGGTCAGGCTGAGTGCCCAGGCCGGCGTACCCGTCGAGTCGAAGACCGCGGCACCCAGTCCCCAACTGCCCTCCACGACCAGCCCCGGGTTCACGGCGTACCCGGTGCGCCTGGTGGCGCGCACGCGGTCGGCCAGGGGAAGGCGCCCGTGGGCAGGACCCCACGCGGTGGTGAGGTCGACCCGGGCGAGGTAGGCCTCGCGTTCGTGCTCGGGTAGGTGAGCCAGGATCACCAGTCCGGCGGAGGCGACCCCGAGCGGGAAGCGGACACCTTCGTAGAGCACGAAGGAGCGGATCGGGAAGCTGCCGTCCTCGCGGACCAGGCAGATCGTCTCGTCGCCTCGCCGCGCGGAGAAGAACGCGCTCTCACCGGTGGCCTGCGCGAGCCGGGTGACCGAGGGCCGCGCCAACCCGGTGACGTCGTACCGGGCGGCGGCCGCGTTGCCGAGGAAGAAGAGCTCAGGTCCCAGCACCCAATGCCCGCTGGAGGCGATGCGGTCCACCAGGCCCTCGGCCTGGAGCGAGGTCAGCAGCCGGTGCACCGTGGGGCGCGGCAGTCCGGCCGCGTGGGCGACGCCTGCGGTCGTCGTGCCGGTCGGCTCGTGGTTCGCGACGCTGCGCAACAGCGCGCCGACGCGGCTCACCAGATGCGGGCCGGGCTCCATGCCCGGACTGTAAGGCGTTCACTCAGTGGACGCAATCCGGAGGGGAGGTCCACCACGCGACAGATTCCGTCCGGGGCGGTGCGGTGGCGTTGACGCGCTCCGTCCGTCCAACTTGAATCGGCGGTGGAGATCCGGAGCGCACGGGACCGACGTGCCCAGGATCCACTGAGTGGACGGAGTTGTCATGGACAAGGTGGTCGCGAGCGCCGCGGACGCGGTGGCGGACATCGCCTCAGGGTCGCGGTTGGCGGTGGGTGGCTTCGGCCTGTGCGGGATCCCGTCGGTGCTGATCGACGCGGTCCTCCAGGGCGGAGCAGAGGACCTGGAGGCGGTGAGCAACAACTGCGGGGTCGACGACTGGGGCCTGGGCCGGCTGCTGATGGCCAAGCGGCTACGGCGCATGGTCGCCTCCTACGTCGGGGAGAACAAGGAGTTCGCCCGGCAGTACCTCTCGGGTGAGCTCGAGGTCGAGCTCACGCCTCAGGGCACGCTGGCTGAGCGGATGCGCGCCGGTGGCTCTGGGATCGCGGCCTTCTTCACCGCGACCGGTGGTGGCACTCAGGTCGCCGAGGGCGGACTTCCCTGGAAGTACGACGACGCCGGCACCGTGATCCTCGCCTCGCCGCCCAAGGAGACCCGGATGTTCCTGGTCGACGGGGTGGCTCGTGAGTTCGTGCTCGAGGAGGCGATCACCGCGGACTTCGGTCTCGTGCGCGCTTGGAAGGGCGACCGGCACGGGAACCTCGTCTACCGCGACTCCGCGCGCAACTTCAATCCGCTCGCCGCGATGTGCGGGAGGATCACGATCGCCGAGGTCGAGCACCTGGTCGAACCTGGGGAGCTGAACCCCAATGACGTGCACACCCCGGGAGTGTTCGTGCAGCGCGTCGTCGCGCTGACACCCGAGCAGGCCGCGGACAAGCGGATCGAGAAGAGGACCGTTCGCCCCTCGGTGGTCGAGCCTGTCGAGACCACGAACGGAGCGAACTGACATGAG
Organism: Nocardioides sp.; assembly: GCF_050246775.1. Taxonomy (GTDB): domain Bacteria; phylum Actinomycetota; class Actinomycetes; order Propionibacteriales; family Nocardioidaceae; genus Nocardioides. Next base: position 1,313,847 of record NZ_JBFWVK010000001.1, on the reverse strand, counting down.
TTGGACGCGTGAGGAGATGGCGGCTCGGGCTGCCTCGGAGCTGAGCGACGGGTCGTACGTGAACCTCGGGATCGGGCTGCCGACGTTGGTGCCCAACTACGTCCCCGACGACGTCGAGCTGGTGCTGCAGTCGGAGAACGGGATCCTCGGGGTCGGTGCCTACCCGATCGACGGTGAGGAGGACCCGGACCTGATCAATGCCGGCAAGGAGACCGTGACGCTGCGTCGCGGTGCGTCGTTCTTCGACTCCGCGACATCGTTCGGGATGATCCGGGGCGGCAAGATCGATGCGGCCATCCTGGGTGCGATGCAGGTCTCGGCCGGCGGTGACATCGCCAACTGGATGATCCCCGGCAAGATGGTCAAGGGCATGGGCGGCGCGATGGACCTGGTCCACGGCGCCAAGCGGGTGATCGTGCTGATGGAGCACGTTGCGCGAGACGGCTCCTACAAGATCGTCAACGAGTGCTCCTTGCCCTACACAGGGCGGGCCGTGGTCCAACGGATCATCACCGACCTGGCCGTCATCGACGTCACCGCCGCTTCTGAGGGAGGCGGACTGGTGCTGGTCGAGTGCGCACCCGGCGTGACCCCGGAGGAAGTGCGCGAGAAGACCGAGCCACCGCTGGGCTGAGGACCCCTGACGCCCGTGGGCTGCTCGCTAGTAGGGTGCGAACCATGACCAAGTGGGAGTACCTGACCGCGCCGATCCTGGTGCACGCCGCCAAGCAGATCCTCGACAACTTCGGCTCCGACGGCTGGGAGCTGGTGCAGATCGTGCCCGGCATGAATCCCGAGAACCTGGTGGGCTACTTCAAGCGGGAGGTTTCCTGATGAGCGCCGTCGAAGATCGCCTCGCCGCCCTCGGCCTCACGGTGCCTGATGTGGCCAAGCCGGTCGCCACCTACATCCCGGCCGTGCGTAGTGGGCACCACATCTTCACCTCGGGCCAGCTGCCGATGCGGTCGGGTGCGCTGATGTACACCGGCAAGGTCGGTGGTGACGTCACCGCCGAGGAGGCGACCGAGTGTGCCCAGCAGTGCGCGCTCAACGCGATCGCGGCGGTGAAGGCCGAGATCGGTGACCTCGACCTGGTCAAGCGGATCGTCAAGGTGGTCTGCTTCGTGGCCTCGACGCCCGACTTCACCGGGCAGCCCGGGGTCGCCAACGGAGCCTCGCACCTGTTCGGTGCTGCCTTCGGTGACGCCGGCATCCACGCACGCTCGGCCGTCGGCGCACCCGTGCTGCCGCTCGATGCGCCGGTCGAGGTAGAGATCATCGTCGAGGTCTGAGGGGTGGACCCCACCCGCATGCTGCCTCCGGCGCTGGTCGAGTCCGCCAAGGCCTACGCCGCGGGCGTCAAGACTCCGGTCGAGCCACGCAACGCCGCGACCGTCGTCCTGCTGAGGCCGGGTGCGAGCGCTGAGCCGGGTGAGCTCGAGGTCTATCTGCTACGCCGCCATGTCGCCATGGCGTTCGCCGCCGGCATGTCGGTCTTCCCTGGTGGCGGCGTGGACCCCAAGGACGCCGACCTGCCGAGTTCGCTGTGGGCCGGACCGACTCCGCAGGAGTGGGCAGACCGGATGGGGTGCACGGCCGACGAGGCCGCGTCCTTGGTCTGCGCTGCGGTCCGGGAGACGTTCGAGGAGTCCGGCGTCCTGCTCGCCGGCACGGCTGAGGCGGTGCTCGCCGACACCACCGGCCTGGAGGCCGAACGAGCCGCCCTCGAGAGCAGGGAGCTGGCCTTCTCGACGTTGCTCGAGGAGCGGGGATGGGTCCTGCGCACCGACTTGCTCGCGGTGCTCGGCGGATGGCTGACGCCGGTCTTCGAGCCGCGGCGCTACCGCACGTGGTTCTTCGTCGCCGCGATGCCAGCCGGCCAGGTGACCCGCGACGTGTCGAGCGAATCCGACCAGGTGACCTGGATGAGCCTGCGGCAGGCCATCGAGGCTGCTGACTCCGGCGAGATGCTGTTGATGCCACCGACGTACGCGACCTGTTGCGAGTTCTATGCCGCGCGCACGCCCGACGAGGCGCTGGCGCACGCCGCCCAGCTGCCCTACGAGATGATCGAGCCGGTGGCTGAGGGGGAGCGGCTGATGATCCCCGAGCGACTGGTCGCGCTCGGTCTCGAGGTCGGTCGCCAGGTGCATGGCCTATGACCTGGACGGGCGGATCGTTCGGCGCGATCGCCGAGTGCGTGCTGGCACCCAACCCCGGGATGATGACGCTGGAGGGCACCAACACCTGGATCCTGCGCGATCCGTCGTCGTCGCGCTCGGTGGTCATCGACCCCGGACCGCTCGACCACGACCACCTCGACGCCGTGGCGGCGGTTGCCGGCGACGTCGTGGCCGTCCTGCTGACCCACCACCACCTCGATCACTCCGAGGGCGCGCGGGAGTTCGCTGAACGGGCCCGGTGTGGAGTGCGCGCCCTCGACCCGGCGTACCGCCTCGGCCCCGAAGGGTTGGGCGACGGTGACGTGGTCGCGGTGGGTGAGCTGGAGGTCCGGGTCGTCGGTACGCCGGGGCACACTGCCGACTCGCTGTCGTTCCTGGTGCCGTCGCAGTCAGCGGTGCTGACCGGCGACACGGTGCTCGGCCGCGGAACCACCGTGGTCGCACATCCGGACGGTGTCTTGGGTGCCTACCTGTCCTCGCTGGACCGGCTGCACGCCCTGGCGGCGGCCCACGAAGTCACCGCGGTCTGGCCGGGGCACGGACCGGTCATCGACGACGCCTTGGCAGTGCTCGACTACTACATCGCTCATCGGCGGTCCCGTCTGGAACAGGTGGCCGCAGCTCTGGAGACGCTCGGCCCGCAGGCCAGCCCCCGCCAGGTGGTGGAGCATGTCTACTCGGACGTCGACCCGGTGCTCTGGGGGGCCGCCGAGCTCTCCGTGCGCGCGCAGTTGGCCCATCTCTCGACCCAAGACTGAGGCACCACTCAGCGGTCAGCGGGCGCGGCGCGTGAGTCGGTCGATGTCCATGATGACGACCGAGCGGGGCTCGAGGCGCACCCACCCGCGCGACGCGAAGTCGGCGAGCGCCTTGTTGACGGTCTCGCGGGAGGCGCCGACGAGCTGGGCCAGCTCCTCCTGCGTCAGGTCGTGGTGGACGTGCACCCCGTCGTCGGCAGTGCGACCGAAACGGCTGGCCAGGTCGAGCAGTGCCTTGGCCACCCGGCCGGGCACGTCGGAGAAGACCAGGTCCGCGACGACGTCGTTGGCCTTGCGCAGGCGGCCGGCGAGCTGGGTGAGCAGGCCCCGGGCCACCATCGGCCGCCCGTCCAGCCAGCGCAGCAGGTCTTCGTGGGACAGGGACGCGAACGTGGTGTCGGTGACCGCGGTGACGGTGGCCGAGCGCGGACCCGGGTCGAACAGGGACAGCTCGCCGAACATCTGACCGGGGCCGAGGATCGCCAACAGGTTCTCGCGACCGTCGGAGGAGGTGCGCCCGAGCTTCACCTTGCCCTCGAGCACGACGAAGAGCATGTCGCCGGAGTCACCTTCGCGGAACAGCACCTCACCACGACGCAGGGTGTGGTCGGTCATCGAGGACCGCAACGCCGTTGCGGCCTCGTCGTCGAGCGCGCTGAAGAGCGGAGCCTGACGGATGACGTCGTTGTCCACGGTTCCTCCAAGTCCTCCGGCGCCGGATGCGACGCATTGGCTTGATCCTAGCGAGTGGAATGCCTCACAGTGCACGAGCCCGGAAAGCTGGTCATCCAGCCGGCCCGAGACCACGGGGTTGTCGGTGCCAGCACGTACGCTGAGCGGGTGCCTGACACGTCTGTGGTTCGCCGCGCCCGCAAGATCGATCGCACCCTGGCAGCGACCTATCCCGACGCCCGGTGCGAGCTCGACTTCGACACCCCCTTCGAGCTGCTCGTGGTCACCGTGCTGAGTGCGCAGACCACCGACAAGCGGGTCAACGCCGTGCGTCCGGCGCTCTTCGCGGCCTACCCCGGCCCCGAGGCCATGGCGTCGGCCGACCGCGCCGACGTCGAGCGGATCATCGGACCCCTGGGTTTCTTCCGCGCCAAGACCGACAGCCTCCTCAAGCTGTCCCAGGCCCTGGTCGAGCGGCACGACGGCCAGGTGCCGCCCAGACTCGATGACCTGGTCAAGCTGCCCGGTGTCGGTCGCAAGACCGCCAACGTAGTGCTCGGCAACGCCTTCGGGATCCCCGGCATCACCGTCGACACCCACTTCGGCAGGCTGGCCAGACGTTTCGGCTGGACCGAGGAGACCGACCCGGTGAAGGTGGAGCACGCAGTGGGAGAGCTGTTCCCCAAGCGCGACTGGACGATGCTCTCGCACCACCTGATCTGGCACGGTCGGCGGCGCTGCCACGCCCGCAACCCCGCCTGCGGGGCCTGCCCGCTCGCTCGCCTCTGCCCGGCGTACGGCGAGGGGCCGACCGATCCCGAGGTCGCGGCCAAGCTGGTGCGCACCGAGGGTCGGGCATGAGGGTTCTCCTCGTCCTCGCCCTGGCCACCGCGCTGCTCAGCGGCTGTGCTCCTGCGAAGGACGACGACTTCATCGTCCCGATCGTTCCGCCGTCCAAGGTGGACGTCGACACTCCCGCGCTGCGGAGCGCCAAGGCTGCCGCGGGGATCGCGGACTGCACTCCCGGCACGGGCGACAACGACCTCCCCGAGGTGACGCTGCCGTGCTTCGGTGGCGGCCCGGACGTGCGGCTCGACACCCTGACCGGGCCGCTGGTGGTGAGCTTCTGGGCCGGGTGGTGCGGCCCGTGCCGCAAGGAACTGCCCTACTACGCCCGCCTGTCCCGCGACTACGCCGACAAGCTCGGCGTGATCGGCATCGACTACCTCGACCAGCAGACCGAGGCGGCGATGGACCTGCTCGGCGACACCGGGGTGACCTACCCCCAGCTCGCCGATCCCGGGGGTGACCTGGCCGGCAAGGCCGGGCTGCCGCCGCTGCGCAACCTGCCGGTCGTCGTCCTCGTCGGGGCGGACGGGTCGATCGCCGGGTTCAACATCGGCGAGATCACGTCCTACAGCGAGCTGCGGCAGCTGGTCAGCGACGAGCTCGGGATCGCTGCATGATCCCCGAGTGGCTCGAGCCGGTGCGCTCCGGCGCCGCCACCATCACCGCCGACCAACTGTCGCGCTACGTCCCCCCTGCGGGCAGCACCCCGCGGCAGGGCGCCGTACTCCTCCTGATCGGGGAGGGGCCCGACGGCCCGGACCTGCTGCTCACCGAGAGGGCGCACCACATGCGCTCCCATCCTGGCCAGGTGTCGTTCCCGGGAGGGTCGATCGACCCGGACGACGGCGGGCCGGTCGCGGCCGCCCTGCGCGAGGCGCAGGAGGAGACCGGTCTCGACCCGGCCGGCGTTGAGGTGTTCGGCGAGCTCCCGCAGCTGTGGCTGCCGCCCAGCAACTTCGCGGTCACCACGGTCCTGGGCTGGTGGCGCGAGGAGTCTCCGGTCAGCGTGGTCGACACCGACGAGGTGGCCTCCGTCCTCAGGGTGCCCATCGACCAGCTGCTCGATCCGGCCAACCGCGTGACCACGGTGCACCCGATGGGCCGCTTCGGTCCGGGGTTCCTGCTGGCCGACGACCTGCTGCTCTGGGGCTTCACCGCCGGCATCGTCTCGAGGCTGTTCGACCATGTGGGGTGGACCAGGCCGTGGGACGCCGACGTGCAATTCGAGGTCCCGGACTGGATGATCTTCGGTAGGAACGGCGACGAGGCCGAATTTCCCGAACTCCCCGCGCCCAACACGTCGTTCCAGGAGTACCCCGACCGATGAACGTCCTCGACTGGATCCTCGTCGTCCTCGTGCTCGCCTATGCGTTGAGCGGCTACTGGCAGGGTTTCATCACCGGCGCCTTCGCGACGGCCGGCCTGCTGCTCGGCGGCCTGCTCGGCATCTGGCTCGCGCCGCTGGCCCTGGGTGACGCCCAGTCCTCGGTGTGGGTCTCCCTGGGTGCACTGTTCATCGTGATCTTGTCGGCCACGCTCGGCCAGGCGTTCTTCCAGTACGCCGGCGCCAAGATCCGCGAGCGCATCAAGTGGCAGCCCATCCGCGCCGTGGACGCCGTGGGAGGCGCTCTGCTGAGCGCGGTGGCGGTGCTGCTGGTGGCCTGGGCCCTCGGCCTGGCCGTCTCGGGCTCCCGGATCGTCGGGATCACGCCGGCCGTGCGTGACTCGGTGGTCCTGGCGAAGGTCAACGAGATGCTGCCGCAGTCGGCGACCGGGGTGCTCCAGGCGTTCAACAACGTGGTCGGCCAGAGCTTCTTCCCCCGCTACCTGGAACCGTTCGCCCCGGAGACCATCGTCGAGGTGGCCGAGCCGCCGAAGCGGCTGCTCAATGATCCGGACGTGCTCGACGCGGCCGACAGCGTCTTCAAGATCCATGCCGACAACTCCTGTGGTCGGGGGGTGGAGGGCAGTGGCTTCCTCTACGGCAACGACCGCCTCATGACCAACGCGCACGTCGTGGCGGGCGTGAGTGATCCCGAGGTGCTGATCGGCGACGAGACCGTGTCAGCCTCGATCGTCTACTACGACCCGGAGATCGATGTGGCCGTCCTCGCCCTCGACGACCAGGGTCGCACCCCACTCGACTTCGACGACGGCGGCCAGGCCGACGACGGCGTCGCCGTCCTCGGCTATCCGCAGGACGGTCCGTTCGACGTCCAGGCGGCCCGGATCCGAGCCGAGCAACGCCTGCGCTCTCCCAACATCTACGGCGAGGGTTCCGTCGTGCGTCAGGTGTTCTCGCTGCGCGGGCTGATCCGTCCGGGCAACTCGGGTGGACCGCTGGTCTCCTCGCGCGGTGACGTGGTGGGAGTCGTGTTCGCCGCCTCCGTGACCGATGCCGACACCGGCTACGCGCTCACCGCCGAGCAGGTCGCCAAGGCTGCTGCCGCCGGCATGTTCTCCACCGACGAGGTGAACACCGGCGACTGCGCCAGCTAGCTCCGCTTGGTCAGGGCGAGCTTGGTCTCCTGCGCCTGGTGGATGGCGCGTTCGGGACCCTTCACCTTCTTCACCTTGCGCAGGCCGATGAGCGCCAGGATCACGGCGACGAGCACGTAGAACCCGGTGACGATCAGGAACGACCAGTGCAGGCCCAGCCCGGCCCAGTGGATGAAGTACGCCGCGGTGATCGACAGCAGGATGATGCTGATCAGCAGCAGGAACGCGGCCACCGCGAACAGGGCGGCACCGATGCCACCGGTCTTCACGCTGATCTTGAGCTCGGACTTGGCGAGCTGGATCTCCTGCGATATCAGCGACGAGATGTCACGGGTGGCGTCGGTGACGAGCTTGCCGATGGTGGGGTCGTCGTCCTTGACCGGTTCGGGTGCCATGGGTGCGTCCTCTGGATCGGCGTTTCGTCTCGTGGCCGACCTTACAGAATCCTTCGTCGGCGCGGTCAGGGCGGCTCAGGTGTCGCGTCCGCCGTACACGTCGGGAATGCCGTCCCCGTCGGCGTCCAGGGTCTCGCGGGCGTGGATGGCGCGGTAGACCCGGTTGCGCGAACGCAGCACCACGCTGGCCAGGATCACTGCCACCAGGGAGCCGACGAGGACGCCGACCTTGACGTGGTCGTCTCGGTTGCTGCCGTCGCCGAAGGCCAGTTCACCGATCAGCAACGAGACCGTGAAACCGATGCCGGCCAGCATCGCCATGCCGATCACGTCGCTCCAGCTCAGGTCGTCGTCGAGCTCGGCACGGGTGAACCGGGCCAGCAACCAGGTGGATCCGGCGATGCCGACGGTCTTGCCGACCACCAGGCCGAACACGATGCCCAGTGCCACCGGATCGCGCAGGGAGTCCATGAGGCCGTCGAGACCACCGATGGTCACGCCGGCGGCGAAGAAGGCGAAGACGGGCACCGCGAAGCCGGCCGACACGGGACGCAGCAGGTGCTCGAAGTGCTCGGCCAGGCCAGGGCCGTCGTTGCCGTCGCGTCGCAGCACCGGCACCGCGAATCCGAGGAGTACGCCGGCAACCGTCGCGTGCACCCCGGAGGCGTGCACCAACGCCCACGCGATGAGCGCCAGGGGCAGGAGGAGGAAGCCGTTGCGGCTGCGTCGTTGCACCAGGACGGTGAACGCGGCCAGCGGCAGGACGGCGAGGGCCAGGTAGGCGAGATGCACGTCCTGGGTGTAGAACAGCGCGATGATCGTGATGGCCAGGAGGTCGTCGACGACGGCCAGGGTGAGCAGGAAGGTGCGCAGCCCGGTCGGCAGGTGAGTGCTGATGACCGCCAGGATGGCCACGGCGAACGCGATGTCGGTGGCAGTGGGGATCGCCCATCCACTGAGGTCGCCGCGTGAGCTCAGGTTCCAGGCCACGTAGACCAGGGCCGGTGCAGCCATCCCACCGACCGCCGCGGCGACCGGGAGCGCGGCGCGCCGGGGGTCGCGCAGGTCTCCGGCCACGAACTCGCGCTTGAGCTCCAGGCCCACCACGAAGAAGAAGATCGCCAGGAGCCCGTCGGCCGCCCAGGTGCCCAGCGAGAGGTCCAAGTGCAGTGAGGCGGGCCCCACGACGAAGTCCCGGATCGCCTCGTAGCCGTCCGACCACGGGGTGTTGGCCCAGATGATGGCCACCAGCGCTCCGATGATCAGCAGGATGCCGCCGGTCGTCTCCGCGCGCAGGATCTCCGCCACCCGGGAGTTCTCCAGGAAGGACCCCCGGGCGAAGAGGCGGGGCTTGTCGGACTGCGTGGGCATCGGGCTCCTGAGGGGTCGGCGACGTGATGCCGACCAGACTTCCCGGCGCACCCTGATGATCCGGCGTCAGTCTAACGGCAGCGCGCCTACTCCTCCGTCGTCGTCGTGGACATCCCTTCGGAGATGAGACCCATCACCGAGGAGTCGGCCAGGGTCGTGACGTCGCCGACCTGCCGGTTCTCGGCGACGTCGCGCAGGAGGCGCCGCATGATCTTGCCGGAGCGGGTCTTGGGGAGCTCGGCGACGATCAGGATCTTGCGCGGCTTGGCGATCGCCCCGATCTCATGGGCCACGTGGTTGCGCAGCTCCTGGACCAGTTCCTCACCTTGACTGGCGTCCTCGGCGGCGCCCTCCCGCAGGATCACGAAGGCGCACACGGACTGGCCGGTGGTCTCGTCGCTGGCTCCGACGACTGCAGCCTCCGCGACGCGGGGGTGTGACACGAGGGCGGACTCGATCTCGGTCGTGGAGAGCCGGTGTCCCGACACGTTCATCACGTCGTCGACGCGGCCCAGCAACCAGATGTCGCCGTCCTCGTCCTTCTTGGCCCCGTCGCCGGCGAAGTACATGTCCTTGAACCGCGACCAGTAGGTGTCCTTGAAGCGCTGGTCGTCGCCCCAGATGGTGCGCAGCATCGAGGGCCACGGCTCCTTGACGACCAGGTAGCCGCCGGAGCCGTTGGGCACCGAGACCCCCTCGTCGTTGACCACGTCGGCCACGATCCCCGGGATCGGCGTCATCGCCGAGCCGGGCTTGCCCGCGGTCACGCCCGGCAGCGGGCTGATCATGATCGAGCCGGTCTCGGTCTGCCACCAGGTGTCGACGATCGGGCAGCGGTCGCCGCCGATGACCTCGCGGTACCACATGTAGGCCTCGGGGTTGATGGACTCACCCACCGATCCGAGCAGCCGCAGCGAGGACATGTCGAAGCCGTCGGGGATGTCACGGCCCCACTTCATGAACGTCCGGATCGCGGTGGGGGCGGTGTAGAAGATGGTCACGCCGTACTGCTGGATGATCTCCCACCAGCGACCCTTGTGCGGGCTGTCGGGGGTGCCTTCGTAGAGCACCTGGGTGACCCCGTTGGCCAGCGGTCCGTAGACGATGTAGGAGTGCCCGGTGACCCAGCCGACGTCCGCGGTGCACCAGTAGACGTCGGTGTCGGCCTTGAGGTCGAAGATCGCGTCGTGGGTGTAGGCCGCGCCGGTGAGGTAGCCGCCGGTGGTGTGCAGGATGCCCTTGGGCTTGCCAGTGGTGCCTGAGGTGTACATGACGTAGAGCGGGTGCTCGGAGTCGAAGGCCTCGGGGGTGTGCTCGGCCGACGCAGTGTCGACGGCATCGTGCCACCACACGTCCACCTCGTCGTCCCAGGCCACCTCCTGGCCGGTGCGGCGTACGACCAGGACGTGGTCGACGACGTCGGTCTTCGTCCGGGCCTCGTCCACCGCGGGCTTCAGCGCCGACGGTGCTCCGCGGCGGTAGCCGCCGTCGGAGGTGATGACGACCTTGGCCTGGCAGTCGTCCAGGCGGGACGCCAGGGCGTCGGCCGAGAAACCGCCGAACACGACCGTGTGCGGGGCGCCGATGCGGGCACACGCCAGCATCGCCACGACCGCCTCGGGGATCATCGGCATGTAGATCGCGACCCGGTCGCCGGTCTGCACCCCGAGCCCGATCAGCGCGTTGGCGGCCTTCGAGACCTCGTCCTTGAGCTGGGCGTAGGTGATCGAGCGGGTGTCGCCCTCGGGCTCACCCACGAAGTGCAGGGCGACCTTGTCGCCCCGCCCGGCCTCGACATGCCGGTCGACACAGTTGTACGCCGCGTTGAGCTTGCCGCCGACGTACCACTTCGCGAACGGCGGGTTGTCCCAGTCGAGGACCTGGTCCCACTTCTGGGCCCAGTCGAGCCGCTCGGCCTGCTCGGCCCAGAACCCCAGGCGGTCGTCGGTGGCACGCTGATAGGCCTCAGCCTTGAGGTTGGCGTGCTCGGCGAGCTCCGCGGGCGGCTCGAAGCGTCGCTCCTCATGCATCAGGTTGGACAGCGTGTCTTGTGGATCGCTCACGATCTCTCCTCTTGCAGACGGGGTGTCGAGACGGGCGTACAGCGCCCTGCTCTACCAAAAGTAGTGTCGAGCTGGCCGGTGACCGGTCCTCCGGTTGCCAGCCTAGGGGTGGGAAGAGCCCGACGACGAGGCCGATGTGTGACTGTCGTCACGCGACCTCGTCGCCGGGAAGGTTGTCAGCCCACGGGTTGCAGCGACGTTGCGCTGCCGGCCCGGATCAGTGCTGGACCGCACCCTCCGCGCCCGCTCCGGTGAGCGCACGCACCTCGAGCTCGGTGTAACGGCTGCCCTGGGACTCCTTCTCCTTGGACAGCACCGTGCCCAGCCAGCCCAGGAAGAAGCCGATCGGGATCGAGACGATCCCGGGGTTCTCCAAGGGGAAAAAGGAGATGTCGATGCTTGTCGGCAACAGACTCTGGTTGACCCCGTCGATCACGCCCTTGCCCGACATCACCGGCGAGAACAGCACGAGTCCGAGGGAGGCGATCAGCCCGCCGTAGATGCTCCACGTCGCGCCCTGGGTGTTGAAGCGCCGCCAGAACATGTTGTAGACGATCGCCGGGAGGTTGGCCGAGGCGGCCACCGCGAAGGCGAGCGCGACCAGGAAGGCGATGTTGAGGTTCTGGGCCGGGATCGCGAGCAGGATGGCGATGAGACCGATGGTGAGCGCCGCGATCCGGGTCACCTTGATCTCGTCCTGCTCGGAGGCCTTGCCCTTCTTGATCACGTTGTTGTAGATGTCGTGCGCCACGGAGGCCGACGACGTCAAGGTCAGGCCGGCCACCACCGCCAGGATGGTGGCGAACGCCACCGCGGCGATCACGGCCAGCAGTACGGCGCCTCCGGTCGAGCCGGCTCCACCGCCCACCTCCTGGGCGAGCAGCGGCGAGGCCAGGTTGCCCTTGCTGGTGGCCACCTGTGCGGCCTGGTCGCCCTTGAGCATGGCGGCGGCACCGAAGCCCAGCACCAGGGTGAAGAGGTAGAAGACCCCGATGAGACCGATGGCCCACAGCACCGACTTGCGGGCGTCACGGGAGGTCGGGACCGTGTAGAAGCGGATCAGGATGTGCGGCAGACCCGCGGTGCCGAGCACCAGCGCGATGCCCAGCGAGAGGAAGTCGATCTTGCTGGTGGTGCTGACGCCGTACTTCAACCCAGGCTCGAGGAACGCCTGGCCCTTGCCGGAGTTCGACGCGGCAGTGCCGAGCAGGTCGGAGAGGTTGAAGTGGAAGTGGATGAGCACCAGGAGCACGATCAGCGCCGAACCGATCATCAGCAGCACAGCCTTGACGATCTGCACCCACGTGGTGCCCTTCATGCCCCCGACGGTGACGTAGAAGATCATCAGGATCCCGACGCCGAAGATGGTCAGGTTCTTGATCGCCTGGCTGTCCACGTCGAGCAGCAGGGCCACGAGCGAGCCGGCACCGACCATCTGGGCGAGCAGGTAGAAGATCGACACCACGACCGTGGACGTGGCTGCCGCCATCCGGACCGGCTTCTGCTTCATCCGGTAGGCCAGCTGGTCGGCCATCGTGTAGCGACCCGAGTTGCGCAGCATCTCCGCGACGAGCAGCAGGGCTACCAGCCACGCGACCAGGAAGCCGATGGAGTAGAGGAAGCCGTCGTACCCGGACAGGGCGATGGCGCCCGAGATGCCTAGGAACGACGCCGCCGACATGTAGTCGCCGCCGATGGCCAGACCGTTCTGGATCGGTGAGAAGGATCGGCCGCCGGCGTAGAAGTCAGCCGTGCCGGAGGTCTGGCGGCTGGCCCAGAAGGTGATCGCGACGGTCAGCGCGACGACCCCGAGGAACAGAGTCGTGGTGAGGAGTTGGTGATCACCCATGTCAGTTCTCCTTGGCAGGGTTGGCGGCGTCGAAGCGGTCGTTGAGCTCGCGCGCCAGCGGGTCGAGCCGCGCGGTGGAGAACCGGCTGTAGAGCCAGGCCAGGGCGAAGGTGGTCACGAACTGCAGCAGTCCGAACACCAGGGCCACGTTGATGTTGCTGTCGAAGAGCCTGCGACTCATGAAGTCGCCAGCCCAGTTCGACATGATCACGTAGAGCAGGTACCAGCTCAGGAACGCGACGGTGGCGGGGAAGACGAAGCCGCGATAGCGGCGTCGCAGCTCTTTGAACTCGGCGGTCTCGGCGATGTCTTCGTACTCGCTGCGGCGATGGTCGGTCTGATGAGTCGTCACGGGGCATCAACCTTCTCGGGGGCAGTGTGATCACCGTCACCGTCGCAGCGCCTTGTGCGGTTCGGGGAGGGGGCCGTGCTCCTGGCTCGGTCAACGGGGCCCAGCCATCGCCGAACGGTGGATCTGGTGCGACGAGCGGTCAGCGCGCCAGGTCGACGGCCTCCGGGGTGTGCAGACGCACCATGAAGCGCCGCACGTGCGCCGGCACCCGCCTGCGGGTGAGCAGGGACCCGCCGATCATGGTGGCGAAGGCCAGCGGGACCGACCAGGCGGCCGGCTGGCTCAGCAGGGCACCGACCCAGCCCGAGGTGGACGGGGTGGCGAAGGCGTAGGCCACCCCGAGCCCGGAACCGAGGAAGCCGACCAGCATCCCGGCGACGGCACCCACGTCGGTCAGGCCCCGCCACCAGATGCCCAGGACCAACAGGGGGCAGAAGGTGGAGGCGGCCACGGCGAAGGCGAGACCCACTGCTCGTGCCACTCCGACGTTCTCGGTGGCGAGGGCGAGGAGGCACGGGACCACCACGGCGATCGCCGCACCGATCCGGAAGGCGGTCACGCCCGAGACCCGAAGCCGGCCGACGACATCCTGGCCGAGCACCCCACCCACGGCGATGGACAGACCCGAGGAGGTGGACAGGAAGGCGGCGTACGCCCCCGCGGTGACGAGCGCGGCCAGCAGCTCGCCGCCCAGCCCGGGGACCATCTGCCGCGGCAGCTCGAGGACCAGGACGTCACTGCGGGCGGGATCACCGTAGATCCGGCCGAGAGCGGCGTACACCGGGGGCAGCACGTAGAAGGCGCCGAGCAGCGCCAGCACCACCAGCGTCGTACGACGGGCGGCACGGCCGTCGGGGTTGGTGTAGAAGCGGACCACCACGTGGGGCAGTCCCATCGTGCCCAGGCAGGTGGCGATGATCAGGGACCAGGTGACGTAGAGGCCCTGGGCACCGCCGTCGGCCACCGGGAGTGACCACGCAGCCGCGTTGGGACCGGCCCCGGCCGGGCTGGGAGAGCCGTCGCCGACCCAGACCGAGAGCAGCACGATGGCCGGCACCAGGAGGGCGGTGACCTTGAGCCAGTACTGGAAGGCCTGGACGAAGGTGATGGAGCGCATCCCGCCACTGACCACGTTGAGCAGGACCACCACGGCCACGCTCACCGCGCCGACCCACCGGGGCGCACCGAGCGCCGCGGCGAGCGTGAGCCCGGCGCCCTGGAACTGGGGCAGCAGGTACAGCCAGCCGATGGCGACCACGAGCAGGGAGGAGACGGCCCGGACCCGGGTCGAGCGCAGCCGTGCCTCGGCGAAGTCGGGCAGCGTGTAGGCGCCCGAGCGGCGCAACGGGGCGGCGACGAGCACGAGGAGCACGAGGTAGCCGGCGGTCCAGCCCACCGGGTACCACAGCATGTCCGCACCGAACACGAGCACGAGGCCGGCCACCCCCAGGAACGAGGCGGCCGAGAGGTACTCCCCGCCGATGGCACTGGCGTTGAGGGCCGGCCGGACGCTGCGCGAGGCCACGAAGAAGTCACTCGTGGTGCGCGACAACCTGAGGCCGACGGTGCCGATCGCCAGGGTCGCGATGATGACCAGCACGACGGCGACCACGCCTGGGACCGAGGTCATCGCTGGTCCGAGCGCAGTTCGGTGATCTCCACCAGCTCCGCGAACTCCCGCTCATGGGTCTCGGCGCGGCGAACGAACGACCAGCCGAGCAGGAACAGCGCCGGATAGATCAGCACCCCGAGCACGAGCCAGGAAACCGGCACACCGACCAGGTGCCACTCGGTGAGCTCCGGGGCGAGGCGGAAGGCCAACGGCATCGCGAAGCCGAGGAGTACGACGGGCAGCAGCGTCAGCACGGCGAGTCGCAGCTGGGCCCGCAGCAGCGAGCCCATCAGCACCGTGCCGAGCACGGTCTCCTCATCGATCTCGCGGGCCCGGGCCCGAGCGCGGCTGGTCAGCCGGGCCGGTCCGGTGACCCGGACGCGCTCGGGAGGCGGGAG
Source organism: Nocardioides sp. (assembly GCF_050246775.1). Taxonomy (GTDB): domain Bacteria; phylum Actinomycetota; class Actinomycetes; order Propionibacteriales; family Nocardioidaceae; genus Nocardioides. Next base: position 1,298,846 of record NZ_JBFWVK010000001.1, on the reverse strand, counting down.
CGGATCGGGATCGGTCACGGCTTGCGCCGGGTCAGGAGATCGCGGAGCTCACGGGTGTGCCGCCTGCTCACCAGCAGCTCCCGGTCGCCGACCAGGACACTGCACTTGCCGCCCTGGACCCGGACCTCGTCGACGTGCTGGAGTGCCACCAGAAGACTGCGGTGGATCCGGACGAAACCGGCGGCCGCCCAGTCGGCCTCGAGCGTCGAGAGCGGGATCCGGACCAGGTGGGAGCCCTCCGCGGTGTGCAGACGCGCGTAGTCGCCGTGGGCCTCGACATGGGTGATGTCGGAGCGGTTGACGAACCGGGTGACGCCGCCGCGCTCGACCGGGATCTGCTCGTCGCCGCTGACCGCCGCCCCCGACCCGCCCTCGACGATGCGGCGGATGGCCTCGGCCAACCGCTCCGCGCGCACCGGCTTGAGCACGTAGTCCACGGCACGCAGCTCGAAGGCGTCCACGGCGTGCTCCTCGTGGGCGGTGACGAAGACGATGGGTGGCGGACTCTTGAACCGCGACAGCACCTGGGCGAGCTCGAGGCCGGACAGTCCGGGCATCTGGATGTCGAGGAAGACCGCGTCCACCTCGAGGTCCTGCAGGATGCGCAGCGCCTCGGTGGCCGAGTCGGAGGTGAGCACACCCCCGACGCGCGGGTCCTTGCCGAGCAGATAGGTCAGCTCGTCGAGTGCGGGCCGTTCGTCGTCGATGACCAGCACCTTCAGCGTGTTCATCCGTGGACCCCCGGGGCGAACTTGGGCACCCGGACGATCACCTTGGTGCCGGCTCCCGGGGCTGTCTCCACGATCAGACCGTAGTCGTCACCGAAGGTGGCGCGCAGCCGTGCGTCGACGTTGCCCAACCCCACGGAGTCGACATCGGAGTCACCGGCCAGTGCCCGCCTGACCTTCTCGGGGTCCTCTCCCACGCCGTTGTCCTCGACCTCGATCACCGCCTCGCTGTCCTGGTCGCGCGCCACGATGGTGATGTGTCCCTCCTCGCCGGTCAGGCCGTGACGCACGGCGTTCTCGACCAGCGGCTGGATGCACAGGAACGGCACCGCAACCGGAAGCACCTCGGGGGCGATCCGCAAGGTCACCTGGAGCCGGTCGCCGAAGCGTGCCTGCTCCAGCAACAGGTAGCGCTCCACGCTGCGCAGCTCCTCGGCGAGCGTGGTGAACTCCCCGTGCCGGCGGAAGGAGTAGCGGGTGAAGTCCGCGAACTCGAGCAGCAGCTCGCGCGCCCGATCGGGGTCGGTGCGCACGAACGAGGCGATCGCTCCCAGAGAGTTGTAGATGAAGTGGGGGCTGATCTGGGCCCGCAGCGCACGGACCTCGGCCTCGATCAGCCGGTTGCGGGAGGCGTCGAGCTCAGCGAGCTCCAGTTGGCTGGACACCCAGCGCGACACCTCGTCCGCGGCCCGGACCAGGTTGGCCGTGGCGGCTCCGGTGAAGACCTGCAGGGTGCCGACGATCCGTTCCTCGACGACCAGCGGGCTCACGATCGCCGCGCGCACGCCACAGTCCGGCCTGGCGCAGCCGATCTCGCGACGGTCGGCCACCCGGGTCGCCCCGTGCTCGATCGCGAGCGTGGCCAGACCGGCGCTCTGCTCCGCGTGGTGACGGCTGCTGCCGTCCCAGGCGAGCAGGGACACGGTGTCGGTCAGCGCGGCCGCCGGCGTACCGAGCAGGGTCCTGAGGTGCCGGATGCTCTGCTCGGCGCTGGCACCGGTCAGCCCGCGGCGCAGGGCAGGCGAGGCGAGCGAGGCCGTGTGCAGGGTGCGAAAGGTCGCCCGGTCGGCCTCGGTCCCCAGCGGAGTACGCCGCCAGTGCAGCCTCACCGCCGGCTCCTCAACTCACCGGAAGTCGATGAGGAGCGTGGCCTCGGCAGAGCTCTCGAACAGGGCGTCCTCGGGACTCGAGGCGCTCCCGGTGGTCGAGCCGGTCTGGGTGGTGCCGGCTCCGGCGGTCGAGCGGGCTTCGGTGGTCGACCCGGTTCCGGTGGTCGAGCGGGCTTCGGTGGTCGAGCGGGCTTCGGTGGTCGAGCGGGCTTCGGTGGTCGAGCTTGTCGAGACCACGTCCGGGGTCGCCCACAACGCGTCCACCACGGTCGCTCGATGGCACGTGCTCACCCACGGCATCTGCATGCCGTCGTTGCCGCGGCCGTAGCCGGCGTACAGCTCGAGCGCTGCGGCCACCCGCTCCTCCCGGTCGGCGGGCTCGAGGGCGCTGAGCTCGGCCCGGATCAGCCCGGGCAGGGTGTCCTGGTTGACGATCTGCCAGTAGCGGAAGGTCTCCTGCTCCACAGCTGCGAAGCGGGGGTGGAGCGTCAGTGCGGCAGCCGGGTCGGCAACCGGAGTCAGCCCGAGGAGCCGGTCGAGCTTGCGGGCCCACGGGATGCGCTGGTCGCGCTGACTGCACACGAGCGTCAGGCGTCCCCCGCTGCGCAGCAGCCGGGCGATCCGGTCGAGGTCCTCGGGAAGCCGATTGGAGGCGACGACCGCGTCGAGCACCGTGGTGCCCTCACCGGGGAGCGCCATCACGTGGTGCCCGGCGCGCGTCACGGCGGCGGTCAGGTAGGCCGGCGCCAGGCACGCGACCTTGCGCCGCGGGCCGCCCACCAGCCAGTCAACGGCCTCGGCGGGAAACGCGGGGGCGTCCTTCGGGGAACCCAGGGGGTCGGCTGGAGTCTGCATCGGTTGTGAGGCTACCTGTCCGGTGGCCCGGAATCGGGGAGCAACTAGCCTTCGGTGCCATGGACTCCCGTATGGACGCGCTGGCATCGCTCGGCTCGCTCGAGGGAGTCGCGTCCGCGCTCGCGGGGAGCCGCGACGGCATCGACGCGCTGCTGCGTGACCGAGGGCTGCGTCGTACCCCGCCCGAGCTGACCACCGAGTCCCTCCTTCGAGGTGCCATCGCCTCGGCCACGCTCGAGGGGTCCGTCTCCTCGGCCGAGGAGATGCGGGCGGGCCAGGGTGACGAGGTGGCCGTGGCTGCGTTGCGGCTGTCCACCGAGCTGCTGGCACTGGTGCCCACGCTGAGGACGGCGCCGTTGCAGGCCTTTGCCCGCCTCCACGCCGTGCTCGGAGCAGGAGCGGTCGCTGACGACCAACTCGGGCGTCCTCGCGACGGTGCGGCAGCCGAACGCCTGCACCTGCTGGCGCGACGCCTTCTCGAGCCCACGACCGCCCCGGCCCTGCTCGTCGCCGCCGTCGTCCACGCCGAGCTCGCCACGGCCGCCCCTTTCGCCTCACACAACGGGCTCGTGGCCCGTGCGGCCGAGCGGCTGGTGCTGGTCACCCGTGGCGTCGACGAGAAGTCGCTCATCGTGCCCGAGGCCGGGCACCTGGCACTGCGCGCGGAGTACGAATCCAACCTGCGGGCCTATGCCCAGGCTGGCGGCAGCAGCGGCGTGCACGCGTGGTTGGTCTACGCGGCTGAGGCCTACGCGAAGGCCGCGGAACTCAGTCCGGTGCGGTAGTCGGAGCCCGTCGTTCGGTGGTCGAGCAAGCCCGAGACCAAATGCGAGCGGCACCCGCCATCGACGAGGATGTCAGGTGCCGCCGCTGACACACGAAGCCTTGGCTACCAGGCTGCAATCGTTCCAACTGCTGTCCCGGGAGTATCCCGGAGACGCGCGCCCTGTAGGAAGGGTAGATCGATGCGTGGGTACCCGGCTCGTGTGCAAATTCATGGAGTTGTGACTCCGTTGTACGCCGCGTTCGGCGCGCACACAAGGCTTGACTTTTCGGCCGATCGGCGCGTTCTCAGGCACCCAACCGGCGTTTGCGGCTGTTGGCCCAGACCGCGCCACCGACCGCCAGCGCCCCACCCACGGCGAGCACAGCGAGGGTCGGACGCACCGGCAGCACCCTGCTGCGCAGCGCGACCGGCTTGGTGAAGACCAGGATCGGCCACTCGTTCTGCACCGCGACCTTGCGCAGCTCGCGGTCGGGGTTGACGGCGAACGCGTGCCCCACCGCCTCCAGCATGGGGACGTCGGTGATGGAGTCGCTGTAGGCGAAGCACTGGGTGAGGTCGTAGCCCTCGGCCTCGGCCAGTTCGCGGATCGCCCGCGCCTTCTCCTCCGCGTAGGCGTAGTAGTCGATGTTGCCGGTGTACTTGCCGTCGACGACCTCCATCCGGGTTGCGATCACCCGATCGGCGCCGAGGAGTTCGCCGATGGGACCGACGACCTCGGAGCCGGAGGTGGACACGATGATCACGTCGCGTCCGGCCATCGAGTGTTCCTCGATCAGGCTGACCGCCTCGTCGTACACGATCGGATCGACCACGTTGTGCAGGGTGTCGGAGACGATGTCCTTCACGGTGTCGACGTCCCACCCGGTGCACAGCTGCGACATGAACTGCCGCATCTTCTCCATCTGGTCGTGGTCGGCCCCACCCACGAGGTAGACGAACTGTGCGTACGCCGAGCGGAGCACGGCCCGCCGCGAGATCAGCCCGCCGGCCTGGAAGGGTTTGCTGAACGCCAACGTGCTCGACTTGGCGATGATCGTCTTGTCGAGGTCGAAGAAGGCCGCTTGGCGCATTGCTTCAGCATAGGCGCCCGAGGGCAGCCCGGTGGGTGGATCCCCGGGCCAGGTGTTCTCCACAGGGCCTCTCGAGGCCGTGGTTGTCCACAACCTGGAGGTGACCGGGTGTGGCCGTCCGAGGACCGGGGGAGCCTCACAGCATGACCGTTCCGCTGATCGTCACCCGCGACGACGTCCTGCTCGAGGAGCTGCTCAGGCTCAGTGCGGCTGCGGGCGTCGTGCCCGAGCTGGCGGCCGATGGCCAGGCGGCCCTGCGGTCCTGGTCTGGCCCGCCGGTGGTGCTCGTCGGCGCCGATCTCGCCGCCGAGGTGTCGGGTGTCGACCCGCCGCGACGATCGGGGGTGCACCTGGTGTCGTGGGGTGACGTGGCCCCCGAGATGTTCCGCATCGCGTTGCGGCTGGGGGCGGAGAACGTCGCCGAGCTGCCTCGAGCCGAAGGGTGGATCATCGAGGCCCTTTCCGACCTCGACGAGGGTGGACCCGGCCTCATCCTGGGAGTGATCGGAGGCAGTGGTGGGGCCGGGGCCTCGACGTTCGCCTGTGCTCTGGCCCAGGTGGCGGCGCGGCGCGCCCCTGCAGCGCTCATCGATCTGGACCCGTTCGGACCGGGGCTCGACCGGATGCTCGGCTGTGAGTCGGAGGCAGGCATCCGGTGGTCGGGCCTGGTGCAGAGCTCCGGCCGCCTGAGTGCCCGCTCCCTGCGCGAGGCGATGCCCGGCCGGGCCGGAGTCGGGGTCCTCACCTGGGGGTCGGGCCAGCCTGGGTCGCTGGGGGTTCGCGGCGTCCGAGAGGCGCTGGCGGCTGCTCAGCGGGGCCACTCGAGCGTGGTCCTGGACCTGCCGCGACTCGATGATCCGTGGGTCGATGAGGTGATGGCCCGCTGTGACCACCTGCTCGTCGTGGTCCAGCCGACCCTCACCGGCATCGCCTCCGCGACCCGGGTCTGCCGCCGCTGGGCGGCGGGAGGGCCGGCCTCCCTGGTCGTACGACGCCCCGGGCTCCCAGCCCACGAGATCGCTGACGTCCTGGACCTGCCGATCGCCGTCGAGCTGGGCCGGCAGCGCGGGCTCGACGAGGCGATCGACCTCGGCGTCGGGCCCGTCCGCTCCTTCCGGGGACCCCTGGCCCGGGCCGCGGCCACGGCACTGGACACGGTGCGGTCCCGGACGGTGACATGAACGCGCGAGTCGAGGACGACCTGGTCGCCCTCGTCCGGGAGCGACTGACCCGAGAGCCGGGCGACCTGACCCCCCAGCGGGTGGCCGCGGCCCTGCGTGCGGAGGGACGACCTGTGGGGGACGCGACCGTGCTCCTTGTCCACGAGGCCCTGAGTCGTGACGTTCTAGGAGCCGGTCCGCTCGAGCCGCTCCTGCGTCAGCCGCTGGTGACCGATGTGTTGGTCAACGGTCCGCATCAGGTCTTCATCGATCGCGGACAGGGGCTGGAGCAGACCGATGTCCGGTTCCGCGACGACGATGCGGTCCGACGGCTGGCGCAACGGCTTGCCGCGCGCGGTGGGCGCCGGCTCGACGACGCCTCACCCTGGGTGGATCTGAGGCTCGCCGACGGCACCCGCTTCCACGCCGTGCTCGCACCGCTCGCCCGACCCGGCACGTCCCTGTCCCTGCGGGTGCCGCGCAGTCAGGTGTTCACCCTCGAGCAGCTGGTCGACACCGGGGCGGTGACAGCAGGTGGTGCCCGACTCCTCACCCGGATCGTGGAGCGCCGCCTGGCGTTCCTGGTCACCGGCGGCACCGGGTCGGGCAAGACGACCCTGCTCAACACCCTCCTGAGTGAGGTCGATCCTCGCGAACGGCTCGTCCTGGTCGAGGATGCCAGTGAGCTTCGCCCCGACCACCCGCATGTCGTCGCCCTCGAGGCACGGCCGCCGAATCTGGAGGGTCAGGGGGCAGTGACCGTGTGTCAGCTGGTCAGACAGGCGCTGCGCATGCGGCCGGACCGGCTCGTGGTGGGGGAGGTTCGCGGGCCCGAGGTGGTCGACCTGTTGGCGGCCCTCAACACGGGCCACGAAGGGGGCAGCGGGACCCTGCACGCCAACTCGGCGGCCGACGTGCCGGCCCGGATCGAGAGCCTGGCCCTCGCCGCCGGCCTCGGTCGCGAGGCCACCCACAGTCAGCTCTCGTCGGCCATCAACGTGGTCATCCACCTTGCCCGGACACCGGCGGGGCACCGGTTCCTCGCGGAGGTCGCGGTCCCGATGCGCGATGAGGCGGGCATCGTCAGGGTGCTCACCGCGGCCCGCTTCACGGCCTGCGGGGAGTCCTCCACAGGGTCTGGGGCAGACCTTCTGGCCCGAGCACTGGAACCGGAGACCTCGTGACGTCCTGGCTCTCGTGGGTCACCGTCGGGACTGCAGCTCTGGCCGCTGCGTTGCTCGTGCCTCGGCCACCGGTGTTCCCGGCCAGACCCCGGGTGACGCCGGTCCTGCTGGTCGCGGTTGCCGCCGTCGTTCCACTGGCCTCCGCACGAGTCGTTGTCCTGTCCCTTGTCATGGGGGGCTGCCTGCTGGCGGCCAGGAGTCTGCTGGTTCGTCGCAGGCACCGGCGAGAGTCGTTGGAGGGGCAGGCGCGGGTGCTGGGCTTCTGCCAGGTCGTCGCCGCCGAGCTGAGCGCCGGTCAGCCTGCCGGCGTTGCCCTGGAGCGTGGGGCGGTCGAGTGGCCCGGCCTGGCCCCGGTCGTGGCGGCGTTCGAACTGGGCTCTGACGTGCCGCAGGCGTTGCGCGAGGCGGCCACCGCCCGTGGCCAGGGTGATCTTGTCCTGATCGCGGCCGCCTGGCAGGTCGCCCATCACAGTGGGGGCGGCCTCAGTGCAGCGATCGCCCGCGTCGCTCGAGGTCTTCGCGCCGCGCAGGCCACGCGGCGTGTCGTGAGCGCGGAACTGGCCAGCGCCAGGGCGACCGCCCGGTTGATGGCCGGGTTGCCGGCGCTCGCCCTGGTCATGGGCCGAGGGATCGGAGCTGACCCGGTGAGCTTTCTGGTTGGTTCGAGCGCCGGGCTCGTCTGCCTGGCTGGTGGCCTGATGCTCGGATTCCTGGGGTTGTGGTGGATCGAGGCGATCGCCGACGGCATCTCGTGAGCTGGATCCTGGCCTGCGGGCTGTGCTCGGGTGTGGCAGGTCTCCTGATGTGGCCGCTGCGACCATGGCTCAGGCGTGAAGAGCCGCCACCCCGGCCCGACGAGCGTGGACTGGTCGCGCGCGGGAGGTGGCTATGGGTCGTGTCGGCCTTCATCGGGGCCACCACGTTCGCCCCCGGTCGGTGGTCCTTCGCGCTGGGTGCGGTGTGTGCCGGCGCCACCTGGTGGCTGGTGGAACGCTCCGAGACACCAACCGCACGGCGTCGACGCGAGGGACTGCGCCGCGACCTGCCGCACCTGGTGGAGCTGCTCGCGGCAGCGCTCGGTGCTGGCGCCTCGCCCGGACCCGCGCTGTCCGTCGTGTGCGCGGCCCTCCCCGGCGCAGTCGCCGACGAGCTGCAAGGTGCGCGTTCCAGTCTTGCCCTCGGCCGCACGGCCCTCGAGGTCTGGACCGAACTGGCCCGCCACCCACAGCTGGGGGCCCTGGGGCGGGCTCTGGCACGCGCCGAGCGGTCCGGTGCACCGGTGGTCGATGCCGTCAGGCTGCTGGCGGACGACCTCGCCTCCGATGCCCGCATGGACCTGGAGGACCGAGCACGGGCAGTCGGAGTCAAGGCGGCATTGCCGCTGGGGCTCTGCCTGCTGCCGGCGTTCCTGCTGCTGGGCATCGTCCCCCTCGTGGCCGGAGCCGTCGGAGCGATCCGGTGGTGAGCCCCCTCATCGTCCACAGGGCGCGCCGCAAGCGCACTTGTTCACAGCCAGTCCGAGAGGCGAGGCAGATTCCTGACCGGCAGCGCAGAGTCGAGACAGGCCGCGGAACGACCGCGGCGGACAAGGAGGCAGCAATGACGATCTCGCCCAGCCGGCCCCGCAGTGAAGCCGGCATCACCACAGCCGAGTACGCCGTCGGCACCGCCGCGGGGGCCGGGCTGGCAGGCCTGCTCTACACGATGCTCACCGGCGGGTTCGGCACTCGCCTGTTGACGACCCTGTTCGACCACGTCCTGGCGCTGTTGGGGATCGGCTGATGTCGCCGCGGGTCGGGGCGGTGGCCTCGCGAGGCACCACCCGGCCCTGGGGACGTCGCGAGGAGCGTGGCGCGGTGACCGCCGAGACGGCCATGATGCTGCCGCTGCTCGTCGCGCTGACCGGAGTGCTCGTGTGGGTGCTCAGTCTCGGGGTGGACCAGGTCCGCGCGGTCGACGCGGCGCGTGAGTCGGCGCGGGCGCTGGCTCGTGGCGAGACCGAAGCGGCCGCAGTTGCGCTCGGCCACCGGGTTGCGCCGCCGGGCGCCGAGGTTGCGGTCACCCGTCGCGACGGACTCGTGACCGTGGTGGTGACCAGCCGGGTGCAGGCGCCAGGCGGACTGTTCTCCGCAGTGTCCGGCCCCACCCTTCGGGCCGAAGCCGTTGCGCTGCAGGAGGATGCGCCGTGACCAGTCAACGCGGCGCGGCCACCGTTGTCTCGCTGGTGCTGGCCGGAGTCCTGTTCCTGGTGGGGCTTGCCGGATCCTGGGTCGGCGGTGTCGTCGTGCGTCACCGAGCCGCCCAGTCCGCCGCGGACCTCACCGCCCTCGCCGGTGCCGAGGCGATCCAGACCGGACGCGCGCCGTGTCCGGTCGCTGATCGGGTGGCGCGCGAGAACCAGGCGCGGATGACCCGCTGCGAGGTCTCCGGTCAGGAGATCTGGATCGGCGTTGAGGTCAGCGGACCTGCCCTGCTCGGCAGAGTGCCGACCCTCGCGGGCCTGGCCCACGCAGGGCCGCGGCGGTGAGGGGTCAGTTCGAGTCGTCGTCGGAGCGGCGCTCAGCCTCGACCCGGTCCAGCTTCTCCGAGAGTTCCGACAGCTTCTTGTGCTCGCGCCGAGCTCGCATCTCGCGTTTGGTGCCGATCTTGAGGATCGAGAAGCCCCAGAGCACGCACACACCGGCGGCCACGCCGACCAGGAAGAGCGCCATCGGGCTGAGATCGATGCCGAGCAACGAGGCCTTCCCCGCCGCATCGGTGTCGCTGGTGAAGACCCCGGCCACGATCGCGAGTGCACCGACGCCGAGCAGCAACAGACCCAGGATCACCATGTCGGCAGGCTACCGGTCAACGGCCGAGGAGCACATCGAGCAACGCCACCGCGCCGGCCTTGTCGAGTGGGTTGTTCTGGTTGCCGCACTTCGGCGACTGGATGCACGAGGGACAACCCTCGATGCATCGACACGAGGCGATCGTCTCCCGAGTGGCCGACAGCCAGGCGCGCGCCGCGTCATGCCCCCGTTCGGAGAAGCCGGCACCGCCGGGATGCCCGTCGTACACGAACACGGTGAGCTGGCCGGTGTCGGGATGGCGCGCGGTGGATACGCCACCGATGTCCCACCGGTCACACGTGGCGAAGAGCGGGAGCAACCCGATCGCACAGTGCTCAGCGGCGTGAGCCGATCCGGGCAGGTCACTCGCTGCGAGCCCTGCAACCTCGAGGGCATGGTCGGGCACGGTCCACCAGACCGCGGCTGTCCGCAGGGTGCGCTCGGGCAGATCAAGGGGCTCCTCGCCGAGGACCTCACCGCTGGGCACCCGGCGGCGCAGGAAGGCCACCACCTGATGGGCGACGGCCACGTCGCCGAAGCTCAACCGGCAGTCTCCCCATTGCTCGTGACGCCGTTCCTCGACGATGGAGATGTCGGTCAGTTCGCGCGCCGAGGTGGAGTAGTCCGGTTCAGCGCGCCGGATCACCGCGACATGTTCGTCGAGATCGAGCGACTCGACGAGCCAGGTCTCACCCATGTGGACGTAGACGGCGCCCTGATGGGCCGAGCCGTGGGCCGCGTTCGCATCGACCGTGCCGATGACCCGCCCCGTGTCGGCCTCGACCAGCTGGACGGGCCTCCCACCGCTCGAGCGCAGATCGGCCAGGTCCGAGGCTCGACTGCGGTCGGTCCAATACCAGCCGCGGGCGCGGCGGCGCAGCAGCCCCGCGGCCGTCAACGACGCCACTCCCTCAGCCGCTGTGGGTCCGAAGAGCTCGAGGTCGGCGTCGGTCAGTGGGAACTCCGCGGCCGCGGCACACAGGTGAGGGTCGAGCACGTGCCGGTTGGTGGGATCGAAGACGGTCGCCTCCACGGGGGCGCCGAGCAGCGCGTCGGGGTGCGTGACCAGGTAGGTGTCCAGCGGGTCGTCTCGAGCCACCAGGATGCCGAGTGCGTCCTGGCCACCACGGCCCGCGCGCCCGAGTTGCTGCCACATCGCAGCGCGGGTGCCCGGGAAGCCGGCGAGGAGCACGGCGTCAAGACCGGAGATGTCGATGCCGAGCTCGAGAGCGTTGGTGGCGGCCAAGCCGAGAAGGTCACCACGACGCAGCGCCTCCTCCAGCGCCCTTCGTTCCTCAGGGAGGTAGCCGCCTCGATAGGCCGCCACCCGGGCCACCAGCTCGGGGGAGATCTCGCCGAGGAGCCGGGAGGCCGTCATGGCCACGGCCTCCGCCCCACGCCGCGACCTGATGAAGGCCAGCGTGCGCACCCCCTCGAGGACCAGGTCGGTGAGCAGGTCGGCCACCTCCGAGGAGGCTGCGCGACGCACCGGCGCACCGTTCTCGCCGGCGTACGACGTGAAGGCGGGCTCCCACAGGGCCAGGGCGACCTGACCGTGCGGGGAGGCGTCATCGGTGACGGCCCGGACCGGGAGCCCGGTGAGCCGGCCAGCGGCGAGAGCCGGCTCGGCCACGGTCGCCGAGGCCAGCACGAACGTCGGGTCGGCGCCGTACAACGCGCACACCCGGCGCAGTCGGCGCAGGACGGCGGCCACGTGGGCACCGAAGACGCCGCGGTAGTGATGGCACTCGTCGATCACGACATAGCGCAAGGCGCCGAAGAACTTCGCCCATCGAGCATGGCCGGGCAGCAGCGAGTGGTGGAGCATGTCCGGGTTGGTGAGCACGTACTCACCGTGGTCACGAGCCCAGTCGCGCTGCTCGAAGCTCGAGTCCCCGTCGTGGGTGCAGGCGCGCACATCCAGCCCCAGGGACAGCAGGCCGCTCAGCTGGTCCTGCGCGAGAGCCTTCGTGGGGGCCAGGTACAACGTCGTGGCGCCCCGTTGCTGACGCGGTCCCCGGCTTGCCCGGATGGCGCTCAGGGCCGGCAGCTGGAAGGTCAGCGACTTGCCCGAGGCGGTGCCGGTCGAGACGATCACGTGCTGCCTGCCCTGCGCCAGGTCCGCGGCGGCGACCTGGTGCTGCCACGGCCGCGTCACGCCACGCGCGGCGTACGCCTCGCGCAGTTCCGGCGCCGTCCACTGCGGCCATTCTGCTTCCACGGCCTCGCGGGCGGGCACCAGTTCCAGGTGGGTGAGCCGGTCCTCGCGACCCGGGACAGCGACCAGCCGATCGATCAGCTCTCGGGCCGATCCACCGGCTCGGTCGCTGGGTGTGCTCACCTGGGAAGTCTCGCAAACGGTGCCGACAGCCTCGTCGGCGCCAGTGAGTCAGTGCGGCCCGGCGAGCCGCGTGGTTTGATGTTGCCCGGCAGCGTTCGTCGGCTCGGGAGGCCGGACAAGGAATCGGGGAGAACACCGTGGATCTGACTCTTGCGACCCAAGTGGTCGAGGGCGCCACGATCGTCGTGGTCGGCGGCGAGATCGACGTCTACACCGCGCCCCGCCTTCGCGACAAGATCACCGAACTTGTCGGTGACGGCGTCCACACCCTGATCATCGACATGGAGGCGGTCGAGTTCCTCGACTCCACCGGCCTCGGGGTCCTGGTCGGTGGACTGAAGAAGGTGCGGGCCCACGGTGGCTCGCTGCAGCTGATCTGCACCCAGGAACGCCTGTTGAAGATCTTCCGGATCACCGGTCTTGCGAAGGTGTTCACGATTCACGACTCGGCCGAATCAGCCCTTGCCGGCTGACTGCCCTGGCCTCGCTCGCGGGCCCTGGGTGTCCGCGTTTCGCCTATTTGAGGCTTTTCGTGTGGAACAGGTCACAACCACCTCTCCATGCCCCGGATGCACTGCGTAGACTCCGCCGCGGATCGTGTTACCTGCATCACAAGACTTGGAGGAAGACGCATGGGGCTCACCCCCAACGTCGTTGACGTCTCCGGGGGCAATCTCGTTCTGGTCGTCGTCGTCGCCATCATTGCGCTGCTCGCGCTCGGTATGGCTGCGATGTTCCGCCAGGAGGTCATGGCCGCCGGTGAAGGCACCGACAAAATGAAGGAAATCGCTCAGGCCGTCCAGGAAGGCGCCAACGCCTACCTGACCCGGCAGTTCCGAACCCTGGGAGTCTTCGCCGCACTGGCGTTCTTCCTCCTGCTCGCTCTACCCGCCGACGACATGGCGGTGCGGATCGGACGCTCGATCTTCTTCCTGGTGGGCGCTGGGTTCTCGGCGACCGTCGGTTTTCTCGGCATGTCCCTGGCGGTGAAGGCCAACTTGCGCGTGGCCGCCGCAGCCAACGAGGTGGGCCGCGACCCGGCCATGAAGATCGGTTTCCGGACCGGCGCCATGGTGGGCATGCTCACGGTCGGCCTCGGCCTCCTGGGTGCCAGCGTCGTCGTACTGCTGTTCAAGGACGAGGCTCCCCACGTGCTGGAGGGCTTCGGCTTCGGTGCCGCCCTCCTGGCCATGTTCATGCGAGTCGGCGGCGGCATCTTCACCAAGGCTGCCGACGTCGGCGCCGACCTGGTCGGCAAGGTCGAGAACAACATCCCCGAGGACGACCCCCGCAACGCGGCCACGATCGCCGACAACGTCGGCGACAACGTCGGCGACTGCGCGGGCATGGCCGCCGACCTCTTCGAGTCCTACGCCGTCACGCTCGTCGCCGCGCTCATCCTGGGTTCCCAGGCATTCGGCGACAAGGGCCTCGTCTACCCGCTGCTCATCCCCGCGATCGGGGCGCTGACCGCCGTGCTCGGCGTCTACCTGTGCAAGCCCCGCCCCGGCGAGAACGGCCTGACCACCATCAACCGGGCGTTCTACATCTCGGCTGCGGTCGGCGCGCTCGGCTCGGTGATCCTCTCGTTCATCTACCTGCCGAGCAGCTTCGCGGACTTCTCCAACATCTCGAACATGGCCGGCGCCGAAGGTGACCCGAGGTTCATCGCCTCGGCCGCCGTGGTCATCGGCATCGTGATGGCGGCCGGGATCCTGGCCCTGACCGGCTACTACACCGGCACCGAGTACCGCCCGGTCAAGGACGTCGGCAAGACCTCGTTGACGGGCGCGGCCACCGTGATCCTGTCCGGTCTGTCGGTCGGCTTCGAGTCAGCGGTCTACACGACGTTCGTCATCGGTGCCGCCGTCTTCGGAGCGTTCCTCCTCGGAGGTGCCACGCTCACCGTGTCGCTGTTCGCGGTCGCGTTGGCCGGCTGTGGTCTGTTGACCACCGTCGGCGTGATCGTGGCCATGGACACCTTCGGCCCGGTCTCCGACAACGCCCAGGGCATCGCGGAGATGTCGGGCGACGTGAGCGAGGCGGGGGCCCAGATCCTCACCGAGCTCGACGCCGTCGGCAACACCACCAAGGCCATCACCAAGGGCATCGCGATCGCGACCGCCGTACTCGCTGCCACGGCGCTGTTCGGTTCCTACGCCACCTCGGTGGCCGAGGCCGTCGCGGATGCCAACGCCTCCCTCGACCCGCTGACCTTCGTGGTCTTCAGCCCCGACGTGCTCGTGGGTGTGCTGCTCGGAGCGGCGGTCGTCTTCCTGTTCTCCGGGCTGGCGATCAACGCCGTCGGTCGCGCGGCTGGCGCGGTTGTCTACGAGGTACGTCGCCAGTTCCGCGACATCCCCGGGATCATGGAGGGGACGGGTCGTCCGGAGTACGGCAAGGTCGTCGACATCGTCACCAAGGACTCGCTGCGCGAGCTGGTGACCCCTGGCCTGCTCGCGGTGCTCGCTCCGGTCGCCGTCGGCTTCGGACTGGGTGTCGGCCCACTCGCCGGCTTCCTGGCGGGCGCGATCGGCACCGGCACCCTGATGGCGGTCTTCCTCGCCAACGCCGGTGGTGCGTGGGACAACGCCAAGAAGCTCGTCGAGGACGGCAGCCACGGCGGCAAGGGCTCTGAGGCCCACGCCGCCACAGTCATCGGTGACACCGTCGGTGACCCGTTCAAGGACACCGCCGGCCCGGCGATCAACCCGCTGATCAAGGTCATGAACCTGGTCTCGCTGCTGATCGCCAGCGCCGTGGTGTCGATGAGCATGGGTGACGACCAGAACGACACCCTGCGCATCGTCATCGCCCTCGTGGCGGTCGTGATCATCGCGGTGGCGGTCTACATCGCCAAGAAGCGTCCGATCGCGATCGGCGACGACGCTCCGGTCGCGGAGGCCAAGGTCTGAGCCTCGACCCGTCGCAGATGTACATGTCCATGTGTACATCTGCGACGGGTCAGCGCATTTCTGAGGTACATCTGCGACAGGTCAGGCGATGACGCGGACCTTCACCTTCGCGGTGCCGTAGCGCACGCCGGCCCGGAAGTACTCGTGATAGCGCCGGACCAGCGCCCTCAGGTCGTGTGGTGACATCTTGATGCAGCCGTAGGACTTGTAGTCGTTGACCGCCGGGTACTCCCAGCGGCAGATCTGGTCACCCCGGGCGTTGCGGCACTGCTTGTTGCCGCTGCCGGTCTCGGTGTGGATGAAGAGCTCGGTGCGCAGCGTGCCGTTGCGGCAGCGCTTGTTGCCCAGGTAGAACGCCCGGCCCTTGATCAGCTGACCCCAGTAGTCGTCGTACTGGATGACCGAGTACTTCCCGTTGGGCAACCACCCCTTGCCCTTGGCGCACTCGTTCGTCGCGAGACGACCCTCGAAACCGGATCCGGCCCGCCACGACTCCCGTTCCACCGTGCTCCAGACGCCGCCGGCGCCGCGCTTCTGCACCCGCCACACCAACGTGCTGCGATGCGGGTGCTCGGCATCCTTGTTGAACGTGATGATCGCCCGGGTCCGTGCACCCACCGCGCTCGAGGGCTCCGCGATCGCCACCGGCGCGAACGAGACGAGCGACACGGCCACCACCAGCAGCAGGATTCGGCGCATGCCGGGCAGGCTACTGGACCGCCCGGGTCGGGTGCCCCATAGGAAGAGCCGGGCGATGAATTCGGTTGTCCCCTGGAGTCGGTACGTTCCACAGTGAGGGGGAGGTGACACGTGACGCAGACGCCGGAGAAGTCGAGTCCATCAGCTGGCCTACGGGTGCTGAGGCCCTTCCGCTTCCCCGCCTACCGGCGGCTTGCCGTCGCGCTGGTGCTGAGCACCTTCGCCTCCGGCGTGTGGGTCGTCGCCCAGGTGTGGGAGGTGATCCGGATCGGCGGCGGGCCCGGCCAGCTCTCCGTGGTGGCCACAGCCAGTGCGGTCGGGATCCTGCTCCCGGCGTTGCCGGCGGGAGTCGTGGCCGACCGGGTGGCACAGAAGACGATCCTGCTGTGCGTCGCGGCGGTGGAGCTCGCAGGCATGGGGCTGCTCGCCTACCTGTCGATCAACGACCTGACGCAGCTGTGGCACCTGGCGGTGGTGTCCTTCGTGACCGGCATGGGCATGTCCTTCTACTACCCCGCCTACTCGGCCTGGCTGCCCTCCCTCGTGCCGGAGTCGGCGCTGTTGGCCGTCAACGGCTTCGAAGGCATGGTGCGCCCCACCATCGGGCAGGCACTCGGACCGGCCGCGGCTGGGGCGGTCGTCGGCGCCATCTCCTCCGGAGCGGCGATGGGGCTGTCCGCCACCGCCTCAGCCGCCGGTCTGCTGGCCTTGAGTCTGGTGCCGAAGACCCCCGTACGCCGCGACCTGTCCCTCAGCCCCCATCAGCACCCGGTGCGTAGGGCACTCGCGGACATGCGGGAGGGCTTCTCCTACATGGTGCGTACGCCGTGGCTGCTGGCCACGTTGCTGTTCGCCAGCGTCCTGGTGCTGCTGACCATGGGGCCGCTCGAGGTGTTGATCCCGTTCCTGGTCAAGAACAAGCTGGGCGGCGGACCCGACGACCACGCCTGGGTGCTGGCGGCCTTCGGCATCGGAGGAGCCGTCGGCTCGCTGTCGATGACCCTCGTGGAGATGCCGAGGCGCTACCTCACGGTGATGAACCTGATGTTCGGCGCCGGGTGCCTGCCGATGGTGGCGATCGGAGTGGCCACCGAGGTGTGGATGGTCGTTGCCGCGGCGTTCGTGCTCGGCGCCGTCTTCGCGGCCCCGATGGTGATCTGGGGGACGCTGCTGCAGCGTCGCGTGCCCGCGGAACTCCTCGGCCGGGTGTCCTCGCTGGACTTCTTCGTGTCCATCTCCCTGATGCCCATCTCGATGGCGCTGGCAGGTCCGGTGGCCGAGCTGATCGGTCTGCGCACGACCTTCCTCATCGCCGGGGTGGTGCCGGTGCTCTTCGCCGCCGTCGCGATCGTGTGGGCAAAGCTGCCCCAGGACGAGCTCGCCCACCCCTTGCGCGACTAGGGTTCCTGCGTGACCTTCGAGCTCGCCGTACCCCTGCGTGAGGCCCTGGTGGCCGCGGACTACACCTACGACGGGGTCGCCGGCCTGCTGGGGACCACCGCTCATGCGGCGCTCTCGCGCAACGAGACCACCCCGGGACTGCGCGGGACCGGGGGCGGCTCGCCCCTGGAGACACTGACGCGGCTGTTCCTGCTGCAGACTCCCGTTGCGCTCGACGAGGCGGAAGCGGCTCTGCCCGGGCTCGTCGACCGGATGTGCAACGCGGGCCTGCTGGAGCAGAGCATCAGCGAGGTCGCGGCCCGGCTCGACGTCCGGCCGTATGCAGCACCCGACGACCGTGGCGAGCGTGACCTGTGGATCGTCAGTGACCTGACCCCGGGACTCGACGGCTCTCCCAACTCGGTGGGGTCCGACCACGTGCTGGGCATCAGCAGCGCCTCCTCCTCGCTGGCCCAGCTCACGATCCGGGAGCCGGTGGCCAGGGCACTGGACCTGGGCACCGGGTGCGGTGTGCAGGCCCTGCACCTGGCTGGCCACGCCGCACAGGTGGTGGCCACCGACGTCAACAAGCGCGCGCTCTGGATGACCGGACTGAACGCGGCGCTCAACCAGGCCGAGGGGATCGAGGTCCGCGACGGCTCGTTCTTCGAGCCGGTGGCGGGGGAGACGTTCGACCTGATCGCGACCAACCCGCCGTTCGTGATCTCGCCGGCGACCGGTGAGCGACTGGTCTACCGCGATTCCGGGCTGCCTGGCGACCGGGTGGTGGAGGACATCGTGCGGGCTGCGCCCGGTCACCTGAACGAGGGTGGCTGGTGCCAGATCCTGGCCAACTGGGTGATCTCACGCGGCACCCCGTGGGAGGAGCGGCTGGGCAGCTGGCTCGACGGCAGTTGCGCGGCCTTCGTCGTCCAGCGCGAAGTGGTCGACCCGGCGACGTACGTCGAGCTGTGGCTCAAGGACGCCGGTCTGCAGGGATCAGGCGACTACCTGCACCGCTACGACACGTGGCTGGCCTGGTTCGAGGAGCAAGGGATCGAGGCTGTGGGCTTCGGGTGGATCAACCTGCGCAAAGGGTCGTCGACGGCCACCGAGTTCCTGGACTGGCCCTACGACGTGGAGCAGCCGATCGCACCGGCGATCGGTCAGTGGGGGGAGGCGCTCGAGCTGTCCATCGACGAGCACGCCCGCCTCGTGGTGCGTCCCGACGTCATCCAGGAGACGGTGGGCGAGCCCGGCGCCGCGGACCCCGAGAGCATCGTCCTGCGGCAGCAGCGCGGATTGCGTCGCGCGCGCAAGGTCGACACCGTCGAGGCCGCCCTGGTGGGCGCCTGCGACGGTGACCTCACGGTCGGCCAGATCCTGGACGCGGTGGCCCAGCTGCTCGACCTCGACGCCGCCGAGACACGGGGCACCTACCTCCCGGTCGTGGACGAGCTGGCCCGCCAGGGCTACCTGGTCACCCCGGCCTGATCGGCGTCCTCCCACCGACGACGCGCGGGAGTTTTCCACAGGGCGCCCCGTAGGGGCGGAGGCTCCACCGCTGGGGGAACCGGCAAGGTGTCGCCACAGCACGCGCTACCGTAGCGGCGCAACACCCCCTCAACTTCGCCTCTGAGCAGCAGAACCCAGGAGAAGCACGCACGTGGCACACAAGCTCGTCATCGTCGAGTCCCCCGCCAAGGCCCGCACCATCGGCGGGTATCTCGGCGACGGCTACGTCGTGGAGTCCTCGATCGGCCACATCCGCGACCTCCCGAACAATGCCGCCGACACCCCGGCCAAGATCAAGGACAAGCCCTGGGGCCGCCTGGCGGTCGACGTCGATAACGGCTTCGAGCCCTACTACGTGGTGCCGCGGGACAAGAAGAGCCACATCGCGAAGTTGAAGAGCCTGCTCAAGGATGCCGACGAACTGTTCCTCGCCACTGACGAGGACCGCGAGGGCGAGGCGATCGCCTGGCACCTGCTCGACGAGCTGAAGCCGAAGAACATCCCGGTCAAGCGGATGGTCTTCCACGAGATCACCAAGGCCGCGATCCTGGCCGCGGCCGACAACCCCCGTGAGCTCGACATGGACCTGGTCGAGGCGCAGGAGGCCCGCCGGATCCTCGACCGGCTCTACGGCTACGAGGTCTCGCCGGTGCTGTGGCGCAAGGTCATGAGCGGGCTCTCCGCCGGCCGGGTCCAGTCCGTGGCCACGCGGCTGGTCGTCGACCGGGAGCGTGAGCGCATGGCGTTCCGGCTCGCGTCGTACTGGGACCTCGAGGGCACCTTCGACGCCGGCGCCAAGCACGAGCAGCGGATGTTCCCCGCTCGCCTGCACTCCGTCGACGGGGCACGGGTCGCCCGCGGCTCGGACTTCGGGCAGGACGGTCAGCTCAAGGTTTCAGCAGGCTCAACCTCGGCGAAGAGTGTCGTGCACCTCGACCAGGCCAGGGCCGAGGCCCTGGCCGAGGGCCTGCGCGACACGACGTACGACGTGCGTTCGGTGGAATCCAAGCCCTACCGTCGCTCGCCCTACGCCCCGTTCCGCACCACGACCCTGCAGCAGGAGGCCAGCCGCAAGCTCGGCTTCACGGCGTCCTCCACGATGTCGGTGGCGCAGCGCCTGTACGAGAACGGTTTCATCACCTACATGCGGACCGACTCCACCACGTTGTCGGGGGCGGCCATCGGCGCTGCCCGCGACCAGGTGCGCGAGCTGTACGGCGCCGAGTACGTGCCCGACAGTCCACGGGTCTACTCCTCGAAGGTGAAGAACGCCCAGGAGGCCCACGAGGCGATCCGCCCGTCGGGTGACTCGTTCCGGACTCCGGCCCAGACCGGCCTGACCGGCGACCAGTTCCGGCTCTACGAGCTGATCTGGATGCGCACCGTCGCCTCGCAGATGAAGGACGCCGTCGGCAACACCGTGTCGGTGCGCCTCGGTGGCGTGGCCGCGTCCGGCGAGGACGTCGTGTTCTCCGCGTCGGGTCGCACGATCACCTTCCACGGATTCCTCAAGGCCTATGTCGAGGGCACCGACGACAACGCCAGGAAGGACGACGCGGAGACCCGACTGCCGAACCTCGCCCAGGGCGACGCTGTCACCGCCGCATCGCTGAGTGCCAACGGCCACGAGACCAAGCCCCCGTCGCGCTACACCGAGGCCACCTTGATCAAGGAGCTGGAGGAGCGCGAGATCGGTCGCCCGTCGACGTACGCCTCGATCATCGGCACCATCCTCAACCGGGGTTACGTCTACAAGAAGGGCACCGCGCTGGTGCCGGCCTGGCTCGCCTTCTCAGTCGTGCGGCTGCTGGAGGAGCACTTCAGCCGGCAGATCTCCTACGAGTTCACCGCCGGCATGGAGGACGTGCTCGACGACATCGCTGGCGGCAGGCGCGATCGCAACACCGAGCTCGGGGAGTTCTACTTCGGCTCCGGCAACGTGGTCGGGCTCAAGACCCTGGTCAACGAGCTCGGGGACATCGACGCCAAGGAGCTGGCCACCTTCCCGATCGGTGGCGCCGACAGTGGCATCGCCCTGCGGGTCGGCAAGTTCGGGCCCTACCTCGAGGGACCTGGCGAGGACGGCACGCCATCAGCAGTGAAGGCCAACGTGCCCGACGACCTCCCCCCCGATGAGCTCACCCTGGAGAAGGCGAAGGAGCTGCTGGCCAATCCGGCCGGCGAGGAGACCGTGCTCGGCGTCCACCCCGACACCGGTCTGACCGTCGTGGCGAAGAACGGCCGCTACGGCCCCTACGTCACCGAGCTGTTGCCCGAGGACGCCCCCGCCAAGGCCAAGCCCCGCACGGGATCGCTGTTCGCCTCCATGTCCCTCGACACGGTCACCATCGAGGACGCCGTCAAGCTGCTCTCGCTGCCGCGGGTCGTCGGTGTCGACGCCGAGGGCGTGGAGATCACCGCCCAGAACGGGCGCTACGGGCCCTACCTCAAGAAGGGCACCGACTCCCGGTCTCTGACCTCGGAGGAGCAGCTCTTCTCGGTGACCCTCGAGGAGGCGCTCGCCATCTACGCGCAGCCGAAGCAGCGCGGCCGTGCCGCTGCGGCGCCGCCGCTCAAAGAGCTCGGCAACGACCCGGTCTCGGGGCAGCCGGTCGTGGTGAAGTCCGGCCGGTTCGGTGAATATGTCACCGACGGCGAGCACAACGCCACCCTGCGCAAGGACGACTCCGTGGAGGCCATCACGCTCGAGCGTGCCGCGGAGCTGCTCGCTGACCGCCGCGCCCGCGGACCGGCGAAGAAAGCCACCAAGAAGACCGCCAAGAAGGCGCCGGCCCGCAAGAGTGCGGCGAAGAAGTCCGCCGCCAAGAAGACGGCCACCAAGAAGGCCACCGCCAAGAAGTCCTGACCCGGTCACCCCCGTGATGGTGGTTGTCGGAGGGACCTCGTAGGTTCGTCGCGTGCACACTGAGCCCGGCGTCCATTCCTCCACGGGCGTCTTCGTCTGCTTCGAGGGCGGCGAAGGGGCTGGCAAGTCGACGCAGTCGAGCCTGCTGAGGCAGTGGTTGGAGTCACAGGGCTACGCGGTGGTCCTCACCTTCGAGCCGGGTGACACCACGGTCGGGCGCCGGGTTCGCGAGATCGTGCTGGACCCGGCGACGGGTGCGCTGGCCGACCGCACGGAGGCGCTGCTCTACGCCGCCGACAAGGCCGAACACGTGGAGACCCTGGTCCTGCCGGCCCTGGCTCGGGGAGCCGTGGTGATCACCGACCGCTATGTCGACTCGACCCTGGCCTACCAGGGAGCCGGCCGGGGGATGGACCTGGTCGACGACGGGCTCGAGCGGGTGGCGCGCTGGGCCACCGGCGACCTGCGGCCCCACCTGACCGTCCTGCTCGATCTCGAGCCGCACCACGGGCTGGGCCGGTTCGAGACCCGGGACCGCATCGAGGGGGAGTCGCTGGAGTTCCACCTGCGCGTCCGGGCCGCCTTCCTGGCCCTTGCCGCCGCCGACCCCGACCACTACCTGGTGCTGGATGCCCGGCTGCCGGTCGACGAGATCGCCACCGTGGTGCGCGAGGCGATCGCCGGCCTCCTGGCGCAGGCGGTGCGGACATGACGGTCTGGGACCGCCTGGTCGGGCAGCGCCCCGTCGTGCATGCGCTGAGCCAGGCCGCGAGCGGCCGGGGCATGACCCACGCCTGGCTGTTCACCGGTCCGCCGGGTTCGGGGCGCTCCAACGCTGCCATCGCGTTCGCCGGCGCCCTGCAGTGCGAGCAGCAGGGCTGCGGCGAGTGCCACGAGTGCGTCACGGTCGCGGCGGGCTCCCACGCCGACGTCAACGTGGTGCGCACCCAGAAGCTCTCGATCGGCGTCGACGAGGTCCGCCACCTGGTCCGCAGCGCCTCGCTGCGACCGGTCGGGCGTCGCTGGCAGGTGCTCATCGTGGAGGATGCCGACCGCCTGACCGACCAGGCGTTCAACGCGCTGCTCAAGGCGATCGAGGAGCCCACCCCACACACCGTGTGGATGCTGTGTGCCCCGTCGGTCGAGGACGTCCTGCCGACGATCCGGTCCCGCTGCCGGTTGGTGACGCTGACCACGCCGACCACGCGTGACGTCGCCGACTTCCTGGTCCGCACCGCCGACGTGACGCCCTCGCTGGCGGCGTACGCCGCTCGGGCGAGCCAGGGACACATCGGCAGGGCCCGAGCGCTTGCCCTCGACGAGGCCACCCGCAATCGTCGCCGCGAAGTGGTGTCGCTGCCCTCGCGGCTGACCGGGCTGGGGGCCTGCATGAATGCCGCCGCCAACCTTGCCGAGGTCGCGAAGGAGGAGGCCGACGCGATCACCAGCGAGTACGACGTCCGCGAGAAGGCCGACCTCGACGCCTCCTACGGGGTGGTCGAGCGTGGTCGCCGGCCCCGGGAGTACGCACCGGCGCTCGCCGCGCTGGACAAGGCCCAGAAGACCCGGGCCAAGCGTCAGGTGCTCGACGTGGTGGACCGCAGCCTCATGGACCTGGTCTCGGTCTACCGCGATGCGATCGCCCTGCGTGCCGGGGCCCCCGGTGAGCTCGTCAACGAGGAGATGCGTGGCGAGATCGCCGAGCTCGCCCGGGTCTCGACCCCGGAGGAGCACCTGATCAGGATCGAGCGGATCTTCCAGGCGCGCGAGCAGATGCTCGACTACAACGTCCCGGTCGCTTTGGCACTGGAGTCCATGATGGTGGGACTTCAGCTCGAGAGGAGCGCTCGGTGAGACGTGCCATGGTCGCGCTGGTGGTGCTGGTCCTGTTCCTGTCCCTGGCCGGCTTCAGTGCGCTCGCGTTGACCGGTGAGGACGATCCCCTCGACGCGCAGCCCGAGCCGCACACGCCCTCACCCTCAGGCGCTGCGGACCCGATGCCGGACCCGCCGCCGGCGCTGGCGCGGTTCTACGACCAGCAGGTCGACTGGCAGCCGTGTGACGGCAACGAGGACAACGAGTGCGCCACCCTGGAGGTGCCGCTGGACTACGCCCGGCCAGCCGGCGACAGCATCGACCTGGCGCTGCTCCGGGTCCCCGCGCGACAACCGGAGCTCACGGTGGGGTCCCTGGTGGTCAACCCTGGCGGCCCGGGTGGTCAGGGCACGACCTACGCCGCGGGGGCGGCCACCACGTTCGGCGAGGCCCTCCTGCAGCACTACGACATCGTCGGGTTCGATCCGCGCGGGGTCGGCGACAGCGCGGCGATCGACTGCCTGAGCGATGGGGATCTCGACACCTACCTGGCCACCGATCCCGATCCTGACACGGCGCGCGAGGATGCCGAGTTCCAGCGTCAGCTGAGCGAGCTCGGTGCCGGCTGCGTCGCGAAGTCGGGGGCGTTGGCCTCACACGTGACCACCGTCGAGGCCGCTCGGGACATGGACGTCCTGCGGGCGGTGCTCGATCAGCCGAAGCTCGACTACTTCGGCGCGTCCTACGGCACGAAGCTCGGCGCCACCTACGCGCAACTCTTCCCGGGCAATGTCGGGCGGATGGTCCTGGACGGTGCCATCGACCTCTCGATCGGCGCCCGGGCATTGGGCCTGCAACAGGCGACCGGCTTCGAGACGGCGCTGACGGCGTACGTCGCCAACTGCGTCGACTCCGGCAACTGCTTCCTGGGCGACAGCGTGGAGGCGGGCCTCGACCGCATCCGGCAGTTCCTCGCGGCCGTGGAGCAGACGCCGCTGCCCACCAACGGCGAGCGTGTCCTCACCGGCGGCAGTGCCTACTACGGCCTGATCACCCCCCTCTACGACCGGCAGTACTGGAACCTCCTGAGCCTGTCGCTGCGCCAGGCCTTCGACGGGGACGGCAGTGCGCTGCTGCTGCTGGCCGATGCCTACGCCTCGCGCGGCCCGAAGGGCTACCTCAGCAACACCATCGAGGCCAACTACGCGATCAACTGCCTCGACGACCCGAGCTTCGTGCCGCTGGCGAAGGTCCCCGGCCAGCTCGCCGCCTTCCAGAAGGCGTCCCCGACCTTCGGCGCGGTGTTCGCCTACTCCTTGGCCACCTGCTCCGGGGCCGTGGCCAGGTCGAGCGTGAAGGCACCCCACACCTCCGCCGAGGGGGCCGCGCCGTTGCTGGTCATCGGCACCACCCGGGACCCGGCCACGCCCCTGCGATGGGCGCAGGCGATGGCCCGCCAGCTGTCCTCGGCGATCCTGGTGACGCGCGACGGTGACGGCCACACGGGCTACCACGCCGACAACGCCTGCGTCGACGCCGTGGTGGAGGACTACCTGGTCGACGGCACCGTGCCGGCAGCCGACGTGGACTGCCCAGCGGCCTAGGCCCGTTTTCGCTCGGGCAGCCCGGTGGCCCTACACTCTCTCCTCGTGCCGTCACTCATGGCACGCGCCGCCTTAGCTCAGTCGGTAGAGCGTCTCACTCGTAATGAGAAGGTCGTCGGTTCGATTCCGACAGGCGGCTCCATCAGTGGCCCTCACGGTCCAGCGACGCATGCGCCGCGATCAGCGACGGGCCGTACCAGGTCAGCAGGCGCCCGCTCACGAGCCGGGTCGTCGTGTGTGAGAAGGCCTCCGGCCCGTCCTCGGCTGTGAACAGGTAGGGCTCGTCGGGGAGCAGGATGACCTCGGCGCCGCATGAGTCGATCTCCTCGGCAGTGGCGTGCGGGTAGCGGCCCTCGTGGGCCGCGAAGACGTTGTCCCAGCCCAGCCGCCGGGCCAGATCACCGGTGAAGGTGGATCGGCCCACGACCATCCAGGGGTCGCGCCAGATCGGGATCGCGACCCTGGCCGACACAGCGGGCAGCGGTCCGCACCAGAGGTCGCGGGCGTCGTCGAGCCAGTCGGGGCGCGGCCAACCCAGGACGTCGTCGAAGAGCTCCTCGTAGGCCGCGATGGCCTGGGGGACCGTCTCGATCTCGCTGACCCAGACCCGGACGCCCCCGTCGCGGAGCCGGCGTACGTCGAGCTCGCGGTTCTCCTCCTTGTTGGCGATCACGATGTCGGGGGCGAGGGCCCGGATGGCTGCGAGGTCGGGGTTCTTCGTGCCTCGGACCCGGACCACGTCGAGATCGGCCGGGTGCGTGCACCAGTCCGTCGCCCCGACGAGCGCATCCGGCCGCGTCAGAGCCAGGGCCTCGGTGATCGAGGGCACCAGGGAGACGACCCGATGGATGCTCACACGTTGCGCCGGTACTGCCCGCCGACCTCGAAGAACGCCTCGGTGACCTGACCCAGGGAGCAGACCCTTGCTGCGTCCATCAGGACCGCGAAGACGTTCTCGCCGCCGATGGCTGCTGCCTTGAGCCGCTCGATGGCCGCGGCCGACTCGGCGGTGTGGGCGTCCTGGAAGGCGTGGACCCGGCTGAGCTGCGACTCCTTCTCCTCCTCGGTGGCGCGGGCCAGCTCGACATGGGCGGGCGTGCCGCCGTGGTCGTCGGGCTTGCGGAACGTGTTGACGCCGATGATCGGCAGCGAGCCGTCGTGCTTGCGGTGTTCGTAGAGCATCGACTCGTCCTGGATCCGGCCGCGCTGGTAGCCGGTCTCCATGGCGCCGAGGACCCCGCCGCGCTCGTTGATGGCATCGAACTCGGCGAGTACGGCGGCTTCCACCAGGTCGGTCAGCTCGTCGATGATGAACGAACCCTGGAGCGGGTTCTCGTTCATGGCCAGGCCCCACTCGCGGTTGATGATCATCTGGATCGCGAGAGCCCGGCGTACCGACTCCTCGCCGGGGGTGGTCACTGCCTCGTCGTAGGCGTTGGTGTGCAGGCTGTTGGCGTTGTCATAGATCGCGATCAGCGCCTGCAGGGTGGTGCGGATGTCGTTGAAGTCCATCTCCTGCGCGTGCAGGGACCGCCCGCTGGTCTGCACGTGGTACTTCAGCTTCTGCGAGCGCTCACTGGCGCCGTACTTGTCCCGCATCGCGAC
Source organism: Nocardioides sp. (assembly GCF_050246775.1). Lineage (GTDB taxonomy): Bacteria > Actinomycetota > Actinomycetes > Propionibacteriales > Nocardioidaceae > Nocardioides. Next base: position 1,272,382 of record NZ_JBFWVK010000001.1, on the reverse strand, counting down.
CGCCCAGATCCGTCGGGCGACGCGGCCGATGACGGAGTACTCGGGATCCATGCCGTTGGAGAAGAAGAACGACAGGTTCGGGGCGAAGTCGTCGATGTCCATGCCGCGGGCCAGGTAGGCCTCGACGTAGGTGAACCCGTTGGCCAGCGTGAAGGCGAGCTGGCTGATGGGGTTCGCCCCGGCCTCGGCGATGTGGTAGCCGGAGATCGAGACGGAGTAGAAGTTGCGGACCTGGTGCTCGATGAACCACTCGGCGATGTCGGCCATCATGCGCAGCGAGAACTCGGTGGAGAACAGGCAGGTGTTCTGGCCCTGGTCCTCCTTGAGGATATCGGCCTGCACGGTGCCGCGCACGTTGGCCAGCGCATAGGCCGCCAGCTCGTCGTGCTCCGCGGGGCTGGGCTGACGGCCCTCCCGGTCCACGAAAGCCTCGACCTGCTGGTCGATCACGGTGTTGAGGAAGAAGGCGAGCACGGTGGGGGCCGGGCCGTTGATGGTCATCGACACCGACGTGCTGGGCGAGACCAGGTCGAAACCGTCGTAGAGCGCCTTCATGTCCTCCAGCGTCGCGACCGAGACTCCGGAGGTGCCGACCTTGCCGTAGACGTCCGGGCGCGGGTCGGGGTCGCGGCCGTAGAGCGTCACGGAGTCGAAGGCGGTCGAGAGTCGCTTGGCGTCACCGTCGGCCGAGAGCAGCTTGAAGCGCCGGTTGGTGCGGAACGGGTCGCCCTCGCCGGCGAACATCCGTGCGGGGTCCTCGCCGTCGCGTTTGAACACGAACACCCCCGCGGTGTAGGGGAAGTAGCCCGGGAGGTTCTCCCGGCGCCAGAAGCGCACCAGCTCGCCATGGTCGGCGTAGCGCGGCAGCGAGACCCGGGGGATCTTGTTGCCCGAGAGGGACTCGCGGGTCAGCTTGGTGTGGATCTCCTTGCCGCGCACCACGACGGTCTGTTCGTCGCCGGAGTACGACGCCACGACGTCGGGCCAGGCGGAGATCTGGTCGGCGATCTCGGGCAGCAGGTCGCGACGGGCCGACTCCAGGAGCTGCTCGACGCCGTCGGTGTCCTGGTCGGCGGCGACGAGCTCGCCCTGCACCAGGTCGAGTCGCTGGACCCGGCGGGCGGCCTCGGCCAGTCGCTCGGTCTGGGCGTGGTAGCCGCGGACGGTCTCGGTGACCTCGGCCAGGTAGCGGACGCGGTCGACCGGGACCACCTGGCGGATGCCGGAGGAGAACTTCACGTCGACCTGCGGCAGGGTGCCGTCCGCGACGGCGAGCCCGACTCCTGCGAGCACGCCGCGCAGGTGCTGGTAGAGCGCCGTCACGCCGTCGTCGTTGAAGGTGGCCGCGGAGGTGCCGAACACGGGCATGTCCTCCGGCTTCTTCCCGAAGGCCTCGCGGTTGCGGACCATCTGGCGCCCGACGTCGCGCAGCGCGTCCTTGGCGCCGCGGCGCTCGAACTTGTTGATCGCCACGACGTCGGCGAAGTCGAGCATGTCGATCTTCTCCAGCTGCGAGGCGGCCCCGAACTCCGGGGTCATCACGTACATCGAGGTGTCGACGAACGGCACGATCGCGGCGTCGCCCTGCCCGATGCCGGGTGTCTCGACGATGACCAGGTCGAACCCGGCTGCCTTGACGACATCGATGACCTCGGACAGGTGCTCGGGGGTCTCCCGGGCGCCGCGGGTGGCGAGGGAGCGGAAGAAGATCCGGTCACCATCGAGGGAGTTCATCCGGATCCGGTCGCCGAGCAGCGCCCCGCCGCCGCGGCGCCGGGTGGGGTCGACGGCGAGCACGGCGATGCGGAGCTTGTCCTGCTGGTCGACCCGGAAGCGGCGTACCAGTTCGTCGGTGAGCGAGGACTTGCCCGAGCCGCCGGTGCCGGTGATCCCGAGAACGGGTACGGCGTGGCGGGTGGCGGCGCTCCGGAGCTGGTCGAGCACGTCGGCGGGCAGCTGTCCCTGCTCGGCGCCGGTGATGGCACGGGCGATCGCGAAGCGGTCACCGCTGAGCACCTGCTCGGCGGCGACCTGCTTGCCCTGCCAGAGGTCGAAGTCGCAGGCGGCCACGACGGAGTTGATCATCGCGACCAGTCCCATCCGCTGCCCGTCCTCGGGGGAGAAGATGGTCACGCCGCTCTGTCGCAGCCGGGCGATCTCGTCGGCCACGATCACGCCGCCGCCACCGCCGACGACCTGGATGTGGTCGGCGCCCTGCGCGCGCAGCGACTCGACGAGGTATTCGAAGTACTCGATGTGTCCGCCCTGGTAGGACGACACCGCCACGCCTTGGACGTCCTCCTCGAGGGCGGCGTCGACGACCTCCTGCACGGAGCGGTTGTGGCCCAGGTGGATCACCTCGGCGCCCTGCGACTGGAGGATCCGTCGCATGATGTTGATGGACGCGTCGTGCCCGTCGAAGAGGCTGGAGGCGGTCACGAGTCGCACCGGATGCGTGGGCTGGTGGAGGTCGGTCACCTGGTACCCCTTGGAGTAGGTTTAGTAGGACGTCCTACTAAATACTATGACGCCCTACTAAAATCCGCCACTCCGGAGCTGATCAGCCCAGGAACGCCAGGGTCTGCCGGAACGCCCTGCGGGCCTCGGGGAGGAAGGGCAGCATCGGGTAGACATGGATCAGACCAGGCTCCTCGACGTAGGTGAGATCCCACCCGGCCTGCGCCGCGCGCCGCGCCAGCAACCGGCATCCGGGGGCGAGGGAGTCCCGGGTCCCGCAGAACATCAGGGCCCGCGGCAGACCGCTGAGGTCGGCGAGTCCCGGGCTGACCTCGGGACGACCCAGGTCCTGCTCGTGCCCGGCCCAGAACAGCGCCCAGGCGTGGATCTTGGTCAGCCTCAGCCACGGATCCCGGGCGCTGAACTCAGCAGTCTCCGGCGTGCTCGTGGTCAGGTCCACCCAGGGGGAGATCAGCAGCAGCGACGTGGGCTGTGCGCCACCTGCGTCGCGCAGTGCCAACGCCACCGCAAGGGCCAGCCCGCCCCCGGCCGAGTCGCCGGCCAGGATCATCGGCCCGGCGGCCGCCCAGGCACCGGCCGAGGCCACCAGCGCGTCGTACGAATCGCGCCACGTGTGCTCGGGCGCGAGCGGGTAGTCGGGGATCACCACCCGCGCGTCGAGCCCCCGGGCCAGCCGTGCGGCGTACCGCACGTGGAAGGGGTCGATCGGTCCGGTGAAACCTCCGCCGTGGACCAGGAAGACCGTACGCCGCGGTGCCCGGCCGCGGCGACTGATGACGTGGGCACCGAAGGCGCCGACCCGGGTCTGGGACACGACGAAGCGGCGGTGGAAGAACGGCACCACCCGGGTCGGCAGCTCGTGTGCCTCCCCGAACTCCTGGCGACCGCTGTTCTTCGCCGCCAGCTTGGCCCGTTCCGCCTCCACCGTCTCGATCTCGCTCACGGCCCGGATGCGGGGGATCAGGTTGGCGAGGAGCTCGTGCAGGGCAGAGGGCATGGACGCAACGGTAGGGGCTGCCCGGGCGCGCGGTAACGTAGGAGGTCGAGACAGGGGAGCGCCCAGGCGCTGAGAGTGCGGAACCGCCGCAGACCCTACGAACCTGCTCCGGTTAGCACCGGCGAAGGGAGTCACCGATGAAGGTCCTGCCTGCGTTGGCAGCACTCGTGCTGCTCACCACGACCAGCCTGTCGGCCTGTTCGGCCATCGGGGAGGGGGACGACTCGCCCTCCCCGGAGGCGGACGGCACCATCACCGACGTGGTGCTGGTCGCGCACGACTCGTTCAGCCTGCCCAAGAAGCTCGTCCAGCAGTGGGAGGCCGACACCGGCTACCACCTCGTCGTCCGGGCCAGCGGGGACGCCGGGGAGCTGACGACGAAGCTGGTGCTCACCCAGGACTCCCCGACCGGTGACGTCGCCTTCGGCATCGACAACGCCTTCGCCGGCCGGGCCCTGGCCGAGGACGTCTTCGCGCCGTACGCGGTGAGCCTGCCAGCCGGCGCGGAGGACTACACGCTCCCGGGCGACGGCGCGCGCATGCTGGCGCCGATCGACACCGGGGACGTCTGCGTCAACGTCGACACGACCTGGTTCGCCGAGCATGACCTGGCGCCGCCGAAGACCCTCGACGACCTCACCGACCCGGCGTACCGCGACCTCTTCGTCACCGCCGGGGCGCCGACCAGCTCGCCGGGCTTCGCCTTCCTGCTGGCCACGATCGCTGCCAAGGGCGACGGCTGGCAGGACTACTGGAGCGACCTCATGGCCAACGGTGCCAAGCTCACCAAGGGCTGGGAGGATGCCTACTACGTGGACTTCACCGCAGGTGGCGGCGCCGATGCGACCCGCCCGATCGTGCTGTCCTACGACTCCTCGCCGGCCTTCACGATCGACAAGACCACCGGCACGTCCACCACGGCCGCGCTGCTCGAGACCTGCACGCGCCAGGTGGAGTACGCCGGGGTGCTCGACGGGGCCCGCAACGAGCCCGGCGCCGAGGCCGTTCTCGAGTTCCTGCTCAGCCCGGAGGTGCAGGCGGCGCTGCCCAGGAGCATGTACGTCTTCCCGGTCCGTGACGGGATCGACCTCCCGCCGGACTGGGCGAAGTTCGCGGTGCAGCCGACCAGCACCCTGGACGTCGCGCCCGAAGACATCGAGGCCAATCGGGACACCTGGCTGACCGAGTGGTCCGACATCACCTCGCGGTGAGACTCGCACGCTGGGGCACGATCGTCGGTCTCGCCCTGGGGCCGGTGCTGGTGCTGGCCGTCTTCTTCGTTCTGCCGGTGAGCGGCATGCTGGCCAGGGGGCTGTGGCCCGACGGGCACCTCGACCTGGGTGGGGTCCTCGAGGTGCTGGCGCGTCCTCGCGTGCACCGGGTCATGTGGTTCACCCTCTGGTCGGCCACGCTGGCCACCGTCCTCACGTTGCTCCTGGGGATGCCCGCCGCCTTCGTCCTGCACCGGCTCCGATTCCCCGGGGTGCGGGTCCTTCGCTCGCTGCTGCTGGTCCCCTTCGTGCTGCCGACCGTCGTCGTCGGGGTCGCCTTCCGCCAGCTCATCTCGGAGGGCGGCCCGCTCGGCCGTCTCAACCTCGACGGTTCCGCGTCAGCCATCATCGCCGCTCTGGTGTTCTTCAACGTCGCCGTGGTCATCCGCGCCGTGGGCACCGCCTGGGAAGGATTGGATCCGCGCCCCGCCGAGGCCGCTGCCGCGCTGGGCGCCTCGCCGCTGCGGGTGCTGTGCGGGGTGACGTTGCCGATGCTTCGCCCGGCGATCGTGTCGGCCGCAACGGTGGTGTTCCTGTTCTGCGCGACCGCCTTCGGAGTCGTGCTGACGCTGGGGGGGCTGCGCTACTCGACGATCGAGACCGAGATCTACCTGCTGACCACCCAGCTCCTCGACCTGCGCGCCGCAGCGGCGCTCTCCTTGCTGCAACTGCTCACGGTCACCGGGCTCCTGGTCGTGGCCCATCGGGCGCGGCGCGACGTCGTCGTGGCCCGGTCCCAACCCCGCGCCCGGCGCCCGCGTCGCGGGGACCTGCCGGCCCTGGCCGTGGTGGGGCTGGTCCTGGCACTCGTGGCCCTGCCTCTCGGCACGCTGCTGGCAGGCTCGTTGACCGTGGACGGCGAATGGTCCTGGGGCAACTACACCGCGCTGTCGACGACCGGCCAGCGCGACGCCATCCTTGTGCCGGTCACCGATGCGCTCGTGAACTCGCTGCGCATCGCCCTCGATGCGACCTGGATGTCGTTGCTGCTCGGGATGCTGGTCTCGCTGGTGGTGACCCGGCGGTCGCACTCGGCCGCCGAGCGCCGGGTTCGCGCCGGCCTCGACGGTTTCTTCATGCTGCCGCTCGGGGTGTCCGCGGTGACGTTGGGCTTCGGCTTCCTGATCACCTTGGACCGCCCGCCGCTCGAGCTGCGCGACTCCCCGTTGCTGGTGCCCATCGCCCAGGCGCTGGTTGCGCTCCCGCTGGTGGTGCGCACCATCGCACCGGTGCTCTCCGGGGTCGACGACCGCCAGCGCCAGGCCGCGGCGTCCTTGGGCGCCCCTCCCTGGCGGGCGGTGCTCACCGTCGACCTGCCGGTCGTGTGGAAGCCGCTGCTCGCCGCGGCCGGGTTCGCGTTCGCCACCTCGCTCGGAGAGTTCGGCGCCACCAGCTTCCTGGCGCGCGAGGACCACCCGACGCTGCCGATCGTGATCTACCGACTGCTGGGCCACCCGGGCCCGCAGAACTACGGCATGGCCCTGGCCGCCTCGGTCGTCCTCGCCCTCACCACCGCTGTCGTGATGTTCGCCGTCGAGCGCCTTCGGGTGCGCTCCGTGGGAGCCTTCTGACGATGCTGCAGATCACGGAGGCCTCGGTGCGGTACGGCGACCTGCTCGCCGTCGACCGGGTGAGCCTCGACCTGCCCACCGGCCAGGTCCTGGCCGTGCTCGGACCCTCGGGGTGCGGCAAGTCCACCCTGCTGCGCGCCGTCGCCGGCCTGGAGCCGCTGACCGCCGGCTCGATCTCGTTCGACGGCGGGGACCTGGCCGGCGTACCGACCCACCGGCGGGGCTTCGCCCTGATGTTCCAGGACGGTCAGCTCTTCGAGCACCAGAGCGTCGGCTCGAACGTCGGCTACCCGCTGCGCCTGCGCCGTCGCAGTCGAGGCGACATCGGTGCTCGGGTCGCCGAGCTGCTCGAGCTCGTCGGCCTGGGGGGGTACGCCGACCGCAGCCCGGGGACGCTGTCGGGCGGTGAGCGTCAGCGGGTCGCCCTGGCCCGGGCGCTGGCGGTCGAGCCTCGGCTGCTCCTGCTCGACGAGCCCCTGTCGGCGCTCGACAAGAGCCTGCGCGAACGGCTCGCCGTGGACCTGCGCGCCATCCTGACCGCGGCCGGGACGACCGCGCTGCTGGTCACCCACGACCACGAGGAGGCCTTCGCGATCGCCGACCGGATGGCCGTGCTGCACCAAGGTCGCCTCGTGCAGTCGGGGACGGTCAGCGACGTCTGGCAGCACCCCGCCGACGCGGAGACCGCCAGGTTCCTCGGCTATGCGGCGGTGCTGACCGACGCGGCCGCCCACACCGTGACGGTGGCCGCGGGACTCGCTCCCGCCGAGGCGGTGGCACTGCGCCGTTCCGCTCTCGAGGTCGCCGACCGGGGACCCCTGGCGGGGACGGTGCTCACGGCCACCCTGAGCCCCGAGCAGATGCGGTTGACGGTGGCCGTGGACGAACTGGGGGTGCTCGATGCCGTCGCCGCGTCGGGTACGTCGGCACCCCTGCCCGGACAGCGGGTCCGGCTGCGCCTCGACGTGACCCGGATCGCAGTCGTGGGGCCGGGGACCAATCCGTTGGACTCCGCCTAGGCACTGTTCCCTAGACTGCCCCTCGTGCATCGTCGGGCTTACGTACTCCTCATCGGCATCGCTGCCCTGATGGGTTCCCTGGCGGTGATCACGGCCGTGAGCCTCAACAAGCCCCTGCTGGACCCCGAGGGAAGCTTTCTGGGTCCGTCGTGGCTGAGACTCCCGCTGATCATCACCGGTGCCTTCGCGCTCGACTTCGTGCCGCGCACGTTGTACCTCTCCAAGCTGAACCCGGCGCTGATGCCTCAGATCGTCAAGGATCGCTGGAAGGAGCACTGGACCCGCGACCGCATCACGCTCGTCGTCCTGGGCCTGGTGTGCTTCTACATCACCTATGTGAGCTATCGGAACCTGAAGTCGTTCCTGCCCTTCGTCATCGCGACGAAGTACGACCGCCAGCTGCACGCCCTGGACCAGTTCCTGTTCTTCGGCAACGAGCCGGCGATCATCCTGCACAACGTCCTCGGCGAGGGTGCCTCCGCGCACCTGCTCTCCACCATCTACCTGTGGTTCCTGCCGCTGGTGCCGCTGGCTCTGGCCGCGTGGCTGGTGTGGTCGCGAAACATCTCCTACGGCTACTGGTTCGCGACCTCGCAATGCCTGGCGTGGTCGCTGGGGACGGCGTCGTACTACGCCCTGCCGACGCTCGGCCCTGGCTTCGAGTATTCCTACAAGTACGCCGAGCTCGCCAACACGGCCTCCTCGGCGCTGATGGAGTCGTTGTCCTACGGCCGGATCAGGATCAAGGTCTTCGGCGTGCAGGACGCCGTCCAATCGGTGGCCGGGTTCGCCAGCCTGCACTGCGCCATCACCTTGCTGGTGGCACTGATGGTGCAGCACACGTTGCGCACCCGGGTGCTGCACTGGATCTTCTGGGTCAACTTCGCCATCACGGTCGTGGCGACCCTCTACTTCGGCTGGCACTACGTCGCTGACGACGTGGCCGGCATCCTGATCGCTCTGATCGCCTTCTACGTCGGCGGCATCGCCAGCGGCCAGAAGTTCGACAGACGCGGGCTCGCATCACACCCGACGACCACGACGTCGTCGGTGCCCGTCGACGAGTAGGGCCCCCGCGTCAACAGCCGCCCCGGGCGGCCGTCGTGGCGCGCCCGGAGGAATGACACCGGTGTAGTTCGGAATTACAATCTTGTAGTTCGTCAAGTCGACACGCCGCGACTTTCAAAGTTTCTTGGGAAAAGTGTTTCCAATGTGACTGATGAGCACTAGCGTGCTCAGAGTGCCTCGGGTGAAGGGGAAGTTGCCCGAGGTATTCCACTGCGATGTGGCGGTTAAGGGATTGGCCGTCACGGAGGAAAGACGAGGTCACGTGCGAGCGCCACTCCGTAGGGTCTGGGGACCTGGGACCCGACGGACGGCTCGCACGGGCCTCGTCACTTGTGTGGCACTGTGCGCGATCGGTGGGATGGCCACCGTCGCGGTGGCCGACCCCGACGGCGTCCCGTCGCAGACAGAGGTCGATGCCGCCCAGCAGGCGACGGTCGACAAGGCTCGCGATGTCGCCGCCGTCCAGGCCGACCTGGTGATGGCCAACCAGCGCGTCCAGGACGCACAGGTGCAGGCGGCCAAGGCTGCCGAGGCCTACAACGGTGCCCTGTGGAGGCTCCAGCAGGCCAAGCGCGCGGTCCGGCTCGCAGAGGAGCGCGAGACCCAGGCGGCCGCCGACGTCGAGCGCCAGCGCCAGGACTACGCCAACGCCCTCGCCTCGTCGTACGAGATGGCCCCGGAGCTGACCGCGATGTCAGCCATGCTCGACGCCGACGGGCCGACCGGCGTGATGGAGCGCTACAACGCGTTGGACTCCGCGCAGTCCGCGATGGACGCGCGCTACGACGAGTACCGGGCCACCGCCACCCTCGCGACCGTAGCCACGAGTCAGGCCGACGACGCCCGCCACGAGGCTGCTGAGCTCGAGAAGCAAGCCGACGCAGCACGTGCCGACGCAGAGGCGGCCGAGGGAGCCGCCAGCGCGGAGGCCCAGGCGGTGGCCGGACAGCGTGACGAGCTGATCGCGGAGCTGGCGAAGCTTCAGAACGTCTCGGTCCAGCTTGCCGGGCAGCGCCAGCAGGCGCTGGAGGAGGCAGCCGCCCAGGCAGCAGCCGATGCCGCCCAGCAGCAGGCTGAGCAGGCGGCCGAGGATGCGGCGAACGAGGCCCAGGACAACGACCCCGCCCCGCAGGGCGGCCAGGACCCCACGCCGAGCCCGGATCCGCAGCCGACCCCCGATCCCCAGCCGAGCCCCGACCCGCAGCCCGATCCACAGCCGGATCCCCAGCCAGACCCCGACCCGCAGCCGGACCCGACCCCGCCGCCGTCCTCGAACGGTGCTCGGGCCGCGGTCGCCTTCGCGAAGGCCCAGGTCGGCGAGCCGTACGTGTGGGGCGCGGCCGGCCCCAACGCCTGGGACTGCTCGGGGCTGATGATGGGCGCCTGGCGTGCCGGCGGCAAGTACCTGCCGCACTACTCCGTGGCGCAGTACGAGCAGTCCACCCCGATCTCGCCCAGCGCGCTCAAGCCCGGTGACCTGGTCTTCTGGGGCGACAGCAGCAACCCGTCGTCCATCTACCACGTGGCGATGTACGCGGGGAACGGCATGATCGTGCAGGCCCCCCGTCCCGGCCGCGGCGTCGAGGTCGTGTCCATGTACTACTGGATCGCGCCGAACTTCTACGCGCGTCCCTAGCCGCCTGCTGCCCCACCAGCCTCGTCGCCGCTGCGGGATTCCCCGGTCGGCCGGGGAGACTCGCGGTTGTCAGGCATTGCTCAGGCCGACAACCGCGAGTAGCCCCTGACAGGCATCTGATCCGCGGGCACAGGGCCCACTTCGTGTCCGCAGGCCCTCGACCGACGCCGCCTCTCCCCAGGCTGAGGAATGGGGGCGGCGCTCGCGCACGTCGCTCGGCAGTCTTCCGACATGGATGAACGACTGAGAGCAATCGCCAGAATCCACGGCGTGTTCACCCGCCGCGAGGCGCTGGAGCAGGGGTACGACGACCGAAGCATCAGCGTCGAGCTGCAAACCGGGCGATGGACGCGCGTCCGACGGGGTGCCTACGTGTTCGCCGACAGCTGGCGAGATCTGGACGAGCGAGGTCGACATCGACTCGTGGCCAGGGCGGTGCTCCGCAACGCGAAGTGTGAAGTGGCCTTGTCACACACATCGGCGTTGATGGAGTTCGGCACCCCTCACTGGGATCTGGATCTGTCGGACGTCCACCTGCAGCGCTTCGACCGTAAGGCCGGTCGACGGGAAGCGGGGGTGGTCCAACATCGCGGCACTGTCGGTGTCAATGACCTCACCGTTCGCGACGGCTTGCTGATCTCGTCGGCGACGAGACTCGCCCTCGACCTCACGATGATCACCGACACGGAGCATGCACTCGTCGCCATGGACGGCCTGCTCCAGGCTGGCGAGACGACCCTCGAACTGTTGTCGCAGGCGCTTCAGATGCTGACATGGTGGCCACACTCCCTGCGAACGCGGCTCGTTCTGGATCTAGCAGACGGCCGCTCTGAGTCGGCCGGAGAGACCAGGCTGCGATACCTCTGTTGGTGCCAGGGGCTGCCGCGGCCGGTGCCTCAGTTCGAGGTGCGCGACCATGGTCGCGTCATTGCGCGACTGGACCTGGCCCTGCCCGAACTTGGGGTGTGGTTGGAGTTCGACGGCGCCATCAAGTATCGGTCCAGCTGGCGTGAAGGAGACCAGCCAGAGGACGTCGTACTGCGGGAGAAGCACCGCGAGGACCTCATCCGACGGCTCACGGGATGGCGATGCATCCGGGTGACGTGGGCGGATCTGCGCAACCCTGCCGCGCTTGCGGCCAAGATCAGGCGAGCGATCAACGAACAAGCAAGGGTCGGTCGTCAGGCTTCGTAGACGGTTGTCAGCCCGTGCAAACGCTGACAACCGAGGGTTTCCCCGGCCGACCGGGGAAACCGGCACACCTGCAGCGCCTCAGTGCCCGGTCGTCTTCGCGCGTTCGAAGCTCGCCCGCACCTCGGCCTCGGCCTCGGCGAGACCGACCCAGTTGGCACCCTCGACGGACTTGCCGGGCTCAAGGTCCTTGTAGACCTCGAAGAAGTGCTGGATCTCCAGGCGGTCGAACTTGGAGACGTCGGTGATGTCCTTGAGGTGGGCCTGGCGCGGGTCGCGGACCGGCACGCAGAGGACCTTGTCGTCGCCGCCTGCTTCATCGGTCATCCGGAACATGCCGATCGCCCGACAGGCGATGAGACAGCCGGGGAAGGTGGGCGCTTGGAGCAGCACCAGCGCGTCGAGCGGGTCGCCGTCCTGGCCAAGGGTGTTCTCGATGTAGCCGTAGTCGGCTGGGTACTGCGTGGAGGTGAACAGGGTGCGATCGAGCCGCAGGCGACCGGACTCGTGGTCGACCTCGTACTTGTTGCGCTCCCCCTTGGGGATCTCGACCAGTACGTCGAACTCCATGCCAACGTATGCGTCCACCACTGCTCCTCCAGTTGTACGTCGCGCCGCGAAGTCTGTGCGGCCCGCTGAGCGGGCCGATTCAGCGACGAGGTTAGTGTCGCGCACAATGACCGTAGTCGACCATTCGGAGAGGCAGGGACGTGTCCAAGGGTGACCCGCGCCACGTTCGGGGCCGCATCGTGCGGTGGCTCTCCGTGGGTCTGGTGCTGGCGGTGCTTGCCGCGGCCGCGGCGACCTACCACTTCGATCTGGGCGAGCGCTGGCTCGGCGTGACCCGGGCCGACCCCGCCCACAACCCCGCAGCCGTCGCCCCGCCGGCAGGTCTGGAGCTCCCCGACCTGCCCCCCGCGGCCAGCGTGGCCGACCCGATCGAGCCCTCGGGGGCCGGCACCCTCAGCGAGCGCGCGGTACGCCGTGCCATCGGCCGGCAGTTCGAGAACCAGGACCTGGGCAAGCGCTTCGCGGCCAGCATCTCGCCCTTGTCCGGTGGAGCCCCGGTCATGGTGGCCGGCAGTGGGGCCTCCATCCCTGCCTCCACGACGAAGCTCCTCACCGCCATGGCCGCCCTGGAGGCGATCGACCCGGGCACCACGTTCGCCACCCGGGTGGTCAGGACCGGACCCGGGGCCATCGTGCTCGTCGGTGGCGGCGACCCCTACCTGGCCAGCAAACCCGTCGCTCCCGCCGACCGCGCCAGCACCTACCCCGCCCGCGCCGACATCGTCACGCTCGCTCGGCGTACCGCCTCGGCCCTGCGCGCGGACCAGGTGGGCTCCGTGCGGCTGGCCTACGACGACTCCCTGTTCACCGGGCCCGACGTCAGCCGAGGATGGGAGCCGACCTACCTGCCTGAGGGGGTGGTCCCGCCGATCACAGCCCTGTGGGTGGACCGGGGGTCGGACGCGGGTGGACCGGTGCCGGATCCGTCCCGGCGGGCCGCCGAGGTGTTCGCGGCCGCGCTCGGGCGTGCCGGCATCGCGGTGCGTGGAGCGCCGGTCACCCGCGTGGCGGGGTCCGGCGCGACCGAACTGGCCCGGGTGGAGAGCGCCCCGGTCGAGCAGATCGTCCAGCATGTCCTCGACGTCAGTGACAACGAGGGTGCCGAGGTGCTGGCCCACCAGGTCGGACTCGCTGTCGCCGGGGAGGCATCGTTCGCGGGGGGCGTCCGCGGAGTGCTGGCGACCCTGAAGAAGTTGGGCGTGGACACCGGCGGCGCCGTCTTGTATGACGGGTCCGGACTGTCGCGCCGGGGTCGGCTCCGCCCCGCCACCCTGGTCGACGTGCTCCGGACCGCGGCCGATCCGAGTCGCCCGGAGTTGCGCCCGGTGCTTGAGGGGCTGCCCGTGGCCGGGTTCACCGGGTCGCTGGCGGACCGTTTCGCCGACGCGGACCCGGCTGCCGGGGGGCGGGTGCGCACCAAGACCGGCACGCTGACCGGCGTCCACGCCTTGGCGGGACTCGTCTCCGACCTCGACGGCAACGTCATGGTCGTCGTCCTCATCGCCAACCGGGTCCCGGTGGTCGATACGCTCGCCGCGCGCGCAGCGCTCGACGAGGCTGCTGCCTCGCTTGCCGGGTGTCACTGTGGAGCGGCCGCGTAGGGTTTCGCAGCATGAGCGCTGACACCCCCACGATGGTCGACTGGGGACTCGCGGTCCAGCTAGGCGCCAGGATCGCCGGCGACGGACCGAAGGTGAGTGCGGCGGAGGCTGCGCAGGCCGTCGCCGAGCTTCGCGACGGAGCAGCGCGCTCGACCGACTATGTGGGCGACTTCACCAGCCTCGACGCACCGGCTGACACGGCACCGGTGCTGGTGGTCGACCGCCTCGGGTGGGTCCAGGCCAACGCGGACGGCTTCGCCAAGATCATCAACCCTGTCGCCGACAAGCTCGCCGGCAGGAAGGGCGTGCCGAAGGGCCTGACCAAGGCCATCGGTTCGCGGGTCACCGGGGCCGAGGTGGGTGCGCTGCTCGGCTTCCTGGCGACCAGGGTCCTGGGTCAGTTCGACCCGTTCCACGAACCCCATGGGCGGCTGCTCCTGGTGGCTCCCAACATCGTCCACGTCGAACGCCAGCTCGAGGTCGACCCGACCGACTTCCGGTTGTGGGTCTGCCTGCACGAGGAGACCCACCGCGTGCAGTTCACTGCGGTGCCTTGGTTGAGGGACCACCTGTTCGCCGAGATGACGCTGCTCATCGACTCGGTCGAGCCGCAGCGGATGCTCGACGGTGGGCTCAAGCGGATCGGGGAGCTCGTCAAGGGCGACGGCGGGAGCCTCCTCGAGGTGATGGGGTCTCCGGAGCAACAGGAGATCCTGGATCGGATCACCGGCGTGATGTCCCTACTGGAGGGCCATGCCGACTTCGTCATGGACGGGGTCGGGCCTTCGGTGATCCCGACGGTGCGGGCGATCCGCAAGAAGTTCACCAGGCGTCGTCAGGGGGTCGGTGCACTCGACAAGATGCTGCGGCGTCTCCTCGGCATGGACGCCAAGATGGCTCAGTACCGCGACGGGGCCGCGTTCGTGCGGCACTCGGTCGGAGCCGTCGGCATGTCTGACTTCAACGCGGTGTGGGCAGCAGCCGAGAACCTCCCCTCCAAGGCCGAGATCTCCGACCCAGCCGCCTGGGTCGCTCGCGTCCACGGCTGAGTGATGGCTCTGGATCCTGCCGTCGCCGCCGTCCGGCTCTGCGTACGACGAGCGCTCGCCGACGTCGCTCCCGGGACCCCGGTCCTGGTCGCCTGTTCGGGGGGAGCGGACTCGTTGGCCCTGGTGTCGGCCACCGTCTTCGAGGCCCGCAGTCCTGCCTGGAAGGTGATCGGGGTGACGGTGGACCACGGGTTGCAGGAGGGGTCGGCGGCGCAGGCCGCGCGGGTGGTCGAGCAGATGGCCGCGCTCGGGGTGGCCGAGACCGCCTCGGCCCGCGTGGCGGTCGACAGTCGTGGCCTGGGTCCGGAGGCGGCGGCTCGCCAGGCCCGCTACGAGATCCTGGATCAGATGGCGGAGCATTTCGCAGCGCCCGTCGTACTCCTGGGACACACGCGCGACGACCAGGCCGAGACGGTGCTCCTGGGCCTTGCCAGGGGTTCGGGTGGCCGGTCGATCGCGGGCATGCGGCGAGCCTTCGGGCGTTACCGGCGACCGCTGCTCGACGTGTCGCGTGCCGACACGGTCGCGGCGTGCACTGCCGAGGGGATCGACTTCTGGGCGGACCCACACAACGACGACCCAGCGTTCACGCGGGTCCGGGTGCGCCACCAGGTGATGCCGATGCTGGAGTCCGAGCTGGGCCCTGGGGTGGCAGTTGCCCTGGCGCGCACCGCGGACCTGATGCGTGCCGACCTTGAGTACCTCGATCAGGTCGCCGAGGCCGCCCTCGGTGATCTGGCCGGCTCGCTGACCGCCGAGGGGCTGGCGCAGCTGCCCACACCGATCCGCACGCGGGTGCTGAGGCTGGCGGCACTCCGGGCCGGTGCCAACGCCTCGGAGCTCTTCCACGAGCACATCGTGGGCATGGATCAGTTGGTCACCGCATGGCGCGGGCAGGTCGGGGTCGACCTGCCCGGGCACCTGCGGTTCGTGCGCCGCGACGGCGTACTCCTGTTTGTGTCCTCGTCTGCCTGAACTTGTCAGGCTGTGTTGGCGCTTGTCAGCCGTTGCGAGGGCTGACAACCGCGAGTCTCCCCGGATGACCGGGGAATCCTGCAGACCCCGTAGGCTGCCGCCCATGGATGCGGCCCACGTCGAGAGCGACCTCGTCAACGTCCTCTTCACCGAGGCGCAGATCCAGGGGAAGGTCCAGGAGCTGGCCGACCAGATCAGTGCTGATTATGCCGGCAAGGATCTCCTGATGGTCGGAGTCTTGCGGGGCGCGGTCATGGTGATGGCCGACCTCGCGCGGGCCCTCGACCGCCACGTCGAGATGGACTGGATGGCCGTGTCGTCCTACGGCTCCGGGACCAAGTCCAGCGGGGTCGTGCGCATCTTGAAGGACCTCGACTCCGACATCTCCGGGCGCCACGTGCTGGTCGTCGACGAGATCATCGACACGGGCCTGACCCTCAGCTGGTTGATCAGCAACCTGTCCAGCCGCAGCCCGGCCAGCGTCGAGATCGCCACGCTGCTGCGCAAGCCGGAGGCCCAGACGATGCCGGTCCCGGTGAAGTACGTCGGGTGGGACATCCCCAACGAATTCGTCGTGGGCTACGGGCTGGACTACAAGGAGAAGTACCGCAACCTGCGTGACATCGGGACACTCTCGCCCACCGTCTACTCCTGAGTGAGACACTTGAGGGCGAACACCGGGGCGGCCGCTGCCTAGGCACTGGCCTGTACCGTCAATATCTCCGAAGTCACCTCCGAAGCACGCGTGCGAGAGAAGCCTGTGAAGCGCATATTCAAGGGTCCATGGCTGTGGATCGTCGTTGCCGTGGTCGGCGTCCTGCTGGCCCTCCAATTCCTCACGCCCAATGGCGGGTATGACCAGATCTCCACCGGTGAGATGGAGTCCAACATCTCCACCGGCAAGATCAAGGAGATCACCTTCGTCGACGGTGACCAGGAGATGCGCGCCACCCTGGACGACGGCTCGAAGGTCGTCGCCTCGTGGGTCGCCAACCAGCAGGTCGACCTCGTCGATGCCGTGAACGCCCAGATCAAGGCCGGCACGATCGAGAAGTTCAACGTCGACGTGCCCAAGCCGAGCCTCCTGGGTTCGCTGCTGATGACCCTGCTGCCGTTCGCGCTGATCATCCTGCTGTTCGTGTTCTTGATGAACCAGGTCCAAGGTGGCGGTGGACGCGGAGTGATGCAGTTCGCCAAGTCCAAGGCGAAGCTCGTCTCCAAGGACATGCCCAAGACCACGTTCAGCGACGTGGCCGGCTGTGACGAGGCGATCGAGGAGCTCGGCGAGATCAAGGAGTTCCTCCAGGAGCCGGCGAAGTTCCAGGCGGTGGGCGCCAAGATCCCGAAGGGTGTCCTGCTCTACGGCCCGCCCGGCACCGGCAAGACCCTGCTCGCCCGTGCGGTGGCCGGCGAGGCCGGCGTGCCGTTCTACTCCATCTCCGGCTCGGACTTCGTCGAGATGTTCGTCGGCGTCGGCGCCAGCCGGGTTCGCGACCTGTTCGAGCAGGCCAAGGAGAACGCTCCGGCGATCGTGTTCATCGACGAGATCGACGCGGTCGGCCGGCACCGTGGCGCGGGGATGGGTGGCGGCCACGACGAGCGCGAGCAGACCCTCAACCAGCTGCTGGTCGAGATGGACGGCTTCGACGTTCGTGGCGGCGTCATCCTGATCGCGGCCACCAACCGGCCCGACGTCCTCGACCCGGCGCTGCTGCGCCCGGGTCGCTTCGACCGCCAGATCGGTGTCGACGCACCCGACCTGGCAGGGCGGCACAAGATCCTGCAGGTGCACTCGCGTGGCAAGCCGATGGCTCCCGACATCGATCTCAAGGGCATCGGGCGCCGGACGCCGGGCTTCACCGGCGCCGACCTGGCCAACGTGCTCAACGAGGCCGCGCTGCTCACGGCGCGGCGCAACGCCAAGCAGATCACCAACGACGCCCTCGACGAGGCCATCGACCGGGTGATCGCCGGGCCGCAGCGCTCCAGCCGCCTGATGAGCGAGAAGGAGAAGCTCATCACCGCCTATCACGAGGGTGGTCACGCGCTCGTGGCCGCGGCGCTGCCCGGCAGCGACCCGGTGCACAAGATCACGATCCTGCCGCGCGGCAGGGCGCTGGGCTACACGATGGTGCTGCCCGACGAGGACAAGTACTCCCAGACCCGCTCGGAGATGCTCGACAAGCTGGCCTACATGCTGGGCGGCCGGGCGGCCGAGGAGATGGTCTTCCACGACCCGACCACGGGTGCCGGCAACGACATCGAGAAGGCCACCAACCTGGCCCGGGCGATGGTCACCCAGTACGGCATGACTGAGCGTCTGGGTGCCATCAAGCTGGGCGACTCGAACTCCGAGCCGTTCCTGGGCCGCGACATGGGGCATCAGCGCAACTACTCCGAGGACGTGGCCGCGATCATCGACCAGGAGACCAAGAACCTCCTGACCGAGGCTCACCAGGAGGCGTTCGACATCCTGGTGGAGAACCGGGACGTCCTCGACTCGCTGGTCCTGGCACTCATCGACCGCGAGACCTTGGACAAGGCCGAGGTCGCCGAGGTGTTCGAGCCGCTGCGCCGTCGCACCCGTCGACCGGCCTGGACCGGGTCCCCGGACCGGATCCCGTCGACGATCCCCCCGGTCGAGTTCATCAAGAAGAACGGCGCCTCGATCAACCTCGACAAGGAGCCCGAAGGCGGCCTGGTGATCTCCCCGCCCGGTGCCGGTGGCGACGTCGCCGGCAACCCGGGCGTCGAAGGCGGCCACACGTCGTGACCGATGTGATCTCGAGGGTGGAGCCCGACGCGGCCGACATCCCGGCCTTCGACCACGACCGGGCAGCGGCCGCGATCCGCGAGTTGCTCTACGCCATCGGTGAGGATCCCGATCGCGAGGGGCTGCAGGACACCCCGGCCCGGGTGGCCCGGGCCTACGCCGAGCTCACGCAGGGCATCCGGCAGCGCCCCGAGGATGTGCTGACCACCACGTTCGACCTCGGCCACGACGAGATGGTGCTGGTGCGTGACATCGAACTGTGGTCGATGTGCGAGCACCACCTGGTGCCGTTCACAGGCGTGGCCCACGTCGGCTACATCCCGGCCGAGAACGGCAAGATCACCGGGTTGTCCAAGCTCGCCCGCCTCGTCGACGTCTACGCCAAGCGGCCTCAGGTGCAGGAACGCCTCACCACCCAGGTGGCTGACGCGCTCATGGAACTGCTGGAGGCGCGCGGCGTGATCGTGGTGATCGAGGCCGAGCACCTGTGCATGACGATGCGCGGAGTGAAGAAGGGCGGGGCCCGCACCATCACCTCTGCGGTGCGCGGCATCATGCACAAGGCGGCCACCCGCTCCGAGGCGATGGCGCTGATCCACAGCCGTCGCTGAGCACCCCGCGGCGGCGTCATACCTGGTTCCGTTCCAGGCTCGGGCTAGTCTGGACCAGTTGTACGACGTCCTATCGGGGGAGACGACGGATGAACTCGGGAAGATTCGGCCGCTCAGTGATCGCCGGCTCGGTGCTGTGTCATGAGTGATTCGGCGACCGCGGCAGGTCAGGTCCCAGCCCGCTTCGTCGACCTCATGACCGTGGCCGCCCGGGTCCTCGAGCAGACGTCCGCGCCGAGGATCGTCCTGGTCGGAGAACGCCGCCCACTGCTGGTCAAGCTGCTCAGACTGGCCTATCCCGGATCGGTCGTCACCTCCCACCCCGAGTCGGTGCCCGAAGAGCTGCACCTGACGATGGCGACCGAGGGTCCCTACGACCTGCTGATCGACATCGGCTCCCAGGCAGGCAAGTACGACCGGTTCCGGGCGATCTTCTTCCACACCCGTCGGGGAGGCTCCTTCGTGACGGCACTGGGTCCTCGAGGCCTGGAGTCGAAGGGTCGTCTGGCCTGGCTTGCTCGGCGGCTCCAAGCTGCGCTCGCCACCGGGGACCGGCCTCCCGAGCCCGGGCTGCCGCTGACCAGCGACAACAGGACGCGGACCGAGCGCGACTTCGACGCCCTGGCCTGGTCGATCTCCCAGTTGCGCGAGGACGACGGCCACCTCGTCGTTACCAACCGGGCGTCCGCGCTCCCGATTCTGCGCGAGGATGACGCCAATCGGGTGCTGGGCCACCTGCAGCCCCCCGCAGCGGTGCTCGAGACGCTGCCGGCAACGACCCTGGTGTCGCGCAGCCAGCTGCGCCGCAGCGCTGGCGTGCTCAGGCCCGAGCCCCCCTCGACGTACGACGCTCCCGAGCTGTCCCTGCGCACCTACCGCGACGTCGTGTGCCATCCGCACCAGATCGTGGTCAGTGGCCGCGTCGTGCTGCCCGAGACCTATCGGCAGAACATGCGCCCGCGCCTACGCAACCGCGAGCTGGTGGGACTCGCGCCGTCGTTCGTGCAGGACCTCGGCGGTCCGGCGGGAGAGCTGTCGGGGACCTGGTTCCACCTGGACAACGAGTGCCGCGGGCACTTCGGTCACGCCATGACCGAACAGATCTCGCGCCTGTGGGGCTGGAAGCGCGCCAAGGAGCGCTACCCCGACGCCCGCGCTCTGGTGTTCCAGAACCGCGAACGCGGCATCGCGCAGTGGGAGTACGACCTGTTCGCGGCCGGTGGCATCGACCCCGAGGACCTGTGGATGGCTGAGGACCCGGTCCGGGTGGAGCACCTCGTGACCGCCTCGCCCATGTTCAGCCTGCCCGACTTCGTCCACCCTGGCATCGAGGAGACCTGGCGCGAGATCGGCGTCGCCCTCGACGCCCGGTCGACCTTGACCCAGACGCCTCGACGGATTTTCTGCTCACGACGCATCGACAAGCGCAACTGCCACAACGCCGCTGAGCTGGAGGGGCTGTTCGCCGCCCACGGCTTCGAGGTGATCTTCCCCGAGGATCATTCCCTGCCTGACCAGGTCCGGATCTTCCGCGGGGCTGAGGTGATCGCCGGGTATGCGGGCAGTGGGATGTACCAGATCGCCTTCACCGAGCGTCCCCGTCACCTGATCCTGGTGACCTCCGAGTCCTACACGGCCCACAACGAGCACCTGATGGCCGCTGTGCTCGGCCACCGCGTCGACCTCGTGCTCTGTGAGCCTGACGTCGCCCAGCCGGAGCAGGGCTGGAGCCGCGCAGCGTTTCGTTCCGACTTCACCTTCGATCCGGCCCGCGAGGGCGTCTTCCTGCGTGAGGTCCTGGCGGGTCTGGACCGGTAGCCTCGCCCTATGGGCCTGTTCTCCGAGCTGGGCATCACGCGGGTGATGGGCGTCGTCAACGTCACGCCTGACTCCTTCTCCGATGGCGGGTTGTTCTCCGAGGCCAGCGCAGCGATCGCGCATGGCCTCGAGCTCCTGGAGCAGGGTGCCGACATCCTCGACATCGGCGGTGAGTCCACGCGCCCGGGCGCCACGCGGCCGCTGCTCGAGGAGGAACTGGGTCGCGTCGTCCCGGTGATCAGGGAGCTGGCGAGTGCCGGGGCCGTGGTCTCGGTGGACACCATGCGGCACGAGGTGGCCGAGGTGGCCGTGGCGGCGGGGGCCTCCTTGATCAACGACGTGTCCGGCGGCCTGGCCGACCCCCGGATCCTCCAGGTGGCCGCGGACACCGGCGTCGGCTATGTCGCGATGCACTGGCGCGCGCACAGCACCGAGATGCAGCGCCATGCCGTGTACGACGGGGGAGTGGTCGAGGCGGTGATCGCCGAGCTCTCCGAGCGGATCGACGCTGCCCTGGCTGTCGGCGTACTGCCGGATCGGCTGGTCCTGGACCCCGGCCTGGGCTTCGCGAAGACGCCCGAGCACAACTGGGAGCTGCTGCGCGAGCTGCCTCGGCTGCAGTCGCTGGGCCACCCCGTTCTGGTGGGCTCGAGCCGCAAGTCGTTCCTGGGTGCCCTGCTCGCCGACGCGAACGGGGTCCCGCGCCCGGTCGAGGATCGCGAGGACGCCAACGTGGCCCTGACCACCCTGGCCGCCCATGCCGGGGTCTGGGGGGTCCGGGTCCACGACGTGCGTGCGAGCATGGACGCCGTGCGGGTGGTCGCCCGGCTGGCAGCAGGAAGGCACTGATGGTCGAGGAGGAGGCGCCGGTCGAGGGCGCCGCCGGCGGTCGCGACGCGATGGCCACGACCCGGGAGGCCGCTGTCGAGGCAGCACACCGGGCCTACTACGCCGCCTGGGAGGCGGGCGACGGCAACGCCATCATGGCGGCGTGGGCCGACGACGACCGGATCTGCTGTGTGTTGCCCGGCAATCCGCCCCACCACGGCCGCGTCGAGGTCTGGGACCGCATCCTCGAGGGACTCGACCTGACGCCCGGACTCCAGTTCGTCTTCAGCGACGTCGTGGTGACCGTGCGTGACGACCTGGCCCGGCTCACCTGCGTCGAGACGGTGATCACGCCGGAGACTTTCGACCAAGGGCCGGAGATGGAAGCCGCGCTCGCCAAGCTGGCCGTGACCAGCCTGTTCGTGCACACCGACCACGGGTGGAAGCTGTGGCACCACCAGGCGGGCCCGATGCTGACCCACCTACGACTGGAGCGTGAATGACCGACGAACTGGCTGTCCTTGGCATCGAGTGCTTCGCCCACCACGGGGTGCTCGACTTCGAGCGACGCGACGGACAGGTCTTCCTCATCGATCTGCTGCTGGGCTTCGACACCCGGTCCGCGGCGGCGAGCGACGACTTGCGCGACACCGTTGACTACGGAAGTCTCGTGACCTCGGTGAAAGCCGCCGTGGAATCCGATCCGGTCGACCTGATCGAGACCCTTGTGCAGCGCATCGCGGACGTCTGCCTCTTGGATGAACGTGTTGAATGGTGCAGGGTGACCGTTCACAAACCAGACGCACCCATCGACGCCACGTACTCGGACGTGGCGTTGACGATTACCCGAAACCGTGAGGGCCGCTGAGTGACTGAGACCCCCAATCCCTACATCGTCGACACCGACACCCTGACGGGTGAGATGCACCCGATCCGCCGCGCCGTGCTGTCCCTGGGCTCCAACCTCGGCGAACGCCTGGCCAGCCTCCAGGGCGCGATCGACTCGCTCGCCGACACCCCGGACGTCTGGGTGACGGCGGTGTCGCCGGTCTACGAGACCGCACCGGTCGGTGCGCCCGAGGGGTCGGGACCATTCCTGAACGCAGTCGTGCTCGTCGACACCACGCTGTCGGCACCCACCCTCATGGACCGTGCGCGGGCGATCGAGGATGCCTTCGAGCGCGACCGTGACGTGGAGCGCAACGCACCCCGGACCCTGGACGTCGACCTGATCGTCGTCGGTGACCGGCGCAGTGACGAGGACTTCCTGAGGTTGCCGCACCCCCGAGCGGGCGAGCGGGCGTTCGTGCTCCAGCCCTGGTTCGACCTCGAGCCCGACGCCGTGCTGCCGGACTCCGGTCCGATCTCGGACCTCCTGCAGCACGCCGATGCCGCCGGCATCACCCGTCGCGACGACCTGGCCCTCGACGTCCAGTGACTGACGACCAGCCGGTCGGCAGCCTGAAGCCGACGCCGGTTGGTCTGCTGACCGCCCTGTTCGTGGCCGCGATGATCGGCGGTTGGCTGCTGCACCGGATCGGGGAGCGCTTCTGGACCAGCGCACCGCTGGTGACGTGGGCACAGGTGAGTGTGCTGGCGTTCGTGGCAGCGGTCGTGGGCCTGACCGCGTGGGTGACCTGGCGGCAGGTCCAGGTGCACCATCATCGAATCGAGCCGCACCGGGCCGTGAACCGCCTGGTGCTGGCCAAGTCCTGTGCCCTGGTGGGGGCCCTGGTGGCCGGCGGCTACACCGGGTACGCCGTCAGTTGGGTCGGGCTGGAGGCCGAACTCGCAGGTCAGCGGGTGGTCCGCTCGCTGCTCGCGGCGCTCGCAGGCGCTTTGTTGACCGTTGCAGCGGTCGCCCTTGAACGCGCGTGTCGAGTCCGCAAGAATGATCCCAAGACTTAACCTGAGTCACATGAGTCCCACCACTTCCCGTCGCCGTCAACGCAGCGTCCGCCTCGTGGCGGCCGTTGCCTTCCTCGTTGTCTCGGTGCTCGTGGTTGCAGGTGCCCTGTTGTCCGGCTCCTTCCTCCTCGTCGCGCTCGCCGCGGTCGCAGCGGTCCTCCTCGGTGCCGCTGCCGTCCGCATCACCCACTCCGAACTCATGTTGGCCCGCCGCGATGCGGCCCGCGACCGCGCTGAGCAGGCCATGGCCTACCAGGACCTGGCTGCCCGGCGCACCGCCGAGCACCAGGTGCAGTCCGAGACGCTCGTCTCCCGGATCGCCGAGCGCCAGCAGATCATCCACGAGCTTGAGGGTGAGCTCTCAGCCGCGCAGCGTCGGCTGGCCGAGGAGCACCGCAAGGTGAATCGTGAGGCCCGGCGCGCCACCCTGGCCGAGGACAAGCTGCTGGTCGAGACTGCCCGTGCCGAGGAGTCCGAGCAGCGTGCGGCCGAGGCGATCGTGGGACTGGCGGGACTGGAACAGGAGATCACGACCCTCAAGGCGGAACTCGTCGCCTGGGAGACGGCTGCCTCCGCTCCGCTGCGCAAGCACGGCTGAGACCATGGTCGGGTGACCACCGACGATTCCCGCTTCGCCACTGACCCAGCCGACGTCGTCCCTGGTCGGGCGACCCTGCCCGAAGGCTGGTCACTCGGGACCCCGACCGAAGCCGACACACCCCGGCTGGCCGAACTGCGCCGTGCCCATGAGATCCACGGGCGCGGCTGGGCCGGCACCTCCGAGGCGGATGTTCGGATCGAGGTGTCCGGACCCGGACTCCCGACGCGGGCGCACATCGTGATCCGGGATGCCGAGGGTGGGATCCGGGCATGGGGCAGCGTCCACGACCGGGCCGAAGGGCGGATGCTCTACGCCGACGTCATCGACCGCGACCTGCCCCACGACGTGGCGGGGTGCTGTTCGGAACTGCTGCTCGCTTGGGGTGAGGCTCAGGCGCGCGAGGTCGGCGCGGCCCGAGGCCTGGCCGTCCAGCAGATCGACACCGGCGCCTTCGCCGAGGACGACCGACAGCACCGCTGGTTGGCCGCCGCCGGATTCGAGCACGTGCGCACCTGGTGGCAGATGAGCCGCCCGGTGGCTGCCTCCGAGGCCGAACTGGTGGCCGACCCGGAGCACTGGGAGCGCGCCGGCGTGACCTTCCGGCTGGTCCGGCTCACCGACTCCGACCTCCCCGAGGAGGGCGACCTGCGTGCAGTGCACGACGTGCTCGAAGGGGCCTTCGCCGACCACTTCAACTCACGCGAGGAGAGTTTCGACGAGTTCCTCGGTCGACTGCGTGAGGACCCGGGCCACCGCTGGGACCACTGGTGGTTGGCCGACCTCGACGGTGTCGGACCGGTCGGGGCCCTGGTCGGGTCGCACGTCGAGTCCGCCGACGGGCCCGACGGCTCCTACGTGGACTACCTCGGGGTCCTGGAGCAGGCCAGAGGACGAGGCGTGGCCAAGGGGCTGCTGAACACGATCATCGCGGACGCCGCCGCCCGGGGGCGCAACCGCGTGGGGCTCGAAGTGGATGCCGACTCGCCCACGGGGGCCGAGGGCCTCTACGTCGCGATGGGGTGGCAGACGGCCTACGTGACCCAGTCCTGGCACCGCGACGTACCGGTGACCTAGCCGGTTCAGGCCGAAGCCTCCACCGAGGCACGAAGCGCGCGATGGATCCCGTTGGGGGTCAGGACGCCGAGGAACACGGCTCCGCGCTTGACCCCGAGGACGGACTTGTCCTCGCGCATCAGCATCGCCAGGGCATCCTCCAGCGTGGAGTCCACGTCGATGGCCCCGGCCAGGTCGCCCGTGCTCACGCCGTCCAGGGGCTCGAGGTGGGCCTCGTCGATCGGGGTCACCCGGAGTCGGCGCAGTCCTCGCTCGGAGCCGACGAAGTCCGCCACGAAGTCGTCGGCCGGGGCCCCCAGGAGGCGGGCAGGCACGTCGTATTGCGCGAGGCGTCCTCCGGTCGCGAACACCGCGACCCGGTCGCCCATGCGGACCGCCTCGTCGATGTCGTGGGTGACGAGCACGACGGTCTTCTCCAGCTCACGCTGCAGCCGGAGGAACTCGTCCTGCAGGCGGCCGCGGACCACCGGGTCGACGGCGCCGAACGGCTCGTCCATGAGAAGCACGGGAGGGTTGGCAGCCAGGGCCCTGGCCACGCCGACCCGCTGGCGCTGGCCGCCGGAGAGCTGGTGGGGATAGCGATCCCCGAACGTGGACGGGTCGAGGCCGACGAGGTCGAGCAGCTCGTGGGCGCGCTGCCGGGCGGTCGACTTCTTCTCCCCGTAGAGCAGCGGGACCGTCATCACATTGGTCTCGATCTTCTGGTGCGGGAACAGGCCGATCTGCTGGATCACGTAGCCGATGCCGCGGCGCAGCTTGACGGGGTCGGCCTCGGTGACGTCCCTGCCATCGATCTCGATGCGTCCGCTGGTGGGCTCGATGAGGCGGTTGATCATCTTGAGCGTCGTGGACTTGCCGCAGCCGGACGGGCCGACCAGGCACACCATCTCGCCACGCTTCACGTCGAGGTCGAGCTCGTGTACGGCGACCGTGCCGTCCGGGTAGGTCTTGCCGACCCCGCTCAGCCGGATCATCGGCGCGTCGGGAGTGCTGGCCCCTGTAACGTCCATGCAGTGACCCTACTCGCGAGCTCGGGGGCGTTGGCCGCCGTGGAGCCCAGTTGTTACAGCAGGCTGGTGAACGAGTGGATCTGCGGGCAGTACCTCACCGACCGCAAGCAGGAGCTGATCGATGCCACGGTCCAGCACCTGTGGATCACTGCGGCCGCGATCGTGCTCGGGATCCTGATCGCCTTCCCGATGGCGTTGCTGGCCCGACGGGTGCCGCGGCTGGAGTCGGGCATCCTCGGCGTCTCCACGGGGCTCTACACCGTGCCCTCGCTGGCGCTGATCCCGCTTCTGGTGCCGTTCACCGGGATCACCGCCACCACCGTGGTGATCGCCCTGGCGCTCTACGCGCTGACGATCCTGGTGCGCAGCCTGCTCGACGGGCTCCGCTCAGTGCCCGAGGAGGTCCGTGAGTCCGCGACCGGCCTGGGCTACGCGCCGAGCTCATTGCTGTTCCGCATCGAGCTCCCCCTCGCCCTGCCGGTCGTGATGGCCGGGCTCCGTGTCGCCACCGTGTCCACGGTGGCACTGACCACCGTCGGCACCCTGGTCGGTCATGGCGGGCTGGGCAACCTGATCTCGGACGGGGTGACCCAGAACTTCAAGGCGGAGCTCTTCGCTGCCTGCGTGCTGTGCGTGCTGATCGCCCTGGCCCTGGACGTCCTCATCGTCGGCGCCCAACGGCTGCTCACTCCCTGGACCCGCAGGGGGACGCGATGAACGTCTTCGCCGACACCTGGTCCTACCTGCTCGACGGCGCCAACTGGACCGGCAAGGGCGGGATCCTCCAGCTGCTGGTCGAGCAGCTGCTGGTGAGCTTCACAGCCCTGGCGCTCGCCCTGCTCATCGGCCTGCCGATCGCCCTGCTGCTGGGCCACCTGGGTCGTGGCGGCTTCCTGGCCATCAACATCTCCAACATCGGCCGCGCCGTCCCCACCTTCGCCCTCCTGGCGCTCCTGGTCACCGCGGACTGGCCGGGCACCGCCACCGTCGGCCCCTATGGGCGCGCCGGCATCGCGACTCTCCTGGCCCTGACGGCCTTCGCCCTGCCACCGATCATCACCAACTCGTTCGTGGCCATTCGCGAGGTGCCCGAGGACGTGAAGGAGTCGGCCCGTGGGATGGGCATGACCGGTTGGCAGCTGTTCAGCCGGGTCGAGCTCCCGCTGGCCCTCCCGCTGGTGGCCGCCGGCGTACGTCTCGCCCTCGTGCAGGTGTGGGCCACCGCGACCATCGCGGCACTGGTCGCAGGCCCCGGTCTGGGTCGGATCATCACCGATGGCTTCGCAAATACCTATTACGGGAAGGGGATCGCAGGCGCCGTTGTTGTCGCAGTCGTTGCACTGGTGCTCGAGCTGGTGGCGGCAGTCGTACAACGATTGCTCGACCCGCTTCCGCGCACCGCCGTTCAGCTCAAGGATGAGGCCCAGCCGGCCACTACGTGACAACCCGTCGCGAAGGGGTACTGGGCTGCCGGACACGCGTGACCACGGGGTCGCGGGACACAGAAGGTGACAATCAGATGCAGGTACGACGGATTCTCGCGACCTTGGTCGCAACCAGCGCGGTGCTTCTCGCAGCGGCATGTGCCGGTGACGACCTGCCCGAGGGTTCCTCGGGCTCGGACTCACCTTCGGCCGGCGCCGACAAGGGTGCGGTGAAGATCTCCGGCCAGAACTTCCCGGAGGCGACCCTGGTCGCCAGCATGTACGAACAGCTCCTGGACGACGCCGGGTACGACGCCAGCACCACGCTGGTCGACACCCGCGACGTCTACATGGCCGACGGCCAGTTCCCGACCGGCATCCAGATCGTGCCGGAGTACGTCGGTGGCATCGTCGACTTCCTCAACACGACTGTCAACGGCCAGGACGCCAAGGCGCTCACCACGAGCGACCCGGCTGCCTCCATCGATGCGGCCCAGTCGCTCCTCGACGACAAGGGGATCACGCTGCTGGACCCCTCGGAGGCGACCGACCAGAACGCCTTCTTCGTCACCAAGGACTTCTCCGAGGCCCAGTCGGTGACCAAGCTGTCGGACCTCGAAGGGGTCTCGGTCGTGCTCGCGGCCGCCCAGGACTGCACGGGCCGTGCGGACTGCGAGGCCGGTCTCAAGGATGTCTACGGCATCGACATCACCGAAGTGCTGCCGCTGGGCTACGCCTCCGCGGACACCTTCAAGTCGGTGCTCGACAACGAGTCCCAGCTCGGCCAGACAAGCACCACGGACGGCACGCTCGAGTCCCAGGGCCTGGTGCTGCTCGAGGACGACAAGGCGATCCAGCCGGCCCAGAACCTGGTGCCAGCCGTGTCGACCGAGTTCCTCGACGCCCACCCGGACGTTGCCGACACGCTCAACGCGTTGATGGCGGCGCTGACGACCGAGAAGCTCACCGAGCTCAACGCGTCCATCTCGGTGGACCGTGAGCAGCCCGAGGCCGTGGCCAAGAAGTTCCTGGAGGACGAGGGCCTGCTCTGATCTGGGCAGTCAGTCCGTGGAGGGCGCGTACCGCTGGCGTAGCACGTTGCGGCGGTTCGTGCCCTCCCGGTTCTCACCCTTCTGGATGATCACCAGGTTGTGGTAGCAGTGCACGGCCACCACGTGCAGGTCGGTGTAGGTGGGCTGGTAGGCCTCGTCGACGTACTCCTCGTAGTTGAGCCCGTCGATGAGGTCCTTGACCAGCGCCATCGTCGTGGTCGGGTCGTGCCGGTCCTCGCTGCCTCCGAACTCCGGCCAGTACGACGTCTGGGTGTCCTCGATGGCGTAGACGCCCCGCTCGGCGAGCAGCGGGAAGAGGATCCGGAAGGTCTCCCTGATGTGCTCGGGCCGGTGGCTGCCGTCATCGACGACCACCTCGAGACCACCGGCGTCGGCGACGATCTGGCGCAGGACCTCCTCGTCGACCTGGCTGCCCTGATAGGTCGTGATCCGGCGCTCGTCGACGAACGACTTGTCCTGGATGTCGAGGCCGATGATCTGCGCCTTGGGGAAGAAGTGCTTCCACATCCTCAGGGATGCGCCGCCCTTGCCCTGCTTGGCGTAGCCCCCGATGCCGATCTCGAGCATCGCGAACCGGGTGCCGCGCAGGTGGTGCAGGTGACGTTCGTAGTGGGGGGTGTAGCGGTGGATCCGGGCCTTGTCGGTCTTGAACTCCCGGGCGAGCTCGGTCAGGTCCATGGCCCGCAGGCGGTCTCGACGCTGCTGCGCGGCGGTGCGCGACCGCGGCGGCGGGGCCTGGTCGGCACCCCCCAGGCGGCCGCCCCAGGACCTCAGCTTCGACCAGGCGGACTCACCGACCACCGGTTTGATCGTGCGCACGGCCAGTGACCGAAATGCGTTCGACATGGCTACCCCGTCTCCATGCGGCCAAGGTCGACGACCCGAGTCCGCGACGTCGGAGAACTTATCAAATCCGGTGGCGTCGTCACCGCCGTTAGGCTGGTGGCATGTCCGGTCGATCCTCTGTGCGCCGGTCTGCCGGGCGACTGGCCTCCTGGTTGCCGCCACGGGCTCGCAGCGGGGTGTGGAGCGCGTTGGCGCCCCGGTTGACCGGCCGGGTCGGTAGGCGACTGGGCATCTCGGGGTCCGAGGCTGGGGTGGTGAGCTTCGTCCTGCTGGTCGAGGCCGCCGACGTTCCCCGGTTGCCCGACGCGCTGGCTTCGCTGCGCGGCCAGTGGTATGCCCTGTTCGAGGTGCTGGTGTGTCCGGTCGGCAGCGCGCACGTATCGCTGGACCCGGTGGGGGGCGACCCACGTTTCCGGGTGGTGGCGGCGCAACCGACGTGGCAGGAAGCCGCCCAGCATGCGGCCCGTCGAGCTCGTGGGGACTACCTGTGGTTCGTGCGCGGCTGCGACACCCTGACCGCGCACGCCGCGACAGACCTGGCCGGGGCGCTCGCGCGTTCGGGATCAGACCTGGCGACCGGGATCCTGCTCCAACAGGGGCAGCCCGAGTCGTGGCTCTCGCGTGCCCAGCTGGACGCGCACCGCGACCCGCAGCGGGGCCTGGCTGCCGCTGCGCGGCCGGGGCTGGCCGGCGACCTGGTGGTCGGGAACAAGCTGCTGCGGGCGGCGTTCTGGCGCACCTGCGCAGGGTTCGGAGAGCAGGACGACTGGCTGAACGCACCCGCCCTGGCCCTGGCCCTGCGTCGTGCCCGGGTCGACGTGCTCGACGTGCCGGTCGCCCGCCACGCCCATGAGCACGGACACCGGCCGTTCGGTGCCCTGCCCAGCCCGCTGCCCGAACTGCCTGGTTGGCGGCGCAGCTCGCAGGCCGTCGAGGAGGCGCTGGCCGGCTCGCCCCTGATCGAGGGATGGCACCGCCACGTCCTCGACGTGGCCCTGCCGCGCTTCCTCGCCGACACCGAGCGCGCCGACGACGAGCAGTGGCACGAACTGGTGGCCGCGTCGCGCCGTCTGCGCGACCAGCATCCCTCGGTCCTGGCCTCGGTGCGGGCGGAGTCCCGTGCACTGCTGTGGCTGGCCGCCCACGAGCGCCGTACCGAGCTCGTGTCGCTGTCCACCGAGCTCTTCGGACTGGCCGACGACCTCCCCACCCGACTGGTCGACGGCGAGCTGCTGGCCTGCTGGGCGTCGATGCCGCAGGACCTGCCGGTCGAGACGCGGCTCCTGACGGACGCCGAGTCCCCCTTGGAGGCCAAGGTCCAGCGGGTCTTCGCCGCCGCGGACGGCACGGTGGTGGCCGACGTCTTCGTGCGGGTTCGCCTGCTCGATCTCGCCGACCTGGACTTCACCATCGCAGCGGAGCTGCCGGACGGCACGGTGCTCGAGGTCGAGCCCCGCCCCGACGCGACGGCCGAGCGCTGGAGCCGGTCTCGGTTCCAGTCCGCGGCTCCCGGAGGCATCCGCCTGCGCCTGCCGGCGGGCTCCGAGCCACAGCTGCTGCGGCTGACCCTGTCCTCAGGTGGCTTCCACCGGGAGGGCTCCGTGCTGGTCGAACCCGCCGGGGACGAGCCGCGGCGTACGGCGCTGCCCACCGTGCACGCCGTGTCCGTCGTCGACGACGACCTCGTGCTCCGGTTCGGCTCCGTGGCACCCCCGGCCCGCCTGACCGGACCTGGCGGCATCGAGCGAGTGGGGACCCCGGCGGCCGCCGACCTGCGGTTCGACACCAACGCCGATCTCTTCGGCCGCGCTGTCGGCCTGCCGTCGGGGCGCTACCGGCTGGGTCACGAGGTCGCCGTGGCAGCGGAGCTGGCCGCGGCGCTGCCGCTCGAGATCGCCGGCCGCCGGCACCGCGTCCGGGTCCACCACGAGGATCAGCACCTGCTGTTCGATCTCGGGCCACCGCTCGCCGACGACGAGATCGGCCCCTACGCGCAGGAGCGGTTGCGCCGCGACTACGCCGCCGCCACCGGGCCCACGGACGCCGACGTGTGCTACTTCGAGACCTACGCCGGCCGTTCCGCGACCGACAGCCCCCTGGCGATCTTCGAGGAGCTGTCCAGTCGCAGACCTGAGCTCCGGATCCACTGGGGCGTGCTCGACCACGGCCAGTGGACCCCACCGGGTGCCCATCGCGTCATCCTGCGCTCGCGGGCCTGGTACGACGTCCTGGCGCGGGCGCGGCTGCTGGTGACCAACACCGAGCTGGAGGACTGGTACGTGCGCCGACCCGACCAGTTCGTCGTCCAGACGTTCCACGGCTACCCGTCGAAGGCGATGGGCGAGAGCCAGTGGCGCGCCCGCCAGCTGCCGCCGAGCCGGATCGCGGCCATGCGCGCGCGCAGCGTGGCGACGTGGGACCTGATCCTGACGCCGACCCCCGAGATGACCAGGCACTATCGCGAGCAGTACGGCTACACCGGAGCCGCGCACGAGCACGGCTACCCCCGCGACGATGCTCTGCGCGCACCGGGTGCCGGCACTCGCCGCGAGGAGACCAGGAGCCTTCTGGGCATCGAGGAGGGACAGACGGTCGTCCTCTACGCCCCGACGTGGCGCGACCACCTGGCCTCCCGCCCCCGAGCCGCAGCGATGGCGGACTTCCTCGACCTTCGGAGGGCGGCCTCGGCTCTCGGCCGTGACCACGTGCTGCTGGTGCGCGGCCACCGCTTCCACCAGGCCAGCTCGACCCAGGCACCGGACCCTGCCGCTGCCCGGGTCCTGGACGTGACCGGCCACCCGGAGATCAACGACCTCATCCTGGCCTCCGATGCGGCCGTGCTCGACTATTCGTCCCTGCGCTTCGACTATGCGCAGACCGGCAAGCCGATGGTCTTCCTGGTGCCCGACCTGGACAGCTACGCCGGCGGGGTCCGCGGGTTCCTCTATCCGTTCACCGACTCGGCCCCCGGTCCGCTGCTCACCACGACCGATGAGGTGGTGGCCGCCGTACGCGACCTGAACGCCCTGCGCCAGGAGTGGCAGGCCGAACTGGCCGCGTTCGATGCCACGTACAACCCCTGGCAGGACGGTCGGGCCGCGAGCCGGGCCGTCGACCTGCTCCTGTCCTCCACTCATCTAGGCTGACGCCCATGCCTGAACCCTCCCTCTCGGACAAGATCTCGGAGAAGGCGAAGCGCGCCCTGAACCGTGCCCGCCGCCCGATCGCCCCAGACGCGCCGCCCGCCGCCAAGCCGGGCCCCACGCCGACGATCGTGCAGGCTGCGCCGGCGCCGGTCCCCGACGACCCGCGCCGCGACATCCGCTTCGCGAAGTGGTACGGCCGGCTCACCCGGATCCTGCTCGACGCGAAACCGCCGTCGGTCGACGAGGCCAGCTCCGACGACGAGTTCGACCTGGACCTCGCTCGTGAGGCCGTCCTCGTCGCCGAGCGCGCCAAGGGCTACGCCGTCTTCGGTGACCTGGTGAGCAGCGGCGCCGACCGCGACCTGGCGGTGGCCTCGACGGTCCGCGCCCTGTGCGAGGCCAACCTGCGCCACGACGCCCGAGCCTTCGCCCTCGGCATGGCTGACCCGGCGGATCCCGAGAGTGCCCGTCTGGGGCTCGGTCAGGTCCTCTACTCGATGGCTGAGTACCACCCAGGTTGGGAGAGGATGCGCACGATCCCGGTCGTCGAGCTCGCCCGGCTCGCGCCGATCGAAGCGGTGACGTGCGCACTGGCCACCGGCACGCCGGAGTCCGTGGCGGCGGCCCTGGAGATCGGTGCCCTCAACTCGTCGTACGACGTGCACACGCTGGTGGAGCTCTCCGGACGGTTCCTGTCCACCGGACACCGTGACCTGGCCCTGGAGCTCTTCGTGAAGGCCGACGCCCAGGACCACAGCGACGTCCGCGCTCGGACCCTCGAGGCACTGGAGAACCTGAGGCAGTGGGCGGAGCCCAAGCCCACCCCGGTGCTCGAGCCGGGCACCATCTCGGTCGGGGTGATGGACTACCACCAGCCCGACGTGGACCGGGCCTCGCGCAATGTGGGTGACTACATCCAGACCCTCGCGATGCTCGGCAACCTGGCGCGCTTCCAGCAGACGCGGTTCCACGGAGACGACGGCCTCGGGGACCTCATGACCGACCTGCAGGCCAGGGTCAAGCCGGAACTGCGGGTCGACGGCGGTGCTGCGGACGTCCACCTGATGCCGGTGAGCCGCGACTTCAGCTCCGGGGACAATGTGCCCGACTCGACCTGGATGCTGGCCTTCGGGTGGCAGATGCACTCGACCTACCGGCTGGGTTTCGGGCTGCCCTACGACGAGCGCATCAACCCGATCTTCCTGTCCTTCCACATCAACCGGGTCGCGGTGCTGACTCCGGAGGCCATCGACTACCTCAAGGCGCGCGGCCCCATCGGCTGTCGGGACTGGACAACGGTGGACCTGCTCCTCAGCGCCGGGGTGGACGCCTTCTTCACCGGGTGTCTGACGACCACGGTGAACGCGGTCTTCGCGGACCTGGCCGACGTGGAACGCGACAAGCCGGGCGTGGTCGGCACCATCGATGTGCCCGAGTGGGTGGTCAAGCGGATCAAGAAGCCCACCGCGTCCATCAGCCACGGCGGTGCCGAATACCGCAGCGCGGACCTCGTCACCGGGGTGCGCTCCGCTGTCAGCCTGCTCGAGGACTACCAGAAGCGATTCACCCGGATCGTCACCAGCCGGTTGCATGCCTACCTCCCGGCCACGTCGCTGGGGTTGAAGGTCAAGTTCCGTCCGGCGACCCTGAGCGACGTCCGCTTCGAGGGACTGCTCGGCATGGAGCCCGAGAGCCCCGCCTTCGTGGCGATCCGCGACGGATTGCGCGGCCTGATAAACGAGACGTTCGCGCTGGTGTTCGCCGGTGCCGGACCGGACGAGGTCTACGCCCACTGGCGAGAGTTGTGTGCGCCCCTGGTGGCTGAGGCGCGGACTCGCTTCGAGGCGCCCTCGGTGCTGGAGCCGGCGCACTTCGACCTGCCGGCGGCTCTCGCCGAGATCGAGCGGTCGCAGCGGCGCTACGGTCCTCACGAGTCCATCGACGAGGCCCGGATCACCGATGTGGCGCTGAGCCTGGACCAGAACTTCAAGGGCCTGCTGCCGGTCACCGTCGAGTCGATCGTCACCAACGCGACCGGACCGGTCCGGCTGTGGGTGACCTCACGGGGCCTGGACGCCGACTACGAGGCGTGGTTCGCGCGGTCCTTCCCGGACCTGCCGGTGACCTTCTTCAGCTTCGACCACGTCTCCTACGGCGAGATCACGCGGATGATCTCGCACATCAGCGTGGCCTGCATGGACCGCCTACTGCTGCCCGAGGTGCTCACCCACCTCGACCGGGTCACCTACATCGACATCGACACCGTCACCCAGGGTGACGTGTGCGAGCTCGCGCGCACCGATCTCGAAGGCTTCCCGCTGGCCGCCCGCACGGGCATCCAGACGGCTGCGTTCCAGTGGAGGCTGGCCGGCAACCGGCTCGAGCCGGACGTCGCCACCGACCTGCGCCGCACGCTGTCAGCGGCGCACCCCTTCGACTTCACCATGTTCAACGCAGGTGTCCTCGTGCTCGACCTGGCCAGGATGCGCGAGGACCACTTCGTCGAGCGGTTCCTGCCGATGGCCGGCACCTACGGCCTCAACGACCAGGACATCCTCAATGCCTATGCCGGAGCCGGCCGCAAGGTGCTCCACCCGACCTGGAACGCCTTCCCCCTGCTCGAACAGATCGGGGACGGCGGGATCGTCCACTACGCCGGGGCCGGCAAGCCGTGGGATCGCCAGCTGGTGCCCTACGGAGAGCGCTGGCAGCGTCAGGCCGCCGCCTTCGCGGCCCGGACCGGCGGATCTGCTCAGTGACCAAAGGCGCTCACCTGCTGAACGACGTCCGGGGACGCTCTGCCGCCCTCGCCCGGAAGGCGGCGCGCAAGGCAGCCCGGTCCAAGGTCGGCCGGAGACTGCGGCCGCCCACGGTCAGCCTGATCGTGCCCTTCTACGGCGTCGAGGCCTACCTGGCCGAGTGCCTCGACAGCATCCTGGAGCAGACCTGGAGCGACTTCGAGGTGGTGCTGGTCGATGACGGCTCGAAGGACGGCTCCCGAGCGATCGCCGAGCGGTACGCCGCCCGCGACGCCCGGATCCGCCTCGTCACTCGCCCCAACGGAGGGCTGGGCGCAGCGCGCAACACCGGGGTCCGGGAGGCCCGCGGACGGTTCCTGACCTTCGTCGACTCCGACGACCTGCTGCCTCCCGGAGCTCTGCGCACGCTGGTGGAGAGCGCGCAGCGCACCGGTTCGGACATCGTGGTGGGTTCGGTCGAGCGCTTCGACAGTGGCAAGACCTGGTCGCCGACCTGGGTGGAGGCGGTCCACACGATCTCCCGCACCGGTATCGAGGTCGAGTCCTTCCTCCCGCTGCTGCGCAACCTCTACAGCTGGAACAAGCTGTTCCGCACCGACTTCTGGACCGCCCAGGACCTGTGGTTCCGCGAAGGCGTCGCCTACGAGGACCAGCCGATCATCAGTCAGCTCTACGCCCGCGCGAGGTCGATCGACGTACGCCCCGAGATCGTCTACCGCTACCGCGCGCGCGACGACCAGAGCTCGATCAGTCAGCAGACGGCCTCGCTCAAGGACCTGCGTGACCGCATCGAAGCCTGGCAGGTCAGCCGCGACGTGCTGCGCCGCGAGGCGTCCGAGCAGGTCTATCAAGGCTGGCTGGCCACCCTCTTCGAGGCCCACTTCCACTGGTACCTCACCAGCACGGGCACGGTCCAGGACACCTATTGGCGCGAGCTCGTCACCGCCGTCCAGGACTTCGCCGGTGACGCCGAGGACTGGGTGTGGCGATCAACCCCGCCTCCTCAGCGCGTGCTCGTCCGGCTCGCCCAGCTCGAGCGCCGCGCCGACGCCCAGGAGTTCGTACGGCGGGGCGCGTTCAAGATCGAGCAGTGGCCGGCCACCGTGCGCCCCGAGGGGGTCCGGCTGCACCTCCCGTTCGAGGACGACCCCGATCTCGATCCCGACCTGTTCCTCATCAGGCCGGAGCAGCTGCGCATCTCTCACGCCGTGGAGAACGTGCACTGGCTCGAGAAGTCCGGTGCGGCCGATCCTTCCTGCTGGATCTCGGGGTGGGCCTACCTGGGCAAGGTCGACCAGAGTGTGCACCCCTCTGCGGTCAGCGTGGTGCTGCGCGACGAGAGCAACGGGGTCGAGCACGTCTTCGCCTCCACCGCCCAGCCGCCAGCGGCGTTCCCGCCGCCACGCGACGACACCTGGTGTGACTACTCCCCGGGACGATTCGGGGTCGAGGTGCCGGTGGGTCAGCTGTTGGCAGCCTCGGACGGGGACGCCACCTGGTCGCTCTGGGTGCGCGTCGAGGCAGCCGGCTTCACGGTGACCCAGGCCGTGAGCCGCCTGCTGCGCAGCGGGTCGGCAGGGGTCATCCCGGCCATGCCGTTGCGTCAGGGCGGCCGGTTGGTCGCGGACTGGCAGTACCAGCAGCAACTGAGGCTGCGTCGCGACAACTCCGGCATCCGGGTCGAGCAGGCCGGTTTCCGCGAGGGCCGGGTGCTCGCCATCACCGGGGCGGGCGATGCCTCGGTCCCGCCCCAGATCACCGTCTCGGCACGTGGAGTGGGGGCGGTCGAGGGACGCCTGAGCCGCGAGGGCGGGGCTCCGACCTGGACCGTGCGGCTGCCTGCCGCGCCCTCGCTGCCACCGGGCGAGCCGCTGGTGTGGCATGTCGTCGCACGCGACGGAGAGGGCCGAGCGGTTCCCCTGGTGCCCGGTGTCGACTCCCGCGACTCGATGGTGGCCACCTCCGCCACCGGCGCCTTGGTGGTCGAGACGAACCGCAACGGGGAGCTCCAGGTCACTGAGTGGTCCCGGGGTGCGGTCGCCGACTCGGTCTCGGTGCAGCCGGACGGCTCGCTCAGCGTGACCGGGCGGCTCCTGGGCCCGCAGGCCGGCTCGGTGGCGCTGGCCACGCGCAACAAGCGCACACGCACCTTCGGCGATCCCGTTGCACCGGTGCAAGGGCACTTCGAGGCACGACTGGAGCTGAAGCAGGAGCTCTACCGCTTCGGGCGCCGGCCGCTGCCCAGCGGTGACCACGACCTGTCTGTGCTGCTCGGCGAGCCCGGCAGCCCGGACCCGGTGGAGATCCCACTGCGGGTCGGGGCGGCTCTCAGCGACCAGTTGCCGATCCAGATCTCGGGTGCCGAGCACGACGGTCGCGTGGTGCGTGGGCCGGGCAGTGGGGTGCGCGTCACCCTCCAGCGGCCGATCGGATCCGCCCGCGGCCAGTACCAGCAGAACCGGCTCAAGCTGGGAGTCGGACGCGAGCCAGGCCTGACCCGCGGTGTGCTGATGCGCTCGTACTTCGGCGAGCAGGCCACCGACAACGGGCTCTCGATCCAGCGGGAACTGCAGCGACGCGGCAGCGACCTCCCTGTCTACTGGGCCGTCCAGGACCGATCGATCCCGGTGCCCGAGGGTGGCATCCCGGTGGTCGTGAACAGTCGTGAGTGGTATTCCCTGCTCTCGTCGGTCACCTACTACATCGACAACATGTACCAACCCGAGTTCCACCAGAAGCCTGAGGGGCAGGTGCTGGTGCAGACGTTCCACGGCTACCCGTTCAAGCAGATGGGGCACCCGCACTGGCGCAACGTGCAGTTCTCGCAGGCCCGCATCGATGCGTACGACGCCCGGGCGGCTGCCTGGGACTACCTGGTCTCGCCGGCGCGCTATGCCACCCCGCTGCTCGTCCGCGACTTCGCCTACCCGGGGGAGGTGCTGGAGATCGGCTACCCACGCAACGACGTACTGCAGTCCGCGGAGGCGCCGGAGATCCGAGAGCTGACCCGGGCGTCGCTGGGGATCGGTCCCGATCAGACCGCGGTGCTCTACGCGCCGACCTTCCGCGACTACCTGGCCGAGGATGACAGCAAGGCGGCGATGGCCGACTTCTTCGACTTCGCTGAGGCCCACGCCCGGCTGGGCGACGACTTCGTCATCCTCGTGCGCGGCCACGCGTTCAACGCGCGCTCCAGGCACCGCGTCGGCCAGCAGCCCGGATGCATCGACGTCACCGACTATCCCGAGGTCTCCGACCTCTACCTGGCAGCCGACGCCGCGATCGTCGACTACTCGTCACTGCGCTTCGACTTCGGCGTCACCGGCAAGCCGATGGTGTTCCACGTCCCGGACCTCCAGCGCTACAAGGACACCCGGGGCTGGCTCTTCGACTTCGAGCTCACCGCACCCGGCCCGCTCGTGGCCACCACAGCCGAGGTCGCCGAGCAGTTGGCCGACCTGGACGCCGTACGTGCGCGGCACGCCGAGGCCTACGCGAGTTTCAAGGCCGACTACCTGGACCTCGAGGACGGCCACGCCGGTGAGCGGTTCGTGGATGCTGTCTTCGTGCCGCGCGGTGACGCGTGAGCACCCGCCTGACTGGAACAGGAGTTCGATCGTGAACCTGCTCGTGCTGATCACCGGCACCGGACGCAGCGGCACCAGCACCATGTCCGGCACGCTGCACCACCTCGGGCTGTCCGTGCCAGGGCCGCACCTGGGCGCGAATGCCTCCAACCCCAAGGGCTTCTTCGAGTCCTCGTGGGCGGTGGCCTTCCACAAACGGATCACCGCCGCTGCTCGGATCAACGACTTCGACAGTCGCCCGGGCGCCTTCGCACGCACCCAGGCCGTGCTGACGCCCCAGTTGCGGGAGGAGTTGACCACTTTCCTGGCCGAGAAGTCGGCCGGTCATCCGCAGGTGGTCGTGAAGGACCCACGTTCGGTGTGGGCGCAGACCCTGTGGCGCGAGGCGGCGGCCGACGCCGGCCTCGAGATCCGCTACATCTCGATGCTCCGGCACCCTGCCGAGGTCGTCGGGAGTCGTGCGACGTACTACGCGAAGCAGGCGGAGGAGGACCAGCGCCACACCTACGAGACCTTCAACGTGGCTCGCTGGGTGAACAGCTCGGTGCTCAGCGAGCGCGAGACGCGCGGTCAGGTGCGTGCGTTCGTGCGCTACACCGACCTGCTGGAGGACTGGAGGCCCGTGCTGGCCCGACTGGGCTCGGAGCTCGGCCTCAGCTACGACAGTGACCTGGCCGAAGGAGTGCCGAGCCCCGTCGACGAGTTCATCGACCCGGGGTTGCGGCGCCACCAGGTGACGTGGGACGACCTGGACGTCCCCGCTGACCTGCAGGACGTCGCCCAGAGGGTGTGGGACGACGTGTCCGTCCTCGGCGACTCGGCGGGAGTCGATCCGTCCGCCTCGGCCGACCTAGACCTCCAGGCGGAGCGCTACGCCCGGATCTTCGCCGACGCCACCGCCGTCAGTCACGACGCCATCGAGGAGGCGAAGGACGAGGCGCGCCGGGCCGGCGCCAAGGCGGCGCGCAAGAAGCCGTCTG
Source organism: Nocardioides sp. (assembly GCF_050246775.1). Classification (GTDB taxonomy): domain Bacteria; phylum Actinomycetota; class Actinomycetes; order Propionibacteriales; family Nocardioidaceae; genus Nocardioides. The sequence continues at coordinate 1,232,518 of NZ_JBFWVK010000001.1, read as the reverse complement.
CCCCGGCCCCCGCCCCGGCCCTGGAGGACCGCCCGTTGCGCGACGTGGGCGGACGCGACCTGCTGCGTACGGCGGTCGGTCGCCTGACGGGGCGCATTTCTGGACGTATCCGAGGCCGCTGATAGCCTCGTGCCCCCGGCCGGTGCCGGTTCGAGAGAGTGACCAGATCGGCGATGGCGAAGGATGAAGACGGTGGCAGAACCTGAGCCGAGCGCACCCACTGACAGGGCCGAGCCTTCGCTGGTCTTCGTGCTTGGACCCGGACGCAGCGGGACGAGCACCATGGCCGGAGCCCTTGCGTTCAGTGGCTACACCGTCCCGCAGGCGATCAAGGGCAACAAGACCAATCCCCTCGGTTTCTTCGAGCCCCGCTGGGTGGTCAACTTCCACCGCAGGTTCCTGAACAAGGCGGGGGTGTCCACGCTCGACACGGACCCCGCCGCCCTTGCCCTCCTCGAGCGCGCCGTGGCTCCCCCCGAGGTGCGCAGCGAGCTCCTCGACTGGTTGCGGGCGCGCCTCGCATCGGATCAGCGGCTGGTGATCAAGGACCCTCGCATGGTCTGGTTCAAGAGCCTCTGGCTCGACGTCGCCCGCGAGCTGGGCATCGAGCCTCGGTTCGTCATCATGCTGCGTCACCCTGCGGAGGTCTCGTCGAGTCGCAGCACCTACTACGAGGCCCGCGAAGTGCCCGCCGTCGCCGGCTGGATCAACGTGGCGCTCCTCACCGAGCGGCTGACTCGCGGCACCCCTCGAGCGCTGGTGCACTATTCCAGCCTGACCTCGCAGTGGCGACCGGAACTGGTCCGGATGCGCGACACCATCGACCTCGCCCTGGACCCTGGCCCGGAGGTGTCGCCGCACCCGGTGGACGACTTCATCGACCCGAGTCTGCGGCGGATGACTCCCTCCTGGGACAACGTCGCGGCGCCCGCTCACCTCCAGGAGTTGGCCGAGCGCACGTTCGTCGCCCTCAGTCGACTGGCCGACGAGGGCGAGTCCGACGAGGTGCACGTGGCTCTGGATGGCATAGCCGCGGAGTACGCCACCGTGTACTCGGACGCTGTCGACCTCGTCGGAGCGGCGCTGCGACGGGCCCGAGCCGACGCGCGCCGCAAGGCTCTGCGCCAGGCAGCGGCCAAGGCACGGGAGCAGGCGGCCACCGCCACCGCCCCCCCGCGCAGCCCGGGTGCCACCCTGACGGACCTGGGACGTCGGGTCGCTCGCAAGGCGAAGGCTCTGACCGCCCGCTGAGGGCGCCGTGGCAGTAGGCGTCACCGCGCTGTTGCGCAGACGGCTGCCGTGCGTCATCAACGTTCGGATGGGGTTCTCCACAGCTGGTTGAGTTCGTGATTGACGACGTTATGGAACTATTCCTAGACTCGAACGCATGTTCGAACAGTCCGGTGACCCGTCCTCCAGTTTCCCTGTGAGTGCTGCTGGGCTGCGTGGGTGGGCGGCTGCGTTGGTCGGTGTGGATCGGGCTGTGGACGATGGGGAGCGCGTCGAGCAGTTGGCTGCGTTGGAGGAGTTGAAGGCGGCCGCGTGTGCGGCGCAGGCCAGGGTGGCGGTGGACTTCGCGCGGTCGCAGGAGGCTGTGATGCGAGCCAGCGGAGTCCCGGCGGCGAGGGCCGGGGCCACGGTTGGGGTCGGGGTGGGGGCTCAGGTCGCTCTGGCGCGTCGGGAGTCGCCGCACCGTGGTGGTCGGTTGTTGGGGCTGGCCCGGGTGTTGGTCGCGGAGATGCCGTGCACCCTGCGGGCCTTGGAGACCGGGTTGGTCAACGAGTGGCGGGCCACCGTGATCGTGCGGGAGACCGCGTGCGTGACCGGGGAGGACCGGGCAGCGATCGATGCCGAGCTGTGGGCCGATTCCACTGTGGTGTCCGCGCTGGGGGACCGGGCCCTGGCCGCTACGGTCAAGAGGCTGGCCCACCGCTGTGACCCGCGCGCGGTGCTGGCGCGGGCCGCGCAGGCCGAGACCGAGCGGTGCGTGAGTCTGCGCCCGGCCCCGGACACCATGACCTACCTGACCGCGCTGCTGCCGATGGCCCAAGGAGTCGCCGCCTACGCGGCCCTGACCCAGGCCGCCGACACTGCCCGCTCGGATGGCGATGTCCGGGGTCGGGGGCAGGTGATGGCCGACACCCTGGTGCAGCACCTCACCGGGCAGACCCGGGCCAGCGACGTGGGTGTGCGGGTGAACCTGGTGATGAGCGACACCACCCTGCTCGGCGACTGCACCGACCCAGCCACCACTGACCCGGCCGCGGATGAGCCGGCGCTGATCAGCGGGCACGGCCCGATCCCGGCCACTGTGGCCCGCCGACTCGTCGCGACCGCATCAGGGTCCCAGCGGGCGTGGGTACGGCGCCTCTACCAACACCACGGGCGGCTGATCGCGATGGAATCACGCGCCCGACGCTTCCCGGAGGCGATGGGCGACTTCCTCGACCTACGCGACCAGCAATGCCGCACCCCGTGGTGTGACGCCCCGATCCGCCACCACGACCACATCACCGCCCACACCACCGGCGGGCCCACCGCCGTGACCAACGGCCAAGGCCTGTGCGAGGCCTGCAACCACACCAAACAAACCCCAGGCTGGCAAGCCAGACCCGGCCCTCACGGCCAGGTCATCACCACCACCCCCACCAGACACCACTACACCTCACCCGAACCACCACCACCCGGACGACCACCACCCAGACAAGCCCGCAGGAAAGCCGCCTAGCTGCTCTGCTCCGGGTCGAGGGCTCCCGCGAACGGGTCGTCCTTGCGGATGTCGATCACATGCCCGGTCTGGCGTGACAGGAGCACGTCCAGCGAGCTTCGGGCAACGATCTCGGACTCGAGGAGTGAGCCGACCGGTTCCTCACCGAATGCCTTGGTGCGCATCGGTGTGCCGGTGCGCTCGGGGTTGACGCAGTTGACGCGCACCCCGTCCGCCGCCCATTCGTCCGCGAGCGCCTGGGTCAGGTTGACGACCGCTGCCTTCGCCGAGGAGTAGAGGCTGTAGCCGGCGCGGCCGCGGGTGTAGGAGCTCGACGTGAAGAGCAGTAGCGACCCCTGGGTCTGCTGCAGGTGTGGGTAGAACTCCTGGGCGATGAACACCGGCGCCAGGTAGTTGATCTCCGTGGCGGCGTAGATGGTCTCCTCCGAGGTCTCCAGCAGGGTGCCACGGGGCAGTACGCCGGCCGTGTTCACGACCAGGTCGATCCGTCCGGTCTTGGCCAGCACCTCGCTGGCCGCGGCGGCGATGTCGGCACGTCGTTCGACGTGCGTGTTGGTCGAGGAGCGGCTGAAGGTGAAGACGGTGGCCCCGAGTCGTTCGGCGAGCGCCGCGATGTCGGCGCCGATGCCGTAGCTGCCTCCGAAGACCACCATCGTCTTGCCGGCGAGTGCCGCGGCGTACTCCTCGTCGGTGCCCGCGTCGGGGAGATCGTTGGTGGTCAGCTGGAAGAGCTTGTCGGCCAGGTAGACGTCGATGGGCTCGGTGACCTTCATGTTGCGCTCGTCGCCGCGCACCACGTGGATCGGGACGTGGGGCAGGTAGCGCAGTACGACGGTGCAGTCGTCGGTGGCCACGAAGTCCGGATCCTGACCGGCGTTGACGTAGGCCTGCTTGATCACCGAGGCCGTGAACGCCTGCGGCGTCTGGCCGCGTCGCAGCGAGGCGCGGGGCGGGATGTCGCGGATGGTGTCGTCGTCGTTGACCTCGATGATCGTGTCCGCCGACGGGATGGCCACGTCCACCGCCTGGTGCGTCGTCAACGCGTCGAAGCACTCCTGGATGATGCGGTCGCTGACCAGGGGGCGAACGGCCTCGTGGAAGAGCACGTTGCACTCGTCGGGCCCGAGCGCCTCCAGGGCGCGCTGGGTGGTGCCGTTGCGAGTCTCGGCACCTTCCAGGATCTGGGTGACCTTGCTGTAGCCGCCGGTCCTGGTGATCGCCCGGACGGCATCGAGATGTCCCGGTGCCATGAGCACGATGATCTCGTCGACCGCCGCATGGGCGTTGAGCACGCCGAGGGTGTGCTCCAGGATGGTCTTGCCGGCGATCTTGATCAGTTGCTTGGGGATGCTGAGTCCCACGCGGGTCCCCACGCCTCCGGCGAGCAGCACGGCGACGTTGCGCAAGGCGGGCGGAGGAGTGCTCGACTCAGGGCTGGATTCCATGCACGTACTCTCTCATCCACTCCGGGTGCCCCGGCAGAACCCCACTACCGCCAGGGATCAGTGCACGGGGGCCGTGAACTCGAGGTGACTGAGGTCCGCGCCATGGACCACACGGCTCCCTGTCGCGGCCGCCACGGCGTCGAGGGCGACTGCGGCCGTCAGGTCACGCGAGCCGTCCGGAATGCTCCGTCCGCTGGGTGAGGCCAGCGAGCCTCGCAGCGGCCGGTCGTCACGGACGTGCCCCCGGTCGATCGCGATGGCTCGACCGCCGGGGCCAAGACGGGTCACCACGCCCAGCCAGGCCGCGTCTCGGGAGGTGCCGACCTCGGCCCGAGCGCCGGTCCCGAAGTCGACCAACGGCCACCACTCCTCGAGCCACAGCCCGATCGACTGTGGCACTGACGTGTCGTTGAGACGCGAGCCGAGCGACTCCCGCCCGGTGAGGGGGGAGACATGCACCACGTGAGGGTGCCCATCGGCCCCCATCTCCACCACGTGCGTGGGCACGTGGGCCAGCCAGTCGAGGGCGACGACCAGGCCGTCGTACCCCTCGGGTACGTCGAAGCGGACGGTCCTCCCGGTGTCGGACAGCTGCGTGGCGAGAGTGCCTGCGCAGCCGAGCAGGGCCACGTCGCCCCGGGCTGGGCCCACCGAGCTCACCACGGCCAGCACCGACGCGGCCGAGGTCGAGCACTCCATGGGATGAGTCCGGAGGAATCCCGAGGTGCCGTAGAGGGCGGTGTCCCAGGCCTGCTTCCACACGGGATCGACCGGCCGCGGCGCGGCGGGCATGCCGAGAGACGTCACGGACCGTGAGGCTACGCGCCGACGTGTCGGTGCTGACTGCTGGGGGCGGAGGCGAGTAGCCTCCGGTCTTCCCGGCGGCTGGTCGTCGGGCCCCCGAAGTTGCCTACGTCACAGCCTGGCCGGTTCCCAGCAGGAAGGGCGGCGCGTAACCTCGTGGTTGCAATCGATTAGTCCGGTACCCACACCGGCCCCCAACCCGGGGGTGGTCGGCGGGATTGGAACGAAAGGTTCACCATGATCGACGTTGCCCCCGCCACCTTCCGGATCGGCGTCGTCGGCGCCGGGCGGGTCGGCGCCGTGCTCGCTCACGCGCTGCGTGCCGCCGGTCATGAGGTCGTCTCTGCGGCAGGTGAGTCCGACGCCTCGCGCAACCGGATGGCCACGCTGCTCCCTGGTGTCGACATCGACAAGCCGAGCGCGGTGGCCCGGGACTGCGACCTGCTGCTCCTCACGGTTCCCGACGACATGCTGCCCAACGTGGTGGCCATGCTCAGCGCGAGCGGCGCGATCCACGCCGGCCAGTACGTCGTGCACACCTCGGGACGGCACGGGCTCGGGGTCCTGGCCGAGGCCATCTCCGTGGGTGCCCACGCCATCGCCCTGCATCCGGCCATGACCTTCACCGGCACCGAGGTCGACCTGCCTCGTCTGCACGACTGTGTCTTCGGGGTCACCGCCGAGGAACCCGAGCGGGCGGTCGCCCAACGCCTCGTGGACGACCTGGGCGGGCGCACCATGTGGGTCCCCGAGGATCGCCGCACGCTCTACCACGCCGGGCTCGCCCACGGCGCCAACCATCTGGTCACCCTCGTCACCGAGGCCATGGAGATCCTGTCGGCTGCCGGAGCCGCGGACCCAGCTGGCACCCTGCGTCCGTTGCTCACTGCAGCCCTCGACAACGCCCTGTCCTCGGGGGACGCAGCCCTGACCGGTCCGATCGCTCGCGGCGACGTGAACACGGTTGCTGCGCACCTGGCAGATCTGCAGCTCAACGCCCCGCAGGCACTGGCGTCGTACGTCGCCCTGGCGCGCGCCACGCTCGACCGGGTCGTCACCGATGGACGCCTGCTGCCGATCCGTGCGGCCAGGATCAGGCTGATGCTCGACGAAGCGGTGGCGCCGAGTCGGCAGCCCCTGCTGTGACCCGACCGCTCGTCGCGCACACCCGGGCCGAGCTGCGAGAGGCACTGTCGAAGGTGCGGGCCCGCGGCGGTCTCGTGGCACTGGTGCCGACGATGGGTGCCCTGCACGACGGCCACGCCGCGTTGATGGCGGCGGCACGGGCCGCGGTCCAGGAAGCTGATGTCGTCGTCGTCTCGATCTTCGTGAACCCGATGCAGTTCGGTCCGGGTGAGGACCTCACCCGCTATCCCCGGACCCTGGACGCCGACCTCGACGTCTGTGCCGCCCACGGGGTCCAGGTGGTGTTCTGTCCGACGGTGACCGAGGTCTACCCGGGCGGCGACCCGGTCGTGACGGTCGATCCTGGCCCGGACTCGCGCAGCTGGGAGGGGCGCGTGCGCCCCGGGCATTTCCGAGGGGTGGCCACCGTGGTGGCCAAGCTGTTCGGCCTGGTGCGCCCGGACCTCGCGTTCTTCGGCGAGAAGGACTACGAGCAGCTCGTCCTGGTTCGCCGGATGGTCGCCGACCTCTGCATGGGGATCGAGATCGTCGGGGTCCCCACCGTGCGAGAACCCGACGGGCTGGCGCTGTCCTCGCGCAACCGGTTCCTCGAGCCGGACCAGCGACTGCTCGCCCAATCCCTGTCCCGGGCGCTGTCGGCGGGCGTGAGGGCCGGTCCACACGGACCGGAGGCGGTCCTGGCCGCCGCCCGTGAGGTCCTCGAGGCCGAGCCCGGCATCAGCCTCGACTACCTCGCCCTGAGCGACCCGGACCTGATCGGGACGCCTGAGTCGGGACCGGCCAGGGTCCTGGTCGCGGCACGGGTCGGTTCCACCCGACTCATCGACAACATGGCCCTCACCCTCGGAGGTGTGTCGTGAACCGCACGATGATGCACGGCAAGATCCACCGGGCCACCGTGACCCAGGCCGACCTGCACTACGTCGGGTCGGTCACGGTCGACGAGGACCTGCTCGACGCGGCCGACCTGCTGCCTGGCGAGCTCGTGCACATCGTGGACATCACCAACGGGGCCCGCCTGGAGACCTACACGATCGCAGGCGAGCGTGGTTCGGGGGTGCTGGGCATCAACGGTGCGGCGGCCCACCTCGTGCATCCGGGGGACCTCGTGATCCTCATCGGCTATGTCAGCCTCGACGACGCCGAAGCCCGTCGGCACCAACCTCATGTCGTCTTCGTCGACGCCGCCAACAGGATCCTCGAGCAGGGCGCCGACGCAGCGCACGCCCCCGCAGGCTCGGGGCTCGTGCGCGGTTCAGCGACCTCCCGCTAGGTTTCTCGAATGATCCCCTCGCGACTCGCGTCGCCCGCACCCGGCTGGACCACGGAGGCAGACGTGGTCATCGTCGGCTCCGGAATCGCCGGCCTGACGGCCGCGCTGCGGCTCTACGGCCGGGTCGGCAAGATCCTGGTGGTCACCAAGGACGTCCTCAACGCCGGCTCCACCCAATGGGCGCAGGGCGGCATCGCCGCCGCCCTCGGCCCCGGAGACACCCCCGCCCAGCACGAGCGCGACACCCTGGTGGCCGGCGCGGGAGCGTGCGACCTCGACGCCGTACGCATCCTGGTCAACGAAGGTCCCGACGCGGTGCGTGAGCTCATCTCGTGGGGAGCGGTCTTCGACCAGCACGACGGGGCGCTGTCGCTGACCCGTGAGGGCGGGCACCACCGGGACCGGATCGCCCACGCCGGCGGAGACGCGACGGGTGCGGAGATCCAGCGGGCCCTGATCGCCGCCGTGGAGGCCGCCCCGGCGATCGAGGTCATCCAGCACGCCCTCGCAGTGGACCTGCTGCGCGCCGAGGACGGCGGCGTGGCCGGGGTGACCCTCCACGTGCTGGGTGAAGGGCAGCGCGACGGCGTCGGAGCGGTGCGGTGTCGGGCCGTGGTCCTGGCCAGCGGTGGCCTCGGGCAGGTGTTCTCCCAGTCCACCAACCCCGCCGTCTCCACCGGCGACGGGATGGCGCTCGCACTGCGCGCCGGTGCCGTGCTGCGCGACCTGGAGTTCGTCCAGTTCCACCCCACGGTGATGTACCTCGGCCCGGACTCACACGGCCAACAGCCGCTGATCTCGGAGGCGGTGCGAGGAGAAGGCGCCTTCCTGGTCGACTTCGAGGGCAACCGCTTCATGCAGGGGGTGCACGAGCTTGCCGACCTCGCCCCCCGCGACGTCGTCGCCAAGGCGATCACCCGGCGGATGTTCGAGTCCGGCCACGACCACATGTGGCTCGATGCCCGGCACCTGGGGGCTGAGTTCTGGGAACGGCGTTTCCCGACCATCCTGGTGACCTGTCGCTCCTACGGTGTCGACCCTGTCGTCGACCTGATTCCCGTCGCCCCGGCCCAGCACTACGCGTCCGGCGGAGTGGCCACCGACCTCTGGGGTCGCTCGAGCGTGCCGGGCCTGTACGCCACCGGGGAGGTGGCGTGCTCGGGTGTTCACGGCGCCAACCGCCTGGCCTCCAACTCGCTGCTGGAGGGGCTCGTGTTCTCCCGCCGCATCGCTGAGGTCCTGCCCGGTGAACTGCGCGACTGGTCCGATGCCACGGGGGACCCCCGCTCGCCCGGTGTGCTCCCGGAGAGTGCACGCCACCCCATGCAGAAGCTGATGACTGAACAGGTCGGCGTGCTGCGCTCGGCCTCCGGGCTGGCGCTCGCGGCCAAGGGGCTGACCGAGCTCGCCGGGCTTCGCAGCGACACCGTCGGGCCCGACGAGTGGGAGACCACCAACCTGGTCACGATCAGCACCGCGCTCACCGCGGCCGCCGGTCTGCGCGAGGAGACCAGGGGATCGCACTGGCGCGACGACTTCCCCGAACGCGACGACCAGCACTGGGCCGGGCACTTCGACGTGTCGCTGGTCGACGGCGTTCCCGTGGTGTCCTTCCAGGCGGCTCCCGCGACCGACATCGTCCTGCAGGAGCCGTCGTGACCATCGCCCGCACGCCCTACGCCGACCTGCCCGCCGTACTCCTCGACGAGCTCGGCGCCTCCGGACTCGACCCGGCCGCCGTGTACGCCGGGATCGTGGCGGCCCTGGAGGAGGACCTCCCCCACGGTGGGGACGACGTCACCAGCAGCGCCACCATCAGCGCCGCCGCGACCGGGGTCGCGGACTTCGCGGCGCGCGAGGACGGGGTGGTCGCAGGGCTGGGGATCGCGGCGCTGGTGTTCGCCTACGTCATGGGCGAGGAGGCCGTCATCTCCGAGCGGTTGCCCGACGGCTCGAAGGTCCGGGCAGGAGAGGCGGTCATGCGTGTCGAGGGACCGACGCGGGGACTGCTCACGGCCGAGCGCACTGCCCTGAACTACGCAAGCCACCTCTCCGGCGTGGCGACGGCCACCGCGGCTTGGGTGTCGGCGCTGGCCGGCACCCGTGCCCGGGTCCTCGACACCCGCAAGACACTGCCGGGCTACCGCGCCCTCCAGAAGTACGCCGTGCGCTGCGGCGGCGGGGTCAACCACCGGTTCAGCCTGTCCGACATGGCCATGGTCAAGGACAACCACGTGGTCGCCGCAGGTGGCGTGGTGCCGGCCTATGAAGCCGTACGTCGCGCCAACCCCGACCTCCCGATCGAGGTCGAGGTCACCGATCTCGATCAGCTGCGCGAGCTGCTCGCGGTCGGCTGTGACCGGATCCTGCTCGACAACATGCCCCCGGCGCTGATGGCCGAAGCGGTGCTCATCACCGATGGGCGGGCCAGTCTCGAGGCCTCGGGTGGTCTCACCTTCGACCGGGCCCGGGAGGTGGCCGAGACGGGGGTGGACTTCATCTCGGTGGGTGCACTGACCCATTCGGTCAAGGTGTTCGACCTGGGCATGGATCTGCGGGACTCGTGATGCCGATCCTGTGCGCCGACATCGGCAACGGCCACACCCAGCTCGGTCTCGTCTCCGACGGCGAGGTGCTCGCGCACTGGCGGGTCTCCACCGACGAACGGCGCACCGCTGACGAGTGGGCCGCGCTGGTGCTCGGCCTGCTCCGCGAGCACGCGGTGGACGGCGTGGCCATCTGCGCCACCGTTCCGAGCGTGCTGCACGAGTGGCGCGACATGCTCGCGCGCCACTTCGCGGACCTCCATCACGTCGTGGTCGAGCCCGGGGTGCGCACCGGTGTGCCGGTGCTGATGGACAACCCGCGCGAGGTCGGCGCCGACCGGATCATGAACGCGCTCGCCGCGGCCACGCTCTACGAGGGGCCGAGCATCGTGGTCGACTTCGGCACTGCCACCACCTTCGACGTGGTCTCCGCCGGCGGACAGTACGTCGGCGGTGCGATCGCGCCGGGGATCGAGATCTCGTCGGAGGCCCTGAGCCGCCGCGGTGCCCAGCTGCGCAACGTCGAGCTGCTGCGGCCGCGTTCGGTGATCGCGAAGAACACCGTCGAGGCGATCCAGTCCGGAGTGCTCTTCGGCTTCGCCAGCCTCGCCGAAGGCATCATCGCCCGGATGATGGCCGAGCTCGGTGCCGACCCGGCCTCGGTGAACGTGATCGCCACCGGCCACCTGGCGCCCGTCGTACTCGACGAGTGCGCGAGCTTCACCGAGCACCAGCCGTGGCTGACCCTGCGCGGCCTGGAGCTGGTCTACCTGCGCAACGCCTGAGACGACCCTCAGGCCATGACGCCGAGGGGGTGGTGGCTCAGGCCGGGGAAGACCGAGGCGACCGAGCGGTCGAAGCGTCGGGAGACGACCTCGCCGAGCACGTCGCGGTAGTCGGTGGTGACCGACAGGTCGCCGTCGACAAGGCTCCCGTTGCCCAGGGACGGCCAGGTGCCGTAGTACTGACCACCTCGCACTCCGCCGCCCAGCACCAGCATCATGTTGCCCCAGCCGTGGTCCAGGCCACGGTTGCCGTTCTCCCGGACCCGGCGGCCGAACTCGGAGATGGTCACGACCGTCACCTGCTGGGCACGGTCGCCGAGGTCGGTGAGGAACGCGGCCAGCCCCGCGGCGAGGGCGCCGACCATCTCCCGCATCTCGCCACCGTCCAGGTTGCCGTAGCCACTGTGCATGTCCCAGCCGCCGAAGTCGATGCTGACGACCTCCGTGCCGACGTCTGCGGTGATCAGGTGGGCGGTGTCGTTGAGGGCCTCACCGAGGTCGCGCCCGGGGAAGGTCGAGGGGTAGACCGCCCCGTTGGCGGGCTGCCTGGCCTTGCCGAGCGTGCCGGAGTAGGAGCGGGAGATCTGGACGGCCGACCGGGCGGCGTCGCCGAGCGCTCCGGGCGACTGCGACCAGGCAGTGCCGAGCGAGCGGTAGCGATCCGCGGCTCGGCTGTCGGTGCCGGCCACCTTGAGCTTGGTCAGCCCGGGGGCGGAGAGCACGGGTGCCGGACCGGTGAGCATGGTCGGGGTCATCGCGGAGTTGATGTGCACCGCTTCGGTGGCCTGGGCGGTCGCGTTCAGCCCGATCATCCGGTTGACCCACCCGCGGCGCTCGCTGGACCCGGGGTCGGCGTCCTCGATCTCCTCCATGGCCAGGAAGTGCGATCGGTTCGGCACGTTGAGGCCCACCGCGTGCACCGCCGCGAGCTTGCCCGAGTTCCACCACGGCATGAGGGGCGCCATCTGCGGGTGCAGCCCGAACATGGCGTCGGCACCGAGCAACGAGGCGGCAGGGACTGCCAGCTTGGGCCGCGCGGTGTAGTACGCCGGGTCGCCGTGGGGTACGACGACGCCGAGTCCGTCGATGCCACCGCGCAGGCTGATCACGACCAGGGTGTTGCCGGTGCCGGTGGCGCCGAAACTGGCCTGCCGTACCGCCTGGCCGAACACCGTGGTGGTGAGTGCTCCGCCCAGGGCGGCGGCCTTGAGGAACGAGCGTCGCTGAAGTGACGCTGCGCGTTCGAACGAGGCGCAGCAACCCTGCTGCTCGGGGATCTGCGTGGACACCGCCATCACCTCGTCATGTGGGCGGGTGAGTCGAGCAGCGCCCCCACCAGTCGTGGGAACAGGAACGTGCTCACCGGGTGGGTCTTGGTGACCACTTCGGTGGGCGGCAGCCGGGTCGCCTCGCAGGCGGCCTGCAGCAGCAGTGCGGTGGAGCGCCGGCCGAGGAGCACTCGGCACAGGTGGTCGACGTACACGTCGAAGCGCATCCGCTTCTTCGGCATCCAGGCAGGTCGGGGTCGGTAGACCACGTCGACCTTGGGGTAGAAGCCCCCGGCCATGCCCCAGTGCATCCGGTAGCTGTTGAGCATGCGTGAGGCCGAGCACCACTCGGCGTTGGTCTGGGGCGATCCGTCGGGCCGCGGCCAGTCGTAGAGCCGGTCCCCACCGTGGATGTGCGACATGTCCCGCGCGAAGGCACCCGCGTGCACCGGTCGGCTCGGGTTCACCCGGAGCGCCCTGGCCGTCGCGACCAGGTCGTCGACCGGTGTCCGCACCTTGGCATCCGCAGAGGCTGCGAACTCGGGGGAGTCGACCAGGGCGCGCAGCACGCTCTTGATGTCGGTGTCGGAGTCGAGGAACACCTGGGCCAGGCGGTCGATGAGGGCCTCGGAGGGGGTGTCGCTGACGAACCGGACCGCCAGCTTGCGGGCCACCGTGCGCGCGGTGGCCGGGTGACGGGCCAGGTAGGACAGGTACGCCGTGGCGACGGCACTGCCGTCGGGGGTCGCGTTCTCGTGCGTGAAGTCGAGCACCCTGACCCGGCCGGTGGTGTGGGCGGCAGGGTTGTAGTAGCGCTCGAAGGTCGTCTTGTCGTAGACGGTCCACCCCGAGAGGATCACCGCGGAGCTCTTGACCATGTCCTCGGAATAGCCCGAATCACGTCCCACGGTGTGCAGTTCGAGAAGTTCGCGACCCTGGTTCTCGTTGGGTGCCCCGACGGTCGAGCGGAAATTGTCGAGATAGAGCAGCATCGCGGGGTGCAGGCTCACACCGATCAACAGATCCTCGAATCTCCCCAATGCGTGGGCGCGGATCGTCGAGTCATAGCCCTTGCGAGGGACCCAGGAATGCCCGGTGTAGGCCGAGACATGAAAGTGATTGGACCAGAGGTCGACCATGTTCTCGTAGACCGAACGGGTCGAGAAGATGCGGCGCAGCATCGACCAGTTGCCGAACTCGACGCCGTATTCCCAGCCCAGTTTCCGTTTTGCCTCGCTGTTGCGGTATTTGGTCTCCATCGACTCGGCCAGGGACGGGAACCACGTGTCGAGGTCGGCGACCTTCGCTGCCTGCGGCACCGAGCTCGGCGTGAGTTGCTGCTCGAACCAGGCTCGCGCGCCGCCGGCCGCGCGCATGCGGGTCAGGGTGGCGCTGGAGAAGCCGCATCCCATCCGGTTCATCATGTGCCGCTCCAGGGGTCCTGGGACGGGCGTGTCCCGATAGGCGCGGGCCACATAGGTCCGGGCCGAGGACGTGACGGGGGGCATGCCCGCGAGTCTGGCGAAACAGGGCAGGCGACGGGGCAGAAGCCGGGAGTTCCAACCGATTGGCGCCGGCCATGGCCTGTTCGGACTAGTCCGTCCACCGAAATTCGGTCGCCATGAATGCGACGGGTTTCGATAAGTGGGATGGAAAGTGGCATGATCGTTGCGGCGATACCCCGCCGCGCGTCTCTGGAAAAGGAAATGCTCATGGCTCAGAAAGTCCATATCGTTCTCGTTGATGACATCGATGGCACCGACGCCGACGAAACGGTCACGTTCGGCGTTGACGGCGCGACCTATGAAATCGACCTGAACACTGCGAATGCCGCGAAGTTGCGTGAGGCGCTCGCGACGTACGTCGGGGCACGCGCGCAAGGTGGGCGGACGGCGCACCGGTCGCAAGGTGGCCACCGGTGGCACCAGTGCGGCCGAGATCCGGGAGTGGGCCCGTGCCAACGGCCACGAGGTTCCCGACCGCGGGCGGGTCAGCGCGGACGTCCGAGCGGCCTACGAAGCCGCCAACTGAAGCGACCCCTATCGAAGGCTCCCCCTGCTCGGGGGAGCCTTCGGTGCGTCCGAGGTGTCTCAACCCCTGATTGCGTGTTCGCTGACAGCAGATCGGCACCGCCCGGATTTCGGGAACGGTTAGGCTGTCGGTGGGGTTAGAACTCTTGTCCCGCCACATCCCATTGATGCGGCGGCCCCGCTGTTGCAAGAGGAGCGATGCGCACATGTTCGAGCGGTTTACAGACCGAGCCCGTCGGGTGGTCGTGCTGGCCCAGGAAGAGGCCCGCATGCTCTCCCACAACTACATCGGCACCGAGCACATCCTGCTCGGGCTGATCCACGAAGGTGAAGGCGTCGCTGCGAAGGCGCTGGAGTCCCTCGACATCTCCCTGGAGGCCGTGCGCGCCCAGGTCGAGGAGATCATCGGCCAGGGCCAGCAGGCGCCCTCCGGCCACATCCCGTTCACGCCGCGCGCCAAGAAGGTGCTCGAGCTCTCGTTGCGCGAGGCGCTCCAGCTCGGACACTCCTACATCGGCACCGAACACATCCTGCTCGGCCTGATCCGCGAGGGCGAGGGCGTTGCCGCCCAGGTGCTGCAGAAGCTCGGCGCCGACCTCAACCGGGTGCGTCAGCAGGTCATCCAGCTGCTGTCGGGCTTCCAGGGCAAGGAGACGCAGTCGTCGGCCACGTCGACCGGTGGTGGTGCTGAGGCGCCGTCCTCCTCGCTGGTGCTCGACCAGTTCGGCCGCAACTACACGCAGGCCGCCCGCGAGGGCAAGCTCGACCCGGTGATCGGTCGCGAGCAGGAGATCGAGCGCGTGATGCAGATCCTGTCGCGCCGCACCAAGAACAACCCCGTGCTCATCGGCGAGCCGGGCGTCGGCAAGACGACCATCGTCGAGGGCCTGGCCCAGGACATCGTCAAGGGCAACGTGCCCGAGACCCTGAAGGACAAGCAGATCTACAGCCTCGACCTGGGTTCGCTGGTCGCCGGCTCGCGCTACCGCGGTGACTTCGAGGAGCGCCTGAAGAAGGTGCTCAAGGAGATCAAGACCCGCGGCGACATCGTCCTGTTCATCGACGAGATCCACACCCTGGTCGGTGCGGGCGCCGCCGAGGGTGCCATCGACGCGGCCTCGATCCTCAAGCCGATGCTGGCGCGTGGAGAGCTGCAGACGATCGGTGCGACGACGCTCGACGAATACCGCAAGTACCTCGAGAAGGACGCTGCCCTCGAGCGCCGGTTCCAGCCGATCCAGGTGGCGGAGCCGTCGATCGCCCACACCATCGAGATGCTCAAGGGTCTGCGCGACCGCTACGAGGCTCACCACCGGGTGACGATCACCGACGAGGCGTTGGTGTCGGCCGCGACGCTGGCCGACCGTTACATCTCCGACCGGTTCCTGCCCGACAAGGCGATCGACCTGATCGATGAGGCGGGCGCCCGGTTGCGGATCCGCCGGATGACCGCTCCGCCGGACCTGCGTGAGTTCGACGACAAGATCGGCGAGGTCCGCCAGCGCAAGGAAGGCGCTATCGACGGTCAGGACTTCGAGGCTGCCGCCCGCCTTCGTGACGAGGAGAAGCAGCTCATCCTCAAGCGCTCCGAGCGTGAGAAGCAGTGGCGCGCCGGCGACATGGACGTCGTGGCCGAGGTCGACGAGGAACTGATCGCCGAGGTGCTCGCCGTGGCGACCGGGATCCCGATCGTCAAGCTCTCCGAGGAGGAGTCGACCCGGCTGCTCAAGATGGAGGACGAGCTGCACAAGCGCGTCATCGGTCAGGAAGAGGCCGTCAAGGCTCTCAGCCGCGCCATCCGCCGTACTCGCGCCGGGTTGAAGGACCCGAAGCGCCCCGGCGGGTCGTTCATCTTCGCCGGTCCCTCAGGCGTCGGGAAGACGTGGCTGTCCAAGACGCTCGCTGAGTTCCTGTTCGGTGACGAGGACGCCCTGATCCACCTCGACATGTCGGAGTTCTCCGAGAAGCACACGGTGTCGCGGCTGTTCGGCTCGCCTCCTGGCTACGTCGGCTACGAAGAGGGTGGCCAGCTCACCGAGAAGGTGCGCCGCAAGCCGTTCTCGGTCGTGCTCTTCGACGAGGTCGAGAAGGCGCACCCCGACATCTTCAACAGCCTGTTGCAGATCCTGGAGGAAGGTCGCCTGACCGACAGCCAGGGCCGCGTCGTGGACTTCAAGAACACGGTGATCATCATGACCACCAACCTCGGAAGCCGCGACATCGCCAAGAGCGTCAGCCTGGGCTTCAACCAGACCTCCGACGTGGGGGGCTCCTACGAGCGGATGAAGCAGAAGGTCTCCGACGAGCTGAAGCAGCACTTCCGTCCCGAGTTCCTCAACCGCGTCGACGAGATCGTGGTCTTCCCGCCGTTGACCAAGGAACAGATCGTGGCGATGGTCGACAACATGATCGCCTCGGTCGAGCTGCGGATGAAGGACCGGGACATGTCCCTCGAGCTCACCCAGGCCGCCAAGGACCTGCTCGCCACCCGGGGCTTCGACCCGGTGCTCGGTGCCCGACCTCTGCGGCGCACGGTGCAGCGCGAGATCGAGGACTCGCTCGCGGAGAAGATGCTGTTCGGTGAGGTGGGTCCGGGTCAGATCGTGCTGGTCGACGTCGAGGGCGAGGGCCCGTCGGCCAAGTTCACCTTCAAGGGGCAGAAGTTCGGCGCCCTGCCGGACCTCCCGCCGCTGGAGACGGCCTCGATCGACCTGGTCAAGCCGGATGCCGGACCCGAGGGTCGTGGTGAGGGCGAGGACGAGACCCCAGGTCCGATCGACGTCACCAAGGCCGAGGACTGACCTGTCGCAGCTGTACCGCTGAATCACGCTGACCCGTCGCAGATGTACACCCGGAGGTGTACATCTGCGACGGGTCGCTGCATTTCAGGCGGACGTCTGCGACAGGTCAGTGCGCGCCCTGGAGGTTGAGCACCACCACGGCGGCGATGATCGTCATCAACATGGTGGCCTTGAGCGGGTCGATGCCCTCACCGAAGAACAGCACGCCGATCAGGACGATCCCCGCCGTACCCAGCCCGGACCAGACGGCGTAGGCGATCGAGACCGGGATGTTCTTGATGACCAGGGCCAACATCCAGATCGACAGGGCGTAGCCCAGCAGCACGAGGCCGGTCCAGAACGGGTCCCGGAAACTCTCGGTGCGGGGAAGCGAGGCGGTTGCTGCGACCTCGATGCCGATGGCGCCCAGCAGCAGGGCCCAAGCGGTGAACATGACTGACTCCTCATTGATGTAGCGATTGCTACAAATGTAGCACCCGTTACAATCGCTTTTTCCATCGTGGGGAGTGTGATCCGCATGACGTCTCGGCGCGACGAGCTCGCACAGGCGGCCACCGACTTCGCGCTCGAGCACGGACTGATCGGCCTGAGCCTGCGTCCGTTGGCCGCCGCGATCGGCACGAGCGACCGCATGCTGCTCTACCACTTCACCGACAAGGACGACCTGATCGCCAGCGTGCTGCGCGTCTCGGTCGACTGGTCGGTGGCCACGCTGCGGGCACTGCCTCCCGCGCCCGATGTCCGGGCGGCCGTCCTGGCCCTGTGGGCCGCGATGACCTCGGACCGGATGGACCGGTGCCAGCGCATGTACGTCGAGGCGGCGGCCCTCGGCCTGCTCGGTCGCGAGCCCTACTTCTCAGTCATCGGCGAGGCGAACACGCGGTGGACCGAGGCCCTCGCCGACCAGTTGGTCGCCGCCGGGAGCCCGGTGGCGCTGGCCCGCAGGGCGGTCGTGCTGCTCGACGCTGCGTTCATGGGGTTCCAGCTGGACCTGCCGCTCGACGCTGCCGACCCCGTCGTCGACACCGCGGTCGAGGACCTCGCCGACGCGGTCGTGGCGATCACCTCGGCTCAGGGCAGCGCGTAGGTCTCCGCGGACGTCTGCACGATCAGGCCGTCCGCGACGAGGCTCTCCAGACACCGTCCGCGTTGGTCCGCCGGGGACCACGCTGCGTCCAGTCGGGATCGATGGACCGGACCGTCACTCTCACGCAACACCGACAACAGGCGCCCTCGGCACTGACGGTCGGTGCCGGCCCAGGTCTGGACCTTCCGCGGCGGCCCCTCGTAGCCAGGGTGCCCGGCAGCTCTCCAGGCGCACAGCTCCGCGACCGGGCACGAACCGCATCGGGGTTCACGCGCGTTGCACACCAGTGCGCCGAGCTCCATCACGGCGACCGCCCACTGGGCTGCCAGCGCCTCGTCGTCGGGGAGCAGGCTGCCCGCCCGCTCACGCTCGGGCTTCGTGAGGGTCGTAGGTGGGAACTCGCTGCCGCCCACCAGGCGGGCGAACACCCGGCGCACGTTGGTGTCGAGCACGACATGGCGTCGACCGAAGGCGAAGGAGGCGATCGCAGCTGCGGTGTAGTCACCGATGCCCGGCAGGGCGAGCAGTTCGTCGTACTCCCCGGGCACCTCGCCGCTGTGGCGCTCCACGATGGCCGTCGCGGCTGCGTGCAGCCGCAGTGCCCGGCGCGGGTAGCCCAACCGACCCCACGCCCGCACAGCCTCGCCCGGTGCCTCGGCAGCCAGGGCGGCAGGAGTCGGCCAGAGTCGCAGCCAGGTCTCGTGCACCGGCAGCACGCGGGTCACCGGCGTCTGCTGCAGCATGAACTCCGAGACCATGACCGACCACGCGGTCGCCTCGGGACGCCGCCACGGAAGATCGCGGGCCTGCTCGTCGTACCACCGGAGGATCGGCTCGTGCAGCTCACTCATCGAGGCCGATAGTAGGTGACCCACGGTTGTGACCGAGCCCGAGGAGGCCGCCTCGGTGTGGCAGCCCGGGCGCGACGTCGGCTCTGGTTAGCGTGGCTCCATGAGTTCCGTGACCCGCCCCCGTGGACCGCTCCCGGCCCGCGTCTACTGGACCCGGCGGCTCCTGGTGCTCGCGGTCGCCTTCGCCCTGGTCTTCGGGCTGGGCCGGCTGCTCGGCGGTTCCAGTGACGGCTCGTCCGGATCAGGCGGTACGGCGGCCCAGGCCGCCGCGGATGCCTCCACGACCACCACCCCCGCGCTGACCTACGGGCCGACGGTCGCCCCGAGCGGCAAGAAGAGCCGCAAACCCAAGCCCCCGCCGCTGCCACAGCCACAGGGTCCCTGCGCGGACGACGAGGTCGTGGTCCAGCCGCTCCTCAAGGCGCCCCAAGGTGGCGGCGCGGTCGCCATCGGCCTGAGGATCTACTCGAACGACTCCCAGGCGTGCACCTTCCAGGTGTCACCCTCCAGCGTGGTGGTCAAGCTCGTCTCCGGCAAGGACTTCATCTGGTCCTCCCAGGAGTGCCCCAAGTCGGTGCCCACCGTCGACGTGATCGCGCGCCGCACCGTGCCGGGCGTGGCCGAGGTGACGTGGTCGGGTCGACGATCGGACTCGGCCTGCCGCACCAGCACCGACTGGGCCCGACCCGGGTGGTACCACGCGATCGGTGCAGCTCTCGGCGGCGAGGCGACTGACACCCAGTTCCAGCTGCTGCCCCGCGCCGCCGCGACGATCACCCGGACCGCGACACCGACCCAGTCGCCGTCCCCGAGCCAGTCGCCCTCCGGGGCTCCGAGCAGGTCGCCCCGAGGCTAGACGTAGCGCTCGAGGATGCTCGACTCGGCGAGGCGTGAGAGCCCCTCGCGCACGCTGCGGGCGCGCAACTCGCCCACCCCGTCGACCGCCTGGAGGTCGTCGATGCCGGCCGACAGCAACTTCTGCAGGGTGCCGAAGTGGTCGACAAGGCGATCGACGACGGCCGGTGGCAGTCGCGGCACCTTGGCCAGGAGGCGGTAGCCACGCGGCGCCACGGCGCCGTCGAGGTGCTCGCTCGCGCCCAGCCCGAGCGCTCTGGCCACTGCGGCCGGGTCGACGAGCTCGGTGGGGGACAACGACTCGAGCCTGTTGAGCAGCGTCTCGGGGGTGCGTGCCTTCCGCCCGGGCGGAAGGTAGTCACGGATCACCAGCTCCCGCTCATTGTCGACACCGGTGATCAGCTCCTCGAGCTGGAGCGAGAGCAGCCGCCCGTCGGTGCCGAGCTCGAGAACGTAGTCCTCGATCTCCCGGGCGATCCTGGTGACCATCTCGAGGCGCTGGGCCACGACGGCCACGTCGCGCACGGTCACGAGATCCTCGATCTCGAGCGCGGACAGGGTGCTGGACACCTCGTCCAGTCGAAGCTTGTAGCGCTCCAGGGTGGCGAGTGCCTGGTTGGCGCGCGACAGGATCTGGCCCGCGTCCTCCAGCACGTGGCGGGTGGCGCCGACGTAGGCGGCGATGATCTGCATCGACTGGGACACCGAGATCACCGGGAAGCCGGTCTGGCGGGCGACCCGGTCTGCGGTGCGATGCCGGGTGCCGGTCTCCTCGGAGGGGATCGTGTGGTCGGGCATCAGGTGCACTGCAGCCCGATGGATCCGGGTCACGTCGCGGTCGAGGATGATCGCGCCATCCATCTTGGCGAGCTCGCGCAGACCGGTGGAGGTGAACGGGACGTCCAGGGTGAAACCGCCCGTGGCGATCGAGTCGACGGTCTTGTCCATGCCCAGCACGATCAACGCCCCGGTGCGCCCGCGCAGGATGCGCTCGAGACCGTCACGTAGTGCAGTGCCGGGAGCGATGGACGCCAAGGTCGTGCGCAGGCGCAACCAGTCCTCGGTGCGCTCGATGTTGGCCACGCCATCCCCGTTTCCCAAAATTCGTCAGCACGCGCATTCTAGGGGATCGCATGCCTGCGGGGCTCATCCTTTGGAAGGGGCCTCGCGAGGGGACAGCCCGATCAGCCGAAGGGCCGAGGAGACGTCGTGGACGTCGATCACCTTCATGCCGTCGACGGTCCACTCCTCCGGCTTGCGTGAGATGCCCGACGGGTCACCGGGGACCAGGGCCACGCGGAACCCCAGGCGGGCCGCCTCGTTGAGCCGCTGGGGCAGATCACGGACCTTGCGCAGCTCGCCGGCCAGGCCGATCTCACCGAAGGCGACGATGCCCTGGGGTGCCGGACGGTGCACGAAGGCGGAGGCGATGCTGACCGCCAGGGCGAGGTCGGTCGCGGGCTCGATCAGGCGCGCACCTCCCACTGTCGAGGCGAACACGTCGTGGTTGTGCAACCGGATCCCGGCATGCTGTTGCAGCACGGCCACCAGCATCGCCAGCCGGGATGCGTCCAGCCCGACCGTGGTGCGCCGAGGGCGCTCGCCGGCGGATGGCGTGACCAGGGCCTGCACCTCGGCCAGCAGGGGGCGACGACCCTCCATGGTCACCGCCACACAGGTGCCCGGCACTCGCTGGTGGTGGGTCTCCACGAACAGCCCCGTGGGGTCTGTCACCGCGACGATCCCCTCGGCGGAGAGGTCGAAGCAGCCCACCTCGTCGATGGGGCCGAACCGGTTCTTCATCGCGCGCACCATGCGGAAGCGGGAGTTGCGGTCGCCCTCGAAGTGCAGGACGACGTCGACGAGGTGCTCGAGCACGCGCGGGCCCGCGATCGACCCGTCCTTGGTGACATGGCCGACCAGCACCGTGGTGATGTTGCGGGTCTTCGCGACCCGGATCAGCGCGGCCGCGACCTCCTTGACCTGGGTGACCCCGCCCGGGACGCCGTCGACGTCGGCCGCGCCGATGGTCTGCACCGAGTCGACGACCAACAGCTCGGGCCGCACCTCCTCGATGTGGCTGAGCACGGCGCCGAGGTCGGTCTCGGCGGCGAGGTAGAGCTCGTCGTGCACGCCGTTGGTGCGGTCCGCGCGCATGCGGACCTGGGCTGCCGACTCCTCCCCGGTGACGTAGAGGGTGCGGCGGTGGTAGCGGGCGGTCTGAGCGGCCACCTCGAGCAACAGCGTGCTCTTGCCGACGCCCGGCTCACCGGCGAGCAGGATGGCAGCGCCAGGCACCAGGCCACCCCCGAGCACCCGGTCGAGCTCCGGGACCCCGCTCGAGCGGAAGCCGGACTGCTCCACCGACACCTGCCCGATGGGCACGGCCGCCGTGGTGACCGGCCCGGCGGCGGCCCGGGTCTGGACGACCGCTGTCTCGGCGATCGAGCCCCACGCCTGGCACTCACCGCACCGGCCGACCCACTTGGCTGCCTCCCAGCCACACTCGGTGCAGCGATAACTCGCCCGGGGACGGCCCTTCGCCGCGGCTTTGCTCATGACCGGAACCGTAGGGCACAGCGCCGACAGCGGGAGGGTCGGCGTTAACCTTGGATCGTTCAACGTGGGGAAGGAGGCCGCATGTCGCACGACGTGCGTCGCGCCGCCCTCCAGGCGACGCTCTCAGACGTGGCCGAGCTCGCGGGCGTCTCGCGCCAGACGGTGTCGAACGCGATGAACAACCCTGACCTGCTCAAGGCCGACACGCTCGCCCGCGTGCAGGCAGCAGTCGCGGCGCTCGGCTACTCCCCGAACCGTGCTGCCCGCAACCTGCGGACCCGCTCGTCGCGTCTGATCGGCATGCGCTTCGCCCCCGCCCAGGAGGGCACCGCCAACGCGATGATGGACCGCTTCGTGCACTCCCTGGTGGAGGAGTGCAAGGAAGGCGGCTACCACGTCCTGCTCTTCCCCGGCGACGGCGAGGATCCGTTGGCGGGCTACGACGACCTGTTGCGCGCCACCGCCGTCGATGCGTTCGTGGTGACCGACACTTATCTGGGCAACCCGCAGACCGTGTGGCTGGAGGAGCGCGGGGCGCCCTTCGTGGCCTTCGGTCGGCCCTGGGACACCCCCGAGGTCTCACATCCGTGGGTGGACGTCGACGGTGCCGCCGGGACCCGTCTGGCCACCGACCATCTGCTCGACCGCGGTCATACCCGGATCGCCTGGATCGGCTGGCGCAAGGACTCACCGATCGGGGAGGACCGTCGCGCCGGTTGGCTCACCGCCATGCACGAGCGCGGACTGCCCACCACCGGGCTGGCCTCACGGGTGGAGGACACGGTCGCCTCCGGCGCCGAGGCGGCCGCCGTACTCCTCGACGACGCCGGGCCGACCGGTTTCGTGTGTGCCTCGGACACCTTGGCCATGGGCGTGCTGCAGACCCTCGGCGCGCGCGGCCTCACCCCGGGCAAGGACATCGCCGTCGTCGGCTTCGACGACTCGCAGGTGGCACAGGTCGTCACCCCGGGACTGACCTCGGTCCGACAGCCCCTGGAGGAGGTGGCCGTGGAGATCGTGGCCCGGCTCCAGGGTCGACTCGCGGTGCCGGCCGAGATGAATGCCAGCGCCCTGCTGACGCCACGACTGGTGGTGCGTGGCACGAGCTGATCCGGTGCTGCGGCAGGTCAGAACTGGCGCGACCACACGTTCACCGCATAGTCGACCTCGGTGCCGCAGTGGTTCTCGAGGATCCAGTCGGCGGTCTCCGGGTCGAACTCGATGCGCACGACCGCGATGAGGTCGGCGCGGTGGGCGAAGCGCCAGCCCATGCTGACCGAGGTCCTGGTCCAGCCGCGCGTGGACCAGAACCGCTCGACCTCGGTGGGGTCGATGTCGCGATAGCCGCGCCGGAACCATCCACCGAAGGTCGAGGTGCTCGGGTCGTTGTCGATCACCAGGGCGGTCCCCCCGCGACGTACGACGCGGTCCAGCTCGACGAGGCCGGGCTCGCAGCCGGGACCGAAGAAGTAGGCCCAACGGGCGTGGACCACGTCCACGGAGGCATCGGGGAGCGGGAGCTGCTGGGCCGTGCCGTCGAGCACCGTCACCCCAGCGAGTCGCCTGGTACGGCGCCGGGCGAGCGCAGCGAGGTCCGGGTGCGGCTCCACCCCGATGACCGAGGCGGCTGTCTCGGCGAACCACGGGAGGTGGAACCCCGTGCCGCAGCCCAGGTCCAGGACGCACCGGCTCGACCAGTCCGCGAGCTGGTGCAGCGTTGCGGCGAGGCGCCGGTCCGGGTCACAGGCGCGGTTCTCGATCTCGTAGATCGCCGGATGGTTCCAGATGTTCGGCGAGGGACGTGCGCCCGGCGGCGGTGTGGACACGACCGGGTCAGCGCACGAGCACGGTGTCAGATGCGGATCAGGCCGGACGGGGTGAGGAACTGGGCGGCGATGATGCCCGGAGTGCCGTGCGGGGCGACCCACTCGACCTTGACGTCCTCGAGGGGCGCCTCGACGGTCTGGCCGAGCCATTCGCTGACCCGCTGGGGGTCACCGGCGATCTCCAGGCAGGCGAGGGAGAAGTCCGTGGCGCCGCCGCGACCCGGGTGGTCGGCCGGGTCGCCGCTCCACTCGATGAAGAAGGGCAGCTGCGGGTCGGCCATGAGGCCGTTCACGCCGATCTGCTTCCAGGTGAGTTCCTTGCCGTCCGGGGTGTGCCGGTTGCCCAGCACTGCCGGGCGACCCAGGCGTTCCTCGACCTCACTGATGTCGTCCACCGCCACGACCCAGCCGAGCCAGCCGCCACCGTTGGCGGAGCGGGCGCGGACGGCCTGGCCGAAGGGAGCCTTGTCGGAGGCCGGGTGGTCCAGCACCTCGACGACCTCGATGTAGGTGCCGTCTCCGAGCGGCATCGTCATGTTGCGGGTCCCGAATCGGGGGTGGATACCGCCGCTGGTGAACTCCTGGCCGAGCAGCCCTGAAATGCGCTGGGCTGTGCCGGCAAGGCCATCCGGTCCGGCTGCGAAAGAGAGATGGTCCAGGCGCATGCACAGCATTGTGCGTGAACAGTAAATGCCCGCCGACACTGGGGTCGGGTCTCTTGATGTCGAGACGACGGCTCAGTGACGCGGATCGGCGGGGTGCAGCGCGAGGGCCGAGCGTGAGCGCAGGTGGGCCTCGCAGTGCCGGGCGAGCTCGGCGTACGCCGCGGGTCCCATGAGCTCGGTGAGCTCGGCGGCGTTGTTCACGAAGACGGCCGTGGTGCCGACGTGGGCCTCGGTGTTGCCCGAGCAGTACCAGTCCAGATCGTGCCCTCCCGACCCCCACCCGCGGCGGTCGTACTCGCTGATCGAGACTTCCGTGTAGGTGGTCGAGTCCGGCCTCTCGACCTCGCGGAAGCTGCGGCGGATCGGCAGCTGCCAGCAGACATCGGGCTTGGTCTCGAGCGGTTCGCGTCCCTCGCTCAGCGCCAATGCGTGCAGGGCACAGCCGGCGCCGAGTGCGAAGTCGGTCCGGTTGTGAAAGACGCAGGCGCTCTGTCCCTCGACGTCGAGCACCCGGGTCTTGCGGGCGTCCTCCTCGTCGGTCTCCACCCAGTCGGCGGCCCGGACCCGGCGGCCGGGGTGGAACTGCCACAGCTCCGCGGTGAGTCGCGCGACGTGGGTGGCGACCCGCTTCTCGTCGGCCTGGTCGGCGAAGTGTGCCCCCAGGGTGCAGCACCCGGTGTCCGGGGAGTCGGCGTAGATCCCCGCGCACCCCTCGCCGAAGATGCACCGGTACGACGAGGTCAGCCACGTCAGGTCGCAGCGAAAGACCTGGGCCGGGTCGGCCGGGTCGCCGAACTCGACCCAGGCGCGAGGAAAGTCCAGATCCACTTCGGGCACCTCGCAAACCTACGGGGCAGCGGTAGCGTTGGGCCATGCGGCTGGGCGTACTCGACATCGGTTCCAACACCGGACACCTCTTGGTGGTCGATGCCCACGGGGGTGCCGCACCGCTGCCGGCGTACTCCTACAAGGAGCCGCTGCGGCTTGCCGAGCACCTTGACGAGTCCGGAGCGGTCAACGACCGGGGGATCGCGGCCCTGACCACCTTCACCGCCGATGCGGTGCTGGTCGCCGAGGACAAGGGCTGCTCGGAGATGCTGGCCTTCGCCACCTCGGCGGTGCGCGACTCGGTCAACTCCGACGAGGTCCTGGCCCACGTCCGCGACCAGACCGGCGTCGACATCGGCGTGCTGTCCGGTGAGGACGAGGCTCGGCTGACCTTCCTGGCCGTCCGGCGCTGGTTCGGCTGGTCGGCAGGGCGCCTGGCGGTGTTCGACATCGGCGGGGGATCGCTGGAGATCGCCGGCGGCACGAATGAGGCCCCGGATGTGGCCTGGTCGCTGCCGCTGGGTGCCGGGCGACTGGCCCGGGAGTACTTCGCCAAGGATGCGCCGATGGACGACGACCTGCGCTCCCTGCGCCGACGGATCCGCGCCGACATCGCACGTGACGCCGGGCATCTGCTGCGCTCGGGGGTGCCCGACCGGGCTGCCGCCACGTCCAAGACGTTCCGCTCCCTGGCCCGGATCTGCGGTGCTGCCGGCTCCGCGGAGGGCCCCTTGGTGCCGCGCGCCCTCCCGGCTGCCGAGCTCTCCTCGTGGATCCCGAAACTGATCTCGATGAGCCCCGACAAGCTCAGCGAGCTGCCGGGGGTCTCACCCTCGCGCACCCACCAGATCGTGCCCGGGGCCCTCGTCGCCGAGGCCTGCATGGACATCTTCGACCTGCCTGAGCTCGAGATCTGCCCGTGGGCACTGCGCGAGGGCGTCATCCTCGAGCGCTTCGACCACCTCGGCATCCTGGATCGGTGAGCCATCCGATGATCCCCCTCATCGCTCTGTCCACCGCCTCGAGCTATCCGGAGTCGACCGCGCACGCGTTCGGCTACGCCGCGACCATCGGGTACGACGCGGTCGAGGTGATGGTCGGCATCGACTCCCTCAGCCAGCAGACCTCCGCGATCCGGCAGCTCTCCGAGCACCACGAGATGCCCGTGTGCGCCGTCCACGCCCCCTGCCTGCTGTTCACCCAGCGGGTGTGGGGCACCGAACCGTGGGGCAAGCTCGAACGCTCCGCGGAGATGGCGCACGCGGTCGGTGCCGACGTGGTCGTCGTACACCCGCCGTTTCGGTGGCAGAAGGACTACGCGCGCGACTTCGTCAACGGCATCGCGGCCCTCGAGGAGTCGACCGGGATCGCGTTCGCGGTGGAGAACATGTATCCGTGGCGCGCCTCCACCAAGCGGGGCATGGAGATGTACCTGCCCGGGTGGGACCCCTCCGGTGAGAACTACGCCAACACCACCATCGACCTGTCGCACGCGGCGATCGCCCAGAGCGACGTCATCGAGATGGCGAAACGACTGGGCGACCGGCTGCGTCACATCCACCTCACCGATGGCAGCGGGTCGGCCAAGGACGAACACCTGGTGCCCGGTCGCGGCGTCATGGGGGCGGCCCCGTTCCTGCGACACCTCGAGTCGGTGGACTTCAGCGGCCACGTGGTGCTGGAGATCAACACCCGTCGCGCCAACAACCGCGAGGAACGCGAGGCCGACCTGGTCGAGTCCCTGAGGTTCGCCCGCGAGCACCTCGGTCTGTCCGCGCGCCGCTGATCGAGAGGAGCACGGATGGACACCGCCGTGGTGGTCGCCGGCCTCACCGTCGTGCGCGGGCACACGAGGGTCCTCGATGGGCTCGACCTCGAGATCGGGGGTGGCGTCACGGGCCTCCTGGGCCCGTCGGGGTGCGGGAAGTCCACGCTCATGCGGGCCCTGGTCGGGGTGCAGAAAGTGGCCTCGGGGTCGGTCCTGGTGTTCGGTCAGGAGTCCGGAAGCGCCGCCCTGCGTCCCCGGATCGGCTACGTCACCCAGGCCGCCAGCGTGTACGACGACCTCACGGTCGCAGAGAACCTGGCGTTCTTCGCCGCGGTGCTGGGCGCCGACGCGGCCGCGGTCCACGCCGCGCTGGACTCGGTCGACCTCCGAGCCCGCCGCGACCAGGTGGTCGGTCGGCTCAGCGGCGGTGAGCGGTCCCGGGTCAGCCTCGCGGTGGCTCTGCTCAACCAGCCCGACCTCCTCGTGCTCGACGAGCCGACCGTCGGGCTCGACCCTGTGCTGCGCCGCGACCTGTGGGGGCTCTTCCACCGGCTCGCGGACGCAGGCGCCGCGGTCTTCGTGTCGAGCCACGTGATGGACGAGGCCGAACGCTGCGATCGGCTGCTGCTGATGCGCGCGGGGCGGATCATCGCCGACGGCAGCCCGGCCGCGATCAAGCAGCAGACCGGGACGAAGGACATCGAGGCGGCGTTCCTGAGCCTGGTCTCGACGGGCCCGGGCGCCGGGGACGCGCAGTGACGCCCCGCCTCACGCTGGCGGTCACGGCCCGGGTGCTGCGCCAGTTGCGCCGTGACCACCGCACGCTGGCCATGCTGCTGGTGCTCCCGTGCCTGCTCATCACCTTGCTGTGGTGGATGTTCGAGGACTCGCCAGCACCCATGTTCGACCGCCTGGGGCCGGGACTGCTCGCCCTGTTCCCCTTCATCATCATGTTCCTGGTCACCAGCGTGACCACGCTGCGTGAGCGCTCCAGCGGCACCCTCGAGCGACTGCTGTCGATGCCGCTGGGCCGCCTCGACTTCCTGCTCGGCTACGCCCTCGCGTTCGGGCTGATCGCCGCGGTGCAGTCCGCGCTCGCCGTCGGGCTGAGCGTGGGGCTGCTCGACCTCCAGGTCGCCGGTCCGGTCTGGCTGCTCACCCTCGTGGCGGTCGTGGATGCCGTCCTCGGCACGGCCCTGGGACTGTTCGTGAGCGCGTTCGCCCGCACCGAGTTCCAGGCCGTGCAGTTCATGCCGGCGGTGGTGATCCCGCAGATCCTGCTCTGCGGGCTGTTCCTGCCACGCAGTCAGCTGCCCGCCGTACTCCAGCGCATCAGCGACGTACTGCCGCTGTCGTATGCCACCGACGCGATGAACGAGCTGGTGGTCTCGGAGTCGACCGGCGAGGTGTGGCGCAACGTCGCGGTCGTGGTGGGCTTCGCCGTCGCCGCACTGGCCTTGGGCGCGGTGACGTTGCGTCGGCGTACGGCGTAGCCTGTCGGCCATGTCGTTGCTCCGTCAGCCACTGCTGCTCGTCTCGCGCAGCGAGCTGGTCAAGAACCTGGTCAGCACCATGCCCGTGTCCGCGGGCATCGTGAACAGCTACGTCCCCGGTGAGTCCACCGAGTCGGCGGTCGAGGCGACGCGTGCGCTGGTGGACGACGGCTTGAAGGTGACGCTCGACTTCCTCGGCGAGGACACCCTCGACGCCGCGCAGGCCCAGGCGACGGTGGACGCCTACCTCGACATGCTCAGGCAGCTCACCGCCAGCGGGCTGGCCCGCAACGCGGAGGTCAGTGTGAAGCTGAGCGCGGTCGGCCAGGCACTGCCCAGGGACGGCGACAAGATCGCCCTGGACAACGCGCGCACGATCGTGCGGGCGGCCCGCAACGCCGGCACCACCGTGACCCTCGACATGGAGGACCACACCACCACCGACGCGACCCTGGCCACGCTGCGCGAACTGCGCAAGGACTTCCCAGAGACCGGAGCGGTGCTGCAGGCCTACCTGCACCGCACCGAGTCCGACTGCCGGCACCTGGCCTTCGAGGGCTCTCGGGTGCGACTGTGCAAGGGCGCCTACAAGGAGCCCGAGTCGGTTGCGTTCCAGAGCCGCCTCGACGTCGACAAGTCCTACGTGCGCTGCCTGAAGGTGCTCCTGGCCGGCCAGGGCTACCCGATGATCGCGACCCACGACCCGCGGATGGTCTCGATCGCCTCGTCGCTGGCCAGTCGCTACGGCCGCGCCCAGGGCAGCTACGAATACCAGATGCTCTACGGCATCCGTCCCGAGGAGCAGAAGCGGCTGGCCGACAGCGGGGAGACGATGCGCGTCTACATCCCCTACGGCCAGGAGTGGTACGGCTACCTCATGAGAAGGCTCGCCGAGCGCCCGCAGAACCTGTCATTCTTCGCGAAGTCCCTGATCTCGAAGAAGTAGGACACTGATGACCCAGACTGCGATCCTCGGCGCCGGGGTGATGGGGGAGACCCTGCTCTCCGGCCTGGTGCGTGCCGGCCGCCGCGTCGACGACCTCCTCGTCGGCGAGAAGCGCGCCGAGCGTGCCCGCGAGCTCGAGGAACGCTATGGCGTGCGTGTTGTGGACAACCGCCAGGCGGCCAAGCTGGCTGACACCGTCGCCATCGTGGTGAAGCCGCAGGACATGGGTGATCTCCTCGACGAGATCTCCGGTGACCTGCGGGCGGGCCAACTGCTGGTCTCGCTGGCTGCGGGCATCACCACCGCGTTCATCGAGTCCCGGGTGCCCGCCGGGGTGGCGGTCGTCCGGGTCATGCCCAACACCCCCGCCCTGGTCGATGAAGGCATGGCCGCGATCTCGCCGGGGTCCCACTGCGACGAGGCCCACCTCGCCGAGGTGGAGTCGCTCATGGCGTCGGTCGGCAAGGTGCTCCGGATCCCCGAGCGACAGCAGGACGCGGTCACCGCGATCTCCGGGTCCGGCCCGGCGTACATCTTCTTCGTGGTGGAGTCGATGATCGAGGCCGGTGTCCACCTCGGCCTGCCGCGGACGACGGCCACCGAGCTCGTCGTCCAGACCCTGGTCGGGTCGGCCAAGATGCTGCGCGAGACCGGCACCCACCCGACGGTGCTTCGCGAGCAGGTGACCTCGCCAGCGGGCACCACCGCCGCGGCGCTGCGCGAGCTCGAGATCCACAAGGTGCGTGCGGCGTTCCTGGCTGCGATGGAGGCCGCGCGCGACCGCTCCCGCGCCTTGGCCGAGGGCTCCTGACCCCCGCAAAGTCATAGCTTCTGGCCGCTGGGGCAGCCAGGTTCGATGACGTCAGTCCGCCGGTGCGAGGGGCCGGCGGTTGTGACGTGCGCCCGAATGAGGCAGGTTGTCCCGTGGTGACCGTCTCGGGCCACCTGTCGAGCTCGGTGATCGAACAGGAGCGGTGCATGACCTCCACGACCAGCAGGACGCCTTCGGGAACCCGGCGGGATCTCCGCCAGACAGCGCTGTGGGTGGGCGTCGCCATCGTCGGCGCAGTCTGCTGGGCGGTCCTGGCCCTGGCGCGCGGCGAGAACGTCTCGGCGCTGTGGATCCTGTTCGCGGCCCTGAGCTCCTACGCCATCGCCTACCGGTTCTACGCGAAGTTCATCGTCAAGACCGTGCTCGAGGTCGACGACAGCCGGGCCACCCCGGCCGAGCGGCTCGAGAACGGCGTCGACTTCGAGCCGACCGACAAACGGGTCCTGTTCGGGCACCACTTCGCCGCCATCGCGGGCGCCGGACCCCTCGTCGGGCCGGTGCTGGCAGCCCAGATGGGCTACCTGCCCGGCACGATCTGGATCATCGTCGGTGTCATCTTCGCCGGGGCTGTGCAGGACACCATCGTGCTGTTCTTCTCGATGCGACGCGACGGCAAGTCCTTGGGCCAGATGGTGCGCGACGAGATCGGGGTCGTCGGCGGCATCGCGGCACTGATCGCGGTGTTCGCCATCATGATCCTGATCCTCGCGGTGCTCGCGCTCGTGGTGGTCAACGCCTTGGCCGAGTCGCCGTGGGGTGTCTTCTCCATCGGCCTCACCATCCCGATCGCCCTGTTCATGGGCTTCTACCTGCGGGTGCTGCGCCCGGGCAAGGTGCTGGAGGTCACCGGCATCGGGGTCGCCCTGCTGCTGGTCTCCATCGCAGGCGGGGCGTACGTCGAGGAGCTCGGCCTGTCCGGCGCCCTCACCCTCAGTCCCGAGACCCTCACCCTGCTGCTCGTGGTCTACGGGTTCGTGGCCTCCATCCTTCCGGTGTGGATGCTGCTCACGCCGCGTGACTACCTCTCGACGTTCATGAAGATCGGCGTGATCGTCCTGCTCGCCATCGGCCTCATCCTGGCCGCTCCCGACCTCAGTGCTCCTGCGGTCTCGGACTTCGCGACCTCCGGTGAGGGGCCGGTGTTCGCGGGCAAGGTCTTCCCCTTCGTCTTCATCACGATCGCCTGCGGTGCCCTGTCCGGCTTCCACGCCCTGATCGCCTCCGGCACCACACCCAAGATGGTGAGCAAGGAGAGCCACATCCGGATGATCGGGTACGGCGGGATGGTGATGGAGTCGTTCGTGGCGATCTCGGCGCTGATCGCGGCCTGCATCATCGACCAGGGGCTGTACTTCTCGATCAACTCGCCCCTGGGCGCCACCGGCGGGTCGCCGGAGTCGGCCGCCGAGTTCGTGCGCACGCTCGGCTTCACGATCAGCCCCAGCGACCTCGCCGCTGCTGCCGCGTCTGTGGAGGAGCAGAGCCTCATCTCGCGCACGGGTGGGGCTCCCACGCTGGCCTTCGGGATCTCGCAGATCTTCTCCGAGGCCTTCGGGGGTGGCCTGGCGGCGTTCTGGTACCACTTCGCCATCATGTTCGAGGCGCTCTTCATCCTGACCGCCGTCGACGCGGGCACCCGGGTCGGGCGCTTCATGCTGCAGGACACCATCGGCAACGTGTGGAAGCGCTATGGCGACACCTCGTGGCGCCCGGCGTCCTGGTCGGCCAGCGCGGTCGTCGTCGGCCTGTGGGGCTACATGCTCTACGTCGGCGTCACCGACCCGCTCGGCGGCATCAACCAGCTGTTCCCGCTGTTCGGGATCGCGAACCAGCTGCTCGCCGCGATCGCGCTCACGCTCTGCGCCACGCTGCTGATCAAGCACGGCAAGGCCAAGTGGGTGTGGGTGCCGGGCATCGGTCTGCTCTGGGACCTGATCACCACGATGACGGCCAGCTGGCAGAAACTCTTCAGCGACAACCCCAAGATCGGCTACTTCGAACAGGCGTCGGTCTATCGCGCGGCCATCGATCGAGGAGAGCTGCTTGCGCCGGCCGCGGATCTGGACCAGATGCGCCAGGTGGTCACCAACTCCACCGTGAACGGCACCCTCCAGGCGACCTTCGCGCTCCTGGTGATCGTGGTGGTCCTCAACGCCGTGGTCGTCTGTGTGAAGGCACTGCGCGGCGGTCAGCCGCTGCCCACCACCGAGGTCGCGAAGGTCGAGTCCGAGCTGGTGGACGCATGAACGTGTGGTCGAAGGCCCGGTGGTACCTGCGGGTCATCTCGGGCGACACCCGTTACGAGCGCCATCTCGCCGACTGCCGGGCGTCCGGGACGGTCGCGCTGTCGCGTCGCGACTTCGAGCGGCTGCGCTCGGACCACCGCGACGCCCACCCCGAGGGTCGCTGCTGCTGATCACGCCCCACGACGTCATGTCTCCTGGTCGCCCGGACGACCAGTTGCTATGACGTTGCTGATGAGGGGTCGGGTTGGCGCAGGCTGGCGATCAGACTGATGATGTCGTCGACCAGTCCGCGGATCACCGGCAGCCGGGTCATCCGCAGGAGCTTGTCGACGAGCGGGACGGCTTGGGTGATCAGCGTCCGGGTGCGCCGCTGGTCCGCACTGGTGTCATGGACCCAGAAGAGCACCAGGCCCATCTGCATCAGCCACAGCAGCTCCGGCAGCTCGCGTCGCAGCGCCGGCGCGACCTTCAGGTCGGCGCCGTCCAGCACCTCCTGGAGGATGCCGAGGGCGGCGTCGCGGGTCGGCTTGGACTCCTCGCTGAACGGTGACAGCGGGCTGCTGGGCTCGGCTGCGTTGCGGAAGAACTTGCCCGCGAACTCGTGGTACGGCGCCGCGACGTCCACCCACGCCTGGAGGACACCGTCCAGGCGGCGTACGAAGCCCTGGTCGCGGGCCAGCAGCGGTGCCACCGCCGCGGCGTGCTCGTGCTGCACCTGGTCGTAGAACGCCTGGATCAGGTGTTCCTTGGAGGAGAAGTAGTAGTAGGCGTTGCCCAGCGAGACGTCGGCCTCACCGGCGATGGCCCGCATCGTGGTCTTGTCGTAGCCACTGGAGCGGAACAGCCGCAGGGCCGCCTCCACGATCGCCTGTCGCGTCTGTTCAGCCTTGGCTGAGAGGGCTGCAGGTTCCGGCACAGTCGTCAATGTAGTCGCCTCCCACCGAGCTCCGGGTGCGGGACCTGATGCCCGCGGCGGTGTACGCCGCCGCCTTGGCCAGCGGGAGCCAGGCGGGCCGGGCCAGCCGTTCGGCGAGGGCGCGGTGCTGGGTGGTCGCCCACAGGCACATCACCCAGGCGTGCTCGTTGGTCCACACGGCACCGTCGTCGCCGACGACGGTGATCTCCTCGAGCGTCCGCCGGTGGTCGAGCCCAGGAAACCGGTTCCTGGCCTGTGTCGATCCGGCGGCGACGAGGTCGATCGGGACCAGGAGCGGCTGGTTGGCCAGCCACGTCCCGAACCCCCGACACATCGCGCAGTCCTCGTCGTACAGGACCGTCAGGCGCATGGCTCAGCTCCCTGCGCTCGGATAGGCCATCGCCGGGGGCACGAAGCCCTGGGGCGGGAGCGGGGGAGTGCGCAGGGCCTCGGCCCGGCTGCGGCGCCGGATGGAGTTGAAGACGTAGACGTTCATGAAGTGGATGACGCCCAGCACCAGCATCACCACGCCGATCTTGACGCTGATGGCCTCGAACAGGCCGGTCAGGTCGTCGACGGCCGAGCCCGAGCGGAGGTAGAGCATGACGAATCCGAGGTTGAGGAGGTAGAAGCCGACGACCAGCAGCCGGTTCACCGCGCCGGCGAGCTCGGCCTTGTCCTCGAACACGTCGGCCAGGAACACCTCGCCGTTGCGCGAGAGGGTCCGGGCCACCCAGATGGTGAGCGGGACGGCGATCAGCAGGTAGACCACATAGGTCCCGACGGTCCAGGTCATGTCGCAACTCCATTCTTGAACGTGTTCAATTCCTTGGAGACGACAAACTAGCACAGAGTTTTGAACGTGTTCAAGAGACTAGCTCACGCCGTCGAAACCCAACCCGGCGAGAGCGCCGGTGTCCTCGATCTGTCCCCACAGCTTCTGGCGGCGGTGAATGCCGATCTCCGCGGTCAGGTGGTTGTAGTCACGCCACACGACCACGTCGTTGAGGATCGGGCGACACAGCGGAGCATCGGGACAGAACACGGGATTGATGTCGACGGTGAACATGTCGTCGCGCAGGACGTCCTCGGTGGAGTAGAAGCCGTCGCTGGCGTCGACGCCGAGGGGGACGGGCACGGCGCACTGGCTGATGAACTTCGCTGTCGCCAGGCAGTCCAGCGGACTCCCGTCGGCCTTGAGGGTGTTCTTGACGACCAGGGTGCGGACCCCGAGGTCGCTGAAGGTGTCGAGCGTCTCGCGGGTGGTGTTGTAGAGCAACTGGTTGAGGCTCTCGTCGGAGCCGCCGATACGCGAGAGCGTGGACTCGAACTTCTCGTCGTTGCCGTCATAGCTCTGCTCGACCAGCACCACCAGGTCCGGCTTGATCTCCGGCAGCACCTCGTCGTACCAGTCGCCTCGCTGCTCCACGCACGCGTCGCGCTGTTCCGGGGGGCGGTTGTCGTTGATGACGCCGGCCTGCCAGGGACAGCCGGTGGCGATGTTGACGGCGAGCGAGAAGCCCTTGTCCTTGGCCAGTCGCCTGAAGGCCGGGGACAGCATCCGGGCGTGGCTGTCGCCGACCAGCAGGATGGTGGGCCCGTCCCCCTTCACGAGGAAGCAGTCGGCTGCCGTGGTGCACGTGCGCTGGGAGCCGATGTCGCCGGCGGCTGCCGCGAAGTCGATGTCGCCGGGGACCCGGTCCTTCGCGGTGCCCGCTCCTGCGGCTCCGGAGGCGGCGAACTCGGGCGCGGCCAGCGCCGGCTTGCGGTCGCTCTCCAGCAGCGGAGGGATGATCAGTACGGCGACCAGTGCGCTCACCGTCACCCCGGAGATGGCCACCGGCCACTGGATCCGGCGCGGCCCCTCCCGCCGGCGCAGCGGCATCTCGAAGACCTCGTAGGACAGGGCGGCGAGCCCCGTGCTGAGGGCGGCCCCGATGATCGAGAGCACGAGTGGGCGCAGCTCGAAGAGCTCCTGCAGGATCAGCAGGACCGGCCAGTGCCACAGGTAGGTGCCGTAGGAGATCTTGCCGAGATAGACCGGCACCGGCCGCGCGAACATCCGCGGCACCAGGCCCCGCTCGCCCATGAGGCCGGTGATCAGGAGTGCGCCGGCGACGGTGATCAGGAAGCCTCGCCAGGTGGGTACGACGTCGAACAGGTTGCTGGCGGCGAAGAGGGTCAGGGCGAGGCCGACCGGGGCCATCCAGGTCGCCAGTCGGGCGGTCACCCCGGACCGGATCACCACGGCCAGCAGGGCGCCGGCCAGGAGCTGGTAGAGCCGGGCGTCGGTGCCGTAGTAGGCGTGGTTCGGGTCGGCCGACATCCAGTAGAGCTGACTGCCCACCGACAGGACCGCGAGCACCCCCAGGCCGACGGGCAGGGCCCAGCCCCGGCGCCGGCTCAGCCAGATGAGTCCGAGCAGCACCATGGGGAAGAACAGGTAGAACTGCTCCTCGATCGACAGCGACCAGAAGTGCAGGTAGGGGCTGCGGTCCACCGTGGTGGCGAAGTAGTCGTTGGACTGGCCCAGGAAGTGCCAGTTCGCGTAGTAGAGCAGGGCGCTGCGGGCGTCGGCGACGAACACGAGGCGGCGCACCACGCTGGCCACGATGACGAACATCGCGGCCGTCGCCACGATGACGACGACCGCTGCGGGCAGCAGGCGCCGTACCCGGCGAGCGTAGAACCGCCCCAACCGGATCGAGCCGGTGTTGTCGACCTCGCTCAACAGCACGTTGGTGACCAGGAAGCCGGACAGCACGAAGAAGAGGTCCACTCCGACGAACCCACCGCCCACGATGCTCATCCCCGAGTGGAAGAGCAGGACCAGGTAGACCGCGAGTGCCCGCGCCCCGTCCAGGGCGGGTCGGTAGGACCATTTCATTGCCTGGAGGCTACCGAATCATGCCCCTATGTCCCGATTCGTGAAGCTCGTCCCACTACCCGATGCCCATGGCAGCCTGGGCGTCCAGCAGCACCGGGGCGGTCACCTCCCGGCACCTGGCAGCGCCCGCGGCGTACCTGGCCTGGACATGGTCGGGATGCTGGGCGAGCTCGGCGTAGCGGACCTGGAGTGGACGCAGCAGCTCGACGACGACCTCGGTGGTGGCGGTCTTCAGGGCGCCGTAGGTGGTGATGGACTCCAGCGAGCCTCCGGCCGCCTCGAGGAGCTCGATCAGGTTGGTGACCCCGGGCTTGTTCACCGGGTCGCGGCGTACGGCGTCCGAGCCGGTGTCGGAGTCGGTGACCGCGCGGGCCACCTTGCGGCGGATCACGTCGGGGGAGTCCAGCAGATAGATGATCCCGCTGCCGTCGGCGTGCGACTTGCCCATCTTCGAGCTCGGATCGGCCAGGTCCATCACCCGGGCCCCGAGTGCGGGCCGGACCAGCTCGGGCACCGTGAAGACGGGCCCGTAGGTGGCGTTGAACCGGATCGCGAGGTCGCGGGTGAGCTCGACGTGCTGGCGCTGGTCCTCGCCGACCGGCACCTGGGTGGGGCGGTAGAGCAGGATGTCGGCGGCCATGAGCGTCGGATAGGTGAACAGCGAGGCCCGGGTGGAGGGCTGACCACGGCCCTTCTCCTTGAACTGGATCATCCGGTTCAGCTCGCCGACGTAGGCCGTGGACTCCAGCAGGTAGGCCAGCTCGCTGTGACTCGGCACGTGGCTCTGGATGAAGAGGGTCGATCGCTCCAGACCGGCGGCCAGGAGCAGGGTGGCCACCTCGCGCACGCTGGCGCGCAGGCGGGCGGGGTCCTGGGCCACAGTCAGGGCGTGCAGGTCGCAGACGCCGTAGAAGCAGTCGGAGCCGTCCTGGGCCAGCGCCATGGGTCGCAGGGCGCCCAGCAGGTTGCCCAGGGTCAGGTGCCCGGTCGGCTTGAGCAGGGACAGGGTGGTGTTCATCGCAGGTCCTTTCGAGGGTGATGGACGCCTCGGGTGCCTGCCGAAATGCAGCACGGCCGCCCGGAGGCGGCCGTGGGTGTCGCGTGTGCGCGACGAGGAGGGGTCCGCCGGTCAGGCGGCCCACCACTGGGAGCTGTGAGTCCTCGTCACGTCATCAGTCTGGCACAGCTGGGGGACCGGTGATGTGACACGCGCTACTCTCGCGACATGTCCGGGTGCGGGAGAACGACGGTCGTGTTCGACGAGACGCTGACCGACTACGACTTCGGGCCCACGCATCCGATGTCGCCGCTGCGCGTCGACCTGACCATGCGGCTGGCCCGCGAGCTGGGCGTGGTGCCGACCCTCGTCGATGCGCCCGTCGCCAGTGACGACCTGATCGGGACCATCCACACGCCATCCATGATCGCTGCGGTCAAGCGGATGAGCCGGGGGACCGTCGACGTCGAGCATGGCCTCGGCAGTGACGACAACCCCACCTTCGACCACATGCACCAGGCAGCCGCGCACGTGGTCGGTGCCAGCGTCGAGGCCTGCCGACAGGTCTGGACCGGTGAGTCGAGCCACAGCGCCAACATCGCCGGGGGTCTGCATCACGCGATGCGGGACCGGGCCAGCGGCTTCTGCATCTACAACGACGTGGCTGTGGGCATCCAGTGGCTGCTCGACCAGGGCGCCACGCGGGTGGCCTACGTGGACGTCGACGTCCACCACGGCGACGGCGTGGAGCACATCTTCGCCGACGATCCGCGAGTGCTCACGATCTCACTGCACGAGACCGGCCAGATGCTGTTCCCGGGCACCGGGTTCGCCACCGACTGCGGCAGCGGTGCGGCTGAGGGCACCATCGTCAACGTGGCACTGCCGCCCGGCACCGCCGATGCCGGATGGCTGCGGGCCTTCCATGCGGTGGTCCCGCCGCTGCTGCGGGAGTGGAAGCCGGAGATCTTGGTGACCCAGCACGGGTGCGACTCCCACCTGGAGGACCCGCTCGCCCACCTGATGCTGACGGTCGACGGCCAACGGGCGACCTATCTGGCCCTGCACGACCTGGCCCACGAGATCTGCGAGGGCCGGTGGGTGGTCACCGGCGGCGGCGGTTACGCCATCGTCGAGGTCGTGCCCCGCGCCTGGACCCACCTGCTGGGCATCGTGAACGGCACTCCCTTGGACCCCCAGACCGAGACCCCGCCGCTGTGGCGTGAGCACGTCCGCGACGACCTGGGGTGTACGCCGCCCCTGCGGCTCACCGACGGCCGCACCCCGACCTGGCGGGACTGGGACGAAGGCTTCGATCCGGAGGTCTGGCTCGACCGGGCCATCCATGCCACGCGGCAGGCGGTCTTCCCTCTGCACGGCCTGGATGCCTACGCTTAGGGAGCCGATCTGGGGCGAATCAACTCGCCACGCCGAAACAACTGAGACAAATTTTCAGTAACCCCTTCCCCATGAGTCACACAAGACCCTATTCTCACCTGAGCGGGACGTGGGTCATCGGCGGGGAAGCCGATGGCGTGCCGCGCAGAAAGCCGGTGCCCATGTCGAACGGTGATATCTCTGAGGCGAAGTTCCTGACTGTCGCCGAAGTCGCCACCACCATGCGAGTTTCCAAGATGACGGTCTACCGTCTGCTGCACAGTGGCGAGCTGCCCGCTGTGCGCGTTGGACGCTCCTTCCGCGTCGTCGAGAGCGACGTGAACGAATACCTCCGCAAGAGCTTCTTCAACGCGGGCTGAGCCCCGCCCCACAGCAGCAGCCCGCGCCCGAGTGGTGCGGGTTTGTTGTGTGACGAGCAGTCCGGGCGTGGTCAAATGACCACTGGATTCTGCCGCCTGAGGGTGGCCCGATAGGCTGTGCGGGTCGTCTCGACCGTCGTCGTACGACCCGCATGGTTTTCGAGAGGTTTATTCGTGGGTTCTGTCATCAAGAAGCGTCGCAAGCGTATGGCCAAGAAGAAGCACCGCAAGCTTCTGAAGAAGACGCGCGTCCAGCGTCGCAAGCTCGGCAAGTAGCTCACTGCCGCCATGGGCAGGGTCGGCAGAGTGGTCCTGGTCACCGGGGTCTCGCGCGACCTCGGCCGCCGCTTCGCGCGAGCAGTGGCGAACGATCCTGCTGTCGACCGGGTCATCGGTGTCGATGTCGTGCCCCCGCGCGGCGACATCGGCAACGTCTCCTTCGTGCGCGCTGACATCCGCAACCCGGTGATCGCCAAGGTCATCGTCAAGGAGGACGTCGACACGCTCGTGCACATGAGCGTGATCGCCACTCCTGGCAGCACCGGTGGCCGGATCCCGATGAAGGAGCTCAACGTCATCGGCACGATGCAGTTGCTCGCGGCCTGCCAGAAGGCGCCCCGTCTCGAGAACCTCATCATCAAGTCGAGCGCGACGGTGTACGGCGCCAGCAGCCGCGACCCCGCGATGTTCACCGAGGACATGGAGGCCAGGCGGCTGCCGACCTCGGGCTACGCCAAGGACGTCCACGAGGTCGAGGGCTACGCCCGCGGCTTCGCTCGCCGGCGGCCCGATGTGCGCCTCACGATGCTCCGGGCTGCCAACGTGCTCGGCCCCCATGTGGTCAGCCCCATGGCCTCCTACTTCCGGTTGCCGGTGATGCCGACGGTGCTCGGCTTCGATCCGCGCCTGCAGTTCCTGCACGAGGAGGACCTGATGGCGGTCCTCCAGCACTCGGTGACCCATGACGTGTCGGGCACCTTCAACGTGGCCGGTGACGGCGTCCTGACGTTGTCCCAGGCGATTCGCCGACTGGGTCGCCAGGCCGTGCCGCTGCCCCGGTTCGCCGTGGGTCGGGTGGGCCTGCTGGCCCGACAGGCCAAGTTGGCCGACTTCTCACCCGAGCAGTTGGCCCTGCTGACCTACGGTCGAGGCATGGACACCACCCGGATGCGCCACCAGCTGGGCTTCGAGCCGCGGTTCACCACGGCCGAGGCCTTCGCCGACTACGCGGCCAGCGTGCCCAACGGCCGCCACACCTCCGAACGGATGCTCGCCGGCGTCACCGGGATCCTCGAGGCGGGAGGTGTCGGCCGTGGGTGATGCCGAGGTGATCCCGATCGGGACTCGAGGTCGACCCGGGCGCGGCACGGGCAAGCAGAAGCCGTCGGCGGCCGCTCGCAGCCTCGCCGGCAACGCCGGTGGCCGTTCGCGGGCCACTCCTGCGCCTCGCCCGGTCAAGGCCAAGAGCAGGTCCGGCGCCCAGGCTGCTCCCACGACGGGGGCTGCGACGCCCACCATCAGCGTCGTACCGGAGCCCCAGCCCGCCACCGGACAGGACGCACCCCGCTCGACGACCACCGCGAATGATCGTTCCCCGTCGGCAGGGATCCCGGTCGGCGACTGGCTCTCGGCCTTCGGCTTCGCGGCGCGCGAGATCTTCGGTGACGACTGGGAGCCGCGCCTCGCGCACTTCCTGGCCTTCCTGCGCCGCCGACTGGCCGGCGACTACGCCGTCGACGAGTACGGCTTCGATCGGGAGCTGACCGAACGCTTCCTGCTCGCGTCCCTCAAGCCGATCGCGGAGAAGTGGTTCCGCATCGAGGTCCGTGGAGCGGAGAACATTCCCGCCGAGGGCGGTGCCCTGGTCGTGTCCAACCACTCCGGCACGGTCCCGGTCGACGGGCTCATGACGATGTTCTCGATCCATCGCGAGACCGGTCGGTTCCTGCGGCCGCTCGGCGCGGACCTGGTCTTCAAGATGCCCGTGGTGAGCAGCATGGCCCGCAAGGGCGGGGCGACCCTGGCCTGCAACGAGGACGCCGAGCGCATGCTGTCGGGCGGTCAGCTCGTCGGGGTGTGGCCCGAGGGGTTCAAGGGGATCGGCAAGCCCTACTCCGAGCGCTACAAGCTGCAGCGGTTCGGTCGCGGCGGCTTCGTGGCCGCTGCCATGCGCACGGGGGTCCCCATCGTGCCGCTCTCGGTGGTCGGCGCCGAGGAGATCTACCCGCTGGTCGGCAACGTGCCGTCCCTGGCCCGCCTCCTCGGTGTGCCCTACCTGCCGATCACTCCGCTGTTTCCCTGGCTCGGCCCTCTCGGCATGGTGCCGCTGCCCTCCAAGTGGCTGATCGAGTTCGGTGAGCCGATCCGCACCGACTCCTACGAGCGCGGCGCCGCCGATGACCCGATGCTGGTGTTCAACGTGACCGACCAGGTCCGCGAGACGATCCAGCAGACGCTCTACACCCTGCTCATGCAGCGCACGTCCGTCTTCTCCTGATCCGCCTCCCTCGACGGGGGATCAGCCCTGGCGGCGTCCTTTGACAGCCAGGCCGGCGGCCACGGCACCACTGACCGCGCCCGCGACCGCCGCCACCCCGAGGCCGAACCTGGCTGCCTTGCGTCCGGTCCGGTAGTCGCGGATCCGCCAGCCCTGCTCCTTGGCGTGGGCGCGCAACCGGGAGTCGGGATTGATCGCACAGGGGTCGCCGACCATGGTCAGCATCGGCAGGTCGTTGAAGGAGTCCGAGTACGCCGAGCATCGGCTCAGGTCGAGCTGCTCGCGGATGGCCAGGGCCTTGACCGCCTCGGACTTGGCCGGACCGTGCAGCATCTCGCCCACCAGCTGCCCGGTGTAGACGCCGTCGACGTGCTCGGAGACCGTGCCCATCGCGCCGGTGAGACCGAGGCGCCGGGCGATGATGTTCGCGATCTCGATCGGTGCCGCGGTGACCAGCCACACCCGCTGGCCCTGGTCGAGGTGCAACTGGGCGAGCGCCCTGGTGCCCGGCCAGATCCGGTGGGCCATCATCTCGTCGAAGATCTCCTCGCCGAGCTCCTCCAGCTCCTGGACGGTGTGTCCGGCGATGAAGCTGAGGGCCGAGTTGCGGGCCTCGGCGACGTGTTCGGGGTCCTCGACCCCGACGACCCGGAAGTACATCTGCTTGTAGGCCGCCCCGAGGATGTCGCGGGTGGTGAAGAAGTTGCGGCGGTGCAGCCCGCGGGCGAGATGGAAGATGCTGGCACCCTGCATCACGGTGTTGTCCACGTCGAAGAAGGCCGCAGCCGTGGGGTCGGCGGCGATGTCGAGCGCACTCTCCACCTCGGCAGCCGAGGCGGCCGCCTCCCCGGCCAGTGTCGAGCGCCGGCGCAGGTCCTGGCGAGCGCTGGGGCGGCCCGGTTGGTGGCGCGGCGGCGGGTTCACGTCTTCACACTAGTGGTGTGGACGTGTGGAAGTATCTGCCCATGGCTGACTTCTCCGGTGTTGCCGACCTGCTGGGCCGCGCCGCCGCTGAGCATCCTGACAAGCGCGCTCTGGTCGAGGGCGGGGGGCGCACCCGCACGTGGGGTGAGCTCGACGACGACGTGCACCGGTTCACCGCCGGACTGGGCGCGGCAGGACTCGTGGCCGGCTACCGGGTGATGATCGTGCTGGGCAACCGCATCGAGTTCGTCGTGGCCTACCTCGGCATCCTGCGCTCGCAGACCGTCGCCGTACCGGTCAACCCCCGCTCCTCGGTGGACGAGCTCAACCGGATGCTGGCCGACTCAGGGGCCCGGATGGTGATCGCCGACCCCGACACGGTCCTCGCCGTGCGCGCGGCGGTGGCCCAACTGCCCGAGGAGGGCCTGCGCCCCCGCGTCGTCGTCGTGGGCGCCACCCTGCAACCCGGCGAGCGGTCCTGGGACCATCTCGTGGCCAGTCACGGGGCGGCGATCCCCGAGGTGCGGGACTCCGAGTCCCTGGCGGCCCTGCTCTACACCAGCGGCACCTCGGGTCGACCGCGCGCGGCGATGCTCAGCCACCGCGCGCTGCTGGCCAACGTGGAGCAGGTGGCCGCGATCGAGCCGCCGATGATCGGTCCCCAGGACATCGTGCTCGGGGTCCTGCCCCTGTTCCATGTCTATGGCCTGAACGCGATGCTCGGCGTGGTGCTGCGCCAGGGTGCCTGCCTGGTGCTGCTGGAGCGGTTCGACCCCCAGTCGGCCCTGGACCTGATCGCGGCCGAGCAGTGCACCGTGGTGCCGGTGGCGCCACCGGTCTTCGCGCACTGGCTGCCGATCGAGGACCTCGGCTCCCGCCTCGGATCGGTGCGCCTGATGCTGTGCGGCTCGGCCCCCCTGTCTCCCGAGGTCGCCGACCGGTTCACCGCGGCGACGTCCATCCCGGTGCACCAGGGCTACGGACTCACCGAGGCCGCCCCGGTGGTCACCAGCACCCTGTGCAGTGACCAGGTCCAGTCAGGCTCCGTGGGGGCAGCGCTGCCCGGGGTCTCGATCCGGCTGGTGGATGACGACGGTCGCGCGCCGGAGGGCGGAGATCCGGGGGAGATCCTCATCGCCGGGGACAACCTCTTCAGCGGCTACTGGCCCGACGGCACGGAGGGACCCGACGCCGAGGGCTGGTGGGCCACCGGGGACGTGGGCTTCCTCGACCCCTCCGGTGACCTCTTCCTGGTCGACCGGATCAAGGAGCTGGTGATCGTCAGCGGCTTCAACGTCTATCCCTCCGAGGTCGAGGACGTCATCCGCGAGGTCGACGGCGTCGACGGTGCGGCCGTCATCGGCGTCGCCGACGAGCTGACCGGCGAGGCCGTGGTCGCCTACGTGACCGGCGCGGATCCCGACGACCACCTCGTCGACCTGGTCCGCGCGCACTGCGCTGTCCGGCTGGCCAGGTTCAAGCAGCCCAGCCGCGTCGAGCTGGTCGAGGAGCTCCCACTCACCGGGACCGGCAAGGTGCAGAAGGGACGGCTGCGAGCGGCCGAGCGGCGGCGCGGCGTACCGCTGCTGGAGGACGAGTGAGCAGCCGCGTCACGCTCTACACACGACCCGGCTGTCACCTGTGTGACGACGCCCGCGCGGTCATCGAACGGGTGTGCGCCGAGCTCGGGGAGACCTACGAGGAGATCAGCATCGCCGGGGTCGAGGACCTCGAGCAGAAGTTCGGCGAGGAGATCCCGGTGACCCTCGTCGATGGCCGCCAGCACGACTTCTGGCGGGTGGACGAGACCCGGTTGCGCACAGCCCTGACCGGCTGATTCCCTGTGCCTGAGGAGTCCGTGCCCACCCCGCTGCGGTGAGGATTGTCACCCGTGGTAGCCATCGGCACCATACGGCACGCTCGCCAGTTTGTTCTCACGTTCACAAACTTCTACAGTGGGCTGGCCGCGATGGCCACCCCAGTCACCATCCCAGACACCATCGCCGGCTCTGGAGACGAGAGCATTGACCGCACGGACGCCAGCTACCGGGACCCCCCACGGGGGCGTGCCGATCGGATCCGACGTGTCTGCCGACCTCACGCCCGGCCGGGACATTCCCGAGGCCACCGTGGCCCGCCTGCCGATCTACCTGCGCGCCCTGACCTCGCTGTCCGACGCC
Source organism: Nocardioides sp. (assembly GCF_050246775.1). Classification (GTDB taxonomy): domain Bacteria; phylum Actinomycetota; class Actinomycetes; order Propionibacteriales; family Nocardioidaceae; genus Nocardioides. Next base: position 1,187,578 of record NZ_JBFWVK010000001.1, on the reverse strand, counting down.
GGCACCGGCACCTGTTCCAGTGAGGAACTGGCCGTGGCCACGGGCGTCAACTCCGCCAAGCTGCGCAAGGACCTCTCCTACCTCGGCTCCTACGGCACCCGCGGCGTCGGCTACGACGTCGACTACCTGCGCTACCAGATCGCCCGCGAGATCGGGCTGACCCAGGACTGGCCGGTCATCATCGTGGGGATCGGGAACCTGGGCCACGCCCTGGCCAACTACTCCGGCTTCCGCAGCCGCGGCTTCCGGGTCGTGGCCCTGCTCGACGCCGACCCAGCCCGCACCGGGGCAGTGGTGGCGGACGTGCCGGTCCGCTCCTTCGACGAGCTGGCCGAGATCGTCGCCGAGCAGTCGGTCTCCATCGGGGTGATCGCCACTCCGGCGGCTGCGGCCCAGGAGGTCTGCGACGACCTGGTGAAGGTGGGGATCACCAGCATCCTCAACTTCGCCCCCACCGTGCTCGCCGTGCCCGACGGCGTCGACGTCCGCAAGGTCGACCTGTCCATCGAGCTGCAGATCCTGGCGTTCCACGAGCAGCGCAAGGCCGCACCCGAGGACGCCACCCAGCAGCGCTCACGTCGGCCAGCCGCCGTCCAAGGGGAGTCGGCATGAGCGTTCTCGTGGTCGGGGTCTCGCACCGTTCAGCCCCTCTCGACGTGCTCGAACAGCTCGCCCTGGACTCCGATGGCGTCCGCAAGCTGCTCATCGACGTCGCCGAGACCGCCCACGTCACCGAGGCCACCGTGCTGGCCACGTGCAACCGGCTCGAGATCTACACCGAGGTGGACCGGTTCCACGGATCGGTCGAGGCGATCTCCCGGCTGCTGTGCCAGCGCTCCGAGCTGCAGACCGACGACCTGATCCCGCATCTCTACGTGCACTATGACGACGGCGCCGTCTCCCACCTGTTCAAAGTCGCCTCCGGGCTGGACTCCATGGTCATGGGCGAGGGCCAGATCCTCGGCCAGACCCGAGGTGCGCTGCGCCTCGGGCAGGAGCAGGCCACCGTCGGCCCCGCCCTCAACGTGCTGTTCCAGCAGGCCCTCCGGGTGGGCAAGCGGGCACACGCCGAGACCGATGTGGACCACGCCGCCCCCTCGTTGGTGACCGCCGCGCTGGACCGCTGCGTCGAGGAGATCGGCCCGATCGCCGGCCTGCGCGCCGTGGTGGTGGGCGCCGGCACGATGGCTGGGCTCGCCACGGCCACCCTGTCGCGCCTGGGCGCCGTGGACATCGCCGTGGTCAACCGCACCGCAGGCAACGCCAAGCGTCTCGCCGGCGAGTACGCCGCCCGCTCGGTCGCCCTCACCGAGCTCGACCGGGAGCTGGCGCTGGCCGACGTCGTCATCTCCTGCACCGGTGCGACCGGGATCATCCTGTCGCGCGACCAGGTGGCCGAGGCCCGTCTCGGCGCCACCCGCCCACTGGCCGTCATCGACCTGGCACTGCCCCACGACGTGGAGCCCGAAGTGGGCGACCTGCCTGGGGTCACCGTCATCGGCCTGCGCCGCCTGGCCGAGGACCTCGCGGGTCATCCGGCCAGCGGTGAGGTCGACGGGGTCCGGCGCATCGTCGCCGAGGAGATCCAGGTCTTCAGCTCCGCCCGCAGGCAGGCCAGCGTGACGCCCACGCTGGTGGCCCTGCGCTCGATGGCCACCGGTGTGGTCGAGTCGGAGATCCAGCGGCTCATCAGCCGCCTGCCCGACCTTGACGACGCCTCGCGTGCCGAGATCGAGATGGCCGTGCGCCGGGTCGCCGACAAGCTGCTCCACCAGCCCACGGTGCGCGTCAAGCAACTGGCCAACGAGACCGGCGCGGTGTCCTACGCAGCGGCCCTGCGCGAGCTCTTCGCCCTCGATCCCGAGGCCGTCGACGCCGTGACCAGTCCGGACGGTCGAACATGATCCGCCTCGGGACCCGGGCCTCACTGCTCGCGCGCACCCAGTCCCAGCTCGTGGCCGACCTGATCACCGAGCGGATGGGGGTCGAGGTCGAGCTCGTCGAGGTCTCCACCACCGGCGACCGGACCGCAGCGCCCCTGTCCCAGCTCGGCGGCACCGGCGTCTTCGTCAGCGCGCTGCGCGATGCACTGCTGCGCGGCGAGGTGGACGTCTGCGTGCACTCCCTCAAGGACCTGCCCACCGGCCCCGCGGCCGGGGTCACGCTGGCCGCCGTACCCGCCCGCGCGGATGCGCGCGACGTCCTGGTCGCCCGGGACGGTCTCACGCTCGGCGAGCTGCCGGTCGGCAGCAAGGTCGGCACCGGCTCACCTCGGCGGGCCGCCCAGCTGCACGCACTCGGGCTCGGACTGGAGATCGTCGACATCCGCGGCAACGTCGACACCCGGTTGCGCAAGGTCAGCGAGGGCGAGGTCGACGCAGTGATCCTGGCCCGGGCCGGGCTCGACCGGATCGGTCGTGCCGCCGCCGTCACCGAGACCCTCGACCCCCTCCAGATGCTCCCGGCCCCCGGCCAGGGCGCGCTGGCCGTCGAGTGTCGCAGCACCGACGAGGTGCTGGCCAAGGACTTGTGCGCCGCCCTCGAGGACCCGCACACCCGGGTCGCCGTCGACGCGGAGCGATCTCTGCTCGCCACCCTGGAAGCCGGGTGCGCGGCACCGGTCGGAGCCCTGGCGGAGGTCGTGGAGGGTGAGGACGGCGACGAGCTCTGGATCAGGGCCGTGGCCCTCTCGCCGGACGGGACGCTGTCGATCCGCAACTCCCACACGGGACTTCCCCACGACGCCGCGGGCGTCGGGCGCCAGCTCGCCGAGGACCTCCTCGCCGACGGCGCCGCCCAGCTGATCATCATGACCCACACCGAACCACCAGCTAGAAGGCAGCAGGCATGACTGGACGCACCACCAGCCCGGTTCCGAGCACCTCCGCAACCGGCGCACCGACAACACCTCGCGGTTGGGTCTCCTTCGTGGGAGCCGGCCCCGGAGACCCCGACCTGCTCACGCTGCGGGCCGCCGAACTGCTGCGCGCCGCCGACGTGGTGATCACCGAGGGCCCTGAGCACGCCGCCCTCGTGCGCACCCTCCTCGGTCTCCCGGCGCCCACCATCGTGGTGGACGAGCATGGCACCGAGTCGGTCGAGACCGGGTGCGGCCCCGACTTCGTCGACGGCGGCTTCGGCACCGACGGTCAGCCGTTGACCCATGCCGCGCGCGCCAAGGTGGTCGTCAAGCACGCCAAGAGCGGCCGGGCCGTGGTCCGCCTCATGAACGGTGACCCGTTCCTCTACGCCTCCGGACCCGAAGAGGCCCAGGCCTGCGTCAAGGCCGGGGTCGGTTTCGAGATCGTGCCCGGCGTCTCCTCCGTGCACGCGGTGCCGGCCTACGCCGGGATCCCGCTGACCACGAAGAACAACCGCGAGGTCGCCGTGGTGACCTGTGGCGACAAGGTCGACTGGAGCAAGTACGGCGACGACCGCACGCTGGTCCTCCTGTCCGGCGTCGGCACGATCCGGGAGAACGCCGCCGCACTGATCGAGGCCGGTCGTTCGCCGCGCACGCCGGTCGCCATGACCACCGTCGGCACCACCACCGCCCAGTCGACGATCACCTCCACGCTCGAGCACATCGCCGACGAGGCCCGCGCCGCCAAGATCACGCCGCCGGCGATCACCGTGGTCGGCGACGTCGTCGACCTGCGCGAGACCCTGTCGTGGTTCGAGACCAAGCCGCTGTTCGGCTGGCGGGTCCTGGTGCCGCGCACCAAGGAGCAGGCCGCCTCGCTCTCGCAGCGCCTGCGTGGCTACGGCTCGGTGCCCGAGGAGGTGCCGACCATCTCGGTCGAGCCGCCCCGCAACCCCCAGCAGATGGACAAGGCCGTGCGCGGTCTGGTCGAGGGCCGTTACGAGTGGATCGCCTTCACCTCGGTCAACGCGGTGCGCGCCGTGCGCGAGAAGTTCGAGGAGTACGGCCTCGACGCCCGCGCCTTCTCCGGGCTGAAGATCGCCGCGGTCGGCGAGAAGACCGCAGCGGCCATCGCCGACTGGGGCCTGCGTGCCGACCTGGTGCCCTCCGGTGAGCAGTCGGCTGCCGGACTGCTCGAGGTCTGGCCCGAGTTCGACCGGCTGCTGGACCCCATCAACCGGGTGTTCCTGCCGCGCGCCGACATCGCCACCGAGAACCTGGTGGCCGGCCTGATCGACCTCGGCTGGGAGTGTGACGACGTGACGGCCTACCGCACGGTGCGGGCCACGCCGCCGCCGGCCGCCACCCGCGATGCCATCAAGAGCGGCAAGTTCGACGCCGTCGTCTTCACCTCCTCCTCGACGGTGCGCAACCTGGTCGGCATCGCCGGCAAGCCGCACACCTCCACGGTGATCGCCGTGATCGGTCCGGCCACGGCCAAGACCGCCGAGGAACACGGCCTGCGCGTCGACGTGATGGCCCCTTCGCCGTCGGTCGAGGTGCTCGTCGAGGCGCTCGCCGACTTCGGCGCCAGCCGGCGCTCGGCGCTGCTCGAGGCCGGCCAGTCCGTCACCCGACCCTCCGAGCGCAAGTCGTCGGCCCGGCGCAAGGTCCGAGCCGAGTGATCATCCGGCCGCGGCGGCTGCGACGTACCTCTGCCCTGCGGCGGATGGTGCGCGAGACGTCCCTGGCGCCGGGGCAGCTGGTGCTGCCGTTGTTCGTGCGCGAGGGCCTGACCGAGCCGCAACCGATCTCCTCGATGCCCGGCGTCGTCCAGCACTCCCGGTCCTCCCTGCTCGGCGCGGTGGACTCAGCCGCGCAGGCGGGGCTGGGCGGCGTGATGTTGTTCGGCATCCCGGAGCACAAGGATGCGGTCGGGTCGGGTGCGCTCGACCCAGCAGGCATCCTCAACCTGGCCATCGCCGACGTGGTCGCCGAGGTCGGGGACGCGCTGACGGTGATGAGCGACCTGTGCCTCGACGAGTTCACCGACCACGGTCACTGTGGCCTGTTGACCGCCGACGGCCGGGTCGACAACGACGCCACCCTGGAGGTGTACGCCGAGATGGCGCGCGCCCACGCCGCGGCCGGCGTCGACATGGTGGGACCCAGCGGCATGATGGACGGGCAGGTCGCCGTCGTGCGGGCTGCGCTCGACGGAGCCGACCACCAGGACGTGTCGATCCTCGCCTACTCCGCGAAGTACGCCTCGGCTTTCTACGGCCCGTTCCGCGAGGCCGTGGACTCCTCCCTCGAGGGTGACCGGCGCACGTATCAGCAGGACGCGGGCAATGCCGTCGAGGGCGTGCGCGAGGCCCTGCTCGATGTCGCCGAAGGGGCGGACATCGTGATGGTCAAGCCCGCGCTCGGGTATCTCGACGTCGTACGCCGGGTGCGGGACGCCGTGGACGTGCCGGTCGCGGCGTACAACGTCTCGGGCGAGTACTCCATGGTCGAGGCCGCCGCGGCCAACGGCTGGATCGACCGCGAGGCCGCCATCCTCGAGACCCTCACCTCGATCCGCCGTGCCGGAGCCGACGTCATCCTCACCTACTGGGCTGCCGAGGCTGCTGACCTGCTCAGGTGAGGTGCACCGGCGAGCCGGGACCGAGTGGGATCGCGAGCAGGTACCACGCGATGAAGAACAGGATCCAGGTCACCAGGACCACGACGGTGTAGGGGATCATCATCGCCACCACCGTGCCCATCCCCGCGCGGGCGCGGTAGCGCTGGCACACCAGGATGATGAACGGCAGGTAGACCATCAGCGGCGTGATCACGTTGGCCGGCCCGTCGCCCACCCGGTAGGCGGCGATCACGGTCTGCGGAGCGATGCCCAGGTTGTAGAACAGCGGGATGAAGATCGGGGCGATGATCGCCCACTTCGGGATCACCCCGGGCATGATGATGTCGATCACGAACACCAGCAGGATGAAGCCGACGAGCAGGGGCAGGGCCCCGATGTCGGCCCGCCCGAGCAGGTCGGCCAGCTGGGTCGCCGCGATCGCGGAGATGTTGGAGTAGTTGAAGAAGGCGATGAACTGGGCGATCAGCAGCATCAGGAAGATCAGGCCGCCCAGGCCGTTGAAGGTCTTCACGATCGCGTTGATCACGTTGGTGCTGCCTGTCAGGCTGCCGGCGCCCTTGCCGTAACCGAGTCCCGCTGCCAGGAACAGCATCGAGATGATGAACAGCAGGCTGCTCATGAACGGTGAGTTGCCGAAGATCTCGCCGGTGTCGGGGTTGCGCAGGGGTGCGCCCGGGATGGCGGTGAGCGCGGTGATGATCGCGACGGCGACCAGCAGGTAGATCAGCGAGAGCCGCAGGCCCCGAGACTCGTGGGCGAGCTCGTCCCCGCTGGGGACGTGGTCGACCGGTGCGTCCGCCGGGCGTTCCGCGGGGTCCCACGTGCCCAGTCTCGGCTCCACGAACCGTTCGGTGAGGATGGTCATCACGAAGGCCACGAAGATCGTCGACACGATCGAGAAGTAGAAGTTGTGGGTCACGTTGAGCTGGTCGGCCTGGGGCGCGACGCCGCCCATGATCTCGTTGGTGACCTCGGTGATGATGCCGTCGGCAGGGGTGATCAGGATGTTGACGAAGAAGGCGGCGCTCACCCCGGCGTACGCCGCCGCGATGCCGGCCAGGGGGTGCCTGCCCAGGCTTGCGAACGCCGCCGCCCCCAGGGGGATGAGCACCAGGTAGCCCGCGTCCGAGGCGACGCTCGAGATCCCGCCGAGCAGCACGATGATGAAGGTGATCGCCTTGGCCGGCGCCACCTGCACCATCTTGCGGATCAGGGCAGCGATCAGTCCGGCCTCCTCGGCGACGCCGACGCCGATCATGGCGACCAGGATGACCGCGACCACTCCGAAGTCGTTGAAGTTCTGGACCGCCGTGGTGAAGATGTAGCGGATCCCGTCCCCGCTGAGCAGGCTCTTCGCCTCGATCGTCTCGGTCTTCAGCTCGTAGTCGGGGACGGCGACCTCGGGGTCGTGCTCGAGCGACGGGTTCGTCGTTCCGCCCTCGTACTCCTGACTGACCGTGGTCGACTCGGGCTCGGCCACCTCGGTGGTGACGCTCACGTCGGCCCAGGCCAGCACCGCGGAGAGCACGATCACTCCGACGATGAGACCGAGGAAGATGATCGCGGGGTGCGGGACCTTGTTGCCCACCCGCTCGATCCAGCCGAGGAAGCCGCTCGAGGCGCTCTGGTCCTCGGCGGCCGCGGCACTCATCGGGCGCCCCGGTGTCGAGACGTCGCATCGGCCAGGCACTCACTGGTTCCCATCGCCACCTCCAGGTCGAAGCTGTCAGGATTCTAGGCCAGCCGGCTCCCCGATTGGCGGGCGTTTGAGGGTCTCCGCGAGAATGGCCCGGTGACCTTCTCGACCGCGCGCTCGAGCGCGCTCTTCGACCGCGCGTGGGCCGTGACACCCGGGGGCGTGAACTCGCCCGTGCGGGCGTTCAACGCGGTCGGGGGCACGCCACGCTTCATCGAGTCCGCCGCGGGAGCCTGGCTGCGTGACGTCGACGGCAACGAGTACGTCGACCTGATCTGCTCGTGGGGTCCGATGCTGCTGGGGCACGCCCACCCGGAGGTGCAGGCAGCGGTGGCCACAGCGGTCGCCCGCGGCACGTCCTACGGCACACCGACGGTCCCCGAGGTGGAGCTCGCCGAGGAGATCGTCGCGCGCACACCGGTCGACAAGATCCGCTTCGTCTCCTCCGGCACCGAAGCCACGATGTCCGCGATCCGCTTGGCCAGGGGATTCACCGGCCGCGACGTGATCGTCAAGTTCGCCGGTTGCTACCACGGTCACGTGGACTCCCTGCTGGCCAGCGCCGGGTCGGGCCTGGCCACCCTGGGACAGCCACAGGACATCGCGTTCGCCACCCCTGGCACGCCCGGCGTACCCGCCTCCTCGACCGAGCTCACCCTCGTCCTGCCCTACAACGACACCGATGCCGTCGAGAAGGCGTTCGCCGACCACGGCGACCGCATCGCCTGCCTGATCACCGAGGCCGCCCCCGGCAACATGGGCGTCGTGCCGCCGGCGCCGGGCTTCAACCGGTTCCTGGCCACCATCTGTGCCGCCAACGGTGCGCTGTTCGTCTCCGACGAGGTGATGACGGGCTTCCGGGCCAGCAGACTCGGCCAGTGGGGCCTCGACGGCGCCGTCGAGGGCTGGCAGCCCGACCTGATGACCTTCGGCAAGGTGATGGGTGGCGGGTTCCCCGCGGCCGCCTTCGGCGGGCGGGCCGACGTGATGTCACAGCTGTCGCCCGAAGGTCCCGTCTACCAGGCCGGCACGCTGTCGGGGAACCCCATCGCCACCACCGCCGGTCTGGCCACGCTCCGACTGGCCACCGACGAGGTCTACGAGCGCATCAGCACGGCCGGGGAGACCATCAAGGAGGCGTGCGCGGCCGCGCTGACCGCAGCCGGCGTACCCCACGTGGTCCAGGCGAGCGGGACCATGTTCTCGGTGTTCTTCACCGACCAGCCGGTCCGCGACTTCGACGATGCCCAACGCACCGACACCGCCGCTTATCGTGGCTTCTTCCATGCCATGCTCGACCGGGGCGTCTACCTGCCGCCGTCGGCCTACGAAGCCTGGTTCCTGTCCTCGGCCCACGACGACCGGGCCGTCCAGACCGTGCTCGACGCCCTGCCTGCTGCGGCCAGCGCCGCAGCCCACTCCGCCCTCGAGGGGACCCGATGACCGACAAGACCACCGTCCACCTGCTGCGCCACGGCGAGGTGCACAACCCGAGCGGCATCCTCTACGGCCGGATGCCCGGCTTCCATCTCTCCGAGCTCGGCAAGGAGATGGCGGTCAAGGTCACCGACGCCATCAAGGACCGCGACATCGTGCACCTGCGGGTCTCCCCGCTGGAGCGTGCCCAGGAGACCGCCCGCCCCCTCGCCGAGGCACGCGGCCTGGAGATCGTCACCGATCCGAGGGTGATCGAGTCCGGCAACGTCTTCGAGGGCAAGCCGTTCGCGGTCGGCGACGGTGTCCTGCGCAAGCCGTCCACGTGGCGCCACCTCTGGAACCCGTTCACACCCTCGTGGGGCGAGCCCTACAAGGAGGTTGCGGCGCGGATGATGGCCGCGGTCCACGACGCCCGTGACCAGGCGCGCGGCCACGAGGCCGTGATCGTCTCCCACCAGCTGCCGATCTGGATCACCCGGCTGCACGCGGAAGGTCGTCGGTTCGTCCACGATCCGCGCAACCGGCAGTGCACGCTGTGCTCGCTGACCTCGTTCAACTTCACCGACGACCGCCTCACGTCGGTGTCGTTCTCCGAGCCGGCCGGCGACCTGATCCCGGTGAAGGACAAGAAGGCCCCGTTCTCCGCAGGTGGCGCTCCCGAGGAGCGCCGGCCCTGAAGGTCCCCCTCGCTCTGCTCTGTGCCTGTCTGCTGCTGCTGACGGGCTGCACGTCGTCTGAGAAGACCGGCGACAAGGGCTACATCAGCGGCGACGGCTCAGTCGTGCAGTACGACGCCACCGACCGCGGCGACCCGATCGACCTCACCGGCGAGACGCTGGAGGGCGAGTCGTTCGACGTGGCCGACCTGCGCGGCAAGGTCGTGGTGGTCAACGTGTGGTGGTCCGCCTGCGCCCCGTGCCGGTTGGAGGCGCCCATGCTGGTAGGCGCTGCGGCGCAGACGGCAGCCGACGCGGACTTCGTCGGGGTCAACATCCGCGACAACAGCGCAGAGCCCGCCCTGGCCTTCGACACGACGTTCGGGGTCACCTACCCCTCCATCTACGACCCGACCGGCAAGGCGCTGCTCGCGTTCGCCGGCAAGGTCAACCTGCAGGCCGTCCCGACCACGGTCGTCCTCGACCGTGAGGGTCGGATCGCCGCGACCATCTCGGGCGCCATCCCCTCCCAGCTGACCTTGACCGACGTGATCGACGATGTGGCGGGCCAGGATGGATGACTTCCTCCGGGAGTCGGCCAGCTCCAGCTCCCTGCTGTTGGCGGTCCCGATCGCGCTGGTCGCCGGGCTGGTGTCCTTCTTCTCGCCGTGCGTGATCCCGCTGCTGCCCGGCTACCTCTCCTACGCCACCGGGCTGTCGGGCGCCGACATCGCCAGCGGCGATGCCCGACGCGGCCGGATGCTGGCCGGAGCCCTGCTGTTCGTGCTCGGGTTCACCGTGGCCTTCGTGCTGCTCGGCGCCTTCTTCGGCGCGGCCGGCACCTGGCTCTACGTCAACCGGCGCCTGTTCTCGGTGATCCTCGGTGTCCTCTCGATCATCCTCGGCCTCGCCTTCCTCGGCCTGGTCCCCTGGCTGCAGCGTGACGTGCGGGTGCACAAGGTCCCGGCCGTCGGGCTGGCGGCCGCACCGCTGCTCGGCTTCCTGTTCGGCGTCGGCTGGTCGCCCTGCGTGGGACCCACCCTCGGCGGCATCCTCACCCTGGCCGCCAACGAGGGCAGCCCCGGACGCGGGGCCGTCTTGCTGGCCTTCTACTCCCTCGGTCTCGGCCTGCCGTTCATCGTGGCCGCCCTCGCCTGGCGTCGCTCGCTGGTCGCCTTCGCCTTCCTGCGGCGCCACATGGTGTGGATCACCCGGGTCGGCGGCGTGATGATGATCCTGGTCGGCGTCCTCCTGGTCACCGGATGGTGGGACTACGTCGTCACCTGGCTCCAGGTCCAGCTCGCCCCGATCTGGGCGGTCGGCCTGTGACCGCACCCGCTCCCGAGCGCCGCGCGGGGGAGCTCAACCTGCGTGAGCTCCTGCGCTGGGCCTGGCGCCAGCTCACCTCCATGCGCACCGCCCTGATCCTGCTGCTCCTGCTGGCGCTCGCCGCGATCCCCGGCTCAGTCATCCCGCAGTCCAACATCGACGCCCTCAAGACCTCGAACTGGCAGGACGCCCACCCCAAGCTGACCCCGGTCTACGAGAAGCTCCAGCTCTTCTCGGTCTACGACTCGCCCTGGTTCTCGGCCATCTACATCCTGCTCGTGCTGTCCCTGGTCGGCTGCATCATCCCGCGCTGCTTCGTCTACGCGCGGGCGATCCGCAACAAGCCGCCCGCCGCACCTCGCAACCTCAGTCGCCTCGCCGATCACACCAGCTGGAGCACCACCGAGGAACCCGACGAGGTGCTGGCCCGCGCTGCCGTCGTACTCAAGAAGCGCCGCTACCGGGTCGTGCCCGCCTCAGCCTCAGCCTCAGCCTCGGGAGACGCGGTGAGTGCGGAGAAGGGCTACCTGCGCGAGGTCGGCAACCTGCTGTTCCACCTGTCGGTGCTGATCGTGCTGGTGGGCTTCGCCGCAGGAGGTCTCTTCGGCTACAAGGGCGGCGTGATCGTCGTCGAAGGCGGCGGCTTCAGCAACCTGCTCAACCAGTACGACGACTACGACCCGGGCAGCCTGTTCGACCCCGACAGCATGGAGCCCTTCTCCTTCGACATCGAGAAGTTCGACGCCCAGTGGCTGGTCAGCGGGCCCCGTGCCGGGATGGCCTACAAGTTCGTGTCGCACCTGAGGTACCAGGAGAGCCCGGACTCCCCGGAGAAGACCTACGACCTCCGGGTGAACCATCCGCTCAAGATCGGCAGCACCGAGATCTTCCTGATCGGACACGGCTACGCCCCCAGCTTCACGATCACCGACGGGGACGGCAACGCCACCTCGACCGGCCCCGTGGTGTTCCTGCCGCTCGACCAGACGTTCCGCTCGATCGGCGTGGTGAAGGACCCCGACGCCAGCCCGAAGCAGATCGGGCTGGAGGGGGAGTTCTACCCGACCTACGCCACCAACGCCGAGGGCTTCCCGTTCTCGGCCTTCGGCAACGCCCTGGACCCACGGGTCTCGCTGCTGGCCTACGTCGGTGACCTCGGCCTCGACGACGGCGTACCGCAGTCGGTCTACTCGCTGCGCAAGGACGGGGTGGAGCTCCTGCACCGCCCCAACGGCAAGATCTTCCGGCTCGACCTGCAGGTCGGTCAGACGATGAAGCTCCCCGACGGCATGGGCAGCGTGCGCTTCGACGGTTTCCAGCGCTGGAACAAGATCCAGATCAGCCGTACGCCGGGCACCCACGTCGCGCTGGCCGGCGTGCTCCTGGCCCTGCTCGGACTGATGGGGTCGCTGTTCATCCGCCCCCGACGTGTCTGGCTCAGGGTGCGCAGGGAAGATGGAGTCACCCTGGTCGAGCTGGCAGGTCTCGACCGTTCCGGTGGCGGAGATACGCTCGCGGAGTTGGAGGCCCTTCGGGCCCTGGTGGAGGAGAAGCGATGACCGACGCAGCATGGGAGCAGCTCAGCGACCAGGCGGTGGCCATGTGCGGCCTGGTCTACTTCCTGGCCCTGCTCGCCCACCTCGTCGAGTGGTCGATGCTGCGCAAGGTGCCCGTGGAGATCGCGGTCCGGGAGTCGGTCACGGCCGGCGGCGGGTCCGCAGAGCCCCCCACCGCGGCCTCGGTGACCCCGGAGCGGACCGCGAAGATCGCGATGTTCGGACGCTTGGGCGTGCTGCTCACCATCATCGCCGTGGGCCTGCACTTCGTGGCCCTGCTCGGGCGAGGCATGGCCGCCGACCCGAACAGGGTGCCGTGGGGCAACATGTACGAGTTCACGATGGCGGGAGCGTTCGTCGTGGCGTTCCTCTACCTGGCGATGTACCGGCGCCTGCAGCTGTCCTGGCTGTCCCCGCTGGTGCTCGGCTTCGTGGTCGCCGTCCTGATGATCGACGTGATCTGGCTCCACGAGCGGGTCGCGCCCCTGACCGAGGCGCTGTCGTCGTACTGGCTGGTCATCCACGTCGTGTCCGCCGTCATCGCCACCGGAGCGTTCACGCTGGGCGGGATGACCTCCGCGCTCTACCTCATCAAGGCTCGCCGGCCCGATCGCACCACCGGCTACATCGCCCGGCTCCCCGAACTGCGCGACCTCGACCGGATCTCCTACCGGCTGCACGCCTTCGGTTTCCCCATCTGGACCTTCGCGGCCCTGATCACCGGCCCGATCTGGGCACACGAGGCGTGGAGCTCCTACTGGAACTGGGACCCCAAGGAGGTGTGGGCCTTCATCACCTGGGTGGTCTACGCCGCCTACCTGCACGCCCGATCCACCGCCGGCTGGAAGGGCCGCAACGCCGCCATCCTGGCCCTGGTGGGCCTGGCGACGCTCTGGTTCAACTTCATCGGCATCAACTACTTCTCCACCACCAGCCAGCACTCCTACGCGGCCCCTGCGGTGGCCCCGGTGGTGCCTGGCAGGCTGTAGGTGGATCTCGCAGGTTTCACCGGTCGACCGGTGAAACTCGCGGTTGTCAGCGTTCGCAACGGCTGACAACCGCGGCCAATCCCTGACCAGCTCGTGGAAGCCGGAGCTCAGGCGGGCGGATCGTCCTTGGGGTGTCGCCGCTTCTTGTTCAGGCCCCAGATGAAGTCGGGGTCGTCATCAGGTCCCAGTGGGCGACCCGGCGCGGGACCGGAGGGCCGTGCCGGACCGGTTCCTCGCGAGCCCGGTCGGCTGATGCCCCGGCGCTCGATGACGCGCACCAACACGTAGACCGCCGCGGCGATCAACAACAAGACGATCACGAACTTTCCCACACCCCAAGGATAGGTGGCCTCCGGTTGCGCTCGGGCGGCGCTCTAGTCTGGTGGCGTGAAGGAGTTCGTGATCTACACCGTCTTGCGCATCATCCTGTTCTTCGGCGCCCTCGCGGTGGTGGTCGGCATCTGGCTGCCGCTCGGTGAGGTCCAGCTGACGTGGGCCATCGTGATCGCCGTACTCGTGTCCGGAGTCGGGTCCTACTTCATCCTCCGGCCCTTCCGCGAGCGGTTCGCCCACGTCGTGGAGCGGCGTGCCGAGCGGGCCTCGGCGGCGTTCGAGGAGATGAAGGCGAAGGAAGATGCCGACTGAGGGCTTCGACCGCTCCGACCCCGCCGGCCGCGCCTGGGTGCATGAGGCGATCCGCAAGGTCCAGGCCGACGCCAACCGATCTGCCGACACCCACCTCCACGTCTTCCCGTTGCCGGCCGAGTGGGGCATCGACCTCTACCTGAAGGACGAGTCGGTGCATCCGACCGGCTCCCTCAAGCATCGCCTGGCCCGGTCCTTGTTCCTCTACGGACTCTGCAACGGCTGGATCGGCGCGGAGACCACCATCATCGAGGCCTCCTCCGGCTCCACCGCGGTCTCGGAGGCGTTCTTCGCCCGGATGCTGGGGCTGCCGTTCGTCGCCGTGATGCCCCGCTCGACCTCCCAGGAGAAGGTCGACCTGATCACCTTCTACGGTGGGCGGTGCCACTTCGTGGACTCGCCCGCCACGATGTACGCCGAGGCGCAGCGACTCGCCGACGAGACCGGCGGGCACTACCTGGACCAGTTCACCTACGCCGAGCGCGCCACGGACTGGCGCGGCAACAACAACATCGCCGAGTCGATCTTCGAGCAGCTGTCCCACGAGCGCCATCCGGTTCCGGCCTGGATCGTCGTCGGGGCCGGGACCGGGGGCACCTCGGCGACCATCGGCAGATACCTGCGCTACCAGCGTCACGACACCCGGCTGCTGGTGGTCGACCCGGAGAACTCAGCGTTCTACCCGGGCTTCTGCGAGACCGACGACACCGTGACCACCCTGGTGCCGAGCCGTATCGAGGGGATCGGACGCCAACGCGTGGAGCCGTCGTTCCACGCATCGGTGGTCGACGCCATGATGTCCGTGCCCGACGCCGCCTCGATCGCGGCGGCCCGGTGGTGCTCGGCGCGGACGGGGCTCAGTGTCGGCGGCTCCACGGGCACCGCCCTCTGGGGCGCCCTGCACCAGATCGCGGCGATGCGGGCGGCCGGTGAGACGGGATCGGTCGTGACGTTGATCTGCGACGGCGGCGAGCGCTACACCCGCACCTACTTCGATGACACGTGGCTGGCCGCCCAGGGCATCGACATCGCGCCATGCCTGGCCACGCTCGAGACCTTCGCCGACACCGGCGAGTGGGGCGACGTACTCAGTCCTTGCGACGGTTGAGGCGACGCTCGATGCGGCTCTCGGGCTGACCCAGGAGCTTGGCCAGCAGCGGCACACGGAACCGGTAGGCGACCACGCCGAGCACGATGAGAAGCACGATGAACCAGAACATGGCCCCAGCCTACGTCGACCCCCGCAACGTCATCGTTCCTGGTTGCTCCAGCCGCCAGCTGCTATGACGTCAGGAAGAGCGGGACCGCGACGCCCGCCGCCCAGAGCAGCTGCGCCACCCCGGTCAGCTGCAGCACCGGGATGAGGGCCGGGCCGACCGCTCCCGAGAGCACGATCCGCAGCGCGCCAGCACTGCGCGCCAGGAACAGCAACCCGAACAGCGCCCACCACGTGGTGGTGGCCGCCAGCGCCACGACGGCGAACGCCGCAGCCAGGGTCAGCAGGGCGTAGAGACCGCGGGTCCGCTCGGGGCCGAGGACGACCGCCAACGTCTGCTTGCCCACCTCCCGGTCGGTGGGGATGTCGCGCAGGTTGTTGACCACGAGCAGGGCACAGGCCAGCGCCCCGATCCCCACGCCGGCATACAGGGCGGGCAGGTCGAAGGACTCGGTCTGCACGTAGGCCGTGCCGATCACCGCCACCAGCCCGAAGAAGACGAAGACCATCACCTCGCCGAGCCCGAGATAGCCGTACGGGCGCTTCCCGCCGGTGTAGAACCAGGCCGCCAGGATGCAGAGGACCCCGACCGCGACCAGCCACCAGGCGGTGGTGATCGCCAGGACCAGGCCCGCGAGCGCGGCCACCGCAAAGGCCCCGAAGGCGGCGAGCTTGACCGAGCGTGCGGTGGCGGCCCCGGAGCCGACCAGGCGCATCGGGCCGACGCGGGCGTCGTCGGTGCCCCGGATGCCGTCGGAGTAGTCGTTGGCGTAGTTGACGCCCACCTGGAGGGCGAGCGACACCACGAGTGCCAGCAGGGCCTTCCACCAGAGCGCCGAGTCGACGTACGCCGCCACCCCGGTGCCGGCGAGCACGGGGGCGACCGCGGCCGGCAGGGTGCGGGGGCGGGCGCCGGCGATCCAGTCAGCTGTGGTTGCCATCGACCAGATTCAAGCAGGCCGGTGCACCATGTCGACGTGCGGGATCCCGTCCTCGTCGTACGGCTCGCCGACGGCGACGAAGTCGTGCCCGGCATAGAAGTCCGTCAGGTGCGCCTGCGCCGACAGGGTGATCGGCGCACCGGGCCAGTGCTGGGCGCAGGACAGCAGGGCCCGGGTCATCAGTTGGCGACCGAGTCGCTGACCGCGCACGGACGACGACACGATCACCCGCCCGATCCGCACCGCCTCCGGGGCCGGGGCGAGCAGCCGCGCGTAAGCGACCAGCGTGCCGTCGTGCTCGGCGCCCAGGTGCCGGGTGGTCGGTGCCAGGTCGAGGCCGTCGATGTCCTGGTAGGCGCACTGCTGCTCCACCACGAACACCTGGTTGCGCAGGCGCAGCAGCGCGTGGAGCGCCGCGGCGGTCACCGCGTCACCGGCCACGTCGGACCAGTCCAAGGAGGTCATGGGGCGTCATTGAACCAGCCGGGGCTACCGTTCGTCGCGTGGAACTCCTGCGGCTCGGCGACCCGGCGCCTGACGCCGTCGACTCGCTGCGGTCCTGGCTGGAGGCCGCCGAACCGGCGCGGCTGCTGATCGAGACCTCCGGGTCGAGCGGGGTTCCCAAGCGGGTGGTGCTGAGCCGCGAGGCCGTGCTCGCCTCCGCCGAGGCCGCCC
The DNA here is from genome assembly GCF_050246775.1 of Nocardioides sp. GTDB lineage: Bacteria > Actinomycetota > Actinomycetes > Propionibacteriales > Nocardioidaceae > Nocardioides. Next base: position 1,170,928 of record NZ_JBFWVK010000001.1, on the reverse strand, counting down.
TGACCCGGTTGGGGGGACCCGGCCGATGGGTGCTGGCCCTCCCACCGGCGTACATCGCCGGAGTCCAGGTGATCGTCCGTTCGCTCCTGGCCGGCCACGAGCCGGTGCTGGGGCTCGACGAACCGGCGCCCGGCGACGGTCCCCTCTACACCTCGCTGGTCGCCACCCAGCTCCATCGCCTCCTGGAGACGGATCCAGGGCAGCTCGCTCGCTTCGACACCATCCTGCTCGGCGGTGGTCCGGTGGATCCCGAGCTGCGAGGCCGGGCCGAGGCCGCGGGCGCGCGCGTCGTGGCGACGTACGGCGCCAGCGAGACCGCCGGAGGGTGCGTCTACGACGGGTTGCCGCTGGACGGGGTGGAGGTCCGCATCGGCTCGGAGGCGCGGATCGCGCTGCGCGGGCCGATGCTCTTCGAGCGGTACGACGACGACCCGGAGCTGACCGCCCAGACCCTCGTCGACGGCTGGTTCCTCACCTCGGACCTCGGCAGCCTCGACGACGGGCGACTGCGGGTCCTCGGGCGCATCGACGACATCGTGATCAGCGGGGGCATCAAGGTCCCCACTCCTGCGGTCGCTGCTCGGCTCCGTCAGCATGCCGAGGTGCTCGACGCGGCCGTGGTCGGCGTACCGGACGAGGAATGGGGCCAGCGCGTCGTCGCGTTCGTGGTCGGCCCGCTCGGGCTCGACGCGGCCCGGGACTGGGTCAGTGCGGTCCATCCCCGCTCCTGGGCGCCTCGTGAGGTCCGCCGCGTCGACGCCCTCCCCCTGCTGCCGAACGGCAAGCTCGATCGACAGGCGCTGGTGTGAAGACCTTCTCGATCCCGATGCGCACCCGCTTCCGTGGCATCACCGTGCGCGAGGGCGTGCTGATCCGGGGTGCTGCCGGGTGGGGGGAGTGGAGCCCGTTCCTGGAGTACGACGCCGCGGTCGCCGAGCCCTGGCTGCGCTGCGCCGAGGAGGCAGCTGCCGGCGACTGGCCCGATCCGGTGCGCGACGTGATCCCGGTCAACGTGACGGTCGCGGCAGTCGGCCCGGTCCACGCCCACGAGATCGCCTCCGCGGGCGGCTGCGCCACCGCGAAGATCAAGGTCGCCGAGCCCGGGCAGGGTCTGGCCGAGGACCAGGCCAGGGTCGAGGCCGTCCGCGATGCGCTCGGCCCGGAGGGCCGGATCCGCGTGGACGCCAACGGCGGCTGGTCGGTCGAGGACGCCATCGGGGCCATCGCCGTGCTCGATCGGGCCGCGGGCGGACTGGAGTACGTCGAGCAGCCCTGCGCCAGTGTCGAGGAGCTGGCCGCGGTCCGCCGCGCGGTCGACGTGCCGATCGCTGCCGACGAGTCGATCCGCCGGGCCGCCGACCCCTACCGGGTCCGCGACCTGGAGGCCGCCGACATCGCCGTCCTGAAGGTGCAACCCCTCGGTGGGGTCCGAGCCTGCCTGCGGATCGCTGAGGACATCGGGCTGCCGATCGTGGTCTCGAGTGCCCTGGAGACCTCGGTGGGCATCGCGGCCGGCCTGGCGCTCGCCGGCGCGCTGCCCGAGCTGCCCTACGCGTGCGGGCTGGCCACCGTCCAACTGCTGACCGCCGACGTCACTCGCTCCCCGCTGCTGCCCGTCGGCGGTGTGCTCCGGCTCGCCGCGCCGGCGGTCGACGACGAGGCGATGGCCGGGGTGCAGGCCGAGCCCGGGCGCATCGCCCACTGGGAGCGGCGACTGGCCGAGGTCCGCTCGCTGCGACAGGATCGCCGATCATGACCAATCCCTCGACCGTGCTGGCCCGCGAGGTGGTGGCGGCGCTCATCGCGAGCGGCGTCCGCGACGTGGTGCTCGCGCCAGGATCGCGGAACGCGCCCTTGAGCTTCGCCGTCTACGACGCGGCAGCCGCGGGTGCGGTGCGGCTGCACACCCGCCTCGACGAGCGCAGCGCGGGCTTCCTCGCGCTCGGCCTTGCCAAGACCGGTCCGCCGGCAGCAGTCATGTGCACGTCCGGTACGGCGGCCGCCAACCTGCACCCCGCCGTACTCGAGGCTGCGCATGCCGGGGTCGGGCTCGTGGTCGTGACCGCCGACCGTCCAGCGCGGCTGCGAGGCACCAACGCCAACCAGACCACCGACCAGGTGCGGCTCTTCGGCGATGCCGCGCGGTTCGCGGACGTCAGCGCCGGCCCGGTGGACCTCGTCGCGGGCGGCGGGCCGTTGCATCTCAACGTGCAGTTCGACGATCCGCTGCTGCCCGAGGACCACTGGGTGCCCTCGGTGGGTTCCGGCTCGCAGGACTGGCGCCCGGGCCGTGTCCCTGGCGACGTGGTCACGATCCCCCGGGGACCGCGCACCGTCGTCGTGGCCGGTGATGACGCCGGCCCTCCGGCCAGAGTCCTCGCCGAGCGGGCGCACTGGCCACTGCTCGCCGAACCGTCGAGCGGCTCGCGCACCGGAGACAATGCGTTGCGCACCTATCGCCTCCTGCTCGAGACCGACCTCGGGGCCCAGGTCGAGCGCGTCGTCGTGTTCGGGCACCCGACCCTGTCGCGCCCGGTGATGCGGCTGCTGGGCCGCGACGATGTCGAGGTCTGGTCGGCCCCGGCTCGGGGACGATGGCCCGAGCGGCCCTTCAGTGTCGACCGCAGGTTCGGTCGGGCGGAGGTAGAGCTCCCCGACGACCCGGCCTGGCTGGAGGCTTGGCGTGGCGCCGACCGCGAGACGGCCGCCAGACTCGATGCGCTGCTGGCGGCCGAGGGCGAGCTCACCCCGCATCTGGTCGCCGGCGCCGTCGCCCGCGCGCTGCCGCCCGGAGGGTTGCTCGTGGTGGGTGCCTCGAGCCCGATCCGCGACCTGGACCTGATGGTGCCGCGCTACGAGGTCGGCGTGCACCGCAAGGTGATCGCCAACCGCGGCCTGGCCGGCATCGACGGCACCATCTCGGCCGCCATCGGCGCCTCCCTCGGCCGCACGGGCAGCACCAGGGCGCTGGCGCTGATGGGAGACGTCACGTTCCTGCACGACAGCAACGGGCTGGTGCTGGGGCCTGAGGAACCTCGCCCCGACCTCACCATCGTCGTGGTCAACGACGACGGCGGCTCGATCTTCGCGATGCTCGAGCAGGGAGCCGACGAGTACGCCGACCGCTTCGACCGGCTCTTCGCCACCCCGCACCGGGTCGACCTCGCGAGCCTGTGCGCGGCCACCAGGACCCCACACTGGCGGGTCAGCACCGAGGCGGAGCTCCAGCACGCCCTGGCCAACCCCAACGGAGGCATCGACGTGGTGGAGGCCGTCGTACGACGTGACAACCGCCGCGACCTCGACCGACGCATCCGCGCGCTGGCCACCACTCGACGCGGCGGCACTGGGGTCGGCAGGGGACGCTGACCCGTCCGGACTATTCCGGGTCCAGAGGTGTCGTCGTAGCGTGCCAAGGGACCGAGGGGACAATTGTGGTGAAAACACGCGCACGCTGGGCGAGGGTGGCGGCGTTCGCGCTCGTCGTGGCCTCCGCGCCTCTGTTGCTGACCAGTCCGGCCCGAGCGGCTGTCGCTCCGGGGACGCCGTACACCGTCGGGGAGAACGCGCTCGGCCAGCTCGGCAGCGGTCCCGGTGGCAGCCGGAGCCTGGCTGCCCCGCTGACCGGACTGGACGACGTGGTCGACCTGCACGGCGGCCGCGAGCACGTCGTGGCCCTGCGGGCAGGTGGCACCGTCACGACCTGGGGCAGCAACGACGTGGGACAGCTCGGGATCGGCGTCAACGGTGGCAGCCGGAACACCCCGCAGAGTGTGCCGGGCCTCAGCGGCGTCACCGCCGTCGCCACCGGCCACTACCACTCCCTCGCACTGCGCGACGACGGCTCCATCTGGACCTGGGGACTGAACGCCAACGGCCAGCTCGGAGACGGGACCACGACCAACCGCAACTCGCCGGTCAGGGTCTCCGGCACCGCGACGTACACCCACATCGCCGCCGGCCGCGACATGTCGTACGCCGTGCGGTCCGACGGCACCGTCTGGGCGTGGGGCCTCAACGGGGACGGGCAGCTGGGTGACGGCACCCTGACCCGTCGCCTCACCCCGGTGCGGGTCGGATCCCTCACCGACGTGGTGCGCATCGCCGGTGGACGTGACCACGGCCTCGCGGTGACCAGCACCGGAGCCGTATGGGCCTGGGGCTGGAACGCCTACGGCATGGTCGGTGACGGCACCACAGTCGACCGCACCAGCCCGGTCCAGGTCACCACCGGTGGCAGCTCGGTGACCGCCGGGGCGCACCACTCGATCCTGCTCAAGGCCGACGGCACCGTCTGGGCCTGGGGCCGCAACTACCGCGCCGAGCTCGGTGACGGTACGACGGTCAACCGCAGCAATCCCGTGCGGGTCGGCAACCTCACGGGCGTCACTGCCGTGGCCTCGGGGCGCGACCACGGGCTGGCCATGCTCGGTGACGGCACCGTGCGAGCCTGGGGCGACAACACCGACGGGCAGCTCGGTGACGGCACCACCACGCGGCGCTCGACGCCGGTGGTGATGGCCGGCGTCGCCGGCGCGACGATCGGCGGCGGAGGCTCGGGCTACTCGGTGGTGCTGGTCACCAGCGGCCCTGTCGCCAACCGGCCCCCCACCGCTGCCATCTCGTCGTCGTGCACCAGCCTGTCCTGCTCGTTCTCCTCGGCCGGGTCCACCGACTCCGACGGCACCATCGTCAGCCGTGAGTGGACCTTCGGTGACGGCGACACCAGCAGCCTGGCCAACCCCCCGCACACCTATGCCGCCTCGGGCAGCTACGTCGTGACACTGACCGTGACCGACGACGACGGCGACACCGGGACCGCCTCGCGCACCGTCGTCGTCTCCGACCTGCCCCCACCTGCGGTTGCCTACCGGGCCGGCGTGGTCAGCAACCGCAACGCGACCTCCAACTCGGTGACCGTGCCGGGCTCGGTAGCGGCTGGTGACCAGCTGCTGCTGTTCGTGGCCAACGCGGCCAACGTCACGGTCACCGGCCCAGCAGGCTGGACCCAGCTGGGCACCCGTGCCGACAGCGAACTCAGGGCGACGGTCTTCACCCACACCGCCACGGCGACCACTGCCGGGTCGAGGATCACCGTGGGCTACAGCGCCATGGTGAAGTCCGACCTCTCGCTGGTCGCTTACAGCGGGGCCGCGCCGGTCACGGTCACTGCCTCGGCCATCGAGCCCGGCACGAGCGCCGCCCACTCCTCGCCGGCAGTGAGCGTGGCTGCTCCCTCCACGGTGGTCTCCTACTTCGTCGACAAGTCGGCCGGGCACTCCGCGTGGGTGCTGCCCGGCACCGTGACAGGTCGCCTGGCCGGCGCCGGGAGCGGGTCGGGTCAGGTCGTCACCGCGACGGCCGACACGGCCGGAGTGGCGGCGGGGACCTGGCCCGGGGTCAGTGCCAACGCGGGAGTGGCTTCGGCGAAGGCCGTGTCCTGGTCGGTGGTCGTCCGCGGAGCGTGACCCGCGGTTCGCCCCTCCACGGGTACGACGGCCGTGGGCGCCGCATGGGGCATGATCGCTGAGCAAACAGGATCAAGCGGGCCTCGCTGCGGCGTCGCAGGATGAGTGGCATGAGCGTTGCCAGTGACACCTTCGTCGAGTTCGTCGACCAGCTCACCGCTGCCCTCGACGACCACGACGCCACCGGCGACGACCTGGCCGCACGGCTGCACTTCTCCCGGCACCACTTCGACCGGATGATCCGGTCGGTGGCGGGGGAGCCACCGCGTGCCCTGCGCCGCCGCATCCTGCTCGAACGGGCGGCGTACCGGATGATCACGACCCGAGCACCGCTGATCGACATCGCCGTCGAGGCGGGCTACGGGTCCCACGAGGCGTTCACGCGTGCCTTCAGCAAGGCGTACGGCGTGCCGCCCCGGGTCTGGCGCAAGCAGCCGGGCCGCACCCAGATCGCCGCTCCGAGCGGCGTGCACTTCCATCCGCCGGCCAGCCTGCGGCTGCCGGCCCGCGACAAGGTGACCTCCATGGAACTGATGACCACGATGATCGAGCACCACCTCTGGCTGACCGGTGAGATGGTCCGTGTCGCCGGCCGGCTCACCGACGAGCAGCTCGACCAGCCGATCGTGCTCGACGTCGACGACGACGAGCAGACCATCCGCTCGCTGCTCTCGAGGCTGATCGGTCAGCTCGGGATGTGGAACGCAGCCCTGGCCAGCCGCGACTACGACTGGTCCCTCGAGGACCACGAGTCGCTGGCCTCGATGCGCCGACGGCTCGACGTCGACGGGCCGGCGTACCTCGCCCATGTGCGCGACGTCGTTGCCAACGACCGTTTGGACGACACCTTCGTGGACGCCCTGTGCGACCCGCCGGAGGTGTTCACCTACGGCGGGATGATCGCCCACGTCCTCACCTTCGCCGCCCACCGGCGCACTCTGGTCGCGCTCGCGTTCGGGCGCCATGGTGTGGACGAACTGGGTTGGGGGGACCCGATGCTGTGGGTGGCCCGATCTGCCTGACCCCGACTCAACGTGGCCGCGGGACACGATTCAACGGGGTGGGAGGTCACAATGGCCACGTGGAAATTGCCTTGTTCCTGGTGGCCCTGTCCGTCGCGGTGCTGACCATCACAGCCCTGGCCGAACGCATCGACGTGCCGGCACCCCTGCTGCTGATCCTGGGCGGCGTGATCGCCTCGTACCTGCCCGGCGTGCCGGTGGTCCACCTCGAGGCCGACGTCGTCCTCATCGGCCTGCTCCCACCGCTGCTCTACGCGACGGCGATCCAGACCTCCCTGGTTGACTTCAACGCCAACCGCCGCTCCATCCTGCTGCTCTCGGTGGGCCTGGTGGTGTTCACCGCCGCAGGGGTCGCGGTCGTCGTGCACGCGTTGATCCCGGGGATCGACTGGTGGGTGGCGGTGGCGATCGGGGCGGTCGTCGCGCCCCCGGATGCGGTGGCGGCCACCGCGATCGCCCGCCGGATCGGCTTGCCACGCCGGATCGTCACGATCCTCGAGGGTGAGTCGCTGCTCAACGACGCGACCGCGCTGGTCACCCTGCGGACCGCGGTCGCCGCCATCGGCACGGCGGGAGCGGCCGCGACCCACGGCGGCGAGGTGACGATGGGTGGGGTCGGACTCGACTTCCTCATCGCCGCGGGCGGTGGCGTGGCGGTCGGTGTCCTGGCCTTCGTGATCGTGGCCTGGTTGCGCAAGAAGATCACCGACCCGATCCTGGACACCGCGATCTCGTTCGTGATCCCGTTCGCCACCTACCTGCTCGCCGAGGAGATTCACGCCTCCGGCGTCGTCGCTGTGGTCGTGGCCGGGTTGCTGCTCGGGCACAAGGCCCCGATCCTGCAGACCGCCCAGTCGCGGATCTCCGAGCGGATGAACTGGCGCACCATCGCCTACGTCCTGGAGAACACCGTCTTCGCCCTGATCGGCCTGCAGGCCCGCTGGATCATCGAGGACGTGGGGGCCAGTGAGCTGTCGTTGGGCCGCATCATCGCCGTGTGTGCCGCGACCCTGCTGGCCGTGGTCGTCCTGCGGATCGGCTGGGTCTTCGTCGCCCGCTACCTGCTGGTGCGGCCGGGCCCCGACCCGGCGACCGGGCATGCCCCACCCTGGCAGTTCACCTTCATCCTGGGTTGGGCCGGCATGCGCGGCGTGGTCACCCTGGCCGCGGCGTTCGTCATCCCCGAGGACACGCCCCACAGCGAGGTGCTGCTGCTGATCGCCTTCACGGTGGTGGCCGGCACCCTGTTCATCCAGGGACTGTCCCTGCCGTGGCTGGCGCGCGCCCTCAAGGTGCCTTCACCGGATCCGATGGACGATGCCCTGGCCCGGGCCACCGTCCTCCAGCAGGCCTCCAAGTCCGGCCTCAAGGAGCTCAAGGCGCTCGAGGTCGAGGACGACCACGGCGTCTTCGAGCTGATCCGCCAGCGCATCGACCAGCGCAACTTCGCCGCCTGGGAACGACTCGGCACGGTCAGCGAGCGGGAGACGCCGAGCGAGCTGTACGCGCGGGTCCGGTCGGCGATGATCGATGCGGAGCGCAAACGCGTGCTGGAGATCCGCAGCGCCGGCACCGTCGACTCCAGCGTCGTCTCCGAGGTGCTGTCGATGCTCGACGTGGAGGAGTCGATGCTCGACGTCGCCACCCAGAACCGTGAGGAGCTCAAGACCATCACGGCCAGCCGGCGGCGCACCGGGGACGTCTGCGACGAGCTCCTGGCCTTCCCGGCGATCGAGACCATGGAGGACCCGGTGTGTGCGCGGTGCCTGGCCGAAGGCCTGAAGTGGGTGGCTCTGCGCCAGTGCCTGGCCTGCGGCAACGTGGCCTGCTGCGACTCCTCGCCGCAGCAGCACGCCACCGCTCACTTCAGGGAGACCACCCATCCGGTCATGCAGTCGGCCGAACCGGGGGAGGACTGGCGCTGGTGCTACCTGCACCACCTGACGGCGTGAGCCTCACTGCATGAGGACCTGTTCCAGCGTGCGGGCCTCGTGGCCGGTCACCCGGCGGACGTCGTCGGTCACCTCCGCGACCGACCCGTCGCGGATGGCGGTGTAGGTGCTGACCCAGGCGTCGAGCTGCCACTGCTCGGCGCCGTACTCTGCGCGCCGCCAGGCGTAGGCCTGCTCCACGGTCTCGTCCTCGAAGCGGAGGTCGCGACCGAGTACGGCGCTCGCGCGGGCCGCGATCTCGGTCAGGGTCAGCGCAGCGGGCCCGGTCAGGGTGTAGGTCAGCGCGGCGTGCGCGCCCGGATCGCGGAGCACTCGCTCGGCGACATCGGCGACGTCGATCCTCCCGACCGCGGCGACCTTGCCGTCACCGGCCGGCCCCCGGATCGCGCCGCTCGGATCAGCGAAGAGGGGCAGCAGGTCGGCGTAGAAGTTGTCCCGCAGGATCGTGAAGGCCATGCCGCTCTCGCGGATCGCCTGCTCGGCGTCGGCGTGGTCGCGTCCGAGCGTGAAGGTGGCGTCGGGAGCCGCTCCGGAGAACGAGGTGTAGACGAGATGGCGCACGCCGGCCTCGGCGGCCGCGCCGATGAAGGTGCGGTGCTGCTGCCGTCGGTCCACCGCCTCGGCCCCCGAGACCATGAACAGGGTGTCCACCCCGGCCAGCGCCTGGCGGGAGGCCGCCGCGTCGCTGTACGACGCCTGACGGACCTCGCTGCCCGGGATGGAGGGTGCCCGTCCAGGATCGCGCACCACCAGCACGGGGGCGAGGTCACTCAGTGCGGCGGCGACGAGGCCACCCAGGGCACCGGTCGAGCCGGTCAGTGCAAGGGTCATGCAGGCGATTGTGCCCCCACCGTGCTCGGCGACCACCGATAGGCTGGTCTCATGCGGATCACGAAGTTCGGGCACGCCTGCGTCAGGATCGAGTACGACGGGCACACGCTGGTGCTCGACCCGGGCATGTTCACCGACCCCGAGGCGGTCGACGGGGTCGACGCCGTCCTGATCACGCACCAGCACTACGACCACTGGGATGCCGAGCTCCTGCGCAACACCGATGCACCCGTCTACACCATCGCGGCGGTGCGCGACCAGATCGCCAGCGAGGCGCCGGACGTCGCGGAGCGGGTCAGCGTGGTGGCCCCGGGCGACAGCCTCGACATCGGCCTGCCGGTGACGGTGGTCGGTGAGCTCCACGCGGTGATCCATCCGGAGTTCCCCCGTTTCGACAACTCCGGCTACCTGATCACCGCGGGGGAGCAGAAGCTGTTCCACCCCGGTGACGCGCTCCAAGTGCCGGGTGAGCCGATCGATGTCCTGTGTGCACCCTCGAGCGCGCCGTGGCTCAAGGCCTCGGAGGCGGTCGACTTCGTGCGTGCCGTGCAGGCACCGGTCAACATCTCGATCCATGACCGCATCTACACCGAGGCCGCTCACGACATCCTCGAGCACCACATGCACGCGTTCCTGAACAAGACCGGGCAGACCTGGGTGCGGCTCGACGACGGCAGCGACCTCTGAGCAGCCACCTGGTGGCCGGCCTGATCAGCCTGGCCGCCCTGCTGCTGGTGACCGGCTGGCTGGTCGTGCGCCCCGGCTTCCTGGCGCGGGCGGCCTGGGTGCTGAACGCCACGGCGTGGTGGTTGCTCAACAAGTCACTCGAGGGACCCATCCTGCTGCGGCTCACCGACGACAGCGGCGTGACGCTGGCCGACGTCCTGCCGCTGCTCTGCATCGCCGCTGTGATGCTGGCGCGCTACCGGCGCCAGCATTCCCTGCGCTGAGGCGTCAGATGCCTTCGAGCGCGTCGCGGACCGGCACGAACTTGGCCTGGGCCTCGGCCAACTCGGCCTCGGGATCGGAGTCGGCCACGATGCCGCAGCCCGCGAACAGTCGCACGGTCTGGCCCTCGACGGCGGCCGAACGCAGCGCGATGCCCCACTCGCCGTCACCGCTGGCATCCATCCAGCCGACCGGCCCGGCGTAGCGGCCCCGGTCCATGCCCTCGATCTCGGTGATGAGGGCCACCGCGGCGGCGGTGGGAGTGCCCCCGACGGCCGCCGAGGGGTGCAGCGCCTCGGCCAGCTGCAGCGACGAGGCGGCGTCGTGCACCACACCGGCCACGTCGGTCGCGAGGTGCATCACGTTGGGAAGGTGCAGCACGAACGGGGTGTCGGGCACGTTCATCCCCGAGCAGTGCGGCTCGAGCGCCTCGGCGACCGACCGCACGGCGTACTCGTGCTCCTCGAGGTCCTTCGAGGACCGCGCGAGGGCGCCGGCGAGCGCGAGGTCGTGCTCGTCGTCACCGGTACGCCGGATCGTGCCGGCCAGGACCCGTGAGGTGACCAGGCCGCGCTCCCGGCGTACGAGCATCTCCGGCGTGGCCCCGAACATCCCGTCGACATGGAAGGTCCAGCACATGGGGTAGGTCGACGCCAGTCGGGCCAGCGGCCAGCGGACGTCGATGGTGGCGTCGGCGGTGGCCACCAGGTCGCGGGCCAGCACGACCTTCTCCAGCTCGCCCGCGTCGATCCGGGTCACGGCGTCGGCGACCACCGACATCCACTGCTCGCTGTTCAGTGCCCCGTCGGCGAACGTCACCACCGGCGGTGCCGGGAGCTCGTGGTGCTCGAGGTTCGCGGGACCACCGACGCTCGTCACCCAGGCCACGTCGCCACGGGTGCCGACGATCACGCGAGGCACGACCAGGACGGAGTCGCCGGGCTCGTCGGAGAAGGCGAAGCTGCCGAAGCAGACCGGCCCGGTCCCGGGCTCCTCGACCTCGTCGACGACCTCGGCGCGGGCCAGCAGCTCGCTCCACCACTTGGCGGCGTCGGCGAAGCGGGTCGGCCCCGAGGTGCGGATGATCGCCGCCACGCCCCAGCCGACCAGCCCCTCACCCCGTCGCAGCCAGGTGACCGGCGCGTCCGGTGGGAGCAGGGTGAGCAGGTCGTGCACCGGGGCGTCGAGTGCGCGGGTGTGGACGACGAGGGGTTCGTCCGTGGACGCGCTCAGGGTCACGAGGCCGAAGTTTACGCCGGGCCGGTTCACGACCAGTAAACGACGACCTTGTCCCCGATCTGCACCTGGTCGAACAACCACGCCATGCCGTCGTAGTCGCGCACGTTGACGCATCCGTGGGAGGCCCCGGAGTAGCCGTTGGCAGCGAAGTCGGGCGAGTAGTGCACGGCCTGTCCACCGGAGAAGAACATCGCGAAGGGCATCGAGGTGTTGAAGAGGCTGGACACGTGGTCGCGCGACTTGCTCTTCACCGAGAACGCCCCCTCGCGGGTGGGCAGCTCGTCGGAGCCGAACCGTGCGTCGTAGGTGGCGACGACATGGCCGTCGATGACCCACCGCACCGACTGGCTGGTCTTGTCGACGCACAGCGCCCGGCCGACCTTGCACCGGGCGTCCAGTGCGCCGGGCTGCGGCTCGATGTTGAACAGCTGCTCGTGGGTGGGCTCCACCGTCATGGCCACCAGACGGTCCATGGTGCGCTGGTCGACCTCACCGGTGACCGGGATCCCCCGCTTGGCCTGGAACCCGCGCACGGCCTCGACGGTCCCGGCGTCGTAGGTGCCCGAGACGTCACCGAACAGCCACGCGATCTGCTTGAGGCGCGCCTGCACAGCGCGCACCGGGTCACCGCTGTTCCCGGCCGACAACAGGGCCGGGCCGGGGTGCAGCACGTTGAACAGCTGGTCATGGTTCGGTGTCCTGGTCATCTTCACCAGGCGCTTCCAGGTGCGCTGGTCGACCACGCCCGTCGCGGTCAAGCCGCGCTTGTCCTGGAAGCCTGCGACTGCGGCCTTGGTCGCACGGTCGTAGTCGCCGGTGGTGAGCTCGGGCCACCAGGCGAGCTGGTAGAGGCGGTGCTGCAGCTCGCGCACGGCCTTGCCGCTGCTCCCGGGCGTGAGGACGTCGTCGGGAGTGGGTGCGGCGCTGGGACTCGGGCTCTTGACCGGAGTGGGTTCGCGCGTGGCGTCCGGGCTCGGTTCGGTGGTCGGCGTGGGGGCGCCGGCATCGGCCTGCGACCCGCTCTGCGCGGGCCAGTGGCGCACGGCGTACCCGGTGCCGAGCGCGACCGCAGCCAGCACCGCGGCGCACAGCACCGTGAGTGCGAGCTTCCTGAACAACATCATCTGGATCTCCGAGAGTCGTCGAGTGAACCATTCTTGATGACAAAGACGCTCATTCCCGGCATTTGGTTGCTCCCGATGCCCGCTGGGCTCCTGAGCGCTCCTACGCTGTCCCTGTGCCCCGCGCTGAACTCGACAAGTTGCCGACCGACGTCCGCCAGATGTTCGATGCCGTCGCCCAGCGCTACGACATCACCAACGACGTCCTCTCGCTGGGCCAGGACCGGCGCTGGCGCACCGAGGTGATCGATGCGGTCGATCCGAGGCCGGGTGACCTGGTGCTGGACCTCGCGGCAGGCACGGGCACCTCGAGCCAGCCCTTCGCCGACCGGGGGGCCAGTGTCGTGCCCTGCGACTTCTCGGTGGGGATGTTGAAGGTGGGCAAGCAGGCCCGGCCCTCGCTGCGGTTCGTCGCTGGCGACGGCACTCAACTTCCCTTCGCCGACGACACGTTCGACGCCGTCACCATCTCGTTCGGCCTGCGCAACATCGTCGACCCGCTGGCCGGACTGCGGGAGATGCGCCGGGTCACCAAGCCCGGCGGACGCCTCGTGGTGTGCGAGTTCAGCCACCCCACAAACGGCCCGTTCCGAACGGTCTACATGGAATACCTCATGAAGGCGCTGCCGGCGATCTCGCGGGCTGTCTCGAGCAGCCCGGACGCCTATGTCTACCTCGCGGAGTCCGTCCGGGCCTGGCCCGACCAACAGGGTCTGTCGACCCAGATCGCTGGGGCCGGCTGGGCTGACGTCGCCTTCCGCAACCTGTCCGGCGGCATCGTGGCCCTGCACCGCGCCACTGCTTAATAACGCAAGCCCGACCTTGGCTAAATCTGCTGGTCAGGGGCAGGGTCGCGCCTTTGGCGTGGGAGTCCTAGACTGTCGAACGCGGCTCATGTGAACTGATTCACAAGATCACAATGGCGTCCGCGGCAAGGACGAGAGGACAGGTGCGATGAGCCGGACGCTCGCTGACGAGCGACAGGCCGACGTGATCATCGTCGGCGCCGGGCCGGGCGGCTCAGCAGCCGCCTACCACCTCGCCGCAGCCGGAGTCGACGTCCTGCTCCTGGAGAAGTCGGCGTTTCCGCGCGACAAGATCTGCGGCGACGGACTCACCCCGCGCGCCGTACGCCAACTCATCGCGATGGGCTTCGACCTCGACGAGCCGGGTTGGCAGAAGAACAAGGGCCTGCGCATCGTGGGGGCCGGTCACCGGCTCGAGCTGCCGTGGCCCGAGCTGACCAGCTTCCCGAGCTACGGCATGGTCCGCACCCGGATGGAGCTCGACGAGATCCTGGCGCGGCACGCCCAGAAGGCCGGCGCCCGGCTCATGGAGCGCATGAACGTCACCGGTCCGGTCCTCGACGAACGCACCGGCCGAGTCATCGGCGTCACTGCCAAGCCCGTCGACGAGCGCGGGCGCAAGGCCGGCGACGAGATCACCTACTCCGCCCCGATCGTGATCGCCGCCGACGGTGTGAGCGCCCGGATGGCCACCGCCCTCGGGATCGAACGCCGCGAGAACCGACCCATGGCCGTCGCGGTCCGTGCCTACTACGAGACGCCGCGCCACCAGGACGAGTGGATGGAGTCCTGGCTCGAGCTGTGGACCGGGGAGCCCGGCAAGTCCGACCTGCTGCCCGGCTACGGGTGGATCTTCGCGGTCGGCGACGGGACGGCCAATGTCGGCATGGGTCTGCTCAACTCCAGCAAGGGCTTCCAGGACGTCAACTACCGCGACAGCCTGACCCGCTGGCTGGCGAACACGCCCGAGGAATGGGGCTTTCGCGGCGACACCAACCTGGTCGGCAAGATCGGCTCGGCGGCCCTGCCGATGGCGTTCAACCGCAAGCCGCACTACACCCGCGGGCTCCTGCTGGTCGGCGACTCCGGCGGCATGACCAACCCGTTCAACGGCGAAGGCATCGACTACGCCCTCGAAGCCGGGCACATGGCGGCCGAGACGATCGTCCAGGCCCTGGCCCGCCCGGAGGGTGCTGGTCGCGAGCAGGTGCTTCAGGGCTACGCTGCGCATCTCGACCAGGAATACGGCGGGTACTTCACGCTGGGCCGGGTCTTCGCCAAGATGATCGGCAACCCGATGTTCATGAAGCAGGCAACGAAGTACGGCCTGCCTCGTCCCACCCTGATGCGGTTCATGCTCAAACTGATGGCCAACCTGACCGATCCCCGTGACGGCGACGCCATGGACCGCGTGATCAACGGACTCAGCAAGGCGGCGCCCAGGGCCTGAGGGCACTGGACGTACGACGAGGAGAAGACATGGAGCTCTACACACCGGTCCTGGCACTGGCGATCCTGGCAGCAGGCTTCGCCATCTTCTCGATCGTCGTCAGCTCGCAGACCGGGCCCAAGCGCTACAACCGGGCCAAGCTCGACTCCTACGAGTGCGGGATCGAGCCGACCCCGCAGCCGGTCGGCGGCGGCCGGTTCCCGGTGAAGTACTACATCACCGCGATGATGTTCATCGTCTTCGACATCGAGATCATCTTCCTCTACCCCTGGGCCGTGCACTTCGACGCCATGGGGTTCTTCGGACTGGTCGAGATGGTCATCTTCATCGCCACCGTCTTCGTCGCCTACGCCTACGTCTGGCGCCGCGGCGGACTGGACTGGGACTGAGAGCCGCGATGACCGCACCCTGCCCCCGCACGCACCTCGCCACCCACAGAGGGAGTCACTGACCACATGGGACTTGAAGAGAAGCTTCCCTCCGGCGTCCTGCTGACCACGGTCGAAGGTGTTGCCGGCTACATGCGCAAGGCGTCGTTCTGGCCGGCCACCTTCGGCCTGGCCTGCTGCGCCATCGAGATGATGACCTCAGGCGGACCGAAGTACGACCTCGCCCGCTTCGGCATGGAGGTCTTCCGGGCCAGTCCTCGCCAGGCCGACCTGATGATCGTGGCCGGGCGAGTGAGCCAGAAGATGGCCCCGGTCCTGCGCCAGATCTACGACCAGATGGCCGAGCCCAAGTGGGTCCTCGCCATGGGGGTGTGTGCCAGCTCCGGCGGCATGTTCAACAACTACGCGATCGTGCAGGGTGTCGACCACGTCGTGCCCGTCGACATGTACCTGCCCGGCTGCCCGCCCCGTCCGGAGATGCTGATCGATGCGATCCTCAAGCTCCACGACCAGGTGCAGGCCACCAAGCTGGGCGCCAACCGCCTCGCGCAGATCCAGGACCTCGAGACCGAGGCCCTCAACGCCCTGCCGACCTCCGAGATGAAGGGCCTGCTTCGGTGAGCGACGACAAGGACGTGGTCTCGACCGGACCCGACCAGGCAGCGGTCGAGCAGTCACCGGAGAATCTGCCGCCAGCAGATGACGTCCAGCAGGTCGAGCAGGTCGGCGTACGCACCGGCATGTTCGGGGTATCCGGCACGGGCGACACCTCCGGCTACGGCGGACTGGTCAAGCCCATCGAGCTCCCGGCGGCTGCAGCGCGACCGTTCGGCGGTTGGTACGACGACGTGGCCGACGCCATCGAGTCCACCCTGGGTCTGGAGAAGGTGGTGGTGCACCGCGGTGAGATCACCTTCCACGTCCGGCGCGAGGAGCTCCCGGCGATCGCCCTGCTGCTGCGCGACGACCCGAAGCTGCGCTTCGAGTTCTGCGCGGGCGTCAGCGGCGTGCACTACCCCGATGACCACGGTCGTGAGCTGCACGCGGTCTACCACCTGCTCTCGATGACCCACAACCGCCGGATCCGGCTCGAGGTCACCTGCCCCGACGCCGATCCGCACATCCCGAGCATCGTCGGCATCTACCCGACCAACGACTGGCACGAGCGCGAGACCTGGGACTTCTTCGGGATCATCTTCGATGGACACCCGGCCCTGACCCGCGTGCTCATGCCCGACGACTGGCCGGGCCACCCGCAGCGCAAGGACTACCCCTTGGGCGGCATCCCTGTGGAGTACAAGGGCGGCACGGTTCCGCCGCCGGACCAGCGGAGGTCTTACAACTGATGGTTTCGCCAGGCTCAACCACCGAGAACGAAGACATCTACGCGGGCGCGTCCGAGACCAACCAGGGGCGCGTGTTCACCGTCACCGGTCAGGACTGGGACACCGTCGTCCAGGGCATCGCCGAGGAGGCCGACGAGCGTGTCGTGGTCAACATGGGCCCGCAGCATCCCTCCACGCACGGCGTCCTGCGACTGATCCTGGAGCTCGAGGGCGAGACAGTCACCGAGGCGCGCTGCGGCATCGGCTACCTGCACACCGGCATCGAGAAGAACATGGAGTACCGCTCCTGGGTCCAGGGCGTCACGTTCTGCACGCGCATGGACTACCTGTCGCCCTTCTACAACGAGGCGACCTACTGCCTGGGCGTGGAGCGCCTGCTCGACATCGAGGACGACATCCCCGAGAAGGCCCAGGTCATGCGGGTGCTCCTGATGGAGCTGAACCGGATCTCCTCGCACCTGGTCTGCATCGCCACCGGGGGCATGGAGATCGGCGCCCTGACCGTGATGACCATCGGATTCCGCGAGCGCGAGCTGGTCCTCGACCTGTTCGAGCTCATCACCGGTCTGCGGATGAACCACGCCTTCATCCGGCCCGGCGGGGTCGCCCAGGACCTGCCCAACGGTGCCCTGGACGAGATCGGCAGCTTCATCAAGCTGATGCGCAAGCGCCTCACCGAGTACGCCGCACTGTGCAACGCCAACCCGATCTTCAAGGCCCGGCTCGAAGGGGTGGGACACCTCGACCTGGCCGGATGCCTGGCGCTCGGGCTCTCAGGACCGCCGCTGCGGGCCAGCGGCTACCCCTGGGACCTGCGCAAGACCCAGCCCTACAGCGGCTACGAGGACTACGACTTCGACGTCCAGACCTGGGACACCTGCGATGCCTACGGCCGCTTCCGGGTCCGGCTCAACGAGATGGAGGAGTCGCTGCGCATCGTCGAGCAGTGTGCTTCCCGCCTGAGCAAGCTCGAGGGCGCGCCGGTGATGGTCTCGGACAAGAAGATCGCCTGGCCCAGCCAGCTGGCCATCGGCAGCGACGGCATGGGCAACAGCCTCGACCACATCAAGCACATCATGGGTGACTCCATGGAGGCGCTGATCCATCACTTCAAGCTGGTCACCGAGGGCTTCCGGGTCCCGCCCGGCCAGGCCTACGTGCCCATCGAGTCGCCGCGCGGCGAGCTCGGCGCCCACGTGGTCTCCGACGGCGGCACCCGGCCCTTCCGGGCCCACTTCAGGGATCCCTCGTTCACCAACCTGCAGGCGACGAGCGTGATGAGCGAGGGTGGCCAGGTCGCCGACGTCATCGTCGCCATCGCCTCCATCGACCCCGTGATGGGAGGCGTTGACCGATGACCGAGGTCCCTTCGACAGGCTCAGGACAGCGCTCGACGAGCTCGATCAGCGACACCACCTACGCCGAGCTCCAGGAGATCGCGGCCCGCTATCCGCAGGCGCGCTCGGGACTGCTGCCGATGCTCCACCTCGTGCAGTCCGCCGCCGGACGGGTCACCCCCGAAGGCATCGAGGCCTGTGCCGAGATCCTCGGGATCAGCGCGGCCGAGGTCAGCGGGGTGGCGACGTTCTACACGATGTACAAGCGCCGCCCGGTCGGCGACTACCACGTCGGCGTCTGCACCAACACGCTGTGCGCGGTCATGGGTGGCGACCTCATCTTCGAGCGCCTCAAGGACCACCTCGACGTCGGCAACGACGAGACGACCCCCGACGGCGAGTCGGCCAGGACGATCACGCTGGAGCACCTCGAGTGCAACGCCGCCTGCGACTACGCGCCGGTGATGATGGTCAACTGGGAGTTCATGGACAACCAGACCCCGGAGTCCGCCGTACGCCTGGTCGACGACCTGCTCGCCGGCACCGAGGTCCAGTCCACCCGCGGTGCCCGCCTGTGCACCTGGCGCGAGGCCGAGCGGGTGCTCGCCGGGTTCCCCGACGGGCGGGCCGACGAGGGCCCTTCGGCCGGGCCGGCTTCGCTGGTCGGGTTGAAGATCGCCCGGGAGAACGGCTGGACCGCTCCGGAGGGCGGCGCCCAGGGCAAGGCAGGCTCCACCGCGGACAGCAAGGTCGAGGCGGTCGAACAGGCCGACACCTCCCGCGCCGAGTCCGAGACCAAGGTCGAGGAGGGCAAGAAGTGACTGACACATTGACGCCGGTGCTGACCGACAACTGGGACCAGGAGCGCTCCTGGACGCTGGCGGCCTACGAGTCGCAGGGCGGGTACGACGCCCTGAAGAAGGCACTCGCCATGGCTCCCGACGACGTGATCGCCGCGGTCAAGGACTCCGGTCTGCGAGGTCGCGGCGGCGCGGGCTTCCCCACCGGCATGAAGTGGAGCTTCATCCCCCAGACCAACCCCAACCCGAAGTACCTCGTCGTCAACGCCGACGAGTCGGAGCCGGGCACCTGCAAGGACATGCCGCTGCTGATGGCCAGCCCGCACACCCTGGTCGAGGGCGTGATCATCTCCAGCTTCGCGATCCGGGCCAACCACGCCTTCATCTACATCCGCGGTGAGGTGCTCCACGTCATCCGTCGACTGCAGGCAGCCGTGGCGGAGGCCTACGCCGCCGGGCACCTCGGCAAGAACATCCACGGCACCGGCTACGACCTCGACCTGGTCGTGCACGCCGGCGCGGGCGCCTACATCTGTGGCGAGGAGACCGCCCTGCTGGACTCCCTCGAGGGACGTCGCGGCCAACCCCGTTTGCGGCCCCCGTTCCCGGCCGTGGCCGGGCTCTACGCGAGCCCGACCGTCATCAACAACGTCGAGTCGATCGCCTCGGTGCCCAGCATCATCGCGAACAGCGCCGAGTGGTTCGCCTCGATGGGCACCGAGAAGTCCAAGGGCTACGGCATCTTCTCGCTGTCGGGTCACGTCACGAACCCCGGACAGTTCGAGGCCCCGCTGGGCATCACCCTGCGCGAGCTGATCGACCTGGCCGGTGGCATGCGCGATGGCCACGAGCTCAAGTTCTGGACACCGGGCGGCTCCTCGACCCCGCTGTTCACCGACGAGCACCTCGACGTACCGCTCGACTTCGAGAGCGTCGGTGCCGCCGGGTCGATGCTGGGCACCCGCGCCCTGCAGCTGTTCGACGAGACCACCTGCGTGGTGCGCGCCGTGCTGCGCTGGACCGAGTTCTACAAGCACGAGTCCTGTGGAAAGTGCACCCCGTGCCGCGAGGGCACGTGGTGGCTGGTGCAGACCCTGGCCCGGCTCGAGAAGGGGGATGGCTCCGAGGACGACCTCGAGATGCTGCTCGACCAGTGTGACAACATCCTGGGCCGCTCGTTCTGTGCCCTCGGCGACGGGGCCACCAGCCCGATCTCCTCCTCGATCAAGTACTTCCGCGAGGAGTACCTCGCCCACCTGACCCACGGCGGCTGTCCGTTCGACCCGGCCGCCTCGACCGTCTTCGTCTCCGAAGGAGCCTCAGCATGACCGTTCGACAGGCTCAGGACGGCGGCGCGGAGGTCGTGAAGTCGGACCTCATCAACGTCACCATCGACGGCGTCGAGACCAGTGTGCCCAAGGGCACCCTGGTGATCCGGGCCGCCGAGGAGATCGGGGTGCAGATCCCGCGGTTCTGCGACCACCCGCTCCTGGCCCCGGTCGGCGCCTGCCGACAGTGCCTGGTGGAGGTCTTCCTGCCCGGCCCCGACGGGTCGCTGCGCCAGATGCAGGGCCCACCCGGTCAGATGAAGCCCCAGGCATCCTGCACCCTGCCGGTCACCGAGGGCATGGTCGTCAACACCCAGATCACCTCGCCGGGGGCCGACAAGGCCCAGCAGGGCGTGATGGAGTTCCTGCTGGTCAACCACCCGCTCGACTGCCCTGTCTGCGACAAGGGTGGCGAGTGCCCGCTGCAGAACCAGGCGATGTCCAACGGCCGAGGCGAGTCCCGTTTCGGGGCCAAGGGCGGCGTGAAGCGTACCTTCCCCAAGCCGATCAACATCTCCGCCCAGGTGCTGCTCGACCGCGAGAGGTGCGTGCTCTGCGCCCGCTGCACCCGCTTCTCCGAGCAGATCGCCGGTGACCCGTTCATCGCCCTCATCGAGCGCGGAGCCCTGCAGCAGGTCGGCATCTACGAGAAGGAGCCCTTCGAGAGCTACTTCTCCGGCAACGCCATCCAGATCTGCCCGGTCGGTGCCCTGACCAGCGCGGAGTACCGCTTCCGCTCGCGCCCCTTCGACCTGGTCTCCACGCCTGCGATCGCCGAGCACGACGCGTGCGGCTCCGCGATCCGCGTCGACCACCGTCGTGGCAAGGTGATGCGTCGCCTGGCCGGCAACGACCCCGAGGTCAACGAGGAGTGGATCACCGACAAGGACCGCTTCGCGTTCCACTACGCCACCGCTGCCGACCGGCTCACCCACCCGCTGGTGCGCGGCGAGGACGGCGAGCTCCGAGCGGCGTCCTGGCCCGAGGCCTTTGCCGTGGCCGCCCGCGGGCTCGCGGCGGCCGGCAGCGCTGGCGTGCTCACCGGCGGTCGGCTGACCGCCGAGGACGCCTACGCCTACAGCAAGTTCGCCCGGGTCGTCCTGGGCACCAACGACATCGACTTCCGGGCTCGGCCGCACTCCGCCGAGGAGGCCGCCTTCCTGGCCTCCGACGTGGTGCTGACCCAGTCCGTCTCGTACGCCGACCTCGAGACCGCCTCGTTGGTGGTGCTGGCCGGGCTCGAGCCCGAGGACGAGGCCGGGTCCATCTTCCTGCGCCTGCGCAAGGCATCACGCACCGGCACCCGGGTGCTCTCGATCGCGCCGTACACCTCGCGAGGGCTGCACAAGATGGGCGGCACGCTCCTCGCGACCGCCCCCGGTGACGAGCCCGCAGCCCTCGACTCCCTCCTCGGTCACGCCGACCACGGCCTCGACGCCACGTCCGTGATCCTCGTCGGGGAGCGACTGGCCACCGTGCCTGGTGCGCTGAGTGCAGCCTCCGCCCTGGCGAGGAAGTCCGGGGCCCGGCTGGCGTGGGTGCCGCGACGTGCCGGTGACCGGGGCGCCCTGGAGACCGGCTGCCTGCCCAACCTGCTGCCCGGCGGTCGGCCGGTAACCGACTCGGCAGCGCGCGTCGACGCCGCAGCCGCGTGGGGAGTCGACCACCTCCCGGAGGCCGTGGGGCGTGACACCGACGCCATCCTCGCCGCGCTGACCGCCGGTGAGCTCGGCGCTCTGGTGATCGCCGGGGTGGACCCCGACGACCTCGCCAACCCGGCGGGTGCTCGTGCCGCGATCCGCGCGGCCGGCTTCGTGGTCAGCCTCGAGCTGCGCGAGAACGACGTCACCCGCGCCGCCGACGTGGTCTTTCCCGTCGCCCCGGTCTCGGACAAGGCGGGCATGTTCGTCAACTGGGAGGGTCGCCCGCGTCCCTTCGACGCGGTCTTCAGCAACCCGGCCGCCCTTCCGGACCTGCGGATCCTCGCCGGCATCGCTGAGGAGGCCGGCACCTCGCTCGGATTCAAGACCTCGCAGCAGGCGCGGGCCCAGCTGGAGGAGTTCGGACCGTGGGACGGCGAGCGCGCCGCCTCGGCGGTTGCTCCCAAGCGGGTGGAGCGCAAGGTGCTCAAGCGTCGTACTGAGCCTGTCGGAGTGGCCAAGCTCGCCCTTGCCACCTGGAAGCAGCTGCTCGACAACGGATCGCTGCAGGACGGCGACGCCAACCTGCGCGCCACCGCACGGACACCGGTGGCCCGGGTGTCCCGGGAGACTGCTGAGATGCTCAAGGGCGATAGCGTCACCCTGACCGGTGACCGTGGGTCGGTCACGCTGCCCATCGAGGTGGCCGACCTGGCCGACGGCACGGTCTGGGTGCCGGCGAACTCCTTCGGCAACGGGGTGCTCGCCGACCTGGCATCACCCGGCAGTTCGGTCACCGTGAAGGGAGCCCTGTGATGGACGAGCGCCTCGCCCAGTTCGGGCAGGACCCGGTCTGGCTGGTCATCATCAAGGCCGTGCTGGTCTTCGTCGTGCTGGTGCTGCTCACCCTGTTCAACATCTGGCTCGAGCGCCGGGTCGTGGCGCGCATGCAGCACCGCATCGGCCCCAACGTCAACGGTCCCTTCGGTCTGCTGCAGTCACTCGCCGACGGCGTCAAGCTCGCGCTGAAGGAGGACATCGTGCCGAAGGCGGCCGACAAGGTCGTCTTCATCCTCGCGCCCGTGATCGCTGTCATTCCGGCCTTCGTGACCTTCTCGGTCATCCCGTTCGGACCGGAGGTCGGGGTGCCGTTCAGCGACCTGACGACTCCTCTGCAGCTCACCGACATGCCGGTGGCCGTGCTGTTCGTGATGGCCGTGGCGTCGATCGGCATCTACGGCATCGTGCTCGGCGGCTGGTCCTCGGGTTCGACCTACTCCCTGCTCGGCGGACTGCGCTCCAGCGCCCAGATGATCTCCTACGAGGTGGCCATGGGGCTCGCCCTCGTGGCGGTCTTCCTGTACGCCGGCTCGATGTCGACCAGCGAGATCGTGGACGCCCAGGGTGACCTGTGGTTCGGGCTGATCCTCGCGCCGTCCTTCGTGATCTACACCATCGCCATGATCGGTGAGACCAACCGCGCGCCGTTCGACCTGCCCGAGGCCGAGGGCGAGCTCGTCGGCGGCTTCCACACCGAGTACTCCTCGCTCAAGTTCGCGCTGTTCTTCCTCGCCGAGTACATCAACATGGCCACTGTGTCGGCGCTGGCCACCACCCTCTTCCTCGGCGGCTGGCACGCGCCGTTCTGGATCGACCACGTGTGGGCGGGCGCCAACCAGGACTACTGGCCGGTGCTGTGGTTCTTCGGCAAGGTCTTCTTCTTCATCTTCATCTTCATCTGGCTGCGGGGCTCGCTGCCGCGTCTGCGCTACGACCAGTTCATGGCCTTCGGCTGGAAGCGCCTCATCCCAGTGGCGCTGGTCTGGATCGTCGCCGTCGCGACCATCCGGGCGATCAGCCTCAACGGCGGGGTCGACCGGACCGGCCTGCTGATCGGGATCGGCATCCTCGCGGTGATCTTCCTCGGACTGTTCTTCGTGCCGGAACCGGGCAAGGACGAGGACTCCCACGAGGAGGAGGGCGAGTTCGACGCCCACGTCGCCGGCTTCCCGGTGCCGCCCATGCCTGCAGGCGGCGCGATCCGCGGCGCTGCTGCCACGCTCACGTTCGACAAGTCGGTCACGCAGACCGCTGAGGAGATCTGATGCCCACGCTCAAGGAGCAGTTCTGGGACCCGGTCGCGGGTTTCGGGGTGACCTTCCGGACGATGTTCCGCAAGGTGGTCACCGAGCAGTACCCCTTCGAGAAGATGCCCACCGCCCCACGGTTCCACGGACGTCACCAGCTCAACCGCTGGCCTGACGGGCTGGAGAAGTGCATCGGGTGCGAGCTGTGTGCGTGGGCCTGCCCGGCCGACGCCATCTACGTCGAAGGTGGCTCCAACTCCGACGGTCCTGACGGTGAACGGTTCAGCCCCGGCGAGCGCTACGGGCGGGTCTACCAGATCAACTACCTGCGCTGCATCCTGTGCGGGCTGTGCATCGAGGCGTGCCCGACGCGCGCCCTGACGATGACCAACGAGTACGAGCTGGCCGACAACAACCGGGCCGACCTGATCTACGAGAAGTCCGACCTGCTCGCCCCGCTGCTGCCGGGGATGGAGCAGCCCCCGCACCCCATGCGGCTCGGCACCGACGAGGGTGACTACTACCGCGGCGACTTCAAAGCGCAGGAGGCCGACCAGTGATCGCTTTCTGGATCCTCGCGCCGATCATGGTGATCGCTGCCCTCGGCATCCTGTTCGTCCGCAAGGCGGTGCACGCCGCCCTGCTCCTGGCCGTGGTGATGATGAGCCTGGCCATCCTCTACCTGGCCCTCGAGGCGCCGTTCCTGTTCGCGGTGCAGATCATCGTCTACACCGGCGCCATCCTGATGCTCTTCCTGTTCGTCCTGATGCTCGTCGGGGTGGATGCTGCCGACTCGGTCGTGGAGACGATCAAGGGCCAGCGTCTGCTGGCCACCGTCTTCGGCCTGCTCCTCGGGATCACGCTGGTCGTCGCGCTCGGTCAGCTGACCCTCGGTGACGCGGTCGGCCTCGACAAGGCCAACCGGGGCGGCAACATCGAACAGCTCGCCAACCTGCTCTTCTCCAAGTACGTCTTCGCCTTCGAGACCACGAGCGCGCTGCTCATCACCGCAGCGATCGGCGCGATGGTGCTGGCCCACCGCGAGCGGATCACCCCGCGCGCCGGCCAGGCCGAGCTGGCCGCCAAGAGGATCAAGGACTTCGCGGAGTCCGGGTTGCACCCCGGGCCGTTGCCCTCTCCCGGCGTCTACGCCCGACACAACGCCGTCGACACTCCCGCGCTGCTGCCTGACGGCACCGCCGAGGAGTCCTCGGTGTCCCGGGTGCTGGCAGCCCGAGGGACGGTCCGGTCGGCACCAGCCATGGCTGAGAGCATCGACGAGCTGCAGCGCCAGATCAGCGGAGGCGTGGTCTCGACAAGCTCGACCACCGAATATCGCTCGACCACCGAATCTCGCTCGACCACCGAGGGTCGCTCGACCACCGAGGGCCGCTCGACCACCGAACCTCGCTCGACCGGCGACACCGACAAGGGGGAGCAGCCGTGAGTGTCACTCCCTACATCGTGCTCTCCGCGATCCTGTTCACCATCGGCAGCGTGGGCGTGCTGACCCGTCGCAACGCCATCGTCGTGTTCATGTGCGTGGAGCTCATGCTCAACGCCTCGAACCTCGCCCTGGTGGCCTTCGCCAAGCAGCACGGCAATCTCGACGGGCAGATCGCGGCCTTCTTCGTGATGGTCGTCGCCGCAGCCGAGGTGGTCGTCGGGCTGGCGATCATCATGACCATCTTCCGGACCCGACGCTCGGCCTCGGTCGACGACGCAAGCCTGCTGAAGTACTAAGGGGCTCAGTCACATGTACGCACTTCATGAGGGAGCCCACATTCCCGTCATCGACCTGTCCCAGGCAGACGGCGCCTTCGCGCTGATCTGGCTGGTGATCGCGCTGCCGCTGGCCGGTGCCGCGATCCTGCTCATCGGGGGGAAGGCCACCGACAAGTGGGGTCACCTCCTGGGCACCGCCACCTCGGTCGGCTCGTTCCTGCTGAGCCTGGTCCTGTTCTTCACCCTCCTCGGGCGTGACGAGGCCAACCGCTCCATCGGGCAGCACCTGTTCGACTGGGTCGACGCCGGCAAGTTCCACGTCGGCATGGACCTGCTCTACGACCCGCTGAGCTCGCTGTTCCTGCTCCTCATCACCGGCGTCGGATCCCTGATCCACGTCTACTCCATCGGCTACATGGAGCACGACGAGCGTCGGCGGAGGTTCTTCGGCTACCTCAACCTGTTCGTGGCCGCGATGCTGATGCTGGTGCTCGCGGAGAACTACCTCGGCCTGTTCCTCGGCTGGGAGGGTGTCGGGCTGGCGTCGTACCTCCTGATCGGCTTCTGGCAGCACAAGCCCTCGGCATCGGCCGCGGCCAAGAAGGCCTTCATCATGAACCGGGTCGGGGACCTGGGCATGTCGCTGTCGATCATGTTGATGTTCGTCACCTTCGGCACCATCTCCTTCAGCGGGGTCTCCGCCGCCGCCGACGGTGCCAGCGAGAAGACCTTGACGATCATCGGCCTGCTGCTCCTGCTGGGTGCCTGCGGCAAGTCCGCCCAGGTGCCCCTGCAGGCCTGGCTCCTCGACGCCATGGAGGGCCCGACCCCGGTGTCGGCGCTCATCCACGCGGCCACCATGGTGACGGCCGGTGTCTACCTGATCGTGCGCTCCAACTTCATCTTCGAGAACGCGCCCAACGCCCAGACGATCGTCATCGTCGTCGCGGTCGTCACGCTCCTGTGGGGTGCTGTCCTCGGTTGTGCCAAGGACGACATCAAGAAGGCACTCGCAGGGTCGACCATGAGCCAGATCGGCTACATGATGCTGGGCGCGGGTCTCGGCGTCGCCGGCTACGCGTTCGCGATCTTCCACCTGATCACGCACGGCTTCTTCAAGGCCAACATGTTCCTGGGTGCCGGATCGGTCATGCACGCCATGGACGACGACGTCGACATGCGTCACTACGGCGCACTTCGCAAGATGCTCCCGGTCACGTTCCTGACCTTCGCGATGGGCTACCTCGCGATCATCGGCTTCCCGGGCTTCTCCGGCTTCTGGTCCAAGGACAAGATCATCGAGACCGCCTACGGCCACAGCATCTGGGTGGGGGTGCTGGCCACGCTCGGCGCAGGTATCACCGCGTTCTACATGACCCGCCTGATGCTGATGACCTTCTTCACCAAGGAGCGTTGGGAGGAGGACCTGCACCCGCACGAGTCCCCCAAGGTGATGACGGTGCCGCTCATCGTGCTCGCCGCCCTCTCGGTGCTCGGCGGCCTGCTGTTGCTCAACGACTGGATCGTGGACTACCTCAGTCCGGTGGTGGGCACTGCGGAGCACGAGGAGCTGCCGCTGCCGGCGCTCGTCCTCACCCTGATCGTCGTGCTGACCGTGGCGGCCGGTGTGGCCACTGCGTGGGTGCTGGTGGGCTCGCGTGAGGTGCCTCGCGAGGCTCCCCAGGACGTCTCGTTCGCCACCAAGGCCGCGCGCGCCGACCTGTACGGCGACGCCATCAACCAGGAGCTGGTGGTCGGGCCGACCACTGCCCTGATCGGTGGCCTGACCGTGTTCGACCGCACGGTGGTCGACGGCGTCTTCGAGGGTGGTGCGCTCGCCACCGGGGGGTTTGCCTCCCGGTTCCGTCGCATCCAGAACGGCTACGTCCGCTCCTATGCCCTCTCCGTGCTCGCCGGCGTGCTCATCGTCGTCCTGGCCCTCCTGGCGGTGAACTTCGCATGATCCACCCCACGACATCGCTCGCTGCGCTCCAGATTCCGCGAGGACCCCGAAAATGAGTGACTTCCCCTGGCTGACAGCCCTGGCCCTGACCCCACTGGTCGGCGCCCTGGTGACGGCGTTCCTGCCGCGCACCCCCGGCGCTGCCCTGCCCAAGCAGGTGGCCCTCGGGTTCTCCCTGCTCGCCCTGGCGATCGTGGTCGCGGTCGCGGTGCAGTACGACGCCGGCGCCGGCATGCAGTTCACCGAGACCCACACCTGGATCGAGGCCTTCGGGGCCAATTACGGGCTCGGTGTCGACGGTCTGGCGCTGACCCTGGTCGCCCTCACCTCGCTGCTCACCCCGGTCGTGATCCTGGCGTCGTGGAACGACGCCGACGAGCGCAACACCAACCTCTACTTCGCGCTGATGCTGGCGCTGGAGGGGCTGGCGCTCGGGGTCTTCATGGCCACCGACGTGTTCTTGTTCTACGTGCTGTTCGAGGCGACGCTGATCCCGGCGTACTTCCTCATCGGCTCGTTCGGGCGGGAGGGCCGCGCCAAGGCGGCGGTCAAGTTCCTGCTCTTCATGCTCGGCGGCGGCCTGGTGATGCTGGCCTCGGTCATCGGCCTCTACGTGGTCTCCTCCGACAACGGAGCCCCGTCGTACCTCATCTCCGATCTGGCCGCCCTCGACATCGGCGGCAACACCGGGCGCTGGCTGTTCGTCGGCTTCTTCATCGCGTTGGCGATCAAGTGCCCGCTGTTCCCGGTGCACACCTGGTTGCCGGACACCACCGCCGCCTCCACCCCGGGCACGAGCGTGCTGCTGGTGTGCGTGCTGGACAAGATCGGCACCTACGGCATGCTGCGGTTCTGTCTCGGGCTCTTCCCCGAGGCCTCGGACTGGGCGACCCCGGTGGTCATCACCCTGGCGCTGATCAGCGTGATCTACGGCGCCCTGATCGCGGTCGGGCAGGACGACCTGCTCCGCCTGATCGGTCTCACCTCGTTGAGCCACTTCGGCTACATCGTGCTGGGCATCTTCGTGATGAACAGCCAGGGGATCTCCGGCGCCACCCTGTTCATGGTCAACCACGGGCTGGCCACGGCGGCGTTGTTCCTGATCGCGGGCTACCTGATCAAGCGTCGCGGTGGATCTGCCCTGATCAGTCAGCAGGGTGGGATGGAGAAGGTGACGCCCCAACTGGCCGGCCTCTTCCTCATCGCCGGTCTGGCCTCGCTCGGCCTGCCCGGGCTGTCGCCGTTCGTCTCGGAGTTCCTGGTCATGCTGGGTGCGTTCAGCTACGCCTGGTGGGTGGGCTCGATCGCGGTCATCGGGATCGTGCTGGCGGCCATGTACATCCTCATCGCCTACGCCCGCACGTTCACCGGACCGACCCGGGCCGGGCTCGAGGGCATCCGTGACCTGCACCGTCTCGAGGTCGTCGCCGTCGCGCCCCTGCTGATCGCGCTCGTGTTCCTGGGCTTCTATCCCAAGCCGGTGCTCGACGTGATCAACCCGGCCACCGAGACGACCATGATCCACGTGGGCAAGACCGACCCGCCCGCGGATGTAGCTCAGGGCGAGGAGGCCCAGGAATGATCGAGTTCTCCAAGCCCACCATCGAGTACGGCGTCCTCTGGCCGTTGCTGCTCATCTTCGCCGTGGCCTGTGTCGGCGTCCTGGTCGAGGCTTTCGTGCCCCGCGCCAAGCGCTACGTGATCCAGTCCGTCCTCGCCGGCGCCGGCGTGGTCGCAGCCTTCGTGGGCGTCGTGTTCGTCGCGCGTGACCTGACCGTGCACAGTGACGGTGCTGCCCGCGGCAAGCTGGTGGCCGAGGGTGCCCTCGCCGTCGACGGACCCACGGTCTTCCTCTGGGGCCTGATCCTGTTGCTGGCCTTCGCCGGGGTGCTGCTGTTCGCCGAGCGCCACCTCGAGGGTGGTCTCTCCGCCTTCGCAGGACAGGCCGCGGCGCTGCCCGGGACCGAGGCCGAGCGACAGGCCTCTGCTCGTGGTCTCGACCACACCGAGGTCTTCCCACTGCTCATGTTCGCGGTCGCCGGCATGATGATGTTCCCGGCGGCCAACGACCTGCTCGCGCTGTTCGTGGCCCTCGAGGTGCTCTCGCTGCCGCTGTACCTGCTCTCCGGACTGGCCCGGCGCCGCCGGCTGCTCAGCCAGGAGGCGGCCCTGAAGTACTTCCTCCTCGGTGCGTTCTCCTCCGGCTTCTTCCTGTACGGCGTCGCGCTGGTCTACGGCTACGCCGGCAGCATGCAGTTCGCGGCGATCGACTCGGCGATGCGCAACACCGACGACAACCGGGCCCTGTTGCTGATCGGCATGGGCATGCTCACGGTCGGGCTGCTGTTCAAGGTCGGCGCGGTGCCGTTCCAGGCCTGGACGCCCGATGTCTACCAGGGTGCGCCGACGGCGGTCACCGCCTTCATGTCGGCCGCCACCAAGGTGGCCGCCTTCGGGGCGATCATGCGGCTGTTCTACGTCGCGTTCGGCTCGGAGCGCTGGAGCTGGCAGCCGCTGTTCTGGGTGATCGCCATCATCACCATGGTCGTGGGTGCGGTGCTCGCCATCGCGCAGTCCGACGTCAAGCGGATGCTCGCCTACTCCTCGGTGGCCCACACCGGGTTCCTGCTCACCGGTGTGCTCGGTGTCACGGCGCTCTCGGAGCGTGGCCCGGGCGAGATCAGCTCCCTGCAGGCCGTGCTGTTCTACCTGGTCACCTACGGCTTCCTGACCCTCGGTGCCTTCGCGCTCGTCTCGACGGTGCGTGACTCCGCCGGTGAGACCACCCAGCTGTCGCGGTGGGCGGGCCTCGGGCGCACCGAACCGGTGGTGGCAGGCATCTTCGCGCTCTTCCTGCTCGGCATGGCCGGCATCCCGCTGACCTCGGGCTTCACCGGGAAGTGGGCGGTCTTCGAGGTCGCCGGCGCCACCGGCGCGTGGCCGGTCGTCGTGGCCGCCGTGCTCACCAGCGCGATGGCCGCGTTCTTCTACCTGCGTGTGATCCGGCTGATGTACTTCACCGAGCCGGTCGGCGACGGACCCTCGGTCACCGCGCCGTCGATCCTGACCTCGGCGACCATCGCCCTGGCGGTCGGCGTCACGGTCGTCCTCGGGGTGATCCCGGGCCCGGTTCTCGATCTGGCCGGTCGTGCGGGAGAATTCATCAAGTGACCCAGGATTCCTCTGCCGGGCTGGCGCTGCCGGTCCTCGACGACGCGCTCGCTGCGCGCCTGCGGGCCCGGATGCTCGTGGTGGAGGAAGCCCTCGCGGGACACGTGCACGGCCAGACGCCGTTCGTCACCGAGGCCGCCAGTCACCTCATGTCGGCCGGCGGCAAACGCTTCCGGCCGCTGCTGGTGCTGCTCGCGGCGGAGGCCGGGCCCGACGCCGACAGCGACGAAGTCGTCACCGCGGCCTGTGTGGTCGAGCTGACCCACCTCGCCTCGCTCTACCACGACGACGTGATGGACGAGGCCGACCTGCGCCGAGGTGCGGCCTCGGCCAACGCGCGGTGGGACAACCACGTGGCGATCCTGGTGGGAGACTTCCTGTTCTCGAAGTCCTCGGAGCTGACCGCTGACCTGGGCGCTGACGCGGTGCGGATCCAGGCCCAGACCTTCACCCGCCTCGTCGAGGGTCAGATCCTCGAGACCGTTGCTCCCGAGCCCGGGGCAGACCCCTTGGAGCACTACCTCAAGGTGGTCGCCGGCAAGACCGGCTCGCTGATCGCGACCTCGGCGCGCTACGGAGCCAGGTTCGGCGGCGCGAGCGCCGACATCGAGGCCGCGCTCACGGCGTACGGCGAGATCGTGGGCTCTGCCTTCCAGCTCTCCGACGACATCCTCGACGTGGCCAGTGACTTCGAGGAGTCCGGCAAGACCCCCGGCACCGATCTGCGCGAAGGGGTGCCGACGTTGCCGGTGCTGCTGGCGCGCCGGTCGACCGATCCGGCCGACGAGCGACTGCTGTCGTTGCTCGCGGGGGACCTGAGCGGTGACGAGCTGCATGCCGAGGCCCTCGACCTGCTCCGCAAGCACCCGGCCATGGAGGAGGCGCGAGCCTACGTGGTCGCCCGTGCACAGGAGGCGAAGGCGCTGCTCGGTGCGTTGCCCCAGGGGCCGGTGCGTGAGGCGCTGGAGGCGTTCGCCGACGTGGTGGCGATCCGCTCCACCTGAGCCGGGCTCAGAGTGCGGCGGACTCGGCGGCCAGCCGGAGGTGCTGTCGCCGGTGTCGCAACGACTCGATCGTGAACACCATCAGGGCCAGCCAGACCAGCACGAAGCCGATCCAGCGACCTGCCGGCATGTCCTCGTGGAAGTAGAGGACGCCGAGCGCGAACTGGAGGATCGGGGCCAGGTACTGCAGCAGGCCCAGGGCGACCATCGGCACTCGGGTGGCAGCGGCGCTGAACATCACCAGTGGCACTGCGGTCACGATGCCGGTGGACATGAACAGCAACACGTGGCCGGCGCCGTGCTGGGTGAAGCCTGAGCCGCCGTCGGCCGAGAGCCACACGAGGTAGCCCGCGGCGAGTGGGGCGATCAGAAGGGTCTCGAGGGTGAGGCTCTCGATGGCCGGTGCATCGGCCTTCTTCTTGGCCAGGCCGTAGGTGCCGAACGAGAACGCGAGCAGCAGAGCGATCCAGGGCGGCCGCCCGTAGTCCAGCGTGAGGATCGCGACAGCGAGGGCGCCCAGGCCCAGGGCCGCCCACTGCCCCGGGCGGAGCCGCTCACCCAGCACGAAGACGCCCATGAGCACGGTCACGAGCGGGTTGATGAAGTAGCCGAGCGAGGTCTCCACGACCCGACCGTTGGTCACCCCCCAGATGTAGCCGCCCCAGTTGAAGGTGATGACGAGGGCGGCGACCGAGAGGATCAGGAAGGTGCGCCGGTCGGCGACGAGAGCGCGGAGGCTGGGTCCTCGGCGCAGGAGCAGCACCAGCAGGCTCATCGTGATCGCGGACCAGAGGATGCGGTGTGCGAGGAGCTCGATCGCCCCGGCCGGCTCCAGCAGTGGCCAGTAGATCGGGAAGGTGCCCCAGAGCCCATAGGCGGCAGCGCCGTACAGCATGCCGCGGCGCTTCTCCACGAGGTGAAGTATGCGACCGACATGTGCATTTGCAAACTTCTGGGGCGGTTTCGTGTTTGGCTGGTTCCGCGCGGGGGAACTAGCCCTGCGACACGTGTCACCACTACCGACAATCTCAGGGGGAACCTTCACATGAAGCGTCTTGTCACAGCCTTGGCCGTTCTGGCCCTCGCCTTCACCACCTTGCTCGTGGGCCCCGGTGCCCAGGCAAGCACCAGCTCCAGCACCACCGCCACCGTGAGCCAGGTGGGCGCCCCGGCGGCCGCACCGCAGCGCACGGTCGGCATCCGTTTCGTCGCCACGTCCGGCACCTACAAGTTCATCGGCAAGGTCACCCCGAAGGGCGGCAAGCGGGTCGCCGTCCTCCAGCAGCTGAGGGCCGGATCGTGGAAGCAGTTCAAGCGGGGCCAGACGAAGGCCAACGGCACCTATGCCTTCACCAGGTTGGCGCGCGCCGGCAAGTTCCGGGTGTTCATCCGGGCGTCCGCCGGCTACTCCGGCTCGTTCTCGAACGTCATCAAGGTCGTCAAGCGCTGAGCTGAGCGACCTTCGTCAGACGACGGTCCAGGTGTCGCCGCCCCCGATGAGAGCAGCCAGCTTGTCGGGGGCGGGGCCAGGGGCCGCCTCCTTGGCGCTGGCCACCTGGGCGCGCGCCTGGTCGTCGTACGACGGCCGCTCGACCGAGCGGAAGATCCCGATCGGCGCCTGGTTGAGGTAGCCGGAGTCGGTCAGCCGGGAGATCGCGAACGCAGTCGTCGGGTCCGGGTCGTGGGCGTCGTGGACCAAGAGGTCTGCTTCGGTGGGCCCTTCGGTGGTCGAGCTTGTCGAGACCGTCGAGACCACCTCCACCCCGCCGTTCGCCGAGCGGACCAGGCCCTTGGTGGGCTGGCCGTCCTCGCCGAGCGCGCCGAATCGGATGGGTTCGCCGTGCACTAAGGGGATGATGGCGTCGGCTTTGGTGTCGTGGTCCTTGATCGCGTCGAAGGCGCCGTCGTTGAAGATCGGGCAATTCTGGTAGATCTCCACGAAGCTGGTGCCCCGGTGGGCGGCTGCCGCGGACAGCACGGCGGTGAGGTGCTTGCGGTCGGAGTCGATGGTGCGCGCCACGAAGGAGCCCTCGGCGCCGAGCGCCAGGGAGACCGGGTTGAAGGGGTGGTCCACCGAGCCCATCGGGGTGGACTTGGTGACCTTCCCGGTCTCGGAGGTGGGGGAGTACTGGCCCTTGGTGAGGCCGTAGATCCGGTTGTTGAACAGCAGGATCGTCATGTTGACGTTGCGGCGCAGCGCGTGGATGAGGTGGTTCCCCCCGATCGAGAGGGCGTCACCGTCACCGGTCACCACCCAGACCGAGAGGTCCTCGCGGGCGGTGGCGATGCCGGTCGCGATCGAGGGGGCACGGCCGTGGATGGAGTGCATCCCGAAGGTGTCGAGGTAGTAGGGGAAGCGGCTCGAGCAGCCGATCCCGCTGACGAAGACGATGTTCTCGCGGCGCAGGCCCAGGTCGGGCAGGAAGGACTGGACGGCCTTGAGCACGGCGTAGTCACCACACCCGGGGCACCAGCGAACCTCCTGGTCGGAGGTGAACTCCTTGCCGGTCTGGGGGCCGTCGGCCGCCGGCACGCCGGCGGTCCCGCTGGTGGGGAACGGCAGTTCGATCGTGGTCATCAGGCGTTTTCCTTTCCGGCTGCCGAGCTCGTGGCGACCAGCTTCAGCGTCAGGTCGTGATCGAGCCCTTCGGCCATCGCCACGAGCTCGCCGATGGCGTCGGCCAGCTCGGCGGCCTTGAGGGGCAGACCGCGGACGTGGTTGTAGCCGACGGCGTCGACGAGGTACTTCGCACGCAGCAGCATCGAGAGCTGACCGAGGTTCATCTCGGGCACCAGCACCTTGTCGTAGCGCGCCAGAATCTCGCCGAGGTCGTTGGGGAACGGGTTGAGGTGGCGCAGGTGCGTCTGGGCCACGTTGAACCCGGCCCGGCGTACCCGGCGCACACCGGCCCCGATCGGGCCGTAGGTGGAGCCCCAGCCCAGCACCAGCACCTTCGCCGTGCCGCTCGGGTCGTCGACCTCGAGCGGGGGCAGCGACTTGGCGATGGCGTCGACCTTGGCTTGGCGGGTGCGGACCATGAAGTCGTGGTTGGCGGGGTCGTAGGAGATGTTGCCGTGCCCGTCGCCCTTCTCCAGGCCCCCGATGCGGTGTTCGAGACCGGCGGTGCCCGGGATGGCCCACGGACGGGCCAGCGTCTCTGGGTCGCGCAGGTAGGGCCAGAACTCCTTCTTCTCATCGCCCGTCGAGCCGTTCGCGACCACGTGGTTGGGCTCGGTGGCGAAGTTCGGATCGATGGCCGGGAGATCGTCGACGTCGGGGATCCGCCATGGCTCGGAGCCGTTGGCCAGCATCCCGTCGGAGAGCAGCATCACCGGGGTGCGGTAGGTGACGGCGATCCGGACGGCCTCCAACGCGGCCGAGAAGCAGTCGCCGGGTGACTGCGGAGCGACGATCGGGACGGGGGACTCGCCGTTGCGTCCGAACATGGCTTGGAGCAGGTCGGCCTGTTCGGTCTTGGTCGGCAGTCCGGTCGAGGGCCCGCCGCGCTGGACGTCGACGACGACCAGGGGGAGCTCGGTCATCACAGCCAAGCCGATGGCCTCGGACTTCAGCGCGAGGCCGGGGCCGGAGGTGGTGGTGATGCCGAGGTGCCCGGCGAAGGAGGCTCCGATGGCCGCGCCGACGCCGGCGATCTCGTCCTCGGCCTGCAGGGTGGTGACGCCGAAGCCCTTGTGCTTGCTCAGCTCGTGCAGGATGTCGGAGGCCGGCGTGATCGGGTAGGAGCCCAGGAACACCGGGAGCCCCGACTGCACGCCGCCGGCGATGAGGCCGTAGGACAGGGCCAGGTTGCCGGTGATGTTGCGGTAGGTGCCCGGCGCCATCGGGGCCGGCTTGATCTCGTAGGAGACCGCGAACGCCTCGGTGGTCTCGCCGAAGTTCCAGCCGCTGGTGAACGCCCGGATATTGGCGTCGCGGATGTCGGGCACCTTGGCGAAGCGCTTGGACAGGAAGGTGGTCGTCGATTCGGTCGGCCGTCCGTACATCCAGGAGAGCAGCCCGAGCGCGAACATGTTCTTGGCTCGCGCCGCGTCCTTGCGGGACAGGCCGAACTCCTTGACCGCCTCGACGGTCATGCCGGTCAGGTCCAGGGTGTGCAGTGCGTAGGAGGAGAGGGAGTCGTCGTCGAGCGGACTGGCGGCGTACCCGGCCTTGGTCAGGTTGCGCGCGGTGAAGTCATGGGTGTCGACGATGATCGTCGCGCCCTTGGGCAGGTCTGCGAGGTTGGCCTTGAGGGCGGCCGGGTTCATCGCCACGAGCACGTCGGGAGCATCGCCCGGGGTGAGGATGTCGTGGTCGGCGAAGTGGACCTGGAACGACGAGACACCAGGCAGCGTGCCCTGGGGTGCGCGGATCTCCGCAGGGAAGTTCGGGAGCGTCTGCAGGTCGTTGCCGAAGGTCGCCGACTCCTGCGTGAAGCGGTCTCCGGTGAGCTGCATCCCGTCGCCGGAGTCGCCCGCGAACCTGATGATCACGCGATCGAGCTGCTTGACCTGCTTGGCCTGCCTACCCATGGCCAGCTTCCTACTTCCCGCCGAGTGTCTAGTCGTCCTCTGCAGCCTCTCACGATAGTCCGGCCCGCCTGAGAACACCCGCCGTCTCCCGTTGTGGGCACGTGACGAAACCCACGCTTCAGGGAATGCATACTTATTTACGTAAGTCGCCTAAACTTCTCGGAATAAACGAGATAGCTCCTCCGTGGGGGCAGGAAAGAGAGCACATGAGCATCAAGATCAAGGCGGCAGTTGTGTCAGTGGCTGGGGTGCTGGCCTTGACCGCCTGTTCAGCGAGTTCCGGCAGTACGGACGCCGACCAACTGAGTGTTGTCGGCTTCTCCGTCCTCGAGTCGGCCAACAAGCCGCAGTTCGAGGCCTTCGACAAGACCGACGCGGGCAAGGACGTCACGTTCAAGACGTCGTACGGCGCGTCGGGTGACCAGAGCCGGGCCGTGGAGGGTGGGCTCGACGCCGATGTCGTGCACTTCTCCCTCGAGCCCGACATCAAGCGACTCGTGGATGCCGGCCTCGTCGCCGACGACTGGAAGTCCAACGGCGACACCAACGGCATCGTCACCTCCTCGGTGGTGTCGTTCGTGACGCGCGCCGGCAACCCCAAGAACATCCAGACCTGGGATGACCTGGTGAAGCCCGGTGTCGAGATCATCACCCCCAACCCGGCATCCTCGGGTTCGGCCAAGTGGAACATCCTCGCGGCCTGGGGCCACGTGCTGGCCACCGGTGGGACCGAGGCGGACGCCAAGGAGTTCGTCACCAAGTTCCTCAACAACACGATCGCGCTTCCCGGCTCGGCCCGTGAGGCCACCACTGCGTTCTCTGAGGGCAACGGCGACGTGCTCATCTCCTACGAGAACGAGGTGATCCTGGCTCGGGAGAACGGCGAGGACTTCGACTACGTGGTCCCCGACGACACCCTGCTCATCGAGAACCCCGCCGCCATCACGGTCGACTCCGACCCGAAGGCGCAGGATCTGTTCGACTACCTGCTGACCCCGGAGGCCCAGGCGGAGTACGCGCTGTTCGGCTTCCGTCCGGTCGTCGACGGTGTCGACCTGCCCGAGGTGGAGGGTGCCAACGACCCGGCCGACCCGTTCCCCACCCCCGGCACCCTGTTGACCATCGACAAGGACTTCGGCGGCTGGGACGAGGCGAACACCAAGTTCTTCGACGAGGAGAACGGCATCATCACCAAGTTGCAGGCTGAAACGGGCAAGACGGAATGACTTCCGCCACCCTCACGGCCCCTGCGGCCAACCCCACCCCTTCGGCGCGCAAGCGCCGGAGGGGTGGCGGCACGAATCTGACCAAGGGGTCGTTCCTCGGTCTCGGCATCGCCGTGACCTGGTTCAGCCTCCTGGTACTCATCCCGCTCTCCGCCCTGATTGCCACCGCCGCCGGCGGCGGCTGGGATGCGTACGTCCGAACCCTCACCAACGAGCAGACCCTGGCAGCCATCAAGCTCACCGTCGGTCAGGCCCTGTTGGTGACGGCCATCAACGTCGTCGTCGGGACGATCATCGCCTGGGTGCTCGTGCGCGACCAGTTCTTCGGCAAGCGGATCCTGGACGTCATCATCGACATCCCCTTCGCGCTGCCCACGATCGTCGCGGGCCTGGTGCTGCTGTCGCTCTACGGCCCCAACAGCCCGATCGGGCTGCATTGGGCCAACACCGAGCAGGCCGTCATGTTGGCGCTGGCGTTCGTCACGCTGCCCTTCATCGTGCGGACCGTGCAGCCGGTGCTGGAGGAGATCGACCATGACGTCGAGGAGGCTGCTGCCTCACTCGGAGCGGGCCGACTGACCATCTTCCGGCGGATCATCCTGCCGAGTCTGGTGCCGGCGATCGCTGCCGGTGCTGCGCTGTCGTTCGCCCGGGCCATCTCGGAGTACGGCTCCCTGGTGTTGCTCTCGGGCAACCTTCCCTTTAGGACCGAGGTCGTGTCGGTGCGGGTGCTCACGTTCATCGAAGGCGGCAACACCGCGGCGGCTGCATCACTGGCCTCCGTGATGCTGGCTGTCGCGTTGTTCGTGATCGTGGCGCTCGACCTCGTGCAGCGAAGGGTGGCTCGTCGTGGTTAGCGTGTCGACGCCCCTCAAGTGGACGCTGAGGTTCATCGCTCTCGGCTACGTGTTCTTCCTGGTGGCCTGGCCGGTGTCGCTGATCGTCAAGGAGACCTTCTCCGACGGCCTGACGACGCTGACCGACGCCCTCAAGGACCCCTACGTGCAGAACGCCCTGTCGTTGACTGCCGAGATCGCCTTCTGGGCCGTGCTGATCAACCTGGTGTTCGGGGTGACGATCTCGATCCTGCTGGTGCGCTTCGAGTTCCCCGGCAAGCGGGTGCTGTCGGCGCTGATCGACGTACCGCTGTCGGTGTCGCCGGTCGTGGTCGGCCTGGCCCTGCTGCTGGTCTACAACGGCCGCACGGGCTGGTTCGGTCCCACGCTGGAGGAGAACGGCCTCCAGGTCATCTTCAACTCGCCGGGCATGATCATGGCCACGTGTTTCGTCGCGCTGCCGCTGGTGATCCGTGAAGTGGTGCCGGTGCTGACCGAGATCGGTGACGACCAGGAACAGGCCGCCAAGAGCCTCGGCGCCAATGGACGGCAGACGTTCCTGCGGATCACCCTTCCCAGCATCAAGTGGGCGGTCGTCTACGGCGTCGTCCTCTCCCTGGCCCGATCGCTGGGTGAGTTCGGCGCGGTCAAGATCGTGTCCGGCAACTTCACCGGCGAGACCCAGACGGCGACCCTCGTCGTCGAGCAGAAGTATCAGAACTTCGAGCAGGGGGCGGCGTACGCCACTTCCTTCATCCTGGCCACCGCGAGCGTCCTGTGCATCGTGGTCGTGTCCCTGCTCCGTCCTAAGGAAGAGACCTCATGAGTATCGAGATCACGGGCCTGAACAAGACCTTCGGGGACTTCGTCGCGCTCGAAGACGTCAATGTCACCATCCCCACCGGCCAGCTCACCGCGCTGCTCGGCCCCTCGGGTGGTGGCAAGTCCACCCTCCTGCGGATCATCGCGGGCCTGGAGAGTGCCGACTCGGGCACGATCACCATCGAAGGCACCGACGCCACGAAGCTGCCGGCCCAGAAGCGCAACGTGGGCTTCGTGTTCCAGCACTACGCGGTCTTCAAGCACATGTCGGTGGCCAAGAACGTCGCCTTCGGCCTGGAGATCCGCAAGCGCCCCAAGAAGGAGGTCGTGGCGCGTGTCGAGGAACTGCTCAAGCTCGTGCACCTCTCGCAGTTCGCCCACCGGCTCCCAGCACAGCTCTCGGGTGGCCAGCGCCAGCGCATGGCGCTGGCGCGGGCGCTCGCGGTGGAGCCGACCGTCCTGCTGCTCGACGAGCCGTTCGGTGCGCTGGACGCCAAGGTCCGCAAGGAGCTGCGCGACTGGCTGCGTCGCCTCCACGACGAGGTGCACGTGACGACGGTGTTCGTGACCCACGACCAGGAGGAGGCCATGGAGGTCGCCGACGAGATCGTGGTGATCAACGAGGGTCGGGTGGAGCAGATCGGTTCGCCCGACGAGCTCTACGACTCTCCGGCCAACGACTTCGTGATGGGCTTCCTCGGCGAGGTCACCAAGCTCAACGGCGAGGTGGTGCGACCCCACGACATCGACATCTCCACGACCCCGGTCCTGGCCGGCGCCGTCCAGGGCACCATCAGCCGCCTGCTGAAGGTGGGCTTCGAGGTCCGGATCACCGTGCTGTCGGAGAACGGCGAGGAAGTGACCGTGGTGCTCAGCCGCACCCACGCGAACTCGCTCGGCCTCGAGGTCGACCAGACGGTCTGGATCACGCCGGTGCCCGGCGCGGTCGGCGTACGGCAGATGTCGAAGACAGGCTGAGCCATGTGACCACCGGCCGGGTCGACGTTTGGGGACGTCGGCCCGGTCGGTTCACGTCCTGCCCGCGGTGTGGGCCGCAACGGTTCGCGCAGCGCTCCTGCAGGCGCGCTCAGCGGTAGTTGGTGAACTGCACCGCGAAGTCGAGGTCCTGGGACTTCACCAGCGCCTGCACGGCCTGGAGGTCGTCCCTCTTCTTGGACGACACCCGCAGCTCGTCTCCCTGGATCTGCGCCTTGACGCCCTTCGGGCCCTCGTCGCGGATCAGCTTGCTGATCTTCTTGGCGTCCTCCGAGGAGATGCCCTCCTTCAGCGTGATGGAGATCTTGCTGACCTGCCCGGACTGGCGCGGCTCGGAGGCGTCGAGGATCTTGAGGGACTGGTTGCGCTTGACGAGCTTGCCCTGGAAGACGTCGAGTACGGCGGTGGCGCGATCGTCGGCTGAGGCGCTGATCTCGATCGCCTGATCACCCTGCCACTCGATCGAGGCACCGGTGCCCTTGAAGTCGAAGCGGGTCGCGATCTCCCGCGCGGCCTGGCTCAGGGCGTTGTCGACCTCCTGGCGGTCGATCTTGCTGACGATGTCGAACGACGAGTCGGCCATCGGGGCTCCTTACGATTTTTGTCTCTGTGGGTCTGACGCTATCCTCATCCTTGCTTCTCCTTCGACCAAGTCCTCAACCGGTCGGTGAGTGCACGGCAGATTGCCCGAGCGGCCAATGGGAGCGGACTGTAAATCCGTCGCGAAAGCTTCGAAGGTTCGAATCCTTCATCTGCCACAGATCGACGCGAAGGCCCTCTGACTTGCGAGCGCAAGTTCGAGGGCCTTCGGCCTGCCCCGCGTGGGTCTGTGCGAGCTCTTCCTACGTTTGAGCGTGGGCAATGCGTTCGCAACGTTGCGGGGGTGGCGCTCGCGACCTGGTCAGGCAACTCGCTGACCCAGCGCTGCCGCACCGGGGTGCGGGCGTGCCATCGCCAGGGGCCCTCGGGCAGCGGACGACGCTGCCCGTGCGCTTCGTCCATGTTGCCGACGCTTGCGCCGGGCTCCGTCAGTCGACAGGGGTCACCTCGCTCGCGCGGCTGCGGGAGCTGAGCCTGGTGTCTGTGGTCAGACACCTTGTCCCGGCTATGGCTCAGGCGGGCGGCAGCTCAGCCAGCAGTCGGCACGCTCTTTCAGCAGCCTGTTCGAGCCGGTCCAGGCAGTGCCGCAGCCGTGCCTGGTCTTCGTCGCCGGTGAAACCGACGAGTCCGACGCTCAGCACGACTCGACCGTTCGCGTCACGCACCGGCACCATCAGGGCGGTCACGTCGGAGAGCATCTCGAGCGGACTGGTCAGTGCAGGATCGCGCTCCCCGACGACCGCCCGCACCACCTCGTCGAAATCCGGTGACCCCTGCCCGTCGGCTCCGTCCAGCACGACTCGCCGAAACCGCTCGGACACGGCCCGTCCCGTGGTGATGTCGTGGCCACGTTCTCGAACCGCCGCCAGCGCGGTGGTGGCAACCTCGGTCACGTCCGTCCCAGCCAGCCGGGTTCCCTCGGCTATCCACTGACGCTGCTCCTCCTGGCCGGCCCAGGCCAGAAACACCGGTGCCAGCGGGGCGGCGAGCGGGAAGGTCGAGCCGACGTGGGTTCGCGAGCTGCCCGCTGCCGACTCGATCCCTGCTGCAGCGACCATGACCACTTCGCGGTCGACAGCCGCGAGCACGATGCACTCCAGCGCGAGCTCTTGCGACACCGACTCCACCTCCGGTCGCACTGCATCTGCGAGCCGCAGCACCGGGCCGAGCCCGGGGGCTTCCACCTGTAGGGACGCGATCTGGGGAGCGCCGTAACCCCCACGCAGGAAGAGAAGCGGCAGTCCTCCATTCTCGCCGACGGCAAGTTGACGGACCCGTCCTAGAACGAAGTCGTGGTCGCCGGCCGGCAACACGTCCTCGATAGTGCAGTCCACCCACAGTGCCGCCTCGTTCAGGCGTGGACAACCGGAGTCGGCGACCGCGGTGGCGTGACGGAACCGCTCGTGGTCCTTGGTGGCGAAGGCGCGACACACGTGCTCGTGACCAGCGCCGAGGACGCTGACACAGAAGTGCCCGGCGGCCTTGATGCTCTGCCAGCTGTTGCCGTGCTTGTCAGCGAGGAATCCCACGAATGGCGGGTCGAGTGAGACCGAGGTGAAGGTCCCCACCACCATGGAGACCGGCGATCCGTCCGAACCGACGGCGATGACGACCGCGACGCCGGTCGGGTAGTGGGCGAGGGCGCGACGGAACTCCTCCGGCAACACCGCGAAGTCGGAATTCGCGCTGGCAGCGTCGATGATCTGCTCCTCCTCTGAACGACAGGGCCGTTACAGGCTCGCTGCGGCCAGCCGTCCCGTCGACCCCGATGGCGGAAATAAGGATCGAAGGTCGAGTCCGCATTTCTGCCATGAATCACGTGGGGCTTGGTTTGTGCATCCCGCTTCACGAGACTCCAGTCGTGCACTTCGTCCATGAGTCCCTTCCACAACGCGTGCGCTTCGCGCCGGGTGATGCAGCCCGGGGGGTTGAAGCCGAGATCGACCGGCTTCGTGCCTCCCGCGTGATGGTCATCGCGGCCGAAGCAGAGGCCGCCCTTGCCGACCGGGTGACCTCCGGACTGCCCACGGTGCTTCGCCATGCGGACGTCGTGATGCATGTCCCAGTCGAGGTCGCGCAGCGAGCCCGGGAAGCGGCGCTCGCAAACGACGTGGACGTCATCGTGTCGGTGGGTGGTGGATCGACCACCGGGTTGGCCAAGGCCGTTGCGATGACCACCGCCCTGCCGATCGTGGCCGTGCCGACGACGTACGCCGGCAGTGAGGCGACCGCAGTCTGGGGCCTCACCGAGGATGGCCGAAAGACGACAGGGGTGGACCCGGCCGTTCTGCCCCGCGCAGTGGTGTACGACGCGACGCTCCTGCGGAGCCTCCCGACCGACCTCGCGGTCGCCAGCGGCCTCAACGCTCTGGCGCATTGTGTGGACTCACTCTGGGCGCCGCTCGCGGATCCGATCAACGCGGTCCTGGCCGCGGAGGGCGCGCGCGCCTTGCACGAGGGCCTGCCGTTGGTGGCACGGGACGGCGCCGGGCTGCCCGGCATCGAGTTGGCGCTGTATGGCGCGCACCTGGCGGCGAAGGCGTTCGCGTCGGCCGGCTCCGGGCTGCATCACAAGATCTGCCATGTGCTGGGGGGCAGATACAACCTGCCGCATGCCCAGACCCACGCCATCGTGCTTCCCTATGTCCTTGCCTTCAATGCACCGAACGCCCCCGGGGCCGAAGCCAGGTTGGCGGCCGCGTTCGCCAGCCCGACGGCCGTCGGGGGTCTCTCGGCGCTGTGCCGGGCCCTGGACGCGCCCCGCTCGCTGAGCGATCTCGGCCTCACGGAGGCCGAGGCGGAGGCCGCGGTCGACGACGTGCTCGTCGTCGTGCCCGAGTCGAACCCGACGCCGGTGACGACCGAGAACCTCACCGCGTTGCTGCGTGCGGCCTGGGCTGGAAAGGACGTGTCATGAGCGAGGTCTCAGCTGAGCAACAG
Source organism: Nocardioides sp. (assembly GCF_050246775.1). Lineage (GTDB taxonomy): Bacteria > Actinomycetota > Actinomycetes > Propionibacteriales > Nocardioidaceae > Nocardioides. Next base: position 1,127,348 of record NZ_JBFWVK010000001.1, on the reverse strand, counting down.
GCCCGGGAGGACGCCATCGTCAACACGGTGCTTGCGTCCTTCGATGGCTGCGAGAACCCCCGATTGCTGGAGCTGATGCGGGGAGTCGTGACTCACCTGCACAGCTTTCTGCGCGACGTCCGCCTCACCGAGGAGGAGTGGAGTGCGGCAGTCGCCTTCCTGACTGCTGTCGGGCACATGACCGACGATCGACGCCAGGAGTTCATCCTGCTCTCCGACACACTCGGCGCGTCCATGCAGACCATTGCGATCAACAACGAGGCCCGCGGTGACGCCACGGAGGCCACCGTGTTCGGACCCTTCTTCGTTGAGGGTTCCCCTGAGATCGGCTCGGGTGGCGACATCGCGCTCGGGGCGGCGGGTGAGCCGTGCTGGGTCGTGGGCACGGTCCGTGACACCGAGGGACGTCCGCTTGCTGGCGCGCGCCTCGAGGTGTGGGAGGCCGACGACGACGGCTTCTACGACGTGCAGTACGGCGACGAGCGGACGGCCGCCCGAGGACACCTGTTCACCGAGGCCGACGGTTCGTATCGGTTCTGGGCCATCACCCCGACGCCGTACCCGATCCCACACGACGGACCGGTCGGGCAGATGCTCGACGCGACCGGTCGCTCGCCGATGCGTGCGGCGCACCTGCACTTCCTGGTCAAGCAGGCCGGGTACCGCACGCTGGTGACCCACATCTTCGTGCGGGGAGACCAGTTGCTGTCCTCCGACGCGGTATTCGGGGTCAAGGACTCCCTGGTGCGCGACTTCGACCGTCAGCCCGCCGGGACGCCCACTCCGGACGGCCGGGTCGTCGATGGCACCTGGTCCACGACCACCTTCGATATCGTGCTGGCCCCCGAGCAGCCGTGAGGAAGCTGAGCGTGGTCGTCGCAAGCACCCGGCCCGGACGCCTGGGACCTGCGGTGGGTCGCTGGGCTCTGGACGCGGCGATCGCCCACGGTTCGTTCCAGGTCGAGGTCCTCGACCTGGCCGAGGTGGCCCTGCCCCTGCTGGACGAGCCGAACCACCCTCGGTTGGCCTCCTACGTTCACGAGCACACGATCCGGTGGAGCGCCCTGGTCGAAGCCAGTGACGCCTTCGTCTTCGTCACCCCGGAGTACAACCACGGGCCAGCGGCAAGCCTGCTCAACGCGATCTCGTTCCTCTACCGCGAGTGGCTCTACAAGCCCGTGGGCTTCGTCAGCTATGGCGGTGCCGCGGGCGGTATGCGCGGAGTGGAAGCGATCAAGCCCGTCCTGTCACGACTGAGCATGGTGCCCGTGCCCGAGGGGGTCGCGATCACCAACATCCGGCGTCACGTGGTCGATGGCGTCTTCACACCCGAGTCGGCGCACCCGGCCGCGGCCGCGGGCATGCTCGACGAGCTGCTGCGCTGGACCGAGGCCCTGCGCCCGCTGCGTCCTGCCGGACCCGGCTGAGACGTCCGCTGGCAACGATCCTTGCTCCCGAAACGAAAGACACCCTGATGGCACTCTTCTCCTCCGTCGAACACGCACGGGACACGATGGCGAGCACCGGCTATCTCGTGGACGAGGAGCTCGCCACCGTGGTCTTCCTGGGTGACGCGATGGGCAAACCGCTCCTCCTCGAGGGCCCGGCCGGCACCGGGAAGACCGAGCTCGCCAAGGCAGTCGCCGCCGGGACTGGGTCCACGCTCATCAGGTTGCAGTGCTACGAGGGCCTGGACGAGGCGCGAGCGCTCTACGAATGGAACTACCGCAAGCAGCTGCTTCGGATCCAGACGGCCCAGGGCGGCGACGAGCATGGCCGAGCCTGGGACGAGCTTCATGACGACATCTTCAGCGAGGAGTTCCTCCTCGAACGCCCGTTGCTCGCCGCGATCAGGCACAAGGGGCCGGTGGTGCTGCTGATCGACGAGACGGACAAGGCCGACGTCGAGGTCGAAGGTCTGCTGCTCGAGCTGCTCAGCGACTTCCAGGTGAGCATTCCCGAACTCGGCACGATCACCGCTGTTCAACGCCCGTTCGTGGTGCTCACCTCCAACGCGACGCGCGACCTGTCCGAGGCTCTGCGCCGGCGCTGCCTGCATGCCCAGGTCGACTATCCCGACGCGGCGCGCGAACGCGCCATCGTGCGCAGCCGAGTCCCCGAGGTCAGCGAGGAGCTGGCCCTTCAGGTGGTCAAGGCGGTCCGGGCTATGCGGGCCCTCGACCTCCGCAAGCCGCCGAGCGTCGCGGAGACGATCGACTGGGCGCAGGCGGTCTCGGCCCTCGGTCACCACGAGCTCGGCGACGCCGTGGCCGGGCAGACCCTGGGCGTGGTCCTCAAGAACGACCAGGACAAGGCGAAGGTGCGCGAGCAGCTGCACCTGGCCGGCAGCGGCCCGTGAGTACGCCGGCCCCGCCCGCCGAGGCCCGCGGCATCAGTGAGGTCGGGCCGCTGCTGGTCGTGGCACTGGTCACCCGGCTCAGGGCAGGCGGCGTACCGGTCTCCACCAGCGAGGTGCTCGACGCGATGAGCTCGTTGCGCCACTCCGACCTGGCCTCGCGCGGCCGGGTGCGTGCCGCGCTCCGGGCGACCCTGGTCAAGGACTCCAGCCATGACGTGCTGTTCCGGCGCTCGTTCGACGCTGTCTTCCCGGTGGCGCGCCCGGAGGTCGACGCCACGGCCCGGACCAGCGCCGACCCGGTCGTCGACGACCAGGAGCAGCTCCTCGACTCCGTCATCCGAGCCCTGCGGGAGGAGGACGAGCAGGAGCTGGAGCACACGCTCGACGAGGCCATCACTCGTTTCTCCGGCAACCACGACGACGGCAGGTCAGCCGGGCATCACACACAACGAGTGCTGCGGCGGATGAACGTGCCCGACCTCTACCGGCGCTACCTCGAGGGTGACGCCGACAGCACGGACTTCGATCGCGGCGTCGGCGCCGCCGAGGCCCGGGCGGCGATGGAGCAGATGAGCCGCCGGCTCACCGACATGCTGGCCGGTCGACTGCGCGAAGGTGCAGGGGTGGAGGCTCAGCACCTGGACGACCTCCAGGATCGCCCCCTGCTGCGGGCCGGACCCGACGAGCTCGTGGCGATGCGGATAGCGATGCGCCCCCTGGCTAGGCACCTGGCCGCGAAGCTCAGTGCGCAGCGCCGGCGTGGCGGGGCCGGGGTCGACATGAGGCGGACCATCCGAGCCTCGATGGGATACGGCGGAGTGCCGGTGGCACCGGTGCTACGCCGCCGGCGGCCGACCAAGCCGGACCTGGTCGTGCTGTGTGACGTATCAGGGTCGACGGCTCAGTTCGCCCCATTCACCTTGACCCTCCTCCACGCCCTCCACGAGGAGTTCCGTCGGGTCCGATCCTTCGTCTTCATCGACGGCATCGTCGAGATCACCGAGATCATGCAGAACAACCCGGGAGTCCTCGACCCCCACCACCTGCTTGGAAAACGGGGCCTTGTCGCAGACGACGGCCGCAGCGACTATGCCCGGGCCATGACCACGTTCCTGGCCTCCTGGGGGGATGTGGTCACCGCGAAGACGACCGTGATCGTCGCCGGGGACACCCGGTCCCACGACCGCGAAGCCGCCACGTCAGTGGTGGCTGAGCTGAACCGTCGCGCGCGGCGGCTCTACTGGCTCAACCCGGAGCCCCGCGCGGAATGGGACACCCGGGACTCCCGGGCCACCGAATATGCCACCCACTGCACCGGCGCCTTCGAGGTGTCGACCATCCGCCAGCTCACCGGCGCCGTCGCCCAGATCTTGTAGGAAGACGTCCTTCGAGGAGGAAATTGTGACCAGGCATCTGCTCAGCGTCGGGATCAACCTGCCCGCTGGGCTTCCCACCCCGACCGCGATCAGCATCGCGGCGATGAGCGGCCGACTGGGGTTCGCCTCGGTGCATCTGAGCGAGGCTCCCGCGTCCGATCTCCTGCAACGCCTCGTCGACGCCGCCGCTCCGGCACTGGTGGTTCTCGACCCGGGGACGCAGGCCACGGGAGTCGTTCGGGTCAACGACCTGCTCGCCGTGGCAACCGAGCGGGCACGGCTGGACTCCGAGGGAGTGAGACGCCCTCTGCAGCTGTCGGTGCCGATCTCCATCGGGCGCACCATGAACGAGGCCGTCGCGAGGGCAGACCTCGAGCCCCGCTTCGCCGACCGGCACCCGCGCGACGTGGGCATCTTCGGGACCTTCGAGCAGGCTCAGGAGCAGGTGCTCGCACTGGCCCGTGCCGGCGTCGACGACCTGGTCCTGGACGTGCCGTTGGAACGGGACGTCGCCGACGTACTTGCGCAGATCCGAGCGCTGGTGGTGGGAGCGACCCCCGAGCTGGTGCGAAGGCCGCCTGACGAGGAGCGCACCGTGCCACCGCCGACCGTGTTCTACGGCACCCGGGACGAGTGAGTGCGGTTTCGCAAATCCGCCACAACAGCGCCCAGCCCTGTTCTCCGGTCACAGGTTCCTCAACACTCGAAATGAACCTGGACGTGCGCGACGCAGCTGCGTGTGCACGGCCCATGACTACGCAAGGAGCCGACGAGATGACTACCACCAGCCCCGCCCAGGGAGGTGCGGTCCAGCACGCGAGCTACACCACCAAGTTCGGTGCGCTCGCGTCCTACGACAAGGGTGGCGTCGAGCTCATCGCCGACGACGCCCGTCACTACGCCTTCTCCAACGTCTTCGAAGTGGCAGCCTCCATGCCGGCCTGGAGCCGCGTGGCGGTAGCCAAGAACTGGGAGTACGTGCTCGAGACCGTGCGCGCCGAGGGAACGTCGCCCTGGTACACCGCCTCCCACGACGAGTTCGCCATCTGCATGGACGATGCAGGAGGCGAAGTCATCGTCGAGCTGGTCAAGCTCGAGACCCCCATCGCTGCTGACGACCTTGAAGGCGCCGTGCTCGTGCAGGGAGAGCCGATCGGCCCGAAGATGGGCCGGATCCATCTCAAGCGCGGCCATCAGGCGCTGCTTCCGAAGGGATCGGCGTACCGCTTCGTCAAGGACGGCGACCCTGGCGTCCTGCTTCTGCAGACCATCGGCGGGCAGCTCACTGAATACCGCTGGGCCGAGATCTGCCAGACCGTCTGACCTTCCACCTGCTCACGACCAAGGGATCGCACCGATGACCATTCAGATCGAAGTAGACCGGTCCGCCGACGTCAACGCTGACGGCTATCACGAGTTCAAGCTCGAGGAGTTCAGCTTCAGGCGTGACGAGTTCTTCGTCTACATCAACTGGCCGACCGGCTCCCACATGATGAGCGTCGACGCCTTCCTGCGCGCGTTGCAGCGCGACGTGGCGTGGGACTTCTTCTACGGCATCGTCAACTTCGACGGCGTCTTCGGGACGGTCAACCACTACGGCACCGTCGACATCTTCGCGGGGCGATACAACGACTCCTACCGCAAGGCCGAGCTGGACTACAGCGTCAACCTGGAGACCCCGGTGATCCGCGAGGTGTTCAAGGCGATCCTCTCGGACTGGACCAACGAGTCCTTCGACCCGTTCGCCTCCCCACACGAGACCGGATCGGCGTTCGGCGTGAAGAACGGCGACAACGACGCGGCCGTCACCAGGCAGCGCGTTGCGGCAGACCGGATGGTCGGCCTGCCCGGTGACCAGCAGCCCCGCACAGACGAGATGGGCTACCCGATCAACCGGATGTTCGCCGACGTCGACCAGTCGGAACCGGTGATCGAGGTGGAACCCGGCTTCGAGGACGAGGTCGCGGCCTTCAGCCTGTTCGCCTATCTGTCGCGTTCCAACGTCACCTGGAACCCGTCAGTCGTGAGTGTCTGCAAGGACTCCCTGGCCTGCCCGACCACGGAGGAGTACATCCTCCCGATCATCCACGGCAACGACCGGGTCGAGTGGTTCGTCCAGCTCTCCGACCAGATCACCTGGGAGGTCGAGGACCGCGACACGGGTGCGGTGCGCTCACGCGTGGTGATGAAGGCCGGCGACGTCTCAGCGATGCCGGCAGACATCCGACACCAGGGATATTCACCCAAACGATCGATGCTGCTGGTGTGGGAGAACAACTCCGAGGCGATTCCAGCGGCCATCGCCTCCGGTGAGGCCCCCACGTACCCCGTCGAGTTCTGAGCGCGGCAGCGCACCTCGAGAACAAACGTTCGCCGGTCCGGCGGCGCTAGGGCCGCCGGACCGGCGAATCCCCATCAGGGCTCCCGTTCAGCGGGAGCAGGGAAGGACGACGTGCAGACCAAGCTCTTCATCGGAGGCGAGTTCGTCGATGCCGCAGACGGGGCCACCGTCACCAGCCTCGATCCGCACGACGGCTCGGTGCTCGCTGAGGTCGCGGAGGCCAAGCAGGAGGACGTCGACCGCGCGGTGACCGCGGCCAAGGGGGCGTTCCACCACTGGAGTCGCCTCGCCGCCGCTGATCGTGGGCGGCTGCTCTTGAAGCTGGCCGACGCCATCGAGGCCGACGCTGACAACCTGGCGCTGCTCGAGACCCGCGACACGGGCCATCCGTTGCGCGACACCCTGGGCCTGGACGTGCTCCGGACGGCAGCGACCTTCCGCTACTTCGGCGGGATGGCGGACAAGTTCCAGGGCACCGTGGTCCCGGTCGAGCAAGGCTTCCTCGACTACGTGGTGCCCGAGGCCCTCGGGGTGATCGGACAGATCGTTCCCTGGAACTTCCCGGTCATGTTCGTCAGTTGGAAGCTCGGCCCGGCCCTGGCGGCCGGCAACTGCGTGGTGATGAAGCCCTCGGAGATCACACCGTTGTCCGCGCTTCGCGTGGCCGAGCTGGCAGCTGAGGTGGGCTTCCCACCTGGGGTGATCAACGTGGTTCCCGGCTACGGTCAGACGGCTGGGCAACGTCTCGTCGACCACCCCGACGTGGCCAAGCTCTCCTTCACCGGCAGCACCGACGTCGGCAAGCAGATCGCCCGAGGTGCCGCGGACACGCTCAAGCAGGTGCACCTGGAGCTCGGCGGCAAGGGCGCCAACATCGTCTTCGACGACGCCAACCTCGCGGCGGCGGTGGGCGGCACCGCGTTCGGAATCTTCCACAACCAGGGGCAGGCATGCATAGCAGCGAGCCGGCTCATCGTCCACGAGTCGGTCAAGGACGAGTTCCTGGAGCGGCTCGTGAGCCTTGCCGGTTCGATCCGGGTGGGTGACCCCAAGGATCTGAACACCGAGATGGGTCCCCTCACCTCCGCGCTGCACCGTGACCGGGTGCTCTCCTACCTCGAGATCGCGGCGGACGAGGGCGGAGCGGTGCTCGTGGGCGGGAAGGCGCCCGCGGAGCCGTCGCTCGGGTCCGGCTACTACATCGAGCCGACCATCGTCGAGACCACACCCACGGCCCGCGCGGCCCAGGAGGAGGTGTTCGGTCCCTTCATGGTCGTGCACACCTTCAAGACCGACGAGGAGGCACTCGAGATCGCCAACGGGACCGCCTACGGCCTCGGCGGCGGCCTGTGGACCTCGGACCTGTCCCGTGCCCACAAGGTGGCGCGCGAGCTGCGGGCGGGAATGGTCTGGGTCAACTCCTACAAGCGGGTCAATCCGGGTTCGCCGTTCGGCGGCATGGGCGTTTCCGGCTACGGTCGGGAGATGGGGTTCGAGGCGATGCGCGAGTACACCGAACCCAAGGCGACCTGGATCAACATCGATGCGAACCTGCCAGCGTTCTATCGGCGCTGAGCGCCCTGGGCACTGCGTCGGACGTCGCCTGCGGTGGCGCCGAAGCGCCGCTTGAACGTGTCGGAGAAGTAGGCCGTCGAGGTGAACCCACAGCTCTCGGCGATGTCGACGATCCGCGCATCCGGTTCTTCGCTGCGGCACAGCAGGGTGTGGGCGAGGTCGAGTCGCCGGGCCAGGATGTGCTGCGGCACGCTGGTGCCGGTCTCCGCGAACAGCCGCGACAGGTGCCGCTCACTGATGCCGGCACCCGAGGCGACGTCAGCCGCCGAGAGCGAGGGGTCCGTGAGGTGATCATCGATGAACGTCCGTGCCGCCGCGCGATGGGCGACCGGGAGGCCGACCCGGCCGCCGGTGGCCAGCACGGAGACGAGCTCGAGAATCGTGCGCTCGTCGGCAGGCACCGCGGTGCGCCCCACGGCCCGGCCCACGAGTCGCACCAAGGCGCGGGCGTAGGGGTCTGCCCCCGAACTCGCCGCGTCCAACAGCAGCGGTGCGTCGACGGTCGTCAGCCCAGTCAGCTCGGTGAACGCCGCGCGCGGCACCTTGACCGCCAGCTCTTCGAGGCCGTGTCCGAAGCCGCGGAGGAAGGGCCGGTCCACGTCACACACCAACAGCTGTCCGGGACGCACCAGGCGCTTCGAGCCGGCGTACTCCCACAGCGCCTCTCCGCGCAGAGCGGCATACACGACGATCGCGTCGGCTGGCCGCCTGGCCACCATGGACTCGTCGCGAACCACGACGTGAGGGGTGCCTTGCACCCGGGCGAGGTGGAGTCGATCGAGCTGGAGGTTGACCTCTTTCGCGCGAAACGGCACCTGTGAGGGCACCTGGCACGTCAGGCCGATGAGGGCGGCCGCGTTGTGCTGCTCCCAGACCTCGATGCTTCGGTCGTGCCCAAGCGCCGAGACGTCGAAGGTCTCGGGTCGAGGGATCGCGTTCATGCGCCTCTGCCTTTCCCACTGTTCGTGGCCTACGTCACATCGCCAGTAACCGTAGCCCAATTCCGCTCTGTGGAAAATGGTTGCGCCGGATGGAATGTCAATTGCGTGGTCTCAGTCGTCGGCGACCAGTCGGCGAACCGCCTCGAGTGCGCGGTGCAGATGGGCGGCCCGCCGGCCGGAGCGGAAGGCGACGGCCAGCGGCACCGTTCCAGCGCCGGTGAGCGGCAGGTAGGTGACTCCCGCGAGTTCGAGGCTGGTGACCGGGGCAGGCACGATCGCTGCCCCGAGCCCGCCGGCCACCAGGGTGAGCAAAGTAGACGTCTCGCTCACCTCGGCCCGGAACCTGGGCTCGAAGCCCGCCCTGCGGCACAGGTCCAGCACTGTGTTGTGCATGACGGAGTCACGGCGGCCCACGTGCACCACGAGGTCGGTGTCCTGCAGGTCCCCGACATGCAGTCGCTTTCGCCCCGCGAGCGGGTGGTCGTCAGCCAGCGCGACGACGAGCCGGTCGTGCCGCAAGATGTCGACACGGAGCGTGGGGTCGTGGACCGGAGGTCGCAGGAGGGCGATGTCCATGCGGCCCTCGCTGACGGCCCGGACCTGGTCAGGGACGAGCATCTCGCCTTCGAAGGAGAAGTCGATGCCGGGCAGCTCCTGGGCCAGGCCGCGGGCCAGCCGCGGAAGCAGGCTGTAGGTCGCCGATCCGACACACCCGATGACGAGTCGGCCTGTCATGCCGGCTGCGATGGACTGCGCTTCGCGGCCGGCCTCCTCGACCGCGTCCAGAATGACTCGAGCACGCTCGAGGTAGGTCTCGCCGGCGTCGGTCAACTCGACCCGCCGGGTGGTTCTGCGCAGCAGGGGCACGCCGAGCTCGACCTCCAGGGCCTTGATCTGCTGCGACAGCGGCGGCTGGGCCATGTGCAGGCGGGTCGCGGCACGACCGAAATGCCGCTCCTCGGCGACAGCTACGAAATAGCGAAGGTGTCTGAGTTCCATTAGGACGCTCAGCATATCAATAGGGCCGTATTTGGATACTTCAGTTTCGCTTGATCTCGAAATAGCCTGAAGGACGTGCATGATGCCTTCGTCTACGACGCAGTCCGGACACCCTTCGGTCGATTCGGCGGCGCGCTCGCCGCGGTGAGGCCCGACGACCTTGCCGCCGCGGTCATCTCCGCGACGTTGACACGCACCCCTGCGCTCGACCCCTCGCGCGTCGACGAGGTGCTGTGGGGATGTGCCAACCAGGCCGGAGAGGACAACCGCAACGTCGGCCGGATGGCGCTTCTGCTGGCCGGCCTACCAACCAGCGTTCCCGGCTCCACCGTGAACCGGCTGTGTGGGTCGAGCCTCGACGCGATCATGATGGCCTCGCGCGCCATCGAGACCGGTGATGCGCAGGTGGTGATCGCCGGGGGAGTGGAGTCGATGACCCGTGCACCCTGGGTGCTCCCGAAGCCCTCGCGGGCCTACCCGGCTGGAGACATCGCCGCTGCGTCGACGACCCTGGGGTGGCGGCTGGTCAACGAGCGGATGCCGCCGGAGTGGACCGTCTCCCTGGGCCAGGCCAATGAGCAGCTCCAGCAGCGCTTCGGCATCTCGCGCGAGCGCCAGGACGCCTTCGCGCTGAGGTCGCACCACCTGGCCGCGGCCGCGTGGGCAGCTGGGTTCTACGACGATCTCGTGGTCGACGTTCCCGGCGTGACGCTCGCTCTTGACGAGAGCATCCGGCCCGCGACGAGCCTGGAGGCGCTGGCAGGACTCAAGGCGTCGTTCAGAGCCGACGGGAGCATCACCGCAGGAAATGCGTCGCCGCTCAATGACGGGGCGTCCGCTGTCCTGCTCGGGTCAGAGCAAGCCTCGGTGGAGCTCGGCCGTGAGCCGGTGGCCCGTATCGCTGGGCGCGGCGTACACGCGCTCGACCCACAGGACTTCGGTTTCGCCCCGGTGGAGGCGGCCAACAAGGCGCTGGCCAGGGCCGGCATCTCGTGGTCGGACGTCGAGGCCGTGGAGCTCAACGAAGCGTTCGCGGTCCAGTCGATCGCCTGTGTCGATGCTTGGATGATCGATCCGGAGATCGTCAACACCCACGGTGGCGCCATCGCGATCGGTCACCCGCTGGGGGCCTCGGGCGGCCGACTCGTCGCCACCCTGGTGCACCGCATGCGGCGCGAGCGCCAGCGGTACGGCGTGGCTGCCATCTGCATCGGCGTTGGCCAGGCTCTGGCTGTGGTCGTTGAGAACACCGGGGACGTGGCATGAGCGCAGTGATCTGCGCCGACCTCGCTGAAGCCGTGGCCGGGATCCAGGACGGGGCGACGGTCCTCATCGGTGGTTTCGGGCTCGCAGGCATGCCGGTCGAGCTGATCGAGGCCCTCATCGACCAAGGTGCCAGCGACCTCACCGTGGTCTCGAACAACGGCGGCAACGGCGACACCGGGTTGGCCGCCCTCCTCGATCGCGGTCGGGTGCGCAAGGTGATCTGCTCGTTCCCGCGGCAGTCGGATTCGTGGGTGTTCGACCGGATGTACCGCGCAGGTCAGCTCGACCTCGAGCTCGTGCCCCAGGGGACGTTGGCCGAGCGGATGCGGGCGGCCGGAGCCGGGCTCGGCGGGTTCTACTGCCCGACCGGAGTCGGAACGCTGCTCACCAAGGACAAGGAAGTGCGCGTCATCGACGGACGGACCTACGTCCTCGAGCTCCCGCTGAAGGGGGACGTGGCCCTCATTCGGGCCCATCGAGCCGACCGCCTGGGCAACCTGGTCTACCGCAAGACCGGCCGGAACTTCGGGCCGGTGATGGCGACCGCGGCCACGACGGTCATCGCCCAGGTCAGTGAGGTTGTGGAACCCGGGAGCCTCGACCCCGAGGTGATCGTCACTCCGGGGATCTACGTCGACAGGGTGGTGGCGGTGTGCTGACCAAGGACGAGATGGCTGCACAGGTGGCGAAGGACATCCCGCGGGGCGCCTACGTGAATCTCGGGATCGGTCAGCCGACCCTGGTGGCCGATCATCTCCCTGAGGGGTCGGGCATCGTGCTCCACACCGAGAACGGGATGCTGAACATGGGGCCCGCGGCTCGGGAGTGGGAGGTGGATCCCGACCTCATCAATGCCGGCAAGGTGCCGGTCACCGAGCTGCCAGGGGCCTCTTACTTCCACCATGCCGACTCCTTCGCGATGATGCGTGGTGGACACCTCGACGTGTGCGTGCTCGGCGCCTTCCAGGTCTCCGCAACCGGTGACCTCGCCAACTGGCACACGGGCGAGCCGGACTCCGTGCCGGCTGTCGGTGGGGCGATGGACCTGGCGATCGGCGCGAAACAGGTCTTCGTGATGATGAGTCTCTTCGCCAAGGACGGGTCCCCGAAACTGGTGCCCACCTGCACCTATCCGCTGACCGGGATCGGCTGTGTCGACCGGATCTACACCGACGTCGCTACGTTCGTCATCGAGTCTGGGCGGCTGGCGGTGGTCGAGACCTTCGGCATCACGGTCGAGGAGCTGGCCGATCGCCTCGACGTCGACCTGGATGCCGTCCGGGGCGACCAGTGACCGGTCAGAAGCTTCCCGTCACGGAGGCCACGGCATCGGGCCCCTTCCTCGTCGAGCGCGGTCCCGCGCTCCCATGCGGCGCCGATCTCTCCTTCGGGGCGGCCGACGACCCGTGTTGGGTGGAGGGTGTGGTCCGCGACAGGGGCGGACGTCCGATTCCCGGAGCGTGCGTCGAGCTCTGGAGGCCCGACGCCGGCAAGGCCGGCGGGCACGTCAGGACCGACACCACCGGACGTTACGCATTCTGGGCGTCCACCCCCCACGCGCTCACCCCGCCGAGCCGCACTGGCGAGGCCCAGGCTGCGCCACGGCTGCCGATCAGAGTCACCGCGCTGCACTGTCGAACCTTGGTCACCCACATTCTCGTGGCGGGCGCAGACCTTCCCGAGGTCATCGGGAAAGGCGTGGGGCAAGGCACCCTGGTGAGGGTCTTCGAACGACAGGCGCCGGGCACCGCCACTCCGGACGGTCGCGAGCTGGCTGGCCGCTCGTGGACGCGGGTGCACTTCGACATCGTCCTTGCACCTGCGGGAGCCAGCTAGCCCCCGTCGGCGTGGCGACGCCAGGTTGCACCGGGTTCAGGCCCGGGCCAGGGCCTGAGGTTCTGGTTCCCGCCACCTGGGTCCAGTGACACTCGACACAGGTGGATCCCGCTGGTAAGTTCCGGAATGAGTTTCCGACAGACGGAATCGTGAAGGGAAGTTGCACATGACTGCCAAGCCGTCAGCACCACGCGTCGCCATCTCCGGTGCCGGCCCTGTGGGCATGGCGCTGGCCATTGATCTGGCTTTGCGGGGCGTAGCCAGCGTGGTCTTCGAGAAGCGATCGAACCAGGAGCGCATCGTCGCTCGAGCGAACATGACCAACGTCCGTTCGATGGAGCACTTCCGGCGCTGGGGGATCGCGGACGCCTTGCGCGAGAACGACCCGGTGAGCCCGGAGATCCAGCGAGACGTCGCGTTCGTGACTCGACTCAACGGCCACCACATCTTTGACTTCCCGCGGGCCTACGAGTGGTCGGAACGACTGCCGATCGCGTCCGAGGTCGCCGAATGGGCCCCCAACGAGGCCATCGAGAAGACTCTGCGCGAGCGGGTCCTGTCCCTTCCCCTGATCGATCTGCGGTTCGAGAACGAGGTCCAGTCGTTCACCCAGGACGAGGATGGCGTCACGCTCACCGTGACCACGCCGCAGGGCGAGGAGACGCTCTCAGCGTCGTACCTCGTCATCAGCGAAGGCAGCCGAAGCAAGCTGCGCAACGAGGGTCTCAATGTGCGCATGGAGGGCCATCCGAACCTGGCGCGCAGCTTCCTGTGGCACTTCCGGTCCGAACGGCTGGCCGAGCTGTGGAAGGCCTCGCCCATGGTCTCCATGTTGTTCTTCTACAACGAGGACCGCGGCGGCGACAGCCTGGTGCCGCAGGCCGGGACCGACCACTGGGCCTACTTCTGCTCTCCCGTGCCGGACGGCGTGGACGGCGACGACTGGGAGGCCTGCCGCGACATGCTGTTCCGCGCCATCGGTGAGGAGTTCGAGATCGAGCCCCTCAACGGTGGCACCTTCTGGACGCACTCCATGCAGGCCCCACGCTTCGACTTCGGCCGGGTCTTCCTGGCTGGTGACTCGGCGCACCTGGTCTCACCGATGGGTGGGTTCGGCATGAACCTCGGCATCGGTGACGCGGCCGACCTGGGCTGGAAGCTTGCTGCCGTGATCCAGGGTTGGGGCGGTCCGATGCTCCTCCCGAGCTACAGCATCGAGCGCGGCGAGGTCACCCGGTTCATTCTCGACGGCTGTGAGCGCAACCAGTTCACCGGTCCCCGTGAGCTCGTCCGCGACGGCATCGAGGACCAGGGACCCCTGGGCGATGCCGTTCGCGCGCAGGTCGCCGCGGACATCGACGAGAAGAAGGCGCGGCAGTTCAAGCGGATGGGCGGGCAGCTGGGCTACCGCTACTCGTCCTCGCCGGTCATCGTCCGCGATGGCACCGACGAGCCGCCGCCCTCGTTCGAGGACTATGTGCCCTCCGCGGCGCCCGGGAACCGCGCGCCCCACCACTGGCTGGCGGACGGCACCTCGCTCTACGACCACGTGGGTCAGGGGTTCACCCTCCTGATCCTGGGCGAGCTCGACACCACTGGTCTGAGGGCAGCAGCCGACGCCCGGGGCATCCCGGTCGAGTTCTTCGCCCCGGAGGGAACCGACCGTGACGACCTCCAGAAACTCTATTCGGCGCGCGGCGCGGTCATCCGATCCGACCACCACGTCGCCTGGCGAGGCGACGAGCTGCCGGCGGATGCCGATGGGCTGCTGGACGTCATCACCGGCACCAACGCCTGGGCGCGCTAGCCCCACGCCCCGCAACAAACCATCACACTCACCAAACGAAAGGTCCCATCATGCCTAAGGTCACCCGGTTGGGTCACGTCGGTCTGTACGTCCGCGACATCGAGGTCATGAAGGAGTTCTACGCGGACTTCCTCGGCCTGACGGTCACCGACCGCGACGAGCGTCGGGTCTTCCTGAGCGGACGACCCGACGAGGAGCACCACGAGCTGCTGCTGGCCCAGAACGACGAACATCACACCGATCCTCAGCAGATCTCCTTCCCGGTCGAGACGCTCGGCGAGCTGCGCGAGTTCTACACCCAGATCCTCGAGCGCGGCTATCACATCGACCACGTGAACAACCACGGCAACGCGTTCGGCTGCTACTTCCACGACCCCGAGAGCAACCGGGTCGAGGTCTACTGGCACACCGGACTCGATTGGCCGCAGCCCTACGGCGTACCCGTCGACCTCTCGCTCTCCGAGGAGGAGCTGATGCAGGTCCTCGAGGACATGAAGGCCTCGATCTCAGCCTGACCTGACCTGGCACGACGCAGCGAGAGAGAGATACAGCGGTGGATGACGAGATGCTCGTCGAGTGGGTCGGGTTCCCGGGCCACGGGGGAGACGTGATCAAGGCGTACTCGGCGCGCCCCTTGGTTCGCGAGGAGACGCCGGGCGTCGTGGTCTTGCACCATGCGCCGGGCCTCGACCCGTGGTGCAAGGAGGTCGTCCGGGCGTTCGCCTCTGCCGGCTTCGCCGCGGTCGCGCCGCACCTCTATCACCGGCGGGGCCCGGGCCACTGGGCCGACGTGGCGGCAGCGGCCCGCGCCGACGGGTTGGGTGTGTCGATGCCGAACGAGCAGGTGATGGGTGACATCGACGGCGCCGCACGCTACCTGCGAGCCCAACCGAGCTCGAACGGCAAGGTCGGCGTCATCGGCTTCTGCTCCGGCGGACGTCAGTCGTTCCTGGCTGCCTGCGACGTGCCCTCGCTCGACGCGGCTGTCGACTGCTGGGGTGGCAGCATCCTGCCCCAACCTCCAGATCCGTCCCGTCCGGGAAGCCCGTCGCGTGGGGTCATCCACCGAGCCGTCGACATGTCCGCCCCACTGCTGGGCATCTTCGGCAACGACGACGCGAACCCCGACATCGCCCAGGTGGACGAGATCGACCGGGTCCTCACTGAGCTGGGCAAAGAGCATGAGTTCCACCGCTACGACGGAGCCGGCCACGCCTTCTTCACCGCAGACAAACCGAACTACCGCCAAGAGCAGGCGGTCGATGGGTGGGCCAAGGTCTATGCCTTCTACGACAAGCACCTTCGATAGGAACTGACATGTGCACCTGGATCACTGAGAAGATCGCCGCCGACGGCTCCGCCCGTGGCGTCTCGGACTGGATCGACGTCACCCAGATCAACGTGTTCTACGACCACCCGGTCAACGCACCGTTCGACCACGCCGTGATCATCGACTTCGTCGACCCGTCAGCCGGGGTAGGTGCCCGGGTCGGTGTCGAGCTGAGCGCCGCCTCCGCCGCTGACCTGATGCGCGCCATCGCGGATGCCCTGAAGAGCCCCGAGGCGATTCGGGACCTCGCGGACCAAGCCGCCTCCGAACCCACCCAGCACGTCACCGTCGGCGCCCTGCCAGGTGATCCCATGAGGAGAGTTTCATGACTGAATTGGCACGGGTGACGATCCCGCAGCCGGAGCCCGATCTGCAGCCGGCCGAGCTGATCGCTCGGGCGAGGGCGATGCGGGAGCACCTGCGTGAGGAGGGACAGGCGACCGAGGACCGAGGCACCTACTCGCCCGAGACGCACCAGATGTTCCGTGACGCCGGCTTCTACCGGACCCTCCTGCCCCGCCGATTCGGCGGCTACGAGTTCGACGTGACCACCTTCCTGCAGGTGGTCATCGAGATCGCCCGTGGCTGCCCCGGCACTGGCTGGTGCCTCTGCCTGGCCGCCGGGCATGGCGTCCACATCGGCGGTTTCTTCAACGAGAAGGCCCAGTCGGACGCCTTGTCACCGGACGGCGAGTTCGCCGCTCCGCTGCGTGGTATCCCGATGGGGACTGCCACCAAGGTGGCTGAGGGGTGGCAGATCGACGGGATGTGGGACTACTGCTCCGGGTCTCCCTACTCCACTCACGCCATCGTGGCGGTGCGCCTGATCGAGGACGGCGCGCCGACCGGCGAGGGACTGGCCCTGGTGCCTCGCAAGGGGTGGATCCTCATGGATGACTGGCGCCACCGTGCCTTCGGCATGCGCGGCAGCGGTTCCAACAGCATCACCATGGACGCAACCGTCATCCCCGACGAGTGCCTGGTCCGCGGCAGCCTTCTGAAGTTCGATGGCGAGCTCAAGAGCCCGGGCTACGAGCTCCACGGCAACCCGATGTACGCCGGCCATCCCCTGGGATACCTGCAGCTCGAGATCACCTCGATCCTGGTCGGGTGTGCCTACGCCGCGCTGGACGAGTACGAGCGCATCATCACCACCAAGAAGACGCCAGGACCCCACGGCGTCGCGCGCGTCAACAGCCCTGACATGCAGCGCTACTGGGGGCTTGCCGCAGGAAAGATCCGCGCCTCCGAGGAGGTCCTCCTGGCGATGGGCCGCTTCTACACGAAGCTGTGCATCGAGGCAGCCGAGGACGAGAAGGGCTTCGACACCGAGCAGATCACGAGCATCAACGCGAGCACGCACCATGCGGTGAACCTTGCCTGGGAAGCAGTCGAGCTGTTGTTCCGCACGTCGGGAACCAGTGAGGGCGGGACCAACGGGTCACGCATGCAGCGCTACTACCGCGACTTCTCCACCGCCCGCACCAACATCGGCCTGCAGTACGAGTCGTATGCACCGAGGTTCGCCCAGGCGCACTTCGGGCTCGACGTCGCTGCACTTGTCTGATGCGAGACTCCGCCAACGAAAGAGGTACGACAAGATGAAGATCGCCATAGTCGGTGCAGGCAAGATGGCACAGACCCTGACCCCCTTGTTCGTCGAGGCGGGGCACGAGGTGCGGCTCAGCAACTCGAGAGGGCCGGAGTCGCTGGCCGAGCTGGTCGAGAACCTCGGCCCCGGCGTACAGGCCGCCACCGTGCCGGATGCTGTGGAAGGTGCCGACCTGGTGCTGCTGGCCACACCGTGGGGTCGCACCGCTGAAGCAGCGTCGGCCGTTGCCGACTGGAGCGGCCGCGTCGTGATCGATGGCACCAACAACCGCAGTGCCCCGGGACCAGCAGGGCTCATCGACATCGGGGACCGGATCTCGAGCGAGGTCGTCGCCGAGTATGTCCCCGGTGCCAAGCTCGTCAAGGCCTTCAACGTCACCCCGCTCTTCAAGCTGGGGCCGGCCCTGGGCTCCGGAGCCGGCGAGGACAACGCGGTCTTCATCGCCGGGGATGACGAGCAGGCCAAAGCGTTGGTCGGCGAGCTGATCGCCAGCATCGGGGGTGCCGCGATCGACACCGGAGACCTGCACACGGGCGGCTTCCTGCAGGGAATGACCGGACCACTGGCCGGAACGCTCGAGATGCTGACCCCGACCGAGGCCCGAGCCCGGCTCGCGCAAGCACAGAACTGACCACCAACTGTCGCGTGCATCGTGCGCGCGTCGAGAAAGCGAGACACACCATGGCAATCGTCCGTGTCAGCAAGACCACCCACCTGCCCGCCTCGGCCGACGAGGTCTGGGCGTTCGTGAGCGACTTCGCGGGCTATGCCTCCTGGCAGCCGCACATCGAGTCGATCGAGATGCAGGCCGATGGTGACCGCAAGGTGACCTTCACCCGCGGCGACTCCATCCTGGACCGGATCACCGCCCAGGACGACGCGGCCAAGTCCCTGACCTACGGTCTGGTCCCCGGTCAACCGTCGCCGATGAAGAGCCTCGACGCCACCTTCGTCGTGACCGGCGAGGGTGCGCAGAGCGACGTCGAATACATCATCGAGGTCGACGTCCCCGACGAGATGCAGGAGATGGCGCGCGGCGGGATCGGCGCCGACATCGACGGCGCACTGGCAGGTCTGTCCACCAAGTTCGATGGCTGACGCTCCGGTCGCGCTGGTCACGGGCGGAGCCGGATTCATCGGCTCCGCCATCGTCCAGCGGCTCGAGGAGACCGGACACCGAGTCGCCGTACTCGACCGCGAGGGCGACTACGCCGTCGATCTCGCCGACGAGCAGTCAGTCCGGGACGTGGCACGCAGGGTGCTGAGCGAGTTCGGCCGGTGCGATGTGATCGTGCATGCCGCAGCGTCCTTCGCCCTCGCCTCGCTCACGGACCTGGATGTGGACCTGCTGCGCCAGGTGATGGCGGTCAATGTGGAGGCACCGATGTGGCTCCTGCAGGAGTTGAGCCCCGGGATGGTCGAGCAGGGCCACGGTCGGGTCGTGTTCATCGTCTCCGACACCTACTTCAACCCCCCGCCGGTCCCCGAGATGCTCCCCTATGTGATGAGCAAGGGAGCACTCATCGGTGCTGCACGGTCCTTGGCCAAGACGCTCGGTTCGGACGGCATCACCGTCAACTGTGTGGCGCCAGGCATGACGCCGCCCCCCGGTGGCGGCATGGGGGCAGACATGGCGGAGGTCGAGGAACGGCTCGTTGAGGATGTACGTCGTCGTCAGGCCGTTCCCAGGAGCCTGGTCCCTGACGACGTGGCACATCTGGTCGCGTTCCTGGTCCGGCCTGAGGCCGAGATGCTGACCGGTCAGACTCTGTGCCCCGACGGCATGAGCATCGCCGTCGGCGGCTTCGGCGTGGCGGGGGTTCCCTGGTCGCTGGTGTCCGCGCTCGGAGATCAGGGAGCGCGTGGCCTGACCATCGTGACCAACAACTGCGGGGTCAACGACGCCGGGCTGGCGCTGCTGCTGCGCGCCGGTCGGATCGATCGAGTGATCGCCTCCTACATCGGCACCAACCGGGAGTTCGCGCGCCAGTACCTCGAGGGACTGATCGAGGTGGAGCTCGCTCCCCAGGGCACCCTTGCTGAGCGACTGCGCGCAGGAGGAGCCGGTCTCGCAGCCTTCTACACCCCGACGGGCGTGGGGACGATGGTGGCCGAGGGCGGACTCCCGCGTCGGTTCGGCCCTGCGGGCGAGGTCCTGGAGGCGAGTCCTCCCAAGGAAGTACGCCGGTTCCGACGCTCCGGGGTCGAGCAGGACTTCGTGCTGGAGGAGGCGATCTCGACAGACTTCGCGTTTGTCCGGGCGACCCTCGCCGATCGTCACGGCAACGCCGTCTTCCACGCGTCAGCCCGCAACTTCAACCCCGACGTCGCCATGGCCGGGCGGATCACCGTCGTCGAGGCGGAGCGGATCGTGGACGCCGGTTCGCTGGACCCGGACAGCGTCCACCTTCCCGGCATCTTCGTCCAGCGCGTCGTCCAGGCTGCGGGGGCAGTCCATTGAGCCGGGGATGGACCCGGGACCAGGTCGCAGCGCGCGCGGCGAAGGAACTACGCGACGGCGACTACGTGAACCTCGGGATCGGGTTGCCCACTCGTGTGGCCGATCACGTCGGTGCGGCGATCGAGGTCGTGGTGCACAGCGAGAACGGTGTGCTCCGGATCGGCCCTTCGCCCGCCCCCGGGCACGAGGACCCCGAGCTGATCAACGCCGGGACAGAGTTCGTCACGGTCGGCCCAGGTGCCTCCTTCGTCTCCTCCTCGGACTCCTTCGCGATGATCAGAGGAGGGCACATCGACGTCACGATCCTCGGGGCCATGCAGGTGTCGGCCGGCGGCGACCTGGCGAACTGGATCGTGCCCGGCCAGCTTGTCAAAGGGATCGGTGGGGCCATGGACCTCGCCATCGGGGCTCGCCGGGTGATCGTGCTGATGGACCATGTCGCGAAGGATGGTTCGTTCAAGCTTGTCGAGCGCTGCTCATTGCCCCTGACCGGCCGCGGCGTGGTGAACCGGGTCATCAGCGACCTCGGAGTCATCGACATCACGCCCGAGGGCTTCGCAGTGACCGAGCTGGCGCCCGGGATCGACTTCGAGGAAGTAGCGTCGAAGACCGGCGCTCGGATCGCGAAGACCGTCGACAGGTTCCCCCTGTCGTCCCTGTAGTCTGAGCGTCCTGTGGAGGTGACGTGAACGTTCAAGTACCAGAGCCGACCGGCCAGAAGGAGACCCGCGACGTCGGCGGTGTGAGGGCGGTGACCCGGGCTGCGCGCATCATCACCGCGTTGGCTGAGCATCCCTTCCCGTTGGGGATCGTCGAGCTCGCCACCTTCGTCCAGCTCTCACCTGCCAGCGTCCATCGCATTCTTGCGACCCTGGTCAACGTGGGTTGGGTCGAGCAGAACTCCCGGACCGCCAAGTATCGTCTGGGGATGCACGCCATCGGCGTCGGCATGGTGGGCTCGGTCACGAACCCCGTTCTCCACGATGGACGGCTCTATCTGTCCCGGCTTGCCGAATGGTCAGGTTATGACGCCGTGCTCAGCACGCTTGTCGGCGTGAAGACCGTGCAACTGGCCAGGGTCGCCGGGGCGCACACCGAGATGATCGAGTTCGAAGCCGGCCGTCCCCAGCCCGCACACGCCATGGCTGACGGAAAGCTGCTCCTGTCCTACCTCTCGGAAGAAGACGCCAGGTACTTCTACGAGGTCGAGGGGCTGCGCCAGTACACCGAGCAGACCATCACCGACCCGATCCAGATGGAACGAGAGCTGCGACAGGTCCGCAAGCAGGGCTACGCCCTCGACAACTTCGAGCGCTTCGAGAAGGGGCGCGGCATCGCCGTGCCCGTCCTCGACGCAGATGGTCGCCCCATCGCGGCGATGCTCTGTCTCGGCAGGATAGATCCGAAGCAGGACACCGAGATCGTGCAGCAGATGATGTCGTTGGCCCGAGAGATGTCTGACCGCCTGAGTGCGTCCGGCGACCTGCCCCCAGCCGCCAGCGACGCCCTGCCGTCCCTGGTGACCCCGCGGTTCAAGGACCGTTGAGCGCCGGCGGTCTCATTCCTAGCCTGCAACAAAATATCACAAAGCACGAAGGCACCAGGGCGACGTCGGCTGTCGTGGCGTGGAGCGGGCGCTCTGACCCGACGGGCCGCCGACCTCCGCGGATCGCCCTGCTACGGCGCAGCCGCGTCGCCTGAGCGCGGACAGGCCTGTTCAGCAGGTTCTCAACGAATTCTTGCGCGTAACATGGTTGACATGACGTGCGTCACGTTCTAGCGTGGGGCGCATTCCGCACAACGGAATCAAGTTGCGCAAAGTTTTCAGCCGCTATCTGCTCGCGGACTCCACCACTGAGCTTGGTCAGTTACTGCTCGGCTGTGTCGAGGCAAACCTTTGGACTGGAGGAGGTCCCGTGAGACTCAGGCACGCAAGTCGCCCTGGCCCGTACGCGAGGATGCGATGCGCCCCCACTACCTGGAACGCTGGGACCCGACTACTCCGATGAACACTCCGAGTACCACAGGGCGCACCTGCCCGCGAAGCTACGGCTGGCCGACATGGCGCTGACGATACTGAGACGCCTCGCTGCGGCCGTCATCACGCTGCTGGTCGTGATCGTGACGGTGTTCCTGCTTCAGCAACTGGTCCCCGGCGACCCCGCTATTGCGATCGCGGGGGAGGATGCCACGCCTGAGGTGATCGCGCAGATTCGCGAGCAGCTCAATCTCAACCGATCCCTGCCGGTGCAGCTGGTCGAATACGTCTGGCATGCCATGACCTTCCAGCTCGGCACGAGTCTGCAGTCCCAGCAACCCGTGACCCAGCTTCTCAGGGATGCGCTGCCGGTCACCGTCTCGCTGGCGTTGGTCTCCTTGTTGTTCACACTGGTGGTGGGTATTGCGGCGGGCACGCTGGCAGCGATGAAGCCCGGTTCGTGGATCGACCGTCTTCTGGTCGGCAGCAGTGCCGTTGCCCTCGCGATCCCGCCGTTCGTCACCGGTCTGCTGTTGCAGCGGGTCTTCGGCGTCCGGTTGGGTTGGCTGCCGGCGATCGGCTACACGCCGATCACCGAAGACCCGGTGCTGTGGTTCAAGGGCCTGATCCTGCCCGGCCTCACCCTGGCAGCGATCTCTGCTGCGGAGGTTGCTCGTCAGCTGCGAGGCAACCTGATCGACACCCGCGAGCAGGACTACATCCGGACCCTTCGAGCCAAGGGCCTGCCGGTCAGCCTCGTCCTGTTCAAGCATGCCTACCGCAATGCCGCTGCCCCGATGCTCACGGTCCTCGGCATCCAGTTCGGGTCGATCATCGGAGGCGCTGTGATCATCGAGCAGGTCTTCGCTCTGCCAGGGCTGGGCCAGACCGGCGTGAACGCGATCCTGTCGCAGGACTTTCCTGTGGTCCAAGGAGTCGTGCTCTTCGGAGCCACCATGGTGATCCTGCTCAACCTGGCCGTCGACCTGATCAACACCAAACTCAATCCGAGGGTGGCGCACCAATGACCGGCAAGCAGCAACTCGTCCCGGCCACGGCGGACGCGCTCGATCCAGAGGCCTTCGCGGTCGGTGGCTCCTTCGTGCAGCGCCGGCTGCGTCGGCTGCGCAACAGCCGGGTGCTGCGACGTTTCGCTTCGGACCGGGTCGGCCAGCTGGCTGTCGTCGTCCTCGTGCTCCTGACACTGGTGGCCGTGTTCCACTCGTGGCTCGAGCCCTACGATCCCTTGCGTCAGGACCTCAGCAACATCGGCGCGGGCCCCAGCGGTGCCCACCTGCTCGGGACCGACCACCTGGGCAGGGATGTCCTCAGCCGGCTGATCGCCGGCACCGCCGTCACGCTGTGGACCGCGGTGCTCGGGACGGCGGTCGGCATGGTCGGCATCCCTCTCGGCCTCCTGGCCGGCTACTTCCGGGGACCGTTCGATGCGATCAGCAGCCGCATCGCAGACGGCCTGCTCAGCATCCCGCCACTGCTCTTCGCCTTCGGAATCATCGGATTCCTGGGTCGAGGCGAGCTCAACGCTGCTCTTGCTCTGGGCATCGTGTCTGCTCCCCGCTTCTTCCGGGTCGCGCGCACGGTGGCGACCTCCGTTGCCGAGGAGCCCTACATGGAGTCCTCGCGGGCCGCAGGTTGCAGCACTGCGCGACTCTTGTTCGGCCACGTCATTCCGAATGCGAGCGGACCTTTGCTCGTGCTGACGTCGCAGACTGCGGGCATCGTCGTCACGGTGCAGGCAGGGCTCGCACTGCTGGGGCTGGGACCTGAGCCTCCCAAGCCGAGTTGGGGCGGGATGTTGAGTGACGCGTTCAGCCAATTCTCCGACGAGATCTTCCCGATGGTTCCTCCCGCGTTCATGATCGTGGTGCTCATCCTGTGCTTCTTCACACTGGGTGACACCATCCGCGACGCCTTCGGCCGATCGAAGAAGCACTAGAGATGACAGTGATGAGGAAGCCGGTCAACCAGTCGGCGTCTGTGAAGGGCGACACGTTGCTGGACGTGCAGAACCTCTCGATCGAGGTGCAGGGCCCGGGTGGCTGGACCAAGCTCACCGAGGACGTGTCACTCAGCGTGCGAGCGGGCGAGACGGTCGGTCTGGTGGGTGAGTCGGGCTCGGGAAAGACCATCACCGGGCTTGCTGTGCTCGGCGTACTCCCGCCCACGGTGAAGGCGACGTCGGGGCGCATCATGTTCGGGGGGGAGGACCTGCTGGCTCTTCCTGAGAAGGAACTGCGGCGAGTCCGTGGTGGCCAGATCGGCATGGTCTTCCAGGAGCCGCGACGCAGCCTGGACCCGTCGTTCACGGTGGGAGAGCAAGTCGCCGAGACGATCAGGGCCCATGAGAATGTCTCGCGACGGGTGGCCCGCACCAAGGCGATCGAGATGCTCGAACGGGTGCACATCCCGCACCCCGAGGTGCGCGCCCGGCAGTACCCCCACCAGTTCAGCGGCGGGATGTGCCAACGCGTCATGCTGGCCATCGCCTTGGCCTGTGGGCCGAAGGTGCTGATCGCCGACGAACCCACCACGGCCCTCGATGTGACCGTCCAGGCAGCGATGCTGCGCCTGATCAAGGACCTCCAGAACGAGCTGGATCTCGGCGTCCTGCTGATCACGCACGACATGGGTGTCGTGGCCGAGGTCTGCGATTCCGTGGTTGTCATGTACGCCGGGCAGACCGTCGAGGTGGCCCCGGTCAACGAGATCTTCCATGCACCGTCACACCCCTACACGGCGGCGATCCGCGACGCGACTCCCGATGTCCGTGACAAGAACGACCTGATGCGAGCCATCCCGGGGCAGGTGCCTGCCCCCGACCAGTGGCCCACCGGGTGCAGGTTCGCCCCGCGGTGCGCGCACGCGCAGGACGAGTGCCGCGACGCTGCGGGCCTGCAGATGAGGCAGCTGGGCCTCGCCCAGGTGCGTTGTGTTCGGGCCGGGGACCTGAACCTGGGAGTAGAGGGGTCATGCGAGTAGTCGAGCTCGAGAACATCCGCAAGACGTTCGGCAAGAAGCCGACTGGTCTGCGCAGGCGGAGGGCATCGGAGGTGGTGAACGCCCTATGCGACGTGAGCCTGCACGTCGACCGGGGCGAGACGCTTGCGCTCGTCGGTGAGTCCGGCTCCGGGAAGTCCACGCTCGGGCGCATCGCTCTGCGCCTGATCGAGCCGGATTCCGGCACGATCAACGTCCTCGGACGGTCGGTCAGCGACCTGTCGCGTTCCGACCTGCGCGCCGCGCGCAGGGACATGCAGATGATCTTCCAGGATCCCTTCAGCTCCCTGGACCCGCGGATGGTGATCGGTGACCTCGTGGCGGAGCCGATGGTCGTCCACCGCATCGAGCCGAAGGCCGACGCCCGCCGGCGCCGGGTGGCGGAGCTGATCGAACGGGTGGGACTGTCGGTGCGCCATCTCGACCGCTACCCCTATGAGTTCTCCGGGGGGCAGCTCCAGCGGGTGGCCATCGCGCGGGCCCTGGCCACTGACCCGAAGTTCATCGTCTGCGACGAGCCGGTGGCGGCACTCGACGTCTCGGTGCGGGCCCAGGTGCTCAACCTGCTCATCGAGCTCCAGCGGGAGCGTGGACTGGCCTACCTCTTCATCTCCCACGACCTCTCGCTGGTGCGCGTCCTGGCCGATCGGGTTGCGGTGATCCAGCGCGGCGTGATCGTCGAGCACGGCGACACCAACGACGTGTACGACCGGCCTGCGCACGACTACACCAAGACGCTCCTCTCAGCCGTGCCCGGGCGCGACCCTCGCCGACGGAAGCTCCTCACCAGCACGGCCTGACTGCAAGGGCCTGGAGGGCGGCTCGCGGAGCGCCGGTAGGGCCGGAGCAAGACAGCAACACGAAGGACAGATGGACAGTCGAGAAGTGCAATCACATAAACGGAATAATATTCCACTACATGGAATCACGAGGAACTAGACATGTCTTCAGGACTCGAGGGCGCGGCCTTCGCCGCGGACTACATGTACTGGGTCGGCATCGACACGGACCCAGCGGCCACTGACGACGAGCTCGCCGAGTTCAACGAGTTCTATGCCAGCGTGCACTTCCCGGAGGTGTTGCAAGCCAACCCTGGATTCGTCAGCGCGACCCGCTATCGGCTCGAGGCACCCGATCCGCGCGGGGACTTCGGCCCCCAGTGGCTCGCTGTCTACGCCATTCGCGACCTGGCCGGCGCCGAACGGTACGCCGTACGGGAGAAGGACCCAGCGGCGCAACGGCCCGCCTACACGCCCGGCCCGGCCTTGTGGAAGTCCATGTCCCCGCGGTGGAGGGTGATGTGGAGGCAGCTGATCGCTGTCGGGCAGCGTGCGGCCGCGCCGGAGAGCATCTTCCTGGTGGGGATGGATACACCGGCCGGCGCGAGCATGCGCGACGTCGAGGAGTTCAACGCCTACTACAGCGACACGCATCTTCCTGAGGTCCTGCTCAACGGCAACTACGAGGCCGGCACCCGCCTGGAGCGGTACGAAGCGTTCCTGCACCGACAGCCCGACGGCTGTCCGGAGTTCTGCGCCGTCTACGAAGGTGAGGGTTCCGCCCCAGCGGGCCCGCCGCCGGGCGCGCCCACCCCGGGCCCCGATTCCTGGGAGCGCCGCGAAACCGCGTGGCGACTGCGCTATCGACGCGTCACCGACCAGGTCGTGAGGCCTGAAGCCAGTGCATCCGCACGACCGACCACCCAGGGGGAGAAGTCATGACGAACCAGCCGACAGCGTCGGGGTTGCCGAGCCCGCTCGACCAGCCGACCGACCTGAACGACTACAGCCTGAGCGGTGCGTTCCCGGTCGGTGGGCTCACCGTCCACCACATCAGCGACGGCCTTGCCTTTGGCCCAAGGCGATCCTGGTTCACGGGGATCGATCCAGAGGACTGGATGCCCACACTCGGCCTCACCGACCCAGACACCCCCTTCCCCCTGAACTTCGGAGTCTTCGTGATCGAGGGGAGCGAGGGGATCACCCTGGTCGACAGCGGCTTCGGTCCGGCGGCTGAAGGCATTCCGGGCATCCGGGGTGGCAACGAGCTGATGGCCCGTCTGTCCGAGATCGGAGTGCAACCTTCTGACGTCGTCCACATCGTCCAGTCGCACTGTCACGGGGACCACTGCGGCCAGCTCCTCACCCAGACTGCTTCAGGGGCGCGGCTGACCTTCCCGGAGGCGGTGGTCCACATCCACCAGGCCGAGGTCGAACACTGGACCGGCCCGGCCACGGACGGCCACCCGATGGCTCCGAAGATCAGAGAGACTCTCGAGGTGGTCGGGGCCGCAGGCAAGCTGTCGACCTTCACCGCAATCTCCTCGATCACTCCCGGGGTCGTCGCCCTTCCGATGCCCGGTCACACCCCCGGTCACACCTGCGTGCTGGTCAGCGACGGCGGCGAGTCCTGCATCCTCGTGGGCGACCTGGCCCATCACCCGGTCCACTTCGAGAACCATGGGTGGGTCCACGAGCTCGAGCACGACCTCGACCAGAGCCTCGTCTCCCGAGCCGCGCTGTGCGAGATGGCGATCGGGCTCGATGCCATCGTGACTGCGCCGCATATGCCGGTCCTGACCTTGGGCAAGCTGCATCGCGACGAGTCCGGCCACGTGCGGTGGGCGGCCGTCCCATCGACCCGAACGGACGGTTGAGCATGGCAATTCCAGACGAGCTGCACGATCCGGCCTTCCTCGGATTCAGACCCGAGGAGATCGTTGCGAAGTACCGTGCCGAGCGAGACAAGCGGGTGCGCACCGAGGGCGAGCGGCAGTACGTGTCGGTCGACACCTCGGGTTCGTTGAGCGGCTACCTCACCGACGATCCGTACAGCGAGGTCCAGGATCGCGCACCCCTCGACGAGGAGTCCGAGTGCGTTGTCATCGGCGCCGGTTGGGCGGGGATGACCAGTGCGGTACGCCTGCTCGAGAGTGGTGTCGAGTCACTGCGCATCATCGATGCCGGCGGCGGATTCGGGGGCACGTGGTACTGGAACCGCTACCCGGGCTGCGCCTGCGACGTCCCCTCTTACCTCTACCTGCCCCTGCTGGAGGAGATGGGCTACATGCCCGAGGAGCGGTTCAGCAGCGCCACGGAGATCTACGCCTACGCCAACCTGATCGCGGAGCGCTACGAGCTGGCGGACCGGACCGTGTTTCATACCTGGGTCTCCGACCTACGGTGGGACGAGGGCGACAGCCGCTGGCAGGTCACCACCAACCGCGGAGACACGATCCGGGCGCGCTTCGTCGTCCTGGGCACCGGCCCTGCATCCCGTCCGCGGCTGCCTGGCATCCCGGGGATCGAGGACTTCGAGGGCGTCTCCTTCCACAGCAGCCGCTGGGACTACGGCTACACGGGAGGCGGTCCGGACGGCGGACTCGACGGGCTGGCGGACAAGCGGGTGGCGATCATCGGCACGGGCGCGACGGGGGTCCAGATCGTCCCCCACCTGGCCAGGTCGGCGAAGCAGGTCTACGTCGTGCAGCGCACGCCGTCGCCCATCCTGTGGCGCGACAACCGCAAGACCGATCCGGACTGGTTCGCCGAGGTGAGCCGCGAGCCCGGGTGGCAGGCCCGGTTGTGGGGTTCGTTCAACGCCGCCATCGATGGCGGCAACCCTGACCCGGGAGTTCTTGACGAGCGGGGGATGGCGATCATCGCGTTCCAGCTCAAGCACCTCAAGGACAAGGTGGACCTCGATCCGTCGCAGCTGACACCGGAGGAGTGGGGGCGGCTCTACGAGCTCGCCGACCATGCCGCGATGGAGGCCGTCAGGAGCCGCGTCGACCTCGCCGTCCGCGATGAGACCAAGGCCGAGGCGCTGAAGCCCTGGTACCGGCTGTTCTGCAAGCGGCCGACGCCCTCCGACGACTACCTCCAGGCC
Source organism: Nocardioides sp. (assembly GCF_050246775.1). Classification (GTDB taxonomy): domain Bacteria; phylum Actinomycetota; class Actinomycetes; order Propionibacteriales; family Nocardioidaceae; genus Nocardioides. The sequence continues at coordinate 1,098,561 of NZ_JBFWVK010000001.1, read as the reverse complement.
TTCGATCAGGACAACGTCGCCCTGCTCGACGTCAGTGGCTCCAAGGGTCTCGATCGGATCACCCGGACCGGGATCGTCGCCAATGGCGTGGAGTACGACGTCGACTGCATCGTCTATGCGAGTGGGTTCGAGATCACCAGCTCGTATGAGAAGCGCATCGGGATCCCCGTGACTGGCCAGGACGGCCAGTCCATCTACGACCACTGGTCGGACGGTATGCGGTCGATGTACCAGCTGATGTACGCCGGCTTCCCGAACCTGTTCACCGTGGGTGGCCTGTTCGGACTGACGCTCAGTCTCAACTACTGCACCTCCATCGAGGACCAGGCTCGGATGATCGTGCGCGTCGTGGGTGAGCTGGATGCCCGAAGTGCTGCGTCTGCCCAACCGACGCGCGAGGCCGAGGACGCCTGGCGCCACCTGCAGGTGACTCTCCCGCCCGCCGGACCCTATGCCTCCCTCTTCGGCGGATCCGCGGAGTCCTGCACCCCGGGCTACTACAACCAGGAGGGCATCGAGGTCAGTGCCCGACGGGACTACCGCCTCGATTCCTTCCCACTCGGGGCGAACGGGTACGCCGCGCTCGTGCACACGTGGCAGGAGGCCGATGAGCTGGAGGGCCTCGAGCTGCGCACCAGCGGTACGCCGACGGCAGGCACACCATGACCGCGGGCGGCAAGAACGCGGGCGGCTCGCCGAGGTGCAAGGCATGAGCTCCGCAGAGGACGTCGCGCGCTCGATCCTCGGCGATGCCCAGGTCGAGGAGACGAAGGCGTCGGTCACGGAGTTCAACGCCGACTGGGAGGACTACCTGAGTCGCACCGCCGGGTCCATCTGGTCGCGTGAGGGCCTCGACCGGCGCACCAAGAGCGCTGTCACACTGGCCCTGCTCACGGCTCTCGGCCGCGAGGAGGAGCTGGCGGTGCACGTGCGGGTCGGGCTTCGAAACGGGCTGACCCCGCACGAGATCTCCGAGATCCTCATCCACACCTCGCTGTATGCCGGGGTTCCCTTCGTCCGGGCGGCCTTCGCGATCGCTGGGGGAGTGGTCGGGCAGGAGCCGGCGGCTCCGCCCGAGGAGAGCAGCTCACCGCCCGCTGGCTGATCCGGAGGCCAGCACGGAGCACCATGACCGATTCACCGAAACCCGATCCACACAAGGAGAACACCGTGGGCACCATCGCAGTCGCCAAGTCCATCTCGCTTCCCGTCGACGCCGCCACCGCGTGGGCCTTCGTGAGCGACTACCCCCGCTTCGACGTCTGGCAGTCGCACATCCGATCGATCGAGATGCTCCCCAACGGTGACCGCAAGGTCTTCTTCTCCGACGGGGACGTCAAGGTTGACCGCATCGTCAGCAGCGACGACGAGACGATGACCCTGACCTACGAGATGGTCCCTGACCAGGAACCCGCCCCGGGTGCGCCGGTTCTGCAGATCATCGCGAAGTTCGTGGTGCAAGCCAGCGACTCGGGCTGTGAGGTGGAGTACGGGATCGTCGGCGGCGTGCCCGATGGTGCGGAGGAGATGGCGACGAGGGGAGTGACCTCCAATATCGAGGGCGCGCTCGCCGGCCTGCGCGACCACCTCGCGGCGGCCGAGTGATGCTGCCTCGCACTGACGAGACCTTCCCCCCGAGATACTGGGCCAGTCGCGGGGGACTGATCGACGTGAAACCGCTCGGGTCCGTCGCCGGCGACCCGGCGCACGTGCTCGACCGACTCCTCATCCACGAGGCCTTCGACCGCTGGGCGATCGGCCACGATGAGTGCAGGGTGGACGTCGTCCTGTCGGTTCTCACCGACGACGTTGTCCTTGAGTACGGGATCGGCAGCGCGGAGCCGGACTTCGCGATCCGAGGAAGGGACGAGGTCGAGAACCGTCTCGGCCGGAACTTCCCCAACATGACGGGTCAACGCCGGCACTGCGTCACGAACGTGCTGATCGAGTCGCTGACACCGGCGACGGCGACGGCCATCGCCTACGGCATCGTCACCCGCGCTGCTGACGGCTACGACCTCCATGCCACCGTGCTCTACCGTGGCGAGCTGCGCAAGGAGGCGGACGGGTTCTGGCGCTTCAGCCGCTATTTCGTGGGTTGCGACGACCTCAGGCAGGATGCCGGTCCCCGCCTGGAGGACCAGGCGGACCCGCAGGAGGGAAATGGCTGAAATCAGATTCCATTGCGGGTGGCGAAGGCGGTGTCTGGGCCGCGCCCAGTGGTAATCTCTAGGCCCGCCGGGGTGGCGTTCTCCCCGCTTGATAGGTCTGGTTCGGGCTCTGCGAGGAAGGTCGAGTGTGGTGGATCGTTCCTCCTCGCTGGTGCGCACGATCGATGCGGTGTCGGTGGTTGATCAGGTCACTGTCGAGATTCGCCGTTCGATCATGTCCGGAGGGCTGGCGCCCGGGCAGGAGTTCTCCTTGCGCGGCCTGGCCGAGCAACTGGGGGTCAGTCTGATCCCCGTGCGAGAGTCGCTTCGTCGCCTCGAGACCGAGGGACTTGTGATCACACGCCGGGCCAGGAGCGCGATCGTCGCCCCTCTGGAGCTGAGCGAGCTGCACGACATCTATCGGCTGCGTCGGCAGATCGAGCCGGAGATCGTAGCCCGTTCGTGCCTTCTCATGGGGGCCTCCGCCCTGGAGGACCTGAAGGCGCTCCAACGTGAGCATGCCTCTGCCGTGGACCGAGATGTGCGCCATGAGGCTCACTACGCCTTGCACCTCGCGATGCTGGCGCCTGCCGCGACGGCGTGGGACCTCCGGGTGATCGAGATGCTGTGGAACTCCGCGGAGCGATACGTGCGGTTCGCTTTCCGGACCCTGGAGAAGAACCCGGCCGAGCCCAAACGCAGGGGCAGGGCACACGCAGACCTGGTGAGTGCCTTCGGCAAGCGGGATCCCGTGGTCATGGCGGAAGCCATGCGTGAGCACCTCGACAACACCGAGAACTTCGCCGTGATGGCCATCGGCCGTCGCACGGCTCTCGACTCGACCAGCAACAGGCTCGTCGAGGAGCCTGAGGTTCGCTGAGCGTGCTGGACATCCCAGCTAGGGGAGTCCCTGGCGTCCGTCCTCGAGTTGCACACCCACGCAGTTCAACATGGTGGAGACCATCCAGTAGCGGCCCACGAGCACGATGAAGTCCATGAGCTGCTCTTCCGACCACGAAGCAGACAGTGCCGACCACGTCCCGTCCGAGATGAAGGCGTCATCGTGCATCTCGTCGACCGCCCGCAGCAGGGCGGCGTCGGCCTCGGACCAGCCCTGTGCGTACGGACCCTCCACGACTCGAAGCACCTCGTCCTCGGACAGGACACCGTCCTCGAGGTTGAATGCGCGATGCTGGGCGAACTCGTAGTCGCAGTGCCGCAGTACGCCGATCCGGAGGATCGCGAGCTCTCGCTCACGGCGTGACAGCGTGGACTCGGGGCCCATGAGATGTCGGCCCACGACGTGATGAGCGTCCATCAGTCGGGGATAGCGCAACCACATCCTGGCGATGTTCACCGGACTGGACTCAAGGGGTCGCGGTGGGCCCGGTGGGGTGTGGCTGAGGTAGACCTCCATGCTCACAGGTTCGATGCGGGGATGGGAGAGTCTCACGTCGGTCCTCACGGTGGGTGGTTCGGATCTGCGGGCGGTTACTCGATCAGGGTGCAACCGTCAGCGAAACGGCGGGCGAGAGTCCGGTAGACCCCCGGGTTGTCCTGCACCCACTGTCGGTTGCCCTCGGAGAGGGGACCTTGCACCCGTGCCGGGCGCCCCAGGGCAAGCACGTCCTGGGGGATGACCGTATTCGGTGAGACCAGGGAACCGGCTGCGATGAGTGAGCCGTCGCCGATCACGGCATCGTCGAGGATGATGGCGCCGTTCGCGACGAGCACGTGGTTGCCCACGGTCGCCCCGTGGATGATGCAGCCGTGGCCGATGGTCGTGTCGGCACCGATCAGCACATCGGACCGACCGCAGTGCACGACCGAGCCGTCCTGCACGTTGGAGCCGGCTCCCACCGTGATCCCGGTCGTGTCGGCGCGCAGAACGACGTTGAACCAGATCGAGGCGTGCTCCTCCACCACGACGTTGCCGATCAGGACAGCAGAGGGTGCCACCCAGGCGGTTTCGGCGACCTTGGGTGACTGGCCTTCGAAGGAGTACAGCGGCATCGTTATATTTTATCCATTTCGTGAGTCGTGCTTACGGGAGACGTTCCAGTCGCGGGCATGTCATGAAATCGAATTCCGTTGTACGGTATGACGCCGATCACCTATTCGTCCAGCCGCAGAGGAGCGTTCGTGACGCCAACGCATGGCAATGCCCTGGGCTCGGTGCGCGTCGTCGAGCTGGGAACGGGCGTCGCCGCCGCCGTCGCCGGCATGATCTTCGGCGACTACGGGGCAGACGTCGTCCTCGTCGAGCCGCCGGGTGGCGACGGGCTCCGCGCGAATCCTGGGACGGCTGTGTGGCACCGGAACAAGGGCAGTGCGGTCGTCGACCTCGATGGCCTCGACGGCGAGCGCAGCTTGGGGGAGTTGCTGTCGTCAGCAGACGTGTGCATCTGCGGTGGCGGGCAGGTCGGTCGCCGCGACGATCTCGTGGCTGCGGCCCGGGCAGCCAACCCACGCCTCATCGTGCTGCACCTAGACCCTTACAGCCCACACACGCCCTGGTTCGGCCGCGAGGAGTCGAGCGAACTGGTGTCGGCGGTGACCGGCCTTGCGCTGCGCCAGTCCTCCGTCGAGGACGTTCCGGTCGACCCGGTCTACCCCCACGTGCTGTACGTGCAAGGGGTGTGGGGGGCCACCTGTGCCATTGCCGCGCTCATCGAGCGCGAGACCTCGGGAGTCGGTCAGGTCGTGACCGTCGACTCTCTTCAGGCCGCTCTGATCTCCGGTTCGGTGACCTCCGTGGTCAACCCCGCCGAAGCCACCCGACCGGTTGTGCCCGCCGGGCCTGGCGGGCCCTCGCCCTGCTACTCGCGCTATGTCTGCGCGGACGGGCGCTGGCTGTTCCTGGGTGCGCTGTCCGCGAAGTTCCAGCACCGGGCGCTGGAGCTGCTCGACCTCGAGGACCTGCTGCAAGACCTGCGCATCGGTGGCGACCTGGACCGACTGCTGGCGCCCGACAACAATCGCTGGGTCCGTGCGGCCCTCGCAGAACGATTTCGGACGAGGCCGCGCGACGAATGGCTGGACCTGCTCGACGCCGCCGACTGTCCTGCTGGTCCTCTCCTCGCCCGCGAGGAATGGCTCGACCACCCACAGATCCGGGCGATCGGCATGCGGGTGGAGATCGAGGATCCAGAGCGCGGCAGCGTCGTGATGCCTGGTGTCCCGCTCGTCCTGTCCGCAACTCCGGGGGCCGTGCACTCACCGTCGCCACGACTCGGTGAGCTGCGTCAGGACTGGGTGGGATGGTCGCCTCGCCCCGAGCACGAACGAGTTGACGCCGCTGACCCTGCAGTCGGCAGAGGGCCCCTGTGCGGCGTACGCGTTCTCAACCTCGGCACGGTCCTCGCCGGCCCTTTCGCAGGGCAGCTGCTGAGCGATCTGGGCGCGGACGTCGTGAAGGTCGAGCCGGTGGGGGGCGATCCGTTCCGGGTGCGTGGCTTCGCGTTCAATCGTGGCGCGCGCAGCCTGGCCGTCGATCTGCGCAGCGATCGCGGTCGCGACCTCTTCTACGACCTGGTGGCGACGGCCGACGTCGTGCTGGACAACTATCGACCAGGCGTGCTCGCCCGGCTGCGCATCGACTACCCCGAGCTGGTGAAGGCCAACCACAGGATCGTCACGATGTCCCTGACCGGGTTCGGCGAGGGGGGACCGCTCTCGGCGCGGCCGGGATTCGACCCAGTGCTCCAGGCGATGAGCGGGATGATGTCCGCTCAGGGGGGTGATGGGGAACCGGTCTTCCTGACCACGGCCGTGAATGATGTCGCAGCTGCGTGCTTCGCCGCGCTCGGCGCGTGCTTGGGCATCTTCCACCGCACTTGCACCGGCGAAGGGCAAGCGATCTCCGGCTCCCTGGCCGCCTTCTCCGCGTTCATGCAGTCTGGAGAGCTCGTCCGGTTCTCCGGGCGCGTTCCGGCTCGACGCGGTGGCACCGACTTCCAGGGTCCCAGTGCGCTCGATCGCTACTACCGGGCCAGCAATGGTTGGGTCCGGCTGCAGGCAAGTCCCGATCAGGTGCCCGAGTTGGCCCGGGCAGGGTGGTTGCCCGCGCCCGGGACAGGCGCTCTCGCGGATGAAGAGCTGCACGCGGCATTGATGCGGAGCTTCGCGGACCGGGACGCCAACGAGGCGGTGGCTCAGCTGGCCGAGTTGTCGATCCCGGCAGCGATCGCGATCAGACCCGTCGACCTGTTGGCCAACCCGTCGGTGCGTGGTTCCGAGACCTTCCACGAGTATCCGCTTGCGGGGGGCGGTTCCTGCTTCGCGCCAGGCCGGTCCTCGCGGTTCAGCCGTACTCAGCAAGCCGGCGTCCTGGTCTCGCCCGGCCTCGGTGAGCACTCTCGAGAGCTCCTGCGCGATCTGGGCCGCTCCGGGCAGGACGTGAAGCGCCTCCTCGACGATCGGATCGTGGTCGAGCAAGGCCCGCTACAGCTGCCCATTCTCGAGTCCTACCGCTAGGAGCGCTATGAACGACATCTGCACAGGTCGAGTGGCCATCGTCACCGGCGGTGGCCGCGGCTTGGGCCGAGCCCATGCCCTGGAGCTTGCCAGGCAGGGAGCGAAGGTCGTGGTCAACGACCTCGGCTCGGAGCTGGACGGGACCGGGGTCTCGAGTGGCCCAGCCCGCGAAGTCGTCGAGACGATCCGGGCGTCGGGGGGCGAGGCCGTCGTCAACGGCGATGACATCTCGGACTGGGACGGCGCCGGTCGTGTGGTCAACACAGCGATCGAGACCTTCGGCGGGCTCGACATCCTGGTCAACAATGCGGGCATCGTCCGAGACCGGATGCTGTTCAACATGAGCATCGACGAGTGGGACGCAGTGATCCGGGTGCACATGCGCGGCACCTTCGCACCGACCCGCTGGGCGGCGGAGTATTGGCGCACGAGGGCCAAGGAGGGCAAGTCGAACGACGCGCGGGTCATCAACACCAGTGCGCCGGCGGGTCTGTTCGGGGGGGTCGGGCAGAGCAACTACGGATCCGCCAAGGCAGCGATCGCCGCGTTCACGCTCATTGCCGCGAAAGAGCTCGCCCGGTACGGCGTGACCGCGAACGCGATCTCTCCCGGCGCGCAGACCCGCATGACCGGCCCGGGCCTCCCGCCGGCTGCCGTGGGTGCTGGCGGCTTCGACGACATGGCGGCTGAGAACGTGTCTCCGCTCGTTGCCTGGCTGGCCAGTTCCGAGTCTGCGGGTGTCACCGGTCGGGTATTCAACGTGAGCGGCGGGATGATCAACGTCGCCGAAGGGTGGCGGCCGGGGCCCCGCGTCGACAAGGGTGCCCGCTGGGATGCTGCCGAGCTGGGGGGAGTCCTCACCGAGCTCGTGGCGCGCGCGGCTCCGCCCGTCGACATCGCCGAGGTGCTTGCTCACTGACCTGCTCCGGCAGCGTGATGGGCGGCTCGGCAACCCTTGCCGAGCGCTCAAGATTGGAATAGTATTCCAACTGACGGAATACTATGGAGGTCGTTCGGTGTCTACTGCAACAGATCTGTCTCTTACCTCGCTGCCGACAGCCGACGGCTTCCAGGGCTTGCTGGCCACGGTTCGCGACCTCAGGCCCCGCCTCCTCGAGGAGCAGGATGCGACCGAACGTCGCGGGACCTTCGCTCCTGAGATGCACGCCATGCTGGCCAGCACCGGGTTGTACAAAGCGCAGCAGCCGCGCCGATACGGCGGCCACGAGCTCGACATCCCCTCGTTCCTCACCCTTGTCCGAGAGTTGGCGCGTGGTTGTCCGGGGACAGCCTGGTGCTTCTGCCTGTCGGCTGGCCACCACATCCAGATGGCTGGCATGTTCGATGCCTCGGTGCAGGACGAGGTCTATGGCAGTGTGAGCGACTTCCTCGCCCCAGGGCGGCCGGTGCCGATGGGTACGGCCGAATGGGTCGAGGGTGGTTGGCGAGTGAACGGGCTGTGGGACTACTGCTCCGGCTCGCCCTACTCGACCCATGCCCTGGTCGCCGTACGCATCGTGGGTGGGCCTCACCAGCAGCCGATCGGCCTGGTCGTTGTGCCCCGTGACCAGTGGAGCATGTTGGACGACTGGGCGGGCTCCGTGATCGGCATGGCCGGTAGCGGCTCGAACAGCATCAAGATGGTGGACGCCCTCGTGCCCGAGGGCTACCTCATCCCGGGCGGCATGATGGGGGTCGCAGGCGGCGCGGACGCCCCTGGCTACCGGCTGCACGGCAATCCGATGTACTGCGGACAGTCGGCCGGCTACGCCCAGCTCGAGATCGCATCGATCCTGGTGGGCACCGCGCGCGCTGCCACCGACGAGTACGAGCGGCTGCTCCGGGTCAAGAAGACGCCGGGCCCCAACCCGCAGCCTCGCTACACCGCGGGCGAGCACCAGCGCGCGTTCGCGTCGGCGACTGCCCTCGCAGACGCGGCACAGGACGTCCTGGACAACGCGGCGCAGCGGTACTCCGGCTTCTGTGTAGACGCGGTGAACTCCCCGCAAGGGTTCTCTCCGGCCGCCGCAGGTCGCACGGCCATGGCTGCCAACCAAGCCGTCGATCTGGCCTGGCAGGCGGTGGACCTGTGTTTCAAGATGTCGGGCAGCAGCGAGGGCGCTCGTAACGGGGCGCGTATGCAGCGCTACTACCGCGACTTCTCGATGGCTCGGACCAACATCGTGCCCAAGTTCGACATGGAGGCCGAGCGGTTCGCCGAGGCCTACTTCGCGGGCTGACCGAGCCGACCGGCCAGCCATTCCAGGGCGTCTCGCCGCGCGCGAACCGCGACCGAGGCTTCGCAGCCGGGCAGGTCGAAGGCATGCGGGGCGCCGGCGTAGACGTGCAGGTCGGTGCTGACGCCGGCCCGCACGAGTCGTTGGGCGAACTCGACGTCCTCGTCGTGAAAGCCGTCCAGGGAGCCGACCGCAACATAGGTCGCAGGAAGTCCACTGAGGTCGGTCGCTCGGCTCGGTGCGGCGTACGGAGAGACCCAGGCGGTCCCGTACGCATCGCCGAGATAGGCCTGCCACCCGAAGGCGTTCGACTCCGGCCCCCACACCGGCACGTCGTCCCACTGACTGGACTCGGTGACCTGGCGATCGTCCAGCATCGGTGCCTGCAGCATCAGGAAGGCGGGTCGCGCCCCCGCGCGGTCGCGAAGCCGCAGGGCCGTCCCCGCCGCGAGCCCGCCGCCTGCACTGACCCCGAGCAGGCCGACCCTGGTCGGGTCGATGCCCAGCTCGGAGGCATGGGCGAACAGCCACTCGATGCCCGCGTAGCAGTCCTCGAGGGGCCCGGGGTAGGCCGTCTCCGGCGCGAGCCGATACTCGACCGAGACACCGACGCACTCCAGACGCTGACACCAGTCGTCGAACCGGAGGTCGTCGCTGCGGGCGCTGCCGTTGACGAATCCTCCCCCGTGGATCGAGTAGATGCACGCAAGCGGCTCCGGTCCGACCCGGGGCCGGCTGATGCGAAGGGTCACTGGCGGGTCGCCCGGGACCGTGGCGGTCGTCCGGACAACCCGGTCGGACAAGGCCGGAAGGGGAGCCGCTGCCCGAGCCGCGCGGATGCCGGGGAGGCTCTCTCGGCTGAGCGCCGGCGATGCCGGCAGAGTGGCCAAGAAGGCGCCCACCTCCGGGTCCAGCGTCTGTGGACTCCTACCCATGACGATCCCTTCCGTCGGCTTCGTGCGGTGGTTCCCTGAGTGATTCCTGGCGCTTGCGCACGTAGAGCTAGTGGAGCTGGAGGTCCTCGCCGAAGTAGGGGTGAAGCAGGTCCCGGTTCTTCATCACCTCCACCTCGTCGGAGTGGATGGGTGCCGCCGCTTCCGGCTGCCTGGGGTCGCGAAGCCACGCCCACAACAGGCGAGCGTCGAACGCCCCGTTGGTGGCCGACCGCCCGAATTCGTTGGTGAAGTAGCTGTGCGCGCGTGGGTCCATCCAGGCCTTGGTGGCCGCCACCCGGTCCAGCTCGTCGTTGTAGCGCCAGTAGGCCTCCTCGGTCACTTCGACGCTCTTCTTGTCGCGAGTGATCAGGGCCTCGGTGCACTCCAGGGCGAACCTGGTGATGAGCTCCTGCAGGTGGATCGCGGAGAAGCCGACATTCGCGTTGGTGTTGGGCCCGTAGAGCATGAAGAAGTTGGGGAAGCCGGGGATCATGCCCCCGAGGTAGGCGCGTCCCCCGTCCTTGGCCCACAGGTCCTGTGGCGTCATGCCGTTGTGACCACGCACCTCCATGGGCATCAGGAACTCGTTGGCCCGGAATCCTGTGGCCAAGGCGATGGCATCGACGGGGTACTCGGTGCCGTCCTGACTGATGACCCCGTGCTCGCTGACCTGGCTGATGCCCTCCGGCACCAGCGTCACGTTGTCGCGGAGCAGCGCATCGTAGATGTTGTCGTCAGCGTCGACGAGGACCGGTCGGTGCGACAGCGCCGGCTGCTTGGGAAGCATCATGTCGAACAGGTCCGGACGGTCTGCGAACTTGTTGCGCAGGTAGTCGACGCGCAGGTCGCGCACCTCCTTGTTGGCCGCACTGACCGAGTAGGGGTCCTCGAAGGTGGGGTCGATCTCCATCGGGTGCGCCGTCAGGCTGGGACGCTGGGCCCACGCAGTGGCGAATCGGGCGAAGTTCACCAAGTAGGGGAAGTTGCGATCCAGCCAGGTGACCTGCTCGGGATAGGGCGAGAGGTAGCCGGGCACCTCGAAGATCCAGTTGGGGGTGCGTTGGAACAGGTAGAGGTGGTCGACCTGCTTGGACAGCTCGGCGACCAACTGGTAGCCCGTGCACCCGCTGCCGGCGACGGCGATGCGCTTGCCCTTCATGTCGCCGGCCTCTCCGGCGGGCCAGCGTGCGGTGTGGAAGGCCGGTCCCTCGAAGCGCTCGATCCCCGCGATCGCGGGAACGTTGGGTCGCGAGAGAAGCCCCACCGCGGTGATGACGACCTGGGCGCGCCAGGACCTCGCCCCGTCCGGACCATTCGCGGAGATCTGCCACGTCGAGTCGTCCTCGTCCCAGATCACCGAGGTCACTTCGGTGTTGTGGACCATGTGCTCGCGCAGCTCGAAGTTGTCAGCCACCCAGTTGACGTACTTCTCGTTCTCCTCCTGCGGACAGAACGGGCTGGGATAGGGGAAGTTGGCTCCGAAGATGTGGGTATAGCCGCGACTGGGCGTGTCGACGCGGCAGCCTGGGTAGCGGTTCTCGAACCAGGTCCCGCCGACTTGCGGGTTCTTGTCGATCACGATGAACGGGATCCCGGCATGGCGCAGCTGGACGGCGGCGTTCAGTCCAGCCATGCCGGCGCCGATCACCACCACGAGGAAGCTCCCGAGACGTTCGGGGCTGGGCTCGGCGGACCATTCCAGTCCTCGTGCATACGGATCGACGGCGAGCTGTTCCTGCCACATCTCGAACTCCGCCTCGGGCACCTCCGTCCCGGCCGACAGGCTCAGGCTGTGGCGCAGCCGCTCCACCGGACCGATGGACAGGTCAGGAGCCCCTGCGTCGCGGTGGGCTTTGAGGAAGGTGGCGGCCTTCTCGCGGATCGTCGCGATCGCGTCGGGATCGGCGACGGTCTTCGTCATTCCGGCCAGTGGCGCGCGCACCTCGTCGACGGGGATGTCGGAGGCGAGCATCTCATCCCCGGTCAACTGGTAGAGCAGACCACGCAGCACCATTGCGTCGGCATACCCGACCGCGTCCTCGATGGTCTCGTCGCTCGCCTCGAGAAGCTCGTGCCGGTCCGCCGTCATGGAAACTCCTGCGCTTTCAGGGGCTGTACGCCCGGTTTTCGTGTGTCCATCAGTGAGTCGGAAACCCAAAGCCGGGACCGCCTGGTGAGGCGATCCCGGCTCTGGAGGTGCTACTTGGTGAGCCCGAGCCTGCGGGTCTCGAACGGCGGTGCGTAACCCAGGTAGCGGACGTTCTCGAGTCCGGTGACCTGCGAGCTGCCGATGAGCCCGAGACCGACGTTGCACAAGGGGATGTTGACCGGCTGCTCGGTCAGCACCTTGTTCAGCTCCTTGAAGGCGGCATCGCGCTCTGCCCCGGGCGGAGTCGTGTTGGCCTTGTCGTAGGCGGCCTTCGCATAGTCCGGGACGCCTCCGCTGATCGGGTCCGTCTCGATGTTCTGGCGGACGATGGAGCTTGCGTCACCCACGGCGAACGCGAAGGTGCTGACGTCGTACTTGCCGGTCAGCCAGGCGCCGATCACGGCGGGGTAGGTCGCCTGCTGTTCGATCTTGACCGTGACTCCGGCATCCGCCAGCTGCTGCTGGGGCACCTCGGCGATCGTCACCATGGTGGCGAACGAGAGGAAGGTCAGGTCGAGGTCGCTCTCGCCCGCATCCGCCAGGAGCGACGTGGTCTTGTCAGTCTGCGCGGCGAGCGAAGCTTCGTCGTCCAGGGACTTGTCGAAAGCCGGATCGACCGGGGCGACGAGCTGACGCGTCGGCGTGCTCATGTCCGGGAAGGCCGTGCTGCAGAACTGGGTGCGGTCGATGCCGACGCTGATCGCCTCACGGACTGCCGGGTCGGACATCGGTGAGCCGGGGGTTCCGTTGACTCGCAGGCCGAAGGTCTGCACCTGTGGCTCGTAGAAGGACTGGAACTTGCCGGAGTCGGTGAGCTGCTTCGCGTCGTCGAACTGGCCGGTGTTGATGTAGGTGACGTCGAGCTGTCCGGCCTTGACTGCGTTGAATCGCGAGTTCTGGTCGGGGATGCCGCTCAGCTCGATCGTCTTGGCGAGACCCGAGGTCTCGTCCCAGTGATCGGCGACCCGGTTGAAGACGACCTTCGACTGGGTGGCGTCGCCGAGGGTGTACGGGCCCGAGCCGGCGGGATCCGTTGCCAGATTGTCCATGTGGGCCGGGTCAACCACGGATGACAGGCGGGGGTCGTTGGCGAGGTCGGACACGAAGGAGAACGCCGGACCGGCGAAGGAGAACTTGACGGTGGTGTCGTCGACCGCTGTCACGCTGGTGAGGTTCGCCAGCAGCGGCGCGACAAGGGAGGCCTTGTCGGTCTTGGCCCGCTCCATGCTGGCCTTGACAGCGTCCGCGTTGACGGGCGCGCCGTCTGTGTTGAAGACGGCGTCGTCACGAAGGGTCATGGTCAGCTCGGTGCCGTCGGCGTTGTACTCCCACTTGGTGGCGAGCATGGCCTCGGGCTGGAAGTTCTCGTCGAGCTGCACGAGCTGGTCGTAGAGCTCGGGCAGCGTGTAGTTGCCTTGGTTGCCCGGATTCTGAATCGGGTCGAAGGTCATCGGGACGCTGTCGATGCCCACGCGCAGCGTGGCGTCCCGGTCGATCTCCCCGCTGGCTGTCGAGGCGCCCCCGTCGCCCGAATCCGAGCTGCAACCCACAAGTGACAGGGTCAGCGCACACGCAACCGCGACGGCTGCCAGTGCCTTTCGGCGCACTGAGCTCCGAGACTCAAAGGTACGGTTCACAAGGTCCTCCAGTTGTACGTCTCGACAGGGAAGTGGTGACGGCCCGGCAGTTGCCTACGGACGACCCCAAACGCTGTATTGCAAATTGATTCCGCTGTACGGAATTGCCTGAAACGGTATGGGTGTGACGTGGGTCATGTCAACAGTAGTGGCGGGGATCAGGAAGTCGGGGCGGGAGCGGCCACCCAGACCCGTCGTGTCGCCATTGGTAGGAGAGCTCCTCGGCCAGGGCGGTGACGGAGCCGCGAGCAATAATGTGATCACATATGACGGGAGGTCCGCGTTCGCCCCCCGATTCCTGCTGCTGGCGGCGAGTTTCAGGGTCTGGAGGTCCGCCTGGACGGCTCCCTTGACGTATGACGAGGGACACACTAGTTTTACGGAATCAGTTTCCGACAGGTGGAATGACATGACTATTGCCCCAGAGCGGCGAGTTGCTTTTGAGTCTGACCGCGACCCCGTTGCAAGCCAAGACTTCCGGCGTGTGCTGGGCCATCTCCCGACCGGGGTCGTGGTCGTATCCAGCCGGACTGCCAGCGGAGTGGTCGGCATGGCGGTCAACTCGATCACCTCGGTGTCGCTCAACCCCCGCCTCGTCTCGATCTGCGCAGCGACCTCGTCCAGCACCTGGCCGCAGATCCGCCGCGCGGGCCGCTACTGCATCAGCATCCTGGCGGACCATCACGAGAGCGCCAGCCGCCAGTTCTCGAAGCCCGGCGACCGGTTCGCGGGCCTCACCTGGCACGAACGCAAGGGCGGTCCCGCCCTCGACGACGCGGTGGCATGGCTCGATTGCGAGCTGTACGCCGAGTACGCCGCCGGCGACCACACCATCGCCGTCGGTTCCGTGATCGATCTGGGCGCGGTGGACGACCGCCGCGCCCTGGTTCTGTTTCGTGGCACGTACGGGCAGTTCGTGCCCAACGGCCAGTCCTGAGAGAGGAAACACACAAAGTGAAGCTGCTGTTCTTCGATGACTTCCGGCTCGGCGCACTCCGCGGAGAGGAGGTCGTCGACCTCACGCCAGCCGTCGAGGAGTTCGCCGACCGCTCACCCCAAGACTTGATGAGGGCCGTGATCGAGGGCTGGGACGCCCTGAGCGACCGCCTCCAAGCGGCCCTGGAGGCGGGGACCGGAGTGCCGCTGAGCTCGGTGCGCGTGCGACCGCCGGTGCCGCAACCTCTGAACATCGACTGCATGGCCCGCAACTACATGGAGAACGGGACACTCCCTGAGCCGCCTCCCATCAACGGGTTCCCCAAGACCCCGAACTCGATCATCGGACACGGGGACACGATGGTTCTGCAGGACATCCCCGCGAGTGTCTTCGAGGGCGAGGCCGAGTTGGCGATCGTCATCGGAAAGCGGGCGCAGAACGTGCCGGCCTCCGAGGCCTACGACTACATCTTCGGATACATGAACCTCATCGACGGCTCGGCGCGAGGGATCGGGCCGCGGCAGAACGCGTTCTATCAGATGAAGTCGCGCGAGACCTTCTGCCCGATCGGCCCCTACCTGGTCACCGCCGATGAGGTCGAGGACCCCCAGAACCTCTCGGTGAAGCTGTGGACCAACGGCGAGCTGATGCAGGACTTCAACACCAACGACATGGCCTATGACATCGCCAAGAGCATCGAGTTCGTCACCTCGTTGCACACCCTCGAGCCGGGAGATGTGATTGCCACCGGCACCAACCACCGCGGGCTCCACCCCTTCATGGATGGCGATCTCGTCGAGCTTGAGGTGGAAGGCCTGGGCCGCCTGGGGATCGATATCCGCGACGACCTCAAGCGCACCTGGAAGCGCGAGACTCGCCACGACCGTGCGGAAGCCGGCCTGGAAGGTGTCTCACCGCAACTGACTGGCAAGTACGCCCCCGGCGAAGCCTGAGCTGTGCGCGTACTTCGAGTTCTGGAAGGCCGGAGCGGGGTTGAGTTCGGAGACGGCTTCCTGCCACATCGAGACGCCCGCGACAAGGGCCCGAGCGACGTCATACCGTCGACGGCCTTCTGGATGACGCGGGCGGCTCGGGCCGAGATCCCGAGCCCGAGCACGCTGGGTGCACACATGGTCCTGGTGCTGTCGGGTGAGGTGCGAGTCTCGGCTGCCGGTCACGATGCCGCGGTCCTCGGACCCGGCGACGTGATCTGTGCCGAGGTGAGCTCCCCAGGGGCTCTGGACCTGGCATGGGACGGACACGCGTGGCTGTGCTTCGTGCTCACCCCGGGGTGGTCTCCCGAGCCGGGGGACAACGAGGCACGACCAGACCCGGTACGACGCACCGGGCGTCCGTTGCTCACCTGGATCTACGACGATGGCGGCTCCTCCCGATCCGAACCGTTCACGTGGCCAGCAGCTCTGGCGCCGGTGCCACCGACCGAGGCCTGGCCGAAGTCGCGTGGCTCCTTCGTCACCCGGCGCGACTATGGCGAAGACGGCTACTCCTCAGGCGTCTGGCACAACGGACCCCGCTCGCAACTGGGCTTCACGCTCAACGGCAGAGCGGAGAACGAGACGGGGGACGGAACTGTGACGCGTCCCGTCGCCGGCGACATGGCCTACATCGACGACGTCACAGGCCGCGGCCACGTGACGCGGGGGCTGGGCGATCGGTGGATGTTGTTCGTGACGGTCGCGCCCGAACACCTGCGGTTCACCCCTGAGAGCTGACCGATGGAACCTGAAGGAAGTGGGCCGATGACACCGCAGTGCGAGACGTTCCGGCGCGGCGACTCTGGCTACGAGAGCGCCCGCCGAGCCACGTGCCGCAATCTGCACCTCCCGGATCGTTACCCGGACCTGATCGTGAGAGCCACCAGCGAGGCAGACGTGGTCGAGGCTGTGCGCATGGCCAAGGCCAACGACTGGAAGATCGGCATCCGCTCCGGGGGGCACAGCTGGACGTGCAACCACGTGCGTGACGGCGGTCTGTTGCTGGACCTGTCCCAGCTGGACACGGTCACCCTCGACACTGAATCCATGACCGCTGTCGTTGGGCCGGGGGTCCGCAGCAACGAGCTCGACGGACTCCTTGCCCAGCACGACGTCTTCTTCCCGGTGGGGCACTGCGAAGGCGTCGGACTGGGGGGATATCTCCTGCAGGGCGGCTTCGGCTGGAACTCACGCGCAGTCGGGATGGCCTGCGAGAGCGTGCTGGCCATCGACTACGTGGACGGAGATGGGGTCGTGCGACACGCAAGCCCCGGCGAGAACGCGGACGTCTACTGGGCAGCACGCGGCGCCGGTCCCGGCTTTCCCGGCATCGTCACTCGCTTCCACCTCCGGCTCCACCGCCGTCCACCTGTGATCGGCGGACGCCTGGCCATCTATCCACTCGAGAGCCTCGAGGAGATCCTGCACTGGGCTCACACGGTCGGGCCCGACGTCGCGACCTCGGTGGAACTGATGTTCGTGGTGTCGCGCCGACTTCCGTTCACTGGCGCCCCAGGCATCGTGGTCATCTCAGCAGCGTTCGCCGACACCCTGGAGCAGGTGGAGGTTGATCTGTCCTTCCTGGAGACGAGGCCTCCCGGAGCGGGCGATGTCCCGCCCTTCCGGGTGATGTCGCTGGCGGCCCTGACTCAGGAGACCATGGCCTTCCTGCCCGAGGAGCACTTCCACGTCGTGGACAACGTGTGGACGCATGCGTCGGCTGAACAGCTTCTGCCGGTCCTGCAAGGCATCGTCGACAAGCTTCCACCGGCTCCGGCTCACCTCATCTGGATGAACTGGTGGCCCAAGTTGGCCCGCGCCGACATGGCCTACTCACTGGAGGACCAGACCTATGTCGCGCAGTACGGCCTGTGGAGTGACCCGAGCGATGAGGCGGCTGTCACGAGCTGGGTGATGGATGGGATGGCCGAGCTGGCGCCGTACTCCACCGGCATCCAGCTCGCCGACGAGAATCTCGCCCGGCGCGATGCTCCCTTCATGGCGGCGGCGAACCGAGAACGCCTTGAGCGCATCCGCACCGAGGTCGACCCGGGGCTGAGGTTCCACTCCTACGGCCACGCTGACGCGTAGCGGGACTTCGAGCCTGCCCGACGCCTGGGCGAACATCCGCGCCGGTGATAACGTCGCGGCTAACTCGGTGGATCTCATCGCGGAATGCCGGGGGGACGACAGTGAACCGTCAAGCAGGCACACGACGCCCGTCTCGGGTGTCCATCGCGCTGCTCGTGTCCGTCGCGCTGGTGGCCGCAGTGCTGTCGTTGCTGGGTGCCGAGTCGGCATACGCGGGGGCGAACTACCAGCAGCCCAAGGTCGGGCAGTGTCGCCAGCTCACCGGGGCGCAGTCGCGCGCGGCCACCAATTCAACCAGGCCGATCAGGTGCTCGGCTTCGCACACCGCCCAGACGGTGGGCGTGGGAATGCTGTCGGCCAGGACGGCGAGGTCGTCGAAGTCGAAGATCAGGCTGGTCCAGCAGCGCACGTGTCAGCGGCTCTTCAACGGCTACGTCGGGCGCAGTACGGCGGCCCGCGCCATGTCAGCTTTCACGCTGCGGGTCTTCTCACCGACACCGGCCCAGAAGCGACATGGCGCACGATGGTTCCGCTGCGACGCAGTGCTGCCGCGCTCGGGCTCCCTGACGCCGATCCGCACGACCCGACGCCCGCTTCTGTCCAGTCCCACCCCGACGAACCAGGCGCTGTGCCAGACCTCGGCGGGTGCGGCCACCACGTGCGATGCCAAGCACACCTACAAGGCCACCAGGGCCTGGTCGATCCGGGCCACGGCGTACCCCGGAGCGGTGGCCGTTCGGCAGGCCGCGCGGAGCGGTTGCGACTCCAGGGTCAGCACGACCCGTTTCCGCTACGACGCCCCGACGGCTGCCGAGTGGCAGGTGGGCAGGCGCTACGTCGTCTGCTTCTCGGTGCACCCCGTGCCACCGACCCCGACCCCCGATCCGCTTCCCCCCACCACCACCCTCGTGGTTCCGCCGGGGAACGTGCCGGTCGGTACGGTGGTCGACCTCACCGGCCTGGCCACCGACGACCAGGCGGTCGCGGCTGTCACGCTGACGGTGCGCAACGCCAGCGGTCTCTACCTCCAAGATGACCTGGTCACCTTCGCGGCCACCGCGAACACGTTGCCCGCTCCGGTGGTCACCGCGGGTGGGCTGGGGACTGCCTCGATGAGTTGGCGGATGAGGCTCGGCGGCAGCCTTCCGGTGGGCACCTATGCCGTTGCGGTGACGGTGCGTGACTCCGAGGACCTGTCCGTGACGGTCAGTGACACCCTCGTCATGGTGGCTGCCCCCGACACCACCAGGCCGACCGTCTCGTTGAGCAGCCCACCCGCCAACCTCACGACGACGGCGAGCCTGGTGATCAGTGGCGCGGCTGCCGACAACGTTCAGGTCAGCCAGGTCGTTGTCCAGGTGCGCAACTCCGGTGGGCAGTACCTCCAGGACAACCTGGCCACCTTCGGGGCGTCCAATCCTGACGGACTCCCGGTGAACCCCACCGGTCTGGGCACCTCGAGTGTCAGCTTCGGCCTCGACGCCGGGACCCGAGCCGTTGGCAGCTACACCGTGCAGGTGACGGCGACCGATGGCGCAGGCAACGTGAGCACCGTGCTGACGAGAGCGGTGACGGTGTCCGCCGTCACCGGTGCCTCGGAGGTCTACTTCGCGATGAACGAAGCACCGAACGCGGTCACCATGACAGACACTGGCTCGAGCAATCTCAACCTCGCTGGTGTGATCGACCAGGATGGCCTCGACACCGGGGTCGAGGTCGACGGCGCGACCGGCTACGCGTGGCTCTTCACCTCCCCCGAGGCCCCGCCGGCCAAACCTGAGCGAGTGATCCAGGTCCCGGACAATGCCGCGCTGGATGCGGGCAGCGACACGTTCACCGTCGAACTCCGCTACCGCACGTCGAACAGCTTCGGCAACGTGATCCAGAAGGGACAGTCAGGCTCGGTCGGTGGCCAGTGGAAGATCCAGCAGCCCGGCGGCTACCCGTCCTGCCTGTTCAAGCGTCGGACCGACAACGTGGACTACCAGATCTCCACGCAGTCGACCGTCGACTTCAGTGTCGGCAGTTGGCACACACTGAAGTGTGTGCGGTCAGGCAACAACGTGACCATGTTCGTCGACGGTGTCTACAACTCCCAGAAGAACGCGGCAGCGGGGGTCACCATCGGGACCATCGCCAACAACGTGCCGCTGACGATCGGTGGCAAGATCAACTGCGACCAGATCACCACGACCTGCGACTACTTCACCGGCAACATCGACTACGTGCGACTGACCCACGGCTGAAATGGCAACTGCCGGACCAGCAGGTGCGGGTCCGGCAGCATCTTCTTCAAGAGTGCTGAGTGCTCAGGAGTCCCAGCCGCGTTGGGCGGCACGGTACTCCCGGCGCAGGCTGGGACTGGCCGACTCCAACTCCTTGTCGAACTTCCGCTGCGAACGGTGCTTCTCCAACCGACGGAGCAACGACTCCACCTTGCGCGACACTGGCTTTCTCCACTTCGACGTAACTTGACGAGGCCCCTTTGCCTCTTACCCAAGAGTAGGAGGTCGGCGACTGGAACCCCAATCCAGGAGGCCTCGCGGCGGGTGATCTCACGCACACCTTGCGGGGGTCAAATGTCACGGGAGATTGCGCAGGGGCGATGATCCGTGGTGTGTTGCCGATCACAGACTGATCGGTAACCTGCGAAGCGCCGGGATCATCAGGCAACCGCCGCCACGAGAATCGGAGTCAGCGTTGATCATCGGGATCCTGAAGGAAGCCCGTCCGGGCGAGACCCGGGTGGCTGCGACGCCTGCGACCGTGACCCAGTTGGTGGGTCTGGGCTATGAGGTGGTGATCGATGCTGGTGCGGGTGCGGCGTCGAGCTTCACTGATGAGGCGTTTGTGGCGGTCGGCGCGACGGTCGGTACGGCGACGGATGCGGAGGTCGTGTTCGGGGTGAATGCTCCCTCGAGCGCCCAGTTGGATGCGCTGCGGCCCGGTGCGACCCTGGTGAGCCTGTTGTCGCCTGGGCTCGATCCGGAGCTGGTGGCGGATCTGGCACGGCGTCCGATCACGGCGTTGGCGATGGATGCGGTGCCGCGGATCTCGCGGGCGCAGTCGTTGGATGTGCTCTCCAGCATGGCGAACATCGCGGGCTATCGCGCGGTGGTGGAGGCTGCCCATGTCTTCGGACGGTTCTTCACCGGTCAGGTGACCGCGGCCGGCAAGGTGCCGCCGGCCAAGGTCCTGGTGTGTGGCGCCGGTGTCGCTGGGCTGGCCGCGATCGGGTCGGCCGGCAGCATGGGCGCGATCGTGCGCGCGACCGATCCGCGCCCGGAGGTGGCCGACCAGGTCCGGTCGCTGGGTGGGGAGTACCTCTCGGTCGAGGCGGCCGATGTCGAGGTCTCGGCGACGGGGTATGCGAAGGAGATGTCTCAGGACTACAACGCCCGGGCGGCGGCGTTGTACGCCGAGCAGGCACCTGACGTCGACATCATCATCACCACCGCGCTGATCCCGGGGCGCCCGGCGCCCACGTTGATCACCGCGGAGATGGTGGCCTCGATGAAGGCCGGCAGCGTGATCGTGGACATGGCGGCCGCCAACGGTGGCAACGTCGAGGGAACGGTGAAGGATGAGGCGGTGGTGACCGAGAACGGGGTCACCATCATCGGCTACACCGATCTCGCAGGTCGGTTGCCCGCGCAGGCCTCGCAGCTCTACGGCACCAACCTGGTCAACTTGATGAAGCTGATGACGCCGGGCAAGGACGGCGAGCTGGTCCTGGACTTCGACGATGTCGTCCAGCGCACCATCGCGGTGGTCCGCGACGGCGAGCTGACCTGGCCACCGCCCCCGGTGGAGGTCTCGGCAGCACCGCCTGCGGCCGCCGCGCCCGTCGCGCCGGCCGCCCCGGTCAAGGCGCCGCTCTCGACGGGTCGTCGGGTCGGCACCGCTGGGGTGGCCGGGGCGCTGCTGTTCCTCCTGGCCGCGTTCTCGCCGGCCGCGTTGTTGGGTCACCTGACGGTGTTCGTGCTGGCCATCGTGATCGGCTACTACGTGATCGGGCACGTGCATCACGCGTTGCACACCCCGTTGATGTCGGTGACCAATGCGATCTCGGGGATCATCGTGGTCGGCGCGCTGCTGCAGATCGGGCACACCGAGTCGGACGGGGGCACGACCATCACGGTGCTGGCCTTCGTCGCGATCCTGCTGGCGAGCATCAATGTCTTCGGCGGGTTCGCGGTGACCCGCCGCATGCTCGCGATGTTCTCCCGATCCTGACGACCGGTCCTGAAGAGAGTGTGAAGAGATGACTGTCGAGACCGCTGCGCAGGCCGCCTACATCGTGGCTGCGCTGCTGTTCATCCTGGCCTTGGCCGGGTTGTCGAAGCACGAGACGGCCCGGTTGGGCAACGCGTTCGGGATGGCGGGCATGGGGCTGGCCCTGGTCGCGACCATCGCGTTGGCGATCGAACGAGACCTGTCCAACACGGGACTGGTGCTGTTGGTGGTCGCGATGCTGGTCGGTGCCGCGATCGGGCTGCAACGCGCCCGGGTCGTGGAGATGACCGGGATGCCCGAGCTGATCGCGCTGCTGCACTCCTTCGTGGGTCTGGCTGCGGTCCTGGTGGGCTGGAACGGCTACCTGCTGGTCGAGGGTGACCCGGGCGGCCTCGAGGCCAGTGTCCTGGACTCCCTCGACACCCTCGGGATCCACCACGCCGAGGTCATGATCGGGGTCTTCATCGGCGCGGTCACCTTCACCGGCTCGATCGTGGCGTTCCTCAAGCTGTCCGCGCGGATCAAGTCCAGCCCCCTGGTGCTACCCGGCAAGAACCTGCTCAACCTCGGCGCCCTCGCGTTGTTCGCGGTGCTGACCGTGTGGTTCGTCATCGATCCCCAGCTGTGGCTGCTGATCGCGGTCACCGTCATCGCGCTGCTGCTCGGGGTGCACCTGGTCGCCTCGATCGGCGGCGGCGACATGCCGGTGGTCGTCAGCATGCTGAACAGCTATTCCGGGTGGGCGGCGGCCGCGTCGGGGTTCCTGCTCGAGAACGACCTGCTCATCATCACCGGCGCCCTCGTGGGATCGTCCGGTGCCTACCTGTCCTACATCATGTGCAAGGCGATGAACCGCTCCTTCATCTCCGTCATCGCCGGCGGGTTCGGGATCGAGGCCGGGCCCGGTGATGACAAGGACTACGGCGAGCACCACGAGATCACCGCCGAAGGCGCAGCCGAGCTCCTCGCCGCCGCCGACAGCGTGATCATCACCCCCGGCTACGGGATGGCGGTGGCCCAGGCCCAGCACGGTGTCGCCGAGCTGACCCGCAAGCTCCGCGAACGCGGCACCACGGTCCGCTTCGGGATCCACCCCGTCGCCGGACGCCTCCCGGGACACATGAACGTGCTCCTCGCCGAGGCCAAGGTGCCCTACGACATCGTGCTCGAGCTCGACGAGATCAACGACGACTTCGCCGACACCGCGGTCGTCCTGGTCATCGGCGCCAACGACACCGTCAACCCCGCCGCCACCGAAGACCCCACCAGCCCCATCGCAGGCATGCCCGTCCTGACCGTCTGGGAGGCCCACGACGTCATCGTCTTCAAACGCTCCATGGCCTCGGGGTACGCCGGCGTCCAGAACCCACTCTTCTACCGCGACAACACCGCCATGCTCTTCGGCGACGCCAAAGACCGCGTCGAAGACATCCTCCGCGCCCTCTGAGCGCGGCTGCCCTTGGTGGCGTCCCGGCAGAACCTCTAGTTCTGGCCGGGGGGCTGCGGCATCTCGAGGCCGCACGCCTCGAGGGCTTCCTGCACCTCAGGGTCCTGGAGCGCTCCGAGATTGCCCCCGGCAGCGTCAGAGGGCAGGTCCGTGGGCACGTCGCTGGGCAGATCGCTGGGCAGATCGCTGGGCAGATCACTGGGCAGATCACTGGGCCGGCCGGTAGGCAGGACGTCGTCCAGCCCGGCAGCGTCGAGACACGCCTGGATCTTCTCGATCTCAGCGGTGTCGAATCCACCGGGACCGCCGGTGGGGGAGCTGGCGTTCTCGGTCGGGGACTCGGTGCTGCCATCGGGCTCGTCGCCACCGCACCCGGCGAGGGCCAGCAAGGCGGCCAGTCCGAGTGCAGCGATCGCGTTGCGTGTCGTGTTCACTGACGGTTGATCCTTTCGGTTGACGGTCATCGCAGGGTGACCTCGTCGGCCACCAGTCGACCGCTGTCGAGGTTTCCGGAGACATCCACGCGATCGCCTTCTCGCACGCGGGTGATGTCGGTCCGGCTTTCGCGTATGGCTCTCGTGTCCTGGCTGACGTCGACACGGTGCCGCTCGCCGCCCAGGTCCTCCACGGTCCAGACGGTGCCGCGAACCTTCACGACCGTGCCGATGACGGAGTCGGTCTCGGCCGCGTCGGACGGACCGTCGGTGGTGGGGGCTGAGCCACCCAACGCGGGAAGGCCCCCCTCAGGCAGCCCGGCCGGGAGTTGGGCACCGGGAAGACCGGCGGGACCGGTAGCCGAGGCAGTCTCGGAGCCGGTGCCGAACTGCTTCTGCACCACGGCTCCCCCGAGGAAGCACAGGGCGCCGGCCAGGATGACGACCAGGACGGTCCGCAGTCGCGATCGGCGTACGGGGGTGGCCAGCCATTCTTCGTCCAGCATCGAGTTGTTGACGGCGGTGTTCGTCATGGGTTCCTCACTCATAGCGCAGGGCTTCGATGGGGCGTAGTGCCGCCGCCCGGTTGGCCGGGTAGAGGCCGAAGAAGAGGCCGATCAGGATGGCGACACCGAAGGCAAGGACCACGGAGTACGGCGCGACCACTGGTTGTACGCCGACGATCGTGAAGCGCGAGCCGATCAGGCCGGCGGCCACGCCCACCACCCCGCCGAAGAGGGAAAGCAGCACAGCCTCGGCCAGGAACTGGCCGATGATGTCGGATCTGCTGGCGCCGACCGCCTTGCGGATGCCGATCTCGCGGGTCCGCTCGGTCACCGTGACAAGCATGATGTTCATGACCCCGATCCCGCCGACCAACAGCGAGATCGCGGCCACGGCACCGAGCAGGACGGTGAACGTCTCGTTGGAGGACGTGGCGGCCTCGAGGATCGACGACGCGCTGGTGACGCTGTAGTCGCGATTCGCGGAGCTCACGTCGTGGCGGGCGTCGAGCAGCGCCTGGACCTCGTTCTGCGCAGCGCTCACGTCCTCGGCGGAGGTGGCCTTGACGGAGATCGAGCTCAACGCTCCATAGCCCGACAGGGTGTCCTGGACCGAGGTCGCCGGTGCAATGACCCGGTCGTCGGAGTCCTGGGGCCCGGTGCTGCCCTTCTCGGCGAGCACGCCGACGACTTCGAACTGGAAGCCGTTGAAGGACACCATCTTCCCGACGATGCTGCTCACGTCGGAGCCGGCGAGCTCTTCGGCGACGGTCTGGCCGAGCAGCGCAACGCGACGATGGGCGGTGTAGTCCTCGTCGGTGAACGCGGAGCCGTACCGGACCTCGGTGTTGTCGATGGCCAGATAGGCGGGGGTCGTGCCCGTGAAGGTGTTGACGTCGTGAGCGGCACCCTCGAAGGTCGCGGTGACCGAGGTGGCGTTGACCACTGGCGCCAAGCCGAGCACGTGGTCGGCCTCGTCGCTGGTAGCCAGGGCCTCCGCGTCGGCCATGGTCAGCTCGGCGGCCCGGCTCGAGGTGGCGTTCTGGCTGGTGGTGGTGTCCGCACCTGCGAACGGCCCTCCCGGAAAGCCCCCACCGCCGCCGCCCGGGAAACCTCCGGAGCCGCTGGCGCTCGCGGTGATGGTCAGGGTGTTGCTGCCCAGGGCACCGATCGAATCCTGGACGGCTCTGCTCGAGCCGGTGCCCACCGCGACCAGGATGATGACGGCGGCGACCCCGATCAGCACGCCGAGCGTGGTCAGCGCAGACCGGGTCTTGTTGGCGGTGACGCCCTGCCAGGCGAAACGGCCGGTCTCAGTGAGGTTCATCGCACGTCGGCCTCCGCCCGGTGCTGGGCGTCGGTCTGGGCCGCCTGCCACCGCGGAGGTGGTTGGTCGACGTCGACCTGACGGGTGTCGGACACGATCCGGCCATCGGACATCCGAATGATGCGCTTGGCGTGGTGGGCCACCTCGTCCTCGTGCGTGATGACCACGAGGGTGCGGCCACTCATGGCGAGGTCGTCGAACAGGGCCAGCACGTACGCCGTGCTGTGGCTGTCGAGAGCGCCGGTGGGTTCGTCGGCCAGGAGGAGCACCGGGTCGGTCACGATGGCGCGGGCGACGGCGACCCTCTGCTGCTGTCCACCTGACAGTTCGGAAGGCACGTGCGTGGCGCGCTCGGCAAGGTCGACCCGGGCGAGGGCCGCGGAAGCACGTCGGGCCCGTTCCGCGGCTCGGACGCCGGCGTAGGCCAACGGGAGCTCGACGTTGCGTTGCGCAGTGGTCCTTGCGATGAGGTTGAAGCTCTGGAAGACGAAGCCGATCTTCCGGTTGCGGACCAGCGACAGCTGCCGCTCCTCGAGGCGTCGTACGTCGATGCCGTCGAGCAGGTAGCGGCCCGAGGTGGCGACGTCGAGGCAGCCGATGATGTTCATCAACGTCGACTTGCCCGACCCGGACGCGCCCATGATCGCGACGTAGTCACCGTGCTCGACGCGCAGGTCGACCCCGTCCAGGGCACGAACCTCGGCCTCGCCGTGCCCGTAGACCTTGTGTACGGCGGTCAGGTCGAGGACCGGACGTCGAGGGACGAGGTGGTTCATCCCAGCCCCCCGAGTCCGCCGCCGCCGGGGAACGTGAAGTCGGCCGGGGCCTCGGACTGCGCCGGGAGGACCACCTCGTCGCCGTCGGCGAGACCGCTCAGGATCTCGGTGTACGTGTCACCCTCCAAGCCCGTGACGACCACAGCGGTGCTGCTCTCGCCGTCGCTGCTCAGCACAGTCGCGGTGGTGCGGTCGCCGACCGTGGTCAAGGCGCTCGCCGACACTCGTACGACGCCCTGCTTGGTGCCGGTGGTGATGACGACCTGGGTGCTCTGACCGAGCTTGACGCCCGAGGCGTCGTCGAGGGTGACCGTCACGCCGTACTCCACGACGTTGTTGGTCACGGTCTCGATCGTGTCCACCGCCGACACCGAGCCGGCGACCTCCTTGCCCGATGCCGACAGAGTAACGACCGCAGCCTGCCCGAGGTGGACGTCGGCGATGTCAGCCTCGGCCACATCGGCCGTCACCTGCAGCGCGTCCGTGCCGGTCAGGGTGACGAACCCGGTCGTCGTCGTGGTGGCCGCCGCGGTGCTCGTCCCGGTCGTCGAGGAGCTGGCGGAGCTCGACGTGCTCGAGGACGGTTCACCGACAGTGCCGTTGACGTGAGCGACCGTGCCGGCCACGGGTGCCCGCAGCACGGTCTGGTCGAGCGTGGTCTGCGCCTGGGCGACGGAGACCTGAGCGCTGTCGATCTGTGCCTGGGCTGCGTCGATGGCGCTGGCGCGAGGTGCCTGTCGGTTCACTGCGACGCCAGCCTTGGTGGCAGCCAGGCTCGCCTGAGCGGCAGCGACCTGGTCGTGGGCCGAGGCGACCTGCTGCCGGGCCTGAAGCAGTGCCGAGTCGCGGCTGGTGCGTGCGGTGATCAGTGCCGAGCGTGCCGTGTCCACGGCTGCCTGGGCGGAGACGACCGCCTGGCGGTTCTCCGGAGTCGGCGCGGCCTGATAGGCAGCCCGGGCGGCGCGCAGCGTGGTGAGCGCTTCGGCGAGGCCGTCCTCGGCGCGCGAGACGGCCGCGTTCTGCTGGCGCCGGGTCAGGTCCAGGGTCTGCTGAGCCGCACGAAGGCTGGTCCGGGCGCTGTCGACCGAGACCTCAGCCTGGTCGACCGTGCTGCCGTCACGGGCCTGTTCCTGGGCGGTCTGCCCCTGCGTGGCGCTCTCGTAGGCAGCCTGGGCAGAGGCGAGCTGGGTGCGAGCCTGCTCGAGGGACTGTCGAGCGGCCGTCGGGTCGACCCGGGCAAGGACCTGCCCCTTGCGCACCTTGCCACCTGGCTTGACCAGGATCGCGGTGACGATGCCGCCGGTGCCCTGGAAGTCCACGTTGACGGTGGTGCCCGCGGCGATGTTCCCGTTCGCCGACACGGTGGCCGTCACCTCGCCGGTGTCCACCGTCGAGGTCTGGGTGGCGGTCGTCGGGTCACTCCCGTTGCCGCGGAGGGTCCACGCGATGAGCGCGATCACGAGCAGGACGGCGGCGGCGATGACGAGATTGACGATCAGACCGGCGCGGCCGGCGAAGCGGCGCCGCCTCGGCGGCGCCGGCTCATCGTCCTCGGACCTCGAGCCGGGAAGGACGCTGGTTGAGTCCAGGTTGGTCATGCGGGGAATCTTGGCCCGGCAATCTCCGAACCCCCTGCGACGAGGCTGGGAGTTCGCTGGGAACCGGGTTGCCGCGGTCGGAGGTTCACAGGAAACTGCCAGCGAGTTCCCAGCCTGGTGCCAGCGGCGTGCGCCATCCTCGAATGCGGTTGGTCGCGCGGTGCGAGTGAGTGGGGGAGTGCATGGCAGTCATCACCCCGAACTCGGTGGTGCCGGGGACCAGGCTCCTGGTGGTCGAGGACGAGCCGGCAATCCAGGACATGTTGGCGATGAGCCTGGCCTTCGTGGGGTACGACGTCGTCCGCGCCGGCACCGGCTCCCAGGCGGTGGCACATGCAGATGCGGGCAGGATCGACCTGGCCCTCGTGGACGTCATGCTGCCCGACACCGACGGGTTCGCCCTGCTGCGGCGGCTGCGCCAGACGCACCCGGACATGGCCGCGGTGTTCGTGACCGCTCGTGACGCACTGGAGGATCGGCTCACTGGGCTCACCCTCGGCGGCGACGACTACATCACCAAGCCCTTCTCCCTCGAAGAGGTCGTCGCCCGGGTCGGTGTGGTGCTCCGTCGTACCCAGCCCGCGGCGGAGTCCGAGCCGAACCGGCTCACCCACGCCGACCTCGTCCTCGACGAGGACCGCCACCAGGTCCACCGAGGCGACCGGTTGATCGCCCTGTCGCCGACCGAGTTCTCGTTGCTGCGGTTCCTGATGCGCAACGCCGGGCGAGTGATGAGTCGGGCGCAGATCCTGGACCACGTCTGGCACTACGACTTCAACGGGAACTCCGGGGTCGTGGAGTCCTACATCAGCTATCTGCGCCGCAAGGTCGACGTCGTCGACCCCCCACTCATCCACACCATTCGCGGCGTGGGCTACGTGCTGCGCGCCCCAGGTGCCTGATGGGTCAGCCGATGCGCGGACTGTCGATCCGCGCCCGGCTCGTGCTCGGCATGGTGCTGCTGGTCTCGATGGGACTGGCGGTGACCAACGTCTCGGGCATCGTGTTGATCAGGTCCTACCTGATCGAGCGGGTCGATAGCCAAGTCGGTGCGATCGCACCGAACCTCGACCGGAACCCGCCGCCCGACGCACCGAAGGACCTGTGCGCCAACCCTCGCGATCCACAAGGTCTGCGCAGTGACTTCCTCCTGCTGGTCCTGGACGCTGACGGAGCCGTGGCCTGCTCGCTGGGTCCGGATCTCGCAGGGACCGCCCCATCGTTCGACGGGGTCGACCTGGCCGGGAACGATGAGGTCGTCACCGTGCGCTCGCTCGACGGCGACACCCGGTGGCGGGTGCGGGCCACCGTCGACGACGCCACCCAGCAGACCGTCGTCCTGGCAGTGTCGCTCGCCGACGCGGACGCCACCGTCGCCCGGCTGACCCGGCTTTCCCTGCTCATCAGCAGCCTCGTCCTGATGCTCACCGCTGTCGCTGCCTGGGTCATCGCCCGCATCGGGCTACGGCCGCTGGAACGCATCGAGGAGACCGCGGAGCGCATCGCCGCCGGCGACCTCACCGAACGCGTGCCGACCTACCGCCAGCGCACCGAGGTCGGGAGGCTCGCCCACGCACTCAACGGGATGCTGGGCCAGATCGAGCGGGCATTCTCGGCCAGCACCGAGTCCGAGACCCGACTTCGACGCTTCGTCTCGGACGCGAGCCACGAGCTGCGCACGCCGGTCGCCGCGATTCGCGGGCATGCCGAGATGTGGCGCACCGGGATCAGCGACGACCTCGACACCATCATGGGACGCATCGAGTCAGAGTCCCTGCGCATGGGTGATCTCGTCGACGACCTGCTGTTGCTCGCGCGCTTGGACCAGTCCCGCCCCCTCGAGCAGGAACCGGTCGACGTCCTCACGCTGGCCACAGATGCCGTCATCGACACCCAGGCCCTGCAGCCGGACCGCCTGGTCACCCTGAAGGCCGACCCCGGCGACACTGCGCCGGTCGTGATCGGCGACCAGTCGCGGTTGCGCCAGATCCTGGCCAACCTCCTCACCAACGCGCTCGCACACACTCCGGTCACCTCGCCGATCGAGGTCACCGTTCGGTCGCGTGGCCAGCACGTCGAGGTCTCGGTCCGCGACAGCGGCCCCGGGATGCCGCCCGACGTCATGGCCAAGGTGTTCGACAGGTTCTATCGGGTTGATCCTGGGCGAACTCGCGCCCACGGCGGCACCGGGCTCGGTCTGGCCATCGTCAAGGCCCTCACCGAGGCACACGACGGCACCGTGCGCTGCACCAGCACCGTCCAAGCAGGCACGACCTTCACGATCACGCTGCCCCTGGCCCCGAGTATCTCCTGAGGAACCCCCCGAGCGACGGTTAGCATCACCGGTGGGCGCACGAGCGATGCGGGGGAGGGATGCGGGTGGACCGACCAGGGCTGACACTGCCGACGGCCGCCCCGCGGGAGCCGGAGTTCGGGCACGACGCTCTGGTCGTGTGCGACAACGTGGTGCGGATCTTCCAGACCGAGAGCGTCGAGGTCCAGGCCCTGCAGGGTCTCGACCTCCTGGTGCACGAGGGCGAGATGGTCGCGATCGTCGGCGCCTCGGGGTCGGGCAAGTCGACCCTGCTGCACGTGCTCGCCGGTGTCGATGCCCCGACAGCGGGTCGGGCGCGGGTGGCCGGCCACGACCTCGCAGACATGGGACGCGCTGAGCGGGTGCACTACCGGCGCACCATCGTGGGGTTCGTCCGTCAACAGTCCTCCCAGAACCTGGTGCCCTACCTGACGGCAAGCCAGGTGGTGGACCTGCCCATGACGATCGCCGGGCTTGCCCGCAAGGTACGTCGTGCCCGCACGCAGGAGCTGCTCGAGACACTCGGGGTGAGCGACTGCGCCGATCGCCGACCCGACCAGATGTCGGGCGGCGAGCAGCAGCGGGTCGCGATCGCGGTCGCCCTGGCCAACCAGCCTCGTCTCCTGCTGGCCGACGAGCCGACCGGCGAGCTCGACAGCGACACGGCGGTGGAGGTGTTCGCCGCACTTCGCACGGCGAACCGCGAACTCGGTGCGACCGTCGTGATCGTGACCCACGACGCAGCGGTGAGTGGGCAGGTCGCGCGCACCGTGGCGATCCGGGACGGGCGCACCAGCAGCGAGGTGGTGCGCAGCGGCGGATCGGTCGGCACGCCGGGTGGGGCTGAGGAGTACGCCGTGATGGATCGGGCCGGCCGCGTGCAGGTCCCTCGGGAGTTCCGCGAGGCGCTCGCCCTCACCCGGCGGGTCCGCCTGACACTCGCGGAGAACCGCGTCGAGATCCGCTCGGACCGCGGCGAGGGAGCGTGAGCGTCGAGCCGATGATCGAGGTGCGTGGGTTGACCCGCACCTATGGTTCCGGACCCGCCACGGTCCATGCGCTGCGCGGGGTCTCCTTCGACGTCGCACCGGGCGAGATGGTGGCGGTGGTGGGACGGTCGGGGTCGGGCAAGACCACGCTGCTCAACCTGGTGGGCGGGCTCGACCGACCGGACGAGGGAACCGTGCGGGTCGGTGGCCTCGAGGTCACCGACCTGGATGAGCAGGGCCTGAGCAGGCTCCGGCGCGAGACGGTCTCCTTCGTCTTCCAGACCTTCGGGCTGATCCCGGCGTTGACGGCCGCCGAGAACGTCGGGATTCCGCTCCGCCTGCGTCGTACGCCGGTCGCCGAACGCGACCGGCGGGTCTCCCTGTTGCTCGACCTGGTGGGTCTGGGCGACCACGCGCTGCAGCGCCCGACCGAGCTGTCCGGTGGGCAGCAGCAACGGGTCGGGATCGCCCGCGCCCTGGCCGGCTCGCCGCGGCTGCTCCTCGCCGACGAACCGACCGGGCAGCTCGACGCGGAGACGGGACTCGCCGTGATGGCCCTGCTGCGCGCGGTCGTCGAGTCGGAGGGCATCACGGCGGTGGTGGCGACCCATGACGCAGTCTTGATGTCGCTCGCCGACCGGGTGCTGAGGATCGCCGACGGCCGGGTCGAGGGCTGACATGGTGCCCGTGTGCTGACTCTGGTCCTTCGGCGCGCGTTCGTGCAGCGCGGGCTGCTCGCGGCCGTCGTGCTGCTCCTCACCGCAGCCGCGAGCCTTGTCGGGGTCTGCTCGTTGCTGCTGGGGGTCACCCACGACCGCGCCTTCCACGAGGAGGCCCAACGGTTGCAGCCGCGGGACGTGGATGTGACGGCGTACCTCCTCGACCTCCGTGCCGGCGACCTCGAGCAGGGGCGCGACCAGGCGCAGGGGGTGGTGCGCACGGTCCTCGCCCCGACGCACCCTGACGTCACCACCATCACCACGGCGCCGATGCGTCGCATCGACGGGCTCGACGGCACCGACCGTCTGGGCTACCTGGTGAGCGACGACGCTCTTGCCGAGCACGCCGTCCTCACCTCGGGGCGCTGGCCGGCAGAGACCGGCGTGGGGCCGGTGTCGGCTGCGGTACCGCAGAGGACCGCCCGTCTCCTGGGCCTGGACCTCGGCGACCGTGTCACCCTGGGGTCAGAGGTCGGTCCTGGGGGAGTCGGCAACTCGATCACCGTCGTGGTCGTCGGCACCTTCCGTCCACGCTCCACGACGGGCTGGGAGACCGACCCGTTGTCCGGTGCCGGTTTCGACCCGACGTACAGCAACGGCACGGTGGCGGCGCCGGCTTTCGGTCCGTTCGCGGTCGCTGACGCCTCGTTCCTGGCGACCGGGTCGTCGGCCTCCGCGCTTCGGGTCACCGCCCACCCCGACCTCTCGCTCGTGGACGAACCCGCCCTGCGTGCCGCGGTGGACTCGCTCGAGGATGCCTCCGCGCTGCTGTCCTCACGGGTCAGCGGGCTGGCGGGGAGCACCCGGGTCGGTTCAGACCTCCCGCAGACCCTCGACCGGGTCCGTACCCAGCAGAGTGCGACCCGGGCGACGGTGCTCGTGGTCCTGCTGCTGGCCACCGGCCTTTCTGTTGCTGCGGCGCTGCTGGCCGGCCGGCTGGTCGCCTCGGTGAGGGAGGACGAGCGAGAGCTGCTGATCTCCCTCGGGCTCAGCCGCAGGCAGCAGGTGGTCACGGCGCTGCTGGAGGCAGTGCTGCTCGCGACGGTGGCGGGCCTGCTGGCCGTGCCCCTTGCAGCCGTGACCCACTCCCGCCTCACGCACCTGCCGGGGATGAGGGCGGCACAGCTCACCCAGTCACCCTCGTTCACGTGGGGGCTGGTGCTCGCGGCGCTGGCGGGTGCTCTGCTGCTCACGGTCGTCCTGGTCGTCACGGCCCAGACCGCGCTCACTGCCGCGGACCCGACCGCCCGGCGCTGGACGCTCGTGCGCTCCGGCCTCGACCTGCTGCTGGTGGCCGTGGCCGTGGTCGGCTGGTGGCAACTGCGCTCTCCGCCGTCCACCGGGGTGGTCCGCATCGACGCGATGCTGACCGTCGCACCGGTGCTCTGCCTCGCGGCAGCCACGGTCGTGGCGGTGCGCCTGGTGCCGTCCCTGCTCGGGACTGCTGCCAGCGCGACGGTCCGCTCGCCGGCACTGATAATCCCGCTGGCCGTCCAGCAGGCAGCACGACGGCCGCGCGCCGGGACCGCGATGGTGCTGCTCGCAGCCGCGGTCGCGACCGCCGTCTTCGGGCTGGCCCTTCAGGAGACCTGGGCGCAGTCCCAGGACGACCAGGCGGCGCTGCGGGTGGGCACCGACCTCTCCCTGACCCTCTCCGCTCCCCCCGGAGCGCAGGAGGCCGCCGCGATCGCCTCCGTGGCCGCAGCCGAGCCCGCAGACCGATCGCCCGCACCCGTGTTCTCGGTGGCCGTAGACCGCCCGCTCGCGCTAGGGCGCTTCGTCGGCGACGCCGACACCCGTCCGGTGCTCGTAGCAGTCGACACCGGGCACGCGGGGGCCCTGCTTCGAGGACGCCTCGAGGCGGGCACCACCTGGGCCGCGGTGGGTGCCGAGCTGGCTCCGGACGAGCCCGTGCACGGTCTGCGGCTTCCTGATGACGGCACCGGGATCGAGCTGCGAGGGACGGCGCCGGCCGGGGCAGTGCTCACGGTGACGCCGACCGCGGTGGTGCAGGACACGGTCGGGTTCCGACGCTCGGTGCTCGCCGGCCCGTTGCCATTGGACGGGCGCTCGCACCCCGTGGAGTGGCTGGAGCCGATCGGAGCAGGGCAGCGACTGCTCGGTCTTCGCCTCGACGTGGCCGGCACCCCGCCCGGCGATCCCAACGCGGACCCGGGCATCCAGCCGCCTGCCCGAGTGGGGGTGACGCTACGGCTCCCGGGTCGGGAGGTGTCGGATCGGGGCTCGTGGCAGGCGCACCCGCTGGAGAGCCAGAGCCCGGTGAGCCGTACGACGGTCTCGGTGGACGACACAGAGGACGGCATCGAACTGCGGACCACCGCCCGCATCGACCTCACCTACCTCCTCTACTCAGGTGCCTCGTGGCTGACGACCGAGTTCGCGACGCCATCGGAGGTCCCCGTCGCCGTGTCGCAGGAACTCGCGGACGCCATCGGCGCGAAGGTCGGCGGCACCCTCGCTGCGGTCGTCGAGGGCTCAGCCCTCCGGCTCGTGGTCACAGCGATCGTGCCGACGGTGCCGTCGGCCCCCGGTCAGGTGGCCGTGCTGGCCGACGCCGACACCGTCTCGCGCGCTCTCATCGGCGGCGGCTCGCTCGACCCGGTCGTCGACGGTTGGTGGGTGGGTCACCCCACTGCGGAGCTGACCGACGAGCTGCGCGCCCTGGACCTGGGCAACGTGACGACCAGGGACCACGTCAGCGACCAGCTCTCCCAGGGACCGTTGCGAGCCACGGTGCCGGCCGCCCTGCTGACGCTCGTGCTCGCCGCAGCCACGATGCTGCTCGCCGGCGTGGTCCTCGTGCTCAGCGCCGAACGGCAGGCTCGCTCAGCCGAGGTGGCGCGGCTGCGGGCACTCGGGTTCACCCGACGGGACGCCCGGCGACTGCTCCTGGCCGAGTACGGCGCGTTCCTGGTACCGCTGGTCCTGGTGGGGACGGTGGTGGGTGCGGTCGCAGCGGTTCTGCTGGGACCCCACCTGATTCGATCCGACCTGGGTGCCACCCCCATCCCTGGCGCGCTCGTCGCCTGGCCCCGGGTGGCCCTGGGACTTCTCCTCGGGGGACTGCTGCTCGGGTCGGTTGTCGTGACGAGTGTCATGACGGCCCACCTGGTCCGTCGCTCGGACCCGGCCGACCTGCGAGCCGGTGACCTGTGATGCCCAGATCCCGACTGCACACCGCGACGATCAGGGGGCGGGCGGCCAGCGCGCCTGGCCTCCTGGTCCTGATGGGACTGGTCGTGGCCCTGACGACTGCCTTGACGTCGGCCGTCGCGCCGCTCACCGACCGCACGGCGGACCGTGCCATCGCCGAGAACGTGCGTGCCGCCGGCCTCCACGGGGCCGTTGTCGCGACGCTGCCCGAGGGGTACGACGACCCGCGCGGCAAGACCCGCGATCCGCGCTCGGTTCCCGAGACGCGCCTGGCCGCGGACCAGGCGCAACAGACGCTGCCGGCGCCGCTGGCCGCCGTACTCCGCCCTGGGGTGGCGACGATCACGACGCCTGCACTTCAGCTGCTCGACGAAGGCCCCGGACGGTATCTGCGCCTGGCCTACATCGACACGCCCGGCGGGGCGCCCTCGGTGACTTACACGGCGGGTGGTCCACCTCGGGCGAGCACGGCGGCGTCCGGTGCCGGGCTGTGGCCGGTCCAGGTCGCCCTGTCGCAGGCCGCGGCGCGGGCACTCGGGGTCGGGCCGGGCGATCGCCTCTCGGCCGAGGACGAGCAGCATCGCCCGGTCGAGGTGCGGGTCAGCGGCGTGTACGCCGCGACCGAGCCCGGTGACCTCGCGTGGCAGGTGGAGCCTGAGCTCCTGAATCCGACTCGGGGCCTGTCTCAAGGGGTCCCGCACACGTCGGCGGCGGCCCTGGTCTCGCCGAGGTCGCTCCCGGACCTGCGACTCGCCGTCGCCGCTGACGCCCTGGACCACCGCGTCCTCTTCGTCCCAGAGCCCACGCGGGTGACGTGGAGCGACACGGCTGAGCTGGTGCGGGCGGTGGCGTCGCTGGAGGCGTCCGCGGGCCTGGCCGACGGTGAGATCTCCTGGGACAGCCTGCTCGGACGAGTGCTGCAGGACGCCCGCTCCCAGGTGGTGGCGGCCCGCGGCCAGGCACAGGTGCTCCTCGTGGGGCTGCTCGCCTGCGCGCTCCTGGTGCTCGTGCAGGCCGCGCAGTTGTTGGTGCGCCGCCGGATCGACTCGATCACGATGTCGCGAGAGCGCGGTGCCTCACTGTTCGGTGTCGGGCGCGAGCTCCTGGTCGAGGCAGTGGTCGTCGCGGTGGTCGGAGCGGCCCTCGGCCTGGCAACGACCTGGCTGCTCGTCGGGGCTCCTGGCTGGTCCACCGGCTGGGCCTGGGCCGTGCCGGTGGTCGTGGTCGCCGCACTGGCGGCTCCCGTGATGGGTGGCGCTGTCGCCGGCAGCGCAGCCGATGCCCGACGGGTGCCGGCCAACCGCTCTGCACGGCGTACGGCGGCCCGGGGACGGCGTCTGCTCAGGCTGGCCCTGGAGGTTTGCGTCGTGTCGGTAGCCGCGCTGTCGTTCGTGGCGCTTCGACAACGTGGCGTCACCGGCGCGGGTGACCAGGGCGCTGACCTGATGGTGACCGGGGTCAGCGTCTGGTGGGCGGTGGTAGGCGCCGTGCTGGTGCTTCGCCTGTTCCCGCCGGCCGTGCGGTTGGCGCTCCGAGTGACCCGCCGCACGACGGGGAGCGTTCGGTTCCTGGTCGCCGCCAGGCTCACCGCTACCGGCTCCAGGGCGCTTGCGCTGGTCGTGGTCTCGGTCGCGCTCGCGCAGCTCACCCTCGGTGTGGCTCTGGCAGCCACCGAAGAGCGAGGGCAGGAGGCCGGAGCACTCCTGGCGGTGGGAGGCGAGGCACGGCTCACCACGGCTCCGGACCCGGCGCTCGACGCAATCGCTCGCCAGATCGCCGGTCGGCCGGGGGTGGAGGTCGCAGCCGCGGGCCGCGTCGCCGAGGGTGTGCGAGCCTCCGCGAGACGGAGCGCGGA
The DNA here is from genome assembly GCF_050246775.1 of Nocardioides sp. Lineage (GTDB taxonomy): Bacteria > Actinomycetota > Actinomycetes > Propionibacteriales > Nocardioidaceae > Nocardioides. Next base: position 1,061,582 of record NZ_JBFWVK010000001.1, on the reverse strand, counting down.
CACCGTTCGCCTGGTCGTCGTCGACGCGACCGCCTACCGTGACCTGCTGGCCGCAAGTGCCCTTCCCGACACGCCACAGCTCGCGCTCCTGGACTCGGGAGGCGGTCCTCGGGTGCCAGCCCTGCTGCTGGGGGGTGACGCCGACCTGCGTGGCGACCTCTCCATCCGCTGGGAGGACAGCAGCGTGCCGCTGGAGGTCGTCGGGAGGGCGCCCCAGGTGAACGCATCCGTGGACCCCGTGATCGTGGTGGACGCCCAGGCCTTCGCCGACACGGGTGCCCTCGCTGTTCCGGACACCGTCTGGGCCGTCGGCCCGGGGGCCGCCTCGGCGATCCAGGAGGTCGCGCCGTCGTCGGGGTCGGTCGTGCTGTACAGCGACGTGCTCGCGGAGCGTCGGGATGCGCCGCTCGCCTCCGGACTCGTCCGGTTGGCTGCCGCATCGGCCGCGCTGTTGCTCCTGCTTGCGATCGTGGCAGTGGTGCTCGCGGCCGCCGTCGAGGCTCCCGGGCGGGCGGCCTCGCTGGGGCGACTGCGCGCGCTCGGGCTGCGCGACCGCGACCTGCGCCGGGTCCTGGTCGGCGAGCTTCTCGCCCCCGTGCTGGTCGCCTCGCTGACCGGCCTTGCTCTGGGGGTCGGATGCGCTGGTGCCATCTTCGGATCACTGTCCCTTCAGCAGATCACGGGTCAGGTGGACCCTCCCGGCCTGGTCGTCCCGTGGTGGACCGCCCTCGCCGGACTGATCCTCGTCGTCGTCGTCCTGACGGTGGCCGCCGTCGAATGGCGCCGCCTGCGCCGACGGGCCCTGGCTCAGCTGCTGCGCAGTTGAACGCTCCTCAGGTCCGGGGGCCGGTCCGAGGCGGGCGGGTCTCAGTGGCTGATGCTCGCTGGCCCGTCGTCGGGTGCTGCCAGCCAGCGGAGCACGTCGGTCTCGTAGTCGCGCAGCCAGTGGCCGGCGTCGGCGAGCTTGACCAGCTGCCCATGCCCTAGGGCTAGCGCCCAGGCGTCTCCATGGGCCGACGGAACCAGGACGTCATCGAGGCCATGGAGCAACAGCGTGCGGGCGGTCACCTCAGCCAGGTCCACGCCCCAGGGGTGGTGGAACAGGGCGAGGTCGTCGTCGACCCACCCGTCCGTGCCGGCACCCATCGACTCGGCGTACGTCGCCGCGTCCTCCACCTGCACCTCCCGGCGACCGAGGATCTCGACGTCGGAGCGGGGGAGGTGTCGCAGCCACGGCTCCATCGGGTCGATCTGGGTGATCAGAGGGGAGATGAAGTGCCTCAGGTCGGACTCGCCCGCGCGGGCACAGGCGATCTCGTGTCGTGTCTCAGGCAGCATCCCCGACGCCGGATCGAACCCGGGGAGCTCGTCGGGGCCGAGCCCGTTGAGTACAGCCAGCTTGTGCACCCGGGGACCCATGGCGGCTGCCGCGGCGAGGGCGAACGGCGCCCCCGCGGCCGTGCCCGAGAGGGAGAGCTCGGTGATGGCCAGTGCGTCGGCGATCCTCGACGTCCACTCCGCGGCGTCGCTGACGCGACGGTCCCGACGGGCGCCGGATCGGCCGTATCCGGGCCGATCGAACGTGATGACCCGGACTCCGGCCTCCTGCGGGGCGTCCCACCCGCCAGGGACGGCGAGGCTGCTCGAGGGCATGCCGTGGTGGTGGATCACGGGAAGGCCGTCCAGCGGACCCCAGTCACGCACGAACAGGGACCCTCCACCCGACAACGCGACCTCGTGGACGCGGGGCGCGGGCGTCGCCACCGGCTCGGCGGTCACCGGATGCCCGTCACAGACCGGCTGCCGCCATCATCGTGGCGTACGAGTGGTAGAACCCCGCGACGGACTGCTCATCGAGGCTGAGCGGCCCTGGTTCGAAGTCCGGCGAGGCGACGCCGCGTTGCACCGATTGGCAGAGCGCCCAGTCCTGCCGGTTGGTCTGGTCCCAGACCCGCTTCAGGTTCTCGACGTCGTAGTCGACCCCGGCCTCGGCCCCCGGCGCGACCAGCCACTGCACGCGCACCTCGGTGCGGTCGAACGACTTCGGCACGTCCATGAACACGATGCCGTAGTCGGGAGAGAACACTGACGCGAAGCCAGGCTTGAGATGCGCCGCTGCGGTGTACGGCGCCAGCCCGGAGCCGAAACGTCCCAGCAGCTGGCGCGATGCTGGCTGCCCGGTCATCGTCAAGGACACCGCGCCGGACCTGAGGGGGAAGGTGGCGCACTGCATCCGGCGGTCACCGGAGAACGTGAGCGAGAAGGAGTCGTCGTCGGCGACGAACGCCTTCATGTCGAAGGTCTTGATGAACTCCGGATGGTTGGCGTTGCAGTGATAGCACTCCTGCGAGTTCTCCCACACCAGCTTCCAGTTCGCTGCCACCTCGTAGACCTCCGTGTGGGCCACGCGGGCCGACGCGATGTCGAACGGCGCCATGAGCTCGTCGGGGGCCTCGAGCAGCGCACCAAGGTCGTCGACCTCGCCGGGGCTGTGGTTGACGAAGACCAGGCCGTTCCAGACGCCGGTGTGCACGCGCTTGAGGGGGTACTGCTCGCGGTCGAACCCCGCGGGCATCCGCGGTGCGCCTCGCAGTGTCCCGTCGGGTGCGTAGGCCCACTGGTGGTAGGGGCAGACGAAGTTGCGGACGTTGCCGCAGGGGGTGTCGACGATCAGCGTGCCGCGATGCCGGCAGACGTTGACCAGCCCGTGGAGCTCGCCTGCTCGGTCGCGGGAGACGATCACGCTCTGCCCGCCGACGTCGACGGTCAGAAAGTCTCCGGCGTTCGCCAGCTGCGAGACGTGCCCGGCGTACACCCACTGACGCTGGAAGACCGCGCGCATCTCCTCGGCGAACAACGCCGGGTCGGTGTAGAGGTCGCCGGGGAGGGCGAGTCCACGCTCCAGGTGGGCCAGCACCCGTTCGCTGACCCGCTCGGCGTTGAGGCTAGACGCTGCGATCGGCGTGACGCTCATCGGACTTCCTTTCAGGGGGAGGGACGGGCGCAGGGTCGACTGCGCCGTGGGTGTCGCTGCACGGCACCGGTGTCGGATGGCTGCTCCGATGGCCGGGAATGGCGGCGATCAACTGCCGCGTGTAGGAGTGCTGGGGGTCGTCGAGTACGTCGTCGGTGCAGCCGTGCTCGACCACGACTCCCCGGTCGAGCACGAGGACGCGCTCGGTCATCTGCCGTACGACGGCGAGGTCGTGGGTGATGAAGAGCATCGCCATGCCCAGCTCCTCGCGCAGGGAGCGCAGCAGTTCCAGCACCTGCGCCTGCACCGACACGTCGAGGGCGGCGACCGGCTCGTCGCAGATGAGCAACCGAGGGGCGAGGCAGACGGCTCGTGCGATGGAGACCCGCTGTCGTTCTCCCCCGGACAACCCCGCGGGAAGCCTCCCCGCGTAGTCCTCGGGCAGGTTCACCCGACGCAGGGCCTCAGCGACCTGGGCCTTGATGTCTCCGGTGCCGCCGCGCGCCTGCACCGCCTCGCTCAGGGCCCGACCGATGGTCAACGACGGGTTCAGTGAGGCATAGGGGTTCTGGAAGACCGGCTGGACCAGTCGGCGTACCTTGCGGGAGTCCTTGCGCGACAACGTGGCGAAGTCGCTGATGTCGGTGCCGGCAAGGGTGATGCGGCCGCCCGACGGGGTCGAGAGCCCCAGGATCGAGCGGGCGATGGTGGTCTTGCCGGATCCGGACTCGCCGACGAGACCGACAGCTTCACCCTGCCCGATGTAGAGGTCGACTCCCCGCAGGGCCTGGTGCGACTCGCGACGTCCCACGAGCGAAGCCGAGTGGTAGGTCTTGGTCAGGCCCTGGATCTCGAGCAGTCCATCGGCCACCGGTGCGCCGGGCAGCGACGGTCGGGTGTCGATCACCGGTTCCTCGACCAGCCGCACCAGCTCTGCTCCGATGTCGTGCACGCGCCGACAACGGCTGAGGTGGCCGTCCGCGACGAGAGCCAGCGCAGGGACGCCGCTCGTGCAGCCGTCCTGCGCCCAGTCGCAGCGGGCCGCGAACGCGCACTGGTCCTGGACGCTGTCGGGATCGGGCACCGAGCCGGGAAGCACATGGAGGTCTCGAGTCCACCGGTCGACCGACGGCTCAGCAGCCATCAACCGCGAGGTGTAGGGGTGCAGGGGCGTGGCCCGCACCACCGTGGCCGGGGCGTGCTCCATGACCTCGCCGGCGTACAGCACCATCACCTGGTCGCACACGTCGAAGGCGACGCGCAGGTCGTGGGTGATCAGGACGAGCCCCATCCGTCGGCTGGCCCTCAGTGAGCTCAGCAGCCGCAACACCTCGTCCTGCGTGCTCACGTCGAGCGCGGTGGTGGGCTCGTCGGCGATGAGCAGGTCGGGGTCGCCGGCCAGGGCGGCCGCGATCGCCACCCGTTGGAGCATGCCGCCGGAGAGCTGGAAGGGGCGCTTGCCCGCCACGAGCGGATCGAGCCCGACCTCGGTCAGCCGTCGAGCCACCTCGGTCTTGAGCTCCGCACGGGATCGACGACGGTCCTCGCGAAGGGTCTCCGCGATGGTCGCACCGACCGTCTGCACCGGATTGAGCATCGTGAAGGGGTCCTGCAGCAGGAGGCTGAGTCGGCGACCCCGAAGCCTGCGCATCGCGCGCTCGTCCAGGGCGTCGATGCGCTGCCCGTCGAACGTCACCTCACCCGTGCTCGACACGTTGTGGGGCAGCAGGGCGAGCACGGCCTTGACGAGCATCGACTTGCCGCTGCCCGACTCACCCACGACGCCGAGGGTCTCGCCGGCGCGCACGGTGAGGTCGACCTCCTTGACCAAGGTACGACGGCCCGAGCTGCCGTCGGCGAACACGCTGAGTCGCGCGACTTCGAGCAGCGGCGCGCTCACTGCTCGCCTCGCGAGGAGTAGCGATCGAACAGCCAGTCGCCCACGATCGTCGCGCTGGCCGTGACGGCGATGAGCAGAACGGCGGGGGCCATCGACATCGCCGGGTTGACCAGCAGCAGGGACTGGCCGTCGGCGACCATGGTGCCCCAGTCAGCGCTGCCGGGGGCGACACCCAGCCCGAGGAACGCCAGGGCCGAGAAGCCCACCAGGGCGCTGGCGAAGTCGAGGAGGAAGCTGGACACCACGGTCGGCATGATGTTGGGGAGCACATGCCGGCGCAGGATCCGCGGTCCGGACAGCCCCAGGGTGCGGGCCGCGTCGACGTACGGCTGCCGCACCTCGACCATCGTCACGCTGCGGATGATGCGCACGTCGCCAGGGAACGTCAGGAACGCCAGCACCAGGATCATCACCACGTAGCTCGGGCTGACCAGCCCCACCACCACGATCGCGATGAGGAGGGCGGGCAGGCTGTAGAGGAGATCGGCCGTCCGGGCGATGGTCGCGTCGATCCAGCCCCCGCGGTAGCCGGCCCACATGCCGAGCACCACCCCGGTCAGCGTGGTGAGGATCGCGACGATGAGTGGTCCCACCACCGCTGCCCGAGCTCCGGCCACGAGCATCGAGGTGACGTCACGACCGAGCTGGTCGGTGCCCAACGAGTGACCCGAACCAGGCGGCTGGGAGCTGAGGAGGGCGTTCTGTGCAGCAGGGTCGTGCGGTGCGAACAGGTCGCCGGTGATCGCGATGACCACCACGGCCGACAGGATCGTGGTCGAGACCAGCAGCAGGATCGGTGGGACGCGGCCGAACCTACCGGTGCGCACCGGAGCCAGCGTGGCCGAGTCGCCGAGCTGCACACTCATCTGCTCACCCCTGTGCCGGATACATGGTGCGAGGGTCGATCCACATCGTCAGGAGATCGACCGCCAGGGTGACCAGGACGACGAACACCGCGAAGACGAGGGTGATGCCCTGGACGACGGGGATGTCGGTGGTCTCGACCGCGCTGACCATCAACTTGCCCAGGCCCTCGATGGAGAACACCTGCTCGACGAGGATCGTGCCGCCGATCAGGTAGATCAGGAGCAGCCCTGTCACCGTCACCACGGGGACGGCGACGTTGCGCAGCGCGTAGTGGACCAGGACCCGTCGGCGACCGAGTCCGCGGGCGCGGGCGAAGGTGACGAAGTCCTGCCGCATGATGTCGAGCGTGACGGCCCGGGTCTGGCGCGCGACGATGGCGACCATCGTGGCGGCGAGAGCGACCGCAGGCAGGAACAGGTGTCGCAGTCGGTCGAGTCCGCCGTCCCCCGCGCCGAAGGCGGGGAACCACCCGAGATAGACGCCGAAGACGTACAGCAGGAAGATCCCCGTCGCGAACACGGGCGCGCTGAGTCCGATGACCGAGGTGGTGGTGAAGAAACGGTCCAGGAAGGATCCGCGCCTGATGCCGGAGATCAGCCCGAGCGGGACACCGACCAGCACCACGATGACGATGGTGAGCACGGTCAGCTCCAGCGTGACCGGGAGGCGTTCGGCGATCGCACTGGTCACCGAGGTGTCGGACTTGATCGAGCGACCGAAGTCGAAACGGGCGGCGTCGTGCAGCCACATCCCGTAGCGCACGAGCAGCGGGTCGTCGAGGTGAAACTCGTCGCGGACCTGCTGCACCTGCTCCGGCGAGGCCGGGCGACCACCGAGCACGGTCGCCACGAACGATCCCTTCGACAGGGACTGCAGGCTGAAGACGATGAAGCTGACGACCAGGAGCAGGAAGATCGCGAACACCAGTCGCTTCGCCACGAACGCCGTCGCCCGCACGCTCGCCACCTTCTCTCCGGTCGCTCTTTGGGCCAGTGAGGCCTGTTCCATCCTAGGAACAGCGGCCCCCGGTGGGGCCGGACGAAAGTCCAGAACGCCGCGTCCTGGCTGCTACATCTGTTCAACCCCTCCCACATCGGTGACGGGTGATGAAACGAATGACGGAAACAGGTGCCCGGGATCCCCTTCCTTGTCGATGGTGGCTCCAGCGGCGGTGCGGCAGCGTGGTCGCGGTCAGGATTCTCCGGACCACCGCAACGGGAGAGAGACCGTATGTCACGCCACTCCACCGACGCCGTCGTCATCGGCGCCGGCGTGATCGGGTCCTCGATCGCGCTCGAGTTGGCGCGCAACGGCCGCGAGGTGATCGTCCTCGACAGAGCCGGCGGCATCGGCCACGGATCGACCGGCGCTTCGAGTGGCATCGTGCGGTTCCACTACTCCTCCCATGCGGGAGTGGCATTGGCGTGGGAGTCCGTGCACGCCTGGAGCGACTGGGCAGGACACCTCGGACACCTCGACCCGGCCGGGCTCGCGAGCTTCGTGCGCACCGGCATCCTGGTCCTGGACCCGGCTCGAGGCGCGCCCGACGCGATCTCGACGCTGTTCGACCTCGTGGGGGTGCCGTGGGAGTTCTGGGACTCCGAGACCATCTCGCGCCGGCTCCCGCACCTGGACGTCGGGCGCTTCGGGCCCCCGGCGCCGATCGACTCCGAGGCCTTCTTCGCCGACCCCCACGGCCGCGTCAGCGGCACCTTCACCCCGGATGCGGGTCACGTGGGCGATCCTCAGCTTGCCGCGCACAACCTCGCCGCCGCCGCGGAGCGCCTCGGGGCCAGGTTCCTGCTGCGACGGGAGGTGCTGAGCGTCGAGGCGAGAGGGGTGCGGCGCTGGCAGCTGACCACGACCGACGGCGAGACGTTCGCGGCTGACGTGGTGGTGAACGCCGGCGGGCCGTGGTCCTCGGCACTGAACCGGTTGGCTGGCCTCGACGGCGACTTCGCAGTCAGCGCTCGACCACTGCGACAAGAGGTCCACGAGGTGAGCGCACCGTCGGGGTTCGATGGACCCGACGGCCGGGCCGGGGTGTCGATCGCCGACCTGGATCTCGGGATCTACGTACGCAGCACCGGGACCGGCCGCGTCCTGATCGGCGGCATGGAGCCCGAGTGCGATCCGCTGGAGTGGCTCGCCGATCCAGATACCGCCTCACCCCACGCCACCCCTTCGGTGTTCGAGGCGCAGGTGATGAGGGCGGCTCGCAGGTTCCCCGGCCTGGTGGTGCCCAATCGGCCCAGCGGCCTCGCCGGCGTGTACGACGCCACCGGAGACTGGACCCCGATCTATGACCGCACCCGGGCCGACGGCTTCTACGTCGCGATGGGCACCAGCGGCAACCAGTTCAAGAACGCGCCGGTGGTCGGCCTGCTCATGAGCCATCTCGTTGACAGGATCGAGGCCGGTCAGGACCACGACCGCGACCCGGTTCGGCTCACGCTTCCACGCACCGGATCGGTCGTGGACCTCTCTGCCTATTCCCGGCTACGCACCATCGACGCCGGTGCCCCTGCCACCGTGATGGGGTGAGTCACCAGCCGTGTTGGCGGGGTCGATGGCCCCGGTGAGACGGCCGACCTTGACGCCGAGGTGCAGCGCAAGCCGGTCCTGGCCGTCGGCCAGTGACATGCCGGTGAGCTGCTCGATGCGGGCGAGTCGGTAGTAGAGGGTGGCGCGGTGGATGTGGAGCCGCTTCGCGCTCTCCTGAACGTTGCCGGCCGAGTCCAGGTAGGTGTCCAGGGTCTCGACGAGCCACTGGTCGGCCTCGGCCTCGAGTAGGGCGCGCAGGCCCGGAGGGATGGCGACATCGGTGAGGTCGGTCAACGGCAGCTGTTGCAGCAGGCGGTAGATGCCGAGGTCCTCCCACGCCGAGACCGGTGCGAACTCCGGCACGAAACCGCAGACCTCGACCACCCCGCCGGCTCGCTGGAAGCTTTCCCGGGCGCCCTGGATCGTCGCCATCGCGGGACCGATGCCCACCGTGGCCGCGGTTGCCCCTGGGAGGTTCTGTCGCAGCTCAGCGCAGATGTCCTGCCCGACTTCACGCACGTGGGCCAGGGGATCCTCGTAGCGCCGGAAGGCGACCAGGACGTAGCCCTTCCCGCCGCTACGGGTGGCCACGAGGGTGCGTGCGTGGTCGAGGCGCCTGAAGCTGCGTCGCAGCACCGCTTCGAAGGAGAGTTCACCGGCCTCGGTGTCGAGGTGGTCCTCAGCGAAGGGAGCATCCACCACCACCACGCGGCAGCCGAGCTGCTCGGTCAGCCCGACGGCGTCCAGGTCGGCCTGCGACACGCGCTCCTCGCCCTGCTGGTCTCCGTTGAACAGGTCGAGGAGAAGCCGTCGTTCACGCTCTCGGTTGAGGTCGTCGAGGAGTCGGGCGCGGAACAGTATCTCCCCAGCCGCCTCTGCGGCCGCGACGCTGACGGCGATGTCGTCCTTGGTGAGGGTCTGGTCGTCGTCGATCAGCCAGAGATACCCCAGCAGGATGCCCTGGCAGCGAACCGGCACACAGAGCCGACCCATCACCTTGAGGTCGGCCCGACCCGGGATCCGCACCGGCTTCGTGGAGGTCTTGATGCCGAGGCCGAAGACGTAGTCGGCGATCTCAGCGCCGGCCCGCAGCGTCATGATCGACTGGATGCGGTGCTCGTCGACCTTCTCGTCGTGGGCCGTGTGCGCCAGCAGCCGGATCGACGGGTCGTCGATCGCGACCGCTCGATGCAGCCGCTCGGCAAGGGCCTCGATCACCGCCTGCAGTTCGCGCACTGTCACAACTCCCGGTTTCGCTGTGGGGCCGTGCCACCGAGCGTAGACGTCGTCACGCCGACGAGAACGGCTGGCCCATGGCTTCGGCGATGAACCCTCCAGCACCACGTACGAATTCCTGACCGACCGCCTCGGCGTCGGGGAAGTCGGTGGGTGCGAACCGGTCGAGGCGGTAGCCGGTGGCGTCGCACAGCGGCGTCTCGGACCCGGTGATCAGGTCGGCGAGCAGCCGACCGAGTCCAGGTCCGTGCGAGACACCGCTCTCGTTGTCGCCACCGACCGCCCACAAGCCCACGCACCCGGGCACCTCGCCGGCGAAGAACTGCCGGTCGACGGTGTAGACGGGCATGCCTTGGATGACCGCCGTGGTCCTTGCTCCGGACAGCGCCGGGAACGTGCCCGCCACGCGTTCGATGTCGGCAGTCATCGCCGCGACGAGATCATCACGGCGACGACGAGCAGGCTGATAGGCCTCCCAGTCGCCACCGAGTCGGTGCGCGGGTGCGCACCCGCGGGTGCTGCCCCAGGTGAAACCCCCCTCGGACTCCCGGATCCAGAGCGGGAAGTCCTTGGCTTGGATGGTGGGCATGGTGGGCGCGAGGCCGACGTCCTCGGTCACGAAGCGCGTCGCGACGAACGGCAGCAGCGGGAGCCTCCAACCGACCTGCTCGAGCAGGGGGTTGAGCCAGGCGCCCACCGCGAGCACGACGACGTCGCTCTGCAGGGACACCGGGCTCTCGTCCGCGGCGAGGCGCAGCTCCACTCCCTCGATCCGCCCGTCGGCGGTGCGGAGGGCGGCCACCTCCGTGTGCGGCCGGATCTCGATCCCCGCCTCGACCGCGAGCCGGGCCAGGTGCGCGAGCAGCAGTCCGGTCTCGAGCTGAATGCCACCAGGCATGAAGATGCCTCCGACGACACGGGCGGCGTCGACGGCACCTGAGGTGAGCTCCGACACCTCGCCGGCGTTGATCACCCGGGTGACCTCGGAGCGGACCGGGTTCGCCATGACCGCGCCCACGGTGGCATCCATGGAGTCCTGGTGGTTGAACAGCACGATGTTGCCGTTGCCGCGGAAGCGGAGCTCGACACCCGAGGCGGCGAGCGCGCGATAGAGGTCGAGGGAGTGCTCGGCGAGGGCCAGGCCGGCCGGCCCGAGATGTGGCAGCACGGTCGCCCACGGGGCGACGAACCCGGCCCCGGCCGGCGTGGTGCCGTCACCGACAGCACCGGCCTCGATCACGACGATCGGGCGCTCCGGCATCGCCTCACGCAGGTGCAGGGCCGTGGACAGGCCGATGACCCCGGCGCCGACCACGATGATCGGTCCTGTTTCGGTGGATCTCACATGCTCTCCTTCGGTGTTCGTCGAGCTCAGAGATAGGTCTCGAACCACTGGATCATCCGGGCCAGCTGGTCGGTGAGGGCGTCGGGAGCGCGCACGCCATGGCCTTCGAGGGGATAGATGGCCAGCCGGGTCGGAACTCCTGTCGTGAGCAGGGCCCGATGCAGCTGAAGTGCTTGCGACGCGGGCGTGGCCAAGTCATGTTGGCCGGCCGTGAGCAGCATCGGGGTCCTGATCCGCCGGAAATGGGTCAGTGGGCTGCGAGTGGCGTACTGCGAGGCCGGGTCGAAAGGATCACCGTCGACGAAGGCCTCGTCGAACTCGGCCAGGTTGCCGGTCAGGTGTTGGGAGCGCCAGTCAGTGACGGGGGAGCGCGCCACCGACGCGGAGAACACCTCCGAGCAGCAAGGCACCCAGGCCGCCAGGTATCCCCCGTAGCTGTTGCCCGTGATGCCGACGCGACCAGGTGTGGTGACGCCGTCAGCCAGCATCGCCTGGACCCCGGAGACGACATCATCGACGTCGGCACCGCCCATGTCGCCGATGACACCTTCGACGAACGCTTTCCCTCGGCCGACGCTGCCGCGCGGGTTGGGGCGGAGTACGGCGAACCCGCGTGCCGCCAGGAGCATCGCGTAGGGGTCCTTGCCGATCCAGCCATCGTGCCAGGCGGCGACCGGGCCACCGTGGATGTTGACGATGAGCGGGTGCGGACCGGGGCTCTCAGGGACAGTGAGCAGCCCCTCGATGGCGAGGCCGTCGCTCGAGGTCCACGTGCACGGTCTGGTCGAACCCGTGCGCGCCAGCACGTGGTCGGTGCCTGGCCCGGCGGACGACAGCACGGTGCGCGGACCGTGAGGCGTGACCAGGCTCAACACGGGAGGCTGGTCATGACGTTCGAGCGCGACGACGAGGTCCCCCTCGACCGACAGCCCACCCAGCTCCGGCTGGTGCAGACCGTTGGTGTCCTCGCCGGCCAACAGCTCGTCGTACGAGCCTGTCTCGACGTCGACGACGCCGAACACGGTCGTCAGGCCGCGCAGACCCACGTAGAGGATCCGGCGCTCGTCCAACCAGGCCTGGTCGCTGACGTCGACGCCTCCGAGGGCCAGCTCGAGGACCCCCGCGGGACTCGAGACGAACAGGGCACCGGCGAGCAGGCCACGGTCGCTGGCCGGACCTGCGATCACCGACCACCGGGCGCCGGACGGGTCGCCTCGCGGCTTCGCCAACTGGGCATCGGGGCGGTGCACCGCGACCGCCTCGCCGGTCTCGGTGCCGAGGGTGTGCAGGCCGGCGGCGTACCAGGCTCCTTCGCCGGCTGCGCGGCTGGCCAGCACGACCAGGCGGTCGGTGCCGAGCCAGCAGTGCTCCCACACGTTGAGGTCCGGGCAGATGCCGGTCACCGAGCCTGAGCCTGGTGCCCACAGGTGCAGGATCCGCCGGCCCCGCTCCGGGCTGGGTGAGACGAGTGGTCGCCAGGGCGCCGCCGCGGTCGGGGCCGCGACCACTCCCGAGCCGTAGACATCGGAGACCTCGGCACCGAACTGGGCCACCAGCACACCGAGGCGGGTTCCGTCAGGCGACCACGACACCGCTTCGACCGAGCCATCGACCCCCGGCAAGCGATGCACGACGTCCGGTGCGGCCGTGTCGCCGCCGATGTCGACGATCAGCGCCGTCGTGATCACCGACTCGACGGCGAGCAGGGCCAGCTGCTCGCCGTCGGGCGACCAGGCGGGCGAGTACGACGCCGCCAGCCCGAGCTCCAGAACCCGGCAGGTGCTGGAGACGAGGTCGACGACGGCGACATGCTGGGTGGTGCCGACCTCGTCGGAGACTCGCACGCTGACCGTGCACGCCACGATCGAGCGGTGCGGATGCGGGGCCACCTCGCCGAGGTCGACCACGCCCGGTTGGCGGGCGGCGGCGAACTCCGCCCGCACCCATTCCTCGATGTCTGCGAAGTCCTCGGTCATCGCCTGCCCGGCCCCGTCGAGCGCTCGTCGAGGACGAACGGTCGGTCGTCGCCGGCGGTCAGCCAGCGCAGCACCGCGGGCTCGACGTCGCGCATCCAGTGCCCGGCACCGGGCACCTTGACCACGACGCCGTGGCCGATGGCCGTGCGCATGGCGTCGCCGTGAGCAGCCGGCACCAGTACGTCGGCTGCGCCGTAGAGCAGCAGGGTCTCGGCGGTGGTGTCGGCGAGATCGACGCCCCACGCGCGGTGGAAGAAGGCCAGGTCGTCCTCGAGCCAGCCTTCCCAGCCGCCGCCCAGGGCGCGCTCGGTGTTGGCCTCCTCCTCGGGCACGACCTCGGGTCGGCCGAGGATCTCCTGGTCGGAGGGCGGGAGCTGTTCCATCCACTCGGCGAGCGGATCGTCACGGCCCATCAGCTCCTCGATGAACGGACGCAACGAGCTCTCGCCTGTCCTCGCCCGGCGCATCTCGTCCACGGTCTCCGCCGGCATCCCGGGCTCCCAGTCGAAGCCGGGCAGGCCGGCCGGGCCGAGACCGACCGAGACGCACGAACGAGTGATCCGGTCGCCGAGCGTGGCCGCCGCCGCGGCGACGTGCGGACCGCCGCCCGACGTACCCATCACCGCGAAGCGGTCGATGCCCAGCGCATCGGCGATCGCCGCGCTCCAGGCGCCGGCATCTCCCACCAGCCGCCCCGGGCGGTTGGGGGAGTCGCCGTATCCGGGACGGTCGAACGTCACGAGTCGCACGCCCGGCGGGACCCCACCCCAGCCGCCGGGGATCTCCAGGCTGCTGCTGGGTGTGCCGTGGTGATAGATCACCGCGGGGGCATCGGGCGGCCCGAAGTCGCGCACGAAGAGGGTGTCGCCCGTGCTCACCTCGACCACCAGCTCGGTGTGGCGGGGCAGGGTGGATATGTCAGTCATCGATCACCATCAGTGTGTGAGGCACCCGGGACAAGGTGCGCGGACCGTCTGCTTCCCAGACGACGAGGTCGACGAGAGCCAGCATGTTCCAGCTCTCGAAGTTGGTGACGGAGTTCTCCTGGATGACGCCGGTGACCGTCTCGTCCTCAGGGAACCAGAGGAACTCGTTGACCCAGTCGGCCGGAGGTGTGGTGATGCCCATCTCGTAGCCGGCTGCCGAGCCCTCGACCCCGGTGCCCGCGTAGTAGTCCTTCAGCGCGGCGAACAGGGTCTGCCAGGGGGTGCCGGCCCGTCCCACCCGACGCGCCACGTCGAAGGCCCCGGCGGCGATGGCGGTCAGCTCGTGCAGCTCGGGTGGCGGTTCCCCGATGAAGTAGGGCCGGGTCGCCCGGGCGTGGTAGCCGCCGTACGACGTCGATGCGTCGGCGTGGAAGATGCGACCGCGCTGGATGGGCTGACGAGAGCTGATGCGGTGGAGGTTGGGCATCGTCGAACCGACGGCGACGGTCTCGTGCAGAGCGGCCGGCTCGCCACCGGCAGCGACCGCGGCCGAGCTGTAGACGGCCCAGGCCTCGAGCTCCGTCATCCCCGGGCGAACCTGGTCCCGCAGAGCCAGCAGCCCGGCGTCGCAGGCGGACTGGGCTCGCTCCAGCATGCCGATCTCGGCGGCGGACTTGATCAGGCGGGCGTGCCGGGCCGCCAGCGTGACGTCGATGATGCGGTGTCCGGCGTCGGTCAACGCCCCTTCGATCGCCCGCGACACCGCGGGGCTGGGCAGACAGCTCCACAGCTCCAGGCCGATCGTCAGGGGACGGCTGGAGATGGAGCCGATCTGGTCGAGCAGGAAGGCGACGTAGGCCGACAGGTCCTCCTCGTGTTCCATGTCGCTGGCCAGGCACCTGACATCGGTGATGACGGAGGTGGCATGCACCAGGTCGAGGTGGTAGCCCGCCTCGATCATGAACAGGGTCTCGGATCCGGAGTCGATCACGGTGCACTGCGCGGGCGGCAGCTTGGTGGAGGTGTGCTGGCGGTACCAGCGCGAGCGGAAGCCATGCAGCCAGGCCATGGTGTCCGGTGCGGTCACGATGGTGATGTCCGCACCGGCCGCTGCCATCGCCGCACGGAAGCGGCGTTGGCGCTCGTCGTACTCGGCGGGCTCGAACCAGCGTTCGACGTAGGGGGGACCGAACAGGTCCTCGGACCGCTCGTCGATGAACCGTTGAAGATCCGCCGCTGACCTCGCCATCGCTCACCTCCTGTGTGTGGTGCCGGGCATCGGATCCCGTCGCTGATCATCCTGCGCGCCGTACGGGCGGATCGACACGGGCGATCGTCGCAACCGGTCCGCGGCGGCACTGAACATCTGGCGAGTATCCAACGTTCGCCTGCCACGGTCGGCTCGTCAGATGTTCAGAGGAAGGCTCCGGGTGTTGCGACGATCGCCGCTGACCCTGGCCGCCCGGGGCGCGGCAGGATACGTGGATCAGCTTGATCGACTGGGCGAAGGGACCGCCATGCAACGCTCGCTGCGCCTCAGGAGTGCTCTCCTGCTGTCAGGGGTCCTCGTCGGGCTCGCTGCCTGCTCGTCGGCAGGCAAGACCGACGACGGCGGGTCCAAGCAGGCCACCGACGCGACCATCCCGACCCTGACCTACGGGCTCGAGGCGATCCCGCCGACGCTCGACGTCGCCAACAACTACAGCTCCGCCGACATGGCCGTCATGGGACTGGTGACGCAGCCGTTGGAGATCGCGAACCTCGACGGCACCTTCACGCCGGTGCTCGCCGAGAAGGTGAGCGAGCCCGACCGCACGACGCTCGTGTACGACCTCCGCAAGGACGCCACCTTCTCCGACGGCTCGCCCCTGACCGCCGACGACGTGGTCTGGACCGTCGAGCACCTCCGCGGCGCGACGACCCAGACCGTCAGCGAGCTGACGAACTTCGACACAGTCCGGGCGACCGGCGAGCACCAGGTCACCATCACCCTGAAGCGACCCAACAACGCGATGCGCGGCTCGTTCGCCATCATCTCGTTCGTCCAGGAGGCCACCAGTGCAGAGGCTGCCGGCGACGACCTGGGCACGCCGCAGGCTCCCCCGATCGGCACCGGCCCCTACGTCGTCGACTCCTTCGACGCCAGTGGCGTCACCCTCAAGCGCAATGACGAGTACGTCGGTGAGAAGCCTGCGCCCGACGAGGTGAGGTTCACCGCCATCACCGACGACACCGCGGCGCAGCTCGCGATGCGGTCGGGGGAGCTCGACCTCTACCCGCTGATCGACGTGAAGACGACCAAGACCTGGGGCTCCGTGCCCGGCGCAGAGACCTACTCCACCCAGACGCTGTACGTCGACTACGTCACGATGAACATGTCGGTCAAACCGTTCGACGACATCCATGTCCGCAGGGCGGTCGCCTACGCGACGGACGTCACCGGGCTCATCCAGGCCAACTACGGCGGAGAGGCCGATGAGCCGGTCGCCATCACGCCCGTGCAGATCATCGACAGGCTGGCGCCGGACGCTGCGGCCGTCTCCGACCTCACCGCGCCCTTCGACCAGGTGGCCTACGACATGGACAAGGCCGAAGCGGAGCTGGCCCAGTCAGCCTACCCCGACGGCTTCACCGCGGAGTACGAGTACTACTCGCCTCAGGGCAAGATCGTGGGCCTCAGCCTCGCCGAGAACCTGAAGCAGATCGGCATCACCCTCGAGCTGAAGTCACGCCGGATCAATGACTTCATCGGTGACCTGTTCGTCAACAAGGTCCCGGACATCGGGTTCTTCAGCATCGCGGCGGTCGTGCCGGACCCGGCCTCCTGGTACGTCTACCTCGTCGGCAAGGACAACCCCTACAACGCCGCGCGCTACTCGACCGCGCAGACAGAGGCCGCGCTCGCCGTCATCAACGAGAGTGACGACGATGCCGCTCGCTGGGAGGCGATGAAGACGATCACCACGGCCTTCGCCGACGACATCCCCTACGTCGGACTGGCCCAGTCGAACTTCGTCGTGGCAGCCGCCGACGGCGTAACCTTCACCGAAGACCCTGACTTCATGGAGATGTCGACTGGTGACTGGGTCAACAACATCAAGTCGACGAAGTGACACAGGAGTGAGGCTTGACCCACACCGAGCGCACCCTCGACGCCACGGCGGTGCCCCACGAGCTGGAGACTCGGGTGCGGGTCTCGAGCAAGACCGAAGCTGCTGAGGGCGTCCTCGCGCTGAGGCTCGTCGCCGCGGAGGCAGGCACCCTGCCCGGCTGGGAGCCTGGTGCTCACGTCGACCTGGTGATCGAAGGGGTGGCGACCCGGCAGTACTCCTTGTGCGGTGATCCCGCCGACCGCACTGCCTACCGGCTCGGCGTACTGCTCGACCCGGCAGGACGGGGGAGTTCGCGCTACGTCCACGAGAGCCTGCGCGTGGGGGACGTGGTCACCCTCCGGGGGCCTCGCAACAACTTCGCGCTGGCTGGGGCGCCCGGCTATCTGTTCATCGCGGGGGGCATCGGCATCACGCCCATCCTGCCGATGATCCGCGCGGCCGACGCCGCCGGCGCGTCGTGGCGCCTGGTCTACGGCGGTCGGCATCGCGCGTCCATGGCGTTCGTCGAGGAGCTGGTCGGCTACGGCGACCGCGTCCAGGTCGCACCCCAGGACGAGGTCGGCCTGCTCGACCTCGCCGGGCTGCTCGGCGCACCGGCCGACGACACGCTCGTGTACTGCTGTGGACCCGAACCGCTGCTGGCCGCCGTCGAGGCGGCCTGTACGGCGTGGCCGGCTCGCTCGCTGCACGTGGAGCGCTTCAACCCCAAGCCGCAGGGCGAGCCGGTGAGTCACGACTCGTTCGAGGTCGTGCTGCACAGGTCGGGGAGGTCGCTCATGGTCGGCCCGGACACCTCGATCCTCGCCGCCGTCCGCGAAGCCGGGGTCTCGGTGCTCTCCTCGTGTGAGGAGGGGACCTGCGGGACCTGCGAGACGGCCCTGCTCGAGGGCGAGGCAGACCACCGCGACTCACTCCTCGACGACGACGAGCGCGCCGAGAACACCTGCATGATGATCTGCGTGTCCCGTGCCCTCAGCGCCCGGCTCGTGCTCGATCTCTAGCAGCCCGCGGCCGCCCGACCATAGACCCGACATGTCTCGATAGTCCCGAACGTTTCGGTCCGCGACACGCCGCCGCGAGGTGCCGAACGTTCGGGACTATCGCAGCAAGAGCGCGGGGAGCGAGGTCGCCGGGGTGATCATGACCCTCGTCGTACGTTGGACCCATGGAGACCTTCACCCTGAACAACGGCGTCACGATCCCTGCGCTGGGGCTGGGCGTGTTCCAGACCCCTCCCGACGAGACCCGGGCAGCGGTCACTGCGGCCCTGGAAGCGGGCTACCGCCACATCGACACCGCTGCGGCGTACGGCAACGAGCGTGAGGTCGGCGAGGCGGTGCACGCCTCTGAGGTCGACCGTGCGGACGTCTTCCTGGAGACCAAGGTCTGGATCAGCGACTACGGGTACGACGAGACGCTGCACGCCTTCGACAAGAGCGCCCGCAAACTCGGCGTGGAGCAGATCGACCTGCTCATCCTGCACCAGGCACTGCCGTCGGAGTTCCAAAGGACACTCGACGCCTACCGGGCTCTCGAGACCCTGCTGGCGGACGGGAGGGTACGGGCGATCGGCGTCAGCAACTTCATGGTCGAGCACCTGACCACGCTGCTGGACACGACGAGCGTGGTGCCGGCGGTCAACCAGATCGAAGTCCACCCCTACTTCGCGCAGGCCGAGGTGCAGGCGTTCGGCGTCGACCACGACATCCTCACGCAGGCCTGGGCACCGATCGGCGGCATCACCTTCTACCGTGACAGCGGCCACCGCAGCACGCTGGAGGATCCGGTGATCGCCGAGATCGCGAGCAGGCACGACAAGACCCCGGCCCAGGTCATGCTGCGCTGGCACCTGCAGCAGGGCAGGCAGGTGATCCCCAAGTCGACCAGAGCCAGCCGGATCCAGGAGAACATCGACGTCTTCGACTTCGACCTGACCCCCGCCGAGCTCGGCTCGATCGACAGTCTCGACACGGGGCGACGCGGTGGACCGGACCCCAGCACCGTCACGCTTGAGACCTGGGGGCGGCCGATCCCGGAGGCCTGAGCCCGAGGCCGCCTGTGGATGCCAGTCAGCCGGCCGTCGGGGGGACCGGCTCGGGCCCGGTCGCGGACGACGCGACTCCGTCCGGGTTGTGATCGTAGATCGCCAGCATCCGGGCGTGGCCGGGGGCGAAGTAGCGGCCCTGCGAATGCGCCAGCACCCGAACCATGTCACCGGGTCGGGCGACGACCGTCTCACCGTCGCACTCCACGTGCAGTTCGCCCTCGAGCACCACATTGAATTCGTCGTGGGGATGGCGGTCGGTCCACTGGGCCCCGGTGAGCTCCCACTCCATGATGACGGGACGGGTCCAGGCCTCGGACGAGTCGCCGAAGATCGTCCGGCTCGTCATGCCGTCGCCTACCGGCTCCCGGGCACCTGCGCGATGCAACTCGACGCTCATCTCGTCCTCTCCCGCTCCCTCGGTCCGCGACGGAGCACGAGCAGGACACCGACGCAGCACAGCACCAGTCCCGCGATGAGCGCCGTCACGAGCCCGGAGGAGGCGCCGGTGTCGGGCAGGTCGTCGGTGTTGCCGGTGCTCGGACCGTCCGGCTGGTCGGTGGAGGGGCCCGTCGTGGCAGGGGCCGCCTCATAGGTGTTGGTGACCGTGACGCGCACGTCGTCGCCGGAGGTGAGGACGACGTCGGCTGATGGCCCTGAGGTGACCACGGGAGGCCCGGTCTGGCGATCCACCGTCACCGAGACCTGGGCAGGAGTGGTGTCCGGAGCCCCGTCGGAGCTCTCGCGCACCCGGCAGGTCACGTCGTCGAGGAAGGTGAGTGGCGCGAGGGCACCGGCGTCCGCGCCTCGGTTCACGCTCAACACCTGCCGGGTCCCGTCGTCACAGGTCAGTTCGACGTGCACGGGCCCCGTACGGACGGCGTCGGGGTCGTCGACGACCTTGGTGAGGACCAGGCGTGAGGAGGGGACGAAGACGTTCTCGAATGTGCAGTCGATCTGCGGCTGCTGGGGGTTGACCCGAACGATCGCGGCGATCCGGCGCAACAGGGTCGTGCGGACGGCTGGACCACAGTCGATGCTCACCGCCCGCCAGGATCCAGCCGTGGTGTCGGGCGGAAGCAGCTCACGGATCACATAGCGGTCGCCGGGGTCGGTGACGGGCAAACCGTCCAGTGCGTCACCGGTCGCCACCACCGTGACATCGGGGTCCACCGTCGTTGCCGCTTGGCGGAACTGGGCACCCTCGGGCAGCCGGGGGCTGGGCAGTCGGGTCACCACGTAACCGAAGGTGCCGACGCCACCGCGGGTCACCTTGCGGATGGTGATGGAGCCCGCGGGGGTGTAGCGGTTGGTGAACAGGCAGTCCACGCTCTCGTCGGCCGCGATCGCCCGGGAGGCGGTGACCTCCTGCCCCGTCCGGACGAACGGCTGCTCGACGCCGTCGCAGGTCACCTCATCGATGTCCCACGATCCCGCGACCGTGTCGGCCGGGAGGGTCTCGGTGGCCGTGAAGGTGCCGGGCGGTGCCCCGTCGGTCGTGGCCACCTCGACCGCGTCCCCGTCGGTCTGGGTGGTGACCTCAGTGTCGACGTCGTTGCCCGGAGTGTCGATCCGGAACGGGAAGGTCCCGGTCCCACCGAGGGTCACCTTGCTCAGGGCGAGGGGGGCCGTGGTCTGACGGCGATTGAGGTAGGTGCAGGTCACCACGTCGCCGGCGGCCAGGTCCACGCTCACCCGGGCGCCGGTGACGGTGACGGTTGATGCCCCGGGGTGCTGGCAGGTGGGTTCGCCGCCCACCAGGTCCCACCCGTCGGTCGGCAGTTCCTGGAAGTCCCACGGAGGCACCCCGGGCGTGGTCTCCCCGCGGATGAAGCTCACCGACCCAGGGGCCGCGTTGTTCGCCGTGAGGCTGAACGCGCCACCCGGGTTGTAGGACACGTTCCCGGTGAAGTCGAAGGACTCAGGGCCACTGCTGTCGGCGGTGATCGCCTTGCGCACGACGATGGTGCCCGCTTCGGGGGGCGGCTGGACGCTGTAGTAGTAGCAGAAGACGTGTCGTGCGGCAGACGGGAAGCCGATCCACTCCACGTTGTCGCCATTGAGGTTGTCGACCGCACATCTCAGCGCCCCGAAGCCGTACTGCTCCTCCAGACCGTTGAGCGGCTGGGACGGCGTACCGCCCTGCACCCACAGGCTGCTGCCGCGCTGTGCTCGCTCCGCCTGGGCCTCGGTGAGCGGCACGGTGACGGCGCCTTCGACCTGACCGCCTACCGGGGCGCCGCTCGGACCGAGCAGCGGCGTCGATGAGCGGGTCGTGATCGTGGTGCCGTAGGCGCCCGTGATGGTGCTGAGGTTCTGGGTGCTCGGCGACTTGCCGGTGATGCCGGTGCCGAGCGTGAGCCTCCAGTCCACCATGGGCCGGCAGCCCAGCTGGGAGGCCACCTGACTCTCGACGTCGTAGGACACCGCCTCGGTCGAGCTGTAGACGGTGTCGCCACCGAGGTCTCGCAGGCTCTCCTGGATGTTGTTCCGGGCCCGATTGGCCATGATGTCGGTGTACTCGTCGCACACCCGAGCCACATAGGTGACCGTGTAGGGCTGGTCTGCGCGAACCGAGGCCGACAGGCCCGCAGCCGCCGGCCTCTCGCCAGGCTCGGCGGTAGCCGGGAACAGGGTGACGAGGAGCAGCAGACCGGCCAAGGTCCCCACCACGACGGCGGAGAGAGTGCGGGCCGATGAGAGCACAGGGACGATCCTGACATATCGATGCATCGGCGTCTGCAGGCTTCGCAGCCTCTGCGTGCCACCCGTACGATCGCCAGGATGACCGGCTCGGGAGGCGACGTGCGGCTGGTGCTTCCGCACCAGCTCTTCGAAGCACACCTCGAGGTCGCGCCGGGCACCGTGTTCGTGATGATCGAGCACGACCTGCTCTTTCGGCAGTACCCGTTCCACGCCCAGAAGCTGGTCCTGCACCGCGCCTCGATGACCCGCTTCCGAGACCGCCTGGAGGAGGCCGGTCACCAGGTCCGCTATCTCGCCACCTGTCGCGACAGTGCCAGCCGGGAGCAGCTCGCCGAGGTCGTGCGCGAGCTGCGGCCGCGGCGGGTCACCGTGTACGACGTCGTGGACGACTGGCTCTCACGAGACCTCACGGCCGCCCTGGGCGATGGTGGCTACGAGCTCGGTCCCGGTGACGTCCTGGAGTCCCCGGGCTTCCTGACGAGCCGGGCGGCGATCGCCGAGTTCTTCGACACGGTCGCCGGCGGGACCGACGGTAGCCGGGCCAGGATGCAGCACTTCTACACCTGGCAGCGGCGTCGGCTCGACGTACTCGTCGAGGACGGGCAACCCGTCGGCGGCACGTGGTCCTTCGACGAGGCCAACCGCAAGAAGCTGCCCCGTGGTCACGTCGTGCCACCCGTGCCCCCGCTCGATCGTCATCCGGCCGTCGAGGAGGCGATCGCGTGGGTCGGCACCGAGTTCCCCGACGCCCCCGGCCGGGCCGACACCTTCAGCTGGCCCACCAGCCACGACGAGGCCGAGGCGGCGTACGAGGCGTTCCTCAGCGACCGCTTCGCCGAGTTCGGACCCTACGAGGACGCGATCTCGGCCCAGCACCCGTTCCTGTTCCACTCGCTGCTGACTCCCAGCCTGAACTGCGGGCTGATCACCGCGCACCACGTCCTCGAGCGCGCACTGGCCGCAGGGCAGGCAGTGCCGTTGGAGTCGCTCGAGGGGTTCGTCCGGCAAGTGATCGGTTGGCGTGAGTACATGCGCGCGACGTACGTCCGGTGGGGCCGCCGGATGCGTTCGGGCAACCACTTGGGCCACACCCGCCCGTTGGCCGAGGGCTGGTGGACGGCACAGACCGGGCTGGGACCGGTGGACCACGTCATCGGTCAGGTCCTGGAGAACGGCTACGCGCACCACATCGAGCGGTTGATGGTGTTGGGCAACGCGATGACCCTGCTGCGCACGGACCCCGACGAGGCCTACGAGTGGTTCATGGGCATGTTCATCGACGCCTACGACTGGGTGATGGTCCCCAACGTCTACGCGATGAGTCAGTTCGCCGCGGGAGCCGCCATCACGACCAAGCCGTACGTGTCGGGCAGCAACTACCTGCGCCGGATGTCCGACCTGCCGGCCGCGGACTGGAAGGAGGACTGGGACGCCCTCTACTGGACGTTCGTGCGCGATCACCACGACGTCTTCGCCGGCAACCCGCGCAGCCGGATGATCGCCACGCTGTACGACGGCCTCGAGCCGAGCACCAAGGCTGCTCACACCCGCCGGGCAGGTCCCTGGCTCAGTTGATCAAGGTTTGGTCCCACCCCACGTGGGCTCGCGACGCTCGAAGAAGGCCGTGATGCCTTCCTGTCGATCGGGCGAGGTGCTCGCGGCTTCCGAGGCAGCCTCGGTGAGGGGCCAGAGAGCCGCTTCCTGCTGCTCGCGCGCCCGGAGCACGGCGGTGATGGTCTCGCGCACAGCGACCGGGCTGTTCGCCGCCACCGATCGTGCGAGCTGCAATGCTGTTCCAAGCGCCTGCCCTGGGGCTGCCAGTCGGTTGACCAGGCCAACGGAGTGCGCGCGCTCCGCGCCGATCGGTTCACCGGTGAGCAGCAGCTCCATCGCGATGGTTGGCGGCAGGCGATCCGGCGCGCGGAAGAGGGCTCCACAATTGGCGACCAGACCACGCTTGACCTCGGGCAGCCCGAATCGCGCGTCACTGGCAGCCACCACCAGGTCGCAGGCCAGAACGATCTCGAATCCTCCTCCTAGGGCGAACCCTTCCACCGCCGCGATCAGGGGCTTGCGCCGCGCTCGCCGGATCACGCCGTACTCGCTGCCGTCCGCGGAGCGCGGGCTGGCCTCGAGGCTGAGATCGGTGCCGGCGCAGAACCCGGGTGGTTCGCCGGTGACTACTCCGACGCGCAGGGCTGGGTCCTGGTCGAGCCGAGCCAGGGCAAGGCACAGCTGGTCCGCGAGGTCCTGATCGATCGCGTTGCGTTTCGCCCCGCGCCTGATCGTGAGCACGAGGACGCTTCCTTCGACCGACTGCTCCAGACTCCCGACGCCGCCGGACATCAGAGCAGCGCTCCTGCATCCACCGACAGCTCCGCGCCCGTAACGGATCGCGCCTCGTCGCTCGCCAGCCAACTCACGGCAGCAGTGACGGCCGCCGACTCGACCCAGGGCACCGGGAGCACATGACGACGCGCGTGGAGGTCTCGGGCGTCCTCGAGCCGAGGGTCGGGGAGGTCGAGCCGAAGCCTTCGCCGGAGGGCAGGGAAAGCGAGCATGGGCGAGAGCCCCCGGGTGGGGAGCACGGCGTTGACGCGGATCCCGTCGACACCGAACTCCGGCGCGACCGACTTCGCCAGTCCCGCGACGCCGTGCTTGCTGGCGGAGTAGTGGGCGAGCTCCGCCATCCCGCGGCTGCTCGCGATCGAGCCGATCAGCACGATCACGCCGCACGCTCGTTCCCGCATCGCGGGCAACACCGCCCGTGGGGTGTTCCAGGTGCCTGTCAGGTTGACCGCCACCATCCGGTTCCAGTCCTGCTCGGAGATCTCCAGGAAGGGGGCTCGCTGACTGATGGCTGCGTTGGCCACGACGACGTTCACGAGACCCACCTTGGTCTCGGCATCCACGACCGCCTCGCGCAGCGCGCCATCAACGATGTCGACGTGCCGGACGACGGCTCGCCGGCCCAGCTCTGCGATCGCGGCTGCCACGGTGACGAGCGGGTCGGAGCCGTCCGATGCCAGAAGGTCCACTGCATCGGGGCTCTCGAGGAACGACGACGGCATCATCGCGCTCAGCTGTTCGGTGGTAGCGACGCCGGTGGGGAGTACGTCGCTCGGGCAGCGTCGAACACCTCGGGGACCTCCGAGAGCCTGTCGGTGAACTCGGGTGGGCGCCGGGCCAGGAATGCCGCCACGCCCTCGCTCGCGTCGGCGCTGACACCGCGCAGGTTCAGGGCCTGGGTCTCCAGTTGGTGCGCGGCCATCGGGTGGGTGGCCGTCTGCATCTGCCAGAGCAACCGACGGGTCACCGACGTCGAGACCGGCGCGGCATCCTGGCTGATCCTCCGGGCGAGTGCCATGGCCACGTCGAGGACCTCGTCGGCCGGATGCACGCTGAGCACCAGGCCGGCCTCGAGCACCTCCGATGATGTCAGGGTGCGACCGGTGAGCATCCACTCCATCGCGCGCTGCATGGGCACGACGCGGGGCAGGAACCACGATGAGCAGGACTCCGGGACGAAGCCTCGGCGGACGAAGGGAAAGGCCACCTTGGCCTCGGCGGCCATGATCCTGAGATCACACGGCAGCGTCATGGTGATGCCGACGCCGACCGCGTGGCCGTTGATGGCGGCGATGACGGGCTTGGTCGAATCGAAGATGCGCAGGACCACACGGCCTCCACCATCGCGCCGGACGGGCAGAGCCTGCCCCGCAACCTCGAACTGGGTGCCGGCCGGCGCGGTCGTGCTGGCCCGCCATTCCTCGAACGGTTCGAGCCCCGAGGGCGACGGTGTCAGATCCATCCCTGCGCAGAACGCTTTGCCCGCCCCGGTCAGGACGACGACGCGTACCTCGTCATCGGCGTCAGTGCGCTTGAAGCACTCGATCAGGGCCTGCTCCATGGCATCGGTGAACGCGTTGAGTGCCTCGGGGCGGTCGAGGGTGAGGAGCGCGACGTTCCCCAACTTCTCGTACCGGACCGGATTGCCGTCGCTCACCGTTCATCCACCGTCCTCGCTGTAGAGCTCAATGAATTGACACACATGTCAACAATGGCATTGTTCGACCCATGGCGCCAGAGGGAGGCACTTTCATTAGGATCCGCAACGTGCTCCAGACCCACATCATGGACCCCCTGGTCGCGACCCGGTCGAACCGCGGGGCATCGACGTGACGGCCTCCGGGTCTGACTCGCCACCCGCCGAGACGGGGCGGCCGGCAAGCGTGCTCGCCGCTGTCGTGGACCAACTGGTCTCGGCGTACGACGCGGGCTCACCAGGACTGGACACACTCGAAGGGCTCGGGTCGCTCGACCCCTATCTCGTCCAGGCTGCCTTCGTCGATCGACTGTGCGCTCGCGAGCAGACCACGATCGCCGGCTACAAGCTCAGCTTCACGGTGCAAGACCCGCCAGCCGAGGGCCCGGCCAGCTCGCCGGCCTACGGTCGGCTCATCGGCGCCCAGATCCACGACTCCGGAACTCGCCTGGGGCTTGCCGGAGAGCCGCTGGTCGAGACGGAGCTCCTGCTTCGGCCGAGGACGACCGTCACCGCGGGTACTCCGTTGCGAGACCTGATCGCCGCGCTCGAGGTCCGGCCCGCGCTCGAGGTCCCCGTCTCCAGGTTCCGCGCGTGGCTGCCGCCGTCGGGACCGCCGCGCCTGACGCGCGCCGAGTTCATCGCCGACAACTGCCTGGCCCGGGCGCTCGTGGTGGGTGGCTTCTGGGTCTCCGCCGAGAGTCTGGACCTCGGCGAGGTCGAAACCTGCCTGACGGGCCCGGGCAACCTCGTTGCTCGCGCGACCTCGGCCGTGGTCATGGGGAGTCCGCTGGTGGCCTTCTCCTGGCTGCTGGAGACCGTGGGCAGCGTTGCCGCGGGAGAGGTGGTTGCCACCGGCACGATCACGACTCCGGTTCGCGCCGAGTCGGGGACCTATCGAGCCGACTTCGGTGCATCGCTGGGATCGGTGTTTGTCGGCTTCTCCGAATGACGACCCTCGGGCCCGGCTCTCCGGGCAGGGCTGTGAATAGACTGCGCGAGAGTTGGTCCATCAGCAGCCCGGCACGTGCCGGGGCAGTCGGATGGAGCCACCGGACGGGACGTGTGCCCGAGGGGAGTGAGAGGCGATGCCGGGACCGACCGAGGTGCAACAGGCGCGACGCGACCAGGGGCCGGTCACCGACCGCGGAGCCCTTCGCAAGGAAGGTCTTCTCGTCGCGGCCCGCCGTGTGTTCGAGACCAAGGGCTTCGTCGACACCCGCGTCAGCGACATCGTCAAGGAGGCGAAGGTGTCCCACGGCACCTTCTACACCTACTTCGACACCAAGGAGGCGGTCTTCACGGCCGTGGCGCACCGCGTCATCGAGGAGATGCTCGCCTCGATGGCCATCACGATTCCCAGTGCTGACTTCCATCTACGTGTGCGTGACTCGGTGCGCCGATTCGTCCTCGCCTACCGCCCGCACGCGACGATGATCGGGCTGATGGAACAGGTCGGCCTCTTCTCGCCCGAGCTCCGCCAGCTGCGACTCGACGTTCGTGAGACGTTCGTACGGCGCACCGAGCGCGGACTCACCCGGATGAAGGATCAGGGTCTGACCGACCCTGACCTCGATGTCGAGTACACGGCCGAGTCGCTCGGAGCGATGCTCGAGTACGTCTGCTACGTGTGGTTCTCCCTGAAGCGTGAGTTCGAGGAAGAGCGTCTGATCGACGCCTTGACGGCGATCTGGGAACGGGCCCTCGGACAGGGTGCCGCCAACTCCTAACGGGCCGGCCCTTGACTGCGGACACCTGAGTGGCGCACAGTCGGTCACTGACAAGGTGTCAACCGACGAGGAGCCGCGCGACTTCGATGACGACCGGGCAAAGCGGTAGTAGGGCTTCCAAGCGGCAGGGCATCCGCTCTGAGTACAAGGCGCTGACCCGCCAACGCCTGACTGACGCCGCCCTGCGCGAGTTCGAGGATCGGGGTTACAGCCAGTGCACCGTGGATGACGTGGCGCGGCGGGCGGGGACCAGCCGGGCCACCTTCTACGTGCACTTCTCCGGCAAGGCGGAGCTTGCCGAGGGGATGTGGGACGTCATCCGGCACAAGCTGATGCGGCTCTATCGGGATCTGGCCCGGGCGCCGGTGCGGGACCGATCCATGATCGAGGCCTGGCTTGAGCGAACCTTCGCCTTCTACGCCGAGAATCGGCAGCGTCTGATCGCGATCCACGAGGCCATCGCGCTCGAGCCGCTGCTGGCCGAGGTGTACTTCGAGCGAACCGAAGAGGTCGCTGACTTCATCGCCCCGCTCATCGAGGACGCCCGCGGGGTGACTGCGGAAACTGCTCGGTTCCGTGCGGCGCTGCTGACGATCCAGCACGAGCGCTTCTGCTACTTCTGGATCCTGCGGGGGATGCCTTTCGACCATGCACAGGCCGTCTGCGGGCTCGCGGAGATCTGGTGCGACCAGATCGGGGTGCAAGAACGCGAGGTTCCGGTGAACGCCTCCCCGCCACGGGCAGGCACCTCTTGACATGGGTTGTGCTCGTGGTCACACTTGACAGTAGTATCAAGTTGGGGTGGTGCAACCGGGTGACCCGTGGGATCTCAGCCACCTGGACCGGCACCACTCTGTGAGAGGAACACATGTCCATCGCGGATACGCCGCCCATCAGTAGCCCACCCGGCTCGTTCGACCTGTCAAGCCGCTTCACCCAGGTGACCGGTGAGGTCTACCTGACCGCGACGCAGGCCCTCGTCCGAGTCCTTCTGGATCAGCGGCGTCGCGACCAGGCCGCCGGCCTTGACACCGGCGGATTGGTCTCCGGCTACCCGGGGTCACCCCTAGGTGGGCTGGACATCGAGATGAACCGCCAGCTCAAGCGCCTGACCGAGCATCGCGTCGTGCACCAGCCGGGACTCAACGAGGAACTGGCGGCTACGGCGCTCTGGGGGGCGCAGACCGTCAACGAACTCGAGGGCGCCACGGTCGACGGCGTGTTCGGCATGTGGTTCGGCAAGGCACCAGGCGTTGATCGGGCCGCAGACGCCCTGCGCACGAACAACATCAAGGGTGCAGCTCGGCACGGCGGCGTACTCGTCGTGGCCGGAGATGACCCCGACGCATCCTCCACGAACTTCCCGACCGACAGCAACGGCATGTTCATTGACTGGGGCATGCCCCTGCTGTTCCCGGGTGACGTCCAGGACATCCTGGACCTCGCCGCTCACGGCTACGAGCTGTCCCGCGTCAGTGGACTGTGGGTCGGCTTCAAGATGGTGCCCGCCACCGCTGAGTCCTCCGGCTCGGCCGACGTGACACCGTCCCGACTGACCTTCGTCCATCCCGAGGCCGACTTCACCCCGACGCTTCGTGTGAACACCCCGGGCCCACCCATGCGCGAAGCCGAGCGCGACCTGGTGCAGGAGCGGCGTCGGCTGGCCGAGCAGTACATCCTCCTCAACAAGCTGAACCCCATCACCGTCGAGCCCCCGACCCCGCGCATCGGGCTGGTCGCGCCCGGTGCGGCGTACTACGACCTGCGCAAGGCGTTGTCGATCCTGGGCATGGACGACGACGTCCTGCGTCAGAACGGCGTGCGTCTCAAGCGCATGGGCGCTCTGTGGCCGGTCGCTCGGGAGGAGTGGGTGGAATTCGCTGACGGGCTGACCCACATCGTCGTTGTCGAGGAGAAGCGACCCCTGATCGAGCGACTGATCAAGGAAGCACTGTACGGACGCCCCGGCGCCCCCGTGGTGCTCGGCAAGTCCAACGCTGAGGGTGAGCCGCTGCTGCCGGAGAGCGGGGCCCTGTCTCCGGACCTGATCGCCAGCGTCATGGGACCTGCGCTCGCGGCGATCCTCGGGGACGTCGTCCGGGTGCCGGCTCCCAAGCGGGCGCTGACCCTGCTGCCTCTGCTGACAGCACGCAAGCCGTTCTTCTGCTCCGGATGCCCGCACAACAGCTCGCTCCTGGTTCCCGAGGGGGCGACGGTTGCCGCCGGTATCGGCTGCCACATCATGGAGTTGGTCGTCCCGCGCGAGGAGTACGGGATCATGGCCGGCTACACGCAGATGGGTGGCGAGGGTGCCCAGTGGATCGGCATGTCGCCCTTCACCACGACCTCCCACATCTTCCAGAACGTCGGGGACGGCACCTTCCACCACTCGGCGAGCCTCGCCCTTCGCGCCGCCGTCGCGTCGGGTGTGAACGTGACCTACAAGCTGCTGTACAACAGCGCGGTGGGGATGACCGGCGGCCAACACGTCGAGGGTGGCATGAGCGTCGCCAGCCTCACCCGACTGATGGCGGCCGAAGGCGTCGCCCGCACGATCGTGACCACCGACGACACCAAGAAGTATCGACGGATCGCCCTGCAACGTGGCGTCGAGGTCTGGCACCGCGACCGGCTCATCGACGCGCAGGAGACGCTAGCCCGAACGCCAGGGGTGACGGTGCTGATCCACGATCAGTACTGCGCCGCTGAGAAGCGACGGCTTCGCAAGCGCAAGAAGATGGTCGAGCCGACCCAGCGCATCATGGTCAACGACCGAGTCTGTGAAGGGTGCGGGGACTGCAACTCCAAGTCGCAGTGCCTGAGCGTCCAGCCCGTCGAGACCGAGTTCGGCCGCAAGACCCAGATTCACCAGTCCTCCTGCAATCTGGACTACAGCTGCGTGAAAGGTGACTGCCCCTCGTTCCTGTCGGTGGAGACGAAGAACGCCACCCGGGAGAGGAAGGCCGTGCGAGCGGCTCCGGCATCGCCGAGGCCGACAACCGTCGCCAGCAGTGACTCCTTCAACGTCGCCATGACGGGAATCGGCGGGACCGGTGTGGTGACCATGAGTCAGGTGCTCGCCACCGCGGCCGTCATCGACGGCAAGCTTGTCCGGAACGCAGACCTCACGGGCTCCAGCCAGAAGGCGGGCCCGGTCGTGTCCCAACTGCAGGTGTACTCCTCGCCCGGGCAGGAGCCGGCTGGCGGCATCGCCGAGGGCGACGCCGACCTGCTGTTGTCGTTCGACCTGCTCGCCGGCTTCACCACCAAGGTGGTGGGATTGCTCTCGCCGACGCGTTCTGTCGTCGTCGGTTCGCTGAGCCCGACGCCGACGGCTGACCAGGCCGTCGACCCGTCCATCGCCTATCCGGACCTGACCGCGATCAGGGGACAGCTCGACTCGGCATCCCTCGCCGAGCACAACGTGTACGTCGACCCCAACGCCGTCGCCGAGGCGGTGTTCGGCAACCACCTGATGACCAACACCGTGCTGGTGGGTGCGGCCTTCCAGAGTGGGGCCCTTCCGCTCTCCGCCAACGCGATCGAGGAGGCGATCAGGCTCAATGGAGCCGCGGTGGACGCCAATCTCGAAGCGTTCCGATGGGGGCGCGCGGCCGTCGCACACCCGGACACGGTGGCCGCTTTGGTCTCACGCACGCCCCAAGGTGCCGACCTCGACGCCGAACTGCAGACGCTTGTCGACGCCATCACCCTCGAGCCGGGGCTGCGCCGGACGTTGGAGATCCGTGCTGCCGAACTAGTGAAGTTCCAGAACCGTTCCGTCGCCCGTGAGTACCTGGCGAGGATCCACGGCGTGGCCTCGGCGGAATCCCGGGTGGCCGGTGCGCCGGGCGAGGTGACCGAGGAGGCGGTCCGTCAACTGTTCCACCTCACGGCGTACAAGGATGAGTATGAAGTGGCCAGGCTCCACCTCCTGCAATCCGCGAAGTCCGCGGTCGAGCGCGAGTTCGGCACGGGCGCGAAGGTGTCCTGGTACCTGCACCCACCGTTCCTGCGAGCACTCGGAATGCAACGCAAGCTGAAGCTCGGGCCCTGGTTCCGGCCGGTGTTCGCGCTCCTCGGGGCGATGAAGTTCGTGAGGGGGACCGCGTTCGACGTCTTCGGCTATGCGGGCGTCCGCAAGGTCGAACGCGATCTTGTGACGCACTACGCCGCCTTTCTCCACGAGATCTCCGAGGGGCTCGACGCGGAGAACCTGCGAGTATCCCGGGACGCTCTGGCGCTTGCTGACGACATCCGCGGCTACGAGCACGTCAAGCTGGCCAACGTCGAGCGCTACGCGGACGCGGTCACGTCGGCGGCCACCCGACTCGGTGTCCGGCACCAGCTCACTCCGAGACTCCTCGCCCACCGCGCCGGGTCGTGACTGACGCTCGGCCGTTGGAGGGGCAGGTCGCCCTGGTCACCGGTGCTTCCTCTGGTCTGGGGCGACACTTCGCCGTGGTGCTGGCCCGAGCCGGAGCGAAGGTCGCGGTGTGCGCGCGCCGGGTCGAACGACTCGAGACACTCGTAGCGGAGATCCACGCGTCCGGTGGAGAGGCCCTCGCGGTCGCACTCGACGTGTCGGACCCCGAGCAGGTCACAGCGGGCGTTGAGCGGTGCGTGAGGACCGTGGGGCTCCCGAGCATCCTGGTGAACAACGCCGGCATCCCCGACGCGCGACGGGCGCACCGGATGCCCCTGGACCTCGTCAACGCCGTCCTGGACACCAACGTGCGCGGACCCTGGCTCATGTCCACGGAGGTGGCGCGCAAGCTGATCGAAGCCGGGGTCCCCGGTCGGATCATCAACATTTCCTCGATGTCGGCGTACCACTACGCGGGGGAGGGCGCGGCGCTCTACGCGGTGAGCAAGGCGGCGGTCAGTCGCATGACCGAGGTCCTCGCCGTCGAATGGGCCGAGTACCAGGTCAACGTCAATGCGATCGCGCCCGGAGCGTTCGAGTCGGAGATGATGGACGGAATGCTGGAGCGGGTCGGGGACTTCCGCGACACCCTGCCCCGCAAGCGGTTGGGTACGCCGTTACAGCTCGACAGCACGTTGTTGTTCCTTGCCTCACCGGACTCGGAGGCAGTCACGGGGACCGTGATCCGGGTCGACGACGGACAGACGCACCGCTAGCCCGACGGTGGCCCGATGCCAGGTCACAGTTGGGTGTGGAATCCCCGGCAATGAACTTGACATGTATGTCATATTCGGGTGTGATGTGCGTTACACGCCTCGGGACCCTTCGAGCATTGGGCTGAGTTTATGTCGATCGCACAGCTGGACACCGGCCTGGACGCCGTGCACCTCTCCACGAACTACGTGAGGGTCGTGCAGGCGTTCGAAGAGGTGGCGCTCCTCGCGGCCAACGCGGCTGCTCCGCTGGACGATGTCCTCGGCCTGGTCGGGAGGTCGATGTGCGACCTGATCGGCGTCAGCCGGTGCTCGGTCTACCTGCGCCGCAAGGACGGGTTGTTCCAAGGCCAGGCAGGGCACAGCACCCACCACGACATCGATGCGCGGGTCAAGAAGCTCGTGGCCGGGGGAGTGGGGGACCGGTTCACCGAGGAGATCGTCAAGACGGCCGCGCCGGTGATCGTGCGCGACGCCACCGAGGACCCCCGGACCCTGCGGGCGACCATGCTGCGCTGGGGCGTGTGCGACATGTTGGGCGTGCCCCTCGTCCTGAAGGGTGACGTCATCGGGATCATCTACCTCGACAACGAGGTGGAGCCGCACGACTACGGGGACGAGGACGTCGCCCTCGCGCAGGCGTTCGCCGGACTCTCCGCCCTGGTGGTTCATCAGGCCTGGACCTACCGCCGCCTCCAACAGCGAGCCGATCTCATCGAGAGCCAGCGCCGGTTGCTCGACGAGTCGTCGTTGGTGCACCAGCAGGTGATGCAGGCGATGGTCAACGGAGCCGAGATCGACGAGATCCTGGGCATCATCGTGCAGCTCCTGGGCAAGCCCGCCGTCTTCTACGGACCCGATGTCTCGGCCGTCGCCTTCGTCGCCCCAGCGGATCTCAGGCACCAGGGTTCGCCCGGCCTGACCGAGGACCTGGCGAACCTGCCCTGGGTCAGGCAGGCGCTCGACGGCCTGACCGGTGACCAGCCCAGTGTGATGCTGCGGGCCACTCCTGAGACCAAGTGCCGACGGCTGTTCACGGCGATGATCGTCGACGGTGAGTGCGCGGGGTACCTCGAGCTGTGCGAGATGGCGACGCCCTTCCAACCCCAGGACCGCAAGGCCCTCGAGCAGGTCTCGATGGTGATGGCGCTCAAGCTGGCCTCGTCACGGCGAAGCGAGGAGGTGGAGCGCCAGGAGCGGGAGTCGTTCTTCGCAGACCTGATCTATCGCAGGCGAGATGTGTCGCTGTTGCTGAAGAGGGCGGACCGGTTCAAGTTCGACTTCGCCCGGCCGCATGTTCTGCTGCGTCTGCAATACGCGCGCAACCTGGATGACGCCACGCCCAGCAGCGCGCTCCAGCACACCGAGGCGTTGAGCTTCGTCACCAGTGCCCTCGCCCCGCAGGCGGCCTGTGTCGCGTCGATCAGCGTTCCTGGCGCGAGCCTGCTCCTACTCGAGCTGTCGGCCCGTGAAGGCGCGTCGGAAACGAGCTTGCGGGGGGTGTTGGACGAAGAGTTCGACGAGTTGGCCTCACGGTTCGGGGTCCGCTACCTGGTGGCCTCGGAGACTTGCCGGTCGATCGAGCGGATCGCTGCCGAGGCTGAGAGCGTGAAGCAGACCTCGATGGTGCTGCTGGACGCCGACGCGTCCGCGCGCAGCGTCCTGTCGAGCGAGCTGGACTTCGTGCGACTCGTGACGATGTCGGGTGGGTTTGCCGATGCGGTCAAGCAGGTCAGCTCATGGCTGAGTCCCCTGCAGCGGCACGACGAGGCGAACGGCGGGCAGTTGGTCGAGACCCTGCGCCAGTTCGTGCTCCACGATGCGCAGATCCGTGGAGCGGCCGCAGCGTTGACCGTGCACGAGAACACCGTTCGGTATCGCCTCGGCAAGATCAAGGAGATGTCGATGTTCGCGCCCGAGGCACTTGACGGTGCGCTGCGCGCTTCCCTGGCCTTCCAGATTCTCGACTTCGCCGAGGACACCCGGTTCGGTCGCTGTTGAGCGCGCCCGAGCCCTTCGGCCCGGCAGCGCGGCACCGGTCGGTCACGGCCGGGACGACAGTGACCCGAATGCCGCGGGGTCGAACAGCGGCGTCGCCCTGGTCTCGCGCCGTGCTACCGCGCGCAGGTGCACCTCATCGGGACCGTCGAAGATGCGCATCGCCCGATGCCATCCCCACATCGCCGCGAGCGGTACGTCGTCGCTGACTCCTGCACCGCCGTACACCTGGATCGCCCGATCAATGACCCGCGAGGCAACCCGTGGAACCACGACCTTGGCCATGGAGACCATCGACGAGGCGGCCTTGTTGCCGTGATCGTCGATGGTCTTCGCGGTCGCGAGGCACAGCAGGCGAGCCTGCTCGATGGCGATGCGGGACTCGGCGATGTCGGCCTGGACCAGCTCCCGCTCGAGCAGGGGGCCGCCGAAGGCGACTCGCTGACCAGCGCGGTCGATGAGCATGGCTAGCGCCCGCTCGGCCGCGCCGAGGGCCCGCATGCAGTGGTGGATCCGCCCGGGCCCCAGACGAGCCTGTGCCATCGCGAACCCGTCGCCCTCGGCGCCGAGCCGGTTCGAGACGGGAACCCGTACCCCGTTGAGCGTGACCTCGCCGTGGCCGTGCTGGTCGTGACGCCCGAACACGGGCACATCTCGCTCCACGGTGACCCCGGGGGTGCTGACCGGCACCAGCAGCATCGACTGCTGCCGGTGGGCCGCAGCATCCGGGTCTGTCTTGCCCATCACGATCATCACCTGGCACCGAGGATCCAGGATCCCGCTGGCCCACCACTTCCGGCCGTCCACGACGTACTCGTCGCCCTCGCGACGGATCGAGGTGGTGATGTTCGTGGCGTCGCTGCTGGCCACGTCAGGCTCGGTCATCGCGAAGCACGATCGGATCGTGCCAGCGAGCAGGGGACTCAGCCACTGATCATTTTGCGCCTCGGTGCCGAAGAGGTGCAGCAGCTCCATGTTGCCCGTGTCCGGCGCCTGACCGTTGATCGCCTCGGGGGCCAGTTCCAGGGACCAGCCGGACAGTTCTGCGATCGCGGCGTAGTCCAACTGGGAAATGCCCGACTCGGACGGAAGGAACAGGTTCCACAGTCCTCTGGCGCGAGCCTCGCCCTTCAAGGTCTCGACCACGTCGGGCACCCGGTGGTCCTCGGGGCCGCGGGCATGGCGCTGTCGGTGGTAGTCAGCCTCTGCAGGCAGGACCTCGTCGCGCATGAACTCCACCATGGCGGCGTACAGCTCCTGCCCGCGCGCCGACGGCCGGAGGTCGCTGCCAGTCGAGCGCGACATCAGCCCAGCACCTCGATGATGGTGGCGTTGGCCATGCCGCCGCCTTCACACATGGTCTGGAGACCCAGACTGCCGTTGGTGTCCTCGAGGTGGTGCACCATGGTGGTGAGCAGTCGGATTCCCGATGCTCCGAGTGGGTGCCCGAGGGCAATGGCGCCTCCGCGGGGGTTCACTCGCGCCTCGTCCACGTCGAACTCACGCGCCCAGGTCAGGGGCACGGGCGCGAAGGCCTCGTTGACCTCGAAGGCATCGATCTTCTCGATCGAGAGCCCAGCGCGGCGCAGTGCCATCTGGGTCGCCGGGATCACGCCGGTGAGCATCAGGAACGGATCGCTGCCCGTCACGGCGAAGGATCTGAACCTGGCGCGCGGCCGTAGGCCCAGCGCCACGGCGCGCTCAGCACTCATGATCAGGGCTGCGGAGGCCCCGTCGGTGAGTGGTGAGGAGTTGCCGGGCGTGATGGCCCACTCGATCTCGGGGAAGCGCTCGGCCAGGTCCTCGGACCTGAAGGCGGCGCGCAGCGCGGAGAGTCCCTCGGGGGTCGTGTTGCCGCGAATGGTCTCGTCGTGCCGATGCGGTCCCACGGGCACGATCTCGCGGTCGAACCAGCCTGCTGCGGCCGCAGTCGCGGCCCTTTGGTGGGATCGTGCCGAGTACTCGTCCAGGTCCTCACGGCTCCACTTCCACCGGGCCGCTATCAGTTCGGCGGACACACCCTGGTTGACCAGGCCCTCGGGGTAGCGCGGCACGAGAGGCTGGAGCGGATCGCCTCCGGAGTTGGCCGCACCCATCTGCACCCGGCTCATGCTCTCGACGCCGCAGGCGATGACGACCTCGTAGGCGCCGGCCATCACTCCTTGGGCGGCGAAATGCACGGCCTGCTGGCTGGAACCGCACTGCCGGTCCACTGTCGTGCCCGGCACCGTCTCGGGTAGCCCGGCGGCCAGGGCCGCGGTGCGAGCGATGTTCAGGGCTTGGTCGCCGACCTGGCTCACGCAGCCGGCGATCACGTCGTCCACCTCGTGGCCATCCAGGCTGTTGCGCTCGAGCAGTGCTCCGAGCACGGTGGCCAGGAGCTCGCCGGGGTGAGTGTCCGCGAGGGCGCCACCCCCCTTCCCGCGCCCCGAGCCGGTCCGTACGACGTCCACGATCACTGCTTCATGCATGGGTCTTCCTCCACTTGGTTGACGCTCGACGACGAGCCCCTCGAGTTCGATGCCCGGGTCACGGGGTCGCGTGAGCAACGCCTGGGCTCGGTGGGACGCACTCGCCGAGCAGCTGGTCGACCATGAGATCGATGCCTTCGAATCCTGCGCCAAGGGTCTGTCCGGACGCGTGCCGCACGTGGATCTGCTCGAGGATCACGGCCAGCTTGAACTTCGAGAAGGCGAGGTACCAGTCGAGGCTGTCCACGTCCCGCTGATCCAGGCTGCGGCGCTCGGCGTAGGCCTGCACGACCTCGTCCACCGAGAGGAAGCCGGGGAAGGCGGTGAGGCCGCCGGTGATTGGGTTGAACGGCCGACCCACCTCGTCCCAGAACATCACCAAGGTGGCCAGGTCTGCCAGCGGGTCACCAAGGGTGGCCATCTCCCAGTCGAGGACCGCAGCCACGACACCTCGATCCGAGCTGTTCACGATCACGTTGTCGATGCGGAAGTCGCCGTGCACGATGGACACCGTCTCGCTGACTGGCATCGCCGCACTCAGGGCCGCCACGACGTCGTGCACCCGATCTGTGTGCCGCGTCGACACCGCGTGGTACTGCTTCTGCCAGCGGGCCAGTTGGCGCTCCAGGTAGCCCTGTGGCTTGCCGAGCCTGCTCAGGCCGACGGCTTCCACGTCCACCTCGTGGAGATCGGCCAACGTATCGACTAGAGACTCCGACAAAGCGAGCGCGGTCTCGGGGGTCAACTCAGCCACCATCTCCCGTGATCTGAGGACGACGCCGGCCACTTCCTGCATCAGGTAGAAGGGCGCCCCGATCACCGAAGGGTCCTCGCAGTTCGCGATCATGACTGGGACCGGGACCGAGGAGTCCTGTAAGGCGGCCATCACCCGGTACTCGCGTCCAACGTCGTGGGCACCGCGATGGTAGGCGCCCAGCGGGGGGCGGCGCAGGATCCAGCGATGGTGATCATCGGTCACGCTGAAGGTGAGGTTCGACCGTCCGCCACCGATCAGTTCGAGCCTGAGGTCGCCGTCCACGCTGACCTCCTGGCTGACCAGCCAAGCGCTCAGTGCCGCGAGATCCACTGCACCCTCGATGTCGCTACTCACTCGTGCCTCCGTTGGGCGCCTGTTGCTCGCGGGGTCGTGGACACGGCACGGTGGGATGCGCGGGCGAGACCTGCGAACAGGGAGATCGAGGTCCTGCAAGAGACTCCCCACCGTGCCGGGCCCTCAGCGTCGGATTCCTTGACATCAACGTCAAGTTCTGGGTGAGGTCCTCAGCGGAGCGGTGCACAGCGTGTGCCAATCGCCCACTTGACGGGGGGACGCGGCACCACCTATGGCGCGGTCGGGCGCCACGACGCTGCGCGTCCGCCTCAGTCTGACGGGGTGGCGGCGCTGAGGACGGCCTGGTTGAAGGCCGACGAGCCGGACAGTGACATCCCGCCGTCCACGACGATCTGGGCTCCGTTGACGAATGCCGCCAAGGGGGACATCAGGATCGCGGCGATGGTCCCGATCTCCTCCAGGCGGGCGAAGCGCCCCAGAGGCACCATGCCGGCCCAGACGTCGGCATCCGCGGTCTCGGCGAGGCGTCTCATGCCCTCGGTCCCGCTGACCGGGCCCGGGATGATCGAGTTCGACCTGATGCCCAGAGGTCCCCACTCGAGGGCGAGGGTGCGCATCAACTGGTCCACCCCGGCCTTCGCCGCCGAGACGTGCGCCTGGTGGACGAAGGGCATCTGGGACTGGCCGCCCGACACGAACAGCAGGTTGCCCGCGGTCGTCCGCAACTGCTCGAACGACGCCTTGGCGACGTGGAAGCTACCCAGCAGGTCGATGTCCATGACGGCCCGGAACCCGTTGCTGCTGATGCGCTCGGCGGGGGCCAGGAAGTTCCCGGCGGCGCCACACACGACCGCATCCATCGGGCCCAGGTGACGCGCTGCCACTTCGAGTGCCGAGTCGACTGCGACCGCGTCCCGGACGTCAGCGACCGCGTACACAGCCTCGACGCCGAGCGCCTCGAGGGCGGCCGTGGCCAGCTTGAGCTTGGCCTCGGTACGTCCGCACAGTGCCACGTTGGCGCCGAGCTCGGCGCATGCTTGGGCGATCGCCAGGTTGACGCCGCTGCCGCCTCCGCTCACGAACACGTTGCGACCGCGCAGAAGATCCTTCGACAAGAGGTCGCGCATGAGTCGGCTCCGTCCAGATGGCCGCCGGGGACGGCGATGCCTGCGCCAATACTTGACATGTTTGTCAATTCACGTCAAGCCCTGGGGGGTTCGAGGGGGCTGTGGAGATGTACAAAGCCTCGACGGGGGGACGGTCGTCTGTTCGGCGACGGGAGGGTTAGGTGGTAGCAGCAACACCCATCGCGTCGAATCTAGGAGTAGTTGTGACCATCACGAAGTCTTCGACAGCCGAGATGCAGGAGATCGCCGACCGGCCCATCGGTTACGGCGGGTCGTGGTACGACGGCGAGGCCGCCGCGATCCCGGTGCTGAACCCGAGCACCGAGGAGGTCCTGGCCAACGTTCCCAGTGCCTCCGTCGCACAGGTCGAGGCTGCCCTGCAGTCCGCCAAGGACGCTCAGTACGCGTGGGCCCGCTGCGGCCCCTCGACCCGAGCGGCGCTGCTCCACGACATGGCCGCAGTGCTGCGTGCGAACGCCGAGCAGTTGAGTCTTGTGGTGATGGCCGAGTCGGGCAAGACGTTGGCGATGTCCCAGGCCGACGTCGAGGTCGCCGCCATCATGCTCGACCTCAACGCGGAATGGGCTCTGCGGATCGAGGGCGAGATCCTGCCGAGTGACAACCCGGACGAGTCGATACTCATCCAGCGCGAGCCGCTCGGGGTCGTGGTGGCGATCTGTCCCTGGAACTGGGCCTTGACCATCGCTGCTCGGAAGATCGCCCCAGCGCTCGTCGCCGGGAACACCGTGGTGGTGAAGCCCAGCGAGGTCCCTCCCCTCTCGACGATCCTGGCCATCAAGCTCATCCAGGAGCAGACCGACGTTCCTCCTGGAGTCCTCAACATCGTCACCGGGGGCGGAGAGGTCGGCAAAGCCCTGGTCGCCAGTCTGAACTCCGACATGGTGTCCTTCACCGGGCATCGTGACACCGGTAAGCGAATCATGGCCAGCGCCTCCGACACCCTCACCCGGGTCGCGCTCGAGCTCGGCAGCAAGGCGCCCGCGATCGTCCTCAAGGACGCCGACCTGGACAAGGCCATTCCCAACCTCGTGCAGTCGCGATTCTGGTGCGCGGGAGAGTTCTGCAACGCGACCGAGCGAATCCTGGTCGAGCGGCCCATCCTGAACGACTTCATCGAGCGCTACACCGAAGCCGTGCGAAACCTGAAGGTGGGCAACCCTGCCGACAACCCGGACTTCGGTCCCCTGGCCAACGGTGCGCACTTCGACAAGGTGGACGGCGCCGTTCAGAAGGCCGTGAGTCAGGGGGCCACGATCGCCACCGGTGGCGGGCGTCCCGCGGGTGCGCAGTTCGAGAAGGGCTACTGGTACGAGCCCACCGTGATCACCGGAGTGACGGCTGACATGTCCATCGCGGTCGACGAGACCTTCGGCCCCGTAGTCCCGGTGCTGGCATTCGACTCGTTCGAGGAAGCCATCGAGATCGCGAACAGCTCGCGCTACGGCCTCGCTGCCTACCTGTGGACCAGCTCGTATGCCAACGCCATGATCGGCACCCGCGACCTTCAGGTCGGCGAGGTGTTCGTGAACCGCGGCAGCGGTGAAGCGCTCCATGCCCACCACGGTGGACACAAGGAGTCCGGCTATGGCGGCGAGGACGGCAAGCACGGGTTGCTGAAGTACACGCAGCTCAAGGTCGTCTACCACAACTGGTAGTCCGCCGGTTCCGCCGTCATCCCCGGAGACATTCCATCCACCCGATCAGACCACCCGGTCGGAACGTTGAGAGGCAGCAATGAGTGTCGTCGTCACTCTGATCATCCTTGGCCTGGCGC
This sequence comes from Nocardioides sp., assembly GCF_050246775.1. Lineage (GTDB taxonomy): Bacteria > Actinomycetota > Actinomycetes > Propionibacteriales > Nocardioidaceae > Nocardioides. Next base: position 1,020,574 of record NZ_JBFWVK010000001.1, on the reverse strand, counting down.
TCGGTGCGGTGTTCGCGGTGTTCGCCAATTGCCTCGTCGCGGTCTACCGAGCCACCGGCATCATCAACTTCGCGCAGGGCGCTATGGCGATGTGGGGTGCCTATGTCATGTCGCAGCTGAACAAGGACGGCGTCCTGGTCCTGCCGATCGGACGGATCACGCTCAGTGAGGAGCCGCTGGGGTTGTGGCCGTCAGCGATCATCGGGCTGGTGTGCGGGGTCGTCCTGACGCTGCTGTGTCACTTCCTGGTCTTCCGGCCACTCCGCAAGGCGCCGGCCCTCTCGCAGGTCGTTGCCTCGGTCGGGCTGCTGTTGTTCCTCCAGTCCCTGGTCTCCATCAGGTTCGGGAACTTCAACGTGAGAATGGCGCCGCTGGTGCCCAACGAGAGCTTCACCCTGGGCTCCGTCCAGGTCTCGAGGGTGTCCCTGGTGTCGGTGATCGTGGCGTTCGTCGTCTGCTTGCTGCTGTGGTCCTACTTCCGCTTCACCCGGTGGGGAATCGCCACGAGGGCGGGCTCTGAAGGTGAGTTCGGGCTGCGGTTGATGGGCTACTCGCCTGATCGTCTCTCAGCCATCGTGTGGGGCTTCACCGGCTTCTTCAGCACCGCGATCGTGATGGTGGCCGGTTCGCTCGTGGGTCTGGACACCACCATCTACACGTTCGCGGTCATCTCGGCCCTGGCTGTCGCGCTCGTCGGGCTTCTCAAGTCGTTCTGGGGCGCCTTCGTCGCCGGCGTGGCTCTCGGGGGCTTCCAGGCCTGGATGACCTACGAGTCGGCCCAGCCATGGTGGCCTTCGTGGGCCAAGGTCGGCCTCACCGACGCGGTTCCGTTCCTGGTCATCATCCTGGTGCTGGTGCTGTTCGGCCACGGGATCCCCGCCAGGGGGCGGATCGCCGAGCCCCGGCTCCCCGCGGTCACCATCCCGCGGATCCGGCCCGTGCTGGCCACGCTCTGCACCCTGGTGACGGTGCTCGCGCTAGTCATGACGTCGGGCAACTACCGCTATGCGATCTTCAGCTCGATCATCCTCACCATCCTGTTTCTCTCCTTCACGGTGCTCACCGGCTACCTCGGACAGATCTCGCTGGCTCAGATGGCCTTCGCCGGAACCGCCGGCTTCGCGCTGTCCAAGATTCAGGAGAACGTCGGGATCCCCTTCCCCGTCTCCGTGGTGATGGCCACCGCGATAGCGACGGTGATGGGAGTGGTCATCGGAGCGCCAGCACTTCGGATCCGCGGTGCCCAGCTGGCGGTCATCACCCTGGCCGCCGCGATCGTTGTCCAGAAGTTCATCTTCCAGAACAACGTGTTCACGCCGCTCACCGGAAACCCGCTCGACGAGCCGACGCTGTTCGGCATCAATCTGGCGGTTCGCGAGGGGACGAACGTGGCCCGGCTCCAGTTCGGGCTGTTCTGCCTCGCCGTGCTCATCGTCGTGATGATCGTCCTGGCGCTTCTCCTTGGGGGACGGACCGGTCAGGCGTTCCTGGCGGTTCGTGCCAACGAGCGGGCCGCCGCCTCGATAGGCATCGACGTCTCGCGCACCAAGCTGCTCGGTTTCGCGATCTCGTCCGCGGTGGCAGGTCTCGCAGGTTGCCTCATCTCCTACAGCCAGGGCCAGGTCGTCGCAGCGGCGTTCCTGGTCATCGTGGGACTCTCGATGCTCGCCACGGTTTACCTCGGGGGGATCGGGAGTTTCGCCGGTGCCGTGGTGGCCGGCATTATCGGTCCTGCCGGCATCGTCTACCTGTTCCTCAATCAAACCGTCGACCTGGGTGTCTACTACCCCCTGATCGCCGCCCTGCTGCTGATTGTCACCGCCATCTTCAACCCGATCGGGATCGCGGGTGGAACCCGCGTGCTGTGGGACCTGGTGATGTCTCGGCAGCGAGGCGGTAGGCCCACCCAAACCGACACGACCGGCAACGGTCAGTCGCCCGTCCGGACGGAGAGTGCTCATGCAGAAGTCAGTTGAGCAGATGAGGGGTCGCGGCGCCGACGCGACGGTGGTTCCCGCCCTGCGCACCGAGGACGTCACGGTCCGCTACGGAGGCGTGGTGGCGAACAGCAATGTCTCGATCCAGGTCCACGCCGGAGAGGTGGTCGGACTGATCGGACCCAACGGCGCGGGGAAGACCAGCTTCGTCGACGCCGTAACGGGGTTCGCCTCCTACTCCGGTCATGTGCACCTAGGTGGCCAGACGGTCGACAAGCTGCCGTCCCATGCGCGCCGGCGCGCGGGCCTGGCTCGCACGTGGCAGGCCGGCGAGCTCTTCGACGAGCTGACGGTGGCCCAGAACCTGGAGCTGGTGATCCAACCGGGTGGATTGATGACCGCCGTACACGACGTCTTCAGTGGCAAGCGCAATCGTGCGCGGGTCGAGCAGAAGGTGGCCGACCTCCTGACCCTGACCGAGCTCACCGAGGTCGCTCACCTAACGCCGTCCAAGCTGTCGCTCGGCATGCAGAAGCTGGTCGGGGTGGCGCGGGCGGTGGCAGCGGACGCGAAGGTCGTCCTCCTCGACGAGCCGGCGGCCGGCCTCTCCTCATCGGAGAGCCAGGACTTCGGTCGGGACCTCCAGAAGTTCGTCGACCATGGTGTGGCGATTCTGATGATCGACCACGACATGGACTTGATGATGAACTACAGCGACCACATCTACGTGCTCAACTTCGGCAGGATCGTGGCCGAGGGTCACCCTGCCCAGGTGAGCGAGGACCCCGAGGTCATCGCGGCCTATCTCGGCGCCAAGCAGGAAGAAGGGTCGGCATCATGAGCGCAGGACTGAGTGTGCGTGGACTGAGCGCGGGCTACAACGGGCTCGTAGTTGTCCGCGAGGCCAGCCTGGACGTGGCGCCCGGCGAGGTCGTCACCATGCTCGGGCCCAACGGCGCCGGCAAGACGACCACGCTGTTGAGCATTGTGGGTGCCCTTCGGCCGATGGCTGGGTCCATCACGTTCGATGGTGAGGACATCACCAAGAAGGGGACCGACGCCATCAGTCGACTGGGGCTGGTGCTCGTTCCGGACAGTCGCGGCATCTTCTTCGACCTGACGGTCAAGGAGCACTTCCGGCTCGCGGTCGCCAAGGGTGACAAGGATGGCCTGGATGCGATCCTCGACCGGTTCTCAGCCCTCAGGCCGCTCCTGAACCGGCGCGCCGGGTTGCTGTCGGGGGGCGAGCAGCAGATGCTCGCACTCGGGAAAGCCTTGGTGATGAAGCCCAAGGTGCTGATGATCGACGAGATGAGCCTGGGGCTCGCGCCGTTGATCGTCCAGTCCTTGATGCCCATCATTCGTCAGGCCGCGGAGGAGGACGGCATGGGCGTGCTGCTCGTCGAGCAGCACATCGAGATGGCGCTGCGGTTCGCGGACCGAGGTGTGGTTCTCAACCGTGGCGAGATCAGGTTCGAAGGCCCCGCCTCTGAGTTACTGGCCAACCGTGACGAGGTCGAGGCGTCCTACCTCGCCCGCACCTAAATCCACCCGGGCGCCTCGTGCCCGCAGGCAATCAGAGTTGAGGAGTGAGTCCATGCTGGCAGTGCGTTTCGACACCGAGGGTGCCTCAGTGCTGGATTCTCCCCCGCCTTCGGGCGATGGCGTCCTCGTCAACGTCAAAGGCGTGGGCATCTGCGGCAGCGACCTGTCCATGCTTGCCAGCGGGGGAGCTCCGCTGGTGCCGGGTCACGAGATCGCCGGGGTGACCGAGGACGGAGTCGCCGTCGCGGTACAACCCAATCTCCCCTGCGGTGCCTGTGCACTGTGCGCTGCCGGGCGTTCCCATCTGTGTCCGGAGTCCATGCAGCACTTCCTGGGAGTCAACGGCTTGGACGGCGGGTTCGCCGAGCAGGTTCTGGTCCACCCCCGACAGTTGCGGCCGGTACCCGCGGGCCTCGCCGTCGAGCTGGCCGCGCTGGCCGAACCCGTGGCCGTCGCCGCGCACGCCGCCACTCGCCTCAAGGCCGCGAACGGCGCACCCGTTCTGGTCGTCGGCGCCGGCACCATCGGATTGTTCGCGGCGGCCATCCTCACCCAGCTCGGTCACCAGGTCTCGGTGGTTGCTCGCCACTCCCATCAGCAGGTTCTGGCGGAAGCTGCGGGTGCGCACGTGGTGACCTCCACGGAGTCGGCCACGAGATCTTTCGACAGCATCCTCGACACGGCAGGATCACAGTCGGCGATGGACCTGGCCTATGAGGCGTCCGCTCCCGGGGGCCGCATCGTGTCCGTCGGGTGCGGTGGTTGGAGTGTCACCACCTCGGTCACGAGTCTGGTGAAGGAGTTGTCGCTCGTCGCCTCGGTCATCTACACCGAGGAGGAGTTCGAGGACGCCGTGTTGTGGCTGACCGCGAACTCTGACTTCTCCGCCCAGCTCGTGACTCACCGCTTCTCCTTGGCGGATGCTCCGGAGGCCTTCAGGCTCGCGGCTGGGCGTGCTGACAGCGGCAGCGTCAAGGTCCTGATCCAGCCCTGACAGCTCCAGCACCTGCCCGGGAACACGCAACGACCTTGGTGCTCCCACCAAGTCGGGTCATCACGAGAAGGTAACGAGACCCCCTCTGTGACCGGGGTCCGTCAGGCTGCGCCCCGGTGATGAGGCGGGCACATGGTCGCCGACCGGGCCACCTCGAACCATGCCTTCGCAGCCGATATGTAGAGCGCCACAAAGCCTCGGATCCGGCAGGTTCCCGGGTGCTCATCGAAATGGTCCTCTGGCTCCGCATGCGCGATCCGGCGCTACTTCAAGGAGAAGGTTCATGAATCGACCCATCAAGCTCATCGCTGTGGCGTCCACCCTGGCAGTGACTTCGGTCCTCCTGGCGGCCTGCGGTGATTCAGGCGACTCCAGCGGCTCGGACACCGCGAATGCGCCCAAGGGCGACCCCATTGTCATCGGCTACCTGATCCCCGACAGCGGTCCCGAGGCGAACCCACAGGTGGCGCCGGGCCTGAAGGCGGGTCTCGACTACATCAACGGCGAGATGGGCGGGATCAACGGCCGGCCGCTCGAGGTGATCGAGTGTCACACCGACAGCTCCCCTGCCAAGGAGACGTCCTGCGCCAACGACTTCGTCGAGAAGAAGGTCGTCGCTGTCCTCGACGGTTTCGACCGTGGCACCGAGTACAGCCTTCCTGTGTACAAGTCGGCCAAGATCCCCGTCATCGGCAACGTCGCCCAGAACGCCGTTGCGGACACCGACACCAGCGGCACTTACTGGGCCCTCGGCCCGGCCAACGCCGTGTACGCGATCGGTCCCCTGGTGGCCTTCAAGGAGGCCGGTATGACCAACATCAGCTACGGCCTCAACGACGTTCCGGCCCAACACACCTACGCGGACAAGTTCCTCGTCCCGGTCGCCAAGGAACTCGGCCTCGAGTTCAACGCGATCTACTACGACGACGCGACGCCCAACTTCTCGGTGGTGGCGGCGACGGCCGAATCGAACGGCTCTGATCTGCTCGGGGTGGTCAAGCTGGTCAACCCGGCCCAGTGCAAGCAGTTCATCGACCAGTCCCGGCAGGCAGGCTTCGAGGGCGACCTCCTGGCCGGCAACTGCGTCGGCATCGAGCAGCTGGGATCCGACTCCGAAGGTGTCTACGCCTACTCGAACAACTACTTCCCGGCGATGCGGGACCACGCTCCTGAGGCGGTCCAGGAGGACCTCGACACGATGGAGAAGGTCATGTCCGACATCCCTGAGGACGAGCGCGGCTTCTTCACCTACCAGGACTTCGCGACGCTGATGGACTTCACGCGGATCGTCGAGCCCTTGGACACCATCGACGCGGCGTCGGTGACTGAAGCCCTCAAGGGACTCAAGGACTACCAGGCCTTTGCAGGGACCACGCTCACGTGTGACGGGACCCAGTTCCCCGGCACCTCGGCGTGCAGCAACAGGTTGCTCCTCTCCGAGTCGTTGGGCGATGGGACGCTGAAGCCCACCGGCTCGGACGAGCTGGGTGGATTCGTGGAGGTCGACCCGGGTCTGGTTCCCGGATCCTGAACGACGATGGTGCCGGGGCCGTCTGGGCGACCAGCCGGTCCCGGCACCACCGACCATCGATGAGCGAAGGGAAAGTACGGGCATGCACGAGATCAGACACGAAGTCGACATCGCCGCTCCGGCCGATGTGACGTGGCGCGTGGTCGGCGACCCGGGAGCGATCGCCGCATGGCTGCCCGCGCTCGCCGAGTCGCGCCTGGAGGGGACGACCAGGTTCGCCACCCTCCCGGACGGAAGTCATTCGGTAGAAGAGGTGATTCGACACTCCGACGCCGAGCGCAGCTACTCCTACGTGATCGTCGAGGCGCCACTGGCACTCGAAGGCTACGAGTCCACTCTGGCCGTCCACGACGCGCCGGGCGGCTCGCGGGTGGTCTGGAGTGCCCACTTCGAGGCGGATGACGACCTGCGCTCCGCCATCGACGGCATGTACCAGAACGGCTTGGAAAGCCTCGCGCGTTTCATCGAGACCACGGTCTAGGAGACTGTCATGTTGCAGAATTTGGAAGGCAAAGTCGTGCTCGTCACCGGAGTCACCTCCGGCAACGGACGGACGCTGGCCCGGAACTTCCTGCGCCGCGGCGCCATGGTCGTCGGCTCCGGGCGACGCGCCGAGCTAGGTGAGGCGGTGGCCGGTGATCTCGGCGCGCTCGCCGACAATTACCACTTCGTCCAGGGCGACGTCACCTCGGTGGCCAGTTGCGAGGACATGGTCTCCGCGGCCGTGCAGCGCTTCGGACGGCTGGACATCCTGGTGAACAATGCCGGAATCCTGGGTTCTCCAGGACTCGTGGACTCGCATGAGGCCTCGGAGGAGTGGTGGGACTCCATCATTGACACCAACCTCAAGGGCGCCTTCTTCTGTTCGAAGTACGCCTTGCGCCAGATGGTGCAACAGCAGAGCGGCGTCATCATCAACATCGCATCCATCAACGGCGCGACCAGCCCGATCGCGCGCATGACGCCGTACAACGCCGCGAAGGCGGGCATGCTTCAGATGTCCAAGACGCAGGCCATCGAGTACGCCGACCGGGGCATCCGTTCACTGTCGGTCATCCTCGGCGGAGTCGACGGCGACACCGGCACGCAGGCACGCGAAGCGTTGACCAGGCACGTCCTCGGAGACGACGCCGTGATGAAACAGGAGGACAGCAAGGACATCGTCATGCCGAGTGAGGCCGTTGCCAACGCTATTGCCACCCTGGCCAGCGACGACTGTGCGCAGATCACGGGCACGGAGGTAGCGATCGACCGTGGTATCACCGCCGGCGCCCTCAACTCGACGTTCATCTACATGACCGCCTCCGGGGCCTGGAAGCTCTAGCCTGCACATGCCCTCTGGGACTCGGCCCCTTCGTCTGTCACCTTCACACCACCACCAGGCCTCGCGGCCTCCGTACCTGGATCGGATGAGCACGTTGATTATCGAGGATGTCAAACTCACCGTCTTCCGGCGGCCTGAGCCCGGTCATGCGCGTTCCGCGATGATCAAGGGTCAGTCCACCATGAAGCTGCTGACCGAGATCGTGGCCGTGCAGATCACGACCGATGAGGGAGTCACCGGCGAGACGTTCAGTCTCGGCGGGGGCATGGGCATGGCGCACTACCTGGCCTCGACGATGAAGCCGGCCCTGATCGGCCGCAACCCCGCCGACCGAGAAGCCATCTGGCAGGACCTGTGGGACCTCAGCCGCCTCTGGTTCCCGCCCCTCTTCGCGTTGGGCACCGTCGACGTTGCGCTCTGGGACCTGTACGCCAAGTCGGTGAACTCGCCGATCCACGAGGTCCTGGGCACCTACCGCCGCAAGATCCCGGCGTACGCGAGCTCGATGACGAAGGAGAACGTGGGCGAGTTCGTGGAGGAGGCACTGAAGTACAAGGAGCGCGGCTACCAGGGGTACAAGCTCCACGTCTGGGCCGAGCCGGACCGGGACATCGAGGCCTGCATCGCGGTTCGCGAGGCGGTCGGGGACAGCTACCCGCTGATGATCGACGTGGTCGCCGGCTACAACCAGCAGGACGCCCTGCGCGTGGGGCGTGTCCTGGACGAGCTCAAGTTCCTCTGGTACGAGGAGCCGTTGCGTGACTACGACCTGCACGGCTATCGCATGCTCTCCGAGAAGCTCAACGTGGCAGTGTGTGGCGGCGAGACGAACGAGGGTGGCCTCTACTCGCGGGCCGAGCTCGTCTCCTCGCGTGCCGTTGACATCGTGCGGGGCGACCCGTCGTTCACCTACGGCATCGGGCACACCCGCAAGATCGCTGCTCTGGCCGAGGCCTTCGGGATCAACTTCGAGGTCCACACCAATCCGAACCCGATGATGGACGCGGCAGGTCTCCAGGTGGCCCTGTCGGTGAAGAACACCTCGTTCTTCGAGCAGCTCGTTCCCGAGTCTCTCTACAACTTCGGCGTCGAGGAGCCCGTGTTCATCGACGACGAGGGCTTCGCCCACGCTCCGGACGGCCCCGGGCTCGGTCTCAAGATCGACTGGGACTTCGTCAACAGGTACAAGATCGCCGAGCTCTGAGTCGGCGCACCACAGCCCAAGGAGAACCACAGATGAGCACGAGCGATCCTGAATCCGTCTTCACGGCGGCCAGCCAGAAATCCATCAGTGTCGGCGGTGTCTTCCACGTCGGCGACGCGGCGGGCATCGACGTGGTGAACTGCGCCAACGAGGAGGTAGTGGCGACCGTTCCCAGCGCGAGCGCCGAGCAGGTCAACGCCGCCCTGGAGGCGGCCAAGGCCGCGCAGTACGGCTGGTGGCGTTCGGGCCCCTCCGCTCGGGCCACTCTGATGCGCGCGATGGCCGGGGTGCTGCGCGCGAACGCCGCCGTCCTCAGCGAGGCCCTCACCCTCGAGTCCGGCAAGACCCGGGCGATCACGGGGATCGAGGTCGAGTTCGCTGCGATGTACCTCGAGTGGAACGCCGCGTGGGCCCTGAGGCTCGAAGGCGAGATCCTTCCTAGTGACTCCCCTGACGAGCAGATCCACATCCAGCGAGAGCCCATGGGGGTCGTCGCCGCGATCACTGCCTGGAACTGGCCACTGGCACTCCTGTGCCGCAAGCTCGGTCCGGCGCTGGTGACCGGCAACGCGGTCGTGGTCAAGCCGAGCGAGGTCACCCCGCTGGCCACCATCCTGGCGATTCAGCTCTGGGAGGAACACCTGGAGATGCCGCCCGGCTTGGTCGGCCTCGTCACGGGAGACGGATCGGTCGGACGGGCCTTGGTAAGCAACCCGATCACCAACCTGGTGACCTTCACCGGCCACCGCGACACCGGCAAGGCGATCATGCGCGACGCCTCCGCCAACCTGACCCGAGTCGCACTCGAGCTCGGCGGCAAGGCTCCCGCCATCGTCCTGGCCGATGCCGACCTCGAACTCGCGGTCGCGGGGATCATCGCCGCACGATTCAACTTCGCCGGCGAGACCTGTGGGGCGGCCGAACGCATCCTCGTCGAGCGCCCCGTGGTGGAGGAGTTCACGAGACTCTTCGCCGAGAGGGCCGCACAGCTGCGGATCGGCGATCCTCAGGGCGACGTGGACTTCGGGCCCCTGGTGAATGCCGCCCAGCTGGAAAAGGTCAGTGCAGCCGTGTCGGCTGCTGTTGCTGAGGGTGCCTCGGTCGTCCTGGGAGGCTCGAGCCCCGCAGGAGCCGAGTTCGAGACGGGCTACTGGTACTCACCGACCGTCCTGACCGACGTGACCCCCGACATGGCGGTGGCCCGGGAGGAGGTCTTCGGTCCGGTCATCCCGATCATGACCATCGACTCCTTCGAGGAGGGATTGGCGATCGCGAACGACACGCGCTATGGGCTCGCGAGCTACGTCTACACCTCGACGTACGCCTCGGCGATGACAGCCGCGCGTGAGCTCAACTTCGGCGAGATGTTCATCAACCGCGGCCCCGGCGAGGCGATGCACGCCCACCACACCGGGTGGAAGGAATCCGGTCTGGGTGGCGAGGACGGCAAGCACGGCCTGCTGCACTACACCCAGCTCAAGGTCGTCTACCACAACTGGTGACGCCCGCCCCGCCCACACAGCAACCATGTCGAATCGGTGGAGTCTTCCACCGACGAAGAGGAGTCACGAGAACATGAAGATCACCGACGTCCGTCTGGTGTCCTACCGCGCCCAGTTGCCGAAGGGTTACGAAGCGCCGACGCTGTACGGCGGCCAGTCGATCGCGGCGTACATCACGGACTTCCTGGCGGTCCAGATCCAGACCGACGAGGGGCTCACCGGCGAGGTCGTCAGCGCCTACGGAGGGATGAGCCTTGCGCACTCGATCGCCGACCGGCTCCGTCCGCTGCTCATCGGCAAGGATCCGGCCTACCGTGAGCAGATCTGGCAGGACATGTGGCGCAAGGACCGGCTCAACTACACGACCCAGTTCGCGATCGGGACCGTTGACGTCGCCCTGTGGGATCTGTATGCCAAGAGCCTGAACGAGCCGCTGTACAAGGTGCTCGGCGCGGTGCGGGACAAGGTCCCGGTCTACGCCAGCTCGATGGAGCACCCGACGATCGAGGACTTCGTCCGCGAGGCTCTGCACTACAAGGACATCGGCTACCAGGGATACAAGCTGCACGTCTGGGGTGACGCGAAGCGTGATCCGGCGCTGTGCACCGCTGTCCGTGAGGCGGTGGGCGACGACTTCCCGCTCATGGTCGACGTGGCCGGCAATTACAGCCAGATCGAGGCACTCAAGGTGGGTCGAGTGCTGGAGAAGCTCGACTACCTGTGGTTCGAGGAGCCGCTGCGTGAGTACGACCTGCACGGGCAGCGCATGTTGGCCGACAAGCTCGACATTCCGATCTGTGGATTGGAGATCGCCCCCGGGGCGATGATCTCGGCTCCGGAGTACATCACCACGCGCGCGGTCGACATCGTGCGTGGCGACGTGTCGTTCAAGGGCGGGGTCGGGCCGCTGAAGAAGATGGCGGGTCTCGCGGAGTCGTTCGGCATGGACATCGAGGTGCACACCAATGCGAGCACCCTGATCGATGCCGCGAACCTGCACGTGATCGCGTCGATCCCCAACACGACCTATTTCGAGCAGCTGGTTCCCGAGCAGCTATTCACCCTGGGTGGCGTCGAGAAGATCCACATCGACGACGAAGGCTTCGCGCACGTCCCGGCGGGCCCCGGCATCGGCGCCCAGATCGACTGGGAGATGGTCGAGCGCTACAAGGTCGCCGAGCTCTAGCCCGGCCATCGGGCGCAGGGTGGTTCTTTGTGGGTTTCCACATCGAATCTTGAGGTGGCGTTGGACAGCCTCCGGGCTGGTCACCAGAGTGGGTCTCCCGTACCGCCGACAAATCTCGAAAGGACGCCCTGCTGATGAAGACTCGCGCGGCCGTTTTGTATGACTTCAATCAGCCCCTCAGGGTCGAGGAGCTCGAACTCGACGAGCCTCAGGCGAATGAGGTGTTGATTCGACTCAAGGCGAATGGAATCTGCGGGTCCGATCTGCACGCCATCAAGGGCGAGCTTCCGGTCTCGCTGCCGATGGCGCTGGGTCACGAGGGCGCCGGGATCGTGGAGAAGGTCGGGCCCGGCGTCACCAACGTCAAGCCCGGGGACCACGTCGTCACCGTCTACAACCCCTTCTGCAACGCGTGTGAGTACTGCCTGAAGGGTCTGCCCTTCATGTGCGCGAAGTGGGGGGCCGGCACGCTCGAGGGGATTCTTCCCGAGGGCGGCTCGCGTTTGCACAACCAGGACGGCCAGGACATTCGCCAGTGGTGCTACCTGGGGACGATCAGCGAGTACGCCGTCCTCTCCTCGATGTCGGTGATCAAGGTCGACGACGACCTGCCCTTCGCGCCCATCTCCTTGATGGCGTGCGGCGGAAGCACCGGCTTCGGGGCCCCGTTCAACCGGGCCAAGGTCCAGCCCGGTGAATCGGTGCTGGTGCTCGGTTGCGGTGGCGTCGGCTCGTTCGCCCTCCAAGGGGCGCGCGTGGCCGGAGCGACCACGATCATCGCCGCGGACACCAACGACTTCAAGCTGGAGATGGCCAAGCAGCACTTCGGTGCCACCCACACCATCAACACGACCAGGGAAGACGTTGTGCAGCGGTGCAAGGAGCTGACGAAGGACGGGCAAGGTGTGAACCACGCCTTCGAGGTCATCTCCACCCCCGAGACCATCGGTCAGGCCATCGAGGCCACCGCCAAGGCGGGGTCGACGACGATCATCGGCATGATGCAGATGGACCACGTCGGCGTCCCGATGAACCCGACCATGTTCGTGGCCCTGCACAAGACGCTCTACGGATCCCTGTACGGCGCCAGCGTCCCGTTGGCCGACTTCGACAGGTATTTCCGGATGTATCGCAGTGGCCAGCTCAAGCTCGATGAGGCGATCACCAAGGAGTACAGCATCGACCAGGTCAACGACGCCCTCGACGACATGGTCAACGGCAAGAACATCCGTGGGGTCATCCGTTTCGACTGACCGGAGCCAGGGGTCGGCTCGTGACTAGAGTTCCCGACATGAGCGAGCCGACCCGCCACCTTTCCGCGGCCATGCGCGATGCGGCATCGGAGTCGGTGACTCTGACACCGATCCTGTCGGCGGCCCTCGACGCGTTCTACGAGAGCGGCTATCACGGCTCCACGGTGCGCGACATCGCGAAGCGAGTGGGAGTGACCGTGCCCGCGCTTTACTACCACCACGAGAACAAGGAGGCCTTGCTGTTCGCGTTGTTGGACGGATCGATCAACCGCCTCCTCGGCCTCTGTGAGGAGGTGCGCGACTCGATCTCGGATCCGCGAAGCCGCTTCCTGGCTCTGGTGGAGCTGCTGATCCGCTACACCGCAGCGAGCCGCCGGCTGAACTACCTCGATGCCGAGATCCGGTCCTTGAGTCCTGAGCACTACCAGGCCCAGAGCAGCAAGCGGGCCGGTGTGCAGGACGTCGTGGTCTCGGCGGTGGAGCAGGGCGCCCTGGCTGGTCAGTTCGATGTCGACCACCCGAGGGACACGGTGCGCGCTTTGCTCGGCATGATCCAGGCCATCGCCACCTGGTACCGACCCTCCGGCCCCCTGACGGTCGACGAGCTGGTCGAGCGTTACCTCACGCTCGCCCTGCGGATGGTTGGCGCGCACGACTTCTCGTGAGCGCGGCCCGTTGACGCGGCAGGAACCCTTTCGTACAGTTGCACTGAGCGAGCGCTAAGTAAGTTGAGGAGATGCACGTGGAGATCAGCAGCAAGGCAGCCCTGGTAAGTGGCGGGGCTTCGGGGCTCGGACTCGCCACCGTGCGTGGCCTGGTGGCCGGCGGCGCTCACGTCGTCGTCATGGATCTGCCCTCGTCAAACGGTGCAGCGCTCGCCGACGAGCTTGGCCCAACGGCAACCTTCGCACCCACCGACGTCCGTGACGAGGATCAGGTCCAGAGGGCTGTCGACCGCGCCAGCGAGGCAGGCGAGCTCGCCATGGTGGTGAACTGCGCGGGAGTCGGTGAGGCGGTCCGCGTGGTCGGCAAGGGGGGAGTGCACTCCCTTGAGGTGTTCCGTCGCACCCTGGAGATCAACCTCCTGGGCACCTTCAACGTCATCCGGCTTGCTGCGGCCCGGATGATCGAGACCCAGACCACCGAGCCCGAGCGAGGTGTGATCGTCAACACCGCATCGGTTGCCGCCTACGACGGCCAGGTAGGTCAAGCCGCGTACTCGGCGTCCAAGGGCGGCATCGTTGGGATGACCCTGCCGATCGCGCGAGACCTGGCACAGCACCGGATCCGCGTGGTGACGGTGGCTCCGGGTCTGTTCATGACCCCGCTGTTCGAGTCGCTGCCGGAGGCGGCCATCGCCTCCCTCGGTGCGCAGACGCCGCATCCGCAGCGCCTCGGCGACCCGGACGAGTTCGCACTGATGGTGACCCAGATCATCGCCAATCCCATGCTGAACGGCGAGACCATCCGCCTTGACGGAGCGATCCGGATGGCACCGCGATGACGACAGAGAGGCAACACCGGTGAAGCGTCACCTGTATTCCGATGACCATGAGTCCTTCCGCCAGGTAGTGCGGGCCTTCGTGGATCGCGAGGTGGTGGGCAACGTCGAGCGCTGGGATGACCAGCGCCTGATCGATCGTGAGATCTACGTCAAGGCCGGCAGGCAGGGGATCATCGGCCTGTCCACTCCCGAGGAGTACGGCGGAGCCGGGCAGGAGCGGGACTATCGCTTCCGCAACGTGGTGCACGAGGAGTTCGCCAAGGTCTTCGCCACGTCGCTGTCCTCGAGCTTCTCCCTGCACGACGACATCGTCCTGCCCTACTTCGCGGCTCTCGGGACCGCTGAGCAGAAGCAGCGCTGGTTGCCGTCATTGGCCTCGGGGGAGTCCATCGGGGCCATCGCCATGACCGAGCCCGAGACGGGCAGTGACCTGCGCGGGATCAAGACCTCCGGTGAACGGGTCGAGGGTGGCTGGGTCGTCAACGGCTCCAAGACGTTCATCAGCAGTGGGCAGCAGGCGGACCTGGTCATCGTCGTCGTACGCACCGATCCCGGTGGGGGCTCTCGAGCGTTCAGCCTGTTGGTGGTTGAGCGGGGCATGGAGGGCTTCACCCGGGGACGCAAGCTGGCGAAGGTCGGCCTCCACGGTCAGGACACCTCTGAACTTGCGTTCGAGGACGTCTTCGTGCCCGATGGCAACCTGCTGGGTGCGGCTGGTGGTGGCTTCGGCCAGCTCGTCACCAAGCTGCCCATCGAGCGGCTGTCGATCGGCGCGCAGGCGATCGCCATCGCGGAGGGGATCTTCGCCTCCACGCTCGAGTACGTCCAGCAGCGGCACGCGTTCGGCAAGCCCATCTCGGACTTCCAGAACACCCGGTTCGAACTGGCCTCGATGTCGGCCGAGCTCGACGTGACCCGGGCCTTCATCGATCGCTGCATCGTGGCGCACGGCCTGGACGAGCTGAGCGCGGTCGATGCGGCCAAGGCGAAGTTGTGGGCGACGGAGGTGCAGGTGCGGACCGTGGACCGCTGCGTGCAGTTGCACGGCGGTTACGGCTTCATGCTGGAGTACCCGGTCGGCCGCGCGTACCAGGACGCCCGGGTCCAGCGGATCCACGGCGGCACCAGCGAGATCATGAAAGAGATCATCAGCCGCGACCTCGTCGGCCGCTGACCTTCAGCGCCAGCGGTACTGCGGTGGGCGCTTCTCGAGGAACGCCTGCGTCGCCTCGACGGCGTCCTCGGTCATCGCGGCCACCATCTGCTGCCGGTTCTCGAACTCCACGGTGGCCGCGAAGGACGGCGACTCCAGGGCGGCCCACATGCCGACCTTGGTGAGCTCCACTGAGGCGGGCGCGTTGCGCAGGATCTCATCGGCCTTCGCCATCGCGGTCTGCAGGAGGATCTCCGGCTCCACAACGTCTGCGAGAAGCCCGTAGGCAAGCGCCTCGTGGTGCGTGAACCGACGGCCGGTGAGCATGAGCTCGTGGGCGCGACCTGCCCCGACCAGCCGGGGCAGCAGCCATGAGATGCCGATGTCACAGGCGGAGTAGCCCGCCCGGATGAAGGAGACCGCATACACGCTGGTGGTCGATGCGATGCGTATGTCACTCGCGCAGACGAGCGCCAGGCCGCCGCCCGCAGCGGGGCCGTTCACGGCTGCGATGACGGGTTGGCGAAGCGAATGGATGCGTTGCGCCAGGCCCGCGATCTCCTGCTGACGCTCGAAGGTGGAGAGCATGAGTCCTCGAGCGTCGACGCGGTCGTCGTCGCCGTACCCTCGGAGATCGAGGCCGGCACAGAACCCGCGACCGGCTCCCGTGAGGATCACGACACGACAGCCGGGATCGGCCTCGATGTCCTCGAGCGCCTCGACCAGCTCTCGCACCATCGGGTGGTTCAGCGCGTTGAGGGCGTCAGGCCGGTTGAGGCGGACAGTGGTCACCTGGGGCGTGGTCTTCTCAACGAGGACGGAACTCATGGCTGCCACTATACTGAGCGAACGCTAACTATGATCGAAGGAGCCGGGACGTGGAACCAGATTCCGTCGTGGTCACGCTGGGTGACGACCGGGTCGCTCGGATCGAGTTGAACCGGCCGGCCGTGGCCAACTCCTTTGATCTGGGCGTTGCGCGCGAGTTGGCAGCGACGATCCGCCGCATCTCGCTCGACGATCAGATCGCTGCGGTCCTGGTGACCGGGCGCGGCCCGCGGTTCTGTGCCGGTGGCGATCTGGGCTCGATGATGGGCGCCCCGGACCCCCAGGAGTTCGTCGAGGAGCTGGCACTGGTGTTGGATGATGCGCTCCAGCAACTGGCCGCATTGGGGCTGCCCGTCGTCGCGGCCGTGCATGGCGCGGTGGCTGGGGCCGGCCTTGCCCTCATGTTGAGCTGCGACCTCGTGGTGGCTGCGGAGTCCACCCGATTTGTCTCGGCCTACCTGGGTGTCGGGCTCACTCCGGACTGCGGACTGTCCTATCTGCTACCGCGTGCCGTGGGCCAGCAGCGCGCGCTCGAGCTCGCGCTCACGCGTCGTTCCCTCACGGCGGCCGAGGCTCAGCAATGGGGCATGGTGAGCGAGGTCGTGCCCGATGGTGCGGTCCACGAACGGGGGCTGGAGCTGGCCCGGCAGCTGACGACCGAGTCAGGCATGGCCGTGGCCGCCGCGAAACGGTTGATGCGGGACACATGGACGCGAACCCGGGGTGAAACGGGTGCCGTGGAGGCGAAAACGATCGCCGAGGCGTTGGACACGGATACGGCTCGCGCGTTGATTGTAAGGCGACTCGGCCAGAGTTGAGGCGGAGGCCCACTCGGGCCGGCCACTGTCGGTGCCCGTCACCAGCGAGGGTGGATGGCCGCCCGCAGGTGCTCGTCGTAGATGCGGTGGATGGCGGCGTCGATGTCGGACCCCAGCGGCGACACGTCGCCCGCTGCTGCGTTGGCGCGGGCCTGCTCGGTGTTGCGGGCGCCGGGGATGACGGTGGAGACCGCCGGGTGCTGCCACAGCCAGGCGATGGCCGCCTGGGCGGGCGTGACGCCCTCGGGGCCGTGGGTGCGAACCAGCTCGGTGAACTCGCCCGCAGCGACCAGCCCGGTCTCGTAGTCGACTCCAGAGAACGTCTCACCGACGTCGAAGGCGCTGCCGTCGCGGTTGTAGGTGCGGTGGTCGTCGGGGGCGAAGGTGGTCGCGGTGTCGTACTTGCCCGAGAGCAGGCCGGATGCCAGGGGGACCCGCGCGATGATCCCGACTCCCGCCTCGGCCGCGGCTGGCAGGACGGCGTCGAACGGCTTGAGCCGGAAGGCGTTGACGATGATCTGCACGGTCGCGAGATGGGGGCGTGCGATCGCCGCGAGAGCCTGGTCGGCGGTCTCAACGCTGACGCCGTACGCCGCGATCGCCCCCTCGGCGACCAGGGTGTCGAGGGCGTCGTACGTCGCGTCGGCCTCGATCGTGGCGCTGGGTGGGCAGTGCAGTTGGACCAGGTCGAGCCGGTCGACGCCCAGGTTGTGCCGGGAGCGGTCGGTCCAGGCCCGGAAGTTCTCCAGCGTGTAGTTCTCGGGGACCTGGTCGAGGCGGCGGCCCATCTTGGTGGCCACGGTGATGCCGGACGCCGGGTGCTCGCGCAGGAACCGGCCGATCACCTGCTCGCTGCGCCCGTCGCCGTACACGTCGGCGGTGTCGAAGAAGGTGATGCCGGCCGCCGCGGACTCCTCGAGCACGTGCAGGGCGTCGTCTTCTGACACCTCGCCCCAGTCCGCCCCGAGCTGCCAGGTGCCGAGACCGACGACCGAGACCTCACGTCCGGTCCTGCCCAGGGTGCGCTTCTCCACGAGATCTCCTACGTCCTGGCGAGACCGGCTGGCCCACCTGTTTCAGCCTAGTGAGGAGCCCCAGCCCGGCCGAAACCGGCGGCGGTTGCTCAGCGTGCCGAGCGCGTGCGGGCCAGCCGACCTTCAAGCATCGCGATGCGCTCCTCCAGCACGAGGACTTTCGCGATGCCGGCGAGGTTGAGCCCCTCGCCGAGCAGCTCGCGGATGCGGTGCAGGGTGTCGATGTCGTCGAGGCTGTAGAGCCGGCTGCCGCCACTGGTCCGTCTGGGTTCGAGGAGTCCGTGGCGTTCGTAGACGCGCAGGTTCTGGATCCCCATGGAGACCATGTCGGCTGCCACGGAGATGGCGAAGACGCCCTGCTTCCGCTCGGCCATCGCCCACCACCTTCGTTGACCTGGGGACTTGATTTGTCCTGGATTGATGACTATAACAAACCTATATCCACCAATACAGGTTGTGGCTTGACCACAGGCCACCGGAGTGAACCAGGAGGACAAGTGATGCTGCTTCGAAACACCGACCCGTTCCGTGACCTCGACCGCCTGGCCCAGCAGATGCTCGGCACCACCAACCGTCCCGCGGTGATGCCGATGGATGCCTGGCGCGAGGGTGACCGGTTCGTCATCGAGTTCGACCTGCCGGGCGTGAACAAGGAGAGCGTCGACCTGGATGTCGAACGCAACGTGCTGACGGTGCGCGCGGAACGAGTCGGGCGCAACGGCGACTGGGAGTCGCTGGCCGCCGAGCGTCCGCGCGGGGTCTTCAGCCGCCAGCTCGTGCTGGGCGACAACCTCGACCTGGACCGGATCGAGGCCACCTACGCCGATGGCGTCCTACGCCTGACCATCCCGGTTGCCGAGAAGGCCAAGCCCCGCAAGATCCAGATCAGCGCCGACGGCTCGAGCGAGCCGGCAGCGATCAACGCCTGAGCTGTCACCCGACAGCTGCACCGGGTGCGGGGGCCGGCCCTCACGCAGCGTGCCTGGCTCTCGCACCCGCGGGTCGGCGGCTCGACGGATCAGGCGACGTCGCTGAGAGGGTCGGAGGCGCGCGCGACCCGCAACGCCAGGTCGCGGTCCTCATGGGTGGTGGCGTTCTTGATCCAGACGACGCTGCCACTGGGCCGGCTGGCCGCGATCGCGGTGAAACCGGCCTCGCCGAGGGCGTTGACCAGCGCCTGCGCGTTGCGCTGGGAGGAGGCCTTCAACAACATGCACCAAGGCTAGGTCGCGATCCTTGTGCCGTCCGGCCAATTGTCTGGTTCTCAGGTGAACGTTGAGTAAAACCATGATCGCGAGTAGCCGAGGTTGTCGCATCACCTGGCTGGGTACGGTGACAGCATGACCATCAGCTATCCAGCCAGCCGGGCGATGTCGGCAGCCACGGCGGCGTACGGCGTCTATGCGCTGGTGAAGCCGTCCCATCTCGCCGACGCCATGGAGGCCGAGCCGGACGACCGCTCCGGCTTCGACACCCTCGCCAAGATCTACGGGGCCCGGGACCTGGCCATCAGCGCGCTGGGAGTGTTCGGCCCCGGTAGCGCCGTGGCCTGGGCGATGCGCACCCGCATGGTGGGCGACGTCGCCGACTGCGTCACGTTGGTGACGCGGACCGAGGAGTCCAAGGTGCGCGGCAAGGTCGTCGCCGTCACCCTCGGCTGGGCCGCCCTGAACTACCTCGCCTACCGGCGCGACCGCTCCCGGAGCTGAGCCTCGGACGGCGCCGAGACCCGACGCCGCCCGAGCACTCTCAGCGCAGCACCGGCTCGAAGCGGTCCCACACGCGGTGCGCGGCCAGCAGGCCGTGCAGCTGGCCGAAGAGCTCGCCCGCGTCGTCGCCCACCAGGACGCCTACGGCGCCCGCGTCGATCCCGGCGCTGGACAGTGCCTGCGCCCCGGCGCCCCAGGCCCCGATGACCTTGGCGTGCCGGAAGCACTCCTGGAGCAGCAGCACGACCCGTGGGTCCGTGCCGGGTTGGTCCGTCTCGGCGGCCTTGGCGTCGCGGGCCGCGATCGCGTCGGCGCCCGGTGCGGGGTTGCCGGCCACGACGACGGCGTCGAACTCGATGGACCGGGTGGCGCCGAAGGTCCGCTGGATGGCCATCCCGTTCGGCAGGGTGCCGCCGTGCGGGGCGACGACCAGGGGCAGCATGCCGGCGGCCCGGACCGTGTCGGCCAGGTCCTCGACCTGCCCCAGGTCGCCCGCCGGGTCCACCACGATCGCGATGAGGCGCCCGTCGGTGGGCCAGGTGCCGCCCACCTGGGACAGCGCTGGGCTCGGCGGGAGGTCGAGGAGCGGTTCGCTCGCCGCGGGTGCCTCCAGGCCCAGCCCGGCTGCCACCTGGGCGCACAGGTCCGGATCCACGTTGGCCAGCGCCAGCAGCTGGCGCTCCTTGACGGTCTGCTCGTAGCACTTCGACAGCTCGAAGGTGTAGGCCAGCACGATGTGCTCCTTCTCCGGCGGCGACATGCTGAGCCAGAACTGGCGGGCCTGGCTGAAGTGGTCGTCGTACGACGCGGGGTTCTCGCGGACCTTGACCCCCTCCGGGATCAGCGCGGCCACGTCGATGAACCCGCCGTCCTTGGCCCCGGCCGCGTGGAAGGGGCAGCCGCCGTCCAAGGAGTTGGGCCGGTACGGCGCCACCCCGCCGTGCACGGCGTCCTGGTGGAACCCGTCGCGCAACATGTCGTTGACCGGCGCATGAGGACGGTTGATCGGGATCTGGTGGAAGTTCGGACCGCCCAGGCGGGTGAGCTGGGTGTCGACGTAGGAGAACAGCCGGGCCTGCAGCAGCGGGTCGTTGGTGACGTCGATGCCCGGCACTAGGTTGCCGACATGGAAGGCGACCTGCTCGGTCTCGGCGAAGTAGTTCGTCGGGTTGGCGGTCAGGGTCAGCAGGCCGATGGCCTGCACCGGAGCGTCCTCCTCGGGCACCATCTTGGTCGGATCGAGCAGGTCGATGCCGTTGAACAGCTCCTCGGGGGTGTCCTCGAAGACCTGGACGCCGAGCTCCCACTGCGGGAAGGCGCCGGACTCGATGGCGTCGGCCAGGTCGCGCCGGTGGAAGTCGGGGTCCATCCCCGCCAGCATCTGGGCCTCCTCCCAGGTGAGGGAGTGGACGCCCAGGACCGGCTTCCAGTGGAACTTGACCAGCGAGGTCTCGCCGGCAGCGTTGACGAGGCGGAACGTGTGGACGCCGAAGCCCTCCATCGTCCGGTAGGACCGCGGGATACCGCGGTCGGACATGTTCCAGATGGTGTGGTGCTGCGCCTCGGTGTGCAGGGAGGCGAAGTCCCAGAAGGTGTCGTGCGCGCTCTGGGCCTGGGGGATCTCGCGGTCCGGGTGCGGCTTGCCCGCGTGGATGACGTCGGGGAACTTGATGCCGTCCTGGATGAAGAACACCGGGATGTTGTTGCCGACGAGGTCGAAGGTGCCTTCGTCGGTGTAGAACTTGGTGGCGAAGCCCCGGGTGTCTCGCACGGTGTCGGCGGACCCGCGCGAGCCCAGCACCGTCGAGAAGCGCACGAAGACCGGCGTCTGGGCGTTCTTGGCCAGGAAGCCCGCCCGGGTGATGGGCTTGGCGTTGCCGTAGCCCACGAAGATGCCGTGCGCGCCGGCGCCTCGGGCGTGCACCACACGCTCGGGGATGCGCTCGTGGTCGAAGTGGGTGATCTTCTCGCGTAGGTGGTGGTCCTGCAGCAGCGTCGGACCGCGGGTCCCGGCCTTGAGCGAGTGGTCGGTGTCGCGCAGGCGTGCCCCTTGGGAGGTGGTGAGGAACGAGCCCTGCTGTCCCACGTCGGTGGCCGCGGTGTCGGTCGGCGTCCCGGTCGCGGTACGGCGCTGGGGACCGTCCTGGTCCGGCTTGGGAGCCAGGGGCCCACGCGGCTTCGTCGGCTCGGTCAGCGACGGCGCCTCGGGCGCAGGCACTCCGGGCACCGGCGCACTCGCTGGCTTGGATGCGACCGCTGCCAGCGCCGCCTCGGCAGCCTGGGCGACCACGCTTCGGGTCGCCTTCTTGACGGATCTCGTGGCCTTCTCGGCTGCAGACATGGGGACTCCTCCTCGACGATTGCACGCGATGAGCGCGTCCCGAGCCCGTACCCGAACACCCACGAAGCACACGCCCCGTCTGGTGTTCCGCTGAGGCTCGAGCCTGCTACCCCGAAGGGTGTGGCAGCGGTTCTGTGAGCCCCGGAGAATGGCCGGACAGCACCTACCGGGATCCTTTACGCAAGGCAGGCAGGTCGCTGTAGGCACCTGGCGACGTGTCCGGCCAACGGGTACTCCGGTCGCGATCGAGGTGTCGGACCGTCCGCGGGGGAGTCAAGCCTCGTGGGCGGTTCCACGTGTGGCCACCGCGGATCGAGACTCAGTCGTTGACCGTGACGTCGAGCCAGGACGGTGCCTTGAGCTCGGTCACTGCTCCACTCGCGTCGAGCCGCACCTCGCACGGTTCGCCGCCCACCGTCAGCCCGGTCACCGACAGCTCCCCGAAAGGCCCGGGGCGCAGCGGGTTGAGCGTGAGGGTACGGCCGGGCACGTCCGCGCGGATGCCCAGGACGCCGGACACGATCGCCGCTGCCGAGGCTGCAGACCAGGCCTGGGGCCGGCACGATGCCGGGTAGGGGACTGGTCGTCCCAGGCCGACCTCCCCGCCGTACAGCTCGGGGAGCCGGAACTCGAAGTGTGAGGCTGCGTCGACCAGGCTGCGCAGCACCCGGGCGGCGACCTCGCGGTGACCGTCGTGCACCAGGCCGAGGGCGCAGATCGCGGTGTCGTGGGTCCAGACGGAGCCGGTGTGGTAGCCGATCGGGTTGTACGCCGGGTTGGAGCGACTGAGGGTGCCGATCCCGAAGGGCCCCAGCAGATCCGGGTCGGCGAGCCGCCGCGCGACCAGGGCGCTCTCGTCCGCGGTCAGCATGCCCGTGCCCAGGACGTGGCCCATGTTGCTGCCGACGCCGTCGACGGGCCGGCCGGCTCCGTCCAGCGCCATGGCCAGGTAGGGCCCCCCGCCGTCGCTCACCCAGAACTGCTCGCGGACCCGGTGGGCCAGCGCGGTGGCCCAGGTGCGCAGCTCGTCGCCGCTGTCGCCGGAGACCTGCTCGAGGAGGTCGGCGGCGTTGAAGGCGGCCTGCACGGCGTAGGCCTGGGTCTCGACCAGGGCGATGGGTGCACCGGCGATGCTGCCGTCGCGGTGCCGCATGGCGTCACCGGAGTCCTTCCAGCCCTGGTTGGCCAGCCCCGAGCCGGTGACGTCGACATAGCGGAGGAAGCCGTCGGCGCTGGTGTCGACCGATCGGCGCATCCAGCCGAGGGCGCCGTCCAGGCTGGGGCGCAGCTCGCTGACCGTGGCGCTCGGCATGCCCCAGCGCCAGGCGTCGTGCAGCAGGCTGATCCACAGGGGTGTGGCATCCACGGTGCCGAAGTAGATGGGGGGCAGCCGCAGATGGCTGGACGGGTCGGCGTAGGTCCCACGGCGGACCTCGTGCAGGATCTTCCCGGGCTCCTCGGCATTGGCAAGGTTGTCGACACGGCCCTGCCGGCGGGCCAGGGTGCGCAGGGTTCCGGCCGCGAGGTCGGTGCCGAACGGCAGGGCGAGGCGCGCGGTCCACAGGGCGTCGCGACCGAAGAGGGTGAGGTACCACGGCGTCCCGGCCGCGGCGAAGACGTCCTGTGGCGACTCGGGGTCGGACAGGGCGAGCCCGCGCAGATCGGCGAACGAGGCGTCGCAGGTGAGGTCGAGTCGGCGGTCCTGGGCTCGGACCGACAACGCCGCCCAGTTCAGGAGGTGGGCGCCGGGGTCGGCGTCGAAGGGGGTGGTCGAGGTGCGTGCGACCTCCACGACCAGGTTCACGACCTGGTGGGTGCCGGGCTCCAGGCTCACCTCCCAGCTCAGCTCGCCGCAGCCGTCAGCCGCGACGGTCGCCGCGCCGTGCGACGAGGTCACGACGGTGCGGTGTCGCCCGTCCTCCCAGGTGACCCGGCTGTCCGCACCGGCGCTCACCTTCAGTGGTCCTGCAGGTGCTCCGCCGCCCTTGACGACGGCCAGGTCGGCGCCGTCCCCGGCGACGCGCACGGTGATCGTGCCGGTCACCAACGAGTCGGCCCGGGATCGCACCGTGACCGTCTCCACCAGGCCGCCGAGGCGCAGCACGCGGTCGCGGTGGATCTCCACGGTCGGGTCCGGGCCAGGCGTGCCGAGGTGGCGCGCCACCGCCAGGATGCTGGTCCGGCCGCCGCTGCTGCTGGCGGCCACGGTTGCCGGCGCCACACCGTCGCAGGTCAGGTCGAGCACGCTGAGCACCCGGCGGTCGTCGCAGTAGAACCCGGTGCCCGGGGCGCCGATCGTCCCGTCGCCGTCGCTCAGGCAGGTCTCGTTGCCGAGCACCGCGATCTCGAGGTCGTGCAGCCAGGGCTGCTGGTGATCGTTCACCGCCGTGGAGGTCATGTGGGCTCCCCGGACGGGCTCACGCCGTACGGCGCTGGAGGGATCGGGAGGTCGGAAGCGACCTCTTGACAGTCGAGTGTGATGAGGGGCACAGTTGCCGACCATACCGATTTGAACCTTCAAATTCCACCGAAACGAGTGTTTGAACGTTCAACATGACCAGGATGAGGTGAGGACACGTGACGCAAGGCGACGTCAGCCAGCGGGTCACCATCGAGACCGTGGCCGCCGCAGCACAGGTCTCTCGGCAGACCGTCACCAACGCCCTGCGCCACCCCGAACGGGTGCGGCCCGACACGCTGACCCGCGTCCGGGCCGAGATCCAGCGGCTGGGCTACCGGCCCTCGCTGGCCGCGCAGTCGCTGCAGTCGCAGCGCTCCGGCGCCATCGGCATCGAGCTCAACGCCCTGGGCCCCAGCTACCACAACGCGACCATGACCCCGTTCCTGGCGGCCCTGAGCGTGGAGTCGGTGCGACACCACATGCACATGGTCACCTTCGGCTCCGCCGGTGACACCCCCACGCTCGACGCCTACGAGCAGATGCGCCAGAGCCAGGTCGTCGATGCGTTCGTGATCGCCGACACGCACCGTGGCGATCCCCGACCCGACTGGCTCAGCGCGCGTGGGATCCCGTTCGCGTCGTTCGGGCGGGTCTGGGACGACCCGACCTTCACCCGCTGGGTCGACGTCGACGGTCACGACGGGACCGCCCTGGCCGTCGAGCACTGCCGCGCAGCCGGCTACCAGCGCATCGGCTACCTGGGCTGGCCCGAGGGCGACTCCGCCGTGGCTGACGGTCGTCGCGAGGGCTGGCTGCACGCCTCGCGGCGCAACCGCGGCTACCTGCTCGGCCCTCAGGCCTCCACTCCCGACGAGCTGGCCTCGGCCACAGCGGCCGCCGAGCCGATCGTGGCCGAACTGGGCCGCTCCGGCGCCATCGTGTGCGCCTCCGACGTGCTGGCCGTTGGCGCCCTCCACGCGGCCCAACGGGCCGGCCTCCGCCCGGGCACCGACATCGGCATCGTCGGCTTCGACGACTCCGAGCTGGCCCGGATGCACGGCCTGAGCAGCATCGCTCAGCCGATGTCCGCGATCAGCAGCCACATCCTGCGACTCGTCCACGAGTCGCTGTCCGGGCAGCAGCCCGGCGCTGAAGGCGTCCTGCTCAGGCCCGATCTGACGATCCGGGCCAGCAGCACCCCCTGAAACACCGCACCACCCCGGTAGTGACCACACCCCGCCCCAAGGAGATCGACGTGACCAGCAGGACAACCCACACGCACCGCCTCATCGCGGTCGGCCTCGTCGCCGGCCTCGCCCTCTCGGCCTGTGGCGGCGGTGGTTTCGACGACGAGGAGGGCTCCACGAGCCAGTCGTCAGGGGACGGGCCGGTGAAGCTCAAGATGCTGATCGCCTCCTCGGGAGACGCCGAGACCGCAGCGGTCGAGGCCGCGACGAAGAAGTGGGCCGACGAGACGGGCAACACCGTCACCGTCACGGTCGCCAGCGACATGCCCCAGCAGCTGGCCCAGGGCTTCGCCAGTGGCAGCCCGGCCGACGTCTTCTACCTCGATGCGGCGGCGTTCCCCAACTACGCGCAGAACGGCAGCCTCTACGCCTACGGAGACGAGATGGCCGACTCCAGTGACTTCTACGAGCCGCTGAAGGAGACCTTCACCTACGACGACACCTTCTACTGCGCACCGAAGGACTTCAGCACCCTCGCCCTCGAGATCAACACCGCGGCCTGGTCGAAGGCCGGTCTGACCGACGCCGACCTCCCGACCACGTGGGACGAGCTGGCCGCGGTGTCGAAGAAGCTCACCACCGGCGACCAGGTCGGGCTGGGACTCTCGACCGGGATCGACCGCGTCGGGGCCTTCGTGGTCCAGAACGGCGGATGGTGGCTCAACGACGACAACACCGAGGCCACGGCGAGCGACCCGGCCGTCGAGGAGGCACTCACCTACGTCCAGGACAACGTGAAGGCCGGCAACTTCGCCTTCGCCAACCAGCTCGACGCCGGTTGGGGTGGCGAGGCCTTCGGGACGGGCAAGGCGGCGATGACCATCGAGGGCAACTGGATCAAGGGCGCCATGCTCAACGACTACCCGGACGTGAAGTACACGACGGTTCCGCTCCCGGAGGGCTCCGCAGGTGAGGGCACGCTCGCCTTCACCCAGTGCTGGGGTGTGGCCGCCGACTCCTCGGCCCAGGCTCAGGCCGTCGACCTCATCGACGCCCTGACCGACGTCGAACAGCAGATGGCCTTCGCCGACGCCTTCGGAGTGATGCCGAGCCGGACGAGCGCCGCGGCCACCTACGAGGAGAAGTACCCCGAGGATGCAGCGTTCATCGCAGGCGGGGACTTCGGTCACGGTCCGATCAGCGCCCCCGGGATGGAGCAGGTCGTCGCCGACATCAACTCCAAGCTCGAGAGCCTGGGCAGCGCCGATCTGCCCTCCGTCCTCGAGGACTTCGACACCAACGCCAACGCGGTCCTCGGCAAATGAGCGGCGCGGCAGTCACCACCGAGCGGGGGACCCGTCATGCCGGGTCCCCCCGCGGAGGGGACAGGGGTGAGTCGGCGCGCAGGTCCCTGGCCGGCTGGGTGTTCATCACCCCGATGGTCGTGGTCCTCGGACTGTTCCTGGTGCTGCCGATCGTGATGGCCCTGTGGGTCTCGGTGAGCGACTGGAGCGGCAAGGGCAGCCCGTTCTCCTCCCAGGTGGGATACGTCGGGCTGGACAACTACAAGCCCCTGCTGACCCAGGAGGGGCTCAGTCGACAGGACTTCATGCTGTCGCTGCGCAACACGTTCTACTACGTCGTGGGCGTGGTGCCGCTCCAGACGGTGCTGGCACTGGGCCTGGCCGTCATCGTCAACCAGAAGTTCCTCAAGGGGAAGACGTTCTTCCGCACCGCCTTCTACTTCCCCTCGGTGGTCTCCTCGGTGGCCATCTCCCTGGTGTTCATCTTCCTGTTCACCGGCACCGGTGCCATCAACCAGGCATTGAGCGCGGTGGGGATCGACGGCCCCGTGTGGTTCTCGGACTCCCGGGGCCTGGTCCACCTGATCGGCAACGGGCTGGGACTGTGGAACGCCGACAGTCCACCGGGAGCGCTGGCCGACCACGACGTCATGGGGCTCTCGCTCTGGGACTGGCTGGCCGGGCCGAGCGTGGCCATGTCGGCCATCATGATCCAGGTCATCTGGACCACGGCCGGCACCTTCATGCTCCTTTTCCTGGCCTCGCTCCAGGATCTCTCCACCGAGGTCCAGGAGGCCGCCATGGTCGACGGGGCCACCAAGTGGGGAGTGTTCCGCAACGTCACCCTCCCGCACCTGCGCCCGGCCCTCCTGCTGGTGGTCACCCTCGGGGTCATCGGCACCTGGCAGGTCTTCGACCAGATGTACATCATCACCAAGGGCGGGCCGTCGAAGACGACCCTGACACCGGCGTACCTCTCCTATCAGGCGGCGCTCGAGCAGAACCACTGGGGACAGGGGGCCGCGATCGCCTTCCTGCTGTTCGCCCTGATCATCGTGCTGACCTCGCTCCAGCGCTACTTCCTGCGTGACCGGGACGAGGCGGCGGAGAAGAAGGCCCGCCGGGCGCAACGGCGCACCGCGCGCAAGGGAGCATCCGCATGAGCTCGACGAACACCCCGATCGCTGCCGGCAAGAAGAACGACAGTCCCCTCGAACGATCAGGCACCGGTCGCAAGGTCGTGGTCTACAGCCTGCTGACCTTCTTCGCGCTGATCTACATCTACCCGTTCGTCATCCAGGTCGTCACCTCGTTCAAGACGAACGCCGATGCCGTCGCCCGGCCGCTGGGTCTGGTCCCGGACCCGTGGACCACGGCGGCGTTCCACCGGCTGGCCGACACGGACTTCAACATCTGGTTCATGAACTCCGTGATCGTCGCGGTGATGGTCACGCTCGGGCGGGTGCTCTTCGACTCGATGGCCGGCTACGCGCTGGCCCGGATCGACTTCCGGGGCCGTGCACTGGTGTTCAACGCGGTGCTGGCCGTGATGGCGGTGCCGGCGATCGTGCTCCTGATCCCCAAGTTCCTGGTGCTCAACTACCTCGGGATCTACAACACCTACCCGGCGCTCTTCGTGCCGCTGATGATCGACGCCGCGGGCGTCTTCATCATGCGACAGTTCTTCGTGTCGATCCCGGTCTCGGTGGAGGAGGCAGCCCGCATCGACGGAGCGGGCCCCTTCCGCACCTTCTGGTCCATCGCCCTGCCGATGTCCAAGCCGGCGCTGATCACCCTCACGATCCTGTCGTTCCAGGGCTCCTGGAACGAGCTCGGTCACTTCATCATCGCGACCGACGACCCGAAGTTCTTCACCCTGACCCGGGGCATCGCCCAGCTCACGTCCGGTGGACTGGGCTCAGGCCAGCAGTTCCCGATCTCGATGGCGGCCGCGCTGCTCATGACGATCCCGACGGCCATGGTGTTCATCGTCTTCCAGCGGTTCTTCACCCAGGGTGCGAACGCGGGCGCCGACAAGGGCTGAGGTCGTCCTACTGGCCTTCGCCCACCCAGGCGTCCCACTTGTCGGGCTCCTGGTCGTCGGTCAGCTCCTTGACCGCATCCGCACGCTGCGAGTCGCCCTGGGGCGCACGCTCGTCGGACTGGGTGGCGGGGGCCGGGCCGTCCGGCTCTTCGGTGTCGGGCGCTGGTGACTCCTCGGTGCTCATGTGCACGCCGTACCCGGGCAGCGGGTAGGTATGTCCGCGCGCAGTGGCACAGCCCATGTCAGGTCGAATGCTCGCCCGCTCGTGAGACTAAGGGCCGAGGGCTCCGATGGGGATGATGATGATGCCGAGCAAGGCCGGCTCCCCGACCTTGCTCGTGTCGACCTTCTGGGCGAACTTGAGAAGCCCCGCTGCGGCATCCTCAAGGGCTCGTTCACCACCGAGCTTGACCTCGAAGGCTGCCCAGTGGCCGGCTCGGGCCTGGATGATGACGTCGACCTCGAGTCCGTCGCTGTCTCGGTAGTGGTGGACGGTCGCGTCCAAGGGGGTGGCATAGACGCGGCAGTCTCTGATCACGAGGGACTCGAAGAGCAGTCCAAGGTAGTTCAAGTCGGTGAGTAGCCGCTTCGGTCCTGCCGCGACAGCAGCGGCTGCCAGCGAGGGGTCGACGAAGTGGGTGCGTGGGCCGTTGCGCAGGGTGGCACGGGAGCGCAGGTGCGTGCTCCACGGCGGTTGCTCTTCAATCACCATCAGGCGGCGTAGGGCGTCGAGGAAGCCGTAGACGGTGTCGAGGTACACCTGGCTGGCGGTGAACTGCTCTGCGGCGAACGTCGTGCCGCATGCCTTGGGACCTTCCAGCAGCACGGCGCCAGTACGGGAGATCTGTCGGACCAGCTCTCGGCCACACCTATGCGGCGAGGGTGGTGCAACGAGGGGTGCCCTTGAAGGGGTCAGTCCGCGGCCTCGTCGAGAGCCTTGGCCACGCGACGGTGTGCCTCCCAGATCTCCTCCGGCAGGTTGTCGAACTGCTCGAGGTGGGTCTCGCGGAAGCCCATCTCCTGACGCCAGCGGTCCACGTCGATGGACAGCACTGTCGCGAGGTCCTCAGGGCTGATCTCGACGCCCTCGAGGTTCAGTTCCTCGGCGGTGGGCAGGATGCCGACGGGCGTCTCCCGACCGGTGACCTCACCGTTCTTCAGCTGCAGGAGCCACAACAGCGGGCGCAGGTTGTCGCGGTAGCCGGGCCACAGGAAACGCCCGTCGTCGCCACGCTGGAACCAGTTGACGTGCGCGAAGATCGGCTGCTCGGTGGCCGCGCCGACGATCTTCAGGTAGTGGGCGGCGTAGTCACCTTCGCCGTAGGCCATGAACGGGCGGTTCGACATCGGGTCGTAGCGCAGCATGCCCTCGACCCCCTCGGCGGCGAACGTGGCTTCAGCGCCGAGCGTCAGGCCGTCGTACACGCCCTCGGCGAGGTCGGTGATGGCGCGGATCAGCGGTTCACGGTCCCGGGTGCGGCCGCCGAAGATGATCGCGTCGATGGGTACGCCGGGCGCAGCGTCGTAGTCGTCGGCGATGTTGGGCACATTGGCCAGGGTCGTGGTGAACCGGCTGTTCGGGTGCGCCCACGGGGCGGTGTCGCCCGGCTCGCGATCCGCGATCGGTGCGCCCTTCCAGTCGAGCCAGCCTGCGGTGTCGGCGGGCGGCTCGGGGGTCCGGCCCTCCCACCAGACCTCCTGGGTGTCCTGGTTGTAGGCGACGTTCGTGAAGATGGCTCCGGTGCCGGGGCCGACGGACTGGAGGGCCACCGGGTTGGTGCCCTCGTTGGTGTCCTTGGCGACCCCGAAGACGCCGTACTCCGGGTTCATGCCGAAGAGCCGGCCGCTCGCCTCGTCGACCCACAACCAGGCGATGTCGTCGCCGTAGAAGGAGACGTGGTAGCGCTCGCCGAGGGCGTCGGGAGCCAGCATCATGGCCAGGTTGGTCTTGCCCGAGGCGCTCGGGAAGCCGCCACAGATGTGGTAGTCCGTGCCGGTCTGCTTGTCGTGGATGCCGATCAGCATGTACTGCTCGCCGAGGAAGGTGTCCGAGGTCCACCCGTCGTACGCCGCCTGACGCAGGCCGTGGGCGATCTTGCCGAGCAGCGCGTTGCCGCCGTACGACGACCCGAAGTGCAGGATGGTGCGCTCGTCGGCGACGGTCACGAAGTAGCGCTGGTCCTCAGGGGTGCCCTGCCCCAGGTTCTCCAGATCCCCGGTGACGTGCACCGCGCGCACGAAGTGGCGCGGGTCCTCGAGGTTCTCCACGTGCTCCACGCCCACGCGAGACATCCGGATCATGTGGAGCACGACGGTGCGGGCGTCGGTGAGCTGCACGCCGGTGGCCCAGGCGGCGAGCGCGTTGCCGGGCGGAGCCATCAGGTAGGGGATGACATACATGGTCTTGCCGGCGGACGCGCCGCGCATGCGCTCGGTGAGCAGGGGTGTCATCTCGGCCGAGTGCCGCCAGTTGTTGTAGACGCCGCGATCCTCGGCCTTGCTGCTGGCCACGATGGTCCGCTCCTCGGAGCGGGCGGTGTCCAGGTGATAGCTGCGGGAGTAGTAGCGGCCCTCTCCGGCAGGCAGCAACTCGCCGCTGTCCAGTGCCTCCGCGACGAGGCGGGCGTCGTCGGCAGCGCTCACGACCTCGACGCGCGCTGCGCCGGTCAGCTCGGCCCAGTAGCGCACGTAGTCGCGCACGTGGGGGTTCGTCACGCCTGCCTGGTCCAGAACCTGCTCCACGTCAGCCATTCGCCGTCCTTGTCCTCGAGGCACTTGTGGCCAGACGCTACCGTAATTGAAGATGTTTGCAAGTCGTGTAGTCTTCATATGCGGGTGACGTGACCCGAAACACACCCGAATCCGCGCGAGGAGCGAACCCGAGAAGATGAACCGGAAGCCGATGCCGTCATGACAGTGCCCCTCTACCAGGCGAAGGCTGAGTTCTTCCGTACGCTCGGTCATCCTGCGCGGATCCGCATCCTCGAACTGCTGTCCGAGCGCGATCACGCGGTGCATGAACTGCTCGAGAAGATCGCGATCGAGCCGAGCAACCTCTCCCAGCAGCTGGCGGTGCTGCGGCGTACGTCGCTGGTCGTCTCACACCGCCAGGGCGGCGAGGTGGTCTACTCCGTGAGCGTGCCCGAGGTGCGCGACCTGCTCCTGGCAGCGCGCAGCATCCTGTCGGGGATCATCGCGGTGCGGGGCGAACTCGAGGCCGAGCTGACCCCCTCGCAGCAGCCGTGAGTACGGCGTCGCACACCCTGACCGTCGCCTTCTCCCGGACCGCGCAACTGCTGCCCCGACGCTCAGACTGGGCTCACGGGCGGCCCCGGCGCGACCTGACCGCCGGGCTCATGGTCGGGCTGGTCGCCCTGCCCCTGGCGCTCGGCTTCGGGGTGAGCTCCGGGATGGGCGCCTCCGCCGGACTGGTGACCGCGATCGTGGCCGGTGCCGTGGCGGCGATCTTCGGCGGCAGCCGGTTCCAGGTCAGCGGCCCCACCGGCGCGATGACCGTCGTGCTCGTGCCGATCATCGGCACCTACGGACGAGACGGGGTCCTGGTCGTCGGCCTGCTCGCCGGACTGATCCTCATCGGTCTTGCCTACGCCGGCGCGGGTCGGTTCATCCGCTACGTTCCCGTCCCGGTCGTGGAGGGGTTCACCGTCGGCATCGCGGTCATCATCGCCCTTCAGCAACTGCCTGGCGCCCTGGGTGTCGACGCGCACGCCGAGAAGGTCGTGCCCCTCGCGGTCGAGGCGGTGCGTGCCTGGGTGGCCACTCCGCACGGGGTGCCACTCGCGATCACCGTCGCCGTTGCCGTCCTCGTCCTGGCCCTGTCCCGGGTCGTCCCCCTGCTGCCCGGCTCCCTGATCGCCGTGACCGCGGCGACCCTCGCGAACTCCGTGCTGGGCTGGGGCGCCGCCTCGATCGGCCAGATCCCGCACAACCTGCCACGTCCCTCACTGCCCGACGTCCCGTGGGCCGAGCTGGACGCACTGCTGCTGCCGGCAGTCGCCGTCGCGGCCCTGGCCGCGCTCGAGAGCCTGCTGTCGGCGACCGTCGCCGACGGCATGAGCGTGGGGCAACGGCACGACTCCAACCGCGAGCTGGCCGGGCAGGGACTGGCGAACCTGGTCGCTCCACTGTTCGGCGGCATCCCTGCGACGGCGGCGATCGCCCGCACCGCGGTGAACGTCCGGTCCGGCGCCACCTCACGCCTTGCCGCGCTCACCCATGCGGTCGTGCTGCTGCTCATCGTCCTGGTGGCCGCCCGCTGGGTCGGCGAGATCCCGCGTGCCGCCCTGGCCGGCGTCCTGATCGCCACCGCCGTGCAGATGGTGCGGGTCTCCGCACTCGCCGCACTGATGCGCTCGACCCGGGGCGATGCCGCGGTGCTGGCGATCACCGCCGTCGCCACGATCGCGGTCGACCTGGTCACCGCGGTGATCGTCGGGCTGGTCGTCGCCGGGTTCTTCGCCCTGCGGGAGACCGCGCGCTCTGCCCGTCTCGAGGAGATCCTGCTCGACGACGCCGACCACGTCGACGAGGAGCAGGCGCTGCTCGACCAGCACATCGTGGCCTACCGATTGGACGGCCCGCTCTTCTTCGCGGCCGCCCACGACTTCCTCCTCGAGCTCGCCGACGTGACCCGGGTCCGGGTCGTCATCCTCCGGATGTCCCGCGTCACCGCGATCGACGCCACCGGAGCCCAGGTCCTGGCCGACACCATCACGCGACTCGAGAACCGCCACGTCACCGTCCTGCTCTCCGGCGTCCGTCCCGAGCACGAGAAGGTGCTGCGCGAGCTCGGGGTCTACGGCGGGCTCGCCCACGAGCGCCACCTGTTCACCAGCACCCCCGACGCCATCGAGCACGCCCGGGTTCATGCCTCGCGCATCGCCCACACCGCCCAGGAGAGCGCGAAGTAGCAGCTCACCAGTCGATGTCGCCGAGCCCCGAGATCAGCCGGGGAGGGCCGGCGCGACGCGCGCCCTGGTCGGTCTGGACGGCTCCGCGGTGCACGTCGTCGCCGAAGCCGAGCTGCACGAGGTCGGCCAGGTCGGACAGCGACAGCTCGAAGGTGTGGAACGCGTCCAGCGGTGAGATGGACCTGAGTCGATCGAGTGACTGGGTCAGCACGAACGCGCGCGAACGTGGTTGGCCCTCGACGACGTACGAGACGACCTTCCAGTAGGAGCGCGGGATCCGGAAGTCGTCGAAGGCATGGTCGTCCGGGGCCAGGACCGGCCCTCCGAAGACGGTCAGGCGCTGCTGCACCTTCAGCTCGGCGAGTACGGCGTCCTCGAGCAGGCCCCACACCCCGCTGAGGTTGGGGCGGTTGAAGTCGTCGAGCTGCGGACAGATGTTGGTGAAGTGGAACGAGTCGACGTTGCTCGCCTTCGCCTCCTCGATCGTGGCGCCCCACAGCAGGTCGGCGCGCCTGGCGATGTGGCCCTGGTCGATGGGGTTGGCGGCGTAGTGCTCGGCGCCGATCTGGGCATCGGGTGGCACTCGACGGTCGAGGCGGAAGGCCACCCGTTTGAGCTGGTCGTCACCGTCGCCACTGCGCAGCGTGGTCTTGTCGATGTTCCAGGCCACCCATCGGCACAGTCTCCGCGAGCTGCTCAGGACCAGCGAGAAGTGGGTGTAGTCGATCACCGGGGAGCCGTCGACCAGCACCAGGTCGTCGTCCCAGGCGCTCGAGTCCGGGGGCGGCAGGGCGACTCCCAGGAACTCCTGGTCATAGCCCGTGCCGATGCCGTCCACGCCGCCGCCTCGATGTCGCGGTCCCGAGAGGGTCGGATTCAGTCTCTTCCGCGACCGGCTGGACCACAACGGTCAAAGGGGATCAATCATGAGAAATCCGGATCCAGCTCGACCGTTGACATGTGACCAAATGGTCACCTATTGTCGAGGGGTGGATGCGGTGTTCAAGGCTCTGGCGGACGCGACTAGGCGCGACCTCCTCGATGCCCTGTTCGCGCAGGACGGCCAGACCCTGTCGGCTCTCGAGGAGCGGGTGCCGATGACCCGGTTCGGGGTCATGAAGCACCTCAAGGTGCTGGAGGAGGCCGGCCTCGTGGTGACCCGCAAGCGTGGGCGCGAGAAGTTGCACTTCCTCAACCCCGTCCCGATCCAGCTCATCCAGGACCGCTGGGTGAGCAAGTACGCCGAGCCGTGGGCCGCTGCGCTCACTCAGCTCAAGACTCAGTTGGAGGACAACTCATGACCAGCAACGTCACGACTGTCTCGTTCGCCCGGGGGACCGCCCCGGTGGGGGACACGGCGGTCTTCGAGATCTTCATCCGAGCCACCCCCGAGCGCATCTGGGAGGCCATCACCGACCCGGCCCAGCGAGCGGTCTACAGCTTCGGGCTGGAGACGCACTCGGACTGGACGACCGGGTCGTCGTACCGTGCGGTGGCGCCCGGGTTCGGCACCATGGCCGAGGGCGAGAACCTGGTCGTGGATCCGCCACACCTGCTCGTGCAGTCGTTCAGGGCCCTGTGGAGCGAGGACGTGGCGGGCCAGGGGACCACGCGCGTCACCTGGGAGATCGAACCGGTGGGGGACTCCTGCCGGCTCACGGTCGTGCACGACCAGCTGCCCGACAGTGCCAACGCCGAGCTGTACGGCGGCTGGCCGATGATCCTCTCCGGGCTCAAGACGCTGCTGGAGACCGGTGACCGACTGACGACGCCGGGCTCCTTGATGTACACCTGAGGCGGTGGTGGGCTCGGGCACATCGGCGCACACTGGTGTCATGGTCGAACTCGTCGGTCCCGACGGTGCGTCAGTCGCAGCCGCGGCCCAGTTGCTGCACGACTTCAACCTCGAGTACGACGAGCCCTCACCGCCGCCGGCGCAGCTCGCCGACCGGCTCGCACAGCTGATCAGCGGCGACCAGGTCAGCGTGCTGCTGGCCCGCGACCCTCACGAGGTGCCCGTCGGGGTCGCCGTGTTCCGCCTGCAGCCGTCGATCTGGAGCCAGGCGCAGGAGGCCTACCTGGCCGAGTTGTACGTCGTACCGGCTCGGCGCGGGCAGGGCTACGGCCGCGAGCTCATCACCGAGACCATCCGGGTCTGTCGCGACCGTGGAGCCGACTACGTCCTCGTGGTGACCAGTGAGGAGGACCGGCTCGCCCAACGCCTCTACGAGGCGGCCGGGTTCCGGCGGACCGAGGGAGACGGGGGACCGGACATGATGGCCTACGAGCTCGAGCTGTGAACCGCACCGTCAGTGGTGGAACCCGGTAGGGCCGCTGGCGAGCTGGCTCGAGGAGTCCTCGAGCTGCCGAACCGCCGCCCCCAGGTGCTCCAGGAAGGTCTCGGCCATGTCGTGGCCGAAGCCGTTGCGGCACACGATACGCAGCACCGCCAGGTCCTGCCGATCCGCCGGGAACCGGTAGGCGGGGACCTGCCAGCCGCGCTCGCGCAGGGTCCGCGACAGCGCGAAGGCGTCCCACCCCTCCACGGTGTCGCTGGTGGTGAAGGCGAAGACCGGCAGCTCGTCTCCACGCGAGATGAGCCTGAACTGGGGCAGGTCGCCGACGGCCGCCGACAGGTAGGTGGCCACGTCGCGGCTGGCCTGTTGGACCGCTCGGAAGCCTTCGTGGCCGAGTCGGAAGAACGTGTAGTACTGCGCGACCACCTCGGCCCCCGGGCGGGAGAAGTTCAGGGCGAAGGTGGGCATGTCCCCACCGAGGTAGTCGACGTCGAAGACGAGCTCACGCGGCAGTGCGTCGGCGTCGCGCCACAACACCCAGCCCACGCCCGGGTACACCAGGCCGTACTTGTGCCCGGAGGTGTTGATGGAGGCGACCCGCGGCAGGCGGAAGTCCCACATCAGGTCGGGGTCCAGGAACGGCGCGATCATCGCGCCCGAGGCGCCGTCCACGTGGATCGGGACGTCGGGTCCGTCGCTGGCCAGCTCGTCCAGCGCAGCGGCGACCTCGGCCACCGGTTCGTAGCTGCCGTCGAAGGTCGAGCCGAGGATTACCACGACCCCGATGGTGTCCTCGTCGCACAGCGCCACCGCCTCCTCGGCCCCGAGGTGGAACCGGTCCCCGCTCATCGGCACGATGCGCGGCTCGACGTCCCAGTAGCGGCAGAACTTCTCCCAGCAGACCTGGACGTTCGCGCCCATCACCAGGTTGGGACGACGCTGGGAGTCATCGACGCGGGCCGCCCAGCGCTTCTTGAGCGCCAACCCGGCCAGCATGCAGGCCTCACTCGAACCGGTGGTCGAGCACCCGGTGGCCCGTTCGGGATCGGGGGCGTGCCACAGGTCGGCGAGGATCGCGACACAGCGCCGCTCCAGCTCGGCGGTTTGCGGGTACTCGTCCTTGTCGATGATGTTCTTGTCCACGCACTCGCTCATCAGCTGCCGGGCCTGCGGTTCCATCCACGTGGTCACGAAGGTCGCCAGGTTCAGCCGCGCGCTGCCGTCGAGGGTCAGCTCACTGTGGATCAGCTCGTAGGCCACGTCTGCCGGCACCGGCGCAGCCGCCAGCCGGCTCTTGGGCGGCTCGAGCCGCTCACCCAGCGCTGGATTCGCCTCCGTGACCACCGGGTTCGAACTGCGCTGATCGGAACCGGACGACATCGAACCTCGGTGCAGGGCCATGGGACCACTATGCCGCGCCGGGTGGGTCTAGGCTCAGCAACGTGTGGTCGCTCTGGTCGGAGAACTCCATCCTCTCGATCTGCTCGCAGGACTCGGTCCTGTCGATCGGCAGTGCCGCGTCCGTGGCCTCGTTCGCCAGCGTCGGGTCGTTCGCGTCGGCCGCATCCATCGGCTCGGCGATGTCGGTCACCTCGCTGTTGTCCTACCAGAGCGCAGGGTCGGCGCTGTCACACCAGAGCAACGGAGCCGTCCTCTCCAGCCAGTCCACCCACGGCGTCCTGACCCGCCGGGCCAGCGGACCGGTCCCGCCAGGCGTCGTCGGCGCCGGGGTCGCACTGGTCCTGGCGGCGATCGCCGTCCACCGGGCCCTGCGCTGAGCGCGCGTCAGCCGCAGGAACGCACGATGTCCTGAGTCCGAGCCTCGGCGGCGGGATCCTCCAGCAGGAACTTCGGGTCCTGCAGCTGCTCGACCCGGAAGACGTCGATCATGCGCCCGGCCACACACCGCGCCTGGTCGTGGCTGAAGCCGTTGTTGAGCATGCCCACGCCCAGGTAGGTCCGGGTCACGGCGCGGGTGACGGCCTTCTGCGAGACGTCCTTGCCGATCGTGCTCTTCTCGCCCGGGTCGCACGACTGGAAGCGCAGCCGGTTGCCTGTCCGGCTCACCTTGGCGTCCGCGCGGGACCCGGCCCCGGCCCATCGGTCCAGAGCGTCGTACATCCGCGCGGTGTCGCGACGGGTCGCTCCGACGTAGGTCATCCGGGCACACGACGTACCGTCCACCTCGTAGGAGAGGTAGGCGTCGCCTCCCCAGCCGTCGGCGGCGGCGAGGGCCTCGTCGAGGGGCAGCCGCTCGGCAAGCATGAGGTACCAGGTCACGACGCCCAGCTGGCCGGAGTCGAACTCCTTCTCGCCGTCCTCGAGCTTCGGGATCGCCACCTCGACCGCGTCCGGCTGCTCGATCAGCACCGAGAACGGGTCCAGCAACGACGTCTCCTGGGTCGGCGTGTCGCGGAACAGGTCGTTGACCGCTCGCGTGCCGTCGTCCGCGGCGGCGGTCTCGACGAGTGCCTGTCCGAGCGTGTACGGCGAGGTCATCATCGTCACGATGACCTGGGGGACCTTCGTGATCCGTTTGCCGGCCCGGGCGGCCTCGCCCTGGCTGCTGGCATCCAGGGCCTTGCGCTGCTTCTTCGTCAGGGAGGCTCGGTAGAGGCCCTCCACGCGCCTGGCGTCACCTTCGATCAGCGCGTCCAGGACCGACTCGCTGGCATCGAGGCTCGGTTCGTCCTCAGATGCATCGCGGAACTTCTCCATCCGGTCGCCGACGTCGAAGTGCTGGTCCTGCAGGGCGTGGGTGAGTTCGTGGACCAGGGTGGAGCGCACTCCCGGGGTGATCTTCTTGCCGCGCACCGTGATCCGCTGGTCGTCGAAGGAGTAGTAGGCCAGGGTCCCGGCGCCACTGAAGTCGTTGACGGCCTCGAACAGGTCCAGCTTCCCGGTGACCAGGCCCAGGGCCCGCACCATCCCGGTCACCTGCTCGATCTCGGCACGGTCGTCGTCGCTGAGGTCCTCCTCGTCGGTGCGCAGGTCCTTCTCGAAGGCGGTCGGCGCGAGGAAGCGCACCTCGACCGGGTGCAGGAAGAGCAGCCCCCGCTCCCGCTCGGTGGCCTTCACCAGGGGCAGGATCCGGCTGTCCCAGTGGTCGGGGTAGGCAGGCTTCGCCTGCGTCGCATCGCCGCGGGTGAGCATGAAGCCCGTCGCCGCGACGAGGACCAGCATCACCGCGACGGCGATGAGGAGCAGGCCGAGCGGAACCTCCGGTTCAGCGCGGTCGTCGGGCGGCGTGGGTGCAGAGGGGACCCCGAGATTGGTCATGGCGGCACGCTAATCGTCGGGCGACGATGGGCAGGCGCGATTGTGGAAAGTGCAACCGATCGGACTAGTTATCTCGGCGCTGCTGCAACCTCTCCTGGGCAGCAGCCAGGTAGGCCAGGCACGGGGCGTCGGTGTCCGGGTGCTTCTCGGTGAGGTGGAACGTCCACCGGTCCATGGCCGCCAGGTAGCCGTTGTCGGCGCCGGGGCGGTAGGCCGACCAGCGGAGCCGGTCGCGGACGACGCAGCTGGTGCAGCTGATCTTGTAGACGAACCGGTTGGTGGCGTCGAGCTCGATCTTCACCCGTGCCAACGGGCCGGCTTCCGTGGCGGCCTTCTTCTCACGAGCAGAGCGGCTCGCCGTCATGTCGCACCCCTGATGTCTGTGGATCTGGCAGCCTACGTGAGCTGCAGACCCTCCAACTCGAGACCCAGCCAGCGTGCCAGGTCCCTGATCTCGAGCCCGACGTCCGCCGACATGGCCTCGGTGAACGGCTCGTCCTGATGGACCGCGCGGACCCGGAGTACGCCGTCAGCCCGGTCGGCGGCGGCATCGAGCTTCCCGACCAGGCGCTCGTCGTACAGGATCGGTAAGGCGTAGTAGCCCCACCTGCGCTGGGCCACCGGCTTGAACATCTCGAGCTGGTAGTCGAAATCGAACAGCTGATCCATCCTCCTGCGGTCCGCCACGAGCCGGTCGAACGGGGACAGCAGCGCTGCCCGACCGGCGAAATCCCTGTCCAACTGCGACGGGTCGACACGCCAGGTGCCCCTGACCCCCTCGACCACCGCCGGTTCACCGGCCCCACCCACGCCGTTCGGCTCACCCTGGGTCTGCGGTCCGCCGACCCTGGCGATCCCCAAGGAGCGCAGTCGTCGCTGGTCGCGCAGCGCCCGGGCCTCGTCGGCCGGCACCACGGGGTCGTCGGGATGGACCCGCGAGGCCAGGTCCCAGAGCCGCTCCCGGCCGGAGCCACCGGCCGCTGCGACCTCGCCGCGGCGCACCATCAGCGAGAGCAGCATCCGGGTGCTGCGGTGGTTGTTCCACCCGCTGGAGCGCCACGGCACCACACAGGTGTCGGGCAGCTCGCTGCCCGGCAGCGGGCCGTCCGAGCGCAGCCGGTCCAGGATGTCGAGCCGGCAGGCGTTGTTGGCCCGCACCCAGTCGCGGAGCTCGCGCTGCCAGGACTGCAGTGGCTCAGGACCGGGCCAGGCGTCCATGTCGGCGCGGAACAGGGCCAGGTCCTCGGCCGGCCGGGCCAGGCCCTCCAGGTCGATCAGCGCCTGGGAGTCCAGGGCGTCGCGCAGCTCGTCGGGGGAGTACGCCGAGCCGAGCCGGCTCCACGCCACCAGATCGGCGCTCGGGGCGATGGGTGCCGCGGGGTCGAGCTGCAGCAGGCCAAGGTGGCGCACCAGGTCGAGCAGGTCCGTCGGTCGATCGGCGTCGAGCAGCTGGGCACGCACCGCGATCCTGCGAGCCTCGACCCGGGACAGCTGGTGCATGCTCACGTTGTCGACGGTATCGGTAGAGTACGCCGGCGAACCACACCTCTGGCCGCACCCACCCCAAGGACACCGCGTGGACCGATCGGCCGTCGAGACCGTCCGCCGCACCCGGGACCGTCTGGTCAGCTCGGTGCTGCGCCGCTGCCGCTACGACCTTCCCGGCCTGTGGGTCGCGCTCGTCCTCGCGCTCCTCTCGTTCACCCCCTCCCTGTTGCCCCGCCCACCCGAGTTCCAGGGCTTCCTGGTCGGTGTGAACGCTGCCATCGGCTACGGGATCGGGGTGATCGGGGCGTGGATGTGGCGCGAGTTCGCCGACCGCACCCGACTGCCCAGCCGTGCGCTGTCCTGGCGGATCCTCGCCGGGACCTCCGTCGCGGCCGGGCTGCTCGCCATCGTGGTGGGGGAGCGGTGGCAGCGCGAGCTGCGTGACCTCGTCGGCGTGGCCGAGGTGAGCTGGTGGCGGCTCCTGCTGATCGTGCCGATCGCCGCCGTGGTCTTCGTGCTGCTGGTCGCGATCGGCCGCACCTTCCGCGCGGCCTACCGTCGCCTGGCCTCCCGGCTCCAACGCCGGATGGGTGATCGCGCCGCCCGGGCGCTCGGCCTGGTGGTCCTGGTGCTCGGCACCGCCCTGATCTTCAGCGGGGTGCTGTGGGACGCGGCCATCCGGCTGGCGGACCAGACCTATGCCCTCAACGACCTGACCACCCCCTCGGAGATCGACCAGCCCACCAGCGAGCTGCGCTCCGGCGGCCCCGGCTCCCTGCTCGACTGGGACACCATGGGCCGCGAGGGCCGCATCTTCGCCGCCAGCGGCCCGGACGCCGCGAGCATCACCGACTTCAGCGGGCAGCCGGCCCAGGAACCGATCCGGACGTACGCCGGCCTCGCGTCGGCCGCGACCACCGAGGCCCGCGCCGAGCTCGCGGTCGACGATCTCGAGCGGGCCGGTGGCTTCGAGCGGACCAACCTGCTGGTGGTCACCACGACCGGGACCGGCTGGGTCGAACCGAGCTCGGTGGCCAGCTTCGAGTACCTCACCGGAGGTGACTCCGCCACGGTGTCGATGCAGTACTCGCACCTTCCCAGCTGGCTGTCGTTCCTGGTGGACCAGAGCCGGGCCCGGGATGCGGGTCGCCAGCTCTTCGATGCGGTCTACGAACGCTGGTCGGCGCTGCCCGCAGGCGACCGGCCGCGACTCTACGTCTTCGGCGAGAGCCTGGGCTCCTTCGGCGGGGAGACCGCGTTCAGCGGCGAGTCCGACCTGCGCAACCGCATCGACGGGGCACTGTTCGTCGGCCCGCCCAACTTCAACCCGATGTACCGCGAGTTCGTCGACCAGCGCGACGCCGGCAGCCCCGAGGTCGAGCCGATCTTCCGCGACGGGCGCACCATCCGATTCACCAACCGCCCACGAGACTCCATCCCCCCGGACACCCCGTGGCCCGGCACCCGCGTGCTCTACATGCAGCACCCCTCCGACCCGGTGACCTGGTGGAGCCCCGACCTGATCCTGCACCGGCCGGACTGGCTGGAGGAGCCCCGCGGCCGCGACATCCTGCCCGAGATGCGCTGGGCACCGTTCGTCACGTTCTGGCAGGTCACCGCCGACCTGCCGCTGAGCTTCACCATGCCGCCCGAGCACGGTCACACCTTCACCGGCGAGCACGTCGACGGCTGGGCCGCCGTCCTCCAACCGCCCGGGTGGACTGCGCAGCAGGCGTCGCGGCTGCGGGCCATCATCCGAAATGGGACCTGAACCAGTCCTGCCCGGCTTTCTGCTTAGATGAGCCACCGTCGGCGTACCTGGAGACCTTCATGAATGACCCCACGAATCCCGTTGTCGCGTTCGTCGTCGTCATGCTCGTGTGGACGATCAGCGACTTCGTGGCCAAGAAGACGCAGTCGCTGCTGTCGTCGCTCTTCGTGGCCTCGATCATCTTCCTCGTCGGGTTCCTGAGCGGGATCTTCCCCGAGGACCTCTTGGCGCAGTCGTCCCTGCTGGCCCTGGCCGGCGTCGTCGTGGGCTTCATCATCGTCCACCTCGGGACCATGATCAGCCTCGACGACTTCAAGAAGCAGTGGAAGACCCTGCTCGTCGGCATCGCCACCGTCCTGGGCATCGGCGTGGCGCTGCTCATCGCCAGCCTGATCTTCGGCAATGACGTCAGCGGCAGCGCTGCGGACGGCTACGCCCAGAGCATCGACTTCGTGGTGGCCGGGACCGGTGCGCTGAGCGGCGGCACGATCTCGGTCCTCATCGTCCAGGAGGCCGCCCTCGGGGTGGGGCTGACCAGCATCGCGGTCTTCCCGGTGTTGATCGCAGCGCTCCAGGGACTCATCGGCTTCCCGCTCACCTCGCTCATCCTGCGCAAGGAGGCGGCTCGCCTGCGCGACGAGTACCGCGCCGGCAACCTGGCCCCGGTGGTCGTGGACACCGAGGAGGACGCCGCGACCTCCCTGTTG
This sequence comes from Nocardioides sp., assembly GCF_050246775.1. Lineage (GTDB taxonomy): Bacteria > Actinomycetota > Actinomycetes > Propionibacteriales > Nocardioidaceae > Nocardioides. Next base: position 977,302 of record NZ_JBFWVK010000001.1, on the reverse strand, counting down.
CCCGATGCCCTGCGCACGACGGCCGGCACGCTGTTCGTCACCGGGCTCGTGGTGCTGGCCAGCCTGGGCATCAACAACCTCACCAACGGCGTGCTCAACACCTTCGTGGTCGCCCTGGTCTTCGGCATCGCGTTGCGCACCCTGGGGGTCTTCAAGCCCTCCGTCCTCGGCGGCATCGACTCCTTCGGGCTCATGATGATCGCGATCATGATCCTGGTGTTCGGTCCCCTGGCCACGGTGGAGCCCTCCGACGTCAAGGCACTGGCCTGGCCCCTGCTGCTGGCCTTCGTCTTCGGGGTGGCCGGGATCGCCGGCTTCTCCGCCCTGGTCGGCAAGCTGCTCGGCTACAGCGTCCCGATGTCCGTGGCGATCGGGCTGACCTCGCTCTACGGTTTCCCCGGGACGATGATCCTGTCCCAGGAGGCCGCCAAGGGTGCGGGGGAGACCCCCGAGGAGGTCGCTGCCATCGAGGGGCAGATCCTGCCCAAGATGATCGTTGCCGGGTTCTCCACGGTGACCATCACCTCGGTCATCCTCACGAGCATCATCGCCGGCCGGATCGGCACCGGGTGATGTTTCGATACAGGTGTCCGGCCGACGATCTTTGCCGCTAGGTTGACCCCATGCAGGACATTGCGCTCGGCATCCTGGCGATTCTCGCCGGTGCCTTCTTCTGTTTCCGCGGCCAGCTGGTCCTCCGCTTCGTGATCCCGATCTGGGGCGCCTTCGCAGGCTTCAGCCTCGGGGCCGGACTGGTGGCCAGCATCACCGGCGACCACTTCCTCGGCACGGTCCTGGGATGGTCGCTCGGCCTCGTCTTCGCGCTCGTCTTCGCGATCTTCGCCTATCTCTACTACGCCGTCGGGGTGGTCATCGCGATGGCCTCGATCGGCTTCGCACTGGGGGCGACCCTCATCGTCGCCCTCGGGGTGGACTGGAACTGGGTGATCATCCTGGTCGGCATCGTCGTGGGTGCCCTGCTCGCGATCCTGGCCATTGTGACCAACCTGCCGATGCTGCTCCTGATCCTCCTGAGCGCCTTCGGTGGCGCCAGCGTCGCGGTCACCGGCCTCATGCTCCTGTTCGGTGTCGTGGACTCGGCCGACTTCAACGACGAGGCCTTCACCAGCCGGATCCACGATGACTGGTGGTGGTACCTCCTCTTCCTGGTGCTGGCGATCGCCGGTGCCCTGTCGCAGTCCCGCGATGCTGCTGCCCTGCGCCGCAGCATGCGGGAGAGCTGGTCCTAGAAAGGAACGCCGAGATGACCTTGGCCCAGGGGTTCGATCCCCTTCCCTCACTGCAGCGCACCACCCGGGTCTCGGTCGTCGGCCCCGACGACGACGTCCCGAGCGGAGCGGTCCTCGGGATCCCGGTCCCCGCCGACGGGGACGTCCCCTCAGGCCTGGGTGTCGAACGGTCCGGACTGGTGGCCAACGGGTTCACCGGCGCCGTCGGCCAGGCGCTCGTCGTACCCTCGGCCAACGGACTGCCCGTCGTCGCCGTGGGCGTCGGTGACCCCGCGACGCTCGACACCACCGGCCTGCGCGACGCCGCCGCGGCGTTCGCCCGCAGCGTCTCTGCCCACGCTGCGCTGGCCACGACCCTCGCCGACGGCACCGGTCTCGCGGCAGACGCCGCCGCCCAGGCCGTCGTCGAAGGCATCCTGCTGTCGCGCTACGAGTACGCCGCGCTCAAGAACAAGCCGTCCGTCGAGCCCCTGGCCGACCTCACGCTGATCACCTCCGACGCCGCCGGGGCGAGCGCCGGCGCAGCCCGGGGCACGACGTACTCCCGGGTGACCTCGATGGCCCGCGACCTGGCCAACAGCCCGCCCGCGCACCTGACCGCCACCCGCATGGCGCAGGCCGCCGAGACCGTGGCCGCCGACACCGGCCTGGGAGTCGAGATCTTCGACAAGGACGCCCTCGTCGAGCTCGGCTGCGGCGGCCTGCTCGGCGTCAACAAGGGCAGCAGCGAGCCGCCCCGGATGATCAAGCTGACCTACCGCCCCGCCTCGGCCGCACCGGACGCGCCGCGGCTGACGTTCGTGGGCAAGGGCATCATGTACGACTCCGGCGGCATCAGCCTCAAGCCGGCGGACGGCACCCACGCCACCATGAAGAACGACATGACCGGCGCCGGCGACGTGCTGTCCGCGATGAGCGCGCTGGCCGAGCTCGACTGCCCCACGGTGGTCACGGGCTACCTGATGTGCACCGACAACATGCCCTCCGGCACCGCCCTGGGGATGGGCGACGTGCTCACCATCCGGGGCGGTACGACGGTCGAGGTGCTCAACACCGACGCCGAGGGACGCCTGGTCATGTCCGATGCACTGGTCCTGGCCACCGAGGAGGGCGCCGACGCGATCGTCGACATCGCCACCCTCACCGGTGCGTCGATGCGGGCGCTCGGCACCGAGATCGCCACGGTCAACGGCAATCACCAGGGCCTCATCGAGCAGGTGAAGACTGCCGCTGAGCACACCGACGAGCCCGTGTGGCAGCTGCCGCTCGCCAAGCGCTACCGCCCCCAGATCGACTCCGACATCGCCGACCTCAACAACCTCGGCGGGCCCAACGCCGGTGCGATCACCGCCGCGCTCTTCCTGGCCGAGTTCGTCGGTGACACCCCCTGGGCGCACATCGACATCGCCGGCACCGCCCAGACCGACGCGGCGCAGTCGTGGCGCCCGAAGGGCTGCACCGGCTTCGGCGCCCGGCTGCTCCTCGACCTGGCGCTGTCCTTCACCAAGCCGTGAGCGACCCCGCCATTGCCTTCACCGTCCTCGGTGCGGTCATCGCACTGTTCGTGTGGAACCGCCTCCCGGTGGAGGTGGTGGCGCTGGGCTCGGCGATCGCGCTCTTCGCCACCGGCATCCTGGACCTGCAGCAGGTGTTCGCCGGGTTCGGCGACCCCACGGTCATCTTCATCGCCTCGCTCTTCGTGGTCAGTGAGGGCCTCGACGCGGCGGGGGTGCCTGCCTGGGCCGGCCAGCGCCTGATCGAGCTGGCCGGCACCGACCGCACCCGGTTGCTGGTGTTCACGATGGTGATGGTCGCCCTGCTCACGGCCCTGATCAGCGTCAACGGCGCCGTGGCCGCGCTGCTGTCGATGGTCGTGGTCGTGGCGATCCGGCTCAACCACGCCCCGTCCCAGCTGCTGCTGCCGCTGGCCTTCGCTGCCCACGCCGGTTCGATGCTGGCGCTGACCGGCACCCCCATCAACGTGATCGCCTCCGATGCGCTCTCCGATGCCACGGGCCAGACGTTCGGCTACTTCGAGTTCGCCCTCGTCGGGGTGCCGCTGCTGATCGGCACCATGCTGATCGCGGTGTTCCTGGGCCCGCGGCTGCTGCCGAACCGGACCGCGCGCACCGTGCCGACGGACCTGAGCCAGCACGCGCGCACGCTCATCAAGCAGTACCAGCTCGACGAGGGCGCCTTCCGGCTCAGCGTCCCGCCCGGGTCCACCCCGCCCACCGACCTGGCGGGCTACCCGGGGCTCACCATCGTGGGCCGCCAGCCGGACGCGCTGGTGATCCGGGCCGATCCGGAGGTGGCCCTGCGCTTCGCCGAGGAGCACGGGTTCGCGTTCCTGACCGAGCCCGTGGCCGAGCACGTCGCCGGGGCCCTGATGACCCCGGACATGGGTGTCGCCGAGGTCGTCGTCAGCCCTCGCTCCGAGCTCGTCGGCCAACACGTCTTCCCCGGGATGGTCACCCCCAGCGGGGATCTCGTCATCCTCGCGGTCCAGCGCAAGGGACACGACACCGGCCCCTCCGGCAGCACCCTGGCAGCCGGCGACACCCTGCTGGTGCAGGGCAGCTGGGAGGCGCTCTCCCGCAACGTCGACCACGACCCCGGCGTACTCGCGGTCGATTCGCTGGAGACCGTACGCCGCCAGGCCGTCCCGCTGGGCCGCAAGGCCAAGCCCGCGATCGCCGTCCTGGTGGGCATGGTGCTGATGCTGGCGCTGGGGGTCACCGCGCCCGCCGTGGTGGGGATCCTGGCTGCCGGGGCGATGATCCTGCTGCGGGTGTTGAGCGTCGAGCAGGCCTACCGCGGCATCTCGTGGACGACCGTCATCATTGTGGGCGCGATGCTGCCGCTGTCGGTGGCCCTGCAGGAGACCGGGGCGGCGGACACGATGGCCAACGGGCTGGTCAACGTCGTCGGGGACGCGGGTCCCTACGCGCTGCTCCTCGGGCTGTTCGTGATGACCGCGACGCTCGGCCAGCTGATCAGCAACACCGCGACCGCCCTGATCGTGATCCCGATCGGGATCTCGGCTGCCGCCGAGCTCGACGTCTCGGTGCAGCCCGTGCTGATGGCGGTCAGCGTCGCGGCCGCCGCTGCCTTCCTGACGCCGGTGGCCACTCCCGCGAACATGATGGTGATGGGCCCGGGTGGCTATCAGTTCGGGGACTACTGGAAGTTCGGGCTGCCCATGCTGCTGTGGTTCGGCGTGGTGTCGGTGCTTGTCGTCCCGATCTTCTGGTCGTTCTGACCCCCGCCACCCCCGCGACGAGCGTTGTCAGCGAGCGTCGCGCTTGGCCTGCCGCCGAGCCCCCTGGGCCCGGGAGGAGGCCACGTTCTTCTTCTCCACCGGCGTCCGAGGAGCCCGCTTGGTCCGTGGGGTCGGGGTGCTGTCAGCGTCGTCCGGTGCACCCGCGGGGCCGCCGCCGCCCGCGCGCGCGGCCTCGAGGCGCTCGGTCTTGAGGGCGGCGGCGCTGCGTCGCGCAGCCGCGGCGAGCGAGGTGCTGACCCGGGCCAGAGCCTCCTCGAAGACCTCTGCCTTGTCGGCGGCCCGACGGTTCCTCGGTGCGGCCTTCCCGCGGCCACCGGAGCTGGCCACCGAGGCGCTGGCACCGCGACGGTACTGCTTGACGTATTTCGTGCGGGCCCGTCTGATCCGGTCGTGCAGCTCCACCAGCTGGTCCTCGTCCAACCCGGCCAGGGCGTCCTTCTCGGTCTCCAGGAGCAGCACCGTCTCCTGCTCGGTCAGTGAGTTGAGCAACGCCTTGCTGGTCATAGGAGGCCTCCGGGTGACGTCGGTGTCCCGATAATCGTCGCAGTAGGAGACCCCGATCGCCACCAGTTGGTCAGCGCCGTTTGCTCGTGGAGGTCAGCGCGTCCATCCGCGCGGCGTACTCGGCTGGATCGATCTCGCCGTGCGCGAGCCGTTCGGCCAGCACCTGCTCGGCAACCAGCGTGTTGCTCAACGCGTGCGGGTGCGACGGCAACGGCCGGCCGCGAACCACGAGGACCGCAGCCACCACCGCGACCCCGACCACCACCACGAACAGGAGCATCATCACCAGCATCGCGGCGACGCCCCAGCCCGAACTCATGTGACCCTCGTCGAAGTACATGGCCTCACCCTCATCTGCTCTGCGCACCGGAAGACACCGGCACTGAGATGAGCGTGCGCCAGCGGCCGACCAGGACCTAGGGCACAACGGTCCAGGTCCTTGGGACGTCCTGCCCACCGGCAACGTCATAAGGTCTGGTCGTCAGGGCGACCGAGAGCTATGACGTCAGCGAGAGGCAGCGAGCCCGCGCTCGATCACCGCGATGACCTCGGGCCGCAACCGGGACGCCTCGATCACAGCATCGACCGAACCCACCTCGACGGCGCGATGAATGTTGTGGATGCCGTCGAACTCGGCGGCGACCTCGCTGATCTTCTCCGCGCGCAGCGAGGCCCTCAGGTCGGCGAGCTCGACGAGCAGCGTGGCCCGCTCCCGGCCGGAGGCGTCGGCGATCCGGGCCTCCAGCTCCTTGATGAGCGGACTCGCCGCGGCCCGCTTGTCGACCTCGCCGGAGAACACCACGGCCGCCGCCGGGGCGCCACCGAGCACCGAGGCGAAGGACCCCTCGATCGCCAGCACGGTCATCTGCGGGTTGAGCTGCTTGGAGAACACCACGAACGCGCCCCCGTGGTAGCGCGAGATCACGCAGAACACGATCGGCCCGCGGAAGTTGACGATGGCCCGGCCGATCTCGGCGCCGTACTCCAGCTGGAGGTTGCGCATCGAGTCCGGTGACCCGTCGAAGCCCGACAGGTTGGCCAGGACCACCAGCGGCCGGTTGTTGCTCGCCGCGTTGATCGCCCGCGCCGCCTTCTTCGACGACTTCGGGAACAGCGTGCCGGCCGTGTAGACGTCCGGACCGTCGGTGGGCGGGAAGCCACGCCTGGGCACGGTGCGTGACTCGATGCCCAGCAGCAGCACCGGGTGACCGCCGAGGTGGGCATCCTGTACGACGGCGGTGTCGGCGTCGGCCATGGAGGCCCAACGCTCCAGCGTCGGGTGGTCCTGGTCGGACAGCGCCCTCATGACCGTGCGGATGTCGAAGGCCTTCTTGCGGTCCTTGTTGGTCTCGGGGGAGAAGATGTCGCCCACGGTCGTGAAGTCGCTGCCCTCGAACTGGTGGGGGAACGTGGTCACGTCGCGATCCGACGGGTCCGTGGTCGGCATCCGGCGGGGACCGGCCTCCCCGGGGGCGATGTAGGTGTGCTCGTAGTGCGCCATCAGGATCCCGAAGGCGCCGGCCAGGTCGCGCGACCAGTACTGCGCCTGCCCGTTGGGGCCCATCACGCGGTCGTAGCCGCCGATGCCGAAGTTGTCCTCGGCCGAGACGCCGCCGGAGAAGTCCAACGACTGCTTGCCGGTGAGCACCATCGCGCTGTCCGGGGTCATCACCAGGATGCCCTTGGTGTGCATCAGCATGGTCGCTTCGGCGTTCCAATAGGGCTGGGCCCCGACGTTGATGCCAGCCACCACGACGTTGATCTCGCCGCCGTCCTGGGTGAACTCGACGATCCGGCGCAGGGCCGCGGCCACCCAGTCCATGTTCTCGGTGCCCGAGCCCATCGAGATGCGGGCACCGGCCGAGAGCGCGAACCACTCCACCGGCACCTTCAGCTCCTCGGCCAGGTCGATGGCCGCGATGATGCGCGAGCACTCGGGCTCCGAGACCGCGCCGAGCGCCATGGTCGGGTCGCCGCAGAGGATCACCCGCTTGACGCCCTCGGGGTGCAGGTCGGTCGGGGTGGTGACCACGCCGACGAGGATGCCGGCCTTGTTGAGCCCGGGGGCACGGTCGACGGGGACCAGCCTCCCGGTGTCGTCGAGGTCGTGCTCGACCAGGGAGCCACCGGCGCCGGTGAGCACGTCGGCGAGCTCGTAGGGGTAGACGAGACCACGGCGCCGGGCCCGCAGGACCTTCGCGGCGTAGTCGTCCAGCGGCTTGAGCCGCTCGGTGGGCGGCTCCTCGATCGTGGCCACCACGCCGGCACCCGGGCGGGCGGAGAAGCGCACCATGATCGGGACGGGCACGCCGTCCGGGCCGGCGACCCGGCCCTGGGCGGTGACCTCCTCGATGCCGGCGCCGTCACTCAGCGGGGTGATCTTGCTCTGCAGGGCGGTGAGCTGGTCGATGTCGGCATCGACCAGCGGCCAGATCTGGATCCAGACATGGTTCGTGTCGAGCTTGGTGCCCGCCGAGCCACGGGCGGTGCGGGTGCGGCGGATCGCCTCGAGACAGTTCTCCACGGCCCGCTCCGCGTGGGGCAGGGCGATGACCTTGCCCTCGTCGTTGCGCACGACGGCCAGCTGTCGCACCTGCGCCAGGGCGACCAGCCGGCGGTCGGCCGGGTTCTCGCGAGCCACGCACTCGTAGAGCAGGACGTCTTCGGGCGCCTCGATCCGGGTGACCTCGAAGCCGCGCAGGCGCCAGAGGTTCAGGCGGCGACCGACCATCGGGTGTACGCCGCGCACGAGGGTGTCCTCGAGGACCCCGACCTGGTCGGTGCCGGTGGCGGGACGGAAGGTGAAGTAGTTGACCGGGCGGTCGCCGCCGGGGCAGACGGCGATGGCGATGCGCCGCACGTCCTGGGCGAAGCCGAGCCCGCCCACCACCTTGGCGAGGGCTGCACTCTCGGCCTCGGGGGCCTCAGGCGCCTCGGGCCAGTGCAGGTAGAGGTCGACGACCGCTTCGTGCCCGGCACTGCGCGCGGCCACCTCGGCGCTCAGGCCGGCCTCGAGCTCACTCGAGCCTGCCTCCAGCTCGGCCACCGTGCCGATGGTGGAGATCAGGTGGCTGGGCCGGTCGTCCAGGGTGTAGTCGGCGATCACGAACGGCCGCGCTGCCACGCGGGTGGAGCGCAGTTCGTGGAGGTCGAACTCCCGGTAGTGGCGCTTGACCAGCACCTCCAACATCGGCTCCTGCTCCGGGATGCCGGCCTCCAGGCGCTCGGCGAGGAAGGCCACGATCTGCTCGGGGATGGCGGCCAGCGCCTCGATCCGCTCAGCGTGGTCGGGGGTGTCGGGGTTCGCGGCGAGGTCGGTCACCTCGGCCCGGACCCCGGCCACGACGCTCAGCCGCTCGGCGTCGACCAGCGGCTGGTCGAACCAGCGGAAGCGCACGCTGCGCGCCAGGTCACCGATGACCGGGAAGCGGAGCTGCGTGGCGCGCACCAGTCGGTCCAGAAGCTGGCGTACGGCGCGGGCCAGCTCAGCCGGAGGCGCGGGCTCGTCACTCCAGCGCTGCAGCAGCGTGATGACCACTTGGGCGTCGGCCGCCGAGCGCTGGGCCAGGAAGATCCGGAAGACCGCGTCCTGCAATGCCGGAGTGGGCTCCAGGTCGGTCACCCCGTAGTGGCCCAGCACCGTGCTCAGGCGGGTGCTGAACGACTCCGGGAGGCCGCCGCGCTCGACGTCGAGGCTCTGCAGGTAGGTGTGGAAGTGCTCGCGCGAGCTGTGCACCCGCAGCTCGGTGTGCTGCTCCTCCGCAGCCGGCCGGTTGCGGCTCAGCTCGGCCAGGTCGGCGAAGACACCGAGCAGCTCGATCTCGTCGGGCACCACCGGGGTGCCCTCGGCGCGCAGCACCTCGCGGGCGCTGAGGTAGTCGGCCAACGTCGCGCCGGCGTTGCTCTCGTCGATGTCGAACCCGAGCATGGTCGCCATCAGGTGGGCGCGACCCAGCTCGGCCCGCTCGGTCGCCGAGCGCTCCGCAGCCGGGGCGGGCAGGTCCAGCCCCGGACCCGAGGACTCGACCTCGGCGACTGCCCCGGCGCCCTCGTCGGCCTCGACCGGTTCGAGCCGGACCAGCGGCGCGCCCGTCTCGACCTGGCTGCCCGTCATCACCAGCAGTTCCTTGACCCGGGCGGGGAAGGGGGCGTGCAGGACCGTCTCCATCTTCATGGACTCCAGCACCAGCACCGGCGCACCCTGGGCCAGGATCTCGCCGACAGCAGCCGGCGTGGCCACCACCAGAGCCGGGGACGGCGAGCGCATCACGCCGCCCTCGTCACGGCTGACGTGGTGGGTGACCCCGTTGACCTCGACCAGGTGGGTCGGGCCGTACGTCGCGGTCACGACCCGGTAGCGGACCCCGTTGACGACCAGCCGCCCGTGGAACTCGTCGATGCGCTCGACCTCGACGTCGACGACCTCCTCGGCCTCACCTTCGGCGACCGTGACCCGGAACCGGTCCTGGCCGGTCTGCAGCGCGGTGACGCGATAGGTGGTGCCGCGCAGCTTCAGGTCGACCGGGCGCCCGATCTCGTGCTGCACCTGCGGTCGCCCGCCATGAGCGGTCTCGAGCAGCCGGGCGATCTCCACGGTCAGCTGGTCGTCGTACGCCTCGATCGCGGCAGCGACCAGGGCGACGCCGGAGTGGGCGTGGGCGACCAGCCGGCCCTCAGCGCGCACCCGGTCGATCCAGCCGGTGTCGGCCCAGACCTTGGTGGTCGGGCCTGTCGAAACCCCTGTGGTGACCTCGGGCTGGTCGAGCAGCTCGAGGATGAAGCTCTTGTTGGTGGCGCCACCCTCGATCACGACGGTGGTGTCGCCCATCGCCCGGCGCAGGCGGCCGAGCGCCTCGTCCCGGGTGCGGCCGTAGGCGATGATCTTGGCGATCATCGAGTCGAAGTCGGCCGGGATCGTGTCGCCCTCGCCGACCCCGGTGTCGACGCGGATCCCCGGGCCGGCCGGGAGCTCCAGCAGCGCGATGCGGCCCGGTGCGGGCGCGAAGTCGCGGTCGGGGTCCTCGGCGTTGAGCCGGGCCTCCACGGAGTGCCCCTTCTCGGCCGGCTTCTCGCCCTCGAGGCGGCCGCCGGCAGCGACGTGGATCTGGGCCTTGACCAGGTCGAGGTCGGTGGTGACCTCGGTGATGGTGTGCTCCACCTGGAGGCGGGTGTTGACCTCGAGGAAGGCGAACACCTGCGACTCGGGGTGGTAGAGGAACTCGACGGTGCCCGCGCCTGCGTAGTCGACCGCCAGCGCCAGCCGTTCGGCCGACTCCTTGAGGTGGGCGGTCTGCTCCGGTGAGAGCAGGGGAGAGGCGGACTCCTCGATCACCTTCTGGTTGCGGCGCTGCACCGAGCAGTCGCGTACGCCGACCGCCCACGCGGTGCCCTGCCCGTCGGCGATGACCTGGACCTCCACGTGGCGGGCGCCGGTGACCAGGCTCTCCAGGAAGACGGCCCCGTTGCCGAAGGCGCGCTGCGCCTCGTCGCGGGTGCGCTGGTAGACGTCCTCGAGCTCGGCGGCGTCCTCCACCTTGCGGATGCCCCGACCGCCGCCACCCGCGGTCGCCTTGAGCATCAGTGGGTAGCCGACCCGGTCGGCCGTGGCGAGTGCGTCCTCCAGGGTGTCCAGGGCGCCCCGGCTCCACGGAGCCACGGGGACGCCGACCTCCTCGGCGATCAGCTTGGAGCCGATCTTGTCGCCGAGTTGGCGCATCGCGGCTGCGCTCGGTCCGATGAAGGTGATGCCCAACCGGTCACACAGGTCCACGAACGTCGGGTCCTCCGCGACGAAGCCCCAGCCCACCCAGACGGCGTCGGCACGGGTCTCCACCAGGGCCTTCTCGAGCTTGGCCAGGTCGAGATAGGGACGCGATGCGGCCGGACCGAGCGGATAGGCGATGTCGGACTCGCGCACGAACATGGCGCTGCGCTCGGCGTCGGTGTAGAGCGCGATCGTCTGGATCTGCGCGCCACCCTCGGCGTTGATGTCGCGCACCGAGTGGATCAGCCGCATTGCGGCCTCGCCACGGTTCACGATCGCGATTCGCGAGAACATGCCTACCTCCGGTGTCCGGTCGGCCCCGATGAGGATTTCACTCGCTGCCGACGCTGCCGACGTTCCCACGTATCGGACGTTACGGGCTAGTCACAAGCCCGCAGACACGCCTGCGAGACCAGAAAAGTGGGTTCAGTAGGTTGGGGTCATGTCAGCCGAGACAGTGTTCACGTACGGCGCGCCCCAGCTGAAGTTCGGCCCGGGCGCCTCCGCCGAGGTCGGGCACGACCTGGCGGCCCTCGGGGCGGCTCGGGTCCTGGTCGTCACCGATGCCCGGGTCGCGGCCACCGGGCTGCCGCAGCGCGTGGCCGAGCAGATGCACCCGTTCGGCATCGAGACCGTGCTCTTCGACGGCAGCCGGGTCGAGCCCACGGACGAGAGCATGCGCCTGGCGATCGACTTCGCGCGGCAGTCCGGCCCCTTCGACGCCTACGTCGCGGTCGGGGGTGGCTCCAGCATCGACACCGCCAAGGCCGTCAACCTGATGACCACGAACCCCGGGGACTTGATGGACTACGTCAACGCCCCGGTGGGTGGCGGCCTCGCCCCCGCGCACCCGCTCAAGCCCCTGGTCGCCGTACCCACTACTGCCGGCACCGGCAGCGAGAGCACGACGGTGTGCGTGCTGGACATCCTGGCCCTCAAGGTCAAGACCGGCATCAGCCACCCGCGACTGCGCCCGAGCATCGCCGTCATCGACCCCGACCTGACCGTGACCGCACCGCCGGCGGTGACCGCGGCCAGCGGGATGGACATCCTGTGCCACGCCCTGGAGAGCTACACCGCCCGCGCCTACACCTCCTACGAGGCCAAGACCCCCGAGCAGCGGGTGCCCTACTGCGGAGCCAACCCGATCGCGGACATGTTCTCGGAGAAGGCGATGGCGTTGCTGGGTCGCTCGTTCCGGCGCGCGGTCCAGGACGGCGCCGACCTCGGGGCCCGCCACGACATGGCCCTGGCAGCGACGTTCGCGGGGATGGGGTTCGGCAACGCGGGGGTCCACATCCCGCATGCCAACGGCTACCCGATCGCCGGGCGGGTGCGTGCCTTCCGGCCCCCGGACTATCCCGCGGCCGAGCCGATGGTGCCGCACGGGATGTCGGTCGCCCTGACCGCGCCGGCAGCGTTCCGGTTCACCCACCCCAGCGATCCCGACCGGCACCAGCGAGCTGCCCGGCTGCTCGACCCGAGCGGCAGCGAACCGCTGTCGAGCGTGCTGATCGACCTGATGCGCGACGTCGCCATCCCCAACGGGCTCGCCGGCGTCGGCTACCTCGCCTCGGACATCGACGACCTGGTCCAGGGTGCCCTGCAGCAGCAACGGCTGCTGTCCACCTGCCCGCGTGAGGTGACCGGCGAGGACCTGGCCGCGATCTTCCACGACTCACTCGAGCTGTGGTGACCTGATGCCCGTTGAGCAGGCCCTGACGGGAGGGACCATAAGGTCGAGGGTGAGACAGGAGAGGGCAAGGGAGGGCAGATGTCGCATGCCGTGTTCCACGCGCTCACTGTCGCTGCCGTCGAGCCCCTGACCGAGGACAGCGTGCTGGTCACGTTCGAGGTTCCCGACGAGCTGCGGGCCGACTACGCCTTCACCCAGGGCCAGCACGTGGCGATCCGGTGGCACGGCGCACGTCGCAACTACTCGATCTGCTCCCCGGTCGGCGGCCCGTTGCGGATCGGCGTCAAGAGCATCCCCGACGGCGAGTTCTCCGCCTATGCCCTCGAACGGATGCGGCCCGGAGCCGTCCTGGAGGTGATGACCCCGAGCGGGCGGTTCACCACCGACCTCGACCCCCAGCACGCCACGAGCTACGCGATGATCGCAGCCGGCTCGGGGATCACACCGATCTACTCGATCCTCGCCACCATCCTCGACGTCGAGCCGGGCAGCAGGGTGACCCTGCTCTACGGCAACCGGACGCTGGGCTCGGCCATGCTCCTCGCGGAGCTGGAGGCCCTCCAGCATCAGCACCCCGATCGACTGCGCATCTCGCACTTCCTGTCCCGCGAGCCCCGCCTCCCCGAGTTGTACGCCGGGCGTCTCGACGACGCTCGCATCAGGCGCGTCGTCGTCGAGGAGGGGCTGGTCGGGAGCATCGAGGAGTGGTTCCTGTGCGGGCCGTTCGAGATGGTCACCGGGGGCCGCCAGGTCCTGATCGAGGAGGGCGTCTCCTCCGAGCACGTCCACGTGGAGCTCTTCCACGCCCAGGCGCTCGCTCGCGCCCCCGAGGTCACGGCCGGCGTGGGCTCCAAGGTCACTGCCACGCTGGACGGCCGGGCCAGCCAGCTCGACGTGAGTCGCGACCAGAGTGTCCTCGATGCCATGCTCAAGGTCCGCGCCGACGCGCCGTACGCCTGCAAGGGCGGGATGTGCGGCACCTGTCGGGCCAAGGTCCTGAGCGGCCGCGTCGAGATGGCCACCAACTTCGCCCTCGAGCCCCACCAGCTCGCCGAGGGCTATGTGCTGACCTGTCAGGCCCATCCGACCACCGACGGGGTCGTGCTCGACTACGACCGGTGAGCGTGGATTCGCTCCCGACCGGCAGCGACGTTCATGATCGACTGGTGACCGAACAGATCCACACCATCGGCAGCCGCCGCGCGTGGATGATCTGGTCGGTGGGCCTGGCCGTCTACGTGCTGGCCATCTTCCACCGCAGCTCCCTGGGCGTGGCTGGCCTGATCGCCGCCGACCGGTTCGGGGTCACCGCCACCCAGCTGGCGTTCTTCACCGTGCTGCAGCTCCTGGTGTACGCCTCCTTGCAGATACCGGTCGGCGTCCTGCTGGACCGCTATGGCTCGCGCGCGATCCTGCTCACGGGTCTCGTGCTGATGACCGTCGGCCAGCTCCTCTTCGCGTTCGCCACCACCTTCGCCGCGGCCGTCGTCGCGAGGGCGATCCTGGGAGCCGGGGACGCGATGATCTTCGTGAGCGTCATCCGGCTGGTCACGCTCTGGTTCCTGGTCCGGCAGGCACCGCTTGTCACCCAGCTCACCGGCCAGGTCGGACAGCTCGGGGCGATCATCGCCGCCGCGCCGCTGTCACTGGCCCTGGCCGACCTGGGCTGGACGCGCACCTTCGCGTGGGCCTCGGCAATCGGGGTGCCGCTGATGGTGGCGGTCGCGCTGCTGGTGAAGGACTCGCCCTACCGGCGCGGGGCGGTGGTCAAGATCAAGGCTCGAGCGTTGGCCCGGTCCCTGCGTTCGGTGTGGGGCAACCCTGGCACCCGGCTGGGCATGTGGTCACACTTCACGGCGCAGTTCTCGGTCACCGTGTTCGCGATGCTGTGGGGCTTCCCGTTCCTGGTCCGCGGCCAGGGCCTGAGTACGTCGAGCGCCAGCACGCTGCTGATGGTGATGACCGGGTGGGTCGTCGTCAGTGGCCTGGTCATGGGGACCCTCGTGGCCCGCTACCCGTTCTACCGCTCCTACCTGGTGCTGGGCGTGGTCTGCTCGATGGCTGCCTGCTGGGGTGTGGTGCTGGCCCGCTCGACGCCGTCGCCGATGTGGCTGTTGGTCGTGCTGGTCTGCCTGATGGGCACCGGGGGCCCGGCCTCGATGGTCGGTTTCGACCTGGCCCGCTCGTTCAGCCCGGTGGAGACCTCCGGGCGGGCCAACGGGTTCGTCAACGTCGGGGGCTTCTCGGCCTCGCTGCTGACGATGGCGCTCATCGGCGTGGTCCTGGACTGGAGGGAGCCACGGGGCACGGGCTCCTACGACCTGGGTGACTTCCGGGTGGCGATGTCGGTGCAGTACCTCTTCTGGACCTTCGGTGCCGTCCAGATCCTGCGCTACCGACGCAAGGCCATCGCGCACCTGCACCGGGTGCACCCGGGAGCCGTGGAGAGCCTGAAGCGGGGAGAGCCCTTCGTGCACCCCGGCTTCGCGGACCGTGAAGGGGTCTAGTCAGGTGCTCCCCTAGGTCCGTATGGGTCATTGACCCGTCTCTCTGCCGCAGACTAAATGGTTATGGCCTGCTCGGGGGGCATCGGGGACCAACTGATGGAGCGGGCATGGCGCACATCCTGGTGATTGACGACGAGCCGGATCTTGTCCGGTTCGTGGCACGCGCTCTCGACGCCGACGGGCATCAGGTGACGACGGCGCTGGACGGCGCGGAGGGGCTGCAGAAGGCGATCGGCACGTCGCCGGACATGGTCGTGCTCGACCTGGTGATGCCGGGGATCGAGGGCCGGGCCGTGCTGTCCGGGCTGCTCGCCGTACGCCCTGACGCCCGGGTGCTGGTGCTGTCGGCAGATGCCGGGGTCCGAGCCCGGATCGAGGTGCTGGAGGCCGGCGCGGTGGACTTCCTCGCCAAGCCGTTCGCCACCCGAGAGCTCATCGCCAGGGTGCGGTGCCGCCTCCATCAGCAGGCGAACACCGAGCACGACCCCCAGACCCTGACAGTCGGGGGCATGTCCCTGGACCTGCGTGCGCGGCGGCTGAGGATCGACGACCGGCTGGTGGACCTGTCGCAACGGGAGTTCCTGCTGATGCAGCACCTGATGCGCCGCTCCAACCAGGTGTGCTCGCGCGAGGAGCTGCTCTCCGAGGTGTGGGGCTACTCCTTCGACCCGGCGACCAACGTCGTCGACGTCTGTGTCGGGCGGCTGCGGCAGAAGTTGCGCAGCAACCGGATCCACACCGTCCGAAACGTCGGCTATGAGCTCCAGATCGGGTGAGATCTGGTCGCGCTGGCGTGCGTGGGGGGAGACCCACACCACCCGTCAGGGACTGATCCTCGACCTCGGGCTGGCCGTGTTCGGCGCCGCCATGGTGTGGAGCATGATCGTGAGCCCCGGCCTGGAGACCGTCCCGTACCACCTGCTGTTCTTGATGTTGACGATCATCTACGGCTTCCGGGTCTGGCCGGTGCTGCCCACCACGGTGGTGGCCACCCTGGTGACGCTGGCGACCGGCGGCGTGCTCTACCTGCACTACCGGCAGGGGTTCATCGACCGGGCCGAGCTGGCCGAGGTCCTGTTGATGCCCGCCCTTCTGATGGCGATGGTGTGGCATGCTCGCCGGCGCGTGGCCGCCCAGACAGCGCTGCAGGAGATGACGGTCCAGCAACAGGCGATGATCGAGCGCGAGCATGACTTCTTCCGTGACACCGCGCACGCGATCCGGACCCCCGTCACCATCGCGCGGGGGCATCTGGAGCTGTCCGAGGAGGCCATCGAGGAGCCCCAGGCGCAGGAGGACGTGCGGGTCGCGCTGCGCCAGCTCGAACGGATGGCGGTGCTGTCCAACCGGCTGCTGGCCATCGCGCAGCTCGATGCGGGGACCAGCTTCCCGGTGGAGCAGGTGTCGTTGCGGGACTTCATCCTGGACGTCGGCGGCAACTGGGCGGCCCACACCAATCGGTCGTGGACCGTGGTGTGCCCCGACGACGCGGTCATCCTGGCGGCCCCGGACATGCTCGGGCTCGCGCTCGACGCCGTGATCGAGAACGCGGTCCACTTCACCGGGGACGGGGGCACGATCGCGCTGACCGGGAAGGTGTGGGCGAGGTACTGCACGGTCCGGGTCGCCGACGACGGCCCCGGGATCCCCCCCGAGGACCTGGGGCGCGTCTTCGAGCGCTTCTGGCACCGCCGCCCGCCCAACGGCTCGATGGGCAGCGGGCTTGGCCTTCCCATGGCGATCGCCACGGCGAGGGCGTGCGGCGGTTCCCTGCGTGCATTCAACCAGGAGGGCGGTGGGGCGGCGTTCGAGTTCGTGCTGCCCATCGCGAGCGCCACCCTGGGCGATCCGGTCCCGGCCTCCGTCTCGGCCTGAGGCCTTTCCCGCCACTGCGACCCGGGCGGTCCGGTGACGCTTGCATGACAGGACCGACATCTTTCTCGCCACCGGGCGGTTTCGGGTGGACGTTGTGCGTGACCAGCCAGCATTCCTGGGACTGCCGAGAAGGTGAATCAGATGCGTGGACTCAGCGATCGTTCGGTGAGCGTGGACCGACGACGGACGCCGAAGAACCCCCGACGGGCGCACACTGGCCGCGGGCGCCCAGGCCCCTCGGGAGCGCTCCGGCGACGGTTCCTCTGCCTGCTGGCTTCGGTCGCCCTCGCCGTCGGGGTGCTCGTCTCGATCACGGTCCCCCCAGCCGTGGCGGCGACGAGCACCCTGACCCTCGATGTGGTCAGTGCCCGGACCGAACCCCGCGCCTTCGCAGGGGCTGGGGTCGCGGCTGGTGACCCGGTCGACACCTACAAGTTCCTCATCAACCGCGACAACACCGGTTCCACCTCGGTGCGCAGTGCCACCGGGGTCTGCTCGCCGACCGACCCCGGCTATCCGAACAACTGCCCGTGGACGTCGATCAACGCCGCACCCGATGCCTCCCCGATCGTGGCCCAAGGCGATCAGGGCGACCTGGTCAACGGCCTGGACCTGCCCGACGGGGACTACCTGATCTCGGTCCTGGCCGATGGCTACAAGCTGGACGGCGCCCACTTCAGCGTCCCCCTGAGCGACGGACAGGTGACCGTCGAACTGCAGCCGATGCCGCTGCCCGACTCGACCGTCAAAGGCCAGGTCTTCGCGGACATGGCGCCGACGAACGGCGCGTACGACGCAGGCGACCAGCCCCTGCAGGGCTTCACCGGTCACCTCAACGACCTGCTCGGCGAGGTCACGACCGACGTCTACGGCAACCCGGTCTGCACGACGTACGTCGGCGAGGACCCGGTCAGCCACGAGATCCCGATGGCCGACCTCGACGCCGACATGCTGCCGGTGGTCGACCAGGTCGGGGGAGAGTGCCTCAGCGACGCGGATGGCATCGTCACGTTCCCGCACATGGGCACCAACCGCTACACGCAGTTCGTCACCCCGCCCGATGGTTCGCGTTGGATCCAGACCACGACCCTCGAGGGCAACCACGACTGGGACACCTGGGTGATGGAGGGAGCCACCGGTTTCGACACCGAGTTCACCCTGGCCGGCGAGGCCGTCCCGACCCCGCTCTTCGGTTTCGCGGCCCCGTTGAAGAACGGCCAGCCCCTGAGTGCTGCCGCTTCTGGACATGTCACCGGCCGAGTGATGCGCACGCTGCACTACGTGCCCCCGAAGGGCGGCATCTACGACCTGTACAACGGCTTCACCGGCTCGAAGGTGCAGCGCCCGATCCCCGACGCGTGGCTGTCCCTGGCCGACCTTGACAGCGGAGACCAGGCGGTCTGGGTGGGTCAGGCCGACACCGATGGACGCTTCGACATCTCCGGCGTCCCGGACGGCGACTACTCGCTGACCTGGTGGGACGAGGCCCAGAACAACCTGCTCGCCCTGCAGAACGTCACCGTCAACAACGGCGAGACCGAGGCCCTCGGCACCGTGCCCATGAACGGGTGGTGGACCGAGTACTCGGGCTACGTGTTCAACGACAAGAACCGCAACGGCGTCAGGGAGGCCGGTGAGAACGGCATCTCCAACTTCACCCTGACGATGCGCAAGCGCGACAACTCGCTGATGGACCGCGGCCAGACCACGGCCACGACCGACGCGAACGGCTACTACAGCTTCGAGGGCGCCTACCCGCTCGGTGAGTTCGGCTACACGGTGATGGAGGCCTACAACGACTCCTTCTACACCACCGGAGTGACCTACCAGGCCGACAACCAGCCCACGCCGACCACGATCAAGGGCGCTGGTGTCGACGTGAGCACCCTCAACATCATCGGCCTGGGCGGCACCTTCGACTGGGGCGTGCACGGCTACGACCCGACGGGGGCCAACGGCATCGACCCGCGCAACGGGGGCATCGTCGGATCACTCAGCTACGACACGACGCGCAACGAGCTCGACCCGCTCTACGCCGCCGCCGAGGACTGGCAGCCGGGAATCCCCGACGTCCCGGTCAAGCTCTACGCCACCGTCGACTGCGGCACCAACGCCGGTGCGCCGTGCGACGCCAACGGTGACTACGAGGTCGACGCAGACGGTGCGTACACCAAGGGTCACCTGCTCAACACCTACCTGTCGGAGAACTGGGAACGTCCCCGTGGCTGCACGGCCCGTGACCTGGACGGCGTACCCCTCGTCCACGGGGTCGACGAGGACCACCTCGCGCTCGATCAGGAGGCGAACGGGGTGTGCATCCCGGCGTTCTCGCAGAGCGTGCAGTTCGGGACCTACGCCGCCGACCAGGGGACCGCCGACGCCAGCTTCGGTGCCACCGTCAACGGCAACTACGGCTTCGGCGACGGGTGTTTCACCGGCACCATCGACGACTCGGCGACCGACTTCGACCCTGCGGCGCCGGTGTGCGAGGGCGGTGACTTCACGGCGCTGCCCGCCGGGGACTACCTGGTCAGCCTGGACATCCCCGACGACGCCGTCACCGGGCACCCGAAGTACAAGGTGACCGGCGAGGAGGACATCAACATCGCCCACGGCAACCAGGTGATCCCGCAGGTGCCTCCGCCGTCGTGCGCCGGGTCGCTGCACACCGTCGACGTTCTCGGGGACGGCACCGACAACTACCCGGCAGCGGACGGTGACGGTGTGGAGGTGCCCCTCGGAGTGACGGTCCCGGCCTCGGACCCGGTGGACAACGCCACCTTCCTCGACATCGGCGGGTCGCCGTACGAGGGCAAGGCGCGTCCGCTCTGCGGCACCAAGCTCGTCTCGCTCAACAACGGCAAGTCGATCGTCCCCATGTTCAACCTGTTCACCGACGTCCCGCTGCCCAGCCGGCTGCGCGGCCTGATGATCGACGACATCAGCTTCTCCAGCAACCCCAAGCACACGGCCTACGGCGAGAAGGCCCCCGCGCCCTTCATGCCGGTCGGGATCTACGACTTCACCAACCGGCTGGTCACCACGGTGGAGACCGACTACAACGGCTTCTACGACGTGCTGCTGCCCTCGACCGACCACATCAGCTGCCCGACGCCGTCCGGTGTCTGCGCCGGCATGTACCGCTTCGTGGGCAACGACCCGGGCGTCCCTGGCCATGTGAACCCCAACTACAACCCGCTGTTCCGCACCATCGGCACCGAGTTCGAGGCGATGCCCGGCGTCACGATCCCGACGGACCTGGCCCCGACCCAGGTCGGCGTGATGATCTCGCGGCCCGGCACCGGTCAACTCACGCCGGCCAGCTGCCCCATCGCCGCGACTGCTCCGCAGCTGTTCACGGTCAGCCAGCCCTACGTCAACGGGAGCGGCTCGATCACCATCCAGGGCACCGGGTTCGGTGCCACCAAGGGCACGGGCTCGGTCACCCTCGACGGGGTCGACATCGCGACGACGGCATGGAGCGACACCCAGATCGCCGCGGCCATCCCCGCTGGGTCGGCCACCGGTGCACACCAGCTCCTGATCACGGCGGACAACGGGTTGAAGACGGTCAACGCCCTGACGTTCCACGTCCTCGGTGGCTCCTACACGCCGACGGTGCGCGAGGTCGGTCCCGGTCGTCAGTTCGGCACCATCCAGGCCGCCCTGAACGCCGCGTTCAGCAGCACCGCCAACGACCTGGTCGTGGTCTACCCCAACACCGCGACCCAGCAGAACCCACGCGGGGCGTACTTCGAGAACCTGATCATGGCCTCGCCGGTCAAGCTCCAGGGCGTCGGCCCCGGCGGCTTCCAGGGCCAGGACTACGTCGGCGGCACGATCCTCGATGCCAGCGCCTTCGGTGGTGACACCCAAGTGGCCACCGACTGGTACACCCTGCTCGACTCGCTGACCTGGGACGGCAACCAGGCCCCGAACGACGGCGAGGGCATCTACGTCCTGGCGTCCGAGAACGCCACGACCGCCGCCGGTCGGGCTCGCCAGTTCACCAGCGCGTTCCCCGCGGCCATCGACGGCTTCGAGATCCGTGGCGGCAACCAGCAGGGCTTCCCGGGGAACATCGACCAGATCACCGGCCTGCCGACCGGGCTGCCGGCCAACATCCAGACCCAGGGTGGCGCGATCTTCGCCAACGCCTACGCCCGCAACCTGCAGATCACCAACAACCTGGTCGACGGCAACGGCGGCGGCTACGGCGCGATCCGGATCGGCACGCCCGACCTCCAGGGCGCCGACACGAACCAGCACAACGAGAACGTGCGGATCGCCCGCAACCGGATCGTGGCCAACGGCGGCAGCAACCTCGCCGGCGCCATCGGCATCTTCGCCGGTGCGGACGGGTACGACGTGAGCGGCAACGACATCTGCGGCAACTTCACCCTGGAGTACGGCGCTGGGGTCAGTGTCTACGGCCGCAGCCCCAACGGGCAGATCCACCACAACCGGATCACGTTCAACTACGCCAACGACGAGGGCGGCGGCATCATGATCGCCGGGGCGCTCCCGGCGAACCCGGACGACCTGTCCGCGGGTGCCGGATCGGTCTCGATCCTGGCCAACCAGATCCAAGCCAACCTGTCCAACGACGACGGTGGCGGCATCCGGTTCCTGATGGCCGGAGCGGACCAGATGACGGTGGCAAACAACATCATCGTCAACAACGTCTCGACCCACGAGGGTGGTGGGGTCAGCCTGAACGACGCCCCCAACGTGCGGGTCATGAACAACACGGTGATGAAGAACATCACCACCGGGACCGCCGTCACCTCCAACGGTCAGCCCGCTCCGGCGGGTCTGTCGACCTCGCCGAACAGCGACCAGCTCCAGGCGACCCTGCCCGGCGGCTCTCCCACCTTCAGCGACCCGGTGCTGTTCAACAACATCTTCTGGGACAACCGGGCGGGCACTCGCGCAGGGACCACGGTCACGGGGATCGGCCTGACCGGTGACGCGACCCCGGTCGACCACTGGGACGTGGGCCTGTTCGAGAGCTCTGCCCAGCTGTCGCCGACGAACTCGGTCCTGCAGCAGAACGCCGGTGAGCACCCCTACGCGACCAGTGCGACGAACAGCGCCGCGGATCCCGGCATCGTCCAGGGCTACGACGTGTCGGTGTCGTTCGCGACCTGGCGGCAGAACCCCGCCTTCGTGGACGCGACCCTCACCGCGGTGGAGGCTCCGGCCGACCAGCTCGGTGACTACCACCTGGGCACGTGCTCGGGCGCCTCCCCGTCGCCCGCGTGCAACCTCGGCGCGTCGACCAAGGGCACGGTCGCAGCGCCCGCCACCGACATCGACGACGAGACTCGCCCGGCCCTGGGTGGCTACGACGCCGGTGCTGACGAGTTCGGTGCCGGGGCACCGCCGCCCCCACCCCCGACCTCGGACCTGTACTTCTCCACCAGTGGGTTCAGCAACCCGCCGGGAGTGAGCGGGACCCCGAGCAACGGAGACATCCTCCAGTGGGACGGGACGGCGTTCAGCCGGGCGATCGACGTCTCGGCGGCGCCGTACAACCTCCCGGCCTTCCTGGCCAACGTCGACGGCTACAGCCGGGTGGATGCCACCCACTTCTACCTGTCCTTCGCGAACGCCACGTCCGTGCCGGGCATCCCCGGGCTGGTGCAGAACGAGGACGTCGTCTACTACGACAACGGGACCTGGTCCCTGTGGTTCGACGGAACGACGCACGGGCTGGCCGCCGGTTTCGAGATCGGCACCATCAGCGTGGTCGGCACCACGCTCTACTTCACCACCCCGGACGCCCAGGTCCCTGCCGGGGCGGGTGGCACCGGTGACAACGCCGACATCTACCGGTGGAACTCCGCCGGTGCCGGCAACACCTACACCCGGGTGGTGGACGCGAGCGCGGCGCCGTACGGCCTGCCGAACTCCGGCGGCGCCACGTCCAACACCAACCCCAACGTGGACGGACTGGTGTACGTCGACGCGACGCACTTCTCGCTGTCGTTCAGCAACGACAACACCAACGTGCCCGGGCTTCCGGCCAACGGGGTGCAGGACGAGGACGTGGTGGCCTACAACGCCGGCACCTGGTCGGTCTACTTCGACGGCACCGCAGCCGGCCTGACCGCATCCGCGCAGGACCTGGACGCCATCTCGATCGGCACCGGGGCGACGCCTCCGCCGCCACCTCCGCCGCCGCCGAGCGATCCGCTGTTCTACTCCACCACCGGCAACGTCAACCCGCCGGGAGCCGGCGGGACCGCGGATGACGCCGACCTCTACAGCTGGAGCACGACCAGTCACTCCCGGGTGTTCGACGCCTCGGTGGCAGGCCTTCCGGCCACCGCCAACATCGACGGACTCGACCGCGTCGACGCTACGCACTTCTACGTGTCGTTCGCCGACAACACCGCACTGCCCGGACTCGGGACGGTCCAGGACGAGGACGTCGCGTACTACAACGCGGGCCTGTGGTCGGTCTACTTCGACGGTACGGCGCGAGGCCTGACCGCAGCGGGCCACGATCTCGATGCGATCAGCGTCGTGGGCGGCACCCTGTACTTCTCCACCCGCGGGGTGGTGAACCTGCCCGGGGTCTCCGGCAGCTCGGACGACTCCGACATCTACCGCTGGAACGGCACGTCGCTGGCTCGGGTGTTCGACGCCTCGACGGCGGGCGTGCCCGGGAGCGCCAACGTCGACGGGCTGGTCTGGCAGGACGCCACCCATCTGTACCTGTCGTTCGCGAATGCGACGACTGCCCTGAGCGGCCTCGGCACCGCCCAGGACGAGGACGTCGTCCACCTGGTGGGCACGGCCTGGTCGACGTACTTCGACGGCACCCTGCATGGCCTCGGCGCCGCCGCCGGACTCGATGTCGACGCGTTCGACCTTCCCTAACCCAGCCGCAGCGAAGGATCAGGTGACTCCCATGAACGCTTCGTCACACGACAGGCACCCGCAGATCGCGGGCGGTGCTGCGCTGCCAGATCCGAGGATGGGCCGCCGTGGCCTGTTCCGGGTGATCGGTGGGGCTGCAGCGGTGGGTGGTGTGGCGTGGGCCGGCAAGTTCCTCGAGCCGGAGACGGCAGTGGGCGCGGCCGGCCCGCCGGACCTCTACCTGGCGGGCACGGACGGTTGGATCTCCCTGCCGAGGACACCGGCCATCGCGCCGTTCCACCCCGACGTCCTGGCGCCCGATCCGTTCACGACCTACATCTTCGGGTTCCGCAACGTCACCGGGATGACCGACACCCAGCGGCTGGCGCAGAAGAACAAGGCGCAGCACTCCGCACCGCTGTTCTGGGTGGACCAGTTCGACCCGGCGAACCCGCAGGACTTCGCAGTGCAGCTCACCAACCTCGGACTGGCGCTCCGACCGGATCTGTTCGACGCCCACACCCTGCACTGGCACGGCTTCCGCAACGTGATCCCCTTCTTCGACGGGGAGCCGAGCGGGTCGGTGTCGGTGCCCTCGGGTCGTCAGTTCACCTACATCTACCGCCCTCGGGATCCGGGGACCTACATGTACCACTGCCACGTCGAGGACGTGGAGCACGTGCACATGGGCATGACCGGCCTGGTGTTCGTGCGGCCGCTGCAGGACGGCCAGAGCCTGGGTGGCTTCACCCGCTTCATGTACAACGACGGGGACGGGTCCACGGGCTACGACCGTGAGTTCGCGATGTTCCTCTCCGAGGTCTGGGCCGAGGCGCACTGGGCTGACGCGCACATCCAGCTTCCGGAGTGGAGCGACTACCGCGCCGACTTCAGCCTGTTGAACGGCCGGGTCTATCCCGACACCCTCGCCCCGAACGGCTCGATCGACCCGTTCCACCCGGTCCGTGACGCAGGCGGCGACCTGATCGCGCCGACCGGCCACCCGGAGTTGCAGTACCAGCCGCACTCGTCGCTGGTGCGCTGCAACGAGGGTGACCGGGTCGCGTTGCGGTTCGCCAACCTGGGCTTCCGGGAGCAGGCGATGTCGCTGAGCGGGCTGAGGATGCGGGTGGTCGGGCGGGACGCGACCCCGATGCGCGGTCGCGACGGCACGGACACGTCGTACGAGACCGACACCCTCAACATCGGGCCGGGTGAGAGCTACGACGCGCTGTTCACCGCGCCCACCTTCAGCGGCGGGTCCGGGTCGAGCGGTGACGGCTACGACACCTACCTGTTGTTCAACCGCAGCTACCAGCGTGCGAACAACCTCGCGCCCGGCGGCTTCGGAGGCCAGGCCACCGAGGTCAGGGTCTTCCCACCGGGCACGGTGGGGCCGCAGCAATATCCCAACGACTGGGGAGTCTGAGCGCCATGTGGAGAGCACGCACACCCAGGACGTCCCGCCGCCGGGCGATGGTGGCCGTCGCCGCCGTGGCGGGGGCCGCGGCCCTGGTGGCCACCGGTGCCACCTCGCCCAGCGCCACCTCCGCACCGCCGCCGAGCACCCCATCGGTCGGCATCGTGTGCACCCCCGGCGTCGGGGGAGACGCCACGCACCCGATCTTCGACCTCACCACGAAGACCGGCTACATCAGCCTGCCCGACGGCAACACGGCCTTCATGTGGGGCTACTCCGCGGGCTTCGACGACTTCCAGCACCCGGGCCCGGTCCTCTGCGTCAACGAGGGCGACACCGTGACGGTGATCCTGCACAACACGCTCGCCGAGCCGGTGTCGGTCGCGTTCCCGGGCCAGAACGACGTGCTCGCGGACGGCGAGCCAGCCGGACCCGAGGTCGACGGTCAGGGACACGTCACGTCCCTGACCGACACGGCCGCGGCCAGTGGCGGGACGATCACCTACACGTTCGAGGCCGACCACCCGGGCACCTTCCTCTACGAGTCGGGCACCAACCCGGAGAAGCAGGTCCGGATGGGCCTGTTCGGGGCACTCATCGTGCGGCCGGCCATGGGTGCCGACCATGCCTACAACCGGGCCGACAGCCAGTTCACCGCTAGCGAGGAGTTCCTGGTCCTGCTCTCGGAGATCGATCCCTTCCAGCACCAGCGGGTCGAACAGGGCAAGACCTTCAACATCAACAACTACCACCCGCGCTACTGGCTCATCAACGGCCGCGGCTTCCCCGACAGCATCGCCGACAACGGGGCGAGCTGGCTGCCGTCGCAGCCGTACGGGGCGCTGGCGCAGATCCACGAGTTCGACAACTCGACCCATCCGCTGCCCGGCATGGCGCGCTACCTCAACGTCGGGACCGAGGACTATCCCTTCCACCCGCACGGCAACAACGGCCTGGTGATCGGTCGTGACGGCAACCCGCTCGAGGGTGCGGCGGCCGAGGACCTGTCGTTCGAGAAGTTCGCCATCAACATCGGGCCCGGCCAGACCTGGGACGTGCTGTTCCGGTGGTACGACGCGGAGGACTACGACCCGGTCGGCAACCCGGTGCCGGTGACGGTCCCCAGCCTGGCCAACTCGGTGATCGGCACGTTCTACAGCGGCAGTCCCTATCTGGGCAGCAAGGAGACGCTGCCGGTCGGCACGCCGACGCTCAACCAGTGCGGGGAGTTCTACATCATCTCGCACAACCACGCGCTGTTCCAGATCACCTCCTGGGGAGCGAACATGACCGGGCCCATCACGTACATGCGGATCGATCCGCCCGAACCCAACAACTGCGGCTGAGAGGGCGGTGACGACGATGACGCACACGACGAGGACCCGACGATCTGCGGCCCTGGTGCTGGGCACCGCTGTGCTGACCGTGGCTGGACTGCTGTTCGGACCGGCCTCACCGGCAGCGGCGGCCACGGTGTCGCTCGACCTGTACGCCGTGACCGGGTCCACCACGTTGCCGGGCGGCCAGGTGGTGCCCGTCTGGGGCTACTGCACGCGGCCCCCGGCGGACCCCGCGCCGAACTGCAATGCGGCCGGGACGGCCGTGACTGCCCCCGGCGGCCCGGTGATCGAGGCGAGTGTCGGTGACACGGTGGAGGTCACCGTGCACAACGAGCTCGGGGTCGGCAGTGCGCTGCACCTCCAGGGCCAGCCCGTCCCACCCGACCTCACCCTCGTGGCCAACGGCGCTCAGCGGCTCTACTCGTTCGTCGCGAGCCGCCCGGGCACCTACCTCTACGAGGCCGGTCTCTCCGCCGGCACGCAGTACCAGACAGCCCTCGGACTGCACGGTGCGCTCGTGGTGCGTCCTGCCGCCGCCGGTCAGGCCTACGCCGACGCCTCGACGGCGTACGACGACGAGGCGGTCCTGGTGATGAGCGAGATCGACCCGGTGCTGAACACCAGCGCCGACCCGGCGGCGTTCGACCTGCGCAAGTTCGCCCCGCGCTACACCCTGCTCAACGGCCGAGCGCACCCCGACACCGACCCGGTCGCCACGACCGGTGGCAGCAAGGTCCTGCTGCGCTACGTCAACGCGGGCCTGCAGTACCACTCCATGGGCGTCCTCGGCGCCAGCCAGAGCTTCATCGCCCTGGACGGCAACGCGCTCGGCGACGCACGGCGCTACGCCGCGGAGACGATCGGTCCCGGACAGACGGCCGACGCGATCGTGACGGCCCCGGGCGCCGCCCAGGCCCCGCAGGCCCTCTCCGTGTACGACGCCAGCATGTTGTTGCACAACAGCAACGTGGGCGGTCCCGGTGGCATGTACACCTCGATCGACGTGCCCTCTGACGGCTCGACCGACGATGCGACCGGACCGGTCTCGCGGGCGGTCGCCTTCGACGGCACCACACTCAGCGCCATCGCCGACGACACCGATCATGGCAACGGCGACGTCAGCGCGGCGGAGTACTCCGTCGACGTCGTCGGTGCGGCCGGCACGGGCACCCCCCTGCCCGGTGTGTTCGGTTCGCCCACGGCGGACCTGAGCGCCACCGGCATCGCCGGGGTGGGCACCGGCCAGCACGTCATCTATGTCCGCTCCCAGGACGCTGCTGGCAACTGGGGCCCGATCAGTTCGGTGCTGGTGACCGGCGCCGACGCCGGTGGCCCGACCACCTTGTCACCGCTGGTGACTCCACGGGTGAGCAACGGCACCGCGGGTGTCGCGTTGTCAGCGACCGGGGACGACTCTGCGTCCGGCAACACCAACGTGCAGGGCGGTGAGTACTTCATCGACGCCGAGCCGCTGATCACCGACCAGGGCACGGGCATCGCGATGACGGTGAACCAGGCCGCACCGGTGGCCAGCCTGTCGGCCACGATCCCCGCCGCCACGGTGAACGGGCTCACCGAGGGTGTGCACATCATCTGGATCGAGGCCCAGGACGCCCAGGGCAACTGGGGTACGCCGATCTCGGTCGAGCTCACCGTGGACAAGACCGGGCCCGCCACCTCCGGGGTGTCGGTCGCACCCAACCCGAACAACGGGTCGCTTCCGCTCAGCGCGAGCATCCCTGCGGTCAGGGTCTCGGTGACCACCATGGTCGACGCGGGCAGCACCATCGAGAGGGCCGAGGCGTTCATCGACACCGTGGGCGCGAACGGGTCCGGGATTCCCCTGATCGCCAGCGACGGCCTCTTCAACGACCTCAACGAGGGTGGGTACGCCGACCTCCCGTTGGCCACCATCAAGGCGCTGAGCACCGGCAACCACATCATCCATGTCCACGCCAAGGATGCCGCGGGCAACTGGGGATCGACCTCCAGCAGCGTGCTGCTGGTGGACAAGACGGCGCCGGTCGCCAGCGGCTTCAGTCTCACGCCGAACCCCACGCAGGGTGCGACCGTGCTGACGCTGTCGGCGAGTGTGAGCGATGCGTGGACGCCACCGGTGGCCGCGGAATGGTTCACCGGCACCGACCCGGGCACAGGCAACGCCAGCGCCCTCACCGCGGTCAGCGTCACGGGCGCGGGGCCCTACGCCCTCACCGGGTCGGTCAACGTGAGCAGTCTCAGCGAGGGCACCACCACGCTACGGATGCGGGTCCGCGACCAGGCTGGGAACTGGAGCGCGCTGACCAACGTCCCGGTCACCGTCACCGGACCGCTGTTCTTCTCCACAGCCGGCAACACCAACCCACCAGGAGTGGCGGGGACGGCGGATGACGCGGACGTCTACGGCTGGTCCGGGTCGGCCTACAGCCGGGACATCGACCTCAGCACCCACGGGGTCCCCGCCGGTGCCAATGTCGACGGCTACGACCGTGTGGATGCCACGCACTTCTACCTGTCCTTCGCCGGGAACGTCACCATCGCCGGGTTCGGGACGGTGCAGGACGAGGACATCGTCTACTACGACAACGGTGCCTGGTCGACGTACTTCGACGGCACGGCACGAGGCCTGACGGCGAACAACCAGGATCTCGACGCGATCAGCATCGTGGGCGCGACGATCTACTTCTCGACCGTCGGCAACACCAACCCACCGGGAGTCACCGGTGCCGCGGATGACGCCGACATCTACAGCTGGAACGGCACGGCGTTCGCCCGAGTCGTCGACGCGACGGCGATCGGGCTGCCGGCAGCCACGAACGTGGACGGGCTGGTGTGGCAGGACAGCACCCATCAGTACCTCTCCTTCGCACCCGACACCACGGTGGTGCCCGGCTTGGGCGCCACCCAGGACGAGGACGTCGTACACCGGGGCGGCACGGCGTGGTCGACGTACTTCAACGGCACCGCCCATGGCCTGGGGACCTCCGGGAACCTCGACCTCGATGCCTTCGACCTCCCGTGACCGACCGCGACTCGCAGAGGAGAGCACCGTGACCACTGATGTCCTGGCCCCGGCCCCGCCCGAGGATGCCCCGGCACCCCGGCGGCGTCGCCGCCGCTGGATGGCAATCCTCGCCGCAATCCTCGCGCTCGGCCTCAGCCTGATGTGGTGGACCAGCCGGGCCGAGGACGTGCGCGACGGGACGGAGCTGCAGACGATGCAGGGGCTGTCCGCGACGCAGGGGATCGTGGTCGACCTGATCGCGGTCACTGCGGCGAACGGTCTGGTGGAGTTCCGCTTCCAGGTGGTCGATCCGGACAAGGCGACCCGCATCCTGCACGAGACCGACCTCGCGCCCACCTTGGTGGACGAGGCGACCGGGGCCACGCTGCGCATGAGTTCGCCTCCGCACAAGCACGGCGGCGAGCTCCGGCTGGGTGGGACCTACTTCTTCCTGATGGCGAACTCGCACAACACCCTCCACCAGGGATCGCTGGTCACCCTGGTGATGGGCGACTCGCGGGTCGAGCACCTCGCGGTGCAGGGGTAGGCACATGACCGGGGGGTTGCTGGGTCGGCTCGGTGCGGCTCTGGGCGCCTGCGCAGCGGTCGTCCTCCTGGCCTCCGGCCCGGCCTCGGCGCACTCGGAGACGGTGCGCTCAGACCCGCCGAACGGCGGCATGGTGGCGGAGGGCCGGACCTCGCTCACGCTGTGGTTCGACGAAGGGATCGGTGCCGCGGCCAGCACCTTCCAACTGCGCACCCTGGACGGGCTGGAAGTGCCCAGCAGTGCGGTCTTTGAGAACGGTGACGTCAAGATCGTCATCGATACCGAACCCCTCGCCCGCGGGCAGTATGTCCTGGACTGGCATGCGCTCTCACTCGAGGACGGTCATGCCTCCTCCGGATCTGTCGTCTTCGGTGCCGGACTGCGCCCGGACACGGTCGCCTCCGACGGGGTCGGGGCCCCGTCGCCGACGTTGGTGGGCATGCGCTGGGTCGACCTGACCGCACTGCTGATGGCGGTGGGAGCCCTCGCCGTGGGAGGCCGGGTGCTCGCCGCCGGTGGAGGACCCGTCCGGGTGACCCAACGGGTCCGTCTGGTCGGGACGCTTGCCGCCTGGGTCGCGGTGTACGCCGGATTGGCCGAACCGTTCCTGCGACTGCGCGGCTCGACGACGGCACCGTCGGCGTGGTTGGGCCAGACGTGGTTGACCCTGACCGGCACGGACGTCGGTCGACTGTGGATCCTGCGCGAGGTGGCGCTCGTGGTCGCGGGTGTGGCGATGCTGCGCTGGTACCGAACCCACGGCCGCTCGGCCCCGGCTCCGCGGATCGCCCTCGGTGCGCTGGTGGTCGCGGCCCTCCTGGCTTCGGGCGCCGGGCACGCCTCGTCGTTGCCGGTCGGTTCTGGTCTCGACATGGTGATGGGCGCCGGTCATGTGCTCGCCGCAGGGGTGTGGGTCGGCGGACTCGCGGTGCTCGCGGTCACGGTGCTCCCATTGCGCGGGTCGGCGAGGTCGGCCGACCTCTCGCGCCTGGCCATGTGGCGGGCGTTCAGCCCGCGCGCTGCCGTGTCCTGTGTGGTCCTGATCGCCACCGGGCTCTTCCAGGCCGGCCATCACCTACCGGATCTCAGCAGCGTTCCCACCACGGTGTACGGCGCCGCCGTGGCCGGGAAGGTGCTCCTGGTGGCGGTGGCTCTCGCGCTGGCGGGCATCAACACGCTGCTGGTCAACCCGGCCGCCGCCGACCGGGTTGCCGCGGTGCTCGGGCTGCGGCTGCGTCCGACGACGCCGCGCGGACTGGCCCGCACGGTCACCGCCGAGGCCATGGTGCTCATCCTCGCGGTCGCGCTGGCTGCTGTCCTGACCTCGGTGCCGACCGCGCGAGAGATCGCGGTCGCGACCCGACCCGCGGCACCCCAGGCAGCCAATGTGGACGGTCTCTTCCTGACCTTCGAGGCGGTCTCGGACGGCCCGAGGCGCAATCGGCTGATCCTGCGCATGCGTTCCACGATCCAGCCGGAGCCTGCCCCCGTGCTGGGCGTCGACGTCGACCTGACCGGACCTGGTGGCGAGGAACGGACGGTGGCTCTGCCCGCGGTGGAGCCCGGCCGCTACGAGGCATCGACGGCGGCCCTCGAGCCCGGGGCGTGGACGGCAACGGTGCGCACCCACCGCTCAGGGCTCCCCGACAGCGTGATGACCGCGGCCTGGGCCGTGCCGGAACCTGCCGCCGCGCTCGCCCATCCCCTCGGGAGGGTGACCAGCATCCTCGCGACCCTCCTGCTGCTTGCTCTCGGGCTGGTGGTGGGGTTCCGCCGCCGCCGTTCCCGGCCGCCTCATAGCGATGGTCCGGGCGGCATGGGCCCCGGTGCAGCTGCGGAATCGCCGCTGGTGCTGGTCCGGAGCTCGCGATGAGCCAGCAGCTGAGGCTCGCGCTCGCCGCGCTCCTGTTGGTGGCCTGCGCACAGGTCATCTGGCCCTCGCCCGGCACCGCCGTACCAGCGCCCTCGGGCGACCTGGAGACGGTCGTGGTCACGCTGCGCGGCCGGGTGAACCCTGCCACGATCTCCGGAAGCACCCGGGCGGTCCGGCTCAGCCGCCTGGTCCGCGCGCTGCAGTCGCGCGCCGACACCGACCAGGTGTCGCTGCGCCGCTGGCTGCGGACCCGCGTCGCGCAAGGCCTCGTCACCCAGGTCACCCCCTTATGGATCGTCAACGCGGTGTCGGTGACGGCGACCAGTGACGTGATCGCGGAGCTGGCGACCCGGCGGGACGTCCTCCGGGTCGAGAGCGATGTGGCCCGGCTGGCGCCCGCGGCAGCGCCGGCGGAGCCGAACGTGGAAGCCGTGCAGGCTCCTGCTGTGTGGGGGCTGGGGGACTCCGGACAGGGGGTGGTGGTCGCCACGCTCGACAGTGGGGTGGATGTGTCGCACCCAGACCTGGCGGGCCGCTGGCGTGGAGGCACCAACAGCTGGTTCGACCCGTACGGCGAACACCCGACCACGCCGACGGACCTGACGGGGCACGGCACCGGGACGATGGGCGTCATCCTGGGCGGGGACGACGGAGGTTCCTCGATCGGGGTGGCTCCTGGTGCCAGCTGGATCGCCGCCAAGATCTTCAACGACCACGGCAGCGCCACGGACACAGCCGTTCACCAGGCGTTCCAATGGGTGCTGGATCCCGACCACGACCCGAGCACGGCGGACGCCCCGCAGGTGGTCAACGGCTCGTGGTCGCTCGGCACGGGACCCGGCTGCGACCTGACCTACCAGCCTGACGTGCAGGCGTTGCGTGCGGCCGGGATCCTGCCGGTGTTCGCCGCCGGCAACTTCGGTCCCGGCGACAGCTCCAGTGTCAGCCCGGCAAACTATCCCGAGAGCCTGTCGGTCGGAGCAGTGAACGACACCGGGACGATCTGGTCGGCAAGCAGCAGAGGTGCCTCCGACTGCGGTGGTCGCACTCGCCCGTTCCCTGATCTGCTGGCTCCCGGCGTGGGCGTCCGGACCGCCGATCGATTCGGCTTCTACCAGACGCTGTCGGGGACCTCGATCGCTGCGCCGCATGCCGCGGGAGCCCTGGCCCTGCTGCTGGGAGGTGCCCCGGCACTGACGCCCGAGCAGCAGTGGGATGCCCTCACGCGGAGCGCCGTCGACCTGGGCGTGCCGGGTCCGGACGACGTCTACGGACACGGACGCCTCGACGTGCTCGCGGCCCGCACATCGCTGCAGGACGCGCCCGACACGGCTGGCCCCACGGTCAGCTCGATGGCCGTGAACCCGGAGGTGGCGGCCGCCAGCCTCCCGATCTCGGTCGGCGCCCAAGCCAGCGACGTCCTCAGCGGTGGCTCGGACGTGAGCGCTGGTGAGTACTTCGTCGACGCACTCGGCGCTGACGGCACCGGGACCCCGATCGAGGTCGCGGCGCCGGCGGCAGCGGTGTCGATGAGCGCTGAGCTGCCGTCGAGCCTGCTCGCCACTCTCGCGGACGGGCCGCACACCGTCTGGTTGCACGCCCAGGACGCAACCGGCAACTGGGGGCCGGCCGTGAACTCCGGCTTCGTCCTCGACACGCTCGCACCGGCTCTGAGCTCGGCCGCTGTCGCGCCCGCGACAACCCAGGGCGCGACCCTGGTGAGTCTGAGCGCCGAGGCACTCGAGGCAGGCTCCGGCTTGGCCGGTGCCGAGTGGTTCGCGGGCAATGATCCCGGCGCCGGGAACGGGACGCCGATGACGATCTCCGGCCCTGGCCCCTACACCCTTTCTGCGGCCGTCGACGTGAGTGGCTGGCCACTCGGATCGGCGACCCTCGCGCTGCGCGCGCGGGACGCCGCAGGCAACTGGAGCATCGCTGTGCCCGTGACCGTCACGGTGACTGCTGCCGCCCCCCAGGCCCAGCTCTGGTTCTCCACCCTCGGCAACGCGAAGCCGCCGGGAGTGCCTGGCGCGGCGGACGACGCCGACGTCTACCGGTGGACCGGGAGCGCGTTCGCCCGGGACTGGGACGCCTCCGCGGTCTGGCTCCCAGGGGTGGCGAACGTGGATGGCTACGACCGGGTGGACGCCACCCACTTCTACCTCTCCTTTGCCGCGGCCAGCACCGCTGTCCCGGGGCTGGGCAACGTCGGTGACGAGGATGTCGTCTACTTCGACAACGGGATCTGGTCGCTGTGGTTCGACGGGAGTGCCCATGGCTTGAGTCCGGCCGGGCTGGACCTGGATGCGATCAGTGTCAGCGGCACGGTGCTCTTCTTCTCGACCGTGGGCAACACCAAGGTGCCCGGCGTCGTCGGGGCCGCCGACGATGCGGACCTCTACAACTGGAGCGGGACCGGCTTCGCACGGATCTGGGACGCCTCGGCCTTCGGGGTCCCGGGCGCGGCCAACGTCGACGGCTACGTGCGGGTCGACGCGAACCGCTTCTACCTGTCGTTCAGCCCCACCTCGACGATGGTCCCCGGCCTCGGGACGGTCCAGGACGAGGACGTGATCCAGCGCAGCGGGGGCACCTGGTCGACGTACTTCGACGGGACGGCGCGAGGACTGACCAGCGATGCCCTCGACCTGGACGCCTTCGACGTGGGCTGAGCGCTAGGCGGGCGGCAGCACGATCGACCAGGTGGTGGCCTTGCTGCTGGCCACGTCGGTGCTGGCCGTGACGCCGCCGGCAGGTCCGGACGGGACGACGCCGCCGGAGTCGGCGAACGCACTGCAGATCCGGCCGGTGTCGGCGCCACAGGCGCTCTGGCGAGCCGTCACTTCCGCTGGCGTCGTCCACGCCGTGGTGGCGCTCGACTTGTCGGCCCAGTAGGAGATCAACCAGGCACCCTGCGGTGCGGTCAGGGTCGGCGTGGTTCGGGCGGTGTGGTTGACGGTGTCGGCGGCGGAGGCGAAGACGAGCGGGGTGCTCACTCCGGCGTAGGCCGCGATCGTGGCGGTGTACTTGGCGGCGCCGTTCAGCGGCACCGAGACCGAGGTCCCCGCGTCACCGACCTGCACCTCCTTGGTCCACACGACCGTGCGCATATCTCCGGCCACCACGTTGTCCAGCAGCGTCCACCCGGCGCCACTGGGTCCGGTGAACGTCCGGGCGGTGCTGTTCAGGCTCAGCGCCAGGACCAGCCGGTCCCCGGGGTTGGCTGCGGGCGGGACGACGACCGCCGGTGCGGCGTTGCTCGCCACCGAGATCGCGGAGCCGACGTAGGCCACCGCGCTGGGCACCGGCGCCTCCTGCACGACCACGCTGTGGGTGACGGTGGCGCTCGACCCGTCGTCGTCGGTGACGACCAGGGTCACCGGGTAGGTCCCGGCCAGCGCGTAGGAATGGGTCGGGTCGGCGCTCGTGGACGTCGTACCGTCACCGAAGTCCCAGGCGTACGCCGCGAGCGTCCCGTCGCTGTCGCCGGAGCCCGAGGAGTCGAAGACGCAGTCGAGGTAGGTGCACGACGACGAGAAGGCGGACGTCGGGGGCTGGTTGGGCGGCGGTCCGGCTGCCGCCGGGAGCACGAAGGTCCACATGGTCGCTGCGTCGGAGGCCGCGTTGGTGCTGGCCGCGATGTTGCCGTACGTCGACGCGGGCAGCGCGGTCGCCGAGTCGGCGAACAGGCTGCAGATGCGGCCACCGTCGGCGTTGCAGGCGGACTGCCGGGTGGTCACCGAGGGGGCCGGGGTCCATGCCGTCGTGGTGCCGGAGCGGTCGGCCCAGTAGGAGACGGCCCAGGCGCCGGCCGGGGTCGTCACGGTGGGCGTCACCCGGGTCGCGGTGCTCGTCACGTCGGTCGAGCGCGCGAAGACGAGGCCGGGGCTCGGGTCCACCCCGGTGTAGGCGGCCAGGGTCAGGTTGTACTTGGCGGTGCCGCTGAGTGGCGTGACCACCGCCTTGCCCGCGTCACCGGCCTCGACGACCTTGGTCCAGGCGGCGCTGGCCATGGTGCTGGCGGTGCCGCTGTCGAGCAGGGTCCAGCCGGTCACTCCGGTGGGGGCCGACACCGTGCGGCTGACGCTGTTGTAGCTCAGCACCATCAGCAGTCGGTCGCCGACCTTGGCCGCTGCCGGCACCGTCACCGTGGGTGCGCTGTTGTTGGCCGCGGAGACCGCGGAGCCGACCAGGCTCACCTGCGGTGCCGGAGCGCTGGTGTCGACGACGACCGTGGTGGTCGAGGTCGAGGTGGCCGCCTGGTTGTCGGTGACGACGAGCCGCACCTGGTAGGTGCCACCACTCGCGTAGGTGTGCGACGGGTTGGCCGCGGTCGAGGTGGTGCCGTCGCCGAAGTCCCAGGCGTAGCGGGTCAGGCTGCCGTCGGGGTCGGCGGCCGTGCTGGAGTCGAAGGAGCACAACTGGCCGAAGCAGGAGCTGGTGTAGGCCGCCGCGGGCGCGAGGTTGGCGGCCTTGGTGAGTTTCAGGTAGTCGATCTGGCCGGAGAAGTAGTCGCAGGTCACGGTGATCTGGTCGCAGTTGATCTTGCCGCCGATGGTCATCGGGATGTTGTTGTCGATGGTGCCGGCGCTGCCGAGCTTGCGGCTGCGGTAGACCCCGTCGACGTACATCGTGACGCCGGCCGAGGAGTAGGCGCAGGTCAGGTTGTGCCACTGCTCGTCGTTGAGGGGGGTGATCGCCCCGGTGGCGACCTGTCCCGCTGAGCCCTTGAAGAGGCACGAGGGGATCCCGCCGGGAGCCTGGATCTTCCACTGGCCACCGACGGAGGCCGACTGACCCTTCTGGGTGATGTTGCCGAAATTCTCCTTGGTCCGGTAGCGCAGCTCGATGGTCAGGGGACCGCTGCCGGGCTCCAGGGCGGGGTTGTCGGGGATCTGGATGATCCGCTCCGGCGAGGCGGGGGCCTGCTCGGGATCGCGGTGCACCCACGTGTAGCCGGTGGCTCCGTCGAACGGCACCCCGGCCGTGATCCCGGTGGGGTCGACCGCGGCATCGAGCCCATGGGGCCCGCTGTCGTGCATCACCGTCGTGCCGTCGGCCTCGTTCATCTCGTAGTACGCCGCGACCCCGGGCGCGAGCGGCGCTGGTGCGGCGCTCGCGCTCGGGGTCAGCAGGATCGGGGCGGCCAGGATCGGTGCCACCAGGGTCATCGGTAGCAGAGCCAACAGACGACTGAACTTCATGTGGATCCCCCGACGACACCCGCGAACCGGTCAATGTGGACAAATCGTCGCACGAGATCGGCAAGCCGACTACTGGGGCCGACCACTGGGGTCCGACCACTGGGGTCCGACCACTGGGGTCCGTCA
Organism: Nocardioides sp.; assembly: GCF_050246775.1. Lineage (GTDB taxonomy): Bacteria > Actinomycetota > Actinomycetes > Propionibacteriales > Nocardioidaceae > Nocardioides. Next base: position 940,042 of record NZ_JBFWVK010000001.1, on the reverse strand, counting down.
GGTCACCGTCGTTCGGCTCCCGACATCAGCCGCTGCACGGCCGCGATCTTGGCCAGCGACGGGATCGCCGCGGGTCGAGCACCCGTGCGTCCGGCCGGGAATCCGTTGGCCGGGGTCGCTGCGGGCTTCACGCCACGATAGAGCCAGGCACGGAAGAAGCCGTCGAGCTGCTTGCCCGAGACGCGCTCGGCGAGGGAAGCGAACTGCGAGATCTGCGCGTTCTCGTATTTGTGGATCCGCGCCCACGTCCGCATCACGGTGAAGAAGTCGCCGTCCCCGATGCGGTTGCGCAGTGCCTGGAGCGTCATGGCGCCCCGCTCGTAGACCGCGCCGTTGAACTCGTTGCCCTTGCCTGGGTTGCCGATCTTCACCGTCCAGAACGAGTCGTTCTGCGGGTAGCTGCTGTAGGCGGCGTCGAAGATCTGCTGAGCGGTGCCCTCGGCGTGCTGCTCGGACCAGAGCCACTCGGTGAAGCTGGCGAAGCCCTCGTTGAGCCAGATGTCGCGCCAGTTGCGCACCGAGACCGAGTCGCCGAACCACTGGTGGGCCAGCTCGTGGACCACGACGTAGATGTTGGAGCCGCCGGTCCAGAACAGCCGTGAGTAGACCGGTCGCGTCTGGTTCTCCAGGGCGAAGCCGAAGCTGGCGGCCGGCGCCACGCCGCCCATGGCGTCGAACGGGTAGGGGCCCCAGGCAGCGGTGTGCCAGTCGACCACCTCCGGGGTGCGGGCCAGGTCTTGCGCGGCGAACCGGGCGGCCGCGCCGCCGTTGCTGGCCACGGCGGTGAGCACGGGGATGCCGTCAGCGGTCCTCGAGCGGGTGATGTCGAACTGTCCGGCCACGAAGAAGGCCAGGTAGGAAGCCATCTGCTTGTGCTCGCGCCAGTGCCACGTGCGCTGCTTGCCCGACACCGCCCGCGAGACGAGGATCCCGTTGCCGAGGGCCTCCACGTTGCGCGGCACCGTGACGCGGACGTCGTACTTCGCCTTGTCGCGCGGGTGGTCGTTGGCCGGGAACCACCATGGCGCGATCTCGGGCTCGCCGACGGCGGCGGCCCCGTCCTTCGTGGTGATCCACGGGGAGATGCCGTGGGCGGAGTAGTTGGCGGGCTTGCCGGCGTAGCGCACCCACACCTTCATCGTGCGGCCCTTGCCGATCGCCCGGCGCGGGGTCACGACCAGCTCGTGCGCGCCCTGGCTGAACCGGGCGGGACGTCCGTTGACCCGCACGGCGGAGGCCGGCAGGACCAGGTCGAGGTTGAAGCGGGTCAGGCGCTTCTTGGTCGTGGCCGTGATCATCGTGCGCCCCACGACCCGGTCGGTGGCTGGGCGGTAGTTGACCTTGATGCCGTAGTGGGTGACGTCGTAGCCCCCGTTGCCGTAGTCGGGGTAGTAGGGGTCCCCGATCCCCTTGGCGCCGATGCCGCCGCCGGCCTGCGCCGCGCCTGCCGGAATCGTCAGCGCGACGGCCACCACGGCCGCGATGCGCGCAGTGAGTCTGCGTCGAGTCATTGCGTTCCTCCCTCATGCGGCGGCCCGAGTAGCGCGCCGCGGACACCCACACAACCACATGGTTCGGACAGGGCGCAGGGTCCTCAGTCCTTCGCCGGGGCGATCCGCCCCGTCACCTCGCCCAACGTGATCCGGCCCCCCGTCGTACTGGGGGCGTGGTAGCGCAGCGTCACCTCGTCGCCGTCGCGCAGGAAGGTGTGACCGTCGCCGAACGGCTCCTGCCCACCCCAGCTGAGCTCGAGGAACGAGCCGCGCTGCTCGCGCTCGGGACCGCTGATCGTGCCCGAACCGAACAGGTCGCCGGCCCGGGTGGAGGCTCCGTTGACCGTGAGGTGGGCCAGCATCTGCGCGGGTGACCAGTACATCGAGGAGTACGACGGGCGGCTGACGACCGACCCGTTCAGCTCGACCTCCACCTCGATGTCCAGGCCGATCTGGCCCGAGGAGCCGTCGACCACGCGCAGGTAGGGCAACGGCTCCGGGTCCTGACCCGGCAGGTTCGTCCAGGCACCGGCGAGTGCGGCCAGCGGGGTGACCCAGGCCGAGACCGTGGTGGCGAACGACTTGCCGAGGAACGGACCCAGCGGCACGTACTCCCAGGCCTGGATGTCGCGTGCGGACCAGTCGTTGAGCCCGACGACGCCGAAGACGTGGTCGGCGAAGTCAGCGGTGGCGATCCGGGTGCCCATGGCGCTGCGGCTGCCGACCACGAAGCCCAGTTCGGCCTCGATGTCGAGGCGCTGGGAGCGACCGTACGTCGGAGCAGGGTCGGTGGGCGCCTTGCGCTGCCCGCACGGCCGCACGATCGGCGTACCGCTCACCACCACGGTGCCCGAGCGCCCGTGGTAGCCGATCGGGAGGTGGCGCCAGTTCGGCGGCAGGGCCGGCGAGTCGGGCCGGAAGATCCGACCGACGTTGGTCGCGTGGTCCAGTGAGCAGTAGAAGTCGACGTAGTCGCCCACCTCGAAGGGCAGGTGCAGCTCGACCTCCGCGAGCGGGAGACGCACGGGATCCTCGCTCGTCAGCAGCTCGACGATGTCGGACCTGGTGGAGTCCCAGACCTCGCGGCCGAGCTCCAGGAAGGCGTTGAGGCTGCCGGTGCCGAGCTCGGGGCGCCCGAGCGTCGACAGGTCGACCACGGTGTCCTCCAGTCGGACCCCGACCTGGCGCGGGCCGCCCGGTCGCGAGAAGACCCCGAAGGGCAGGTGGTCGATCCCGAATCCGCTCATGCCACGCCTGCTTCGAGGAGGCCGAGGCCTACCAGGTCGTCGTAGGGGTCGGCGACGCTGCAGGTGCCGAAGGAGGTGAACCAGCGTCGGGTGCGTGTCATCGCGTCCTCACCGTGCGCTGCGAACAGGTCCAGCAGGGCGGCGCTGTCGCGTTCGGCGAGTACGGCGGCCGCGTCGTCGCCCTCCAGGGATGCCCGGGTGGCGAGCAGCACGTTGAGGAAGCCGTGGTGGTCGAACCCGGTGGCCCCGTCGGTGTGGGCCACGGCGTGATGCAGCCCGGCCGTGCAGGTGAACGGAGTCTCGCGGTCGAGGGCGGCCTCGATCCAGCTGGCGAGCGTGGTCGGGGAGGGGAACGCGGGCCGTTCGAGTCCGCCGGTGCGGAACTTGAGCCTCAGCTCCGACTCGGCGACGACGTCGGCGGCCGCGAGCCAGCCGGCGGTGGTGGGGGAGTGTGGCAGTTCGACGAGCACCTCGGTGTCGTCGGTCAGGACGCCCTCGTCACGCGCGGCGTCGACCGCGGCCACGACGCGTCGGGCGTTGCCGGGCAGGTCGTCGGGGTCCTGCAAGGCGACAGCCACAGCGCCGGCGTCGAGCCCGAGGCGCCGGCACAGCCCGAAGGGGCCGGCGACTTGGCCCGCTCCGCCGGTGAGGATCACGGTGAGTCGGGCGTGCGCGCCCCGAGCCAGCGGCAGGTCGGTGTCCTTGAGGACGAAACTACCGACCAGGCCGTCGTCGGGCCGTGTGTGATGCGCCGCGAGGGCGTCGTGGAAACCGAGGTTGCCGGGCGGGAAGATCGCGGCGTCGTCCACGATGCCGGCCCACACCGGACGCACTGAGCTGGACACGTCGCCCACCCTAGTCAGTCGGGTCTGCTCGGGCGCTTGGGCAGGGGTGGTGGTTCGGGCCAGCCGAACTTGGTCATGCCCCAGACGTAGGTGTCGCGGATGGCTTCGACCATGCAGACGTCGGGGTCGTCGTTGTCGAGGAACCAGTGGGTCGGCAGGTCGAGGCTGACGTTGATCTCGCCGTTGGGCTTGCGCCGGCCGGAACGCCGTGGCTTGTCGCGATCAAGGATGCAGATCACCAGGCTGAGAGTGTCGCTCTCGACGACCGCGAGGTAGTCCTGCCAGGCGGCGTCCTGAACGAACCACTCGCCGGGATCCACGCGCGGGGTGCGGAAACCCTTGCGTTCGCTGAGGAAGGCGATCCCTGCATAGGAGCCATGGCGAAACCACTCCGACGGGAGATCCTGCTCAGGTGGTGGGGGCGGCGGGAGCGACCATCCGCATGCTTTCGAGAGATCGGTGAAGAACCGGTGCTTGATGGAGGTGTGAATCGGGCGGTTCTCAAAGTCCGTGGCACCCGTGAACCAGTTGGCTGGGACGGTGGCACGGGCGATGACCTTGCCCTTCTTCGTCCGGCCACCCTTGAAGGAGTAGTCCTGCGCGTCGTCGCTGATGGTCAGGACGAGCAGGTCTCCGCGCCGGCGATCGATGTGCTCGACGATGTAGCTCCGCCAGCGTCTCGAGGCGTCGAAGTCGAACTCAGACAGATCGCCTACGCGAGCCGCCACCAAGACCTTCGACCTCAGTGTGATGCCGTCGTACGTCGGCATCGGGTTGTCTCGCCAGGTCATCGCCATGGCGTCATCCCCGATCCGTAGGAGGAGGGGGCCGCTTCGGCAGGGGTGGTGGTTCGGGCCAGCCGAACTTGGTCATGCCCCAGACGTAGGTGTCGCGGATCGCCTCGACCACGGTCAGGTCGGGGTCGTCGTTGTCGACGAACCAGTCGATGGGGAGGTCCACGGTCGCGTCGATCTCGCCGTTCGGCTTGGCGCGCCCGTAGCGCCGTGGCTTCTCGCGGTCGACGATGCCGACCATGAGGCTGAGCGTGTCTCCCTCGGTGAGTGCGAGGTAGTCCTGCCAGAGCGGGTCGGCTTTGAACCAGTCTGCAGCATGGAACTCGGGGCGGCGGAAACCCTTCCTGCGAGCCTCCCAGAAGGTGCTGGTGTAGCCGCCGTAGGCAGAGCGCTCGTACGGCTGCTCCACGGGAGGTGGAGGTGGAGGGGGTAACGCGCAGGCGACCGCCAGATCCGTGAAGAACCGCTGCTTGATCATGCGGTGGACGGGCCTGTTCTCGATGCTGCTGGCGCCCGTGAACCACGATGCAGGCACCGTCGCGCGCGCAACGATCTTGCCGGTCTTCATGCGACGGCCTGAGAAGGTGTAGTCGTCTACGTCATCTCGGATGATGAGCTCGAGGAAATCTCCGCGGCGTCTGCTGAGGTGCTCGACGATGTAGTCCTGCCACGATTCTGATGCCTGATGGTCAAACTCCGACAGGTCGCCAACGCGGCTACTCACCAAGACCGAGGACCTCAATGACACCCAGTCGTAGGTCGGCTTCGGGTTGTCTGGCCAAGTCACAGACATCTCTTCATGCCCAAGGGACGGTGGTCCTTGCGGGCCACGTATCGAGCACAATAGGTGGCCTCCCAGCCCCGGGCGCGGTACCAGCCCCTGATGTGGACCCGCACCCAGCGCCACTGACACGACTTGAGGCGAACAGCGTCGTCTCGGTTGCACGTGCCGATTTGAGATTCAGGCCGCGTCTTGCCCAAACGGGATTGGGTGATGCCGTACCCGATCCGGAACCCCGCACGGGCACTCCGATCGACATCCCGAAGGTCGCCACGGTGGAGCCGCCGCACCACTCAGGGAGCGACTTGGCCGTTCCTCGCATGAGCCAACAATGAGCCGAGGACGGTGACGTCGTCACGATGCTGAACGTGGCGGTGAGCAGGGCGAGCAGCAGTAGTCGAATCCCGAGTTTCATGCCGCGAACGATCGCTTGGCAACCGACGGTTTCCCAGCACTTTCAGCGACGATTTCAGGCAGTCACGACCAGTCACGAACAGTCATCACCAGTCATCACTGGTTGCGAAACTTTTACACGAGAGCGGAGCGACCTCGCTTGTCGAGCTGCCCGGCGATGATCAGTCGTTGCACCTCGCTGGCACCCTCCCAGATGCGCTCGACGCGCAGCTCGCGGAAGAACCGCTCGGCCACGTTCTCGCGCATGTAGCCGCGTCCGCCGAAGATCTGCACCGCCCGGTCCGCCACCCGGCCCGACAGCTCCGAGGCGAACAGCTTGGCCATCGAGCACTGGGCGTGGAGCACCTTCACGTCGGCACCCTCGTCCACGGCACGCGCCAGGGTGTAGAGCATGGTGCGCCCGGCGTACAGCTCGGTCAGGCTGTCGGCGAGCATCGCCTGCACCAGCTGCTTGTCGAACAGCATCTCCTGGCCCATCTTCCGCTGCTGGGCGAACGCGGTCGCCTCGTCGATCAGCCGCTCGGTGGCGCCCAGGCAGCGGGCGGCGATCATCATGCGCTCGAAGCGGAACCAGTCGTAGACGAACGTCATCCCGGCGTCCTCGCTGCCCACCAGGTGACTGGCCGGCACCCGCACGCCGTCGAACGCGACGATCGGGTGCTCGTGGCCGAGCGTGTGCGTGTACGCCGGGGTGCGGACCACGCGCACGCCGGGCGTCTCCTTGTCCAGCACGAAGAGGGCCTGGTCGCCGGCGTGCGGTCCTTCGGTGAGGACGCCCTGGAAGAAGATGTAGTCGGCCTCGTTGTAGGAGGTGACGTGCCACTTCACCCCGTCGAGGATGTAGTCGTCGCCGTCGCGCCTCGCGGTCGCCTGGAGGTCGGACACGTCGGAGCCGGCGTACTCCTCGGTGATCGCGTAGCACTCCTGCTTCTCGCCGCGCACGGTCGGCAGCAGCCAGGTCTCGAGCTGGTGCTGGTTGGCCACACCGGGCCACCATGCCGGCGGTGTGTGCAGGCACCAGGCCAGTCCGTTGGTGACCCGCCCGCCCTGTTCCTGGACCAGGACCTGCTGCAGGGTGCTGCACCCCTGGCCGCCGACCGAGGTGGGCATGTTGGTGGCGTAGAGACCCTGGTCGATGGCCTTGGCGTGCTGCTCGGCGGCGACGCCGTCAGGCAGGGCGCCGTCGTGGGCTTCGGCGTACTCCTCGTAGGGGATCAGGGCGTCCGCGAATGCCCGCGCCCGGGCCTGGAGATCGAGGTCGGCAGCAGTCAGGCCATACATGGTCGTCCTTCGGGCTGGGTGCATTGACTGACCGTTCAGTCTATGTCAGCCTCGGAACTGTGACCAGTGCCGTGCCGCGGAGTGCAGACGCTGTCGTCGTGGGTGGCGGCACGATCGGTGCCTGGTGCGCCTGGCAGCTCAGGCAGGCCGGCCTGGACGAGGTGGTGCTCCTGGAGAAGGGCACGCTGGGATCCGGAGCGAGCTCGCGGGCCGCCGGGATGGTGCGGGCCCAGGGTGGCACCGAGGTCGCGGTCCGCCTCGGCATGTTCAGCCGCGACTTCTACCTCGACCAGCACGAACGACTGGGCATCGACTCGGGTTTCGTCGAGCAGGGCTACTTCATGCCCTGCTTCTCCGACGACGAGGTCACGCTGGCGCGCGCCCGGATCGCGATGCAGCAGGCCGTCGGGCTCGACGTGCGCTGGGTCGACCCCGACGAGCTCGACCACCTCAATCCGTCGATGGCGCCGGGCCAGACCCTCGGAGGTTCGTACGCCGCCGGTGACGGTTACCTCGACCCGCCGCGCAACGTCCTGGCCTACACCGCGGCGCTGTTCACCGCCGGCGTCGACGTGCGCGAACGTACGGCGTTCGAGGGCCTGCAGGTCTCCGGGGGGCGGGTCACGGGCGTGGAGACCACCTCTGGTCCGATCGCCACCACGCGTGTGGTGCTCACCGGTGGTCCGACCCTGGGCGCGGTCGGCCGCGCGGTGGGCGCCGACATCCCGTCCGGCGGCGTACGCCATCAGGTGGTCGTCACCGAGCCCCACCCCGATCTCGCCCCCGACCGGCTGCCGATGATGTTCGACGTCACCTCGGGGATCTACTGGCGTCCCGAGGAGGGCGGGGTGATGTGGGGGATGAGCAACCCCGACGAAGCTCCGGGCGAATCCACCTCGTTCGACTGGGATTACTACGACACGATGCGTTCGCGGATCGCCACCCTGCTCCCGGTGACCGCCTCACTCGGCCTGCGCCGGACCTGGGCTGCCACGATCGACTTCACCCCTGATCACCTGCCGATCCTCGGTCCGCTCCTGACCGCTGACGGACCGGTCGACGGCACCGTCGTGGCGGCCGCCGGCGGTCACGGGATGATGTGGGGGCCGGGCGTGGCCAGGGCGGCTGCCGACCTCGCGCTCACCGGGACCACCGACCTGGTGGACGTCACCGACCTCGGCCTCGACCGCTTCGACGCCGATGGTAACAGCAGACTCGCACCCGACCCGATCGCGCTGCCGTTCCCCACGAGCACTCGATAGTCCCGAACGTTCGGCACCGCGACACGCCGACTGAAGGTGCCAAACGTTCGGGACTATCGCAGCAAGAAACGTGAGATCTAGCCTGGCCGGCGAGGCAGCACCAGGGCATCGACGGCGACCGCGCCGGCGGCGGTCACGATGAGCGGGTTGACGTCGAGGGCGTCCAGCTGGTCCCCGAGCTCGTGGGCGAGGTCGGAGACGGCGACGATCGTGTCGACCACGGCCTCGAGGTCGCCAGGCAGGGTCCCTCGATGTCCTGCGAGCAGGCGGGCCACCTTGAGGCGGGCGACGAGGTCGCGCGCGGTGTCGGCGGTCACCGGGGCCAGCGCGACGACCCGATCATCGAGCAGTTCCACGAGGGTGCCGCCGGCGGCCACGACCAGGAGCGGACCCAGCAGGGGGTCGCGCCAGATGCCGATCGCCAGCTCGACGCCTGCCGGGACGTGCCGTTGCACCTCCACCTGCGCTCCGAGGCGGCCCAGGGCGGCGTACGCCGTGCGCACCGCGGCGTCGTCGGCGAGGCCGAGCCACACGCCGTCGACGTCCACCTTGTGGCTGACCTCCGGGTTGGCGGTCTTGAGGACGACGGGGTGGCCGAGGCGGCGCGCCACGGCGACGGCAGCCTCCTCGGACGCGGCCAGCTCGGAGTGCACCACGCTGACCCCGTAGTCCATCAGCAGCGCGAGCGCCTCCACCTCGCCGGTGACGAGCCGCTCGGTCCACTGCCGTTGGCGGTCCAGGTCGATCGGCGTGGTTCCCAGGAGTGCGGGCGCGGCCTGCTCACGCAGGTGGCGCAGTGCGATGAGTCCGGACCGGGTGCCTTCGAGGACAGGAATGCCCTGGGCGCGCAGGGTGGCAGCGAGTGGCTGGTCGATCGCCGAGGCCAGGTTGGACAGCACCACGACCGGTTTGTCGGTGGCGGCCTGGACCCGGGTGAGGGCGCGGGGGAAGGCATCGTCGCCGTCGTACTCGGTCACCAGGTCGACGGCCAGCGCGACGACCTCGACCGCGGCATCGTCCGCGAGCGCAGTGAGGCAGTTCGTGAAGAGGTCCTCGGTCGAGGCTCCGCCACCCCAGACATCGAGCGGGTTCGTGGCCTGCAGCCCGGGGTCGAGGAGCTCGGTCAACCGCTGGGTGGTCGCGGGCGCGAGCGGCGCGAAGGGGACGCCGGTGCGCTCCGCGACGTCCGCGACCAGGACCCGCTCGGCGCCGGAGTCGTGGACGGTCGCGATCCCGGCACCCGGGTGCCGGATCCGGCGCCCGACCGCGAACAGCTCCAGGCTGTCGGTGAAGGTGGCCAGGTCGTCGCAGCGATGCACGCCGTAGGCGGCGAACAGGGCTTCCCAGGCGGCGTCCGAGCCGGCCAGCGCACCCGAGTGGGCATCGACCAGGGCGGTGCCGACCACCGACGACCCCACGGTGAGCGCCACGACAGGGATGTCGCGCTCGGCGGCGGCAGCGAGGCCGGCGCGCAGGGCTGGTACGTCGCGCAGGGTCTCCAGCACGAGGCCGATGACCTGGGTCTCGGGCATCGAGAGGGCCTGGGCGAGGTAGTCGGCGGTGGTGGTGACCAGCTCCTGTCCGCTGGAGACGACCAGGGAGTAGTGCAGGCGCCGGTGGGTGCGCAGCATCGCGGAGAACACCGACCCGGAGTGTGTGACGAGGGCGATCGGACCTGGCGGCAGCGGGTCGCGCTCCAGGTAGCCGATCGCTCGCACGCCGCGGGTCACGTTGATGAAGCCCATGCACCCGGCCCCGCAGAGCTCGAGGCCGGCAGCAGCCGACACGAGGTCATCGCGCACCCCGTGGGCGCTGCCGAAGACCACGGCCCCGGCGTCTCCGCGAGCTGAGGCCAACCGGACCTGGTCGACCAGGGCGGCATCGGGTACGCCGAGCAGCACCAGGTCGACCGGGTTGGGGACGTCGGCGAGGGACGGCAGGCAGGGCTCACCGAGCACGGTGCTGCGGCCGGGGTTGATGAGGTGCACCCGCGTGAAGCCCGGGCTGCGCAGCACCTCGGTGGTCATCCGCCACCCGAAGGAGTCCGGCCGGTCGCTGGCCCCGACGACCGCGACGGTGCGCGCCTCCAGCATCGAGTGGACGCCTGCGCGAAGCGGTGGGGTCACTGGCGTCGCAGCAGCCGTCGGGGTGACCGCCGCGCCGACTTGGCATCCTTGAGTGCGGCCCGGGCGGCCTGGAGGCCGGGGATGCCGCAGACCCCGCCGCCGGCGTGGGTGGCGGAGCTGGCGTTGTAGAGGCCGGCGATCGGCGTGCGGTAGTCGGCGTAGCCCGGGGCTGGTCGCATGTGGAACAGCTGCTCCACGGCCAGCTCGCCGTGGAAGATGTTGCCGCCGATGAGCCCGTACTCGCTCTCCATCTCGTGCGGTCCGACGATGTCGCGGGCGATGATCGAGTCCCGGAAGCCGGGTGCCACGTCGTCGTACAGGGTGATGAGGCGCTCGGCGTAGGCCTCCAGTTCCTCGGTGTGCGGCTCGGTGTTCCAGTCGTGGGGGACCCACTGGGTGAACAGCGAGAAGACGTGGGTGCCATCGGGGTTGAGCGTCTTGTCCAGGGTGGTCGGGATGACGCCGTCGGAGAACGGGGCCGTGGCCGGCTTGCCCTCGCGGGCCTCGATGAACGCCTTCTCGATGAAGTCCATGGTGGGGGCCATCTCGACCGAGCCGGTGTGGTGCTCGGCCTGGCCTTCGCTGGGGTCGGCGGTGAAGCTGGGCAGCCGGTCGATGGCCAGGTTGATCTTCACCACGCCGCTGCGCGAGCGCCAGTGCTCGATGTCGCGGACGAAGTCGGTCGGCAGGTGCTGGGCGCCGACCTGTTCGAGGAAGGCGCGCTTGGGGTGCAGGCTCGTGACGACCAGTGGTGCGCTCAGCTCGTCGCCGGAGGCCAGTACGGCGCCCTCGACCCGACCGCCCTTCACCAGCAGGGACGCCACGGGGGCGTTGGTGCGGATCTCGGCACCGAACGATTCCGCGCTGCGGCGGATGGCGTCGGAGACGGCCCCCATGCCGCCCTCGGGGTAGCCCCAGCTGCCCAGTTGGCCGTCACCCACGTCGCCGATGGAGTGATGGGCCATCACGTAGGCGGTGCCCGGTTCGTAGGGGCCGGCCCACGTGCCGATCACTCCGTTGACGGCCAGGGCGCCCTTGATCTGGGGCGACTCGAACCAGTCGTCGAGGAGATCGGCGATGCTCATCGTCATCAGGCGGGTGACGTCGGCGACGGTGCGGGCGTCGATGCCCCGGTTGCGCCAGGCCAGCTTGGCGAGCGCGGCGAGCTCGGCCGGCTCGTGGGAACCGATCGACGGCGGGACGGTCATCAGCAGGGGCGCGAGCACGTCGGCGAGTCCGGCGAGCCAGTCGTTCCACTCGTCCCAGGCACGCGCGTCCTTCGAGGACCACTTCGCGATCTGCTCTCTGGTGCGCTTCGGGTCGTCCTCGTAGATCGTGAGCGACCCTCCTTCGGGGAAGGCCTGGTAGTAGGGGCCCATCGGGTGCACCCGGTAGCCGTGCCGTTCCAGTTGGAGATCCTGCAGGATGGTCGGCGGCATCAGGCTCATCACGTAGGAGAGCCGGGTGACCGCGAGGTGCGGGTGCTCGGGCCAGGGACGCTCGGTGGTGGCCGCGCCACCAGTCGTCGCGCGGGCCTCGAGCACCACCGTGCGCAGTCCCGCTCGGGCTAGGTAGGCCGCCGAGACGAGGCCGTTGTGACCCCCGCCCACCACGATGGCGTCGTACTGGTTCGAGGTCATGTTGGCACCCGTCTCGTGGTGAAATCCTGACTGACTGTTCAGTCTATTCGCGTGCTACGGTGCGCCACAAGCAAGCGGACACGATTCGGGTGGTTGGGATCATGGCGAAGGCGCCGAACGAAGCAGTCGCAGACGTACGACGTGACCAGATGGTGGCCGCGGCTGCCCAACTCATCGCCGAGCGGGGCTTCGCCGAGACTCGGATCGCCGACGTGGCCAGTCGGGTCGGCGCCAGTCCGGCCCTGGTCATCTACTACTTCGGCACCAAGGACAGTCTGCTCACCGAGGCCCTGCGCTGGTCCGAGCGGGAGTTCTACGCGAGCGCTGAGGCGATGCTGCGCGAGACGCCCGCGATGATGACCCGCCTCGAGACCCTCGTGACGATGTGCATCCCGCTGATCGAGGACGGCCAGGTGCCGGCCGACTGGGGGCTGTGGTTCGACCTGTGGGCCCAGGCCTTCCGCAACCCGCAGGTGAAGCAGGACCGGGTGCTGCTCGACGAGCAGTGGCGCGCGGTGATCTCGCGGATCGTCCAGGACGGTGTCGCGGCGGGGGAGATCGGCGATGTCGACGTGGAGTGGTTCACGATCATGTGGTCGTCCCTGCTCGACGGGCTTGTGGTGCAGGTGGCCCTCGATGATCCGCTGGTGACCGGCGACCGGGCGCAGCGTGTGGCGCTGGACGTGGCCCGCAAGGAGCTCGGCATCTCGTAAGGCACGAGTTTGTCAGGAAAAGTTGACAGATCATGGTCTGTCAGGTTTACTTGACGTATGAACGACGCCACGAACCTGGACAAGGACGCCGCGAGCATGGACCCCGAGCAGGGACTCATCGCCGTGCGGGCCCTCAGGGTCCTGGCCGACCGGCTCGAAGAGGTCCATGTCCGCAATGCGCGGACCCAGGGCTGGAGCTGGCAAGCCATTGCCGACGTCCTCAAGGTCAGTCGGCAGGCCGTTCACCAAAAACACTTCCGCGACTGACGCGGACCACCCTTCTTGAGGAGAACCACATGTACAGCCGACTCAACCCAGAAGCCCGCATCGCTGTGATGCAGGCAACCGATGAGGCTCGCGAACTCGGACACTCCGAGGTCGGAGCCGACCACGTCCTGCTCGGCCTGCTCGCCAACGTCCGCGGCGAGACCTACGCACTGCTGACCCAGCACGGACTCACCTTCGACCAGGCGCGGAGCATCGTCATCGAGCGTCACGTCGAGACACCGCGCGATCAGGATGCCGATCCCGAAGCCTCCAGCGCCGAGCTCGACGAGGACCGCGCAGCACTGCGTGCCATCGGCATCGATCTCGACAAGGTGCGCGAGGCCGTCCGCTCCACCTTCGGTGACGACATCACCGAGGGGTGGGGTGAGCGAGGGCGCGGCCGAGGTCGCGGCCGCCGGGGCGGACCTGGTGGCCATCACGGCAGGCACCACCACGGGAGGCCGGACCGCCGCGCAACAGGCCCCGACTCCGCGGAGGTGGAAGACCCTCGGATCGAGGGTCGCCGCGGCGGCGGTCGCGGTCGACGCGGCCCCCGCAGCGAGCGCTTCGGCGATCGCCTCCCGTTCTCACCCGCCCTCGTGGAGGCCCTGCGCGGCGTACGCCGTGTTGCCGGAGCCGACGACCGTGAGCGTCGCCGCGGCCCCGGCGGGCCGGGCATGACCGCCCCCCGCCTGCTCCTGGCGATCGCGCGGTCGGGGGACCCAGCGGTCGAGGCCGTCCTCGGCTGGGCCGACGACTCGGCCGCGCTGCGCGCCGCCATCGAGGAGTACGCCGGTCAGCCGACCGCCTGATCAACTGTCACCGGACCCGCCACCCCAACTATCCGGGGTGGCGGGTTTGCGGCCGTGTGGCCTGCTGCAGGTTTCCCCGGCTGACCGGGGATTCCCTCGGTTGTCAGCCTTTGCAGAGGCTGACAACCGCGAGTTTCACCGGTCAGCCGGGGATCCCGTCAGCCGGTCGGCAGCAGCCGTAGGGCAGAGGGCGAGACCCGCACGCACACCGGCGAGCCGACCGTGAGCCAGGGGGGCGGCTCGCCGTGCACGTTGGCGACCTCGGCCTCCAACGTGAGCTGACCGATGTCGACGAGTACGGCGGTGTGCGCGCCACGGAAGGTCAGGGTGGTCACGGAGCCGGTGAGCAGGTTGGTGTCGGTGCCGGTCTCGAGGGCGGTGGGAGACACCTCGACCCGCTCGGGGCGCACCATCAGGCTCAGGGCCTCGCCGACGGCGGCGGGGTGGGACCCCACGTCCACCTGGAGGACGGATCCGCCCGCCGTGCAGGTGACCCGCTCCGGCCCGACCGCGGTCACGGTCGCGTCGTACAGGTTGGTGGTGCCCAGGAACGTCGCGACGTGGGTGTTGGCCGGCTGGGAGTAGACCTCGCTGGGGGTGCCGACCTGCATCACGTGACCCTCGTGCAGGACCGCCAGGCGATCCGACATCGTCAGGGCCTCGTCCTGGTCGTGGGTCACGTAGACGAACGTGGTGCCCACCAGCCTCTGCAGTGAGCGCAGCTCGAGCTGCAGCTGCTTGCGCAGCTTCGCGTCGAGCGCACCCATCGGCTCGTCGAGCAGCAGCACCGTCGGCTCGAGGACGAGTGCCCGGGCCAGCGCGACCCGCTGCTGCTGGCCCCCGGACAGCTGGTGCGGCTTGCGCTTGGCCAGCTTGCCCATCTGGACGAGGTCCAGGGCCGCGTCCACACGGCGGCGTACGTCGGCCGGGGTCGCGGACTGGTACTTCAGCCCGAACGCGACGTTGTCGGAGACACTCAGGAACGGGAAGAGGGCATAGGACTGAAACACGGTGTTGACGGGACGCTTGTGCGGCGCCACCGAGGACAGGTCCTGGCCGTCGAGGTGGATCGACCCGGCATCCGGCTGCTCGAACCCCGCGATCATGCGGAGCGTCGTGGTCTTGCCGCAGCCGGAGGAGCCGAGCAGGGAGAAGAACTCACCCTCGCCGATCTCGAGGTCGATGCCGTCGACCGCGACCTCGTCACCGAACCGCTTCACCAGGCCCGAGAGTGACAGCGCGCCGCTCATCGGGTCTCGACAGGCTCGACCGACGACGAGGCAGGCTCGACCGACGACGAGGCGGGCTCGGCCAGCGCGCGGGCCAGGACCTCGCAGTTGGCCACGAAGCGGTCGACGTCCTCGTCGGTGTGCTGCACCGACAACAGCCACTGCTCGACCTTGCCCCAGGGAGGAAGGAACGCTCCGCGGTTGTGCTGCACCAGCCAGTGCGCGTGTCCGTAGCGACCGTCGAGCTCGGTGAAGTCGCGGTAGTTGTGGATCGGCTGCGGCAGGAAGGAGACGCAGCCCTTCGCGCCCGCGGTGACGACCCGCCACGGCATCTGGTGGCGGTCGATCACGTCCTGGAGTCCCGCGGCCATCCGGTCGCGCAACTTGTCGAGATGCTCGTAGGCAGCCGGGGTGAGGACCTCGGTGAGCATGGCCCGGGCTGATGCCATGGCCAGCGGGTTGCCGTTGAAGGTGCCGACCTGCTCGTAACCCCCGTCGGCGATCAGGGACATCACCTCCGTGGTGCCACCGATCGCGGAGGTGGAGATTCCGCCGCCGAGGGCCTTGGCCAGACAGATCAGGTCAGGCGTCACGCCGACCACCCGTGAGGCCCCGCCCGGGCCGACGGTGAGACCGGTCTTCACCTCGTCGAAGGCCAGGAGCGCACCGTGTCGGTGCAGCAGTTCCTTCAAGGACGCCAGGTAGCCCTCGTCGGGATGGATGATGCCTGCGTTCATCATGATCGGCTCGAGGATCATCCCCGCGATCTGGTCGGGGAAGGCGAGCAGTGCTCGCTCGACGGCGGCGAGGTCGTTGAAGGGGACGACGCTGACCAGGTCGAGGATCGCTCCGGGGATCCCGGTGTTGTCCGGTACGCCGATGGGCGCGTCCGGTGGGCCGATCGCGTCATCGGGCTCGGGCAGCACCGAGACCAGCACGGAGTCGTGATGCCCGTGGTAGCAACCCTCGACCTTGAGGATCCGGTCGCGTCCGGTGGCGGCGCGCATCAGGTGGACGGCGTCCATGGTGGCCTCGGTGCCGGAGTTGCCGAAGCGCCACAGGGGGAGGCCGAAGCGCTCCGACAGGTTGTCGGAGACCACGATCGCGTCCTCGGTGGGCTGGGCGAAGTGGGTCCCCTCGGTGACGCGTCGCTGCACGGCCGCGACGATCGCCGGGTGGGCGTGGCCGGCGAGCGAGACGCCGTACCCGCCGTGGAAGTCGGAGTATTCGCAGCCGTCGACGTCGTAGATCTTCGAGCCACTCCCATGGCTCATCCAGATCGCCTGTGGCTCGGCGATCTGCCAGTTCGACGTACAACCACCGGCCAGGTGGGTGGCGCGGGCCGAGTACTCACGGCTGCGAGGTTCGCGCTCGACGAAGGCCTGGGTCTCAGCCTCGATCAGGGCGTCGAGCCGATCGGAGAGAAGGGGTGCACTTTCGATGATGGTCATGGGTTCCCTCGAGTCATTGACTGATCGTTCAGTCTATGCGACGGTTTCGGGAGGGAACAAGGTTCAGCACCAGCCACTCTGACTGCTGAGGGGACTCGATGGTAGGCAGGCCCGTCGCGCGCCGCACCGTCCTGCGGGGCGCGCTCGCGGCTGGCGTCGCCAGTCCGTTCTTGGCCGCCTGCGGCGGTGGAGACGGCTCCTCCGCCGGCGCCGGGCCCGAGAAGCTCCCCGCGCCCGACAACCCGGTGACCTGGTCGGTGAGCAAGGCCAACCCGGCGATCGAGTCCGGTCTGGTGCCCGAGGCAGGCAGCACGCTGCGGATCTACAACTACGCCGACTACCTCTCGCCCAAGATGCTGAAGGACTTCGAGAAGAAGTACAGCGTCGACATCCGGCTCTCGACCTTCAACGACGCCGACGAGGCACTGACCAAGATCGCCTCGAAGAACCTCAAGTTCGACCTCTACTTCCCCAGCTACGACTCCGTCGGGCGGCTGATCCAGGGCGACCTGCTGCGCCCGCTCAACCACGACTATCTGCCCAACACCGCCAACCTGTGGACGAGCATGCAGGACCCCTGGTGGGACAAGGGTGCGCAGTACACGATCCCCTACACCGTCTACAGCACCGGCATCGCCTGGCGCACCGACCAGGTGCCCACCGACATCGAAGGCTTGGACAACCCCTACGACGTGCTCTGGGACCCCACCTACAAGGGGAAGATGGCGATCCTCGACGACTGGCACGCCGCGATGGCGATGGTGCTGCTGCGCAACGGTGTGACCGACATCAACACCACCGACGAGAAGGACATCGCGATGGTCCGAGAGCAGCTGCTCGACCTGCGCAAGACGATGGACCCTCGGGTGACGATCTCGATGTACACCGATCTGCCGGCCGGCCAGTACGGGCTCTGCCAGGCCTGGAGCGGCGACGCGATCAACATGCCCTACTACCTGCCTGACGGGACCTCGCCGGACCTGCTGCGCTACTGGTTCCCCGAGGACGGCGTCGGCGAGGTCGACAACGACCTGGTGGTCTGCCTGGCCCAAGGGGAGAACCCGGTGGCCGCCCACGTGTTCATGAACGAGCTGCTCGATCCCGACGCGGCAGGCACCAACTTCGGCTTCACCGGCTACCAGCCCCCGCTGACCGCGTTCACGCCCGACACCCTGGTGAAGGACGGTTACGTCCCGGAGAACCTGGCCCGGGCCGTCGTCCGCGAGTCCGACTTCGACACCGGCGTCCCACTCCTGCAGCTGCCGGCGGCCACGGACGCGGCGTACCACCAGGTGTGGCAGGAGTTCAAGGCCGGTGGCTGACCGGTCGGCCGACGCGTCGACCCATCAGGGCCCCGTCGGCACCCGTCGTCTCTGGCCGGCCCTGGCCATGCCAGGCATCGCGTGGCTCGCCGTCTTCTTCGTCGCTCCGTTCTACGTCGTCCTGGCCATCCTGTTCGGGGCCACCGATCCGGTGCTGCGCCAGCCGGTGCCGGTGTGGAACCCGCTGGACTGGGACTTCACGCAGTTCCGCTACGTCATCGATCACATCGTCGGACCGGACGCGTTCTTCCGGCCCGCGCTCGTGCGCACGGTCGTGTACGTCGCGTTGGCGAGCCTGCTCTGCCTGCTGATCGCCTACCCGGTGGCCTACTACACGGCCCGGTTCGCGGGGCGGTGGAAGGGGCTGCTGCTCGCCTGCCTGATCGCGCCGTTCTGGATCAGCTACATGATGCGGATGCTGGCCTGGGTCAACCTGCTGCAGACCGATGGCCTGGTCAACAAAGGCCTCAGTCTCGGCGGGCTGTTCGACGTGCGCGTCGACTGGCTCGGTGGTCAGCCGACCACGGTGATCCTCGGGCTGGTCTACGGCTACGTGCCCTACATGATCCTTCCGCTCTTCGCGGGTCTGGACCGGGCTCCGGCCTCGATCCTGGAAGCCGCGCGGGACCTGGGCGCCAACAGGTGGGAGACCTTCCGGCGGGTCACCTGGCCGCTGAGTCGACAGGCGGTGGTGGTCAGCCTGCTGTTGACCACCCTGCCGATGCTGGGCGACTACTTCACCAACGACCTGCTCTCCGGGTCCCCGGAGACGAGCATGATCGGCAACCTGATCAACAACTCGGTCCTCACGCCCGGGCAGACGGGACAGGCCGGTGCGTTCGTGCTGCTGATCCTGCTGGTCTCCATCGTGCCGATGGTGATCTACGTGCGCTCCACCCGCTCCGGAGCGGACATCGCGTCATGAGCGGCTGCGGGTCGCAAGCGTGTCGAGACCAGGACGTGGCGTCGTGAGAGGCCCGGTCGCCTGGTGGCGCGACCCCTGGCGCAAGCCGCGCATCCTGCTGGCGGTCACCCTGTGCTACCTGCTCTGGTCCCTGTTGCCGGTGCTGGTCGCGGTGCTCTTCTCGTTCAACGCCGGGCGGTCGCGCACCACGTGGCAGGGCTTCTCGATGCGCTGGTACTACGGTGATCCGTTGCGCTCGGTGTGGCACGACGCCAGCCTGCACACCGCCCTGACGCACACGTTGTGGCTCGGGGTGCTGGCCACGGCGGTGACGGTGCCGCTCGGAGTGCTCTTGGCGCTCGGTCTGGACCGCTGGCGGGGACGGATCCCCTCGGGGGCCAACCTGACCGTGATCATCTCCTTCGTGCTGCCCGAGATCCTGATCGCAGTGTCCCTGCTGTTCGTGGCCACCGTGCTCAGCACCCCGCTGCAGCTCGGCACCAGCGGTCAGGTGATGGCCCTGGTGACCTATCAGCTGTCCTATCCCGTGGTGATCGTGCGCAGCAGGCTGCTCACCATCGGCCGGGACTATGAGGAGGCCGCGATCGACCTGGGTGCCTCACCGCTCGGCGCCGTACGGCGGGTGCTGCTGAAGATGCTGCTCCCGGCCATCTTCGCCAGCGCGGTGCTGGTCTTCGCCGATGTCATCGACGACTTCATCATCGTGCGCTACCTGTCCGGGGACTCCTCGACCGAGCCGGTGTCGGTGAAGGTCTACAACACCGCTCGGGCCGCGCCGACGCCGGCGCTCAACGCGCTCACCACGTTGCTGCTGCTGGCCTCGCTGCTGGCGGTCGTGCTCGGGTTCGTTGCCTACCGCTGGTTCACCCGTGGCGAGCGAGGCGGCCGGGGTCTCGACGTGTTCGCCGGCGAGGCGTAGGCTTGAATGGTCGTTCAGTCCGAAAGGTAGTCCGTCATGACCGTCGTTCCTCCCGCCCCCCTCGACCCGGACCAGGTGGCCCTCTCCCTGGCCCCCTTCGGCCACAGTCGGATGCTGCCGCGAGACGCCTATCTCAGTGATGCCGTGCTCGCCTGGGAGCAGGAGCACCTGTTCGGCGGCTGGGTCTGTGTCGGTCGCTCCAGTGAGATCTCCACGAGCGGCATGACCGCCCAGTCGCTCGGCGACTACGGCGTCCTGCTGACCCGCGACAAGTCCGGGGTGCTGCGCGGCTTCGAGAACGCCTGCCGCCACCGCGGCCACGAGCTGCTTCCCTGTGGTGGGACCAGCGAGGACCTGCGCGCGATCGTCTGCCCCTACCACGCGTGGTCCTATCGCCTCGACGGCTCGCTGATCGGTGCGCCCGGACACAAGGACGCCGTGGACTTCGACAAGTCCGCCTTCAGTCTGAAGCCGGTCGGTGTCCAGGAGTGGCACGGGTGGGTCTTCGTGGATCGCAAGAACCAGGGCCTGCCGTTCGCCGAGCACATCGGCGAGCTCGAGGGAATCGTGGCCGACTACGACGCCGAGACGCTGGTGACCCCGGTCGTGCACGAGTACGACGTCGCCTCCAACTGGAAGGTGATCATCGAGAACTACCAGGAGTGCTACCACTGCTCCTCGATCCACCCGGAGCTGTGCGCGGTCAGCCCGCCGACCTCGGGGGAGAACCTCGAGATGGAGGGCAACTGGGTCGGCGGCTGGATGGACCTGCGCGAGCACGCCGACACGATGTCCTTCGACGGCCGCAGCGGCGGTGTGGCGATGGCCCGGCTCGACGAGGTGGAGCGGCGCACGGTCATGTATGTCGCGGTGATGCCGAACCTGCTGATCAGCCTGCACCCGGACTACATCATGACCCACCTGCTCACCCCGATCTCGCCCGACGTGACCCGGGTGCGCTGCTCGTGGGCGTTCCCGGCCGAGGTCGCCGGCGCGGAGGGCTTCGACCCGGCGTACGCCGTGGACTTCTGGGACCTCACCAACCGGCAGGACTTCTCGGCCTGTGAGTCGGTGCAGCGTGGCATGAAGGCTCCGAACTACCAGGCCGGGCCGCTGGCGCCGGACGAGGACGGGGTCTACCAGTTCGTCACGCGGATCGCGCAGGCCTACCAGGGCAGTTGATCTGTCGCTAGGCTTGGACCGATGAACGGACAGAGTTGTCCGATTATCGGAAAGGGTCTGGCATGCCTCACTACCGCGTCGTCGGCTCGGTGCCGCCCAAGCGGCACACGCAGCACCGCGACTCGTCGGGACAGCTCTACTACGAGGAGCTGATGGGGGAGGAGGGCTTCTCCTCGGACTCCTCCCTGCTCTACCACCGCGGCGTACCGTCCGCGCTCGTCGCCTCCGAGATCTGGGAGCTGCCCGACCAGTCGCGCACGCCCAACCATCCGCTCAAGGCACGCCACCTCAGGCTGCACTCGCTGTTCTCCGGGCCGGCGGACGCCGTCACGGGTCGCCGTCTGATCCTGGGCAACAACGACGTCCGGATCGCCTACGTGGTCACCGGCACGGAAGCCTCGCCGCTCTACCGCAACGCCGTGGGCGATGAGTGCGTGTACGTCGAGTCCGGGACCGGGTCCGTCGAGACGGTCTTCGGGGTGGTCACCTACCGGAGCGGCGACTACGTCCTGATCCCGCGCGCGACCACCCACCGCTGGGTCCCCAGCGAGTCGAGCCAGCTCTACGCGATCGAGGCCAACAGCCACATCGCACCGCCCAAGCGCTACCTGTCGCGCTACGGCCAGCTGCTCGAGCACGCGCCGTACTGCGAGCGCGACCTGCACGGGCCGCACTCGTCGACCGAGCTGCTGGAGGCACACGCCGGTGAGGTCGATGTCGACGTGCTGGTCAAGCACCGGGTCAGCGGCACGATCGGGGGCACCCGGATGACCTACGCGACCCATCCCTTCGACGTCGTCGGCTGGGACGGCTGCCTCTACCCCTACACGTTCAACATCGAGGACTACATGCCGATCACCGGCAAGGTGCACCAGCCGCCGCCGGTGCACCAGGTCTTCGAGGGGTGGAACTTCGTGATCTGCAACTTCCTGCCGCGCAAGGTCGACTACCACCCGCTCGCGGTGCCGGTGCCCTACTACCACTCCAACGTCGACAGCGACGAGGTGATGTTCTACGTGGGCGGCGACTACGAGGCACGCAAGGGATCCGGGATCAACCTCGGCTCCGTCTCCCTGCATCCCGGCGGCTATGCCCATGGACCACAGCCGGCCGCGATCGAGGCGTCCCTGGGGGCGGACTACTTCGACGAGTCTGCCGTCATGGTCGACACCTTCGCGCCGCTGGAGCTCGGCGAGGGCGGACTGGCCGTCGAGGACCCGGCCTATGCCTGGACGTGGGCGGGGCGTGGGCCCGGCGACGGTGATCCAGCCGTATTCTCCAACTCGTGATCCCCGACCCCCGTTACGAACTGGCCAACGAGCGCACCTATCTCGCCTGGGTTCGGACCTCGCTCGGGCTCATCGCGGGGGCCGCCGGCCTTCATGCGATCGACACCGGGTGGCCCCAGTGGGCCGAGTCGACCATCTCTGCCGTCCTGGCGGGCACCGCTGTCGCCTGCACCCTGCTGGCGTGGTGGCGCTGGCGCGGCGCCAAGGCCGCGATGAAGGCCGGCGAGGAACTGCCCGAGGACTACGGGCACGTCATCCTGACCGTCGTGATCGCGGCCGTCGCCCTCGCTGTCCTGTTGCTCGTGGTGCTCTGACGCCACTGTCTTAGGCCTTCGTCACGGTGCGGGTCCTCGGCGCGTCGTACGCCGGGTAGTCTGTGTAGCCACGGGCGCCGCCGCCGTAGAAGGTCGCCAGGTCAGGGTCGTTGAGGACCAGGCCGGAGCGCAGTCGATGCGGCAGGTCGGGGTTGGCCAGGAAGGTCCGCCCGAACGCCGCTGCGTCGATGAACCCGGCCTCCACCAGCCGCGTCGCCTTGGCCAGGTCATAGTTCCCTGCGCCGATCAGGGGCCCCGGGAAGGCGGCTCGCAGGGAGGCACGGAAGTCGTCGTCGAGCTGCGCGCCACCGGCCCAGTCGGGCTCGGACAGGTGCAGGAAGGCGATCCCCCGCTCGGCGAAGGCAGCAGCCAGATGCAGCCCCATGGGCCGTCCCGAGGTGTCGTCCAGCCCGTTGAAGATGCCGAGCGGTGAGATGCGGATCCCGACGTGGTCCGCGTCCCAGGCGCTCACCACTGCGTCGAGGACCTCCAGCGGCAGGCGGGCCCGGTTCTCCAGCGAGCCGCCGTACCCATCGGTGCGGTGGTTGCTCTGCGCCGACATGAACTGGTGGAGCAGGTAGCCGTGAGCCCCATGGATCTCCACCAGGTCGAAGCCGGCCTCCCGGGCCCGGAGGGTCGCGTCCCGGAAGTCCTCCAGCAGGCGAGGGATCTCCGCGGTCTCCAACGCCCTGGGCGTCGGACAGTTGACCCGGGTCGGCAGGCCGTCCTCGCCCCGCACGCTCGTGCGGTTGCGGTAGGGCAGCGCACTCGCCGAGACCGGCAGCTCGCCCTGGTGGAACGACTCGTGCGAGACCCGTCCGACGTGCCACAACTGGCAGGCGATCCGCCCGCCGGCCGCGTGCACGGCATCGGTGATCCGTCGCCAGCCGGCCACCTGCTCCGCGCTGTGGATCCCCGGGGTGTCCATGTAGCCCTTGCCCTCGGGCGAGATCTGGGCGCCCTCGGAGATGATCAGGCCGGCACTCGCGCGCTGCACGTAGTAGTCCAGCATCAGGTCGTTCGGTACGTCGCCCGGCTGGGTCGAGCGCATGCGGGTCAGGGGAGCCATGAAGATCCGATGGGGCACCGAGACGGCACCCAGGGTCAACGGCTCGAAGAGGCTGGACATGCCCATCATTCTCCCCGGACGTGTAGCCGTCAGGAGCGCCGGGTAAGGATGGAGGTATGAGCAGGCGACCCCCCGAGGCGGACATCGACGAGGCCGACGTCCAGATCGGCGGCGAGGCCCACGCAGCAGCCGGCCCGACCGCGGTGGCGGTGTCGATGAAGCGGGCCGTCGAGCAGATGGGTCCCGTTCGCACGGCGCAGACGCTGCTGAAGCTCAACCAGACTGACGGCTTCGACTGCCAGGGCTGCGCCTGGCCCGACCCGGACCCCGCCCACCGGCACACTGCCGAGTTCTGCGAGAACGGTGCCAAGGCGGTGACCGAGGAGGCCACCAAGCGGATGATCGGGCGATCGTTCTTCGCTGAGCACACGGTCGCGGAGCTCCGTGGGCGCACCGACTACTGGCTGGGCCAACAGGGCCGCCTCACCGAGCCCATGGTCCTCCGCGCCGGCGGCACCCACTACGAACCGATCTCCTGGGCGGACGCCTACGCCCTCATCGCCGGGCACCTCACTGCCCTGGACTCTGCGGACCAGGCCGTCTTCTACACCTCGGGCAAGACCTCCAACGAGGCGGCGTTCGCCTACCAGTTGTTCGCGCGCGCCTTCGGCACCAACAACCTGCCCGACTGCTCCAACATGTGCCACGAGTCGACGTCGGTCGGCCTGGCCGAGGCGATCGGGATCGGCAAGGGATCGGTCAGCCTCGCCGACGTGGAGAACGCCGAGCTGATCGTCGTGGCGGGCCAGAATCCCGGCACCAACCATCCGCGGATGCTGTCGGCGTTGGAGAAGGCCAAGCACAACGGCGTCAGAATCATCTCGGTCAACCCGCTCCAGGAAGCCGGCCTGGTGCGGTTCAAGAACCCTCAGAAGGTCAGTGGCTGGCTCGGCAACGGCACGGGCCTGGCCGACCTGCACCTGCCGGTGCGGATCAACGGGGACCTCGCGCTCTTCCAGGGGATCGCCGCCCACCTCCTGGAGTGGGACGCGCTCGACCACGACTTCATCAGCCGCCACACCCACGGCTTCGAGGAGTACGCCGCTCACCTGCGGACGCTCGACTGGGCAGCCGTGGAGCGGTCCACCGGGCTACCGCGCGCCGAGATCGAGAAGGCGGCCCAGCTGTTCCGCGAGTCCAGTGCCACGGTGATCTGTTGGGCCATGGGCATCACCCAGCACCAGAACGGGGTCGCCTGCGTCAAGGAGATCACCAACGTGGCGCTCCTGCAGGGCAACATCGGCAAGCCCGGGGCCGGGCTGTGCCCGGTGCGTGGGCACTCCAACGTGCAGGGCGACCGGACCATGGGGATCTGGGAGCGCGTGCCGGGCCATTTCCTCGACGCCCTGCGCGACGAGTTCGGCTTCGAGCCGCCCCGCGAACACGGCCTCGACACGGTGGCTGCCATCCGGGCCCTGCGTGACGGTGCCGCCAAGGTGTTCATCGCGATGGGCGGCAACTTCGTGGCCGCGGCCCCCGACACCGAGGTCACCGAGGCGGCGTTCGACTCGGCGGAGCTGACGGTGCACGTCTCCACCAAGCTCAACCGGTCCCATGTCGTCCACGGGCGCGAGGCGCTGATCCTGCCCGCACTCGGCCGATCCGAGAAGGACCTCACCGGTGGTCGCGTCCAACGCGTCACCGTCGAGGACTCGATGTCCGCGGTGCACGCCTCGAAGGGGCCGTTGCCGCCGGCGTCGCCGTTGCTGCGATCCGAGGTCGACATCATCTGCTCGATCGCGGAGACCACGCTGCCGGGGTCCACGATCCCGTGGTCGGCGTTCCGCTCGGACTACACCGAGATCCGGCGTCGGATCGCCCGCGTCGTGCCCGGCTGCACGGCGTACGACTCCAAGGTCGACCAGCCTGGTGGCTTCGTCCTGCCCCACCCGCCACGCGACAGCAGGACCTTCGAGACGGAGGTCGGGCTGGCGATGTTCACGGTCAGCCCCACCGACGTGCTGGAGGTTCCGCAGGGGCGTCTGCTGTTGCAGACGATGCGGTCGCACGACCAGTTCAACACCACGATCTACGGGCTCGACGACCGCTACCGCGGCATCAAGGGTGGTCGCCGGGTCGTGCTCGTGCATGCCGACGACATCGCCCGTCTGGGGTTCAGCGACGGCGACCGGGTGGATCTGGTGAGCGAGTGGAGCGACGGTGTCGAACGACGGGCGCACGACTTCCGGATCGTGACCTACGACCAGCCGCGCGGCTGTGCGGCGGCGTACTATCCGGAGACGAATCCGTTGATCCCTCTCGACTCGACCGCGAAGGGCAGCAACCAGCCGACCTCGAAGTCGGTGGTCGTGCGGCTGGTGCCGGTCTCGGCGGCGCACAGCGCTCCCGCGCCGGCGGGCGCAGAGGCGGGTGGGGGGCACGGAAGCGGCGACAAGCGAGCCACCCACCCGACCCACCTGAGCTGAGGATCTGTCCATGTTGGAGCTGAGGCCGAACTGCGAGTGCTGTGACCGGGACCTCCCGCCGGACTCCTCCGACGCGTTGATCTGCACCTTCGAGTGCACCTGGTGTCGTGACTGCGCCGACCGCGTGCTGCACGGCGTGTGCCCCAACTGCGGCGGCAACCTGGCAGCACGGCCGATCCGCACCGCCGAGGCCCTCACGCGCCACCCCGCCTCGACGCGCCGCGTGGTCCGGGCCGGCTGCGGCGTCGATGGCCTGGTGGGCTGAGTGAACGCCCGCTCCTCGATCGAGATCCTGACCCCGCGCGAGGTGCCGCTGGGTGGGCTGCGCGCGATGACGGTACGCCGCACCCTTCCTCAGCGCGAGCGGTCCTTCATCGGGGGCTGGTGCTTCCTGGACCATTACGGCCCCGATCCGGTCGCCGAGACCGGCGGGATGATGGTGACGCCGCATCCGCACACCGGGCTGCAGACGGTGAGCTGGCTGTTCACCGGGGAGATCGACCACGTGGACAGTGCCGGCAACGCCGCGACCGTGCGCCCCGGCGAGCTCAACCTGATGACCGCTGGGCGGGGGATCAGCCACACCGAGGTCTCCACGGCCGGCACCACGATCCTGCACGGGGCGCAGCTGTGGGTCGCGCTGCCCTCGGCATCGAGGTTCATCGAACCCGGCTTCGAGCACTACGCCCCGCCGGCGATCACCGGTCACCGGTGGCAGGCTCGGGTGTTCCTGGGCTCACTGTTCGGGTCGACGTCGCCGGTGTCGACGTACTCGGCGCTGCTCGGTGTGGAGATCGTGCTCGCCCCTCAGGCTCGCCTCGTCCTGCCGCTCGACGCGTCCTACGAGCACGGCATCCTGCTCGACAGCGGCGACCTGGTGGTGGACGACGTGACGGTGCTCGAGTCCGAGTTGGCCTACGCCGACCTCGGGGCCACCTCGCTCACGCTGACCTCCCGCGCCGGTGCCCGGCTGCTGCTCCTGGGCGGAGTGCCCCTGGGGGAGGAGATCGTGATGTGGTGGAACTTCGTGGGTCGAAGCGACGAGGAGATCCGGTCGTTCCGGGCGGCCTGGCAGGCCCAGCTGGTGGCGCGGGAATCGGGACCGGAGCTCGTGGACGGGGACTTCGGCGTACCTGCCGGCGCTCTGCCGCCGATCCCGGCTCCGGAGCTGCCGAGCGTGCGCCTCAAGCCCCGCCGCTGACCTGTCGCAGATGTACGCGGGAATCGCGCTGACCTGTCGCAGATGTGCGCGGGAATCGCGCTGACCTGTCGCAGATGTACACGTCAGCGTTTCGTCATCACTTTCCCATTGCGGGAGTTCTCGCGACGGCAGCAGAGTCGGGTGCATGAATGAATGGGACTTCAGCGGCCTGAAGGCCACCTTCCTCAACTGCACGCTCAAGAAGAGCCCCGAACCGAGCCACACCCAGGGTCTGGTCGACGCCAGTGCAGCGATCATGCGGGAGCACGGCGTGACGGTCGACCTCATCCGTGTGATCGACCATGATCTGGCCACCGGCGTCTACCCCGACATGCGCGAGCACGGCTGGGCCTACGACGCCTGGCCGGAGCTGTACCCGGGCATCCTGGCCAGTGACATCCTGGTGATCGCCGGCCCCATCTGGCTGGGGGACAACTCGAGCGTCACCAAGCAGGTGATCGAGCGGATCTATGCCCTGAGCGGTCTGCTGAACGACAAGGGGCAGTACCTCTTCTACGGGCGCGTCGCCGGCTGCCTCATCACCGGCAACGAGGACGGCATCAAGCACTGTGCCCAGAACATCCTGTACAGCCTTCAACACGTGGGCTACACGATTCCACCCAACGCGGACGCAGGCTGGATCGGGGAGGCCGGTCCGGGGCCGTCGTACCTCGATCCCGGCAGCGGTGGTCCGGAGAATGACTTCACCAACCGCAACACGACCTTCATGACCTGGAACCTGATGCATCTCGCGAGGATGCTCAAGGAGGCGGGCGGGGTGCCGGCGCAGGGCAATCAGCGTGCCGCGTGGAACAGCGGCGAGCACTTCGGTTGGCACAATCCGGAATATCGCTGAGCTCTGCGACATGTGCATCTGCGACAGGTCGGCGGGGTTCGGCGTGTACATCTGCGACAGGTCGGCGAGGATGGGCGCATGACGGTGCTCGGCGAGGACGGCGTACGGCGCTGCGGCTGGGCAGCCCGGCCCGGCGTGATGCGTGACTACCACGACACCGAGTGGGGGATGGCGGTGCACGGGGAGTCCGCGGTGTTCGAACGGCTGACCTTGGAGGCGTTCCAGTCGGGGTTGTCGTGGTCGACGATCCTCAACAAGCGCGAGAACTTCCGGAGGGCGTTCGACCACTTCGACGCCGAGAGGATTGCGGCCTACGACGAGGTGAAGTACGCCGAACTGATGGCCGACACAGGCATCGTCCGCAACCGCTTGAAGATCCGGGCCACGATCGCCAACGCGCGCGCCCTGCTCGCGCTCGAGGGCACGACGCTGGAGCAGATCGTCTGGTCCTACCAGCCCGAGGTCCAGCCCCGACCCCGCACGCCGGCGGAGGTGCCCGCCACCTCGGCGGAGTCCAAGGCGTTGGCCAAGGGCCTCAAGCAGCACGGCTTCGTGTTCGTCGGCCCGACGACCGCACACGCGCTGATGGAGGCCATCGGCATCGTCGACACCCATCTGGTCGACTGCCACCGCCGCCGTCTCTGAGACGTACGTCTGCGACAGGTCGACGCGGCTGAGACGTACATCTGCGACAGGTCAGCCGAGGGTGGCGGCGTCCCGGGCCAACGACTCGATCCGGGGCCAGTCCTCAGTGGCCAGCGCATCGGCCGGCGTCAGCCACGAGCCACCGACACAGCCCACGTTGGGCAGGGCGAGGTACGCCGGGGCGGTGGCCGCGGTGATGCCGCCGGTCGGGCAGAACCGGGCAGCGGGCACGGGTGAGGCGATCGACTTCAGGAACGCGGCCCCACCGGAGGCTTCGGCCGGGAAGAACTTCAGCTCCGAGATCCCCTTCTCCAGGGCTGCGAGCACCTCCGAGACCGTGGCGGTGCCTGGCAGGAACGGCAGCCCGGTGGCCGTCATCGCTGCGAGGAGTGACGCGGTGGCGCCGGGGGAGACCAGGAACTGGGCCCCGGCGTCCTGGGCCGCGGCGGCCTGGGCGGGAGTCACGATGGTGCCTGCCCCGATCAGGATCTCGGGCACCTCGTCGGCGATGGCCCGGATCGCGTCGAGCGCGACCGGCGTGCGCAACGTCAGCTCGATCACCGGCAACCCGCCGGCCACCAGGGCGCGCGCCACCGGGACGGCGTGGGCCAGCTCGTCGATCACCACGACCGGGACGACCGGGACGACCGAGAGCAGCGACTGCTCAGGCGTGCTGGACAACGGGCACCTCCAGGTGGGGGACGGGGACGGCTGGGAACACACTGGCACCGGTGTCGGCGGTTCCGACAGTGGCCCGGAAGGCGGCGAAGAGGTCGCGCCCCGTGCCGGCCCACTCGTCACCCTGGGGTGCGTGGCCGGTCGGTGCCCGGTGGGCGAACTCGTCGTGGTCGACGAGCAGGTCGAGCACGCCGGTGGTGGCGTCGACCGAGATCAGGTCTCCGTCGCGGACCCGGCTCAGGGGACCGCCGAGGGCGGCCTCCGGGGTGACGTGGATGGCGGCCGGGACCTTGCCCGAAGCGCCGGACATGCGGCCGTCGGTGACGATGGCGACGCGCTGCCCGCGGTCCTGGAGTACGCCGAGCGCGGGCGTGAGCTTGTGCAGCTCGGGCATCCCGTTGGCTGCCGGCCCCTGGTAGCGGATCACGGCGACGAAGTCCCGATCGGCGAGCTCGTCGTCCCCGAAGGCCCGCAGGAAGTGGTCCTGGTGGTCGAAGACGATCGCCGGTGCGGTGACGACGCGGTGTTCGGGCTTGACCGCGGAGGTCTTGATGACCGCGCGGCCCAGGGGGCCGGACAGCATCCGCAGGCCGCCGTCGGGTGCGAAGGGCGCCGACGCCGGTCGCAGGACCTCGGTGTCGAGCGACTCGGTGGGTCCGTCCGCCCAGATCACCGTGTCGCCCGAGAGCTTCGGCTCGGCGGTGTAGCGCGAGAGCCCGTGGCCCATGATGGTGTTGACGTCCTCGTGCAGCAGCCCCGCCTCGAGCAGGGTGTGCACCAGGTAGGCGATGCCACCGGCGGCGTGGAAGTGGTTCACGTCGGCAGCCCCGTTGGGGTAGATCTTCGTGATCGACGGAACGATCGCCGACAGGTCCGACAGGTCGTCCCAGGTGAGGTCCACGCCGGCAGCTCGCGCGATCGCCACGAGGTGCATCGTGTGGTTGGTCGAGCCGCCGCTGGCGAGCAGCGCGACGCAGGCGTTGACCATGGCCTTCTCGTCGACGATCCGGCCGATCGCCAGCGACTGGCCGGCCACGGAGAGGTCGGTCAGCTCGGTCACCCGCGCGCCGGCCGCCTTGGTCAGGGCCTCGCGCAGCGGGGTGCCCGGGTTGACGAAGGAGGACCCGGGCAGGTGCAGTCCGAGCACCTCCATGATGAGCTGGTTGGAGTTGGCGGTGCCGTAGAAGGTGCACGTGCCGGCGGAGTGGTAGGAGGCTGCCTCGGCCTCGAGCAGCTCCTCACGACCGGCCTTGCCCTCGGCGTACAGCTGGCGGACCCGAGCCTTCTCGCCGTTGGGCAGCCCGGAGGTCATCGGACCGGCGGGCACGAAGACGGTGGGCAGGTGTCCGAAGGACAGGGCACCGATCAGCAGGCCGGGCACGATCTTGTCGCACACGCCGAGCATCAGCGCACCGTCGAACATGTCGTGCGACAGGGCGATGGCGGTGGACATGGCGATCACGTCACGGCTGTAGAGCGAGAGCTGCATGCCGTCGCGGCCCTGTGTGATGCCGTCGCACATGGCGGGGACGCCGCCGGCGAACTGGGCGATCCCTCCCGCGCGGATGACCGCCTGCTTGAGCACCTTGGGGTAGGACTCGAAGGGCTGGTGCGCTGAGAGCATGTCGTTGTAGGCCGACACCAGGGCGATGTTGGGCTTGGTGCGCCCGCGCAGCTCGGCCTTCTCGGTCGGCTCGGACGCGGCGAAGCCGTGGGCCAGGTTGGCGCAGGCGAGCTTGCCGCGGGCCGGGCCCTTGTCGGAGGCGGCCTGGAGGCGGGCCAGGTACGCCGCCCGGGTGGGTGCGCTGCGGTCGATGACGCGTTGGGTGATGGCGGTGAGCTCGGGATGGGTCATGAGTCTGACTCCTGCCAGGAACGGCCGTCGCGGTCGAGCAGGGTTGCGGCGGCGGTGGGCCCGCTGGTGCCGGCCGGGTAGCGCTTCGGCCGGTTGGGCGACGCTGCCCAACGGGTGAGGATCGGTTCCACCCACCGCCACGCCGCCTCGACCTCGTCGCGGCGCATGAACAGGGTGGGGTTGCCCTTGATGACGTCCATCAGCAGCCGTTCGTAGGCATCGGGGCAACGCTGGTCGAAGGTGGTGGCATAGCTCAGGTTGAGAGACACCGGCCGGAGCCGGATCCCGCCGGGACCCGGCTCCTTGGCGGTCATGTGCAACCGCATCCCTTCCTCGGGCTGGACCGAGATGTGCAGCCGGTTGGGCTCGGTGCTGCCCTCCGCGTGCGGGAACATCGCCTTGGCTGGTCGCTTGAAGACGATCACGATCTCCGAGGCCCGCCGGTCCATGCGCTTGCCGGTGCGCAGGTAGAACGGCACCCCGGACCAGCGCCAGTTCTGCACCTCGGCCCGCAGGGCCACGAACGTCTCGGTCGAACTGCCGGTGGCGCCGAGGTCCGAGGAGTACGACGGCACCGCGACGCCGTCGATCAGTCCCTCGGTGTAGCGGCCCCGCACGGTGTCACGATCGACGAGCTCGGGGGTCATCGGCTTGAGGGCCTGGAGCACCTTGAGCTTCTCGTCGCGCACGGTCTCGCGCCCGATGTAGGTGGGCGGCTCCATGGCCACCAGGCAGAGCAGTTGGAGCAGGTGGTTCTGCACCATGTCGCGCAGCGCGCCGGACTCGTCGTACGACGCCCCGCGGTCGGCGACGCCGAGTGACTCGGCCACGGTGATCTGCACGTGGTCGACCCAGTGTGAGTTCCACAGCGGCTCGAGGAAGGTGTTGGCGAAGCGCGTGACCAGGAGGTTCTGCACGCTCTCCTTGCCCAGGTAGTGATCGATCCGGAAGATCTGCGACTCCGCGAAGACCTTGCCGACCACGTCGTTGATGAGGCGGGCGGAGGCCAGGTCGTGTCCGATCGGCTTCTCCAGGACGACCCGGGCCCGTTCGTCGACGGCTCCGATCGCCTCGAGCTGCTCGCAGATCGGGCCGAACAGGGACGGGTCGACGGCCAGGTAGAAGACCCGTGCGGCATCGTCGGGACGGCTGCGGTCCTTGAGCAGGCCGTGCAGGACGTGCCAGCCCTGGGGGCTCTCGATGTCGAGGGTCACGTGGTGCAGGCGGGCCAGGAGGCGGTCCACGGCACCGTCGTACAGGTCGGAGGCCTCGATGTGCTGGTGCAGGGCTGCACGCACCTCGGTGCGGTAGGCGGCATCGTCGAAGTCGGAGCGCGAGACGCCGATGATGCGGGTGTCATCGGGCAGCTGGCCCTCGAGGTCGCGCAGGTAGAGGGCGGGCAGGAGTTTGCGCAGCGCGAGTTCTCCGGTACCTCCGAAGACGGTGAAGTCGCACGCGTCAGGCACCACGGAGGTCGATGCGAGTTGTTCCATGTGTTCCACGGTAAGGCATCTTGGGGCTTCTGCAAGTCCTACTTGGGCTTTACTAAGGCAAAAGTAGGTGAACTTATGCGGTTCATTGTGCCGGTCGTGCTTGAATACTGGCGATGTCAGACCTGCTGCAACCCCGTGAGACCGCAGCCCCCGCCTCCGCCGGGGAGCTGCTCGAACTCGTGCGCACCGGCCGCGCCCACACCCGTTCGGACCTGCGTCGGCTCACCGGCCTGTCGCGTACGGCGGTGACGGCCCGGGTCGCAGCCCTCACCTCGGCCGGGCTGTTGCTGGCGGGCGAGGAGCTCGCCTCGACCGGTGGCCGACCGCCCGGCGGGCTGGTCTTCAACCGCAACGCCGGGGTCGTGCTCGCGGTGGCGGTCGGGCGCTCCCGCAGCCAGCTGGCCGTCTTCGATCTCGATGGCCAGGAGCTGGCCTCGCGCTCGGACGACCACCAGGTCGGCGTCGGCCCCGACCGGCTGATGCCCGAGATCGCCGCCCGCCTGGCCGGGTTGCTCGCCGACTCCGGGGCACGCGCCGCGGTCGTGGGGATCGGGCTCAGCCTGCCCGGCACGGTCGACCAGGTGCGAGGTGCCAGCCTCGACTCTCCCGTGATGGGAGGCTGGGACGGCGTCGAGCTGGCGCCGTACCTGAAAGGCGTCGCAGACGCCCCCCTCTTCGTCGCCAACGACGCCGACGTCCTGGCCCGTTCCGAGCGGATGGGGAGCACGGGCATGCTGAGCGACGTCCTGGTCGTCAAGGCGTCGACGGGTCTCGGGCTCGGGATCATCGCCTCCGGCCAGGTGGTGTCGGGCCACGTCGGCGCGGCCGGCGAGATCGGCCACTCCAAGGTCGAGAGCGCTGAGGGCCTGGCCTGCCGCTGCGGCGCCACCGGCTGCCTGGAGACCGTCGCCGGCGGGTGGGCACTGGTGGCCCGCCTGGCCGAGTCGGGCCGGGAGGTCGGCCACGTCAGGGACCTGGTCGAGCTCGCTGCACAGGGCGACCCCGAGGCCCGGGGCCTGCTGAGGGAGAGCGGCCGTCGGCTGGGCGAGGTCCTGGCGGTGGCGATCAACCTGCTGAACCCGCAGGCCGTCGTGATCGGCGGAGACATGGCAGCAGGCTTCGACACCTACGCGGCCGGGGTCCGGGAGAGTGTCTACGCGCGGGCCACCGCCCTGGCCACCCGCGACCTGCAGATCGTGCCGGCGACGTACGGCGACCGGGCCGGCGTCGTCGGCTGTGCGGCCCTGGCACTGGACCACGTGCTCAGCCCCGGTGCGGTCGACGCTCTGCTGGCCGCCGGGGCCTGAGGGCCCTGCCGCGCGCTCGGCGGTCAGGCTAACGTGGCCTCGGCCACCACGGCTGGAACGAGCGAATCGAGCGGAGTGCATCCGGTGAAGACCATCAAGCAGAACCAACCCGTCGTCGCGACGGCGCTCCTCGGCCTCGGCGTCCATCGTGCGAGCCGCCTGGTGACCAACGAGGAGATCTGCGAGACCCTCGACTCCAGCGACGAGTGGATCCAGTCCCGCTCGGGGATCAAGACCCGCCGGTTCGCCGCGGACGACGAGTCGCTGCTCGACATGGCCACCGCGGCGGGCGCCAAGGCACTGAGTGCTGCCGGGGTCTCCGCCGACCAGCTCGGCTGCGTGATCGTGGCCACCTCGACGTACTCCCAGCACACCCCAGCGGCCGCACCCCAGGTCGCCGACCGCCTGGGCTCCACCGCGGCCTCCTTCGACGTCTCCGCAGGCTGCGCCGGCTTCTGCCACGCGGTGGGCGTGGCCTCGGACCTGGTCCGCGGCGGTACGGCGAGCCATGTGCTCGTCATCGGCGTCGAGCAGCTCAGCCGGTTCATGGACCCGACGGATCGATCCACGGCCTTCATCTTCGCCGACGGCGCCGGCGCGGTCGTCGTGGGACCCTCCGACGTGCCCGGGATCGGTCCGGTCGCCTGGGGCTCGGACGGTTCCCAGGCCCACGTCATCACCCAGACCCCCGACTGCCGCGCGGTGACCGCCGGCCACGGCCCCGTCGTCCAGATGGAGGGCACGGCGGTCTTCCGGTGGGCGCCGTTCGCCATGGCGAAGGTGGCCCGCGAAGCGGTCGATCGGGCCGGACTCGAGATGGAGGACCTCGATGCCTTCGTCCCGCACCAGGCCAACCTGCGGATCACCGACACCCTGAGCCGCAACCTCAAGCTGCCCGAGGGGGTGGCCGTCGCGCGCGACGTCGTGGACGCCGGCAACACCTCAGCGGCCTCCGTCCCGCTCGCGATCGAGGCGATGCTTCGCGGTGGGGAGGTCAAGGCCGGCGACCACGCCCTGCTCATCGCGTTCGGTGCCGGCCTGAGCTACGCCGCGCAGGTGGTGGCGCTGCCGCCGCTGGCCGAGGCCTGAGGCTCCGAGGTGACGGGTCCGAGCTCCCTGGAGGTCGTGGAGGTCTTCACCGACGGTGCCTGCATCCCGAACCCGGGACCGGGAGGCTGGGGTGCGTTGCTCCGCCAGGGCAGGCACGAGCTCGAGCTCTGCGGCGGGGAGCCAGGAGAGACCACCAACAACCGGATGGAGCTCACCGCCCCGATCAAGGCGCTCGAGGCACTGCAGCGATCGGTGTCGGTGCACATCTACACCGACAGCACCTACGTCCGCAACGGCATCACCAAGTGGGTCCTCGGGTGGTCGCGCAACGGGTGGCGGACCACGGCCAAGCAGCCGGTGAAGAACGTGGACCTGTGGCAGCAGCTCCAGGATGCGGTCACCCGGCATCAGGTCGAGTGGCACTGGGTCAAGGGCCACGCGGGACATCCGGAGAACGAACGGGCCGACCGGCTCGCCGCCCGTGGCCTGCAGGAGGCTGTCGAGGCGGCTCGGTAGTTTGAGCGCATGACCCGCGTTCACGCCTTCTCCGACGATGCCCTGGCAGCCCACGATGCGGTGGGGCTGGTGGCCGAGCTCAGAGCCGGCCGGATCTCCATCGAGGAGCTCGTCGACGCGGCGATCGCTCGGGCCGGCCGGGTCGATCCGGCCCTCAACGCCATCGCCTACGCAGCCTTCGACCGGGCGCGCGGCCTGGCCCGGGCGCCGCGGGGCGGGTTCTTCGCGGGCATCCCGACCTTCCTGAAGGACAACGTCGACCTGGCCGGGATTCCGACGGCGCACGGCTCCGACGCATTCGTGGCCCGCCCAGCGCGACGCGACGGGGACTTCGCCCGGATGTATGTGGCAACCGGACTGCTCCCGCTGGGCAAGACCCAGCTGTCCGAGTTCGGGTTCAGCGCGGCAGCCGAGCACCCCCGCATCGGGCCGGTGCGCGGGCCGTGGGACACCGAGCACACCGCTGGTGCGAGCTCGTCGGGGTCGGCGGCCCTGGTGGCCGCCGGCGCCGTACCCCTGGCACACGGCAACGACGGCGGCGGGTCGATCCGGATCCCCGCCTCCGTCAACGGCCTGGTCGGGCTCAAGCCGACCCGGGACCGGCTGGCCCAGGACAAGATGATGCGCGAGATGCCGCTGCGCATCGTCAGCGACGGCGTCCTGACCCGCAGCGTCCGCGACACCGCAGCGTTCTACCGCGAGGCCGAGAAGGTCTTCCGCAACGTCAAGCTTGCCCCGGTGGGCGACATCACCCGGCCCGGACGCAAACGGCTCACGATCGCGGTGCTCACCTCCTCGGTGGGCCGCGAGTCCAGTCCGGAGGTCCGCGACCTGACCCTGAAGACGGCGACCTTCCTCGAGGGGCTCGGCCACCGTGTGGAGGAGGTCACCACGCCGCCCATCCCCACCACGTTCCGCGACGACTTCGTCCTCTACTGGTCGATGCTGGCGATGGTGCTGGTCGCCACCGGGCGGCGCACCTACGGGTCGACGTGGGACCCGTCGCGGCTCGACAACCTCACGCTCGGCCTGGCGCGACACTGCCGTCGCAACCTCCACCGGCTTCCGCGGGCGATCGCCCGGCTCAGCCGCACCAAGGGCTACACCGCCCGGTTCCACGAGACCTACGACGTCACGCTCACCCCGACGCTGGCGACGCCGACTCCCCGAGTCGGGCATCTCGATCCCATGGCGAGCTACGAGGGGATCATGGACCGCTTGGAGGAGTGGGTGGCCTTCACCCCGCTGCAGAACGCGACGGGGGACCCCTCGATCTCGTTGCCGTTGGCGCGCACCGCCCACGGCCTGCCCCAGGGCATGATGTTCTCGGGCCCCGCAGGTGCCGAGGCGGCCCTCCTGGAGCTCGCTTTCGAGCTGGAGGAGGCACACCCGTTCGAGCGCATCCAGGATGCCGAATGGGCTTAATGCGGCCGGTGTGAGTACCCTCTCCGAGGACGTGGAAGGGTCGCGACCATGCGCGTGATCAGGGGTGGTTCCGGCCGATTTCCTGTTCGCCGTCGGCCGTGTGTATCCTTTCTCGTCGCTTGCCCCTTTAGCTCAGTCGGCAGAGCGTCTCCATGGTAAGGAGAAGGTCTACGGTTCGATTCCGTAAAGGGGCTCTGGGTTGGGGTTCCGTCGAGCAGCAGCTCGCCGGGACGCCCCCGTCCAGTGGCGGGGTAGCTCAGGTGGTTAGAGCACACGACTCATAATCGTGGTGTCGCGGGTTCGAGTCCCGCTCCCGCTACACAGTTTCACCGGCTCCACCAGCTTCACCACATCTACGAAGGACTTCCCGTGGCCAGCAAGAGTTCAGACGTTCGCCCCAAGATCACGCTCGCATGCGTCGAGTGCAAGGAGCGCAACTACATCACCAAGAAGAACCGTCGCAACGATCCCGACCGGCTTGAGCTGAAGAAGTTCTGCCCCCGCTGTCGCGAGCACACCGCGCACCGCGAGACCCGCTGAGGTCTGCGACACCAGCAATCCGCCGGAGGCGGCCCCCGATTTCGCGTCGGGTGCCGCCTCCGACCCATTTCGCTCCCGGGACCCGCTGGTTCATCAAGGTATGCAGGTCAACCTCCGCTGTCCGTGGTGAATTGGACGCGGACAGCGCAGGTTCGTCTGCATACCTTGATGAACCAACCCTCGCCCCCGCCAGCCCACGCGCCGGCCGAGCCCCGTCAGGTGCGCGGCGCTGCTAGCGTTTCGGACATGCCAGTCGATGAGTCGCTCGTGGGACGTGTGTTTCCGCCCACCAGCCCGTACGCCGTGACCGCGGGCAAGATCCGCGAGTTCCTCAGCACCACCGGCAGTGAGTACGACGGGGTCGGGCCGGCCCCGG
The DNA here is from genome assembly GCF_050246775.1 of Nocardioides sp. GTDB lineage: Bacteria > Actinomycetota > Actinomycetes > Propionibacteriales > Nocardioidaceae > Nocardioides. The sequence goes on along the minus strand of NZ_JBFWVK010000001.1, from coordinate 902,239 downwards.
CGACCTTCCCGATCGTGCTCGCCTTCGACGCCATGAACGCGTTCCTGGCGGCCGAGGAGATGGATCTGTTCCGGATCGTCCACGGCGAGCAACGGTTCGCCTACGAGCGCCCCGTCGTGCCCGGCGACGTACTCACCGCGACCCTGACGGTGGCCAGCCTGCGCCAGATCGGTGGCGCCGACATCATCGGCACGGTCAGCGAGATCCTCGACGCCGCCGGGGCCTTGGTCTGCTCCACCAAGGCGACCCTGGTCTACACGGCAGGTGCCTCATGAGCATCACTCTGCAGGCCGGCGAGGTCCTGGAGCCGCAGACCTACGCGATCCGCCGCTCCGACCTGGTCCGCTACGCCGGTGCGAGCGGCGACTTCAACTCGATCCACTGGTCCGACCGGGTGGCGACCAGCGTCGGCCTGCCCGGCGTGATCGCGCACGGCATGTACACGATGGCGCTGGCCGCGAAGGCCGTCGACCTGTGGTCGGGTGGCGCCGAGGTCGTGGAGTTCGGCTGCAAGTTCACCAATCCGGTGGTCGTCCCCGATGACGACCGCGGGGTCGACCTGGTCGTCGCAGGCACCGTCAAGAGCGTCGCCGACGGGCTGGTGACGATCGCCCTGGAGGTCACGTGTGGTGGCCAGAAGGTGCTCGGCATGCCGAAGGCCGTCCTGCGTGCCTGAACTGCTCGCCGACCACACCACCCTGAGGCTCGGCGGTCCTGCGGGGTCGTTCGTCGAGGCCACGACCGAGGACGAGCTGATCGCTGCGATCCGGGAGGCCGACACCGGGGGGACCCCGGTGCTCGTGCTGTCCGGAGGGAGCAACCTGGTGGTGGCCGATGCCGGCTTCCCCGGCCTCGTCGTCAAGGTCGCCACGCAGGGCATCGAGCCGGACGTCGACGAGACCGACGCGGCCCTCTGCGGGGGCGTCGTGGTCCGGGTGGCGGCCGGTGAGTCCTGGGACCGGCTCGTGGCCCGGGCTGTGGAGAGCCACTGGGTGGGGATCGAGGCCCTCGCCGGCATCCCCGGCGCGGTCGGCTCCACCCCCATCCAGAACGTCGGCGCCTATGGCCAGGAGGTGGCGCAGACGCTTGCCTCCGTGCGGGTCTGGGACCGTCGGCTCCAGGGGGTGCGCACCTTCGCCAATGCCGAGTGCGCCTTCGGCTACCGCCACAGCCGCTTCAAGGCCGACCCCCAGCGCTTCGTGGTGCTGAGCGTCGACTTCCAGTTCCGCGTCGGTGACCTCGGCGCCCCGGTCGCGTACGCCGAGCTGGCCCGCACGCTGGGCGTCGAGCAGGGCGCCCGCGCCCCCCTCGCCGAGGTACGCCGCGCCGTGCTCGGCCTGCGCGCCGCCAAGGGCATGGTGCTCGACCCTTCCGACCACGACACGTGGAGCGCCGGGTCGTTCTTCACCAACCCGATGCTGACCGCTGAGCAGGCAGCTGGGCTGCCGCAGGAGGCACCGCGCTGGGTCCAGCCGGACGGTTCCACCAAGACCAGCGCGGCGTGGCTGATCGAGCACGCTGGCTTCGCCCGGGGTCACGGCAACGACAGGGTGAGCCTGTCGACCAAGCACACCCTGGCGCTCACCAACCGGGGTTCGGCCACGACCGCGGACCTGTTGCGGCTGGCGCTGGAGGTCCGCGACGGCGTGGAGCTGCGCTTCGGCGTACGCCTGGTCAACGAGCCGGTGCTCGTCGGCTGCCGGCTCGACTGAACGCCCTCAGCCGGGTGGCGCGGCCAACCATCGGTCGATGTCGGCGCTCACCTCCGCCTTGACGGCGTCGGGCGCCCGGGAGGCCCGGATCGACATGGACGCCAGGTCGGCCAGCTGCCGGTCGGTGAGATCGTGGGCGGCACGCATGGTGGCGTACTGCCCCGCCAGCTGGGACCCGAACAGCAGTGGGTCGTCGGCACCCAGGGCGATGGTCGCCCCGGCTGCCATCAGCTGGGGCAAGGGCACCGAGGTCAGGTCGCTGTAGACCCCCAGGGCCACGTTGGAGACCGGGCAGACCTCCAGCGCCACACCAGCGGCCACCACCCGGTCCAGCAGCGCCGGATCCTCGACGACCCGAACCCCGTGGCCGAGCCGATCCGCGTGCAGGTGGTCGAGACAGGCGCGCACGTGCTCGGCCCCTCGCAGCTCGCCGCCGTGCGGGGTGAGCAGCAACCCGGCTCGCTCGGCGATGTGGAAGGCGGGCGCGAACTCCTCGGTGGATCCGCGGCGCTCGTCGTTGGAGATGCCGAAGCCGACCACCCCGCGGTCGACGTACTGCGCGGCCAGGCGGGCCAGGGCGCGGGCGTCGAGTGGGTGCCGGGTCCGGTTGGCGGCGATGACCACGGCGATGCCCAGCCCGGTGCGAGCACTGGCGTCCCGGACGGCGTCGAGCACCAGGTCGGTGAAGGCGGTCATCCCCCCGAACCGGGCCGCGTAGCCGCTCGGGTCGACCTGGATCTCGAGCCAGCGACCGCCGTCGCGGACGTCGTCCTCGGCGGCCTCGAGCACCAGGCGGCGTACGTCGGCCTCGGTGCGCAGCACTGAACGGGCGACGTCGTAGAGCCGCTGGAAACGGAACCAGCCCTTCTCGTCGGCCCCGGACAGCTGGGGCGGCCATCGGCTCACCAGCGCGTCGGGCAGCACGATCCCGTCACGCTCAGCCAGCTCGAGCAGGGTCCGATGTCGCATGGACCCCGTGAAGTGCAGGTGCAGGTGGGCCTTCGGGAGCGCGTCGAGATCGCGCACTCAGGCGAAGAGCTTCTGCAACCGGGTGATCCCCTCGACGATGTCGTCGTCGCCCAGGGCGTAGGAGAAGCGCAGGTAACCGGGGGAGCCGAAGGCCTCACCGGGGACCGCCGCCACCTCGACCTTGTCGAGGATGATCTCGGAGAGCTCCGCCGAGGTCGTTGCCACCGAGCCGTCGGGGCCGCCGATCGGCTTGCCGAGCAGCCCCTTGACCGAGGGGTAGGCGTAGAAGGCGCCGGTCGGCATGGGGCAGTAGACGCCGTCGATCTCGTTGAGCATCGCGACGATCGTCTTGCGGCGCCGGTCGAAGGCCACCTTCATCTCGTCGACCGCGGACAGGTCACCGGAGATGGCGGCGAGGGCTGCGCGCTGGGAGACGTTGGCGACGTTGGAGGTGGCGTGCGACTGGAGGTTGGCGGCGGCCTTGATCAGGTCGGTCGGGGCGATCATCCAGCCCACCCGCCAACCCGTCATCGCGTAGGTCTTGGCCACCCCGTTGACGATCACGCAGTTGTCGGCCAGGTAGGGGCACAGGACGGGCAGGGAGCCGGTCTCGACGCCGTCGTAGACCAGGTGCTCGTAGATCTCGTCGGTGAGCACCCAGAGGTTGTTGTCCTCGACCCAGCGACCGATGGCGCGGATCTCGTCGGCGGTGTAGACGGCTCCGGTGGGGTTCGACGGGGACACGAACAACAGCACCTTGGTGCGCTCGGTCCGGGCTGCCTCGAGCTGCTCGACGGTGACCTTGTAGTCCTGCGTCTCGTCGGCGAGGACGGCGACCGCGACTCCGCCGGCGAGCTGGATGCTCTCGGGATAGGTCGTCCAGTACGGCGCCGGCACGATGACCTCGTCACCGGGGTCCAGCATCGCCGCGAAGGCCTCGTAGATGGCCTGCTTCCCGCCGTTGGTGACCAGCACCTGGCTGGGCTCCACCGCGTAGCCGCTGTCGCGCAGCGTCTTCGCAGCGATCGCCTTCTTCAGCTCGGGCAGGCCACCGGCTGGGGTGTAGCGGTGGTTCTTGGGGTCCCGGCATGCGGCGACGGCGGCCTCGACGATGTAGTCGGGCGTCGGGAAGTCCGGCTCGCCGGCACCGAACCCGATCACGGGGCGGCCCTCGGCCTTGAGGGCCTTCGCCTTCGCATCGACCTTGAGCGTGGCGGATTCGGCGATGCTGCCGATCCTGGTGGAGACGCGGCGGTCACGGGGCGAGGAGGTGGAAGCGCTCATGGCACCATCGTAGTGCGAGGCATTTGGACGCGCCGTGACCTCTCCCCGTACACTTCATTCTTGGTGGTTCTCCACATGCTTCGGCCTGCCCGCAATGCAGGTCGCGGATGGGTCGGGAGGCATCGGAGGGCACTAGCTCAACTGGCAGAGCATCGGTCTCCAAAACCGAAGGTTGGGGGTTCAAGTCCCTCGTGCCCTGCAAGACAACCGGTCAGCGATCAACGACGAAGGATGAGGTGGGTCAGTAGTGTCAGAGCTTTCCAGCTCGAAACGCACGAGTCCGGCCACGTTCTACCGCCAGGTCGTTGCCGAGTTGCGCAAGGTCGTGTGGCCCACGCAGGAGCAGCTCATCACCTACTTCATCGTGGTGGTGGTCTTCGTGGTCTTCATGATGGCGCTGGTCTCGGCGCTCGACCTGGGCTTCGGCAAGCTGGTCTTCGCGGTGTTCGCCGGCGGAAACAAGCAGTAGCGCCAACGGCCCGGTCCCCGAGCGCGGCTCGCGGACCTCGGGCAGGTCGCCAGAGACAACTCGCAGACAACAGGCAATCAAGTGACGGAGCAACACGTGTCGGAGCAGTACGACGAAGCAACCGAGGCCATCACGGCCGACGACGCCGATTCGGTGGTCGACGCCGAGGTGGCGCTCGAGCCTGACTCGGTGGAGTCCGATTCGGTGCTCGAGCCTGCGGAGGACGAGTCGGAGGCCGCGGCCGACGAGGACGCGCCGGCCGACGAGGTCGACGAGGACGCGCCGGCCGGTGACCCCCTCGAGGAGTTCCGCGCCGCACTCTGGGCCAAGCCGGGCGACTGGTTCGTCATCCACACCTACTCCGGCATGGAGAACAGGGTGAAGGCCAACCTCGAGAACCGGATCATCTCCTTGAACATGGAGGACTACATCCACGAGATCGTGGTCCCCACCGAAGAGGTCGCCGAGATCAAGAACGGCCAGCGCAAGTTGGTCAAGCGCACCGTGCTCCCCGGCTACGTCCTGGTCCGCATGGACCTCACCGACGAGTCCTGGGCGGCCGTGCGCCACACCCCCTCGGTCACCGGGTTCGTCGGCCACAGCCACCAGCCGGTCCCGCTGTCGATGGATGAGGTCGAGAACATGCTCGCCCCCGCCGTCGTCGCCGCGGCCGAGGCCGAGGCTGCTGCGGCGGGCAACGCGTCCGGTGGCGGCACCTCCACCACGGTCCGCCGGCCGGTCGAGGTCGCCGACTTCGACGTGTCCGACTCGGTGATGGTGGTCGACGGACCGTTCGCCACGCTGCACGCGACGATCACCGAGATCAACGCAGAAGCACAGAGGGTCAAGGCCCTCGTCGAGATCTTCGGCCGGGAGACCCCGGTCGAGTTGAGCTTCAACCAGATCCAGAAGGTCTGAGGCTCACCGCAACAACCAGGTGGCAGAGCGCGGCTCGATCCGTCGGCGCCGTACTCGTCGGACCACGACGTACCAACACTTAAGGACCCTGAGAAATGCCTCCCAAGAAGAAGATCGCTGCGCTCGTCAAGGTGCAGCTCCAGGCTGGGGCAGCCACTCCCGCTCCGCCGGTCGGAACCGCCCTCGGTCCGCACGGCGTGAACATCATGGAGTTCTGCAAGGCCTACAACGCGCAGACCGAGTCGATGCGCGGCAACGTCATCCCCGTCGAGATCACCATCTTCGAGGACCGTTCGTTCACGTTCATCACCAAGACCCCGCCGGCCTCCGAGCTGATCAAGAAGGCTGCCGGCCTGACCAAGGGTTCCGGTGTCCCGCACAAGGACAAGGTCGGCAAGCTGACCAAGGACCAGGTGCGCGAGATCGCGACCACGAAGCTTCCCGACCTCAACGCCAACGACGTCGAGGCCGCCATGAAGATCGTTGAGGGCACCGCTCGTTCCATGGGCGTCACCACCAACTGATCCACCCGAGAAATCTGTGGCAGGGCCGCGTTGGCCCACTACTGACCACACCTGGAAGAGAGAAGAACCAGTCATGCAGCGCAGCAAGAGTTACCGCGCGGTCGCGGAGACGTTCGACAAGGACGAGCTCCACGCCCCCCTGGCCGCGATCAAGATCGCCAAGGCCGGCAGCCGCAAGAAGTTCGACGAGACCGTCGACGTCGTCATGCGTCTCGGTGTCGACCCCCGCAAGGCCGACCAGATGGTCCGCGGCACGGTCAACCTCCCGCACGGCACCGGCAAGACCGCCAGGGTCCTGGTCTTCGCCAACGCTGAGAAGGCGGAGGCCGCCCGTGAGGCCGGTGCCGACTTCGTCGGTGGCGACGAGCTCATCGAGAAGGTCAACGGCGGATGGCTCGACTTCGACGCCGTCGTCGCGACTCCCGACATGATGGGCAAGGTCGGCCGGCTCGGTCGCGTACTCGGACCGCGTGGTCTGATGCCCAACCCGAAGACCGGCACCGTCACCCCCGACGTGGCCAAGGCCGTGACGGACATCAAGGGCGGCAAGATCGAGTTCCGCGTCGACCGCCACGCCAACCTGCACTTCATCATCGGCAAGGCGTCGTTCGAGCAGGCCTCCCTGGCCGAGAACTACGCGGCTGCCCTCGAAGAGGTGCTGCGGCTCAAGCCGGCCAGCTCCAAGGGCCGCTACATCCGCAAGGTCACCGTGTCGACGACGATGGGCCCCGGTGTCCAGGTCGACCCGAACCGCACCAAGAACGTCACCCTCGAGGACGACGCCCAGGCCTGACCTCTCGCCGACCTGTCGCAGATGTACACGGCCTCACGTACATCTGCGACAGGTCGATGCGATTTCGGCGTCCATCTGCGACAGGTCGATCACTCGGTGAAGACGCGGTCGTCGACCAGCTGCTCCATCACGCGGTTGCCGTTGGTCTCGAAGCGGCTCTGCTCGAACCGCTTCTTGAACTCGAGGTCGATGCCGTCGAAGCCGTGCCGGTTCTTCTCGATGCTCACCACAGCCATCTGCTTGAACTTGTCCACGTTGCCCATGGCGAACACCAGGTGGTGGCGCGAGACGAGGTCGAACTTGTTGTTCAGGATGAGCAGGATGTCGGCCTCGTAGGCCAGCGCCGTCGAGCCGCGCAGGTGCTGGGCCCGCATCCGCTTGCCGGTCTGGAGCCCGTCCTTGTCCGCCGCCACGATCGACACGACCGGCACGTTGGCGGCGATGGCCAGGTCCTTGAGACCCTCGACGATCGCGGTCACCCGCTCGTCCTCGACGGCCAGGTTGTTGTCGGCCTTGACCTTCTGCAGGTAGTCCACGACGACCATGGGCGCCTCACCGGTCTCCTCCCAGACCTGCTCGACGGCGGCGCTGATGACCTCCATGGAGGTGGTCGAGCCCGTGGACCGGTGGATGTGCATGCGGTTGCCGTAGGACTCCACGTTCTTGACCGCCTCGGCACCCACCGAGGTGTCTGACAGCCGGTCGGCGAGGCCACCGAGGCGCGGGTCGTCGGCCTCGAACGCCTCACGCACCCGGTTGAGGCCGGGGGCACTCATGTCCCCGAGCAGACCGGCCTCCATGGCGATCAGCCGCTCGAGCATCGACTCGGCATCGTGCTCGTAGGTGAAGTAGGCGACCGTGTGACCGGCCGCAGCCGCGTTGCGGGCCATCTGGAGCGCGAACGTGGTCTTGCCCGCGCCCTGGGCACCGGCAAGGAGCATCAGGCTCCCCGAGCGCAGGCCGCCGCTCAGGGCGTCGTCGAGCGGCGGGAACCCGGTCGGCCAGATGTTCGGGTGGTCCGCTCCGGAGCGCAGGCGCTCGTCGGTCCGTTCGAGTACGACGTTCAGCGCGGTCAGCTGTGGATCCATGCAAAGAATTGGACCAGAGCGCTCGACTGCTCGCAGGCGATTGGGACAATCGGCACCGCACCCGTGATCACCCGATTTGGCGGGGGCGGCGCGGACGTCGTACAGTTCCTCCTGAATCCAGAGACCGCCGGTTGTCGTGCTGTGCCCTGCGCAGTGTGACCGAAGGCTCCGCTCACGCGGGACGCCAGCGCAGGTGACAGAGCAGGATCGCAGGCTTCACAGCCGGATCCATTCAACGCCCTGGCCCTGTGCCGGGGCGTTTTTCCGTTTGCGCGGGTCTCGAAACACGTAGTTCGGAAGGAGACCCATGGCGCGGCCAGACAAGACAGCAGCCGTGGCGGAGATCGTTGAGTCCTTCAACGGTTCTGCTGGTGCTGTGCTGACCGAGTACCGCGGTCTCACCGTGAAGCAGCTGCAGGACCTGCGGCGCTCCCTCGGCGAGAACGCTGATTACGCCGTGGTCAAGAACACGCTCGCCAAGATCGCTGCCGGGGAGGTGGGCATCGATGGTTTCGATGACCTGCTCGTCGGTCCGACCGCCATCGCCTTCATCAACGGCGATGTGGTCGAGGCGGCCAAGGGCCTGCGTGACTTTGCCAAGGCCAACCCCGCCCTTGTGATCAAGGGCGGTGTCCTGGACGGCAACATCCTCGACGCGAAGGAGGTCGCCAAGCTGGCCGACCTCGAGTCGCGCGAGGTGCTGATGGGCAAGCTCGCGGGCGCCATGCTCGCGTCGCTCTCCCAGGCCGTCTACCTGCTCAACGCCCCGCTCGCACAGGCTGCCCGGCTCGCCGGCGCCCTGCAGGCGAAGGCGGAGCAGGACCCCTCGATCCTCGCAGGTGGTGCTGGTACGCCGGCTCCGGCGCAAGCTGCTGCTGAGGACGCCCCGGTCGCCGCCGAGGAAGTCCCGGAGGAGGCCCCCGAGGCCGCCGCCGAGGTGACCGAAGAGGCAGCCGAGACCACCGAAGCCTGATCCCGGGCGACGGCAACACCACCTGAAATCCGGTTCGTCCCACTCACACCCGGGGCGGACCACAAACGGAAGGAAACGCCATCATGGCGAAGCTCAGCACTGACGAGCTGCTCGACGCGTTCAAGGAAATGACCCTCATCGAGCTCTCCGAGTTCGTGAAGCAGTTCGAGGAGACCTTCGGCGTGACCGCCGCGGCTCCCGTGGCCGTTGCTGCGGCCGCTCCCGGTGGCGGCGCTGCTGCTGCTGAGGAAGAGGTTGCTCAGGACTCCTTCGACGTCGTCCTCGAAGCGGCCGGCGAGAAGAAGATCAACGTCATCAAGGAGGTGCGCGCCCTGACCTCCCTCGGCCTGAAGGAGGCCAAGGACCTCGTCGAGGCCGCCCCCAAGGCTGTCCTCGAGGGCGTCGACAAGGCTGCGGCCGACAAGGCGAAGGAGGCCCTCGAGGCCGCCGGCGCCAGCGTCTCGCTCAAGTGACCTGTCACTGACTGATCACGGCGGCCGCCCCGGTTTCGGGGTGGCCGCCGTGTGTCATTTCCGGGATCCAGAAGCACTCGAGACCCGTTTGTGCTTGACCTGAGCGGCTTGCCGGTTCATGATCATCGGGCAGCGACAGGCCTTCGGCCCAGGCGCAGGTTGTTTAGCGCCTGCATTTGCGTTACTCTGAGCGTTCGCGTCCTCCCTCAAATACTTCCTGCCTGCCCGGTGGCTGGTTTGTGGTGGGTGGACAGTCGTACCGACGCGAACCCATAAGAAGGACGCTCTCTTGGCCGCGCGCAGCACCGCTGGAAACGCTCACCGTATTTCTTTCGCAAAGATCAGTGAACCTCTCGAGGTTCCGCAACTCCTGGCTCTGCAGACTGACAGCTTCGACTGGTTGGTCGGAAACGCCAACTGGGAGAAGCAGGTCCAGGCCCGCGTCGACGCGGGTGAGGACGTCAGCCCCAAGTCGGGCCTCCAGGAGATCTTCGAGGAGATCTCCCCGATCGAAGACTTCTCCGAGACGATGTCGCTCTCGTTCGAGAACCCCGTCTTCTACGACCCGAAGTACACGGTCGAGGAGTGCAAGGAGAAGGACTTCACCTACTCCGCACCGCTCTACGTGTCCGCGGAGTTCACCAACAACGACACCGGTGAGATCAAGGGCCAGACGGTCTTCATGGGCGACTTCCCGCTCATGACCGACAAGGGCACCTTCATCATCAACGGCACCGAGCGCGTCGTCGTGTCGCAGCTCGTCCGGTCGCCGGGTGTCTACTTCGAGCGGACCGCCGACAAGACGTCCGACAAGGACATCTACACCGCCAAGGTGATCCCGTCGCGCGGTGCCTGGCTGGAGTTCGAGATCGACAAGCGCGACATGGTCGGGGTCCGCCTCGACCGCAAGCGCAAGCAGAACGTCACCGTCCTGCTCAAGGCCCTCGGGTGGACCAACGAGCAGATCCGTGAAGAGTTCGGCGAGTACGAGTCGATGATGCTCACCCTGGAGAAGGACCACACCCAGGCCCAGGACGACGCGCTGCTCGACATCTACCGCAAGCTGCGTCCGGGCGAACCGCCCACCCGGGAGGCTGCTCAGACGCTGCTGAACAACTACTACTTCAACCCGAAGCGCTACGACCTGGCGAAGGTCGGTCGCTACAAGATCAACAAGAAGCTCGGGTTGCTCGAGGCGTTCGACCAGCAGACGCAGACCATCGACGACATCGTCGCCGCGATCCGCTACATCGTGGCCCTGCACGACGGCCGCACCGAGCTGGAGACGCCCCAGGGCACCCTGGCGATCTCTGCCGACGACATCGACCACTTCGGCAACCGCCGGATGCGGACGGTCGGCGAGCTCATCCAGAACCAGCTGCGCACCGGCCTTGCTCGCATGGAGCGCGTCGTGCGCGAGCGGATGACGACCCAGGACGTCGAGGCCATCACGCCGCAGTCCCTGATCAACATCCGTCCCGTGGTCGCTGCGCTGAAGGAGTTCTTCGGCACCTCGCAGCTCTCGCAGTTCATGGACCAGACCAACCCGATCGCCGGACTGACGCACAAGCGTCGGCTCTCGGCCCTCGGCCCCGGTGGTCTCTCCCGTGACCGCGCCGGCATGGAGGTCCGTGACGTCCACCCGTCGCACTACGGCCGCATGTGCCCCATCGAGACCCCTGAAGGCCCGAACATCGGCCTGATCGGTTCCCTCGCGTCGTACGGTCGGATCAACCCGTTCGGCTTCGTCGAGACCCCCTACCGGGTGGTCACCGACGGCGTCGTCACCGACGAGATCCACTACCTGACCGCCGACGACGAGGACCGCGCGGTCATCGCGCAGGCCAACGCCGGGCTGGACAAGAACAACAAGCTGACCAGCGAGCGCGTGCTGGTGCGCCAGCGTGACGGTGAGGTCTCCGAGATCCTCGCCGCCGAGGTCGACTACATGGACGTGTCGCCGCGCCAGATGGTGTCGGTGGCCACGGCCCTGATCCCGTTCCTCGAGCACGACGACGCCAACCGCGCACTCATGGGTGCCAACATGCAGCGTCAGGCCGTTCCCCTGATCCGCAGCGACTCGCCGCTCGTCGGCACCGGCATGGAGTTCCGTGCCGCGGTCGACGCCGGGGACGTGGTCACCGCGAAGAACTCCGGTGTTGTCAAGGAGGTGTCGGCCGACGTCGTCGAGGTGATGAACGACGACGGCACCTACGAGACCTACAAGCTGGCCAAGTTCCGTCGCTCCAACCAGGGCACCTGCATCAACCAGCGTCCGCTGGTCAGCGAGGGTGACCGGGTCGAGGGGCCGCAGAACGGTCGCGCCGGTTCGCCGATCGCCGACGGCCCGTGCACCGACAAGGCGGAGATGGCGCTGGGCACCAACCTGCTCGTCGCCTTCATGCCGTGGCAGGGCCACAACTACGAAGACGCGATCATCCTGAGCCAGCGACTGGTCCAGGAGGACATGCTCACCTCGATCCACATCGAGGAGCACGAGGTCGACGCCCGCGACACCAAGCTCGGCCCGGAGGAGATCACCCGCGACATCCCCAACGTCTCCGAGGAGATGCTGGCCGACCTCGACGAGCGCGGGATCATCCGCATCGGCGCCGAGGTCACCACGGGTGACATCCTGGTCGGCAAGGTGACGCCGAAGGGCGAGACCGAGCTGACCCCTGAGGAGCGCCTGCTCCGCGCGATCTTCGGCGAGAAGGCGCGCGAGGTGCGCGACACCTCCATGAAGGTCCCGCACGGTGAGTCCGGCACGGTCATCGGCGTTCGCGTCTTCGACCGCGAAGAGGGCGACGAGCTGCCCCCGGGTGTCAACCAGCTGGTCCGCGTCTACGTCGCCCAGAAGCGCAAGATCTCGGTGGGTGACAAGCTCGCCGGTCGTCACGGCAACAAGGGCGTCATCGCCAAGATCCTGCCGATCGAGGACATGCCGTTCATGGAGGACGGCACCCCGGTCGACGTGATCCTCAACCCGCTCGGTGTGCCGCGCCGGATGAACATCGGCCAGATCCTCGAGCTGCACCTCGGCTGGTTGGCCAAGCAGGGCTGGGACCTCGATCTCCACGAGACCAAGGGTGCCAAGTCCGACTCCGACCCCGATGGCTGGAAGCAGCGCCTGATCTCCATCCACGCGGAGAAGGCCGAGGCCAACACCAAGGTCGCGACCCCCGTGTTCGACGGTGCTCGTGAGGACGAGATCACCGGTCTGCTGGGTGCCACCCTGCCGACCCGTGACGGTCAGCGACTGATCGGCGACAACGGCAAGGCCAGCCTCTTCGACGGTCGCTCCGGCGAGCCGTTCCCGGAGCCGGTCTCGGTGGGCTACATGTACATCCTCAAGCTCCACCACCTCGTCGACGACAAGATCCACGCACGCTCGACCGGCCCCTACTCGATGATCACGCAGCAGCCCCTGGGCGGCAAGGCCCAGTTCGGTGGCCAGCGGTTCGGCGAGATGGAGGTCTGGGCGATGGAGGCGTACGGCGCCGCCTACGCCCTGCAGGAGCTGCTGACGATCAAGTCCGACGACGTGCCCGGCCGTGTGAAGGTCTACGAAGCCATCGTCAAGGGCGAGAACATCCCCGACTCCGGGATCCCCGAGTCGTTCAAGGTGCTCGTCAAGGAGATGCAGTCCCTGTGTCTCAACGTCGAGGTGCTCAGCCAGGACGGATCGACCATCGAGATGAAGGACGCCGAGGAAGATGTCTTCCGGGCGGCCGAGGAACTCGGGATCGACCTGTCCCGCCGCGAGCCCAGCTCCGTCGAAGAAGTCTGAGAGCAGTGGCAGTACGCCGGCCAGCCCGGCGTACTGCCCTCCCTCAGTCCTAGCCACTCAGCAACATTTCGCATAACGAAGGAAAGCAGCCAACGTGCTCGACGTTAACTTCTTCGACCAGCTTCAGATCGGCCTGGCCACCGCGGAGGACATCCGCACCTGGAGCCACGGTGAGGTCAAGAAGCCGGAAACCATCAACTACCGCACCCTCAAGCCGGAGCGCGACGGACTCTTCTGCGAGAAGATCTTCGGCCCCACCCGGGACTGGGAGTGCTACTGCGGCAAGTACAAGCGCGTCCGCTTCAAGGGCATCATCTGCGAGCGCTGCGGCGTCGAGGTGACCCGTTCCAAGGTGCGTCGTGAGCGGATGGGCCACATCGAGCTCGCCGCCCCGGTCACCCACATCTGGTACTTCAAGGGCGTCCCGAGCCGGTTGGGCTACCTGCTCGACCTGGCCCCGAAGGACCTCGAGAAGGTCATCTACTTCGCGGCCTACATGATCACCGCCGTCGACGAGGACGCCCGCCACCAGGACCTGTCCTCCTTGGAGAACAAGGTCGGCCTGGAGCGCGAGCGCCTCGAGAAGCGCCGTGACTCCGCGCTCGAGGACCGCACCAAGAAGCTCGAGGAGGACCTCGCGACCCTCGAGGCCGAGGGCGCCAAGGCCGACGCGCGCCGCAAGGTCCGCGACGGTGCCGAGCGTGAGATGAAGCAGTTGCGCGAGCGCGCCCAGCGCGAGCTCGACCGCCTCGACGAGGTGTGGAACCAGTTCAAGAGCCTGAAGGTCCAGGACCTCATGGGCGACGAGCTGCTCTACCGCGAGATGAAGAACTGGTTCGGCAAGTACTTCGAGGGCCACATGGGCGCCATGGCGATCCAGAAGCGCCTCGAGGACTTCGACACCGAGGCCGAGGTCGAGAGCCTGCGCGAGACTATCGCCACCGGCAAGGGCCAGCGCAAGGTCCGCGCCCTCAAGCGCCTCAAGGTCGTCGACGCGTTCCGCAAGACCGGCAACAAGCCCCAGGGCATGGTGCTGGACGCCGTACCGGTCATCCCGCCGGACCTGCGTCCGATGGTGCAGCTCGACGGCGGCCGCTTCGCGACCTCAGACCTCAACGACCTCTACCGTCGAGTCATCAACCGGAACAACCGCCTCAAGCGGCTGCTCGACCTCGGTGCTCCCGAGATCATCGTCAACAACGAGAAGCGGATGCTCCAGGAGGCCGTCGACTCGCTGTTCGACAACGGTCGTCGTGGGCGTCCGGTCACCGGCCCGGGCAACCGGCCGCTCAAGTCGCTGTCCGACATGCTCAAGGGCAAGCAGGGTCGTTTCCGTCAGAACCTGCTCGGCAAGCGCGTGGACTACTCGGGCCGTTCGGTCATCGTGTCGGGTCCGCAGCTGAAGCTGCACCAGTGTGGTCTGCCCAAGCAGATGGCACTCGAGCTCTTCAAGCCGTTCGTGATGAAGCGCCTGGTCGACCTGTCGCACGCGCAGAACATCAAGTCCGCCAAGCGGATGGTGGAGCGCGCCCGCCCGGTCGTGTGGGACGTCCTCGAAGAGGTCATCACCGAGCACCCGGTGCTGCTCAACCGCGCACCCACGCTGCACCGTCTCGGCATCCAGGCCTTCGAGCCCCAGCTGATCGAGGGCAAGGCCATCCAGATCCACCCGCTCGTCTGCTCGGCCTTCAACGCCGACTTCGACGGTGACCAGATGGCGGTGCACCTGCCGCTGTCGGCCGAGGCCCAGGCCGAGGCACGGATCCTGATGCTGTCGACCAACAACATCCTCAAGCCGTCCGACGGCCGCCCGGTGACGATGCCGACCCAGGACATGATCGTGGGTCTGTTCTTCCTCACCACCGACCGCGAAGGGGAGCCCGGCGAAGGCCGTCAGTTCTCCTCGATGGCCGAGGCGATCATGGCGCTGGACCACAGTGAGATCTCGCTGCAGAGCAAGATCCGCCTGCGTCTCGGCGTCGCGGTGCCGCCGCTGGGTGTCGAGGGCGAGTCGGTCAACCAGGGTGGCGAGCTCACACTCGACACCACGCTGGGTCGCGCGATCTTCAACGAGGCGCTGCCGGCCGACTACCCGTTCGTGAACTACGAGGTGGGCAAGAAGGCCCTCGGTGCGATCGTCAACGACCTCGCCGAGCGCTACACCAAGGTCCAGGTGGCCGCGTCGCTCGACGCCCTCAAGGACACCGGCTTCCACTGGGCGACCCGCTCGGGTGTCACCGTCTCCATCGAGGACGTCGTCACGCCGGCCAACAAGGCCCAGATCCTCGAGGGCTACGAAGCCCAGGCGGCCAAGGTCCAGAAGCAGTTCGAGCGTGGTCTCGTGACTGACGACGAGCGCCGTCAGGAGCTCATCGAGATCTGGACCCAGGCCTCCAACGAGGTCGCCAAGGCGATGGAGAAGAACTTCGACCGGTCCAACCCCATCTTCATGATGGTGGACTCCGGTGCCTCGGGGAACATGATGCAGATCCGTCAGGTGGCGGCCATGCGTGGTCTGGTGGCCAACCCGAAGGGTGACATCATCCCGCGGCCGATCAAGTCGAACTTCCGTGAGGGCCTGTCGGTGCTGGAGTACTTCATCTCCACCCACGGTGCCCGCAAGGGACTCGCCGACACCGCTCTGCGCACCGCAGACTCGGGCTACCTGACCCGTCGTCTGGTCGACGTGTCGCAGGACGTCATCATCCGTGAGGAGGACTGTGGCACCGAGCGCGGTCTGCCCAAGCGGATCGGTGAGCGTCGCGACAACGGCCTCGTCACCAAGCACGAGCACGCCGAGACCGCGGCCTACGCCCGGTCCTCGGCCGTGGAGGTCACCCACCCGGAGACCGGCGACGTACTCGTCGGTGCCGGTGACGACCTCGGTGACGTCAAGATCGGCGAGCTGATCGCTGCCGGCATCGAGGAGATCAAGGTCCGCTCCGTGCTGACCTGCGATGCCAAGACCGGCACCTGCGCCAAGTGCTACGGCCGCTCGTTGGCCACCGGCAAGATGGTGGACATCGGCGAGGCCGTCGGCATCATCGCGGCCCAGTCGATCGGTGAGCCCGGCACGCAGTTGACGATGCGTACCTTCCACACCGGTGGTGTGGCGTCGGCCGACGACATCACGCAGGGTCTGCCCCGCGTGGTCGAGCTGTTCGAGGCGCGTCAGCCCAAGGGTCTGTCCCCGATCTCCGAGGCCGCTGGCCGAGTGGAGATCGAGGAGACCGACAAGGCTCGCAAGGTGCTCATCACGCCGGACGACGGTTCCGAGGTCATGGAATACCCGGTCAGCCGGCGCTCGCGCCTGCTGGTCGCTGACGGTGACCACATCGAGGTCGGCGACATGCTGACCGTCGGCACGCCCGACCCGAAGGAGGTGCTCCGCATCCTGGGTGTTCGCCAGGCGCAGCAGCACCTCGTCGACGAGGTCCAGTCGGTCTACCGCAGCCAGGGTGTGTCGATCCACGACAAGCACATCGAGATCATCGTGCGCCAGATGCTGCGTCGGGTGACGGTCATCGAGTCCGGTGACACCAACCTGCTGCCCTCCGACCTGGTCGACCGGGCACGCTTCGAGGTGGAGAACCGCCGCGTCCTCTCCGAGGGCGGTACGCCGGCCTCGGGTCGTCCCGAGCTCATGGGCATCACGAAGGCGTCGTTGGCGACCGAGTCGTGGCTCTCGGCGGCCTCCTTCCAGGAGACCACCCGGGTGCTCACCGACGCGGCCATCCACGGTCGCAGCGACTCCTTGCGCGGCTTGAAGGAGAACGTGATCATCGGGAAGCTGATCCCGGCGGGCACCGGCCTCGAGCGCTACCGCAACATCCGGGTGGAGCCCACCGAGGAGGCCCGCGCCGCGGCGTACTCCGTGGCGGACTACGGCTCCTACGACTACGAGTTCGGCAACGGCACCGGTCAGGCCGTCGCTCTGGACGACTTCGACTTCGGGTCGTACCAGAACTGATTCGCATGTCACCGCACAGGACCCCGGCCGTCACGGCCGGGGTCCTGTGCTGTCTCTGCCCCGCGCATCTCGATAGTCCCGAACGTTTGGCACCGTCGAGCCGGCGTTTCGGGTGCCGAACGTTCGGGACTATCGAGAAGGGGTGGAGGTGGTGGGGCAGGTGACCTACCGGCTGGCGAACCTCCTGGGCCGCCTCCTGCTGGCACTGTGGGGGATCCGGGTGCGCAGCACCGGGACGGCTCACCTACCGCGCTCGGGGCCGGTGATCCTGGCGATGACCCACGTCGGCTACCTCGACTTCGTGCTGGTCGAGAAGGTCGCCATCCGTCGTGGACGCTTCGTGCGGTTCCTGTGTCGCAGCGACATCTGGCGGCCCGGACCACTGGCGTGGGCGATGAACCGCATGCAGCATGTCCCGGTGGACCGGATGGCGCCGGCCCACGCCTACCTGATCGCACGTCGGGGACTGCGCGCCGGCGAGGCCGTGGGGATCTTCCCGGAGGCGGGGATCTCCTACTCCTTCACCGTGCGAGCCCTGATGCCCGGCGCTGTGGCCCTGGCCCGGGACACCGGTGCGGCCATCGTGCCGGTGGCGATCTGGGGCTCCCAGCGGATCTGGAGCGTCCGGCGTCCGGTCGCGGGCAGGCAACCCCGCCCCGAGCTTCGCCGCGGTCACCTGGTGGACATCAGCTTCGGTACGCCGTTCACGGTGGCGCCCGATGCGGACCTGAACGACTCCACCGCCTTCCTCGGTCGACGCCTCACCGAGCTGCTGGACAGCCTCCAGCGACTACCCGAGCACCAGCCCGCTCCCGGAGACCGCGCTGCGTGGCAACCCGCCCACTTGGGTGGTTCAGCGCCCGACCGGGTCGAGGCTGCGGGCCTCGACTCCGTCCCCCGCTCGGCCGTGCGCCCCACCTGGGGCCCGCCCGTCTCCTGAGGGCATGCGGCGACGCGACCAGGCACCGATCGGATCCACCACCCGGCCCAGCACCTGGGTCACCGGTGGGCTGGCGAGCCCCAGTGCCAGTGCCACCGCGAGCGCCGTGGTGATCAGGAACCAGAGCATCTGGTGTCCCGGGTCGAGGTCGCCCCAACCGGCATGGTCGGCTGCGGTGATGACGAACGTGTGGAACAGGTACACCACCAAGGACCCTGCCCCCAGCGAGGTCAGCGCGCTGCGACCCCGGGGCACCAGCACCAGCACGGCGGCCGTGCCCAGGAGCCCGACCGCCATCACGGTGAGCCGCACCTGCATCCCTGTGGCCACTGACCAACCGAGGCCGGCGTATCCGTCGTCGTAGAGCAGGAACAGCGACCGGCCCCAGTCGTCCATGCTGCCGGCGACCACCCAGATCCACGCGAGCGTGGCCACCGCGACCGGCTTGAGGAAGGGCTGGGACAGGGCGTCGAGCGCCCGGCGATCGAGGTGGAGCCCGATCACGAAGAACGGCAGCAGGCCCAGTGCCCGCTGGAGGGCAAGCTCCTGGCCGGGGACCATGCCCGCGAGCAGGCTGATCAGCACCGACGCCGGGATCCAGCCCGCATGCCGCTTGAGCACCGGAGTGGCCAGCCGCCAGAGCAGCAGCACGCAGAGATACCACATCGCCCAGTGCGGGACGAGCCAGATGGGGCCCTCGAGATCCTCACCCAGTCGCGATCTGAGGGCGTAGAGGGCTGCCTCGAAGATGACGTAAGGCACCACGCAGGTCGTGAGGAGAGCACGGAACCCGCGCCGGCTCCAGGTGAAGCTGCGCGACAGGTGCCCGGTCACCAGCACGAAGGCCGGGACGTGCCAGAAGTAGAGGAAGTCGTAGGCCTGTCGCTGGAGATCGGTCAACTCCAGGAGGGTCCAGGCATGGCCCACGACGACGAGTGCCACCAGGGTGAGCTTGACGTTGTCGAGCCAGGGATCGCGACCGGGAGTAGCCATCGATCCACGCTAACTACGCCCCGGCGCCGCGGGCCAATCGTCGGACAACCCGACGCTGGCCCTAGGCTCTGAGACATGGCCAGGCTTCCCCGACGACAGCGCGTGGCGGCGTACGCCGTCATCCTGCGCGAGGACGAGATCCTCCTCAGTCGGCTCGCTCCACGTGTTTCGCGCGAAGAACTGTGGACCCTGCCTGGGGGCGGACTCGACCATGGTGAGGATCCCCACGACGCTGTCGTCCGGGAGATCCACGAGGAGACCGGCCTGGACGCCACGGTGAGCGAGACCGCACGGCTCTACTCCGCCCACATGCCCGGTGCCTGGCGCGACGGCGTCCAGGTGGACGCCCATGCGCTGCGCATCGTCTACGAGGGCTGGGTGCGACCCGACGCCCCGCAGCCCCGGGTCGTGGAGGTGGACGGGTCCACCGTGGAGGCCGCCTGGATCCCGATCGCCGACGTGCTGTCCGGTGCCCGCCCGGTGGTGCCGATGGTGGTGGAGGCACTGGCCGACCACCAGACGTTCAAGCTGCAGCGGGTCGCGGCCTACGCGCTGATCCGTAGGCCGGGCGACGTGCTCCTGACCCGGATCTCCGCCCTGGGCGCCCACGCGGGACAGTGGACGCTGCCCGGCGGCGGCATCGCCCACGGTGAGGCCCCCGCGGACGCCGTGGCCCGTGAGGTCAAGGAGGAGTGCGGCCTGGACTGTGTGGTAGGCGGGGTCGTCGCGGTGCACGACCACCACTTCAGCGGTACGGCGCCGAGCGGCCGGTTCGAGGACTACCACGGGGTCCACCTGATCTACGCCGCCAGCGTCGACCCGACGGCCGTTCCCGAGGTGATCGAGCAGGGCGGCACCACCGACGCGGCGGCCTGGATCTCCGTAGCCGACATCGAGTCCGGGGCGGTCCCAGTGCTGGACGTGGTCCGGCACGCTGTGAGCGGCCAGTAGATTTGGCCCCGTGACCACCCCCACTGCGCAGCTGGTCGACGCCCTGCGACGTGCGGGCGTGAGTGACGTCGACGACTCGACGGTGACCCGGGCGGCGTACTCCTCGGATGCCTCGATCTATCGCGTCGTGCCGCGTGCGGTCGTCCGTCCCCGGGCCACTGACGAGATCCTGGCCACCTTGGCGGTGGCCCGCGACCTGGGTGTGCCGCTGACCATGCGCGGCGCCGGCACCTCGATCGCCGGCAACGCGGTCGGCCCGGGCCTGGTCGTGGACACCTCGAGGTATCTGAACCGGGTGCTCTCGGTGGATCCTGAGGCCCGCGCGGCCGTGGTCGAACCCGGAGTCGTCCACGCCGTCCTGCAGAAGGCTGCTGCGGTTCACGGGCTGCGGTTCGGCCCCGACCCGTCCACGCACACCCGCTGCACGATCGGCGGCATGATCGGCAACAACGCCTGCGGGTCGCGGGCGCTGGGCTACGGCCGGACCTCTGACAACGTGATCGCGATGACCTCCGTGCTCGGGACCGGAGAGGTGGTCTCGACAGGCTCGAGCACCGTCGGGGTGGGGCCAGTTGCCCTGGGGGCCCTGGTGGACACCGAGCTGGCCCACATCCGCACCTCGTTCGGCCAGTTCGGCCGCCAGGTCAGCGGCTATGCGCTCGAACAGCTGCTGCCGGAGAACGGCCGCCGGTTCGACCGGTTCCTGGTCGGCTCCGAAGGCACCCTCGCGCTGGTCCTGGAGGCGACCATGCGGCTCGTCGAGGACGCCCCGGCGCGCGCTCTGGCCGTCCTGGGCTACGCCTCGATGGCGGACGCAGCCGATGACGTGCCCGCCTTGCTGCGCCACCCCTTGGTCGCCTGCGAGGGCCTGGACTCCCGGATCGTCGACGTGGTGCGCGCCCACGGCGGCGTCGTGCCCGAGCTGCCCAAGGGCGAGGGGTGGCTGTTCGCGGAGGTCACCGCCGCCAGCCGGGCCGAGGCTGAGTTCCTGGCCGCTGCCGTGATGACCGATGCCGGGGCCCTGGCCGGCCGGGTGGTGGCCGACCCGGGGGAGATGGCGGCTCTGTGGCGCATCCGGGAGGACGGCGCCGGGCTGGCTGCCCGCTCGCTGAGCCGCCCGGCGTACTCCGGCTGGGAGGATGCCGCGGTGCCGCCGGCCCGGCTGGGGGACTACCTGCGCGAGTTCGAAGCACTCATGCGGGAGCACCGACTCGACGGTGTGCCTTACGGTCACTTCGGTGACGGCTGCGTGCACGTGCGGATCGACTTCGAGTTCGCCGACCAGGGCAGGGCGTTCCGGGCCTTCCTGCTCGACTCCGCCCGCCTGCTCGCCAGCTACGGAGGGTCACTGTCAGGGGAGCACGGGGACGGCCGGGCGCGCTCGGAACTACTGCCCTTCATGTACGACGAGCAGTCGATCGGGCTCTTCGGTGCCGCCAAGGCGATCTGCGACCCCGACAACCTCCTCAATCCCGGAGTGCTGGTCGACCCGGCGCCCCTCGACGCCGACCTCAGGCCCGCCCGCCCGGTGCACGGCCCACGCCCGCTGCTGCGGCTGACCCACGACGCCGGTTCGCTCGGGGCCGCCGTGCATCGGTGCACGGGAGTCGGCAAGTGCCGTGCCGACACGACCGCCTCGGGCGGGGTCATGTGCCCGTCGTACCTGGCCACCCGGGACGAGAAGGACTCCACCCGTGGCCGCGCCCGCGTGCTGCAGGAGGCACTGGACGGGACGCTCGTCGCAGGCCTCGCGGATCCGGCCGTCGGCGAGGCGCTCGACCTGTGCCTGTCCTGCAAGGGCTGTGCGCGCGACTGCCCGACGGGCATCGACATGGCGACCTACAAGTCCGAGGCCCTGCATCAGAAGTACGCCGGACGACTCCGGCCCCTCACCCACTACACGCTGGGGCGCCTGCCCACCTGGGCGAAGCTGGCCGGCCCGATCGCGCGCCCCCTCAACCGGGCACTCAAGTTCAAGCCGCTGGCAGCCCTGGCGAAGGCGAGCGCGGGCATCGACCAGCGTCGCTCGCTGCCATCGTTCGCGGAGACGTCGCTGCGTGGTCTCGACAGGCTCGACCACCGAGAGCGGCTCGACCACCGAGAGCGGCTCGACCACCGAGAGCGGCTCGACCACCGAGAGGGGCTCGACCACCGAGAGGGGCTCGACCGAGCGTCTGCCCCGGACGTGTGGATCTGGGCGGACTCCTTCACCGACGCGTTCCTGCCCGAGAGTGGGCGGGCGGCCATCCGCCTGCTGGCGCACGCCGGACTCACGGCTCGCGTGATCGACGAGGACGCCTGCTGCGGGCTGACCTGGATCACCACCGGCCAGCTCACCCAAGCCCAGCGGATCGTGGCGAGGACGGTCGCCACGCTGCACCCCTAC
Source organism: Nocardioides sp. (assembly GCF_050246775.1). Lineage (GTDB taxonomy): Bacteria > Actinomycetota > Actinomycetes > Propionibacteriales > Nocardioidaceae > Nocardioides. The sequence goes on along the minus strand of NZ_JBFWVK010000001.1, from coordinate 880,006 downwards.
GTGACCAGCGGGGTGCCGGTGATCGGGCTCGAGCCCAGCTGCCTGGCTGCGATCCGGTCCGATGCCGTCGAGCTCACCGACGACCCGCGCGCCGTCGAGGTGGCAGCCGGGATGCAGACCCTGGCCGAGTACCTCACCGCCATCGACTGGACCCCGCCGGACCTGACCGGGGTCGAGGTCGTCGCCCAGCCGCACTGCCACCAGGCCAGCATCCTGGGATGGGAGGCCGACGCGGCCCTCCTGCGCCGCGCCGGCGCCACGCTCACCCGCGTCGGCGGTTGCTGCGGCCTGGCCGGCAACTTCGGCGTCGAGAAGGGCCACTACGAGGTGTCGGTGGCGGTGGCCGAGACCAGCCTGCTGCCCGCCGTACGTGCCCACCCGGACGCGGTCGTGCTGGCCGACGGCATGTCGTGCCGGATCCAACTCGATGACCTCGCCGGGGTGCGCGCGATGCATCTGGCCGAGCTGTTCGCCGATAAAGTCGAGGCATGAACCCCCGCCATCGTCGCCTGATCATCCCGGTGGCTCTCGTGGGGCTCTTCGTGATCGTCGTGATCGCGGCGGTGCTCAAATGAGTGAGCCACTGCTGCGGGCGCTGGCCCGGATGCGGGCGTTGATCCTCGATGACACCGTCCTGGTCCGAGCGGTCGCCTCGGGGCGCCAGCGCGGCCAGGAGACGCCCTGGAAGCGGGCCGAGTTCCGCTACGTCGACCTCAAGGCCGGCCGGCATCTCCAGGTGACGACGTACGACGCCACCCAGGCCCACACCGCGAACTTCGCGGTCGGTGCGCCGGCCCGCGACGCGGTCGACGACCTCCTGGACCAACCCTTCGCCAACTGGAACGTGGAGACGACGACCCAGCAGCACCAGGTGCGGGTCACCAAGAAGCTCGAGGCCCTCGTCCACACCACCGACCGGGACGCCGAGGTGGCCGCGGATCGTGGTCACGACCAGGCCAAGAGCCGCCTGCTCGCCGAGGACGACCCGGTGCTGGTCGCGCTCGGCATCTCCTCGGCCGACGGGAGGATCAAGCCGACCCGGCAGGCGAAGTACCGCCAGGTCGAGGAGTTCCTGCGGCTGCTCGATGCCACCCTCACCGACGCACTGGCGACCGGCCACCTGCGCAAGCCCACCGCGGCGGATCCCCTGCGGATCGTCGACCTGGGCTGTGGCAACGCCTATCTGACCTTCGCAGCGCAGCGCTACCTGTCCCACGTGCGGGGGTTGCCGGTCGCTCTCACCGGAGTCGACGTCAAGGAACAGTCCCGCTCGCACAACTCGGCGGTCGCCGAGGGGCTGGGCATCGAAGCAGAGTTCGTCGTGGGCACCATCGCCGGCGCCACCCTGGCGCGCCCCCCGGAGGTCGTCCTGGCTCTGCACGCGTGCGACACCGCGACCGACGACGCCCTGGCGCGGGCGATCGCATGGGGATCCGCGCTGGTCCTGGCCGCACCCTGCTGCCACCACGACATCGCAGCACAGCTGCGGCGCAGCCCCACGCCGACGCCGTACTCCCTGCTCACCCGGCACGGCATCCTCCGCGAGCGCTTCGCCGACACCGTCACCGATGGCCTGCGGGCCTCCATCCTGCGGTTGCAGGGCTATCGCGTCGACGTCGTGGAGTTCGTCGGGTCGGAGCACACGCCACGCAACACCCTGCTGAGGGCCGTGCGGACCGGGTCGCCAGTCAAGGGCGGCAGCGTCCGCAAGGAGTACGACGAGCTCGTGACCACGTGGTCGATCACCCCCAGGCTGGCGGTGCTGACCGGGCTGGCCGAGCCGGGACCCGTTTCGTGAGGTGGCTGTTCGTCGGGGTGGCGCTGGCGGCGTCGCTCTGTGTGCCGGCCCCGATCGCGACGGCCGCCCGCAGCGGCCCCGAGGTGGTCCGGATCAAGGACCCCGCCATCACCGAGTCCAGCGGCCTGGTCGCCCGGGACGGGACCTTCTTCACCATCAACGACTCCGGCGGTGAGGGGGTCGTCTACGTCATCGACGGGGACACAGGACGAACGGTCCGCACGATCGACTTCTCAGCGAGCCCGCGCGATGTCGAGGCCCTTGCCCCGGGTGTCTCGTCCTCGGAGCTGTGGGTCGGCGACATCGGCGACAACGACGCCGTGCGCGGGCGCGTCAGCGTCACTTCGGTGGGGCGCTTCGAACAGCCGCGCCGCTACCGGTTGAGCTATCCGCGGGGTCCGGTCGATGCCGAGGCGCTGCTGGTCAACCCGGTCACCGGCCGGGTCTACCTCGCCAGCAAGGAGATCTTCGGCGGGACCCTCTACGCCGCCCCGGTCGAGCTGCGCCGCAACCGGGTCAATGAGCTGACCGACATCGGTGACGTCGGTTCCGTCGTGACCGACGGCGCGTTCTTCCCCGACGGCAGGCACCTGATCCTGCGCGGCTACCTGCGGGCCACCGTCTACGCCTTTCCCTCCCTGAAGTCGGTGGGCTCGTTCGCGCTGCCCCGGGAGCCTCAGGGCGAGGGCATCGCGGTGTCACCGGCAGGAAAGGTGTTCGTCTCCTCGGAAGGTGCGAACGAACCCATCCTCTCGGTGACACTGCCGTCGCGGGTGCGGGTCGCGCTTGCGAACGAGCCTGCGCCCGGCGGCGTCAAGGGGACCGTGACCAGAGCCCGCGACAAGGCCCTCGATGACACGTCCTGGCTGCCCGGTGGGCTCTGGACCGCCGGCGGCGCCGTCCTGGTCGTGGTGGGGGTCGGTGGCTGGGTCCTGGTGCGCCGCCGCCGTCCCGGGCGGTGATGTCGAGGTGCTGATCACCGTGGTCGAGGGCGACATCACCGTCCAGGACGTCGACGCCGTCGTCAACGCCGCCAACCGTGCGATGCGCGGTGGTGGGGGAGTCGACGGCGCGATCCACCGCGCCGGGGGCCCCCAGGTCCTCGCCGACTGCGTGGCCCGCTTCCCCCACGGCCTCCCGACGGGAGCAGCCGGCTGGACGACCGCGGGCGCGATGAAGGCCACCTGGGTCATCCATGTCGTCGGCCCCAACTTCCGGGCCGGCGAGACCGACCGCTCACTGCTCACCTCGTGCTACGCGGGCGCGCTCCGTGTCGCCGACGAGCTCGGCGCCCGCTCCGTGGCCTTCCCGCTCGTCTCGGCCGGCATCTACGGGTGGCCGAAGGCAGATGCCATCGCGGCTGCCGTCGAGACCCTGCGCTCCACGCCCACGCAGGTGCAGGAGGCCAGGCTGGTCGCGTTCGGGCAGGCGGCGTACGAGGAGATCAGGCGTGGTCTCGACAAGCTCGACCACCGATAGGGCAGCTCGACCACCGGTGAGGCAGCTCGACCACCGGTGAGGCAGCTCGAGCACCGGTAGGGCAGCTCGACCACCGATAAGGCAGCTCGGCCGCCGGTGACGTCTCAGAGGTGCTCGACCACGTAGTCGATGCTGGCGGTCAGTGCCTCGACGTCAGCTGGGTCGATCGCCGGGTACATGGCGATCCGCAGCTGGTTGCGACCGAGCTTGCGGTAGGGCTCGGTGTCGACGATGCCGTTGGCCCGCAGGGTGGCCGCCACGGCGTCGGCGTCGATCGACTCGTCGAAGTCGATCGTGCCGATCACCAGGGAGCGCGCCGCCGGGTCGACGACGTACGGCGTCGTGTACGACGTCTTCTCCGCCCACCCGTAGAGCGCCTCGGAGGAGGCCGTCGTCCGAGCGACCATGCCGGCCAATCCGCCGTTCGCGTTCATCCAGTCCAGCTGCTCGGCCATCAGGAAGAGGGTGGCCACCGAGGGGGTGTTGTAGGTCTGGTTCTTCGCCGAGTTGTCGATCGCGGTCGGTAGGTCGAAGAACGCCGGGATCCACCGACCCGAGGCAGCGATCTGCGCCGCGCGCTCCAGCGCTGCGGGAGACATCAGGGCGATCCAGAGCCCCCCGTCGGAGGCGAACGACTTCTGCGGCGCGAAGTAGTAGCAGTCGGCCTCGCTCAGCTCGACCGGCAGGCCACCGGCTCCCGAGGTGGCGTCGATGAGCACCAGCCCGTCGGCGCCCTCGGGGCGTACGACGGGGGCCATCACGGCGGTGGAGGTCTCGTTGTGCGCCCAGGCGTAGGCGTCGACCCCGTCCTCGGCGACCGCGACGGATCGCGAGCCCGGGTCGGCCTTGATGACGGTGGGGTCGGCCAGGAAGGGGGCGGCCGCTGCTGCGGCGGCGAACTTCGAGGTGAACTCGCCGAAGACCAGGTGCTGGCTCTTCTCCCGGATCAGTCCGAAGGTGGCGATGTCCCAGAAGGCGGTGGCACCACCGTTGCCGAGCACCACCTGGTAGCCGTCAGGGAGGCTGAACAGGTCGGCGAGCCCGGTCCGCACCCGAGCGACCGTGGAGCGCACCGGCGCCTGGCGGTGTGAGGTGCCCATCAACGACGCACCGGTCGCGGCCAGCGCGTCGAGGTGCGAGGTCTGGATCTTCGAGGGACCGGCCCCGAACCTGCCGTCGGCGGGCTTGAGGGAGGCGGGGATCGCAAGGGCGTCGCTCATGGAGGCAACCTTCGTCGTGGTTCACGTGGTCCGACTGACGACGCTGTCAGCACCGCCCATTCTGTCACTCGCCCCGGAACTCACCGTCGGGGAGTCCAGGGCCGTGATCGCCAACGACGCTAGGGTCGGCGCATGATCACCGCACTCCACACCCTGGTCTACGCAGAGGATCCCGAGGCGGCGCGCGCGTTCTTCCGTGACGTCGTGCAGTGGCCGGCCGTCGACACCGGTGGCGGGTGGCTGATCTTCAAGACCGGGCCGAGCGAGCTCGGCGTCCACCCCGCTGCCTGGGAGCATGAAGGTGCCTCCGGCGGCACCGACCAGCAGTTCGACGTCTCGCTCATCTGCGACGACCTGAGCGCAACGATGGCGGAGTTGTCGGGACGCGGTGCCGAGTTCGTCGGCGAGGTCGCCCACGAGCAGTGGGGTGACACCGTGCAGCTGCGGGTGCCCGGGGCCGGCACGATGATGCTCTACCAGCCGCGCTACGACCCGCCCGCGACCTCCTGATCCGGTGCGGATCGAACCTCTCCCCATCACCCATCCCGACGCGGCCAGGCTGGTCGAGGAGGTCCAGGAGGAGTACGTCGTGCGCTACGGCAGTCGCGACGCCACCCCGCTGGACGACGAGGAGTTCACGCCCGGACGGGGGCGGTTCCTCGTCGGCTACCTCGACCTCGAGCCGGTCTCGATCGGCGGCTGGCGCTGGCACGCCGACGTCGACGGCGCCGGACCGGGGCCGACCGCGGAGATCAAGCGGATGTACGTCGCCGCCGGGCACCGAGGTGCCGGCCACGCGCGGCGCATGCTGCGCCACCTGGAGCTCAGTGCGGCGGCGGACGGCGCGCGCGTCCTGATCCTGGAGACCGGGATCCGGCAGCCCGAGGCCATCGCGTTGTACGAGTCCTCGGGCTACCGGCCCGTGCCGGGGTTCGGCCACTACCGCAACGACGGGCTGTCGCGCTGCTACGCCAAGGTGCTCGGCTCGTCCTCGGACTGACCTCGGGTCGCCACCAGGCTGGTGACGGTGACGGTGACCAGGATCGCGACGATGACCGCGAGTGAGGCCAGGGTCGGGATCTCGGGGACCGACGGCCAGATCAGGTGGGCCCAGTGCAGCACGAGCTTGACCCCGATGAAGCCGAGGATCGCAGCCAGCCCGAAGCCGAGGTGGACCAGCTTGCTGAGGGCCGCCTCGAGCACGAAGTAGAGCGCCCGGAGGCCGAGCAGCGCGAACGCGTTGGTGGCGAAGACGAGGTAGGGGTCGCCGGTGATGCCGTAGACGGCCGGCACGGAGTCGATGGCGAAGACGATGTCGGTGGCGAAGACGGCCACCACGACGAGGGCGAACGGGGTGAGTGCCCGACGACCGGCCTGCTTCACCGTCATCCGCGGGCCGTCGTACTCGTCGGTGACGGGCATGAACCGCTTGATCAGACGTACGGCGCGGAGCTTGGAGATGTCCATCTCGTGGTCCTCACCGGAGATGGCGTCGCGCAGGACCTTGATGCCGGTGACCAGCAGGACGAGACCGAAGACCAGGAAGACCCAGTCGAAGCGGGCGAGAGCGGCCGCGCCGAGGGCGATGAAGATGCCGCGCAGCACCAGGGCGCCGATGATCCCGTAGAGCAGCACGCGTTGCTGGAGGGCCTTGGGCACCGCGAAGGCGCCCAGCAGCAGCATGAACACGAACAGGTTGTCGACGCTGAGCGACTTCTCGACCAGGTAGCCGGTGTAGTACTCCAGGCCCCGCTCGCCGCCGAACTGGGTCCAGATGTAGACGCCGAACGCGAGTGGCAGCGCGATGTAGAAGGCCGACCACGCGACGGCCTCCTTCATGGAGACCTCGTGCGGCTTGCGGGTGGCCAGGAAGTCGATCGCGAGCAGCACCACGACAGCGCCGATGGTGACGGCCCACAGAGTGGGCGTGCCGATCGAGTCGATCGCGCTGGTGGTGGCCAGTGGGGTGAGCATGGGTCTCCTCAGACTGCAGCGTCTGAAGTCTCCCTCGCACTGACCATTTCGACCAGGCGTCCACCCGGGGCACCTGTGGAGATGCCGTACTGACCGGAATGGAACTTGTGAGGTACTCCCCTCGGGGGTGAGTCTAACGGGTACGCCAAAGGCAACCAAGTCGAGCGCTAGGGTCGCCTTCGATGATTGAGATCTGGAACGCCGAAGCTGCCACCTACGACCAGGAGCCCGATCACGGGCTGGCCGACCCGGTCACCCGCCACGCGTGGCGTGACCTCCTGTGCGGCGTACTCCCGGCGCCGCCGGCACGGGTCGCGGACCTCGGCTGCGGAACCGGCACCCTGAGCCGGCTGCTCGTCGACCAGGGGTACGCCGTGACCGGGTTGGACTTCGCTCCCGAGATGCTGGTGCGCGCCGCGGCCAAGGTGCCCGAGGCCACGTTCGTGCTCGGTGACGCCGCTCGCCCGCCGCTCGAGCGGTCAGCGTACGACGTGGTGCTGAGCCGGCACGTGCTCTGGGCGATGCCCGATCCGGTCGCCGCGTTGTCGAACTGGCTGGGTCTCCTCCGGCCCGGTGGCAGTGCGGTGCTCGTGGAGGGCAACTGGTCCACCGGGGCCGGGCTGAGCGCCGAGCAGGCGCTGTCGATCGCGACTCACGCGGGCGCCGCAGGCGTGGTGACGCCGTTGCCGGAGGCCGTCTACTGGGGCAAGGAGATCACCGACGAGCGCTACCTGCTGATCGCGGCAAAGACCTGACATCGAGCGCGAGGCCCTCTAGCCTCGAACGCGTTGCCCGTCTCGGAAGGGAAATGTCGTGCTCGCTCGTCTCACCATCGCCGCCCTCGTCCTCAGTGTCGCTGCGCCGGTCACGTCCGCCGTCGCCGCCCCACGACCCATCGAGGACTACGCGCCCTACCAGCCGCAGACCCGGTGCGTAGCCGTGACCAAGCCTGGCACCAAGGTGCTCGGTCGCTGGATCGTCCACCACTTCGGTGGTGGCTTCGGGCCGACCAAACGAGCCTGCACCGGCAGCTCCACGTCCGAGCACAAGGAGGGTCGAGCCTTCGACTGGGTGCTCGATGCCCGGCGCCCGGCTGACCGCAAGCGCGCGCGCACCTTCCTGACCCGCGCCTTCGCTACCGATGGCCAGGGCAACGAGCATGCCCGGGCCCGCCGGATGGGCATCATGTACGTGATCTGGAACGACCACATGTACGCCGCCTACGACCGGTTCGAGCCCAAGCCCTACCTCAGCTCCAGCTGCCCGAGCCGGAAGAAGTGCTCGGCGACGCTGCGGCACCGCAACCACCTGCACATCTCGCTCACCCGCGGCGGCGGCAACGGCTACACGAGCTGGTACGACGGGCGGCTGCCCGACTGATCAGTTGCCCCACTCGGGGTTCCAGCCCTCGACGTCGCTGGCCGGGCGCGCCGACGGGCCGGCGTAGATGGCCGACGGGCGGATCAGGCGCCCGGTGCGTTTCTGCTCCAGGATGTGCGCGGACCAGCCGGCCGTGCGGGCGCAGGTGAACATCGAGGTGAACATCGGCGGCGGGACCTGTGCGAAGTCCAGGACGATCGCTGCCCAGAACTCCACGTTGGTCTCCAGGACCCGGTCCGGTCGGCGTTCGCGCAGCTCGGCGAGGGCGGCCTTCTCCAGGGACTCGGCCACCTCGTAGCGCGGAGCATCCAGCTCGCGCGCCGTGCGTCGCAGCACCCGGGCACGGGGGTCCTCGGCCCGGTAGACCCGGTGCCCGAAGCCCATCAACCGCTCGCCGTTGTCGAGCAGCTCCTTGACGTAGGACGCGGCGTCACCACGCTTCTCGACCTCCTCGATCATGCCGAGCACACGCGAGGGGGCGCCGCCGTGCAAGGGGCCGCTCATCGCGCCGATCGCACCGGAGAAGGCCGCTGCGACATCGGCGCCGGTCGAGGTGATCACGCGGGCCGTGAAGGTGGAGGCGTTCATGCCGTGCTCGGCCGCCGAGCTCCAGTAGGCGTCGATCGCCTTGACGTGCTTGGGGTCCGGCTCGCCCTTCCAGCGGATCATGAACCGCTCCGCGAGGGTGTGACCCTGGTCGACCTCCCGCTGCGGCACCACGGGCTTGTCCAGCCCCCGGGCCGCCTGCGCGGCGTAGGAGAGCACCATCACCGCGACCCGGCTGAGGTCCTCGCGCGCGGCCTCGTCGGTGATGTCGTAGGTCTGGCCCATCCCGAAGGCGGGGGCCAGCATCGCGACCGCGGCCTGGACGTCGACACGGATGTCACCGGTGTGCACCGGGATGTTGTAGGGCTCGGCCGGCGGCAGCCCCGGCTCGTAGGCCCCGTCGATGAGCAGCCCCCACACCTTCTCGAACGGCACCCGGCCGACGATGTCCTCGATGTCCACCCCGCGGTAGCGGAGCGCCGAGCCCTCCTTGTCAGGTTCGGCGATCTCGGTCTGGAAGGCGATGACGCCCTCAAGGCCTTCATGGACGACTACATCGGACGAACTCATGCTGACTCCTCGACAAGGGTGTGCGGGCTGGGCTTGGCACCCGGCCCGCCGTCGCATTCTGCCGCATGTCCCGGATGAGTGGGACGCCGAACTAGATTGTGGGCATGGACGCGATCACCGATTCCCGCAAGCTGGCCGACGCCCGAGAGGACTACACGCGCGGGGGACTGGTGGAGGCCGACCTGCTCGAGGACCCCTACGCGATGTTCTCGCGGTGGTACGACGACGCGGCGGCAGCGGGCATCTACGAACCCAACTCCATGGTCGTGGCCACCGCGTCTGCCGACGGTGCGCCTTCGGCCCGGTTCGTGCTGCTCAAGGGGATCTCGTCGGACGGTTTCGTCTTCTTCACCAACCTCGACTCCGCGAAGGGCCGTGACCTGGCCGAGAACCCGCGCTGCTCCCTGCTCTTCCCCTGGCACCCACTGGAGCGCCAGGTGCGGGTCGAGGGCGCGGTCAGCCTGCTGCCCCGCTCGGACGTGGATGCCTACTTCGCCTCCCGCCCCCGCCGCTCCCGGGTCGGTGCCTGGGCAAGTCGCCAGTCGCGTGTGGTCGCCTCGCGCGACGAGCTCGATGCGGCCGCGGCCGCGATCGAGGAACGCTTCCCCGACGAGGTGCCGGTGCCCGACTTCTGGGGCGGCTACCTGGTGGCTGCCTCGAAGCTCGAGTTCTGGCAGGGTCGACCGGGGCGCATGCACGACCGGCTGGTCTACGAGCGCACCGGTGAGGGCTGGTCGACGTACCGTCTGGCGCCGTAGCTGTCGGCCCTGCCCGCTAGGTTCGCCGTCATGGACTTCGACACCCGACTCGCGGCGTACGCCGTCATCGTGGACACCCACGACCGCGTGCTCCTGGTCCTGGGCAACGACACCGACCCGCCCCAGTGGGCCCTGCCCGGGGGAGGCATCGATCTCGCGGAGGACGTGCCTGACGGCCTGGTGCGCGAGCTGCGCGAGGAGACCGGCTACGACGTCCAGCCCGGGGTGCTCCTCGGCGTGGACACCGAGGTCGTGGCGGCGGCGGAGCGGCTGCATGACCGAAGCCGTCCGCTCAAGCACGTCAGGATCGTGCACGAGGCCAGCATCGTCGGCGGTGACCTCACCCATGAGGTGGACGGCAGCACCGACGAGGCGCGCTGGATCCCGTTGGGCCAGGTCGAGGCACTCCCGCGCCTCGGACACGTGGACCTGGCCCTGGACTGGTGGCGTGAATACTGGGGCACATGAGCGCGCCGGCACCGAAGGAGCAGGCCAGCGAGAGCCTGGTGACGGTCGTCGTGGCGCTCGTGGCCAACGCTCTCATCGCGGTGGCCAAGACGGTGGCCGCCGTCTTCACGGGGTCAGCCTCGATGGTGGCCGAGGCGGCGCACTCGTGGGCTGATGCCGGCAACGAGATCTTCCTGCTCATCGCCGAGCGGCAGGGCCGCCGGCCGCGTGACGAGTCACATCCGCGCGGCTACGGTCGCGACACCTACATCTGGTCGCTGTTCGCAGCGGTCGGGCTGTTCACCGCCGGGTCCGTGGTGTCGCTGTGGCACGGCGCCTCCCAACTGACCTCGACGAGTGCTCACGAGAACTATGTGGTCAACTACGTCGTCCTCGCGATCGCCTTCGTGCTGGAGGGGATCTCCTTCCGGCAGGCCGTGGGCCAGACGCGAGGTGAAGCCGCCACCTTCGGGCTGCGCCCGCTCTCCTTCATCAACCGCACGTCCAACCCGACCCTGCGCGCGGTGTTCCTGGAGGACTTCGTGGCCCTCATCGGGATCGCCTTCGCCACGATCGGCATCGGTCTGCACCAGCTCACCGGCAACGCGGTCTGGGATGCGCTCGGCTCCATCGCCATCGGGGTGCTGCTCGGGGCGGCGGCGATCTTCCTGATCAACCGCAACCGGCAGTTCCTGGTCGGCCAGACCGTGTCGCCGGAGCTGTGGGACCGAGCCTTGACGGCGTTGTTGGAACGCGAGGCGGTCGAGCGGGTGACCTACCTGCACCTGGAGTACGTCGGCGCCTCGCGCTGCTTCCTGGTCGCTGCCGTCGATCTGACCGGTGACGACGCCGAGCCGCTGCTCGCCGTCCGGCTGCGGAGGCTGGAGGCCGAGATCGAGGAGCGTGAGTTCGTCGAGGACGCGGTCCTCACGCTGTCCACCCCGGACGAGGCTGCTCTGGTCCCCGCGGTGCACAAGCATTTGTGAGTGAGTGCTCACTCATCTAAGATCGTCGGGTGCGTACCCGAGCGACCCCGATGCCTCCCGGCGAGCGCAAGCAGGCGATCGTCGAGGCCGCCCTGCCGCTGCTGCGCGAGCATGGGCGGGAGACGACGACGCGCCAGATCGCCGAGGCGGCCGGGATCGCCGAAGGCACGATCTTCCGGGTCTTCGCGACCAAGGACGACCTCTTCGCCGCCGCGCTGGCCCACGCCTTCGACCCTGCGGACTTCCTGGCCGAGCTGGAGTCGGTCGACGCGACCCTGCCGCTGCGGGAGCGACTCGTCGCCCTGACCGAGGCCATGCAGCAGCGCTTCGTCGGGATCTTCGACCTCATGACCGTGATGGCCATGCAGGGCCCGCCTCGTCATCACAAGGGCGAGGAGGCCGACGAGTGGCGTCGACGCTCCCACCTGCGCATGGTGCGTCTCATCGAGCCTGACGCGGCAGCCTTCAGGGTGCCGGTCGAGGACGTCGTCCGGGCGCTGCGCCTGCTCACCTTCTCCGGCAGCCACCCCCACATCTCCGAACAGCGCCTGATGACCCCCGACGAGATCGTCGACGTGGTCCTGCACGGCACCTGCACGAAGGACTCCTCATGTTGATCACGTTGCTCCGCGCCTCGCTGGCGCCGTACAAGGCCTGGCTCGCCGCCGTCGTCGCCCTCCAGTTCGTGGGCACCGCGGCGGTGCTTTACCTACCCAGCCTCAACGCCGACATCATCGACAACGGGGTGGCCCAGGGAGACACCGGCGAGATCATCCGGCTCGGTGCGATCATGCTCGCCATCTCCCTGGTCCAGATCGGGTGCTCGGTGGCTGCTGTGTGGTTCGGTGCCCGCACGGCGATGGCGTTCGGCCGCGACGTACGCCGAGACCTGTTCCACCGCGTCGGCTCCTTCTCCCAACGCGAGCTCCAGCAGTTCGGCGCGCCCAGCCTGATCACCCGCAACACCAACGACGTCCAGCAGGTGCAGATGCTGGTGCTGATGACCTGCACCATGATGATCGCGGCACCGATCATGATGATCGGCGGCATCGTCATGGCCATGCGTGAGGACCTGGGCCTGTCGTGGCTGCTGGCCGTGTTGGTCCCGGTGCTCTTCCTGGTCGTGGGGCTCATCGTGCGCCAGATGGTGCCCGGCTTCCGTCTGATGCAGACCCGGGTCGACGAGGTCAACCGGGTGCTGCGCGAGCAGATCACCGGCATCCGGGTCGTGCGGGCCTTCGTCCGTGAACCGCACGAGACCGCCCGCTTCGCGACTGCCAACGACGACCTCACCGTGGTCGCGACCAGGACCGGTCGCTGGCTGGCCACCATGTTCCCCGCGGTGATGCTGGTGGTGAACGTGGCCGGCATCGCGGTGCTCTGGTTCGGCGGCCACCGGGTCGACAGCGGCCAGATGCAGGTCGGGGCCCTCACGGCGTTCCTGTCCTACCTGATGCAGATCATGATGGCCGTGATGATGTCGACCTTCATGTTGATGATGATCCCGCGGTCGGCCGTCAGCGCCGATCGGATCATGGAGGTCCTCCAGACGGAGTCGTCGGTCCCCCCGCCGCTGGAGCCGGTGACCGAGCTCAGGAGCCACGGCACCCTGGAGCTCGACGAGGTCGACTACGCCTACCCCGGCGCCGAGGCCCCCGTGCTCCACCAGATCAGCTTCCAGGCCACCCCGGGACAGACGGTGGCGGTCATCGGTTCCACCGGCTCAGGAAAGTCCACCCTGGTCAACCTGGTGCCCCGGCTGTTCGACGCGACCAGCGGCGTGGTGAGGGTGGGCGGGGTCGATGTGCGCGCCCTGGACCCGGATGTCCTGTGGGGCAGCATCGGGCTGGTGCCTCAGCGGGCGTTCCTGTTCAGCGGGACGATCCGCAGCAACCTGGCCTACGGCAAGCCACACGCCAGCGAACAGGAGATGTGGGAGGCCCTCGAAGTGGCCCAGGCCAAGGACTTCGTGGCCACCCTCGCCGAAGGGCTCGACGCACCGGTCGCGCAGGGCGGGACCAACTTCTCGGGAGGTCAGCGCCAGCGCCTGGCCATCGCCCGGGCGCTGATCCGCAAGCCGGGGATCTACCTCTTCGACGACTCGTTCTCGGCGCTCGACCTGGCCACCGACTCGCGGCTGCGGGCAGCCTTGAAACCGGTCACCCGGGACTCGACGGTCGTGATCGTGGCGCAGCGAGTGTCCACCATCCGCGACGCCGACCTGATCCTGGTCCTGGAGGACGGCGTCGTTGTCGGGCGCGGCACGCATGACGATCTCCTGGCCGGCAATCCGACGTACCAGGAGATCGTGGCGTCCCAGCAGAGTGCGGAGGCCGCGGCATGAGCTCGACCAGCGGACAGCTCAAGCAGACCGAGCGCATCCAGAGCGGCCCCGGGCCCGGGCGAGGTCCGTTCGGCGGCGGCATGGTCGCGCAGAAGGCGATGAGCTTCGGGCCCTCGGCCAAGCGGCTCGTCGCCCGGATGGCGCCGGAGCGTTACAAAGCCATGGCCGTCGTGGCCCTCGCCATCGTCTCGGTCGTGCTGACGTCGTTCGGACCGAAGATCCTGGGGCACGCCACCAACCTCATCTTCGCCGGCTTCATCGGCTCCAACATCCCTGACGGGGTCTCCAAGGAGCAGGCCATCGCCGGGCTACGCGCCGACGGTGACGACTCCCGGGCCGACCTGCTGTCCAACATCGACTTCGTGCCGGGTCAGGGGGTGGACTTCGGGGCGCTCGGGTCGGTCCTGCTTCTGGTGCTGGCGGTCTACGTGGTGGCCTCGCTCCTGGCGTGGCTGCAGGGCTACCTGCTCAACGACGTCGTGCAGGGCACGGTGTTCCGGATGCGCTCAGAGGTCGAGGACAAGATCAACCGGCTGCCCCTGGGCTACTTCGACCGTCAGCCGCGTGGTGAGCTGCTCTCGCGGGTCACCAACGACATCGACAACATCAGCCAGTCCCTGCAGCAGACCATGAGCCAGTTGCTCACCTCACTGCTGACCGTGGTCGCGGTGCTGGGCATGATGATCTGGATCAGCCCCACGCTGGCGCTCGTCGCCCTCGTGTCGGTGCCGATCACCATGGTTGTGGCGAGCCAGGTGATGAAGCGGTCCCAGGGCCTGTTCGTCTCCCAGTGGCGCCGCACCGGCACGCTCAACGGCCACATCGAGGAGTCGTTCTCCGGCCACAGCCTGGTCAAGGTGTTCGGACGCCAGCGCGAGGTCGAGGAGGTCTTCGCGACGGAGAACGACGAGCTCTACCAGGCGTCCTTCGGTGCCCAGTTCGTGTCCGGGCTGATCATGCCGATCATGATGTTCATCGGGAACCTCAACTACGTCGTGATCGCCGTCCTCGGCGGGCTGCGCGTGGCCAGCGGCACGATGAGCCTCGGCGACGTCCAGGCCTTCATCCAGTACACCCGACAGTTCACCCAGCCGCTGACCCAGGTGGCGTCGATGGCCAACCTGCTCCAGTCGGGGGTCGCCTCCGCCGAGCGCGTCTTCGAGCTGCTCGACGCCGAGGAGGAGGTCGGCTCGGTGGTCACCGAGCGTGCTCCGGTGTCCATGACGAAACCTGCGCGGCGCGAGGGGCGGGTGGCGTTCGAGCATGTCGCCTTCAGCTACGAGCCCGACGTACCCCTGATCCAGGACCTGTCGCTGGTGGCCAGCCCTGGCCAGACCGTGGCGATCGTCGGACCGACCGGGGCGGGCAAGACCACCTTGGTCAACCTGGTCATGCGCTTCTACGAGCTCGATGGCGGGCGGATCACGCTCGACGGGACGGACATCTCGGCGATGCCCCGCTCGGAGCTGCGCGGCCAGATCGGCATGGTGCTGCAGGACACCTGGCTGTTCGAGGGCACCATTCGCGACAACATCGCGTATGGCGCGCCAGGGGCGAGCGAGGAGCAGATCATGGAGGCTGCCCGGGCGACCTTCGTGGACCGGTTCGTGCACTCGCTGCCCGAGGGCTACGACACGGTGATCGATGAGGAGGGCGGCAACATCAGTGCGGGGGAGCGGCAGCTGATCACGATCGCACGCGCCTTCCTCAGCGACCCCGCGCTGCTGATCCTCGATGAGGCGACGTCCTCGGTGGACACCCGCACCGAGTTGCTGTTGCAGCATGCGATGGCGGCACTGCGCACCGACCGGACGTCCTTCGTCATCGCTCACCGGCTCTCGACCATCCGCGACGCGGACCTGATCCTGGTCATGGAGTCCGGGGCCATCGTGGAGCAGGGCACCCACGACTCGCTGCTGGCTGCGGGAGGCGCCTACGCCCGCTTGTACAACGCGCAGTTCACCGCTGCCGCTGTCGCCTGACCCCGGCCGCCGTGCTGCGCGCAGTCACAGCGTGGTTGATCGCAGTCACCAGGTGACTGCGATCAACCACGATGACTCCGCCGCCTGGCAGCCGGGGTCGGCGGGGCACGACTCAACGGGAAATGCGAGCGACCCGCAGGCGGATGCGCGGTTTCCTCCTCGGGGAGGACCTGCGCACGCATCCGGCGGACTGACTCCGGATCGCCTGCGGGTCGGGTGACTGCCTGGAATTCGCTGAGCGGCTAACGAACGCTGCGCAGGGAACCTGTCGGCAGTGGAGCTGCTTAGCGGGCAGCCACCTCACGAGTCCACAACGAAATCATTGAACGGACCACCTCCTCTCACGTGTCCTTCGAGAGTACGACGCTTCCCGGTCGCGGGCAACGGAATATTCAGGCGAACCAAGAAGTTGCAACTAACAACTAATAAGTTCTACTCTCGTGGCACCACCTGATTGGAGTTCCGTGACCACCACCGTGCCCACACCTGGGCCCACCTCCCGAGCCGGCGTCGCCCAGACACCACCGAGCCTCGGGGCGCCGATGTCCCACCGCGAGATCCTCGAGGCCCTCTCGGGGCTGCTGCTCGCCCTCTTCGTCGCCATGCTGTCGAGCACCGTCGTGTCCAACGCGCTGCCCAGCATCGTCGCCGATCTCCACGGCAGCCAGACCGGCTACACCTGGGTGATCGTCGCCACCCTGCTGACCATGACCGCCACCACGCCCATCTGGGGCAAGCTCGCGGACCTCTTCAGCAAGAAGCTCCTGGTGCAGACGGCCCTCGCGATCTATGTCGTCGGCTCTCTCATCGCCGGCTTCGCCAGCTCGATGGGCGTGCTGATCGGCGCCCGAGCCATCCAGGGCCTCGGCGTCGGCGGCCTCACCGCCCTGGTCCAGGTCGTCATCGCCAGCATGGTGACACCGCGCGAGCGAGGCCGCTACTCCGGCTACCTCGGCGCGGTCTTCGCTCTGGCCACCGTCAGCGGACCGCTCATCGGCGGCCTGATCGTGGACACCCCGGGCCTCGGCTGGCGCTGGTGCTTCTTCGTGGGCATCCCTGTCGCCGTACTAGCCTTCGGGGTGCTCCAGAAGACCCTGCACCTCCCGGTGATCCGGCGTGAGGTGCACATCGACTACCTGGGCGCCACCCTGCTGATGAGTGGCGTCTCGATCCTGCTCATCTGGGTCTCGCTGGCCGGCAACGACTTCGCGTGGGTCTCACCCGTCAGTGCTGCACTGGTCGGGCTCGGGATCGTGCTCCTCGCCGCCACCGTGTACGTCGAGGGCTACGTGGCCCGCGAGCCGATCATCCCGCTGCGCCTCTTCAAGGACCGTACGACGAGCCTGGCGACCGCCGCGTCGATCATGATCGGGCTGTCGATGTTCGGCTCCACGGTCTACCTGAGCCAGTACTTCCAGCTCGCCCGCGGCATGAGCCCGACCCACGCCGGCCTGATGTCGATCGCCATGGTCGGCGGCCTGCTGGTCTCCAGCATCGTCACCGGGCGGATCATCTCCGACACCGGCCGATGGAAGAAGTTCCTGGTCAGCGGCATGGTGCTGGTGATCGTCGGCATGGTGCTGCTGAGCACCATCGACGCCCACACCAACCTGGCCGTCGTCGGGCTGTTCATGGCCGTGCTCGGACTGGGGCTGGGGGCCACGATGCAGAACCTGGTCCTGGCGGTGCAGAACAACGCGGCCCAGGCAGACATGGGGTCAGCCAGTGCCCTGGTCGCCTTCTTCCGATCGATGGGTGGCGCCCTCGGTGTGTCCGCGCTCGGTGCGGTGCTGAGCCACCAGGTCGCAGCGAAGGTGTCGAGCGGCCTGGCCGCCCTCGGGGTGCCGGTCGACAGCCAGAGCAGCCACTCGATCCCCGATCTCAGCACGCTGCCGGGCCCGGTCCGCGCGGTCTTCGAGGAAGCCTTCGGGGTCGCCACCGGCCACGTGTTCCTGGTGGTGACACCCTTCGCCCTGGTCGCCCTGGTCTGCGTCCTGCTGATCAAGGAGGTGCCGTTGCGCACCACCCTGCTCAGTGACCAGGAGCTGGCCGAGGCCGCGACGCAGGGGCAGGTCCGGTGAACACCTCCGTCAGTCACAAGGTCGAGACCCTGCAGGCCCTCGAGCAGGAGATGGGCGTCATGGTCCGGCGCATCCGGCGGGTCATCGTCGAGCGCGCCCGGGCCGTCGACCCCGAGCTCCAGATCGCCGGCTTCCTCGTGTTGAGCTACCTCGGGGACGCCGGGCCGGCCCGCTCCGCCGACGTCGTGGACTCCCTGGGGATCGACAAGGGCGCGATCAGTCGCCACGTCCAGCACCTGGTCGACCTCGGCCTCATCGGTCGCGAGCCCGACCCCGAGGACGGACGGGCGAGCCTGCTGCAGGTCACGACGCACGGGCGGGACCGGCTGGCCGTGATGGCCGAGCAGCGGCGCAGCAACCTCGAAGAGAAGCTGGCCGACTGGGACGACGACGAGCTCGAGGCGTTCGTCGCCGCCCTGTCGCGCTACAACCGCAGCCTGGACTGAGCCTCAGCGCAGCCAGGTGGCCGTGTCGGGTGCTCCTGGGATGTCGCCGCTGCACAGCAGCACCTCACCGGCCGGCACGGTGACCGGGGTGGAGCCGCAGTTGACATGGCACACCAGGTCGCCGCGGCTGAAGACCAGGACATCGTCGTCGCTCGAGATGATCGTGACCTCGTCACCGGCCCGCAAGGCGGCTTCGCGGCGTACGGCGAGCGCGCGTCGATAGAACGACAGGGTCGAGCTCGGGTCGGCTGCCTGCGCCTCCACGGTGAGCTCGTCCCAGTGCGGCGGCTGTGGAAGCCACGGCTGGCCGCTGCCGGGGCCGAACCCGAAGGGAGGCACCTGGCCGCTCCACGGGATCGGCACCCGGCAGCCGTCGCGGCCCTCGACGCCTGTGGTCAGGGCACTGGGATCCTGCCAGAACTCCTGCGGAACCTCGACCTGCTCCAGGCCGAGCTCCTCGCCCTGGTAGAGGTACGCCGAGCCGGGCAGGGCGAGCATCGCCATGGTCGCGGCGCGGGCGCGCGCGACCCCGACCGGCCCGCCGCCGTAGCGAGTGGCGTGCCGTACGACGTCGTGGTTGCTGAGCACCCAGGTCGGGGTGGCCCCGACGATCGCCACGTGGGACAGCGTGTCGGTGATGACCTCGGCGAACGACTCCGCCGACCAGGGCGCCAGCAGCCAGTTGAAGTTGAAGGTCTGCTGCAGCTCGTCGGGTCGGATGAAGCGGGCCATGGAGGCGGCGGTGGAGGTCCAGGCCTCGGCGACGGCCATCCGGTCACCCGGGTAGGACTCCAGGATCTTGTGCCAGCGACGGTAGACGTCGTGCACCTCGGGTTGGTCCCACATCGGCTCGTCGGCCTGCTGGCGCTCGACCATCGCCGAGTCGGCGCTGTGCTCGGGCACCTCGGTGATGACCTGGTCGCGCAGCGTGGCCTCCTTGAACAGGCCGTGCGCCACGTCGATCCGGAACCCGTCGACGCCACGGTCGAGCCAGAAGCGCAGGACGTCCTCGAACATGTCGCCGACCTCGGGGTTGCGCCAGTCGAAGTCGGGCTGGGTCCGGTCGAAGAGGTGCAGGTACCACTGTCCGTCCGGCACCCGGGTCCACGCCGGGCCGCCGAAGATGGACTGCCAGTTGTTGGGAGGCAGCTCTCCGTCGGTCCCACGGCCGTCGCGGAAGAGGTAGCGGGCGCGCTCGGCGCTGCCTGGTGCTGCCTCAAGGGCGGCTTGGAACCAGACGTGCTCGTCGGAGCTGTGGTTGGGCACGATGTCCACGATGACTCTGATGCCCAGGTCGTGGGCGGCACCCAGCATGGTGTCGAAGTCGTCCAGGGTGCCGAATCGCGGATCCACGTCGAGGTAGTCGGCCACGTCGTAGCCGTGGTCGTGCTGCGGCGAGGTGTAGAACGGCGTGAGCCAGATCGCGTCGACGCCCAGCTCCGCCAGGTGGGGAAGCCGCGCGGTGATGCCGGCCATGTCGCCCAGGCCCTGGCCGTCGCCGTCGGCGAAGGAGCGGATGTAGATCTGGTAGACGACCGCTTGGCGCCACCACTTTGGATCGTTAAAATTCGACATGGCGTTCATGATTCCACAGGTCCCTCAGCCATTGAAAGCGGCGGGGTCCACCGCGATCCAGGTGTGCTCGGCGCGTGCCACGATCCGCTCGTCGGCGTCGTACAACGTGGCCGCCGTGAACGTCTTGCGCCCCTCGCTGCCGAGGCGCTGACCCACCACGACGTGGGTCTCGCCGATCGCGGGCAGGGCATCGACCAGGGCGGTCATGCGGCCCAGGACCATGAGCCGATCCGTGAGGTCGCCGGCCCAGCCGCCCACGCAGTCCAGCGCCGCCCAGGTCACCGGCAGCGAGGCCCGCGGCACGGCGTCGACGTACTCGTGGAAGTCCTCCTCGACACTCGGGTCCGGCGTCCAGGTCGCTGCCACCCGCTGACTGCCGTCCGGGGCATCGGCGACCCGGCCGGGGAAGATCCGCAGCCCGTCGCCCGGCTCACGCCCGGTGCCGCAGGCGAAACAGGTGGGGAACGGATGGGAGGTGAGTCCCGGGTACGTCGCCTGCGCCGCCCTTGCGTCCGCCTCGCTGACTCCATCCACGATGTGCGGTTCGCGGTCGACCACCACGGCCTCCCCGACCTCCGAGCTGGCGCTGGTGGCCGTGCTGGTCACCGGGAGCTCGACATCGAGTGGCGGTGGTTTGCGCAGCGTCACCTGGACCACCGGCCAGTTGTCACCATGGTCACTGGGGCACCCCTGGATCAGGGCGGCCAGCGACCCCGCGGTCCAGCCACCGTTGCCGGATCTTGCGGGTCCCCGGAACCGGCTCGGCACCAGCAACCGGCCCGTCACCTCTGCGCTCATCGGATCTGCTCCCATCTGGCCAGTGCCTCCAGCCGCTCCTCGGCGTGTACGACGATCGGGGCCGGGTAGTCGCCCACGGGACCGGGCTCGTGCGGGTCCTGTACGTCGGCCAACTCCGGAACCCAGCGTCGGACGTAGGTGCCCTGCGGGTCGAACTTGCGGCCCTGCGAGGTCGGGTTGAAGACGCGGAAGTACGGCGCCGCGTCGGTGCCGCACCCGGCCGTCCACTGCCAGCCGTGCTGGTTGGACGCCAGGTCACCGTCGACCAGCCACCCCATGAAGTGGCGGGCGCCGTGCTGCCACTCCAGGTGGAGGTCCTTGACCAGGAAGCTCGCCACGATCATCCGGACCCGGTTGTGCATCCAGCCGGTGGCTCGCAGCTGGCGCATCCCGGCGTCGACGATCGGGTAGCCGGTGCGGCCCTCCCGCCAGGCGTCGAGCGCCGCGCCCGGCTCGTCGTACGTCATGGCCGCGAACTCGGGTCGCAGGTACTCCCTCGCGCTCTGGGGGTGGTGGAACAGCACGTCGGCGTAGAACTCGCGCCAGGCCAGCTCCTTGCGGTAGGTCGCGGCCGCCCTGCTCCGCCTCGAGGCCAGATCGGCCAGCATCGTGCGGGGGTGGATCTCACCCCACTTCAGATGCACCGACATCCGCGAGGTGCGGTCCTGGTCGGGGCGGTCGCGCCCGGTGTCGTGGTCGTCGAGACCGTCGGTCAGGTAGGCCTCCCAGCGGGCCCGGGCGCTTGCCTCGCCGGCATCGGGGAGCTCGAGTCCGTCGGGGACCTCGACGACCGGGATCGCGACGGTCTCGTCGAGGGAGAGCCAATGGGCTCCTGCGGGTGGGTCGACGGGCGCCCGCCAGCCGTGCTCCATCCAGGCCTTGGAGAACGGGGTGTAGACCTTGTAGGGCTGCCCGGAACCGTTGAACACCCGCCCCGGGGCCACGGCGTAGGGGGATCCGGTCCGCACCAGGTCGATGCCGTGCTCGCCCAGCGCCTCCTCGACGGCCGCGTCGCGTCGGTGGCCGTAGGGGCCGTAGTCGGCCGCGATGTGCACCTGCCCGGCGCCGACGGTGCGGGCGGCTCGGACGACCATCTCCACAGGATCGCCGTGGAGCACCGACAGTGAGGCGTGGTGGCGGTGCAGCGAGGTGTCCAGGGCGTGGAGGGAGGCAGCGAGGTAGGCCCGGCGGGGCGCCCCGGCGGGATCCCACAGGGCCGGATCCAGCACGAACAACGGCAGCACCCCGTCGGCCGAGCAGGCCTCGAGCAGAGCCGGGTTGTCCCCGAGGCGGAGGTCGCGGCGAAACCACATGACGGCGTTGCCAGGAGCGTTGTGTGAAGGCATCACCCTCCACTCTGCCAGCGTGACCCTCGATAGGTAAGAATGGGCCGGTGAGCGATCTCATCGACACCACCGAGATGTACCTGCGCACCATCTACGAGCTGGTGGAGGAGGGCATCACGCCGCTGCGCGCCCGCATCGCCGAGCGGCTGCACCAGAGCGGACCCACCGTGAGCCAGACCGTGGCGCGGATGGAGCGCGATGGTCTGCTGACCGTCGAAGGTGATCGCCACCTGCAGCTCACCGAGGAGGGCCATCGGCTCGCGACCCGGGTGATGCGCAAGCACCGGCTCGCCGAACGGTTGCTCATCGACGTGATCGGCCTGGACTGGGAGCTGGTGCACGAGGAGGCCTGCCGCTGGGAGCACGTGATGTCCGAGACCGTGGAGCGGCGACT
The DNA here is from genome assembly GCF_050246775.1 of Nocardioides sp. GTDB lineage: Bacteria > Actinomycetota > Actinomycetes > Propionibacteriales > Nocardioidaceae > Nocardioides. The sequence goes on along the minus strand of NZ_JBFWVK010000001.1, from coordinate 857,882 downwards.
CCTCGAGCTCCTGGACCACCCCACCGAGTCGCCCTACGGCAACCCCATCCCGGGCCTCGACGAGCTCGGTGCCCATGAGGTCGGCGAACGCTTCATGGACGGGGTCGAGTCGCTCGCCTCCGCTGCCACGGGCGAGCAGTCGCGGGTCCTGGTGCGCCGCATCTCCGAGGAGATGCAGAAGGACGAGCCCCTGATGAGTGCGTTGCGACGGGTCGGTGCGACGCCCGACAAGACCGTCACGATCGCGCGCACGGCCGAGGGGGTCCTGATCGGTTCGGGCGGCGAGACCGCCGAGATCGACACCGAGGCCGCTGAGCACATCTTCGTACGCCGCCTCTGAGGCGCGACCGCGTCCGGGCGACCCGGCGCGGTTCCCTGCGATGATGGCGTCGTGAAGCTGGCCGTCGCCCTGCTCGTCCTCCTGCTGACCGGCTGCTCCTCCACGCCGCCGCCTCCTGACGAGCCGGGCCGGACCTGGCTGGGCATGGTGCCCGGCGACGCGATCCCCTTCGACGGTCCGGGTGGGGAGCTGGTCCTGATCTACGTCGACGAGACCTATTCCATGGACGGCACCAACGCCTCCGCGTTGACCTGGAGGCTGGGCGGGGACTACACGACGGACTACTTCGTGGAGGACGACGACGCGACCCTCTGGTGGTACGGCCGGAGGGGCTCGTGGCGGGCCGGCCGGCACGGGGAGGAGCCTCGCAGGGTCGACATCGTCGAGCATCGCGTCCGGTTCGGGGACCGGACCATCACGCTGTCCGACGACGGCGGCCCGGTCGAGCTGGAGACGCCCGAAGGTGTCTACACGCGCTAGATCGCGGCGGGTGCGGTGATCGACCGGCTCGCGGTCAGCACGGTGAGGAACTCGCTGCAGCCCACCTCCAGCTTGATGGCGGCCAGCTCGTCGCCGCGGGTGGCTCCCCGATTCACGATCACCACCGGAGTGCCGTTGCGAGCGGCCCGTCTGGGGAACCGCAGCCCGCTCATCACGGTGAGCGAGGACCCCACCACCAGCAGGACGCCGTCGCGGGCGGCCAGCGCGTCGACGGCTGCATAGCAGCGCTCGACGCGGGGCGCGGGGACGTTCTCCCCGAAGAACACCAGATCAGGCTTCAGGATGCCCCCGCAGGCCGAGCAGTCGGCGACGACGAAGTCGGCGGTGTCGTCGAGCTCCACGTCGCCGTCGGGGCGCTCGGCGACCTCGGGGTGCCGCTCGGCGTACGACGGGTTGAGCTCGGCCAGGCGATGCTCGAGGGCGGCGCGCGTCGTGCTCGTGCGACACGTCATGCAGATGACGTCGGCGATGCGCCCGTGCAGCGCCACGAGCTCGGGCTGGCCGGCCTGCTCGTGCAGGCCGTCGACGTTCTGGGTGATGAGGAGGTCGATGCCGCTGAGCTCCGCGAGCGAGCGGTGGCCGGCGTTCGGGTCGGCACGCCGCATCCGACCCCAGCCGAGGTGGCTGCGCGCCCAGTAGCGCTGCCGCGGCAGCGGACCCGACATGAACTCCTGGTAGGTCATGGGACGGCGCGATGGCGCGTTGGGTCCGCGATAGTCCGGGATGCCGGAGTCCGTGGAGAGCCCGGCGCCCGTGAGGACGACCAGCGGTCGGTCCGCGATGAGGGCGAGGGCGTCCTCGATGCTCGCCTGGACCACTACGCGTATCTCGCCTGGGCTCGGGCTCGAGCCTTCGCGGCCTCGACGGCGCGGTCCTTGGGCGGGGCCGTCGTGACGAGGTCGTCGAGCAGGTGTGCGGTGACATGGGCGATCTCGGCCACCGCCCGGTCGAAGGCGGCCTGGTTGGCCTGGGACGGCTTGGCGGTCCCACTGACCTTGCGCACATATTGCAGTGCAGCGGCCGTGACCTCGTCACCGGTGGCTGGCGGCTCGAAGTTGTTCAGCGGTCGGATGTTGCGGCACATGGCAACAAGCCTACGTCGGTGCATGGGGGAGACTCAGGTCATGAGCAAGCAACGTGACTTCGACCTGGTCGTCTTCGGGGCGACCGGCTTCACCGGCGCCCTGACCGCGGCGTACCTCGCCCGCCATGCCCCGGCCAACCTCCGCTGGGCCCTCGCGGGCCGCACGCCGAGCAAGCTCGAGGCGGTTCGCAACTCCCTGGCGGCCATCGATCCGCGGCTGGAGGTCATGGAGCTGCTGCACGCCGACACCACCGACCCGGCAACCCTGGACGCCGTGGCGGCGCGATCCCGGGTGGTGATCACGACGGTCGGGCCCTACCTGCAGTACGGCGAACCGCTGGTCGCCGCCTGTGCGGCCCACGGCACGGACTACGTCGACCTGACCGGGGAGCCGGAGTTCGTGGACCGGATGTACCTGGCCCATCACGCCACCGCGGTGTCCTCGGGGGCCCGGCTGGTGCACGCCTGCGGGTTCGACTCCATCCCACACGACCTCGGCGCCCTGCACGCCATCACCCACCTCGCCCCCACCGGGCCGGTCACCCTGCGTGGTGTGGTCCGGGCCAGCGGCACGTTCTCGGGCGGCACCTTCCACTCCGCGCTCGGGGCCTTCTCGAGGGTCAAGCAGGGACAGCAGACCTTCCGCCAACGGCTGAAGGTCGAGCCGCGCCCCGAAGGGCGGTCCTCACGAGCGGTCTCCGGCAAGCCGCACAAGGACCCGGACCTGGGGCTCTGGCTGCTGCCGCTGCCGACCATCGACCCGCAGGTCGTGGCGCGCTCCGGCGCCGCGCTGGCGGCGTACGGTCCGTCGTTCCGCTACTCCCACTTCGCCGGCGTACGCCGGTTGCCCGTCGCCGCGGGCGCGGTCGTCTCGGTCGCCGGGCTGTTCGCCGCTGCGCAGGTGCCACCGCTGCGGCGGGCACTGCTCAAGCGGGTCCCCCAGGGGGAGGGGCCCGATGAGGCACGACGCAAGAAGTCCTGGTTCTCGGTCGACTTCATCGGGGAGTCCGAGGGACGCACCGTGCACACCAAGGTCTCCGGGGGAGACCCGGGCTACACCGAGACGGCCAAGATGCTGGCCGAGTCGGCTCTGTGCCTGGCCTACGACACCAATCCCGTGACCTCCGGGCAGGTGACCACGGCGGTGGCGATGGGGGAGAACCTCACCGCCCGGCTCCAGGCGACCGGAATCCGGTTCGAGACGATCACCTGAACGTTCAGGCGAACAGGGCCTCGCCGATCCAGGATCCCTCGGCGATGCCGGGCGGCACCGCGAACAGGCCGGAGCCGGTGTGCTGCAGATACTCCATCAGCCCGTCCTGGGAGGACAGCTGGTTCTGCATCGGGATGTAGTGGGTGTCGGGGTCGCGGACGAACGCGATGAAGAACAGCCCTGCATCCAGGCGGCCCAGCGCGTCGCTGCCGTCGGTGAAGTTGTAGCCGCGTCGGAACAGCCGGGTGCCGTTGTTGGTGCTCGGGTGCGCCAGCCGGACGTGGGAGTCGACGGCCATCAGCGGGCCGTCGCTGCCCTGCAGATCGAAGTCCGGTTCGGTGAACTCGGTGCCACCGGACAGCGGGGCGCCCTCGGGCCGGTCCCGGCCGACCAGGTTCTCCTGCTCGCGCAGGCTCGTGCGGTCCCAGGTCTCGATGTGCATGTTGATGCGTCGCGCGACCAGGTAGGAGCCGCCGCTCAGCCACGTCGCCCGGGGGTCGTCGTCTTCACCGACCCACACGAACGAGTCGAGGTCGTCGGTCTCCTCCGCCTTGACGTTGGCGGTGCCGTCCTTGAAGCCGAGGAGGTTGCGCGGGGTGCTCTGGCTGGTCGTGGTCGAGGAGGTCCGTCCGAAGCCGAGTTGTGCCCAGCGCATCGAGACCGTGCCGAAGCCCAACCGGGCCAGGTTGCGGATGGCGTGGACGGCCACCTGCGGGTCGTGCGCGCAGGCCTGCACGCACAGGTCCCCGTTGCTGCGCGCCGGGTCGAGGTTGTCGGCAGGGAAGTGCGGCAGCTCGCGCAACGCCTTCGGCTGGCGTTCCTTGAGCCCGAAGCGGTCCTGGCCGCCCTTCTCGAACAGCGTCGGACCGAAGCCGAAGGTGAGCGTCAGGCCGGACGCATTCAGGCCGAGGGCCTCGCCGGTGTCTGCTGGAGGACTGTCGTAGGAGCGGGCTGCTTCCTCGCCCCCGACCGGCGTACCGGCGGTCATCTCCGCGGCGGCCTGGGTCCAGGCCTGCAGCAGCGCGACGAGATCTTCGCGGGAGTCGGTGATGACGTCGAAGCTGGCGAAGTGCAGGCGATCCTGGGCGGGCGTGACGATGCCGGCCTGGTGGGTGCCGTAGAAGTCGTACGACGGGTCGCCGGCCTCGGACTTCCCCGCGTCGGCGGTGGTGAGCTTGAAGCCGCCGACCCCGACACCTGCGGTGAGCGCGCCGGCGCCGGCGACTCCCAGGAGTCGCCGGCGTGAGATCCCGGACTTCGGTGACGCTGTGCTCACAGGGTGATGGCTCCAGTCAGCTGCGAGAGGGGTTCGGACAGGGCGTTGACCGCGTCGGAGAGCTTCTTGCGCTCCGCCTCGGAGACGGTGTCGTAGAAGACGAACTTCTCGGCACCGACACGGTATTGGTCGAGCAGGACCTGCAGGGCGGCGAACCGCTCCTCGATCTGCTTCGAGAGCTCGGGGTCCTTGATGTCGAGCAGCGGCTTGAGGCCCTCATAGGCCACCCGGGCACCGTCGACGTTGGCCTGGAAGTCGTAGAGGTCGGTGTGCGACCAGATGTCCTCCTCGCCGGTGATCTTGCCGGTGGCGACCTCGTCGAGCAGGCCCTTGGAGCCGTTGCCGATCTGGTCGATCGTGTAGGTGAGGTCCTGGACGCGCTCGTCGAGGGTGGCGATGTTGCCCTGGAGGTCGTCGGCGTAGGTGACGCGCTCCTTGGGGGTCAGCGGGGTGTAGCCCTTCGCCGGCGGCCACAGGTCCTTCTCGATCCGGTGCCAGCCGGTCCACTTCTGACCGGGCTCGAGGTCGGCCTCCCGGGCGTCGGTCAGCGGGTCGAGGTCGCCGAAGGACTCCGCGACCGTCTCGATGCGCTCCCAGTGCACCCGGGCCAGGGGGAACAGCTCGCGGGCCTTGTCGTCGTCCCCGGCCTTGTAGGCCGCCAGGAACTGCGCGGTCATGTCGACCAGCTGGGAGGACTGGTCCTTCACGTAGGCGGCGTACTGCGCGGTGGCCTGGTCGATGGTCGCCTGGTCCACGCCTTCGATGGCGTCGTCGTCGCCGGAGTCGGTGACGGTGAAGTCGCTGCGGATCCCCTCGCCGGTCATGCCCGGGCGGCAGGAGGTGATGTACTTGCCGGGCGCCGCCTTCACCACGAGGTCGCGAGTCAGCCCGGGGCCGACGTTCTCGACCTCGCCGACGATCCGCAGGCCGTCCTCGCCGTAGAAGTAGAACTCGGTGACCTGGTCGCCGGCGTTCTTCACCTTGAACACCACGTTGCCGGAGCCGACCTCGGTGGTGGACACCTCGCAGCCGTCGGCGGTGGAGGTCACGGTGATCGGCCCGTCCGCGCCGGTCTTCGGGTCGTTGGACTCAGTCAGACCACACGAGCTCAGCGTCAGCACCGCGGTGGTGCAGGCGACAGTGGCAAGGGCAATACGCACGGGTGGAGCCTTTCGGTTCTGTGAACGAGTCAGTGGGAGGCGGAGACCGGCGACGCAGCGGCAGGTCGGGGTGCGGTGTTGCCTCTGATCTTGCGCAGGAACAGGGTCATGGTCGGGACGACGTACGCCACCCATGCGATGGCCTCGAGCCACGTCGTCGCCGGTGAGAAGTTGAGGGTGCCCTTGAGGAGCGTGCCCACGAACGAGTCGGGCGGGATCTGGGCGCTGACGTCGAAGGCGAGGTTGTTGAGGCCGGGGAGGATGCCGGCCTCCTGCAGGTCGTGGACGCCGTAGGCGAGGACGCCGCCGGCCACGACGATCAGGATCGCTCCGGTCCAGGCGAAGAACTTCGAGAGGTTGATCTTCAGCACGCCCTTGTAGAACGCGAAACCCATGGCCACCGCGGTGAGCAGGCCGAGCAGCGCGCCGAGGAGCGGTTGCAGCGTGGAGCCGTCCGAGCTGGCGGCGGCCTGGGTGGCGGCCCACAGGAACAGTGCCGTCTCGAGGCCCTCGCGACCCACGGCGAGGAAGGCGACGAGCACCAGGCTGAAGCGGCCGGCGTCGGCGGCGGTGTCGATCTTGCCGCGCAGCTCACCCGACAGCCCGCGCGCGTGACTGGCCATCCAGAAGACCATCCAGGTGACGAACCCGACGGCGACGATCGAGAGCGTCCCGCCGAGCGCCTCCTGGGCCTCGAAGGTGAGGTTGCGGGGGCCGAAGGTGAGCAGGGCACCGAAGCCGAGGGAGACCAGGATCGCTGCCCCGACGCCGACCCAGAGACGCGGGATGAGGTGACGTCGGTCCGTCTTCACGAGGTAGGCGATCAGGATCACGACGATGAGGCTGGCCTCCAGCCCCTCACGCAGTCCGATCAGGTAGTTCGCTAACACCGACCGCTCCTTTAGGTAAGGCTTGCCTAAGAGAGTATCAGCGGTTCGGGTCGTCCGTGCAAATCTGTCTCGTTGTCGTGTGCGGGAGGTGGTGCAGGAATCCCCGGTCGGCCGGGGATTCTCGCGGTTGTCAGCCTTGGCAACGGCTGACAACCGAGGGTCTACCCGGTCGACCGGGGATTCCTGCCCGGGACAAATAGGACACGGGGAGGAAGAACCAGTGCTGGCTGGTGCAGCGGATCTGGGCGTGCTCGACGGGCCCGTCGGTGCTCTCGAGGACGTGGCGCCACTGCACCTCGGCCACGGCGCCGCATTCGGGGCAGCTGGTCAGGTCCATGTCGCGCTCCTTCTCGCCTCGCTACTGCTTGATCGATGTGGTGAGGAGGCACGAGGAGCGCGGTCAGATACCTGTCAGTCCTCGACGTAGTCCGGCTCGGTGGTCGCCAGTCGCTGGTGCGCGATGGTGGCGGTACGCCGGGCGCCGCGCAGCCGGCCGCCGTGGGCGGCGGCCAGCCCGAACGGCGTCATGTTCGCGTAGACCGACTCGATCCGGTCGTGGGGGACCACGTAGGTCTCGTGGAAGATCCCGACGTCTCCGGTGTCGGCCGAGGTGCGGTTGAACTCGCCCCAGGCCCGCGCGTGGATGAAGCTCGGGTCGCGGGCGTAGGTGCCCAGTTCCTCCGCGCTGCGCCAGTGCTGCACGACCAGGAAGGTGCGCCCGCTCCAGAAGCTCCGGGCATCCAGCAGGCCGGCATCGCGGCTGCGCAGCTCGGCCAGCATCCGGGGCATGCCGGTGAAGACGGGCCACCAGCTGCGCACGCGGCGCCACCGATTGATCCGCATGCCGATCAGGAACACGACGGCGTCCTCGCTGGTGACGTCGGCGACGTACTGCCCGCCGCGCACGCCGCCGGGTGCGGCGTCGGCGGCACCACGGTAGGCGCGGGGGACTCGCGGTGTGTCGGTCATGGGAACGCTCCAGGATAGTGCTAATCTCTAGTAAGAGAGTTGCACTATCGTCCCACCGTGTCAAGACCGAAGAAGGAGCCTCATGCGGATCTCCGAACTGGCGTCCGTCTCAGGAGTGCCGGTCGCCACGATCAAGTTCTATCTGCGTGAGGGGGTGCTCCATCCCGGGCAGAAGCTCACCCCGCGCCTGACCGAGTACGACGATTCCCACCGCCTGCGGCTGGGACTGATCCGGGTCCTGCGCGAGGTCGGCGACGTTCCCGTGGATCGGCTGGGCCAACTGGTCAACACCGCGCAGTCGCCGCACGCCACCGTGCACGAGATGCTGGCCGCCGCTGCGACCGCCCTGGCGCCCGAACCGGCACCGGTGACGGAGCAGCGAAGCCACGTCCGCGCACTCGCCGACGGCATCATCGCCCAAGCCGGCTGGACCAACGTCCGACCCGATTCGATCGGTCGCGACCACTTGGCCTCGGTGCTCGAGGCGATCCTGCGCTACCAGACCCACGAGGCGGACCCCGCCGGTGTACTGCCCTATGTGCGAGCGGCCGACGAGATCGCCCGCTACGAGATCTGGCAGCTGGACGGCACCGGCGACCGGGTCGAGCTGCTCGAGGAGATGGTGGTGGGTCAGGTGGTGTTCGGTGAACTGCTCGCCAACCTGCGCTGGCTCGCCCAGGAGCACTACAGCGCCGTACGTTTCGGAGCGGTCACCGATCCGGCTGAGGCCTCGATCGAGCCGCCGGCCGCGGATCCGCGAGGTTGAGTCCGCATCCAGCGAATTCAAGTCCCCAAGGACCTGGCGAGCAGCTCGCGACGACTCGAGACGCCGGTCTTGGTGAAGATCGACTTGAGATGGTCCTGCACCGTGAGCTCGGTGATGGACATCAACGCGGCCACCGAGCGGGTGTCGATCCCTCCCGAGAGATGTCGAAGCAGCTCGTCCTCACGACCGGTCAGCCCGTGGGCTCGTGAGAAGACTTCCCGGCGTTCGGCCGGGGAGCTGACCTCCATCGTCACCACGAGGTCGCGGGCATCGTTGGCCGGGTCGGCGTGCGCGAGCCGATCGGCACGCAGGGTCAACCACGTGCCTCCACCGAGGTGGAGGGTCGCGCGGGCCGGGTGGTCGTCGACTCCGGCTTCCCGGGCCAGCAGCTGTGCGGCCACGTTGTAAGCGCTGGCCGGCACGGGGCCACGTCCGGCCTGTGCCGGAAGGAGCGCAGCGAGCCAGGCTCGGGTCTGGGGAGTCTGAGCACGGACCTCGAGCCCGGGTGACAGGACGAGTGCACCCGGGCCGGACGGGCCGGACACTGTGGCCGCCACGGAGAAGGAAGCCGCCTGCGCTCGGCGCAGGAGGGCGGTGATGGCGTCGCGAGCGCCGGCGAGCGCTTCCACCTCGTGGACTGTGAACCCGCGTCCGCAGCGCCAGAGATCAAGGAAACCCCACCAACCGAATCGGTCGGCGAACACCAGCGACGCGACGTCGTCGACACCGAGCCCAGCCAGATGCTCACGCCACAGACGGCTTCGCTCAGGTCGACCGTTCGTGGACCCGAGCAGCGTCGCGCAGCCCCGGGTGGCAAGGTCGGTCCACCGGTTCACCGGCGTGAGGTACTTCAGCCGGATCAGGTCCGGCAGTCGAGCGAGATCGGGGACGTCGGCGACCGGGGAACAGCCGACGCTGGTGATGGGATCGGTGCGCAAGAAGGCGTAGGAGTCGAAGGGCACGAAGCGCTCGATGACCCTGAGCACCTCGATCCGAAGCGCTCGGTCGTCAGTCCCGGCATCATCCAACCGCTCAACCGCCCGGCTGAGGCGTGCGGCGTGGTCCGGACCCGTCACCCCGGTGAGCGTACGCCGACACGGCCCCCCAGAACACTGGGATTCTCGCCAGCCCTCGGCACCCCTAGCGTCGGGTCATCAGCCACGGATCGACCAGGAGGAAACATGCCGACGCTGCTGATCGAGCACCCCATCACCGACTTCCCCACCTGGCACGGCGCCTTCAGCCGCTTCGCGGAACGCCGCCGCGACGGTGGAGTCATCGCGGAGCGCGTGCTGCAGCCGGTCGACGACCCGCACTACGTGTTCGTCGACCTCGAGTTCGCCACGGTCGACCAGGCACGGGCCTTCCGACTCTTCCTGGAGAGTCAGGTCTGGTCGGTGCCATCCCGTTCGCCGGCGCTGGCAGGCAGTCCTCGCGCCCGGATCCTGGACACCGCGCCGGTCGGCGGTGCGTCTGACAACTGCTGACAGCCGGGGCGATCTCGCCTCGTCACTCTGCCGGGTGTCGACTCAGCAGTTCCACGAGCTCGAAGAGGATGTCGTCCAACATCGTGCGGGCATCGGGCACGATCCCGGTGTCGACGCAGAGCCCGATCGTCACCGTCCCGGCGTAGCTGAACAGCGCCACGCCGAGAGCGAGGTCGCCGGAGGTCGGGCCCCAGCCGATGGTCCCCGCCATCGGCTGGCCGGCGAGGGTGACCGGGCGACGTGGGCCGGGCACGTTGGTCATCACTCCGGTGCCCTTGGAGGCGAAGACGTCGATCGCGACCTCCTCGACCGCGCCGGGCGACATTCCGACCATTTCGAGCATGGCGTAGGACATCTCGCCCTGTGCGGAGTTCTTGACCGCCGTCGTACGACGGGTCATCTCCCGGAGCCGGTCCTCCCTGCGGGCGGTGGTCAGGGGGAGTGGCAGGTAGACCAGGCCGAACATGTTGCCCAGCTCGACCGGTAGTGCCAGATCGGGTGAACGCAGGCTGAGCGGCACGATGGCCCGGATGTCGTGGACGGGGCTACGGCTTCGCACGAGGTGGGTGCGCAGAGCGCCGGCCACGGCCGCGAGCAGGATGTCGTTGACGGTGGACTGCGCGTGGTGGCCGGCCGTGCGCAACTCGCTGAGCGCAAGCGGTCTCGACCAGACGACCTGCTTGGTGACCCCGACCGTACCCCGCAGCGCGGTCGGCGGGTCGGCGGGTAGCAGGGCAAGCTTCGTCAGCGCGGCGGCATCCATCGCGGCGGTGCGCGCGAGGTCGACGAGGTGACCGGGGTCGGCGTACGCCGCCAGTCGGCCCGGGTGGAGGGCGAGGTCGAGGCCGGCGCGGAGCCCCGCGGTCAGCGACGACCTCGACCGCGTGCCCGGTGCCTCCACCTCAACGGGGTCCTCCTCGGCGTCCTCGGTCAGGGACAGCAGGAGCCGGGCGAGGGCGGTCCCGTCGGCGATCGCGTGATGCATCCGGAACACCATGGCGCACCCGCCCTGGTAGTTGTCGACGAGGTAGAGGTCCCACAGCGGCCGGTTGCGGGGGAGAGGGACCCCGACCAGGGAGCTGGTGAAACCCTCGAGGGACTCCTGGTCCCCGGGTTCGGGGAGGCGGACGGCATGCAGGTGGCTCTCGAGGTCGAAGTCGTCGACGTCCTCCCAGAAGAGTCCGTGCGCCTCGACGGTCCGTTGGGAGAACCGCGGGAAGCGGGCGATCACCCGGGTGGCGACCAGGTCGCGGACCGCGTGCCAGTCGAGCGGCTCGTCGAACCACATGACCGACGTCACGACCATGAGGTTGGTGGGGCGGTCCATGCGCAACCACGCGGCGTCCGCAGCCGACATCCGCGTCCGACTCATGGAGTCACGCCCTTGGGTTGCGAGACCCGGGCCAGGCTCAGCAGTTCCGCGAGGGCAGCGTCCAGGGCGGCGACGAAGACCGCGACATCCGGTGTGGACTGCCGGTCACAGGTGACCCCGAACAGCAGCCTGCCCTGGTACGTCGTCACGGCGACACCGAGGCGCAGCCGATCCGCGATCGGCACGAACGGGTAGGCCGTGAGCATCGGCCGGCCAGCCAGGAAGAGCTGCCTGGTGGGTCCCGGCACATTCGTGGTGACCGTGGTCAGGTTCCGGTGCGGCGTCCTGAAGGCCAGGTGCAGGAAACCGGTCACGGCAGCCGGAGGCAATGCGTCGGCGAACCTGATCAGCCGTTCGCCGGCGTCGGCCTCGTGAGAGGACTTCAGGGCGCGCATCCGGATGGCGACCTCGTTGAGCCGGTCCCGGGCGTCCTCCAACTCGACCGGAAGGGTGGCCAGCAGGGCGGAGACCTGGTTGTCGAGGACACCGCGAGCCCCTTCGCTGCGCACCGAGACCGGCACCAGGCAACGGACCGCGTTCGGTGCCGGCTCTTCTCCGCGGGCAAGGAGCAGAGCGCGGAAGGCGTGGGTCACGACGGCCAGGACCAGGTCGTTCACGGTGCCCCCGAGGCGGCTGTGGGCGCGCAGGACCTCGCCGAGGTCGGCCTCGGTCCAGCGGAAGGACCGGTCGCTGCCCAGAGGGCCGACCAAGGACGACGGAGAGAGCGGGACGCCTGCCTCGGCATAACCCAGCAACCCGCGGCCGGTCTGGACGGCGGTGTCGGCGAGAGTGCGGGGATGCAGCGCACCGCCGATGGATGCCGATGCTGAACGCAGCTCTCGGGCCCGCAGCAGCGCCTGGTCACGCACTGCGCCGGCGAGCAACCTGGTCCGGCCCGGCCGCGGCGGTGGGGACCAGGGGACAGGCTGCGGCATGCGTCGTGGCCGAGGCGTGGTCTCGAGGATCGTGGACAACAGGTCGGTGCCTGCGATCCCGTCGGCCATCGTGTGGTGGACCTTGGTGACCAGGGCCCAGCGGTCATCGGGGAGACCGTCGATCACGACGTCCTCCCAGAGCGGGAGCTCGTGGTCGAGATGCTCGCTGAGGATCGTGTCGACAACGTCGTGCAACTGCTCGTCACCGCCCGGCGCAGGCACCCCGACACGGCGGACGTGACGTCGCAGATCGAAGTCGGGGTCGTCGGCCCAGACCGGGCGGCCGAGCCCGAACGGTACGGCGAGGAGACGTTGCCGGAGCCGAGGTGCCAGAGCCAGCCGACGCCCGATCGCCTCCAGGATCGCCTCCTGGCTGGGTGGGGGACCCTCGAAGATCGCCACGCTCGCGATGTGCAGCGATGAGTGTGCGTCCTCGATCTGGAGGAACGCGGAGTCCAAGGCACTTGCGCGGTCCATGGATCCAGTCCACTCCCGAACTGCCCTTCCGGCCCGGGCCGAAGGTCACCGACCAGGCCACGATGGTCCTGACTTCGGCGAACCCGCGCACCTGGGTTGATCCCTCGTCAACCGAAGGAACACAAAGGAACACGCACATGGGTGCCCCATGAGGGCCTTCGGTTGATGGGTGACAGATTCACTTCGGTTGATGCCGGACACTCGTCTTGACCTTACGGCGCCCGCCGGGCACCTGGACGTTCTTCTGTTTCACCTCCCCGGGCATGGTCCTCTCGGACGTCTTGAGTAGGTGGTCCTTGTCGTAGAACTGCATGGTCTGCTCGCTGACCCACACATCGATCGTGTGGCCGGCCGCCGCGATGCCCAGGCAGACCTGTTGCCGGTTCACACACACCACACCCAAGGGACTCGCCCGGCGTACCACCCAGATGCCCTGGTCCCGATCAGCGTTCGGACGAGAGGTCGCCACGACGCCACGCAGCGCGGTGACCGATGCCGCGACCGGCTGCTCGAAGCGTTGCACCGGGGTCGCCATCTCCAGCGCCTGATGTGGCCGCCGGGTGTTGTAGTCCACGACCCACTCATCCAGCTCAGCCTGCGCCTGCGCCAGATCACGGAACTCACGATCGGTGCGGAACTCAGTGCGGATCGCCCGATGAAACCGCTCCACCTTCCCCGTCGTCGTCGGCGAACGCGGCTGGGTGAGGAGGTGCTCGATCCCGTTCTCGCGACAGACCCGGTCGAACAACACCTCAACCGGCGGCTGGTTGAACCGGCCGGTGAACACCTTGCCGTTGTCAGTCAGGATCTGTGCCGGGATCCCATAGGTCGCCAGCGCCAACGCCAAGGCCTCACACACGCCGCGTGAGGACTCCCGCAGCATCAAGTAAGCGCTGACACAGAACCGGGAATGGTCATCGACACCGGTCAACGCCTTCGCGCGCCGCCCGTCCGCGAGCCGGAAGCCACCCACCACATCCATCTGCCACAACTCCATCGGCAGCCCCCGTTCCCACCGCTTCCACTTCCGATCCCGACGCCGCCGCCGAGTCGGGTCGATCAGGTTCAACCGGACCAGTGCCCGGTACACCGCCGACTCCGACGGCATCGGCGCACAGCCTTGAACTCCCAGCTCATACACGATCCGCCGAGGACCCCACGAAGGATGCGCATGCCGCATCCGCGCGATCGCGACCTCGACATCCGAACCCATCTGGTGCGGACACGACCGCGGCCGATGCGACCGATCACCCAGATTCTCCAGAACACCGGCCTCGTACTTGGCCAGCCAGTCATGCACGGTCTGACGACGCACCCCGAACCGGGCCGCTACATCCGTGACCGTCTCACCGCCGCTGATCACCGCCAGCACGGCCTGATACCGCTGCTCAGCCACACTCAACTCCCTCATCACGGGAGTGTCCGCCATCAACCGAAACAGGTGTCACCCATCAACCGACACACCGTCGTCCATCAACCGGAGACCGAATGTCCCCCATCAACCGAAGGAACACACACATGGGTGCCCCAGGCAGGAGTCGAACCTGCGACCTTTCGCTTAGGAGGCGACGCGAGGGGGTCGCAGCGGTCTACCGGGGTCCACGCCGGTTCAAGCCCATTCCAGCAAGAATGCCCTTCTGTTGAGCGGGATCAGCCTGATTCCCACCCCGACCAGGCGTAACGCGCTCGGCGGGTCCTGATCCGAGCGCCGTAGCGCGCCCGTAGCGCGCGCTAACCATCTTGAACCGTGGCGAACCGTCGCGCGTTGACGCCAGCCGTAGTGGCTCAGCGCCGGGTAAAGTTGCGCCTGAACCCGCTGATTCCTCCGGCCCGATGATGGGCGACCTGATGGATGTGACCGGAGGACGAACAGCGGCTTTGTGATGGTTCCGGCTCCGCTCTCGCGGGTCGAGTTCCCATGAGGCCGAGCAGCACCGACCACGACAAGAACGTCGTGGGCTCCGGTGTCTTGCTCGGCTTTCGTCGTCTCTAGGCATCGGTCCCGCGACGGGAAGGTGCTAGCGATGCCCAGCAAGACCCAGCCCGCCCCCACCAACGAACCGCTCATGTACGACGTGCCCACGGCGGCGCGTCTCTGGGGCGTCTCTCCCCGCCAGGTTCGGCGGTGGATCACCGAAGGCCGCATCGACCGCGTGAAGCCCGCGGGTCCGACCGGCCCTGTCTACATCACTCGCGCCGAGATTGAGCGGCGCATCCGTGAGTGGACCGTCAAGGCCACCGACTGAGCCATTCCTGTCAGAGGACAGCCGCCTGTGCGCTGCACGTTGCCGCACAACTCGCTGGCTAAGGCTTGAAGACGAACCAGACCCGACGGATGGGTCCGGAAAGTCAAGGAGGAGAGATGGCGAGCAAGCAGTTGGGACGGCCACCGGTCGGTGATGCATTCCAGCGAATCGTCATGACCAAAGAGCAGAAGGACGACCTCAAGACGATCGCTGCGTTGCTCGGGATCAGTAGGGCCGAGGCCATCCGTAGAGCGCTGGCGCTAGGCATCCAGCGACTCATGCGGGGTGCGAAATGAACTGGAAGCAGACGGTCAGCGAGCGGGCCCAGGCGCTCCGTGATCAGCACGACCAAGTCCTACGACAGGCACGACAGACCAGAGAGGAAGACACCATGCCCAAGACACCGACTGGCATCAATCGCGCGAAGTTGCGCACCGATGAGGCCAAGACAGCGATTGGTTCGCTGAACCAGAAGTTGGACAGCGCACTCGACGAGGTCCGTGAGGCGATGCTGCGCGAGCGTGACGCCAAGGCCGCTGAGACCGTTGATCGAGCAAGCGAGGCTGGCCGGGCTCCGGCCCTTCGTGGTGGGGGTCGGTCCTGATGGCCGGCTTGGGGCAGTTCAAGAACCGCGATGCTCACGAGTTGGTGGACAACGGCGTGTTCTCCGACCGTCGCAAGCGCGAACTCCAGCGGATTGTGGCGACCGACGACACCAAGTGGTCGCGGATGATGGACGACCATTACGGCACGACGGCCAATGACGTGACCCGTGACCTCGACTCAGTGCTGCGCATCTGCGAGACGGGTTCGCAGACCGTTGACGGGATCGTCGAGGAACTTCGCAACGGCGAGATCACCCCCACCGAGGCAGCCAAGGCAATCGGTGCTGCTCGTCGCGACCTCGACAAGTTGCGCAAGGTCACCAGCGACGCCGCGAACCGTGAGGAGCAGACGTGGTCGGAGGTCGACTGCACGCCCGCCGACTACCAAGAGCGCCTCATGAAGAGAGCACCCCAACTTTTCAGGAACGGTCGCAACCTCGTCGTCCTGCCGATTGACGACTGACCCGCACACAGCAAGAGCCAGGCCGGAACTGGAAGCGGCCTGGCCCTTGCGACTCTCGGAAGGAGAGTTCAGTGAGTACACGAATCGTACCTAGTCGACCGGCTGGCGCATCGTTCAAGCAGGCAACGGCCACGGTCGTGCGGATCAACTCTGACCCGTTCGTCCAGGACTACGACCAGAGCGCAATCGACCTCGCGCTAGTCGAACTCCAAGAGGCGATGTTCGGTCACGACGAGCAGGACATCGAGATGGTCAGGAACTACCTCGACATGCTCGGCAACGGGCGGTTCTGGCTGATCGGGTTGAAGCCGCGCCGACGTACCAAGGGCACGTTCAGCGACTTCGCGCTCGCGGCGGCGATGCTGCACCGCGACAGCCCGTTCGGCATTCAGTACCGCTGGCCGGACGGCACGACGCTCGTCATGTACCGCGGCCACACCTACAGGCGAGACGGCGACACGCTCGTGCTGATCGGCGACGAGTGACATGGCCGGCCGCAACGTGAGGCAGTACCTCTACACGAACCTCGCCGGGAAGCCGTGCGTCCGGAAGATTCGCAAGGAGCCCAAGGCGTTCTTCATGCAGTCGTGGGTGCCGGGCGAGCACGCGTTCTGGGCCAAGGGCATTCGTCCCGAGCAGGAGCACTTCGCAGACAGGGCGATGTACCACCTGCCCGAACTCATGTGGGCGCTCAAGGCTGGGGAGCCGGTCTGGTGGTGCGAGGGCGAGAAGGATGCCGACGCGATCCGTGGGGTGGGAGGGTTTGCGACCTCTCACTGGCAGGGCGCTGGTGCTGCGACCCGTGACCAGGCGAAGTGGTTCCTGCGAGGCAACGGCAGGAGCCTGATCCGGCTCGTCGTTGACGTCGACCAGTCGGGCTGTGGTGCGAACTGCGTCATCGTCCGGAAGCGGCTGCTGCTGTCGGCGGGCGTTGCACGGTCACGCATCCGGATCGTCGCCCCACCCCTCCCACACAAGGACGCCGCTGCGGCTATCGAGGCTGGTCTGCCGCTGTCGAGGTTCCGGAGGCCGGACGAGGCCCGCCTGACTGCTGCCGCCAACGGCTACACGGCCGAGCGCAAGACGCGCCGCGAGTTCTCGGACTGGATGGGTCGTGCGTCATGACTGCCGTCTGGATTGCTCTCGGGTTCCTCGGCGGTCGCGCTGTGCGCTACCTGCTGGACCACAACCCCACTCCCAAGATCGGACGCGGTGCGCGATGACGGCAAAGAAGCGCACGCCCAAGAAGAAGCGACTGCCCGAGGGCGTGAAGTTGGCGTCCGACTACGCCGTTTCTGAACTTCGCTGGCTGTGGTCGGGTCGTCTGCCTCTGGGCAAGGTGTCGATCCTGGAAGGCGACCCGAGCCGAGGCAAGTCGATGCTGACCGCTGACTGGGCGGCGCGTGTGACGTCCGGCGACCCCTGGCCTACAAGCAGCATCCGGGTCAAGCCAAATCGGAAGCGTCGCCGGGAGCCGCGCGGAGTGGTGATGGTGTGCGGCGAGGACGACTGGGGCGACACGATCGTGCCCCGGCTGATCGCCGCTGGTGCCGACCTGGACCGTGTCGCGTCGATCCTGGTCGAACGGGATGAGGACGGTACATCGTTCCGCTCACGATCCCGCGTGACCTGGACCGTCTGGCGGAGGCAGTGCGAGCGGTCAACGCTGAGCTGCTGATCATTGACCCGATCACGGCCTACCTTGACGGACGGACGGACACCCACAACGACGCCAGCACTCGGAAGGCACTTATGCCGCTCCAGATGATGGCTGCTGGTCTCGGCATCTCGGTGCTCCTGGTGCGGCACTTGAACAAGAACACGACCCTGAAGGCGGAGTACAGGGGCGGTGGCTCGATTGCATTCAGTGCTGCGGCGCGGTCGGTCCTCATCGCCGAGCGCCACCCGGGCGAGGAAGGCGTGTTCTGTCTGGCGCAGGCCAAGTCCAACCTCGGTGCGTACGCGCCAACGCTCACCTACAAGATCGAGCAGCGGGACGTTGAGCACGGGGACCTGGAACTGGAGTCGGCGGGCATCAAGTGGCTCGGCTCGACAGACATGTCCCTCGACCAGATCATGCGCGGCCCTGACGCTCGACGTGACGCGCCTCTGCGTGACGAGTGTGCGAAGGAGATTGTCGCGCTCCTCGGCGAGAGGGACCCGCGTCCATCGACGGAGATGAAGCGACTGCTCTCTGCGGCGGGCTACTCGGCGGACACGATCAAGGCCGCCAAGAAGCAGGCAGGTGCCCGGTCGGTCCGTGAGCGCGACCCCAAGACGCGCGAGACGAAGTCGTGGAACTGGACGCTCGGAGGAGGTGCGGACGAGGAATGACCCGCCTCTAGCCCCCTCTGGGCTAGAAGCCGTACCGATAACCACCAACCTCTAGCCCCCTCTAGACCCCTACTCCTCTGACCCAGAAGGGCCCAGAGGCGGTCGATTCGAGGGAGGGCCCCTCTACCTCCATAGGAAGGCGAAGCCATGCCCAAGAACAGCAAGAAGCAGCCCGTGACCAAGCGACCGAAGGTGCTGCCGTGGACATCGCGGAGGTCCAGTGACGCTCCGGGTGTCGTGATGCGGACGCCGAGGATGAACCGGCGGAAGGCGCGCTGATGGCTACCAAGAGGAAGCCTGCTGCCCGGGGTGCCACTAAGGCCCCATCAAGCAAGCGACCTAAGAAGGAGAAGCGGGCTCCCGTCAGCGTGACGTGCAGCGCGACCAAGCGAAACGGCAAGCCGTGTGGCCTCCCTCCGATCCGTGGCGGAACCGTCTGTCATAAGCACGGTGGGTCGGCTCCCCAGGTCCGTGCGGCTGCGAACCGTCGACTGATCGAGATGGTCCTGCCGGCCATGAAGGAACTCCACAAGATCATCAACCGCGAGGACGTCGCAGATGCCGACAAGTTGAAGGCGATCAGCATGGTCCTCAACCGCACCGGCTACTCGGAGCGCCAGTCCATCGATATCGGCCTGCGTGAGGAGACGGCATACGACCGGCTCTCCAAGGGTGAGGGTCTGATCATCCAGCGCGGTGCTGACTTGGCGAAGGAGCTTGGCGGCCTGGCCCATCCCGAACTCCCCACCCCCAACGACGGTCAGCCCTTCGATGGGGTGGGGGAGGACGACCTTGAGGCGTTCCTTGAGCACCGCGCCCGTGCTCGTCAGCAGGAAGCCACGACCCGGATCAACAACGACGGCCATGACGTCGTGACCGGGGAGGTCCGCCAGCGCGGTTCGCTCGACCCGTTCCGGACCGAGGAGAGGGAGCGCGAGGAGTACGCCCGGAGCCGGTCGGAGTTCGGCCCGCGCCCGCCGAAGGAGGACCCCGACCGGGCGTATGAGGACCGGCTCCGGGAGCGGGTCGAGGAGTCCGAGCGGCGATGACGGCTCGTGCAGCGGCCTGTCACGCGTTGCAGGCGCTCGGACGGCTCTCCGGACGCCCGCAGCGCTCTCTGGGGCGCAGATCGGCGCTTCCCGAGGACCCCGTGACGCCTGTAGGAGGCTACGGGCTCCTGGCGTAGGCTCCCGACCGAGTAGTTGAATGTTCAACTACTGGACGAAGGAGGCGGAAATGAACGAGAACTACCCGCTTGGACCGGCGCTGACGTTCGTGCCGGATGAGGACGTGGACGTGGCGTTCGCACCCGCGCCGATCAGCAAGGCCGACGCTCGGAGCATCGGGCTGGCGTTCTGTGAAGCGAGCGACGGCGAGCGAGAGGCGATGCTTGCGGACCTGGACCCGAAGATGGTCCGACGCTCGCTGCTCGTGTTCGCCAACCTCGCCGCTCGGCTGGGCGAGCCGGACGCTGCCGCGTATGCCCGCGACCTGCGTGCGGCGATCACCTTCACCAAGGTGCGTGCGTTGTGAAGGTCGTCGGCTACATCCGGGTCAGTACGACCGAGCAGGCACGCGACGGCTACTCACTCGACGCCCAACGCCAGGCCATCGCCCACGAGTGCGAGCGGCGCGGCTGGGAGTTGGTCGACGTGCTCGCCGACGAGGGCTACAGCGGCAAGCGCGACGACCGACCCGCTCTTCAACAAGCTCTGGCGCTGCTCAAGCGGAGGAAGGCGAGCGCCATCGTGGTCGTGCGGATGGACCGGCTCGCCCGGAGCACCCAGCACCTCTGCGAGTTCATCCTCCTGTCGCGTCGGCAGAAGTGGGGGATCGTCGCGATGGACTTCGGCTTCGACACCACGACCGCCAATGGCCGGCTGATCGCTCGCATCCTCGCCTCCGTCGCTGAGTGGGAGTCCGAGGTCAACGGCGAGCGCGTGCGTGAGGGCATGGCCGAGGCGCGGGCATCTCGCAAGGCGAAGGGTCAGCCGGTCCGGTTCGGATTCCAGCGCAAGACCCCGGACGCCGTCGTCGACAAGATCGTCCGAGCACGCAAGTGCGGCGACTCCTTCAACGTCATCGCCAAGCGCCTCGACAAGCAAGGGGTCCCGACCCCGAACGGCGGACAGCGCTGGTACCCGAGCACGGTCGCTCGCATCTACAACGCCGCGCAGCGAGAGCAGGTGTCCGCATGAGGGGCAGCAACCACAGCGGCAGTCCTCCGCTCCCGTACGTCCGGGTCCAGGGCGACTCACTCGACGGCCACCCTCACGGCGGGCGGGACCTCGCACAACCCGAAGCCGCCAACCGCAGGGTCCAGGTCCGCTCGACCGACCACCCGCGCACGGATCGCTGGGTCTCCCTGGTGACGGTCCGCCTGAGCCCGAGACCTATCTATCGGGTGGGAGTGGTGGACGGGTTCAGCAAGCCGGTTCAGGCAGTCGAGGAGTTCCCGACCCTGCGCCGCGCGACGAACGCGCTGAACCGCCTACTGAACGACTGGAGCAAGTCATGAGCACGAAGCCACGGGCCTGGGTCCGGGAGAACCACCGGAGCAAGGCCGAGAAGCGCCACCCGAGCAAGAAGGTGTGGGAGGTCGTGTACGTCGATCCCACGACCCAGAAGCGACGGACCAAGGGCGGGTTCTCCAACAAGGCCGCTGCGGAGGAGTGGGCCGACGAGTTCACCAGCACGGCGCGCAGGGGCCAATGGATTGACCCCGAGCGAGCGCGAGCGACGTTCGGCCAGGTCGCAGACCAGTGGTTCAACAGTCAGCACTTCGACCGCGAGAAGACCCGCTACAACCACCAGAAGATGTTCGGTGGCGACAACGCGCTGATGAAGGCGTTCCGGGACATGCCCATCGGGGACATCACGCCGACCGGCATCAGCACCTTCGTCAAGGAGACCGCACAGTCTCGAGCAGCACAGACCGTCCGACACCAGTTCTATGCGCTCCGGATGGTGCTGGACTACGCCGTCGACAACGACATGCTGCTGCTGAACCCGGCTCGTCGCGTGAACGTCCGTCGTCTGCCGAAGCCAGCCGACATGGCCGAGCACGAGCGGAAGCGCGACCGCCTCACGACCACAGACGTGGACAAGCTTGTCGCTGCGCTGCCCGAGCCGTACGACGTGTACATCCTGCTCCTGGCCGCGACGGGCATGCGACCGGAGGAGGCCTGTGGTCTCACGGTGGGCGCAGTCGATACGACGACGGACAGCCTCTCCGTTCATGAGGTGGTGGTGGAGGTTCAGGGGCGACTCGTCCGGGAGGCGAACACCAAGACGCCCAAGAGCCGCAGATCCATCGACCTCGACCCGTACGCCGGAGCGGCGCTCAGGGACTACATCACCGAGCACAAGCGCCGTGCGGCCAAGTGGTTCACGGATCACCCGGAGCAGGAGCATCCTGGTGACGCGCTGCCGCTGTTCGTCGGGACGATGACCGGCAGGCTCAATGAGAAGTCCTCACTGGAGCGGCTCGACTACTCCAAGCCCATGCGGCACAGCGGCTTCTACAAGCGGTACTGGCGCAAGGCGACCAAGGCCGCAGGGCTCCCGGACACCGTGCGCGTGTACGACCTCCGCCACTTTCACGCGAGCACGCTGCTGGACGCAGGCATGACGGCGAAGGACGTTCAGGAACGCCTGGGCCACGCGAACCCGACGATGACCCTCGACCGCTACTGGCACAGCCGTACCGACGACGAGGCACGTCGAGCACGGCGCGCTGCGGTGGCTGCGGCGATGGGGCGACCGCCCGCCAACGTCACCCCCATCAACACCAGGCGCAGCGGGACGGGCTGAAGCAGTTCGCTCTCCTCCAAAGAACAAAGTGCTTCAAAGGAGTTGTGTCCTCCTCCATGCTCTGGCAGAGTAGGCAGCGGATCGGCCGCCAGGTCGACCGCATGGAAAGGAAATGGTTATGGCTCCTTCGATCGAGGTGGATGCGGCCACCTACCGAAGCCTGGAGTTGGCTGCGCGGCTAACGGGCGTGAGCGTGGGCGGAGTTGTGTCTCGGCTCGTTGCTCAGGCCGTTGAGGGGCCTGCTCGCGACAGCCCCACGCCGGGAGTGAGGCCCGACAAGGTGTCGATCTATGCCGACTACGCCGGGACGCGAACGCATGGTGAGTTCGAATCAAGCTCGAGTCAGATTCAGATCACGACCGGACCTCTCGCCGGCACCACGTATGGCACGCCCAGTCAGGCCGCGGTTGCGGTGGTGCAGCACTACAAGCCCGACGTTGACCCGAATCGGAATGGATGGACGTTCTGGGTGCTCGACGACGGCTCCGGGGCTCGTATTCAGTCGATCCGCCAGCGGTAGCCGGGAGCATTCACCAGGCGCGCGTCACCAAATGTGCGCACCTGCTTGCACTCGTCCATGGCGCAGGTCACACTGGTGGTAAGCCTGGAAGTTACACCGGTGTAGTTATCCACATCTAGTCCAAAAGCCGGTGTGTCGGAAAGTTTCTTTCTGGGCTTCGCTATGGGTCGGGCGTCACGGCTCACTACTAAGTAAGGAGCTGCGATGCAGTTCGAACTGAGAGAGGCGAGCGGAGTCCAGCCGTGGTACTGGCTGATCCGGGCGTCCAATGGGCAGGTCCTCGCGACCAGCGAGACCTACTACAACCGGGACGACGCCATCAGCGCGGTCAACTCGGTCCAGAAGAACGCGGCCAACGCCCCGTTCTACGACATGACGAAGGCGGCCTAGTGATGGCCGGCAAGTCTGGCGCCAAGTCCAGCGTGGGGAAGCGCGGGCGCAGCGCGGTCACCGGTCGGTTCGTGAAGCAGTCGACGGTTCGGAGTAACCCGAAGTCGACCGTCAACGAGGCGACCAAGCGCAAGAAGTGACACCACGTCGCTGACGGAGGGGAAGCCTCCCAGCGTCTAGCAGAACAAGGGAAGCCCCACGCGGCCCGAAGTGATTCAGACACCTCGGAACGAGTGGGGCTTCTCCCTTATCTAAGCGTGACTGTATGGCCGCGTGACAGGCGGGGTTGGCCGATTGAGAAAACAGGAACCGGGCTGGAACCGCTAGCGGTTGCCCTTGGCCCGGTTGTGCGTCACGCACAACATCTCGCAGTTGGCGAGGTCCGTTGCTCCGCCCTTCGACCAGGCAGCCACATGGTCCGCGTCCATCTCGGCCTGCTTGTAGATCTTTGCCTTGTTGGCGTTGCCACCGACCGCGCACAGCGGGCAGTTGGACACGCCGTCAGCCTTGGCCTTCGCGGTTTGCTGCTGGTACCTCGTCGCCCTGGTCTTCTCGTCGAACATTCGGATCGAGAGCAACTTGTGGTCGGTCTTGCCGCCTAGCACGTACTCATAGATGCCCTTGCGGGACGCCACCGCCGGATCGCCGAGCAGTGCGGTGACATCCGCGTCCACCTGGGCCGCGTTGTAAGCGGTGGAGTGGTACTCCTCGTAAAGCCGCCCCCACTCCAGGCCCCGCATCTCCTTGTCCGGTGGCCGAGTGAAGACGCTGCCGATCCAATCAATGACAGAAGTGAAGTAGGCCTTGAGGCTGTCGATGTCGGCATCTCCGCGATGCCGGGCAAGGTACGCGTCCACGGCGATGCCCTGGGCGGAAGACACCCAGTCGAGGGCCTCGGACAGAATCTCCTGTCGCTTGGGATCGCCCTTAACGTACGACGACCACTTCTGCATGTTGGAGTTGTTGGAGTTGCTGTACTCGGCCTTGGCCTTAGTGATGAACGGGCCGGAGTAGATCGCGTTCAGGAGTTCCTGGTTGTTCAGCGGGACGCCTGCGATGTTGATCGTACGGAACCAGTCCTTGATCTCCGTCTCTGTCCCCTTGCATTCGTACACAAGCAGATCGCTGCCAAGAATCTTCTGCTGGTCATTCTTCGGCAGCGAGGAGAACGTTTGCTCCTTGCCGTTGACCTTGATCGCAAACTTGCCCTTGACGAACCGACCGATGCTGGTGATGCGCTGCTGGCCGTCGAGTACTTCTAGGGCGCTGCCCTCGACGTTGAAGTAGATCAAACCCAGGGGGTAGCCCTTGAGTAGCGAATCAATGACGGCAACGTCCTTCTTGCCATCGTTGTAGATGTAGTGCCGCTGGTACTCCGGCTGAATCACGAGCTTGCCGGCCAACCCGAACAGACCCTTGCCCTCAAGTTCGTTGTAGACGAAGCCCTCAAGGACTTCCTCGACCGTGTACTCCTTGAGGTCCGTCTTCATCATGCGTTGTTGCCCTTCCTACGGATGAGGATGCGCTTATAGACCTTCACGTCGTCGATGACGCCAGACATGTTGAGGGGGATCGTGCCGGTCTTGCCGAATCTGCGGAAGTACGCATCTTTCTGATCCTGCGCGCTGTACCAACGGGTGCGCCCAGGGTTGTCGGGATCGCTCGACTCCAGTGTGCCGACGATCTCGAACTGATCGGGATTGTGCCGGTCCAAGTAACCGATGGGGACGCCCATCACCCCGTCGTGGTCGGACGGAATCGCATCCACGTACGGGACTTCGATGACATCGGCGTAGTTGTCGTAGTGCTGGTAGCCGACTCCCCGGACTTCCTTGTGCTTGCTGTACTTGGTGTTGTCCGCGGCGGTCATCAACTGCAGCGGCTCATGGCGTCGCCCGTGGTCGATGTTCGTGAACCAGCAGGAGTTGCCGAGCCGGGTGTAGGTGGCGGTGTCATCTGACTCGTAGCCCATACGAGCAGCCTTGTCGCGGTCCGCATCCTTCACCGGGAACCCCGAGGGGACCCGGAACACCATGTCGGTGTTGTTGCCGGTGGCACCCTTCCAGAGCCGGTTGCTCTTGATCAGAGGGAAGATCCAGTCATAGGTCACGGCCTGGCTATTGCCGATCACGGAGAACCTCTTGTCCGCCGCCATGATCCATCTGACGATGTCCTTGAACAGGCTGAACGGCGGGTTCGTGATGACTACATCGGCTTCGTCCCTGAGTGCCGTGACCTCTGAACTGCGGAAGTCGCCGTCACCGTCGAGGTACTCCCACTGAAGGTCATCAATGTTGAGGACGCCGTCGCCGTTGACGTCCTCCCGGTCTAGAACGAACTTCTTGCCCCGGACGCGGTCCTTGGAGGCGTCGTATGCGGGGCTCTCGGTCTCGAACAGCGACGGCTGGTAGAACGTCCCAGCGGGGTTGGAGTCAGGCGCGTACGACGTCGAGATCAGCTTCTTGAGCCCGAAGTTCGTGAACTGGAGGGCGAAGAACTTGGTGAAGTTCGACCACTCCGGGTCATCACATGGGAGCAGGACTACCTTGTCGCGGAACACGTCGGGCTCGTACTCCAAGTACGCGTTCATCTCACGTTCGATGTCAGCCCACTGGGTGTAAAACTCGTCGTTCCTCGCGGAACGGGCACTAACCAAGTGGGTGTTCTTGAAGGTCGTCGTCGGCTCTGTCATCGCATCGGCCACGGTAGCCGAGCGCACGGACAGAGGGGGTCGGATCGGGTCGGGTCGGAGTCCCGATTTGCAGGCCGCTGCGGGAGGGCGACGACCGAAGCCACCCGTCGGGGGTCCGGACACGTGACAGCGGCGTTGCAGCGCTTGACACGGCCTCTCCCGGCTCCGGACTCGGCCCGGAGCGCCGCCGAGCCGACCCGCTCCCGGAGGACCGTCCCGGCGGACTCGACCACCGTGGCCCGCTCGTGAACCGGCGTGGCCCGTAGCGGCCTGCGACGACGGAAGTAGCGCGGGAGTAGCGCGCTCAGGGAGCCGGTCAGCCTGGCCGGACGGCGAAACATTCTCCGACCAGGCGCTTCTCGGTGCCCCAGGCCAGAGTCGAACTGGCGACCTTTCGCTTAGGAGGCGGCTGCTCTATCCGCTGAGCTACTGGGGCGAGTCGGCGTACATCCTTGCACGCACGAACCAGCCGTTCCGGCACCGGAGTTGCTGCCCGGCGGCGTCGATGTTTTGGTGTATGAGCGGCTTCCCTTCACAATTTGGGTGGGACCACTCCACCCGAGACGTCCCGCCCTGCCCTCGCACCACCACCCGATCGTTGATGGAGAGTCCCTGACCGTGTCAGAAGAGCTAGCGCAAAGTGATGCCCGCCACCGCGGACGCACCTTGAAGCGGCACAGCGCTCTGCGCGTCCTGCTCGCCAGCACTGTCACGATCACCCTGGTCATCGGGCTCGGTGCGGTCTTCTTCTACCGCCACCTCAACGAGAACCTCACGGTCATCGACATCAGCGACAAGGTCGGCGTACGACCCGACCGGGTGGCTCCGGGCAAGCCGATCAACGTCCTGATCATGGGGTCGGACTCCCGGGCCGGCGATCAGGGCACCAAGCAGCTCGAGAACGGCGGAGCCCGCTCCGACACCACGATCCTGATGCACCTGTCCTCGGACCGGAAGTTCGCCTACGGCGTCAGCCTGCCGCGCGACGCGGTCGTCGATCGACCCATGTGCAAAACCGATGACGGCGAGGTGCCGGCCGAGTCGGCGGCGATGTTCAACACCGCGTTCTACTACGGCGGCGTCGCCTGCACGGTCAAGACTGTTGAGTCCCTCACCGGGGTGCGCATCGACCACTGGGTCGTGGTGAACTTCAACGGCTTCAAGGACATGGTCGACGCCATCGGCGGGGTCAACGTCTGCGTGCCCCACGCCATCGACGACGACCAGTACAAGATGCATCTCAAGGCGGGCAACCAGAAGATCAAGGGACAGGCGGCCCTCGACTACGTGCGGGTCCGCCACGGCTTCGGGGACGGCTCCGACATCGGTCGGATGAAGCGCCAGCAGAGCTTCATCGCCTCGATGGCCGCCCAGGTGGTCTCGGCCGGCACCCTGACCCGCCTCGACCGGATGGTCAAGTTCCTCGACGCCGCGACCAAGTCGCTGGCGCTCGACAACGAGGTCGGCAACGTGGTGAAGCTGGCCAAGCTCGGCCAGGAGTTCCAGAGCATCGGTCTCGACCAGATCCAGTTCATCACCGTGCCGTTCGAGTGGTACGAGCCCGACCCCAACCGGATCGTCTGGAAGCCGAAGGCCTCCGAGAAGCTCTGGGCCAAGATCCGCAACGACGAGCCGCTGTCCAAGCGCCTCTCGGCCGACGCCGTCTCCGCGGCAGCGGCGAAGCCCAGCAAAGGCGCGTCATCGTCGGCCAGCCCATCGTCGGATCCCTCGAGCTCACCGACGTCATCACCGAGCAGCCAGACATCCGCCGATGCCGCAGCCGAGGCGGCGGCCGAAGCCGAAGCCAACGGGCTCTGCGCGTGAGCGACCAGGCGGACGACGCCGCCTCCGACCAGACGCCGGCCGAGCCCGATTGGGTACGCCGTCGGCGACTCGCCGCTGTCTTCGGTGACGTGCTGCCCGAATCGACCTCCGACGACCGGGACCCGAGCGCTCCAGCGGGCGACGCCGGCGAGGAATGGCTCAGGGCGCAGGTTCCACCCCACCACGGGTGAGTCTCGACAAGCTCGACCACCGTTCGACAAGCTCGACCACCGTTCGACAGGCTCGACCACCGTCTCGACAGGCTCGAGCGTCGGTGGCAGGCTCGACATGCTGAAGGGCCCCGCCGGTGCGGCGGGGCCCTTCAGTCTGCGCGAGCCTCAGAGCGTCTTGGACTGGCCACCCTGAGCGGCGAGCAGGTCGCGGATCTCCTCGAGCAGCGCGATGTCCGCAGGTGTGCCGGACTCCTCAGCGGGGAAGAACCGCTCCTTGGCCTTGACGTAGGGCGTAACGACGAAGAAGTAGACGACCGCGGCCAGGATCAGGAAGGCGATCACGGCGTTGAGGAAGGCGCCGAAGCTGTTGTCGACGTTGCTGAAGACCTTCGAAGCGCTGTCCGGCATCTGGGCGGTCAGCCAGTTGGTGAAGGTGGTGACGACCGCACCGAACGAGGTGCCGATGATGACCGCGACAGCCAGGTCCACGAGGTTGCCGCGCAGGATGAAGTTCTTGAATCCAGTCATTGAAGTGTGCTTCCTAGAGTGGGGCTCCCCGGCAGGGGTGGTCTGGTCGGAGAGCCACGCTATCGGGTCAGCGTGACACTCAGGTAACCCTTCACCGCCGCATCTGCCACCAATTCGGACATTTCGGGCGTAGCGCCCACAACCACCAATCGGCCACCTGTCGATCCGCCTGCTGAGGCTGCCCCGAAGGAACCGGACGCGTCGGCGGTCGGCAGTGCGAGCACCGTCAGGCTGACGGCGACCGTGTCGGTCCCACCTCCCCGGGGATCGGTGGACAGCAGGTTGATCCGGTCACCGACGCGGAGCAGGGCGACCGCGTCCGCGTCGGGGATCCGCACCGGCAGCGCCACGAGGCCCGACGCACCGCGTTGGGTGGCCAGCAGGCCCGGGCCCACCAGCCGGACGTCGGTGACCGGCTCACCCCGGCGAAGTGGTGCGGCCAGGGTGCGTCCCACGGCAGCGGCCACGTCGCTGGCGCCGTCGGGGGCCGTCCCGTCAGCGAACGCGGTGGTGGTCAGGTCCTCGGGTCGCAGGACCGTCCCGGCCTCCAGGTCTGCCGCCGCGGTGAGCACCAGGTCCGAGGGCGGCGCGGGAGCCGCCGTCGCCCGGAGGCCGCAGAGCACCGCGACTGCCACGAGCACCGCCGCGAGCAGCCTGCGACGGCGCAGAACCGCGCGGCGCAGCCGCAGACGGAAGGTGCTCAGCCGGGAAAGGATCGGACGCATGCGCCGACCGTAGAACGCTCAGCCGATCCGTGCGCCGGCTTGTCCACAGCCACCGAGCCAGCGGCTCAGTCGGACGACTTCGTCGCCGGCGCCGGCTTCGGGGTGCTGGAGGATTCCGAGGACGAGGACTTCGAGGAGGAGTCAGCGGAGGACGAGGAGCTCGTGTCCGACGAGCTGGATGCCGCCGACTCCTTCGTCGTCGCACCCTTCTCGCCACTCAACGCGCTGCTGCTCGCCGCGCGGCTGTCGTTGCGGTAGAAGCCCGAGCCCTTGAAGACCACGCCTACCGCGTTGAACACCTTGCGCAGTCGCCCGTTGCACACGGGGCAGTGCTCGAGGGAGTCGTCGCTGAAGCTCTGGAACTGCTCGAAGGAGTGGCCGCACTCGGTGCAGGCGTACTGATAGGTCGGCACGTTGGGAGAGTTTACGGGTCGTCGGCCATGGGTGGCTCCCTAGGATGCTCCCGTGGCACAACAGCAGACAACGCGACCGTCCTGGTGGCAGACCGTGCGGGTCTGGCCGCGGCCCGCAAAGTGGCTGCTGGGCATCTCGCTGGCGCTCGTGCTGGTCCTGCTCGCCACCGCCGTCGTGGCCTGGGTCGTCGTACGCCGCCCGCTGCCGCAGACCAGCGGCGAGATCCAGCTGCCCGGCCTGACCAGCTCGGTCGAGGTGGTCCGCGACGGCAACGGCATCCCGCAGATCTACGCCGACACGACCGCCGACCTGATGCGCGCCCAGGGCTACGTGCACGCCCAGGACCGGTTCTACGAGATGGACATCCGGCGCCACATCACCGCCGGTCGGCTCTCCGAGCTCTTCGGCGCCGAGACCCTGGACACCGACAAGGCGATCCGGACGATGGGGTGGCGTCGGGTGGCCGAGCAGGAGCTGGCCCTCATCAGCCCCGACACCCGCGCCGCGCTCGAGGCGTACGCCGACGGGGTGAACGCCTACCTCGACACCCACAGCCTGGGACAGATCTCCGTGGAGTACACCTTGCTGCGGGCCACCGGGCTCGACTACACGCCCGAGCCGTGGACCCCGGTGGACTCGCTGGCCTGGCTCAAGGCGATGGCCTGGGACCTTCGCGGCAACATGGACGACGAGGTCGCGCGAGTGCTGCTGTCGGTGAACCACGACCAGGACCGCATCGACGAGCTCTACCCGGCGTACCCCTACGCCACCCACGCCCCGATCGTGGGGGAGGGCGCCGTTGTGGACGGCGTCTTCGAACAGGGTGCGGATCCCGGGGGCACCCGCAATCCGAAGCGTCCAGCGTTCACCCCCGGCGAGGTCGCCGCCGTACGCGACGTGCACCGAGCCCTGCGCAGCGTGCCGGCCCTGCTGGGCTCGGGCCGCGCCGGAGCGGACGGACTCGGCAGCAACAGTTGGGTGGTGGACGGCGAGCACTCGGCGACCGGCAAGCCACTGCTGGCCAACGATCCGCACCTCGGGGTCAGCATGCCCGGGATCTGGTCCCAGGTCGGTCTGCACTGCCGCACCGTCGACGCCGACTGCCCCTTCGAGGTCAGCGGGTTCTCCTTCTCCGGGGTGCCCGGGGTCGTGATCGGGCACAACGCCTCCATCGCCTGGGGGTTCACCAACCTCGGACCGGACGTCACCGACCTCTACCTGGAGAAGGTGCGTGGCGAGCGGTGGCTCTACGACGGCGCCTATCGTCCGCTCACCATCCGCGAGGAGGTGATCAAGGTCCGCGACGAGGACGACTTCAACCTGACGGTGCGCTCCACCCGGCACGGACCCCTGCTCTCGGACGTCTCCCAGGAGCTCAGCACCGTCGGCGCAAACGCCGACGCCCCTCCCGGGCCCGATCCGGGCAACGGCTTCGCAGTGGCCCTGGAATGGACGGCGCTGCACCCGGCCCCGACGGCCGACGCCATCCTCGGCCTGGCGACGGCCTCGAACTGGAGCGAGTTCCGAGCCGCAGCCAGTGACTTCGCGGTGCCCGCCCAGAACCTCGTGTACGCCGACACGGAGGGTCACATCGGCTACCAGGCGCCGGGCCGGATCCCGGTGCGCAAGTCCGGCAACGACGGGCTGGTCCCGTCGGCGGGGTGGCTGCCGGAGAACGACTGGACCGGGACGTCGGTGCCCTTCGAGGCGTTGCCCAACGTGCTGGACCCCGACGAGGGCTTCATCGCGACGGCGAACCAAGCGGTGATCGGCCCCGACTACCGCTACTTCCTCACCTCCGACTGGGACTACGGCTATCGCTCCCAGCGGATCCGGGACCGGCTGCTCGACGAGGGTGAGCTGTCGATCGCGGAGATGTCCGCGCTGCAGCTCGACACCTACAACGCGATGGCCCCGACCCTCGTGCCCTACCTGCTCGACATCGAGCTCCCAGGCGGCTACGACAGCGACGGCCAGCGGCTGCTGGACGACTGGGACTTCGCCCAACCGGCCGACTCCGCCGCCGCGGCGTACTACAACGTGGTCTGGAAGAACCTCCTCCAGCTGACCTTCCACGACGAGCTGCGTGAGTCCCTGTGGCCCGACGGCGGCGGCCGGTGGTGGCTGGCTGTCACCGGACTGCTCCAGGAGCCGGCCAACCCCTGGTGGGACGACCGCACGACCGACGACGTCGTGGAGACCCGCGACGACATCCTGACCACGGCGTTGATCGATGCCCGCGACGAGCTCACCAGGCGCGAGGCGCTCGACCCGAAGCAGTGGACCTGGGGCCGACTGCACCGGCTCGACCTCCACAACGCGACGCTGGGGGAGTCGGGCATCGGGCTGGTCGAGCGGCTGCTCAACCGCGACGGCTACCAGGTCGGCGGCGGTGGCTCGGCGGTCGACGCGACCGCCTGGGACGCAGGACAGGGGTACGACGTCATCTCGGCCCCGTCGATGCGGATGGTGGTCTCGCTGGCCGACTTCGACGCCTCGCGCTGGATCAACCTGACCGGGGTCTCGGGCCACCCGACGTCGGGGCACTACACCGACCAGACCGACCTCTACGTGGCCGGCGAGACGTTGCCCTGGGTCTTCGGGCGCTCCGCCGTGGAGGACGCCGCCGAGGACACTCTCACGTTCACGCCCTGAGCCGCACCACCCCGGCCGGGGTGGCGACGTGGGTCACCGGGCGGTCGTGCGGTTCGGTGGGCACCTGGTCGACGACCTCACCCTCGTAGAGCAGGACGATCGTGGGGGTCCCGACCGGCACCCGCCCCAGGGCCCGGTCGTAGCAGCCGCCCCCGCGTCCCAGCCGGTATCCGCCACCGTCCACTGCAAGGCCTGGCAGCAGGACGACGTCGGCCCAGCCGATCGCGTCCACCCCGACGGTGGGCCCGGTCGGCTCCAGCAGTCCCATGCGCGCGGTCACGAGGTCGCCGGTGTGGACGGCCCAGTCGAGGTCGAGATCGGGTTGCACGACCGGCAGCAGGATCCGCTTGCCCTGCGCCACCAGGCTCTCGAGCAGCGCGGTGGTCCCAGGCTCGGTGCCGATCGAGACGTAGGCCGCGACCGTCCCGGCCCGTCGTACCTCCGGCACGGCGAGGACAGCCTCGGCGATCGCGGCGGCCTGGGCCCCCACCTCGGCGAGCGGACGCCGATTGCGCGCGGTCATCAATTGGTCCCGTAGGGCGGTCTTGTTCTGGGGGGTCTGCGCAGTCACCACGTTCTCAGCCTACGATCGGGACCATGGGTAGTCCTGGTTTGGAACGGGCGCGCGCCAAGATGGCGGCCGCCGGAGTGGACGAGACCGCGATCGAGGTGTTCGCGCACTACTACCGGTTGCTGGAGCACGGCGAGACCGGCCTGATCCCGGAGTCCAGCATCGATCCCATCGACATGGAGTCCCTGGCCGATGTCGAGGTCGCTGACGAGGTGGCCGCGGAGGCCATCGGCACCACCGTCGTGATCAAGCTCAACGGCGGACTCGGCACGTCCATGGGCATGGACCGGGCCAAGTCCCTGCTGTGCGTGCGCCGGGGGCTCTCGTTCCTCGACATCATCGCCCGGCAGGTGCTGCACGTGCGCGAGAAGTACGGCGTGACCCTGCCGCTGCTGTTCATGGACTCGTTCCGCACCTCGGCCGACACGATGGCGGCTCTGGCGCGCTACGACACCCTGCCGGTCGACGGTCTGCCCCTGGAGTTCCTGCAGAGCAAGGAACCCAAGCTGCTCGAGAAGGACCTGAGCCCGGTCCTCCACGTCAAGAACCCCGACCTCGAGTGGTGTCCACCCGGGCACGGCGACCTCTACCCCTCGCTGCGCTCCACCGGAGTCCTCGACCAGCTGATCGCGGCCGGCTACACCCAGGCCTTCGTGTCCAACTCCGACAACCTCGGCGCCGTGCCGGATCCGCGCGTGGCCGGCTGGTTCGCCCAGAGCGGTGCACCCTTCGCGATCGAGGCCGTGCGCCGTACCGCCTCCGACCGCAAGGGCGGCCACTTCGCGCGCCGCAAGAACGACGGGCGGATCGTGCTGCGCGAGACCGCGCAGACCCCGCCCAAGGACCTGGCCGCGTTGGCCGACCTGGAGCGTCACCGCTACTGCTCCACCAACAACCTGTGGTTCGACCTGCGCGCCATGAAGGAGGCCCTCGACGCCCGCGACGGTGTCCTCGGCCTGCCGATGATCCGCAACGTCAAGAACGTCGACCCTGGCGATCCGAGCACCCCCAAGGTGATCCAGATCGAGACGGCCATGGGTGCCGCGATCGAGGTCTTCGCCGAATCCCGGCTGATCGAGGTGGGTCGCGACCGCTTCGTGCCCGTCAAGACGACCAACGACCTGCTCGTGCTCCGCTCGGACGTCTACGACCTGGGCCAGGACTTCGTGATGGACCAGGCCAGTGACGCCTTGCCCTACGTCGACCTCGACACCTCGCACTACAAGCTGGTCGGCGACTTCGACAAGCGCTTCCCCGAGGGCGCGCCCTCGCTGCGCAAGGCAACGTCGCTCAAGGTCAACGGGGACTGGACCTTCGGAGCAGGGGTCAAGGTGCTCGGCGAGGTCGAGCTGGACAAGGGCCCGACCGCTCAGCGCATCGCCCCCGGCACGGTGCTCTCGGATGACTGACCTGATCAGCGTCGAGGAGTATCTCGAGAAGATCCTCGGAACGGTCCGCCCGCTCAACCACTTCCCGCAGCCGCTGCTGGAGTCGCTCGGCCTGCCGGCCTGCGAGGACGTGCACTCCAGCATCTCGCTGCCGGTCTTCGACAACTCCGCGATGGACGGGTACGCCGTGTGCCACGCCGATGTCGCCGCGGCGACCGCGGATTCCCCGGTCCATCTCCCGGTGGTCGGCGAGATCGGTGCCGGCCAGGCAACCCTGCTCGCGATGTCGCCGGGCACGGCGGTCAAGATCATGACCGGCGCGCCGGTGCCCCAGGGCTGCGACGCCATCGTGCCCTACGAGTGGACCGACCGTGGTGTCGCCAACGTCGTGGTCAGCCAGGCGCCATCACTGGGACAGCACATCCGGCCCGCCGGGCAGGACGTCCAGGTCGGCGACCTGATCGTCGAGGACGGCTCGTTGCTGGGTCCCCGTCAGATCGGGCTGCTGGCTGCCGTGGGGCGCGACCGGATCTCCACGCGGCCCCGCCCCCGGGTCGTGGTGATCTCGACCGGCTCCGAGCTCCGCGAGCCCGGCACCCCGCTGGCCCACGACAGCATCTACGACGCCAACTCCTACCTGCTCGCTGCGGCGGCTCGCCGAGCCGGCGCCATCGTCTACCGGGTCGGGATCGTGCGCGACGACGCCACCACGTTCCGTGACGCACTCGCCGACCAGCTGGTGCGTGCCGACCTGGTGATCACCAGCGGCGGAGTCAGCGAGGGGGACTACGACATCGTCAAGGAGTCGCTCCGCGAGCTCGGCACCGTCTGGTTCGGTGGGGTGGCCATGCAACCTGGCAAACCTCAGGGCTTCGGTCTGGTCGGCGAGGACGAGACACCCATCTTCACGCTCCCGGGCAATCCGGTGTCCTCCTACGTCTCCTTCCAGGTGTTCGTGCTGCCCGCGATCCGCCGGATGATGGGCCTGCTGCCCTACTCCCGTCCGTTCAGTCGCGGACTGCTCACCCACGCCATCTCCTCGCCCCCTGGTCGGCGACAGTTCCTGCGCGCGGCCTACGACGTCGACGCGGGTCGTGCGGTGGCCGCGGTGACCCCCGTGGGAGGAGCCGGATCCCATCTCATCGGCGACCTCGCAGAGTCCAACTGCCTCGTGGTCGTCCCCGAGGACGTCACCTCGATCGCAGCCGGCGAGCAGGTCCAGGTGCTGCGCCTCGACGAGGAGTTCTGATGTCGGGGTTCACGCACCTCGACGACGCCGGCGCGGCGCGGATGGTGGACGTGACCGCGAAGGACGTGACCTCGCGCACCGCGGTGGCCACCGGCCGCGTGCTGGTCTCTGCGCAGGTGATCGAACTGCTGCGGGGAGCCGGGGTGCCCAAGGGCGATGCCCTGGCAGTGGCGCGGGTCGCCGGCATCATGGGGGCCAAGCAGACACCGGCCCTGATCCCCCTGTGTCATCCCCTCGCCTTGTCCGGGGTCACCGTCGATCTGGTGGTGGCCGACGAGGCGGTGGAGATCACCGCGACCGTGCGGACCACCGATCGCACCGGCGTCGAGATGGAAGCCCTCACCGCGGTGTCGGTGGCCGCGCTGACCGTGGTCGACATGGTCAAGGCGGTCGACAAGGCAGCGGTGATAACCGACATCCGGGTGGAGACGAAGACCGGTGGCACGTCAGGGGACTGGTCGCGGTGAGCATGCCGGCCGCGGTCGTCGTCGCCTCCAACCGGGCTGCGGCAGGGGTCTACGAGGACACCACCGGACCGCTCATCGTCGCCGCGTTGCTCGGGTGGGGTTTCGCCGTGGGCGACCCGGCCGTCGTACCCGATGGTGAGCCGGTGGCAGTCGCCATCTCTGCAGCCGTGGCCGCCGGTGCGCGGCTCGTCCTCACGACCGGCGGCACCGGACTGACGCCGACCGACCTGACGCCGGAGGTGACGCGCCCCCTGCTCGACCGGGAGGTGCCGGGGATCGCCGAGGCGATCCGGGCGTACGGCGTGGCCGCGGGCATTCCCACGGCTTCGCTCTCGCGAGGCGTGGCCGGGGTGGTCGGTGACTGCGTCGTGGTGAACCTGCCGGGCTCGCGTGGTGGCGTCAAGGATGGTCTGGCGGTGCTCGCGCCGGTCATCGTCCACGCCGTCGAGCAGGTGCGTGGGAGCGACCATTGAGGGGTTGGCCGGCCGAACTCAGACACGGTGACGTGCTGCTGCGGCCTCTGTCGATGCGCGACGCCGCTGCGTGGCGCGAGGTCCGGGTGCGCAACTCGGACTGGTTGCGCCCGTGGGACGCCACGGTTCCGCCGGGCTCGCGCCAGCGTCCGCGGTCCTTCCGGGGGCTCACCCGACACCTCGGGCGGTTGGCCCGTGAGGGTCAGGCGATGCCGTTCGCCATCGACTACCGCGGACGGTTCGTGGGCCAGGTCACGGTCAACAACATCGTGCGCGGGTCGGCGTTGTTCGCCTCGGTGGGCTATTGGCTCGACGGCGCGGTGGCGGGGGAGGGCATCATGCCGGTGTCGGTCGCCCTGACGATCGACCACTGCTTCGGCCCGGTCGGGCTGCACCGGATCGAGATCGCGATCCGGCCGGAGAACTCCAACTCGTTGCGGGTCGTGGAGAAGCTCCAGATCCGCGAGGTCGGCTATGCACCGAGGTATCTGCACATCGACGGTGACTGGCGCGACCACCGGCTGTTCGCGATCACCGTGGAGGAGTGTCCCGAGGGCGTGCTCACCCGATTGCTGCGCTCCTCCTCCGACTCGTCCCCCGGGACGTCATAGCTTCTGGCTGTCCCGGCGACCAGAAGATATGACGTTGCCGGCCGGGATTCACATGAGTCACATGAGTTGCTTTGCGACACACCTATGGACATCCGCCCCACAGTGCGGTAGCGAACCTAGGCTCTGAGCCGTGGATCTCTCTGGAATCATCTTCGTCGCGCTGGCGGTTGCGTGGGCCGTCTATCTGATTCCCAAGGCCCTGCGGCACCACGACGAGGTCGTGCAGACCCGGTCGGTCGACCGGTTCTCGCACACCATGCGGGTGCTGGCCCGTCGAGAGCCCGTCAACGCCCGCGACGCCCAGTTGGTGGTCACTGCCAAGAGCACCTCCGCTGAGGCCAACGTCTCGCCGGTCGCCCCTCCGGTCACCCGCGCCTCCACCCGCGCCGCCACCCGCAAGGCGACCCAGCGTCGCCGCCGGGTGCTCGGCCTGCTGCTGCTCGTGAACGTCGCCGTCGCCGGTGTCGCCGCGTCGGGGGTGATCAGCTGGTTCTGGTCGGCCGCGCCCGCCGCGCTGGTGCTCGGTTGGCTCGTGGCCTGCCGACTGATGGTCAAGAAGGAACGCGCAGTGCCCGCCACCAGGGTCGCATCGTCCTCGGTGGTCGAGCCACCGTCGGTGGTCGTGCCCTCGTCGGTGGTCGAGCCCTCTTCGGTGGTCGAGCCTGTCGAGACCACGGACGAGCCCGTCGTCGGGGTCGAACGCAACGACCAGGGTTTCGATGAGCTGGACCCGACCAACGTGACGCAGTCGGTGCCCGCCGTACTCCCCGGGGATCCGGAGCTGTGGGACCCGCTGCCGATGACCCTGCCGACCTACGTCACCAAGCCGGCAGCCCAGCGCCGCAGCGTGCGGACCATCGCGCTGGATGACTCCGACGTGTGGACCTCCGGTCGCACCGACGCCGACTCGGCGATCGCGCGCGAGGCCGAGCAGACCGAGAAGGCGGATCGCGAGGCCCGCAAGGCCGACGGCGAGCGCGCGGTCGGCTCCTGACCCACCGACGGGCGATTGGGAGCACCCCGCGGCCGGATGCTATCTTTTGGCTCGCCTAGGGGCTGTGGCGCAGTTGGTAGCGCGTCTCGTTCGCATCGAGAAGGTCAGGGGTTCGAATCCCCTCAGCTCCACCATGTGATGAGTCGCGACATACGTCTCATCTGAGTCGCGACATGTGTCGCGTTCCGTCAAAGAGCTCCGGGCCATCGGCCCGGGGCTCTTTTGTCGGTTGCGCCAGCAGGTCTTGGTGGGCTCGATGAGGTGGGTCGTGGGCGGCTCCGACGCCGACGTGGTGCAGGCGTCCGGCGCGGCGCAGGGTCAGTCTCCCGAACTGGTCGACGTCATCGAGCCGGCATGTGTCACAGCGGACACGGAGTGCCATCGAGATGTGCCTCGTGGCACATTGTCCGCCTCGGAGGCTGAGTGCGACTGTCACTGCACGCGCAAACCGCACGAGGTTGAGGGAGTTCCGATGGCAGAGGTCAGTTTCTCCGGCAAGGTCGCCATCGTGACCGGCGCAGGGCGAGGGCTCGGCCGAGCATATGCCCGGGCACTGGCCGCTCGAGGGGCGAGCGTGGTCGTCAATGACTACAACGTCGCCGTCGACGGAGGACCCGGGGATGCCGAGCACCCGGCCGAAACGGTCACGGCGGAGCTGCGAGACGCGGGAGCCAACGCTGTGTCGAACCCGGACAGCATCGCCGAGCCTGAAGGCGCCGCGCGCATCGTGCAGCAGGCTGTGGACACCTTCGGCCGCCTCGACATCCTGATCAACAATGCCGGGATCGGGATGTGCGACAACATCGAGGACGAGCCCGGCCGGCTCTACGACGTCAACATGAACACCACCCTGCTCGGCACCGTCCTGATGAACCGGGCGGCCTGGCCGCATCTCGCCGAACACGGGGAGGGACGGATCATCAACGTGAGCTCGGGCGCGATCTTCGGGTCGTCCTGGGCCGACGGAGGCGTGCTGGGCTCCTACACGTACGCCAAGGCCGGCGTCTTCGCCGAGACTCGCCAGATCGCCCGGTACGGCGAGCAGTTCGGGATCAAGGCCAACGCGGTGTTCCCGATGGGCCTGGCCCGGACCAACGCCGAAGGGGACGGCGCCATGGCAGACGGCGAGGTCGGCCAGTTCTTCAGGCAGCACCTCCCGGCGGAGGCGGTGGCCAACGGCGCGTTGTTCCTCGTCAGCGGCGACTGCCCGGTCACGGGCCAGGGCTTCAGCATCGGGGGCGGTCGCGTCGCCCGCGTGGTGTTCGCCGAGCCGCCGGGTTTCTTCGCGCGTGACATCACACCTGAGAAGGTCCGCGACAACTGGGCCGCGGTCATGGGCGACGTCGGCGAGGACGACACCCTCAACGGCTTCCTCGAGGTCACGAGCCTGGACCGGGAGTTCCAGCTGGTGGCGGCGTCTGGTGTCGGCAGTGGGCAGCCCTGAGGTGACCGTCGACGGACCGCAGGGCACGGTGCTCGCGGCGTTCGCCGCGCACCGCCGGACAGATCCGGAGGCCGTCGCGGTGCAGTACTACGGCAGGTCGATCAGCCGGGCCGAGCTCGACGAGCTGAGCGACGCGCTGGCCGACTGGTTGGCCGAGTCCGGGGTGAGCCGAGGGGACCGGGTCGCGGTCTCGTTGCAGAACACCCCGATGTTCGCCGTCGCGTTGCTCGCGACCTGGAAGCTCGGAGCTGTGTTCGTCCCGGTCAACCCGATGCTGAGGACGGCGGAGCTGACCGCCCTGCTGGCCGACTGTGAACCGCGGGTCCTGCTCGCACACCCGGACATGGCTGAGGTCGTCGTCGTTGCGGCGAAGGACGTCGCACACCCCCCGACGCTGTTGTGGTCAAGTCCTTCGGACCTCGCCGGCGACCTGGCCGGACCGTGGTCCGCCGAACCCGAGACCCTGCCGGCCGAGGGGACGACGGTGCTCGTGCAGCTCGACCGCCACCGGGGGCGGCCACCGCGCACGCACCTTCCTGCCCCTGAGGACCTGGCGCTGCTGGTCTACACCTCGGGGACCACGGGCCCGTCCAAGGGCGCGATGCTCACTCACGCCAACATCGGCTACCACGCCGTAGTGACACCCGCCTGGCTCGGCCTGGATGGCGCGGACTCCGTCCTGACGATCGCCCCGTTCTTCCACATCACCGGGCTCGGGATGCACCTGGCGCTCGGTCTGGGCAACGGCATGTCGCTGGTCATGACCTGCCGGTTCGAGCCCCGGCAGATCCTGGAGCTGGTCCAGCACTACAGGCCGCGGTTCACCGTCGGGACGATCACCGCCTACATCGCGTTGGCGGAGCACGCGACGTCCGAGCAGGTTCGAGAGGCGTTGAGCGGGATGTCGTCGGCGATCAGCGGTGGCGCCGCCGTGCCGGCGGCCGTGGTAGACCGTTACGAGCACGACCTCGGCGTGTACATCCGCAACGGCTATGGGCTCACCGAGACCGCCTCGGCGTGCGTCATCGTGCCGCCCGGGCAACGCGCGCCGGTCGACGAGGTGAGCGGGGCGACCTCCATCGGTCAGCCTCTGCCCTGGGTGAGCGTGTCGGTCGTCGCCGACGACGGCAGCGAGGCTCTGGCCGGCACGGTCGGCGAGATCGTGCTGCGCGGACCTCAGGTCGGCACGGGCTACTGGCGGCGCCCCGACGAGACGGTGAACGCCTTCCAGCCCGACGGGCTGCACACCGGCGACATCGGCATGGTCGACGGCGACGGCTGGATCTACCTGGTCGATCGCAAGAAGGACCTGATCGTGTCCAGCGGCTACAAGGTGTGGCCCCGTGACGTCGAGGACATCCTCTACCGGCATCCCGCGGTCGCGGAGGCAGCCGTGATCGGCGTCCCGGACGACTACCGTGGTGAGTCGGTGCAGGCGTTCGTCACGGTGCGCCCCGGCCACGCTGTCACCGCGGACGAGCTGAACCGGCACTGTCGGGAGCTCCTCTCCGCGTACAAGTGCCCTCGCCACTACGAGGTCGTGCCCGACCTCCCGAAGTCGGCGAGCGGCAAGATCCTGCGTCGCCTCCTGCGCAGTGGCGAGTGATCGCACCGGCTCTCGCGCCTTGCGAGCTGTCGAAGGAGACATGGTTCTGTCCGCCCTGTGTCCTGGTGGCTATAGCGCAGCGGCCTTCGAACGGCGCAGACTGCTCCTCACGGCTCGTGGTCCGGGCCGCCTGAGTGTAGATCGATCGGCTTGGCAGCTGGTCCCCGGAAGGAACGCTTCGTGGTTGATTTCTCGCTGAGTGAAGAGCAGCTCGGGTATGTGAAGTGGGCCCGTGAGTTCGCCCAGACCCATGTGCGTCCGGCGTCGGCGAAGCTGGACCGGCTCGATGATCCCCAGGACCGCTTTCCGTGGGAGATCCTGGAGAGGGCCCACGAAGCGGGCGTGCTGCAGTTCGGTCTGCCCGAGGCCTTCGGCGGGTCGCCGGTGGACGAGGTCACCTTCTGTCTGGTCATGGAGGAGCTCGGGGCCGCCGACGTCGGTGTGGCCGCTGTTGTCGCGCAGTACTGGAATGCCACCCAGCTGATCGATCGGTGGGGCAACGACTACCACCGTGAGACGTTCATCCAGCCGTATCTCGACAAGCCCCGGACCGTCTACGCGGTAGCGATGACCGAGGCCAATGCGGGCATCGACGCCCACCTCCCCTACGACGTGCCCGGCGCCGGCCCGATGCTCGCCGCCGTCCCCGACGGGGACGAGATCGTCCTCAACGGCGCCAAGTGCAACATCAGCGGAAGCCATGTCGCCGATGTGATCATCGTGTTCGCGCGCACCGACACGACAGTGGGGCTCACCCAGGGGATGACCGCGTTCGTCGTCACCAAGGACACGCCCGGGTTCAGCGTCGCCGAGACCTTCGACCTGGTCGGGCACCGGGTTTCACCCATCGCGGAGATCCACTTCGACGACTGCCGCATCCCGAAGGAGAACCAGCTGACGCCGTGGAACGGAGCGTTCGCCGAGATGGCGCGCCAGACCGTCGGTCGGCACTGGGTCGGCGCGCGGTACCTCGGCGTCGGCCGGGCGGCGTACGAACTGGCTCTCGAGCAGGTCAAGACGCGTGTGCAAGGGGGAAAGCCGATCATCGAGCACCAGATGGTGGCGCGTCAGATCGGGGATATGGCGATGACGCTCGAGGTGGCACGCAACGTGATCTGGCGAGCGGCCTGGGGCTCGCAGAACCCCGAGCAGGCGGATCCCAACGTCATGCGCATGTCGCGTGTCTATGGCTCCGAGGCGGCCATGAAGGTCGCGCTGGAGGCCATGCGGCTGTTCGGTGCCCGGGGCATCCGGACGGACTCGGGCATGGAGAAGCTCGTGCGCGACGCCATGACCGGTCTGCCCCCGGCGCCCCTGGACGTCTCGCTGATGGTCGCCGGGCAGTCCATCGCCGGCCTCCGCTAGACCCACCACCACACCTAGGACGAGCGAACGTGTCCCTCACCCTCAATCAGAACATGGTCGACAACGACTGGCTGCCGCCCTTCTCCGTTCAGGAGTACGAGCGACGGTTCGACCTGGTCCGTGCCGGGATGAGGGAGAGCGGGCTCGACGCGCTGGTCATCTACGGTGCCTACTCCTACGCGGGCCGCGACCTCGGCCACATGAATGCCGTCTACCTCGCGAACTATGCGGCGTTCGGTCACTCCTTCGTCGTCGTCCCCCTCCACGACGAGCCGACGATGCACATCCCGTTCGCGGAGCACGTCCCGAACGCGAAGGACCTGTCCTGCCTGACTGACATCCGCACCCTCGGGTTCACCCGCATCGAGCTCGGGGTCTCCGCGCGACTGAAGGAGCTGGGCCTCGAACGGGGGAGGATCGGCATCGTCGGTCCGCTCAACTCCTGGTACAGCATCTCCATCCCTGCAGAGCACCGGGACCACTTCTACGAGGAGCTGCCAGAAGCGGAGTTTCCCGTGGTCACCGAGCTCTATGAGCGGTGGCGGCTCATCAAGAGCGACGAGGAGCTGGAGCACCAGAGGCGCGGCGCGTCGATCAACGACGCCGCCCAGGAAGCGGTCGTCAACGCCACCAGGCCCGGGGTGTCGCACCACGAGCTGTCGGAGGTGGGGTACGCAACCGCCCAGAGGCTGCGGGGCAACTCGGCCTACATCCACATGAGCTCCAGCCCCATGGCCAGTGGAGAGTCGACCTATCCCGACCCCTACCCGACCCACAAGCCGGTCGGTCCGGACGAGATCGTCATGTCCGAGCACGTGGCCGGCTTCGGTGGCTACTACGGCAAACTCATGACGACGTGGTTCACCGGCGAGCCGACGCGGCAGTACCGCGAGATGTTCGACCTGGCCGCCGAGACCTATCGCGCCGCGCTCGCGGAGCTGAAGCCGGGCATGACGACCGACGACGCCAACAGATTGATCGAGCCTGTGGCAAGGGCCGGATTCACGGTGAGCCTGCCGCTCGTCAGCGGCTGGAGTGCGTACAACTCACCCCCCATGGGAGGCTGGCCGTCGTCGGCCGACGAGGCCGTGAGGAGCCGGATGTCGCGGCCGATGGAGTTCGAGCCAGGCATGGCCGTTCGGCTGAACGTCGCCCCGCGAACCCTCGACCACCGCCGAGGTCTCTGGGTGGCCTCGGCCTGTGTGTTCACCGAGAGCGGCCTGGAGTCCCTCCACGACTACGATCCGGCGGCCCTGCGGATCGTCGCCGGCGACTGAGGCGCCTCCAGCGACACCTCGCCGCTCACGTCGGGCCCGGCCACCTGCCGGGGACCAGCCGTCGGAGCTGGACGACGTGGTCGGGGGTGAGCTCGTCGAGGGTGCGTACGCCGAGCAGCCGCATGGTCCGTTCGACCTGGCCGCGGAGGATCTCGATGGTCCGGTCGACGCCGTCGCGGCCGCCGGCCATCAGACCGTAGAGGTAGGCCCGCCCGATCAGCGTGAAGTGGGCGCCGTGGGCGACCGCGGCCACGATGTCCTGGCCGGACATGATGCCGGTGTCCAGGTGCACCTCGACGTGGGGATGGTGGGCCCCGACCGCCGCGACGACCTCCGGCAGGAGGTGGAACGGGATCGGCGCGCGGTCGAGCTGGCGCCCGCCGTGGTTGGAGAGCAGGACGGCGTCGACCCCGGCGTCGGCCAGCCGGCGGGCGTCGTCGACGGTCTGCACGCCCTTGACCACGACCTTGCCCGGCCACTGGTCCTTGATCCAGGCGAGGTCGTCGTAGGTCACGGTCGGGTCGAACATCGTGTCCAGCAGATCGGCCACCGTGCCCGACCAGGCGTCGAGCGACGCGAACGCCAGGGGCTCGGTGGTGAGGAAGTTGATCCACCAGGTCGGCCGGGGGATCGCGTTCACCACGGTCCGCGGGCTCAGGGTCGGCGGGATCGTCATGCCGTTGCGGACGTCGCGCAGGCGCTCGCCGGCGACCGGCACGTCGACGGTGACCAGCAGTGTGTCGTACCCCGCCTTGGCCGCGCGGTCGACCAGGGCCATCGAGCGGTCGCGGTCCTTCCACATGTAGAGCTGGAAGGAGTTCCGGCCGGCCGGTGCCGCCGCGGCGACGTCCTCGATCGAGGTCGTGCCCATCGTCGAGAGCGAGAACGGGATGCCCGCCGCGGCGGCCGCCGTCGCTCCGGCGACCTCGCCCTCGGCCTGCATCATCCGGGTGAAGCCGGTCGGTGCGATCCCGAACGGGAGCGCCACCCGCTGGCCGAGCACCTCGCGGGAGGTGTCCACGGTCGAGACGTCACGCAAGATCGCCGGACGGAACTCCACGTCGCCGAACGCCTGCCGGGCGCGGGCCAGCGACACCTCGCCGTCGGCGGCTCCGTCGGTGTAGTCGAACGCGGCCTTGGGCGTGCGCCGCTTCGCGATCCGGCGCAGGTCCTCGATCGTCAGCGCCGCCGCAAGCCGCCGTTGCTTCGGCGACATGGTCGGCTTCTTGAACCTCAGCAGGGGCGCCAGGTCGTGACGCTTGGGCACCCTGCGCTTCAGCTGGGGCGGCTTCTGTTCGAGCGATGTCAGGTGGGTCGGCTGCAACCGTGCTCCAGCGTCAGGGGGACGAATGAGGTGCCGGTCGGCGACCTGCGATCAGTG
Organism: Nocardioides sp.; assembly: GCF_050246775.1. Taxonomy (GTDB): domain Bacteria; phylum Actinomycetota; class Actinomycetes; order Propionibacteriales; family Nocardioidaceae; genus Nocardioides. The sequence continues at coordinate 813,204 of NZ_JBFWVK010000001.1, read as the reverse complement.
CTGGTGGTTGAGCTGGGTCCCGCCGCCGAGCGGCGGGATGGTGGTCTGACCTGCGTCGACGAAGAGCTCCTGACCGGTGATGTACCGGCCGAGGTCACTCACCAGGAACAGGAACACCTGGCTCGCGTCGACCGGCTGCATCGACTCGACCGGCAGCGCGTTCATCCACGAAGCCATGTACGTCGGGTTCTCATCAACCCACGTGGCGAAGTGGTCGTTCGCAACCATCGGAGTGCTGACACCCGTCGGGTGGAAGGTGTTGACGCGGATGTTGTGCTCGGCGAGCTTGCCGGCGTACGCGGTCATCAGACCACCGAGTGCGTACTTGGCGGCGTTGTAGCCGTCCACGCCGCCGTCGTAGTTCGTGGTGATCCATCGACCGGTGGCCGAGGAGCTCGTGATGACGATCGACCCGCCCTGGCCTTGGTCCACCAGGATGGGGGCCGTCAGCTGAAGCGTGTTCCACGTGCCCGTCAGGTTGATGTCGAGGCTGTCCTTCCAGGCCTGCTCCGACTGGGCGTAAGGCTTCAGGCCGGCCGCGAAGATGCCGGCGTTGGCCAGGACGATGTCCAGGCGGCCGAACTCGGCGAGTCCCTGCTCGAGGGCGCGCTGGATGTCCGCGCGATTGCGGGTGTCGCCCTTGACCCCGACCATCCGGCGTCCGGTCTTCTCGACGAGTGCCACGGTCTCGTCGAGATCGTCCTGCGTCGACATGGGAGGGACGACCGACTCCACTTGTTCGCAGATGTCGAGGCCGATGATGTCGGCACCCTCCTCCGCGAACAGCAGGGCGTGGGAACGGCCCTGCCCGCGTGCTGCGCCAGTGATGAATGCGACCTTGCCGTCCAGCTGACCCATGGTGTCGTCCCTCTGTCGTGGCGGCACGGGAGCGCCGACCAGTCGAAGACCCTGCTGAGGCCGGGCGCACCACCGTGCCGCCGACCTTTCGGTCAACGTAGTGGCCGCGATCACAAGCGTCTATGGCACGGAAAACACACGGGTGGCGTGAGCCATGGTGCTCGATACATTGTGCGCCCCAGTCCGGTGTGCGACCTTTCGAGAGGTCGCTCAGCGTCCGGCTGCCACGTGTCCGCCGGAGGCGTCGGCGATCACGTACACGACCAGCCTGGCGAGGTTCGGGCTCGGTCGACACCAGCCACCGGGAGAGAAGCATGGGCGACCAGGAGATCACCTTCATCATCGAGTGCGAGGTCAAGGCGGACCTCGCGTCCGAGTTCGACGCGTTGGTGCCGCTGCTCGAGTCCGTCGCCAACGACGACCCCGGCACGGTGGAGTACCGCTGGTACAGGGGTCCGACGCCGACGTCCATGTGTCTCTACGAGCGCTACCGTGACTCAGAGGCGACGCTCGCGCACATCGAGGCGTTTGGACACGAGCCGACGAAGCGCTACCTGGACTTGATCGAGCTGACGTCCGTGATCATGATCGGCCCGGCCTCCGAGCAGCTCACCGCCCAGCTCGCGCCGTTCTTCGAGGGCTCCGTCCCGGGGGTCACCGCTGTCTGGTACCGAACGTAGACCCGTGCGCGATCTGGACGAGCTGGTGAAGGCGACCGCCGAGTTCATCGCAGACGAGGTGCTTCCACTCGACGACCGGCACGACGGCGACATCGACGCCGCTGGTGGCGAAGCCGTTCGCGAGCAGCTCCAGGCAAGCGCGCGCGAGCGTGGCCTGTTCGCGCCACATGCTCCCGTCGACTGCGGCGGGCTGGGCCTGGGGATGGTCGACCGCGCGGCGGTCTTCGAGGCGTCGGGGTGGTCGGTGTTCGGCCCGATGGCGATGAACATCAACGCCCCCGACGAAGGCAACGTCCATCTCCTGGACCACGTGGCGACACCGGCGCAACGGGCGCGCTATCTGCTCCCGCTCGTCAGCGGTGCGATGAGGTCGGCGTTCGCGATGACCGAGCCGGCCCCGGGGGCGGGGGCGGATCCCAGCGCGCTGCGGACGCGGGCGGAGCCCGTCGATGGTGGGTGGCTGATCAACGGTCACAAGTGGTTCATCACGGGCGCCGACGGGGCAGGGCTCTTCATCGTGATGGCTCGTACCAGTGGTGAGCCGGGCGAGCAGGTTGCCGGTGGCGGGGCGACGATGTTCCTGGTCCCGGCCGGGCGTGCGGGCGTCGAGGTCATCCGTCACATCGGCACGATGGACCGGTCCATGCTCGGTGGGCACTGCGAGATGCGGTTCACCGATGTCTTCGTGCCGGACGACGACGTACTGGGTGGCGTCGACGAGGGATTCCGGCACGCACAGGTGCGGCTCGGCCCGGCCCGCATGACGCACGTCATGCGCTGGACGGGCGCTGCCCAGCGTGCCCACGAGTTGGCGGTCGAGCACGTCGCCGGCCGGGAGGCGTTCGGGTCGCGGCTGGCCGACCTCGGCATGATGCAGGCGATGATCGCGGACAACGAGATCGACCTGGCCGCGTCGAGAGCGTTGCTGATGGAGGCATGTCGCGAGCTCGACGCGGGCGGTCGTGCGGCGAAGAGCACCTCGATTGCGAAGACCTTCGCCGGTGAGGCACTGCACCGGGTGTGCGACCGGGCGGTCCAGATGTGCGGTGGGTTGGGCGTCTCCCGCGACCTGCCGGTGGCGAAGCTGGCTCGGGAGATCCGCCCGTTCCGCATCTACGACGGCCCGTCGGAGGTGCACCGCTGGTCGATCGCCAAACGCGCCGTGCGCGCTGTCGAAGGGTCTCGGTCATGAGTGAGCATCTCAGTGAGGACGAGCTCGCGTTCGTCGCCGATCTCTTGGGCAGGGCCGGCGCCGTCGTGCACCAGCCACTGACGGCGGAGCTGATCGCAGGCGGTCGGTCGAACCTCACGTTCCGTCTCGCGGACGGCTCCTCCCAATGGGTGCTCCGCACTCCGCCGCGCAACGGCCGCACCCCGTCGGCACACGACGTCGCCCGCGAGCACAAGGTCACCTCGGCGTTGGCCGCCACCGAGGTTCCGGTGGCGCGGCCCGTCGTCCTGTGCGAGTCCGAGACGGTGCTCGGCGGGCCGTTCAGCATCGCGGAGTACGTCGACGGGCGCACGATCCGGACCAGTCGCGACTTGGATGCCGTCGATGATGCGGAGCTCGATCAGCTCGTGTCCTGCCTCGTCGCGACCCTCGCTGCCCTGCACCGGGTCGACCACCTCGAGGTCGGCCTGGATCAGTTCGGTCGTTCCGACGCTTACGCCGAGCGCCAGCTCAATCGGTGGGCGGGGCAGTGGCAGATCGTCGGACCCAGCGCCGCGAGGCCCCTCGCGCTGGAGCTGCGGAACCGGCTGGTTGACGCGCTGCCCCGGCAGCGCGCGGTCTCGATCGTGCACGGGGACTTCCGGATCGACAACGCCATCCTCGGGCTCGGCCGTGAGCCCAACGTCGCGGCGGTCGTCGACTGGGAGCTGTCGACCATCGGCGACCCGGTGGCGGACGTCGCGATGATGTGCGCCTACCGGAACCCCGCGTTGGATCTCGTCCTCGGCGAGCCGAGCGCCTGGACCAGTCCGCGGCTGGCCGCCCCGGAGGGACTGATGGCGGCCTATGAGGACGCCGGGGGAGCCAGACTCGTCGACTGGGGCTTCCACTTCGCGCTCGCCCACTACAAGATCGCCGTCATCGCCGCGGGGATCGACCACCGGCACCGCGCCGGGTCGGGCCAGGGCGCAGGTTTCGAGTCCGCCGGGACCGCGGTCCAGCCGTTCCTCGAGGCCGGACTGGCGGCGTTGAGTGCGGGCTCGTGACGGTCCCGGGGAGCTCTAGAACGCGACGTTGTCCGCGCCCTTGAGTTCGAGTATCTCGCGGGCCTCGGCCGGCGTCGCCACCTCGAGGCCCAGTCCCTCGATCACCTGCCGGATCTTGGTGACCTGCGAGGCGTTGTCGGGCGCGAGCTCACCTGGGCCGAGCCAGAGCGAGTCCTCCAGCCCGACACGCACGTGGCCACCCATGGACGCGGCCTGGGCGGCGATCCTGAGCTGCGACGAACCGGCGCCGAGGACCGACCAACGGTAGGAGTCGCCGAACAACCGGTCAGCGGTGCGCTTCATGTGCAGGACGTCCTCGGGGTGGGTCCCGATCCCGCCGAGGATGCCGAACACGGACTGGACGAAGAGGGGCGGCTTGACGAGCCCCCGGTCCAGGAAGTGCTTGAGGTTGTAGAGGTGGGCGATGTCGTAGCACTCGAATTCGAAGCGCGTTCCGTTCTCGTAGCAGGTCGAGAGGATGTACTCGATGTCCTGGAACGAGTTGCGGAAGACGAGGTCCCTGGTCGCGGCCAGGAACTCGGGCTCCCAGTCGTGCTTGAAGTCCTCGTAGCGGTCCAGGAGGTGGAACAGACCGAAGTTGATCGAGCCCATGTTGAGCGAGGCGACCTCGGGCCTGAAGACGGCGGCCGGCTTGACCCGTTCCTCGACGCGCATGTACGGGCTGCCTCCCGACGTGATGTTGATGGCGGCGTCCGTGCCGGCCTTGATCCGGGGGAGGAAGGGACTGAAGGCCTCGGGCGTCTGGTCGGGCTGACCCGTCTCGGGGTTGCGGGCGTGCAGGTGCAGGATCGACGCACCCGCCTCCGCGGCGCCGAGTGCCTGCTCCGTGATCTCCTCGGGCGTGATGGGGAGGTACTCCGACATCGACGGCGTGTGAATCGCGCCCGTCACCGCACAGGTGATGATCACCTTGTTCCGTTGCGCCATCGTGATCTCCTTCGTTCTTCGTCCTTAATGAAGAACCATTCAATAACCGGAGTTCCGATGTTGTCAAGGACGGAGGCGGTCGGCGCCGTACGTGGTTCTCGCCAGCCGGGTCAGAAGGCCCGACCGGGATTGAGGATCCCGAGCGGGTCGAAGGCGCGTTTGATCCCGTGCATGAGCGCCACCTCGGCAGCGCCGACCTGTCGGGTCACGAAGCTGGTCTTCAGGGAGCCCACGCCGTGTTCGCCGGAGACGGATCCGCCCAGTGCGAGCGTGGCGTCGAGGATGTCGTGGAACGCTGCCATCGCAGCGTCCCTGGCGCGGGACTCGCGCGGGTCGTAGACGATCGTGGGGTGGAGGTTGCCGTCAGCGACGTGCCCGAACGTTCCGATCACCACACCCGTACGTCGCGCGATCGACTCGATGGCTCCGACGAGCTCCGGCAGCCGGTGCGGTGCGACCGCGACGTCGTCGAGCAGCGTCGCGCCCATGGCTTCCAGCGCGGGGTAGGCGGCTCGTCGTGCGGCCATCATCGCCTCCCCGTCGGCCGGATCGTCGCTGGCGTAGGCCTCGCCGCCGTTCGCCGTCGCGATGGACGCGCAGAGCTCCGCTGCGTGCGCCGCGTCAGCGTCGTCGAACTGGGCGAGCACGACGGCCCCGGCGTCGTCGTCCAGTCCGATGCGGGTGAGCCGGTTGACGGCCTGAACCGTCGTCCGGTCCATCAGCTCGACCGCCATCGGCGTGGACACGCTGGTCCAGCTCGCGACGGTGTCCACGGCCGTGCCCACGTCCGGGAAGGTCGCCGCGAGCGTGGCGAAGGCGGTCGGGACCGGGTGCAGCCGCACGAGCGCCTCGACGAAGACGGCCAGCGTTCCCTCGGACCCGACCAGCAGGCGCGTGAGGTCGAGGCCGACCACGTTCTTGCGCGTGGACGCGCCGGTCGTGATGATCTCGCCAGCTCCGGTCACCGCGGTGATGCTCATGACGTGGTCGCCGGTGACGCCGTACTTGGCGCAGCACATCCCGCCCGCGTTGGTGGCGAGGTTTCCTCCGATCGAGCTGATGGCACGGCTCCCCGGGTCCGGGACGTAGCGCAACCCGTGCCGGCGCGCGGCCAGGTCGAGGTCACCGTTGATGACACCCGGCTGCACGCGCGCCGTCCGGGCGATGGGGTCCAGATCGAGGATGTGGTTCATCCGGCCGAGGTCGAGGATGATGCAGCCGTCCACGGCGTTGGCGGCGCCGCTCAGGCCGCTGCCGGAGCCACGCGCGACGACCGGCACGCCGTGGCGGCCGGCGGTGGCGATGGTGGCTGCCACGTCGTCGGTGGAGCGCGCCAGCACCACGGCGGCCGGGACGCCGGCCTCGACGCCCAGGCACTGGTCACGCGAGTACGACGTCGTCGCGCTCGGATCGGTGATGACGGTGGTGGCTGCGGAACGGAGGTCGGTGAGCATCGACGGCATGGCGCCATCATAATGAGTAACCGTTCAATAACGGGTGCCGAGCGTGCTACGACGCTGGTGTCCGTGCCGTGGCGGCGCGTCGATCTACCCGGCCGCGTCGGTGGCGGCGTCGGCGACATCGGTCAGCATGAGTGCCGTCCGGGCGTCGATCACCGACCGTGGCGAGCGCAGGTTCAGACCCGTGAGCGTCTCGACCCGGCGGAGCCTCTGACTGACGGTGTTGGGGTGGAGCACCAGGAACTCGGCAGTCTCGCGGCGGTCGAGATCGCAGTCCAGGTAGGCGCGCAGGGTCTTGAGCAGCTCGGCGCCGTGATCGGCGTCGTACCGGCGAAGCGCTCCGATCGTCCGTTCCGCGTACCGGCGGAGCTCGTCGGGGTCTGCGAACTGCAGCAGGAGCCCGGCCGCACCCAGGTCGTCCAGGGTCACGAGGGGGCGGACCTGTCCGGTGGCGGCGGAGAGGGTGAGTGCGCCCCTCGCACTGCGGTACGCGGCCGGGATCCCGTGGCGGTCGACCCTCGTCACGGCCAGCGCGGCGCTCAGACCACCGGGTGCCGATGCGATGGCCCGGCGGAGCAGCTGCTCGCCGGTCGGCGTCTCGACGCTCTCGGGCCAGAGCGCCACGACGACCCCTCGGGAGGCGGCGATGAGCGGGCGCGGCCTCAGGCGCGACGTCAGGCGGACGGCTGCGATCGCTGCACGCTGAGCGATCTCGACCTCGTCGATGCTGTCGCGGGAGTCCGCGGCTCCTCGTGACCCGGTTCGGGCGGCCGCGACCAGCATGCGGTGCGGCTGGCCGAGGTCGTGGCCCATCAGCCCGGCGCGGTCGCGAATGGGCTTGGACTGGGGATCGGCGCCGGCCAGCAGGTCGGCGAGGAGCTCGCCGCGAAGGGTCTGCTCGACCTCGGCTGCCGTCCGCTGTCGGAAGAGCTCCAGCGAGAGGACGACGGAGGCGTGCTCCATGGCTCGTACGCCGAGCGGGTCGAGGTGCCCGGCTCGGTCCAGCAGCCAGACGGTCGCCACCACCGTGCCGTCGAGCACGACATCGGCAGCGATGTGCTCGCCCACCTCGCGGACGAGGCCGGACTCTCCGGGCGACCTCTCGGGAGACAACGGGAGGCCGTCGATGCGGTCGTCGCCGGCCGTGGTCTGTGGCTCGGCGGCGAGCGTGACGCCCTGTCGATCCCGGACGACGACGTCGCAGCCGAGGAGCTCGTTGAGCGCGGAGGCGATGCCGGGCAGGCCACCCGACCGCACGGCGACGCTCAGCAACCGATCGTGGATCTCCTCAGACCGGGCGATCAGCCGGTGCTGTTGTCGCAGGTCGTCCAGGATGTGCGCCGACGTCAGAGCGATCGTCGCATGCTCGGCGAGCAGCGCCAGCTGCTCGACCTCCTGTGCCGTGAAGACGTGCGGGGTGACTCGGTAGCTGTTCAGCGTGCCGAGCACGCCGCTGCTCGTGAGCAGGGGGACGGCGAGGATCGATCGGTAGCCCTGCTCCGTGGCCACATCCGTCCAGCTCGAGCTCGGCTCCTCGGCCAGGTCACTGACCATCGTCGGGGTGCCGGTCCGGAACGCCCGGCTCGCGGGAGCGCCTCCGTGCGGATCGACCTCGAGGCGCACGGGGCGGTCGCGGTTGATGCGTTCGATGTACTCGTCGGGAAGCCCGCTCGCGCCGGCCACCGTCAGGTATTCGCCTGACTCGTCAGGAAGCATGACGGCGCAGTAGCTCAGGTCCAGGAGGTCAAGTGCCGTCGCCGCCACGAGGTCCAGCAGCGACTTGAGATCGCGATCGGCGTTGACCGCCGCGGTCAGTGTTCCGATCGCCTTGAGCCAGGACCGCAGCTCCCACGTCATCTGATCCTTCACGCCGCGAGTGTCACTCACGACACCTATCCGGGTCAACAAGTGCGTCGGCGCACATTGTGCGCGTCACAAGCGTGGTGCGACGGTCGTCACACGGCTCCGGGGCCTCGTGTCCATCCAGTGGACGTCCGAATAAGCGAGAGGGATGAATTGATGAGTGCCTTGTCGAGGAACCCAAGGTTCCGGCGTCGGGTGGTGGCCGGCGCAATGGCAGCAGGTGTGGTCCTCGTGGCGGGCTGTGGGTCCAGCTCGAGTGACGCGGGATCGGATGGTGGAGGTGCGGCAGCAGACACGGCCGCAGCCGAGGCGATGGTCGCCAAGTACGGCGAGCCACTGACGTCGGTCGACCTGCCACCGCTGGAGAAGACGCCGGAGGCCGGCAAGTCGGTCGTCTTCGTCACGAACAACATTCCGGAGTCGCAGTACCTCGCGGAAGGCTCGATCGCCGCCGCCAAGCTCTTGGGGTGGAACGCGAAGAGCATCGTGTACGACGCCTCATCGCCGACCGGTCTGACCGCAGCCTTCGCGCAGGCCGTGGACGAGGCGCCCGACGGCGTCATGACCAACGCCACCAACACGACCGACTACGCGGCCGCCGCGAAGGAGTTCGCGGCCAAGAACATCCCCGTCGTGACGTCGAACACCACGGACCCGATCGGGGCGCCGATCATCGCGAACGTCGCAGACCCCTCCCAGTACGAGCTGGCCGGCAAGATCGTGGCTTCCTACGTCGTGGCCCAGAAGGGCGACGAGGCGTCCGTTGCCATGTTCAACATCCCGTCCTTCCCGATCCTCAAGGCCTACGAGGACGCTTTCAAGGCGGAGTTCCTCAGGCTGTGCCCTGACTGTCACTACGAGTCGCACGCGGTGCAGCCCGGCGACATCGGTACGAAGATCCCGTCCCAGGTGGTGAGCGCGATCCAGCGCAATCCCTCGATCAACTTCGCGTCCATGGGCTTCGGCGCCGTCGGGACGGGCGTGTCCGGAGCGCTGGCCTCGGCGGGGCTCAACGACACCAAGATCATCGGAATCCAACCGACCACGGAGAACCTCGAGGCCACCTCGAACGGGACCGAGGACATGTGGCTCGCGTCGCCGATCACCGGGATGGGCTGGAAGTCCGTGGACGCGCTGGCACGCTACTTCAACGGTGAGGACGTCGAGGTCGCCACGAAGGCACAGGTGCCATTCGTGATCATCACCAAGGACAACGCCGAGGACTACATGCCGCGGGCCGAGGTCGACGGCGGCGACTACGAAGCCGTCTTCGAGCCGATCTGGAAGCTCAACTGACCGATGGCGGCGCCGGGTCAGCGGAACCGTTCGCTCGCTCGGCGCCGGCCGACCCCCACACGGACGAGGACCCGCGGATCATGCTGACAGACACGACGGCGACTGCCCTGAACGTGGACACCCTTCACGTACGCCACCTCTCGAAGTCGTTCGGCGGGGAGAAGGCGCTCAGCGACGTCGAGTTCGAGGTCCGGCCCGGCGAGGTACACGCCCTCGTCGGATCGAACGGCTCGGGGAAGTCGACGCTCATCAAGGTGCTCGCAGGATTCCACCAACCCGACGAGGGATGGTCGTGCTCGGTGGCCGGCCGGGCCTTCGCGCTCGGCAGCGCATCATCCGCGGAAGAGACCGGCATCCGCTTCGTGCACCAGGAGCTCGGGCTCATCGGCAACATGGACACCGTCGACAACCTGGGCCTGGGGCGCGGCTACCACGTCTCCGGGGGGCGGATCCGGTGGCGTGAGGGTCGCAAGCGGGCGCGGGCGCTGCTCGACGGGCTGGGGGTGGACATCGACGTCACCGTTCCTGTCGAGGAGCTCACGCTCGCCGAGAGGACTCTGATCGCCATCGTCCGCGCCACCGACGTACCGCAGGGTGGTCTTCGGTTCCTCGTCCTCGACGAGCCGACGGCATCGCTCAGCGGACCTGACGCACGACGGCTCTTCGACGTGGTCGAACGCGTTCGCGACAACGGTGTCGGGGTCGTCATCGTCTCCCACCACCTCGACGAGGTACTGGGCATCGCCGACCGTGTCACCGTCCTGCGCGACGGAGTCCGGGTCGGGACGTTCGACAAGGCCCATCTGGATCGTGACAAGCTGATCGAGCTGATGATCGGGCGTCGGCTGTCTGCCGTCCAGGCGTCCGTCTGCGAGCGTCACGGTGGAGACCCGGCACTGGTGGCGAGCGGTCTGAGCGGGCGGGTGCTCCACGACCTGAGCCTGGAGCTGTGGCCGGGCGAGATCCTGGGCGTGGTCGGGCTGACGGGATCCGGCTCCGAGGAGCTCCCCCTGCTCCTCCTGGGTCTGGCCCGCCCGGTGTCGGGGTCCATCCGGCTCGCATCGAGAACCCTGTCGCGGATTGACCCGTCACGCGCCCGCAAGCTCGGAATGTGGCTCGTCTCCGGCGACCGGGCCAAATACGGGCTCGTCCCTGGCTTCTCGGTTTGCGAGAACATCACGATCTCGGAGCTGTCGCCGTTCGTCTCCCGAGGCATCCTCCGAAGCTCCCTGGAGGACGCGCACGCGAGGCAGTGGATCGAGACCCTCGACATCAAGCTGGCGTCCCCGTCGGCCGACATCACGAGCCTGTCCGGTGGGAACCAGCAGAAGGCCGTGTTGGCGAAGGTCCTTCGGACCTCGGTCAAGGTGATGGTGCTCGACGATCCGACCCGCGGGGTCGACGTCGCGGCCAAGGCCGAGATCCACAAGCTCATGGAGGCTGCCGTCGCCGAGGGCATGGCCATCCTCCTCTGCTCATCCGACCACGAGGAGGTGGCTCGGCTGTGCCACCGGACCATCGTGCTGCGGAAGGGCGAGGTCGCTCACGAACTGGGCCGGACCGAGGTCACCAGTGACCTTCTCGACGAGCTCGTTCTCTAATGGAAGGTGCCATCATGAATGAGACCTCGAAGGAGGTCGGCGTCCCAGCCGCCACCGCGCCGCCGCACGCCGAGAGCTCCTTCTCCGAGCGGGACCTGTCGGGCGTGAACGCACCGGTCGAGGAAGCCGGACGGCGACGCCGCCTGAGGTGGGGATTCGACCGGTTCAGCGGTCTGTACGTCCTGGCCGTCATCATCATCACGTTCAGCATCTGGGTTCCCGACACGTTCCTGACCACCCAGACGCTCAAGGCAGTCGCCTCCCAGCAGGCGATCGTCGCAATCCTGGCCCTGGCGCTCCTGGCACCCCTGGCGGCGGGGATCTTCGATCTCTCGGTGGGTGCGATGCTCGGTCTCGCGGTCGTGCTGGTGACGAAGTTCCAGGCCATGGGAATCGACTTCCCGATGGCGATCCTGCTCACGCTGTGCATCGGTGCGGGCGTCGGGCTGGTGAACTCTCTGCTCATCATCGTCCTGCGGATCGACTCGTTCATCGCGACACTGGGAATGTCCTCGATCCTGGGTGCGATGGTGTACTGGGTCACCGGAAATGAGCCGATCGTCGCCGGGATCTCGCCGGACTTCGTGCGTCTCGGTCAAGGCGACCTGTGGGGCATTCCCCTGCCGTTCGTGTATCTCGTGGCCCTGGCGGCCGTTCTTCTCTACGTCATGGAGTACCGCCCGCTCGGACGACAGCTCTACGCCACGGGCGGGAACGAGGTGTCTGCTCGATTGAGCGGGGTGCGAACCGAGCGGATGATCGTCTCGGCCCTGCTGTTCTCGGGCACCATCGCAGCCCTCGCGGGGGTCATCTTCGCGGCCGTCATCGGGTCCGGCTCGCTGACCGCCGGCCCTCCCTTCCTCCTCCCCGCGTTCGCTGCTGTGTTCCTGGGCTCGACGCAGATCAAGAACGGACGCGCCAACGTTCTCGGGACGCTCCTGGCGGTCTACGTCCTGGGACTGGGCGTCAAGGGCCTCCTACTGATCGGGGCCCAGTTCTGGGTCAGCGACCTCTTCAACGGGGTTGCGCTCATCGCCGCCGTTGGCCTCGCGGTGCGGCGCGGCCGCCGGACCGGCTGAGGGCGCAGGTACGACGTCGTCCCGGATGTCGATCCGGACATAACTCCACCGGGACTGTGGGCGGTGGGCTATAGGTAGGGAGACGCCGACGGCGCAGGATGCCAGGGTGGCGATCGCCTCTCAGGTCTTAAGCAGCGGCCCGGCAGCATCGCCGGCCCAGAAGGGTGTGCAGTGGTTGACTTTCGGATCACCGAGGAGCAGCGGGCTCACGTCACGTGGGTGCGCGACTTCATGGACTCGACCGTGCGCCCCATGGCGGCCGAGCTCGACAAGGTCGTCGATCCCAACGAGCGCTTCCCCTGGCAGATGATCGAGAAGGCGCACAGCATCGGGCTGATGCGGTTCGGGCTGCCCGAGGCGTACGGCGGCACGCCGGTCGACGAGGTCACGATGTGCCTCATCATGGAGGAGTTCGGCGCTGGCGACGTCGGCTCCACCGGGATCATCGCGCAGTACTGGAACGCCATCTCGCTCATCGACCGCATGGGCAACGACTTCCACCGCGACACCTTCATCCGCCCCTACCTCGACGATCCCCGATCGGTCTACGCGCTGGCCCTGACCGAGCCCACCGCGGGCACAGACGCCCAGCTGCCGTACGACTCGCCCGAGGCGGGCCCGTTGCTCGAGGCCGTTCCCGATGGGGACGAGGTCGTCCTCAACGGAGTCAAGACCTACATCAGCTACAGCACGGGTGCGAACGTGTTCATCGTGTTCGCCCGCACCGACCTGTCGGTGCCGTTCACGGAGGGCCTCACCGCGTTCATCGTCCCCAAGGACACGCCCGGGTTCAGGCTCGCGCACACGTTCGACCTGATGGGGCACCGGCTCGCGCCCATCGCCAGGCTCGAGTTCGACGACTGCCGCATCCCGAAGGAGAACCAGCTCTCGGCATGGAACTCCGGTTTCGCCGAGCTGTCGCGCTTCACCATCGGCCGCTACTGGGTCGGTGCGCGCTGCCTGGGCGTCGCTCGCGCCGCCTTCGACATGGCGCTCGAGTACGCGAAGAACCGGGTGCAGGGCGGCAAGCCCATCATCGAGCACCAGATGGTGGCCCGGCAGATCGGCGAGATGGCGATGACCATCGAGGCGGCCCGCACCACGATCTGGAAGGCAGCGTGGGCCGCACAGCACCCCGACCAGGCCGACCCGATCGTCCTGCGCATGGCCCGCGTGCTCGGCTCGGAAGCGGCGATGAAGGTGGCTCTCGACGCCGTGCGCATCTTCGGCGGCCCAGGCACGTTCACCGACGTCGGCGTCGAGAAGCTGCTGCGCGACGCCGCGACCGGGCTGCATCCGGCCCCACTCGACGTGCAGTTGATGATCATGGGTCACGTGCTGGCCGGGACCCGTCAGGGCCCGGTCGCCCAGGTGAACGTCGCGTCCTGACGACGTACCCGCGGTGCCGAGCACGGCCCATCCCTTCCAACCCCCGCACCGACTACCCATGGCAAGAGGAACGATGACCCTGACCCTCAACGCGAACATGGTCGACAACGACTGGCTCCCGCCCTTCTCGCTGGCTGAGTACGAGCGCCGCTTCCGTGTCGTCCGCCGGGGCATGGAGGAGCAGGGTCTCGACGCGCTGGTGATCTACGGGGCGCACTCGTTCGCCGGCCGCGACCTGGGCCAGATCAACGCCGTCTACCTGTCGAACTACGCGGCGTTCATCCACACCTACGTCGTCGTCCCGCTGCACGACGAGCCCACCGTGTTCATCCCGATCGCACCGCACCTGCCGAACGCGAAGGACCTCTCCTGCCTTACCGACATCCGCAGTGTCGGGACTCGTTGCGAGCTCGGAGTGACCGACCGGCTGAAGGAGCTGGGTCTCGAGCGCGGCCGGATCGGCGTCGTGGGGCCGCTCAACGCATCCTGGTGGAACATGTCGCTCCCCACCGAGGCGACCGCCCACTTCGCCGAGGCGCTTCCTGAGGCTGAGCTCCGCGTCGTCAGCGAGCTCTACGAGCAGTGGCGCCTGATCAAGAGCGACGAGGAGATCGACCACCAGCGTCGCGCGGCGTCGATCAACGACGCCGCCCAGGAGGCGGTCGTGCAGGCCACGAGGCCCGGGGTTCGCCACCACGACCTGTCCGAGATCGGCTACGCCGCCGCCCAGAAGCTGCGTGGCAACACCGCATACATCCACATGAGCTCGACGTCGATGGCCCATCCCACGATGACCTACCCCGACCCGTACCCCACCCACAAGGAAGTGGGACCTGACGAGGTCGTCCTCTCCGAGCACAGCGTCGGCTTCGGCGGCTACTACGGGAAGCTCATGACGACCTGGTTCACAGGGGAGCCCACGAAGGAGTACCGAGCCCTGTTCGACGTCGCCTCGGAGGTGTACCGGACGGCGCTCGCGGAGCTGAAGCCGGGCATGACGAGCGCAGACGCCGACCGGCTCATGGATCCGGTCGCGAAGGCCGGGTGGACCGTGCCCTTCCCGCTGGTGAGCGGCTGGAGCGCCTACAACTCCCCGCCCATGGTCGGGTGGCCGTCCTCCGGGGACGATCCCGCCGCGAACCGGCCCGGCGCCTCCGCGACGTTCGAGCCCGGCATGGCAGTCCGGATCAGCGTCAACCCGCACACCCAGGACGGCCGGGCGCTGTGGGTCGCCTCCGCGTGCGTGTTCACCGAGACCGGCTTGGAGTCCCTCCACGCCTACGACCCCGCGGCGCTGAGGGTCGTCCCGGCGGATGCCTAGGCGCGGCCCCGCTGTCGGCAGGCCTCCTACCTGAGAGCGAGAAACGGACATGAAGGCTGCAGTGTTCAGCGAGTTCGGCGGTCCGGAGGTGCTGCGGCTGGCGGATCGCCCCGAGCCGGAGCCGCGGGCTGGCGAGGTGCGGATCGCCGTCGAGGCCGCGGTGGTCCACCCGTTCGACCTGCTCACGCGCGCGGGCGCGATCGTGCGAGCCGGGATGGTGCCGGCGCCCGAGCACGGCTTCGAGTGGGGGCTGGGCTGGGACTGCGTCGGAAGGATCGACGCGGTCGGCGACGAGGTCGACCTGCAGGTCGGTCAACGGGTGCTCGGCATGCAGCCCGCGATCGCCGTACCGACGGGGGCACAGGCAGAGCGGGTCGTACTTGCGGCTGGATCGGTCGCGCCGGCACCGGAGGGCGTCGAGCCCACTCGAGCCGCCACGCTCCCGCTCGACGGGCTGACCGCGCTCGCCGCAATCGAAGCGGCCGAGCTCGCGCCGGGCCGCCACCTAGTGGTGTTCGGTGGGACCGGTGGGATCGGCTGGTTCGCCGTGCAGCTCGCGCTCCGTGCGGGCCTGCGGGTCACCGCGACAGCTGGCGAGCCGGATGCCGCGCACGTGCGCGCGCTCGGGGCCGAGGTCGTGGATCGCAACTCACTGCCTCGTGCGGTCGACGCGGTGCTGGACACCCCCGGGATCGGTGCGGCCGCGCTGACGGTGATCCGCGACG
Organism: Nocardioides sp.; assembly: GCF_050246775.1. Classification (GTDB taxonomy): domain Bacteria; phylum Actinomycetota; class Actinomycetes; order Propionibacteriales; family Nocardioidaceae; genus Nocardioides. Next base: position 797,767 of record NZ_JBFWVK010000001.1, on the reverse strand, counting down.
GCGGCACTCTGGTCACGGTTGCGGGACCTGTCGCGGGCGATCGCGGCATCCGCTCGGTGCAGGTACGGGTCAGCCAGCTCGACCGACGGGCCGAGCGGCTCGGCGAGCTGTCCTCCCTGGCTGCGACCGGTGATCTGGTCCTTCCCGTCGCGTTGGCGATGCCACTCGCCGACGTCGCGGGAGCGCACCGGCGACTCGCTGCCGGCGGAGTCGGCGGCCGGCTGGTCCTGGTGCCCTGACGGGGCGCGGTCTGCCGACGCGACATGTCCGCAGCGACATCGAACTGGCGTACTTGTGTTGTCGTGGACGTCGATCTTCGCTTCTGCCTCTGACATCGTCGGCATAGCCCGGCGGGCTGCTCCCATCCCATCCCGATTCCCAGCGACGTCCACAGCCCGGACATCCGAGGCGACGGCCGACGGGATCGACGCATCCCGGTGGTCGACCGTCACACACGGCGCGCCAGAGCGCCTCGAGGAAGGGCTCCCCATGACCGACGTGCAATCCACCAACGAGCCGGGAGTCCTGCCCGTCACCGACGACGAATGGATCGCGCTGGTCGACGAGCTCTGCCTCCGCTACCGGAACTGGGGCCGCTGGGGGGCCGACGACCAGCGGGGGACGCTGAACTTCATCACCCCCGAGGTCCTGCGGTACGCCGCGACGATGATCAAGGCCGGACGCGTCGTCTCCTGCGGGCTTCCCTTCGACAGCAACGGTCCGCAGAGCGGGGGTTTCGGCGGTCGGACCAACCCGGTGCACTCCATGCTCCAGGACGGCGGTGACATCGCGCTGGGTGCCCAGGACCACCTCGCGATCCTGCGCTACACCGACGACGCCGTGGCCATGCCCCTGCAGTGCGCGACGCAGTGGGACGCGTTGGCCCACATCTTCTACCGCGGGCAGATGTACAACGGCCACGGGCTCGAGCACGTCACCAGCACCGGCGCCACCGTCAACGGGATCGAGAAGATCGCGGACGGGGTGGTCGGGCGCGGCATCCTGCTCGACATCCCGCGGCACCGGGGCGTGGACTGGCTCGAGCCGGGCGACGCCATCGACGACGTCGAGCTGTCGGCCTGCGCCGAGGCGCAGGCCGTCGAGGTCCGCTCCGGTGACATCGTGCTGGTGCGGACCGGCCAGATCGCCCAGGTGCGCTCGGCGGGGTCGTGGGGGCAGTACGACGGCGGGCCGGCGCCGGGCCTCGGCCACCGGGCCGCGCACTGGCTGGCGGCCCACGAGATCGCGGCGATGGCGACGGACACCTGGGGAACCGAGGTCCTGCCCAACGACACACCGGGGGTCTTCCAGCCGCTCCACCTGATCATGCTGGTCAATGCCGGGCTGACCATCGGAGAGATCTTCGATCTCGAAGGCCTGTCCGTCGCGTGCCAGGAGGAGGGTCGCTACGAGTTCTTCTTCACGGCGCCGCCCCTGCCGATCACCGGGGCGGTCGGATCGCCGATCAACCCCCTCGCGATCTTCTGATGGGGATCTTCCAGGCCGACAGTGTCGAGATCACGGTGCTGGTCGAGAACTGGGTCGACATGCTGCTTCCCGACCTCGACCTCGGCGAGGGCGACCACTGCGTGCGCACCGGGCTGATCGAGCACTTCGACCAGCGTCGGATCCCGCCGCAGGCGGAGAACGGCATCAGCCTCCTCGTCACGGCGCGCCGCGGTCGGTACGAGTCCACCGTGCTGTTCGACGTCGGGCTCACCGGGACGGTGCTCATGCACAACCTCGACGTGCTCGGTGTCGATGCGACCAGGATCGAGCACGTGGTGATCAGCCACGGGCATCCCGACCACTACGGCGGCGTCTACTCGTTCCTCGACGCGTTCGACCGCACGATCCCGGTGGCGACCGCGCCCGATGCCTTCCTCCCGCGGTACGCGGTCATGGGGGACGGGCGGACCTCGCAGTACTACAACCAGGCGTTCACCGTGGACGACATCGAGCGTCACGGCGGACGTCCGGTGCTCACCGAAGGCGCGCTCGACCTCGGCTGCGGCATCTACACGACGGGGTTCATCCCCAGGAACGTGGGCTTCGAGGGCCCTGTCGAACCGCGGGAGCCGCACGCGCCGGGGCTGTACCAGGTTCGGGCGGACGGCACCTACGGGCTGGACGAGGTCCGGGAGGAGCAGGGGCTGGTCATCGACGTCAAGGACAAGGGCCTGGTCGTGCTCACCGGGTGCGCCCACGCCGGTGTCCTGAACACGGTCGACCGGGCGCGTGAGATCTGTGGCCCCAAGCCGGTCTTGGCGGTCCTCGGCGGATTCCACCTGGGCTTCCCGACGACTCCGCAGGACAATGTGGGCCTCACCGTCGACGGGATGCGCGAACGCGACGTGGCGCGCATCATCCCCATGCACTGCAGCGGGATCCGCACGCACGCCGCTTTCCTCGAGTTGATGCCCGACAGGTACCTGCAGCCGGCCGTGGGCACGGTCCTGACGTTCGGATCATGAGCGACGCCGGGGGCCCGCTGGCGGGCCTGCGGGTGGTCGCGCTCGAGCAGGCCGTCGCGGCACCCCTGTGCTCACGGCATCTCGCCGACCTCGGGGCCGACGTCGTGAAGGTGGAGAGACCGGACGGCGGCGACTTCTCCCGCAACTACGACACCTTCGTGCACGGCCTGGCGTCACACTTCGTCTGGCTCAACTACGGCAAGCGGTCGATCGTGCTGGACGTGAAGTCAGCAGAGGGCAACGCGACGCTGCGCCGGCTCCTCGAGACCGCTGACGTGTTCCTCTCCAACCTCAGCCCGGGCGCCGTCGACCGCCTCGTGCCGCGGACGGAGCTGGAGCAGCTGAACCCGCGGCTCGTGACCTGCGAGATCAGCGGGTACGGCCCGTCAGGTCCCTATCGCGAGCGGAAGGCGTTCGACCTGCTGGTGCAGGGCGAAGCCGGCGTCACCGCGAGCACTGGGCTCCCTGGGGAGCCGGCCAAGCCGGGTGTCTCGCTGGCCGACCTCGGCGGCGGCATCTACGCGGTGGCGGCGATCCTCGCGGCGCTGAGGGCCCGCGACGTGACCGGCCTCGGGCGACGCCTCCACATCTCCATGTTCGACGTCCTGGCCGAGTGGATGAGCCCGCTGCTCCTCGCCTACCGCGAGGGTGGCGTGACGATCGACCCGGCGGGGACTCGGCACGCGACGATCACGCCGTACGGCCCGTTCCTGGCCGCTGACGGCACGGTGGTGAACATCGCCGTGCAGAACGACCGGCAGTGGCTGCTCCTGTGCGAGGTGCTCGACCTGGGTGACGCGGCGCAGGACGCACGGTTGTCCACGAACTCGGGACGTCTGCAGCATCGCGAGGAGGTGGAGACGGCGGTGGCCAAGGCCGTCGTGGCGTGGCCGCCCGCAGACCTGGAGGCAGCCCTCGACCGGCAGGGCATTCCGTGGGGACGGCTCAACCACACCCCCGACGTGGCGGCGCACCCCCAGCTCGAGGCGGCCCAGCGGTGGCGGCCGATCGACCTGCCGCACGGCGACACGGTTCGCGTCGTCGCCGATCCGTTCCGGACAGGCGGCGCCGACGGCCCGGGAGGGACGCCGCGCGTGCCAGGGCTGGGAGAGCACACGGACGAGGTCCTCGAGGAGATCTCGGGACGGGACGGAGGCTGACTGTCATGGCGGAATTCCTCGTTCGGATCGTTCTCACCAGGCCCAGCGCCCTGGACGACGACGCCTGGACCTCGCTGCTCGCTGCCGAGCGCGAGGTCGGACTGGGCTACCGCAGGCGCGGTGTCGTGCAGCGGATCTGGCGTCTCCCGGGAACAACCTCGAACGTCGGGATCTGGTCGGCGCCGGACGCCTCCGACCTCGACCGCCTGCTCGCCGGCCTCCCGGCGTTCCGCTACATGTCGATCGAGGTCGAGGCGCTGGCGCTCCACTATCTCGAAGCCACCGAGTAGTGGCTTGGCACCGTGAGCGCGAGGACCCACGTGGTCGATCCACGAATAGCCACGACCTTCCTGTTCGTCCCTGGCGACCGTCCTGAACGGTTCGGCCGGGCGGCGTCGGCAGGGGCCGAGGTCGTCATCATCGATCTCGAGGACGGCGTCAACCCCTCTGCCCGCCCCGCAGCTCGCGACAACGTCGCGTCCTGGCTGCGATCGGGTGAGGCAGCCGTCGTGCGGCTGAACGCGCGCGGCACGCGGGACCACACGCTCGACCTCGAGGCGCTGCGGGGTGTCGCGACCCACGTCATGCTGTCCAAGACCGAGTCGGCCGCCGAGGCCGAGTCGACCGCAGGCGATCTCGGCCTCGGAGTCCAGGTGGTGGCCCTGCTCGAGACGGCACAGGGCATCGCCCGCGCGTCGGCTATCGCGGCCAGTGACGTCGTGATCCGCTTGGCCCTCGGCAACGTTGATCTCGCGACCGAGCTCGGCGTCGACGCCGACGACCAGCAGGCACTGCTGACGGCGCGGTCGCTGCTGGCGATCGCCTCCGCTGCCGCCGGGCTGGCCGGGCCCGTCGATGGGGTCACCACGAACCTCGACGACACAGAGCGGGTCACGGCCGACGCTTCGCACGCGTCCTCCCTGGGCTTTCGCGGGAAGCTGTGCGTCCACCCGCGCCAGATCGGTGCGGCCCGGTTGGGGCTTGCGCCCTCGGCTGCCCAGATCTCCTGGGCGGAGCGGATCCTCGCCACGGCTTCCGGCGGCGAGGCGCGAGCCGTCGACGGCACCATGGTGGACCGACCCGTCGAGGATCGGGCCCGTGACATACTCCGTCGAGCGACGACCGGCGCTTGAACCGCCCAGGTCTGGCAGCATGTGCCAGAGTCCGAGTGTCAGCGTCGAGAGATCGAGGTGCGTGTCGGCCGTGAGCGACGAAGGCCGCGTGCCTGAGGTCCGGAGACGTAGTCCACGGACGAGGCTCTCACCGGAAGCCCGCCAGGCCATGATCCTGGACGCGGCGGTCCAGTTCTTCGCCGAGCGGGGCTTCGCCGCCCAGACCCGGGAGCTGGCGGCTCGCCTCGACATCTCCGAACCGCTCATCTACCGCTACTTCCCCACGAAGGAAGCGCTGATCGAGCGCGTCTACCAGGAGGTGATCGAGTCCCGCTGGGACGACCAGTGGGCGAACGAACTCCAGGACCGCCGCACGCCGTTGCGGACCCGGCTCGTCGACTTCTACCAGCGTTACCTGGATGCCATCGACGACGGCATCTGGATCCGCATCGTGATGTACGCCAGCCTCGACGGGCTCGACATGACGCGTCTCTACATCGCCGGCCACGTGGACCACGTGATGGGCATCATCGCCGCCGAGGCGAAGGCCTCGTTGACGCTCGACCACGACGTCGACCTCGAGCTGGTCTGGCACCTCCAATCGACCCTGATCTACTACCTGGTCCGCAAACACATCCACCGCACGCCGGTCGAGCCGGAACACGAGGCCGTGGTGACGATGGCCGTGGACGCCTTCGTCAGCGGGTTGCCCGGCCACCCGGAGCCCGCAGTCGACGACCCGGGCAGCTGAGCCGACCGCACCTGGGGTGCCCCGCCGGGAGCCAGTGTCGACCGAGACACAACTTGCGCCAGAGATGTGCTCCGGAGTCCGTGTTTCGGGACGCCTCAGCGCGCTAGCCTCGAGCAGTGATTCGCCACGGACTCGCCTCGACGACGAATTCGGCCTGTCGGCTCCAGGCCGCGTTCGAGCGCTGCCCGGCACGGTCGAGGAACGGAGCCTGCGGATGAAGGCTGGATGCACGCGTGTCGGGATCGTCGGGGCGGGCAGCATCGCGCGCGAGGTGAACCTGCCCAACCTGCAGGCCATCCCCGGCGTCGAGCTGGTCGCCGTCTGCAACTCCCGGACCGAGACGGCACGGCAGGTCGCGCGCGAGTTCGCGATCGCCGAGGTCGTGGACGACTGGAGGTCCCTGGTCGGCCGGGACGATGTCGACGCCGTCTGGATCGGGACGCCGCCGGTGCTGCACGCGGCGGTCACGATCGCCGCGCTCGAGCAGGGCAAGCACGTCTTCTGCCAGGCGCGGATGGCCATGGACCTTGCTGAGGCCAGGTCCATGCTGGAGGCCGCGCGGAAACATCCCGAGCTGGTCACGATGCTGTCGGCGCCGCCCATGGGGATGAAGGCAGGCCGGCTCCTCCAGCAACTGCTGGCCGACGACTACGTGGGAGCGCTGCTCCACTTCAGGCTCGTCGCCGACAACGACATGTTCGCCGACCCGAGCGCACCACCCCACTGGCGCCAGCGCCGCGAGCTGAGCGGGCTGAACACGATGGCCGTGGGCATCTACTTCGAGATCCTGCAGCGCTGGCTCGGGTCGCCGGTCAAGCTGCACGCGCAGTCGCGAGTGAGCATCCCCGATCGCGACGGCTACACCGTGCAGGTTCCCGATGTCGTGCAGGTCACCGGGACCTGGGGCACGGAGGTCCTCGGCGTCCTGGAGTGGAGCGCGGTGTCCCTCTTCGCGCCCGACTCGACACTCACGCTGTACGGCCGGGACGGGACGCTGGAGTACAACTTCACGACCGACGTCGTGCGCGGTGCTCGACGGGGAGACGGCGAGCTGAGGACGATCGAGCTGCCTGCGGACCTCGAGACCCCGTGGACGATCGAGCAGGACTTCATCCGGGCGGTGCAGACGGGGGGACGTCCGGAGCCGAGCTTCGAGACAGGAGTCGGTTACATGGAACTCACCGAGGCGGTCGCCCTGAGCGCGCGTACCGGGCGCGAGGTCAAGTTGCCCCTGCCGTGACGAGCCAGATCGTCCTCGTCCCACGGGTGGTCGCCGACTCCCCGAGGTCCAGCCAGCTCCCGTGCGACGACGCGGGCCGATAGAGGAGATACGCATGCTCTTCCAGGATGCGTTGGCCGCCGGTCTCACCGACCACGGCATCGACGCCGTCTTCGGCTTGATCGGGGACGGGAACCTCTTCGTCATGGACAGCTTCCGGCGCCGGGAGGGGACGACCTACGTCGGCGTCGTCCACGAGGCCACCGCGGTGGAGGCGGCGTCCGGGTACGCCCAGGTCACCGGTCGCACCGGCGTCGCGACCGTCACCCACGGTCCGGGTCTGACCAACACGGTCACCGCGTTGACCGATGCCGTGCGAGGTCGCGTCCCGGTGCTGCTGATCGCCGGCGACACCCGGCCGGAGGACCTGCACCACACGCAGAAGCTCGCGCAGCGCGAGGTCGTCCTCGCCGCGGGCGCCGGCTTCGAGCAGCTGCGGTCGCCGGCGACCCTCGCCGAGGACCTGGGCAACGCGCTCCGCCGCGCTCACGTCGAGCAGCGGCCGATCGTGCTCAACACGCCGGTGAACTTCCAGTGGGCCGAGGCGGAGTACGTCCGATCAGCATCTGGTCGGGTCGACGAGGCCGGCATCCGTCCGTCAGAGGAGGCCCTCGACGCCGCGCTCGGCATCATCGCCAGCGCGAAGCGCCCGGTGGTGCTGGCCGGGCGAGGTGCCATCGACCCCGCGGCGCGCGCGGCGCTGCTGCGCCTGGCGTCCCGCATCGGGGCCCCCCTGGCCACGACCTTGAGGGCTCGCGACCTCTTCCGCGGGGAGCCGCACGACCTCGGCATCTGCGGGACCGTCGCGCACGACGTTGCCCTGTCCACGCTCGCGGCGTCGGACTGCATCATCGCGTTCGGGGCGTCGCTCAACCGCTTCACCACCACGGAAGGGTGGCTCGTCGACGGCCGGCGTCTGGTGCAGGTCGATGCGGATCGGCACGCCCTGGGCCGCTATGTCGACCCGGACGTCGGCGTCCTCAGCGACGCCGCGGTGACTGCCGACGAGTTCGTGGCCCTGCTCGACGAGGCGGAGATCCCCCCGTCGGCCTTCGCATCGCCGGAGCTGGCGGCCGAGCTCGCGGGTCGTCAGCGTGAGCAGCCGGATCGCAGCACGGACCGAACGGTCGACATCCACACGGCCGTGTGCCGGGTCGACGCTGCTGTAGCTCCGGATCGGACGGTGGTCACCGACAGCGGGCGCTTCATCCACTCCGCGTGGCCCATGATCGGCGTCGAAGACCCGCGCCACTTCGTCCACACGGCGAGCTTCGGCTCCATCGGGCTCGGCATGGGCACAGCGATCGGAGCAAGCGTCGGTCGACCGGGCCACCCCACGCTGCTGGTGACCGGTGACGGCGGGTTCATGATGGGGGGCCTCAACGAGTTCAGCACGGCCGTCCGTCACGGGCTCGACATGGTCGTGCTCGTCCTCAACGACGGCTCGTACGGCGCCGAGCACATCCAGTTCGTCAGACGGGAGATGGATCCCGTGATGTCGACCTTCCGCTGGCCCGATCTCGGTCCGGTCGCGGACGCCCTCGGCGGTCGCGGCTTCACCGTCCGCAACCTCGCAGAGCTCGAGAGCGCACTGGCCCACCTCCCACAGCGGGACCGGCCGGTGCTCGTCGACGTGCACCTCGACCCCGACCTGGTCCCGGCCGGGCACTAGACGACTCATCCGGCTGAAAGGTGGTGGTGAACCAGTGGCTGAGTTCACGTTCGCGAGCCTGTCACCCATCCATTTCCTGGACCGCGCGGCGCAGGCGTTCCCGCAACGTCTGGCGGTGGTGGACGCCGACGTCCGGCTGACGTATGCCGAGTTCGCGGCTCGCTGTGACCGGCTGGTGACGGCGCTCGCCCGATCGGGAGTCGAGCCTGGTGACCGGGTGGCCGCCCTCTGCGCGAACAGCCACGTCATGCTGGAGCTGCACCAGGCCGTGCCGGCCCGTGGCGCCGTGCTCGTGTCGATCAACGTGCGTCTGGCCGTCGAGGAGATGCGCTACATCGTCGAGCACTCGGGAGCTCGGCTCCTGGTGGCCACGGCCGAGTTCGCCGCGCAGGCCGCGGAGCTCGCAGCCCTGGCTGGGGTGCGCGTGGTGGTCGCGGGGGGCGATGCGGACGACTACGAGTCGTGGCTGCCGGCGTCCGCCTCGGCCACCGACAGGGTCGACGTGGACGAGCGCGGGCTCCTCGCTGTCAACTACACCTCGGGCACCACGGGGCGCCCCAAGGGGGTCATGTACCACCACCGAGGCGCGTACCTCCAAGCGGTGGCCATGGCCTATCACGCTGGGCTGGGACCCTCCACTGCCTACCTGTGGACGCTGCCGATGTTTCACTGCAACGGGTGGTGCTTCACCTGGGCGGTGACGGCGGCCGGGGGCACGCACGTGTGCTTGCGCCGGGTCGACTCAGGGGCGATCTGGGGGCTGCTGCGCGATGCCGGGATCACGAACCTCAGTGCCGCACCGACGGTGCTGACGATGATCGCGGAGGATCCGGGTGCGCGTCCGCTCTCTCGCCGGGTGCACGTCGACACCGGGGGAGCGCCGCCGTCGCCGACACTGCTGGAGCGTTTGGATTCGCTCGGCTTCGACGTCACGCACCTGTATGGGTTGACCGAGACGTTCGGGCCGGTCGCGGTCAATGTGTGGCAACCGGAGTGGGACGAGCTCCCTGGGTCAGAGGCTGCACGGCTGCGCGCACGGCAGGGGATCGGCAACATCATCGCGCGCCCGCTGCGCGTGCTGGACCAGTTCGGGATCGACGTGCCGCCCGACGGGCAGACGATCGGCGAGATCGCGGTCAGTGGCAACGACGTGATGCTGGGCTACTACCGAGACGAGCAGGCCACGGCTGCCGCGACGCGGAGCGGAAGCTTCCTCACCGGTGACCTGGGCGTGCTGCATCCAGACGGGTACGTCGAGATCCGTGACCGTGCCAAGGACATCATCATCTCTGGCGGGGAGAACATCGCCTCGGTGGAGCTCGAGCGGGCCATCGACGCTCATCCGGAGGTCGTCGAGTCGGCGGTGGTGGGCGATCGAGACCCGACCTGGGGTGAGGTGCCGATCGCGTTCGTGACCCGGCGGACAGGTGCGACCGTGACCGAGGCGGAGCTGAAGGCGCACCTTCGCGAGCGCCTCGCCGGGTTCAAGATCCCTCGGACGATCACCTTCACCGACCTTCCGAAGACGTCGACCGGCAAGATCCAGAAGAGTGTCCTGCGCGACGGTCTGCAGCGTGACCAGCCTTGGTCGGCAGCCGCGAGCGGAGACACGGCGTGAGGACCGCGCTCGTCACCGGCGCATCGCGCGGGATCGGGCGGGGCATCGCGTTCGAGCTCGCGCGGCAGGGTTTCGGGCTCACCGTGACCTCCCGTCGCGACGAGGACCTGGGCCGGCTCGCCGCCGAGCTGACCGTTGCCGGCGCGCCCCGCGTCGTGCGTGTTGCAGCCGACCTCAGCGATCGGACATCTCCTGCAGCCATCGTCGAGCACCACCGTCAGGCGTTCGGGGCGATGGACTGCCTCATCCTGTCCGGGGGTGTGGGCACCGGTGGACCTCTGGAGGAGCTGCCTGCGGCCCGGGTGGACAAGACGATCGCAGTCAACCTGACCTCGGCGATCACCCTGGTCCAGGCCGGACTCCCTCTGCTGCGAGCCGCTGCTGTCGCTCGCCGTGAGCACGGGGCGCGCGTGATCGCACTCTCGTCCATCTCCGGGGTTCACGCCGAACCGGGGCTCGCGGTCTATGGGGCCTCGAAGGCCGCCTTGATCTCTCTCATGGAGGCTCTCAACGCAGAGGAGTCCGGCAACGGCGTGATGGCAACCGCCGTCGCACCCGCCTACGTCGCCACTGACATGTCGGCCTGGGTCACCGACGCCCTCCCGGTCGAAGCGATGATCCCCGTGGACGACGTCGTCGCCGTGGTGCGGATGCTGCTCGGGCTCGGCGCCACCACCTCGCTGACGAAGATCGTCCTGTCCCGGAGTGGAACCACAGGTCTCAGCGCCTAGCCGTCGACCGTCGCCCAACGCAACGATCCCCGGACTGCGCGCGAAGGGAGTGTCGGCCGACGCACACCCTGGCGCCGAACTATATGTCGTTCGCCATTGCGAAGCCGCCGGGCTGAGCCGGAGACTCTCGGTATGGCGTAGGTCACGCACGGTCGACGGGTCGGAGGCTCTCGCGCAGATCGCCGGGCGAACGCATGAGCTGCATGATCCGACCCACGTGGGCGCGATCCCTACACCACTGAACACCGGGACTTCCGGAATCGACTGAGCCAAGGAGACCACTTCATGAAAGACGGGATGTTCATCTTCGACGCGGTGATCCACCGTTTCGACTTCCGGGAGTCCAACCAGAAGCTCAACACGCCTGTCGTGGACGGCTACATCGGGTGGGTCAGGGGACTGGTCGACGGGTGGGCCACCGAAGCGAACCCCGGCAACCCCGACGTGTTCGTCGACGGCAAGCTGGACGAGCTCACCGAGGCTGACTTCCTGTTCGACAACTCCGACACCGACATGGCGATGGTCCAGACGGTCCCGCTGCTCGACTACTGGGAGACCGGGTCGGCACCGGCCGATGCGCAGGCGGAGCTCGCTGCCGCGTACCCCGACAAGATCCTGTTCTGTGGCGGCGTCGACCCGCTGATGCAGGGCGTGCGCGGAGCGCAGCGGGAGATGGAGCGCCAGGTCGAGGAGCTCGGGGCGAAGAGCTTCAAGTTCTACCAGGCGCAGTCGCGGCACCTGAAGTGGCGAGCGGACGATCGCGCTCTGGTCTACCCGCTCTACGAGAAGGCCCAGGAGCTCGGGGTCGACTACATCCAGTTCCACAAGGGTGGGGCGATCGGCGACCAGCACGTCGAGGACCTGCGCTCGCTCGACATGCAGAGTCCGGCCCAGGACTTCCCGGACCTGACCTTCGGCCTGCACCACCTCGGCTTCCCCTACCTCGACGAGACGTTCGCCGTCGCCAGCAGGCACGCCAACATCGTCATGGTCCTGCCGCTCTGGTTCAACCAGTACCTGATGCAGCCGCGGCCCATGCTCGAGGTCCTCGGAAAGGCGCTCTACGAGATCGGTCCGGACCGCCTCCTGTACGGCTCCGAGGCCTTCCTGTGGCCCCGCGTGCAGAACTTCATCGACGCGTTCAACGACCTCGAGATGCCGCAGGACCTCCAGGACGGGTGGGGCTACCCCGCGGTCACCCGCGAGATCAAGGAGCAGGTCTTCGGGCTCAACGCGGCCCGAATCCTGGGAATCGACGTCGAGGCGTTCAAGAAGACCGCGCAGGAGACGACCGCGGAGGAAACCGCGGGTGACCCGGTGGGTGCGTTGTGAGCGAGGAATCGACGTCGCAGCAGGCCGACCAGCGCCTGATCGCGGTGGAGGAACTCTTCGACCGGGAGATCCGTCCGCTTCTCGCTTCCCACCTGGGCGGCGCCAACGTGACGGGCATCGACGATCAAGGTGCGGTGCAGATCGAGTTCACCGGCGCGTGCACGGTCTGCGCCTTCCGGCGCAACACGATCGTCGGCTCGATCTACCCTCGGCTGCGCCACGTCGAAGGGGTGAACAGCGTGTCCACCCCGGGTGTCGCGATCACCGTCCAGCAGCAGCACCGGATGGCGGCGATGTACGACAACTTCGAGGCCCGCGCGAAAGAGCGGGCCGAGCAGAGTCCCTCTCACCACGAGTGCCATTCCGCGTGAGGTGAGCGCAGGCTCGTCGGTTCCACCGCCGCGACCGACTGACCAGGCGGAGGGACCGGGCGATCCTGCGCGCCCACGTGACGAGGACAGGAGCAACCATGGGACGACGTGGCCCTGCGTTCGAGGAGTACGCCGACAGGTACCGCCACATCGCGATGGAGCGGGACGACGGCGTGCTGCAGGTGACGCTGCACACCGACGGCCAGAGCCTGGCCTTCGGCATCGCCGTACATGAGGAGCTGGGCTACGCCTTCGCGGACATCGCCGACGATCCGCACAACCAGGTCGTCATCCTCACCGGCACGGGTGACGACTTCTGCAGCGAGTTCGACACCAGCGGCATCGAGAGCGTGACGCCCCGGGTCTTCGACGACCTGATGTACCACGGCCGCCGGTTGATCGACTGCTACCTCGCGGTCGACGTGCCGGTGATCGCGGCTGTCAACGGTCCGGTGAGGTTCCACTCGGAGCTCGCCGTGCTCGCCGACATCGTGCTCGCCTCGGACACGGCGACGTTCCAGGACGGGTCGCACTTCACGAACGGTGTCGTCCCCGGCGACGGGCACCATCCCTTCTGGACGCATGCCCTGGGGTCGAACCGGGGCCGGTACTTCCTCTTGACCGGCCAGGTCCTCGACGCCCGGACCGCGCACGATTACGGCGTGGTCAACGAGGTCGTGCCCCGGGACCAGCTCGTGGACCGGGCGTGGGAGCTGGCGCGCGAGGTGGCGGCGAAGCCGCGGCTGGTGCGGCAGTACACACGCCGACTGTTCACGAACGAGCTCAAGCGACTGTCGCACCAGGATCTCGCGATGGGCTTCGCCCTGGAGGGCCTCGGCCAGCTCGACTCGTGGAACGCGGCCACCCTCGACGGCCACTGATCGAGCCGGCTCCCTCTTCGAAAGGACCAGCATGTCCGAATCGTCCGCGCCAGAACGGCTGAGCGGCAAGGTCGCGATCGTGACCGGCGCCGGAGGCGGGATCGGCCGCGAGCACGCCCTCCTGCTGGCGCAGCAGGGAGCTCACGTGGTGGTGAACGACATCGGCGTCCGCGAGGACGCGAGCGCCGAGAGCGTCGTCGCCGAGATCCGGGCGGCCGGCGGCGAGGCGACGGCGAACGCCGAGTCGGCCACCTGGGACGGGGCTGCGGCGATTGTCGAAGCGGCCGTCGAGAGCTATGGCGGCGTCGACATCCTCATCAACAACGCCACGTTCACGAGGTTCGGTGACACCCGCGAGTACGACGAGGCGAGCTGGGACACCACCTTCGACGTCAACCTCAAGGGCTACTTCGCCATGACGCAGGCGGTGGCTCCTCAGATGATCGCCAGGGGCGGTGGCGTCGTCGTCAACACCAGCTCCGCGTCCGGGTACGGCGCCCCTGCCCATGCCGCCTACGCCAGTGCCAAGGAAGGGGTGCTCGGGCTGACCCGGTCCGTGGCGCGTGAGCTCGGACGGTTCGACGTCCGGTGCAACGCGATCCGGCCAGTCGCGGCGACCAACACCGGGGGGAGCTTCGAGGGTCGAGCCGGGAAGTGGGCGAGGATGTTCGAGCTCACCATGGACCGCCGGGTCTTCTCCGCGGTGCAGGCCATGGCGTCCGATCCCGGTCTCATGGCGCCGCGCAAGGTCGCTCCGCTCGCGGTCTGGCTCTGCACGGACGCGGCCACGGACGTCAACGGTCAGGTCTTCGAGATCCACGGCGACACCGTCAACCGCGTCGACGCCCCTCAGCCTGTCCGCACCGTCTACCGCCAGGGCGGCTGGGACCTTGACAGCTTGGACCAGGTCGCCGCGACGTCCTTGGTCGACGGCTTGCGCAACGAGTTCACACTGAACGACCACCCGGACCTTCGCGACCGGGGCTACTGAAAGGCTGATCATGGTGGGACGGGTCGAGGGAAAGGTCGCGCTCATCACCGGCGCCGCCCGCGGGCAGGGGAGGTCACACGCGGTGCGGCTCGCCGAGGAAGGAGCCGACATCATCGCTGTCGACCTGTGCCGGCAGATCGCGTCGGTCGACTACGCGCTCGCGACGGAGGACGATCTCGCCGAGACCGCCCGGCTGGTGGAGGGCCTCGGTCGACGCGCCATCACCCGGCGGGTCGACGTTCGCGACGGCGAGGCTCTGCAAGCGGCAGTCGCGGACGGGATCGCCGAGATGGGACGCATCGACATCGTGTCCCCGGGTGCCGGCATCCTCAGCTCCGCCCCGACGTGGGAGCTCACTCAGGAGCAGTGGGACGACCTGATCGCGGTGAACCTGACCGGTGTCTGGCAGACCCTGCGGGCCGTCGTCCCGGCGATGCTGGCCCAGGGACAGGGGGGATCCATCGTGCTGACCGGGTCGGCCTCCTCGTTGATCGGGTTTGCCAACCTGGCGCACTACGGTGCGGCGAAGCACGGGGTGCTCGGGCTCATGAAGGTCCTCGCGCTGGAGCTCGCGCCGCACTTCATCCGGGTCAACACGGTCTGTCCCGGCGCCGTCGAGACGCCGATGGTCGCCAACAGCGGCACCTACGAGCTGTTCGCCGGAGGCCGGGCAGGAGCCACCTTCGAGGACGTTGTCGGTGCCATGACGAACATGAACGCGATGCCCATCCCCTGGATCGATCCAGTGGATGTCTCGAATGCCGTGCTCTACCTCGCATCTGACGAGTCGCGTTACGTGACCGGTGTCGCCCTTCCCGTGGACGCCGGCAACATCTGGCCGCACAAGATCCCTCACGCGGCGACCTGATCGCCCGTGGCCGCCACGCCCTGCGCGGTCGTGGACCCGGTGACGAGAGTCATTCCCAACAAAGCGTGCCCGCGAGGAGGTTCCTGCGATGCCCCGACGTGCGGCGCGCGACGTCGTCCAACCGCTGGTCATCACAGTCGACGGCCGGAGCCCGTCGATCGACGTGTCTGCCTGGATCGCGCCGACTGCGGCCGTGTCAGGCTCGGTGACGATCAGGTCCGGTGCCTCCGTCTGGTACGGCGTCAGCGTCCGCGGTGACCTCGAGATCATCGAGATCGGCCGCGACAGCAACCTGCAGGACTGCAGTGCCCTCCACGCCGACAAGGGCATTCCTCTGCGGATCGGAGACTCCGTCTCCGTGGGGCACGGCGCGGTGCTCCACGGGTGCCAGATAGGGAACCGTGTCCTGGTCGGGATGTCCGCGACCGTGATGAACGGTGCCGTGATCGGGTCGGACTCGATCATCGGCGCAGGTGCGCTCGTGACCGAGGGCACGAGGGTCCCCGCCGGGTCGCTCGTGCTCGGCGCCCCGGCCAAGGTCATCAGGGCGGTGACCGACGAGGAGAAGCTTCGGATTGTCAACAACGCCGTTGACTACGTCCGGTTGGCGAAGGCCCATGCTCGGGCACTCGCACCCCCGTAGTCGCCAACCGGGTCGAAGACCATCCACCGCAGAGCGAAGCGCTTCCTCAACCAGCCGGCAATTGCTGAAGCCTCGTGGTGGGAGATCGCAGCAGAGAGCCCGGACCAGGGCAGGTTGCCTGCCTGTCCAGCCTGCGGACGGTGAAGCCGATCTCGGCCTTGGCGACGGCTTTTCGCCAGATCCGGCCGCGGAAGGTGTTGCGGGAGATCGGTCCGCCGCCGCTTCAACCTATAAGGTTTAGGTTGTGGCCTATGGAGATGCGGAAGAAGTCGTGATGCAGCGAGTGAGGCTCAGCCCCGAACGCGTCGCCCGCGGCGGTGCGGAGCTCGCCGATGAGATCGGGTTCGAGCAGGTGACCCTCTCTGAAGTGGCTCGACGCTTCGGCGTCAAGGTCGCGAGCCTGTACTCCCACGTCTCCAGTTCCCACGACCTGCGCACCCGGATCGCTCAGCTGGCCCTGGTCGAGATCGCCGACCGCGGAGCGCAGGCGCTGGCCGGACGATCCGGTCGCGATGCGCTCATCGCCCTCGGCGACACCTACCGTGACTACGCTCGCGAGCACCCGGGCCGGTACGCCGCCACCCGATACCCGCTCGACACCGATGAGGCCTCGGTCAGCGCCGGCCGACGCCATGCCGACCTGATGCGAGCCGTGCTTCGCGGCTACTCCCTCGAGGAGACCGACCAGACGCACGCGGTCCGACTGCTCGGGAGCGTGTTCCAGGGCTTCGTGACCCTGGAGCTCGCGGGCGCCTTCGCCCACAGCGAGCCGGAGCCCCAGGAGAGCTGGTCGCGCGCCCTGGACGCGCTCGACGGCGTGCTGTGCGGCTGGCCCAGTCCCGATCCGACGTCACGGAAGACGACATGACCCAGGACCTGCTCACCACCCCCATCACCGCCGACCTCGTGCAGGGGTGCCTCGAGACCGAGCAGACCGAGGCCGGCCTGCTGCCCCACCGGTTGCCGGCCTGGGCACGCGCTCAGAGCTCCGACCCCCAACTGGCCATGGTCGAGGCCCAACCGTCCGGGGTCCGCCTGGCCTTCGGCACCCGAGCGACGCGTATCGAGCTCGACACGTTGCCCACCAAGCGGGTCTACGCCGGTGCACCGCCCCGCCCCGATGGGGTCTACGACCTCCTGGTCAACGGGCGGTTGGCGGGCCAGGGCAGCGTGGCCGGTGGCAGCACGATGACCCTCGACATGATGACCGGTTCCATGACGATCGAGGCCGGACCGCCCGGGACCGTCTGCTTCGACGGCCTCGAGGGTGATCTCAAGGACGTCGAGATCTGGCTCCCCCATGACGAGACGACCGAGCTCGTGGCCTTGCGCACCGACGCGCCGGTCGAGCCCGCGGCGCCGAACCGTCGCCGTACCTGGCTGCACCACGGCAGCTCGATCAGCCACGGTTCCAACGCCACCTCGCCGACCGGCACCTGGCCTGCCGTCGCAGCCAGGCTCGGCGAGGCGGCGCTGCACAACCTCGGCTTCGGAGGCGGCGCCCTGCTGGACCCGTTCGTCGCCCGGGTGCTGCGCGACACGCCCGCCGACCTGATCAGCGTCAAGCTCGGCATCAACCTGGTCAACACCGACCTGATGCGGCTGCGCGCGTTCGGTCCCGCGGTCCACGGCTACCTCGACACGATCCGAGAGGGACACCCGGAGACGCCGCTGCTGGTCATCTCGCCGATCCTGTGTCCGATCCACGAGAACACCCCCGGCCCGGCCGCACCCGACCTGGCCGCGTTCGCCGAGGGCCGCCTGGCCTTCGTGGCCACCGGCGACCCCGACGAGGTGGCCAGGGGCAAGCTCACGCTGAGTGTCATCCGCGCCGAGCTCGCCCGGATCGTCGAGCAGCGTGCGGTCGAGGACAAGCACCTGTTCTATCTCGACGGTCGCAGGCTCTACGGCGACGCCGACACCGAGGAGCTCCCGTTGCCTGACCGGCTCCACCCCGACCCGGCCACGCATCGACGGATCGGAGAGCGGTTCGCCGCCCTCGCCTTCACCGACGCCGACGCGCCCTTCGGGCTGCACGCATGACGCGCTGACGCCGGCGAGATCCGCAGGGCCTTCGTCACCAGGGCCCGTCCGATCACTGATGCTGTGCGCTACCTGCTAGCAGGAACGCCGGATGGACGCTGGCGGTGATGACCCACACTGCTCCGCCCCGGGATCGTGGGAGACACGAACAAGACGGCGGGTCGGGAGATCCGGGCACCGCGTCGACGCCGCGGCCCGTTCCCAAACTTCCATCGCTCGCCGTGTCACACGTCGCCTTCTCAGGATGAGTGGCGCCAACCGAGGAGTTCACATGCATGACCCCAACGAATCAGCGGCACCCGATCGTCGGCCGGCCACCGGGGCTGTGGCGCGAGCACGTGGCAGGTGGGCGCTGATCGGGGTGCCCGCCGTCCTGGGCGCACTGGTCGTCGCGTCCCAGACGTGGCCGGCCCCCGCCGCTCCCGTGATGGCCCAGCCTTCCTCGGGGAGGCATCTCCGCCTCCCGGCCGCGGTGCCGCCCGCTGGACAGACGTGGATCGAAGGCGTCGTCACCGATCAGGCCGATCACGCTCAGGACAACGTCAACGTCGAGGCGTGGCCCGCCGATCCCGCGGCGACCGCACCAG
Source organism: Nocardioides sp. (assembly GCF_050246775.1). Taxonomy (GTDB): domain Bacteria; phylum Actinomycetota; class Actinomycetes; order Propionibacteriales; family Nocardioidaceae; genus Nocardioides. Next base: position 779,254 of record NZ_JBFWVK010000001.1, on the reverse strand, counting down.
TTGCCTCAGCCCTGACGTACGGGGGTTCGCCGAGCAACCCGGGGTACACCAACGGCTTCTTCATGCTCCAGGTGCCGAGCGACCAGCCCTACCGCATCGTGTTCTCCGCCGTCAGCGGCAAGGAGGACGGCGACCAGTTCCGCATGAAGCGCTACGGCGGGGGCCGTCCGATCATGGTGCGCAACCTCGCAGCGGCGACGGGGCGGGTCCGCAACCTGGGAGCCGTTGCGCTTGCCCGGCAGGGACGAGTCGCCTCTGCGACCAGGGCGGTCCTGTCCCGGGCCAGGATCACCTCCCCCCAGCGGGCGAAGGTCAGGGTCACCCTCACCAGCCCGTTCGTCACGAACGTCACCGGCAGGGTCGTGGTGCGTGTGGCCGGCAGGCGAGCAGCTGAACGCGTGACCCTGAGGGAGCATGGCAAGGCGGTCGTGACGCTGCCCCGGGTCAAGCGGCCCGGCACCTACCAGGTGAGGGTCTCGTTCACCGGGAGCGGCACAGTCCTCGGATCCAGGGCCAAGCCCGTCAAGCTCGTCATCCACAAGCGTCGATAGGCGACCAACGAGAGCCGCCCTCGACCTTTGGATCGTCTCAGCCAGAGGTCGGGGGCGCCGCAGCAGTCACCTCGCGAAGATGCGCCCGATCGCCGGCGGTACGTCGCGATGCGAGCCGATGGGCAGCAGCATGCCGTGGCCCGCGCGGGCCAGGTCTCGGCCGAGCTCGACGTCCTTCTCGCCGGTGGTGTCGAGCAGGACGTCGAGCCGCGGCAGCCCCGCCGCCCACAGCCGCGGATCCGGGCCGGCGTTGTGCACGCAGTCGGACAGCAGCACGACCCGCTTGTCCAGTGATGAGGCCCGGGCGAGCTGATCGGCGGCCACCTGGAGCGGGAACGCGACATTCGTAAGCCCGCGAGCGGGCATCGCCAGCACCGAGTCGAGCAGGGCCATCGGACGGACGGGTTGGCCGAGTTCGAGCAGTACGGCGGCGTCGGACCAGAACGCGACCACGGCGAGGAGGTCGCGCTGGAGCTCGCTGGCGATCGCGGCCATCGTGGCGGCTGCGGTCGTGACCCGCTCGCCGCGCATGGAGCCCGAGATGTCCAGAGCCAGCACCACCGAGCGCCTGGTGCGGGCCCGGTCCCGGATGACGATGTCGTGAGGCTCAGGGAAGGGTCGTTCGGCGAGCTGCTCCAGGGTGCGGTCCAGGTCGATCTCGGCCGATCCGCCGTCGCGGTAGGGCAGGCTGCGCAGCTCGCCGCTGCCGCGACGAGCACTCGGTGAGCGCGGTGGTCGGGGGATCAGCAGCCGAGCAGCGATGCGGCGGGCGAGGCGCCGCGCCTCAGGGTCTGCCACCAGTCGCTCGATCGGGGCCGGCAGGGCGGTCGCGTCGTCCTCGGTGGGGCCCGGAGCGGAGCCGCCCCGGGGTCTCCCTGGCGGGGGAGGACCCTGGCCCGGCACCAGCAGGGGCACCAGGGATCCGCCGGCCGAGGGTGAGAACAGCTGCGGTGGCTCAGTCAGCTGCTTGGGCTTGCGGCGCAGGGGCCGCTGGGGGGACCGTTCGCGGCGGCGCCGGGTCGGCGTACTCGCCTCGATCGTCCTTCAACCGGGCTCAGCCTCGGCCGGGTCCAGGATGAAGTGGTCCTCCCAGATCTCTCGCAGCACCCGTTCCGGTGTGGTCTCGGCCGCCTCGTCCACGTGGATGCGTCCCGAGAGGGCCACGGTCATCGCGTCGAAGAACGCCGTGCGGTAGGTCTCCTCCGAGGAGGAGTGGGCACGCATCGCCAGGAGGCTGTCGAGCACGAAGAGAAGGTCGATGGCGCCACGAACACTGCTTCCCTGGCGCAGATCCGCGTGCTCGCGGGTGGCCCGGGTGACCGCCACGCAGTCCGCCACCTGTCGGCGGTCCCGCGCTCCCGTGCGTAGCGCCACGACGTCCCGTTCGGCGTCCTCCGGCTGGTAGCCGATGGCGAGTCGGCACATCCGGTCGTGCACGCTGGTGGACAACCGGGTGGTGCCGATGTTGTCGAAGGGGTTCATGGAGGCGATGACCCGGAACGTCGGCCGAGCGCTGACGACGCCGACCCTGGGGATGGAGATCTCGCGGTCGGCCATGGCGGTGAGCAGGGTGTTCACGGTGTCCTCCGGGGCCCTGTTGAACTCCTCGATGTAGAGGAACCCGCCATCCCGCATGGCCTGGACCAGCGGACCGTCCACGAAGTTGTCGGCGCTGTAGTCCTCCTTGAGGACCCGCGCCGGGTTGTGATGGCCCACGAGCTTGGAGGGCGTCAGGTCGGCATTGCCCTCGACGAAATGCAGGTCGATGCCCCACTCGGCCGTGATCGCCTTGAGGATCGTCGTCTTGCTGGTGCCCGGTGGCCCCTCGAGGACCAGGTCACGTCCGGACGAGACAGCGGCCAGCACCAGCTCGAGCTCATGGGTGCGACCCACCAGCTGCTCGGCGATGCGGTTGCGTGCCTCGTCGATACGGACCGACGCATGCGCCGGACCCAGCGGGGCGGAGGTCCGGTCCGTTCGAGCTCCCGGGCGGGGGCCGACTGTCGTCATCAGGGCTACCAGTCTGTGCCCGTGGCCAGGATGCCCTTGGCGATCACGGTGCGCAGGATGTCGCTGGTGCCTTCGCCGATGGCCATGAGCGGAGCGTCGCGGAAGTAGCGCTCGACCTCGAACTCGGTGGAGTAGCCGTAGCCGCCGTGCACGCGCATCGCGGCCAGCGAGGCGCGCAGCGCGACCTCGGAGGCGAAGAGCTTGGCCATGCCGGTCTGCATGTCCGCCCGGCTGTTGTGGTCGAGCTGATCGGCGGCCCACCAGGTCAGCAGCCGGGCAGCCTGGGTCTCGGTGGCCATGTCGGCCAGCGTGAGCTGGATGGCCTGGAAGTTGCCGATCGTCTGGCCGAAGGCCTCACGCTCGTTCGCATACTTCAGCGCCGCGCCGAGGGAGGCCTCGGCCACCCCCACCGCCCGTGCGGCCACGTTGATCCGTCCGGACTCCAGCGCGGACAGGGCTTGCTGGAGGCCGCGTCCCTCGACGCCGCCGAGAAGGTTCCGCGCAGGCACCCGCACGTGGTCCAGGGTGATCTCGCAGGACTCCGGGCCCTTGTAGCCGAGCTTCCCGATGTCGCGCTGCACCTCGAACCCGTCCATGTCCTTGCTCAGCAGCAGGAAGCTCATGCCCCGGTGCCTCGGGGTCGCCGACGGGTCGGTCTTGACCAGCACGGGCAGCGGATCGGCGTACCGCGCGTTGGTGATCCAGGTCTTGGTGCCGGTGACGATGTAGTCGTCGCCGTCCTTCACGGCCGTGGTCGAGATGCCCTGGAGGTCCGAGCCGGCGCCGGGTTCGGTCACTGCGAAGCCGGTACGCCGCTCGCCGGAGGCGAATTGCGGCAGCAACTCGGACTTCTGCTCCTCCGTGCCGCTCTGCGCGATCAACCGGCACGTGACCGAGTGGCTGCCGAGGATGCCGGCCACCCCCATCCAGCCGCGCGCGATCTCCTCGAACACGATGGCCAGCGAGACCTGGTCGAGGCCGAGCCCGCCGTACTCCTCCGGCACGTTCATGCCGAAGAGGTCCATCGCCTTCATGCTCTCGACGATCTTGTGCGGGTAGGTGCCGCTGCGCTCCAGCTCGCCGGCATAGGGCCTGATCTCGGTGTCGACGAAGTCGCGCACCGTCTGCCGGAAGGCCTGCTGGTCAGGTGAGAGTGAGAAGTCCATCGTGTCCTCGGGTGGGTGGGGAGGCGTGCGCTCAGGCGAAGTAGCCCAGGGGTGGATCCTGGGTCGGTTCGGAGGCCGGGGTGGCCCCGAAGGCGCCCTTGTCAGACAGGGAGGTGACATGGTCCTCGTCGTAGCCGAGGACCGATCCGAGCACGTAGTCCGCGTCCTCGTTGCGGCGCGGCGCCCGGCGGAACCGGCCCGCCGTGGGCATCGGTTCGCCGACCCGCACGGCACTCACGATCTGGAGCACGCGCCCGAACGAGGGATGATCGGTCTCGGCGATCAGGTGGCGAGCCGCCACCTGCGGGTCCTGCAACGCCTCCGCGATGGAGTTGACCGGGGCGCTCGGCACTCCCGACAGCGCCAGGAGCGGCAGCCACTCGGCCTTCGTCCGCTGGAGGAACCGCTCCTCCAGGATGGCCAGGACCTCGTCGCGATGGGTGTAGCGCTCGGCCAACGTCGCGTAGTCGTCGTTCTCGGCGAGCTCGGGCAGACCGATCGCCTCGACCAGCTTGGTCCAGAAGTGATCCTTGGCGCAGCCGACGACGATCCAGCCGTCGGAGGTCTGGAAGTTCTGGAACGGCACGATCGAGGGATGGGCCGAGTGCCGGGTGCGCTTGGGCTGGTAGTCCGCGCTCAGGTTCCACGTGGCCAGATAGGTCAGCAGCGAGATGGCGTTGTCGAAGAGGCTCACGTCGCAGTCGCTGCCCTGTCCGTCTCGGCGGGCCACGTGCAGGCCTACGAGGATGGACATGGCCGCCACATAGCCGCCGCTCCAGTCCACCAGTGACAGCCCGGACTTCGAGGGCGGCCCGTCCGGTTCGCCGGTGACATCCATCCACCCGGCCAGGCCCTGGATGATGTAGTCGTAGCCCGGCTCAGCGGCCCGCGGCCCGGTCGTCCCGAAGCCGCTGAGCGAACAGCAGACGATCGTGGGATTCAGGTCTCGCAGGTCCTCGTAGCGGATCCGCATCTTGGCCGGTACGTCGCCGCGCATGTTGGAGAACACCACGTCGGAGCTGCGGACCAGGTCCTCGAAGACGTCACGGCCGGCGGCACTGCTCAGGTCCAGGCTGATCGAGCGCTTGTTGCGGTTGAGCGACTCGAAGAACAGGTTGTCCTCGCCGACCTGGAACGGGGGGACATAGCGGCCGATGTCGCCCTTCGCGGACGGATCCTCGATCTTGATGACCTCTGCGCCGAGGTCGGCCAGGTGCATGGACCCGAAGGGCCCGGCGCCGTACTGCTCGATGGCGATGATGCGGACGTCTGCGAGGGGCAGCGCTCGCGTGGGCTCGCTGCCGTTCAGCGCCGTCATGACCGACTGCGATGGGGGCCGGTGCCATCGTCGCCGCCCGCACCGGTCGACCAGTCGATCGCGACATAGACCTCGAAGAGGTGGTCCAGGTGGGCGTGCATCGCATCGACCGCGGCACCCGCGTCACGCGACTCGATCGCCGAGAAGATGACCTGGTGCTCGGCATTGACCTTGTTCCAGAAGTCCCGCGGCGCGGCACCACGGTTGAGTCGCGTGCGCATCACGTCGAAGATCGGACGCGCCATGACCTCCATCATCCGATTGCCGGAGGCCCGCAGGATCTCCACGTGGAAGTTCGAGTGCTCCATCTTGGCGCCGGGGGTGGTCGTCGGCTGCGCGGTCGCGGCGATGGCTGCGAGGCCCGCTTCGTCGAGGCGCTCGGTGGCCAGCCGCGTCGCCGGCAGCTCGAGGTACTTGCGCGCCTCCAGCAGTTCGGCGATCGACATCCGGTCGGACCCGGCCAGCAGGCCGATGCTGGTCTCGAGGTAGCGGCTCACGGTGTCGGCGTCGGGTGTCACGACGAACGTGCCGCCCTTGGCTCCGCGCGTGGTGGTCAGCAACTGCTGGGAGGCGAGGATGCGCAGCCCCTCGCGGACCGTCGTACGTCCCACGCCGAAGAGCTTGGCGAGGTCCCCCTCGGTCGGCAGCCGTTGACCAGGCTGCAGCTCACCGGAGACCAGCAGGTCGCGCAGCTGCTCGGCGACCTGCTCGTAGACCGGGCGGACCTTGGCGACCGACAGGTTCCGGGTGTTGCGCGTGTCGGACGAGGCGCCCGCAACGGCCTCGCCGGAGTCCTCCGCTGCCCCCGTGGGCACGGGTGCCGGATCGGAGGGCCTCACATCAGTTTCCCTGCTGGCCATCCTGGAGTCTCCCGTCACTGTGCGACCGATGCGGGCAGGGCGACCGGGGCCGCCGTGCCGTGCTTCGTCTACCCGATGTTCGTCGTGGTGCCCGGATGGGCACAGTTGCATGGTGGTGGCGCACCGTCCAGCCAGGGTGCGGCTCCGGAGGGTCGTCATCGCGGTCACTTCAGGCTCATCCCGGCATCGACGGGGATCATGGAGCCGGTGATGTAGCGCGCGTCGTCGCTGGCCAGGAAGGTGACCACCCTGGAGACGTCCGAGGCCTCGACCCAGGGGATCGGCAGCAGGTTGAGACCATAGTAGGAGTCCATCGCGTCGTCCACGGTGGGGGCCTCCAGGTCTGGCCTGAAGAGCTTGAACGTCGACTCGTTGACCAGGAGATCGGTGTTGACGCCCGTCGGATGGACGGTGTTCACCCGGATGGAGTGCTCGCCGAGCTCGACCGCCAGGCTCTTCATCAACCCGACAACGCCGTGCTTGGCGGTCGTGTAGGCGCCGAAGTGGGCCGCCGGGCGCAGCGCCAGGGACGAGGAGATCATCACGATCGATCCCCCGCGGCCGCCGCTCAGGAGGTGGGGGAGGGAGGCGTGCACCACGTTGAAGATCCCGGTCAGGTTCGTGTCGATGACCGAGGTCCAGTCCTCGAAGGTGCTGTCGGCGAGCGTGACGCCGGGACCGTTGATGCCGGCGTTGGCGATGACGATGTCCAAGCGCCCGAGGTCGGCGACCGACTCTTCGAGGAAGCCCGAGACTGCGTCGTGGTCGCGGGCGTCACACTTGGTGGCGATGATCCGGCGGTCCAGCGCCTCCACGAGTCGCACGGTCTCGGCCAGATCTGCCTCGGTGGACGGCGGGGCCCCCTGGGCGTGCACGGGCTCGCAGATGTCGAAGGCGATGATGTCGGCGCCCTCCCTGGCCAGGGACACGGCGTGCGAACGGCCCATGCCGCGGGCGGCGCCGGAGATGAAGGCCACCCGGCCCTCGAGTCGCCGACTCGTGGTGTTCTCCACAGCGTCTGTCATGGGGACTCCATCCTCAGGGGGCCGTCCACGGCCTGGGGGAAGTAGTTCTGCGCGATTCCCGAGGATCTTTTGGGGACCATCACCGAGCGCACCCAGCTGACGATCTCGGCACCGTCCTGGTTGAGGCCCCGGGTCTTCATCGTCACGATGCCCATGTCCGGTCGGGACCGGCTGGCCCTCAGATCGGTGCACAGCGACTCCGCGTAGATGGTGTCGCCGACGAACACCGGATGGGTCAGCCTGATGTCGGTCCACCCGAGGTTGGCGACGGCGTTCTGGCTCATGTCGAGGACCGAGAGCCCCAGCACGACGGCGACGGTGAAGCCCGAGTTCACGATCACCCGGCCCTGGGAGATCGGGTTGCTGGCGGCGAAGTGCGCGTTGAAGTGGTTCTGGTTCGTGTTGCCCGTCAGCAGCGTGAACCAGGTCGAATCGGCTTCGCTGATGGTGCGGCCGAGCGGGTGCTGGAACGTCTCGCCACGGGAGAAGTCCTCGAAGAAGCGCCCCAGCTCAGCCGGGTGTGTGAACTCATCGGAGGTCTTCGTGGTCATGCGGTGACATTAATTGTCTGACGTATGGGCGTCAAGACCAGTGGTTTCAGCATGGCACAGGGATCGGGGATCGTGAAGTGTCAGCGACCGCGAGATTTCCCCGGGTTCTGGGGTAGATCTCAGGCGCACATCTGGGCCAGAGTGTGGCGGGCGCCACAGCATTTCGTGAGGAACTGTTGACAACCGACTGCCCGTCCGTTCAAATGTCTGAGGTATGCAGCCGCCGCCGGTCGGGCGCGGTGAGCACAGACTGCTGGACGGCACCAGGAGCGCCTCGGGTTCGCGTACTGGAGGCAGTGCGACTTGCGGGTGTCGACCCTCGGCACCGCGCTGGACAACGAAGGGAACAGCGATGGACGACAGCGTCGGTGGGACGGAACCCAAGGGCCCGAGCGACTTCGAGCTCGCACGTCGAGATGAGGTCGGCTTCCTCGTCAACAAGGGGATGAGTCGTCGCGGCATCCTCAAGCGCATGGGGATCACCGCGGTGATGACCCCGCCGGTCGTCGCCGCCCTCTCCGCGTGCACGGGTGACAGCAAGAGCGACGTCGCGGCCAAGGCGAGCTCCGGGGCGCTGGCCGGCAACGGCAAGACGATCAAGGCCCTCGAGGTCAGCTTCGGCGACGTGATCCCCTGGTGTGTCCAGATCACCGACTCGATGCGCTTCTGGGGCAACATGTTCGGCGTCGAGCTCACCCACGTCGACGGCGGAGCCACGCCCGACAGTCAGGTCAAGGCCTTCGAGGAGGCCGCCAACCGGGACGACTGGGACCTCATCGCCGTGACCCCCGTCGCGCCCAACTCCCTGGCCGCGATCGCCAAGCAGCAGATCGACAAGGGCGTCCAGGTCATCCAGCAGGCCGTCGACATCGGCAAGCCCGGGGAGGACATCGGCTACCTCACCTTCATCCAGCAGGACTACGAGGAGGTCGGCTACTCCTTGGCCAGCGACCTGTTCACCAAGGCCGGTGGCTCGGGGACCTGCATCGTCACCCAGGGTGTGGCCGGAGCCTCGAACGTCGTCGGTCGCAGCAAGGGCGTGGCCAGGGCGCTCGAGCAGTTCCCGGACATGGAGCTGCTGACCGAGGCCTTCACCGACTACTCCGACGCGGAGAGCAAGCGGTTGTGGGACTCCTACGTGCAGAAGTACCCGGAGATCTCCTGCGCGGTCGAGCTGACCGCCGGCACCGCCGCCCTGAACGGTGCTCTTGCTGCACTGAAGAGCGCCGGGCGCGAGGGGAAGACGCTGATCGGGACGAACAACGCCGAGGACTTCGCCTGCCAGGCCGTCATCGACGGAGACATCTCCGCCACGATCCGTCACTCCTCCAACCTGCTGGGCATGTGGGCGGCCGTGATCGGGGCGCAGTACCTCAACGGCACCAACACCGACATCCCGAAGGACTCGTGGATGCCGTCGCAGCTGGTCAGCAACGTGACCCAGGCCGAGTCGATGCTCGCACTGCAGCAGAACGGGCTGAACCTGGTATGAGCACCACAGCGCCCGCAGTCATGCGCGTCGAGGACATCGAGGTGTCCTACGGCGGCGTGCATGCGCTGCGCGGCGTGACGATGGAGATCCGCGCCGGCGAGATCTGCGCCCTGCTCGGTGGCAACGGCGCAGGCAAGTCGACCCTGATGAAGTGCCTGACCGGCGTCGTCCAACCGGACGCCGGTCAGGTGCTCGTCGACGGCGAGCCCGTGCGGTTCACCGCACCCAGCCAGGCCATCGATGCCGGCGTGCGCGTCGTCTACCAGGAGCTTTCGCTCTTCCCCACCCTCTCGGTCGCCGAGAACATCATGGGGGCGCAGGGAGTGGGGCGATGGGTGAGCTGGAAGCGCGTCACCCGATCGGCCGCCGAGGCGATGCAGTCGGTGGGCGTGCACCTGGACCTCGACCACGAGGTCGGGCAGCTGCCCGTGGGCGAGCAGCAGATCGTGGAGATCGTGCGAGCCGTGCGCTCCGAGGGACGGGTCCTGATCCTCGACGAGCCCACGTCGGCGCTGGGACGTGCCCAGGCCGATCGGCTCTTCGAGCTCATGAACAACCTCGCCGCCGCCGGCAACGCGGTCGTCTTCGTCACCCAGGACTTCGGTGACGCCCAGCGGCACGCCGACGTCATCAGGGTGATGCGCGAGGGTCGGCTCTCGGAGGAGATCCGGCCCGCGGAGACGACCACCATGGAACTGATCCGGGAGGCCTTCGGCGCCGACCGGGACGTGCTGGAGTCGACGTACGAGGCTGGACGCGTCACGCTGCCCGCACGCAACGAGCAGCCGGTGACCCTCGAGGTCTCCGAGGTCGAGTGCCTCCCGATGGTCACCGACATGTCCCTCACCGCCCACCGGGGCGAGGTCGTCGGCGTGTACGGCGGCCTGGACTCCGGGCACCTGGCCTTCGCCGAGGCGCTGGTCGGGGCCAAGCACCGCTCCAACGGGCGGGTCCGGGTCGGTGACACGGTCGTCGCCTCGAACAGCCCCGCTGCGGCGGTGAAGTCCGGGATGGGCTATCTCTCGGCCGATCGCCGCGAGGCTCTCGCGATGAGCCACGACGTCGCCGACAACGTGACGCTCGCCAACCTGGGCCGGATGGCGAGATGGCTGGTGCCCACCCGCAAGGAGGAGGTCGCCACGGTCACCATGATCGAGGCGCTCCAGATCCGCAGCGCCCGGCCCCATGTCGCGGTCGACACCCTCTCGGGGGGCAACCAGCAGAAGGTGCTGTTCGCCCGCTGGATGCTGGTGGATCCCGAGGTCCTCGTCCTCGTCGAGCCGACCCGCGGCATGGACATTGCGGCCAAGAGCGATGTCATCCGGATCATCCGGGAGCGCGCCGCCGAGGGCACCACGGTCGTGGTGGTCTCCGCGGAGGCCGAGATCGTGCTCAGCGTGGCCGACCGCATCCTGGTGGCCCGCGAGGGCGAGATCACCCGCGAGTTCGTCGACGAGGACGTGTCGGTCTCCGAGCTCATCGAGGCCGCGTCCAGCTGAGTCAAGTCCACCACTGCCGCGGAACCATCGCGATCGGAGAAAAGATGTCGAGCCCCACGAGAACCCCCGACGACACGGACCGCCGTGCGCCCCGTGACAGCAGCGCCGGGTCGGTGGCCCGGCGCCTGGGATCGCGAGCGCTGCGCAATGCGACCCTGGTCGGGCCGGTGCTGCTCCTGGTGATCATGGTCATCGCGTTCTCGCTGACCACCGACTCGTTCCTCACCACCCGCAACCTGACCTCGGTGATCCAGAATAACTCCGTCATCGCCATCCTGGGCATCGGGCTCACCCTGGTGATCCTGCTGGGCGAGATCGACCTCGCCTTCTCCGGGATCGTGCTGGTCTCGGCCGCCTCCACGGGCCTGTTCTTCACCGGCACCGCCGTGGGCATCCCGCTCCTGGGCAGCGTCACTGTCGGCGGCGGGCCGATCGTCCAGACCCTGGTGGTGCTCGCCATCGGCCTGATCCTCGGGCTGCTCGTCGGCTGGCTGGTGGGCAAGATCGGCGTACCCAGCCTGATCGCGTCGCTGGCCGTGCTGCTGCTGGCCCAGGGTCTGGCCGTCTACTGGCTCAACGGGCAGGCGGCCTTCGACTTCCCCGACTGGGTGCTCTCGTTGGGGCACGACAAGTCCTTCGGCATCCCCAACATCGCGCTGTGCGCTGCGGGCGTGGCCGTCGTCGTCCACCTCCTGCTGTCCCGCACGATCTTCGGCCGTCATATCTACATGGCCGGCGCCAACCGCAGCGCAGCCCGCCTCAGCGGCATCAACACCCAGCGCCTGCTGTTGATGGTCTTCGCGCTGGCAGGCCTGATCAGCGCCATCGCCGGGATCTGCTACGCCGGCAACTTCGGCTCGGTGAACTCCGAGTCCGCCAAGGAGCTGCTGCTGCCGACCTTCGCGGCCGTGGTGCTGGGCGGGACCTCGCTGCTCGGCGGCTCCGGTGGTGTGAAGAACACCGTGGTCGGGGTGCTCATCTTCGCGGTCCTGGACAACGGGCTGCTGCTGCTCGACATCGACGTCTTCCTCCGTCCCCTGATGCAGGGGCTGCTCCTCGTGGTCGCGGTCATGCTGAACGTCGGCCTGTCCAGGCTCGCCACGTATGCCAACCAACGATCGGCAACAGACCACACCGTCAAGTCACTCGCCTGAGCGCGACCGAGAACAGGAGCTGCAGAACATGATGGACAGGGAATCGGTGTGCTTGACGTTCCAAGCACTCCGCCCGGAGGAAGCCGACCTCTTCCTGAGCGTGATCGAGGCCGTCCTGCCGCACACCCAGCCTGAGCTGGAGTTCCCGCGGCAGGCGTCGGCCCTCGTGCTCGACGCCCAGATGGTGGCCAACCTCGGTCTGCGTCAACTGGTGCTCGACGGCCTGCGCGAGCTCGACCAGGCAAGCATGCGGGCGCACCGGATCGGGTTCAGTGACCTGTCGACCGCGGACCGCACTGCGGCGCTGCGCGAGATCGAGGACACCGCGTTCTTCCAGACCCTGATCCACCTGGTGAAGTCCGACTTCTACAACCGCCACATCGTCTGGAAGGCGCTGGGCTACCCCGACCTCGACCGGGAGGCCGGCTACCTCGACCACGGGTTCGACCAGCTCCCCGTGATCGCGACGATCGGCTCCCCTGCGGACGAGGTGACCCACCGTGGCTAGGCAGCAGCAGTACGCCCTGAACGAGCCCGTCGACGTACTCGTCATCGGGACGGGCGCCGGCGGCGGCAACGTGATCCGCGAGCTGTGCCTCAACGGCGTGCAGGTCGTGGCGCTGGAGGCGGGACCACGATTCGAGCCCGAGCGGGACTTCGTCAACGACGAGCTGACCATGTTCAACAAGCTCAGCTCGACCGACGCGATCATCCCGGCCGGAGACGCCATCGGCGCCTTCCCCGTGTGGGCGGTCAAGGGCGTCGGTGGATCGACGGTGCACTGGACCGGCAACGCGCTGCGGGCCCGCGAGCACGAGCTGCGCGCCCGCACGGTGTACGGCGACATCGAGGGCGCCTCGCTGGCCGACTGGCCGGTCACGCTGGAGGAGCTCAACCCCTTCTACGACATGGCCGAGCGCTACCTCGGCGTGACCGGGCGGGTGCAGCCGCTCCAGACCACGAACGCCAACTTCGCAGCGATCAAGCCGGGCGCCGACAAGCTCGGCCTCAACATGCGCGCCACCCCCATCGGGGTCAACGCGCACGGGAGCTACGACGGGCGCGCGCAGTGCACCCAGCGCGGTCACTGCATGCAGGGCTGCTCCAACGGCGCCATGTGGAGCACCCTGACCGAGGCGATCCCGAAGGCGGAGAAGACCGGCTGGCTCGAGCTGCGCACCGGCTGTCAGGCCCTCACGATCAACCTCGACAGCTCCGGGCGCGCCACCAGCGTCACCTACGCCCGGGCCGACGGCACGATCGAGGAGCAGCGGGCCTCGATCATCGTGGTGGCCGGAAACTCGGTGAACACCCCCCGGCTGCTGCTCAACTCCGCATCGCCGCAGGCGCCCGACGGGCTGGCGAACAGCAGTGGGCAGGTCGGGCGCAACTTCATGTGTCACGTCACCGGGACGTCGTTCGCGCTGATGCCGCACGAGGTGCACGCCTACAAGGGCATCACCACCACCGGCATGATCGACAGCTTCTCCGAGAACCTCCCCGAGGAGGTCGGCTACGTCGGTGGCTTCAACCTCGTGACCGTGTCGATGGGGATGGCCACCCTGTCGATCTTCGGACAGCCCGGTTCCCTGATCTCGAAGCCGGGAAGCCGGGGCAACTGGGGCGGCGAGCTGGTCCACCTCATGGAGAACTACACCCGTCTCGCCGGCCTGCACTTCGTCGGCGAGGACATGCCCAACCCGAGGAACGGCGTCTCACTGCACCCCACGATGAAGGACGCCTTCGGCATGCCGGTGTCGGTGCTGGAGTACAACGACCACCCCAACAACGCCGCGATGCGTCGGCGGGGCTGGGACAAGGCCACCGAGATCTTCCAGGCCGCGGGGGCGGAGTCGGTGATGGAGGTGCCGCCGTTCCCCGACACGCACCTGCTCGGGACCTGCCGGATGGGCTCGGACCCGGAGACGTCGGTGGTCAACGGCTTCGGCCAGGCCCACGACGTGGAGAACCTGTTCATCGCCGACGGCAGCGTCTTCCCGACCTCGACCGCGGAGAACCCGTCCCTCACGATCTCGGCGCTGGCGATCCGCCAGGCCCACCACATCATGAGCGTGATGGCGGGCAACGAGGAGTAGGGGCTCGAAGCGCCCCCGACCAGAGCTGGACCTGACCCGACAAAGGAGTGATGGAAGTGACTGAACAGACCAACCACTGGCCCGACGACACGCGGATGGTGCTCACCTTGTCGCTGATGTTCGAGGCAGGCGCCCAGGTGTGGCCGGACTCGGTCTACCTCGGCCCGCTCGGTCCGATCGAGCCGGGCTACCGCGACATTCCCGGCGAGACGTTCTTCGAGTACGGCTGGGTCGAGGCCATCCCGCGGCTGCTCGACCTCTTCGACCGCCACGACGTCAAGATGACCTGCTTCCCGGTCGCCAGGGCCGCCCAGCGCAACCCGCACCTCATCAAGGACATGGTGGCGCGTGGCCACGAGGTCGCCGCACACGGGCTGACCTGGGTGCCGCAGTGCTACATGGAGGAGGCCGAGGAGCGGGAGTTCATCCGTCAGAGCGTCGAGATCATGACCGAGATCTCAGGCTCCCAGCCCCTGGGGTGGAACTGCTGGGGACTGCGCGGCACCGAGCGCACCCTCGACCTGCTGCAGGAGCACGGCCTGAAATACCACATCGACGAGGTGAACCGGGACGAGCCGTTCGTCCGGGTGCTGTCGAACGGGGAGCCGTTCGCCGTCGTCCCCTACACCCTGCACAACAACGACCTGCTCTGCTTCGAGGCGCTCAGCTACACCCCGCAGATGTACCTCCAGCAGCTCAAGGACGAGTTCGACTGGCTCTACCAGGAGTCGGCCACCAGGCGGCGCATGATGCCGCTCGCCTGCCACGACCGCACCCTCGGTCGACCCGGCCGGGTGAAGGTGATGAACGAGTTCTTCGAGTACGTCCTGAGTCACCCCGGCGTGAAGTTCATGCGCCGCGACGCCATCGCCGACGTCGTCCTCGACGAGTGGCGGGCCGACTCAACACGCTAGCCACCACGACCGCTCAGCCAGCCACACAGACGCAAGGAGTCAGACATGGGAATGCTCGACGGGAAGGTCGCCTTCATCAGCGGCGCCGCTCGGGGCCAGGGCCGTTCGCACGCGACGAGGCTCGCCGAGGAGGGAGCTGACATCGTCGCGATCGACATCGCAGAGCAGATCGACACCGCGATCCACGACATGGGCACCGAGGAGGACCTGGCCGAGACGGTCCGGCAGGTCGAGGCCCTGGACCGGCGCATCGTCGCGGCCAAGGGCGACGTCCGGGTGCAGGCCGACATGGACGCCGCCGTCCAGAGCGCACTGGCCGAGTTCGGGCACATCGACGTCGTGGTGGCCAACGCCGGGATCTTCTCCTACGCCCCGGCGTGGGAGCTCACCGACGAGCAGTGGCAGGACATGATCGACGTGATCCTGACCGGCACGTGGCGCATGGTCAAGGCCGCCGTACCGTCGATGATCGAGAGTGGCCGAGGCGGCTCCATCATCATCACGAGCTCGACCGCCGGCCTCAAGCAGATCCCGAACAGCGCCCACTACGTGGCCGCCAAGACCGGACTGGTCGGGCTGATGAAGGCCCTCGCCGTCGAGCTGGCCCCGCACAACATCCGGGTCAACACCGTGCACCCCACGACCGTGTCCACGCCGATGATCCAGAACAGCCCGACGTACAAGCTGTTCCGCCCCGACCTCGACGACCCGTCCCAGGACGACGCCATCGAGGCGTTCTCCTCGGTCAACCTCATCCCGGTGCCCTGGGTGGAGCCGCGTGACATCAGCAACGCGGTGCTGTGGCTCGCCTCGCAGGAGTCGCGCTTCGTGACCGGGCACACGCTGCCCGTCGATGCGGGGTTCATGATCAAGTGACTGACTCATCGAGCACACCCGCAGCCCTCACCCCGCTGCGCGTGGGCAGCATCGAGCTGCGCAACCGCATCGCGATGTCGGCCACCGTCAACAACCTCGGGTTGAACCGTGAGATCACCGACGCGCAGATCGCCTTCTACACCGAGCGCGCCGCAGGGGGAGTGGGGGCGATCGTCACCGAGGGCATGTCGGTCCACCCGACATCCATCCCCAACCCGACGGTGCCGCTGGCCTACGACGAGGACCTGGTCCCCGGCCTGCGCCGCCTGGCCGACAGTGTGCACGCCGAGGGTGCGGCGCTGATCGGCCAGTTGTGGCACGTGGGTCGACAGGCGCTGTGGAACCCCGGACTGATCCCCTGGGGCGTGTCGGGGCAGCGAGACCACTACAGCGGATCGACCCCGCATGTCATGACCGAGGCGGAGATCATCGAGGTGATCGAGGGCTTCGTGCAGGGAGCACGCAACCTGCGCAGCGCCGGCTTCGACGGGGCCGAGCTGCACGGCGCCCACGGCTACCTCATCAACCAGTTCCTCTCACCGTCCAGCAACCGTCGCGACGACAGGTGGGGAGGGTCCCTGGAGAACCGGGCCCGGTTCGCGGTCGAGCTGATCAACCGCGTCAGGGCCGCGGCCGGCGACGACTTCGTGGTCGGGATCAAGCTGTCGGTCGATGAGTACATCGAGGGCGGCCTGGACCTCGAGGCGACCCAGGCCATCGTCGAGCACCTCGCGCAGGCGGCGCGTCCGGACTACATCGCGACCGGGCAGGGCAACTTCAGCCCCAGCCTGGAGAAGCACGTGCCCGACCTGCACTTCAAGGACCTGGAGTTCGCCCACCTGCCCCGAGGGGTCCGCGAGGTCTCCGACGGCATCCCCGTCATGGCCGTCTCCAAGGTCCCGGGCATCGATGCCGCCTCCACCCTGGTGGGCGACGGGTCCGCCGACCTGGTCGGCATGGTGCGCGCCCTGCTGGCCGACGCGCACCTGGTGCGCAAGGCGATCGAGGGCACCCCCGCCCGGCCGTGCATCTACTGCAACGTCTGCTGGGACTACATCCACACCGGTCGTGCTGTCGCCTGCGTCTACGCGCCCGACTCCGAGCGACCCACCGACCCGGAGCCCGCCACCGCGGGTGCACCACTGACCGTCGACGTCGTGGGCGGGGGACCGGCCGGGCTGGAGTTCGCCCGGGTCGCCCTGCAACGCGGCAAGCAGGTGCACGTGCACGAGGCCTCGGGTGCGGTCGGTGGCCGGATGCGTCGCGAGGCGCAGGTCGAGGGGCGTGAGGTCTACCAGCAGGCGGTCGACTGGCTCGAGGGCGAGGTACGCCGCCTGGGCGGCGAGATCAGCCTCAACGACCCCGTGGACCTCGGTGAGACCGGCAAGCTCGCCGGCGACCTGACCGTGGTCGCCACCGGGGCCGTCCCCATCCTCACCGAGCTGCCCGGCGTGTCCGACGTACGTTCCCTGGAGGATGTCCTGGCCGACCCTGACGCGGTCCGCGGGCCGGTCGTGATCGTCGACGAGGTGGAGGCCGAACCGGTCTACGGCATCGCCGAGGAGCTCGCGCGGCGCGGTCTCGAGGTCACCATCCTCACCCGACGGGCCGCGCTCGGGCGACGGGTGCCCTACATCAACCTGATCGGAGTGCACCGCAGGCTGGACGAGGCCGGCATCGACGTGCACGTGCTGACGGTTCCCCAGCGTGCCGAAGACGGTCAGCTCGTCGTCTCGCACGCGTTCTCCGGGCGCGAGCGCGTCCTGGGGCCGATCGGCACGCTCGTCGAGGCGGGGCCGTACCGCTCGAGCGTCGAGGACCTCGCCGCGGCAGGTCTCGTCGTGGGCGATGCCAGCGCTCCTCGCGACCTCCTGGCCGCCGTACGTGAGGCGAACACGCACGCGAACTCCGCGATCCTCGATGCGGCGCCAGGCAAGGACGCGGATCGTGCCCTCTGACCGCATCACCGCGGCGCGGGGGCGCCCGCTCGCGGTGCTGGTCCACGAGATCCTGGACCCGAGCGGGGACTCCCTCACGTGGTTGGAGGACCGCGGGGTCCGCGTCGACCGAGGCGTGACCACGTGGTCTGCGGAGACCCTGTCGGAGGACGAGCTCATCGAGCGGGGAAAGGGGCACGTCGCGTTGATGGGGGCGAGCACGCACCGCATCACCCGGCGCGTCATCGAGGAGCTGCCCGACCTCGCCTTCATCTCCAAGTACGGCATCGGGGTCGACGCCATCGACGTCGAGGCCGCCACGGAGCACGGCGTCCTGGTCACCAACACGCCGGTGGTCGAGAACGTCGAGGCCGTGGCGGAGTACACCATCGCGGTGATGCTGGCGCTGCGCAAGCAGCTGCTCTTCTACACCACCGACCGGCTGCGCTCCGGAGGCTGGCGGACCCCGGAGGCCTGGGGGGACTTCGTGTGGCGACGCACGATCGGGCTGGTGGGCTACGGCCGCATCGGACGCGCGGTGGCCCGCCGCCTCCAGGGCTGGGACGTCGAGCTCATCGTCTACGACCCCTACCAGGTCATCGACGACCCGGGGGTGCGCCAGGTCGGGCTCGAGGACCTGCTGCGGGCCTCCGACGTGGTCTCGCTGCACGCGCTGGCGACCGCTGAGAACCGACACATGATCGACGAGGCGGCCCTCGCCCTGATGAAGCCCTCGGCGATCCTGGTGAACTCCGCGCGTGGCTCGCTGGTCGATCTCGACGCACTGCACGACGCGCTCAAGGACGACCGGCTCGCGGGCGCGGCCCTCGACGCGTACGACGGCGAGCCGCCCGAGGTCGACCACCCGGTCTTCAGCCTGCCCCGGGTCATCGCGACGCCGCACGCCTCGGCGTGGGTGAAGGAGACCTTCCAGAGGATCTCGCAGCAGGGCGCGGAGAACCTCTACCTCGCCCTCACCGGGCAGGAGCCGGAGTTCAGCGTCAATCCCTCCGTGTTCAGGTGACCGAGCCGAACCGCTGGTCGGTGCTCGCCGTCAGCGTGCTGGCGCAGACGGGGACGAGCTTCTACCAGTTCGGGGTGCCCTACCTGCTGCCGCAGGTGCAGGGCGCGTTCGACGTCTCGCTGTTCATGGGCTCGATGCTGGTGGCCGCACCGACGGCCGGCATGGTGCTCACCCTGCTTCCCTGGGGGTACGCCGCCGACCGGATCGGCGACCGTCCGGTCATGGTCGCCGGCCTGCTGGGTGCGACAGCGTCGCTGCTGTTCGTGGCGCTGGCCGACAGCGTCGTCGGGCTCGGGCTGCTGCTCATGCTCGCCGGCGGCTTCGGTGCCTCGGTGAACGTCACGAGCGGGCGCGTGGTGCTCAGGTCCTTCGACGCCAGCCGACGCGGTCTGGCGATGGGCGTGCGGCAGGTCGCCCCGCTGCTCGGCATGGCTCTCGCAGCGCTCACCCTGCCCTCCCTCGGCGTGCACCACGGCTACGCCGTCGCACTGCTCGTGCCCGCCCTGGTCTGCCTGGTCGCCGCGTGGCGCGCGTTCGCCGTGCTGGAGGCGGCGCCGGCCCGTCAGCCGGCGCCGCTGCAGCGCAGCCGGTCGCCGTACGCCGGGCCCCGGCTGTGGCGGCTGCACGGGGCCAGCGCGCTGCTGGTCGTGCCGCAGATCGCCGTGGCCAGCTTCGCCTTCCTCTACCTCGTCACCGTGCCCGGCTGGACGCCGCTGGCGGCAGGGGCCGCTCTGGCGGTCGGCATGACCGGTGGCGGGGTGCTCAGGCTGCTCGCCGGCGCCTGGTCGGACCAGGTCGGAGACCGCACGGGCCCGATGAGGATCCTCGCCCTGGTCGCCGTGGGGGTGCTGGGCATCGCGGCCGCGCTGATGGGCGCGGACGTCCCGGGTGCCTCGGTGACCCTGATCGCCGCCGCAGCGCTCACCGCCAGCTGGAACGGGCTCGCCTTCACTGCGGTGGCGGAGACCGCGGGGCCGGCCTGGGCTGGCCGGGCGCTCGGCGTCCAGAACTCGGTGCAGTACGTCACCACCGCGGCCACACCACCGGCCATGGCTCTGGTGATCGGACCTGGACGGTACCCAGGCGCCTTCCTCGCCGCCGGCCTGGTCGGCCTGATCGCGGTGTTCCTCGTCCCGGTGGGGACCCGGACGTCGCCGGCAGTGAGCGGTGCGGGGGGTCACGGTGCCTGAGCTGAGCGTCCGTGCCCGCGGTGCCACCAGCTGGCTCTTCGTGCCGGGGGATCGCCCCGAGCGTTTCCGACGTGCGCTGGACACCGGCGCTGACGTCGTCGTGCTGGACCTCGAGGACGGGGTGGCGCCAGATCGCAAGGATGAGGCCCGGACGAACGTCGTGGCCTTCGTGGAGCAGGAACCCGCTGTGTGCGTGCGGATCAATGGCGCCACCACGGCCTGGCACGACGACGACCTGCAGGCCCTGGCCGGTCGCGAGGTGATGGTGATGGTGCCGAAGGCCGCCGACATCGCCACGCTCGACCACGTCGCGGACCACCTGGCCGCGCACGGCGTGCTGATCGCTCTCCTGGAGACCGCCGAGGGGATCCTCCAGGCGAGCAGGGTGGCAACCCACGCCTCCGTGCACCGGCTGGCGTTCGGGTCCCACGACCTGGCAGCGCAGCTCGCCGTCTCCCCGGACGACCAGAGCGCCCTGCTCCGCTCGCGCAGTGAGCTGGTGCTCGCGTCGGCGGCCGCGGGCCTGGGGGCGCCCGTCGACGGAGTCACGCTCGCCGTACGCGATGACGAGGCACTCTCCCGGGACGTGGCAGCCGCGGCCGCGCTCGGCTTCGGCGGCAAGCTCTGCATCCACCCGTCGCAGGTGTCCCGGGTCCGTGCGCTGTTCCGGCCCTCGCCCGAGCAGCTCGCCTGGGCGCAGGGGATCCTGGCGGCTGCCGCGGGATCCCACGGGGTCGTGCTGGTCGACGGCGAGATGGTCGACGGGCCGGTGCTCGCGCGCGCGGAGCGCATCGTCTGGGCGGCGCGTGAGTGACGATGCGCCGATCGTGGGGTGCGATCATGGCGGGACCGGACGATGATGCCGGGCAGCGGGCGACCTGGGAGGACCGAGGATGGCTGGAGCAGCGGGTCAGAGCGACTCGGGGGCCCCGGACCGGCTGCCTGCCAAGTCCCACGTGCAGTCGGTGGACCGCGCTGTCGACCTGCTGCGCGCGGTCGCGGCGGCGGCAGGTGGTCCGAATGCGACGGTGGCGGCCCTCGCCGCCGCCTGCGGGTTGAACAGGTCGACGGCCTGGCGGATGCTCAGCACGCTCGAGGCCCGAGACTTCGTGGTCGGCGATCGACGCAGCGGTCGCTATGCCATCTCGGTGGGGGTGCTCGAGCTGGCGCGGGCGGCCGGTGACGACGCCCTGGTCGGGTATGCGCACGCGACACTGGAGCGGCTGAGCCTGCAGACCGGCGAGTGGGCCGCGTTGGCCATCTACGACGGCAGACAACTGGTCTGCGTGGACGAGGTGCGACCGCCGGTGGACCAGGTGGGGACGTGGCTGGGTCAGCCCATGCACCACGTGCACGCCCTGTCGTGCGGCAAGGCGTTCCTGGCGTTCAGCCCGCCGGAGACCGTGGAGCCCCTGCTGGGCCCTGAGCTGGAGCGCTTCACCGACACCACCATCACCGATCGTTCGGCGCTCGAGTCGGAGTTCGAGCAGATTCGCAAGCAGGGGTTCGCGGTCTGTCGCGGTGAGTTCATCGAGAACGAGTGGGGAGTCGCTGCCCCGGTGCTGGGTGCCGGACGCCGACCCCTCGCGGTCATCGCGCTCTGGGGACCGGGCGACCGCGGCGGGCAGTCGCGCTTCACCGCGTTGGGGGAGCTCGCCCGCGAGGCCGCCCAGCGGCTCAGCTTCCGGTGAGACCCACCGGGGCCGCGCCTGAGCCTGCTGCGCCTGGGGTCAGGCTGGGGCGAGCCGCTGCGCGAGCCCGGCCACCAGCACCTCGGTGAGGGTGGCGACGACATCGATCTCCGCGTCCGCGGCCACCACCTCGTGGAACAGCGGGAAGTCCGCGCGCGGCAGCCGGGCGGCGTCAGTGCTGAGCTCCGCTCCCTCCGCGAGCGTGGCCTGCTCGACGACACAGCCGAGGATCGCCAGCGAGACGCTCTTGACGGCGGTGTAGGACTCGCGGACGTCCAGCCCGGCCCGGTGGAAGGCGGCCATGCCGACCTCGAAGGTCGCCGAGGCCCCCGGGCCCTGCACGGGGCGACGCAGCAGCACCGCTGATGCTCCCGGGTGGGCGCGGGCCATCCGGGCGGTCGCATCGACGAAGCGGCGTACCCACTGTTCCCACTCGACCTCGCCCAGCGGCAGGTCGGCCTGCGCGAACAGCTCCTCGACCACCCCGTCGAGCAGCGCCTCCTTCGTGGGCACGTGGTTGTACAGCGAGGTCACGTGGACCCCCAGCACGGAGGCCACCCGGCGCAGGCTGGTGGCGTCGAGCCCGTCGCGATCGGCGACCTCGACGGCGCAGCGCAGGATCCGATCGCGGCTGAGTGGCAGGGGAGTCGTCGCAGTCACTTGACGAAGTCTAACGCACAGACCTACAGTGTAGACCTACAGTGTAGGTAACCAAGGAGAAGTGATGACTCAACTTCAGGACAAAGTCACCGAGCTCGCCGCGGAGCTCGAGGTGCCCGGCGTCGCCGTCGGCGTGATCCACGAGGGCGTCGAGCACTATGCCTATGCCGGGGTGACCAGTGTGGAGAACCCGCTGCCGGTGGACGACACGACGCTGTTCCAGTTCGGCTCGACCGGCAAGACCTACACCGCGACCGCGATCATGCGGCTGGTCGAGCAGGGCCGGCTCGACCTCGACGCACCGGTGCGCACCTACGTCCCCGAGCTCAGCCTGAAGGACGAGGACGTCGCTGCGCGGGTCACCGTCCTCCAGCTGCTCAACCACACCGCAGGGTGGGAGGGCGACCTGATGGAGGACATGGGCAACGGCGACGACTGCCTGGAGAAGTACGTCGCGCGCATGGCCACGATCGAGCAGGTCACCCCACTCGGCGCCACGGTCTCCTACAACAACGCCTCGCTGTCCCTGGCCGGACGGGTGATCGAGAAGGTCACCGCGACGACCTACGAGCAGGCGATCAGCGACCTCCTGCTCGGTCCACTCGGGATGTCCAGCACCTGGTTCTTCCCCAACGACGTGATGACCCGGAGGTTCGCCGCCGGCCACAACCGGCAGGAGGACGGCAGCATCACCGTCGCCCGGCCCTGGGCCATCCCGCGCAGCAGCACTCCGGCCGGCGGACTCAGCGCGACCGCGCGGGACCAGCTCGCCTGGGCGCGCTTCCACCTCGGCGACGGTACGGCGCCGGACGGGACGCCGGTGCTGAGCCGGGAGAGCCTGCAGCTGATGCAGCAGCCGACCGCGGACATGCGGGGCAGCGCCCTGGGGGATGCGGTCGGGATCAGCTGGCTGCTCGCCGAGGTGGCCGGAGTGCGGACCGTCGGGCACGGTGGGACCACCAACGGTCAGCACTCCGAGTTCACGATGGTCCCCGACCGGGACTTCGGGCTGATCTCGATGACGAACTGCGGCCCCAACGGTCCCCAGCTCAACCAGGCCCTCGTGCGTTGGGCGCACGAGCACTTCCTGGGCCTGGTCGAGGTGGAGCCGGAGCCGATCCGGCTCCCCGATGCCGAGCTGGCGGCCTACACCGGGCGCTTCGAGACGATCGCCGCCGTCGTGGAGATCTCGGGTCGAGACGGCCGGCTGTCCGCCGCGATCAGCATGAAGCCCGAGATGGCCGCGGTCCTGCGTGAGCAGGGGGAGGAGGTGCCCGAGCAGCCGCCCTTCGTGCTGGCGATCCTGGCCCGACACCCGGACCGCTACGTCGTCGACGAGGGACCTGCCAAGGGCATGAAGGGCTACTTCGCGCGGGCCGCGGACGGCTCGGTCGACGGGGTGCACCTCGGGGGCCGTCTGGCCACCCGCGTGCTCGCTTCCCTCTGAGAGGACCCCCACCGTTCGCCGGTTCGTTCGGGCCGACGGACGGTGGGGTTCAGGTTCGTCGCCCGCGATGAACATGGGGCCTGGTGAACGCTCCTACGATCCCAGACATGAGCACGCTGAGCGAGGTCGAGGTCTGGATCGCCGCCAACCTGCCCGCCCTGATCGAGAAGTACGACGTGCCGGGCGCGGCCGTTGCCGTGCTGTGCGACGGTGTGGTCGTCGACCACGCCGCGGGTGTCCTCAGCCGGTCGACCGGGGTGGAGGCCACCCCTGACTCGGTGTTCCAGATCGGCTCCATCACGAAGGTGTGGACCGCCACGCTGGTCCTGCAGCTCGTGGACGCGGGCCTGGTCGACCTCGATGTCCCGATCCGCACCTACCTTCCGGAGTTCCGGATCGCTGACGAGGCCGCGGCGGCCCGGATCACCACCCGCCAGCTGCTCAGCCACACGGCGGGCTTCGAGGGTGACATCTTCACCGACACCGGCCTGGGTGACGACTGCGTCGAGAAATACCTCGGGGTGCTCCACGACGTGCCCCAGCTGTTCCCACCCGGTGAGCAGTTCTCCTACAACAACGCCGGCTACTGCGTGCTCGGCCGCCTCGTCGAGGTGCTGCGCGAGCTGCCCTACGACGAATGCCTCAAGCAGCACCTGTTCGCGCCGCTCGGCCTGACCCACGCCGCGACCAGCCCGTATGACGCCATCCTTTTCCGGGCAGCGGTGGGTCACATCCAGGCCGAGCCCGGAGGCGAACTCGTGCCGGCACCGGTGTGGGCGTTGGCCCGATCGAACGCACCGGCGGGCTCGATGCTCGCCATGCGTCCACGCGACCTGCTCACCTTCGCCGCCCTGCACCTCGACGATGGGCTCGCCGCGGACGGCAGCGTCGTCCTCCAGGCGGCCAAGGTGGCCGCGATGCAGGAGCCCCAGGTCACGCTCCCCGAGCTCGGCCTGATGGGAACCCACTGGGGGCTGGGATGGGAGCTGTTCGAGACGCCGGGCGGCACGGTCGTCGGCCACGACGGCAGCACCATCGGTCAGTCCGCCTTCCTGCGCATCCTCCCCGAGAAGGGCGTGGCGGTGGCGCTGCTGACCAACGGCGGCGACACGTTCTCGCTCTACCGCGAGATCGTCGCCCACGTGCTGTCCGAGCTCGGCGACCTGACCCTGCCGGCGCTGCCCGCGCCCCCGGCCGAGCCGGAGGCCATCGATGCGAGCCGGTACGTCGGCACCTACTCCGCGGAGGTCTTCGACCTCGTCGTCAGCCAGGACGACGACGGCCGGATCTGGCTGGACATGACACCCAAGGGCGTCGCGGTGGAGATGGGCGAGGTCGCCGAACGCAAGGAGCTCGTCCACTACGCCGGTGACAGCCTGATCCCGCTCGAGGCGGATCGCGGGATGCACCTGCCCCATGCCTTCGTCGGCGACGACGGCGCCGGCCATGCCCTCTACCTCCACGTCGGACGCGCCGTACGGCGTGCCGGCGCCTGACCCCCAGCCCACCGATGAACAGGAACCCGTCCATGAAGCTGACCGTGTCTGCCCTCGGGCTGTGTGTCACCACCGCCCTGCTCGCCGGTTGCGGGGGCAACGACGCCCCCGCGTCCTCCTCCGGCGGAGGTGACCTCGTCGACGGCGCCACGTTCACGATGGCGGTCTCCTCCGACCCCGGCAACCTCGACCCGCAGATGGCGGCCGGCAGTGTCCTGTTCACCGTCACTCAGCTCGCCTACGACCCCCTGTTCAGCGTGAACCCCGAGACCGGCGACATCGAGTCAGCCCTGGCCACGGAGTGGGACGCCACGGGCACGACGGTGAACCTCACCCTGGCCGACGCGATCACGTGTGCCGACGGCACCGAGCTCACGGCCAGTGATGTCGCGGACAACCTGAACTTCGTGGCGGACCCGGCGAGCAAGAGCCCGTTCCTGGGCACCTTCCTGCCCGTGGGGGCGAAGGCGACCGCCGACGACGCGGCGCGGACGGTCACCATCAAGCTCACGAGCCCGGCGCCGTTCGTGCTCAACGGACTGGCCAGCCTCCCGATGGTCTGTCCCGGCGGCATGACCGATCGCGCGAGCCTGGCCCGGGCCACGAACGGCACCGGCCCGTACGAGCTCACCGAGGCCGCGCCCGGTGACCACTACACCTACGAGATCCGCGACGGCTACACCTGGGGCCCGGACGGGGCGACGACCGACACCAAGGGCCTGCCTGCCACGGTCGTGATCAAGGTCGTCGAGAACGAGACGACCGCGGCCAACCTCCTGCTCTCCGGGGACCTCAACGCGGCCGCGATCCTGGGGCCGGACGCCACCCGTCTGGAGAAGGCCGGACTGTTCGTCGCCGAGACTCCGGCTCTCGTGGGGGAGCAGTGGTACAACCACGCGGAGGGCCGGGCGACGAGCGACCCCCAGGTGCGGATGGCACTGACCCAGGCCCTCGACCTGGAGAAGATCCAGAGTGTCCTGACCTCCGGCAAGGGCGGTCCGGCCACGGCGCTGGCGGTCAACCAGCCCAGCTCCTGCCCGGGTGACTCGGTGTCCGGCTCCCTGCCGGCCCACGACCCGGATGCTGCTGCGGCGCTGCTCGACGAGGCCGGCTGGACGCTCGGCAGCGACGGGGTCCGCGCCAAGGACGGCGCTCGGCTCGACCTGACCTTCCTCTACCAGAACAACACCGGCTCGGCCGGTGCGGCCGCGGCCGAGCTCGCCGTGCAGGACTGGAAGGACATCGGGGTGAAGGCGACCGCGAAGAGCCAGAACGAGGGAACCCTGACGCAGACCATCTTCGGGGCTGGGGACTGGGACGTCACCTGGATCTCGCTCAACGTCAGCAGCCCCGACCAGGCCGTGCCGTTCCTCTCGGGACCGGCCGCGCCCGACGGGACGAACTTCGCAGCCATCCAGAACGCCGACTACGACGCGCTGGTCAAGAAGGCCATGGCCATGCCGGGCGTGGAGGGCTGCACCACCTGGCTCGAGGCCGAGTCCGGCCTCATCGCCAACGCTGACATCGTCCCGTTCGCGAACAGCACCGTCCAGACGTTCGGTGCCAAGGCGGAGTTCCAGACCCCCGGCCAGCTCATCCCGACCAGCATTCGCATGATGGCGAAGTAGGCCGTCGGAGATGACGACGGCGGACTCGGTCGCCGGGCCGGCACCCGCGGTGGGTGCCCTCTCGGGCCTCACCTCCCACCGCTGGGTGCGCTTCGGCGTACGGCGCCTCGGGCGGCTGCTCGGATCGCTGTGGGTGCTGGTGACGGCGTCCTTCCTGATGATCCACCTGATCCCCGGAGACCCGGTCCGCGGCGCGATGGGACCCACCGCTCCCGCGGCCCTGGTGGCGGCCAGACGGGAGGCGCTGGGGTTGAACGACCCGCTCCTGACGCAGTACTGGCACTACCTGCAGGGACTCTTCACCGGTGACCTCGGCACCTCGCTGATCTCCCAGCTGCCGGTCTCCGACGTGATCGCGCAGCGACTCCCGGCCACCCTCCAGCTCGCTGTGCTCGCCTTCCTGCTCGCCGTCGGCCTGGCGGTCCCGGTCGGCGTCGTCATGGGTGTGCTCACCCGGCGGGGCCATGGGCGCCGCAGCGAGCTGGCCTTCACGACGACCAGTGTGGTGATCGGGACCATCCCCGACTTCCTCGTCGGCGTCGGCCTGGTCTACGTGTTCGGCGTCCATCTCGCCTGGCTGCCCGTGGCCGGCAACGACACCGCGGCTGCCTACGCGCTCCCGGTCATCTCGCTGGCCGTCGGCCCGGCCGCGATCCTCTCGCGGATCATCCGCGTGGAGATGGTGACCGTGCTCCAGGCCGACTTCGTGCGGACCGCCCGGGCCAAACGCCTGCCGTCGCGCACCGTCTACCTGGGCCACGCCCTGCCCAACGCGCTCACCGCAGCCCTCACCCTCAGTGGGCTGCTGCTCAGCTCGATGGTGGCCGGCACCGTCCTGGTGGAGAGCGTCTTCGCCTGGCCCGGTCTCGGGAGCACGATCGTGTCCTCGATCCTGGCCAAGGACTACCCGGTCGTGCAGGCGATCGTCCTGGTCTACGGCGTGGGCGTGCTCCTGGCCAACAACCTCGTCGACGTCGCCCTGGCGCTCCTCGATCCGCGCTCGATGATCGCAGAGGACTGACGTGACCCGCCGCATGCTCCGAGTGCTGCGCACCCCTCTCGGCCTGACCACCAGCGCGCTGCTGGCCGGCGCCCTGCTGTTGGCGGTGCTGGCCCCGATCCTGTGGTCGGACGAGGCGAACGTGGTGGACACCGACCGCATCCTCGCGGGCCCCTCGGCCGAGCACTGGGCCGGCACTGACAACCTCGGCCGGGACATCTTCTTCCGGGTGCTCGTCGCGACCCGCCTGTCGATGGAGCTCGCCCTGATCGCGACCGCCATCGGTGTGGTCGTGGGTCTGCTGCTGGGCAGCGCGCCCCTGCTCCTGGGCCGTCGGCTCGGTCGGCTCGTGACCACCGCGGTCAACATCGCGGTCGCGTTCCCCGGGTTGCTGCTTGCCCTGTTCTTCGCGGTGATCTTCGGCGTGGGCGCCACGGGCGCGGTGCTGGCGATCGGGCTGGCGAGCGCGCCGTCCTTCGCGCGGCTGGTGCAGACCCTCGTCGCCGGGATCGCAGGGCGGGACTTCGTCTCGGCGGCCCGCGTCGCCGGAGTGGGGCGGTTCCGCATCCTGGTGCGCCACGTGCTGCCCAACATCGGCGAGCCGCTGGTCGTCAACGCCACCATCGGGGCTGGCGGGTCGCTGCTCGCCTTCGCCGGTCTCTCCTTCCTGGGCCTCGGTGTCCAGGCCCCGAGCTATGACTGGGGCCGGCTGCTCTACGACGGCATCGGGATGATCTACCTCAACCCGGCCGCGGCGTTCGCGCCCGGCCTCGCCGTGCTCCTCGCGGGACTCGCGTTCAACCTCTTCGGTGAGTCCGTCGCCAAGGGCCTCGGGGTCTCGGTGGTCGGTGGGGTGCCGCTCACGGCCGAAGCTGCGGAGGGCACCTCGATCCAGGACGTGACCCAGTCCGGTGGGATCGCCGACGGCCCGGACGCGGCCGCCACCGAACTGGTCCTCGACGTACGCGACCTGCGGGTCACCTTCCCCGGGCCGAGCGGGCCCATCCGGGCCGTGCGAGGCGTGTCGTTCTCGGTGCGCCGCGGCGAGGCCGTCGGCGTGGTCGGTGAGTCGGGATCGGGCAAGTCCCTGACCGCCCTCGCGGTCTCCCAGCTCGTCGATGACCCGGGACTGGTCGAGGCCAGCCGGCTCGAGCTGCTCGGCACCGACCTGCGACGGGGCCGAGCCAGTGCCCACCGTCACCTGCTCGGTACGTCGCTGGCGATGGTGTTCCAGGACCCGATGACCTCGTTCAACCCCACCCGCCGCATGGGCAACCAGCTCGCCGAGGTCTCTCGCCACCACCAGGGGTTGAGCCGACGCGAGGCGTTCGCCCGGGCCGTGGACCGGCTGGCTGCCGTCCGGGTGCCCGATGCCGAGCGACGAGCCAGGCAGTACCCCCACGAGTTCTCCGGTGGCATGCGTCAGCGGGCCATGATCGGCATGGGCTTGATGGGCAGCCCGTCGCTGATCATCGCCGACGAGCCCACCACTGCCCTGGACGTCACCGTCCAGCAGCAGGTGCTCGACCTGCTCCGCGCCATCCGCGAGGCCGACGACGTCGCGTTGGTGCTCATCAGCCATGACGTCACCGTGGTCGGCGAGGTGTGCGACCGCGTCCTGGTGATGTACGCCGGGCGCATCGTCGAGGACCTGCCGGCTGCCGGCCTCAGGGCGTCCGCCCAGCACCCCTACACGCGGGCGCTGCTCGCCGCCGTACCCGACATGGAGACCGACCTGGACCGCCCGCTCGCGGTCGTCCCCGGCCGGCCCGTCGACCCCTCCGACACCCCAGCTGGATGTGCCTTCGCTCCCCGGTGCCCGCTCGCCGACGACCGCTGCCGGGCCGAGGACCCACCGCTGGCGCCCGCTGCGGACGGCAGCCGCGTGGCGTGCTGGCACGCTGGTGAGCCTCTCGGCCTGACCGAGCACACCGGCGAGCTCATCGAGGTGGACGGCCGATGAGCGAGCTGCGCTTCGAGGACGTGGTCGTCCGCTACGGCACCCCGCGCCGGCCCTTCACGGCCGTCGACGGCGTCAACCTGGTGGTCCCCGACGGGCAGGTGGTGGGCCTGGTCGGCGAGTCGGGCTGCGGGAAGTCCACCCTCGCCCGAGCCGCCGTGGGTCTGGCCCCCCTGCACTCCGGCCGGATCCTGCTGGACGGGCAGCCGGTGCCGCACCGTGGCCGGCGCCGACCACTGCAGATGGTCTTCCAGGACCCCTACTCCTCGCTCGACCCTCGGATGAGCATCGCCGACAGCGTCACCGAGGCGATCCCGCCCGGTTGGTCGCGCGCGGAGCGCCGGGCCGAGGCCGAGCGGTTGCTGGAACTGGTCCAGGTCGACCCCGCGAAGGCCCGGGCACGTCCCTCGGAGCTCTCCGGCGGTCAGCGCCAGCGCGTCGCGCTGGCCAGGGCCCTGGCCGGTCAGCCGAAGGTGGTGATCGCCGACGAGATCACCTCAGCCCTCGACGTCTCGATCCAGGGCGCCGTGCTCAACCTGGTCCGCGAGCTCCAGCGCGAGCTCGGCCTCTCGATGCTCTTCATCTCCCACAACCTGGCCGTCGTGCGCTACGTGGCCAGCCATGTCGCGGTCATGTACGGCGGCCGGATCGTGGAGCAGGGTCCTGCCGAGCAGGTCCTGACCGACCCCCAGCACGACTACACCCGCCAACTGCTGGCCGCCGTGCCCGGCTCGCGGTCCACCCCCACCCCCGCCCCCACCGCAAGGAGCACGTCGTGACCCGACGGATGCGCATCAACGACCTGACCGACCTCGCAGTGCCGTCCCAGCCAGCACTGTCTCCCGACGGGGCCCAGCTGGCCTACGTCCTGCGGACACTGGACGCCGAGGCGGACCGTCCGGTCGACCAGCTCTGGCTCGTGGGTACGGCGGGGGGCAGCCCGCGACGGCTCACCAGCGGCACCTCCGACTGTGCTCCCGCGTGGGCGCCGAACGGATCCCGGCTCGCCTTCCTGCGCGCCCAGGACGGTCCGGCCCAGATCTGGCTCCTGCCGGCAGCAGGCGGCGAACCGACCCGGGCCACGCACCTCGAGCTCGGTGCGGCCACCCCGGTGTGGAGCCCGGACGGCACCCGGATCGCATTCACCGCGCCGGTCGATCCCGCTCCTCGCGGCAGCGGTCCGATCGTCACCGACCGGCTCGACTACCAGGCCGACGGGGCCGGCATGTTCGGTGCGATCCGCAGCCAGGTGCACGTCCTCGACGTGGCCACGGGCGAGTGCCGGCAGCTGACCGAGGGTCCCGAGCATGCCGGTGAGCCCGCGTGGTCACCCGACGGCCACACCCTGGCGTTCACCCGCCGGGTGGGCGCCGACAGCGACCTCACCTTCCGGACCGCGGTGCACCTCCTGGAGGTCGATGCCCCCCGCGCCCGGCCCCGCGTGGTCGGCTTCAACGACGGCATCGCCGCGACCGTGTCCTACCTCGAGGCCGGAGACGCTCTGCTGGTCGTCGGCTGGCCCGGCGACCTGGTCGGCCATGCCCACCTGTTCCGGCTTCCCCTCGACGGGGGCGACCCGGTCGACCTGACCGGCCACCTCGACCGCAACGTCATGCCGGGTGCCACCGCCTACCCCGGGGCCCGCCCGCAGGAGACCCCGGACGGCATCCTGTTCTGCCTGCGTGACCGCGGCTGCACCCACCTGTGGGCGGTGGACGGGGACTCCGCCCGGCCCCTGCTCGACGGCGACGGCCGAGTAGTCTCCGGGCTGTCGGTCGCCGGTGGCAGCGCAGCACTGGCGCTGGCGACCCCCACGTCGTACGGGGAGATGGTCCTGGTCGACCTGGGCACCGGGACCGAGCGCCTGCTGACCGACCACGGCGCCGTGCTCGCCGAGGTCGAGCTGTTCGAGCGCACCGAACGCACGTTCACCATCAGCGACGGCACCGACGTGCAGGCCTGGCTGATCACCGACCCGGCCGGCTCGGGGCCACGCCCCCTCCTCGTCGACATCCACGGTGGTCCGCACAACGCATGGAACTCCGCCGCCGACGAGATCCACCTCTACCACCAGGAGCTGGTGACCCGTGGGTGGAGCGTGCTGCTGGTCAACCCGCGTGGCAGCGACGGCTACGGCGAGGCGTTCTACGACGGCGTCAACGGCGCGTGGGGGGTCGCGGACGCAGCCGACTTCCTCGAGCCCGTCGACGAGCTGGTCGCCGAAGGTCTGGCAGATCCCGACCGACTGGCCGTCGCGGGCTACAGCTACGGCGGATTCATGACCTGTTACCTCACCGCCCACGACGACCGGTTCGCCGCAGCGGTCGCGGGAGGGGTGGTCAGCGACCTGGTCAGCATGTACGGCACGTGCGACGACGGCACCTGCCTCAGCAGCTTCGAGCTCGGCGGCACCCCGTGGGAGCAGCCGGAGGCCTACGCCGCCATGTCGCCGCTCACCCGGGTGGCCGACGTGCGCACCCCCACCCTCGTGATCCACGGCGGTGGCGATCTCACCTGCGCGGTCGGTCAGGCCCAGCAGTGGCACACCTCCCTGCGCGAGCTCGGGGTGACGACCCAGCTGGTGATCTACCCCGACCAGCCGCACGCCTTCATCCTCACCGGCAGCCCGTCGCACCGCACCGACTTCAACCGCCGGGTCCTGGACTGGCTCGAGCAGTACGCCGTCGCCGACGGGAGGCCCCGCATCGACGCCGCGCACTGGCAGCACCGCCTCGCCGAACTGGCGGTCCGGCACCGCGTGCCTGGCGCGCAGCTCGGCCTGCTGCGCTGCTCGGCGCAGGGCGAGGACGAACTCGTGTCGGTGGCGCACGGCGTACTCAACCAGAGCACCGGGGTGCCGGTCACCGCCGAGTCGGTCTTCCAGATCGGCTCCATCACCAAGGTCTGGACCGCGACCGTGGCGATGCAGCTGGTGGACGAGGGGCTGCTGGAGCTGGACACCCCCATCGTGGAGGTGCTGCCGGACCTGCGGCTGTCCGACCCCGACGTGACCAAAGGGGTCACGCTGCGTCACCTGCTGACCCACACCAGTGGGATCGACGGCGACGTCTTCACCGACACCGGTCGCGGTGACGACTGCCTCGAGAAGTACGTCGCGCTGCTCGGCGAGGCCGGCCAGAACCATCCGCTGGGGGCCACCTGGTCCTACTGCAACTCGGGCTACTCGTTGCTCGGCCGGGTCATCGAGCAGGTCACCGGGAGCACCTGGGACCAGGCCCTGCGCGAACGGCTCTTCACCCCGCTGGGGCTCGAGCACACGGTGACGTTGCCCGAGGAGGCACTGCTGCACGGTGCCGCGGTGGGGCACGTGGACCACGAGGGCGAGCAGCTGGTGGCGCCGGTGTGGATGCTGCCCCGGTCGCTCGGGCCGGCGGGCCTCATCACGGCCACCGCACGCGACGTCCTCGGCTTCGCGCGCCTGCACCTCAGCGGCGGACTCGCAGAGGACGGGACGCGTGTCCTGGCCGCTGCGAGCGCCGCTGACATGGCGGCCCACCACGCCGACCTGCCGGACAAGTACATCCTCGGCGACTCGTGGGGCCTGGGCTGGATCCGGTTCGGCTGGGACGGGCACCGGGTCATCGGCCACGACGGGAACACCATCGGCCAGGCGGCGTTCCTGCGCATCCTCCCTGAGGCGGGCCTCGCGGTCACCCTGCTGACCAACGGTGGGAACACCCGCGACCTCTACGAGGACCTCTACCGCGAGATCTTCGCCGAGCTCGCCGGCGTCACTGTCCCCGACCCCCTCACCCCGCCCGCGGTGCCCGTCGAGGTCGACGTCACGCCGTACCTCGGCACCTACGAGCGGGCGTCGGTGGAGATGGAGGTGTTCCTCGGCGAGGGCGGCGAACCCCGGCTGCGGACCACCGTCACCGGCCCGATCGCCGAGATGGTCCCCGACCCGGTGGAGGAATACCCGATGGTCCCGGTCGGCCCCGCGCTCTTCGCGGTCAAGCCGCCCGAGGTGGAGACCTGGGCGCCGGTGACCTTCTACGAGCTGCCCACCGGGGAGCGCTACGTGCACTTCGGTGCCCGCGCGACGCCCCGCGTGGAACGACCATGATCAGCCTGTCCGAGGTCCTCGGCGACCTCCGCGACCTGGTCGAGTGCGAGTCGCCCTCCGACGACCTGGCCGCTGTGGCGCGGTCCGCCGAGGTCCTCGCCCGGGTCGGCACCAGACGCCTCGGCGTCGAGCCGGAGCGGATCGTGATCGAGGGTCGAACACATCTGCGCTGGCGTCTGGGCAGCGGACCGACCGAGGTCCTGCTGCTCGGTCACCACGACACCGTCTGGCCGCTCGGGTCGTTGGCCACCCGACCCTTCTCCGTCGAGGCCGGCATCATCCGGGGACCAGGGTGCTTCGACATGAAGGCAGGAGTGGTGATGGCGTTGCACGCCGCTGCCGAGCTCCCGGACCGCGATGGGGTCACCATCCTGGTCACCGGTGACGAGGAGCTCGGATCGCCGAGCTCGCGTGCGCTCATCGAGCAGGAGGCAGCCGGTGCCTCGGCGGCCCTGGTGCTCGAGGCCTCCGCCGATGACGGTGCCCTGAAGACCGAGCGCAAGGGGGTCTCGGTCTACGACGTCCTGGTCCAGGGCAGATCCGCGCACGCCGGGCTCGAGCCCGAGCTGGGTGTCAACGCCACACTCGAGTTGGCCCACCAGGCACTGGCCGTGAGTCGCCTCGGTGACCCGGAGCTCGGTACGACGGTCACGCCGACCGCCGCCCGCGCCGGCACGACCACCAACACCGTGCCGGCGCAGGGATCGTTCTCGGTGGATGTCAGGGTCATCTCGCGCACCGAGCAGGACCGCGTCGATGCCGCCATGCGCGGGCTGCGGGCCGTGCTGCCCGGGGCCTCGCTCGACCTGGTGGGCGGCGCGAACCGCCCGCCCCTGGAGGCGGCGGCGTCGCAGGCCCTCTTCGAACAGGCCCGCACGACCGCGCGTGCTCTCGGGCTTCCGGACCTGACCTGCGCCTCGGTGGGAGGGGCCTCCGACGGCAACTTCACCGCCGGCGTGGGCACGCCCACCCTCGACGGACTGGGAGCCGTGGGGGGAGGGGCGCATGCCGAGCACGAGCACGTGGTGCTCGATCAGCTCGTGCCCCGGACCACCCTCCTGGCGGCCCTGGTGACCGATCTGCTCGCCCGTCGGTCGGTGGCGACCAACCGGGTCCACGCAACTGGTGGGCCGCGACCATGACAGCCGAGGAGAACGTGACCAGCATGGGTGTCGTGACCAACCTGACAACCTCGCGCGGCGCCGACGTCGTGGACCTCGCCGTCCAGACGGCCGATGCCGCCGCCCTCGGCGCGGGGGTGGCCGTCCGCGAGATCACCGACCTGCGGGAGCTGGAGGAGGTCGTCCACCTCTACGCGACCATCTGGGGCCGCGACTCGAACCCGCCGGTCACCATCGAGCTGCTGCGAGCGTTCACCAAGGCCGGCAACTACGTGAGCGGTGCGTTCGACGAGGGCCGCCTGGTCGGTGCCTGCGTGGGCTTCTTCGCCGCCCCGGCCGAGGACTCCCTGCACAGCCACATCGCCGGGGTGGCCGGGCCGGCGCTGGGCCGCAACATCGGCTTCGCGCTGAAGCTCCACCAACGCTCCTGGGCCCTGTTGCGCGGCGTGTCCGAGATCGCCTGGACCTTCGACCCGCTGGTCAGCCGCAACGCCCACTTCAACCTGGTCAAGCTGGCGGCCGAACCCGTGGAGTACCTCCCGAACTTCTACGGACCCATGCTGGACACGATCAACGGGGTCGACGACTCCGACCGCCTCCTGGTCCGCTGGCGGCTGCGCGACCCCGCGGTGATCGCGGCGTGCGCCGGGAACAGCGTCCCTGCGGTGGTGTCCGACGAGCTCGCGGCCGGCGCCGTGGTCGCCCTCGGCATCTCCGAGAGCGGACGAGCGGTCCCCGGGCGACTCGACGCCCAGACCTCGCTGGTCGCCGTACCGAGCGACATCGGGGCCATGCGGCTCGCCGACCCGGCGGCGGCACAGCAGTGGCGGGTGGCCGCGCGCGACGCGCTGTCGGCCCTGGTCGCCGACGGTGCCCGGATCACCGGTTTCGACCGGGCGGGCTGGTACGTCGTACGCCGCCCGGCCCGAGCAGGGCAGCTGCTGTGAAGCTGACCGGAGTCGAGCTGCGCCGCATCGCGATGCCCCTGGTCTCGCCGTTCCGCACGTCGTTCGGCACGCAGACCACCCGTGAGCTCCTCCTGCTGCGGGTCGTGACCGACGAGGGTGAGGGCTGGGGCGAGTGCGTCGCCATGTCTGATCCTGTCTACTCCCCGGAGTACCTCGACGGCGCCGCCGACGTGCTGCGCCACCACCTGATCCCGGCGCTGGCCGCCGTCGGCCCGCTGGAGGCCCACATCGTGGCCCCCGCCCTGGCGAGGTTCAAGGGGCACCGGATGGCCAAGGGTGCCCTCGAGATGGGGTTCCTCGACGCCGAGCTCCGCGCGACCGGGCGCTCACTGGCCCGTGAGCTCGGTTCGGTCCACGACCGGGTCCCGTGCGGGGTGTCGGTCGGGATCATGGACAGCGTGCCCCAGTTGCTCGACGCCGTCGACGGCTATCTCGACGAGGGCTACGCCCGCATCAAGCTCAAGATCGAGCCCGGCTGGGACGTCGAGCCGGTGCGCGCGGTCCGGGAGCGCTTCGGGGACACCGTCCTGCTCCAGGTGGACGCCAACACGGCGTACACGCTGGGCGACGCCCGGCACCTGGCTCGCCTCGATCCGTTCGACCTGGTGTTGATCGAGCAGCCGCTCGATGAGGAGGACGTGCTCGGCCACGCAGACCTGGCCCGCCAGATCACCACGCCGGTGTGCCTTGATGAGTCGATCACCTCCGCGCAGACGGCCGCCGCGGCCATCCGGCTGGGCGCCTGCCAGATCGTCAACGTGAAGCCCGGTCGGGTCGGTGGCTACCTGGAGGCCCGCAGGATCCATGACCTCTGTGTGGCCCACGGGGTGCCCGTGTGGTGCGGCGGGATGCTCGAGACCGGGCTCGGGCGCGCGGCCAACGTCGCGCTCGCAGCGTTGCCCGGCTTCACCCTCCCCGGGGACACCTCGGCCTCCGGGCGCTACTACGCCACGGACATCACCGAGCCCTTCGTCCTCGAGGACGGCCACCTCCAGGTGCCCACCGGGCCCGGCCTCGGGGTGGAACCTCTGAGGGACGAGCTCGCAGCCGTCACGGTCTCCACCGAGTGGGTCCCCGCCTGAGACCTTGTCCGTCCCGACGATTGTGGAGGCCTTTTCGGTCCGCCACGACGACGTAGGGTGGGGATTCCTCCCCTACCGTCGGATGGTGCTCGAAACGATGAACCTACGTCCGCGTGCGAGCCTCGGTCGTGTCCTCGACGACCTGGGGGCCACCCTGCTGGAGGTCGTCCACGGCGACCCGGAACGTGCCCAGGACATCGGTGGGGTGGTCATCCACGACCCTGTGGACGA
Organism: Nocardioides sp.; assembly: GCF_050246775.1. Classification (GTDB taxonomy): domain Bacteria; phylum Actinomycetota; class Actinomycetes; order Propionibacteriales; family Nocardioidaceae; genus Nocardioides. The sequence goes on along the minus strand of NZ_JBFWVK010000001.1, from coordinate 742,220 downwards.
TCCGATCCCCCCGGCAGGTGCCCTGGTCCTCGGCGTGGGTCTGGTCGACGCCGACGCCATCGTCGAGCTCGTGCGATCCCTCGGACGACACCGCGTCGCCGGTCTCGTGCTCCGTGCGCCGGTCCAGGTGACGCCCGCGATGCGCACGGCCGTGGAGGAGTCAGGGGTGACGCTCCTGGGACTGAGCCGGGGTGCGCCCTGGGCGCACCTGGCTGCGATGCTCAGGGCGGTGCTGGCCGAGGGCGACATCGGCGTCACCGACCATGAGTCGCTGGGCGGGCTGCCCTCCGGCGACCTGTTCGCCGTCGCGAACGCGATCGCTGCCCTGCTGGACGCGCCTATCACGATCGAGGACCGCAGCTCCCGGGTCCTGGCCTTCTCCGGGCGCCAGGACGAGGCCGACCCGTCGAGGGTCGAGACGATCCTGGGCCGACAGGTTCCTGAGCGCTACTCCCGGATCCTGGCCGAGCGTGGCGTGTTCCGTGAGCTCCACCGCAGTGACCGCCCGGTGTTCGTGAGCCCGGGTGCCGAGGGTGAGGATGCGTTCTCGATGCCACGGGTGGCCATGGCGGTGCGGGCCGGGGACGAGCTGCTCGGTTCGATCTGGGCTGCTGTGCCGGGCCCTCTCAACGAGGAACGCACCGAGGCGCTGTGCGACGCCGCCAAGCTGGTCGCCCTGCACCTGCTGCGGGTCCGGGCCGGTGCCGATGTCCAGCGCCGCCTGCGCGCCGACCTGCTGAGTTCCGCCCTCGAGGGCGGGCGGGGCGCCCACGAGGCGCTCGAGCGGCTCGGTCTGTCCGGGAAGCCGCTCATCGTCCTCGGGGTGTCGGTGGACGAGCCGGACCACGACCCCCGTCCCCCCGGCGGCGACGCGGTGCTGGTGCACGAGCGTCAGCGGGTCAGTGACGCGTTCGCCATGCAGCTGAGCGCTGTCCACCCGCGGTCGGCCGCCGCACTGATCGGAGACGTCGCCTACGGCCTCGTGCCGGCTCCGGGCACGGGTCACGACGGCGAGGAGAGCGGGCGGCGGCTGGCCAACGAGTTCCTGGACCGCCTCGGCGACCGGGTCACGGCCGTGGTCGCCGTCGGTCCCATCGCCCGTGACGTCGCCGGCCTCGCCTTCGCGCGCACCTGCGCCGACCGGGCCCTGCGCGTGCTGAGGGAGGCCCGCAGTGGGCGGCGGGTGGCGACGCTCGAGGACATCCAGGTCGAGGCCCTGATGCTGGACCTACGGGACATGGCCGCGGCCCGCGACGACCGCCCGACCGGGCCGTTGGCCAGGCTCATCGACTACGACCGGCAGCACCACAGCACGCTCGTCCAGACGCTGGCGGCGTGGCTGGATGCCTTCGGGGACGTGATCGCCGCCTCCGAGGCTCTCTACGTCCACCCGAACACCTTCCGCTACCGGCTGCGCCGGCTCGCCGAGGTGGGGGAGATCGATCTCGGCGACCCCGAGGCACGCTTCTTCGCCATGCTGCAGCTGCGGGTCCTGGCGCCCCAGCTCACGCATTGACCCCGGCGAGGTCAGCACTCCAGGCGATTCATGATCCGAAGAGCAGGTAGAGGCCGGTTCCGGTGTAGAGCACCATCAGGACCAGGAGCGGCAGCTGGGCGACGAGCTGGTCGCGGGTGGTGAGGAGCTTGGTGGCCCGGTCGTGGGCTGCGATGACGCCGAGCACGTGACCGCCGACCACCGCGAGCACCTTCACGACGGCCAGGGTGGAGGGGTGGTCGGAGAGCCAGTAGTTGACGCCCAGGTTCGCGGTGCCCAGCAGGTTGGCTCCGGTGCCCATCGGGTCGCTGAGGAGGATCATCGTCTGTTGTCCGACCTCCACGAAGTAGGACAGGTAGTGGGCGGTGATGTAGCCGAGAACGATCGGCACGAGTGAGTGGGCGAACTGGCCGGGCATGTCGCGGCGGGTCAGGCCCGTCGCGGCGCGGGGTCGGACCGCCACGGTGGCGGCGGTGAAGCTCACCCCGACGGCGAGGCAGAACCCGAGCAGGCCCAGGGTGTTCACGACCTCGGGTGCGCTGACGTCCTGGATGAACCGGACCCAGGTGGATGAGTCCTTGAAGGTGTCGAAGGCGGTGGACCCGAGGAGTACGGCGAGCACGGCGACCAGCCCGGGTCCGATGGGGACCCCGTCGAGACTGCGCAGCGGGGCACGGAGGACCAGCTGGGTGTGCGGGTGTGCCTTCGGCCCGCCTCGCGTCCGCACGGTACGGCGACCGAACACCGACAGGTGACCGATCAGGGTCGAGTAGACCTCGAACGGGTCGAAGGCGGCCAGCCACCGGTCTCCGAACACCGCGGCCCCGACAAGTCCCAGGACCAGGTAGGTGCCGAACCACACCTGCAGCGTGGCCAGGTAGGTGCCCGAGGGATAGACGAGCTCCAGCCACACGAAGGCGAACAGCGCGAGAGCCCCCGGCCAGAGACCGACCCAGGGCGGCAGGGTGGCCCGCCCCTGGTGCGCGTCGAGTCCGAGGACGCGCACGAGGAGCAGGTGCAGGGTGCGCACCGGGCTGACGGCTCGGTAGAACGGCCCGAACAGCAACGAGGCCGGCACCAGCCCGACCCACAGCAGGACGTAGACGACCCCGAAGACCGGGTTGGTCAGGAGATCGGGCCCTGCCACGGCGGCCCAGGTGACGTAGGCGAAGAACAGCAGGCCGAGCGCGCGCACGACCGGCGCGAACGCCGGGGAGTCGACCAGGTCCGTGAGCCAGCCCGGAGCCGGACGGCCCTGGGTCGCCGCGTCGAAGCGCGGCGTACGCCAGGCCAGCGCGAGCACGATGAAGGACACCGTCAGCGCCGCGGAGGCGCCGGCGATGGCCAGCTCGGGCGGGATCGGCAGGTTCTTCGCGCCGCCCAGCCCGTGTGCCAGGGGGATCTCGAGGATCACGAGACCTCGAGCTGGACGATGACCTTCTCCAGGGAGTGTGACTCGACGTCGATGATGCCGGGCTGGTCGAGGTCGGTGATGGTCAGGGTGGTGGTGCCGGCGTCGTACTCCAGCTCCTGCTCGGGACTGGAGTGCACGTGGATCTCGCCGGCCTCGTCCGCGGTCACCTTCAACGTCACGTCCTGTCCCTTCGGGACCTCGACGCGCTCGCCGTTGGGGGTGACGCTGTCGCCGGTGATGGTGACGTCGATGACCGCTGGGGTGCCCGCGGTGTCGCTGCCACCGCTCGCCGGGGCAGGTGAGTCGTCGGAGCCGCAGCCGGTGAGGCCGAGGCCGACGACGAGCAGGGTGGTGATGAGGATTCCTCGGGGAGTGGACATGGTCAGATCCTTTCGGGTGATGGGTGTCGGTGTCATGCGATGTCGAACCAGGTGCGGAAGGCAGGGACCCGGCGCAGCAGCACCTGGTCGAGGACCAGGACGGCCAGCACGCTGATCCCGAACAGCGGGAGGAACAGGCCGAGGACCACGAGGGCCACGAGCAGAGCGGGCGTCGCCGCCAGGGGGAGGCGTCCTCGCGGAGCCCCGATGCTGGCAGGTACGCCGGCCCGGCGGGCGGGACGTCGGCGCCACCACATCAGCGGCCCGCTGACGCACATGAAGACGACAGCCAGGCAGGCCAGCGCGGCGGCCCAGAAGTTGACCACGCCGAAGCTGCGACCTTCATGCACGCCGATCCCCTGGGAGACCACCTTGGCCAGGGCGGGGTAGTCGTCGTAGCCGTAGGTGGACACCGCCTGCCCACCGAACTGGTCGACATGGACCGTCCGCTCGGCGGTCGGGTCGTGGAAGGCGTATCCGATGACGGAGTAGACGCCCTGCTCGCCATCGGGGATCGCGACGGTCATCGGGTGGCTGAGCCCCTCGTCCGAGGCGACCTCGAGGGCGGTGTCGACATTGGCGACCGAGCGTTCGCCATCGACCGGCGGGGTCGACGTGGGCACGTCGCTGTCGCCGAGCGCCCACGGTACGTCGACCGCGTGGCTGTGCGGCAGGGACTCGTCCAGGGACGAGGTGGGGTCGGACAGGGCTCCGGGGTCGGTGCTCCACAGCGACGAGCCCTGCTGGGTGGCGAGCTCCTGGACCTTGGCGCCCCAGAAGCCGGTCCACGGCAGCCCGGAGACCAGCAGGAACAGCAGGCTGACCCCGACCACGGAGCCGACCAGGGCGTGGCGACTGCGCAGAGTGGCCCCGGCCGCTCCGGACAACCGTCGCCGCAGGCGCGCCGCCCGCCCCTTGACGAACAGGTAGTAGCCGGTGAGCGCCATCACGATCGCCCAACAGGCCCCGAGCTCGATGACGTAGTCGCCGGCCTTGCCGGCCATGAGCTCGCCGTGCAGTCGCACCGCTATCCCGGAGACGGTGGTGTCGGGGTTGAGGTCGCCGAGGACCTCGGCGCCGTAGGGGTTCACGTAGATGTCGCGGGTCGAGCCGTCGGCGTGGACGGTGGCGAAGACGGTGCTCCGGCCGGCATCAGCAGGCTCGGTCATCGACATGATCGAGGCCTCAGGGTAGGCACGCTCCACTGCTGCCTGCTGGGCGGCATAGGGCTGGGCGATCACTCCGTCCGGGGCCTGCACCTTCATCAGGTCGGCGTGCAGGAGCGGTTCGAACTGGAAGCGGAACAGGTAGATCAGGCCGGTCACGGCGAGTAGCAGCAGGACCGGGACGACCAGGAAGCTGGCGTAGAAGTGCCAGCGCCAGAAGGCCCGGAAGAGCCCGCGCGACCTCGCGGGTCGAGACGGTGGGTGGGTGGTGGGTGGCGGCGCTGGATCGTCGAACTGGGTGGTCATGGGCTCTCCTCGAGCACGTCGGGTGGTCCGCACGCGGAAGTGCCCCAGCCTCGGCCGGGGTCGGCTCCGCACCCGAAGGGCGTGCGGGTGTGGTGAGGGTGGCGCCTGGACCGCGAGGGTCAGGCGGCGAGGAGAGGGGGCGGGCCCCGGCGGATCAGCAGGTCGGCGAGCACGTGGAAGCGGGCCGGGCGGCGCAGTCGCCAGGCCGGCGGCCCGTGCCATCGCCTGAGGAGGCGGTCCTGGGTCCGCACGAGCGCGAGCGTCGAGTGCAGCGATCGGGCGGCCACCAGGCACTGGCGAGCCGCCGTACCGACGGCCAGACGGGCCACGTCCGTCCCCGCGGCCAGCAGCACCCACAGGGCGCGCTCGCCGCGAGCGATCCACAACCCCATCACGGCCGCCGCGAGCAGGTGGGCCAGGGCCATCAGGGCATGGGGTCCGGTGAGGTCGGCCAGCAGGTGCTGCACCGGGGTCGGGATGCTCAGCTGCCCGGCTGGGTCGCTCGTCCGGCCGGCGTACAGCTGGTCGTACAGCGACCCGACCCGGCGCTCGGTGGGCAGGGAGGCGGCCGCGGGGTGCAGGTGCGGGACGCTCGGGGCCCTGGTCAACGGCGGGTCGCCCCGGTGGCCGCCCATCGCGGTGAGCGCCCCGTGGAAGAACGTCTGTCCGGCCATGAGCAGCAGGGCGACCCTGAGGTGGGACGCCCGGCGCCCGAGCTGGCTCGCGGAGGCGACCAGACAGGCCAGGAAGATCCACGCCATGGCGGCCGGGCCCGGCAGGTAGCCACCGGCTGAGACGTGCGCGACCGTGCCGGTGAGCATCGCGACGCCGGCCAGGAAGCAGGCGCGCGACCAGCGCAACCCCATCCCGGCGCTCCGATCCATGCCGTCATCATGCCGCACCAGGCGGTCGCTCGGCCTGCCCGGGCAGGACCTTGGCCCCTGACCGCCACCGACGTGGAGGGCGAGGGTGGGAGGACCCCAGCACTCGGACGATCGGACCCTCATGGAGCTCAGCAACATCTTCGGCATCCCCGCGCACCCGCTGATCGTGCACGCGGTCGTGGTGCTCGTGCCGTTGGCCGCGTTGGGCGCCATCGCCGTCGTGGTCTCGCCCTGGGTCCGCTCGCACATCGGCTGGCTCGTGGCCGCCATGGCCGTGGCCAACGTCGTCCTCGTGCCCCTGGCCACCGGCAGCGGGGAGTCGCTCGAGGAGCGGGTCAACGAGACCGCCCTGGTGGAGAAGCACACCGAGATGGGCGAACAGCTGCTGCCCTGGGTCCTGGTCCTGGCCGCAGTGATCGTCGCCTTCATGGTGCTCGGTCTGCTGACTGCTCGGCGCTCGACGGACGCCGCTGCTCCGGTGTGGGCGAACCGGTGGGTGGCCACCGGGATCGCCGCGGTCACCGTCGTCGCCGCCTCCGGGGCGCTGGTCCAGGTGGCCCGCATCGGCCACAGCGGGGCGAAGGCCTCGTGGTCCGATGTCAGCAGCGCCGCCCAGCTCACGCCCGGGCCTACCGGCTGAACGCTGGCGGCCAGCTGGCCGCAACCACCCCGGATATCGGCCCCTGGGATAGCGTCGCCCCATGTCTGGACGAGCTGACTCGTGGAGACAGCGGATCCCCTCGGCGACCCTGAGGTCCGCCGGAGCGTGGACCGCTCGCTTCCTGGTGGCCGCGTTGTGCGTCGCGGTGGTGGCTGCCCCGCTGTCGTTCGCCTGGGCCATCAGCCGGACGACCGTGCACGAGACCATCGGGGTCACACCCGCGACCTTCACCCTGAACACGTCGGGTCACAGCGAGGTCCGGCTGGGGATCGCCGGGACCGCCTACGTGCCGCTCTCGCGCGGCCCGATCGGGGTCGTGGCCACCGTCAACGGGCCGGGCGATCCGGGAGCGGGGGACGGAGACCTGGCCTCCTACGTCACCCCCGAGATGCTGGAGCTCTACACCGGGCTGTTCCACGATCCCGAACGTGCCGTCCAGGGATACGTCGACCTGGTCGTTGCCGAGTTCCGGCACATGTTCCTGGTGACCGAGCTGATCGTGGCGGGGGTCGGCGGGCTGGTCGTGCTGCTGCTGTCGTCCCTGTTCGCCTGGCGGCGCGAGGGAACCCCGCGCGTGAAGGTGCTGCGCTCCACCCTGGTCGTCCTGCTGGTGCTGGCCGTCAGCGCGACCCTGTCCACGGTCCTGTTGCGCACCGGCGCGGCGGGAGCCGGGGAGGGGCCCGGGACCTATGCACTTCCGGCGCTCGACGGGACGGTCGCGGCAGGCAGTACGACGGACAGCCCGATCCTGCGCGCGGTGCTCGGCGGTGTGGTGCCCAAGGTGCAGAGTCTGGTGCAGCGCCAGGAGGACCAGGAGCGGGACTACGCGGCGGTGGCGGCCAGCGGCCTGGAGGCAGCGGCCACGTCGATGCAGGGCCCCCGCCCCGGTGAGCGGGCTGTCCTGATGCAGTCCGACATGCACTGCAACACCACGATGATCCGGCTCCAGTCCCAGGTCGTGTCGATGCTGCGCGACCAGTTCGGGGAGGATGTCCCGGCACTGCTGGCCGTCACCGGCGACCTCACCACGAACGGCACGGCTGCGGAGGGCGGCTGCATCGCCGACGAGGCCGCCATCGCCGACGGTGCTCCCATCGCGGCGGTGACCGGCAACCACGAGTCCGAGGTCAGTGCCGCGCAGATGGAGGAGGCGGGGATGACGGTCCTGTCCGGTGCGGTCCAGGAGCTGGGCGGGGTCCGTGTGCTGGGTGACGGCGACCCGGCGCGTTCGGAGCTGTTCGGCGCGACCCGGTTGCGGGGCGAGGAGACCCAGACCGACCTGGGGACCCGATTGCGGGAGGCGGCCCAGGACGAACGGCCCGACCTGGTCCTCGTGCACGAGGCCTATGCCGCTCAGGCGTTCCTCGGCGTCGACGACATGCGGGCCTTCCTCGACGCGCGGGGCAGTGCGACGATCCCGCAGGAGGACGACATCGACGACGTCCCGGCCGCCGCCGTCTTCTACGGGCACTGGCACCGATCGGTCGAACCGCGAGTGGTCTGGAACTCCGACGGCAGCTGGACCCTGGTCATGGAGCTGGACACCTCCGGTGGAGCCGTCGCGTCGCCGACGATCGGGCGCTTCTCCACGCCGTGGTCACGTCCCCTGCAGGAGGCCTCCTTCCCGGTGGTGTTCCTCGACGAGGAGTCCGGGCTGGTCACCGGCTACCAGGTCTACAGCTTCGCCCCCGACGGTGTCGTGACCGTGCTGCCCCGCGTGGACGTCGGCGGCACCTCGTTGGGCCCCTGACCCGCGTGATGCCGGCCGATGGGCAGCACCATCGGCCTGCCGGACACCGGATCGGGGATGACCTGGCTGTCCATGCCGAACACGTCGCGGACCACCGTGGTGGTGAGGACGTCGGCAGGGTCCCCGGCAGCGTGCACCTGGCCCCGGGCGACGGCGACGAGGTGGTCGGCGTACCTGGCCGCGAGGTTGAGGTCGTGCAGGACCATGACGATCGTGGTGCCGTGGTCGCGGTTGAGGTCGGTGAGCAGGTCGAGCACGTCGATCTGGTGGCTCACGTCCAGGAAGGTCGTGGGCTCATCGAGCAGCAGGATGTCGGTCTGCTGGGCCAGGGCCATGGCGATCCAGACGCGCTGGCGCTGGCCGCCGGAGAGCTCGTCGACCGAGCGGTCGGCGAGTCCCGTGGTGTCGGTGAGGTCGAGGGCGGCCGCGACCGCTGCGTCGTCGGCGCTGCCCCAGCGGGTCAACAGCTGCTGGTGCGGGTGCCGGCCCCGGGCCACCAGGTCGCCCACGACGATGCCCTCGGGGGCGAGGGGCGACTGGGGCAGCAGTCCGAGGGTGCGAGCCACCTCCTTGGTGTTGAGGCGATGCAGGTCCCTGCCGTCGAGCAGCACCTGGCCGTGCCGGGGCCTGAGGAGTCGGGACATGGCCCGCAGCAGCGTGGACTTGCCGCAGGCGTTGGCGCCGACGATCGCGGTGATCGCGCCGGGCGGTACGGCGAGGTCGAGGGCATCGACCACCACGCGGTCGCCGTAGCCGAGGGTGACGTTCTCGACGGTGAGGCAATGAGCATCGGTCACAGGGAGCCCCCGGCTCGGTTGGTGCGGACAAGGAGGTAGACCAGGTAGGGCGCCCCGAGCGCCCCGGTGATGACGCCGACGGGGTAGCGGGTGCCGAAGGCGTACTGGCCCAGGAGGTCGGCTCCGGTGACCAGCAAGGCCCCCACGAGGGCGGCCGGCACCATGAGGGACCCACCGCCGCCCACGATGCGGGCCGCGATCGGCCCCGACAGGAACGCCACGAAGGCGATCGGACCGGCAGCGGCGGTCGCGAACGAGATCAAGGCGACGGCAGCCAGGATCGTGAGGAGCCGGGTGCGCTCCACCCGCACCCCGAGCGCCGTGGCCGAGTCATCACCCTGCTGCATCAAGGTCAGGTTGCCGGCCTGGGCCAACAGCAGGGGCGCGAAGACGGCGCCGGCCAGCGCGAGCGGGGTGACCTGCGCCCAGGTCGCCCCGTTCAGGCTGCCGGTCAGCCATTGCATCGCCGTCTGCAGGTCCCACTGGGCGGCCCGGACGATGACATAGGCCACGATGCTGTCCAGCATGGCCGCGATCCCGATGCCGATGAGGATGAGCCGGGTGCCGACCACGCCGTCCTTGAAGGACAGGACGTAGATCAGCATCGCCGTGGCCAGCGCCGCGAGCACCGCCATGATCGAGATCGTCGTCTCGCTCCAGGACAGGACGACGATCCCGATCACCGCTGCGGCGCTCGCGCCGGAGCTGATGCCGATGATGTCGGGGGAGGCCAACGGGTTGCGGAGCATGGTCTGGAAGGTGACCCCGGACAGGCCGAAGGAGGCACCGGCCAGCACCGCGAGACCGGCCCGGGGCAGGCGCAGCTCACCGACGGTGAAGGAGGCGCCGGGCACGGGCTGGCCCATGATGACCCGGACCACCTCGTCGAGGGAGTAGAAGGTCTGCCCCACCATCAGGCTGACCACGAAGAGCACCCCGAGCAGGGCCAGCAGCCCGAGCGAGATCGACCCGCGGCGGCGGGCCCGGCGGGTCCGGGCCCTGCTGAACGTCAGGGCGCTGGTGCTCACAGGGACCTCAGCTTCTGGTTGCGCACGATGGAGATGAAGACCGGCGCTCCGATGAACGCGGTGACGATGCCGACGTCGACCTCCGACGGGCGAGCCACCACCCGGCCCACGACGTCCGCGCTGGTGAGCAGGGCCGCGCCGACGATCATCGACGCTGGCAGCAGCCATCGGTGGTCGATGCCGATGAGGAGCCGACACAGGTGTGGGACCACCAGTCCCACGAACCCGATGGGCCCGGCCACCGCGGTCACGGCCCCACAGAGCGTCACCGCACCCACGGCCGCCAGCAGCCGGGTGCGGGTCACTTTCTCGCCGAGCCCGGCAGCGACGTCGTCGCCGAGGGCCAGCGAGTTGAGCCCCCGTGCGGCGGCCAGGCTGATCACGGCACCGACCACCAGGAACGGCAGCACCAGGCCCAGCTTGTCGTACGACGCCCCGCCGACACCGCCGATCTGCCAGAACCGGAACTGGTTCATGACGTCGATGCGCGGGAGCAGGATCGCACTGATCAGCGAGCTCAGGGCCGCCGACGTGGCGGCCCCGGCCAGGGTCAGCTTCAGCGGGGTGGCACCGCCCCGGCCGAGCGAGCCCACGGCGTACACGAAGAGCGCAGCGACCGCGCCGCCGCCGATGGCCACCCAGATGTAGGCACTCGGCGAGGCGAGCCCGAAGAACGCGATGCCGACGACCACCGACAGGGCGGCGCCCGTGGTGACACCGAGGATGCCGGGGTCGGCCAGCGGATTGCGGGTGACGCCCTGCATCACCGCCCCGGAGAGGCCGAGGGCGGCGCCGGCGATCAGCGCGAGCAGGGTCCGCGGCACCCTCTTCTCCACCGCGGCCTGCGCGATGCTGTCACCCGAACCGTCGCCGGTCACCACCCCGACCAGGCCGCCGACCAGGTCGTGCGGGCCGACCACCCGGGCCCCGAAGGCCACCGAGGCGAGGGCCGCCAGCACCATCAGGGTGAGCGCGAGTCCCACCCACAGCAGGCGGGTGGTCGCGGGGGCTCGCCGTGCAGCGAGCTCCCGCGACCTCTCCGGGCTGGCCACGACCATGCGGATGCCTTCGACGTCCTCGTCCGGTCAGCCCTGGCCGTTCTCGAGGGCCTCGGACATCAAGGAGAAGTAGTCGTCGATGCCCCACGGGATCGACAACGGGGACGGGTTGGCCATGGCGGCCAGCGGCGTGGAGTCGACCAGGGTGGCCACGGAGCCGCTCTCCACAGCCGAGATCCTGCCGATCAACGGGTCGGCCTGGAGTGCCTTCAGCTGCTTGCCCTCGGCGTCGCCGTAAGTGATGAAGAGGTCGACGTCGTCGAACTCGTCGGCCCGCTCCGAGCTCACGGTCGTGTAGAACTCCTCGGTGCCCGCCGAGGCCTCCGCGACCACCGCAGGAGTGCCCATGCCCACCGACTCCAGGAAGCCCGGGCGGGTGTCGTGCGTGGTGTAGAAGCCGATCTGGCTGAGATCGGCGGGGTCGATATAGGTGAAGACCGCGTTCTTGCCGGCCAGGGCGGGGTGCGCCTCGAAGGACTCGGCGACCTCGGCGTCGAGGTCCTCGATCAGCTGCTCGCCCTCGGCCCCCAGGCCGATGGCCTCGCTGTTCATGCGGATCATGTCCTGCACCGAGGTGCCCCACGCGACCTCGGGGTAGGCGACGACCGGCGCGATCTTGCTGAGCTGGTCGTACTCCTCCTGGGTCAGGCCGGAGTAGGAGGCCAGGATGACGTCAGGCGCCGTGTCGGCGACCGCCTCGAAGTCGATGCCCTCGGTCTCGTCGAAGAGCACCGGGGTGTCGGCGTCCAGGTCCTCCAGCCGCTCCTCCACCCAGGGCAGTACGCCGTCCCCGTCGTCGTCGCCCCACGCTGCCTCGCTCATCCCGACCGGGACGACGCCCAGCGCGAGTGGTACCTCGTGGTTGGACCAGGCGACGGTGGCGATGCGCTCGGGCTTCTCCTCGATCACGGTCTCGCCGTACACGTGCTCGATGGTGATCGGGAACTGCGCCGTACTCTCGTTGGCCGCGCCGTCGGCGCCGGCGTCCGCCTCGTCGTCGCTCGACGATCCGCAGCCGGCAAGGACGAGGAGGGCGGCCGTCGAGGCACCTGCGGCCAGGACACGGTGGAGGCTCATCTGAAGGGCCTTTCGTAGGTTAGGGAAGCCTAACCTAACAAGTCCGGATGCCCGGGGTCTACACGGGGTCCGCGGGTTTCCCCGGTCGACCGGGGAAACTCGCGGTTGTCAGCCGTTGCAATGGCTGACAACCGCCCGAAACCCCGGTCGACCGGGGAAACCCGCAGCCCGCGACTGCCTGACATGTCGGGATTGCCCTAGGCTCCCGGCATGCTCATCATCGCCATCATCTTGTTCGGCATGCTCATCGGAGCCGGCGCACAGCTCATCCTCGGCAAGTCTCCCCAGGGGATCGACTGGGCGATGGCCTTCGCGTCGGGACTGATCGGATCTTTCGTCGGCGGCCTGCTCGTCAGCCTGCTCGCCGGTGACGGGATCGAGATCCGACCCAGCGGCATCATCGGTTCCCTGATCGGCGCGATCATCGTGACCGCCGGCTGGCGTTGGTGGCAGAGCCGCAGCGCGGCCTGACGCCTTCACCTCGCGAGGTCAGATCCAGCGGGAGAACCAGATCCGGGTCATCCACTCGGCGTGGGTCAGCAGTCCGTCGGTCCAGATCGGCCAGAACCACGCGAAGTTCAGCACCACGAGGACGAAGAACGATCCCGCCACGATCGTTCCGGCAGTACGGCGGGGTGACGGGCCCGGTGCTGACAGCAGCCGGCCCATCAGCATCGTCAGGGCCAGGACGGTGAACGGCAGGATGTTGATCGCGTAGAACAGGAAGATCGGCCGGTCGTCGTAGCGGAACCACGGCAACCAGGTCGTGGCCACCCCGACGACGATGACCCCGTAGCGCCAGTCGCGCCTGGCCACCCAGCCGAACACGGCGTAGAGCAGCGCCACCACCCCGCCCCACCACAGCACCGGGGTGCCGATCAGCAGCACCTGGCGCAGGCAGTCGCTGTCAGCCGGGGCGTCGCACCCCTGTTCGCCGGGCTTGATCTTCAGTTGCGCGTCCACCCCGACCGGGCGGTTGAGGAAGAGCCAGCCGAGCGGCTTGGACTGGTAGGTGTGGGTGCTGTCGTTGAGGAAATGGGTGTGGAAGGTCAGCACGTCCTGGTGGTAGAAGTACAGCGACCGCAGCGACTGCCACGTCTCCGCGACCACCCCGTCGGCGTCGGGCTCGGTCGCCGTGGGCCACTGCTTCCCGCCGTCGAACTGGGTGTACTGGGTGTTCGAGAGGTGCTCCTCGAACTGGTGGGCATGCATCAGCCACCCCGTCCAGGTCGCGACGTAGACCACGAAGGCCACCACCACGAGGTGCACGAACGCCACCGGCGCGTCCACCAGGAGCGCCTTGGGCAGCGCCCACCGGACCCCGAAGGAGCGTCGAGCCCCGGCCGCCCAGACCCAGACCAGGACACCGAAGCCGGCCAGCACCGTCGCGGCACCCCACTTGGTGCCACAGGCCAGTCCGAAACTCACCCCCGCGACCAGCAGCCAGGGGCGCAACCACAGCACCGGGCCGAAGGAGTCGGGCTGGAGCGGCACCCGGGACAGCCGGCGTCTCATCCAGTCGCGGTCGTTCACGCAGGCGGCAACGGCACACAGGATGAAGAAGGCCTCGAAGATGTCGAGCAGCGCCAACCGCGACAGCACCAGCTGCAGCCCGTCGAAGCACAGCAGCAGCCCGGCCACACACCCCAGCAGCGTGGACCCGGTGAGCCTGCGCGCCAGGCGGCACATCACCAGGACCATGAGGGATCCGACCACCGCGGCGGCCACCCGCCAGCCGAAGGGGTCCATCCCGAACGCCTTCTCGCCCAGCGCGATCATCCACTTGCCGACCTCGGGGTGCACGGTCATCGACGGGTCGTCCTGCCAGATCCCCGTCGTACGGCCGGCGAGGATCTTGGCGTCGGCACCGTCGACGTACTCCCGCGTGTAGCCGAAGTGCAGCAGCGACCAGGCGTCCTTGGCGTAGTAGGTCTCGTCGAACTGCATCGCGTGAGGGGTCCCGAGCCGCCACAGCCGAAGGAAGAGGGCCAGCAGCGAGATCCCGATCGCACACGCCCACCCCACGAACGGGTCCTCGCGAGGGAGTCGTCCGCGCGCCCGCTCCGGGGCCGGTGGGACGCTGTCGCCGTCTGCGGTGCGCGAGAGCCCCTCCATGACGGTCACGAGCAGAACCTTACGACCGTGGCTGACATGATCGAGGCATGACGAGCACAGGGGAGACGACCGGGGAGCCGGCCGGGCCCGGAGTCCTGGTCCTGGCCGCGACCCCGATCGGGCAGGTGGGCGACGCCCCGCCGCGTCTGGCCCAGGAGCTCCTCGGCGCCGACGTCATCGCCGCCGAGGACACCCGGCGCTTCAAGCGGCTCACCTCAGACCTCGGGCTGAGCCTCACGGCTCGGGTGGTCTCCTACTTCGAGGGCAACGAGACGGCGCGTACGCCGGTCCTGCTGGAGGCGCTGCTCGCCGGCCAGCGGGTGGTGCTCGTGACCGACGCGGGGATGCCGTCGGTGTCCGACCCGGGCTACCGGTTGGTGGCCGCAGCGGTCGAGCACGACGTCACCGTGACGGCCGTCCCCGGGCCGTCCGCGGTGCTGACCGCCCTGGCCGTCTCGGGGTTGCCGGTCGACCGGTTCTGCTTCGAGGGCTTCCTGCCCCGCAAGGCTGGTGAGCGGTCCCGGCGGCTGGGGACCCTGGCCGCCGAGGAGCGCACGATGGTCTTCTTCGAGGCACCGCACCGCACCGAGGCCGCGTTGACCGCGATGGCCGAGGCCTTCGGCGACGACCGGGCGGCTGCGGTGTGCCGTGAGCTGACCAAGACCCATGAGGAGGTACGGCGCGGGCCGCTGGCCGAGCTGGTCGCCTGGGCTGGCGAGGGGGTGCGCGGCGAGGTGACCATCGTGGTGTCCGGTGCGGTCACGGTCCTGTTGCCCGACGACCCGGCGAGCCTCAAGGCGGCGGTGGCCGCCAAGGAGGCGGCCGGGCTCAGTCGCAAGGACGCGATCCTGGCCGCTGCCCGCGAGGCCGGCGTGCCGAAGCGGGAGGTCTACAACCTTGTCCACTCCTGACCGTCCGCCGGCGCCGGAGCCGTTGCCGCACCCGGTGATCGACAACCACTGCCACCTCGACATCCACGTCGGTGACCCGCTCGAGGTCGAGGACGCGATCGCGTCGGCGGCAGCGGTCAACGTGACTCGGATCGTGCAGATCGGCTGTGACCTCCCGACCGCCCGATGGGCCGTCGCGGCCGCCGACAAGCACGACGCCCTGGTGGCCGGCGTCGCGATCCATCCCAACGAGGCCCCACGGCTGGCGGACCTGGATGCCGCCATGGTCGAGATCGAGGCCCTGGCCCGCAGCAGCGAGCGGGTCCGCGCGATCGGCGAGACCGGACTGGACCATTTCCGCACCGGTCCCGAGGGGCGAGACGTGCAGGTGGAGAGTTTTCGCCGCCACATCGACCTGGCCAAGCGCCTGGACAAGACGCTGGTCATCCACGACCGCGACGCCCACGACGACGTGCTGAAGGTCATTGACGAGGAGGGGGCGCCGGAGCGCTGGGTGATGCACTGCTTCTCCGGTGACGCCGACTTCGCGCGTCGTTGCCTGGATCGGGGAGCGCACCTGAGCTTCGCCGGCACCGTGACCTTCAAGAACGCCGATCCTCAACGGGAGGCGCTGAAACTCAGTCCGCGCGACCGCGTCCTGGTCGAGACCGATGCGCCCTTCCTGACGCCGACGCCCTACCGCGGACGGCCCAACGCGTCGTACCTGATCCCGCTCACGATGCGGTTCATGGCACAGGTGCGCGGAGCGGATCTCGCCGAGCTCTGCGTGGAGGTGGAGGCCACCACTGAGGCCGTTTTCGGCGGTGGTTGGTAGATACAGGTGGAGGGAGACCTCCGTCACGGACCCCGAATCAGGGCCTCCGGGGAGTTTGCGATCGCTCCAGACCCCGTTATCGTCTTGTGACTGTTGGCCGGGATCGGGAGAACACGTTGCACCGCAGTGCGTCCGCGCACCGCACCCGAGGCCCGGAGAGTACGACGTCAGGACACATGTGCGCCGCACCATCGCACGGCTCATCAACAGCCGCATCGCCCTCATCGCCCTCGTGGCGACCGTCATCCTTGCCGTGGCCGGCACCACCTTCGGCTACGCGAAGATGAGCAAGAGCGTCACCCTGTCCCTCGACGGACAGGCCCAGCAGGTCAGCGCGCTGGGCAGCACCGTCGGTGACGTGCTGGACGCCGAGGGCATCGACGTGACTGAGCACGACGTGGTGGCTCCCTCGGTGGACGAGGAGGTCGAGGACGGAGACCGGATCACGGTCCGCTTCGGTCGTGAGCTCGAGCTCAACGTCGACGGGCAGCCCCAGACCTACTGGGTCACGGCCACCGACGTGAACAGTGCGCTGGCCCAGATCGGGCGCACCTTCACCGGTGCCGACCTGTCGACCAGCCGTGGTGCCGAGATCAGCCGCGACGGCATGCGTCTGTCGGTGACCACTCCCAAGACGCTCACCATCAAGGTCGGCCGGGGCAAGGTCGTCAGCCGCAGCCTCGCCGTACTCACCGTCCAGGACGCGCTGCGCGAGCTCGGCGTCGACGTCGATCGCGACGACAAGGTCAAGCCCGCCCTCACCACCCCGATCACCGACGGCACCAAGGTCGTGGTCACCCGCATCCGCATCGTCACCAAGTCCGTCAAGGACGAGGCCATCGCCTTCGACACCGTCGAGACCGAGGACTCCTCGGCCTACGAGGGCGACGACAGCGTCGAGCGCGCCGGGGTCGAGGGTCGCCGCGACGTCACCTATCGCCTGGTGTTCCGCAACGGCAAGCTGGCGGTCACCAAGGTGGTCAGCGCCACGGTCACCCGCAAGCCGGTCTCCGAGCTCGTCACCGTCGGCACCAAGGAGCAGTCCAGCACCAACTTCGCCGGCGGCAACACCGTGTGGGACGCGCTGGCGCAGTGCGAGTCCGGCGGCAACTGGGCCATCAACACCGGCAACGGCTACTACGGCGGCCTCCAGTTCAACCTCGGCACCTGGCAGGCCTACGGCGGCTCCGGTCTGCCGAGCAACAACAGCCGGGAGGAACAGATCCGGATCGCCACCAAGCTGCGCGACGCCAGTGGTGGGTACGGCGCCTGGCCGGGCTGTGCCGCCAAGCTCGGGCTGCCCCGCTGAGGGTGGTCCTCCGCGGTTGATCCCAGTCACCAGGTGACTGCGATCCACCACGATCACGTCCGTTGGGTGATCGCCCACTAGGCTCGAAACCATGCCTGCAGAACCGCTCTCCGCCGGGCCGAGACTCCTCGGTCCGGCGGAAGTGCGTTCCCTGGCTGCCGCGCTCGACCTGAGACCGACCAAGCAGAAGGGCCAGAACTTCGTCATCGACGCCAACACGGTGCGCCGCATCGTGCGGGAGTCGGGGATCGGCCCCGATGACGTGGTCCTCGAAGTGGGTCCGGGCCTGGGTTCGCTCACCCTGGCCCTGCTCGCAGTGGCGCGTCACGTGGTCGCCGTGGAGATCGACGACGACCTGGCCAGGACCCTCCCGGACACGATCGCTGCCAACGCCCCGGACCAGCTCGACTCCTTCGAGGTGATCCACGCCGACGCCCTGCGGATCGAGGCGCTGCCGGACCCGCAGCCCACAGCCCTGGTCGCCAACCTGCCCTACAACGTCTCGGTGCCGGTGCTGCTGCACCTGATGTCGCTGCTGCCGACCCTGGAACGAGGGCTGGTGATGGTGCAGGCCGAGGTCGCCGACCGGCTCGCGGCCGGCCCCGGTTCCAAGGTGTACGGCGTCCCGTCGGTCAAGGCCGCCTGGTACGCCGACGTGCGCCGGGCCGGCGCGGTCGGGCGCAACGTCTTCTGGCCCGCACCCAACGTGGACTCCGGGCTGGTGGCCTGGAGTCGCCGCGAACCGCCGCTCACGACTGCAACGAGAGAACAGGTGTTCACCGTCATCGATGCCGCCTTCGCGCACCGACGCAAGATGCTGCGCTCCACGCTCAAGGACGTCGCAGGTTCGGCCGAGGCCGCCGAGGCCGCCTTGCTGCGGGCCGGAGTGGATCCGACCGCCCGCGGCGAGGTGATCGACGTCCACCAGTTCGCGCGCGTCGCCGAGGAGCTGGGCCGATGAGCGCGGGAGTCACCCGGTCGATCTCCGTGCGCACCGCTGCGAAGGTCAACCTGCACCTCGGGGTGGGGGCGCCGCGCGAGGACGGTTTCCACCCGTTGTCGACGGTCTACCAGGCGATCGGTCTCTACGACGACGTCACCGTGCGCCGCTCCCCGACCTGGAACCTCAGCCTCGAGACGGCCGAGCACGTGAACGCCGAGGCGATCCCGTTGATCGACAACATCGTGCACCACGCGGCGCGGGCGCTGGGCGAGCGGCACGGCCGCGACCTGGTGGCTGCTGTCCAGATCGACAAGAACATCCCGGTGGCCGGCGGTCTCGCCGGCGGGTCCGCGGACGCGGCGGGCGCCCTGGTGGCGCTCGATCGTCTCTTCGGCCTGCAGACCAGCGACGAGGATCTGCTCGAGATCGCGGCCGGCCTGGGCAGCGACGTGCCCTTCGCGCTCATGGGCGGCACCGCCATCGGCACCGGGCGAGGCGAGCTGGTCGAGCCGGTGGACGACCCGGGCACCTGGTGGTGGGTGGCCGTGACGTCGCGCGACGGCCTGTCGACCCCTGAGGTCTACCGCCACTTCGACCGGCTCTTCCCCGACGCGGACCCCGAGCCCAAGGGCATCGAGGCGGTCCTCGCGGCGCTGGCGAGCGGCGAGCCCCTGCTGCTGGCGCGGTCGCTGCACAACGACCTGCAGGACGCCGCGCTCGACCTGCGTCCGGACCTGGCCCGGTTGATCGAGGAGGGCGAGGCAGCCGGAGCGCTGCGGGGCATCATCTCGGGGTCCGGCCCGACCGTGGTCTTCCTGGCCGAGGACGCCGACAGTGCCCGCCACCTGGGTGCCGACCTGCTCGGAGCGGGCCACGAGATCGCCCTGGCCGCCCCCGGACCGGTCTCCGGGGCCACCCTGGTGAGTCTCTGATGGCCAATCTGATCAACCTGGAGCGCGTCTCCAAGTCGTACGGCGTCCGCCCGCTGCTCACCGACGTGTCCCTGGGGATCGGGGCGGGGGAGCGGATCGGCATCGTGGGGCGCAACGGTGACGGCAAGACCACGCTGCTGGAGGTGATGAGCGGTCTCGAGGAGGCTGACACGGGGCGGGTGTCGCGGGCCCGCGGCCTGACCATCGGCTACCTGCACCAGGGCGACGAGCTGGTCGACACCCACAGCGTGCGTGAGGCCGTGCTGGCCGGCAAGTCCGACCACGAGTGGGCGGCCGACTCCACCACCCGCGAGGTGGTCGAGGTGCTCCTCGCGGGGGTGAGCCTGGACCGCGCGGTCCTGGGCCTCTCGGGCGGGGAGCGTCGACGCTGCTCGCTGGCGGCGCTGCTGCTCGACCACCACGACCTGATCATCCTCGACGAGCCCACCAACCACCTGGACGTGGAGGCCGTTGCCTGGCTCGCCCAGCATGTCGTGAAGCGCACCTCGGCGCTGGTGGTGGTGACCCACGACCGCTGGTTCCTCGACGAGGTCTGTCAGTCGACGTGGGAGGTCCACGACGGGGTGGTCGACGCCTACGAGGGCGGCTACGCCGCGTTCGTGCTGGCCAAGTCCGAGCGCACCCGGCAGGAGTCGGCCTCGGAGACCCGTCGGGCCAACCTGGCCCGCAAGGAGCTGGCCTGGTTGCGACGCGGGCCGCCGGCGCGCACCTCCAAGCCGAAGTTCCGGATCGAGGCGGCCAACGCCCTCATCGCCGACGTGCCCCCGGCGCGTGATCGGATGGAGCTGCAGAACTTCGCCACCCAGCGACTGGGCAAGGACGTCCTGGACATCGAGGACGTCGACCTGACCCGCGGTCCGCGCCAGCTGCTGTCGCACGCCACGTGGCGGCTCGGGCCCGGCGACCGGGTCGGGATCGTCGGGGTCAACGGGGCCGGGAAGACGTCGGTGCTGTCCCTGCTCGCCGGCACCCTCGCGCCGGACGTCGGCCGGGTGAAGCAGGGCAAGACCGTGGTGCTGCAGCACCTGACCCAGCAGCTCGAC
The DNA here is from genome assembly GCF_050246775.1 of Nocardioides sp. Classification (GTDB taxonomy): domain Bacteria; phylum Actinomycetota; class Actinomycetes; order Propionibacteriales; family Nocardioidaceae; genus Nocardioides. The sequence goes on along the minus strand of NZ_JBFWVK010000001.1, from coordinate 722,116 downwards.
GAGATCGATCCCGATGCCCGTGTGCTGCCCTCGATCGAGGCGATCCGGCGGGTGACCAAGACCGTGGACGGTGAGATCACCGCGACGTCGATGCTGGAGCGCTTCGGCTTCGTCGGCGACCGGCTCACCGCTCGGCTGGGCGACCTGTCCGGTGGCGAGCGGCGTCGCTTCCAGCTGCTGCGTCTGTTGCTGACCGAGCCCAACGTGCTGCTGCTCGATGAGCCCACCAACGACCTCGACATCGACACGCTCAACGTCCTGGAGGACTTCCTGGACCGGTGGCCCGGCACGCTGGTGGTGGTCTCGCACGACCGCTACTTCCTCGAACGGGTCTGCGACACGGTCTGGGCCCTGCTCGGCGACGGCCAGATCTCGATGCTGCCGCGCGGGGTGGACGAGTATCTCGAGCGCCGAGCCGCCGACCTGGCGCGACCTGTCGCAGATGTACCTCAGATTCCCGCCGACCTGTCGCAGATGGACACCTCCGGGAAGAGTCTCAAGGCCGGCAGCGCCGAGGAGCGTACGGCGCGCAAGCTGATCGCGAAGCTCGACAAGCAGTTGGCTCGCATCGCCCAGCAGGAGGCGACGATCACCGCGGAGATCGCCGATCATGCGCACGACTACGACCGGATGGCGAAGCTGACGCGGCGGTTGGACGAGCTGCACGCCGAGAAGGAGATCGCGGAGCTCGAGTGGCTCGAGGCGTCCGACGCGCTGGAGTAGTCAGACCGAGGCGGCCGCCGCCAGGATCGCTGCGACCGAGCGGTCGACGTCCTCGGCGGTGGTCGACCAGTTGGACACCGAGACGCGGATCAGCCGCTGTCCGCGCCACGTGGTGCCTCCCACCCAGCAGGTGCCCTCGCGCTGCACGGCGTCGATGATGGCGTCGGTCTTCGCGGGATCACCGAAGCCCACGAGGACCTGGTTGAGCACCACGTCGTTGTGGATGGTGGCGCCGCCCTCCTGCAGCCCCGCTGCGAACTGTCGCGCCAGCGCACAGGTGCGGTCGACGAGGTCGGCCACCCCGCTGCGGCCGAGCTCGCGCAGCGCGGCCCACACCGCGAACCCTCGGGCCCGGCGAGAGGACTCCGGGGTCAGGTCGGCCAGGACGTAGTCGTTGCCGCCCGAGCCGGCCAGGTACGACGCCGAGTAGGACATGGTCGCGGCATGCGCCACCGGGTCGGCGCAGAAGGCCAGCCCGGAGTCGTAGGGCACGTTGAGCCACTTGTGGGCGTCGGTGCCCCACGAGTCGGCCGCGTCGAGTCCGGCCACGAGGTGGGCGGTGCGGGGGCTGGCGGCGGCCCACAGGCCGAACGCGCCGTCGACGTGCACCCAGGCGTCGTACTCGCGCGCCAGCGGGATCGCCGAGGCGAAGTCGTCGCAGGCGCCGGTGTTCACGTTCCCCGCCTGGAGGCAGACGATGGTCGGGGTCTCGGGCTCCGCGGCGAGGACGCCGCCGAGCTCCAGGACGTCGATCGCGCCGTTCTCGTCGGCGCCGACGGGCGCGATGCAGGCCGTGCCGAGCCCCAGGAGCCGCAGGGCCCGGTCGACCGTGGCGTGCCGCTCGACGCTGGTGACCACGCGCAGCCGTGGTGCCCCGATGAGGCCGTCGCGCTCGACGTCCCAGCCGGCTCGTTGCAGGACCTGGTGCCTGCCCACCGCGAGGCCCACGTTGTTGGCGCCCTGCGCTCCGGTCACGAAGCCGGCCGAGGCGGTGCCGGGCAGGCCGAGCAGGTCCGTCAGCCACGCTGCCGCGGCTCGTTCGGCTGCGCCGGCGGCAGGGGACATGACCTCGTTGAAGGCTGGCTGGTCCCAGCCGACGGCGAGCACGTCGGCGGCGGTCGCGGCGGGCAGCGACCCACCGATCACGAAGCCGAAGTAGCGCGGTCCGGTGGTGGCGGTGAGGCCGCCGGCGGCCGCGCCGATCAGGTCCTCGATGACCTGCTCGGGCGGTGTCGGGTCGTCCGCGAGAGGTACGGCGAAAGCCGCCCGGACGTCGTCGGGTCGACCCGGGGCCGCCACCGATCGTTGCTGGACCTCGGTCCGGTGATCGGCGGCGGCCTGGGCCGCGCGGTGCAGGAGCCCCTCGATGTCGGTCATGACCGCCATCCTCGCTGCTTGCGCGGCGGGTCGCTACCAGGTGGTCGCCGCGCCGAACACGTAGGCCCAGGACCGGGCGCCGGTCCCGACCGTTGACTTCACCAGTCGGCCGTTCACCCGCACCTCGAGCCGCCAGGACTTGTCGGTGCCGCGGCAGGGGTCGTTCTGCGGAATGTTGACCGAGATGTAATAGGTCCCGAACGGTGCGTCCGCGCCGGGCCAGTACGCCGTCTCCTGTGCTCCGGGACTGCCGCAGCCGATCGTGCTGTTCGCGCTCATCTGACCACCGGTCTCGGTGGGTCCTGGCGAGGTCTCGGAGATCTCGTCGAAGTTGCTGTCGTAGACGGTGAGGTTGAGGTTGGGGGAGCCGTCCCAGAAGAGGGTGGCCCTGACCCGGCCGTCCCACCGGTCGACGATCACCTTCATCCGGTCCGACACGCCCGCCACGCGGCCCGCGCCGGCCGGCTTGACCACGCGGTACCACCGCGGCTTGCCGGTGGTCGGCCGGTCGGTGAGGGTGAACCTTCCGGCGGAGTCGATGGTGCGGGTGGCGACCTTCCGCCACTTCCCCCGGGGGGAGTACTGCTTCTGCAGGATCACCTTGCTGCCGATCGACAGCGGCCGGACGGTGCCGGTGACCACGACGGTCTGCGAGGAGATGATGCGGTGGCGGTCGACCGACGCGATCACCCGGAACGACGGCTTCTGGGCGGGCGCGGGGGCTGCCTCGACGGTGACTGCCGGAGCCATCGAGAGGCAGAGCACCCCGACGGCCACGGCGATGAGCTTGTGCATGGTGTGCTCCTCTGTCCGATCTGCTGTGTGCTGATGCCCACAGCGTCGGACCGGGCCGCGCCACTGTCGATGGGTCGAGGAACCCATGCGCCCTACGGGTCAGCCGTCGGGCGCCTGCGCCGCGTCCAGGCGCGGGAGGTCGTCCGGTGTGACCAGCCGGCTCGAGACGGCGTACTCGACCAGGTGCCGGCGGCGGTTGGCGGCCGCGCCGTTGCGGTCGGCACGCAGCCCACGGACACCGGCCAGGGAGAGCTTGTCGCACACGTTCTCGAGCTTCTTGTCGAAGCGCTTGGCGCTCCAGCCGAGTCTCCCGGCGGCGGCCTGGGTGCTGGGGATCTCGCCGGACCCGGTGCCCTGGCGCTTGAGGACCGGTTCGGCGAGCGCCAGCACCGCCAGCAGTTGGGACTCGGTGAACTTGCCGGGCGAGATGGTCAGCTGTCCGGTCCCCGCCTCGTGAGTATCCGGCCCGGAGGCGTCGTAGCGCACCGAGGGGACCGTCAGCCGGAGCTCGTAGGTCGTCTCTCCTGCCGCGAACGTCACCAACGTCTGGGGGAAGGTGAGCGGAACCCGCCCGCCGGGAGCGAGAGTGCTGCGCATGAGGTAGCGCTCGTCGGTGAGGTACGCCGCGAGCCGCGCGCCGACGTTGTGGATCCACCACATGTCGTTGGCCCACTCGAACACCAGGAAGTCGCGGTGCAGGAACGGGTTGTCGTCGATTGCGACGTCCCCCGACCTGCCGACCCTCAGCCGCTCGCCCGGTTCGGCTCGGTGGATCTCGCCGGCGAAGTCGAGGGTCAGGAACGGCTCCGCGGCTGGTGTGGGCTCCCCGGATGACACAGGCTCTACTATCGTCGCTGTCGAGCCCAGCGGCCAGTTCGCCACCCGGAGTTCAGGAGAAGCGTGCGGATCCCCCAGGTCGGTGACACCTTCGGCGCCTACGAGGTGCAGCGAGTCCTGGGCCACGGCGGGATGGGCGTGGTCTTCGTCGCCAATCAGGTCGCGCTCGACCGAGCGGTTGCCCTCAAGGTCCTGTTGCCTCAGCTCGCCCAGAGCGTGGACTATCGCACCCGGTTCCGCCGCGAGGCGGCGGCGCTGGCCAGCGCCCAGTCGCCGTACATCGTGCCGATCTACGACTACGGGGAGTTCGAGGGCTCACTGTTCCTCGCGACGCAGCTGGTGCCGGGTGGGGATCTGGGACTGCGGATCATGAACGGGCCAGTGGCGCGCGGCACAGCACTGGAGATCGCCCGCCAGGTGTGCACCGCGCTCGCGGACGCCCACGACGTGGGAGTCCTGCATCGCGACGTGAAGCCCAGCAACGTGCTGTTGTGGGATCGAGCCGAGGGCGCGCACGCCTATCTCTGCGACTTCGGCATCGCCAAGATCGAGGAGTCGCTGGACACCACCACCGAAGGCACCGCCGGCACCTGGGCGTTCCTGGCCCCCGAGCGCTGCCAGGGAGCTCCGGGCTCACGAGCCAGCGACATCTATGCCGCCGGCTGCCTGCTGTGGAACATGCTGACCGGCAGGAGGCCGTACGACGGGTCGGCCGTGGAGGTCGCCCAGGCCCACGTGCACCAGCCGGTTCCCCAGCTGCCCGGAGACGAGACAGCACTCAACGAGATCCTGAGCACGGCCATGGCGAAGGCGCCTGCTGATCGCTACGCCTCCGCTCGTGACCTGGCCAGTGCCCTGGCGCAGCTGATCAGCCGGGACGCCGAGCGCACCCGCACCACCGTGGTGTCACCGTTCGCAGGGCCAGTGAAGGCCCCGGCTCCGAGACGGTGGGGATGGAAGGTCGGCGCAGGCCTGGTCGCGATCTCCCTGATCGCCAGTCTCTCCTGGGCGCTCCTGTCCCGCGACGAACCCTCGACCCGGGCGTCCACCGGGAGCACCCAGAGCGCTGAGCCCGCCACCTCGCGCTGCTGGGACGGCACCCCGGTGGCCGACCTGTCGGCGTGTTCCCAGCCGTCCGGGGCGCAGGGACTGGCTTGGGCGATGCCGTCGCTCGACGTCGACGACCCGCGTTGCGTCGAGGTCGAGGGCGTGGTGTCCGGCAAGGAGATCGTCTTCGAGTGCGGCTACCGCACGAGGGGCGCCCGCGGGGTGGTGCGCTACTCCACGTGGACCTCAGCAGCAGCGTCGCAGGCGCACTACCGCGACCAGTTCTCCTCGACGCCGAGCCGGGTGGCCGGCCCGACCACTGCGCCGCGCCTGGTCTGGACGCGCGGCAGGCGCACCCCCCAGGGCTTCTTCCGGATGGCGTCGGCGTACGTCGACTGGCCGTTCTCGGTCTCGATCGAGGCGAGCAACCGCGCCGCACTCGAGGTGGGCTACCGGACGCTGCGGTTCCGGCCGCAGCGCGAGATGACCGGGATCTCGACCCTCGGGTGACGACGATCTACTGCTCGGTAACATTCGCTCATGGTCAACGTTCACGAGCTCTGGAGGACCACCTCCGCCATCCCGTTCGTCGGGCCCCGGCTCTTCTCGCTCGCCTTCGCCCAGGCGGCGCCGTACTTCGCGACGATCCGGCCCCGGTTCACCGTCGTGGAGCCGAACCACGTCGAGCTGGTGATCCCCAAGCGCCGACGGGTGCACAACCACCTCAAGACGGTGCATGCCATTGCCTTGTGCAACGGGTTGGAGGCGGCGATGGGCGCCCTGGCCGAGGTGAGCCTCCCGCCGGGTAGACGCTGGATCCCGAAGGGGATGGAGGTGACCTACACCGCGAAGGCCGTCTCCGACGTCACCTGCATCGCCGAGACCGATCCTGCGCAGTGGACGGGGTCCGACCCCGACCTCCCGGTGCGGGTCCGAGGGGTCCTGGCCGACGGCACGGTCGTCATCGAGGGGACCATCCGGCTCTGGGTCACCGCGACGCGTGCCGGTGAGCGAGCCTCAGCCGAACGGGGCGAGTAGGGCACGCAGCAGCGTCGCCAACTGGGCGTGCTCGGCTGCCGGTAGGTCGGCGAGCAGCTCGCGCTCGCGCTCGACGAGCGCGCCGAACGCTGCGTCCACGGTGGCCTTGCCCTGCACGGTCAGCCGCACGAGTACGCCGCGCCGGTCGTGGGGGTCGGGCAATCGTTCGACCAGGCCGCGGGCTGCGAGCCGGTCGACGCGGTTGGTCATGGTGCCGCTGGTGACGAGGGTCTCCTTGAGCAGTCGGCCGGGGGAGAGTTCATAGGGTGCGCCGGCCCGGCGCAGGGCGGCGAGGACGTCGAACTCCCAGGACTCGATCTGCTGCTCGGTGAAGGCCTGCTTGCGGGCCAGGTCGAGGTGGCGGGAGAGTCGGGAGATGCGGCTGAAGACCTCGACCGGGGTCAGGTCCAGGTCGGCGCGCTCGCGTCGCCACGCCTCGACCAGCTCGTCGACCTCGTCTCGCATGCGGCCGACTTTAGCGCATCGAGAATCTTGACATCGAGAGATCTAAGAGCAAGTATCTTGACATCAAGAGAGTGGGAGTCGATCGATGAGCTGGGACCCGGAGCACTACCTCACCTTCGCCGACGAACGCGGCCGTCCGTTCGTCGACCTCGTCAACCGGATCGGGGCCGCGGAGCCGGCCACCGTGATGGATCTCGGGTGCGGTCCGGGCAACCTGACGGCAGCGCTCAAGCAGCGATGGCCCGACGCGACGGTGCGCGGGCTGGACTCCAGCGCCGAGATGATCGCCACCGCCAGGGCGGTCGAGGGGATCGAGGTGGCCGTGGGGGACCTGCGGTCCTTCACCGGCCCGGTCGACGTACTCGTCTCCAACGCGACGCTGCAGTGGCTGCCCGACCACCTCGCCCTGCTGCCCAGTCTCGTGGCCCAGGTCAATCCCGGCGGCTGGTTCGCCTTCCAGGTGCCGGGCAACTTCGACGAACCGAGTCACACGATCCGTCGCGACCTGGCCGCCCAGGCGCCGTACGCGGACCACACGGCGGGAGCCCCACGACCTGACAGCCACGATCCGGCCACCTACCTCCGGGTGCTGGCCGGCCTCGGCTGCACCGTCGACGCGTGGGAGACCACCTACCTGCATGTGCTCACCGGGCCGGATCCGGTGTTCGCCTGGGTCAGCAGCACCGGTGCCCGCACGACACTCGAGGCACTCGAGGGCACCGGTCTGCGTCCCGCGTTCGAGGCCGAGTTCAAACGGCGCCTGGCGCAGGCCTACCCCGACGAGGGGTACGGCGTGGTCCTGCCCTTCCGGAGGATCTTCGTGGTCGCCCGGGTCCCGGCATGAGGCTGCACCACGTCCAGGTCGCCTGCGCCCCCGGCGGGGAGGACGCCGCGCGCCGGTTCTACGTGGACGGTCTCGGACTCACCGAGGTGGCGAAGCCCGAGGCTCTCAGGGACCGCGGCGGCGCCTGGTTCCGGCAGTACGACGGGCAGGAGATCGTCGCGGAGCTCCACGTCGGAGTGGAGGACCCTTTCCGGCCAGCCCGCAAGGCGCACCCGGCGTTCATCGTCATCGACCAGCGACGCCTGGCCGATCTCGGCCGGCGTCTGGTGGGGCTGGGCTTCGAGGTCGACTGGTCCGAGCGGGACACCTTCCCCGGCCACGAGCGCTTCCACACCGTCGACGGGTCCGGCAACCGGGTGGAGCTCCTGGCACCGGTCTGAGGGGCCGCAACCCACGACTGAGGGGCCGCAACCCGCGATTCAACGGGGTGCGGATTCCGTTGTCACCTAGTCACTTCGGACTAGATCAGGTCGGCCCCTCGGTTGAAAAGCCAACGACATGCCAAGGAAGTCAAGGAAAAGCAACACACCCGGTCAGGGCGATCCCTAGCCTGAGCTGGTCGGAAGGCTGTTGCCTACCGATCTTGGGGAAGGGCGCGTGGGGCGCCCGAATTGGATGGGGATCCAGAAAATCATGATGCTTCCGCCTGCGCGGACGACGCGCGCGTTCCTGGCAACACTGCTGAGCGTGGTGCTGACCACGCTGTCCTTCTACGTCTTCGTGCCGACCGCCTCGGCCTACGAGGTGCCGACCAGCGCCTTCTCCGGCGGCACCGGCTCCATGCCGGGCAGCGCCCTGCAGCAGACCTGGTCCGCCAGCGGTCAGACCTCCCTCGGCACCAGCGCCACCGTCGGCAGCCGCGGCTACGTCGCCGGCGACTACACGCCCACGATCACCTCGGGCACTCCCGGTGCCACCCTCGGCGTCAGCGCCAACGGTTGCCCGACCACCGGCACCTGCTCCAACCGCGGCACCGTCACCGTGACGTTCTCCCAGCCCGTCCTCAACCCCACCATCCACATCGCCGGTCCCGGCGGCTCGGTCGCCTCCGGCAGCGGAGCCAGCCGCGGTCAGTCCGACTTCCACGCGATCTTCACCCTCACCACCGCCGGCACCAGCCTCAGCAAGCGTTCGGGCAGCAACCTGGCGGTCACCGGCGGCAACACGATCACTGCGCTCAACGACGACACCTCGGCCAACTGCGCCAACCGCGACTCGACCCCCGGCAGCTTCGCCGCCCGCCTGGCCACCTCGCCGTGCGGCTCGGTGCAGGTCAACACCTCCAGCGCCGTGACCTCGCTGACCTTCAACGTCTCCATGATCACCACCACGAACGCCGAGGTCGGCCAGCCCGCCAACAACCTCGACACCGGCAACGACGAGCTCAACATCCTGGCCACCCTGGCCGACGACTACGGCGATGCGCCCTCGTCGTACGACGCCGGCGATGCCGCTCGCCACGCGCTCAGCAACATCACCCTGGGCGCCTCCGCGACCGAGGACAACGCCGGCACCGCCAACGGCACCAGCAGCCCCAACGCCGGCACCGGCGCGACCGGGGATGCCGACAACGGGGTGACCGGCACCCTGTCCATGCTCAGTACCTCGACCACCTACAGCCAGGTCGTCGCCCTCAGCGGGGCCTCCAAGGCCGGCACGCTGGCCGGCTGGATCGACTTCAACGGCAACGGCACGTTCCAGACCGGCGAGCGCGCCACCGCTGCGATCGCCTCGGGCCAGACCTCGGCCACCCTCAACTGGACCGGGATCACCGGGGCCGTCGCCGGGTCGACGTACGCCCGCTTCCGGGTCGGCTACACCAACGCGCAGGTCACCTCGCCCACCGGTGCCGCCGACTCCGGCGAGGTCGAGGACTATCCCTTCACCGTGGTCGCACCACCGAACATCGACCTGGCCAAGAGCTTCGTGAGCGGCACCATCGACCCGGTCACCGGCAACGGCATCGCGACCTACACGGTCACCGTCGCCAACACCGGTGGTCCCGGTGCCTACGGCCCGCTGCTGGACACGCCCGCGTTCGGTCCTGGCCTGACCCGCACCGGCGTCTCCTGGACCACCTCGGGTGCCGGCGCCCCGTCCGGTGGCTCGGCCACCGGCACCGGCCCCTACACGCTGGCCCCGGCCGCCACCGCGATCGCGGCGAACACCACCCACACCTTCACCGTCGTGGTCACCTACAGCGGCACGACGAGCTCCACCACGTGCTCCGGTGCCGGCAGCGCCCTCTACAACTCGGTGTCGGCTGCCGGGGAGAACGGCGGTGCCGCCAACAACTCGGCCTGTGGTGCCCCGGCCACCCCGGTGCGGTCCATGACGCTCAAGAAGACCGGCGCCCTCACCACCGACGCGGACGGCGACGGCAAGGGCGACGTCAGCGACGTCATCACCTACTCCTTCCTGGTCACCAACACCGGCAACATCAACATCACCGGACTGGCGATCAGCGACAACGTGGTCACCGTGTCCTGCCCGAGCACCAACCTCACGGTCGGCTCGCAGGTCACCTGCACCGCGACCTACCCGATCACCCAGGGCGACGTGAACGCCGGCGCGACCAAGGTCAACACGGCCACCGCCACCGGGACCGCCGCCGGTGTGGCCCTCACCTCGCCGCAGGACTCCGCCACCACGTCGCTGGACCGACGCTCCTCGCTGAGCATCGACAAGTCGTCCACGAAGGTCATCACCGACCTCGACGGCAACGGCCCCGACGCGGGCGACACCGTGCCCTTCACCTTCAAGGTGACCAACACCGGCACCGTGCCCCTGACCGGGCTCACCATCGCCGACCCCGAGGTCACGGCGTACTCCTGCCCCACCACGTCGCTGGCACCTGGTGCCTCCACCACCTGCACGGCCACCTACACCCTGACCGCGGCCGACGTCGCTGCCGGCCAGGCCGTCAACACGGCCACCGCGTCCGCCGTCCCGTTCGGGGGTACGACGATCACCTCAGCGCCCGACACCGAGACCGTCCCGGTCCCGCAGCCGCCCACGGCCAACCCGGACACCGCCACCACCGCGCAGAACGTCAACGTGACGCTCTCTCCCTGGCTCAACGACGTCGACGCACCAGGCAACTCGGCCCTCCAGCCGACCTCGATCCGGCTGGTGGACCCGAGCACCGGGTCCACGACCACCAGCGTCACGATCGCCGGACAGGGCACCTACACGGTCAACGCGAGCGGCACGGTCACCTTCGACCCGCTGCCCGGCTTCACCGGCGCAGCGACCCCCGTCGGCTACCAGATCGCCGCGGCCAACGCGGTCACCGCGCGCTCGAGCATCACCGTCACGGTCACCGCCGTCACCCCGAGTGCCGTCAACGACACCCGCACGACGGCCTACGACACCACCATCACGGTGCCCGTGCTCGGCAACGACTCCGCCGGTGCCGCCTCCGCTCCGCTGGTGGCCACCTCGGTCCAGCTGTTCAACCCGGCCACCAGCACCTACGCCAGCACGCTGACCGTGACGGGTCAGGGCACCTACAGCGTCAACACCGACGGCACCATCGCCTTCGACCCGCTGCCGAGCTTCACCGGCACCGCGACCGCGGTCGCCTACCGCGTCGCGGACGCGAACGGCACCACAGCGCAGGCCACGCTGACCGTCACGGTCCGGACGCCGACCTCGGCGATCCCCGACTCCCTCACCACCCCGCAGGACATCACGGTGACCGCCAGCCCGCTGGCGAACGACACCGCATCCGGTGGTGCCACGATCACGGCCTCGACCCTCCAGCTCCGCGACCCCGCCACCAACACGTGGGGCACCACGGTCACCGTCGCCGGGCAGGGCACCTGGACCGTGAACGCCGCCGGCACGGTCGGCTTCGACCCCGTGCCGAGCTTCCGGGGTGTGGCCACCACGCTCGACTACCGCGCCACGGACTCGTCGGGCGCGAGCCTGTCCTCCACCCTGGCCATCACGGTCACCCCGATCGACCCGATCGCGATCTCGGACGAGGCCACGACCGGGTTCAACACCGCGACGACCATGCTCGTGCTGAGCAACGACTCCGCGGGTGATCCCTCAGCACCGCTGCTCACCGGCTCGATCGTCTTCACCGCCGCCGGAGCCACCAACGGCGGCAAGACCCTGGTCGTCGCCGGCCAGGGCACCTTCACGGTGAACGCGGGCGGCTCGGTCACCTTCACCCCGACCAACGGCTTCCGCGGGGACACCACGCCGGTGACCTACCGGATCACCGACGACAACGGGCAGAGCGCGACCGCGACCATCGTCGTCCACGTCGCGACCCCGCAGCCCCCGGTGGCCAACCCCGACGCTCGGACCACCGCGCAGGGGGTCCCGGTCACCGTCGCGGCAGCCACCAACGACGTTCCCGGACCCACGGGTGGTGCGCTCCTGGCCACCTCGCTGCAGCTGTTCAACCCGGCCACCAGCACCTACGGCAACACGCTCACGATCTCCGGCCAGGGTGTCTACACCGTCAACGCAGACGGGACCGTCACCTTCGCGCCGGTCGGCAGCTTCATCGGCACCGCCACCGCGGTCGGCTACCGGATCGCCGACGAGTACGGCGCGACCGCGACCTCCTCGATCACCGTCACGGTCAGCCCGGTGACGCCCACCGCGGTCAACGACACCCGCACCACGCCCTACGAGACGCCGATCGACTCCTCGGTGCTCGGCAACGACAACGCCGGCAACGCCGCGATCGCGCTCGACGCGAGCACCGTCCGGCTCTTCGACCCGATCGCCGGCACCTACGGCACCAGCGTGACGATCCCGGGTCAGGGCACCTACACGGCCAACAGCAGCGGCGTCGTGCGCTTCGTGCCGGTGACCGGCTACCACGGCACCGCCACGGCGGTGACCTACCAGGTCAGGGACACCAACGGCACCGCGACCACCGCGACCCTCACGATCACGGTCTCGCTGCCCTCCGCCCCGGTCGCCAACCCGGACACCGCGACGACGCCCCAGAACGTCGACGTGACGCTCACCCCGCTCGCCAACGACACCACCGGGGCAGCGTCGGTCAGCCTCAGCCCCGGCAGCGTCCGGCTCCTCGACCCGGCCACCGGCACCTACGGCACGAGCCTGACCGTCGCCGGGCAGGGCACCTACACGGTGAACACGGCCTCCGGCACGGTCACCTTCGACCCGCTGCCCGGCTTCACCGGCCCGGCCACCGCAGTGGGCTACCGCGTCACCGACTCCACCGGACAGGCCGTGAGCTCCGCCCTCACCGTCACGGTCACGGCGCTCACCCCGACGGCAGTCGCGGACAGCCGCACGACGCCGTACAACACCGCCCTGTCCTTCGACCCTCTCGCCAACGACACCGCCGGCGCCGCTTCCGCTCCGCTGGCGCCGACCTCCGTCGTCTTCTCCTCGGCCGCCGCCACCAACGCCGCGAAGACGCTGGTCGTGGCCGGTCAGGGCACCTGGAGCATCGACCCGGCCACCGGCCAGGCCTCCTTCAACCCCCTGCCCGGCTTCACCGGGGCCACCACCGCGGTGACCTACCGGGTCGCCGACACCAACGGCACGACCGCGACGGCGACGCTCACCGTGACGGTGGGTACGCCACCCAGCGCGGCACCCGACAGCACCACCACGCAGCAGGACGTGACCGTCTCCCTGAACCCGCTCGGCAACGACGCGGCCGGGATCCACGGCAACGGGACCACGGGCACGCTCGAGGCCACCTCGGTGCGTCTCACCAGCCCTGCCGCCACCAACGCCGGCCGAACCCTCGTGGTCGCCGGTCAGGGCACCTGGAGCGTCAACGCAACCACCGGCGCGGTCACCTTCGACCCGCTGCCCGCCTTCACCGGCACCACGACCCCGGTCGGCTACTCGGTGACCGACTCCTACGGCAACTCCGCCACCTCCACCGTCGCAGTCGCGGTCGCCGCCATCACCCCGACCGCCGTCGACGACGCGAACAGCACGGCGTACCGCACCCCGGTCTCGGTCTCCGTGCTCGGCAACGACGCCGCCGGTGACGCCTCGGCACCGCTGGTGCCCTCGAGCGTGCAGCTGATCCACCCCGTCAACGGCGGTGCCGTCTCCTCCCTCACCGTCGCCGGTGAGGGCACCTGGACGATCAACGCCGGTGGGGTGGTGAGCTTCGCCCCCGCCAACGGCTTCAGCGGCGCCGCCACCCCGATCGGCTACCAGGTCGCCGACGACAACGGCACGCTGGCCACCGCGGTCGTCCGGATCCGGGTCGGCACCGCGCCCAGCGCAGGTCCCGACTCCGCCACCACCGCCCAGAACGTCGACGTCACGCTCGACCCGCTCGGCAACGACGGCCCGGGCGTGCACGGCAACGGCACCGCGGGCACCCTGGACGCCACGTCGGTCGTGTTCACCGCCGCCGGCGCCACCAATGGCGGCCGGACCCTGGTCGTCGCCGGAGAGGGCACCTGGAGCGCGAACGCCACGACCGGTGCCGTCACCTTCGACCCGCTCCCCGCGTTCACCGGCACCACCACGCCCGCGGCGTACTCGGTGACCGACTCCTTCGCCAACACCGCGACCTCGAACCTGCGCGTGAGTGTCACCGCGATCACGCCGACGGCTGCCGACGACACCCGCACCACGCCGTACGCCACCGCGGTCACCGCCGACGTGCTGGCCAACGACACCGCCGGCGCCGCTTCTGCACCGCTGGCGCCGACCTCCGTCGTGTTCACCTCCGGTGCCGCCACCAACGCCGGCAAGACCCTCGTGGTCGCCGGCCAGGGCACCTGGACCATCAACGCCGCCACCGGCGTGGTCACCTTCACTCCCGCCTCCGGCTTCTCGGGGACGAGCACCCCGGTGACCTACCGGGTGGCCGACGCCAACGCCACCACGGCGACCGCGACGCTCACCGTCACCGTCGGCACGGCACCCCTGGCCCTGCCCAACCTCACCTCCACCCCGCAGGACATCACCGTCGTCCTCAACCCGCTGTCGAACGACACCGCCGGGGTGCACGGCAACGGCAGCACCGGCACCCTCGAGGCCAGCTCGGTGGTCTTCACCGCGGGCACGGCCACCAACGGTGGGAAGAGCCTCGTGGTGGCCGGTGAGGGCACCTGGACGATCGACCCGGCCACCGGTGCGGTCACCTTCGACCCGCTGCCCGGCTACACCGGCACCACGACGCCGGCGGCGTACTCGGTGCGTGACTCCTACGGCAACACCGCCGCCTCGACCATCACCGTGACGGTCACCGCGATCACGCCCGTCGCGAGCGACGACACCAACGCGACTCCCTACCTGTTCGCCGTGGACACCGATGTGCTCGCCAACGACCTGTCCGGAGACGCCTCGGCGCCCCTGGTCGCCTCCAGCGTCGTGTTCACCTCGCCAGGCGCGACCAACGCCGGCAAGACCCTCGTGGTCGCCGGCCAGGGCAGCTACTCGATCGACACCAGCGGCGTGATCCGGTTCGCCCCGGAGGCAGGCTTCGTCGGCGTCACCACCCCGGTGCGCTACCGGGTCGCCGACGACAACGGCACCACCGCCTCGGCCCTGCTGACGATCACCGTCGGCAACGCCCCCAGCGCCGAGCCCGACACCACGAGCACGCCTCAGGACCTCGACGTCACCGTGAACGCCCTCACCAACGACGCCGCCGGCACGGGAGCCTCGCTGGTCGTGGGCTCGGTCCGCCTGCTCGACCCGGCCACCGGCACGTACGTCACGTCGGTGAGCCTGCCGGGCGAGGGCACCTACACGGTCGACACGGCCACCGGGCGGGTCACCTTCGACCCGCTGCCCGGCTTCACCGGCCCGTCGTCGGTGACCTACCGGGTCCAGGACTCCCACGGCAACCGAGCGGTGTCCACCATCACCGTGACGGTCATCCCGATCACCCCGACCGCTGCCGACGACGCCCGGACCACGCCGTACCTCACGGCCGTCACCGCGGACGCCCTGGCCAACGACGCGGCCGGCGACGCCACGGCGCCGCTCGTGGCCTCGACCCTCGTGCTCACCAGCCCTGCCGCCACCAACGGGGGCACCCGCCTGGTCGTCGCCGGACAGGGCACCTACACCGTCAACCCGGACGGCACGGTCACGTTCGTGCCGGTCGCCGGGTTCAGCGGTGCCACCACGCCGGTGCAGTACCGCGTCGCCGATGACAACGGCACCACGGCGACCGCGGTGCTCGCAGTCACCGTGGGCACCGCCCCGGCCGCCGAGCCCGACACCGCCACGACCCTGCAGGACGTCGACGTCACGCTCAGCCCGCTGGGCAACGACAGCGCCGGCGTCGGCGGCAACGGTACGCCGGGCACGCTCACCGCCGCGTCGGTCGTGTTCACCGCCGGCGCCGCCACCGACGGCGGCAGGGCCCTCGTGGTCGCCGGACAGGGCACCTGGAGGATCGCCGCCAACGGCACGGTCGGCTTCGACCCGCTCCCGACCTTCACCGGCACCACCGACCCGGTGGACTACCGGGTCACCGACTCCTTCGGCAACCACGCCACTTCCACGCTGCGGGTGAGCGTCACCCCGATCACCCCGTCCGCCGCGAACGACTCCGCCACCACCGCCTTCAACACCACCGTGTCGGTGCCGGTGCTCGGCAACGACTCCGCCGGCGACGTCTCCGCGCCGCTGGTGCCCACGACCGTTCGCCTGCTCGACCCGGCCACCGGCAACCCGGTCGGCTCGGTGGTCGTCGCTGGCCAGGGCACCTGGACCGCCAACGCCAATGGGACGGTCTCCTTCAACCCGGCCACCGGGTTCGTCGGCAGCACGACCCCGGTCGGCTACCAGGTCGCCGACGACAACGGCACCGTGGCCAACGCCACCGTGCGGGTCACCGTCGAGCTGCCCGCCGGGCCCACGGCTCGGCCGGACACCCGTAGCACGCCCCAGGACGTCACGATCACGCTCGACCCGCTGGGCAACGACACAGCAGCCTCGGGGGCCGGCCTGGACCCGACCACGGTCGTGCTCACCGCCGCCGACGCCACCGACGCAGGCAAGACGCTCGCGGTGTCCGGTCAGGGCACCTGGACGGTGAACCCGGCGACCGGCCAGGTCACCTTCGACCCGCTGCCCGACTTCACCGGCCAGGCCAGCCCGGCTGCCTACCGGGTCGCCGACGGCTATGGGCAGACCGCCTCCTCGACGATCACCGTCACGGTCACGCCCATCACACCCGACGCGGTCGACGACACCGCCACCACCCCGGCCAACACCCCGATGGCCGTCGACGTCCTCGACAACGACAGCGCCGGTGCGCCCAGCGCCCCCCTGGTGCCGAGCTCGGTGGTGTTCACCTCGGCTGACGCCACCGACGCCGGCCGCAGCCTCATCGTCGCCGGCGAGGGCCGCTACACCATCCACCCGGTCACCGGAGTCATCACCTTCAGCCCCGAAGCCGGCTTCACCGGCGCGAGCACCCCGGTCGGCTACCGCGTCGCCGACGACAACGGCACCACCGCCACCGCGTCGCTGACGGTCACCGTCGGCTCCGGTCCGGTCGCCCGCGCCGACAGCACCAGCACCGCGCAGAACGTCACCGTCACCCTCAACCCGCTGACCAACGACGCCGCCGGCGTCGACGGCGACGGTACGACGGGCACGCTGATCCGCAGCTCGGTGACCTTCACCGGGCCGGCCGCCACGGACTCCGGGCGCACCCTGGTCGTGGCCGGTCAGGGCACCTGGACGATCGACCCGGTCACGGGCCAGGTCACCTTCGACCCGCTGGCCGGCTTCACCGGCCCCACCACCCCGGCGCCGTACTCGGTGAGCGACTCGTTCGGCAACACCGCGACCTCGACGATCACCGTCACGGTCACCCCGATCACGCCGGTCGCGGCGAACGACACCGCCACCACGCCGTACCGCACCCCGGTCACCGTCGACGTCCTGGACAACGACACCGCCGGGGCGGCCTCCGCGCCGCTGGTCGCCTCCAGCGTGGTCTTCACGAGCGCCGATGCCACCGACGGCGGCACCCGCCTGGTCGTCACCGGCGAGGGCAGCTACGTGGTCACCGCCCAGGGCGCGATCACCTTCAGCCCCGCCGTCGGGTTCACCGGCGACACGAGCCCGGTGACCTACCGGGTGAGCGACGCGAACGGCACCACCGACACCGCCACCGTGAGCATCACGGTGGGCAGCGACGCCGTGGCACTGCCGGACTCGGCCACCACACCGCAGGACATCACGGTCACGCTCGGCGCGCTCACCAACGACACCGCGGGCAGCGACGGGGCCGGTCTGCCCGGGACCCTCGATCCCGCCTCGGTGCGGTTCACCTCCGCAGCAGCCACCGACGCCGGCCGCACCCTTGTGGTGTCCGGTGAGGGCACCTGGACGGTCAACGCCGGTGGAACGGTGAGCTTCAACCCGCTCGCCACGTTCACCGGGACCACCACCCCCGTCGGCTACGCGGTCACCGACAGCTTCGCCAACACCGCCGCGGCCACGCTCACCGTCACGGTCACCGCCATCACGCCGGTGGCAGCCGACGACAGCGCCACGACGCCGTACCGGACCCCGGTCGACGTGGACGTCCTCGACAACGACGCGGCGGGCGCGCCCAGCGCCCCGCTCGACCCGGCCTCGGTCGTGTTCACCTCGGGCGCGGCCACCGACCAGGGCCACACGCTGGTCATCGCCGGCGAAGGCACCTGGACGATCGCTGCCGACGGCACGGTCACCTTCACCCCGGTCGCCGGCTTCTCCGGAGCCACCACGCCGGTCTCCTACCGGGTCGCCGACGACAACGGCACCACCGCGACGGCCACGGTGCGGGTGAGCGTCGCAGCCGCGCCGATCGCCCGCCCTGACACCGCCACCACGCCGCAGAACGTGGACGTCACGGTGCAGCCGTTGACCAACGACACCCCTGGCGCCGACCGCAACGGAGCCGCCGGCGCCTTCCAGCACACCACGGTGCGCTTCACCGCCGGTGCTGCCACCAACGGCGGCCGGACCCTGGTCGTCCCCGGTGAGGGCACCTGGAGCATCGCCCCGGTCACCGGCGCCGTGACCTTCGACCCGATCCCGGCCTTCTCGGGCGTGAGCACCCCGGTCGCGTACGAGGTCACCGACTCCCACGGCAACCCGGCCGACTCGACGATCACGGTCACCGTCACCCCGATCACCCCGACCGCCTCGGCGGACACCGACGCGACGGCCTACGGCACCGCGGTCACCATCGCGGTGCTGGCCAACGACGTGGCCGGCGCCCTGAGTGCGCCGCTCGACCCGACCACCGTGGTCTTCGCCAGCAACGGCTCGAGCGTCCTGGTCACCGGCGAGGGCCGCTTCGTGGCGCACCCTGACGGAACGGTCACGTTCACCCCCGCCGCCGGCTTCACCGGACTCACCACTCCGGTGACCTACCGGGTGGCCGACACCAACGGCACCACGGCCACCGCGACCCTGACGATCACCGTCGGGGACGCCCCGGTCGCGAGCCCGGACGAGACGAGCACCGCCCAGGACCTCGAGGTCACCCTCGACCCGCTCGAGAACGACGCCCCGGGTGCCGGCGCGACGCTCGACGCCTCGTCGGTGCAGCTCTACGACCCGGGCACCGCCACCTGGGTGGACGGCCTGAGCGTCGCGGGTGTCGGCGAGTGGACCGTCCACAGCGACGGCACAGTCACCCTCGACCCCGAGCCGGCCTTCACCGGTGACGCGTCGGTCACCTACGCGGTCACCGACTCCGACGGCAACTCGGCGGTCGCGACGATCATCGTCCACGTCGCGCCGATCACCCCGGTCGCCGACGACGACACGGCTGCCACGCCGGCCAACCGCGCCGTCGACCTCGACGTGCTCGCCAACGACGCGGCCGGCGACGCCTCCGCGCCCCTGGACGAGACCTCGGTCGTGTTCACCTCACCCGAGGCCACCGACAACGACCACACCCTGGTCGTCGACGGCGAGGGCACCTGGCGGATCGCTCCGGAGACCGGTGTGGTGACCTTCACCCCGGCGGCCGGGTTCAGTGGTGACACCACCGGGGTGGGCTACCTCGTCACTGACGGCAACGGCACCACGGCGACGGCCAGCATCCGCGTCACGGTCGGCACCGGTCCGGTGGCCCGCACCGACAGCGCCACCACCGCCCAGAACGTCGCGGTGAGCCTCGAGCCGCTCGGCAACGACGCTGCCGGCGTCCACGGCGACGGTACGACGGGCACCCTGGACCCGGCCTCGATCGTGTTCACCTCGGCCGACGCCACCGCCGCCGGCACTTCGCTGGTCGTCGAGGGTGAGGGCACCTGGTCGATCGCTGACGACGGCACCATCACGTTCGACCCCGAGCCTGGCTTCACCGGGGTCACCACGGCGGTCGGCTACTCGGTGGCAGACACGTGGCTCAACACCGCCACCTCGAGCCTCACGGTCACGGTCACCGCGATCACCCCGTCGGCCACCGACGACACCGCCACCACACCGGCGAACACGCCGGTCACGGTCGCAGTCCTCGACAACGACGACGCTGGGGCACCCTCGGCGCCGCTGGACCCGGCCACGGTGGTGTTCACCTCGCCTGCGGCCACCGACGGCGCCACCTCGCTGGTGGTCCCCGGACAGGGCACCTGGACCGTCACCGCCGCCGGCACGGTCACGTTCGCGCCGGTCCCCGGTTTCGCCGGCCTGGCCACGGCGGTCGACTACCGGGTCGCCGACACCAACGGCACCACGGCGAGCGCCAAGCTCACCGTCACCGTCGGTGACGGCCCGAGCGCCCTGCCGGACAGCGCCACCACGGCCCAGGACACCACGGTCATCGTCGACGCCCTCGACAACGACGCCGCCGGCATCGACGGCGACGGTACGACGGGCACGCTGGTCGCGGCCTCGGTCGTGTTCACCTCGCCCGATGCCACCGACGGCGCTCGGGTGCTCGTGGTCGACGGTGAGGGCACCTGGGCCGTGAACCCCGACGGCACGATCAGCTTCGACCCCGAGCCCGCGTTCACCGGTGTGGCCACCGCGGTGGGCTACCAGGTCACCGACTCGTTCGGCAACAGCGCGAGCACCACGATCACCGTCGAGGTCGTCGCGATCACGCCCACGGCGGAGGACGACTCGGCCACCACCGACTACGGCACCGCCGTCGCCATCGACGTGCTCGACAACGACGCTCCCGGGGACGCCTCGGCTCCGCTGGACCCGGCCTCGGTCGTGTTCACCTCGGCCGATGCCACCGACGGCGGCCACCGACTCGTCGTGGTCGGCGAGGGCACCTGGACCGTCGAGGGCAACGGCACGGTCACGTTCACCCCGGTGGACGGCTTCTCCGGCGAGACCACGCCGGCGACGTACCGGGTCGCCGACGACAACGGCACGACGGCCACCGCGCGGCTCACTGTCACGGTCGGGCGACCGGCCGGACCGACGGCGGCCCCCGACACCGAGACCACCAGGCAGAACGTGGACGTCACCCTCGACCCGCTGACCAACGACACCGCGGGTGCCGGGGCCGGGGTCGCGCTCGACGAGACGACCGTCCGGTTCACGTCGGCCGACGCCACGGACGGCGGCCACACCCTGGTCGTCGAGGGCGAGGGCACGTGGACGATCGACGCGGTCACCGGGCTGGTCACCTTCGACCCGCTGCGCACCTTCACCGGCACCAGCACTCCGGTCGGCTACTCGGTCGAGGACAACTTCGCTCAGGCGGCGACGTCCACGATCACCGTCACGGTCACCCCGGTGATCCCCGAAGCCCAGGACGACCACTCCAGCACCCCGTTCCAGACGCCGGTCATCATCCAGGTGCTGGAGAACGACACCCCCGGTGCAACCGGAGTGTCCCTCGTCGTGGGCACGATCCTGCTCCAGGACCCCGAGTCCGGCGACTGGGCCACCCAGGTCGTCGTACCGGGCGAGGGCACCTGGACGGTGAATGACAACGGGACCGTCACCTTCGCACCCGAGGACGGCTTCACCGGAGAGGTGTCGCCGGCCCACTACCGGGTCACCGACCAGAACGGGACCACGGTCGAGGCCAGCATCACCGTCAAGGTCGGGGCACCCTCCGGGACCGCTCCGAGCGCCGAACCGGACCGCGTGCGGGGCACCGAGCCCGGCGCTCCGGTGACCGTCCCGGTCCTCGACAACGACACCCCAGGCACCGACTGTGCCTGGGACCCCAGCACGGTGGAGTTCACCTCCACCGACGCCACCGACGGCGGCAAGACGCTCGTCGTCGAAGGTGAGGGCACCTGGACCGTCAACGCTGACGGGTCGGTCACCTTCACCCCTGAGGCGGACTTCCACGGCACCGCAACGCCGGTCGACTACCAGGTCACCGACGAGTGCGGCGAGAGCGTCGGCTCGACGGTCACCGTCACCGTGCCGAAGTCGCCCACCACATGCTCAGGTCACGCGCGCTGCCCGGTCGACCCCACTGACCCGGCAGACCCAGCGGACCCGTCCAACCCGTCAGCTCCGCACCACCCCGCGGACGACAACCCGGTCCACCAGCCGGTGCTCCCCAACACCGGTGGACCGCGGATGACACTGCTCGGGTTGGGCCTCCTCCTGGTGCTGGTCGGCGTGCCATTGGTACGTCGCCGTCGCCGCGAGGCCTGAGGGACGGCTCGTGGGCTGGTGGCCATCCGGGTGGGCCACCAGCGTCGTCCCAGACGTGTTCAGAGCTTGGTGTCGCCCACCATGGACACCTCGAGGATCTTCTTCTCGCCGACGAACTTGCGCTGCACCCAGGTCGCCAGTGCGGTGAGCAGCAGGTTGACGATGACGTAGAGCGCGGTGATCACGATGGCGGTCGGGACCTGGTTGCGGAACTCGGTGTAGATCAGCTTGCCGACAGCCGTCAGGCCGGGCGCCACGATCCAGTAGCCGAGGCTGGTGTCCTTCAACGCGACCACGCACTGGCTGATGAGCGCCGGCAGCATGATCTTCACTGCCTGGGGGAGCTGGATGGCGAGCATCACCTGCGACTTGCGCATCCCTACGGCGTACGCCGCCTCCGACTGGCCGCGCGGCACCGCATTGACGCCGGCGCGGAACACCTCGGCGAGCACCGACCCGTTGTAGAGGGTCAGCGCGATCACGACGCACCAGAAGGAGCCGATGCCGTCCCCGATGCCGATCGCGTAGTAGGTGAAGATCATCAGGAGCAGCACCGGGACGGCCCGGAAGAACTCCACCACCAGCCAGCTGGGCCACCGCAGCCAGCGCTGCTCGGAGAGCTTGCCGACTCCCAGGACCAGCCCGAGGACGACGGCGAACAGGATGGAGGCGAAGGCCATCTCGACGGTCTTCAGGAGCCCGTCGGTCAGGATGATCCGGACGTACTCGGGGGTGAGGAAGACCTCCCACTTGTCATATGCCAGCTGCCCGGTGTCCTGGAGCTTGTAGAGGACGAACACCACCAGAGCGACCAGGGCGAGCGCGGATACGGCGGTGTAGATGCGGTGTCGAGCGACCGTGCGGGGACCCGGTGCGTCGAAGAGGACGTTGCCGCTCATGCGGACACCTTCCAGCGGCGTTCGACGGCGTAGGAGGCCATGGCGACGACCTCGACGACGATGATGTAGCCGACCGCGAAGAGTAGGAAGATCTCGACGCGTTGGTCGGCGTTGTCGTTGGTGAACGAGCGCATGGTGGAGGCGGCCTCAGCCATGCCGAAGACGGCAGCGATCGAGGTGTTCTTCACCAGGGCGATCTGCACGTTGGCCAGGGGAGGGACCACGGCCCGCAGCGCCTGCGGGAGCACCACCAGCGACATGCTCTGGCGGAAGGTCAGGCCGATGGCGCGTGCCGCCTCGGCCTGACCGAGGGGCACTGCGTTGACCCCGGAGCGGAAGGCCTCACAGACGAAGGCGGACGTGTAGAGGGTCAACGCCAGGCAGGACCGGAAGAAGAATGCCGACACGTTGGCATCCCCGATCCGCAACGACTCGATGCCCTTGAAGTTGTAGCCGAGCTTCGGCATCGCCACGGCCATGAAGATGAAGATCATCAGCAGCGGTGTGTTGCGGAAGAGGGTGACGTAGACGGTGGCGGCTGAGCGCAGCACCGCCACGGGGCCGACGCGCGCGGCCGCGAGCAGCACCCCGAGGAGCAGCGAGGCGAGGCCGGAGACCACGAACAGGCCGATCGTCAGGCCGAAGGCCTGCAGGTAGGTGCCGAAATCCGAGAACACCGCTTCCATGGGGGACGGGTGCTCCTTTCAGGAGGTGGTGTCCACCCGGCGGCTCCCGCCGCCGGGTGGACAGTGGACCGTGTCGGGTCAGGCCCAGCTCACGCAGGGCACTCGTCGAGGGCCGGGGGCGTCGGCGTGTCGACGCCGGACTGGCCCAGGGTGGCCTCGAACGCGGTCGCCCACGAGCCGTCGTCGTACGCCGCCTGCACGGTGTCGGTGATCCAGCCGCACATCTCCGGGTGCTTGAGGCTGTAGCCGATGCCGTAGCGCTCCTCGGAGAACGGGTCGACGACCACCTTGAGCTCATCGGGGTTCTCGGCGGCGTACCCCAGCAGGATCGCGCCGTCGGTCGTCATCGCGTCGACGGTGCCGTCGAGCACCTGGTCGACACACTCGGAGTAGGTGTCGAAGCCGCGGGGCTTGGCGCCCTCGGCCTTGATGTTCTCCAGGGACGTGGAGCCGGTGACCGAGCAGACCTCGGTGCCGTCCACGTCATCGAGCGTGGCGATGTCGCTGTCGGAGCGCACCAGCAGCTGTTGCCCGGTGACGTAGTAGGGGCCGGCCTGACCGACGACCGCGCGGCGCTCGTCGGTGATGGAGTACGACGCGATGACCAGGTCGACCTCGCCCTCCACCAGGAAGGGCTCGCGGTTGTCGGAGATGGTCTCCTTCCAGTCGATGTCGCCGGCCTCGATGCCGAGCGAGGCAGCCAGGATCTTGCCCATCTCCGGGTCGATCCCCGCTGGTGTGTCGTCCGCGGCGCCCTTGAAGCCGATGCCGGGCTGGTCGAACTTCACGCCGATGGTGATCTCGCCGTCCTCGGCCATCTCCTTCATGCGGGTGCCGTCGTCGAACGCGGCGGCCGCGTCATCGGCGACCTCCACGTCCACCGCATCGGTGTCGTCGTTGCCGGCATCGCCACAGGCGGCCAGCGCGAACGCCAGCCCGACCGTTGCGAACGCCGCCTTGGTTCGGATGAATCTCATCGTTTTCTCCTTCTCCGAGTGAATTCGAGAACAGTGCTGGTGAACCTGGCGCCAAGGGTGCGGGCGCTGCGTGAGATCAGTGTTTGAGGATCTTGCCGAGGAAGTCCTGGGCTCGTTCCGAGCGCGGGTTGGTGAAGAACTCCTCGGGGGAGTTCTCCTCGACGATCTCCCCGTCGGCCATGAAGAGCACCCGGTCAGCTGCGGTGCGGGCGAAGCCCATCTCGTGGGTGACCACGACCATGGTCATGCCGCGCTCGGCGAGGTCGACCATGACGTCGAGGACCTCCTTGATCATCTCGGGGTCCAGCGCCGAGGTCGGCTCGTCGAAGAGCATCACCTTGGGATCCATCGCCAGGGCCCGGGCGATGGCCACGCGCTGCTGCTGGCCGCCGGAGAGCTGCGCGGGGTACTTCTCGGCCTGGTGGGCGATGCCGACCCGGTCGAGCAGCTCTCGCGCGCGCTTCTCGGCTGCCTCCCGGCTCTGCTTGCGGACCTTGATCGGCCCGAGGGTGACGTTCTCGAGGATCGTCTTGTGGGCGAAGAGGTTGAAGCTCTGGAAGACCATGCCGACCTCGGCGCGCAGGTTGGCCAGGGCCTTGCCCTCCTGGGGCAGCGGCTGTCCGTCCAGGGTGATGGTGCCCTGCTCGATCGTCTCGAGCCGGTTGATGGCCCGGCACAGTGTGGACTTGCCGGATCCGGAGGGCCCGATGACGACGACGACTTCGCCGCGCTTGATGGAGACATCGATGTCCTTCAGCACGTGCAGGGCACCGAACCACTTGTTCACACCGTCGAGCACCACGAGGGCATCACCCTGGGCAGCATCGACGGTTTCCTTCCCGAGGACCGTCATGCGGCACGACCCTACCTGTGTCGGTGCGGGTCCGGCCACACGTACCCTTGGACGGCCATGACACGCACCTATCAAGTCCGCACCTACGGGTGCCAGATGAACGTCCACGACTCCGAGCGGCTGACCGGGCTCCTGGAGGACGCTGGCTACGCCTGCGCGCCCGAGGGTGAGCAGGCCGACGTCGTGGTGTTCAACACCTGCGCGGTGCGCGAGAACGCCGACAACAAGCTCTACGGGAACCTCGGTCACCTCGCGTCGGTGAAGGCCAAGCACCCGGGCATGCAGATCGCCGTGGGGGGCTGCCTGGCGCAGAAGGATCGGACCACGATCACCGACCGTGCCCCGTGGGTCGACGTCGTGTTCGGCACCCACAACATCGGCTCCCTGCCGGTCCTGCTGGAGCGGGCCAGGATCGCCGAGGAGGCCCAGGTCGAGATCCTGGAGTCCCTGTCGGTGTTCCCCTCGACGCTGCCGACCAAGCGCGAGTCGGCGTACGCCGCCTGGGTGTCCATCTCGGTGGGCTGCAACAACACCTGCACGTTCTGCATCGTCCCGGCGTTGCGCGGCAAGGAGAAGGACCGCCGTCCCGGCGAGATCCTGGCCGAGATCGAGGCGTTGGTCGCCGAGGGGGTCACCGAGATCACCCTGCTGGGGCAGAACGTCAACGCCTACGGCGTGGAGTTCGGCGACCGCCAGGCGTTCTCCAAGCTGTTGCGGGCCTGTGGCCTGATCGACGGCCTGGAGCGGGTCAGGTTCACCTCGCCCCACCCGGCCGAGTTCACCGACGACGTGATCGCCGCGATGGCTGAGACGCCCAACGTGATGCCCTCCCTGCACATGCCGCTGCAGTCCGGGTCCGACAAGGTGCTGCGCGACATGCGCCGCTCCTACCGCTCGGCCAAGTACCTCGGCATCATCGACCGGGTCCGCGACGCCATCCCCGAGGCGGCGATCACCACCGACATCATCGTGGGGTTCCCCGGCGAGACCGAGGAGGACTTCCTGGCCACCCTGGACGTGGTGCGGCAGGCCCGCTTCTCCAGCGCCTTCACCTTCCAGTACTCCAAGCGCCCCGGCACCCCCGCGGCGACGCTCGAGGACCAGGTCTCGCCCGAGGTCGTCAAGGACCGCTACGAGCGTCTGGTCGAGGTGGTCAACGAGATCGCCTGGTCGGAGAACAAGCGGCTGGTCGGGCAGAGCGTCGAGCTGATGGTCTCCGAGGGCGAGGGTCGCAAGGATGCCGCCACGCATCGACTGTCCGGGCGGGCCCGGGACAACCGGCTGGTGCACTTCGCAGCCCCGAGCGACGTCGTGCTGCGTCCCGGGGACATGGTCCGGGTCGAGATCACCTACGCGGCCCCCCACCACCTGGTGGCCGACGGCGCGATCCTCGACGTACGCCGCACCCGGGCCGGCGATGCCTGGGAGCAGCGCCAGGCCCAGCCAGCCTCGGCCGGGGTCACGCTCGGGATGCCGGCCATCGGCGCCCCTGCCCCGCTGGAGGATGCGCCCTCCTGTCGTTGAGTCTGTGTGGTTGATCGCAGTCACCTGGTGACTGCGATCAACCACCATCGTCTCTCCACAGGGCGGCCACCTCGATGTTTGCCGACTCGCATCTCCGGCCACGATCGGGGGGTGGACCACATCGACCGCCTTCTCGTCGAGCAGTCCGGGGTGATCTCCCGGCGACAAGCCAAGGCGAGGGGACTTGGTGACCATGACCTCCGCCGTCTCGTCCGGCGCAAGGAGTGGTCCCCGGTGCATCCGGGTGTCTACGTGACCCACACCGGTGGCCCGTCGTGGCAGCAGCGTGCGTGGGCAGCCGTGCTGCTCTGCTGGCCAGCGGCTCTGAGTCATGAGTCGGCCCTCCGCGTTGCCGACGGTCCGGGGCGTCGCGACGAGGACTCCTCCCAGATCCACGTGGTCATCGAGCGGGCCCGACACCTCGTGGCGGTCGACGGGGTCCGGGTGCACCGCGCGATGGGCTTTGCCGACCAGGTGCTCTGGAACCTCGCCCCGCCGCGGGTTCGCTACGACCAGGCGCTCTTGGACCTGGCCGCCGACGCCCCCACGGACCTCGACGCACTCGCTGTGCTCGCCGACGCGTGCGGATCGCGGCGTACCACCGCTGCACGGCTCATCACGGCGGTGGCCCAGCGGCCTCGGATCGCCCGGCGCAGGTGGCTGGAACGCGTGCTCGATGACATCGCCGACGGCACGTGCTCGGTGTTGGAGCACGGCTACCTGACCCGGGTCGAGCGTCCGCACGGGCTGCCGCGGGGCCATCGACAGCACGCCGACCTGGTGGGCGGACGGAGGCTCTATCGCGACGTGGAGTACGTCGAGCACGGCCTCATCGTCGAACTCGATGGCCGGGCCCACCACGACTCGGCCAGGGCGCGGGACCGCGACCTCGACCGGGACCTCGATGCGGCGCTCGAGGAGCGCCACACGCTGCGAATCGGCTACGGCCAGGTGTTCGAGCGAGGTTGTGTCACGGCCACGAAGGTGGGTGCCGTGCTGAATCGCCGGGGCTGGCCAGGACGCGTCACCACCTGCGCTCTATGTGGTTGATCGCAGTCACCAGGTGACTGCGATCAACCACGATCACGCAGGAGCGTCGGACTCCGGGTCACTGGCGCCGTCGCTGGACGGCTCGTCGGTGTTCTCGGGCTGCGAGAGCTCCTCCGGCGTCACGTCGGAGACGGCCGGGTTGTCCTTCGGGTTCGCATCGGCCGGGATGGGGGTCTCCGGGGTGGTTCCGTACTTCGGGTCGTCGATCGAGTCCACCCCGCCGGGGTGCAGCTGGGGCTCCTCGGTGGTGGGTTCGGGCATCTTGCCAAGGTCGTCGCTCATCTGGTTCCTCTCACTTGAAGCCATGGGACATGTACGCCGTCAGCCCGCCGTCGCGCAGGCCCTCCAGCACCACGAGCTCATGGGGAACGACAGGGGACGGCAGGGCGGACAACGGGTACCACGCCAGATCGGCGCACTTCTCGGGCTCCACGATCCGCGGCTCACCCTGCCACGTGGTGGCGGTGAAGAAGAAGTCGATCCGCTCGTCGATGGCCTCCCCGCCACGCGTGCGCTGCATGGACGTCACGAAATTCAGGCGAAGGCCGGTCACGTCGAGCTCCTCGGCCGCCTCGCGGTGCGCCGCGTCGTACGCCGTCTCACCCTGCTCGACATGGCCCGCTGCGGCCGCGGCCCAATGGTCGTCCATGTAGCCGGTGTTCTGTCGCAGCTGCAACAGCACCTCGAGCTCGAAGTCACGCTCCCGCAGCAGGAACACGTAGGCAGCGGGCACCACGACGAAGCGATCGACCATGCGCCGACCTTAGATCACTGGCGAATCGTCCGGCTTGCGCAGGATCACCTGGTAGTTCTTGCACATCCCGATGTCGGTGCGTTTGTCGGTGAGGTCGAGCTCCGCGAATTCCCGGGCCATCCGGCGCAACTGCTGGCGACGCTTCGTCATCTCCTCGGGGAGCTGCCGCGAGGCCGTGTCGAAGGTGTAGGCGAGCATCCCGTAGTAGCCCTCCAGGGGCTCGATCTCCACCACCTCGTAGCCGAGCTCGTCGGCGAAGTACCTCCACGCGTAGCGACTGAAGCGGTAGAAGTCCCACGGGACCTCGTGCTCGGCGTAGTAGAACGGTGCCGTCAGCCAGGCCTCACCGCCCGGCTTGAGGATGCGATGGAACTCGCGCAGCGCCGTCATGGGTTCGCGCACGTGCTCCAGGGTCTGCGAGCACCAGACGAGGTCGTAGCGGCCGTCCTCGACCGGGATGTCGACGACGTCGCACACCAGGTCGATGTGGCTGTAATCCTTGCCCGGCGTCAGACACACGTCCGCCATCTCGAGGCTCACGTGGCCGAACAGGTCGGCGTACGGCGCGTTGCCGGCGCCGGCGTCGAGCACCCGGAACGTCTTGTCGGTGCCCTGGGCGGCTGCCCTGCGGGCGAACTCGCGGGCGTAGTGCCGCGACGGATTCACGGTGGCCACCGACTACTCCCGCACGACGTGCGCCTTGGCGCGATGCTCGATCCGGAAGCCGCTGCGGCCGGCGAAGTAGTCGGTGACCGCCGCCCGGCTGCCCTCCCAGAAGTAGTAGTCGTCCAGGACGATCCGGCCCCCGGGCACCAGGTGGGGGGTGACCCGCTCCAGGCAGACCATCGTGGACTCGTACCAGTCCCCGTCGAGGTGCGCCAGCGCCACCGGTTCGTCGATCACGAGGGTGTCGTGGAACAGTCCCTTCACCAGTTCGACGCCGTGCGACTCGATCGGCACGCCCAGGCGGCTGAACGAGGCCGTCACGTCGGCCTTCAGGTCCTCGCGGTAGCCGTAGTACTCATCGCCGCCCAGGCCCTGTGACTCACCCCGGGCGATGGCGGCGTATCGCTCGTGCACCTCGGCCGGGTCGTTGTCGGAGGGTGGCGGGATCAGGCCGAACACGTCGAAGACGCGCATGGGGCGCGCCGGGTCCTTGGCGGCAGCCATCACGATGGCCGAGCCGCCGAGTGCCGTGCCGGCCTCGATGACCAGACCTTCGCGCCCCGAGGTGTCGGCCTCCACGACGAGGCGGGCCAGCGCCCGGAGGTTCTCCTCCTCCAGGTAGGTCAGGCGTTGCGCCATCACCTGGGCGACGACCGTCTCGACCTCGGCGCTCAGCTCGATCCCGGGCCACGGGTCGCGGGTGAAGGCGCGCAGCAGCTCGAGCTCCGAGCGCAGCCGCTGGTTGTTGTGTCGAGCCTGCTTCAGACTCCGCGTCGTCTTCGCGAGCTTCTCGCGCAGGCGGACCGGATCCGGTTGCGCGGCGCGCTGTGCACTCAAGGTCGCCTTACTTGATGTCGTCGTTCTTGCCATCGAGGGAGTCGAGGGCGTCCTTCGCCTTCTGGGCCCCGGCCTCGATCTTGTCGGAGTACTTGCCGCCGGTCTTGTCGTCGGCCAGCGCCGCTGCCTTGTCGACTCCGTCGGCGACCTTGTCACCGTGCTTGTCGACCAGATCGGAGATCTTGCCCTTGGCGTCGTCCAGGAGTCCCATGTCGAGTCCTTCGAAGGCTGTGCGACCCGGTCGGTCCCGGGTCGGCTCGTCGTTTGAAAGACTAGCCGTATGACAGTCCCGGTGGTCGCCGTCGTCGGCGCCACAGCGTCGGGGAAGTCGGAGCTGTCCCTGGATCTGGCCGAGCACCTCGGCGGCGAGATCATCAACACCGACGCCATGCAGGTCTACCGCGGGATGGACATCGGCACCGCGAAGCTCCCCGAAGCCGAACGCCGGGGCATCGCGCACCACCTGCTCGACACCCTCTCGGTGCGTGACCCGGCAACGGTCGCGCAGTTCCAGCAGTGGGCGCGAACGGTGATCGACGATCTCCGCTCGCGTGATCGCGCACCGGTGCTCGTGGGTGGCTCGGCCCTCTACACCCGCGCCGTACTCGACCGCTTCGACTTCCCCGGGACCGATCCGGCCGTACGTCGCGCCCTCGAGGACGAGCTCGACCGTCTGGGCAGCGGAGCCCTGCACCGCCGACTGGCGCAGCTCGATCCGGTCGCGGCGGAGCGGATCATCGCCGGCAACGGCCGCCGGGTGGTCCGCGCGCTGGAGGTCATCGAGATCACGGGGCGCGCGTACTCGGCGAGTCTGCCCACGCTGGACTACCACTACGCCGACGCGCACCAGATCGGGGTCCGCATCGACCGGCCGACCCTTGACGCCCGGATCGCAGCCCGGGTCGAGGCGATGTTCGCCGCCGGGTTCGTCGAGGAGGTCGAGCGGCTGCGTGCCGAAGGGCTGGCCGAGGGACGCACCGCGAGCCGGGCGATCGGCTACCGGGAGGTCGCTGCCCACCTGGACGGGGACCTGACTCTTGCCGAGGCCAAGGAGCAGACCATGACCGCCACCCGCCGGTTCTCCCGCCGCCAGGACGGGTGGTTCACCAAGGACCCCCGCATCCACTGGGTGGACTTCGACGATCCCCACCGACTGACCTCAGCCCTCACCGCGATAGGAGTGTCATGACCACGATCTACTACACCGCCAGCTCGCTCGACGGCTTCATCGCCGATCCCGAGCACTCCCTGTCGTGGCTGCTCACGCGCGACGTGGACCGAGCCGGCCCGATGGGGTACGACGACTTCATCGCCGGCGTGGGTGCCTTGGCCATGGGGGCCTCGACGTACCAGTGGCTGCTCGACAACCTGGAGGAGGAGTGGCCCTACGAGATGCCCGCCTGGGTCTTCACCCACCGCGACTTCCCCCTGGCGAGCGGCGACGTCAGGTTCACGAGCGCCGATGTGCGCGCGGTGCACGCCGAGATGCTGCAGGCGGCCGCAGGGCGGACGCTCTGGTTGGTCGGCGGCGGAGACCTGGCCGGCCAGTTCGCCGACGCGGGACTCCTCGACGAGCTGTGGGTGCAGTACGCGCCGGTGACCCTGGCGGCCGGCGCGCCCCTGTTGCCGCGGCGCCTGGAGCTGCGCCTCGAGGAGCTGGCCCAGAATCGCGACTTCGCCTGCGCGCGGTATGCCGTGGTCGGCTGACCAGCTGCGGGCGTAGCGTTCGACCATGAGTGCGTGGACCGAGATCAGCAGTGTCGAGCAACTGGTCGAGCTCCTGGGTGAGCCGCTGCCGCGGGCGCGGGACAAGGCCAGGCCCAGGCTGCACGCACTCGACCGGGCCTGGCTGGCGGCGGCGCCGTTCTGCGTCATGGCCACCGCCGATGCGGACGGCGCCTGCGATGCCTCGCCCAAGGGCGACCCCGCCGGCGACCTGGTCCACGTCATCGACGACGTCACGATCGCCCTGGCCGAGCGACCGGGCAACCGGCGCGCCGACGGCTACCGCAACATCCTGGCCAACCCGCACGTCGGCCTGGACTTCCTGATCCCCGGCCGTGGCGACACCCTGCGGATCAACGGCCGGGCGCGCCTGGTCAGCCAGGCGCCGTTCTTCGACGACCTCGTCGTCAAGGGACACCGGCCGGTGCTGGTGGTCGTGGTCGACATCGAGGAGATCTTCCACCACTGCTCGAAGGCGTTCCTGCGCTCGCGGTTGTGGGAGCCGGAGACCTGGGACCCCGAGTCGGCCGTGCCGAGCCGGGCGGTCGTGGCCCACACCCTCGACGTACCGGAGTCCTCGGTCGAGGAGCTGCAGGCCTACTACGGGCCGGCGTACGCCGATCGCCTCTACGGCTGAGTGCGAGAATGACCCGGTGACTGACTACCCGTTCGTGAAGGGGCACGGCACCGAGAACGACTTCGTGCTGCTGCCCGACCCCGACGGCTCCGTGCACGGCGAGCTGACGGCCGAGCGGGTGCGGGCCCTGTGTGACCGGCGCGCCGGGATCGGCGGCGACGGGGTGCTGCGGGTCGTCCGCGGTGAGGTGTACGGCGCCGACACCCCGTGGTTCATGGACTACCGCAACTCCGACGGGTCGGTCTCGGAGATGTGTGGCAACGGGATCCGGGTCTTCGCACGCTTCCTGCAGCTGACCGAGGCAGCCACCGGCACCATCGCCGTCGGCACCCGCGACGGCGTCAAGAGCGTCGTCTTCGAGGAGGACGGGCGGATCACGGCCGACCTGGGTGAGCCGGAGGTCCTCGGTGAGTCCACGGTGTCGGTCGGGGACCGGTCCTGGTCGGCCCTGCACGTCTCGACCGGCAACCCGCACGCCGTGGCCTTCGTCGACGCGCTCACCGACGCCGGCTCGCTGGTGGACGAGCCCGACTACGACCCCGCGGTCTACCCCGACGGCGTGAACGTCGAGTTCGTGGTGCGTCGCGGCGAGCGCCATGTCGCGATGCGGGTGCACGAGCGCGGGTCGGGTGCGACGCGGTCCTGCGGCACCGGTGCCTGTGCGGTCATGGTGGCGAGCGCCCTGGCCGACGGCGCCGGACCGGGGTCGACCTACCGGGTGGACGTGCCCGGTGGCGAGCTCGAGGTGACCTGGACCGACGACAACCGGCTGCTGCTGACAGGCCCTGCGGTGCTGGTCGCGACCGGCACGACCGACCTCTGACGCGCCCCCTATGCTCGGCCGCATGGACATCAACGCAGCCAGCGCAGTCGTCACCGGTGGTGCCTCAGGGATCGGCGCGGCGGTCGCCCGTCAGCTCGCCGCCCTCGGGGCCCACGTCGTGGTCGCCGACGTGCAACCGGACAAGGGCGAGGCCCTCGCGGCGGAGATCGGTGGCGTGTTCGCCCAGGTCGACGTCACCGACACCGAGCAGATCGTGGCCGCGGTCGAGCTCGCCGGCACCCTCGGCCCGCTGCGCGTGCTGGTGAACTCAGCCGGCATCGGGCCTGCGCAGCGCACGGTGGGCCGAGACGGCACCTACGAGGCCGCCCACAGCCTGGAGCTCTACAAGCGGGTCATCGCGATCAACCTGATCGGCACCTTCGATGCGATCCGGATCGCCGGCACCGCGATGAGCCGGCTCGAGCCCACCGCCACCGGCGAGCGGGGCGTGATCGTCAACATGGCCTCGGTGGCGGCGTTCGACGGCCAGATCGGGCAGGCGGCGTACTCCTCCTCCAAGGGCGGGGTGGTCGGCATGACGCTGCCGGTGGCCCGCGACCTCGCGGCCATCGCCGTCCGCGTCAACACCGTCGCGCCGGGGCTGATCGACACCCCGATCTACGGCGAGGGCGAGGAGGCCGAGGCCTTCAAGGCCAAGCTGGGCGAGAGCGTGCTCTTCCCCAAGCGGCTGGGCCAGCCGGACGAGCTGGCCAGCATGGTCATCGAGTGCGTGCGCAACTCCTACCTCAACGGTGAGACTGTCCGGGTCGACGGCGGCATCCGGATGCCACCCAAGTGACCTGAGCGCCGTGAGGGTCAGCGCAGCGCCCCCGCCCAGCGGGTGAGGTCGAGCACCACGTCGGCCCGGGCGCTGGCCGCCTCGATGAGGACGGCGTTGGGCTGGTCGACGCGCGTGATCCACGCCGCCGCGGCCTCCGGGGACTTGCCGAACTCCACGTGCCGCGCGTGCAGCCTGCGCAGGCGCAACTGCTCGTCGGTCGTGACGTGCCACACCTGGTCCAGCTGCTCGCGGACGGCGACCCACTCGGGCCGGTCCAGCAACAGGTAGTTGCCCTCGGTGACCACCAGCTCCGAGCGGGGGATCGCGATCGCCCCGGCGATCGGCTGCTCCAGTCCGCGTTCGAAACCGGGAGCCATGATGATGCGGTCCTCACGCTCGCGCAGCCGGGCCAGGAGGGCGGCGTACCCCCACGCGTCGAAGGTCTCCGGCGCGCCCTTGCTCATCCGCAGCCCGCGGCGCTCGAGCTCGACGTCGGCGAGGTGGAAGCCGTCCATGGGGACGACGGGGTCGCCCAGCGCGGCGGCCAGCGTGGTCTTCCCGGATCCGGGTGCTCCGCAGATGCCCACCAGGGCCGGATGACGCACCGTCGCGAGGAGCTCGACGATCTCGCGACCGTCCGGGGACACCTCCAGGTGACGCACGGCTCAGACCTTGATCCGCGCCGATGTCGGGTCGTAGAGCGGTCGCAGCGACACCTCGGCCTCGTGCCGGGTGCCGGCGATGTCGACCTCCCAGTGCCCACCGGCCACCCAGTCCGGCGTGACGGGTCCTCCCTGGCCCTCGACCATCGCCAGGCCGACGGCACCGCCGAGGGTCCAGCCGTAGGAGCCGGCCCGCAGGTAGCCCACCAGGACGCCGTCGCGGTAGAGGGTCTCGGCGTGGAACAGCAACGGCTCCGGGTCACACACGCGGACCTGCACCAGTCGTCGTGACAGGCCACCGGCCGCCGCGTTCGCCTCCTTGCGGGCCAGGACGGCATCACGACCCAGGAAGTCCGGCTTCGCCCAGTCGATCGCGAAGCCCAGCCCTGCCTCCAGGGGGCAGTCGGTGTTGTCGATGTCGTGCCCGTGGTCGCGGTAGGCCTTCTCCATCCGCAGCGAGGACAACGCCTTGAGACCGACCAGCCTGAGGTCGTACGCCGCTCCGGCGTCCATCAGTGCGTCGTACACCTCGAGGGCGGAGGCCGCCGGCACGAAGAGCTCGTAGCCGAGCTCGCCGAGGTAGGTGATGCGTGCGCAGAGGATCTCGACCCCGGCCAGCTCGATCGAGCGGATGGTGCGGAAGCCGAAGGCCTCGTTGCCGAGGTCGGTGTCGGTGAGTGTCGCCAGGAGCTCGCGCGAGCGCGGGCCCTGCACGTTGAGCTGGGCGAGGTCACCGGTGATGTCGGTGACGGTGGCCTCGGCACAGTCGGCTTCGGCGAGGTGGCTGCGCAGCCAGGACAGCGCGTGCCCGTGGGCGGTGTCGGAGGCAACGACCAGGAAACGGTCCTCGCTCAGCTTGGAGACGGTGAGGTCGGCCTCGATCCGGCCGTCGGCATCCAGCCACTGGGTGTAGGTGATCGTCTCCGGGGGTCCGTCGACGGCCCCGGCCGACACCCGGTCGAGCGCCGTGCCGACCCCGGGACCCTTGACCAGGAACTTGGCCATGAAGCTCATGTCCATGAGACCGACGCCTTCGCGAACCGCGCGGTGCTCGGCCTCCCACTGCTCGAACCAGGGAGCGCGGCCCCAGGTCGGCTCGGCGACGGGGGTGACCCCGGGTCCGGCGAACCAGTCGAAGCCCTCCCACCCGGACACCTCGCGCTGGAAGCCGCCCGCGGCCACCAGCCGGTCGTGCAGCGGTGACAGGAGCCGGTTGCGGGCCGTGCGCAGCTGCTTGCCGGGCGTGTGCGGGGCGTACACGGTGCCGAGGATCTCGGTGGTCCGCGCCGCCCGGTAGGAGTCGTCGGCCTGGTCGGGGCGGAAGCGGTCGACGTTGAAACCGGTGACGTCGACGTCCGGCCGTCCGGTGGTGATCCAGTGCGCCATCACCCGGCCGAGTCCGCCGGCCGAGAGGATGCCGACGGAGTTCATGCCTGCGGCGACGAAGTAGTTCCGGATGCCAGGGGCCTCCCCGACCGCCGGCGCCAGGTCGGGGGTGAAGGACTCCGGACCACAGAAGAAAGTGCGTACGCCGGCCTCCAGCGTCACCGGCACCCGGGCCATCGCGGTCTCCAGGAACGGCGCCATCCGGTCCCAGTCCGGAGGCAGGGTGCCGAAGGAGAAGTCCCGCGGGATGCCTTCGACCTGCCACGCGGCGGCGGTCGGCTCGAAGAGGCCGACCATCATCCCGCCGCCCTCCTCGCGGTAGTAGCCGTGCGCAGCCGGGTCCTCGAAGACCGGCGCGTTGGGGTCGAGTCCCTCGATCGTGTCGGTGATCAGGTAGTAGTGCTCGGCTGCCTGGTTGGGGATGACGAGCCCGTTGCGCGCGCCCAGCTCGCGTGCCCACATCCCGGTGCAGTTGACGACGTACTCGCACTCGATCGTCTCCGTGCCCTCGCTGGTGGAGCCGTTCTCGGTGGTCGAGCCGTTCTCGGTGGTCGAGCCGTTCTCGGTGGTCGAGCCTGTCGAGACCACGACCCCGGTCACGCGCTCGACGAGGCCCTGGGCAGTGGTCGTCACGTCGATGACCCGGGCCCCTTCGATGATGCGGACGCCGAGCTGGCGCGCGCCCTTGGCCAGCGACATCGTCACGTCGACCGGGTTGACCCGGCCGTCACCGGGGACGTGGAAGCCGGCCAGCAGGTCGTCGGTCCTTGCCCACGGGAACAGCTCGCTCATCTCGGTGGGGGAGATCTCCTCCACCTCGAGGCCGAGGTGACGCTGGAAGGTCGCGACCCGGCGGTACTCCTCCAGTCGGTCGGCGTCGGCTGCTGCCTCGATCAGCCCGACCGGTCGGAAGCCGGTGGACAACCCGGTCTCCTGCTCCAGGCGGGCGTAGAGCTCACGGCTGTAGAGCCGGATGCCGGTGGAGGTCTCCGAGGTGGACCCGAAGCACGTCATCAGCCCGGCCGCGTGCCAGGTGGTGCCGGAGGTGAGACGGTCCCGCTCGAGCAGGACGACGTCGGTCCAGCCGAGGTGGGCCAGGTGGTAGGCGATCGAGCAGCCGATGACACCGCCGCCGATGATGACGACACGGGCCCGGTCGGGGAGAGGTGCGATCACGGCGTCAACCTACTGCCCAGGATTTGGGTTCCGGGGGACCCGCGCTGATATCTCGCTCGCGCGGCGTTGCAGCGGCGATCTACTCTGGTGGCATATGACGAACGCAAAGGACTTCTCCCTCGACGAGGCACTTGAGGCCACAGACAACTGGGACGACGACGATTTCGAGTCCGGCTACGCCGACGACGCCGATCCCGAGGTCGACCTGACGACCGGGGAACAGGATCTGGCCGAGCGCCACGCCCTGCGACGGGTGGACGGGCTGCGCACCGAGCTCGAGGACATCACCGAGGTCGAGTACCGCCAGCTCCGCCTCGAGCGCGTCATCCTGGTCGGGGTCTGGACCGAGGGCACGGTGGCTGACGCCGAGAACTCGATGGCCGAGCTCGCGCTGCTCGCCGAGACCGCCGGCTCCGAGGTGCTCGACGCGATCTACCAGCGTCGCCAGAAGCCCGACCCCGCGACCTACATCGGGCGCGGCAAGGTCGACGGGCTCCGCGAGATCGTCCAAGCGACCGGTGCCGACACGGTGATCCTCGACGGTGAGCTGGCACCGTCACAGCTGAGGAACCTCGAGGACAAGCTCAAGGTCAAGGCCGTCGACCGTACGGCGCTGATCCTCGACATCTTCGCCCAGCACGCCAAGAGCCGCGAGGGTCAGGCCCAGACCGAGCTGGCGCAGCTGCAGTACATGAAGCAGCGTCTGCGCGGGTGGGGTGGCAACCTGTCGCGCCAGGCCGGTGGCCGCGCGGCCGGCGGCGAGGGCATCGGTGGCCGTGGCCCCGGTGAGACCAAGATCGAGACCGACCGGCGCCGCATCAACGACAAGATCGCCAAGCTGCGCCGCGAGCTCAAGGCGATGAAGGGCACCCGGACCACCAAGCGGGCCGAGCGTCATCGCAACGCGATCCCGTCGGTGGCGATCGCGGGCTACACCAACGCCGGCAAGTCCTCACTGCTCAACCGGCTCACCGATGCCGGGGTGCTGGTCGAGGACTCCCTGTTCGCCACCCTGGACCCGACCACCCGGCGTACGACGACCGCGGACGGCCGGATCTACACGATGTCCGACACCGTCGGGTTCGTCCGGCACCTGCCCCACCAGCTGGTCGAGGCGTTCCGCTCGACGTTGGAGGAGGTGGCGGAGTCCGACCTGATCCTCCACGTCGTCGACGGGTCTCACCCCGACCCCGAGGGGCAGATCTCCGCGGTCCGGGAGGTGCTGGCCGAGATCGATGCCGCCAAGGTCCCCGAGCTGATCGTGATCAACAAGGCCGATGCGGCGGACCCGATGGTGCTGGCGCGCCTGCTGGCGCGCGAACCGCACTCCGTGGTGGTCTCGGCCAAGACCGGTGAGGGCATCGCCGAGGCGCTGGCGACCATCGAGGCGGAGCTGCCGCATCCCAGCATCGAGTTCTCGGCCCTGGTGCCCTACGAGCGCGGTGACCTGATCAACCGCCTGCATCAGAAGGGCGAGATCGACTCCATGGAGCACACGGGAGACGGCACGCTGGTGCGCGGTCGGGTCCACGAGGACCTCGCCGGAGAGCTCGCCGCCTACGCAGTCTGAGGGACGGCGGTGAAGACCGCCGCCCCTCAGTCCGTGCGGGTGCTTCAGGCGACCTGGATCTCTCCGTCGTCGTCGGCGTCCTCGTTCGCGCCGTTGCACAGGTCCCCGGCCACGTCGTCCTCGTCCTCGTCGGCGATGCCGTCGGCGTCAGCGTCGGCGTTGCCGTCGTTCACGCCGTCGCCGTCGGTGTCGTGCTCGTACCACTCGTCGCCGAAGTCGTTCTCGTCCTCGTCACGCAGGCCGTCGCCATCCGCGTCGCCGTCGTCAGCCACGCAGCGCTCATAGGCGTCGTCGGCGTCCTCGTTGGCGATGCCGTCGTCGTTGAAGTCCTCGTCGCCGTCCAGGGCGCCGTCCTTGTCGGTGTCGGCGATCCGCACGTTGGTCGTGCTTGAGCCGTCGTTGACCTCGTCGCCGTCGTCGTCGCCGTCCTTGTCGGTGTCGGCGACCCACGGGTCGGTGCGGTTGCGGTATTCCTGCAGGTTCTTCAGACCGTCGTGGTCCGCGTCGCGCGTGGCGTTGGCCTGGTGGGGGTTGAGGTTGTGCACGATCTCCCACCGGTTCGGCATCCCGTCACGGTCCCAGTCCCTACGCGAGGCGGCGTTGCTGGGGGCGGCGGCGGACAGGCAGAGCATGGTGGTTGCCGACAGGGCAACCAGGACGGTGGCCCCCCGGCGGGCACTGGTGCGTGTGAACATCGGATTCCTCGAAACTGTGCGGGACCCGGCCTCCCTGCCGGATCGATGTGCCCAGAGTCGCCCGACGTGCCGTTGCGCGGGCCGAAATGGCCGATGTCTTTACTTGCAGCGGGCACTGGTCCAGCGCGCGTCTGGAAACGCCGTCACGAAGCCTGCTGAGATGCGTCATATCCGGAGGCCCAGAGTCAGAATCGACGCAATCTCCTGCTCACAGCGACTCCAGGATGGCCCGGACGGCGTCTGCATCCTGCCGCGGATAGTCCCGCCACAGGGGTGCGAGCTCGGCCTCTGCGAACTCGAGCAGGCACCGGCCACACTCGGCTGCCGGCCTGGCCAGTGCCGCCGCGAGCGCGCGGCCGAGCTCCGGGTAGGCCGCCTCGAACCGGCGTAGCCCGTTGTAGGGATCCGGGGCGGATCCTGCTGTAGCGCTGGCGTGACGGCGGAGCACGGCGACCAGCCGGTGCAGGGCGTACCCGCGCAGGAGCTCGCCGGCCACGAGCTCCTCGCCACGAGCCGCGCGCCCGAGTCCGATGACCAGGAGGGCCAGGAAGATCCGGAAGTCGGTCAGGTCATCGGCCGGTGCCGCCGGAGGCCTGGTGACCAGCATCTGCTCGGTCACCGTCGAGCGGTCCAGCGCGACCCGGTAGGGGCTGCCGCCGAACGTCGCGAGGTCGTCGGCGTTGGCGACCGCGAACTCCAACACGGCTCCGGAGCGATAGACGACCTTCAGGCCGTGCTCGGTCTCGCGGGCCGCGAAGGCGATCTGGTCGCGGTCGGGAAGCCAGTCGAGGTGGGTGCGGAAGTGCTCCTCACGCCCTTGCCTGACCACCAGGTAGAAGTCATGGTCGGACCACGCATCGACCCGCTCGGTGGCCGCGGTCGAGCCCAGGAGCACCAGGCCTTCGACGTCGTCGTACGCCGCGACCGAGGCCACCAGGCGGTTGGTGTAGTCCTCGAACCGCTCCCTGATGTCCATCGGTCCAGCCTCCGGTACGCCCGGCGATGACACAACCGTGCAGCCTGCACGCTTCTGACGGCTGAATCGGCTCGTCGGACGTCACAACCGTGCAGTCGGCACCGTTGTGGCCTGTGGTGGGTCATGCCTGGCCGGGAAAGTGCGGCCGCCACGCGTCCGACAGGCGAGCCGGAAGCCCCGGCAGGCGCCGGTCGCGCAGCAGCGTCCAGATCCGGTGCAGGGTCCGTTCCGGGGTCTTGTACAGGCCAGGCGCCACGACGACGAGGAGGCGCCAGCCGTCGTCGTCGATCGCTTCGCGTCGCTCGAGATCTGCTGCCCACTGCCGCTCACGCTCGATGTGGTGTCGCCCGTCGTACTCCACGATGACCTTGACGCCGGGCCAACTCAGGTCGTAGCGCCGAACCGGCTGTCCGTAGACGTCGGTGATCGTGATGTTCACCAGGGGCTCGGGCAGCCCGGCGAGCACGATGAGCATGCGCAGACGCGACTCCATCGGTGAGTCCACCCGCTCTCGGACATAGCCCGCGGCTCGACGGGCCAGTGCTGCCTTCGGAAGACGGCTGGCTCGGCAGTGCTCGACCAACTCCGCCGGAGTGATCAATCCCCTGCGGACGATGTTGTCGCCGACCACGACCAGGTCGACGAGCGAGAGGTACGAGGCCAGCTCGACGAACATCTGGTCGACGGGGGAGACCCGGACGCCGTTCACGACGGTGACCTGCTGGCCCGACCGGACCAGGCACGTGATGCCGTGTCTGGTCCGACGCTGATCGGGGTGGACGACCGTGACCTGCTCCTCGGGAACCACCGGCAGGGGGACGCCGTGCAGCCGCGCGGCGCTCGCATGGCTCGCGAAGGCCATCGGGTGGAAGAGTGTCAGCGCCGCTCGCGCTCGCAGCGCCGGGGAGTCAGGGACGGTGGCATCCACATAGACCCCGCGGAAGATCCGTCGGAATCCCGACCCGCGCAGCAGCTTGGGGTGGACCCCGGCCGCCATCGCGTCGGCCCGGGTGAAGGGCCGCCTCGTGTCGAGGTCGGGTGCTGGGGCGCTCACCCGCTCAGACTGCCTGGGTCCGGGCCGCCGCCGCGCGCGTTGTCCACAGGCTCGGACCACGTGCCTCGCGTCAGAATCATGCCGCCTGCACGGTTGTGACCGTCCGGACAGCGAAATGCCCGTCACAAGCATGCTGCCTGCACGGTTGTGACGGGTCAGCGTGCCGAGGCCACGCTCTCCTCGCTGCCAGCGAGCTTCTGGGCCAGCCAGATCGGGATGATCGAGAGCAGGATGAGGGCTGCGGCGACCACGTTGACCACGGGCGCCTGGTTGGGTCGGAAGAGGTTGCTGTAGATCCAGATCGGCAGGGTCTCGACCGTGCCGGCGGTGAAGGTGGTCACGATGATCTCGTCGAAGCTGAGCGCGAAGGCCAACAGTCCGCCGGCCAGCAGAGCCGAGCGCAGCATCGGCAGGGTCACCAGGCGGAACGTGGTGAAGGTGCCGGCGCCCAGGTCCATCGACGCCTCCTCGAGGTTGCCGCCGAGTCGGCGCAGCCGGGCGACCGCGTTGTTGAAGACCGTCACGATGCAGAACGTGGCGTGCGAGACGACCAGGGTCCCGAAGCCCAGTTTCACCCCGAACATGGTGAGGAAGGCGTTGGCCAGGGCGATGCCGGTCACCACGCCTGGCAGAGCGATCGGCAGGATGATGAGGAGCGAGATCGTGTCCCGCCCGAAGAACGTGAAGCGCTGCAGGGCCAACGCGGCCATCGTGCCCAGCACCAGCGCGATGACCGTGGAGATCGCGGCCACCTCCACCGACACCAGGATCGCGCTGCGCGCACCCGAGGAGGAGAACGCGGCGCGCCACCACTCGGTGGTCAGACCGGTCGGGGGCCACGCGAACGTCTGGGAGGTGTTGAAGGAGTTCAGCAGCACCAGAGCCAGGGGCAGGTAGATGATCACCAGCGCCATGGCCGCGAAGGCGGCGAGCAGTCGACGGGTCAGGGGCGAGAAGCTCATAGGTTGTCCAGCGCTCCACTCCGGCGGGCCGCCGTCAGGTAGACCAGCATGATCACCACCGGGATCGTCGAGACCGCCGCCGCGAAGGGCATGTTGTTGCCGGTCAGGAAGTTGTCGTAGACGACGTTGCCGAGCATCTGGTTGGCGCCGCCCACGATCTTGACCGCGATGTAGTCACCCAGCGTCAGCGAGAAGGTGAAGATCGATCCGGCGATGAACGCCGGGAACAGCACGGGCAGCACGACCCGCCGCATCGTGGTGGCCGTGGTGGCCCCCAGGTCGGCAGAGGCCTCCAGCAGCGAGTTGGGCAGTCGCTCGAGGCCGGCGTACATCGGCAGGATCATGTAGGGCAACCACAGGTAGGCCAGCGTGATCACGGTCGCGGTGAGCCCGTAGCCCGGCGTGTCCAGGCCGAACGGCTGCGCGATCCAGGCGATCGGTCCCGAGGACGACAGCATGCCGCGCCAGGCGTAGGCCTTGACGAGGTACGACGCCCAGAGAGGTGTGAGCACCGCGATGACCAGGATCCTCTGGAGTCGCGGGGACGCCACCTTCGCCATGTAGAGGGCGATCGGGAGCGCGATCACCGCGTCGATCACCGTGACGCCCACGGCCACCAGCAGGGTGCGGATGGTGATGGTGCGGTAGACGTCGACGGTGAAGAGGTCGCGGAAGTTCTGCAGGGTCCACTCGCGGGTGACGGCGCCGGTGAATCCGTCGACGCTCCACACCGACGTGATGAACAGCGCCGCCAGGGCGCCCAGGTAGGCCACCCCCAGCCACAGCATGGGCGGCCCGAGGAGCAGCCCGAGCCGGAGCCGGGGGTGGCGGTGCAGGAGGCCGGACATCTAGCCCTTGATCTCGGTCCAGGCCGTGGTCCAGTCCTGATAGGTCGTGCACTTCACGTCGGTGCGACCGTCGAGGCACTTCTCGATCGGGGTGTTCCAGTAGTGGATCTTCTCCGCGTAGGCCTCGTCGCCGGCGTGGAAGGTCTCGCAGAACCCCTTCGAGGTCAGGTCGCAGGCCTTGGCGTTGGCCGGCGCCTCGCCGAACCACTCGGCCACCGCGGCGTTGGCCTCGGGGCTGATGATGTCGTTGAGCCAGGCGTAGGCACAGTTGGGGTGCTCGGTCTTCGAGCCGATCATCCAGGTGTCCGACCAGCCGGTGGAGCCCTCCTCGGGGAGGATCGCCTCGACCTTCGCCCCGTCGGCCTGCGCGTAGTTCGTGATCACCTGCCAGGTCGTGCCGACCAGGGTGTCTCCGGTGGAGAAGGCCTGGATCGCCTTCAGGTAGTCCGACCAGTACTCACCGACGTTCGGTCGCTGGGTCTTCAACAGGTCGACCGCCGCGGCCAGCTGGTCCTCGTCGAGCGCGTAGGGGTCCTTGATGCCCAGGTCGGGCTGCGTGTTCATGAGGTAGAGCGCAGCGTCGGCGATGTAGATGGGGGAGTCATAGGCGGTGACCTTGCCCTTGTACGGCGAGTCGGCCTCCCACACCACGCTCCAGCTGGTCGGGGCGGGCGTGACCTTCTCGGTGTTCCACATCAGCAGGTTGGCGCCGTAGCCGTGGGGGATGCCGTACATCTGTCCGTCGACGGAGTTCCAGTCGCGGTCCTTGAGGAAGCCCCACACGTCGGCGTAGTTGGGCACCAGGTCGGTGTTGACCGGTGCCACGTCGCCACCGGCGATCAACCGCAGGGAGGCGTCTCCGGAGGCGGACACGACGTCGTACTGCCCGGACTTCATGAGGTTGACGGCCTCGTCGGAGGTGCCGAAATACTTCACGTCGACCTGGCAGCCGGTCTTCTTCTCGAACGGGGTGACCCAGTCGACCGACTTGTCGGTGGAGCCGTCCTCGGCGTAGCCCGGCCAGGCCAGGACGCTCAATGAGTCCTCGTTGTCCCCGAGCTCCTCGGCCATGGGGATGTCGGGCACGTTGAAGGTGCCCCCGGCGCTGGTGCCCGGGTCGTTGCCGCCGCTGCCCGACTCGGTGCCGCAACCAGCAGCGACCAGGGCGAGGACTGCGGTGCCTGCCAGGGCGCGAAGCACGGTGGTGGTTCTCATGGTGTCTCCTTCTGGTGA
This sequence comes from Nocardioides sp., assembly GCF_050246775.1. GTDB lineage: Bacteria > Actinomycetota > Actinomycetes > Propionibacteriales > Nocardioidaceae > Nocardioides. The sequence goes on along the minus strand of NZ_JBFWVK010000001.1, from coordinate 677,642 downwards.
GATCCCGAGGTGGGGGTCAGGTCGATCACGTGCTCGTCGGCCCAGGTCAGGCCGACGGGCTGGTCGGGTGCCAGCACCTGGTCGGCGGTGCCGTGCTGGTTCTGGCGCAGCACCGTGAGGGTGCCGCCAGCGTCGAGGTCGACGAGGTAGTGGTTGACCGAGCCCAGGTAGACCACGCTCGCCACGCGGCCGCGGGCGCGGGCGCCCGAGTCGGCGATGGTGATCTTCTCCGGGCGGATGCTGAAGGTGCCGTCGCGGCCGAACACCGACCTGGCCGCTGCTCCGGTGAGGAGGTTGGAGGTGCCGACGAAGCCGGCCACGAAGGAGCTGGCGGGGGTTTCGTAGAGTTCGGCGGGGGTGGCGACCTGTTCGATGTGGCCCTCGTTGAAGACCGCGATCCGGTCGCTCATGGTCAGCGCCTCCTCCTGGTCGTGGGTGACGAAGACGAAGGTGATGCCGACCTCGCGCTGGATGTCCTTGAGCTCGATCTGCATCTCGCGGCGCAGTTTGAGGTCGAGGGCGCCGAGGGGTTCGTCGAGGAGCAGCACCTTGGGGCGGTTGACCAGTGCCCGGGCCAGCGCGACGCGTTGGCGTTGACCGCCGGAGAGCTGGTGCGGACTGCGCTCGCCGAACTGACTCAGCTGCACGCTGGCCAGGGCGGCCTCGGCGCGTTCGGCGCGCTCCTTGCGGGGGACCTTCTTGACCCGCAGTCCGTATTCGACGTTCTCCCGGACATTCATGTGCGGGAACAGGGCGTAGTCCTGGAAGACGGTGTTGACGTCGCGGGCGAACGGGGGTCGGCCGGTGACGTCCTGGCCGCCGAGATGGATCCGGCCGGACGTGGGCTCCTCGAACCCCGCGATCATCCGCAGCACCGTGGTCTTGCCCGAGCCGCTGGGCCCCAGCATCGAGAAGAACTCACCGTCGGCGATCTCGAGGTTGACGCCGTCCACGGCCACCACGTCGCCGAAGCGCTTCGTGAGGTCCTCCATGCGGACGGAGGACACCGCGTCGTCGCTCATCGTCATCAACCGCTCCCGCTCGCCCGACCCTCCGAAGGCTGACCCTAGTGACGCGGAATCTGTCGTGCAATTAAAAGGTTGGTACCGATTTCGTTGCGATTTCCCTACGGGACGATTCAGTTCGTCGTCCCGTAGGGCTCGAGGTCACTGCGAGGCGGGCTCGTCCCCGCGGTGGCGACCCATCTGGTCGAACGCCGCCGGTTCCCGCATCCTCAGGAAGTGCGCCGAAACCACCCCGACCACGATCGCGACCAGGATCGTGGCCGGCAGTGTCCACCGCAGCGAGCTGGTCTCGCTGCCGATGAGGAACCCGAACTTCTTCGTGGCGTAGCCGGCGATGAAGAGCAGACCCAGTGCCGCGACCGCGGGAGCGACGGTCGACTTGAGCCGGTTGGTCTCCAGGCCGGCATTGCGGGCGAAGAAGACCACCACGGCCAGTGCGGAGGCGGCCATCAGGTAGGAGATGGCCAAGGTGCCCAGCTGGGTCAGCCACGGGAAGAGCTGCAGGTCGGGGGACTTGTCGGAGAGCACGAAGTAGCCCACGACCAGCGCCGCCAGCAGGCTCTGGCCCAGCGAGCCGGTGTGGGGTGAGAGGTGCACGGGGTGGGTCCGTCCCAGCGCCGAGGGCACGAGGCCTTCGCGACCGAGCGCGAACGTGTAGCGGGCGACCGCGTTGTGGAAGGCAAGGAGCGCGGCGAACAGGGAGCTGGCGAACAGGAACAACATCACCTTGTTGGTCAGGAAGTCGCCGAGGTAGGGCTGGGCCATCGCGAACATGAAGTTGGTCGGGGCGCCCAGCTCGGCGCCACCGATGAAGGCGACCAGGGTCTTGTCGTCGCCGTAGGCGTTGACCATCAGCCACGAGGTCAACATGAAGAACAGCCCGATGGTCAGGACGGCGATGTACGTCGCGCGGGGGACCGTGCGCACCGGCTCGCGGGCCTCCTCGGAGTAGATCGTGGTCGCCTCGAAGCCGACGAAGGACGCCGCGGCGAACAGCAGACCGATGGCCGGCACCCCGGAGGAGAGCGCGTCGAGGGTGAACGAGCTGCCGCTCAGCCCGCCGCCGCCACCGGCGCCGCCCTTGACCAGGACGAGCAGGTCGAAGATGAGGACGATCAGGAACTCACCGGCGACCAGGACACCGAGGACGCGCAGGGACAGGTCGATCTGGCGGTAACCGAGTACGGCGATCACGGCCATGGCCAGGAACGCCAGGACCCACCACTTCACCGTCACCCCGAAGGCGGAGTCCAGGAACCCGGCCGAGGCCACGCCCCACAGTCCGTAGAGCCCGATCTGCATGGCGTTGTAGCCCAGCAGCGCCACCCACGCTGCGGCGCCGCCGGCATAGCCGCCCATGGCGCGGGACACGTAGGCGTAGAAGGCGCCGGCCGAGGTGTGGTGCCGCGCCATGGCGACGTAGCCGACTGCGAACACGAGCATCAGCAGCGTCACCAGGAGATAGGAGAACGGTACGCCGACACCGTTGCCGAGCAGCATGGCGAAGGGCGCTCCACCGGCCATCCCGGTGAGTGGTGCGGCCGCCGAGATCACGAAGAACGCGATGGCGACGGCTCCGAGCCGTCCGGTTCGGAGGTGATGCGAGTCGCGGCGACTGATGGCGTCGGTCTGCTCGGCGTTGCTCATGGGGCTCCTCGTGCGACGGGCGGATGGCCTCCCCGAGGCTGTGGGCTGCATCACACACAGAGGCCGTTAGGATCCGTACGATAGGCCCCCGTGGCGGTCCTGCCAAGGGTTTGCGGGCAATTGGATTCCTCCTTGACCGACCCTGGGTCGGTGGATACGTTAGGACCCTAACGATCGCATGATGCAGGCAAGGAGAAGGTGATGGTGGACGACACCACTGCCCAGGTAGCGGGCGTGTCCGTTGACCTGAGGCACTGGATCGGGGGTCGGCGCGTTGCCTCGACAGGTCGCTTCGTCGACGTGTCCCCCATCGACGAGACCGAGATCGCGAGCCTCCATGCCGGGGGAGCGACCGAGGTCGACCTGGCCGTCCAGGCCGCTCGGGAGGCCTTCCCCGCCTGGGCCGCCCTCCCGGTGGCCGAGCGCTCCGCCATCCTGCGCCGCGTCGCAGACGGCATCGAGGCCAGGGTCGAGGACCTCGCCCAGGTGGAGACCCGCGACAACGGCTCCCTCCTGCGCAGCCACCGGCGGGGGGTGATGCCCCGGGTCGCGATGAACTTCCGGTTCTTCGCCGACTACGCCGAGAAGGAGCTCGGGCATCCCGACCTCGACGTGCGCGGTCACCGCGAGCGCATTTCCTACGACCCCGCCGGGGTCGTCGCGATCATCACGCCGTGGAACGCCCCCCTCATGTTGGCCAGCTGGCGGATCGGGCCCGCGCTGGCCGCCGGCAACACCGTCGTACTCAAGCCCCCGGAGTGGGCACCGCTGACCGCGAGCCTGCTCGCCGACATCATGCACGAGGCCGGTGTGCCGGCCGGGGTGTTCAACGTCGTCCAGGGGACCGGGCTCGAGGCGGGAGCACCGCTGACTGCGCACCCGGGCATCAACCGGCTCGCCTTCACCGGGTCGGTGCCCACCGCGGGGCGGGTGGCCGCCGCGGCCGCCGCCAACATCGTGCCGCTGTCGTTCGAGCTCGGCGGCAAGTCGCCGCTGGTGGTGTTCGCCGATGCCGACCTCGACCTCGCCGTGGACCTGGCCGTGGAGCAGTTCGACAACGCGGGGCAGGTCTGCCTCGGCGCCTTCCGGATCCTGGTGCAGGACACCATCGCCGACGCATTCCTCGAGCGGGTGATCGCGAAGGCACGGAACGTGCGCCAGGGCGACCCTCGCGAGGAGGACACCGACGTGTCCGCGATGGTCAGCCGCACCCACTTCGAACGGGTGTCCGGCTTCGTCGAGCGCGCGCTGGCCGACGGCGCCAGAGCGGTGCTCGGCGGTGGCCCCAACGACGACCTCGGCGGCCTGTTCTTCCGGCCCACGATCCTCGTGGACGCCCCTGCGGGCAGCGAGATCCTCACCGAGGAGGTGTTCGGTCCCGTGCTCACCGTGCAGACCTTCAGCGACGAGGAGCAGGCCGTCGAGCTGGCCAACGACACGCGCTTCGGCCTGGCCGCCACCCTGGTCACCGGCGACCGGGCTCGGGCCGAGCGGGTGAGCCACCGGCTCGAGGCCGGCACGGTGTGGGTCAACTGCTTCTTCGTGCGGGACCTGGGTGCGCCTTTCGGTGGCAACGGCAAGTCCGGCATCGGTCGCGAAGGCGGCATCTGGTCCTTCGACTTCTACACCGACATCAAGAACACAGTCTTTTCTCCCACCGGATGGATGGAGTCAGCTCATGGGTGAGGTGGTCGGGGCCGGACTGGTGGCGCACGTGCCGACCGTCGTACTGCCCGAGGAGGTGCGCCGCGAGCTCAACAACGGCTCGGACTTCACTCTGGTCGCAGGGCTGGAACAGTTGCGTCGCGAGGTCTTCGAGGTCCTCGACTACGACACCGTCGTGGTGCTCGACTCGCACTGGGCGACGACTGTCGAGTTCGTGGTGACCGGCCACGCGCGCCGCCACGGCCTCTTCACCTCCGAGGAGCTGCCTCGCGGGATGAGCCAGCGGCCCTACGACTTCGCCGGGGACCCCGAGCTTGCCCAGCTCATCGCCGGCCGGGCCGAGGCGAACTCGACCTGGATCACCTCGATCCAGGACGACTCACTGCCGATCTTCTACGCCACCACCAACGTGTGGGAGTACCTCGGCCGGGGACTGCCCGACAAGCGCTGGATCTCCATCGGGGTGTGTCAGACCGCAGACGGCGAGGACGCCCTGCGGCTGGGCCGAGCACTCGGCCAGGCGATCGCGGAGTCGGACCGCAAGGTCCTGCTGGTGGCCTCCGGCGCCATGTCGCACACGTTCTGGCCCCTGCGTCAGCTGCGCGATCACGAAGCCGCGGGGGCCGAGCACATCTTCAGTCCTGAGGCCTACGCCGCCGACCAGGAGCGGATCGGCTGGCTCAAGGACGGTGACCATGCCCGGGTCCTCGACACGATGCCCGAGTTCCTGAGATTCCGGCCCGAGGCCAAGTTCATGCACCACCTGATGATGCTGGGCGCCATCGGCGAGGGTGACTGCACTGCCCCCGCCCGGCAGTACGGCGAGTACGAGAACTCCATCGGCACCGGGCAGGTGATCCTGTGGTTCGACCGCCCCGAGGATGGGTTCCCGGCCCCGCGCCCGACCCCGATCGACCCCGACTACGCCCGGCAGACGGCCGGCCCCGATCTGACCGCCGCCGGCTGAGGCCCACCAACCGGAAGTGAGAAGGAACCCGCATGAGAGAGACCCGCCGCATCCTGCTCGACGGCAACCCCGTCGACGTCGTACGCCGGGGTGAGTCGCTGGTGGCCGGGGACGGCCGTGAGGTGGCGATCGCCGACGCGGTCCACCTGCCCCCGGTCACCCCCTCGAAGATCGTCTGCGTCCACCTGAACTACGTGAGCCGGGTCAGGGAGATGCTGCAGACGCTGCCCCCGGCGCCGACGTACTTCCACAAGCCGGTCTCGGCGCTCAACTCACACGACGCCGCCGTCGTGCGCCCGGAGTTGTGCAAGTGGCTCAACTACGAGGGCGAGATCGCCATCGTGATCGGGCGGACCTGCCGCAATGTGTCGCCGGCGGAGGCGGGCGACTACATCCGGGGCTACACGGTGGCCAACGACTACGGGCTGCACGACTTCCGCGAGACCGACTCGGGGTCGATGCTGCGGGTCAAGGGTGCCGACACCCTGTGCCCGGTCGGCCCGGGGGTGGTGGAGGGCTGGGACTTCCGTGGCAAGCAGATCCGGACCCTGGTCAACGGCGAGGTGAAGCAGGACGGCAACACCGACGAGATGGAGTGGGACATGCACTACCTGGTCGCCGACATCGCCCGCACGATCACCCTGCAGCCCGGCGACCTGCTGCTCTCCGGCACCCCGGCGATCTCACGCACGGTCTATCCCGGTGACGTCGTCGAGGTGGAGGTCGAGGGCCTCGGCACCCTGCGCAACCACATCGTCTCCGGCCCGACCCCGATCCGCACCGACGTGGGCGCCCAGCCCACCGAGACCGAGGAGGTCCTGTCGACCGCCCAGGGCGGCGACTGGGAGTTCCGCGGCATTCGCCCGCCGCTGCCCCCGGGCAGCGAGAGATGAACCGACCGCTCATCGCCATCCCGGCGCGCTTCTCGACCACCGCGTCGGCATTGCGGCACCGTGCCGAGGTCGGCTCGCGAAACCTGCTGTCGGCCGTCTTCGCCGCCGGTGGTGACCCTGTCCTGGTGCATCCCAGCGCGCCCGGCGCCGTGGTGGAAGACACCGAGGTCGCCGACCGGGTCTCCTGGGCGGCCGGCATCCTGCTGCCCGGCGGGGGTGACCTGTCCTCGCGCTGGTCCGGTCAGGCACCGCACCCCAGCCTGTACGACGTCGACGAGGAGCAGGACGCCTTCGACCTCGCACTGGCCCGAGTGGCGCTCGAGCGGGGCATCCCGTTGCTCGCGATCTGCCGTGGGATGCAGGTGGTCAACGTGGCTCTCGGTGGCACGCTGGTGCTCGACATGGACAGCGAGCCCGTCGGGGCCGCTCGCAACCACCGCAACCATCGGCACCACATCAGCGTCCAGGCCGGCTCGCAGCTCGCCTCGGTGGTGGGGGAGCGGCTCGACGTGTCCTGCTACCACCACCAGTGCGTGGCGATCCCGGGCGCGGGACTGCGGGTGACGGCCAGGTCGGAGGAAGGCGTCATCGAGGCGCTCGAGCTCGAGCAGTCCCGAGGCTGGTTCCAAGGCATCCAGTGGCATCCCGAGGACACCTGGGAGAGCGACTCGCGTCAGCTCTCGGTGGTGGCGGCACTCGTGTCGGCGTCGCGCTCCTCGACGGTCGACACGATCTGACGAAGGGCCACGGTCAGCTGCTGGACCTGCTCGGCGTCGAGTCCGCTGACGATCCGCGCCTCGGCGCTGTTGAACTCGGGGAACAGGGTCTCCATGAGCTCGTTGCCCTCGGGAGTGAGCTCGAGGCCGACCAGGCGGCGGTCCACGGTGCTCGGCACCCGGCGTACCAGCCCGCGGTTGACCAGGGTGTTGGTGACGCCGGTCAGCGTCGCCTTGGAGATGCCGACGTTCTCGGCCACCCGGCGGGTCTCCATCCGGTCCCAGATCCACAGCAGCCACAGCACCAGGAACCCGGTCCAGGTCAGCTCGTGGCGGCGTAGCACCGTGTTCGTCAGATGGCTGCGCGCGGAGTTGGCGGCCCGGTAGAGGCTCGACACGGCCTGCATCGCCCCGAAGTCGAGCGACAGGTGCCCGACGTGTTCGAGGGTTGCCTGCTCGGTCTCCTCGAGCGTGTGCTGATCTGGCATGGCGACGAGCCTAACCGGCGCGAATCACGTCAAGGTGGCCAGGGAGCGTCCGCCGTTCCAGACCACGCCCACCTGACGGTAGTAGCCGCCGATCACCTCGTCGACGCTGAGGCGGGAGAGCTCCTCGGTGGGTGAGTCGTAGAGGTTGAGCTCGACATCGCCGGACCAGGACTGGCCGCCGGCGAACTCGGCGCCGCCGGACTCGATGAGCTCGGCATAGGCGTCCCCGGGGCCGGCCATGTTCGGGTACACCCGGTGGTGGGCCATCTTGTGGCCGTTGACGAAGCCGTTGGTCTCGGACTCCTCGCGCAGGGTGAGCACGGCGTCCGCCAGACGGCGGTCACCGGCGGCCAGGGTGGCGCCGAACATCCCGCCGGGACCGATCACGGGGGAGGCGTGGGGGAAGGCGTGTGGCCGGGTCTGCCACATCGAGCCCAGCTTCTTGGGGTAGCCCTGGTGCATGCCTCGGGCGATCGCGAAGTCCTTGTCCACCCAGATGTAGACGCACCGTGAGTAGGTCCGGCCCTCGAACGTGCAGCGCACCACGACGAAGGTCTCCTTGTACTGCGAGCGCACCGGGTCGAGCAGTTCCTCGCGCGAGGAGGAGCAGGACTGCCAGTCCGCCCAGATGAGGGCCACCGCTCCGGGGTCCTCCGCGGCGAGGGTCAGGGGAGCAGGCAGCAGCTCGGCCACCCGGGCCGGGTCGGTGCGGTACTCCACAGTGAGCAGGTCGCCGGAGTAGAACCACGGGGGAGACGGGATGAGCGATGCCTGTCCGGTCGCCGTACGCGGGAAGAAGAACCCGTTCATCTGGGTCATGGTGCTCCTCGGTGACTGGTCGTTAGGATCCGTACGATAGCGGTGGACCGAGATGAAGGGAACCCCTTGCCGCCGCCGTGGCCCGCCGCTATTGTTCGGACCCTAACGAGTTTCCGGACAATCCAGGACGGTATCCATGGCTCACTTCGACACCTCAGGACTGCAGCCCGCAGCCGACCGGCTCACCGAGCAGGGGATCGACGTGGTCCGGCTCGGTTATGCCGACCTCATCGGCACCGACCGCGGCCGCGACCTGCTGGTCAACCGCTTCGCGCGTACGGCGGGCAGCGGAGTGGCGTTCTGTCGGTCGGTCTACGGCACCACGCCCCTGGGTGGGGTCGTCGACATGGATGGTGGCCTCTCCGACGGACTGCCCGACCTGGTGGCCTTCCCCGACGTCGACACCTTGCTGCCGGTGCCGTGGGAACCCGGGGTGGCGCACTGCATCGCCGACCTGTTCAACCCGGACGGCTCGCCCTCGCAGGAGAGCCCCCGCACGGTGCTGCGCAACGTCGTGCACCGCTTCGCCGAGCTGGGCATGGAGCCGATGGTCGGTCCCGAGTTGGAGTTCTACGTCCTGGAGGAGGCGCCCGAGTCCCCGTCGGGCTGGCGCCGCTACGGCGAGGGCACCGGCAACGTCTACGTCTCCGGCCTCAAGGGCGACCCGGAGAACGTGCTGCTCAAGAGCCTGCGTCAGCTCGGGGACTACGGCATCGAGGTGGTGGCGGCGAACCACGAGTTCTCCTCCGGCCAGTTCGAGATCAACATGTGGCACGGCGAGGCCCTGGACGCCGCCGACCGCGCCCACCGGTTCAAGGCCGCGATCAAGGAGCTGGCGCGCCAACAGGGCCGGCTCGCCACCTTCATGCCGAAGCCGTTCAACGACGAGGGCGGCTCCGGCTACCACCTGCACTTCTCGACCTGGTCCGAGGACGGACGGCCGCTCTTCGACGACCCCGAGGGCCCGGACGGGCTGTCGGTGGTCGCGCGGCAGATGATCGCCGGGATCCTGGCCCATGCCCCCGCCCTGGCCGCGTTGGCCAACCCGACCGTCAACTCCTACAAGCGCTTCGGCCCCGACACGTTGGCACCGTGGCTCATCGACTGGGGGATGGACAACCGCAGTGCGATGGTGCGCATCCCCCCCGAGCGCGGCAACGCCTCGCGCCTGGAGCTGCGGCTCGGCGACGCGAGCGCGAACTCCTACCTGATCATCGCCGGGATGCTCGCCGCGGCCTACCTCGGTGTCCAGCACGAGCTCGAACCGTCCGAGCCGCTGGTCGGCTACGGCTACGACGTGACCAAGGCCGACAAGCTCCCGACCAGCCTGGGCGCGGCCCTCGACGCCCTCGAGGCCGACACCGACCTGATCGACGTCCTCGGCCTGTCGTTCGTCAAGGCCTTCACCACCTACAAGCGCGACGAGATCGATCGCTTCAACACGTGGATCACGGACTGGGAGTTCCGCGAGTACACCTACCACCTCTGATCCGGACCGCATCCCAAGGAGAATCACTGTGCCCCGACACGAGCCCGTCCCCCTGGACCAGGTCGACCTCGCCGACATCGACAGCTTCGCCGACGGCGGCGGCTACGCCCAGTTCGACACCCTGCGCGCCGAGGCACCGGTGCACTGGAACCCCGAGGCCGAACCCAATTCCGGCTTCTGGTCGGTGACCCGCTACGAGGACATCTGGACGGTGGACAAGGACGACGAGACCTTCACCTCGACGAAGTTCGTCAACCTCGAGGAGGTCGACGACGACCTGATGGACTTCCGGCGCTCGATGCTGGAGACCGACGGGATCCGCCACCAGGCGCTGCGTCGGCTGATCCAGCGCGAGTTCACGCCTCGCAACCTGATGAAGAACTACGAGAGCTTCCTACGTGAGCTGACCCGCAACACCATCGACACTGCACTGGAGCAGGAGGAGTTCGACTTCGTCTCCTCGATCAGTGCCGACTTCCCGATCCAGGTGCTGGCCAGGCTGCTCGACGTACCCAAGGAGGACACCGCGCAGCTCATCGCCTGGGGCAACGAGTTCGTCGGCAACACCGACCCCGACTACACGGCCTACCGGGCCGACCTGCCCGACAGCGACCAGTACAAGCACCTGCCGTTCCGGTCCCCGACGGTTCAGGAGGTGTGGGACTACGGTCAGGACCTGCGCGAACGCCGCGTCGGTGGCGAGGGCACCGACCTGATCTCGATCCTCGCCAACAAGCTGCCCGACGACGGGGTCCCGCTGACGCAGGTCGACTTCAACAACTACTTCACCCTGCTCGTGATCGCCGGCAACGAGACCACCCGCCACGCGATCAGCAACACGATGCTCGGGCTCATCGAGCAGCCCGACCAGTTGCGCACCCTGCAGGAGCGCCCCGAGCTCATGCCGACCGCCGTCGAGGAGATGTTGCGCTGGGCCTCGCCGGTGTTCCACTTCCGTCGTACCGCGACGCGCGATGTGGTGATGCACGACCAGGTCATCAAGGAGGGCGACAAGGTCGTGATGTGGTTCGCGTCGGGGAACCGCGACGAGCGGGCCTTCGAGGACCCCTACTCGATCGACGTGACCCGCACCAACGTCGACCACATGACCTTCGGCAAGGGCAGCCCGCACCTGTGCCTGGGCAACAACCTCGCCCGCATGGAGGTGCGCCTGATGTTCGAGGAGCTGCTGCCCCGGATCAAGGACATCGAGCTGACCGGCGAGGTCCAGCGGGTGCGCAGCAACTTCGTCAACGGGATCAAGAAGTTCCCGGTGCGGCTCACGCCTGCCTGACTCCTCTACTGTGGGTGGGTGATCCCACGATGAGCAAGATGGACGGCCTGCGCGCGATGCGCGAAGCGCGTTACGAGCAGGCGGCCGGTGCTGCGAAGAAGGCAGCTCCCCGGCGTCCTGCACCCGTGGCTCCTGCGCTCACGCCCGAGGTGGACGCGGACTCTCCCGCGACGCAACGGCTGTGCGGCCATCGGGCGATCGGTGGGCGCACCTGCACCCGCGAGCACGGGCACGCAGCCAAGAGCCACCGCTACAGCTGATCCACCCCCGATTCCCCGATCAGCGGATGCCCGTCTCCTCGGCCACCAGGCGGTCCATGATCCGGCTGACCTGGGTGGCGGCGGCGTCGCTGGCGAGGGCGACCTCGGCCCGCGGGCCGTCCTCGTCGAGCATGGCCTGCATGGTCTCGAGCGTGGAGCGGACTGTCAGGTAGTAGCGGCGCATCAGGGCCCGGGCGGTGCCGGTCGCCGCCGGCGAGGTCGCGAAGTTCCGGCTCACCTGCCAGCTGTGCCGCGTGCTGCCCTCGTCCAGGGGCGTCAGGGCGTGGGTGAACACGAAGGTGTGCTCTCCCTCTGACTCGACGGTGACCACCCAGCGATCCACCCAGAGGCCGGGGGAGTGGAACTCGCCCTCCTCGCGCTGGACGTGCCGGGCGTCCTCGGGCAGCCCCAGCAACTGCGCGTGCCACGACGCCACGGGTGAGGCAGGGTAGCTCCGCGAGAACGACATCGTGGTCTCGCTGACCCGGACGTCGAGGGGCGGCGGCGTACCGGCCGTCAGGGCCGGTGGAGCGATCTCCGGATCCACCAGTGGCACGTGGGTGATGTCGGCGAAGTTCTCCTGCATCAGCCGCAGTGACGCGGCCGTCTCCCAGGTCTCGCCGAAGGACACCCAGGCTGGATCCTCCAACCACGGAGTCGTCGGCGGGCGCCGCAGGGCCGCCAGCCGTGGGTCGCCGGCCCACACCCAGACGAAGTGGCCGTCCTCGTGGACCGGGAACGCGCGCACCCGAGCGCCGTACGGCACGTTGTCCTGCGTCGGCACCCGTGTGCACGTCCCGTCGGGGGCGTAACGGAAGCCGGTGTACGCCGCCACGAGGTCGTCACCCACGACGTTCCCGGCACTCAACGGCACCGGCTTGTGCGCGCAGCGGTCCTCGAGGGCGACGACCTGCCCGGTGGTGGTGCGGTACAGCGCGATCCGTTGGCCGAGTGCCCGGCGCGCCAGCGGCGTGCGGCCGACCTCCTCGACTCCGGCGACGACGTACCAGGCGTTGTGCGGCACGTCGCGACAGCGGCGGCTCATGCGTCCAGCACCAGTCGTGCTGAGCGGCACCGCGAGACACAGACCATCATGGCGTCGTTCTCTTCCTGCTCGTCCTCGTCGAGCACCGAGTCACGGTGGTCGACCTCGCCCTCGATCACGCCGGTCTCACAGGTGCCGCAGATGCCCTCGAGGCACGATCCGAGGACGGGTACGCCGGCTGCGCGCATCGCCTCGAACACCGACTGTTCCGGTGGGACGGTCACGGTGAGGCCCGAGCGCTGCAGCACCAGCTCGAAGGAGGTGTCCTCACCCTCGTCCTGACGCGGCTTCGCCGAGAAGCGCTCGAGGTGCAACGCGCCCGGTGGCCACTGTGTGCAGGCCGACTCGACCGCGGCCAGGAGCGGTTCCGGGCCGCAGCAGTAGACGAGCGTCTGGGGGGCCGGGGTGCCCAGGATCGTGGCGAGATCGAGGATGCCCTTCTCGTCCTGCGGGACCAGGTGCACGCGGTCGCCGTACGCGGCGAGGGTGTCGAGATAGGCCATCGACGCCAGGGAGCGGCCGCCGTAGTGCAGCTCCCACGTGGCGCCGGCGGCCTCGGCGGCCTCGATCATCGGCAGCATCGGGGTGATGCCGATGCCGCCGGCGATGAAGACGTAGCGCGGTGAGGCCAGCATCGGGAAGTGGTTGCGCGGCCCGCGGATCCGGAGCTCGTCGCCCGCGGCCAGCTCGTGGACCCGTAGGGAGCCGCCCCGGCTCTGGGGTGCCTTGAGCACCGCCACCTGGTAGCGGACCGGGTCGGCCGGGCTGCCGCAGAGGGAGTACTGCCGGGTGGTGTCGGCGGACAGGAGCAGGTCGATGTGGGCCCCGGGCGTCCAGGGAGGCAGGGGTGAGCCGTTGTGGGCCTCGAAGCTGATCTCGACGACGTCGTCGGCGACGGGTGACACGCTGCTGACACGCACGTCGGCCTCGAACTCGCTGACCAGGGTCTCGGTTGCCTGCGTCATTCTCACCGTCCCGGGTGGGGGTCTCGCCTACTCTCGCGAAAACCGTTAGGCTCCAAACGATAGAGGTGTCGAGGGCGACCGGCAAGGGGTGGACGTGACCAAGAAGGCACTCGTGATCCAGCATGACCACGTCTCGCCGCCCGGCCCGGTAGGAGCCCGCCTGGCTGAGCGCGGGTACGACGTGGAGCTGCTCCAACTCATCGACGAGACGGACTTCCACGACCCCGGGGTGAGCGTCGAGCTGCCCGAGGCCACGGCGTACGACGTCATCGTGCCGATGGGCGCGATCTGGTCGGCGTACGACGAGGAGCTCATCGGCTCGTGGCTGCTTCCGGAGCTGGACCTGCTCAGAGCGGCGGACGCAGCTGGCGTCGCGGTGCTCGGGATCTGCTTCGGCGGTCAGTTGCTCTCGATCGCGCACGGGGGCCGGGTCAGCCCGTCGCCGCGACCCGAGCTCGGCTGGGTGCAGGTCGAGGCCGACGAACCCGACCTGGTGCCCAGCGGCCCCTGGTTCCAGTGGCACAACGACCGGTGGTCGCTGCCGGCCGGCGCCCGCGAGATCGCCCGCAACGACGCGGCATCCCAGGCGTGGGTGCTGCGCCGCAACCTGGCCTTGCAGTTCCACCCCGAGCTGACCGCCGACATGCTCGAGGGCTGGCTGTCCAACGGCGGTGCCGCCGCCGTGGTCGCCCACGGCCAGGACGTGGAGCAGCTGCGCGCGGTGACGGCCGGCGAGGACGCCGCTGCGCGCCGACGCGCGGGCGCCCTGGTGGACGCCTTCCTGGACCGGGTCGCGTCCTCGCCCCTGTCGTGATCGTTCAGCGGGCCAGCCGCAACGCCAGTTGGGGACACGTGCGCACGGCCTCCTTGGCGTCCGCGAGCAGTTCCGGCGTGACGACCCCGTTGATGACCGGGTAGCCCCACTCGTCCAGGTCGATCACCTCGGGCAGGTGCTCGTGGCACAGGCCACGGGCCCGGCACGCGGGCCAGTCGACTCGAAGGTTGCGGGTCATGAGGCCACCGTCCACTCACATCGTTCCGGCCGACCCGACGCATGCGCGGCCACGTCGGCCGGGAACGCCGCCAGCAGGGACCGCACCAGCCGCACGGTGCCATCGGGATGGGCACACGCACCTCGCCGCACCAGCACGGCACTCAGCTGGTCGAGGCGCTCGGTGCCGCCGTATCCGTCATGCACGGCGCGTACGCCGGCAGCCAGGGCCGGCAGCCCGTTGAAGCACGGCCCGCAGCGCCCGGCGCTCTGGCCGGCCAGGTGGTCGACGATCCGGCTGGTCAGGGCCACGGGGCACTCGTGGCCGGCGGTGGAGAGCAACACCCCGGCGCCCAGGGGGATCCCCAGCGCGATCATGCGTTCGACCGAGACCGACGCGTTGGAGACCGTGGGCCAGGTCGCCCACGAGCCGTGGAAGCCTCCGACGAGCAGCGGTCGGCCCTGGCGCTCGAGCGGGAGTACGTCGCGCAGCCGGGTGCCGTACTCCACCTCGATCACCCGGGGCTGGTCGCGGGTGGAGGCCAGCGTGAGCAGGGTGGTGCCCGGCTCGGCCTGCAGGCCGTGGCGCCGATAGGCGGTGGGCCCGCGCAGCACCAGCCGACCCACCTGGGCCCAGGTCTCGGCGTTGGACAGCAGGGTCGGGCGGCCCCGATAGCCCTTGACCGCCTCGGGGGTCCAGGCCGTGACCGGCAGGTTGGGCCGCCCGGACATGAGCTCGATGACCGCACGCGCCTGGCCGGCCACGAACCGAGAGTCGGCTTCGTGCTGGACGACCGCAAGAGCGTCGTCGCGCTCGGCCAGCGCGAGCCGCATCGCCTCGCCCACGAGCCGGCGATCACCGGGCAGCACCACGTGGAGCTCACGAGCGCGCAGGGCACGGGCGGCTGCGACTGCGCCGTCGAGGATCAGGTGCGGGCGGGTCAGGGCCAGGGCGCTGTCCTTGGCGCTGGCCGGTTCCCCCTCCGCCAGGTTGACGACCACCACGGGCCGCCTGCCGGCCGCAGCCGCGCTGAGCTTGCGTGCGAACGGGAAGGCAGCGCCGCCCCGGCCGCGTAGGGCGACCGTCTCGATCATGGCTGAGAGTGCCTCGAGGGTGAAGCGGGGGATCTCGCCGTACTGCCGGCGATGGGCAGCCAGGGTGTGGCCGTCGGCGATGCCTTCCAGCAGTGCCGGGCCGGGGGTGATGTCGACGTCGGTCGGCGTCGGCACCGGCGACGGGGCTGCTGACGCGGACAGGCCCACCTCGACCTTGTTCATGCGGCACTCCGCTGCGCCACGCCGCGACCGAAGGCGAGCCGGGCCAGGCGCCAGCCGCCGGCCAGCAGCACCAGGGCGACGCAGACCGCGGTGACGATGAGCCCCCACGGGTCGTCGCGGGACATGTCGGTGCCGATGCCGACTCCGTGCACGACTGCCACGGCCCAGCACAGGTACGACGACAGGTGGATCAGCTGCCAGGCACGGTAGGACACCCGGGTGCGGAAGATGCTGGTGAGCACGACAGCGGCCATGAGGTCGAGGGCGAAGGTGCCCAACCCGAGCCAGAAGGGCTGGTAGGTCGCGCCGAACGGCACGATGGCCTGCCACCATCGGATGTCGACGAAGGTGTCGATGACGGCGGTCAGCACATGGGCCGCCAGGAGGAGCACCGAGAGCAGCGAGATGTTGCGATGCACGGCCTGCGTCACGAAACGGGGGAGTCCTTGGCCCGCGCGCCCACCGGTGGTTCCCGTCGACATGATCCCGAACAGCACCGAGAGGGTCAGCAGGGCGAGCAGCACGAAACCGGTGCTGCGATTGAGGTACCAGAGCAGTGGTCCGTCCATGCGGATCAACCCCTTCTTCCCGAGAGAGTGGTGGTGGCGTCCTCTGGCCAGTCGCCGACAAGCGTGATGTCGCCGTCGCTGGACACGAGGCGAGCGCTGATGCCCCGGTCGTCCAGCCATCGCGGGGCCGCCTCACCCAGGACGATCGCGACCGTGCTGGCCGTGTTGGCAGCGGTGCAGTTCGGGCCGGTGGCGGTGGCGGTCCGCCACACCTCCGGTGCGGGTAGTCCGGTGCGGGGGTCCAGCAGGTGGTGGCGCCGAACACCACCGCGTCGCCACTGCCGCACCCGCGTGCTGGAGGTGGCCAGTCCGCCGCTGTCGAGTCCGACCACCACCGTGTCGCCGGGTTCGCCGAGCAGGTCCGGGGGCCGCTCCGAGATGGCGATCTCCCAAGGGGTGCCGTCGTTCTCGCTGATGCGGATGTCGCCCCCCAGGCTGATCAACGCCGGGGAGTCCAGCAGGTCGGCGAAGGCGGCTGCGACGAGATCTGCGGCCCAGGCCTTGCCGGTCGAGCCGAGGTCGAGGGCGGTGCCCACCGGGATGATGACGGCACCGCCCGGGTCGAGGCCGATCTGCTGCCAGGCGGCGATGTCAGGGCTCGGCGTGACCTCGGGCACGAGGCTCGACTCCTCCTCGGCGGCGACCAGGAGGTCGAAGTCCCGGTCGTAGCCGAGCGTGACCAGTGGCCGCCCCAGCAACGGATTGACCAGTCCGTCGGTCTTCCTCGCTGCTTCGCATGCCGTGTCGATCGCCGCAATGAGGATCTGGTCGACCTCGACCCACTGGCCGGGATGGTTGTTGACCCGGGTCAGGTCGGAGTCGGTGCGAAACCGGCTGCAGGTCTCGTCGACGTCCGCCAGGATCTGCCGGGCCACCTGGACGGCGAGCGGCAGGTCCGTGCTGCTTCGGGTCCCGATGAAGACGTAGGTCCCCAGGGCCTCGAGGGTGCAGCTGGTGGAGGTGTCGGCGGGCATTGCTGCGTCCCGGTCAGGATCCGCTGCTGGGGGCCGGCGGCGGCGGGGGCGGGGGAGGCGGGGCCGGGTTGGAGGAAGGTGCCTGGTGGCCCTGGTTCGAGCTGGGCGTCGAGGTGCCGGTGGAGGTCGAGGTGGACGTCGAGGTGACGGTGCCGGTGGAGGTGGAGGTCGAGGTCGCCCCCGTGACGTACTGGACGCTCACCCGGTGCTTGACCGGGCGCTGCTTGTAGACGATCCGCGGGCCCTCCGCACGAGACTGCTGACGCGCGACAGCGGCGTCGTACCTCGCCTGGGCCCGCTCGGCCTTGGCGGCCGCGGCTGCCTGCTCGGCGGCGCGCTCGTTCTGTTGCTGGGTGTAGTCGGCAGCGGCGACGCCCCCGAGCCAACCCGTGGCGGTCAGGGCGCCGACCGTCGTGGCTCCCGTGATGGCCGCCGCGGCCAGGCGATAGCGGTCGCGTTTGCGTGGCGTGTAGGTCATGGCCCCAGCCTCCACGGAGTCGTGGCAAGCCCGGGTCATCACTCTGTTAAGTCGACCTCAACCCTGGGATGCACTTCTTGACCCGGACTTGAGGTTCTCGCGAGGTGCGCATAGGGAGCCGGTCGCCACCATCGACCTATGAAGAACCTCTCCCTCATGGTCTCCGCGACTGCGATCGTGGCCGGCGTGGGCGGCGGCGCCGTCGCCTACCAGGCTGTGTCCAGCACGCCCGAGACCGTTGCCGTCGCCACGACCACCGACCACCGCGCACCCGCTCCGCAGGTCACCAGGCCCGGAGTGGAATTCCGCTTCGCACCGTGCAAGGCCCCGGCCACCCGGGAAGGCAAGGCCTGCGTGGTCGACGTCGTCCAGACCGTCGTGATCCCGGCGGCGCCCTCCAGCAACAGCCCCCAGGCCCCGGCCACCGAGGACTCCGACCACGGCCCGCGCCACCACGAGTCCAGCGACGACGACGGCGACGACACCCCCGCCCAGACCCACGAGGACGACGGCGACGACGACCAGGGTGAGGCCGAGGACCACGAGGGCGAGGACCACGGTGAGGACCACGGCAACGACGGCCAGAACGAGCCCGGCGACGACTGAGGCCTGCTCAGTCCGCCTGACTCGGCAGCAACGGCAGGACGACCTGCACGCGTGCTCCGCCGGAGCCCGGGTTGCTGACCCGCAGATCACCGCCGGCCGCGACAGCGGTACGCCGGGCGATGTCGAGCCCCAGACCGGTGCTCCCGGTGCGCTCCGTGCGGTCCCCGGAGAGCCCGGGGCCGTCGTCGTCGACGAGCAGGTGCGCGACCCCCGCCTCGGCGTAGAGGTTGACCCGGAAGGCCGACCCCTCCGGGGTGTGGGCGAAGACGTTGTCGATGAGGACGTCGACCAGGTCGGCGAGGTCGTCCTGGGCCACGGCCACCAACAGTGCCTCGTGGGGCAGGTCCGTCGACAGCCTGCGGCCCTGGTCGTCGGCCAGCGCCGACCAGAACGCCAGCCGGTCCGCGACCGTCGCGGTGGCATCGCACACGGGAGGCAGGGCGGTGCGCACCGGACGACGCGCCTCCTTCACGATGGCGTCGATGGTGCGCTGGAGCGAGGCGATGTGCTCCTGGAGGCGTACCGCGAGCTCGGGCTCCGCGACCGCCTCGGCATCCAGGCGCAGCGCCGTCACCGGGGTGCGGAGCCGGTGCGAGAGGTCGGCGACCGAGGCGCGCTCGGCGACCAACAGCTCGCCGGTGCGTTCGGCCAGCCCGTTGAGCGCCCGCGCGAGCTCCTGGGTCTCCTCGGTGCCCCTGACCTCGGCTCGTGCCGCCAGGTCGCCCTCGCGCAACTGGTGGGCGACCCCCGCGACCTCGCGCAGGGGTTCGCTGACCCGACGCCCCAGCCACAACGCGATCTGCAGCGCCATCAGCATGAGCAGCAGGCCCAGGCCCACGATGCTCAACCAGGCTGCGGTGACACCGCGGTGCAGTTCGGCCGGGGTGACCGTAGATCGCACCACCGCCGTCCCCGCCTCGGTCACCACGGGCTGGTAGACGCGGCCCCCCGCACCGTCGTGGACGCTGAAGGCCTCATTGTCGTCACGCGCCCGTCGTACCTCGGCATCGATGGCCGGCGCTGCCCCCGGCCCGATCCACTGGCCCTCGACGGTGAGCACGTGGGTGACAGGGTCACTGCTGCGGCCCGTGGCATCGACCAGCGCCTCCAGCTGCGGGGAGTCATCCAGGTCGGCCACGAGGATGGCGATGTTCTGGGCCTCCTGGGTGGCAGCCGCCATCGCCCGGTCCTCGGCCAGGATGCGCACGAGCAGACACAGGGGGATCACGAATGAGACCACCACCGTCGACGTCGTGGCGATCACCAGCCACGAGATCCTGCGCCGCATCAGGGGCTGCCGGGATCGACCAGTCGGACGCCGACACCGCGCACGCTCAGCAGGTAGCGGGGTTCAGCCGCGGTCTCCCCGAGCTTGCGCCGCAGCCACGACAGGTGCACGTCCACGGTGCGGTCGGAGCCGCCGTACGCCTGCTGCCACACCTCGGCGAGCAGCTCGCGCTTGGTCACCACCTCGCCCTGGCGGTGGGCCAACGCCAGGAGCAGGTCGAACTCCTTGCGGGCGAGCTCCAGCGGGGCGCCGCGCAAGCTGACGGTGCGGGTGCGTTCGTCGATGACGAGCTCGCCGATGCGCAGCGGCTCGGGCCCGGTGTCGCTCTGTCCGCCACGGCGCAGGACCGCGCGGATCCGCGCAGCGACCTGGTCGGTGCCGAACGGCTTGACGACGTAGTCGTCGGCACCTTCGTCGAGGGCCCGGATCATCGTCGGGTCGTCGTCCTGGGCGGTGATCACGATGATGGGCACAGCGCTGGCGGCCCGGATCATCGCGATCAGCGTGATCCCGTCGATGTCGGGCAGGCCCAGGTCGAGCAGCACGACCTGTGGCTGGTCGCGCAGCACCGCTTCCAGCCCGGCCATGCCGTTGGCGGCCGCAGCGACCGCGTAGCCGCGCTCGGACAGTCCCCGGCGTACGGCGGCACGGATGGCATCGTCGTCCTCGACCACCAGGATGCTGGGCATGGGGGCACGCTATCCCTCCGCCGGATCGCCGCGCCTGTAAGGATGCACTCATGATGAGCCAGCCGGGGAGGCGACCGCGCGCGGTCCGGGCGGTGGTGCTGGCCGCGACCGCCTGGGTCACGGTGGTGGCGCTCGGCTCCACCCTGGTCTGGGCGGTGATCTCGCGCGCCGGGGAAGGCGTGGTCGGCGGCACGGTCGCCGGCGGCGAGCCCGCCTCGACCGGCGGTGGGACCCCCGCGCCGGCCGTGGGCTCACCGTCACTGAGGAGCCCCAGTGCTCATCCATCGCACCCGAGGGCCTCGTCCTCGGCCAC
This sequence comes from Nocardioides sp., assembly GCF_050246775.1. GTDB lineage: Bacteria > Actinomycetota > Actinomycetes > Propionibacteriales > Nocardioidaceae > Nocardioides. The sequence goes on along the minus strand of NZ_JBFWVK010000001.1, from coordinate 657,183 downwards.
CGCGGACGCGAGTGAGTCGAGCGGACCCTCGGACCCGGCGACGACCGGCGACTCCGCGCCCACCCGGCCCGCGGGCGGCCACCACCAGACGTCGTCGTCGCCCAGCGGTCCGGCCGCACCGCCACCGGCCACCCCCGAGCAGCGCACCTGGAGCAACGCCGCAGGCTCGGTGACCGCGCAGTGCACCGGGACCCGGATCAGGTATCGCTCGGCCCTGCCGCAGACCGGCTACAAGGTCGAGTGGGAGTACGAGGGTCCCTCGCAGCTGAAGGTGAAGTTCGAGCGCACCGGTGAGCAGGAGGGTGAGACCGAGGTCCGGGCCACGTGTCGCAACGGGGTGCCCCAGTTCCGCAGCGAGTCCAAGGGCGACGACTGACCACGCCCCCTCGCCCTCGAGTGGGAGCAAGGGGTGTCCGTTGGGGCGGATAGGGTTCTGCGGTGCCCCCTTCCCCCGCTGTTCCCGACGTGTTGGCGACCGCTGTCGCTGCCCTGGGCGGGCAGGAACGGACCGGCCAGATCGAGATGGCCCAGGCGGTGGCCGCTGCGATGGACTCCGGCGAGCACCTGCTGGTGCAGGCGGGCACCGGCACCGGGAAGTCGTTGGCCTACCTGGTGCCCAGCCTGCTGCACGACAAGAGGGTGGTGATCGCGACCGCGACCCTGGCGCTCCAACACCAGCTCGTGGAGCGTGACATCCCGGCACTGGTGGAGGCCCTGCCCGAGGTCGACACAAGCTTCGCGGTGCTCAAGGGCCGCTCCAACTACGCCTGCCTGCACCGGGTCCGCGAGGGTGTGCCCGACGACCAGGGCACCCTGGTGGCGATGCCCGAGGGTTCGATGGGGGCTGACGTGCTCAAGTTGCGCGCCTGGGTGGAGCAGGAGGCCACGGACGGTGGCACCGGCGAACGGGACAATGCCCCACGGCACACCGACCGGCTGTGGCGGCAGGTGAGCGTCAACCACCGCGAGTGCCTCGGCTCGGTCAAGTGCCCCTATGCCCAGGAGTGCTTCGCCGAGCGGGCCAAGGAGAAGGCCGCACACTCCCAGGTGATCGTCACCAACCACAGCCTGCTCGCCATCGACGCCATCGAGGGCGTCCCCATGATCCCCGACTACGACGTCGTGGTCATCGACGAGGCCCACGAACTCGTCTCGCGGGTCACCCAGGCAGCCACCGACGAGCTGAGCGCTGCCGATGTCGAGCGCGCCGGGCGTCGGGCCGGTCGCCACGTGGAGAGCGATGCCGGCAACGACCTCCTCGATGCCGGCGAGGCGCTGACCGCGGCCCTCGCCGAGTGCGCCCCTGGCCGCATCGACTCCGTGCCCGAGGACCTCTCGGACGCGCTCGCCCTGGTCCGGGACACGGCCCGGGCCTGCCTGTCCGCCTTCCCCAAGGACGCCCCCGGCGCCGGTGACGGCGACGCCGCCCGCACCCAGGCCAAGGGGCTGGTCCAGGAGGTGTTCGTCAACGCCGAGCGGATGGCGGCTGCCAAGGAGACCGACGTGCTGTGGCTCTCCGAGGCCCGCGACCGGATCCCGGCCCGGCTCTGCGTGGCACCCCTGGAGGTCTGGGGACCGATGCGCGACAAGCTGCTCTCCGACAAGACGGTCGTGTTCACCAGCGCCACCCTGCGTCTCGGTGGGGACTTCGGTGCAGTGGCCACCAGCTTCGGACTGCGCGCCGACGATCAGGAGCACCCGTGGCGCGGGCTCGACGTCGGCTCGCCGTTCGACTATGGCAGGCAGGGCATCCTCTACGTCGCCCGTCACCTCCCGCCACCGGGACGCGACGGTCTGGGAGCCGCGACGCTCGAGGAGATCTGCGAGCTGGTGGACGCCGCGGACGGGCGCACCCTGGGTCTGTTCTCCTCGCGGCGCGCGGCCGAGGCGGCCGCTGAGGTGGTCCGCGAACGGCTGCCCCACCTCACCACGTTGGCGCAGGGCGACGCCCAGCTGCCTGAGTTGGCCAAGCAGTTCGTCGCCGACCCACACACCTGTCTGTTCGGCACCCTGTCGCTGTGGCAGGGCCTCGACGTGCCCGGAGAGACCTGCCAGCTCGTCATCATCGACCGGATCCCCTTCCCGCGGCCCGATGATCCACTCATGTCGGCGCGCCAACGCGCCGCTGACAAGGCCGGAGGCAACGGCTTCATGCAGGTCGCGGCCACCCATGCGGCTCTGCTGCTGGCGCAGGGCAGTGGGCGCCTGATCCGCACGACCACCGACCGCGGCGTCGTCGCCGTTCTCGATCCCCGACTGGCGACCGCGCGCTACGGGAGCTTCCTGAAGGCCAGCCTCCCCCCGATGTGGACCACGACCGACCCGGCTCTGGTGCGCAACGCCCTCAAGCGGCTCGCCGCAGGTTGATCGGCCCAAAGGGCACCGCAGAGGTCACGAAGTGGTTACGCTCCGACCATGTTCGCGAAGGGGGGTTCCGCGCGCACCGTCGCCGCAGTGGCGTTGGTTGCGCTGTTCCTGCTCGGCGTCGTCCTGGTGCTCCCCCTGGTGCAGTACCTCGCCGGCACCGGCGAGTCGACCGGCCCCGACCCGGTCAGCGTCAGCGACTACAGCGCCGACCTGCAGGTGGACGCCGACGGCACGTTGACCGCCCGCGAGACCCTGACCACGACCTTCCCCTACGGGCGTCACGGCATCTTCCGGTTCTGGGACCTCACTGATCCCAACGACTCCCATGTCCGGCTCGTCCCACGCGACATCGAGGTCACCCTGGACGGCGCTGACGTGCCCGTCGACCTGCTGTGGGAGAACGGCACCCGCTACCGGGTCGCCAAGATCGGCGACCCCGACGACTTCGTCCTCCCGGGCACCCACACCTACGTCATCAGCTACCGCATCGAAGGAGTCCTGTCACCCACCAGCGTGGGCGGCGGCAACCAGACCGCCAGCTGGGCCGGCGACAACGACCAGGCATCCACCTTCTACTGGAACGTCGTGGCCGGTGGCTGGCAGATGGACATCGCGCAGTCGACCGTCGTGGTGCACCTCCCGGCCCGCTCGGGACAGGGCGTCCAGTGCGCCACCGGGTACGGCGCCACGGACGGCTGCCAGGTCGACGGTGCCGGCACCGAGACCGTGACGGTCCGCACCGGCCCCCTGCCGCCGCGCACCCCGGTCACGTTGCGAGCCGACGTCCGTACGCCGCTCCCCGATCGGGTCACCGTGCCGTGGTCGCCGGCCTTCGACGGGGTCCTGGGACGGTGGTGGTGGCTCACCGCGGCGCTGCTGGCGCTGGGGGTGATCGGCTTCCTGGTCGGCGTCGCGATGACCATGCGCAGCCGCGAGCCCCGTCCGGGATTCCCGGTGATGTACGCGCCCCCGGAGGGTCTCGGGCCCGTGCAGACGGCCTTCATGCTCAGCGAGTCGGTCCCGGCCGAGTCGCTCACCGCGACCCTGCTCTACCAGGCCGAGCGGGGCCTCACCCGCCTCGACGACCTGGGCAACGGAGCCTGGACGATCACCGGGGTCGCTCTGCCCGACGCCTGGCAACAGACCGACCCGGTCACCCTTGCCGTGGGGGAGAAGCTCGGCCTGGCCACGCAGGGCACCTTCCACGCCGACAAGTCGGTGGCTGCCGGGAAGGCCCTCAACACCGCCAAGTCGGCGATCGCCAAGGACGCCAAGGCGTGGGCGATCAGCACGGGCCTGTTGGTCACCGCCGGCCGTGAGACCTTCGGCAAGGCGCTGGTGGGGCTCGCCCTGGTGCTGGGTGGACTCCTGGCCTTCTGGCATCCCTTCCACCTCAGCTTCCTGGCCGTCCCGTTCCTGCTGTTCGCGCTCGGTGGTGCCGGGTTGCTCAGCGCAGGTGTCGGCACCCGGCGTACCGCCTCGGGCCGGGAGGCCTGGGCTCGGGCCGGCGGGTTCCGGCGGGTCCTGTCGACCTCGTCGGCAGAGGACCGGTTCGACTTCTCCGCGCACCGCGACCTCTACACCGCCTACATCCCCTACGCGGTCGCCTTCGACTGTGCCGACGCGTGGGCCCGGAAGTACCAGGCCTGGACCGGCGAGCCGGCGCCCACCCCGACCTGGTACCCGGTCTACGTCGGCGGTGGTGGGGGCTGGTTCGGGGGCGGTTCCGGCTTCGACAGCTTCGAGTCCTCGCTGCGATCCTCGATCAGCGCCTACCAGGCCACCCAGTCCTCCTCGTCCTCCGGTGGCGGAGGGTTCAGCGGTGGTGGTGGCGGGGGCGGCGGGGGAGGCGGTTCCTGGTGAACGCAGCCACGGCGGTCAGCCTCGGCACCTCGGTGGTCGAGCCCCGCACCTCGGCGGTCAGCCTCCGCACCTCGGTGGTCGAGCCCCGCACCTCGGTGGTCGAGCCCCGCACCTCGGTGGTCGAGCTTGTCGAGACCACACCACATGTCGAGACCACACCACCCAAGGAGTTCACATGATCTGGATCATTCTCGCTGTCGTCGTGCTGCTCGTGATCTTCGGGGTGATCGGGTTCAACCGGCTGCGCACCCAGGACGTCCGGGCTGACGAGGCACTGGGAGGCATCGATGTCCAGCTCACCCGTCGAGCCGACCTGATCCCCAACCTCGTCAACACCGTCAAGGGGTACGCCGCCCACGAGAAGGGCGTCTTCGAAGCGGTCACGGAGGCTCGTGCGCGCGTGGCCAAGGCCACTGCGGACGGATCGGTTGCGGAGAAGTCGGCTGCCCAGGGTGCTCTCGACCAGGCGCTGGTCAACGTCATGGCGGTGGCCGAGGCCTATCCGGACCTCAAGGCGAGCGCCAACTTCATCCAGTTGCAGCAACAGCTCGCCGAGACCGAGAACCAGTTGTCCTTCGCACGGCAGTACTACAACGACGCGGCCGCGACGCTCAACACTTCGGTGCGCACGATCCCGTGGATGTTCTTCAGCGGTCTGGCCGGCGTGAAGGCCCGCGACTTCTACGACGCACCTGCTGGGCAGGAGACGCCTCCGACCGTCTCGTTCTGAGGCTGGCTCACAGGGGCGGCAGGATCGGCAGCGAGGTCGTCCTGCTGGGGTCCGGCACGAACTCCTCGCCCGTCCAGCCGGCCACGACGAGGCGGTACTCGGGGGTGTGCTGGTAGCCGCTGTGCGTCATGACCCGTGGTCCCGGATCGCCCAGGGCCTCGCGGGGGACCTCGAGCACCGGCAGATCCAGGACGCTGTCCTCGTCGCTGAAGACCCGGTAGCCCAGGGGATCGGTACGCCGGAACAGGTTCACCCACGCTCCGTGGTTCTCCTCGAGGCGACGACGCAGACTGTGCTCGACCGGTTCGGCGGGGCCGTTGCCGCCACTGACCGGGACGTCGGGAGTGGCGTCGCGCAGCGTGGTCGCGCGGGTGGTCCGGTCGTAGCCGACAGCGCTGGCGCCGAAGATGCACGGGAAGACCCGACCGTAGAGCGCCCGGACCTGGCTGCCGTAGGTGATGATGCGCAGGTGCCGGAGCTCGTCGGCCTCCAACCGGCTGGCCGCAGCCACCACGATCAACGATCCCTGACTGTGACCCGACAGGATCACCCGGTTGCGCAGCTCACCGGTCACCGGGTCCGAGCCGAAGGCCCAGCGCGTCCGATCGATGAGCTCGGGGACGACGCGTTCGGCGTAGCAGGGCGGGGCGAGCGGATGAGCGGCCCGCGGCCAGAACGTGGTCAGGTCCCACAGCACGCCGACCGCCTTGCGGGCGTTCTCCGAGCGCCGGATCTGTGAGCCCAGCAGCACGAGTCCGACCGCCATGGCGGTGACGGCGTACAACGACACCGCGGCCAGGCCGCGGGTCCAGGGCAGCCGGGCCCACGGTGCCTCGCCGGTCGAGGAGGCGGCGATGATCAACAGTGCGATCGGTGCGGTGATGACGCCGATCACGTCGAGGATCCGTTCGGCTCGGTGCGCCAGTCCCGCGCGCTCTCGGGCCCGCGCGCACCTCTCCTTCTCCTGCTCGGGCACCGGGAGGGTCTCGGCCGGGGTGGGTCCGCACAGGTAGGCGCGGATGTCGGAGCCGGCCTTGGCTGCGTAGCGCAGGATGCACCACCCGAGAGCCGCGAGCACCAGCATCAGCCACAGGAGCTGGCCCATCGGGGTCCAGATCAGCACCTGCGGCACCACGAGCGGCTGATGGGGTGGGGTGGTGTTGACGAGTCGGACGGGATGGTCGGGGTCGGGATCGATGGTGAGGGTCGTCGAGGTCAATGCCAGGACGCCGCCCGCTGCGAAGTCCTGGCTCTCCGCGGTGCACGGGGTGCCGGGCTCGGCCAACGGGGCCAGGCAGCTGTCCTCGAAGCTGACCTGGTCGGTGTCGAGAAGCACGGTCAGCGCGGCGTCCACCTCGGTCGTGCCCTGGCTGTAGGTGACCGGGTCCTCCGGGTCCGAGGGCGCCAGGCCCAATCCGGCAACGGTGACGCTTCCCTCGCTGACGGTGAGGGAGCCGTCGTCAAGTTCGAGGACTCCCCTGACGGTGACCGGGCCGGTGGCGGTGAAGGACTGTCCGGCGACCGGGTCGGGGACCGTGGGGGTGCCGGTGACCAGGTCGGCCACCGAGTGCTCGGTGCCGTTGAGATAGTCGGCCGCCGTGATGACGACGCTGGTGCTGAACAACAGGGCGATCCAGGTCCCGGCAGCCAGCAGCACCGAGGCACCGGCGCCCTTCCAGGCGGTGTGGCGGTCCTTGCGATAGCTCCAGTGCCAGCTGATGAGGAGCACCCAGGCCACGGTGACTGCCGCGGAGGCGACCCCGAGGTTGAGGGGCCTGCCGGTCTCCTGGGAGCGGACGAACGCCTCGGCGGCCAGCCCGGCGGAGAGGAACACCAGCAGCACCACGAGGACCGCGGGCAATGTGGGCATCCGGCCCCCCACGAACACGGTGAGGTGCAGGGCGGTGAGCAGAATGAAGACCCCGATGAACCAGACGTTGTGGCCCCAGAAGTCGCCGGACTCGAACGGTGCCGCCGGGAGCTCCTTCGACTGCAGCGAGATCGCTGGGGGCTGGGTGAGCCACAGGGCCGCCACGTGCCCGGCGTACACGCCGAGCGTCAGCATCGTGAGTACGCCGAGCCGCGCCTGGACGTGGGCGCGGACCTGGTCGCCCACCCACAGAGCGCGCGACTCCGTCCAGTTCACCCACCGCCACACGAGCCTGGCTACGGGCCCCTCGGGGCTGGCGGTGACCAGGGGGCGGTGTTCGAGGTCGGTCTCGTGGCTGACGGTGATCAGGAAGACCGTCAGCGCGAGGACGGCCGCGGCCAGCCAGACGCTCCAGGCGACCCCAGGGGTGGCGCTGCGCCAAGGCAGGGCCGGGTGTGATCCGCCGTCGGCGTTGAAGATGACGTGCAACCCCGAGAACATCACCACGGTCGCGATCGCGGCACTGAGGTGCAGCCGCTGCAGGGCTTCGGTGCGGTCTCCGCCGCTCCACAGGCCGGGGACGCGCAGGATGGGCTGACCCTCGGTGACGTCACCGGCCTCGTGCGCGGCGGTGACCGCCTCGTAGCGCATCAGGGTCTTGCGCGAGAGCAGCCACAGCACCCCGATGAGGAGCATGGGGGCCACCGAACCGACGGCCAGCCGCTGCAGAGAGGTCAGGGCGGCCATGAAGTCCAGCTGGTCGGGCAGTCGGCCGCAGCGCACGACGCCGTAGCGATAGCACTGCCACCCGACCATGTCGATGGACACGACACAGGCACCGAGGATCAGGAACACCGTCAGGAGCAGGCCGGAGGTGCGGACCGCGCGGGCTCCCCACCGCGCCTTGCCCTCCGCCGTTCCTACGTTGAGCCGAGCCCAGTAGGCGAGGTTGACGAGCGCGAAGGGCAACAGGAGCAGCCACAGGGCCCGTTTCACCCAGCCGAGCAGTCCCTGCACTCCCGAGGTGAGGGCGCCCCACGAGTAGGCCTCGACGCTGATCGGGAGCTTCTCGGGAGGGCCGGGATGGGGGCAGGACGCGTGGCCGGTCCCGGGCTCCTCCAGCCTGCGGTAGGGCAGGTGCACCCCGTCGCGAGCACGGTAGATCCCGGTCAGCTGATCACCCGCGACCTGCCCGACCTCGCTGTCCCCGAGGCCGAGCATGGCCCCCGGGGAGGTGCCGTGGACGCCGTGGATGCGCAGTTCGACGATCTCCATGGCCGCCTCCTTGGCAAGCAGAGCCCTGCTGGCAGGCTTGCAAAGGTGGGCGGATCTGGCCATGACATGTCTAGGCCACTTCGGTGTCCGGGGTCGGCCCGGCCCCGATCAGCCTTGGTAGACGAACAACGCGCTCGCAGTCCACGACTTGCGGTCGATGGTGGGTCCTGACACTGCATGCGAGGTGTGGGCGACGGGGGCACCCGCAACCGCTCGGTCGGCCCAGGTGGCGCGATAGAGCGTCCCCTTGGCGTTGACGAAGTACAGCGTCTGGCCGGCCAGGAACATGCCGCGCACGCCACCGAAGTGCACGCCGGCGACGCTGCCGCTGGCCACGAGCCGGCGAGTGCCGACGACGTCGCTCTGGGGGTTGAAGTAGCGGTAGAACAGGCTGGTGCTGCCACTGCGGGTGAAGTAGATGCGCCCGGAGTCGTAGAACATCCCGGTCATCTTCTTGATGTCGGCAGCCCACGTGGTCAGGGGGCTCAGCTCGTCGGCGGTGTCGACGAGCACCGGAGCGCCATAGCTGGACCCGTTGAAGGTACGCCGGATGAAGGTGCCGTTGGAGCGCGCCAGGTAGACCTTGCCGTTGATCATGAAGGCGCCGCGGACGTTGCTCCACGTCATTCCGCCACGAGGTGCCGAGGCGGTGCCGCCGGCGGTGTTGCCGGTGAAGCTCCGGCGTGCCAGGGTCTTCCACTTGTCGCTGCCGAGGTAGACATTCGCAGGCAGGACGGGCCGCTTGAGGCCCGCGATCACGGTGCCGCCGGCGCTGGGCATCAGGGCGACACGCTGGCGCACGGCGCCGCCGATCCGGGTGGTGTCCGAGCCGACCCACAGCCCCTGGTCGGTGTGGAGGAAGTCGAAGACGCCGACGCCGCGCGTGCGAGTCGGGTTCCAGCTGTAGGGAAGGCCGTTGGAGGGCTCCAACGCGCCGATGCCCTTGCGTGAGACCGCTCCGGGACCCGGCGCGTTGCTCTTGTAGGCATTGTTCTGCCACCGCATGTGGCCCCCCACGTAGACCACCGAGTCGGTGACCTCCACGGCGTACGTCGTGTCACCGCCGGTGCTGTCGACCCACGTGGGCTGGACGGCGGTGCCGCTGGCGCCGGTCTCGAACCGGGCGGTGGTGTCGCACGGCGACGTCGGGCCGCCGTAGCCGCCCGTGGTCGAGACGACGTAGAACGTGCCGTCGGGGGAGATGTCGAGGTCGCGGAGGTAGGTGTCGAAGGCCTTCGCCCGGCACGAGGGGGTGTAGAAGCTCGTGGCGTAGTTGGCCAGGGTGGCCGAGCTGCCGGTCAGGTTGAGCATGAACAGCTGCGAACGGGTGACGCCGCCGATCTTGGCGAAGTTGCCGATCGCGAGCAGCCGGGTGCCGTCCGGGGTGACGTCGATCTTGGCGACGTTGGTGGTGCCGGCGTTGTGCACGCCGGTGATCGTGGACGCGAAGTACGGCAACAGGGCACCTGTGGTGGGGTCCACCGTGGCCAGCGCCGGGCGGGCCTGGCCCGCGACGGTTGCGAAGTTGCCGGCGACCCAGAGGCGTCCACCGGTCAGGCGGAGATCCTTGACCGCGGCCGGGATCTCGCCGGCGTTGAACGCCGCGGTCACGGCGCCGTCGGAGACCCGGACCTTGGCCAGGCGACTGCGCGTCACACCACCGATCGAGGTGAAGTCACCAGCGACGTAGACCGAGGTGCCGTCGCCCGCTGGCAGGACCACCCGGACAGCAGCGTTGGGTGCCGGGTCGAAGGCGTTGCTGATGATCCCGGTGGTGGCGCTGAAGGCCACCAGCCCGTTGCGCGCCACGGTGGCGTGGCCACCGCTGTCGCGGACCTGCGTGAAGCTGCCGCCCAGCACGATGGTGTCGCCGACCTGGACGATCGAGAGCACCCGACCGTTGAGCACCTGCGGCGTCTTCGCCGCAGGGCTCGCGGCAACCAGGTGCCCCGGTTGCGTGTCGGCGGCTGTGGCCGTCGGCACCGCAAGCATCAGGCTGCCGATCCCCACGAGGGCAGCCAGAGTAAGACGTGAAACGCGACGCATGATCCCCCACCGAATCTTCATCGTTCGAGTGCGCGCAGGAGAGAGCGTGTTGTCCCCCCCGGGCACGATTGCTGGCCAGATTAGCCAGGCCATCGAAGGATTTCGATGGCTCGATCACCCTTGGGGACCCCAGCCTTCCCCGGGCTGGGGTCCCTAGGTGGTGTTCAGTTGTCTTGGATCACCACCGAGAACATGGCCGTCTTGCCGGACGCGACGCTGGTGGTCGAGAGCAGCCCCCCACGGGTGCCCACGTTCACCGCGGAGTCCACGAGGATCCCGCTCGTCGAGCTCGAACCGGTCAGTGCGCCGGTGGACCGCAGGGTCTGCCCGGCCGGTGTCGTCCAGGTCTGACCGCCCGCGGACTTGTCACCGAAGTAGGTCACCAGCCAGGATCCTGGCTGGGTCACCGCCACCGAGGGCGATGTGTGCGACGTGGTGCTGGTCGTCTGCACCGCGGCCGTCGAGGCCGAGATGGATGCTCCGCCGCCACCGCGGTAGGCGCCGAGGGTCAGGTTGGACTTGAGTGCGGAGTTGGTCGTGACGGTGACCGTCGACCCGGCGCTGGCCGCGGTGGCCGTGCGGGTCCAGGCCCGGGCCTGCAGGCCTGAGGTGGTGCTGCTCTGCAGCTCGGTCCAGCCAGCCGGCGCCAGGATGGTGGCCGTCGACTTGTTGGCGGTCATGAAGAGCACCAGCGTGTCCCCGGCCTGGACCCCTGCCGGGATCGTCACCGTGTGCGCTGAGCGGGACCCGTCGGTGTGGTTGGCGCCGACGAAGCTCACCGCAGGTGCGGTCGCCTTCGGGTTCACCTCATGACTGATGGTGCCCGTGGTGCCGGCGGTGTCGGTCACGGTGAGCGTCACCGTGCGGGTGCCGGCCCCGTCGTAGGTGTGGCTCGGCGCTGCCCCGCTGCCGGTCGTGGTGTCACCGAAGTCCCAGTCATAGCTGGCGATGCTGCGACCGAACCCGGCCGAGGCCGAGGCGTCGAAGGTGCAGGTCGGTCCCGAGCAGGAGGCGGTGAACGCGGCCGTCGGCGCCGTACCGGCGTTGGTGCGGTTGGCGTCCTGGTAGATGAACAGCGCCTTGGCCGACCAGGAGTTGCCGTCGATGCCGGGACCCGAGACGGCGGTGCTGCTGCCGGGCACGGGAGCTGCGTTGAAGGGTCCGCCGGTCCAGTCGGTGCGGTGCAGGACGCCGTCCTGGGTGGCCCAGTAGAGGGCGTCGCCGGTGGTGAACATGCCGCGCACCGAGCTGAAGTCCAGGCCCGCGACGCTGTCGCTGGCCACGAACCGCTTGGCTCCGATGACGTCGCTCTCGGGAGTGAAGTAGCGGTAGAACAGCTGGCTCGAGCCGCTGCGGGTGAAGTAGATCCGTCCGGAGTCGTAGAACATGCCGGTGGCCGACTGGATGTCGCTGATCCAGTCGGTCAGCGGGGTGATCCTGCTGGAGGTGTCCACCGCGACGGGGGCGCCGTACGCCGTGCCGTCGAAGCTCTGGCGGGTGAACGTGCCGTCGGCCCAAGCGGTGTAGAGCTTGCCGTTGAGCATGAATGCTCCGCGCACGGTGTTCCAGTTCAGGGCACCGCTGGAGACCTGCGTGGTGGAGCCGACAGTGCCGTTGTTGTAGTTGCGGCGCTGGATGGTGGCACCGGAGGCGGGCGGCACGTTGGTCTGGCGGATCTCGACACCGTTCAGCAACGGGTTCTCCACCACGTGGCTCAGGTCGATGTCGACGTTGCCGTCACTGGTGATGGTGAAGCTGCGCACGAACCCGACGTCGTGCCCCTTCTCGGCCACCAGGTCGAGGTTGGTGATCTTGCGGGTTCCGTCGATGTCGACGTTGAAGATCCGCTGGCCGACCCCTGCGGTGCAGGAGCACCGGTTGGCGAAGTAGAGGTTCACCTGGAGCGGGGTGCCGGCTGTGACCGGGAAGTCCCACTGCTCCTCGGGGTCGCCGCCGCCGTCCCACAGCTCGGTGCTGAACACCTCGCGCGGGGTGCCGGCGGGAACGCTGGCGTCCAGGGTCGGGACGGTGCCGTAGCCGGCTCGGTTCATACCGCCGTTGTGGTAGGGGCTCGGCGAGGCATCGGTGTCGGCCGCCCAGTCGATGCCGGTGTCCGCAGGCAGGCTGGGGCCGGCGGCATTGACCCGGTAGAGCACGCTCGGGTCGGTGGCCTGGCCGCCCTGGCCGGCGAGGTAGATGTCGTTGGGCAGGGTCGGGGTGGTGATGGCCGGGATGGTGGTGCCGTTGGCGGGCATCAGGGCGATGCGGGCGCGGGCGGAGCCGCCGATGCCGGAGGTGTCCGAGCCCACCCAGAGGCCCTGCGAGGTGAAGAGGAAGTCGAAGACGCCGACCCCGCGGGTGCGGGTGGGGTTCCAGGAGAGCGGGAGCCCGTTGATCGGGTCGAGGGCTGCGATGCCTTCGCGGGACACGGCGCCGGGGCCGGGGGTGTCACCGGCGAAGGAGTTGTTCTCCCAGCGCATGTGGCCGCCGACGTACACGGCCGACGGGGTGACCTCGACGGCGTACGTCGTGTCGCCACCGGTGGTGTCGACCCACGAGGCGCGCACGTCGGTGCCCGTGGCGTTGGACTCCCAGCGCGACTGGGTGTCGCACGGCGAGTCCTGGCCTCCGTAGGCCCCGGTGGTCGTCAGCACGAAGAAGCTGCCGTCGGGGGAGAAGTCGAGGTCGCGCATGTAGGTGTCGAACGCGCCTGCCGCACACGGCGGGGCGTAGAAGGTGGTGTTCCAGTCGGCGACCGCGGCGCTCGCCCCGGTCAGGTCGAGCATGAAGACCTGCTGGTGGACGACGCCCGCCAGCTCGTTGAAGTTGCCGATCGCGACGAGCTTGGTGCCGTCGGGGCTGATGTCGATCTTGTTCACGCTGGTGACGCCGGAGTTGTGGATCCCGGTCACGGGCAGCGTCATGTAGGTCTGGGCGGCACCGGTGAGCGGGTCGAGGGTCGTGAGCGCGCCCTGGGTGCCCTTGCCGACCTTCGTGAAGGTGCCGGCCACCCACAGGCGGCCGTTGCTCAGCCGGAGGTCCTTGACGGTGGCGGGGATGGTGCCGGCGTTGAAGGTCGTGAGGACCGCGCCGTCGGAGACGCGCACCTTGGCCAGCCGGGTCTTGCTGACTCCGCCGATGGTCGTGAAGCTGCCGCCCACGTAGACCGAGGTCCCGTCGGCGGCGGGCAGCACGACGGTGACCTCACCGTTGGGGGCCGGGTTGAACGTGGAGCTGATCTGGCCGGTGGTGGCGTTGAAGGCCACCAGACGGTTGCGGGTGATCGCGGTCTGGTTGGACCCGCTGGGCTTCACCGAGGTGAACGTGCCGCCCAGGATGATCTGGTCGCCGACCTGCACGATCGAGTTGACCGCCCCGTTCTGCACCCCTGGTGTGAAGGTGGCCGGGGTCGCGCTGACCAGCTTGCCCTCGGGCGAGCTGACCGCGGTGGCTGCCGGGGTGGACACGAACAGCAGCCCGGACAGCGCCATCAATGCGCAGGCGGACAGAGAGAGATACCGACGGATCATGAAACGTCCCCACGTTTGGTGCAGCCGCGAGGACGGACCCCCCGGCCTCACCTTCGAAGGTACGTAAGGCCCTCCACCAAGACCATGACCCACCCTCGCCTGTTCATCGCGCTCAATTGACTAGACGACCCCAGGGCCTCGGTAAGGGACATGAGGACTACGCCCCCTGGAAGAGGAACAGTGCCCGCGCCACCCAGGAGTTCTGGTCGATCCCGGGCCCCGAGACGTTGGTCGCGGTGCCGGCCACCGGCGCGCCGGACTGGGCTCCGGTCACCCAGTTCGCCCGGTGCAGGACACCGTCGGGGGTTGCCCAGTAGAAGGCGGTCCCGGTGGTGAACATGCTGCGCACCTGCGTGAAGTCGACTCCGGCCACCCCGGAGCTGGCCACCAGCCGCTTGGCACCGACCACGTCGCTCTCCGGGGTGAAGTAGCGGTAGAACAGCTGGTTCGAACCGCTGCGGGTGAAGTAGATCCGACCGGAGTCGTAGAACATGCCCGTGGACTGCTGGATGTCGGTGGCCCAGTCAGTCAGTCGCACGATCTCGTCGGAGGTGTCCACCGCCACGGCAGCGCCGTACGAGGTGCCGTTGAAGCTGCGCCGGGTGAAGGAGCCGTCGGACCAGGCGGTGTAGAGATTGCCGTTGAGCATGAAGGCCCCCCGGACGTTGCTCCAGGTCAGGCCGCCGGTGGGAGCGGCGCTGGCGGCCCCGACCGTCGTGCCGTTGTAGCTGCGCCGGGTGAGGCTGGATCCCGTGGTGCCGGCGGCGTAGACGTCGGTGGGCAGGGTCGGGGTGTTGATGGCCGGCACGATGGTCCCGGCCGCGGGCATGAGGGCGATACGGCTGCGGGTGACGCGGCCGATCACCGTGGTGTCGGAGGCGACCCAGAGGCCTTGGGAGGTGAAGAGGAAGTCGAACACGCCGACTCCGCGGGCGCGGGTCGGGTTCCAGGAGTAGGGGAGCCCGTTGATCGGGTCCAGGGCGGCGATGCCGCTGCGCGAGACGGCACCGGCGCCGGCTCGGTCGCCGGCGAACGGGTTGTTCTGCCACCGCTGGTGGCCACCGACGTACACCGCGGTCGGGGTGATCTCGACGGCGTACGTCGTGTCGCCGCCGGTGTAGTTCACCCAGGACGGCACCAGCGTGGTGCCCGTGGAGGCGGTCTCGAAGCGAGCCGTGGTGTCGCAGGGGCCTTCGGAGCCGCCGTACGCGCCCGTGGTCGAGATGACGTAGAAGCTGCCGTCGGGGGAGAAGTCCACGTCGCGCATGTAGCTGTCGAAGGCCCGTGCTGCGCAGGGCGGGGTGTAGAAGGACGTCGCGTGGTTGGCCAACGAGGCTGCTGCGCCGCTCAGGTCGAGCATGAACACCTGGGCTCGGTTGCTGCCGTTGACCTGGGCGAAGTTGCCGACGGCGATGAGCCGGGTGCCGTTGGGGGTGATGTCGATCTTGCTGACCCGGGTGGCGCCGGAGTTGTGGACCCCGGTGATGCTGGCTCGCATGTAGGGCTGGAAGGCGCCGCTCGTGGGGTCGACGGTGGCCAGGACGGCCTGCGCCTGCCCACCGACCCGGGTGAAGGAGCCGGCGAGCCAGAGGCGCCCGCCGGCGAGGCGGAGGTCGCGGACCGCCCCGGAGACGGTGCCGGGGTTGAAGGCGCCGACGACCGCGCCGGTGGCCACATCGACGCGGGCGACCCGACTCCGGTTGACGCCGCCGATGGCGGTGAAGGCTCCCCCGACGTAGACCGAGGTGCCGTCACCGGTGGGCAGGACGACGTTGACCGCGCCGTTGGGGGCCGGGTTGAAGGTGGTGCTGATCTGTCCGGTGGTCGCGTTGAAGGCGAGTACGCCGCGCCGGGTGAGCACCGTCTGGCTGCCGTCGTTGCGCGCTTGGGTGAAGGTGCCGCCGAGGATGATCATGCTGCCGACCTGGACGACTGAGTTCACTCGGCCGTCGAGCACGTGCGGCGTGCCAGTCGCCGGGGTGGCGCTGACCAGTTGACCCTGTGGTGAGTTCACCGCCGTCACCGTGGGGCTGGTCGCGAGCAACAGCCCGCAGACGGCGAGGATGAGGGAGAGGACGATCCTGCAGGCATGACGCATGGGAGTCACCGACCAGAAGACGTGCACGACCCGGAGGCACGGGCTTTGCATTCGACAGTAGGTCTGCCCGATCGGGCATCACCATGGTCTAGTCGGGCCACGTCGCCCGGGTCAGGGGTCCACTGGGGGCGCTCCTCGGGTCAGACCTTGCGCAGCACCGCCGTGACCTTGCCGAGGATGCTGGCGTGGGTGCCGTCGATCGGGTCGTAGGCGGGGTTGTGGGGCATCAGCCACACCTGTCCGTCCTTCTTCTTGAACGTCTTCACGGTGGCTTCGCCGTCGAGCAGTGCAGCCACGATGTCGCCGTTCTCGGCGTGCTGCTGCTGCTTGATCACCACGTAGTCGCCGTTGCAGATGGCTGCGTCGATCATCGAGTCGCCGGACACCTCGAGCAGGAACAGGGTGCCCTCGCCGACCAGCTGCTTGGGCAGCGGGAAGATCTCACCGATCTGCTCCTCGGCCAGGATCGGACCACCGGCTGCGATCCGGCCCACCACGGGGACGTAGGTGGCCGCAGGCATCGCATCACCGACGCCCGTCTCGTCGAAACCGTGGTCGTCACTGGCCCCGATGGAGCGGCGCGCGGCCATCACCTCGGGCAGGAAGACCTCGATCGCGCGAGGACGGTTGGGGTCGCGACGGACGAACCCCTTCTCCTCCAGGACCCGCAACTGGTGCGACACGCTCGAGGAGCTGGTCAACCCCACCAGCTCGCCGATCTCGCGCATGCTCGGCGGGTAGCCGCGGTTCTCGATGTTGTCGCGGATGACGCTGAGGATGCGCTGCTGGCGCGGGGTCAGGCCAGTCGCGTCCGGCGGACCGTCGGGGAGCTCGCTGACCTTGGCCATCGGCGTCTTGGCTGCCGATGAGCCGCCCGTGATGGTCCCGTCACTGCCAGAAGTCGTCATGGCTGCACGCTAGACCGAATCGCCCGCCCGTTCAAACATCTGTTCGAACGGCGTGTCGTCCCCGGACGGGGGTCCAGGGGGGGGGTGGTTCATCAAGGTATGCAGCCGAACCTCCACTGACCGTGGTGAGTTGGACATGGGCAGTGGAGGTTCGTCGACATCCCATGATGAAACTGATCGGTCGTGGGGCTCGAGGGCCCGACACGCCCGTCGAACAGATGTTCGGGTGGTGCTTGATTTGTTCGAACACATGATCTAACTTCAAACATGTGTTCGATCGAACGTGTGATCGAGCGGTCACTGGATCCGATTGTCGGTGGTCGCCGATAGACATGTCTCGAGAGCAGATCCCCTTCCCCGGAGGTTCCGATGAGCAGCATGACGATCACCCCGCAGTTCCGCGCACCGACTTCGACCGTTCGCCTGACCCGTCGTGGTCGGCTGGTCGTTTTCCTCGTGTCTCTGGTGCTGGTGCTTGCCACGGCGTTCATCCTGCTCGGTGGCGCTTCGATGGCCACTGACAAGGCCGGGACCCCGGAGCCGACGACCCTCGTGATGGTGGGTGATGGTGACACCCTGTGGGACATCGCCTCGACCGTCGCGGCCGACGGTGAGACCCAGGCGATGGTGCAGCGCATCGAGAGCCTCAACCATCTCGACTCCTCCATGCTGATGGCGGGCCAGCAGTTGCTGGTGCCAGCGGAGTAGTCCCCAGACTCCTGCCGGTCGCTTCGACCCCGACCGGTGGGTGACAACTGAATACGCAGGGGAAGACGAGGACCGCAGAGCTTGGGGAAGCGCCTGCGGTCCTCGTTCCTATTTCATGGCTTCTATCGACGGTGCGTGGCGGGCGGCCTCACTCAGCAACAACTGTGCCGCTGTGTACGTCGCCATCACGAGACGCTCCATCCCAGGGGGCGGGTCCTCGATCAAGAACATCCGGGCGCCCAGGATGGCATCGGACAGCAGGAACAGCGCGGCTCCGGCCATTGCCAGCCTGCGGCTGTCGGCGCGCACTGCCGGTCCCAGGCGAATGGCGCTCACCAGGGTCGTGGTCAGGGTGGCGGAGTAGGCCACGACCGCGATGGCGAGCTTGGGGTCCTTGCGTGCGGCGGCCAGCGCGACCGCGGGGGTGCTGGCCGCCCAGATGCCGGCCACCAGCATCACGCCGCGTTCCTCGCGCAGTGCTCGCCGGGTCCGGCGCAGCCGATGGAAGCCCGTGATGTAGGCACCATGGCCGACGGCGAACGAACCAGCGCCTGCGAAGAACGCGGCCTCACCGTCCCTCAGCAGCGCCACGTCACCACCCCAGCCGAACGCCTGGGCGAGCAGCGTGGTGCGTCGCAGCGGCGACGGCCGCTCCGGTGCCGAGGTGAGAAGGGAGGCGGTGAGCAGCGGCATCAGCGCGGGTTTGGTGAGGCGGCGCAGGCGGTGGCTGCGCGGCGTACTCATTCCGGACAGCCAGGTGTCGGCCGCGGCCACGCCCACGTAGGCGGCGGTCAGCGCGCGAGAGGTGTGCTGCATTCCCGAAACGTAACCTGCCCGCTAATCTGCGGCTCGTGGCAGGCTATTCGGGCACCCCGTTGCCCCAGAAGATCGGCGTCAAGGATGGCCTGGTGGTCTTCCTCGACAACGCCCCTGAGTCCCTCGAGCTCACCGCGACCCATGCCCGGCTGCCGCGGCAGTTCGATGTCGCCCTGACCTTCCACACCTCCCGGGCGACGCTGACCCGCCGCCTTCCCCTGTTGATCGACCGGATGAGCACCACCGGGATGATCTGGGTGTGTTGGCCCAAGAAGGCCAGCAAGGTGCCCACCGATCTCAGTGACGACTTCGTGCGCGTGCACGGACTCTCGCTCGGCGTCGTCGACGTCAAGGTCGCCGCGATCGACGAGGTGTGGTCCGGGCTGAAGTTCGTACGGCGCCTCAAGGACCGGTAGCGGCGACCGGCTCACAGGAGGGTGCGACTGCTCCTGCCGGCCTGTGCATCGGTGCCGCCGTCAGGCTTGGGTGCCGCAGGGGAGTCCTCCTCCGTGCGCGGCTTCGTGCCGGCGAGGTAGCCGGCGATCGTGCCGAGCAGCGTGAACAGCGCACTCATGTTGGGGTTGTCGGCGGCCACGATGACGATGGCGATGAGAGCGATCGCGGACAGGGCGATGAGAGCCGAGACCTTGAGGTACGACGCGAAGACGAGGCCCCGGTCGGCCACCGTGCCCGGCGCGGGAGTCCTGCCCAAGCCGACGGTGAGCGCCATGGACACCAGGCCGAACACCAGGAACGCCAGGACCAGACCCGTGATGAACTTCCACATCGTGTCGCTGGCGGTGGAGGACTCGCTCGACGGGACCTTGAGGTCCTTCACGATCCACGAGACGGGCACGTTCTTGGTGGGTGCCCGGCTCAGGAAGATCGTGAAGCTGTCGTTCTTCGCGTCGATCTTCGTGCGCCGCACCAGGGGCGCCTTGGCGCCGGGCTCGGGTGCGACCGTGGTTGCGGCCACGCTGCTGGTGGAGGTCAGGTCGGCTGTCAACGTGACGGTCGCGCGTCGCTCCTGAGGGCCGACCGTGACGATGCCGGTGAGGGTCGTGGGTTCGTCGTCGGCCGTATCGCTCGTGAAGCTGCAGCCCGCGGTCGACGCCACGGCCGCGAGGACCAGCAACAGGGCGAACAGGCGCCAGGTCCTGTGTGATCCCGACGGTGCAGGTCCGAGTGGCTGCATCACATGCTCCTGACTGCCGCACTGAAGGTTGCGATGTTCCACAGTCCCGCAGGATGGGGGACCAGGTGCAATGACCCCATCGGGTGGCTTTTGGTGTCCAGCCCGATTCGTCCGACTCAGCGTTTGGCGCGTCGTCCGCCGGGCGGCGGTGGTGCGCCGGCGGGCCCGGGGTTCAGCACCCGCAGGAGGCGTACGACGAGCAGCAGGCCCACGAACAGGCAGGTGATCGCCCCCAGGGAGGCGACGCCGAGGAAGACCCAGGCGCCCGAGTCGCCGGCACGCGCCGTACGTCCGAAGTCGATGGCCGCCCAGACGAGGTAGCCCCAGGCGACCAGGCACAGGGTGGTGCCCAGGGCCAGCAGGAGGAGGCGTCGGTTGTTGCGCGGCAACTGGACTGCGGCGGAGCCACTGGGCTCGGCTCGGCGCGCTCCTGCGTGCTTGCCCGACCCCTCACTCATCACCCCATTGTGACCGATCCTCCGGACCACGCGTGACACCGGTGCGACACGCCCTCGGAGTGTTCTCGACACGCCCGGATTCACCACCCATCTGTGGCCTGACCTGCGGTTTTGTCGAGGTGCAGAAAAAGTCGGCCTCGTTTCCCCGATCTGCTTGCCAAGCCTTGTGGTGGGCACGTACGGTTACCACTACATCTAGTAGTTACACGGATGTAGTTATCCACATCTAGTTCACAGAGCAAGGGTGGAAGACTCACAGGTTGCTGGTTGTTATACACATCAGGGCCACAGTTATCCACAGGCACACCCCATAGCCGGAGGTGTCCTGGGGGGCCATTTGAGCGCGCGTGAGGAGGCGGCAACGATGCACTGCCCGTATTGCCGCAACACCGACACCCGCGTGCTCGACAGCCGGGTCTCCGACGATGGCGGCGCGATTCGCCGCCGCCGTACGTGTCCGGTGGACAACGGCGGCTGTGGGAAGCGGTTCAGCACCGTGGAGCAGATGCAGCTGACCGTGCTCAAGCGCTCCGGCGCGACCGAGCCGTTCACTCGCGAGAAGGCAATCTCGGGGGTTCGCAAGGCCTGCAAGGGTCGCCCGGTGACCGAGGATCAGCTCGCCTGCCTGGGGCAGGACGTGGAGGACGTGTTGCGCGCGGAGGGCTGGGCCGAGGTGCCTGCCCACGAGGTCGGGCTGGCGATCCTGGGCCCGCTGAGCGCGCTGGACGAGGTCGCCTATCTCCGCTTCGCGTCGGTCTACCGGGCCTTCGAGTCCGCCGAGGACTTCGAGACCGAGATCCGCAAGCTCCGCAACCCCGTCGAGGCCGAACTGTCGGTGCTCGATGACACGCTGGTCTCCACCAGCGGATAACCACAGACTGCCCGGCACGTAGTGGGGAAGCTGCGTGCCGGGCACACCACCCCTTCGGGGTCGAACCTTCCTCAGTTCGAAACGTCGTCGGTGCTCGAGTTCCTCGAGACCACCACAGCACAGCCCCACAGCCGGTTTGAAGTGAAAGAGGAGACATGACGGAAACGGTCGGTCAGCACACGGACCAGTCAGCAGACACCCAGGTCGGGGGTGGGCTCACGATCGAGCGCGTCTTCAGCACCGACGGCGTTCATCCCTATGACGAGATCACCTGGGAGCGACGCGACGTCGTCCAGACCAACTGGAAGACCGGCGAGACCGTCTTCGAGCAGCGCGGCGCCGAGTTCCCCGACTTCTGGTCGGTCAACGCCTCCACGATCGTGACGACGAAGTACTTCCGCGGGGCCGTCGGCACCGATGTGCGTGAGTGGAGCCTGAAGCAGCTCGTCGACCGGGTCGTGAAGACCTACACCAAGGCCGGTGTCGAGCACGGCTACTTCGCCACCGTTGCTGACGCCGAGGTCTTCGAGCACGAGCTCACCTGGCTGCTTGTGCACCAGTACTTCTCCTTCAACAGCCCGGTCTGGTTCAACGTCGGCACGCCGTCGCCGCAGCAGGTCAGCGCCTGCTTCATCCTTTCGGTCGACGACTCGATGGACTCGATCCTGAACTGGTACAAGGAAGAGGGCTTCATCTTCAAGGGCGGCTCCGGCGCCGGCCTCAACCTCTCGCGGATCCGTTCCTCGAAGGAGCTCCTCTCCTCCGGCGGCACGGCCAGCGGCCCGGTCTCCTTCATGCGCGGTGCGGACGCCTCCGCCGGGACCATCAAGTCCGGTGGGGCCACCCGCCGTGCGGCCAAGATGGTCGTGCTGGACGTCGACCACCCCGACATCGTCGAGTTCGTCGAGACCAAGGCCAAGGAAGAGGACAAGATCCGGGCCCTGCGTGACGCCGGGTTCGACATGGACCTCGGTGGCGCTGACATCACCTCCGTGCAATACCAGAACGCCAACAACTCGGTGCGGGTCACCGACGAGTTCATGCGGGCTGTCGAGGACGGCACGTCCTTCGGGCTGCGGGCGCGCGGGACCAACGAGGTCATCGAGACCGTCGACGCTCGGGAGCTGTTCACGAAGATCTCCGAGGCTGCGTGGGCGTGCGCCGACCCGGGCCTTCAGTACGACGACACGATCAACGACTGGCACACCAACCCGGAGACGGGCCGGATCACGGCGTCCAACCCGTGCTCGGAATACATGTCGCTGGACAACTCCTCGTGCAACCTGGCCTCGCTCAACCTGTTGAAGTTCCTCAAGGACGACAACACGTTCGACGCGCCGCTGTTCGCGAAGGCTGTCGAGTTCATCATCACCGCGATGGACATCTCGATCTGCTTCGCCGACTTCCCGACCGAGCCGATCGCCAAGACCACCCGTGACTACCGCCAGCTCGGCATCGGGTTCGCCAACCTGGGTGCGCTGCTGATGGCCACCGGCCTGGGCTACGACTCCGACGGTGGGCGGGCGATGGCTGCCTCGATCACCTCGTTGATGACCGGCCAGTCCTACAAGCGGTCGGCCGAGCTCGCCGCGATCGTCGGTCCCTACGCCGGCTACGCCCGCAACGCCGAGGCCCACAAGCGGGTCATGCGCAAGCACCAGGCTGCCAACGACACCGTGCGCACCCTGAGCAGCGACGACGCTGCCGTCCTGGCGCTGGCGACCGAGGTGTGGGCCGACGTGCAGGAGCTGGGCGCTGCCAACGGCTTCCGCAACGCCCAGGCATCGGTGCTGGCTCCGACCGGCACGATCGGCTTCATGATGGACTGCGACACGACCGGCATCGAGCCGGACTTCTCGCTGGTCAAGTTCAAGAAGCTCGTCGGTGGCGGATCCATGCAGATCGTCAACCAGACGATTCCGCGGGCCCTGGTCAAGCTGGGCTACCAGCCGGAGCAGGTCGAGGCGATCGTTGCCTTCATCGGCGAGAACGGCCACGTCATCGACGCGCCCGGTCTCAAGCTGGAGCACTACGAGATCTTCGACACCGCCATGGGCGCCCGCTCGCTGAAGCCGATGGGTCACGTGCGGATGATGGCCGCCTGCCAGCCGTTCCTGTCGGGTGCGATCTCGAAGACGGTCAACCTGCCGGAGTCGGCCACGGTCGAGGAGATCGAGGACATCTACCTGCAGTCGTGGAAGCTGGGCCTCAAGGCCACTGCGATCTACCGCGACAACTGCAAGGTGGGCCAGCCGCTGTCCTCGGGCAAGGGCGAGAACAAGGGCACCGACTCCAACGCCGCGGAGGCTGAGGCGGTCGAGACCAAGGTGATCGAGAAGGTCGTCTACGCCCCGACCCGCAAGCGGCTCCCGAAGTCGCGCCAGTCGCGCACCACGTCGTTCACGGTGGGCGGCGCCGAGGGTTACATGACCTCCGGTGCGCACGATGACGGCCAGCTCGGCGAGGTGTTCCTCAAGCTCGGCAAGCAGGGCTCGACCCTGGCGGGCGTGATGGACGCGTTCTCGATCGCGGTGAGCATCGGCCTGCAGTACGGCGTCCCGCTGGAGACCTACGTCTCGAAGTTCACCAACCTGCGCTTCGAGCCGGCTGGTCTGACTGATGACCCCGACGTGCGGATGAGCCAGTCGATCATGGACTACATCTTCCGCCGCCTGGCCCTCGACTACCTGCCCTTCGAGTCACGCGCCGGTCTGGGCATCTACTCGGCCAGTGAGCGTCAGCGTCACCTGGAGACGGGTTCGTATGAGCCCCTCGAGGTCAGCGAGGCGGAGTCGCTGAAGTCGGAGCCGATCACCGTCGAGCTGATCGACGACCTGGTGGCCGAGGCGACAGAGGTCGTCGAGGCCACGGAGGCCGGAGTGAAGGCCGCCCCGAAGCAGGTGCACACCAGCGCGGAGCTGATGGAGAAGATCACCGGCACCGCGGTCGACTCCCCGCTGTGCTTCACCTGTGGGACGAAGATGCGTCCGGCTGGTTCCTGCTACGTCTGCGAAGGCTGCGGGAGCACCAGCGGCTGCAGTTGATGTCGAATCTCACGGCCGTGTCACCGGATTCCCCAGTTCCTGTCACCGTCATCTCATAAGGGTGTCACTGGGATTCTCACGGACGCTGTCCCCGCTTCGGTGGGGCAGCGTCCGTGTGCGTGTGCGTGGGGGTCGGGAGCGAATCGCGGCGGCTGTTGTCGCGAGGGTGGGGTCTCGAGGGTTCGGCGTGCATCAGGCACGCGGCGCAAGACAGGTCTCGACAGCGGGGCGGCTCACCTGAGTTTCGATGCCCGGGGTCCCAGCCGCTGGATCTACGGACGCTTCGACCACGCGTGATCGAGGGACCAGGTCGCCTATCGGCATCGTCTTCGACGCGGGGAACGAGCGCTCCCTGCCCGGAGCCATAGCGTGAGTTAGCTGAGGGTGACCGACAGTGTCTGGGCGTCGTCTTCCTTGTGACTCGGTGATGCGCTTCTGTGGTGCCGTTCGACTCGACGGGACATCCACCGGAAGGCCCAGACATGGAGTCGACCGGAGCGGGATGCAGTCCTGCGGGAGTTCATGTGTCGTCCAATACCCGTTGTAGAACACAACCAATAACCTTTTGCAATGTGAGTCAATGATTCTGCCCTGAGGTATAGCGGTGCAATTCGACATTGCACTCTTGGGAACAAGCGGAGGTTTCGGACAAAAATGACTTACGCCGATAGCGCGAAGAGGGTTGACCTGCAGGTTTGCGTAATGCAAGGCTGCGGGCCGCACTTGGATCTAAGTGCGCTTTCGGATGAGTTGCGGGGGATACTCAAATGCAGACTCGAACACGAGAATTAGCCACATGTGCGGTCATTCTCGGTTCAATTGCGGTGGGCTTCGCAGCGCCGGCCTTCGCCGCAACCTGCCGGCGTTCGACTCGACCTGGGGCGAGGAGCGCATCAACTGCACTTCATACAACGACTCTGTCTACTCCGCCTCCAACCCGGTGACGGACGACTACCACTTCGACATCAACGGCATGGGATACGCGTGGTGCTCAGGTGGCACATGTGCCTACAACGTGACGACGGTCAATAGCGTCAAGATCTGGTGGTAGCCGCCAGGGCAAGGGTTCCCGTACGTCTAGGTCACGGCGGGTGAACAACTGCATGCTGAGTGCGCACGACCTGCGCTTCTCCTACGGCCGTCGCCGCAAGGTGGACGTGCTGACGGACTTCAGTTGGGGTGTTGCGGCCGGGAAGACCACACTTCTGCTCGGCCCCAACGGTGCAGGCAAGTCGACATTGCACAAACTGTTGAGCGGGTTTGAGCGGCCCCAGCGGGGCGCGGTAACGATCAACGGACGATCGGACCGCGAATCGCTGTACCGAAAGGTCGGGTGGATGCCGCAGGAGGTGCAGCCTGCGCGTGGGCTCACGGTTGCCGAGCAGGTCGAGTACGTCGCCTGGTTGGGCGGGGCGAGCTCTCGAGAGGCTCGGAGGCGGAGTGCGACGGCCCTGGAGGCGGTGGACCTGATGGACAAACATGATGTCCGAGCGGACCGGGTCTCTGGTGGGCAGCTGAGACGGGTCGGGCTGGCACAGGCTCTGGTCCGCAACGCTCCGGTCCTCCTCTTGGACGAGCCGACCGCCGGGCTCGATCCCGCGCAGGCGCTGAACTTCCTCTCACTACTCAGGGGTCTCGACTGTCCTGGCGGGATCGTGATCTCCACCCACCAGGTGTCCGACTTGGCCGAGGACGTCGACCGCATCACGGTCCTCGCTGACGGCGTGCTGCGCTTCGATGACGACGTTGCCGCGTTCCGGCAGTTGGGCGCCGGCACCGAGGGTGCCGGAAGTTCGCTGGCGCAGGTCTTCGCATCGATGATCGGCGGAGGGACCCATTGAGGCTCCTGGTCGCTGCGCGCCGGTCTGGTGTGCTGTGGTTCCTGCCGGTGCTGTTCGCTTTCGGCAGCCTGCATGCTGTGGACGCGTTGGCGACCCACAGCGGATATGCCGTCTCCGACATCGCCAGTTCGAGCTATGTCATCTACATCCTGTGCCCACTGTTGGCGGGCTACGCGGCCTTCTCCTCCAGGGAATGGGCTCGGTTCCATGCGCCGCTTCGGGCCAGTCGCAGTGGATTCAGGGTGGCGCTCAACGCCTGGGGGCCCCTCGCGTTCGGCGGACTCATCGTGGTCGTGAGCGTGGTCGTGCTGAGCGCATGGGTCGTTCCCCTGGACGCAATGACGTGGCTTGTTCTCATGCTCGACGCGGCCACGGTCCTCGCCTGCGTGCTCCTCGGCCTCGCCGCGGGCTGGGCGCTGCCGGTTGTCGTGGCGGCGCCAGTCGTGGCGATGGCGACCTTCGTGTGGATCTCCTACTTCCCTGCCACCGGCAACGAGTTCCTGCACTACCTGACCCCCACCCTGACAGGCTGCTGTGCTCAGTCGATCCAGCCATCCGCTGTGGCAGCCAGGTCGATCCTTCTGATCGCGACAACAGTGAGCGTCGGCGTCATCGTGATGTTGAGCCCCAGGCGCTGGAGCCGACGTCCGCGTTGGATAGTCGGCGTCACGGTCCTGCTCGTCGTGGGCACGGCATTCGGCCTGGCGGCAACTTCGTTGGAGCTGTCCGACGAGCACCTCCTGCTGACCACCGTCCAGCCACGCACAGGTGCCCTTACCTGCTCGACCACCGAGGAGGTCGAGGTGTGTGTCTGGCCTGACGGCAAGGCACAGGCGGCCGTGATCGCCGACATCGCCATCGACATGAACTCGCGCCTCTGGAAATGGGACTTTCCTGAGATCACCGAGGCGGGAAACGGACCACGGACAGGAGAACGAGTGATGGTCGAGTCCACGCCGACCATCAATTCAGCGACGGTGGGCTATTCACTCGCGAGGGGCTACGTGCGGCTCCACCTTGCGTGTGATCAGGGCGGTCGCCAGTTCATCGACCCACGGGTCGCGTTCCTCGCGATGGGAGCGGGGGGAGCAACGGCCAAGGACCTCACCGGCGAGTACAGCCCCGAAGACATAGCTGTTGCCTCTGGCTGGCTCGACCGCGCCGATGACGGCGCAGCTACCTCGAACTGGTTCTTCGATGACCACGACGCCGAGCAGTGCCGGTCCTCGTGATGAGCCTCTGGGCCAACCAGCGAAGGATCTGGATCCTGGTGATCACCGTCGGGCTGGTCGCCCCCGGTGCACTGTGGTTGCAGTCCCGGGCGTTCGTCATGCCGGCAATCATCGGATCCGGCGCCAGCGCCTTGTGGGCAACCTTCCTGCCACTGGTCTGGGCGGTGGCGGTAGCCGATGCGTTCAGCAGCAAGACGCAGGGGGCCGAAGCCCGCCCCGGGCCAAGGGTCGCAATCCTGGACCTGCTGCTGTTCCTGCTGGCGACCAGTACGGCGGCGACGGCAGCCTGTCTGGCCACCGGCGGGGAATCGGTGTCAGCGACCACAGCACACATCCTGATCATGTCCGGCCTGGCGGCCTCAGCGCTGATGGTCATCACCACGCCCTACGGACACACCGCATTCGCGGGCACCTACGTCCGGATCCTCCAACCCGACGGCAACACCACCTGGTCGCTGACCGTCGGCATCGCGCTGTGTGGCGGCGCATGCTTCTTGCTGTCGACTCGCCGAACCACCATCAACCTCGGCCAAACAGCCGGACTCGGCGGGTGACCCAGCCCTCGACCCGGCTTGCCTGTCCGTCCCACTCCACTGGGCACGTGGAAGGGCGGGACTCGACGGTCCTGCTGTGCTGAGTGGTGCGATGAGATTCCGAGTGACACCCGGATGACATTCGAGGCCCGCGTCAAAATGGTGTTCGGGACATTTACCCCACCCCAACAGTAGAGATTCCACCCACCTTCACGTGGCCGGTGGCACCCAAATCCGAGTTGTAAGTACGTTTGCACCTGCTCGCCCGGCCTTGGGCGCACTCGGGAGGCAAACAATCAAAGCCAATGTGACCGCCCTGGCCCGTAGCCGCTGGGATTGCGGTTGTCCCGCTTGGAGGATGTGGTGGCGCAGACGCAAACCAGGCGTGACGGCCAACGTGTCCAGCTGTTCTCGACAACGGGGTCAGCTGTCGCGGTGTGCACCTCGAAGCGTCCACATGCCTCCGAGCAGGATGAGGACGAGGGGGATGAGCGCGTCTCCCAGGCTTGGTGAGTCGACCATCAGCACGGCCCAGCGGTGGGGCTCTGCGGTGATGTTCTGCAGGCCGAAGATCCAGTTGGTGGCCACGAAGAGGAACGTCGCAACCACTGCTGTGTCGATGGAGCCAACGAGGGCCACGCCGATCGCGACTGCGGATCCCGCACACACGGCCCGCACCGGGTACGTGAGGTGGGTGTGGTTGAGTAAGGCAGAACCTGCGGCCGCGAGGGCGCAGAAGCCGACCGCCCAGCTCAAGCAGCACCCACGTCGCCAAATGATGGGCAAGGTTGTCGTGCGTTCCAGTGCTTCGAACCGGGGGTCGAGAACCAATGCAACGAGGCAGCCGGCCAGTCCCCACAGAGCACGTGTGGGTTCGGCCACAACATCGCGGAACGGGACGGGTGTGTGCAACGGCAGGGCGACATAGACGGCGACCAGGCCGAGAGCCCAGGCCATCACGAGGCCGAGGCGTCGAGTCCGCATCAGCATGACCAGGTCGCGGGCCGAGGTCAGCATGTGTTGTCTCGGGCCCATCGGGCGACTCGGAGCTCGTCCTGGTGGGGCCAGGGTGCGTCGAGGCCGTCTCCCACCAGGTTCTCCATTGCCGCGTCAAGGGAGTCGAGCTGGGCTGATGGCCAGGTGAGGCTGCACGGGTGGGTGCCGTACAGCACCTGGTAGACGACGTCTTGCTCAGTCATCGACGCGGCGACCCGGATCAGCTGTGGCCCGGACGAGGTTTCCGTGGGGTCGGGGACATCCAGACGTTGCTCGTACGGTCGCGGTACGGCGCCGGTGGCTGAGCGCCACCGCTCGTCGGCCTTGGTCAGCGACCCAAGCATCTCTTGAGCAGCCGCCTGGCTCTCGGGGAGCGCGCAGATCCGGGTCTCACTGTGCTGGGCGCAGACCAGGTCCACCGCGGGGTCCCGCTCGAAGCGCGCGGGTCCCATGCCCGAGACGAATAGAGCAGCAAGGGTGACGACGAAGGTCGCGCTACCGGCTGCGAGATACCCCCCTGCGCGAGAGTGCGGGCGGGCGGGGCGAGCACCCACGAGACATGCCACCGCCAGGAGGGTGAAGAAGCCGGTCTGACCCGCGAGTATGACTGGCCGTGCACGTACCCCCAGCAGGGGTGAGTCGATCCCGGCCAGGCTGACAAGGTTGGTGAACGGGCCACTCAGCAGCTGAAGCAGGGCGAAGTAGAGCGCGCAGCCCAGAGCGGGCCCGGTGAGACGGGAGGGCAGCCACGTCACGGCACTGAATCCCAAGGCCGACCCGGCCGCCATGCCGAGGACCGTCGGCACGGTTGGGCCGACGCGGAACGGCCCGACCGTGTCTCCTAGGTGGATCACGCTGAGCACTGCGACCCAACCCAGGTGGGTCAGGATCATGGTGCCGGCGACCATCGCAATCGGCATGACGGGCGTCCACAGGTCGCGGCTGGTCGCGCGAGTCTGGACGCGTAGCTCCACCCAGCGTCGCGAGTATCCAGCGCAGATCGCCGCCGCCACGATGAAGAAGATCACCCCGACACCGTTGACCACCTCGAAGTGGCTGACCCAGTTGACGCCCGTCGCTTGACGCTCCTCGGCGTAGGACACCCACTCGAGGACGAGCGTGACAGGGATCAGGATCACGACTCGGGACCGGACCAGCCATGACAGGCGAAGGAACCGCACCGGCCTAACCCACATCGTCGGTGCCGACGAACCGCAGGTAGGCGGCCTCAAGGGCCTCGGCTGACGACCCCCCGTCTGGATTGAGCTGATCTGTGAACTCTCGGATCGTCCCGGTGAAGGGAAGCCTGCCGTCGTGCATCACTACGATGTTGGTGGCGAGGTTGGTCACGTCCTCGAACACGTGGGTGCTGATCAGCGTGACGCTCGACGCGGGCCGCAGTCGCACAATTTCCCGGAACTGGTGTCGTTGCACCGGATCAAGCCCGGCAGTGGGCTCGTCCAGGATGAGCACCTCCGGCTGGTGCACGAGGGTCGTGGCCAGCATGGCGCGCTGGAACATCCCACCGGACAGCTCGCCCAGTCGGTTTTCGGCACGTCGAGACAGCCCTACCATCTCGATGCTGTTGCCCACGGCCTCGCTCCGCGCGTTGCGTGGCACCGCGCGCAGCCAGGCAAAGTAGGCCACGGCCTCACGCACGGTCATCCACTTGTGCCAATCTGGGCGTTGGGGGAGGAACCCCACAGCCCGCCGGTAGTGGCGCACGGTTCGTCGCGAGTCGACTGGTCGCCCGTCGAACTGGACCTTGCCACGCTGTGGCCGCAGGTCGGTCGCGAGCACCCTCAACAGAGAGGTCTTCCCAGCACCGTTTGGCCCGAGCACGCCGGTCACCCCTGGGGCGACCTCGACTGAGACGTCCGCCACCGCAATCGTGCGCCCGAAGGTGACACGCAGGTCCCGCACCCCGACTTGGGGCGCGGGACCTGCGTTGCTTGGGCTGTCGGTCACGGGTACTGATAACCGGCGTAGTTGCAGTTGTCGGGAGTGAAGGCGCCGTTGTGGTGGCAGACACCGGGCTTCGCGCGCCAGCGACCGATCTGAAGGTCGTCTTGGTGCAGGGTGCTGTTGCGCCATCCGTCGGCACTTCCGTACTTGTTCGTTTCGTCCTTCGCCACCGAGTAGTAAGCACAGTTGAGGCAGTCCTTGCCCTCCTCGTAGACCCGTGCGTACGTCGACCAGCCGTCAGCCGTAACGTCTCGGAACCGGATATCGGTCGAGATGTCGTTCAGGGTGTTCACCGGGTCGTAGGTCTTGCCTCCTGAGGCCTCGGAGACCTTGGTTCCGGACTCGACCACCTGGATCGCCCCGAAGGTGTCTGCGGCGTAGGCAGCTCCGGCCCCCGAGCTGAGCACTGTCAGCAACGCCACGAGTTTTAGTCCCTTTTTCAACGTATTCCCCCCGCAATTGATTAGGAATTCGCGAGCATAGCAGGACTAGGGTCCTGTGATTCTCTTCGCGGGACGATGAGAAATGCGAAAAGAGGCCTGTGCTCAAAGACGCGCTTATCAACGTGAAACACGCCAAAATAGAGCAAATGAGACATCGACACTTTGAGGCTCGGCAAGTTAAGAGTTCTTCAAACTGGGCAAATATTCTACGTGTAGTCCCGACCATGGCGATATTTCGCACCGATGACGTGGATTTGACCTACCCCAACCCAGCAAAGCCCAGCCATCCGTACCATCCCTTGACCAGCACCGGGCCCGAGCTGATCCTCAGGGACAGCACGGCGCGAACCGCTGAGCGTCGGGCGCGGTGTTCAGACCGGAGAGCTGGTCGATGAGGCGAGGTGCAGGTGCCGACGGCTGTCCTCCACGGCATGGCCGACCGCCTCATCGATGCCGGCGGCGCTTACGCCACAGCACTCGCCGTACCAGGTGCCGAGGCTTCACACCTACGCCGACATGGGGCACCAGCTGGTGACTTCGTTGTTCGAGGAGTACGTGCGGGTCAGCGCCCGTAACATCGCCATGGCGCGGTCGGACGCCTTCTCGCGGGCCTAAGGAGCCGATCGCACCCGTCGACCTCGAAAGGTGCGTCACGGTGCTTCCGTCAGCCCGACACCCCGGCCATTTCGCAGGGCGTGGCCGGAGGCTCATTCCGGGGCCCCTGGTCTCCTCCCGAAACGGAGCTGTGCTGCATCAAGTCGACACTGGCGGAGTTGGACTCCGAGTCGGTGGAGGAGGTGAAGGTGGCGGTTGGCCCACCGCTGGAGGCTCGCTCGAGCCGATGGTGTCCAGGCTGTGACGAGCGACCACGGGAGCGACGCTTCCGTGGTCGTTCGCCTTACGGCCGCAATGCCCCAAATGCATCACTTTTGTGTAAAACCTACGCAGACACGCCGATCCCTCCATATATTGACCATCGGGCCTACCCACGGGCCTGTCGCCTGCTGGCGTACCCACTCGAGTCCTTCCGGGGGATGAATGAGCAACCGTCGCCCTTCCCGCCACGGTCGGTCGAGGTCCTTGGCACTGTCAGCGTGGCCACTGCGCCGCAAGGTCGCCCTCGCCATCACCATCCCGCTGCTGCTCGCCGCGACCCTGGGTGGTCTGCAGGTACGCCGCGACCTCACCGAGGCCGCCAACTCCTCGACCAGCGCCCAGCAGGTCACCGTGCTCAGGCCGGCCGTCGCCTACCTGACCGCCGCCGAACGCGCCATGGTGGCCGCCCAGACCCCGACCGAGGCCAGCCAGGCTGAGCTCGCCAGCGCTCTCAAGGACGCCAAGGCCGCCGCCGCCGAACTCGCCAGCACCGAGGAGACCGCCGACCTGACGGCCGAGCAGCGCTACCAGATCGACGCGCTCCTCGACCTCAGCCGCGCCATCCGTGAGGGCGGCGCTGACTCCCTCAGCCCCGGCACCTGGCTTGCCCAGCTGCGCCAGCTGCAGTCCGGTGTCACGCAGCTCATCACCACCATCGTCAACGCCCAGATCGACCCCGAGCCTCGCCTGGAGCTGCTCGCCCAGACCCTCGGTGGCCGGTTCTCGCTCGCCATGCAGCAGGCGCTCGTGGTCACCGACCGAACCGGCGACACCGGGTCCCTCGACCTCTTCGCCGAGCTCGGCGTCGAGGGTGCCGCCATCGACCGTCTCGCCAGCGCCCTCGGCGACTCCGAGTCCACGATCGCCACCCTGCGCACCGACAACGCCCAGCGTTCGCGCACCGTCCGCACCGGTGGGGATGACCTCGGCGGCGCAGAGGCCTACGCGCCGTACGACGAACTCATCACCAGCCTCACCAACGGCATCGACACCCAGCTGGCCGCCTCCGCCAGTGACGCGCGAGCCCGCGCCATCACCAACGGCGGCATCACCGCGCTCGCCCTGCTCGCCGCCATCCTGTTGGCCCTGTTCGTCTCCCGCCTGCTCCTCACGCCGCTGCGCAAGGTCCGCGAGGGCACGCTCGCGGTGGCCAACGAGCAGCTTCCCGAGGCGATCGCCCGGATCCGCGCCGGCGAGGACCCCGGCAAGATCGAACCGATCGACGTCACCACCCACGAAGAGGTCGGCCAACTTGCCCGTGCCGTCGACGACATGCACCGCCAAGCCGTCCACCTCGCCTCCGGCGAGGCCAACCTGAGGGCCCAGGTCGGGGAGATGTTCGTGACCCTGTCACGGCGCAACACCTCCCTGATCAACCAGCAGCTCGGCCTCATCGAGAGGCTGGAGAGCGACGAGGAGGACCCTCGCCGTCTCGAGAGCCTCTTCCGACTCGACCACCTGGCCTCGCGGATGCGTCGTACGGCGGACAGCCTGCTGATCCTCGCCGACGCCCCGACCCTCGCCGTGGCCCAGGAGGACCTCACGGTGGCCGCGTCCCTGCAGGCGGCGACCGCTGGTGTGCAGGACTACCAGCGCGTGCGGGTCGGCTCGGCCAGCACCGTCCGGATCAGCGACGAGGCCGCCGCTGACGTCGTCCACCTGCTGACCGAGCTCGTCGACAACGCCCTGTCCTACTCCTCGCCCGAGACCACGGTGTCCATCGGGTCGATGATGACCACCGGCGGCGTCACCATCGAGATCGAGGATGCCGGGCTCGGCATCTCCCAGCTGTCCCTGGCCACCATCAACGAGTCGCTGCGCTCCGGTGGCGAGGTCACCCCCGACACTGCCCGCCGCATGGGTCTCTTCGTGGTCAGCCGCCTCGCCCGCAAGCACGGCATCACCGTCTCGCTGCGTCGCAACGAGCACAACGGCACGTCCGCGATGGTGCTGCTGCCCGACGCGATCCTCGACGTCGCGCAGCCCAGCCTCGTGCCGCCCACCCCGGTGGAGCCCCGTACGCCCCTCACCTCAGCGTCCGGCCTCCCCGTGCGTACGCCGAGTGCCGCACCACCGCCGGCACCCGAGCCGGACGTCCCGCCGACCCCGTTCACACCGAAGCCCACGTTCCCGGACGTGGCGCAGCCGGCCCCTGTCGCCGAAGCGGCACCGATGAGCCTCGAGGACCGGATCGCTGCCGCCCGTGGCCTGCCCCGGCGCCAGCCGGCGGCCACCCGGGAGAGCTTCCAGGCGATCACCTCGCCGATGGCCCCGCCCGCCGCCCCGGCGCCCGCGGCTCCGGCGCCGCCGGAGTCCGCTCCGGTGGAGAGCCCGCTCCCAGCACCCCTCCCGTTCCGACCCAAGGTCGAGGCTCCGGCCGCGGAGTCAGCTCTCGACTCGCCCCTGACGTCACCGCTCGACGCCCCCGTGGCCTCGCTGCCCGCCGACGACTCGTTCGACACCCCGATCTTCAAGGCGATGAGCTCGGCCTGGCTCAGCTCCAACGGCGGCGAAGCGCCCTGGAAGACCACCGAGATCGAAGCCGGCTGGGATCGGGCCGAACGCGTGGCCGAGTCCGAGCCTGAACTCCCGGTCACCCCGGCCGGCCTGCCCCGCCGCAGTCCCGGCACCCGCATCGTCCCCGGCGGGGTCACCAAGAAGGTCACGGCCACCGTCCGTGACCCCGAAGCGATTCGCCGGCGCCTGGCGGCCCACGCCGCCGGCGTCTCCCGCGGCCGCGCTGCCGCCGCCGATCAACACCCAACGGAAGGCCCCGCATGAACGAGCACGACGCCTTCGGAGACCAGGCGGTGGACCAGCCGCTGGATCACGATCGAGTCCTCGACTGGTTGGTCACCCGGTTCGTCAACGAGGTCAGCGACGCCGCCCACGCCATCCTGGTCTCTGCTGACGGGCTGCTCATGGCCGCCAGTTCCAGCATCCCGGGCGAGCGCGGCGAACAGCTCGCAGCCGTCTCCTCCGGGCTGGCCAGCCTGGCGGTCGGTGCCGCCCGCCTGTTCGACGGTGGGGCAGTGCTGCAGACCGTGGTGGAGATGGAGCAGGGCTACCTGATGTTGATGAGCGTCGGCGAGGGCTCGAACCTCGCCGTACTCACCCAGGCAGGCGCCGACATCGGTCAGGTCGGCTACGAGATGGCCCTCCTGGTCGAGCGGGTCGGTCGCATGGTCGCGGCCCAGCCCCGCGTCGTACCCGCTGCGGACGGCTGAGGGTGACGCGTCGTGACCGCAGCTGACGCCGCCGGGATGGACCCGGTCCCGACGGCTCGATTCGTCCGGCCCTACACGATCACCGCAGGCCGCACCAAGGCCTCCGTCCACCTCCCGGTGGAGGCGACCCTGCTGCGCGTCTCGGAGACCATCTCGGTCGAGTTGGCGCCCAATGCCCTGCAGGTCCTGGTGATCTGCGACCACCGTTCGGTGGCCGAGGTCTCGGCCCTGGTCAAGCAGCCGATCGGCGTCGTGCGGATCCTGCTCAGCGATCTCATCGAACAAGGCCTCGTCCAGGTGCAAGCCACCATCACCGAACGCTCGTCGAAGGACGAGCGCATCGAGCTCATCGAAAGGACTCTCCGTGGACTACGCACCTACTAGCGCCACGCGCAAGGCTGCGTCGACGAAGATCGTGATCGCCGGCGGCTTCGGCGTCGGCAAGACGACGCTGGTCGGATCGGTCTCGGAGATCGTCCCCCTGCGGACCGAGGCGCTGGTCACCAACGAGTCCACCGGCGTCGACGACCTCGCCGGTCTGCCGACCAAGTCCACGACCACGGTCGCCATGGACTTCGGCCGGCTGACCTTGGCCGAGGACCTTGTGCTCTACCTGTTCGGTACGCCGGGGCAGCGCCGCTTCTGGTTCATGTGGGACGACCTGTGCCTGGGCGCCATCGGCGCGATCGTGCTCGTCGACACCGCTCGTCTCGACGACTCCTTCTCGCCGCTGGACTACTTCGAGTCGAAGGGTCTGCCGTTCATCGTGGCCGTCAACCACTTCGACGGCACCGACCAGTTCACGCTCGACGAGGTGGCCAGCGCGCTGGCCCTGCCCGACGACGTACCCATCATCTCCATCGATGCTCGCGACCGGGAGTCCGCCAAGCGCGCGCTCGTCCGCGTCACCGAGTACGCCCTCCAACGACTCACCGAGTCCCTCTCCACGGCGGTTAACTGACATGTTGAAACTGGCAGGATCAGCCGCCGGGCTGGTCATCCTCTCCGCAGCCCTGGCCGGCTGCGGTTCAGCGGAGGGCACCCCGGCAGCGGCCCCCCTGAACCCGCAGTTCGTCACCGCGGGGTCACTGACGGTCTGCACCGACATGCCCTACGAGCCGTTCGAGTCGATGAAGGGCGGCAAGCCGATCGGCTTCGACATCGACCTGATCGACGCCGTCGCGGCCCGCCTCAAGGTGAAGCCCGTCATCGTCGACACCGACTTCGACGCCATCCAGTCCGGTGACTCGTTGAACTCCGCCGACTGTGACGTGGCGATCTCGGCCATGACCATCACCGGCGAGCGGGCGCGGGTGCTCGACTTCTCCAGCCCCTACTTCGACGCCTCGCAGGCCATGGTGGTCCCCAAGGACTCCGACGTGAAGACGCTCGAGGACCTCGACGGCAAGAAGATCGGCGTCCAGGGCGGCACGACCGGTGAGCTCTACGTCACCGACAACGCGCCCGGCGACGCCGAGATCGTGCCGTTCGAGGACGCCTCAGCCATGGATGTCGCCCTCAAGGGGGGTGAGGTCGACGCAGCCGTCTACGACAACACCGTCGTGGGTGACGTCGTGGCCCGCAACCCGGGCTTCCAGTTGGCCGCCGAGTTCGACACCGGCGAGCAGTACGGCATGGCCGTGAAGAAGAACGGCAGCGTCGACCTGCTGCGCACGATCAACGACGTGCTGGCCGACCTGAAGTCCCAAGGTGGGTACGACGAGATCTACAGCAAGTGGTTCGGGGTCGCGCCAGCCAACTGATGGTTGCGGGTGGTTCATGACGCGGGTGGTTCATGGCGCGGGTGGTTCATCAAGGTATGCAGGCCAACCGCCACTTCCCTCGGTGGATTGATCAAGGGAACTGCAGTTTCACCATGGCCCCATGGGGAAGCAGGGGCGCGAGGGGCTCAGCTGCGCGCTGCGCCCACGGGCTGACCAACAGCCTCCGCTGCCTCGGCCTCGGCCTGGGGGCCGGGCACGAGGTGGGTCTGTGCGCGGATCACCGGCACGAACACGGCCACGAGTGCGGCAAGCGCCGAGGTGACCGCCAACAGCCCGAAACCGTGGGTGTAGCCGGCCTCGATCGGGAGACCGTCGGCGCGGGCGCCTGCCGTAACGACGCTGGCGAGTACGGCGCCGCCGAGTGCGCCACCCACGGTCCGGATGTTGGCGTTCATGCCGCTGGCAACGCCGGTCTGGGTCTGCGGTACGGCGGCGACGACCAGGTTGGACATGGCTGCGAAGGCGAGACCGAAGGCGAGGCCCAGGATCGTCGTCTCCACGACGACCAGCCAGAGCTGGCTGTGCAGCACGGCGAGACCGAGGGTGCCGACAGCTGTCAGGGTCGCACCCGCCACGAGAAGCGGTTTCGAGCCGTAGCGGGCAGCCAGACGACCCGACAACACGCCGGCGATGAAGGTGGCGAGGGTTTGGGGCAGCAGGAGGAGCCCCGACTCCGTCACCGAGACTCCGAAGCCGTAGCCGGTCAGTTGCGGGGTCTGCAGGAAGGACGGCAGGAACGCGAACATCGAATACATGCCCATGCCGAACAGCAGCGCCACCAGGTTGACGGTCCACACAGTGGGGATGCGCATCATCTTCATGTCGACCAGGGGCTCGTCGCTGCGGGTCTCCGCGATCACCCACACCGGCAGGAACACGGCAGCAGCGGCGAACAGGCTCAGCACGCGCGCTGAGGACCAGCCCCAACTGTGGCCCTGACTGACGGCGAGGAGGAGGGCTACCAGCCACACCGACATCAGCACCGCGCTGCCGACGTTGATCCTGCCCGGGGTGCGCTCCGGCGACTCCGGCACCCACACGGCTGCGGCGATGGCGGCAACGAGGGTCATGACCATGGGGAGCCAGAAGAGCCAGTGATAGCTCAAGGCGTCCACCACGGGTCCGGCCAGCACGAGGCCCACACCGCCGCCGACGGCGAGCAGCGCGGCCGACGTACCCACTGCTCCGGCGACCTTGTCGCGCGGGAACTCGTCGCGGATGATGCCGAAGGTCAAGGGCAGTACGCCGCCGCCGATGCCTTGGACGGCTCGGGCTGCGATGAGTACGCCGATGCTGGGCGCGAGGGCCGCCATCAGCGAGCCGAGCGTGAGGGCGACGAGCGCGAAGACCAGCATGCGTTCCTTGCCGACCTTGTCGCCGATGCGTCCGATGATCGGGGTGAAGACTGACGCGGACAGCAGGTAGGCGGTGAGGACCCAGGTCACCGTCGCCTGGTCGGTGTCGAGCGCGGCCTGGATCGTGGGAAGGACCGGGGTGACCATCGACTGCAGCAGGGAGAACGAGGAGACACCGACGCAGAGGACCAGGAAGGTCACGCGGTAGTCGGTCCTGCGGTCAGTGCGTGCCATCGGGTCCCCATCGAGTCGTCGGGCTGAGCGGTCGCCGAACCACGCCATTGAGAGCCCGGGCAATGGTTGCAACCTTCAACGATGCCGATGCATTCCGAGCTGGACAGGGTTTGTGTGTGACGGTGCTCGCATCACCCGCGGTCGATTTTCACGTTCGGACTGCCCTCGCAGCCCCATTTGTGGTGGAACGTGACGTTCGTCCGAGCCTGTTTCCACAGGACGTGCATTCGGGTCTTCCCCACGAGCTCGCGGGCTCACTACCCTGCCGGTCTAGACCTCTGCTTGGAGGGGTCGGACTCGGGGGGAGGCATCTGGTGCGCGGGTTGGTCGGTTTGTTGTCAACGATTTTCTGTGTGGTGCTTTTGTCGGGCTGCGACGACGACACCGTTCAGTCGGCGCCCAACACCCCGGCGCCGACTCCGTCAGCGTCCGTTGATCGGCCGCCCGAAAAGGCGGCGTGGGAGAGGCACACGCGTGCCGGGGCCGAAGCCTTCGCGAGGCACTGGATCGATGTGTTCAATCACGCGATGACGACGGGGGACGCCGTTACTCTGGCGAAACTTGGGACGCATGCGTGCGAGAGCTGTCGCAACCTCACAAGGCACATTCATGGGATCTACGGCTCTGGCGGGCATGTCCGTTCAGACGGTTGGCGAGTCCTACAGGCCGTGGCGACGCTCGACGAGACGGATCGCGTGAGCGTTTCGTTGCGCGTGGCGCAGTCACCCGAATTGGTGGTTCGTCGTCATCCAAATCGACGGGAAAGGTTTAGTGGCGGTAAGAGGACCTTCGCAATGTCTCTGGCATGGCAGGACAGGTGGCAACTGGATCGGATGGACATCCAGTGAAGGCTGCCTGGATAGCAGCCAGGGTGGCGGGTGCCGCGATATTTGCCCTTGGGGCCGCTGCAGCCGCAAACGGCGCGGTGGATGATCCGACTGCGAGCGTCGGGAACAGCTCATTCAATGTGAGTTTTACCAACGCAGAAGAAGGCTTTACCTCTTCAGCGACCGGAGGTCCAGTCTCGGTTATTGCTCTCCAATCCAACTATGTTCCAGTCTGCGAACCCGGAGCCACGGGGATCTGCCACGGAACCGTGGCCTGTGGCGATGGCGGATTGATGTACCACGTCACCGCCCACTACTCCGACGGCAGCGAACGCTCCTGGGACCAGTGCCTCACCGACCCTCCACCCGCAGCGACACCCACGATCACGATGGCGATGATCCGCCGTGCGTTCGAGCAGGTGCCGCTGCCGGCGTCGGAGGTGACGATTCAGCCGCCGGGCGGGCAGACGCTGGTCAACCTCGCCACGATCTACTCGACGCACGCGGCCGAGTTCAGCACTGAGGTCACGGTGCTCGGCCAACGTGTGGAGCTCCGGATCCGCCCGGCGTCGTACACCTGGGATCCCGGGGACGGCTCCGCCCCTCTCACCACAGACTGGCCCGGCGTCCCCTATGACCCGGGGTTGGCGATGGACGGCTACATCAGCCACACCTACCGGGCCGCAGCCGAGGCCGTCCCGGTGCAGGTCGACACCACGTGGGCAGCTCAGTTCCGGATCAACGGACATGGAGCCTTCCAGGATGTCGACGGCACCGTCGCTATCGCCGGGCAGCCCGTCCAGCTCAAGGTCCGCGAAGCGCGCGGCGTACTCACGGGCGGGTGATCGCGGTGAGCACGAGGTACTCCCACTCCATCCGGCCGCCCCCGACGTCGTGACGACGAGCCAGGTCCGCAAGCTCGGCGTCGAGTGCCGCTACCTTCGCCGGATCGTCGGCGATGGCCCGGTACACCGCGATCGTCGGCCCATAGGTGGCCTTGAAGAAGTCCCGGAACGCCGCCCCGTCGGCAAAACTCCCCACAGTGAGCCGCTCCGTGCGTGCGGCGACGTCGGTCACCCGATCGCCGAGCAGACCGCGGACGTGCTCCTCACGACCCCACAGGGGCGGCGGCTGCACGCCCGCCGGCGGCGGCGGTGCGAACGGCTTCATGGTGGCGAACATCTGACCGATGAACCCTTCCGGCGTCCAGCTCAGCAGCCCGATCGTCCCGCCGGGGCGGCACACCCGCACCAACTCGTCGGCCGCCTCCTGATGGTGCGGCGCGAACATCACGCCCACACACGAGATCACCGCGTCGAAAGACGAGTCTACGAACGGCAACGCCTCCGCATCACCCTGTTCCCACTCCAGATCGATCCCTTGCGACTCCGCCTCGCGACGGCCCACCTCCAGTAGTTCCGGGGTCAGGTCCGAGGCGACGACGCTCGCACCGAGACGTGCCGCCGGCACGGACGCATTTCCCGACCCGGCAGCGACGTCGAGCACTCGGTCCCCGGCCCGCACGCCGGCTGCACTCACCAGCGTTGGGCCGAGTGCCGGGATGACATCGCTCGCCACGGCCGCATAGTCCCCGAGAGCCCACATCGCTCGATGCTTGGCCTTGAGGTCGGGGGCGATCGTTGCCTGGTGGTTCATGGTTGTTCTCCTGTGTCAGTTGGGAAGTCCAGCGTCGAACGCCCCGAGCCGCCGCTCCAGTTCCAGATCTGTACTGGCGATCACCCGCCGCCGTGGCGTCTACTGGAACGAACAGGCGAAGGAGGCCCTGATGTCGTCGTATGGCCAGTTCTGCCCGGTCGCCAAGGCCATGGAACTTCTCGACGAGCGTTGGACCCTGCTCGTGATCCGCGAACTGCTCGCCGGAAGCACCCACTTCAACGACCTGCGACGCGGCAACCCCAAGATGTCGCCCGCGCTGCTCTCGAAGCGGTTGCGCACCCTCGAGCGGGCCGGAGTCGTACGCCGTGAGCTCCACGACGGTCGCAGCAGCTACACCCTCACCCCTGCCGGCGAAGAGCTGCGCCCGGTCGTCGAAGGCCTCGGCGCGTGGGGCATCCGCTGGATCGGCTCACTCGGCGAGGAGGATCTCGACCCCCACCTGCTGCTGTGGGACATCCACCGGACCATCCCGCTCGAGGTCTGGCCGAGTGGGCGGACGGTCCTGGGCTTCGAGTTCGCCGACGTCGCACCCCGGATCGCCCGCTGGTGGCTGTGCGTCACCGACGGCGACGTCGACGTCTGTGACGCCGACCCGGGTTTCGACCTCTCCGCCACCGTGACCACTCGGCTGCGCACCATGATCCGGCTCTGGCGCGGGGACCTGCGCTGGCCCGGCGCACTGAAGGAGGACCTCGTCAGCATCTCCGGCGTCGCCGCACGCGACGTACCCCTGTGGCTCGGCCACATGAAGCTCGCGGCCGTTGAACGCCCCGCCTGACCCGGACCCGCGTGCCAGGCTCCTCGCCGAGCGCCAGCGGACCGTCGCGCGGCTCGCCCAACTCAACTCGGACTTCGACGGCATCGTGGAGGCATCTCGAGACACCAACGCCGACGACGAGCACGACCCCGAAGGGGCCACCATCGCTTTCGAACGCTCCCAGATCGACGCCCTCGTCCGTCAGGCCGAGCGCCAGGTCGAACAGATCGACCAGGCACTGAGGCGGTTGGACGCCGATGGGTACGGCATCTGCGAGGTGTGCGGTACGCCGATCCCGGTCGAGCGCCTGGAGGCCCGGCCCACCGCCCTACGCTGCATCGGCTGCGCGCGATGACACCCCTTCGACCTGTACATCTGCGACAGGTCGGCGGGATTGACAGGTACATCTGCGACCGGTCGATGTGCTCGGGATTCAGCGCGATTGGGCTGCTCGGCATACCGTTGTACCTTCGGGGCACTGCAGGCCCCGAGGAACGAAGGAAGCGTGCGGTCGGTCGAGCGCGCGTCAATCGATGGGACCCGCATTTGAACGGCAACACCACTCACCGGTTCAGCAACGCCGCCATCCTGGCCGTTGCCAACGTCGACGCCTCGCAGATCGTCACGTCTGCCGAGCTCGACGAGCGGCTCGCGCCGACCCTCAAGCGGGTGGGTCTGCGGCCCGGACTGCTCGAGCGCCTCGCCGGGATCAAGTCTCGCCGCTGGTGGGAGGAAGGCACCACGTTCGTCGACGGCGCCGCCACCGCGGCCGCCAAGGCGATCGGTGAGAGCGGTGTCGACCCCGCGAACATCGGCCTGATGGTCAACACCTCGGTCAGCCGGGTCCACCTCGAGCCCGCCACCGCAGTCGCCGTCCACCACGCCGTCGGCCTGCCCACCTCCTGCCAGAACTTCGACATCACCAACGCCTGCCTCGGATTCGTCAACGGCATGGAACTGGCGGCCTCCATGATCGACGGCGGCTTCGTCGACTACGCGCTCGTCGTCGACGGCGAGGATGCCCGTCCGGTGCAGGAAGCCACCATCGAGAAGCTCCTGCGCCCCGAGACCACGGCGCGTGACGTCCTGAGCCAGTTCGCCACCCTCACGCTGGGTTCCGGGGCGGCCGCCATGGTCCTGGGCCGTGCCGACCACCATCCCGAAGGACACCGGATCGTGGCCGGCGTCAGTCGCGCCGGCACCGAGCACCACGAGCTCTGCATCGGCGACAACGGCGTGATGGAGACCGACCTCAAAGGGCTGCTCGACGCGGGCCTGGCCCTGTCCACCGAGCTGTGGAACGAGGCGGCACCGGAGTTCGGCTGGGGCGCGGGCATGGACCGCTACATCATCCACCAGGTCTCGCAGGTGCACACCGACGCGCTGTGCAAGGCTCTCGAGATCGACCCCACGCTGGTCCCGCGCAGCTTCCCCGAACGCGGCAACATCGGACCTGTCTCGGTGCCGTTCACCCTGGCCACCCAGTCCGACACCCTCAGCGGAGGCGACCGGGTGCTCCTGATGGGCATCGGCTCGGGGCTCAACGCCTCCGTCCTCGAGCTGGTCTGGTGACCGAACCGACTGGTCTGGCCGGCCTGCCCGGACTGGATCCGGCATGGTCGCGGCAGGTCACCGTCACCGACGCCGGCGGCGTACCGCACACCTGGCACCTCCTCGACAACGGCGCCGAGCCCACCCACGGCACGCTGCTGTGCGTGCACGGCAACCCGACCTGGTCCTACCTGTGGCGCCGCCTGCTGGCCGGCGCACCCGAAGGCTGGCGGGTGATCGCGCCCGACCACCTCGGCATGGGGTGGTCCGAGCGTCTCGAGGACAAGCGCACCGTCGCGCAGCGCGTCCAGGACCTCG
Source organism: Nocardioides sp. (assembly GCF_050246775.1). GTDB lineage: Bacteria > Actinomycetota > Actinomycetes > Propionibacteriales > Nocardioidaceae > Nocardioides. The sequence goes on along the minus strand of NZ_JBFWVK010000001.1, from coordinate 613,788 downwards.
GTGACCTCACCGCGGCCCTCGGCGTCACCGGACCGGTGATCACCGTCGGTCACGACTGGGGCGGCGCCATCTCGCTCGGCTGGGCGCTCGCCCATCCCGAGCAGTTGCGAGGAGTCGTCCTCACCAACACCGCCGTCGCCCAGCCCGACGGCGATCGGGGCCCGGCCCTGATCCGGATGGCCCACGTGCCCGCTTTGCGGGAGTTCTCCTGTGTGCGCACCCCCCTCTTCGTGCGCGCCACCTCGGCGCTGTCGAGGCCGGCTCTGCCCCACGATGTCCGTGACGCGCTGGCCGCCCCCTACGCCACGGCGCTGCGCCGTCGCGCCGTCGGCGACTTCGTCGCCGACATCCCCTTCGCCGGCGCCCATCCCTCCCGCGAGGCCGTCGAGGCGATCGCCGAGGGCGTCCGCTCCCTCGACGTCCCGGCCCTGCTCCTGTGGGGGCCACGGGACCCCGTCTTCGGCGAGAAGTACCTCGCTGACCTCCGCGAGCGGCTGCCGCAAGCCCAGCTGCACCGCTACGAAGGCGCCAGCCACCTGGTCACCGAGGATGCTCCGCAGTACGTCGAAGCCATCACCGCCTGGCTGGGCGACCTTGCAGCACCCCCGGCCCGGCCGGACTCCGAGCCGGCGAGCACCGGGCGGCACCTGTGGTCCGCCCTCGAGGAGCGTTGCGACGACCCGGCCCCGGCTGTGGTCGAGGTCGGCGGCGCCACCGTGAGCTGGCGTGACCTCGACGAACGGGTCCGCGACCTGGCCGCCGGCCTGGCCGCGGTCGGCGTACGCCCCGGCCACCGGGTGGCGCTCCTGGTCGAACCGTCCGCAGACCTGACGGCGGCGGTGTACGCCGTCTGGCGGGCCGGCGCCGTCATCGTCGTCGCGGACAAGGGACTCGGCTTCACCGGGATGCGTCGCGCCCTGCGTGGTGCCGACGTCGACCACGTCATCGGCGCCGGACCGGGGCTGGCCGCAGCCCGCGCCATGCGCCTGCCCGGCAGCAGGATCGCCGCCCGACGTGCCAGCCGTGTCCTCGGCGCCATCCACGACCTGGCCTCGCTGACCGCACTGGGCCGCAGCGTGCCTCTCCCGGCAGAGCCCGAGGGCGACCAGGAGTGCGCCGTCGTGTTCACCTCCGGCGCCACCGGGCCGGCCAAGGGTGTCGTCTACCGGCATCGCCAGGTGTCGGCCCAGATGGAACTGATCCGCACCACCTACGCCGTGAAGCCCGACGACCGCCTGGTGGCCGCCTTCGCACCGTTCGCCCTGCTGGGTCCGGCGCTCGGCATCGGCTCGGCAGTGCCGGACATCGACGTGACTGCGCCGGGCACCCTCACCGCGGCAGCGCTCGGCGATGCCGCAGCGGCGATCGACGCGACGATCGTCTTCGCCTCACCCGCCGCCCTGCGCAACGTGGTGGCCACCGCCGCCGACCTCGACGCCACGCAGCGCCACGCGCTGGGTCGGGTCCGCCTGGTGATGTCCGCCGGCGCCCCGGTGCCCGTCAGCCTGCTCGAGGCGCTCCAGGACGTGCTGCCCACGGCTGAGGCGCACACGCCGTACGGCATGACCGAGGCACTCCCGGTCACCGATGTGTCCCTGGAGCAGATCCGCGCGGCCGGCACCGGTGCCGGTGTCTGCGTCGGGATGCCGCTGCCCGGCGTGAGCGTCGCCCTCAGCCCACTCGCTCCTGACGGTTCCTCGGACGGTCTGCTCTCGAGCGAAGCGGGCGTGACTGGCGAGATCTGTGTCAGCGCCGCCCACGTCAAGGACCGGTACGACGCCCTCTGGGCCACCGAGCGTGAGAGCTCCCGCGACCCCGGATGGCATCGGACCGGCGACGTGGGTCATCTCGACCTCGACGGCCGACTCTGGGTCGAGGGACGGCTGGTCCACGTCATCACGGCGCCGACCGGAGTCATCACCCCGGTCCCCGTCGAGCAGCGCATCGAGGGGCTCGACACGGTGCGTTCCGCAGCCGTCGTCGGGGTCGGACCGGTCGGCACCCAGGCCGTCGTCGTCGTGGTCGTGCCCGAGGCTGACGCGCCGCGCACGCTGCGCTCGGCCGACGCCTCACTGCGCAACGCGGTCCGGGCCCGAGCCGGGGTCGAGGTGAGTGCCGTACTCGTCACCCGAGCCCTGCCCGTCGACATCCGTCACGCCTCCAAGATCGACCGCCGTGAGGTCGCCCGACGAGCCGAGCGCGTGCTCGCCGGGTCACGCCACCTCCCGCGACGGTGAAGGTCCTCGTCACCGGTGCCAGCGGCATGCTGGGCCGGGTCACGGCACGGCAGCTGGCCGCACGTGGCGACGAGGTCACCGTGCTGCAACGCCGAAGCTCCGGGCTGGACCTGCGTGAGGTCCTGGGCGATGTGGCGGACCCTGCAGCGGTGGCCCGGGCCGTCCGGGGCCAGGACGCGGTCGTCCACCTGGCAGCCAAGGTCGACGTCGTCGGCCGGTGGGAGGCCTATGCGCACGCCAACATCGAGGGTACAGCGCAGGTCGTCGACGCCTCCCGGCGCGCCGGCGTAGCACGGCTGGTCCAGGTGTCCTCGCCGTCCGTGGCACATGCCGGACATGCCCTGGTGGGGGTAGGGGCCGGGGCGGCCGATCCGGAGCGTGCCCGCGGACACTACGCCCGCTCCAAGGCCGTCTCGGAGCTTCTGGCCCTGGCCGCTGACGGTCCCGACCTCGCGGTGCTCGCCCTGCGCCCGCACCTCGTGTGGGGCCCGGGCGACACCCAGCTCGTGGCCCGGATCGTCGCCCGGGCGAGAGCCGGCCGACTGCCGTTGCTGGGATCCGGCACGGCGTTGATCGACACCACCTACGTGGACAACGCGGCGGCCGCGCTGGTGGCGGGTGTCGAGGCCTGTTCCCCCGACGGTGTCCACGGCGAGGCGCTCGTCGTCTCCAACGGCGAGCCGCGGACCGTGGAGGAGATCCTCGGCTCGTTGTGCCGCGCGGCCGGGGTGCCCGAACCCACCCGGCGGGTGCCGGCCGGGGCGGGCTGGCTGGCCGGGGGAGTGGTGGAGGCGGTCTGGTCGCTCACCCGCCGCTCGGACACGCCGCCGCTGACCCGTTTCCTGGCCGAACAGCTCACCACGGCGCACTGGTTCGACCAGCGCCGCACCCGCGACCTGCTGGACTGGGCGCCCGAGGTCTCCCTCGACGAGGGCTTCGCCCTCCTCGGGGCGTCCTACCGGTCTCAGTCGTAGACCCGGATCTCCTCGCCGAGGGTGGCCCCGAGCTGGAGGTCGAGGTCGTCGCCGGACCAGAACCGGCCCGGGTCGTAGTAGTTCGTGGGTCGCCGTCCGTCGAGCAGGCCCATCTCGGCGTACGTCGCAGCCACCACCTCGGCGCAGTACGTCGTCTCCGCAGCCGCCGGGCGCCGTACCCGCCCGCGGATCCACCGTCCCGCCAACGCCACCGTGGCCGGGAACGGGGTGCCGTCGAGCCGGGCGATGCTCCGCAGCAGCCCCGCCTCCATCTCAGGAGTGATGGTCACCGAGAGCTGCCGCAACCACGCCTCCTGGGCGTAGCGACCGGTCCACTGGTCGACAGCGGCCCGCAGGTCGTGCAGCTGTACGCCGCGATGATGCTTGCCGGTCCACATGTCCATGAGTCCCTTGCCGAGCTCGGCGTGCCACATGAGCGGCGGCATGTCGTCGAGGACCACTGCCATGCCGACGTGGTTGACGGGCGCGTTGGTGAGCACCCGGATAGCCTGATCCGCAGCGGAGCGGCCACGGAACAGCCAGAGGTCGCCGGTCCGGGTCAGGTCGACGGCCTGGTCGAGGGTCAGTCCGTTGTCGGTCATGAGGAGGTCCTGTCGGTGAAGCTGTGGAAAGCACTGGGTCTGGCTGGGGTGGCTGGTGTTGCGGCCACCGGGGTCATCATTGCGCGAGATCAGCGCCAGCGGGCGCAACTGACCCCCGACGAGGTGCGTGAACGGCTGCATGCGAGGCTCGATGAGATGACCGCTGAGCAGGGCGATGCCTGAAGAGCCGCACACCGCGAAGATCGACGTCCTCACGGTGCTCGCCGGCGCCCTCGCCGCGATCACGTCAGCGCTGGTCCTCTCGACCCTCGGCGCGGCCGGCACCATCATCGGCGCGGCGCTCGGCAGCGTGACCGCCACCGTCGGGAGCGCGCTCTACTCCCAGGGGCTGGCACGCAGTCGCAACCGGGTGCTGCTGGCCCAACGCGCGGCGGCGCGTCGGCGACCAGGTGCGACGCGGACCGCTGAACCCGAGGCGGAGACGGCTCCCCTCGACGAGGCCCCCGACGACGAGGCCCGCGACGATGAGTCCCCGGTCGATGAGGCCCCCGTGCAACCGCCGGCGCCCGAGTGGGGCGAACGGCTGCGGGCACTGCCCTGGAAGTGGATCGCGGTCGTCGCAGGCGTGTTGTTCGTGCTGGTGATCGTGTTGATCACCGCCTTCGAGCTGATCTCGGGACGCAGCGTGGCATCGATCACCGGAGGAACCGACGACACCGGGGGAACGACGATCAGCCGGGTCACCGGAGGACGATCCGGCAACGACCCGAGCGAGCAGCCCAGCCCGTCGCCCTTCACGCCGGAGGACACCAGTTCGCCGAGCGATCCGGCGACCACGAGCGAGTCTGCCGAGCCCACCCCCGAGGACACCGAGAGCGTGGAGCCGACCCCTTCGGAGACGACCGAGCCGAGCGTGACGCCCAGCGAGTCGCCGACGCCGTGAAACCCGCCCGGCCCTGATCGCCGGACGATAGGCTCCGCCCCGTGCCTGATCCTCATGTGCGTGCCCGCGACAACGATCGGGACCAAGCGATCGAGTTGATCGAGGCGGCCTTCGTGGACGGCCAGATCACCCCTGAGGACCGCGACATCCGGGTGGGCAACGCCCTCACGGCGATCTCGCTGGGCGACCTCGAGGTCCTGACCCGGGACCTCCAGCGGCCTGCTGGCCAGGGCTTCCCAGGAGCGCCTGTGCCCCTTCCGCCCCAGCGCTCCGGTCGCTCCGGAGCGGGCCTGGTGCTGGTCATCCTCGCGGTGGGGCTGGGCGTCGTGCTGCTGCTCGGCGGGGCGGTCGTGGCGCTGGTGTCCGGGGGCGGCTCGACGACCGGGTCCGGGCAGTCCCAGGTGGCGGTCGATGAGCTCCCCGCTCCCGCCGCGGAGGCAGACACTTTCCAGATGACCCCAGCCGGCGTACGGCGATTCGTGGCCGACTACCAGGCGCGCTTCGGCACCGCCGACGTGCTGGCGGCCACGATGTACGCCGATGGCCGGATCCTCGTCGAGGTGCCCGCCCGCGGTCACCCCAACCGGCACGAGGACTGGACCTATCGGGGGGCCTTCACCCAGGACGGCGCTGCGACGACCAATGCCTTCCACGAACGGCCCATCGACCTGCGGACCCTCAACGTCCGGCGTCTCTTCGCCAACATCGAGCGCGCCGAGCGCACCCTCAAGGTGCCCGACGCCCGGTTCACCCACCTCGGGCTGAGCAACATCTGGTCCGACGACGTCCCCGCGGTCAACATCCACGTGGGCAACGAGTTCAACGAGAGCGGCTACCTCAAGACTGCCCTCGGTGGCCGGGTCATCCGGGCCTACGCCTACTCCGGCTGAGCAGTTCGCTCGTTCCGCCTCGGGCAGACGCTGGCGACGATACGTTGTGTCGGCTCACCACCCGACCTCCAGAACTCAGGACACCACCATGACCGACTCCAACCAGCCGCCCGTCTACACGCCGGACGCCGAGGCTGCCGCCTACCCGCCCTCGCCCACCGAGCAGACCCCCGCCGTACCGGCGGCGCCGTACGGCGCACAGGTGGCCCCCTACGGCCAGCCCATGGGAGAAGGCCCGATCGGCAAGGTGCGTAGCACCGGCGTGTGCATCCTGCTGGCCATCGTGACCTTCGGCATCTACTCGGCGTACTGGTACTACGTGACGCACGACGAGATGAAGCGCCACTCCGGCCAGGGCATCGGCGGACTGGTCGCGCTGCTGCTCTCCCTGTTCGTCGGCATCGTGATGCCCTACCTCACCTCCAGCGAGGTGGGCGGTCTCTACACGCGCCGCGGCCAGAGCGCACCGGTCAGTGGCCTGACCGGCCTGTGGTACTTCCCCGGCATCTTCATCCTGGTCGGACCGATCATCTGGTTCGTCAAGACCAACGGTGCGCTGAACGACTACTGGCGCTCGCAGGGTGCTGCTGCCTGAGTCACACCAGCCCCGGTGATCCCCGGCTGACCGGGGTTCTTCGCGGTTGTCAGCCGCTGCAAAGGCTGACAACCGAGAGTTCCCCCGGTCGACCGGGGATCCCCGCACCCCCGCCCGGATTCGTCCGTCCACCAACATCAGCAGCACAATGGGCAGACCTCGACAGTTCGCCAGGAGTGCCATGTCCGACATCACGCCCGCGCCACCCAAGCGGCGCAGTCACCTGATGGACCCCAACAATCCGGTCCGGGCCACCCAGACCTCGATGTCGCTGGGCCAGGTGCAGAAGTGGGTCATGTCAGTCCTGGCGGTGACCACGATCCTGCACATGTCGGCGGGGCTGATGCTTGCGGCGTACTTCATCGACGAGGGGCGCCAGGGCGCTCGGATCGGCCTGGTCGTGATCGCCGGTGCCTTCGCGGTCATCGCGGTCGCGGCCGGTCGAGCCATCCACCGGGCGCGGATCCTCAGCCCGTGGTTGTTGCTGGGCGTGATCCCGCCGCTGGTCGGTGCCTGGCTCATCTTCGGCTGAGGGGCTCCAGGCCCCGCCACGTAGGCTCGCGAGCATGAGCAAGCAACTGCTGGTCGGGATCGGGGCGCTGCTCATCGTGGTCGGGGGACTGTGGACCGGTCAAGGGATGGGCTGGATCGGTGGCAGCGTGATGACCGACGTGACCTTGTGGGCCATCGTCGGGCCGATCGTCGCCCTGGCAGGAGCGGCGATGATCGCGGCCGGCCTGCGCAGGAGAGGTTGAGCGGACTCAGCTCAGCAGGCCGTCGCGCAGGGCCGCGGCCAGGGTCGGCGACAACGGCAGTCGCGGGATCAGGGTCGCCTGGAACGCGTGGTAGGTGTCGGGCTTGCCAGCCCACACCACGGCACTGGGTCGGTTCTGGGCGTCCAGCTCGTGGTGCCAGGAGCCCTGCGCCTGGTCGATGAACACCTCCGCGAGGTGGTCCCACCAGGTCGCATACCAAGCGGCGTACGCCGGGTCCCCTGTGGCGGCGAACAGCGCGGCGGCCGTCGCGGTGGCCTCGGCCGCGACCCAGTGCATGCGCTCGCGCACGACCGGCTTTCCGTCCCAGTCGACGGTGTAGACGAACCCGTCGGCACCATCGACGGCCCACCCTTCGCGGATGGAGGCCTCGAACAGCGACACCGCGTCGTCGAGCAGCCACGACGGAGCGTCCTCGCCCAGTGCCGCACGCAGGTGCAACGCCAGCCGGGCCCACTCCAACCAGTGCCCGATCGTCGCACCGTAGGGCCGGAACGGGTCGGCCGGACTGTCGTGGTTGAAGGCCAGCAGCGGGTTCCATGCCTCGTCGAAGTGTTCGGGTAGCCGCCACGAGTGCGCCGGCCCGAGATCGTGCACCACCCTGGTCACGATCTGCAGGACCCGGTCCAGCAGGCGCCGGTCGCCGGTCGCGTCGGCGGCCGCCAGGAGGGCCTCGACGCAGTGCATGTTGGCGTTGACACCGCGATAGGGGTCCAGTGTCGTGAACGTCTCGTCCCACTCCTCGACGACCATGGCGTGCTCCTCGTCCCAGAAGTGGGTGAGCAGTACGTCGAGCGCCTCATCGAGCAGGTCGCGGCCTCCTGGGAGCCCGGCACAGGTCGCCGACGCGGCGGCGAGCACCACGAAGGCGTGGGGGTAGGCGGTCTTGGAGCGAGTGGTCGGCCCCTGCGCGTCGACCGCGGCGTACCAGCCGGGGTTCTGCGAGTCGCGGAACCGAACCTGGAGCGCCTGGAGGCCGTGGCCGGCCAGTGCCCCACTGCCGGGCCGACCGAGGAGGTGGCCGAGGGCGAAGACATGGGTCATCCGACAGGTGATCCACAGTTCCACCGGCCGATCGAGCTCCGGGCGGCCGACCTCGTCCAGCCAGGCGAACCCGCCCGCGGGATGCCGCGCTGCCCGGCTGAAGGCCAGCAGCCGATCACCTTCAGCCTCCAGCCAACGGCCGTGAGCGGGCGTCGACAGCCAGTGCATCAGTCGCCCAGCTTCGAGTAGCGATCGCCGACCTCGTAGGTCGCCACGGCCAGCGTCGAGTCGCTCTGCCCGTAGTAGACCAGCCACTTGTCCTCGAAGAACACGAGGCCCTCGACGAAGGTCACGTTGGAGACGAGCCCGTGAGTGTCCTCGTACGTCGACGGGGCGAGCCAGGGCTGGTTCATCTGCGCCAGGATCGTGGTGGGGTCGGCTGGGTCGAACAGCAGCTGGCCGCATGTGTAGTACACCGACCCGTCGGGGTTCTTCACCGCGGCGTTGTGCAGCATCAGGATGAGCCCGTTGTTGGTGATGATCGGTTGGGGCCCGACCTCGACGAGGAGCTCACCGAACGTGCCGGGAGTGGGCACCATCAGGGGTTCGTCGTTGGAGCACGGGGTCCAGTGCAGCAGGTCGTCGGACCAGGCGTGGTAGATCGAGCCCTCACCGAAGTACATCAGGTAGCGACCGTCGATCGGCACGGGCAAGATCGCACCGGCCTTGCTCCACGGGGCGTCCTGGCCGTTGCCGACCGGGAGGAAGGTGTTGAAGTCGGGGAACAACGGGCCGTGCTTGGTCCAGGTGTAGAGATCCGTCGACGTGGCCAGGCAGAGCAGCGCGGAGGTGCGGTCCCAGCCGGTGTAGGTGAGGTAGTAGGTCCCGTCGATCTCGGTCACCCTCGGGTCCTCGGCGCCGAACTCCTCGTAGGGTTCGGTCGGGGAGAGCACCGGATCGGGGTGCCGCTCGAAGTGGATGCCGTCGTCGCTGGTCGCGAGCCCGACGTGCGAGACCAGGTCCGCGGCGTGCGCGCGGTAGAGCAGGACGACCTTGCCGTCCTTGACCACCGCGGCCGGGTTGTAGACGTTCGCGGACTCCCAGGAGTCGCCCTGCGGGCTCAGGATCGGATTGTGCTCGTAGGGCCGGAAGGGGCCGAGGGGGAACTCTGCGTGGGCGTGGTGTTGAGACGTCATGGGATACCTCTGTCTGGTGAACGTATGTGGGTGGTCGGATTCAGCGGGTGACGAGCGCGAAGCCGCCAGCCGGGACCTGCACGGTGACCGTGCGGGACCTGCTGGAGCCGACGTGGACCATCCGGCCCTGCCCGTCGTACGTCGTGATGCGGGCCGGTCCGGTGCCGGCGACGCGCACCCGGGCCCGCTCGGGCCGTGCCGCCGCGCTGCGCAGCAGGGCCGTGCCGCCGCCGTTGCCGCGGAGGACCAGACGTGACACGAGTGGCTCGAGCATCACCGCGTCGAGGACGGCCGGGTCGCCGGCCTCGGTCCTCGTGGTAGCGGTCAGGGTGGTGGCTCCAGCGCCCAGCGTTCGTCCCAGGGTGATCGGGAGCAGAGCACCGGGGGCGGGGGAGTCGCCCTGGGCGCCGACGTCGCCCGACCTGACCGTGCCGAGAGCGCGGGGACCGGTGCGGAAGCGCGTGACCGCCGAGCTGTCGGGGTGCAGCTCGAGGACCGGCAGCACCAACGACGCACCGTGCTTCGGCAGGGTCAGCGTGACCGAGCCGCCGGCGTCGAGGGCCGCGTGACCGGTGCCGCCGAAGAGCGATTCGCCGGTCCACAGCGAGGGGGGTACGACGGAGGAGGCGGCCCCCGAGAGGGCCCCCTCTTCCGCCTGAACCGTGAGGGTGCCGCGGCGCGCCTGAACCGTCGCCGTCAGCGCCCGATCTGCCACGCCCGGGTGGGCATCGAGGGCGATCATCGAGAGCAGCCCGTGGATCGTGGACTCGGCTCCCGAGTTGGGGTTGACCACGCCGTCCGCGGAGATGCCGTCGAAGGTGCGTCCCGTGGCGGGGTCATACATGGCGACCCCGGCGGGGTTGGCGCCGAAATACCACGCCGCAACGATCCCGGCGAGGCCCCGAGCGGCGCCCCGCCCGGTGGCGTCAGCGGTCGCGAGCAGGGACTGCAGGCGCGCGTCGGCACCGTACGCGATCTGCGAGGCGTCGCCGCGGGTCGGCATCCGGCCGTTGTCGGGCCCACCGGAGGTCAGCAGCCAGGGGTCGAAGGTGAAGGAGTCGCTGATCGCGCGGCGCGCCAGTCGCGGCTGGTCGAGGGCCATCGAGGCCTGTGCCAGGGCAGCAGGCATCTGCGAGCCCCAGGCGTGCCACAACGACCGGGACAGTGCCCAAGGACGGACCGCCCCCAGCGGCCAGCTCCGGGCGTCGCCGCCACCCAGCTCAGCGATGCCACGGCTCAACTGGCCGAGGGCGCGACGAGCCGCGGGGGAGCCGCCCGCCTTCACGTAGGCAGCGAGGCCGAGCACGGCCTCGGCCGAGGCATCTGCTCCGTCGGCGATGAGCCAGGCCGGGGCGGGCTGGCCGTCGATGTCGAGGTGTTCGCCGTACTGGTCGAGGACCTGGCGGTCGAGGGCGGCCACGGACAGCTCGAGTCGTTGGCGCAGGAACCCGGCGAAGGCCGGGTCGGCGTTCCGGAAGGACGCATAGCCCTCACCCAGGGCCCAGATCGTGCGGGCCAACCAGTAGGAGGCGTCGCTGTCGGAGGGGTCGGGCAGCTCCACCGGATCGGCGCTGGGGTTCAGCGTGCCGTCGGGCTGCATCCACAGCACGACGTTGCCTGCGTCGGGTCCCGTTGCGGTCTGCAGGTAGGTGACGCCGCGCAGCATCTCGTACGCCGACTGCCGGCTCGAGGCCGTGCCGGTCGCCTTCCAGTGCCGGAGGTAGACGACGGCCGCCCGCGCCATGTCGTCGGCGTTGAAGGCTCCCTGACCCCAGGTGTCGGTGGCTGCGTCGTAGGACCCGCCACCGACGTGGCGGTAGCTGCCGTCGGGGTTGGGCTCGGCGTAGGTCCAGAGCGTGCCGACGGCCGGTTCGTCGTCGAGTCGATAGGTGGTGTGTCCCTCCTGGGTGGGAGGGGTCACCGGCACCGACAGCCAGTCGAGGTGCGAGAGGTTCGTGAGGTGAGCCCTGGCGGCGACGACGCCGACAGGGCTGGCGGTCGCCGCGGGGGCAGCCGCCGGAGCCACGACGGTGGCCGACGCAGCCGCCAGAGCGACGGTGGCGACAGCCGCGGTGCCGAGTTTCAAGGTGCGGGACATGGTGCTCCTCTGTGGAGGGTTGAGGGAGGTCATCCCTTGACTCCCGACCCGAGGTCGGAGGCGGTGAAGTGCTTCTGGAAGGCCAGGAACAGGGCGACGGCTGGTGCGGCCAGCACGACCGCGCCGGCGAGGATCGCTCCGAACGGGTTGGCCGCGCGACCGGCCCCGGTGTTGATGTAGTTGGCCAGGGAGACCGCGAGCGGCTGCATGTCGGCGTCCTTGGTCACCAGGAACGGCCACAGGAACTCGTTCCACGGCCCGATGAAGGTGAGCAGGGCGGCCGTGAGCAGGGCCGGACGGGCCAACGGCAGGGCGATCGACCACAGGATCCGGAACTCGCTGGCCCCGTCCAGCCTGGCCGCGGAGAACAGCTCCTCGGGCAGTTGGAGGAAGAACTGCCGGAAGATGAACACCGCGGTCGAGTTGATCGCGAACGGCGCGATCATGCCCAGGTAGGAGTCGGCCAGTCCGTAGGAGCGCACGATCATCACGTAGATCGGGATGATCAGGAGCTGGAACGGCACGATCTGGACCAGCAGCATCACTGCGAACAGGGTGCCCTGGCCGCGGAAGTGCAACCGGGCCAGCGCGTAGCCGGCGAGCACGCCGAACACCACGGTCCCCAGCAGGACGCCACCGGTGAAGATGCCGGAGTTGGCCAGCGAGCCGAGCAGATCGACGCGCGCGTTGATCTGAGCGTAGTTGTGGAAGGTCAGGCCACCGGTGGGGAACGCCCCGGCGATGGTGGTGTCAGGCTCGCGCTGCAGGGAGCCGACGATCATGTAGTAGAAGGGGAACAGGAACAGCAGGGCGCCCAGGAAGAGCACGATGCGGCGCAGCCAGGTGGTGAGCATCTCAGTCCCTTTCGAGGAGGCGGCGGCTGACGAGGGAGATGAGCAGGACGCCGATCACCAGCAGGACTCCGATGGCCGAGGCCACATCGGGATTGCCCTGTTCGATGCCGCGTTGGTACATCACCAGGACCGGTGACGCCGAGGCCCCGTTGGGGCCACCGCCGCTGGTGAGCAGGTAGGGCTCGGTGAACAGGTTGGCACCGGTGATGGTGGCCAGGATGATGACGAGCGTGGTGGCCGGGCGGACCCCGGGCCACGTGACGTTGCGGAAGGCCGACCATCGACCGGCCCCGTCGACCTGGGCCGACTCGTGCAGCTCCTTGGGCACGTTCTGCAGTGCCGCGAGGTAGAGCAGGATGAAGAAACCCATCTGCTTCCAGGTCACGAAGATCGCGATGACGGGCATCGCCAGCGTGCTGTTCACCAGCCAGGTGGGATCCGGAGCGAGCGGACCCAGCACCTGGTTGACCATGCCGTTCTGGCTGAACAGGAAGAGCCAGACCGACACCAGTGCGACGCTCGCGGTCACGTACGGCACGTAGTAGGCCATCCGCAGGAATGCTCGTCCCCGGATCGCCATGTTGAGGGCGCTGGCCAGGGCGAGGGACAGCGCCACGGTCAGCGGCACGTTGATGACCAGGAACTCCGCGACATTGACGAACGATCGGCGTACAGCCGGGTCGCCCAGCACGGTGGCGTAGTTCTCGAAGCCCACGAACGGCCGGTCGACCTGGGCGCCCGGGGCGGCGAAGAAGTAGTCGTGGAAGCTGATCCACACCGCCAGACCCAGCGGGTAGGCGAAGACGAGGGCGAGGAACACGGCGTACGGCGCCGCGAAGACCATGCCCACCGGTTGGCGGCCCAGGAGGGCCGCCCACCGGGATCGATCGGGACGGGCGAGCATCAGGACTGGCCGGCCAGCTCGTCGGCCTTGTCCGCGGCGGTGGCGAAGGCCTCGTCGACCGACGACTTCGCGAAGATCACCGAGGAGCTCCACTGGTCACGGAACTGCTGCCAGATCTCGATCGAGTTCGGCGTGTTCGGCACCTCGACGGTGCGCGAGGCCTGGTCGGCGAAGATCTCGTATTCGGGCTTCTTCTTGAAGTAGTCCGGGTACGTCGTGGTCAGGTCGGCGCGCAGTGGCATCTGCCCGGTCATCTCGAGCAGCTTGCCGTCCTGCTCCTCGCTGGTGGCGAACTTCAGGACGTCGAAGGCAGTTCCTTGGTTCTCGCAGGCCGAGTAGAGGCTGATGTTCTTGGCGTCCGAGAAGGTGTAGGTGTCCTCCGGGGCCGTGCCCTGCGAGGTCGGGACCGGTGCGACGCCCCAGTTGACCGAGTCGCCGTACACCGCGACGGCCCAGGGGCCGACCGTTGCCATGGCGGCCTTGCCGTCGGCGAACGAGTCGCCGCTGTAGGTCTCCTTGGGGGCCAAGCCGTCGGCGTACATGCTGGCCCACAGGTTGGCCACGCTCGTGCCCGCATCGGAGTTGAAGGTGGCCTTGCCGTCCTCGATGAGCTGCTGGCCTCCGGACTCCGCGGCGTACATCGGGTAGAAGTCGAACCAGGACTGGAAGAACTCGCTGCTGGGGGCGGGCCAGATCGCAGCCTGTGCCACGCCGCTGTCGACGATCTTCTTGCTGGTGGCCAGGAACTCGTCGTAGGTGGCCAACGGCGGGTTCTCCGGGTCGACGCCGGCCTTCTTCATCAGGTCCTTGTTGTAGAAGATCATCACGGGGTTGGACTTCCAGGGGATCTGGTAGAACTTTCCGTCCGGTGACTTGTACTGGTCGGCCACGTCGCCGCTGCGGGACTCGACGTAGTCGGTGCCTCCGTCGAAGTCGTCCAGCGCGACCAGTCCGCCCTGCTTCTGGAACTGCGGTACGGCGGCCGGGGAGGTGTTGAAGACCAGGCAGGGGGCGTTGCCGGCCGTGATGGCCGCACCGATGACCTCCTCGGAGGTCTTGCCGGCGGGGATCTCCTGAGCCGTGACCTTCTCGTCGGGGTGGTCGGCGTTCCACGCCGAGACCATCTGCTTGCCCCAGGCGATCTCCTCGGGGTTGTTCGAGAGCCAGACCTTGATGGGGCCGGTGCTCGAGGCGGCCTCGCCGGCGTCCCCGGACCCACCTCCGCAGGCGGCGGTCAGGCCGAGGGCGAGCATGGTCAGCGTTGCGGTCGCAACCTTCGATCTCATCTGTTTCTCCCATTCAGGTGCTGCAGTGGGTACGGCTGTGCGAGGGCACAGGCGTGTGGGTGCTGCGGTGAGTTGTTCGGTGGAGGGCGGGGCTAGCCCTGGAGGGGTGCGGCCGTCGAGCCGCGCACGACCAGCCGGGGGGGCTGGAGGTGGGTCTCGGTGGCCGGTCGGTCCTCGATCAGTTCGAGCAGCCGTTTGGCGGCGGCTCGTCCCCAACCGATGACATCGGTGCTGACGGTGGTGAGCGGTGGCTGCATGTGGGCGGCGAGCTCGGTGTCCTCGTAGCCGACGAGCGAGAGCTGTCGCGGCACCTCGATGCCGCGACCGACCGCGACGGCGAGACCTGCGATGGCCATGAGGTCGTTGGCGTAGACGATCGCGGTGGGCGGCGTGGCCAGGTCGAGGAGCTCGCGCGTGGCCTGGGAGCCGGCTTCGGCGGAGAAGTCGGTCTCGACACAGTCGCCCGCGGGAAGCCCTGCGTCGGTCAGGGCCTGCGCCCAGGCCCGTCGACGAGACTGCCCGTGCACCATGGCGCCCGGGCCGGCCACGTGGGCGATCCGGGTGTGACCCTGGGCGAGCAGGTGTTCGACCGCGGCAGCGACGCCGGGGCCGTCGTCGACACCGACGGCCGGCCAGAAGGCCTCCCCGAGGGCGGGGCCGACGATCACGGCGGGCAGCCCGAGCTCGGCCAGCAGTGCCGGTCGGGCGTCATCGACGTAGAGGTCGGTGACCAGGACGCCGTCGACGCGTCCCTCCCGCGCCAGGCGGCGATAGCTCTCCTGCTCCGTCTCGTGCTCCGGCACGACCTGGAGCAACAGGGCGTAGCCGTGGTGGGACAGCTCGCCCTCCAGTCCGGCGATGAAGGAGGGGAAGAAGGGGTCGGCACGCAGGGTCTCGGGTGGGCGCGCCATGACCAGGCCGACGGCGAGCGCCCGGGACACCGACAGGGCGCGGGCCCGGCGACTGGGGCTCCAGCCGAGCTCCCGCGCGGCGTTCAGGATCCGTTCGCGGGTCTCGGCCGAGATCCCCGGACGGTTGTTGAAGGCGAAGGAGACCGCACCCTTGGACACGCCCGCACGGCGAGCGACATCGTTGATGGTGGGCTTCGTCACACCCCCACCTAAACCGGTTTAGTCAGCGAAGTCAAGGGTCGGCTTCGCAAAGATGTGATGGGCGTCACCGTCCAGACATGCCACAGGCCGCCACCCGAAGGTGACGGCCTGGCTGCCATGGCTCACGGCGTACTGTTCAGGGACTCCTGGTGGTTGTCAGCCATCGCAAGGGCTGACAACCGCGGGTTTCACCGGCCGACCGGGGAAACCCGCAGGCGCCCAGCAGGCGCCCAGCAGGCGGCCGACCGGGGAAACCCGCAGGCGCCCAGCAGCCGCCCAGCAGCCCCCCAGCACGCGCGCGCCAGAACGCGCCCGCGAATCAGCGGGTGAAGACGTAGTACGACCGGACCATCGAGCCGTTCTTGAACAGGCGCACGAGGTGCTTGCCGGTGTGCTTGCGGAAGGACTGTGCCCAGTAGTCGTGGTTGTCGAAGCCCTGGGCGACGGAGAAGACGGTCTTGCGGTCGACGCGGATGACCCACTGGAGCTTCTTGTCGCGGATCACGTTGTCAGGGCGGGTGATGCTGTAGAGGTCGATCCGGGTGTGGCGCAGGGTGCGCTTGGCGCGGGAGTAGCCGGTGACGTCGGTCTTCACCTTCTCCGGCGTGCTGGTGAACTTGTAAGCGTCGGTGCCGTAGGACAGCCGGACGACCAGGGTCTCGTCGCCGGCCGCGACCGGGTCGGAGGCGAACCCGCCGAACTTCACGACCGCGTCGGGGAAGTCGGACTTCCACTCGGCGACCGTCTGGCCCGACGACGGGGCCGCGTCGAGCATGGCCTGGCTGGAGTCGTCGGTCGCGTACAGGTTGGTGCCACCGTCGGTCACCCCGACGAGCTCGCCGTCGACGTCGCCGTCGCCGTCGGCGTCGAGGACGTAGCGCTGGGTGATGGTGCCGTAGGAGGCGTAGTTGACCGCGCCGATGACGGCCAGCCGCTTGCCGACCGGGAAGTACTCCGCAACCGCACCCTGGGGTCCGCTGCTGTCGGAGGACAGGGCGACACCCTCGACCCGGAAGTCGGCGTGCCCGGCGCTGCCGGTGCCCGACAGGGACGCCACCAGATCGCCGGGACGGATCTTGATGGTGACCGCGGCCTGGGATGCGGTGGCAGGAGTGGTCGTGGCCGCGATCGCCATGGGGGCGATGAGGGCGGCGACGGCCACGGTGGCTGCGGTTCTGATGGTCAAGGTGTGCTCCGTATCGGATGGATCGTGGCGTACGACGGGCAGGCCGGCGTAGCGACGTGGACGCGTCGTCGCGCCATCCGATCGCTCATGATGTTTCCCGCCCCCCGGCGCTCGCGCCCAAGCGCGAGTCAATGACTTGAAGTGTAAACCGGCAATTCGGGCAAACGAACCACGCGTGGTCAATTCAGGCTCCTGGTCCAGCCCGCCGCGCGGCAGAACCACCCCATCGGGCCATGCCCTCTAGTCCGCTGAACCGTGCGACCGAGAGCCGGCGTTCAGTCGCAGTAGTCGCAGGCGCCGTTGGCGGGCAGTTCCATGTTGCACTTCGCGCAGGTCTTGCCCTCGTAGGGGCCGGCCTTCTTGGCGCGGTCCCGTCGGGTCTTCTCCTGCGCGGACAGGGTGCGGGTGCCGCCGCCGTCGGGGAGATCGGCGCCGAAGTGCCGGTAGCAGGCGAGCCGCTCCTCGGCGGCCTGCATGTCGCCGTCCTCGGGGGCCGCGCCTCGCAGTCGTGCCACGGTCGCGCTGTAGTTCGCACCCACACTGCCGGTCGCGTCGACGCACAGCGAGGTCAGCAGCGGCTCGCCACGCTTGTCGCACTCCACGGCGACCCGGGTCAGCACGTCGCCGAGCCAGTGGTTGGACAGCTGCTTGGTGGTGATCCCGGTCTGCTCCTGGACCGCGGCGGCGATCTGCTTGAAGGTGATCAGGTCGCGGTAGGTGCCGGCGGTGGTGACGAGGACATCGCGAGCGGCCACGGCCCAAGCCGTCCGGGCCTCTTCGGTTCCAACTTCGGGCTCGGTACGTTCGGTGGTGTCCATCTGTCCACGGTAGTCGACGGATGGACATCGGGCCCCAACGCCGAGACCCTGCGGGCTCTCCTAGGCTCCGCGGAGCTGGCTCTTGATCTCGGTCTTGAGCACCTTCCCGACCTTGGAGCGCGGCAGGTCGGGCCAGATCTCGATCTGCTTCGGCGTCTTGACGCTGCCGATCCGGGCCTTGACGAACTCTGTGAGCGTGGCCGCGTCGACCCTCCGGCCGGCCTGCGGCTGGAGGACCGCCACCACGCGCTCACCCCACTTCTCGTCCGGCAGGCCGATCACCGCACAGTCCTGGACGTCGGGGTGCTGCATGAGGGCCTGCTCGACCTCGGTGGAGTAGACGTTGAACCCACCGGTGATGATCATGTCCTTGGCCCGGTCGACGATGAACAGGTAGCCCTCCTCGTCGAGGTAGCCGATGTCGCCGGTGTGGTGCCAACCGTGCGCGGACGCCTCAGCAGTGGCCTCGGGGTCCTTGTAGTAGCCGGCCATCACCAACGAGCTGCGGATGGCGATCTCACCGCGCTGGCCGGTGGGGGCCTGGCCACCGTCGGAGTCAAGGATCGCGACGGTGACCAGGGGAGCGGGGCGCCCGGCTGAGGAGAGCCGGTGGCGGTGGATGCTGCCGTCGGCACGGAAGTGCGCGGACGGCGGCATCATCGAGATCATCATGGGTGCCTCGGTCTGTCCGAACAACTGGGCCATCACCGGTCCGATGCGCACCAGTGCCTCCTCCAGGCGGGTCGCCGACATCGGTGCGGCGCCGTACCAGAAGCACTGCAGGGAGGACAGGTCAGTGGCGTCCAGGGCGGGGTGGCCCAGCACCATGTAGATGAGCGTGGGCGGCAGGAACGTGTGGGTCACCCGGTGTCGCTCGACCAGTTCGAGGAAGCCGCCCACGTCCGGCGCCCGCATGATCAGGACCTCGCCCCCCAGGGCCAGCACCGGGAAGCAGAGAACCCCCGCGGCATGGGTGAGGGGAGCCAGGGCCAGGTAGGTCGGGCGGCCCTCGAACGGGTAGCCCATCAGCGTGAGCGACGTCATCGTCTCCAGGTTGCGCCGGGTCAGCATGACGCCCTTGGGAGTGCCCGTGGTGCCGCCGGTGCCCACGATCATCGCCACGTCGTCCACCGGGGGGATCTCCCAGTCGGCTCCGCCCCGGCCCAGGAACTCCTCCCACGACAGTGCCCACTCGACCTGGGCGTCGAGGCAGACCAGCGTGTGGACCTGTGGCAACTGGTCGCGGATCGAGTCCACGAGGGGCGCGAAGGCGGCCTGGAAGATCAGTGCCACGCAGTCGAAGAGGTGGAGCAGCTCGCGGTTCTCAGCCGCCTCGTTGCGTGGGTTGATCGGGCACCAGACCGCGGCAGCCCTGCTGATCCCGAAGACGCAGCTGAACGCCACCGGGTCGTTGGCCGACAGGATGGCGACCTTGTCGCCGGGCCGCACGCCCGAGGCGGCCAGGGAGCCGGCCACCTGCCCGGCCAGGGCCTGGACCTCCGCGTAGCTGAGGGAGACGCCGTCGGTGGTCAGGCAGGGCCGGTCCGGGCCGAGTGAGACGCCCTTGTCGAGGTAGTCGACCAGCCTCATGCGCTGACGGTCAGGTGCGGTTCCATCACCAAACCGAAGCTGCGCAGCACTCCGAGCAGCTCGCGGTGGCCGAAAGCCTGACACCCCGACGCGAACCCCGCTCGGCGCGGCGGTTGCTGGAGCAGGGAGTAGGCGGCGTAGGCCTGCAGCAGCCCGGTCTGCTTGTAGTTCTGGTTGCCGTGGATCACGCAGTGCGCTCGACCCAGCGGCCCGGAGGCGTAGACGGAGTCCATGGACCGGTTGACCCGGGGGTTCTCCCGAGGCGGCATCACGTTCATCACCTGGGCGGCCGTGGCCGCGAGTGCGGCGTACTTCTCGTCAGCCTCCATGCCGGCCGTGGCCTCGATGGCCGCCGCGACGATCTGCGGTACGCCGAGCATGAGCGCCTTGTTGAACACCCCGCCCAGGGCCTTGACGTTGGCCACCCGCGGATCGCGGGCGTACCACACCGGGTGCGAGGTGCCGCCCCACGGCAGGGCGAGAGCCAGCTCGTGCTGGCCGGGGATGGCCAGCTGGTAGTGGCCGGCCTCTGGGTCGAACGGCACGTAGCGGTTCTGCTCGAGGTAGTGGGCTCCGGACAGGGCGGCGTTGAACAGGATCGTCTGCGTGGAGGCGATCGTGGGACTCCCGCCCCAGAAGACGGCGATGTCGAGGGTGTCGAGGCCGGGGGTCTCGAGGCACACCTCGGCAGCGATCTCGCCGGTCGTGTACATCTGGGCGATGCTCGGGGCGAGCAGGAGCCCGGCGGCCTCGAAGTCGGCGCCGTACTTCTCGTCGCAGGTGATCAGCCAGTCCTGCTCACCGGTGGTGTCGAGGTAGTGCGCCCCGGCCGCGAGGCAGGCCTCCACGACCTCGGGCCCCCACTTGCTGAAGGGGCCGACGGTGTTGCAGACCACCGATGCGCCCCGGAACAGCTCGGTCAGGGACGCCAGGTCATGGGTCACCTCGACCACCTCGTGGTCGGCGGTCTCGATGCCGGCGACATTGCTGGACATCGCGGCGTTGAGCTTGTCCCCGTCCCGCCCGGCCGCGATGAAGGGGACGTTGTACTCCCGGAGGTATTCGCAGATCAGTCGCCCGGTGTAGCCGGAGGCGCCGTAGACGACGACAGGTTTGGTCGTCATGCTCACATCCCCATTCCGCCGTCGACCGGCAGACCTGCGCCGGTGACGAAGCGTGAGGCGTCGGAGGCGAGGAAGACCACGGCGTCAGCCATGTCGGAGACCTCGCCGAGGCGACCCGAGGGGGTCAGTTCGATGACCGCCCCGACAGCTTCCTCGGGGGAGGCGAAGAGCCCGATGGCGGCGACGTCGTTGGCCAGGCCGGCACCCATGGCCGTGGGCACGAGGCCCGGGAAGATGCAGTTGACGCGGACGCCGTAGCCGAGCTTGCCGGCCTCCATGGCGGCCACCTTGGTGAGGCGTTCGACGCCGGACTTGGTGGCGGAGTAGACCGAGATCCCCGGGAACGCGATGGTCGCGGCCACCGAGGCGATGTTGATGATGCTGCCGCCCCGGCCGGCGATCCCGCCGGGTCGCATGGCGCGCAGCCCGTTCTTGAGGCCCAGGGTGGTGCCCAGCAGGTTGACGTCGAGCATGGTGCGGACGTCCTTCGTCTCCACCTCGGTGATCAGGCTGGTGATCTCCACCCCCGCGTTGTTCACCAGGATGTCGAGCCCGCCGAGCTGCGCGACCGTGTCGGCCACGGCGCTGGCCCAGTTGTCGTCGTCGGTGACGTCGAGGCGGACGAACCCGTGTCCCGCCCCCAGCCCGGCAGCAGCGGCCCGACCCGCATCCTCCTGGACGTCGGCGATCATCACGGTGGCTCCGGCCGCGGCGAGCGCCTGGGCCATCCCTTCGCCGAGGCCCTGAGCCCCTCCGGTCACCAGGGCCTTGCGGCCGGTCAGGTCGAACACGCTCATCGGGTCTCCTTTGACATCGGTTGTGGCAACGGTCACACCCTGACCGTCCTCTTGACGACTGTCAAGACTTCCTCTTGTCAACTGTCAAGATTTGTCCCGGGTGAGGCTAGACTGCTGCGCGTGAATGCTTCGAGCACACCTGTCGCACCACCCAGGGGCAAGCCCCGGGGCCGCTCGGTGCGCAGCCGTGAGGAGAAGTACGACGAGCGCCGGACCCAGCTCGCAGAGTCGGCTCTCGCCACGCTGGGAGAGCTGGGCTACGCCCGCACGAGCCTGCGCGAGATCGCCCAGAACTCCGAGTTCACCCACGGCGTCGTGCACTACTACTTCGCCAGCAAGATCGAGCTGATCGTGCACTGCGTGCGCTACTACAAGGCCAAGTGCGTGACCCGTTACGACGACGTGGTCGCGCTGTCCACCACGGCTGAGGAGCTTGCCGAGCGCTTCGCCGACAAGCTCGTGGAGACCCTCGCCGACGAGGCCCCTATGCACCGGCTGTGGTACGACCTGCGCACCCAGAGCATGTTCGACGTCGAGCTGCGCGACGACGTGATGGAGATCGACAAGACGCTCGAGGCGATGATCTGGCGGGTCCTCACGCGCTACTCCGAGCTCGCCGGACGACCGGTCTGCTTCGACTCGCCCACTGCCTACGCCCTGCTCGACGGGGTCTTCGAGAAGGCTGTCCTGGCCCACCTCGCCGAGCGGCCCGAGGCTTTGGTGGACCTGCGTCGGCGCGCGCTCGGCGTCCTGCCGGTGCTCCTGGCTACCTGAGCCTCGTATCTGACCGCCGGGGCACCTCTCCTGAACAGGCGAGGTGATGTCGGTGGCAGTACGCAACGAGCAGGGCTCGCTCCAGGTGGTCCTGGCGGCGGCCGGGCACGGCAAGACCAGGTGGCTCGAGCTGGGTGCCGGGCCGGACACCGTCGTGGTCGACGACCTGCATCAGCTCGACGCCGACGACCAGCTCGCCGTCGCCCGACGGCTGGCCCTGCTGCCGAGCGAGGTCAGCCTGGTCCTGGCCAGTCGGGCCCCGGTGGACGCCCAGGTGACCGGGCTCGTCGGCCGCCCCGTCGTCGAGGTGGGGCCTGGTGAGCTCAGGCTGGACGTCGATGGGGTCGAGTCGGTGCTCCGCGACGCCCTGGGCGGTGCGGATCCTGACCTCGCCACCACGGTCCAGGAGGTCACCGCCGGCTGGCCGGCTCTCGTCGCGCTGGTGGGCGCCGACGCCGCCGCCGGACTGCGTGAGCGTGGCGCGCTCGTGGCCGCCTTCGCCAACAGCCGGGGGAGGGGTGCTGCGTTCCTGCACGGACAGGTGCTGCCCCATCTCTCCGCGAGCGCTGCGGAGCTGCTGCTGCGCCTGGGCGAGCTCGACCTGGTCGCCGAGGACCTGGCCCGGCGCGTGGGTGGCGAGCTCAGCGACCCCGCCGCCGCGCTCGCCGAGCTGCTCCGGGTCGGCGTCGTGGCGCCCGGGCCGGACGGACTGCGGGTCGTGCCCGTGCTGGCCGCGGTCCTGCGGGTCGACCGTGCACCCGACGTGGCGACCCTGCTGAGCGCGACTGACTGGTATCTCGAGCAGGGTCAGTGGGGTCCGGCTGCCGCTGCCCTGCATCGCGCAGGCCAGGTGGAGCGCTGCGCCGCCCTGGTCCTCGAGAGAGCTCCAGAGCTGCTCGGAGCCGGCTTCGCCCACGACCTGCTGCGGATGCTGCCGGACCTTCCGGGCTCCGACACCGACCCGGGTCTGCTCCTGGTGACGGCCGACGCGACCCGGATGATCGGCGACACCACGCAGGCTGAGCGCCTCTACGAGCGGATCATCGGCTCGGGGCGACCCCACGCCGCGCTCGCCTGGCGGGTGGCAGCCTTGCACTACTCGCGAGCCGAGTACGCCGCGGCGATCCGGGTGTGCGAGGAGCCGGACTCGATCGACCAGGTCGAGGAGCCGCGCCGCCTCGCGGTCCTGGCCAGCGCCCACTTCATGCTCGGCGACGGGGCACGGGCGAGCCTGGAGGCGGCCGCGGCGCTCGAGGCGGCCAAGGGCCTCGACGACGACCGGTTGTTGGCCGCGGCCCACCTGGCCTCCGCCCTCGCGAGCACCGGTGCGCGCCGCGACAACCACCTGGCAGCCGCCCTCCAGGCCGCCCGGCGCGCCGGTGACCTGGTGCTGGCGACCCGGGCGTTGCTCAACCAGGCTGACGGCCTCCTCACCCAGGCCGACCACGAGCACGCGGTCGACGTGGCGCGCGAGGCCGTCGCCGGAGCCCGCCGCGCGAGTCCGCCCGGGGCCCTGGTCTCGGCCCTCAACACCCTGGGCGAGGCACTCACCGGTCTGGGCAGGTTCGAGGAAGCCGATACCCAGTTCCGCCGATCCCTCGGGGTGTCGCGGCGCTGCGGCCTCTCGCGCACTGCAGGTGCCCTGCACGGCCTGGCCGAGCTGGCGTTCCAGGCCGGCCACCACGACCGCAGCCGCGCGGCGTACGCCGAGGTGGTCACGCTGGCCCGCGACACCGGCGAGCAACAGGTGCTGGTGCCGGCGCTGGCCCGGCTCGCCCTCCTGGGAGGGGACGGAGCTCCGCCCGAGGAGCTCGTCGACGAGGCGCTGCGCATCGCCGAGCCCGAGTTCAGGGTCACGCCACTGGTCGTGCGCAGCGTCCTTTCCCTCAACAAGGGGGACCGCGAGACGGCTCACGCCGACGTGCTCTCGGCGATCGGGCTGGCGCGCAGCGAGCATCAGCAGGCCTCGTTGGCCGAGGCGCTCGAACAGGCCTGCGCGGTGTTGCGCGCGCTCGGTGACGACGCTGCGGCTGCGACCGCGCTCGACGAGGCATGGGGCATCTGGGAGCGCGGAGGGGGCGTGGTGGCCGCGGACCGGGTCGGCGCGGCGCGAGCAGAGCTGAGCGCCGTGGGCGTGCGGATCCGAGTGCTGGGCGCCTTCGAGGTGCTCGTCGACGGGGAACCGGTGCCCGTACCGGCCTGGCGTTCGCGGCAGGCCCGGTCCCTGCTCAAGATCCTGGTGGCCCGGCGCGGCAGGGCCATCAGCCGCGGCGAGCTCTGCGAGCTGCTGTGGCCCGATGACGATCCAGAACGCACCGGTCATCGACTCTCGGTGCTGATCTCTGCGGTGCGCGCAGTGCTGGACCCGGTGAAGCGCTGGCCACCGGACCACTACGTGGTCGCCGACCTCATGGGGCTTCGAGTCGACCTCGATCGGGTCGGGGTCGACCTCGAACGGTTCGTCGCCGATGCTGAACGGGCAGCGGTCCTGGCCGACATGGGTGACGCACCGGCTGCCCGCGCGGTCCTGGCCGACCTCGTGACGGCCTACCGGGGTGATGCCTTCGAGGACGAGCCCTACGAGGAGTGGGCTCGTGGCCCCCGCGAGGAACTCCGCGCGGTGTGGCTGCGATGCCTGCGACTCTCGGCCACGCTGAGCGGTCGCAGCGGGGACATCGACCACGCGGTCACCTGCCTGGTGCGGCTGCTGAACGCCGACGGCTACGACGAGGTCACCCACCGCACGCTGGTCGCGCTGCTGGTCAGGGCAGGTCGCCACGGTGAGGCTCGCCGGGCCTTCGAGCGCTGGGCGTCGGCCATGCGTGACATCGATGCGGCGCCACCACCGCCCTCGGTGCTCGGCGCACTGATCTCGTGCTGACGCCACGCTGAGCCGTCGTTGGTGTCCTGGCGGGGTCACCAGGTCGGTGGCGGTGCGTCGAGTCGACGCACAGACCTCAAGGAGCAGACATGAGCATTTCCAAGACACTCGCATCCCTCGTCGGAGCCGGCGCCATCGCCGGCTGCATGGCCCTGACCGGCGTACCCTCGGCGACCGCCGTCGCCGCCTGCACCACGCCTGGACAGCTGATCGTCGGCACGCCGGGACCCGACGTGCTGAACGGCACGGCCGGCGCCGACACCATCCTCGGCCTCGGCGGCAACGACATCATTCGAGGCGGTGGCGGCAACGACCGGATCGTGGCCGGCAACGGCGACGACCTGGTCCTCGGCGGGGCGTGCGACGACAACGTCCTGGCCGGTGATGGCAACGACGCGGTCTTCGGCAACGACGGGGACGACACCGTCGACACCGGCGACGGTGCAGACACCGCGACCGGCAACGACGGCGACGACCGGGTCTCCGGCGGCAACGGTCCTGACCTGCTCGGTGGCGGCGCGGGCCGCGACCGGCTGTGGGGCAACGCCGGCGCCGACGACCTCGACGGTGGACCGGGGTTCGACCGTGGCAACGGCGGAGCCGGCGTGGACACCTTCGCCAACGTGGAGGTCGTCATCCCGTGAGGCTCGCGCACCGGGGAAGTGACCGGGACGGCGACCACCGCGAGGTGGCCGCCGTCCCGGCTCGTACTGACGTGGCAATGACGTCGCCACGGCACCGTGGTCCACGCCGCGCGGTCCGCGGCATCAACGGGGGATCGCCGTCCGGGCGCTCCGCATAACAAGGAGAAACAACATGAACATCAAGCAGCTCTCACTGACCGGATCCTTCCTGCTCTGCGCCGGCGCGAGCCTCGCACTGGCCCCGACGACGGCCGGTGCTGTCAGCCCGGGATGCACCACTGCAGGGGTGACGATCATCGGCACCTCGGGCAACGACGTCCTCAAGGGTGGACCGGGCGACGACGTCATCCTCGGGCGTGGCGGCGACGACCGGATCTTCGGCGGTGGTGGCAACGACTCCATCGACGGTGGCCCGGGCCGCGACACCATCGACGGCGGCACCGGCAACGACTGCCTCAACGGTGGTCCCGGCAACGACCGACTGCTGGGCGGTGGTGGCAAGGACCTGGTCTACGGGGGGACCGGCGACGACCGGCTCTTCGGGGGCGGTGCCAACGACATCCTGCGCGGCGGGCCCGGCAACGACGTGGACGACGGGCAGGCCGGCGCCGACGACTGCTCCACGACCGATGCCTGGGCGAAGACCAAGTATCGGATGGTCGGCGGAAACCTGGTCTACGTCTGCGGCTGAGTCAGATCACCTCATCGAAGGGGAGTGGCACCAGCATCTGGTCGTTGGCCAGGTGCACCACGTCGCAGGGGACCTGCTCGGCGCGACAGGCCGCGCGCAGCGCCCTGGCCCACTGCCGGTCCTCGGGCTGCACGTCGTCGCTGCCCGGGCGGGAGCGGAGGAAGGCGATCCGGCCGCCGGGACCGAGCACATCGCGTTGCAGCCCG
Source organism: Nocardioides sp. (assembly GCF_050246775.1). GTDB lineage: Bacteria > Actinomycetota > Actinomycetes > Propionibacteriales > Nocardioidaceae > Nocardioides. The sequence goes on along the minus strand of NZ_JBFWVK010000001.1, from coordinate 587,668 downwards.
GCCAGGAAGGTGCCGAGCCCGGCAACCTCGTGCTCGCCCGGCGGTTCGAGGGCATCGGGGATCTCGATCAGGTGGGGGATCGGTCGGTCGTCGGCCCCGATGAGCATCACCCAGACCTGGTGGAGGCCGAAGCCGAGCGGCTCCATCAGGTGTCGCCAGGTCCTCTCGAGATCCTGCTGGGTGCGCACGGTCGGTCGGAAGGTTTCGCTGTTCATGCCCTCGACCCTGCTGGCCATCAGGACCGGGCGCGAACGGCTCTCCACAGGCACCTCGATCCGGGCCGCTTTCCGTCCACAGGTGACAGGGTGGGGGCATGGCCCTCCTGCGGTACGCCGCTCTCGTCACCGTCACCGCCGTGATCCTTGCGGCGGCCGCTCCCACCGTGGCCGCAGCCCCCGAGCCCGAGGTCACCGGCTATCTCCTCGGTGGAGCACCCAACCGGCTGATCGACCGCAATGCGGCCGGTCTCGACGAGGTGGGCATCGACGGCGTCCTGCTCCGGGCCGGAGGACGCCAGGTCGACCTGCCGTCCGCCGACGCCGTACGACTGCTGCGCCACGCACACCGCCAGGGCCTGCGTGCCGAGCTCCTGCTCAGCAACTACAGCGATCTCCTCGGTGACTTCGACCCGGTCGCCGCCGCGCGGTTGCTTCGCCACCCGGCCAACGTGGACCGGGTCGCGGGCCGGCTGGCCCGCGTGGCCCGGGTCCAGGGCTGGGACGGCATCACCGTCGACCTGGAGTCCCTGGCCCGCAAGGACGGCCGCGGCCTCGTGCGGTTGGTCCGCCAGCTCCAGACTCGGATGCCGGCGGACAGGACGGTGTCGATCGACCTGATGGCCTCCACCACGTCGGCAGGGTTCCGTGATCGTGGCTATCTGCTCGCCGCCCTCGGGCGCTCGGCCGACGTGGTCGCGGTGATGACCTACGACAACCACGGTCCCACGTGGTCGGGTCCCGGTCCCATCGGCGGCCTGAGATGGCAGCGCCGCGTCCTGGTGCCGCTCCTCGCCGCGGTGCCGCGCACCAAGCTCGACCTGGGGATCGCCGGCTACGCCTACACCTGGCCCAGACACGGCACCGGACGGGTCTTGTCGGTGGCCGGCGCGCGCCGGGTCGTGGCCGCCGACGGTGCCGTCGCGCACTGGCGACCCGGACCGGCGGAGTGGACCGCCACCCTGAGCAACGGCACTGTCCTGTGGTGGTCGGACCGGCGCTCGTTCGCGGCCCGGCTGGACCTCGCGACGAAGCGGCACCTGCACGGGGTTGCCCTCTGGCGACTGGGCTCCACCGACACCTTGGGCTAGCGCAGGACGGAGCGGTAGACCTCCAGCGTCTTCTCCGCGATCGCCGGCCAGCTGAACGACTCCTGCGCCCGGATCCGCCCCAACCGACCCATCTCGGCGGCTCTCTCCGGATCGGAGACGACCTCGATGAGGGCAGCGGCGAAGTCGGCGACGTACTGCTCGGGGTTCAGCGGCGTCCCGGTGCCGTCGGTGGCCTGCTCGATCGGGACCAGCCGACCCGTCACACCATCGACCACGACCTCGGGGATGCCTCCGGTGGCCGTCGCCACCACCGCGGTCTCGCACGCCATCGCCTCGAGGTTGACGATGCCCAGCGGCTCGTAGATCGAGGGACACACGAAGGCGGTGGCTGCCGACAGCAGCGCGACCACGTCGGCGCGCGGCAGCATCTCGCGGATCCAGACCACCCCCGTGCGGGTGGTCGACAGGTCGTCGACCAGGGCGACCACCTCGGCCTCGATCTCGGGGGTGTCCGGGGCACCGGCACACAGCACGATCTGGACCTCGGGCGGCAGCTGGGCCACGGCCCGCAGGAACAGGGGCAAACCCTTCTGACGGGTGATCCGTCCGACGAAGACCACCGAGGGACGGTCCGGGTCCACTCCCTGGGCACGCACCCGATCGGGGTCCACGACCGGAGCCCAGTCAGCGGTGTCGATGCCGTTGTGCACCACGTGCACCCGGGCGGGGTCGATGTCGGGATAGGAGGCAAGGACATCCTCGCGCATTGCCGCCGACACCGCGATCACCGCCGACGCCGACAGGTAGGAGGTCTTCTCGACCCACGACGACACCGCGTAGCCGCCGCCCAACTGCTCGGCCTTCCAGGGGCGCAACGGCTCCAGCGAATGCGCGCTGATCACATGGGGCACGTCGTAGAGCAGCGAGGACAGGTGGCCGGCGAAATTGGCGTACCAGGTGTGGGAGTGCACCAGATCGGTGCCGGCGCAGCCGCCGACCATGGCCAGGTCCACACCGAGGGTCTGGATGGCGCCGTTGGCCGACGCCAGTTCGGCCAGGTCGGCGTACGACGAGGTGAGGGCCTCATCGCGTGGGCCCCCGAACGCGTGTACGTGCGTGGTCAGATCTTCTCGGGCCCGCAGCGCGCGGACCAGTTCGGCGACGTGCACACCGGCACCGCCGTAGATGGACGGGGGATATTCCTTGGAGAGCACGTCAACTCGCATGCGGTGAAACTACCCCTGTCCCCGGTGTGCCGGACAGGGCTAGCCTCTGTGGCGTGAGCCCATCGACGCGCAAACGAGTCCTGGCCATTGTTCTCGCGGGCGGGGAGGGCAAGAGACTGATGCCGTTGACCGCCGACCGGGCGAAGCCCGCCGTACCGTTCGGAGGGATCTACCGGCTCATCGACTTCGCCTTGTCCAACGTCGTGAACTCCGGCTACCTCAAGGTGGTCGTGCTCACGCAGTACAAGTCCCACAGCCTCGACCGCCACGTCACCACCACCTGGCGGATGTCGACCATGCTGGGCAACTACGTCGCCCCGGTGCCGGCGCAGCAGCGGGTGGGCAAGCACTGGTACCTCGGCAGCGCCGACGCGATCTTCCAGTCGCTCAACCTGATCCGCGACGAGAAGCCGGACATCGTGGTGGTGGTCGGGGCCGACCACGTCTATCGCATGGACTTCTCCCAGATGGTCAACCAGCACGTCGAGTCCGGGGCCGCCTGCACCGTGGCCGCCATCCGGCAGCCGATCGCGATGGCCGACCAGTTCGGGGTCATCGATGTCCAGCCCGAAGACCCGAGCCGCATCCGCGAGTTCCTCGAGAAGCCCACTGACCCAGCAGGACTCCCGGACAATCCCGACGAGATCCTGGCCTCCATGGGCAACTACGTCTTCGACGCGGACGCCCTGGTGGAGGCCGTCACGAAGGACGCGGCACTCGAGGGCTCCAAGCACGACATGGGCGGCGACATCGTGCCCGCCTTCGTGGGGCAGGGCAAGGCCGGTGTCTACGACTTCAAGGACAACGTCGTGCCCGGCTCCACCGACCGCGACCGGGGCTACTGGCGCGACGTGGGAACCATGGGCTCCTACCACGCTGCCCACATGGACCTGGTCTCGGTGCTCCCGATCTTCAACCTCTACAACTACGCCTGGCCCATGTACACCTCCTACGGCCCGCATCCGCCGGCCAAGCTCGTTCGCGGCTCCGGAGGCGAGGCACCCACGACGTACGACGCGGTGCTCTCACCGGGCGTCGTGGTGACCGGCGGCAACGTGAGCCGCTCGGTGCTCTCGCCGTCGGTCCGGGTGGAGACCGGTGCCGATGTCAACAACTCGGTGCTGCTCGACGGTGTCGTGGTGGGTCGTGGCGCCACGGTGCGCAACGCCATCTTGGACAAGGGGGTCGTGATCCCGCCCGGGGCGCAGGTCGGTGTCGACCTGGAGCACGACCGGGCGCGTGGGATGCAGATCCACGACGGGTTGACGGTGATGGGCAAGGAGGAGGCGTTCCCGGAATAGTCCGGCAACGCCCCCTCCAGGTCAGCTCAACGGTGCAGTTGAGCTGCCTCCAGTGCCTCGCGCAGGCGGGACAGGGTGACAGCGCGCTGACCCGTGGCCACCCGTGAGCCGCCCGCGGTCGCCGCCGGCGGCGGAACGGGTCGGCAGACCTTGTCCGAGCGACGCCCACTGAGCCGGGTCGGCACGGTGCCGTCGGTGAGGTAGCGCGCGATCGCGTTGTCGGTGCAGGCGATCCCCGACAGTGAGCCGGCGTGCGTCGTCCCGTTCTTGCCCTCGATCAGCGACGCCGTCGGGAACAGGTGACGCACTCGCAGGCTGCCGCTGAACGGGGTGGCGGCGTCGAAGGTCTCGCCGATCATCAGGATCGGGGTGGTGACCGCCGAGCCGTCGACGTCGACCGGCTTGCCGTGGCCGTACTTCCAGTAGGCGCACGGCCCGTTGAACCAGGCGTTCGACCACGTCATGTAGTCGTGGCGCCGGTCCAGTCGCCAGTTGTCCCGGTTCAGGCGGGCCTGGCTGCGCGGCCAGGCAGCGTCGGTGCACTGGGTGCCGAGGTACATCGCGTAGCCGTTGTCGCCACCGCGGGTCAGGTCGACGCTGTCCTGGTACATCGCGACCAGGTGATCGGCCTTGCCCTTGTTCACGTAGCGCGACCACGCGTCGGCGATGGTGTCCCAGTCGTAGACGTAGTAGCCCGCCGAGGTGAACACGTCGGTGAGCTCGTCGCCGCCGAGCACGCCGCGCGCCGCCTTGCGGTCGAGCTGCTTGATGGCGGCCAGGTAGCGCTGGCGCACCTGGGCCCGGGTCTTGCCCACGTGGTAGGCGCCGCGGTGCTTGGCCAGCCAGGCGAAGTAGACGTTGAACGTCTTCTGGAAGGCGCGGTCCTGGTCCTGGTTGGACTTGTAGAACACGCGGTCGGGGTTGACCGTGCCGTCGAAGACGAAGCGCCGGACCCGGTTGGGGTGCAAGGTGGCGTAGACCGAGCCCAGGTAGGTCCCGTAGGAGAAGCCGTAGAAGTTGATCTGCTCCTGGCCCAGGGCGATGCGCAGGCTCTCCATGTCCTTGACGGTGTCGCGGGTCTTGACGTGGCGCAACAGCTCACTGCGGGGAGCCTGGGCGCAGTCGCGGGCGTAGGCCTTCGAACGGGCGACCCACTTCTTCATGATCGCCGGACGGGTGGGGCGGTAGGGCGGCCGGTCGCCGGCGAGGAACTTCGCGTCGCAGGCGATGGCGGGTGCGCTGGAGCCGACGCCGCGCGGGTCGAAGCCGATCCAGTCGTACGCCGCTCCCGCATCGTTGGGGACGAACGTCTGGTAGACCGACATGATCAGGCCGGAGCCCCCCGGGCCGCCGGGGTTGACCAGCATGACGCCCTGGTAGTCGGCCTCGGAGGTGGTGTGCAGCACCCGCGACACGGCGAGCCGGATCTTGGGGCCGGCCGGCTTGGCGTAGTCGAGCGGCACGACCAGCCGGGCACACTCGGCGCCGTAGGCATCCAAGGTCGGGTCGGTGCAGGTCTGCCAGTTCAGCGCCGGAGGCGCGTAGGCCGCCGTGGTGCTGGTCGAGGCGTTCGCGGGGGCCGGAGAGGGTGTCTCCAGTGCTCCCGAGGTGGTGCTGGTGAGGCCGATCGTGACCCCGGCAGCGGCGATGACCGCCATGAGCTTGCGCATGTGACTCCCCAGTTGAGACGCGGACCCCGGGTCTCGGGGTCCATGGCCCGGCTCACCTTGCCCCGAGACCCGACCGATGTCCAGCGTTGTCACGCGTGCCCGCGCGGCGATTCACAGCCAGCCGCGTCGGCCCGCCTCGAAGCCGAGCTGGAGGCGGGTGTCGACGCGGGCCAGGTCCATCATGTGCCGCACGCGCCGCTGGACGGTGCGCAGGGAGAGACCGAGCTGGCCGCCGATCGACTGGTCGGTGAGGCCGGCCAGCAACAGCGCCAGGACCTGGGCGTCGAGCTGGTCGAGCTGGTCCTCGCCCTCCTCGCGCACTCCCTGGGGGGTCAGTGTGATCGGGGCCGCGCTCTGCCAGACGAAGTCGAACACGCAGCGAAGCGCGTCGAGCAGGCCACTGGGGTGGATCAACAGGGCCCCCGCGGCCGGCTGGCGCTCGGCGGCGGAGTAGAGGGGGACCAACGCGATCTCGTGGTCGACGATGAGCAGGCGCAGTGGCACCGTGGGCGCCACCCGGACCTGCGTGCCGTTGGCCAGTGACTCCTGGACCGCCGCGAGGAAGCCGTCGCGCTCGAAGGCCGGTCGCTCCAGGACGACCTGGTACTGGACGCCGCGCGCCTGGGCGACGGACTCGTCGTCGTCATTGTCCTCGGCCGAGACGACGGCCACCTCGGCGCGCACCAGCACCTGGATGTCGCGGCGGGCGGACTGCTGCAGCTGGGCGAACCGGGTGGCGACGGCTCCGGCGCCGCGGACCACGTCGACGACGTCGCCGATGTCGCGGTGGGCGACCGAGGTGCGATAGAGGCCGACCAGCCCGGCGAGATCGACCTCGGCCCGGCGCAGATCCTCCTGGCGCTGGACCATCAGCGCGCCGAGCGCCACGCCCGGTGGTGAGGCGACGTAGCGGTGGGAGTCGTCGGGGGAGCGTGCCACCAGCCCCTTGTGCTCCAGCCTGTCCAGGGCCTGCTGCGCCACGATCAAGGGTACGGCGAGCAGCCCGGCCAGCTCGGGCGTGGAGCCCGAGGTCCGTTGCACGAGCAGGCGGTAGGCGCCCTCTTCGAGCTCGTCGAGTCCGAGGACCTCGAGCATGACGACCCCCAGCGAGTGGCGAAATGTCCGTTTTGGCGGGTTTGTGACATGACGTAAGCCCGCCATGGCGCCCCACCATTCTACGTGGCACATTTATGCCCCTGGGTACTTTTCCCCCACTGGACCCAGATCCCCCCGGTTACGGAGGGTCACGTGCACACGTGGCCCTCCGTATCCGCATTTCGGGCCAGGCGCAGGTCCGGGCCACCTCCGGCATGATGCTCACATGACCGACTCCGCACTGCTCGGCATCGACTTCCCGCGCACCTCCGCCGACCGGCGGAGCACGACGCACCTCGGGCGCGCGGTTGCCGCCGACGCGCTGCGGTCGGTGGATCCGGCCGGCGCGCGCAGCGCCGAGCAGGAGACGAACTGGCGAACCGGCTACCTCACCCACTACCGACGGCTCCTCGAGGCGGGCATCGGGTCTCGGCCGGCGGCAGTGGCGATCGCCGAGGCGGGCCTGGCCTCGCTCCACGACCGGATGTGCGTCGTCACATCTGAGGGTGATCTGCCGCTGCCCTCGTGGCGGGGCGGTCTGGAACTGTCGACCGTGACGATCGAAGGTCGCGAAGCACCCGAGACCGAGCTCACCTTGCCCTACCACGGTGAGCGGCTCGGGGGTGATGCACTGCGCCGCCGCCTCGACACCTGGGTTCTCGCGGGCGTCGTTGAGCCGACCGTGCGCGAGGCCGTGCTCACGGTGCTCGAGAATCCCGCATGGCTCCGGCTCGAGTCAGACGCGGTCGTGGTCCTCGGCGCCGGGGCCGAGATGGGTCCGCTGCGCGCCCTGCTGCGCTGGGGTGCCAGCGTGGTGGCGCTGGACCTGCCGCGGCCGGCGCTGTGGCAACGGGTGTTGGAGACGTCGTCGGCCGGCACGCTGATCGTGCCGGGGCTGGGCCCCGGGGAGCCTGATCCCCAGCGGTTGGGTGCGGACCTCACCACCGACGTGCCGGCGGTCGCGGCCTGGTTGGCCGGGCTCGAGCCGCGGCTGGTCCTGGGCAACTACGTCTATGCCGACGGCGCTGCCAACGTGCGGGTCTCCGTGGCCGTCGATGAGCTCTCCACCCGTCTGCTCGAGCAGCGGCCCGACACCGCTCTTGCCTTCCTGGCCACTCCGACGGATGTCTTCGCGGTGCCGGGCGAGGCCGTGGCTCAGTCGGTGCTGGCCTACGAGAACCGCTCTCGGGGCGCCAAGCTGGTGAGCCGGCCCTTGCGTGCGGTGAGTGCCGGGCGGCTGCTCCGGCCGGCCTACGTGCCCGGCTCCGACCCCGGCGTCATCGACAGCCTGGTTCCCCAGCAGGGTCCCAACTATGCCCTCGCCAAGCGACTGCAACGTTGGCGCGCCATCGCCGCGCGCGAGGCTGGCGTCACCGTCTCGATGAACGTCGCGCCCCCCACGCGGACCCGCTCGGTGGTCAAGAACCGGGCGCTGGCAGCGGCGTACGCCGGCGCGCACCGCTTCGGCGTGGAGGTCTTCGAGCCGGCGACCGCCAACGTGCTGATGGCCGCGCTGCTCGTCCACGACCTGCGGACCGGTGGTGGACCCCGGCATCAGGAGCCGTGGCAGGACGAGGCGTTCGCGGCCGCCCACGGTGGGCTGTGGCGCGCGGCGTATGCCCCGCGCAGCGCCCTCGGACTCGCCGCGGTGCTCGGCTACGGGTCGGCGCGCTGATCCTGCTCGGAGCGCACGGCGTCGGCGGCCTCGTCGATGATGGCGCGCATGGCCTTCTCGGCCGCGGGCGCGTCCTGCAGACGTACGGCGCGCGCCACCTCGTCGTGCAGCGCGATCGCTTCCGGCTTCGGTTGGCTGGGCATCATGCCGTGGTGGGTGCGGCCGGTCAGGAGCTCGCTGACCACGGCGTCGAGGGCACGGAACATCTCGTTGCCGCTGGCCTCCAGCAGCGTGCGGTGGAAGACCTTGTCGGCGAGCAGATAGGACTCCAGATCACCTGAGCGCCCGTGCATGACCATGTCGGACACCGCGGCGGCAAGGATCCGGCAGTGGTGGGCGTTGGCACGCTCGGCGGCCAGGGCGGCCGCCACCGGCTCGAACCCTCGGCGCAGCTCGGAGAGGGAGAGCAGCTGCTCTGCGCGGTCGCCGGCGTCGAGCCGCCAGCGGATGACCCGGGGGTCGAACACGTTCCAACGCTCGCGGGGGAGCACGGTGATGCCGACGCGGCGACGGGAGGTGACCAGGCGCATCGACTCCAGCACCCGGATGGCCTCACGGGCGACGCTGCGCGAGACCGCGTAGGTGCTGCCGACGTCCTCGAGCGTGAGGACCTGTCCGGGGGCCAGGTCCCCTGATGCGATGCGGCTGCCGAGTGCGGTCAGGACGATGCCGTGGTGGTCACCCGATGCCGTTGTCGTCACTCATTCATCCTCTCATGAGGTGGGTTTGAAGAGAAAGAACAGGTTAATTCTGCCAGAAGGGTTGCAATGATCTGATCATTGCGGGCATCCTGTGACGACAGCCACAACCACGGAGGTGCAGATGACCCACCCACCAGCGCTCGTCGTGATGGGCGTTTCCGGTTCGGGCAAGTCGACCGTGGGGGCGGCCATCGCCCAGCGGCTCCGGGTGCCGTTCGCCGACGCCGACGACTTCCACCCGAGCGCCAACATCGCGAAGATGAGCGCCGGTCAGCCGCTCGACGACGATGACCGTCACCCGTGGCTGGACGCGATCGGCGCGTGGCTCGCCGAGCACGCCGATGGCGGCGTCATGAGTTGCTCGGCCCTCAGGCGTCGCTACCGCGATCAGTTGCGACAGCACCTGCCCGGCGTGACGTTCCTGCACCTGCACGGCAGTCGCGAGGTGATCGCCCGCAGGCAGGCCAGTCGCCCCGGACACTTCATGCCCGCGTCGTTGTTGACCTCCCAGTTCGCCACCCTCGAGCCGCTCGCCCCGGACGAGTCCGGTCTCGTGATCGATGTCGACCAGGACATCGACGCCATCGTCCAGACCTACGTCGACCACCTCAACCAGGAGTCCTGATGCCTGACCTGTCCTTCGCCGCCGTCCTCCCGCTCGCGGGCACCGACCTCGTCGAACCCGTCGCCTCCGGCTGGCAGTTGGTCGTGGCCGCGCTCGGGGGCATCGCCCTGATCGTCGCGCTGATCACCTTCGTCAAGCTCAACCCGTTCCTCGCCCTGATCTTCGGCGGCCTGACCGTCGGCATCGTGGCGGGGGAGAACGTCAACGACGTCCTGACGTCGTTCACGACCGGTTTCGGGACCACGGCGTCCGGGGTCGGCATCCTGATCGCCCTCGGTGCGATGTTCGCCAAGCTGCTGGCCGACTCAGGTGGCGCCGACCAGATCGTCGACACCATCGTCGGCAACGCCACGGTTCGCACGCTGCCCTGGGCGATGGCTGCCGTCGGCGCCATCATCGGCCTGCCGATGTTCTTCGAGATCGGCCTGGTGCTGCTGATGCCGGTGATCTACCTGGTGGCCCGTCGCGCCCAGGTCTCGCTCATCGCCGTGGGCATACCGGCCTTGGCCGGCCTGTCGGCCATGCACGGGCTGGTGCCCCCGCACCCGGGTCCGTTGACCGCCATCGACTACCTGGGCGCCGACCTGGGAGTGACCCTGGCTCTCGGCGTACTCGTCGCGGTGCCGACGGTCATCGTCTCCGGACCGGTCTTCGCGAAGTACGCCGCCCGGTGGGTCGACGTGCCGCCGCCGACCACCTTCGACGCCGCCCAGCGCGGTGACCAGCACGATGACGAGAAGAACCCGCAGCGGCCCTCCTTCGCGATCACGATCTTCAGCGTGCTGCTTCCGGTTGCCCTCATGCTGGGCAAGGCGTTGGCCGACATCTTCATCGAGGACGAGACCCAGCTGCTGCGCCAGATCCTCGACGTCCTCGGCACGCCTTTGGTGGCGCTGCTGATCTCCGTCATCGTGGCCATGTTCACGCTGGGCCGTGGAGCGGGGATGAGCGTGCCGCAGATCTCGAAGTGCGTGGAGTCGGCGCTGCCGGCCATCGCCGGCATCCTCCTGATCGTCGCGGCCGGCGGAGGGTTCAAGCAGGTGCTCGTCGACACCGGCATCGGCACCCTGCTGGCCGACTGGGCCTCGGCGGCCAACATCTCCGTGCTGCTGCTGGCCTGGGTGCTCGCGGTGCTGATCCGCCTGGCCACCGGGTCGGCCACGGTCGCCACGATCACGGCGTCCTCGCTGATGATCGGGCTGATGGATGGGCTCAGCACCGGTGAGACCTCGCTGGTGGTGCTGGCGGTCGGGTCCGGCTCGGTGTTCTTCTCCCACGTCAACGACGCGGGCTTCTGGCTGGTGAAGGAGTACTTCGGGCTCTCGGTCGGGCAGACCCTGAAGACCTGGTCGCTGATGGAGACGATCCTCTCGGTCTCCGGGCTGGTGTTCGTGCTGCTGCTCGGCATCGTCATCTGACCCGATCGGCTCACGATGGTTGATCGCAGTCACCTGGTGGCTGCGATCAACCATCGAGACGTGTCCCGGCACGGAACCGGTCGCGAGCGCCTATCGTCTGATCACCATGCGACACACGCTCGGGATCCTCCTCGCCTCCGCAAGCCTGCTGCTGACGACGGGTTGCGGAGCCGACACCCCCGGCGGCGACGTCGCCCAGGAGCCGTCCGGCCCGACGACCGCCACCTCGGAGGCAGCCGAGCCGGTGGTCCTCGACATCCTGTCCCAGACCGCTGCGGGCGGGGAGACCACCGACCTGGCGATCGACCTGAGCACGCCGGCCGGGGTGGAGGAGCTGGTCGGGCCGGTGAGCCGCGGAGGCCTCGACGACCAGGTGCGCCACCGGGTGGCCGAGATCGACGTACCGCAGGGTCAGCGCCTGGTCGGCGCCGTCGTCAATGTCGGTTGCGACGTGCCCAGTGACGTCACGGTGACCGTGGACGGGGACGACGTCCTGCTCGAACCCGTCTTCACCGGTGATCGGCTCCCGGAGTGCCTGGCGGCGGTGACCTCCATCGCCCTCGTGCTCGTCGCTTCGTGAGGCCCGTCGCCGGGGCCGTTCAGCCCAGGGACTCCTCGTAGGCGTCGACCACTTCGTCGACGGGGCCGTCCATGCGCAGCTGGCCGCGGTGCATCCACAGCCCACGACTGCACGTCTGGCGGATCGTGCTCATCGAGTGGCTGACCAGGACGACGGTGCCTGCGGTGTCACGGATCAGGTCGATGCGCTCCTTGCTCTTCTTGCGGAACTTGGCGTCGCCGGTGGCCAGCGCCTCATCGATGAGCAGGATCTCCGGCTGGGCCGCGGTCGAGATCGCGAAGCGCAGTCGTGCGGCCTGACCCGAGGACAGCGCGCGCATCGGCAGCCTGATGCTGGGGCCGATGTCGGCGAACTCGACCACGGAGTCGAACCGCTCAGCCACCTGCTTCGGCGACAGGCCGAGCGCCAGGCAGCCCAGCGTGATGTTGCGCTCGCCGGTGAGGTCCTTCATCAGGGCGCCGCCCACCCCGAGCAGGGAGGCGCGGCCGTCGGTGTAGACCGACCCGCCGGCGAGCGGGACCAGTCCGGCCATAGCGCGCATCAGGGTGCTCTTGCCCGACCCGTTGTGGCCGATGAGGCCGATGGACTCGCCGTGATGGGCCACGAAGGAGACGTTGCGTACGGCGGGCACGTAGTCCACCGCGCCGATGTGGCCCGACATCCATTTGGGGGTGCGACTGCCCTCGACCGAGCGCTTGCTGCCGAAGGTGCGGTAGGTGACGCTGGCGTCGTCCATCACCAGCGCGGGGACCAGGTCAGCCACGGCCGTACCGCGCTTCGGCCCGCCAGAAGTACACGAAACCGACCCCGAGGGTCAGCAGAGCCCAGAAGATCCCCCACGCCCAGGTGGCGACATCGATGGGGATCTCCTCCACCAGGGCCGAGCGGTTCAGCTCGAGGTAGATCGCGAAGGGCTGGTGCTTCATCACGTCGCCCACCCAGCCGTCGCCGTAGCGATCGAGTGAGAAGAACACGCCGGAGGTGTAGAACAGCGCCCGGTTGAAGAACGGGATCAGCTGCCCCAGGTCCGCGACCATCGCGACCATCCGCGCTGCCAGGAACGCGACCCCGGTGGCGAACAGGAAGGTCAGGACCAGTGCCGGCAGGAACAGGAGCAGGTGCAGGCGCAGCGGCTCGCCGTTGGCAAGGGCCACGGCGAAGAGCACGACCACCGCGGGCAGGAACTGGAACAGGTCGGACAGGGCCGAGGAGATGGGGATCAACGCCCGCGGGAACTGCAGGGACGTGATGAGGTTGTTGCTCTTGTCCAGCGACGTGGCCGCATGGCTCAGCGTCCCGGAGAGGTAGCGGATCGTGAAGATCCCCACCACCAGGAAGGTGGCGTAGTCCTCGATGTCGTCGCTGACCCGCTTCAGCAGCACGCCGAAGACCATGTAGTAGAGCACGGCCCAGAGCACGGGGGTGAGCACCACCCAGGCCTGCCCGAGATAACCGCCCTGGTTCTGGGTGTAGGCCTTGGCGCGAGCCAGGCTGAGGGCGAAATGGCGGCGTTCCCAGATCTGCTTCGCATACTGCAGCAGGGGAGGACGGCCGCCGACCTTCTTGAGGCCGAACTCGCGAGCGAGCGCAGCACCGGAGGCGGGATGGGTCACGTCGAGCAATACTACGAGCACTCACCCGCTGAACCTCACATCCCCGCCGAGAGCGCGCGGGCGTCAGCTCAGGAGCAGGGCACCTGCCCGAGGAGGGCGAGACCGCGCAGGTCGCCGCGACCGTAGGTCGTCACGCGTGGCGAGGGGTTCATCAGCTCTCCGATCCGGTTGACGTGATCGAGGCCCACGAGGTGACCGAACTCATGGTCGAGGATGGCCTGCCGGGAGGCTGCGGAGGTGCCCGCCTCGAAGTTGTCCCGGTCCAGCACGATGCTGCCGGTCACGTAGTAGGGGCGTCCGGTACCCGTGAGCATCGAGCTGCCGCCGATCCCCGCGACGTCGCCGGCCAGCTCGGGGACCTCGTCGGCGTCCGCCCAGAGGACCAGCACCGGGTCCGAGCTGTCGCGCTCGGAGAAGTTCCGCTCGCTGGTGGGCCCGGCGTAGTCGAAGCTCAGGCCCGAGGCACTGCTCGTGTGCTCCATTGCGGTCTCCACGAGGTCGCGATAGTCGTCGGGGGCGCCGTCGGGATCGACAGTGACGACGATCGGCGTGCACGGGTCGTAGCCGATCGGGAGGGTCCCGCCACGCGGGTGGGTGTGCAGGAACCGGTACTCGTCGCGCTTCCCGGTCATCTCCGTCCCCCCGAGCAACCGGTCCAGGGGGTCGTGGGAGTCGGCGGCCATCGCGACGAGGGCGGCCGCGAGCAGCCCGAGCACGCCGATGATCGACAGCCACGACCGCCGGCTGAGCGGGGTGCGCGGTGGTGGCGGCGCGAGCGGCTCGAGGTGCACATCCACATGGTGCCTCGGTCCGCGAAGTCGGTCAGCCGAACTGCGGTAGTCGCTCAGTCGAGCGAGCTGAGATCAGGCGGTACGTCGACGGAGTGACTGGTGAGGGCCGAGAGCGGGATGATCTCCAAGGCCCGTCGGTTGGTCGCGGACAGGACGACCGGTGCGGCGTACCCGTCCTCGTAGGCCTCGAGCCAGCGACTGGCGACCACGCACCATCGATCGCCCGGCGTCAGCCCGGGGAACTGCCATTCCGGTCGGGGCGTGGTCAGGTCGTTGCCGGTGGCTCGCTGATGGGCGAGGAACCCCGCGGTCATGACGGCGCACACGGCGTGGACCCCTGCGTCCTCCGGGCCACAGGTGCACGTGCCGGTGCGGTAGAACCCGGTCACCGGGTCGGTGCCGCAGGGCTCCAGCTCACCGTCGAGGACGTTGCGTTCGCTCACGGGCCCAGAGTGTCACCTGCTCGGGTCCGATATCCACCAACCTTCTCGAAGAGGCTGGCGTGCGAGGCCGCAACGCGCTTGAATCAGGGGACACCGCGAGTTCTGGGTCAGTTCGTAAGGAAAGCCCCCGGATCTCGTCCTGTTGATGTACGGTTCAACTAACTCCCGGGGGGGAGTTGACTACGTCCGGGGGGACAGATGTCACAGGAGTGGCTAGCGCTCGTGCGCCAGTTGTGCACGCCGGAGCAGTCGTTGGTCGTCGAGACCATCGCGGCTGCCCACACCGAGGAGAAGCCGGCCTCGAGCACGGCTGCGGCCGCCGGGCTGGCACGCCGTTTCGGGCTGTCGAGCACCGACGCCGATGTCTGGGCGCGCAGCGAGAGCGCACTCAGCGTCCTTGACTGGCCCAGCGCGGCGCTCGACCAGCTCGTGCCCGACGGCCTGCTCGAGGAGATCGGTCTCGACGACGCCGTCGCCGTCGTCGACCGCCTCGCCCGGGCGGTGGTGGAGGACGACCCGAGCGCGGCCGCCCCGGCTGCGGCCGGCCGCACGGCCGCCTAGCAGGGTGATTGGATGGGGTCACACTCGTTGAAGGGGACCTCCATGAAGATCGCTCCGATCGCGAAGGCAGCCACGGCAGCCGGTGTGCTGGTGGTGAAGTACGGACCTCAGGCCAAGCTGGCCTGGGACAACGGTGGTCGACAGACCGCCGAGGCGGCGCGCAAACGGGCTATGTCGCTCAACGCCCGCCGCAAGGCGCTCAACCACGCCTCAGGCCTCGTCGAGGGCACGATCCTCAAGGTCGCGCCAGCCGGGAGGACGGTCTACGTGGTGTTCAGCGGTGACCGACCGGTCGGTGCCTATCCCGAGCAGGAAGCGCCGCTGGCGAGCCTGCTGGAGAATGCCGACCTCGACAAGCGGGTGCATCCCGACAAGGCCACCAAATCCCTGCGCAGGCCCGGCTCGAGCGTGTCGAAGGCCTGAGGCATGGTCTGGAACGAGTTCATCGAGGGTGACAACCTCGAGGTCCTGTCGCGCCTCGACGATGTCGTCGACCTGATCTACATCGATCCCCCCTACAACACCGGCAACGACTTCGCCTACCGTGACGATCACGGTGTCGGCCGCAACCGGCACCGCGACTGGACCGACATGATGCGGCCCCGCCTGGTGGCCGGCCGGGACCGACTCAAGGACACCGGCGTGCTGTTCGTCAGCATCGACGACAACGAGGCGGCTCACCTGCGACTCCTGCTGGACGAGGTGTTCGGTGAGCGCAACTTCATCGCCCAGATCGTGGTGAACCTCAATCCCAAGGGTCGTCAGCTGGGCCGGCACTTCGCCACCAGCCACGAGTACCTGCTCGTCTACGCCCGCGACGCCGGGCGCACGGTGCTCGATGCGAGCAGCTCGCGGACCGTCGACGAGAGCGACTTCCCCCTCACCGACAACGAGGGTCGGCGCTACCGACACCTGCCGTTGCGCAACACCAACAAGAAGTTCAACCCCGTCACCTCCCGCACCTTGCACTTCCCGGTGTGGGGGGACCCGGCAACCGGCCGGGTGAGCAGCGAGACCTTCGAAGGAGCCCAGCAGATCGAGCCGGTCTTCGGTGACGGGCGTCCTGCGGTGTGGCGCTGGTCGCGGCCCAAGATCGATGCCCAGGCCGGCGACCTCGTGTGCCGCGAGATCGTCGGGCGCGGGGGTCGGCGTACCGATGTCTTCCAGAAGGACTGGCTGCACCCGGACGGCCCGACCCTGCGGCGCAAGAAGCTCAAGACGATCTGGCTCGCCGAGGAGGTCGGCTCCACCGACACCGCCGTCCAGGAGCTCAAGGACCTGCTCGGTCACGTCTTCGAGAGTCCCAAGCCGACCGGTCTGATCCTGAGGATCCTGGAGACGATGCCCTCCGACGCGGTCGTCCTCGACTTCTTCGCCGGCAGTGGCACCACCGGACACGCGGTCGCGCTGGCCAACGCCGAGGACGGCGGCACCCGGCGATGCATCAGCATCAACTCCGCCGAACCGACGCGGCCCGGGTCCAACGCCGACCTGGCCGGACTCCGCACGGTCAGCGCGATCACCGAGGCCAGACTTCGTGAGGTCGCCACGAGCATTGGCGGCGGTTTGCAGGTGACCAGGATGATGGCCCCATGAGCAGACGTGTAGCCATCGTGACCGGAGCCTCCAGCGGGATCGGCGAGCAGACCGCCCTCGCGCTCAAGAAGGAGGGCTACGAGGTCTATGCCGTGGCCCGACGGCTCGACCGCATGCAGGGCCTGGCCGATCAGGGGGTGCACGTCTTCGCCATGGACGTCACCGACGACGCGAGCATGACCGCAGGGATCGCTCGCGTCATGGAGGAGCGGGGGCGCATCGACGTGCTGGTCAACAACGCCGGCTACGGGTCCTACGGGGCTCTCGAGGACGTCCCCATCGACGAGGCGCGACGCCAGTTCGAGGTCAACGTGTTCGGTCTGGCCAGGCTCATCCAGCTCGTCACCCCGCACATGCGGGCCGCGAAACAGGGACGGATCATCAACGTCTCCAGCATCGGCGGCAAGTTCTACGAGCCGATGGGGTCGTGGTACCACGCCACCAAGTTCGCCGTCGAGGGCCTGAGTGACAGCCTGCGCATCGAGTTGCGTCCGCACGGCATCGACGTCGTGATCATCGAGCCCGGCCCGATCCGCACCGAGTGGAACCAGACGAGCCGGGACAACCTCGTCGCGACCTCGCGGGACGGGGCCTATGCCGAGCAGGCCGAGACGGTGCGCCGAGTTCTCGAGAGCGGCGACAGCCGGCGGAGGTCCAGCCCGCCCGAGGTCGTGGCTCGCAAGATCGTCAAGGCCGCCGTCTCGAGCAGTCCGCGAGCGCGCTATCCCGTGGGCAAAGGCGCCGGGACGCTGATGACGGCGCGCAAGCTGCTGCCCGATGTCGCCTTCGATGCCCTCGTCCGGCGGGTCTACAGCTGACTAGCTCCGCTGGATGCCGGCAGCCTTCTCGAGCGCGCGCAGCTCGACGTCGAGGTGGGTCAGCAGGCGCTGCAGGTGCGGGACCGTACGCCGGCAGCCGGTCAGGCCGAAGGCCATGTTCCCGTTGTACGACGTGCAGGTGATGTTGAGCGCCATGCCGTGGATCGGGATGGACAGCGGATAGGTGCCGGTCAGCTCCATCCCGTTGAAGTAGTGCGCGGTCTTGGGCCCGGGCACGTTGGAGATCACCACGTTGTACGGAGGGCGCACCAGGCCTTGCAGCCGCAGCATGGGTGTCAGGATCGCCGGAGCCTGCCCCACGGCGCTCATCGCCAGGATCTGGATCGGGGTCATCGCCGACAGCGCTTCCTTGCCGCTCAGCATGGACCCGTGGATCGCCTCCAGCCGATCACCGGCGTCCTCGAGGTCGGTGCCCAGCTTGACCATGATCGAGCCCACCGCGTTGCCGCCGTCGCCGGAGGCGAGGTGCGACTGCTTGGCGTTGAGCCCGATGGGCACCATCGCGATCAGGGTCTCGGGCGGAAGGTCGTCGACATCGAGCAGGTAGGTGCGCAGAGCGCCCCCGCACATGGCGAGCACGACATCGTTGATCGTGGTGCCAGTGGCCTTGCCGATGGCCCGCATCCGCTGGATGGGCCAGTCCTGGGCGGCGAAGCGACGTGATCCGGTGATGTTCTGGTTCAGCAGGGTGCGGGGCGCGTAGAGCGACAGCGACGAGGTCTCGTTGCGCACGCTCCGGTTGAGGGTCCGGACCAGGGCTCCAGGCAGTCCCGCGGCCTCCGCGGTCATCCCGAACGCCGTGCGTAGGGCTTGGATCGTCAGTTCACCGGGATCCGCCTCACTCGACTCGGGCCGGGGCCGGCTGCTCGGGCGGGCGGCCCAGGGCGCGGGCATGTTGCGCCGGTCGGGGTCGGTGGTCAGCACGCTCTGCAGCAGCCGCATCGCCGACACTCCGTCGACCAGCGCATGGTGGGTCTTGGTGTACATCGCCACCCGCCCGTCACGCAGGCCCTCGATGATGTGGGCCTCCCACAGGGGGCGCTCCCAGGCCAGGCGCTGGCTGTGCAGCCGGGAGCAGAGATCGAGGAGCTCGCGCACCCGTCCGGGCCGGGGCAGGGCGCTGTGACGGACGTGGTGGTCGATGTCGAACAGTTCGTCCTCGACCCAGACGAGCTGGCCGGCGGTCTTGAGCGAGCGCATCGGACGCTTCAGGAAGAGCGGGGCGATCTGGTCGACGTCGCGCATCTGCTCGTAGAGGTCCTGCACGAAGTTGCGGCCGGCGCCCTCCGGCTTCTTGAACAGCTGGAGACCGCCGACATGCATGGGCATGTTGCGGTTCTCGCTCAGCAGGAAGCCGACGGCGGTCGGGTCGATCAGTGAGACCACTTCATGCTCCTTCAGCCGCGCGACGTGACGCCGTTCACTCTGGTGCGACCTTAGCCACCCTGTCGACACTCGTCAGCCGATGTCGACCGGGACTGGCAGGATCGAGGCATGGAAGCCAATCCGCTCGATCGGCTCTGGGCTCGCGGCCGAGTCTCGGCGGGCGACCGGGTGCGCAGGTTACGGGCCAAGGGGTTCCAGGTCGCCCAGTGCGCCATCGCGGCCGGAGTCGCCTGGTGGCTGGCCCAGGAGGTGCTCGGGCACCAGACCCCGTTCTTCGCGCCGATCGCCGCGGTCGTCAGCCTCGGGACGTCCTACGGGCAGCGACTGCGCCGGGTGATGGAGGTCGCGATCGGGGTCGGTGCGGGGGTCCTGGTGGGCGACCTCCTGGTCAACCAGATCGGCACCGGCTGGTGGCAGCTCACCCTGATCGTCGGCCTCGCTATGAGCGCTGCACTGCTCCTGGACGGTGGCCAACTGCTGGTCACCCAGGCGGCCGTGCAGTCCATCGTGGTCAGCACCCTGCTCCCGGACCCGGCCGCCGGGTTGACCCGGTGGAGCGATGCTCTGGTGGGCGGAGCCGTGGCGCTCGTCGCGGCGACCGCGGTCCCCGCTGCCCCCCTGCGGCGACCGCGCGACCAGGCGGCCCTGGTGATCGAGAAGATCGCGGCGCTCCTCCGCGCCGCCTCCGAGGTGATGGTCAGCGGTGAGGTGGAGCCGGCCCTCGACCTCCTGGCCGACGCCCGAGCGACCGACTACCTGATCCGCGAGCTCCAGGACGCCGCAGACGAGGGACTCTCCGTGGTCGCCTCCTCACCGTTCCGGATCCGGCACCGGCCAGGGTTGCGCCAGATGGCCGAGCTCGTCGATCCGCTCGATCGCTCCCTGCGCAGCACCCGCGTGCTGGTCCGCCGCACCGCCGTCGCTGCCTACCATCGTCGCTCGGTGCCCCACTCCTACGCGGTCCTGTGCACCGATCTGGCCGACGCGGCAGACGTGGTGGCGGTCGAGCTGCACGCCAACCGTCGCGCCGACGCCGCCCGGCCGCACCTGCTGGCGGTCGGCAACGCCACGGGTCAGGTCGAGCGCACCGATGACCTGTCGACCGAGGTGGTGCTCGCCCAGATCCGCTCCGTCGTGGTCGACCTGCTCCTGCTCACCGGGCTCGATGCCCTCGAAGCCACCGACGCGCTGCCGCCCCCGCGGCGCTGAGTCCGAGGGCAGGAGGTGGAGCGCGGATGACCACGCAGTGGGTGTTGCACGTCGACCTGGACCAGTTCATCGCTGCCGTCGAGATCCAGCGCCATCCCGAACTCGAGGGTCGACCGGTCGTGGTGGGCGGCCGGGGCGACCCTACCGAGCGGGGGGTGGTCGCGACGGCGTCGTACGCCGCCCGTGAGTTCGGCGTGGGCTCGGGGATGCCACTGCGGATCGCGGCCCGCAAGATCCCCGACGCGGTGTTCCTGCCCGTCGACAAGGAGGCCTACGACGCTGCGTCGGCCCAGGTGATGGGCACGTTGCGCGCCCTGACCTGGGGTGGCGTGCCGGTGGTCGTGGAGGTGCTGGGCTGGGATGAGGCGTTCCTGGCTCCCGGTCCCGGTCACGGCGACCTGGGCGACCCCTTCGCGTTCGCCGCGGGGATCCGCGACGCGGTGCACGACGCGACCGGGCTGCACTGCTCGGTCGGGATCGGCGACAACAAGCTGCGTGCCAAGATCGCCACCGACTTCGGCAAGCCCCGGGGTGCCTGGCAGCTGACCGAGTCGACCTGGTTCGAGGTGATGGGGGCACGCCCGACGACCGCCCTGTGGGGGATCGGCGCCAAGACCGCGAAGAAGCTCGCCGCGCTCGGGATCGACACGGTCGCTCAACTGGCCGCGGCCGACCCGCACCAGCTGGCCGAGACCCTCGGCCCCACGATGGGGCCGTGGTATCGCCGGCTGGGGCGCGGTGTCGACTCCAACCCGGTCGACGCCACGCCCTGGGTGCCGCGGGCGCACGGCCGCGAGACGACGTTCCAGGTGGACCTCGAGGACTGGGACCTCGTGGTCGAGGAGGTGCGCTCGCTGACCGGGCGTGTCGTGGAGGACATCGACGCGGAGGGGCGTCCGGCCATGCGGGTGGGGATCAAGGTCCGCTATCGGCCGTTCATCACGGTGACCCGCAGCCTGACGTTGCCTGCTGCGACCAACGACCCGGCCGTGCTCGCCCAGGCCGCCGTCTCGCTGCTCGACCGGGTCGAGCGGGACCGTCCGGTCAGACTCCTCGGGGTCCGCTTGGAGATGGTCGATCCGTCACCAGCGCCTCCAGCAGGGTGAACCAGGGCGCCGAGCTCGCCGCGTCGAAGGGAGCACCCTCGGCGCTGACCAGGGAATGGATCCGGTCGCAGCTCGCGGAGGCCAAAGCGACGATCCGTTCGGGGTAGCCGAACGTGATCCGGTGCTCGGCGAACTCGTCCTCGTCATCGATCCAGATCCGGCCGCTGGTGCCACGCACGACGTCGAGGTCCAGATCGACCGCCCCCAGGTCCTCGCCCTCCCACACCGGGGGAGTGGTGATGTCGACGTAGACGCTCACCGGGCCGCCGACCGCGTGGAAGGTGGCCACGAAGCTGCGGGCCAGGTCGCTGCCTCTGCCCGGCACCAGGCAGACCTGGTCGACCGGAGCGACGTACTGCGCGCCGGGGCGCTCCATGTGCGTCCCGGCCGGGCAGCCGAACCAGTCCCCGTGCTCGTCACTGCCCAGGAAGATCGCCGAGTAGCGCCAGTGGGGCTGGTCACCCCACTTGCTCATCGCCACCCGGATCGGGGCGCCGACGGGCACGGGCACGCCCGCTGCGGGCGACTCCTGCGATGACCCGGTCACGAGGCAGACCTTAGTGGCGAGGCCGGGCCTTTCGCCCGAAGCGCGCCACAATGTCCTGATACCGCGAGCCGGTGAGCTTGGCGAAGTGGTGGATCAGGTGGGCGTCGAGACCCACGAGAACCCGGGCCCGCCCTTTGAGCACGCTGTCCAAGACGATGGCAGCGGCCTTCTCCGGAGGCATCTTGGCGAGCTTGTCCTCGAAGAGGCGGTCGATGGCGTCCGCGTCGAGACCGGGGTTCTTGCGGCCGTTGCGCGAGATGCCGGTCCTGATCCCCCCGGGATGGACCACGGTCACCCCCACGGGGTGCCCGTTGACCAGCATCTCCTCGCGCAACGCCTCACTGAAGCCGCGCACGGCGTACTTGGTGGCGTTGTAGGCCGACTGGCCGGGCATCGAGACCAGGCCGAACAGCGAGGAGATCGTGACCACGTGCCCATCGCCGGAGGCGATGAGGTGGGGCAGGAACTCCTTGGTGCCATTGACGACGCCCATGAAGTTGATGGCCACGATCCAGTCGAAGTCGGCGTAGGACATCTCCTCGAAGTCCCCCGTGGCGGTGACGCCGGCGTTGCTGATGAGCACGTTGACCCGGCCGAAGTGCTCCGCGACCGCAGCCGCCCACTGCGCCATCGCAGCGCGGTCGGAGACGTCGAGCACGTCGCTGCGCACCTGGGTGACGCCGGCCGCCTTCAGCAGGTCGACCGTCTCGGCCAGGGAGTCGGGGTTCCAGTCCGAGAGCGCCAGGAGCGCGCCGCGGCCGGCGGCGTCGAGGGCCAGAGCCCGGCCGATGCCGGAGCCGGCCCCGGTCAGGGCGATCACCTTGCCGTCCAGCGTCAACATGTGCCCACCGTACGACGCCGGGTGGGCAACGGGGCACGTTGAACTTGTCAGGTGGACAAGTTACGTTCGCAGGGTGGTGTTCACCAGCGACTACCCGATCTTCTCCGTCACGGTGGACATGGTCGCGCTGAGCATCGTCGAGGACGAGCTGGCCGCATTGGTGGTCCGACGAGGTGACGAGCCTTTCCTGGGCCAGTGGGCCCTGCCGGGAGGTTTCGTCGACATCGACGAGGACCTGCTGGCGGCGGCCCAGCGCGAGCTCTTCGAGGAGACCGGAGTGCGTTCGGGCGACCTGGTCTTGGAGCAGTTGCGCACCTACGGCGCCCCCGGCCGCGACCCGCGGGGCCGGATGGTGAGTGTGGCCCATCTCGCGGTGCTGGCCGAAGCGCCCAGCCCGACTGCGGGCAGCGACGCGAGCCACGCCGAGTGGGTGCCGGTGCCTGCGCTGCTGGAAGCCGAGATGGCCTTCGACCACCACCGCATCCTGGCCGACGGAGTCGAACGCGCCCGGTCGAAACTCGAGTACACCACCTTGGCGACGGCCTTCGTCAGTGAGCGGTTCACCTTGTCCGAGCTGCGTCATGTCTACGAGGTGGTGTGGGGGCGCGAGCTCGACCCTGGCAACTTCCAGCGCAAGGTGCGCCACACCGAGGACTTCGTGGAGCCCACCGGGGAGACGTGGCCCTCACCGGGTGGGCGGGGCCGTCCCGCTGCTGTCCACCGGGCCCAGAGTCGCGAGATCCGCGCCCTGGCCACCCCGATCACCCGAGGGTGAGCCCTCGGGGCTGAGGGTCTCGCGGGTGAGGGCCTGGGGCGCAGCGTGGCGAAAGATCCACAGGCGCATGGCCGCGAACCGCATCACCGTGACGGCCAGGTTGGTCAGGGTGAGCACCACGACCTCCGCCCAGTGCGGTGCGGAGCCGAGCAACCAGAGGGCAGCACTGGTCAGCGCCAGCCCCAGCCCGAACACCAGCAGGCCCTGGACATGGTGCCGGATCGGGTCACCGCCACGGATCCCGAACGTGAAACGCCGGTTGAGGGCGGTGTTGGCCACCGCGGTCACGAGCAACGCCACCAGGTTGGCGACCTGGGCCGGCCACCACTGCCGCAGCCCGAGGAACAACACCGCGTAGGCCAGGGTCGAGAGCACGCCGACGCACACGAACAGGGCCAGCTGGGTGGCGACCCGCCCCGAGGCCGCGGCCACGCCGAGCCGGCCCGAGACCTCCTCCAACGGCAGCCTGCCGGTGACCAGGGACCAGCCCAGGCGACGGATGCCACGAAGGTCGTCCAGGGCGGTGCGCAGCACGTCGACCCGTGAGTCCGGGTCGTCGACCCAGTCGACCGGCACCTCGTGGATCCTCAGTCCGGTCCGCTCGGCGAGCACCAGGAGCTCGGTGTCGAAGAACCAGGTGTTGTCCTCCACCAGGGGCAGCAGCTCGGTGGCCACCGACCTACGGATGGCCTTGAACCCGCACTGCGCGTCGCTGAACCTGGCCCGCAGGGTCGAGCGCAGGAGCACGTTGTAGGAGCGGGAGACCAGTTCCCGCTTCGGGCCCCGCACCACCCTGCTCCCGCGGTGCAGCCGAGACCCGATCGCGATGTCGGAGTGCCCCGACAACAGCGGTGCGACCAGCGGCAGGAGTGCGTTGAGGTCGGTGGACAGGTCCACGTCCATGTAGACCAACACCTCTGCGCGGGACGCGGACCACACCTGCTTGAGCGCCCGGCCTCGGCCCTTCTCGACCAGCGACACCACTCGGACCCCGTCGTAGGCCCGGGCCATCTGGCGCGCCACCAGGGGGGTGGCATCCGAGCTGGCGTTGTCGGCGATGGTGATCTCCCACGTCCACGGCAGCCGGTCCAGGGCCGCGGTGAGGCGCTCGATCGCGATCGGCAACGCCACCTGTTCGTTGTGGACCGGGATGACGACCTCGAGGGTGGGAGCCGGCTCGATGACCTCCAGCGCGCTCACGCGATCCCACCGGACAGGTCGTAGACCGTCACGCCGTCCACCGTGGTCGCGGTGAAGTTGTCCGCGACCCAGGTGGCGATGTCGGTGCTGTCGCTCGCGCCCCCCGTCTGGGTGCCGCCCAGACCACCTCCCACGCCTGCGCCCAGGCCGTCCCCGCTGGCCAGGAAGTAGTGGATCTCGCCGTTGGCGACGTACTCCTGGAACTGCGCCAGCGTGGGGCTCGGGTCGGAGCCGTTGAAGCCACCGATGGCCATCACCGGTTCCTGGCTGGCGAGCTGGTAGCCGCTGGCCGCGTTGGAGCCCACGGCTGCCGCCGCCCAGGTGTAGGACGCTGCGTCGGTCTGCAGCAGCGCGGTGATCTGGGCCGTCGACGTGGAGCCGTTGAGGAGCGAGCCGACCCCGCCGGCCATGCCGCCCATCCCCCCAGGCCCAGCGTTGCCGCCGGACGTGCTCGGCCCGGCGGTCGGGATGCTCCCGGTGTGTGGCGTCGCGGCGGTGGCCACGGAGTACGCCGCGGGGGCGGCCAGGGCCGCGATCACGGCAGTGGCGGCGACCATGCGGGCGACCCGGTGCGGCAGGTGCCGGACACCGACGATCATCAGGGCGGTGGCGAAGCCGACGGTGGCCACGACGTACTTGAGCCACGGTTGCCAGTCGGAGCGATCGAGCAGGCTGAAGGCCACGGCCGTGGTGAGGGCGAGCGTGAAGCCGAGCACTGCGCTGGAGACCAGCGAGGCGCGACGCCTCCACAGCACCAGGGCGCCGATGGCCGCTGAGGCGGCGATGGCCGGCGCCAGGGCCACCGTGTAGTAGGCGTGGAAGATCCCGGCCATGAAGCTGAAGGTCAGCGCGGTGACCAGCAGCCAGCCCAGCCACAGGACCAGGGCAGCGCGGACACCACGGGTGAGGCTCGAGCGGCCGATCGCCAGGGCGGCGACACCGAGGATGAGTGCGGCTGGGAGCAGCCAGGCGATCTGGGAGCCGATCTCGGAGTTGAACATCCTGAAGACCCCGGTGGACCCCCAGCCTCCGCCGCCGCCGACCGATCCCGTCTCGTCGCCGGTCAGCCGTCCGAAGCCGTTGTAGCCGAGGGTGAGCTCGAGGATGGAGTTGGTCTGCGAGCCGCCGATGTAGGGGCGCGAGGAGGCCGGCCAGAGCTCCACGATCGCGATCCACCAGCCGCCGGCCAGCACCATGGCGCCGAAGGCGACCAGCAGGTGGCCCAGCCGCTTCCACAGCGGGAGGGCCGCGAAGAGCAGGTAGACCAACGCCAGGGGCGGGAGCACGAGGAAGGCCTGCAGCATCTTGGTCAGGAAGGCCAGTCCCACCAACGCGCCGCCCAGGGCGAGCCAGCGCACCGGGTGTCCGAGGCCGGGCGACTCGGTGGCCTCGACCCCACGCAGTGTCGCGTAGGCCGATCCGATCAGCAGCAGCACGAGCAGTGCGTCGGGGTTGTCGAAGCGGAACATCAGCACGGCCACCGGGGTCAGAGCCAGCATGAGGCCGGCGAGCAGTCCCGCCCCTGCGGAGCCGGTGGCCCGTCGTACCGTCGCGTGCAGGAGGGCGACCGAGGCGACGCCCATGAGGGCCTGCGGCACCAGCAGGCTCCACGACGAGAGCCCGAAGATCCGGATGGACAGGGCCATGGGCCAGATGGACAGGGGCGTCTTGTCGACGGTGATCGCGTTGGCGGCATCCGAGGAGCCGAAGAAGAAGGCCTTCCACGACTCCGAGCCGGCCTGGGCGGCGGCGGCGTAGAAGGAGTTGGCCCAGCCGGAGGCACTGAGGTCCCAGAGGTACAGGGCCCCGGTGAGCACCAGCAGCCCGACCAGCCAGCGGCGCTGGCCGAACGGGGTGTCCTGCGCTGAAATGGGCTCCGCCCCGGACAGCGCACCCCCACTGCGGGTCAGGGACCCGGGGGAGGCGATGTCCGGGGGCGGAGGACTGGAGCGGCCGATGGCGGTCCGGAAGGTCTGCGAAGTCATGACCACCACAGTGGTGGCCGGCGCTGGCAGCACCCTCGGACGCGGCTGTCAGCCGCCTGTGAGCGAGAGGACCGGCCTGGGCCGCGCCCTCCCGCCGGGTCAGTTGAAGATGCTCACGCCACCCGGGCCGACCAGCAGGCCGACGATGATGAGGACGACGCCCCACAGGACCTGTCGACGCACGATGGCGAAGATGCCCGACACCACGAGAACGACGGCGATGAGCCACAACAGGGTATGCATTCTTGTACTCCTTGTCTGGCCAGGGCGTCGATGCCCTGGCAACCCCTCACGCAATCACCTGCGCAAGGGGCCGGAATACACCCCTTTGGGCACTATCTGGGGGTCAGCCGGCGGGCCCGTCCGGAATCCGGACGCTCACCCGGGTCGAGCCGGGCTCGCTGGTCAGCCGCACGGTGCCAGCGTGGGCCCGCACGATCGCCGCCACGATGGACAGCCCCAGTCCGGCGCCGCCCGAGCTCCGGGTGCGGGCGGCGTCGCCGCGGGTGAACCGCTCGAACGCGGTCCGGGTGAGGTCCGGCGGGAAGCCCGGGCCGTCGTCGGCCACCACGAACTCGATGCCCGACCGGTCGAGGGCACGAGCCGACACCGTCACCGTCGTCCCGGGTGGGGTGTGTCGGCGGGCGTTGGTGAGCAGGTTGGTGACGACCTGATGCAGTCGCTGCTCGTCGCCGCGGATCTCGAGCGGCTCGTCGGGCAGCTCGAGGCGCCAGCGGTGCTCGGGCCCGACGACCTGCGCATCGCTGACGGCCTCGAGCAGGAGCCGGGTCAGGTCGACCGGCTCGCTGATCAGGGGACGGCCGGAGTCGATGCGAGCCAGCAGCAGCAGGTCGTCGACCAGGGCACTCATGCGGTCGGCCTCGGTCTCGACCTTGGTCATCGAGGCGGACAGGGTCGCTGCGTCGTTCGGCGTACGTCGCGACAGCTCGGCATACCCACGGATCGTGGACAGTGGAGTCCGCAGTTCGTGGGAGGCGTCGGCCACGAACTGGCGGACCTGCTGCTCCGACTCGTGGCGCGCGGTCAGCGAGGACTCCACGTGGGAGAGCAGCGAGTTCAGGGCCGCACCCACCTGGCCGACCTCGGTGTCCTCGTCGGGGTTCGGCACTCGAGGGGAGAGGTCCACCTCGCCGGAGTCCAGGGGCAGGGTGGCGACCTCGTGGGCCGTGGCGGCCACCTCACGCAGCGGCGCGAGCTGGCGGCGTACGACGATCGTTCCGACCAAGCCCGCGACTGCCACCCCCAGCAGGCCGAGCAGGGCCTCGGCCCAGATCATGGAGGAGATGGTGTCATCCACGGTGCTGGTGGGCAGACCGGTGATCACCGTGCCGGCGTTCGTGACCTGTGCGGCGACCCGGTATTCACCGACGCCAGGGAGATCGACCTCGCGGATGCGCCCATCGGTCGGCACGGCGGCGAGCTCGGCCAGTGCCTGGGTCGACAACGGCTTGTAGCCGTCGCTCGTGATCACCGCACCCCCGTCGTTCGGGCTGGCGACCCTCGCGCTGAGCGTCCCGGGCTGTTGACGGTTCGTGAACCCGTCGTCCCCGTCGCGGTCGTCGTCTCCTGGAGGTGGTTGGTAGGCCCCGCCGGGTCCGTCGGTGAACCGCTTCATCGCAGCCTGGATGTCGCGGTCGAGCCGATCGGTGAGGTTGGCCCGCATGGCGATCGTGGTGGCCGCACCGATCAGCAGGGTGACCACGGCCACCAGCAGGACCGCGGTGACGACCAGCCGCGAGGTCAGTGACTTCATGGCTTGAGGACGTAGCCCGCGCCGCGCATGGTGTGGATCATCGGGTCCCGGCCGGTGTCGATCTTCTTGCGGAGGTAGGAGATGTAGAGCTCGACCACGTTGGCCTGGCCACCGAAGTCGTAGTTCCACACCCGGTCGAGGATCTGGGCCTTGGACAGCACCCGCTTGGGGTTGCGCATCAGGAACCGCAGCAGCTCGAACTCGGTCGCGGTCAGGGAGATCTCCACCCCGCCGCGGGTGACCTCGTGGCTGTCCTCGTCGAGGGTCAGGTCTCCTACGGTCAACAGTGACGTGGAGGCTGCCTGCTGTGCCCCGGAGCGACGGAGCAGGCCCCGCAGCCGGGCCACCACCTCCTCGAGGGAGAACGGCTTGGTGACGTAGTCGTCGCCGCCGGCCGTGAGACCCGCGATCCGGTCCTCGACGGAGTCGCGTGCGGTGAGGAACAGGACGGGCAGGTCGGGCTGGTGGCCGCGCATCCTGCGCAGCACCTCGAGGCCGTCGAAGTCGGGAAGCATCATGTCGAGCACGACGGCGTCGGGCTTGAAGTCCTTGGCAGTGCTCACCGCCTTGCTGCCGGTGTGGGCCTGGGCGGTCTCCCAGCCTTCGTAGCGCAGGGCCATCGCGATCAGTTCGGCGATGTTCTGCTCGTCGTCGACGACCAGCACTCGCGGAGGTGTTCCGTCCGGGCGGGTGAGTTCCATGGGGACACCTTCTCCCAGTGCACCCGTCGTTGTCTGTGTCCTGGCTGTGTGTTCGCTGTGCGTGCGTCCGACTGGGACAGCCACAGCACCCCATCATCACCTCCACAGCCCCTTGACAGGTCGGCGGCGCAACCTCGGCGCCATGACAGAGAACCAGAACCCAGTCCCGAGCGATGCCCCGCTGGTGCCGCCGAGCTACGTGCCCGCTCCGGCGCCCGCCCCGAAGACGTCCCTGCGCCACCGGGTCCTCAGCCTGCCGGCCGTGGCCGGGGTGGCCGTGGCGAGCCTGATCCTGGGTGGGGCCGGCGGCGCCGTACTCGGGGCGGTCAGCGACGGCAGCTCCCAGGGCGACTTCCGTGGCGGACCCGGCGGCCAGGGCGGCACCGGGCAGTTCCCGGGCGGCCAGCCGCCGAATGCGAACACCCAGCAGCAGGGCCAACAGCCGGCGTTGCCGACCGATCAGGACGACGACTGACTTTTACCAGGTGAATCGGCCCGCGGCCGGCGTACCCGGGTTAGGCTCCGGCGACCTGACTTCGAATCACGGGGGATCTCCTTGAAGCTGCGCGCGCTCCTGCCTGTCCTGGTGCTGGCCTCGGCCGGCCTGGCCGTCCCGGCCGAAGCAGCCGATCCGCCCCCGGAGGTGACGTGGCCGACGATCAGCGCGATCAACCCGGACTCGAGCTCCTACGCTTTCACGGTCACCGACTCGGGCCCTGGGACGCTGAAGGCCGAGTGGCAGGGTGCTCGCCAGTCCGTCGCGCAGAACGGCGAGCACACGATGGTGTTCGACACCGACGGATCTGGCGTGATCACGATCCTGCGCTGCTCCACTGAGACCGATTGCGTCAGCACGGGCGTCCAGTCGCCGACGATCGCCGTACGGCGCAGTCTCGGTGTCGCTACCGCCAACGTCGATCCTCTGGTCCGGCCGGGCGTCCCCCTGACCGCCGAGCTGCGGATCACCCCCGCGGAGTCGACCTCGGTCGAGCTCACCTGGCACGTCGCTGCGCCAGGAACGCCGCAGACCGATGTGGCCTCAGGCAGCCAGACGGTCACGACGGACGGCGACGGGCGGGTGAGCTTCCCTTACACGGTGCCTGCGGCCACGGCTTCGGGCAGCTACCAGTTGATCGTCGATGCCACCGCCGACGTGACCGACTTCGGGGTGCTCTCCGGATCGAGTCCGGCGCGTCCCTTCACGATCGATGCCGACAGCCCGGTGCCCACCCTCACCGTGGGCGCCACCTCGTTCTTCCCGCAGCCTGACGGCTACCGCGACACCCTCGACGTCACCTACGGGAGCGACGAGGCGGTCTCGGCCACCCTCGACGTGCTCAATTCCAGCAGCGCCGTGGTGCGGACGCTGATGTCCGGGCAGCTCAGCGCCGGTGCCTCGTTCACCACCGTCTGGAACGGGCGCAACACCGCCGGCACGGTCGTCCCAGCCGGCACCTATCGGGTCCGGATCGTCGTCGTCGACCTGACGGGGAACAGCACGACGCTGACCCGCTCGGTGACGGTGTCGGACAAGAAGCTGGTGACCAAGACCTACACCCGGAAGTTCCGAGCGGCCGACACCCTGATCTACAAGAGCGTCGGCAGCTGTTCGACCCTGAAGAAGCCGTCCTCGCACCGCTGGGCCGGCTCGTTGGGGCTCTACTCCCAGACCAAGTGCACCAAGGCGGCCCAGAGTGGCGTGCTCACCCAGCACGGCATCTACATCCCCAAGTCCGTGGTGAACCGCTACCCGTCCCTGCAGGTGACTGCCTACGGCGGTGGGTCCACCACGAAGACCACCAAGCTGAAGTACCTCGTGATGGGCTACTACAAGCCCACCACCGGGTTCGCGGCCCGCGTCCAGTTCGGGGCCAAGGTCGCCAACCACCCCGGCAGGAAGGTCGCGGCCGGCGCCTACGTGTTCGACAAGACCACCCGCCCCTACGTCGTCTGGTCGGCCGGGCTCACCGACGGCAGCCGTTACGACCTCAAGAGCTTCACCGTGAAGGTCAGCTACGTCGGGCTGGGCTGACCACTTGCCCCGCGGCTTCGGCCGCGGGGCACAATGGCGGACGTTGTGGAGATCTCCTACCCCGCCCAGTTGCCGGTCAGCGCGCGCCGTGAGGACATCGCGGCGGCCATCCGCGACCACCAGGTCGTCATCGTCGCCGGCGAGACCGGCTCGGGGAAGACCACCCAGCTGCCGAAGATCTGCCTGGAGCTCGGTCGCGGTGCCGGAGGACCCGGTGGCCGGCTGATCGGGCACACCCAACCACGACGCATCGCCGCCCGATCGGTGGCCGAGAGGATCGCTGAGGAGCTCAAGACCGAGCTCGGGGACGTGATCGGCTACCAGGTGCGGTTCACCGACCGGACCTCCCAGGCAAGTCGGGTCAAGCTGATGACCGACGGCATCCTGCTCGCCGAGCTACAGCGGGACCGGATGCTGCGCCGCTACGACACCCTCATCATCGACGAGGCCCATGAGCGCAGCCTCAACGTCGACTTCATCCTCGGCTACCTGCGTCAGCTGCTGCCCCGGCGCCCCGACCTGAAGGTGATCATCACCTCCGCGACCATCGACCCCGAGCGGTTCGCGGCGCACTTCGCCGATGCCCAGGGGCGGCCGGCACCGATCATCGAGGTGTCCGGGCGGACCTACCCGGTCGAGGTTCGCTACCGCCCCCTCGTGGAGCTGCCCGAGGAGGACGAGGAGGGCGAGCCGGTTGTCCGCGACCAGACCGAGGCGATCGTCGAGGCCGTGGGGGAGCTCATCCCCGAAGGCCCCGGAGACATCCTCGTCTTCCTGCCGGGCGAGCGTGAGATCCGCGACACCGCCGACGCTCTCAACGACCTCAACGCCCGCAACCAGCGGCGGATCCCCCTCGAGATCGTCCCGCTCTACTCACGACTCTCGGCCGCCGAACAACACAGGGTCTTCAGCGCGCACACCGGTCGCCGGGTGGTCCTGGCCACCAACGTCGCCGAGACCTCGCTCACCGTCCCGGGCATCCGCTACGTCGTCGACTCCGGCGTGGCCCGGATCAGTCGCTACTCCGTGCGCACCAAGGTGCAGCGCCTTCCCATCGAGGCGATCAGCCAGGCCAGCGCCAACCAGCGCTCCGGGCGTTGTGGGCGCGTCGAGGCCGGGATCGCCATCCGCCTCTACTCCGAGGAGGACTTCACCGGGCGCCCCGAGTTCACCGAGCCCGAGATCCTGCGCACCAACCTGGCCAGCGTCATCCTGCAGATGACCGCGCTCGGGCTCGGCGATGTCGCCCGGTTCCCGTTCGTCGAGCCGCCCGACAAGCGCAACGTGGCTGCCGGCGTCCAGCTCCTGGAGGAGCTGGGTGCGCTGGCCGACCAACGTCTCACCAAGCTCGGTCGACGACTCGCCAGGCTGCCCATCGACCCTCGACTCGGGCGGATGGTGCTGGAGGCCGAGCGACTGGGCTGCGTGCGTGAGGTCATCGTCATCGCCGCAGCCCTGAGCCTCCAGGACCCTCGCGAACGGCCGGTCGAGTTCCGCGCCCAGGCCGATCAGCAGCACGCCCGGTTCAAGGCCGAGGACAGTGACTTCCTGACGTGGCTCAACCTGTGGCGACACCTGCGCGAACAGCAGCGCGAACTCGGTTCCAGCGCGTTTCGGCGCATGTGTCGACGGGAGTACCTCAACTACCTGCGCGTTCGGGAGTGGCAGGACTTCGAGTCCCAGCTGCGTCAGGTCTGCAAGGAGATGAAGATCGACGTCGGCCAGCCGGCCGACAGACCCGACGCGGACGGCATCCACCAGGCACTGCTCTCGGGGCTCCTGTCGCACATCGGGCTGCTCGAGGAGCGGTCGAAGACCACCACCCCGGGGGAGCGACGGGCGATGCGCGAGTATCTCGGTGCTCGCGGTGCCCGGTTCGCGATCTTCCCCGGCAGTGGGCTGCGGGGCAAGAACCCCCCCTACGTCATGGCCGGCGAGCTGGTCGAGACCTCTCGTCTCTGGGCCCGCCAGAACGCTGCCATCAAGCCCGAATGGGCCGAACGGCTGGGCGGTGCCCTGGTCAAACGCACCTACTCCGAACCCCACTGGTCCAAGAAGCGTGCCTCGGTGATGGCCTACGAGCGTGCCACGCTGTACGGCGTCCCGCTGGTTGCCGACCGCCTGATCTCCTTCGGCCGGATCGACCCGGGGTTGAGCCGGGAGCTGTTCATCCGCCATGCCCTGGTCTATGGCGAATGGGCGACCAGACACAGGTTCTACGAGAAGAACCTCGCACTGCTGGCCGAGGCCGAGGAGCTCGAGCACCGGGCCCGGCGTCGCGACATCGTGGTGGACGAGCACACCCTGTTCGACTTCTACGACGCCCGGATCGGTGCCGAGGTGGTGAGCGGGGCGCACTTCGACCAGTGGTGGAAGCAGGAGCGGCGCGAGCACCCCGAGCTGCTCACCTTCGACCCCTCGATGCTGACCCATGACACCGCCGACGAGGTGCGCGCCCACGACTACCCCGAGGTCTGGCAGGGCAGCGGTGGCGGGCAGGGGCTGACCTTCCCGATCAGCTACCACTTCGAACCCGGATCGGCCGACGACGGCCTGACCATCGACGTCCCGGTCGCCACCCTCAACCGAGTCGGGGCCGACGACTTCTCGTGGGTGGTGCCCGGCCTGCGGGAGGAGCTGGTGACCGCCCTGATCCGGAGCCTGCCCAAGAGTCTGCGGGTCAACTTCGTGCCCGCACCCAACAAGGCTCGTGAGTTCCTGGCCGCTGTGCCGGCAGGGGAGGAGCCCCTCCTCACGGCGCTGACCCGCTACTTCCGGGCCACCACCGGAGTCGTCGTACCTGATGATGCGTGGGACTGGACCAAGGTGCCTGAGCATCTGCGGCCCACCTTCCGGGTGCTCGACAGCGCGGGACGCGAGCAGGCCAGGGGCAAGGATCTCGAGGGACTCAAGGCGCCGCTGCGACCCAAGTTCGCGCAGGCGCTCGCCGAGGTTGCGGCCGACACCGGCCGATCGGTCACCGCCCAGAGGACATGGACGTTCGGGACGATCGAAGCCTCGTTCACCCAGACGCGAGCCGGGCACGAGGTGCGCGGCTTCCCTGCGCTGGTCGACGAGGGCGCGACCGTGGGGCAGCAGGTGTTCGGCTCGGAGGACGAGGCTGCCGCCCGCCACCGACTGGGGGTACGACGGCTGGTGCTGCTCGGTCTGGGCACCGACCCCACCAAGGCGTTGCTCGACAGCCTGTCCAACGCCGACAAGCTGGCGCTCGCCGGTTCGCCGTACCCATCGGTGGCCGAGCTCCTGGCGGACTGCCGGGCCGCCGCGGTCCAGGCCGTCGTCGACGCCCGGCCCGTGGTTCGCGACCGGGCCGCGTTCGAGGGCCTGGTGGCCGCCGCGGCCCTCGACCAGGAGGGCCAGTTGCGTGCGGTCCTCCAGGACGTGATGCGGGCCCTCCAGGCCTGGCGGCACACCGACAAGGTGCTCTCCGGGCGTGCTGATCTGAACACCCTGCCTGCCCTGACCGACATGAAGTCACAGCTGGCTCGACTGTTCGGACGCGGATTCGTGGCCGACACGGGGGCGCTGCAGCTGCGCCGACTGCCGGTCTACTGCCAGGCGATCGACTATCGGCGCGAACGACTCGACGGGCAGGTCAACCGCGATCGGCAGCTCATGGACCAGCTGGCAGATCTGCAGGAGGCATGGCTGCACCGGGTGGCCGCCCTGCCTGCGGGACGACCGCTGGGCGCTGAACTGACTCGGGTCCGCTGGATGCTGGAGGAGTACCGGGTCTCGCTGTTCGCCCAGCACCTGGGGACCGCATTCGCGGTGAGCGATGCCCGCATTCGTCGTAGCCTGAGCGCGTGACCAGACCACACCACCGGCCGATGACCCCCGGCGCGGGGTATTTCGAGTCGATCGTGGGCGGCACCGATCCTGCGCTCGTCAGCGAGGCTGCCGACCGGGCGGCCGCGCTCCTGGTCCGCGGCGCACACCGGAGCAGTGATGCGGGCGTCGCTGCGCGGGTGCTCCATCTGGCGGAGACCGAGGGACTCGAGACGCTGGCTGATGTCTGGGCGGGGTCCCCGGCAGACTCCCTGGCCGGCTGCCTGTTCCGGCTCTACGTGCTGCGCGCCTGGGTGTACGCCGACCCGCTGCTCGCGTCGGCCCAGTTCGACGCCGGCCGCTCGAGCGCCCAGTTCGCCCAGGTCGTCGCCGGGGTGGCCGACCCTCCTGGGCCCGAGCAGCTCAAGGCGATGACCGACGAGGTGCTGCTCGGGATCGCGGTCGGCGAGTTCGCCGACGTACTCCTGCGGGCCTCGGCTTTCGCCCGCGTGGTCGCAGCCGGAAGGGCGGTCCGCGGTGAGGCCGACGCAGTGGCCATGCTCAGCCTGGCCGAGCAACTCGAGGCTGCCGCTCATCTCGAACTGAGGACCGGGCTGGCCTGAGCCCACTACACTGGGAGAGCACGCCGGACCGCGGCAGCCCCGGGTCCCAAAATTAGCCGCTACGAGCGGCCACGCGCCGTGAGGCGCTCCCGGTCCGGCGTGCATCGAGCGGGGCCGCGGAAGACGGCTGTGCTCAATGGCAAACTCGGGTCATGGACGACTCGATGAACCAGACGCTGCGGGGTGTGGGGCCGAGACTCAAGGCCCTTCGCCTGCGCCGCGAGATCACGCTGTCGGACCTCTCAACCCAGACCGGGATCTCCACCAGCACCCTGTCGCGGCTCGAGGCCGGCCTGCGCCGACCGACGCTGGAGCAGCTGCTGCCGCTGGCGCAGGCGCACGGTGTCACGCTCGACGAGCTCGTCGACGCCCCACCCACCGGAGACCCTCGCATCCACCTGCGTGCGATCGACTACGGCGGCGGCACCACCGTGCTGCCGCTCACCCGGAGGCCCGGCGGCATCCAGGCCTACAAGTTCGTCCTCGAAGCCGCCCCTGACAACCAGGTTCCAGAGCCGCGCACCCATGAGGGCTATGACTGGGTCTACGTCCTCAACGGCACCCTGAGGTTGGTGCTGGCCGAGCACCACCTCCTCCTGGGAGCCGGCGAGGCCGCCGAGTTCGACACCCGCACGCCACACTGGTTCGGCGCGACCAGTGCAGGCCCCGTGGAGTTCCTCAGCCTCATCGGCAAGCAGGGCGAACGGGCCCATCTCCGGGCGGCACCGAAGCGACGCCTGACCAGCGAGAACTGACGTCTCGCGACCCCGTCGCTGGGAGCAGCTCAGGTCGCAGCGGAAGTTCGATCTGTGCGCGGCGAGAGTCTGAACATCCCTCTAGGCTCGGAGCATGACGATCTCCTACCAGCCCGACCTCGACGGTGCACCCGATCCCGGTGAGGTGGTCTGGGCCTGGGTCCCCTACGAGGAGGACGCCAGCCAGGGCAAGGACCGCCCGGTCCTGCTCATCGGTCAGGATGGTGCCGAGTGGCTCGCCCTGCAGCTGACCAGTCAGGATCACGACCGTGACGCGGAGCAGGAGGCGGCCGAGGGTCGCTTCTGGATGGATGTCGGCAGCGGGTCCTGGGACCGCGAGGGCCGACCGAGTGAGGTTCGACTGAACCGGCTGCTGAGGCTCCCGCTCGACGGCGTACGGCGCGAGGGCGCGGCGCTCGAGCCGGACCTGTTCGCCGACGTGGTGGCCGCCGCCCGGCGCCACCTCGTGCTGCCCGACTAGCGCAGCGCTGCCAGCAGCCGATTGATCTGTGCCACGGCCAGCGACGCGGGTTCCTTGCCCCGGGCGTAGTTCCAGTCCTGTCCGAGCACGTCGAACTGCACCAGGGAGATGTGCCGGCCGACCCGGGTCATCCCGTAGGCCACGATCTGGGCGTCGGTGCCGTTGGCGGCCAGGTACGAGACCAGGAAGCGGTGCCCCACGCCGGCTCCGACCGGGACCTCGGTGAGGTCTGAGACCCGCTCGTCGTCGAAGCGCATGAAGTCGGCGCACTGGCTCCGCCACGACTTCAGCACCTCGTAGGTCCGCCAGGCCGACTTCGCGTCAGCGAACCGGGCGACGACCTGCGAGGCGGTGTCGTTGCTGCCTGCCGTGGCAGCGGCATGGGTGCGCACCTGAGCGCTCGTGGCCCCGATGCTCACCAGGGGGGTCTTCTGGCAGACTCCGAACGGCTCGTCGCCCTCGGCGCTGGTGTTCGTCGTGCGCCACGAGAATCCGGTGTTGAGCGGCGGCACCTGGGCGGCCGTCAGGAGTGCGCTGCGCAGGCCCGGGGGGCGGGTGGCGGTTGCGGTGGCTGACGGCTCGTCCGATGCCGTGACCGACACCTCGGCGGACGGCTCCGGGCTGGGCTCGTCGGAGGCGCCGGAGGAGGAGCCCGCCGACGGGCTGGCCGCCGCAGTGCTCGGCCCGTCGCCAGCTGGTGCTCCCTGGTCCCCGCAGCCGGCGGCCGTGACAAGCGTCACGGCGAGGGCGAGAAGCAGGGCCGGACGAGCGGGGAGATGGGCCATGATGCTCACCCTAGGTTGGTGCGGAGGGTCCGGCGACGCCGGACACGGCGTGTCCTGTCCTGGGCTTTGGCTAGGGTGATCGGGTGCCCGCGGGAGGGCGACGACGAAGGAGTCATGACGTGAGGTCTCGACGGGCAACTGCTCTGGGTGTCGTGCCCGTGCTGGCCGCCCTGCTGCTCGCCGGTTGCACCGCAGACTCCGAGCCCCCGGTCGAGAGCCCACCGACCACCGGACCGGTGAGCCTGTCCTTCTCCACCTTCGGCCCGCCGGCCGAGCTCGCGGCGTACCAGGCGCTGGTCGAGGCCTGGAACCTCGACCACCCCGACGAGAAGGTCACGATGACCACCGCCGAGGACCGGGGCCAGCAGGCGGCGAAGCTCGAGTCCGATCCCGACGTGCCCGACGTGTTCCTGCTCAACCGCCTCGATCTGGCCCAGGTGATCGCCGACGACCTGTCCCAGCCCGTGGGGGAGCTGCTCGACGAGCCCGACCGGGACATCGACTTGGGCGACGGCTACCCGATCGATGCCGTGCGCGCGTTCGCCAACGACAACGACCTCCAGTGCATGCCCTACGGCTACTCGCCGATGGTCATGTACATCAACACCGACCTCATCGACTTCACCCGGATGGCAAGGCGTGGGCTCGACGTCCCCAGCACTCCCGGGAGGTGGAGCTTCGAGCAGTTCGCCGAGGCTGCCCGCTTCGCAGCCCGGCCCGCCACCCGCAGCGCCGGGGTCGCCATCGACGCGAGCATCGAGGCCCTGGCGCCGTTCATCTACTCCGGGGGCGGCGAGGTCTTCGACGACGCCACCACCCCGACCTCGCTGAACTTCTCCGACAGCGACAGCCAGTCCGCGCTGGCGACCACGCTGGAGCTGCTGCGCAGTTCGCCGTCGGTCACGCTCACCGACCAGCAGCTGGCCCGCCAGAGCGCGCTCGACTGGTTCAAGGACGGCAAGCTGGGGATGATCGCCGGCTACCGCAACCTGACCCCGGAGCTGCGTGCCACCGGCCTGACGTTCGACGTGATGGCGATGCCGAGTCTCGGCAAGGAGCAGACGGTCGGCGACATCACCGGACTGTGCCTGGCCAAGGACGCCGCCGCGCCTGAGGAGGCCGCGGACTTCATGTACTACCTGGCCAGTGCCGGGGCCGTCTCCCGCGTCGCGGACGCCGGCTACCTGGTGCCGGCCAACCTGGAGGTGGCCGCCAGCGACTCGTTCCTGCAGCCTGGCCGGCAGCCCGCCACCGCGACGGTGTTCAACGAAGCGATCCGCACCATCGTCGTGCCGCCGATGCTGAGCGTCTACCCCGAGCTCGAGAGCGCCGTCGCCGCCGACATCAGACGGCTCTTCTCCATGGGGGTGCTCAACCTCCCGCTGGTCACCGAGCAGATCGACACCGACTCGCAGGCGGTGCTGAGCCCGCCGGAGCCCTCGGAGTCCGCCAGCCCCTCGGAGTGACTAGGGCTCGACGGGTCCCTGGGGCACCTCGGGCTCCTCGTCGCCGCGGATGATCGCGTCGACCAGGACCGGTGAGGCCAGCTCGATCTGCCAGGGACGCGCGCCGAGCGCTGCCAGCGCCTCCGGCACGTCGAGCGCCAATTGGTCGCGGTCACGAGCGGCCGGTGGGGTCCACAGCACCCGACGCAGGTAGTCGGGAGTGACGATGTTCTCGACCGGCAGCCGGTGCTCGGCGGCCAGCGCCGTCATCAGCTCGCGGGCGATGGTGAGGCGTCGGGCCGCGACCGGGTCCTTCTCGGCCCAGGCGCGAGGCACCGGCGGTCCGTCGAGACGTGGCGAACGCGTCGGCAGATCGTCCTCGGGCAGCTCGCGAGCAGTGTCCAGCGCGGCGACCCACTGGCGCGAGTAGCGCTCGGCACCGCGTCCGTGGAACCCCTTGGTCTTGAGCAGGGTGCTGCGGTCCAGCGGTGCGGCCACCGCGGCCTCGATGATGGCCGAGTCCGGCAGGATCCGGCCCGGGGTGACGTCACGTTCGCGAGCGATGCGGTCGCGAGTCTCCCAGAGCTCACGGACGGCTCCCAGTGCGCGGCGCCCGCGCACCTTGTGGAGTCCCGAGGTCCGCCGCCACGGCTCGAAGCGAACGGGTGCCTGATGGTTGAGCAGGTGCGCGAACTCCTGGCGGGCCCACGCATCCTTGCCGGTGTCGATGAGCTCCTGTTCGATGACGTCCTTGAGCTCCACCAGGACCTCGACGTCCAGCGCGGCGTACTCGAGCCAGGGCTGCGGCAACGGCCGGGTCGACCAGTCGACGGCGGAGTGCTCCTTGCGCATCGAGCTGCCGAGGATGGTCTCGACCAGCGTGGCCAGCCCGACGCGGGGATAGCCCAGCAGTCTCCCGGCCAACTCGGTGTCGAAGAGCCGGGTGGGGTGCAGGCCGACCTCGGCCAGGCAGGCCAGGTCCTGGGTGGCCGCGTGCAGGATCCACTCGGTGTCCCCGAGGGCGGCCTGCAGGGGCGCCATCGACTCGAAGGCGATCGGGTCGACCAGTGCGGTGCCCGAGCCCTCACGGCGCAGCTGGATCAGGTAGGCGCGCGCGGAGTAGCGATAGCCCGACGCCCGTTCGGCGTCGATGGCCACCGGACCGGTGCCTGCCGCGAAGTCCGCACACACCCGAGCGAAGGCCTCCTCGGTGTCCACCACCGGCGTCAGACCGTCACGCAACGTCAGGAGCGGAGCCGGCGGCTTCGCAGGGGCCTGGGATTCCTCGGTCGCTTCGGTCGCCTCGGCGTCATCGGGGGCGGGGGAGAGGGCATCGCTGGTCACCGTGGGGTCACCGGCTGGGGCCGCGCTGTCCACGTCGACTCGGCATCACGGTGACGCCTTCGGGGACCGGGGGCAGGCCCGCCGCCGTACACAGCAGCTCACCCCAGGCCTCGACGTGGGCAGACAGGTTGGGTACGTCGCTCGGGGTCCAGGATGCCCTGATCTCCAGCTGGGCGGTGCCCTCCTCGTCGGCCATGCTGCCGTAGGACTCCGTCGCGACCCGGGTGACGGTGCCCGAGGGGGCGAGGTACTCGGCGTGATGGGCGTCGAGGGCCTCGGT
This sequence comes from Nocardioides sp., assembly GCF_050246775.1. Taxonomy (GTDB): domain Bacteria; phylum Actinomycetota; class Actinomycetes; order Propionibacteriales; family Nocardioidaceae; genus Nocardioides. The sequence goes on along the minus strand of NZ_JBFWVK010000001.1, from coordinate 547,209 downwards.
GAGCCAGGACCAGCCGACCGCGCCCAGCAGAGGGTCGGTGATCATGTCGGGATCGATCTCGGCGCGCACGTAGGCCACACACCGGAAGGTCCCCTCCCAGGCGTCGTTCCCGGCCGGGTCGTGCAGCAGGATGATGCGTCCGGTGCCGACCTCGTCGTCGTCGACGGTGACGTCGGCCGACAGGGCGGAGGAATAGGGAGCGATGCGCTGTGGCGCCGGCATCTCCTCGCAGAAGATCTCGGGACGCAGTCGAGCCCCCTGCATGCTCTCCACGGCCGCCCGAAACTCGGGGGGCTGCGTGCCCGCACCCGTCGAGGGGTGCGTCTCCTCACGGGCCACCATGGCCTCCACAGTAGGCCCGCCCCCCTGGGGCCGATGTACCGCCACGCCGCCTGACCTGCGAAGATTCACCCGTGACTGCTCCCGCCGACCTGGCCGACTCGGCGTTCCTGCGAGCAGCGCGGGGCGAGACGCCGTCGCACACCCCGGTGTGGTTCATGCGGCAGGCCGGTCGTTCGCTGCCGGAGTACCTCGCGCTGCGCTCGGGGGTCGGGATGCTCGAGTCCTGCATGGACCCTGACCTGGTCACCGAGATCACCCTGCAGCCGGTACGCCGCTACGGCGTCGACGCCGCCATCTTCTTCTCCGACATCGTCCTGCCGCTGAAGGCGGTCGGTGTCGACCTGGACATCAAGCCGGGCGTCGGCCCGGTGGTGGCCACACCGGTGCGCACCCTTGCCGATGTCGCCGCCATCCCGGATCTCGATGCCTCGCACGTCCCCTTCATCACGACGGCGATCAGACGGTTGGTGGCCGAGCTCGGCAGCACGCCGCTGATCGGCTTCGCGGGCGCCCCGTTCACGGTGGCCTCCTACCTCGTGGAGGGCGGGCCCTCGAAGGAGCACGCGAAGACCAAGGCCATGATGTTCGGCGCCCCGGACGTCTGGGCGGCCCTGATGCGCAAGATCGCGGGCATCTCGGCGGCGTACCTCGAGGTCCAGGTGGCTGCCGGCGCGTCAGCGATCCAGCTGTTCGACTCGTGGGCGGGGGCGCTGACCCCGGAGGACTACGCCGCTCACGTGATGCCCTACTCCGCGTCCGTGCTGACCCGGGCGGGGGCGCTCGGCGTCCCCCGGATCCACTTCGGCGTGGGCACCTCGAACCTGCTGACCCTGATGGGGGAGGCGGGTGCCGACGTCGTCGGTGTCGACTGGCGCACCCCACTGGCTGATGCGATCGGGTTGGTCGGCCCGCGCGCGGTGCAGGGCAACCTGGACCCGACCTTGGTCTTCGCCCCGGCAGACGTGATGACCGCGCGTGCTGCTGCGATCATCGAGGCCGGCCGCGCTGCCAGAGGGCACATCTTCAACTTGGGCCACGGGGTGATCCCGTCGACGGACCCCGATCAGCTCAAGCGGCTGACCGAGTTCGTGCGGGCCTACCCGCTCTGAGTCGGAGTGCCCGCGGGGTTGCGTGCTCAGGCGGTCTGCAACCGCATGGCTGCGGCTCGGGCCACGCGGTCAGCGCTCACCACGTTGTGGAGTCCCTCGAGGTCGAGGTAGCTGTCGCAGGCGTCGGCGAAGGCCGCCGTCACGCCGGCGCCGCCGACTCCGATGACGTGGGCCCCGTTCGCGCGCAGGCGCTGTGCCACGGGCAGGTAGGAGTCGTCCTCGCACACGATGGCGAAGGTGTTCACCACGTCGGCGTGCTGAAGGTCCAGTGCGTGGATGACCAGCGCGGTCGGGTTCGAGTGCCGGCCGGCCGACACCTCGTTCTGCTGCATGGGCGCGATGGCGTGGCGCGCCAGTTCGCGGGCCCACGCCTGCGAGTCCGGCGAGCCCCAGTCGGCGTACGCGCGCTTCATCGTGATCTCGCCGTAGCCACTGAGTGCGGCCAGAGCCGGCGAGGCGTACTCGGCGCCCACCTTCTCGGCATCGATGAGCACGCCCAGTGTTCGTCGGTTGACAGTCATCAGAAAAACCCCCTCTAAGACTGGCAAACCCCCCGGCCTGCCAGCATCCCCGAGGTCATTGTTCCCATGTTCTCGCCGCCGTGGGCGGCGAACCTGGGTTATTGGGTCGTCTGGCTAGACCACACCGCACGACTCAACGCGCGGGGCGGCGGGCGAAGCGTCGCAGCACGAACCAGGCAGGCACTGCGAAGAAGCCCAGGACGACGGCGAAGGGGAGCACCGCCCCCAGCACGGTGAGAGCGCCGACGACGAAGGTCTTCAGGCCGGACCAGCCCGCCGAGAGGCCTGTGAGGAAGCCCCTGTCCTTCTCCTTGTGTGCGACCGGTACGTCGGTGCGGTTGATCTCCACCGAGATTGTCGCCAATGAGGTCTGGTCGGCCAGCCATGCCTGCTGCGCCTGGAGCGAGTCCAAGGTGGCCTGGCGGCGGGTCAGCTGAGCCTCGATCGCCATGATGTCGCGGATGCTCTGGGCCCGGTCGAGCAACTCGGTGATCCGCTTGATGCTGCGCACCTGGGCGGCCACGCGCACCCGGGTGTCGATGACCTGGGTGGTCACGTCCTCGGCCTTCTTGGTGGACGTCTCCACCTCCGCGACCTTCTTGAGCTCCTCCAGTGCGGCCTCGAAGTCCGAGCCCGGCACCCGCAGCACCAGCCGCGACGTCTTCAGCGACCCCTTGCTGCTGACCGAGCGTTCGTCGGCGATGGTCCCGCTGTGCGCGGCCACGATGTCGGCCACGTCGTCGCGGATCGCCTGCACGTCGTCTCCGCGCAGGGCGATGCTGCTGGTCGAGATGATCGACTGGGTCGCTTCCGGACTGGCCTTGTCGGCGGCGTTGCGGGCTGAGAACGCGTCGCCGTCGACCGGAGCGTCGGCGGCGGGCTCGGACAGCGCGCTGACCCCCCCGGAGTCGGCCGAGGAGTCGTCCGAGCCCGACGAACAGGCGGTGAGCGCCAGCCCGAGTGACAACAACAACGTGGTCGCGGCCAGCCGCCGCGCAGATGAGGTGGTCCAGGAGATCGTCATGCGGGTCCGACGGCGACGGGTGGTCGCCCGGTTCCCTGCCGTGGCACACCGTGACCAGATCGTTGCCGTCCGTGCTCGCTGGCTAGTCTGCAACCCATGCTCCCCGACTCCCAACGGCTGTCCGTCACTCGCGACGTGGCGGCGCCCGCGCCGCGGATCTTCGCCCTTCTCTGCGACCCCCAGGGGCATGTGCAGCTCGACGGTTCCGGGATGCTCGTGGCCACCGGCGCGGACCGACTCACGGCGGTGGGCGACACGTTCGTCGTCGACATGGACCGTGAGCCGCTCGGCGACCTGCCCTGGGGGCGCTACGCCGTGCGCAACACGGTGACGCAGTACGTCCCCGACGAGCTGCTCGAGTGGGATGTCGCCTCCATGGACCACCACAAGCCCCTGGGTCACGTGTACGGCTACGCCCTCGAGCGCCGGGGCGATGACCTCACCCGGGTGACGTCGTACTGCGACTGGAGCCGGCTCAACCCCAAGCTGCGGGACCGGATGACGTTCCCGATCGTGCCGGCCGCCATGATGGAGCGGACGCTGGACAACCTCGTCGCCCTGGTCGCGCGGTGACCCACGTGCGCACGGTCGTCATCGGTGGCGGTATCGCGGGTCTCGCCGCGGCCTGGCAGCTCGCCGCGGAGGGTGCCGGCGAGGTGGTGGTGCTGGAGGGCTCGCCTCAGGTGGGGGGCAAGCTGCTGGGCCATGACGTCGCCGGGCTCAGGGTGGACGTCGGTGCCGAGGCGATGCTGAACCGGAAGCCCGAGGGCGTCGACCTGGCCACGGCTCTCGGCCTCCCGGTCGTGCACCCCACCCACGCTTCGTCACGGATCTGGGTCGCAGACGCCCTGCGGCCGCTGCCCCGCTCCCTGATGGGGGTGCCGTTGGACCTGGAGGACCTGGCTCGCTCGGCGGTGCTCTCCGAGCACGGTCTGGCCGCGGCCGCCCGTGAGCTCGATCTGCCCGCCGAAGACCTCGAGGGCGACATGTCGGTCGGCGACTTGGTGTCGCGGCGGTTCGGGGCCGAGGTGACCGACAAGCTGGTCGAACCGCTGCTCGGCGGGGTCTACGCGGGACACGCCCGCGAGATCTCGGCGCTCGCCGCCGTACCCCAGCTGGTGACCTACGCCCGACGCGGATCGGTGCTCGCCCAGGCGGCCGGGATCCCCACCACCTACGACGGGCCCGTCTTCGCGGGCATCCCGGGGGGGATGAGCCGGCTCCCTGAGGCGCTGGTCGCCTCCGGCACCTTCGGCGTGCGCACGGGCGCGACCGTGCGCGAGCTGCGCCGGACGTCGAACGGTTTCGCCCTGGTGCTCGGCTCCACCCGGGACGCCGAGGAGCTCACCGCGGACCGGGTCGTGCTCGCCACACCGGCGCCCGCCGCCGCGCGGCTGCTGGCCGACGTGGCTCCGATCGCCTCCGGTGAGCTCGCGCGGATCGAGTCGGCCTCGATGGCGGTGGTGACGATGGCGTTCGGGGCGGAGTCCCTGGGTGCGCTGGCCCGGACCACGTTCTCCGGTTTCCTGGTGCCCCCGATCGAACGGCGCCGGATCAAGGCGGCCACCTTCTCGTTCGCCAAGTGGGGCTGGGTGCGGGAGGCTGGCGCCCAGGACGACCTGTTGGTGCTGCGCACCTCGCTGGGACGTCATCGGGAGGAGGCCTCGCTCCAGCTCTCCGACGAGGAGCTGGTCGCGATCTCACTGGGTGACCTGGAGCTGGCCACCGGTGTGGCGGCCCGGCCTGTCGACGCCCATGTCCAACGCTGGGGCGGCGGTCTCCCGCAGTACGCCGTCGGCCATCTCGACCGCGTGTCCCGGATCCGGGCGGACGTGGATCGGGTCCCCGGCCTGGCGGTGTGTGGGGCGCCGTACGACGGTGTGGGGATTCCGGCAGTGATCGCGTCGGCCCGGCGCGCTGTCGCCCAGATCACAGGAGCAGAATGGGGAGCATGACCAGCGAGACCAGCGACCAGACGACGAACGCCGCCCGGATCCGCGAGCTCAACGAGACCGTCCGCTACACGATGTGGTCGGTGTTCCGGCTCGCGGTGCCGCTGGGCGACGGCGCCGACCGTGGCGCCGAGGCAGCTGAGGTCGACAAGCTGCTCGCCGAGCTCGCCGGGGAGGACGTGGTGACCCGCGGTGTCTACGACGTCTCGGGCATCCGGGCCGATGCCGACGTGATGGTGTGGTGGCACGCCGAGACCAGCGAGGAGCTGCAGGCTGCCTACAACCGCTTCCGGCGGACGGCTTTCGGTCAGCGTCTGGTGCCGGTGTGGAGCCAGATGGCCCTGCACCGCCCTGCCGAGTTCAACCGCAGTCACCTGCCGGCCTTCCTGGCCGACGAGCAGGCGCGGGCGCACGTCTCGGTGTACCCGTTCGTCCGCTCCTACGAGTGGTACCTGCTCGAGGACGCCGAGCGTCGCCGGCTGCTTGCCGAGCACGGCCAGCTCGCACGCGGATTCCCGGACGTGCGGGCCAACACCGTCGCGAGCTTCTCGCTCGGTGACTACGAGTGGATCCTGGCCTTCGAGGCCGACGAGCTCCACCGGATCGTCGACCTGATGCGTCACCTGCGAGGATCCGAGACCCGCCGGCACGTGCGCGAGGAGGTGCCGTTCTACACCGGCGCCCGAGCCGAGCCCGCGGAGCTCATCGCGCGCCTGCCCTGAGTGGCCTATCGGTGAGATTGCTGGCGGGAGTCCGCCTTCGTGTTGCACACTGGTGACATGTCCTCCTTCAGCGTGCTCGACGTTCGCGCCTGTGGCGCGGCCGCACGCTGTTGTTGTTTCGCCTGACCCCAGCCCGTCAGCCGAGACCGCACCCGTCACAGGTGCCTGCCCGAGAGACCATCCGCATGAGTGCCACCACCTTCGAACAACTCTTCCTCGACTCCCCGCGTCCGATCGTCGAGTCGCGCACGGTCAGCGCCCGCGCCGCCTACCAGGCCGTGCTCGGTGAGGACGCCGTGCTCGTCGACCTCCGGGCGGCCCGACTGCGACGTGATCAGGGTGAGGTGCATCCCGATCTCGAGCCTGTGGTTCTCTCTCCTGCCGAACTCGCCGGCATCAGCGGCCGGGTGCTGCTGCTGTGCGCCGACGGACAGTTGGCCGCCCGGGCCGCCGAGGCGCTGCGCAGGCTCGGTCACGTCGGTGCGAGCGCGGTGACAGGCGGGTACGCCGCCTGGCGGGCTGCCGGGATGCCCACGACCTGAGCGGTATCTCGGTGTGCCGTCCGTTTGTCAGTCAGTCGCGCTGCCCGTGGCCTGCCTGCGGCGGGACCTGCGGGTGGCTCACGATTCGTCGGCGGGCTCGAGGGTCAGCGAGATCGAGTTGATGCAGTAGCGGTCGCCCGTGGGGGTGCCGTAGCCGTCGGGGAAGACGTGGCCGAGGTGGGACCCGCAGTTGGCGCAGCGGACCTCGGTGCGCTTCATGCCCAACGTGCTGTCGTCGATGTACTCGATCGTGTCGGTGATGGGCTGGTAGAAGCTTGGCCATCCACAGCCCGAGTGGAACTTCGTGCCCGACTCGAACAGCTTCGCCTGACAGGCCTTGCACCGGTAGACCCCGGTCGTCTCGGTGTCGGTGTACTTGCCGGTGAAGGCACGTTCGGTGCCGGCCTTGCGCAGGACGGCGTACTCATCGGGGGAGAGCGTCTCACGCCACTCCGCATCGGTCTTCTCGACGTCATAGGCCATGGGGGCAACGGTAATCGGGCAGGCAAGCGATGCGGCCCTGGAGATGCTACGGATCGGTGACGTCAGCGCATCCACACCAGCTGTGGCCCGACGTCACTGAAACCTGCCTCCAGCGCCTGAGAGAGCTCGGAGCCGCGTTCGTAGCCCACGATCGCCCGGTCGGGCCAGCGGTCCGCGACCACCCGCAGCAGCTCCGCCCAGTCCAGCTGGGGCCCGCCCCAGACGTTCGACACGGACACGACGCCGGCGCAGAGATGGGTGACCGCTCCTGCCACGACCTCCCCGTCGTGCTGCAGGCAAAGGAAACCGAACGCCGAGCGCTCGAGCAGGCCCGGCAGCAACACATCGGTCGTGTCGTGTCGAGCCGTCCACTGCGCCAGTGCGGTGGCCGTGGTGACCGGGGCCCATCCCGTCGGCAGCGCGCGGGTGCGATCCAGGGGTGGGTGGTGGAGCCAACGAGCCTCGAACATCAGATCCAGCTCACTACTCATGGCACCGTCCGCATCGAGGTCACCGAAGGAGTCGGCGACGCTGCAGTGCTCGTGGGCCTCCACCGCAGCCAGGGCGGCGCCGGCAGGCACCGAGGGCTCGACCGTCTTCGCAGCCGAGTGCAGGGGCGGGGGAGTGCCGTGCCCGGTCCAGAGGCCGTTGACGATGCCGCAGCCGACCCCGTGCAGCGCGAACAGCTCGTCGTACCAGCAGACGCTCTCGTCGACCGCGGCGCGCAGGCGTGGATCCATCGCTCCAGTCTGCCCAGGTCGGGGAGTCGGAGCCACAGGTTAAGTTGGGGCCATGCCGAAGCCAGCGGCCGCCGAGGTCGACGCCGGGGGACGCCTGGTCCGGGTCTCGAGCCCCGACCGGGTCATCTACCAGGCCACCGACACCACGCCCGAAGTCACCAAGCTGATGGTGGCGCAGTACTTCGCCTCGGTCGACGACGGCCTCATGCGTGCCCTCCGGGACCGGCCGACGGCGCTGGAGCGGTGGCCCAAGGGTGTGCTCCCCGGCCTGAAGCTGAGCACCGGGAAGCCGGGGGAGAAGGCCGACGCGTTCTACCAGAAGCGGGTGCCGATGGGCGCTCCGGACTACCTCGAGTCCGCCCGGGTCACCTTCCCCTCGGGGCGCACTGCCGACGAGGTCTGCCCGACCGAGATCGCCGTTCCGGTCTGGTGCGCCCACATGGGCACCCTGACCTTCCACCCCTGGCCGGTGCGCCGCGACGACGTCGACCGTCCCGACGAGCTGCGCATCGACCTCGACCCCCAGCCAGGCACCACGTTCGCCGATGCGGTTCGGGTGGCCGGCGTCGCCAAGGAGCTGCTCGACGACCTGGGACTCGTCGGCTTCCCCAAGACCAGTGGCAACCGTGGCATCCACATCTATCTGCGCATCGAGCCGCGGTGGGACTTCGTCGACGTCCGGCACGCGGCGATCGGGTTCGGGCGCGCCCTCGAACAGCGTGACGACGGGGTCACCACGGCCTGGTGGAAGGAGGAGCGGGGTGCGCGGATGTTCGTCGACTTCAACCAGAACTGCCGCGACCGGACGATCGCCTCCGCCTACTCACTGCGCCCCAAGCCCGGCGCCCCGGTGTCGACGCCGATGACCTGGGAAGAGCTCGCAGGGGTCACCGATCCGGCCGACTACAACCTGTTCACCGTGCCCGCCCGCGTCGCAGCCGGAGACCCCTGGGCGAGGATCGACGACGTCGCGAACTCCATCCAGCCGCTGCTCGACCTCTACGAGGAGTCGGGCCTTGGCGAGATGCCCTACCCGCCCGACCATCCCAAGATGCCCGGCGAGCCGCCGCGCGTGCAGCCCTCGAAGAAGGTGGCCGAGCACTGGGACGACCAGGGCAACCGCATCGAGGGCTGAGGCCTACAGGCCGGTGATGCCCTCGCCGCTGCCGCCGGACTGCTCGTCGAAGTTCTCGTGCTCGAGCAGGTGCAGCACCGGCACGCCGATCTTGCGGCGCGCCTTCGAGGTCCAGTCCACGTGGAAGAACTCCGCGACCACGTGCGGCTGAGTGAGGATGATCGCCTCCTGCGCATCGTGGGCGACGACCGCGGCGGCCAAGGCGTCCACGGGCGGGTCGGAGATCACCACGCCCTCAGCGGTGGCCCCGGCCTCGCTCAGCGCGGCGAGGGTCGCGGCCAGGTCGTGGGCCGACCGGTCGACACAGTCGGCGCGCACCGCGGCGAGCTCGTCCTCGTCCAGGGCCAGTGCCGGGGAGACGGTCAACTCGCCGGCACCCAGGGTGCCCATGGCCGACTCGACCCGGGCGGCGGCATCCTCGATGGGCAGCAGGACGTGGTAGGTCACCGGTTGCTCGAGCGAATCGTGGAGGGAGCGCACCTGTCGGGCGTCCGCGGGGGAGAGGGCCTGCTCGACCAGCAGCACCACGTCGTAGGTCTCGAAGTCAGTCACGTCCCGATCCTAGTTCAGTGGGCGATCACGTGGCGCCCAGGATGCGGGCCAGGTCATAGCTCACGACCTCCTCCAGCTGCTCGTAGCCACAGGACGCCGGGTCCCGGTCCGGGCGCCAGCGCTTGAACTGCGCCGTGTGGCGAAACCGGCGCCCCTCCATGTGGTCGTAGCCGACCTCCAGCACCCGCTCGGGGTGCAACGGAGTGAACGACAGGTCCTTGCCCGCCGACCAGCGCGACTGGGTCCCCGGCACTCGGTCCGGATTCGCGATGGCCCACTGCGCCCACTCGCCCCAAGGGTGCTCGGCGATGTCGCACTCCAAGGGCTTGAGCTCCTCCAGCAGCTCGGCACGGCGTACCTCGGTGAAGCTGGCGCTCACACCGATGTGCTGCAGCTTGCCGTCGGCGTACAGGCCCAGCAGCAGCGAGCCCAGGAGCGGTCGCTCCTCGGTCGAGTTCTTGTGCAGCCGGTAGCCGGCCACCACCACGTCGGCCGTGCGGACATGCTTGATCTTGAACATGGTGCGCGCGTTCTCCTCGTACGGCGCCGTCAGTGGCTTGGCCACCACGCCGTCCAGCCCGGCCCCCTCGAACTGCTGGAACCACTCCTCGGCCACCTCCGGGTCGGTGGTGGTCCGGGTGAGGTAGCAGGGACCCGTGAGTCCGCCCAGGGCCTCCTCGAGGGCGGCGCGTCGCTCGGAGAACTCGCGGGTGAGGTAGGAGTCCTCACCCAGTGCGAGCAGGTCGAAGGCGACGTACGACGCCGGGGTGCTCTCGGCCAGCAGGTCGACGCGCGACTTGGCCGGATGAATGCGCTCCTGGAGCACCTCGAACTCCAGTTTCGCGCCGACCGCGACGAAGATCTCGCCGTCCAGGACGCAGCGTTCGGGCAGCTGTTCGCGACACGCCGCCACGACCTCGGGGAAGTAGCGGGTCAGCGGCTTGGTGTTGCGTGAGGTCAGCTCCACTTCGTCGCCGTCCTTGAAGACCAGGCAGCGGAACCCGTCCCACTTGGGCTCGAACGACAGTCCACCGGTGCGCGGCACCCCCTTGACCGACTTGGCGAGCATCGGACGGACCGGAGGCATGACGGGCAGATCCATGGCTTCGACCCTAGAGCAGGACGTCATCGTCCGTGGTCGCCCCGACCACCAGTTTCGATGACGTCCCCGGGTGGAAGTAGCCTGTGTCGACCGATCCCCGGTTGGTCTGTCGGCAGGGCCCGCCTGACTTTGAATCAGGATTAGCGACGTAGGTTCGACTCCTACCCGGGGAGCGAGGAACGTCCGCGCCCGTCTGCGAAGTCCGAGGAGCCCTTGTGCGCGATGTGACAGTGATCGTCCTTGCCGCCGGTGGCGGCACCCGGATGAGGTCGAAGACGATGAAGGTGCTGCACCCGTTGGCCGGGCGCAGCATGATCGGCCACGTGCTTGCCGCAGTCCAGGAGATGGAGCCACACCGCATCGTCGCCGTCGTGGGCAACCAGCGCGAACAGGTCGGCCCGCACATCCTGGACCTGGTCCCCGACGCCATCCTCGCCGTCCAGGAGGAGCAGCGCGGCACCGGTCACGCGGTGCGCATCGCGATGGACGCGGTCGGGCACACCGCGGGCACGGTGATCGTGGCGTACGCCGACACCCCGCTGCTGAAGGGTGAGAGCCTGCGGGCCTTCGCCGCCAACCACGAGGCCGCCCAGCGCGCCGTCAGCATCCTGTCCGGTCACGTCGTCAACCCGTTCGGCTACGGCCGGGTGCTGCGCGACACCGACGGCGACGTCGAGGGGATCGTCGAGGAGAAGGACGCCTCCGACGAACAGCGCGAGATCAACGAGATCAACTCCGGGATCCTGGCCTTCGACGCCGAGTTCCTGGCCGATGCCCTCCCGCGGATCGGCAACGACAACGCCAACGGGGAGTACTACCTCACCGACACGGTGCGACTGGCGCGCGACGCCGGGCTCGCGGTCGGGGCCTTCGCCATCGACGACGTCATGCAGACCGAGGGCGCCAACGACCGGGTCCAGCTCGCCGACCTCGGGCGCGAGCTCAACCACCGCATCGTGACGGCGTGGATGCGAGCCGGGGTCACCGTCATGGACCCGGCGAGCACCTGGATCGAGGCCGACGTGGTGCTCGCCGAGGACGTGACCCTGCTGCCGGGCACCCAGCTTCTCGGCGCCACCGTCGTGGGCGAGGACGCGGTGATCGGACCGGACACCACCCTCAAGGACTGCGAGATCGGGGTCGGTGCCCGGATCGTGCGCACGCACGGCGAGCTCGCGGTGATCGGCGAGGGCGCCACGGTCGGTCCGTTCGCCTACCTGCGACCGGGCACCCAGCTGGGCAGTCGGGGCAAGATCGGGACCTTCGTGGAGACCAAGAACGCCCAGATCGGCGAGGGTGCCAAGGTCCCGCACCTGTCCTACGTGGGCGACGCGGAGATCGGTGAGGGCACGAACATCGGTGCCGGCACGATCTTCGCGAACTACGACGGGGTCGCCAAGCACCGCACGGTGGTCGGCCGGCACGCCCGCACCGGCTCGGACAACACCTTCGTGGCTCCCGTCCACATCGGGGACGGGGCCAGCACCGGTGCCGGCACGGTCGTACGGCGCGACGTACCCCCCGGAGCCCTGGCGGTGTCGGGGGGGGCGCAGCGCAACCTGGAGGGCTGGGCGCTGTCGCGACGGGCCGGCACCCAGCAGGCGAAGGCAGCTCGCGACGCGCTCGCATCGCAGGACGATCCCCCCTCGGTTGTCGCGGACTGAGCCGGGCAGGGCAGAATCAGGGGGACCGGGCGACCCAACCGCGACAGGAGCAGTCGGCGTGAGTGGAATGAAGCGGACCACTGAGAAGAACCTCATGGTCTTCTCGGGCAGGGCGCACCCCGAACTCGCTGTCGCCGTCGCCGAACAGCTCGGCACGCAGTTGGTTCCCCAGGTGGCCTACGAGTTCGCCAACTCCGAGATCTACATCCGTTTTGAGGAGTCGGTGCGCGGTTGCGATGCCTTCGTGATCCAGAGCCACACGGCTCCGATCAACGAGTGGATCATGGAGCACCTGATCATGGTCGACGCCCTCAAGCGGGCATCGGCCAAGCGGATCACCGTGGTCCAGCCGTTCTACGGCTACGCCCGGCAGGACAAGAAGCACCGTGGTCGCGAACCGATCTCGGCTCGGCTGATGGCTGACCTGTTCAAGACCGCGGGTGCCGACCGCCTGATCGTGGTCGACCTGCACGCCGACCAGATCCAGGGTTTCTTCGACGGCCCCGTCGACCACCTCATGGCCCTGCCGATCCTCGCCGAGTACGTGCTCGAGAAGTACGGCGACCAGAAGCTCGCCGTCGTCTCGCCCGACGCAGGTCGCATCAAGGTGGCCGAGCGCTGGTCGGCCAAGCTGGGTGGTGCGCCGCTGGCGTTCATCCACAAGAGCCGGCGCACCGACCGACCCAACGAGACCGTCGCCAACCGGGTGGTGGGTCAGGTGACCGGGCGCATGTGCGTCTTGGTCGACGACATGATCGACACCGGCGGCACGATCGTCAACGCTGCCGAGGCCCTGATGGCGGACGGCGCCGCGGGAGTCATCATCGCCGCGACCCACGCCATCCTGTCCGACCCGGCCGTGGACCGACTCAAGAACAGCCCAGCCATCGAGATCGTCGTGACCGACACCCTCCCGGTGCCCGAGGACCGGACCTTCGACAAACTCACCTGCCTCTCGATCGCGCCCCTCATCTCCCGGGCCATCAAGGAGGTCTTCGAGGACGGCTCGGTGACGAGCATGTTCGACGGTCACGCCTGAGCTCACAGCAGGTCGTCGAGGCGGTCCTCCCACGAGCGGGTCCGGGTGCCGGTCCCGGATTGGCCGTGCCGCGTCGCGGCGGCTAGGATTCACAGGTTGCCTCGGCGAGGGAGCCCCAGTGATGGGGAGTCCGTGATCGACAGGGCACGGTGCTCCCGGTGCCGCGCGTCCTGTCGGACGTGCGGCTTTTTTGTTCCCCGCGCCCGCAGCCCACCGTTTTCTGAGCCACGAGCACGAGGAGAAGCATGTCCGCCGAGAAGATCACCGCCGAGACCCGCACCGAGTTCGGCAAGGGTGCGGCCCGCCGCATCCGTCGCGACAACAAGATCCCCGCCGTGATCTATGGACACGGCAACGACCCGATCCACGTGACCCTGCCGGGCCACTCCACGATGATGGCGCTCAAGCGGGGCGGGTCCAACTCCCTGCTCGAGCTCGAGATCAACGGCAAGCCCCAGCTCGCGCTGACCAAGGCCGTCCAGGTCGACCCGATCCGCCGGGTGCTGGAGCACATCGACTTCGTCGCGGTCCGTCAGGGCGAGAAGGTCACCGTCGACGTGCGGATCCAACTCGTCGGCGACGCGGCGTCCGAGACGCTGGTCGTCACGGAGAACACCACGATCGAGGTCGAGGCCGAGGCCACGCACATCCCCGAGATGATCGAGATCGACATCGAGGGTCTCGAGGCCGGCGTGCAGATCCACGCGAAGGACCTCAAGCTTCCCGAGGGCACCACCCTCCTGGCCGACCCCGAGCTCCTCATCATCAACGTCACGCAGGCCCAGACCACCGAGGACGTCGAGGCCGAGCTGGCCGAGGCCGAGGCCGAGGCCGGCATCGAGCGCGACGAGCCCGAGGCCGAGTCCGAGTCCGAGGCGCCCGCCTCCGAGTGACCCCTACGCAGGACGCGACCGGGATACTCCTTCCATGACCACCTCCAGCACGGGCGCAAGCGACGTGTGGTTGGTGGTCGGGTTGGGGAATCCCGGTCCTTCCTATTCCGGGCACCGACACAACGTCGGATACCTGGTCACCGACGAGCTCGCGCAGCGCCTCGGAGCGCCCTTCAGGGCCCACAAGTCGGGTCGTGCCGAGGTGGTCGAGGGCCGGCTTGGCGCCCCGGGCCAACCAGCTCCTCGGGTGATCCTGATGCGCGCTCGTGGCTACATGAACGAGTCCGGTGGCGCGGTCTCCACGCTGGCCAAGTTCTACAAGGTCGAGCCGCACCGGATCATCGCCATCCACGACGAGTTGGACCTCCCCTTCGGCAATCTCAGGGTGAAGCTCGGCGGAGGTGATAACGGTCACAATGGTCTGCGATCGATGCGTTCGTCACTCGGATCCGGAGATTTCTACCGGGTACGCGCCGGAATCGGTCGTCCACCCGGCCGTCAGGACGTGGCCGACTTCGTGCTCTCCAACTACTCGAGCAGTGAGCGCAAGGAGCTCGATTTCCAGGTGATCCACGCTGCAGATGCCGTGGAATCGTTGATCTTCGAGGGCCTCGAACGGACCCAGTCGCGGTTCAACTCCTGACTCTTCAGTCAGCCTAGATTCCACCCATGTAGTTCAAGGTTCTGCAACCCCAGCATTCGACCCCAGCAACGACCACTGGGGGCGCCTGCCCCAAGGTGACCATCACCCGAGTATCAGAATTGACCGCCCAAGTTGCGTCTCATAGGCGATACCTGACGCTCCTGTTCCCAGACAGTCTTGTGGGGTGCCCCGGGGGGAAACGGGGTGCCAGTTCTATTGGGGGTTTGGGTGTCAGAAATTCAGGTCGGGATCAGTCTCCCGCAGCTCAACCATGATTTGGCACAAATCTTCGAAAACGGTCAGGAAACAGCTGTCGACGTCCGGGTGCCCGGCCCTCGACCTCCGTCGGATGAAGCCGGCAGTCGCCATCACCTGCACCTCGCGCCTCCGGTCCCCGAGATCGCGCTCGAGCCGGTCCGCGAAACCTTCGCCGTCGGGCGCCAGTGGCGCCAGTCGCCCTGGGTCTCCGACCTTCCCGTCGCGGCTGCGGCGGCGATCGTGGTGGGTCTGGCGGCCCAGACGCCGCTTTCCTACATCTTCGGCGTGATGCTGGTCTGGTCCTACTCAGCCCTCCACGCCAGTCACGCACTCATGGCCCCCGGAGTCACCGCGTTCCGTGGCCTGATGCCGGCGCTGTCGCCGCCGATCGCGGCCGCAGGCCTGGCGGTCGCCCTGACCGACACGTCCACGATGGTGATCGGCAAGGCCGCACTGATCGTGTTCGTCGCCACGCTCTCCGTCGTCATCCTGCGCGCCCTGCGGGTGACCCGCCCTGTTCGCGCCGTGGTCCTGGGCGACGGCGCCGCCATCGCCGCGGCGGCTGCCCGCTGGCAGGGTCACCAGAGGATCAAGGTCGTCGGTGCCTGCTCGGCCGAGTCCGCGGAGGACGGTTCGCTGCCCGGCGACTTCGAGGGCCTGCCGTGGGTGCACGGCCCGAAGCTGCTCGGCACCCTGGTGGACGACACCCGTGCCGACCTGGTCGTCATGGCACCCGGCGCGAGTGCCGAACTGTTGCGCCACGCGTCCTGGGAGCTGGAGGACCGCCCGGTTCGGCTCGCTGTCCTCGGAGCCCTCGACGCTGTTGCCCCGCACCGGCTGAGCACCACCTCGTTCGCCGGGTCGACGCTGGTGCACGTCGCGCCGAGCCGGCCCTCCACCCTCACCCGCACCATCAAGGGCATGCTGGACCGCACGCTGGGCCTGGCGCTGCTGGTGGCCGTGGCCCCGCTCCTGGCGATCTTGGCGGTGCTGATCCGATTGGACTCGCCCGGCGCTGCGATGTTCCGGCAGACCCGGGTCGGCCTCAACGGGCGTCCCTTCACGATCTTCAAGCTGCGCACGATGTCCGACGACGCAGAGGCCCTGCTGGCCGACAACGAGGTCGACGGCAACCTGTTCAAGATCAAGGCAGACCCGCGGGTCACCAAGGTCGGCAAGTTCCTGCGCCGCTCGTCGCTCGACGAACTTCCGCAGCTGATCAACGTCGTGCGTGGCGAGATGTCGATCATCGGTCCGCGCCCGGCGCTGCCTGAGGAGGTCGCTGCCTACGACACCGCCACGAGCCGACGGCTCGCGGTCAAGCCGGGCATCACCGGTCTCTGGCAGGTCAGCGGTCGCTCGGACCTGCCCTACGACGAGGCCGTGCGACTCGACCTGCACTACGCGGACAACTGGCGGATCTCCGATGACGCGGTGATCGTGCTGCGCACGGCCCACGCCGTGGTCGCCTCCCGCGGCGCCTACTGAGCAGCTTGGTCGAAAGCCCCCGCCGGCGTAGGTTGCGTCGATACCATCGGCCCACCCACATCCCTGCAGAGGAGCACGTTCCACGATGATGTCTCGGCGTGGTGCCGACCGTCCGGACGAGCCGCGCGTGCTCCTGGTCGGCTCGAGCGGTGGTCACCTGACTCAACTGCTGGCCCTCGAGCCGTGGTGGGGTCAGCACGAGCGCGGCTGGGTCACCTTCGACACGCCGGACGCGACGAACGCGCTGGCTGACGAGCCGAAGGTCTGGTGGGCCTTCCATCCCACCACGCGCAACGTGAGGAACCTGCTGCGCAACTCGCGGCTGGCTGTGAGCGTGATGCGGACCTTCCGTCCGACCAGTGTCGTCTCCACCGGGGCAGCAGTGGCATTGCCCTTCTTCATCCTGGGACGGCTCATGGGAGCTCGGACGGTCTACATCGAGGTCTACGACCGCATCGAGACCCCCACCCTGACCGGTCGGCTCTGTCGCCCCTTCACCGACCTCATGCTCGTGCAGTGGCCCGAGCAGGCGGCCTTGTACGACGACGCGATCGTCGTGGGGCCGCTGCTGTGAAGGCCCCCACCATCGTGATCCTGGTCGGCACCGACCACCATCGCTTCGACCGCGTCGTCACCTGGGCCGACCGTCGGCAGCGGGCACACCCGGACGGCCAGGTCTACGTCCAGTACGGCCAGTCCACCCCTCCGAGCGCCGCCGCCGGCGCCGCATTCGTCTCGCCCGTGGAGCTGAAGTCGTTGGTGGCAGGTGCCGACGTGGTGATCACCCACGGCGGGCCGGGGACCATCCACGACGCCCGCAGCGCCGGGCATCGACCCATCGTGCTGCCGCGGGACCCCGGTCACGGCGAGCACGTCGACGACCACCAGCAGCGCTTCGGTGCTTGGTGTGAGGAACGAGGGCTGGTGAGCCTGGCGCGGACCGTGGAGGACCTCGATCCGCTGCTGGACAGCCTCGGCGCCACCGGCACCCGCGTGACCCCCACCGAAGCCGAGTCACGGGTCAGCGTCGCCCTGGTCGAGGCGCTCGTGGCCGCGCCCGCCGGTCCACGTCGCCGCATGCCCCTGGTCCCGGGCAGTCCCCTGGTGCTCAACGTGGGGGCGGCCACCGACGCCGGGGGTCGCAGACGGCTCGAGGATGCCTTCTGTGGTGTGGGCGGTGCCCTGGTGCTCGGGAGTGTCGCCGGGGTCTGGGACGCACTGCACACCGGCGATGCCGCGTGCGCGTGCGGCGCCCCGTTCCGCGGTTGCGCGTTCTGGGTCGAGGTCGGTGAGCGCGCCTACGGCGGCTGGGACCAGCTCGATCCGGCGGAGCGTGACTGGCTCGCGGCGTTCCCGTCCACCACGAACGTGCTGGCGGCCTCCCGCAGGCACCCCGGCGCCCGGGTTCGTGCCGACCTGCTGCGCCACGCGAGCCACCAGCGGCGCGTCCTCGCTGCGGCGCAGGCGGCCACCGGCGCCCGCGTGCTGGTGGACAGCAGCCCACTGATCTCGCTGCTGACGCAGAGCCACGATCGCCATCTCGACGTACGCCTGCTGTCCCAGCAGCCAGGTGCCGGGCTTGCGGGGACGGCGGCCGTCGCGGCCGCCAACCACCGTCGGGTCCCGGTGCTGGCGCTGCCCGGCGCGCCGGGGACCGCGGAGCTGACCCGGCTGGTGTCCAGTCTCGGTGGGCCGGCCGCGGCCCCGGGCCAGGTCGACCACGGCCCCGACGTGCGGCTGTCTGCTGTCTGATGGTCTAGATTCCGTAGCCGTGAGTGCCCAAGCCCCCTCGGCAGTGATCCTGGTCCGTGCCACCAACTTCGTCCCGAACCCCGCGACTGCGGCGGACAACGCCTTCCAGGCAGAGCCCCCGGAAGGGCAGTCCGACGACGCCACGGCCGCGAAGGCCCTGGCGGAGATGGACGCCCTCGCGGACGCCCTGCGGGATGCGGGCGTGCGGGTCCACGTGTTCGCCGACGAGGACCACACCCGACCTGACAGCGTGTTCCCCAACAACTGGCTCTCCACCCATGCCGGTGGCTATGTCGCGGTCTACCCGATGTACGCCTCCAACCGGCGCCACGAGCGCCGCGCCGACGTGCTCGAGATGTTGAAATCGGACTACCGGGTGCAGTCCATCGTGGACTACTCGGGCCTCGAGCCCGACGGGATCTTCCTCGAGGGCACCGGGGCGATGGTGCTCGACCATGTCTCCCGGGTCGCGTACACCGCGCGGAGCTATCGAGCCGACATCGCGGTCCTGGAGCGGTTCTGCACGGACTTCAACTACGAGCCGATGGCCTTCGAGGCCGTCGACTCCGACGGGGTCCCGGTGTACCACACCAACGTCATCGCCTGCGTGGGCACTGACGTCGCGATGATCGCGCTCGACATGATCCCCGACAAGAACCGCCGTGAGCAGGTCCGTGAGCGGCTCTCGGTCAACGGACGCCGGGTCGTGGAGCTGAGCGAGGACCAGATCAGGGAGTTCGCGGGCAACGCGGTGGAGCTTTGCGGACGCACGAGCGAGGGGCGTCGTCGCTACATCATGGCCATGTCGGCGCGCGCTCGCCGCAGCCTGCGGCCCGACCAGGTCGCAGTGATCGAGGAGTCGTGCGAGATCGTTGCCGTCGACATCCCGACGATCGAGCTTGCGGGAGGTTCCGTGCGCTGCATGATCGCCGGCGTGCACCTGGACCGTCGCCCGGACCAGGAGCCGGTGCTCACCGAAGCCGTCGAGGCGATCAATGAGGACGATCCCGTGACCGCTGACGGTCGCGACGTGGCCTAGGCGCTGGCCTGCTGCCGGTTGCGACGGCCCAGCCTGGGCGCGACGGCCGCGAAGAGCTCCACCAGCAGCAGGGGGCCTCGGAAGCGCCACAGCAGGGCCACGAACATGAGCAGTCCGACGCCGAGGAGCAGAGCCTGCCCGGCGTCGGTGTCGAGGCCGGCCAGGCGCCCGGCCAACGGCAGGGCTCCGAAGGGCACCAGCGTCGCGCCCACAGCGAACAGGGTGGCGCGGTCCCACGGATTGCCCAGCACCTTGCGGATCTGCCAGGTGGGCAGCGCGTTGCTGACCAGGATCGAGGCAGCCCACGCGGTGGCGGCTCCGGTGATGCCCATGATCGGGATCAGCAGCAGGTTGAGGGCCAGGTTGGTGACCAGGGCCGCCATGTTGTTGGCCAGGCTCTGGGTGCTGCGTCCCAGCATCAGCAGGGCGATGTCCACCGGACCGGCTGCGGTGCCGATCAACATCGCCAGGGCGAGGATGACCACGACCGGCTTGCCCGAGGAGTAGTTCGGTCCGAAGAGCGACAGCACCAGGTCCGGCATCGCCGCACAGGTGAGGTAGAGCGGCCAGGCGACCAGCACGTTCCAGGTGGTGGCCGTCCGCAGCGCGGTCCCGGCTTCCTCCAGGCGCCCCGCACCGACCAGACGGGCCATCTGCGGGCCGACCATCTGCTGGGTGCCCCGGATCGCCTGCAGTCCGGCCGCGACGAAGCGCGAGGCCGCTGTGTAGACACCGGCCGCGGCCGGACCGGCGATGGCCGTCACCAGCGGGATGTCGGCGCGCCGGATGCCGATCTGAGCGATCTGGGTGACGCTGCGCGGAGCGTGGAAGCGCCACACCTCGGCCCAGACACCTTGGGTGCTCGGGGACCACGGGGCGGTGATGGGGGCGACCTTCACCTTGCGGCACATCCGCACGTAGGCCATCCACCCGGCGACTGCCGACACGGCGTACGGCGTCACCCAGGCGGCGACCAACCAGAACGGATCGGACGCCTGCCAGGCGACCACAAGCGCCAGCAATGGCTGCAGGCCCTGTCTGAGCAGGCCGTCGATGGTCACCGTGGGACGCACGGTGCCCAGTCCGCGGGTCCCCGCCAGGGACAGGTTCGAGATGGCGGCCATCGGCAGGAACACCGCCAACAGCCGCGCCATGTCGGTCTTCTCGGTCGAGAACACCAATGGGAGTGTGAACCAGAGGGCGCTGGCAGTGGCGATCGAGAGGAGGATCACCGGGCCGAGGGTGACGGCCATGACGGCAGAGAGATGGTCGTCTCGTCCTTGGGCACGCTTCACCGCCAGGAAGCGCACGATGCCGACATCCGTGCCGAGAGTGACCACGGCGACCGCGATGAGGAACAGCGAGGTCAGGGCGAAGGTGGTGCCGACGTCGGCCTTGGAGAAGCTGCGGGCGGCGATGGTGATGAAGACGAGGCCACCGAGCCCGGACACGGCGGCAGCCATCAGGCCGCCGACGCCGCCGCGAGCGAGCCTGCGGAGCTCGGTGTTGTCGCTCATGCCTTGCGCTGGCGCCAGCGCCGTACCGGGTGCGGCATCCGCACCCAGGAGGGCAGCCGGCTGGTCTTGCTGGCGGCGCTCGCCAGCACCACGACGCCCACGGGCTGGGTGCTGGTCACCTTGGCCCAGCTCAGTGCGCGGGCCAGCTCTGCGCGGTTGGTCGACTCCAGCTCCACCACGAGGACCCAGTAGTGACAGGCACCCACAGCAGCCCGGCCGGGTGAGGCGCCCGCATCCTCACCCTGGACCAGGACCCAGGGGAAACGCTCCTGGGCATCGCGCAACAGGTCACCCATGCGCGAGGAGGCCAGCAGCTCTGCGGCCTGGTCCGGCTCCCGGCCGACCGGCAGCCTGGTCACCCCGCGCGGTGGAGGGCCCTGTTGGCGCATCCGCCCGTTGCCCTGGAGGGCGTCGGAGAGGCCGGGCTTGGCGGAGGGCTCCTTGGCCGCGGCATCGATGAGCAGCACGCTCTGCTGCCCGCGTCCGAGCACCCGCGCCAGGTCGTTGGTGAACGACTCCACGGGCAGGGACGTGCCGATCGCGCTGACCGCGATCGTGGCCGGGGACTCGACCCGGCGATGCAGGACCACACCGGTCATCATCGCCACCGAGGCCGGCGGGTCATCGGTGTCCGTGGCGCCCGACGTGGGCACCTGGCCGACTCCCTGGCCGATCACCGGGACGCCGAGGTACTCGATGTCGTCGAACGTGTGCAGGAGGTCGGCGCGGCGGACCCGGGTGAAGGCGATGGCGATCGCCACCATGAGGCCGCCGATGAGGCCGGCCGGGATGGTGAGGAACAGGGGCAGCTGCAGGCCGACCGACTTGGCGCTCGCCGTGGCGATCACCTCGCCGGGGCTGCTCGAGGTGTCGATCGCCGCCTGTTGGAGCTTGACGTTGAGCAGCTGGCCGCCCAGCGCCTTCACCTCAGGAGAGTTGTTGCCCTTGCCCTGCGCGTTCAACCGGTCCAACTGCTCGGTGAGGCTCTTGCTCCGCTCGTTGAGCTGGTCCTCCCGGGCGCCGATGAGGGTGTCGCGGCGCGATTCACGGTAGGAGAGGTAGCTGGCGGCGTACTGGTCGGCGACGGCCTCGATGAGCGCCTTGTCGGTGCCCTCGTAGGCCAGCTGGATGATCTGGGTGTTGGAGGCGACCGAGACCGACAGCAGCTTGGCGAGGTTGTCGCGGCGGTATTTCGGGTCGATGTTGTCCAGCACGTCCTGGGTGACCACGTCGGACCCGGCCACCGAGGCCTCGGTCTCGAGGTTGACCAGGTCGCTGCCCTGTCCGGTGGGGTTGTAGGGGTTGCCCTCCAGGGGCTGGATCAGGACTCTCGTGGTGGCGACGTAGTCCGTCGGCAGCAACGAGCCAAGGCCGACGGCGACGAGAGCCCCCAGCAGCGGCAGGGCGATGAGCGTGGCCTTGTGTGCGCGCAGCGTGTTGCCGATGTTGATCCGGCTTCGCTGCCCTGTCGTGGCGTCCATCAGGTGTGCCCTACCTCCAGTCGGATCCGTGGCTCCGGCGCGTCGGCATCGGCACGATGCTCTCCCTGCAGCCCCCCTGCTCGGGCCAGAATACAGGGGCCCGACGCCTCCTGTTCACGGCTGTCACGAAGTCGTACGGCGGGCTCGGTCGTCATGAGCGCTCCCATGGGGCGGGCCGGGGAGCCGAGGTGGCCTGCACCACACCGGCCGAGAGCAGGGCGAACAGGAGGCCGAGGGCAAGACCACCGGCAACGAAGACGATGAGCTCGCCGGGGCGGCCGGCATTGATCCGCGGCTGCGTGATCACCGAGCTGCGGGTGTTGTTGGTCGCGGCGGCCTGGTCGAGCCGGGTCTGGGCGATCTCCAGCGCGTCGACGACGTTCTGCGACGTGGAGCTCGACGTCAGCTGTTCCTGCGCGGCGGCCTGCAGCACGTTGACCCGGTTGCGGAGCAGTCGCACCCGGTCCTCGGGGAGCGCGAACTTCTCCGACTGCAGCGACAGCAGCGCGGCGATGGCGGCCCGGCTGCCCGACGCCGCCTGCTTCGAGGTCACGCCGGTGATCCGGATCACCAGCACCCGTGACAGCGGCTTGGCCGAGACGATCATCCGGTCCGAGGCCTCCTGGGGGCTCAGCCCCATGGACTGCCCGATCAGGTCCAGCGCCTCGTCGGAGCGCAGGAGTGCGGCAGTGGTGTCGACGGTGACCACCGGTTGCTTCTCGGGCTTGGGGTTGAGCGACAGGTAGGTCAGCTGTGGCGACAGGGCCACGGTGGAGGTGGCGCGGTATTCGTCGGCGCGTTGCAGGAACAGGGCACCTCCGATGGCGGCTCCGAGCACGCCGAAGACCAGCATGCGCTTGTAGTAGCGCCGCACGTGCGTGAAGTAGTCGCCGATCCTCGGCAGTGGCCGTTCTTCGCTCACTCAGTCGACCGCCAGACAGGCGCGTGCCCGAGCAGGTCGCCGAGGGCGGCGTCGTGCGGGGCGAAGTGGGCCTCGAGCTCGGCACGCACCTCCGGGCTCAGCCCGCGCCCCGGTCGCGCGTTGTAGCGCTCGAACTTGTCGGGCACGAACGAGGACACGTCGAGGAAGGCGTTGACCCGGGCGTACTCCTTCTCCGGCTCGGACCAGAACGACTCGCTCTCGATCACCAGCACGTTGTCGCGCCCCAGAGCCTTGATGAACGGCTCGAGGAGGCGGGCGTACTCGCCGCGCCGGCGGTAGGCGTGGTGGCGATGGTTGAAGCTGGCATAGGTCGGGTCGGCCACCATCCGCTCGATCTCACCCTCGAGCCGGGCGTCCTCGAGCTCCAGGGCGCGCTCGAAGCTCTTCTCCCACTCGAAGCCGCGGGCGAACTCGTGCTTGTACGCCGAATAGGCCCGTTCCACGGGGTCGCGGACCATCGCGATCACCTTGATGCCGGGCAGGTCCGCGCCGATGCGCTCGGCTGCGAGCGGGTGGAACATGTAGTAGCCGCTGGCGTCGAAGACATGTGTGTCCGCCGCCGCCGCACGCATCGGGAAGTGGGCGCGGTACCACGCCTCGCCCTGGTCGTAGTTGAGGTCGAAGTAGTTGACCCCCTTGTGCATCGTGGGCCGCTCGATCTGGGGGTGGTCCATCAGGGCGCGGAAGAGCGACGTGGTGCCACAGCGCTGGCCCCCGATGACCAGGAAGTCCGGCAGCGGCCGGCGACCGACCGTCCGCTTGCCGAAGGCGACGCTGAGCCTGCGGCCGCGCACCTGCACCCAGTCCGGTGCCATCTTTCGTAGGTTCATTGCGGACCTTCTTCCTCGAGCAGCTCGATCTGCGAGCCCAACAGCCGGATCACCCAGTGCAGTCGCTTGACCACCGCGGGCGCCGGTGCCCGCTCCAGGTCGCGGGCGTAGCGCCGCCCGATCGCGAGCAGGTAGGTGCACAACAGGGTGGTGGTCAGCACCGGCTCGACGTCGCACCGCTCGAGCTGGCGGGGGAGGGTGTCCATGAAGGCGGGCTCGGTCACGTCCGTCTGGAAGGACAGCACCTTGGAGGCCTCGAAGTGGACCGCGTCGAAGCCCTGTGGCACGCCGGTGGCGAAGCGCTCCCAGTCCCACACCTCGAGGTCCTCGTTGCTCCAGGCCATGTTCCACGGCGTCCAGTCGCCGTGGGAAGCCCCGAGCGGGATGCGTCGATCGCCGACGACGTCCATCAGCCGGGCACCGAGCTCCTCGAGGCGGACCCCTTCGCCGGAGCGCGGCGCCTCGACCAGTGCCATCCCGGTGGCGGCCTTCAGGGGCACATCGACCTGTGAGCACTGGGTGAACAGGGTGCGGGTGGCGGCGATCGGGAGCTCCGAGGGCTGACGCTGGTCGGCGTCGAGAGCCAGCGCCGCGGTGAGGAGCACCGAGCGGCCACGCCAGGTGCCGTGCTTGAGGACCGCAGGGACGATGATGCCGGGCAGGTCCAGCTCGCCGACAGCGGTGAGGGCCGCGATCTCCTGCTCGACGAGCTGGTTGGTCAGGTCGTTGATGCCCATCTTGGCGTAGCCCCAGGTCTCGCCGTCGGCCCCGAACAGCCGGAGCACCGGCTTGCGGTTGGCGCGCGGCGGCCCGACCATCACGCCCACGGTGGCCGCCGGCCGTGCCGGGTCGCCGAGCCAGCCGAGCAGTTCGGCCAGCGCAGGGTCCCGGGTCTGCAGCCGCCGCAGCGGCAGTCGGCGCGACCACGTTGCGCCCAGGCTGCGGCGAGCCAGTTCCCGGCGTACGACGGCCACCCGGCCACGGGCTCGCCGTTCGGCGATCATGGGCCCGGCACCCTGGCTCAGCGGCACCAGCACCTGGGGTCGCTTGACCGAGGGCAGCACCATCCAGCCCGGACCCTGCTGACGGGTCAGCCGGGACGCGGCCGGGTCCAGCCCGAGCTCGAGGAGCAGATCGTTGAGAGCGGACGACAAGTGGTCCGCCGGCGCCCTGGTCACGTGACCCCCTGAGGTGGTGGGAGCGGAGGTGGCGAGTGCTCGCGCGCCGACAATCCGATGGCCATCATGGTGACCAGCATGGGCACGTCGAGGGAGTCGTAGAACAAGAAGTAGAAGACGCTCGCGAGCACGACGGTGGAAGTGACCAGGCCGAGCGTGGTCGGGACCCGCATGTTGATCCAGAACTGGGTCATCAGGAAGCCGACGAGCAGCACGGCTCCCACGAAACCGGTCATGAAGATCAGCCCCCACAGGAAGCCCTGCGTGCCGAGAGGTGGCGCCGAGCACTGGTGACACTCGGGGTTGCCGCCGGCCAGCGAGTTGAAGTTGGCCACCATGTTGCGGGTCCCGCCGTAGCCGAGGATCGGGGAGGCGTCCCAGGTCGAGCGGATCACCTCGGTGGCGGTGTCCTGGCGACGGTCGTCGCTCTGCGGTGTGGCCAGCCGGGTGGTGATGGTCTGCCCCAGGGGGGTGAGCAGCAGGGCCCCCGCGACCGTCATGACCGCCGCGGTCGCGGCGATGAGTGCCCGGAAGTCACCGGCCCACAGTCGGCGCACGGTCACCCAGGTCACGGAGACAGCGAGCCCGAGCCACAGTCCGCGGTTGAGGGAGTAGACGATGGGGACGACGGCCAGCAGGAGGATGAAGGGTGAGACGAAGCGGCGCCACCCGGCGGCGCGTCCGAACCAGGTGGCGATGAAGAACGGGAGCAGGAGTCCGACGGCGTTGCCCCAGGTGTTGGGGTAGGAGAAAGGCGCGGTCACCCGCGGCTGGGAGTAGCCCAGGAACTCGGAGTTCAGGACCACCCGGGGATGGAAGATCGTGTTGAGGAACTCGGTCTTCATCGCGCCCTTGGGCAGCCCCAGTTCCAGCAGCGAGGGGAAGTCGAGCGTCGGCATCGCCAGGCCGAGCAGCCCGCCGGAGATCGTGATGAGGAACAGGAACGCGAGCATGCGCCCCAGTCGCACCGCGGTCAGCCGGGTGCGATCCGCGTTGAGGACGTAGAGGCAGGCGATCGTGACCGAGGCGTACCACAGGATCCGGAAAGTGAAGCCGATGAGCGGACCCAGCCCGTGCTTGGGATCGGTGCCCGGTGCCTGCACCCAGAGCATGGTGACCCCGAGACCGAACCACATCAGGAAGAGCAGGTAGAAGCCGAACCCTCGGGGCACCCGCAGGTCGTGGTGGCGCACCAACGAGACCAGCATCGGCACGGCCATGAAGAAGATGATCAGCTTGGACAGGCCGAGCACCCACCACAGCGGATAGAGGTAGAAGTAGAGCGTCAACGGCCAGAACTCGTCGAGGCGTCCCCGGATGAAGGTACGCCGCGGCCTCCTCACCGCTGTCGTCTCGAAGTCGGCGAAGGAGTGCGTGAGGGTCTGGACGCTCACACCCAGCCCCAGCGAGACTTCAGCTCGAGGCCGTAGTCGCGCTCGAGCCGATCGACCTCGTCGGCCAGGGACTCCCGGACGAAGTCCACGGCGTCTGCATCGGGACGAACCGCGGCGCGGTCGATCTCGCGGTAGAGCACCTTGTGCACCAGCGGGGACCGCTTGACCGCACCGACGATCCGGGCGCCGTCATGCTCACGCGCCCAGTCCGCGGTACGGCGCACGAGATGCGCGATCCTGGTCGACCGGGCGGCCGCCGCAGGCAGGCGCGCCTTGACCTGCTCCTCCGAGAGGGGCATCCGGGCGATGCCCAGGAAGTCGGTCGTCGCATCCAGGAAGGCCTGCGGGTCGGCGGCGAGGTCGTCGAACACGGCGATGTGGATGGAGTCGCGCTCGAAGTGCTCCAGGAACCGGTCGAGCCCCGAGGCGTAGCGGCCGTGTTCGAGGAGGGCGGGCTCGGTGCGCAGAGCGGTCAGGAAGTCGTCCGGCCCGACGCCGTGCTTGCGGGCATAGAGCCACGACGACCAGGCCCGCTCCACCGGGTCACGCAGCGACACCATGGTCTGGACCGTGCCGAGCACCTCAGCCATGCGGGCCGGTGTCGGCGGGTCGAACAGGTAGTCCTGGCAGACCTCGCCGACGATCTTGTGCTGCGGTTGGGCGTCGGCGAACTGGTCGGCGTACCACTGTGGGCCGCGGTCGAAGTAGCGGTCGAAGAAGTAGAGGTCCTTGGCCGGAGTGAAGTAGACCTCGGGGTGGTCGATCAGGATCTCGTGGAGCCACGAGGACCCCGCCTTGTCCGGGCCGATGTAGATGAAGTTGGGCAGCCTGCTCACGAGACACCCCGTCCGAACTTGCGGGCCACGAGGAGGACCCGCTGTGGGTCGACGCCGGTGGTCGCGCTCATCAGCCCCAGCCAGGCGTGCGGTGCGACCGGGTGGATCCTCAGCGCCTTGGTGGACTGGCGCAGCGCGGTGCGGCGCTCACCGGCGGTGGCCCGGGCGTAGGCGATCTGGCCCAGGATCCGGGCGTGCCCGCGGGGATGGGTCGCGAAGTCCTTGTGCTTGTCGAGCATGTATTCGAGCGCGTCGGCGGTGTTGAGAGACTTGCCCCGGAACCACGACGGCACGTCCTTGCGGATGTCGGCCAGGATCTCGTTGACCACGCCGACCTTGCCGACCCGCGAGGCGCGCAGCAGCCAGTCGTAGTCCTCGCCGTAGCCGTGCGGCAGGTCCTCGTCGTACTCCCCGGCCTTGGCGAAGGCGGTGCGCCGGATCGCCAGCGTGGAGGAGTGCAGCTCCTTGACCCGGTTGCCGAGCAGGCGCTCGTGGCTCACCACGGCGGACTGCCCCGGCCAGTCGACGTCGCGGTCACCCATCAGCAGGCGGATCCCGGCGCCGACGGCCAACAGGGTGGGGTCCGCGGTCAAGCGGTCCATCTGCTTGCGGATCTTCTCAGGGTGCCAGAGGTCGTCGTCGTCGCAGCTGGCCACCACCACGCCCGAGGTCTTCCGCAGACCGGTGTTGCGACCTCCGGCGAGACCCGGGGTGCCGGTGTTGGTCATGGAGCGGACCTCACGACCGGGCTGGCTCAGCTCGGACAGGCTCGGGTCGGCGTCCTCCCGGTCGTGCACGACCAGGATCTCCATGGGGCCGGCGTAGTCCTGGGCGATGATCGTCGCCAGCGTCTCGCGCAGGAGCTCAGGGCGGCCCCGGGTGGGGATGACGACCGAGACCAGGGGGTGCTCGGTCGGGTCCGGCTGGGTCACGAGGGGTGCTCCGTTCGCTGGGCGGCTCCGGAGCCCTGGGGGTTGCCCGAGGTGCTCGCGGAGGGTCGTGGTCTGACGTCGTAGCCGTAGGCGGTGAGCCACGGCAGGGTGAGGGCGGTGACGGTACGGCGCTCGCCGGCGGGCAGGTCGCGGGCCCACTGCTCGTCGAGCTCGAGATCGATGCGGCCGTTGCGGAAGCGGCTCGGGTTGCCGGAGAGCCCGTGACTCGAGGTGAGGGTCACAGCATGTTCCTCGAGGTGGTCCAGGCCTCCGTCGACGGCGGCCAGGCCCAGCCGCTCGAGCAGCCCGCGGACGGTGGCGCGGGGGTGGGCGACCAGGTCCTCGTAGCGCACCCGGTGGGACTCGATCGGGCGCGCGACGAGCTGCATCTCAGTCTGGAGCGCGGCCCACTGGGCGGCCGAACGGGTGGGGGAGATCGTCCACATCTCGGTGTTGGTCGCCCCGGCCTGGGGGCGTGACCCGGTGCGTCGCGACCAGGAGTAGGCCACGCCACGGGGGTCGCGCACCAGATTGACCATGCTCATGCCGTAGCCGCGATCGGTGACGAAGCTCGGGTCGGGGGCCGCGGCCAGGGCCAGCCCGTGGGCGGGGCCTTTGCTGGCGTCCACGACGACGCTGGCCCCGCTGGCCTGGGCGACCGCCTGGTAGATCCGTCCGTAGGCCTGCTGGTAGTCGCGGACCTGGGCCAGGTGGCTGGCTCGGGCGCGACCCGAGGCCAGGGCCAACAGGGCCGGCAGGTGACGCTGGCGGGCGACGCCGATGCGCAGGTCGGCGAGGTGGTTCATCGTGTCCTCGCTCCAGCCGCCGAAGGCGATCTCCCCGACCTCCAGCCACAAGGGACACGCCGAGAATCGTTCGCCGCAGCCGCAGAGCTCGTCCTGCGGCCAGACCGAACGGGGCAGGTCGACCAGCTCGCCGACGTTGGCCCAACCCGGGATGGCGCCCAGGATGCGCTCGAGCAGCGTGCTTCCCGACCGCCCGAACCCGCCGACGTAGACGACGTGGACCGGCGCCGTGGATGACCCGAAACTCATGGGGAGATGCCGCCGTTCTCACTCGGTCTTGGCAGGACTGGACCAGTTTAGGTGCGGTCGCGTGGCCACGGTGCCAAACGGGGGTCGTGGGACGCAAGGTGACCTGGACGCGTCAGGCGCGTCCAGGTCACCGTGGTCCGGAAGGACTAGTTTCAGCCTCGGGTGAACGTCAGGTAGTCGATCATTCCGCTGAAGTAGTCGCAGGTGACCTTGACCTGGTCGCAGTTGATCTTGCCGCCGATGGTGAGCGGGATCTTGTTGTCGATCACTCCGGTGCTGCCGTTCTTGAGGCTCATGAAAGCGCCGTCGACGTACATCGTCACCCGGGTGGGCGTCTTGACGCACTTCAGGGTGTGCCAGGCGTTGTCGTTGAGGGCGACCTTGGACCGGGTGGCCACCTGGCCGGACGGTCCCTTGAAGAGGCAGGAAGGCATGCCGCCGGGGTTCTGGATCTTGAACTGGCCACCCTTCGTGGCTGACTGACCCTTCTGGGTGATGTTGCCGAACTTGTACTTGGTGCGGTAGCGCAGCTCCACGGTCCAGGTGTCGTTGCGTGGGTCGAGATTGGGGTTGTCCGGGACCTGGATCACTCGCTCCGGTGAGGCCGGAGGAGCGGTCGGGCTGCGGAAGGCCCACTCGTAGCCGGTGGCGCCGTTGAAGGTGACGCCGGTGTCAAGGCCAGCCTGGTTGATGGTGCCGTTGAGACCGTTGCCCGAGCTGTCCACCATGACGGTGGCGCCCGAGGGCTCGTTCATGTCGTACGTCGCCTCCATGGTCGCGGCCGAGGCCGGCGACGCGCAGAGCGCGGCGAGCACGCCACTGGTGACGATGACGGACAGGTAGTGCGCGGTTCTGCGCATGAAGCGCCCCCCTACATAGACAAACATGCGGGCACCGCCGATCAGCACCCCAGAATGTCCAGATTGTCCGTCGCGCGGACGAAGTGGGTCCACCCCTATTACGGCCCGCTGGGGAAAGGCTGGGGGGCGGGCTGATCCGAAAGGGTCATGGGCCCCGCACTTGTGTGCGGACCGGTGGGGTCCGTTTGTGCGGTCGCACGCGATCGGCTCGTTGGGGGCATTGCGGATGTGACAGGCTGGTCCGGTGCCAGCACCTGGAGCGAAGCAGCCCCTGCTCGTGACCGGCGTGCCCAGGTCGGGCACCACGTGGGTGGCTCGACTGCTGGCTACCGCGCGAGGGACCGCCCTGACCGGACGCGAGCCCATGAACCCCCGGGAGCGGCAGTACGCCTTGGGTGGCACTCTGACCGGTTGGGTGCGACTCGAGTCGATCACCCCACGCCAGCGGCGGGCGCTGCGCACGGCGTACCGCGGACTGAACCCGCGGGTCTTCGGACGTTATGGTCGGCGCCAGGCGCTTGCCCCGCTGCCCGGCACCCGGGTCGTGATCAAGGATCCCTTCGCGATGCTCTCGGTGCCGCTGATCACTCGGGAGACCGGGGCGCGAGCCGTGCAGGTCTACCGGCACCCCGGAGCCGTCCTGGCCAGCTATCGCCGGATGGGGTGGACGCCCGACCTCGACGAGATCGCGGACCTGATCGAGGCACACCCCGACGGCGACGACGGCGTACGCCGATTGTGGGACCGGCGCAGCGACGGGCTGAGTGATGCGGAGGCGATGGGCATCTTCTGGGCCGTGCTCAACACCGTGGTCCTCGAGGACCTCGCAGCGGCGCCTGACACGGTCCTGCTGGCCCACCACGAGCTCGCCGCAGCCGGCGCACCGGCCGTGCGCTCGATGTTCACCACCCTCGGCCTGGTGCCCACCGGCGCGACCGCTGCGGAGATGACCAAGGAGGGCCCGGCTGCCCCGGCTGCCCCGGGGACCCCGACGACCCCGACGACCCCGACGACGGAGCCTCAGACGCTGCACCGATTCGACCGGAGCCCGGCGGAGGTGGCGCAGTCGTGGCGCAACCACGTGACGGCCGAGGACATCGCACGAATCGAGGAGATCACCGGCACCGTGCAGGCCGGCTTCGAGCAGCACAAGCTGTCGCTCGACATCTGACCGGTCGCCGACCGGCCGCATGTGACTATCCCGAGGGCGAGTGCGGCCAGGACCGTCAGTCGGTGATCCGGGCGACCTCGGGGCGGTCGAGCAACCCGGCGAGCGTGGCGCGTTCCGCCGCGTCGAGGCGGAACTCGATGTCCTCGGCGTACTCGGAGTTGAACCAGGCCAGGCCGACCACGCCCAGCCAGTGGGCATCGTCGAAGGCCGCGCTCATCCACCGGCTCGCCCGCTCCGGGTCGTCCGGGTCGTTGCGGCAACCGAGCTCCGGCGCGATGATCGGCACGTTGGGTCCGATCACCTCCCGCACCTGCCCCACGAGCTCGAGCAGCTCGGTCCACGGAGCCAGAAGGTCCGGAGCCCACTGGTTGTAGAAGTCAAAACCCATCAGCCTGCAGTGCGGCACCACCCAGTCGCGTGGCACCCGGCCGGACTCGGGGTTGAAGGTCCACGACATGAGCACCGGGACCACCGTCACGAGATCCGACTTGCGGCGCACCAGCTTGAAGGCCCGGCGCTGCATGGCCACCCAGTCCGCGGGCTTGTTGTCCGTGTCGTGGTCGTTCTCCGGTTCGTGGTGGATCGCGAGGAAGACCGGTGCGGTGACCACCTGGAGGCTGGACAACACCGCCTCCAGCCAACCGTCGTCGTTCTCGTCGGCCACCTCGGCCCACGACAGGTCTGGCTTGATCGAGACGAACGGCACGACCCCGTCTCGGTGGTCGGCGGTGATGTCGTCGAGCATCAGCGCGATCTGGTCGGCCTGGTAGTAGCGCCGGCTCATCGAGATCCGGGTGCCATTGAGCCAGCGCCCGCTGTCAGCCGGCTGGGCAACCGCCCGGCTGACGCCCAGGTAGCTGCGCTCGGTGCCCGGGTCGCCCGGGAACCGGGGATCCACCGGGGCTGCCGAGGACGAGATCGCCTCCGCCGGAGTTCGTTTCGTCCGACAGGCCGCCAGACCCGACACTGCGAGTGCGCTCACCCCGAGCGTCAGCACACCTCGCCGGCTCGGCGTTGCCCCGTTGAACATGCGTTGATTCTCCCATTGATGCAAACTGATGTGATTGTTGAGCGCCAGATCTTGCCATTGCGGAGTCAAGCCCCCAGCGAAGGACCGGTTGCCCGTGGACGTGTCACGTCGTCGATTGCTCGAACTGCCCGTCGGACTCGCGGCGGCCGGCCTGGTGGCCGGCACGGCCACCGGGACCGCCCCCGCGGTGGCCGCGGCACGGAGGTTCCCGGGTGATCCGGGTGTGGGCCGCGTGCTCTACGGGGCGCGTGTGCGTGACGGCATCGGCATCCGCGCCTGGGAGCGGCGACTCGGCCACCGGCTCGGCAGTCAGCGCGCCTTCTTCCAGCCCAGCCGGATCGACGCCCTTGTCGCCAGGGCTCGCGGCAACGTCAACCGCGGGCGCCTGCCGGTGCTGTCGATCAAGCCGCCGGGCAGTTGGCAGGATGTGGCCGAGGGACGACACAACGCCTGGGTCGACAGGCTGCTGGAGGGTCTCGGCGAGCTGAACGCCCCGATCTGCCTCACCGTGAACCATGAGCCCGAGAACGACGTCGCGGGCTCGGAGAACACGCCGTACTGGCACGTGGCCATGACCGAGCACGTGCTCGCACGGGCCGCCAGTAGGGCGCCGAAGGTCAACGTGATCCAGATCCTCATGCAGTGGACCTTCGACCCGAACTCGCCGCGTGTCCCGGCGCAGTGGGTCGCGCCGTCCCCGAAGCTCTTCGGACTCGACGCCTACAACTACTGGGAGCCCGGGGGCGACGTGAAGTGGATCCCGTTCGCCGGCCTGGTCGGCCGCGCCCAGCGGCACGCGAGCGGTCGCCCGGTGATCATCGGAGAGTTCGGTGTGCGTGACGACCCGCGCCGACCCGAACGGGGAGCCAACTGGATCCGCAACGCGTTCGAGTACGCCACGAACCACGACGTCGTGGCCATGAACTACTTCAACCACCGCCCGCCGGGCATCAGCAAACCCTTCACCCTGCGAGGTCGGCGCTTGCGCGCGTTCAAGGAGTGCCTGCGCGACCCGCGTTCGGTGCACCTCAGGTAGGACGAGCTCCTCCACTAGGGCGCCGGCGGGAGGGCGATGGTCCAGGAGATCGCACGAGTGCTTGCCTGGGGAGCCGAGGTCGCCGTTACGCCGCCGGCGACGCCCGGTGCCGCGACCGGTCCGGCTCCGTCGGAGACGGACGAGGTGATCCTGGCGCTACCGGTGCCCAGCGCGGTGGCCCGTTGGACCTGGCCCCCTGGAACCGACCAGCCGGTGGTCCAGGACGACTTGTCCGCCCAGTAGCTGAGCACCCAGGACCCCGACGAGGCGTCCACCGTCG
Organism: Nocardioides sp.; assembly: GCF_050246775.1. Taxonomy (GTDB): domain Bacteria; phylum Actinomycetota; class Actinomycetes; order Propionibacteriales; family Nocardioidaceae; genus Nocardioides. The sequence goes on along the minus strand of NZ_JBFWVK010000001.1, from coordinate 513,666 downwards.
GTGCCGTGTGCGTCAGGCTCGAGTTGTCGGTCGCGGACGCGATGGCCGTGGGCGCCAGCGTGGCACCGGCGTTGCGGTAGACCACGAGGGTCAGCGTCGACTTCACCGACGCGGGAAGGGTCACCTGGAGACTGGATCCGGCCGTGGCCGGACCGGCCGTGCCCACCCAGACGCTGGAAGCCAGCCCGGTGACGCTCCTCGTGCCCACCTTGGCCCACGGCTGGTTCAGGGTCGCGTCGCCCGGATCCGCCCAACTGCCGTAGAGCACGAGGGTGTCGCCGGCGATCACCCCTGCCGGCACCGTCACCGAGGCGCTGGTCGCGGCAACCGTCGCCGCGGACGTGGCCGAGTCGACATAGGAGATGTTGGAGGCGATGGGAGCGACGGCCGTCACCGTCTTGGTCACCGAGCCCGTCGAGCCCTCGTTGTCGGTGACCGTGAGGGTCACCGACTTGTCGCCGGCATCGGCGAACGTGCGTGACGCCGTCGGCCCGGTCGCGGTCGTGCCGTCCCCGAAGTCCCAGGAGTACGACGCCACGCTGCCGTCGGGGTCGCTCGAGGCGCTGGCGTCGAACGAGCACGTGAGCTCGACGCAGCTGGAGCTGAAGTCGGCGACAGGGGCGAGGTTGACGTTGAACGGGGCGAGGAAGCTGGCTCGACCACTCCAGTCCCGCGAGGTGTTGACCACTGTGACCGCACCGGTGGGCAGGCTGTTCACCAGGCTGATCCGCTTGAGCTGACCAGTCGCCCGGGAGGCGAAGTACAGATCGTTGCCGTTGGCGAAGGTGAGCTGGGCGTCGCTCCAGCTCAGCCCGTTGGAGACCGTGAAGGCCTCGCTGCCCACGATGCCGGAGTCGGCGTTGAAGTAGCGGTAGAACAGCGAGGAGCTGTTGGTCTGGGTGTAGTACAGACGACCGTCGGTGTAGGCGAGCCCGTTGATGTTGGCGTTGAAGCTGCCGAACAACGCCGGGACGACGCCGGTGTAGGTCGAGGTGCCGGAGCCGGTGGGCTGACCGGTCCAGTAGGGATCGTGGTACGGGTCGACCTTGACGGCGGGCCCGAAGGCTCCCTTCACGAACGTGCGGCTGTAGAGGAAGCCGTCGTCGTAGCCGTACCAGATCTTCCCGCCCGCGAAGAATGCGCCGCGGGTCTTGCTCCACGGGATCCCGCTGGTGCTCACCGTCGTGGCCGGGCCGGCGGTGCTGCCGTCGAACGACTGTTGGGTCAGGGTGTCCTGGGTCCCACCGCTGCGAGGTGCGGCGATGAACACGTCGGCGGGCAGGCTGGCCGTCGCGTCGGAGGCCACCTGGTGCCCCCCGGCGAGCGGGAAGAAGGCCAGTCGCGGGCGCTTGTACTCGAAGTTGCCGATGTACTCCTCGTCGGTCCCGATGTAGAGCCCGTTGTCGGTGGCCAGGATCGTGTAGACCGCCACGCCGCGAGGGTGGCGACCGGGGTTCCAGTCCAGCGGGATGCCGTTCTTCGGGCTCAGCGCGACGATGCCCGGCCGCGGGACCGAGCCCTGGCCGGCGGAGTCCCGGCCGTTGACGTTGTTCATCCACCGCATGTGCCCACCGACGTACACCGCCGAGTCGGTGATCTCCACCGCCGTCAGGGTGTCACCACCGCTGTAGGCCACCCAGCTCGGCTGGACGTCAGCGGCGACGGCACCGGTCTCGAAGCGGGCGGCCGCGTCACACAGGGTGCCGGCGTAGCCGCCGCCGGTGGCGGCGATCACGAAGTAGCTGCCGTCGGGGGAGAAACTCACGTCGCGGACGTAGGAGTCGAACGCGTTCTTCGAGCAGTACGGCGAGTAGCGCGACGTCGTCCACGTGGCCAGCGTCGCGGAGCCGGTCGGGGTGAGGTCGGCCAGGAGGACCTGGTCTCGCAGCACACCGTCGACCCGCTTGAAGTTGCCGACCGCGACCAGGCGCGAGCCGTCCGGGGTGATGTCGAGGGACTTGACGCCGACCGGGGCCTTGGCGCCCGAGCCACTGTCGTTGTGCCGTCCGCTGAGCTGCAGGTTCATGTAGGGATCGAGCGCGCCCGTGCTCGCCGAGAGGCTTGCCAGGCCGCCATGGGCGACGCCGCCCACCTTGGTGAACTGGCCGCCGACGAACACCCGTGCTCCGGAGAGTCGCAGGGACTGCACCAGGCCGTTGATGGCGGGAGCCTTGAAGGCACTCACCCGCGCACCGGTCGTCGCGTTGAGGACGACGACCTTGCCGACCGAGACCGTGCCCAGCTTGGTGAACGAGCCGCCGGCCATCACGGTGCCGGCCTGGGGGCCGGGGATGAGTGCGTCCACCTCGCCGTTCAGGGCCGGAACGAAGGTGTCGGAGATGACGCCGGTTGTGGCATCGAAGGCCAGGATCCCGGCCCGGGGCAGCACGGTCGTGCTGTTCCAGGAGCTGGCGGAGGTGAAGGTGCCGCCAGCGATCACCGTGTCGCCGATCTTGACCAGCGACAACACCTCGCCGTCCAGGACTGACGGTGTCTTGCCGGGGACCGCCGAGACGATCGGGGTGGGGTCGGCGTTGGCGGGGGCCATCGAGGCCAATGCCGCACCGGAGAAGAGCAGCGCGAGCGCGCAGAGCGCGGTGACGAGACGGTGCGGGCGAGCTTGACGCATGATGTGGTCCCCCCCGGGATCGGTGAAACGGATCGTTGACGTCGAGGTCGTTCTCGAGGAGCCCGCGCGCCGCGGCGAGATACGCGAGAGCGCGGACGCGCCCACAGCGGCCAGGCGTGCGGTGCTGGTCATGCGTGAGATCCCCCCTGCTCCGTGGTGCCCAGGGAACCCCGAGAGAGGACGACATACTTTGCCGTGTTAAGGCTAGTTTGGGCGGGTATGAGGTGTCGGTAGCACGATGAGGCAGTCGCACCCCAGACATGTGCGGCGGGACCCCAGACGCGTAGATAGTCACTTCGTGTCGGGATGACATGGACCCTCCGGGAGGCGGGCTTCGCTCGTGAGAGGCTTGGCCCCATGAGCGATTTCAATCCAGGGACTCCGCCGGCCGAGGCAGCCACCGACGACCACGTCTTCGCGGCCTGGGCGGCCACGGTGGCCGGTGACCGTCTGCTGCAGGTGCGCGCCGAGGGCCTGGAGGGCCGCGAGCTCAAGGACGCTGGCGATCGCGCCGCTCACGAACTGCTGATGGAACTGATCGCGCAGCACCGTCCGGGGGACGCGGTGCTCTCGGAGGAGGCCGCCGAGAGTTCCGGCGACAAGGTGGACAGGCTCTCGGCCACGCGCGTGTGGATCGTCGACCCGCTCGACGGCACCCGGGAGTTCTCCGAGCCACCACGCGACGACTGGGCCGTCCACGTGGCCCTGTGGTCCGAGGGGGACCTGGTCGCCGGTGCGGTCGCCCAACCTGCCCTGGGGGAGACGTTCAACACCGGTCAGCCGCCCGTCGTACCACCGCGCACGTCGACCCGCCCACGGATCGCGGTGTCACGCTCCCGCCCGCCGGCCTTCGTCCAGGCGCTGGCCGAGGAGATCGACGCCGAGCTGGTGCCGATGGGCTCGGCGGGCGTCAAGGTCATCTCGGTCACGCGAGACCTCACCGATGCCTACGTGCACGCCGGCGGTCAGTACGAGTGGGACTCCGCCGCCCCGGTTGCTGTCGCCCGCGCGGCCGGCCTGTTCACCTCGCGGGTCGACGGGACGCCTCTTGAGTACAACCAGGAGAACGTCTACCTGCCCGACCTGATCGTGTGCCGCCCCGAGCTCGCCGAGCAGATCGTGGAGTTCGTCAAGCGACACGGCACTGAGTGATCGCTCACGTCCTCCTCGACGCCGACGGAGTCCTGCAGTCGCGGCCCGGCGGCTGGCTCGACCCGCTCGTGCCGCTGCTCGGTGACCGGGCGGAGGCGTTCCTGACCGAGGCCATGCAGTCGGAGGAGGACGGCCTGCACGGCCGCGAGGACTTCGTCGCGGTCCTGGGCGCGATCATGGCCGACTACGGACTGACCGTGTCGCCGGCGGACCTGTACGCCGAGCTGTGGCTGGAGATCGGCGTCGACCCGATGATGCTCGAGCTCATCGAGGAGCTGCGGGGCGCCGGCCTCGGCATCCATCTCGGCACCAACCAGCAGTCGCTGCGCGCGGCGTACATGCGCGAGAGCCTGGGCTACGACGAGTTGTTCGACGAGTCCTTCTACTCCTGTGAGCTGGGTGCGGCCAAGCCTGCACCGGCCTTCTTCGAGGCGGCGGTGCGCACCATCGGGGTCGACCCGCACCAGGTCCTGTTCGTCGACGACCTGGCGGTCAACGTCGCTGCCGCCCGCGACGTCGGCCTGGTTGCCGAGCAGTGGACGCTGGTCGACGGCATCGGCCGGCTGCGGGCCCGCCTGACCGAGCTGGGTCTGCTCGTCGCCTGACCCTTCCCAGCCCGGCCCACCCGGCGCGAGGATGGCCCCATGACCTCGTTCATCGCCCACACGAGCCTCGACTGTGCCCACGCCTTCACCCTGTCCGAGTGGTGGAAACAGGTCCTCGACTACGTGGACCTGCCTGACGACCCCAATGAGCCGAGCCACCCCGAGTGCATGATCCAGAGCCGTGATGGTGCCCACCAGGTGCTGTTCATCGAGGTGCCCGACGCCAAGACAGTGAAGAACCGGCTCCACTTCGACCTGCGGCCGGCCACCGGCACCCGCGACGAGGAGGTCGCCCGGCTCATCGCGCTGGGGGCCACCCAGCTCGACGACCTGCGCGACCACTACGGACCCGGCGTCGGTTGGGTGGTGCTGGCCGACCCGGAGGGCAACGAGTTCTGTGTGCTCCGCTCGGTTGCCGAGCGCGATGCGGCCGACGCCTGACCGGCCTGTCGGAGGGCCGCCGTAGACTGGCACCTCACCCCCCGCCCTGCCTGGTCGGGGGCTGCCTGCGTTGTCGAAGGGGAGCTTGTGCACCTGACCGGACTGGCTGACGCCGTCCTCGCGGACCCGACCCTCACGAGTGCACTCGCGGACGCCGCGAGCATCGATGCCTTGGACCTGACCGGCCCGGCGGCGCTGCGTCCCTTCGCGGTCGCGGGCCTGGTCAGGGCCGGGCGGACCGTGCTGGCCGTCACCGCTACTGCCCGTGAGGCCGAGGACCTGGTCGCCGAGCTGGGCTGCCTGATCGACCCCGACCTCGTGGCCCACTATCCGAGCTGGGAGACCCTTCCGCACGAGCGGCTGAGCCCACGCAGCGACACGGTGGGACGCCGGCTGGCTGTGCTGCGCCGGATCTGCCACCCCGGTGACACCGCCCAGGACGGCCCGATCCGGGTGGTGGTGGCGCCGGTCCGTTCCCTGTTGCAGCCGCAGGTCAAGGGCCTGGGAGATCTCGCCCCCGTGAGTCTGGCCAAGGGGGACAGTGTCGACCTGGACGACGTGGTGCGCCGCCTCGCGGACGCGGCGTACTCCCGGGTCGACCTGGTCGAGAAGCGCGGCGAGTTCGCCGTGCGTGGTGGCATCGTCGACGTGTTCCCCCCGACCGAGGAGCACCCGATCCGCGTGGAGTTCTGGGGCGACGAGGTCGAGGAGATCCGGTCCTTCGCGGTCGCCGACCAACGCACCATCGAGACGCTGCCCCAGCTCTGGGCGCCACCCTGCCGCGAGCTCCTGCTGAGTGTCGAGGTCCGGCGCAGGGCGGCCGAGCTGGGCGCGGCGCACCCGCAGCTGATGGAGCTGACCGACAAGATCGCGGCCGGGATCGCGGTGGAGGGCATGGAGTCCCTGGCGCCGGTGCTGGTGGACGACATGGAGATGTTGGTCGACCTGATGCCGGCCGACACCACCGTGCTGGTGCTGGACCCCGAGCGGGCGCGCTCTCGCGCCCACGACCTGGTGGCCACCAGCGAGGAGTTCCTCGGCGCCTCCTGGGCAGCCGCGGCCAGCGGTGGCGTGGCGCCCATCGACCTGGGGGCGGCCTCCTACCGGGAGCTGGGCACCGTGCGCGCGCAGACCCTCGCCCAGGGCAAGGCCTGGTGGGCGCTCAGCCCGTTCGGACTCGCCGCCGAGCCCACGCTCGAGGTGCGCGAGAGCGACCCGCGTGAGCTGCGCGAGCTCGGACTCGACGCCTACCTCGGGCAGGCCGTCGACGGCGTCGAGTCCCGCGCCACCGGCATCAAGCCGGCCGAGGCCTACCGCGGCGACATGGAGCAGGCCGTCGCGGACATCGCCGGATGGGTCGCCGACGGCTGGCGCGTCATCGTCCTGCACCAGGGCCACGGACCCGCACAGCGCATGGTCGAGGTCCTCGGCGAGCACGACCTGGCAGCGCGCCTGCTCGAGGACATCTCGGTGGCCGCGTTGGCCGGGGACACCCACGTCGTCACCGTCTCGACCGGCGCCCTGGAGCACGGTCTTGTGCACGAGGGCCTCAAGCTGGCTGTGCTCACCGGTGACGACCTCTCCGGGCAGAAGGCCTCGACGCGCGACATGCGCAAGATGCCGACGCGGCGCAAGAAGCAGATCGACCCCCTGGAGCTGAAGGCCGGCGACTACGTCGTCCACGAGCAGCACGGTGTCGGCCGGTTCGTGGAGATGAAGCAGCGCGAGATCCACGGCGCGACCCGCGAGTACCTCGTCCTGGAGTACGGCGCCGCGAAGCGCGGGGCCCCGCCGGACCGGCTCTTCGTGCCTGCCGACGCCCTCGACCAGGTCACTCGCTACGTGGGGGGCGAGCAGCCGTCCCTCGACCGGCTGGGTGGTGCCGACTGGGCCAAGCGCAAGAGCCGGGCCCGCAAGGCCGTGCGCCAGATCGCTGCCGAGCTCATCAAGCTCTACGCCGCACGCCAGGCGACGAAGGGCTTCGCGTTCGGCCCGGACACGCCGTGGCAGCGTGAGCTCGAGGACGCCTTCCCGTTCCACGAGACCCCCGACCAGCTGACCACCGTCGACGAGGTCAAGGCCGACATGCGCCGCACCGTGCCGATGGACCGACTCGTCTGTGGCGATGTCGGCTACGGCAAGACCGAGATCGCGGTCCGGGCCGCCTTCAAGGCGATCCAGGACGGCAAGCAGGTGGCCGTGCTGGTGCCCACCACCCTGCTGGTCACCCAGCACTTCTCCACGTTCTCGGAGCGGATGAGCGGCTTCCCGGTCGTGCTCAAGGGCCTGAGCCGGTTCCAGACCGACAAGGAAGCCCGGGAGGTCATCGCCGGGTTGGCCGACGGGTCGGTGGACATCGTGATCGGCACCCACCGGCTGCTCAACCCCGACATCCGGATGAAGGACCTCGGCCTCATCATCGTCGACGAGGAGCAGCGCTTCGGGGTCGAGCACAAGGAGCAGATGAAGCGCCTGCGGACCTCGGTCGACGTGCTGTCGATGAGTGCCACGCCGATCCCACGCACCCTGGAGATGGCCATCACCGGCATCCGGGAGATGTCGACGATCACCACGCCCCCGGAGGAGAGGCACCCGGTCCTGACCTACGTCGGTGCCTACGAGGACCGCCAGATCGTCGCGGCCGTGCGTCGCGAGCTGTTGCGTGAGGGCCAGGTGTTCTACATCCACAACAGGGTCAACTCGATCGAGCGGGCGGCCGCGAAGATCAAGGAGCTGGTGCCCGAGGCGAGGGTCGCGACCGCCCACGGCCAGATGGGCGAGCACCAGCTCGAGCAGGTGATGCTGGACTTCTGGGAGAAGCGCTTCGACGTGCTCGTGTGCACCACGATCGTGGAGTCCGGGCTCGACGTCTCCAACGCCAACACCATGATCATCGAACGATCCGACACCCTGGGGCTCTCGCAGCTGCACCAGCTGCGGGGACGGGTGGGGCGCTCGCGGGAGCGTGCCTACGCCTACTTCCTCTACCCCGAGGACAAGCCCCTGACCGAGACCGCCCACGAGCGACTCGCGACCTTGGCCCAGCACTCCGACCTCGGTGGCGGCATGGCGATCGCCATGAAGGACCTCGAGATCCGGGGGGCCGGCAACCTGCTCGGCGGGGAGCAGTCCGGGCACATCGCCGATGTCGGCTTCGATCTCTACGTCCGTCTGGTCGGGGAGGCCGTGCAGGAGTTCCGCGGCGACGGGGGAGAGGTCGAGCCCTTCCAGGAGGTCCGCATCGAGCTGCCCATCGACGCCCACCTGCCCCATGACTACATCCCCAGCGAACGGTTGCGCCTGGAGATGTACAAGCGGTTGGCCGAGGTCCGCGAGGACGAGGACGTCGAGCTGCTGCGCGCCGAGCTCCAGGACCGCTACGGTCCGCTGCCCGAGCCGGTGGCAACCCTGCTCGAGGTGGCCCGGTTCCGCGGACGGGCCCGCCGTGCAGGTGTCTCGGAGGTCACGATCGCCGGTCGCAACGTGCGCTTCGCGCCCGTCGTACTCCCCGAATCACGGGTCGTGCGGTTGCAGCGGATCCACCCCAAGAGCCTGGTGAAGGAGGCGGTCCGGACGATCCTCGTGCCTCGTCCACAGACCGCAGTGGTCGGGGGGCATCCGATCACCGGGATGCCTTTGCTTGAATGGGCACGAAGCGTGATCGATGCGATCATCGATCCGAGCGATGGAGGAACACCCCGGTGAAGATGTTGCGCACCCGCACCCGACTGGCCGCACTGGCCCTGATCTCGCTCGGCGCGCTCAGCGGCTGCGGCGGACTGCACCCGGGACTGGCGGCCGTGGTGGGGGACAGCACGATCAGCAACAACGACGTCGACAGCCTGGGTCGCGACCTGTGCACCGTGGTGACCTCGTCGCCGGAACAGCAGACCACGGCCTTCCCGCGCTCGACCGCCCTGGAAGCCGTCGTGCAGCGGTTCGTGATGCGCTCGATCGCCGATCAGATGGGCGAGGAGTACGACGTGAGCGCCTCCTCGACGTACGACGCCGACGTCGACGCGGCCAAGCAGCAGTTCTCCTACGTCGACCCTGAGGTGCTCGACCGGGTCCTCGACCTGCTCGTGGCGGACCGCTACTTCAACGATGTGCTCACGAGCATCGGCAAGGAGGCCCTCGTGGCGGAGGGTGCGTCGCAGCCGACCGCCGAGGACCAGTTGGCCAAGGGCGTGCAGCTGGCCCAGGTCTGGGAGACCACCCACGACGTTGCCATCAACCCGCGGTTCCCCTCGCTGAGCCTGGGCGACACCTCGTTCACCCAGACGCCGGACCAGACATCCGTCGCGGTGAGCGACTTCGCCCGCCAGGCGGCGAAGACCCCGCCGGATGCCGAGTGGATCGCCGGGCTGCCGGCCGCGCAGCGGTGTGGCTGACCCGGACCGGGGGGCGGCGCTCGTCGACCTGATCGAGGTCATGGGCCGTTTGCGCGTCGAGTGCGACTGGAAGGCCGCGCAGACCCATCGGTCGTTGGCGCGACATCTGCTCGAGGAGACCTACGAGACGCTCGAGGCGATCGAGACCGGGGACGCGGCCCACCTGCGTGAGGAGCTCGGCGACCTGCTGCTTCAGGTCTACTTCCACGCCGCGATCGCCGAGCAGCGTGGAGACTTCGACATCGACGACGTCGCCGCCGACCTGATCGCCAAGCTCGTGCGGCGCAACCCCCATGTGTTCGGCGACGAGACCATGCGCGGCACCGTCTCGGGCGCCGCATCGGTCAACGACCTCTGGGAGTCGATGAAGGCAGCCGAGAAGCAGCGCGACTCGGTGCTCGACGGAATCCCGCCCGAGCTTCCCGCACTGCTCCTCGCCGACAAGGTGCTCGAACGGCTGGCACGCGCCGATTCGGTGGTCGAACCGAGTCCGGTCCTTGAGCCGGTTCCGGTGGTCGAGCCGGTTCCGGTGGTCGAGCCGGGTCCGGTCCTCGAGCCGGTTCCGGTGGTCGAGCCTGTCGAGACCACGCTCGGTGACCGCCTCCTCGCACTCGTGGCCGAGTGCCGCGCGGAGGGCGTCGACCCGGAGCAGGCGCTGCGCGACGCCGTACGACGCCTGCTCTGAGCCCCCGATCCGCGCGGGTGCTGCCGCCATTGGGCTGTCGGCGCCGCTAGGGTGAGAGCGCCCCCTTTTCGTCTGACTCAGGAGCATCACCGTGGCCGCCATCGAAGCCGTCAACGCACGCGAGATCCTGGACTCGCGAGGAAACCCCACAGTCGAGGTCGAGGTCCTCCTCGAGGACGGTGCCTTCGGCCGCGCCGCGGTCCCCAGCGGGGCCTCTACAGGCGCCTTCGAGGCCGTCGAGCTTCGTGACGGCGGTGAGCGCTATCTCGGCAAGGGCGTGCAGCACGCCGTGGATGCCGTCGTGCAGACCATCGCCCCGGCCGTCGAGGGCCTCGAGGCCTCGGACCAGCGCCTCATCGACCAGACGATGATCGCCGCCGACACCACGCCCAACAAGGCCCAGTTCGGCGCCAACGCCATCCTCGGGGTGTCCCTCGCTGTCGCGCACGCCGCCGCCGAGTCGGCAGGCCTGCCCCTGTTCCGCTACGTCGGTGGTCCCAACGCCCACGTGTTGCCGGTCCCGATGATGAACATCCTCAACGGCGGGTCGCACGCCGACTCCAACGTCGATGTCCAAGAGTTCATGATCGCGCCGATCGGTGCGCCGACGTTCCGCGAGGCCCTGCGTCAGGGTGCTGAGGTCTACCACGCGCTCAAGTCCGTGCTGAAGAAGAAGGGCCTGGCCACCGGCCTCGGCGACGAGGGCGGGTTCGCGCCCAACCTGGCCAGCAACCGTGCCGCGCTCGACCTGATCGCCGAGGCCGTCTCCAGCGCCGGGCTCAACCTCGGCACCGACATCGCGCTGGCGATGGATGTCGCGGCGAGCGAGTTCCACGACTCCGGAAGCTACGCGTTCGAGGGTCAGCAGAAGTCCTCCGAGGAGATGGTCGCCTACTACGCCGACCTGGTGGCTGCCTACCCGATCGTCTCGATCGAGGACCCGCTGGACGAGGAGGACTGGGAGGGATGGAAGGCGATGACCGACCAGCTCGGCTCCCAGATCCAGATCGTCGGCGACGACCTGTTCGTCACCAACGTCGAGCGCCTGCAGCGCGGCATCTCCGGTGGCCAGGCCAACGCGCTCCTGGTCAAGGTCAACCAGATCGGCTCGCTCACCGAGACCCTCGACTCCGTCGAGCTTGCGCAGCGCAACGGCTACCGCTGCATGATGAGCCACCGCTCGGGCGAGACCGAGGACGTCACGATCGCTGACCTGGCCGTGGCCACCAACTGCGGCCAGATCAAGACAGGCGCCCCGGCTCGCAGCGAGCGCGTCGCGAAGTACAACCAGCTGCTGCGCATCGAGGAGCTTCTCGAGGACGCGGCTCGCTACGCAGGCGCCGGGGCTTTCCCGCGCTACCAGGGCTGACCGGGGCACCATGGCCGACCCACGTCGTTCGAACCCCTCTCGCCGCCCGGCCGCCCGGCCGGGTCAGCGCGGCGCGGTTCGACCACGTCCCGCCGGCGCTCCGGGCGCTGCGGGCGTGGCGGGGCGACCGACGGCCGCGCGCCCGCCCCGGCCGCGTTTGACGGGTCGCGCCGCGATCCTGATCCTCCTGATCGCCGTCCTCACGGTGTCCTACGCCTCGAGCATGCGTGCCTACCTCCAGCAACGCGACCAGATCTCGGACCTGAAGGCGGAGATCGCCCAGCGTTCGGCCAACATCGACGAACTCGAGGGCGAGAAGTCGCGCTGGAACGACCCCGCCTTCCTTGAGCTCCAGGCGCGTGAGCGGTTCGGTTTCGCCTACCCGGGCGAGACCAGCTACGAGGTCATCGACGGCGGCAAGCCGCTGGACGGCGAGGGGGCCCTCCACGAACCGGCAGACGTGGTGAAGAAGGCTCCCACCGCGTGGTGGTCGACAGCCTGGGCGTCGGTCGAAGCCGCTGGCAATCCGTCGACCGCCCCGGCCGGTCCTGCAGCGCCGTGATCGCTGCCTCGGACCAGGCGGCCGTGTCGGCCCAGCTCGGGCGAACCGCACGTTCCATCCACGAGATCGGGCATCGGTGCCCGTGCGGCAACCCCGATGTGGTCACCACCGAGCCACGACTCGAGGACGGCACCCCGTTCCCGACGACCTTCTACCTCACCTGCCCTCGCGCCGCCTCCCGGATCGGCACCCTCGAGGCGTCCGGCCTGATGAAGCAGATGCAGGACCGGCTCGCCGAGGATCCCGCGCTCGCCGAGGCGTACGCCGCGGCCCACGAGGCCTACCTGGCGGCTCGCGACGCGATCGGCAGCGTCCCGGAGATCGACGGCATCTCCGCCGGCGGGATGCCCGATCGGGTGAAGTGTCTGCACGTGCTGGCCGGACAGTCGCTGGCCCAGGGGCGTGGCGTGAATCCACTGGGTGACGAGGTGCTCGATCTGCTCGGTGACTGGTGGGCCTCGGGACCATGCGTCAGCCCCTGACGGTCGCGGCGATCGACTGCGGCACCAACACCATCAAGCTGCTGATCGGCGCGCTGCCCGCGGTCTCGGTGCACGAGGCCCGCATGGTCCGGCTGGGGCAGGGGGTCGACCGCACCGGGCGACTCGCCGACGAGGCGCTGGAGCGGACCTTCGCCGCGATCGACGAGTTCGCCGCACTGATCGCCACCCATCAGGTGGACCGGATCCGTTTCTGCGCGACCTCGGCCTCGCGCGACGCCAGCAATGCCGCGGTGTTCGTCGCTGGGGTGCGCGAACGGCTCGGGGTGGAGCCCGAGGTGATCTCCGGCGACGAGGAGGCTGCGCTGGCCTTCTCCGGCGCGCTGCGCGGGCTCTCCCCGTCGGTGCCGCGGCCGGTGCTGATCGTCGACGTGGGGGGCGGGTCGACCGAACTGATCCTGGGCACGACGGCGCCGCAGGCGGCCCACTCGATGGACATCGGGTCGGTGCGGCTGCACGAGCGGCACCTGCATTCCGACCCCCCGACGGCCGCCGAGATCGCAGCGGCGGTGTCCGACATCGACGCGGCGCTCGACGCATGTCCGGTGGACCCAGCGGCGGCAGCCGCAGTGGTGGGCATCGCGGGGACCGCCTGCACCGTGGTCGCCGGCGTCCTCGACCTCCCGGCGTACGACCGGGACCGGATCGACCAGGCGACGGTTTCGGTGGCCGCCGTCCAGGATTTCGTGCGGGACCTGGTGGCGATGCCCGTGGCCGAACGGTTGTCGTTGCCCTACCTGCATCCTGGGCGCGCCGACGTCATCGGAGCCGGGGCGCTGATCGTGTCGCGGGTCCTCGTCCGCACCAACCTGACCTCGATGACCGCCTCGGAGTCCGACATCCTTGAGGGGATCGCCTGGTCCCTGGTCGAGGATTAGGTCCGTGTCATGACGCAGTGGCTCCCGCACCCGCTGACCGGGCAGCTGTTCGCATCCCCCGTCCCGCCGGACACCGGTTGGCCGGACGATCCGGCCAGCGCCGGTGACTCGGAGCTGGACCGGCTGGGTGCCGCGATCTCGGTGTGCCGACGGTGCCCACGGCTGGTGGAGTGGAGAGAGGATGTGGCCAGGGTCAAGCGGGCGTCGTACGCCGGGGAGCCGTACTGGGGCAGACCGATCGCCGGGTGGGGTTCGGCGAAACCCAAGGTCCTGATCGTGGGGCTGGCACCAGCGGCCCACGGGGGCAACCGGACCGGGCGGGTCTTCACCGGCGACCGTTCCGGGGACTGGCTGTTCGCCTCGCTGCACCGGGTCGGCCTGGCCACTCAGGCGACCAGTGTGCACGCGGGCGACGGCCAGCGACTGATCGAGACCAGAATGGTGGCGGCGGTGCGCTGTGCGCCGCCCCTCAACAAGCCGACCGTCGCCGAGCGGGACGCCTGCGCGCCCTGGCTGGACGCCGAGCTCGAGCTGATCCAGGACCACCTGCGCGTCATCGTCGCCCTCGGTTCGTTCGGCTGGGATGCGAGCCTGAGGGCGCTCGGGCGGGCCGACTACGACGTACCGCGACCCAAACCGCGGTTCGGGCACGGTGCGACCGCCGAGGTCGGCGGCCTGACCTTGCTGGGCAGCTATCACCCGAGTCAGCAGAACACCTTCACCGGCAAGCTCACCACCGACATGCTCGACGACGTGCTCGGGCGGGCTGCGACAATCGCCCGGTGACGGCGGGCCCCCGTATCCCAATCGGTAGAGGAAGTCGCCTTAAAAGCGATCCAGTCTGGGTTCGAACCCCAGCGGGGGCACACCACCAGTCACATGAATCCCCGGCTGACCGGGTGTCTTCGCGGTTGTCAGCCTCTGCAAAGGCTGACAACCGCCGGTTCCCCCGGTCGACCGGGGAAACCTGGCCCGCCCTGGAACAGAGCGCAGACTTCGTTCGTTCATACGGATGCGACCCTGACTAGAATGGGCTGCAACCGGCGGGTCGTCACGGAGACGGCCACCACGGCCTCCAGGGAGGAGACCAATCATGCAGAGCAACAACCCCGTCTTTCGCAATGCGGAGGGCTTCAACGGCAAGGCACCTGCCAACGCCACGGCGTCCTATCCGGGCATGACCGACCCGTCCACGTGGGGCACCGGCACGCCGGGCGCACCGGTGGACACCCGCGGCACCGGCCGGATGACCATCGACTCGGTCGTGCAGAAGACCGCCATCTCGCTGGTCGTCGTGATCGCAGCGGCCATCGCCACCTGGATCTACATCGGCGACATCACCACGGGTGAGCCGCTCAACCAGCAGGACAACCTCGCCCAGCTGAGCACCGCGCTGCTCGTCGGCTCCGGTGGCGCCTTCATCCTGTCGCTGTTCATCTCGTTCCGTCGCACCGTCAGCCCCGCGCTGGTCATGGTGTTCGCGGTGCTGGAGGGTGTCGCCCTGGGCGCGATCAGCAAGGCGTTCGAGACCCAGTTCGGTGACGGCATCGTGATGCAGGCTGTCGTCGGCACGTTCGCCGCCTTCGCCGGCACGCTCGCGGCCTACAAGTTCTTCAACATCCAGGTCAGCAGCCGGTTCCGCACCTTCGTGGTCGCGGCCATGTTCGGCATGGTGGCCCTCGGCCTGCTGGAGCTGGTCCTGGGCATGTTCGGCAACGCGATCGGCTTCTACGGCTTCGGCGGACTCGGCCTGGTCTTCGCCATCGCGGGCCTGGCACTGGGCGTGTTCATGCTGATCTTGGACTTCGACTTCGTGGAGCGCGGCGTCGCCGCCGGTCTCGAGGAGCGTGAGTCCTGGCGTGCCGCCTTCGGGATCACCGTCAGCCTGGTCTGGATCTACACCAACCTGCTGCGCATCCTGGCGATCATCCGCAACTGATCACCGAGCAGGATCGACGGCCCCGGGTTCGCCCGGGGCTTTGTCGATTTCGGAGCGTTCCTCTTCGGCCGCGTCGGGCGCCGCAGCGTCGGGTTGGGGGTGCCTGCGGCGGTGGCGTAGCTCGACCCAGAGTCCACGGACGCCGCGTCGGGCTCCGCCCACCTCGGCTCCGCCGAGCTCGGTGCCGGGAGTCTTGACCGCCTCGACGGCTGCCGCGGCCACCGGAAGGACACCTTCGCCGCGCAGCGCCTCGGGCTGCACCTCCTCCTCCGGGACCAGGTCCAGGACGGCCAGCAGGGACGGCAGCATCACGCCGGCCAGGGACGCGTAGCCCTGGGCGGACGGGTGGAACCGGTCCGGCCCGAAGAGCACCGAGGGGGCCGCGGCGAACTCCGGGCCCAGGATGGACCCGAGGGAGACCGTGCGTCCGCCGGCCTCCACCACCGTGATGGTCTGGGCCGCGGCCAACCGCCTCGACCACGATCGGGCGACCTGCTTGAGGGGCGGCGGGATCGGCTGGATCGTGCCCAGGTCGGGACAGGTGCCGACCAGCACGTGGACGTCGGCCTCGCGCAGGCGGCGTACGGCCTCGCCCAGGTGACGCACGGACTGCGAGGGCAGCACGCTGTGGGTGACGTCGTTGGCCCCGATGAGGATGACCGCGACGTCCGGTTCGATGGGCAGGGTCGCATCGACCTGTCGCTTCAGGTCCGAGGACTGGGCGCCGACCTTGGCGAATCCGCGCAGGTAGACCCTGCGGTCGGCGCGCTCGGCCAGCCCGGAGGCCAGCACCGCGCCGGGAACCTCCTCGACCCGGTCCACGCCGTAGCCCGCGGCGCTGGAGTCACCGAGCAGGGCGACCTTGAGGGCGGGCCCTGGGCGGCCGCGGCCGTACCATCCGGTCGCGTCCGGGGGCGTGCCGTCGGCGTTGCCGATGGCGCGCCTGGCGAGCTTGGCCTCGGCCGAGAGCACCCCGTAGAGACCTGCGCCCAGCACGGACAGGCCGCCACCACCGAAAGCGGCGGCGGAGGCGAGCTTTCTGGCTGCTGCTGCTTTCCCCACGTGCACCACCTTACGGAGAACGCATTAGCCTGCAGGAGTGGACTACGTGAACTCTCTCCTCGACCTCATCGGCAACACGCCGCTCCTGCGGCTCCGGACCTCCCTCGACGGGCTCGGCGACTCACCGCTGGTGCTGGCCAAGGTGGAGTACCTCAATCCGGGCGGATCGGTGAAGGACCGCATCGCCACCCGGATGATCGAGGCAGCCGAGGCCTCGGGCGAGCTGCAACCAGGTGGCACGATCGTGGAACCCACCTCCGGCAACACCGGGGTGGGGTTGGCCATGGTGGCCCAGGCGAAGGGCTACAAGTGCGTGTTCGTGTGCCCCGACAAGGTGAGCGAGGACAAGCGCAACGTGCTCAAGGCGTACGGCGCTGAGGTCGTCGTCTGCCCGACCGCAGTGGCCCCCGAGCACCCGGACTCCTACTACAACGTCTCCGACCGGCTCTCCTCGCAGCCCGGTGCCTGGAAGCCCGACCAGTACTCCAACCCCAACAACCCGCGTTCGCACTACGAGACCACCGGACCCGAGATCTGGAGGCAGACCGAGGGCCGGATCACGCACTTCGTCGCCGGCGTCGGCACGGGCGGCACCATCAGCGGCATCGGGCGCTACCTCAAGGAGCAGAACCCGGCCATCCAGGTGATCGGTGCCGACCCGGCCGGGTCGGTCTACTCCGGCGGCACCGGCCGCCCCTATCTGGTCGAGGGAGTGGGTGAGGACTTCTGGCCCGAGTGCTACGACCGTGAGATCGCCGACCGGATCATCGAGGTCTCCGACGCCGACTCGTTCGCCTTCACGCGCCGGCTGGCCCGGGAGGAGGCGCTGCTCGTCGGCGGCTCGTCCGGGATGGCGGCCTTCGCGGCCAAGCAGCTCGCCCATGAGCTGGCCGGCACCCCGGAGGGCAAGGACGCGGTCATCGTCGTGCTGCTCCCGGACTCCGGACGCGGCTACCTGACCAAGGTGTTCAACGACGACTGGCTCAGCCAGTACGGATTCCCCCTCGCCGACGGCGCTACCCGCGACGCCCAGACCGTGGGTGAGGTGCTGCGCGGCAAGGACGGCCGCCTGCCCGATCTCGTGCACACCCACCCGGCCGAGACGATCGCCGAGGCGGTCCACATCCTTCAGGAGTACGGCGTCTCGCAGATGCCGGTCGTGCGGGCAGAGCCCCCGATCGTGGCGGCCGAAGTCGCCGGGTCGGTGTCCGAGCGGACCCTGCTCGACGCGCTGTTCGCCGGCAACGCCAAGCTCACCGACCAGGTCGAGGACCACATGTCGCCGGCGTTGCCCACGATCGGCTCCACCGAGTCGGCCCGCGACGCCGTACGGCTCCTGGAGCATGCCGACGCCGTCCTGGTCCAGGAGGACGGCAAGCCGGTCGGCGTACTCACCCGACAGGACCTGCTGGCGTTCCTGGCGCGCGCCTGACGGGACGCCGGGTCAGCTGTGCAGCAGGCTGGCCAGGTCCTCGATGCCGTCGACCAGGCGGGGCCCCGGGCGAGCCCAGGACGCGTTGGAGTCGACGGCGTGCACGGGCACCCCGGGCGGCAGCATCCCGGCGGCCACGAGCTGGTCTGCCTGGGCCTGTGCGGCCGGCTGGTCGAAGCCGCAGGGAGCACACACGATCACGTCCGGCTCGCAGGCCCGGACCTCGTCCCAGGTGATCCGGTGCGAGGCGGTGCCCGCGACGCCCAGGGCGGGCACCCCACCGGCAAGCGTGATCATCTCCGGGATCCAGTGCCCGGGAGCGAACGGGGGGTCAAGCCACTCGAGCACCAGCACCCGCGGGTGCCGGCGCCCGACGGTGCCGCCCCAGATCCCCGCGACCCGGCGACGCAGTCCGGCGACCAGAGCGGCCGCCTGCTGGGCCCGCCCGACCGCCTCCCCGATGGTGCTGATCGAGGCGAACACCTCGTCGAGGGTGTGCGGATCGACGGTGAGTACGTCGGCGGTGCAGCCGAGGTGCGTGAGAGCGTCGGCCACCACCGAGACGTGGACCGCGCACACGGCGCAGAGGTCCTGGGTGATCACCAGGTCGGCATCGAGCTCGGCCAGTGCGTCCGCAGCCAGGTGGTAGAGGTCCTCGCCCCGCTGCACGGCCGCCACCACCCAGTCGTCGATCTCGCGGGGACTGAGGCCCTCGGGCATCGCCGACGTCGAGACGATGCGCCGCGAGCGCGCCTCCTCAGGGAAGTCGCACTCGAAGGTCACGCCCACCACGTCGTCTCCGGCACCGAGTGCGAAGAGGATCTCGGTGGTCGAGGGCAGAAGGGACACGATGCGCACGAGGCACACCCTAGGATGTCGGTATGTTCGGGGGAGCAGCACGGTGGGCGGCGGTGGCGCTGGTGTCCCTGCTGGTCGCCGGGTGTCGCGTCGATGGTGGTGGCACAGCCGGCGACACCCAGGCTGCGCAGGGCTGCGTGCGCGAGCAGCGGTGCGTGCGGGTGGACTTCCCGTTCCGGCATTTCGTGCCCCAGGGGCTGGCGCTCGCGCCAGGCAACGCGGCGTACCTCTCGGGCTACCAGTGGAAGCCCCAACGAGGCCGACGCCACTGCCAGGTGGTGAAGGTCGACCGGCGCTCCGGCGCCGTACTCGCCGCCAGCCTGCTGCCCGAGTGCCGCCACGGCGGCGGCGCGGTGCTGACCCGCCACGGGCTGTGGGTCACCGGGCCGAGCCGGCTGTGGCTGCTCGACCCCGAAGCCATCGGTCGCCGCGACCCCGTGCTGCGCGAGTGGGCCGTGGACAAGCCGATCACCGCCTCAACCCTGACCACGACCGGATCGGGACTGTTGATGGCCACGTTCGCCCAGTCCGCGGAAGGCCACACCTACGGATTCGACTTCGCACAACTGATGGCTCCCGGGGCCACGACGCTCGTGGACCGGGGCGAGGGTGCTGGCCGTGTCGCGGCCAGCACGGTGCGCGACTCACCGGCCTGGGTGCAGGGGGTGACGCACGATCGGCGTGGCACCTGGTTCGCCAGCAGCTCCACCTACTGCGGGGCGCTCACCCTGCCCTCCGGACGACGCGTCGCCCTGGTCCCCGGCGCGGAGGGCCTGGGCTTCGATCACAAGGGCGACCTGTGGGTGGTCAGCGAGTCCAGCGCCGGGCCCTACGCCCTGGCGGGGGACCGGCCGCGCACGCCGACGCTGACCCGGATCCCAGCGGCCGAGCTGCGCACGGGCGGCGAACCCGACTGTGCGTGGGACTGAGGCGAGCGCTCGAGTCGTGTGGTCACTGCCGCAACAGCAGTGACCTGGCCGGTAGCGTTGCCTCGTGGGCAATGTCGCGAACGCGCTGGACCGGTTCCAGCGCAAGCACCCGCGCACATCCATTCCCCTGGCGGTGCTCTACAAGTTCTTCGACGACCAGGGCAACTACCTGGCCGCGATCCTGACCTACTACGCCTTCATCTCGATCTTCCCCCTGCTCCTGCTGGCCTCCTCGATCCTCGGGTTCGTGCTGCAGGGCGACCCGGAACTCCAGCAGACGATCCTGGACTCGGCGTTGGCGAACTTCCCGATCATCGGGGACCAGCTGGGCCGTCCCGAGGGTCTGCAGGGTTCGACGGGCGGGGTCGTCGTCGGCTCGTTGGCCGCGCTGTACGGCGCCATGGGGCTCGGTCAGGCGATCCAGAACACCATGCACGTGGCCTGGTCGGTGCCCCGCAACAGCCGCCCCAATCCGTTCCTGCAGCGACTCAAGAGCCTGTTGCTCCTGCTGACCGCGGGGCTGTCGGTCCTGGCGGTCTCGGTGGTCTCCGCGCTCGGCAGCAGCACCCAGGTGTTCAGTGACCGGGTCGATGCCGGGCTGAAGTGGCTGATCGTCGTCGCGACGGTCCTGGTGGTCGGCACCGTCTTCGCGCTGCTGTTCCGGCTCGCCGCGGCCGGGGGCAGCGGCGGGCGAAGCCTGCGCCGGGCAGCTCCGGGGGCCTTCGCGGTCGCGATCATGTGGCAGGGCCTGCAGTACGCCGGCACCTTCTTCGTGTCCCGGGTCCTGGTGAACACGAGCGCGATGACCAAGACCTTCGGGCTGGTGCTCGGGCTCATCGGACTGATCTACATCGCCGCGGTGATGGCGGTGCTCGGCATCCAGATCAACGTGGTGCTGGCGCGCAAGCTGTATCCCCGGGCCCTGCTCACGCCGTTCACCGACGCCGTGGACCTCACCGATGCGGACCGCCGGGCCTATGCGAGCTATGCCCGCGCCCAGCGCCACAAAGGCTTCGAGACGGTGGAGGTCACGTTCGCCGAACGGGTCACGAAGCCACCGGATCCGGCGGCCGAGACGACGCCCGAGGAGCCCGAGGAACCCGAGGAACCCGAGGAACCCGAGGAGCCCGAGGAACCCGAGGAACCCGGGTCCCAGGCGGAGTCGAGGTCGGCGCCCGGGGATCGCGTCACGCCGTGAGCGTGGAGCACTACCTCGTGCCGGCCGGCGAGGGAGTCGCGGAGATCGAGGTGAAGCGGTCGCGCTTCCGGGCGCTGGTGGTCCGCGTCGAGGACGAGGACGCGGCCCGTGCCGTCGTCGAGCGATCGCGACGGGTGCACTGGGATGCCCGACACCACTGCTCGGCGTTCGTGATCGGACCCGACGCCCGGCTGCAACGATCCTCCGACGACGGCGAGCCGGCCGGCACGGCCGGCGCCCCGATGCTGGAGGTCCTGCGCGGCCGAGGGGTGTGCGACGTCGTGGTGGTGGTGACGCGCTGGTTCGGCGGAGTGCTGCTCGGCGCCGGAGGCCTGGTGCGTGCCTACGCGGACGCGGTGCGTGCCGGTCTCGACGACGCAGGCACTCTGACCAGGCAGCGCGTCTGGGAGCAGCTGTTGATCCTCGATCACGCAGAGGCGGGACGGGTCGAGGGCGAGCTGCGGCAGCGTGGCTTCCACGTCCTCGACGCGGCGTACGCCGACCGGGTGACGTTGCGGCTGGGCACTCCCGCCGCCCGCCTGGGCGAGCTCGGTGCCATGGTGGCCGAACTGACGGCCGGCAGCGCTGCGCCGGTCGACCTCGCTCAGTCCTGGGTGGACGTGAGCGCCTCCACGTAGACCCACCGCCCCCCGCGCAGCTCGAACCGGCTGCGTTCGTGCAGGACGTCGTCGCCGGCGGGGGTGCGGAAGTGAGCCCGGAACTCGACGATGTCGTCGTCGGCGGCCACCACCTCGAGGCCGGTCCAGGTGAGCGCGGGGCTGGTGGTGACGTCGTGGGGCCTGGTCCGCGGATGCCACGTGCGGAACACGTAGTCGAACTCGCCGAGCGCGTACGCCGCGTAGCGCGCACGCATCAGCTGCTCGGGGGATCCGGCCTGGCCGGTCCCGCGGTGGAGCGGGCCGCAGCAGGCGTCGTAGGCGAGCGTGGTGCCGCAGGGGCATTCCTGGGAGAACTGCACGCGCTCTAGTGTGACGCCATGGTCTTCTGGGTCACCGCCTTCTTGGACTTCGCGGCCGACGACGCCGAGCGCGGCCTCGCCTTCTGGCGCGATGTGACCGGGTACGCCGTGTCCGCGCGCCGCGGCGAGGACGACGAGTTCGCCACCCTGGTGCCGCCGGACGGCGACGAGTTCCTCAAGGTCCAGCGTCGTGGCGAGGGCAGCTCCCGGATCCACCTCGACGTGCACCACCACGATCCTCGGGCGGCCGCCGACCGAGCCGTGGAGCGGGGTGCCCACGAGGTGTTCGCGTCGCCGCACGGCTACGTGGTCCTGACCTCGCCCGGGGGGCTGACCTTCTGCATCGTCAGCCATCCCGGGCAGCGGCGACCCACTCCGGTGGTGTGGCCGACCGGCCACCACAGCATGGTCTACCAGGTCTGCCTGGACCTGCCCACGGCGACGTACGAGCAGGAGTTGGCGTTCTGGACGGCGACCTTGGGGGCGCGAGCGGAGGTGCTGGCCAGTCGAGCTGAGTTCTCGTGGCTGCGCCCGCCGCGGCAGTTCGCCCTGGACCTGCTCGTGCAGCGCCTCGACGACGCGCACGGACCCGTGCGTGCCCACCTCGATCTCGGCACGCCGCAGCGCCCGGCCGAGGTGGCCCGACATGAGGGCCTCGGCGCCACGGCGCTGGTCACTGAGGAGTTCTGGACCGTGATGGCCGACCCCGGAGGGCTCCGCTACTGCATCACCGATCGTGACCCGCGGACCGGGAGGCTGGCATGACCCGTGTGACGCGCCGGCTCGACCCGCCGCTCGCAGCCGACGAGGCCACGACCCTCCTGGCCTTCCTCGACTACCACCGAGACACCCTTCGTCGAAAGACCGAGGGCCTGACGCAGGAACAGCTCGCCATGACGCTCGCGCCGGCCACGCTCACGTTGGGCGGGCTGCTCAAGCACATGGCCCTGGTCGAGTCGAGCTGGTTCTCCGAGGTCTTCCTGGGTGAGCCGATGATGGAGCCGTTCGCCAGCGCCGACTGGGAGTCCGACCGGGACTGGGAGTTCACCTCGGCGCCGCAGGATTCTCCGGGCGAGCTTCGTTCACTCTTCGACCGGGCGGTGGCGCGCTCGGACGACGTCATCCGGGTGGCTCTCGACCTGGGCGGGCTGGACGGCCTGTCGGCCAAGGAGAGCCGCCGGGCGCAGCAGCCCTACAGCCTGCGCTGGATCCTGGTCCACATGATCGAGGAGTACGCGCGCCACAACGGTCACGCGGACCTGATCCGCGAGTCCATCGACGGGGTGACCGGCGAGTGAGTTCCTCAGAGCGTCTCGTGCAGGCAGAGTACGTTGCCGTCCGGGTCAAGGAACCAGGCCGCCTTCTCGCTCGCCATCACGCAGACGTGGTCGGTGGTCCTGAGCTCGGGCAGGTCGTAGTCCTGGAAGACCACGCCCCGCGCCTGCAGGCCGGCGATCTCGTCCTCGATCCCGGCGACCTCGAAGCTGAGCGCCGTACTCGGCGACGGGGTGGAGTCCGGGCGGGGGAGCAGCACCAACTCGGAGCCGCCTGCGAGCCGGTAGACCAGGCTGCCCTCGGCGTTGGTGCCGACGTAGGCGAGTCCGAGGTTCTCGGTGTAGAACTGCTGCGCGCGTTGCGGATCGGTCACGGGGAGCATCATCGCGACCGTGCTCTGGGAGAGAGCCATGGCGCACCTCCTTTGTCACCACCACCATGCCGCTCCCGACCCGTCGGCACCATGGCGCGTTCATCCCGTTCGACCCCGGGGTGCCCGTGACCATCCGGCTGGCCGTCGAGGACGACTGGCCAGGGATCTGGCCGTTCTTCTCAGCCACGGTGGCGCAGGGGGAGACCTACGCCTACCCGCTGGACCTCACCCCCGAGACCGGTCGGGAGTGGTGGCTCGCTCCACCTCCGTCGGCGACGGTCGTCCTGGAGGAGGAGGGGCTGATCCTGGGGTCGGCGAAGATGGGTCCCAACCGCCCCGGGCACGGCGACCACATCGGCACCGCCAGCTTCATGGTGGCACCGTCGGCTCGCGGCCGTGGGGTCGGGCGCGCGCTGGCGGAGTACGCCGTGCAGTGGCACCGGGAGCGCGACTTCCACGGAATCCAGTTCAACGCGGTGGTGGCCACCAACACGGTGGCCGTCCGGCTGTGGCGCGATCTCGGGTTCCAGATCATCGGCACGGTGCCCGATGCCTTCCGCTCTCCGGCCCACGGGCTGGTCGGGTTGCACGTGATGTACCTGCCACTCAGCAGGCCCTAGGTCCCTTGCCGGAGGTCCTTTGCGCCCTGCCTGTCGCTATCCGTGGGGGCAAGGCTGGGGCCAGGAGGAGATCATGGAGAACACCACCGTTCAACCCGGCTCGATCGTGGTCGGGGTCGATGGCTCGACAGCGAGCGACCGGGCCCTGTACTGGGCGGTCGACCAGGCGCTGCTGGAGAACCGGTCCCTCACGCTCGCCCACGGAGTCGGTCCGCACAGCATCATCATCGACCAGGCGGGCGTGGATCGTCTGGCGATCCTGGATGCCATGCGCGAGGACGGTCACGAACTGCTCGAGCGGGCGCGCACGCTCGCGCTCGGCAAGGCTCCCGAGCTGGTCGTCGACATGGTGCTGCGCATGCAGGACGCCAGGATCGTCCTCCTGGAGCTCTCGCACCAGGCCAGCATGCTGGTGCTCGGCTCCCACGGTCGCGGGCCGGTGCGCAGCCTGCTGCTGGGGTCGGTCGGACTCGCGGTGTCGGAGCAGGCATCCTGCCCGGTGGTGGTGTTGCGGCCCGAGCACGTCGGTGTGGTCCGCCGTGGCGTGCTGGTCGGGATCGACGGCACCCCGGAGTCCGCCGGCACGCTGGAGGTCGCCTATCGGCTGGCTTCCCTGCGCGGACTGCCGTTGGAGGTGATGCACTGCTACTGGGACGTGCGTGGATACGACCTCGAGAACGGCGTCGAGGAGGAGCGGCTGCTGGTCTCGGAGACCCTCAGCGGCATGGGCGAGAAGTATCCCGAGGTCCATGTCACCCGCACCATCAGCCGAGGCCTTCCCGACAAGTGCCTGCTGGAGGCTGCTCGGCGCATGGACGCCGTCGTGGTGGGTTCACGGCCCAAGACCTTTGCCGAGAACGTCTTCTTCGGCTCCGTCAGCCGTGGTGTCCTCGAACACGCGGATTCCGTCGTGGTCGTGGTTCCCCAGTAGCCGGGGAACCGGCGTTACCCGGGCGAAACCTGCTGCTTGGCGCGCGGGGTTAGCGTGAGGACGTGACCTCTGCTACCAGCGTTGCCCCCTCGATCAGCACCGTCGGCGAACTGCGTGCCTCGGGCCATGTGCAGAAGGGCCTCAAGCAGGAACTGCGTGACAATCTTCTCGCGGCCCTGAGGGAGGGCCGCGATCCGTGGCCGGGCCTGCACGGCTTCGAGGACACTGTCGTGCCGCAGTTGGAGCGCGCGCTCATCGCCGGCCACGACGTCGTACTCCTCGGAGAGCGCGGTCAGGGCAAGACGCGTCTGCTGCGCACCCTGGTCGGGCTCCTCGACGAGTGGACCCCGGTGATCGAGGGCTCAGAGCTCGGCGAGCACCCCTTCGACCCGATCATCCCGGTGTCGATCCGGCGCGCCGCGGCCGAAGGCGACGCGCTGCCGGTGGCCTGGCGGCACCGTGACGAGCGGTACGCCGAGAAGCTGGCGACACCGGACACCAGCGTCGCCGACCTGATCGGCGACGTCGACCCCATGAAGGTGGCTGAGGGACGTTCGCTCGGCGACCCCGAGACGATCCACTTCGGCCTCATCCCGCGCTCGCACCGGGGCATCGTGGCCATCAACGAGCTCCCGGACCTCGCCGAGCGGATCCAGGTGGCGATGCTCAACGTGATGGAGGAGCGCGACATCCAGATCCGGGGCTACGTGCTGCGCCTTCCCCTGGACGTCCTGGTCATGGCCAGCGCCAACCCGGAGGACTACACCAACCGCGGCCGGATCATCACCCCGCTCAAGGACCGGTTCGGTGCCGAGATCCGCACGCACTACCCGGTCCAGCTCGACGACGAGGTCGCCGTGATCCGGCAGGAGGCCGGCCTGGTGGCCGAGGTCCCGGACCACCTCATCGAGATCCTGGCCCGCTTCACCCGCAACCTGCGCGACTCCAGCAGCGTCGACCAGCGCTCTGGCGTGAGCGCGCGGTTCGCGATCGCCGGCGCCGAGACGATCGCTGCTGCCGCGCTGCACCGGGCCACCAGCCAGGGCGAGGACGAGGCCGTGGCGCGCGTGGTCGACCTCGAGACGGCAGTCGAGGTGCTCGGCGGCAAGGTGGAGTTCGAGAGCGGCGAGGAGGGTCGCGAGCACGAGATCCTGACCCACCTGCTGCGCACGGCCACCGCGGAGACGGTGCGACAGCACTTCCGCGGCATCGACTTCGCGCTGCTCGTCGACGCGATCGAGGCCGGCTCCATGGTGACCACCGGCGAACAGGTCACCGCCCGCGACTTCCTCACCGGGCTGCCGGTCCTCGGCGAGTCCGAGCTGTACGACGAGGTCTGTGACCGCCTCGGCGCCACCACCGACGGCACCCGGGCCGGCGCCATCGAGTTGGCCCTCGAAGGGCTCTACCTGGCCCGCAAGGTCAGCAAGGAGTCCGGTGGCGGGGAGACGGTCTATGGGTGACCTGTCCGTGCTCGAACAACCCCCGGTGGGGGAGCAAACCTCGGTGGTCGAGCAACCCCCGGTGGTCGCGCAACCCCCGGTGGTCGAGCAACCCCCGGTGGTCGCGCAACCCCCGGTGGTCGAGCAAACCTCGGTGGTCGAGCTTGTCGAGACCACATCATGAAGACGCGCTACGGACGCTACGACGGCGGGCCGGACCCGCTGGCGGCACCGGTCGATCTCGCCGAGGCGCTGGACGCCATCGGGGAGGACGTGATGGCCGGCTACTCACCTGAGCGGGCGATGCGCGAGTTCCTGCGTCGTGGCGGCCAGGACCAGAAGGGTCTCGACGACCTGGCCCGCCGGGTGGCGCAGAAGCGACGTGACCTGCTGCAGCAGCACAACCTTGACGGCACGATGGCCGAGGTGCGCGAGCTGCTGGACCGAGCCCTCCTGGAGGAACGCAAGCAGCTGGCCCGCGACGTCGACCTCGACGATGCCGACCGGGCCTTCGCGGAGCTGCAGCTGGACAACCTGCCCCCGAGCACGGCAGCAGCGGTGAGCGAGCTGGCGTCGTACGACTGGCAGAGCAGCCAGGCGCGGGCGGACTACGAGAAGATCAAGGACCTGTTGGGCCGCGAGATGCTCGACCAGCGGTTCGCCGGCATGAAGCAGGCCCTGGAGAACGCCACCGACGAGGACCGCGCTGCGGTCAACGAGATGCTGGGCGACCTGAACGAGCTGCTCGAGGCGCATCGCAACGGCGAGGACACCACCCAGCAGTTCGCCGACTTCATGGACAAGCACGGCGACTTCTTCCCCGAGAACCCCCAGTCGGTCGACGAGCTCCTCGACTCCCTGGCGCAGCGGGCTGCCGCCGCCCAGCGGATGCGCAACTCGATGACCCAGGAGCAGCGCGACGAGCTCGACGCGCTGGCGCAGCAGGCGTTCGGCTCACCGGACCTGATGCAGTCGCTGTCGCAGCTCGATGCCAACCTCCAGGCGCTGCGCCCCGGCGAGGACTGGGGCGGGTCCGAGGGTTTCGACGGGGAGCAGGGGCTGGGCCTGGGCGATGGGACCGGCGTACTGCAGGACCTGGCCGATCTCGACGCGCTCGCCGAACAGCTCGCCCAGTCCTACGACGGCTCCCGGATGGACGACGTCGACCTCGACAAGCTCGCTCGCCAGCTGGGCGACGAGGCTGCCGTCGACGCGCGGACGCTGGCCCAGTTGGAGAAGGCGCTGCGCGACACCGGCTACCTCAAGCGCGGCTCCGACGGCCAGCTCCGCTTGTCGCCCAAGGCGATGCGCGAGCTCGGGAAGGCGCTGCTGCGTGACGTGGCCGCTCGGATCTCCGGGCGCCAGGGCCAGCGCGACGTGCGCCACTCGGGAGCCGCGGGCGAACGCTCCGGAGCCACCCGGGAGTGGGCGTTCGGGGACACCGAGCCCTGGGACGTCACCCGGACCGTGACCAACGCCGTGATCCGGACCGTGGGGGAGGGCGGAGATGCTCGCGCCGGCGTCCGCCTCGACATCCGAGACGTCGAGGTCACCGAGACCGAGGCGCGCACCCAGGCGGCCGTCGCGCTCCTGGTGGACACGTCGTTCTCGATGGCGATGGACGGGCGCTGGGTGCCGATGAAACGTACGGCGCTCGCGCTGCACCAGCTCATCAGCACCCGCTTCCGAGGTGACGCCCTGCAGATGATCGCCTTCGGGCGCCATGCGGAGGTCATGGAGATCGAGCAGCTGACCGCGCTCGATGCGAAGTGGGACAAGGGCACCAACCTGCACCACGGGTTGCTGCTGGCCAACCGGCACTTCCGCAAGCACCCCAATGCCCAGCCGGTGCTCCTGATCGTGACCGACGGTGAGCCGACCTCCCATCTGGAGCCCGACGGCGAGGTCTACTTCTCCTACCCGCCGCACCCGTTGACCATCGCCCACAGCGTCAGGGAGCTCGAGAACGCCGGGCGACTCGGCGCCCAGACCACCTTCTTCAAGCTGGGGGAGGACCCGGGCCTGGCCAGGTTCATCGACCAGATGGCCAAGCGGGTCGACGGCAAGGTCATCGCTCCCGAGCTGGACGACCTCGGTGCCGCCGTCGTGGGCTCCTACCTGGGTGCCCGCGGTGGCGCGTCGTCCTACCGCGACCACTTCGGCGACTTCGGCGACCGGGGCTTCTGGGTCTGAGCCCCCGGCTCAGGGCCGCACGTCGGTTGCGAGGCGCATCCGCCACGGTTGCCCGGTCACCGAACCGGACTGCACGAACCCCACCAGACAGCTGTCCGCGGTGAACCTGATGATGTCGCCGTAGTCGGTGAGAACGACCAGCCTCCCGGCGGTCCGGTCCTCGCATCCCCGTGCGATGCCACCCCCGGGGATGCTCAGTGCGTCGCGCCACGCATCCTGCACGACCTGCAGCTCGTCGGCATCGAGCGCGCGCTGCTGGCGGCCCGGTCCGCAGAGGGCGGCTTTGCTGATCGACTCGACTGCCGGGTCGAAGTGGATCTCGGTGGTGCGCCAAGCGCACAGGTCGGAGGCGTCGAAGCTGGCTGAGGGCCGTTCGAGCTCGCGGCGTTGGCCCGCGAGCTGTTCGAGGAGCACCTGACGCATCCCCAGGGCGTCGCGGAGGGTGCCCGACACGTCGGCCAAGGCGCAGGCCATCACCGGCACCACCGCCTGCTCGCCAGCGGTGCCGGTGAACACCATCACCGCTGTCGGCGGCGCCGGCGTCACCGCCATGCAGGCGGCCGGGTCGCCCGCCGGGAGGCTCTCGAGTCGGGCGACGAGGTCGGGCAGGCCGGTGACGAGGGCGTCCTTCGGCAGGGACGGCACGAGGCTGGTGAGCGTGCCGACGTCGCAGAACCGCACGCTGACCAGGTCCGTCGGGAGTGGTTCGCTCGCGTAGGTGTCCAGGCCGGTGTCCGGGCACGGACTGGTCGTGAACGGGTCCGGCGTCGCGCTCGCAGGGTCGGCAGCACCGTCGTGTGGTGCACCGGACCGCAGAGCTAGCGGCACGAGGACGGCGGCCAGCACCGCGGCGCCTGCGATCGACGCGGCGACGGTACGCTGAGCGCGGACGGTGCGGCCGCGGCCCTCGATGCTGCGCGGGTCCACGACGGTGTCCGGGGCGTCGGGGACGAGCCGGGCGAACTTCTGGCGCAGTTGGTCCTCGGTGTTCATCAGTCCTCCTCGGTGAGCAGGTGGGAGGCACGCAGCGAGGCGAGCGCCCGGGACGACTGGCTCTTCACGGTGCCGATCGAGACGCCGAGTGCCTCAGCCGTCTGGGCTTCGGTGAGGTCCTCGAAATACCTCAGCACCAGCACTGCGCGCTGCCCGCGGGGCAGGGTGGCCAGGGCCAGCACGAGGTCACGGCGTTCGTCGGACAGGGTGGTGTCGGCGAGCCTCGCGGTGTCCGGCAGCGCGCCGGTCGGGATCTCGCCGGTCCAGCGGCGCCGCCACCAGTCGGTGTAGGTGGTGACCAGCGCGCGCCGTACGTAGGACTCGACGGCGTCACCCTTGGTGATCGAGGACCACCGCAGCCAGCACTTGACCAGGGCCGTCTGGAGCAGGTCCTCGGCCTTCTGGGCGTCACCGGTCAGCAGCCACGCGCTGCGCCACAGGTCTCGACCCCGCGCCGCCACGAACTCCTCGAACGTGGGGGCACGTTGCTCGCTCACCACCGCAGCCTCTCGCATCGCGTCCTCCTTCACCTGCTAGAACGAGGTGGCGGCGCGCGATGGTTGTCACGGATGCGCAGGCGGCTGCGGGCCTCGGGCGAGTTCCTGCGCCATCCGCGGCATCAGGGCGTTGAGCCCGGACAGCGGCCGCACCATGACGGTGAAGTTCGAGATCAGCCCGTCAGCGTCCCAGGTGATCATGTCGATGCCGTGCAGCTCACGGCCGTCCACCTCGGAGACGAACTCCAGGACGGCGGAGTCGGCCCCGACCCACTCGCGCTCGTAGCGGAAGTGATCGCCCAGCACCGACATCGCGGCGGTGAGATAGGCGGCCACGAGGTCCGCCCCTTCCTGTGGCGCGTAGACGGCGGGGGAGCGGAACACCGCGTCGGGTGCCAGCAGCCGGCGTACCCCGGCCACGTCCCCGGTCTCGATGACGGCGTGCCAACGGGCGAGGGCAGAGCTGAGGTCGGTCATGTCTGCGATCCTCGCATCCCCTGCCAGGGATCAGGCCGGGTCGGCGAAGCCCGGCAGCGACTCGGTCAGGATCTGCCGGAAGCCGGCCTCGGCTCCCAGCTGGCTCAGGACGCCGAGTCCGCCCAGCCAGGTGCGGTGGATCAGCAGGTACGACGGCGGCAGGTTGATCTTCAGTGCCAGCGTGTACGCCGGGTCGCGGGGATTGTTGATGCGCTGGAACTGCGCGCGCATCCAGTCGCGGGAGAACTGGAAGGTCTCCACCTGGGCCGGCTCGACGAACGGGGAGAGGTAGTCGAGCAGCTGGTCGGGGTCGATCTTGACCCCGGGCTTGATGAAGCCCTCGTCGCGCAGCCCCTCGAGAAGCTCGGTGGGGTCCTCGAGGGCCGCGATGCGGATCAACGCGCCCATGGCGGGGGGCAGGGTGCCGCCGGCGAGCCTGGCCACCGCGCCGAAGTCGAGCACGCCCATCCGGCCCGGCTCGCCGTTCGGGCCGGGGATGATGCGGAAGTTGCCCGGGTGGGGGTCGGCGTGCAGCATGCCGGTGCGTGCCGGTCCTGCGAACAGGAAGCGGAAGAAGAGCTCGCCGTAGTGGTTGCGCTCGGCTTCGGTCCCTTCCGCGATCACGCGAGCCAACGAGTAGGGACTGTCGAGCCATTCGGTGATCAGCACGGTCTCGCCGACGGCGACCACGTCCGGCACCACGATGTCGGGGTCGTCACGGAACGCTTCGGCGAAGGTGCGCTGGGCATCAGCCTCGAGCTGGTAGTCGAGCTCCTCGTTGGCCCGCTCGAGCAGCTCTGCGATGAGGGGCTTGATGTCGACGCCGGGCAACATCGAGCCCACCGTGCGGCCGAGGCGGGCCAGCTGCTTGAGGTCGGAGCGCAGCGCGTCGCCCGCACCGGGGTACTGGACCTTGACGGCGACCTCACGCCCGTCGTGCCAGCGTCCCTTGTGCACCTGCCCGATCGACGCGGCAGCGGTGGGGCCACCGTCCAGCCAGACCAGTTGCGTGCGCCAGTCCGCACCGAGGTCGCGGGCCAGGGCCTCACGGACCTGACCGGTGGGCATCGGGGGAGCCGAGTCCTGGAGCTTGGTGAGCTGTTCGCGATAGGGCCCGATCACGTCCTCGGGCAGGGCCGACTCGAGCACCGACATCGCCTGGCCGAACTTCATCGCTCCGCCCTTGAGGTCTCCCAAGGTGCGGAACACCTGCTCGGCGGTGCGCTGTTGGACCTCGGCCAGGACGACTTCAGCCGGCTTGCCACCGATCCTCTTGCCCAAGCCGAGGGCGCTGCGTCCGGCGAACCCCAACGGGAGGGCAGCCAGGCGGGCCGTGCGCGCGGCGGCCTTGCGGGGGAGTTCGGTCACGCCCTCAGTGTTGCCTATTGCGCCAACCTGGATGCCTGATCACCGCACGGGGTGCCCGACGGGTCTGCCGGGGTCGTGATCACATCGTTATTTTAGTCGGGGTGCAAGCCGCCACATTTCGGGCGTGAGTTGTCGGCGCGCGTTGGTGGGATGGGGTCATGACAGCTCTGGCCTCCGATGACCGGCATGTGGTGACACGTGTGGTCGATGAGCTGTCTGCGGACGTGTCGGGACTGGTGGGGGTGTCGTTGTGGTCGATGGACGCTGCGGAGACCGCCTCGACGTTGGTGGCCCTGACCCGGCTTTCGGCGCAGGTCGCCGAGCTGGAGCTGCGGGTGGCTGCGCATGCCGAGCGGATCCGGGTCGAGGACGCCAGCGGGGCGACGTCTGCGGCGTCGTGGTGGGCACATGTCACGCGCCTGACCCGACGCACGGCGCAGCACCGGATGGCTCTGGCCCGGGCGTTGGACACCGGGCACGAACCGGTGCGTGACGCGTTCGCGGCCGGTGCCGTCGTGCTCGAGCAGGCCGAGGTCATCGTCCGTGCGGTGGCCGAGCTTCCCGACGACGTGGGCCCCGCGAACGTGGCCCGTGCCGAGTCCGAGCTCGTGGCGTTGGCTGGTGAACATGACGCGAAGCGCCTACGGGTGCTGGGGCGCCGCATCCTCGACGTCGTGGCCTCCGAGGTCGCTGAGGCCCAGGAGGCCCGGTTGCTGGCGCGCGAGGAACGCGCAGCCCAGGCATCGGCGAGGTTCACCATGGCCGACGACGGCCACGGTCGGGTGCATGGACGGTTCACCCTGCCGGCCGCGCAGGGCGCGATGCTCCGCACCGCGCTGACCGCGCTGGCCGCACCGCGCCATCTCGCCGCGCACAGCGGCGGTGGGGGTGGGCCGATGCCGTCGGCGCAGAGGCTGGCGACCCCCGAGCGACTGGGGCAGGCGTTCGCGGAGTACGTCGAACGCTTCCCCACCGATCATCTCCCGAGCACCGGTGGCGTCAACGCGACCATCGTGGTGACCATCCCGCTCAGCACTCTGCAGGCCGGGGCCGGTGCCGGCACGCTGGACACCGGCGAGCCGATCACCGCCGACCAGGCCCGTCGACTGGCCTGTGAGGCCGCGATCATCCCCGTCGTCCTCGGCGGGAACTCCCAGGTCCTCGACCTCGGCCGGCGACGCCGCCTGCACACCCGAGCGCAACGCATCGCCCTCGCGCTGCGCGATCGCGGCTGCACTGCCGAGGGCTGCGACTGGCCCCCCGCACTGTGCCACGCCCACCACGACCATCCCTGGTCCCACGGCGGACCCACCAACCTCATCAATGGCCGTCTGCTCTGCCCCAGGCACCACACCCGAATCCACGACCCCACCTACCAGACCACCCACCTACCCAACGGCAAGATCACCTTCACCAGACGCACCTGAGCCCGAAAGCCGTTCAGGTCGCCTGACTCCGGTTGGTTCAGCTCGCTTCGAGCTCGAAGAACAGGAAGCTGATGAATGAGCTGCCGTCCGACTTGGGCAGCAGTTCCGTCGGAGTGTCTGCCGCGGGTGGCGGCTCGATGACCGCCCTGATCCGGAACCCTGCGTCGACGAACGAGCTGATGACAGGCGGTGGAGCTGATCTCGGTTCAGGCATGACAACTCTTCCACCTGACCGGCGCGCCGGAGCCGGCGATTTCAGTCGAAGCTCGAGTGTCCGAGGGCCAGCGCCGCCGTGGCGGTGATATCGAAGAGGTCCTCCCGGACGTCGGAGAGGCTCTGCCAGGAGCGGTGATTCCACGAGGAGCCGGAGAGGTCGTCTCCGCAGTAGACGACCTGCGCGAGCCGAACGCCTCTGAATCTCGCGACGGCCGCCAGTGCCGCCGCCTCCATCTCGACCGTGAGGCATCCCTCGTCTCGTCTGGCGGCGATCTTCTTGGGAGTCTCGCGGTAGGGCGCGTCCGTGGTCCAGGTCAGGCCGGAGACGTACGGTGCGCGGCGGCTTGCAAGGACCCGTTCGAGCGTACGGCGGGCCTCGGGGTCCGCTTCGATCTGGCGTCCGGGAGGCAGATAGTGAAAGGACGTCCCCTCGTCACGAAGGGCCGCGGACACCACCACGAAATGTCCCAGGGTCAAGTCCTCATGGAGGGCGCCGGCCCCGCCGCAGACCATGAAGGAGCGGCACCCCAGGGCGATCACCTCTTCCAGAAGCGCCCCGGCCAAGGGGGCGCCGACCCCTGACCGGAGCACCGCCAGCCGGCGACCGTCGTGCTCGACCTCGAGGAGAGGATGTGGCCCGTCCTCCCACCGGTTCTCGGCCAGCACGCGTGCACCCCGACGTTCCACGAGTCGATCAACGACGTCCCCGAAGAACGTGATGACGCAGGCCTCGGGAACATCGCGCCGGGCGATCTGCTCCGAGGGCTCGATGAACGCCTGAGGTGTGTCGTCGTGCTCGCTCAACGGGATGTGGAAGTGCCCGCCTCGACTTTCGGTCCTGTGCTCCACCTAGCAGGGTCAGGCGGTCTCGGGGAACTTGACGCCGGTGTTCGCGTGGCAGCGGTAGCCGAATGGGTTCTTCGCCAGGTACTGCTGGTGCTGATCCTCCGCGTAGTAGTACGTCGGCGCCTCACGCACCTCGGTGGTGATCTCACCGAGGCGGCGACGGGCCAGTTCCGCGCCGTACGTCGCGGTGAGCTCACGCGCGGTGGCCTCCTGCTCGGGGGAGGTGAAGTAGATGGCCGAGCGGTACTGGGTGCCGATGTCATTGCCCTGGCGCATGCCCTGGGTGGGGTCGTGGACCTCGAAGAACCGCTTGACCAGGTCCGCATAGGACACCACGGCTGGGTCGAACACGATCCGGATCGCCTCGGTGTGCCCGGTGCGCCCCGAGCAGACCTCTTCGTACGACGGGTGGGGTGTCGAGCCTCCGGCGTACCCGACCGACGTGGACCACACGCCCGGGATCTGCCAGTAGATCTCCTCGGCACCCCAGAAGCAGCCGAGCCCGAAGATCGCGACCTCATATCCTTCCGGCGCGGTGTCAGTGACGACCGGGGCGTCGAGCACGCGGTGCTTCTCGGCGATGTGGAACGGACTCTCCGAGCGCCCGGGCAGGGCGCGATCAGGGGTGACCATCTCAGTCTTGTTGCGGCCGAACACGTGTGCCTCCTGGTGATCGAATCTGGGTTCCAGTGTGTCCAACACGCTCAAGCGCCGGTTCGTTCCCGCTCGTGAGCCGTGTCCGCTGGGGTGTTCGGCAGACCGGTACAGTCTGCGCATGCCTGAGGCTCCTGACCGTCGGGGCCCGAGACGCTAGGGGAGATCGTGCTGAAGTCCAGCCGCATGTTGATCGTGGCCGTCGCCTTGCTGGTGAGCACCGCAGCGTGCTCGGGAGACGACGACCCCAAGGGCGACAAATCGCCCAGCGCATCCCCGACGGCGGCCAGCTCCGGGGTGATCACCCCGACCAAGCTGCCCGACATCCCCAAGTTCGACGGCAAGAACCAGGGCATCATCAAGGACGTCGTCGTCGACTCCTGCGACACCGACCCAGGCACGGTCAAGGCGGCCGGCACGGTCACCAACTCCGCCAAGCAGAGCAAGGACATCGTGGTCGTCATGGGCTGGGCAGCCACCACCGGTGGCGACCTCGTCGCCCGCGGAGTAGCCACCCTGAAGGACGTCCCTTCCGGTGAGACCGTCGACTGGGACGTCGAGGCCGATCTCAAGTTCGACGGCGCCGTCGGCTGCGTCCCGACCGCGTGGCGCGGCACCCTTCGCTGAAGACGGGCGCGGAGAGTACCCACTCCGCCGAAAATCATGTTGGGATTTCCCCCTTTCTAGTGGCGTTTGTCCAGACAACCTCGATAGCATGACGCGCGCAGTCGGCCTCGGGACTGTGGGGACGCTGGGGCTGACTGGTCACTGGGAAGAAATGGGGATGGGATGCGCCGTTGCGCACGGGTGCTGGTCTCTGCACTCGTTGTGCTCGCCGTCCTTCCCGTTCTCACACTCACACCTCCGGCGGCTGCCTATCGGGTGAACACAGCGGCCTGGACCGGCACCACCGCCACTCCCTCCACCGTGACCATGCCCGACGGGCTCGTCGTGAGCTCGGCGGTCACCGGCGGGATGAGCCACGTCGGCCCTGTCGCGATGAACACCAACGGTGGCACCTCGGCGATGTACACCCCCGGGATCGGGACCGGCACCCCGTTCAAGCAGGGCCGCCTCGACACCGGAGACTGTCCGGCCACGGGACTCTGTTCCAACCTCGGCACCTGGACCATCTCCTTCAGCCAGCCCGTCACCAACCCCGTCATCCACCTCACCGGCATCGGCGGCGCGAGCCTGACCGAAGGAGGCGGTGGCGTCACCGCGATGTCGTCCCTGCGCGCCGTCCCCGTGCTCACCGGCAGCTCGCCGGCGGGAGCCACCCTCGGGGCGCCGAGTGCGGGCTCGACCAACCTGGCGGTGACCGGTGGCGCCACGGTGGGCGCGGACAACGGAAGCACCGCACCCTCCTGCAACTCCCGGAGCGCGACCACGACGAATGGCAACACCGTCACCTTCGCCGACTTCGCCGGCTGCGGCAGCGTCCCGGTCGTCGGGACCGTTACGTCGGTCACCTTCCGGATGGACGCACTGTTCACCGCTGTCATCGGTGGGGGGACCAACTCGGCCACGTCGGCTGACGCCTTCAGTTGGGGTGTCACCTACGACGAGGACTTCGGCGATGCGCCCGCGTCGTACGACCCCACCCGGGCGGCCGCCCACGCGATCGGTGACCTGAAGATGGGGTCGATCGTCGAGGCCGACAACGTCACCGTCGCCAACGCGACGACGAGCCCCAACGCGGTGGCCGCCGGCGCCAGCGCCAACGGGAGCAACGGCGACGGCCTGGAGGAAGATGCCTTCACGGCCCTCCCGGTGATCAAGACCAGTCAGATCGGCTCGGCCTACAACCTGACCGTCCCCATCTCCGGGGCCTCGAAGGCCGGGCAGGTCTGTGGGTGGATCGACTTCGACGGCAGCGGCACCTTCGCCACCGGTGAGCGGGTGTGCGGGAACTTCGCGGCCGGTGCCACGAGCGTCGCCCTGAGCTGGACGATCCCGACGACCGCGGAGGCACGGGTCACCTATGCGCGCTTCCGGGCGGCGTACGGCACGACCCAACTTGCCAACGCCACCGGCTTCGCCGACTCCGGTGAGGTCGAGGACTACACCCTCGTGATCCAGCCCACGATCAATGTCGCCAAGGTGATCCCCGGCGGCGCCGCGGGCGCCTTCAACCTGTCGGTCAACGGCACGCAGGTCCGAGCCGCAGCCAGCAACGGCGACAGCAGCGGACCCAAGACCTTCTTCAACAACTCGACCTTCGGGGTCCCCGACCTCACGGTCGCCACCAACCCGGCCACCACGGCCACCCCGCTCACCATCACCGAGGCGCCGACCGCCGCGACCACCGGCACCTACACGACCACGTGGGCGTGTGTGAACGCCGTCGGGACCACGGTCTCGACCGGCACCGGGACGAGCATCTCCCTCAACTTCCCGGCCTCCACCTCGGTCACGTCGGGGCGCCAGCAGGACATCACCTGCACGTTCACCAACACCGCGCAGCCGTCGATCGACCTGGTGAAGACCGCCGGCACCCCTGTCGACGTGAACAGCAACGGCCGGGTCGACGCGGGCGACACCATCCCCTACAGCTTCCTGGTCACCAACAACGGTGGGTCGGCCCTCACCGCCGTGGGCGTCAGTGACCCGAAGGTCGGTCCGGTGACCTGCCCGGTGACCACGCTGGCCGTCGGGGCGAGCACGACCTGCACGAAGAGCTACACGATCACGCAGGCTGACGTGAACAGCGGATCGGTCAACAACACCGCCACGGCCACGGGCACCTCACCCACGTCGGTCGTGGTGACAGCCAACTCGTCCACGTCGACCCCGACCAGCACCGTGCGCTCGGTCAGCCTGGTGAAGACCGCGGGGACGCCGGTCGACGTCAATGGCGACGGGCGGGTCAACGCGGGCGACACCATCGCCTACACCTTCCTGGTCACCAACACCGGAGCGCAGACCCTGACCGCGGTCGGGGTCACCGATGCCAAGGTCGGCACGGTCACCTGCCCGGTGAGCACGCTGGCTCCCGGCGCCTCGACCACCTGCACGGCCGCGGCCTACACGATCACCCAGGCCGACGTGAACTCAGGAAGCGTCGCCAACACGGCCACGGCGACCGGGACCCCGCCGACCGGAGCGGCGGTCACCGCGACCTCCTCGACCTCCACCACGACGAGTGCCCTGAAGCGGATCGTGCTGGACAAGGTGGCCGGCACGCCGGTGGACGTCAACGCCAACGGGCTGGTCGACGCCGGGGACCGCATCACCTACACGTTCCTGGTGACCAACACCGGCGACGTCACGTTGACCTCGGTGGGTGTCACCGACAACCTGGTGGCATCGGTCAGCTGCCCGGTGACCACGCTGGCCCCCGGCGCCTCGACCACCTGCACCGCACCGGTCTACGTCATCACCCAGGCCAACGTCGACGCCGGCAGCGTGAACAACACCGCAACCGCGACCGGCACCCCGCCCACGGGGGCGGCGACGACCAGCACCGACAGCACCTCGACCGCGACCAGCGGTGCGGCCACGCTCACGCTCACCAAGTCCGCCGGGACCCCGGTCGATGTCAACGCGAACGGCCGGGTGGATGCCGGCGACACCATCGCCTACAGCTTCCTGGTCCGCAACACCGGCGCGGTCACCCTGACCGCCGTCGCGGTCAACGACGCCAAGGTCGGCACGGTCACCTGCCCGGTCACCACGCTCGCCCCCAACGCCACCACGACATGTACGGCGACCTACACGATCACGCAGGCAGACGTGAACACCGGCGCCGTCGCCAACTCGGCGACCGCCTCAGGCACGCCCCCGTCGGGCCCACGGGTCACCTCGTCACCGTCGACCACGTCGACCCCCACCAGCACGATCCGCACGATCACCCTGGACAAGGCCGTCGGTGGCATCACCGACGTGAACGGCAACGGCCGGGTGGACGCCGGTGACACGATCGCCTACACGTTCCTGGTCACCAACACCGGGGCCCAGACCCTCACCTCGGTCAGCATCACCGATCCCAAGACCGCCCCGGTCTCCTGCCCGGTCACGACGTTGCAGCCGGGTGCCTCGACCACCTGCACGAAGACCTACGCGATCACGCAGGCCGACGTGAACGCAGGCGCCGTCAACAACACAGCCACGGCCAACGGCACCCCGCCCACCGGAGCGGCCATCGCCTCTGCGCCTGACTCGACCTCGACGCCGACCTCGACCATCGCCACCCTGACCCTGGTCAAGGCGGCGGCGGCCCCGGTCGACGTCAACGCCAACGGCCGGGTGGATGCCGGCGACACGATCGCCTACTCGTTCCGGGTCACCAACACCGGCGCTGTCACGCTCACGTCGCTCGCGATCGCCGACGCCAAGGTCGGCACCGTCACCTGCCCGGTCACCACGCTCGCCCCGACCGACCAGACGACGTGTACGGCGACCTACACGATCACGCAGGCCGACGTGAACGCCGGCTCGGTGGTCAACACCGCCACGGCCAACGGTCGCAACCCCGGCAACACGCTGATCACCTCGGCGCCCTCCGGGACCACGACTCCGACCTCGACCGTTGCCACGCTGTCGCTCACCAAGTCCGCTGGCACCCCGGTCGATGTGAACGCCAACGGTCGGGTGGATGCGGGGGACACGATCGCCTACAGCTTCCTGGTCCGCAACACCGGTGCCGTCACGCTGTCGACCGTCGCGGTGAACGACGCGAAGGTCGGCACGGTGAGTTGTCCGCTGACGACGTTGGCGCCGAACGCGACCACGACGTGTACGGCGACGTACACGATCACGCAGGCTGATGTGAACTCTGGCGCGGTGGCGAACACGGCGACGGCGAGCGGGACGCCGCCGACGGGTCCGGCGGTGACGTCGGCTCCGTCGAGCACCTCGACGCCGACCTCCACGGTGCGCAGCCTCTCCCTGGACAAGACCGCCGCAGCTCCCACGGACGTGAACAACAACGGCCGGGTGGATGCGGGCGACACGATCGCCTATGCCTTCCTGGTGACCAACACGGGCGCCCAGACGCTGACCGGGGTCAGCATCAGCGACCCCAAGGTCGGCACGGTCTCCTGCCCGGTGACGACGTTGCAGCCGGGGGCCTCGACGACGTGTACGGCGACCTACACGATCACGCAGGCCGACGTGAACTCCGGTGCGGTCAACAACACAGCGACGGCCAACGGCACGCCACCCACTGGCGCGGCCATCGCCTCCCTGCCGGACAGCACCACGACGCCCACCTCGACCATCTCCGCCCTCACCATCGACAAGAACGCCGGCACCCCGGTCGACTTCAACGGCACTGGTCGGGTGGATGCGGGGGACACGATCGCCTACACGTTCCTGGTGACCAACACCGGTGCGGTGACGCTTACCGCGGTCGGGGTGACGGATGCGAAGGTCGGCACGGTCACCTGTCCCAGCACGACCCTGGCTCCCGGCGCCTCGACGACGTGTACGGCGACCTACACGATCACCCAGGCCGACGTGAACACCGGGGCGGTCAACAACTCGGCCACCGCACGTGGCACGCCGCCGACGGGACCGGTGGCCAACTCGGCCCCCGACACCACCACGACGCCGACCTCGACCCTGCGCTCGCTGAGCCTGGACAAGACCGCGGGGGCGCCGGTCGATGTGAATGCGAATGGTCGGGTGGATGCGGGCGACACGATCGCGTACAGCTTCCTGGTGACCAACACCGGTGCCCAGACCCTCACTTCGGTGGGGATCTCGGATGCGAAGGTCGGTGCGGTGACGTGTCCGGTGACGACGTTGCAGCCGGGGGCCTCGACGACGTGTACGGCGTCGTACACGATCACGCAGGCTGATGTGAATGCGGGTGCGGTGAACAACACCGCGACGGCGAACGGGACGCCGCCGACGGGTGGTCCGATCGCTTCGGCGCCTGACTCCACGAGCACGCCGACCAGCACGGTGGCGACGTTGTCGTTGACGAAGTCGGCTGGGACGCCGGTGGATGTGAACACCAACGGTCGGGTGGATGCCGGGGACACGATCGCCTACAGCTTCCTGGTCCGCAACACCGGTGCGGTGACGTTGACCGGGGTCGCGGTGAGTGATGCGAAGGTCGGCACGGTGAGTTGTCCGGTGACGACGTTGGCGCCGAATGCGACCACGACGTGTACGGCGTCGTACACGATCACGCAGGCTGATGTGAACTCCGGTGCGGTGGCGAACACGGCGACGGCGAGCGGGACGCCGCCGACGGGTCCGGCGGTGACGTCGGCGCCGTCGAGCACCTCGACGCCGACCTCCACGGTGCGCAGCATCTTCCTGGACAAGACCGCGGGGACGCCGGTCGATGTGAATGCGAATGGTCGGGTGGATGCGGGCGACACGATCGCGTACAGCTTCCTGGTGACCAACACCGGTGCCCAGACCCTCACTTCGGTGGGGATCTCGGATGCGAAGGTCGGTGC
>NZ_JBFWVK010000001.1:0-472319 GCF_050246775.1 Nocardioides sp. | reverse complement strand
CGCCGGTCGATGTGAATGCGAATGGTCGGGTGGATGCGGGCGACACGATCGCGTACAGCTTCCTGGTGACCAACACCGGTGCCCAGACCCTCACTTCGGTGGGGATCTCGGATGCGAAGGTCGGTGCGGTGACGTGTCCGGTGACGACGTTGCAGCCGGGGGCCTCGACGACGTGTACGGCGTCGTACACGATCACGCAGGCTGATGTGAATGCGGGTGCGGTGAACAACACCGCGACGGCGAACGGGACGCCGCCGACGGGTGGTCCGATCGCTTCGGCGCCTGACTCCACGAGCACGCCGACCAGCACCGTGGCGACCGTCGCGATCGACAAGAACGCTGGCACCCCGGTGGACGTCAACACCAACGGCCGGGTGGATGCCGGGGACACGATCGCCTATACGTTCCTGGTGACCAACACCGGCGCGGTCACGCTGACGTCGGTCGGCGTGACCGACCCCAAGGCCGGGACCGTGGTCTGCCCGGTCACGACTCTGGCCCCGGGCGCCTCGACCACCTGCACGGCCACCTACACGATCACCCAGGCCGACGTGAACACCGGCTCCGTGAACAACTCGGCCACCGCTCAGGGCACTCCGCCCACCGGGCCGGCCATCAGTTCTGCGCCCGACACCACGACCACGGCCACGTCCACGATCCGGTCGCTGAGCCTGGACAAGACGGCGGCGACGCCGGTGGACGTCAACGCCAACGGCCGGGTCGATGCGGGCGACACGATCGCCTACAGCTTCCTGGTGACCAACACCGGCGCCCAGACGCTGACGTCGGTGGGGATCTCGGATGCGAAGGTCGGAGCCGTGACGTGTCCGGTGACGACGTTGCAGCCGGGGGCCTCGACGACGTGCACAGCGTCGTACACGATCACGCAGGCCGACGTGAATGCAGGCGCGGTGAACAACACGGCCACCGCGCTGGGCACCCCGCCGACCGGGGGGCCGATCAGTTCCGGCCCCGACTCGACCAGCACCCCGACCAGCACGGTCGCCACGGTCACGATCGACAAGACGGCGGGCGCCCCCAGCGATGTGAACGGCAACGGGCGGGTCGATGCCGGGGACGCGATCACCTACAGCTTCCTGATCACCAACTCCGGTGCGGTGACGCTCACCGCCGTGGGGGTCACCGACGCCAAGGTCGGCGCGGTGACCTGTCCGACGACGACGCTCGCCCCAGGTGCCTCCACCACGTGCACGGCGACCTACACGATCACCCAGGCCGACGTGAACACCGGCAGCGTGAACAACTCGGCCACCGCCCAGGGCACCCCGCCGACCGGGCCCGCGGTCAGCTCGGCGCCGGACACCACGAGCACCCCGACCTCCACCGTGGCCACGGTCAGCCTTGACAAGAGCGCGGGCACCCCGGTCGACGTCAACGGCAACGGCCGGGTCGACGCGGGCGACACGATCGCCTACAGCTTCCTGGTCACCAACACCGGCGCAGTCACCCTGACCGGCGTGGGCGTCACCGACCCGAAGGTCGGCACGGTCACCTGCCCTGCGACGACGGTGCAGCCCGGCCTGTCCACGACCTGTACGGCGTCCTACACGATCACCCAGGCCGACGTGAACGCCGGCGCCGTCAACAACACCGCCACTGCCCAGGGCACCCCGCCGACCGGCCCGGCCGTCTCCTCCGCCCCGGACTCGACGACCACTCCCACGTCGAGCGTGGCCGCCCTGACGATCGACAAGACGGCAGCAGCGCCGGTCGACGTCAACACCAACGGCCGGGTCGACGCCGGCGACACGATCGCCTACAGCTTCCTGGTGACCAACACCGGTGCGGTCACCCTGAGTGCGGTGGGCGTCACCGATGCCAAGACCGGTCCGGTCACCTGCCCGGTGACGACGT
Source organism: Nocardioides sp. (assembly GCF_050246775.1). GTDB lineage: Bacteria > Actinomycetota > Actinomycetes > Propionibacteriales > Nocardioidaceae > Nocardioides. The sequence continues at coordinate 470,444 of NZ_JBFWVK010000001.1, read as the reverse complement.
TGCAGCCGGGTGCCTCGACCACGTGCACGGCGTCGTACACGATCACCCAGGCCGACGTGAACGCAGGCAGCGTCGACAACACGGCGACCTCGCAGGGCACCCCGCCGACCGGTCCCGCGGTCAGCTCGGCGCCGGACACCACCAGCACCCCGACCTCCACCGTGGCAACGCTGACGATCGACAAGAGCGCCGGCACGCCCGCCGACCTCAACGGCAACGGCCGGGTCGACGCCGGCGACACGATCGCCTACAGCTTCCTGGTGACCAACACCGGTGCGGTGACGCTCACCGCGATCGGGGTCACCGACCCCAAGGCCGGTCCCGTGACCTGCCCGGTGACGACGTTGCAGCCGGGCGCCTCGACCACGTGTACGGCGACCTACACGATCACCCAGGCCGACGTGAATGGTGGCGCCGTCAACAACTCCGCCACTGCCCAGGGCACCCCGCCGACCGGGCCTGCGGTCAGCTCGGCGCCGGACACCACGACCACTCCCACCTCCACGGTGGCAACGCTGACGATCGACAAGACGGCAGCAGCGCCGGTCGACGTGAACGGCAACGGCCGGGTCGACGCCGGTGACACGATCGCCTACAGCTTCCTGGTCACCAACACCGGTGCGGTCACCTTGAGCGCCGTGGCGGTCACCGACCTCAAGGTCGGCGCCGTCTCCTGCCCGGTGAGCACCCTGGCTCCGGGAGCGTCGACGACCTGCACGGCCGGCTACATCATCACGCAGGCCGACGTGAATGCCGGCGCGGTCAACAACTCCGCCACCGCGCAGGGCACGCCGCCGACCGGTCCCGCGGTGACGTCACCGCCGGACACCACCAGCACCAACACCTCGACGACCGCCACGTTGAGCATCAACAAGACCGCCGGCATCCCCGCAGACGTCAACGGCAACGGCCGGGTGGATGCCGGCGACACGATCGCCTACACGTTCGTGGTGACCAACACCGGTGCGGTGACGCTCACCGCGATCGGGGTCACGGACCCGAAGGCCGGCACGGTGTCCTGTCCGGTCACCACTCTGACGCCGGGCAATGCCGCCACCTGCACCGCGAGCTACACGATCACCCAGGCCGACGTGAACGCAGGCGCGGTCAACAACTCCGCCACCGCGCAGGGCACGCCCCCGACCGGCCCGGCGGTGAACTCCACGCCCGACTCCACCACGACGCCGACCTCGAGCATCGCCACCGTGACGATGGACAAGACGGCAGCAGCACCGGTGGACGTGAACGGCAACAACGAGATCGACGCCGGTGACACCGTCGCCTACAGCTTCCTGGTGACCAACACCGGTGCGGTGACGCTGACCTCGGTGGGAGTCAGCGACCCCAAGGCCGGGCCGGTCACCTGCCCGGCGACGACGCTGCAGCCGGGCGGCTCCACGACGTGTACGGCGATCTACACGATCACCCAGGCCGACGTCGATGCCGGCGCGGTGATCAACACGGCGACCGCTCACGGCACGCCGCCGACGGGTCCTGTGGTGAACTCGGCAGCGGACACGACGACCACGCCGACCACGAACAACTCGGCCCTGACCCTCGACAAGACTGCCGGAACACCGGTGGACGTCAACGCCAACGGCAGGGTCGATGCCGGCGACACCATCGCCTACGACTTCCTGGTCACCAACGCCGGCACCGTGACGTTGACCTCCGTGGGGGTCACCGACCCGAAGGTCGGCGCGGTGACGTGTCCGGTCACCACCCTGGGTCCCGACGAGTCGACGACGTGTACGGCCACCTACACGATCACCCAGGCCGACGTCGACTTCGGCACGGTCGCCAACCTCGCCTCGGCCCAAGGCACGCCGCCTGCCGGTCCGGTGGTCACCTCCGCCCCCGACCAGACGAACACCCCGACCTCCACGGATGCGACGCTGACGGTCGACAAGACGGCAGCGACCCCGGTGGACGTGAACGGCAACGGCCGGGTCGACGCCGGCGACACGATCGCCTTCACCTTCCTGGTGAACAACACCGGCGCCCTGACGCTGTCGCTCGTGGGAGTCAGCGACGGCAAGGTCGGCGCGGTGACCTGTCCGCAGCCCACGCTGGTGCCGAGCGCCTCGACGACCTGCGCGGCGACCTACACGATCACCCAGGCCGACGTGAACGCAGGCGCCGTCAACAACACCGCTGTCGCGATCGCCTCGCCGCCCAACCAGCCGGGCATCACCTCGCCGCCGGACTCGACCACGACGGCGACCTCGACCGACGCGACGCTGACCATCGACAAGACCGCTGGCACCCCGGTCGATGTCAACACCAACGGCCGGGTCGACGCCGGCGACACCATCCCCTACAGCTTCCTGGTGACCAACACCGGCGCGGTCACGCTCACCGCGGTCGGGATCACCGACCCCAAGGTGGGAGCAGTCTCCTGCCCGGTCACCACCCTCCAGCCGGGAGCATCGACGACCTGCACGGCCGACTACACGATCACCCAGGGCGACGTGAACACCGGCAGCGTGAACAACTCGGCCACCGCCCAGGGCACGCCGCCCACCGGCCCGGCGGTCGACTCAGCGCCCGACACGACCACCACCCCGACCTCGACGGTGCGCTCGCTGGGCCTGGACAAGACCGCCGGAACACCGGTGGACGTCAACGGCAACGGCCGGGTGGATGCCGGTGACACCATCGCCTACGAGTTCGTGGTCACCAACACCGGAGCGCAGACCATCACGGCCGTCGGGGTCACCGATGCCAAGGCCGGTGCGGTGACCTGCCCGGTGACGACGTTGCAGCCGGGTGCCGCGACGACGTGTACGGCGTCGTACACGATCACGCAGGCTGACGTGAACGCCGGCGCGGTCAACAACACCGCCACCGCGCAGGGCACCCCGCCCACCGGTGGCCCGATCGACTCGCCCCCCGACTCGACGACCACCCCGACCAGCACGGTGTCGACGCTCACGATCGACAAGAGCGCCGGCACCCCGGTCGACGTGAACAACAACGGGCGGGTCGATGCCGGGGACACCATCGCCTACACGTTCCTGGTGACGAACACCGGCGCGGTGACGCTCACCGCCGTGGGCGTCGCCGATGCCAAGACCGGTCCGGTGACCTGCCCGGCGACGACGTTGCAGCCGGGCGACTCCACCACGTGTACGGCGTCTTACACGATCACGCAGGCGGACGTGAACGCCGGCAGCGTGAACAACTCCGCGACCGCTCAGGGCACCCCGCCGACCGGGCCGGAGGTGAGTTCGGCACCGGACACCACCAGCACTCCGACCTCGACGGTGGCCAGCCTCACGCTGGACAAGACCGCCGGGACCCCGGTCGACGTGAACGGCAACGGTCGCGTGGACGCCGGTGACACGGTCGCCTTCGGCTTCCTGGTCACCAACACCGGTGCCGTGACCCTGACCGGCGTCGCCGTGACGGACGTCAAGGTCGGCGTGGTGTCCTGCCCGGTGGCGACGTTGCAGCCTGGCGACTCCACGACGTGTACGGCGTCGTACACGATCACGCAGGCCGACGTGAACGCCGGCGCGGTCAACAACACCGCCACCGCCCAGGGCACCCCGCCGACCGGCGGTGCCCTCGACTCGGCACCTGACTCGACGACCACCCCGACCAGCACGGTCGCCACCCTCACCATCGACAAGACCGCCGGTGCTCCGGCCGACCTGAACGGCAACGGCCGGGTCGACGCGGGCGACACCATCGTCTACAGCTTCCTGGTGACCAACACCGGCGCCGTCACCCTCACCCTGGTCGGGGTGGACGATCCCAAGGTGGGTCCGGTGACGTGCTCACCGACGACGCTGGCCCCGGCCGCCTCCACGACCTGCACGGTGAGCTACACGATCACGCAGGCCGACGTGAACTCCGGTTCGGTCGTCAACACTGCGACCGCCTCCGGGACTCCGCCGACCGGGGGACCGGTGACCTCTCCGCCGGACTCGACCACCACCGCGACCTCCACTGCGGCCACGCTGACGATCGACAAGTCCGCGGGTGCCCCGGTGGACGTCAACACCAATGGGCGCGTCGATGCCGGTGACACCATTGCCTACTCGTTCCTGGTGACCAACACCGGTGCGGTGACCCTCACCTCGGTCGGCGTCACGGACGCGAAGGTCGGCGCCGTGACGTGCCCGGGCACGACGCTCCAGCCGGGCGAGACGACCACCTGCACGGCGACCTACACGATCACGCAGGCTGACGTGGACGGCGGCAGCGTCGACAACTCGGCCACGGCGCAGGGGACCCCGCCCACCGGTCCGGCCGTGAACTCGGCGCCGGACACCACCTCCACCCCGACCTCGAGCATCGCGACACTCACCCTCGACAAGGCGGCCACGGCGCCGGTCGACGTGAACGGCAACGGCCGGGTCGATGCCGGGGACACCATCGCCTACACGTTCCTGGTCACCAACACCGGCGCGGTCAGCCTGGCCGCCGTCGCAGTCGCCGACCCGAAGGTCGGTGCGGTGACCTGCCCGGCGACGACATTGCAGCCGGGTGCCTCCACGACCTGCACGGCGACGTACACGATCACGCAGGCCGACGTGGACGCTGGCGCGGTCAACAACACCGCGACCGCCTCCGGGACGCCGCCGACCGGTCCCTCCGTCGACTCCGCGCCGGACTCCACGACCACACCTACCGACACCACCACAACGGTGACCATCGACAAGACCGCCGGCACCCCGGTGGATGTCAACGGCAACGGCCGGGTGGACGCCGGGGACACGATCGCCTACCAGTTCCTGGTGACGAACACCGGATCGGTGACGCTCACCGCAATCACGGTCAACGACCCGAAGGTCGGTGTCGTCTCCTGCCCCGTGACCACTCTCCAGCCGGAAGCCTCCACCACCTGCACCGCGACGTACACGATCACCCAGGCCGACGTTGATACGGGTGCGGTCGCCAACACGGCGTCGGCGGCGGGCACCCCGCCGACCGGCCCTGCGGTGAACTCCACCCCCGACTCCACCTCCACCCCGACCTCCACGGTGGCCTCGCTCACCGTGGACAAGACGGCCGCGACGCCCACCGACGCCAATGCCGACGGCCGGGTCAGCGCCGGTGACACGATCGTGTTCGGCTTCCTCGTGACCAACACCGGAGCAGTGACCCTCAGTTCGGTCGGGGTCTCCGACCCCAAGGCCGGGCCCGTCACCTGCCCGGTGACGGCACTGGCGCCGGGTGCGTCGACCACCTGCACGGTGAGCTACACGATCACGCAGGCCGACGTCGACTCCGGAGCGGTGGCCAACACCGCGACCGCCACCGGCACGCCGCCGACAGGGGGGCCGGTGACCTCGCCACCGGACTCCACGAGCACCCCGACGTCGACCGATGCGACGCTGACCATCGACAAGACCGCTGGCACCCCGGTCGATGTGAACACCAACGGCCGGGTGGATGCGGGCGACACCATCGCCTACCAGTTCCTGGTCACCAACACCGGCGCCGTCACCCTGACCGCGGTGGGCGTGGACGACCCGAAGCTCGGCCCGGTGACGTGTCCGGTCACCACCCTCGCGCCCGGCGCCTCGGTGACGTGCACGGCGTCGTACACGATCGCGCAGGCCGACGTGGACGCTGGCGCGGTCAACAACACCGCGACTGCTTCCGCGACGCCGCCGACCGGGGGACCGGTGACCTCGTCGCCGGACTCGACCAGCACCCCGACGGACGGCACCACGACGTTGACGATCGACAAGCAGGCTGGGGCGCCGGTCGATGTGAACACCAATGGCCGGGTGGATGCGGGCGACACGATCGGCTACGACTTCCTGGTGACCAACACCGGTGCGGTGACGCTGACCTCGGTCGGGGTGACGGATGCCAAGACCGGTCCGGTGACGTGTCCGGTCACCACGCTCGCCCCGGGTGCCTCCACCACGTGCACGGCGACGTACACGATCACGCAGGCCGATGTGAACTCCGGCAGTGTCGACAACTCCGCCACGGCGCAGGGGACGCCGCCGACCGGTCCGGCCGTGGACTCCGCACCGGACTCGACCAGCACCCCCACGGACACGACGGCGACGCTGACGATCGACAAGCAGGCTGGGGCGCCGGTCGATGTGAACACCAATGGCCGGGTGGATGCGGGCGACACGATCGGCTACGACTTCCTGGTGACCAACACCGGTGCGGTGACGCTGACCTCGGTCGGGGTGACGGATGCCAAGACCGGTCCGGTGACGTGTCCGGTCACCACGCTCGCCCCGGGTGCCTCCACCACGTGCACGGCGACGTACACGATCACGCAGGCCGATGTGAACTCCGGCAGTGTCGACAACTCCGCCACGGCGCAGGGGACGCCGCCAACCGGCCCGGCCGTGGACTCCGCACCGGACACGACCAGCACCCCCACGGACACGACGGCGACGCTGACGATCGACAAGCAGGCGGGGACGCCGGTCGATGTGAACACCAATGGCCGGGTGGATGCGGGCGACACGATCGGCTACGACTTCCTGGTGACCAACACCGGTGCGGTGACGCTCACGCTCGTCGGCGTGAGTGACCCCAAGGTCGGCCCGGTGAACTGCCCGGTCACGACCTTGGCGCCGGGCGCCTCGGTCACCTGCACGACTCAGTACACGATCAGCCAGGCCGACGTCGACGCAGGGACCGTGGACAACACGGCCACCGCGCAGGGGACGCCGCCGACCGGTCCGGCCGTGGACTCCCCGCCGGACTCGACCAGCACCCCCACCGACACCACGACCACCCTGACGATCGACAAGAGCGCCGAGGCGCCGGTCGACGTCAACACCAACGGGCGCATCGATGCCGGGGACACCATCGCCTACGACTTCCTGGTGACCAACACCGGCGCCGTCACCCTGACCGCGGTCGGCGTGGACGACCCCAAGGCCGGGCCGGTGACCTGCCCGGTGACTGTGCTCGCCCCGGGCGCTTCCATCACGTGCACGGCGACCTACACGATCACCCAGGCCGACGTGAACGCAGGCTCGGTCGACAACATCGCGACCGCATCGGGCACCCCGCCGACCGGCCCCGCAGTCGACTCCGCTCCTGACTCGACCACCACGCCGACCGACACCACCGCGACCCTGTCCCTGGACAAGACCGCCGGCACGCCGAGCGACCTCAACGGCAACGGCCGCGTCGATGCCGGCGACACCATCGACTTCACCTTCGCGGTGGCCAACACCGGGTCGGTCACCTTGACCGGGATCGCCGTGAGTGACCCCAAGGTCGGCCCGGTGACCTGCCCGGTGGCCGTCCTCCAGCCAGGCGTCTCGACCACGTGCACGGCGACCTACACGATCACCCAGGCCGACGTGAACACCGGCGCGGTCAACAACACCGCCACCGCACAGGGAACGCCGCCCACCGGTCCGGCCCTCGACTCCAACCCGGACTCGACCTCGACGCCCACGGACACGACCACGACGCTGACGCTCGAGAAGACCGCTGGGACGCCGGTCGACGTCAACGCCAACGGCCGGGTCGATCGCGGCGACACCATCGACTACACGTTCCTGGTGACCAACACCGGTTCGGTGACCCTGACGAACGTGGCTGTCGCGGACGCCAAGACCGGGCCGGTGAGCTGCCCGGTGACGACGCTGCAGCCGGGTGCCTCGACGACCTGTACGGCGACGTACACGATCATCCAGAACGACGTGAACATCGGCGCGGTGGACAACACCGCCACCGCATCCGGCACCCCGCCGACCGGGCCGGCGATCGAGTCACCGCCGGACTCCACGAGCACGCCGACCTCGACGATCGCGACGCTGAGCATCGACAAGACCGCCGGGACGCCGCTCGACGTGAACGGCAACGGCCGGGTCGACGCGGGGGACACGATCGCCTACGGCTTCCTGCTCACCAACACCGGCGCGGTCTCGCTGCGATCGGTCGGGGTCACCGACCCCAAGGTGGGGGCGGTCGTCTGCTCGCCGACCAACTTCCCGCCCGGATCGACGATCAGCTGTACCGCCAGCTACACGATCACCCAGGCCGACGTGGACAGCGGTTCCGTGGTCAACACGGCGACGGCACAGGGCACCCCGCCGACCGGCGCCCCGGTGACCTCGGCGCCCGACTCCACCACCACGCCGACTGATGCCACCAGCACCCTGACGGTGGACAAGACCGCGGGTGTGCCGCTCGACGTCAACGGCAACGGCCGGGTCGATGCCGGCGACACGATCGCCTACGACTTCCTGGTGACCAACACCGGGTCGGTCACCCTGACCGGCGTCGGGGTCACGGACGCCAAGACCGGTCCGGTGACCTGTCCGGCCAGCACCTTGGCGCCGGGCGCCTGGACCAACTGCTCGACCACCTACACGATCACCCAGGCCGACGTGGATTCCGGTGCTGTGGCCAACACCGCCACGGCCTCGGGCACCCCGCCGACGGGGCCGGCGGTGACCTCGCCGCCGGACTCCACGATCACGCCCACCGACACCACCACCACCCTGACCATCGCCAAGACGGCAGGCACACCGGTGGACGTGAACGGCAACGGTCGCGTCGATGCAGGTGACACGATCGACTACAGCTTCCTGGTCACCAACAGCGGCTCGGTGACCCTGAGCGGCATCACCGTGGAGGACCCCAAGGTCGGGGCCGTGGCCTGCCCGGTCACGACGCTCCTGCCGGGGGTCTCGACCACCTGTGCGGCGACCTACGCGATCACCCAGGCTGACGTGAACTCCGGCTCGGTGGACAACGTCGCCGCAGCGATCGGCACCCCGCCGACAGGTCCCGACGTCACCTCCACGCCCGACTCGACGACCACCCCCACCGACACCACGGCGAGCCTGACGATCGACAAGACGGCCGGCACTCCCGATGACGTGAACGGCAACGGTCGCGTCGATGCCGGCGACACCATCGACTACTCGTTCGTGGTGACCAACAGCGGTGCGGTGTCCCTGGCCGCGGTCGCCGTCGACGACCCGTTGACCGGTCCCGTGACCTGCCCGGTGGCGACGCTCGAGCCCGGTGAGTCGACCACGTGCTCGGCGACCTACACGATCACACAGTCCGACGTGGATGCCGGTTCGGTGGACAACACCGCGATCGCGGTCGGGACGCCCCCGACCGGCCCGGCCATCGACTCCCTGCCGGACTCGACGGCGACTCCGACCGACACCACGACGACGCTGAGCATCGACAAGAGCGCGGGCACACCGGCGGACGTGAACACCAACGGCCGGGTCGATGCCGGGGACACCATCGCCTACACCTTCCTGGTGACCAACCAGGGCTCCGTGACCTTGACGGGCGTCACCGTGGAGGACGCCAAGACCGGGCCGGTGGCCTGCCCGGCCACGACACTGGCTCCCGGCGCCTCGACCACCTGCACGGCGAGCTACACGATCACCCAGGTCGACGTGGACGCCGGTTCGGTGGACAACACCGCCGCCGCCGAAGCCACCCCGCCGACCGGCCCGCCCGTGGCCTCGGTGCCGGACTCGACGACGACCCCGACCGACACCACCACCACGTTGACCCTCGACAAGACGGCGGGCACGCCGGCGGACGTGAACGGCAACGGCCGGGTCGATGCCGGCGACACGATCGACTACGCGTTCGTGGTCACCAACACCGGTGCCGTGACCCTGACCGACGTGGCGGTGACCGACCCGAAGGTCGGGCCGGTGACGTGTCCGGTGACCGTGCTGGCCCCCGGTGCGTCCACGACCTGCGCGGTGACCTACACGATCACCCAGGCCGACGTGAACTCCGGTTCGGTGGACAACGTGGCGACTGCCGGTGGGAGGTCCCCGTCCGGCGTGGATGTCGAGTCGTCTCCCGACACCACCTCCACCCCGACCGATGCGACCACGACGCTGACCCTGGACAAGTCGGCCGGGACCCCGACCGACGTGAACGGCAACGGCGAGGTCGATGCCGGGGACACCATGGTGTTCCGCTTCGTGGTCACCAACACCGGGTCGGTGACCCTGACCGCAGTGAGCGTCGGGGACCCCAAGGTCGGGCCGGTCAACTGCCCCGTCAGCACCCTGGCTCCCGGAGCCTCGGTGACCTGCGTCGCCGGCTACACGATCACCCAGGCCGATGTGAACTCCGGTGCCGTGGACAACACCGCGACCGCCAACGGCACCCCGCCCACCGGCCCGGCCGTCGACTCCAACCCCGACTCGACCTCGACGCCGACCTCGACCCTCGCGACACTGACGCTCGACAAGGCGGCCGCGACTCCGAGTGACGTCAATGGCAACGGCCAGGTGGATGCCGGCGACACCATCGCCTACCGCTTCGTGCTCACCAACACCGGCACCGTCACCTTGAGCGGCGTCACCGTGGACGACCCGAAGGCCGGCCCGGTGGCCTGTCCGGCCACGACCCTCCAGCCCGGGGCGTCCGTCACCTGCACGGCGACCTACACGATCACCCAGGCTGACGTGAACTCCGGTTCGGTGGACAACACCGCCACCGCCTCGGGCACCCCGCCGACCGGTCCGGCCGTGGACTCAGCTCCGGACTCGACCTCCACGCCGACCGGGACCACGTCCACGATCTCGCTGAACAAGTCCGCCGGGACGCCGGTCGATGTCAATGCCAACGGCCTCGTCGATGCCGGAGACACCATCGACTACACGTTCGAGGTCACCAACGGCGGAGTCGTCAGCCTCACCGCGGTCCAGGTGGCCGACCCCAAGGCCGGTCCGGTGTCGTGCCCGGCCACCGCCCTGGACCCCGGCGAGTCCACGACGTGTACGGCGAGCTACACGATCACCCAGGCAGACGTCGACGGTGGTGCGGTCAACAACACCGCGACCGCCGCCGGGACACCTCCCGCGGGTCCGGCCATCGAGTCGGCCCCGGACTCGACGACCACTCCGACCGACACTGCGGCGAGTCTCACGCTCGACAAGAGCGCCGGAACTCCCGTCGACGTCAACGGCAACGGGCGGGTCGACGCCGGTGACACCATCCGCTTCACCTTCCAGGTGGCCAATACGGGGGTCGTCACGCTCAGCGACGTGGCGGTCATCGACCCGACCGTCGGCGCGGTCGCCTGCCCCGTGACCACCCTGGCTCCGGGCGCCAGCACCACGTGTGCGGCGGTCTACACGATCAGCCAGTCCGACGTCGACGCAGGCTCTGTGGACAACACCGCGACGGCATCCGGGCTCCCGCCGACCGGGCCCGCGGTCGAGGCAGCGCCGGACTCGACCTCCACGCCGACCGACACCACGGCCACGCTGTCACTGGACAAGTCGGCGGGCACCCCCGATGACGTCAACGCAAACGGACGTGTCGACGCCGGCGACACCATCGAGTTCAGCTTCCTGATCACCAACACCGGAGCGCTCACCCTGACCCAGGTCGGGGTCGACGACCCGATGCTCGGCAGCGTGACCTGCCCGGTGACCGTGCTGGCCCCCGGTGAGTCGACGACCTGTACGGCGATCTACACGATCACCCAGGTCGACGTGGACGCCGGTTCGGTGGACAACACGGCAACCGCGAGCGGCACGCCGCCTACCGGCCCGGCCGTGGACTCCGCGCCGGACTCGACCACCACGCCGACCGACGACACCGCCGCCCTGACCCTCGACAAGCGGGCGAGTGTCCCGGTCGACCTCGACGGCGACACTCGGGTGAGTGTCGGCGACCGGATCGACTACGTGTTCGAGCTCACCAACCTCGGATCGGTCACGCTCACCGACGTCACGGTCACCGACACCCTGGTCGGTGCGGTCGCCTGCCCGGTGACCACGCTGGCACCGGGCGAGGCGATCATCTGCACGGCGTCGTACACCATCACGCGCACCGACGTGGACAACGGCAGTGTCCTCAACGTCGCCACCGCCGCCGCGACCTCGCCCTCCGGTGGGCGGGTGGAGTCGAACACCGACCAGACGCAGACCCCGACCACCGGTGCGAGCGCGAACGCCGGCCTGAGCCTGGTGAAGCGGATCGCCTCGGTGCGAGACGTGAACCAGGACGGACTGACGAACCGGGGTGATGAGGTCGTCTACCGCTTCACCGTCACCAACACCGGCGAGGTCCGCGTGACCCGGATCCGCGTCGACGACCCGATGCTGACCGACGCCGGCGTCGCGATCACCTGCCCGAGGTCGTCCCTGGCTCCCGGTCAGCAGATGGTCTGCGAGTCCGAGCCCTACACGATCACCGGTGCCGATCAGGCCGCCGGATCGGTGAGCAACGTGGCGTCGGTGACCGGGCAGGGTCCCGACGGGCTGCTGGTGAGCAGCAACGAGGACACCGCGGACCTCGACCTCGACGCCGGCACCGACCTGCCGGACACCGGCAACGACGTGCCCTGGTGGCTGCCGCTCGGTGCTGTCGGTCTCCTGGGTCTCGGCTTCGTCCTGGTGGCCGGCGCCCGACGGCGTCAGGCCGGGCCGCAGTAGGCTCGACCGGTGACTCAACAGCACCGGAACAAGTCAGGCTTCGAAACGCGGGCCATCCACGCCGGCTACGAGCCGGACGCCGCCACTGGAGCGGTCATCCCGCCCATCTACGCCACCAGCACCTACAAGCAGGACGGTGTCGGCGGCCTGCGTGGAGGCTATGAGTACAGCCGCTCCGCCAACCCGACGCGCACCGCACTGGAAGGCAACATCGCCGCCCTCGAGGAGGGCGAGCGGGGCTTCGCCTTCGCATCCGGACTGGCGGCCGAGGACACGTTGGTGCGTTCCGTGTGCCGTCCCGGGGATCACGCAGTGATCCCTGACGACGCCTACGGCGGGACGTATCGGCTCTTCGAGAAGGTCGAGAAGGTGTGGGGGCTGGAACACAGCCCGGCTCCGGTCTCGGACCTGGAGGCCGTGCGTGCTGCCATCCGCCCCGGCCAGACGAAGCTGGTCTGGGTGGAGACCCCGACCAACCCGATGCTCAACATCGGCGACATCGAAGCCCTGGCGGCGATCGCCCATGACGCGGGGGCCCTGTTGATCGTGGACAACACCTTCGCCTCGCCCTACCTCCAACAGCCGCTCACCCTCGGCGCCGACGTGGTCATCCACTCGACGACCAAGTACTGCGGCGGGCACTCCGACGTCGTCGGCGGTGCCTTGGTGGTGCGTGACCTCGCGCTCGCCGAGAAGGTGGCCTTCCACCAGAACGCCATCGGGGCCGTCGCGGGACCCTTCGACGCGTGGCTGACGTTGCGCGGGCTGCGCACCCTCGCGCTGCGCATGGACCGGCACTGTGACAACGCCGAGAAGGTGGTCGACTTCCTCGCCGGGCATCCCAAGGTCGCCCAGGTGATCTACCCCGGCCTGGCCGAGCACCCGGGGCACGAGATCGCGTCGCGACAGATGAAGCGCTACGGCGGCATCGTGTCGTTCCGGGTCACCGGCGGTGAGCAGCACGCCCTGGACGTCTGCGACGCCACCGAGGTGTTCACCCTGGGCGAGTCCCTGGGCGGGGTGGAGTCGCTCATCGAGCATCCCGGCCGGATGACCCACGCCAGCGTGGCCGGGACCGACCTCGAGGTGCCCGCCGACCTGATCCGCCTCAGTGTCGGGATCGAGACCGCCGAGGACCTGATCGGCGACCTCGAGCGGGCCCTGGGCTGATGAGCTCGCCGGGGTCGACCTCCGCGGTCGCGATCTGTGTCGACTTCGGATCGACGTTCACCAAGGCCTCCCTGGTCGACCTGGAGGCTGGCAGCATCGTCGCCGCCGCAAGCCACCGCACCACCATCGACACCGACGTCCTCGAGGGGTACGACGCCTGCCTGGCGCTGCTGACCGCGCACGACCCTCGCGCCGGTGACGCACCGGTCCTGGCCTGCTCGTCGGCCGGTGGCGGGCTGCGGATCGCGGTCGTCGGCAACGAGGCCCTGGTCACCGCCGAGGCCGGCCGTCGGGTCGCGTTGAGCAGCGGAGGCAAGGTCGTCCTGGTCAGTTCGGGCGAGATGGACGCTGCACGCTTCGACGCCCTCCGCTCGGCGGCTCCGGACGTGGTGCTGCTGGTGGGCGGCACGGACGGCGGCAACAGCGAGGTCCTGCTGGCCGACGCGCGCTTCCTGGCCGACGCCGGCTGGGCCGGTCCTGTCGTGGTGGCCGGCAACGTCGACGCGCAGTCCGGGGTCGCCGAGGCGTTCGGGTCGTCAGGCACGCCCTACGTGCTCGCCGACAACGTCGTGCCCAAGATCGGCGTGCTGGCCCCGGACTCGGCCCGGGCCGCCATCCGCGAGATGTTCCTGGTGCACGTCATCGGCGGCAAGCACCTGAGCGAGCGGGCCGACTTCGCGGCCATGGTGCGCGGCGCGACCCCCGACGTCGTGCTCAGTGGCGTGGAGCTTCTCTCCCGCGGCCTCGGCGAGGACCGGCCCGGTGCCGGCGACGTCGTCGTCGTGGACGTCGGAGGTGCCACCACCGATGTGCACTCGGTCATCGAGGTGGATCCCGAGGACGGCTCGGTGGACGCCGGGGGTCTCTCACGCGAGGTGGTGGCGACGACGCCGGTGACCCGGACGGTGGAGGGTGATCTGGGCATGCGCTGGTCGGCGGTGTCGACGGTGACCGCGATGGGCGGGGACGAGGCCCTGATGGCCGCGGCGGTACGGCGGCAGGAGGACCCGTCCTACCTCCCGGACAGTGACGCCGAGCTGGACCTGGACGAGGCCATCGCCGCCGGTGCGGTGGGGCTCGCCCTGCGCCGCCATGCTGGCCGTTCGCGCGTGGTCCTGGGTCCTGATGGCCGGGTGGTCGAGCGCAGTGGCAAGGACCTGCGCGAGGTGGACCTGATGGTCGGCTCGGGAGGGGTGCTGCGCAACGGACGGGACGGGGTCGCCCAGCGCGTGCTCGGGCCCTCGACGGGGGCCGACTTCGAGGACGGCTGGCAGCTCCCTCGCTCGCCGGTCGTGGTGGTCGACACCGACTACGTCCTCGCGGCCGCCGGGTTGCTGGCGTCGGTGCATCCCGACGCGGCGTACCGCCTCACCCGACGCCTCGGGGATGGGTAGCCTGTCGCACGTGAGCAACGATGCCGCCGAGACCGAGCCAGAAGCTGTCCGGGAGCCGGAACCGGAGCACGGTCAGGCCGGGCAGCCGTCTCGGAGCTCGGCTCGCAAGTCGCGTCGTCAGCGCGAGGCGGACGGGCTCTCGGAGAGGCTGACCGCACAGTTCGCCCACCAGTGGGCCCAGGTCCGAGCCGAGCGCCGCATCGAGCCGGCGCCCATCACCGGTGGACGCTCCAACTTCAGGCCGGCCCAGGTGCCGTGGGGCGTCGACCTGGCCGCTGCCTGGGCCTGGCGGGTCATCGTCATCGCAGCCGCCGGCTACGGGCTCCTCTGGTTGCTGTCCTACTTGGCCGTGATCACGCTGCCGGTGATCGTCGCCCTGTTGATCTCCGCACTGGTGGGCCCGATCGTCGACCGGTTCGCCGCCGTCGGGGTGCCGCGCGGCATCTCTGCGGCGTTCGTCGTCGTCGGCGGCATCGCGTTCGTGGCGGCCCTGCTGACCTTCGCCGGACAGCAGGTCGCCAATGGTGCCTCCGACCTCGCCGACCAGGTGGTGGCCGGGCTGGGCGAGGTCAAGAACTGGCTGCGTGACGGTCCGCTGCATGCCAGTGACTCCCAGATCAACCAGTGGATCGACCAGGCGCAGACCTCCATCACCGAGCGGAGCCAGGACGGCGAGATCGTCAAGCAGGTGACCGAGGTGGGCACTGCCCTGACCCACGTCCTCGCGGGCTTCTTCATCGTGCTGTTCTCGACGTACTTCTTCCTCTCCGACGGTGCCCGGATCTGGTCCTGGGTGGTGCGGTTGGCCCCGCGCGCCGCCCGCGAGAAGGTGGACTCCTCGGGCCGGGTCGCGTGGACCTCGTTGACCAGCTTCGTGCGGGCCACGGTCCTGGTCGCGCTCACCGATGCCATCGGCGTCATGGTGGTCGCGGCTGTGCTGGGGGTGCCGTTCGTGCTGGCCATCGGAGTCCTGGTGTTCCTCGGTGCCTTCGTGCCCATGCTCGGCGCCCTGGTCGCAGGCACGGTCGCCGTTCTGGTCGCGCTGGTCGACCAGGGGCCGCTGACCGCCCTGTTCATGCTGATCGGTGTCGTGGTGGTCCAGCAGATCGAGAGCCACGTGCTGCAGCCCTTCCTGATGGGCCGGTTCGTGTCGGTGCACCCGCTCGGCGTGATCCTGGCCATCGGCTGCGGTGTGCTCATCGCCGGCGTTGCCGGCGCCCTGATCGCGGTGCCGATCGCGGCCGCGCTCAACGCGGTGACGCAGCATCTGGCGTCGTTCACCGAGGTCGGGGACGATCCGGAGGAGGAGCTGGATGAGGATCTGGCACGAGATCCTCAGACGAGATCAACCAGCAGGACTGAGCAAGGAGGCACACCATGACTGATCAGGTGACCCTGGCCGAGATCCAGGAGGCCCGGCTGCTCCTGGACGGGGTGTCGATCCGGACGCCCATGGAGGGCAGTCGCCAGCTCTCGGAGATGGTCGGCGGCCCGGTCTACCTCAAGTGCGAGAACCTCCAACGCACCGGCTCGTTCAAGATCCGGGGCGCCTACACCCGGATCGCCCGGCTGTCCCCTGAAGAGCGGGCCCGCGGCGTGGTCGCGGCCTCGGCCGGCAACCACGCGCAGGGTGTGGCGCTGGCCGCCCAGATGCTCGGCATCAAGGCCACCGTCTTCATGCCCGAAGGTGCCCCGATCCCCAAGGAGCGGGCCACGCGCGGCTACGGCGCCCACGTGATCTTCCACGGCCGCTACCTCGAGGACGCCCTCGTCGCGGCCAGCGCCTACGCGGCCGAGACCGGTGCGGTCCTGATCCATCCCTTCAACCACCTCGACGTGGTGCGGGGTCAGGGCACCTGCGGCCTCGAGATCGTGGAGCAGGCACCCCAGGTGGAGACCGTGCTGGTGCCCTGTGGCGGAGGGGGGCTGCTCGCCGGCATCGCGATCGCCGTCAAGGCCCTCAAACCGGGGGTGCGCGTCATCGGGGTGCAGGCCGAGGGGGCGGCGGCGTTCCCACCGTCGCTGGCCTCGGGTGCGCCGATCAAGCTCGAGTCCATGCACACCATGGCCGACGGGATCGCCGTCGGGCTCCCGGGGGAGATCACCTTCCGCGCCGTTCAGGACCACGTCGATGAGATCCTGACGGTGTCGGAGGAGTCGCTGTCGCAGGCCCTGGTCGCGGTCATGGAACGCGCCAAGCAGGTCGTCGAGCCGGCTGGCGCCGCCGCGGTCGCAGCCATCCTGGAGGACCCGACCCGGTTCAGCACCCCGGCGGTCGCGGTCCTGTCGGGCGGCAACGTGGACCCCCTGCTGATCGGGAAGGTGATCCGGCACGGCATGGCGGCGGCTGGGCGTTACCTGCAGATGCGGGTCTGCATCCCCGACCTGCCCGGAGGGCTGGTCGGTCTGCTCACCGAGGTCGCCGACGCGGGCGCCAACATCCTCGAGGTCGCCCACGAGCGCACCTCACCCGAGCTGCACCTCGACGAGGTCGAGGTCAACCTGCAGATGGAGACGCGCAGCACCGAGCACGCCGAGCTGCTGATGGGGCGACTACGTGACCGTGGCTACCGGGTCGTCGGATCCGGCGCTCACCCGGCGTAGGGCACGGCCGCGACGACCTCGACCTGCATGGACTTGCCGTTGGGGGCCGTGTAGGTGACGGTGTCGCCGACCCGGGCGTGCAGGATCGCTGCTCCCAGTGGTGACTGGGGGGAGAACACCTCGAGCGAGTCGTCCTCGATCTCGCGGGCGCCCAGCAGGAACGTCTCGGTCTCGTCGTCGCCGACGAAGCGGTAGGTGACCTTCATGCCGGGTGAGACGGTGCCGTCTGCGTCGGGAGCGCCACCCACCTCGGCGCGGCGCAGCATGTCCTCAAGCTGGCGGATGCGGGCCTCCTGCTTGCCCTGCTCCTCCTTGGCGGCGTGGTAGCCACCGTTCTCCTTCAGGTCGCCCTCGTCGCGGGCGGCGGAGATGCGGTCGATGACCTCTTGACGCAACGGACCCCTCAGGTTGTCCAGTTCCGCCTGGAGCTTGTCGAACGCCTCCTGGGTCAGCCAGATGGTGTCCTGCCCCGTGACCGGGTCGCTCGTCGTCATGTGCTACTCCTGCCGCTCGATCCACGGGTACGACGGTGTCGGACCCGCTTGGACTGTGGTGCATCCCGCCGCTGGGGGCGTGTTCGTGCTGTTCACGCGGGCGCTGCCTCGTGCAGGCCTGGCCATCCGGGATGAATCAAGAGGGCGAGCCTACCAAGAAGGCGGGCGCCCACACCGATCACCGTGGGTGCACCTGCTCCGCCGTGGTGCAGCCCAGCTCACCCACGGAGGTGGCCCGGCGCTCCGTGCGCACCGAGACCTCCATCAGGCCGCCGTTCCGATCGATGTCGTCAGGGCCAGGGACGCCGAAGGACAGTTCCCCCACCACGGTGTGGTCGGCCGCGAACGCGCGCACCGTGCAGGTGCCGACCACGTCCGGGTCGCTGATCCGGATGTCGACCTTGGCCGTGGCCTCGTGCTCGCTGACGACGTCGAACCCGACGAGCTCGGAGCGGACCTCGGGGGTGGAGAACGACCACGCCGACCAGGCCAGCCAGGCAAGGAACGCGACGCCCAGGGCGGCGGAGATCACGACGGCGGAGCGGACCCCACGTCGGGAGGTGCCGTAGCGGTCCGCAAGGTCAGTCACCTGATCATCGTCCCAGACGCCCCCATAGACTTCACACATGGTCAACCGCTCCGGCCTCAGGCTGATGCACGTCCACGCGCACCCCGACGACGAGTCCAGCAAGGGTGCGGCCACCACGGTGAAGTACGTCAACGAAGGGGTCGACGTCCACGTCGTCACCTGCACCGGCGGGGAGCGGGGCTCGGTGCTGAACCCCAAGATGGACCGGCCCGACGTGCTGGAGAACATGACCGAGATCCGCCGGGCCGAGATGGAGCGCGCACGCGACATCCTCGGCGTCCGCCAGGACTGGCTCGGCTTCGTCGACTCCGGCTGGCCGGAGGGCGATCCCAAGCCGCCGCTGCCGGAGGGCTGCTTCGCGCTGGTGCCGCTCGAGGAGGCTGCTGCTCCGCTGGTGCGGTTGATCCGGGAGTTCCGGCCGCACGTGGTCACGACCTATGACGAGAACGGCGGCTACCCGCACCCGGACCACATCATGTGCCACCTGGTCTCGGTGCATGCCTTCGAGGCGGCCGGTGACCCGGAGCGCTACCCGGACGCCGGCGACCCCTGGCAGCCGCTCAAGCTCTACTACCACCACTCGTTCAACCGCCCCCGGACCGTCGCGATCAGCGAGGCCATGGAGGCAGCAGGCCTGGAGTCGCCGTGGAAGGAACGACTGGAGAAGTGGGAGCCCAACCCCGAGCATGACAACCGGATCACGACCCGGGTGCCGTGCGGTGAGTACTTCCCCGAGCGCGATCGCGCCCTGCTGGCCCACGCGACCCAGATCGATCCCGACGGCTTCTGGTTCGCAACGCCCATGGAGCTCCAGCAGGAGGTCTGGCCGACCGAGGACTACGAGCTGGTGGTCACCCACGTGGACTCCCCGACGCCGGAGGACGACCTCTTCGCCGGCATCGCCGAGGCGACCTGAGACACTGGTGGCATGACAACGCTGGTCACCACCGTGTTCGCCGTCCTCGCCGACGACGGGCTCAAGGACGAGGACATCACGGCGGGTTGGACCGCGTTCGCGATCTTCATCCTGCTCGGGCTCGCCGTCGCCTTCCTGGGCTGGAGCCTGACCCGCCAGCTGCGCAAGGCCCAGCGGGCGAAGGACACAGGGGTCTACGGCGACGAGCCTGTGGAGCCGACGGATCCGGCCGAGCAGGCCCCACCGGGACCCACGGTCTCCACGGAGAAGTGAACGAGGGGCGCGAGTCCTAAGCAAACCCTGAGGTCGACGTTGACGGCCGCCAGGTGCAGGTCGATGCTCGGCGGATGGCCGGTCTGCTCGCCACCTGCATGGTGGCCGTCATCGCCTACTGCGTGGCGCGGTCCTTCATCCCGGCGCTCCAGTCGCCGGGTCACCGCCCTGAGGTGGACCTGTGGCACGTGGCCATGGGCTGGGCGATGGTCCTCATGCTGCTCATCCCGGTGACCCAGCTCGTCTCGGTGCTGTGGCTGGTCGTCTTCGTCGTCGGCCTGGTCGTCGCCCTGACCCGGCTCGGCCGTGAGGCCTCGAGCGCGGCGTACGCGGGAGTGGGGATGGGCTGTGCGGCGATGGTGGTGATGCTGCTGCCGGCGGCCACGGCCTCGGCCTCCGCCGAGCCGGCCCACGATCACCTGCATCATCATCAGCAGGCCGCGGCGCCGTCCGGGTCGATGGGTGGCTCCTGGGTCAACGTGCCCACGGTCGTCGTGGCGGTGGTGTTCGCCGGCCTGCTGCTGTTGCTCGTGGCCAGACTGCTGCAGACCACCAGGCGCTCCGGACCACGAGCCCGTCGGGTGGATGCGCTGTGCGAGGCGACGATGGCCGTCGCCATGGGCTACATGCTGCTCTCGATGAGCTAATCAACAAACCGCTTAGGCAGCCGTTGACGCACCCCGCCCGCGGGGCTGAGAGTGCTGTGATCACCGTCACAGGGAGGCTCCAGTGCAGGTCCCCGCACCATTCGAGTACGAACGTGCCACCAGCGTCGATCACGCGATCAGCCTGTTGGAGAGGCTGGGAGACGAGGCCCGGCTCGTCGCCGGCGGTCACAGCCTCATCCCGATGATGAAGCTCAGGCTTGCCAACCTCGAGTACGTCATCGACATCAACGACCTCCACGACGAGCTCGGCTACGTCCGGGTCGGCACCGACGAGGTCCGGATCGGGGCCATGACCCGGCATCGTGAGCTGCTGGAGTCGCCCGAGCTGGCCGCCCTCTTCCCGATCTTCGCCGACGCCGAACGGGTGATCGCCGACCCGGTGGTCCGCAACCGGGGGACCATCGGAGGGTCGCTGTGCCAGGCCGACCCTTCGGAGGACCTGACGGCCGTGTGCACCACGCTGGACGCGAGCTGTGTGATCCGCAGCTCGAGCGGGGAACGCGTGGTGTCGATGGCCGACTTCCACCGTGGACCCTACGAGACGGCGGTGGAGCAGGGGCAGATGCTCACCGAGATCCGCATCCCCGTGCGCCCGGGCGGATCCAGCGCCTACGCCAAGGTGGAGCGGCGGGCCGGTGACTGGGCGGTGACCTCGGTCGGTTCCGCGGTCTGGATGGACGGACCGCTGATCTCAGACGCCCGGGTCGGTCTGGCCGCGGTCGGCCCGAACACCACGGGCATCCCGGCCATCTCGCAGGCGCTGCGCGGCCAGTCCCCGTCCGAGGAGCTGTATGCACGTGCCGGTGAGATCGCGGCCCAGAGCTGTGCCCCGATCTCCGACAACCGGGGCACCGCCGACTACAAACGGCATCTCGCCGACGAACTGACCAGACGCACGTTGCGCACGTCCGTCGAACGAATCCAGGCCGGCATCGCAGGCGACCAGTCGCACGAGAGGAACAGCTGACATGCAGGTGACCATGAGCGTCAACGGCGAGAGCGTGACGCGTGAGATCGAGGGCCGGATGCTGCTGGTGCACTTCCTGCGCGACGAGCTGGGGCTCACCGGGACCCACTGGGGGTGCGACACCAGCAACTGTGGCACCTGTGTGGCCTGGATGGACGGGGAGCCGGTGAAGACCTGCACGGTGCTGGCTGCGATGGCAGGCGGTCGGGAGGTCCGCACGGTCGAGGGGCTGGAGGTCGACAACGTGCTGGACCCGGTGCAGGAGGGCTTCATGCGCTGCCACGGACTGCAATGCGGCTTCTGTACGCCGGGGATGCTGATGACGGCGCGGGCACTGCTCGACCGGGATCCCGATCCCAGTGAGGACACGATCCGCGAGGCCATCTCGGGGCAGATCTGCCGGTGCACCGGCTACACCACGATCGTCCGCTCCGTGCAGTGGGCTGCTGCGCACGAGGCGTCCTGCCGGGCCGCCGAGGCCGAGTCCGTCGGGAGTGAGTCATGACCACCCTGGACGACGGTGTGGCGGCCACGCAGGAGGACCTCGAGCACGCCGACAACGACCAGCACCCGGTCGGCCACGGCCGGATGCTGCGCAAGGAGGACCCGCGCTTCATCCGTGGCATGGGCAAGTACGTCGACGACATCCAGCTCAAGGGCATGCTGCACCTCGCGATCCTGCGCTCCCCGGTGGCCCACGCCACCATCGTCAGCATCGACGTGAGCGCTGCCCAGGCCCACCCCAA
Source organism: Nocardioides sp. (assembly GCF_050246775.1). Taxonomy (GTDB): domain Bacteria; phylum Actinomycetota; class Actinomycetes; order Propionibacteriales; family Nocardioidaceae; genus Nocardioides. The sequence goes on along the minus strand of NZ_JBFWVK010000001.1, from coordinate 448,237 downwards.
GGTGAAGGCGGTCATCACCGGGGCCGATCTGGCCGAGAAGGGCCTGGCCTGGATGCCGACCCTGTCCAACGACGTCCAGGCGGTCCTGGCCACCGACAAGGTGCGCTTCCAGGGCCAGGAGGTCGCGTTCGTGGTGGCCGAGGATCGCTACTCCGCACGCGACGCCCTTGAGCTGATCGACGTGGAGTACGACATGCTCCAGCCCGTGATCGACGTACGCCAGGCGCTCGCGCCGGACGCCCCGGTGATCCGGACCGACCTCGAGGGCAAGAGCGACAACCACTGCTTCGACTGGGAGACCGGTGACGAGGCAGCGACCGAGGCGGTCTTCGCCAGCGCCGACGTGGTCGTGACCGAGGACATCGTCTATCCACGCGTGCACCCGGCGCCGATGGAGACCTGCGGCTGCGTGGCCGACTACGAGCGGGTCAGCGGCCAGCTCACCCTGTGGACCACGAGTCAGGCGCCCCACGCCCACCGCACCGTCTACGCCCTTGTGTCCGGACTGCCCGAGCACAAGATCCGGGTGATCGCTCCCGACATCGGCGGCGGGTTCGGCAACAAGGTGCCGATCTATCCGGGCTACGTCTGCGCGATCGTGGCCTCGCTGGTGATCGGCAAGCCGGTCAAGTGGGTGGAGGACCGCACCGAGAACCTCGTCTCCACCGGCTTCGCGCGCGACTACGTGATGCGTGGCGAGATCGCGGCCACCAAGGAGGGCAAGATCCTCGCCATCCGGACCAACGTGCTGGCCGACCACGGCGCCTTCAACGGCACCGCGGCTCCGATCAAGTATCCGGCCGGCTTCTTCGGGGTCTTCACCGGCAGCTACGACCTGGAGGCCGCCTACTGCAAGATGACGGCCGTCTACACCAACAAGGCGCCCGGCGGCGTCGCCTACGCGTGCTCCTTCCGGATCACCGAGGCCGTCTACCTCGTCGAGCGGATCGTCGACTGCCTTGCCTACGACCTGAAGATGGACCCGGTCGAACTGCGTCGCAAGAATTTCATCCAGCCCGAGCAGTTCCCCTACACCACCAAGACGGGCTGGGTCTACGACTCGGGGGAGTACGAACGCGCCTTGGACCTCGCACTCGAGATGGCCGGCTACGAGGACCTCCGGCGCGAGCAGGAGGAGAAGCGCGCCAAGGGTGAGCTGATGGGCATCGGTGTCGCGTTCTTCACCGAGGCCGTGGGTGCCGGTCCCCGCAAGGACATGGACATCCTCGGTCTGGGCATGGCCGACGGCTGTGAGCTTCGGGTGCACCCCACCGGCAAGGCCGTCGTACGCGTGTCGTGCATGAGCCAGGGGCAGGGCCACGAGACCACGTTCGCGCAGATCATCGCCGAGGAGATCGGGATCCCCCCGGCCGACATCCAGGTGATCAACGGCGACACCGACCAGACCCCGTTCGGCCTCGGCACCTACGGGAGTCGTTCGACGCCGGTCTCGGGGGCGGCAGCCGCGCTGGTGGCGCGCAAGGTGCGCGACAAGGCCCAGATCATCGCCTCAGGGATGCTCGAGGTGTCCGTGGCCGACCTGGAGTGGCAGAAGGGCTCCTTCCACGTGAAGGGGGATCCGAGCAGGACGGTCACGATCCAGGACATCGCCATGCGCGCCCACGGCGCCGGTGACCTGCCCCAGGGGGTGGAGGGCGGGCTGGAGGCCCAGATCTGCTACAACCCCGAGAACCTCACCTACCCGTTCGGTGCCTACATCTGCGTGGTCGACATCGACCCGGGCACGGCCGCGGTCAAGGTACGGCGCTTCATCGCGGTCGACGACTGCGGCACCCGTATCAACCCGATGATCATCGAGGGTCAGGTGCACGGTGGCCTCACCGACGGCGTGGGCATGGCGCTGATGGAGATGATCGCCTTCGACGAGGACGGCAACTGCCTGGGTGGATCCCTGATGGACTACCTGATCCCCACCGCCCTGGAGGTGCCGCACTGGGAGACCGGACACACGGTGACACCGTCGCCGCACCACCCGATCGGCGCCAAAGGCGTGGGCGAATCGGCCACGGTGGGGTCGCCGCCAGCGGTGGTGAACGCGGTCATCGACGCCCTGAAGCCGTTCGGCATCCGCCACGCCGACATGCCGCTGACGCCGTCGCGGGTGTGGGACGCCATGCAGGGCCGACCCATGCCGCCGATCTGAGGAGGGCACGTGACGACAGCGACGATCTCGGCACGGGTCGAGGAGCTGACCCGCTCCGGGGTGGCGTTCGTCCAGGCGACCGTGGTGCGCGCCCAGGAGCCCAGTTCGGCCCGCCCCGGGGACCGGGCGATCATCCTGGCCGACGGCTCCATCGAGGGCTTCGTGGGCGGGCACTGTGCTGCGGGATCGGTGCGCACCGCGGCCCTGGGTGCTTTGGGGACCGGGGAGAGCCTGCTGCTGCGGGTCCTCCCGGACGGCGGCGACGGGTTCCCTGATTCGCCGGGTGCGAGCATCGTGGTCAACCCGTGCCTGTCCGGAGGAGCGTTGGAGATCTATCTCGAGCCCTTGCTGCCCTCTCCGTTGCTCCATCTCGTCGGCAGCTCGCCCACCGCGGAGGCGGTGGCCGCGCTGGCGCCCGCACTCGGCTTCGTCGTCGAACGCGCCCCGGACACGGCCGTCCCGCGGGGCGCGACGGCCGCGCTGGTGTCCAGTCAGGGCGGTGACGAGGTCCGGGCGATCCGGGCTGCCCTCGACGCAGGTGTGGGCTTCGTGGGCGTGGTGTGCAGCCGCACCCGGGGCGCAGCCCTGCTCGCCGAGCTCGACCTGACCGAAGGCGAACGCGCCCGCGTGCATCCGCACGTCGGCATCGACATCGGTGCGCGCACGGCCCCGGAGGTGGGGCTCTCGATCATGGCCGCGATCGTGCGTAGCATCCGGCTCGAGGGCTTGCAGCCGGCTGACCTCCGCGAGCCGCCGGCCCAGGCGGCACAGGCAGTGGACCCGGTGTGCGGGATGACGGTCACCATCGGGCCGGACACCGCCCACGCGGTGGTCGACGGCGTCGAGCACTGGTTCTGCATGTCCGGCTGCCGCGACCGCTTCCTGGCGACCGGTCCGTGAGGCTGGCCGGGTGAAGGTCGCGGCGCTCGTCCTGGCGGCCGGCGGTTCCCGTCGGCTCGGGACCCCCAAACAGGTGCTGCCCTACCGAGGTGCCACGCTGCTCGACGCGGCCGTCAGCACAGCCCGGGATGCCGGCGTGGACCAGGTCGTGGTGGCCCTGGGTGGTGCCGCCGACGAGGTGCTGGACCAGGTCGAGCTCCGCGGCGTCGACGTCGTACTCAACCCGGACTTCGGGGCCGGCTGCGCGACCTCGATCCGGTCCGCACTGACCGCGGTGGGCCCATCGGTCGACGGCGTCGTACTCCTGCTGGGCGACCAGCCCGGCGTCAGCGCGGCCACGGTCCGGGCCCTGGTCGACGGTGCCGCAGGCGTGCCCGTCGGGGTCTGCGAGTACGACGACGGCCGTGGTCACCCGTTGTGGTTCGATCGAAGCATGTTCGAGACGCTCTCGGGCCTCCACGGCGACAAGGCGGTGTGGAGGCTGGTGGAGACTCCCGCTGCTGTGCAGGTGCGGGTCAGGGGCCCGGTGCCGAGGGACGTCGACACCTGGGACGACTACCACCAGCTCCTGGAGGCGGACACATGACAGAGATCTCGTCGGCCGACGAGGTACGGCGACTCTTCGATGAGCAGGGGTACTTGGCCGACGAGGGTACGGCGACGGCCGTCTTCCTCACCCTCCGGCTGGGTTTGCCGCTGCTCCTGGAGGGCGAGCCGGGGGTGGGCAAGACGGCAGCCGCCCAGGTGCTCGCCCGGGTCCTGGACGCCCCGCTCGTCCGGCTGCAGTGCTACGAGGGTCTGACTGCCAACGAGGCGCTCTACGACTGGAACCACCAGCGCCAGCTGCTCGCGATCAGGCTCGCCGAGGCCCAGCACGAGCGGCTCACCGAAGCGGACCTGTTCAGCGAGGAGTTCCTGATCGAGCGCCCGATCCTGCGTTGCATCCGCCACACCGGTCCGCGAGCGCCGGTGTTGCTCATCGACGAGGTCGATCGTGCCGACGACGAGTTCGAGGCGCTGCTGCTGGAGGCACTCGGCGAGGGGTCGGTCACGGTGCCGGAGCTCGGCACCTTCACCGCCGCCCGACCGCCGATCGTCGTCCTGACCTCGAACCGCAGCCGTGACCTGCACGACGCCCTGCGGCGACGGTGCCTCTACCACTGGTTGGAGTACCCCGAGCCCGAGCGGGTCGTGGCCATCCTGCGGCGCAGCGCCCCCTCGGCCACGGCCGCCCTGATCGAGTCCGCTGCGCAGTTCGTGGGCCACGTGCGCAACCAGGAGGTCGACAAGCCGCCCGGTATCGCCGAGGCGATCAACTGGGTGGCCGCCCTCTCGGCCCTGGGGGCGACCGAACTGGTCCGCGAGGTGGTGGTGCCGACCCTGGGCGCGCTGGCGAAGACCCCGGACGACCGTGACGTCGTGATCGACTCGCTGACGACCTACGCCTTCGGATGATGACCCCCCACGACACCGCCGGACCGCTGCTGCGCGGGGTGGATCGCGCGGCGTTCATCGCGGCGTTGAGCCAGCGCCTGCGCGCAGCTGGGATCCCGGTGACGCTGACCGCGATGTCGTCGTTCGCCGAGGCCCTCCAGGCACTCACCCCGGACCGGCTGGACCGGCTCTACTGGCTGGCCCGGCTGACCCTCGTCAATCGTCAGCACGACCTGGAGACCTTCGACCGGGTCTTCGACGCCGTGTTCCGCGATGCCCTGCTGCCGGTCGATCCGCACGCCCGCCGGAAGCCGTCACCGGCGGTGGCGGAGCCCGAGGACGACGCCTTGGCCCCCGTGGCCGGTGACCCCGGCGGCGGAGAGGTATCTGCGAGTCTGCCCTGGCACACGCTCCCGCGCATGGCCAGAGATGAGAGCACCGACGAGACACGGGTGCTGCCGGAGCTGCTGCCCAGTGCGGTGGCCCGGCTCGCCGACACACCGCTGGACACCTTGGACGAGGCCGAGCTCGCGTTGCTGGGCCGCTGGCTGGAGGCGTCGGCCCACCGCTGGCCCACCAGGCGGAGCCGGCGGCAGACAGTCCGGTCCACGGGTCAGCGGGTGGCGCTCCGCGAGACGATCATGGCCTCGCGTCGTACCGGGTGGGAGCCCATGGAGCTGCGGCGCTACCACCAGGTCAGGCGGCCGCTGACGGTGACCCTGGTGTGCGACGTCAGCCAGTCCATGCAGAGCTACGCCACGGCCTACCTCCACCTGATGCGTGCCTTCGCCCGCACCCGGCGAGCTGAGACCTTCGCGTTCTCCACGTCGCTGACCCGCCTGACGCCCGCGCTGACCCATCAGTCGGCTGCTGCCGCAGTGGCCCAGGCCAGTGACCAGGTGGTCGATCGCTTCGGGGGCACGCATCTGGCCTCGTGCCTGCGCGAGCTCCTGGCCTCCCGGCACGGCAACACGGTCCGGGGCGGGGTGCTCGTGATCGCCTCGGACGGGTGGGACAGCGATCCGCCGGCCGAGTTGGCGGCGGTGATGGCCCGGGCCGCCCGCCGGGCCCGCCGCGTGGTGTGGCTCAATCCCCGTGCTGCTGCTGAGGGGTTCGAGCCGCTGGTCGGTTCGATGGCCGCCGCGTTGCCCTACTGCGACGCGTTCCTGCCTGCCGACACCCTGAGGTCACTGCCCCAGGTGTTCGACGCGATCGCTGGGGTCAGCTCCAGAGGGTGACGTGCACGGCCGGTTTGAAGCGACCGAGGTGCACGCCGGCACCGCGCACCATGGCCTGGATCGCCCGAGGGGTCGTGATGAACCGGAGCAGCTCGGAGGCGACCGGGGTCTGGCTGTGTGGGGGCAGGGCCATCGCCGCCCACCTGCCCTGGGCCCGCAGGCCCGGCCCGTCCAGGGTGACCAGGCGCTTGGCGGACAGGTCGCCGGCCACCGCGAACCTGATGGCGAGCGCGGCGCCGTCCGAGCGCTTGGTCTCCTCCAGGGCCGCGGCGTCGCTCTGGAAGATCCGCTGGTTCTTCTCCGGGACCCGCAGCTTGCGCAGCATCATCGGCACGACACCCTCGGCATCGATGGCAGACGGACCGAGGTGCCAGATCTGGTGACGGATCTGCTCGGCACCCACGGCCTTCCCCGCCAGCGGATGGTCCGGCCGGGCCACGGCGAGGACCTCGTAGATGAGGAAGGGCTGGTGCACGAGGCCGGCCGCCGGCGTGCTCATCGCCGGGCCGACCACGATGTCGACCGTGCGGGCGGCCAGCAGGGTCGGGAACTGTTCGGGGGAGCGCACGCTGAGCTCGACGGCCAGGTCGTCGGCGCGTCCGGCGAACAGGTCGATCAACCCCGGGGCGGCGTGCTCGGCGAACAGGTTCGACGTGGCCAGGCGCAGCACGCGTCGTCCGTCACCGGCTTGGCTGACCTCGCGAGCCGTGCGGTCCTGCAGGCCGAGGATCTCCACCGCGCGGCTGGCCAATCGCAACCCACCGGGGGTGAAGGCGAGTCCGGAGGCACTCCGGGTGAAGAGCGGGTCGTCGAACTCCTTGCGCAGCTGACCGACGTGCATGGAGACGGCCGCCTCGCTGACCTGGAGCTCGACCGCGGCAGCCTTGACCGAGCCCAGCCGGACCACACACGCGAATGCTCGAAGTTGCGTGGGCGTCACGCTGGCAGCCTACAAGCGGTTGTTGAAACGCGGACCAGTTCGTCAGGTTCGTCGTACCAGCCGGACCAGCGCGTCGTACGCCGTGCGCTCCTCACCGTCGCTCGCCCCGACGAGCCGGGCCACCCGCTCGGCCCGCACCACCTCGAAGTCCTCACCGGCCAGATCACCCAGCACGTCGGCGGCGGTCATCAGCACGTCCGGCTCCTGCGGTCCTCCGGTGCCCTCGGTGAGATTCGTCGAGTCATGGGCGACCAGCAGGAACGTGCCCCCGGCCCGCAGGAGCGAGTAGGCCCGGCGCAGCGCCGCCCGGCGCTCGGAGGCCGTGAGCTGCAGGTAGGCGATGACCACCAGGTCGAACCCCCGGTGGTCGAGTGACTCTCGCTGGCCGAGCTTGTCGAGACCACGTCCGGTCACCGCGTCCCCGCACACCCAGTCGATCTGGGCATCGCCGGCCAGGCGGCGACCCTTGTCCAGCCCTGCTTGCGCGAAGTCGACGGCGGTGACCTGCCAGCCGTGCTGAGCCAGCCAGATCGCGTTGCGCCCCTCACCGGCGGCGAGGTCGAGGGCCCGTCCGGCGGGGAGGTCGGCGCACTCGACTTCCACGAACTGGTTCGGGCCACTCGACCAGATCAGGTCCGTGGCGGCGTACCGCTCGTCCCAGGCCTTCGCATCCATGAGGCCACTGTCGTGCGGGGACGGGGTCTTCGCAAGTGGCGGGTCCTCGTGCGGCGGGAGTGCCGTGCCTGCGACGATGGTGCTCGTCGCGACAGGAGGCGCAGGTGTCAGAGTCCCCGGAACCCACCCCAGCCGCGGCGCGCCCCGGCATCGAGGCCGGTCTCGAGGCGTTGCCACCGGAGATCCTCGATCGCATCCCGCCGCGCTTCCGGGCGACGGTGGTCGGCCTCCAGGGGCTGTGGCCGGGGCGGATCGTGCTCCGCAGCATGGCCAAGTTCGCCAAGCTGGAGCTGTTCGACCGGTCGATGACCATCGCGGCGCAGTTCTTCACCTCCGTCTTCCCGGTGCTGATCCTGTTCGGCATCGTGCTCGGCCACCAGGAGAGCGGCACCCTCGCCGAGGTGCTCAACCTCCCGAGCCAGACCCGCAACGTCCTCGAGGACGCCACCGAGGGCACCAGCACCAGCACCTTCGGGGTGATCGGCGCCCTGATCGTGTTCATCTCCGGGACCAGCCTGTCCCGCGCGCTCACCCGGGCGTCGGCCGTCATCTGGCGGGTGCCGCGACCCAAGAACCGTCTCGGATCGGTCTGGCGGTGGCTTGCGGTGCTCCTGGTGGTGGCGGTCTTCCTGGTGCTGCCCCGGGGGCTGAGCATCGCGGTGCAGGGCTTGCCCCCACCCGGCCTGTGGCTGACGGTCGTGCTCTTCATCGCCAACACGGCGTTGGCGATCTTCATCCCGTGGTTGCTGCTGGAGGGACGTGTGGGGATCCGGCTCATGGCACCGGGTGCCGTGCTGTTCGCCACCGTGATGGCCCTCATCCGCCCCGTCTCGCGGGTGGCCCTGCCGCGCGCGCTCGACTCGAGTGCCGAGCACTACGGCTCGATCGGGGTCGCCTTCACCTATCTGACCTTCCTCTACATCATCTCGTGGATCTTCCTGGCTGCTGCGGCGCTCGGGCAGGTCATCGCCACCGACCGGGGCGCGTTCGCGGCCTGGATCCGCCACGGGGCGCCCATTCCTGGGGCTCCCGTTCCCGGCAGCCCGACTCCTGGCCCCCCGGGCCAGGAAGAGGCGGCGAGAGGTGAGTATCCGGGCTCGCGCTGATGCCCTCCGCCCGGGGGAGACTCGGGACATGGTCACCCCACCTCGCCTGCGAGCTGTCCTGCTCGCCCTCGGTCTGGCAGTGGTCGGCGGTGGCTGCGGCAACGCTGTCAGTGCCGACATCATCGGCACCACCGCACTCACGGTCGATGGACGTGGGGCGCCGGTGGTGCTCGTTGCCGTGTGCGACCAGCACGTCGACACGATCGAGATCTACACCGGACGCGAAGGCCTCGAGGACGACGAGCCGAACCCGTCCGTGGCGTCCTGGACCAGCTCCTCGCCGCAGACCGGCACCGTCACGCTGGCGCTCGATCGAGTGTCGGCAGCCTGGACCGGCCCGGGAGCGGTGCGCTTGGCCGACGACACCCTCTACATCGTCTCCGCGAGCAGGTCCGATGCCGACGCCGAGACCACCCAGGTCAGCTTTCGCGGTCGGGCCATCGCAGCCCTCGGACCGGACCAGGTGATCGTGCGCGACGGCCGGGTCTGGACCCGGGAGAGGTTCGATGCGCAGGCCTGCGTGACAGAGTGAGGACGTGCCCAACCGCCTGGCATCCGCCACCTCGCCGTACCTGCTCCAACACGCCGACAATCCCGTCGACTGGTGGGAGTGGGGCCCCGACGCCTTCGAGGAGGCCCGGCGTCGCAACGTGCCGGTCCTGCTGAGCGTCGGGTACGCCGCCTGCCACTGGTGCCACGTGATGGCCCACGAGTCCTTCGAGGACGCGGCCACCGCCGCCTACCTGAATGAGCGCTTCGTGAGCGTCAAGGTGGACCGCGAGGAGCGCCCCGACGTGGACGCGGTCTACATGAACGCGACCCAGGCCATGACCGGCCACGGTGGTTGGCCGATGACCTGTGTGCTGGACCACGAGGGCACCCCGTTCTTCGCCGGCACCTACTTCCCCGACCAGCCGCGGCACGGCCAACCGTCTTTCCGGCAGTTGCTGACCGCGCTCAGCGAGGCCTGGGTGAGTCGGGGCGAGGAGGTGGCTGCGTCGGCGAGCAAGATCCGTGCCCATCTCCAGCAGTCGATGCGGATGCCGCCCGGCGTCTTCAGTGCCGACACCCTCGACACCGCGGTCACCACCCTGGCTGCCGAGTTCGACCAGGTGAACGGCGGATTCGGGACGGCACCGAAGTTTCCGCCGTCGATGGTGCTGTCCTTCCTCCATCTGCGCTCGGACGCGACTTCGAGAACGATGCTCGACGCCACCTGCCAGGCGATGGCCCGCGGCGGCATCTACGACCAGCTCGGGGGTGGGTTCGCGCGTTACGCGGTGGACCACCAATGGGTGGTGCCGCACTTCGAGAAGATGCTCTACGACAACGCCCAGCTGCTGGGGGTCTACAGCCGCTGGGGCGGACAGCTCGGTGAGCGGGTGGCGCGGGAGACCGCCGACTTCCTGCTCCGGGAGCTGCGCACCGACCAGGGTGGCTTCGCCTCCGCGCTGGATGCCGACACCGAGGGGGAGGAGGGCCGCTTCTACGTCTGGACGCCGCAGCAGCTGCTCGACGTCCTCGACGCCGACGACGCGGACTGGGCCGTCAGCCTGTTCGAGGTCACCGGCACCTTCGAGCACGGCAGCTCGACGCTTCAGTTGTTGCGCGATCCCGACGACTGGTCGCGCTTCGATGCCGTGCGCAGCGCGTTGCTCGCGGCCCGGGACCTACGGACCAGGCCGGCTCGTGACGACAAGGTCGTCGCTGCGTGGAACGGGTTGGCCATCACCGGGCTGTGCGAGGCCGGGACGCTGTTCGCGAACCCGGGGTACGTCGAGGCGGCGGTGCGGGCCGGCGAGCTGCTGGTCGACCTGCATGTCGTCGATGGTCGGCTTCGGCGGGTCTCGCGCGACGGCAAGGTCGGACGCCACGAGGGGGTGCTGGAGGACTACGGCTGCGTCGCGTCGGGGTTCCTCTCCCTCCTCCAGGCGACCGGTGACGTGGGGTGGCTCGAACGCGCACAGGCGCTGCTCGACGTGGCGCTGGCGCACTTCAGGGCCGACGACGGTGGCTTCCACGACACGGCCGACTTCGCCGAAGCGCTGGTCGCCCGCCCCCGCGAGTTCTCCGACAATGCGAGTCCGTGCGGCCAGTCGGCGATGGTGCATGCCTTGTCGACGTACGCCGCCCTGACCGGGGCGGGCGACTACCGCAGCGCTGCCGAGCAGGCCCGTGACGCACTGGCCCAGCTGGCCCAGCGGGCCCCTCGGTTCGCCGGATGGACCCTGGCGGCTGCCCAGGTGATGTCCGAAGGTCCGGTCGAGATCGCGGTGGTCGGGCGCCCGGGAGAGGCTCGCGACGTGCTGGAGTTGGCGGCCCGGCGTCGACCGGGAGCGGTGGTCGTCGTGGGGGAGCCCGGGGCGAGTGCCCTGCCGCTGCTGGTGGGGCGTTCTGAGGTCGACGGTCGCCCGGCGGCGTACGTCTGTCGCAACCTCGTGTGCGAGCGCCCGGTCACCTCGTTGTGAGCTGTGCGCCCGTCGACTGCGGTTGTGCTGCCGCAGGAATCCCCGGTCGACCGGGGAAACTCGCGGTTGTCAGCCATTGCAACGACTGACAACCGGGGGAAACCCCGGTCAGCCGGGGATTCCCGCCACGGGGCAGATGGACGTCCGGTACGGCGCGCGTCAGCGCAGGCTGTACGTCGCCACGGAGACGCCGACATAGTGCACGATGAAGGCGGCGACGACGAGGGTGTGGAACACCTCGTGGAAGCCGAACCAGACCGGGAACGGGTCGGGCTTCTTGAGCCCGTAGACGATGCCGCCGAGGGTGTAGAGCGCGCCTCCGGTGATCACCAGGGCCAGCACGGTGGCGCCGACTCCGACGCCCAGACGCCCGGCGCCCTCGGCGAACGCGGGCAGGAAGAACACCGCTGCCCAGCCGAGGGCGAGATAGATCGGCACGTAGAGCCACCGTGGGGCGGAGGTCCAGAAGATCCGGAACAACACTCCGAGCAGGGCGCCGGTCCAGATCACGGAGAGCAGGACGACGCGTTCGCGGCCCTCCAGCAGCATGAGCGTGAACGGTGTGTAGGAGCCCGCGATCAGCAGGAAGATGTTGGAGTGGTCGAACCGCCGCAGGAAGGCCCAGACCCGTGGCGACCAGTTCCCGCAGTGATAGATCGCCGAGACCGTGAACAACACCAGGGCCGTGCCCGCGAACAGGGCGGATCCGACGCGCGTCGACGCGGTGGGCGACAGGGCGATCAGCACGATCCCCGCTGCCAGCGTGAGTGGAGCGGTGATCAGGTGCAGCCAGCCGCGCAGTTTGGGCTTGACCTCGGCGACCACCTCGGCCACGCGTTCGGCCACGGTGTCCTTGGCAGAGCGCACGACATCGTTCATGCCTCCAAGTTACCTGACCCAAGGTTGCATCGACGTGTCGCGACTGACACATCCGGACCCGCCATCGCGGCTAGCATCTAGGGGTGGCGGACGTATGGGGGAACCTGAAGAACCAGGTGAGGCATGTCCTCTACCCCGCCTATGAAGCCCGGGTGCTCAGGCGGATGCCGTCGGAGAACCTGCCCAAGCACATCGGCGTGATGCTCGACGGCAACCGGCGATGGGCCAAGGCGGTGGGCCGCGACACCGCTCACGGTCACCGAGCCGGGGCCGCCAACATCGAGCCGCTCCTCGGCTGGTGCGACGAGGTGGGCATCGAGGTCGTCACCCTGTGGTTGCTGTCCACCGACAACCTGAACCGCCCCGCGGAGGAGCTCAACCCGCTCCTGGAGATCATCGAGGAGGCGGTGGACAGCCTCGCCTTCCAGCGGCGTTGGCGCCTGCACCCCGTCGGTGCGCTGGACCTGTTGCCGGCCTCCACGGCTGCCCGGCTCAAGGCGGCTGAGGAGTCCACGCGTGATGTGGAGGGGATGCTGGTCAACATCGCCGTGGGCTACGGCGGACGCCGCGAGATCGCCGACGCGGTGCGCTCGCTGCTGCACGAGCACGCGGCGAAGGGCACCTCGCTCGAGGAGCTGGCGGGCATCATCGATGTCGAGCACATCGCCGATCACCTCTACACCAAGGGCCAGCCCGACCCGGACCTGGTGATCCGGACCTCGGGGGAGCAGCGTCTCGGCGGTTTCCTCCTGTGGCAGAGCGCCAAGTCGGAGTTCTACTTCTGCGAGGCCTACTGGCCGGACTTCCGGCGCGTCGACTTCCTGCGCGCTGTACGCGCCTACGCCCAGCGTGAGCGGCGCTTCGGCAGCTGAGGCTCCCAGCCCGGCACGGCCGTAACACACCATTCACCCAGCGTTCGGGCGTGTCGCCGTCGAGCGGCCGGAATCGCGGCGTAATTTCCCAAGCAACGGCGAGTGGGGAAGCTTGCTGTATCGGGAGGCCCGTTCGTGAGCAGTCACGACTACACCGCACGACAGCCGGCTGATCGAGCCTGCAGGTGCGACGGAGGCCGGCACTCCGGCTTTCGGGCCCCATCCACGTGGTTGGGAGCCCGGTCCGTCTGCAAGAGCTGAGGGCCTGGGCGCTGAGTGCGCGCACCGGACTCGTGAGGGGTTTCGCCGTGGCGATGAAGCGCACCCAGTCCCCCGTAGGACCGGCCGGTCCCGGAATCCGCACCTATGTGCTCGACACCAGCGTCCTGTTGGCCGATCCCGGCGCACTGCGGCGTTTCGACGAGCACGAGGTCGTCCTTCCGGTGGTGGTCATCACCGAGCTCGAGGGCAAGCGACACCACCCCGAGCTGGGGTACTTCGCCCGGAGTGCGCTGCGGGCCCTCGATGAGTTGAGGGTCGAGCACGGGCGTCTCGACGAGCCTGTCCCGGTCACCGAGACCGGGGGGACCCTGCGCGTCGAGCTCAATCACACCGACGCCGCGTCACTGCCATCGGGCTTCCGCCTCGGTGACAACGACACCCGCATCCTCGCCGTGGCCCGCAACCTGGCCAACGAGGGGTACGACGTCACCTTGGTCTCCAAGGACCTGCCGCTGCGGATCAAGGCCTCCGCGGTCGGCCTCGACGCCCAGGAGTACCGCGCCGAGCTCGCCCACGAGTCAGACACCAGCTATTCGGGGATGGCGGAGCTCGAGGTCGGTTCGGCCGAGCTCGACGAGCTGTACGACGACGGCACGCTCGAGCTGGACGCGGCCCGTGAACTGCCCTGTCACACCGGGCTGGTGCTGGTCTCGGACCGCGGCACGGCGCTGGGCCGCGTCGGTGCCGACAAGCAGGTGCACCTCGTGCGCGGCGACCGGGAGGCCTTCGGCATCCACGGTCGATCCGCCGAGCAGCGGATCGCCCTGGAGATGCTGCTCGACCCCGAGGTGGGGATCGTGTCGCTGGGTGGGCGCGCCGGGACCGGCAAGTCCGCGATGGCGTTGTGTGCCGGGCTCGAAGCGGTGATGGAGCGCCGCCAGCACAAGAAGGTGGTCGTGTTCCGCCCCCTGTTCGCGGTGGGTGGCCAGGAGCTCGGCTACCTGCCCGGCTCGGAGTCGGAGAAGATGTCGCCCTGGGGCCAGGCCGTCTTCGACACCCTCGGGGCGATGACCTCCAAGGAGGTGATCGACGAGATCCTCGACCGCGGCATGCTCGAGGTGATGCCGTTGACCCACATCCGTGGCCGCTCGCTCCACGATGCCTTCGTGATCGTCGACGAGGCGCAGTCCCTGGAGCGCAACGTGCTGCTCACGGTGCTCTCGCGGATCGGTGCCAACTCGAAGGTGGTCCTGACTCATGACGTCGCCCAGCGCGACAACCTGCGAGTGGGCCGTCACGACGGTGTGGTGGCCGTGGTCGACAAGCTGAAGGGGCACCCGCTCTTCGCCCACGTCACCCTGACCCGCTCCGAGCGCTCGCCGATCGCTGCCCTGGTCACCGAGATGCTGGAGAACGTCGTCCTGTGACGGATGAGGTGGGGCGGATCTCGTGTGACACCAGTGATGGGTGTGACGAGATCTGCCTCACTGATTTGCGCGTTCGGTTTGCCTGAGTCCAGCAAGTCCTGCATGGTGGAGCCTTCGTGGCCGATCGGGGGGAACGACAGGTCGCGTGATTGCCCATGACGTCTAGCCGTGAGTCGATCCTTGTCGAAGCCACAGAAATACATCCCCAAACATCGCACCCCTCCCAAGCACGCCGCACCCACCAAGGTCCTGCGCAACACGCTGTTGCTGACCTCGGTGGCTGCCGCCGCGACCGGCGTCGCGGTGTCCGGTGGGGTCCTGTCCGGGACCGACGCGAAGACGGTCTCGGCAGCGACGTCGCTTGACGTGGCCGCCCGGGTGCCAACCCTGAGTGCGGCCCAGATCGCTGCTCGTCAGGACTCGGAGTCCTCGCGCGACGACCGCCGCCAGGAGCTCGACCCGGCCAAGAAGGCGGCGCTGTCGACCGACACCGGCGACGCGGTCACCATCACCGAGGACGTCACCGACGACGATCCGCGCTCGATCGCCCAGGCACTCCTGGCCGAGTTCGGGTTCAGCCAGGACCAGTTCGGCTGCCTCGACTCGCTGTGGACCCGCGAGAGCAACTGGCGGGTCAACGCCGACAACCCGAGCTCGTCTGCCTACGGCATCCCGCAGGCGCTCCCCGGCTCGAAGATGTCCTCGGCCGGAGCCGACTGGGCCACCAACCCGGCCACCCAGATCCGCTGGGGACTGGGCTACATCCAGGACCGCTACGGCAGCCCGTGTGGCGCCTGGAGCCACTCCGAGTCCAACGGCTGGTACTAGGCAGCAGGCTCAGCGCGCCGCGAAGACGGTGACCGCACCGGCGTACTCCCGGGAACCCTCGAAGGGCGGCAGCATCCAGACCCGGTCGGCCTCGGTGCTCTCCAGGTAGGCCAGCGCCGCTGCGTGGTCGCCGAAGTACGCCCGGGTCGCGATGTCGTCGCGACTGACGCTGTCGAAGTGACGCAGCAGCATGCTCTCGCCGTTCTCGCTGCTGAACGCCGTCACCAGGGCCTTGGCGCCCGCGTCGCGGCGCAGTCCCGCGAGGTGCTCGTCTCCGTTGGTGACGGCGACGAACAGCCCTCCGGGCCTCAACACCCGGCGTACCTCGCTCAGGGCCTTGTCGAGGTCCGGGACGTGATAGAGCATCCACATCGCGGCGACGACGTCGAAGCTGTCGTCCTTGAACGGCAGGTCCTGGACGTCGGCACGACGGGCCTCGACGCCACGACCCGCGGTCAGCTCGACGAACCGGGGGGACTGGTCGATGGCGGTGAGCCGGATCCCCGGATGGCTGGCCTGCACCCGGGCGGCGAAGCAGCCGGTGCCGCAGCCCACCTCGAGCACGTCGGTCGGCCGAGCCGACACGATGAGGTCGAGCGCCGTGGTGGACGGGTCGCGGCCGTCCAGGGAGGGGTGCCACACGGAGCGGCGGGTCTCGAGGTTCTGCTCCGTGGCGTACTGGGCACGCAGGGCCGCGGGATCGGTCAGGCTCACGGGTGAGTCATCCCCTTCAGGTCGAGCGCTTCGTCGAGCTCGTTCTCCGTCAGTGTGCCGTCGGCGACCAAGCCCATGGCCAGAACGGTCTCGCGGATGGTGGTGCCGTCGGCGATGGCACGCTTGGCGACCTTGGCCGCCGTCTCGTAGCCAAGGTGGCGGTTCAGCGGTGTGACCACGCTCGGGGACGACTCGGCGTAGCGACGCATCCGCTCAGCGTCGGCGGTGATGCCGTCCACGCATCGGTGGGCCAGGAGCCTGCTGGAGGCAGCCAGCAGCCGGATCGACTCCACCACGTTGCGGGCGAGCACCGGCATCATCACATTGAGCTCGAAGTTGCCCGACGCCCCCGCCGTGGTGACCGTGACGTCGTTGCCGATCACCTGGGCGCACACCATCAGCGTCGCCTCCGGGAGCACCGGGTTGACCTTGCCGGGCATGATGCTCGACCCAGGCTGCAGGTCGGGCAGGTGGATCTCGGCAAGTCCGGTGGTCGGGCCGCTGGACATCCAGCGCAGGTCGTTGCAGATCTTTGTCAGCCCGACCGCGATGGTGCGCAGCACGCCACTCAGCTCGACCAGCGAGTCCCGGGTCCCTTGGGCCTCGAAGTGGTTGCGCGCCTCCGTGAACGGCTGTCCTGTCGTCTCCGAGAGCACCTCGATGACCCGGGCCGCGAAGCCGGCGGGGGTGTTGATCCCGGTGCCGACCGCGGTGCCCCCCAGGGGAAGCTCCCGGACGCGGGGGAGTACGCCGTCCAGACGCTCGGCGGCCAGCCCGAGCGTCGCGGCATAGCCGCCGAACTCCTGGCCCAGCATCACCGGGGTGGCATCCATCAGGTGGGTCCGACCGGACTTCACCGTGTCGGCGAACTCGGTGGCCTTCGCAGCCAGACTGGCTTCGAGGGTGGCGAGCGCCGGTCGGAGGTCAGTGGCGACCGCCGAGGCCGCGGCGACGTGGATCGCCGTCGGGAAGACGTCGTTGGACGACTGACTGGCGTTGACGTGGTCGTTGGGGTGGACCTCGACCCCGGCCCGTCCGGCGAGCTCGGCGATCACCTCGTTCATGTTCATGTTCGAGCTGGTTCCGGACCCGGTCTGGAAGACATCGATCGGGAACTGGTCGTCGTGGCCGCCCTGCGCAACCTGCATGGCGGCCGTGATGATCGCCTGCGCCCGATCGTCGGCCAGGACCCCGAGCTCGCCGTTGACCCGCGCGGCTGCTGCCTTGACCTGGGCCAGCGCATGGATGAGGGCCGGCTCGAGCGGCGTGCCGCTGATCGGGAAGTTCTCGACCGCGCGTTGGGTCTGGGCTCGCCACAGCGCCGCCACGGGCACCTCGACGTCACCCATGCTGTCGTGTTCGATGCGGAATTCGCTCACGCGGGTGACGGTACCCGCGAAACGTAGAGCCAGTAGTGCTCTTGGCGATCCTGCAGCTCGACCTCGCAGGATCGGGCGCGGCAGTTGCCGAACACGCCCTTCATGGCGGCCTCCAGCTCGGGGGCCTCGTCGGCCGACCAGATGGCCAGCACCCCCTCGTGGTCCAACACGCGGCGGCAGGTGGCCAGGAAGGGCTCGCGATAGAGCGCCGCGTTGGCGTCGTACACGAGGTAGCCGGGGCCGTTGTCGACGTCGAGCACCACGAGGTCGTACGACGCCGGGCGCGTCTCGGCCAGCGCGACTGCGACATCGGCCACCGTGACACTCAGCCGGGCGTCGGCGAGCACCGCCGGCCCGTGGCCGATGGTGCCGTCTCGCATCCACCCCACCAGGGCGTCCTCGATCTCCACGACCGTGCAGTGCTCGACCCGGTGGTCGGCCAGGACCGCCGACAGGGTGTAGCCGAGACCGAGCCCACCGATGAGCACCCGGCGGGGCTCCTCCAGGAGTCGCAGGGCCTGGCGCGCCAGCGTGGTCTCCGACGAGGTCTCGACGGTGTCCATCACGAAGATCCCGTTGACCCGCAGCTCGAGGGCGGTCGGCCCGTCGCCGGCGCGCTCGCGCAGCACGACGTCGCCGCGATCAGACTCGGCTCGGGCCAGTTCGGCGTACTCCATGCCGCCACACGTTAGAGGACGCCGGACCTCACTGCGCCGAGCGGACCCGGATCCCGGTGATCGGCACGGTGACGGCACCGGACGGATCGGTGAAGAAGTCATTGCCCTTGTCGTCGACCACGATGAACGCGGGGAAGTCCTCGACGTCGATCTTCCACACCGCCTCCATCCCGAGCTCGGGGTATTCCAGGACCTCCTGGCTCTTGATGCAGTCCTGGGCCAGTCGGGCCGCGGGACCCCCGATCGAACCGAGGTAGAAGCCGCCGTGGGCGGCGCAAGCCGTGGTGACCTGCTTGGACCGGTTCCCCTTGGCCAGCATCACCAGGGAACCACCGGCGGCCTGGAACTGCTCGACGTAGGAGTCCATCCGGCCGGCCGTGGTGGGACCGAACGAGCCCGAGGCCATCCCGGCCGGGGTCTTCGCCGGGCCGGCGTAGTAGACGGGGTGGTTCTTGAGGTAGTCGGGCAGCTCGCCACCGGCGTCGAGCAGTTCCTTGATCTTGGCGTGGGCGATGTCGCGGGCCACGACCAGCGGACCGGTCAGGGACAGCCGGGTCTTGACCGGGTGCTTGGTGAGCTCCGCGAGGATGTCGGCCATCGGCTGGTTGAGGTCGATCGGCACGACGGCGCCGCCGGAGATGTCCTCGGCGACGCCGGCATCGGGCATGTAGTGGGCCGGGTCGGTCTCCAGCTGCTCGAGGAAGACTCCCTCGGCGGTGATCTTGCCCAACGCCTGGCGATCGGCGGAGCAGGAGACCGCGATGGCCACCGGGCAGGAGGCCCCATGGCGGGGAAGCCGGACGACGCGCACGTCGTGGCAGAAGTACTTGCCGCCGAACTGGGCACCGATGCCGAACGACTGGGTGAGGGCGAAGACCTCCTGCTCGAGCTCGACGTCGCGGAACCCGTGGGCGCTCATGGAGCCGGACGTGGGCAGGTTGTCGAGGTAGTGCGCGCTAGCGTACTTCGCGGTCTTGAGGGCGAACTCCGCGCTGGTGCCGCCGATCACGATCGCGAGGTGGTACGGCGGGCAGGCGGCTGTGCCGAGCGATCGGATCTTCTCGTCGAGGAAGGCCAGCATCCGCGAAGGGTTGAGCACCGCCTTGGTCTCCTGGAAGAGGAAGGACTTGTTGGCCGAGCCGCCGCCCTTGGCCATGAAGAGGAACTTGTACTCGGGTCGACCGTCCTTCGAGGGCGTGGAGTAGAGCTCGATCTGGGCAGGCAGGTTGGTCCCGGTGTTCTTCTCCTCCCACATCGTCAGCGGCGCCAGCTGCGAGTAGCGCAGGTTGAGCTTGGTGTAGGCGTCGTACACGCCACGGGAGATGGCCTCGCCGTCGTCGATCCCGGTCAGCACGCCTTCGGACTTCTTGCCCATGACGATCGCGGTGCCGGTGTCCTGGCACATCGGGAGCACACCGCCGGCGGAGATGTTGACGTTCTTCAGCAGGTCGAGCGCCACGAACCGGTCGTTGCCGGAGGCCTCGGGGTCGTCGATGATCTTGCGCAGCTGGGCCAGGTGGGCTGGACGCAGGTAGTGACTGATGTCGTGCATCGCCTCGGAGGTCAGTCGTTGGATCGCGGCCGGGTCGACGCGCAGGAACGTCTGCCCGTCGGCCTCGAAGGTGGACACCCCCTCGGTGGTGAGGAGCCGGTAGGGGGTGTCGTCGGCCCCGGTCGGCAGCAGGTCGGAGTAGCGGAATTCCGGTTCGGTGCTCACGGACGAAGGTTAATCCAGCCGGGCGAGGGTGAGTGCACTCGGTGGGGCGGTCGATCCCCGCAGCTCCAGCCGCGTCGGGACCACCACGTGGCGCTCGGGCAGTGCGACGCCGGCGAGGAGGTCGAGCACCATGCGCCCGGCCAGGCGTCCCTGCTCGCCCACGGCCTGGACGATGCTGCTCAACCCGAAGAGCTCCGCGAGCGGGTGGCCGTCGACGCCCACCAGCGACATCTCCTCGGGCACCCGGATGCCTTCGCGGAGCAAGTGCTGGTAGGCGCCCAGAGCCACCTCGTCGGAGTAGGCGAACACCGCGGTGGGTGGGGACTCGAGTGCCAGGAGCCGGGCCATGCCGGCGGCTCCGGCCCGGGGCCCGAACGGCTCGGTGACCAGGTAGCGGGGATCGGGCCGGATGCCGGCGGCTTCGAGGGCGGTGCGGTAGCCCCGGCTTCGCTCGGAGTCCGCCGACCAGTAGGCACCGTCGGTGTCGCTGGTGCGCAGCATGGCGATGCGCTCGTGGCCCAGGGAGAGCAGGTGTTCGATCGCCGTCACGCCGACCGCGTGGTCGTCGACGCGCACATGGGGGAACGTGCCGATCTCGCCGCCGGCCACGACCACCTCGACCCCCATGAGGTCGAGCCTCTCGACCTCGTCGTGCAGGACCGGGAGCGCGATGAGCACCACAGCGTCGACCTTGCGCCGGGCCGGGAGGTCGCGGAAGAAGCGGTTGCGCTGTTGGAGCCCGTCGACCTGGTACATCAGCACGTCGAGATCGGCGTCGGAGAGCACGCTCTCGATGTTGGCCAGCATCTTGGAGTAGAACCAGACGTCCATGCGAGGCGCCACCACGGCGATCCGCCCGGTCGCACCGCGCGCCAACCTCGAGGCCTCGGGGGAGATGACGTAGGCGAGCTCGTCGGCGATTTCCTTGATCCGCTGCCGGGTGCCCTCACTGACTCCGGGGAGGTCCCGCAGGGCGCGCGAGACGGTCGCGGTGGAGACGCCTGCGCGCTCGGCCACGTCGGCCATGTTGATCTCGGACGAACCGGACAAACCCCCTGCTCCTCCCGTGGTGTGTCCTCGGCCTGTGGAAATCCGGCTTTGAACAAGCGTTACACAGTCGCAACATAGCGCAGCGCCAGCCGGTCATTGACTTCTCCTGTGACGTGCATCACGATAAGCGCAAACGTTTACGTAATCCAGACCAACGCGGCAGAAATGCGTGGTCGGAGTGCATCAGGGCGTGGACACACACCGCGCCAGCGCAGTATGAAGGGCCTACGACGTGACGCGAGTCACTCGGGAGTCAGCGGCCGATCAACCGAAGTTGAACAGGGAGATTTCAATGGCTAGAAGTTCACTTCGTCGCGTTGCGGCGATCAGCTTGGGGTTGGGCCTGGCACTGGCCACCTCCGGCTGCCTCTCGTCGGGCGACGACGGTGGCGGCGGCGGTGGCGGCGATGGCGACAGCGTTGCCGACGGCGGCACGAAGGACGGCGACAAGGTCGTGACGGTCCTGGGTGCTTTCGGTGGCGCCGAGGAAGAGGCCTTCAATGCCTCCCTGGAGGCCTTCGAGAAGGACTCGGGCATCGACATCCAGTACACCGCCGACACCGACTTCACCACCACGATCAAGCTCAACGTCAACGCCGGTGACGCCCCCGATATCGGACTGTTCCCGCAGCCGGGCGGTCTGCTCGAGCTCGCCGCCGACGGTGCCATCGAGCCGATCGACAACTTCCTCGACCGGGACGCGCTCGAATCGACGCTGATCCCCGGCTTCCTCGAGGCCACGACCGACTCCAGCGGCGACACCTTCGGTGCGCCGATGCGCATGGCCGTCAAGAGCATCGTGTGGTACCCGAAGCCCGCCTACGACGACGCCGGCTACAACACCGCCCCGGCGACGCTCCAGGAGCTCACCACGGTGACCGACGACATCAAGGCCGACGGCACCGCCCCCTGGTGCATGGGCTGGGAATCCGACCAGGCCACCGGCTGGGTCGGCACCGACTGGCTCGAGGAGTACGTCCTGCGGATGTCCGGCCCCGAGGTCTACGACCAGTGGGTCACCCACGAGATCCCGTTCAACGACCCGCAGATCGTCGCGGCCCTCGATGAGTTCGGCAAGCTCGCACTCACCGACGGCAACGTTCTCGGCGGCACCAAGGGCATCTTGAACACCGGCTTCGCCGACGCGATGACCCCGGCGTTCAAGACCCCGCCGTCGTGCTACCTGCACCGCCAGGGCAACTTCGCCACCGGCTTCTACCCCGAGGACGTCCAGGCTGACCTGGACGGCACCGTCGGCACCTTCGTCTTCCCGCCCTACGAGGGTGGCTACGACGGCCAGCCGATGCTCGGCGGTGGTGACCTCGCGGCCCTGTTCAACGGCAACGACGACGACGCCCAGAAGGTCATGGAGTTCCTGACGTCCGACCAGTTCGGTGCCGAGTGGGCCCAGGCCGGCGGTTGGCTCTCGCCGCACAAGACGTTCGACGAGTCGAACTACCCCAACCAGACCACCAAGGACATCGCCAAGCTGGCCACGAGCGCGGACGTGTTCCGCTTCGATGCCTCTGACCTGATGCCCAAGGAGGTTGGCTCCGGGACGTTCTGGACCGGCATGGTCGACTGGGTCGGAGGCAAGTCCTCCGAGGACACCCTCACGGCCATCGAAGAGTCCTGGCCGACGTCGTGACCGATCTCTCCAAGGGAGGGTCCAGCACCGGTACGCCGGTGCTGGACCCCTCCGCGGGGGACGCCAAAATCGGGAAGGCTCAGCCGGGCAAGATCGTCATCGGCCTCGTCGGCATGGTGGTGGTCGTCTGGTTCATCCTGCAGGTCTTCCTGGCTTTCGGTCTCCGCCCGGAGTGGTTCCTGGACAGCAAGATCGTCATCGGTGTGGTGGCGGTCATCGTCGGAGTCGGCGGCGCAGGGGTGTTCTTCTACATGCTGAACATGGCAGTGGAGGGCCTGCCGGCCAAGGTCTCGGCCAAGGTCATGCCCTACGCCTACATCCTGCCCGGCTTCGCCCTGATCACGCTGATGCTGCTCTATCCGACCGTGCAGACGATCAACTACGCGTTCGCCAACAAGGACGCCACTGCCTACGTCGGATTCGAGAACTTCAGCTACATCTTCGGCAACGAGGCCTTCCGTCAGTCGCTGCTCAACAACGTGCTGTGGCTGATCCTGGTGCCAGCGGTGACGGTCGGGATCGGCATCGTGGTCGCGGTGCTCGCGGACAAGTTGTCGCAGCGTGGTGAGAAGGTCGCGAAGAGCTCGATCTTCCTGCCGATGGCGATCTCGTTCGTCGGTGCCTCGGCGATCTGGAGTCTGATCTACGACTACACCGCCGACGGCGACCAGACCGGGCTGCTCAACGCCATCTGGGTCAAGCTCGGCGGAGAGGCCCAGACCTGGTTGCAGATCCCGGACTTCAAGCTGAACTCCATCCTGCTCATGGTGATCCTGGTCTGGCTGCAGACCGGCTTCTCGATGATCCTGCTGTCCTCGGCCATCAAGGGCGTCCCGGAGGACACCATCGAGGCCGCCCGGATCGATGGGGCCTCGGAGTTCAAGATCTTCTCGCGCGTGGTGAT
This sequence comes from Nocardioides sp., assembly GCF_050246775.1. GTDB lineage: Bacteria > Actinomycetota > Actinomycetes > Propionibacteriales > Nocardioidaceae > Nocardioides. Next base: position 424,995 of record NZ_JBFWVK010000001.1, on the reverse strand, counting down.
TCCGCAGATCAAGGGCACCATCATCACGGTGTTCATCACCGTCACCATCCTGGTGCTGAAGGTCTTCGACATCGTCTACGTGATGACCAACGGACGCTTCGAGACCAACGTGATCGCCAACCTGTTCTTCAACGAGCTGTTCGCCAACGGGCAGTCCGGTCGGGCGTCGGCCATCGTCGTGGTCCTGCTGATCGCGGTCATGCCCATCCTGATCTACCAGGTGCGGCACTTCAGGGCAGAGGAGGCAGGACGATGAGTGCTGGACTCATGAAGGACGGGCGGCGTCGCAGTCCCTTCGCGATCGCCACCATGGTGGTGCTGTGCATCGCCTGGACGGTCCCGACCGTCGGCCTGCTGATCACGTCGTTGCGCTCGCGCGACGACACGGTGTCCTCGGGCTGGTGGACGGCGTTCCTGCACCCCTTCTCCACCGAGTGGACGCTCGACAACTACCGGGGTGTGATCGACGGGACCGACATCGGGACCGCCTTCATCAACAGCATCGTGGTGGCCATCCCGGCCACGGTGATCCCGATCATGTTCGCGGCGTTCGCTGCCTACGCGTTCTCGTTCATGGACTTCCGGGGCAAGGACGTGCTGTTCATCCTGATCGTCGGGGTGCTGGTGGTGCCGATCCAGGTGGCGCTGGCGCCGATGCTCAACCTGATGGGCTCCAACGGCCTGGGCATCCGTGGCGACTACCTGGCGGTGTGGTTGCTGCACACCGGCTTCGGGATGCCTCTGGCGATCTACACGTTGCGCAACTACATGGCGACGTTGCCGAAGACGGTGATCGAGTCGGCCAAGATCGACGGAGCGAGCCACTACCAGACCTTCTGGAAGCTGATCGTCCCGATGTCTGTGCCGGTCATCGCGGCCTTCGCCATCCTGCAGTTCCTGTGGGTGTGGAACGACCTGCTGATCGCGAAGCTCTTCCTGAGCGCGGAGAACTCGACGGTGATCGTCGAGCTGCAGGGTCTGCTCGGGACCCAGGGTCAGGGCCGCGAGCTCCTCACGGCGGGTGCGTTCATCTCGATGATCGTGCCGATGATCGTGTTCTTCACCCTCCAGAGGTTCTTCGTCCGCGGACTGACCTCCGGTGCGGTCAAGGGCTGATGGGCCTCACCATCATCCAGTGACCCAAGAGCCCCTTCACCTGACGCGGGCGGGTGTGAGCCTCGTGCTCGCACCCGCCCCGTCCGGTGTTCCCGTGATCCTGCACTGGGGCGCCGCCCTCGGTGACCTCGATGCCGCGGCCCTGCGCGGCCTGACAGCACTGCACGAGCCAGGCGTCCCGCACTCGGCGCTCGACCAGCCGAGACATCTCGGCCTGCTGCCCGATCCGGCCTCCGGCTTCACCGGCACCCCCGCGCTCGAGGGATGGCGACCGACGGCGGTCTCCGATGGCGTGGGCGCCTGGTCCCCCCGACTGCGGGACTGGACCTGGTCGCTCACCGACGCCGAGGACGCCGTACTCCTCCTCGAGGGCACGGACCCCGAGGCGGGCTGGTCGGTGGCCGTCGACCTCGAACTGACCCGCGAGGGTGTCGTGCGGACCCGGGTCCGGGTCACCAACACCGGTCCGGGTGACCTGGCGGTCGGCGCCGTACGCAGCGTCCTTCCGGCCGGCTCCGACGCCGCAGAGCTGCTGGACCTCACGGGGCGTTGGTGCCGCGAGCGTTCGCCCCAGCGCCAGCCGTGGCAGCAGGGCACCCACCTGCGCGCCGGGCGCCACGGCCGCACCGGGCACGACGCCACCCTGGTCCTGGTCGCCGGAAGTCCCGCCTTCTCGTTCCGTTCCGGCACCGTGTGGGGGGTGCACCTGGCGTGGAGCGGCGACCACGCGACGTACGCCGAGCGCACCGCCGAGGGCGAGTCCGTCCTCGGCGGCGGCGAGCTGCTGGGCCCCGGTGAGGTCGTCCTCACCGCGGGGGAGGAGTACGCCGCCCCGTGGCTGATGGGGGCCTGGTCCGGGACCGGCCTCGACGGCATGAGCGCCCGCCTGCATGCCTGGACCCGCCGGCACTCCCCCCTGACCCGGGGCCCCCGGCCGGTGGTGCTCAACACCTGGGAGGCCACCTACTTCGACCACGACCTGGGTCGGCTCACGAGGCTCGCGGACGCCGCAGCCGAGGTGGGCGTCGAACGGTTCGTGCTCGATGACGGGTGGTTCACCGGGCGTCGCCACGACCGCGCCGGTCTGGGGGACTGGACCGTCGACACCGAGGTCTGGCCAGACGGCCTGCACCCGCTCATCGACCACGTCCACGATCGAGGCATGGACTTCGGCCTGTGGGTCGAGCCCGAGATGGTCAACATCGACTCCGACCTGGTCAGGGCCCATCCGGACTGGGTCCTGCGTGGCCGCGCGGAGCACCCCGACACCTGGCGGCACCAGCAGGTGCTCGACCTCCAGGTGCCCGAGGCCTACGCGCACGTGCGCGATGCACTCGTGGCGCTGCTCGACGAATACGACATCGCCTTCCTGAAGTGGGATCACAACCGGGACCTGATCGACGTCAGCCACGGTGGTCGCCCTGCCGTGCACGGACAGACCCTGGCCCTCTACCGCCTGCTCGACGACCTGCGCACAGCCCACCCGTCGTTGGAGATCGAGACCTGCGCCAGTGGCGGTGGCCGGGTCGATCTCGAGATCCTGACCCGGACCGACCGCATCTGGCCCAGTGACACGATCGACGCGCTCGAGCGCCAGCACCTGCAGCGGTGGACGGCGTTGCTGGTGCCACCCGAGCTGATCGGCGCGCACCTCGGGGGACCGGTGGCCCACACCACCGGGCGCAGCCACCGGCTGCCGTTCCGGGCCGCCACGGCCCTGCTCGGGCACTTCGGCATCGAGTGGAACCTCACCACCCTCGACGAGGAGGACCGCGCCTCGGTCCGCGCCTGGGTCGCCCTCTACAAGGAGGTCCGGGAGCTCACCTCGAACGCGAGCGTGGTGCGTGGTGACCACGCCGACCCGGCGGTCCTGGTCAACGGGCTGGTGGCGCAGGACCGCGGACAGGCGTTCTACACGGTCGCCACGGTCGCCTCGACGCGCACCCAGTCGCCCACGCCGGTCCGGCTGCCCGGGCTCGACCCGGAGCGGCGCTACCTGGTGCGCGGCGTGACACCGCCCGGTGGCCGCCACGTGGTCGACCTGGGCACGAGCTGGCTGGACGGACCAGGCGTGGAGGTCCCGGGCAGCGTGCTCGCCGAGGTCGGCGTACGCCTTCCGGTGCTGGCACCCGACTCGGCCGTGGTGCTGCGGGCGGAGGTCGTGGGTGCTTGACCTCGACGACGACTGGGTGTGGGACTTCTGGATCGCCGACGACGGGGTGCTCTTCCACGCGTTCTTCCTGGCCGCCCCCCGGTCCCTGGGGGACCCCGATCTACGCCACGAGAACGCCAGGATCGGGCACGCGACCTCATCCGACCTGGTCACCTGGACCCACCTGCCCGACATGGGCGGGCCGGGAGAGGAGGGCTCCTTCGACGACCTGGCCACCTGGACGGGCAGCGTGGTGCGCGACCCGTCCGGCCTCTGGTGGCAGTTCCACACCGGCATCACCCGGGCCCGGGCCTTCAGCCTGCAACGCATCGGCGCCCACACCTCGCCGGACCTGCAGCGATGGCGCGCCGAGCCGGGTCTGGTCACAGCGGACCCACGCTTCTACGACACGCTGGCCGGGGGACACCCCGAGGAGCACTGGCGCGATCCCTGGCTGGTGCAGGACGACGCCGGCCTGTGGCACATGTACGTGACGGCCCGGGCCGGTGACCGAGCCGGGGGCCGGCCGGGTGCCGGGGTCGTGGGTCATGCCACCTCGCCCGACCTGCGCTCCTGGGCCGTCCAGCCGCCCCTGAGCGAGCCCACGGGGCGCTTCGACTGGCTCGAGGTGATCTCGGTGCAGCAGGTCGAGGGCCGCTGGGTGGCCGTGTTCTCGTGCCTGTCCGCGGAGATGCCGGGGGCCGCGAGGGACAGCGGAGGGGTCTGGTCGGTGCCGGTCGAGGGTCCGGGCAGCCCGGTCGACGTCGCGCGCGCCGTACGCCTCACCAGCGAGGACCTGTACGTCGGGAAGGTGGTCGCGCTGCGCGACGGCAGCCATCGGTTCCTCGCCTTCGAGAACCGTGGTCCCGACGGCGCGTTCCGCGGCGGCATCATCGATCCGCTGGCTGTGCGCTGGAACGCGGACGGCACCGGACTGGAACTGCCCGATGCGCCCGAGCGCTGGAAACCCTGAGACGCAACCGTCGACCTGAGACGCTCGGGCCGCTACTGTGATCGCTGTCACTTCTACAACGGATCGTCCGGCTCGTTCCAGCCGGTGGAAGGAATTACCTCACCATGGCATCAGTAACTTTCGACAAGGCTCAGCGCTGGTATCCCGGAGCTGACAAGCCCACCGTCCCAGGCATCGACCTGGAGATCGCAGACGGCGAGTTCATGGTCCTGGTCGGGCCCTCCGGTTGTGGCAAGTCCACGACCCTGAGGATGCTCGCGGGGCTCGAGGAGATCAACGCCGGCCACATCTTCATCGGCGACCGCGACGTCACCAAGGTTCCGCCGAAGGACCGCGACATCGCGATGGTCTTCCAGAACTACGCGCTCTACCCGCACATGACCGTCGCGGACAACATGGCCTTCGCGCTCAAGACGGCCAAGGTGGCGCCCGCTGAGCGGCAGAAGCGCGTGGAGGAGGCGGCCAAGATCCTGGGGCTGACCGAGTTCCTTGAGCGCAAGCCCAAGGCCCTGTCCGGTGGCCAGCGCCAGCGCGTGGCGATGGGCCGCGCGATCGTCCGCAACCCGCAGGTGTTCTGCATGGACGAGCCGCTGTCGAACCTCGACGCCAAGATGCGCGTGCAGACCCGCACCGACATCGCCAAGCTGCAGTCCGACCTCGGCGTCACCACGGTCTACGTCACCCACGACCAGGTCGAGGCCATGACGATGGGCGACCGGGTCGCGGTCATGAAGCTCGGCGAGCTCATGCAGGTCGACACCCCGCTGCGGCTCTACGACAAGCCGGTCAACCTGTTCGTGGCCGGCTTCATCGGCTCCCCGCAGATGAACCTGATGGAGGCGCGCGCCGTCGAGGGCAAGGCTCAGATCGGCGACTACCTCGTCCCGGTCGACCCGGCCGCTTCGAAGCAGCTCGGCGCCGGACACAAGAACATCACCGTCGGTGTGCGTCCCGAGGCTTGGCGCCTGGTCTCGCAGGCCGAGGGTGGCCTGCCGGTGAAGGTCACGGTGGTCGAGGAGCTCGGCTCCGACGGCTTCGTCTACGGCACCAGTGGTGTCGAGGGCACGCCGGCCAACATCATCGTGCGCGTCAGTGGCCGCGACAAGGTCCACAAGGGCGACACGATCTACGTGACCACCGACCCGACGAGTGTCCACGTCTTCGACACCGACACCGGAGAACGCCTCAGCGACTGACCCGCTGCTGGAACTGCCGAACGGCCGGCCGCCCCGTCACCGGGAGCGGTCGGCCGTTCGTCGTACGACGTCGGTGATCTGCTCGAACAGGGCGTCCGGCACGTCATGTCCCATGCCCGGGATGAGCACGAGCTCGGAGCCGCGCAGCGCCTTGGCGGTGGCTCGCCCTCCCGAGACGTGCACCATGCGGTCACTCAGGCCGTGGATCACGGCACTGGGGGCGCTCACGGCTCCGAGGGCCTGGGTGCGGTTGGGCTGGGTGAGCACGGCCAGCATGTGGCGGACCACGCCGGTGGCGCTGAAGCCCCGGTCCCAGGTGACCGCGGCGCGGTCGAGGGCGTGCTGCGGCGACTCGGGGTAGCCGGGTGAGCTGATCTTCTTCCAGAAGCCGGCCGAGTTGGCCATGTAGACCTCGCGGCCGCCCTTGCGCGGAGCGAGCAGGGCCGGCATCAGCTTGGGGTCCTGCCAGCCGACTCGGCGACTTCCGGTGGTGGACATGATCGAGACCAGGGACTGCACCCGCTCGGGGTGCTCGACAGCCAGGGTCTGGGCGATCATGCCGCCCATCGAGATGCCGCACACGTGTGCCTTCTCGATGCCGAGCTGGTCGAGGATGGCCAGGCCGTCCTCGCCCATCCGGCCCAGGGAGTACGGCGCGGACACCGGCCGACCCGCGAAGGCGCGCAGCACATGGGCCTTCGTCACGTGGTGCTGCTTGAGCTTGGTGGAGCGACCGGTGTCGCGATTGTCGTAGCGGATCACGAAGAAGCCCTTGGAGGCCAGGAGCTTGCAGAACCCGGGGTCCCACCAGGTCATCGGTCCGCCGAGGCCCATCACGAGCAGCACGGCTTCGTCCTCCGGCGTACCGAAGGTCTGGTAGCAGATCTGCACGCCATCGCTGACGGTGACGAACTGCTCCTCGGAGACGGCGGGTTCGGCTGGTATCCGGGACGGCGTGGTCATGCTCCTAGTGAACACGATCCAACGTCTGGGGTGACTAGATGCCTGCATTTTCCACCTATTGGGCTTAGCGTTGAGCCTGTGAAAACGCCGACCGCGTCCTTTCTGCTGCCCAGCGGATTCGCTCCGCCGGGAGCCGGCGCGGTGCTGCGTGAGCTGAGTTCGCTCTCCGAGGTGGGCCGCGCCAGCGTGCGCCGGGCCTCCGACGTCGTCACGCGCGGGTCGGCGATCTCCGGCGGGGACGGTGGGCCGGTGTTGCTGATCCCGGGGTTCATGGCCGGGGATCCGACGCTGTCGGTGCTGGCCCGCCACCTGCGCGGCCAGGGGTATCGGACCTACCGCTCCAGCATCCTGGCGAATGTCTCGTGCACCTGGCGCACCTCGCGCCTGATCGAGACCCGCCTGGAGTCGATCGTCGAGCGGCGCGCCACGAAGGTCCGCATCGTCGGCCACAGCCTGGGTGGCATGCTCGCCCGGGTCCTCGCCGTACGACGGCCCGACCTGGTCTCCGGCATCGTCACCCTGGGCAGCCCGGTGCTCGCTCCCGCGGCCCATCACGCGGTCCTGGGCTCCCACCTGGAGTTCCTGCTCCTGCTGAGCCGCTACGGCGTCCCCCAGGTGATGACGCCGGACTGTGTGGGCGGCGACTGCGCCCGCCAGAGCTTCAGCGAGATGAGCTCCCCGCTCGCTGAGGACATCGGGTTCACAGCCCTGTACTCGCGGCGCGACGGCATCGTGGACTGGCGGGCTTGCCTCGACCCGTCAGCCGAGCACGTCCAGGTGCCCAGCTCCCACATCGGGATGGCGTTCGACCCGCGCACCCACGACGCGGTCACCCGGGCGCTGGGCGCTCAGGGTGCCGGTGAGTCCGGCGCCGCCCTGGGCGACGTCGGCTGAGCGACACCTGCGCGGTTGCCTATTCGAAGTCGATGGCGGCGTAGGCCTGCAGCTTCGAGAGCCGGTGCTCGGAGAGGATGTTGCGGATGGTGCCGCTGCGCGAGCGCATCACCAGCGAGTGGGTCGTGGCGCTGCCGCCGCGGTAGCGGACTCCACGCATGAGCTCGCCGTCGGTGATGCCGGTGGCGACGAAGAAGCAGTCGTCCCCGGTCACCAGGTCGTCGGTGGACAGCACGTGGTCGGGGTCGAGGTTGTGGCCGGCGTCGAGGGCGCGCTGCCGTTCGTCGTCGTCCTTGGGCCACAGCCGGCCCTGGATGGTGCCGCCGATGCACTTCATGGCACAGGCGGCGATGATGCCCTCCGGGGTGCCCCCGATGCCCAGCAGCAGGTCGATGCCGGTGTCGGGGCGGGCCGCCATGATGGCGCCTGCCACATCGCCGTCGAGGATGTACTTGATCCGTGCGCCCGTGGCCCGGATCTCGGCGGCCAGCGGGGCGTGCCGCTCCCGGTCGAGCAGGACGACGGTCACGTCGAGCGGGGAGGATCCCTTGGCCTTGGCGACCCGGTGGATGTTCTCGGCCACCGGCAGCCGGATGTCGACCACGTCAGCGGCTTCGGGGCCGGTGACGAGCTTCTCCATGTAGAAGACTGCCGAGGGGTCGTACATCGAGCCGCGTGGCGAGACCGCCAGCACCGAGATGGCGTTGTTCATGCCCTTGGCGGTCAACGTGGTGCCGTCGATCGGGTCGACGGCCACGTCGCACTCCGGACCGGTGCCGTCGCCGACCTTCTCGCCGTTGAACAGCATCGGGGCGTCGTCCTTCTCGCCCTCGCCGATCACGACCGTGCCGGCCATGCCGATGCTGGAGATCATGACGCGCATGGCGTTGACCGCGACACCGTCGGCGTCGTTCTTGTCGCCCCGCCCGACCCACCGGCCGGCGGCCATGGCGGCAGCCTCGGTGACGCGGACGAGCTCCAGGGCGAGGTTGCGATCGGGCGACTCAGGCGCGGGGGAGAGGGGCATGGCCGCATCGTAACGGAGTCATTGCCCGTTGCCCGACGGGTAGCGACGCACCGCAGTCGCCTTGACCGAGAGCCAGACCTCACGTCCTGGGGTGAGCGCGAGCTCGGTGGCGGCCTCCGGGGTGACATCGGCGATGAGGTCCGGCTCGGCATGCACGAGCACCCGGATCGCGGCGCCGTGGGGAGCGATGTCGGCCACGGTGCCACGCCAACGCAGCCGGGGCGAGCCGACCGGTTCCTCGATGGACACGTTGACCGTGTCCGGGGTGAACGCCATCAGATCCGCCTCGAGGTCCTCCTCGCTCGAGGCGGCTGAGACGACGTTCAGGCCCACGAGGCGGGCCACGTGCTCGGTGCGTGGCCGCTGGGCCACCTCGCTCGGGGTGCCGTACTGCGCCACCGAGCCTGCGTCGAGCACCAGCACCCGGTCGGCGATGGTCAGCGCATCGATGGCGTCGTGGGTGATCAGCAGCGTGATCCCGGCGTACGAGGCGAGGTGGTGCGCAAGCTCGATCCGCAGGGCGGTGGCCACCTTGACGTCGAGGCCGGCCATCGGCTCGTCGAGCAGGAGCAGCTGCGGCTCGGTGGCCAGGGCCCGCGCGATCGAGACCCGTTGGGCCTGTCCGCCGGAGAGCTGGCCGGGCTTGCGTCCGGCGAGGTCGGCGATGCCGAAGCGCTCGAGCCAGCCCAGGGCCCGCGCCTCGGCGTCGCGTCGCGGGACTCCTCGGGCGCGCGGGCCGAAGGCGACGTTGGCGAGCGCCGTGAGGTGCGGGAAGAGCAGCTGGTGCTGGAAGACCAGCCCGATGTTGCGCTCACGGGCTGGAAGGTCGAGCAGCTCGACGCCGTCGAGCTCGGCCCGACCGGTGGCCGGCACGAGGCCGGACAGAGCGCGGACCAGGCTGGACTTGCCGGCGCCGTTGGGTCCGATGACGGCGATCGTCTGGCCCGCCTGCGCTGTCAGGTCGACCTGGACCCGGCCAGGGACGCTGAGCGACACCTCCAACGTCATGGGGTCCCCAACCATCGCTCGCGCAGCGCGAGCAGGACGCCGATCGACACCACCAGCATCACGAGGCTGAGCGCGAGGGCGGCGTCCTGGTCGGACTGCCGGGTGACGTAGATCAGCGTGGGCATGGTCTGGGTGGTCCCGGGGTAGTTGCCGTTGAACGTGATGGTGGCGCCGAACTCACCCAGCGACCTGGCCCAGCCCAGGACCATCCCGGCCAGGATCCCGGGCAGCGCGAGCGGCACGGTCACCCGGCGAAACGTCGTCCACCGGGTGGCGCCCAGCGTGGCGGCGGCGGCGTCGTACTCCCGGTCGGCCGAGCGGAGCGCCCCCTCGATCGCGATCACCACGAACGGCATGGAGACGAAGACGTGGGCCAGCACGACACCCCAGGTGGTGTAGGGGAAGCTGAACCCGGTGACGTCCAGCAGCGGCTCCCCGAGGAACCCGGTGCGGCCGAACGCGGTGCGCAGCGCCACGCCGGCGACGACGGGGGGAAGCACCAGGGGCACCGTCACAGTGGCGCGAAGGACGGCGCGTCCGCGGAACTCGACCCGGGCCAGCAGCCAGGCCAACGGCAGGCCGAGCACCAGACACACCACCATGGCCACCGTCGCGGTCACCAGCGAGAGCCACAGGGCATCGCGGAGGGGTTCGGAGCGCAGCTCGGTGCCCAGCTCACCCCAGTTGGTGGCCGCCACCATGGTGGCCAACGGGATGACGAGCAGGGCGACCGCGATGCCGGCGGGCAGCAGGAGCAGTGCCGGTGGTCGGCCGAGCGGGTCGTGCCCGACCCGGACCGGCGCGAGCCTCGTGGAGGACCTCACGGCACGGTGAACCCGGCGTCGGTCATCGTCTGCTGACCGGCCTCCGAGGTGACCAGGTCGATCCAGTCGGAGGCCAGCGTCGCGTCGGAGGACTGCGCGAGCGCAGCGATGAAGTACGTCGTGAGGGCGTCCTCGGCGCCGTCGATCTCGACGACGTCCACCGCGGCGCCGGCGGCGATCGCGTCACTGGAGTAGACCAGGCCGGCGTCCGCCTCCCCAGAGGTGACCTTCTCCAGGGTGGACTTCACGTCGGGCTCGAGACTGGCGGCCTTCGCGGTGACCGACTGGGCGTCGAGCAGCGCGACCGCCACGCGACCGCACGGGACGTCGTCTGCGCACCGCACCCACGTGGTGCCGTCGAGGTCGGCGAGGGACGCGATGCCGTCGGGGTTCCCCGGCGCCGTCACGATCACGAGCTTGTTGGTCGCGAACGGGACCGGGTCCTGCGCGGTGACCTGGGCGTCCTGGGCGACCTGCATGGACGCCTCGTCCGCGGTGGCCAGTACGTCGCCAGGGGCTCCGTCGGCCGCCGACTCGGCCAGGTCGGTGCTGGAACCGAACGACAGCACCACCTCGACCCCGTCGTGATCAGCCTCGAAGTCGGACGCGAACGCCGTGAAGACCTCGGTCAGCGACGACGCGGCCAGCACGGTGAGCTTGTCGGAGCCGCCCCTGCTCCCCGAGTCACCACCGTCGTCGCCTCCGCACCCCGCCAACGCCAGCAGCACGACGAGGGGCAGCAGTGTGAGCTTCTTCATCTCACGGCCTCTCGACGACGACGTTGGTGGACTTGACCGAGGCGAACGCGCGAGCACCGGGAACCAGACCGAGCTCGTCGGCGGCGTCACTGCTCATCAGCGACACCATCCGGAACGGTCCGCAGATCAGCTCGACCTGGGCCATCACGGTGTCCTTCTTGACCCGGACCACGATCCCGGCGAGCCGGTTGCGTGCACTGACGGCGGCCGCACGCGTGCGCTCGCGATCGGGATGATCGGCCAGCGACTCCGCCAGCGAGGCGAGGGCGACGCCGTCGATGACGGTCAGGTTGCCCTCGTGCTCTGCTGGCAGGCGACCTGCCTCGACCCAGCGCCGTACGGTGTCATCGCTCACGCCGAGCAGCTCTGCTGCTTCGGCAACTCGGTAGGAGTTCACGCCTCCAGTGTGCCGCATGTGCGGCGTGATCGCACTCGATGACCCGCGAATGCGGAAGTTGGCACACCCTGGCGCTGTCGATGTGGCACCGGTTGCGAGGATGGTGGGCGTGAGTGAACAGTCAGGGCGCTACCAGCGGTCGATGTCCGGCATGGTCGGTGCCCTCGTCGTGACCCTGGTGGCCATCGCCGCGTTCGTCGCCTGGCGGGCGCTCAACCGCAACGACGTCGACGTCCGGCCCGAGGCGGTCGACTACCTGGCCAGCGTCAGCTACCTGCAGGAGGCCGGCAGGACGATCGTGTATCCCCCGAGCCTGCCGAAGGGCTGGACGGCGACGAGCGCGAACTACGGGACCGGCCGCGACCTCAGCTGGGACATGGGTGCCCTGACGGCTTCGGACGAGTTCGCGGGCGTGCGTCAGGAGGACGCCTCCGTGGACCAGCTCGTGAGTGACTATGTCGACCCCAACGCCGAGGAGGGCGAGGCGGTGCAGGTCGACGGCGCGGTGGCCACGACCTGGCGCTCGTTCTCCGACGACGGTGGTGACTTCGCGCTCGTCGCGGAGCTGCGCGAGGAGACGGTGCTGGTCTACGGCAGCGCCGACCCGGATGAGATCGAGGCTCTCGCTGCCTCGCTGGTCACAACGCCCCTGCAGTGAGCGGTCCTCAGCCGTCGGGCTCGATGGCGGCATCGAGACGTTTGCGCGCACCGTCCAGCCAGTCCTGGCAGATCCGGGCGAGCTGCTCGCCGCGCTCCCACAGGGCCAGCGACTCCTCGAGCGTCGTGCCGCCCTGCTCGAGACTGCGCACCACCTCGATCAGCTCGTCGCGCGCGGCTTCGTAGCTGGGGGGTGCGGTCTGCTTCTCAGCCATGCTCTTCTCGGCTTTCGTCTGGGACATCGATCAGTTCGCTCGTCGTGCTGGTGGCATGGATCCGGCCGTCCAGGACCCGGACGGACAGGGCCTGGCCCGACCCGACCCCGGCTGCACTTGTGATGACCTGCCCGTCGGCGTCCTGCAGCACGGAGTAGCCCCGTTGCAGGGTGGCCAGCGGGGACAGGGCTCGCGCACGGGCCAAGTGGTGACCTATGTCGTCGGCGGCCCGGTCGAGGTGGTGCGACAGGGTGCGCCGGGCGCGGTCGACCAGCAGACCGACCTCCACGGAACGCTCATCGAGCAGGGTGCGCGGGTCAGCCATCGACGGCCGGGAGCGGATGGCGTCGAGCGAATGCTGCTCGCGGGCGATCCGCTGGTGGATGGCCGCGCGGCTGCGCGCCACCATCGCCGCCACCCCGGCGGTCTCCTCGGCCATGTCCGGCACCACCCGCTTGGCGGCGTCGGTCGGGGTCGAGGCCCGCCAGTCGGCCACCAGGTCCAGCAGCGGGGCGTCGGGCTCGTGGCCGATCGCCGAGACGACCGGGGTGCGCGCGGCATGCACGGCGCGCAGCAGGGCCTCGTCGGAGAACGGCAGCAGGTCCTCCACGGACCCGCCTCCCCGGGCGATCACGATGACGTCGACCTCGACAGCCTTGTCGAGGCGGGCCAGGGCGTCGATCACCTCGGCGGCCGAGCGCGGCCCCTGCATGGCGGCGTGGGCGACCACGAAGCGGACCGCCGGCCACCGCCGTGCGGCGTTGTCCAGGACGTCTCGCTCTGCGGCGGAGTTGGGCGCCGTGATGAGGCCGACCCGCGTGGGCAGGAACGGCAGGTCCCGCTTGAGGGCGGGGTCGAACAACCCCTCAGCCGCCAGCAGTTGACGCCGCCTCTCCAGGCGCGCCAGCAGCTCGCCGAGCCCGACCATCCGGATGTCGCGGGCGTAGAGCGACAGGGTGCCGCGGTTGGCGTAGTACGACGGCTTCGCATTGACCACGACGCTGGCCCCCTCCACGACCGGAGGGTTGAGGGAGTCGAACAGGGTGCGCGAGCAGGTGACCGGGATCGAGATGTCGGCGACGGTGTCGCGCAGGGTCATGAAGACGGTGTTCATGCCTTGGCGACGGTTGACCTGGGCGATCTGGCCCTCGACCCACACCGCGCCGAGCCGGTCGACGTACTGCGAGATGGCGTTGGCCACGGCCCGCACGGGAGCGGGTGCCTCGAGGGTGGCGTCGCGCAGCGTGGGCATGCAGGCGAGCCTAGAGGAGGTGGCCGACAAGGAAGCGGGCCTGCGCCCGAGGAGTCACTAGACTGGGGACTATGACCACCCAGCTCGGCACCCCCTCCATCCTGTCGCCCGATGAGGCCAAGGCGGTCCTGCTCGCGGCCCCTCGCGGCTACTGCGCGGGGGTGGACCGGGCCGTGATCACGGTGGAGAAGGCTCTGGACCTGTACGGCGCCCCCGTCTACGTGCGCAAGCAGATCGTCCACAACAAGCACGTGGTGGCCGATCTGGAGAGCCGCGGCGCGATCTTCGTCGAGGAGATCGAGGAGGTGCCGACCGGCGAGACCGTCGTGTTCTCGGCCCACGGGGTGTCGCCGGAGGTGCACCGGCAGGCCGAGGAGCGCGAGCTCAAGACCATCGATGCGACCTGCCCGTTGGTCACCAAGGTGCACCACGAGGCCAAGCGCTTCGCCGCCGACGACTACGACATCCTCCTCATCGGGCACGAGGGCCACGAGGAGGTCGAGGGCACCGCAGGTGAGGCCCCCGAGCACATCCAGCTCGTGCAGAGTCCCGACGACGTCGCCGGCATCGTGGTGCGCGACCCGGCCAGGGTGGCGTGGTTGTCGCAGACCACGCTCTCGGTCGACGAGACGATGGCGACCGTCGAGGCCATCCGCGCCCGGTTCCCGCTCCTGCTCGACCCGCCCAGCGATGACATCTGCTACGCGACCCAGAACCGGCAGCTCGCGGTCAAGGAGATCGCCCCCGGAGCCGACCTGGTGATCGTGGTGGGGTCGGGCAACTCCTCCAACTCGGTGCGGCTGGTCGAGGTGGCGCTGGAGGCGGGTGCCGCGGCCTCCTACCGCGTCGATGACGCCTCCGAGATCGACGAGGCCTGGCTCGAGGGGGTGTCGACGGTCTCGGTGACCTCCGGCGCCTCTGTGCCCGAGGCGCTCGTCGACGGGGTGCTGCAGTTCCTTGCCGAGCGCGGCTTCCCCGATGCGAAGGCGGTGCACTCCGCCGAGGAGTCCCTCATCTTCGCCCTGCCGCCGGAGTTGCGCCGCGACCTCAAGGCGGCCCAGAGTGCCGCGCGTGACAGCTGATGGCCCGCTACCTCGATCTGCACCCGGAGAACCCTCAGCAACGAGTCGTCGACCAGGTCGTGGCTGCACTGCGCGACGATGCCCTGATCGCCTACCCCACGGACTCCGGCTACGCACTGGGCTGCCAGCTGGGAAACCGGGACGGCCGTGACCGGATCCTGCGGATCCGCGATCTCGACGAACACCACCACTTCACGCTGGTCTGCAAGGACTTCTCCCAGCTGGGGCAGTTCGTGCACGTGGACAACGCCTCGTTCCGGGCGATCAAGTCCGCGACCCCCGGGCCCTACACATTCATCCTGCCGGCCACCCGCGAGGTGCCCCGCCGACTCATGCATGCCAAGAAGAAGACCGTCGGGGTCCGCATCCCGGACCATGTCGTCGCGTGCGCGATCCTCGAGACGCTGGGGGAGCCGCTGCTGAGCTCGACCCTGATCCTGCCGGGTGAGACTGAGCCCCGGACGTCAGGCTGGGAGATCAAGGAGGAGCTCGATCACGTGGTCGACATCGTGATCGAGGCGGGGGAGACCCCCGCCCAGCCGACCACCGTCGTGGACTGGTCCGAGGGTGTGCCGGAGATCCTTCGGTACGGCGCCGGTGACCCGAGTCGCTTCGAGGTGTGAGCCTCAGCTCGTGAGCGTCGAGCGGGACAGGAACCGCTGACGGGTCGCGAGCGTGGCCAGGCACAGCGCATAGCCGATGATCAGGGCTCCGGCGTGCGTCGCGAGGCCGGTGATCACCGCCTGGACCAGGCTGTCGCCCTGCTGGGCGACCGAACCGGGGGAGACCACCCCGAGCAGGGCGAAGACGGCCACCATGAGAAGTGGAGGCAGCACGCCGACGGTGAAGAAGTCACTGGGCCGCACGGCCAGGGCAAGGCCCAGGCACAGGGCGACGAAGCACAGGTCGAAGAAGAGGCTCAGGTGGTCACCCAGGGCCAGATCGATCACCACGGCAGTGAGCGTGCAGGCAAGGCCGAGGACGATGACCTGTCGTCCCGGCTCGCTGCCTTCTTCCCACAGGGTGCGCGCGTGGCTCACGAGCCCACCGTAGGCATTTCGTCACGCTCCGTGGGCACGGCGCGCCGCATCGAGGTCGACAGGGCTGTCGGGGGCAGTGCCGACGGCGCGTGCCGCGACGTCGAGCTGGCGGGGCGCGGGGAGGTCGTCGCCGGTGACCCCGAGCTCGCTGAACCTGCGGGCACTGACCAGCACCCGGCTCTCCAGGGACCCCACGGCCTGGTTGTAGTGACCCACGGCCGCGTTGAGCGAACGGCCCAGGGCGTCGACGTGCGAGCTCATCCGCACGAGCCGCTCGTGCAGCTCGCGACCCAGGTCGTGGATCTCCTGGGCCTGAGCGGCCAGGGTCTCGTGCTGCCAGCCGTGGGCGACCGTCTTGAGCAGGGCGATGAGGGTGGTCGGCGTCGCCAGCACGACGCGGCGCTGCGCGGCGTACTCGATCAGGGCGGCGTCGGCCTCGAGGGCCGCGGACAGGAACGACTCGCCGGGCACGAACAGCACCACGAACTCGGGGCTCTGCGGCAGAGAGCGCCAGTAGCGCTTGGCGCCCAACTGGTCGATGTGGGTGCGGAACTGGCGGGCATGGCGCACCAGGTGCAGCGCGCGGGTCTCGTCGTCATCGCTGCCGGTGGCATCCAGGAAGGCGTCGAGCGGGACCTTCGAGTCGATCACCAGGCACTTGCCGCCGCTGAGACGCACCACCATGTCGGGGCGGAGGGCGCCGTCGTCGAGCTGGACCTGCTCCTCGAAGTCACAGCGCTCGACCAGCCCGGCCAGCTCCACGGCCCGCTTGAGATGGAGCTCGCCCCACCGGCCCCGCACCTGCGGGCGGCGCAGTGCCGTGGACAGGGTCACGGTCTCTCGGCGCAACGTCTCGGTGGAGGCCCGCATGTCCTGGACCTGCTGGTTGAGCTCGCCCTGCCAGCTCGAACGCTGGTGGTCGAGCTCGCGCATCTGGTCACTGATGCGGTCGAGGCTCTGCAGCACCTCGGCGGTCTCGACGGCCGGCCCGATCCCGTCCTCCGCCGCCCGGGCTCGTGACCACAGCAGGCCCACGACGGCGCCCAGGGCGACTCCCAGCACCAGGGCCAGGAACAACGACACGATCTCCATGCGTCGAGCATGACGCAGGCCACCGACAGTCCGGGTCAGGCACGACCCGTCGGGAGGGCGGGACTGGCACCGGTCTGCTTCTTCACGCTGCGCCGCCACACCGCCAGTGACCCGGCCCCGAGAAGCACCGGTCCGATCAGGGTGAAGGAGCGCCAGACCACCAGAGCCGCGACGGCACTGGGCTCGAGCTGGTCCCCACCGACCTCGACGATCGTCGCCAGGAGGACGGCATCGGCGATGCCCAGGCCCATGAACGGGAACATGGTCAACGGGTAGACACAGAGGAACGCCGCGTAGATCTCGATGGCGGGCACCTCGCCGGCGCTCACCCCCACGAACCGCAGCGAGAGCAGCAGGATGGTCGCGTCGGAGAGCACCAGGCAGACCAGCCCGACCGCGCTGCGTGGGAAGCCGGCGGCGAAGGTGTCCTGCATGTCGAGGCGGAACTGCACGATGGAGGCGGCCCAGGCGTCCGGGTCGACGTTCTTCTTGATCTTTCGGGCCAGCCGGCCGGCATACAGCCCGGTCCGGCGGGCGAACTCCTCTGAGCGCAGGCCCAGGACGATCAGCGCCACGATCGTGCCGGCCACCGCGGCGCCGAGCGCCGCCGTCACGGCGTACCCGCCGTCGAAGCGGACAGGCAGGATGAGCAGGAAGCCGAGGATGGGCACCGAGAAGCGGGTGATGTAGAACGCGAGCATGTTCATCAGCGACCCGGCGATGGCTCGCGACGCCTCGATGCCCCAGGAGGTGAACATGCCGACGCGCATCACCATGTCGCCGGGAGGCGGCACCGCCACGGCTAGCAGGTGCGAGGCGAGGTCGTTGACCACCGCCCGGTAGACGCCGAGACCCCGGATGAAGAAGGCCAGGGGGAGGGCGTTGAGGAGCTGGCGCACGAACAGCATGCCGACCAGGACCAGCAGTTGCCACCAGGCGAGCTGGCCCAGTGCCTGGCCGACCGCAGACCAGTTGATCCGACCGACGAGCCGGATGATGAACCAGGCCCCGACGAAGCACACGGCCATGATCAGCAGGCGCGACAGCCAGGCGTTGCGCTGCGACCAGGTCTGCCCGGTGGTCTCGCTCATGGTGGATCTCCTCGTTCCGGCACGACAGGTTATCGCCTCATCGACCGGAACGTGACCACGCTCGCGGTGACCGTGATCGGCGGCCTGCACGAGCCGGTCAGCTCGAGCTGACCGTGATCACCACCTTGCCCCGGGCCTGGCCGTCGACGAGGCGGCGTACGGCGTCCGCAGCCTCACTGAGCTGGTAGGTCCGATCGACGGCCGGGGTCAGCCTGCCTGCCTCGATCAGGGTGGTCAGGTCCTCGAGGCTGGAGTGGTGCTCCTTGGCGACGAACATCGCCAGGCGCTGCCGGATGAACGGGGAGAGCACCACGGCCCGCAACTGCCGCCCCAGACCGGTCCACCGGCCGCCACCCTCGCCACCGACGATGACGAGCGTGCCGCTCGGGGTCAGGATCCGACGCAGGGCAGGCAGCGGCGTGTTGCCACCGGTGTCGAGGATGAGGTCGTAGCGCTCCGGGTGGCTGGTGACGTCGTCGCTCTGGTAGTCGAGGACATGATCGGCTCCGAGCTCGCGCACCAGGTCGAGCTTGGCGGTGCTGGAGACCCCCGTGACCTCGGCACCGAAGGCCTTGGCGAGCTGGACGGCAAAGGAGCCGACGCCGCCTGAGGCGCCGATCACGAGGACCTGCTGACCGGCAGCGATGCGCCCGACATCCCGCAGCCCCTGGAGGGCGGTCGGACCGGACACGGGCACCGCCGCGGCCTGTTCGAAGCTGAGGTTCGCCGGCTTGCGGGCGAGCTTGTCCTCACGGGCCGCCGCGAACTCCGCGAAGGTGCTCCTGCCGATGCCGTAGACCTCGTCACCCGGGCCGAAGCGGGTGACGTCTGCCCCGACGGACTCCACCACCCCGGCCAACTCGAGACCGCGGATCCGGTTGCGTGGAGCGCGCAGTCCCGTGGCCAGGCGAACGGCGTAGGGCTGGCCGGCCATGAGATGCCACACACCCCGGTCGACGCCGGCGGCACGGACCCTCACGAGCACCTCGCCAGGAGCGATCTCCGGAGTCTCGCTCTGCTCGAGACGCAACACGTCGGCTTCGCCGTACTGGTCCTGGACGATGGACTGCATGCTGGACTCCTGCTCGGTTCTTACGCTGTAAGGTTGACGCGAACACTAGCCATACGCTGTAAGGTTGTCAAGAACGACAGGAGTGGTGGATGCCGGGACGAACGACGGGTGCACGGGCGCCGTTGAGCCGCGAGCGGGCGGTGGCGGTGGCCGTCGGCTTGGCCGACGGAGGTGGGCTCGCGTCGCTGACGATGCGCAAGCTCGCAACCGAGCTCGGGGTGGAGGCGATGTCGCTCTACCACCACGTCGCCAACAAGGAGGACATCCTCGACGCGATGGTCGACTTCGTGTTCAGCGAGATCGAGCTCCCGGCCATCACCGCAGCCTGGCGCCCGGCCATGTGGGACCGAGCCCAGTCGGCACGCCGGGTCCTGCTGGCCCACCCGTGGGCGATCAGCCTGATGGACTCGCGTACGACGCCGGGGCTGGCCACGCTGCGTCACCACGACGCGGTTCTCGGATGCCTGCGTACGTCGGGCTTCACCGTCGCGATGGCGGCCCATGCGATCTCGCTCCTGGACAGCTATGTGCACGGCTTCGTGCTGCAGGAGGTCAGTCTGCCGTTCGACACCTCAGCCGAGCTCGACGACGTCGCGACCGGGATCCTGGAGCAGATGCCGCTGGGCGCCTTCCCCCATCTGGTGGAGATCGCCACCGAGCATGTGCTCAAGCCGGGCTACAGCTACGCAGACGAGTTCCCGTTCGGGTTGGACCTGGTCCTGGATGGGCTGGAACGGGCCCACGTCGGTTGAGGTCGGGCCTTCGTGGGCCCTTGGAGAGGAGAGCACGATGAGCAGCGAACAGGCGGCACCGCAGACGAAGGGGGTCACGGTGGAGTTCCTGTCCGCGGTCGACCTCGGCCCCGAGCTCCCGGGCCTCGAGGGGCGGCAGCTGCGGATGCGGCGGGTGACCATCGAGCCGGGTGGCGTCTTCGGCCCGGTCCACGACCACAAGGGGCGACCCGGGATCGTCTACGTGCTTGCGGGCACCATCACCGACCATCGGGACGGGATCGCCACGGACTACGGGCCGGGCGTGGGCTGGCCGGAGGACCGGAACACCCTGCACTGGCTGGAGAACAGGGGGACGGTCCCCGCGGTCGAGGTCTCGGTCGACATCGTGCTGCCGGGATAGGCGGACGGAGTTGTGCACAGGTCCGATTTGTCCATGGCATCGAACAGGCGTTCGAACTAACATCAGGGCATGACGTCCGCCGCGATCAGCGCACCCACCCAGCCTTCGACCGTGCTGGCGCGGGTGCGGGCGGCCCGGCGGGCAGCCGACGCCGCGGAGGTCGAGGTGTTGGTCGGGGCAGCGGAGTGGGCCGACAGTCATCCCACACCCCCCAACAGCGCAGGGGCGCTGGGAGATCTCCTTGTCCCAGACCTCGACTGGGATGCCCCCGCGGAGTTCGCCGCCGCCCTCGGGATGTCGACCGGGGCGGGGACCCGGTTGATCCACCACGCGTTGGAGCTGCGTCACCGCCTGCCCCGACTGTGGGCCCGGCTGCTGGCTGGTGAGGTCCAGGTCTGGCGGGCGCGCCGGATCGCTGAGCGCACCCTGCACCACCCCGACGACGTCGCCACGGGCGTTGACGCCAGCCTCTCCGCGATCGCCCACCGCATCGGCATGCTGACCGTGGACCGGCTCATCGATGAGGCACTCATCCGGCTCGATCCCGAGGAGCACGAGCTGGCCCAGCTAGAGGCTCTGGACGCGCGCTATGCCCGGTTGCACGAGGCGTCGATCAATCACACCGGCATCGCTGAGATGACTCTGCGCGCGGAGTGGAAGGACCTCAAGGACTTCGACGACACCCTGTCCGAGATCGCCGCTGCGCTGATCCCTGCTCTGGCGGCCCAGGACGTCACCGAGTCCCTGGATGTACGCCGCGCGATGGCCGTCGGCGTGCTGGCCGACCCGCGGACGGCCCTCGACCTGCTCACCCAGGTGCGCGAGACAGCCCGACCCGCTCGCCCACGCCGCGAGATGACGCTGGTCGTCCATCTCACAGACGCAGCGCTGCTGGGCAACGACCCCGTCGGTCGCTGCCAGGCGGCCCAGGGAGGCACCCGGCCCGTGCTGGAGGCCCAGGTCCGTGAGTGGTGTGCTCGCACCGACACCTTCGTGCGCGTCCAGCCCGTCATCGACCTCAACGACCACGTCCACGTCGATCAATACGAGGTTCCCGACCGGCTCAAGACCAGGCTGGAGCTGTTCCACCACCACTGCATGTTCCCGTGGTGCACCCGCCCCGCCCGCTCCTCCGACTGCGACCACGTGATCCCGCACGGGGCCGGCGGCGCCACCTGCGACTGCAATCTCGCCCCTCTGTGCCGACGACACCATCGGCTCAAGACCCTCACCCGATGGACCTACACCTGCATCGAGCCGGGCGCCTTTCTCTGGACGACACCCCAGGGCTACCGGCTGCTCCGCGACCACACGGGCACCACCGATGTCACACAGCGCCACCCCGGACGCGGGACCCGACGCCACCGTCACCGCCCGCGAGCCCCCGAGCCCACCGGCTGCCATGACGTCGCTTGAGCCGCCCGGGGGCTGCTAGTCGAGGTCGACGATCACCGGGGCGTGGTCGGAGGCACCCTTGCCTGCCCGCTCCTCGGTGTCGATGAACGCATGCGTCACGCGGGCTGCCAGGGACGGGGAGCCCAGCACGAAGTCGATGCGCAGTCCGCGGTTGCGTTCGAACCGTTGACGGTAGTAGTCCCAGTAGGTGTAGACGTCCGGGCCCGGCGTGTGCGGCCGGACCACGTCGACGTACCCGTCGTCGAGGAAGTGCTGGAAGGCGGCGCGCTCGCGCGGTGTCACGTGCGTCGAGGTCGCGAACTGGGCCATGTCGAACACGTCCTCGTCGCGCGGGGCGATGTTCCAGTCACCCACCAGCGCGGTGTCCTCCTCCAGCCAGTCCGCGGCAGCGGCCCGCAGCCGTTCCAGCCACTCCAACTTGTAGACGTAGTGCGGGTCGTCGACCTTGCGACCGTTGGGGACATAGAGGGACCAGACCCGCACGCCGCCACACACCGCACCCAGCGCCCGGGCTTCGGCAACGGCCGGCTCACCGAACAACGGCATCGCCTCGAAGCCGACCTGCACGTCCACCATGGGCAGGCGACTGATCAGCGCCACCCCGTTCCACTGGCTGACTCCGGCGGCGGCGACGTCGTATCCCAGCGACTGCAGGCCCATCAGGGGCAACTGGTCCTCACGGGCCTTCGTCTCCTGCAGCGCGAGCACATCGATGTCGTGCCGTTGGAGCAATGCCTCGACGCGGTCGATGCGAGAGCGGATGGAGTTGACGTTCCACGTGGCGATGCGCACGGCTCGAGCCTAACGGCCCAGGATCGGCGGGTTTTGCCATCGCAGGGGCGTTCGGCCCTATCGTGGCTCAAATGGAGACCTATCCGCCCGGTGCGCGCCTCGCTGCTGGGCTGGTGCACACCTACACCGCGATCGGTTCCGTGCTGGCGCTGCTGATGGTGCACTACTCCTACGCCGGCAACGTCGAGGCAGTGCTCTGGCTCTTCCTGGCCGCCATGGTCGTCGACGGCACCGACGGCTTCCTGGCGCGGTACTTCCGGGTGAAGGAGGTCATGCCGAGCTTCGACGGTGCACTGCTCGACAACGTGATCGACTACATCACCTATGCCTTCGCGCCCATGGTCCTGCTCTGGGCCAACGGCTTCCTGCCGGACGGGTTCTTCGGAGGGGTGTGCGCGGCTCTACCGCTCATGGCCTCCTGCTACCAGTTCTGTCGCTCGGACGCCAAGACCGATGATCACTTCTTCCTCGGCTTCCCGAGCTACTGGAACATCGTGGCCTTCTACGTCGTCGTGGTCGGCTTCGGCCCGACGCCCACCGCAGTGATCCTGCTGGTCTTCACGGTGCTCGTCTTCGTGCCGGTGAAATACCTCTACCCCTCTCGCACGGTCACCCTGTGGGGGTTGAACATGACCCTCTCGGTGCTGTGGCTCGGCGCCTTCGCGCTCATCACCGCCCAGCTGCCCGACCCGCCGAGCTGGCTGGTCGTGGTCTCGCTGGGCTACCCCGTCTACTACACCGCCGTCAGCCTCTGGTTGACCGCGTCGACGGCTGCCAAGGTCCGCAGCAGCGAACGCCGAGCCGTCGGCGCCTGACCCACGCCGCCCCGGTCCTACGACCAAGGGACCATGGTGACCGTGACCTCGAATGCGAGACAAAGGAGTAGTCAACTCCTACAGCATGAAGAGGTCATCCCATGAAGAAGATCGCGATCCTCGGCGCCAGCGCTGCTCTTGTCCTGCTCCCCATTGGTGGCCTCGGCGCCGCCTTCGCTTCCGGCGGTGACGACTCCAGCGGTACGCCGAGCTCCCCGAGCAGCACCTCGGCGTCTCCCTCGAGCACCCCCTCGCCGAGCCATCACGCCGAGCCCGGCGATGACCATGGTCGCCACGGCGCCCGGCACCACGCTCGCCACCACGAGGCCGGCGACGACAACGGCCGTCACGGTGGTCGTCACGGTGGTCGTCATGGTGGCAACCACGCGGAGCCGGGCGACGACAACGGTGGCAACCACGCTGAGCCGGGCGACGACCACGGTCGCCACGGCGGCAACCACGCCGAGCCTGGCGACGACCACGGTCGCCACGGCGGCAACCACGCCGAGCCTGGCGACGACCACGGTCGCCACGGCGGCAACCACGCCGAGCCTGGCGACGACCACGGCGGCGATCACGGCGACGACGACGGTGGCCGCCACGGTGGCAACGACGACAGTGGCAACGACGACGGTGGCCGCCACGGTGGCAACGACGACGGCCCCGGTCACAGCTGATCCAGCCCCACGACCAGCTCCCGCCTGATCCGCCCCCCACGGATCGGGCGGGAGCTCTGGACACGGTAGGGCGGGCTCGGCCATGGTGGCGCCTATGCGCTTCCTTCTCGCCGCCCTCGCCCTGCCCCTGTTCGGGCTTCCTGCCGCGGTCGCCACCGGCACCGCGACCGCCACACCGCAGCCCGCGAGCGGGCCCGCAGCGACCGGGCACCACGCACTGTCCTGGCACCGGGTCGACGTCGCCACCGACCAGCAGTTCCGCGGCCTCGATGCCCTGGACGCACGACACGCCTGGGTCGGTGGCAGTGATGGCGGGGTCTGGAAGACCAGCAACGGTGGCCGGACCTGGCAGGACGTCAGCCCGCCCGACACAACCGGGCTGCTGTTCCGCGACGTCGAGGCCACCGACCGGCGGCACGTCCAGGTGCTGGCCATCGGCGAGAACGACGCGAGCCGGATCTACCGCACCCGCAATGGCGGGCGGACCTGGCAGCTGACCTTCGTGAACGACGACCCTGCCGCCTTCTACGACTGCATGGCCATGTGGCCCGGTGGTCGTCACGGGCTCGCGATGAGCGACCCCGTCGACGGGAAGTTCCGGATCATCGCGACCCACGACAGTGGTGCCACCTGGCAGGTCGTCGACCCGTCCGGCATGCCGGACGCGGTGCCAGGGGAGTTCGGCTTCGCGGCCAGCGGCACCTGTCTGGTCACCGCCGGCCATCGAGATGCGTTCCTGGCCTCGGGTGGCGCGGCGGCCCGGATCTTCCACACCACCAACCGCGGCCGGACCTGGTCGGTGGCCGACTCGACCATCCCGGCCTCCGACGCGGGGGGAGTCTTCTCGCTGGCGCTGCGCAACCCTCGCCAGGGCATCGCCGTGGGCGGTGACTTCCTGGTCCCCGACAACGGCGTCGACATGTCCGCCTTCACCCGCAGCGCCGGGCACAGGTGGCACAACGGCGGTGATCTGGGTGGCTACCGTTCCGGCGTGGCCTGGCTGCCGGGCACGCGCCGCGGGGCCGTGGCGGTCGGTCCCACCGGCACCGACGTCACCTACAACGGTGGACGCTCGTGGCGCACCTTCAGCGACCTCGACTTCGATGCTGTCCAGTGCACCCGCAGCGGAGCCTGCTGGGCCAGCGGTCCCGCAGGAGCGGTGGCACGCCTGGTGCGCTGATCCGTCGAGACCGTTAACCGGTCCGCAACATCCTCGTCACGCCGCCGCGGCACTCTGGGCACGTGCCGGACCCGACCAACGTGCCGCCTGACCTGTCGTCGTGGACGGGCCATGTGGTCGTGTGCGGGCTGCACGACGAGGGACTGCGGGTCGTCGAGCAGCTCGACCTCGCGGGAGTCGCGGTCGTGGTCGTGGACCACGCCCCCGACGTACGGCTGGTCGGCGCCCTGGATGCGCTGGGCGTGCCTCACCTCGCCGCTGATGCCCGGATCCCCGAGACCCTGGCCGCGGTCGGGTTAGGTGGAGCGGCCGCGCTGATCTGCGTGGAGAGTGACGACCTGACGACGTTGGCCGTTGCCCTCCTGGCCCGGGAGCTGAGCCCGCAAACGCGGGTGGTGGTGCAGTTGCGGAACCCCGCCGTCGGGCGAGCTCTGCAGGACATCGGCGTGGCCGTGCTCGACGTAGCCCGCCTCGCGGCACCCTCGATCGTGGAGGGTTGTGTGCGGACCGGGGTGCGGACCCTGCACCTCGGTGGCGAGGACTTCGTGGTCACCGAGAGCACGGCTCCCCAGGAGGGCTCGCTGCGGGACCTGTACGGCGATCTCGCACCCATCGCCGTCGTACCCGCTGGGGGAGCGAGGGTGGAGATGACTCCCGGGCGCGACCACCGGGTCCGCTCTGGCGACACCGTGGTGGTCCTCGGCACCCCTGCCGACGTCCGAGCAGCTGGGGTGGCCGGCCCGCGGCCGAAGCCAGCGGCGCCTGCCTTCGTGGGCGCTCGTGCCCCTCGTGCCTCCGCTCCGCGCCGCGCTGCACTCGTGGGCTACCTCGTGCGCAGTATCGACCGCCGGATCAAGCTCGTGCTGTTCGCCCTCGCAGTCCTGGCCACGGCCTCGGTGTCGATGCTGATGCTCGGCTACGAGGAGCCGAGCGGGCGCCGCATGTCCGTCGTGGACGCGCTCTACTTCACGGTGGAGACGATCGGGACGGTCGGCTACGGGGACTTCTACTTCCGCGACCAGCCGCTGTGGCTGCGGGTCTGGGCCATCTGCCTGATGCTGGTCGGTGCCACCTTGGCCACCGTGTTCTTCGCGCTGCTCACCAACGTGCTGATCAGCCGGCGGATCGAGGCCACCCTGGGGCTGCGCCGGATCACTGGTCTCAGCGACCACGTGGTCGTGATCGGCGCCGGATCGATCGGGGTGGTGGTCGTCAGCCAACTGCGAGCCCGTGGGATCCAGGTGATTGCGGTCGAGGCGGATGAGGACAACCGCTACCTGGCCCAGCTCCGCGAACAGGGGGTCCAGGTCCTGGTGGCCGACGCGACCCTCCCCGAGACCCTGGGGACGGTCCAACTCGAGCGGGCACGAGCAGTGGCGGTCCTGACCAGTGATGACCTGGCCAACATCGAGTCCGGCCTGGCGGTCCGCGACCTGTTGGGTGCCCGATGGGCCGATGTCCCTGTCGTGCTGCGCCTCTTCGACCGACGGCTTGCCAACACCGTCGAGGCCAGCTTCGACTTCCGCTACGTCCGCTCGCCCGCGGCGTTGGCGGCTCCCTGGTTCGTCGGTGCCGCGCTGGGCATCGAGGTCCTCGACACCTTCTACGTCGGTGACGAGCCACTGCTCGTGGCCCGGCTCCCCGTCCGCGGTGGGGGACGGCTCGACGGCCTGCCCATGCGGGAGCTCTCCGCCCGGATCCGGGTCGTTTCACTGGTGCGCTCCGACGGGACACGTCAGCACCCACCACGGCGCGAGACCCGGTTCGCCGCGGGAGACGCGGCGTACCTCGTCGGGCCCTACGAGGAGCTGCTGCTGCTGCTGCGCTCGGACCAGCCGACCGATCGCACCAGTCCGGCAAGGCGGGCACCCAACTCCTCGGTGGAGGCCACCGTGGCCGCGCGGCCGCCGTCCTGAGTGATCCGGTCGGTCATCCACCGGGGCAGCACCAGCCCCAGCCGTGCGGTCAGGTCCTGGGCTCCGCTGAGGATCGCCGACGCCTCGTCGCCCCGGCCCAGCTCGGCAAGCGCAGACCCGATCCCGATGTAGGACTCGGCGGCCCGACGGTCCGCCACGGCCTCCGGGCTCTGCTCCACGACCTCGCCGAACCGCGCCAGGGCACGGGCGGGGTCCCCGGTCACCAACAGGAGCCAGCCGGAGGTGTGGCGCAGGAACAGCGGCATGTCGAAGCCCTCCAAGCGGTCCTCGACGCTGGTGAGCACCTGCATGGCCTCGTCTGCCTGACCGATCTCGACCAGGGCCAGGCACACGTTGTTGGCCACCGAGGCCATGGCTGCCCGAGAGCCCGAGCCCCGAGCCAGCGACCAGGCCTCATCGACCGAGGCCCGGGTCGCCGCGACGTCTCCACGGGCGGCCTCGATCAGGGCCAGCACGCCGAGCGCGTCGGCGAGCCGTTCGTCGGTGGAATGGCGTGCCGCCGCCACGGAGCGGCAGGACTGGTCGTGAGCCGCCTCGAGGTCACCGCTGGAGTGGCGCTCGAGGGCCTGGATGAGGTGCGCGCCGACCAGCCAGGAGTGATCGGCGTGGCGCTCCAGGACAGGCACCGCCTCGGCCGCGGCGGCCCGAGAGGCGTCCGGGTCCTGGTGGATCAACAGGTTGGCCCGCATGACCATGAGGTGCGCGCGTTGCCGTTCGTTGAGCAGCCCGCTGGCCAGGCACCGCTCGGTCCAGCGCAGACCGGGGCCGATGCTGTCGGTGAACAACCACCACCGCCCGAGCGTCAGGACGAGATCACCGGTGGTGTGGGCGTCGCGGGTGTCCAGCGCGTCCTTCAGTGCGGCCAGGTAGTCGTCGTGGTGGCGTCGCAGATCGGTGAGGAGCCGGTCGTTGCGCAGCGCGCCCCGCCACCGGCTCGCGTGCCACTCGCGGTGCCGGGCGCGGGTCGCGGCCAGGTCGGGGCCGGCGGAGAGGCCCTCGAGAGCCAGGTCGCGCACCGTGCGCAGCAGTCGCCAGGTCAGGTCGCCGTCCGGCGTACGGCGAACCTGGATGAGCGCCTCGCGTGCCAGTGAACGACAGATCGCCGCCACGTTGCCCGAGCCCGCGCCGTCCAGGGGACCCACGACCGCGGCAGCAGCGCTCAGGTCGAACTCACCCACGAAGATACCGAGACGACGCAGGGTGGTGCGCTCGTCCTCGACGAGACGCTCCGCGCTCCACAGCACCGTGTCACGCAGGCTCCGGTGCCGTGCCGGCCGGTCGAGTTCTGAGGTGGTCAGGTCGAGCGGGGTGTCCAGCAGGCCGACGAGCTCGCTGACGGTGCGCGAGCCGGCGTACCCCGCCACCAGTTCGAGGGCCAGCGGCAAACCGTCGACCCGCCGCGCGACCTCGCCGAGCGCAAGGACCTCGGCATCGGAATGCGCGGCGGAGTCCCGGTCGGCGAGGCGTTCGAGGAGCAGGCGTACGGCGGGCGCGGCTCGGGTGGCCTCGACGTCGTCCTCGGGCGCGGGACAGGGCAGGGGGTCGAGCACCAGTCGGCTCTCGCCGACGATCTCCAGCGCCCGCCGAGACGAGACGACCACGCAGAGGCGGGGGCAGGCGCGGACCAGCCGGCTCACGACCGGCGCCAGGGCGGCCCCGGCCCACTCGGCCTCGTCGAGGAACAGGGTGAGCCGACGCTCGGTCAGCGAGGTGATCAGGGAGTCGAGCGGCTCGCGGGCACTCACCGTGACGCCGAGCGCCATCGCGACGGCCTCGGCGACCTCGTCCTCGGTGACCTCGCCGACGTTGGCGAGGTCGAGATAGCCCACGGGGCCCGACTCACGAGACCGCCAGTAGTGCTCGGCCAGCAGCGTGCTCTTGCCGACCCCGCCAGGACCGATGATCGTGACGATCCGACGAGACCCGAGGGTATCCAGCGTGCTGAGCTCAAGCTCTCGACCGATCAGGGCCGTGGTGGGTGCCGCTGGGGCACCGGGTGGGGGATCGGCGGTCGTTCCCGGTGCCGGCGCTCCCTCGAGATCAGTGTCGTGGGCCAGGATCCGGGCGTGCAGTCGCTGCGTGGACGGGTTGGGGTCCACGCCGAGCTCGTCACGCAGCGTCGCACGCAGTCGGTCGTAGGCGGCGAGAGCGTGGGCTTGGCGGCCACAGCGGTACGCCGCAAGCATCACCAGCTCGTGTGCGCGCTCGCGCAACGGGTCACGAAGGATCAGGTCCTCGGCGAGCGTGAGGGCCTCCTGCATGGCAGCGGCGTCGCCGCTGGCGAGGAGGTCGTCGATCAGCGCCTCCTGGGCGCTGTGGCGCAGCTCGGCCAGCCGAGGCTGTTCGGTGGCCGTGAGGTTCTGGCTCACGTCGGAGTACGCCGGGTCGGCGCGCCAGAGCGCGAGGGCGGAGCGCAGCTCGGCGGTGCTCTGCGTGGTGGGTGCGCCGCGGGCGCGGGTCAGGTGGTCCTCGAAGGCGACCTGGTCGATCGGTGCCTCAGCCAACCGGTAGCCGGTGCTCGTGGTCTCGATGGTATCCGCGCCGAGTCGATGGCGCAGCCGGGCCACCACGGTGTGCACGACAGTGGCGTCGAGACCCGTGGCTTCGGACTGCCAGACCTGGTCGAGCAGCACCTGCGGGTCCACCGACTGGCCCCGGCGCAGGATGAGCAGCGCCAGGACATCGCGCCCGCGCTGCCCGCGTGGGGTCACGTCACGGCCGTCGCGGAGCGCCCGCAGCGGGCCCAGTACGGCGTACTGCACGAGGCCATGGAACCACGATCTCCGGGGCCGGCGCGCGCTCGTTTCGGTCGGCCAGGGCTGTCACCGGGAGGTAGAGGTCGGCTGGCCGACCGGGGCGGGGACGGGCACCGAGGCGCCTGAGCGCACTCTGGACCAGGCGGTTCTCGGGATGCACCGTGGCCAGGAAGTGGGTGATCCCGGAGGTGGTGGCGCTGGCCGCGGCAGCGGCGACCAGCGCCTTCCCCAACCCTCCCCCTTGGTAGGAGTCACTGACGTCGACGGCGAGCTCAGCGGTGGCGGTCTCGTTGTGCAACCGGATCCACCGGGCCAGTCCGACGCCACGTTCGCGCACCCCCGCGCAGCCCGCTGCGGTGTCCCGCATGCGCCGTACCGCCACGACGACGGTGTGTCGTCCCGGCTCGACCGCCGAGAGGTGGCGCAGTGCCGCAGCGGTGAGGCGTGGGGTGACGGCGTGGTAGCGCAAGAACCGGGACTGTGCCGACATCTGGTCGAAGACGTCCTGGACGAGATGGCTCTCACCAGGTTGGAGCAGGCGCAGGTGGATGTGGTCATGGGTGTGCATGGCCATGACTCTGCGCAGCGGGGCTGTCACCGATCTGTCGTGTGCCTGTCGGTGATTCGGAGGGTGGTGCGGTGCGGCCGTAGACTCGCGCCCCGTGGCACTCACCATCGGCATCGTCGGACTCCCCAACGCGGGCAAGTCGACGCTCTTCAATGCCCTCACCAAGAACGACGTCCTGGCGGCGAACTATCCGTTCGCGACCATCGAGCCCAACGTCGGGGTGGTGGGTGTGCCCGATGACCGGCTGCCTCGGCTCGCCGAGGTGTTCGGATCGGCTCGGATCCTGCCGGCAACGGTCGAGTTCGTGGACATCGCCGGCATCGTGGCCGGCGCCTCACAGGGTGAGGGACTGGGCAACAAGTTCCTGTCCCACATCCGGGAGTCCTCCGCGATCTGCCAGGTGACCCGCGTCTTCCGAGACGAGGACGTCACCCACGTCGACGGCGAGGTCAACCCGGCCAGCGACATCACCACGATCCAGACCGAGCTGATCCTGGCCGACCTGCAGACCGTGGAGAAGGCGATCCCGCGCCTGGAGAAGGAGGCGCGCGGCAACAAGAGCGTCGTGGCCAACCTGGAGGCCGCGCGCGAGGCCCTGGCCGCGTTGGAGGCGGGTACGCCGATCATCGCCACCACGATCGACCGGTCCCTGATCCGCGAGCTGTCGCTGCTGACGGCCAAGCCGTTCATCTACGTGTTCAACTGCGACGCCGACGAGCTGGCTGACGAGGCGCTCAAGGACCAGATGCGCGCCATCATCGCCCCAGCCGAGGCGATCTTCCTAGACGCGAAGTTCGAGGCCGAGCTGGTGGAGCTCGGCGACGACGACGAGGCGCGCGAGATGCTGGCCGAGATGGGGGTCGACGAGCCCGGGCTCGACGTCCTCGCTCGGGTCGGGTTCGACACCCTCGGGCTGCAGACCTACCTCACC
This sequence comes from Nocardioides sp., assembly GCF_050246775.1. Taxonomy (GTDB): domain Bacteria; phylum Actinomycetota; class Actinomycetes; order Propionibacteriales; family Nocardioidaceae; genus Nocardioides. Next base: position 393,980 of record NZ_JBFWVK010000001.1, on the reverse strand, counting down.
GCCGGCCCCAAGGAGTCCCGCGCCTGGACGATCCCCAAGGGCGCCACCGCCCCCGAGGCCGCCGGCGTCATCCACACCGACTTCCAGCGCGGCTTCATCAAGGCCGAGGTCGTGTCGTTCGCGGATCTCGTGGCGCTCGGCTCCATGCAGAAGGCCAAGGAGGCCGGCAAGGTCCGCATGGAGGGCAAGGACTACGTCATGGCGGACGGTGACGTGGTGGAGTTCCGCTTCAACGTCTGAATCGGCGCGTTTGCGCGGTTCAGAGCTGTGTCGGTGGTTGCGGTGCGCACCTGGGTCGCATGCCCTGCGGCGTCCTAGGGTGAAGGCATGTACTTCGAGAACGTCGTCTTCGACGCCACCGATCCGCAGACCACCGGCCGGGCCTGGGAGGCCGAGCTCGGCACCGAGACGCTGACCGACGAGGAGGCCGGGTTCGAGACGCGCCTCTCGGTGTCCGGCGGCCCCGAGCTCGACCTCTGTTTCCAGCGGGTGCCGGACGAGCCGACCGAGCGTCCACGACTCCACCTCGACGTTGAGGCCGGGCAGCTCACGGCGCTGCGGCTCGAGTCTGCCGACCCCACCCGGGACCTGGCCTTCTGGCAGTGGCTGACCAGCTGGGAGCCGGTCTCGGGCAGTGAGCTGGGCGGTCTCCAGCACCCGTCCGGCCGGGGGCCGGTGCTCGCGCTGGTGCCGGAGGAGGAACCCAAGCCGGAGGCCAAGAACCGGACCCACCTCGACCTCCGGCTGGAGTCCGACGACGATGCCGATGCGGTCGCCGCCCAGATCGCGGACCGAGGCGGGCGCGAGCTCCACTTCGGGTGGGGAGACCTGCCCTGGCGCCACTTCGCCGACCCATCGGGCAACGAGTTCTGCGTGCTGCCCGCGCGGAAGGGCTAGGTCGGCAGCGCAAGACGAATTGGGTACCCCTAGGGGTATTTGGACAACCCGACGTATACCCCCTAGGGTATGTGTCATGACGATCGCTGACGCACGCCGACACACCCGCACGACTGATCCCGACATCGGCTACCGCCCCGGCCCTCTGGGCCGGCTCGGCGTGTGGGTGAGTGACCACGCCAAGCTCACCACCGCGGTGTGGCTGCTCCTCATCGTCGGCCTCGGCATCTTCGCCCCCCGGGTCGAGTCCGAGCTCTCCGGCGCCGGCTGGCAGGCCAACGGCTCCGACTCGGTCACGGCTCGCGAGCTCGCCCAGGAGCACTTCGGCGGCAACGCCTCCACCGCGATCCAGGTCGTCGTGACCTCCACGGACGGCCCGGTCACCGAGGGGTCTGGCAAGGCGGTGCTGGCGGAGGCGACCGCGATGCTGGAGGCGGACCCGCGGATCGCGAACGTGGTCCAACCGCAGCCGGGCGCGACCCTGAGCCAGGACGGCGCGACCGCCGTCCTGCTGGCGGGAGCGGCTGCCGACCCCAATGAGATGGTCCGGGTCGCCGACGACCTCAAGGGACCGCTGCAGGACCTGTCGACCACGGGCGTTCAGGTGAACCCCACGGGTGCCTCGCTGCTGTGGTCGGACTTCAACGAGGCCAACCTGTCGGCCATGATGAAGTCGGAGATGGTCTCGTGGCCCGTGACGCTGGCGATCCTGGTGTTGGCCTTCGGTGCCCTGGTGGCAGCCGGCCTGCCGCTGATCCTCACCCTCGCCGGCCTGGTCGCATCGGCCGGCTCCCTGGTCCTGATCAACCACCTCGTGCCCGTCTCCATCTGGGCGATGAACTTCGCCATGATGTTCGCGCTCGCGCTGGGCATCGACTACGCCCTCTTCCTCGTGGTGCGCTTCCGGGCGGCCCGGATGGGGCACCACGAGAGTCCCCGACAGGCGATCGCCGAGACGATGGACACCGCAGGCAAGGCAGTGCTGCTCTCCGGGGCGACCGTCCTGATCTCGCTGTCGGCCGTGATGCTGGTTCCGTCGCCCTCCTTCCGCTCGATGGCCGGCGGGATCATGCTCGCCGTCGTCTTCGTCCTCGCCGCGACCCTCACCCTGCTCCCGGTGGTCCTGGCCAAGCTCGACCAGCGGATCAACAAGTTCGCGCTGCCGTGGGTGCACACAGGGGAGCACCGCTCGGCGAAGTTCGCCGCCTGGGGAGAGAGGCTCTGGAAGCGCCCGCTGGCCTGGGGGCTCGCCTCGCTGGTCGTCCTGCTCGCCCTGGCCGCCCCCATCGTCGGTCTCAAGACTGCGATGCCCTCGATCAAGGTCCTGCCCGAAACCGCCAGCGCGCGGATCGGCTATGACCAGGTCCAGGCCGCGTTCGGCGCCGGCGCCCCAGGCGCTCTGCAGGTCGTCGTACCCCAGGGCGATGCGGAGGCAGCCGCCGCCACCCTGGCCGATGACCCCGGCATCGCCGGGGCGATGCCCGGAGTCGTCGCGACCGACGGGTCGTCGTACGTGCTCATCCAGGCGGTGCCCACGGTCGACCCGTCCGACCCGGCGCTGAGCGACACCGTCGATCGGCTGCGCGCCGACCTGCCCTCGAGTGCGGTCGTCGGGGGTGCAGCGGTCGAGAATCTCGACCTCAAGGCCCAGCTCGACGACTCCACGCCCCTCGTCATCGGTGTGATCCTGGCGCTCGGCTTCCTGCTGCTGCTCGTCGCCCTCCAGGCACCCCTCATCGCGCTGCTCGGCACCCTTGCCAGCCTGCTGTCCACCGCGGCGGCCTTCGGCGTGGCCCGACTGGTCTTCCAGGAAGGCTGGGGGGCCGGGTTCATGGGCTTCGAGTCGCAGGGCTTCCTCGACGCCTGGGCGCCGGTGTTCTTCTTCGCGATGATCTTCGCGATCGCGATGGACTACACGGTGTTCCTCCTGGCCTCCGCCAAGGAGCACTACGAGCGCTCCGGCGATCCGAAGGACGCCATGGTCGGTTCGCTCGCGCACTCGGGCCGGGTGATCTTCGCCGCCGGTGCCGTGATGGTCGCGGTGTTCTTCACCTTCGCCCTCTCCGGGCCGCTGCCGCCCAAGGAGATGGGCATCGTGCTGGGCGTCGCCGTCCTCCTGGACGCCTTCCTGGTGCGGCTCGTGCTGCTGCCCGTCCTGCTTCGCCTCACCGGGAAGGCGGCGTGGTGGGCTCCGACCTGGCTCACCCGTGTCCTGCCCGACATCCGGTTCTCCCACAACTGACCCTCGTCCACGACAAGAAGGAGCTCCTCCACTATGTGTCACGCAGTCACCTGCAAGACCTGCGGCAAGGCGACCTGGGCGGGATGCGGCCGCCACGTCGACCGCGCCCTGGCCGGTGTCCCCAGTGCGAATCGCTGCCCGGGACATGTCAACGAGAGCTCGGGTCGGCTCGGACGCTTCTTCGGGCGCCGGCCATGAACCTCGACCGAGCCGTCCTCGCAGTGGCCGGGAGCGTCGTCCTCCTCAGCGTGCTGCTGACCGTCACCGTCTCGACCTGGTGGATCCTGCTGACCGCCTTCGTCGGGCTCAACCTGCTTCAGTCGAGTCTTACCGGCTTCTGCCCGGCCGCGATCGTCCTACGGCGGTTCGGCGTGGTCAGCGGATGCGCCTTCACCTCGAAGGAGGAGGTGGCAGCCAGATGAGCCGCGTGGTCATCCTCGGAGCAGGGGTCTCGGGACACACCGCCGCGCTGCACCTGCGGCGGATGCTGGGCAAGGAGCACGAGGTCCTCGTCGTCTCGCCCAACTCGCAGTGGAACTGGATCCCCTCCAACATCTGGGTCGGGGTCGGGCGGATGGGCGTCAAGGACGTGACCTTCCCCCTCGCCCCCGTCTACCGGCGCCAGAAGATCACCTTCACCCAAGCCAAGGCCGTCGCCCTCCATCCCGACGGCGACACCACGGACCCCCGGCCGGCGGTCGACGTGGTGCACACCTCTGCGCAGAGGATGGGGGAGCACGAGCTGATCCGCTACGACTACCTGATCAACGCGACCGGACCCAAGCTGAACTTCCAGGCAACGCCTGGTCTCGGCCCGGACGGCAACTCGTGGTCGGTCTGCACCGCTGGCCACGCCGTCGAGGCCGCTGCCGCGCTCGAGGACGTCATCGCGCGACTCCGCAGCGGCCAACCCCAACGCCTGGTCATCGGCATGGGTCATGGCACCTGCACCTGCGAGGGCGCCGCCTTCGAATACGCCTTCAACGTCGAGCACGAGCTTCGAGCAGCCGGCGTGCGTGACCTGGCCGAGGTCGTCTATCTCTCCAACGAGCACGAGCTCGGCGACTTCGGGGTCGGCGGCATGGTCTTCGGTCAACGCGGTTTCCTGACGTCCAGCCAGACGTGGACCGAGTCGCTCTTCCGTGAGCGCGGTGTCCGGGCGGTCCTCGGCGCCCACGTCGAGCGCGTCGAGGAAGGCAAGCTCTACTACGAGACCCTTGCCGGCGACCACGAGAGCCTGACGTTCGACTTCGCCATGCTGCTGCCGCCGTTTCGTGGCGCCGAGCTGCAGGCCTTCGATCGACTCGGCGAGGACATCACCGCCACCATGTTCGCGCCCAACGGGTTCCTCAAGGTCGATGCGGACTACACCTCCAAGCCGTACGACGACTGGCGCGCGGCCGACTGGCCATCGACGTACCAGTCCCCGGCCTACGGCAACGTCTTCGGGGTCGGGATCGCCTTCGCCCCTCCGCACCAGATCTCGCGGCCGCGAACCAGCCCCAACGGCACCGTCATCACGCCAGCGCCACCACGGACCGGCATGCCCTCGGGGATCATGGGACGCCAAGTCGCCCGCACGATCGCCGACATGATCCAGACGGGCGCCACCGAACCGACACACACCGCATCCATGGCCGACATGGGCGCCGCGTGCGTGGCGTCCGCAGGCACCGGCCTGCGCTCGGGATCGGCAGCCGCCATGACCATGTACCCCGTCGTTCCGGACCACCAGAAGTACCCCCACGGTGGCCGCAGCCTGACCGACACCTTCGGCGAGATCGGGTTGGCGGGGCACTGGGTCAAGCACGCGTTGCACTACCTGTTCCTCTACAAGGCCAAGGCGCGCCCCGGATGGTTCCTCATCCCCGAATAACCCCGTCCTTCCCTTCCATCGAACCAGGAGCATCAGATGACCGACACCGATGACCGCATCGCCAGTGCCCCCTTGCCCACGGCCCGCACCCTGCGCCGGCGCAACGGACTCCTCATGCAGAGCTGGCGATTCGTCGTGATCAACCTCCGGATGATCCGGATGATCCGCCGCAGCCACACACCTCCCGCTCACCACTGACCCGCCCAGACAGGAAGGCCCCTCATGACCACCACCACCAGCGAGCACGCCCACGGCAAGGACGTCCTCGACGCCCTCAACCCGCTGCACCGGGAACTGCGTCGCGCCGTGCCCGACGTCTACAAGGGCTTCGGCGAGCTCCACAAGGCTGCCTTCGCCCCCGGCGCCCTGGACCAGCGCACCAAGGAGCTGATCGCCCTAGCCATCGGCGTCGTCGAGGGGTGCGACGGCTGCATCGCCTCCCATGCCCAGGCGGCTGCCCGCGCCGGTGCCACGAAGCAGGAGGCGGCCGAGGCCATCGGCGTCACCTTCTTGATGAAGGGCGGCCCCGCCACCATCTACGGCCCGCGCGCCTACGACGCCTTCTGCGAGTTCGCCGACGCTCTCGCCTGACCCGATGACGTCGCGGGGGCGGTTGCGTGTGAGGATCCGTGCATGGACAGGACCGTGGGTGCCGAGCTGGGAATCACCGCCTTCGGCGAGTGCGAGATCGAGCTGCAGATCGCGGTCGCTCGGACTCCGGGACTCCAGGTCACCGAGAAGCTCACGGTCGTGCACGAGAGCGGTGAGGTGGTCCCGGTCGAGGTGACGACACCTCACGGCGGTCGCCTGCACCTCCTCACCCTGCCGGCCGGCTCCTCCCAGGTCTCCTACGAGGCACAGGTGCGTGGCACTGCCGACCTCCCCACTCCGGAGCTGGCCGACCTGTCGCTCTACCGGCGACCCAGCCGCTATATCGAGTCCGACACCTTCGGTGGTTTCGCCACCTCCGAGTTCGCCGGCGTCCAGGACGGCGAGCTCCTCGAGGCCGTCTCCTCGTGGGTCGGCACCCGTCTGGTCTACGTGCCGGGAAGCAGCGGGCCCACCGACGGAGCGACGGAGACCCTGCTGAGCGGGGCAGGGGTCTGCCGCGACTACGCCCACCTGGTGATCGCCCTGCTGCGCGCGCTGCGGGTCCCCGCTCGACTGACCGCCGTCTACGCTCCCGGCTGCGACCCCATGGACTTCCACGCCGTCGTCGAGGCCTTCGTCGCCGACGGCTGGTACGTCGTGGACGCGACCGCCCTCGCGCCCCGCTCCTCGCTCGTGCGCATCGCCACCGGCCGCGATGCCGCAGACACAGCGTTCATGACCGTCGTCAACGGGCGGGCCGACCTGAACTGGTCGGCAGTGACCTCCGTCGCCGACGACGGACTGCCCCAGGACGACCTCGATCAGCTGGTCGCCATCCGCTGAGCCGACTCCTCATCGTGCTGGCCCCCACCCGCGTGCTCAGGGGCGGAAGCTGGCGCGGTAGTCGGTCGGCGTACGGCCGGTGAGGTCGCGGAAGGCCGCGTTGAACGCCGACAATGAGGTGTAGCCGACCGCATGCGCGACGGTGGTGATCGAGTCGTCGCCCGCGGCGAGCCGCTCGATGGCCCGCAGCACCCGCATCCGGCGCAGGACCGCCCGCCAGGTCATGGCGCACTCGTCCTCGAACCGGCGGGCCAGCGACCGCGGCACCAATCCCACCTCGTGCGCGATCTCCTCGAACGTGACGTCGTCGGCCAGGCGTTCGCCGGTCAGGGCCAGGGCCTGGCGCAGCTCAGGCGACCGACCGGCCGGGACACTGACCGGACTCGGTCGTGCTGCCAGCCGCCATGTCACAGCCGCCAACGCACCGAACACGGCGCGCGCGTACGGCGGCAGCGGCTCCTCGGCGTCGGGCCACGCGACGCACTCCGAGACCAGGGCCCGCGCCAGCGGGCTCAGGTCGAAGACGGTGAGCGGCCCGGGTGGTGCCGGTGCGAAGCCGGGGTCGAAGAGGACTGACGACGTGGTCACCGGATGCGGGATGGCGACCTGGATGGGCTCACCGGCCGCAATCAGGGCGGCACGTGCTGGTGGAAGCAGCCACGAGCTCCCGTGGGCCTCCAGTCGCAGTGCGCCGGCGGAGGCGCACAGCAGGTAGTGCCGGTCGACACACAGCTCCGAGGACAGCGCCGCCGGGAACTCCCGCGCGAACGCATACGCTTCGCGTCTCACGAGTTGCCTCGCATCCGCTCAGCCTAGTGGGCCCTCGCACCGCGCCAGGGCGCTCAGACCGTCTCGAGCAGTGCGGCACTGAACCGCCGACTCACCGGGGGAGCGGTCACCAGCGGTCGGAGGACCTCGCCCGAGCGGGCGAACGCCTCCGAGGACAGGTAGGCCCCGAACGACGACTCGTCGCTCCATTCGTGGATGACGGCGACGGACTCCTCGTCATCGCGGGCGGCGTACACCCGGAAGTCGAGGTTGCCGGGCATGGCGCGGATCTCCTCGCGCTCCGCGTCGAGCTGGGCCAGTGCGGCGGCCCGGTCCTCGGCGGCGGTGCGCAGGTCGAGTACGGCGATGAGCATGATGTTCTCCTCGAAGCTGGGTCTGGGGTGACTGACCTGCCCATCGTGGCGGCGAAGAGCACCGTCCGGCTCGCGCCGGTCGGACTCGTTCGCGCTCCCAACGGACACCTCCCGACAGGGCTCAGCAACAGCCCGGCTCCGGCCCGTCACCGCCCGAGAGCCGGATCAGCCGGGAGCCCGCAGGCGCGTGGTTCGGGTGGGTGAAGTCCCACTGACCAGACAGCCGCCACTCGCCGACGCCGTCGAAGATCCCCGACCACGGTGTGTCTCGCACCGTGAGGGAGGCTCCTTCGCCGCCGTTGATCGTCGTGCCCGGGTAGGCCGCGTGCAAACGCCTCCAGGGGTCGCCGAGACCCACCCCGCTGCCGGCCAGGCGCACGTCGACGCCCGTCTCCTGGGTCGGCTCGCCCGCCAGCACCCAACCTCGCAACTGCAGCGTCTGCGGCTGATCTCCGCCGAAGATGACGCAGAGGGCGTCCCAGCAGGTCTGCGAGGTGACCGGATAGTGCCAGCTCGGCGAGATCGGGTCGGCGGCGTCCTCGAACCAGCCCTCGCTGCCCCGGATGCGGAAGTAGCGCTGCGGGCCGTTTCGTCGGTCCGGGTCCCCGAGGCGCTCGGTGAGGACGGCGACCACCTCTTCGGCATCGGTGCCGAAGGCCAGCGTTCCCACGCCCGAGCCGGAGACGGTGATGCTGCCGCCCATCGGCGTGGCCGGCGAAGGCGAAGGTGGTGCGGCCGAGCCGGGGCCGGTGTCGTCGGCGAGGACCCGGGTCAGGCCGAGCACGCCCACGCCCACCACCACGGCGCAGACAGCCAGCAGGAGAAGACCTCGGGTGCGCCGGCGCCCACCGGTGTCGGCCGCGTCCTGGGAGTGCTGTCGCAGCGTGTCGGTCATGATGCGCTTCCTTCGATGCCGGAGAGGACGGCGTCGCCGAGCAGCGCCCCTTGCAAGAGAAGACGACGCTGACGTCCTTCTGGTTGTCTCAGTCGAGGAAGTCGGTGAACTCTCGGGTGGTCATGGTCTGGCCGAACTGGTAGCGGAAGCGGGCGAGCGCGAACGCGTGCGCCTCCTGGGCCGAGAACCCCTCGAAAGGCTGGGAGGCACACGCATCCTCCAGGACGACCACCTTGATCCCGGCCATGCTGAGGCCGTCGGAGGTGGTGCCCACACAGATCGGGGTCGTCAGGCCACCCATCACCACGGTGTCCCAACCGTGCTCGGCGAGGATCTCGAGCAGGTTCCCGGCGGACACGGCGGAGAAGCCGGTCTTGCGCATCTCCAGGTCCCCGGGCTCGAGCAGACCCGGATGGAACTCGGCGTTGGCCCGTCCCGACATCAGCGGATGGTGCTCGACGATCTCGGTGATCGGCTCGCCGTCAGGCCCCGGGTAGTCGCTCGGGTAGTAGATCTCGCGACACATGATGACCCGGCCACCGTGCCGGCGCCAGCTGGTCGCAGCGTCACGGAAGTTGCCCACCGCGGCATCGGCGTCCGGGGTGTGCTCCCACGCCTGGTCCCCGAAGGCCAGCTGGAAGTCGATCCCGAGCAGCACGGTGTGACCGGGGTCGAGGTCGTAGGGCTCTTCGACGCGTGGGTTGTTGCCCATGTCGGGTCCTGTCCGCTGAGGCGTACGTCGGGGTGGGATCGAACCTCCCACAGACCGGGGCCGGGCGCACGGACCGCACGGGGAGGTCCAGACGGCTACCGTTGCGCCGTGAGCCAGGACGACGTGGGCAGGTCGGTCGACGCGGCCCTCGTGCCCATGGTCGCCGCGCTCGGCGGCTGGGGGGTCGAGGAGGGCCACTGGCTGCCGGACCGCGAGGGTGCGCCGGTCATCTGGTTGCGCACGCGGACGCGGGCCCAGCAGTCCGGCCTGCAATCGCAGGTCTGGCTGCTCCCGCAGGTGCAGGTCACCCTGACGAGGCTGGGAGTGCCGCACGACATCGTGTGGCGGGTGCGGGTCGAGATCACCTCCACCGAGGCCGAGGACGGCCTCTTCCTGGAATGAGCGGCGACCTGACTAGTTCGTGAGTCCGCGCACGATCTCGGCATCCAGGCGGTCGCCGGCATCGACGACGTGGGCCACCTGGCCCACGAGGCGGTCCGCCTCGCCCAGCAGGTCACCGGCACGCGCCACCTCGCCGGCCTCGGCGGCCAGTCGGGCCAGCGCATCGAGGGCGTAGACCTGCACCTCCACGTTGTCCGACCCGCGGGCTTCGGCCAGCACCTCCTGCAGCCCGCCCTCGTCATCGCGACCGGCGCTCAGCACGCACCGGGTGAGCAACGCGAAGTCGCCACCGCCGGCCGAGCGGTACCACCGCACGTTCTCCTCCAGCAGGGCCACCGCCGCCGCGATCTCCCCGGCACCGCGCAGGAGCCGGGCCAGGTTGAGCCGAGCCGTCGCGGCGAGTCGTCCGTCCCCGACCGCCAAGGCGTCGCGGATCGCCTGCTCGTAGGACTCCGCTGCCGCCGGGTCGCCGAGGCGGTGCTGGACCCGAGCCAGGGTGGCGCCGTGCAGGGCAGCCTGGCCGAGGAAGCCCATCGTGACCGACTCCTCGGCAGCTCGGCCGAGGGCCCGGGCGGCCTCGTCGTAGCGGTGCTCGGCCTGCGCGATCCCGCCGAGTATGGCCTCGGCGTGCACCGTCGCCCAGGAGTCGCCCAGTTCGGTCACCAGGCCCACAGCCTCACCGGCGTCACGCGAGGCCGCGGCGGTGTCGCCGAGCATCAGCGCGCCGTACGCCGACAGCAGCAGGCTGGCCGCCACCCGCCAGGTCAGCCCGAGGGGCCGACAGACCACCAGGCTGGCCGCCCCGTGCGCCAGCACCAGGTCCGGGCGTCCCTGCTGGATGGCGAGGAAGGCCCGGTGCCGCGCCACATCGGCACCCAGGACAGCGTCGTCCAGCCCGCTCGCGAGCGCGGCGGCCGCATCCAGGTCTGCCGCGGCGATCGCCACGTTGCCCGCCGAGGCCTCGAGCCAGCCCGCAAGCAGGAGCGCGGTGGCCGTGTCCCGGTCCGGGGTCTCGGCGGTGAGGGCCTGGCGGATGCGCGCGGCGCCGGCCGGCCCGTCGCCGAGCACCACCCACGTCCAGCCGAGACCGATGGCGATCCGGACGCCCAGTGCCCGATCGTGCTCGGCACACCAGGCCAGAGCCGCGTCGACGTTCGCCCGCTCGGTACGGGCGAACGCCAGGCACTCGGGTTGCCGCGCGCTGCGCACGTTCTCCTCGCACCAGGCCGCCTTCTCGGCGTACCACCCGGCGTGGGCAGCAGCCGCGTTCTCGGCGTCCTGCGACTCCGCCAGCCGCGCAGCGGCGAACGCGTGGATGCTGTCCAGCAGGCGGTAGCGAACTCCACCGTCCTCGGCAGTCTCGACGCTGACCAGCGAGCGATCGACCAGGCGGCTGATGGTGTCGAGCACCGAACGAGCAGGTACGCCGAGCGCCAGGAGCACGTGCTCGGTCGCGTCCAGGCCGGCGCTGCCGGCGAAGCAGGACAGCGCCCACAGGCCCCGCTGGTCGTCGGGGAAGAGCAGCTCATAGCTCCAGGCGATCGCGCCGGCCAGGGCCCGCCGACGCTCCGGGCGCTGGCTGTTGGGGTCACGCAGCAGGACGAACCGGTCGTCGAGCCGCCGGGCGATGTCACGCACCGAGAGGGAGCGCACCCGCGAGGCCGCCAGCTCGATCGCGAGGGGGAGGCCATCGAGCGAACGGCACATCGCCTCGACCGCCGTCACCGCGTCCTGGTCCAGCACCAGCTGGTGGCGCATCTCCCTGGCCCGGCGGGTGAACAGGGCGACCGACTCGTCCTGGGTGAGCGGCTGGAGGAGGTGGACCGACTCGCCCTCCAGCCCCAGGGGGACCTGGCTGGTGGTCAGGATGCGCACCTGGGGCGCTGCCTGGAGCAGGGAGGCGATGAGCGCCCCAGCCTCGGGAACGACGTGCTCGCAGTTATCGAGCAGCAGCACGGTTTCTGCCCCGGACAGCCGCTCGAGCAGGGCCGCCTCCCCGCCGGTCACGTGGAGGGTCTCGGCCACCACCTGCGCCAGTGCAGCGGTGCGGTCCACCGCGTCGAGACGCACCAGCCACACGCCCCCCGGAGCGGTCAGTGCGCCGCCGACCTCGACGGCGAGGCGGGTCTTGCCCACTCCCGCGGGGCCGACCACGCTCACGAGCCGGTGCTCGGCCAGCTGGGCGTGCACCGAGTCGAGGTCCTTGCCGCGGCCGACCAACGGCACGGCCGACGTCGAGACATTGCCCGGCACCCCGACCGGGCGCGGCGCCGTGACCGGGTCGAGCGCGGGGCTCTGCTGTAGCACCATCCGCTCGAGCGAGCGCAGCGCTGTTCCCGGCTCGATGCCGAGCTCGTCGACAAGCGCGCGGCGTACTCTCCCATACGCCGACAGCGCCTCCGCCTGCCTTCCGGCTCGGTAGAGCGCGGTGATCAAGGAGGTCCACAGCCCTTCGCGCAGGGGGTGCTGCTCGACCAGCGACTCGAGCTCGGCCACGACCTCGCTCCCGGCGCCCAGCTCGACCCGGGCCGCCATCGTGTCCTCGACCAGCCCGAGCCGCACCTCCTCCAGCCGCGCGCGATGCGCGGCGGCCCAGTCGCCGGCCTCCACCAGCACCTCCCCCCGGAACAGCGACACTCCGGCGCGGGCCAGCTCCAGGGCGCCGGCGACATCGCCGGCACCCCTGGCCTCGGCTGCCCTGGCTGCCAGCTCCACGGCCTGGAACGCGTCCACCTGGGAGGCCGCCACGGCGAGGGTGTAACTGTCCCGGCTGCCGAGGACCAGCTCCCGGTCGCCCAGGGCGCGACGCAGTTGGGAGACCTTCGACTGCAGGGTGTTGCGCCCCGTCGGTTCCGACCAGAGGTCCTCGATCAGCACGTCCGCGCGGACCGGTGCACCGGCGTCCAGGGCGAGCCGGGTCAGCAGCTCGGTCGTCCGGCCCGCCGGGACCTCGAGGCGTACGCCGCCCTGGCTCACCTCCACCGGACCCAGCACGGACACAGTCAGCACGGTCCGAGACTAGGGCGCCGGCCGCGTTCCTCAGCCCGCCGTCAGCGCGTCGTCAGCGACCCGGTCCAGTCTCGGGACATGCCCAACGACGTGACCGCCCTCCTGAACCGCCTCGTCGGCGGAGACCCTCGTGCCGCCGGCGAGGTCCTCGTCCTGGCGCGGACCTCGGACTCAGCCCCGGTGCTCGTCGCAGCGGCCATGCTCCAGCACGACACCGACCACCTCACCCACGCAGCCCGATGCGCCACGTCCCCGCGCGAGCGCCAGCTCGTCGTGCTCGCCGAGGCACACCTGCAGGGCAACACCGACCTGCTCGACGTCCTCGTCCGCGACCACCTCGCCGATCACCCCGACCACCTGCTGGCGGCATGGATCGCCGGCCAGCGGTTGTCTGACAGCCCGAAGAAGGAGAATCCCGTGACCCAGCTCAGCCCGCCACCCACCACCACCACCACCCGGTCCACGACTGTTCGCACCATCGCCCGCTGGATGGTCTCGTTCGTCGGCTTCCCGCTCGGGGGCCTCTCGGCGATGATCCTGGTCGGACCGGTGGACACCACACCCGGCGCGATCGCCGGCGGTCTGCTCACCGGGACCGTCCTCGGGTCCTTCCAGGCGTGGGCGATGCGCTCGGATCGCTTCGTCGGGTGGGTCGTGGCCACGGCCATCGGCCTCGCCGTCGGCCTGGGCATCGGCGCCACCCTGGTCGACTTCAACACCGGCTTGGGCGACCTCGTGACCCAAGGTGCGATCACCGGACTCACCGTCGGCATCGCGCAGTCCCTGGTGCTCCTGCGGCGCACCGGCGCCCTCGCATTCGCCTGGCCGGTCCACCTCGCCGCGGTCTGGGCGCTCGGGTGGGCGATCACCACGTCCGTCGGTGTCCAGGTCGAGGACCAGTTCACGGTCTTCGGGGCAGCCGGAGCGGTCACCGCCACCCTGCTCACCGCCGTCCTTCCCGTCCTGCTGAGCACCCGCTTCGCCACCACAGAGAAGAGCACCTCATGATGCGCCACGTCGTCTTCGGAACCGGCCAGGTCGGCCACCCCCTCATCGAGCAGCTGGTCACCCAGGGACACGACGTGGTCGCGGTGAACCGCGATGGTCGCGGTGCCTTCCCCGGTGCCCGGATCGTCGGTGGTGACGCAGCCGACCCCGCGTTCACCGCCCGGGTCTGTGCCGGCGCGGACGTCGTCTACTTCTGCCTCAACGCGATGAACTACGACCGCTGGAGCGAGGAGTTCCCGCCGCTCCAGCGCGGTGTGCTGGCCGGTGCCGCCAGTGCTGGCGCCAGGCTCGTCGTACTCGACAACCTGTATGCCTACGGCCCGCCGCGCGGACAACGACTCGTCGAGACGATGGCTGCCAACCCGACGTCGGCCAAGTCCGCGACCAGGGCCGCGATGACCGAGGAACTGCTCGCCTCCCATGCCGCAGGTGAGGTGGAGGTCGTCATCGGCCGTGCCTCGGACTACTTCGGTCCCGGGGCCCTGCGCTCGGCGCTGGGCGAGTCCGTGTTCGGTCCGGCGCTCGCCGGCAGGACCGCCCAGGTCATGGGGGACGCCTCCCAGCTGCACAGCTACTCCTACACCCCGGACGTGGCCGCTGCCCTGATCACCCTCGCGACTGCACCCGGCACCACCGGGCAGGTCTGGCACCTCCCCGTGGCGCAGGCCCGCACCATCCGCGAGGTCGTCGAGATCGTCTACGCCGCCGCCGGACACCGGCCACGGCTCCTCGCGGCCGGACGGGTGACGCTGCGCGCCGTCGGGTTGTTCAAGCCTGAGATGCGCGAGTACCTGCACACGCTCTACCAGTTCACCGACGCGTGGGTGGTCGACGACGGCAAGTTCCGCGCCGCCTTCGGCGATCAGGCCACCCCGCTCGAGGAAGCCCTGACCACCACGCTCGCCTGGTACGCCGACCGAGCGAGGGTCGCGACCCACTGACACAGCCCACACAACCTCAAGGAGATCCCATGAACACCACCAGCACCCCCGACCGTTCCACCGCACGACGCGCAGGCGCCGCACTGGCGCTCGCCTCGGCCCTGGCCATCGCCGGCTTCACCGTGCTCGGCTCCGTCTTCGAGTATCCCCAGATCCTCGAGGAGCCCACCTCCGACATCCTTGCCAGCTTCCACGCGCACGAGAGCTCCGTGATGACCTGGTTCGGCGTCCTCGTCCTCAGCGCTGCGCTGATGGCGCCGGCCGGGATCTGGCTGGGCCGGATCGCCGGTGGCCGCCTCGGGCGATGGATCGCTGGCGTCGGCATCGCCGCGGCCACCGTTCAGGTGGTCGGCCTGCAGCGATGGGTCACCCTCGTGCCGGGCATCAGCGACGACGCCCTCGACCCGGCCCTGCGCGCTGACGCCGAGGACCGCTTCGAGCTCTGGCACACCCTGCTCGGCAAGGCGATCGGGGAGACCTTGGGCTACGCGCTCACCGCGACGTTCACCGTGCTGGTCGTGGTGGCGCTGCGTCGCTCGGTGCTGCCGCGCTGGCTCGGCGTCATCGGGTACGCCGCCGCAGGCCTCATCGCCACCGGCGTGGTGATCCCGGTGCTCGAGGCGGCCAGTCTGACCAACTTCATCGGGTACGTCGCCTGGTGTGCCTGGCTGCTCGCCGTGGCCGTCGTCCTGTTCCGGGTTCCCGCTCAGAAGGCGGGATCCGACATGCTGGTCCCATGCGATTCACCGAGCATGAGCTGACCGCAGCAGTCACCGGGGCGGCGAAGACGATCCTGGCGGCCCAGCGCAAGGACATCCGCCGTGGCAAGAGCGACCTCGACACGGTCTGGGACGAGATGGACCGCTACCAGCGTTTCCAGCTCCTCGACCAGATCGGGACGCAGATCCTGCCGGTGCTCGTGGCGCTGCCCGACGTCGAGGTCGAGCCGGGCACCCGGGCCACCTACACCGAGCGGCAGGTGAGCGAGGTCGTCGAGGCCCAGGTCGACGCCGGGTCGGGCAAGCTGAGGCGTGGGGTCCTGGTCAAGTCACGCACGGCCCTGGTCCAGATCGCCCTCGAGCACCTGCCTCCGCGTCAGGATCCCGATGCCCTGATCGTGCCGGACCACCTCTAGGGAGTGATCTGGGCCTGTGCGTCGGCGAGCAGCTCGACGATGCGGGCTCCGAAGGCGACGTCGACGTCGTGGGGTCGGCCCTCGCGAACCGACTCCACCAGCTCCTGTGCCGCGATGGCCAGCAGGGCCACTGCGTCGTCGGGCCGCGGGGGCATGGAGGAGAAGCCGCTCTCGCCCCACAGGGTGGTCTCGACGCAGGCAGCGGCCGGCGGTGCGAACTGGGTCAGGGTGATCGTGCTGTGGGCCCCCGACTCGTGACGCAGCGCCAGCGTCACCAGGTCGCCCTCTCCGGCGGCGGCCACGAGCGAGGTCACCGGTCCGAGGGCGGTGACGAGGTTCGACAGGGCGTGGGGGCCGGTGTCCCACAGGGCACCGCGCTCGTGGCGCCACGGCGAGTCCCCGAACGGGTTGCCGGGTTCCTGGAGCGCGCTGAACCATCGCATCCAGCCGCCGAGCCAGCCGCCGGTGCGCTGGACCTGGGCCCACCAGGCCTTCGAGTCGGCGAAGAACCGGTCGGTGAAGAACACGACCGAGCCCACGGCGTTGTCGCGGACGGCCTC
The DNA here is from genome assembly GCF_050246775.1 of Nocardioides sp. Taxonomy (GTDB): domain Bacteria; phylum Actinomycetota; class Actinomycetes; order Propionibacteriales; family Nocardioidaceae; genus Nocardioides. Next base: position 377,727 of record NZ_JBFWVK010000001.1, on the reverse strand, counting down.
CTCCAGAGCCTGGGCGGCCTCGACAGTCGTGGCGATGGGCTTGTCGAGCAACAGATGCCTGCCGGCCCTGGCGGCGTCGAGCGCCATCGTGGCCTGGAGGTCCGGCGGGACGGCGAAGGCGACAGCCTCCACGTCCTCGAGCAGGGCGGCGTAGTCGCCGTACGCCTGGACGCCGAGCCTGGCCGCGAGCGCCTCGGCCTTCTCGCTGTTGCGGCCCCAGAGCCCGACGAAGTCGACGCCCTCGGCGGCGTTCAGGCCGGGGCCGTGCGCGATCTCCGCCCACGGGCCGGTTCCGACCAGACCGAACCGCATGTCCTACCTCCTGTGCTCGCCGACAACGTCTCGACTGCAGGCTACTGCTCCGTCTGCTTGAATCGAGTCCAGGCCTGCGAGAGGAATCCGATGAACGACACCGACCCGACCCCCTCCGGTGATGAGTTGTCGACCCTGCACCAACGCAGGGCCGACCTGCGCGAGCAGTATCTGACCCCCGCCTCGGAGCGGCAGCCCTCGACCGCGCGCGGCCTGCACCACACGGCCCTCATCAGCAGCGACGTCGAGACCACCATCGCCTTCTACCAGGGCGTGCTGGGCTTCGGGTTGACCGAGCTCATCGAGAACCGGGACTACCCGGGGTCCTCGCACTTCTTCTTCGACATCGGGCACCAGAACCTCCTCGCGTTCTTCGACTTCCCCGGTCTCGACGTCGGGCCCTATGCCGAGGTGCTCGGGGGCCTGCACCACCTGGCGATCTCGGTCGATCCCGTGCGCTGGGAGGAGCTCGTGGCCAGGCTCCAGGAGGCGGGCGTCGAACACGAGGTGCACAGCGGTGTCTCGGTCTACTTCCGCGACCCCGACGGAGCGCGGATCGAGCTCATCGCCGATCCGCTGGGTGAGATGTACGGCGAGGTCGTCCTCTAGCTCAGGTCCGCAGTCGGATCGCCCATCTGAGCAGAGCGAACTACCTCACCCCAGTAAGTCAGCGATTCCCCCTAGGCGCGCGTAAGGCAATCGCCTTCTCTGCGTCTTTCACCCGTTGGCGGACAACGGTGTTCGGGCACCGGGTCCTTGGCGGGGAGGGAATCACGGTGCTGGTCGCTGTCGCTGGTGGGGGATCGTGAGCGCCCTGAGTGATGCTGAACTGATCAGGTTCGTGCGCTCGGGCGATGATGCGGCCGCCTCTGAGCTGTTCGCCCGTCACCGTGATGCCGGCATCCGTCTGGGAGCGGCGTTGGCGGGGCGATCCCACGCCGAGGACCTGGTCTCGGAGGCGTTCGTCCGGTTGCTGGTGTCACTGCGCAACGGTGGGGGCCCGGAGCGTGCGTTCCGGCCCTACCTGCTGTCCACCATCCGCAACCTCTTCGTGGACGAGTTGCGACGTGCGGGACGCGAGATCCCGGTCGACGAGTTCAGCCCTGACCTGGACGAGCTCGTCGAGCCCGACCAGTTCGAGGCTCGCTTCGAATCCACGATCATGGCGCGGGCCTTCCGTTCCCTGCCCGGGCGGTGGCAGGAGGTGCTCTGGCACACCTCGGTCGAGGGAGAACCACTGTCCGTGGTCGCCACCCACCTGGGGATGAACGCCAATTCGGTGGCCGCGCTCAGCTTCCGGGCCCGCGAGGGTCTGCGCCGCGCCTACCTCGCCGAGCACCTGGCGCAGGCGGCCGACGCCTCGTGCGCCTGGGTGATCGAGCGACTGCCTCGTCACGCCCGAGGAGCGCTGACACCAGCCGAGGTGGCCAGGGTCGACAAGCACCTCGAGACCTGCGTCCGGTGCCCCAGTGCACTGCTCGAGCTGCGCGCCATCAACTCCCACCTGGGCGGATTGCTGCTGCCGGCCCTGGTGGGCACGTCGGTCTCCCTGCGCTCCTATCTTCCGGCCTCGCCGTGGGCCGGCATCTCGGCTGCTGTCGGCGGCGTCGTCGTGGCTGTCGCGACCGTGGCCGCCGTTGCCGTGGGCGTGACCGGCGCGGACCCGGTTTCTGTGCCCAGCGTGCACGCCGAACCGACGTCCGTGGCTGCGCCGCGGCAGGCCGTCCAGCCCGCACCGACCCTTCGCCACCGCCCGGCACAGGCGCCCTCCACGACCCGAGGACCGCGAGTGCCCTCCTCCCGGCCTTCCTCGTCGTCACCCAGCCCCCGTGGACACTTCTCGGCCCACAATGAGAAACCACCACCCTCCGCACCGTCCTCCCAGCCGACGTCGCCCACCGCGCAGGTCTCCTCGACGCCGGCACCTGTCGACGTCACGCTCGGTGAGGCCTGGCTTCGCCCGAGCGGCACCTTCCGTCACGGGATCCACGTCCAGGTCCCGGTCATCAGCGCAGGACTCGCCGCCCTCACGCTGCGCGTCAGCATGAGTGGGGTCGAGGACTACGAGGTGCACAGCAACGGCGCCTACGGGCGCTGGACCTGCCAGCCGGACGGGCCAGCGCTCGTCTGCACGCTTCCGGCCTCCGAGGCCACCGAGGCGCCCTTCGCGATGGACCTGCGTCTGGCGGAGGGGAAGTCCGGACGCCTGGTGTTCGACGTCGATGCCCCGGACCGGGCCGATCCCGATCCGGCCGACAACCGGCTGGTCCTCGGCATCGACCACCCGGAGTCACCGGACACCTCAGCCGGGGAAGCCGCCATCGGCATGCACCACTGAACCGTTGAGGACGGCGCCCTCGCGAGAGCAGCAGAAGGCGATCGCGGCCGCGATCTCGTCTGGTTCGAGGAGTCGACGCAGGAGCTGCGAGGAGGCGAAGTCGGCGGGATCGGCCAGGCCGTAGGTCGCGGCGGTGGCTGCCAGCATCTCGGTCCGGGTGGAGCCGGGCGAGACGGCGCAGGCGGTGGCGCCGGTGCCGACCAGATCCGCGGCGAGGCCCTTGACCAGGCCGATGACTGCGTGCTTGACCGCGTTGTACGCCGCCAGATGGAAGAGTCCGTGAGAGCCCGCGGCTGAGGCGACGGCCACGAACCGCGCGCCGGCCGGGTCGGTGCCGGCCAGCATCGCAGGGACGCTGACGGCGGCAGTGTTCCAGACCCCGCGCACGTCGATGTCCCACAGCAGGTCGGCGTCAGCCTCGGGGGTCTCCCACAGAGCGTGTCCTCCTGACATGACCGCAGCCGCCGCCACGGCCACATCGAGCCGACCCCAACGCTCCAGGCCCTGGTCCACGGCCGACTGAAGGGCGCCGCGCTCGCGCACGTCGGCCACCACCGGGAGGATCTCGTCGCGGTGCGCAGCCGCGAGGGCGTCGAGATCGCCGCGGGTCGCCATCGGGTACGCCGCCGGGTTGCTCGGCAGGTCGCCGACGCACCAGTCCACGGCCACCACGCGGTGCCCGTCGGCGACGAGGCGACGTACCGTCGCGGCGCCGATGCCGCGCGCTGCCCCGGTGACGAGCGCGACTCGCCGGGTCATCGCAGTCGTCCTCGACCGTCGCGGCTGCCGCGGCTGATCGCGGCGACCAGGTCGCTGGCCATCACCTCGAGCAGCCGGGCGCCCTCACCGGCGTCCGCGCCGGCCGGGTCACCGAGGACGCCGTTGGGTGCCACCGCGATGACACCGCCGGAGACCAGCGCCCCAAGAAGGTCGCCGATGGGGGCCGTGTTGCCGGCCTCAGCCAGGTCGAGGCGGACCGATCCAGGACGCAGGTGCAGCATCAGTGACGTCTCGGTGAACCCCGCGTGGGCGTCCACCTCCTCCGTCGCGCAGGCAAGCCAACCGACGTCATGTCCCTCGTCGAGGAGCTGGAGTACGCCGCCCTGGAGAGCCGTCAGGTTGCCCCCGTGCGCGTTGATGAACAGCACCCGCCCCGCCCACGTGCGCATCGAGCGGACGAGCTCGACGATCACCAGCCGCAGGGTCTCGCTGCCGATCGAGCTGGTCCCGGCGAAGTGCTGGTGCTCTCCGCTGGAGCCGTAGCTGAGAGCCGGTGCGACGAGCACGTCGCCCGGCAGGCGGGCCGCCACCTCATCGGTCACCGCCTGAGCGATCACGGTGTCGGTGTCCAACGGCAGGTGCGGCCCGTGCTGCTCGAGCGAGCCGACGGGGACCAGGACCAACGTCCCCGGCGCGAGGCTCGGGGACGTGCGGGTGGCGAGCGCCTGGTTCACGCCCCGAGTTTCGCGCGCTTCGCAGAGGTCTTCGCCGTGGGCATGCCGAGAGCACGGTGGAAGTTCTCGGGGACGACGAGATGCTCAGGGGAGAGCTCGTCGAGGCAGGACACGCCCATCCCGAGAAGAGCGGAGTCGATCCCGCTGCGCAGCACGTCCAGGACGTTGCCGACGCCCGCCTCGCCGTTGGCGGCCAGACCCCACAGGTAGGCGCGGCCGATCATCACCGCGCGCGCCCCGAGCGCCACGGCCTTGACGACGTCGGAGCCCCGCCGGATCCCGCCGTCGAGGAGGACCTCGATGTCGTGGCCGACCGCGTCCGCGATGGGCTTGAGGACCCGGATCGAGGCGGGGGTGCCGTCGAGGTTGTTGCCGCCGTGGTTGGAGACCGAGATCGCGGTGACGCCGGCATCCACGGCACGCTGGGCGTCGTCGACACGACACACACCCTTGAGCATGAAGGGGCCACCGCCGAGCTGGGCCCACTGCTCGCGCATCCAGGCCACGTCGTCCCACGAGGCGGGTGGGGTGGTCATCCACTCGTAGTAGGCGCCGAAGAACGTCGGTGCGGAGCCACCGGGGGGCGCCAGGTTGGGGGCGGTGAGATCCGGGATGGCGCCGGACCTGGCCCACTGGGCCATCCACCGGGGCCGGCGCGCGACCTGCGGGGCAAAGCGCAGCATCGTCTTGAGGTCGACCTTCTCGGGGATCTCAGGACTTCCCCAGTCGCGGCCCATCGAGAACGACCAGTCCAGCGTGGCGATGAGGCCGGCCGCTCCGGCCGCCTTCGCGCGCTGCATGCGCTGGATCATCACGTCCCGGTCGCCGGTCCAGTACATCTGGAAGAACGTGGTGGCGCCCGTCGCGCACACGTCCTCGACCGAGCGCGAGGCGAAGTTGCTCAGCCCCATGACGGTGCCTCGCGACGCCGCGGCGCGCGCGACGGCGACCTCGCCTTCGGGATGAACGGCCTGGACGCCGGTCGGCGAGATGATCACCGGAAGTGAGATCTCCTGGCCCATCACCGAGGTGGCCATCGTCCGGTCCGCCTGCAGGCCGGCGACATGGGGAGCCAGGCCGAGCTCTGCGAACGCCGCCTGGTTGTCGGCGATGGTCAGCCCCTGCTCCGAGCCGGCCACCAAGGCGCCGTACACCGAGGAGGGCAGCCTCTTCTTCGCGCGTGCCTGCGCCACCGCGACGGTCTCGAACCACGGGTTCTGGGCCCACGGGTTGACCAGCCAGTCGGGTTTCGTCGCCATGTCAGTCCTTCGGTCGGAAGCCGGCCAGCGGGTTCTCAGCGCAGGCCGACACGGGTGGGGCAACGAGGTCGGGTCGCCGGCCGATTGTCAGCATCACGGGCGCGTTGCGGGCCGGGGTGGACCTGGAGTGGTCCTGACTGGCTGCGGGGATGGTGCGCTCGCCAGCGAGGGCGGATTCGCCGTACCCCTGGACGCACTCGGGGTCGGGGCCGTCCATCGGCAGTCCGGTGAAGAACTTGGCGGCCATGCAGCCCCCGCGACAGGAGTCGAAGAACTCGCAGCTCGTGCACGCGCCCGAGGTCTGCGGGGAGCGCAGTTCCTGAAAGAGCTCGGAGGTCTGCCAGACCCTCTCGAAGCCACCCTCGGCAAGCAGGTTGCCGGCATGGAAGTTGTCGTGGATCGCGAACGGGCAGGCGTAGACGTCGCCGATCGGGTCGATCAGGCAGACCACCCGGCCGGCGCCACACAGGTTGAGACCCGGCAGGGCCTCACCGAACGCGGCGAGGTGGAAGAACGAATCGCCGGTCAGCACGTTCTCTCCGTTGGCCATCAGCCAGTCGTAGAGGGTGCGCTGCTGCTCCGGCAGCGGATGCAGCTCGTCCCACACGTCGGCCCCGCGACCCGAGGGCCGCAGCCGGGTCAGGCGCAAGGTGGCGCCGTAGGAGTCGGCCAGGGCCTTGAACTCGTCGAGCTGGGTGACGTTCTGCCGAGTCACCACCACCGAGATCTTGGCGTCCTTGAACCCGGCCGCGGCCAGGTTCTCCAGGGCCGTGATCGCGGTGTCGTAGGAACCGGGGCCACGGACGTAGTCGTTGACCTCGGCGGTGGCGCCGTCCAGGGAGATCTGGACGTCCACGTAGCCCCCACACGCCGGGGAGGCCAGGAACGCGGCCCGCTCGGGGGTGAGCCGGACGCCGTTGGTGGAGAACTTCACGCCGACCTGATGGTCCACCGCGTATTGCAGCAGGTGCCAGAAGTCGGGACGGATGGTCGGCTCACCGCCGCCGATGTTGACGTAGAACACCTGCATCCGCTGCAGCTCATCGATGACGGCTTCGCACTGCTCGGTGCTCAACTCACGCGGATCGCGCTTGCCCGAGGACGACAGGCAGTGCGCACACGACAGGTTGCAGGCGTAGGTCAGCTCCCAGGTCAGGCAGATCGGGGCGTCCAGTCCGTATTCGAACTGCTCCACCAACGAACCGCCGAGCGGGCGAACACGTGTCTCCATCGTCGTCATGCGACTGCTCCGTCTGTCGTTTCCTGCTCTTGGGGGCGGATCATGTCGGTGGCGGCCAGCCCGGTCAGGGCCGACGCGTAGGCAGGCCAGTCACGAGCCGGGATGCCCGCCGCCGTCAGCGCGGACTGCACGTCGCTGTGCTCGCCCAGCGTGGTCACCACCGTGACGAGCTCGGGCCGCTTGAGGAAGCTGAGCTTGCGGTTGCCGAAGTGATAGGCGAGCGCCCCGAACGGTTCGGGGCGCAATGCCACCGACGGCGAGAGCCGCCAGGCCTCCTCCAGGATGCTCATCGGCTCAGTAGACGCCGCACATGCCGTCGATGGAGACCTCTTCGACGAGGGCCTCACCGGTCAGCACGGGGCCCTGCTCGGTGCTCGGGGCAACGTCAGTGATCTGCGGGTCAGGGGTGGTCATCGGGACTCCTTCGGTCGGGGTGTGGTCTCCGACACGTTAATGGCACTGAGCGCCAAAAAGAACCCCCCACTTGGAGAGTTGCTAGATTGCCGGCGTGGGCGTACCGGAAACCAGCACTCGTCGCAGCCTGCAGGGCAGGCCGGTCGCCACCAATCACTCGGCGATCGAGGAGGCAGCGTTCCGACTCTTCGCCGAGCGCGGCTTCGAAGGCACGACCCTGGATGCCATCGCCCGTGAAGTGGGTGTGGGGCGGCGCACCCTGTTCCGCTACTTCGACTCCAAGAACGACATCCCCTGGGGCCGGTTCGACCTGACCCTGGCCGCCTTCCGGGACCTGCTCGACGACCTTTACCACCTCCCGATCGCGGAAGCGGTCCACCTGGGGGTCCGCAGGTTCAACGACTTCCCGCCCGACGCGAGCCCCCACCACGCCGATCGGATGCGGTTGATCCTGGAGACCCCGACGCTCCAGGCACACTCGGTCCTGCGGTACGGCGAGTGGCGTGCGGTCATCGCGGAGTACGTCGCCCGGCGCACCGGGGGTGCACCGAGCGACCTGATGCCCCAGACCGTGGGGCAGGTGAGCCTGGCGCTCGCCCTCTCGGCGTACACGGTGTGGCTCGAGGACACCTCACAGTCCCTGCTCGACCTGGTGGACGCGGCCATGGCGGCCCTGCGCGCCCACCTGGCCGACGTCAGCGCTTGAGCAGCTGGCGCGCCATCACGATGCGCTGGACCTGGTTGGTGCCTTCATAGATCTGGGTGATCTTCGCATCGCGCATCATCCGCTCCACGGGGAAGTCGACGGTGTAGCCGGCACCACCCAGCAACTGGACCGCGTCGGTGGTCACCTGCATCGCGACGTCGGAGGCATAGCACTTGGCGGCGGCGCCGAAGAAGGGCAGGTCGGGGTCGTTGCGTTCGGACTTCGCGGCTGCCACGTAGACGAGTTGACGCGCCGCCTCGAGGGTCATGGCCATGTCGGCCAGCATGAACTGCAGACCCTGGAACTCGGCGATCTTCCGGCCGAACTGCGAACGCTCCTTCACGTAGTCCACAGCGGTGTCGAGTGCCCCCTGGGCGATGCCGACGGCCTGGGCTCCGATCGTGACCCGGGTGTGGTCCAAGGTGCGCAGGGCCAGTTTCAGACCGGTGCCCGGCTCGCCGATCATCCGGTCTCCGGGGATGCGGACCTTGTCGAAGATGAGCTCCCGGGTGGGGGACCCCTTGATCCCGAGCTTGCGCTCCTTGGCGCCGAACGTGAAGCCCTCGTCGGACTTCTCCACGATGAACGCGCTCACGTTCGAACCGCGGGCGCCCTCGGGGTCGGTCACCGCCAGCACGGTGTAGAACTCCGAGAAGCCGGCGTTCGTGATCCAGGACTTCTGCCCCGTCAGCACCCACTCATCGCCGTCGGCCACGGCGCGGCACTTCATCGAAGCCGTGTCAGAGCCGGCCTCGCGTTCGGAGAGCCCGTAGGAGAAGCCGGCCTCACCGCGGGCCAGCGGGGTGAGGTATTTCGCCTTCAGTGCCTCGTCGCCACCGAGCATGAGCGGCAGGCTGCCGAGCTTGTTGACCGCTGGGATGAGGGAGGAGGAGGCGCAGGCTCGCGCCACCTCCTCGATCACGATGCAGGTGGCCAAGGCGTCGGCACCCGCGCCGTCGTACTCCTCGGGCACGTGGGGGGCGTGGAAGTCCGAGGCCACCAGGGCGTCGTAGGCCTCCTGTGGGAATCGGCTCTCGGCGTCCACCTCGGCGGCGTACGGCGCGATCTTGTCGTCGGCCACCGAGCGCACCGCCTCCCGCAGGGCCTCGTGGTCCTCGGAGATGCGGAACAGGTCGAAGTCGATGGTGCTCATCTGGGTCTCCTGGGGATCAGTAGGTGTAGAAGCCGCGGCCGGTCTTGCGGCCGAGCAGGCCGGCCTCGACCATCCGGGCGAGGAGCGGCGGCGGTGCGTAGAGCTGTTCGCGGAACTCCTGGTAGAGCGACTCGGCGACGGCCTTGGTGGTGTCCAGCCCGATCAGGTCCGCGAGCGCCAGGGGACCCTGCGGATGTGCGGCCCCCTGGACGAGTCCCTGGTCGATGTCCTCGGCGGTGGCGAAGCCGGACTCGAGCATCCGGATCGCGGACAGGATGAAGGGGATCAAGAGCGCGTTGACCACGAACCCGGCGCGGTCCTGGCAGTCGATGGCGTGCTTGCCCAGGTCGCCTTCGACGAAGCTGCGGGCGCGTTCGGTGGTGTCCGGGGCGGTGAGCAGGCTGGGGACGAGTTCGACCAGGGAGAGCACCGGCACAGGGTTGAAGAAGTGCACCCCGAGCACGTGGGTGGGGCGCTGGGTGGCCACGGCCAGCTTCATGATCGGGATGGAGGAGGTGTTGGAGGCCAGGATGGCGTCGGGGGAGCTGACGACCGCGTCGAGTTGCCGGAAGAGCTCGACCTTGGTCTTCTCATCCTCGACGATGGCCTCGACCACCAGGTCGCGGTCGGCCAGTGCGTCCAGGGACTCCACGACGGTGATCCGGGCCAGCACCTCCGCGGCGCTGGTGATGCGGCCGCGCTCCTCGGCGCGGCGCAGGGAGGTCTCCAGGCGCTTGATCCCCGCGGCAACTGCTGCCGGGCTGGACTCGGCGACCACGACATCCTTGCCGGCCCGGGCGCTGACCTCGGCGATCCCGGCCCCCATGAGTCCACACCCGACGACTCCGACGTTCTTCACCACGGACGCTCCTCCACCTCTTTGGAATGCAGTACCATGCAGATGGTACTCAGTCCCATCACCATCGGCAACCGGAGGTCCCGTGGTCGAGCGCACACCGAAGAGACCGGTGCAGGAGCGGTTGTCGGAGGCGGCCTTCACCCTGTTCGAGGAACGGGGGTACGACGCCACGACCGTGGACGCGATCGCCGAGCGCGCCGGCGTCGGCCGCACCACCTTCTTCCGGGCGTTCCCGACGAAGGAGGACGTGATCTTCCCCGATCACGGCGACCTGCTGGCCCGGGTGCGCGACCGATTGGCGATGGCCTCGCGCGACACCTTGATGCTGGCGGTGACGGAGGCCGCCAGGCTGGTGCTGCTGCGCTATCTCGACGAGGGCGACCTGGCCCGGAGCCGCTACCGGCTCACCAGCTCGGTCCCCGCCCTGCGTGAGCGCGAGTTGATCAGCCGCCAGCTCTACCAGCAGGTGTTTCGCGACGCGCTGCGACGCTGGTCGCCGGGGGACCGAGGCGGGGAGCTCCGCGCGGACCTGCTCGCGGCCGCCGTCGTGACTGCCCACAACCACGTCCTGAGGCGTTGGCTGCGTGGCCTCACCGATGAACCTGAGGCGGAGTTCGACCTGGCCATGACCGACGTGGTCGCCCTCTTCGCGGACCGCCCCGAGCAGGGTGGGACCTCGGTCGTGGTGCTGTCGTCGACCTCCGACGTGGACACCACCGTTGCCAGGGTGCGGGCAGCCCTGACCGCGGTCGGCGGGGCGACGTAGGCTCCTTTCCTCAGCAACCGGAGGTCGGTCAGGGGCACGATGCGCAACCAACGTGAGATCGCTCGGGCGGTGGTGCGTGCCGAGGCGGGTAGGTCGTTGGACGTTGCGGAGGCGTCGGCGCTGTTGGAGGCCCGTGGCGGTGAGCTGACGCGGTTGATGGTGGTTGCGGCTCGGGTGCGGGATGCGGGGCTGGCTGAGGTCGGTCGTGCGGGGGTGGTGACGTATTCGCGCAAGGTGTTCATTCCTCTGACCCGGTTGTGTCGCGATCGGTGTCATTACTGCACGTTCGTGACGGTGCCGGGCAAGCTCACGGCTGCTGGTGAGGGGATGTTTCTGTCGCCTGATGAGGTGGTGGCGATCGCGCGTGAGGGTGCGGCGTTGGGGTGCAAGGAGGCGTTGTTCACGTTGGGTGATCGGCCTGAGGATCGGTGGCCGGAGGCGCGGGCGTGGTTGGAGGCGGCGGGGTATGCCTCGACGTTGGAGTATGTGCGGGCGATGGCGATCGTGGTGTTGGAGGAGACCGGCCTGTTGCCGCACCTGAACCCGGGCGTGATGAGCTGGGCGGAGTTGTCGAGGTTGAAGCCGGTGGCGCCGTCGATGGGGATGATGTTGGAGACCACCTCGAGCCGGTTGTTCGAGACGCCGGGGTTGGCCCATTACCGGTCGCCGGACAAGGACCCGGCAGTGCGGGTGCGGGTGTTGGAGGATGCGGGCCGGTTGAACATCGCGTTCACGACGGGGTTGTTGGTGGGGATCGGCGAGACGGTCACGGAGCGCGCGGAGTCCATCTTCGAGTTGCGTCGGGTCGCGCGGGCCTATGGCGGGATCCAGGAGGTGATCGTGCAGAACTTCCGTGCGAAGCCGGACACGGCGATGCGTCATGTCGATGACCTGGGGTTGGAGGAGTACCTCGCTGCGATCGCTGTCACCCGGATCTTGATGGGGCCCTCGATGCGGGTGCAGGCGCCGCCGAACCTGGTCGACCTGGGTGAGTGCCGGGCTTTGTTGGATGCCGGCGTGGATGACTTCGGTGGGATCAGCCCGTTGACCCCGGATCATGTGAACCCGGAACGGCCGTGGCCTGCGGTCGACAAGCTGGCCGCGTTGTGTGCCGATGCGGGGTTCGTGCTGGCCGAGCGGTTGACCGCGCACCCGGGCTACTTGGATGTGCCGTGGCTGGACCCGCGGTTGCGGGCCCATGTGGAGGCGCTGGTGGGCCCGGATGGGCTGGCCGATCCGGACGCGATGGCGGTGGGGTTGGTGTGGCAGGAACCCGACGGCGGGTTCACCTCATCGGGACGCACCGACCTGCACGCGAGCATCGACACGACCGGCCGCACCGAGGAGGTGCGGTCCGACTTCGAGGATGTGTACGGCGACTGGCAGGTCCTGCGCGACCAGGTGAACAGTGACCGGGTGAACAGTGGCCGGGTCAGGGATGCCCGGGCGCCGGAGCGGTTGGACTCCGAGGTGAGGGCGGCCCTGCGTGCCGCGCACGCCGACCCGTCGCAGATGTACACGGCCGAGAACACCGGGCATGCGGTGGCGTTGATGACCGCCGAGGAGGGGCCTGCGTTGGAGGCGGTGTGTGCGCTGGCCGACGACCTGCGCCGGGAGGCGGTGGGGGACACCGTGACCTATGTGGTGAACCGCAACATCAACTTCACCAACATCTGTTACACCGGGTGCCGGTTCTGTGCGTTCGCGCAGCGCAAGACCGATGCGGACGCCTACTCCCTGTCACTCGACGAGATCGCGGCCCGCGCGGTCGAGGCGGTTGAGGTGGGGGCGACCGAGGTCTGCATGCAGGGCGGGATCGACCCCGAGCTGCCTGGTACGGCGTACTTCGACCTTGCTGCTGCGGTCAAGGACGCGGCACCGAGTCTGCATGTGCACGCGTTCTCCCCGATGGAGGTCATGAACGGGGTCACCCGTACCGGCATGTCGATCCGCGAGTTCCTGGTCGCCGCCAAGGAGGCGGGGGTGGACTCGCTGCCTGGGACGGCGGCGGAGATCCTCGACGACGACGTCAGGTGGATCCTGACCAAGGGCAAGCTCCCCACCGCACAGTGGGTCGAGGTCGTGACCACCGCGCACGAGGTCGGGATCCCGACCACGTCGACGATGATGTACGGCCATGTGGACCACCCCGGACACTGGGTCACCCACCTGCAGACGCTGGCGAACATCCAGGAACGCACCGGTGGGTTCACCGAGTTCGTGCCGCTGCCGTTCGTGCACCAGTCCTCCCCGATCTACCTTGCCGGGGTCGCCCGCCCCGGCCCGACGGTCAGGGACAACCGGGCCGTGCACGCGGTCGCCCGGATCATGCTGACCGGGCTGATCGACAACATCCAGTGCTCCTGGGTCAAGCTCGGCCCCGACCAGTGCACCCAGGTCCTGGCCGGTGGCGTCAACGACCTCGGCGGAACCCTGATGGAGGAGACCATCAGCCGGATGGCCGGCTCCACCAACGGCTCCCGCAAAGACGTCGCCGAACTCCAGGCCATGGCCCAGAAAGCCGGACGGCCGACCCGCCAACGCACCACCCTCTACGGGCACGTCGACGGATCGGCCGCGTCCGTCAGGTGACGGAAGGGTCGATCACCAGGCGGTCAGCCGAGCGCCTTGGCCTTCAGTGCGTCGTACTCGCTCGCACTGATCGTGCCGGAGTCGAGCAGCGCCTTCGCCTTGGCGATCTCCTCTGACGGGGAGGAGCCTCCACCGGCCACGGACTGGATGTAGGCCTCCGTGTCGCGCTGGGCTGCCTGCATCGAAGCCATCTGCCGGTGGGCCATGCCACCTCCGCGGGTGATCAGGTAGGCGAGCGCGGTGAGCAACGGCAGGATGAGCAGGCCGAAGACCCAGAGGGCCTTCGCCAGGCCGCTGACCGAGTGGTCGCGGAAGAGGTCGATGATGATCTGGAAAAGCACCACCAAGTAGCCGAAGAACAAGAAGGTCGAGATCATCAACCAGAAGAAATCCCAGAAGCTGTCCACGTGCGTGTCCCTTTTCTTATGAAATGACCGCCTTTGCGGTCAGCGTGCCGACACTATCGCCTCAACCGGGATGGTCGAGCGCGCCCCTCTAGGCTGGCAGGCATGGATTTCGAGTTCGACCGCACCACCTCGGTGACCTCGATCGATGGAGGCTTCGAGCTCGATCTCGACCCTGGCTGGGTGGTCGGGGGCGGCGTCAACGGCGGCTACCTACTCGCGGTCCTCGGCCGAGCCGTACGCCGCACTCTTCCCGGCAAGCCGGACCCGTTCAGCGTCAGCGCCCACTACTTGAGTGCCAGCGTGCCCGGACCGGCCCGGGTGCAGACCCACGTCGTGCGCGACGGTGGCCGGACCGGCACCGCGCGAGCCGAGCTGAGCCAGGCCGGCGAGGCCCGGATCACCGCACTGGCCACGTTCGGTGACCTGGCGGCGCTCCCCGACGAGGTCCGCACCACCGCGCTCCCGCCTGATCTGCCCCCGCTCGAGGACTGTGTGCAGACCGCGATGGCGCCGGCGGAGACCCGGCGTACGGCGCCGGTGCTGGACCGCTTCGACCTGCGGTTGGACCCCTCCTCCATCGGATGGGCGCTCGGTGCGCCGAGCGGCCGCGGAGTGATCCAGGGCTGGACCCGGTTGGCCGACGGGCGCGAGCCGGACCCCCTGGCGTTGCTGATGTTCTGTGACTCGCTCCCGCCGGTGACCTATGACCTCGGCCTGATGGGGTGGGCGCCGACCATCGAGCTCACCTGCCACGTGCGCGCCGTGCCGGCGCCGGGGTGGCTGCGGATCCGGCATGCCACCACCAACCTCGCGGGAGGGATGTTCGAGGAGGACTGCGACCTGTGGGATTCCCGCGGTCGACTGGTCGCCCAGAGCCGGCAACTCGCGTTCGCCCCTCGGGGTTGAGGCTCCGCACGCGAGGAGAGGGGCCGATGGCATTCGCCACCGACCCCTCCCTGAGGTGTTCCTCGCCTACGGGAACCCGACCTTGACCTCGCAGGAGGTCGCGGTGTCACTGCCAGGTCCGCCGGCACAGCTGTCCCGAGCAGGGCCGCCATTGACCCGGTCGTTGCCGGCCTGGCCTCGCAGCACGTCGCGACCGGAACTGCCGCTGATCACGTCGTTGCCACCCCGGCCGTTGACGGTGTCCGGACCGACCGCGCCGTTCAGCGCATTGACGAGCGCGTTGCCGGACAGGACGTCGTGGAACGACGAACCGGTGAGGTTCTCGACCAGGACGAGCGTGTCGTTGCCACCGCCCCCGGACGCCGTGCCGGTGGTCAGGTTGGCCGTGACCGGCCCGGTCGCGGTGGCGTAGACGACGCGGTCGACGCCGGCCTCGCCCCGGATCTGGTCGTTGCCCAGACCACCGTCGAGCGTGTCGTTGCCGAACCACCCGTCGATGAAGTCGTTCCCGGTGCCGCCGCTGATGGTGTCGCCACCGTCGTCGTTGCTGCCCGCTCCCGGATTGCCGACCAGGGTGTCGTCGCCCGATCCACCCACGATGGTGTCGGAGCCGGAGCCGCCGAGGATCAACTCGGTCCCCGGTCCGCCGCGGATCGAGTCGTTTCCGGCGTCGCCGCAGACCCGGTCGTTGCCCAGGCCGGCGTACAGGTCGTCGTCACCGTCGCCGAGGACGATCACGTCGTCGCCGTCGGTGCCGTCGAAGTTGTCGTTGCCGGAGGTGCCCACGATCGTGGCCGGAACCCCGAAGCAGGTGGGCGGCGGGCCGTTCTCGACGTGCAGGTTGAGCAGGCCCGTCTGGGCACCGAAGCCGTCGACCTTGATCCGGTACGTCGTGCCTGCGTTGACCGGGAAGGTGACCAGCGAACGGTTGCCGGTCCCGCTGTCGTCATCGGCAGCGATGTTGGTCAACGAGCCGATCGAGTTGCCGGTGTAGACCGCCAGCGTGGTGTCGAAGGTGGTCGTGAAGCCACCGCCGTCCTCGGTGGAGATGGTGGCGGTCCCGGTCGCGGCCGGAGTCCAGTTCCACCAGATGCCGTTGTCGATGCTGAACGGCCCGGGTTCCCCGGCCTCGGTGTCGGAGCAGACGTTGAAGTCGAAGTCGTTGACCGTCCCGGTGCCCGGCAGCGTCTCCGCGTTGGCGAAGTCGTTGTTGTTGACGGTGCGAGTCGCTGCGTCGAGCACGTTGATCCGCTTGCGGGTCACCCCGTTGCGGGTCACGTCCACCCCGGTGGCGTCCAGGTTGGCGGCGGCCGCGGCGTTCGTGATCGGCACACCGTTGCCGTCGACGCACTCGCGCAGCAGCGCGAACGCACCGGTGACGTGGGGCGTCGCCATCGACGTCCCGTCCTTGGCGCCGTGGTTGTCGCCGGTGGGTACGGCGGCGTCGATGTTCACGCCGGGGGCCCACCACCGCATGCCCGAGCTCGAGTTGGTGAACCCGGCCGGGACGTCGTTGTCGTCGGTGGCACCGATGGCCATCGCGTTCGGCGCACATCCGGGGAAGCTCATCTGGCTGTTCGAGCCGTTGTTTCCCGCGGCGACCAGGACCGCGACCCCAGCAGCCTGGAGCTGGCCGAAGAGCGCGCCGGTGGTCGGGTCGACGTTGTTGCAGGCCGCGTCGCCAGGGGCGAACGTGGCGTTCGTGCCGATGCTCAGGTTGACCGAGGCCAACCGGGGGAACGGTCCGTTGCGCAGGTTGAGCACGTGCTGCAGTGCGGTGTCGATGGCCGAGAACTGGGCCGTCCAGCGGGTGCTGGTCGGGTTGTCCTGGGCCACCTTGATCGCCACGATTCCGGCGCCGCGGGCAACGCCCTCGTGGCCGCCGGTGAACGAGCCGCCAGCCGCGATGCTGCCGACGTGGGTGCCGTGGTCACAGTCGTTGGAGTGCGTGCACTCGTCACCGCTGCCGGCAGCGGTCGTGAAGTTGGTGCCGCCCAGGCAGGAGTTGTCGGTGACCGAGCAGGCCTGCGACACGATCCGCCCGGTGAAGGCGTTGTGCTGGTTGTCCACACCGGAGTCGATGATCGCCACCTGGAACTGGCCCGCGCTGCCCTCGAACCCGTTGCCCAGCACCCCGGCCGCGTTCAGCTGGGTCGACTGGATCACCTGGGTGCTGGAGGCGAGCTCGCCCTGGACGGTGCCGTCCAGCGCCACCGAGACCACGTCCGGGTTGGCCAGCAGCGCGTCGAGACCCTCCTGGGTGACCTCGTAGACGGCACTCGGGACGGACTGGAGCTCACTGATCCGGTGCGAGCCGGTGCCCGACAGGCTGGACTGGAGAGCGTCCAGCGACTGCGCGATGGCGGAGCGCTGCGACCGCAGTGCGGTGCCCTGGAGCTTCGCCTCGAGCCGCTGGGTGGCGTTGGTCATCACGATCACCCGCGCGGTGCCACCGGCGTCGATGGCGGACGCCACCTGGTTCACCTTGGCGGGACTGGGGGCGGTCGGGACCGTGAGCGACGCGAGTCCGAGGTCGGACGGCGTCGTCGTGGACTGGCCGACGACGTCAGGTCCCTGCGCCTTGGTCGGGTCGCCCAGCGTGGGGTCGGCTGGCTTCGTGCGGTCGTGGGTGACGGCAGCCCCTCCGCTGGTGCCGTCCTCGCCGAGGTAGCCGACGTAGCCGCCGAACTCCGGTTGGGTCTCTCCGCTCTGCCAGTCGTGGTCCGTGGAGCTTCCGGGTGGAGCCGCGGACAGCGCCACCGGCGTGGAGAGGACGCCGCCCACGCCGATCAGCAGGGCGGTCACCACCCCCGCTCCGCTGGCGAGGTGCAGGCCCCGTCGAGTGTTGGTACGCATCGTCAGATGCCCCCTTCGGTTGGTGGTTGTTTCACGCCGAAGAGGAGGAGCCGGCAGGCAGTCGGATACGCCTGGTTTGTCCGGAAGGCGTCAGGGGCGGTGCAATCGGTCGCGCCGTACGGCGTAGACCCAGCGGCGGTGCGGGTGCTCCGAGACCGACCAGAAGGTGTCAAGGGAGGGCCAGTAGGTGATGTCCTCGGGACCCATCGGCAACGCCCACCGTCGCTCGCGCATCGCCCCGGGCCGCCCGACCCAGAGGGAGCCCGGTCCCCACGGTCCGTGGCTCTGGGTGGCGTACCAGGTGTCGCCGACCAGTGCGGCCCCCTGCATCCCGGGTTCCCCGTCGGCCAGCCGTTCGGGGCGGGCCAGGCCGTCCTCGCCGGCGCTGAGATGGAAGGTGTCGGGGTCCAGCGCGAAGCTTGCCAGCCGACGGGTCTGCGCCGCCCGTCCGTACTCGCCGGCGATGACCCGGGGCTGCGTGCCTGAGCGGTCGAGCGAGACGAAGGAGTAGCGGAGCTTCGCGACGCCCTGGTCGGTGCTCGGCTGGTAGGCGAATCGCACCGGCAGGACGTAGCGGTAGCCGTGCGTGGACAACCGGTCGCCGTGCCAGCCGATGCGCTCCGGATCGGGGTCGAAGAGCGGGTCCGGGATCCGCAGGAGGTCATCGACCCGGCAGGTGAACAGACCCTTGGCGGTCCCGGCGACATGCAGGTAGGGCCCCGCCCAGACGATCCCGCCGGCGTGCACGGGCAGCGCCTCGAGGTCGACCCGGCCCTCACGGAGCACCGGCCGCACCAGCAGCACGTGGCGATAGCGCAACGCGTGCGGATCGATGAAGCTGATCCGCGAGCCCTGACCGTGCTTGGCGTACCAGCTCACGGCCAGCACCTTGCGCCCACCGATGTCCTCGGTGTCGCTGGCGTCGGCGCTCGTCGTGATGCCCTGCGGCCACCAGTCACGGGTGCCTCGGTCCTCGGCGTCCCAGGTGAAGCCGTGGCTGACGGCCAGGCCGGGCACCCACCGCTTGCGCGCCCGGCGGTCGAGGTCACCGAGCACCTCGTCGATCCCCGCTCTCGCGCCGATGAGGCCGACCAGCGCGTCGATCTCGGCGCTGTTCTCGTCGGTGCGGCGCAGGTGCACGCCCGGTGGGGACTCAGCTGACATGGCGCCACCGTAATAGGTTCGGGGGATGAGGACGGTCGTCGGCGCTGCCATCGTGGTGCGCGGCCGGGTCCTGGCTGCTCGGCGTACGACCCCCGCAGCGGCAGCCGGACGGTGGGAGTTCCCGGGCGGCAAGGTGGAGACCGGCGAAGCCCTTGCTGCTGCCCTTGTCCGGGAGATCGGCGAGGAGCTGGGCTGCACCATCGCGGTCGAGCAGTGGCTGGAGGGGGCCGCGGCCATCGGCACCACCTACGAGCTGAGGGTGGCGCTCACGCGTCTGGTCGAGGGTGAGCCCGTGCCACGTGAGCACGACGCCCTGCGCTGGCTGGCCCCCACGGAGCTCGACGACGTGGACTGGCTCGCACCGGACCGTCCCTTCCTGCCTGAGCTGCGCCGACTCCTGTAGCCGACCCACCCCCGATAGTCCCGAACGTTCGGCACCGCGACACGCCGGTGGGGCGTGCCAAACGTTCGGGACTATCCGGCGGGGTGGGTGGGGCCATCCTTCGTCCACAGGTGCGTCACGGACGCAAGCCATCCACAGGCATTCGCCAGCACCCCCAATCGGTGCAGTGTTCTTTGCAGTCTGTTCCCGTGGCTCAGCACCCATGGGACCCCGTGTGCACCCGCCCCGACGGCCTGGTCCGCCCCTCCCGGATCGATACGTCGGCCCGGACCGGCCCGACGCGCGGGCTGGTGCAGGGCCACGGCTTCCGGCGGACGTCTCGGGGGCTCTACGTCGCCAGCGACGTCGACTCGTCGATCGTGGAACAACGGATCCTCGAACAGGGCGCCCGCCTTCGAAAGTACGGGGCGGTGACCGGCTGGGCATGTCTCAGGTGGCGAGGTGCGCAGTTCTTCGACGGTACGGCGCCGGGCGGGACACAACTCCCCGTGCCGCTGGTCGTCGGCGCCGCCAAACTGCGAGCCGTCCCCGGCGTCCTGGTCAGTCAAGAGCAGCTCGCACCCTCGGAGCGTGAGTGGGTGGCGGGGCTGTGGTGCACCACGACTCAACGTGCTTTGTTCGATGAGATGAGGCGCCACGGTCAGCTCAGGCAGGCCGTGGTGGACATGGACATGGCCGCGGCGGCGCGACTCATCTCCGTGGATCTGATGCGTTCCTATGTCGGCCATCGTTCGGCCTGGACCGGAGTCCCGCTGGTTCGCCAGGCTCTGCGCCTCGCCACCAACGAGAGTCGGTCGCCTCAGGAGTCACGGATGCGTCTGACCTGGCTCCTCGATGCAGGGCTCCCCGCACCGGTCTGCAACCGGCCGGTCTTCGATCTCAGCGGACAGTTGCTCGGCGTACCTGACCTGTTCGACGAGGAAGCAGGGTTGGTGGGCGAGTACGACGGCGCCGATCACAGGGAATCGACTCGGCATCGGTCGGATGTGGCCCGTCAGCAGCGGTTCCGAGATCACGGCCTGGAGTACTTCGCCATCGTCGCTGGAGATCTTCGCGACCGGTCGGCGGCCGCTCAAAGGATGCTGAACACGCGCGCGCGAGCGAAGTTCCTGCCGCCCGAGTCGCGTGCCTGGACGCTGACTCGACCGGTCTGGTCGCCCGAGCCCGAGTCGCTGGATGAGCAACTGCTCCGCCTCGGCTTGGCCGCTGATCTGACCCACCGATAGTCCCGAACGATCGGCACCCTTCTTCGGCGTGTCGCCCTGTCAAACGTTCGGGACTATCGGGGCATCGGCGAGGTGTCACCATGAACCCATGAGAGGGATCTTCTTCGAGGAGGACCATGCACGTGCGGTGGCAGAGCGCCTCGCGCGCGACGGATACGACGCGAGCATCCGGCGCGAGAGGCTGGCTGGTGAGGACGACGACGAGGCCCACCCCTGGGCTGTGCTGACCGACGCCCCGGGCTTCGTGTTCGAGCTCCTCATCGACCAGTACGACGGGTGGCTGGAGGTGGACGAGCCGGCCGCACCCGCCGATCAGCACCCGGTGGAGCTGCCGACCGCTCCCCGAAGGATCAAGCGACCGTGACTACGCTGGTGGCATGACTTCTGACAGGCGCCTCCTCCTGGTGCACGCCCACCCCGACGACGAGACCATCGGCCAGGGCGCCACCATGGCCAAGTACGTAGCGCAGGGCGCCGAGGTGACCCTCGTGACCTGCACCGCGGGCGAGATGGGCGAGATCCTCGTCCCCGAGCTGGAGCACCTCGCCGCCGACCGTGAGGACGGCCTCGGGGTGCACCGGCGCGGTGAGCTCGACAATGCCATGAAGGTGCTCGGCGTCACCGACCACCGGTTCCTCGGCGGGTTCGGCACCTACCGCGACTCCGGGATGAAGTGGCACGAGGACGGTCACGCGATCGCCGCCGACGACGTCCATGAGAACGCGTTCTGGCTGGCCGACCTGACCGAGGCGGCCGACCACCTGGTGACCGTGATCCGCGAGGTCCGTCCCCAGGTCCTGGTCACCTACGACCAGTTCGGCGGCTACGGTCATCCCGACCACATCAAGGCGCACCGGGTGGCCATGTACGGCGCCCAGCTGGCCGCCGTTCCGTCGTACCGCAAGGACCTCGGTGAGCCGTGGGACATCGCGAAGATCTACTGGGGCGCCATGTCGGAGAACAACATGCGGGCGAGTCTGCGTGCTCTGCGGGCATCTGGGGACACGACCACGTTCGAGGGGATGGACCCCGACGGACCGATGCCGCACTTCGTCACCCCGGACGAGAACCTGGCCGCAGGCGTGGACGGCAGCGACTACCTCGTGCAGAAGATGGACGCGCTCAAGGCGCACGCCACCCAGATCACCGTCGACGGGCCGTTCTTCGCGCTGTCCAACAACCTGGGCAACTCGATATGGGGCACCGAGTTCTACCGGATCGCCAAGGGCACCCCCGCCCCGGACGGTGCCGAGCGGCTGGAGACCGATCTCTTCGCCGGACTCTGATGCCTTCAGCTGCCCGGGCGGTGCTGGTCCCCGTGCTCGTTGCCGCCGGCGCATGGACGGCCGTGTGCGTGATCGCACTGAACACGCGATGGTGGGGCCTGCCGGTCGCTGTTGCCGCCACGGTGCTGGCCGCGTTCGCCCTCCCTGCCGGCTGGTTGCGCGGGGGCTTCACCCTCGGTTGGGTGACGGTTCTCGGCCTCGCGCTGGTGGGGCGACCCGAGGGGGACTGGGCGATCGTCTCGGACTGGCGCGGCTACACGATGCTCGCAACCGGGCTGTTCGTGCTGACCTACGCGGTCGGCACGATCCCACGACGGGCGCGGAAGCCGGAGAATCCTTCGCTCCCAACTTAGGATGACCAGCGTGACCACGACCCCCTCTCCGCGTGATGACAACGGTGGCCGTGTCGTCCTCGTCCTGATCCTCGTGCTGGTCGCCCTGTTCGGCGGCGGCTACGTCGCGGCGTACGCCTTGGCCGGCGACAAGCTCCCGCGCGGTACGACGGTCGCCGGGGTCGAGGTGGGTGGACGCACCCCGGCCGAGGCGGAGCAACTCCTGCGCGACGCGCTGGCCGACCGCGAGTCCGAACCGATCGCGGTCACGGTCGGCACGAAGACCACGCCCATCACTCCCGACGAGGCCGGGATCAGCGTCGACTACGCGGCCTCCGTCGCTGGTGCGGGCGGTGGAGGCAGCTGGTCCCCGCAGTACCTCTGGGACTACTGGACCGGCGGATCCGACCTCGATCCGGTCATCGAGTTCGACGAGGGCGAGCTGGCCGCCACGCTGGACAGGCTCGAGACTCGCGGTGGCACGGCCCCGGTCGACGGCACCGTCTCGTTCGTCGCGGGCCGGGTGCGGACCACTGCGGCCGCGGACGGCGAGGGCATCGACCCGGCCACGGCCCAGGACGCGATCGCGGCGGCCTTCGTGTCCGGGGAGAGCGCGCTCACCCTCGAGCTGGAGCCGATGGCTCCCGAGATCGACGACGACGACGTCCAGAGCGCCCTCGACGACTTCGCCAATCCGGCCGTCTCGGGGCCGGTCACCCTCGTCTTCGACGACTCCCCGGTCCGGATCCTCCCCGCGGAGTACAGCCGGGTGCTGAGCATGAAGGCCGACGACGGTGTCCTGGTGCCGGCGCTCGACACGGCCCGGCTCGCCAAGCTCGTCGACCGGCGGACCGTCGCCCGGGGCGAGCCTGTCGACGCCACGGTCCGGCTGGTGAACGGCAGGCCGAAGGTCATCCCGGCCAAGCCCGGGGTCCAGTACGACGAGCAGGACATCTCGGCGGCGTTCCTCGACGTGGTGGTGAAGGACCCCGGTGAGCGCCAGCTGAAGGTCAAGGCGAGCGTCGCCGAGCCCGAGTTCACCACCAAGGACGCCAAGGCCCTGAAGATCCGGCGCAAGGTGTCGACCTTCACGACGTACTACCCCTACGCGGAGTACCGCAACATCAACATCGGGCGCGCGGCCGAGCTGGTCAACGGCACCGTCCTCAAGCCGGGGGAGACCTTCTCCCTCAACCGCACCGTGGGGGAGCGGACCCGCGAGAACGGCTTCACCGAGGGCTTCATCATCAGCAACGGCATCTTCGCCGAGGATCTCGGCGGCGGGGTCTCACAGATGGCCACGACCACCTTCAACGCCATGTTCTTCGCGGGCCTCAAGGACATCGAGCACAAGCCGCACTCGTTCTACATCGACCGCTACCCCGTCGGGCGGGAGGCTACCGTGGCCTGGGGATCGGTGGACCTCCGGTTCAAGAACGACACTCCCTACGGCATCCTGATCCAGGCCAATGTCACCCCGGCCACCGCGGCCACGCAGGGGGTGGTGACGGTCTCCATGTGGTCCACCAAGGTGTGGGACATCACGAGCAGCACGTCGGCGCGCTACGCCTACACCCCGCCCGCCACCAGGACGCTCACCACGGCCGACTGCTACCCCAACACCGGCTACAGCGGCTTCCAGGTCGACGTGACCCGCTTCTTCCGGAAGGTGGGGGAGAGCAAGCTGGACCACAAGGAGGTCTTCCACACGGTCTACACGCCGTCGGACACGGTGATCTGCAAGCCACCTCCGTCTCCCTCACCCAGTCCCTCGGGGCAGTAGCGTGTTGCTCCACGTCCGCCTCAACGTGCCCGTCGACCTGGCGCCGCAGATCCGGGAGCTCCTCCTGGCCGACGACCATGTCACCAACGTGGTATCCCTCCCGGGGGCGTCCCTGGACCCCGCCGGTGACCTGATCACCTGCGAGGTGGCACGCGAGAGTGCTGGGGATCTGCTCACCACCCTCACCGACCTGGGCCTGCGTGAGCGTGGCGGCATCGTCGTCGTCACGCCCACCGCCACCCCGTTCGCGGCCGCCCGGCGCCTCGAGGTCGCAGCGCCCGGGCATCCCGACGATGCGGTGATCTGGGAGGCGGTGGTCGCGAAGGCCGATGCGGCCAGCCGGCCCACGGTGACCTTCCACCTGTTCCTGGTGCTGGCCACGATCCTCGCCGCGATCGCGGTGATCACCGACTCGACCATCCTGATCATCGGGGCCATGGTGGTCGGCCCGGAGTTCGGGGTGGTCGCCGCCATCTGCATCGGCATCGTGTTCGCCCGTTGGGGGCTGGTGCTGAGGAGCGTGCGGTTGCTGGTGCTCAGCTTCACCTTCGCCATCCTCGTGGTCGCGCTCCTGGGTCTGCTCGGAGCGGCGGTGGGCGATGTGACGGCGGAGATGGTGAGCCGGCCGCGTCCCCAGACCGGATTCATCTGGCACCCCGACCGCTGGTCGTTCATCGTGGCTCTCGTCGCGGGCGCCGCCGGTGTGCTCGCCCTGTCGACGAACAAGGCGGACGCGCTCGTCGGGGTGTTCATCTCGGTCACCACGGTGCCCGCGGCGGGCAACCTGGCGCTGGCTCTGGCGACCTGGGAGACCGGCGAGATGCAGGGTGCACTCGGACAACTGGGCATCAACCTGCTCGGCATGGTGGTGGCCGGAGTCGTCGTGCTCGCGCTGCAACGACTGCTGTGGGATCGGGTGATGGCCGGCAGCGAGCGCCTCTTCGGCATCCGTCAGTCAGGGGCAGGCGGCGCCAGGTAGCGGTAGGCGTGATGGGTCGCGAAACCGATCCGCTCGTAGAGGGCGATGGCCCCGGTGTTGTGGCCCAGCACCTGGAGGTACGCCGTGGTGGCCCCCCGCTCGGCACCCCACTCCAGGAGGATCGCCATGACGGCCAGGCCCAGGCCCTGGCGACGGTACGCCGGCACGACCTCGATGCCCCGGAACCCGACCCAGTCCTCGGCACAGGCGGCCACACCGGTGGCCACGGGAGCCCCCGGATCGCCGATCGACACCGTGACCAGGTCTCGGTCCTCCTCGAGCAGCACCTGGTCGGCGCCATGCCCGCGCAGGGTCCGCAGGGCCCGCGCCACCGGGGCGATCTGGAACAGGGTGTCGGCGTCGTGGCTCTCGGGAACCCAGCCCCTGCTCGCGAACAGCTCGCACTGTGCGGAGTCAGCCACGACTGCGGCGATCGGACGACGGTCGTGCCCGAGGTAGTAGGACGTCACCTCAGCGACAGGGTCCGCCAGGCCCGACTCCCCGATGGCGAGCACCGAGTTGGCGCGGCGGGCGGTCGAGCTGTCGCTGAGACGCAGGATCCAGTCGCCGCGGGGCTCGGTGACCAGGTCCGGCCACAGTGCCAGTGCCCGACGCTGCGCGTCGGCTGCGGCCACCCGGAGGCGTGCCGAGGGCCGGGGCGGGACCGGCTTGCCCGAGACGATGTCGGCGATCTCGATGACCACCGGGCCCCGGTCGGACTCGACCACGCAGCGACCCTGCCCCCATGAGGTGCACACCCCGAGCACGTCGGTCATGGCCGGCCCACCGGACGGGCCGGTGACGCCGCGCAGCACGCGGCGAACGACGACGCGCTGGCCCACCACGTGTGCGCCGAGGAGGTGTCTGCCCACCTCCGGGGAGCCGGTGTCGGAATCCATGGCGGGGATACTAGGCTGTGGCCGTTCCCGCAACGCTCAGGAGGATCAGTTGACCTACGTCATCGCCCAGCCGTGTGTCGATCTCAAGGACCGTGCCTGCGTCGACGAGTGTCCGGTCGACTGCATCTACGAAGGCAAGCGGATGCTCTACATCCACCCCGACGAGTGCGTCGACTGCGGTGCCTGTGAGCCGGTCTGCCCCGTCGAGGCGATCTTCTACGAGGACGACACGCCGGAGCAGTGGAAGGACTACTACACCGCCAACGTCGCCTTCTTCGAGGACCTCGGTTCACCTGGTGGCGCTGCCAAGATGGGCGTGATCGACAAGGACCACCCGTTCATCGAGGCGCTTCCTCCGCAGAACCAGGAGTGACTTCCCGGCTCGTCTCCGCCCGGCTCCCGGACTTCCCCTGGGACCATCTGACGACCTACGCCGCCACGGCGCGGGCGCATCCGGACGGCATCGTCGACCTGTCGGTCGGCACCCCTGTCGACTCGACCCCCGAGTCCGTCCAGGCGGCGCTGCGCGGCGCCAGTGACGCGCCCGGCTATCCGCTCACCGTCGGGCGGGTCGAGACCCGTCAGGCGGCGATCGACTGGCTGGCCCGACGATTCGGCGTGGTCGGTCTCGGCCTGGACGCCGTCCTTCCGGTCATCGGGTCCAAGGAGCTCATCGGCTCGCTCGCCGTACACCTCGGGATCGGTGCCGGCGACCTCATCGTCCATCCGGCCCTGGCCTACCCGACCTACGAGGTGGGCGCTGCCCTCGCCGGCGCGCGAGTCTTGGCGACAGACTCCCTGACCGCGATCGGTCCGGAGGTCCCGCGGTTGCTCTGGCTCAACTCGCCGTCCAACCCGACCGGGCGGGTGCTGCCGGTCGAACACCTCAAGAAGGTGGTCGACTGGTGCCGCCAGCGAGGCACTGTCCTGGTCTCCGACGAGTGCTATCTCGAGTGCGCCTGGGATGCCGAGCCCGTCTCGATCTTGCACCCCGACGTGTGCGGTGGTTCCTTCGAGGGCCTCCTCTCGGTGCACTCGCTGTCGAAACGGTCCAACCTCGCCGGCTACCGCTGCGCCTTCGTCGCCGGCGACCCGGCCCTGGTCGCGGAACTGCTGGCGGTGCGCAAGAACCTGGGCCTGCAGCTGCCGGCCCCTCAGCAGGTCGCCATGGCTGCGGCCCTCGACGACGACGTCCACGTGAGCGAGCAGCACGCGCGCTACGCGGCCCGGCGTACGGCGCTGCGTGCTGCCTTCGAGCAGGCCGGTTTCCGCATCGACCACTCCGAGGCGTCGCTCTACCTGTGGGCCAGTCGCGACGAGGACTGCTGGGAGAGCGTGGGTCGGCTGGCCGAGCACGGCATCCTGGTGGCCCCGGGCGCCTTCTACGGGCCCACCGGCAGCAGGCATGTGCGCGTGGCGTTCACCGCGACCGACGAGCGGGTGGCCGCGGCTGTGGAGCGACTCGCTGCCGCCTCGTGAGCTCGGTCAGCTGGACGAGATCGCGAGCACGACTCCGTGCAGGTCGCTGGCCTCGTGGCGGGGACCGGGCATCGGGTGGGCGGCCTGGCCTGCCGGCTGGCTGTGGATGCGGGATTCGCCTGCCGGTCGGTGTGGCTCCTGGTAGGCCTGCTGCGGGCGGCTCGCGGTGGCGCTCAGCACCCGGACGGCTGAGATGCTCTGCATCCGGACGACGGACTGCTCGCGCGCCTCGTTGCTGAGCACCAGTCCGTGGCCGTCGGAGGCCTGGACCGTGCCGCCGAGCCATTGCCCCTCCACGAGCACCTGGACCGGAAGGTCCTGGTCCTTGGCCCGGTTGAGTGCGGTGCCGATCGTGTAGACGGTCGAGTCGTTCATGAAATGTGCCCCCCATTTTCTCCCCGCGAGTGCGGGGAGCCCCAGCGCCAATCTAGGTGCCACCCCGCCGCGAATCCATCCTTGGCACCCGGAACAGTGTCATCGGGCCAGGCCTTGGCCCTGACCATGACTCGATCGGACCATCCGGTGGCCGACGAGCGGTCGGGGACGCCTCAGGCCACGTCGACGTGGACATGGTCGCGGTGCTCGAGGATCGCGATCGTGTCCTTCGACTTCCCGGAGGTGTCGCCGGGATCGTAGTCGCGCCATCCGGACTCCGAACGCCGCCCGGAGGTCCAGATCCGGTCGTCGAAGATCACGTGGTCGATGTCGAGGCGATCTGCCTGGGCCACCAGATAGCTGGCGATCGCCCAGCCGAGCCGTGTGTTGTCGGCACTGATCGGTCGCACGAACACGTCGAGGGCCCGGCCCTCGTAGTGCGCGGAGCCGGGCATGTGCCCGCTCGTCACCCCGCCGGGGGCGAAACCACCCAGCGGAAGCTCTCCGAACGCCGCCTCGAGGTCGCGACGGACCGCGGCGGCGGGCTTGGTGAGGCCGGCCGGGTTCAGCTTGCGTCCTCCCGAGGCGGCCTCGTCGACGACACAGGTGAAGGCGCTGGGGGAGTAGCCCGTCAAGGCGGAGGCGACCGCCCGGGCGTCCTCGGCGTGGTCCTGGTAGGCCTCGGGGAAACCGGAGCGCTGCACCTCCTGGGCTGCCTCGGTGATCCTCATGTCCTCGTAGCCGTCGATCTGCTCGAGGGCGTCGTAGAACGTGTTGATCGAGTAGTAGGGGTTGAGGATCTCCTTCACCGTGCCCCAGCCCTGCGAGGGCCGCTGCTGGAAGATCCCCACGGAGTCACGGTCGCCGGTCTCGAGGTTGGTGATCTTGCTCTCCTGGTAGGCCGTGGCCAGCGCGATGCTCACCGCTCGTGCCGGCAGGCCCCGACGCACGCCGATCGCGGCGATCAGGGCCGCGTTCTCGGCCTGCTCGGTCGACAAGGACACCTCCAGCCCGTCGACCGTGGCCGTGCAGCCGGGAGGGTCGGCCAGCGGGCCGACGCCGGTCCACAGGGCGACCGCGCCCGCCGTGATGACTCCGAGCCCCACCACACCGATGAGAGCCGCCTTGGCGCCTGTCCCCATCAGTTGGCGTGCAGGGCGGCGTTCAGCTCGATGCCCTTGCCGTCCGCTCCGCCCTTCCACGGCACGGCCTCGATCGCTCCGGTGACCGAGTTGCGGCGGAAGAGCACGTTGCTGGCCCCCGACAGGGTCAGCGCCTTGACCACCGAGCCGTCCTGCAGGGTCACCTTGGTGCCCGCAGTCACGTAGCACCCCGCCTCGACCACACAGTCGTCGCCCAGGGAGATGCCGATCCCGGCGTTGGCGCCGAGCAGGCAGCGCTCACCGACCGACACCACCTCCTTGCCACCACCCGACAGCGTCCCCATGATCGACGCGCCGCCGCCGATGTCGGAACCGTTGCCGACCAGGACCCCGCCCGAGATCCGGCCCTCCACCATGGAGACTCCGAGAGTCCCGGCGTTGAAGTTCACGAATCCCTCGTGCATCACGGTGGTGCCCTCGGCCAGGTGGGCCCCGAGGCGGACCCGGTCGGCGTCGGCGATCCGCACCCCGGAGGGCAGCACGTAGTCCACCATGCGGGGGAACTTGTCGACCCCGAACACCGTCACGTGCCGACCTTCGCGCTGCAGGCGGGCGCGAGTGAGCTCGAAGCCCTCGACGGCGCATGGACCTGCCGAGGTCCACACCACGTTGGTCAGCAACCCGAAGACCCCGTCCAGGTTGATCGAGTGCGGCACCGCCAGCCGACTGCTCAGCAGGTGCAGTCGCAGCCACACGTCCTGGGTCGAGACGGGCGCGGCGTCGAGGTCGTCGACGACCACCAGCTCCACCGTCCGGCGTACGCCGCGGGCCGGGTCGTCGCCCTCGAGGGCGCTGAGGTCCGCGGGGATGGCGGGGTCGTCGGGGACGCTGCCCCGTGCGGGCGCGGGGAACCAGACGTCCAGGACGGTGCCGTCGGCGGCGAGAGTCGTGAGGCCGAAGCCCCAGGCAGAGTGGGTCACGGGACCCAACTCTACGGACCCGGCACGACTACTGGCCCGTGCGCCCGTCCACACACTCGCGCAGCAGATCGGCGTGGCCGACGTGGCGGGCGTACTCCTCGATCATGTGCACCAGGACCTCGCGCAGGGCTACCGGCCCGTCGTGGTGGGCTCCTTCCACGTCGAGCGAGGGAGCCGAGGCGACGTACTCCTCGGCATGGGCGACCTCGCGCCGCCAGGACTCCCAGGCATCCGCCACCACGGCGGGGTCGGGCACGGCACCGTTGAAGTCGAGATCGCGGTCCTCGCTGCTCCAGTAGAGCCGGGGCAGGTCCTGGCCCTCCATCACCCGGCGGAACCAGCTGTGCTCGACCTTGGCGAGATGGCGGACCAGTCCGAGCAGGGAGAGGGTGGAGGGGGGCACCGAGCGGCGCGCCAGCTGCTCGGCGTCCAGGCCCTCGCACTTCATGGCCAGAGTGAGTCGGTAGTGACGCAGGTAGTCCACCAGCGTGGCTCGCTCCCCGACCGGGCTGGTGCCGGTGTCGCGGGGATCGTCGTCGGGGTCGACCCACATGTCGGGAAAGCTGCGTTCGGTCACGGAGCCACGCTCGCTGCTCACGGCACGGAACGCAACCGGTATTGATTGGCGGGCAACCTCGACCAGCCCGTACGCTGGTCCCAACAGCGTCTGAGCCGTCATCAGCGGCGAGCTTCCGGAGGAACGGCTTCGGCCCAGTAGAACCGGACGGGTGGGCCCGTCAGAGCCTTCGATGAAGCGGTCCTGGTCTCGACAAGCTCGATGACCGAGAGCAGGGCAAGCGAGGTGGTACCGCGGCTCCTCCGGGAGGTCGTCCTCGTGGATGTTCGAGCCCACGACCGCAGGAGAGCCACTGATGACCTACCCCAAGGTCTCCACCGACCCCGATCAGTCGGGCGTCCCCTCGAGCCCCAGGTTCCCGGCCATCGAGGAGCGGGTGCTGGACTACTGGAAGACCGACGACACGTTCGTGGCCAGTGTCGAGCAGCGCGACCCCGGCTCGGATGGTGAGAACGAGTTCGTCTTCTACGACGGCCCCCCGTTCGCCAACGGGCTCCCGCACTACGGGCACCTCCTCACCGGCTACGTGAAGGACCTGATCCCGCGCTACCAGACCATGCGCGGCAAGCGCGTCGAGCGCCGCTTCGGGTGGGACACCCACGGGCTGCCCGCCGAGCTCGAGGCGATGCGCCAGCTCGGGCTCAAGACGACCGACGAGATCCACGAGCTCGGCATCGAGAAGTTCAACGACGCGTGCCGGGCCTCGGTGATGAAGTACACCGACGACTGGCGCGAGTACGTCACCCGTCAGGCACGCTGGGTCGACTTCGAGCACGACTACCGCACCATGAACCCCGACTACATGGAGTCGGTGATGTGGGCCTTCGGTCAGCTCCACGAGAAGGGCCTGATCTACGAGGGCTTCCGGGTGCTGCCCTACTGCTGGAACGACGAGACGCCGCTGTCCAACCACGAGCTGCGCATGGACGACGACGTCTACCAGATGGTCACCGACCCCGCGGTCACCGTGGGTCTGCGCCTCGAGGATCGCGGTGACGACCTGGACGGGGTGCTGGCTCTCGTGTGGACCACGACGCCGTGGACCCTGCCCAGCAACCTGGCGATCATGGTCGGCTCCGAGATCGAGTACGTCGTCGTCGAGGCGCCGGTCCCGGGCACCGACCGCACGGCCCGCTACCTGCTGGCCGCCGCCCGGCTGGCTGCCTACGCCCGGGAGCTGGGGGAGGAGCCGACCGTGGTCGGGAGCTACCGCGGCGCCGATCTGGTGGGCCGTGGCTACACCCCGCCGTTCTCCTACTACCTCGGCCGTGAGCGGGCCTTCCGGGTCGTCGCGGCTGACGACGCCGTCACCACCACCGACGGTTCCGGGCTCGTGCACACCGCCGGAGCCTTCGGTGAGGTCGACAAGGAGATCACCGACCGCGAGGGCATCGAGCCGGTCATGCCGGTCGGCAAGGACGGGCGGTTCACCGAACCGGTCCTCGAGTACGCCGGCATGCTCGTCTTCGACGCCAACCTGCCCATCATCGACCACCTGAAGGCGGCGACCCGGGTCTCGACAAGCTCGACCACCGACGACACAAGCTCGACCACCGAAGCGACCGGCTCGGTCACGCCAGGCACGGTGCTGCTGCGCCGCGAGGGCTACGAGCACTCCTACCCGCACTGCTGGCGCTGCCGCGAGCCCCTGATCTACAAGGGGGTCTCGTCGTGGTTCGTCGAGGTCACCGCGATCAAGGAGCGGATGCTGGAGCTCAACGACCAGATCCGCTGGGTGCCCGAGCACATCAAGGACGGTCAGTTCGGCAAGTGGCTGGCGAACGCCCGCGACTGGTCGGTGACCCGCAACCGGTTCTGGGGCTCGCCGGTGCCGGTGTGGAAGAGCGACGACCCGGCCTACCCGCGCGTCGACGTCTACGGCAGCTTCGCCCAGCTGGAGGCGGACTTCGGGGCGCCGCCGCTGAACGACGGCGTTCTGGACCTGCACCGCCCCTACGTCGACGACCTGGTCCGACCGAACCCTGACGATCCGACCGGGCGTTCGATGATGCGCCGGGTCCCGGACGTGCTGGACGTCTGGTTCGACTCCGGCGCCATGAGCTTCGCCCAGGTGCACTACCCGTTCGAGCACGCCGACTGGTTCGACGGCACGGCGACGAGCAAGGGGCACTTCCCGGGCGACTTCATCGTGGAGTACATCGGGCAGACCCGCGGCTGGTTCTACACCCTGCACGTGCTGGCCACCGCGATCTTCGACAAGCCGGCGTTCGAGACCTGTGTCAGCCATGGGATCGTGCTGGGGTCCGACGGCAACAAGATGTCGAAGTCCCTGCGCAACTATCCCGACGTACGCGAGGTCTTCGACCGGGACGGAGCCGACGCGATGCGCTGGTTCCTGATGTCCTCGCCGATCCTTCGCGGCGGCAACCTGGTCGTCACCGAGCAGGGCATCCGCGACTCGGTGCGCCAGGTGATGATCCCGCTGTGGAACAGCTGGTACTTCTTCTCGCTCTACGCCAACGCGGCGGGCAGTGACGGGCACGAGGCGTCGTGGTCCACGAGCTCGACCGATCCGCTGGATCGCTATCTGCTGGCCAAGTGCCGGCAGTACGTCGAGCAGATGACCGACCAGCTCGACAACTACGCGGTCGCCGAGGCCTGTGACTCGACCCGGTCGTTCCTCGACGTGCTCACCAACTGGTACATCCGGCGCTCCCGGGAGCGCTTCTGGGCTGCGGGCGGGATCGTCGACGAGGGTGCGTTCAACACGCTCTACACGGTGCTCGAGGTGGTCAGCCGCGTCACGGCTCCACTGCTGCCGCTGACCACCGAGGAGATCTGGCGCGGCCTGACCGGCGGCCGTTCGGTGCACCTGACCGACTGGCCGCTGGTCTCCGACCTGCCGGCCGACGATGCTCTGGTGGCGGCGATGGACGTGGTCCGCGATGCCTGCTCGGCCGGGTCCGCGCTGCGCAAGAGCGCCGGCCTGCGCAACCGGCTCCCGCTGTCGGGACTGACGGTGGTGGTCTCCGACGCGGCTTCCCTGGGCGGCTTCGAGGGCATCATCGCCGACGAGCTCAACGTGAAGTCGGTGCGGTTGCTCGACGCCGCCGAGCCGGAGGCCGCGACGTACGGCGTCTCGCAGAAGCTCAACGTCAACGCGCGTGCTGCCGGGCCCCGGCTGGGCAAGGACGTCCAGGTCGCGATCCGGGGGTCCAAGTCGGGCGACTGGTCGGTGGCCGAGGACGGCACGGTGACTGCCGGTGGGCTGGTGCTCGTCGAGGGTGAGTTCACCCTGGAGACCGTGGCCGGCGGCTCGGGTGGCACGGTCACCGGGATGCTGCCGCGCGGCGGGTTCGTGGTTCTCGACACCTACCTGACGCCGGAGCTCGAGGCCGAGGGCCTGGCCCGTGACCTGGTCCGCCAGATCCAGCAGGCTCGACGCGACGCCGGACTCGACGTCTCGGACCGCATCGCCCTGCGGGTCGGGGGCCCCGCCGACGTCCTGGCCGCGGCGCGCACCCACGAGCTCCTCATCGCAGGTGAGACGCTGGCCACCAGCGTGAGCTTCGTGGAGGCGCAGGAGACCGAGATCGAGCTGGCGACGAGCTGAGGAGTGGCTGATCGGTGCCGGTCGGCTGACAGGATGGGTGCATGAGTCTGGATCTGAACGCTGACACCGTGACCCTGACCGAGCAGCTGGTCAACATCGAGTCGGTGAGCCACGACGAGCAGGCGATCGCCGACGCGATCGAGGCGGCGCTGTCCCCGCTGCGGCACCTCGAGCTCACCCGGCGAGGCAACACGATCGTGGCCAGGACGGCGCTCGGGCGCCCCGAGAGGGTGGTCATCGCCGGGCACATCGACACGGTGCCTCTGAACGACAACCTGCCGGCCCGCAACGATGGCACGCATCTGCACGGGCTGGGGACCTGTGACATGAAGGGTGGGGTCGCGATCGCGCTCAAGCTCGCCCAGGACCTGGTGAGGCCCAACCGCGACATCACCTTCCTGTTCTACGAGTGCGAGGAGATCGAGGCCGAGCACAACGGCCTGTCCAAGCTCGTCGTCAGCGACCCCGACCTGATGGCCGCCGACTTCGCCATCCTGATGGAGCCGTCGAACGCCGGGGTCGAGGCTGGTTGTCAGGGCACGCTTCGCGTCGACGTCCGGCTCACCGGTGAGCGTGCGCACTCGGCGCGCAGCTGGCGCGGGGTCAACGCGATCCACCGCGCCGCCGCGGTGCTCACCCGGCTCGCCGAGTACGACGCCCGACGCCCCGTGATCGACGGCCTGGAGTACCACGAGGGTCTCAACGCGGTCTTCATCAGTGGGGGAGTGGCTGGCAACGTGCTACCCGACGAATGCGTGGTGACCGTCAACCACCGCTTCGCCCCGGACCGGAGCGAGGCTGAGGCGGAGGCGTTCGTGCGCGAGTTCTTCGACGGCTTCGAGGTGGCCGTCTCGGACTCCGCGCCCGGTGCCCTGCCGGGCCTGGACAAGCCGGCCGCCAAGGACTTCCTGGCCGCCGTGGGGGGCCAGGTGAACCCGAAGTTCGGCTGGACCGATGTCGCCCGGTTCACCGGGTTGGGGATCCCGGCGGTGAACTTCGGCCCGGGAGACCCGATGCTGGCGCACAAGCAGGAGGAGTTCGTCCCTCTCGAGCACATCGCTCGCTGTGAGCGGCAGTTGCGTGCGTGGCTCGGTGAGGACCGGTGAGCGATCCGATGGCCGACCAGGAGAAGTACAAGGGCCCGGTCCTGATGCGGCGCGCCCGCATCGACCGGGGCACCACCGACCAGCGACTGCTGGACTCGCGGGGCGACTCCGACTGGGTGCACACCGACCCGTGGCGGGTGCTGCGGATCCAGGCCGAGTTCGTGGAGGGCTTCGGCACCCTGACCGAGCTGGGGCCTGCGATCGGGGTGTTCGGGTCTGCCCGCACCGCGGTCGACGACCCGTACTACGCCTTGGGTGAGGAGCTCGGCCGCAAACTGGTGCAGGCCGGTTTCGCAGTGCTGACCGGTGGCGGCCCGGGTGCCATGGAAGCGGCCAACAAAGGGGCGAGTCTGGCCGGCGGCAAGAGCGTCGGCCTCGGCATCGAGCTGCCGTTCGAGACCGGCCTCAACGAGTGGGTCGAGCTCGGCATCAACTTCCGCTACTTCTTCGCCCGCAAGACGATGTTCGTCAAGTACTCGCGCGGCTTCGCCGTCCTGCCCGGCGGCCTGGGCACCCTGGACGAGCTCTTCGAGGCGCTCACGCTGGTGCAGACCGAGAAGGTGACGTCCTTCCCCGTGGCCCTGATCGGGGTCGACTACTGGAGCGGACTGATGGGCTGGCTCACCGACACGGTGCTGGCCGACGGGAAGATCTCGCAGCGCGACCTCGACATGCTGACCGTGACCGACGACATCGACCAGGTCGTCGAGCTCATGGTGGAGGCGCAGGCCGACCACGGTCTCACCGTGGTGTCGCGAGCCGAACGGGAGGAGTCCGAGTCATGATGTGGTTCTTCGCGATCCTGGTGGTGCTGGCACTCGGTGGCGTCGCGGCCGTCGCGTCCGGCCGGGGTACGCCGCTCGCCGAGGCCTACGACGATCGCCCCGACGCGCTCGTCCCGGCGGATCGACCGCTCGAGGCCGCCGACCTGCGCGCGGTCCGGTTCTCGACCGCCCTCGTGGGCTATCGGGTCTCCGAGGTCGACGCCCTGCTCGACCGGCTGGCCCGCGAGCTCCAGATCGAACGTGACCGCACTGCGGCCGGTCGTGGCGACGACGAGGCCGTCTAGGGCACACTGCCTGTCGTGTCCACGCCCGTCCTCGTCAACGTCGTCTACGTCCTGACTGCGCTGGCCGGTCTCGTCGTGGTCCTGACCCGAGTCCGCCTCGCCCGGGCGCTGGCCTCCGGTGCGTTCCCGATGGGTCGCGGCCTCCTGAACCTGCACACGGTGGCAGGTGTGCTGGCCCTGGTCATCTGGGTGGTCTTCCTGGTGGCCGACGAGGAGACGTTCGCCGGGGGTTCCCTGGTGGGCATCATCGCGCTGTTCTTCTGGTGGGTCACGGCCCTGGTCGGGCTGATGACCTTGGCGCGCTGGTTGCCGAGTCGTGGCAGGCATGCGGGGGACACGGCCATCGACTCCTCCGGCCTCGGCCCCTGGTTGTCGTTGCTCGCGCATCTGGGCGTGCTCGTCGGTGTCGTGGTGTTCACGTGGGCCTACCTGAGTTCGGCGGTGTGACGATGTCTCGATTGATCCCCCTCTTCCTGGCCACGGTGCTGGCGAGCACGGTGCTGGCCGGGACCGAGAGCATCGCCGTAGGGGTCGCGCAGCCCCCACCGCCCCGGGCCGCCGTACCGAGTCTCGCCACGCGTCCGGCAGTCCTCGAGACGCGGGTGATCGGCCGATCCGCGAAGGATCGCCCCATCGTGGCCTACCGCCTGGGCAAGCCCGGTCGACCGGTCGTGCTGGTCATCTCAGGGATGCACGGCAATGAGGGCGCTCCGCGCCAGATCCTGCGCTCGTTGCGCGACGGTCCCCCGGTGCGGGGCATCGACCTGTGGATCCTGCCGTCTTACAACCCCGACGGGCTGGTGCGCCACACTCGCAAGAACGCCCATGGGGTGGACCTGAACCGCAACTTCCCCTACAGCTGGCGCGATCTGGACGGCAGCTACGAATCGGGTCCCCGACCCGGCTCCGAGCCCGAGACCAAAGCAGCGATGAGGTTCCTGCGCGACATCCGCCCCCGGCGCATCGTGAGCTTCCACCAGCCACTCAACGGCGTGGACACCGACACCAAGCTCCCGGCCTTCTCCCGGCGGCTGTCTCGGCACCTCAACCTGCCGCTGAAGAACTTCAACTGCACCGGGGTGTGTCACGGCACCATGACGGGTTGGTACAACCACAACTTCCCCGGCGCGGCCGTGACCGTCGAGTACGGCGCCCACCCGGGCCGGCACCGCATGCGGGTCACGGCACCGCGCCAGCTGTTGCGTGCCCTGGGCGGGCGGCGCTGAGGCTCAACGCCCGGTGAACACCGGCTTCTCCTTGGCCACGAACGCGGCGACGGCGTTGCGGTGGTCCTCGGTGGATCCGGTGGCCGCCATCATCGTCGCCTCGAACGCCAGGGAGTCCTCGAGGCTGTGCCCGGCGGCGTACGCCACGGAACGACGGATGGCCCCGTAGGAGACGGTCGGACCTGCGGCCAGGCGGGTGGCCAGCTCATCCACGGTGGCCGCGAACTCCTCGGCCGGGACCACGGTGGTGGCCAGACCCAGGGCGAGTGCGTCGGCTGCTGACATCGTGGTGGGCTGGTAGAGGAGCTCGATGGCCTTGGCGTGACCGACGAGCCGCTGCAGGGTCCAGGAGGAACCGGTGTCGCAGGACAGCGCCACCCCGGTGAAGGCCAGGTTGAACCCTGCCGACTCGACGAGGATCCGGAAGTCGCAGGCGAAGGCCAACGAGGCTCCGGCGCCGGCAGCCACCCCGTTGACCGCGGCGATCACGGGCTTCGGCATCGTGGCCAGGGCGGTGACGATGGGGTTGTAGTGCTTCTCGACGGTGCTGGACAACGCGCCGTCGGGGTCGGCGGCCAGCAGGGCGATGTGCTCCTTCAGGTCCTGCCCGACGCAGAAGCCCCGTCCGGTCCCGGTGAGCACCACGCACCGCACCGCGGCGTCGGCCGAAGCCTCCTGGACCCGGGCCAGCAGGGCCTCCTTGGTCGCGAGGTCCAAGCTGTTCATGGCCTGAGGACGGTTGAGGGTGATGGTCGCGACGCCGTCGGTGACGACGTAGGACACGGGCTGTTCGGGCATGGTGGACCTCTCGGTGACGGGTCTGTTCAGGGTAGTGGTCAGGGCGAGGCTCTCCATGAGGGATAATGGTTGCTGCGTACTGCGCCGACCGGCGCGTGACGACGAAAGAAGAGGTGCGCGCATGGCGGCGATGAAGCCGCGGACGGGCGACGGTCCGCTTGAAGTCACCAAGGAAGGGCGCGGCATCGTGATGCGAGTCCCGCTCGAGGGCGGTGGCCGTCTGGTCGTGGAGTTGAACGCCGACGAGGCCGGCGCACTCGGTGATGCGCTCAAGGACGTCGTCGGCTGACGGGCGTGGCCATCTCGGAGTCTCACGCCGCTGTCCTGCCACCGCAGGTCTCTCCCCCCGAGTTCGCACTCAGCGCTCTGCTTCCGCATGCTTTGCGGGGTGTCGAGGCGCTGGCCGTCCCCGTGTTGCCCGGCGAACCACTGACCCTGGGGCCGGGAGCCGGCGAGCTGCTCGACCTGCTCGACCTCGACGGGTTCGCGCTGCTGGAGCACCACGCGGCGACCGGGGCCGCCGGTGAGGTGACGACTCACCCCGTGCTGGGCCGGGATGACCTCGCCCTGGTCGCGTTCGTCGGTGTCGGCGATCAGACCCCGGCGGATCTGCGTCGGGCCGGAGCCGCTCTGGCGAGGGCGATGACCGGCCGGGCCAGCGTCGCGACCACCGTCGCCTCGGTGGTGCCCGACGAGGGCTTCGAGGCCTTCGTCGTCGGCGCCATGCTGGGGTCCTTCGGGTTCGCCTGGCGCCAGGACGGCCCGACCTCCCGGCCGGTGGCCCAGATCGTGCTCGCCGGAGCCCACGCGGGGCGCGAGGCCCCCCTGACGCGTGCGCTTGCCCTCGGCGGCGCCGGCTGGCGGGCCAGGGCGCTGGCCACCGTGCCCTCCAACGTCAAGAGTCCGCAGTGGCTGGCCGATCAGGCGCAGGCCGTCGCGGATGCCGCTGGGCTCGGGTTCCGGGTCTGGGACGAGGTCGAGCTCGCGGCCGCGGGGTTCGGCGCGCTCGTGGGTGTCGGCCGGGCCTCCGCCACCCCGCCCCGGCTGATCCAGCTCGACTACACCCCCCGCGGCGTGTCGAGCTCCACGGCTCACGTGGTGCTGGTGGGCAAGGGCATCACCTTCGACTCCGGCGGGCTGTCGATCAAGCCGGGTGAGGCGATGGCGACGATGAAGCGCGACATGACCGGCGGCGCCGTCGTGATCGCCACCCTGGGTGCGCTCGCCGAGGTGGGGTGTCCGGTCCGGGTGACCGGGTTGATCCCGACTGCCGAGAACGCGATCAGCGGCAGTGCACTGCGCCCGGGCGACGTGGTCCGGCACTACAACGGCCGCACCACCGAGGTGACCAACACCGACGCGGAGGGTCGCCTCGTGCTGGCCGATGCGATGGCCTACGCCGTGGCCGAGCTGGCTCCCGACGTCCTGGTCGACGTGGCCACCCTCACCGGTGCCATGAAGATCGCGCTGGGCTTGCGCACGGGTGGCTACTTCTCCAATGACGAGGCCCTGGCCAGCCTGATCGCCACCGCTGGAGCAGCCTCCGGCGAGCCGTTGTGGCGCTTCCCGCTGGCGAGCGTCTACGAGGACAAGCTGGCCTCGAAGGTGGCCGACGCCGACAACGCGGCCGGCACACCGGGGGCCATCACGGCGGCGCTCTTCCTCCAGCACTTCGCTGGGGACGTGCCCTGGGCTCACCTCGACGTCGCGTCGTTCGGTGACTCTCCCACCGAGAACTACGAATGGACGACCGGACCCACCGGGTTCGGCGCTCGCGCTCTCCTGGCGTGGTTGCGCCAGGAGGAGCCGCTGAAGGGAGTGGGCTCGTGAAGGGTCTGACGGTTCGCTGGTCGTTGGCCGAAGCGCCGGAGGGTGTCGAGGAGGCGTTGGCGTCGTACGTCGCCGACACCTCGCACGCGCGATTCACCGGGATGGCCGGCCTGCGCTTCAAGACCTGGCGGATGCGGGCCGGGGAGTGGTTCGAGGGCTGCTACGTCTTCGTCTCCGACGAGGCGCGAGCGGAGTTCCAGGCCACCTTCTCCGCCGGCGCCGCGGACGCCCCTGGGTCCCAGATCGTCGGCGCGCCCCCGATCCTCATCGAACCCTGTGACATCGTTGCGGTCGCCGAGGGCTGGGACGGCTTCGAGGCCACGCCGCGCGCCTGAGCGGCGGCCATCACGTCTCAGTCGGACTCGGGAGTCCATTCCTTCTTGGCGACCAGCAGTCCGTCTCCCACGGGCAACAGCACTGGCACGAGGGACTCAGTCTCCGTGATCTCGCGACCCAACGCTCGGATCGCGGTGGTCTCCTCGTCACGCTGGGCCGGATCGGCGACCCGGTCGTGCCACAGTGCGTTGTCGAAGGCCACGATCCCGCCCGGACGCAGCA
Source organism: Nocardioides sp. (assembly GCF_050246775.1). Classification (GTDB taxonomy): domain Bacteria; phylum Actinomycetota; class Actinomycetes; order Propionibacteriales; family Nocardioidaceae; genus Nocardioides. Next base: position 337,718 of record NZ_JBFWVK010000001.1, on the reverse strand, counting down.
GCCGCAGCGCCTCGCGCAGGTAGGCGTCGTACTCCCTCTTGTCGCCGTCACAGAAGACCAGGTCGTAGTGGCCGTCGGTGAGTCGCGGCAGCACCTCCAGCGCAGCGCCGGAGATGGTGCGAGCTCGTTGAGGAGCGATCCCGCCCTCGGCGAAGGTCTGCTTGGCCAGCCGTTGGTGCTCGGTCTCGATGTCGACGGTGGTCAGGACACCGTCGGGGCGCATGCCGCGCAGCAACCACAGCCCCGACACGCCGGTCCCGGTGCCGATCTCGACGACGGCGCGAGCCTCCAGGATCGAGGCCAGGAAACGCAGGGCGGCACCGCCGCCGTTGCCGATGGGGCTGACTCCGACCTCCTCGGCGCGGGCTCGGGCGGCCGCCAGGACCTCGTCCTCGGCGACGAACTCCTCGGCGTAGGTCCAGCTGGCTGGCTTGATCGGGCTGGTGATGGGGGCCTCCTGAGTCGGTGCCGGTTCCTGAACGCCACGACGATACCGCGTTCGGTGGGCCGGATCCGGAACAGAGTGACGTGCTCGGTCGTTGTTCACACCAAGGACCGTGTGTTCTCACAGGCTCCTCTCAGATCCCGTCTCTAGCGTGAGAGGTCAGATGCTGATCCGCACCACATCACAGGAGCCTTCGATGGAGAGCACGGCGAGCGAGATCCCGACCTGGGACGAGATCGTCGAACAGCACTCCGATCGCGTCTACCGGCTTGCCTACCGCCTGACCGGCAACCGTCCTGACGCCGAGGACCTGACCCAGGAAGTGTTCGTCCGGGTGTTCCGATCCCTGTCGACCTACACCCCAGGGACCTTCGAGGGCTGGCTCCACCGGATCACCACCAACCTGTTCCTCGACCAGGCCCGCCGCAAGCAGCGGATCCGGTTCGACGCGCTGTCGGAGGAGCGTGAGGCCAGGCTCGAGAGCGCGAACCTCTCTCCTGACGAGGCCTACGCCGAGCGCAGCTTCGACGACGACGTGGAGCGTGCGCTCGCCCAACTCCCTCCCGACTTCCGGGCCGCCGTCGTGCTCTGCGACGTCGAGGGCCTGACCTACGAGGAGATCGCGGAGATCATGGATGCCAAGCTCGGCACCGTGCGCTCTCGCATCCACCGCGGCCGTGCCATGCTGCGCGACGCGCTTGCCCACCGCGCCCCCGCCGAGGGGAGGACCCGCTACTCCGGCCCCCGGATCCCGCGCCCGCGTCTCACCAAGCTGGCGACCTCATGATGCATCTGGGCGCCCGGGTGGGCGCGCTGGTCGACGGCCAGATGGGTGCGGCCGAGGAGGAGCGTGCGTGGGCTCACGTGCACACGTGCGCCACGTGTCGGGCCGCGGTCGAGCGCGAGGGATGGATCAAGCGTCAGCTCCTCGGGCTGTCCCTGGCCCACTCCGGTGAGGCACCGCAGGGACTCAAGGGCTCGCTGTGCAGCCCGGCCGCCCTGGCTCGCTACCCCGAGCACGCCGCCGAAGCGGTGCGCAACCGACGCTTCGGTGGCCTTGCCGCGATCGGAGCCGGCACCGTCGGCGCCGCCATGTTCGGGGTGCTGGCGTTCAGCGCCGCCCCGGCCCAGGCGCCCACGATCGAGCGGCGACTTCCGCCGGCGAGCCTGCTCAGCACGCCGGGTGTGCAGCCCGGGCGGCCCAGCACCGGGACCGACGTCAGCGACCGTGAGGCGAAACAGATGATCCGCAAGGTGGCGAACACGTTCAGGATGGGTCTGTGACCGATCAGAGCAACCAGCCGCCCCACGGGGACGGCCACGAGCACACCCAGCCGCTGAGCTGGGGCGCGCCTACGCCGTCCGAGCCCCCGGCAGACCCGCCTGCCGATCAGCCCGCTGAGCTGCCTGCCGACCTGCCGGCGCCGTACGCCGGAGCGTCCTACCCCTCGCCCCAGCAGCCCTCGGAGGCGCCCACCTCGACCTGGGGCTATCCGGTGGCCGGACAGGGCTACGGCCAGGCATACGGCCAGAGCTACGAGCAGGCCTACCAGGGGTACGACCAGCCCTCCCACACATCGGCACCCGTGCGAGGCAAGGTGTCGCGCTGGGTCTGGCCCGGCGTGGCCGCACTGGCCCTGGTCGTGGGACTTCTCGGCGGTGCGCTCGGTGGCGCCGCCGTCCAGGCATTGCAGGACGCCGACGACAACGGGACGGTCAACAACGGGATCAACGGTGTCGACACGGTGTCGGTGCCGCCGATCGAGGCCGGCAACGAGTCGGTCGCGGCCGTCGCGAAGGCCCTGTTGCCCAGCACCGTGCAGATCATGGCCGACCTCGACGGCCAGCCCCTCGGCGCCACCGGCTCGGGCTGGGTGTTCGACAAGCAGGGGCACATCATCACCAACAACCACGTGATCGCGGGCGCGGCCGACGGTGGGGACATCGAGATCGTCGACCACAGCGGTCGTCAGTACACCGCGGAGCTGATCGGGCGCAGCTCGGTCTACGACCTCGCGGTGCTCTACGTGCCGGAGGCCAAGAAGTTGCAGCCGGTCTCACTGGGGGCCTCCAAGGCGATGAACGTCGGCGACCAGGTGGTCGCCATCGGTTCTCCGCTGGGGCTCAACGAGACCGTCACCTCCGGCATCGTGAGCGCGCTCAACCGCCCCGTCACCACCGGAGACAGTGCTGACGACACCTCCTACATCAACGCCGTCCAGACCGATGCGGCCATCAACCCCGGCAACTCCGGCGGGCCTTTGGTCAACATGCAGGGCCAGGTGATCGGGGTGAACTCGGCCATCGCCACCACGGGCGGCAGTTCCACCGGCACCCAGTCCGGCAACATCGGGGTCGGCTTCGCCATCCCCGTGGAGCAGGTCATCACCACGGCCGACCAGATCCTGAAGACCGGCAAGGCGCAGTACCCGGTCATCGGCGCCAAGGTGCTCACCGGAGACCAGGATGGGAAGCGGGGCGCGGTCATCGACGAGGTGATGTCGAACACCCCCGCTGACGACGCCGGGCTCGAGAAGGGCGACCTGGTCACCGCCGTCGACGGTCAGAGCATCACCGACGGTGCCTCCCTCATCGTCCAGATCCGCACCCACCGTCCAGGCGACACCATCACCCTCACCGTGGACCGTGACGGGGACACCCGCGACGTCGAGGTCACTCTGTCGGGTGAGGACGGCTGACCGCTCGACGGTTCAGAACTCGGACTTGGACTCGGACTCCAGGAACGGGTGCTCGGCCACGAACGTGGCGGCATCGTTGTAGGCGCGTTCGATGTAGGCCTCGAGTTGGGACGACTCCACCCGCCACTGGCCGCGGCCGCCGATCTTGATGGCGACCAGGTCTCCTCGACGCACGAGCGCGTAGACCTGGGCGCTCGACGTGCTGAGGATCTCGGCCACGTCGGCCAGGGTCAGGAAGCGCGGCGAACCGGTCATGACGACAACTCTGCCATGAGGAGTCCACCCCAGCCCCACACAACTCGGGGCATTGTGGACAGCCGATCCCCAGCTTGTGGAAAGTGGGGGTGACCAATCAGTGCTGACCTTGCATGATGCTCTCCGTGAGCACGAATCCCGGGTCAGATCTCACCCCCTCAGCCCACCGAGTCACCCGCCCCGGTTGGCGAGATCCACGCCTCTGGACGGGGCTGGCGATCGTGGCTGCCTGTGTCGTCCTCGGCTCCAGGGTGCTGGCGAGCGCCGACGACACGGTTGCGGTGTGGGCGGTCTCCCACGACGTGGGGATCGGGGAGGTCGTGCAGGAGGACGACCTGACGGCCCACGACGTGCGCTTCGTCGATCCAGCGGATGCTGACCGTTACCTCAGCGCCAGCGCGCCGCTGCCCGATGCGGCCACCCTCGACCGGCCGGTGGCAGCCGGCGAGCTCCTGCCGAGGGCGGCGCTCGGGGTCGCCGCCGACACGGCGCAGCGCACCGTGACCGTCCTCTTCACCGGCCCGGGCGTTCCCGCCGGACTGGCCACCGGTGACCTCGTCGAGGTCTACGTGACCTCAGTGGAGAAGCAGCAGTCCGGCCAGACGGACGCTCGGGCACGCCTGGTGCTGGGCGACGTACTCGTGACCGACCTGGCAACCGCTGCCGACAGCCTGGCCGGGAGCGGGGCGCGGGCCGTGACCGTGGCGATTCCGGCCGACGTCGACCCGGACCACCTGGCCGTGATGGTGCAAGCCGCCAAGACCGACAACCTCTACCTCGTCAAGCGCGGCTGACCGTCTCGTGGACAAGGTGTGCGTCCTCATGGTCGCGTCGGGAGCGGCGTGGGAGTCGGCAGCCTTCGGACTGCTGACGGGGCAGCCTGGGGTCGTGGTGCTGAAACGGTGCGTCGACGTCAACGAACTTCTCGCGGCTGCGACGGCCGGACAGGCTGACGTGGCCGTCGTCGGGCTGGAGTCACACGGCCTCGACGCGGCAGCCGTCGAGCACCTGCGCCGCCACCGGGTGCGCACGGTGGCCGTGGTGGCAGGGCTCGACGACACTGCCTCCGCGCGTGCCGCCCGGGTCGGGGTCACCACGCTGATCACCCAGGATGACCTGGCCAGGCTTGCCGAGGCGGTGTTGCACCCCACGCAGGAGCCGGCGCCCGGGTCCGGGGTGGAGCGTCCCACGGACGCCGTCGAAGCGGTGCCCGACCAGGAGTCGCCTGGACGGGTCGTCGCGGTCTGGGGGCCCGGCGGTGCACCGGGACGGACCACGGTGGCGCTGGCCCTGGCAGCTGTGCTGGCGCACCGCAACCTGCCGGCGCTGGTGGTGGACGCGGACCCTTACGGCGGCGCGGTGGCGCAGCACCTCGGGATCATGGACGAGGTCTCCGGCCTGTTGTCGTGTGCCCGGTGGTCGGCCGCCGGCGATCTGGAGGGCCGGTTCCCGGCTGCGCAACGCAAGGTGTCGGACCGGCTGCACGTGATCACGGGGTTGCCGCGACCTGACCGCTGGACGGAGGTGAGGCCGGGTGCGATCGAGCACGTCCTCGAGATCGCGAGTGCTGGATCCCACGTCATCGTGGACACCGGCTTCTCCTTGGAGACCGAGCCCATGACCGACTTCTCCACGGTGCCCGGTCGCAACTCGATGACGCTGGGTGGGCTCGCCGCCGCGGACGAGATCGTCGTGGTGGGAGCGGCCGATCCAGTGGGCCTCTCCCGGCTCGCGCGGGGGCTCGTCGAGCTCAAGGAGGTCACCCGGGGCGGCCCGGTCCGGGTGGTGATCAACCGGATGCGCTCCAGCCTCGGCTGGTCGGAGGCCGACATCGCCGGCATGGTCACGGGCTTCTCGCGGGTCAGCGGCCTGCACTTCCTGCCCGACGACCGGATCGGTGTCGATCGTGCGCTGATCGCGGGACGGACCCTGGTCGAGGCCGGCGACTCGGCGCTGGTCCGCGCGGTGGAGGCCGTGGCCGGTGCCCTGTTCGCGGACCTGGCTCCCACGCGGCCGCAGGAGCGCCGGCTCAGGCTGCGAAGAGCAGGTAGAGACCCGAGATCGTGAACCCGACCATCACGATCAGCAGGGGCAGCTGACCGGTCAGCTGGTGGCGTCTGGGCAACAGCTCGATGGCCCGGTCGTGCGCGGCGACCACCCCCAGGACGTGTCCGACCACCACCGCCACCACCTTGGTCGTGGCCAGCAGCGTCGGCTGCTCCGACAACCAGTAGCTGACCGACCAGTTCGCCGTTCCCAGGTAGTTGTCGCCCCGGGTGAACGGGTCGCTGAGCTGGATCACGGTCAGTTGGCCCACCTCGATCAGATAGCTGAGGTAGTGGGCCGCGATGTAGCCCACCACGATCGGCACCATCGAGTGCGCGAACAGCGAGGGGAGTTCGGAGCGGCGCTGGCCGGCCTCCACGCCGGTCGCTGCCGTGGCCACCGAGAACAGCACGCCCACCACGAGGCAGAACGAGATCAGCATCAGGTTGTTCTGCACGAACGGCGACACCGACGAGTCCTGGATGTGGCGCAACCAGACGTTCGAGTCCTTGAACGAGTCGAAAGCCGTGCTCCCGAAGAGCACCGAAACGACGGCGACCAGCCCCGGCAGCGGCGGCACCCGAGCCAGGTTGGCCATCGGGACGCGGATCACGAGTCGGCCGTCGTCGTCGCGACCCCAGATCGAGAGATGACCGACCAGGGTCGAGTAGACCTCGAAGGGGTCGGCGCGTTCGTAGAAACGGTTGCCGAAGAGGGCGCCACCGATCAGCATGACTGCCACGTACAGGGCGAACCACAGGCGGACCGGCCCGAGCTCGGTGGAGGAGGGGTAGACCAGCTCCATCCAGACGAAGGCGAACAACCCGGCGGCTGCCGGCCACTGGCCGAGGCGCTCGGGATAGCGGAACAGCCCCTCCTCGGGGTCGCCACCGGTGACCTTCGCGAAGAGCAGGTTGATCGTGCGCACCGGACTGACCGCCCGGTAGAACGGGCCCAGCACCAGCGACAGGGGCACGACCGCCACCCACAGCAGCACGTAGAACATGCCCAGGAACGGGTTGATCGCGACGTCCTTGCCGAAGACGGCCGCCATCATCGCCCAGGCGAAGACCAGGAATCCGAACCCCCGCGCGAGGATGGCGAACGCAGCGGAGTCGACGCCGGCGCTCAGCCACTCGGGCACCGGGTGGGAGCGCGACCGACCGAACCGCGGCGTGCGCCAGGCAAGGGCCAGCACCGTGAACGAGACGGTCAGGGCCGCGACGGCACCGGCGATGGCCAGTTCCGTGGGGATCGGCAGGTCCTTGGCCCCGCCGATGCCGTGCGCCAGCAGCCGCTCGCCGCTGGTCGTCACTTGACCTCGAGTTGGACGATGACCTTGTCGAGGTTGTGCGACTCCACGTCGACGACGCCCGGCTGGTCGATGGTGAAGGTCACCGTGGAGTCGCCGGCGTCGTACTCGAGCTCCTGCTCGGGGGAGGAGTGGACGTGGATCTCGCCCGCCTCGTCGGCGGTGACCTCGAGCTCGATCTCCTGGCCGGTCGCCACCTCGATCCGCTCGCCGTTGGGTGTCACGGAGTCGCCGTCGAAGGTGACCTCGATCTTCTTCGGTGCGGCATCGGCTCCGGCTCCGCCCTCGTCATCACCGCCACACGCCGTCAGGGTGACGGCCAGTGCGAGCGCGCTCAGGGTGGCAGCGATCTTGCCGGGACGTGTCACGATCTCTCCTGCGGGGGATGAGGGGCGTTTCCTCTGTCAGAATCCCATGACGAGCAAGCGAACACCGACCCGAGGGGGGACATGAGCGATCGACTGCGACGACGCGACGTGGCCCTGCTGGCCGCGGAATCCCCGACCACGCCCATGCACAACGCGACGGTGGAGATCTTCGACCCCGGGACGTCCGGGTTCGACCACGATGCCCTGGTCGCCCTGATCGCCGACCGGATCGCGTTCGTGCCGCGCTATCGACAGCGCCTCCAGTTCGTCCCGGCCCGGTTGGCCAACCCTGTCTGGGTCGATGACCCCGACTTCGACCTCGCCTTCCACGTCCGCCGCTCAGCCCTGCCCCGACCGGGCTCGATGGACCAGTTGCGCGACCTCGTGGGGCGGATCGTGTCGCGCCCGCTCGACCGGCACCGGCCGTTGTGGGAGGTCTACTTCATCGAGGGACTACGGGACGGTCGGGTCGCCCTGCTCTCCAAGTCGCACGAGATCCTGGTCGACGGCGTCGAGACCGTGGACCTCGGGCAGGTGCTCCTCGACGTGAGCCCGCTGCCCAAGGAGGTCCTGCACGACGACTGGCGACCACGCCGGCTGCCCTCGGCCACCTCCCTGATGGTCGACGCCGTTCGCGAGTCCATCGACGAGCCGCTGACCGCCGTACGCACTGCGAGGAGCAACGTCGACTCGGCGTTGAGAGGCCTGCCACTGCCTTCCCTGCCACTGGGCCCGGCCCGGCGCCCTGTTCCGGAGTCGCCGCTGAACCGGGAGCTCTCCGAGCAGCGACGCTTCGTGGCGGTGCGCACCGACCTCGAGGACTACCGCAAGATCCGGACCGAACACGGGGGGACCGTCAACGACGTCATCCTGGCGACGATCACCGGGGCGCTGCGCGCCTGGCTGATGACGCGCGGACGCTCCATCGGCGGCCATCGCTCCCTGCGGGCCATGGTGCCGATGTCGGTGTTCGACGACGAGCTCGAGGCCACGTCGCTCGGGTCTCAGATCACCGGACACCTGGTGGACCTGCCCATCGGGGAGGTCAGCCCGGTGGTCCGCCTCCACCAGGTCTCCTACGCCTTCAAGGCGCACGCCGAGACCGGCCGCGCCGTGGCGGCCAACCGGCTGGCTGGGGTCTCCGGCTTCGCGCCGACCACGTTCCACGCCCTGGGTGCGCGGGTCGCCTTCACCCAGTTCCGCAAGGGTTTCAACCTGTCGATCACCAACGTGCCTGGCCCGCAGTTCCCGCTCTACGCGGCAGGCGCCGAGATGGTGGAGACCTACCCGGTCCAGCCGTTGCTGCCGGGGCAGGCCCTGGCCATCGGGGTGACGTCCTATGACGGCAGTGTCTTCTACGGGATCACGGCGGACCGGGATGCGCTGCCCGACATCGAAGTGTTCGGGCACTGCCTGACCGAGGCCCTCGAGGAGCTCGTGGAGTCCGCGAGCAGCAGCCGACCCCGCGCTCCGCGCGGTCGCAAGAAGCCCCGCAAGGACGACACGTGAGTCCCCGGCTCTACCTGCCGGGGACCCTGCAGCGGCTGGTGTTGCTGAGGAGCGAGGGCCGCATCGACCTGGCTGGCGCGCTGGAGGCGCCTGATGACTCCGAGGAGGGCGAGTACGCCGCCCTGATGGAGGCCGCCGACGCGTCCGCGGGGCTCGTCGCCGGGCTGGAGGACGGGCGACGACGGCGCGTGGTCGTCGTGGTCGAGGCCGACCCGGATGCCCGGCTCGCCTCCCTGCAGCAGGTGGTCGCCGTCCATGTCGACACCACGGACGATGCCGATCCCGAGGACGACCTCGCCTGGTTCGCGACCCAGGAGATCGAGGCGCTCCTGCCACCGGGCATTTGAGGGTCGGCTGCGGGTCTGACACGATCCGGACATGGACGCGATCACCTTCCCACCGGCCCCGGTCAACGAGACGAACCTGACCTACGCCCCGGGCAGCCCCGAACGGGCCGCCCTGGTCGCCGAGCTCGACTCACTCGAGCGCACGCAACGCACGTTCAAGGCCCACATCGGTGGCGAGCAGAAGTCCGGCGGGGGCGCCGAGATCAAGGTCGTCCAGCCCCATGACCACCAGCACGTGCTGGGCACCCTGAAGAACTCGACCCAGGCCGATGCCAAGGCGGCGGTCGCTGCGGCCGCAGCGGCAGCCCCGGCCTGGCAGGCGCTGGCGTTCGACGAGAAGTGCGCGATCATCCTCAAGGCGGCCGACCTCCTGGCCGGCCCGTGGCGACAGCGGATCAACGCCGCGACGATGCTGGGTCAGAGCAAGACCGCCTTCCAGGCCGAGATCGACTCCGCCTGCGAGCTGATCGACTTCTGGCGCTTCAACGTCCATTACGCCAAGCAGATCCACACCGACCAGCCGATCGCGAACAGCCCGGGCATCTGGAACCGCACCGACCACCGACCGCTCGAGGGCTTCGTCTACGCGATCACCCCGTTCAACTTCACCGCCATCGCGGGCAACCTGCCGACCGCACCGGCTCTCATGGGCAACACGGTGATCTGGAAGCCGTCGCCGACCCAGCAGCTGGCGGCGTCCTTGACGATGGAACTGCTCGAGGAGGCAGGCATGCCTCCGGGTGTGATCAACATGCTGCCCGGCGACGGTCTCGACGTCTCGAAGGTCGCCCTGACCCACCCCGACCTGGCGGGCATCCACTTCACCGGGTCGACGCCGACCTTCCAGCACCTGTGGGCCACCGTGGGTGCCAACATCACCAAGTACCGCTCCTACCCGCGGATCGTCGGGGAGACCGGAGGCAAGGACTTCATCGTCGCCCACCCCAGTGCTGACCCGGACGTGGTCCGGGTGGCGATGATCCGCGGTGCCTTCGAGTTCCAGGGCCAGAAGTGCTCGGCCGCCTCCCGCGCCTACATCGCCCGCTCGGTGTGGACCAAGCTGAAGGACCAGTTCCTGGCCGAGGTCGACGCGATCTCGATGGGCGACGTCACGGACTTCTCCCACTTCATGGGTGCTGTCATCGACGACCGGGCCTTCGCCAAGCACAAGGCGGCGATCGCCCGGGCGAAGCGCAACAAGCACCTCACGGTGCTCGCGGGAGGTCAGGTCGACGACTCGGTGGGCTACTTCGTGCGCCCGACCGTCGTGGAGTCCACCGACCCCACCGACCAGATGTTCAACACCGAGTACTTCGGCCCGATCCTCGCCGTGCACGTCTACGAGGACGGGGACTTCGAGCAGGTCGTCACGCAGCTGGAGTCGTTCGCGCCATACGCCCTGACCGGGGCGATCATCGCCCAGGACCGCGGCGCCATCGCCTGGGCACGCCAGGCGCTGCGGTTCGCGGCCGGCAACTTCTACGTCAACGACAAGCCGACCGGTGCCGTGGTCGGACAGCAGCCCTTCGGTGGGGGCCGGGCGTCGGGCACCAACGACAAGGCCGGGGCAGCGGTCAACCTGCTGCGCTGGACCAGCCCGCGCTCCATCAAGGAGACGTTCGTGCCGCCCAAGGACTATCGCTACCCCTACATGGACACCCCGACAGGCGACCAGTGATCCAGCCGCTCCACATGGGTGCGCTGCACCCGTTCGAGCAGGTGCTGGTGTTCCTGCTCGCCTTCGGGCCGTTCGCGGCTCTGGCGATCGTCGTGTACGTCGTCCGCAAGCGCGACGCGGCAGGCGAGGAGGAGGACGACGAGTCCGGGTCGGCGAGCACGGACCCGGATCGGGACCTCACGTAGCCAGCCAGGTCCTGCCGACCTCGTTCTCCTTGGACAGCGCGGAGCCCATCAGGTCCACGAGCAGACTCTCGACCTTGCCGCCGACGAAGGGGATGCTCACGCTGATCTCCAGGACGACAATCTCCACCACGGCCCCACCGCTATCGACCACGCTGATGGATCCGGCCATGTCGGCCGGCTTGCCGGGCAGGCTGACCGTGACCGCGGCGGCGGTGTCGGAGGACCACGTCTCCTCCGTGACGATGGTGATCTCGTCGCCGACCAGCTTCTTGGCGAATCCGGGGATGCCGGTGCTCGCCTGCACCTGCTCCTGCCGCACGCGCATGCCGGCCCCGGCACCCTCCACGCTGACGCTCCTGCGCAGCACCCGCTGGGCATCGCAGACCGCCTCGCGATAGGCCGGATCGGCGAGCATCGCCACGACCTGGTCGAGGCTGGCACCCGGATAGGTGAGCTCGTGGGTCAGCTTCTTCATCTGCGGGTCCCTTCAGGCAGGCGGGTGTCTCGCGGCTCATCATGGCAGGGTGTCGGACATGACCCAGGAAGAGACCTTCGTTTCGTTCGGCGAGCAGGGCGCCCAGCTCACCTACGGCTCCTACCTCCGGCTGCCGCAGCTGTTGGACTCCCAGCACCTCGAGTCCGACCCGCCTGCCCACGACGAGCTGCTGTTCATCACCATCCACCAGGTCTACGAGCTGTGGTTCAAGCAGCTGCTGCACGAGGCGGGGGCCGCGCGCGACGCCATGATGTCGGCGACCGGCGCCAGCTCGGACCGGGTCTGGTGGGCCCAGCACCTGCTCAACCGGGTGCACGTCATCGAGCGGGTCCTGGTGCACCAGGTCGACGTGCTGGAGACCATGACCCCCCAGGACTTCCTGGAGTTCCGCCAGCGGCTGGCACCGGCCAGCGGCTTCCAGTCGGTGCAGTTCCGTGAGCTGGAGTTCCTCTCCGGGGCCAAGGACGCCTCCTACGTCGAGCGCTTCCGTGGCATCACCGCCCAGGAGCAGCAGCACCTGGATGCCCGCCTGGCCGAGCCCAGCCTCTGGGACGGTTTCGTGCACGTGCTGGGCGCCCGCGGACTGGCTGCCGGCACCGACGACGAGATCCGTGACTCGATGCGCACCGCCGCCCACAACCGCTCCGCCTACGCCGAGGTCTGGGCACTGTCCGAGGCCCTCCTGCAGCACGACGAGCTGGCGGCCAGCTGGCGGGCGCGACACGTGGTGATGGTGGAGCGGATGATCGGCGCCAAGTCCGGCACCGGCGGATCCAGCGGCGCGACCTACCTGCGCAGCCGGTTGCCGATGCAGTACTACCCGCTGTTGTGGGAGTTGCGTTCAGCGCTGTGACGCAGGTTGTTCAGGGGGCCGTGTTGTGGCCGTCGCACCTGCGGATCTAGTGTCGCAATGTGTCCTCAACGCTCGAAGACAACAAGTCCGACCTGATCGCGCGCGCCACTGACCTGGCCACCCATCGAACAGGCACCGGTGGCCCGCCTCACGACACCGTGGGGGCGCTGCTCAAGGCCTACTACCGCCACGTCGCCCCCGAGGACGTCTGCGACCGCTCCGAGGTCGATCTCTACGGCGCTCTGGCCTCTCACTACCGGATCGCCGGCAACCGGCCCCAGGGCACGGCGCAGGTGCGCGTGTTCACCCCGACGGTCGCCGCCAACGGCTGGTCGGCCGGTGGCCACTCGGTGGTCGAGGTCGTCACCGACGACATGCCCTTCCTCGTCGACTCGCTGACGATGGCGCTGGCGGGCGAGCAGCGCAACGTCCACGTGGTGGTGCACCCCCAGTTCGACGTCGAGCGCGACATCACCGGCGAGCTCAAGGACGTCCGGCCCGCCGACGACGCCAGTCGCGGCGACGGCCTGCGGCTGCGCGAGTCGTGGATGCACATCGAGATCGACCGGGTGCCCGACGACGCGGAGTTCTCCGAGCTCGAGGCGGTCATCCAACGCGTGCTGCGTGATGTGCGCGAGAGTGTCGAGGACTGGGACCGGATGCAGGCACGCGTGCGCAGCATCGTCGACGAGCTCGACGCCAGCCCGCCGCCGCTGTCGGACACCGAGCTCGAGCAGAGCAAGGAGCTGCTCTGCTGGCTGGCCGACGACCACTTCACCTTCCTCGGCTACCGGGAGTACCAGCTCGAACGACACGGCGAGGACGACCAGCTGCGCGGCGTACCAGGCACGGGGCTCGGCATCCTGCGCGCGGACCCGGACATGAACGCCGGTTCGGGCAAGCTGCCCCCCATGGTGCAGGCCAAGGCCCGCGAGAAGACGCTGCTGGTCCTCGCGAAGGCCAACTCACGCTCGACGGTGCACCGTCCGGCCTACCTCGACTACGTCGGGGTGAAGGCGTTCGACGAGGCCGGCGAGGTGGTCGGTGAGCGGCGCTTCCTCGGACTGTTCTCCAGTGCTGCCTACACCGAGTCGCTGACCCGGATCCCGCTGCTGCGCGAGAAGGCTGCCGACGTCCAGCGACTGGTCGGTTTCGAGCCCAACAGCCACGCGGGCAAGGCGCTCATGGACACCTTGGAGAACTACCCGCGCGACGAGCTCTTCCAGACCCCGGTGGCCGAGCTGGCCCCGATCGCCGAGGCCGTGATGTACACCCGCGAGCGCCGTCAGCTGCGGCTCTTCATCCGGCGCGACGCCTATGGGCGCTACCTGTCCTGCCTGGTCTACCTCCCACGGGAGCGCTACAACACCGGGGTCCGCGAGCGCATCAGCGCCATCCTGAAGGAGAGGTTGGGCGGGGAGTCGGTCGAGTTCACCACCAGGATCAACGAGTCCGCCACCGCCCGGGTGCACTTCGTGGTCCGCCCACCCAAGGGTGAGCTCATCGGCGAGGTGGACATCGAGGACCTCGAGCGCCGGCTCACCGAGGCTGCGCGTTCGTGGCGCGAGGACTTCATCAACGCCGTCACCGCCGAGTACGGCGAGGAGGCCGGTGCCCGTCTGGCGCGCACCTACGCCGACTCGTTCCCCGAGGCCTACAAGGAGGACTTCGCACCTCGCACCGGCTCGGTGGACCTGGGCCGCCTGGAGGCAATCAGCGGGGACCTGGGCATCGACCTGGCGCTCTACGAACAGCTCGACGCCGGTCGGGGCGAGGCACGGCTCAAGGTCTACCGCATCGGCAACCCGCTCTCCCTGAGCGAGGTGCTGCCCATGCTGTCCTCCATGGGGGTCGAGGTCGTCGACGAGCGGCCCTACCAGCTGGAGAACCTGCCGCGTCCCAGCCGCATCTACGAGTTCGGGCTGCGCTACGGCAAGGCGCTGCCGGCAGACTCCCGTGGTCGGTTCCAGGACGCGTTGCGCGCCATCTGGGACGGCCACAACGAGATCGACGGGTTCAACTCGCTCGTGCTGTCCGCAGGGCTGACCTGGCGCCAGGCCACGGTGCTGCGCGCCTATGCGAAGTACATGCGTCAGGGCGGCACGCCGTTCGCCCAGGACTACATCGAGGACGCCCTGCGCAACAACGTCGACATCACCCGGCTGTTGGTGACGTTGTTCGAGGCGCGCTTCGACCCCGATGTCAGCGACCGGGACAGTCGCTGCGAGGCGGCGGAGAAGCGGATCGCCCGCGCCCTGGACGACGTGGCGAGCCTGGATCACGACCGCATCCTGCGCTCCTACCTGACGATCATCCGGGCCACCCTGCGCACCAACTACTTCCAGTCGGCCGGCACCGGCGAGGTGCATTCCTACATGTCGTTCAAGCTCGAGCCGTCGGCGATTCCCGACCTGCCCGAGCCCCGGCCGAAGTACGAGATCTTCGTCTACTCGCCCCGCGTCGAGGGTGTCCACCTTCGCTTCGGTGCCGTGGCGCGCGGTGGTCTGCGCTGGTCTGACCGACGCGACGACTTCCGCACCGAGGTGCTCGGTCTGGTGAAGGCCCAGATGGTGAAGAACACGGTGATCGTGCCGGTCGGCGCCAAGGGAGGCTTCTTCGCCAAGCAGTTGCCGGACCCCGCTGACCGCGAGGCGTGGATGGCGGAGGGCATCGCCAGCTACACCACGTTCATCTCCGGCCTGCTCGACATCACCGACAACCTGGTGGAGGGCCAGAACGTTCCCCCCGAGCGGGTGGTCCGGCACGACGGCGACGACTCCTACCTGGTGGTCGCTGCCGACAAGGGCACAGCGACGTTCTCCGACATCGCCAACGGGGTGGCCCAGGCCTACGGCTTCTGGCTGGGCGACGCCTTCGCCTCCGGGGGATCGGTGGGCTACGACCACAAGGCCATGGGCATCACCGCCCGCGGCGCCTGGGTGTCGGTGCAACGCCACTTCCGCGAGCGCGGCATCGACTGCCAGAGCGAGGACTTCACCGCGGCCGGGATCGGCGACATGTCCGGTGACGTGTTCGGCAACGGGATGCTGTGCTCCGAGCACACCCGGCTGGTGGCCGCCTTCGACCACCGCGACATCTTCCTCGACCCCACTCCCGATGCGGCAGCCTCGTTCGCCGAGCGCAAGCGGCTCTTCGGGTTGCCGCGCTCGTCGTGGCAGGACTACGACACCTCGCTCATCTCCGAGGGTGGCGGGGTCTTCTCCCGCTCACTGAAGGCGATCGCGCTCAACGACGCGGTCCGCGCGGCCCTGGGAATCGACGCCGACCGGGTGAGCATGACTCCGGCCGAGCTGATGCAGGCCATCCTCCAGGCCCCGGTCGACCTGCTCTGGAACGGTGGCATCGGCACCTACGTGAAGGCGGCCGACGAGACGCACGCCGAGGCCGGCGACAAGGCGAACGACGCCATCCGGATCAACGGTCGTGACCTGCGGGCCAAGTGCGTCGGCGAGGGCGGCAACCTGGGCCTGACCCAGCGGGGCCGCATCGAGTACGCCGAGCGTGGCGGGCGGATCAACACCGACTTCATCGACAACTCGGCCGGGGTCGACACCTCCGATCACGAGGTCAACATCAAGATCCTGCTCGACCGGGTGGTGGCCGAGGGCGACCTGACCGGCAAGCAGCGCAACCGGCTGCTGGCCTCGATGACCGACGAGGTCGCGGCCCTGGTGCTGCGCGACAACTACGAGCAGAACCTGGCGCTGGCCAACGCCTCGGCCAACGCTCCCTCGCTGCTGCACGTGCATGAGGACTGGATGAAGCAGCTGGAGCGACGCGGTGTCCTCAACCGCGAGCTCGAGGGCCTGCCCACGTCGCGTCAGGTACGGCGTCGGCTGGAGCGTGGCGAGGGCCTGACGACCCCCGAGCTGTCGGTGCTGCTGGCGTGGACGAAGATCGTGCTCGCCGACGAGCTCATCGACTCGGACCTGCCCGACGACCCCTACCTGCGCAGCGACCTGTTCGCCTACTTCCCGGCCGGGATGCGACAGGACTACCGGGCGGCCATGGAGGACCACCCGCTGCGCCGCCAGATCATCGTCACGCAGGTGGTCAACGACTTCATCAACGGCGCGGGGATGACCTTCTGGCCACGGCTGGCCGGGGAGACGGGTGCCAGTCCTGCGGAACTGACCCGCGCCAACTTCGTGGCCCGGGAGATCTTCGGGTCGCTGGCCATGCGCGAGGAGCTCTCCACCTGGGACAACCGGATCCCGGCCGAGCTGCTGACCCGGATGCGGATCGAGATGCGCACGCTGGTGGAGCGAGCCAGTCGCTGGCTGGTCAACAACCGGCGCCCTCCGCTCGACAGCGAAGGCACCGTGGAGTTCTTCAGCGTCCGCGCGCAGAAGGTGATGGCCGAGCTTCCCGACCTGATGGGTGGTCGCGAGCTCCAGTCGTTCATCGACCGACGCGACGCGCTGACCAAGCTCGGCGTACCGGAGGAGCTGGCGACCAAGGTCGCGGTGCTGCCGTCGGC
Source organism: Nocardioides sp. (assembly GCF_050246775.1). Taxonomy (GTDB): domain Bacteria; phylum Actinomycetota; class Actinomycetes; order Propionibacteriales; family Nocardioidaceae; genus Nocardioides. The sequence goes on along the minus strand of NZ_JBFWVK010000001.1, from coordinate 321,024 downwards.
CTACGCGACCCTGGGCATCATCGAGACCGCGGATCGAGAGGGTCTCGACCCTGTCGAGGTGACCAAGGTGCACTTCGCCCTCGGTGAGCGGTTGGGCCTGCCGGGGCTGGTGTCGCGGATCCTGGCGCTGCCGCGCGACGACCGCTGGCAGACCATGGCCAGGGCTGCCCTGCGCGACGACCTGCACGGCGTCCACGCCCAGCTGACGGCCCAGGTGCTCACGAGCACACCGCCCGATGACTCCGCCGAGGTCCGGGTCGCCGCGTGGGAGGACGCCGACGGCCTGGTGGTCAGCCGCGCCGCGGCGACGCTGCAGGAGATCTGTGCGGAGGAGAACCCGGACCTGGCCCGGATGTCGGTGGGCCTGCGGGTGGTGCGCGGCCTCCTGGCCTAGACCGCTAACGTGGCGGCATGGGAGCTATCGAGGTCACCGACCTCCGGATGTCCTATGGGGAGCTGCGCGCAGTCGACGGGGTGAGTTTCGAGGTTGCCGAAGGTGAGTTCTTCGGGATCCTGGGTCCGAACGGAGCCGGGAAGACCACCACGCTGGAACTGATCGAGGGCCTCCGCAAACCGGACTCGGGGGAGATCCTGTTGCTGGGCGAGCGCCCCTGGCCGCGCAACGACCGGCTGCTGCCGCGCCTCGGCGTCCAGCTGCAGGCCTCGGCCTTCTTCGAGCGCCTGACCACGCGCGAACAGATCCGCACCTTCGCCGCCCTGTACGGCGTCGCTCCCACGATCGCCGACGAGTGGCTCGAACGGGTCGGTCTCGCGGACAAGGCCGACACCCGCACCGAGGACCTGTCCGGAGGGCAGTCCCAGCGGCTCTCGATCGCCATCGCGCTCGTGCACGACCCCGAGGTGCTCTTCCTCGACGAGCCCACGGCCTCGCTGGACCCGCAGGCGCGACGCAACCTGTGGGACCTGCTCTCCTCCCTCAACGAGTCGGGACGCACGGTGGTGCTGACCACCCACTACATGGAGGAGGCCGAGGCCCTGTGCGACCGGGTCGCGATCATGGACCACGGCATCCTGCTCAAGCTGGACAGCCCGGCGGCCCTGGTGCGAGGACTCGACGCTCCGGTGCGGATCTCGGTCGGGGCCGGTCAGCTCACCGCGGCCGAGGGTGCGGCACTGGAGGGGGTCGACTCGGCTGACGAGGAAGGCGGAGGGCTGGTGCTCACCACCCGCCAGCCCTCCCAGGTCCTGACCCGTCTCGCGGCCGACAACCGTCTCGACGGCCTGCAGGTCAAGGCCGCGACGCTGGAGGACGTGTTCCTCGACGTGACCGGGCGGGAGTACCGCGCATGACGGCGTTCATGGCCCTGGCGGCCGCCATCCTGCGCGGCTTCATCCGCGACCGCACGTCGGTGTTCTTCGCGATCGTCTTCCCCTTGATGTTCCTGGTGCTCTTCGGGGCGATCTTCACCGACACCGGGGCGTCCAAGATCGACCTCGTCCAGGTGGGTGACGTGGCGCTGGTCGACGACCTGCCAGCTGGTGCGAAGCAGGCCTGGGACGACACCTTCGACGTGACCCGGGAGACGGATCTCGACGCAGCGATCGCGGAGGTCCGCAAGGGCGATGCCGACGTCGCCATCGAGCAGCGGGGGGACACCCTGATCGCGCACTACACCGAGACCGACCAGGTCAGGGCGGCGATGACCCAGGGTGCGCTGGACGCGTTCGTCAACGGTGCCAACATCGCGGCCACCGGGCAACCGCCGACCTATGAGCTCCAGGTGGTCCGGGTCGAGGACGAGTCCCTCAAGGTCATCGACTTCGTGACCCCGGGGCTGCTCGGCTGGGCCATCGCGATGAGCGCGGCGTTCGGGGCAGCCACGACCCTGCAGGGCTGGAGACAGTCCAAGCTGTTGCGCCGCCTGCAGCTCTCGCCGGTGCCCACCCGCACCATCGTGGGGGCCCGGATCGTGGCCACTCTGCTGATCGCCTTCGTCCAGACCGCCATCTTCCTCGGCCTGGGCACGGTGGCCTTTGGGCTGACCCTGAGCGGTGCCTGGTGGATGGCGGTGCCCCTGGTGGCCTGCGGCACCTTGTGCTTCATGGCGCTGGGCCTCTTCGCCGGGGCGATCGCCAAGACGACCGAGGGCGCTGTCAACGTGGCCAACTTCCTGGTGCTGCCGATGGCCTTCCTCAGCGGGTCCTTCTTCCCCCTGGACGGCGCCCCCCAGTGGCTCCAGGTGATCTCCAAGGCCATGCCGCTGCGGCACCTCAACGACGCCATGCTCGACGTCATGGTGCGCGGCGAGAGCCCCAGCACCGCCATCGTCCCGATGCTGATCCTGCTCGCGTTCGCGGCGGCCCTGACGCTGATCGCGGCCCGTCTGTTCCGCTGGGACACCGTGTGAGTGGAGAGCTGACCGATCTCGAGCGACGAGTGCTCGCCCACCTCGACGAGGACCTGCTCGTCGAGCGGCTCGCGGCCCTGGTCCGGGTCCCGAGCGTCTCGGGCACCTTGGCCGAGGTGGAGGTCCAGGAAGTGGCCGCGGACCTGATGCAGTCCGAGGGTCTCTACGTCGACCACTGGGAGATCGACCTGCCCGAGCTGCAGGCCGACCCGTGGTTCCCGGGTGCGGAGGTGGAGCGCGAGGCTGCGTGGGGGCTGGTCGGGTCGACGGCTCCCGTCGAGCGGGTCCCGGCGCTGGTGCTGCAGAGCCACCTCGACGTCGTACCGCCGGGCGACCCGGAGTCCTGGCACGGCCAGGACCCGTTCTCGGCCGAGATCAACGGTGGGCGCCTCTACGGCCGGGGCAGCTGTGACATGAAGGCCGGAGCGGCTGCGAACCTCGGGGTCGCCCAGGCGTTGCGAGCCGCCGGCGTCACCCTGGACAGTCCCCTCGGGCTGCACTTCGTGGTCGGTGAGGAGGACGGTGGGCTCGGAGCCTTCGCGACCCTGCGCCGCGGCCACCGTGCCGACGCGGCGGTGATCACCGAACCCACCGGAGGGCGTCTCGTGGTCGCCAACGCCGGGGCCCTGACCTTCCGGATCGAGATCTCCGGCCGCTCGGCCCACGGATCGATGCGCACCACTGGGGTCAGCGCGTTCGACAGCTTCCTCCCGGTGCATGCCGCGCTGATGCGGCTCGAGGCTGCTCGCAACGCGTCCGTGGACCCGCTCTTCGGTGACATCAGCCATCCCTACGCCCTGTCGGTGGGGATCGTCTCTGCAGGGGACTGGGCCAGCAGCGTGCCCGACAAGCTGGTCGCCGAGGGACGGTACGGCGTGCTGCTGGACGAGGACCCGCGGATCGCGCGCACGGCCTTCGAGGATGCCGTCACCGAGGCCTGCCTGGCCGAGCCCTGGCTGCGTGAGAACCGTCCGGTCGTGACGTGGCCGGGTGGGCAGTTCGCGTCGGGCCGTCTCGACGTCGGCCACCCGTTGGTCGGTGACGTGCAGGACGCCGTACGCGCCACCGGTGGGGTGGCCGGGGAGCCGTGTGCGGCGGTCTACGGGAGCGATCTGCGGCTCTACTCCGGCATCGGAGGCATCCCCACGCTGCACTACGGGCCGGGCGACCAGCTGCTGGCCCACGCGCCCTTGGAGCACGTGGTCATCGAGGAGCTGATCGCTGTGACCCGGTCCCTGATCGTCCTGGCGCTGCGACGATGTGGCAGTCGCGACTGAGGATCACCCCCGGTTGGGTCCCATGATGCTGAATGCGACCCCGGCGGGGTCGATGAGCGCCCCCAGCCGGCCGTAGGGAGTGTCCTCGACCGGCTGGGCCAAGGCGGCACCGGCAGCGATCGCCTGGGCGACCACGGCGTCGGTGTCGGCCACGGCGACGTAGAACTGCCACCGCGAGGGGGAGTCGCCCAGGAAGCCGGAGGCATCCATGATCCCCGCCTTCGCGTTCTCGTCCGCACCGAAGGTGCTGTAACGGAAGTCCGCGGTGTCGCTCATCGTGTGCACGTCCCAGCTGAAGACGTCGCGGTAGAAGGGCACGGCCGCGTCGTAGTCCTTGCTCAGGGTCTCGAACCAGGCCGGCGAGTTGTCCTCGCCGGTGGTGGCGAAGCCCTCGTGCGCCAGCGGCTGCCAGACGCCGACGGCTGCTCCTGCCGGGTCGACCACGAACGCCATGTGCCCCAGGCCGGTCACCTCGATCGGACCGGCCACCACGCTCGCGCCGGCTGACGTCGCCTTGTCGAGGGTCGCGCCCAGGTCATCGCTGGAGAGGTAGACCGACCAGGCGTTGGGACCCATGGAGCCGTCGTTGGCCATCATCCCGGCGATCGGCGCGCCGTCGCGCAGGAAGTTGCGGTAGCCGCCGTACTCCTCGGACGCGGCGGTGCAGTCCCAGCCGAACAGGGCGCCGTAGAAGGACGCTGCGGCATCGGTGTCCGGGGTGAACAGCTCGATCCAGCAGGGCGCGCCAGGTGCGAATGTCATCGAAGTTCCTCCTCATCGGGTCGGCCGCCCGGCTGCGTGGAGCGGGCGTCACAGTGTCGACACCGGTGAGGCGGGAAAGTCATCGGCGTGACGGGGTCAACTGGCCTTCTTCTTCGCGACCTTGCGGGTGGCCGCCTTCTTGGCCGTGGTCTTCTTCGCGGTCTTGCTCGCCGCGGACTTCTTCGCCGCCGCCCCGGACTTCGCCGGCTTCTCGGCGGGGGCATCTTCGCCGCGGGCGGTCTTCGCGGCCTCGACCGAACGCTGCAGCGCGGCCAGCAGGTCGACGACCTCCCCGGAGGACTTGGCCGCCGTCTCGGTCTTCTTGACCTCGCCTCCCTCGACCTTGGCCTTGACGAGCGTCTCGACGGCCTCGGCGTAGTCGTCGTCGTAGTCACTGGCGTCGAAGTCCCCGGCCAGGGTCTCGACGAGCATCTGGGCCATCTTGACCTCGGCGTCCTTGATCTCACCGGTCTCGATGGTGAAGTCGGGTTGGCGCACCTCGTCGGGCCACATCATGGTCTGGAGCACGATGACGTCGTCGCGCACGCGCAGCACCGCGACCGAGGTGCGCTGACGCAGCGCCACGGTGACCACGGCCATGCGGTCGGCATCGAGCAGCGCCTGACGCAGCAGCGCGTAGGGCTTGGCGCCGGTCTTCTCGGGTTCGAGGTAGTAGGACTTCTCGAACAGCATCGGGTCGATCTGGTCGGTGGGCACGAACTTCTCGACCGCGATCTCACGGCTGGAGGTCACCGGCAGCTGCGCCATGTCCTCGTCGGTGAGGATCACCATCTCGCCGTGCTCGGTCTCGTAGCCCTTGGCGATGTCGGCGTAGGCGACCTCCTCGCCGTCGATCGAGCAGACGCGCTGGTATTTGATCCGGCCACCGTCCTTGGCGTGCACCTGCCGGAACGACACGTCGTGGCTCTCGGTGGCGGAGTAGAGCTTGACGGGCACGCTGACCAGTCCGAAGGACACCGCACCCTTCCAGATCGCACGCATGGGATGCCTCTCTCGTACGCCGGCCGACCGGCCCTGTTGTCACTCCAGTATCAGGCAGGTCGCCTCGTCGCGCACCTGGCGGCTACCGACACAATGGTCGCCATGCGTCCGATGCTCGCCACCCGTGGCAGCCATGTACCCACTGGCAGTCAATGGATCCACGAGGTGAAGTGGGACGGGATGCGGGTCCTCGCCGACGTCACCGCCCGCCGCTCCCCGGGTGGGCCCGGGGTGTGCCTGACCAGCCGCAACGAGAACGACGTGAGTGTCTCCTTCCCCGAGCTGGCCGGGCTCGCGGGCAGGGACCTGCTCCTCGACGGCGAGATCGTGGCCTTCGACGCCGGCGACGGGGGCCGGCCGAGCTTCGCCCGCCTGGCCGAGCGCATGCACGTGGGCAACCCGCGGCGCGCCGCGGCGCTGGTCGACGTCACGCCGGTCACCTTCCTGGTCTTCGACCTGCTGCGCCTGGACGGTCACGACCTCACCGGGGAACCGTTGGCCCAGCGTCGTGAACAGCTCGAGGCGCTGGGCCTCGCGGACGTCCACTGGCAGGTGCCGGCGACGTACGACGACGGCGCGATGCTGTTCGGGGCCACCGAGCAGCAGGGTCTCGAGGGGGTGGTCAGCAAGCTGCTGACCTCCCGCTACGTGTTCGGCACCCGGACCAAGGACTGGCTGAAGTTCCCACACCGCCGCCGCACCAGCTGGGTGGTCGGGGGCTGGCGTCCCGAGGTCGGCTCCGAGACCCGCCTCGGTGCGGTGCTGGTGGGGGAGCCGACGGCGCAGGGGCTGCTCTACCGTGGCCGGGTCGGCAGCGGCATCGCCGGCAAGGTGGGCCCGTTGCTGCGCGAACTCCTCGAGCCCCTGTCCCGGGCGGACTCCCCGTTCGTCGACGAGGTGCCCCGGCTGGACGCCCTCGGCACCCGCTGGGTGGAGCCCGTCCTGGTCGTCGACGTGGAGTCCCTGGGCTTCTCCGGGCAGGGCCGGCTCAGGCAGCCGTCGTACCGTGGCCTGCGCGACGACCTCACCCCTGACGACCTGAAGGAGCAGTCGTGAAGCGATTCCCCCTGGCGATCCACCTGATGGCGGTGCCGTTGCTGGCGACCGGGCTCCTGGTGCCCGCCTCCGCACCGGCCGCCCCGAGCCCGGCCACCGGCCCGACTCACGGCCCGGCCGCGAGTTCGACCCTGGCGGCGACCACGGTGCGACTCGACGGGGTCCGGGTGGGCCTGCGACCCGGCACCACCCAGGTGGTGACGGTCAACCACACGACCGGCTACCGGGCCCGGTTGGTGTTGTGGCGCAAGGGCGCCGGCGGGTGGGAGCGACGCCTCGAGGCGAAGGGCCGGATCGGGTACGGCGGCCTGGTGCTCGGGACCCGACGCAAGCAGGGCACCGGCACCACGCCGCTGGGCACCTACCGGCTGCTCTCGAGCTTCGGCACCCACGCCCAGCGACCCGGGTGGGACCTGTCCCACCGGGTCATCCGGGCCGGGGACTACTGGGTGCAGGACAACCGGTCGGCCTACTACAACCGCTACCGCAACAAGGCCCAGGGCGGGTTCCGCTGGTGGTTGCCCTCGAGCAACGACAACTCCAGCGAGCGGCTGCGCGACTACCGCCAGCAGTACGAGTTCTCGCTCGTCACCGGATTCAACTACGCCGGCCAGGTGCGACACCGGGGCTCCGGCATCTTCCTGCATGTCAACGGCAGCGGGGCCACCGCGGGCTGTGTGAGCGGGCCGCGCCCCTTCCTCAAGGCACTCATGGTCCGGCTCGACCCGGCACGGGTGCCCGTGATCGCGATCGGTCGCTGAGCCGGTGAGCGAGATCCAGGTCGACGTGGAGGGTCGCACGCTCAAGCTGAGCAACCTGGACAAGGTCCTCTATCCGCGCACCGGCACCACCAAGGGGGAGGTGCTCAACTACTACGCCCGGATCGCACCGGTGCTGCTGCCGCACCTCGCGGACCGGGCGGTGACCCGGATCCGGTGGCCGCACGGTGTGCAGGGGCAGTCGTTCTACGAGAAGAACGTGCCGGCCGGCTGCCCGCGCTGGGTGCGCACCGCCGACGTACCCACGACGGGGTCGCGGGCCGCCACCCACGACTCCGACCACCTGGTCTTCCCGATCATCGAGGACCTGGCCACCTTGACCTACCTGGTCAACCTGGCCAGTCTCGAGCTCCACGTGCACCAGTGGACGGTCACCAAGCAGGGCAAGCCGCGCAAGGCCAACCGGCTCGTGATCGACCTCGACCCGGGGGAGCCGGCGGGCCTGCACGAGTGCGCCCGGGTGGCGCTGCTGGTGCGCGACAAGCTGGCCGAGCGTGACCTGGCGAGCCTGCCGGTCACCAGCGGCAGCAAGGGGCTGCACCTCTACGCGCATCTGGGCTCCAGGATGGATCCGGAGGAGACCACGGCGATGGCCCGCGAGGTGGCCGAGGAGCTCCAGGCCGAGCACCCGACCCTGGTCACCGCGACGATGACCAAGTCGAAGCGCTCGGGCAAGGTCTTCCTGGACTGGTCGCAGAACTCCGGGAGCAAGACCACCATCTCGCCCTACTCGCTGCGAGGGCGCGAGAAGCCGTGGGTGGCCACCCCGCGCAGCTGGGCGGAGATCGAGGAGGGGGCCGAGGACGAGTTCGCGCTGGAGCACTGCCGGTTCGAGGAGGTGCTCGACCGGGTCGCGGACCTGGGGGACCTGTTCGCCGGCTGAGTCCGACACAATGGCCGCATGACCCTGCCACGCCCGATCGAGACCTGGCTGACCGACATGGACGGCGTCCTCGTGCACGAGGAGGACCCGATCGCCGGGGCCGCCGAGTTCGTGGAGAAGCTGAAGTCCTCCGGCCGACCGTTCCTGGTCCTGACGAACAACTCGATCTTCACCCCGCGCGACCTGCGGGCCAGGCTGCTGCGCAGCGGGATCGACGTACCGGAGGATGCCATCTGGACCTCGGCGCTGGCGACCGCCAAGTTCCTCGACGACCAGCGTCCGCACGGCTCGGCGTACGTCGTGGGGGAGGCCGGCCTCACGACCGCCCTGCACGACATCGGCTACGTGATGACCGACCACGACCCCGACTACGTGGTGCTCGGGGAGACCCGCACCTACTCGTTCGAGGCGATCACCCGCGCGATCCGGCTGGTGGACGACGGGGCGCGGTTCATCGCCACCAACCCCGACGCGAGCGGCCCGAGCCATCAGGGGAAGCTGCCCGCGACCGGTTCGGTGGCCGCCCTGATCAGCACGGCCACCGGACGACGGCCCTACTTCATCGGCAAGCCGAACCCCCTGATGATGCGCAGCGCGCTCAACCGGCTGGAGGCGCACTCGGAGACCACGGTGATGATCGGCGATCGGATGGACACCGACATCATCAGCGGCCTGGAGGCGGGACTGCGCACGGTGCTGGTCACCACCGGGTCGACGCGCCGTGAGCAGATCGAGACGTTCCCCTATCGACCGACCAAGGTGGTGGACTCGATCGCCGACCTCATCGACCTCATCGATGACACCTCGCTCTAGCGGGTCCGGTCTAGGGTGGGACGACCCTAGCGAGAGGCACGTCACATGAGCGATCTCCACGTCGTTGCGACCATCCCGGCGAAACCCGGGTCCGAGGCTGTCGTCAGGGACGCCCTGACGACCCTGGTGGCCGCGACCCGCGGGGAGGAGGGCTGCGTGGAGTACGACCTGTTCGAGTCGCTGTCGGCTCCGGGGACGTTCGTCATGGTCGAGTCGTGGCGCAGCCAGGCCGACCTCGACGCCCACATGGCCTCCGCGCACATCGCGGCCGCCATGGGCTCGACCGCCGACCACCTCGCGGGGGACATCGCGATCCACCCGTTGGCCCACGTCGGCTGAGGTCCTCGTGCTCCGCCTCGACGACCGGTGGATCTGCGTCCTGGTCGCGGATCCGGCGTACGCCGGGGCGCGGTAGCGTCGTCGCCATGAGTGACGAGGGGCAGATGAATCTGGAGGTCGGGCCCAGCGGCATCGGCTGCGCCGAGTGCGAGGCCGCCGGCGGCTGGTGGGTCCACCTGCGCCGCTGTGCGGCGTGCGGGCACGTCGGCTGCTGCGACACCTCCCCGGGCCAGCACGGCACGGCGCACTTCCAGGCGACCGGTCATCGGTTCATGCAGAGCTTCGAGCCGGGCGAGGACTGGTTCTGGGACTTCGAGGACAGCGTGGCGCTCGACGGCCCCGAGCTGGCGGAGCCGACCAGCCATCCCGCCGACCAGGGGGTGCCCGGCCCCAGGGCGCGGGTGCCGGCTGACTGGATGGAGCACGTGCACCGCTGAGTGGTGGGAGGATGAACCGGTGACGACCCCGCCGGCATCCCTGCGAGCCCTGATCGCCGCGACGGTCCTGGCGGTCCTGGCGGGCTGTTCGAACGACTCGTCGGATGCTGTGAGCCCCGTGCCGGGCAACCGCACCGAGCCGCAGGTGGTGTCCGAAGCCGCCAAGCCGGCCACGATCGTCGTGGCCATCTCGGTCGACGGGTTCAACCCCCGGTCTCTTGCCGTGCTGGGTGCGGCCAAGACGCCGGGCTTCCAGCGGCTGCGCAACCACGGGGCCACGACCCTGGGCGCCCGCACCGCGGTCGAGATCACCAAGACCCTGCCCAACCACACGGGGATGATGACCGGGCGCCGGATCCTGGGCCCCGACGGACACCACGTCACGTTCAACGAGGACAACGGCGCCACCCTGCGCAGCACGGCGGGGCACTACGTGGCCGGCATCTTCGACGTCGCCCACGACCGGGGCCGTTCGACGGCGCTCTACACCTCCAAGGACAAGTTCGGCTTCCTGGTGCGCTCCTGGGATGCCCGCCATGGGGCCCTCGACCGGGTGGGCGCAGACGACGGTCGCAACAAGCTGACCCGTTTCGACTTCGCGGACCCTGACGTCCTGGTGGCCGACCTCGTGGAGCAGCTGGTCAAGGACCCTGACGACCTGAGCTTCCTGCACCTGGCCCTCCCGGATGCGGCCGGTCACGACTACGGCTGGATGTCGCCTGAATACCTCGCCGCCGTCCGGCAGACCGACGCCCAGGTCCGCACGGTGCTCAGGACGATCGCGGGGGACCCGTGGCTCAAGGCGCACACGGTCGTGGTGTTGACCGCTGACCACGGCGGGCCGAAGGGCTCGTTCAGCCACAGCGTCCCGACGCTGCTGGCCGACTACCGGGTCCCGTTCATGGTGTGGGGGGCCGGGGTCGCCAAGGGGGTCGGCCTCTACGGTCTCAACCCGGCACGCAAGGCGCCTGGCTCCGGGCGGCCGTCGTACGCCGGGAGGCAGCCGATCCGCAACATCGACGTGGCCGGACTGGTGATGAAGCTGTTGGGGCTGCCGCAGGTGCCGGGTGGGACGCTGCCGCGGATGAAGCCGCTCAACGTCTCCTAGGTCTTCGCTCCTGGGTCTCCTGGGGGCTCAGGTCGCGGAGCGCTGGCGGGCGCGGTAGGCGCGGGTCTTGACCTTGTTGCCGCAGCCGTATTCGCACCAGTTGCGCGAGCGGTTCTTGGAGTGGTCGTAGTAGGCCCAGGCACAGTCGTCGGCGGCGCAGATCTTGAGACGCCACCACTGGTCGTCGACAGCAGCGGTGTGCGCTGCCAGGCCGATCGTCGCGAGCGCGCCGAGAACGCCGGTCGCGGTGCTCGTCAGGGTCGGTCCGGCCTCGGTCCAGGTCAGGGTGATCGGGAGCTCGGCGAGGACCGCGGCCAGGGCCGGGTCGGGGTCGGTCAGTCCCTCGTGGTTGCGTTCGAGGGCGCGCCGCAGGCCGGCGCGCAGGCGCAGGGCGAGTGCCCACTCGTCCTGCGTGGCTTCGCGCCGGGGGGAGAGCCGGCCCTCGGCGTGCAGCCAGTCGCTCAGGTCGGCCGGTGTCGTGAGGTCGTCCGCGCCGGTCTCGTGATCGGTCGTGTTGACGAAGTCCCGGACGACCGCGATAGCGGCCGGCACGTCGGGACGAGGGAGGTCGTCAGGGGCCATGTCACCAGTGTAACGGTTTTGGTGGTTGCATGAACTGCGACACCGCTGTAGCGTGATTGGTGGTGTTGCAGACGAGGCGTTCGGAGGTAGTGATGAGTCACTGGGGCTATGTGGTGGAGCAGTTCATCCGGATCGACGAGGAGTCGATCGAGCGGGAACGACGCCGGCAGCGGCGCCGTAGTCCACGCCGGGCTGGTCGCGGCACCGCGTACGAGATCACGTGTGCCAGGGCGGCGGGGATGTCGCGGAGCCTGGCGTGATCAGGGCCTCGGCGGTCGTGATCGATGTCAACGACCTGGCGGGCGAGACGGAGTTCTGGGCGGGTCTGCTGGGGTCGAGTCCTGTTCGGTCCGGCGCGGAGGACTGGCTGGACGTGGCACCGCTGGGTGGTGGACTCATGCTGAGCCTGCAGCTCGTGGGGGAGCGCAAGACCCACAAGAACCGGCTTCATCTCGATCTGGAGGTGGCGGACTTCGCGGCCACCCGGGACCTGGCCGTGCGGCTGGGGGCGCTGCCGGTCTCTGACGTCCACGAGCCGGGGCAGCCCTGGCAGGTCTTCGCCGACCCTGAGGGCAACGAGTTCTGTCTGATCAGCGTGGCGGCTGTGGAGCCGGACGATCTGCCCGTGGCGGTTGAGTAGGGGGCGTTCAGCCGTCGGGCGCGGTTGGGGCAGGGGGCCACTGCGAGCTTCGGTCCTGCCTGGTCAGGCTGCAGTCGGATCGTGCACCCACAAAGCAGACATTGGTCGGGTGTGGGGTTGAAGCTTTTCCCGTCACAGTCCTTGAGAATCCGTTCATGGAATCCCAAGCACGATAGGACTCGAGGCAACGGCTCTGAATGAGGCACGTCCATGAACCGACGCGGAGCCAATGAATATGGCGCCCGAACTCTCCGAAATGTTCCTTTTCCACCTCCGAGGTAATTGCGTCACACGTTGCGACGCCGTCACGTGCGAGGATCTCTAGGTCGCTCCCTCAGTTGTCCGAGATGGGCGCATGGCTTCCAGGGCGATCGCCAGAACGCCGTTGGCCATTCGCGCGGCGCAATTGCCGATTCCCATGACGATCTTGTCCCTGCGAATGCGGCCCCGAGGTGTGACCATTCTATGACAGCCGACCCCAGGGTTTTCGGCGTAATTGTTCGACCATGAAACCGCCATAACGGGAGATACCTGTCGCAACCGCCAGTCACATGGTCGGGTTGTCCACAGTTTCGGTTGCTCAGGTGTTTTCAGATCGCACTTCCTTGGTTTAGATGAGGCGCGGACCTCACGATTCGGGGAAGGGGACCCATGACCGCGACCTATGCGGAATCGCACGAAAGCCTGATCGAACAATTGGATGCCCGCGTGCGGGAGCAGGTGCGTCATGAGGGGGTTGACAGCAGGAGGCAGGGCTGGTTCGGCGGATCGCCGAAGGCGTGGTGCGGGACCACGACGAGCGCAGCCTGACCGGTGCGGTGGTGCCGGTCCCCGATCCGGCCACGATGGTCGGCGAACTGGTGGCCCGGGTGAGCGGTTTCGGGCCGCTCCAGGGCTTCCTTGACGACCCGACCATCGAGGAGAAGTGTACGTTCCCACAGCGTTCTCGCGGGATGAGGCACGAGCACCGTCCCAACATCGGCTAGCTTCAGCATCTCGGCGATTGGGGGACGATGAGCAACGGCGATGGGGTCGACGTATCCCAAGCTCTTGAGCCGGTCGACGGCCTCTGGATAACCCGTAGGCGCCGTCTCCAAGGTGCGTTGGCGCAGCGTGACGAGCTGTTCGCGGACCTCTACGGCCGTGCAATCGATGCCCTTGGAGAACAACCGCTGCGGCGTGGATCTTTGGTGATCGCGGGTCACTGCATCCGCGACCTAGTAAATGGACTTCCCGACGTCCTGACGGACGTCGAATCTGTTCCCGCCTACAGCGACATGACAACGCCCTCCCGCGACCTGTCAGACGCGTGGGCGAAGCATGAAGACATCCTTGGCTCCGGCGACCTGGAGGAAAGCTCCCCGGCTGGGGACGGCCCGGCGCCGGACGTCCGGGTGACCGTTCCGAGCGTGATCATGCGCGCCGCCAGGCGCGTGGTAGCAGCTAGTCGCGCGGCGGACCTCAATGCACGTCGACGCCACAGTGCCCTCGTGCTAGGGCGGGTGGAGGTCAGACAGGATCCGACCGTAAAGGTCTTCCGCGAGAGCGTCGCGGTCTTCGAGCGTCTGAGGCATCCCCAGCGCGGTCGGGAAGTGATCATCGCCGAAGACACGCTTCCGCGGCTACTGCGATCCTTGGAAATCATCGAAGGAGCTCTCGAAGGCCGCATGGGTAGCTTCTTCGCGACGGTCGAAGACCTAATGGACGTGCTCGGCGCTGCGAATGAGCGGGAGGTGGACGGTCAGTGACAGCCGATGACTTGTCGGGCTGGCGAGTGCCCGACGCAGACCTGGTTCAGACTGCTTTGTCGAGAATCGGGGACCAACAGCATCGACGTGTGTTCTTCGAGCGTCTGGAGAACCCTCAGTGGGTCACGGCCCTCGACGTCCAGCACGTATTCGACTCTCCGCCAGACACGGTCGTCGACGCTGCCGGACGCGAGGTGTGGACACCTTGGCCCGAGGGCGAGTACCTCGTGAGAATGGCGCCACTCGCGCCCGGGGCGGTCAGTCGAATCTTGAGCCGCGTGACCGAGAGCGCTAACCCATACGTCCATGACTTGGTGCTCCAGGCGGCGCTCGCGCTTCCACCGGACGAGGCGCGAGCGCTCGTGCCTGCCATTGATGGGTATCTGACCGCTGGCACGCTGCGAAACGGCGAACAGGTCGTGACCCTGGTTGAGGGGCTCGCGACCGCGAGGCTTCGAAAGCCCGCCGTCCGTCTCGCCCAGGCTGCTTTTCGACCCAGGTCGGTCGATGTACCGGACGGTGTAGACCGGCCCCTTCGACGGACCGTGACAGCCGGTTTGGAGCGGTACTGGTACGAAGAGCTCCTACCCAGGGTCGCGGAGGCACTTGACCCCGTGTTGGGTGACGGCGTGCTAACGATGCTTGCAGCGTGGCTGGAGACGTTCCAGGAGGTCTCGGGGGAGTACAACGTCGAGACCGGCAACGATCTGAGCTTTGTCTGGCGTCCGGCCATCGGCGATCACTCGCAGAACAACCGCTACCATGAGCTCGGTGACCCTCTCGTGGAAGCCGTGCGCAATCGAGCGTTGGCCGACATAGCACGTGGGCGTCCCGTGGCCGAGGTCCTGGCGACCTTGGAAAGGTCCGGGCAGCCGCTCCTTCGGCGGATCGCGATGCATGTGCTGGCTCGCACTGCGCCGGAATCAGAGGCTGCCCGCGAGGACGGCCTCCAGCGTCTTATGGAGCCGACGCTCATGGATGACACGGCCTATCGACACGAGTATGCGGAGCTCGGTCGGGCTGTCGTTCCGCTCCTTACGCCCGCGGAGCTGGAGGGCTGGGAGGCACTCGCGTTAGACGGCCCGCCCGTGAGCAGTGAGGCGGTCAAAGAGCGGGCCCAGCGCCGCCTGCAGCCTGACGAGAACTTGGACGAAGTTGTTGAGCGCTATCGGGAGGTGTGGCAGCTCAACTTGCTCAGTGGGATTGGGGCCGAGCTCTTGCCCGGACGGGCGGCCGCACGCCTGGGTGACCTTGTAACCAAGTACGGAGAGCCGGAACATCCGGAATTTCCTAGCTACATGAGCTCATGGTCAGGCCCCAACAGCCCTGTGACACAGGAGGACCTGGCCGAGAGAGACGTTTCTGACATTCGAGCGTTTCTGAGCACGTGGGCACCCGAGGGCGACGAGCCGTGGGGTCCATCCGTTGAGGGGCTTGCTCGCACACTGCAGGGCGTGGTCGCGAGTCGACCACAGGAGTTTTCTGCGGCGGCCCCGGACTTTGCCGACCTCGACCCGACCTACGCCCGAGCCTTCTTCTCGGGTCTAGCGGATGCAGTGACGGCCGGAGCCAACATCGATTGGCCGTCCGTGATCGATGCTGCTCGGCTGGTTTCGCTGAACAGCGACGACGGGGCGGACTTCGATGGGGGGATGGACCAGGACGTTGTCTGGCGCTTCGCGCAGAGGAGTATCGCGGCGCTCGTGGAGCAGGGTTCCACGGGAGACGTCGAGAACGGTCTCCCAGCCGAACTCTTGTTGCGTGCGGTTGATGCCATCGCACCTCTTGCCCACCATCCCGATCCAACCCCTGAGCACGAGGAGCAGTACGGCGGTTCCAACATGGACCCGCTCACCTTCTCCCTGAACACGACGCGTCCGGCTGCCGTGCGTGCGCTAGCTCGCGTCATGAGCCGCGCGAAGGAGCTTGAGGAGCGCGAAGGTGCTGCTGATTATTCTCGGTCGGCAATTGCTGCGGCTCTTCCGCTTCTCGACGACCGGCTGCGTCCAGACCGGGATGAGAGCCTGGCGACCGCGGCTGCCTTCGGCGAGGCCCTGGGGCGATTGATCTGGGTGGATCGTGAGTGGACCGTGGATCGCGCAGGGGAGCTGCTCACCGACGACGCGTGGGGTGACGTTGTCCTTTCCGTAGCGCTCTCCACCTATCGACCCTCACGTGCCATTGTCGAAGTGGTCGGGCCAGCCGCTCGCCGGGTGATTGCGCGCGTGGCCGCCGGAGGCACTGCGGTTCCTGGGTGGCGCACCGATCGCTCGCCGGTTGAGCTTATCGGTGACGCTCTTGTGCTTCTCCGGATTCAAGGAGTCATCGAGCCGAACGACTCTCTGCTGACCTACTTCTTCGCAACGGCGCCTGTTCGCTCGCGAACCAGGGTCCTCGGTCATCTCGGTTGGCTGCTCATGCAATCTGATGACGTTCCAGGTGAATTTCTCGACCGAGCGCGGGAGCTCTGGGAGAGCCGCGCTCAGGCAGTTGAAGCGGGCCAGACGAGAATCGATGAGCTCGCTGACTTCTACTGGTGGGTCCGCTCGGACAAGTTCGACCGTTCCTGGTGGCTGCCTCGTCTGTTGCAGGCGCTGGCGTCCGACGAGTTCGACGCAAAGGGAATGCTCGGAGAGGTCCTGGAAGAAGCCGCACCTAGCGCGCCGGGGCCAGTGGCCGAGATTCTTGAACGTCTGCTCACCAAACGTGGGGAGCAGCCCTTCGCCCGATACGACCTTGTGGAGCATGCCCCAGCGGTTGTCGCCGAGGCTCTGGACAGTGCGGACTCTGAGGTGAGAGCTACCGGGGAGCGGATCATGGACCTCCTCGGTAGAGGGGGTCATCTGCGGATCGCCGAGCTGGTCGAGCAGCGAAGGTCCCGTCGGGGAGCCACCGACTGATGGGGCCTAACTCGACCATCGACGGCGATCTCTATGCCCGTACATAGTCCGAGGCGCTATGCCGTACCGGACGCAATACACGCCCCCGGGGGGAGGAGGTCCCCAGGGGAGTGTCACCAGGTTGCGAGTCGCGATTTGCCGGCCAGTGCCGGCCTGCCCACATAGCATCAGTGCACTCGTATCAACTTGCAAAGGGGAACCTGTGTCGGCCTTCTCGGACAAACTCACTCAGTCGATGTCAACGATCATGATGACGCCTTGGGACGTGGACGAGGAGGACGAGGTCCCGAAGACGGCGGAGGTCAAACTGTCCGACGGCGCGGTCCGGGTGGAAGCGGCGTACTTGTATGCCGACCTAGGGGAGTCGACCCTCCTGCAAAAGCGCTACAAGAACACCTTCGCCGCCAAGGTCATTCGAATGTTTCTGAACGGGTCCAGTCAGATCATTCGTGAGAACCACGGCCAAATCAAAAGCTTCGACGGCGACCGCGTCATGGGTGTGTTCGTGGGCGGGAGTAAGCGGAACAACGCTGCCAACGCAGCGTTGAAGATCAACTGGTTGGTTAGCCAGTCCATCAATCCCATTGTCGCCAAACGGCTGGACGATACCAAGACCGATGCAAAGTGGACGGTCAGTCATGGGGTCGGCGTCGATGTTGGCGAAGCGTTCATTGCTCGTGCCGGGGTGCGCAACTCAAAGGGAGAGACAACGCACAACGACCTGATATCTATCGGGCGCGCGCCGAACGTCGCGGCCAAACTGAGTGCTGTTCGCAACCTGCACAAGGGTCCCTCGATCATCACCTCAGACGTCTATGACTACCTGAAGGATGCGCAGAAACTCGGGGGCGCGGACAAAGAGCCGATGTGGACAGGTCCGCATAGGAAGTCCGTCGGTCCCTACACGATGAGTCTTTATGCCAGCACGTGGTGGAGGCAGCCATGACGGATCCGGTGGAGCAAGCGTGGAAGATTCACGCCGCTCAGGTTGATTGGACGGGCAAGGTTGATGCGAAAGCCTCGTTCGCGTTCGCCATCGAATCAGCCGCGCTCGGCGCCACTGTCGCGCTGAGCGCAAGTGGGCGGCTTTTCGCCGAGGTAGATGGGCGTCTGTCGAGCGTTCTCTACTGGCTCGGGTTAGCCGCGCTCTTCGTGGGGGCTGCCTGCGCTCTTCTCGTAGTGCTCCCGCGCCTTCGTGGGGCTGAGACGACGACACGCGAGGCTGGAGACAACTTTATTTACTTCGGGCATCTACGGCATTGGGACCCCCGGGACCTCGCCAAGAAACTCGAAGAGGGTGCGATCCTTGACGTCCTCTCCCGACAGTGCGTCACGATGGCGGGAATCGCCTGGCGAAAGCACCGTCTAGTGCAGGCCGCCATGATTGTTGGGGCCTCAGGGATCGCCCTCCTCGTGGTTTGCGGAATTCTTATCACAACCTAGTTTCAATGCGCCTGACTGAGGCGGACGGTCCTACGCGGACAGGGGCGCCCGCCCCGGCAAGTGTGTCAAGAGCGACGGACCTTCGCCAGGGCGTCCTGGATGCGGGCCTCTGCGCGGGCGCAGGCTGCGATCCGGATCAACGCGGAGACGCGGGCGAAGTTGTGGCGCGTGGACGCCTCGGAGGTCACGTTGTTCAATGAGGCATTCTCTCTCGATGCCCCGAAGGCAGGAGCTTCACGGCTCCGGCTGGCGTCGGACGACGGCGGTAAGACATATCAGAACCTGCACCGGGGTGCCCGGGCCTTCGCAGACGGGCTCTACACCGCGATCCGCAACCCAGGCATGCACAAGCCACAGGAGAGCCACGGTGGCGAGGAGCGACTCGCACTGGAGCAGTTGGCTGCGTTCAGCCTCCTCGCCCGTTGGGTCGATCAAGCAGACGTGGAACTAGTCTGAGCGGGGATGTCGCTGCGTGGCACTAGCGTGGCCACATGGTTGTCGCTGCCTTCGTAGGCTCGCTCGTCGCGCTGGGACTTGTCCTGTCTTTCTGCCCTCATGCGAACACGCAGGCAAACGCTGCCAAGAGCGCCGGACCTCAGAGCGCGACTTCCGGCGCTCAACGTGACCTTGAAGGAGAAAGTCTCTAGTCCGGAGACGACAGCCCTGTTCTACGTGGAGAACTGCGGTACCGAAGACTTGGATTCGGTCGTCGTGTTCCGTCCGGTCACACTAGATCTGGATGCGCGGCCGAGTGGTGAGAACGAACTCCGCTGGCTCGGGACCCTCAATAGCGTGGCGCAAAATCGACACATTGGCTATTGCAGTTCCCTTGTCTCAGAACCCCGCATCTCCGTGTGGGGTTCTTCCAGTTGAGGGACGGCCGGGCGACGCCACTGTCTCAACTCTGGTCCGGCAACGCTGATCGATTTGGCAAGGATCCAGACTGCCCCTGACAGCGCAACGACGCATACAACCCAAGCGGGAGCGTCACTAAGGTCGATCGGCCACACGACGCGCGCTCCTCACTTGGGATCGACAAAGTAACCGGACTGTCCGGTGTCAGTTAGATGGACTATGACCCCCACCGCGGGGGGTGAGTCAAGCAATGCTTGCGTAGGCATGCAGAGACCGTTTGAGGTACTAAACGCTGTCTAAGCTCCGAGGCATCTGGTGCACCTGCATCCTACCGCGCAGCGCTGCCGCTCGTCTTGCGATCATGAGGGGCTGCACGCGTCATTGGGCCCCTGACCTGCGGAAACGCGTCAGTGCGGCAGTGAACACAGATGCAATATTAGATGCATTGGTCATCAAGGGTCCAAGGGACTCTCTCGTCAATGATGCTTTACGCAAGGCACTTCTGAACTTATCTATCAATCCTTATGGTAACGAGTGGCGGCGCATTCTAGTCGATGCGAAGAAGATGCACACTCCTGCTTGCCACATCTGCAGACAGCCGATCGACTTGAGGCTGACTGGTCGCGATCCCAAAGGGTGGAGCCTCGACCACTTTGACCCGTGTCTGCCGTTGGCGCAGCAGTCCCCAACATTCAGCGAGTGCGCCCGGCCCACATGGGGTGTAACAGCAGGCGCGGTAATGGGCCGATGCGGGTTAGTCCGCGATCCAGGGTGTGGTGACATTGGGAAAGGCGCGGGGTCCTATGACTGCTCCGCGCGTCCCAAAACCGCGAGGGAATCGAACCCTCGACCTCCCCATTCTTAGGGGGCGCTCTCCCCTGAGCTAGCGGCCCAACGCGCAGAAGCGTAGCGGGCGTTCAGGCTTCGCGTTGAGGTACATCGCCTTGCTCCAGCGCGCAACCGCCAACGGTGCAGTGCGCCTTGACGATTGCCCAGCCACAGGCTGGGACTGCTCGGCCACGTAGATCGGCTTGTCGACCACCTCGACCCCGCCGCCACAGTGTGGGCAGGTCTCGGCTCGCATCGCATAACTCATGTCGGTCAGTCCTCAACCTTGTGCGCACCCGTGTAGATCCAGAACGGGAGCCAATGCTCACCGTCTCGCTTCTCGATTCGGACCGCATCCCGCATCCCCTACGCTCGCACCCCACTCGATGCCTGACTCGCCCTCGGACAATGTCACATTGCCGATCTCGATCCCGTCCTTGTCTAGTGCTCGGTACTGAGCTATGCCGTCCCCTCGGGTCTAGTGCGATTCGATGCACTGGATGGTCCCAGTTCTTTGGCTCCCTGCCCATCGACCTTGCCTACCGAAAAACGCGGTGACGCTTGATACGTTGGCTGTCGCCCCAGCGGCGGAATCAGATAGTGCGCACAGACTCGCTACCTAGGTACCGGCGACTGTCCTAACCATGTCGGAAGATGGGGTCCGCACTCCGAGGAGCGAGGACCCCATGCACTGCACGAGGATTGAGGTCAAGGGCTACAAGCGCCTGGCCGACACAAGCACGAGCCTGCATCGGCCCCTGACGGCAGTTGTTGGTCTCAACGAAGCCGGCAAATCGAGTCTGCTGCAGGCGTTGCGTTGGCTCTCATCAGGCGGCTCGCTTCCCACCACCGCGTACAACAGGTCGCGTCCACCAGCGCCGGGAACCAAGGTAGTTAGGGCTCACTTTGCTCTGAGTGACGATGACCTCGAACTGATTGCCGACATACCGAGTGATGTACAGCCCACATCGCTGGTTGCGTGGCGACAGACAGACGGGGGCCAAGGCTATGAGTTGGTGCCGGGACCGCGACGTCCACGAAGGCCATTTGACAGGGCAGCCTCTCAGCTAGCCACCACGATGAATCGGTTCGCTGGCGCGACCGCCGCTGCGGCAGACGACGAGGACGAAGAAGCAGGGCCAGAGGACTGGGCAGACCTGCTAGGACGTGCGCTCGCTGAACCGGACGAGGCTTGGGATGACGAGGACAAGGGGGCCTTGCTCAGCCTCGCGACGTGGCTAGATGAAGTCCCATCGGGTCGGACAACCCTTCCTCGGAATCCACGCTTGGCCGGGTTGCTCCGTGAGGTCCATGCCAGCGTCAGTGCCGACCATCCATATGACGCTGCCGGGAGCGTGCTGTGGCAGCGAGTGCCCAGATTCGTCCTGTTCGAGGACGATAACCGAGTCCTTGAATCGGTCCATGAGCTTTCGGACGAGGACGTGCGGACTAATCCAGCCCTGGCGCTCCGAGACTTGCTGCTCATCGCTGAGTTGGACCTAGACGCCCTCTGGACGCACATCCAAAACGAAGACAGCTCGAACCGAGCAACCGCTTTGGAACGAGGCAATGACAAGCTCCTAACCTTCTTCTCTCAGGCTTGGAACCAGTCCAACATCGCTGTTCGGCTCAATGTCCACGGCACCCGGCTGGAAGTGTTGGTCAAGGAACTTGACGACTCGGGCGACGTCACGAACATCGATGAGCGAAGTGATGGTCTTCGGACGTTCGTGGCTCTGGCTGCCTTCGTCGCGTCAGGTGGCTACAGGGTGCCGCCAATCCTGCTTATCGATGAAGCCGAGACGCACCTACACCTCAACGCACAGGCTGACCTGGTCGCGGTGCTTCTCAAGAGCCTGGACGCCACGCAGGTCATCTACACCACGCACTCGCCAGGCTGTTTGCCATCTGACCTCGGGACCTCCATACGGCTGATGTCGCGTGACCCTGAACATGGAGACGCAAGCTTGCTCAAACACGACTTCTGGACCAACAACGAACCGGGCTTCTCGCCAATCCTCTTCGCCATGGGAGCCGAAGCAGCAGCGTTCTCGATGTGTCGCAATGCGGTGCTGGGCGAGGGCCCTACCGACATGATTTTGCTGCCATCCCTCATTAGGCTGGCCGTGAATGTCGATGACTTGCCTTATCAGATTGCCCCAGGGCTGGCGACCGTCAGTCCGAAGGCGCTCGTTGCCGGTGACATCGCGACAAACCTGCTGTATCTCGCGGATGGCGATGCAGAAGGCCACGGCTATGTGAGCAAGCTCAGAGAGCGAGAGGTGGCGCGAGAGCGCATCTTCACCCTTCCCAAGGGAAAGGCACCTGAGGACCTTGTCCTGCGCAGCCAATACGTTGACGCGGTCAACGGGCTTCTAGACGCGATGGGCCAGACCCAGCGCGTGTCGGCGAGTGACTTGGCGGGCAAAACGACTGTCGCCAAGGCACTCGTGGACTGGGGAGCCTCCAATAAGGTTCGGCTGCCATCGAAGGTTGACGTGGCGTACGCTCTTCTGGAACGAGGAAGAAACTTGGAGTTGACGCGGTCGGGAAGCCAGGCGCTGGTCCGGTTGCACCAGCAACTGATAACGGCCTTTGCAGTTCGCAGGCCTTAGCCCAGCCTTAGCGGCACTCACTTCGTCGGCGAGCGCCATGTACAGCGTCTGACGTCTCGCGCCCAGGTCTCTGGCGACTACTGCCTTGGGAACACCGTCCGCGACTCGCTGACGGGCTGCTCAATCTGGTCGGTCGTGAGGGCAGGCTTCCGACCCCTGTAGCTGCCCCTGGCCTTGGCGATTGCGATGCCTTCGGCTTGACGTTCGCGGATGCGCGAACGCTCGAACTAGGCGAATGCGCCCATGACGGACAGCAGGAGCTTTGACATTGCAGAGTCTTCACCAGTGAAGGTCAGCCCCTCCTTGATGAACTCCACTCGTACGCCCTTGATGCTGAGGGTCTCGACCAGTCGGCGAAGATCGTCGAGGTTCCGAGCCAGACAGTCCAGGCTCGCAACGCGCACGGTGTCACCCTCGCGGACGTAGGCCAGCATCTCGGTCAGGGCCGGGCGGTCACTGCTCTTGCCGCTCATCTTGACGTCACTGACCACCGGCCGACGTGGGACGTCGCGTCCGCATCCCCATCAACCGACGCAGCGCCTCCCACCAGAACGGCGCCCCGAAGAGCAACGCCACCATCGTCAGACCCATCCCCACGACATGACCCGGGTCGCGCACCTGGCGGCCCCACACCGACCAGTTCCACCTCACCTGGGCGTCAGCGCCCGTAGGGGAGAACCGCACCAACGAGGTGTCGAACGCATCCGCCAACGCCGGGTTCCCGATCACCGCCGAGAAACACTTCACCGTGTCGCTCTCCCCGATCTCCGTGCACACCGACCTGAGCGCCGTGTCGTCTGCGCTCGACGCTGCCGCCACGATCTGCTCACGCTTCGCCTGGTCGTCCAACAACGAACCCGCGAAAGCCGTCGCATCGAAACCCACGAACAGCGTGACGAACACCGCGAACGACGCGATCACCCACCGCGTGTGGCGTCGATACACCGCCGTCAACCGGTTCATCTCCGAGTCGAACCACGACTCGACACCGTCGCGGACCCGGTCGCGATCCCCACCAGCCCCCGCGACGATCGCCTTCAACGGCGCGAAGAACGGGCTCTTCGCCCGCTCCAACCCTGCCAGCAGGTCCTCCACCCTGCCGTCGTACGACCCGTCGACCACCTCCATGACCGCCAACGCCAACCGCTTCGGCGGCACCTGGTTGATCGTGGTGCGCCGGGCCCGGTCGGCCGAGAAGCCCAGTTTTCGGCTGCCGAAGTCGATCCCACTGATCCGGTCGTGCAACGCAGCCGTCAGCTGCGCCGGCTCAGCAGCACGCGGCTCGGGCACCGTCGGGAACTCACGAAGGCTGGGACGACGGTCCCGGCTCGGCAACAACGAGAACCCCACGATGTCCAGCACGCCGCTCGGCGTCCGACTCCGCTCGCCGGGCCGGTCCAGCAGATCCTCCAACGAGGCCCACAGGAACTTGGCCCGGACACCGAGGATGCGCACCATCAGTTCGTTGAGGCCACTGACCAGCAGCGAGAGCAGGAAGAACGCGAGCGCGAGACCGATGGCGAGGTCGATGTAGGCAGAGTTCATGGTGGCTCCTGAGGCTCCGTTCGACGTTAGCGGCACCTAGCGGTGCGGCGTAAGGCCCGGATCGTGGGTCGGTCCTATGCGGCAGTGCGCCCGGTGCGCTTGAATTCGGGCATGGTTGCTCCCCACGACGTGCAGGCCCGGGCCGCACGCCACCTGGCCGGACTCAGTGCGGGGCGCCAACAGAGCTTCGCGCTCCGCCTCGACCGGTGGTGGGAGGACCTCTACACCGCCCTCGCCGCCACCCACTCCCAGCCCGACGCCGTCGCCCTACGCCTCGTGGAGAGCGCGGCAGCGGCGTACGCCGCCCGGTCCGAGGACCTGCACCGCCTCGACGAGCAGCGCCTGCTCACCCCCGACTGGCTCCAGCAGCCGCGCATGTTCGGCTACGCCGCCTACACCGAGCGCTTCGCCGAGGACCTCGCCGGCATCACCGACCGCCTCGACTACCTCGAGGACCTGGGCGTCACCTACCTCCACCTGATGCCGTTGCTGCAACCGCGCCCCGGCGACAACGACGGCGGCTACGCCGTGGCGGACTACCGCACCGTGCGACCCGACCTCGGCACCACCGACGACCTGCGCGAGCTCACCGCCACGCTGCGCGAGAAGGGCATCAGCCTGGTCATCGACCTCGTGCTCAACCACGTCGCGCGCGAGCACGACTGGGCCGCCAAGGCGCGCGCCGGCGATCCCACCTACCGCGACTACTTCCTGATCCACCCCGACCGCACGCTGCCCGACGCCTACGAGGCCACGCTGCCGGAGGTCTTCCCCGACTTCGCCCCCGGCAACTTCACCTGGGACGAGGAGACCCAGGGGTGGGTGTGGACCACCTTCAACGAGTGGCAGTGGGACCTCAACTGGGCCAACCCCGACGTCCTGGTCGAGTTCGCCGACATCATCCTGTTCCTGGCCAACCTCGGCGTCGAGGTGCTGCGACTCGACGCCATCGCCTTCATCTGGAAGCGCCTGGGCACCAACTGCCAGAACCAGCCCGAGGTGCACGCCATCACCCAGGTGCTACGCACCGTCGCCCGGATCGCCGCCCCCGCCCTGGTCTTCAAGGCCGAGGCGATCGTCGGCCCGCGCGACCTGGTGCAGTACCTCGGACTCGGCGCGCACGCGGGACGGGTCAGCGACCTGGCCTACCACAACAGCCTGATGGTGCAGATCTGGTCGATGCTGGCCACCCACAACACGGTGCTGGCCCGCCAGGCCCTGGGCGCCCTCCCACCCACCCCCACCACCGGCACGTGGATCACCTACCTGCGCTGTCACGACGACATCGGCTGGGCCATCGACGACGGCGACGCGGCCGCCGTCGGCCTCAACGGCTACGACCACCGCCGCTTCCTCGCCGACTGGTACGACGGGGACTTCCCCGGCTCGTGGGCCGACGGACTGGTCTTCCAGTTCAACCCCGACACCGGCGACAAACGGATCAGTGGCACCGCGGCCTCCCTCATCGGACTGGCCCACCCGTCTGCGGCGGGCCTCGCCCGGATGTTCCTCGCGCACGCCATCGTCGTGGGCTGGGGCGGGGTGCCGGTGATCTGGAGCGGCGACGAACTGGCCCAGCCCAACGACCCCTTCTGGCGCGACGAACCCGGCCACGAGGACGACAACCGCTGGGCCCACCGCCCGCGCCTGGACCGGGACCGCGCCGATCAGCGCGCCGACCTCGACACCGTGGCCGGCAAGGTCTTCCAAGGGATCGCCCACCTGGCCCGGGTGCGCGCCCGTCTGCCGCAGCTGCACGCCTCGGCCTCCAGCGAGGTCCTGCCCGACACCGACGACGGTGTCCTCGCCGTCGTCCGCCGCCACGCCAGCGGCACCCTGGTCGGCCTCTACAACGTCACCCCCGAGGCCCGGGCCTTCCCCCTGCACCGCCTGCACGAGCTCGGACTCGACGCGCCGTACGACGCGATCGGGGCCCACCAGATCACCGCCGGCGCCGACGGCCTGATCTGGTTGCCCGCGTACGCCGCCTGGTGGGTCGTCGAGGCCTGATCTCCGTTCCGGCCCGCGAGTGCGGCACCGGCGTTAGGGTGGATCATCGACCCGAGGGAGTGACATGACCCGTGTGATCTCAGGCCTCGTCGGGATCCTTGCCGCTGGAATGGTGACCGCGACCCTGTCCGCGATCCCGGCCAGCGCCAGCCGACCGCCGCTGGCGCGCAGCGCCGCCACCTATGCCCAAGCCGCCTTCGACGCCACCAACGCCGCCCGCGGCCGCCACGACCGACGGGCCTTGAAGAAGGGCGCCTGCCTGCAGCGCTACGCCGTGCGACAGGCCACCCGTCAGGCCCGACAGGACCGGATGTTCCACCAGGACCTCGGCGCCATCCAGCGTGCCTGCAACATGGGCTGGGTGGGGGAGAACGTCGCGGTCGGCTACCCATCGGGTCGCTCGCTGGTGAACCAGGGATGGATGAGGTCCTCGGGCCACCGGGCCAACATCCTCAACCGGCACTTCACCCTGATGGGCCTCGCGGCGCGGCAGAGCGCCGATGGCCGGTGGTACGCCGCGCAGGTGTTCGGCCGTCGGATGTGAGTGCTGCGGGGAGCCGGGTTTCGACACCCCTTCGCGCGGCCCGTAACCTTGCTCCTTGTGGCAGGCCCCGATTTCGATCACGACATCAAGCAGCTCCAGGCGACGATGCACACCATCGAGCAGGTGCTCGATCTCGACTCCATGCGCGTCGAGATCGCCGACCTCGGCGAGCAGGTGGCCGCCCCCGACCTCTGGGACGACCAGGAGAACGCCACCCGGGTGACCGGGCGGCTCTCGCTGCTCCAAGGTGAGGTCGACCGCTTCACCGCGCTCTCGGGTCGCATCGACGACCTCGAGATCATGGTCGAGCTCAGCCAGGAGGAGGGCGACTCCGAGGCCCTCGCCGACGCCGAGCGCGAGCTGGGCCGGATCAAGAAGGCCGTGGAGTCCCTCGAGATCCGCACCCTGCTCTCAGGTGAGTACGACGTCCGCGACGCCCTGATCACCATCCGCTCCGGCGCCGGCGGCGTCGACGCCGCCGACTTCGCCGAGATGCTGATGCGGATGTACATCCGCTGGGCCGAGCAGCACAAGTACGCCGTCGAGGTCTTCGACACCTCCTACGCCGAGGAGGCCGGGCTCAAGTCGGCCACCTTCGCCATCAAGGCGCCGTACGCCTACGGCACCCTGAGCGTCGAGGCCGGCACCCACCGCCTGGTGCGGATCAGCCCCTTCGACAACCAGGGCCGCCGCCAGACCAGCTTCGCCGCCGTCGAGGTGGTGCCGGTGCTCGAGCAGACCGACGAGATCGACATCCCCGACGAGGACATCCGCACCGACGTCTACCGCTCCGGCGGACCCGGTGGCCAGTCGGTCAACACCACCGACTCCGCGGTCCGCCTCACCCACATCCCCACCGGGACCGTGGTCAGCTGCCAGAACGAGAAGAGCCAGTTGCAGAACAAGGCCAGCGCCATGGTGGTGCTCAAGGCCAAGCTGCTGGCCCTCAAGAAGGCCGAGGAGAAGGCCCACCTCGACGGCATGCGCGGGGACGTCCAGGCATCGTGGGGCGACCAGATGCGCAACTACGTGCTCAACCCCTACCAGATCGTGAAGGACCTGCGGACCTCCTACGAGTCCGGCAACCCCTCCGCCGTGTTCGACGGCGACCTCGACGGCTTCATCGAGGCCGGCATCCGCTGGCGTCGGGGCACCGACAGCGCCAACTGACGCTCACGTGCCGGCGATCAGGTCGTGCACGAAGCACAGCTTCTCGATGACCGGGCGGCTGAGCACGAACGGGTACAGGTCGTCGTTGCCCATGCTGCGGCTCATCGCGTTGAGGGCATAGCTGATCGGCAGCCACCGGTCCACGATCTCCTGCCCGTTGCCCAGGGAGGCGACCTCGTCGACCGGCTCCGCCTCCAGCACCCCGGCCCGGGCGACCGGGAGGCCCGGACCCTCCACGCTCACGCCGTACGCCGCGGCCGACTGCAGGGTGTCGGTGATGTGCAGGTAGTGCGCGAACGTCTCGGCCCAGTCCTCGAACGGGTGCGCGGTCGCATATTCGCTCACGAAGCTGGTGCGCCAGTCGGGCGGGGCTCCCTGCTCGTAGTGCCGGGCGAGGGCCTCGCCGTAGTCGGCGCTCGGGTCGCCGAAGAGCTCGACGTAGCGCTCACTGCTGGCCGCCTGCGCGACCCACGGACGATGGCCCGACACCGTCGAGGACCAGCCCGACTGCGGCGACATCCCGTCGACGAGCACCTGCTGGTAGTAGTGCCCCGTCTCGTGGCGCAGGTGGCCCAGCATCGTGCGGTAGGCCTCGCCCATCTGCACCCGCATGGCCTCACGGTGGGGATCCTCACCCTCAGCCAGGTCGATGGTCACGACCCCGTCGGCGTGCCCGGTGATGACCTTCTCGCGGGCGCTGGAGAGCAGGTCGAAGGCCAGCCCGTGCGGGTCGTCGTCGGCGGCGACCACCGGGAGGTTGAGGTCCACCAGCTGGTAGATGAGGCGCCGCTTCTCCGCCTCGGTCCGGGCGTACGACGCCATGCCGGCCAGGTCGTCATCGGCCGGCCGGGTCCGGGTCAGCCGGCAGGACAGGCACAGGCCGCCCGGCTCGGTGACCAGCCAGCTGCACCCGGCGACGGTCAGGTTGGCGCACGGCACCAACGAGCCGTCGCGGGGCACGGCGAGCACGTCGAGCTGCGGCAGGAAGAACCCCTGAGGGGTGCCACAGGTGACGCACACGGAGTTCTCGAAGATCAGCAGGCTGCCACAGACGCTGCAGGAGAAGGTGCGCATGTCAGAACCCCGGGAGCGCGTCGCCGAGCCGGATCACGTCGACGCCCACCTCGAGGGTGCTCTTCTTGCCCTCGGTGAAGATCACGCCCTTCATCGGCGTCACGTCGGCATAGTCCCGGCCCCAGGCGGCCACCACGTAGCGGGAGTCGGGCTGTTGGTCGTTGGTGGGATCGAGCTCGTACCACTCGCCGTCCGGCGCCAGCACCGACAGCCACGCGTGCGATGCGTCGGCACCCTCCAGGCGGGCGGCGCCGGCAGGTGGCTGGGTCTCCAGGTAGCCGCTCAGGTAGCGGGCCGGCAACCCCACTGAGCGCAGGCAGCCGATCGCCAGGTGGGCGAAGTCCTGACAGACGCCCGCCCGTTCCTCCAGCAGTTCGTCCAGTGTCGTCGACACAGAGGTCGCTCCGCTCTCGTAGGTGAAGCCGTCGTGGATGCCGTGGACCAGCGCAGCCAGTGCCTCGCCCAGTGGTCTGTTCGTACCCAGGATCGTGCGCGCGTACGCCGCCACCGCTGCGGTGGGTGCGACCAGTGGTGAGGGCAGCGCGTAGGTGACCGCGTCCAGGCGGTCGGGCTGGTCCGCGTGCGCAGCCACGGCCCCACCCACCGTCCACCGGTCCAGCTGCGCCAGGTCCGGAACCGGCCGGCGCACGATGACCGTGCTGACCGACGTGATCACGAGCTCGGTGTGCGGCGTGCGCACCTCGACGTAGTGGCTCGCGTTGCCGAAGTGGTCCACGTGCGACGTCGTCAGGTCGGGATGCGGCGCGATCTCCAGCCGGGACGAGGTGCAGCTCTGGGTGCCGAGGTCGCGCGGCGTGAGGTGGGTCCGTCCGTAGGAGCCGGTGACCGGCTGGTCGTAGCGGTAGTGCGTGCGGTGGCGGACCTCGTAGGTGCGCGCGGTGTCGTGCGGGCTCATGACGGCACCCACGTCGCTGCCCACTGCGGACCCCAGGTCCCCGGCAGCGCATGCTGCGGCGCCTTGTGCACGAAGTGGGCCCGCTCCACAGCGCGGGAGAGCTCGCGCAGGTCGGTGTCGAGGCCGCCCAGCCAGTCCGCAGACGGGGGCAGGTCGGGGTCGAGAGCGGTGAGCCGGACCGTCAGGTCATGGATGAGTACGCCGACCCGGTCGCTGCCGGTGGCGGGCAGCTGGATCAGGTCGGCCTCCAGCCGCTCCAGCTGGAACGCCAGCCCCCTCGGGTTCGTGACGTCGAGCAGCAACAGGTCGAGCACCAAGGCCTGGGGCGACCGGCTCAGTGGTCCGGCCGCCTCCCGACGGCGGTGCGTGATGACGCTCTCGCCCACCATCAAGACGGCTTCGAGCACGCGTGGCTCGACGGGCGGCTGCTCGCCGGAGCGGCCGAGCGTGTGCCGCACCAACCCGACGAGGTGCTGGGCGCGCTCGAGTCGGCGGCCGGCGTCGAGGAAGTGCCAACCCTGGTCCCGCACCAGACTCTCCGCAGCCAGTCCCGAGAAGGCGAGCATCGACTCCACCGTCTGGGCCAACACGGGTTGCAGGGAGGTCTCGGTGTCGTGGTTGTCGAAGGCGCGCTCGAGTCGACCCAGCACCAGCCAGGTGTCGAGCGAGAGCTGCTCGCGCAGCGCCTGGGCCAGCGAGATCGTCCTGCGCGCGGCGTACAGCACGCTGCCGGGCAGGGCGGGGTCCATCGCCAGGCGCTGAAGCACGCGATCGGGGGGGAGGTCGGGCCCACCCGGTGCGCCGGTCAGCCGGGTGACCGCCTCGAGGAGCACCATCAGGGTGGCGTGCCCGCTCGTTCCGGGGCGACCCGCGAAGTCCTCGGTGAGGTCGTCGGCGACCCGCAGCAGGCGCGCCGTACCCTCGGCTCGCTCGGCGTAGCGGCCGAGCCAGAACAGGTCCTCCGCGGTGCGCGGCGACAACCCTCCGGCCAACGCCGGCACCTCGAGGGCCGGTGGGGCCAGGGTCGGGTCGGGCTGCCAGGCGTCCGGCTGGCTGCCTTCGGGCGCCAGCACCCACACGTCCTTGGTGAGGGCTCCGGACAGGTTGGAGACCAGCTGGGATCCAGCCGACGGTGCCACTCGGGCCAGGCCGCCGCGCATCATCGTGTAGGAGCCGCCGCGCGCGACGCCGAACGTGCGCAGCACCACGTCGCGCGGTTCCATGCCGAGCGGGGTGACGACCGGCGTCGTCGACTTCTCGAGCAGTTCCTGCGCCGCCCACGCCCAGGGCTGTGCCTCGATCGCGCGGCGCAGCACGTCGCGGTCGTCGGCGCCCAGCTCGGTCCCGAACCGGGCGGTGACGCCCACCCCACGCGTGATCGGCTTGATCACCAGCGAGTCCAGGTTGGCCAGCACGTGTGAGCGCTGGGCCGCATCGCCGCACCACCACGTGGCCACCGACGGCAGCTCCAGGTCGGTGCCGAGCAGGGCGCGAGCCGCGGCAGGCAGGAACGGGAAGAGTCCCGGGTTCTCCAGGACACCGGTCCCGAACGTGTTCACCACGGTGACCGTGCCCTGTCGACTGGCCTCCAGCAGACCCGGCACGCCGAGGCGTGACTCGGGACGCAGCTCCAACGGGTCGGTGTAGTCGGCGTCCACCCGGCGCAGCAGCACATCGACCGGCTCGAGGCGGCCCAGGTTGCGCAGGAAGACCTGGCCGTCGGAGACGATGAGGTCCTCGGCCTCCACGAGCGGGAATCCCAGCAAGGTGGACAGATAGGCCTGGTCGAAGGCCGTCTCGCTCTCCGCGCCGGGTGTGAGCAGGACGATCCGGGGCGCCTCGACGTGGCGCGGCGCCACCTCGTGCAGGGCCATCCGGACGCTGTGGAAGAAGTCCCGCAGGGCCGACAGCTCGGTGTTGCGGCGCAGACCGGGGAACACCTTCGCCACGACGCGCCGGTTCTCCATGGCGTAGCCAGCGCCCGACGGGGCCTGGGTCCGGTCGCTCAGGACGTGCCAGCGCCCGTCGCGGTCACGAGCCAGGTCGGTGGCGGTGAAGAACAGCTGCCGCCGGCCGGGCACCCGGATGCCGTCGGCCTGGTGGACGAACCCGCCGTGCCCCAGCACCACCTCGGGCGGGATCACCCCGCGGCGCAACAGCTCGCGGGGGCCGTAGAGGTCGGCGAGCACCAGGTCCAGCAGCTCGGCGCGCTGGACCAGTCCGCGCTCCAGGCCGGCCCAGTCGTCCGCCGCGATCATCAGCGGCAGGGGATCCAGTCGCCACGACGCGTTGGCGGCACCGCCGTAGGTGACCCCGTCGTCCTGAACGAAACGGCCCGCTTGGGTGCGGCGGTCGAGCAGGCCGCGCAACCCGATGTGGTTCATCCGGGAAGCCAGCTCCACGCTCGCGGGCCGCACCCCGGAATCGTCGACCAGCTCGTCGAACCCGTGGCCCGGATCGAACTGGGCGCGGTAGTCGTCCAGCAGGCTGGGCAGATCGCTGGGCTGCTCTGTCACCGCCCCATCCTGCCGGATCGGCGCAGGTCGAGGGTGCACGGGTACTCACCCCCGGACGGTCCGTGGGTGACGTCGGCGCTCGACCAGGCCGACACGTCCACCGGCCCGGGGGTGTGCCCGTCTGCCACGAAACGTCCAGCGCGCCGGGCCTCGGCCTCCATGGCATTGACGGGGTAGCGCTCGTAGGAGCGGCCCCCGGGGTGCACCACGTGATAGGTGCAGCCGCCCAGTGATCGTTCGTTCCACAGGTCGACGACGTCGAAGACCAGCGGGGACTGCACGCCGATCGTCGGGTGGAGAGCCGAGTGGGGTGCCCACGCGCGGTAGCGCACCCCGCCCACGAAGCCCACGCCGGGAACGGCTGGGTCGGCGAGCGGCACCATCGGCATCGGTACGCCGTTGCAGGTCACCACGTGGCGCCCTTCCACCAGCCCGGAGGCCGCCACCTCGATCTTCTCGACCGAGGAGTCCACGTAGCGCGCCGTGCCGCCCAGCGCGACCTCCTCGCCGAGGACATGCCAGGGCTCGACCCCGGATCGCAGCTCGAGGTGGACGCCCGCGACCTCGGTCTCGCCGATCCGGGGGAACCGGAACTCCACGAACGGGTCGAGCCAGGCTGCCTCGAAGGCGATGCCGTGAGCGTTGAGGTCGGCCACGACCTCGCGCAGGTCGGCCGCCGCGAACGACGGCAACAGGTAGCGGTCATGCAGCAGGCTGCCCCAGCGCACCAACGGCCCGGCGTACGGCTCGTCCCAGAACCGGGCCACGAGCGATCGCACCAACAGCGCCTGGACCAGGGCCATCCGCGCGTGCGGTGGCATCTCGAAGCCGCGCAGCTCCAGCAGCCCGAGCCGCCCCCGGTCGGAGTCGGGTGAGTAGAGCTTGTCGATGCAGAACTCGGAGCGGTGGGTGTTGCCGGTGATGTCGGTGAGCAGGTGTCGCAACAGCCGGTCCACCAGCCAGGGACCGGGCTCCAGGGGCTGGCCGTCGGGACCGTTCGCCTGGGCCGTGCCGTCGATCACCCGGTCGAGCTCGGCGAAGGCGATCTCCAGCTCGTAGAGGGTCTCGTGCCGACCCTCGTCGACCCGCGGTGACTGGCTCGTGGGCCCGATGAACCGCCCCGAGAACACGTAGGACAGGGCCGGGTGGTGCTGCCAGAAGGTGATCAGGCTCCGGAGCAGGTCGGGGCGGCGCAGGAGCGGCGAGTCGGCCGGCGTGGTGCCGCCCAGCGTCAGGTGGTTGCCGCCGCCCGTGCCGGTGTGCAGGCCGTCGAGGTCGAACTTCTCGGTGGCCAGCCGGGTCGCGCGGGCATCGTCGTAGAGCGTCGTGACCAGGTGGGTCAGCTCGGGCCAGTTGCCCACCGGCTGCACGTTGACCTCGATCACCCCGGGGTCCGGGGTGACCGTGAGGGTCTGGGTGCGTGGGTCGCCGGGCAGGGAGTATCCCTCCAGGACCACCGGCACGCCGACCTCGACCGCGGCCGCCTCGACCACGCCGAGCAGCTCGACGGCGTGCTCGAGGTGGGTCAGCGGGGGCAGGAAGACGAACAGGTGACCCTCGCGCATCTCCACCGACAGGGCCGTGCGCGGCGCGTCCTCGATGTCGAGCTCGGTGGCCGGCGTGACGGGTTCGGCCGCACCGGACAGGTCACCGCGGGCCTCGAACGGGGAGCGGTCGGGCTCGTACGGCGCTCCCTGCCAGGCCAGGGACGACAAGGGCAGCCGCAACCCCATCGGGGACGTGCCCGGGGTCAGGAAGAGATGAGCGCGGCGCAGTCGCCACCGCGCCGTACCCCAGCCCTCGAGATCGGGATGCCGGAAGACCGGCACGACCCAGCCAGCCGGTTCGCCGGGCTCGGCGTCGAAGCGTCCCGTGCCGCTCTCGTGCGGCTCGGCGTCATCGGCCGGCGGCTCTCCGGCAGGTCTCGACGCCTCCGTCCACAGCGCGTGCAGCCGGTCCTCGTGGGCCGGCAGGCAGAAGTCGTCAGGGACGCCCAGGCGTGCGGCCACCGCGCGAGCCATCCGCTCGACGACGGCGGGGGCCGCCTCGGCGGTCAGCGTGCCCGGTGACCACGGCGTGTCGAGGAGGCTCTGGTCGCGCCACAGGGGGGTGCCGTCGCTGCGCCAGGTCAGTCCGATCTGCCACCGGGGCAGCGGCTCGCCCGGGTACCACTT
Organism: Nocardioides sp.; assembly: GCF_050246775.1. Lineage (GTDB taxonomy): Bacteria > Actinomycetota > Actinomycetes > Propionibacteriales > Nocardioidaceae > Nocardioides. Next base: position 286,639 of record NZ_JBFWVK010000001.1, on the reverse strand, counting down.
GCCCTGACCGTGCTGGACCACGCCGTCAGCGGCCCAGCGCCGTTTGAGGGTCTCGGCGAGACGGAGCGCCAGCTCTCGCTTCTCCTCTCCGTCGGCGTCGGTGTTCCACTGCGCTGTGGAGGTGTCGTCGGCGGAGACGAAGGTGGGCTCCCCACCCATCGTCAGGCGTACGTCGCCGGCCTCCAGGAGGGCGTCGACCCGGTGGCCCAGCTCGTCGATGCGTGACCACTGCTCCTCGCTGTAGGGCCGAGTGACCCGGATGTCCTCGTGGACCCGGGTCACGGTGTTGTGGAAGGTGAACTCCACCACTGCGGGATCGATGGCTCCCGCGATCGGGGCCGACGTCGCCGGGTGCGGGGTGGCGGACAGCGGGATGTGCCCTTCGCCGGCCAGCAGCCCCGACGTCGCGTCGAGGCCGACCCAACCGGCGCCCGGGATGTAGACCTCGGCCCACGCGTGCAGGTCGGTGAAGTCGGCCACCGGGCCGGCCGGCCCGTCCAGGGGCTTCTCGTCCGGCGCCAGCTGCACCAGGTAGCCGGAGACGAAGCGGGCGGCCAGTCCGAGCTCGCGCAGGATGGCGACCAGCAGCCACGCGCTGTCGCGACAGGATCCCAGTGCCCGGTGGAGGGTGACGTCCGGGGTCTGAACGCCGGCCTCCATCCGCACCGTGTAGTCGACGCTGTCGCGTACGGCCTGGTTGATGAAGACCAGGAAGTCGACGATCGGCATCCCGTCGGGGGGCAGCACGGCCCTGGTGTCCAGCCAGGCGCGCAGGAGGGGGCCGATGCCGCTGCCCGGAGTCTCCTCGACCGTTCGCAGGTAGGGCTCCAGGTCCGAGCGGGTGCCGGCCGGATAGCTGAATCCGAAGCGCTCGGCGTAGTCCTCGACGAAGAAGTCGAAGGGGTTGATGACCGTCATGTCGGCGACCAGGTCGACGGTGATGTCGAGCTCGGTGACCGGTTCGGGGAACACCAGACGGGCCAGGTAGTTCCCGAAGGCGTCCTGCTGCCAGTTGATGAAGTGCGCGGCCGGCGAGATGTTGAGGGAGTACGCCGCGATCGGCGTGCGCGAGTGGGGCGCGGGTCGGAGCCGGACGATGTGCGGGTGCACGGTGATCGCCCGATCGAAGGTATAGGTGGTCCGGTGCTCGATGGCGACCTTGATCGTCATGGGGACCGAGCGTAGGGACGCTGTGAGTCGGGAGTGTTACGGCGTCCGGTGGTCAGGACGACTGGCTGGCCTGGTCGATCGACTGCGCCACCTGCACACACCACTGACCGGTGCGATCGAGCAGTGCCGAACCGGTGCCGGGCGCCCCGGTGAGCGAGCAGCTGAGCCAGGCGTCGACGAACAGCCCGTGGAAGGCGGCCTCCAGCCCGGTGTCCGAGGTGCACACCGTGGCCACCGATGGCGTGCCGAAGTCCGGGGCGTCAGGCGTGTCGCATCGTCGCTGGTCACGCAGGTCGCGCACCAACCCCCGGGCCGCCTTGGGAGTCACCGGGGGTGCGAACACCCAGGCCCGCGCCGTGGTGCCGTCCTCCGCGACCCAGGTGCAGCTGTACTCGTGGGCGACATCGCGCACCTTCGGGGTGATCGGCGCGCGCTCCCCGTTGACGTAGTCGGTGGTCGAGGCGAACGGCCCCCCGAGCGTCTGCTCCACCGCGAGCTCGGGGACGAGGCTGCAGAAGTCGTCGCGCGCGACGACCACCGAGGCCGTGTCGAAGCCAGCCAGGGGAGTGGCGCTGGGGGTCGGTGTGCCGGCCGGCCGCTCGGCTCCGTCGTCCTTCGGGCCGTCCCCCGAACCGGTGCAGGCGGCCAGGCCGCCGAGGGCCAGCAGCAGGGCGGTCGCTGCGGAGAGACGCATGGCGTCGAGGGTATGCCACGCTGCGCGGCGCGACCGGACACGCCGCCTCCCGGCTCGGTGCCCATGGGTCGACTAACCTCAATCCAGTGATTCGCTTCGAAAAGGTCACCAAGACCTATCCCGGCCAAGCTCGGGCCGCCCTCGACCAGGTGTCTGTCGACATCGAGAAGGGCGACTTCGTCTTCCTCGTCGGCACCTCCGGCTCCGGCAAGTCCACGTTCCTGCGCCTCGTGCTGCGTGAGTACCGTCCCAGCACCGGTCGGGTCTACGTCGCCGGCAAGGAGATCAACAGGCTCGCCGGGTGGAAGGTGCCCGGCCTGCGTCGCCAGATCGGCACCGTGTTCCAGGACTTCCGGCTGCTCCCCAACAAGACCGTCAGTGAGAACGTCGCGTTCGCGCTGCAGGTGATCGGCAAGCCCCGCTCGCACATCAACGCCATCGTTCCCGAGACCCTGGAGCTGGTCGGGCTCGACGGCAAGGGCGACCGGATGCCCGACGAGCTCTCCGGTGGTGAGCAGCAGCGGGTCGCGATCGCCCGGGCGTTCGTCAACCGGCCGATGATCCTGATCGCGGACGAGCCGACCGGAAACCTCGACCCGACCACCTCGGTGGGCATCATGAAGCTGCTCGACCGGATCAACCGCACCGGAACCACGGTGGTGATGGCCACGCACGACTCCTCCATTGTCGACCAGATGCGCAAGCGCGTCATCGAACTCGAGGACGGCCGTGTCGTCCGAGACCAGACCCAGGGCGTCTACGGCTTCCAGAAGTGACGCTCCTTCCCCGATAGCAAGAGGTTCACATGCAGTTGCGCTATGTCTTCTCCGAGCTCGGTCAGGGGCTGCGACGAAATCTGTCGATGCACGTCGCCGTGATCCTGACCCTGTTCGTCTCCCTCACCCTGGTGGGCACGGGTGTGCTCCTGCAGCAGCAGGCGGCCAAGGCGGCTGACAACTGGGGCAACGAGCTCCAGATCACCGTGTTCCTGTGCAAGGACCAGGACGAGAACCCGCGCTGTGCCGGTGAGGTCACCGATGCGCAGAAGACCGCGATCGAGCAGGTCGTGGAGGAGAACCCCGAGGTCTCGGCCTGGCACGTGGAGTCCAAGGAGCAGGCCTTCGAGAAGGTGAAGGCGCTCTTCGAACCCGGCAAGTTCGACGGACCCAACTCCCCGGTCACCGCCGAGGCGATGCCGGAATCGGTCTGGATCACGTTGAAGGACCCTCGTGAGTTCGAGGGTGTGCTCAGTGCCGTCCAGGGGCTCGACGGAGTGTCGGACACCCGGGACCTGCGCGACGTGCTCAAACCGATCTACGACTCGATCTCGGTGCTGACGTGGGGAGCCTGGCTCATCTCGGGCTTCCTGGTCGTGGCGGCGCTGCTGCTGGTGGGCAACACGATCCGGTTGGCGGCCTTCGCCCGCCGACGCGAGATCGGCATCATGCGACTGGTCGGCGCCTCGACCCTCTACATCGCGCTGCCGTTCCTGTTGGAGGCCCTGGTCACGGCCGCGCTCGGCGTACTGCTGGCGGCCGGCGCCCTCGGCGCGCTGTGGGGGTTCGGCGTGCGTGACGTCCTGGCCAGCAGCCTGGGCTTCATGCCGTGGATCGGGGTCGAGTCCTACCTGCTCTCGGTGGTGGTCATCGCCGTGCTCGGCCCGCTGCTCACGTTGTTGCCGACCCTGGTGCTGACCCGCAAGTACCTCAAGGTCTGAGCACTCGGGTCACATCCGACACACGTGCCCCACCGCAAATGCCCGGATGCGGGCGCGTGCTCGGTTAACGTCGAGGTGTTCACTTCCCCGAACAACCAAAGGCAGACCCGGTGCGCTTCTTCCCCCGCGCCCAACGACGCCATGCGGCTGTCGTCACCGTTGCCGGTGCGATGGTCCTCGCGTTGCTGGCGAACCCGTTAGCGTCCGCTCAGGACGACGACCACCTCAAGGCTGAGCAGAAGCAGGTCAAGCACGACCTCAAGGCCGCCAGCGGCGATCTCGAGGAATCGAGTGCGCAGTTGCGCGCCGCCACGGCGAAGCTGGTGGCCGCCCGGGCCCAGTTGGCGACCGCCCAGGACGTCCTGGCCACGGCGCGCGCCAAGGTCAGCGCCGCCCGCCTGCTCGACCAGCAGATGCAGGAGCGGCTGCAGGCTGCCGAGGAACGGCTCGAGACGGCTCGTCACGACCTCGAGGTGGGCCAGGCCCAGGTGGAGGACCAGCGCACCGACGTCGTCAACCAGGTCACCGACTACTACCAGCAGGGCGACCCGCGCCTGCTCGGCCTGGTCTCGGTGCTGGACTCGAAGGACCCGGCCGACATCACACGCCGGCTGTCCCTGATGGACACCGTGGTGGGCCAGGAGAACCAGGCCTACGACGACCTCGCGGCTGCCGAGGTGCTCCTGACCGTCCGCGAGACCCAGATCGAGGCCGCCAAGCGTGAGGTGGCCGAGCGTCGCAGGGAAGCGGCTGCGCACCTGACGCAGATGCAGGGACTCGAGGAGGAGGCCGAGAGCGCGGCTTCGTCCGTGCGTGCCTCGGTGGCCGCCCGTGCCGACGCCATGACCGAGGCGCGCAGCGCCCGGCGCGCCGACCAGGCCAAGCTCACCGCGCTGAAGGCACGGGAGAACCGCATCAAGCAGCGGATCCTTGCTGCCGCCGCAGCGGCCGCCCGTAAGGGATCGGGCTACAACGGGCGGACCGACGGGTTGTTCAACATGCCCGTCAGTGGACCGATCACCTCGCCGTACGGCTATCGGGTCCACCCCATCTACGGCTACTACAGCCTGCACGACGGCACCGACTTCGGGGCTGGCTGCGGGCAGAGCCTGTGGGCCGTGGCCAACGGCACGGTCACCGACGAGTACTACTCCGACGTCTGGGGCAACCGGCTCTACGTCAGCCTGGGCAACTACAACGGCAAGAACGTCACGGTCATCTACAACCACCTCAGCGGCTACCGGGCCTCGGTGGGTGAGCGGGTCTCGCGCGGCGAGACCATCGGGTACGTCGGCACCACCGGCTGGTCGACCGGCTGTCACCTGCACTTCACGGTGATGGTCAACGGGAACCCCGTCGACCCGATGAAGTGGATCGGTTCCTAGCCGCGATTGCGCAAACTCGTTGCCGCGCCTGAGAGACTGGGGGCATGGTGAAGGAGAAGGGCCGCAAGCTCGTGGCGCAGAACAAGAAGGCGCGTCACGACTACCACATCGACGACACGTGGGAAGCCGGCATGGTGCTCATGGGCACCGAGGTGAAGTCCCTGCGTGCCGGGCGCGCCTCCCTGGTCGACGGCTTCGCCGAGATCGACGATCACGAGGTGTGGCTGCACGGGGTGCACATCCCCGAGTACACCCAAGGGACCTGGACCAACCACTCCGCCCGGCGCAAGCGCAAGCTGCTGCTCAACCGGGCCGAGATCGACAAGCTCGAGCGCAAGGTCGGGGACAAGGGCTACACGATCGTCCCGCTGTCGATCTACTTCAACGACGGGCGGGCCAAGGTCGAGATCGCCCTGGCTCGCGGCAAGAAGTCGTGGGACAAGCGGCACTCCCTGGCCGAGCGCCAGGCCACCCGCGAGACGCAGCAGGCGATCGGCCGACGACTGAAGGGCATGGACTGACTCGGTTCGGATACTTCCCTGCTGTCAGGCAGGATGTCCGGTATGTCTCTCGGGTCCGTTGTTACCGCTGTTGTCCTTCCCATCATCCTGGTGCTGGGTGGTGGACTCCCCGCGTACGCCGCGGAACCGCTGCCGACCACCGTCAGTCTCACCGGCTCCTCGGTGTACGCCGATGCCACCTCCGTCCTGCAGATCGGCCTGACTGACTCGACCTCCGCCCCCGTCACCGGCGCGCAGGTGAGCATCGAGCGGCGCACCGGCGGAGTCTGGAACGTCATCGGCAGCGTCGTCACCGACCAGGCGGGGGAGGCCCGGCTGTCCTCGGTGCTCTCGAAGGTCGCGGCCGACAACGTCTTCCGGGCGTCGTACGCCGGGGACGCGGACCACCTCGCGTCGAGCTCACCCGCGGTCGGTGTCGCGCTGAAGCGTCGCGCGAGCGTTCTCACCCTCGGGGCCCCCGCGTCAGTGGTGGATGAACGCTCGGCCACCTTGCGGATCCGGTGGGCGACTCGCAGCGGGCTGCCGGTCTCCGGCGCGGTCCGGGTGCAGCGCAGGGCTCCCGGTGGCAGTTGGACGCTGGCCGCCACGCTGCGGACCGGGGCCGAAGGGCGGGCGCAGCTGGTGATCACCCCCCGAGTGGACACCCGGTGGCGCCTGCGGGCAGCCGCCCTGGACTGGGTGGAGGGTGCTGCCAGCGGTGTGCGGCGCATCGACAACCTGCCGCCCAATCGGCCGGTCACTCTGCCGGCTGCGGCGCCGAGTCCTCGCGTGCAGGTCCCTGCGCAGCCACGGGCGACCGGCGGCGGTGCCAACGCCCAGGTCAGCCGGATCCCCGATCCGGTGTGGTCGCGGATGACGGGGGTGTCCTGGCATCGTGGTTGCCCGGTCGGCCGCGCAGGGCTGCGCTACCTGACGATCAACTACTGGGACTACGACGGCTACCGTCGCCGGGGCGCCCTGGTGGCCAACGCGGACGCCGTCCAGCAGATGGCAGGAGCCCTGTCGGAGATGTATCGGCGCGGACTCCCGCTCCGCTCGCTTTATCCCGTGGACCGGTTCGGCTACTCGAAGCGTCTGCACGGGGGCAACGACTACCGGTCCATGGCCGCGGGCAACACCTCGGCCTTCAACTGCCGCAGTGTCGTGAACAAGCCCGGGGTGCGCTCGCCGCACAGCTGGGGGCGTTCGCTGGACGTCAACACCTGGGAGAACCCCTACCGGTCGGCGACCGGACTGGTGCCCAACTCCTGGTGGCAGGGGCACTCGCACCCGCGGGTGGCCTGGCGCAGCCGCTCGCATCCCGTGGTCGAGATCATGGCCGCCCATGACCTGCGGTGGACCTACGGGCTCGGCGACACCCAGCACTTCGACGCTCCGGCCGCCAACGGCCGCGTCCTGGTCGTTCCCGGCTGCGAGGCGTGCGACTGATGCCCGGTTCGGCGCTGGCCGACCGGCTGGGGCTTCCGGGACTCTTCGACGTCCACGTGCACTTCCTGCCTGAGCCGGTGCAGCGCAAGGTCTATGCGGTCTTCGACCAGGCCGGTGCCAAGATCGGCCGACCCTGGCCGATCCGCTACCGGGGGACCCATGCCGAGCGCGTCGAGCAGCTGCGCTCGTTCGGCGTGCGTCGGTTCACCGCGCTGCCCTACGCCCATCGGCCGGGCATCGCCGGCTACCTCAACGACTGGGCACGGGAGTTCGCGGCCGGAGTTCCGGAGTGCCTGTGGTCGGCGACGTTCTATCCCGAACCTGAGGCCGCCCGCTACGTCGCCGACCTGGTGGAGGGCGGTGTCGAGGTGTTCAAGATCCACGTGCAGGTGGGCGAGTTCCTGCTCGATGACCCGCTGCTCGATGAGGTCTGGGCCACGCTGGCCGATGCTGGCACCCCGATCGTGATCCACGCCGGGTCCGGCCCGGTCGGCAATGCCTTCACCGGCCCCGACCCGTTACGCCGCGTCCTGGAGCGCCACCCCCGGCTCACGGCGGTGGTGGCCCACCTGGGCGCACCGGAGTACGCCGAGTTCCTGACGTTGGCCGAGACCTACGAACGCACCCATCTCGACACCACGATGGTGTTCACCGACTTCTTCAGCGAGGCGGCGCCGTACCCCTCCGACCTGCTGCCGCGACTGCGTGACCTGGGCTCCAAGGTGTTGCTGGGCAGCGACTTCCCGACCATCCCCTATCCCTACGAGCACCAGCTGGAGTCGCTGGAGCGGATCGGTCTGGGCGACGACTGGCTGCGCGCGGTCTGCTGGGAGAACGCCGCGGCGCTGTTCGCGGAATAACGGATGCGGCAATGGCGGTTGGACCGACTAGAGTGAACAACGGTGGTCGAGCTTGGTCCACCTCGGTGGTCGAGCTTGGTCCACCTCGGTGGTCGAGCTTGTCGAGACCATCGCTTGACAATTCAAGAGGGGCTGATCGGTTTCGACTTGGGACGATCTGTTCCAGGGGAAGCGGGTCGAGAAGCCAACGTCATCTCGTTAACGTTCGTTGGAAACTACAAGTGCCAACTCTAAGCGCACTGACTTCGCTCTCGCTGCCTGAGCAGTGATCGAAGGGTCAGACCGGGCATCTGCCTTCGTCCCGGATCCTGGCCTCATCTAGAAGGCTTGCTGATCAATCCGCGTCGCGGAGGTTGATCGGGACTTTTCCGTGACTGGGCCTGTCGGCGACGTGTCAGTGCGAGCGCCGGGGCCGAGAAAACGACATCACTGACTGCACCCGGAGAAGACCTGGTTCGACGCTCGAGGACGCGGGTTCGATTCCCGCCAGCTCCACCTGATCACCTCTTGAAGACGACAACGTGGTTGATCGCAGTCACCCAGTGACTGCGATCAACCACGTTGTCGTTGTTGCCTCTCACAGCGAGCCTCGGCGGACGCCATTGAGCGTGCGGGTGGCCACCACGGCCCACGCCACCACCAGGGCGGCGTACAGGACCCCTGCGGCTACCTGCAGGAACACCGCCTGCGTGATCTGGGCCAGCCCCGAGGTGCCGGTCACGAACGTCCCGACCGGGAACGTGAACGACCACCAGGTGAGGGTGAACGGCAGTCCGTCGCGCACCGTTCGCACGGTCAGGGCAAGCGCCAGCGCGCACCACAGCGCAGCGAAGCCCCACACCGGGAGCCCGTAGACCAGCGCGAAGGCGCCGAAGGCGCTGCCGTACGGCGCGTCCAGCACGTACGGCGCCGTCGCCCCCAGGTGGTGGGCGGCGGTGATCGACTGACCGAGCGGGCCGAGCACGATCCACAGGGTCGGAACGGCGGCCGCGGCACCCACCTTGTGCTGGACGAGCCGGCTCCAGATCAGGGTGATGATCACCAGGCTGGCCACCAGGCTCAGTCCGAACATCATCGTGCAGACCAGCTGGAGGCTGAGCTGCCACTGGCCCGCGGGCAGATGGGGGATCAGCAGCGGGCCGGTGGCCGCTGAGACCATGGGCGGGACGACGGGCATCAGCCATCCCCCGAAGGCACTGTCGGCGTCGACGGGGTGGGTGGTGAAGGCCTGGATGGGCACCAGCACCGCTGTCGCCAGGCCGAGCGCCGTACCCAGGACCCAGAGCGTGCCGGCGACGCCCACGGCGAGCCGGTCCCCGAGCACGGGCGTGCCGACGAGCAGCGATCCGGCCCCCACCGTCAGGAGCGCCATGGCCGGAGCGCCGTAGAAGTGCGCGAGCACCGGGTCGTGGAGGTGGCCCCGGGCGACCTCCGGGTGCAACGCCCACTGCAGCAGCGTGGCCGTGGCGAGCACCACCAGCAGCAGGCCGGCCAGCAGCCACAGGCCGGTCGTGGCGACCGTGAGTCCGGGGATGTCGAAGGGGAGAGTGGCGCCGGCGATGGCCACGATGCCGGTGCCCATGACCGAGGCGAACCAATTCGGGCCGATGCACGCGAGGGCCGCCCTGCCGGGCGTCGCGGGGGCGTAGGTGGTCATGGGTCCAGCCTCCCCGGGCTCGTGCGGACTGAGTAGTCCACTCATCCCTGTGTGTCCACAGGAAGAACCTGTGGCCAGCGTAAGGTTGAGCCTGTGACCACTCATGTTCCCGACCTTCCCGCCCTACGACTGCTCGTCGGGGTGGCCCGGCACGGAAGCATCGGAGCAGCCGCCCGGGAGGCGGGGGTGACCCAGCAGGCCGCGTCGGAGCGGCTGCGGGCCGTCGAGGCCCAGGTGGGGCTCACCCTGCTGCAGCGAGGAGCGCGCGGATCGCGGTTGACCGCGGCCGGGGTCGTGCTGGTGGAGTGGGCAGGTCAGTTGCTCGAGGTCGCCGACGAGCTCGACACCGCTATCGAGGGACTGCGCGCCGAGCGTGGTCGCGACCTCAATGTGCACGCCAGCATGACGGTCGCCGAGACTCTGCTGCCGCGCTGGCTGGTGCTGCTGCGCCAGCGTCAGGTGGCCGGAGGACTGCGTCCCACAGCGGTCAGCCTGACCGCGACCAACAGTCAGCAGGTGGCGCAGGCGGTGCGCGAGGGCAGCGCCCACCTGGGGTTCGTCGAGGGGCTCACGGCGCCGGCCCAGCTCCGTTCCGCGAAGATCGCCGACGATGACCTGGTCCTGGTGGCGCCGCCCGGCAGTCCGCTGACCCGGCGCCGCACCGCGATCACGCCCGAGGAGATCTCCGAGCTGGCGCTGACGAGCCGCGAAGCCGGGTCGGGGACCCGGCAGGTCGTGGAGGCGGCGCTCGATCGGCACCGGCTCGCGATGGCCGCTCCGAGCGTGGAGCTCACGACCGCGACCGCCGTGCGCGAGGCCGTCCGGGCCGGCTCGGCGCCGGCGTTCCTGAGCCGACGAGTGGTCGAACGCGACCTGGCGGCCGGTCAGCTGGCCGAGGTCCCGACCACCGGGCTGATGCTCAGGCGCACCTTCCGGGCCGTCTGGGTGGGCTCGGCGACTCCCGCAGCAGGCCCCGTCCGCGACCTGGTGGCCATCGCCCGGGGGGCGCACTCCACTAGCCTCGCAGGGTGAGCGACTGTGTGTTCTGTGCCATCGCCTCGGGTGCCGCCGATGCCGACCGGGTGCTTGAGAACGACGACTTCGTGGGCTTCCTCGACCTGCGCCCGGTCTTCAAGGGTCACGTCCTGCTCATCCCACGACAGCACGTGCTGACGCTTCCTGACCTGCCCGCTGAGCTGCGCGACGGGTTCATGGAGGCCGGACAGCGACTGGCCAGCGCCATGATCGTCGCTCTCGGCGCTCAAGGCTCGTTCGTGGCGATCAACAACACCGTCAGCCAGTCGGTCCCACACCTGCACCTGCACGTCGTACCGCGCACGAAGGGTGACGGCTTGCGAGGCTTCTTCTGGCCGCGCACGAAGTACGCCGCCGACGAGTCGCGCGACTACGCCGAGAGGTTGCGCGTCGCGCTGGACTGACTGGCAGGTTCAGGGCGGTCCTCGGCACGGACGACGAGCTTCGGCCAGCCACGCTCGTGGTTGCCCGTGGCCAGGGCGGCCACCCACACGGTGAACGCACCGACTGCCGCGCCGGCGATCGTGTCGACGAAGAAGTGCCAGCCCAGGTAGACGGTGGCCAGGACGGTCAGGGCGAGGAACACCCAGCTGGCGATCTTGAGCCAGCGCGGCAGGCCGATGAAGTGCACGATCAGGCAGATCGTCACCATGATCCCGACGTGCAGTGAGGCGAAGGCGGCGATCGTCTGCACCACCTGAGTGTGGTGCGGGTCGGCGAGGACCTCGATCCGGTCGTTGATCATCGACTCCTGGAGACCCGACACGGCGGTGTGGGACAGGCCGGCGAACTGCCCTGGGTCGGAGTAGATCGGCCCCACCGTCGGCACCGCGAAGTAGATCGCGACACCCACCACCCAGTCGAGGGTCACGGCGGTCACGAACCACGCGCCCGCGCTGACGTGGCGCGTCCACATGAGGGCAACGGCCAACGTCACCGGGACCAGGACGATCCACGCGATATAGACGAAGGAGAAGAACTGGGCCGCCCAGCCGGTGCCGAACACGGAGTGCAGCACGCTCGCCGGATCGTTGCCGAGCCACAGGATCCGGTCGTAGCGCGCCAGGGTGGTGTCCCACAGGTTGTCGTTGACCATGGGCACGTAGCTCTTGAGGTTGCGGAAGGCGACGTACGCGAGGTACCACACCCCCAGGCCGGAGAACGCGAAGAAGAGGTGTCGCGGCCCCCACCGTTCCCGGGTCACCTCGGCACAGCCACGCAGCATCGCCATCGGGGAGGGCCAGTGCCGGCTGATCGCACGCGGCACCACGTCGATCAGGAAGGCGAGCAACAAGATGGCCGGCAACCGGACGTACGTCGGCATGCCGGCGCCGTCGGGATCACGGATCGGGAGGTCGTAGGCAAATGCCACCAGCGCCATGGCCACCGCAAGAAGTCCGGCGGCCACTCCGGCGAAGAAGAAGTTTGGCTTGCCCATTGCACATATCGTAGATGCCTCGGGGGCCGGACGCCGAACTGATTACGCCCCAGTCCTAGAGTGAGGCGTCGCCGCGGACAGCCGTCGGCTCGCCGAACAGGAGCAGAGGACACGAACATGGGTCGATTCGACGATCGAGTTGCCGTCATCACCGGAGCCGCCCGCGGCATCGGCTTCGCCACAGCCCAGCGCTTCGCCGCCGAGGGCGCCGCAGTCGCCATCCTGGACCTCGACGAGGCTCAGGCCGCCGACGCCGCCGCCCGCATCGAGGGCACCGCGATCGGGATCGGCTGCAACGTGAGCGACGCCGCCAGTGTCGAGGCAGCCGTGGACCGGGTCGTCGCCGAGCTCGGTGGGATCCACATCCTCGTCAACAACGCCGGCATCACCCGTGACAACCTGCTCTTCAAGATGACCGAGGAGGACTGGGACCTGGTCATGGGTGTCCACCTCAAGGGTGCGTTCCTGATGACCAAGGCAGCCCAGAAGCACTTCGTCGCGCAGAAGTACGGCAAGATCGTCAACCTCTCCAGCGTGTCGGCCCTCGGCAACCGTGGGCAGGCGAACTACTCGGCAGCCAAGATGGGTGTGCAGGGCTTCACCCGCACCCTGGGCATCGAGCTGGGTCCCTTCGGCGTGAACGCCAACGCCGTCGCCCCTGGATTCATCGCCACCGACATGACCGACGCCACGGCTGCCCGGGTGGGCATGGACGTCGAGGACTTCCGGGCCGCGGCAGCCGAACGCAACCCGGTTCGCCGGGTCGGTTTCCCTGACGACATCGCCGCCGCGGCGGCCTTCCTGGCCAGTGACGAGGCGTCCTACATCACCGGCCAGACCCTCTACGTCGACGGTGGCGCCACGCTCTGAGTTGGATTTCGCCGGCTCCGCATGCCTACGCTGCGGGGTCGGCGCAGTGCCGGCACGCTTCGGGCTTCGCCGAGTCCTGCCCGTCCGGAGCGTTCCCGTAGCAGCAGTCTGGGCAGGAGTGGGGGACCCACAGGTTCCACGCGGTCGCTGGTGACAGCGACCGCTCGGGGTGAAGGCAGATCATGCCGGAGCACTTTCCAGCTCCAACCCGACAGCTCACCTCACAGGCGCGGGAAAGGAACGCTTCGCCATGCCTGTTTCTCGACTTCGCAGCCTCGTCGTGCTGCCCTTCGTGCTGGTCGGCCTTCTCGCCCTCAGCACCCCGAGCACCGCCAGCGCCCCACCGGCTGCCGGCCACCGGGCCGCCGCCACCCAGTCCAGCGCCCAACTGCGGGCGGCTCGGATCGACCGCGCCGTCTCGGTCGCCGTGCGCCAGATCGGCGACCGCTACCGGTACGGCGCCGCCGGACCGCGGGCGTTCGACTGCTCCGGGCTGTTGAACTACAGCTTCCGCAAGGCGGGCTTCCGCAAGGTCCCGCGGACCTCCGACGCCCAGGCCCGCTGGGGCCACCGGGTCAAGAAGTCCCACCTGCGCCGCGGCGACCTGATGTTCTTCCACGACGGCGGCAACGTCTACCACGCCGCGATCTTCCTGCACCGCACGAAGCGCGGCGCCGTGGTGATGCTGGACTCCCAGCGCCCAGGCACCAGCGTGCACCGTCGCCACCCGTGGACGAAGGCCTGGTTCGGGCGCTCCCTGCGACGCTGAGAGCCGATGGCCGAAAGCGGTCACTTACCCTGATGTGAAGGCGCGCCTCCCCAGATTCCACCGGCGCGCCTTCACCATGTTTGAAGTAGACCGTTTCACTCGATGTTGAGGAGCCCTTGTGCGCCGCGCAAGCCTGTCCATTGCCCTGATTGCCGCCGCCAGCCTGCTGCTCGCCGCCTGTGGCGGTGACGACAAGGAGTCCAGCGACACCCCCGACCCGCAGTCGACGGCCGGCGGGCAGAGCTTCGAGAGCACCTGGCCCCTGACCGGACTCCCGGCGCAGGCCGGTGAGGATCCCGCCCTGGACCACCCGGTCGTCGTGGCCAAGGTGGACAACTCGGGCTCGGAGTTGCAGGCCGGCCTCAGCAAGGCAGACCTCGTCGTGGAGGAGCTGGTCGAGGGCGGCATCACCCGCCTGGCCGCGTTCTACTACTCCGACCTGCCCGCCCAGGTCGGCCCGATGCGGTCCATGAGGTTCAGCGACATCGGCATCGTCAAGCCCGTCGACGCCGTGATCGCGACCTCCGGTGCGGCCCCGGTCACGATTCGCAAGATCCAGGACGCCGGGATCACCTTCTTCGGCGAAGGAGCCAAGGGCTTCAGTCGCGACAGCAGTCGCTCGGCGCCGTACAACCTGATGGCCGACCTCGGCCAGGTGACGTCCGGCATCAAGCAGGAGGCGGCCCGACCCGACGACTACCTCACGTGGGGCGAGGCGGACGCCGAGGTCGGTGGCCAGAAGGCCAAGAAGTTCTCGGCCAGCTTCTCCGGAGCACACACCTCGGAGTGGAAGTACGTCGCTGGGCACTACAAGCTGCTGAACTCCAACGCACCCGAGAACGACTCGTTCCAGCCGGACACCGTGCTGGTGCTGCGCGTGAAGACCACCGACGCGGGCTACAAGGACCCCGCCGGCAACCCGGTGCCCGAGACGCACTTCACCGGCAAGGGTGCCGCGATGGTGTTCCACGGCGGCAAAATGCTGCGCGGGACCTGGACCAAGGACGGTCTCGACGCCCACCTGACGCTGTCCACCGCGAGCGGTGAGGTCAAGATCCCAGCCGGACACGTCTGGATCGAGCTGGTGCCCACCGACGGCGGGGATGTCACTTTCAAGTAGATCGCGCCGTGGTCGGGGCAGAATGGTGACATGAGCAGTGACCCCGTCGGCATCCGACCCGGAGTGCTGCTGGTTGCTGCCCCGATCCTGATCGACCCCAACTTCGCCGACACCGTGGTGCTGATCCTGGACACCGACACCAACGGGGCGCTCGGCGTCGTGCTCAACCGGCCCTCGCCGGTGCCCGTGATCGAGGTCCTGGGTGACTGGGTCGACGTGGTCACCGATCCGGACGTCCTCTACCGAGGTGGCCCGGTCAGCACCGACGGCGCCCTCGCGGTGGGTCGCCTCGTGGACCCTGCCGACGAGCCGGTCGGCTGGCGGGTCGTCTTCGGTGACGTCGGCATCCTCGACCTGGACACCCCCGTCGAGCTCGTCGACGGCATGCTCGACGGGCTGCGGATCTTCGCAGGCTATGCCGGCTGGGGTGCCGGGCAGCTGGAGCGCGAGATCCACGAGGGCAGCTGGTACGTCGTGGACTCCGCGCCGGAGGACCCGTTCGCCGAGGACGTCAGCGATCTGTGGCGGGAGGTGCTGCGCCGCCAACCGGGCGAACTCGCCTGGATCTCCACCCGGCCGGCAGACCCTGCACTGAACTGACCACCGTCTGATCTAAACTCGGGACCATCATGAGCAACCCCATCGGATTCACCGACACCGACGTCCTCGAAGACCGCCGTACGGTCCCGACCGACCAGGGGGACCATGAGCGCTTCAGCCACTACGTGCCGAAGGAGAAGCTCACCGAGGCCATGGTGATGGGCACTCCGGTCATCGCCCTGTGCGGCAAGGTGTGGGTCCCCAGTCGGGCGCCGGAGAAGTTCCCGGTCTGCCCGGACTGCAAGGAGATCTGGGAGTCCATCAACCCGGGCAAGCCCGGCGGAGGAGAGGGCGAGTGAGCGGACGGCCACCAGCCGATCATCCTGCCCACCTCGACCTCACTCCCGCTCTCTCCCCTGCGTGGCCCGACCGGGCCGCCTGGGGCACCGCTCCGCTGCTGCGGGCCTGGCAGACAGCAGCGCTCCAGCGCTACCTCGAGGCCTCGCCGCGCGACTTCCTCACCGTCGCCACCCCGGGTGCGGGCAAGACCACGTTCGCCCTCACGGTGGCTGCGGAGCTGCTCGGGCGCAGGATCGTGGACAGGATCACGATCGTGGCCCCCACCGACCACCTCAAGACCCAGTGGGCCGAGGCCGCGGCACGAGCCGGTATCCCGATCGACCCGACCTACTCCGCGGGAGCCGGCAAGATCTCGAAGGACTTCGTCGGGATCGCGGTGACCTATGCCGGGGTCGCGGTGAACCCGCTGGCGATGCGGATCCGCACCGAGCGGTTCAAGACCCTCGTGATCCTCGACGAGGTGCACCACGCCGGTGACGCCCTCTCGTGGGGAGAGGGTGTGCGCGAAGCCTTCGACCCGGCAACGCGACGTCTGGCCCTGACCGGCACTCCGTTCCGCTCCGACGTCAACCCGATCCCGTTCGTCACCTACGCCCCCGGGGACGACGGCATCCCCCGGTCGGTCGCCGACCACACCTACGGCTACGCCCAGGCGCTGGCCGATCACGTGGTGCGCCCGGTCATGTTCCTGGCCTACTCCGGGGAGATGCAGTGGCGCACTCGGGCCGGTGACGAGATCGCCGCCCGCCTCGGCGAACCCCTGACCAAGGACCTCACCGCCCAGGCCCTGCGCACTGCGCTCGACCCCCAAGGGTCGTGGATGCCCGCCGTCCTCGCCGCCGCCGACCGCCGACTCGCCGAAGTCCGCCGCCACGTGCCCGACGCCGGCGGCATGGTGATCGCCAGCGACCAGGACTCGGCCCGGGCCTATGCCAAGCTGCTCAAGGCGATCACCGGCGAGCCGGCCACCGTCGTGCTGTCCGACGAGAAGGGCGCATCGAAGAAGATCAGCGCCTTCAGTGCGGGTGACTCCCGCTGGATGGTCGCGGTGCGCATGGTCTCCGAAGGGGTCGACGTGCCCCGTCTCGCGGTGGGGGTCTACGCGACCGTGACCTCGACACCTTTGTTCTTCGCCCAGGCCGTCGGCCGCTTCGTCCGAGCCCGCAGGCGTGGGGAGACCGCCTCGGTGTTCCTGCCGTCTGTGCCGTCGCTGTTGGGCTTCGCCTCCGAGATGGAGGTCGAGCGCGACCATGTGCTCGGCCGTCGGATCACCGACGAGGACGACATCTTCGCCGCTGAGAACGACCTGTTGGCCCAGGCCAACGCCGGTGAGTCGGCCAGCGGGGAGCTGGAGATGGCCTTCGAGGCGCTCGGATCGGAGGCCACCTTCGACCACGTCCTGTTCGACGGCGCCACCTTCGGGCACGCAGGTGAGGTGCACGTCGGCTCCGAGGAGGAGATGGACTTCCTCGGGATCCCCGGCCTCCTCGAGCCCGACCAGGTCCGCGAGCTCCTGCACACCAGGCAGAGCGAGCGCGCCCGCAAGCAGAAACGGGACCGTCCCGAGCCCACGGTGGCCGAGTTGACCACCCATGAGCAGTTGGCGGTGCTGCGACGCGAGCTCAACGGGCTGGTGGCCGCGTGGAACCACCGCACGGGACAACCTCACGGGGTCACCCATGCGGCCCTGCGCAAGGAGTGTGGGGGACCGGCTGCCGCGGTGGCCACGGCCGAGCAGCTGCACGCCCGCGTGGACAAGATCCGGGAATGGGCCATCAAACCGACAGCCTGAGCGGGCCTACACTCGTCGTCATGGCGACGGAGACCTCGCAGACGCTGGACCGGGGACTGCGGGTGCTCCGGGTCCTGGCCGGCACGCCGGCTGGCCTGACCGTCACCGAGCTCGCCGCCGAGCTGGGCGTCAACCGGACGGTCGTCTACCGACTGGTCACCACGCTCGAGCAGCATGCGCTGGTACGCCGCGATGCCCGTGGCCGCCTGTACGTCGGACTCGGGGTGCTGCACCTGGCCTCAGCGGTCCAACCCGTGCTGCGCGACACGGCCGTGCCGGTGCTGCGCGAACTCGCCGAAGCCGTCGGTTGCACGGCGCACCTGACCATCGCCGATGGTGACCAGGCCCTGGCGCTGGCCGTCGTGGAGCCTTCCTGGACCGACTTCCACGTGGCCTACCGGGTGGGTGCCCGCCACCGCCTCGACCAGGGCGCAGCCGGCCGGGCGATCCTGCTGGGCCGGTCCGCGCGCAGCGATCCCTACGTCGTCACCACCGGTGAGCTGCAGCCCGGGGCGCGCGGATTGGCGGCACCCGTGCGCGGCGTCGACGGCCTCGAGGCCTCGGTCGGAGTGGTCACGCTCGGCGACTTCGCCCTCGACGTGGTCGCCCCCCGCGTGTGCGCAGCTGCGGCTCAGGTTGCCGCCAGGCTGTCCTGAGCCTCACTTGGAGCACCGGCTTCACTTGCGACCAGGGGCAGGGTGCGAAACGGCACCTGCTCGGCCAGCGCGATCACCGTCGTGGACCGCTCGATCGAGGAGGAGCCCAGGACCAGGTCGATGACGCGCTGCAGGTCGGTGTTCGACCGCGCGACCACGCGACACCACATGTCTCCGGCCCCGGTGATCGTGAAGGCCTCCAACACCTCGGGGACCTGGGCCAGGTGGCGCGCCACCACGTCATGGCCGCTGCCCTGGCGGATCTCCAGCGTCAGGAAGGCGGTGACCGGGAAGCCGATGGCGGCGGGGGAGAGGTCCGGGCCCCAGCCCCTGATCACGCCGGTGGACACCAGTCGGTCGATGCGCGCCTGCACGGTGCCCCTGGCCACCGACAGTCGCCGTGAGGCCTCCAGGACTCCGATCCTCGGCTCGTGGGCGAAGAGTTCGATCAATCTGCCATCCAACGCGTCCATGGCCGCCCCTCAATCAGACATATTGTCCAGTGCTGGCGGCAACTGTTGCACAGGATGTCTCCTCAAGACACCCTTGGGCCATGACTGAGATCCTCTCGCACGGCGGCGCCCTGACCATGGACGAGATGAAGGCCGACCTCACCCTGGACCAGCTGCACCAGCTGGTGGGCCTGGTGGACTACGACGCCGACCATGACGCCTTCCCGGTCACCGGCTGGGACGCGATCGTCTTCGTCGTCGGCAACGCCACCCAGACCGCGCACTACTACGCGAGCGCCTGGGGCATGGAGCTGGTGGCCTACTCCGGTCCTGAGAACGGCAACCGGGACCACAAGTCGTTCGTGCTGCGCTCCGGCTCGATCAAGTTCGTCATCAACGGCGCCGTGGACCCCGAGAGCCCGCTGGTGGCGCATCACGCGCAGCACGGCGACGGGGTCGTGGACATCGCCCTCGAGGTGCCCGACGTCGACCAGTGCATCCGCCAGGCGCTCTCCGCCGGCGCGAGCGTCGTCCGCCAGCCAGAGACGCTCACCGACGAACACGGCTCCGTGCGGATCGCGGCCATCGCGACGTACGGCCAGACCCGGCACACGCTCGTCCAGCGGGTCGTCGACGGCGCGACGTACGCCGGCCCCTACCTGCCCGGCTACACCCCGGCGGCGCCACGCTGGACCAAGCGCGAAGGCGAGCCGAAGCGGCTGTTCCAGGCGCTGGACCACATCGTCGGCAACGTCGAGCTCGGCAAGATGGACCAGTGGGTCGACTTCTACAACCGGGTCATGGGCTTCGTGAACATGGCCGAGTTCATCGGTGACGACATCGCGACCGACTACTCGGCGTTGATGTCGAAGGTGGTGGCCAACGGCAACCACCGGGTGAAGTTCCCCCTCAACGAGCCGGCCGTTGCTGCCCGCAAGTCCCAGATCGACGAGTACCTCGACTTCTACCGCGGCCCCGGCGCCCAGCACCTGGCCGTGGCCACCGGCGACATCCTGGCCTCGGTGGACGCTCTGCGCGCCAACGGGGTCGAGTTCCTGAACACCCCGGACTCCTACTACGAGGACCCCGAGCTGCGCGAGCGGATCGGCAAGGTCCGGGTGCCGATCGAGGAGCTCCAGAGCCGCGGCATCCTGGTGGACCGGGACGAGGACGGCTACCTGCTGCAGATCTTCACCAAGCCGATCGGGGATCGACCGACGGTCTTCTTCGAGCTCATCGAGCGCCACGGCTCCCTCGGCTTCGGCAAGGGCAACTTCAAGGCGCTCTTCGAGGCGATCGAGCGCGAGCAGGACAAGCGCGGAAATCTCTGATCGCCTGTGATCGGCGGGCTCGCGGGTTAGGGTCCGCTGCATGAGCCCGATGCCCGCCGGTTGGTACCCCGACCCGTCGACCACCCCGCCCGGCATCGAGCCCGGACTGCGTTGGTGGGACGGCCGCAACTGGACGGCCCACATGCAGGCCGCCCCCCAGCCGGTGACGCTGGAGAAGGCTGACCAGGGGCAGGTCCAGGTCCAGGTCCAGCCTCAGTCGTACAGCGGCTATCCCAACGGCCAGCAGCCGGTGGTGGCCGCCGGGCCGCGCCTGACGCCCGATGGTCAGCCGATCGGGTCGTGGGGGAGACGACTGGCGGCCTACCTGATCGACAGCCTGGTCACGATCCTGGTCTCCGCGCTGGTGTCGCTGCCCTACTGGCGACAGGTCTTCGACTACGTGCGCGTGGTCGTCGACGACGTCCTCGCCCAGGCCGATCGCGGGGTGCAGAACCCGGTGATGCCGACGGACTCGGAGATGTTCTCGGCGCTCTGGGAGCCCTTCCTCGCGATCGCGGTCATCGGCTACCTGGTCAGCCTGCTCTACCACGGGGGCTTCCTGGCCTGGCGGGCCGCGACTCCGGGCAAGATGATGCTGGGGCTCCAGGTCAGGCTGCGTGAGCGTCCCGGACCGCTGCCGTGGGGCACGATCCTGGTCCGGTGGACGGGGCAGTTCGGTGTCGGCGTCCTCGGGTTCCTGCCGGTGGTCGGCCTGGTCGCCTATCTCTATCCGTGGCTCGACGGGCTGTGGCCGCTGTGGGACGGCAAGCGCCAGGCGCTGCACGACAAGCTCGCCAGGACCAACGTGGTCCGGGTCTACTGAGCCCAGCTCAGGCTGCGTCCGCCGCGGCCAGTGCCTCGGCCTCGCGACGGCTGTGGGCCCCGGGAGCGGGCAGTCCGCTCAGGTGTCCGCGACCGGCGGTCAGGATCGCCAGACCGACCAGAACGGCGGCAGCGCCCATCCAGAACGGCGCGTGGATGCTGACCTCCTCGCCCAGTCGACCGGCGGCGTACGGCGCGATCGCGCCGCCGGAGAACCGGACGAACGAGTACGCCGCCGAGGCGACCGGTCGTTCGACCGGCGCGGCGCCCATCACAGCCTCGGTGATGAGGGTGTTGTTCACCCCGAGGAAGGCGCCGGCGAGCACCACGCCGAGGACCAGCACGGCTCGGGAGTCGGTGAACACCGCCATCATCATCAGGTCGAGGGCGAACAGGCTGAGAGCGCCCATCACGCTCGGCACGGTGCCGAAGCGACGCTGCAGGGCCGGCGCCGTCCACACCGAGGTGATGGCGAGCAGGATGCCCCAGCCGAAGAACACCCAGCCGACCTGGGAGGCGGACATCGCCAGGGGGAAGGGCGTGAACGCGAGCAGCGTGAAGAAGCCCATGTTGTAGAACAGGGCGGTCAGCGCGATCGTGAGCAGGCCGCGGTGGCGCAGGGCCTTGAAGGGCTCCACGATCGAGGTACGTCGGGCGGCCACCGGGGTCCGGGGCAGGAAGACGGCGGTCGCGACCAGGGCGATGGTCATCAGGACCGCCACCCCGAAGAACGGGGCGCGCCAGGAGATCGAGCCGAGCTGACCGCCGACGATCGGGCCCATGGCGATGCCGAGGCCGAGGGCGGCCTCGAAGAGGATCACGGCCTGAGCGGTGGAGCCGCGCGCTGCCATCACGATGGTCGACAGCGCGGTGGCGATGAACAGGGCGTTGCCCAGACCCCACCCGGCCCGGAAGCCGACGATGGCGCCGATCGAGTCAGAGGCTCCGGCCAGGGTGGCGAAGACGATGATGAGCGCGAGGCCGACGAGGAGGGTGTGCTTGGCCCCGATGCGTGAGGACACGACCCCGGTGATCAACATGGCCACACCCATGACGGCCATGTAGCTGGTGAACAGCAGCGACACCTGACTGGGCGAGGCGCCGAGCTCGTCGGCGATCGGTTTGAGGATGGGGTCGACCAGACCGATGCCCATGAAGGCGATGACGCAGGCGAACGCGACCGCCCACACGGCGCGGGGCTGGTCGAAGAACGAAGGCTGAGGGCTGTTCACAGGGACCCTTCCGTGGGGTGGGGCAGCAGGTCGCGCAACACGGCCACTGCAGTGGCGAGATCGCGGACGTCGTGGTCGGGCAGCGTCGCGAACCGGGCGGCCACGGCGTCCGCGTTGAGGCTGCGGACCCGGGACAGCTCGGTGCGACCGGCTTCGGTCATCGTGACCCGGGTGGCCCGGGCGTCGTCGGGATCGGGTGTCTTCGCCACCCAGCCGCGTTGGACCAGGGAGTTCACGGCACCCGACATGGTCGGTTGGCTGCAGCGATCGATCCGGGCGAGCTCGCCGACCCCGAGGGGCCCGTGCTCGTCCAGGAGCGAGATCACCCGGATCGCGGCGCCGGGGGAGTCGCTCAGGCGACGGACTGCGCGCACCAGACGGGCGGCGTAGACGACCAGCTCTCCGCTGAGATCATGCACTTCATCGGACACGCAGCCGAGGTTACATCGGAAACCTATCTAAATGCGAGCAGCACCAAGCCGTGTGGGCCACCTCACGGTGGCGCACACGGGCTGGTGATGGATCAGAGGACCTTGGAGAGGAACAGCTGGGTGCGCTCGTGCTGCGGGTTGCCCAGCACCTCGGTGGGCAGTCCTTCCTCGACGATGACGCCACCGTCCATGAAGACGAGGTTGTCACCCACCTCGCGGGCGAAGCCCATCTCGTGGGTCACCACCATCATCGTCATGCCCTCCGTGGCGAGGTCCTTCATGACCTGCAGCACGTCGCCCACCAGTTCGGGGTCGAGGGCTGAGGTGGGCTCGTCGAAGAGCATCATGTCGGGCTCCATCGACAGTGCGCGAGCGATGGCGATGCGCTGCTGCTGGCCGCCGGACAGGTGGGCCGGATACGCGTCCTCGCGGTGCGCGAGGCCGACCTTCTCCAGATTCTTGCGGGCGATCTCGACCGCCTCGCCCTTGTTGCGCTTCTTCACCTTGACCTGCGAGATCGTCAGGTTGTCCAGCACCGTGAGGTGTGGGAACAGGTTGAACTGCTGGAACACCATGCCGATCCGGCTGCGCAGAGCGTCGACGTTGACGTCGGGATCGGTGATCTCGATGCCCTCCACGAAGATCTTGCCCTCGGTGGGCTGCTCGAGCAGGTTCACGCAGCGCAGCAGGGTGGACTTGCCCGAGCCCGAGGGCCCGATCACGCAGACCACCTGGCCCCGGTCGACGTGGAAGTCGATCCCCTTGAGCACCTGGTTCTCACCGAAGTACTTGTGCAGCTGCTGGACGTCGATCGCGGGAGCGTTCTTGTCGAGCGTGATCTCGGACATCAGCGGGCCCTCTCGGCTCGGGCTTCCATGCGCCTGACGACGATGGACAGGGGAACGGTGATGATGAGGTAGCACATCGCGGACAGGAAGATCGGCGTCAGGCTGGTGAACGTGCTCAGGCCGTCCTTGCCGAACGACGTCAACTCATACTCACTGAGGCTCAAGCCCAGCACGTAGACCAGCGAGGAGTCCTTCGTCAGGAGGATCAGCTCGTTGGTCAACGGCGGCAGGATGATCCGGAACGCCTGCGGGATGACGATGGAGATCATCGCCCGTCCCTGAGTCATGCCCAAAGAGCGGGCTGCCTCGAGCTGACCCTTCGGGACGGCCTGGATGCCGGCGCGGATGGTCTCGGCCATGTACGCCGCACCCACCAGGCCCAGAGCCACCGTCACCGTGCCGAACGTGCCACCCGGCAGCGATCGGCCACTGAAGGCGAGCGGGATACCGAAGGCGAACCCGATGAAGACGATCAGTGCGGGCACGCCGCGGAAGAACTCCACGACGAGCGTGGCGAGCCACCGGTAGGGCCCGACCGACGACAATCGCATCAGCGCCAGGATCAGACCGAAGATGAGCCCGAAGGTGAACGCTCCGGCCGTGTACAGGATCGTGTTCTTCAGGGCGATGGTGATGACGTCCGGGAACTGGGCCTTCAGGATCCGCCCGTTCAGGAACTTGTCCTGCAGGGTCCCCCAGTCCGCGACCACCAGCACCACGAGGACCGCGACGGCGAGCACCGCGTATTGGATGTAGCGGCTGACCTGAGCACGCTTGCGGGGGCTCATCGCCATGTCAGGCTCCTTGGAGATGGTTCATGGTCGCGGACTTGGGGATGCTGGCGCTCGATCAGCTCTTCGGCGCGCTGCCGAACCAGGTGGTGTAGATCTCGTCATAGCTGCCGTCGCTCTTGGAGTCGGTGACGACCTTGTTGATCGAGGTCAGCAGGTCGTCGTTGGCGTCCTTCTTGACCGCGATGCCGTACTGCTCACCGGTGTCGAACTCCGCGGTGACGAAGGTCCCCGGGTTGGCCTTGGCGTAGTCGAGCAGCGGACCGTTGTCCTGGATCGCGGCGTCGATCTGGCCAGCGCTCACCGCGGCGGCCTGGAGACCGAGGTCCTCGAAGGTCTTGATGGTCACGCCTGCAGGAGCGTTCTCCTTGGCGTAGAGCGCGCCCGTCGTGCCGGCCATGACCCCGAGCGACTTGCCGTCGAGGTCGTCGAGGCTCTTGAGGCTCTCGTCGTTGGTCAGCAGCGCCTGGGTGGCGTCGAAGTAGGGGTCGGAGAAGTCGATGACCTTGGCACGCTCATCGGTGATCGTCATGCCCGCGATCGCCATGTCGCACTTGCCGGTGTTGAGGGCCTGGCCGGACTGGATGCCCTCGAACCCGGTGACCACGACGTTGAGCGTGAGGTCGTTGGCGTCGGCGACCATCTTGGCCAGGTCCATGTCGAAGCCGACGATGTCCTCGCCCTGCTTGAACTCGAAGGGCTTGTAAGGCAAGGAGGTGCACACGGTGAGGTCCCCGTCCTTGATGACGTTCACCCCGCTCTCGGTCTTCGTGGTCTCCTGGGCACAGGCGGTGAGGCTGGCGGCCAGCGCAGCGACGGACAGGGCGGCAACAAGGTTTCGGGTCTTCATGCGTTGCACCCTAAGCGCGTGAGGCGCCCGAGGTCACGCACAAACAGGTCTCGGTTCGGCTTCGCTGCTGTTTTTGTCCGACAAGATGGGCACATGCCGTCCTACGTCGCATTCCTGAGGGCCATCAACCTGGGTGCCACCCGCAAGTTCCCCAAGGAGGCCATCAAGGCCTGTGCGGAGTCCGTGGGCTGCACCGGGGTCGCCACCCACATCAACACCGGCAACGTCCTGCTCACCACGCGCCTGCGTTCGCGGGCGAAGCTCGAGCAGGTTTTGGAGGAGGCGTTCGTTGCCGACCGCGGCTTCGAGGTGCCCACGATCGCCTTCACCCTGGCCGAGCTCGTCGATCTGGCCGACGATATCGACCGCCTCGCCGTACCGGGCAGCGATCGCCAGTACGTCACCCTGCTCAAACAGGAGCCGTCCGCCGAGGCAGCCCGGGCGCTCGCCGCGCTGGAGTACGACGGGGAGCACGGTGAGGTCTCCGGTCGGGCCGTCCACCTGAGCTTCACCGAGACCGCCTACCACTCGGTCAAGTTCAACAACGCCACTCTCGAGAAGCTGTTCGGGGTCGCCACCACCCGTGACGCGAAGGTGATCCGCGCGCTGGCCCAGAAGTGGGGAAAGGGGTAGAAAGGTCGGGTCGTCCAGACCGACTCCAGCAACGCCTCTCGGAGGAACCATGACCCTGCCCCAGCTGCCCTCGGCCACACCCACCAGCCGCCGTACGGTGCTCACCGGAGCGGCGGCGCTCACCGCGGCCGGCTTCGTGGCCACCCCGGCCGAGGCCGAGGCCGGCCACCACGGGAGTCATCACGGCCGACGGCATCGCACCCTGCTCACTGTGCTCGGCACCACCGACCTGCACGGCAACGTCTTCAACTGGGACTACTTCAAGAACGCCGAGTTCGACAACACCGCCCACGACGACATCGGGATCGCCAAGGCCGCCACGCTGATCAAGGCCGTGCGCGCCCGGCGCCGGGGGCAGCCGATCGTCACCCTGGATGCCGGCGACACCATCCAGGGCACCCCGCTGGCCTACTACTACGCCAAGATCGATCCGATCACCGGGGGCTCCACCCACCCGATGGCCAACGCGATGAACCTCGTCGGCTATGACGCGGCCGCGCTCGGCAACCACGAGTTCAACTACGGCATCGAGACGCTGCGCACCTTCGAGTCGCAGCTGAACTTCCCGCTGCTGGGCGCCAACGCCGTCGATCCGGCGACCAAACGCCCGGTCTTCGCGCCGTACCACGTCGTGACGGTCCGTCCCCGTCGCGGTCCGAAGGTCAAGGTCGGCATCCTCGGGCTGACCAACCCCGGCATCGCCATCTGGGACAAGGCGAACGTCGAAGGCCGCATGGAGTTCCCCGGTCTGGTCGAGCAGGCCAGCATCTTCGTGCCCCGACTCAAGCGGATGGGCTGTGACGTGGTGATCGTCGCCGCGCACTCGGGCGCCACCACCTCGTCGTCGTACGGCGATGCGCTGCCCTACCCCGAGAACGCCGCCAGCCTGGTGGCCGAACAGGTCCCCGGGATCGACGCGATCCTCGTCGGTCACGCGCATGTGGAGATCGCCCAGAAGTACGTCAGGAACACCGCGACCGGGCGCGACGTCCTGCTCTGCGAGCCCCTCTACTGGGGCATGCGGGTCGCGGTCATGGACCTCGCGCTCGAGCACCGCAGGGGCCGCTGGCACGTCACCTCGGCTACCTCGCAGACCCTCAAC
This sequence comes from Nocardioides sp., assembly GCF_050246775.1. Classification (GTDB taxonomy): domain Bacteria; phylum Actinomycetota; class Actinomycetes; order Propionibacteriales; family Nocardioidaceae; genus Nocardioides. Next base: position 260,135 of record NZ_JBFWVK010000001.1, on the reverse strand, counting down.
TCCAACACGGTCTCCGCAGACGCGGGGGTGCTGGCGGCGGTGCAGGCTCAGCACGATCAGGTGGTCGACTACGTCAACTCCCCGATCGGCACGTCGACGACGGCACTCTCCGCGGCCCGCGCGGTCGTCGAGGACGTCGCGATCATCGACTTCGTCAACTTCGTTCAGGCCGATGCGGTGAAGGCCGGCCTCACCGGCGCCGACGCGGCGCTGCCGGTGCTCTCCATCGCGGCTCCCTTCAACCGCGGTGCATCGTTCCCTGCCGGCCAGGTCACCGTCCGCGACGTGGCCGGGCTCTACATCTACGACAACACCCTGCTCGGGGTGAAGGTGACCGGAGCCCAGGTGAAGGCCTACCTGGAGTACTCCGCCAACTACTTCAAGCAGGTCAGCGGTCCCGGGCCCTTCGCCATGGCCGACGTCACCAACGCGGTCACCGCGACCGCACCCAACGGGACGCCCGACTACAACTTCGATTCGGTTGCCGGCCTTGACGCACCACTGACCTACGACATCGACATCGCCCAGCCGCCGGGTTCGCGCATCCTGGCTCTGGCGTACGGCGGGGTGCCGGTGGGCGACGATCAGGAGTTCGCGATGGCTGTGAACAACTATCGTCAGTCGGGTGGAGGAGGCTTCCCGGCGGTGTCGACGGCGCCGGTCGTCTACAACCGGCAGAACGAGATCCGGCAACTGCTGATCGACTGGGTGACGGCGAACGGCACGATCGACCCGGCACAGTTCGCCTCGTCGGACTGGCGCCTGGTCTCCGGTGGTCAGCCGATCACGGTGACGTGACGGTGTAGAGGCTGACCCCCGCAGCACCGGGGAGACTGACCTGGTCCCCGGTGACCGAAGCCGCGCTGCCGACCACCGTCGGCAGCGCGGCAACCCCCGGCCCCAGGGCCTGCGTCGGGACCACGACCGGATCCGTCGCCACGCGGTTCGCGTGCACGAGCAGGGTCTGGTCGTGGTGCTCGCGCAGAAAAGTCAGCGTGTCGCCGCTCGCGTGCAACCAGCGCATCCCACCGCGGCGCAGCGCCACGTGCGCGTTGCGCAGTGCGATCCACTCCCGGTAGGCATCGAGCGTGGGCGTGTCCCAGGTCTCTGGCCGGTTCCAGGGATAGGGGGTCCTCGCGTGCTCTCCGTCGACGCCGGTGAGGCCGAGTTCGTCGCCCATGAAGACCACGGGCACGCCAGGCATCGTGAACTGCAGGGCCAGCCCGATCAGGTGCGCATCACGGCCGTGCCCGGCCTGGTCGATGCCGCCGTCGACCCCGCCACCGGTGACGGTGCGGAAGCGGGGAGTGTCGTGGGAGTCCAGGTGCATCGTGCAGCTCGTCCACGAGCCCCACGGCATGGAGCCATGCACCTCGCGCATGGTCGCGACCGCCGCCTCGGCCGGCAGCACGGGAATGTCGATGGGCAGGCCGAGGTAGTCCAGGCCGTGCTCGATCCCTGCCCCCGCCGTGGCCGCTCCCGGTGCACCGCCGTTGAGCCAGCACCACAGGGGACGGGTGAACCCCGCATAGTCCATGGTCCCGTGCCATCCGGGGCCGGTGAGGTCCTGGCTGGCGTCGTGCCCGTGCTCGGCCAGCAGCCAGCCGTCGGGGCGTACGTCGTCCATGGTGTCGCGGATGGCGCGGGCCACCGCGTGGGCATGGTCGTCGGCCCCGAGTCGACCCGTCATGTTGGCAACGTCGATGCGCCAGCCGTCCAACCCCTGCTCGAGCCAGCGTGCGACGACCGAATCCGGCCCGGCGTACAGCCTGGAGGCGAGCTCGGCCGAGGAGTGGTCGAGCTTGGGCAGGCTCGAGATGCCCAGCCAACTGACGTAGTCGTCCCCCTCGAAGCGGTAGAAGCCTCGCTCGACGCTCGTCGGATCGGCCACCGCCTGGAGGAACCAGTCGTGGAAGTCCCCGGTGTGGTTGGTGGTCAGGTCGCCCACCACGCGCAGCCCGAGCTCGTGGGCCCGTGCCAGCAGGCGCTCGAGTGCGGCGTCACCACCGAGCAGGGGGTCGACCCGGTCGAAGGAGATCGCGTCGTAGCGGTGGTTGGAGCGGGCTTCGAAGACGGGGGTGAGGTAGAGCAGGTTGGCCCCGAGGGACGTGACGTGCTCGAGCCGCGCCGCCACCCCGTCGAGGGTGCCGCCGTACACCTGGACGGGGACCTCGGGGCCCTTGTGCACCACCGGGTCGTCCCACTGCGCGGCGCGGGCCCAGTCGGGCAGGGTCGCCCCCACGTCGGTCTTCTCGAAGCGGTCGGGGAACACCTGGTAGCCGATCTGGTCGGGCACCCAGGCGGGCAGGTGATGCTCGGTGCTGATCTTGAAGTCACCGGCGTCGGTGACATCGCGCCGATGGATGCCGGTGGCGGTGAGCCAGCGGTAGTCGTCCGGGCCGCGGGAGACCAGGAACCGGTACGACGTGAGGGGGTTGACCAGGTCCAGGTCCACCTCCCACCAGGCACCCGCGGCGTCGGTGCTGACCTGCGTTGCCCTGCGGATGGCGGGTTCGCCGTCGCGGACCGAGCGCAGCACCACCTCGACGGCCCCCGGAGCCCCATCGCGGCGATGCGGAACCCGGACCCGGAGGGGGACACGCCCACCGAGGACGGGTGCCTCGGTGCGCGTGTAGTAGGGCGAGCCGTCGTGGTGCGGGTCGAGCGGGTCGACTGCGGAGGTCATCCCTTGACACCACCGGCGGTGATGCCGCCGACGATGAACTTCTGGAGATAGAGGAACAGCAGGATCACCGGGATGGCGATCAGCATGCCGCCGGCCGCGAACACCCCCAGGTTGTTGGAGCGGTCGCTGTCGATCAGGCCGTAGAGGCCGGTGGCCAAGGTCTTCTTGTTGTTGTCGGTGAGGAAGATGGAGGCGAGCAGGAACTCACCGATGACGCCGACGAAGACCAGCAGGCCACACACCGCGAGGATGGGCGTCACCAGCGGCAGGATGATCCGGAAGAACACCTGCACATGGCTGGCCCCGTCGATCGTGGCCGCCTCGTCGAGGGACTTGGGGATGGAGTCGAAGAAGCCCTTGATCAACCAGACCTGACCCAGCGATCCACCGCAGAGCACAAGGATGTAGCCCAGCAGCGTGTTGAGCCCGACGCCGGGGATCACCTCACCGATGTCGGTGAACAGGGTGAACAGCGCGACCGCGGCCAGGAACTGCGGGAACATCTGGATCAGCAGCAGGGACAGCAACCCTCCGCGACGGCCCTTGAAGCGGAACCGCGAGAAGGCGTAGGCGCCCATGGCGCTGAAGAGCAGCTGCACGAAGACGACCGCGACACACACGATGAGCGTGTTGAGGTACCACCTGTCGAACGGGATCGAGGGCGTGGTGAACAGCTTCTTGTAGTTGTCGAGGCTGAACGCGTTGGGGATCATCGAGGTCGACACGACGCTGCCCAGCGGGTTGAGCGACGCCGACAGGATGTAGGACACCGGGAACAGTGCCCACAGCACCGCCAGGACACCGACGACGTGTCGCCAGCCGATCTCCCTGAACCAGCGGGAGAACCCCATCTTGATCCGAGGTGGCTGCGCAGCCTTGCGGCTCTTTGCTGCCTTGCGCTGCGCCGTTCGTTCTGTCATTTCCTGGGCCATGTCAGTTCACGTCCTCGAGCGCCTTGGTGTAGCGGAACTGGATTGCCGCGATGATGCCGGTGATGACGAAGAGCACCACGGAGACGGCGGAGGCGAAGCCGATCTGCGCGCCGCCGGCTCCGAATGCGAGCCGGATGGTGTAGCTGATCAGGATGTCGGTCCCGCCGGCCGTGGGGTTGTCCGGACTGAAGGGGCCACCCTCGGTCAGCAGGAAGATCGCGTTGTAGTTGTTGAAGTTGAAAGCGAACGTCGAGACCAGCAGGGGTGCCACGGTCACCAGCAACAGCGGGAAGGTGATCCTGCGGAACCCGGCGAAGCCGCTGGCCCCGTCGATCCCGGCGGCCTCCTTCAGGTCCTCAGGGATGGCCTGGAGGGCGCCGGTGCAGACCAGGAACATGTAGGGGAAGCCCATCCACAGGTTCGTCAGCAGGACCGCGAACCGGGCGGTGGAGGTGTGGCCCAGCCAGTTGACGCTCAACCCGGTCAGGTCGTTGATGAGGCCGAAGTCGGTGTTGTAGAACCCCGACCACAGCAGCAGTGAGATGAAGCCGGGAATGGCGTAGGGCATGATCAACAGCGCTCGGTAGACCTTCTGCCCGCGCACGCGTGGGTCGTTCAGCGTGATCGCGAAGGCCAGCCCGAGCAGGAACGTCGAGACCACCGACACGGTGGCGAAGACCACGGTCCAGATGAAGATCCCGATGAAGTCCTTGCTGATCCGTTCGTCGGTGAAGACCTTCTTGTAGTTGTCGAAGCCGACGTTGGCCGTCCAGGACTGGTCGGAGACCCGGTTGCCGGCCTCGTCGACGAAGAAGTCCTTGTCGCCCTGCCGCTGCACCGTGTAGACGGTGTCGGTCTTGGTGTCGGTGATGGTGTCGGCGGCCTTGTCGTAGACCAGCGTCGTGGTGCCCTCGAAGGCCGTGCTCACGCCGTTGGCCTGGATGGCGCCGTTCTCGGTCGGGACGGTGAAGCCCTTGAGCGCGTCCTGGGCGGCGTTGACGTCCTTGATGCCGAGGAGCTCGTAGCCGTCGACGGCGGTGACCTTGTCGTCCTCGATCGTGGCGGTGCTCGTGTCCAGCGGTTCGAGGCCGTCAGCGGTGCCGGCGAAAGCGTCACCGGTCGCGGGGTCCACCAGGAAGTAGGTGAACGGTCCGGTGGTCTTCGAGCCGTCGGTGCCGATTGACAGGTTGTAGCGGGGGGAGTTCTCCGTCTGGACGACCGAGGCGCCCACGATCTGGGCGATCGAGGTCTCCTTGTCGGACCTGGTCCCGTCGCCGTAGTTGGTGAAGGAGGTCTTGGCGGTGAGCAGGATCGGGTAGACCACGAACAGGGTGAGCATCAGGGTGCCGGGCACGAGGTACTTGGCCGGCAGTGCTCGGCCGGTGGCATAGGTGGCGGTCAGGATCGCGGCGATCAGCCAGATGGCGATCAGGAAGAACCACTGGTCCTCGCCGATGAGGGAGGGAGTCAGGGCGATGGCCGTGCCGATCACGACCCCGAGGAAGCCGATCTTGATGATGAGGGCCAGGACGCCGGAACGGGCTGGTTGGGTGAAGCCGGATTTCTTCGTGGGTGTCTCAACGCTGGTCGCGGCATTGTTCCCCTTGTCGTGGGTGCTCACCGAGGGAGTCGTCGGGGCTTGCTTGAGGTGGACCGGTGGGCGGGTCGACCGCCCACCGGTCCAGTTCTGGAGAGGCCGCTACTGCTTGGCGATCTCGTCGTTGATCGTGCTGCCGGCGGCCTTGATCGTCTTGGTGGGATCGGCCCCACCCACGATCGCGGAGTAGGCCTTGCCCAACGGCGCCCAGACCGTCGCCATGGCGGGGATGGCGGGCATCGGGGAGGCAGCGTTGGCGGCGTCGGCGAAGACCGCGATGTTGGGGTCGTCGACCTTGTCCTGCACCGAGGTCATCGCCGGGGGCAGCTTGGTGAGGTCGAAGAGCGTGGTCATCGCTTCCTCACTGTTGACCCCGGTGTTGATGAACTCCTGGGCAATGGCCTCGTTCTTGGCGCCGGAGGCCACCATGAACGCCTGGGCGCCCATGAACGGGGCAGCGGGCTGCTGACCGGCGAAGCCGGGCACCGGCTGGATCGCGTACTTCATCCCGCTCTTCTGCACGTCGGCCAGGGCCCACGGGCCGGAGACCAGGAACGCTGCCTTGCCGGCGGTGAACAGCGCGATCGAGTTGTCCCCGCTGATGGAGGTGCGCAGCACCTTCTGCTTGGCGAGCTCAGAGATCTTCTTCGCAGCCGAGATCGAACCGTCCTTGCCGATGCCGACGTCCTCGGGCAGGTAGGCGCCGGTGTCGTCCTGGGCGAAGATGTAGCCGCCCATGGACGTCAGGATCGGCTCCATGTGGTAGGCGTCACCGAGGTCGCCGACCGGCAGATTGAGGGCGGAGTCGACCTTCTTGGCCTTCACCGCGGCCAGGCCGGCGTCGATGGCGTCGTCCATGGTCTTGGGCTCGTCGGGAGCGACGGCGGTGTTGCGGTAGAGCGCCAGGGCCTCGATGCCGTACGGGACGCCGTAGAGCTTCCCGTCGTACGTCGTGGCCTGGACGGCCTTCTCGGAGTAGCCGGCCAGGTCGGCCGGAGCCAGCTGGAGCGGGTTGATGGAGCCGTTCTGGACCAGGTTGCCGATCCAGTCATGGGCGCCGACGACGATATCGGGGCCGTTGCCGGCCGAGTTGGCGGTCACGAAGTTGGTCTGGAGGTCAGCCGAGATGGCCTGGACCGAGACGGAGACATCGTTGGCGCTGGCGAAGTCGTCGGCCACCTTCTGGACTCCGGCGAGCTTGATCGGGTCGGTCCAGATCACGAGGTCGGCGTCGCCACGTTCGGGCAGGGCCGTCGAGGACTCATCGGCCGACGGGGACGCGCTGTCGGATGCGTTGGAACTGGGGGCGGGGTCACCGCCGCACGCAGCGGCGATGAGAGCGACTGCAACAAGTGCCGGCGCTAGCGTTCGGGTGATCTTCAGCATGGGGTGGGGCTCCTCCTCCTGAGGCCTTGTGTGAGGCGCGCCACACGTTAGCAGCGTTCTTGCAAGGGAGAAAGAGTCCTGCAAAAAGTTTCCAAAAGTGATGCCGATCACTACCCTGATCGTTATGCAGGTCCGCGATGGGGCGTTCACGATGCGTGCGAACGCGCCCGCATGGTGGCCGATCTCACTAGGATCGGGGCCATGAAGGTGCGTCTCACCGAGATCGCCCAACGTGCGGGCGTGAGCGTGAGCACGGTGAGTCGAGTCCTCAACGAAAAGCCCGGGGTCAACCAGCACACCCGGCGCCAGGTGCTGACCGCGATCGACGTCCTCGGCTACGACCGCCCCTCACGGCTGCGACCCCGAGCAGCCGGGCTCGTGGGCCTGATCGTGCCCGAACTGGAGAACCCGTTCTTCCCCCGGTTCGCGCAGCTGGTCGAGAGCAATCTGGCCGGCTTCGGCTACACGCCGGTGCTGTGCAGCCAGAGCCTGGGGGGCGTGCACGAGGACGACTACGTGCAGATGCTCCAGGAGCATGCGGTGTCGGGGATCATCTTCGTCTCCGGGATCCACGCCATCCACGACTCCGATCCGTCTCGCTACTCCCGGCTCGTCGAGATGGGACTGCCCATCGTCCTGGTCAACGGCTACCTGGCCGGCGTCCCGGCTCCGTTCCTGTCCACCGACGACGCCCGCTCGGTGGAGCTGGCCGTCAACCACCTGCGTCAGCTGGGGCACGACCGGATCGGGATCGCCCTCGGCCAGGCCCGCTACACCCCGGTGATCCGCAAGGCAGCAGCCTTCACGTCCCTGATGCGCCGGTCCGAGGCGGTGCTGGCAGACGAGGAGATCGAGACGCTCATCAGCCGCACCACCTACACCGTCGAGGGTGGGGTGGCCGCCGCCCAGCGACTGCTCGACGTCGGAGTCACCGCGATCGTCTGCGGCTCCGACGTGATGGCCCTGGGGGTGATCCGCGCCGTGCGCGCGGCAGGACTGCGGGTGCCTGAGGACGTATCGGTGGTCGGAAGTGACGACAGCCTGATGACCGAGTTCACCGATCCGCCACTGACCACCGTTCGGCAACCCGCCGCAGGCCTGGCCACGGCCGCCTGCCGCACCCTGCTCGACCAGATCTCCGGACATGCCGTCACCCCCGGAGACGTGATCTTCCAACCCGAGCTCGTGCTCCGGGGGTCGACGGCCAAGGCCCCAGCCCCCCTCGCCTGAGCAGCCCGCCCGTCGACGACCCGAGGAGCCGCATGCAGCACCCCGACTGGTCGCAGAGTGCTGCGATCTATCAGCTCAACCAACGCCAGCTCACCCCCGAAGGCACGTTCCGGGCCGCCGAGGAGCACCTGCCACGGATCCGCGATCTCGGCGTGGAGATCATCTGGTTGATGCCGGTGCACCCGATCGGCGAGGTCAACCGCAAGGGACGGCTCGGCAGCCCCTACGCGGTGCGCGACTACCTCGCGGTCAACCCCGAGTTCGGCACGATCGAGGACCTGAGGCACTTCGTGGCGACGGCCCACGAGCTCGGCCTCAAGGTGATCCTGGACTGGGTGGCCAACCACACGGCCTGGGACAACGTCCTGGTCGAGCAGCATCCCGAGTGGTACGCCCGGGACTGGAAGGGCGACTTCCGACCGACGCCCTGGTGGGACTGGGACGACATCATCGACCTCGACTACGACCATCCCGAGCACGGCGGGGCCCTTCGCGAGTACATGGCCCAGGCCCTGGAGTTCTGGGTCCGTGAGTGTGACGTCGACGGCTACCGCTGTGATGTGGCCGGCTTCGTCCCGCTGAGCTTCTGGGAGGCTGCCCGGGCTCGGCTCGACGCGATCAAACCGGTGTTCATGTTGGCCGAGTGGGAGACCCGGGACCTGCACAACGCCGCGTTCGACGCCTCGTACGCGTGGTCGTGGAACGAGTCCCTGCACCTGATCGCAGCCGGACAGTGCCCCACCATCGAACCGCTGCGAGTCTTCTACGCCTGGAACGAACGCTCCTGGTCGCACGACTCGATGCGGATGACCTTCGTCAGCAACCACGACCACAACCACGCGGAGGGCACCGAGTACGAGCGCTTCGGCGATGCCCTTCCCGCGGTGACCGTGCTGTCGGTGATCGGTTCTGGGATCCCGCTGGTCTACACGGGCCAGGAACTGGGCAACCGTCGGCGACTGGAGTTCTTCGACAAGGACGTGGTCTCGGGCGACAACGAGCAGCAGGCGGGCCTCTACCGGGCCCTGTTCCGGCTCAAGAAGCAGCTGCCCGCGCTGTGGAACGGTGGTTGGGGTGCGCGGATGGTGCGGGTCGTCAACGACCAGGAGGACCACGTGCTCAGCTTCGTGCGGGCCGATGACGCCAGCCGGGTGCTCGCGGTGTTCAACCTCAGCCCGGAGCGACGCTCGGTGACCCTCGGCGCCGGGCCGCACCCGGGTGAGTGGACCGACGCGTTCTCGCAGCGCGCCATCACGTTCTCGCAAGGCAGCCAGATCGATCTTCCGGCCTGGGGCTGGCGGGTCTTCACAGGTTGACCCGGGTCAGTCGCCCCGGAACACCGGGGCGCGCTTCTCGTTGAAGGCGCGCATCCCCTCGGCTGCGTCGTCGGTGCGCAGCAGCAGGCTCTGGCCGCGCCTCTCGCGGACGAACGCGTCCTCGAGGTGGGCCAGGGTGGCGGCGTTGACCGCCTTCTTGGTGGCAGCCAGGGCAAGGGGTGGTCCGGCGGCCAGCCGCCGGGTCAGCTGCGCGACCACGTCGTCGAAGTCGTCGTCGGCAAGGTGGGTGACCAGCCCGGCGTCGTACGCCTCCTGCGCGGTGAGCGCCTCAGCCAGCAGTCCCATCCGCATGGCCCGGGCCCGCCCGATCGCGGCGGCGGCGGTCACCGTGGCGCCGCCGTCGGGCATCAGGCCGATCCGGGCGAAGGCGAGCAGGAAGCTCGCCCGTGGTCCGGCAACGATCACGTCACATGCCAACGCGATCGAGCAGCCGACACCCGCTGCCACGCCGTGGACTGCGGCGAGCACCGGCTGGTCGAGGCCGGTGACCGCCCGCACCACCCGGGCTGCGCGATCCAGCGACGAGGCGTCGAACCGGTCCTGGGCCTGCGCCCCGCCGATGTCGGCCCCGGCGCAGAAGGCCGGTCCGTTCCCCGAGAGCACGACCACCCGGACGTCGTCCCTGCCCTGGGCCTGCTCGAGCCGGCTCGCGAGCAGGTCGGTCATCTCGGCGTCCAGGGCGTTGTGGGCCGCCGGACGATTGAATCGCAGGTGCAGGACCGCCCCCTGCTGGTCGACCTCGAGGTCAGCCAACGCTCACGCCGGCCCGACGCAGGTCGACCAGGGCGGAGTCGGTGCTGCCCGGGGCGACGCCCGCACACAGGGCGAGCAGGACCCGGGTGCTGAAGCCGTTGCTCGCCGCGTCGAGGGCTGTTGCCTTCACGCAGTAGTCGGTCGCGATCCCGCAGACGTCGACCTCGGTCACGCCGTGCCCGCGCAGCCAGCCCGCCAGGTCGACGCCATCAGTGGACCTGCCTTCGAACCCGGAGTACGCCGCGCCGTGCTCGCCCTTGAGAAACACCGCGTCGAACGGCTGCGGATCGAGGTTGGGGTGGAAGGCCTCACCGTCAGTGCCCACCCGGCAGTGCACCGGCCAGGAGGAGGCGAAGTCGGGTTCGCTGGACCAGTGGTCGCCCGGGTCGATGTGGTGATCCTTGGTAGCCACGACGTGGGCGTAGTCGGCGGCCCCGGGCGTGCCGGCAGACCAGTGGTGCAACAGGTCGGCGACGTCGTGGGCCACCTGGGCGCCACCGGCCACCGGCAGCGAGCCGCCCTCGCAGAAGTCGTTCTGTACGTCGACGACGATCAGTGCACGCACCATGACGACAAGGTTAGCGAGCCGGGGTCTCGCGCGGCAGCCACGCGATGACGTCCTCGATGACACGGTCCCACAGGCCCCACTCGTGGGCGCCGGGGGCGAAATCGGTCGTCACCCGCGCGCCGGCCTCGGTGGCGGCAGCGACGAAACGACGGTTGGCGGCCACCAGAGGGTCTTCCGTGCCACAGGAGACGTGCAGGGCCGGGAGCTCGCTGCCTGTGGCGGTCGCCAACAATGCGAACAGGTCGTCGGCCGGGCCCACAACCCCGTCGAACACCCTCTCGAAGAGGGCGCGGCGCTCGCCCAGGGTCGAGAGCGCCACCACGTCCAAGGCACCCGACAGGCTCGCAGCCGCGGCGTACCGCTCCGGATAGGTCAGGGCGAGCTTGAGCGCGCCGTAGCCGCCCATGGACAGCCCGGCCACGAAGGTGTCCTCCGGGGCGGTCGAGATCCGGAAGAACGACTGCACGAGCGCGGGCAGCTCCTGCGCGACATAGGTCCAGTAGCGGTGGCCGTGGCGCTCGTCGGCGTAGAAGCTGCGACCCACCGCCGGCATCACCACCGCCAGTCCGGCGGCCGCGGCGTACCTCTCGATGGAGGTGTAGCGCTGCCAGGCGCTGTGGTCGTCGGACAGACCGTGGAGCAGGTAGAGCACCGGGAAGCCGGCGCCGTCGGGACCGTCTGCTGCCTCGACCCCGATCTGGGACTCGGTGGCTTGGGGGAGCACCACGGTCATGGAGGTGCCCATCTCGAGGGACTCGGAGAAGAAGTCGCAGGTCAGCACTGCCATGTCAGGCCTCCAGGTGAAGGGTCTCGAGCACGGGGGAGCCCTTGGACAGCTGCTGGGCTGCCAACGGGAGTTCGGCGCGCGTCACGCGGTGCCGCTCCCGGGCGGCCTCCAGGGGCTCGCGTCCCACGATCTCGCCGGCGCGCACCAGGGGCACCAGCAGGGGCCGGTCGTCACCGTCGTCGACGGGGGGCTCGCCGATCCCCACGACCTCCGACTCGGCCACCCCCTGCGCGTCGCGTCGGCGGAGGGCGAACTTGCGCCCCCCGATGGAGATCTTGTCGGTGCTCTTCTTCGCGACGTCGATCATCGTGCCGGCATCGTCGGCGCGCGAGACCAGCTTGTAGACGAAGCCGCAGGTCGGGTGCCCGCTTCCGACGACCAGTTGGGTCCCGACGCCGTAGCCGTCCACCGGCGCTGCGGCGAGCCCGGCGATCGCGAACTCGTCCAGGTCACTGGTCACGATGATCCGCGTGCCGGTGGCACCCAGGCCGTCGAGCTGCTCGCGCACCTGGTAGGCCAGGACGCCCAGGTCCCCCGAATCGATGCGCACCGCGCCGAGCGCCGTGCCGGCGACCTCGACGCCGAGACGCACGGCCTCGGCGATGTCGTAGGTGTCCACCAGCAGCGTCGTGCCGGTCCCGAGTGAGGTGACCTGGGCCCGGAAGGCCTCCTCCTCGGAGTCGTGCAGCAGGGTGAAGCTGTGTGCACTGGTGCCGTTGGTGGGCACGCCGTAGCGCTGGCGCGCGGCCAGGTTGGAGGAGGAGGCGAACCCGCAGATGTAGGCCGCCCGCGCACTGGCCACCGCGGCCTCCTCGTGCGTACGCCGTGAGCCCATCTCGATGCAGGGCCGCTCACCGGCCACCTGGGTCATCCGTGAGGCTGCGGACGCGATCGCGGAGTCGTGGTTGTAGATCGACAACAGCAGCGTCTCCAGCACCACCGCCTCCGCGAAGCTCGCCTCCACCACGAGCAGGGGGGAGTAGGGGAAGTACATCTCGCCCTCGGCGTAGCCCCACATGTCACCGGTGAACCGGTAGTCGGCCAGCCAGTCGAGGGTGCGGGCGTCGACGACGTCGCGCAGCACGGCGAGTGCCGCCTCGTCGAAGCGGAAGTCCTCGATCGCGTCGAGGGCGCGCCCGACGCCGGCGACCACGCCGTAGCGGCGGCCGTCGGGGAGCCGCCTGGGGAAGAGCTCGAACACCGAGCGGCGGTGGGCGGTGCCCGACTCCAGCGACGCCTGCAGCATCGTGAGCTCGTAGTGATCGGTGAGAAGGGCCGTCGAGGCTGCTCCGTGAGTCACAGGGATCACTGTGCCACGATGGTGCGGTGTCAACCGCTTCCCCCGTCACCGCCGATCCCAGCCTTGCTCCGGACGACATCACCTTCCTCTCCCGGCCTTGGGTCACCATCGTGTGGAACGACCCGGTCAACCTGATGAGCTATGTGGCCTTCGTGTTCACCAAGTACTTCGGCTACGACAAGGCGAAGGCCGAGAAGCTGATGATGGAGGTGCATGAGGAGGGCAAGTCCGTGGTCAGTTCCGGGACCCGCGAGGAGATGGAGCGCGACGTCCAGGCCATGCACGAGTACGGGCTCTGGGCCACCATGGACAAGTCCTCGTGAGCGGATTCGCCCGGCATCGCAGGAGCCGCCTGGTGATCGCCAACTTCACGGGGTTCGAGGCAGACCTGCTGCGCTCGCTGGCCTCGCAGATCGTCGAGCTGCTGCGCAACGAACGTGCCGTCCCCGACGACGGTCGTGATCCGTTCGAGGCGCTGATGGACTTCTCCGGTCCCACCTCGGAGCCCGAGGACCCGGTGCTCGCCCGGCTCTTCCCTACTGCCTACCCCGACGACCAGGAGGCGGCCGCGGAGTTCCGCCGCTTCACCGAGGGCGGACTGCGCGACGGCAAGGCGGCAGCGGCGGGGGCGATCATCGACTGCCTCGAGGAGGCAGGCCTGCCGGCGCAGCTGACCGAGGACGGGCTCCACGTCGACGTGGAGCTGACCGAGGACGAGGCCGAGACCTGGCTGCGTTCGTTCACCGACATCAGGCTGGCGCTGGCCACCCGCCTCGAGATCACCGACGGCGACGAGGAGTACTGGTACTCGCTGCCTGACGAGGATCCACGCTCCCAGGCCCACGACATCTATGAATGGGTCGGCTACCTGCAGGAGACGCTGGTCAGCGCCCTCATCGACTGACCGGTGGTCCGGACGGTGGCGCGAATCGGGATGAGCGCTCAGACCGCCTAGGCTTGGCCTGTGTTGACCATCGACCAGGCGACGTACGACGCCATCATCGCGCATGCCAAACGGGACCATCCCGACGAGGCCTGCGGGATCGTGGCGGGACCTGAGGGCAGCGACCGACCCGTCCGGCTGATCGAGATGATCAACGCGGCCGGCAGCCCGACGTTCTACGAGTTCGACTCCACCGAGCTGCTCGCGCTCTACAAGGAGATGTGGGCCAACGACGAGGAGCCCGTCATCGTCTATCACTCCCACACCGCCACCGAGGCCTATCCCAGCCGCACCGACATCAATCTGGCCAGCGAGCCGGGAGCGCACTATGTGCTGGTCAGCACACGTGAACACGGGAATACTGACGGCCCCGTGGAGTTCAGGTCCTACAGCATCATCGACGCAACCGTGACCGAGGAAGAGGTCGTGGTCGTCCCCGAACTGAGCAGGAGTATTGGCTGATGGCCATCGAGGTCCGTATCCCCACCATCCTTCGCACCTACACCGACGGTGAGAAGGCCGTGTCCGCACAGGGTGCGACGCTGACCGCCCTCATCGACGACCTGGAGAGCAACCACCCGGGCATCAAGGGACGCCTGATCGACGGGGAGGACCTCCGCCGTTTCGTCAACGTCTACATCAATGACGAGGACGTGCGCTTCATCGGCGGACTCGACGCGACCCTGGCCGACGGCGACCAGGTCGTCGTGCTGCCCGCGGTCGCCGGCGGTTCCTGACCCATGCGCTACGACAGCCTGCTCGCCTCCGTCGGCAACACGCCGCTGGTGGGGTTGCCGAGGCTGTCGCCGAGCCCCGACGTACGTCTCTGGGCGAAGCTCGAGGACCGCAACCCGACCGGGTCCATCAAGGACCGTCCGGCGCTGAAGATGATCGAGCAGGCCGAGAAGGACGGGGTCCTGAGGCCCGGGCAGACCATCCTGGAGCCGACCTCCGGCAACACGGGCATCTCGCTGGCCATGGCCGCGAAGCTCAAGGGCTACCGCATCGTCTGCGTGATGCCGGAGAACACCAGCGAGGAACGTCGCCAGCTGCTGCGGATGTGGGGCGCGGAGATCGTCTCCTCGCCGGCCGCAGGCGGGTCCAACGAGGCTGTGCGGGTGGCCAAGCGCGTCGCTGCCGAGCACCCCGACTGGGTGATGCTCTATCAGTACGGCAACGCCGCCAACGCGCTCTCCCACGAGGAGGCCACCGGTCCCGAGCTGTTGGCCGACCTGCCGAGCATCACGCACTTCGTCGCCGGACTCGGCACCACCGGCACGTTGATGGGCGTCAGCCGCTTCTTCCGAGCCGCCAAGCCGGACGTCCGGATCGTCGCCGCCGAGCCGAGGTACGGCGAGCTGGTCTACGGCCTGCGCAACCTCGACGAGGGGTTCGTCCCCGAGCTCTACGACGCGAGCCTCATCGACTCCCGGTTCTCGGTCGGGCCGCGCGACGCCGTCCGCCGGGTCCGCGAGCTGCTCGAGCTCGAGGGCATCTTCGCCGGCATCTCGACCGGCGCCATCCTGCACGCCGCCCTGGGCCAGGCGGCCAAGGCGATCCAGGCCGGGCAACGCGCCGACATCGCCTTCGTGGTCTGCGACGGCGGCTGGAAGTACCTGTCGACCGGGGCCTACGAAGGCACCATCGACCAGGCCGAGGACCGGCTCGAAGGGCAGCTCTGGGCATGATCTACGAGCTCGCCGCCACGGTGATCGTGCCCGCCGCCAAGGCGTACTGGCGACCGCACGTCGAGGGTCTGGACAACGTGCCACGCACCGGTGGGGTGCTGATCGCCAGCAACCACATCGCCTTCACCGACAGCGTGGTGATCCCGATCGTGGCGCCGCGCAAGGTGGTCTTCCTGGCGAAGAAGGACTACTTCGAGGGCACCGGGATCAAGGGCAAGCTGATCAAGACGTGGTTCGAGGCGATCGACATGGTGCCGGTGGACCGCAGTGACACCAAGGCAGCGATCGACTCGCTGGACATCGCGCTCGACGTCCTCAGCCAGGGTGACGCCTTCGGCATCTATCCCGAAGGCACCCGCTCGCGCGACGGGCTGCTCTACCGGGGTCGCACCGGGGTGGCGCACCTGGCGCTCACCGCAGGCGTTCCGGTGGTGCCGGTCGGGGTGCAGGGCACCGAGCACATCCAGCCGCCCGGTTCCTCGTTCCCGCGCCGGGTGAAGGTCACGGTGAAGTTCGGCAAGCCGATCGACTTCGCCGGCCGGTTCGAAGGAGTGCCCCTGGGGCGGGCGCGCCGCGAGGCGACCGACGAGATCATGGCCGCGATCCAAGAACTCTCCGGCCAGGTGCCTGCAGGTCGCTACAACGAGCCGCCGGCCACCGCCTAGATTTGTCGTCTGTGACAGAGCGGCCGATCGGCATCTTCGACTCGGGCTTCGGTGGACTCACCGTGGCCCGTTCGGTCATCGACCAGTTGCCCCACGAGTCGATCCTCTACGTCGGCGACACCGCCCGGATGCCCTACGGCCCCAAGCCGATCGGTGAGGTGCGTGAATACGCCCTGGAGTGCCTGGACCACCTGGTCTCCCAAGGCGTCAAGGCGCTGGTCATCGCCTGCAACAGTGCCAGCGCAGCCATGCTGCGCGACGCCCGCGAGCGCTACGACGTGCCGGTGGTCGAGGTCATCTACCCCGCGACCAGACGCGCGGTCGCTGCCACCCGAAGCGGCCGGATCGGGGTGATCTGCACGCAGGCGACAGCAGACTCCCTGGCCTACGAGGACGCCTTCGCCGCGGCGCCGCAGGTCCGGTTGTCGACACGGGCCTGCCCGCTGTTCGTGGACTTCGTCGAACAGGGGGTGACCGGTGGCGCCGAACTGCTGGCCGCGGCCCACTCCTACCTCGACCCACTGGTGGCCGACGGGGTCGACACCCTGATCCTGGGCTGCACCCACTATCCACTGCTCACCGGCGTGATCTCGTTCGTGATGGGCGACCAGGTGACCCTGGTCAGCAGTGCCGAGGAGTGCGCCAAGGACGTCTACAAGATGCTGGTGCGTGAGGACCTGATGAGCAGGGGAGGCCCGGCGACGTACACCTTCCTGACCACCGGCAACCCGGCCGACTTCGAGGACATCGGGCGCCGCTTCCTCGGCCCCGAGCTGCACATGGCCAGCCAGTTCGCGGGAGGTATGTCGTGAGACTGACCGTCGTCGGTTGCTCGGGGTCCTATCCCGGACCCGACAGTCCCGCCAGCTGCTACCTCGTGGAGGCCGAGCAGGAGGGCCGGATCTGGCGGATCCTGCTCGACCTCGGCAACGGTGCCCTGGGGGCGCTGCAGAAGTTCGTCGACCCGTTGGTCATCGACGCGGTGTTGATCAGTCATCTGCACGCCGATCACTGCATGGACCTGTGCGGCTACTACGTGATGCGCAAATATCACCCGGCCGGCGCCGCACCGAGCATCCCGGTCTGGGGGCCTACGGGCACGGCGGACCGGATGGCCACGGCCTACGACCTGCCCCTCGATCCGGGGATGACCGCCGAGTTCGACTTCCGTGCCTATCCGGAGGAGGCGTTCTCCGTGGGACCGTTCACCCTGCAGGCCGTGCAGGTCGACCACCCGGTCCCGGCCTATGCGCTACGGGTGGAGGCCGACGGCCGGTTGCTGACCTACAGCGGTGACACCGGTCCGTGCGTGGCACTCGACCAGGCCGCCCTCGGGGCGGATCTGCTGCTCGCCGAGGCCAGTTTCGTCGAGGGATCAGCCAACCCGCCCTCGCTGCACCTCACCGGCAAGGAGTGCGGGGAGGCCGCGGCCCGGTCCGGTGCGGGCCGCCTGGTGCTGACGCACATCCCGCCGTGGCACGACCGGGCGGTCTGCCTCGACGAGGCACGAGCGACGTACGACGGGCCGATCGAGCTCGCTGCCACCGGGGCTACCTTCGTCGTCTGACCGGACGCCTCGGCGCTCAGACCCATCCGGCGTCGTGCACGCACATGGCGATCTGGACCCGGTTGGTCGCGTGCAGCTTGTCGAAGAGTCTCGACACGTGGGCCTTCACCGTCGGCACCGACAGGTAGAGCGTGGCGGCGATCTCGGCGTTGCTGAGGCCCTGACCCACTGCGACGGCCACGTGGCGCTCACGCTCGGTGAGCGTCTCGAGCCGGCGCTCGGCGTCGCCGACCCGGTCCGGCGAGGCAGCCTCGCGCACCTGCCTGATCAAGGTGGCGGTGGCGGTGGGGGACAGCATCGGCTCACCTGCGGCGACGCGCTGGATCGCCTCGACGATCCGTGGCGGTGGGGTGTCCTTCAGCAGGAACCCGTCGGCTCCCGCCGCGATGGCGTTGAGGACGTCGGCATCGGCATCGAACGTCGTCAGGACGATCACTCGCGGTGACTCGGCATCGGTGTGCAGCGCCCGAGTGGCCTCCAGGCCGTTGAGCACCGGCATCCGGATGTCCATGAGCACGACGTCGGGGTGCTCGCGGCGCGCCATCAGTACGCCGGCCTGACCGTCGGCGGCCTCCCCGATCAGCTCGATGTCGTCACGCCCGCCCAGCATCAGGCTCAGGGCGGAGCGGACCAGAGGATCGTCGTCGACCACCAGGACCCGGATCCGTGCAGGGGAGCTCACGCGGCCCACGGTATCCAGCCGTGCAGCACGAAGGTGGCGCCCTCCGTGCGATGCTCGAGCCGCCCGCCGCGCAGTTGCGCACGCTCCGACAGCCCCACCAGCCCCAGTCCGGCGCCCGGAGCGGCCGGCGTCTTGACGAACCCGATCGCGTTGCGCAGCTTGAGCTCGACGCCGTCATCCGGCGAGCCGCTGAGCTGCACTCGCACCAGGGCCCCCGGAGCGTGCTTGCGCGAGTTGGTGAGCCCCTCCTGGATGATGCGGTAGACAGTGCGTCCGACGGCCACCGGCACGCTGGACCCGTCCAGCAGCTGGTCGTCGTACTCCACGTTCATGCCTGCCTCCCGGGCCTCGTGGATGAGCGCCGGGAGGTCGTCGTACGTCGGTTGCGGGGCGTCGACCAGCTCGCCGGTCTCCGGAGCCCGGAGCACCCCGAGGACCGCGCGCAGATCGGTCAGGGCCTCGTTCGCCTTGGCCTGGATGACCGCGGCGCTGGAACGGACCTCGAGCGGGCTGAGGTCCTGGCGGAAGGCGAGCGCGCCGGCATGCATGGAGACCTGGGAGATGCGGTGCGCGAGGACGTCGTGCATCTCGCGGGCGATCCGGGCCCGCTCGGCGCTGCGCGCGCTGGACACCCTCAGCTGCTGCTCGGCCTCGGCGCGCTCGGCCCGGTCCCGCAAGGTCCACAGCAGCTCGCGCCGCGATCCGATGTACATGCCCCAGCCGAGCATGGCGATGGTGGCGATGACGTTGAGCAGCAGGCTGAACCACACAGGGTCCTGGGTCACCAGCTCCTGGGTGTCGGCGTACCCCTGGGCGGCGACGACCCCCAGCACGCCGACCACGATCATCCGCAGGTACTGACGGCGGGTGGCCAGTGACACCGCCGCGTGCGTGGCCGGACCCGCTGCACATCCCGACACCAGGGTGAGGGCCGTGGTCACCATCGCGATCGCGAACGGCCACCGGCGCCGGAACATCACCAGGACGAAAGCGGCGACGCCGCCCCCGGCATCGATCCAGAAGAGCACCCGGTGGTCCTGCCACTGCCCCTGCCATGCCTGACTCCACACCAGCCCGGAGAGCATCAGGCTCAGCAGCAGGCGCCAGGCGTGCGACCACCAGCGCAGGGGTGGTTGGTAGGCGTCGGGCGGGGTGGGCACTCCCCAAGGCTAGGCCGAACCGGACCTGAGCGCAGCGGACCCCCGAACCGGGTCACCCCCTACTTTCGTCTGGGCCAGACATCCCCTCGGTCATGGTCCCGGGCCGCCAGGGCCGACAGGATGGAGGCATGATCTCCGTCGAAGCACTCACCAGGAAGTACGGCAGCTTCACCGCCGTCGACAATGTCTCCTTCATCTGCGAACCGGGTCAGGTGACCGGGTTCCTCGGCCCCAACGGCGCCGGCAAGACCACCACCATGCGGATCATGGTCGGCCTCACCTCGCCCACGTCCGGCCGGGTCACGATCGGCGGGCACCTCTACAGCGACATCCCGAACCCCGGACGCCACGTGGGCGTCCTCCTCGATGCCTCGGCGCAGCACGCGGGTCGCAGCGGACGCGAGATCCTCGAGCTCGGCGCCCGCACCATGGGCCTCGCGAACTCACGCGTCGACGAGATGCTCGAGCTGGTGTCGCTGACGCCGGCGGAGGCCAAGCGGCGGCTGCGCAACTACTCGCTCGGCATGAAGCAGCGCCTCGGCATCGCCCATGCCCTGCTGGGCGACCCGTCGGTGCTGATCCTCGACGAGCCCGCCAACGGCCTCGACCCTGCGGGCATCCGGTGGATGCGCGGCCTGCTGCGGGGGTACGCCGAGCGCGGGGGCACCGTGCTCCTGTCGAGTCACCTGCTCAACGAGGTCGAGCTGATCGCCGACGAGATGATCCTCATCGGGCACGGCCGGATCGTCGCCCAGGGTGACAAGAAGACGCTGCTCGCAGGCGCCACGGGGTCGGCCTCGACCTTCGTGACCGCGCTCGACAACCAGAGGCTGGCCGACGCGCTCACCGCCAAGGGCTTCGTGGTGGCCGGAGCAGGGGAGGGCCTCCGGGTCGAGGTCGAGCCTGTCGAGGTCGGGCGCACCGCCCTCGAGACCGGCGTCGTACTCACCGACCTGCGTGCCGCTGAGGGCGGACTCGAGGACCTGTTCCTCGAGCTGACCTCGGACACCCAGCGCGAGGACCAGCTCGAGGGGGCGCCCCGATGAGCAACGCGATTCCCGCCTCCGGCCTGGGCCACGCGCTCGACATCGGCAGCACCGCGAAGATCCCCTTCCTGCGCCTGGTCGCGGTGGAGCTGCGCAAGACCTGGGACACCCGCGCCGGCCTGTGGCTGTTGATCAGCACCGCACTGCTCACCGCGGCGGTGATGGTCATCCAGCTGGCCGTGGTGGTCGCCCAGGACCTGAACGTCTCCTACAACGACTTCCTGACCTCGACCAGCTTCTCGATGGGGCTGCTGCTTCCGGTGCTCGGCATCCTGCTGCTGACCAGCGAGTGGAGCCAGCGCACCGCCATGGTCACCTTCTCCCTCGAGCCACGGCGACCGCTGGTGATCGCGGCCAAGTTCGTGGTCGGGATCGCCCTCGCCGTGATAGCGGTGGTGATCGCGCTCGGCCTCGCGACCGTGTGCAACCTCCTGTACGGCGCGCTGTCGGGCGCGACGGTGGAGTGGGATCTGGGCCTGGCCAACGTCGGCGGGTTCCTGCTGCTGCAGGTGATCGGCATGCTCACCGGGTTCGCGTTCGCGGCGCTGCTGCTCAACTCGCCGGCCGCGATCGTGCTCTACATGGTCTACTCGTTCGTGCTGCCCGGCCTGTTCGGTCTGGGGGCCGCACTGATCGGCTGGTTCGCGGACCTGCAGCCCTGGATCGACTTCAACTATGCGCTCACCCCGCTCATCGATGCGTCGATGACCGGTGAGGACTGGGCCCACTTCGCGACCTCGGGCCTCATCTGGCTCGTCCTGCCGCTGGCCATCGGCGTGTGGCGTGTCCTGCGTGCCGAGGTGAAGTGATGAGTGCGACGGCGCCGGTCGAGCGGCCCGGTCTGGGGCATGCACTGGACCTGTCCACCACGACCGCCACGCCCTTCCATCGACTGGTGGGGGTGGAGCTGAAGAAGTCCTACGACACCCGCGCCGGGTTCTGGCTGCTGGCCGTCATCGGCCTGCTGGTGCTGCTCACCGAGGGCATCGTGCTCGCGGTGACCGTCAGCCAGGACGAGCCGATGCAGTTCGGCGACTTCGTCGCGGCCGCGGCGTTCGTGACCTCGATCCTGCTGCCGGTGCTCGGGATCATGTTGGTGACCAGCGAGTGGAGCCAGCGCACCGGGATGGTGACCTTCGCCCTCGAGCCGCGCCGCCCGCGTGTGTTCGCGGCGAAGGCCGCGGTGGGGGTGATCCTCACCCTGGCCACCATCGCGATGGCCATCGTGGTGGGCCTGGTCTGCAACCTGATCTACGGCTCCCTCCAGGGTGGGGCCGACTGGACGTTCGGCTGGGCGGGGTTCTTCGGGTTCCTGATCACCCAGAACCTCGCGATGCTCGGCGGGTTCGCGCTGGCCACCCTGCTGCTCAACACCCCGGCGGCGATCGTGATGTTCTTCGTCTACCAGTGGGTGCTTCCCGGTCTGATCGCTGCGGGGGAGGCGCTGATCGGCTGGTTCGAGAAGGTGGCGCCGTGGATCGACTTCCAGTCAGCGCAGGCGCCGCTCTACGACATGTCCCTGTCGGGCTCGGACTGGGGCCACCTGCTGGTGTCGGGGTTCGTGTGGCTCGTCGTCCCGCTGTCGATCGGGGTCTGGCGCGTGCTCCGCGCCGAGATCAAGTAGCCCTCCGAGCGCTGGCCGCCTCCCTCCGCCGGGGAGAGGGAGGCGGCCAGATATCGTCGCGGTCATGACCCGTGCTGATGGACGTGCCGACGACGAGCTGAGACCGATCACGATCACCCGTGACTGGCTGGACCACCCGGCCGGCTCGGTCCTGGTGGAGTTCGGACGGACCCGGGTCCTGTGCGCCGCCTCCGCCACGCCCGGAGTGCCGCGCTGGCGCAAGGGGTCCGGGCTCGGCTGGGTGACCGCGGAGTACGCCATGCTTCCCGCCTCGACCAACACGCGCTCGGACCGCGAGTCGGTCAAGGGCCGGATCGGTGGCCGCACCCACGAGATCTCCCGACTGATCGGGCGCTCGCTGCGCGCGATCATCGACGAGAAGGCGTTGGGGGAGAACACGATCGTCATCGACTGCGACGTGCTGCAGGCCGACGGGGGCACCCGTACCGCAGCGATCACCGGCGCCTACGTGGCCCTGGCCGACGCGTGTGCCCACCTCGGGGTGCCCCAGGGGCTGACCGGCTCGGTGGCGGCGGTGTCGGTCGGGATCATCGACGGCGTTCCCCGCCTCGACCTCCCCTACGAGGAGGACGTCCGCGCCGAGACCGACATGAACGTGGTGATGACCGGCGAGGGCAAGTTCGTCGAGGTCCAGGGCACCGCCGAGGGCGCGGCGTTCGACCGCGCCGAGCTCGACGCCCTCCTGTCCTTGGCTGAGAAGGGCATCGCCGACCTCACCGTGCTCCAGCACGAGGCGCTCGGTGGCTGACCGGGACCGGCCGGATCGCCACACGGTCTTCCTGGCCTCGCGCAACCCCAAGAAGCTCGCCGAGATGCAGCGCATCCTGACCCAGCATGCCCCCGGCGTCGAGGTGGTCGGCCTGGACGACGTGGCGCCGTACGACGAACCGGTCGAGGACCGGCCCACGTTCGAGGGCAACGCCCTGCTCAAGGCGTACGCCGCCGTGGCCGCGACCGGGCTGCCGTCGATCGCCGACGACTCAGGGCTCTGTGTGGACGCCCTCAACGGGATGCCGGGCGTGCTGTCGGCGCGCTGGTCGGGCCCGCCGAAGTCGGACGCCCGCAACAACGAGCTCCTGCTCGCCCAGCTCGCGGACGTCCCTGACGCACGTCGTACGGCTCACTTCACGTGCGCCGTGGCCTTCTGCCACCCCTCCAGCTCGGGTGTAGTCGTCGAGCACGTCGTGCACGGTGAGATGTCGGGGCGCGTGCTGCGGGAGGTGCGGGGAAGCGGCGGTTTCGGCTACGACGTCCTGTTCGCCGCCGATGGGCACGACGTGACCACGGCGGAGCTCACCGTGGCCGAGAAGGATGCGATCTCGCACCGGGGCAAGGCGCTGCGTCAGCTCGCGCCCCTGGTCGCCGACGTGCTCAGCGGGGCCTAGGCCAGACCCAGTCCCGGGCCAGGAGGCCGAACAGTGCGGTGTCGGTGACCTGGTCCTCGACCCAGTAGTTCTCGCGCTGGGTGCCTTCGCGGGCGAACCCCAGTCGGGCCAGCACGGCGTTGGACGCCGTGTTGTCGGGGTGCGTGGAGGCCTCCAACCGGTGGACCCCCACCACCCGGACCAGGTGCTCGCACAGCGCTGCGGCGGCCTCCGTGGCCACCCCGGAGCCGCGTGCCCACGTGTGCAGCGTGTAGCCGACCTCCGCGGTGTGCCCGTCGGCCGACACCCGGGTGGCGACGTCGCCCAGGATCTGGTCGTCCGACGTGCGCACGATGGCCAGCTGGGTCCACTCACCGTGGGCGAACGGCTCATGGGCTGCGATCTCGGCGATGAGGTCGCGGGCCTTGGCCAGCGGGTAGGGGACCGACCAGGCCTGGTACTCGGCCGTGGCGGGGTCGGAGCGTCGTTCGGCGAGGTCCTCGGCGTCCTCCGGCTGCAGCGATCGCAGGCTGAGTCGCGGCGTGCGCAGCGGCAGCAAGGCTCAGCGCCGTCCGCCGCCGAGCAGGCCGCCGAGCACGTCGCCGAGGATCGAGCCGACGTCGGGGACCGCGCCGCTGCGACTGGTCGACCTCGTGCCCTCCGCCGCGCCACCGAGGACCTGGCTGAGGATCGTGCCGAGCACGTCGGAGCCGGCCGCGCTGGGAGCGCCGCTGCCGCCGGAGACCCGCTTGGCGACGTAGGACAGCACGATCGGCACGAGCATCGGCAGCAGCTTCTGGATCAGGCCGCTGTTCGCGCCGGTGCTGCCGAGCTGACTGATGACCTGGTCCTTGTTGCCCCCGAAGATGTGGGCTGCGGCCTTCTCCCCGTCGTTGACGTCCACGGTGCTCACGTCGACATCTCCGGTGTGCTGGTCGAGCGCCCCGAGCAGGGACGTGGCTCCTGCGGGGTCCGTCGCATTGGCCTGGAGGCCGCCGAGCAGCGCCGGCAGTGCGGCGTACGCCGCGTCGTGGACCTCGTCGGGACTGGCACCGAGCTGGTGGGCCAGCTGGTCGATCGGGAGGTTGTCGAGGATGTCGTCGATGGCACTCATGGCTGAAACCTAGCCCAGCCGAGGAGCGCACGGCAGGCGTGTCCTGCCACAGATCCACGCTCAGGACTCTTACCCTCGAACCGGGGTCGTCGTCACGTCAGCCCCATCTTCCCCACGAGTCGCAAACGAGGGTTGCCGCAATGGCGAACAGTTTCATCGGCCGAGACATGGCCGTGGACCTCGGGACCGCCAACACGCTGGTCTACGTCCGAGGCAAGGGTGTCCTGCTCGACGAGCCCTCAGTCGTGGCCCTCAACGCCACGACCAACGAGATCCTGGCCGTGGGGCACGAGGCCAAGCGGATGATCGGTCGCACTCCCGACAACATCATCGCGATCCGGCCCCTGAAGGACGGCGTGATCGCCGACTTCGACGCCACCGAGCAGATGCTCCGCTTCTTCATCCAGCAGGTGCACCGGCGCCGCTACTTCGCCAAGCCGCGGCTGGTGATCTGTGTGCCCAGTGGGATCACGGCGGTGGAGCAGCGAGCGGTCAAGGACGCCGGCTACCAGGCAGGCGCCCGCCGGGTCTACATCGTCGAGGAGCCGATGGCCGCGGCGATCGGCGCCGGGCTGCCCGTGCACGAGGCCACCGGCAACATGGTGGTCGACGTCGGTGGCGGCACCACCGAGGTGGCCGTCATCTCCTTGGGCGGCATCGTCACCTCGATGTCGATCCGCACGGCCGGCGACGACCTCGACCAGGCGATCATCGCGTGGATGAAGAAGGAGTACTCCCTGATGCTGGGGGAGCGCACCGCCGAAGAGATCAAGATGACCCTCGGCTCGGCCTTCCCGCTGCCCTCCGAGCCCGAGGCCGAGGTGCGCGGGCGCGACATGGTCTCCGGTCTGCCGCGCACCGTCACCGTGTCCAGCGCTGAGATCCGCAAGGCGCTCGAGGAGCCCCTGCATGCGATCCTCGACGCCATCCGCAGCACCCTCGACCAGACGCCTCCCGAGCTCGCCGGCGACATCATGGACCGAGGCATCGTCCTCACCGGGGGCGGAGCCCTGCTGCGTGGGCTCGATGAGCGGATCCGTCATGAGACGGGGATGCCGGTGCACGTGGCCGATGACCCCCTGACCTCCGTCGCGCTCGGTGCCGGCAAGTGCGTCGAGGAGTTCGAGGCGCTGCAGCAGGTGCTCGTGAGCGACCGCCGGCGGTACTGATGACGCCGGACAAGCACGAGAACCGCGACACCAGGCGCCCTGCTCGCTCCACGCTCGTCATGCTGCTGCTGGCGTGCGCCATCATCATCACTCTCGACTATCGGGGTGGCTCCGACTCCCCGCTGGAACCGGCACGGCGCGCGGTCGGCGAGGCGCTGGGCCCGGTCGAATCGGCCACCTCGGTCATGGTGGGGCCGTTCGTGGCCATCCCCGACTGGTTCCACTCCCAGAGCTCCCTGCGCGATGACGTCGAGGCACTCCAGGCCGAGAACTCCGAGTTGCGCCAGCAGGTCGAGACCGCCGACCTCGACCGCAACCGCCTCGCCGACTACGACGCCCTGACCCGCACCTCCGCCGACACCGGGTACTCGCTGGTGCCCGCCCACGTCATCGCCTACGGCCCGGGCCAGTCCTTCTCCCGCACGGTCACCATCGATGCCGGCACCCGTGCCGGGGTGAGTGCCGACATGACGGTGATGAACAACGACGGGCTCGTGGGCCGGGTCGTCCGGGCCACCCGGACCACCGCAACGGTCCTGCTGATCGTCGATGCAGACTCTGTCGTCGGCGGGCGCGTCGGGCGCAGCATGGAGGTCGGCTTCCTGCGTGGCCGCGGCCAGCTGGGCACTGAGGGCGACCTCGATCTGGACCTGGTCGACGATGCCGTCGTGCCGGCCCGCAACGACACCGTCGTGACGTGGGGCAGTGACGGAGGGGCGCCGTACGTCGCCGGGATCCCGATCGGCCGCGTCACCAGCGTGGTCAGCAGTCCGCGCGAGCAGTCCCAGCGCGCCGTGATCGCGCCGTACGTCGACTTCAGTGCCCTCGACCTGGTGGGCGTCGTCGTGGCGGCCGGAACGTCCAGTGACCGCAGCCTGGTCGAGGCCGGCGGGGTGACCCGATGAGTGCGCTGCGCGCCCTCGTGGCGTTCGTCGTGGTGCTCACCGCCGTCGTGCTCCAGGTGACCCTGTTCCCGCACTTCGCCTGGCAGGGCATCGTGCCCAACCTGGCGCTGCTCGTCGTCGTCGGTGCCGCGCTCGTGCGCGGTCCGCAGTTCGCCTGCACCCTCGGGTTCGTGGCCGGACTGGCGGTCGACCTGGCCCCGCCGGCCGACCACATCGCAGGTCGGTGGGCGCTCTCGTTCGTGATCGTCGGCTACCTGGCCGGCCGGATCCGCCAGGAGTCTCCCGACCAGGGCAAGCCCAGCCCGACCTCGGTCGTGCTCGCCGTGGCGGCCTCGAGCTTCGTGGCCACCTCGGTCTACGCGCTCGGCGGGCTGCTGCTCAACGACCCGCGGATGAACCTGTCCGACGTGATCACCACGATCCTGATCGCGGTGATCTGGGACGTCCTGCTCACCCCGTTCGTGCTGCCGCCCGTGATGCTGTTGTTCGCCAGGCTGCAGCCCAGTCGGGTGGCGTACTGATGGACTCGCGCAGCACCCCTGCCGCGCGCAAGAGCCGCCTGCGGCTCATCGTCGTGCAGGCCCTGGTCTTCTCGTTGTTCGCCACTCTTTTCGGCCGGTTGTGGTACCTGCAGGTGCTCAGCGGGGACGACTACCAGGCCCAGGCTGCGTCGCAGTCGGTGCGCGAGATCGTCGTCCAGCCCAACCGGGGCCTCATCGTCGACGCCGAGGGCCGCCCGCTGGTGGCCAACCGCACGTCCTGGGTCATCTCGATCGACCGGACCCTGCTGGGCAAGCTCGCGGTCGAGCAGCGCACCGCCGTGCTGCGCCGGGTCGCCGCGGCAGTCGGGGTGAAGCCCGCCAAGCTCGAGGCCCGGCTGCTCAACTGCGGCGACACCGGGAGCCGGGCCAGGACCTGCTGGAACGGCTCGCCCTACCAGCCCGTCCCGATCGCCACCGATGTCAGGCAACGCGTCGCCCTCGCGGTCCAGGAGCAGCCCGAGGACTTCCCGTCCGTGGTCGCCGAGCAGCAGAGCGCTCGCAGCTACCCCCAGCCCTACGGCATCAACGCCGCGCACATCCTGGGCTACCTGAGCCCCATCACCGAGGACGAGCTCGCGGCCGCCCAGAAGCGGGACGACACGTCGGTCAACGGCGCCTCCAGCGTCGGTCGGGCCGGGGTCGAGAAGCAGTACGACGCCTGGCTGCGCGGCATGCCCGGCTATCGCAACGTGGCGGTGGACTCGATGGGCCGGGTCCTCGGAGAGGACAGCGAGACCCTCAGTCAGCCCGGGAACACGCTGGTCACCTCGATCGATGCCAAGGTGCAGGGCGTCGTCGAGCGTCAGCTGCACCAGACGATCATGACCGCGCGCAAGACCTACGACGACGTCACGCACAAGAACTACGTGGCCGACTCCGGGGCAGCCGTCGTGATGGACGCCAAGACCGGACGCATCGTGGCGATGGCCAGCCAGCCGACGTACGACCCCGACGTCTGGGTCGGTGGGATCAGCGAGAAGCAGTTCCGCCACCTCTACTCCGAGAAGGCCGGCACCCCGTTGCTGTCGCGGGCCACCCAGGGTCAGTTCGCGCCCGGCTCCACGTGGAAGCCGATCATGACCGTGGGCGCGCTCAACAACGGCTTCTCTGAGGACACCAGCCTCAACTGCTCCGCCGGGCTCCAGGTCGGCAACCGCTGGTTCAAGAACTACGAGAGCGCCTCCGAGGGCAACATCAGCTTCGCCCAGGCCCTGCAGCTGTCGTGCGACACGTTCTTCTACCGGGTGGCAGTCCACTTCTGGCAGAAGTACGGCACCGACCCGACGGACGTGAAGGCGAAGGACCCGCTGATCGCCGAGGCAAAGAACTTCGGGTTCGGCTCGGAGACCGGCCTGGACCTCCCCGGCGAGGCCAGTGGCCGGATCGCCGACCGGCACTGGAAGCTCGAGTACTACAAGGCGATGAAGAGCTACTACTGCAAGATCGACAAGCAGCCCGGCAACGACTTCCTGCACCTGTTCGCCCACGAGTTCTGCCTGGAGGGCAGCTACTACCGCGAAGGCGACGCGGTGAACTTCTCCATCGGCCAGGGCGACACGATCGTGACCCCGCTCCAGCTCGCTCGGGCCTACGGGGCGCTCTCCAACGGGGGCACCCTGTGGAAGCCCCAGGTCGCGAAGGCCATCGTGAGCCCCGAGGGCGAGGTCCTCAAACGGTTCGCTCCCAAGGCCACCGCTCACGTCAAGGCCAGCAAGGCCAGCCTGAGGTACGTCGACGAGGCGCTCCTGGGGACCCCGAAGGTCGGCACGCTGGCCTGGAAGTTCCTGGACTTCCCGTTGGACAAGGTGCACATCCGGGGCAAGACCGGCTCGGCCGAGGTCTACGGCAAGCAGTCCACCTCGTGGGTTGCGACCTACGACGAGAACTACGTGGTGATCATGATGGTCAGCCAGGCCGGCACCGGCTCGGGCACCTCCGGCCCGGCCGTGCGCAAGATCTGGGAGTCGCTCTACGGCATCAAGGGCATGGAGGTCGACCCCGCCAAGGCCGCGATCGACGGCACCGTGCCGCCCACCAAGCTGCCCGTCTTCATGCGTGACGGGTCCATCCTGCCCCCAGCCGTGGAGGATCGATGAGTAGACTGCGCGCCCCCGGTCTCGACTGGGTCCTGATGCTGTCCGTCCTCGGTCTGCTCGGGGTCGGCTCGATGCTGGTCTGGTCAGCCACCGCTTCGCGTGACCTGCTGACCGGGGGCGACCCGACGGCGTTCGTCAAGAAGCAACTGGTCAACGTCGCCATCGCCCTGGTGCTCATGGTGATGGTGCTGGCCACTGATCACCGCTGGGTGCGCATCCTTGCGCCCTTGGTCTACCTCGGCTCGGTGATCGGGCTGCTGCTTGTCCTGATCATGGGCACCACCGTCAACGGGTCGCGCTCCTGGCTGATGCTCGGCGGCCTGTCGATCCAGCCTGCTGAGTTCGCCAAGCTGGCCGTCGTCATCGGGATGGCCCTGTTCGTCGCCGAACGCCTCGAGGGCAAGTGGCAGCGCCGGGTCGGCACCGTGGAGGTGGTCGGCATGCTGGCCATCGCCGGCCTGCCGGCGGTCCTGATCCTGCTGCAGCCCGACCTCGGGACGATGCTGGTGCTGACCGCAACGGTGTTCGGCGTGCTGGCCGTGGCCGGCGCCTCGCGGCGCTGGCTGGGGGCGCTGCTGGTCGGCGGCGTGCTCGCCGCGAGCCTGGCCGTCGTCGGCAACGTGCTCAAGCCCTATCAGATCGACCGGTTCATGGCCTTCACCAACCCCGGCCTCGACCCGCGGGGAGCCGGCTACAACGTCGAGCAGGCCAGGATCGCGGTCGGCAACGGCGGGCTCTTCGGCCAGGGGCTCTTCGGGGGGTCGCAGACCCGGTCCGGCTTCGTTCCCGAGCAGCACACCGACTTCATCTTCACCGTCGCCGGGGAGGAGCTGGGCCTGGTCGGGGCGGGGGTGCTGATCGCACTGCTGGCTGTCGTGATCTGGCGTGCGCTCTCGATCGCGCGCACCAGCGACGACCTGTTCGGGCGCGTGGCGGCTGCCGGCATCGCCTGCTGGTTCGGTTTCCAGGCCTTCCAGAACATCGGCATGTGCCTGGGGATCATGCCCGTCACCGGCGTACCCCTGCCCTTCGTGTCGTACGGCGGCAGCTCGATGTTCGCCAGCATGCTCGCGATCGGGCTGCTCCAGAACATCCACCTGCGCTCGACCGCCTCCATCCCCACCCGGTTCGCCTCCTCCGGCCGGACCCAGACCCGGACACTTTCTCGATCGATGTCATAAGCAACTAATCTGTTGGGCATGGCAAAGACCGACCCCACCCCGTCGGAGACCGGCGACTACACGCACGCCCAGATCCTCGCCGTCCTGGGTGGCCTGATGATGGGCATGTTCCTCGCAGCGCTCGACCAGACGATCGTCAGCACCGCGATCCGCACCATCTCCGACGATCTCAACGGTCTGTCGGTCCAGGCCTGGGTCACCACCGCCTACCTGATCACCTCGACGATCACGACGCCGATCTACGGCAAGCTGGGCGACCTCTACGGTCGCAAGAAGCTGTTCATGTTCGCGATCACGGTCTTCATCATCGGCTCGGCCATGTGCGCGTTCGCGACCTCGATGTACATGCTGGCCGTCTTCCGCGCGATCCAGGGGATCGGTGCAGGCGGGCTGTTCACTCTGGTCCTCGCGATCATCGGCGACCTGGTCTCACCACGCGAACGCGCCAAGTACACCGGCTACTTCATGGCCACCTTCGCCACCTCCAGCGTCCTGGGCCCCCTCATCGGGGGATTCTTCGCCGAGCAGAGCACCATCCTGGGTGTCACCGGCTGGCGCTGGGTGTTCCTGGTCAACGTCCCCATCGGCATCGCCGCCCTGTTCGTGGTCTCGCGCACCCTGCACCTGCACCACCTGCGGCGTGAGGCCCGCATCGACTGGTGGGGCGCCAGCCTCCTCGTGGTGGCCCTGGTGCCGCTGTTGACCGTTGCCGAGCAGGGCCGCGAGTGGGGCTGGACCTCGGGTCGCGTGATCGCCGGCATCGTCATCGGACTGGTCGGCATCGCCGCCTTCATCGAGGCCGAGCGGCGGATGGGCGACGACGCGCTCATCCCGCTGCGGATCTTCCGGATCCGGGCCGTGTCGGTCACGATCGGTGCCAGCGTCATCACCGGCATGGCGATGTTCGGCGGCCTGTTCATCCTTCCCCTCTACATGCAGATCGTGCACTCCGCCTCGCCCATGGAGTCGGGCTTCCTGATGCTCCCGATGGTGGTGGGCATGATGACCGGTTCGATCGGCTCGGGCATCATCACCTCGCGCACCGGCCACATCCGGGTCTTCCCGCGCATCGGGACCCTGCTCGCGGCCACCGCCCTGTTGTTGCTCTCCACGATCGATGCCGACACCCACCTGTGGGTGGTCATGGCCTTCATGCTGCTGCTCGGGTTCGGCCTCGGCAACTGCATGCAGCCGCTCACCCTCATCGTGCAGAACGCCGTCCCACCTCGGGAGATAGGCGTGGCCACCAGTGCAGCCACCTTCTTCCGGCAGATCGGCGGCACGGTCGGTGTCGCGATCTTCCTGTCCGTGCTCTTCGGCACCGTGGGCGGCAACATCGCCAACGCCTTCGAGACCGAGAGCACGACTCCGGCCTTCCAGCAGGCGGCCGCCGACCCCGAACTGCTGGCCAATCCCGTCAACAAGGCCGTGGTCGATTCCCTCCAGGGCAAGGGCGGTGGCATCTTCACCGAGGTGCAGGACGACTCCTCGGTGCTCGAGCAGATGGCCGACGTCTTCGCCCACCCGTTCCGGGCCGGCTTCGCGGAGTCGATGTCGACGGTCTTCCTGTACGCCGGGCTCGTGGGCCTGCTGGCGTTCGTGATCATGCTGTTCATGCCGCCGATCGAGCTGCGCTCGCAGTCGGGGCTGGCTGCTGCACGAGCCGAGACCCCCTAGCCAGGCGGTAGGGCTGGCTCGCGCCGCAGCACCGACACGGCGTACTCCCCGTCGGGGTCGAAGGCATGCAGGTCGTAGGTGGCGAACTGCGCCTCGATGCGCAGGCCCGCGGCGGCTGCGTCTGCAGCGAACTCGGTGGGGGAGTAGGCGCGGGAGCTGACGGGGCCGGCCTGGGTGTGGAAGCCGATGAGGAGCCGCCCCTCGTCGGCGAGCAGGGCGGCGAGGTTGGTCAGGACCCGTCGCTCGGTGTCCGGGGCCAGCAGGATCATCACGTTGCCCACGCACACGATCAGGTCGAAGGGCCCCGGTTCCCCGGCCGCGGAGAGCAGCGCGGCGTCGAGCAGGTCGAGGCGTCCCTGGATCACCGGCAGCTCGGGGTAGGTCCGACGTGACTGGTGCAGGAGATCGGCGTCGAGGTCGACCCCGACGACGCGGTGCCCGCGCAGCCGCAGGGCGTCCCCGACGCGTCCCATGCCGGAGCCGGCGTCCAGGATCCGGGCGTTGCGTGGGGCCAGGACGTCGGCGAGGCGAGCCTCGCCGTCGATGTCCTCCCCAGCCTCGCGCAGGGCGGCGAAGCGCAGCCCGTAGCCCGACCGGCGCTCGCTCGTCTCCCACCGGGTCAGCGGGGTCTCAGCCATGCTTGCTCCTTCAGGGTCGGATCGAGAGGAAGACGAAGGCCGCGAGCAACACCAGGTGCACGCCACCTGCGAGCGGCTTGGCCCGACCCGGGACGACGGTCAGGATGCCCACGACGACCGAGACGAAGAGCAACACGATCTGCGTGCTGTCCAGGCCCAGACGCAGCGGACCGTCGAGCCAGATGGAGGCCACCGCGATGGTCGGAATGGTCAGCCCGATCGACGCCATGGCCGAGCCGTAGGCCAGGTTGAGACTGATCTGGACCTTCTCTCGCCCCGCGGACCGGACCGCCGAGATGCCCTCGGGCAGCAGCACCAGCATCGCGATGACCACACCGACGACCGCGTGCGGGAACCCGAGCGCGGCCACGGCGTCCTCGATGGCCGGGGACTCGATCTTGGCCAGGCCGACGACGGCCACCAGGGCGACGAACAGCAGCACGAGGCTGATCTGGGTGGCCCGCAGGGAGGGCGGCTCGGCGTGGTGCTCGTCGCTGTGGTCCGCCTCGGCGTCGCTGGCCTCGCTGATGGTCGCGCCGTGCCGATCCACGGGCAGGAAGAAGTCGCGGTGGCGCACGGTCTGGGTGAAGACGAACATGAGGTAGAGCACCAGGGAGGCGACAGCCGCGAAGGCCAGCTGGGAGGAATCGAACTCCGGTCCCGGCTCGGAGGTGGTGAACGAGGGCAGCACCAGGCACAGCGACGCCAGGGCGATCACCGTGGCCAGGGCCGAGCCGGTGCCCTCCGGGTTGAACACGGCGAGCCGGTGCTTCAGCGCACTGATCAGCAGTGACAGGCCCGCGATGCCGTTGATGGAGATCATGACGGCCGCGAAGACGGTGTCGCGAGCCAGCGCCGAGGTGTCCTTGCCGCCGGAGGCCATCAGCGTGACGATCAGGCCCACCTCGATGACGGTGACCGCGACCGCGAGGATCAGCGAGCCGAAAGGCTCGCCGACCTTGTGCGCCACCACCTCGGCATGGTGCACGGCAGCCAGCACGGCTCCGACCAGCGCGAGCGCCACGATGACGAGGATGACCGCCCCCGGGTGCCGTCCCCAGGTGGCGACCAGGAGTACGCCGGCCAGCAGGGGAACCGCGGTGGTCCAGCGGAGTCGGCTCATGTGCCAACCCTAGGGGGAGGGGCCATCTGGGCCGTTTCGGTATCTCGCCAGACCTGCGAGAGTCCTGATGGGGGCACGGCGCGCTGGCTGTTGGAGACGGTTGCGCCTTCGACTAAGGAGAACACTGTGAACCGCAAACTGTTTGCCGCTGGCGCGTCCTGCGCCGTGATTCTCGGATCCCTCGGTGTGCTCGGCGCCACCACCAGTGCTCAGGCGGTGACCCCGACGAAGGTCACCGTCAGCTTCACCAGTGACACCCCAGGGGCCAAGCCGAACGGCTACGCCAGCCCGGACTCACCCTCCATGCTCTTCTTCGACACCATCGGCGCCAACCTGAACGTGACCGACTTCGGGGCCCAGAGCCATGGCCAGGCGATCGGCGTGAGCTCTGATGACGCCAGCGCGCTCGAGGTCAGGTTCACCAGCCCGACCACTGCGATCAGCATGTCCTTCGGCAATGACGACCCGATCGTGGCCAATGCCACCGACCTCGCCCAGCTCACGCTCTTCCGCGGCGCGACCCAGGTGGGTCAGGTCCAGGTCAACGTGAACGCCAACGACCTGATGGACCAGAAGATCTCGTTCGGGGCCGGCCCGCTGTTCAACCGGGCGGTCTTCCAGTACGTCAGTGCGGCCGGGACTCCGCTCGGCCTCATCGAGATCGTCGACGACATCGCGGTGAACCCGCTGTGCACGATCTCGGGGAACTCCCTGGCCAACACCCTGGTCGGCACGGCCGGTCGCGACGTGATCTGTGGTGACGCAGGTGGCGACATCATCAAGGGTGGCGGAGGCAACGACCTGATCTACCCGGGCAAGGGCAACGACACCACCAACGCTGGTGCCGGCAACGACACGGTGCTCGACAATGCCGGCAACGACATCATCATCGGCGGCGCGGGCAAGGACGACATCCGCGGCTCCAGTGGCAACGACCAGCTGCAGGGCGGCCCCGGTGCCGACCTGATCTCCGGTGCCACCGGACGCGACAGCCTGAACGGCGGACCGGGTGGAGACACCTGCAACGGCGGCTTGGCTCGCGACACCGCCAAGAACTGCGAGATCCGCATCCGCATTCCGTGAGTCGAGGGTGGGGGTGGATCCGACGTACGCTAGGTCGGTGTCCACCCCCACCTTTGTCTCCACCTCCAGCGCTGCGCCCGAGTCCGTCTTCGCACGGCTCGAACCCAAGCTGCCGTCCGTGCAGAAGCCGATCCAGTACGTCGGCGGCGAACTGAACTCCACGCTCAAGGAGTGGGACTGCGCCCCGGACGGGCCGACGGTCCGGTGGGCGCTGATGTACCCCGACGCCTATGAGGTGGGCCTGCCCAACCAGGGCGTCCAGATCCTCTACGAGGTCCTCAACGAGCGTGACTGGATCGTGGCCGAACGCACCTATGCGGTGTGGCCCGACCTGGAGCAGATCATGCGCGAGGGTGACAGTCAGGGGCCGATCCCGCAGTTCACCGTCGACGCGCACCGCCCGGTGAAGGCCTTCGACCTGTTCGGCCTCAGCTTCTCCACCGAGCTCGGCTACACCAACATGCTCAACGCTCTCAGCCTGGCCGGCATCCCCCTGCACGCCGTCGACCGCACCGAGGACGACCCCATCGTGCTGGCCGGCGGGCACGCGGCCTTCAACCCCGAACCGATCGCCGACTTCATCGACGCCGCCGTCCTAGGCGACGGCGAGGAGATCGTGCTCAAGATCTCCGAGGTGCTCCGCGAATGGAAGGGCCAGGGTGAGCCCGGTGGTCGCGACGAGGTGCTCGCGCGACTGGCTGCCAGTGGCGGCGTCTACGTGCCCAAGTTCTACGACGTCAGCTACGGGGCGGACGGAGCCATCGCCGCCGTCGTCCCCAACCGTCCCGGCGTGCCGGACCGGATCCGCAAGCACACCTTGATGGACCTGGACGCCTGGCCCTACCCGGCTCGGCCACTGGTGCCGTTGGCCGAGACCGTGCACGAGCGATTCTCGGTGGAGATCTTCCGGGGCTGCACCCGCGGGTGCCGCTTCTGCCAGGCAGGCATGATCACCCGCCCGGTCCGCGAACGCTCCATCGAGACCATCGGTGCGATGGTGGAGAACGGCATCCGGTCCTCAGGGTTCGAGGAGGTCGGGCTGCTGTCGCTCTCGAGCGCGGACCACACCGAGATCGCGGAGGTCGCCAAGGGGCTTGCCGACCGTTACGAGGGCTCCAACGTCTCGTTGTCGCTGCCCAGCACCCGGGTCGATGCCTTCAACATCTCGCTGGCCAACGAGTTCTCCCGCAACGGACGCCGCTCCGGGCTGACCTTCGCGCCTGAGGGTGGCAGTGAGCGGATGCGCAAGGTGATCAACAAGATGGTCACCGAGGAGGACCTGATCCGGACCGTTGCCGCCGCCTTCAGCCACGGCTGGCGCCAGGTCAAGCTCTACTTCATGTGCGGTCTGCCGACCGAGACCGACGAGGACGTCCTCGAGATCGCAGACCTGGCCAGGAAGGTGATCGCGAAGGGTCGGGAGGTGTCGGGACGCAACGACATCCGCTGCACCGTCTCGATCGGTGGGTTCGTGCCGAAACCGCACACGCCGTTCCAGTGGGCAGCGCAGCTCGACCACGAGACCACCGACCTGCGGTTGAAGAAGCTGCGCGACCTGGTGCGCGAGGACAAGAAGTTCGCGCGGGCGATCGGGTTCCGCTACCACGACGGCAAGCCCGGCACCATCGAAGGGTTGCTGTCTCGCGGTGACCGTCGGGTCGGTGCCGTGATCGAGGCGGTCTGGCGCGACGGGGGGCGCTTCGACGGCTGGAGCGAGCACTTCTCCTACGACCGGTGGCTCACGGCCGCCACTGAGGCGCTGTCCGGGACCGGGGTGGACCTCGACTGGTACACCGTCCGCGAACGTGGCTACGACGAGGTGCTTCCCTGGGACCACCTGGACTCCGGCCTCGACAAGGACTGGCTGTGGGCGGACTGGGAGGACGCCATCGATCCGTCCACGGACGTCGAGGTCGAGGACTGCCGCTGGACACCCTGCTACGACTGCGGGGTCTGCCCGGAGATGAACACCGAGATCCAG
The DNA here is from genome assembly GCF_050246775.1 of Nocardioides sp. Classification (GTDB taxonomy): domain Bacteria; phylum Actinomycetota; class Actinomycetes; order Propionibacteriales; family Nocardioidaceae; genus Nocardioides. Next base: position 223,290 of record NZ_JBFWVK010000001.1, on the reverse strand, counting down.
ATCGGCCCCACCGGCCACACGCTGCTGCCGTTGTCGGTCCTCTGAGCGAGCCGTCAGGGGCGGCCGGTGCCGCGCAGCGAACCCTGGATGAGGGGGTCGGAGCGGCCGATCACGCACTGCACGGAGTGGTCGCCGAGCAGGTTCCACGTGCGCTTCTGCGGGTAGTACAGATAGATGGAGAGGTCGGAGCCGCGAGCGGGTTGGCCTCCCAGGAAGGACCGCACCTTGCCCGAGCAGCCTTCGTCCGCGAGCGCGTCGACCTTGTCGCTGCCCGGGTAGTCGTCCCCGGGGATCTCGAAGGTGTGGTAGATCTCGAAGTGGTGCGGCTGGGCGCAGGGCACAGCCTCGGCGGTGGTCGCCTGGACCCCCTCCTGCGTCGCCCCCAGCATCGTGTCGTCGTCGAAGCAGTCCCCGACCCGCAGGTTCTCCACGGTCACCTCGGTGCGCTCGGTGACGTTGCCCTGGCTGTCGCGGGGCGCGTCGATGCCCTCGGTGACGCCCTTGTAGAGGCCGAAGGCGAAGAGCCCCACCTGCGCCAGGAACACCAACGTGGCGATGCACAGGGCGGCGATCGCCATCGTCCTGCCGTGGTCGCGCCCGTCCCTCGACTTGACCAGGACGGCGATCGCCAGCCCGATCGAGACCAGGAAGCCGAACGGGATGCAGATGAGGAGTGCCAGTGCCAGCGCCCAGCCCGCCATGGTCTTGGACGGCGGCGGCTGGTAGCCACCGCCGTACGGAGCGACCGGCCCGTAGGGCGACCCCGGAGGGGTGCCGTGCGGCGACCCGTAGGGCGATGGGCCGGGCGGTGGAACGGGCGGCTGGGACATGCGGAGTCTTTCCGAGTGCGATCGCGGGTGCGCGCAGCCTAACCGGGCATGCTGGTCCCATGCGGAGGTTTGACGACATCGAGCGGCGAGCCAGGATCGCCCGACGACACGGCATCGATCCGGCTCACCGCTTCGACGATGCGGTGACGGCGACGCGGGCCATGACGGTGCTCCACGCGACCGAGCCGGCCACCGTGCACCTCTCGGTGTTCGCGCGGGTCACGGACATGTCGGCGGCCGGGCTCGACCCTGCCCTGTACGACGAGCGCAGCCTGGTCAAGCAGCTGGCAATGCGGCGCACCCTGTTCGTCTTTCCTCGCGATCTGCTGCCGGCTGCCTGGGGGAGTGCGTCGGCACGGGTCGCGGCTACCGAGCGGGCCCGGATCATCAAGGACGTCACCGCCTCGGGGCTTGCCGCCGACGGTGACTCCTGGGTGGACGCAGCATGTTCGGCGGTGCTCGATCGGCTGGGTGCCGGCCCGTTGACGGCTCAGCGTGTCCGCGAGGAGGTGCCCCAGCTCACCGGCAAGGTGACGATCTCACCGGGCACCACCTGGGGCGGCGAGGTCCCGATCGGTCCACGGGTGCTCGGTCTGCTGGGCGCGCGTGGCGACATCGTGCGCGGGCGGAACTCCTCGCACTGGCGGGTGTCGCGCCCGGAGTGGACCCTGATGCGGGACTGGCTCGAGGAGTCCGGAGGCGCCGTACCCACTGCACTGCCCGCACGGGAGGGGTACGCCGAGATCGCGCGCCGCTGGCTGTGGACGTTCGGTCCGGCCTCGCTGAACGACTTGAAGTGGTGGCTCGGCAGCACGGTCAGCGCAGCCCGAGCGGCACTCGCGGACATCGGCGCGCAGGAGGTCGAGACTGCGGCGGGGCCGGCCTTCGTGCTGTCCGACGATCTCGACGCCGAGCCGGCCCAGGCGCCCTGGGCCGCGCTGCTGCCGGTGCTCGATCCCACAGTGATGGGATGGAAGGAGCGCGGCTTCTTCCTGGGGCCGCATGCCGAGCGACTCTTCGACCGCAACGGCAACGCCGGGACGACCGCGTGGTGGGACGGTCAGGCGGTGGGCTGCTGGGTGCAGGATCCCGACGGAGTCGTGGAGGTCAGGCTCCTGGAGAACGTCGGTGCGGACGGGCGGGCGGCCCTGGCCGTCGAGGCCGAGCGGCTCACCACGTGGCTCGACGGCGTCAAGGTCGGCACGGTCTACTCCTCGCCGCTGATGAAACCTGGTGCCTGACGCTCAGCAGATGCTCGCGTGCAGGCGACGGCGCAGCGCGTCCCCGAGCTCGACCGGAGTGGCTGCGGGTCGCTCGAAGGTCAGGGTCCGGCGATCTGCGCCGTGCTCGTCGACCCAGACGAGGTCGACCGCGCTCGGGGTGAGTCGATCCAGGGCAGCCGCGAGGATGCCGTCGACCGGCACGCCGACGGCCTGGGCCACGGAGCGGCGGAGCTCTGCCAGGTGGCAACAGTTGGCATGCTCCGTGGCCCGGTGCAGGTAGCCCGAGTTCAAGGCAAGCGTGGGATCGCGGAAGGCCTGGGGGGCGATCAGGTGGCGCCGACCCCGACGGATCAGCAGCACCCGGGTGACGACCAGCAGCACCTGCACGGCTGGCTCGTCGTCGAGGACCTCCTCGCCCACGAGATCGAGGTGGCCGGCCAGCACCAGGGACAGCCCCGGGTCCGGATCCGGCAGACCGCTGGAGAGCTCGAGGAGCCCGGAGCGGGCCTGCTCGGCGGCCCGGTGCAGCGGAGAGTCGAGGTGGCAGGTGATGGCAGGAAGGCCCCCTCGGTCCTCGAGGACCAGACTGGTGGAGCCGTCGACGTGTTCGATGCCGTCGACCAGGAGGCTCATCGAGCCCGGACAGGCCAGGACACTGCGGGCGACGGCGGCGAGGTCGGTCATGGTCGGGGTGGGTTCCGTGGTCATCTGCACTCCAAAGTTAGGTAAGCCTTACCTTAGATACGGTGATGAAGCGTGTCCAGCCCCGGGTTACGGCTAGCGTTGCCCCGTGCGTGAGCAACCCGAACAACAGGCCCCGCCGGTGCAACGGCTCCGGATCCGCTATGCGAAACGTGGGCGACTGCGCTTCACCAGCCACCGCGACTTCAGTCGCGCGTTCGAGCGCGCCGTGTTCCGGGCCCGGGTGCCCATGGCCTACTCCTCGGGGTTCAACCCGCACCCCCGCATCTCGTACGCCGGGGCCGCGCCGACCGGCTCGGCGAGTGAGGCCGAGTACCTCGAGATCGCCCTGGCGCAGGTCGTGGATCCGGCCGAGGTCAAGCTGCAGCTCGAGGCCGCTCTCCCCGACGGGCTGGACGTCCTCGAGGTGGTCGAGTCGGCCGGTGGCTCCCTGGCCGACCTGCTCACCGGAAGTCACTGGCAGATCACCTCGACCGGTGACCCGGAGGCTGCCGCAGCGGCCGTGGAGAGGTTCCTCGCCGAGGACGAGGTGATGGTCGAGCGGATGACGAAGAAGGGCCTGCGCTCGTTCAACTGCCGTGCAGCGGTGATCTCGCTGGCCGCCCGGGGGACGGTCCTGGATCTGGTGCTGCGCCACGAGGTCCCCGCGGTGCGCCCCGACGACGTACTGTCCGGACTCGCCGCCACGACGGGCTTCGATGCAGGCGAGGCGCCGACCCTGACGCGGCTGAGCCAGGGCCTGCTGGACGAGGAGACGGCGAGCATCGCTGACCCGCTGGCATCCGGCCGCTCACCGGAAATCGCTTGACCTGTGCGATACTCGTGAGTGGTTTGTGCTTCACGGCACGACCCGACGACGTTCTCGCCGGTCCGATTCGGGACTGGCACAGAAGGTGAGAGTCTTCGCCAAACCGCGACGCGGCTGCAGCACCGATCCGTGACAGGGACAGTGCGTTCAACGCCCAGCGACCGCGGTAGGTGACAGGCACCCATCCTCTGACGCGCCCGCGGAGGGTGTCGCCGCCACCTGAAGGCTTTGCGTCGTCCGGCTGTTCGTGGCCGCCGGCGTCTGACACACCCGAGATCGAGTGCCTCGGCGCTCCGGGTGACAAGGAGAGCCCATGCTCGACGAAGACTCCACCTCCAGCGATTCAGTTCTGGAACCTGCTGCCGAAGCCCCGAAGAAGGCGCCGGCCCGCAAGAGCGCCGCCAAGAAGACCGCGGCCAAGAAGACCGTTGCCCGCAAGAGCACGGCCAAGAAGGCTGTCGCCGCGGCTCCCGCGGACGATCCGGGTGACGTCACCGAGGCTGCTGCCGCCACCCCCGAGTCTGCCGGTGAGTCCGTGCCGGCAGTGAAGAAGACCACCCGGACCCGGGCCCCGAGGAAGACCGCCGCCAAGGTGGCGCCTGAGACCACACCTGAGATCCCCTTCGAGGCGCCTGAGCCCTCAGCGGCAGCGGCGCCCACGGCCGTCGTACCCCTCTTCCAGGCCCCCGACGCCACGGTCGTGACCACCCGACGCACCCGCAAGCCCGTCGTGAAGATGGCTCCGGCACCGGCCGAAGCCGCCCCCGATGCCCCAACCCCCGATGCCCCAGCCACCGACACGCCCACTGAGGGTGCCGCGGAAGGCGAGACCGCGCCCGACGCCGAGCGGACGGGCCGCCGTGGCGGTGAGCGCCCGAGCCGCCAGCGCAACCGGGGTGGCGCCAAGGCGGGTTCGAAGGCCGCCGCGAAGGCCGCTGCGAGCAGTGACGACGAGGACGACGAGGTCACCGAGGACGCCGCGGACGACGTCAATCTCGAAGCCGACGACGTCGACGACAGCGACGAGAGCGATGAGAACGATGGCCCGCGTCGCCGGCGCCGCCGCGGCGGGCGTCGTCGTCGCCGCTCCGGAGATGACGACACCGAGGCGGGCGCCGGCGATTCCGAGGCGGATGCAACGCCGGAGGGTGGCGTTCAGGAAGCCGCCGCCGACGACGCGGGCGAGGGCGGCGGTTCACGTCGTCGTCGACGCCGTCGCCGTCCCGGCGAAGATGGTGGCGACGGTGGGGACGACCCGGAGAAGACCACCACCCGCGTCCGACGCAGCCGCACCTCGGACGACCAGATCACCGCAGTGTCCGGATCGACGCGACTCGAGGCGAAGAAGCAGCGTCGGCGCGAGGGCCGTGAGGCTGGTCGCCGCCGCGCACCGATCGTGAGCGAAGCCGAGTTCCTGGCCCGTCGCGAGTCCGTGGAGCGCGTGATGGTGATCCGTCAGCGTGAGGACCTGATCCAGATCGCCGTCCTCGAGGACAAGGTGCTCGTCGAGCACTACGTCGCCCGTGAGTCCCAGACCTCGTTGATCGGCAACGTCTACGTGGGCCGCGTGCAGAATGTGCTGCCCTCGATGGAGGCGGCGTTCGTCGACATCGGCAAGGGACGCAACGCCGTGCTCTACGCCGGCGAGGTCAACTGGTCCTCGCTCGGCCACAAGGACGGGCAGCCTCGCAAGATCGAGTCGGTGCTCTCGTCGGGACAGTCGATCCTGGTTCAGGTCACCAAGGACCCACTCGGACACAAGGGAGCGCGTCTCACCAGCCAGGTCAGCCTGGCTGGACGCTTCCTGGTCTACGTGCCCGACGGCACCACCAGCGGCATCTCCCGCAAGCTGCCCGACACCGAGCGCAACCGGCTCAAGACGCTGCTCAAGGACATCGTCCCCGACACGGCCGGCGTGATCGTGCGCACCGCCGCGGAAGGTGCCTCCGAGGAGGAGCTCACCACGGACGTGGAGCGGCTCAAGGCGCGCTGGGAGGACATCGAGAAGAACTCCAAGTCCGGCGGATCTCCCAAGCTGCTCTACGGCGAGCCCGACCTGACCCTCAAGGTCGTGCGCGACCTGTTCACCGAGGACTTCTCCAAGCTCGTGATCGAGGGCGACGACGCCTGGGAGACGGTGCAGCAGTACGTCGCCCACGTGGCCCCCGACCTCGAGCCGCGCCTGGAGCGCTACGACCGTGCCGAGCACGGCGCCGACGTCTTCTCGACCTACCGGGTCGAGGAGCAGATCGCCAAGGGACTCGACCGCAAGGTCTGGCTGCCCTCGGGTGGATCGCTGGTCATCGACCGGACCGAGGCCATGACGGTGGTTGACGTCAACACCGGCAAGTTCACCGGCTCCGGCGGCAACCTCGAGGAGACCGTCACCAAGAACAACCTCGAGGCCGCCGAGGAGATCGTCCGCCAGCTGCGGCTGCGCGACATCGGCGGGATCATCGTGGTCGACTTCATCGACATGGTGCTGGAGTCCAACCGCGACCTCGTGCTGCGCCGCCTGGTCGAGTGCCTGGGGCGCGACCGGACCCGCCACCAGGTTGCCGAGGTGACCTCGCTGGGCTTGGTGCAGATGACCCGCAAGCGGATCGGGACCGGCCTGCTCGAGGCCTTCAGCGAGAACTGCGAAGCCTGCCAAGGTCGAGGCATCGTCATCCATGACGCACCCATCGAGCCGAAGAACTCCGACGACGACGGTCGGCGAGGTGGCGGTCCCGGCGGCGGTCCCGCCACCGGACGCCGCAATCGCGGACGAGGTCGCGATGGCGCCCAAGGTGGCAACGGCAGCGGCAACGGCAACGGCAACGGCAACACCCCGCCGCGCGCCGTCCCCTCGCCCAAGGACCTTGCGGCCACGCACCCTCCGGTGGAGCCGGACGTCGCCGTGGTCGAGCCGCTGGAGCCTGCCGGCCCGGTCGAGCCAGTGACTCCGGTGGAGCCTGAGCCCGTGGATCCTGCGACCCCGGTGGAGCCTGACCCCGTCGAGCCAGTGCCGGTCGAGCCAGTGCCGGTCGAGCCTGAGCCGGTGGATCCTGCGACCCCGGTGGAGCCCGAGCCCACCCAGCCGGACCCGTTCCACCCCGACCCGGTCGAGCCCGCCCCCGAGCCTGTGGTGCCGGCCGAACCCGAGCCGACCCCGGCGCCGGTCGCGGAGGCACCTCGCGTCGTGACGAGGACTCGGCGGCGCAGCGCGAGCCGCCCTGCTGGCCCTCCCTCGGTGGCGATCCCGGCCACCGGCCCGGCTCATGCCGACGAAACGTCCGCGACCGTGGGCGACGTCGGTGCCCCGGCCGCCCACGGCATGGTGGAGCCGGGCGCTGCGGGTGTCGAACCAGGCACGCCTGGCGAGCACGCGGAGCTGCACGTGCCGGTGAAGAAGAAGGGTTCGCGCAGGCGCTGACCGGCCCACCTCGTTGAGTCGTGCCCGCGGGGCACCACTCAGCGGGCGGGCGGTGGCCCGGGCAGCCGGTAGACCGAGACGTGCGACGACGAGTCGGCGGTGAACTCCGACCCGGACCAGTCGGCGTGTCTGCTCTCGAGCTCGAAGCCCGCCAGTTGCGCCATGAGGTCGAGCTCGGCCGGCCAGATGTAGCGGTGCGGGCTCCGGAAGAGTTCTGCGACCGAAGTGTCGTCGAACGTGAAGTGGTGCGAGACCACGTGCTGGTGCAGCGTGTCGTAGGTGTCGACCAGCAGGTAGTCGGGGTCCGAACGCCCCACGGTGGCCGCGATGCCCGGTGGGAGTCGCCGCAGCTCGGGCACCCACAGCTCGATCACGAAACGACCGCCGGGGGCAAGGTGACGGGCTGCATTGTGGAAGCAGGCCACCTGTTCTGCCTGGGTCACCAGGTTCGAGATCGTGTTGAAAACCAGGTAGACCAGGGTGAAGTCACCGGTCACGAAGGTCCGGGCCATGTCGCCCACGACCACCGGCAGGCTCTCCTGTGGCGCTTTGGCCCGCAGTCGGTCGAGCATCGCCGTGGACAGCTCGATACCGGTGACCGGCACGCCGGCCGCAGCAAGCGGAAGTGCCACCCGACCCGTGCCGACCGCGAACTCGAGAGCGGCACCACCCTCGGCCCAGCTGGCCAGTGCCGCCACGGTCGGCTCCAGCACCTCGGGGGCGAACATGCCCTCCCCGGGTGTGTCGTATCGCTGGGCGGTCTCGGCATCCCAGATCCTGTCCTGCCACATGGTCGCGATCCTGCCCCCATCCACAGTCGGGGTCCAACGCATTTGTGCGGCGATGTCGTGTTCGGTGATCCCCGTTCGTGGAGTGGATGAGAACATCCCTTGACCCCATCCACGAGGAGTCCACATGCGCACCCTGATCATCACCGAGTTCATCAGCCTCGACGGAGTCGTCGACTCGCCCGGAGGTGGCAGCCACCCACGCGCCGGGTGGACCTTCAAGGACGTCGCGTTCGACCTCGCGGCCTACGAGATCAAGGGCCGCGAACAGGCTGAGGCCACCGCGATGCTCCTGGGGCGCGTCAGCTATGACGAGTTCGCCCCGGTGTGGCCCACGATGGCCGACTTCGCGGAGTACAACGCCATGCCCAAGTACGTCGTCTCCACCACCCTCACCGATCCTGAGTGGAACAACACCACGGTGCTGCGCTCGCTGGACGACGTGGCCGCCCTGAAGGAGACCGCGGGCGGCCCGATCATCGTGCACGGCAGTGCCCGGCTCGCCCAGGGCCTGGCTGCGGCAGGGCTCGTCGACCGCTACCACCTCCTGGAGTTCCCGATCGTCCTCGGAGGCGGAAAGCGACTCTTCGCCGAGGAGGGTGCGCAGGTGGCCAAGCTCGAACTGGTCGAGCACGCGGCGTACTCCAACGGCATCCGCCTGGCCGTGTACGACGTCGTACGCTGAGCGAGGGAGTGCGCGGACCGTCCAGGAACGAGCCCGTTTTGCGGTGAGCGCCCAACGTCCGTAGTATTGATTCTCGGCGTGCGCCCCGCGCGCGCATTCTGCATGGCACCTCCTCCTCGCATCTGATGTGTGGATCTGTGTGCCGCAGACCAGCACTGTTACGCAGATGGAAACGACGAAGGAGACCGCGGTGTACGCGATCGTGCGCGCAGGCGCCATTCAGCAGAAGGTGGCCGTCGGCGACGTCCTCGAGATCGACAAGATCACGACGGGTGTCGGCGAGTCCGTCAGCCTCCCCGTGTTGATGCTCGTCGACGGCGCGAGCGTCACCACCGACGCCGCGGCGCTCGGGAAGGCCTCCGTCACCGTGGAGGTCCTCGGCGCCACCAAGGGTCCGAAGATCATCATCCAGAAGTACAAGAACAAGACCGGATACAAGAAGCGCCAGGGGCACCGTCAGAAGTACACCCAGGTCAAGGTCACCGACATCACCGTCTGACGTTCCCAGATAAAGGACTGAACTCATGGCACACAAAAAGGGCGCAGCCTCGACCAAGAACGGTCGCGACTCCAACTCCCAGCGCCTCGGCGTCAAGCGCTACGGCGGCCAGTTGGTCAACGCCGGCGAGATCATCGTGCGCCAGCGTGGCACCCACTTCCACCCTGGCAGTGGCGTCGGCCGCGGCGGTGATGACACCCTTTTCGCGCTCGTCGAAGGCGCTGTCGAGTTCGGCACCAAGCGCGGTCGTCGCGTGATCAACATCGTCCCGGGCGAGTGACCTCACTCCACCCCTAGACACACACTTCACCCGAAGGGCGTCCCTAGACTGGGGGCGCCCTTCGGCATTTTCGTACAGGAGAACTCATGGCTGTCCCGACCTTCGTCGACCAGGTCACGCTGCACATCGCAGCGGGCCGGGGTGGACACGGTGTCGCGTCGGTGCACCGTGAGAAGTTCAAGCCGCTGGGCGGCCCCGACGGCGGCAACGGTGGCCCCGGCGGATCGGTGATCCTACGGGTGGAGCAGGACGTCACCACCCTGCTCGCCTACCACCACAGCCCCAAGCGGCGCGCTGAGAGCGGCGGTCACGGTGCCGGCGGCCATCGCAACGGCAGCCACGGTCAGGACCTGATCCTTCCCGTCCCCGAGGGCACCGTCGTCTCTGACGTGCGCGGCAACCTCATCGCCGACCTGGTCGGCGTCGGCACCGAGCTGGTGATCGCCAGTGGCGGCCGCGGCGGTCTCGGCAACGCCGCCCTGGCCAGCTCCAAGCGCAAGGCCCCCGGCTTCGCACTGCTCGGCGAGCCCGGTGACGAGATCGAGGTGGTCCTCGAGCTGAAGGTCGTGGCCGACATCGGCCTGGTGGGCTTCCCGAGCGCCGGCAAGTCCAGCCTGATCGCCGCCATCAGCCGGGCGCGCCCCAAGATCGCGGACTACCCGTTCACCACCCTGGTGCCCAACCTCGGAGTCGTCAGCGCCGGCGACACCACCTTCACGGTCGCCGATGTCCCCGGACTCATCGAGGGCGCCAGCGAGGGGCGTGGCCTGGGCCACGACTTCCTGCGCCACATCGAGCGCTGCGCGGCGCTCGTCCACGTCATCGACACCGCCAGCGTGGAGCCCGGCCGCAACCCCGTCGAGGATCTGGACATCATCGAGAACGAGCTCAGCCGCTACGGCGGGCTCGAGGACCGGCCCCGCCTCGTGGCGCTCAACAAGGTCGACGTGCCCGATGGTCGCGACATAGCCTCGTTCGTCACCGACGAGCTGCGTGAGCGTGGGCTCACGGTCCTCGAAGTCAGCGCAGCCTCCGGCGAAGGGCTGCGCGAGCTCACCTTCGCCATGGCCGAGATCGTGGCCAGGGCTCGAGCCGAGCGCCCCGTCGCCGAGGCACAACGCATCGTGATCCGGCCGCCCTCGGTGGACGGCAAGGGCGAGTTCACGATCGCCCGGACCGACGAGGGCTGGCGCGTTCGAGGCGAGAAGCCCGAACGCTGGGTCCGACAGACCGACTTCGGCAACGACGAGGCGGTCGGGTTCCTCGCCGACCGTTTCAACCGGATCGGCATCGAGGCCAAGCTGGTCGAACTCGGCGCCCAGGAGGGCGACGCGGTCCTCATCGGGCACCCGGACAACTCCGTGGTGTTCGACTTCAAGCCCGGCATCGACGCCGGGGTCGAGATGCTGGGTCGTCGTGGAGAGGACCAGCGCTTCGACGAGAAGCGTCCCGCGCACCGCCGCCGCCGCGAGATCGACGAGATGATGGGCGAGCGCGAGGAGAACGAGACCCGCGCCGACGTTGCGCGCAAGCTGGTCACCGGCCCGACGTCGTACGAGATCGGTACGGAGGCAGATCCCGACTGGCTGGCGTCGGACCCGGACTCCGACGCATGAGCCGCGAAGGGCTCGAGCACCGCAGCACGGTCTCCGGTGCCCGTCGCATCGTGGTCAAGGTGGGCTCCTCGTCCCTGACCACCGCGGCCGGTGGCATCGACCCGAGCCGGATCAGTCGTCTGGTCGACGTCCTGGCGTCGGTCCGGTCCCGTGGTGCCGAGGTCGTGCTCGTCTCGTCGGGAGCCATCGCCGCCGGCCTGGCCCCGCTCGGCCTCAGGAAGCGGCCGCGCGCGCTGCCCGCGCAGCAGGCTGCCGCCTCGGTGGGCCAGGGACTGCTCGTGCACCGCTACACCGAGGAACTCGCCCGGCACGGTCTGGTGACCGGTCAGGTGCTGCTCACCGTCGATGACGTCGTACGACGAGCGCACTACCGCAACGCGCACCAGACCTTCGCCAAGCTGCTCGAGCTCGGGGTGCTGCCCATCGTCAACGAGAACGACACCGTGGCGACCAGCGAGATCCGGTTCGGCGACAACGACCGCCTGGCTGCACTCGTCGCGCACCTGGTGCACGCCGATCTGCTGGTGCTCCTCTCCGACGTCGACGGACTGTACGACGGGCACCCCACCCACGACGGCACCCGGCTCATCGCAGAGGTCCGCGGCAACGCGGATCTGGCCGGCGTCCGCACCACCACCGCCGGAGCAGCCGGCGTGGGGACCGGGGGCATGTCCACCAAGGTCGATGCCGCACGGATCGCCACCGGTGCCGGCATCCCCGTCGTCCTCACGAGTGCCGACCAGGCCTCGGCGGCGTTGGCGGGGGATCCGGTGGGCACCCTGTTCCACCCCACCGGCAAGCGGCGCCCGACCCGGCTGCTGTGGTTGGCGCACGCCACCGAACCGAAGGGTCAGCTCGTCCTGGACGGTGGCGCCGTGAAGGCCGTGACCGAGCGGCGCGCCTCGCTGCTGGCCGCTGGCGTCACCGCGGTCCGTGGCTCGTTCGTGGCGGGTGACCCGATCGACCTGCTGGGTCCCGACGGCACCACCGTCGCCCGAGGGCTGGTCAACTTCGACGCCGACGAGCTGCCCGGACTGCTGGGCCGCTCCTCGCACGAGCTCAAGCGCGAGCTCGGCGCGGCCTACGAACGAGAGCTGGTCCACCGAGACGACCTGATCGTGCTCTAGTTGGAATCATGAGGGGGATGGGCAGGCTGCTGGTCGCGCTCTTCCTGGTGCCGGCCCTGGTGCTGACGGTGCTGCGCATCGTCCAGCCCGAGTTCGGGCTCGCGGTGCGCCTGGTGTCGTTCGCCCCTCTCGCGATCGTGCTCTACGGGTTCGTCGTGCTGTTCTGCATCGTCCGGGTGCTGTTGCCCGGCCGTGGACGGTGGCAGGTCGATGCGGCGACGGCAATCGTCGCCCTGCTCCTGCTGGGGCTGCATGCCTGGTGGTTGAGCCCGCAGTTCGTCGGCCCGCACCCCACCGCTGCCGCGGACGCAGTGCCCCTGCGCGTGCTCACCGTGAACCTCTACCGAGGCCAAGCGGACGCACCGGCCGTGCTCGACAAGGCAGTGCGACAGAAGGTCGACGTCCTGGTGCTGGAGGAGGTCACCCCCGGGATCCTCGCCGACCTGCGCGAGGCCGGGCTCGACGAGGCGTTCCCCCATTCGGGTGGGCGGCCAGCAGAGCAGATCGCCGGCACCATGGTGTTCGCGGCCGCGCCGATCAGCGAGGTGACCCGGCTGTCGACGAACTTCGGCTCCTGGTCGATGACCGTGTCCCTGCCGCAGGGCGACGTCACGGTCTTCGCCGTGCACCCGAGGCCACCGAAGGGGTCCGCGGGTCAGTGGGCCGACGACCTCGCAGCGATCGCGGACGCCATCGAGGCCGACCAGCCGGACATCGTGGCCGGGGACTTCAATGCCACCCGCGACCACCGGCAGTTCCAGCGACTGCTCGACGCCGGCACCGTGGATGCCGCCGAACGGCTCAACACCGGCTGGCAGCCGACCTGGCCGGCCAACGGCGAGTTCCACGTGTTGGGTCTGGGCCTGCCTCGCCTGGTCCAGATCGACCACGTGCTGATCGGCCCTCGGTTCGCCGCGGTGGGGGTCCGGACGGTCGCGTTGGACAACACCGATCACAGCGGTGTGCTTGCCGAGGTCGCCCTGCGCTGAGCGAGGCCCGAGCCCGTCCGCGACTTCGGGGAGGGCCACGCGGACCCCACCCCCGTGACTCGATCCTGTCGGCCGTCTGTGACACATTGGTGCGAAGTCCAGACAGATCTACGGGGGAGTTTCACATGACGGGATCCATCTCGGGGCGCTGCGGCGCCATCCTGGTCGCGCTGGCGGTGACGGTGCCACTGGCTGCCACCATGACCTCCAGCACCGCCGCGACGCCGGCCACCACGGGGCAGCGCTCCAGCGTGTGTGACACGCGCGGGCCGATCGCCGCCTCGGCACTCGTCGATGGTGTCAGCGGTTGCTCACTGGTCGGCAGGGTCGTGGTGTCGGGTTCGGCCGCTGTCGTCGTGCCTCGCGCCGGCTACGGCGTCGGTGCTGACGGCGTCGCGGGTGCCGGATCCAGTGACGCCGCGTCGCTGCAGGTCACCAACCTCGACGGCGTGGTCCGCGCCACCGTCGACGGCGACGCCGCACCGGCGTCGCGAGGCCTCGCGGCCAGGGCCGCGGGGGCGTGCTCCGCCGGCCAGTTCAAGCTGGCCTCCGGTCGACACCCCTGGGGCAAGGTGCTGTCGTGGCGCTACCACCGGCCCTCGGAGCCCAAGCGCTATGCGACGGGCAAGGCGCTGGCCCACATCAGGGCCGGCATGACCAACATGCGCACCGCCCGCAACGACTGCAACCGCACCAGCAACCTGAGTGCCCGCGCCCGCTACGCCGGCGTCAGCGCCACCGGCCCCGGCATCCGGGTCAAGGGCAGTCGCATCACGTGCGGCAAGCTCAACAGCAGGAACGTGGTCGGCTGGGGTGCGTTGCCCAACAGTCTGCTGGGTTGGACCTGCTACTGGTGGGGCGGCAGCGGCAAGATGATCGCCGCCGACATGCGCCTGTCGACGTCGGCCAAGGTGGTCACCGCGATCCCCGGGTCCTGCACCCAGCGTTACGACCTGCAGTCGCTGGCGACCCACGAATGGGGTCATGCCTGGGGCCTGGGACACGTGTCCAACCCCAACCTGACGATGCACCACTTCCTGCCGGCCTGCTCGACGGCCTTCCGCACCCTCGGTCTGGGTGACATCAAGGGGATGCGCCAGCTCTACTAGCGGGCGGGCGGTTTGGGCGGCAGGTGGAGGCCCGCCGTAGGCTGGGGTCGTCATGACCGTCTACCTCGACCACGCGGCGACCACGCCGATGCTGCCCGAAGCCATCGCTGCGCTCTCGGCGCAGTTGACGACCACCGGCAACGCCTCCTCGCTGCACGCATCGGGACGTCACGCTCGGCGCATCGTCGAGGAGAGCCGCGAATCGGTGGCCAGGGCGCTGAACTGTCGTCCCGGCGAAGTGGTGTTCACCTCGGGGGGCACCGAGTCGGACAACCTGGCGTTGAAAGGCATCTTCTGGTCACGACGAGCCGAGGACCCTCGCCGCACCCGCATCCTGGCCTCGGCGGTCGAGCACCACGCGGTGCTCGACCCCCTGGACTGGTTGGCCGAGGCCGAGGGCGCCGAGGTCGAGCTCATCGGGGTCGACCACGCGGGTCGGCTCGACCTCGATGCCCTGCGAGCCAGCATCGAACGCGATCCGGGCACCGTGGCCCTGGTCTCGGTGATGTGGGCCAACAACGAGGTAGGGACCCTGGAGCCGTTGGACGAGGTCGTGGCGCTGGCCAGTGAGCACCGGATCCCGGTGCACACCGACGCCGTCCAGGCGGTCGGCTCGGTGCCGGTCGACTTCGCCCGCTCCGGGGTCGACGCCCTCAGCCTGTCGGGCCACAAGGTCGGTGGACCGTTCGGCGTCGGCGCGCTCGTCGTACGACGTGAGCTGGCGGTCACCGCGCTGATGCATGGCGGAGGCCAGGAGCGCGACATCCGCAGCGGGACCATCGATGCGCCGGCGATCGCCGGCCTGGCGGCGGCGGTGGAACTGTCGGTCAAGCACCAGCCCGAGCACTCAGCCCGCGTGAGTGTGCTGCGCGACGATCTGGTGCGGCGCGTGCAGGAGGCCGTGCCGGGCGCGATCTACAACGGCAGTGCCGGCCAGAGGCTGCCCGGCAACGCCCACCTGACCTTCCCCGGCTGCGAGGGTGACTCGCTGCTGATGCTGCTGGACGCACGCGGCATCGAGTGCTCCACCGGTTCGGCCTGCTCGGCCGGGGTGCCACAGCCCTCCCACGTGCTGCTGGCCATGGGATTCACCGAGGCGGACGCGCGCGGGGCGCTGCGATTCTCGCTCGGTCACACCAGCACAGCTGCCGATGTGGAGGCCCTGGTCCAGGCGATCGGCCCGTGCGTCGAACGCGCCCGGGCAGCCAGCGTGCGGGGCCGCTGATGAAGGTCCTGGCTGCCATGTCCGGTGGCGTGGACTCCGCCGTCGCCGCAGCCCGGGCGGTCGAGGCTGGCCACGACGTCACCGGCATCCACCTGGCTCTGTCACGCAACCCCAAGTCCTACCGCACCGGCGCGCGCGGGTGCTGCACGATCGAGGACAGCAACGACGCCCGGCGGGCAGCCGACGTCATCGGGATCCCCTTCTACGTGTGGGACCTCAGTGACCGTTTCCATGAGGACGTGGTCGAGGACTTCATGAGCGAGTACGCCGCCGGGCGCACGCCCAACCCCTGCCTGCGCTGCAACGAGAAGATCAAGTTCGCGGCCGTCCTCGACCGTGCGCTGGGGCTGGGCTTCGACACGGTGGCCACCGGCCACTACGCCCAGTTGCAGACCGGCCCCGACGGGTTGATCGAGATGCACCGGGCCGTCGACATGGCCAAGGACCAGTCCTACGTGCTCGGCGTCCTCACCCAGGACCAGCTGGCGCACTCCCTGTTCCCCCTGGGTGACTCGCCGAAGTCCGCCGTACGGCGCGAGGCCGAGGCCCGCGGCCTTATGGTGGCCGACAAGCCCGACAGCCACGACATCTGCTTCATCGCCGACGGCGACAACGCCGGTTGGCTCGGGGAGAAGCTCGGGGATCTCGCGCCCAACCGCGGTGGCGACATCGTCGAGCACGGCACCGGCGAGGTCCTCGGCCAGCACGAGGGCACCTTCCGCTACACGATCGGCCAGCGCAAGGGCCTGCGGTTGGGGCGCCCGGCAGCCGACGGCAAGCCGCGCTTCGTCCTCGACATCGAACCGGTCTCGGGCACCGTCACCGTGGGACCGCGTGCTGAGCTTGCGGTCAACCGGATCGACGGCATCAAGGCGCGCTGGTGCGGCAGCGTGCCCGACGTGCTGCACGGGACGGTGCAGCTGCGCGCGCACGGTGCTGAGCATCGAGCCACGATCTCGACCTGCCAGGACGCAGCCGGGGTCGCCATCGAGCTCCTGGATCCCGCGCAGGGGATCGCACCCGGTCAGGCGGCGGTGTTCTACGACGGCAGCAGGGTGGTCGGCTCAGCCACCATCGCGGCGACCGCGCGGGTGCCTGCGTGACCCTGGCCACCGGCGTCGGCTCGATGCCCTTCGACGACGGGCAGCAACCCGGGGCGCAGTACGCCGAGTCGATGCGGATCATCCTCGACACCCTCCCGAGGTTGCCACACGTGGCCGAACTCCCCGGCCGCGGCGTGACTGCCGGCCTGACGGGTCGCGGCCTTGCCGTGGTCTCCGGGCTCGGTGTCGACCTCCAGCCGGCCGGATGGCGGTTGACCGATGCCTCGGGGGTCGACCACCGGCGGGCCCGCTCCCTGCTCGCCCAGGACCTGGACACGGTGGAGGAGCTCACGCAGGGCTACACGGGGGTCTTCAAGCTCCAGCTCGCCGGCCCGTGGACCTTGGCCGCCACCGTCGAGAAGCCACGGGGTGACAAGGTGCTCTCCGACCACGGTGCCCGCAGGGAGCTGGCCCAGGCCTTGGCTGAGGGGGTCCGCGACCACATCGCCGACGTCCGGGGCAGGGTCTCCGGCGCGACCGAGCTGCTGGTGCAGCTCGACGAGCCGTCGCTGCCGTCCGTGCTGGCCGGTCGGGTGCCGACCGCCTCGGGCTTCGGGCGGCACCGCACCGTCCACCCGCCTGAGGCCTCGGAGCACCTGGGTTGGGTGCTGGAAGCCGTCGTGGCGGCAGGTGGCACACCCATCGTGCACTGCTGTGCCTCCGATGCACCGATCTCCCTGGTGCGCGGTGCCGGCGCCCAGGGCGTCAGTGTCGACCTGGACCAGTTGGACGCAGCCGGTCACGACCAGCTCGCCGAAGCAGTCGATGCGGGGGACTGGGTGTTGCTCGGGGCTGTTGCGGCCACCTCCCCGGACCCCGCTCCCACGGAGTCCTCGCTCACCGAGCGGGTGACCCGTCTGCTCGACATGCTCGGACTCGAGCCCTCCGACCGGCTCGTGGTGACGCCGACCTGTGGGTTGGCCGGCGCCACGCCGGTCTGGAGCCGCCGTGCCCTGAGCCTTGCCGCCGCGGCGGCCACCCACCTGTCCTGACCGCATGCGGGCTCGGCCGCATGGCGAGAAGAAGAACGCCGCCCGCGCGGTCAGGCACCCGAGTGCCCGACGGCGCGAACGGCGTCCCGATGCAGTGGGCTCAGCCGACGTGAACGACCTCGGGACCGTCGGTGGCCAGCTCCTCGTGCTTGACGTTGAGGAAGATCCACACGACCGCCGAGGCGCCGAGCATGAGCAGTGCGCCCACGAAGAAGGCCGTGGTCGACCCGTCGGTGAAGACCTGCTGCTGTGCGACCAGCTGCATCGCGCTGATCTGGTCAGCAGTGGGTGCCGGTGCGTTCGCACCGGCCGCGGCCGCCGCGGCTTCACTGGCCTTCTGCAACTCGGCTCCCCGCGTGGTGAACACATGGGTGGCGACGGTCGAGAGCGTCGCCAGTCCGAGCGCGCCGCCGACCTGCTGCATCGTGTTCAGCACGCCCGATCCGATCCCGCTGTCCTCACTGCGCAGGTGGTGGACGGCCGTCAGAGTGACCGGCACGAAGACCAGGCCCATGCCCAGCGACATCAGCACGATGAAGGGCAGGATGTCGGTGACGTAGCTGCCCGTGACCGCCGTGACGGGGTACTCGGTGTCGTAGGGCAGGGTGGAGAACCCGTAGAGGGCCCCGGCTGCCATCAACGTGCCGATGCCGGCCAAGAAGCGTGGATCGACCCGGTTGATCAGGTTCGAGGCCAGACCGGCAGCCACGATGATGCCGACCGAGAACGGCAGGAAGGCGACGCCGGCCTTGAGTGGGCTGTAGCCCATGACGTTCTGGATGTACTGGCTCAGGTAGTAGAACATCGCGAACATGGCGGCCGGTGCCAGGAACATCGCCAGGAAGCTCGAGGCCCGGGTCCGGTTCATGAAGATCCGGAACGGCAGCAGCGGGTGGTTGACGCGGCTCTCGATCAGGCCGAAGGCGATCAGCATCACCGCACCGGCGACCAGGCTGGCGATCGTCCAGCTGTCGCCCCAGCCGTTGGTGCCGGCGCGCGACAGGCCGTAGACGATCCCGAGCAGACCGAGCGTGCCGGTCACGGCACCGGGGATGTCGAGCTCGCCGGGGTGCGACTCGGACTCCGGCAGGAACCGCGGCGCGAGCGCGGCGGCCGCGAGGCCGATCGGCACGTTGATGAGGAAGGTGAGGCGCCAGCCGTCGACGGTGATGCCCAGGATGTCGGGCGTCGTGCCGGTCAGCCAGCCACCGAGGATCAGACCGACCGCCGCGCCGGCACCCGACATCGCGGCGTACACCGCGAAGGCCCGGTTGCGGGCAGGGCCGGCCGGGAACGTCGTCGTGATCAGCGCAAGGGCGGCGGGGGAGGCCAGGGCAGCCCCCAGGCCCTGGAGGCCACGGGCGGCGAGCAGCAGCGGCTCAGTGGTGGCGAGGCCGCCCAGCAGGGAGGCCACGGCGAAGATGGCCAGTCCGGCCATGAAGATCTTGCGGCGCCCGTAGAGGTCACCGAGACGACCACCCAGGAGCAGCAGGCTTCCGAAGGCGAGCGCGTAGCCGGTGACGATCCACGGCAGGTTGGCCTGCGAGATGCCCAGGTCCTTCTGGATGTAGGGCAGGGCGATGTTGGCGATGGTCGCGTCCAGCACCACCATCAGCTGAGCGACGGAGATGAGCACGAGTGCCCAGCCGAGATGCAGCTGCCTCTCGGGTGTGGCCGAATCCTCGGCGGTCTTGGTGATGTCAGCCATGAGCTTCTTTCAGGTCGGATGGTGGAAGGTAGACAGAACGGGGGTCAGGAAGTCATCGAGGGTCCGTCGGCCGACAGGCCGGCAGCACGATCTGATCGATGACGTTGGCGATGCTGTCGGCTGAGGCCGGTTCACCGAGCACGAAGATGCGGTGCAGGATGATCCCGGCGAAGGCCCCGGCGATCAGGTCGATGTCGAGGTCGTCCCGGATCTCGCCGCGGGCCCGGGCCCGCTCGTAGATGGCGCGTGACGAGGCGATCTTGGGGCCGATGAAGTCACGGCGCCAGGCTTCGGCGAAGTCTGCGTCGCGGTTGATCGCGGTCATGATGCTGCCGAGCACGCTGATCGGCTGCGGATCGGTGAAGCCCCCCGAGCCACAGGACGTGGCGAGCAGGTCTCCGCGGAGGCTGCCGGTGTCGGGGACGTGGTTGGGGCCCTTGTGGGCGACGATCGCGTCGATGACGAGCGCGGCCTTGGTGTTCCAACGGCGATAGAGCGTCGCCTTCGATGCCTTCGCACGGGTGGCCACGGCGTCCATGGTCAACCGGTCGTAGCCGACGTCACCGAGCACCTCGAGGGTCGCCTGCAGGATCTGAAGCTCGCGATCGCCCTCGACGCGGGGTCGGGACTCGACGGGGAGGGAGGGTCCTGCGTTCACTGTCCAGCCCTCCCTGTTACGTCGATGAAACGAAACGGTTCCGTTTCATGCAGGGACGGTACTCCGGCCTCTCGGATGAAACAAACTGGTTTCATCCGGTGGTCTGGACCACTCAGGAATGCGGGACTTTCAGAAGGCCCAGTGAGCGTTTGAGGGCAATTTCGTTCCACCGGGCGCTGTCCTTGAACATGTAGTGGCCCACCCGGCCCATGTCGACGAAGTCGGCTGAGGTGCTGATCTCGGCGGCGCGCCGGACGAAGGCCCGAGTCGCCTTGGCGGAGGTGATCCGGTCGGTGCTGCCGTGGGCGGCGACCAGGTGCTTGCCGCGCAGCGCCTCGATCGGTTCGTCACCCGGCAGCCATGGAGCCAGGGCCACGACGCCGACCACCTTGGGGTCATCGGCCACCCGCACGGCCGTGCGTCCGCCCATCGAGTGCCCCAGGAGTACGACGGGCACCTCGAGGTCGTCGAGCTGGGAGAGCGCCCAGCGGGCGTCCGGCACGGGGGAAGGATGTGCCGGGTCGTTCCAGCCTCGGATGCCGTAGCGCAGCAGCCAGACCGAGACACCGACGGCGTTGGCCGGCCCGGCGATGGCGCGCTGCATGGCGAGCGAACGACGCCACGACGCGCTGCGGCCGGTGACCGGCTGCCTGGACCGGTCCTTGCCGCCGTGCAACATCAGGATCACTGCCTCGGGACGGTCAGCCGGACCCGTGGCGTCGTACTTCGTCAGGGCAGGCTCGGGCATGCTCAGATCTTCTCTCACGCCTGGTATTCGGAGCCTGTGCGGGAGCGGATTGGTGTCGAGGGGGTGGCCGGGATGTCGGTGCCACCCGGCAAGATGTCCCCATGAGTTCCCCCGAGGTCTCCCAGGCGACACCCGAGGCACGAGAGGCCCATCAGGCTCTCTCGGAGCAGATCGAGGATGCCCGCTGGCGCTACTACGTGCTTGACGACCCGACACTGTCCGACATCGACTTCGACCTGAGGATGCGGGAGCTGGAGGCACTCGAGGAGGAGTTCCCCGAGCTGCGCACCCCCGACTCGCCCACGCAGAAGGTCGGCGGGCAGGTCTCCACCGAGTTCACAGCCGTGGACCACCTCCAGCGCATGGAGAGCCTGGACAACGCGTTCTCCTACGAGGAGCTCGCCGCCTGGCATGCCCGCCTCCAGCGCGACGGGGTCAGTGATCCGGAGCTGCTGTGCGAGCTCAAGGTCGACGGTCTGGCCATCAACCTGCTCTACCAGCAGGGCCGGCTGGTCCGTGCCCTGACGCGGGGCGACGGCCGCACCGGCGAGGACGTCACGCCCAACGTCAAGACCATCGCGTCCGTGCCGCACCGCTTGACCGGCACCGCTGATCTCCCGGTCCCGGCTCTGGTGGAGGTCAGGGGTGAGGTGTTCTTGCCGGTGGTCGCCTTCGAGCGCCTCAACGAGGCGATGCGTGACGCCGGCAAGCCGCCGTTCGCCAATCCACGCAATGCGGCGGCCGGCTCCCTGCGCCAGAAGGACCCCCGCGTCACCGCGACCCGGGACCTGGGCATGGTCTGCCACGGCATCGGTGCCCGGGAGGGCTTCGATCCCACTGCCCAGTCGTCGGCCTACGACGCGCTCAAGACCTGGGGGCTACCGACCTCCGACCGGGTCCGCGTGCTGCCCGATCTGGCCGCGGTCCAGGGCTTCATCGAACACTACGGCGAACACCGCCACGACGTGGAGCATGAGATCGACGGAGTGGTGGTCAAGGTCGACCAGGTCGCGCTGCAGCGCCGGCTGGGCTCGACGAGTCGCGCGCCCCGGTGGGCGATCGCGTTCAAGTACCCGCCCGAGGAGGTCAACGCCAAGCTGCTCGCGATCGAGGTCAACACCGGACGGACCGGACGGGTCACCCCGTTCGGCCGCATGGAGCCGACCCGGGTGGCGGGCTCGACGGTCGAGATGGCGACCCTGCACAACGCTCACGAGGTCAGGCGCAAGGACGTGCGGCCCGGTGACACGGTGATCCTTCGCAAGGCCGGTGACGTGATCCCCGAGATCGTCGGTCCGGTGCTCGCACTGCGGCCCCCGGACCTGGCCGAGTGGGTCATGCCCACGGAGTGCCCGGCGTGTGGCACGACGCTGGCCCAGCAGAAGGAGGGCGACAAGGACCTGCGTTGTCCCAACCACCGCTACTGCCCGGCCCAGGTGCGCGAGCGGGTCTTCCACGTGGCCGGCCGGGGTGCCTTCGATATCGAGGGGCTCGGCTACGAGGCGGCTGTCGCGTTGCTGGACTCCGGGGTGATCGCCGACGAGGGCGACGTGTTCGATCTCGACGAAGCCAAGCTGCTGCGCACCCCCTTGTTCACCCGTGCTCCCAAGAAGGGCGAGGGCGACGATCCGGTCCTCTCGGCCAACGGGCGCCGACTGCTCGACAACCTGGCCCGGGCCAGGCACGTGCCTTTGTGGCGGGTGCTTGTCGCTCTGTCCATCCGCCACGTCGGGCCCACCGCCGCTCGGGCGATCGCGGCCGAGTTCGGTTCGATGCCGGCCATCCGCGGAGCAGACCACGAGCGCCTGGCCGGCGCGGAAGGCGTGGGGCCGACGATTGCCGAGGCAGTCCTCGAATGGTTCGACGTCGATTGGCACCGCGACATCGTCGACAAGTGGGCCGCCGCTGGGGTCTCCATGGCCGACGAGAGGGACGAGTCGACTCCTCGCACGCTCGAGGGTCTCACTGTCGTCGTGACCGGATCCCTGGTGGCCTATACGCGCGACTCGGTCAAGGAGGCCATCATCTCGCGGGGCGGCAAGGCATCCGGTTCGGTGTCGAAGAAGACCGACTACGTGGTGGTGGGGGAGAGTGCGGGCTCCAAGGCCGAGAAGGCCGAGCAGCTCGGTGTCCCGATCCTCGACGAGGCCGCCTTCGCAGTGCTCCTGGAGCATGGTCCCGCAGGGCTGTGACTCACGATGTCAGGGCGGCGGTGATCAGGTCCGCGACGGCCGCTTGCTCGACTGCGAACGGGTGATAGGCCGCCGCCGTGGAGAAATCGGTGAACTGACCGTTGATCCATGGCTCGTCGGCGCAGATGTCGTGGCCTGCGCTGGCCCGCCAGACGTCGACGTACCTCGCGCCGGCCGTTTCCGCGGCCCGTTTCAGCGCACCAGTGAGCCGGCGGCTCACTGTTCGGGCGTAGGCGTAGTCGCCGTCAGCCAGTGGGAGGAGCCGAGGACAGGTCCCTGATGGCGGGACCAGCTGCGGATAGCCGACCACCAGGACCTCAGCGCGCGGAGAGCGCTGCTCGATCCCGGCGATGGCTGCAGTGACCCGGCGTTCGGTGCGCTCCAGCGACGTCGACAGCCGGTCGCGACCACCCGAGCGCTGGGCGTCGCGACACGGGGAGCCGGTGGGGTCCTGGCTGCGCAGGGACACGCAGTCGGTGATCAGGGTTGCGAACACCTGGAAGTCGTTGCCGCCCATGCCGAGCGTCACCAGGTCCGTGGCCGGGGTCAGGCTGGCGAACTGCGGCCGCACCCGTGCCGTCTCGGTCCGTTGTGGGCGGGCGAGGTTGGTGGTGTCGGCGGCGCTGCAGCTGCGATCGACGAAGGCGGACACGGTGATGGCCGCGGCCACCAGCGACGGGTAGTTCTCGCTCGAGCGGAAGCACCCACGAGCCGCGTCCAACTGTGGCACGAGCGGCGCGGCGGTGTAGGAGTCCCCGAGGGCGACGTACCGCTCGAAGGTCCGCGGTGTCGCGGTGGTCCCGCCCGGCCCGCCGATCGAGTTCGCCGCAGTGCCCTCGGACCCTGAGGTGCACCCGCTGAGCAGCAGGGTGAGGGCCACGGCGCCGGCGACGAACACCGGCGCGACACGCGCGATCCGAAAGCCTCGAGACACCTCGTCAGGCTACGGGGGCGACCCCAGCACTCAGCTCTCGTAGGCCTTGCCCCCGAGCTTCAGGCCTCCAGCGCCCACGTCCACCGGGTGGGTCTCGCACTCGGCGGTGCCGGGGTCGCAGACCGTGAGCTCGGTGCGCGTGACCGCGAACAGGTGACCGTCAGGAGTCCAGCCGAAGTCCCAGGCAGCACCCCGGATCGTCTGGACGGTCCCGCTGTCGACCCCGTAGACCGTGAAGGCGGTGCCCTCCGACTCGTCCTGGTTGATCAGCTCGGCGAACCGCCCGTCGGGCGAGAGCGTGACGTAGGGGTAGCGGTCCGGCTCGGTGGGGATCCGCAACAGCTTCTCCCCGCTGGCGACGTCGTAGATCGTGCTCGCACCTCGGGTGGAGGCCACATCCCGACCCCCGGTGGCGGACGGGTAGGCCTCGGGACCCATCCGGTCGGCGACGGTGGTGGTGCCGGCGCGCCAGTCGACCGCGATCCCGGCCTGGTCCATGCCCACGAACACGGTGTCCCCGGACAGTGCCACGGGGGGCGCGAGCCATCCTCCCCAGGTGAAGTCACCCGGCACCGGGACCCGGGCGACCTCCTCATCGGTGACGACGTCGCGGACCACAGCGACCCAGCCGTCACCGGCCTTGTCGGCGTAGGCGAGGTAGGGCTGTCCCGGGTCGGTGGAGGGCACCCGGTCGCCCAGGTCCAGATCGAGCCGGCGAACCTCGCCGGCCGGGGTGACCAGGCTGTAGTGGGAGGGGCCGGGATCGTCGGACTCCGCATTGTCACCCGTGCGCGCCACCACGCCCGAGGAGGTGTAGTAGAGGGACTTGATGTCCTCGGGCAGCGTTGCTCGGTGCTGCGCCCGATCGCCGAAGTAGACCGTTCGCCCGGCCGAGAAGGCTCCTCCGGAGAGGTAGGCCGCCGTCGCCGGATCGAGCTTCTGCTCCGGTGCGGTGCCGGGGCGGTCACTGTGGTTCAACGCCACCAGTGCGGCGCTGCCGAAGACCGCGAGCACCGCGGCGGCTGCCAAGCCGCTCGTGACCAGACGCCGGCGACGCAGCCGGTGGCCCTCGACCATGATGTCGGGCAGGTGCGGCGGTGGGATCTCCAGGGCACTGGCCTCCTCCCTGAGGAGGGTGGCGAGACGTTCAGTCATGACTGGCTCCTTGGCTGAGGGGGATGACGGCGTCCCCGAGGAGGGGACGAAGACGGGCCAGGGCATCGGAGGTCTGGCTCTTCACGGTGCCCTCGGAGCACCCGAGTGCGGTCGCGGTCTGGGCGACGTCGAGGTCCTCGTAGAAGCGCAGGACGATCACCGCTCGTTGACGAGGGGCCAGGGTGCGCAGGGCATCGAGCACGAGCGGCCGGGTCGTGGCGTCCGGCTCGTGCGTGGTCTCGCGGATGCGTGCGCTCACGTCCTCGGTGGCGAGCTCGTTGCGCCACGACTTCTTGCGGAACCACTCGGTGGCGGTGTTGACCAACACCGTCCGGGCATAGCCGTGGGCACGGTCCAGATCCCGCACCCGACCCCAGGAACCATAGGTTTTGGCCAGGGCCGTCTGCACCAGGTCCTCGGCGAGCTCGCGGTCGCCCAGCAAGAGGTACGCCGTGCGGTAGAGGCCCGCCCACGAGCCGTGGACGAAGGCCGTGAACTCGGCATCCGAGGGTGATCTCGCCACTACGTCCTCCTTCTCTCCCCCTGAAAGATGTGGTGGCGTGGCTTTCGGTTGGGCCCACAACCCCTCTAGGGTGTCCGGCATGCCCGAAACGCCTCGCTCACCGTGGTCCTGGACCCCGCGCAGCACGGCCCTGGTGATGACCGGGACTCTGCTGACAGCCGCCTGGGTCGCCGTCGGTGCCACCATGATGCTCTCGGAGCGCCCGTCCGCGCCCGCCGCAGCCCCGCCCGCCCAGGTGGAGTCCACCCCAGCGGCCAAGCGTGCCGTCGCACCGAAGCGCGAGGCGGCGGCCTCGCGCAGCCAGTCACGCTACAACCCGAAGCCCTACAAGGGTCCGCTGCCGAAGTCAGGCACCAAGGCGCCGGTCGCTGTCGCGCACCCGCCACAGGTCGAGACGTCCCAGGCTGCGGCCGACGCCCAGGACCCGCAGCAGGACGGACCGGCCCATACCTGGCCCTCCCATCACGGCAACCACGATGGCGGTCCTCGCCACCACGGTGGAGGCCACCGCCACTGGTGGTGAACGCAGGCCCCTAGGATTGGCTGGTCTCCGCCGATCGTGAAGGACGCTGCATGCCTGAAATCCCTGGATCGCGCACGTCGCCCCGCGACCGTGTCGTGGTCTCCCGTGACGAGGTCGCCCACCTGGCAGACCTGGCGCGGATCGACCTGTCCGATGCCGAGCTCGACCACCTCGCGCCCCAACTGAGCGTGATCTTGGAGTCGGTGGCCTCGATCAGTGCCGTCGCGGGTGACGACGTCCCGCCGACCTCGCACGCGCTCCCGCTGACCAACGTGTTCCGCGAGGACGTGATCGTGCCCGGACTGACCGCTGAGCAGGCCCTGGCCGGTGCACCGGCCCAGGAGCAGCAGCGCTTCTCGGTCCCGCGGATCCTGGGAGATGAGCAGTGAAGACCGACTGGACGCGTGCGAGCGCCGCCAGCCTGGCTGATGCCCTCGCCGCGGGCGAGGTCACCTCGGTCCAGCTCACCCAGGCCCACCTCGACCGCATCGCCGCCGTCGACGGTGACGTCCACGCCTTCTTGCACCTCGACCCCGAGGGCGCGCTGGCGCAGGCCGCGGAGTCGGACGCCCGGCGCTCCGCGGGAGCGCCCGCTTCGGCCCTGGACGGGGTGCCGATCGCGGTCAAGGACGTGCTGACCACCTCGGGTCTGCCCACCACCTGCGGATCGAGGATCCTCGAAGGCTGGATCCCGCCGTACGACGCCACCGTGGTCAGCCGCCTCAAGGCCGCCGGGTTGCCGATCCTGGGCAAGACCAACATGGACGAGTTCGCGATGGGCTCCTCCACCGAACACTCCGCCTACGGGCCCACCCACAATCCGTGGGACCTCGACCGCATCCCCGGTGGGTCCGGCGGTGGGTCGGCCGCCGCGGTCGCAGCCTTCGAGGCACCCCTGGCCATCGGCACCGACACCGGTGGCTCGATCCGCCAGCCTGGCGCGGTCACCGGCACCGTGGGGGTCAAGCCGACCTTCGGTGGCGTCTCGCGCTACGGGCTGGTCGCGATGGCCAACTCGCTCGACCAGGCCGGCCCGGTCACCCGGACGGTGGTGGACGCAGCGCTGCTGCACGAGGTGATCGGTGGTCACGATCCCCGCGACTCCACCTCGATCGACCAGCCCCTGCCGGACCTCGTCGAGGCAGCGCGCCGTGGTGCCGGCGGCGACCTGAGCGGCGTACGCATCGGGGTGATCGCCGAACTGGGTGGCGAGGGCTACCAGGCCGGCGTGCTGGCGAGGTTCGCCGAGGCCGTCGACCTGCTGGTCGCGGCCGGAGCCGAGGTGGTCGAGGTGTCCTGTCCGAACTTCGTCCACGCGTTGGCGGCGTACTACCTGATCATGCCCTGCGAGGCCTCCAGCAACCTGGCGAAATTCGATGCCATGCGCTACGGCCTGCGGGTGCTGCCCGAGGGCATCGAGGACCCGAGCGCCGAGGACGTCATGCGGGCCTCGCGCGACGCGGGGTTCGGCGACGAGGTGAAGCGCCGCATCATCCTGGGCACCTATGCGCTGTCCAGCGGCTACTACGACGCCTACTACGGCTCGGCACAGAAGGTGCGCACCCTGATCAGTCGCGACTTCGAGGCCGCCTTCGAGCTGGCCGACGTGCTGGTCTCGCCCACGGCGCCCACGACCGCGTTCAAGCTGGGCGAGAAGCTCGACGACCCCCTGGCGATGTATCTCAACGACCTCGCCACCATCCCGGCCAACCTGGCAGGGGTGCCTGGCATGTCGCTGCCCAGCGGCCTGGCCGAGGACGGGCTGCCGGCCGGGTTCCAGATCCTGGCTCCGGCACTCGCCGACGACCGGCTCTACCGGGTCGGTGCGGCCCTCGAGGCCCTGCTGGAGAAGACGTGGGGAGGTCCGCTGCTCGATCGCGCACCGGATCTCGACAAGCTCGACCGACGCGACGGAGCCCAGTGATGAACAGCATGAGCGCCGACACCCTGCTCTCCTTCGAGGAGACCCTCGAGAAGTTCGACCCGGCCCTCGGCCTCGAGGTGCACGTGGAGCTCAACACGCTCACGAAGATGTTCTGCGGCTGCCCCACCGAGTTCGGCGCCGAACCGAACACGCAGGTCTGCCCCACCTGCCTCGGCCTGCCCGGTGCCATGCCCGTGGTCAACCGCAAGGCGGTCGAGTCGGCGATCCGCATCGGCCTCGCGCTCAACTGCGAGATCGCCGCGTGGTGCCGCTTCGCGCGCAAGAACTACTTCTACCCCGACATGCCGAAGAACTTCCAGACCTCCCAGTACGACGAGCCGATCGCCTTCGAGGGCCATCTCGACGTGATGCTGCCCGGCGAAGGGGGCGAGGGTGAGGTCTTCCGGGTCGAGATCGAGCGCGCCCACATGGAGGAGGACACCGGCAAGTCACTGCACGTCGGTGGCGCCACCGGACGCATCCACGGTGCCGACTACTCGTTGGTCGACTACAACCGTGCCGGGATCCCGCTGATCGAGATCGTCACCAAGCCGATCATGGGGACCCGCGAGCAGGCGCCGCTGATCGCCAAGGCCTACGTCGCCCAGCTGCGCGAGCTCATCGTCGCCCTCGGCGTCTCGGACGCGCGGATGGACCAGGGGTCGATCCGTGCAGACGTCAACCTGTCCCTGTCCCCGAGGGGTGACGGCAGGTTGGGCACCAGGACCGAGACCAAGAACGTGAACTCGCTGCGGTCGGTGGAACGAGCCGTGCGCTTCGAGATGCAGCGACACGCCGCGATCCTCGATGGTGGCGGATCGATCCTTCAGGAGACCCGGCACTGGCACGAGGACACCGGTGTGACCACCAGCGGACGAGAGAAGTCCGACGCCGAGGACTACCGCTACTTCCCGGAGCCCGACCTGCTGCCGGTGGCGCCCTCGCGGGCGTGGGTGGAGGAGTTGCGCCTCACCCTCCCGGAGCCGCCGCGCGAGAAGCTGGCTCGCCTCCAGGCGGCGTGGGGCTTCTCCGACCTGGAGATGCGCGACACGGTCGGGGCGGGGGCACTGGGCCTGGTCGAGGAGACCATCGCCGCAGGCGCCACGCCACAGGCGGCGCGCAAGTGGTGGCTCTCCGAGCTCGCCCGGCGGGCCAACGAGTCCGACACCGACATCGCCGCGCTCGGCGTCAGTCCCCAGGACGTGGCCGCGGTCCAGGCCCTGGTCGATGCCGGCGCGATCAACGACAAGCTGGCGCGCCAGGTCTTCGACGGCCTGGTGGCCGGTGAGGGCACTCCAGAGGAGATCGTGGCTGCGCGGGGGCTGGCGATCGTGTCCGATGACGGTGCGCTCGGTGCGGCCGTGGACAACGCGATCGCGGCCAACCCCGACATCGCCGACAAGATTCGCGACGGCAAGGTGGCGGCGGCAGGGGCGCTCATCGGCGCGGTGATGAAGGAGATGCGCGGTCAGGCCGATGCCGGGCGCGTTCGCGAACTGATCCTGGAGAAGCTCGGCTGAATCTCCTGATACATTCGCTCCTGCACCACCACATCCACAAACGCTCGCAACCAGGGGAAGCCGGTCCAAATCCGGCGCTGACCCGCAACCGTAGGCCGACCTCACGAGTCGGAAGCCGGAACACCTGCTGCGCTGCGTCCTGATCACACGCTGTCGAGGAAAACAGCGGGATCTCCGGGCCTCATCCGAGCTCCGTAGCCCCGCTGGCGAGCAGCGGGAAGGAACCCATGAAGCGCCTGTTGCGCTCCGCGGCAGTCATGTCGGCTACCGCACTGACGATTCCCTTGGCCATGACCACGTTCGCCTCGACGGCCACCGCCGTCAGCGACCCGAAGCCGGTCGCGGCGGGAGCCAGCTGGCTGGCCGCCCAGGTGCCGGCCGGGGTGGTCCACAACGACCAGTACGACTTCGACGACTACGGCCTCAGCATCGACGCCGCCCTCGCCTTCGCCGGCGCCGGCCAGCGTCCCGCCAAGGTCCAGCAGATCAGCGATGCGATCGCTGCCCACGTCGACAGCTACACCACCGGCGTCGACTTCGGGTCCAGCGATGTCTATGCCGGCTCGACGGCCAAGGCTGCGGTGCTGGCGCAGACCGCCGGCGATGACGCTGCGGCGTACGGCGGGGTCGACCTGATCGCCCGGCTGGAGGGCCTCGTGTCGACGACGGCGCCCATCGCCGGCCGGATCGAGGACGACTTCACCCCGGGTCCGTTCGCCGGCGACTTCGCCAACGTGATCGGCCAGGCCTTCGCTGCCCAGGCGCTGGCCGCGGTCGACTCGGCGCAGGCGCCCGCGGTCACCAGCTTCCTGCTCCAGCAGCAGTGCTCGCCGGGCTACTTCCGGGTCTCCTTCACCGCTGACAAGACCGCCACCGACCAGAGCTGCGACGGCGCCACCGGCAGCGCTGACACCGACGCCACCGCGCTCGTCGTCCTCGCTCTCGAGGACCAGGTCACCGATCCCGATGTCGCCGACGCCCTCGACGCGGCCGTGAACTGGCTGGTCGAGCAGCAGGCTGCTGACGGTTCCTTCACCAGTGGGGATCCGCTCACCCCGGACAAGAACACCAACAGCACCGGCCTTGCCGGCTGGGCGCTCGGAGACCTCGGGCACCCCACGGAGGCCATCGCGGCCGCCACCTGGGTGCGCAGGAACCTGGCCGCCGACACCGCCCCGTGCACCACGAAGCTCACCTCCCAGCGAGGTGCACTGGCCTACAACGGCCCGGCCCTCGTGGCCGGGAGGACCGACGGCATCACCGTCGAGACCATGGACCAGTGGCGCCGGGCGAGCGCGCAGGCGCTTCCGGTGCTCCAGTGGGCTCCGGCAGCCGACCAGGCCTTCGACGTCTCGGGACCAACCGGATTCGTGCGGGCGAGGTCGACGCAGACCCTGCGGGTCTCCGGGCTGGCTCCCTCCTCGCGTGGCTGCCTCTCCGGCGGTGGCGGCGAGCGTGTCCTCAAGGGCACCGGCGCCCGCCTCACCGCGGACGTGACCGTTCCGGCCGGCACCGCCGACCGGGTCTACGCCGTGTCCAGCCTCGACGGGGTCCAGCGCACCACCCTGCGAGCGCTGGGGACCCTCACGGTCCCGTTCACCCTCGCCAAGCGCACGATCGCCAAGGGCGGCTTGCAGACGGTCCGCGTGTCCGGGCTCGAGGCGGGGGAGAAGCTCACCATCCGGTGGCGCGGTGAGGTCGTCGGCGGCGGAGTCGCCGGTGCCGCCGGCAGGTTCACCGACTCCTTCCGGGTCGGCCGGACCAGCGGTCCGGGCAAGATCCGGGTCACCGGACAGTTCGCCGACCTGCGCAGCAACACCAAGTCCCTCACGGTGCGCTGATGCTGAAGCGACTGGCTGCCCTCATGGGCGTGCTCGTCACCGGCGCCGCCGGTGCGGGCATCGCCGTCCTTGCGACGGCGGTGCCCGCCCAGGCTGCAGGGTGCTCCGGGGCCCACGGCGTCACTGTCGTCGTCGACGCCAATCAGGTCGGCGGCACCCAGGTGGGCTGCGCGAGTGGGGGTGGTCGGACCGCGACGTCGGCCACCACCGCGGCAGGGTTTGCGCTGACCTACGTGCAGCGCAGTCCCGGCTTCGTCTGCCGGATCGCAGGCGTCCCGGCAGCCGACCCCTGCGTCAACACCCCGCCGTCCGATGCCTACTGGGGTCTGTTCTGGAACGACGGCAAGGGGGGTGGGTGGGTCTATGCCTCCTTGGGTGCCGGCTCCCTGTCAGTGCCGGACGGCGGCTACGTCGGTTGGTCGTGGCAGGGCGGCGGCGCACGCACTTCGCCGGGCGTCAGCCCGACTCCGCGAAACGAGCCGAGCGCTCCCGCTCAGCCCACCAGGACACCGACGACGTCACCCACGAAGTCGCCTACGGTGGCGCCCACGGCCTCCTCGTCTCCTAGTGCCACCTCCGCGTCCTCCCCGAACGGCTCGCAGAGCGCGGTGCCGTCGGCCTCGGCATCGAGGAAGCCGCGAGCGTCGAGCACCACGTCGAGCGCCAGGTCGACCTCCGCCTCGGCGTCCGCCTCGGATTCCGCCTCGCCGGACGGCGCCACCTCCACCGATGCGGCGCTGGCCGCCGACGTACCCGACGCAGGTGACCCGACGGACTCGGGTGGGCTTCCTCTGTGGAGCGTCGGGGCAGTCATCGCGGTGCTCCTCGCGGGCGCCGCGACAGTGGCCGTCGTACGTCGCCGGGGGGACCACGCGTCGTGAACCTCCGGCAGTTGCCCCGTGACCTGCACCCGATCGCCTGGTGGATCTGGGCGATCGGGCTGGCGGCGGCTGCCTCGATGACGACCAACCCCCTGCTCCTGCTGCTGCTCATCGGCGTCGCCGCGGTCGTGGTGGCAGCCCGGCGTTCGGATCACCCCTGGGCACGGTCGTTCCGGCTCTACCTGCTGATGGGTGCAGCCATCGTGGTGATCCGGGTGCTGTTCCGGATCCTCCTGGGCGGCGGCGAAGGTACGACGGTGTGGCTGGACCTGCCGGAGATCCCGCTGCCGGACTGGGTCCTGGGCATCCAGTTGCTGGGACCGGTGACCCGCGAGTCGGTCCTCGCCGGGCTCTACGACGGGCTGCGGCTGGCGGCCATCGTGATCTGCGTCGGAGCGGCGAACTCGCTGGCCAACCCGAAGCGACTGCTCAAGTCGGTGCCTCCGGCGCTCTACGAGATCGGGACCGCGCTCGTGGTCGCGGTCAGCGTGCTCCCCCAGCTCGCCGACAGCCTGCGCCGGGTCCGGGCTGCCCAGGAGCTGCGCGGTGGTCCCACCGGCCGGATCTGGCGGCTGCGGCGGCTGCTGATCCCGGTGCTGGAGGACGCCCTGGACCGCTCACTCAAGCTGGCTGCCGGGATGGACACCCGCGGCTACGGCCGCGCCGGGGGGCTCACCAGGGGTGAGCGCCGTCGTACCGGTGCCCTGATGCTCGTCGGACTCAGCGGGGTCTGCGTGGGCGTCTACGCGGTCCTCGACAAGCAGGCGCCGCGCGTCCTGGCCGTGCCGATGCTGGTCCTCGGCTGCCTCGCCGCGCTCATCGGCATCGTCAGCGCGGGGCAGCGAGTGCAGCGCACCCGCTACCGGCCCGATCGCTGGCGCGCGGCGGAGGTCGTGGTCGCCGTCTGCGGACTGGCCGTGGCTGCCGGGCTCTGGAAGGTCACCTCCACCGATCTGCTGATCGCCTACCCCGACCTCACCACGGCACCCCAGGTCACCCTGACGGCGCTGCTGGCTGTCCTGGTCGGCCTGATCCCGGCGGTGGCCGCTCCGCAGCCGGTCACCTCCCGGGTGCCGCACTCCCTGGCGCCGGTCAAGGGTGATCGCGACCGGGAGCCGGTGGCCGCATGATCGAGCTGCGCAACATCTCCTTCCGCTACGCCGAGCAGCAGATCCTCGGCGGGGTCGACCTGCTCGTCGAGGACGGCGAGTTCGTGCTGGTCTCGGGTCGCACCGGATCGGGCAAGTCCACCCTCCTGGGCATCGTCAACGGTCTGGTGCCTCGCTTCTCCGGAGGCGATCTGTCCGGTGACGTCCTCATCGACGGCGTCAGCGTGCTGCGCCAACCGCCGCGCGAGCGCGCCCACCTGATCGGCTACGTGGGCCAGGACCCTGCTGCGGGGTTCGTGACCGACACCGTGGAGGAGGAACTGGCCTACGGCATGGAGCAGCTCGGGCTGACGTCCACCACGATGCGGCGCCGCGTGGAGGAGACGTTGGACCTGCTCGGCATCGCCGACCTGCGGGCGCGTGACCTGCGCACCCTGTCGGGTGGACAGCAGCAGCGGGTCGCCATCGGTTCGGTGCTGACCATGCACCCGCGGCTCCTGGTGCTCGACGAACCCACCTCGGCCCTCGATCCGACCGCGGCCGAGGACGTGCTGGCGACCCTGCGACGCCTGGTCGAGGACCTCGGACTCTCGGTGCTGCTGGCCGAACACCGGCTGGAGCGGGTCATCCCGTTCGCCGACCAGATCTGCCTGCTCGACGGTCGCGGGGGAGTCCGGGTCGGCACCCCGACCGATGTGCTCGCCTCGTCGCCCGTCGTACCGCCCATCGTCGAGCTGGGTCGCCTCATCGGGTGGGACCCGCTGCCGCTGACAGTGCGTGACGCTCGCCGGGTGGCCCGCGCCGTGCACCTCGCCCCGCTGCCCGCGCGGCCGGCAGCATCGGGCGGCACCGCCCTGAGCGCCGCAGGACTCTCGGTGGTGCACGGGCGCACGGTGGCGCTCCGTGAGGTCGACGTGCACCTTGCCGAGGGCCGGGTCACCGCCCTGATCGGTCGCAACGGGTCGGGCAAGTCGTCGTTGCTGTGGGCCCTGCAGGGTGGTCGTCGCAGGTACGCCGGACGCGTGGACGTCGGGGGCATCGACCCCGCCTCTCTCGACGCGGCCGAGCGCCGGGCCACGGTGGGGCTGGTGCCTCAGAGTGCTTCGGACCTGCTCTACCTCGAGACCGTGGCCGAGGAGTGTGCCGCGGCCGGAGAGGGTTGCCGCGACATCCTGTCGCGACTGGCACCGGGGATCGATGACGAGAGCCACCCACGTGACCTGTCCGAGGGCCAGCGCCTGGCGTTGGTGCTGGCGATCGTGCTCGCCGCCCGGCCGAGGATCCTGCTGCTCGACGAACCGACCCGCGGGCTCGACTACCCGGCCAAGGCCGAGCTGTCGCGAGTGCTGCGCGACCTGGCCGCCGACGGCCACCCGGTCTTCGTGGCCACCCACGACGTCGAGTTCGTGGCCCAGGTCGCCGACGACGTCGTGGTGCTGGCCGAAGGCGAGGTGGTCTCCTCCGGCCCGGTCCGCGACGTGATCGCCGAGTCGCCCTCCTACGCTCCCCAGGTCACCAAGATCTTCGGGGCGCCCTGGTTGCGCGTGGACGAGGTCGAGGTGCTCGCGTGAGCACGGTGCTGCCCCTCGGGCGCCGCTCGAGCACTGTCCTGGTCCTGGCCTCGGCGGCCGGGCTCATGATGTTGGCCTGGCCGCTCCTGCTGCGGGTTCCCGAGGGGACCCGCGTCGATCCGCCGTTCTTCTTCCTCGCCCTGCTGCCCCTGGTCATCGGGGTGGTGCTGGCGGAGTTCAGCGAGGGAGGCATGGACGCGCGTGCGTTGGCGGTCCTCGGTCTGCTGAGTGCGATCAACGCCCTGATGCGCGGCCTCGGCGCCGGTACGGCGGGCATCGAACTGGTGTTCTTCCTGCTCATCCTCGGAGGACGCGTGTTCGGGCCGGGGTTCGGGTTCGTCCTCGGCTGCACGTCGATCTTCGCCTCCGCCCTGATGACGGCCGGGGTAGGGCCCTGGCTGCCCTATCAGATGCTGTGCTCGGCCTGGGTCGGGATGGGCGCCGGGTTGCTGCCGCGCCGGGTCCGGGGGCGCGCGGAACTCGCGATGCTGGTCGTCTACGGGATCGCCGCCGCCTACGCCTTCGGCATCCTGATGAACCTTTCGAGCTGGCCCTTCCTCCTGGGCCTGCAGCTGCCGGGGCACGGCAACGGGCTGGCCTTCGTGCCAGGTGACCCAGTGCTGGAGAACCTCCGCCGCTTCGCCGCCTACACGCTCATCACCTCGACGGGCAGTTGGGACACCGGCCGGGCCATCACCAACTCGATCGCGATCCTGCTCCTCGGCCCCGCCGTGCTGAGCACCTTGCGCCGGGTGTCTCGCAAGGTCACGATCACGCCGGAGCCCGAGGTCAGCCGGGTCTGACCTCGAGGATCCGGTCGTCGCCCGCCGCCGGGTCTCCGCGCCCGTCACGGTTGGAGGTGGTCACCCACAGGTTCCCGTCCGGGGCCACGACGACCGTGCGGATCCGGCCGTGCTCGCCCACGAAGAAGTCGGTCGGGTCGCCGGCCCGTCTGCCGTTGACGTCGACGCGCCAGAGCCGCTCGCCCCTCAGGGCCCCGAGCCACAGCCGGCCGTCTGCGAACGCCAGTCCCGACGGGGAGGCCTCCGAGGTCCGCCACACCACCTCGGGCTCGGCATAGCGTCCGTTGCCTCCGGTGCCCTCGAACAGAGGCCAGCCGTAGTTGGCGCCCTTCACGATCAGGTTGAGCTCGTCGAACTCGGAGGCCCCGAACTCGGATGCCCACAGCCGGCCCCGGTCGTCGAAGGCGAGTCCCTGCACGTTGCGGTGCCCCCAGCTCCACACGGGGGACTCCCCGAACGGATTACCCGGTGGGGCGTCGCCGTCGGGGGTGATCCGCAGGATCTTGCCGCCCAGGGAGTCGAGGTCCTGGGCGAGCTCCTCCTCGCCGGTCTCGCCGGTGGAGGCGTAGAGGTAGCCGTCGGGACCGAAGGCGAGCCGGCCACCGTCGTGGATGAAGCCGTTGGGGATGCCGTCGAGAATCACCTCCAGCCTGCCGAGTCGCCGCCCGTCGTACGTCGTGCGGACGATCCGGTTGTCCTGCTCGGTGGTGACGTAGAGGAAGACCTGCTGATCGCTTGCGTAGGTCGGCGAGACAGCGATGCCCAGCAGTCCCGCCTCACCCTGGGGAGCAGCTTCGTCGACGGTGCCGACCTCACCCACCCTGCCGTCGGTGATCGAGAGCACCCGGCCACTGTCCCGCTCGGTGACGAGCGCGGAGCCATCGGGGAGGAACGCCACGCCCCACGGCACGGCCAGGCCGGTGGCGATCGTGTCGACGACCTGGGGCCTGCGGGGACCTGGACTCGCGGTCGGCTCGGCCTGCGGCGAGGCGGTCGTGGCCGGACCGGTCGGCGCCTGGCTGGGCAGCGCCGGTGAGTCCTCGCTGCTGGCGCAACCGGTGAGCAATCCGGCTCCCACCAGCAGACCGGCGACCTGTCGTCGGATCATCGGGCAAGTCTGCCCGACCCCTGGTTGACCCCCGCGGCCATGGGTCGGTCCGGATCAGCCGTGGGCCGAGACCCGTCCTTCGGCCCGAGGCAGGACACTACGAGCGATGAAGGCGTCCACCTCGAGCACCTGGGCCCGGTGGGCGGAGAGCGCCGTGCAGGCGATCATGGCGTTGCGGCGGGAGATCTGCTGGCTCGCGGTCGGCCAGTGACGCAGGGACAGCAAGCGTGCCGAGAAGAAGGCCATGAGTCGAAGGTAAAGGAGCAGACCACCCTTCCGCATCAACCCTGGGTGACATCTGTGTGAACGCTGGGGCCGTCGGTGCGAGTCAGTCCGGCACAGGGCCGTGCAGCACGCCCGCCGAGCGGGTCGCGCCGATGCTCGCAGCGACCACGCAGGCCATCGCGAGCCACTGGACCGGGCTCAGGAACTCGCTCAGCAGCAGCATGGCGGCCAGTGCGGCAGCAGCCGGTTCGAGACTCATCAGGATCCCGAACGTGGCCGGGGGCAGGGTCCGCAACGCGACCAGCTCCAGGCTGTAGGGCACCACGGACGAGAGCAGCCCGACAGCAAGGCCAAGGATCAGGATCCGGCTGTCCATGAGCTGGGCGGCACCATCGAGGAGCAGGACCGGCAGCAGGGCCGTCGCGGCCACCACACTGGCCACGGCCAGACCGTCGAGTCCCGGCCAGCGCCGGCCGGTGCGGGCGCTCAGCAGGATGTACGTCGCCCACGCGGCTCCGGCGAGCAGGGCGAACCCCACGCCGGCCAGGTCCAGGTCACCCGGCTCGGCCCCGAGCAGGGCCACCCCGAGGCCGGCCAGGATCACCCAGGCCAGGTCGCGGGGCCGTCGTGACCCCAGAACGGCCAGGGTCAGCGGACCCACGAACTCGATGGTGACGGCCAAGCCCAACGGGATGCGGGCGAACGACTGGTAGATCGCCCAGTTCATGAGTCCCAGGCTCACCCCGAATCCCAGGACGACCATCCAGTCCTCGCGCGAGCGACCGCTCAGGCGGGGACGCGTGATCGCGAGCAGGATCGTGGCGCTGGTGGCGAGCCGCAGCCACACCAGCGCGGTGGGGGAGACCTCGTCGAACAGGTCCTTGGCGACCGCGGCACCGAACTGGACCGACAGGATGCCGATGAGGACCAGCCCGACTGCTCTTCGCACTGCGCCCGACACGCGATCAGGATGCCAGTCGTCGGTCCCCCCGGCGCACCCAGGTGAGGTGCGCGCGGGCCTTGACCCCGGCGGGCGGATCGGTTAGGCCTGTGTGCGGGGTCTCGAATCGAGGAGGGTGGTCGAGTGACATCCACGTTGTTGCTGGTCGGCACACGTAAGGGGCTGTGGATCGGGCGATCCGAGGAGGCGCGGACCGACTGGACCTGGACGGGGCCGCACTTCGACATGGAGGAGGTCTATTCCGCCATGATCGACACTCGCGGAGCGACCCCGCGGCTCCTGGTCGGCTCGTCGTCGAGCTGGCTCGGGCCGCAGGTATGGCGGTCGGACGACCTGGGGGAGTCCTGGCAGGAGACCCCCAACGGGGCGGTGCGTTTCCCCGAGGCGACCGACGCGACCCTGGCCCGGATCTGGCAGCTCACCCCCGGCGCCCGGCCGGAGATCGTCTACGCCGGCACCGAGCCCGGCGCCGTCTTCCGCTCCACCGACCACGGGGCCACCTTCACGCTCGAACAGGCGTTGTGGGACCACCCGCACCGCGAGCAGTGGCAGGCCGGCTTCGGGGGCCAGGCGTTCCACACAGTGCTGCCCCATCCGAGCGACCCCGACTCCGTCACCGTGGCGCTGTCGACCGGTGGGGTCTATCGCACCACCGACGGCGGTGCCTCCTGGGAGCCGCGCAACCACGGCATCCGCGCGGAGTTCCTGCCGGAGGGACAGCAGTATCCCGAGTTCGGGCAGTGCGTGCACAAGGTGGCCCGACACTCCGCCCGGCCCGAGCGGCTCTACCTGCAGAACCACGGCGGGGTCTACCGCTCCGACGACGAGGGAGGCACCTGGGAGTCCATCGCGGACGGGTTGCCGGCGGACTTCGGGTTCCCGATGGTGGTCCACCCCCACGAACCCGACACCATCTACGTCTTCCCGATCCAGGGAGGCGACAAGCGTTACCCGCCCGACGCCGAGGCCAGGGTCTGGCGCTCCCAGGACGCCGGGAACACGTGGGAGCCGCTGGGCGAGGGTCTCCCCGACGGCTTCTTCGTCGCCGTGATGCGCGATGCCATGTGCGCCGACGACCACGCCTCACCGGGGCTGTACTTCGGGGCTCGCAACGGCAGCGTGTGGGGGTCGGCCGATGCTGGCGAGACGTGGTCCCTGGTGGTCAGCGACCTGCCGGACGTGATGGTCGTGCGGGCTGCCTCGCTCTAGGCTGAGGTTCATGGGCTCCTTCGAGGTCGTCCGCCAGGCGCAGATCGATGCGCCCGCCGAGACCCTGCATTCGCTGATCAGCAACTTCCACGAATGGACCGCGTGGTCCCCCTGGGAGGATGTCGACCCCGACCTGCATCGGGTCTACTCCGGGCCTGAGTCCGGTCCGGGGGCGCACTACGCCTGGTCGGGCAACCGCAAGGCCGGGCAGGGGAGCATGGAGATCACGTCATCCACCCCCACGGTGATCCGGATCGCCCTGAGCTTCCTGAAGCCGTTCAAGGCGGTCAACGACATCACCTTCGAGCTGGAGCCGGGCGGGTCCTCGACCGGCGTCACCTGGCGCATGACCGGAGAGCAGTCCGGCCTCATGGCGCTGTTCGGCAAGGTCGTCTCGATGGACCGACTGGTCGGCAAGGACTTCGAGAAGGGGCTGACCCGGCTCAAGGCCGTGGCCGAGTCCCCCTGACTGCCCCGAGGAGGTGCTCGACGGTCGCCACCGTGACGGGGTCGTCGAGGAACTCCGCCACCCAGGCGGCATTGTCCGCGCGGGCGGCGTCGGTGTCGGCGGCCAGCCACCGGCGACAGCCCTCCTCGGCGATGTGCCCCAGCGTGGCGACCAGCATGGTCAGGTCACCCGGCGCGTCGAGTCGTCCCGGTCCGCCGGCAGCGACATACGCGTCGTACAGCTCGCGCATCCGCTCCGGTTCGCCGCACCCGTACTCGTAGACGACCATGCCCAGCTCCTGACGGGGATCGGCCGCTCCGGCGTTCTCCCAGTCCAGCACCATCAGCTCGCCCGTGGGAGTGCTCACCAGGTTGTCGCTCCAGAGGTCGCAGTGGCACAGCTGGGCGGCCGCCGGAGGAGTCAGCAGCGCCTCGACCGCCAGCAGGTCCGGCACCAACCGGTCCAGTCGCGTCGCGAAGGGGGCGCCGGCGCGCGACAGCTCCCGCACGAGTCGCTCCCATCCGACTCGTCCCACCGGGTCTGTGTGCCACGCGTCCACCGGTGTCGCCGCAGACACGACCACCTGGTGCAGGCGCGCGAGGAGCCGACCGACCGCGACCGGGTCCAGGCGCGGGGTGCCCGGCAGCACGTCGACGTACTCGTAGAGCCGGACCTGCGCTCCACCGACGGGCGCCAGCACCTCGCCGCCCGGGGTGCGCACCACGGCGGGCATCGGCACCCCGGCGGCCCGCACGACATCCTGGAACGCGGCATCGGCCCGTGCGTCCGTGGCGGACACGGGGAAGAAGGGCTCCTTGACGGCATAACGTCCCTGCGGGGTCGTCAGCAGCCAGACCTGACCGAGGCGCCCGGCCGCCACGGGTCCGGTCAGCGAGGCCCGAGCCCCGAGACCGAAGGACTCGGCGATCGCGAGCGCGTCCGCGGGTGTCAGCACACGCTCAGGCGTCCGTGGTCCACTCGTCGGCCGGGAACGTCGGCTCGGGGACGCTCGCGGTGATCATGGTGCCGTCGTCGCGACGGCCACCGATGATCGGCTTGTCACCGAGCGTGCCGGCGGTCCGCGGGCCCTGGTCGTCCAGCGGCACCACCAGCGGCGCGTCGGCGGGTACGTCGTAGGAGCGGCCGCGCACCCGGACCGGCACCCCGCTGCCGTGTTCGACGGTGAAGCTGATCTCGCTCTGGGTCAGCGAGACCCGCAGTCGCGAACCGTGCCAACGCAGGGCGTAGGTCAGCGACGGCCAACCGACGGGCAGGCGCGGGTCGAACGACAGCACTCCGCCGTGGTCGCGCATCCCGCCGAACCCGTTGACCAGGGCGCTCCACACGCCACCGGCCGAGGCGATGTGCAGCCCGTCGACGGTGTTGCCGTGCAGGTCGATGAGGTCGACGTAGAGGGCCTGGTGGAAGTACTGCGACGCCAGCTCGTGGTAGCCCACCTCGGCCGCGATCACCGACTGCACAACCGCCGACAGGGTCGAGTCGCCGGTGGTGATCGGGTCGTAGTACTCGAAGTCGGCGCACTTCTCCTCGGTGGTGAACCGGTCTCCCTGCAGGAACAGCGCCAGGACCACGTCGGCCTGCTTGAGCACCTGGAAGCGGTAGATGACCAGCGGGTGGTAGTGCAGCAGCAGAGGGCGCAGGTCCTCCGGTGTCTGGGACAGGTCCCAGACCTCACGATCGAGGAAGTAGTCGTCCTGCGGGTGGATGCCCAGCGAGTGGTCGAACGGGATGGCCATCCCGTCGGCGCAGGCCTGCCACTCCTCCACCTCGCCGTCGGCGAGATCGAGCCGGGAGACCATCGCCTGGTAGGTGGCCGGATCCGAGCTCTTGATCTCCTGGACCGCGCGCGCGGCGCGCTCGAGGTTGTAGCGCGCCATGACGTTGGTGAAGAGGTTGTTGTTGACCACGGTGGTGTACTCGTCGGGCCCGGTCACGCCGTGGATGTGGAAGGAGTGCTCGCCGTTGCTGCGCCAGAATCCGAGGTCGGCCCACAGCCGCGCGGTCTCGACCAGGATGTCGATGCCATCGCGTTCCATGAAGCCGGTGTCCCCGGTCGCGTCGACGTACTTGGTCAGCGCGTAGGCGACGTCGGCGTCGATGTGCACCTGGGCCGTGCCGGCCGCGTAGTAGGCCGACGCCTCCTCGCCGTTGATGGTGCGCCAGGGGAACAGGGCCCCGTTCTGGGCCATCTCGCGGGCCCGTTCGCGGGCGGCCGGCAGCATCCGGGAGCGGAAGTGCAGCGTGTTGCGAGCCACTTCGGGCAACGTGTAGGTGAGGAAGGGGATCACATAGATCTCGGTGTCCCAGAAGTAGTGCCCCTCATAGCCCGATCCGCTGACGCCCTTGGCCGGCACTCCCTGCTGGTCGGCGCGGGCGCTGGCCTGGGCGAGCTGGAAGAGGTTGAAGCGGGTGGCCTGCTGGATGGCGTCCTGGCCCTCCACCTCGATGTCGGCGTGCAACCAGAAGTCGTCGAACCAGGCGCGCTGTTCGTCGTGGTGGTGGCGCACGCCGTTGTGCCTGGCCCGGTCCAGGGTCCGGTCGCACCGATCCGAGAGCTCGCGCACGGGGACTCCGCGGGAGCTGTGGTAGGCGACGAACTTGCCCACCGTGACCGGCCTGCCCTCCTTCGCCTCGACCCGGAAGACCATCTTGGTGAGGTCCTGCTCGTTGCGGACCACCGTCTCGACCGGCTGATCGGTCTCGATGACGTGGTCGGCCGCGACCGCGATCGTCATCTTGGACTGGGCGCACTGGTAGCCCAGCAGCATCCGCTTCTCGGTGGCGTAGCTCGCCTTCGGCAGCAGCACCCGCTCCTCGAAGTGCGAGGCCTTGCGCGGGTCGACGCCCTCGCCCATGGCTGCGGACTTGACGTGGTACTCGTCCTCACCGTCCTGGCGGTTGAGCACTTGCGAGGAGATCACCAGGGGGGCGTCGCCCTCGAGCATCGTCACCTCGAGGGTGAACACGGCGAGGTGACGCTGGGTCATCGACACCATCCGGCTGGAGTCGACCTTGACCCGCTTGCCCGACGGCGTGCGCCAGATCAGGCTTCGGCGCAGCACGCCCTCACGGAAGTCCAGCACCCGTTCGTAGTGCTCGAGGTCGGCGCTGGCCAGGTTCAGCGGCTCGTCGTCGACGTAGAGCTTCATCACCTTGGCATCAGGCACGTTGACGATCGTCTGGCCGGTCCG
Organism: Nocardioides sp.; assembly: GCF_050246775.1. Lineage (GTDB taxonomy): Bacteria > Actinomycetota > Actinomycetes > Propionibacteriales > Nocardioidaceae > Nocardioides. Next base: position 180,646 of record NZ_JBFWVK010000001.1, on the reverse strand, counting down.
CGCGAACCCGAAGGCCGACTCGGCGTGGCGGATCGACCAGGTCTCGTGGAACCCGTTGATGAACGTTCCGTGGGCGTAGGCGTCGCGACCCTCCGCAGGGTTGCCGCGCATGCCCAGGTAGCCGTTGGCGACCGTGAACAGGGTCTCGGTCAGGCCGAGGTCGGCCTGGTTGTGCGAGGTCTCGACCAGGCGCCACGGGTCCAGGGGGAACCGGGCGCGGTCCATCGGGTCGGCGGGGACGTTGCGGCTCACGGGACGAGCTCCTGGAGATCGGGTACGACGAGGTCGGCACCCGCGTCGAGCAGGATCTGGCTCCCTGCCCCGCGGTCCACGCCGATGACGAGGGCGAAGTCGCCGGCGGCTCCGGCCCGGACACCCGAGACCGCGTCCTCGATGACCACCGAGGTGGCCGCGGTCGCGCCGAGCACCTCGGCGGCGTGCAGGAAGGTGTCCGGAGCGGGCTTGCCCGGCAGCCCGAGGTCGGCTGCGACGCGGCCGTCGACGACCGTGAGGAACCGGTCCGACAGCCCGGCAGCGGCGAGCACCGAGGGAGCGTTGGCCGACGACGACACGACCGCCAGGGGCATCCGGATCGCGGCGAGATGGTTGAGCAGGTCGATGGAACCCGGGTAGGCGGTGACGCCGTCGCGCGCGAGGACCTCGTTGAACGCCAGGTTCTTGCGGTTGCCCAACCCGCAGACCGTCTCGAGAGCAGGGTTGTCGGCAGGTTCCCCGTCGGGCAGTGAGAGCCCACGCGAGGCGAGGAAGTCCCGCACCCCGTCGTACCTCGGCTTGCCGTCGACGTAGGCGAAGTAGTCGTCGTCGGTATAGGGCGCCAGGTCCTGGTCGCGAGAGGCGAGGAATGCGTTGAACATCACCCCCCAGGCCCTCATGTGGACCTCGGCGGTGGGCGTGACAACGCCATCGAGATCGAACAGCACAGCGGCGTAGTCGCTCCACACCGGAGCAGGTTTGTCGTCGGGCACGGGACAAGGCTAGGGGTCTCGGCCCGGTGCCCGCACCGCAGACACCCATGTTGTTGGTCACGACGCCGGGACTAGGCTCACCGCCATGAGTTCGACCGATCAGACCTCGAGCAGCCAACCCGACATCAAGCCGCGTTCGCGCGACGTCACCGACGGTCTCGAGAAGGCGGCGGCGCGCGGGATGCTGCGCGCTGTCGGGATGGGCGACGACGACTTCGCCAAGCCGCAGATCGGGGTGGCGAGCTCCTGGAACGAGATCACGCCGTGCAACCTGTCCCTGGACCGCCTGGCCAAGGCTGCCAAGAACGGCGTGCACGCCGCGGGCGGCTATCCGCTCGAGTTCGGCACGATCTCGGTCTCCGACGGCATCTCCATGGGCCACGAGGGCATGCACTTCTCCCTGGTCTCGCGCGAGGTCATCGCGGACTCCGTGGAGACCGTGATGATGGCCGAACGCCTCGACGGCTCGGTGCTGCTGGCCGGGTGTGACAAGTCCCTGCCCGGCATGATGATGGCTGCCGCCCGGCTCGACCTGGCCTCGGTGTTCCTCTACGCCGGCTCCACCATGCCGGGCTCGGTCGACGGCCACGACGTGACCATCATCGACGCCTTCGAGGCCGTCGGCGCCTGCCTGGCCGGCAAGATCACCCGTGCCGAGGTCGACCGCATCGAGCGGGCCATCTGTCCCGGCGAAGGCGCCTGCGGCGGCATGTACACGGCCAACACCATGGCGGCCGTGGCCGAGGCGATCGGCATGTCCCTGCCCGGCTCGGCCGCCCCGCCGGCCGTCGACCGCCGTCGTGACGGTTTCGCACATCGCTCGGGCGAAGCCGTGGTCACCATGCTGCGCCAGGGCATCACGGCTCGTCAGATCATGACCAAGCCTGCCTTCGAGAACGCCATCGCGGTCGTGATGGCACTCGGCGGCTCCACCAATGCCGTGCTGCACCTGCTCGCGATGGCGCGGGAGGCCGATGTCGACCTGTCCCTCGACGACTTCACCCGGGTCGGCGCCAAGGTGCCGCACCTGGGCGACCTCAAGCCGTTCGGCCGCTTCGTGATGAACGACGTGGACAAGATCGGCGGCATCCCGGTGGTGATGAAGCTGCTCCTCGACGCCGGGCTGATGCACGGTGACACCCTCACCGTCACCGGCCGGACGATGGCTGAGAACCTGGAGGCGCTCAACCCGCCGCAGGCCGACGGCGAGATCATCCGGTCCTTGCAGGCTCCCATCCACCGCACCGGCGGGATCACCATCCTGAAGGGCTCCCTGGCGCCCGAGGGGGCGGTGGTCAAGTCGGCTGGCTTCGACGACGACATCTTCGAGGGCCCGGCCCGGGTCTTCGACGGCGAGAAGGCTGCGATGCAGGCGCTCACCGAGGGCCGGATCCTGCACGGCGACGTCGTCGTGATCCGCTACGAGGGCCCCAAGGGTGGCCCGGGGATGCGCGAGATGCTGGCGATCACCGGCGCGATCAAGGGTGCCGGTCTCGGCAAGGACGTGCTGCTGGTCACCGACGGCCGCTTCTCAGGCGGTACGACGGGCCTGTGCGTCGGCCACATCGCCCCCGAGGCCGTGGACGGTGGACCGATCGCCTTCCTGAGGGATGGAGACCTGGTGCGTCTCGACGTCGCCGGTGGCGGCCTCGACGTCACCTTGAGCGAGGCGCAGCTCGAGGAGCGCAGGGTGGGTTGGACCCCCAACGCCCCCAAGTACACCCGTGGGGTCCTGGGCAAGTACGCCAAGGTCGTGCAGTCCGCCGCGCACGGCGCCATCACGAGCTGATCCGGCTTCGGGGCCGCCCAGGGCGTACCGTGCTGGGGTGAAGTGGGGGATCGGACTGGGCGTGGCCGTGCTGCTGTGCCTCGGCTATCTCGCCGCCCTCCCGCCGCGGCCCGCGAACACTCCTGGCGTCGCAGTGCCGAGCGAGACGTCAGCCACCGGCCCGACCGGAGACGCCACCCACCACGACCCGGTCGAGCCACCGCCCGATGACCCGCTGCCACCCCCGCTGCTGCCGCACGGTGGGCGGCACTTCGACCCCGACCGCATGCTCGTGGCCTACTACGGCACCGCCGGCACCGGGTCGCTCGGCGTGCTCGGGGAGCGATCGATCCCCGTGATGACCCAGCGGCTGCGGCAGGCCGCGCAGGCCTTCGCACGCCCTGGACGCCCCGTGCAGATCGTCTATGAGCTCATCGTGACCGTCGCCGACGCCCACCCCGGCCGAGGACGGGACTACTCACACGACATCGACCGGGCCAAGGTGGAGGCCTTCATCCGGGCCGCTCATCGCAACAAGGCGCTGCTCGTGCTTGACCTGCAGCCCGGGCGCGCGGGATTCCTCGAGGTGGCCAAGCGTTGGGCCTGGGCCCTGAAGGACCCGTGGGTCAGCCTCGCCCTCGATCCTGAGTGGCGCATGCACGGACGACAGGTGCCGGCCCGGGTCATCGGGAGCGTGTCGGCGACCGAGGTCAACCGCGTGGGCGCCTGGCTTGACCAGCTCACCCGGGTCAACCGGCTGCCCGACAAGCTCTTCGTCGTGCACCAGTTCCGCACCGAGATGGTGCGTGGCATCGCCGGAGTCGCGGACCGGCCCCGTCTGGTCGAGGTGCAGCACGTCGACGGATTCGGCAACCGGCAGCAGAAGCTGGCCACCTACCACCACGTCGAGCGGCACGAGCAGTTCCGGATGGGCTTCAAGCTCTTCTACGACGAGGACACGCGGCTGTTCGCGCCGTGGGAGGTCCTGCGGATCCGACCCGCGGTACGTTTCGTCAGCTATCAGTGACTCGCAGAGCAGGAGCACCTCGTGACCCAGGACGCCGCCGTACTCGATGCCGGTGACCCGCTCGCGGGCCTGCGCGACCGCTTCGTCGGGGCACAGACCCCGCTGGTCTACTTCGACGGCAACTCGTTGGGCCGGCCGTTGCGCGCCACCGTGGAGCGGCTCCCGGCGTTCGTCACCGACGCCTGGGGCGGGCGTCTGATCCGCGGCTGGGACGAGACCTGGTTCGACCAGCCGCTGACCCTCGGGGACGAGCTGGGGCGGATCGTGCTGGGGGCCGGACCCGGCCAGGTGTTCGTGGGCGACTCCACCACGGTGATGCTCTACAAGCTGGCGCGGGCGGCGGTCGACTCGGCACCCGAGCGCACCGAGATCGTTCTGGACTCCGACAACTTCCCGACCGACCGCTACATCCTCGAGGGCATCGCTGCCGAGCGCGGGCTCGACCTGCGCTGGATCGAGTCCGACCCGGCCGGTGGGGTCACCCCCGACCAGGTCCGGGAGGTCGTGGGGGAGCTGACGGCGCTGGTGGTCCTCAGTCACGTCGCCTACCGCTCGGCGTACGTCGCCGAAGGGGCAGAGATCACCGGGATCGTCCACGACGCCGGTGCCCTGATGCTGTGGGACCTCTCGCACTCGGTGGGATCGGTGCCCCTTGCCCTGGACGAGTGGGGCGCGGACCTGGCGGTGGGCTGCACCTACAAGTATCTCAACGGCGGACCGGGGGCACCCGCCTTCGGCTACGTCGCCACGCGTCACCTGGCGAGGTTGACCCAGCCCATCCAGGGCTGGATGGGACATGCGGACCCGTTCCTCATGGGCCCTGGCTACACCCCGGCCCCGAGCGTGCGCCGTTTCGTCAGCGGGACCCCGGCCATCGTCGGAATGCTGGCGATGCAGGACATGCTGGCCCTCATCGACTCCGTCGGCATGGAAGCGGTCCGGGCCAAGTCGATCGCCCTCACGTCCTACGCCATCGAGCTCGCCGACGACCTGCTCGCACCCTGCGGGGTCACGGTGGCCTCACCGCGGGAAGCAGCCTCGCGCGGTGGGCACGTGACGCTGCTGCATCCGCGGATGCAGGAGGTCAAGGACGCACTGTGGGCCATCGACGTGATCCCGGACTACCGGGATCCGCACGGCCTGCGCGTGGGGCTGTCGCCGCTGTCGACCTCGTTCGAGGAAGTACGGCGCGGGATGCTGGCCATCCGCGATCAGCTGGTCTGATCGAGTCTCCGGTCCAGTGTCGCGAGGGCAGCGAAAACCACCAGGAACAGTGTGGTGACCCCGAGGCAGGCGGCCCCCACGCTGCCGACACCCTTGTCCGCGACGTCGAGGAACGGGTAGGGGTACCAGCCGGTCGTGGCCCCGATCATGAGGGTCCAGCCGAGCCAGACGATCGGCCAGAGCAGGGCCCAGCCGACCGTGCGTGCCGTGATCCGCGGCCGCGGCCCGAAGAGCCCCCAGCCGGCCACGGCCAGCACTGGCACGACCATGTGCAGCAGCTTGTCCGCCGCCCAGTTCCAGCCCTCGAGGTGCAGCAGGGGGCGCAGCAGGACGAAGTGCACCAGCCCGGTCACCGTGATGCCGGCGATCGCGCACAGCCGGGCCACCCGCCAGCCATGGCCGTCCTGCTGCGGGTTGCGGGCCAGCTGCACCGCCGTCAGAGCGACCAGGGCATTGCTCTGGATCGTGAAGTAGGACAGGAAGCGGCCCAGGCGGATCCCCAGCCCGGGCACCTCGGCCTCGTTGAGCACCGCGACGCCGGCGACGATCAGCACCAGTTGGAGGAGCAGCGCCACGATGGCCACGCCGGCGGTGAGCAGGTGCCAGCGCCTGGCGGTCGGGTGCATGCCCCGAGGCTAGAGGATCTCGGGGACTGTCGGTGGCACGTGGCAGGGTGGACGTCATGGATCAGCGCATCAGCTTCATCACGTTGGCGGTGCACGACCTCGACGCCACCCGGGCCTTCTACGTCGGCGCTCTCGGCTGGAGCCCCGAGGTCGACGTGCCGGGGGAGGTGCTCATGATCAAGGTGGGCGACCGCCTGGTGCTCTCCCTGTGGGACGAGGCCGCCTTCGAGGCCGAGGTGGGTGCGATCCGGCGCGGCCCGGGCGTCGTGCCGCTGACCCTGGCCCACAACGTGGCCACCCCGGCCGAGGTCGACCAGGTCCTCGCGACCGCTCGGGACGCGGGGGCCGATCCGGTGCAGAGCGCCGTCCAGCGCGACTGGGGCGGTTACACCGGATACTTCGCCGACCCCGATGGCTACCGTTGGGAGATCGCCTACAACCCCGGACCGATCGGACAGGACGTGTTGCCATGACCGACCCCCAGCAGACCCTCACCGGCCCGCAGATCCACGCGGCCGAGCTCACCGACTGGCGTCAGCTCCTTCGCGGGCTGCACACCCGGTTCGCCACGGGCGACTTCGCCACCGGTCTGACGCTCGCCGCTGCCATCGGCGAGGCGGCCGAGGAGGCCAACCACCATCCCGACCTCGACCTGCGCTACCCACATCTCGATGTCGCGCTGACCAGCCACGATGTCGGTGGCGTGACCCAGCGAGACCTGGACCTGGCCCGGGTCATCAGTGCCTTGGCCGCGGAGCACGGCGTGGCTGCCCGACCACAGGCCGTGTCCGTCCTCGAGCTCGGTCTCGACACTGCCGATGCCGCGGCGATCAGGCCCTTCTGGCTCGCCCTGCTCGACCTGCCCGACACCGACGGCACCGACGAGATCATCGACAGCTCCGGTCGGCTGCCCACGATCTGGTTCCAGTCCACCGAGCCCCATGAGACGCCGCGCCAGCGGTTGCACGTCGACATCACCGTCCCCCACGACGTCGCCGAGCGGCGCGTCGCCGCGGCGGTGGCGGCTGGTGGCACGCTCGAGAGCGACAGCCGGGCTCCGTCCTTCTGGGTCCTGGTCGACGCGGACGGCAACCGGGCGTGTGTGTGCACGTGGCAGGATCGTGATTGAGCCGGGTGCCGCAGACGGTCAGGATGTGGGATCGACGTACCAGATATTGGGATGACTGTCAGACTGGCTTGACGAGGACGGTGCCTGGCGGCGACCGTAGGCGCATGCGTGACAATCTTCTTGTATGCACCCGACGCGTGAGCTGATCACAGAAATCAGCACACGCGTCACCCCTCGTTGCCTTCCGGCCCGAGGGGTTTTTTGTTGTGAGCGGTGGTGTCGACAACGGTGAGTGCACCGCAGCAGACGTCGGGAAACGGAACAAGGAAAGCGCGAGGATGAGCGAGCAGAGTACGGCGATGACCGGGGCCCAGAGCCTGATCAGGTCACTGGAGTGTGCCGGCACGGAGAACATCTTCGGCATCCCGGGCGGGGCGATCCTGCCGGCCTACGACCCGTTGATGGACTCCAGCATCAGGCACATCCTGGTGCGCCATGAGCAGGGCGCCGGCCACGCCGCCCAGGGTTACGCGGCAGCCACGGGCAAGGTGGGCGTGTGCATGGCCACCAGTGGCCCGGGCGCGACCAACCTGGTGACCCCGTTGGCAGATGCCCACATGGACTCCGTGCCGCTGGTCGCGATCACCGGCCAGGTCGGCGCCGCCGCGATCGGCACCGACGCCTTCCAGGAGGCCGACATCCGCGGCATCACGATGCCGATCACCAAGCACAACTTCCTGGTCACCGACCCCGCCGAGATCCCGCGCACCGTCGCCGAGGCCTTCTACATCGCCTCCACAGGGCGGCCCGGGCCGGTCCTGGTCGACGTCGCCAAGTCCGCGCTCCAGGCCATGACGACGTTCAAGTGGCCGACCCAGCTCAACCTGCCCGGCTACCGGCCCGTGACGCGCCCCCACACCAAGCAGATCCGCGAGGCCGTGAAGCTCATCCTGAGCGCCCGCCGACCGGTGCTCTACGTCGGCGGCGGCGTGATCCGGTCGCGGGCATCTCGCGAGTTGCGCGCCCTCGCCGAGTTCACCGGCATGCCGGTCGTCACCACGCTCATGGCCCGTGGAGCGTTCCCCGACAGCCACCCGCAGCACCTCGGCATGCCCGGGATGCACGGGACCGTGGCAGCGGTCGCCGGACTGCAGCGCAGCGACCTGATGATCAGCCTGGGCGCCCGCTTCGACGACCGGGTGACCGGCAACCTGGACTCGTTCGCACCTGGTGCCAAGGTGATCCATGCCGACATCGACCCGGCCGAGATCGGCAAGAACAGGCATGCCGACATCCCGATCGTGGGTGATGCCCGCGAGGTCATCAACGAGCTCCTGGCTCTGCTGCGCACCGAGGCCGACGCCGGCAACTGCGGAGACTACGAGGAGTGGGTGCAGTTCCTGGCCGGCGTCAAGTCGACGTACCCGCTCGGCTACGACACACCCGCCGACGGCTCGCTGGCGCCCCAGTACGTCATCGAGCGGTTGGGCGCGATCGCCGGTCCCGAGGCCATCTACTGTTCCGGGGTGGGCCAGCACCAGATGTGGGCGGCTCACTACGTCGGCTACGAGAACCCCAACACCTGGATCAACTCCGGCGGGCTCGGCACGATGGGCTTCTCGGTGCCGGCGGCGATGGGTGCCAAGGTGGGTCGGCCGGAGGCGACCGTGTGGTCGATCGACGGTGACGGGTGCTTCCAGATGACCAACCAGGAGCTGGCCACCTGCGCGATCAACGACATCCCGATCAAGGTGGCGATCATCAACAACGAGTCGCTGGGGATGGTCCGTCAGTGGCAGACGCTGTTCTACAACGAGCGCTACTCCAACACCGACCTGCACTCCAAGCGCATCCCCGATTTCGTGAAACTCGCCGAGGCCTACGGGTGCATCGGTCTGGCCTGCGATGCTCCTGGCGACGTCGATGCCACGATCGAGAAGGCGATGTCGATCAACGACCAGCCGGTCGTGGTGGACTTCCGGGTGCACCGTGACGCCATGGTGTGGCCGATGGTCGCCGCCGGGTCCAGCAACGACGCCATCCAGTACGCCCGGGACCTGGCTCCCCAGTTCGACGAGGACTCCGTCTGATGAGCAAGCACACCCTGTCGGTCCTGGTGGAGAACAAGCCAGGCGTCCTGGCCCGCATCGCCGGCCTCTTCTCGCGCCGCGGGTTCAACATCGACAGCCTCGCGGTGGGACCGACCGAGCATCCCGAGGTCTCCCGCATGACGATCGTCGTCAACGTCGAGGAGAGCCCGCTCGAGCAGGTCACCAAACAGCTCAACAAGCTGGTCGAGGTCATCAAGATCGTGGAGCTCGACGGTGGCGCCTCGGTGGACCGAGCGCTCCTGATGGCCAAGATCCGCGCTGACGCCGACAGCCGGGGCAAGGTGCTCGATGCCGTCCAGCTGTTCCGCGCCAAGGTCATCGACGTGGCGCCGGACGCGATCACGGTGGAGGTCACCGGCAACCCCGACAAGCTGTCGGACTTCCTGCGGATCGTCGAGCCGTTCGGCATCCGCGAGCTCGTCCAGTCCGGCGTGATCGCGATCGGTCGCGGTTCGCGCTCCATCTCCGAGCGCAACCTGCGCCCGGTTCCTGTCCCTGCACCGACTGCAGTCTGACGAATCACCCAACCCCGAAGGAGAGCCCCCAGTGGCTGAGATGTTCTACGACGACGACGCCGACCTTTCCCTGATCCAGGGCAAGAATGTCGCCGTCCTCGGTTACGGCAGCCAGGGCCACGCCCACTCGCTGTCCTTGCGTGACTCCGGCGTCGATGTGCGCATCGGTCTGCCCGAGGGCTCCAAGTCCCGGGCCAAGGCAGAGGCCGAGGGCCTGCGCGTGCTCACTCCGGCCGAAGCCGTCGAGGAAGCCGACGTCATCGTCATCCTCGCCCCCGACCACAAGCAGCGCGAGCTCTACAAGCAAGATGTCGAGCCCAACATCACCGCCGGCGACACCCTCGTGTTCGGGCACGGGTTCAACATCCGCTTCGGCTACATCACCCCACCCGAGGGCGTGGACGTGTTCATGGTCGCCCCGAAGGGTCCCGGCCACCTGGTGCGCCGCGAGTACGTCGACGGGCGCGGCGTACCTGTGCTCGTGGCGGTCGAGAAGGACGCGTCCGGCAAGACCTGGGATCTCGCGCTGTCCTACGCCAAGGCGATCGGCGGTCTGCGGGCCGGGGGCATCAAGACGACCTTCACCGAGGAGACCGAGACCGACCTGTTCGGTGAGCAGGCCGTCCTGTGCGGCGGTGCGTCCCAGCTGGTGCAGTACGGCTTCGAGGTGCTCACCGAGGCCGGCTACCAGCCCGAGGTCGCCTACTTCGAGTGCCTGCACGAGCTCAAGCTGATCGTCGACCTGATGTACGAGGGCGGCATCGCCAAGCAGCGCTGGTCGGTCTCGGACACGGCTGAGTACGGCGACTACGTCTCCGGCCCCCGGGTCATCGACGAGCGGGTCAAGGAGAACATGAAGGCTGTCCTGGCCGACATCACCAACGGCAGCTTCGCGCAGCGGTTCATCGATGACCAGGATGCCGGCGGCCCGGAGTTCAAGGCGCTGCGGGCCAAGGGCGAGGCCCACCCGATCGAGGGCACGGGTCGCGAGCTGCGCAAGCTCATGGCCTGGGTCAAGAGCCACGACTCCGACTACGTCGAGGGCACCGCCACCCGCTGACCTGTCGCAGCTGTACACGCCCAAACCGCTGACCCGTCGCAGATGTACGCACATCTGCGACGGGTCAGCGGTTTTCTGATGCACATCTGCGACAGGTCGGTGCTACTTGACCTCTGAGCGCATCACCATCGTGAGACCGACGGCCAGCGGTGCGACCAGCCAGATCAGGCTCGCCACCCCGAGGTTGGCCCACTCCTCCGCGCTCAACGACCCGTTGAACAGCGGGGCGGAGGCGAAGTTGATGTCCACCCACGGCTGCAGATCGCGGAACCAGTCCTGCAGGCTGGCCAGGATCATGAAGGCGGCCGGCAGCACGAACGAGTAGACCAGGTAGGTGACGATCGCGGCCGAGGAGTTGCGCACGAGCACGCCGAGCATGAAGCCGATCACCATCCCGAGCACGTTGCCGAGCACGATCAGCCCGAAGTGCAGCAGGCTGACGTCCCAGACCGTGTCGGTGCCCGTGATGGCCGTGCCGACCACGTTGCCCAGTGCTCCGATCGCTGCGGCCATGGCCATGGAGACGACCCCCACGACGAGTGAGGCGAAGGCCTTGGACGCGATCACCCGACCCCGGTGCGGGACCATGGTGAAGGTGGTCAGTCCGTTGCGCTGACTCCACTCGCTGGTCACCGACAAGATCGCGACGATCGGCAGGATGACAGCCATCGGGAACCCGATCGCGGCCGCGAAGGTGTCGTAGGTCAACTCGCTGTCCGGGGCCCACAGGATCACCGCCCCGGTAGCCAGGAGCGAGGTGATGGCGATGCTCGCCATCAGCCAGAACCCGGATCGGGTGTCGAACATCTTGCGAAGCTCGACGCCGACGAGTCGGGTCATCGGGATGGGCCGCGGTACGGCGCGGGTGGTGCGGGTCTCGGGTGCTACTGCGACGGCGCTCATGCCGCTGCTCCTTCTCGTTGGGTGTCGGCGGTCAGCTCGAGGAACATCTCCTCAAGCCCCGCGCCATCGGCTGAACGCAGTTCGGTGAGGGGCACGCCGGCCTCCAGGGCGACCTTGCCGACCAGGGATGGGTCGGCGTCGGTGCGCAGGGCTCCGTCTCCGGAGGGGGTGTAGGCGATGCCGGCGGCGAACAGGGCCCGTTCGAGCTCCACCAGGCCGGCTGCCCGCACGAGGGTTCCGGCGGCGGCCAGCAGGTCGAGTTTCGTGCCCTGGGCGACGATGCGGCCGTTGCCGATCACCACCAGGTCGTCGGCGATGACCTCGATCTCGTGGAGCAGGTGGCTGGAGAGCAACACCGTCCCGCCCCGGTCGGCGTAACCGCGCAGCAGGTCGCGCATCCAGCGGATACCGGCCGGGTCGAGGCCGTTGGCCGGCTCGTCGAGGATCAGGACCTCGGGGTCACCGATGAGCGCGTTCGCGATGCCGAGACGCTGCCGCATGCCGAGGGAGTAGTTGCGCACCCGACGGCCCGCCTCGCTTTCGGTCAGGCTGACCAGGTCGAGCATCTCCTCGACCCTGGTACGCGGCAGCCCCATGGTGCGCTGTGCGATGGTGAGGATCTCCCGGCCGGTGCGACCGGCGTGCTGCGCCGACGCATCGAGCAGAACTCCGACCTCCATCCCCGGGTTGGGCAGATCGGCGAACGAGCGACCGGAGATGCTCGCGTGACCCGAGGTGGGCGGGGTCAGGCCGACCATGATCCGCATGGTGGTGGACTTGCCGGCGCCGTTCGGTCCGAGGAAGCCGGTCACGCGGCCCTCCCGGGCGCTGAACGTGACGTCGTCGACGGCGGTGAACCCGGCGTACTTCTTGGTGAGTGCTTCGACTGTGATCATGACGAGAAGACTGGCTGTCCCAGGGGTCTGCGCACATCAGGGAAGCCGCTGAACCAGCCCCCGGCTCTGACCCGGAGATCACCTCAGGGTCTACCCCGAGACCCTGCAACGTGTACATCTGCGACAGGTCGATGACTTATTCGTGTACAGCTGCGACAGGTCGGCGAAAGAGGCGCATGTCGGCGTCATACCACCGGTGCACCACCCCTTCGTCGCTCATGCCGAGCTTGCGGCAGACGTTCATGGAGGGCTCGTTGCCGAGATGGGTGACGGCCAGGATCTCGGGCAGCCCGGCGGCGAACCCGTGTGCCATCACGGCCTGCGCCGCTTCGGTGGCGTAGCCCTGACCCCACGCGTCGGGATGCAGCCACCAGCCGATCTCGACCTCGCCCGCCGTCGCGTTGGGCAGCGTGAGCAGGAGTACGGCGCCCACAAGCTCAGCATCCGCCTTCGTCTCCACGGCCCAGTAGCCCAGCGGAGGCGTGAGCGAGAGCCCGTTCCAGCGGGCGATCCGCTGGCGGGCCTGGTCGACCTCGGTGAGGAGGACCGTCGGGCCATCGCCCAGCCAGCGCATCACCTCCTCGCGGCTCATGATGTCGAGCAACCGAGGGGCATCGTCATCGCGCCACGCTCGGAGCGTGAGCCGCCGCGTCGTGAGGTCCATGGGAACAGACTCGCACCGGGCATGGTTGGGGGGAACGTGAGAATCGAGATCTGGTCCGACATCGTGTGCCCGTGGTGCTACATCGGCAAGCGCCGACTGGAGACGGCACTGGCCGGCTTCCCGCACGAGGTCGAGGTGGTGTGGCGCTCCTTCCAGCTCGACCCGGGCTCCCCGGTGCAGGCGACCGAGACGGTAGCGGAGCACCTGGGCCGCAAGTACGGCGGTGGCCGGGAGGCGGGGCAGCGGATGATCGACAACGTCGAGGCCGTGGCAGCCGAGGAAGGGCTGGTCTACCGCCTCGGTGAGGCCAAGCGGGTCAACACCGTGGACGCCCACCGGTTGCTGCACCTGGCGCAGAGCCAGGGCGTGCAGGCCGAGCTGGAGGAGGCCCTCTTCTCGGCGTACTTCACCCAGGCGGCCGACGTGGGTGACCACGAGGTCCTACGCAGGCTCGGGGTCGAGGTCGGACTCGAGCCGGACCGGGTCGACGCGACGCTGGACAGCGACGAGTTCCGCGACGCGGTGTACGCCGACATCGAGCAGGCGCAGGCTTACGGGGCCACGGGCGTGCCGTTCTTCGTGATCGACGCGAAGTACGGGATCTCCGGCGCCCAGCCAGCCGACGTGTTCACCCAGGTCCTCGAGCAGGCCTGGGCCGACTCCCACCCCACGCTGCAGATGACACCCTCGAGCGGTGAGGGGGCCTGCGGGCCCGATGGGTGTGCGGTCTAGGTCTCACTGACCTGGCCGTCATCGACGTGCCAGCGACGGTCGACCCCGACCGCCTCGAGGAATGCGACGTCGTGGCTGACGACCACCAGTGTCCCGGTGTAGTCGGCCAGGGCTGACTCCAGCTGCTCGATGGCGGCCACGTCGAGATGGTTCGTGGGTTCGTCGAGGACCAGGAGGTTGACCGCCCGGGCCTGGAACAGCGCCATCAGGGCTCGGGTGCGCTCTCCCAGGGAGAGACTGCGGGCCGGCCGGTCCACGTGCTCGGCGCCCAGCCCGAACTTGGCGAGCAGGGTCCGCACCTCGGCCGGATGGGGGTCACCGAGCAGGTGGCGAAGGATGTCCACCACCGTGGCATCGGACTCGAGCAGGCCGCGCTGCTGGTCCAGGACGCCGACCCGCACGCGTGCGCCGAGTGACTGACGGCCCTCGGTCAACGGGAGGTCTCCCAACAGCGCCGCCAGGAGCGTGGACTTGCCGCTGCCGTTGTCACCGCTGACCGCGACGCGGTCGCCGCGCTCCAGCGACAGGTCGAGTGGACCGAGGCGGAAGGCAGGGCGCTGCACCAGGGCCCCGGACAGGGTCGCCACGAGCTCGGTCGAGGCTGGACCCGCGTCGATGGCATAGCGCAGCTGCCACTCCTTGCGCGGTTGCTCCACCTCGGGCAACCGGACCGCCGCCCGCTTGAGCCGTGCAGCCTTCCCGGCCTGCCGGTCGGCCCGCGCCTTGTCGCGCTCGCGCAGGTGCTTGTCCGGCTCCTCGCCGCGCGCGACCGTCCGCTGCCCCTTGGCTGCCCACCCGTCGCGTTGACGGGCCTGGGCGATCAGGGCGTCTCGATGCCCGGCGTACTCCTCGAAGGCCCGGTGCGCCTGGCGCCGGGCGAGCGCACGCGCAGCGACGTAGTCCGCATACGTCCCGTGGTGGTGCCCGACCCGCTGCTGGGCCAGGTCGAGCTCGACGACATCGGTCGCCACCGCGTCCAGGAAGCCTCGGTCGTGGCTCGCGATCAGGACGGGCCCGTCGTGCCCGCGCACGAAGTCGGTCATCAGGGCCAGACCGCGCGCATCGAGGTTGTTGGTCGGCTCGTCGAGCAGCAGTACGTCGTACCTGCTGAGCAGGATGACCACCAGGCCGACGCGGGCCACCTGCCCGCCGGACAGCGTGCCGAGCCGGCGATCGGTGTCGACGTCGAGCCCGACCTGGGCGGCGGCGAACGGGATCCGCTCCTCGAGGTCCGCGGCACCACAGGAGAGCCAGGCCTCGAGCTTGGCCGAGTAGTGCTCCGCAGCTCCCGGGGAGCCGGCCGCCAGAGCCTCGGCGGCGGCCTGAAGAGCCAGGTCGGCGGCCGCCACGCCGGTACGGCGCCGGGCGTGCTCGAGCAAGGTCTCTGTCGGTTCGGGCAGCTCCTGGGGCAGCCAGCCGATCGTGGCATCGGCCGGGGCGAGGCGTACCGAGCCGGCCTCGAGGGGCAGGTCGCCGACGATCGCACGCATCAGCGTCGACTTGCCCGATCCGTTGGCGCCGACGACGGCCGTGACCGAGCCGTCACCGATCGCGAGATCGAGGCCGTGGACGAGCGGGCGCGCGCCGTAGGCGACGCCGACCCGGGTGAGGGTGAGGGTGGTGGGCACGTGAAGGTCCTGACACGACAGAAGGGTGCTCCGAGGGGGGCCGAGGGAGCGCGCGTTAGTCAGGAATGGTCCACGGCTCAACGCTAACGGATGCCCGCAACCGATTTGCCGGCCAGCGGGTAGTGTGGTTTGTCGCACAGCGTCGTGCACTCACCATCGTTCTGCATTGAGGAACTCGCTGTGACCAAGCCGGTCGTACTCATCGCCGAAGAACTGAGCCCCGCGACCCTCCAGGCACTCGGCCCGGACTTCGAGATCAGGACCTGCAACGGCGCCGATCGCACCGAGCTCCTCGCCGCGATCGTGGAGGCCCACGCCCTGCTGGTGCGCTCGGCCACGAAAGTCGACGCCGAGGCGCTGGGGGTCGCGCGCAACCTCAAGGTGGTGGCGCGCGCCGGTGTCGGCCTCGACAACGTGGACGTCCGCACCGCGACCATGAACGGTGTGATGGTGGTCAACGCGCCGACCTCCAACATCGTCAGTGCCGCTGAGCTCGCCGTCGCGCTGATGCTGGCCGCCGCCCGCCACGTCAGTCCTGCCCATGCGGCGCTGCGCAACGGTGAGTGGAAGCGCTCGAAGTACTCCGGGATCGAGCTCTACGAGAAGACCGTCGGCATCGTCGGGCTCGGCCGGATCGGTGTCCTGGTCGCCCAGCGGCTGAGCGCCTTCGGCATGAAGGTCATCGCCTACGACCCCTACGTGCAGGCCGGTCGAGCGGCACAGATGGGGGTGCGGCTGGTCGACCTGGACACCCTGCTCGCCGAATCCGACTTCATGAGCGTGCACCTGCCCAAGACCTCCGAGACGGCCGGACTGATCGGCGACGAGCAGCTGATGAGGGTCAAGCCGTCCCTGGTCCTGGTCAACGCGGCCCGCGGCGGCATCGTCGACGAGGCCGCGCTCTACGCGGCCCTCAAGGAGGGCCGGGTGGCCGCGGCGGGCCTCGACGTCTTCACCAAGGAGCCGTGCGTCGACAGCCCGCTCTTCGAGCTGGAGAATGTCGTCGCGACGCCACACCTGGGGGCCTCCACCCAGGAGGCCCAGGAGAAGGCCGGCATCGCGGTCGCCAGGTCTGTCCGCCTGGCGCTCAGCGGTGAGCTGGTCCCCGACGCGGTCAACGTCCAGGGCGGCGTGATCGCCGAGGAGATCCGTCCTGGCATCCCCCTGACCGAGCGGCTGGGTCGGATCTTCACCGGCATCGCCGGTGAGGTGGCGCAGTCGGTCGACGTCGAGGTGCGGGGCGAGATCACCGAGTACGACGTGAAGGTGCTGGAGCTCGCGGCGCTCAAGGGTGTGTTCAGCGACATCGTGGAGGACCAGGTCTCCTACGTGAATGCTCCGCTCCTGGCGGCCGAGCGCGGCACCGCCGTACGTCTGGTCTGTGAGGCGGAGAGCCCCGACCACCGCAACCTGATCACGCTGCGCGGCACCCTGGCCGACGGGTCACAGATCTCGGTCAGCGGCACCCTGATCGGCATCAGCCAGCGCGAGCGGCTCGTCGAGGTCAACGGGTTCGACGTCGACCTGGAGCCCACCGACCACCTGGCGTTCTTCACCTATGACGACCGCCCCGGGATGGTGGGCACTGTCGGCGTGATCCTCGGGGACGCTGGGGTCAACATCGCGGGCATGCAGGTCTCGCGCGACGCCAAGGGTGGCAAGGCGCTGGTGGCGCTGTCGGTGGACTCGGTGATCCCGAGCGGCTGCCTGGAGGAGATCGAGTCCGCGATCGCTGCCGACTCGGTCCGCACGGTCAACCTGACCTGACCTCAGGCCACCATGATGCGGGGCCGGGGATGGTCCCCGTGCCCGAGCGTGGCCCACGCGGCAGCCAACCGCACCACGGCCTCCTCCAGCTGGTCGCCGGGCAGCGTCCACGGGATCCGGACGAACCGGTCGAGACCACCTTCGGCGGCGAAGACCGGCCCGGGAGCCAGGATCACCCCGCGGCGCTCGGCCTCCGCGACCACGGCCGTCGCTGCTGCGTGGGGGAGCTCGCACCACAGCGCCAGTCCGCCGGCCGGCAGCCGGAAGCGCCAGTCGGGCAGGTGGCTGGCCACGGCGGCGGCCAGTCGATCACGCTGACTGCGCAGCCGGGAACGCTGCTCGGCGAGCACCGGCTCCGGGTCGGCCAGGAGCCGGGCCAGCACGAGTTGCTCGAACACCGGGGCGCCGAGGTCGAAGCCGACGCGGGCGCGGGTCAGCTGGACCATCTGCTCGTCGGAGGCGCGGATCCACCCCAGCCGCAGGCCGCCCCAGAAGGACTTGCTGGCGCTGCCGATCGAGATGGTCGAGGCCGCGTACGACGCGAACGGTCGTGGCATCGCCTGACCCTCCAGGGGCAGTGACTGATGGGCCTCGTCCACCACCGCGACGGTGCGGGTCACTCGCAGGTGCTCGGCGTAGGCGGCCCGTTGCTCGTCGCTCATCAGGTTGCCGGTGGGGTTCTGGAAGTCCGGGATCAGGTAGGCCAGCGTGGGGCGGGTCTGCTGGAGGGTGGCGGCCACGGCGTCGAGGTCCCAGCCGTCGGGGTCCACAGGGGAGGGCACCAGTCGGGCGCCGTTCTGGCGCAGGGCCTGGGTGGCGTTGGGGTAGACGGGGGACTCGACCATGAGCCGGTCTCCGGGACCGGTGAGTGCCTGGGCGACGATGGCGGCCGCGGTCAGCGCGCCGGGCGTGACCATGATCTGCTCCGGCCTGGTCGGCAGCCCGCGGGCGGCGTACATCGCGGCGATGGCTGCCTGCAGCATCGGGATGCCGGCCGGGAAGTAGCCGTGCCCGCCGAGGTGGGCGGGCAGCTCCTCCACGGCGGCCGCATAGGCCTTCGCGACCCCGGGCGGTGCGGAGGCGGCCGCACAGTTGAGGTCGATGGCGTCCTCGTCCCCGGAGTAGGGGAGCAGGGCGTTGTCCAGCGCGCGACGCCGCCCGCCGGGAACGCGGGTGAAGGTGCCGGCTCCCTGTCTGGCCTCGGCGTAGCCGCAGTCGCGCAGCTCGGCATAGGCCCGGGTGACTGTGGTGCGCGAGACGGCCAGCGCCTCGGTGAGCTCCCGCTCACTGGGCAGTCGGGTGTCCAGCAGGATCCGACCGTCGCCGATGAGTAGACGCAGGGCCGCGGCCAGGCCGGCGTACGCCGGAGACCGGTCGAAACCGGTGACGAGAGTGGCCACCCGGGAGGCACTGATGGAACGGCTCATGCAGGCCACTATCTCATGATTGGCTATTTCAGGACAGGCCAATTGGCCCCACGATGGATCCATGACCACGACTGCCGTTCCCCGGCCCGCGCTCACCGACCTGGGGCCGATCGCCCAGCTGCGCGCCGGCAGGCTCACGCGTCGTCTGGTGCAGCTGTTCGTCGGGCTGTTCCTGTACGGCGCCTCGCTGGCGTTGATGGTGCGCGGCGCCCTCGGCCTGGCGCCGTGGGACGTCATGCACTCCGGGCTGATCCGCTTCATCCCCCTCACCCTGGGCGAGATGGTCGTGGTCGTCAGCTTCGTGGTGCTCGTGCTGTGGATCCCGCTACGCGAGAAGCCGGGCATCGGCACCGTGGCCAACGCCTTCGTGGTGGGCTTCTCGGCCGACGCCACGCTGGCGGTGCTGGCCCGGCCCGACGCGCTCTGGGAGCGGGCCCTCCTGACGATCGCCGGGGTGGTGCTCTGCGGGCTGGCCACGGCCCTCTACATCGGCTCCCAGTTCGGTCGGGGGCCGCGTGACGGGCTCATGACCGGACTGGTGCGACGCACCGGTTGGTCCCTGCGTCTGGTGCGCACGGGTCTCGAGGTCACCGTCGTGGTGCTCGGCCTGGCTCTGGGGGGCGGACTCGGCATCGGGACGGTGTTCTTCGCGCTGGCGATCGGCCCGCTGGCCCAGTTGATGCTGCCGTGGTTCACGGTGGCGCTGGACCCGCGGCCAGCGCTAGCGGCGGGTGGCGATCAGGGCTGAGGCATCGGGCGCCACCATCACCTCGACGGTGGTGAAGCGCTCATCGGTCAGCCACGACTCCCGCAAGGTGTCCACGCGTCCGCTTGTGATCGGCGGCCACTGGGCGCACGGGACGAAGTCGTCGAGCACGACGATGCCGCCGGGTTCGACGAGATCGGCGATCGAGTCCACCCCCACCTCACTCGGTGAGCCCGAGTCCAGGAAAAGCAGGGAGAAGGGCCCGCGATCGTGCAGGGTCGACCAGTCCGCTGCCAGCACCTCGACGTCAGGGTCCTCCACGAAGATCTGCTGGGCCGCCTTGGCCAGTCGCGGGTCGAGCTCCGCGGTCAGGATCCGCCCTTCGCGGATCCCCGAGCGCAGCCAGGCGGTGCCGACGCCACAGCCCGTGCCGAACTCTGCCAGGGTCCCGGAGCGGGTGGCGGCCAGGGTCGCCAGCAGACGACCGGTCTCGTTGCGGCAGAACGAGACGTAGCCAGCGCGCCGGCACACGTCGAAGGCACGCGTCACGATCTCGGGCAGGTCGGGAGGGGCGCTCATGGCTGGAGTCTTTCATCCTGAAATGGCGGTCTCGCCATGTGAACTGTTCAACCAAATCCGGTGCGTGCCGATCCGGCTCGGCGTACCGTGATCCCATCATGCGGAAGTTCAACGTACTTATCGTGCGCCGCGGCGGGGCCCAGCACTAACACTGCTTGTGAGGCCACCTCGTCGCGGTGTTCGGCGTTGACGGTCTCACAGCACAGCTGAAGATGCCTCCGCGGCGGGTTTCCCGCCAGTCACCGTGCGCGATCCGCACCTCCTGGAACCTCCGCACTCATGCGATCCGTGAGTCGTTTTCCGGACTCCTGCCGCGGAGGCAGGCCCCTTGAACGCTCACTTTCGCCATTTCCAGGAGAATCACCATGTACGACATGTACCCCGAGTGGGGACCGGCCGCTCACGACCCGGAGCACCCACTGCACACCGGCTCGACGCAGACAGCGCTGCAGACCGCGCTTGACCTGCGAGACAACGGCGGCGAACGCCCGGACGACAACTAGCCTCGTCGCCATGACTGACACAGGTTCGCTCAAGCTGGCTGTCGTTCCCGGTGACGGGATCGGCCAGGAGGTCACGGCAGAGGCCCTCAAGGTCCTCGAGGTCGCGGCCCCGGCTGGGGTGAAGTTCGAGCAGACCCGCTACGACCTGGGTGCGGAGCGCTACCTGGCCACCGGCGAGGTCCTGCCCGACAGAGTCCTCGCCGAGATCCGCGAGCACGACGCGATCCTGCTGGGAGCAGTCGGCGGCAAGCCGGGTGACCCCAACCTGCCGCCGGGCATCCTCGAGCGCGGGCTGCTGCTGCGACTGAGGTTCGAGCTCGACCACTACGTCAACCTGCGTCCCTCCAGGATCTTCCCCGGCGTCACCTCGCCGTTGGCCGACCCAGGCGAGGTCGACTTCGTCGTCGTGCGTGAAGGCACCGAGGGGCCCTACACGGGCAACGGTGGCTCGATCAGGGTGGGCACCTCCGCCGAGGTCGCCACCGAGGTGTCGCTCAACACCGCCTTCGGTGTGGAGCGCGTCGTACGGGACGCCTTCGCCCGGGCCATGCGCCGGCGCAAGAAGCTCACGCTGGTCCACAAGACCAACGTGCTGGTGTACGCCGGAGCCGTGTGGTCACGACTGGTGGCGGAGGTCTCGACGGAGTTCCCCGAGGTGTCGGTGGACTACCTGCACATCGACGCGGCCACGATCTTCATGACCACCGATCCGTCGCGCTTCGATGTGATCGTCACCGACAACCTGTTCGGCGACATCATCACCGACCTGGCCGCCGCCATCACCGGTGGCATCGGGCTGGCTGCCTCCGGCAACATCAACCCGGACCGCACCGCCCCCTCGATGTTCGAGCCCGTCCACGGCTCTGCTCCCGACATCGCCGGCCAGCAGAAGGCGGACCCGACGGCAGCGATCCTGTCGGCGTCCCTGCTGCTGGACCACCTGGGCCACCCCGAGGCAGCAGCCGCCATCGAGACAGCCGTGCTGGCCGATCTCGCGGAGCGCGTACCCGGCTCGACGCGGCGTACTTCCGAGGTGGGCGACGCGATCGCGGCGCGCGTCTCGGGCTGAGGCGATCCCCGGTCGGCCGGGGAAACCCACGGTTGCCAGGGGTTGCGACCCCTGACAACCGCCAGTTCTCCCTGACACCCCACGGACCTGTCGTACGACGGGCCGCAGACCCGACGTGAAAGGTCGGCTAACGTGACGACCATGGACATCAGCACCACCCTCTCCAGTGACCTCGTGGACGACGACCGGCTGGCCGGGATCCTGGCCAACCCTGGTTTCGGCACCTACTTCACCGACCACATGTTCACGGTGGAGTGGACGCCCGACGCCGGGTGGCACGACGCCCGGATCACGCCCTACGGTCCCTTGACGATGGACCCTGCGAGCGCCGTCCTGCACTACGCCCAGGAGACGTTCGAGGGCATGAAGGCCTACCGCCACGCCGACGGATCGGTCTGGACCTTCCGCCCCGAGGAGAACGCCAAGAGGATGGCGCGCTCCAGCCGGCGACTCGCGTTCCCCGAGCTGGAACCGGCCGACTTCGTGGCAGCCGTCGACGCCCTGGTGCGCGTCGACCAGCGCTGGGTGCCCGACGCGGAGGGGGAGAAGAGCCTCTACATCCGGCCGTTCATGATCGCCACGGAGGTGTTCTTGGGGGTGCGTCCGGCCCACCACGTGACCTTCATGGTGATCGCCAGTCCCGCCGGTGCCTACTTCAGCAAGGGGGTCAAGCCGATCACCCTCTGGCTGACCGAGGACTACACCCGAGCCGGCCGCGGTGGCATGGGCGCGGCCAAGACCGGCGGCAACTACGCCAGCTCCCTGGTGGCCCAGCAGGAGGCGAGCTCCCACGGCTGCGACCAGGTGGTCTTCCTCGACGCCCAGGAGGGCCGCTACGTCGAGGAGCTCGGCGGCATGAACATGTACTTCGTGCACGACGACGGCACGATCGTCACCCCGGAGACCGGCACCATCCTGGAGGGCATCACGCGTGCGGCCATCATCGAGCTGGCCGGCAAGATGGGCCACCAGGTCGTCGAGCGCAAGGTCGACATCGACGAGTGGCGCGAGGGAGTGGCCAGCGGCCGCATCACCGAGGTGTTCGCCTGCGGCACCGCAGCCGTGGTCACCCCCGTGGGTGCGCTCAAGTGGGACGGCGGCGAGGTCGGTTCCTCCGACGGTGACGCCGGCGAGCTGACGATGAAGATCCGCCAGGCTCTGGTCGACATCCAGTTCGGTCGCGCCGAGGACACGTTCGGCTGGATGCACCAGGTCCGCGCGGAGCCGCGACTACCGCAGTTCACCCGGACTCCGGTCTACGCTGCTCTCGTGACCGCCCTGCCCCGAACGCAGCCTCCCGGCCCCATCCAGGTGGGCCCCTACACCTTGCTGTCGCGCATCGGCGAGGGTGGCATGGGTGTGGTTCACCTCGCCCGGCGCTCGGACGGGCACCGGGTGGCCCTCAAGGTGCTGCGTCCCCACATCGTCGGTGACGACGAGGCCCGCGAACGGCTGGCTCGTGAGGTCAACTCGCTGAGCCTGATCCGCAGTCGTTGGGTCGCCGAGATCGAGGACTCCGACCCGTGGGGCCCGATTCCCTACGTCGCCACCCGCTATGTCCCGGGGTTGTCGCTCCACGACCACGTGCGCGAGGACGGTCCGGTCCAGGACCTGGCCTGGTTCGCCGCGCGGCTGGCCGACGGGCTGCAGGCCGTGCACGCGGTGGGAGTGCTGCACCGCGACGTCAAGCCCTCCAACGTGCTCATGGAGGGCCGGGCCCCGATCCTCATCGACTTCGGGCTGGCCCGGGTCGCCGACGACCCGCGGCTGACCCACACCGGATGGCTGCTGGGCACCCCCGGCTACCTCGCCCCGGAGATCCTGTACGGCGAGGACGCCACCGCCGCTTCCGACATCCACTCGTGGGCGGCGACCGTCGCGTTCGCCGGCACTGGGAATCCGCCGTTCGGCCGCGGTCCGTCCATGGCGATCATGGACCGGGTCCGCCGGGGTGAGCACCAGCTCGGTGGGCTTCCGAGTGGCCTGCGCGACCTGCTCGACGCTGCCCTGTCGCCGGAGCCCCTCGAGCGCCCCTCGCTCCGGGAGATCCGGACCGAGCTCGCCGGCGACCGGCCCGCGCCGACCGCCGTGCGCCCGATGCCGGCTGAGGAGGCACCGCTGACGATGCCCTACGCGGCCGTCGCAGCAGCCCCCGCAGAGGCGCCGACCGCACGCACCGAGCCCGACGACCCGACTCGCGTCTTCTCCACGGAGGTGTGGAGCGACGAGCCGGTCGAACCGGACCTCTTCGTCGAGGAGGACCTCGACACCGCGGGACGGCTGAGGCGCCTTGCCCTCACGGGGTCGCTGTTGATCCTGGCCACGGTCAGCATCGCGCTGGCGCCTTACCTCGCGACAGCGGTGCTGGTGACGCTGGTGTGGGTCCTGCGGGCCGGGTCACTGGCGGGCAGTCGCCACCAGGACCGGCTGATGCGTCGCGGGCGACGCTGGTACGACGCGCTCGTGCTGCCCTTCAGCTATCCCTGGTTTCTCGTCGTGGCCCTGCCCGGACTGTTCCTACTGACGTTCTGGGCCCTGGGCCTCGGGCTCGCGGCCGGCTTGGTCTGCTTCGCGTTCAGTGCACCGACGGACACCACCCTGGCCATCGCCGGGGCCAGCGTGGTGACGGCCCTGTGGTGGGGACCGGGGGGTTCCCGCTTGCGCGGCCCGGTCCGCCGTGCCGTGCTCAGCGCCAGCCGCCGGCCACTGGTGTGGGGACTGATGACGGGGGGACTGCTGGCCGGGGCGGCCGTGGCCGCGTTGGTCCTGGGCGCACAGGGAGTGAACTGGGCACCGGCCACCGAGGGTCCGTTCGCCGGCAGCTCGTTCCTGGGTGGCCTGTTCTAGTCCGCCACGGGGATGGACGCCTCGGGCTCGTCGTCCGGGTCCTCCGGGGTCTGTTGGAACTGACCGGGCTCGGCGCCGAGATTGCGCAGCGCCATCGTCATCTCCCCGAACTGCCGGCGGGACACGTCCTCGGCGGCCAGCACGCGCAGCGCGCCCAGCACCGACCCCCACAGCACCGAGCTCCCGATGGCGCGCAGCACCGTGCGGTCCGGGTCGGCGTCCATCACCCAGTCGATGTCGTTCTCGGCAGCCAGCAGCGCTGCGGCGCCGTACACCTGCATGCGCTCGCCGGAGGGGGGCAGTCCGATGCTCTCGAGCGCGCTGATGGCCCGGGCCAGCCAGGCGAGGTGGGGGGACTCGGGGTCGATCGACCAGCCCAGCGCCCGGACGGCGGCGAGTGCCGGGGTCAGGTCGGTCTCGTCGTAGCGGGCAGCCTTCGCTGCAGCGTCGTAGACCTGGACCAGCGCCTCCACCATCTGCCCCGGTGGCTTGGCAAGAGCGTCGAGGATGCCCTGGATCTCGGCGTGCGTGAGGTGGCCGACCTCGAGGAGGGCGCGGATCAGGCGTAGTCGCTCGAGGTGGGTCTCGTCGTACTCCGCCTGCGTGGCGCTGACCAACTGTCCTTGGTGCAGCAGTCCGGAACGCAAGTAGAACTTGACGGTACCGACAGGCAGATCAGCCTGTTCGCTGAGTTCGCTGATGCGCATTTTGTCCTGATTGGTCGGGCGGGGAGTCCGATGTGAAACAGGGGTGATCTTAGATAAGCATCCTTCGGGGGTGACGGGCAGCCCCCGGTCTAGTTGACCTCTGTAGTGTTCGTATCCCGGGACGGACACGCCGTCGCGGAGGCTTCCGTGGCAAGATCGACACATGAAGATGTCGGAGATCGTCATTCCTTAGCGCGTCAGCCTCCCTGACGCGCAAACCTCTCGTGTTCGAGAGGTTTTTTTGTGCCCTCTGCGACCTCGACGACACCCTGCGAGACGAAAAGAATGCCGAAAATGACCGACCAACTGGACCTCCACGGAAGCTTCCACGTCTACGACACGACCCTGCGTGACGGTGCGCAGCAGGAGGGCTTGAACCTGTCGGTCGCCGACAAGCTCCAGATCGCGCGCCAACTCGATCTCTTGGGCGTGGGCTACATCGAGGGTGGCTGGCCCGGGGCGAACCCCAAGGACACCGAGTTCTTCGCTCGCGCGGCCTCCGAGCTCGACCTGCGCCATGCGAAGCTCGCAGCCTTCGGCGCCACCCGCCGAGCCGGCAACGTGGCCGCGGACGACCCGACGGTGGCCGCGCTGCGCGAGAGTGGTGCCTCGGTCGTGACGCTCGTGGCCAAGTCCCACGACCGCCACGTCGAACTCGCGCTGCGTACCACGCTGGCGGAGAACCTCTCGATGATCCGTGACACCGTCACCCATCTGCGCGCCGAGGGCCAGACGGTCTTCCTCGATGCCGAGCACTTCTTCGACGGCTACCGCGACAACCGCGACTACGCCCTGGAGGTGCTACGCACGGCCTATGAGGCCGGCGCCGAGGTGCTCGCCCTGTGTGACACCAACGGGGGCATGCTGCCGACCCGGGTCGCCGACGTCGTGCACGACGTCGTCGAGGCCACCGGCGTACGCGTCGGCATCCACTGCCACAACGACACCGGCTGTGCGGTCGCCAACACTCTCGCGGCGGTCGCTGCTGGCGCCACCCACGTGCAGGGGACCATCAACGGCTACGGCGAGCGCACCGGCAACGCCGACCTGGTCTCGGTCATCGCCAACCTCGAGCTCAAGCTGGACCGTCGTGTGCTGCCCCCGGGCCTGCTCAAGGACGCCACCCGCATCGCCCACGCGGTCGCGGAGGTCACCAACTTCCCGCCGGCGTCGCGTCAGCCGTACGTCGGCACCTCGGCGTTCACCCACAAGGCCGGCCTGCACGCCAGCGCGATCAAGGTGGACCCCAACCTCTACCAGCACATGGACCCGATCGGGGTGGGCAACGACATGAGGCTGCTGGTCTCCGACATGGCGGGTCGTGCCAGCATCGAGCTCAAGGGTCGAGAGCTCGGCTTCGAGCTCGACCAGGACCTGGTGGCCAGGGTGACCGCGCGGGTCAAGGAGCAGGAGCTGCGCGGCTACACGTTCGAGGCGGCCGATGCCTCCTTCGAACTGATGCTGATCGAGGAGGTCGACGGCGCCCGGCTGTCCTACTTCGACGTGGAGTCGTGGCGGGTGATCACCGAGACCCGTCCCGGGGACGAGGCAGTCTCAGAGGCGACGGTCAAGCTGCGGGCCGGGGGCGAGCGGTTCGTCGTCACGGCCGAGGGCAACGGGCCGGTGAACGCTCTCGATGCGGCCCTGCGCACGGCGATCGGACAGGCCTACCCCGAGGTGGTCAAGTTCGAGCTCATCGACTACAAGGTGCGCATCCTCGACCAGGGTCACGGCACCGACGCGATCACCCGGGTCCTCATCGAGACCTCGGACGGGGAGTCGTCGTGGGTCACGGTGGGGGTGGGACACAACGTGATCGAGGCGTCGTGGGATGCCCTGGTCGACGGACTGACGTTCGGGCTGCGCCGCCAACAGGCGGCGCGTTAGCCGAACACGGCGGGGCTGAGCAGGCCGGTGCCCAGCAGCAGGGCCGCGACCAGGTTGGTCACCGAGAACACCCCGAGCGTGCCCAGGCCGACCCCCCACAGGGTGCGTTCCCAGCCCTGGCGCTGCGCGTCGTTGGCGATCAGGGCAGGCAGCATGACCGTCATCACGGTCAGGCCGCGCACGGGTTCCCACAGCCCGTCGCTCATGCCCCGGGCGACCAGCTCGGCCGTCGACCCGATGAGGGCCCCGAACAGGACCATCGTGGACAGCTTGCGCCGGCCGAAGAGCAGCAGGCGCGGCATCATCAGCTTGGCCACGACCGCCCAGGTGAGCACGGCGACGACCAGGATGAAGGCCAGGTCCCACCACCGGTCGATGAGCAGCGCGAGGTAGGCCGCGGTGATGAATCCACCCGAGCGCAGCCCGAGCCGCGCGAAGAGCGCCATCCCGATCAGGACGCTGGCCGCCACCGCCACCAGGAGCAGCCGGCGGTCGTAGCCCAGCACTGAGGCCAGCACCTCAGGTGGCGCCACCTGGGCATTGGTGAGGTCCAGGAGCTCCACGTAGACGTAGAGGAAGGTGCCCAGGATCGCCGTCGTGGCCAGGATGGCCATCAGGGTGTTGTGGATGCCCTGACGCGACATGTCGTGCGCGATGATGCCCGGCACCAGGAAGCCCACCGTGCCCACGGTCAGGTCCCACGGTCCGAGCTGTCCCCACACGCCGCGCAGCACGAACACCGATCCGACCAGGGCCAGCCCGACGAGCACCTCGAGCTCGAACTTGCGGCGCCCGTAGAGGATGCGGCGTCGGGTGATGCCCCGGTCGACGATCAGGTGGGTCAGCACGCCGGCCGCGACCGTGAGGATGACGGTGAGCGGAGCGAGCAGGGCCAGGGCCAGGTAGGCCGGCACGATGGCGCCACCGGTGGTCAGCTGCAGACGCTCGTAGAACAGCATCGACACCAGCACTCCCACCACGAGGGTCACCCGGACCACGTCAGGGGAGTAGAGGTAGGGATTCACCGAGCGCTCACGAGCTGTCCGCCACCGCCGGGGTACGCCGGGCGGCGGCGTAGCGCAGCCGGCGTCGGGCGTCGGGCTGGCGCGCCGGGTTGAGGGACTCGAGCAGCTCGTCGACGTGCTCGGCACCGATCTCGTGTGCCATGTGCTCGAGCAGCAGCTCGGCCTGGTGGGTGTGGATGTTGACCATCCCGATGAGGACGCCGTGCTCGCCGGGGATGAGGGCGGCGATGCCGTCCAGGATCTCCTCGAGGCTCAGCCGGAGACTGTCACCCATCCGGTGCAGCCGCTCGGGCGGCATGCCGTGGGCGAGGATGATGTGCTCGACGGTGTCCTCGAAGGCACCGAACAGCACCGTGTGGTCCAGGAAGGGCTCGAGATCCTCCGAGGCCATCTGGGCGAACAGCTCGGCCCGGCGTCCCCGGTCGAGCCGGTTGTTGAGGATGCCGATGACGGTGGCGTCGGAGGGGAACTGGGCAACCAGCGACTGCAGCGTGAGGACGACGCTCTCGCGGTCGTTCGCGGCGAACATCGGCACCCACGTCACCGACTTGTCCCGGATCCGCACGGTTCGCAGGCGAACCACCCCGACGTCCGGGACCCCCTTCCACATGCCGCGGATCGCTGCCTCCCGACTGATGCCGAGGAGCTCGGCGATGCTCAGTCCGATGGCGACGTTCTCCTTGAACTGGAGGTAGTCGAAGCCGCGCATGTCGTCGTCGGTGACACCCGCAGGATCGGCGTAGATGAATCGGCTCGAACGTTCCGCCGCCCGCTGGGCCAGTCGGTCGCGCAGCTCGGGACGTTCCTCGGCGGTGATCAGCACGCCGGTCCGGGGCACGGTGAGGGCGAGGGAGTCGGCGATCTCCTCGAGCGTCTCGCCCATCTCCTCCTGGTGATCCTCACGGACATTGGTGATCACCGTGATGTCGGACTTGACCATGTGGTCCTGGGAGTACTCCTGATACAGGGGGCGCACGGCCATGCACTCCATCACCAGGCCCTCGACGCCGGGCACGACATGTTCGCGGACCACGGCGATCTGCTCGTTGATGGTGGGTGCGCCGGTACGCCGGATGGGGGTCTCCTCGCCCAGGGGGCCGATGACGCGCGCCGCACTGCCCGTGGTCTTCGCGACGGTCACGAACCCGCCCTCGCGCATCACCGAGGCCACCAGCCGGGTGACCGTGCTCTTGCCGCGGATCCCGTTGACATGGATGCGCACGTCGAGCTGGTCGAGGCGTTTGCCGTGGTCGCGCACCGACTGCCACCAGTAGCCGGCCAGGGTCAGCGCCACCATCCACAGCAATGAGATGCTGATGATCGCGCCAGTCATCCTCAGCTCGCCTTGAGCAGGCCGGGAGGCTGTTCTGCGGAGTCGTCCACCAGGGCGGGGGCCGCCAGCAGCTGTGATGCCGTGCTCGGCTGGGGGGCAGCGGCGAGGCGCGGCGGGGTGGCCCGGCGCAGAGACCCGATGGCGACGCGCACGTCAGCGACGTCACACACAAGGCGCCGCTCACCGCTGGTCCGGTCGGTGAACGTGGCCAGGCGGCTGAGCATCAGGGCCGGTTCGATGACGTCGTTGGCGGTCTCCGCGCTGCTCTCGGGCAGGATGATGCCGAAGCTGTCCTCGCCGATCACGAAGGGAACGTCGGTGCTGCGCAGCTCGGTCTCGAGGGTCCGGGCGACCGCTCGCATCGCGCGCACCCGGTCGTCCTCGGACAGTGAGTCGTCCTCGATCCGGACGGTGACCTGGGCGATCGACAGGGGTCGGTCATGGAGCTGGGCACGGAGCTTCTCCTCCTCGAGTCGCCACTGGGCGTCGCTGAAGGAGATCAGGCCCAGGGTTCCCTCGACCGGGGCGACGGCCTGCGCCGCGACGCGTTCGGCGACCCGACGTCCGCGCCGGATCCGGTCGCCGAGGCTGCCGGCGCAGGCACCCACGATCAGGAGCAGGCCGAGGCGGACCGCCTGGTCGGCGAAGCCGGCGAGCTGCCCGGTGCCGATCAGGTCGTGCACCGCTGTGGTGGCGGCTCCGCCGACCAGGGCGACGGCCATGCCGCCGAGGCTGTCGGTCAGCGAGGCGATCATCACGGTGGCCACCGCGATCAGCACGGTGCCGAGGGTGAACCGGGGATCACCGGACCTGGCCGCGACGGCGCTGACGACCGCGACCACGACGACAACCCCCAGCAGGCTCGAGTGGACGTCAGTCCAGACCGATGTCAGTCGACGCGACATTGTCCTCACCTCCCTTGAACCGAAAGGCGGCGGCGGCCAGGGCGATGGCGAATGCCGCCAGTCCTGCCAGTCCGTGCGTGAGCGCGCTGCTCATGAAAGGTCCTCCCCAAAACGCGCGCTGCGTGATGTCACCCCAAGACATGTCCCCCACGCGGCGGCACTGAATGTTCGATCGTTCCCCCGAGCGTCAGTTTGGCGGGGCTGAGCCGGAAACGGCACAAAACGCGAAAACTGGTGCGATTGTTTGGCAAAGAAAAGACAACTGATTCCGTTGCGAGACGCGAATCCGAGGGCAGAAGGGCGGGAATGTGCGCAGAGCACTCGCGTACTCGGCCGTCCTCGGCGCGCTCTCCCTGGTCAGCGTGCTGCTGCGTGGGGTGGCTCCGCAGTCGGTCGCACCGCCGGCATCCTTGTCCAGCGTCGAGGTCGTCGGTGTGGACGTCGCCTCGGGTCAGCCCCTGGCCGCGACGCAGGCAACGGTGCTGTCCGGCAGCGGGGCCGAGGACGGACCCGGGCGCGTCGCCGGTGCTGACGGACGGGTGGACCTGGTGCTCTCGTCCCCTCGGTTGGTCAGGGTCGGTGCTCCGGGATTCCTGTCGCGGGTGGTCGCGATCGGACCGGGCGACCCGGTCCGGGTGCCGCTGACGCCCGCGACCGACCAGGCCGTCTCGCTGCGGTTCGGCGGCGACGTGATGATGGGTCGCCGGTTCTACCGGCCCGCCCACGGCCCCGCCCTGTTGTCGCACCGCGCCACCGTTGCCGACCATGCCCGGGTCCTGAGCGACCTGCGGCCCATGCTGGCTGATGCCGACCTGACGGTGGTGAACCTGGAGACCCCGCTGGTGGAGCGCCCGTGGGAGGCCGATGCCCGGGGTGCGAGGTTCCATCCCGATAAGGACCTGATGTTCGCGAGCGGACCCAGGACCGCCGGCGGGCTCGCGGCTGCGGGAGTCGACGTCGTCGACCTGGCCAACAACCACGTGTACGACGCCCTCGAGGCCGGGATCGACTCGACCGTTTCGGCGGTGGAGGACGCGGGGCTGGCGCACTTCGGCGCCGGACGCACCGTCGAGGAGGCCTGGGCTCCGGCGTACGTCGAGGTGCGGGGACAGGTGGTCGCCTTCGTCGGTTGTACGACGATCGACGGATCGGCACACGAGATCACCTACGTGGCCGATGACGACAAGGGCGGTGCGGCACGATGCGACCGCTCCCGTCTGCTCGCCGCCATCGGGGAGGCTCGGAGCCGTGCCGACGACGTCGTCTTCATGCTGCACGGGGGAGTCGAGTACCGCCAGCGGCAGACCCCCGACGTGCTCCGGTTCAGCCGGATGGCGGCCCGGGCGGGGGCCTCCGTGGTGGTCGACGGCCATCCGCACGTGATCGGCGGCATCACCCGCGTGGCCGGCGTACCGATCGTGCACAGCGTGGGCAACCTGGCCTTCGACCAGGAGCTCTGGTCGTCGTCGAGGTCCTACCTGGTGACGGTGGTGCTGGCCGCTGGCAAGGCTCTCAGCACGGTGGTCGACCCCATCGCGATCGTCGACTACCGCCCGGTGCCGGTGGTGGGCGGGTTGGCCGACTCGATCGACGAGGTGGCCACCAGCCTGGCTCCGGGCGCCGCGGACCCAGCGGGGCGGGACCTGCTGTGGGGCACCGGGGCGATGGAGGACCTCGACACGGTGGCCAGCACCACGGAGCCGACCCTGTGGGCCCTCGGGAAGTACGCGGAGTCCTCCCCGCTCGCTGCCTGCTCCGGCGACCAGGGGCTGCGCCTGCAGCGCAGCCCGGTCAGCAGGGAGGACGTCACGGCGACCACGGTGCATCGCCAGTCGATCGCCCCCGGCACGCGGCTCACCCTGACCGCCGAGGTGCGCCAGGCCTCGGCCGGGGCGTCGCTCGAGATCCGGTGGTATCGCGGGATGGCCGGGGGGAGCTCCGACGTGGTCTCGGTGCCGATCCCTGAGCAGGGACCGCGCAAGGACTGCACGAAGGTGAGCTTCGACGTGGTCGCGCCGCCGGGACGCAACGCCCTGCAGGTCTACGCCCGCCTGGCGCCGCCCCACGACGTACACCTGGCCGCCGAGCTGCTCATCGACGACCTCCAGCTGGTCGCCCGCGACGACTAACCCGCGATGACGCGGTGGACGAGGTCCTCCCAACCGGCAGCGACCCGGTTGAGGCTCATGCCCTCGATCCGGGTCTGCTGCTCGAGGATCACCAGTTCCAGGGGCGCGAGGAGCGAGGTGGCCAGCAGTGCGATGTCCCCGCGCACGTGCAGTTCCCCGAGCAGGTAGCGCACGTGGGTCGCGGCGAACGAATAGGCGGCGTAGGGCCTGCCGCCCGAGTGACCCGCGGCTCTGATCAGGTCGGCGTGGCGCAGGTTGGTGATCATCCGGGAGCGGCCGAAGGCCAGCAGCCGATCG
This sequence comes from Nocardioides sp., assembly GCF_050246775.1. Taxonomy (GTDB): domain Bacteria; phylum Actinomycetota; class Actinomycetes; order Propionibacteriales; family Nocardioidaceae; genus Nocardioides. The sequence continues at coordinate 148,256 of NZ_JBFWVK010000001.1, read as the reverse complement.
ATCGGTGGGGCTCCTGGGCCCAGGGGTGCCGGTCCGCCCATCACGTTGGCCTGCCACTCGGCCTCGGAGTGGTTGAGCAGGGCTGCCATGAGGCCCGATCGGCTGGTGAACCGGCGAAAGACCGTCCCCTTGCCGACGCCGGCCTCGGTGGCGACCGCCTCCATGGTGACCGCGTCGGGCCCGCACTGCTCCACGAGACGCTGGGCGGCCTCGAGCAGCAGTTTGCGGTTGTGGGCAGCATCGCGCCGCTCGGGCGGCTGCTGCCCGAGCATCGGCAGGAAGCGAGGCTCAGTCATGACGGGGATCACTCTAGAGGGGAATAGAAGCGGACCAGGGTCCGTTTTGACGGGTGTTGCTCCCACTTCCACACCCTTCAGGAGAACCATGTCTGACACCCGCGTCCTCATCCTGGTCGGCAGTCTTCGCGCCGACTCCTTCAACCGTCGCCTCGCCGAAGCAGTCCAGGCGCAGGCTCCCGCGGGCGTGAGCGTCGACATCGCCACCGGCCTCGGCGAGGTCCCCTTCTACAACGAGGACATCGACGGCGAGAGCGCTCCGGTCGCCGTCACCAACCTGCGTGACCAGGTCGCGGCCGCCGATCGGGTGCTCGTGGTCACTCCCGAGTACAACGGCACCATGCCCGCGGTCCTCAACAACGCCCTCGACTGGGCATCGCGCCCGTTCGGTGCGGGCTCGATCATGGGCAAGCCGCTGGCGGTCGTCGGTGCCTCGGTCGGCCAGTACGGCGGCAAGTGGGCCCACGACGACACCCGACGCTCCGCCACCGTGGCAGGAGCCTCCGTGGTCGAGGACATCGTGATCAACCACCGCTACGCGTGGGGCGAGGACCCGGTCTCCGACGCCGAGACCGTGCAGGCGTTCGTGGACGCGGTCGCCAAGCTCGTGGCCTACGAGGTCGCTGCCTGACGGTCGTCCGGGACGTGGGTGCTCACGGTGCCTGGTCGAACCAGGTCGGGGCCTGCTCCAGGAACTCCTCCCGGCTCAGCGCACCCGCACCTTCGGGCAGTACGCCGACCAGCGGCACGCCGGTCTGCGCGGCAAGGTCCGCGCGGTTGGTGGTCTCGGCGAGTCCGGGGGTCCCGGGCCATGATCCGATCACGAGGGCTCGCGGCTCGATGCCGCGGGCCCTCAGTGCCTCGACGGTCAGGGCGGTGTGGTTGAGCGTGCCCAGCCCGGCCCGGGTGACCACGTAGACGTCCGCTTCCAGGGCAAGAGCCAGGTCGAGGATCGTTCCGCCCTCGGTGTCGAGGCGTACCAACACCCCGCCGGCTCCTTCGACTATCACCAGGTCGTGGAACTCGCCCAGCACCCGGATCCGGTCGGCGTACTCAGCCACCGGTGGGATGCGGACCTCACGCAGCCGCGCCGCGGTGTCGGGCGCCAACGGGTCGGAGAGGGTCGTGAACTCCTGACAGGCACGACCGGTCAGCCGGTGCACCACATCGACATCGCCGATCTCGGTGCCGCTGATGCCGGTCTGCACGGGTTTGACCACCACGACGCTGCCGGTGGCAGCGGCGGCGAGGGCAGCGGTGACGACGGTCTTGCCGACATCGGTGTCGGTGCCGGTGACGACCAGGATCCGTGTCATCGATGCGCTGCCACGACGTCGACGAGCACGTCGACCGCGCGCCGCCACTGGTCCTCGGGCACGCCGGCGTTGATCGTCATCCTCAGCCGCGAGATCCCGTCGGGCACGGACGGCGGACGGAAGCAGCCGACGGCGACACCGCGCTCCCGGGCCGCCTGCTGGGCGGTGAGCGCGACCGCAGGTGAGGTCATCGGCACCGACATCACCCAACCATCAGGGACCTCGATGTCGAGGGCCGTGGCGAGCTCATGGGCCCGCTTGGTGCCACGCTCGACCCGGTCGGTCTCGGTCTCGATCAACTGCAGCGCCGCCAGCGCCGCCCCGGCCGAGGCCGGCGCCAACCCTGTGTCGAAGATGAACGGCCGGGCGGCGTTCACCAGGTGGTCGATGAGCTCGGGCGGGCCCAGCACACCGCCACCCTGGGCGCCCAGGGACTTCGACAGGGTGCAGGTCATCACGAGGCTCGGGTGAGCTGTCAGGCCCAACTCCTGCAGCAGGCCCCGACCCTCGCCGCGGACCCCCAGCCCATGGGCCTCGTCCACCACGAGGAGAGCATCGTGCCGTTCGCACACCTCGAGAAGATCGGCCAACGGTGCGGCGTCCCCGAACACGGAGTAGACGGACTCGACCAGGACCAGTGCACGCCGCCCCTTCCTGCTGCTCAGCGAAGCGGCCACCGCGTCCACGTCGTTGTGCGGGGTGACCAGCACGGAGGCACGGGAGAGGCGGGCGCCGTCGATCAGCGACGCATGGACGTGGCTGTCGCTGACCAGGAGGGAGTCGCGGTCGGCCAGCGCGGCGAGCACGGACAGGTTGGCGTGGTAGCCCGTCGAGAAGCACAATGCCGCGGGCATCCCGGTGAAGTCCGCGAGACTCCGTTCGAGATCGGCGTGCAGCTGGGTCGTGCCGGTGACCAGCCGTGACGCGGCTGCGCCGGCTCCCCAGACCCGGGCAGCCTCGGCAGCCGCCGCGGTGATGGTGGGATGGCGGCTGAGTCCCAGGTAGTCGTTGCCGGCCAGGTCGACGAGACCTTCTGCGGCGCTGCGGGGCCGCAGTGTGCGTTGGAGCCCAGCCGCTTCACGGCGCGCACGGCTGGCAGCCAGCCACGTCGTCCACTGCTCGCTCATCACGCCACGTCCGCGGCAGCCCGCATAGCCGTCGTGATGGCGGCGATCTCGTCGTCGGTGCACACGTAGGGGGGCATCGTGTAGATCAGGTCACGGAACGGGCGCAGCCACACGCCGTGCTCGAGCGCGACCTCGGTCGCCTTGGCCACGTCGACCTGGTGGTCGAGCTGGATGACGCCCACGGCGCCCAAGGTCCGAGCGACCGCGCCACCGGCGAGTCCTTCGCCGAGCCCCCGGGCCAGGCCGGCGTTGATCCGCTGGATCTCGCCCTCCCAGTCCTGACCGAGCAGGAGGTCGATGCTGGCGCTCGCGATCGCACAGGCCAGCGGATTTCCCATGAAGGTCGGCCCGTGCATGAGCACCCCGGCATCGCTCTGGGAGAGGCCGCGCGCGATGGCCGTCGTACACAGGACGGCGGCCAGGCTCAGGTAGCCGCCGGTCAGGGCCTTGCCGACGCACATGACGTCCGGTGCGACCCCGGCGGCCTCGGCGGCGAACAGCGTCCCGGTGCGTCCGAAGCCGGTGGCGATCTCGTCGAAGATCAGCACCAGGTCGTGCTCGTCGGCGACGTCGCGGAACACGGTGAGGCACGCGGCCGGGTAGGGATGCATGCCCCCGGCACCCTGCAGGAGAGGCTCGACGATGAGACCTGCGATCTCGGACGCGTGGCGGGCCGCGAGCGCCCGGAAGCCGGCCTCCCACTCGGAGATGTCCTGACCCTGCCCGGGCGGTCGGTCCCCGAACAGCTGCTCGGGCAACAGGCCGGTGAACATCGAGTGCATGCCGCCGACCGGGTCGCACACGCTCATCGCATCGAACGTGTCGCCGTGGTAGCCGCCGCGGACCGTCAGGAAGCGGGTGCGCTCGGGGTGACCCACGCCGCGCTGGTGCTGCAGGGCCATCTTCATGGCGACCTCGACGCTGACCGAGCCGCTGTCGGCCAGGAAGACGTGCTCCAGGCCGCCCGGGGTGATCTCGATCAGCTGGCGGGCCAGCCGGATCGCCGGTTCATGGGTGAGGCCGCCGAACATGACGTGCGCCATCGAGTCGAGCTGGGCCGTGGCCGCGGCGGTCAGGGCCGGGTGGCGGTAGCCGTGGATCGCGGACCACCACGAGGACATGGCATCGATCACGACCCGACCGTCCGCCAGCGTCAGGCGGACCCCGTCGGCACCGGTGACGAGCCGGGTCGGCGTGGGCTCGGTCATCGACGTGTAGGGGTGCCAGAGGTGCTGACGGTCGAAGGCCAGCAGCTCCGCGGACTGAAGGGGGGTCATCGCCCCTGAGTGTATTGACGCCGGTGCCGTCAGTCGCACGCCGTCCCAGTGACCGTCCAGTAACCGACCTCACGACGACAGCAGACCAGACGCACATTAGATTGGGCGACTGTGACTGACATTCTCGAGCGTGCCCGCGTCCAGGTCCTCGACAACGGCGAGGGCCTGTCGTACGACGAGCTGGTCGAGGTGCTGCAGCTGCCTGACGACCAGATCCCGGATCTGCTGCAGCTGGCCCACGACGTGCGGATGAAGCACTGCGGCCCCGAGGTCGAGGTCGAGGGGATCATCTCGTTGAAGACCGGCGGGTGCCCCGAGGACTGTCATTTCTGTTCCCAGTCAGGCCAGTTCACCTCCCCGGTGCGCGCCGTGTGGCTCGACATCCCGCAGCTGGTCAAGGCGGCGCAGGAGACCGCGGCGACCGGTGCCACCGAGTTCTGCATCGTGGCGGCGGTCCGCGGGCCTGACGAGCGGCTCATGTCGCAGGTGCGTGACGGCATCAAGGCGATCCAGGAGGCCGTCGAGATCAACGTCGCCTGCTCGCTGGGGATGCTCACCCAGGAGCAGGTCGATGACCTGAAGGAGATGGGGGTGCACCGCTACAACCACAACCTGGAGGCGGCCCGCTCCTACTTCCCCTCCGTGGTGACCACGCACTCCTACGAGGAGCGGTGGGAGACCTGCGAGATGGTGCGCGAGGCCGGCATGGAGCTGTGCTGCGGTGGTCTGGTGGGGATGGGGGAGTCACTCGAGCAGCGTGCCGAGCTGGCCTCCCAGCTGGCTGAGCTGGACCCGCACGAGGTGCCGTTGAACTTCCTGAACCCGCGCCCGGGCACCCCGTTCGGGGACCAGCCGATCATGGACTCCACCGACGCGCTGCGCACGATCGCGGCGTTCCGGCTGGCGATGCCGCGCACGGTGCTGCGCTACGCCGGTGGCCGCGAGCTCACCCTCGGCGACCTGGGCACCCGTGAGGGCCTGCTCGGCGGCATCAACGCGGTGATCGTGGGCAACTACCTCACCACGCTCGGCCGGGCCGCCGATGCCGACCTCGAGCTGCTATCGGAGCTGAAGATGCCGATCAAGGAACTCGCGAAGACCCTGTGATGTATTGCCCTCACTGCGGCCAGCGGGCCGACTCGGGCGATCACACCGCGTGCGCGCGCCGTCTGGAGATGGAGCCGCCTCGCTACTGCTCGACGTGTGCGCGGCGGATGAAGGTGCAGGTGCACCCGCTGGGCTGGTCAGCGGTCTGCGTGGAACACGGCACCGTCAGCTCCTGAGACCGAGCAGCGGCCGCGGCCACTGCGCCGTACTCAGGCCGCCGCCGAGCTCGCGCACCTCGAAGTGCAGGTGGCAGCCGTCGGGAGCGCCGTTGTCGGAGACCCGGGCGATCACGTCGCCCTTGCGGATCCGGTCACCGGGGTGCACGTAGACCCGACGGGTGTGTCCGATGACGATGTCGACGCCGCGGGCGTGGTTGCGGATCAGCAGGGGATTGGTGCCGTACGCCGGGCCCAGGCTGCTGTGGTCGACCGCCCAGCCGTTGACCCCGGCGAAGATCCGGCCACGGCAGCCGATGGCCACGTCGATCCCGTGGTGGAAGCCGCGGCCCTTCGTGCAGCTCGGATCGGGGGCGTAGTAGGGGGCGTTGGTGCAGCCCCAGCCGATCATGATGCGGTGGCTGTTGCCGAACCAGGGGGAGCTGTAGGCCGTCTTGTCCTTGGTGTAGAACACCCACCGAGGGTCGGGCTCGGCGCCGGCGGGCGCGCTGGTGACCAGGAGGGGGCTCACCAGCGCAGTGACGGTGAGCAGCAGGAGCAGGAGCCTCTTCATGGTGTGACGCTAACCGACATCGACGGTTCCGCCCGAGCGCCAGTAGACGTTGTCCTCGCGAGTCAGGAACGCGTCGTCGACCAGATAGCGCCGCAGGGCGGCGTAGTCGGGATGGAAGCGTTCGAGGATGGCGTTGACCTCGGCCTCCGGATAGGTCCTGCCCAGGTCGAACTCCTGGGCCAGGTGGTCAAGGACGACCAGCAGCTTCGCTCGCTTGGTCGGGATCGTGTGCAGGCTGCCGTCGGGGCTCAGGAAGTTGTGGAGCACGTCCATGGACCCAGACTCACACACCCAGGGGCCAGGAATCGACCACGTGACAGTTGCCGGCGTCGTACCACGCCAGGTCCAGGCGCGTCGCACGTGCGGTGACCGGGATCGCCGAGCCGAGCAGAGCCCGGGTCGACTCCTCGCTCACCTGCTCGGTCCGGGCATCGAGGGTCAGGTGGGGGCAGGTGTCGGGAAAGCTGCCTTCGTAGGGAGGGCACTGCGGGAAGGCCCTGGCGAGGCGCTCGGTGAGATCGCGGAACGGCTGGTCCGGATCCGGGACCAGGTGGATGATGCCGGTGCCGAAGGTGTCGATCCGCTCCAGGCGGTAGTCGAAGGGGGCTGTGGCTCGCGCGATCGCCGCGATCAGGGCCGCGGACTCGGCGTCCAGCTCGTCCAGGAAGGGGCCGAGCGCGGTGATGTGGGCGTGGGTGAAGTCCGGGTCGCTGGAGAGGTAGTCGGTGTCGTAGTGCTCGGTCCGGGCGCGGATGAAGGCCTCGAGCGGTGGCACCGGCACGAGCAGGACGCTGTGTCCCATCTCGCGCGGACCTAGGCCCGCGCGAGCAGGCGCTCGCACTCGTCGATGAGGCGTTGGCGCAGCGGGGCACCCCGCTCGGCGAAGCCACGCTGGGCGGCGGCGTACTCCTGCTTTCCCTCGGGCGTCTCGATGCGTACCGGCAGATAGCCCAGGTCGGTGAGGTCGTACGGCGCCGCCCGCATGTCCAGGACCCGGATGTCCAGCGCCAGGTCGAAGCAGTCGGCCACGAGGTCGGAGCAGATCAGCGGGGTGAGCCGGAACGCATGCTTGTAGAGGTCCATCCCGGCGTGGAGGCACCCGGGCTGCTCGAAGTCGACCCGGTCGGAGTGGGTGGGTTGCACGACGTTGAGCACGCGCGCCGGCGGCGTGAAGAACCGGAAGGCGTCGAAGTGGGAGCACACGATCCGGTGCGACTCCACGACCCGATCGGTCTCCTCGGCTCCCAGGCGCAGGGGCCAGTCGTGGCGGGTCTGCTCGCTGCGATAGACCATCGCCCACTCGTGCAGTCCGAAGCACCCGGTGTGGGCCGCCCGCGCGGCGGTGGCGGTCAGCAATGCGTGCGACGAGGCCAGCAGCGGCCGCTGCGACTCGACGTACTCCCGCGAGACGGTGGTGATCTCGACAGGCTCGATCACCGAGGCTTCGGTGGTGATCTCGACAGGCTCGATCACCGAGGCTTCGGTGCTGATCTCGACAGGCGGCTCCTCGGTGGTCGAGCTTGTCGAGACCACATACCCCTTCAGCCCGGCGTACACCGCCCCGCCGGCCAACCCCACGCCGAAGCCAGGGTGCCAGCGCCGCAGCTGTGCGGGGCGCTGGGAGTAGTAGGTGAACAGGAAGTCGTGGACGGGGTGCTTGATCTTGTCGGCTCGTCGCGCGAGGTGGGGAGCGACGAAGGCATCGACCCGGGCGGCATGCTCGGCAGCGCGAGCGGCCCAGGTCGCCTCGTCCAGCACGGTCAGGGTCACCCACGCAGGTTAGGTGGTCTCGACGGGCTCGCCAACACCGGACCGATAGGCTCGGGCCCGTGCGTATCTGCAGATTCACCACCGGCGAGGATCCCCTGTACGGCGTCCTGACCGGGGAGCTGGACCGGTTCGGCCAGCCCGACGAGGACGCCCGGATCGTGGCGCTCGCCGGGGACCCGCTCTATGTCGGGATCAAGCTCCTCGAGCAGGAGCACAACCCGCAGGACGTGCGCCTCCTCGCGCCCGTGCTGCCGCGTTCCAAGGTGGTCGGCATCGGCAAGAACTACGCCGCCCACGCCGCCGAGATGGGCGGTGAGGTCCCCCGTGAGCCGCTGATGTTCCTCAAGCCCAACACCAGCGTGGTCGGTCCCGGTGACCCGATCTTCTATCCCCGGCAGACCCAGAACCTGCACTTCGAGGGTGAGTTGGCCGTGGTGATCGGACGGATCTGCCGCGACGTCCCGCCGGAGCAGGCCACCGACGTGATCCACGGCTACACGATCGCCAACGACGTCACTGCGCGGGACCTGCAGAAGAGCGACGTCCAGTTCACCCGCGCCAAGGGGTTCGATTCCTTCTGTCCGCTGGGTCCGTGGATCGAGACCGATCTGGACCCCCAGCACTTCGCCGACGGTGTCCGCATCCAGACCCACCTCAACGGTGACCTGAAGCAGGACGGCAACACCAGGGACCTGATCTTCGACATCCCGACCCTGATCGCCCACGTCAGCAGCGTGATGACCCTGCTGCCCGGCGACGTGATCCTCACCGGCACCCCGGAGGGTGTCGGTCCCATGAATGTCGGTGACGAGATCGAGATCTCCATCGACGGCCTCGGAACCCTGACCAACAAGGTGGCATCTCGCTGATGAGCTCGACCGACACAGCTGTTCGTGTGCGCTTCTGTCCTTCCCCGACCGGCGCGCCCCACGTCGGCCTGGCCCGTACGGCGCTGTTCAACTGGGCGTTCGCCCGGCACCACGGGGGCACGTTCGTGTTCCGGATCGAGGACACCGACGCAGCGCGTGACTCCGCAGAGTCCTACGACACCCTGCTCGAGGTGATGCGGTGGTTGGGCTTCGACTGGGACGAAGGGCCCCAGGTGGGCGGCCCGCACGCGCCGTACCGTCAGTCCGAGCGCACTGAGCTCTACACCGACGCTCTGGCGAAGCTCGCCTCGGCCGGTCGCACCTACGCCTGTTACTGCACCAACGAGGAGGTCGAGGCGCGCCGCAAGGCGTCCGGCTCCAAGCTGATGGGCTATGACGGCTTCTGCCGCGAGCTGTCCGAGCAGCAGGTGGCGGCGTTCCACGAGGAAGGGCGGGCTCCGGTAGTCCGGTTCCGGATGCCCGACGGCGCGATCACCTTCGACGACCTGGTCCGTGGCGAGATCACCTTCCAGACCGAGCACGTCCCGGATTTCGCCGTGGCCCGCGCCAGCGGTGCCCCGCTCTACACCCTGGTCAACCCGGTCGACGACGCGCTCATGGGGATCACCCACGTGCTGCGCGGGGAGGACCTGCTCTCCAGCACGCCGCGACAGATCGCGCTGTACGACGCGCTCCGCGAGATCGGGGTGGCGGGGGAGACCCCCCGTTTCGGGCACCTGCCCTACGTGATGGGCCAGGGCAACAAGAAGCTCTCCAAGCGGGACCCCGAGGCCAACCTGCTCGGCTACCGCGACGCCGGCTTCCTCCCCGAAGGGCTCCTGAACTACCTGGCCCTGCTCGGGTGGGCGATCGCCGAGGACCGCGACATCTTCTCGATGGCCGAGATGGTCGAGGCGTTCGACATCGCCCGGGTGAACCCCAACCCCGCGCGCTTCGACCTGAAGAAGGCCGAGGCGATCAACGCAGCCCACATGCGCCTGCTCCCGGTCGAGGACCTCACCCACCGGGTCTTGCCGTTCCTCAAGGCGGCAGGGGTGGTCTCGGATCCGGTCTCGGACGCGGACGCCCAGTTGCTGGAGCTCGCGATGCCGTTGATCAGCGAGCGCATCAACAAGCTGACCGAGGCTCCCGATATGCTCGGCTTCCTGTTCGTCGACGAGGCGTCCTTCACCAGGGATCCGGTCGACGTGGAGAAGGTGCTCAACGAGGACGGCCGGGCGGTCGTCCAAGCGGCGTACGACGCCCTCGTGGGTGTGTCGACGTGGAGCACGGCGGCCATCGACGAGGCCCTGCGCCTGAAGCTGGTCGAGGAGCTCGGGCTGAAGCCCCGCAACGCCTTCGGTCCGGTCCGCGTGGCCGTGACCGGCAGACGCATCAGCCCACCGCTCTTCGAGTCGCTTGAGCTGTTGGGCCGCGAGCGTGGACTCGCACGGCTGCAGGGCGCGCTGGCCTGATGGAGTACCACCTCCTGCACCGGGCGGGGAAGGCCGGCGCCTGGCGTCCGATCGTCGGGATCGTGGCGCTGGTAGCGTGGATGTTCTTCTTCGCGGCGCTCGTGGTGTTGGTGCCCTTCATCGCGGTGGCAGCGCTGCAGGGCAAGGACCTCGGTGCCACCATCTCCTCGCTGACCAGCCTCGACGACCCCACGCCGGGTGCCTTGGCGTATCTCAACATCGCGCTGGCCTCGCTGATCCCCGCCACGTTCCTGGTGAGCTGGGTCCTGCACGGGCTGAAGCCGGGATGGCTCACCTCGGTGATGCCGCGGATGCGCTGGCGGTTCTTCGTGGCCTGCCTCGGCCTCGCCGTCGTCGCCCTGATCGCCACCCTGATCGTCTCCGCCGTACTCCCGCAAGGGCCTGCCGGTGAGGGCACTGAGATCACTGGCGAACTCAATGCCTGGACCAGCACGGTGCGCGACTTCGTGCTGGTCGTGGCGTTCCTCACCCCCTTCCAGGCCGCGGGGGAGGAGTACCTCTTCCGGGGCTATCTCACCCAGGCGTTCGGTGGCCTGTTCGGCAGCCGGGTGGTGGCGGTCGTGGTGCCTGCGGTGCTCTTCGCGCTCGCCCACGGACTGGGCCAGAGTGTGCCTGTCTTCTTCGACCGGTTGGCGTTCGGCCTGGTGGCAGGTGTCCTGGTGATCCTCACCGGCGGCCTGGAGGCCGGCATTGCTATGCACGTGCTCAACAACTGGCTGGCGTTCGGGTTGGCGCTCGCCTTCGGCGATCTCGCCTCCACTCTGAACCCCACCGGCGGGACCTGGTGGTCCATCCCGTCGACGCTGACCCAGTCGCTGGTGTTCCTCGCGCTGGCGTGGTGGGTGAGTCGCAGGATGGGCCTGAGGAGCACTGTGGACCCACTCGTTTTGGAGCCGTCAGCGGGTCGCGTGTAAGGTTTCTCCCCGGCTCATCCCGTGCTTTCGGGAGGGGCCGAACCATTGGGATATGGTGTAATTGGCAGCACGACTGATTCTGGTTCAGTTAGTCAAGGTTCGAGTCCTTGTATCCCAGCGAAGTCGTGGTCGAGGCCGCGATTTGCTCCGATTCGCAGAGCGTGACTACAGTTTCGCTCGGCTGATCTTGCCCCCGTTGTGTAGTGGCCTAGCACGCCGCCCTCTCACGGCGGTAGCGCCGGTTCGAATCCGGTCGGGGGTACCAGCACGAAGGGCTCGTCCACCGCACAGCGGAGGGCGAGCCCTTCGCCTTTCCCTGGGTCAGACGTTGATCTGGGAGCCCATGATGACGACTCGGTCGCGGGGCAGTCCGAAGTAGTCGGCCGCGTCGGCGGTGATACTCGAGGTGGCGACGAAGAGTCGCTTGCGCCATCGCGTCATACCGGGTGCGTCGCTGACGTGCAGTTCGATCGTGGACAGAAAGTACGACGTCTCGTCCAGGTCGATCTCGAACTCTGCGCTCTGTTCGGAGGCGAGCCGCAGAGCTCCGGGAAGGTCAGGGTCCTGCATGTAGCCGAAGCGTGCAGTGACGTGGATGATGCCGTCGTCGCTGTAGCCGAGGTCGTCCAGGACGATGCGATCCGACTCAGGGACGCGGGGGATCGGTTCGGTCTCGATCGAGAGGATCACGACGTTCTCGTGCAGCAGGTGGTTGTGCTTGACGTTCGCCCGCATTGCCAACGGGGCAGTCGTCTTGCCCCGGTTGAGGAACACCGCAGTGCCGGTCGTGCGGGGGACAGCCGGTGAGCGATCATGCAGCTCGTCGATGAACTCCTGGAGCGGTCCCTCGTCGTGCTCACGTTTCTGCGTGACCAGCTCGCGGCCCTTCTGCCAGGTCGTGAGCACGGTGAACACGGTGACGGCGATCAGCAGCGGGAGCCATGCGCCATGGACGAGCTTGGTGAGGTTCGCGGCAAGGAACATCAGCTCGATGAGCAGGAAGCCCCCGGCTCCCGCCAGCACCAGCCACCACGGCTTGCCCCACTGATGGCGGACGACGTAGAAGAACAGCAGAGTGGTGATCGTGATCGTGCCAGTGACCGCCATCCCGAAGGCGAATGCGAGCGAGGCAGAGGTCTGGAAGGTGAAGACGAGCGTGAGGACGCCGACCATCAGCGCCCAGTTGACCCACGGGACGTAGATCTGACCGATGGTGTCCGCGGACGTGTGGGTGATCCGAAGCCTGGGCAGATAGCCGAGCTGCACAGCCTGGTGCGCCACGGAGAAGGCACCCGTGATGACCGCCTGCGAAGCGATCACCGTGGCCGCTGTCGCCAACAGCACCAGCGGGATGAGTGCCCAGCCCGGGGCCAACAGGAAGAACGGACTGCTGACCGCCCCCGTCGGATCCTGCAGCACCAGCGCACCCTGGCCGAGATAGCTCAGGATGCAGGCGGGGAAGACGAGCATCAGCCAGGCGCGAGTGATGGGGGCTCGGCCGAAGTGCCCAGGTCGGCGTACAGCGCTTCGGCGCCGGTGATGGCCAGGACCACGGCGGCAAGCGCGAAGAAGGCGACCGAGAAGTGGCCGGTCAGGAAGCCGACCGCATACGTGGGGGAGAGTGCCTTGAGGACACGGGGTTCCTGCACGATCCCGGAGATGCCGAGGGTCCCGACAGCCACGAACCACACGACCATCACCGGGCCGAAGGACCGTCCGATCCGAGCTGTGCCGAGGCGCTGGGTCGCGAAGAGCATCACGATGATCGTCGCGGTGGTGGGGACGATCAGCGGCTCCAGGTCGGGTTCGACCACCTTGAGGCCCTCGACCGCCGACAGGACCGAGATCGCCGGTGTGATCATGCTGTCCCCGAAGAACAGCGAGGCGCCGAAGATGCCGAGGGCTGCGAGCGCCAGTTTCGTACGGCGTCCACCCGGCACGGCGTGGCTGCGGATGAGAGTGATGAGGGCGAGGATCCCACCTTCGCCATCATTGTCGGCGCGCAGCACCAGCATGACGTACTTGATCGTGACGATGACGGTGACTGACCAGAAGATCAGCGAGATGACTCCGAAGACGCTGTCGATGCCGGCGTCCACCGGGTGGGGGTCCTCAGGATTGAAGACGGTCTGGATCGTGTAGATCGGGCTGGTGCCGATGTCACCGAAAACGACCCCGAGAGCGCCGACGGTGAGCGCACTGCGGGCAAGACCTGGCGTGGCGACAGCGGATGAAGTCATGGAGCCCTCGCGCAATCCGGGGCTCAGGGGGCCGGGTTCTCCAGCACCGAGCCGGCTTGGTCGGCCAACAGGATGGCGACCTTACGCTGCTCCAAGGAGGGGCGGGCGATCGCGCCGGCTGCGGTGAGGATGAAGTGGCCCACGATCGTGTCGCCGCGACTCACCCGTATGGCGGTGTACTCGTCGGTGGGCAAGCCGTCGCGATCCACGTCGACCAGCTTGGCATCGCGAGTGACTACTCCCTGGGTGTTCATCAGCGCGACCCGCGGATCGAGCCTGGGTCCCGGGGCGAATCGGCACTGCGCCACGCCCAGCACGAGCTCGATCTGCTCGCAGATGTGCTGCAGCAGCGCCGCTGGGGTCTCATGGCGCAAGCTCACGTTCTCGACGGTTCCCAGCACACCGTCGAGGTAGCCGGCGCGACGGCTCGAGCGCACCTGGTGCCGGTGGCCCCAGAGCGCCACCTCGGTCACCGCGGCGCCGATGAGCACCAGCAGGACCGTCGCCTCGATGTCGTTGGCGTCGTCAATGGCCAGTTGCCCGTAGGGCTCGGTGAGGAAGACGTCGAACCACAGCCCAGCAGACACGGCTGCGACGAGTCCCGCGGCTCGGTCACCCGTGCTGGCCGCCGCCACGACCAGCAGCACCAAGACCAACACCGAGGTGGCTGCGGAGATGTCGGAGCGAAACAGTGACAACCCGGCGCAGACAAGCAACGGCACCCCGACGGACGCCGCGATCAGCCAGGCCCTGTGGCGCACGGTGAACTGCGGATAGCTCATGGCTCCATCATGACGCTGGACTTCGTCCGGGAACGGGCGTTGACAGTTCGCTAACGCGATCCCCGCGACTCGCAACGGAACGTTAACGCGACCGGTCAGCCCGTCGTTTGCATGCCGTCAACATGAGCCGGATCGGCGTTACTGAGTTGTTAACGCGGGCCGCTGAAGGCATGTGCGGAGGGAAGGTTGCACCAAGACCGTTGATCGGTCACCTGATGACTGGAGTCCTGATGCAAGACCTCGTGTTCGTGATCCTGGCTATCGCGTTCTTCGCCGTGACCGCGCTGATCGTGAAGGGGGTCGAGCGGCTGTGAGCCCCGAGAACTCTGTCGGCTTGATCCTCGCCATCCTTCTCGTCGGCTACCTCGTGGTGGCCCTGCTGTTCCCGGAGCGTTTTTGACATGTCTGACACCACCGCCGGCCTGTTGCAGGTCGGGTTGCTGCTGGTCGCCCTTGCCGTGTGCTATCGACCGCTGGGTGCCTACATGGCCCGCGTCTACACCAGCGAGCACGACTCTCGCGTCGAGCGCGCGATCTACCGGGTCATCGGCGTGGACTCCAGGGCGGATCAGCGTTGGCCGGTCTATGCGCGATCGCTCCTCGCATTCTCGGCTGCGAGCATGTTGGGCCTCTACGCGCTCCAACGGCTTCAGCCGCACCTGCCCATGAGCCTGGGCTTCCCCGGCGTCGCACCCGACCAGGCCTTCAACACGGCGGCGTCGTTCGTGTCGAACACGAACTGGCAGTCCTATTCGGGTGAGTCGACGATGGGTCACCTGGTCCAGATGTCGGGCCTGACCGTGCAGAACTTCGTCTCGGCCGCTGTCGGCATGGCTGTGGCGGTGGCGCTGATCCGGGGCTTCATGCGTTCTCGCACCGAGCGGATCGGGAACTTCTGGGTGGACCTGGTGCGGGGCACGCTGCGCATCCTGTTGCCGATCTCGGTCGTCGGGACGCTTGCCCTGATCGCCCTGGGGTCGGTGCAGAACTTCTCCTCCGGAACCACCGTGACGACGGTCTCGGGCAACTCTCAGACGATCACCGGGGGACCTGTGGCCTCGCAAGAGGCCATCAAGGAACTGGGCACCAACGGGGGAGGCTTCTACAACGCCAACGCGGCGCACCCGTTCGAGAACCCCAATGCGTTGAGCAACCTCCTGGAGATCTTCCTCCTGCTGCTCATCCCGGTGGCCCTGACCTACACGTTCGGTCGCATGATGAAGGACCAGCGACAGGGCTACGCCATCCTGGCTGCCATGGCTTCGCTGTGGGGCCTGATCCTGGTCGGGATCTCGGCCCTCGAGGCTGCACACCCTGGTACGGCGCTCAAACTTGCCGGGGCAGCGATGGAGGGCAAGGAGACCCGATTCGGCGAAGCCGCATCGGCGCTCTTCGCGACCTCGACAACCGGCACCTCGACCGGTGCGGTCAACTCGTTTCACTCATCGTTCACCGAACTGGGCGGCGGGCTGACGATCTTCAACATGGGTCTGGGCGAAGTGTCGCCGGGCGGAGTCGGCTCCGGCCTCTACGGCATGCTCGTGCTGGCCATGGTGACCGTGTTCATCGCGGGGCTGATGGTCGGGCGCACGCCGGAGTACCTCGGCAAGAAGATCACGGCGAGGGAGATCAAGCTCGTCTCGCTCTACATCCTCACCTCCCCGGTTCTGGTTCTGGCCGGCACCGGACTCGCCATGGGTCTGGACTCGGCGCGCGCTTCGATGCTCAATCCGGGCTCTCATGGCTTGTCAGAAGTGCTCTACGCGTACATGTCGGCGGGCAACAACAACGGCAGCTGTTTCTGCGGCCTCTCGGCGAACACCGGGTTCTACAACACCTCGCTGGGTCTGGTGATGCTGGCAGTGCGGTTCATCCCTATCGTCCTGGTCCTGGCGCTCGCAGGGTCCCTGGCCCGGCAGCAGCCCATTCCGGCGAACGCCGGCACTCTGCCCACCTATCGGCTCCTGTTCGTCGGGATGCTCGTCGGCGTCGTCGTGATCGTTGCCGGGCTGACCTACTTCCCGGCACTCGCCCTCGGCCCGTTGGCGCAGGGCTTGTGATGGCGACAACCACGCCCACCGCCAGCCCCGACAACCCGAACACCACTTCCGAAGGAACGACCCGAATGTCTGCTTCAACACCGACCTCGCGGGTCCAGGCGGGCTTGCTGGACCCTCGCATGCTGCTGACCTCCCTCCCGGATGCAGCCCGCAAGCTCGACCCACGCGCGATGATGCGTAACCCGGTCATGTTCGTCGTCGAGGTCGGGGCCGTCCTGGCCACGGTCCTGGCCGTGGTCGATCCGACACTGTTCGCCTGGTCGGTCGTGGTGTGGTTGTGGCTCACCGTGGTGTTCGCCAACCTCGCCGAGGCCGTCGCCGAAGGGCGCGGTAAGGCCCAGGCAGCCACACTTCGTCAGGCCATCACCGAGCAGGTCGCACGCCGATTGCTGCCCGACGGCAGCGAGGAGTCGGTCCCGGGCCCCCAACTGACCCTGGGGGACAGGGTGGTGGTCGAGGCGGGCGAGATCATCCCCGGCGACGGTGACGTGGTCGAAGGCGTCGCCAGTGTCGACGAGTCGGCTATCACCGGCGAGTCCGCGCCCGTGATCCGGGAGTCTGGCGGCGACCGCAGCTCGGTCACCGGCGGCACCAAGGTGCTCTCGGACCGCATCGTGGTCCAGATAACGGCCAAGCCCGGGGAGAGTTTCATCGACCGGATGATCGCCCTGGTCGAGGGCGCCTCCCGACAGAAGACTCCCAACGAGATCGCACTGAACATCTTGCTGGCCAGCCTCACCATCGTGTTCCTGATGGCGACCATCACCCTTCAGCCGTTCGCCATCTACTCCGGTGCCGAGCAGTCCTTGATCGTGCTTGTGGCGCTGTTGGTCTGCCTGATCCCCACCACCATCGGTGCGCTGCTCTCCGCGATCGGCATCGCCGGGATGGATCGCTTGGTGCAGCACAACGTGCTGGCCATGTCGGGACGAGCCGTCGAGGCGGCCGGCGACGTCAACACGCTTCTCCTGGACAAGACCGGCACGATCACCCTGGGCAACCGGCAGGCCGCCGAGTTCCTGCCCGTGACGGGTGTCAGCTCCGAGGCGTTGGCAGATGCCGCCCAGTTGTCGAGCCTTGCCGACGAAACCCCGGAGGGACGTTCGATCGTGGTTCTCGCCAAGACCGCCCACGGGCTGCGCGAACGGCAGGTCGGTGAGCTCAAGACCGCCCACTTCGTGGTGTTCACTGCCCAGACCCGGATGAGCGGGGTCGATCTCGACGACGGACGCGAGATCCGCAAGGGGGCGGCCACGGCTGTCATGAAGTGGGTCCGAGACAACGGCGGGCACCCCAGCGAGGAGGTCGGCGCCATCGTGGATGCCATCTCCACCGCCGGCGGAACCCCCCTCGTCGTCGCCGAACGCAGTCAGGACGGCCTAGCGCGGACGTTGGGTGTGATCAACCTCAAGGACGTCGTCAAGGAGGGCATGCGCGAACGCTTCGACGAGATGCGTCGCATGGGGATCCGGACCGTGATGATCACCGGCGACAATCCCCTCACCGCCCGGGCGATCGCCGAGGAGGCCGGTGTTGACGACTTCCTCGCCGAGGCGACACCCGAAGACAAGATGGCCTTGATCAAACGCGAACAGCAGGGTGGCCGTCTGGTGGCGATGACGGGCGACGGCACGAACGACGCTCCTGCACTCGCCCAGGCAGACGTCGGCGTGGCCATGAACACCGGCACCTCAGCAGCCAAGGAAGCCGGCAACATGGTCGATCTCGACTCGAACCCCACCAAGCTGATCGAGATCGTGGAGATCGGCAAGCAACTCCTCATCACCCGTGGCTCGCTCACCACGTTCTCGATCGCCAACGACATCGCGAAGTACTTCGCGATCATCCCGGCGATGTTCGGCGGCGTTTACGTCGGTCTCGACAGGCTCAACATCATGCGCCTGGACTCACCGGAGTCGGCGATCCTCTCGGCGGTCATCTTCAATGCCCTGATCATCGTCGGGCTCATCCCTCTTGCGCTTCGCGGAGTGCGCTACACGCCGTCCTCCGCCGCGGCGATGCTCCGGCGAAATCTGGCCATCTATGGCCTCGGCGGCATCGTGAGCCCGTTCATCGGCATCAAACTCATCGACCTGCTCGTGTCCAACATCCCCGGCATCGGCTAGAGAAGGCAGTACAGATCATGGCAACCACACTTCCCGCAACCGTGCGTCAGTACGGCGCCGCCCTGAGGACTTACCTGGCCCTTACCGTCATCCTGGGCCTGGGCTACCCGTTGGTGATGACCGGCCTGGCCCAAGTGGCGATCCCGGGCAACGCGGACGGCTCCCTCGTGACCAGCAACGGCAGCGTCGTGGGCTCCGACCTCATCGGCCAAGCCTTCACCCGGCCGGTCCTGAAGGATGGCGAGCCCGTCGTGGACGCTGACGGCGTCGCCGTCGTCGAGGCCGACCCGCGGTACTTCCAGAGCCGTCCGTCGTCCGCCGGCGCAGGCTACGACCCCCTGTCCACCTCTGCTTCCAACCTGGGTCCGGAGAACGAGGACCTGATCGCGGCGGTCAAGGAGCGCCGCACAGCTGTCGCCCGACTGGAGGGGGTCGCGGAGTCGCAGGTGCCACCCGACGCCCTGCTGGCAAGCGGTTCTGGCCTCGATCCTCACATCAGTCCGGCGTATGCACGTCTCCAGATCCCCCGCATCGCCCGGGAGCGTGGGCTGAGTCCGGACACGGTCTCCGCGCTGGTCGCCGAACACACCCAAGGTCGTGTGCTGGGGTTCCTGGGCGAGCCCCGCGTCAACGTGTTGGAACTCAACCTGGCGTTGGATTCAGCGGCGCGCGAGTAGCGTTTCACCGACCGGGTCCATCGGATCAGTCAAGGAAAGCAGGGACGGAGCATGAGCCGCGGAAGTCTGAGGGTCTACCTGGGTGCAGCACCCGGCGTCGGCAAGACCTACGCCATGCTCAGTGAGGGCCATCGCCGCGCCGATCGAGGCACCGACGTGGTCGTCGGCTTCGTCGAGACCCACGACCGCCCCCACACCGCCGAGATGCTGGAGGGCCTCGAAGTGATGCCGCGCCGGGAGATCGTCCACCGCGATGCCACCTTCACCGAGATGGACGTGGATGCGCTGCTGGAGCGGCGCCCCAAGATTGCGTTGGTGGACGAACTGGCGCACAGCAACGTCCCTGGCGCCCGCAACGAGAAGCGTTGGCAGGACGTGGAGGAGCTGCTCGCGGCTGGGATCGACGTCATCTCCACCGTCAACATCCAGCATCTCGAGTCCATCAACGACGTCGTCGAGAAGATCACCGGCGTGCCGCAGCGCGAGCGAGTCCCCGACGCGGTGGTCCGGGCCGCCGACCAGGTCGAGCTGGTCGACATGTCTCCGGAGGCGCTGCGCAGACGGATGGCGCACGGCAACATCTACGCCGCCACCAAGGTCGACGCGGCGCTGGGCAACTACTTCCGGGTCGGCAATCTGACCGCCCTGCGAGAACTCGCCCTCCTCTGGACGGCGGACAAGGTCGACGAAGCGATGCAGGACTATCGGGCGCAGCACGACATCGAGAGCACCTGGGAGACCCGCGAACGAGTCGTCGTCGCCGTCACCGGCGGCCCCGAAGGCGGCACCCTGATCCGCCGAGCCGCACGTATCGCGGCGCGATCGGCCGGCGGTGACCTTCTCGCCGTCCATGTCACCCGATCCGACGGGCTCACCGGCGCCAGCCCGGCCGACCTGGCGGCGCAACGGCAGCTCGTCGAGACTGTCGGCGGGACTTACCACCAGGTTGTCGGCGACGACGTGGCGCGATCACTGCTGGAGTTCGCTCGAGCCGAGAATGCCACTCAGTTGGTGCTGGGCGGCAGCCGCCGGTCCCGACTGTCGGCACTCGTGTCGGGTCCAGGGATCGGCGCGACCACCATCCGCGATGCCGGCGACATCGACGTCCATCTGGTCACCCACCACCAGATCGGCAAGGGCCGTCGCCTTCCCCACCTGCGGGGCAGCCTGACGATGCGCCGCAGGATCCAAGGCACAGCGCTCGCCATTCTGCTGCTCCCCCTGCTCACCTTCGTGCTGACGAATGGTCAACAACACCTCAACCTCGTCAGCGACGTGCTGATCTTCCTGCTCCTCGTCGTGGTCGTCGCCCTCGTCGGCGGCGTCTTCCCCGCGATGGTCGCGGCGATCGGTGGATCGCTGATCCTCAACTACTACTTCGTGACCCCGACCCACACCTTCACCATCAGGGAGACCAACAACGCTCTCGCGCTGGGGGTGTTCATCGTCGTCGCAGCGCTGGTGAGCTCCGTGGTCGACCTGGCTGCCCGGCGTACCCGCCAAGCGGCTCGCGCCACAGCGGAGGCCGAGACCCTCGGCACCCTGGCCGGGAGCGTCCTGCGCGGCGAGACGGCACTGCCGGCGCTGCTGGAACGGGTCCGCGAAGCGTTCACCCTGACGTCCGTGACCCTCCTCGAGCGCACCTCGTCGTCGCCGTCGGGGCGAGTCACCACCGCCCGTAGTCCCGCGGACGAGTGGACCGTGGTCGCGACGGCGGGTGTCGGTCGCTGCGAGCGGCCCCAGGACGCCGACACCGAGGTGCCGGCCGGAGACACCCTCATGCTCGCATTGCGCGGGCGGCCGCTGCGGGCCGAGGACCAACGCGTCGTAGGCGCCTTCGCGGCGCAGGCAGCGGTCATCCTCGAACGGCACCGCCTCAGCGAGGCCGCAGCGGCTGCGGTGCCCATCGCCGAAGGCGATCGCATGCGAACAGCACTGCTCGCCGCCGTCGGCCACGACCTGCGAACCCCGCTGGCGTCGGCCAAAGCTGCGGTGACCAGTCTTCGCAGTGACGAGATCGACTGGTCCCCCGAGGACTATCGCGAACTCCTCGTCACCGCCGACGAGTCCCTCGATCGACTAGCCCGACTCATCGACAACCTGCTCGACATGAGCCGCCTGCAAGCGGGGGCGCTTTCTGTGGTCAGCCGACCAATCGCCCTGGACGAAGTGGTGCCCCTGGCGCTGGACGATCTCGGTGAGGCCGGAGCTCGGGCAGTCCTGGACGTGGCCGATGACCTGCCCCTGGTGCTGGCCGACCCGGGTCTCCTCGAGCGGGTCGTGGCAAACCTCGTCGGCAATGCCCTGCGCTACAGCCCGGCTGACACGCCCCCGACCGTCACGGGCAGCAGCATCGGTGACCGGGTCGAGCTCCGGGTGATCGACTGCGGCCCAGGAATCCCCGAATCGGCTCTTGATCGGGTCTTCGCTCCATTTCAACGCCTCGGCGATACCGACAACACCACCGGTGTCGGCCTGGGCCTTGCGCTCTCTCGCGGCCTCACCGAGGCCATGGGCGGAACTCTCACTCCCGAGGAGACACCCGGGGGAGGGCTCACCATGGTGCTGTCGTTGCCGAGGGCGCTTCCGCAGGCCGATCCGGCCCTTCGACTTCAGCCTGGTCGTCGAGAGCGCGATGACACCGATGATGCGCCCAAGAACGCCTGGAGCACGTCGTGAACCGCGTCCTCGTGGTCGACGACGAACCGCAGATCCTGCGAGCCCTGGCCATCAATCTGCGTGCTCGTCACTACGAAGTGTTCACCGCCGCGACCGGGACCGAGGCCCTCGCCACGGCCGCCTCGCATCCCCCGGATATGGTCATCCTGGACCTCGGACTGCCCGATATGGACGGCATCGAGGTTGTTCGCGGACTTCGAGGGTGGAGCACGGCACCGATCGTCATTCTGTCTGGGCGCACCGACAGCACGGACAAGGTCGAAGCACTGGACGCTGGTGCGGACGACTACCTCACGAAGCCGTTTGGGGTCGACGAACTGATGGCCAGGATGCGAGCAGTCCTGCGGCGCGCCACCCCGCCGGAGGCTCAGCCCATCGTGACGTTCGGGCACACAACGGTGGACCTGGCTTCCCGACGAGTCACGATGCGCGATGGAGACCACGTCGTCGACGTCCGCCTCACCCCCACGGAATGGCACCTGCTGGAGGTCCTGCTTCGCCACCCGGGCAAACTGCTCACTCCTCAGCTGTTGCTCAACGAGGTGTGGGGACCTGGCTACGAGACGGCCGGGGGGAACCTGCGGGTCTACATGGCCAAGCTGCGACGCAAGCTGGAGGCCAGTCCGGCCAGGCCCCAGCACCTGCTCACCGAGCCAGGGATGGGGTATCGATTCCAGCCAGACCAATCAGAACGGGTGTGAGCGTGATCGACAGTGCTCTGCGTCGACGGACGGCGCCACGCCGAACCGGGATCCCTCGAGGTCACGTTCGAGTTACTACAGTGGCCGGGCAACTGGTTCGGCGTCGAAGCCACCGATGTCGTCGTAAGAGGGAACCCGGTGTGAATCCGGGACTGCCCCGCAGCGGTAAGTGGGAACGAACGGTGTCACACAGCACTGAGCTCACGCTTGGGAAGCGACACCCAGTAGGCCAGAACGAGTGCCCATGAGTCCGAAGACCTGCCAGCGCACCACGTCATCTGCGTGGTGGTCTGCGACTTCCGAGGGAGGAGTCCGACGGACGGGTCGAGATCGTTCAGCATCCCGGCATTGCTCGTAGGTCGCAGACGCATCCGACACGAGCTTGCGAGGGAAGAGCACATGCGATCAACGACAACACGGGAACCGCGTGCCGCGGTCTCTCCGGCCTTCCTGGCCTTCCTCCTGGACCGGTTGACCGAAGAGATCATCGCGGCCACCTATCGCCGACAGACAGCAACGGGACCATCGGTGGAGGCTGCCGAACGTGGGCTGCGCCTCCTCGATGAGCTGATCCTCGGCCTCAAGCGCGGTGAGGCCCCGGACCACATGTCGCTCGGCATGCTGACCGTTGCCTACGGCGACCACCCCGACTTCCGTGCCTCATGGAACCGCTGGACTCCGGCCGACTGAGGCGGCTCACGGTGATGAACACCGTGCGGGCCGTCGTGAGGATCGACACCGGTCATGGGGGTGGAGCAGGCTCCGATTCGCTTCCGTGTCGGCTATCCGCACGGCCTTGTGCTGCGACGGGGCGCCGCGACAGGACCAGGAGGAGGGCCGCGATCAAGAAGAGACCGGCCCCGACCCCCGCCTGCATTCCGTGACGCGACCACCAGGAGGCACCTGGCGGGCTCCCTCGACCAGCACTGTCCGCCCCCTGTGCAGGTGCCGCATCAGGTCCGGCATCGGCCTCAGTCGTCGCTGCCGTGGTGCCCTCTCCCACGGTGAACGTGATCTCGCCGGTGACCGGATGGCCGTCCTCGGAGACAGCGCGGTAGGCCATCGTGTACGTCCCGCCCGGTCCGTCCGTGATGCCCTGTCGCACGAAGGCTCCGTCGACCCGAGGAGTCCCCGAGGTCACCGAACTTCCGTCCGGTGCGGTGACGATCACATAGGCGGGGGAGGAGATGTCCTGGCTGAACTCGAACTCCACCTGCTCTGGCAGAGCCTGGAGCACCGCCCCTTGGGTGGGAGTCGACGCGACCAGCGTGGCGTGCGCCCACGCGGGGGCCACCGAGAGGGTCACCGAAACCACCATGGC
This sequence comes from Nocardioides sp., assembly GCF_050246775.1. Lineage (GTDB taxonomy): Bacteria > Actinomycetota > Actinomycetes > Propionibacteriales > Nocardioidaceae > Nocardioides. Next base: position 124,769 of record NZ_JBFWVK010000001.1, on the reverse strand, counting down.
CGTTCCCAGGAGGCCGAGGGATCGGTACAGCCTGCCGCGAGAGCCCCTCACAGGAGCGTGCTCCAGTAGTCCCAGAAGCGAACCAGGATGAGCACTGCGAACACGAGGTACCAGGCCAGAACGATCAGGTATCGAACAGACCAGAGCGCCGTGACCACGCGGCTGTCAGCCATCAGCCGCAACGCGACCAGGATGGACCAGACTGCGATCGGGATCGTCACCGCCCAGACCACCATGCACCAGGGGCACAGCGCACCGATGCGGTACAGGCTTTGGAAGGCCAGCCAGTGGAAGAACGCCAATCCGGCCGCCGCGCCCACCGCGAGACCTGCCATCACCCAACGAGGCGGCCGCGTCCCGACGGCGAGCAGCACACCGATGGTGATGACGACACTGAATCCGATGAGGCCGAGCAACGGGTTCGGGAACCCGAAGACCGATGCCTGGTCGGTGATCATGACCGACCCGCACGAAAGCACCGGGTTCAGGTCACAGGACGGCACGAACGACGGGTCTTCGAGCAGCCGGAACTTGTCGACCGTCAGCGTGAATGCGGCAAGCAGACCGGCCGATCCCAGGATGACCAGGCCGACGCCGAAGCCGCGCAGTCGGACCACGGAGCCTCGCGGCGTCGAGCCGACGTGGCTCTGGGGCTCCTCGATCGACGTGGAGGATGGGACGGGGGTGGTCATGAGCCGCTCGCGTCCTCAACAGCCGACGTGATCGTCGCATTGTCGAAGCCTCCGAGCTTGCTCCCGTTCACGAAGATCGTCGGCGTCCCGGAGACTCCGTTGTCGAAGGCGGCGTCGGTGGTCTCCTGCGCCCAGTCGTCGTACCGCCGGTCCTCGATGCAGGACCTCACGTCGTCGCTGGTGGCCCCGACGGTGCTGGCCATGCTCACCAGTTCGCTGTCGGGCAGGCCCTCACCACCCTCCTCGGGCTGGTTGTCGAACAAGGCCTGGTGGTAGCGGAGCCAGGCGTCCTTGCCTGAGGCTTCGAGCACGCACATGGAGGCGTTCAGGGCGCGGCTGGAATATTCGGTGGAGGACATCCGGTCGAGGAACGCGATGGGTCGGTACTCGACTGCAACGTCGGTGCCTTCTCGGTAGCCGCGGAGCAGGTCTCCGGCGTCGGACTCGAACTGGCGACACACCGGGCACTGGAAGTCCTCCACCGCCTGGAGGACGACCGGGGCATCGTCGGCTCCGAAGCGGACCGCCCCGTCTGCCGTCAGGCCGGGCGGTGGGGTCGCCGAGCTTCCCGGGCCCCGGTTGTTGAGGACGACGACCGTCGTGGCCACGACGGCGATGACAGCGACGAGCCCGACGAGAGCCTGGAGGACGATGGTGCGGCGTCGCGCCCGGATCTTCTTTTCGCGCATGAGTTGCGCCACTTCGGCGCGCCGCTCGGACTTGCTATCGGGCAGGTCCGGGTTGATGGGCGGCAGCTTGGGTGTCTGCTTCTTCTTCTTGGCCATGAGGCTCTCCTAGGGTTTCAGTCGGTGAGGAGGTGCTGGGCGACGTACCGGCCCTCGGCCGCTCCCGGGGGAACGGCGTACACGGCGGAGCCGATCGTGGTGACCCATTCGTTCAGCCGGTCCAGAGCGGCAAGTCGGCGTTGGATCGGGACGAACTGGCGCTCGACATCGGCTGCGAAGGCGATGAACACCAGGCCGCTGTCCTCGCCGGTGGGACGAGTCGGGTCCGGGACCGTGTAGTTGAAGACGCGACGCAGGAACCGCTGGGCCGGGTCGTCTGTGCGCGCGCGGGCGATATGACTTGCCGGATCGATGACCGGGAAGCCGAGTCGATCCGTGGCCGCGAAGTCAGGTTCGTCGTGTTCGGAGTCGCCAGTGAGCGGTGCTCCGGTGTTGAGACGCCGTCCCACAGCGGCCTCTCGCCCGACGCGGTCGACCTTGTCCCACGCCTCCATCTCCGCGCGGATCCTCCGCACGATCATGAAGGTGCCGCCTTCGAAGCCAGACTCCTGCGACCAGATCAGAGGCGCGAAGTCCGGTTCGGCTTCGACCGGGTTGAGAGTCCCGTCGACCTGCCCCATGACATTGCGCATGGTCGTTCCGTCGGGAACCGTGCTCCGGGCGTGCCGGAATCCGTCCTGCACCCACCTCACCCGCGCAAAGTCCACGGAGTCCTTGAGGATCATCCGGCGCGCGTGCGTGAGCGTCAGGGGATCGTCGGCGCAGATCTGGATCGCCAGGTCGGTCTGGCCCCAGGATGGGTCGAGTCGGTCGGTCCGGAACGCCGGCAGAGGCGTGACGCGCCCCCCCGAGCGGGTGAACCTCTCGGCTGCCAGGCGGGGACCGAACCCGAAGGTGACCGTGAGCCGTGCTGGGTTCTCGGCGAGCTCGGGCTCGGTGTCGGCCAGTGCAGGCAGGCCACGGGTGAGTCTGGACGCATCGTCACTGAGCAGGCTCATGAGGCGACCAAGGCCCTCGCGCCCGACTCCGGGGTGCAGGTCGAGCCCGAGTAGGGTCAGGTGTGCCTGGGGTGGCGTCGCCACACCTGCCTGGTGGGCCCCATGAAAGGGGACCGTCTGCATGCCCGGCATCGGCGCGGCACCAGACGGCGATGGATTCGGCGCTGCCGAAGTCTCGGACGGGACCAGGGCGGCAGCTGCAGTCCAGCCAGCACCGGCGCCCCCGAGGGCGACGGCGCTGGTCTGAAGAAGCTGGCGCCGGCCCCATCGGCGGGGGTCGGCTGTCATCACATGCCTTCCGAGGAATCCTCGCTCGGGCCCATGTCCATGTCGCCCATGTCCGAGTCATCGCCGTTCTGGTAGTTCTCGTCAGCGCCCGAGAAGCTCTTGACCGTCGCCTCGATGTCCATGGTGCTTCCGTCTTCGAGGGTGAGTGTGATGGTGACGACCTCTCCGGGTCTGAGTGCCTTGTTCAGGTCCATGATCATGAGGTGGTCGCCGCCGGGGGCGAGCTCGTGATCAGCGCCGGCGGCGATGGTGAACCCACCCTTCTTGGGTTGCATCGCCATGCTTCCGTCGGAGTTCTCCACGGTCTCGTGGAGCTCCATCGAACTGGTGATGCTGCTGGTCGCGGAGACGATCGTGACGTCGGTGGGTCCACTGTTCTCGAGAGTGCCGAAAGCTGCGGTCATGCCGCTCGTGGCGGACTTCACCCACGGGTCCTTGATGCTGAGCGAGCTCGCCTCGGTGGTGACCTTGGGAGACGACGTTGTTGACTCGGCGTCACTCGCGACCCCGGTGGACGTGTCCCCGCAGGCTCCTACTGCCAGCATCAGGGCGGCGCCGCCCAAGGCGGCGATGAGACGGTTTGTGTGCATGTTGGTTCCTGTTCGTCGGTGTGGTGGAGGCGCCCGGGCAGCGCGGTCGCAGGACCGCCTGGTGCCCAAGTCGCCTGAGGTGTGGCCTGAGCCCCGAAGGGCACAGGTGGCGCGCGACCGCGCGCCCACCGGGCACCCACGCGGGCCAATCGGAGGACGTGCGATCAGGCAGAGAGAGTCGGTGGGCCTCGACGAGACGGGGGACGTGCCTGCCACCAGCAGACCGGGACCGCCAGTGTGAGGCCACCGGATCGGGCCCCTGATCCAGGAAGGTCGATCAGCAACGGGACAAGGGCGTAGGTGATCGCACGAACGCGTCGTCCGGTGAGGGCGATCACCGTCCACAGGCAGTGTTCGCCATAGGCCAGCCACAGTCCGACAAGGGCTGCCGCCGCGAGGTGAGCGATCATCATCGGCGCGTGCGTCGACATGTCGTTCACCAGGTGACCCACGGGCAGGGTCGGAGTCCCTGACGGCTGACCAGCGACCGATTGGTAGGCGTCCTGGAGTGATCCGACGCGGTGCCCGTCCACGACTGGCAGGGAGCTCAGCGCAGTCGAGCGATGCCCGAGGGACGTGCGGACCGGGTCGCCTGCGTGCCCGGCGGTCACGGTCAGGGCAAGGTGCACCAGGGTCTGGCCCCCGACCAACATCGCCACCAGTCTGAGTCCGGACGCGGGCCGCTTCAGCAGCGACGCGCTGCTCAGCAGTGCCACCAGCAGCATGACGACGAGCACGACCGGCCCGGGTAGCAGCCCTTCCGCCGAGACGTGACCGGCGATGCCGAGGCCGAACGCGATGGAACCCAGTGCGCCGGCGCGCGCCCACAGCACGCACCGGTCCATGTGGGCCTCCATGGTGGTCGATTCTCGCACGGGCGCACCGATGGCTCGTCGGGGGCGGAGCGGACTCGGGCTGCGTCGTTCGCGCTCAGACGCGACACCGCCTTGCGTCGGCGTTCGCCCACGAGGACCGTGGTGGTGATGGGCACTCGGCGAGGTTCCCTGGGTTCATCCCGTCACCAGGTCCTCGCGATGATGGCGAGCTGAGCCTGGCAGTTGCCCTGCTGCGCTGCTGCCGCTGTGGCCGGTCGAGCCGGAGCCGATGGACGGCGTCTCCTCCGGATGTCCAGTTGACCTGGGCGGGTGTATTCATTCTCAGGGGAGGGTGTCGGATTCGCCGGTCCCCGTTCGTGGAGAAGGTGGACGCGGACCAGTGGGTCGGCCGAGGAGAAGGAGCGGACATGAGCAAGTACCTCATCTATTTCAACCAGCAGTGGGTGGGCGATCACCCCGAGGAGTGGTACAGCGAGCGCGGACCCCTGGCGATGGCGGTCACAGACGAGATGAAGGCCGCCGGCGTCTATGTGTTCGCCGGAGGGCTGGAGGAGGAGGACGGCCCGATCTACAGTGCCGACCCGACGAGCGGGGCCGTGCTGATCACCGACGGGCCCTACGTCGAGACCAAGGAGTTCCTGGGCGGGTTCGCCCTGATCGAGGTGCCCGACGACGAGACCGCCACGATGTGGGCGGGCAAGGTCGCGGAGGCCTGTGGCTGGCCCCACGAGGTGCGTCGCTTCAAGCCGCAACGGCCGGCTGGCTGACGTCGCGGTCGCAGCCCCGCTGGGCCAGCCGGCAGGCTCAGCGCGGTGCGGTCCGCCAGGCCGTGACCACTCCGATCGCGGCGAGTCCGGCCGCCAGCACGAAGACCGACGCGAACGGGTCGACGTCCATCCTGGTCGCGACCCCGAACACGATGCCCGACAGCGAGAGTGAGATCGCCCCGCCGAGGGAGTCGGCGATCGAGAGCGCGGCGGAGTTGAAGCCCCGGTCGGAGTCGGTCGACGCGGCGAGCATCGCCACCCCGGTGCGTGGGTAGCCGAACCCCATCCCCGCACCGGACACGACGTACGTCGCCATGGCGAGCCAGGGTGGCGCGTCGGCGACCACGACCATCACCAGGGCCGCCGTGCCTGCGAGCACGAGTCCGGTGCCCCACCGCATGGCCGCGACGTCCGTGATGCGCTGTCCGAGCCGCGACTGCACCTGGCTGGCGCTGGCCCACACCACGCCGACGGCCGTCAGCGCCAGCCCGGCGGTGCCGGGGCTCAGGCCCCAGCGGTCCTGGAGCACGAAGACGATGTAGGCCTCGGCGCAGAAGAAGGAGGCACTCAGCAGGCCGCGCGTGCTGATCACCGCAGGCAGTCCGGGTCGGGCGAGCAGCGCACCGGCGGGCAGCAGCCGGCGGAGCGAGAGGACGACGACGCCCAGCGCCAGGGCAGCCAGGAGTGCCATCGCGTCGTCCCGGGAGCCGACGAGCTCGAGGACCAGCACCGCCGTCGCACCGATCATGGCCCAGATCAGGCGCGCCCTCGAGGGCTCACCGACCTCGTCGCGCGGCGCCAGCCCTCGCAGCGCGGGCACGATCAGCAGGGTGGATGCCGCGACCAGAGCCACCACGCCGAGGAAGACCCATCGCCACCCGACGGCGTGCGCGACGAATGCGGCAAGGGCTGGCCCGAACAGTGATGGCAGGACCCAGGCTGCTGCGAAGCTCGCGAAGATCGCGGGCTGGAGGACCGGGGGGAAGACCAGGCCGACGATGACGTAGAGACAGACGGTCAGGGCGCCGCCGCCGAGTCCCTGGAGGACGCGGCCGGCGACCAGGACCTGCATCGACGGTGCGGTGCCGCAGACGACCAGGCCCGCCGAGAACAGCACGAGCGCCACCAGGAGCGGGACCACCGGGCCGCCGCGGTCGCTGCGGGCACCGGCGGCAACCATCCCGACCACGCCGCTGGCCAGGGGGGCGGCGAACGAGAGGGCATAGAGCCCCACTCCGTCGAGCTCACGGGCGACCGTCGGCATCACTGTGGTGACCGCGGTGGCCTCGAACGCGGCGAAGGCGACCAGCGCGAACATCCCGACCGTGGTGGCGGCGTACGTGGGGGAGAGCAGCCGCAGGCGGCTTGCGCCCGTGGCGGCGGAAGGGGTCACTGACCGACCGTAGGACGTCGGGTCGGGTCTCGGTCAATCCGCCTGGTGATGATTCGGCATGATGTTCGGGTGACCGCAGCCATCGCCACCTTCAAGGACCTGAGCATCGACGCTGTCGACCCACCGCTGCTCGGCCCGTTCTGGGCCGCGGCGCTCGGGCTCGAGATCCGGGAGAGCAGCCCAGAGATGGTGCAGCTGACCGGTCCGACCCCGCAGTCGACCATCTGGCTGGCCCGGGTGCCGGAGCCCGTGACGGTCAAGCAACGTGTGCACCTGGACGTGCACGTCGCCGACGTCGACGACGTACTCGACCTCGGAGCGACGCCGCTCGACCTCGAGTCCTTCCGGTGGAAGGTCCTGCGTGATCCGGAGGGGGGTGAGTTCTGTGCCTTCCCTCGGGATGAGGTGCCGGAGACGCGCCTGTACGAGGTCGTCGTCGACTGCGCCGACCCGGCGAGGCTCACGCAGTGGTGGGCGGGCGTGCTCGGTGGGCGATGGGAGTACGACGAGGAGCACGGCTGGGGCGGCATCGAGGACATCCCCGGCGCGCCGTTCGCGCACCTGGTCTTCGTCCCCGTGCCCGAGCCGAAGACGGTGAAGAACCGTATCCACTGGGACCTCGAGCTCCCCGGCCTGGATCCCCTGATCGAGCACGGCGCGAGCGTCCTTCGTCTGCCGGACGACGAGATCCGCTGGACCGTCCTCGCCGACCCGGAGGGCAACGAGTTCTGCGCGTTCGTGGAGGAGGCGCAGCGGGTCGACGTGGTGTCTGATTCCCGCTAGATCTGGCGTCCGAATTCCGCCAGACTCAAGGACATGCAGCAGATCGAGCGACTGGACACCGAGTCGTGCTACCGCGCCGTCAAGAGCCGGGACCGGCGCTTCGACGGGATCTTCTACACCGCCGTGCACACCACGGGCATCTATTGCCGGCCCAGTTGTCCGGCCCGTACGCCGGGTCTGGCCAACGTGAGCTTCTTCCCGACCGCTGCCGCAGCGCAGGCCGCCGGCTTCCGCGCCTGCAAGCGCTGCCTGCCGGACGCGACTCCCGGGAGTCCGGACTGGGACGTGGCCGCCGACGCGGCCGGTCGAGCCATGCGCCTGATCGCCGACGGGGTGATCGACCGTGACGGGGTCGAGGGCCTCGCTGCCAGGGTGGGCTACACCTCACGCCACCTGACCCGGGTGCTGACCGCCGAGCTGGGCGCCGGCCCGTTGGCGCTGGCCCGGGCTCGACGGGCCCAGACCGCGCGAGTGCTCATCGAGACCACCGACCTGACCTTCGCCGAAGTGGCCTTCGCCAGCGGCTTCGCCAGCATCCGTCAGTTCAACGACACCGTGCGCGAGGTCTACGCGAGCACGCCGACCCAACTGCGCGGCCGGCGCCGTACCGGCCAGCACTCCGCCACCGGAACGGTGACCATGCGCCTGGCGGTCCGCACTCCGTTCGCCGGCCGGGCGATGCTGAACTTCCTGGCCCACCACCTCATCGCGGGAGTCGAGACGGCCGGCGACGGGTGGTACGCGCGCACCTTGGACCTGCCTCACGGATCCGGGACCGTTCGACTCGACCTGGCCGACGCGCCGCTCGTCGGCGAGACCGCCTTCGTGCCGGCGACCTTCGTGCTGGAGGACCTGAGGGACACGGCGGCCGCTGTCGAGCGGGCCCGCCGCTTGGTCGATGCCGACTGCGACCCGGTGGCCGTCGACGACCACTTCGCCGGCGACCCGGTCATCGGCCCGCTGGCCCGAGCCACGCCCGGCCTCCGGGTGCCCGGACAGGTCGAGGGCAACGAGACAGCCGTGCGCACCGTGATCGGCCAACAGGTCAGCGTAGTGGGTGCCTGCACCGTGACCAGCCGTCTGGTGCAGTCCTACGGTCGCGCGGTCGCGACCACCATCCCGGGATTGACCCATCTGTTCCCCGACGTGTCCCGGCTCGCCACGCTCGACGCCGAGGACCTGCCGATGCCCCGCTCCCGCGGGCGCGCCCTGATCGCGGTGAGCGCCGCGCTGGCCGGCGGGAAGCTCGCTCTCGACCGCGGCCCGGACCGCGACGACGTACGCCGTGCGCTTCTCGAGCTGCCCGGGATCGGGCCCTGGACGGCCGACTACCTGGCCCTGAGGGCGCTGGCGCACCCGGACGTCTTCCTGCCCACCGACATCGGTGTGCGCAACGCGCTCACCGGCCTGGGCCACGAACCAGCCGCCGTGATCGCCACCAGCGAGGCCTGGCGGCCCTGGCGCTCCTATGCCCTCATGCACCTGTGGAACACCCTGATGCCATCGGTGCTCGAGCCTGTCGAGACCACAGAACCCAAGGAGAACTGACATGTGGACCGTCATGGAGTCACCGATCGGCGACCTGCGCATCGTCGAGCACAACGGCTCGATCACCGCGATCGAGTTCACCCCGTTCGGCACCACCTCTGGCCGGCCCCTCGGACGCGAGGCCGCTGACGACGCCGTCCTCGCCGAGGCGGTGCGACAGCTGCGGGCCTACTTCGCGCGCGACCTGAAGGAGTTCGACCTGCCCCTGGCGCCTGAGGGCACCGACTTCCAGAAGCGGGTCTGGGACCAGTTGCAGGGGATCGGCTTCGGTGAGACCGCGTCATACGGCGAGATCGCGCACCGCCTGGGCAAGACCAACGCGGCCTCGCGGGCCGTCGGCCTGGCCAACGGGCGCAACCCGATCCCGATCGTGATCCCCTGCCACCGGGTCATCGGGGCCAACGGGACACTCACGGGCTACGCTGGCGGGCTCGCTCGCAAGCAGCTCCTGCTCGAGCTGGAGCAGGACGCGCTCTTCTGAGACCGGCGCTATTCGGCCGCGGCGCGGCGCAGTGACTCGCTGAGCCGTTCGGCGGCGGCGAGCACGGCCGGAGCGTGCATCCGCCCGGGCTGACGCGAGAGCCGCTCCAAGGGTCCGGACACCGACACCGCGGCGATGATCTTGCCGCTGGGGGAGCGCACCGGAGCCGACACCGACGCCACTCCCTGCTCGCGCTCGCCGACCGACTGCGCCCAGCCCCGGCGACGGATGCCCGAGAGCGCGGTCGCGGAGAAGGCGGCGTTCTGCAGGCCTCGGTGCATCCGCTCGGGGTCCTCCCAGGCCAGCAGCACCTGGGCTGCGGAGCCGGCCCGCATGGTGAGCTGGGAGCCGACCGGGATCGTGTCGCGCAGGCCGCTGGGCCGCTCGGCCGCGGCGACGCAGACGCGATGCTCACCTTGACGGCGCCACAGCTGGGCGGACTCGCCGGTGATGTCGCGCAACCTGGCCAGCACCGGCCCGGCAGCGGCCAGGAGCCGGTCCTCCCCGGCGGCCGCCGACAGCTCCGAGAGTCGCGGACCGAGCACGAACCTGCCCTGCATGTCGCGAGCCACCAGCCGGTGGTGCTCCAAGGCGACGGCGAGGCGGTGGGCGGTGGGGCGGGCCAGTCCGGTGCCGGCGACCAGGCCGGCGAGCGTTGCCGGGCCCGACTCGAGAGCGGTCAGCACGAGGGCCGCCTTGTCGAGTACGCCGACACCAGATCCGTTGTCCATATGGCGATACTCTCATCTCAGGGAATGGGATGCAAGCGTACGCTGGTCAGCGAATTGAACGATGTGGTCATCGACGACCACCCGCACGAGGAGGAAGAGTCGTGGGCAAGACCCTGGCCGAGAAGGTATGGGACGAGCACGTCGTCCGCAGTGCCGACGGAGAACCCGACCTGCTCTTCATCGATCTCCACCTCATTCACGAGGTCACCTCGCCGCAGGCCTTCGACGGCCTCCGCCTGGCCGGTCGCACCGTACGGCGCCCGGACCTCACCCTGGCCACGGAGGACCACAACGTCCCCACCATCGACTGGGACAAGCCGATCGCCGACCCGGTCTCCAAGACCCAGGTCGACACCCTGCGCCGCAACGCCGCGGAGTTCGGCGTGCGGCTCCATCCGCTCGGTGACATCGAGCAGGGCATCGTGCACGTGGTGGGCCCGCAGCTCGGCCTCACCCAGCCAGGCATGACGATCGTGTGCGGGGACTCCCACACGAGCACCCACGGCGCGTTCGGGGCGATCGCCTTCGGGATCGGCACCTCCGAGGTCGAGCACGTGCTGGCGACTCAGACGCTGATGCAGGCCCGGCCGAAGACCATGGCGGTGACCATCAACGGGAGCCTGCAGCCCGGCGTCACCGCGAAGGACCTCGTGCTCACGCTCATCGCCCACACCGGCACCGGCGGTGGGCAGGGCTACATCGTGGAGTACCGCGGGCAGGCCATCGAGGAGCTCTCGATGGAGGGCCGCATGACCGTGTGCAACATGTCCATCGAATGGGGCGCCAAGGCTGGCCTCATCGCTCCCGATCAGACGACCTTCGACTACATCGAGGGCAAGCCCGAGGCTCCCAAGGGAGCCGACTGGGACGCTGCGGTGGCGCACTGGAAGACCCTGCTCACCGATGAGGACGCCGAGTTCGACAAGGAGATCGTCCTCGACGCCTCGACGATGACCCCCTTCGTCACGTGGGGCACCAACCCCGGCCAGGGTGTGCCGCTGGGTGGCAAGGTGCCCAGCCCCGACGACTTCGAGTCCGAAGGCGACAAGATCGCCACCGAGAAGGCGCTGGAGTACATGGCCCTCGAAGCCGGGACCCCGATGCGCGAGGTCAAGGTGGACACGGTGTTCGTCGGCTCCTGCACCAATGGGCGCATCGAGGACCTGCGGCTCGCCGCCAGCATCATCGAGGGCCACCACGTCGCCCCTGACACCCGCCTGCTCGTCGTACCAGGCTCGGTGCGCGTGCGGCTACAGGCCGAGCAGGAAGGCCTCGACGTGATCTTCAAGGACGCCGGAGCCGAGTGGCGTGGAGCGGGCTGCTCGATGTGCCTGGGCATGAACCCCGACCAGCTCACCCCGGGGGAGCGCAGCGCCTCGACCTCCAACCGCAACTTCGAGGGGCGTCAGGGCAAGGGTGGTCGCACCCACCTGGTCTCGATCCCCGTCGCCGCCGCCACTGCCGTTCGCGGCACCCTTTCCTCGCCCGCCGACCTGGAGGCCTGAGTCATGGAGAAGTTCACCAGCCACACCGGTGTCGCCGTACCGCTGCGCCGCAGCAACGTCGACACCGACCAGATCATCCCGGCGGTCTACCTCAAGCGGGTGACCCGGACCGGCTTCGAGGACGGGCTCTTCGCCGCCTGGCGCAACGACCCCTCCTTCGTCCTCAACCGCCCGGAGTACGCCGCGGGCTCGGTGCTGGTCGCCGGACCCGACTTCGGGACCGGATCCTCGCGGGAGCACGCGGTGTGGGCGCTGCAGAACTACGGTTTCAAGGTCGTCATCTCCTCCCGCTTCGCCGACATCTTCCGGGGCAACTCGGGCAAGGCCGGGCTGCTGGCGGCCGAGGTCGACGAGAAGGTCGTCCAGCGGATCTGGGATCACCTCGAGGACCACCCCGGTGCGAGCGTGACCGTGGACCTGGAGTCGAAGACGGTTCGCGCCGGCGACGGTCCGGATGCCATCGAGGACTCCTTCGACATCGATGACTACACCCGATGGCGGCTGCTCGAAGGCCTCGATGACATCGGCATCACCCTCGGCCGCGAGGCCGAGATCGCCGCCTACGAGGCGAGCCGCCCGAGCTGGAAGCCCGCCACGCTGCACGCCTCCTGACCCCTCCCGTCACGTCATGCCCGATGGCGGCGTTGATTCGTGCCTCGGGCCCCCTTCAACCGGGGGTCCCGGCCGCCGGCGGGTATCCGTTGGGCACGAAATAGGCAGGTCAAAACCCCTTGCGGTGATTGTGGTCCCGGGTCGGACTGCCTAGCGTGCCTAGGAACAGCGTCGGGCAACTGCCTGCTCGCAGGGTTCGTGGGAAGGGAAGCCAGTGAACAAGACGCAACTCATCGACGCGCTCGCCGCACGTTACGAGGGCAACCGCAAGGCGGCCGCACACGCGCTCGACGCGGTGCTCGACACCATCACCCGCGAGGTCGCGAAGGGTGAGAAGGTCGCCATCACCGGTTTTGGCTCCTTCGAGAAGCGCATCCGCCCCGCCCGTTGGGTCCGCAATCCCCAGACCGGCGAGAAGCTCAAGGCCAAGAAGACCGCCGTCCCCAAGTTCAACCCGGGTGCGGACCTCAAGAACGTCATCTCCGGCGCGAAGAAGCTCCCCGCGCTCACCCTGGCCAGCCTGCCGGCCGTCCCCGGCATGACCCGCAAGCCAGCGGCGTCCGCCAAGCCGGCCGCCACGAAGGCAGCCCCGGCGACGAAGACCGCTGCGGCGCCCGCGAGCAAGCCGGCGGCCAAGAAGGCACCCGCCGCGAAGGCAACGGCCAAGGCGCCCGCCAAGAAGGCGCCCGCCAAGAGGGCGCCCGCCAAGACGGCCACGGCGAAGAAGACCACCGCCAAGACGGCCACCGCCAAGACGGCCACCGCCAAGACGGCCACCGCCAAGACGGCCACCGCCAAGACGGCCACGGCGAAGAAGACCACCGCCAAGAAGGCGCCGGCGAAGAAGACCACTGCGAAGAAGGCGGCTGGGACCGAGGGTTCCTGATCTAGCGGCCGGTGACGCTGCGCGTGTGCGCACCGACGCCCAGCACCAGAGCGCGCCCGAGGTCCCCGACCTCGTCCACATCCTGGCGCAATGAGGGCCAGTCGCCGTCGAGGGCGACTGCGCCACTGTCAAGGTGACGGTTGGCCGAGAGGTGCCCGAAGGTCGGGGCGAAGTCGGTGGCGCGGCGGGCGGCGTACAAGGTGGTGCCGGTGCCGCTGGCGTCTGCCACGAAGGCGGCCCCTGTCGCAGGCACTGCCTGGAGAGCGGATTCGAGCTCCGAGGCGCGCAGCGCAGGGAGGTCGGCGCACAGCGCGACCACACCTGCTTGCGGCCAACGCCGGGCGACCTCGAACGCGGCCTGCGTCAGGTTGGCGTTGAGGTCGTCACTGACCGCATCGGGCATCACCACACATCCCGTGGCCGCCAGCTCGGCGGCCAGCCTGAAGTCGTCAGTCAGGGCCAGCACGGCCACCACCGAGCCGACCTGCTGGGCCGCCATAGCCGTGTCCAGGGCGAACGCCCTGGCGAGCTCGATCCGCTCGGCGTCGGGCAACTGCACCAAGCGGCTCTTGCCTCGTGCGGGGGGCTTGATCGGCACCACGACGACGAACCTGCATCCGGAGTCGTCCATGACCGAGATCCTGCCAGAGAACCGGTAGCCTGCATTCGGTCGAGCAACCCACGAGAAGGCGAGACATGACAGCGTCGAAGGTCCGTCGCGAGAGGCGTGGCTGGGCCGTGCTCACGGCTGTCGCGATCCTCAAGCCGGCGCTGTTCGCCTTCACCAAGCGCGACTGGATCGACATCGACAAGATCCCCGCCACGGGTGGCTGCGTCGTGGTCTTCAACCACGTGTCCCACCTGGACCCGTTCACCTCCGCGCACCTGGTCAACGACGCCGGGCGTACGCCGCGCTACCTGGCGAAGTCCGGCCTCTTCACCAACAAGGCACTCGGCGGCTTCCTCCGCTCAGCTGGCCAGATCCCCGTCTCGCGCATGACCAGCGAGGCCGCAGGGGCCTACGAGGCGGCGGTCCAGGGCATCCGGGACGGCAAGGCCATCATCGTCTACCCCGAGGGCACGCTCACTCGGGATCCCGACGGCTGGCCGATGCGCGGCAAGTCGGGAGCCGCACGCATCGCCCTCGCGACCGGCTGCCCCGTGATCCCCGTGGGGCAGTGGGGAGTCCAGGAGATCCTCCCGGCCTACACCAAGAAGCCGCACCTGCTGCCCCGCAAGACCGTGCACCTCAAGGTCGGCGACCCGGTCGACCTCGAGGACCTGCTGGTCCGGGAGCCGACCCTCGCGGTGGTCCACGAGGCCACGGACCGGATCATGGCGGCGATCACTGGACTGGTCGAGGACCTGCGTCACGAACATGCTCCCGCGCTCCGCTTCGACCCCCGGGCCTCCGGCGTCACCGAGGTCGGCAACCCCCACCGCAAGAAGAAGGACGGATCATGACCAAGGTCGCCGTGTTCGGTGCAGGCTCCTGGGGTACGGCGTTCTCGCTCGTCCTGGCTGACGGGGGCGCCGACGTGACGTTGTGGGCTCGCCGTGAGGAGGTCTGTACGACGATCAACGAGCAGCACGAGAACACCGACTACCTCCCGGGGATCGCCCTGCCGCCAAGCATCTCCGCCACCCACGATCCGGAGCGTGCCCTCGCGGGTGCCGAAATGATGGTGCTCGCGGTGCCTTCCCAGACGCTGCGTGGCAATCTCGTCGACTGGGCGCAGTTCATCCCCGACGACGTCGTGATGGTCTCCCTCATGAAGGGTGTCGAGCTCGGCACCACCAAGCGGATGAGCGAGGTGATCGCCGAGGTCACCGGCGCCGGTCCCGAGCGGATCGCAGTGGTCAGCGGGCCGAACCTGTCCCACGAGATCGCGATGCGGGAGCCCGCCGCCTCGGTCATCGCCTGCACCGACGAGTCGGTCGCTCGGTGGGTGCAGGCGACCTGTCACTCCGCGGCGTTCCGCCCCTACACGTCGGTCGACGTACTCGGGTGCGAGCTCGGTGGGGCCTACAAGAACGTCGTGGCGCTCAGCGTGGGCATGGCGGTGGGCCTCGGATTCGGCGACAACACCACTGCTTCGGTGATCACGCGAGGTCTGGCCGAGACCGCCCGCCTGGCGATGGCTCTGGGGGCAAACCCGTTGACGCTGATGGGCTTGGCCGGCCTTGGCGACCTGGTCGCGACCTGCTCCTCGCCGCTGTCGCGCAACCGCACGTTCGGCGAGAAGCTGGGCAAGGGCATGACCACCGAGGAGATCTACGCCTCGACCCGACAGGTCGCCGAAGGCGCCAAGTCCTGCGCCTCCTTGCTCGACCTGGCAAACGCCACCGGCGTCGATGCGCCCATCGCTCAGCACGTGAAGGCTGTCGTCGACGGCACCATGACCGCACCAGAGATGATGAGTGCGTTCATCGCCCGCGACACCAAGGCCGAGACCGACTGACCCAGGGCTCCGAGGAGAACTCAGGCCAGGTCGTCCA
Organism: Nocardioides sp.; assembly: GCF_050246775.1. Taxonomy (GTDB): domain Bacteria; phylum Actinomycetota; class Actinomycetes; order Propionibacteriales; family Nocardioidaceae; genus Nocardioides. Next base: position 109,414 of record NZ_JBFWVK010000001.1, on the reverse strand, counting down.
GAGCCTTGCGCAGGTCGTCCCAGAGGTCTTCGACGTCTTCGATCCCGACCGACATCCGGACCAGCCCCTCGGGAATGGTTGCGGGCTCGGTCTTCCAACGCCGTCTGCGCTCGAAGGTGGACTCGACCCCGCCCAGAGACGTGGCGTGGACCCAGAGCTTCGTCTTGTGCGTGAGCAGATCGGCTGCGATCGCACCCTGGGCAAGCACGATGCTCACGATGCCGCCGAAGCCGGGGTAGCGCACCTCGCCCACCGCCGGGTGCTCCGCCAGGCGCCGGACGAGGGTCTGGGCGTTGGACTGGGCCCGCTCGACGCGCAGGTGCAGCGTGCGCAGGCCCCTCAGGGCGAGGAAGGACTCCATCGGCCCGGGCACCGCGCCGATGAGGTCGCGGCGCTTCTTGAGCACGTCGTAGAGCTCGTCATCGGAGGTCACGATCGCGCCCATGAGGACGTCGCTGTGCCCGGAGATGTATTTGGTCGCGGAGTGGACCACGAGGTCGGCGCCCAATGCCAGTGGTTGCTGCAGCAACGGGGTTGCGAAGGTGTTGTCGACCACCAGGTAGGCGCCGGCCTCGTGCGCCGCCGCGATGATCGGCGGAAGATCAGCGACCTCCAGAGCAGGGTTGGTCGGGGACTCGAGAAACACCAACGACGCGCCGTCGCAGGCCTTCACGACCGCATCGGTGTCGGTGAGGTCCACGAGCTCGACCACGATGCGGCCCCGCGCCTCGAGGTCGGCCAACTGGAGCACCGTGCCGTTGTAGGAGTGTCGCGGTGCGACCACCTTGTGGCCCTGCCCGACCAGATCCAGGATCGTGGCGACCGCGGCCAGGCCGGAGGCGAAGGACAGGCAGCGTCCGCCCTCGAGCGACCCGAGCGCGTCCTCGAACGCCGTCCACGTCGGATTGGCGTAGCGGCCGTATTCGAGGTCACCCCCGGCCACATAGGTGGAGGCGAAGGTGACCGGCGTGCTGAACGGATGGTCGGGGGTGTGGTCGGGGCGCCCGGCGTGCACCGCCACCGTGGCCGGCCTGGGTGACGTGGGGGAGTCGCTCATGCCCCCAGCCTAGATCGCGTCTAGGACACCACGTCGAGCTGGTAGCCCGCGATGGCCGGGTGGTGGTCGGAGAACTTCATGTCGAACGCCACGGTCGACGAGGTCGCCCTGGTCGTGGACCAGACCTGGTCGATCAGCGATTGCTGGTGGGTGCCGCGCTTGGTCGTGGGACGGTCAGTGGCCCACATCGAGGGCATGGTCTGGCGCTTGAACGACATGAAGGGCATCCGTGGCAACCGCTCACGCTCGTCGGCGACCCAGCCGATGTTGAAGTCACCCATCACGAAGGTCCGACCCCAGGCGCGCTCGGTCTTGGTGAGTACGGCGACGTTGTGGACCTGGGTGCGAAAGACCCGGTACAGCCGCGGCCGACCCGGCGTGGGGCGGCCCTTCGTCGTCGCTCCTGGCACGAGGTGCACGTTGACGATCGAGATCTTCTGACCCGACTGCAGGTCCTGGAGGTGCACCACCGTGGCGAACATCGACTTCACGTAGTGCTTGGGCATCTCCTTGCCGATGTAGGTGCCGTCGTTGAGCTTGACTGCGCGGCCGTCGAGGAACCGGAAGCGGTTGGTGTCCCAGATCACCGGATTCTGCACGGCGTTGGTCACCTTCGAGCGGAAGTAGTTCCAGCCCCTGCTGCTCAGCGAGGCCAAGACGGCCTCCTTGTCCTTGCTGTTGACCTCCTGCAGCCCGGCGACCTCGACCCGGGTGGTCAGTTCCTCGACCGCAGAGCGGAAGGTACCGACGCCGACGGTGCACAGAATGTTGTAGGAGCCGATCCGGACGCCGACCTGCTCCTTCGCGACGGGCAGAGCCGCGGCATTCATCGGCGTGGCGGGAGCAGGTGCTACCCCTGTCAGCGATAAACTTACGGCGGCAAGACTGCAGGCAAGGAGCGCAAAAGGACGCGTGAAAGGCATAGGACTACTCCGCGAAAGCTGGGGGACTTCTCTTCGGACAGCGCTACGACCACAGACCCGCCGTTGGGCCCGAGGATCGTCCGGTTGACAGTAGGTGTTGGGGGCCGGACGCGTGGCGGATTCGTCGGATTTTACTTTGCATGGCCCTGCCGGTCGAATCCTCGAGGACCCCTTTGGCATGATGACGGCCGTGACCTCAGACCTGGACCAGTTGACAGCGCTCGCCCGCGACATCGATGCCGCGTGCCGGTTGACAGGCGAATTCACGCTCAGATCGGGCCAGACGGCGAGCGAGTACTTCGACAAGTACCTGTTCGAGGCGGACCCGTTGCTGCTCGCACGAGTGGTCGACCAGATGGTCGGTCTGGTGCCCGCCGACACCGAGCTGCTGGGCGGTCTGGAGCTCGGCGGCGTCCCGATCGCCACGGTTCTGAGTGCCCGGACCGGCCTGCCTGGGCTGTTCGTTCGCAAGCAGGCCAAGGAGTACGGCACCTGCAAGCTCGCGGAGGGTGGTGTGGTCGAGGGTCGACGCGTGACTTTGATCGAGGACGTGATCACGACCGGGGGAGCGGTTCGCGACGCCACGCGGGCGCTGCGTGATGAGGGTGCCATCGTGGAGACGGTCATCTGCGCCATCGACCGGAGCCCGGTCGGTGGCAACCCGCTCGCCGACGTCGGCCTCGAGGTGCGCTCGGTGCTGACCAAGGCCCTGCTGGATGCCGTCAACGCCGAAGCGCGCGCGTGAACCATCGCAAACCGCGGGTGGCCGTCGTCTTCGGCGGTCGCTCGAGTGAACACTCGATCTCGTGCATCTCCGCAGGCAGTGTGCTGAAGGCGATCGACAGGGAAACCTACGAGGTGGTCCCGGTGGGGATCACCCGTGACGGTCGGTGGGTGCTGGAGAACCCTGCCACGAACGCGCTCGAGCTCGGTCCCCACGGTGAGCTCCCCGTCGTCACCGGGTCGACCGAGGTGGTCATCGGGTCCGGCCAGGAGATCGTGGTGCACGAACCTGGGGAGTTCCCCCGCACGCTCGGTGAGGTCGATGTGGTGTTCCCGGTGATGCACGGGCCCTGGGGGCAGGACGGCACTCTGCAGGGACTGCTCGAGATGGCCGGAGTTCGCTACGTCGGGGCCGGGGTCCTCTCCTCCGCGGTGGGCACCGACAAGGTGTTCATGAAGCGTCTCTTCGAGGCTCAGGACCTGCCGGTCCTGCCGTACGTCGTCGTGACCCAGCGTGGCTGGGCGACGGAGCAGGCCCGGATCCGGCAGGACATCGCGGCCCTCGGGCTCCCGGTCTTCGTGAAGCCCGCTCGGGCAGGTTCCTCGTTCGGCATCAGCAGGGTCGACACGCTGGACCGCCTGGACGCAGCCATCGACGAGGCGCGCAGGTTCGACCCCAAGGTCGTGGTCGAGGCTGCCGCCGTGGGCGCGCGCGAGATCGAGTGCGGAGTCCTGCAGGGACTCGGGACCGAACCGCATGCCACCAGCGAGCTCGCGGAGATCCGCGTCGACCCCCACCACGAGTTCTACGACTTCGAGGCGAAGTACCTGCCCGAGGAGAACACCGCGCTCGACGTACCCGCCGACGTGGAACCCGCGCTGGCCGCCCGGATCAAGACGACGGCAGTCCAGGCGTTCGAGGCACTCGACTGCGAAGGGCTGGCGCGGGTGGACTTCTTCGTCTTCCCCGACGGCCGGATCGTGCTCAACGAGGTCGAGACGATGCCGGGGTTCACGAGTCTGTCGATGTTCCCACGCATGTGGGCCGCCAGCGGTGTGGACTATCCCGAGCTCGTCGACCGCCTCATCCGGCTGGCTCTCGTGCGTGACACCGGGCTGCGCTGACTCAGCTGCAGGGAGTCGTTGCGCGCAGCGCCTTCTTGATCAGTGGGGCCAGCGCGACCATGACCCCTGCGGGGGGTCGGTAGTCCGCGGGCAGCTCGACCTGGACAGCAGGCGACCACCCGATCGACGTCATGACGACATCGGCGGACTGGTCGTCGAAGGCGGACTCCGGGACGTACCAGCCGACACCGTCGACCTCCTGGCAGGCAGCGACGTCAGGGACGGGCCAGTCGCCGCCACAGGTCAGCACGATGGGCGGGTCCCCCCAACCCGCACCGAGGGCGGCCGCAGGGGAGACGAGGCGCCGTTGCTCGCCGGAGAGCTTGTCGGGCAGAGCCTCGACCAGATCCCGGCAACGTGCCGCGTCGTCCGGGGCCGGGGCAGTGTGCTCGATCGCCACCGGCTCCTTGGCGCAGGCGCCCAACAGCAACAGGAGGGCACACACACTGACGCCCCGGGCCACCAGGGCTCCGGGGCGTCGAGGCGTGGGACCGCTCAGATGTGCACGACCGGGCAGGTCAGGGTGCGGGTGATCCCGTCGAGGTTCTGCACCTTCGAGACCACGAGCTTGCCGAGTTCGTCGACGTTGCGCGCCTCGGCGCGGACGATCACGTCATAGGGGCCGGTCACGTCTTCGGCCAGGGTGACGCCCTTGATCTGGGCAATCGCCTTGGCCACATCGGCTGCCTTGCCGACATCTGTCTGGATCAGGATGTAGGCCTGGACGACCATCGTGACTCCTCATGATTGTTTCGGAGATGTGACTTCCGGCTCAACCTATCGCGCCCGACCGCGAGCCGGTAGGCGCGGGGTCCACCTAGAGCAGCGGGCGTCTGGTGGGATGGGCTCATGCCCTTTCCGCCAGACGCCACGCTCGCCGATGTGGGGGAGTTCGGTCTCATCGACGCACTCACCTCGTTGTTCCCTCAGAGCGAGCAGGTGTTGATCGGTCCCGGGGACGATGCCGCGGTGCTGCGGATCCGCACCGGCCATGTGGTCGTCTCGACCGATCTCATGGTGGAAGGTCGGCACTTCCGGCGGGACTGGGCGACAGCCGAGGACGTCGGCCACCGGGCCGCCGCCCAGAACCTCTCCGACATCAACGCGATGGGCGGCCAGGGCACCGCCCTGACCATCGGACTCGCCGCCCCCGGTGAGCTTCCCGTTCAGTGGGCCCTCGACTTCGCCCGCGGGTTCGCTGACGAGTGCGCCCTGGTCGGGGCCAGCATCGTGGGCGGCGACCTGACCCGCGCCGACCAGGTGATGATCGCTGTCACCGTGCTGGGCGCCTGCACCATCGCCCCGGTCGTCCGCTCCGGGGCCAGACCAGGGGATGTCGTGGCGATCACGGGACGACAGGGCTGGGCGGCGGGCGGCCTCGCCGTACTGGGCCGGGGCTTTCGCTCGCCCCGCGTGCTCGTCGAGGCCTACCGGCGTCCCGAGCCGCCGTACGGCGCTGGGGCGATTGCCGCCGAGGCCGGCGCCACGTCGATGATCGACATCTCCGACGGACTGCTCGCTGAGGCCGGTCACCTGGCGGGAGGCTCGGGCGTGGCCATCGATATCCGCACCGACGCCTTCGAGATCGCCGAGCCGCTCCAGGCCGTCGGTGCGGCCCTGGGGGCGGACCCGATGCAGTTCATCCTGGGCGGCGGTGACGACCATGCCCTGCTCGCGACGTACCCCTCAGCCGACGACCTGCCCGCCGGCTGGCTGCGGATCGGCTCGGTGTCGGAGGGCGAGGGGGTCACGGTCGACGGTGAGGCCTACGAGGGCCCGACCGGCTGGACGCATTTCTGATCGAACGCCGTGAGGGGCCGCCACCTCACGGTGACGGCCCCTCACGGAACGGTTCAGGTCAGCGGCTGACCTTGCCGGCCTTGATGCAGCCGGTGCAGACGTTGAGGCGCTTGGGCGTGCCGTTCACGGTCGCGCGCACCCGCTGGATGTTGGGGTCGAAACGACGCTTCGTGATCTTGCGGGACCACGGACGGTTGTTGCCGAAGCCGGGCTTCTTCGCGCAGATGTCACAGACGGCAGCCACCGGGAACTCCTGGAATGATCGTTGATTCTGGTCTGGATGTGCCCGGGGACCGGTCCGACTGGTCGGAGGAGGTCCCGCAGCGGGCAACCGCACAAGAGTATCCGATGCCCGTCGTACGACGCGAATCGTGGTTCAGCCACTAGCCTGACACCTCCGACGACCGAGTGCACAGAGGACCAGGATGACCGACGAGCAGGTGGCGACGTTCGACCTCGCCGTCCTCCTGCGACTCGCTGATCTTGCCACGACCGAGCTGGGCGAGGCACGCGAGGAGATCGACGCCCTCAACGTCTACCCGGTGCCCGACGGTGACACCGGGACCAACATGTTCCTGACCATGTCCGCGGCCCGTGACGCGCTCCAGGAGGCCACCGGCGGCGACCCGGCTGCCGACCTGCGCAGCGCCCTGGCCGCTTTCGCGCGTGGAGCGCTGCTCGGGGCGCGAGGCAATTCCGGGGTGATCCTTTCCCAGTTGCTGGGGGCCATGGCGCTCCGGGTCGCCCGGTCCCGCCCCGACGACCGCAGCGCCCTGGTCTTCGCACAGGCATTGGCCGAGGCCACCGACGCGAGCTACGCCGCTGTGGGCGTGCCGGTCGAGGGAACGATCCTGACCGTCGCCCGCTCGGCCAGCAACGCGGCCCTCGCGGCAGCTGAGGAGGAGGACCGACGGCTCGGGTTCGTGGTGGAGAAGGCGGCCGCCGAAGCGCGGGCGGCACTGGAACGCACCCCTGACCAGCTGCCCATGCTCAAGCAGGCCGGGGTGGTGGACGCTGGCGGGCGCGGTCTCTGCGTCATCCTCGACGCCGCGGAGACGGTGCTCACCGGGCGGGTTGCCGTCGGCGGCAAGGGTGCCCGCCGTCCGATCCCCGTCCCGCTGCCGACCGGCGACCTGACCGAGGACGGACCCGCCTACGAGGTGATGTACCTCCTGGACGCCGAGGACGACAGCATCGCCGGGCTGCGGACCGATCTCGCCCGCCTGGGTGACTCCCTGGTCGTGGTGGGGGGCGGCGGCTTGTGGAACGTCCACGTGCACGTCGACGACGTCGGGGCAGCCATCGAGGCCGGGATCGAGGCCGGGCGGCCCCACCGGGTGCGGGTGACCCACTTCGCGGACCAACTGGCCGGTTCCCGGAGCAGACCGGCCAGCCGACGAGGACGCAAGGTCGTGGCCGTGGCTGCCGGCCCTGGCCTCCAGCAGCTCTTCGCGCAGGCAGGTGCCCTCGTGGTCGGGGCCGTCCCGGGTCAGCGCCCCAGCGTCGGCATGCTCCTCGAGGCCATCGTGGAGTCGGGCGCCGCCGAGGTGGTCGTCCTGCCCAACGATCCCGACACCCGGCGCAGCGCGGAGATCGCGGCGCGCACCGCCGAGGAGAGCGGCGAGGTCACCGTCGCGGTCATCGCCACTGAGGCGCAGGTGCAGGGCCTGGCTGCCCTGGCCGTCCATGAGCCCGGCCGGACGTTCGAGGCCGACGTACTCGAGATGACGGCCACGGCTCGCCATGCCCGACACGGCGCGGTGACGGTCGCTGCTCGCCGGGCGATCACCAGCGGCGGCCCGTGCGAGCCGGGCGACATCCTGGGGGTGGTGGACGGCGACTTCGTGGCCGTCGGGCATGACCACGACGCTGTCGCCACCGACATCATCGAGCGCCTCATCGGTGGTGGCGGGGAGCTCGTCACCCTCGTCCAGGGAGCCCAGAGCGCCGGACTGGCCGAACGCTGCGCCGCCTACCTCGAGCGCCAGCATCCGCTTGTCGACGTCGTGGTGTACGACGGTGGGCAGGAGCGCTATCCGCTCCTGGTTTCGGTCGAGTAGTCAGGAGAGGCGATGATCGGCCCGGACTCACCCATCGCCACCGTCCTGGGCGACAGCAAGAAGGCCGGGAAGGTGGACAAGCTCGGCCTGCGCACGGTCGGCGACCTGCTGGGCCACTTCCCCCGCCGTTATCTCAAGACCGGTGAGCTCACCGAGGTCAGCACGCTGGAGCCCGGACAGCAGCTCACGGTCGTGGGGCGGATCGCGCGGGTCGACACCCGCACCTATCTGGATCGGCGCACCAACAAGACGGCCTACCGCGTCGACGCGGTCCTGGCCACCAACGGGCCGTCCCTGCGGATGAGCTTCTTCGCCAAGCACGACGCCACGGCGACCTGGCACCGCAAGCGGTTGCCGGTCGGGGTGGAAGGAGTCTTCACCGGCAAGGTGACCCTGTTCCGCAATGAGTGGCAGCTCACCAACCCGGAGATGGTGATGTTCGACCGGTCCGGCGACGAGACCGACGCCGCCCGGGTGGCGGCGGAGCGACTGAAGGGACTGTTCCCGGTCTACCGGGCCACCAAGGGGCTCGAGTCGTGGGACCTGCAACAGGCGATCGGCTTCGCGCTCACGGTGCTCGACGAGGTCCCCGACCTGCTTCCGGAGTCCCTGCGTGAGCAGTGGTCACTGATCGACAGCCGCACGGCTCTGGACTGGATCCACAACCCCGACGACTACTCACAGGTCGGTGCCGCCCAGCGAAGGTTCCGGTTCGAGGAGGCTCTGGTCACCCAACTGGTCCTGGCCCGGCGGCGGGCCGCCACCCGACTGCTCGGCACCAGATCACGGGCCGGTGGAGGCGGGTTGCTGGCGGCGTTCGATGACCGGTTGCCCTTCGAACTGACCGCCGGCCAACGTGAGATCGGCGACCGGATCGAGGCCGACCTGGCCGAGCCCCACCCGATGAACCGGCTGCTGCAAGGTGAGGTCGGCTCCGGCAAGACGCTGGTGGCCCTCAGAGCGATGCTGCGCGTGATCGATTCCGGAGGGCAGGCCGCACTCCTGGCACCGACCGAGGTCCTGGCCCAACAGCATTTCCGATCGATCACCGCGATCCTCGGCGACCTGGCCTCAGGCGGGATGCTCGGGGGAGCCGAGGAAGGCACCAACGTCGCCCTGCTGACCGGCTCGATGGCCAAGCCGGCCCGGCAGGAGAGCATGTTGCGGATCGCCAGTGGTGAGGCGGGCATCGTCATCGGCACGCATGCACTGCTCGAGGATCGGGTCACCTTCGCCGACCTGGGCCTGGTGGTCGTCGACGAGCAGCACAGGTTCGGGGTGGAGCAGCGGGCCGCGCTGACCGGCAAGGCGACGTACCCACCGCACGTCCTGGTCATGACCGCGACCCCGATCCCCAGGACGGTGGCCATGACCGTCTTCGGTGACCTCGAGACGTCGGTGCTCACCGAGCTTCCCGCCGGACGGGCGCCGATCACCACCAACCTGGTGCCACTCCAGGCCCAGCCGCACTGGATCAGCCGGGTCTGGGCACGGGTGCGCGAGGAGGCCGAGAAGGGCCACCAGGTCTACGTCGTGTGTCCCCGGATCGGGGGGGACGTGCTGGAGGAGGGTGAGAGCGACCAGCTCGACTACGACGAGGACGGCCAGCAGGTCACCGTCGCCCCGGCGAGCCTCGCCGCGGTTGAGGAGGTGCTCCCGGAACTGGTCGACGGCCCTCTGGCAGGACTGTCAGTGGCCATGTTGCACGGGCGGATGGCCCCCGACGACAAGGACCGCACGATGCGCACCTTCGCCGCGGGTCAGATCGACGTGCTGGTCTCCACCACGGTGATCGAGGTGGGGGTCGACGTCGCCAACGCGACGATGATGGTGCTGCTCGACGCCGACCGGTTCGGCGTCTCCCAGCTGCACCAGTTGCGCGGCCGGGTGGGGCGAGGGGGCCTACCGGGGCTCTGCCTGCTCGTCACCCGGGCCGAGGAGGGCAGCCCGGCCCTCGAGCGCCTGGCCGCGGTCGCGGCCACCACCGATGGCTTCGAGCTCTCGCGCGTCGACCTCGAGACCAGGCGGGAGGGCGATGTCTTGGGGGCCTCGCAGTCAGGGTTCCGCTCCAGCCTCCAGCAGTTGCGTGTGCTGCGTGACGAGAAGACGATCGTGGCGGCGCGCGAGGCCGCAGAGGCCCTCCTCGTGACCGATCCCACCCTGGCATCGGCGCCTCTTCTGGCCGCAGCCGTAGACGCGCTCGAGGAATCCGGCAAGTCTGGGTTCATGGAGAAGGCATGACGCGGATCATCGGGGGCTCCGCCGGGGGACGTCGGATCAGCACACCGCGGGGGGTCACGACGCGCCCGACCAGTGACCGCGTGCGCGAGGCGCTCTTCTCCGCGGTCGAGTCGTGGTGTGGCTCGCTGGCCGGGCTGCGGGTGCTGGACCTCTACGCCGGGTCCGGCGCGGTCGGTCTGGAGGCGCGCTCTCGAGGCGCCGGAGTGGTGACCCTGGTCGAGCACGACCGCCGTACCGCCCGGCTGATCGCCGACAACATCCGGGCCCTCAACTTCCACAAGCAGGTCGAGGTCGTCATCGGCGCCGTCGCCGCGACTCTGGCGCGCGCCCCCCGGGCGCCCTACGACCTCGTCTTCTCAGATCCCCCCTACCCCCTGTCGACCCCGGAGGTGGACCGGGACCTGGCGGCGCTGGCCGAGCACGGCTGGCTGGTTCCCGGGGCCATGGTCGTGCTGGAGCGGGGCAGCCGAGGTGAGGACCCGACGTGGCCCGACGGGATCACCGGGGTCCGGCACAAGAAGTACGGCGAGAGCGTGCTTTGGTACGGTCACGCGGCTGGATCAGATCAGGACCCGAGCCCCCAGGAAGGGGACTGACCGTGCGCCGAGCCGTCTGCCCCGGATCCTTCGATCCGCCCACCAACGGACACCTCGACATCGTCCAGCGCGCCGCCTCGCTCTTCGACGAGGTCGTGGTCGGGGTCGGCGTCAACGCCTCGAAGAGTCGACTGTTCAGTGCCGACGAACGCATCGACATGCTGACCGAGGCCGTGGCCGACCTGCCCAACGTCACCGTCGCCGGCTTCAGCGGACTGCTCACGACCTTCTGCCAGGAGCGTGGCATCCACGCGATCGTGAAGGGGCTGCGGGCGGTCAGCGACTTCGACTACGAGCTGCAGATGGCTCAGATGAACTCCAGTCTCACCGATGTCGAGACCGTCTTCGTGCCCACCAGCCCCGAGTGGTCCTTCCTGGCCTCCAGCCTGGTCAAGGAGGTGGCCACCTTTGGTGGCGACGTCTCCGGGCTGGTCCCCGACTTCGTGCTCACCCGGCTCACCGCCCGGCTGGCGGAACGAGCCGGCTGACCACCGTGCCGGGTGGCCGGGTGACTCTGTTGTGAGGCTCAACTGGGCCGTTTTGCTCGCGGGGCACGCGCACGCGTAGTATTTCCGGCGATCAGTTGTGCCTGGATACGGAAGCGTGACCCCCTGAGCAGTTTGGACCCGAGAGCGCCGCTCGTGCTCGATACTCGCGAGCTCGGCCGCCGCCCGGGGTCCATGCGAGAGGTGTCGCGCGACGTACCCGCGCCAGTTGATCTTGGCATCGAAGTCCTTCGGGTCCCCGAGGGGTCGCCGGTCTCACTCGACCTGCGCCTCGAGGCGGTCATGGAGGGCGTTCTGGTCACGGGCACCGCCTTGGCGGAGCTCGAGGGCGAATGCGCACGGTGTCTGGAACCGATCTCGGAAGAACTCGAGACCCGGTTCCAGGAACTGTTCGTGTACGACGACGAGGGCGCCGGACATGACCTGGGAGACGAGGACGACGATGTCAGCCGGCTCGAGGGCGACCTGCTCGACCTCGAACCCCTGCTGCGGGATGCGGTGGTGTTGTCACTACCGTTCCAGCCGCTGTGTGAGGACGATTGTCAGGGCCTGTGCACCACGTGTGGTGCACGACTGGCCGATGACCCCGACCACACACATGAAGCGGTGATCGACCCGCGCTGGGCCCGGCTCACCACCTTGAAGCAGGACGAAGACTGAAACCGACCGGACAGCAGAGTCCGGTCGCAATGGAGGAGAGAACTGTGGCAGTCCCGAAGCGGAAGATGTCGCGCAGCAACACGCGCCACCGGCGTTCGCAGTGGAAGGCCGTTGCGCCGACCCTGGTGACCTGCGCCAACCCCGCCTGTGGTGCCAAGCACCTCCCGCACCGTGCGTGTGGCGAGTGCGGCCAGTACGGCGCCCGTGCCGACCGTCGCCAGGTCCTCTGACCTGAACGACTACGACGGGCTTCGTCGAGCGCTCGGTGGTCCGGTTCTGGACCCCGGGCTGCTTGACCGCGCCCTGACGCACCGGTCGTACGCCTACGAGAACGGTGGGCTCCCGACCAACGAGCGACTCGAGTTCCTCGGTGACTCCGTCCTCGGCGTCGTCGTCACCGAGACGCTCTACCTGACGCACCCCGACCTGTCCGAGGGGCGCCTGGCCAAGCTCCGGGCCGCGGTCGTGAACGCGCGAGCACTCGCCGGAGTGGCCCGGACCATCGGACTCGGCGAGCACATCAAGCTCGGCCGCGGCGAGGAGACCACGGGGGGACGCAACAAGTCCTCGATCCTCTCCGACACCGTCGAGGCCGTGATCGGGGCCGTGCACCTCAGTGGCGGTTTCGTCGCAGCCACCGAAGTCGTCCACCTCCTGTTCGACCCGTTGATGGAGGAGGCCGCCGGGCTCGGTGCGGGCCTGGACTGGAAGACCTCACTGCAGGAGCTCTCCGCCGAGAACCAGCTCGGCGTGCCGGACTACGTGATCCAGGACGACGGGCCGGATCACCTCAAGACGTTCACCGCGCAGGTGCGGGTGGGTGACAAGCTCTACGGTCACGGCGTCGGGCGTTCGAAGAAGGAAGCCGAGCAGCAGGCTGCCGAGACGGCGTACAACGAGATCGCCGCCGCCGTCGCCGAGGCCAAGCCCGGTCGCCGCTGACCCGTGCCGGAGCTGCCCGAGGTCGAGGTCGTGCGTGCCGGGATCGAACGGCACGTGGTGGGCCACACCATTGTCGGCGTCGAGGTGCTGCACCCGCGTCCGGTACGCCGCGAGCCCGGTGGTCCGACGTCGTTCGTCGCGACGCTGGTCGGGCGCACCGTCACCGCGGCCAGGAGGCGCGGGAAGTACCTCTGGCTGCCACTAGACAGCGGTGACGCGATCCTGGGTCATCTCGGCATGAGCGGGCAGATGCTGATCCAGCGGGTCGGCGCGCCGGACGAGCGTCACCTCCGGGTGCGCTTCGCGTTGCGTGCACCGACCGGCGGGCAGACCTCTGAGCTCCGATTCGTGGACCAGCGCATGTTCGGGGGGCTGTCGGTGTCGCTCGGCGGGGCAGAGCTGCCTTCCGAGATCAGCCACATCGCCCGTGACCCACTGGATCCGCTCTTCGACGACACGGCCTTCGTCCGTCGGGTGCGTGCTCGACACTCGGCGATCAAGCGCCAGCTGCTCGACCAGAACCTGATCTCCGGGGTCGGCAACATCTACGCCGACGAAGCCCTCTGGCGCTCCCGTATCCACGGCGAACGTCCGGGCGACCGGCTCACCGGGCCCCAGGTCGGCGTACTGCTGGCTCACGCGCGTCAGGTGATGCTGGAGGCTCTGGGGCAGGGCGGCACGAGCTTCGATGCGCTCTACGTGAACGTCAACGGGCAGAGTGGCTACTTCGACCGGTCGCTGAACGCCTACGGCCAGGAGCACCGGCCATGTCCCCGTTGCGGGACCCCCATCCGCCGGATCTCGTTCATGAACCGGTCGTCGTTCTTCTGCCCGGTCTGCCAGCGTGCACCTCGGCGGGTCGCGGTGCCAGATTGACCGGGCGGGATTCGGGTGGGACGCTTGGAGACGGCCCGGAAGCCCGGGCGAAACCAGCGATGACTGAAAGAAGGCCCGCATGGCCAAGGCGCTGATCGGCTACCTGAGCAGCGACCTGCAGACCACCGCTCGGCTGACCGCGGAGAACCGCCGTCTGCGCGAGCGAGTGCTCGACCTGGAGGCCATCGTCCTCCGGCTGAAGGAGGAGAACGACGCATTGACGGCCGCTCAGGCTGCCTCGATGCTCGACCTCGACTCGAGCGCCCTGCAGGAGATGCAGCCCGTCTGAGCTGCCCCCTCGCGCGCCATGTCGGCGCGGGTGTGTTGGTCGACCCCTGAGGTCGGTGCGCTGACCGACGGGTGCCGGTTTCGCGCCTCAGGTTTCACCGGTCGACCGGTGAAACTCGCGGTTGTCAGCCATTGCAATGCCTGACCAGCGCGAGTCTCCCCGGCCAACCGGTGAAACATGTGACTGGTGGGGTTCGCGCTGACCAGGACCGGCATGGGTCGCGATGGTGATCTGCTTCGTCTTCGGCGCCCACGCCTACATCTGGGGGGTTCGGCACTCCTCGTCATGCTGATCTGGAAGCGGTTGCGACACATCGCTCACGACGACGAACGACTACCATCTCGTTCGTGACCCGACGTTTCCGTGCGACCCCGGGCGGCCGCGGACCCCAGGACCCCTGGTTCCGCATCGGCTCCCTCGACGTCAACACCACGATGCTCGTGGTGCTGCTCAGCGTGGCCGCCTTCGTGGTGTTCGCGATCGAGCCGGTCACCAAGCCGATCATGTGGTCGCTGCTGCTCGACCCTGAGGCTGTCCTGCGCGGCCAGCTCTGGCGGGTGGTCACCTACCCGGTCGCGTATCCCACCATCAGCATCTGGTCGGTGCTGACCCTGTTCTTCTTCTGGTACTTCGGAAACGACCTCGAGACCAACGACCTCGGTCGCACCAAGATGCTGCGCTTCTTGATCGGGGTGACCCTGGTCCTCGGACTGTTGACCGTGGCGCTGGCCGCACTGTTGCCGATCTCGGGGCTTCTCTTCGGCCTGGACGAGGTGCAGATCATGGTGCTGCTCGCCTGGATCGCCGAGCACCCGCAGCGACGCTTCCTGTTCAACGTGCCTGCCTGGGGGTTCGGTGTCGTCATCGTCGGGATCCAGGTCCTGCAGCTGCTGGGCTACCGGATGTGGTTCGAGCTGCTCACGCTGCTGCTCGGCATCGTGCTGTGTGCGCTCGTGGCCCGCTCGGTGGGTCTGCTGTCGGCGTACTCATGGCTGCCGACGGCGCCTCGCGCGCGGCGTCCGCGTCGTGGGCGGGCCCAGCAGCAGGGCCGCTCCACCACGAACGGCCCCACCGTCGTTGTCGGCCCGTGGGGTCCACCGCCCTCGAAGCACCAGGCCCGCATGGACGCGCTCCTGGAGAAGATCCATGAGAGTGGGACCGAGTCGCTGAGCGACGCCGAGCGCCGTGAGCTCCTGGAACTGCGTGACCGCCTCCGGGGGAGCTGACCCACGCATGGTCGTCGTCGCGGACCTCGTCGCTGCCCTTCCTGAGGGGGTGGTGATCACCGATCCGGTCGCGATGGAGAAGTACCGCCATGACTGGTCGCGCGAGGCCTCAGCCGGTACGCCGGCCGCTGTGGTGCGCGCCGAGGACGCGGGGCAGGTCCAGACGGCCGTGCGATGGGCTGCCCAGCACGCGATCCCGGTCGTGCCCCGCGGTGCGGGCAGCGGTCTCTCGGGCGGTTCCAGCGCCCTCGACGGTGGGATCGTGCTCAGCCTCGAGCGGATGCGAGCAGTGCAGATCGACACCGATTGCCAGGTCGCGGTGGTCGAGCCCGGGGCACTCAACATCGAGGTCAAGGCAGCCGCAGCAGGACATGGGCTGTGGTACCCACCTGATCCGTCGTCCTACGAGATCTGCTCGATCGGCGGCAACATCGCCACCAACGCGGGCGGACTGTGCTGCGTGAAGTACGGCGTCACCACCGACTACGTCCTGGGCCTCGACGTGGTGCTGGCCGACGGCACCCTGATCACCCTGGGCGGAAAGCGGATCAAGGATGTCGCGGGGCTGAGCCTGCTGAAGTTGTTCGTCGGCAGTGAGGGCACCCTGGGCGTCGTCACCCGCGCGATCCTGCGGTTGGTGCCCGCCCAGGCTCCGCGCTCCACGCTGGTGGCCTCATTCCCCGACGTGGCCGCGGCAGCCCGAGCCGTCGTCGAGGTACGGCGGACCCGGCGGCCCTCGATGATGGAGCTCATGGACCGGGCTTCGATCAACGCGGTGGAGGACTACAAGTCCATGGGCCTGGACCGCAGTGCCGGCGCCCTGCTGGTCGTGCAGTCCGACGCTCCTGGCGCAGCCCGGGTCGAGGAGATCGACGCGATCCGGGTGACCTGTGCCGGTGCCGGCGCTGAGGAGGTGTTCATCACCGACGACCCGGACGAGGGCGAGCTGTTCGTGGAGGCCAGGCGCATCGCCTTCCCCGCGATCGAGGCGCGCGGCGCACTGTTGCTCGAGGACGTCGGCGCACCGATCCCCCTGCTGCCCGACCTGCTCGCCGCGATCGCCGGGATCGCCGTGCGGCACGACGTCGAGATCCCGGTGGTGGCGCACGCCGGCGACGGCAACACCCACCCGATCATCGTCTACGACGCCGGTGATCCGGCGGCCGAGAGGCGCGCCCGCCTGGCCTTCGCCGACGTCATGGCCGCGGCCATCGCGCTGGGTGGCACCATCACCGGCGAGCACGGCGTGGGCCGGGCCAAGAAGGCGGCGCTGCCCGACCAGCTGGGCCCTGACGTGATGGCGCTGACCCACCGCATCAAGAACGCGCTGGATCCCCAGGGGATCCTGAACCCGGGGGCGGTTCTGTAGCGTCGTCACCATGATCACCGAGCGCTTCCTCTTCGGTCCCGGCCCGTCGAACCCCTATCCGGAGGCAACCGCCGCCCTGGGGCTGCCGCTGCTCGGACACCTCGATCCCGCCTTCCTCGAGATCATGGACGAGACCTGCGAGATGTTGCGGACGGTCTGGGGGACCGACAACGCTCGCACACTGCCGATCTCCGCCACGGGGTCGGCCGGCATGGAGGCGGCGTTCGTCAACACCGTCCATCCCGGTGACGTGGCCGTGGTCGCGGTGAACGGACTGTTCGGCAAGCGGATGTGTGACGTCGCCTCCCGTGCTGGCGCGGAGGTCGTCGCGGTGGAGCACGACTGGGGCCAGCCGGTCGACGTCGAGAGGGTCCTCGCAGCCCATCCGGCGCCGGCGATCATCGCGGCCGTCCATGCCGAGACCTCCACGGGCGTGCGCTCCGACATCGCCGCCCTCGGCGCAGGCAAGGGCGATGCCCTGCTCATCACCGACGCGGTCACCAGCATCGCCGGCATCGAGCTCCGGGCCGACGATTGGGGCATCGACGTCGGTTACGCCGGCACCCAGAAGTGCCTGGGGGTGGCTCCGGGGCTCGCCCCCTTCACGATCAATGACCGGGCCTTCGCCCGACGGGTGGAGAGGCCGCAGTCCTGGTACCTCGACCTGGGCCTGCTGGGCGGCTACGTCGGCGAGGCCAGTGGGAGCGGTGGGCGCACCTACCACCACACCGCTCCGGTGGCGATGGTGGCCAGCCTGCACGGTGGCCTGACCCGTGTCCTCGAAGAAGGGCTGCCGGCGGTGTGGGCCCGCCACGAGGAGGCCGGCCGGTTGCTGCAGGACGGTCTCGAGGAGATCGGACTCGAGCTGTTCGCAGCCAAGGGCAGTCGGTTGCCCGAGCTGACGACGGTGAAGGTCCCCGAGGGCGTCGACTCCGCCGCCGTACGCCGACAGCTGCTGGAGCGTCACAACATCGAGATCGGCGCGGGTGCCGGCGCCTACGCGAGCACGGTGTGGAGGATCGGGCTGATGGGACACAACGCCCGGCCCGATGCCGCGATGCTCGTGCTCGCCGCGCTGAAGGAAGCACTGCGACGCTGAACCTCGAGATCCACCGATCGAGCCTGCGGTGCCGGTAGTCTGAGCGGCGCTGAACTTCCCCCCGACGGCGTCTGACAGGATGCCCCGGTCAGTGACAGGTGAGTCGTCCGCTGTCGCAGTGATCAGGGAGCCGCACGTTGTACCTCAAGAGCCTCACGCTCAAGGGCTTCAAGTCCTTCGCCTCCTCGACGACCCTTCAGCTCGAGCCCGGCATCACCTGCATCGTGGGCCCCAACGGCTCAGGCAAGTCCAACGTCGTCGACGCGCTCGCCTGGGTGATGGGGGAGCAGGGGGCCAAGTCCCTGCGCGGCGGCAAGATGGAGGACGTCATCTTCGCCGGCACATCGGGTCGCCCGCCGCTGGGCCGCGCCGAGGTCCAGCTCACGATCGACAACTCCGACGGCGCGCTTCCGATCGAGTACGCCGAGGTGACGATCAGCCGCACGATGTTCCGCAACGGCGGCTCCGAATACGCCATCAACTCCCAGACCTGTCGCCTGCTCGACGTCCAGGAGCTGCTGAGCGACTCCGGGATCGGCCGCGAGATGCACGTCATCGTGGGCCAGGGGCAGCTCGACACCATCCTGCACGCCACGCCGGAGGATCGGCGCGGGTTCATCGAAGAGGCTGCGGGGGTGCTCAAGCACCGCAAGCGCAAGGAGAAGGCGCTACGCAAGCTCGACTCCACCGACGGCAACCTGACCCGTCTCGGTGATCTGCTCAGTGAGATCCGGCGCCAGCTCAAGCCCCTGGGACGTCAGGCGGAGGTCGCCCGGCGGGCGGCCACGGTCCAGGCCGAGGTCCGTGACGCCCGGGCCCGACTGCTGGCCGACGACCTGGTGACCGTGCGCACCTCGCTGCACCAGGAACTGGCCGACGAGACCGTGCTGCTCGAGCGTCGTGCGGAGGTGGAGGCCGAGGTCGAGACCGCGCGGCTCCGCGAGGCCGAGCTGGAGGCAGCACTACGCGAGGACCTCCCGGCTCTGGCGAAGGCCCAGGAGACCTGGTTCGCCCTGTCCGGCCTACGTGAACGACTCCGGGGGACCCAGTCCCTGGCCGGTGAGCGGATCCGCAATGCCGCAGGCAGCGAGGAGTCCGTGGAGCAGGGTGGTCGCGACCCCGACCAGCTCGAGGCCGAGGCCGAGCGCGTCCGCACCCAGGAGGCGGAGATCTCAGCCGAGGTCGAGCGGCACCGGGCCGCCATGGACGCAGCAGTCACCGCCCGCAAGCAGGCCGAGGAGGCCGCGGCGGAGGAGGAACGTCGCATTGCTGGTCTCCAGCGGGCCGCGGCGGACCGGCGCGAGGGCCTCGCCCGTCTCCACGGACAGGTCAACGCGTTGAAGAGCCGGGCCGCGGCCGCCGAGGACGAGGTGGGTCGGCTCTCCCTGGCGCGCGAGGACGCCGTAGCCAGGGCCGACCGCGCCCAGCGCGACTTCACCGCACTCGAGACCCGGGTGGCTGGACTCGATGCCGGCGAAGAGGGACTGGATGCTGAGCATGAGGGCGCCACGGCCGCGCTCGACGATCTCGACGAGCGCTTGGCCAAGCTGCGCGACGAGGCCACCCAGGCCGACCGGGACCGCTCCAGTCTGGCTGCGCGCAAGGAGGCCCTCGAGCTCGGCCTCAGTCGCAAGGACGGTGCCGGCGCCCTGCTGGCTGCCTCGGAGCCGGTCTCGGGGCTCCTGGGGTCGGTCGCGGCGCTGCTGACGGTGCGCGCCGGTTACGAAGCAGCCGTTGCCGGTGCGCTCGGATCTGCCGCGGACGCGGTGGCCTTCTCCGGCGCTGACGGTGCGATCGATGCCATGGCACACCTGCGGTCCCAGGACCTGGGCCGAGCCGGGATGCTGATCGCCGGCGCACCCTCGGCTTCGCGCGACTGGCCGGACCTGCCAGGTGAGGCACGCTACGCAGCCGACGTCGTGGACT
The DNA here is from genome assembly GCF_050246775.1 of Nocardioides sp. GTDB lineage: Bacteria > Actinomycetota > Actinomycetes > Propionibacteriales > Nocardioidaceae > Nocardioides. The sequence continues at coordinate 89,996 of NZ_JBFWVK010000001.1, read as the reverse complement.
GTCCCGACGACCTGCGCGGCGCCCTGGACCGACTGCTCTTCAAGGTGGCGGTGGTCGATGACCTGGCGACGGCCCAGGGTCTGGTGGCGTCCCTGCCCGACGTCAGTGCGGTGACGCGTGAGGGCGACCTCCTGGGCGCTCACTTCGCCTCGGGCGGCTCCTCGGCGCAGCCGTCACTGATCGAGATCCAGGCGGCCGCCGACGAGGCGGCCCGAGCCCTCGACGAGGCCGTCGCCTCTGCGGAGCGCCTCGGCTTCGAGATGGCGCGCGTGGAGTCCGAACGGCTCGACGCCCGACACCGCGTCGACGTCGCACTGGCCCGGTTGCACGAGTCCGACGCCACGCTGGCGGCCGTGGCGGAGGAGCTGGGCCAGTACGGCTCCCAGAGTCGCTCGGCCCGCGGCGAGGCCGACCGGCTGGAGAAGGCCATCGCCGCTGCGCGCGAGGCCCGCGACAAGGACATGGCGGGCCTGGCCGACCTGGAGGCGCGGCTGGCCCAGGCCGAGGACTCCCCCGACGAGGAGCCGGACACCAGTCTCCGTGAGGAACTCGTCCAGGCCGCCCGCACCGCCCGCCAGGGTGAGATGGACACCCGGCTGGCCTTGCGCACCTCCGAGGAGCGCGCCCGAGCGCTGCACGGGCGTGCCGACTCCCTGCTGCGGGCCGCGCGCACCGAGCGTGAGGCCCGCGCCCGCGCGGCGGAACGACGCGAACGACTGATCCGCGAGGGCAGAGCCGCCCAGGCCGTTCTCACCGGCGTGGGCGTCGTACTCCCAAGGCTGGAGGTGTCGGTCCACCGCGCTGCCGAAGCCCGTGCGGAAGTCGAACGCTCCCGCCAGAGCAGGGAGAAGGACCTGCTCGACATCCGGGGACGGCTGCGCGATCTGGGTCGCCAGCACGACGAGCTCGTCAACTCGGTGCACCGCGACGAACTGGCACGCGCCCAACAGCGGATGCGCATCGAACAGCTCGAGGAACGCGCACTGGAGGAGCTCGGGCTCGACTCGGAGTCGCTGGTGTCCGACTACGGGCCCGAAGTGCTCGTGCCGTTCTTCGGCGAGGTCGCCGAGGGCGACGACACGCCCGAGCCGGTGCCGTTCGTGCGCGAGGACCAGCTCAAGCGGATGCGCAACGCCGAGCGTGCCCTGTCGATGCTGGGCAAGGTCAATCCGCTGGCGCTCGAGGAGTACTCCGCCATGGAGGAGCGACACACCTTCCTCGGTGAACAGCTCGAAGACCTCAAGCGCACCCGCAAGGATCTCCTCGACATCGTCAAGGAGGTCGACTCCCGGGTCGAGCAGGTCTTCACCGAGGCCTGGGAGGACGTCCGCGTCGCCTTCGACCACGTCTTCAAGCGGCTGTTCCCCGGCGGCGAAGGCAACCTGATCCTCACCGATCCCGCCGACATGCTCAACACCGGCATCGAGGTCGAGGCCCGCCCCGCCGGCAAGAAGGTCAAGCGGCTCTCCCTGCTCTCGGGCGGCGAACGCTCCTTGGTGGCGGTCTGCTTCCTCGTGGCGCTGTTCAAGGCCAGGCCCTCACCGTTCTACATCCTCGACGAGGTCGAGGCGGCCCTCGACGACACCAACCTCGGACGGCTGCTGGAGATCTACGAGGAGCTGCGGGAGAATTCGCAGCTGCTGGTGATCACCCACCAGAAGCGGACCATGGAGGTCGGCGATGCGCTCTACGGCGTGACGATGCGAGGTGACGGCGTGTCGGCCGTGATCAGCCAGCGGTTGCGCGACAGCGCCTGATGGACTCGACTGGCTCGAGCGACGAGCGCGGCACTGCGAGCCGGGGCGGCGCGCCCACCCGGGACGACTACGTGGCCTGGCGCACGGTCACCACCCGCTGGCGTGACGACGACGCCTACGGCCATCTCAACAACGCCACCTACTACGAGATCTTCGACACCGCCGTCAACGCGCACCTCTACGAGGCGACCGGCCTGGACATCCGCGGTCTCCCGCAGGTCGGGGTCGTGGCCGAGACCGGCTGCCGCTACTACCGCGAACTCGGCTTCCCGGCGCCCATCGAGACCGGACTGGTGGTCGACAAGGTCGGCACGTCGTCGGTGATCTACCGCATCGGGCTCTTCCAGGGCGAGTCCGCACAAGCGGCTGCCGAGGGGCGCTTCGTGCATGTGTACGTCGACAACACCCGCCCCGACGGTCAGCGGCCCGTCGTACCCCTCCCTCCGGAGATCCGGGCGGCCGCCGTACCCCTCCTGCGCCCCGCACGTGGCGAGCAGCCCCGCTGATCCGGGATACGATGGTGCTTCGTCTCTGAACACCGTTCTCGGGAGTGATCCACCGTGCTGGCCATCGTCCTGCTGATGATCTTCATCCTGCTCGTCGCCTCCACGATCGTGGTCTACGTCGCGTTTCCGCACCGCGGTGAAGAGATTCCGAACGCCGCCTGGCTGGGCGACGCCATGAGCAAGGCAGTCGAGTCCCTGCCCACGCTCGACGAGAGCGACTCGCCGCGCCGTTGAGGTCCACCAGCGTCTGGTTGGATTGACCCATGAGTTCTCTGGGTGACTGGCTGTTCCTGATCATCGGCATCGCCGTCGTCGGCCTGATCGCGGTCGTCGGTCTGGTCTCGAGCGGCCGCCGCAGATCCCTGCGTCAGGGCAGCACGGACGTCCTGGCCCCACCGCGGCCGCCGAGCGCCGACCCGACCGATGTCGAGCAGCTGGACGCCCCGATCCTGATCCCGGAGCCCGAGGCGCCGGCTCTGGAGCGGCCCGAGGGCACGGCGTCGCGACTGGTGCGCCTGCGTGAGCGGCTCGCGCGCTCCCAGGGCACGCTGGGGCGTGGCCTGCTCGCCCTGCTGAGTCGCGATCGCCTCGATGACGACACTTGGGAGGACATCGAGGACACGCTGATCACCGCCGACATCGGTGTCGGACCGACCCAGGAGCTTGTCGACAAGCTTCGGACCCGACTGCGAGTGGGGGGTCCCGATGCCGGTCACCCGCGCGACGTGCTGCGTGAGGAACTGATCAACCTGGTGGACCCGACCATGGACCGACGCCTGGCGATCAGCGGGGCTGACGGCAGTCCCGGGGTCGTCCTGGTGGTCGGGGTCAACGGCGCCGGCAAGACGACCACGGTCGGCAAGATCGCCCGCATCCTGGTGGCCGAGGACCGGTCCGTCGTGCTCGGTGCGGCGGACACCTTCCGCGCGGCCGCGGTCGAACAGCTGGCCACCTGGGGCGCTCGCGTCGGGGTGGAGGTCATCCGGGGTCCCGAGGGCACCGATCCGGCCAGTGTGGCCTTCGAGGCCGTCAAGGAGGGCGTGGACCGCGGAGTCGACACCGTGCTCGTCGATACCGCCGGCCGACTGCAGAACAAACAGGGTCTGATGGACGAGCTCGGCAAGGTCAAGCGGGTCATCGAGAAGCAGGTGCCCGTCACCGAGGTGCTCCTGGTCCTCGACGCCACGACCGGCCAGAACGGGCTCATCCAGGCACGGGTCTTCCGCGAGGCGGTCGACGTCACCGGGATCGTGCTCACCAAGCTCGACGGCTCCGCCAAGGGCGGGATCGTCGTCGCCGTCCAGCGCGAGCTCGGGGTGCCGGTCAAGCTCGTCGGCCTCGGCGAGGGCGCCGACGACCTCGCGCCCTTCGACCCGGCGACCTTCGTCGACGCCCTGCTGGACTGACGGCTCGACTCGCGGCGCGAGCGAGGGCGCCACCGCCTCCCACTCGTTAACACGCACGTAACAAATCCGGGGAACTCGTTTCCTGCCCGCAACATGGCGGCGGCGACGGTGAAACAGCGACGGGTGAGTGTTCATACATCTGGGGTGGGTGAAGTCCCGACAACGTTGTCGGCTGTCGTACCTGCCCCTCCATGATGTTCTCCTGGAGGTTTTCTGTGGACGGCTATTACGCCTTCATGCTGGTGGCGACTGCCTTCGTCCTGATGATGACGGTGCCCGCGCTGGCCCTCTTCTACGGCGGCATGTCGCGCTCCAAGTCCGTGCTCAACATGATCATGATGTCGTTCGTCGCAGCGGCGATCGTCGGCATCCTCTATGTCGCGGTCGGCTGGTCGATGGGCTTCGGCGGGGACGGCACCTTCTTCGCCAACCCGTTCGAGCTGCTGTGGCTCGACGGTGTCACGACTGACAACTACATCTACGTGATGTTCCAGATGACCTTCGCGATCATCACCGCAGCCCTCATCAGCGGTGCTGTCGCCGACCGGCTGAAGTTCTCGGCCTGGGTGATCTTCGTGCCGCTGTGGGCCCTCATCGTGTACTTCCCGATGGCCCACATGGTGTTCAGCTGCACCGAGGACTCGCTCATCTGTGGCCGCATCGGCGCACAGGACTACGCCGGTGGTACGGCGGTCCACATCAACGCCGGTGTCGCGGGCCTGGTCCTCGTCCTGCTGTTGGGCAAGCGGATCGGCTGGCCCAAGGAGCAGATGCGTCCGCACAACCTGACCCTGACCATGCTCGGCGCAGGCATGCTGTGGCTGGGCTGGTACGGCTTCAACGTCGGCTCGATCGTCTTCACCGGCGCCACCGACGAGGAGAACATCGCGCAGTTCTTCTCCGAGACCGGACGCACGTTCGCCAACACCACGCTCGCGACCATGGCCGCGCTGCTCGGCTGGCTGATCATCGAGCGCCTGATCCACGGCAAGGCCACGTCGCTGGGTGCGGCCTCCGGCATCGTCGCGGGTCTGGTCGCCATCACACCTGCCTGTGGTGCGGTGGACATCGGTGGCGCCGTCGCGATCGGTCTCATCGCCGGCGCCGTGTGTGCCTGGGCGGTGAGCCTGAAGTACAAGCTCGGCTACGACGACTCGCTCGACGTGGTGGGTGTCCACCTCGTCGGCGGCATCATCGGCACCGTGCTGATCGGCATCTTCTCGACCTCCGAGGGTGCCGGTGGGATCGACGGCCTGTTCTACGGCGGCGGGCTCGGCTCGCTCGGCGACCAGACCCTCGGTGTCCTGGTGGCCGTCACCTACTCCGGTGTCCTGACCGCCATCATCGGCCTGGCCATCAAGTACACGCTCGGCCTGCGCCTCGACGAGGAGGACGAGGTCAACGGCATCGACCTCGCCGAGCACGGTGAGACCGCCTACGACCTGCACTCCGGGGTCAGCGGCGGTGGGTCCGGCGTCCTCGCCGCGAACACCTCCAGCCAGCAAGGAGTCAACGCATGAAGCTGATCACCGCGGTCATCAAGCCGCACAAGTGGGAAGACGTGCGCGAGGCCCTCGAGACCTTCGGGGTCACCGGCATGACGGTGTCCGAGGTCAGCGGCTACGGCCGTCAGAAGGGTCACACCGAGGTCTATCGGGGCGCGGAGTACGACATCGCGCTCGTGCCCAAGATCCGTATCGAGATCGTCGTCGACGGCGATGATGCCGATGACGTCGTCGGCATCATCGTCAAGACGGCCCAGACGGGTCGCATCGGCGACGGCAAGGTCTGGGTCAGCAGTGTCGACACTGTCGTCCGGGTCCGCACCGGCGACCGGGACGAAGCGGCAATCTGATCACTACGCTGGGGCTCGGTCCGTTGATCCGGACCGGGCCCCAGTCGTGTCCCGCCCGCACACACCTGTTGGGAGAAACGCATGAAGCTCGTGACCGCAGTGGTCAAGCCGCACAAGTGGGAACAGGTCCGTGAGGCCCTCGAGACGGTCGGAGTGACCGGGATGACGGTCTCGGAGGTCAGTGGCTACGGTCGTCAGAAGGGTCACACCGAGGTCTACCGGGGCGCGGAGTACGACGTCGCGCTGGTGCCGAAGATCCGGATCGAGATCGTGGTCGACGATGCCGACGCCGCCAGCGTCCTTGACACGATCACCACCGCAGCCCGGACGGGCAAGATCGGTGACGGCAAGGTCTGGGTCTCGACCGTGGAGTCGGTGGTGCGCGTGCGCACCGGCGACCGCGACGAGGCCGCGATCTGACGTGACAGCGCCGTGACTGCAGCCGAACGCGCCACGCGCACCGCTGCAGCCGACGAACTGTGTGTGCAGGCGTACGCCGCCTGCGACGGTCCGGACACCCGGGTGGCCATGGTGGCCGTCGGGGGATACGGACGCGGTGAGTTGGCCCCCTTCTCGGACCTCGACGTCGTGCTGATCCACGAGGACGACGTCGAACCCGGCCCCCTCGCCGAGCAGTTGTGGTATCCGCTCTGGGACGCCGCGGCCGACCTCGATCACTCGGTGCGGTCGGTCTCGGAGACGACCTCGGCAGCTCAGGGCGACCTCCGGGTGGCCCTGGGACTGCTCGACATGCGTCATCTGGCGGGGGACCCCAGCCTGACGCTGCGGGTGCGCACCACCATCCTGGCCAACTGGCGCCGCTCGGCTCGCGAACGTCTCGCCGAACTCCGGTCCATGGTCGAGGGACGCCATGAGCTCATGGGGGAGGTGGCCCACGCCTCCGTCCCCGACCTCAAGGAGTCCGAAGGCGGACTGCGCGACGCCACCGTCCTCAAGGCCCTGGTCGCGACCTGGCTGGTCGACGTGCCCCACGTCGAGCTGGAGCGGTGTCGACAGAGTCTGCTCGACGTCCGCGACGTGCTTCAGGACACGGCAGGCCGCTCGACCGACCGGGTGGCACCAGAGCTCTGGGACCAGATGGCGCCGGCGCTGGACCTGGAAGACGCCCTCGCCGTCCAGGTGCACGTGCGAGTGCTCGGCCGTCGGATCACCCACCTGTCTCGGCTCACGTGGCGCCGGGTCGAGGCGGTGTTGGAGCGACCCACCTCGGTGCGGGTGCGCAAGCCCTCCCTGACCACGATCGCGCCCGGAGTGGCGATCTCAGGGGCGGAGGTGGTGCTCGACGCCAGGGCCAGGCCCGAAACGGACCCGCTGCTGCTGCTACGCGCCGCGGCCGAGGCAGCCGAACGCAACGCGGTCCTCGCGCCGGCGACGGCGGCCCGGTTGGTGCGCGAGTGTCCGGACCTCCCGGTCCCGTGGCCCGCGGCCGCGCAACAGCTCCTGGTCCGGCTGCTGGCCGCCGGACCGGGCCTGCTGGGGGTCTGGGAGACCCTTGAGGAGACCGGCGCGCTCCACCGGATCCTGCCCGAGTGGGAGCGCATCCGGATGTTGCCCCATGCGAGCGCGATCCATCGCTTCACCGTCGACCGGCACGTCGTGGAGACCTGCATCGAGGCTGCGGCGCTGATCCGCAAGGTCGCCCGGCCGGACCTTCTCGTGGTCGCCGCGCTGCTGCACGACATCGGCAAGGGCGGGCTGCAGTCCCACAGCGCCGCCGGGGAGCCGATCGCCCGCGAGATCGCCATCCGCATGGGCTTCGAGCCCGAGGAGGTCGAGCTCATCGCCATGCTGGTGCGCTGGCACCTGCTGCTCGCCGAGACCGCTACGACGCGCGATCCCGACGACCCGGCCACCGTGGAGCTGGTGATCTCGCGGATCACCTCTCCCGAGGCCCTGTCCCTGCTGGCGGCCTTGAGCGAGGCCGACGCGAAGGCGGCGTCCCCCAAGGCCTGGTCGACCTGGCGTGCGAGCCTGGTCCACCAGCTGGCGCGTCGCTGCCTGGCGGCCCTGATCGCCACGGCGGCCGGCTCGTCTGCCCCCCGGGTCCCCGATGTCGAGGTCCCCATCCCGAAGGAGGTACGGCGCGATCCGGCCGCCATCGCGATCGAGGTCGAGTCGGCGCCGGAGGGGTCCCGGGTGACGGTGATCTCCGGCGACCGGGTGGGGTTGCTCGCGGATGCGGCGGCCATGTTCGCCTTGCAGCGCACCTCGGTGCAGGCGGCCCGTGCCTGGGTGCAGGACACCGTCGGGGTGTCGGTCTGGCAGGTCGCCGAGCACGATCTCGACCCGCGGGTGTTGCGGCAGCGGATGGCCGCCATCGGCGAGGGCAGGGTGGACGCCAGCCGGCTGTCCCGGCCGGCCCCCGCGCGCCTCGAGCCCGCGGTCGCCGTACGCCCTGAGGCCTCGCGGCGCGCGACGGTCCTGGAGGTCCGCATGGACAACCGCCCCGGAGTCGTCCACCTGGTCTGCGCCGCCCTCGCCTCACTGGACCTGTCGGTGAAGTCGGCCCACATGTCGACCCTGGGTCCCCAGGCGGTCGATGTCTTCTACGTCCAGGAGAGCGGCGCCGGCGCGCTGTCGGAGGAGCGGGCGGCCTCTGCGGCGCACGCGGTGCGCGACGCCCTGCAGGCGACGATCAAACGTCCCGCGGAGGCTGAGGAGGCGGTCGTCGGATCCTGACGATCCGCCGACCACCCGCATCGATCACCCGGATCGGGACATCGTCGTCATCCGGCGAGGGAATCACCGGTCCCTGGTTCTGGTGTGACTTCAGGTCGCGGTCGGCGCGGGCTCGGGCCGGGTCGAAGACGTCGATGAAGTTGCCCAGGGCGTCGCCCATGCCACTCGAAGCGTTGCCCGACTTCGTCAGGGTGTGGTGGGCCACCGCCACCACCACGAGGAAGAGCACCACAAAGGCAGCCGTGCCGAAGACCCATCCCGCCATGTCGGCAACCCTAGGACGCCGCCGGTTACCCTTGTCCCTGATCCTGCCAACTCCAGCCCTGAGGTCGCCGTCTTGTTCGCAACACTTTCCGACCGGCTTGCCGACACCTTCAAGAACCTGCGGGGGAAGGGCAAGCTCTCCGAAGCCGACATCGACGCCACGGCCCGCGAGATCCGCATCGCGCTCCTCGAGGCCGATGTCGCCCTTCCGGTGGTCAAGGACTTCGTGGCCGCTGTCAAGGAGCGCGCTCGCGGCGAAGAGGTCAGCGGGGCGCTGAACCCGGCCCAGCAGGTCGTCAAGATCGTCAACGAGGAGCTCGTCACCATCCTGGGCGGTGAGACCCGTCGCCTGCGGTTCGCCAAGACCGGGCCGACGGTGATCATGCTGGCGGGGCTCCAGGGTGCCGGCAAGACCACCTTGGCGGCCAAGCTGGCGCTGTGGCTCAAGGAGCAGGGCAAGACACCGATCCTGGTGGCCGCCGACCTCCAACGGCCCAACGCCGTGAACCAGCTGCAGGTCAACGGTGAGCGGGTCGGCGTCCCCGTCTTCGCACCCGAGGCAGGCAACGGCACCGGCGACCCGGTCGCCGTGGCGCGTCAGTCGATCGAGGAGGCCAGGCGCAAGCTCCACGACGTCGTCATCGTCGACACCGCGGGTCGACTCGGAGTCGATGCCGATCTGATGCAACAGGCCTCCGACATCCGTGACGCCGTCCACCCTGACGAGATCCTCTTCGTCGTCGACGCGATGATCGGTCAGGACGCCGTCAACACGGCACTGGCCTTCCAGGAGGGCGTGGGGTACGACGGTGTCGTGCTCACCAAGCTCGACGGTGACGCCCGCGGCGGTGCCGCGCTGTCCATCGCCTCGATCACGGGCAAGCCGGTCATGTTCGCCTCCAACGGCGAGAAGATGACCGACTTCGACCTGTTCCACCCCGACCGGATGGCATCGCGCATCCTCGACATGGGCGACATGCTCACCCTGATCGAGCAGGCCGAGAAGACCTTCGACTCCGAGGAGTCCCGCAAGGCGGCCGAGAAGCTGGTCTCCACGGGAGACTTCACCCTCGACGACTTCCTCAAGCAGATGCAACAGATCCGCAAGCTGGGCTCGCTGTCGAAGATCATGGGGATGCTGCCGGGCATGGGGCAGATGCGCGAGCAGCTGGAGAACTTCGACGAGCGCGAGATCGACCGCATCCAGGCAGTCATCCAGTCGATGACGCCGGCTGAGCGGGACAACCCCAAGATCATCGACGGCTCACGTCGCGCCCGCATCGCGAAGGGCTCGGGGCGCCAGGTCTCGGACGTCAACCAGCTCGTGGACCGGTTCTTCGAGGCCCGCAAGATGATGCAGTCGATGGCGCGTGGCGGTGGGGTCCCAGGCATGCCAACCGTGCCCGGGATGGGCATCGGTGCCGGCAAGCGTGGCAAGGGCAAGGCGCCGGCGAAGGGCAAGAAGCGGGTGTCGGGCAACCCTGCCAAGGCGGCAGCCCAGCAGAAGGCCATCGCCTCGCGGGCGGAGAAGAACCCTGCCAATCCCTTCGGCAACCCCGAGCAGATCGATGTCGATGCCGCTGCTGCCGACCTGCAGCTGCCGAAGGACTTCTCCAAGTTCCTGAAGTGAGTGAGGCCCGGCGTCCCTCGTCGACCGCGCAGAAACGGCCGAACGAGGTCGCCCCGGACGCCCCCACCCTCGGGGACTGGGGTGACCGCGTGCAAGACACCTTCGGGTCATCGACACCCCGGACTCGCTGAACCGCGCACCCGATAGCGTCTCGCCCATGGTGCTGAAATTTGCTGGGCCTGTGCTCCCTGAGGCAGAGGCTCGTGAGCTCTACGTGGTCGGCGGTCACGTGACCTACGAGAAGCAGTCGGGCGTCGAGTCCGTCATCGAGGGCTGGATCGTGCCCGGGCTGGTGGATGCCCACTGCCACATCGGTCTCGGTCCCGACGGCGCCGTCGAGGACGACGAGACCGAGCGGCAGGCAGTGGCCGATCGTGACTCGGGGGCGTTGCTGCTGCGCGACTGCGGCTCGGCCAGCGACACCCGGTGGGTCCAACAGCGCGATGACCTCCCCAGGCTCATTCGGGCCGGACGTCATCTCGCGCGCACCCGGCGCTACATGCGTGGCTATGCCCACGAGATCGAGCCGGAGGACCTGACGGCGTTCGCCATCGCCGAGGCCGAGCGAGGCGACGGTTGGATCAAGCTCGTGGGGGACTGGATCTCGCGAGATGCTGGTGATCTGGCGCCGAGCTGGGACGGCGAGGCGGTGACGGCGGCGATCAGCGCAGCGCACGAGCACGGCGCGCGCGTCACCGCCCACGTGTTCGGTGAAGCCGCCCTGCCTGCTCTCATCGCTGCGGGCATCGACTGCATCGAGCACGGGACCGGACTGTCCACCGACCTGATCGATGAGATGGTGGCGCAGGGCACCGCCTTGGTGCCCACGGTCAAGCAGCTCGACAACTTTCCCGCCTTCGCCGCGGCCGGAGCCGAGAGGTTTCCCGAGTACGCCGCCCACATGCTGGATCTGCATGCGCGGCGCCGCGACACGATCATGGCTGCCTTTGAGGCTGGGGTGGCGATCTACGCCGGGACCGATGCGGGAGGGATCCTCCCGCATGGGGGCATCGCCGACGAGGTGCTGGAGCTGGCCGCGTTCGGGATGCCGGCTGAGGACGCCCTCGGGGCCGCCAGCTGGCGCGCCCGTGAGTGGCTGGGCTGGAACGCCACCCTGGAGGAGGGGGCGCCGGCCGACTTCGTGGTCTTCGACCGCAACCCGCTGGAGGACCTCAGCGTGCTGCGCACTCCCAGCCGGGTCGTCCTGCGCGGCGTCGTCGTGGCGTGAGCACGACATGACCCGGGTCCGCCCGACCGCTGAGGAGGTGGCCGCCCACCTGCCCGGGGACGACCTCATCCACCGGCCGGACGTGGTGATGGACCGGGCCTTCACCTTGCCGGCCCCACCTGAGAGCGTCTGGCCCTGGCTGGTCCAGCTCGGCAAGCGGCGCGCGGGCTGGTACCTGCCTCGTGCCGTCGAGCGGTTCGTCCCAGTCTCGCGTCGGGCGCTGAGACGCCTCGACGACGCCTGGCTGCACCTGCGGGCCGGGGACGTGATCCCCGACTGGGGAGGGGCGCGGGCCACGTTCACGGTGACGGCGATCGAGCCCTCGTCGTACCTGCTGCACACCTCGCAGCGGGGGCGGACCTTTGTGACCTGGTGCCTGTTCCTGACGCCGGTGGCGGGAGACCGGTCCCGGCTGCACCTGCGGTTGCGGCTGGCTCCCGTGCGCCATCGCAGACTGGCAGCCACCCTGGGAGGGCTGATCGACCTGATGACCGTTCAGGGCCTGGCCGGAGGCCTGGACGAACGACTCAGAACTCGAGGTTGAAACCGGCGCGTCGCGTTGACAATTCATTCGTTCTGTCACTCGAGCCCCACAACTTCACTAGACTCCCGCTCGTGACCCGACTTGTACCCCGACTCGTCCGCGCCCTGGCCACGCTCGCCGTCGTCCTCCTGCCCGCGACCGGGCTGGCGTTCGTGGCCTCTCCCGCGTCGGCGACCTCGACCACCTTGTGCACCGGATACGCCGCGTGCACCAAGCTCGGGATGTCGGCGCACGGCTACCGCAAGGTCGACCACACCATGTTCTGGCGCATGTACTCGGGTCACAACTGCACCAACTACGCGGCCTTCCGGATGGTCGACAGCGGCATGCCCAACGTCCGGCCGTGGTCGGGCGGCGGCAACGCCACCTTCTGGGGCACCGAGAACCCCGACATCACCGACGGCATCCCGGCCGTGGGCGCCGTGGCCTGGTGGAAGGCCAACGTGAAGCCGGCCGGGTCGGCCGGCCACGTGGCGTATGTCGAGCAGGTCATCTCACCCGACGAGATCATCGTCTCCCAGGACAGCTGGGGCGGTGACTTCTCCTGGGCCCGGATCACGCGCGCCGGGGGAAGCTGGCCGAGCGGATTCGTGCACTTCAACGACGTCGACCTCACGAACACCGCGCGCCCGGCCGTGTCCGGGACCGCGAAGGTGGGTGCGGTCCTGACCGCATCGCCGGGCACCTGGTCGCCCGGCGGCGCCAGTTACACCTACCAGTGGCGCTCCGGTGGCGAGATCATCCCCGGCGCCACCGCGCCGACGTACAAGATCAAGCTCGCCCAGCAGGGCCAGAGAGTCGCCGTTCGGGTGACCGCGACGAAGCTGGGCTTCCCCTCTCATGACGCCTCCTCGACCCTGACTCCGGCGGTCCTCCCCGGGGTGATCACCAACACCGTGGCTCCCGTCATCTCCGGAACCCCGGTCGTGGACGGCACCCTCACCGCGTCGGCCGGGACCTGGTCCCCGGCGCCGACATCGCTGACCTACCAGTGGTCCGCCGACGACCAGCCGATCGCCGGCGCGACCGCGGCCCGACTCAAGCTCGACGCGACCATGGTCGGGAAGCAGCTCTCGGTCGCGGTGAAGGCGACCCGTGAGGGGTACGTCGACGTGACCTCCCGAGCCACCGCCAGCGCCCTGGTGGCGCCGGGCACCCTGACCCAGACCCGGGCGCCGGTGCTCACCGGTGAGCCACGGCTGGGTGCCACGCTCAGCGTGGACCCGGGTGCCTACTCGCCAGCAGGTTCGGCGGTGATCGTGCGCTGGATCCGCGACGGCGTATGGCTCCCCGACACCGGTCTGTCCACCTACACGCTCACTGCCGCTGATCTCGGCACGCGCCTGCAGGCCCGGGTCGCCGTGGTGCGGCCGGGCTACACCACACTGGCGGCGCGGACACCGAGCACGGCGCGAGTGCTCGCGGTGTCCCGGCTCCAGATCCAGGCCAGCAGCCCGCACCCGGGCCGGGCCCGCTTCGACCTCACCGTCACCGCGCCAGGGGTCGACCAGGTGACCGGGATCGTCCGGATCCGTGCCGAGGGCAAGGTCGTGGCCGAGGTGACGCTACGCCGTGGCGTCGGGCACGCGGTCCTGACCGGCCTGCCCGCCGGCCGGGCCACCTACACACTGCGGTTCCTGGGCGGCGAGACGCTGACAGCCACCGTCCCGGTGACCCGCACCGTGCGCATCTCCTGACGTCAGTCCACGAGGTCGATGATCCGCTGCTCGTCGGGCAGGTACTTGACCAGCGCACAGTTCGACTTGACCCGTTCCTCGAAGGCCCGCAGGCCGGTGTCACGGGCGATCGCCGTACGCCAGATCTCGTTGCGCCGGTAGACCCGCCCGTCATAGCGCAGGAACGCCTCGTCGCGTGCCTGCACGCGGTAGCGGAAATCACCGGGGGAGTCGGCGCGCAGCTCCCCGCGCAGGTGCCTCTCATCGACCCAGCAGCGCAGCTGGAACGTGGTGGCGGTGTCGTTGCGCACCACCAGGTCGACATAGTTGTAGACGATCGAGCAGCCCACACCCCACGGCAGCACCCGGCCCTTGTCGGGGAACGGGTCGAAGCTGTGCTCCGAGCGCTCGACCACGGTGAGCGGGCTGTGCAGGAACATCCAGTGCAGCAGGTTCGCCAGCTGGCAGATCCCGCCACCGACACCGGATCCGGCCTCGCCGTTGGACAGGCGCATGCCCTCGAGGTACCCCTTGCGGCGGCTGCAGTTGCCGACCACCTTGTTGAAGGAGAAGCTCTCGCCGGGCCGGATCAGCACTGTGTCGACCCTGGCCGCGGCCAGAGCGAGGTTGGTGACCTTGTTGTGCTGCCAGAGCATCTGATCCGGCGCGAGGTCGCGCAGGAGCAACGAGCTGTGCTTCTTGATGCGTTCGGGCAGCGGCTCGGCCTGGCGGGCCGCGGCCCACGGTCCCGTCGAGCACAGCCACCGCAGGCGGCGTCTGGCGCGGTGGGTGCGGACCGCAAGGGGATAGAGGGCCGGGACACGTTCGCTGAGCCGGGGTGGAGCGGTGAGTCGCTCAGGCACCGCGAACCCGGTGGCCCGCGCCTGTGCCAGACTCATCGTCGCTGTCGTCGTGCTCGTGGACATCGCACTCCCGTTCCCCGTCGTCGCGGTTTTGTTGCCGCGCTTCACCATTGCGACGCGGCCCGGTGGCGAGTGGTTGGGGCGATCGGGCTCCCGATTGTTCTGCGTGCGTGGCTGTCTGGCAGAATGTGCGGCTGAGTCCTGCGCCTCCGGACCCTCTCATCCTGAGGACGCAGCGCCCATGGAGATTCGCCGACCTGGTGTCCCCACCCGGCCCCGGAGAATCTCACCCACATCTAATTTCGAGGAGACACCACAAACGTGGCCGTCAAGATCCGTTTGAAGCGCCTGGGCAAGGTCCGGGTTCCGCAGTACCGCATCGTCGTCGTCGACGCCCGCAAGAAGCGTGACGGCCGCGTCATCGAAGAGATCGGCAAGTACCACCCCAAGGAGGACCCGTCCTACATCGACGTCGTCTCCGAGCGGGCGCAGTACTGGCTCGGGGTCGGCGCACAGCCGACCGAGGCCGTCGAGGTCATCTTGAAGATCACCGGTGACTGGCAGACGTTCAAGGGCCTGCCCGGCACCGAGGGCACCTTGAAGGTCAAGGAGCCGAAGCGCGACAAGCTCGAGATCTTCAACGAGGCCCTCAAGGAGTCCAGCGCCGAGCCCAAGGCCGGCGCCACGACCAAGAAGGCCGCGAAGAAGTCCGAGCCGAAGGCCGAGGAGGCTCCTGCCGAGGTTCCGGCCTCTGAGACTCCCGAGGTTGCCGCTGAGGTGGCCGAGGCCGCCGAGACGACCGACGCACCCGCCGAGGCCTGAGCATGCTGGCTGACGCTCTGGAGCACCTTGTCCGGGGAGTCGTCGACAACCCTGACGACGTCTCGGTGCGCGACAAGCAGTTGAGGCGCGGCTCGATCCTCGAGGTTCGGGTGCACCCTGACGACCTCGGCAAGGTGATCGGCCGCAACGGCCGCACCGCCACGGCGTTCCGCACCGTGATCTCGGCGCTTGCCGGTCGCAGTGGTGCTCGCATCGACTTCGTCGATGTCGACCGCCGACGCTGAGGCCCACTTCGCAGCACCAACGGGTGCCACACCTTCGGGTGTGGCGCCCGTTGTGCGTTTCATCGTGACGGTTCCCCAGATGATCGCGGAAGCTCGCCGAGCCCCTACCCTTTTGCCGTGAACACCATCGAGGTCGTCGTCGGCCGGATCGGCAAGCCCCACGGGCTTCGGGGCGAGGTGAGCATCGATGTCCGCACCGACGAACCGGACCGACGGTTCGCCCCGGGGACGGTGCTGCGCGCCGAACCACCCAAGGGCAGCACGAACCCGCTGCGCTCGGTCACCGTGCAGAGCGTGCGGTGGCATTCGTCGCGCCTGCTGGCGCGGTTCGTCGAGGTCCCCGGGCGCACCGAGGCCGAGGCGGCCCGCGGTCTGCTGCTCCACGCCGACGTCGACGCGTCCGAGTCACCTGCCGACCCTGACGAGTTCTACGACCACCAGCTGATCGGATTGGCGGCGTACGACGAGGAGGGCGTGCACCTCGGTGAGGTGACCACGCTCGTGCACGGGGGTGCCCAGGACCTGCTCACGATCCGCACGTCCGACGGTCGCGACACCCTGGTGCCGTTCGTCAAGGCGCTCGTCCCCGTGGTCGACCTCCCGGGTGGACGGATCGTCGTGGCCGACCGTCCTGGGCTGGTCACGCCGCTGCCGGAGGACGCGTGATGAAGGTCGAGATCCTCTCGATCTTCCCGGACTACTTCGCACCCCTGTCCCTGTCCCTGCCCGGCAAGGCGCAGGAGAAGGGTCTGCTGGAGGTCGCCGTCCATGACCTCCGCGACTGGACCCACGACCGACACCGCACTGTCGACGACACGCCCTACGGGGGTGGCGCCGGCATGGTCATGAAGCCCGAGCCGTGGGGCGAAGCGCTCGAGGCCGTCGCGGGCCCCGACAGCACCGTGGTGGTCACCACCCCGAGCGGCGAGCCGTTCACCCAGGCTCTCGCCAGGGAGCTGGCCACCCACAAGCACCTGGTCTTCGCCTGTGGGCGCTACGAGGGCATCGACCAGCGGGTGGTCGACGAGGCCGCAGTACACCACGAGGTTCGCGAGATCTCCGTGGGCGACTACGTGCTCAACGGGGGAGAGGTGGCCGCGCTGGTCATCATCGAGGCAGTGATCCGCCTCCTCCCCGGATTCATGGGCAACCCCGCGTCCTTGAGCGAGGAGTCCCACGAGGACGGGTTGCTGGAATACCCCGTCTACACCAAGCCGGCGACCTGGCAGGGTCGCGCCGTACCCGAGGTGCTGCTGTCCGGAGACCACGGCGCCATCGCTGCGTGGCGACACGAGCAGGCAGTACGCCGCACGGCGGCGCGTCGTCCCGATCTCGTCCCGGCCAGCCATCTGGTCGAGGAGGCAGAGCTGGCCCTGGCCACGCGGGCGGACGCGGGGGAGATCCTCACCCTGCAACGCGCCTGCTGGCTTCAGGAAGTGATGTCGAACGAGACCCTCGCGATTCCCACCATCCACGAGTCGCTCGCCGACGTGGAGGCGAGCCTGGCCAGCTGGCAGACCTACGTCCTGCGCAGCGCCGGGCGCCTCATCGGGTCGGTCCGGGGCACCCTGGAGGGCGACGTCTGGGAGATCGGCCGCCTGATGGTGGCTCCGGACCTCCAGGGCCGCGGTCTGGGTCGTCGCCTGCTGGAACACATCCAGGAGGTTGCTCCTCCCCAGGCCACGTCGTACCGCCTCATCACCGGGGAACGCAGCCTCGAGAACCTCCGGATGTACAAGAAGGCGGGCTTCTCCGTGTATGGACCCCTGGGGGACTCGGTCGCGGTCGTCCTGGGCAAACGACGCTGATTTCCACCGCACCCCGCCACTGTGGCAAACTTGCCCCTCGGTCGAGTCGACTGAACCATCACCTCGCGCGCAGCACGGGGGATGAGCGCGCACACCTGCCACAGGGGGCGTCGCGCACCAGTCATCACACCCGGCCCACACCATCGAGACATCTGATCCGCGGCTGACCTGTGGCACTCGTCAGGAGCACATCATGACCAACGTCATCACCGAACTCGCAAGCGTCCACAAGCGCGACGACGTCCCGGCCTTCCGCGCCGGTGACAACATCAAGGTCCACGTGAAGGTCGTCGAGGGCAACCGCTCGCGCATCCAGATCTTCCAGGGCGTCGTCATCCGCATCCACGGCGCGGGCATCGGTCGCACCTTCACGGTGCGCAAGGTCTCCTTCGGTGTCGGCGTCGAGCGCACCTTCCCGCTGAACTCCCCGATCTTCGAGAAGATCGAGGTGGTCACTCGTGGTGACGTGCGCCGCGCCAAGCTCTACTACCTGCGCAACCTGCGCGGCAAGGCTGCCAAGATCAAGGAACGCCGCGAACTCTGAGCGTCTGCTGGTTAGGCTTCGGCCGTGACCACCGAGGACCGCGACACCCAGACCGACGAACAGTCCGGTCCGGGGTCGCGGTCTTCGCGTTCTCGTCAGCATCTGCCCGTGTGGCAGGAGTCGATCCTGCTGCTCGGGGTCGCCGTGGTCCTCGCGGTGGTGATCAAGTCATTCTTCGTGCAGGCGTTCTACATCCCGTCGGCGTCGATGGAGCCCGGCCTGGTCAGGAACGACCGGATCCTGGTGGAGAAGTGGTCCTACTGGGGGTCGGGCACACCGCAACGGGGCGACGTGGTCGTCTTCAAGGATCCCGGCGGCTGGCTGCCGGCCGCGGACGCGCAACCGGGCTTCGTGCAATCGGCCCTGGAGAAGGTAGGTCTCTACCCGGCCGGAGGACACCTGGTGAAACGGGTGATCGGGGTTGCCGGGGACACGATCACCTGTTGCGACGACCAGGGTCGCATCGAGGTCAACGGTGTCGCCCTTGACGAGCCTTACCTGAAGAACGCAGCCAACTGCAACGGGCCCATGATCGGCTGTCACTGGTCGGCCGGGCCGGTCCCTGCTCGCCACATCTTCGTGATGGGTGATCACCGCGACCACTCCGGCGACTCCACGGTGCACCTGTGTCGATCCACCGAGACCGAGTGCGTGCCCGGGAACGAGTACGTCGGCAACTACCTGGTCGTGGGCAAGGTGTTCGCGTTGGTCTGGCCGGTATCGCACGCCGGATGGGTCAAGCGCCCGGCCACCTTCGCCGATCTCGACGGGGGCTGAACGTCATGGTCACCGCAGGCTCAGTAGGCTTCGCCGCGTGAGTATCGAGGACCGCGACCCGGCAGCCGACGAGGTCGAGGCGGCGGAGGCAGAGTCGGCCCCACGCTCCACCCGGTCCCAGCGACGCTCAAGGCGTCGGGCGGACAAGAAGGCCACCAAGAAGCACCTCCCGGTCTGGCAGGAGTCGATTCTGCTCCTCGCCGTCGCGCTGGTGCTGGCCGTGGTCATCAAGGCCTTCTTCGTCCAGGCGTTCTACATTCCGTCGGAGTCGATGGAGCCCGGCTTGGTCAAGAACGACCGGATCCTGGTGGAGAAGTGGTCCTACTGGGGCTCCGCCACGCCCCAGCGTGGTGACGTCGTCGTGTTCAAGGACCCGGGGGGGTGGCTGGACCCCTCCGAGTCCAACGCGCCCAGCAGCCTGTTCCAGAAGGCTCTCGAGAAGGTGGGGCTCTACCCCTCCGGCGGCCACCTGGTGAAGCGGGTGATCGGTGTCGCAGGTGACACCGTCGTCTGTTGTGACGACGAGGGCCGGATCAGCGTCAACGGCGTGCCTCTCAACGAGCCCTACCTGAAGAACCAGGCCCGGTGCAACGGGCCCATGGTCAGTCCCCAGTGCCAGCGCGACTGGAAGGCCGGCCCCGTGCCGGCCGGCAAGATCTTTGTGATGGGCGATCACCGCGACATGTCGGCCGACTCCTCCTACCACCTGAAGAATCCAGGGCCGACCTATGTCTCGGCGAGCCTCGTGGTCGGCAAGGTCTTCGTGCTGGTCTGGCCACGCGACCACTTCGGCTGGATCAAGCGGCCCGCGACCTTCGAGGACATCCCGGACGCCTCATGAGCGACCTTCCACGGGGTGTGACACTGCGCCGTGACGCCGGGCTCTACGGCTTCGAGCGGGCGCTGCGCCGCAGCGGCCTGGATCCGATCGCCGGGGTCGACGAGGCTGGTCGAGGCGCTTGCGCCGGGCCCCTGGTCGCCGGCGCCGCCATCCTGCCCGAGGGGCGCGCCGGGGTCATCCCCGGCCTCGCGGACTCCAAGCTTCTCACCGAGAAGGCTCGCGAGAGGTGCTACTCCCACATCGTGCGCCGGGCACTGGCGTGGTCGGTGGTGATCATCGAGCCCGAGGAGTGCGACCGTCTCGGCATGCACGTCGCCAACATCGAGGCGCTGAGGCGAGCTGTCGCCCTGCTCGAGCTGAAGCCGGGCTACGTGCTCACCGACGGGTTCCCGGTCGACGGCCTCGGGGCGCCCGGCCTGGCGGTCTGGAAGGGCGATCGGGTGGCGGCCTGCGTCGCGGCCGCGTCGGTTCTGGCCAAGGTGACCCGTGACCGGATCATGGTGCGGCTCGATGCCGACTACCCGTCGTACGACTTCAAGACGCACAAGGGTTACATCACCGAGGTGCACAGTGCTGCCCTCCTGGAGCACGGTCCGTGCGAGATTCATCGCAGGCGCTTCGTCAACGTACGGCGGGCCGCGGGGCAGGGTCTCGACCCGGACGGGCAGAATGGGGAGTCGGTGGTCTTGCCAGCCGAGATCGCGTCCAGGACTGAGGAGTCGAGATGAGTGCCGAGGATCTCGAGAAGTACGAGACCGAGATGGAGCTCAACCTCTATCGCGAGTACCGCGACGTGGTCGCCATCTTCAAGTATGTCGTGGAGACCGACCGTCGCTTCTACCTGTGCAACCAGGTCGATGTGAAGGCGCGCACCGAGGCCGGAGACGTGTTCTTCGAGGTGTCGATGACCGATGCCTGGGTGTGGGACATGTACCGGCCCGCCCGGTTCGCCAAGAACGTCAAGGTGCTGACCTTCAAGGACGTCAACGTCGAGGAGCTCAGCCCGCAGGACATCGACCCGCCGAAGGCCTGATCGGCGTCACTGGCTGGTGCTGCTGCTGCGGCGCCTGCGTGCCGAGCGTGTGTGGAACGGGCCGACCATCCGGGGACCCGCGAGCCGGCTCTCGAGGCGTCGGGCCTCACGTTTGAGGGGTTGGGCGATGTACTCCCCGAGGAACACTCCAGACGACAACGCGATCGCCACCGCCGCCGCGTTGACCATCGACAGGAGTCCCGTCTCGGAGCCCTCGGCGAGCTGCGCCAGTCCCCGGAAGATCGACAGACCCGGGAGCAGCGGGACCACGGCGGACACGACGATGATCAGGGCCGGGACGCGGACCCGTCCGGCGACCGAGTAGCTGACCAGACCGACCAGGAGCGCGCCGGTGGCCGAGGCCCAGGCCACCCCGAGGTCACGCTCGAGGACGAGCCCGTAGAGCGCCGTGGCCACTGCTCCGGTGGCCGCGATCGGCAGCAGCGAGCGCAGGGGCGCGTAGGAGGCGAAGGCGAACGCCCCTGCCGAGATCGCTCCGCCCAGGGCCATCAGCGGAAGGTCGGAGAGACTGAACGCCCCGGGATTGAGCGGGCCGAAGTCGATGTTGAGCACGCGGGCGAGGGTGAGCCCGCCGCTGACTCCGGCGATCACCCCCGACGTGGCCAGGATGGCCTCGAGGATGCGTGCCCCGGCGGTGAGCGGGTAGCCGATCAGGGCGTCCTGGATCGCACCCATGAAGTTCACCCCGGACAGCAACAGGATGATGCTCGCGGTGACGACCTGGCTGGGATTGGCGTTCACGCCGGTTGCCGCCACCGCCGATGCGATCAGGGTGGCGAGCATTCCACCGGCCACCTGCTGGTAGAACGACGGCAACCGGCGGCGGGTCAGCTGCCTCTGGGTCAGGTCGATGGCCACGGCTGCCACGAACGCGACCAGCGTGACGACGGCATCGCCGCCCAGCATGAGTCCGACGCCTGCGCCCATGAGGCCGTAACCCAGGGTGACCGCCCACCGGGGCAGCTGGTGTCCCGACGACACGATCCTGGCCAGTCGGGCGCTCGCCTCCTCGCGGGTGCAGCGTCCTTCGACGACATCGCGGATCAGGTGGTCGACCAGCGTGAGGTCGCCGTAGTCGATGTCTCGGTGACGGACCTGGCGCAGCTGGATCAGGGCCGGCTCGTCGTACTGCGGTTGGTGGCTCATCGCCAGCTCGGTGAACGTGACGTCCGCCGTGACCCGCCGCAGTCCGCAGGCATAGGCCACGTTGAGCATCTGAGCAGCCACGTCGGCTGCCCCAGCACCGGAGGACAGCAGCAGTTCGCCGACCCGTAGCGACAGGTCGAGGGTCTGGTAGGTCTCGTTGCTCTCAGCCATCGCAGCACAAGTGTGGACCCCGACCCGGCCCGGACACCAAACCGGGACACGAGCTCGGACCGAGAGCCCGCTTTCCGTGCACAGGCACCCTTTCGGAGCGGTCCTGTCCACAGGTTCGCGACCTTGCATGTCGCCACGATCCGGTGCAGGGGAGGCTCGAGAGCAGGAGGTCTTCGATGACGACACAGGCGGGCCGGCAGGCCCTGGGACAGTACGGCGAGTCGCTGGCGGCTCGACACCTCAAGGACCTCGGCATGGTGGTGCTGGACCAGAACTGGAGGGGGCCGGCCGGCGAGATCGACCTGGTGCTGCGCGACGGCCAGGTGCTGGTCATCTGCGAGGTGAAGACCCGCAGCTCCACGGTCTGCGGATCGCCGCTCGAGGCCGTCACGGCGGTCAAGGTCAGCCGGTTGCGGCGTCTCGCGGCCCAGTGGCTGGAGGCTCACGAGGTGAGAGTCCCCGAGGTTCGCATCGACATGGTCGGCGTTCTCCGGCCGCGACGCGGCCCGGCAGTGCTCGAGCACGTTCGGGGGATCGGCTGACATGCCTTACGCCACTGCCCGCACGATCACGCTCCAGGGAGCGGTGGGGCACCTGATCGACGTCCAGGTCGACGTGTCCGCCGGCGTGGTCGGCACCACGCTCGTGGGGCGACCCGACGCGGCCATCAACGAAGGCCGTGACCGGTGCCGGATGGCCATCCAGAACAGCGGTCTGACGTGGCCGGCGACGCGGCGCATCACCATCCTCCTGTCGCCTGCCGACCTTCGGAAGTCCGGCCCACACCTCGACCTGGCGATGGCCCTGGCCATCGTGTCCGCGGGCGGTGGTCTGGCTCCCGGTTTGCTCGAGGACACCGCGTTCATCGGTGAGCTCACCCTCGACGGCCGCCTTCGACCCGTGCCGGGGGTGCTGCCGATGACGATGGCAGCAGCGGGTCGGGGGCTCTCGAGGGTGTTCGTGCCGGAGTCGCAGGCCAGGGAGGCGGCCATGGTGCCGGGGCTGCAGGTGATCGGGGTGCGGTCGCTGAACCAGGCGGTGGCCGCTGTCCTCGGGGTGCCGTGGCCCAGCGCCCCTCCTGTCGAGCCCATGTCGGGAAGCCAGCTCCTGTCATGGCGTGGCGAGAGCCGCGTCGACGACATGGACCTGCGCGACGTCCAGGGCATGGAGGACGCTCGCTACGCGCTGGAGGTTGCGGCGGCCGGCGGCCACCACCTGATGCTGAGCGGACCGAAAGGGTCGGGCAAGACCACCCTGGCTGAGCGGCTCCCGGGGATCATGGCGGATCTGGGTGCGGAGGAGGCGCTGGAGCTGGCCGCCATCCACTCGTTGGCTGGGGTGCTCGAGCCGGACGCCGACCTGCTCGTCCGCCCGCCCTTCTC
The DNA here is from genome assembly GCF_050246775.1 of Nocardioides sp. GTDB lineage: Bacteria > Actinomycetota > Actinomycetes > Propionibacteriales > Nocardioidaceae > Nocardioides. The sequence goes on along the minus strand of NZ_JBFWVK010000001.1, from coordinate 66,777 downwards.
GGCGCCACACTCCTCCTCCACCCGCGCGAGCGTCCTGGGCGGCGGGTCCGGGAAGGTCCGGCCCGGCGAGATCAGCCGGGCCCATTGCGGTGTGCTGTTCATGGACGAGTTCCCGCACTTCAGCAGCGACATCATCGAAGCGCTGCGTCAACCGCTGGAGAACGGCGAGATCAGCATCGGCAGGGGTGAGGAGTCGGCGACCTTCCCAGCGCGCGGCATGTTCGTGTTCGCCTGCAACCCGTGCCCATGCGGCAACTACAGCCCGTCGGTGCTGCTGAGCACCTGCGACTGCCTGGAGGTCAGACGTCGCGACTACCAGCGCAAGGTCGCCGGGCCGATCGCCGACCGCATCGACATCACTCGGCACGTCGAACCCCTGGTGCCGGTCGCCGACGGCCACGGTGCTCGTGATCCACTGGCTCCCGCGCCGGAGTCCTCGGCCAGCGTCAGGGCCCGGGTGACCTCGGCGCGGGAGCGACAGCGCGCCCGCTACCGCGAGCAGCCGTGGCGCACCAACGGGCAGGCGCCCGGCCCGGCGTTGTCGCAGTCGTGGCCGCTGCTCGATCCGGCTGCGCGCCGGCTCGATGCCGAGTTCCACGCCGGGCGGCTGACCCGGCGGGGGGCCGTGCGGGTGCACCGGCTGGCCTGGACGATCGCGGACCTCCACGAGGTCACGGTGCCCGGCGTCGACGAGCTGGACGTCGCGCTGCGTCTGCGCAGCGGTGGCCCACTCCTGCTCAGCACGCTTACCCGACGGCAGGCCGGATGAGCCTCGAGGAACGGCTGGCCCGGGTGGCGTTGAGTCGGCTCGTCGAGCCCGGAGAGCCTCGGGTGGGCAATCTCCTCGCCGAGCTGGGAGCGAGCCGACTGCACCGGATGCTGGCCGAGGAGAGGGATGCGACCGGGCTGTTGACCGACGTGGCGGCCCGGCTGGTCGCCCTGGACCCCGAGGCCGAGATCGCAGCTGCGAAGGCGAAGGGCCTGCGGTTCGTCATTCCGAGCGACGACGAGTGGCCATCGCAGCTCGATGACCTGGCGGCGACCGAGCCACTGCAGGGCCGCGGTGGTGTTCCGGTCGGGCTGTGGGTGCGCGGCCCCGTGCGCCTCGATGAGCTGAGTGGCTCGGTGGCCGTCGTCGGTGCCCGTTCGGCTACGACGTACGGGGCCTCGGTGGCCAGAGACGTCGGGACGGCCCTGGGCGGCGAGGGCATCTGCGTGGTCTCGGGCGCCGCCTTCGGGATCGACCAGGCAGCTCATCGGGGGGCGCTCGTGGGTGGGGGGCCGACCGTGGCGGTGCTCGCTTGTGGCGCCGATCGGGTCTATCCGGCCGCCCACCGAGAGCTGATCGAGCACCTGGCTCGACACGGTGCGGTCGTGTCCGAGGCGGCGCCGGGATGCGCGCCCATGAGGGTTCGGTTCCTGAGCCGCAACCGGATCATCGCTGCTCTGTCGAGGGCCACGGTCGTCGTCGAGGCGGCTGCTCGCAGCGGCGCCCTCAACACAGCCAACTGGGCGGGTCGGCTGAATCGGGTCGTGTTGGGGACACCGGGGCCGGTCACCAGTGCACAGTCCGAAGGGGTCCACCACCTGATCCGTTCAGGTGCCGCCACGCTGGTGACCAACGGCCCTGACGTGCTCGAGTCGATCGGTCGACCCGGTGAGCACCTACAGCTCGACCCACGGGGACCGACAAGGGTCCGTGACCACCTCACCGGCCGACAGGCGCAGGTGCTTGACGCGGTCCCGGTCGCCACAGCCGCCAGCACCTCCTCGATCGCCCGCACCGCCGGGGTGGGGGAGTCCGAGGTCGCCGCGGCCCTGCAGCACCTGCACGCGCAGGATCTGGTGACGCGAGGCGAGGGTGGCTGGATCCTCGGTGCGGCCGCGCTCGACTAGCGTCGCCAACCATGTGCTGGCGTTCGTGGCCCGCTCGACGGCGAGCCTGAAGCCGCAGCAGCACGGTCTTCCTAGACTCGACCCGTGACCAGCCACGCCCCACCTCACGAGGAATCCTCAGGGGAGGAGCTCCCCGAGGCGATGGCCAGGACGTTGGCCGACTACGAACGCCACCTCGCCTCCGAACGGGACCTCTCCGCGCACACCGTGCGCGCCTACGCCGGTGACCTCGCCAGCCTCCTGCGGCATGCCGCTCGCTCGGGCCAGCGCGACGTGGACTCACTCGACCTGCGCACCCTGCGCAGCTGGTTGGCCCTGCAGCAGACCACCGGCAAGTCTCGGACCACGATGGCGCGCCGGGCCACGGCCGCCCGGGTCTTCACCGCGTGGCTGGTGCGCACCGGACGCGCGAGCCAGGACGCCGGTGCCCTGCTCGCCTCACCCCGGGCGCACACCACGCTGCCGCCCGTGCTGCGCGCCGACGAGGCTCGACTGCTGCTCGACGCAGCCACCGAGCAGGCCAACGACGGGAGCCCGGTGGGAGTGCGCGACGTGGCCATGCTCGAGCTGCTCTACGCGACCGGCGTCCGGGTGGGGGAGCTCTGCGGCCTCGACATCGACGACCTCGACCCTGAGCGCAGGGTCCTGCGGGTCCTGGGCAAGGGACGCAAAGAGCGATCGGTCCCCTACGGCACCCCGGCCGCCGCCGCACTGCACCGCTGGCTCGTGGACGGCAGGCCGGCACTACGGACCAGTGGCGCTGGGGCGGCGTTGTTCCTCGGGGCTCGAGGTCAGCGCATCGACCAGCGCGCCGTACGCCGTCTGGTCCACCGACGCATCGCCGACGTCCCAGGGGCGCCCGACATCGGACCGCACGGCCTGCGGCACACGGCCGCCACCCATCTCCTCGAGGGTGGGGCCGATCTGCGCAGCGTCCAGGAGCTCCTCGGCCATGCCTCCCTCGCCACCACCCAGCTCTACACCCATGTCACCACTGATCGCCTCCGTCGGGCCTACCAACAGGCGCACCCCCGCGCCTGAACCAGCGGGTGGCGGGTCAGTGCGCGGTCAGCTGGTCCTCGATCTGGAGCGGACGGGAGACGTAGACGGCTGCCGCGGACAACGGCACCAGCAACACGAGCAGACAGACCAGAGGCACTGTCCAGCCTCCGGTGCGTTCATAGAGGAAGCCCATGCCGAAGGGCCCGATGGCTGAGATGAGGTAGCCGACGGACTGGGTGAAACCGGACAGCGCTGCCGTGCCGGCCTCGGTGCGCGAACGCAGCCCGATCAGCGTGAGGACCACCGGGAAGACACCGGTGCCGATCCCGATGAGCGCCGCCCACCACCACGCGCCCGCACGCGGAGCGAGCAGGAGTCCGGTGTAGCCGACGGCATAGGTCGCGATGAGACCCAGGAACAGCACACTCTGGTTCGGCAGACGCGCGGCCAGACCTGGGGTGAAGAACGCCACCGGGATCGAGATCCCGGTGATCACCCCGAGCAGGAGGCCGGCGGTCGTGCTGGTGAAGCCCGAGTCCTGGAAAAGCTGCGCGAACCAACCGAAAACGGCGTAGGCCTGCAACGACTGGAGCCCGAAGCAGAGCGCCATCGCCCAGCCGAGGCGGGTCCGCGCCACGTCGCCCAACGTGATGTTGCGCGGGCGGTCGCTCAGTGCCACGTCCTGCACCCGGTCGTGACGCAGCAGTCCCACCCAAGGGAGGGCAGCGAGCGCGGCCGTGGCTGCCCAGGCCAGCAGGCCCCAGCGCCATGAGCCGAACGCCGTGGACAGAGGCACCGTCAGGATCGAGGCCATCGTGAGGCCTACCGACAGCGCCGTCGTGTACGCCGCGGTGAGCAGGCCGATCCGGTCCGGGAAGTGCACCTTGATCAGGGAAGGCAGCAGCACGTTGGCCGTCGCCATCCCGGCCAGGGCCACCACCGAGAAGACCAGGAAGAGCGTCACCGACGTGGTCCAGGACCGCAGGGCCAGGCCGACCACCACCCCCAAGAGGGCGATGAACGAGGTGCGATGGACGCCTAGTCGACGGGCCGCCCGCGGAGCCAGAGCACCGAACATGGCGAAGGCCAGCACAGGCAACGAGGTCAGCACCCCCGCCTGGGTGGGTGTCATCCCCAGCCCGGCGCGGATGTCGTGCAGCACCGGTCCGACGCTCACGGCGGCAGGTCGCAGGTTGAAGGAGAGCGCGACGATCCCGACGACGAGCAGGGCTGTGGGGGCTCGTCTGGTCGAGGTCGGCACCTGCCCATCCTGCCGTCCTGGCTCCACGGTGCTCATGGTGGGCCGGGCAAGCTCCCCTCGAGCGGCAACAGGCGCACCGGCCGACGGCCGAGCAGGTCGAGCGGGTCGAGGTAGGTCCGGTCCCGCAGCCAACCCCAGTGCAGGCACGCGGCCGGAAAGCAGTGCGACCCCGACAGTTCCAGCGTGCCGAGCCGGTCTCCGGCCTCCACCACGTCGCCACGGTGCACGTCGGCTGCAACCGGCTCGTAGGTCGTGCGGGTGGCTCCGTGGTCAACCACCACCACGCCTCGGCCGGCCAACGCAGCGGCGTAGGCGACCCGGCCAGGGAGCGCGGCGCGCACTGTCTGGCCGACCCTGCCTGCGAGGTCGACTCCGCGATGCCCCGGCCCGAACGGCCCTGAGGGCGGGGCGAACGGGTGCACCACGGCCGGCTCCGGCTGCATCGGCCACACTCCCACGGGGTCGACCTGTTCCCTCCCGACGTCGCCCGCAAGGGCCGACACGAGCGGGAGCAGCATCCCGACCGCCACGGACGCGCCGCGCCTGACCAGGGGGACGGGGAGTCGTTGGGCACGTGTCGTCATGTCGAGAAGTCTGTGAGCCGGCAGGTGGAGGACCAGAGCCCGTGACCCGACCTGTGGACAACATGGCCGGAGCGGGCGGCTGTGGACCGAGAGGGGGCTGGTCTGGGCACCCACCTCAATTGGTGGGCAGCGTGAGCGTCGAGTACGCTGGGCCCAGCAACCCTCCGGGGTTGACTACGCACGTTCGCAGACCACGACGTAGCCACCTGGTGGATACGACCTCCCGTGGGCGACGATCCTCAGTCCCGACCGTTGGTCGGGTTGGCTCGCGCGCGGCGTCAGGGCAGCAGGCTCCCGTTTGCTGTAGCAACTGAAAACCTCATGGCCGGTGCACCGGTCCGCCTCTCCTGCAGGAGTCAAGGTGGACATCGACGGTGTGCCGCCACAGACCAGGAAGACACATCATGGCAGTCGTGACCATGCGCCAGCTCCTCGAGAGCGGCGTCCACTTCGGACACCAGACCCGTCGTTGGAACCCCAAGATGAAGCGCTTCATCATGACCGAGCGCAACGGCATCTACATCATCGACCTCCAGCAGTCGCTGGCCTACATCGACCGCTCCTACGCTTTCGTCAAGGAGACTGTCGCCAAGGGCGGCACGGTCATGTTCGTCGGCACCAAGAAGCAGGCCCAGGAAGCGATCGCCGAGCAGGCGATGCGCGTCGGGATGCCTTACGTCAACCAGCGTTGGCTCGGTGGCATGCTCACCAACTTCCAGACGGTGCACCAGCGGATCAACCGGCTCAAGGAGCTCGACGAGGTCGACTTCGACGACGTGGCCGGCAGCAGCCGCACCAAGAAGGAACTCCTCCAGATGAAGCGCGAGCGCGACAAGCTGGAGAAGACCCTCGGCGGCATCCGTGAGATGACCCGCACCCCCTCCGCGGTGTGGATCGTCGACACCAACAAGGAGCACCTCGCCGTCGAGGAGGCCCGCAAGCTGCGGATCCCGATCATCGGCATCCTGGACTCCAACTGCGACCCCGACCTGGTCGACTTCCCGATCCCCGGCAACGACGACGCGATCCGCGCTGTCGGTCTGCTGACCCGCGTGGTCGCCGACGCCGTGGCCGAGGGCCTGATCGCGCGTTCTGGAGTCAAGACCGAAGGCGCCGAGGCCGGCGCTGCGGAGCCACTGGCCGAGTGGGAGCGCGAGCTTCTCGAGACCAAGAACGCCGAGGCAGCCGCTGCGCCCGTTCCGGTCGCGCCCGAGGCTCCTGCCGCCGACGCGCCGGTCGCTGAGGCACCTGTTGCCGAGGAAGCCGCTGCCGAGGCACCTGTTGCCGAGGAAGCCGCCGTCGAGGCTCCGGCCGAGATCAAGCCCCTGGCCGACGTCGTGACCGAGGCTCCCGCCGAAGAGGTCCTCGAGACCGAGGCTCCCGCCGACGCCTCCTCGCCGTACGGCGCCGACTCGGCCGCCCCGCTCGAGGACGGTTCGGCCCCCGAGGGCTTCGAGATCAAGGGCAACGCCGACTCGATGAAGTTCCACGCCCCGACCAGCCCCTGGTTCGGCCGCACCAAGGCCGAGGTGTGGTTCCGCACCGTCGAGGCAGCCGAGGCCGCCGGGTTCGTCAACGCCGAGATCAAGGCCTGACAAACCCCACACGACAACCACCCACTTCGAGGAAGAAGGACAATGGCGAACTTCTCCGCCGCCGACGTCAAGAAGCTCCGTGAGCTGACCAGCGCCGGCATGATGGACTGCAAGAAGGCCCTCGACGAGAGCGACGGCGACCTGGAAAAGGCCGTCGAGATCCTGCGGATCAAGCTTGGCAAGAAGGCCGGTGAGCGCGCCGAGAGCCGTGAGGCGACCGCCGGCCTGGTCGCCAACGCCGGAGGTGCTCTGGTCGAGCTCAACTGTGAGACCGACTTCGTGGCCAAGAACGACGACTTCGTCGCGACCGCTCAGCAGATCGCCGAGGCGGCCGACGCGGCCAAGGCGGTCGACGCGGAGGCGCTCAAGGTCGTGGCGCTCGGTGACTCGACCGTCGGCGAGGTCGTGGCCAACATGGCGATGACCATCGGCGAGAAGATCGAGCTCGGCCGCGTCGCCTACTTCGACGGTCCGAGCGTGGTCTACCTGCACAAGCGTGCCGCGGACCTGCCGCCCGCGGTTGGCGTCCTGGTGGAGTACGACGGCGACAACGCCGACGCCGCCCGGGCCGCCGCGATGCAGGTGGCCGCGATGCGTCCGAAGTACCTCACCCGTGACGAGGTGCCCGCCGACGTCGTGGCCAAGGAGCGCGAGATCGCCGAGGCCACTTCACGCGAGGAGGGCAAGCCTGAGCAGGCGATCGCCAAGATCACCGAGGGTCGCCTCAACGGCTTCTTCAAGGACACCGTGCTGCTCGAGCAGCCGTCGGTCGTGGAGAACAAGAAGACCGTCAAGGCAGTGCTCGACGAGGCCGGTGTGACCCTCAAGCGGTTCGCCCGCTTCGAGGTCGGCGCCTGAGGCGTAAGGTCGCACACCAGTTCGATCACCGAAGACTCATGAGGAGGCCGGTCCGATGAATCACACCACGATCATCGGGCCGGCCTTCTGCTGTGCCCCCACCCCCGTGCCTGCTGGAAGGATCCCCACGTGCTCGCCTACAAACGCGTCCTGATCAAGCTCTCCGGTGAGGTGTTCGGTGGCGGCAAGGTCGGCGTCGACCCCGATGTGGTTCAGAAGATCGCCAAGGAGATCGCCATCGTGGCGCGCACCGGCGTCCAGGTCGCCATCGTGACCGGAGGGGGCAACTTCTTCCGTGGTGCCGAACTCCAGCAGCGGGGCATGGACCGCGCGCGCGCCGACTACATGGGCATGCTCGGCATCGTCATGAACTGTCTGGCTCTCCAGGACTTCTTGGAGAAGGAGGGCATCGAGACCCGGGTCCAGACCGCCATCACGATGGGTCAGGTGGCCGAGCCCTACATCCCGCGACGCGCGATCCGTCACCTGGAGAAGGGTCGCGTCGTCATCTTCGGGGCCGGCGCCGGGATGCCTTTCTTCTCCACCGACACCGTCGCCGCACAGCGGGCTCTGGAGACCCACTGCGAGGTGGTCCTGATGGGCAAGAACGGGGTCGACGGCGTCTACACCGCGGATCCGCGCAAGGATCCCACCGCGACGAAGATCGACGAGCTCACGTTCGCCGACGCGCTGCAGAAGGGGCTCAAGGTCGCCGATGCCACGGCCTTCGCACTGTGCATGGAGAACAAACTGCCCCTGATCGTCTTCGGGATGCAGGAGGAGGGTGCCATCCTGCGCATCGTCCAGGGTGAGAAGATTGGCACGCTCGTCAGCGCCTGAGGGCGCGTGCCCTAACGTGGGGCTGATGAGCATCACAACCAAGGAGCAGCAGTGATCAACGAAACCCTTCGTGAGGCCGACCAGAAGATGGGCAAGTCGGTCGAGGCGACCCGTGAGGACTTCGCCGCCATCCGCGCCGGTCGCGCGACCCCGAGCATGTTCAGCAAGATCACTGCTGAGTACTACGGCACCCCGACCCCCCTGCAGCAGCTGGCGACCTTCACCGCTCCCGAGGCGCGCATCATCCTGATCTCGCCCTACGACCAGTCGGCGATCGGCGCGATCGAGAAGGCCATCCGCGACTCCGACCTCGGGGTGAACCCGGCCAACGACGGCAAGGTGCTGCGCTGCGTGTTCCCCGAGCTCACTGAGGAGCGCCGCAAGGAGTACATCAAGATGGCGCGCGGCAAAGCCGAGGACGGCAAGGTGTCGGTGCGCAATGTCCGGCGTACCGCCAAGCAGGGCCTGGAAAGGCTGGAGAAGGACGGCGAGGTCGGCAAGGACGATGTGGCGGGCGCCGAGAAGCGGCTCGATGCCATGACCAAGAAGCACACCGACGCCATCGACGACCTGCTCAAGCACAAGGAAGCCGAACTGCTCGAGGTCTGAGCGGGTTCTCCCCATGACGACCACGCCCCCCGTCCCCGCCCCGCAGCAGAACCACGGCCGGGCCGGACGCGACCTGCCAGCAGCGATCGGCTCGGCCGTCGTCCTGCTCTCCGCGATCGCGCTGTCGCTCTTCTTCTGGAAGACCGCGTTCATGTTCATCGTGGCCGCCGCGGTCGTCGTCGCCGTGTGGGAGCTGCGCAAGGGCTTCCTCGCCAAGGGCATCGACCTGCCCGAACAACCGTTGATGGCCGGCGGCGTGATCATGGTGGTCGTCGCGTACTTCTACGGCGCCCCCGCTCTGGTCACCGCGACGGCGGTCAGCGCCCTGGTGATCATGCTGTGGCTGCTGCGGCGCGGCATCGACGGTTACGTCATGAACGCGACCGCCTCGGTGTTCACGCTCGTCTACGTGCCCTTCCTCGGCTCGTTCGTCGCCCTCCTGCTGGCCGAGGGTGGTGCGACCGACTTCGAGCGAGGTGACGACGGGGTCAACGCGATCATCGTGTTCATCCTGGTCACGATCGCCTCCGACATCGGTGGCTACGTGGCCGGAGTGACGCTCGGCAAGCACCCGATGGCACCGGTGATCTCGCCCAAGAAGTCCTGGGAGGGTTTTGCGGGGTCAGTGGTGTTCTGTGTGGCGGCCGGGATGGCGCTGGTGGTCTACCTGCTCGAGGGTGACTGGTGGGTCGGGGTGGCGCTGGGCCTGATCGCGGCCGGGATGGCGACCCTCGGTGACCTGTGTGAGTCGGTCATCAAGCGTGACCTCGGCATCAAGGACATGTCCCACGTCATCCCCGGTCACGGCGGATTGATGGACCGCCTCGACTCACTCCTCGCGACTGTGGCCCCGATCTGGCTGTTGCTGCACTACCTCGTCTTCTGAGCCTGTCAGGCGCAGCACCGACGGGGGCACCGGCAGGTGTTGTGCCCACGGCGCCGGTACGGCGGGGTCCAGGATCGTGCGCACGGGGACGAGCCCGCTCCAGACGTCGTCCGAGGCGCCCGAGTCCTCAGGTGTGGTGGGCCAGTCCGCCGCGATCTTGAGCAACCAGTTGTCCGCCTCGATGCGCAGCGACAGGGCCACCGAGGCCGCAAGCTCTTTGCCACTGCTCGCACGCACCTCGCTGGTGCGGCCGGGGATGAGACTCTCGGAGAACAGGTCGAGCGTGTCGCCCTTGTGGGGCACCTGGTCGAGGCGGCCCCGGATCGTGGCCGAGCGGTAGTTGACCGACGACTCGAAGGTGGTGGGGGCGACGACCAGCGCGTCGAGGGCGAACACCGTCAGGACCGCGGGGGCTCCGCCTGCCACCTGACGCAGTGCCCCCGCACCCGTCGAGCCGTGCAGGATCACCTCGTCCCCGAGTCGGGCGTAGAGCATGGGCACTGCCAGCGGGGCGCCATCGACCACCGTGGACAGGACACCCACCCACTGCGAATCCAGCAGGTCATCGAGAGCGCTGCGCTCGTGCACTCCCTGCTCGGGGAAGCGGCCGAGCCTGTCCACGGGGCTCACCACCACCCCTGCCGTCGCGCCCACCGGAGCAGTGCCAGGCTGATCACGAGCATGACGGACACTGCGATCAGGAGCTCGAGGTACTGGGTCTCGGAGTTGACGATGACGTTCATGCCCAGGATCGAGGCGATGGCGGTGATCGGCAGGGTGACCGCCGCGATCACGGCCAGCCGTTCCATCGCGACCGTCATCTTGGTGTGCACCTTCGTCTGGTAGAGCTCGATCACACCGAAGAGGAACTGGGCCTCGCCATCTGCCAGGGAACGGACCCGGTCGAACTGGTCGGCGGCGTCCTGCGCCAGTGCGGCGTCAGCATCGTCCACGAGGCCACGGATCCGGGCCATCCGGTGCCACACGTCATGGCACTGCGCGGCTGTGGTGCGCGCCGTGATCAGCTCGTGGCGGATCAGGAACATCTGTTCCAGCAACTCCTCGGGGTTGCGCAGCTGGGAGGACATCACGTGCTTCTCGAGGCCGGGAAGCTTGCGGGCCACCTCCGCGATGACCGCTCCCTGGCGCCGGGCGACCGCCGAGGTGATGGCATAGGACAGCGCAGCCGGTGACGTCGGGCGGAAGCGGCCCTGATCCATGCGGCGCAGCGTGGCGTCGGTCTCCACCTGGGCGTGGCTGGGATCCAGCTCGGGATTGAGCGGGCCGTGCACCGTGACGAGGTAGTGGTGACCGATGATCTGGTCGAGCTCGAGCAGGTGGACGTGGCCACCGACACCGAGCATCGGCGACTGGGTGGTGATGAACGCGTGGTCGTCGTAGCTGTGCACCGTGGGGATGTAGTTGCGCTGCCGGCACGACTCGAGCACCAGTGGATGGCAGCCGAGCGCGACCAGGAACGCCTCGCTGTCGGGCCCGAGGGTGGGAATGTCGATCCAGAAGAATCCGTCATCGTGGGCGAACAGCTCGACCACGTCGTCCGGCTGCCGCGGATGAGCCCCTGCGGCATCGATGAACCGGACCTCCATGTGCCCAGACTGACGCTCCGGCACCGCTGGGGACAAGCACCCACGCGCATCGGGCGTGAGATGGTGACGCCATGGTGCCCACGCTCGGTCCGGTCCCGACCCACGAACTGTTCGTGGGCCTGGGGGTGGTGGTCGCGGCCGTCGTCTTCCTGCTCGAGATGCGCCGCCGGAGGCAGGTCGACGAACGCCTGGTCTACATCGTCCTCGGAGCCCTCGTGGGCGGTGCGGTCTTCATGCGCCTCGGCACCTGGCTGCAGCACGTGGACCTACGGGAGAACGCGTCCCTCACCGAGCAGTGGCTCTACGGGAACCGATCGATCCTCGGTGGTCTGGTGGGCGCCTGGCTGGGCGTCCACGTCGCCAAGCGGCTGACCGGCTACCGCGCGCGCACCGGCGACCTGTTCGCCCCGGCAGTGGCCCTCGGAATGGCCGTGGGGCGCATCGGTTGCCTGCTGAGCGAGAAACCGGGCACCCCCACCGGCCACGCGTGGGGGATCACCCTGAATGACGAGCAGGCGTCGTACACCGGTTCGGTGGCGGGGGTCAGCCTGCACCCGTCGTTCGCCTACGAGATCGCGTTCCACCTGGTCGCCTTCGTCCTGCTGTGGTGCTGGCTGCGCCACCTGTCCCTGCCACCGGGGGAGTCGTTGGTGCTGTACGTCGCGGCGTACGGCGTCTTCAGGTTCCTCGTGGAGTTCGTCCGCGGCAATGAGGTCGCCTGGCTGGGCCTGAGTCGCCCACAGCTGTTCCTGCTCGTGACGGTGCCGATCGTGCTCCTGCGGATCGGGTGGCAGGTCCGTGCGGGTGCCTACCGCACCGCCTTCGAGCGCCGGGTGGAGGTCGCCGCATGAGCCAGCCCAGGGGAACGGGGATGCCGCTGCGCGAGGGCCGGATCCACCGCTACGTCAACGCCTTCTGCCCGCTGTGCCACGAGGAGAGTCCGGACCGGCCGCTCACCGAGGTGCACCGCCTCTCGGGGTGGCTCGCGATCCGCGACGACCGGGTGTGGCTCGAGCGGGGGTGTGCGACCCACGGGCTGGTGCGGACGCTCTACGACGAGTCACCCGAGATCCTCACCTACCTCGAGCAGTGGACCGCGCCGACCAAGGTGCACGGCCCTGATGTCCGGGGCAACTTCACGCCAGTGCCAGCGGCCTACGCCGACGGGTTGCCGGAGATGCAGACCCAGCACACGTGCATCCTTCTGGAGGATCTGCTCGACCACTGCAACCTCAAGTGCCCCACCTGTTTCGCCGAGTCATCGCCGGCCAGGGCTTCGGTGGCGCCACTGGAGCAGGTCTTGGCCTCGATCGACACCCGCCTCGAGCGGGAGAACGGTCGCATCGACGTCCTGATGCTGTCCGGTGGCGAACCGACGCTGTATCCCCAGTTGGCCGAGCTGCTCGACGCCGTGACGGAGCGTCCGGTGGTGCGCGTGCTGATCAACACCAACGGGCTGCTCATCGCCCAGTCCGACGAGCTGTTGACCCTGCTGACCAGGCACCGGGAGCGCGTCGAGATCTACCTGCAGTACGACGGGGAGTCGGCCGCGGCATCGACGTACCACCGCGGCGCCGACCTGCGGCGCTTCAAGGACCGGGCCCTCGAACGCCTCTCCAGTGCCGGCATCTTCACCACGCTCACCATGACCGCGGCCCTGGGGGTCAACGACGACGAGATCGGGGCCGTCGTCAAGCGCGCGCTCGACACGCCGTACGTCGGCGGCGTCTGCATCCAGCCGGTCTTCGGCAGCGGTCGCTCGGGGGCGATCGACCCGCTCGACCGGCTCACGCATACGGGGGTGCTGGCGCGCTTGGAGGCACAGACGGCGGGCGCCGTCACCTGGCGCGACCTCACCGCGCTGCCGTGCTCGCACCCGCACTGCTGCTCGGTCGGGTATCTGCTGAAGGACGACTCGGGAACCTGGCAGTCGCTCACCCACCTGATCGGCCACGACCGGCTCCTGCAGTGGCTCGACCTCGACCCCGATCTGCTCGCCAACCGCATCGCCGACGACACCATCCCGGATGCGATGCGCAAGATCGTCAAGGACTCGTTGCTCGACCTCCTCAGCGAGCAGTCGTCGCTCTCGCATCCGTCGATGAGCTCCATCTGGCGCGACATCTGCCAGAACTGCGACCTGGGCATCGGCACACTGTCGGCTCTCGCGTCCTCGAAGCTGCCCGGGCAGCGCAGGCGTCTGCGTCAGATGTTGGGCGAACGGGTGCTGCGGGTGACGGTGAAGCCGTTCATGGACATGAACACCATGATCGAGGAGCGCCTCACCCAATGCTGTGTCCATGTGGCCACGGTCAACGAGCGCACGGATGCCCACCAGTGCGCGCCGTTCTGCGCGGTCCAGGCGTGGCAACCGCTGTCGCGGACCCGGATCTCGTCGGCGACCGGGGAGCGACCATGAGCGACCCTCGCCAGGTGCCGACCGGCTCGACCGGGATCGAGACCACCCCCTTCGACCCGCTCCGCCTCTGCATCTTCGCCACCGTCGCGCTCCTGGGATGGGTGTTGGGGCCGGTCGCGGTGGCCGGCTTCGCCGCGGTGGGCTTCGTGGGCTACCGGAAGGCTCGCCGCAAGGGGTTGCTGCGCTCCAGGTGCGCCCTGGGCGACACCCGCATCGTGTTGGCCTATCTGGCACTGCTGTGCCTGGCCGGCGTGGGCGGAGTGGTCCTGTGGCTTCGGTGAGCACGATCGCCGACCCGGCGTGGGTACGACGGTGCCTGGCTGCGACGTGTGAGCATGGCGTTGAGATGAGGACCAGATGAGCCAGCAGCCACCCGACCCGGGCGAGGAGTCGCCAGGCCAAGGTCAGCCACCGGGCTGGGTGCCGCCCCCGCCGCCCCCGATCTCGCCGATGCCGTACCAGTCGTCGCCCTACGTGTCCGCGTCCGACTCCGGATCGAAGCTGGCCTCCTCGCTCGGCGGCTTCTTCACGGGAGTGGCGTGGCTGTTTGTGGTCCCCGCCATCACCGTCGGCATCGGTTCGTCCCTGTGGCCGGACTTCGCAGGACCGGGGCTCACCTTCACCGCGCTGGTGACCCTGGGGGGACCGATCGCCCTGTTGTTCCACCCCCGAACCCGCCGTTTCGGGGCCTTCATGCTGATCGGGATGGCGGTGACCCTGATCGTGCTGGCGGGAGTGTGTGTCGCCTTCATCGCCCTGCTCACGCAGAGCGAGATGGGCTGAGTTCGCCGTCTGGGGGTGTCCCGGGAGACAATGGATCCCTCATGTCTGACGCACCCCGACTCCTTCCGCTCGTCTTCGACGAACCGCGTGGCCGCGCGAAGCCGCCGCGGCACCTGGCAGACCTCACCGAGGCCGAACGCAAGGACCTGCTGGAGGCGGGGGGGCTGCCCGGGTTCCGTGCCAAGCACTGTCCACCCACTACTTCTCCCGGCTCGTCGACGACCCGGCGGAGATGACCGATCTCCCGGCCGCCCAGCGTGCCGATCTGGTGGCCACCCTGCTGCCGACCCTGATGACTCCGCTGCGCACCCTCGAGGCGGACAAGGGCACGACCCGCAAGACCCTGTGGAAGCTGTTCGACGGTGCGTTGGTCGAGTCGGTGCTGATGCGCTACCCCGATCGGGCCACCGTGTGCGTCTCCTCGCAGGCCGGCTGCGGCATGGCGTGCCCGTTCTGCGCCACCGGCCAGGGTGGCCTGCAGCGCAACATGTCGACGGCCGAGATCGTCGAGCAGGTCGTCGCGAGCGCCAGATCCCTCGCCCGGGGCGAGGTGCCCGGCGGGCCGGGGCGGGTGTCCAACGTGGTGTTCATGGGCATGGGTGAGCCGCTGGCCAACTACAAGGCGGTCATCGGCGCCGTACGACGCCTGACCGATCCGGCTCCCGCTGGCCTCGGGATGTCGGCGCGCGGCGTCACCGTCTCCACGGTCGGCCTGGTGCCCCGGATCCGACAGCTCACCGAGGAGGGCATCCCGGTCACGTTGGCGCTGTCCCTGCATGCGCCGGATGACGAGCTGCGCAACGAGCTGGTGCCGATCAACACCCGCTCGTCGGTGGCCGAGACCGTCGAGGCTGCCTGGGACTACGCCCGGGTCACCAAGCGCCGGGTCTCGATCGAATACGCCATGATGCGCGGCATCAACGACCAGGCCTGGCGCGCTGATCTCCTGGGCGACGTACTCAACTCCTACGGCGACTGGGGTTGGGTGCACGTCAACCTCATCCCGCTGAACCCGACCCCGGGATCCAAGTGGACCGCCAGCGCTCCCGAGGACGAGGACGAGTTCGTGCGCCGACTCGAGGCCAAGGGCATCGCCACGACGGTGAGAGACACGCGTGGGCGCGAGATCGACGGCGCTTGTGGCCAGCTGGCTGCGCTCGAGTGACGGTTCATCAAGGGATGTCGCTGAACCGCCACTGACCATGGTGAACAACGCATGGGAAGCGGAGGTTCGCCTGCATACCTTGATGAACCTGCCAACTCAGGCGATGACCGCCACCGCCTCCTCCACCGTGTCGACCAGGTGCACGTACGACTCCATGGGTCGGCCCTTGGCCAGTGATCGGAGCAAGGGCCAGGCAGGCGCCTGCACCGTCCAATAGTCCCGACCGACCAACACCATCGGAGCCACCGACGACTCGTCGGCGTAGTAGTTCTCACACGCGTCCTGGAAGATCTCCTGCACCGTGCCGCCGGCGCCCGGTAGGAACACGATCCCGCGGTCACAGAGTCCGAGCAGGATCGCCTCCCGCGTGGCGTTGCGGAAGTATTTGGCGATGGTGCTCGCCATGGCGTTGGGGGGTTCGTGTCCGTAGTGCCAGGTGGGGATCCCCAGCGAGTCGCGACCCTCGGGCCATTGGTCGCGGACAGCGAAGGCAGCCGCCGCCCACGCGCCGATGTCCGGCCGGAACGCCGGAGCGCCTCGCAGGATGTCCAGCGCCGGCTCGATGCTGTCGGCCGAGCCCAGCCAGGCGCCGAGGTTCGCGGCCTCCATCGCTCCGGGCCCACCGCCCGTGGCCACGGTCGCATGATCGGCCAGCCCATGGCCCAGCAGAACGGCGTCGCGGTAGCCCACTTCGTCGCGTTGGTGAGCGTGACCACCCATGACCCCCACTACGTGTCGCCCCGCCACCCAGGCTCCGAGGGCCTCGTCGACGGCGTGGTCGTGCAGCGCCTGGGCCATCCGCATGTCCGGTGTCGCCGACTGGCGTGACCACGCGTAGATCTGGGCGTCGAGGGAGTCGGCGTAAGGACCGGACCCGTACAGCTCGCTGGGGGAGTAGAGGGCGGTGCGAAACGTGTTCACGGGGACGTCGGGGATGTCGGGGAACACTGTGGCACCTCGAACGCGCAGGTCCGCCTCGAGGGCAGGACTGAGCGTGCAGCCCAGGAAGAGCGCCCCGGCCACCTTCATGCGGCGCAGCGGCTCGTCGTACTCACGCAGATCGAGGTCGTGCAGGTGCCAGCCCGAGAGGTTGCTGGTCCCTCGAGCCAGCCGGCGATCCAGCTCACCCAGTGACTCGACGGCCACCACCCGCCCCCGCTTCTTCCTCACGACAGCAACCTAGTGCCCGCGCCAAGCCCTGAGCCGGATGGGCGAATCAGAACGCGCTGGCCACGAGCTCGTTGAACAGGTCGTGTTCGTCGACCTCGAGTCCTCGGGCCCGGAACCAGGTGCAGACGTTGGTGCAGTCACGCAGCAGGAAGTCCATGCCCCGTGGGTTGCCGACCAGGTCGACGACCTGCGGCAGGTCGATGATCACCAGCCGCTCGTCGGCGGCCAGGATGTTGTACGGCGACAGGTCGCCGTGCACGACACCCTGCTGGGCGAGCAGGATGAGAGCCTCGCGCAGCTGGGAGAAGTACGACGCCAGCAACGCAGGCTCCGGCCGGGTCTGGGCCAACCGCGGGGCCGCGCCGCCGTCGACCTCGATGTACTCCATCAGGATCTCGGTGCCGTCCACCTGGACGGGGTAGGGCACCGGCAGCCCCAGGTTCCACAGTCGCTGCAGTGCCTCCCACTCCGCCCACGCCCACTGGCCGGCTGCGACGGCCCGGCCGTGGGTGGTGCCCTTGGCCATCGCGCGGGCGTCGCGGGTGTTGCGGCCCCGGCGACCCTCGGTGTAGGCACTGGATCGGTGGAAGGTGCGGTGATCGGTGTCGCGATAGCGTTTGGCCGCCATCACGACCGACTCGCCGACGCGGGTCGAGTCGGGCACTGCACGCTCGAGGAGGAAGACGTCGGCTTCCTTGCCGGTCTTGAGGATGCCGAGCTCGGTGTCGATCGCGGCCTGGGAGGTGACGACCCACTCGGGTCGTGGCTCCGGGCCACGGGACAGCGGCTCCACGGAGAGCCAGGTCGACCAGCGTTGCGAGGAGTCGTCAGGCTCGTCGTAGGCCTGGAAGTCGAAGACGAAACGGGGATCGATCCCCGGATGAGGTGTAGACATCGGTGGTGGTGCTCCAGTTCGAAGAAGAGGGACGGGCTGCAGGGCAGGCCGACAGGACAGTCGTTGACATGTCACAGCTCCTCTCGAACGGGTGGGACTACGATCGCCCATGCTCCGGGATGCCCGGAGCATGCGCAACGGGTTTTTCGTCGGAAGGATCTCCATGGAGTTGACCTGGTTCCGCAAGCCGTCGTCGGACCAGCCGGGCACCCTCAACCTCTGCTACAACGCGCTCGACCGGCACGTCATCCGCGGACGTGCCCTCGAGCCCGCCGTGATCACGCCGGCCGGCACCGACGACTTCGCCACCGTGCTGGAGCACGTGGCGGCGCTGGCGGGCGCGCTCCGGGCGCTGGGTGTCGGACCCGGGGCAGCCGTCGGGATCGACCTCGAGGATCCGGCTGACGCGCTGCTCGCATTCTTGGCCTGCGCCCGGTTGGGAGCCGTTCCCGGCGGGGCAGGTGCTCCCGCGGTGCTGCTCACCTCGCGCGAGCCAGGTGCTTCCTCGGCCAGTGTCAGCGTGCTGCGGGGGATCCCGGTCACCGATGTAGCCCGTCAGGTGGACTGGGACCTGGCGATCAAGGCCGGGCGTGACGAACCTGCTCCCTGTGCTGATGTCTCCCCGCGCGATCCTGCGTGGAGCAGTCCTGAGGAGAAGGTGCTGGTCGGCGAGGCGGTGGGCCACGGCTCGCCGCAGGGACAGGTGTTGGCCCGCCTGTGCGCCGGCGAGCCGGTGGGCCTCAACTGAGCAGCGGCTCGACGGCGCGTGCGATGAGGCTGGGCCGGCCGGTGACCTGTTCCTCGGTGTCGGCCAGGGTCATGGCCTGGAGCCCGGCGTTCATGCCGAGCCAGCGCAGCGGTTCGGGCTCCCAGCGAGGGGAGCGGTGGTTGACCCAGGGCAGCCCGGTGAGCGCCGTCTCCTCCTGCACGATCAGGTCACGCAGGGTACGGCCGGCAAGGTTCGTCGTACTCACGCCATCGCCGACGTAGCCACCGGCCCAACCGACACCGCTCGCGCGATCGAGCCCGACCGAGGCACACCAGTCGCGGGGGATGCCGAGCGCACCGCCCCAGGCATGGGTGATCCGGGTCGGGGCGAGCGCAGGGAACAGGTCGACCAGGGTGGCGCGCAGTTTGGCGAACACCCGGTCGTCCCGGTCGAACGAGGGCTTCGTCCGTGAGCCGAAGTGGTACGGCGCGCCTCGACCGCCGAACACGAGACGGTCGTCGGCCGTGCGCTGCCCGTAGATGATCAGGTGACGGTGATCGCTGAAGGTCTCTCGCTGCCGCAGCCCGATCTGCTCCCACAGGCTCTCCGAGAGCGGCTCGGTGCCAATCATGAGGGAGTAGACCGGGGCCACGTCGCGGGTCTGGCCGCGCAACGTGTGGGTGTAGCCCTCCGTCGCGCGGACCACGTGTGCGGCGCGGACGCTGCCCCGGGTCGTCGCGACCCGCCCCGGCTCGATCGACAGGGCTCTGGTGTTCTCGTGGATGGTGACCCCGTGTCGCTCACAGGCAGCGGCCAGACCGTGGACGAGCTTGGCAGGGTGGATCGCAGCACAGTCCTGGGTGTACGTCGCCGCGAGGACCCGGCTCGCGCCGACCCGCTCGCGCGCCTGGTTGGCGGTCAGCAGCGTGACGTCGTCTCGGCCCCACTCTCGGGTGTCGGCGACCTCGGCCCGGGCGCGGCGCAGCTGCGCGGCGGAGCGGGCCAGCGAGATCGTGCCCCCGCGGGCGTAACCGCAGTCGATGCCCTCGAGTTCGGCGATCCGTCCGACCTCGAGCACCGTGTCGCACATGGCCTGGTGCTGGGCGAGCGCGGACTCCCGTGACGAGCCCGGTAGGGCAGCCAGGCTGGCCAACGAGGCTGGGAAGAGCGCGGAGCACCAGCCACCATTGCGACCTGAGGCACCGAAGCCGACGTGCTCGCCCTCGATCACCATCACGCTGAGATCAGTGGTGGAGGCCAGGTAGTAGGCCGTCCACAGTCCGGTGAAGCCACCTCCGACGATCGCCACGTCGACGTCACGCTCACCCGGCAGGGGAGGCCGGGAGAGGCGGGAGACCTGCCCCTCCCATAGTGAGCCGGACGGCGTCGACATGCGACTCAGCGGACACCCCACGAGTAGGTCTGCTTGCGCAGCTGGAGGTACATGAAGGTCTCGGTCGACTCCACGCCCGGGATCGAGCGGATCGAGTTGGAGATGAGCTCGAGCAAAGCGTCGTCACTCTCGCAGACCGCCTCGGCCAACAGGTCGAACGTGCCGGCGGTGACCACCACGTAGTCGACCTCGTCGAGCGCAACGAGCGCCTCGGCCACAGGCTCCAGGGGGCCGCGGACGCGGATCCCGATCATGGCCTGGCGGGCGAAGCCGAGCTGGAGAGGGTCGGTGACGGCGACGACCTGCATCACTCCGGTTTCGATCAGCCGTTGGACGCGTTGGCGTACGGCGGCCTCGGAGAGGCCGACCACCTTGCCGATCGCCGCGTAGGGCCGTCTGCCGTCCTGCTGGAGCTGCTCGATGATGGCCTTGGAGACGTCGTCGAGGTGGTTTCCGGACTTCTTCACCTGAGCATCGTTTCAGTTGTGTGAACAAATGCAAGGGATTTCGTCGTTCTTAGACAACTTTTCCACGGAATCCCTTGTCCTCAGCGCCCGCCAAATGTCAGAGTGCCGAGACCGGGGGACGGGTGGAGGAGGAGCATTGGTCGACGAGATTCGACAGCCAAGTCGTAGGACGCTGCTGAAAGCAGGAGGGTTCGCCGTTTTCGGGGTGGGCAGCATCGGGCTGATCTCGTCCTTCTCAACCGCGGGCGCCCAGCAGGATCCCCTGAAGTGCCGGGCAAAGGACCTGTCGGCGACGTCCAACAAGCTCATCGTCTCCAACTGGCCGGCCTACATCGACCCCAACAACAAGAAGGGCACCTCCACCCGCCAGGTGTTCACGGCGCAGACCGGCATCGAGGTCGACTACACCGATGACGTCAGTGACAACGCCGAGTTCTTCGCCAAGGTCCGCAACCAGCTGAGCGCCTGTGAGCCGATCAAGCGAGACATGATCGTGCTGACCGACTGGATGGCCGCGCGGATGATCAGCCTGGGGTGGATCCAGCCGCTCGACGCCGCCAAGGTCCCCAACCTGCACAACAACCTCATCAAGGCCCTCCAAGGGCGTGACTGGGATCCTGATCTGACCTACCACGCGCCCTGGCAGAGCGGTCTGACCGGCATCGCCTACAACTCCGCCAAGGTCGGCGAGGTGAAGAGCTTCGAGCAACTGCTCACGAGCAAGGAGCTCAAGGGCAAGATCACGCTGCTCTCCGAGATGCGCGACACCATGGGGTTCGTGCTGAAGGTCATCGGCGCCGACCCTGCGGAGTTCAGCGACACCGAGTGGGACAACGCTATCGACTACCTGCGCGGTGTGGTCCGAGGCGGCCAGGTGCGGGCCTTCACCGGCAACGAGTACATCCAAGACCTGGCTGCCGGCAACATCGTGGCCTGTGAGGCCTGGAGCGGCGACGTGATCTCAGCCCAGGCCGACAACCCGGACATCAAGTTCGTGGTGCCGGAGGAGGGACTGTCGCTCTGGAGCGACAACATGCTGGTGCCGAACCTGGCGCAGCACCAGGCCAACGCGGAGAAGTGGATCGACTACTACTACCAGCCCGACGTGGCCGCGAAGCTCGCCGCCTGGGTCAACTACATCTGTCCTGTGGAGGGAGCGCGTGAGGAGATGGAGAAGATCGACCCGAGCCTCGTCGACAACCCGCTGATCTTCCCCGACTCCGAGACGCTCGACCAGACCTTCGCCTTCATGGCGCTCACCGAAGCACAGCAACGCAACTACGAAGGAGACTGGGCCGATGTCACAGGTGGCTGATCAATTCTCGAAGTCGTCTTCCGACGACAAGGATTTCACCGGCCTCCGACTGCGTCAGGTCACCAAGGAGTTCGCCACCTTCACCGCCGTCGACAACCTGGACCTGGATGTGCCCAGCGGGTCCTTCTTCGCCCTGCTCGGGCCTTCGGGTTGCGGCAAGACCACGACGCTGCGGATGGTGGCCGGGCTGGAGACGCCCACCTCGGGAAGCATCACGTTGGCCGGGCAGGACATCACCTACGAGAAGCCCTATCGCCGACCGGTGAACACGGTCTTCCAGAGCTATGCGCTCTTTCCGCACCTCGACATCTTCGAGAACGTCGCGTTCGGGCTGCGTCGTCGCAAGAAGGCCCAGGTCGAGGCCGAGGTCGGCCAGATGCTGGAACTCGTCGAGTTGACCAGTCAGGCCCGCAAGAAGCCGGCCCAGCTCTCCGGCGGGCAACAGCAGCGAGTCGCGCTTGCCCGAGCGCTGATCAACCAGCCAGAGGTGCTGCTCCTCGATGAGCCGCTCGGTGCGCTCGATCTCAAGCTGCGGCGCGCGATGCAGATCGAGATCAAGCGCATCCAGACCGAGGTGGGGCTCACCTTCGTCCACGTCACCCACGACCAGGAGGAGGCCATGACGATGGCCGACACCATCGCGGTGATGAACAAGGGCGTCATCGAGCAGATGGGTGCACCCGACGAGCTCTACGAGAATCCCCGCACCACCTTCGTGGCCAACTTCCTGGGTCAGTCCAACCTGATCGACGGCACGGTCACCGCCCGGGCGGCGGACGTGGTCACCGTGGACATGCACGGAATCTCGGTGTCGATCCCCACCGGCCGCAGCCACGCCGACGGCGACAAGGGTTGGGTCGGCATCCGGCCGGAGAAGGTGCTGATCGGGGATGTCGGCGAGGCGCTGGACGCTCCCGGCAACACCATTCCCGGTGGGGTCGTGACCGACGTGAGCTTCGTGGGAGTCAGCACGCAGTACCTGGTGCGGATGCCCTGGGGCCAGGAGCTCCAGGTCTTCGAGCAGAACACCGGCCGTCGACGACTCTTCGCGACGGGCGACAAGGTCGAGCTGTCCTGGCGCCCGGAGTACGCGTTCCTGCTCGACCACGACCAGGACGCAGGCGCTGGAGCTGGTGAGGGCGCCTTGTGAGTGACATGAAGCGCCGCACCGGACTCACCGGCTATCTGCTGCTGGTCCCGGGGGTCGCATGGCTCGGGCTGTTCTTCGTCATCCCGTTCTACACGCTGATCGCGACCAGCCTCTACGACCCCAACGGGTCCGTGCTCACCGGCTACGACATGACGTGGGCGTTCTCGAACTACTGGCACGCGATCATCGACTACGGCAAGCCCGTCAGTTGGTCCAACTGGGGACCGATCCTCAACTCGATCGTCTACGCCGGCATCTCCACGCTTCTGTGCCTGGTGCTCGGCTACGTGCTCGCCTACGCGATCGCGTTCAAGGCCGGACGCTGGAAGAACCTGATGCTGGTGCTGGTCATCGCCCCGTTCTTCACCAGCTTCCTGCTGCGCACGTTGTCGTGGAAGCTGATCCTCGCCGACGACGGGTTCGTGGTGAACACGCTGCAGTTCCTCCACCTGCTCGGGAGTGACGGGCGCCTGCTCGCCACTCCGGTCGCGGTAATCGCGGGCCTCACCTACAACTTCCTGCCGTTCATGGTGCTCCCCCTCTTCGCGAGCGTCGACAAGATCGACCACCGGTTGATCGAGGCGTCCAGCGACCTCTACGCCAATCCCGTCGTCGGCTTCTTCAAAGTCACCTGGCCGCTCTCGCTGCCCGGCGTGGTCTCCGGCACGCTGCTGACCTTCATCCCGGCCGCGGGTGACTACATCAACGCCCAACTCCTGGGCAGCCCCAACCAGCGCATGGTCGGCAACGTCATCCAGAACCTGTTCACCGACGCGGGGGACTACCCGGCAGCCGCGGCCCTGTCGATGATCCTGATGCTGCTCATCGTGGTGATGGTGTTGTTCTACGTGCGCCGCGCAGGAACGGATGAGCTGCTGTGAACGCCGGGCGCAACCTCACCCGGTGGCTGCGGCAGCACCTGATCCTCATCCTGGGGATGTTGGTGCTGGCCTATACGTTCGTCCCGATCGTCATCGTCGTGCTGATGAGCTTCAACGCACCGAAGAGCAAGCTGGTCTACCGCTTCGACAGCTTCACGCTCGACAACTGGCTGCACCCCTGCACGGCTGAGGGGATGTGCGCTTCGGTGGGACGGAGCATGTCGATCGGCCTGGCCGCCACCGTGGTGGCCACGCTGCTCGGGACCCTGATGGCGTTCGCCCTGGTGCGGCACGATTTCGCAGGGCGCTCATCGATGAACCTGCTGATCTTCCTGCCGATGGCCTCGCCCGAGATCGTGATGGGCTCCTCTCTGCTGGCGCTCTTCGTCGCCACCGGTTTCGGCGGGCAGTTGGGGTTCTGGACGATCCTGATCGCCCACATCATGTTCTGCCTGTCGTTCGTGGTGGTGACCGTCAGGGCACGCCTGGCTGGCCTGGACGACACCTTGGAGCAGGCAGCCATGGATCTCTACGCGACGCCCTCGCAGACCTTCTGGCGGGTGACCTTCCCGCTGGTGTTCCCCGGCATCCTCGGGGCGGCGCTGCTGAGCTTCTCGCTGTCCTTCGACGACTTCATCATCACCAACCTGAACGCCGGGACCACCACCACGTTCCCGATGTTCGTGTGGGGCGCCGCCCAACGCGGCGTACCCATGCAGGTCAACGTGGTCGGGACGTTGATGTTCGTCATCTCCATCGCCATCGTCGTGGGTTCGGAGCTCAATCGGCGAAGGCAGGAGAGGGCGCTCGCCGCCTCATGAGGGAGCCACACCCGTCGCTCGCCGACACCGAAGCGTCGGTCTACTGGCTCGACGACCCGGCCCGCCCCGAGCAGCTCCCTTCGCTCGGCGGAGACCTCAGTGCCGACCTGGTTGTCGTAGGTGGTGGCTACACCGGACTGTGGACGGCGCTGCGCTCGGTGGAGCGCTACCCAGGCTCGTCGGTCGTCGTGTTGGATGCCGGCTCGTGCGGTGACCAGGCCAGCGGACGCAACGGTGGTTTCGTGTCGGCGAGCCTGACGCATGGTTTCGGCAACGGCATCACCCGGTGGCCCTCGGAGCTGGAGCTGCTGGATCGCCTGGGTGCCGACAACCTGGCGGCCATCGGTGCGACCATCGAGCGCTACGGCATCGACTGCCACTGGGAGACGACCGGCGAGCTCGATGTGGCGCTGGCCCCCCATCAGCTCGCGGAGCTGGCCGAGGTCGCCCAGTCGATGCGAGATCACGGTCACCAGGTCGAGTTGCTGGACCAGGAGCAGACCCGTCGGCTGGTCGACTCCCCGGCCTACGTCGGCGGACTGCTGGACCGAACCGGCACGGCGCTCGTCGAACCGGCCCGCCTGGCGTGGGGACTTCGTCGGGCGTGCCTCGAGCAGGGTGTGATGATTCACGAGGCCTCGCCGGTGACCCGGCTGGAGTCGAGCGGGGGCGCGGTCGTCGTCCACACGGCTCACGGCTCGGTGCGCGCGGGACGAGTGGCCCTGGCAACCAATGCGTTCCCGCCGCTGCTTCGCCGCCTGAAGTTGATGACGGTGCCGGTGTACGACTACGTCCTGATGACCGAGCCCCTGACAACCGAGCAGTTGGCCTCGATCGGCTGGTCCGGCCGAGAAGGGGTCGGGGACAGTGCCAACCAGTTCCACTACTACCGGCTCACCCTGGACAACCGGATCCTCTGGGGTGGCTACGACGCGGTCTACTACTTCGGCTCCCAGATCTCGCGGGCACGAGAGCAGGCGATGACGACGCACCAGCTGCTCGCCCAGCAGTTCTTCGAGACCTTCCCGCAGCTCGAGGGGCTGCGGTTCAGCCATCGTTGGGGTGGTGTGATCGACACGTGCACCCGGTTCACCGCGTTCTTCGGAACTGCACACCAGGGCCGGGTGGCCTACGCAACCGGCTACACCGGCCTCGGAGTGGGGGCCACCCGCTTCGGCGCCGACGTGATGCTGGACCTGCTGCACGGCGAGGACACCGAGCGGACGCGCTCACAGATGGTGCAGGAGAAGCCCCTCCCGTTCCCACCCGAGCCGTTCCGGTACGCCGGGATCACGTTGACGCGACACGCCCTCGACCAAGCCGACCGCAACCAGGGCCGTCGCAACCTGTGGTTGCGCACGCTGGACCGGATGGGGCTCGGCTTCGACTCGTGAGGCGTCAGCTCGCGTCTCGCCGCCGGGTCACGACGTAGTGCGCGGTTGCGCAGGCGACCAAGGTGCCGGGAAGTGCCGTGAACTGCTCGAACACCACCAGCGGCACGATCGTGACCGCGTAGGAGATCCGAGCCACCAGGCGGAGTGTGGCCCGGTCGTCTGACTGGTCCTGCTGCCCGTCGTACTCAAGCACCGCGACCCGTCACCTATGGCTAGTAAGTTTGGTGACTATATCAAGAAAGTGCGGATTAAGGCGATGGTTGTCAGTGCTTGTTGGCGGTTGTCAGCCGTTGTATTGGCTGACAACCGCCACAATCACCGGTCAGCCGGTGAAACCTGCGGCGGCCGGACATGCAAACGGCTGGCAGTTGGCGCGATACCCATCATGCGATGGGTCGCAGCTCAACTGCCAGCCGCTTTGGCCCCCCCGGGCTTGTCAGAGCAACGTGTAGGCCTTGTCCAGGACGACGCGGAGGATCTGCTCGATCTCGTCGAAGTGGGACTGGTCGCAGATCAGCGGCGGAGCGAGCTGGACGACCGGGTCGCCACGGTCGTCGGCGCGACAGTAGAGGCCTTCGTCGTAGAGCGCCTTGGACAGGAAGCCGCGCAGCAGCTTCTCGGCCTCGGCGTCGTTGAACGTCTCCTTGGTGCCCTTGTCCTTGACCAGCTCGATGCCGTAGAAGTAGCCAGCGCCGCGGACGTCGCCGACGATCGGCAGGTCGGTGAGCCGCTCCAGAGTGGCCCGGAAGCCGTCCTCGTTGCTGCGGACGTGATCGAGGATGTTCTCCTTCTCGAACACGTCGAGGTTCGCCAGACCGACCGCGGTGGCCACCGGGTGACCGCCCCAGGTGTAGCCGTGCATGAACGAGTTGTGCCCTTGCAGGAACGGCTCCATCAGGCGGTCTGAGGCGATCATGGCGCCGAGCGGGGCGTAGCCCGAGGTGATGCCCTTGGCGCACGTGATGATGTCGGGCTGGTAGCCGTAACGCTCGGCGGCGAACATGTGACCGAGTCGACCGAAGGCACAGATGACCTCGTCGCTGACCAACAGCACGTCGTACTCGTCGCAGATCTCGCGCACCCGCTGGAAGTAGCCGGGCGGCGGCGGGAAGCAGCCGCCGGAGTTCTGGACGGGCTCGAGGAAGACGGCCGCGACGGTGTCGGGACCTTCGAACTCGATGGCCTCAGCGATCCGGTTGGCGGCCCAGAGACCGAACGCCTCCTCGTCGTCCTCATGGACGGGCGCACGGTAGAAGTTGGTGTTGGGCACCCGGAACGTCGAGGGCACCAAGGGCTCGAACGGTGCCTTCATGCCCGGGATCCCGGTGATCGACAGGGCTCCCTGCGGGGTGCCGTGGTAGGCGATCGCGCGGCTGATCACCTTGTGCTTGGTGGGCTGTCCGGTCAGCTTGAAGTACTGCTTGGCGAGCTTCCAGGCCGACTCCACGGCCTCGCCGCCGCCGGTGGTGAAGAAGACCCGGTTGAGGTCCCCGGGCGCATAGTCGGCGACCCGCTCGGCCAGCTCGATGGCGGTCGGGTGCGCGTAGGACCAGAGCGGGTGGAAGGCCATGCTGGCCGCCTGCTTCGCGGCGGCCTCGGCCAGTTCGGTGCGACCATGACCCAGCTGGTTGACGAAGAGCCCGCCCAGACCGTCGAGGTAGCGCTTGCCCTTGGCGTCGTAGATGTAAGCGCCCTCACCACGGACGATGATCGGCACGTCCGAGGTGTCGTACGTCGAATGGCGCGTGAAGTGCATCCAGAGATGGTCCTTCGCGGCCTGCTGCAGGTGGTCGTAGTCGGGGTGCTGATCCATGGACCAATCGTGCCGTCTCGACCGACTTTCGGCAAGTGAATTCGTGGTTTTGGGGACGATTCATTGCGGATTTCGTCGCATCCTTTGCGCTGGTGAGGGCACCTGATACTAATCGGACATGACGCTGACCCCGCAGGCCCGGTCGTGATCACCACCTTCGTCAACGGCAGCGTCTTCGACGGCCGACGTCACCTCCCGGGGGAGTCGGTGGTGATCGAGGACGGGGTGGTCCTGGGGCTCGGTCGCGGCGAGGACGCGGATCTGGTAGTCGATATCGCCGGCGGCCTGGTGGCGCCCGGCTTCGTCGATGCGCACGTACACGTCGTCCAGGGCGGACTGGAGCGGATCCGTTGCGACCTGTCCGACGTCGAGACCCGTGCTGGCTACCTCGCGCGGATCGCGGAGTATGCCGCCAGCCATCCCGAGCTGCCGTGGATCCTCGGTGGGGGTTGGTCCATGGCCGCCTTCCCGGGAGGCACGGCCCAGGCGAGCGACCTCGACGCCCTCGTCGCGGACCGACCGGTCTTCCTGGTCAACCGTGACCATCACGGTGCCTGGGTCAACTCCCGCGCCCTGGACCTGGCCGGGGTCGATCGGGCCACTGCCGACCCGGATGACGGGCACTTCGACCGGGACGCCGACGGCCGGCCCACCGGCACCCTGCACGAGGGGGCGATGGCCGCGGTGACTCGCCTCATCCCGGCCACCGACCCCGACGAGTTCTACCGAGGCTTCCTCGAGGGGCAGCGTCACCTCCACTCCTTCGGAGTCACCGGCTGGCAGGACGCGATCCTGGGCACCTACGCCGGCATCGACGACCCCTCCGCGACCTATCTGCGCGCCGCCGAGTCCGGTGACCTGACCGCTGACGTCGTGGGAGCCCTGTGGTGGGAGCGCGAGCGCGGCCTCGAGCAGGTGCCCGAGCTGATCGCGCGCAGGGCGGCTCTCACCCACGGTCGCCTCAGGGCCACCAGCGTGAAGATCATGCAGGACGGGATCGCGGAGAACGGGACCGCCGCCATGCTGACTCCGTACCTCGACCGGTGCGGCCACGCCACCGCCAACCTCGGCCACTCGTTCATCAGCGCGCAGGCGCTCAGGCAGTACGTCGCGGCCCTGGATGCCGAGGGCTTCCAGGTGCACGTGCACGCCATCGGGGACCGAGGGGTGCGCGAGACGCTCGACGCCCTGACCGGCACCCGTCGCGAGCTCCGGCACCATGTCGCCCATCTCCAGGTGATCCATCCCGACGACGTGCCCCGGTTCGCAGCGCTCGGGGTGACCGCCAACCTGCAGGCACTGTGGGCCTGCAAGGACGACCAGATGGTCGACCTCACGATCCCGGTCCTGGGTCCCGAACGCAGCGGCTGGCAGTACCCGTTCGCCGACCTGGTCCGCGCTGGTGCCGCACTGGCGATGGGCAGCGACTGGCCGGTGTCCTCGCCGGACCCTCTTGCCGCGATCCACGTGGCCGTCAACCGCACGGCGTACGGCGCGGAGGGGATCGAAGGCTCCGATCCACTCCTCCCAGCTCAGGCCATCGACCTGACGACTGCCTTCGCGGCGTACACCTCCGGCTCGGCGCGCATCAACCATCGCGACCAGTCAGGCGTGCTGGATCCTGGCACCGTGGCGGACCTGGTGGTGCTGGACCGCGACCCGTTCGCCGGAGAGGTCCAGGAGATCGGCGCGACCCGAGTCGTCTCCACCTGGGTGGACGGCGAGCCGGTCTACGTCAGCTGACGTCCTGCTGGTCGCCGAGCTCGTCGTCGGGGTACTTGTCCAGGTAGCGGTTGATCCTGTCCTCGCGCACCGCTTTCCACAGCTCTTTGGCGCGCGCGGCGTCGATGATGTTGACCGATCCGACGCCCTCCACCGTCTCGTAGTGGTCGAGCGGCAGCGTGACGAACTTGACCTTCTTGGCATCCAGGCCGTTGAGGCTCAGCGCCAGCCCACGGATCTCTCCGTTGCTGAAGTCCTCGTCGACGGTCAGGTGACTGGTGATGGCCTCGAGCGTCTTGGTGAACTTCACCGGGTTGCCGATCGTGCCGTCGTCGAGCACCTTCTCCATCACGGCGCGCAGGAAGTTCTGCTGGCGTGCCACCCGATCGAAGTCGCCGTTGATCAGACCATGGCGTTGGCGCACGTACTTCAGCGCCAGGTTGCCCTCGAGGTGGTTCCAGCCCTTCTCCCAGGTCTGGTCCTGATAGCTGTCGTAGACGGTCTCGGGCACGTAGACGTCCACTCCGCCGATGGCAGTGGTGAGGTCGCGGAAGCCTTCGTAGTCGATGACGGCCAGGTGGTTCATCCGCAGACCGGTCAACTTCTCCACGGTGCGCAGGGTGCCGAAGGGCCCGTACTCCGAGAACGCGGCGTTGATCTTGTTCTTCCCCTGCGTCGCGCCGGCCTCGTCGAAGATGGGCACATAGGAGTCACGCGGGATCGACACGACGTAGGCGGACTTCCGGTTGGCCGGGATGTGCACGACCATGATCGTGTCGCTGCGATACGCCCCCACGTCCCACTGCCCATCGGACAACAGTTCGGCGATGGTCGGCTTGTCGGCCTTCTGGTCGGGGTTGTCGGCGCCCATCAACAGGATGTTGAGCGCCTTGGTCTCCTTCTCCTCCGGTGGGCGGGTGCCCTCATCGATCGCGGCCGGCGGCTTGATGCGGGGAATGTTGTCGAGCTTCTGATTGAGGTTCCAGCCGTAGAAGCCGACCGTTCCCGAGGTCAGCACCGCCCCGGCCAGGAGCAGGGAGGCCCACTTGCGGTGGCCGTGGCGCCATTCCCAGACGGCGGCGAACAGCATGCCGAGCACCGCGACGACCAGCAGGATCGCGGACGTCTTGAGGAAGCCGTGGAGCATCAGCCAGTAGAGGCCGGCAATGCTCAACGGGACCGCCAACAGCCCCGCCATCGTCGTACGCCGCATCCGTGTCCCCTCGAGTCCCGCCCCACCTGCTTCCTTCTATCCTGTCGTATCACTGGTTGCTCCGGTTTCGAATGCCAAAGAACGTCAAATCTGTGGAATCCATCGAAAACAGCGGCAGACCCCTACAGAATCCGTTGAGGTGTCGTTAGGCTCCGTGGCACCCGGATGAACAGCCGGGCTCCGGACTGGATGGGACCTGAGATGGCACAGACAACCTTTCGCAACGTGATCGACGGCGAGCTGGTCGACGCGGCGTCAGGAGAGAGTTACGACGTCGTCGACCCGACCACGGGGGAGGTGTACGCGACCGCACCCCTGTCCAGCGCCGAGGACGTCGACCGGGCCTACCGGGCCGCCGACGCCGCTTTCGAGGCCTGGGGCGAGACGACCCCGAAGGAGCGACAGCTCGCGCTGCTCAGGATCGCCTCCTCCATCGAGTCACGGATCGAGGAGATCAACCGCGTCGAGTGCCGGGACACCGGCAAGCCACTGGGGCTGACCATGGCGGAGGAGATGCCCTACGCCTCCGACCACTTCCGTTTCTTCGGCGGCGCCGCGCGTGTGCTCGAGGGCAAGTCATCGGGGGAGTACCTGACCGATCACACCTCGTGGATCCGTCGCGAGCCGATCGGGGTCGTGGGCCAGGTGACGCCCTGGAACTACCCGCTGTTGATGATGATCTGGAAGATCGCCCCTGCGCTCGCCGGCGGGAACACCATCGTGCTCAAGCCGAGCGACACCACGCCCGCCAGTTCGACGCTGCTGGCCGAGTTGGCGCAGGAGTTCCTGCCGCCGGGAGTGCTGAACCTCGTGTGTGGTGATCGCGGCACCGGTCGTGCGCTCGTCGAGCACAAGACGCCCCAGATGGTGGCGATCACCGGCTCGGTGCGCGCCGGCATGGAGGTCGCCACCTCGGCCGCCCTGGACCTCAAGCGGGTCCACCTCGAGCTGGGGGGCAAGGCGCCGGTCATCGTCTTCGACGACGCGGACGTCGAGAAGGCAGCAGCGGGTATCGCCGGCGCCGGGCTGTTCAACGGCGGCCAGGACTGTACGGCGGCCACCCGCGTGCTGGCCGGCTCCGGGATCCACGACGACTTCGTCGCAGCCCTCACCGAGGCCGCGAAGGGACTCCCGACCGGCATGCCCGACGACGAGGCGACGTACTACGGGCCGTTGAACAACCAGAACCAGCTCGATCGCGTGGCCGGAATGGTGGACCGACTGCCCGACCACGCCACCGTGCAGACCGGGGGCAGCCGCAAGGGGGACCGCGGCTACTTCTACGAGCCCACCGTGCTCTCGGGCCTGCGCCAGGACGACGAGCAGATCCAGTCCGAGATCTTCGGTCCGGTGATGACCGTCCAGAAGTTCAGTGACGAGGCCGAGGCGCTGCGCTGGGCCAATGGCGTCGAGTACGGCCTGTCCTCCAGTGTCTGGACGCGTGATCACGCCC
The DNA here is from genome assembly GCF_050246775.1 of Nocardioides sp. Taxonomy (GTDB): domain Bacteria; phylum Actinomycetota; class Actinomycetes; order Propionibacteriales; family Nocardioidaceae; genus Nocardioides. The sequence goes on along the minus strand of NZ_JBFWVK010000001.1, from coordinate 34,876 downwards.
GGGCGATGAGGATGTCGAAGCGACTCGACTTCGGCGTCGTGTGGATCAACACCCACATCCCCTTCATCTCGGAGATGCCGCACGGCGGCTTCAAGCACAGCGGCTATGGCAAGGACCTGTCCATGTACGGCTTGGAGGACTACACGCGCATCAAGCACGTCATGTCCTACATCGGAGAGTAGGGAAAAATGCGCATCCTTCTGGTCGGCGCCGGCGGCGTCGGCGGAGCCATCGCTGCCATCGCCGCACGTCGCGACTTCTTCGAGACGGTGGTGATCGCCGACTATGACCTGGCCAAGGCCGAGAAGGCCGCAGCCGTCGACGGACGCTACGCGGCAGCGCAGATCGACGCCTCCTCCGAGGAGTCGGTCGCAGCCCTGTGCCGCGAGCACCGGATCACCCACGTGATGAACGCAGTGGACCCGGTCTTCAACATGTCGATCTTCGGCGGGGCCGCCGCGGCGGGTGCCGACTACCTCGACATGGCGATGTCGCTGTCGAAGCCGCATCCGGAGGAGCCGTACGCGCTGACGGGCGTGAAGCTCGGCGACGAGCAGTTCGAGGTCGCTGACGAGTGGGAGTCGGCCGGGCGGCTCGCACTCGTGGGGATGGGGGTCGAGCCGGGCCTGTCCGACGTGTTCGCGCGCTACGCCGCCGATCACCTGTTCAGCGAGATCGACGAGCTCGGCACCCGAGACGGTGCCACCCTGGTGGTCACCGACGACGACGGGAACGAGATCTTCGCGCCGTCCTTCTCGATGTGGACCACCATCGAGGAGTGCCTGAACCCGCCGGTGATCTGGGAGAAGGAGCGCGGATGGTTCACCACCGCACCCTTCTCCGAGCCGGAGGTCTTCGACTTCCCCGAGGGCATCGGGCCGGTTGAGTGCGTGAACGTCGAGCACGAGGAGGTGCTCCTGATGCCTCGCTGGGTGGACTGCAAGAGGGCCACCTTCAAGTACGGCCTCGGTGATGAGTTCATCACCATCCTCAAGGTCTTGCACACGCTGGGCCTGGACCGCACCGACAAGATCCGGGTCAAGGGCGTCGAGGTCAGCCCCCGCGACGTGGTCGCCGCTGTCCTGCCGGACCCGGCCACCGTCGGGCCCCGGATGACGGGCAAGACGTGCGCTGGCCTCTGGGTCACCGGGACCGGCACCAACGGCCAGCCGCGCTCGACCTACCTCTACCACGTCGTCGACAACGAGTGGACGATGCAGGAGTACGGCCATCAGTGCGTGGTGTGGCAGACCGCGGTCAACCCGGTCGTCGCGCTGGAGCTGCTGGCCAGCGGCGTGTGGAGCGGCACGGGCATCCTGGGCCCCGAGGCCTTCGACGCCGTACCGTTCCTCGAGCTGCTCACCGACTACGGCAGTCCCTGGGGCATCAAGGAGATGTGACCTGCCTGGTCAGGCGGTGGCAGCGAACGCCTCGGCCACCACGTCGAAGGCCTCGTTGAGCAGATCGTCACTGATCGCCAGCGGCGGCAGGAAGCGGAACACGTTGCCCCACGTGCCGCAGGTGAGCGTCACCACGCCGTGGGCGTGGCACCAGGCGTTGATGGCGGCGGCACGCGGAGCATCGGGCGTCTTCGTGCCCGGCACACACAGCTCGATGGCCATCATCGCGCCGCGACCGCGCACGTCGGCGACGACGGGGAACTGCTGGGCGAGGCCTTCGAGGCGGGTCCGCATGAGGGCACCCAGCTCTCCGGCGCGCGCGGCGAGGTCGTGACTGCGCATCTCCTCCAGCGACCCGAGCGCGGCGGCACACGCCACCGGGTTGCCGCCGTAGGTGCCACCGAGACCCCCCACGTGCACCGAGTCCATGATCTCGGCCCGACCGGTCACACCGGCGAGTGGCAGCCCACCGGCGATGCCCTTGGCGGTCGTGATCAGGTCGGGTACGACGCCCTCGGCCTCAGAGGCGAACCACGCGCCGGTGCGACAGAAGCCGGACTGGATCTCGTCGGCGATGAACACGATGCCGTTGGCCGTGCACCACTCGGCCAGGGCTGAAAGGAAGCCGGGAGCGGGCACGATGAAGCCGCCCTCGCCCTGGATCGGCTCGATGGCCAGGCAGGCGAGGTTGTCGGCACCGACCTGCTTCTCCAGGACGTCGATCGCGCGGGCGGCTGCCTCGGGGCCGCTGAGGCCGTCACGGAACGGGTACGACATCGGGGCTCGATAGACCTCGCCGGCGAACGGACCGAACCCGTTCTTGTAGGGCATGTTCTTGGCCGTCATCGACATCGTCAGGTTGGTGCGCCCGTGGTAGGCGTGGTCGAACACGGCCACCGCGTCGCGGCCGGTGAACGAGCGAGCGATCTTGACGGCGTTCTCGACGGCCTCCGCGCCGGAGTTGAACAGGGCGGTCTTCTTCGCGTGATCCCCCGGGGTGACCTGGGCCAGGGCCTCGCACACGTCGACGTAGACGTCGTACGGCGTGACCATGAAGCAGGTGTGGGTGAAGGAGGCGACCTGCTCGGTCACTCGGCTGACCACGGCCGGTGCCGCGTTGCCGACGCTGACCACCGCGATGCCGGAGGCGAGGTCGATCAGCGTGTTGCCGTCGATGTCGAGGATGACACCGCCACCGGCGGCAGCCACGAAGACCGGCAGCGTGGTGCCCACCCCGTCAGCGACGTACTTCTTCTTGCGCTCGAGCGCCGCCGCGGAAAGCGGGCCGGGGATCGGGGTGACGAGGTTGCGCTTCTGGGGCAGCGCGGGCCCGCCCGTGACGGGGGCGACGACGGTTGCGGTCATGAGATCAGCCTAGGGCCGCGCGGCGATCAGCGCCACGGATCCCGACGCGGGATGACCAGAAAGTGCTGAAAACATCAGTCGCCGGTCTCCGAGGCGACTGATTCAGTCGCCAAGAGGGCGCCCGACCTTCGAGAAGCCCGGCTTCTGCCCTTCAGGCGGCGATCGGCGCTGCCTCGGTGAGGAATGCCTCGTAGTGCAGGTGTCGCATGTCGCGGGCGACGGCTTCCAGCACGAGCATGAAGTCGCCCTGGCTGGTGCGCAGCAGGTGGGCTCCGGGCGTCAGCGGCCGGTCGGCCGGGCCGGTCAGGCGCACGCTGAAGCTGCTCTGGCCCGCGAAGGTGACCGGGGTCGCCACGTGCTCCAGCCACAGGCTGAGGCTGCCGCTGTCCAGCAGCGCCTCCACGGGCTGGCCGGTGAGGTAGGTGAGCTCCGCGTAGGACGGATCGATCAGAACTGCCGACATGTGGGTCCCCCCCGGGTGCGTCGCTGGCGTCTCACCCACTACGAGACACCCGGCGTGGATCGTTGGTGGGGCGTTCGGTCAGAGATGACCCGGATGGGCCATGCACCTCCGCCTCATCGGCCCAGTGGCGAGGGACGGGCAGGCAAGGCTGCGAGGATGGTCGGGTGAACGCACGTGACATCGCCGTCCTGGGCTCGACCGGGTCGATCGGCACCCAGGCTCTCGATCTGGTGCGCGCCCACCCCGACCGCTTCAGGGTGGTCGCGCTGACCGCCGGCGGCAGCAACCCCGAGCTGTTCGCAGACCAGGTCGAGGAGTTCAGACCCGCCTACAGCGGACTGGGCGAGGCGGCCTCGGTCGAGGCAGCCGGGCTCGGCGCCGACGTGGTGCTCAACGGCATCACAGGCGCGGTCGGATTGCTGCCCACGCTGGCAGCCCTGGATTCCGGCAGCACGCTCGCACTGGCGAACAAGGAGTCCCTGATCATGGGCGGCCCCCTCGTCGTGGAGCGGGCCAAGCCCGGGCAGATCGTCCCCGTCGACAGTGAGCACAGTGCGCTGGCGCAGTGCCTGCGCGGGGGCTCACCGGACGAGGTGCACCGTCTGATCCTCACCGCCAGCGGAGGCCCGTTCCGGGGCCGCAGCCGCGACGAGCTGGCCGACGTGACCCCGGAGCAGGCACTCGACCACCCGACCTGGTCGATGGGTCCGGTGATCACCATCAACTCCGCCACCCTGGTCAACAAGGGGTTGGAAGTGATCGAGGCGCACCTGCTCTTCGACATCCCGTTCGACCGCATCGAGGTGGTGGTCCACCCGACCTCGGTGGTGCACTCGATGGTGGAGTTCGTCGACGGCTCGACACTGGTGCAGGCCAGTCCGCCGACCATGATGATCCCGATCGCGCTGGGGCTCAACTGGCCCGATCGGGTGCCCGGGGCGGCCCCGGCGGTCGACTGGACCAGGGCCGAGACGTGGGAGTTCTGGCCGCTGGACGACGACGCGTTCCCGGCGGTCGAGCTGGCCCGGGCGGCAGGCGCCACGGGTGGCACGGCACCGGCGGTCTACAACGCGGCCAACGAGGTCTGTGTGGAGGAGTTCAGGCAGGGCCGGCTCGGGTTCACCGACATCGTGGCGACGGTTGCCAGCGTGATCACGCACCACGACGTACCCTCGAAGGAGCAGCTCACCGTCGACGACGTGCTCGCCGCGGATGCGTGGGCTCGCTCGCAAGCCCACAGCATCATCACCCAAGGATGTCGATGACCGCCCTGTACTACACGCTCGGCGTGCTCTTCTTCTTCGCCGCGATCCTCGCGTCGATCGGACTGCACGAGCTCGGCCACATGATCCCGGCCAAGAGGTTCGGCGGGAAGGTCACGCAGTACTTCATCGGCTTCGGGCCCACGGTGTGGAGCAAACAGGTCGGCGAGACCGAGTACGGCGTCAAGGCGATCCCGCTCGGCGGCTACGTGAAGATCGTCGGGATGCTGCCCCCCGGGGCCGAGGAGCTGGCCGAGGAGGTCAGCTATGACACGGCCGGCAACCAGATCGTCAAGGTGCGCAAGTCCAACACCGGCATGTTCACCCAGCTGATCTCCGATGCCCGCTCCGCGGAGTGGGAGCACGTGAAGCCCGGCGACGAGGATCGCCTGTTCTACCGGATGGCGTGGTGGAAGAAGGTCATCGTGATGGCCGGCGGGCCGACGGTGAACCTCCTCATCGCGTTCCTCATCTTCTGGGGGTTGTTCGCGACGGTCGGGAAGGTGGTCGACTACGACGTCAAGCCTGTGGTCGACGAAGTGATTCCCTGCATCGTCCCGGCTGCCGAGGACGGGCGGGCGTGCACCGCCGAGGAGCTGCGCAACAACCCGTCGCCGGCGAGCGCCGCCGGACTCCAGCCGGGGGACCGCTTCGTGTCGTTCAACGGTGAGCCGGTCAGCACCTGGAAGCAGATCCAGGACGACATCCGCAGCAACGACGACAAGACAGCGGTGATCGGCATCGAGCGCGACGGAGTGCCGTTGCAGCTCGAGGTCACCACCCAGGTCCAGCCCCGACCGCTCGACAGCCAGGACGCCACCAAACTCACCCCCGTCGGGTTCCTGGGAGTGATCCCGGAGCAGACGCCGATCGTCGAGACCGGTGGACCCATCTACACCCTGCAACAGATGGACACCATGGCCGTCGACACGGTCAAGGCCCTGGTGACCCTGCCGGTCAAGGTGTTCGGGGTGGCCAAGGCCCTGGTCGGCCTGGAACCCCGCGACGTCAACAGCCCGGTCAGCATCGTGGGCGGCGGCCGGCTCGCCGGTGAGGTCGCCTCCGACGACGCTTTCCCGGTCAAGGACAAGTTCGTCGCGCTGCTCAGCCTGATCGCCGGTTTCAACTTCTTCATCGGCATGTTCAACTTCGTGCCCCTGCTGCCGCTGGACGGCGGCCACATCGCCGGTGCGCTCTACGAGGCCGCCCGGCGCGCGGTCGCCCGGCTGCGACGCCGACCCGATCCGGGGTACGTCGACGTGGCCAAGCTGTTGCCGGTGGCCTACGTCATGGCCAGTGCTTTCCTGGTGATGGGAGTCGTGCTGATCCTCGCCGACCTGATCGTGCCCGTCCACCTGCGTGCCTGACCGAAGTACGCTGAGCGACATGACCTCCGCACAGTCCATCGGCCTCGGCATGCCCGCACTGCCGCCCCCCGTCCTCGCCCCCCGCCGACCGACGCGTCAGCTCCAGGTGGGCAAGGTCGGCGTCGGCAGCGAGTCGCCGGTCTCCGTGCAGTCGATGACCACGACGCTGACCTCTGACGTCAACGCGACCCTGCAGCAGATCGCCGAGCTGACCGCCACCGGTTGCGACATCGTGCGGGTGGCCTGCCCCAGCCAGGACGACGCCGACGCCTTGCCGGAGATCGCGCGCCACTCGCAGATCCCGGTCATCGCCGACATCCACTTCCAGCCCAAGTACGTCTACGCCGCCATCGACGCCGGCTGTGCCGCCGTACGCGTCAACCCGGGCAACATCCGGCAGTTCGATGACCAGGTCAAGCAGATCGCGGCCGCCGCGAAGGACCGCGGCACCTCCATCCGGATCGGGGTCAATGCGGGCTCGCTCGACAAGCGGGTGATGGAGAAGTACGGCAAGGCCACGCCCGAGGCCCTGGTCGAGTCGGCCGTGTGGGAGGCCAGCCTCTTCGAGGAGCACGACTTCCACGACTTCAAGATCTCGGTGAAGCACAACGACCCGGTCGTCATGGTGCGTGCCTACGAACTCCTGGCCGCGGCCGGCGACTGGCCCCTGCACCTCGGGGTCACCGAGGCCGGCCCTGCCTTCCAGGGGACGATCAAGTCCGCCACCGCGTTCGGGGCCCTGCTCTCGCAGGGCATCGGGGACACCATCCGGGTCTCCTTGTCCGCCCCGCCGGTCGAGGAGGTCAAGGTCGGCATCCAGATCCTGCAGTCGCTCAACCTGCGGCCCCGCAAGCTGGAGATCGTCTCCTGCCCCTCCTGTGGCCGCGCCCAGGTGGATGTCTACACGCTGGCCGAGCAGGTGACCGCCGGCCTCGAAGGCATGGAGGTGCCGTTGAGGGTGGCGGTGATGGGCTGCGTGGTGAACGGCCCGGGGGAGGCCCGCGAGGCAGACCTCGGGGTGGCCTCCGGCAACGGCAAGGGTCAGATCTTCGTCAAGGGCGAGGTGATCAAGACGGTGCCGGAGTCCAAGATCGTGGAGACCCTGATCGAGGAGGCCCTGCGCCTGGCCGAGGACATGGAGCCCGTCGAGGGCGCCGAAGCGAGCGTCAGCGTCTCCTGAGTCGGAGGAGCAATCGCGGACAAGCCGACGCGGCCGGTCCCCCGACCGGCCGCGTCAACTCAGAACTGTCCCGCTCAGGGCGCCACGGTCACCTGTCTGGTCACCGTGGTCGCCTTGCCCCAACCGTCGGTCACCGTGAGGGACACCGTGTAGGTCCCGGCGGCCGCGAAGGTCTTCGTGGGTGAGGTCGAGGTCGAGGTCGCCCCGCCGTCCCCGAAGTTCCACAGCCTGGTGATCGAGTCGCCGACGTTGGGATCGGTGGTGCCGGTGCTCGAGAAGCTGCACACCAGTCCGGTGCACGTGGGCACCCCGATCACCGCGTTGGGTGCGACGTTGTCCGGCGGCTCGACGATCGTGACCGTCTGGGTCGCCGTCGCGGTCGCGTTGTACTCGTCGCGCACCGTCAGCGTCACCGTGTAGGTGTTGGCGCTGGTGTAGGTGCGGCTGACGAAGGCGCCGGAGCCCGTCCCGTTCCCGAAGTTCCAGGAGTAGGTCAGGGCACTCGGGTTCTCGTCGGTCGAACCACGGCCGTCGAAACCACAGACGTTGTCGTTGCAGCTCACGACCATGTTGGCAACCGGTGGGTCGTTCGGCGGTTGCGTCACCGTGACGGTCGAGTCGAGCGAGGGGTTGGTGGTGAAGCCGTGCTGGTCCACGCCACGCACCCGCACGACGTACTCCCCGGCCGGGATCACCGGTGTGGTGAAGGAGTAGTTCGAGCCGGGCGATCCGGGGGAGTTCAGGAAGGCCGAGCGCCAGCTCTCGTTGGTGCTGGTGAACGTGCCCGTCGAGCTCATGTACTGCCCGGCGGAGTTGCGCACCGCGACCTGGACGGACGAGATCTGCTGGTCGTCCTCCACCCGCCCGGAGACCGGGATCCGGCCCTCGGTGTAGGTCTCTCCGCCGGTCGGCACCCGCAGGGCCTCGTTGAACGTCGGCGGAAGGTCACCGGGGTAGATCTCGTAGCGAGCGGTCGCTCCTGTGGTGGACGTGTCCTGCTGGCCCACGGTGTCGAAGCCGTACGCCGTCACCGACCAGTCGCCCATGGTGGGCAGATCGCGCGACAGCGACCAGGTGGTGCTCGTCGCGTTGGGGTTCGCCAGCACCGCCGGGAGATCGGCGTACGCCGCGGACATCGTGCCGTTCGGCTGCAGGTAGCGGTTGGTGTCGACATCGCGCAGGGCGACCCGGACACTCGCCACCCCGAAGTCGTCGGTCGCGGTCCCGGTCAGGTCCAGGTGCAGGACCTGGCCGCCGGTGATCGTCCCGGTGACGTCGAGCAACGCGTTCGGCGGAAGGTCCCCGGCCACCTGGGCGTTGAACGACAGCCTGCCCTGTCCACTGTTCGACGTCGTCAGCGTGAGGTCGTCGGTGGCTCGCACGGAGAACGTGTAGGAGCCGGGCGACAGGTTGAACGGCGTTGTCCAACTCCAGGTGAGGTTGTCGGTGTTGACGTTGAGGGCCGTGACCCGGAACCAGCCGGCGGACAGCCCGACTCCCCAGGTGCCGTCGGTGGCGAGCGCCTCCCGCGTGGTCGAGTTGCGGATCTGGATCTCCACGTTGGCGAGGTTCTCGTCGTCCGTGGCGGTCCCGGTGAACGTCATCGGCGATCCCGGTGTGACCGTGAAGGCCGGCACCGTGGTGGGCGGTGTCATCGCCACCGGTGCGGTGATCGTCACCGAGGGTGCGATTCCGGTGGAGCTGACGATGAAGTCCCGTACGAACTCGTCCAGCGAGTTCTGCCCGGCGGTGTCCCTCGGAGTCACGGCGATGCGCCATTCCCCCTCGTAGGGCACGGTGACCTCGTCCGACCAGCTCGTGCTCGTCGCGTCGACGACATCGGGCTGGATGGAGAAGGAGTTGAAGTTCGAGGACACCGTGCCGTTGCTCTGCAGGAACAGGTTGCCGCTCTTGATGACGTAGCTGATCGAGCGGACCCCGACGTCGTCGGTGGCCGTGCCGGTCACGTTGAACGTCGTGGACGGCACGATGCCCGACGGTCCGGTGATCGAGGCCCGAGGGGCCTCGTCCTCGACACTGAAGGTCTCGAACTTCTTGCCGGCCTTGGATGCGTCGTTGGTGCCGTTGGTGCCATAGGTGCGCGCCAGGACCCGCAGGACCCGGTTGGTGGAGATGGTCACCGGCAACGACCAGTTGGTCGAGTTCGCACCAGCGTTGGCCAGGTTGGCGTTGATCGTGTTGGAGGCCCCCCACGTGGTCAGGTCGTCCTGGAGGTACTGGTTGCTGTTGCGGTCCTGGATCTCGACCTGGACCCGGTTGACCCCGCTGGTCGCCGTGGCGGTGCCATCGATGGTGAACTCGGTGCCCGTCTCCTCGACGCGGCCCTCGATCGGGTTGGTGATCGTGGTCTCGTTGGCTCCCACGGCCGGGGTGCTGGAGAAGAGGTAGACGCCGATGCGACCGACGTTCTGCCCACCCTGGGTGGTGGCGTCGCCGCCGGTGATCACGCCACGAGGCGTGACCAGCATGGCCTTGTTGCCCTCGAAGGAGTTCGAGATCGGGCTCCACTCCAGCGCCTTGCCGTCGGTGGGGCTGATCACGCCGATGTGGTCACGTCGTACGACGTCGTCGCCGAGGCCGTAGCCGGACAGGCCCTGGCCGGTGCCGTAGCCCTGGTTGTCCAGACCGGGCCACGGGTCCTTGGCCGTCGGGGACTCCATCCAGGAGAAGTGGCCGCCGAGGTAGACCCCCACCTCGGAGATCGCGACGGAGTAGACGCTGTCGAACAGGCGCGAGACCCACAGGGGCTCGACGAAGTCGTCCCCGGCGACCGGGAGGGCGACCGCGGTGTCGTTGATCGGCGGACGGTCACCACCGGAGCCGCTGCTGGCCACGAAGTACTCGCCGTCCGGGGACATCGCCCCGCCGTAGATGCGCTGAATGCCGCCGACGTACTGGAGGTTGTCCTCCCACAGCCGCGTGCGCCACGGGCTCAACACACCGGTCTGGGTGTTGATCATGCCGATGCCGTAGCGGTCCTGACCCGCGATCTGGCGACCGGTGTGGATCACGATCAGCTTCGACTGGTCCGGGGTGAGCAGCATCTCCTGGACGTTCAGCGCACCGTCGGGGCCGATGCCACCGGTGATGTCGTTGTTCCAGGTGCCGGCCGGGTTGCCGGCGGTGCTGCCGATGAGGGCACCGGTGGTGGCGCTGACCGCGGCCAGGCCCCGGTGGAAGGCGCCGTTGATCCGGGTGAACTTGCCGCCCAGGTAGACCGTGGTGTTCGTGGCCTCGAGCTCGGTGCCCACGGCGTCGCCGGTGGCGGTCCACCCGGTGACGGTGGCGCCGGTGGTCGGGTTGATGGAGGCGAACTTGCGCTTGGCAACACCGTTGACGGTGTTGAACGAGCCGGCGACGAAGAGCTTGGTGCCGTCGGGGCTGGCCTCGATGTCCTGCACACCTCCGTCGAAGGTGGGCCGGAAGTTGGCGTCGACCAGACCGGTGGTCAGGTTGAACGAGGCCAGGAACCGCTGGTTGTAGGAGGTCGTGTTCCCCCCGGCGTTGTTGCGCAGCGAGGTGAAGCCGCCGGCGACGAAGACCCGGTCGCCGATGTACTCGAGGTCCTGGATCTCACCGGTGGTGATGCGCGGCATGTTGGTGGAGACGATCTCGGGCACGATCCGGGTGTGCCCGGGGCCCGCCGGGGGAGCGGTGGTGACCGCCGACCTCGTCGTCTGGTTGGTCAGGCTGCCGTCGCTCACCGTGAGGGTCACGGTGCGGGTGCCGGCGTTGGCGTAGGTCTTGGAGGCGTTGACACCGGTGCCGTTGCTGCCGTCGCCGAAGTTCCAGGCGTAGGTCAGTGCGTCGTCCTCCGGGTCGGTCGAGGCCGACGCGTCGAACGTGCAGGTCAGGGTCGCACAGGTCACGGTGAAGCTGGCGGTGGGCGCGGTGTTCGGCAGTTGGCCGCCGTCCTCGCCGGGGCTGACGACCACGGAGAACAGCATGCCGCGGCTGGCTGCAGTGGTGGTGGTGGCAGTGCGTCCGGCAGCGGTGCCGACCGCGACGACTCCGTTGGAGTCGCCGACGATGCCGCTGATCTTGCCGGACCCGGTGCTCGCACCGGTCGTGCGCGAGGTCACCGATGCCGGCAGCGTGAAGGTCTGCACGGTGTTGGACTTCTCGGCCCAGGCGTTGACGAGCCACGAGCCCTGGTCGCTCACCGCAACGCTCGGAGTGGTGTGGCTGGAGGCTGAGGTGTTCACGACGGCGCTCGCCGACGCCGTCACCGTGGCGAGGCCGACGGTGCTGCGATAGGCGGTCACGCTGAGCACGGACTTGACGCCGGCGCTGCTGGTCACCGTCACCGTTGCACCGTCGTCGGTCGAGGTGGCGGTCTTGGTCCAGGCCCGGCCGCGGAGACCGTTGCCGTCACGGGTCTGGATGAGCGTCCACCCGGCGACGGTGTTGTTGACCGTCGCAGTGGAGGAGTTGGTGGTCAGGAACATGACCAGCGCGTCACCCGGCTGCACGGAGGCCGGGATGACGACACGATGGTTGGTCCGGCTCCCGGCAGTGCTGGCTGAAGCGACATAGGAGAGTGTGCCCGGGGCGGCTGAGGCCGGCGGGATCGTCACCGCCGTCAATGCCAAGGCGGAGACCACAGCTCCTAGTAACAGCCCGATCAGTCCCCGCACACCACGGTTTGACCCCGACGTCAATCGATTCATCAGCTTTGCTCCCCACCTGGATGAACTCACAGACCCCCCACAGGAATCGTCTGTCGAACCGTCTCAAATGTGACGCGCGTCCGGAATGGCCCCGCAGTGCTGCTCACTGGTCCATTGGTGTCACGGATCACCCCAGGTTCGGCGTACTGGGGTTGGTCACCCGCAGGTGTCCACGGCGGCCACCGGAGGCGACGCGGACCGCTAGAGTCCTGAGTGTGCTCACCACGCGGCACGGCGTCCGACTGCTCGGCGCCGACGACCTCACCGACTTCCTCTCGCTCGCCGACGAGGACCCTGTCGTCAATGTCTTCGCCGACTACCGGGCACGCACCACACAGCTGCTTCCGCGTTGGCTGGGCGGCGAGGTGTGGGGGCGCTACGCCGACGGTCGGCTGGTGGCCGCGTGCCACGCCGGGGCCAACCTGGTGCCGGTGCAGTGCACCCCCGAGGACGCCGAGGCCTTCGCCGAGCGTGCGCTGACCCGGCGCAGAAGCATCACCACGATCGTCGGCCCCCAGGAGCCGGTGCACGCCTTCTGGCAGCGGGTCGAGCCCGACTGGGGCGCGCCACGCGAGGTCCGGGCCGGGCAACCGCACCTGGAAATCGCCGGCCCACCCATGGTCGACCCGGACCCGGCAGTGCGGATCTCCCGGCGTGCCGATCTCGACGCGCTCTATCCGGCCTGCGTCGCCATGTACACCGAGGAGGTCGGGGTCTCCCCGGAGTGCGGGGGCGGAGCCGATCTCTACCGGGCCCGCGTGAGTCAGTTGATCTCGCGCGGCTGGTCCTTCGCCCGCTTCGAGCACGGACGGGTCGTGTTCAAGGCGGAAGTGGCCTGCTCCTCGCCGTTCGCCGCGCAGATCCAGGGTGTCTACGTCGTACCGGACCGCCGCGGTCACGGGCTCGCCACCGCCGGGATGGCAGCCGTGGTCGAACTGGTCCGGGCCACGATCGCCCCGACGGTCTCGCTCTACGTCAACGACTGGAACCACCCCGCGCGCAGGGCCTACGAGAAGGTCGGCTTCGTGGAGACCTCCCGGTTCACCACCATCATGTTCTGACGAGAGTCGAGCACTAGGCTCGGCGAGGTGAAGATCTCCAAGGACGTCCTCGGACTCGCCGGCCTGTTCGCCACCAGTGCAGTGGTGCACCTGGCCAAGCCCAGTGTCTACCAGCCTCTGATGCCCGCTTGGGTGCCGAGACACCGCGAGGTGATCCTGGCCAGCGGGGTTGCCGAGCTGGTGTGTGCGGCCGGCCTGCTGCACCCCCGCACCCGCCGCATCGCCGGCTGGTCCAGCGCCGCCCTGCTCGTCGCTGTCTTTCCCGGCAACGTCAAGATGGCGAACGACGCCCGGCGCAGCAGCAGTCCGGCGGTGCGCTCGGCCGCCTTCGCCCGGCTCCCACTGCAGCTGCCCCTGATCCGCACGGCCCTCAAGGCGGCCCGCAGCCATTAACCGCGTCGCTCGGCGCGGCGGGTCACCAGTAGCCTTGCCCGCATGATCCTGCGCATGTCGAAGCTCTTCGTCCGCACGCTGCGAGACGACCCGAACGACGCCGAGGTGCCCAGCCACCGGCTGCTGGTGCGGGCGGGCTACGTACGACGTGCCGCTCCGGGCATCTACACCTGGCTGCCGTTGGGGCTCAAGGTGTTGCGCAACGTGGAGGCCATCATCCGCGAGGAGATGAATGCCATCGGCGCCCAGGAGCTGTCGTTCCCCGCGCTCCTGCCCCGCGAGCCCTACGAGGCCAGCGGTCGGTGGACGGAGTACGGCGACGGGATCTTCCGGCTCAAGGACCGCAAGGGCGGCGACTATCTGCTCGGGCCGACCCACGAGGAGATGTTCACCCTCGCGGTCAAGGACCTCTACTCCTCCTACAAGGACCTGCCCGTCTGGCTCTACCAGATCCAGACGAAGTACCGCGACGAGGCGCGTCCTCGCGCCGGCATCCTGCGCGGGCGCGAGTTCATCATGAAGGACTCCTACTCCTTCGACACCACCGACGCCGGCCTCGACGCGTCGTACGCCGCGCATCGCGACGCCTATGTGCGCACCTTCGACCGACTCGGCTTCGAGTACGTCATCGTGAAGGCCACCTCGGGCGCCATGGGAGGTTCGAAGTCCGAGGAGTTCCTGGCCAAGGCCTCGGTCGGTGAGGACACCTACGTCAAGTGCACCAACTGCGACTACGCCGCCAACGTCGAGGCGGTCGCCGTCCGGGCGCCCGCGCCGGTGCCCTACGACGACCTTCCGGCCGCCCATGCCGAGCAGACCCCGGACACCCCCACCATCGAGTCGCTGGTCAACCACCTCAATGCCACCTTTCCGCGCCAGGACCGTCCGTGGGTGGCCGGCGACACCCTGAAGAACGTGCTGGTCGTGCTCAAGCACCCCGACGGCACCCGCGAGCCGTTGGCGATCGGCGTACCCGGGGACCGCGAGGTCGACCAGAAGCGTCTCGAGGGTCAGTTGGAGCCCATCGAGGTCGAGGCCATGGATGAGGCCGAGTTCGCCCGGCACCCCGCCCTGGTGAAGGGCTACATCGGGCCCGGCTCGCTGGGTGAGAAGGGCGCCTCCGGGATCCGATTCGTGGTGGACCCCCGAGTGGTGGAGGGCACCACCTGGGTCGCCGGCGCGGACGTCCACGGCTCACACGTGCTCGACCTCGTCGCCGGCCGGGACTTCACTCCCGACGGCACCATCGAGGCCGCCGATGTGCGCGACGGTGACTCCTGCCCCAACTGCACGACGGGGACCCTGGAGTCGGCCCGGGGGATCGAGATGGGCCATATCTTCCAGCTCGGCCGCAAGTACGCCGACGCGCTCGACCTGCGGGTCCTCGACGAGAACGGCAAGCTGGTCACCGTCACCATGGGCTCCTACGGCATCGGGGTCTCCCGCGCCGTCGCCGCCATCGCCGAGGGCAACAACGACGAGCTCGGCCTGGTGTGGCCGCGGGAGATCGCTCCCGCCGATCTCCACCTCGTGGCAGCTGGCAAGGACCCGGCGCTGTTCGAAGCAGCCGAGGCCCTAGCGGCCGAGCTGTCGAGCGCGGGACTCGATGTGATCTTCGACGATCGGCCGGGCAAGGTGAGCCCGGGGGTGAAGTTCAAGGATGCCGAGCTGATCGGGGTCCCGACCATCGTCACCGTGGGCCGAGGGTTCGCCGACGGCACGATCGAGGTCAAGGACCGGCGCAGCGGTGAGCGCGCCGAGGTCGCCCTGGCCGAGGCGGTGGCACACCTGACCGCTCTGGTCCGCGGTTGATGTCAGGCGCCTACACGGGGCACGACTTCTACTGCGACGTCGCGCTCCGCGACGTCGGCGCTCTCAGAGTGGTGCACCACGACCGCCGGGTGCTGGCCTACCACCACACCCGACCGTTCTGGCCGGTCCATGTGGTGGTGGTGCCCGTGCGACATCTCGATTCGCTGACCACCCTCACCCAGGAGGACGAGGACGACCTGCGAGCCCTCCTGGTCGTCGTGCAGCGAGTGGCGGCCGACGTCGAGCAGGAGTACGGCGCCGCGCGTGTGCTCACCAACCTGGGCACCTACCAGGACTCCAAGCACCTCCACGTCCACGTGGCCAGTGGGGACCCGCTCTGAACGGGTCGACTCAGATGTCGTCGAGCGCAGCCAGGTCCTCGGGGGTGGGCGACCAGCGCAGTGCTGCGGCGTTGGTGCGCACCTGGTCGGCGGACGTGGCGCCGGAGATGACCGACCCCACCGCCGGCTGAGCGGCCAGGCCGGCGATGGCCACGTCCAGGATGCTCAGCCCTCGGGCCTCGGCATAGGCCGTGAGCGCCTCGATCCGATCCCAGTCGGCTGCATCGAGCCAGGCCGATCGCGTGGGATCGAGAGCTGCCCTGGAGCCGGCAGGCGCCGCGGAACCGCGCTGGTACTTCCCGGTGAGCAGTCCGTACTCCAAGGGGAAGAAGGGCAGGATCCCCAGTCCGAACTTCTCCGCGGCCGGGGTGACCTCGGCCTCGACGGTGCGATCGAGCAGTGAGTAGCGGTTCTGCACCGAGATGAAGGGGGTCAGGCCCGCCGTCGAGGCCGTCCAGGCGGCATCGGTGAGCATCCACGCATCGAAGTTGGAGCAGCCCACGTAGCGGACCTTGCCCTCGCGCACCAGTTCGGTCAGAGCCTCCAGCGTCTCCTCGATGGGCGTGACCGGGTCGGGTTCGTGCAGCTGGTAGAGATCGATGTGGTCGGTCTGCAGGCGCCGCAGCGACGCCTCGACGGCGCGACGTACGTAACGACGCGAACCGCGCACCCCGTGGTCGGCACCGTTGGCCCCGCGCATGTCCATCCCGAACTTCGTGGCCAGCACGAAGTCCTCGCGACGTCCCTGCAGCGCCACGCCCATCATGGTCTCGCTGGCGCCCGGCTCGATGCCGTAGGTGTCGGAGGTGTCGAGCAACGTGACGCCGGTGTCGGTCGCCGCGGAGAGGATGTCGCTCACGCCTGCCTGGTCGACGCGACGGCTGAAGGCGTTGCAGCCGATCCCGACGGCACTGACCATCAGGCCGGAGTTGCCCAGAGGGCGGTAGGTCATGTCCATGGGCCCCAGCCTAGATAGGTTGCCTCCATGAGCATCGATGCGGTCATCTTCGACTGGGGCGGCACCCTGACTCGCTGGCACGACATCGACTTCCACGCCGAGTCACTCGCGCTGGCCCAAGCGGTGCGGGCAGCCGGGGACGAGGACCATCACGTGAACGCGGCCGCTCTGCACGCGGCCGGCGAGTCGATCTGGGGTCGCAGTCGCGACCACCAGCAGAGCTCCACGGTCGGCGACCTGTTCACCCAGGCCGGCCTCGAGCACGACCCGGAGCTGCTGACCGCCTACTACGAGTTCTGGGAACCGCACACCTACACCGACCCGGAGGTGGCGCCCCTGTTCTCCAGGCTGCGGGACCAGGGGATCAGGGTGGGAGTGCTGTCGAACACGATCTGGCCGCGCGAGTGGCACCGCGACTTCTTCCGCCGCGACGGGGTGCTCGATCTGATCGACGGTGACGTCTACAGCAGTGAGATCCCCTGGACCAAGCCGGCTCCGGAGGCCTTCGGTGCTGCCATGGCCGCGGTGGGCGTGAGTGACCCGGGACGCTGTGTCTACGTCGGGGACCGTCTCTACGACGACATCTGGGGAGCACACAACGCCGGGATGCGGGCCATCCACATCCCACACAGTGACATCCCCTCGAGTCAGGTCGGCCACAGCGAGGGTGAGCCGGATGCGGTGGCTCACAGCCTCGGCGAGATTCCGGCACTCATCGGTCACTGGCGCTGACCCGCGAGCGGGCAGTCAGTTGAATGTTTGACATTGCAACTTTGTGCAATGCAGGAATCTGAGGGTCATTCCGGGTCCCCAAGGGCGCACAGGTGATGAATCATCGTGAACACCGCTGCAGCCTCCCACCTGCGGTGGTGCTCAACCCATCCGGAAGCGGCTCAGCGGTCCGCGAACTCGGCGAGGCCGGGGAAGATCTCGGGACTTCCCCGGTAGTCGAGTCCGCGGACCGCCGCATCCGTCAGGGCCCCGATCGCCCAGCGGCGCTGCGAGTCGTAGGTGCCCGCCACCAGCTCGGCGTACAGCCCGGCGCAGCGGCTCTCGATCTCGCGGGCCGCCCGGTTCACCTTCGTCGGCGTCGAGGCGTCGTTGGGGAGGTCATAGGCAGCGGCCGCGGCGGCCGGGACCACGCCGAGGTCGCGGATCATGGAGATGAGTTGGTCGCGACGTGAGCGGTGCACGCCGTAGCTCCTGGTGAGGGTCTCGAACAGCAACGGCTGGGACGACCGTGACGTCTGGCCACCCAGCACGGCATAGAGCCACACCGCTGCGTGCTCACCGCTCAGCGTGGACTGGAGGGACTCCAGGGTCGTGGGCATCAGCGACCTACCCGAGACAGCAGCGTCAGGTGCTGGGCAGTGGCTGCCGACATGCTCGCGAACAGCCGCGCCAGAGGTCCGCTGTCGGCGTCCCCGGCCCACTCGGCGAGCTGACGCTGGAGGGTGACCTCGTGACGGCGTACGACCGAGACGGCCAGCGAGCGCCGCTCCGGCACCTCACCGGACGGCGCGGCCACCGCATCCGGGGCCGACTCGGCCAGGACCAGGTCGTGGGCCTCATGCATCGCGACCAGCGATTCCATGATCGCGCCCAGCCCGGGATGCGCGGCACCGGTGCGACGCGCGAGGTCCGTGATCCCCAACAACTCAGCGCGCGCCTGCTCGACGAGCGATGCGTCCAGGTCCGGACTGGCGCTCGCCGACGGCATGCCCGTGGAGGGTCCGGAGGAGTCACCCGATCCGGTCTGTCCTTCGGTTCCGGTGCAGCCGGCGGCCGCCAGCAGTGCCACACCCAGGCTCGCGCGACGAGTGAGCTGCAGGGCGCTTCGACTGGACACGGACCCGACCCTACAAGTCGCAGGTCGATGGCCGGTCGGCTGCGCAGGAGCCGGTAGGCTGGCTGGAACAACAACACAAGGAGGTCGGATCGCGTGAGCAAACAGGACGCCGCCTGCGAGCGCATCGAAGCGGAACTTCACGACCCCTTGTCCGCCCTGGGCCTGGATGTCGAGGCCGTGGAGCTCACTCCCGCCGGCAAGCGCCGCGTGCTGCGTGTCGCCGTGGACAAGGACGGCGGAGTGACCATGGACGACGTCGCCGCTGCCACGAAGCAGATCTCGGCCGTCCTGGACGCCTCCGACACCCTGGGCGAGCAGCCCTACACCCTCGAGGTCACCTCGCGGGGCGTCGATCGTCCCCTGACCCTCCCTCGACACTGGCGTCGCAACGCCGACCGCCTGGTCAAGCTCGACCTGGTCGACAGTGGCGACGTGCTCGGCCGCATCTCCGCGAGTGACGAGGAGTCGGTGACCCTCGAGGTCGACGGCACGTCGCGCACCTTCCCCTACACGACGATCGCTCGCGCGAAGGTCCAGATCGAGTTCAACCGCAGAGCAGTCGAGGAGGACTGATGGACATCGACCTGAGCATCCTCAGGATGCTGGAGCGTGAGAAGGAGATCTCCTTCGACGTGCTCGTGGAGGCCATCGAGCAGGCCCTTCTCACGGCGTACCACAAGACACCCGGTGCCCAGCCCCGGGCGCGGGTGACCCTGGACCGCAAGAGCGGGCACGTGACGGTGATGGCGGCCGAGCTGGACGAGGAGGGCAACCTCGTCACGGAGTACGAGGACACGCCCGAGGGGTTCGGTCGGATCGCCGCGACGACGGCCAAGCAGATCATGCTGCAGCGGTTGCGCGACGCCGAGGACGAGCTGCGGTTCGGAGAGTTCTCGGGCAAGGAGGGCGACATCGTCTCGGGTGTCATCCAGCAGGGACGCAACCCCGATGACGTGATGATCGACCTCGGCAAGCTCGAGGCGCTGTTGCCGCTGGGGGAGCGGGTCCCCGGGGAGCGCTACGAGCACGGCGAGCGGATCAAGTGCATCGTCATCAGCGTGCGCAAGGGCATGCGCGGTCCCCAGATCACGCTGTCGCGCTCGCACCCCAACCTGGTGCGACGACTGTTCGCGCTCGAGGTTCCCGAGATCGCCGACGGCACGGTGCAGATCGCCGCGATCGCGCGCGAGGCGGGACATCGCACCAAGATCGCCGTCTTCACCACCACTCCCGGGGTCAACGCCAAGGGGTCCTGCATCGGACCCATGGGCCAGCGGGTGCGCAACGTCATGGCCGAGCTGCACGGCGAGAAGATCGACATCGTCGACTTCTCCGAGGACCCGGCCGAGATGGTGGCCCACGCCCTGTCGCCCGCCCAGGTCTCCAAGGTCGAGATCGTCGACCTCGCCGCCCGCTCTGCTCGCGTGGTCGTCCCCGACTTCCAGCTGTCGCTGGCCATCGGCAAGGAGGGGCAGAACGCCCGCCTGGCCGCCCGCCTCACAGGGTGGCGGATCGACATCCGCTCCGACGAGGCACCGGACCCCGCCTGAGGCCCCTTCTCAACCCCAGCGGGTGACCACCCAGTCGTCGGCGTCGATGCGCAGCTCGACGCTCGCGGTGTTCGCCAGTGGGGCGGGGACCACCGTGCCGAGCCTGGCCAGCACGGGAAGCGCGAGCCGGACGATCCCGCCGTGGCTGACCACCAGCACCGTCTCGCCCCGGTGCAGGTCGGCGATCTCGGCGCAGCTGGCCCGCATCCGCTCCACGACCTCGTGACCGTTCTCCGCGCCGGGGATGCGGACGTCGAGCTCGCCGGACAGCCAGCGTGCGTAGGTGGTCGCGAACGGGTCCTGCGACATGGGCGAGCCCGCGAAGTCACCGCAGTCGAACTCACGCAGGCCCTCCCGGGTGGTGACGGCCCGCCCCAGTCCCGACGCCGCGATCTCGGCGGTCTGCACCGCACGGGACCGGGTGCTCGTCCAGACGGCGGCCACACCGCTCGCCGCCAGCGACTCCCCGAGTCGTCGCGACTGCTCGCGCCCCGTTGAGGTCAGGCTGCCGCCGGCATCGCTCCAGCGGTCGCTCTCGTACTCCGCCGCGCCATGACGGGCGATGATGAGGGTGGCCGCGCACTGCAGGTCGCTCACCGGGTCTCCCGGACGCGAGCTGGCTCGAGGACCATCTGGTCGAGGGGCACGTGGTCAGCCTAGGCCCGGGCGCAGGCACGGGCCACCCGCTGCCTGGGACAGCCGGTTCGTTGTTGCGGGCGGGACGCGATAGACTCCTCTGTGGTGGTTCACGAACTCATCTCCCCTGCCCGGACTTCGCCTGATCCTGTCCGGACGTGTGTGGGGTGCCGGGAGCGGACTGCCAGGAGCGAGTTGCTGCGGGTCGTCGCAGGGACGGACGCTGACGGCCGACCGGTCGTGGTGCCCGACCCGGCAAGGACGGCCCCCGGTCGTGGGGCGCATCTGCACCCGACGCCCGCGTGCTACGACCTCGCCGCTCGCCGCAAGGCGTTCGCCAGGGCCCTTCGGGTCCCTGGGGCGCTGAACAGCGAGCCGGTGCGGATCCATCTTGCTCGCACCAACTGACCGTGATCGACCGAGAAGAAACTGGAGCAGCAGCTCATGAGCACTCGATGAGTTCTTTCCGATGAGCGTGCAACACCACTAGCGGTCCGAATCACCCCACCCGATCAACTGGGAGCCGGGGCTCGGACCAGAAGGAGAAGCGTGGCTAAGGTCCGAGTCCACGAACTCGCAAAAGAGTTCAACGTCGAGAGCAAGTTCGTTCTCGAAAAGCTCAAGGAGATGGGGGAGTTCGTCAAGTCGGCATCGTCGACGGTCGAGCCCCCTGTCGAAATGCGCTTCAAGAAGGAGTACGGCGACAAGCTGAAGGCAGCTGCCGCCACTGCTCCCGCGCCGGAGGCACCTGCCCCGGCCGCGCCTGCGCCGGCGGTACCGTCCGAGCCGGCAACGTCCGCCAGCCCGGCGACGCCAGCGCCAGCTCCGGCAGCTCCGGCCCCGGCCTCGTCGGCGCCTGCTGCCGGCTTCGAGGCGCCGTCGGCCCCTCGGCCCGGCCCCAAGCCAGGTCCTCGCAAGCCCGAGCCTGAGGCTGCCCCCGAGGTCGCTCCGGTGGCCCCGGCCGCCCCGGCTGCCTCCACGGAGGCCGAGACGGCTGCTCCGGCGCCGCGCGCACCGGCCCCGCGTCCGTCGGCTCGTCCCGGTGCTCCTCGTCCGGGCAACAACCCGTTCGCGCCCAGCCAGGGCATGGGTCGTCGACCGGCTCCCGCCGACCGCGGCCCTGCTGCTCCCGGCGGCCCGGCCGCACCGGGTGCCCCGGCTGCTCCCGGCACTCCGGGCGACCAGCGAGCACCGCGTCCGCCGGCCGGTCGCGATGGCGGATCCGCGGGTGCCGCCCGTCCCGGGATGCCGCGCCCCAACCCGGCCATGATGCCCAAGTCTCCTGCCGCCTTCGGCTCGGGTCCCGGAGGCCGTCCCGGCCCCGGTGGTCCCGGCGGTCGTGGCGGCGCTCCCGGCCGTCCGGCTCCCGGTGGTCGTGGCGGTGCTCCGGCCCGCGGCGGCGCTCCGGGCGGTGCTGGTGCCGGTGCTCCCGGTCGTGGCGGAGCCCCCGGCTCCTTCGGTCCGCCCGGTGGCGGCCGTCCCGGTGGTGGCCGTCCCGGTCAGGGTGGTCGTGGCCAGACCCAGGGCGCCTTCGGACGCCCCGGAGGTCCCTCGCGTCGTGGTCGCAAGTCGAAGCGCGCTCGTCGCCAAGAGTTCGAGCAGATGCAGGCGCCGACGATCGGTGGCGTCCGCGTCCGCAAGGGCGACGGCGAGACCATTCGCCTGGCCCGCGGTTCCTCGCTGACCGACTTCGCCGAGAAGATCGGCGTCGACGCCGCAGCCCTCGTGCAGATGCTCTTCAGCCTCGGCGAGATGGTGACCGCAACCGAGTCGGTCAACGACGAGACGCTGGAGTTGTTGGGCGAGGAGCTCAACTACATCATCCAGGTGGTCTCGCCCGAGGACGAGGACCGCGAGCTGCTGGAGTCCTTCGACCTCGAGTTCGGTGAGGACGAGGGCGACGAGAGCGACCTGGTCGTCCGTCCGCCGGTCGTGACCGTCATGGGTCACGTCGACCACGGAAAGACCAAGCTGCTCGATGCCCTGCGCAACGCCAACGTCGTCGACAAGGAGGCCGGTGGCATCACGCAGCACATCGGTGCCTACCAGGTCGCCACCGACGTCGACGGCACCGAGCGTCGGATCACCTTCATCGACACACCCGGTCACGAGGCGTTCACCGCCATGCGTGCCCGTGGCGCGCAGGCCACCGACATCGCGATCCTCGTGGTCGCGGCTGACGATGGCGTGATGCCGCAGACGGTCGAGGCGCTCAACCACGCCAAGGCTGCCGGGGTCCCGATCGTGGTCGCGGTCAACAAGATCGACAAGCCCGACGCCGATCCGACCAAGGTCCGCGGTCAGCTGACCGAATACGGTCTGGTGCCCGAGGAGTACGGCGGCGACGCGATGTTCGTCGACGTCTCGGCCAAGTCCGAGCTCAACCTGGACAAGCTGCTCGAGGCGGTCATCCTGACGGCCGATGCCTCGCTCGACCTGCGTGCCAACCCGACCCAGGATGCCCAGGGTCTGGTCGTGGAGGCCCACCTGGACCGCGGTCGCGGCCCGGTCGCCACGGTGCTGGTCCAGCGCGGCACGCTGCGCGTGGGTGACTCGATCGTGGCCGGTCCTGCCTACGGGCGGGTCCGGGCGCTGCTCGACGAGCACGGCGAGAACATCGAGGAGGCGACCCCGTCGCGTCCCGCGATGGTGCTCGGCCTCACCGCGGTCCCGGGAGCGGGTCAGAACCTGATCGTCGTCGACGACGACCGCATGGCACGACAGATCGCTGAGAAGCGGGAGTCGCGTGAACGCGCGGCCATGCAGGCCAAGCGTCGCGTGCGCCGTACCCTCGAGGACTTCATGGCCTCCATGGAGAAGGGCGAGAGCCAGGAGCTCAACCTCATCCTCAAGGGCGACGTGTCCGGTTCGGTCGAGGCCCTCGAGGACTCGCTGGCCCAGATCGACGTCGGGGCCGAGGTCAGCCTGCGGGTCATCGACCGCGGTGTCGGTGCGATCACCGAGACCAACGTCGACCTCGCCGCCGCTTCCGACGCGATCATCATCGGCTTCAACGTCAGGCCCCAGGGCAAGGCGAGCCAGATGGCCGACAAGGAAGGTGTCGAGATTCGCTACTACTCGGTCATCTACCAGGCGATCGAGGAGATCGAGGCAGCGCTCAAGGGCATGCTCAAGCCCGAGTACGAAGAGGCTGTGCTCGGCCAGGCCGAGATCCGCGACATCTTCCGGTCCTCCAAGATCGGCAACATCGCGGGCTGCATGGTCACCTCCGGCACGATCCGGCGCAACGCCAAGGCGCGCCTGCTCCGTGACGGTCAGGTGGTCGCTGACAACCTCGACCTCGCCTCGCTCAAGAGGGAGAAGGACGATGCCTCCGAGGTCCGCGAGGGCTTCGAGTGTGGTCTGGTGCTGAAGAACTTCCAGGACATCAAGCTCGGCGATGTCGTGGAGTCCTTCGAGATGCGCGAGATCCCGCGCAGCTGATGCAACGACCCGTCGCAGATGTACACGCCACGTGTGCATCTGCGACGGGTCACCGGCTTCTCGCAGGTACATCTGCGACAGGTCGGCGAATGAGATGGAGTGAAGGACATGGCCAATCCCCGCGTGCGCAAGATCGCTGACCGCATCCAGGTCATCGTCGCCGAGATGCTCGAGCGCCGGATCAAGGACCCGCGACTGGGGTTCGTCACGATCACCGACGTCCGCCTGACCGGTGACAACCAACAGGCCACGGTGTTCTACACCGTCCTGGGAGGCGAGGAGGAGATGGCCGCGACCGCTGCCGCCCTCGAGTCCGCGAAGGGCGTCCTTCGCTCCGAGGTCGCCAAGCAGCTCGGCATGCGCATCTCGCCCACGCTCACCTTCATCCACGACGCGCTGCCGGAGACCGCCCGCGCCCTGGACGAGGTGCTGGCCCGCGCCAAGGCACAGGACGAGGCCGTCGCAGCCGCCCGCGGCTCGACGTACGCCGGGGAGGCCGACCCCTACAAGAAGCCGCACGAGGACACCGACGAAGCGGACGACGACGAGAAGTGACCTCCACCGGACCGGTCTCCGGTCTCGTCGTCGTCGACAAGCCCACCGGCATCACCTCGCACGACGTGGTGGCTCGGGTACGCCGACTGGCCGGCACCCGCAAGGTGGGTCATGCCGGCACGCTCGACCCGATGGCGACCGGGGTGCTCGTCGTGGGCATCAACCGGGCGACCCGGCTGCTGGGCCATCTGATGCTCACCGAGAAGGCCTACGACGCGACGATCCGGCTCGGAGTGGCCACCACCACCGACGACGCCGAGGGCGACGTGGTTTCCACGAGTGACGCCGCCCACGTCGATGACCGCGCGATCCGTGCAGCTCTGACAGCGTTCGTCGGCGATATCGACCAGGTTCCGACCGCAGTCTCCGCGATCAAGGTCGACGGCAAGCGGGCCTACCAACGCGTGCGCGATGGCGAGAGCGTGCAGCTGGCGTCCCGCCGGGTGCGCGTGCACGCGCTCGACGTGACCGGAGTGGTCTCGAGGGGCTCGACCACGGACGTCGACGTCTCGGTGCGGTGTTCGAGCGGCACCTACATCCGTGCGATCGCCCGGGACCTCGGAGCGGCCCTCGGGGTCGGCGGCCATCTCACCGCACTCCGGCGCACCGCGGTCGGCTCGTTCGACCTGTCGCGGTCGCACACCTTGGAGGAGC
Source organism: Nocardioides sp. (assembly GCF_050246775.1). Lineage (GTDB taxonomy): Bacteria > Actinomycetota > Actinomycetes > Propionibacteriales > Nocardioidaceae > Nocardioides. The sequence goes on along the minus strand of NZ_JBFWVK010000001.1, from coordinate 9,895 downwards.
TCGCGAACGACTTCACGATGATCCCCATCGCGGAGGCCGCGCGAGCCAGCTTCCCCGTGCTCGACCTGGACGACGCCCAGGCTGGTGACGTGCGGGTTGGCCGTCGACTGGAGATCGCCCTGGCGGGGCTGACCGCCGTCTTCGCACCTGACGGTGAGTTCCTGGCGCTCTACGAGCCCCGTGCCGACCACGCTCGGGCTGTCGCCGTCTTCACCGGATAGACCCGGAGCGGCAGCTCCCGGGTGCTGTCGAGGGCCATTTCATCGGTGACCTCGGCCGTGTGGGAGGCTGTCGGCCGTGCAGACATGGCGATCGCTCGGCGAGATTCCGGCCGACCTGGGGCGCACGGTCGTGACGATCGGCAACTTCGACGGCGTGCATCTCGGCCACCGGACGGTGATCCGGCGGGCGGTAGAGGAGACCGCGAAGCTGGCCGCCGACCGACTGGTGGCGGTGACCTTCGACCCGCACCCGATGGCCGTGCTGAGACCAGAGCACGCGCCCACCAGCCTGACCTCCATCGAGACCAGGGTCGCCCTGCTGGCCGACGTCGGTGTGGACGCCGTACTCGTCCTGCCCTTCGATCTGGACGTCGCGAGCTGGACGCCCGAGGAGTTCATCGAACGCATCCTGGTGGATGCCCTGCACGCGTCTGCCGTGGTTGTCGGAGCCAACTTCCGGTTCGGTCACCGCGCCGCCGGTGACGTGCGCACCCTGGCGGAGGTCGGGGAGACCCATGACTTCGTCGCTGTCGGGGTTGCCCTCGATGGCGGGCCGCAGGTGTGGTCCTCCACCTATGTCCGGACCTGCCTGGCGACCGGTGACGTGGCAGGCGCCGCCGAGGCGCTGGGACGGCCCTTCAGCGTCCGCGGCATCGTGGTCCGAGGTGACCAACGCGGTCGCGAGCTGGGCTACCCCACGGCCAACGTGCCGACCAACGCCATGGCCGCGGCCCCGTCAGACGGTGTCTACGCCGGGTGGCTCCGGCGCTGCGACAGCGGTGAGACGTTCCCGGCGGCCATCAGTGTGGGAACCAATCCGACCTTCGACGGCGAGCGCGAGCGCCGGGTGGAGAGTTACGTCCTGGATCGCACGGACCTGGAGCTGTACGGCGTCGAGGTCGAGGTGTCGTTCGTCGAGCGGCTGCGCGGGATGGTGAAGTTCGAGTCCATCGACGACCTGATCACCACCATGGGTGACGACGTCGAACGGGCCCGGGCGCTGCTCGGTGGCTGATTCGCTCGCGACCCGGCAGGCGGCGGAGTCGTGGTTCGTCGACCACGGACTGCCGTACTTCGTCGATCATCTGCGCGATCGCGTGCGGGCGCGACTGGCACGTCGCCGGGTTATCCTGGTGCTCGGCACCGCCGCGGTCCTCGGCGCCGTCGGCGGGGTGCTGATCGGCCTTCTGTCCGACCCGAGCGCCGGCGCCACGAGCGCGCTGGGCACGGCGCTGGTCGTGGTCGGCCTCTACGCGCTCCGGGCCCTCGACGCCTGGCTGATCACCCGATGGGCACTGCGCCGGGCGTTCGCCAGTCTGGGGCTGCTGTTCCCCCTGGCCACTCGCGCGCTGCCGATGCTGTTGCTGTTCGTGACCTTCCTGTTCATCAACACCGAGGTCTGGCAGGTCGCCTCGCACCTGGTCGGCGGTGTCCTGTGGGGCACGGTGCTCCTGTTCGGTCTCGCAGCGGTCGGCTTCCTGCTGGTCCGGCTGACCGAGGAGCTCGACGAGTACGACGACGAGATCGACGCCGACGAGCTGGTGCAGCTGTGCCAGGGGACGCCGCTGGCACATGCCGCGGTCACGATCGCCGCCGACGCCCCCGACCTCAGCGGTCAGTCCGAGGTACGGGGCCTCGAGAAGGCCAACCTGGTGCTGGTGCTGCTCATCACCCAGGCCGTGCAGGTGCTGCTCCTGGCCCTGGCCGTCTTCGGGTTCTTCCTGGTCTTCGGGTCGGTCGCCATCGACGACGCAGTCATCGAGGCGTGGATCGGGCGGCCGCCGTCGTACCCCTTCGGGCCGCACCTGGTCAGCGTCGAGCTGGCCAAGGTCTCGGTCTTCCTCGCCGCGTTCAGTGGCCTGTACTTCACCGTGTACGCCGTCACCGACGCGACGTACCGCAAGCAGTTCTTCACCGCGATCATGCGCGAACTTGCCCAGGTGGTCAGCGCCAGGGTCGCCTACCGCCACCTGCGCGACTGAGCCGGGCCGCCCCGACGGACGGCCCGGCTCGGTGGTCGTGGGTCAGGCGTCGAGGTCGGACTCGACCATGGCAGCGATCGCGTCCACCGCGGCCTGGTCCTCGCCGGAGACCTCGACGGTGTCGCCATTGCCGGCGCCCAGCGTCATGATCATCAGCGAGGAGCTGGCGTCCACCGGCTCGTCCCCGGGAAGCCCGATGAAGACATCGGACCCGAGCTCGCCGGCGGCCTCCGAGATGAGCGCGGCCGGGCGAGCGTGCAGTCCGACGGACGAGCCGACGACAACGGTCTTGGTGGGCATGTGGAACTCCTTCTGGTGGGGTGGGGTGATTCAGACGGTGGCGACGTCGACATCGGCAGCGGTGCGACCGATCGACTTGAGGGCGACGACTCCGACCGCACCGACCAGCACACCGGCGGCGAGCGCGATCAGGTAGCCCAGCACGTTGCTGACGGCGAACAGGACGAAGATGCCGCCGTGTGGAGCGCGGACCCCGACGTCCAGGGCCTGGGAGAGACCACCGGTGACCGCGCTGCCGAGCATGATCGCCGGGATCACGCGCAGCGGGTCAGCCGCGGCGAACGGGATCGCACCCTCGGTGATGAAGCTGGCGCCGAGCAACCAGCCTGCCTTGCCGTTCTCTCGTTCGGCGGGCGTGAAGAGCTGGGGTCGCACGACGGTCGCCAGGGCGAGCGCGATGGGCGGCACCATTCCTGCGAGCATCACGGCAGCCATGATCTTCAGCTGGGGTGCGTCACTGGCCAGGGAGGCCGCACTGCCGACGCCGGCCGCGGCGAACGAATAGGCGACCTTGTTGATGGGGCCACCCATGTCGAAGGCCATCATGAGGCCCAGGATGACCCCGAGGAGTACGGCGCTGCTGCCGCTCATGGAGTTGAGGCCGTCGTTCAACTGGGTCATCAGCCAGCTGATGGGCTTGCCGAACACCACGATCATGAGCATGCCCGCGACGATGGAGGTGACCAGGGGGATGACCAGCACGGGCATCAGGCCCCGTGCCCAGGAGGGCACCTTGCGCTGGGTGATCCAGTGCGCGATGACTCCGGCGAGCACGCCTCCCACGATGGCCCCGAGGAAGCCGGTCGCCGGCAGTGCGGTGGGGCTGTCGCCGCTGCTCTGGACACCGAAGAGGTTGACCGCGAGACCACCCATGACGAAGCCGGGGGCGATGCCCGGGCGATCGGCGATCGCGTAGGCGATGTAACCGGCCAGCGCGGGGATGAAGAGCATGAACGCGGTCTTGCCGATGATGAAGAAGAGCGCGCCGATGTAGGCCATCAACCCGGATCCGAACAGCGCGTGCTCCAGCCCGAGCGCCTTGGTGTCGGGAAGATCGAAGAGCGTGTTGTTGACCGCGATGTCTCCGTAGGGCCCGACGATCTCGTAGCCGCCCAACAGGAAGCTCAGGGCGATGAGGAGGCCGCCCGCGGCTACGAACGGGATCATGTAGGACACACCGGTCATGAGGACCCTGCGGGTCCGACCGCCCCAGGTCTCGCCGCCGCCACCACCTTCACCTGCGCCGGCGGCCGAGGCGTCGCCCTCGACGCGTGGCGGGTTGGGCTCATCGGCGTAGCGCAGCGCCTCGGCGATCATGCTGTCCGCGTCGTCGATCGGGCGCTTGACCCCCGAGGAGACGAGTGGCTTGCCGGCGAAGCGGGCGCGGTCGCGCACGCCGACGTCGACCGCGAAGATGGCGGCGTCGGCTGCGGCGATCGTGGCCGGAGCCAGGGGAGTGGAGCCGGCCGATCCCTGGGTCTCGACGTGGATGTCGACACCGGCGCGCAACGCCGCGGCCTCCAGAGCCTCGGCAGCCATGTAGGTGTGGGCGATGCCGGTGGGGCAGGCGGTGACCGCGACCAGGCTACGCCGCGCTGCGTGCGCGGGCGGCTTCTCCGTCGAGGTGGCCGTGGTGGGCGACGTGGGAGCAGCCGCTGCCGCGGCGGGCGCCGCGGCAGGGGCGGGTTCGAGCACGGCCATGACCAGCGACACGACCTCGTCAGCGGTCTCGGCGTCGCGCAGCGAGTCGGTGAACGCGGGCTTGACCAGGGCGCGCGCCAGCTTGGTGAGCAGCTGCAGGTGGGTGGCGTCGCCGCCCGCCGGAGCGGCGATCAGGAAGGCCAGGTCGGCCGGTCCGTCCTTGGCTCCGAAGTCCACCTCCGGCTGGAGTCGGGCGAACGCCAGCGTCGGCTCGCTCACCCCCGTCGTACGGCAGTGGGGGATGGCGATGCCACCCGGCAGCCCCGTGGCTGACGTCTCCTCGCGAGCGAACGCGTCTGCGATCAGCTGGTCCACGTTGTCGGAGCGTCCTGCTCCGGCGACGAGCGCTGCCAGGGACCGGATCGCCGCGTGCTTGTCGGCGCCCAGGTCGGCATCGAGGCTGACGAGTTCAGCGGTGATGAGATCGGACATTTCACCCTCCTTGGGTGAGATCGAGCTCGCGAACCGAGACCAGCTCGGGCCGGACCTGCGACGGGATGGGAATGGTGGTGCCGGGCAGTCCAGCCGCCGCGCTGCCGTAGGCCACGGCCAGTGCGAGCCGCTGGGCGGGATCGCGTTGCTTGACTTCCCCCAGAAGGTATCCGAAAAGGCTGCTGTCGCCAGCCCCCACCGTGCTCACGACGGTGGTCGGAGGCGGCGCGGCGTGCCATGCCCCGTCACGGTTGACGAGCACGGCGCCGTGCTTGCCCAACGTGGCCAGGACCGTCTCGACTCCCTGATCGACGAGCGTGCGGGCGGCCGAGGCGGCCTGGGCGGGATCGGACTCCAGCACATCAGGATCGCCACCGGTGAACGATGCGAGCTCCTCCCCGTTGGGTTTCATCAGGTGTGGCGGCGCCACGGCGAGCCGGGCCACCAGCTCGCGCAACGGCGCGTCACTGGTGTCGACCGCCACGCGTGCCGACGTGCGGCGCAGGACGCCGACCAGGTGGGAGTACCACTCGGCCGGGGCACCCGGCGGCAGCGATCCGGCCAGGACGATCCAGTCGGCAGCCCCGGCGCGGCGACGCAGAGCCCCCTCGAGGTCGGCCAGGACAGCGGGCGTGACCTCGGTGCCTGGACTGTTGAGCTTGGTGGTGGTGCCGTCGGGCTCGGTGATGGTGATGTTGACGCGGAGGTCGCCGGTGCTCGGCACCGGCCGACAGTCGATGCCTGCGGCGAGCAGCTCGATGACGAACGGGTCGTCCTTGGCCGCGGGAAGCACCGCGATCGAGGGCAGCCCGGCCGACACGGCCGCGCGGGAGATGTTGACTCCCTTGCCGCCTGCCTGGGAGGTGACGGACAGGGTGCGGATGACCGCACCACGCACGAGCGGTCCGCTCAGCTGAACGGTCCGGTCATGACTGGGATTGGCGGTCAGAGTGACGATCATGCGACCACGACCTCGATTCCGGCGCGACTCAGCGCGTCCTTGTCGGCTTCCGCGATCCGGCTGTCGGTCACGAGTACGTCCACCTCGGCGAGGGTGGCGAAGCGAATGGGGGTCTCGACCATGATCTTGTCGGCATCGGCGAGCACGACGACCTGGCGGGCACAGCCGACCATCGCCCGTTTCGCGGCGGCCTCGTCACGGTCGGGGGTCGACAGACCGTGCTCGACCGAGATCCCGTTGGTGCCGATGAAGGCGAGGTCGGCCCGAAGCCCGTCGAGGGCCAGGACGGTCTCGGGACCGACGGCGGCCTGGGTGTTGGACCGGACCCGGCCGGGCAGGAGGTGCAGCTCGATCTGCGGCAGCATCGCCAGCCTGGCCGCGACGGGGACGGCATGGGTCACGATGGTGAGCGGGTGGTCGCGGGGCAGGTAGGCGGCGATGCGCGAGGTGGTCGATCCGGCATCCAGCACGACGGTCGAGCCCGGCGGCGGCAGGAGTGCGATGGCGGCCGCGGCGATCCGGTCCTTCTCTGCGGTGTTGGCCGAGTCGCGGTCGGCCAGGGCAGCCTCGATCGCGATCAGGGTGCCCGCCGGGACGACGCCACCGTGCACCCGTCTGACCAGGCCCATCCGCTCCAGGGTGGAGAGGTCGCGGCGCACCGTCTCGGTGGTGACGTCGTACTGGTCAGCAAGCTCGTTCACCGATAGCCTGCCTCGACGGGTGACCAACTGGGCGATGGCCTGCTGACGCTCCTCGGCATACATGCTGACGGCCCTCACCTCCCCAATCCGCACACCTCAAGAATCTTTGTATGTGTTGTTTTACGCCCGAATGTGTTGACTGTCAAGGGGAGAGTGGGGTTAACTTGTGACCATGGTCACTGCTTCTGAGTCCGGTTCGGGCGTGCTCCAGGGCACTCCAGTCGTCACCGGGGTTGCCTTCGGGCCGGCCCTGATCGTCCGCGGAGAGGTCTCCGCCGAGGCCGTCGAGCGCTTCGGCGCCGGCCCCTTCGCTGACGCCGAAGCGGCCCTCGCGGCGTACGACGGTGCGGCCGGTGCCGTGGCCGACGGCTTCACGCGCAAGGCGGACAAGGCCGTCGGTGCGGCGGCCGAGGTGCTGACCGCCAGTGCCGGCCTGGCCCGCGACAAGGGCCTGCGCGGTGCCGTTCGCAAACACCTCAACACCGGCTCCTCGCTCGTGGCCAGTGTCCACGACGCCGTCGAGCAGTTCGTCGAGATCTTCACCCAGATGGGCGGCCTCATGGCCGAACGGGCCACCGACCTGCGCGACATCGAGCGCCGCATCGTCGCCCATGTCATCGGCGAGCCCGAGCCAGGCGTCCAGCTCCCCGAGGTGCCCTCGGTGCTGGTCGCGGAGGACCTCGCCCCGTCCGACACCGCCGGGCTCGACCCTGCCGTCGTGCTGGCGCTGGTCACCGAGCGCGGCGGACCCACGAGCCACACAGCGATCATCGCCCGCCAGCTCGGCATCCCCTGTGTCGTGGGCACTCCCGGGTGCCTCGACCTGCCGGTGGGCCTCGACGTCCTGGTGGACGGCACTGCGGGCACCATCACCTCCGGGGTCGATCCGGCCGAGGCCGCCACGCGCGTCGCCGCGGACAAGGAGATGCGTGCCGCGTCGGCCAGCTGGTCCGGCCCCGGCCAGACCGCTGACGGGACCGCGGTGAAGATCCTGGCCAACGTCGCCGACGGCGCCTCGGCGCGCGGGGCCGCCAGCGCACCGGTGCAGGGCGTGGGCCTGTTCCGCACCGAGCTGTGCTTCCTGGACCAGAAGGAGGAGCCCACCGTCGAGGAGCAGGCTGACATCTACGCCGAGGTGCTCTCGGCCTTCTCCGAGGTCGGCTACGTCGTCATCCGCACCCTGGACGCCGGTTCCGACAAGCCGGTCGCGTTCGCGACCCACGTCGGGGAGGAGAACCCGGCGCTGGGTGTTCGTGGCCTGCGGTTGTCCTTCGACAACCCCGGTCTCATGGACCGCCAGCTCGATGCGATCGCGCTGGCCGCAGAACGCACCGGCACCGAGACGTGGGTGATGGCGCCGATGGTCGCCACGGTCGCCGAGGCTGCCGACTTCGCCGCCAAGGTCCGCACCCGAGGCCTCAAGGCGGGGGTGATGGTCGAGGTTCCTTCTGCCGCGCTGCTCGCCCACCGGATGCTCGAGGTGGTCGACTTCCTGTCCATCGGCACCAACGACCTGACCCAGTACACGATGGCCGCCGACCGGATGGCCACCGATCTGGCCCACCTGACGGATCCCTGGCAGCCTGCGGTGCTGCAGCTCATCGCCATCACCGCCGAGGCCGGCAAGCAGGCCGGCAAGCCGGTGGGCATCTGCGGTGAAGCCGCTGCCGACCCGTTGCTGGCGTGTGCTCTGGTCGGGATGGGGATCACCTCGCTGTCGATGGCGGCGAAGGCCGTCAAGCCTGTGGGAGCGCAGTTGTCCCTGGTCGGCATGGACGCCTGTGAGGACGCCGCGGAGGCCGCCCTGTCCGCGGCCGACCCCATGGCCGGGCGCGCAGGAGTGCGGGCCGTGCTGGGCCTCTGAGGGCGCTCAGACCTGGAGCCAGGCCAGCACGGCCAGGACCCGGCGGTTGTCGTCGAGGGCGATCGGCAGGTCGAGCTTGGTGAAGATGTTGTTCGTGTGCTTGGCGACGGCCTTCTCGGTGATGAACAGCGCTGCTGCGATGGCCGCGTTCGAGCGTCCTTCGGCCATCAGCGCCAGCACCTCGCGCTCGCGTGGCGTCAGCCGCTCGACCGGCGCCTCCTGCTGGCGGGCCATGATCGTCGCGATCACCTCGGGGTCCAGGACGGTGCCACCAGCACCCACGCGCCGTACGCCGTCGACGAACTCACCGACGTCGGCGATCCGGTCCTTGAGCAGGTAGCCGATGGCGCCCTGGCCGCTGGCCAGCAGCTCGCGGGCATAGAGGCGTTCGACGTACTGCGAGAGCACCATGACCGGGAACCCGGGCCGGCGCGCCCGGGCGGCGATGGCGGCGCGCAGCCCCTCGTCGGTGAAGGTCGGTGGCAGGCGGACGTCGACGACTGCGGCGTCGAGGGTCGGGTCACCCAACGCGGCCTCCAGGTCGGCGGCATTGTCCACCGCTGCCACGATCGTGAAGTCGTGGGCCTCGAGCAGCCGGATCAGGCCGTCCCGGAGGAGGGCGTGGTCTTCGGCGAGGACAAGGCGCACGGCACCTCCAGCGTCACGATGGTCGGGCCCCGGTCGGGGCTGCTCACAGACATCGTGCCGTCGAACGCCGACAAGCGCCTCATCACCCCCGTCATCCCGGTCCCGCGAGCGGGGTCGGCGCCCCCGTCTCCGTCGTCCCCGACCACGGCGACGAGCCGACCGGCCCCGTGGGACAGCTCGACCCACGCGTGCCGCGCAGCGGCATGCTTGCCGACGTTGGCCAGGCACTCGGCCACGGCGAAGTAGACCGCTGACTCGACCGGTGCCGGCGGTCGACCTTCCAGCTGTGCGGTCACCGCTACCGGGAGCCCCATGTCGAGTGCGAGGGCCTGGACGGCGCCGGATAGGCCCCGGTCGGCCAGCACCGGAGGGTGGATCCCGCGGACCACGTCGCGCAGGTCGCCGAGAGCTGCGCCCGTGGTGGCACGGGCTTCGCTGACCATCTTGCGCGCCTGCTCCGGGTCGTGGGCGAACATCTCGTCAGCCATGCCCAGGCTCATGCTCAGCGCCACCAGCCGGGCCTGGGCGCCGTCGTGCAGGTCCCGCTCGATCCGCCTTAGCTCGGCAGCCGAATGGTCCAGGCTCTCGGCCCTGCTCTCGGTCAGGACCGCCACACGTTGCTCGAGATTCTCGGTGTGACCGTGGTTCAGGAACCATCGGTCGATGCTGCACCGGGCCCGCATGATCGGCTCGATCCCGTACCACCACAGCAGGCCGGTGACCACGATGACCAGCAACAGCACCACCAACAGCGACAACGCGAAGCCGGCCGTGACCGCGAACAGGGTCCACCCCAGGTCCCGCCACGTCATCGGGTCGCTCGCCCAGCTCCGCAACTGGGCGACACGACCGCCGGGCTGGCGGGGTCGGTAGGGCGAGGGAAGGGGATTGCCGAGTACGTCGTCGGCCATCGACCGGTGCCGGTCGGCCACCCAGCGACCCAGCGGGATGCTCACCAGCAACCTGCGCGATCCGCTGCTGGGGGTCATGGGCCCATCTTCGCTGATGCGCGGTCCCGGCACAGGGGTGCTGGGTCCACCCCCACACGGGGGCCTGCCGCCCCTGACGAGGGCAGCGCCCGTCGC